>OZ244929.1:0-4800000 GCA_965221995.1 Spirochaetia bacterium
CGCAGCGGAGGAAATGGGTGAAGTACGACGTTCTCATCGACGGCGGCGAGGTGATCGACCCGTCGCAGAGGCTGCGCGGCCGGCTCGACGTCGCGGTCACGGGCGACCGCATCGCCGCTATCGGCCCCGATTTGCCAGCCGATCAGGCGCGCCACGTGATCGACGCGCGCGGCCGCCTGGTGATGCCGGGGCTGATCGACCTGCACATGCATGCGTACCGGGACCACACCACGCTGGGACTGGACCCGGATCCTCTCGGCGCCGCGGGCGGGGTGACCACGATGCTCGACACCGGCAGTGCGGGCAGCCACAACTTTCCGGGGTTTCTGCGCGACGTGATCATCCCCGCGCAGACCGAGGTGCTGGCGCTGATCCACCTGTCGGCGTCGGGTCTGGCGACGTTCAACCGGACGGGTGAGCTGCTCGACCGCGCCCTCGCCGACCCCGAAGGCGTGGTGGCCACCATCCGCGCCCATCCGAGCGTCGCCGTCGGCGTCAAGATCCGGGCCACCGCCCGTCTCATGGGCCGCGGGGAGGCCGGATGGGCCAACCTCAAGGATGCGGTTGCCGCGGCGCGCGAGGCCGGCACGATGCTGATGGTGCACATCGGCGAAACGCCGATGCCGGTGCCCGAGATCCTGGAGCTGCTGGAGCCCGGCGACTGTATCACCCACTGCTTCAAGGGCGGCTCCGAGCGCATCCTGGATCGTGACGACCGGCTCTGGCCGGCGGTCCGGGAGGCCGCCGAGCGCGGCGTCATCTTCGACGTCGGCCACGGCTCCGGCAGCTTCGAGTGGGAGGTCGCCGAGGCGGCGATCGAACAGGGGTTTCCGCCGCAGACCATCAGCACCGACCTGCATACGCTCAACGTCAACGGACCGGTGTTCGACATGCCCACGACCATGTCCAAGTTCCTGCACCTGGGCATGTCTGTCGACGATGTGGTCGAACGGTCGACCCTGGCGCCCGCCAGGGCGTTGCTCCGCGACCACGAGATCGGCACGCTGCGACCGGGGACGCGCGCGGACATCGCCGTGCTGGAGGAGCGCGAAGGCAGCTTCGTGTTCACCGACAGTATGGGCACCGACCGCATCGGCACGCGGTGTCTGCGCGCGGTGGCCACCGTGCGGCGCGGACAGATCGTGCCGGGCGGCGGCGGCTGGTATCCCCACCGCACGCCGTCAATGGAGCAGCGGCGATAGCCGCGATCAACGGTCCACGCATCCCGATGCTGCCGGCGCGAACGTTCCCCGCTCAGGCGGTCACCCCGCGGGCGCCGGAGCTTGCGAGCTATCGGCGGGCGGCTCAGGCCGTTCGGGCGCCGGAGCTTCCGAGCCCTCGGCGAGCGGTTGGCCCGGGGCGCGCCCCGCCGGGCTGCTGCTGCGCAGCTCCCCGATGAGCGACGCGAGCGGGCTCAGGCAGGATCTGGCGGCGTGGTTCGTCTTGCCGCTCTGCGTCAGGACGGCATACATGGCGAGCTCGGTCGGCAGCCAGGCGTCCCGGATTGCCACCAGTCGCCCAGCCTGGACGTAGTCGGTCATGAAGCCGTTCCAGCCGATGGCGATGCCGTCGCCGTCGGCCGCCGCCCGGAGCACGTGGATATAGTTCTCGAAGGTTTCGACCGGTGCATCCGGCGGCGTGCACCCATGCGCTTCGAACCACTTCTCCCAGGTTGCCCAGCCCGGGCTGCGCCGGCCGATGTCCAGGCGTGGCACCCCGGACCAGTACCGTGGATGCTTGGCGAGCAGCGGCCCGAACCGGCGCATGAAGTCGGGTGAGGCGACCGGCACGATCTCCTCGTTCACGACCTTGACCGAATCCTCATCCGGGTGCCCCCCCACCGAATCCTCGAAGATGATGTCGATTCCTGCCCGGACCAGCAGGGGCAGCACGTCATAGTCGTAGACCATGAGCCGGACCGTCACGTCGTCCCCGAGCGACCGCTTCAGCCGGGAGAATATCGGCAGCAGCACCAGACCCGAAATCTCCAGGGTGCAGCCGATGCTCAGGCCGGGTTTTGCCGCACGCAGCCGGAGCCCGGTGGCATGCAGGCTCTCCATCGACGACTGGACGGCGACGAAGTACTCCTCGCCGTTCTTCGTCAGCGTGATTCCCCGGCCGAAGCGATGAAACAGCTTCACGCCAAGCGTCTTCTCCAGGCTGCGGACGTGACGGCTCATAGCCGATTGCGAGGTGCGGCGTTCGGCGGCAGCGCGGCTGAGGCTGCCGAGCCGGGCAGCCGCCTCGAAGGCGAGCAACGTGCTGTTGGAGGGTAGCTCGAATCTGGGATTCATGAGTCTATTTGGCGTAGCGCCGGGCTCAGCCACGCAAAGCCTACCCGATGCGTGGGCGCTCTCGCAACGATGGTTCTGGTATCTCGGCACTATATTGCATCCGATCACGACCGGAGTTGCCCCAACGCACGTTCTTCGTACATCGTTGGGCAGCATGGCGCGAGGTGACGGTGTCGCACCGGTGACTCGGAACTTCTCAACAATGATATGATATATATCATTCTTGATTACGTACGTGTGATGGCGCCGTCCTCGGCACGCCGACGGCGCCTGGTCGCGGAAATTGGCGACACGCGGATTCTATATCAATATAGATCTGTCCGGTACCATTATTGGTAACGCCTATTCTGGTGTTGCTAGCGTAGCGTTATTCATATCATTATGGACATGAATACTTGCTGATATTGGTGTATGTAACCGTTTCCTAAGACGATATAAGCGCACGCTATAGTGCGTTTTTTGCTGCTCGCAGCGCGCTGCCGGGCCAACAGCGGCAACGTGCCGCTGACCGGGGACGGTGACGTGACCGCGAGCGCGGCAAGCCTGACGTTCACGGCCGGCGACTGGAACACGGCGCAGACGGTGACGGACTACGCGCAGGTGAGCGGAGCCACGGTGACGGTTAGCGTGGACGGCGACGGCGACGCTGGACGGGGTGACGTCGGCGGAGGCGACCGCGACGGTGCTGTGGCAGACCGGTCCGGAGAGCGTGCCGGAGCTGACGATGGCAGGAGTCAGCGGGGTACGGGAGGACCAGGGGACGTTGTCGCTGGCGGTGACGTTGAGCCGTGTGAGTCAGCAGACGGTAACGGTGAGATATGAGACGACGGATGGGACCGCGGAGGCGGGAACCGACTACACGGCAGTCGAGGGGGACTACGTGGCCGAGCTCGGCACGCTCACCCTGGAGCCGGGGCAGACCAGCGGGACGATCCGTATCGAGCTTCTCGACGACATGCTGGCCGAGGCCGACGAGACCTTCACCATGCTGCTCAGCGATCCGACGCACGCCACGCTGACCGACGCGGCCGCCATGGGCACCATCGAGGACGACGACGCAGCGGTGGCGCAGGGGTGGCTGGCGCGCTTCGGGCGCACGGTGGCGACGCACGCGATGGGCGCCGTCGAGGGCCGCCTGACCGACCGGACCGCACAGAGCTCGCGGGCGACGAGGCGGCAACGGTGGAGGTGCTCGCTGTCTCCATATCAATAGCGGTATCACTCTGCTCATTATTGACAATTATGTTTTCTTTGTCGCAGAAAAAACGCCTTCATCGCGCCGACGCCTGCGATACGCGGCGTCCGCTTGCAGGCCGTATCGCCGGCGAATGCATATCGATAGCTCGATCGATAAATCCAGCACTACCGTTCTTGAGGTAGATACCTCTTCGACTTACGGGTATGATAGCAGACCCATATGCGGGTCGCCGGCGCCGGCGGCACCGCGCCGGCACCGGGGCTGGTCGCTCGCCCCGCACGTCTGACAGGGGACGGGATGACCGATACGAAGACGAACGCGAACACGCAGATATTGATCGTCGACGACGATGAGACCGCTGCCGCCGGCCTGCAAGAGTGTCTGCGCGGCCTGGGTTATGCGGTGTGCGCCGCGGTTGCGCGCGGGCGCCTCGCCATCGAGACCGCCGCCGCCACGCGTCCCGACCTGGCGCTGATCGCTCTCGGGCTCGCCGGGGAGGCGACCGGTCCGGACGTAGGCCGGCGGCTCGGCAGCCTCGACATTCCCGTGGTGTATCTGACCGACGGAGCCGCCGCCGACGGAGACCTGCTGCAACGGGCGGCGGCCAGCGACCCGTTCGGCTACGTGCTGCGGCCGTTCGACGGCGCGCAATTGCGCCTGACCATCGAGACCGCCGTTGCCGGACATGCGCGGGAACGCGGGCAGCGCGCGTCCGGGGTCGGCCTGCAGCAGGAGGTCGACCGCCTGCAGGCCCTCACGGCGAGCATGGAGGCGGTCTTCGCCACCATGAGCGAGGGGGTGATCGTCATCGGCGAAGACCTGGTGCCCCTGTTTCACAACCGCAGCGCGGAGCGCATCTGCGACGTGCAGGCGATGAAGCGGGACATCCGCTACTGGGCCGAGGAGTGCGTCGTCTATCGATCCGACATGCACACGCGTGTCCCGATGGCGGAGAACCCGCTGATGCTGGCCTTGAGCGGCCGGCCCACTGCCGAGGTCGACCTGTTCGTCCGCAACGACCTGAATCCGGACGGCGTGCACGTCCGCGTCAGCGCCAGTCCCGTGCCGGGAGCGTGCGGTCAATGGAGCGGCGCCGCGCTCGTCCTCCGCGACATCACCAAGCTCAAGCAGGCGGAAGCCGAGTTGGAGCAGGCCGTCGTCCGGCACAGGAACGAGGCGCAGCTCATGGAGACCATTTTCGCCAGCATCAGCGACGGCGTGGTGGTCGCCGACGCCCAGGGGAAGTTCACCATGTTCAATGCCAGCGCCGAGCGCATCGTCGGCCTCGGCAAGCTGGATCTGAAGACCGAGCAGTGGTCCGAGGCGTATGGAGTCTTCCTGCCTGACAGGAAGACCCGCGTATCGACCGAGCAGCTTCCCCTGGTGCGCGCCATACGGGGTGCGGAGGTGGACCAGATCGAGCTGTTCATCCGCAACGAGAAACGGCCGGACGGCGTGTACGTCAGCGTCAATGGGCGCCCGCTGCCCCCGAATGGAGGCGCGGGGGGCGGCGGCGTGATCGTGTTCCGTGACGTCACGCGGCAAAAACAGGCGGCCGCGGAACTGGAGAAGACGATGGCGGAGTTGCGCTATCAGAGCGAGCTCATGGAAACCACGTTCCGCAGCATCAGTGACGGCCTCGTCGTCGCCGACGCGGCCGGGAACTTTCTCTACGTGAATCCTTCCGCCGAGCAGATCGTCGGGATGGGCGTAACCAAGGGGTCGCAGGATGAGTGGGATACAACCTACGGCACCTACCATCCCGATCGGGAAACGCCCATGGCAACCCAGGATCTGCCGCTGATCCGCGCCATCCACGGCGGTGAGTCGGTCGACGAGGAGGACCTGTTCGTCCGCAACCAGAACCGGCCGGACGGCGTGTATATCCGGGTGAGCGCGCGACCGCTGCTCGACAGGATCGGCGGGATCAGGGGCGGCGTCATCATTTTCCGCGACGTCACCGAGCGCGTGCTGGCCGAGGCGGCGTTGGCGCAGGCATTTGCCCACGGGCGCTTGGAGATCGTCGAAACGATTCTGCACAACATCGGCAACGCGATCACCAGCGTCACCACGGGCATCGAGACCGTGCGCCGGAATCTGGTGCACGACCGGGTCGGACGCCGGCTCGGCGCGCTGGCCGCCGCGCTCGGGGAGCACCGCGACGACTGGATCGAGTATCTCCGAAGCGACCCGCAGGGGCGCAAGGTGCTGCCGTTCATCATCGAGCTGGCCGCCGGCTTTGCCGCGCGCGATGGAGAGTTGATCAAGACCGTCGACCGCGTGCGCGACCGGGCGAATCACATCGCCGACATCGTCCGCACCCAGAAGGCGCTCGGCACGGCCACCATGGATCGCAAGGACATCGACCTGCGCGACGCGCTCGCCGCCGTGGTCAGGGTATTGCGCGATTCGCTCGCCAAACGGCAGATCCGGACCAGCATCGACTGCGAGCGAGCGCCCCGTGAGATTCGCGTCCGGGAGAGCCCGTTTCATCAGATGCTGGTCAACCTGGTCAAGAATGGGATCGAAGCCATCGACGATCTGGCCGTGGCACAGGGGCTGGACGAACCGCCCCGCATCCGCATCAGCGCCTGCACGGGAGAGCGGTTTCTCGTCCTGGACGTAACCGACAACGGCATCGGCATCAGAACCCCGGACACCCGGGTGCTGTTCGCGCCCGGTTATACCACCAAGGAGTCGGGCAGCGGGCTCGGGCTCCATTCGGCGGCCAATTTCGTCATCGCCTCCGGCGGCCGCATTCAGCCGCTGAGCGAGGGCGCCGGCAAGGGCACCACGATGCGCGTCCTGCTGCCGCTCTCCGCGGTGGTCCCGGCGGCTGCCAGCGAACCTGACGACGGTGGCTGATGAGGTCTGATGAAACGATGAAACCCGTGGACTACGCGAACAATCGCGTCCTGATCGTCGACGATCAGCACGAGATCCACGACGACTTCGCCGAGATGTTGCGGCCCCTGTTTGCGCAGCCGGAAGCGGACGATGAGCTGGCGGCGGCATTCGTGGGCGAGGAGGAGGAGGCGCCGTTCCTGCCGGAGCTCGAGTTGCTGCACGCGAGCGCCGGCGAAGAGGCATGCTCTATCATCCGGGCGGGCAAGGAAGCGAACCGCCCGATCGCCGTGGCCTACATCGATATCAGGATGCCGCCGGGCATCGACGGCATCGAGACGATCCGCCGGGTGCGCACGATCGACCGCGACGTCGAGATCGTGATCATGACCGCGTACACCGACCGGTCGCTGCCCGACATCGTCCAGGACCTGGAGCTGCTGCACAAGCTGCTGTACATCAGAAAGCCGTTCGTGCACGAGGAGATCCAGCAGATCACCCTGTCCCTGGTCGGGAAGTGGAACATCGAGCGGGAGTTGGCGGAGAAGCAGCGCCAGCTTGCCGGCAGTCATCGCCGGCTGGAAGCGGTGCTCAACGCCACCGGCGACGCCATGGCGATGCTCGACTGCTCCGGCCGCCTGGTGCTTGCCAATCGCGCCTACGAGGCGTTGCTCGATCTCGCGGAGGTGGATCTGCAGAGCATCGCGCCGGACGCGCTCGCGGCGCGCGTCAGGGAGCGGTTCCGGGAACCCGATCTGAGCGACGTGGAGAGCCGGTTCCTGCTCGACGACGGCAACGTGGTGGAGGCGACCGGCGCCGGCCAGGTGCCGGAGCAGCGGCTGTACTACCGCTCCACCGCGGCAGTGCGCGACGGCGAGGGGGAGGTGATCGGCCGCCTGTTGGTGTACCGGGACGTGTCCAAGGAGATCGAGGCCGAGCAGATGAAGGCCGAGGTGCTGCGCCTGCGCAGCGAGCTGGAGGCGAGCCATTCGTGTGCCGGCATGGTGGGCGCCAGCCCGCGCATGCGGCAGGTGTACGCGCTGATGAAGCAGGCCGCCGAGGGGGACATCACGGTGCTGGTGCGCGGCGAGAGCGGCACCGGCAAGGAGCTGGTGGCGCGGTCGTTCCACCGCAACAGCCTGCGCAAGGATGGGCCGTTCGTGGCCGTGGACTGCGCGGCGATTCCCGAAACGCTCATCGAAAGCGAGTTGTTCGGCCACGAGCGCGGGGCGTTCACGGGGGCGACGGCGCGGCGCACCGGCGCCTTCGAGCGCGCCGACGGCGGCACCATTCTGCTCGACGAGATCGGCGACATGCCGTACGCCCTGCAGGCCAAGCTGCTGCGCGTGTTGCAGGAGCGGGAGATCCAGCGGGTCGGCGGCAGCGAGTCCGTCCCGGTCGACATCCGCGTGATAACGGCGACCAACAAGGACCTGGAGCGCGCGGTAAAGGAGGGCGCGTTCCGCGAGGATCTGTTCTATCGGATTGCGGCGTTCCCCATCGTGATACCGCCGCTGCGCGAGCGGCGCGAGGACATTCCCGTGCTGGCCAGACACTTTCTGGACCGTCACGCGGCCCGCGCCGGCAAGTCGATCGGCGGCATTTCGACCGCGGCCCTGCGCCTGCTGCTGCAGTACGAGTGGCCGGGCAACGTGCGCGAGCTCGAGAACGCGGTCGAGCGCGCGGTGTTGCTGTCGGCGGGCGCGGTGCTGCAGGCGGGCAGCCTGCCGCCCGCGCTGTCGCCGGTCCTGGCCGCCGCCGCAGCCACCGGCGACCGTACCACGCCGGCCGCGGTGCTGCCGCTGGCGGAGGTCGAGCGGCAGGCGCTCGTGCACGCGCTCGAGGCCGCCGAGCACCAGGTTCCGCGCGCGGCCGATGCTCTGGGCGTCAGTCGGGCCACCCTGTACCGGAAGATGAGGAAGTACGGCCTGGGCCAGAGCTGAACCGTGCGCGCGGCACGCGGCTGGGCACGGTGGATGACCGCCGTTGCCGTCCACTCGACGGCGTGGCCAACCCATGCCGGACGGGGCTTCGGGCACCGCCATAGCGAAAATGAGACGCGAGTCTCAGAACTGCAATTCCGCGCGGCGCGCGCGCTGCGCGTGATGACATAAATCATTATATAACAATACGTTAATCGTATTGTCGAGGCGCCTGCCGGAAGCCCCGGAGGCGATTGCGGGGCGGCGTGCGTCTCAATTCCGCAATCCGGCACGACACCGAGCCCGGCCCCGAATTTCACCATCAAATATTTTTACGGTAATGATTTATATTATTTCTGGAAATCCTGGCACGGGTCTTGCCTATGGATAGCGGATGCCAGCGCGCTCGGAAGCGACGAACGACAGTCCCGGCGCCACGCCCGCGTTCCCGGCGGTGCAGTCCCCGATCGCGGTGCCGGCCCCGGCTGCCGGCCGCGCATGGCCGCGCGGCCGACGTGCGCGGTTGCTGGCGGCGCGGCTCGCGGCGGCGCTGGCGGTCCTGCTGCCGGCGCCCGCCGCGTGGGCGCAGGAGCTGCCGGCGGTGTCCATCGCCGCGGACACCGCGACCGTGGTGGAAGGCTATGACGCCTCCTTCACCCTGACCCGTACCGGCGACCCTGCCGGCACGTTGACCGTGAACGTGGAGACCATCGAGCCCGCCAACCCGAACGGGGCGGTCGCCTCGGCGATGCGCCACCGGGTGATCTTCGCCTCCGGCGCCGCCAGCGCCGCCCTGAGCGTCGCGGCGCTGGACGACGACACCGAGGAGCCCGGCTACGACACCCTGGAGGCGACGCTGCGCCCCGGGACCGGCTATACCTTCCCTGCCGACGCCGCCACGGCCGTGCTGCGCATCATCGACGAGCCGCCGGTGATCACCATCGCGGCGCCCGCGACACCGCTGCGGGAGGGGGAGCAGGCTGCCGTGCCCTTCGTCCTGACCCGCTCCAGCGCCGGAAGCTGGCAACAGGTGGTGGCCGTGAGCGTCACCCGGATCGAGCGCGGCTCCACCGCGACCGAGACCATGACGGTGACGTTCGACCGGGACCAGGCCGCCGCGACCCTGTCGGTGCCGCACGCCAGGAACTTCATCGACGAAGAGGACCAGGTGGTGACCGCGCAGATCGTCGGCGGCGCCGGCTACCGGGTCGGCGCTGCCGACCGTCAGTCGGTCACGGTGGAGGACGTCGATCCCGGCCCCACCCTCGGCATCGCCGACGGCGCCATCTCGGAGCGCGAGGAATCGATGCAGTTCACCGTGGTGCGGACCCTGCTCGAGATTCCCGGCGCGACCGCGCCGCCCTACCGGTACCGCACGACGCGCACGGTGACCGTGGACTACGCGACGGCCGACGGCACGGCGACCGCCGGCGCGGATTACCAGACCGCCACCGGCAGCCTGACGTTCGCACCGGAAGACGCCGTCACCGTCGTGCAGCGCATCGCGGTGGCGATCGAGCAGGACGCCGTCGCCGAGCCGGCCGAGACCTTCGCGGTCACCCTGAGCAACCCGCGCCACGCCACGCTCGCCAGCGGCGCGGCCACCGCCACCGGCACGATCCGCGACGACGCGCGCCCCATCGTGAGCGTCCAGGCCGACGCCGCCAGCGTGCCGGAGGGCGGCGCCGTGATCTTCACGTTGCAGCGGGAGGGGAGTACGGACGCCCCGCTGACCGTGCACGTGGATGAGAGGGAGGCGGAGTCGGGCGACCTGTGGGGCGCATCGTTCTTTCTCGACAAGCGGCAGTACACGTTCCCGGCGGGCGACTCCGCGCTGACGATCGAGATGCAGACCAGGCAGAACGACTGGGCGGCGATGGAGGACCGCTACGCCCCGTACGTGAGCGCCACCATTCGCGCCGGCGATGCCTACCAGGTTTCCCCGACCGCGGGGTCGGCCCGGATTCCGATCATCGACGACGATCTCCTGCTGGTGACCATCGAGCCGCGCAAGAGAACGGTGTCGGAGAGCGCCGGCTACGCGGAGTTCGTGGTGCGGCGGGTCTACCTCGACTCCGCCAACGGCGAGCTGACCTGGTACGACCACGGCCCGCCCGTGGCGGTGACCGCCGCGGTGACCGCCACCGGCAGTTTCGTCGCCGTCGGCGCGGTGCAGGTGCAGGCGGTGGTGGAGACGGGCGTGTCGTGGGCCGTCCTGCGGGTGCCGCTCGACGACGACGACGTGACCGAGCCGGACGGCACGGTGACGGCGACCATCATCCCGGACGACACCCCGGACGACACCCCGGACGACACCCCGGACGACACCCCGGACGACACCCCGGACGACACCCCGGACGACACCCCGGACGACACCGCCGACGATCCCTTTCGCGTGCACGGCAGCGCCGCCGCCACGGTGGCGGTCACCGACGACGAGCCCAACGTGGTGAGCGTCTTCGCCGACACCGAGAGCGTGCCGGAGGGGGGCGCGGGCACCTTCCTGCTGCTCCGGGAGGGCAGCACGGCCGCCCCGGCGCCGGTGAACGTGTACATCCAGGAGCGGGACCGGGGCCCGCAGGGCACGGCCGGCGGGTGGGCACTGCTGAACCTGACGATCCCGCGGGGCGAGTCCGAGATCGCGTTCACGTTGCGGAGCACGCAGAACGACTGGGCGTCGCCGGCCGACTGGGGTGCCGATACGGGTGGCTATGCGCCGACCTTGTTCGCCTCGCTTGCGGCCTACGGTCTTCGCAGCCCGGACCACTTCGAGGCGGCGATCGGAATCATCGACGACGACCCGCTGCTGGTGGACCTCGCGCCGCGCGCGGCGACCGTGCGGGAAGGCGACGAGTACGCCGAGTTCGTCGTGCGAAGGGTGTACCTCAGCTCGACGGACGGCGCGGTGACCGCGTACGGCCACGGGCCGCGCGTCACGGTGAGCGCGGCGGTGACCGAGAGCGGCGGCGTGTCGGCGACAGACGTGGAGACGGTGCAGGTGGTGCTGGAGCAGGGCCAGGCCGAGGCCATCCTGCGGGTGCCGCTCGCCGACGACGACGTGCCGGAGGAGCACGGTGCGGTGACCGTGACGATCGACGCCGGCGACGCGTTTCAGGTGTACGGCAGCGCCGTCGCCACGGTCGCGCTGCACGACGACGAGGCCAACGTGGTGAGCCTGTTCGCCGGCAGCGACAGCGTGTCGGAGGGCGGCACGGGCAGCTTCCGGCTGTCGCGCGAGGGAAGTACCGCCGACCCGTTGCGCGTGAACGTATTCACCCAGGAGCGGGACCGCGGCCCGGCGGGCACGGACAGCTCGACGGCACGGGAAGTGTACCTGACGATCCCGCAGGGCAGCACGGAGCTGACGTTCACGGTGCGGAGCACGCAGAACGACTGGGCGTCGCCGGCCGACTGGGGTGCCGGCACGGGTGGCTACGCGCCGACGCTGTTCGCCTCGCTTGGCGCCTACGGCCTGCGCAGCCCGGACCACTTCCAGGCGGCGATCAGGATCATCGACGACGACGCGCTGCTGGTGGACCTCGCCCCGCGCGCCGCGACGGTGCCGGAAAGCGACGGCTACGCCGGGTTCGTGGTGCGGCGGGTGTACGTCGACTCGACGGACGGCCCGGTGACGGCGTACGGCCATGGCCCGCGCGTGACGGTGAGCGCCGCGGTGACTCAGACCGCCAGCTTCCTCGCCGCGGGCACGGTGGCGGCGCAGGTGACGCTGGAGCAGGGCCAAGCCGAGGCCATCATGCAGGTGCCGCTGATCGATGACGAGGTGGTCGAGGAGCACGGGTCCGTGACGGTGACGATCGACGCGGACCCGTCGTTCCAGGTGCACGGCAGCACCGCCGCCACGGTAGCGGTGACCGACGACGACCTGACGCACGTCGGCATCGTCGCCGCTACGGCGGCGGTGACCGAGGGTGACCCCGCGATCTTCACCCTGACCCGCACCGACGTCGGGTCGGCGCTGCCGGTAGGCGTGGCAGTGACGCGTGAAGGCGATTTCTTTCCCGCCGCGGCCCCGCCGCGTGCGGTGACCTTCGCGGCTGCCTCCGCCGCGGCGACCCTGACCGTGCCGACGGCCGGCGATGGCGTGGCCGAGTACAACGGCGCCGTCTCCGTGACCATCACCGCGCAGGACGACGCCTACGAGATCGCCCCCGGCGCCGGCGAGGCGCGCGTCACGGTGCGCGACGACGAAGCGCAGATGCTCACGCTGGTCGACTACACGTGGCCCGGCAACCCGCCGGACGTGGTGAGCGAAGGGGACGCCATCGAATTCGTCGCGGAGCGCGTCGGCGACGTCATCGATCCGCTGACGGTGTCGCTGGAGTGGGGCTACCGCCTTGGCGCCCACCTTGCCGATAACCATGCCACCTACATTTCCGTCCCGCTGCCGGCGCAGGCGACCTTCGCGGCGGGAGCCCGCAGGGTTACGGTGAGCGTGCCGACGGACGCGGACGAGGTCGATGAACCGGACCTGATCGTCGGCGTGGAAATCGTCGACGGTGCCGGCTACCACAGCGACTGGCAGCGCGACGGGCGCGACTTCCTCATCCGCGACCTGCCGAACGTCACCATCGACGCGGCAGAGCCGTCGGTTGCGGAGAGCGGCGACGCCGTGTTCGTCCTGTCCCGGACCAGCGGCGGCGCGCGCATGCAGGTGCCGGTGGAGTTGACCGGGACCGGCGGCTTCCTCGTCTCGCCGGGGCGCACCGTGGTCACCTTTGCCGAGGACCAGCTCACGGCCACCCTGACTGCGCCGCTCGACGACGACGATCTGGACCAGCCGGACGGTGCGGTGACGGCCACCATCGCCACCGGCAGCGACTACCGCATCGGCGACCCGGCCGTCGCCACCGTGGCGGTCACCGACGACGACCTCGATCAACTGGCGGCTTTCGATCCGGATTGGGAGCCCAAGCCGGTGCTGGAGGGCCAGGACGCCGTCTTTGTCCTGAAGCGCTGGTCGCTCGTCGGGCTGCTCACGATCCCTGTCGAGCGCGAACGCCTGAGCGTGAACGTACGGGCGACCGCGCAGGGGGCGGTGCTGCTGGGCGCTGCGCCGCCGGCCACCGGGCCGCGGGCCACCGGGCCGCCGGCCACGGTCACCTTCGAGGCGGGCAAGGACACGGCCGAGCTGCGCGTTCCGACCCGCGCGAGCACCCGGCAGGCGAACGGCTCGGTGCAGGTCGACCTGCTCGCAGGGGACGGCTATCGCCTGCCCCGCGACCCGAAAGACCTGTTGGCAATCGTGGCGGTGATCGACCAGCCGGTGGTGACGATCGCGCCGCCCGCGGGCCCGCTGGACGAGGGCCGGGACCTGGTCTTCACGCTCACCCGGACCGGCCTGGATCTCTCCGCCGAGCAGACGGTAGACCTCGTCGTGCGGGTGGACACGCCCGCTCATCCGGCCGGGAGGGCCGGCAGCCTCGTCTCACTGCCCACCCAGACGGTCCGGACCGGCGCGATCGTCGTCTTCCCGGCGGGGGTCGATCGGGTAGACTTCACGCTGCCGACGACGCGGGACGGCACGGACGCGCCGGATCGCCTCGTCACCGTGACCGTGGCCCCGCCGGCGACCGGCGCCGCCTATCGGCCGGGGGACGCCGCCGCCGCCGGCGTGACCCTGCGCGACATCGACCTCCCCGTGGTGGCCATCACGGCGCCGAGCGATCCGGTGGCGGAAGGAGACGATGCCGTCTTTTTCGTGAACCGGACCGGCATCGCCTCGCACCCGCTGCAGGTGCACGTGCGCTACGTGCTCGGTGGTGACGATGCCCATACCGATCGGAACACCGTGCATTACGGCCTCACGCTCCTGACGATCGAGACCAACACGGCCGGCACGCACTGGACGATCCCGATCGAGGACGACGACGTGTTCCTCGATGGCTACCGGATCGAGGCGCAGATTGACCCGTCCGACCGGTACCGCACGGCCGGCGATGCGGCCACGGCCGAGATCGCCATCAACGACAATGAGTGGCCTCAGGTGGTGAACTTCCATGGAGCGGAGCTCGGTCGTTCGCGGGTGGGGGAGGACGAGGGCGGGGAGCACACCTTCACACTGCGTCGCTGGGACGTCAGGGGCGACGCGTGGCTCGAGCCGGGAGACCTGCCTCCGCTTACGGTGGAGATCGACGTGCGCTCTCATCCCGTTACCAAGTTTGACGCCAGCTTCACGGCTACGGAAAGGCAAGACCCTGTCTACATGGCGCGCAGGCCGGGCAGTCACATTACCAGTGGACTGGGTCGTCACCTCCTCTCCTTCGCAGCAGGGCAGCGGACCGCGACCTGGACCGTTACGTACGTTGACGATGCCGTCGAAGAGCGCCCCAGCAACGCCGAGGTAACGGCACTTCCGGGTCCCGGATACACGGTGCCTAGCAGCGACTGTGTGCGACCGGGGGGCGGCTTCCGGGTAGGTTGCAGCTTCAACACCGTATTCTTCTTCGACGATGACAACTATGAGAGCTGGCTCAAGATCGAGGCGGTGCAGGGCACGGTGACCGAGGGGGAGGACGCCGTGTTCCGGGTCACCCGGTTCGGACTCCCGCCGGCCGAAGAGCTCGACGCACGCGGACTCCCGAGCGGCGGAGAGCGTTGCGCGACGCCCAATCCCGAATCGGCCACGCGAGTCGCCACGCACCTCCTGGACGCCCGGAAGGTGCATCTGAGTTTCACCGAGGAGGGGAGCTTCGGCGGATCATCGATCTATCCGTGGGAGATCTATCCGTATCAACGGGACCTGCTGCCGGGATCCCGGCAATTGCTGCTGACGTTACCGACCCGGGATGATGCGCTCGATGAAGCGGATGGCAGCTTTACCATCGACCTGGAGGACGCTCGCGAGGACTTCCATGCGCCCTACTACTGCATCGTCTCCGGCGCCGGGGCCGTCACGGTGCGCATTCTGGATGACGAGGATTCGCCGGCGGTGAATCTCAGCGTCGAACCGCTGCAGGTGGCCGAGGACGCGGGGGCCACCACGGTGACCGTGACCGCGGCGCTGCAAGGGGCCAGCCGCGCTATGGACACGGACGTCACCGTGGCGGTGCAGCCCGACACGGCGACGCGCGCCGATTACAGCGCCGCGCCGGCAATAATGACGGTGACGATCCCGGCAGAACAGCGGCTCGGTACGGCGACCTTCACGCTGACGCCGGCCGACGACACGCTGGTGGAAGGCCCGGAGACGCTGACCCTGGCCGGCGCCGCCGGCGATCTGACGGTGCGGCCGGCGACGCTGCGGATCGACGATGACGAGCAGCCGCCCGGCGTGCGCCTGACGGTGGACCCGGTCACGGTTGACGAAGGAGCGGGTCCGACGGATCTGACGGTGACGGCGACGCTGGCGGGGTCGGTCAGGATGGCCAACCGCCTGGTGCTGTCGCTGGTGACGGCGGACGGCGCCGCGACCGCGGACGATTACGCGGCCACCAGCCCCACCCTGACGGTGCAGGCGGGGTCCGCCACCGGCACGGCGACCCTGACGCTGACGCCGCGGGATGACCAGCTCGCGGAAGGGGATGAGACGCTGGCGGTGGTCGGCTCGGCGCCCGGCATCGCCGAGGTTGGCGCGGCCACGGTCACGATCGTGGACGACGACGAGGAACAGCGGGAGCTGTTCCTGACCAGAATCTGGCCGTCGACCTTCGAGGCGGAGGGCGAGGTGCTCGCCGGCTGGTGGTATACCGTGCACAACCTGGGGAACGGTCCCACGCAGGCGCCCATCGTCGTGCGGGACACCAGGCTGGAAGACATCGTCTGCAGCGCGGAGGCCCTGCCGGTGGGTGCGCAGGCCACCTGTCAGAGCAGCTACACGGTCACCGCGGAGGATGTCGCCGCGGGAAAGATCCTCAGCATCGCCTACGCAACCGACGGCGCGGTCGAATCGAACCGCCTGCGCGTGACGGTGTCCGACACCACCTGGGCGCCGGAGCTGTTTCTGACCAGAGGATGGCCGTCGACTTTCGCGGCGGAGGGGGAGGTGCTCGGCTACTGGACCTACACGGTGCACAACCTTGGCGACGCCGCCACGCTGGCGCCGGTGGTCGTGCATGACACGCTGCTGGGACCGATCGTCTGCAGCGCGGAGGTGCTGGCGCCGGCCGCGTCGGTCAGGTGCGAGGGAGGCAGCTACGTCGCCACGGCGGACGACGTGGCCGCGAAGGAAATCGTCAGCATCGCCTACGCGGGCGACGGAGCGACCAGGTCGGACCCGGCTACGGCGCGGATTCCGCTGCAGTCCACGCGGGTGACGCTGGCGGTGGCTCCGGCAGCCGTGAGGGAGGCGGACGGCGCGACGCCGGTGGCCGTGACCGCGACCCTGAACGGCACCCCCGTGCGCGACGGCGACGGCGCGGCGACCGCCACCGAGGTACGGGTAGCGGTGGCCGGCAGCGGCGCGGCCGGGGTGGTGGACTTCACGGCGGTGGCGCCGTTGATGCTGACGATCCCGGCGCACAGCCTCACCGGCACGTCGCAGTTCACGCTGGTGCCGCAGGACGACGGCAGCGTGGAAGCCGACGAGACGGTGACCGTGCACGGGCAGGTGACGGCGCCGGCGGGCTCGGGACTGACCGTGGCCGGGGCGGAGCTGACCCTCTCGGACGACGACTTCGCGCCGGTGATCGTCAGCGCGGCGGCGCTGCAGGCGGCCGAGAACGAGACCGCGGTGGCGCGGTTGGCCGCGACCGACGCGGACGGCGACGTCCTGGCGTGGAGCATCCCGGCCGGGCCGGGCGGCGGGCCGGACGCGGTGCGGTTCACGCTGACCGCGGACGGTGAGCTGAGCTTCGCCGTGGCGCCGGACTACGAGAACCCGGACGACGCGGGCGCGGACCGGGTGTACGAGGTGACCGTGCAGGTGACCGACGGCCACAACCCGGTGAGCGCGGATCTGACCGTGACGCTGCTGGACGTGACGCCGATGGTTGCCACCGCGGCGGTGGCGGCCTCGGTGACCGAAGGCGAGGTGGCGGAGTTCACGGTCACGCGCAGCGGCGACCTTACGGGCGTGCTGCCGGCGGTCGCGGTCGAGGCGTCCGCGCAGGGCGTCGAGCTGGCGGCCGGCGAGCAGGCCGGCGTGCGCACGGTGGCGTTCGGCGACGGGATCGAGCATGCCGCGGTGACGGTAGCGACCGCCGACGATGCCGTGCCGGCGGCGGACGGCGCGGTGCGCGTGACGCTGCACGGCGGCGCCGGCTACCTGCTGCGTACGCCGGCCACGGCAGAGGTGGCCGTCACCGACGACGACGCGCGCGCCGTGGTGGTGGAGCCGACCGCGCTGGCGCTGGCCGAGGGCGGCAGCGGCAGCTACACGGTGGCGCTGAGCTCGCAGCCGAGCGGGCCGGTGACGGTCGCGGCGGAGGTCGGCGGCAGCGTGTACGTGCGGGTGGCGAGCGGCGAGGTGGCGGGTGATCCTGCTCTGAGTGCGGCGCGGTCGGCGACGTTGACGTTCACGCCGGCGAGCTGGAACACGGCGCAGACGGTGACGGTGCGCGCGTACCCGGACGTGGACGTGGACGACGAGTCGGCGACGGTGGCGCACACGGTGAGCGGGGCGGACTACGAGGCGCACGGCGTGAGCGCGGAGGCGGTGGCGGTGACGGTCGCCGACGACGGGGTGATCGTGGGCTATGAGCTGGTGCTGCCGGTGGCGCCGGTGGCCGAGGGCGCGGGGACGGTGGAAGTGAGCGTGCGTGCGGTCACCAACGTCGACGTGGCGCCGATTCGGTACTACCGGGTGGTGTTGAGCTCGGAACCGATGCACGCGCCGGAGGAGACGCGGGCCGGCTTCAGCGCGCAGCCGGGGGATGACTATCGTCCGGTGAGAGAGGAGTTGAGCTTCAGCGCGGCCGGGTTCACGGCGGTCGAGGTGGACGGGCAGCAGCGCTACACGCAGACGGTGAGCTTTGCGGTGGAGATCCATGACGATGAGGTGGTGGAAGAGAGCGAGACGTTCCCGCTGAGCCTGACGGCCACGGCGGACTACGCCGGCGTGACCAGCCTGGGGGCGAACCGGAGCACGGCGGTCACGATCGTGGATGACGATGGCGCCCCCGAGCTGACGAGCGCGGCGACGCTGACGGTGGCCGAGAACGAGACGGCGGTCGGCGTGCTGGAGGCGACGGACGCCGACCTCGGGGACGGCGAGCTGCAGTGGTCGATTCCCGCCGGGGACGCGGGCGGCGCGGACGGCGGGCATTTCACGCTGACGGCGGCGGGTGAGCTGGCGTTCACGGCGGCCAAGGACTACGAGAACCCGGACGACGCGGACGCCGACCGGCTGTACGAGCTGACGGTGCAGGTGAGCGACGGACACAATCCGGTGACGGCGGACCTGACCGTGGCGCTGACCGACGTGGCGTCGGTGTACACGATCGCCGCGGCGGCGGAGTCGGTGCCGGAAGGTGAGGACGCGGAGTTCATGGTGATGCGCGGCGGCGACCTGACGGGTACGCAGGAGGTGGCCGTGACCGTCGTGACGATCCGGGTGGAGCTGGCGACCGGCGAGCAGGAGGGCCCGCGCACGGTGGCGTTCGGCGACGGGATCGAGCATGCCGCGGTGACGGTAGCGACCGCCGACGATGACGTAGCGGGGGCGGAAGGCGCGGTGGGCGTGACCCTGCAGAGCGGCGCCGGCTACGTGGTGAGCGCGCCGGACGGGGCGAAGGTGGCCATCACCGACGACGACGCGGCGCCGGAGATCACGAGCGCGGTGACCCTGTCGGTGGCGGAGAACGAGACGGCGGTCGCCACGCTGACCGCTACCGATGCCGATCTCGGGAACGGCGAGTTGCAGTGGTCGCTGCCGGCCGGGGACGCGGGCGGCGCAGACGCCGGGCAGTTCACGCTGACGGCGGCGGGGGTGCTGGCGTTCACGGCGGCCAAGGACTACGAGAACCCGGACGACGCGGACGCGGACCGGGTCTACGAGCTGACGGTGCAGGTGACCGACGGCCACAACCCGGTGACCGCCGACCTGACCGTGACGCTGACCGACGTGCAGCCCGCGGTGACCATCGCGGCGGTGGCGGCCTCGGTGGCGGAGGGCGAGCCCGCGCGGTTCACGGTCATGCGCAGCGCCGACCTGTCAGGGGCGCTGACGGTTGCGCTGGACGTGGCGGAGACGGGTGCGGTGCTGGCGGCGAGCGAGCAGCCGGGCCCGCGAGAGGTGCAGCTCACCGACGGCTCGGAGAGTGCCGCGGTCACGGTGGCCACCGCGGACGATGACCTGGACGAAGCCGACGGCAGGGTAACGGCGACGCTGACGACGGACGCGGGGTACGCGATCGGCGCGCCGGCTGCCGCGCAGGTGACGGTCAGCGACGACGACCCGCTGCCGGAGCTGAGCATCGCCGGCGTGAGCGGCGACGAAGCGGATACGGCGCTGGCGTTCGCGGTGAGCCTGCTCAACGCGGCGGCACCGGAGCTGGGCAGTGGCCGCGCGGTGACCGTGGCATGGGCGACCGCCGACGGCACTGCCGCGGCCGGAACGGACTACACGGCGGTGAGCGGCAACACGCTGACCATCGCTCCCGGAGAGACCGGCGCGACGCTGCGGGTAGCGCTGGCGGACGACGCGCTGGACGAAGCGGACGAGACCTTCACGGTGACCTTGAGCACGCCAGCCGACCCGAGCGCGCCGCTGCACGCGATGCTCACCGGCGCGACCGCGACCGGAACGATCCGGGACGACGACGCCTCTCCCGAGATCACCAGCGTAACGGTGCTGCCAGTGGCCGAGAATGAGATGGAGATCGCGGAGCTGGCGGCGAGCGACGCGGACGGGGACGCGCTGGCGTGGAGTATCCCGAGCGGTGCCTCGGGCGGGGCGGACGCGGCGCGGTTTGCGCTGAGCGAAGCCGGAGCACTGAGCTTCGTCACGGCCCCGGACTACGAGACGCCGGACGACGCGGATGGCGACCGTGTCTACGAGCTGACGGTGCAGGTCAGCGACGGGGTCAACGCGAGCACGGGAGAGCTGACGGTGCGGGTGACGGACGTGGTGCCGGCGGTGGAGATCGCGGCGGCGGCCACGGGGCCGGTGCCCGAGGGGCAAACGGCGGCGTTCACGGTGACGCGCAGCGGCGACGAGAGCGGCCCGCTGAGCGTGACGGTGACGGTGAGCGAAGCGCACAGCGCGGTGCTGGCACCGGGCGAGGAAGGCGTCCGGCAGGTGGCGTTCAGCGGCACGGCGGCGACCGCGCAGGTCAGCGTGGCCACAATGGACGACGCGATCGACGAGCCGCACGCCACGGTGACGGCGGCGCTGACGGCCGCCGCGGGGTACACGCTCGGCACCGACGCCACGGCGACGGTCACGGTCAGCGACGACGACCGGCGCGGGCTGAAGGTGTCGGAGCAGACGCTGAGCATCGCCGAAGGAGGCGGCGGCAGCTACACGGTGGAGCTGGACAGCCAGCCGACGGCTGACGTGAGCGTGGCGCTGACGGTGACCGGTGACGGCGACGTGACGGCGAGCGCGGCGAGCCTGACGTTCACGACCACGAACTGGAGCACGGCGCAAAGGGTGACGGTGAGCGCGGCGCACGACGGCGACGCGGTCGACGACAGCGCGGCGATCGGACACGTCGCCAGCGGCGGGGACTACGCGCAGGTGAGCGGAGCCACGGTGGCGGTGAGCGTGGGCGACGACGACACTTCGGCGCCGAAGCTGACGCTGAGCCTGCCGCGACCTGCGCATGACGACGCGGACGGGTCGGGCGACGTGACGCGGGGGGACGTGCTGACGTACTTGGCGACGGCGACCAACAGCGGCAACGTGCCGCTGACGGGCGTGACGGTGGGCGACGCACTGGTGGGCGGCGCCGCGGCGAGCTGCGCGGAGCTGGCGCTGGGCGAGAGCTGCGCGTGGACGGGCACCTACACCGTGACCCAGGCGGACGTGGAAGCGGGGCAGGTGACCAACACGGCGACCGCGCGTGCGACCGGGGTGACGGTGGTCACGGCGAGCCGGACGACGGCGGTGGCGCAGCAGCAGGCGCTGACACTGGCGCTGAGCGCCAGTCCGACCAGCTTCGCCGGGGTGGAGGACACGATCACTTACACCTACCAGGTGACCAACAGCGGCACGGTGACGCTGCGCGGCGCGGCGGCGATCGCCGACGACACGGTTGCCGCTGCCGCGATCACCTGCGGGGCGCTGCCGGCGGGTGGTCTGGCGCCCGGAGGTACCGTGACCTGCACCGCCGGCTACGCCACGAAACAGGCGGACGTGGACGCGGGCGACGTCACCAACACGGCGACGGCGACGCTGGACGGGGTGATCTCGGAGGCGGCGACGGCGACGGTCGGATGGACTGCGCCGCAGACCGACCCGCCGGTGCTGTCGGTGGGAAGCGTGAGCATCCCGGAGAGCGCGGGGCCGCTGGCGTTCGCGGTGACGCTGAGCAGGACCAGCCTGCAGACGGTGACGGCGCGCTACGCGACCGCGGACGACACGGCGACGGCGGGCGCCGACTACACGGCGGTCGGCGGAACGCTGAGCTTCGCGCCGGGGACGGCGGCGCGGACCATCGCGGTGGCGGTGCACGACGACCGGGTGGCCGAGGCGGACGAGAGCTTCACGCTGACGCTGAGCGAGGCGAGCAACGCCACGCTGAGCGGCGGCGCGGCGACGCTGGAGGCGATCGGCTCCCTGACCGACGACGACCAGGCGGCGTTCACCGTGGGGGTAAGCCCGGCGGTGATCGTCGAGGACGGCGGCGTGGCGACGGTCACGGTGAGCACGGGCGGGGTGAGCTTCACGGTGCCGCAGGCGGTCACGCTGACCTTCGAGGGGACGGCGACCGAGGGAACGGACTACACGGTGGCCGCGCCGACGCTGACGCTGGCAGCCGGACAGAGCACGGTGGCGACGACGATCACGGCGAGCGACGATGAGGTACACGAAGGCGACGAGACGGTGGCGGTGAGCTTCGCGACGCTGCCGGCGGGAGCCGAAGCGGGCAGCCCGGCGAGCGCCGAAGTGACGGTCATTGACGACGACGCGGCCCCGGAGATCACCAGCGCTGCGACCCTGTCGGTGGCCGAGAACGAGACCGAGGTCGCCACGCTGACCGCCACGGACGCCGACCTCGGGGACAGCGCGCTGCAGTGGTCGCTGCCGGCCGGGGAAGCGGGCGGCGCGGACGCCGCGCAGTTCACGCTGACGCCGGCGGGCATGCTGGCGTTCACGGCGCCCAAGGACTACGAGACGCCGGACGACGCGGACGCGGACCGCGAGTACGAGCTGACGGTGCAGGTGAGCGACGGACACAACCCGGTGACCACCGACCTGACCGTGACGCTCACCGACGTGCAGCCCACGGTGACCATCGCGGCGGCAGCGGCCTCGGTGGCGGAAGGCGAGCCGGCGTCGTTCACCGTGACGCGCAGCGCCGACCTGTCAGGGGCGTCGACGGTTGCGGTAGACGTGTCGGAGACGGGCGCGGTGCTGGCGGCAACCGAGCCGGCCGGCACGCGCGAGGTGCAATTCACTGACGGTGCAGCGAGCGCCTCGGTCACGGTGGCCACTGCCGGCGATGACCTGGACGAAGCCGACGGTACGGTAACGGCGACGCTGACGACGGACGCGGGGTACGCGATCGGCGCACCGGCCGCCGCGCAGGTGACCGTCGGCGACGACGACCCGCTGCCGGAGCTGAGCATCGCCGGCGCGAGCGGCGACGAGACGGATGCGGCGCTGGAGTTCATGGTGAGCCTGATCAACGCCGCGGCACCGGCGCTGGGCAGCGGCCGCCCGGTGATCGTGGCGTGGGCGACCGCCGACGGCACTGCCGCGGCGGGCGCGGACTACACGGCCGTGAGCGGCGGCACCCTGACCTTTGCGCCCGGGGAGACCGGCGCGACGCTGCGGGTCACGCTTGCGGACGACGCGCTGGAGGAAGACGACGAGACGTTCACGGTGACCTTGAGCGCGCCGGCCGACCCGGACACGCCGTTGCACGCGACGCTCACCGACGCGATCGCGACCGGGGAGATCCGGGACGACGAGGAGCTGGCGGTGAGCGTGGCGGCGGTCGCGGAGAACGTAGTGGAGGGCACTACGGCGCAGTTCACGGTGACGGTGGGCGGCGGCACCGGCACGGCGCCGGTGGCGGTGAGCTACACGGTGGGCGGCACGGCGACGCCGGCCACGGACTACACGGCGCCGGGCGAGGCATTGACGCTGGCGGCGGGCGCCGCGACCGGGACGATCGGGATCGCGACGCTGGACGACGGGGTGCTGGACCCGGGCGAGACGCTGGAGGTGACGCTGAATGGGGCGACCACGGCAACGCGCACCGTTCAAGTGAGCGGATTGCCGGCGCTGACCACGATCGTGGACCAGGGCATGGTGACGGCGTCGGTGGCTGCTGCGACAGCGGTGGAGGGCGAGGAAGTCACCTTCACGGTGACGCTGTCGGGTGCGGTGGCGGATGCCGTGGAGCTGGGCTGGACGACCGCCGACGACACGGCGACGGCCGGAGTTGACTACACGGGGGTGACGGCGGGCGCGCTGACGATTGTCGCCGGCCGCACCACGGCGACCCTCACGGTGGAGACGCTGGAGGACCCGCTGGCGGAGGGCGCGGAAACGTTCGCGGTGACGCTGGCGGCGCCGTCGACCGGTCTGCCGGCGGGCGTGAGCCTGGGCATCGCGAGCGCGACCGGCACGATCGAGGACGACGACGCCTCCCCCGAGATCACCAGCGCGACGGTGCCGGTGGCCGAGAATGAGACCAGGGTCGCGGTGCTGGCGGCCAGCGACGCGGACGGCGACGACCTGAGGTGGAGCATCCCGGACGGTGCGGCGGGCGGACCGGATCGGGCGCGGTTCGCGCTGACCGAAGCCGGAGCGCTGCGCTTCGTCACCGCCCCCGACTACGAGACGCCGGACGACGCCGGCGGCGACCGCGTCTACGAGCTGATGGTGCAGGTGACCGACGGCCACAACCCGGTGTCCGCCGAACTGATCGTGACGCTCACCGACGTGGTGCCGGTGGTGACCATCGCGGCGGCCACGGGGCCGGTCACCGAGGGCGCGGCGGCGGAGTTCACGGTGACCCGCAGCGGTGATCTGACCGGCCCGCTGAGCGTGTCGGTGACGGTGGGCGAAGCCGGCGCGGTGCTGGCCGCGGGCGCGGCCGGCGCGCGCCAGGTGGCGTTCAGCGGCACGGCGCCGGCCGTGCAACTCAGCGTGGCCACCGAGGACGACGACGTGGACGAACCGGACGCCACGGTGACGGCGGCGCTGACCGCTGCCGCGGGCTACACGCTCGGCACCGGGGCCACGGGGACGGTGACGGTCAGCGACGACGACCAGCGCGGGCTGGCGGTGTCGGAGCAGACGCTGCGCCTCACCGAAGGCGACAGCGCCGGCTACACGGTGGCACTGGACAGCCAGCCGACGGCTGACGTGAGCGTCGCGCTGACGGTGACCGGGGACGGCGACGTGACCACGAGCGCGGCGCGTCTGACGTTCACGGCCACAAGCTGGAATACGGCGCAGGCGGTGACGGTGAGCGCCGCGCAGGACGGCGACGCGGTCGACGACACCGCGACGATCGGGCACCTGGCAAACGGCGGCGACTACGCGCAGGTGAGCGGCTCGACGTTAGCGGTGACGGTGGACGACGACGACACTCCGGCGCCGGAGCTGACGCTGAGCCTGCCGCGACCTGCGCATGACGACGTGGACGGGTCGGGCGACGTGACGCTGGGGGACGTGCTGACGTACTTGGCAACGGCGACCAACAGCGGCAACCTGCCGTTGACCGGCGTGACGGTAAGCGACGTACTGGTGGGCGGCCAGGCGGCGAGTTGCGCGACGCTGGAGCTGGGCGAGAGTTGCGCGTGGACGGGGAGCTACACGGTGACCCAGGCGGACGTGGAAGCGGGGCAGGTGACCAACACGGCGACCGCGAGTGCCACCGCGGCGGCCACGGTCACGGCGAGCCGGACGACGGCGGTGGCGCAGCAGCGGGCGCTGACGCTGGCGCTGAGCGCCAGTCCGACCAGCTTCGCCGGGGTGGGCGATTCGATCACCTACAGCTACCAGGTGACCAACAGCGGCACGGTGACGCTGCGCGGCGCGGCGGCGATCGCCGACGATACGGTGGCGGCTGCCGCGATCACCTGCGGGGCGCTGCCGGCGGGTGGTCTGGCGCCCGGAGGTACCGTGAGCTGTACGGGCAGCTACACGGTGACGCAGGCGGACGTGGAAGCGGGGCAGGTGACCAACACGGCGACGGCGACGCTGGACGGGGTGATCTCGGAGGCGGCGACGGCGACGGTCGGGTGGACTGCGCCGCAGACCGACCCGCCGGTGCTGTCGGTGGGAAGCGTGAGCATCCCGGAGAGCGCGGGGCCGCTGGCGTTCCGGGTGACGCTGAGCAGGACCAGCCTGCAGACGGTGACGGCGCGCTACGCGACCGCGGACGACACGGCGACCGCGGGCGTGGACTACACGGCGGTCGCCGGAACGCTGAGCTTCGCGCCGGGGACGGCGGCGCGGACCATCGCGGTGGCGGTGCACGACGACCGGGTGGCCGAGGCGGAGGAGAGCTTCACGCTGACGCTGAGCGAGGCGAGCAACGCCACGCTGAGCGGCGGCGCGGCGACGCTGGAGGCGATCGGCTACCTGACCGACGACGACCAGGCGGCGTTCACGGTGGCGGTAAGCCCGGCGGCGATCGCCGAGGCCGGGGGCGCGGCGGCGGTGACCGTGAGCACGGGCGGGGTGAGCTTCACGGCGCCGCGGGCGGTCACGCTGGCGTTCGGCGGCACGGCGACCGAGGGAACGGACTACATGGTGGACGCGAAGACGCTGACGCTGGCAGCGGGACAGAGCACGGTGGCGACGACGATCACGGCGACCGACGATGAGGTACACGAAGGCGACGAGACGGTGGCGGTGAGCTTCGCCGGGCTGCCGGCGGGAACGGCAGCCGGCAGCCCGGCGAGCGCCGTGGTGACGATCAGCGACGACGACGCGGCGCCCGCGATCACCGGCGCTGCGACGCTGTCGGTGGCCGAGAACCAGACGGAGGTGGCCACGCTGACCGCCACGGACGCCGACCTCGGCGACGGCGAGCTGCAGTGGTCGATTCCCGCCGGCGCGGCGGGCGGCGCGGATGCGGGGCAGTTCGATCTGACTCCGGCCGGGCTGCTGAGCTTCCGGACGCCGAAGGACTACGAGTCGCCCGACGACGCGGACGTGGACCGCGGATACGAGCTGACGGTGCGGGTGAGCGACGGGCACAACCCGGTGACCGCCGAGCTGACCGTGACGCTCACCGACGTGCAGCCGACGGTGACCATCGCGGCGGTGGCGGGGTCGGTGATGGAAGGCGAACCGGCGGAGTTTACGGTGGCTCGCAGCGGTGACCAGACCGGCCCCCTGAGCGTGACGGTGACAGTGAGCGAAGCGGGCAGCGTGCTGGCAACGGGCCAGGATGGCGCCCGGCAGGTGGCGTTCAGCGGCACGGCGGTGACGGTGCCGGTGAGCGTGGCCACCGAGGACGACGCCGTGGATGAGCCGGACGCCATGGTGAGGGCGGAGCTGACCGCGGCCGAGGGCTACCTGGTCGGCGCGCCGGCTGCCGCGCAGGTGACCGTCAGCGACGACGATCCGCTGCCGGAGCTGAGCATCGCCGGTGCGAGCGGCGACGAGGCCGATGGGGCGCTGGAGTTCGCGGTGAGCCTGCTCAACGGCGTGGACGCGGCGCTGGGCAGCGGCCGTCCGGTGAGCGTGGCGTGGGCGACCGCCGACGGCACCGCCACGGCCGGCGCGGATTACACGGCCGTGACCGGCAACACACTGACCATCGCTGCCGGAGAGACCGGCGCGACGCTGCGGGTCACACTGGCGGACGACGGGTTGGACGAAGCGGACGAGACCTTCACGGTGACGCTGAGCGCGCCGCTGCACGCGACGCTGAGCGCCGCCACGGCGACCGGCACGATCCGGGACGACGAGGAGTTGGCGGTGAGCGTGGCGGCGGTCGCGGAGAACGTGGTGGAGGACACCACGGCGCAGTTCGAGGTGACGGTGGGCGGCGGCACCGGCACGGCGCCGGT
This sequence comes from Spirochaetia bacterium, assembly GCA_965221995.1. Taxonomy (GTDB): domain Bacteria; phylum Spirochaetota; class Spirochaetia; order SZUA-6; family Bin103; genus CATQHW01. The sequence goes on from OZ244929.1 coordinate 27,363, forward strand.
GGCGGTGAGCTACGCGGTGGGCGGCACGGCGACGCCGGGCACCGACTACGTGGCGCCGAGCGGCACGCTGACGCTGGCGGCGGGCGCCGCGAGCGGCACGATCGGGATCGCGACGCTGGCCGACGGGGTGCTGGACCCGGGCGAGACGCTGCAGGTAGCGCTGAGCGGGGCGAGCACGGCAACGCGTCCGGTGCAGGTGAGCGGATCGCCGGCCACGGCGACGATCGTGGACGCGGGCACGGTGACGGCGTCGGTGGCTGCCGCGGCGGCGACGGAGGGCGAGGAAGTCACCTTCACGGTGAAGCTGTCGGGTGCGGTGGCGGAAGCGGTGGAGCTGGGCTGGTCGACGGCGGACGGCACGGCGGCGGCGGGAGCCGACTACACGGCGGTGAACGCCGGCGCACTGAGGATCGTCGCGGGTCAGACCACGGGGGCGTTGACTGTGGCGACGCTGGAGGACCTGCTGGCGGAGGGTGCGGAGACGTTCACGGTGACGCTGGCGGAGCCGGGGGACGGTCTGCCGGCGGGGGTGGAGCTGGGGACAGCCACGGCGACGGGCACCATCGAAGACGACGACGCGGCGCCGGTGCTCCCGGACGGCCGCGACCTGTTCATCGTGGGCGATGACAATCCGGGCCCGTGCCATCCGTCGCGATGCGCCGACCGGGAGATCACGGTGGCCGAGAACCAGACGGAGGTGGCGGCGCTGGCGGCCGGCGACGCGGACGGCGACCCGCTGGCGTGGAGCATCCCGAGCGGTGCGGCGGGCGGCGTGGACGCGGCGCGGTTCGTGCTGAGCGAAGGCGGGGACTTGAGCTTCGTCGCGGCGCCGGACTACGAGACGCCGGACGACGCGGATGGCGACCGGGTGTATGAGCTGACGGTGCAGGTGAGCGACGGGGTCAACGCGAACACGGGAGAGCTGACGGTGCGGGTGACGGACGTGGTGCCGGAGGTGGTGATCGCGGCGGCGGCCACGGGGCCGGTGTCCGAGGGGCAGACGGCGGAGTTCACGGTGACGCGCAGCGGCGACGAGACCGGGCCGCTGAGCGTGACGGTGACGGTGAGCGAAGCGGGCAGCGTGCTGGCAACCGGCGAGGATGGCGCTCGCCAAGCGGTGTTCAGCGCCACGGCGGTGACCGCGCAGGTGGGCGTGGCCACCGAGGACGACGACGTGGACGAGCCGGACGCCACGGTGACGGCGGCGGTGACTGCGGCCTCGGGGTACACGCTCGGCACCGCCGCCACCGCGACGGTAACGGTGACCGACAACGACACGGACGACGACCAGACGGCGCTGACGGTCTCCTATGAGGATGAGTTCTACGGGGTGGGCGAAGGCTTCACGGTGGAGGTCGCGGTCACGTTGAGCCGCGATCCCGAGCGCACGGTGACGATCCCGGTGAGCGCGACGGCGGGGCTCGGCGTGACCGACAGCGACTATGCGGGGGTGCCGGCGAGCGTGGTGTTCGACGCCGGCCGGACGCGGGCGAGCTTCACGGTTGCCGCGCACCAGGACCGGGTGGCCGAGGCGAACGAGACGGTCACGCTGGGCTTCGGCCCCCTGCCGGAGGGGGTGAGCGAGGGCAGCCGGGTCAGCGCGCAGGTGTCGATCGCCGATGACGACGCGCGCGGGGTGGCGGTGTCGCCGACGGAGCTGGAGTTGGAGGAGGGCGAGAGCGGCAGCTACACGGTGGTGCTGGAGTCGCAGCCGACCGGCACGGTGACGGTGGCGGTGACCGAGCCGGCGGCGGCGCAGTTCACGGTGGACGCGACGGTGCTGACGTTCACGGCGGAGAGCTGGAATACGGCGCAGATGGTGACGGTGACGGCGGAGTCGGACGCGGACGAGGTGGCGCCGCCGGCAGCGAAGCTGACGCACGCGGTGAGCGGCGCGGACTACGCGGGGGTGACCGCGGACGCCGTGACGGTGAACATCCTGGAGCGCGTCGGGGCGATGGATCGCGAGCTGACTCTATCGGTGACGCCGGCGGAGGTGGCGGAGGACGCCGGCAGCACGCCGGTCACGCTGACGGGGACGCTGAACACGGCGGTGACCGAGCCGGCGGCGGTCACGGTCACGGTGAGCGGTGACACGGCGTCGGCGGCGGACTTCGCGGCGGTGGCGCCGGTCACGCTGACGGTCGCGGCGGGGCAGACGACCGGTACGGCGAGCTTCACGCTGACCCCCGTGGACGACGCGCTGGACGAGGCGGACGAGACGCTGACGGTGAGCGGCGTCACCGGGCTGCCGGGTCTGGCGATCACCGCGGCGCTGCTGACGATCCGCGACGAAGACGAGCGCGGGGTGAAGGTGCATCCCACGGAGTTGATGCTGCGTCCGGGCGACCGCAAGACCTACCGCGTGCGCCTGACCAGCGAGCCGAGCGAGCCGGCGACGGTCGAGGTCCAGGTGCCGCCGATCGATGACGTCGATCTCACGGTCGAGCCGCAGCGGCTCACCTTCATGCCGGCCGACTGGCACACGCCGCAGACGGTCACGGTGACCGCCGGAGCGGAGTCCGCAACCACCGGCCCTCTGATGCTGGAACTGACGCACGCGGTGAGCGGCGGCGACTACGACCGGACGTCCGCGGAGCCCGTGGCGGTGAGCATCGCTGACGACCCACCCGCGGGAGACCCACCCGCGGGAGATCCACCCGACGAAGATCCGCCGGACGGGGAACCACCGGACGACGGCCCGGCGGCTGACCCGCCGGTGAGGCTGAGCATCACCGCGGAGGCGGCAGCGGTGGAGGAGGGCCGCCCGGCGCGCTTCACCGTCACCCGCACCGGCGCCGCCGCGGGGCCGCTGACCGTACCCGTCCGGGTGACCGAACGCGGCGGCTTCATCGCCGGCGTACCGCCCACGCAGGTGACCATCGCCGCGAACGAGGCCACCGCTACCCTGCTCGTGGCCACCGAGGACGACGCCACCGACGAGCCGGACGGCGCGGTCACCGCGACGCTGGCCGCCGGCGGCTTGGTCGTGCTCGATCCGGGCAGCGCCGCCGTCACGGTCACCGACAACGACGCCGCGCCGGCGCTCAGCATCGCCGACGTGCGCGCGCTGGAGAGCGCGGGCGAGCTGCGCTTCACGGTGCGGCTGGCGGCGGCCAGCGGCCATCCGGTAACGGTGACCTGCACCTCCACCGACGGCACCGCGACGGCGGGCCAGGACTACGTGGCCGAGCTCGGCACGCTGACCCTGGAGCCGGGGCAGACCAGCGGGACGATCCGTATCGAGCTCCTGGACGACATGCTGGCCGAGGCCGATGAGACCTTCACCATGGTGCTCAGCGATCCGACGCACGCCATGCTGGGCGACGCCGTCGCCATTGGCACCATCGAGGACGACGACGCAGTGGTGGCGCAGGCGTGGCTGGCGCGGTTCGGGCGCACGGTGGCGACGCACGCGATGGGCGCCGTGGACGGCCGCCTGACCGATCGGGCCACACAGAGCTCGCAGGCGACGGTGGCCGGCCGGCGGCTGGAAGCGGGCGGCGAAGCGGCGTGGTCCGATGGGCTGGAGGCGGCGCCGGTGCGCACCATGGCGTTCGGCGAGGTGCTGGCCGGCAGCTCCTTCGCCGTGACGGCGGGCGCAGACGACGATTCAGGCGCCCGAGCGGGCGGGCGCTGGACGGTCTGGGGCCGGGGCGAGGCGACGCACCTGGCCGGCCGGACGGAGGAGCTGGCCGTCGACGGCGACGTAGGCAGCGGCATCGTCGGCGCCGACTACGGGTGGGGGCGGATGGTGGCCGGCCTGGCGGCCGCGTACAGCGGCGGCGGCGGCCGGCTCGGCGTGCGCGGGATGGAACAGATGCGCGGGCGCACGCAGCAGGCAACAAGCTGGCTGCTGAGCGTGTATCCGTACGCGCGGGTGGAGCTGACCGACCGGCTGGCGGCGTGGGGGCTGCTGGGCTATGGGCGGGGCCGGATGGAGCTGGACGCGGTCGCCGAGAGCGACGTCTCGCTGGCCATGGGTGCGTTCGGGGGGCGGGGCCTGCTGCTGTCGGCGGCGCACCGCGGCGGCGGCGAGCTGGCGATGAGCTCGGACGGATTCGTGCTGCGGATAGCCTCGCATGAGACCGAGCGGCTGCCGGCGACGGTGGCGGACGTGCAGCGGGTGCGGCTGCTGCTGGACGGCTCGGTCGACGCGCTGCGCGGACCTGCGGGCGTGCTGACGCCGGCGGTGCAGGTGGGCGTGCGCTACGACGGTGGTGACGCGGAGACGGGAGCCGGGCTGGAGGTGGGCGGCGGCGTGCGCTACGCGTACCCGGCGTGGGGGCTGACGGTGGAGGCGCACGGCCGCTGGCTGATCACGCACCAGGAGCGCGGGTACCAGGAGTGGGGCGCCGGCGGGTCGCTGCGCGTGGCGCCGGGAACCGAGGGGCGAGGGCCGTCGCTGAGCCTGACCACCACCTGGGGAGCCGCCGCGAGCGGCGTGGAGCAGCTCTGGTCGCAGGGGACGGTGCGCGCAGGCGGCGCCGAGGCGGGCGCCGCGCCGGCCGGCCGCCTGACGGCGGAGCTGGCCTACGGAGTGGCGGCGGGCGCCGACGCGCTGCTGACCCCGTACGCGCGGGTCACGCTGGCCGACGGAAGCGAGCGTGCCTACCGGCTGGGCGGTCGTCTCGACATCGGGCAATCGTTCAGCCTCGACCTGGAGGCCGATCGCCGTGACCTCGCCGCCACCGATCCCGAATACGGCCTGCGCCTGGGCGCCGCCGTGCGCTGGTAGCCGCGGCGGCCCGACCTCGACCTGACAGCGCCCGGTCATGCGCGCGGATCGCCGGCAGGACCGTCACCGGCCCCCGGGGCGCGAACCGGCTAGCGCGCAGGGTGCCGCGCAGCCGAATCCGTAAACCCGTCCGCGACGTTATGTTATGTTATGATCGGCAGACGCCTCATGGCTGACAACGGGCATTCCAACGACGCTACCCCGCAGGAAATCTGGAGCATCCTCCGCGAGCTCGCCGCGAGCCAGCGCGAGACCGACCGCCGCATGCAGGAGACCGACCGTCGCATGCAGGAGACCGACCGTCGCATGCAGGAGACCGACCGCCGCCTCAACAAGCTGGATGACCTGTTCGCCGGCCAGTGGGGCAAGCTCATCGAAGCTTTGGTCCAAGGCGATCTGATCGCGCTCCTCAACCAACGCGGCATCGAAGTCGATCAACTCTTCACCAACCTGCAGCGAGAGCTCGACGATCGCCGCTGGGAGATCGACGTCATCGCCGCCAACGGCGACGAGGTGGTAGCCGTGGAAGTCAAGACCACCTTGAAGGTCCGCGACGTCGATCACTTCCTGGACACCCTGCGCGCCTTCACGCGGATCATGCCCGCGTATGCCGACCGCAGGATCTACGGCGCGGTCGCCTACCTGAAAGCCGACGAATCCTCCGACCAGTATGCCGAGCGCCGGGGACTGTTCGTGGTCCGTGCCACCGGCAGCAGCGCCAGCATCACCAACCGCGCGGACTTCCGGCCACGCACCTTCGACGGCGTCCAGACGCCCGCCTGAGCAGGGACTCGTCGGTGCCGTCCGGCTTGACCGAGGCACCACGGCGCCGTTAGGTTGGCAGGCGACCGAGAGGACTGCCATGGCGACGAAGACTCGGACCCGACCACTCGATACGGAATCGCTGGTAGCGCGAATCATCGACGAGCTTCGTGCCAACCCGGAGGCCCAGCGATTGCTGTTGCGCGCGCTGCTCACCAACGATTTCCTCGGCATGCCGGCGCGGCTGCAGAATATCGAAAAGGACATCGCCGGGCTGGAGGCGACGACCGCCGGGCTGGAGGCGACGACCGCCAGGCTCGTGAACGACGTGGGCGATCTCAAGGGGTCCGACCTGGAGATGAGGGTGCATCGCAAGATACGACCGCTGCTGAGTCAGCACTTGGGGTTGCGGCGTGCCCGAATCGTCCAGAGCGCCGTGCACCAAGCGTCCGCCGACTTCGAAGCCAAGGTGGAGCAAGCGGCGGACGAGCAGCGGATCACCGGCGAGCAGGAGGACCGCATCGTCGCGACCGACATCATCCTGCAGGGGCGCAGCAGCCGCGGCCGGAGCGAGGCCTGGATCGCGGTGGAGGTCGCGAATCGGATCGACGCGGATGACATCAGCCGCAGCAGGCAGAGTGCCGACACGTTGGCGGCGTTGTTCGGCGGGGAAGCTCTGCCGGTGGTCGTCGGCCGACGGATCGATCCCGCCGATCGGCAGCGCGCGGAAGCGGCCGGCGTGCACTACGTGCCGATGTCCGCGTAGCCGCGTCCGCGACGTCACGGGGACGGCGGCGCCGGTCTGCGCCTGTGCGCGGCGGAGTCCAGGACCGACGGTGATGGTGGGCCGCGCGGCGGTCGTGATCGTCTGCCCGTTCCGGGTATCGCCGTGCTACGGCAGGTTCAGCGGTATCCGCACATCCGCCTCGCGCTTCCGGTACACGCGGTACGAGCGGGCCGCTCTCGCGCCCTTCGACATGTGCAGGTGGAACCGTGCAGTGCCCGCGAGGACCTCGCTGACCGCTATGGTGTCGTTCACCCCGACGGTCACGCTCTTGGGGTTTCTCTGACCCCAGCTTATCAGCCAGTGCCCGCTACCGAGCACCGAAACCCCGCCTTCGTACAGCGCATAACCGTGCTCGTCGGGCAGCCGGAACTCGCCTGCGTAGGCAGCCCGGGTGCCGGAGGAAACGTCGTACGCGACGACGCGGGTGAACGGTGACTGAAGCTTCCTCGATCCGAGACACTCAACGCCGTTGTCGAACATGACGATCGCACCGGAAGCGGTCAGCGTGACGTGGTGCTGTCCACAGAACTCGCCGGCAGGATCATCGACGATCTCCAGGTATTCCGTGTCGGAGCCCTCGGGTGGAGCGCTGCCGCCGAGCTTCCACTTGACGGCGCCGGTTTCCCCGTCGATTCGCAACACCTGAGCGCAGCCGCGAAACGACGCCACGATATCGCCGTGCACGTGTTGCAAGGAGTTGAGATGAGCGTAGGTGTCGGGAAACAGACCGACCGTGCAGTCATTGCCGACCTGCATGACGGATCGATGGTCCCAGGAGTTCCACTGGAACACCCGCTCACCGCCCGGCGTCACCTCCTGAATGACCGAGTCACGCGTGGCCTGCATCGTCGAGTATTCGCTCCCGAATTCACTGAAGTCGTGGGTCGCGCGCGCATAGGCGGGGAGCAGGTAATTGCCCGCGCCGGTAATCACGAAATCGTGGCCGTCGGTGTGCGTGAGCGGCGACACCGTGTGCACGCTGCCGGTCACTTCGAACCGTTCGTCGAGCAGATCCACTACCCAGTTTCCAAACACGGAGTCGTCCCAATCGATGGATGGACTTCTGGAGATCGAGGACCGTCCGCCACGCTGGGGCCGGAAGTTGAGCGCCAGGATATTGGAGTCCGCGGCAAGCATCGTGAGCTTGCGGTGGAATCTCGGCACGCCGTGGTAGTCGACGACCGCCATGAAGGTGGTCCTGCCTTCATAGGTGTCGTAGGTGGGGGTGAGGAACAGCAGCCAATCCGCTCCATCGTCCGCCTGCTTCAGGACTCTGATGCGGGGAAATGACGCCGGCAGGCAGTGCACGACGTAGGTGATGGTGGCGCCGTGGCGGGCGAGCTCGATCGCGATGTCGTGATAGCCGTGCACCGTGACCTCGGCGTCCAGGCTGCCGGTCGTCGACACGTGGTTGTCGTCCGGAGCGGCGCGCAACAGGGTCAGTCGGGCTCCCGTTCGGGGAGCCCGTGCGATCACCTGCAGCGAGGTGGCGTCGGCGCAGGTGATCGCGTAGTGCCGTATGCCGGCGGCAAAGTCCGGATACATCGTGCCGCCGATCACCTGCAGGGATTCCAGCTCCAGCGGCGACCGGTCGGCGATCGTCCCGGTGGCCGTCGGCGCCGCCAGCTCGGCGTGGCCGGCGGCGCTCAGCGTCACCGTGAAGATCTCGGCGTCCTCGGCCACGCCGTCGGCCAGGACCGGCACGTCGATCGTCCGCTCCGTCGTGCCGGCCGGAAACGTCAGCGTGCCGCTCGCCGGCGTATAGTCCGCACCGGCCCGCGCCGTCACGTCCGCGGTCGCGTAGGAGACGGTCACCGCCCAGGCGCTCTGCCGATCCAGGCGCACCGCGAACCGCATGCTCCCGCCGCCCTCGTCCAGGCTCGCGTCCGCGATCCGCACCAGCGGCGCCGGTTCGTCGTCCTTGATGATCCCGCTCGCCGCGGCGCTCTCCCCGCCGCCGGCCAGAGTGGCGTGTGCCGGGTTCGACAGCGTCACGGTCAACAGCTCGTCCGGCTCGTCCACCGCGTCGTCGACCACCGGGACCTCGATCATCCGCGACGCGCTCGTATGCGCCGGGAACGTCAGCGTGCCGCTCACCCCGCGATAGTCCGTGCCCGCCGTCGCGGTGTCGCGCGCCGCTCCCGTCTCGTAGTCCACCGTCACCGCGGCGTCGCTCAGCAGGCTCAGGCTCACCTCGAACCTCAGCACGCCGGCGCCTTCGGGCGCGCGCGCCGGTGCCATCGCCAGCGACTGCGTGTCGTCCTCAACGATCGTCACCCGTACCGCCGCCGCCGGCGTGCCATCGTAGTCCCCGCCGTACACCGTGTGCACCAGCTCCACCGGCGCGTTCGCCACCGCGTCCTCGTCCTGGGCGGCGGTCACCGTCACCGTCTTCTCACTCGCCCAGTCGCGCCGCGTGAGCACCAGCGTCTCCGGGACTACGCGGATCTCGGGCGGCGCCGTGACGCGGATCGTAACGGTGGCCGTCGGCTGCGAGCTCAGCGCCACCGAGTAGCTCCCGCTTGCCCCTTCGGTCACGTTCAGCGCCGCCGGCTGCACCGCCACGGCGCGTTGGTCGTCGTCGGCGATGGTCCCCGTGGCTGCCGCCACCGCCAGCGTGGCGCCGCGCGGGTCGTTCAGCCGCACCGTGAACGTCTCGGCCGGCTCGGCCAGCCGGTCGTCGAACAGCGTCACGGGTATGGTCTGCGCCGCCGTCGAATCGGCCGGGAAGGTGAGCGTCCCGCTCGCGGCCCGGTAGTCGGAGCCTGCGGTCGCCGTGCCGTTCTGAGTCGTATACGCCACGGTCACGGGATTGCCGCGCTCAGGGCTCAGGCTCACCGTGAAGGTCAGCGTGCCGTCGCTCTCCGCGGCGCTCACGTCCGCGATCGCCAGACCGGGCGCGACGACGACCGGCGGGGGTGCAGGCGTGTCCGGCGGTTCGCCCGCGGGCGTCCGCCCGCCTGTCTCGTCCGGCGAGCTCTCCCCGGCGGCGACCGGCTGCTGCAGGTGCGGCATCCGGCAGCCGGCTGCCGGCAGCATGAGCACCGCCACGGATATCGCCACGCGCATCGTCGCAATGGACCGCGCGCAAGCGGCTGACACGTCACCGAACCGGCTAGCGGCGCAGGGTGCCGCGCAGCATGAGGACGTGCTCGGGGTCCGGGTGATCGCCGGCGGGCTCGCTGCGGCTGCCCTCCAGGCTCAGGTCCAGGGAGTCGGGCAGGCTGAAGCGCCCACCCACGCGCCAGGCGCGCCGGCCGCCGGCGGCCAGCGCCACGCCGGCGTAGGGGGTCAGCAGGCCCGCCTCCCCGAACGTGCCCAGGCCGTAGCTGAGCTCGGCGTCGAGGCGCGGGGACAGCCCATCGGCGGCGTACGACGCCGGACGCGACCCGTCGGGCAGTGATCGCAGCCGGGCGGGGCCGGTGGCGGCGGCGCCCCATGCCGGGGCCACGCGCAGCGCCAGGCCGCGGCCGGGCGGATCCGGATCGAACCGCAGGGAGCCGCCGGCGCCCCACTCGCTGAAGTCGCCGTTCTCGTGCAGCAGCAGGCCGCGTCCGCCGGCGGCCAGCGTCAGCCCCCAGGCCGGCACCGCGTAGCGCAGGCCGCCGCCGAGCAGCAGGCCGGCGCCGGTCTCGGCGGCGCCGGCGTCGTAGCGGCCGCCCACTTCCACGGTCGGGGTCAGCACGCCGCCGAGCAGCGGCAGCGCACGGTAGGAGCTGTGCAGCAGCAGCCGCCAGCGCATCACGTCGGCCTCCGTCGCCACCAGTTGACCGGCCGCCGCCCCGGAGCTCATGCGCACCAGCAGCCCGTCGGCCTCGGCGGCCAGCTCGAAGCCGCCGCCGTGCGGTGCCGCCAGCAGCGTGCCGCGCGCCCCGACCGCCCCCATGAGCATGCCGACGCCGGTCGTGACGGCGGCGTCCTCGCCGAGCGCCAGGTGACCCAGCGGGCCGTAGCCGAACAGCGCCCACACCGCCAGCCGCTCGTGCAGCGCCACCCGCAGATAGGGATGCACGCCGGCCACCGCGCTCTGCACCGCACCGGAGTCCTCCGAGGAGTGGCCGTAGGTGCCGGTGCCGGCGCTGTACGCCAGCGCCAGGCCGGCCAGCACAATGCCGTGCTCGTAGTCGGCGCCGAGGGTGCCGGTGATCACGTCGCCGCTCAGACTCAGCGCGCCGTCAACGCCGGCGAAGCGGCTCCAGGCGCCGCGGCCCCAGACCGTCCAGCGCCCGCTCTCATCGCCCGGAGCATCATGGTCCGCGGCCGCCGCCACCAGCTCGAAGGAGCTGCGCGCCACCAGCTCGCGCAACTCCACGGACCGGTGCCCGGCCGTGGCCCGCTCGTAGGCTGCCCGCTCGTAGGCCGCGACCGGCGCCGGGCTCAGCCGGTGGCCGGCGATGGTCGCCTGCGAGCCGGCGGCCGGGGACGCTGCCAGCCGTTCGCCGACCGCGGACAGCACGTGGTCGGCCGCCGTGCGCCCGAAGCGCGCCAGCCACGCGCGCGGTATCGCATCGCTGTTGGCGATCGTGCCGGTCGCCTCGGCGTCCTCCAGCACCGCGCCGGCCGCATTGCGGAGCCGCAGCGTGAGCGTCTCCTCACCCTCGTCGCGCGCATCGTCGAGCACCGTCACCGCGATCGTCCTGCCGGTCTGGCCGGGCGCGAAAGTGAGCGTCCCCGAGGAGGCGGTGTAGTCCTCGCCGGCCGTCGCCGTGGCGTCCTCGGTCGCCCAGTCCACGGTCACCGTCTGCGCGCTCGCCGGGCTCAGCGTCACCGGGAAGGCGAGCGGCACCCCCGCGTCCTCCAGCACGCGCGCGTCGGCCACCGTGAGCGACGGCGCCACCTGCCGGGTCACGCGCACCGCGACACGGTCGCCGACCGTCCAGTCCAGGTCGACCTGGTCCCACTGAAAGCGCGGCCCGCCCCCGTCGGCGAGCGCCAGCGCAATGCCGTCCCCGTGCAGGCCGTCCCCGTGCAGGCCTTGCACGTACAGCGTCAGGCGGTCGCCGTCCGCCGGAGCGGCGGACAGAGCGAGGACCACGGCCCTTGCCTGCAGGTCGTAGCGCAGCGCCGTCACCGTGAAGTCGTGCCCCCGGTGCGACCAGCCGTCGTCGCTGAGCTCGCCCGTGTCCGCGGCACCGTCCGCGCCGGCCTGGTATCCCAGAGCGTCGCCGGTGTCCGCCACCGTCAGGGTGGCCGACCACAGCACGACCTCGGTCTGGCCCGCCTCCGCCACGTCCCGCAACCGCACCTCAAGGTCCGCGGTGACCGTGGCCGCGCCGTCGCTCACCCGCACGGTGACCTGGTAGGTCCCGTCGGCGTCGGCGTCGGCGGGAGCCTCGTAGTCCTGCTCCTCCGAGAACGCCAGCAGCCCCTGCGCGCTCAGCGTGAACCGGTCCCGGTCGGCGCCGCCGGCGGCGCCTGCCGGCAGCGACCAGGTGAGCCCGGCGCCGGCGGTATCGGCGTCGGTTGCGGTGAGCGTCGCCACCGCGGTCGCTCCCTCGTCGACCAGGAACGGTCCGCGGCTGATGATCACCGGGGCGGCGCCGGTCAGCGTGAAGGTGCGGCTCGACGCCCTCATCGCGCCGCCGCCCTGATCGGTGGGCGCGTATGGCGTGGCCACGATGTGGTAGCCGCCGTAGGGCAGCTCGGCGCCCTCGTAGTCTCCGGCGAGGTCGTCGCCGTACAGCGCGTAGGGGCGGATCTTCTCGGTCTGTTCGGCCGTCGCCGCACCGGTCAACTTCAGCTCCACCCTGTCGATCGGCGTCCCCGGCTCCACCTCGGCGCGGATCGAGAGACGGTCGGCCGCGAACGCGGCGATGTTCAACCGGGCGCCCTCGGTGATCACGGCCAGGTCCGGGTCCGGCGCGTCGCCGGTCGCGTCCACCAGCACGAAGCCGGTCACCACCGGCGGCGCCAACTGCTGCGGTTGGAATGGCGGGTCGGCGCTGACCACGGTCACGGTGGCGAACGCGGGGCTGCCGCTGACGTAGGTGAACGTGTCCTCGGTCTGCTCCTGTATCGTCGCCGTCACGCCCCGGTCGTCGTCGGTGGCCGCACCGTCCTCGGTGGCCACGCTGAGGGTGGCCGTGGCCGCACCCGCCGCGAACGTCACCGGCACCGAGTCCGTGCGGCCGGAGTCCCGGATCTGCACCTGCACGGCCAATGAGCCGGCGCCAGCCCCGCTGCGCGTCAGGGTGAACGTGGCCGCCGTGCCCGCGTCCACCGAGGCCGCGTCGGCGGTGATCGCGATCGCCGGCAACGCCACCGCCGAGCAGGACAGTGCGACGTCCTCGAAGTGGTAACAGTCCGGCGCCCGGTACGAACAGTCGATCAGGCGCGACTCGGAGCCCGAGCAGCCCAGATCGTCCAGCCAGATGGGCCCCCGGTAGCTGCCGTCGGCGTCGCCGATGCCGGTGGCCGCCGCATAGCCGAGCTGGCGGCACGCCACGGTCGCATCGCGGCGATCGAACTGATCGTCGCACACGGTACCCCACCGGTCGTCGAGAAACACCTCCAGGAGGCCCTCGGAGGGCCGCTCGCCGAGTACCAGGCGCAGGTCGCCTGCCGCGTCGACTTCATTGTCCTGCACCGTCACCGTGGCCGAGCCCGCGCCGGCCTGCGCCCGATAGCCGGCGTGCGGCTCCACCTGCGCCGTGATCAGGCTGTCGGTCTCCGCCACGGTGTCGTCCACCGTCGCCACGGTCAGCCCGGCGGTGGTCGCGCCCGCCCCGAACGTCACCGTGGCGGGCGCCGTCCCCGCGATCACGTGCCCGGTCTCGGTGACCGCCACGGCGACGGTCGCGTCCGCGGTGGCGTCGCCGGTGCGCGTCAGCGTGAAGCGCGCCGCGCTCCCCTCGGTCACGGTAGCGGCGTCTGCCGTGATCGCGACCGCGTCCCCGGTCACGGTGAAGCTGCGGCTGAACGCCGGCAGCGCGGTGCCGGCCCGCTTCGCCCGCGTGTACGGCGTCGCCGTGAGCGTGTAACTGCCGTTCGGCAGCTCGCCGCCCGCGTAGTCGCCGTCGCCATCCTCGCCGTACAGCGTGTAGGGGCGGGACGACTCGGTCCGATCCACCGTCGCCGGACCCGCCAACTGCATCCGCATGCTGCCCACCAGCGCGTTCGCGGGCACCTCCGCGCGGATCGAGAACCGGGTCGCCGTGAGCTCGGCGACGTTCAGCACGGCGCCCTCGCCGATCGTGGCCAGATCCGGGTCCGGCGCGCCGCCGGTCGCGTCCACCAGCACGAAGCCGGTGATCGGTTCGGTGCCGGGATCGTAGCTGCCGGTCACCGTGAAGTCGTGGGTCAGCGCCGGCAGCGAGCCGCCGCCCTGGTCGGTCGGCGCGTACGGCGTCGCCCTGATCCGGTAGCTCCCATTCGGGAGATGGACGCCATGGTAGGAGCCGCGGCCGTCGTCGCCGGCGAGCGCATAGGGGCGGTGGTACTCCCTCTGCCCCGCCTGCTTCGCGCCGGTCAGCAGCAGGTGCACGCTGCCGGCCGCGGCGTCCGCCCGCACCTGGGCGCGGATGGAGAACCAGTTCGACTCCACCGCCGACAGGTCCAGCACGGCGCCGTCGGCGATCGGGCCGAGGTCTCCCTGCCACGGGGCGGCGTTCGCGTCCACCAGCACGAAGCCGGTCACCAGCGGGTGCCACGGCCGGCTGACCCGCACCGTATAGGTCTGCGTGGTCGTGCCGTCCGCGGCGGTGACCGTCACCGTGACGTCGGTGTCGCCGCCGTTGGTCAGCGATACCTGATGGCCGGCCGCCGTGCCGTCGGCGTCGGGCGGCTCGATGGCGAGCACCGCGCCGTCGGCGGCGCTGGCCGCGACCGTGGTCACGGCCAGCTCGGCGTCCACGTCCACGGCGTACGCCAGGGTCGTGGCGGCGAACGAGCCGAGGTCCACGCCGCTCAGGGTCAGCGCGCTCAGCGTGGCGTCGCTGCTCACCATCTCGTTCGCGTCGAGGGTCGCCACGGCGTAGCGGAGCTCGTAGTCGTTGACCCCCTGCTCGCGGGCGGCAACGAGCAGGTACCAGTCGCCCGCACCCAGCAGCTCATCGATCGCTTCGTCCGCGCTGCCGGCCGCCGTCGAGTGGTACCGCAGGTGGCCGCGGGCATGCTCCAGCGTGAGGTCGGCGTCATGGTCCAACCCGCTCAGCGTCAGGGTGACGCGCGCGGACCGGCTCAGCGTGAACAGGTAGTAGTCGTCCGCGTCGCTGACGCCGTTGAGCGAGTCCTGGTGCGCGCCGCTGGTACCCGGCGCCAGCGTACCCAGGTTGCGGGCCTGGTCGCGCTCGTGGTCCACGTCGTGGGGTTCGTCGCCGACCACGGTCACGGTGGCGACCGGCGCGCTGCCGGGACCGTAGGCGAATGCCGTCGTCGCCTCGTCTCCGACGGCTGCCGTGACCACCTCGTCGCCGGCGGCCAGATCGTCCTCCGTCGCCACCGTGAGGGCGGCCATGGCCGCACCGGCCGTGAAGGTCACCGGCTCGGACTGCGCCTGGCCGGCGGAGTGGACGATCACCTGCACGGCCAATGCGCCTGCGGGATTCCCGGTCCGGTTCAGGCTGAATGTGGCCGCCTCGCCCTCGTTCACCGCGCTCGCGTCGGCGGCGATCGAGATCATCGGCACGGCCACGTCCGAGCACATGAGCTTGACGTCCTCGAAGTGGTAACAGTCGGGCGCTCGATAGGAACAGTCGATCAGGCGCGACTCGGAGCCCGAGCAGCCCAGGTCGTCCAGCCAGATGGGCCCCCGGTAGCTGCCGTCGGCGTCGGCGGTGCCGGTTGCCGCGGCATAGCCGAGCTGGCGGCACGCCACGAACGCATCGCGACGATCGAAGTCATCGTCGCAGACCGTGCCCCAGGTGCCGTCGAGGAACACCTCCAGGAGGCCCTCGGAGGGCTGCTCCCCCAGTACCAGGCGCAGGTCGCCCTGCGTGGCGACGTCATCGTCCTGCACCGTCACCGTGGCCGAGCCGGCGCCCGCCTTGGCCCGATAGGCGTCGTCCAGCCCCACCCTCACCGTCACCGCGCCCGCGGCGTCGAGCACGGTGTCGTCCACCGTCGCCACGGTCAGCCCGGCGGTGGTCGCGCCGGCCCCGAAGGTGACCGTGGCAGGCGGCGCCCCGGCGATCACGTGCCCGATCTCGGTGACCGCCACGGCGACGGTCGCCGCCGCGGTGAGGTCGCCGTCGCGCGTCAGCGTGAAGCGCGCCGCGGCACCCTCGGTCACGCTGGCCACGTCCGCGGTGATCGCGACCGCGTCGCCGGTCAGCGTGAACCTGCGCGTGAACGCCGACAGCTCGCCCGGCTGCGGTCCGTACGGCGTTGCCGTGAGCGTGTAGCTGCCGTTCGGCAACTCGCCGGCCACGTGGTCGGTGCCGCCGTCGTCGCCGAACAGGGTGTAGGGGCGATACCACTCGGTCCGATCCACGGTTACCGGACCCGTCAGCAGCAGATGCACGCTGCCGACCCGGGCGCCGGCGGCCACCTCGGCGCGGATCGAGAACCGGGTCGCCGGGAACGCGGCCACGTTCAGCACGGCGCCCTCGTCGATCACGGCCAGATCCGGGTCCGGCGCGCCGCCGGTCGCGTCCACCAGGACGAAGCCGGTCACCGGGTCGGCGGGGGTCTGCATCGGCACGGCCAGCAGCGCCGCGAACGCTGCCAGCAATCCCGCGGCGCCGCGCCATCCCTGGCGTGCGCGCATCCTCATGTCGACCTCCCGGGCCGTTGCGGCCCACGGCGTCCCGACAGCTCCCGTTCGCGGGCATGCCACCTGCGAATATCAGGCGCTATGTTCGCGCGAGCAGGAGCGTTTGGTCAACAGAGTTCCGGCTATTTCTTCAAGAAAACACGAACCTGGGTCGTGAACATGATCCTATTCATATCATTCTTGGCCTTTTATATTACCGATATTGATAGTAATTGACCGTCCGGCCAGTCGATGAGCCGGCCAGCCGATGAGCCGGCCAGCCGATGAGCCGGCGGGCGTGACCGTGTTCACCGCTCCGCGCCGCCGCGGCGGGGATGGCTGGCGACGCGCACCGGAACGACCGAGATGCCGGCCTCCGCGTAGGCGGCGGCGATCCGGGCCAGGTGGGCGTCATCCTCGCAGGTGCCGATGACGGCGCCGCCGGAGCCGGCGAACTTGGCGTGCGAGCCGGCGCGGCGCGCGATGTCGATCATCCGCACCTGGTCCGCGGGCAGGTCGTAGACCGACCGGCGCAGGTCGAAGTCGCGGTCCATGAGCGGGCCGAGCCGCTCGCGCTCGCCGGCCTCGAGCGCGGCGACCGCCTCGTCCACCAGAGCGGCCTTGCTGGCCATCGCCTCGATCACCGCCGGATCGTGCTCGATGGCCGCGCGGTAGCGCATGGCGTGGTGCACGGTGCCGGAAGACGTGGAGAGGCGCTCGTCCCAGGCCACGAACAGCGGCGGCAGCAACTCCGGCGGCAGCGGCCGGTAGTCGCCGGTACGGGCGTGCGCCTGCTCGGAGAAGTCCATGACGACCACGCCGCCGTAGACGGCGATCACCCGGTCCTGCGGGCCGGCCGTGATGCCCAGCTCCTCGGTCTCCGTCTCCAGGACGATGGTGGGCTGCACGGGCTTGGGGATGTCGGCGTCGGTGAGCTCGTAGAAGTCCATCAGCGCCAGCAATACGGCGGTGATGATCGCCGAGGAGCCGCCGAGGCCGACCCCGAACGGGATGTCGGAGGAGTACTCGACCGTGAAGGTGCGGCGCGGCAACTCGATGCCCCGTTCCCGGCAGTAGCGGTGCAGGCGGACGATGAGCGCCTCGATCAGGCGGATGCCGCCGTCGTACCCGAAGCGGTCGCGGTAGCGGATCAGCGCCTGCGCGTCGTCGAAGCTGGTGCGGTCGCGTTCGCCGGGCACCACCGTCAGGCGCGCGGACTCGCGGACGGTGACCTGCGCGCGGAAGGCGTCGAACAGCAGCGAGATCACCTTGCCGCCGAACAGGTCGGACGGATTGCCGACCAGCCCCGACCGGGAATAGCCGGTTCTGCGGATCGGCATCGCGCTGCGAAGGGTGGTGCGCTGCGTTCGGCGGCGTCAACTCGCCGACCGGCTGGTTCTTCCAATAAATACCCGCTTCTCCTTAGAAAACAGGAACGTCGGGCGTGAGCGTCTTCCTATTCATATCAATATTGGCGCGGCCCACCTACGCCGGCGGAGGGTGCGGACGTGATCTTCACGGTACAGGCACGGCCTGCTCCCAAGACGGAGCCACCGTGCTCGAGACGCCAGAGGGCTGGGATCCATAGAGAGCATTCGCTCCGGTTGAAGGTGGACAGGTTCACCCCGCCATAGTAGTTTCGCGCCGGAGTTACTGCTATGACGGAGCGGACGCGGAGGCACACCAATGGACGGTGAGACGAAGGCGTACCTCGACGACATGAAGGCCGACCTGAAGGGCGAGGTGTCCACGCTGAGGGCCGACATGGACCGGCGGTTCGACGACATGGACCGGCGGTTCGACGATATGGACCGGCGGTTCGACGATATGGACCGGCGGTTCGATCAAGTAATGGAATTGGTCCAGGCGATGGCGACGGGGACCGCGCAGCGGTTCGATTCGGTCGAGACGCGGCTTGACGCGATCGAACGGCGGATCGCGGGGCAGGCGGCTCCGGTTCGATGAGCGATCAGAGGAAGAAGGACCGGCGAGAGGTCGCCAGGAAGGCCGCCGCCGAGCGATGGAGCCGGTAAACCTACCGGAGAAGTCAGCTCCCGAATATCTCAGACTCTCGCTGTTATAGTCGTTCGATTTGAGCGTCCAGCGCCATCAGCTCATCGACAAGTGACCGAAGGTCACCGCACGCATCGAGATCGTCGACCTTTTTCTCCAGTCGGTCGAATCTCTGGCCGACATACGCCCTTGATTCGGCGAATTGCTGGTCCGTCGACGCAGGACGGTCACCCGCCCGCGGCTGACAGGCCACGGTGTCAGACGCGGTTGCGCAGCCGCTTGAGCGGCCGCGCGAGCCGCCGCAGCGCCGCGCGGCGCCGCAGCCGGTCCTCCAGGCTCACCTCCAACGACCACAGGTTGAACCACGCGCGCGCCAGCCACGGACCCGCCCGCCGGCGCCGGGCCGCACTCGCCGGCTGCGCAGGGGCCGGGCGGGCCGGCACCGCGATCGACCGCCTGCCGTCGTCGAACCCGCAGCCGGTGAAGTCGAGGTCGGCGGCGTACAGCTCCTCCACCAGACGGCGCGTCGCCCGGTCGTAGCAGGCGGCGTAGCTCCCGGCGCGCTCCGCGCCGGCGCCCGCGCCCGATGCGTTGCGCGCGGCGAGCTCGCCGGCCGGCAGCCCCAGGAGGTCGCGCAGGCGGCGGAAATCCGCCTCGATCGTCTCCACCGCCCCGAGAAAGGCAAGCGGTTCGCCGCTGCGGCGGGGCACCCCGAACAGGCGCCGCGGGTTGCAGTCGGGGAGGTAGTCCACCTGCGGCCGGGCATGGCCGGTCACGAAGCCGAGGTGTCTGAGCTTGATCCTGCCCGGCCCGTACGCCCTGTCGACGTTGTCCCGGAAGAAGTCGCGCGCTGCCGGGCCCCAGCGGCCCGCGAAGTCGCCGAGCACGTCGTGGCACAGCTCGGCGAACTCCGGCAAGGAGCCGTAGCCGGCCGGGTGATCGTACCCGCCGGCGGTTGCCCGTTGGGCGCGCCGGTTCAGATAGAGCCAGATGGAAACGAACCGCTGGTAGGGGTTGCGGACGAACGAGAACGTGAAGTAGTCCGGATAGAGGTTCATGACGCGGGTCACGTTCTGGATGCGGTGGGACAGCAAGCCGCCGTACCAGCCGGGCCGGAAGCTGCGCCGCGCTCGGCAGTGCGCGATGAACCAGTCGGCGACGGCGGTGCTCGCGCACTTGGGCACCTTGACGTAGATGCAGCGGTAGCGGTGCGAGATCACGGCGAGCGCCCGTGCCCGGCGAGCGCCCGCGGCGGCGCCGGCGCGTCATCCTCCAGGCCGGCGAGCGCCGGCTGCCAGCCGCGGCGTACGGTCTCCGCCTGCGCCAGGAAGTGAGCGTCGCCGTCCGTCTCCCAGGTGTGCCCGCGGCCATGCCGGACCAGCACGTAGCCGGCGTCGTGGGTCCGGTAGACGGCGCCGCCGGCGGCGAGCACGTCGTCGATCAGGGCGTGGTCGACGTGCCGCCGCACCCGGCGCCAGCCGCCGGCGCGCTCCAGCTCGTGGCGGGCGACCAGCAGGGCGCCGCCGGTGATCGAGCGCGACCAGGTTTCGCCCGCTACGCGGCGCTGCCGGACGGTCCGGTCCGTGGCGGCCAGATAGACGGTGGCCGGGAACTTGCCGACCAGCGCCGCCCCCGAGTACTCGTGCGCGAGCACCAGGTCCCAGAGGTGCTCGGCGCCGTACACGTCGTCGTCGTCCATCTTGGCCAGCAGGGTGCCGCCGGCCGCCGCCGCCGCCGCGTTCAGCACCGAGCCGAGCGCCTGCTCGGCGCCGGCGCGCAGCACCCGCAGCGGATGCGCGAGCAGCTCGGCGGCGCGCTCGACGGCGTCCGCCTCGAAGCCGGGGCCGTGCAGCGCCAGCACCACCTCCAGGCGCGGATAGCGCTGCCGGGCGACGTTGGCCAGCGCGTGCGCCAGCAGCGCGGGACGCCGCGTCGCCAGCAGCACCGACACCGTCGGCGGCGCGGGCGGATCGGCGAGCGCGGCGGCGCACACCTGGCGGGCGCGGGCGCACAGGGAATGGCCGCGCAGCGCCGCGCGCCGCATGCGGATGCTCTGCGCCTCGCGCGTGGCGGCGTCCGCGCCGCGCATGGCGGCGCTCATGAGAGCGTGCAGCTCGGCGCCGAGCAGCTCCTGCAGCGCGGGGTCGCGATCGGCCAGGTGCACCGGCGTGCCGGTGGCCGCCACGCGGGCCAGCGTGGCGGCGCGCTCGGCCGCGCCGGCGTGGAAGGCGCGGACGTCCTCCAGATGGTGGCAGTGGCGCAGCGCGTCGCGGTCGGCGGCCGTCACCATGCGCTGCGCCCTGACCCCCGGCGGCAGCAGGCGGGGCGGCCCCAGCGCCGCGACGCGGTGCTCCACGTCGCGCACCCAGCCGATCGGGTTGTAGGCGGCCGGGTCGAAGGCGGGCACCGCCAGTGCCGGCGTCGCACTCAGCAGCACCGCCGGCGCGGCGACGCCGGCCGCCTCGGCCGCGGTATCGGCCAGCACCACGTCGACGTGCCGGCCGTCGACGGCGTGCGCCACGCGCGAAGACGCCCGGAACACCTCTCGCGCGCGCTCGCCGAGCGCGGCGATCTCCGCCCCCAGCGCCGCATCCCGCCGCGCCGGTGGCCCTGCCGCGGCGGCCGGCGCCGTCCAGGCGCCGCCGGCGTGACGCAGCCGCCAGCGCAGGGCGCCGGCCAGCCAGCGCAGGAACCGCCACCCGGTGCGCAGCCCGCGCACGTGCCGCGCCTCGGCGCACACGCGCCCGGCGGCGGCGCGCGCCCCCCGGCGCCGGCGCGGCGGCAGCGCATGCCGGCCGCCGCGCAGCGCGCGGCGCAGCGCCAGGCGCGGCGACGCCCACCGCACCGTCGACACGGCGCCGAAGTCGGCGGCCGGCCGCCCGCTGCGCAGGGCGCGGTGCAGGGCCCAGGCGCGCGTCATGGACACGCGCGCGCCGCCGCCGAGCACGGCGGTCACGGCCACCCCGTCGCCGAGCGCAGCGTGCAGTCCGTGCAGCAGCGCGCGCGGCAGGACGGCGCGCGCGGGCAGCGTGACGTGCAAGGGCGCTGCCGGGAACTCGGCGAGCGCCGCGCGCGCGGGCGCGACCCGCACCCGCGGGTCCGGCCGCAAATGATGGTCGAGCCACGCCAGGCCGTCGTCGTCGGTTCCCGCCGCGGTGTCGATGCGGACCACCAGGTCGCCCGCCGGATCGGCCAGCAGCTCCTCGGCGACCGCCAGCAGGCGCTCGGCGGACGCGTCGCCGGCCTCCACCGTGACCACGTGCCGCGGCACCGCGAAGGTGCGGCCGGCGGCGGCGCGGCGGAATCCGGGGTCCGCGATCAGGTGGGCGAGCTTGGCGCCCTGCACGTCGCCGTCGAGCTCCTTGCGCTCCCGGCCCTCGCTCCAGCGTCCCTGATGCCAGGCGCAGGCGTCCCGCACCGGCACCAGCAGCCCGCCGCGCAGCCGCGCCCGGTAGCCGAGCTCGGTGTCCTCGCCGCCGTAGCGGGTGAACGACTCGTCGCAGCCGCCCACCTCCCCGTAGAACGCCCGGCCGATGCCGAAGTTGTGGCCGGTGACCGCCCGGAACAGGTCGTCATGCGTGGACGTCAGGTCGCCGGTGCGGGCCATGTGGGGCTCCGACCAGGGTGGATCGAACGGCCGGCCCGCAAACAGATCGCGCAGCGACCCGGTCCGGTCGCGGATCGCACCGGCGTCGACGCCGGCCGCGTCCACGTACGCGCAGAAGCCGAGCGTCAGCGCGTCGGCGACGACGTGGTGCCAGCGGGCATGGGCGGCGAGCAGCCCCGCCTCCGGGATCACGTCGCCGTCGAGGAACACCAGGATGTCGTGCGCCGCCGCGCGCGCGCCGGCGTTGCGCGCCCGCGCGAGCCCGAAGCCGTCATGCTCCTGACGCACCACCCGGACGTCGAGCGGGGTCGGCGCGGGCGCCGCCAGCGGCCGGCGCGAGCCGTCGTCGACGATCACCACCTCGAACAGCTCGCGCGGGTAGCTCTGTCCTTCCAGCCCGGCCAGGGTCAGCGCCAGCGCGTGCGGTGCCTCGAAGTACGGCACGACGACGCTGACGGACATGGTGGGCGTGAAGGTGGCGGCGTCCGGCATCGCTACCTGCCGCCAGTCGTTGTAACGCACCGCGGCCGGCCGCGGGCCGGGTACGGGGGCGTGCGCGCGCCCGCCGCGGCCCGGCTCATGCCGCGCGCTCATGCCGCGCCGCCCGGCGCCTGCCCGCGATCCTGCACTGCCACAGTCGTGCCATACCGTACACTCGATGCGGGAAACACTCCGATGCGGGAATCCCGGAAGAAACCGACGATGGCAATCGCTGAACGCCTGCTGTGTGCGCGGGTGCCGGTATGGGCGGTGCTGCTCATGCTGATCCTGGCGGGGATCGGTACGGTCGGCTTCGGCTTCGTCGTCCAGCACGCCGCCGGCGGCGGCGAGCGGGCCGGCGCACTCGGCGATCTGGCGTACTGGCTCGCGCTGCTGCCGCGTCACGTCCGCGACCTTGCCCGCACGCCGGCCGACCGCGACCAGCATCGCGCCGCGGACCGCTTCGACGGCCCCGGCGGCTTGCGCATGGTGCGTGCGCCGCGCGCGCGCGGATACCTCCTGCTCAGCCGCTACGACGGCGACGCCGGCGCCAACGTGACCGAGCTCCTGCACGAGGGCGAGGCCGCGCCGATCGCCCGCTGGGTGTTCGACGATGCCGGCCGCTACCGCGTCGCGCCGCAGAGCGCCTTCGGCCGGAGGATCTCCGCCGATCCCGCCACCATGCGCGCCACGCACCCGTGGCTCGGGCCGGACGGCTCCCTGGTGTTTCACTTCCACCGCTCGCCGCTCTACCGGCTCGACGCCTGCCGGCGCCTGCTCTGGGTCAACGACGACTTCGCCTATCATCACTCGCTCGAAGTCGATGCCGAGGGCAATTTCTGGGTTCCCGGCACCGCGCACGCGCCGCTCGACCGCCCCGGCCAGGACTTCGGGCCGGACCTGCTCGACGACCACCTCGTGCAGGTCTCCCCCGCCGGCGCCACCCTCTACGCCAAGTCGGTCATCGACATCCTGATCGAGAACGGTCTGGACAACCGCATGTACAACTACGACGCCTACCAGGTCGATCCGGTGCACCTGAACGACATTCAGCCGGTGCTCCGGGACGGACCGCTGTGGCGCCGCAACGACCTGTTCCTGAGCGTCGGCCATCTGAACATGCTGCTGCTGTGGCGCCCTACCGCCGCGGGCGGGCAGTTGCTATGGTGGACCCAGGAGCGGATCATGCATCAGCACGACGTGGACGTCGTCGACGCGCACACCATCGCCGTCTACGACAACCGCCGCACGACCCGCGCCGCGGGCGATCTGGTGATCGGGCACAACGAGTTGCTGCTCCTGGAGCTCACCGCCGGCGCTGCCGACCCTGCCGGCGCTGCCGACCCTGCCGGCGCGGCGCGCGCGCCGCTGCGCACCGCCGCGGTGCGGTCCTACCGGCCGGACGCCTTGCGCGCGCACGACGTGCGCACCGTCACCCAGGGCCTCGCGGAGCTCGGCGCGGACGGCTCGCTGATGATCGAGGAGACGATGTACGGCCGGCTGCTCAAGCTCGGCGCCGACGGCGGGCTCGACTGGGAGTACGTGAACAAGGACTCGCGCGGCGCGACCTGGACCCTGAACTGGACGCGCTATCTGCCCGCGGCAGCCGGCGAACGGATCGCCGGCGCGCTGGCGGCGACGGTGTGCGATGCGCAGCGGTAGGCTCGCCGTGGCGGCCGCCACGCTGGGCCTGTGCCTGATCGCCTGGCCCGCGTTCGGCTACGTCGGTCCCGGTCTGGCAGCCGGCGCCGTCGCGGCCGCGATCGGTATCCTCGGCAGCGTGTGCCTGGCGATCGCCGGGGTGCTCTACTACCCGCTCAAGCGCCTGCTGCGCAGCATCGGAGCCGGCCGGCGCGGCGCGGCGGAGCAGGCCGAGCCGGCGCCGGAGCAGGGCGCGGGCGCAGCGGGGGCCGGCGGCACGACGGACGCATGAGCCCGCCCGCGGTCCGGCGCGCGCGGCTCGCGATCCGCGCGCGCTGCGGTGGCGAGTGCGCGGCGCGGTGAGCGCCTATTCGGCCACCGACCGACTGCTGCATCGCCTCGCGCTCGGCATACCGGACTGCGCGCGGCTTTCCTTCGCGCTGGAAAAGCGCCTCTACCTGCGCGCCGCCGGGCCGCCCCCGCTGGCCGGGCACGTGTTCGTCTCCGGCCTGGCCCGTGCCGGCACCACGGTGCTGACGCGCGCGCTGGCCGCCACCGGCGCCTTCGCCTCGCTCACCTACCGCGACATGCCGTTCGTGCTGGCCTGCAATGCCTGGGCCGCGGTCGCGCGGCGATTCCCGGCGGCACCGCCCCCGCGCGAGCGCGCGCACGGCGACGGCATCGTCATCGACGCCGACAGCCCGGAAGCCCTCGACGAGGTGTTCTGGCGCGTGTTCGCCGGGCACGAGTACCTGGCGGACGACGCCCTGGTGCCGCACGAGCCCGACGCCGCCACGCTCGACGACTTCGTCCGCTACCTCCGTCTGATCATGCGCCGCCATGGCCGGGCACGCTATCTGGCCAAGAACAACAACACGCTGTTGCGCTTGCCGGCGCTGTTGCGGCGGTTTCCGCGCAGCACGTTCCTGATGGTCGTACGCGAGCCTCTGGCGCACGCGGCGAGCCTGCTCGCGCAACACCGCCGCTTTGCCGCGCCCGACCGGTTCACCCGCGCCTACCTGACCTGGCTCGGCCACCACGAGTTCGGGGCCACCCACCGGCCGTTCCGGTTGCCGGGCGGACGGGTGCCCGACAGCGGCAGCGACTGCCTGGACTACTGGCTGGTGCAGTGGCTCAACTTCTACTCCTGGTTCGAGCAGGTGGCCGCCGCGGCCGCGGCGCCCGCGCTGCTGATCGTGCCGTATCGCGATCTGTGCCGGCGCCCCGCGGTCTGGACGGCGCTGGCCCGCCGGCTGGCTCTGCCGGCGGGTCCGCCGCCGGCGTTCGCGTGGCGCGGGCCGGCGCACGCGGCGCCGGCCGACCGCGCGCTCGCCGACGCGGCCGCGGCCCTCTACGCCCGGCTGGCAGCGCGCGGCCGCTCCCGCCTTGCCGCCGGGGTCTGACCGGACGGCGTCACGGCGGGACGCCGGCACGCTCAGGGCTGGTCCGGCCACCCGCAGGCGTAGCCCCCGAGCCGGAAGTCCTCGGCGTACCGCCGTCTCAGCAGCGCGACCGTGTCGGCGGGCAGCGGCGCGCCGGCGGCCATGCCCGCCGGCCGGGCATTCAGACGGGGCAGTTCCCGGAACGGCAGGCGCAGCGTTTCGGTGACCGTGCGCCAGTCCGCGTCGAGCCGTTCGCAGCAGCCCACGAAGTCAGGCAGGCGGCCGTCCGCGAACCGGATCTGCCGGTGCTGGGAGAGCCAGTGGCGATCGGCGAACGCGTCGGACCCGCACGGCGTAGCCAGCCAGCGGCACAGCTCGCCGAAGCTCATCGCCGGCCGCAGGCCGTAGTAGGGCTCGATGAACCATCGGTAGGCGTTGCGGTCACGCAGCGCCAGGGTGTGCTTGTCCGCGTAGAAGGAGTACGCGCGCCGGCAGGGATGGCGGAGAAAGGCAAAGCTGTAGTAGCCGCGGATCTCCGGACGCGCGGCGAGGATCTCGTCCAGGGTCCGATTGCGGATCAGCTCGGCGCCGGGGTCCGCCGCGCGCAGCGCGGCGAGGATGCTGCGCGAGGCTGCCTTGGGGTTGCAGATCCACAGAAACCCATAGCGGCGGGACACCACCTTCTCGGCGCGCAGATCGGGCCTGCGCCCGGCCGTCGACACCAGGGCCAGCGCGGCGGCGTGCTCGCCGGCCTCCACGGCGGCGGCCAGCAGCGCCGCGATCTGCCGGTGCTCACCGGTCGCGGAGGCCGCCAGCCGCCGCGCCAGGCGGCCGAGCGCCTGCTCCCCGGCGGCGCCCACGGCGTCCGCCAGCGGCGACCGGGCGCCGTCCCGGCGCGCCATCAGCCGGCCCGCGCCGCTACCCCTGAGCACCCGGTCAAGGAGCCGCGCCGCGCGATACGCGTCGGCCGCCATCGTCCGGTCTCAGCCCTGATGCCGACTATTCATATCACTATCGACGCCATAAGTTGTCATAATTGAGATATATCTTCCTCCCTATTTCGTTCCGCGGTGCCTGTCATGGTATCGTGCAACCCACACAGTCTGGTATGCACAGGACGAGCGCGGACGCGCAATCGGGCAGCCCGCTGCTGATCACCGGCGGCGCCGGCTACGTCGGCAGCCACGTCGTGCTGGCCTGCCGCGCGGCGGGCTATCCGCTGGTCGTGCTCGACGACCTGTCGACCGGGCTGCGCGCGGCCGTGCCGCCCGGCGTGGCGTTCGTCGAGGGCGACGCCGGGGATGCGCAGACGGTCGGCGCACTCATCGCCGCGCACCGCATCGGCGCGGTGGTGCACTGCGGCGGCAGCGTCGTGGTCTCCGAGTCGGTGGCCGATCCGCTCACCTACTACGGCAACAACAGCGGCGCCGGCGCGAGCCTGCTCCGCGCCTGCATCGCCGGCGGGGTGCGGCGGTTCGTCTACACGTCGAGCGCCGCGGTCTACGGCGCGCCGGCCACGGTGCCGGTGGGCGAGGACCTGCCGGCAGCGCCCATCACCCCCTACGGCCGCTCCAAGCTCATCACCGAGTGGATGCTCCGCGACGCGGCGGCCGCGCACGGCCTGCGGTACGTGGCGCTGCGCTGCTTCAACGTCGCCGGGGCCGACCCGCAGGGGCGCGCCGGGCAGTCCACCCGCAGCGCCACGCACCTGGTCAAGGCGGCCTGCCGGGCGGCGCTGAGCGTGCGCCGCGCGATCACGGTGTTCGGCACCGACTACGACACCCCGGACGGGACCTGCGTGCGCGACTACCTGCACGTGTCCGACCTTGCCGACGTGCACGTCGCGGCGCTGCGCAGCCTGGAGCACGGCGGCGCCGGCGGCGTGCTCAACGTCGGCTACGGGCGCGGTTTCTCGGTGCGGGAGGTGCTCGCGGCGGTGCAGTCGGAAGCGGGATTCCGGCTCGACGTGCGCGACGGCCCACGCCGTCCCGGCGATCCACCGGCCCTGGTCTGCGACCCGGCGCGCCTGCGCGCGGCGCTGCACTGGGCGCCGCGCTACGACGACCTGGCCCGCATCGTCCGCACCGCGCTGGCGTGGGAGCGAACCCTCGCCATGCAGGCAGGAGCCGGTGCGGCCGGCACCGAAACGCAGCGGTAGCGGGTCAGCTTGAGCGCCGGAACCTGACGATGAGGATGTCGATCCGGCGGTTGACACCTGCGGGATGGTCGCCCGAAGGTTGACTGGCATGGCAGTGCTGTCGGTGCCGCGTCCGCTGCAGGAGCGGCTCGGAGATGCCGCTACCGATTCCCTGGTGGAGATGTTCCGGGAGGCCGAAGCCACTCAGGCACACGATCACGGGCAACAGCGCAAGGAGCAGCAGGAGCAGCTCTTCGTGGTCCTGGAGGAACGATTCCTGCGTCACGTGGGCGCGTCCGAGAGCCGGCTGCGTCAGGAGATGGTCGAGTCACAAGCCGGGCTGCGTCAGGAGATGGGCGAGTCACAAGCCGGGCTGCGTCAGGAGATGGGCGAGTCACAGGCCGGGCTGCGTCAGGAGATCGGCGCGTCCGAGAGCCGGCTGCGCAAGGAGATAGTCGAATCCGAGAGCCGGCTGCGCGACGACATGAACGCCGGGTTCGCCAGGCAGCAGGAGCTGCTTGCCATGCAACAGCAGCAGCTTGCCATGCAACAGCAGCAGATCGCCGGTGTCGGCACGGAGATCGAAAAGGTGCGAACCGAGTTCAGCACGGCTCTCGGCAACCAGATCGGCGCCCTGCGAACCGAGCTCGGCACGGAGCTTCGCGACATTCGTGCGCAGATCGGTGACGTCCACACGCAGATCGGTGACGTTCACAAGCAGATCGCTGACGTTCACAAGCAGATCGGTGATGGTCACAAGCAGATCGGTGACGTCCACAAGCACATCGCGCTCCAGACTCGTTGGCTCCTGACGGTGGTGGTCGCCGCGGCGGTGCTGATTCCGGTCCTTCAGCGGGTGATGAGCGCGCTCCTTCCTGTGTGACAAGAACGGCCGCACCGCGCTGGCGTGGGAGCGAACCCTCGCCATGCAGGCAGGAGCCGGTGCGGCCGGCACCGAAACGCAGCGGTAGCGGGTCAGCTTGAGCGCCGGAACCTGACGATGAGGATGTCGATCCGGCGGTTGACACCTGCGGGATGGTCGCCCGAAGGTTGACTCGCATGGCAGTGCTGTCGGTGCCGCGTCCGCTGCAGGAGCGGCTCGGAGATGCCGCTACCGATTCCCTGGTGGAGATGTTCCGGGAGGCCGAAGCCACTCAGGCACACGATCACGGGCAACAGCGCAAGGAGCAGCAGGAGCAGCTCTTCGTGGTCCTGGAGGAACGATTCCTGCGTCACGTGGGCGCGTCCGAGAGCCGGCTGCGTCAGGAGATGGTCGAGTCACAAGCCGGGCTGCGTCAGGAGATGAGCGAGTCACAGGCCGGGCTGCGTCAGGAGATCGGCGAGTCACAGACCGGGCTGCGTCAGGAGATGAACGCCGGGTTCGCCAGGCAG
Organism: Spirochaetia bacterium; assembly: GCA_965221995.1. GTDB lineage: Bacteria > Spirochaetota > Spirochaetia > SZUA-6 > Bin103 > CATQHW01. Next base: position 55,993 of record OZ244929.1, read on the forward strand.
CAGGAGTTGCTGGCCATGCAACAGGAGCAGCTTGCCAGGCAACAGGAGCAGCTTGCCAGGCAACAGGAGCAGATCGCCGGTGTCGGCACGGAGATCGAAAAGGTGCGAACCGAGTTCAGCACGGCTCTCGGCAACCAGATCGGCGCCCTGCGAACCGAGGTCGGCAACCAGATCGGCGCCCTGCGAACCGAGGTCGGCGAGGAGCTTCGCGACATTCACACGCAGATCGGTGACACTCACACGCAGATCGGTGACGTCCACAAGCAGATCGGTGACGTCCACAAGCACATCGCGGTCCAGACTCGTTGGCTCCTGACGGTGTTCGTCGCCGCGGCGGTGCTGATTCCGGTCCTGCAGCGGGTGATGAGCGCGTTGCTCCCCTCGTGACCGGCACGGCCTGACGTACCGCCGCCGGCATCCGCCGCTCCCGGATCGCCGTCAGCGGTATGCCCCCACCGCGTCGTGCGGTACCGCGCAACTCAACCCTGCGATGCCACGCGACGCTCCTCGTCCGGCCCTGCATCGGCCGCTGTCGACCACGATCACGACGTGCCCGATCGCCGGCCGTCGGAACTATATCAAATGTGATCTGCCGGTCAAATCGGCCCGTGATTCCACAAAACATATCAAAAAAGGCATGTAAATAGATCATTAATGAGAATGGAAAGAATCGATAGGTATGTGCTATGATTCCGATACGTGATGGGCTATCCGGCGCTCGGCGGGCTTATGTGGTGTTTCCGGTCGGCGCGTATGCCCCCCCCCGATGCCGCTGAGGCGCGCGCTCGCCGGGCTCGCGCTCGCCTGCCTGGCCCTGCTGCTCGCCGGCCCCGCCCACGCGCAGTGCGCCGACACCGACATCTGGTGCGCCACCATGACGGTGGGCCACGTGGACCCCACCACCGGCATCGACCCTTTCAACGACGGGGCCCCCTTCGTCCGCTTCGATGCAAGCGACGAGGCGGCGGGGTACAGCGCCGCCGGCGTGGGCGCGGGCGCGCTGGAGCCCGCCTCGTTCACCGTCGACGGCGTCACCTACACGGTCGAGTATCTGTATAACAGCTATCTCAAACCCGGGAATTTCACCCACGCGACCAGCACCGGCCTGTACATCGGATTCTCGGGGCCGCTTCCACCCGCGCTCCTCGGCTTCCTGAGGCTGCGCCTCGGCAACGAGTCGCTGAAGTTCTCGGACGTCTGGGGGAACCACGGGAACCAGTGGTTCTGGCAGCACACGACGCGCAGGTCGCTGCACGTCCGCTACCCGTTCCGGGCGTGGCCGGCGGGGGAGCCGGTGGTCGTGCGCCTGCTCCGGCGTCGGAGTTGGCGGGGCGTTTGCCTTCGCGTCCGCGGGCCGACTGCCGCTGCGCGCTCGGCGCGGTGGCCGGCTCGGGTCGTGGCGGTCGAGCCCCTCCTTGACCAAGCGTCCGACAAGCTGCCCCAGCGTCATGCGCGGGTCCACGTGCGAGAGCAGCCCCCGGAGCTGCTCCAGCCCCTGCTGGCACTCCGCGTCGATAGTCGCCTTCAGCTCGTAGCCGCCGTTGCCGAGCGGGCGCACCCGGTCGGCCGGCGGCGCCAGCTCCGGGTCCACGTCGGCCAGCATCTGGCGGACCAGGTTCCTGGTCTCCCGCAGGAGTTCGCGGTCGGAGAGGGCGCCGACGGTGGAGGTTATCGGGGGCAGGGTGGCGGTGGTGAGATGTGCGGTCTTCATGCCGTAAATATACTACCGGTTTCGATATACACGTCTTCTTCTCGTCCACGACCAGCACTGAATCTGCGCGCAGCGTGCGCTGAACGGGGTGCCGTGCAGCCGAAGGGACCCGTGAGCTTTTCGGAGGCCGGAAGGGACTGGAACGTGCGGTGGCGGGGCACCTCGCACGCGCAAAACCCCGTCAAGTCCCCGCGGCACGATTTCTCGACTTTCTTGGCGCCGGTGCGCGTGCCGCAATGCCGCCGGCAGGGTTCAGGAATCAGGAACCGTGAACCTCGCCGCGGCGCAGGACGTCATCGACTCCTCCGCGGCGTCCTGCTGCAGGATACCGTGCGCTTCCAACCTCTGGCTCGGCGTTTTCGGCGGCCTCAATCTCTACCCGCCGGTCCTCATGTGACGTCCTTCCACACGCATTCCTGAAGACCCCCATGGGTTTGCCTCCAGGTGTCGATGTCGATCGACGAAAGAGCCTGCTGTTCGCAGTTTCTCGGCGATCTCCCTGAGCGGCTGCCGCTTTCGGCTGCCCTTCGGCTCCGGCGTCTCGTCGGTCGCCTGTCCGGTCGACAGATGGACGATCAGCTTCCCGAGCTGGTTCGCATCCCGCGGGCGCTTCATCAGTGAACCCTCTCGCGTTCCAGGCGATCCAGCCGCTTCTCGATACCGTCGAACCGCTGAGCATGCCCCATCGCCATCGCCTGCATGAGTTCCATGAGCTGATCGAATCGCCGCTCCATCGCGTCGAAACGCCGCTCCATGGACTCAAACCGCTCATCGATCTTCCGAGACAGGGCGCCGACCATCTCGACTACACCTTCGATCCGTTGGTCGGTAGTCATCGATCGCTCATAGGAAACTCGCGGGCTTGGTCCGACCGTGACCGAACTCAATCAGCATCTCCGTGAGGTCTGCACCGTCTGCCAGACGGACATCGGCCACGACACGGCCCGCATACTTGCCTGCCGAACATATTCCAAGAGCACCCGAGCCTACGCTACCCGCGGCGCCGTGTGAGCACGCGTGAGAACCTGCTGCCTTGTACCAGGAATGAGACGTCTATACATATCAGAAAGGTAGTTTATAGGTATCACTATTAAGAAGAAATCAGGCCGCTCAGTGTTGAGCTAGCGCTCACCGGAACCGCCGCATCGGCGAGCGTCTGAAAGAGCTCGACCTGGCCGAGGGGCGATTGCTCGGGCTTCGAGTCATGATGATCCTGACCGAGACTGCCGTCATCTCCTTGGGCATCAAGTGAGTAGGAGGATTCACGCCCATGGCCATGAGGAAGCGGCCCAGAGACCCGAATCAGCTCGCGAAGCTGATGGTAGACATCGGCAGCGGCCAGGTAGAGGACGAGGACTCGCCGGACGCCGCCGCGCTTACCGTCCCGCAACTGGTCAGGTTAGAATCCGCTCCCGAACACCACGGCGTCATGGCGCCGGCGCGGCCACCGACGGAGACTCATGGACGACCCCTCCTACAAACGCCTGCTCAACCACGAACGCATCGTCAAGGACCTGCTGATCGGGTTCATCGCTCCCAAGCGCCCCGCGGGATGGGCCGACGCGCTCGACTTCGCCAGCCTGAGCGAAGGCCGCACCGAGCACATCACCGACGAACTGCGCCGGCGGCACGATGACGTGGTCTGGTCGATCGACCGGAGCGACGGGCGCGGCGGCATGCAGACGCTGCACCTGGTGATCGAGCATCAGTCCAGCGTGGACTACTCGATGCCGCTGCGGTTCCTCAACTACACCAGCCTGCTGTACCAGCGGCTGTACCGCGACCGCACGCGGTGGAGCAAGGGCGCCACGGCCGACCCGGTGCTGCACGTGGTGGTGTACAATGGCGATACCCGGTGGGACGCGCCGCTGACGCTGGCGGGGCTGGTGGCGAGGACGGAGCAGGACGGTGCGGCGCAGCTCGCGCTGAGTTACGAGGTGGTTGATCTGGTGGCGGTGGCGAGCGATGATCTGCCGCGGCCGAACCTGCTGACGTGGATGGCGGAAGTGGAGCAGAGTGCGCACGCCGGGGCGTTGCCGGAGCTGGTGCGGGAGTTGGGGCAGTGGCTGGCCGCGGAGGGAGAGCCGGGGCTGGCCATGACCTTCGACCTGTGGCTGGGCGCCATGGGACGGAAGTGGGGCGTGCAGTTGCCATCGATCCGCGAGTACGAGGAGGTAAGCGCAGTGTTGGCGGAGAAGATTGATCGCTGGGGAGCGGAAATCCTGGAGCAAGGCATCGAGCAGGGCATTGAGCAGGGGCTCCTGGAAAGTATCCGGGAAGTGTTGGAGCTGCGCTTTGGTGCCGGCGTGGCGCACCCGTTAGCGGTCCACCTGGAGGCCATCGGCGGCGACGTGCAGCGCCTCAAGCAGTTGCATCGTGCGGCGATACAGGTAGCTGATCTTGAGGCATTTCGGCGGCTGTTGGAGGCCGCGGACTGAAGCGAATGTACGGCGCGTGGCGCGTCGGCGGAGCGGCTGGCGGCGGCGTCCGCCGGAGTGACGGCCACGGACCGTCGCGCCGTCGCGGGGAATGGATCGTCGACTGCGCCGCGACCGCCGACTTCCTCGCCCGCGTGGGCCGCGCCGGCTCGTAGCCCAGCCAGGCGGCACCTGCGGGGTGCCCTTCCGGGTGGCGGGGCAGGCAGGTGGTTGGCCGACGCTTTGCCGAGGGATGTTCGTCAGGGAACTGAGCCCGGTAGGGGCGGGCGTTGCCCAAGGGGACCGGCGCTACGGAGGGTTTCTGCGAAAGCGAATCGCGAGCAACCGAGCGTTGCATGAGCCGCCTCGTCGCTGTCCACCTCAGTCATCGGAGTGTTTCGAGTGTGACGTCCGAGCAAGTGAGCGTCTATGGGTGTTCACCCCCCGCCGAATGGACGCTGAGACGAAGACGGCGTTCGACGATATGAAGGCCAGCATCAGCGAGATGAAGGCCGACATGGACCGACGGTTCGATGCCGTCGACAAGCAGATCGGCCAAGCTGTCGAACTGATACAGGCGTTGGCCACCGGTACTTCCGCGCGGTTCGACGCGCTCGAACGCAAGATCGACGACGGTCAGCCGCCGTTGAAGTTGCTGCCGTGAGAGGGGAGCGTCCGCCGGTTCACGCGGTTGACCAACGCGTTCTCCAAGAAGCTGGAGAACCACTGCGCGATGCTGTCGTTCTACTTCCTGCACTACAACTTCCGCCGCCAGCACAAGGCGCACCGGGTGACGCCGGCGATGGAGGCGGGGATCGAAACGACGTTCCGGGACGCCGAGTGGATCGTCAGATTGATCGATGCGCGGGCACCGAAGCCGCGGCGCCCGAAGACCTACCGGAAGCGCCGCACCGAGCCTGCGCAGAAAGATATCTATATTTCAAAGTGAGACACGACCCGCTCATGGGGCTGGATCCATTTGCCACAGACGCGGAAACAGCCGAGCAAGTATCACGAGTGTGGAATCATACTGATCCAGCACTTCGCGAAGAAGCGTTGGCGGGTCTTCCGGGTTTCGTGTGGGTGAGACCGACCGAGTCACGGTGCAGGCTCACGCGGTGACCTGCCATGCGCGTGCCGGTGGCGGTGATGGGGCGCCACACGGAAGTCTGAGGTTTCGAGGATCGGCGCCGCCGCCCAGCGCATGCGGGACGATGTGGTCGATCTCGATCAGATGCGTCGAGTTGCACCGGCGCCCGGTCTGTGCATCGACGTGGCTGCAGCCGCCCGCCGTCGCGTTGCCACACCTGTCTTCTGACAGCCGCCGGAATCGCGCGGCCCGAATCGCATGACTTCGACGCCGGAGTGGCGGCGCCCGTCGGCTTCGCCCCGGTAGCGGTTCGGCGGGCCGTCTCCTCCTGGGTGCTCGGCGGCGGCGGGGATCGCCGGACGCGCGGCGTGCTTCGACGCCGGAGCGCTGTTCGGTTGCGCGTGCTCCGACGTCGGAGTTCGCGGGGCGTTTGCCTGCGCGTCTGCGGGCCGACTGCCGCTGCGCGCTCGGCGCGGTGGCCGGCTCGGGTCGTGGCGGTGGAGCCCCTCCTTGACCAGGCGTCCGACGAGCTGCCCCAGCGTCATGCGCGGGTCCACGTGCGAGAGCAGCCCCCGGAGCTGCTCCAGCCCCTGCTGGCACTCCGCGTCGATGATCGCCTTCAGCTCGTAGCGGCCGTCGCCGAGCGGGCGCACCCGGTCGGCCGGCGGCGCCAGCTCCGGGTCCACGTCGGCCAGCATCTGGCGGACCTGCCGGGCGCTCTTGCCGGCTGCATCCTCCACCAGCTTCTGCCGCCCCGCCGCATCCAGCACCAGCGGCGGCTCCGGCTCGGCAGGGGGCAACGGTACGGCCGGCGCGAAGTCTGCCGCCGACCCCGCCGCCGCCGACCCCGCCGGTGCGATCGCAGCGGTGCCGGAGATCGACCCGCGGCGCCGCTGCCGGTCGAACGCCCACTGCAACTCGGCGGCGGCGCTCAGCGTCAGCGAGCCGTCGCGCAACCCCTCCCGCGCGTGCGGTTGATCGGCGCACAGCCGCATGGCGCCGATGCGCCGAGCGGCGGCCGCGTCGCTGTAGCCGAGCTCGCGCACCGCGTAGTCGAACAGGCTGGAGAAGCCTCGCTGCAGATACAGGCCGCGCGCCCCGATCTCGGCCAAGTGGTCGATGACGGCGCCCTGCAGGTGCCGTTCGTGGCGGACCAGGTTCCTGGTCTCCCGCAGTAGTTCGCGGTCGGAGAGGGCACCGACGGTGGAGGTAATCGGGGGCCGGGTGGCGGTGGTGAGAGGTGCGGTCTTCATGCCGTAAATATACTACCGGTTTTTAGATACACGTCTTCTCATCGTCCAGGACCGGCAATGAATCTGCGCGCAGCGCGTGCTGAGCCGGGTGCCGTGCAGCCGCAGGGACACGTGAGCTTTTCGGAGGCCGGAAGGGGCTGGAACGTGCGGTGGCGGGCGACCTCGCAAGCGCTAAACCCCGTCAAGTCCCCGCGGCACGATTTCTCGATTTTCTTGGCGCCGGTGCGCGTGCCGCAATGCCGCCGGCCGCGTTCAGGAGTACGGAACCGTGAACCTCGCCGCGGCGGAGGTCGTCGACTCCTCCGCGGCGTCCTGCTGCGGGACACCGTGCGCTGCCACTTCCGGCTCGGCGTTTTCGGCGGCCTCGATCTCTACCCGACGGTCCTCATGTGACGTCCTTCCACACGCATTCCTGAAGACCCGCGTTGACGACCGCTCAGGTACCTTCTCTCAAAGACGTCCATCGCTGGATTGTTCGTGAAATAGAAACCGTTGAGCAGGCTCGAAGTAGCGAGACATGGAGCGCTATCCGGAACCTAGTCAGGCGGAAGAACACGGATGAAGATGTCGTGCCATGGCGTAGAGGGTATCGTGACGCAGACGCCGTTCGGCTGGAACTGGACGCGCCACCGGGACGCTTTGACTTTGTGCACGAACGGATGGTTGCCGTACTGCTTGACGAGCATCAAGCCTCATCGACCTGGATGCGCTCGCACGGCAGATTCCGCAGCACGCGGTCTAGGTCAGTTTGAACGGGCTTGTCAAGCTCTATGTGCCTGAATTGGTGGTTACGTGTTTTGCGTAGATTCCTTTTCGCTCTTATTGCTGGTCTGACTCTCAGGCGGAATCAGTTCGCCCGTTCTTTGCACCCGCTCGCGCTCCTGCTGAACGCCTTGCTGGACGCCCTGCTGGACGCCTTGCTGGACGCCCTGCTGACGGACCCTCTCAAGGCGCTTGTTGCGCAGTTCCTTGTACGCCTCATACAGCATGACAAACACCTCCACCAATTCGGTAGATACGAAGCTGATACCGGCTGCCATGACTGAGAGAGCAGCCATATCGGTGACCAACGAGTCTGACTTGACGAATAGACAAATGCCTACTATGTATATTGTTACGAAGAAGCCGGTGTATAGGAAGCGAAAGCGCGGATTGACGCTCGTCTCCGCCATAGGCGGCTACCACCTTTACCCCCCAGCGCGCTATTGCGGCTCGGCGGGCGATCTCCGAACGCCGTTCCAGCGTCTGGCTGGCGGCCCGTGCCTTGGCGCTCTTGGCGCGTCCGGTGAGCTCGCCTTGCTCATCGGCCATAGCGGCCAGCACCTGTTCTTTGTCGTTCGGGACTTCGCCGGTCGCCATGTCGACCACCAGCTTCGCGAGCTGCACGGGGTCCCGCGGTCGCATCGGTCGCTTCATGGATGAGCCTCCCAAGTGGAGTGTGCACACCATATATGAATGGGTCAACCCCCGGATCCACGCGATATTCCGGCTACGCGGCTCGCGGTCCGGAGAGCACGGCACCCGCGGACGGTGCCGCTGTTTCGGCGCCGAAACGGTCGGCGGTGCACGCAGACGCCATCTGAACGGGGCGGTAGCGTACCAGGAATGAGAAATCAGGAATTCGTGTGGAAGGACGTCACATGAGGACCGTCGGGTAGAGATTGAGGCCGCCGAACGCCGAGCCGGGAGTGGCACCGCACGTCCGAAACGGCGCTGGATCTGCTGGACGAGCTGCGCGAGCGCATCCCGCACCGCATCCACCTGACCTCGGACGGCCACCGGGCCTACATCGACGCGGTCGACGCCGCATACGGCGGAGACATCGACTACGCGCAGCTCTTCAAGCACTACGGGAGTCCGATGGACGCGGATCGGTCCGCGAAGGCCCGGTACAGCCCTGGGGAGTGCACGGGCACGCACGTCGTCCACGTGAGCGGGCGACCTGATCTCAGCAAGGCGAACACCAGCTACGTCGAGCGGAACAACCTGACAATCCGCATGTCGGTCAGCCGGTACACGCGGCTCACGAATGCGTTCTCGAAGAAGCTGGAGAACCACACGGCCGCGTTTGCGCTGTACGCCTTCTACTACAACTTCATCCGCCCGCACTCGGCCGTCCGGACGAAGAACAATAACCAGGTCACTCCGGCGATGGCCGCGCGGCTGACCGACCGACCGATGAGCTTCAAGGACCTCGTGCAGCTCATCGACGAGGACTACGAGGCGCGCCGCCCGAAGACGCGCGGGCCGTACAAGCCTCGCCGCGATCAGGGCTGAATTTCAAACTGCTACACTACCCTTGACCGGATGAGCTTGACATTGTCGGAGCGGTTCGGTTGGATTGACGCGATGCATAAAACGGCGCTGAAGCAGCGAATCGCAGCGCACAATGCAATGTCGAGGCGCGGTGTCGAGGCGCGGTGTCGAGGCGCGATATCGCCCTCCTATTCATATCAATATTGAGATGCGACAGGGACTGCTGGGGCTGCTGGGGAGATGGTCTTGACGCTGAGTCGTACCGGCTCACGGCGCTGCCCGCGGGCATACCCTGACGGCGCACGCCACCCTGCGCCGCTGACGCGAATGTGGCCGGCAGCAACGACATGGGCCGCCGGGGCGGGCGCCGGGGCGGGCGCCGGCGCGGGCGCGGGGGCGTGATGGCGACGAAGTACTTCCAGATCGGCATGTCGGGATGCGGCACCACCTCCATCGGCGCATTCTTCAACCGCAGCGGCATTCCCTGTATCGACTACGACGACGGCCGGTTGGGTCGCCGCATGGAGCGGAACGTCCGTGACGGGGCACCGATACTGGCCGGATACGACCACCGGTACGATGCGTTCACGGACATGAAGTACGTCTCGTCCACACCGCCGTTCGCACGGTTCTGGGGGTTCAGGCACGTTCGCCGGATGATGGCGGACTATCCGGACTCGAAGTACATCCTCAACACCCGGCCGGTGGAACATTGGATTCGCACGCGCCGGAGCCAGGTCCCGATCGGCGATCAGGAGCCATTCCGGCAGTGGTACTACGGGACCACCGACGTCGACGCGATCGCCGACATCTGGCGCCGGCAGTGGGCCGAGCTCCATCGCGACGTATTGAGCGCCGTTCCGGCGGAGCGCCTGCTGGTTTTCGACATCGAGAGCGACCCGCCGGAGCGGCTATGCGAGTTCGCCGGGCTGCCCCTGTCGTGCGCGGCCAACTACACGCAGGAGAACCCCAGCCTCAACGCGGTTGGCAGGTTTTTGTATCCGTACGTTGGGCGTCCCCTCCGGTACGTCCTGCCGCGGCCGGTCGTAACAAGGCTGAAGAAGGCCATGCGGGCGCGGCGCTGACACGGCGTGCCCGGTCGCCGCGCGCTCCGACGCGGGGATGCCGCACCCGATGAGCGATTCCGTATGAAAGACGTCTCCGGTTATGGAGTCTCCGGTTATGGAGTCTCCTGTTGTTGAGTCTCCTGTTGTGGATAGTGTGCACAAATCTGTGGATAACTCCCTCATTATATCAAATGTGTAATGACTAATATCGGTTTTGGAACGTCAACGGGTATCGGCATGGAGAGGCGATCGCCGTGCCGGTTCGCATGCCGTCCTGCGCGCGAGTCGCCGGTTGGGCATGCCGGTCAGGCAGGGAAATAGGAGCGACATGCAGGAACGTCCACTACGGCGTGCTGCCGCTCGCCGGCGCGGCCGCGAGCGGCAGGCGCCGCGAGGTGGGTCTGCGGGCGCGGCTGGTGGGCGCCATCCATCTCGCCTGGGCGCTCGGCTCCCTCGCGGGCGCGCCGGCCCGAGCTCACCGCAGGGATCGCCGACGGCCGCGCCCCGCCGGCATGAGCAGGCGTTGCGAGCCGGCATTCTCGGCGGCATCGTCCTGCTCCTGCTCACCCCGCTGGTGGTCACCCCGGGCACCATCTTCCCGTTCGTGGTCGGCAAGGCGATCTGGTCGCGATCGGTGATCGAGGTCGTGTTCGCGCTGTGGGTGCTGCTGGCGGTGACCACGCCGTCGTACCGGCCGCCGCGCTCGCGGCTGCTGCTCCTGCTCGCCGCCGGGCTCGGCGGAGCGTTGCTGGCCGCCGGCTTCGGGGTGAGCTTTCAGCGCAGCGTCTGGTCCACGTACGAGCGGATGCAGGGCGTCCTGGATCTCGCGCACTGGTTCGCGTTCGCGGTGGTGGTGGCATCGGTGCTGCGTACCGCTCCCGAGCGGCGCGCTCTGCTCATCGCCAATCTGGCCGCCGCCTCGGCGGTCGCCTGCCTGGTCGTCGCCCGCCACCTGCAGGTGCCCGTGCCGTTCTACGGCGCGCTGCCGGAGGCGCAGCATGCGCGTCTGGCCGGGCCGCTCGGCAACCCGACCTTCCTCGCCGTCTACCTGCTCGGCAACCTGCTGGTCGCCGTGGGGTTCGGCGTGCGCGCCTGCCTGCCGGCCGCCGCGCCGGGGGCGCCCCCCGAACGCGGGCGCGGCCTGCTGGGTGCCCGCTGGCTGGGTGCCCGCTGGCTGGGTGCCCGCTGGATTGGCGCCGTGCCGTGGGCGGCGGTCGCCGCGCTGCACTTCGCGGGGCTGACCCTCGCCGGCTCGGCCGGGGGGTACGTGGGGCTGTTCGCCGGCGTCGGCGCGCTCACCGTCGCCGGCGCGTTCGCAGCGCGCGGGCGCGCGCGCCGGATCGCGGTGGTCCTGCTGGTCGTGCTCGGCGTGGCGACGGCCGCGCTCGCCATCCGATTCGTCGATCCCGGCCGCACGTCCACGCTGGCGCTCGACAACGCGGCGGCTCGCTACGTCATCCGTGTCCACCTGCAGCGTCCGACCGTGCAGAGCCGCCTGGCCGCCTGGGAGACCGGCCTGGAAGGGTTCCGGGCGCGCCCGCTGCTGGGCTGGGGACCGCGGAACTTCGTGACCGTCTTCGGCCGCTTCGCGTCCGGGTACGCCACCGCCGCCGAGCCCCACGACCAGGCCCACGGCAAGCTCATCGAGGTCGCCGCGACCACCGGCGCCGTGGGCCTGGCCGCCTATCTGGCGCTGTGGTGGTGGACGTTCCTGGTCCTCTGGCGCGCCGCCCGACGCCTGCAACCGCGCGAGCGAGCGCTGGCGGTGTTCGCCGGCGCCGCGCTGGCGGGCGGCTGGGTGCAGAGCCAGTTCCTGTTCGACACCACCGTGGGCTCGCTGCAGACCATCGTGCTGCTCGCCTACGTGGTGGGGCTGGAACCGGTCGCGTTCCCCGGCGCCGCCGGCCCGCGGCTGCCGGCGCCGCCGGCGCGCGCCTGGTCGGCGCTGTTGCGGCGCACGGGCGTGCGGGTGGCACTCGGCGCGGCGGCGCTGGCGGTGGCGGCGGCCGGCCTCACGGTGAACCAGACCATCGCCGCCGCCGCGGACACGAGGGTCCTGGCCGCCATCGCACGGCTGTCGCCGTCCGTGGATGCCGGCATCGACCGCTTCCCACCCCTCGCCAACACCTACCGCTGGTGGCTGTTCAACGAGCTTGGCCGGCAATGGCCGCGCCTGCGCGAGCAGGACGGCGCCCGCGCCCGGCGACTGCTCGCATGGGCGGAGCAGGAGGCGCACGAGGTGGAGCGCACGGAGCCGGAGAGCTGGCGCATCTATCGCAGCCTCGCGTGGCTGTATCACGCGGCGGCGGCGACCGACCCCGGGCACGGCGCCGCCGCGCGCCGCTACGGCGCGCGTACCCGCGCGCTCGCCCCGAACCTGCCGGTGTTTCCCGGCGCGCTGCTCCCGCCGGGCGCCCTCGACGTCCGCCGCCTCGCCGACGGCCCGCACCTCTCCGGAGGCCCGCACCTCTCCGGAGGCCGGCACCTCTCCGGAGGCCGGCACGAGCTGCTCTGGCGGCCGTCGGCGAACGCCGGGTACCACCAGGTGGCCGAGTCGACCGTCCCCGGTGTCTGGCGTGTCCTGCTGTATTCGTACGATCCCGGCCGCACGTCGTTCATCCCGCCCGCGCGCCGGCCGGGGACCTACCGCTACCGCATCAAGGCGTGCCGCTTCCCACGCGCGTGCAGCCCCTGGATCGAGTGGCCGCCGCTGACGGTGGCAGCCGAACGCCACGAAAGTGGCCGCTGAGGCGTGCTCGGGCGCGCCGCCGGCCGCCCCGCCCGCGGTGTCGGTGATCATTCCGGCGCGCGACGCCGATGCGACGCTGCCGGCCACCCTGGCGTCGGTGCTGGCCCAGGACTACCGCGCAGCGACCGAGGTGATCGTCGCGGACGGGTCGCGGACGCCGGCCACCGCCGACCTCCTGCGGCGCCGGTTTCCGCAGGTCCGCGTGGTCCCCAACCCGGAGGGCGGCATCTCGACCGGGTTGAACCGCGCGCTGCGGGTCGCGCGGCATCCGATCATCGCGCGCTGCGACGCGCACGCCGTATTTCCCGCGGGCTATCTGACCCGGGCAGTCGGCACGCTGCTGCGCGTCGGGGCGGCCAACGTGGGCGGGCGCGTCAATCCGGTGGGCGCCACGGCGTTCGAGCGGGCGGTGGCGTTGGCGACGACCACGCCGCTGGCCGCCGGCGGCGCCCGCTACCGCATCGGCGGCGTTGCCGGGCCGGTCGATACCGTGTTCCCGGGTGTCTACCGACGCGGGCCGCTGCTCGCGGCAGGCGGGTTCGACGAGACGCTGCTGCGCAACGAGGACTACGAACTGAATTGGCGGCTGCGGGAGCGTGGGGAGACGGTATGGTTCGATCCGGCCCTGGTGGTGGACTACCGGCCCCGTGGCAGCCTGCCGGCGCTGGCGCGGCAGTATTTCGAGTACGGCCGCTGGAAGCGGGTGGTGCTCTGCCGCCATCCCCGGTCGTGGCGGCCCCGGCAACTGGCCGCTCCGCTGCTGCTGGCGGCGCTGGGCGCGTCGGCCGTGCTGGCAGTGGCCGGGCTGGCAGTGACCGTGCTGGCAGTGGCCGGGCGCCTGATCGCCGCCGGCGTCCCGACCCACACGCCCGCGCCGGCGGCCGCCACTGCGCTGCTGGGGGCCGCGGCCGCCACCCCGCTCGCCTACTGCCTGCTGCTGCTCGCCGGGGCGGCCGCGATCGGCGTTCGCCGCCGTTGCCCCGCGGTGGTGCTGCTGCCGCTGGTGGCGGCCACCATCCACCTCGCCTGGGGGCTCGGCTTTTTCGCGGGGGTGCCGGCCCGAGATCGCGGCCGGCCCACGGATGCCGGACGAAGGGCACCGGCACGACCGAGATGCCGGCCTCGGCGCAGGCGACGGTGAGCCGCTCCCGGTGGGCGCCGTCTTCGCAGGTGCCGAATCCATCGGGAGCGGATCGGCGCCACGCCCTGCGCCCGATCTCGACCTGCCCGATCTCGACCTGCCCGATCTCGACCTGCCCGATCTCGACCTGCCCGATCTCGACCTGCCCGATCTCGACCTGACAGCGCCGCACCACAGACCGGTCCTCAATCATGTCGGTATTGATATATAGCTGCTCATATTGGGTATAGTGATGCACAATCGTCGAGAAAATCGTCAAGGAATCGTCAAGAAAAATCGTTTCAGGCCGCCTTATCGTCCGACAATCAATGTCAGGAACGAGGTTCTTTGGTACACTTCATCGACAGGTAGACGGAGTTTTGAGGAACATGATGAACGAATACTTGGCTGCGAAATCGCGACCGGTCCGCTGGTGGGCATGCTGGATACCGCTGTCGTGCCTCGTCATGCTGGTGTGGACCGGATGCGGCGGCCCGCTGCCGGGAGCGCCGGTCGTGACGATCGAGCGCGACGGCCCAGGCACCCTTTCCGAGGGTGAGGCCGCGCAATTCATCATACAGGCGCAGCCGGCGCCGGCGGCGGACCTGGTCGTGAGCCTGACGGTGACCGAGTCCGGCGACACGCTGGCAACCTCGCCGTCGGCGGTGACGATCGCGGCCGGAGCTACCTCGGCGACGCTGACGGTGGGCACGGTCGACGACGGCGCGGACGAACCCGACAGCGTGGTGACCGCCACCGTGCGCGACGGTAGCGGATACACCGTCGGCGCGCCGCGCGAGGCCACCGTGACGGTGACCGACGATGACGATGACGATGACGATGACGGCGGCGATGGCGGCGGCGATGGCGATGACGGCGGCGATGTCCCGGATCAGCCGACGGTGACGATCTCGGCGGTCGACAGCTCGGTGATCGAGGGCGAAGCCGTGCGATTCACGGTGCGGGCGAATCCTGCGCCCACGGCGGATCTGGAGGTCACCGTCTCGTGGATTGACCCCGGCGGCTTTCTCGATGGATCGCAGCCGACAAGCCTGACGATCACTACGACAGGAACGGCGACGCTGACGGCGAACACGATCGACGACACCACGGAGGAGTCCAACAGCACCGTGACGGCCATGTTGTCCTTGCCGGACGGGAGCGGGTACACGCTCAGCCCTGTTTCGGCCAGGGTGACGGTACGTGACAATGACGGCGATCCCGAGGTGACGATCTCGCGGGCGGGCGCGAGTCAGGTCACCGAGGGCACGGCGGTGCAGTTCACGGTGACGGCGACGCCGGCGCCCACGGCGGATCTGGAGGTCACCGTCTCGTGGTCTGACCCCGGCGGCTTTCTCGATGGATCGCAGCCGACAAGCCTGACGATCACTACGACAGGAACGGCGACGCTGACGGCGAACACGATCGACGACACCACGGAGGAGTCCAACAGCACCGTGACGGCCATGTTGTCCTTGCCGGACGGGAGCGGGTACACGCTCAGCCCTGGTTCGGCCAGGGTGACGGTACGTGACAATGACGGCGATCCCGAGGTGACGATCTCGCCGGCGGGCGCGAGTCAGGTCACCGAGGGCACGGCGGTGCAGTTCACGGTGACGGCGACGCCGGCGCCCACGGCGGATCTGGAGGTCACCGTCTCGTGGTCTGACCCCGGCGGCTTTCTCGATGGATCGCAGCCGACAAGCCTGACGATCACTACGACAGGAACGGCGACGCTGACCGCGAACACGATCGACGACACCACGGAGGAGTCCAACAGGACCGTAACTGCCACGCTGAACGCCGGCACCGGCTACGCGGTCGGCGTGCCAAGCTCGGCCAACGTGACGGTGACGGACAATGACGGCACCGGACCGCCGACCACTGTCACCGTAAGCCTTGCCAGCGTTACGCCGTCGACGGTGGAGGAAGGCGGTTCCTTGAAGATCGTGCTGGCGATCGATGGCGCTCCGAGCACGCAGCAAGATGGCGGCGTCTATGCGCTCGACATCGTGGAAGACGTCGGCGTGCCTGGAGGCGAAAAAATAACGAATATCGGCAACGTGGCGTTCAGGTTCGATGCTTCGGATACGACGGTGGATATCCACCCGCAAATAATGGTGCCAAACACTGAGGAGGTCGAGATGCGTCGGACCGTCCGGGTAGTGATCAACCCCGCGTTCGCTCACGACTACTCGCTGGGCGCGCCCAGCGCGAGGACGGTCAACGTAACGGATGTCCCTTGATCACCGGCGCACAACCGCAGCCGTACCGGGGCACGACCGCCACGCGCCGATTCTATCGGTACTCGTATCATAATTGAGAGTAATAATACCACAAATGAGGGATTGACAGCGTATCTAATGTCGGTATACCAGTAGTCGGAACGTCGTCGGACGAAGTGTTATGTGTTCAGGCGTGAAGAGGACCCTACGACCGGGCACCGTGCGACCGGGCACTGTATTGCGGTGTCGGAGGATCAAGTCGCGACTGCAAGGCTTGTGCGGCTCCACCGCGCCGACCGTTGGGCTGACGCCTGCCGGCGCCCGTGGCATGGCATCGCGTTCTCCACGGCATGAGAGCTTCGTCGCAATATTCAATAAATCCTTTACTGACATAGCTTTACCCCCCCCCCCCCCCAATTGGCGCGAGCGCTCGCGCGATGAACGCCGTACGCCGGGCGCGGCGCACCGGCGATTGCCTGAGCTCACCGCCTCCGTCCGAGCCATCGGCCGCCACGGCCTGCGGAGCGCGAACCCGCCGCACCCTTCCGCGCGCAGCGGGCCTGTTGTTGGCGTTCGTCGCCCTGCTGGCCGCGCCGATGGCCGCGCAGGCGCAGACCACCAACATCTGCGGACGGACGCAGCAGGTCTGGTTGGCCATTCTCGCAGAGCTGGACGAGACTAACTGCGGGAGTGTCTCCGTCGCTGATCTGGCCACCGTCACTTCCATGAGTCTGTCCGGAGGGATCACATCGCTGAGATCGGGCGATTTCTCGGGCCTGACTGCGCTGACAGTGCTTGACCTGAGCAACAACCAGTTGGCCAACCTGCCGGAGGATATTTTCTCTGACCTGACCGGGCTGAGAGATCTCTACCTGGACAACAACCTGTTGAGCAACTTGCCGGCGGGAGTGTTTTCCGGGCTGACCACGCTGGCAACGCTCATCCTGAACAACAACGCGGTCAATCCCATGCCGATTGAGGTGTCGCTGGAAAGGAGGGGAGGGAGCGGGTTCAGGGCAGTCGCGCCCACCGGCGCGCCGTTCGAGCTGGTGCTGCCGGTCATGGTCGAAAACGGCACGATTGTGGGCGGGGCGACGACAGTCACGATTCCGGCCGGGGATGTGAGGAGCGCGGCGGTGACCGTCGCGCGCACCAGCGGTACGACCGACGCCGTCACTGCCGATATCGGCACCCTGCCGGCGCTGCCCACCTACCACCGGGGCTACGTCCTGAAGAAGAGAGCCGCCGACCTGCCGCTGGAGGTGCCGGAGCCGCTGCAGACCATCAACATCTGCAACCGCACGCCGCTGGTCAGGGATTACATTCTCGAATTTTTAGCTATATTTTTCAACATTCACGGTGACTGCGCGAATGTCCTCGCCGATGATCTGGATCGTTTCGGTACGCTGAGTCTGTCCGGCCAGGATATCCAATCGCTGCAATCGGGCGATTTCGAGGGCCTGAACTCGGTGACAGCAATCCTCTTGCGTGAAAACCCGAGGCTCACCCTGCCGTATGGCATCTTTGCGGACCTGCCCGCGCTGACAGAGATCAATATGAGAAATGGTGCGTGGAGCAGCCTGCCCGACGGCATGTTCGCCGGCCTACACAACGAACTGACGAAACTCGACCTGAGAGACCAACTGGTCAATCCCCTGCCGCTGCCGGTGTCGCTGGAAAAGGTGGGAGAGAGCGGGTTCAAGGCGGTCGCACCCACCGGCGTGCCGTTCGGGATGAGCGTGCCGGTCACGGTCGAAAACGGCACGATAGAGAGCGGGGCGACGACGGTCTGGATTCCGGTTGGGGCCGTGGAGAGCGCGGTGGCGACTGTCGTGCGCACGCCCGGTACGCTCGGGGCCGTCACCGCGGATATCGGCACCCTGCCGGGGCTGCCCGGCGGCCACCAGGGCTACGCCCTGCAGAAAGCCGACGACCTGCCGCTGGAGGTGCTGCCGACGAACAATCATGCGCCGGTGTTCACGAGCGCCGAATTCTTTGCGGTGGACGAGAACGAGACGACCGTGGGCATGGTGGTCGCCACGGATGAGGACGCCAGCGATGAGGTCAGCTATGCGATCACCGGCGGCGCGGACATGGATCAGTTCCAGATCGACGCGACGACCGATGTGCTGAGTTTCACGACCGCACCCAATTACGAGGCTCCTGCCGACGCCGATCTCAACAACGAATACATCGTGACCGTCACCGCCACCAGTGGCACGGGTGTCCGCGAGCTGATGGCCGTACAGACGATCACCGTGACCGTGAATAACGACTTGGGCGAGTTCTGCGAGCGCACGGAGCAGGTCCGGGACGCCATTCTCGCGAAGCTGGGGGAGACCGACTGCGGGAATGTCGGCAGCGAGGAGCTGGCCACCGTCTCGGGTACGCTAAATCTGGTCGGCAAGCAGATCACCTCGCTGCAATCGGACGATTTCTATGGCCTGACCGCGCTGACAAGGCTCTGGCTGAACAACAACCAGTTGGAGAGCCTGCCGGAGGGCATCTTTTCCGGCCTGACCGCGCTGACACAGCTCACCCTGTACGACAATCAGTTGGAGAGCCTGCCGGAGGGCATCTTTTCGGATCTGACCGCGCTGAGTTCATCGCTCCAACTGCAACGAAATCAGTTGGAGAGCCTGCCGGCGGGCATCTTTTCGGGTCTGACTGCGCTGACAGGGATCACCCTGTACAACAATCAGTTGGAGAGCCTGCCGGCGGGCATCTTTTCGGGTCTGACTGCGCTGACAGGGATCACCCTGTACAACAATCAGTTGGAGAGCCTGCCGGAGGGTATCTTTTTCGGCCTGACCGCGCTGACAACGCTCACCCTGAGGGGAAATACGGTTGATCCAACGATTGAGGTGTCGCTGGAAAAGGTGGGAGAGAGTGGGTTCAGGGCGGTCGCGCTCACTGGCGCGCCGTTCGCGATGAACGTGCCGGTCACGGTCGAAAACGGCACGATAGAGAGCGGGGCGACGACGGTCAGGATTCCGGTCGGGGCCGTGGAGAGCGCGGTGGTGACTGTCGTGCGCACGCCCGGTACGCTCGGGGCCGTCACCGCGGATATCGGCACCCTGCCGGGGCTGCCCAGCGGCCACGATGGCTATGTCCTGCAGAAATCCGCCCTGCCGCTGGAGGTGCTGCCGGCGATTGGCATCTGCGAGCGCACGGAGCAGGTCCGGGACGCCATTCTCGCAAAGCTGGGCGAGACGGACTGCGGGAATGTCTTCGAAGCTGAGCTGGCCTCCATTACGGGTTCCCTTAGTCTGTCCCGCCAGGAGATCACATCGCTGAAATCGGACGATCTCTATGGCCTGACCGGGCTGACACAGCTCTTCCTGTCCAACAACCAGTTGGAGAGCCTGCCGGAGGATATCTTTTCCGGCCTGACCGGGCTGACACTGCTCGACCTGGGAGACAACACGCGGTTGCGCAGCCTGCCGGAGGGTATCTTTTCCGGCCTGACCGCGCTGACACTGCTCGGTCTGGAAGGCAACACGCAGTTGCGCAGCCTGCCGGCGGGTATCTTTTCCGGCCTGACTGCGCTGACATCGCTCCAAATATCCAACATGCAGATGGAGAGCCTGCCGGCGGGTATCTTTTCCGGCCTGACCGCGCTGAGAACGCTCGACCTGTCCAGGAACCAGTTGGAGAGCCTGCCGGCGGGTATCTTTTCCGGCCTGACCGCGCTGAGAGATCTCAACCTGAGCGGCAACGGGGTCAATCCCCTGCCAATTCCGGTGTCGCTGGAAAAGGTGGGAGACAGCGGGTTCAAGGCGGTTGCGCCCACCGGCGCGCCGTTCGAAATGGTCTTGCCGATCACGGTCATGAATGGCGCGATCGAGGGCGACGCGACGACGGTCACGATTTCGCTCGGGGACGTGGAGAGCGCGGCGGTGACCGTCGCGCGCACGAGCGGCACGAGCGGGGCCGTCACCGCGGATATCGGCACCCTGCCGACGCTGGCCAGCGGCCACCATGGTTATGTCCTGCAGAAATCCGCCCTGCCGCTGGAGATTCTGCCGGCGGAGGGCAACGTCCCGCCGGAATTCACGGGTTTCGTATCATTTGAAGTGGGCGAGAACCAGACAACCGTCACCACGGTGGAGGCCATAGATCCCGACGGCGATGCGGTGAGCTATGCGATCACCGGCGGCGCAGACCAGGAGCGGTTCCAGATCGGCCCGACCAGCGGTGTGCTGAGTTTCACGACCGCACCCGATTTCGAGAATCCCGACGACGCCGATGGCGACAACCAATACGTCGTGATCGTCACCGCTACCGGCGGTACCGGCGACCGCGCGCTGATGGTCGACCGGACCATCTACGTGACCGTGAATGACGCGGCCGAAGATTTCTGCGGGCGCACGCAGCAGGTCCGGGACGCCATTCTCGCGAAGCTGGGCGAGACTAACTGCGGGCGTGTCGGCAGCGAGGATCTGGCCACCGTCTCGGGCATCCTTGATCTGTCCAACCAGGAGATCCCATCGCTGAGATTTGGCGATTTCTCGGGTCTGACCGCGCTGCAACAGCTCGACCTGAAGGGCAACGTGTACTTGAACAGCCTGCCGGACGGGGTGTTTTCCGGCTTGACCGCGCTGGAAACGCTCGACCTGAGCGAGACGGGGTTGAGCAGCCTGCCGGCGGGGGTGTTTTCCGGCCTGGACGCGCTGGAAACGCTCGACCTGGCCTACAACGCGGGGTTGAGCAGCCTGCCGGTGGGGGTGTTTTCCGGCCTGGACGCGCTGGAAACGCTCGACCTGAACGACACGGGGTTGAGCAGCCTGCCGGCGGGGGTGTTTTCCGGCCTGGACGCGCTGCAACGGCTCGACCTGACCAACAACACGGGGTTGAGCAGCCTGCCGGTGGGGGTGTTTTCCAGCCTGACCGCGCTGACAGATCTCAACCTGTCTTACAACCCGTTGAACAGCCTGAATTCGGACCTGTTTTTCAGCCTGACCGCGCTGACGGATCTCAACCTGTCTCACACCGACTTGAGCAGCCTGCCGGCGGGTATCTTTTCCGGCTTGACCGCGCTGCAACGGCTCGACCTGAGAGGCAACAGGGTCGATCCCTTACCGATTGTGGTGTCGCTGGAGAAGGTGGGAGACAGCGGGTTCAAGGCGATCGCTCCCACCGGCGCGCCGTTCACGCTGGTGCTGCCGGTCACGGTCACGAACGGCACGATCGAGCGCGGGGCGACGACGGTGACGATTGCGGCCGGGGACGTGGAGAGCGCGGCGGTGACCGTCGCGCGCACGAGCGGGACGACCGAGGCCGTCACTGCCGATATCGGCACCCTGCCGAGGCTGCCCGACGGCCACCAGGGCTATACCCTGCGGAAAGCCGGCGGCCTGCCGCTGGAGGTGGAAGCAGCCAACGTCGCGCCGGAGTTCAAGAGTGCCGCGTCGTTTTCGGTGGAGGAGAACGAGACGATCGTCGGCACGGTGGCGGCCACGGATGCCGATGCCGGTGATGAGGTCAGCTATGCGATCACGGGTGGCGTGGACATCGCGCAGTTCCAGATTGACGCGATGAGCGGTGTGCTGAGCTTCCGGACTGCACCCGATCACGAGAATCCCGCCGATGTCGCCAGCACGGACCCGGCCAATGAGGCGGACAACAACGAGTACATCGTGACCGTTAGCGCCATCAGTGGCACGGGCGACCGCACGCTGACGGTCATGCAGACCATCACCGTGACGGTGCAGGATGTGGTCGGCGGGTTCTGCGAGCGCACGCCGCAGGTCCGGGACGCCATTCTCGCGGCGTTGACCGGCGTGGACAACTGCGGGAATGTCGGCACCGATGAGCTGGCCACCGTCACTGATTTCCCGGATCTGTCCGGCGAAGGGATCACGTCGCTGCAGTCGGGCGATTTCTCGGGTCTGACCGCGCTGACGGGGCTCGGCCTGCACGACAACCAGTTGAGCAGCCTGCCGCACGGCATCTTTGCCGACCTGACCGCGCTGGAAGGGCTCAGCCTGTTCAACAACCCGCAGTTGAGCAGCCTGCCGGCGGGCGTCTTTTCGGGCCTGAGCGCGCTGCGCGTGCTCTACCTTAACGACACGGGGTTGAGCAGCCTGCCGGACGGCATCTTTGCGGGCCTGAACGCGCTGACGGAGCTCAGGCTGTCCAACACGGGGTTGAGCAGCCTGCCGGACGGCGTCTTTTCGGGCCTGGACGCGCTGGTGGAGCTCAACCTGTCCAACACGCAGTTGAGCAGCCTGCCGTCGGGGGTCTTTGCGGGGTTGACGGCGCTGGAGACGCTTCTCCTGGACAACAACCCACAGTTGAGCAGCCTGCCGTCGGGGGTCTTTGCCGGCCTGACCGCGCTGACACAGCTCAACCTGAACAGCAACCAGTTGAGCAGCCTGCCGGACGGCATCTTTGCCGGCCTGACCGCGCTGACACAGCTCGACCTGGGAAGCAACGCGGTCGATCCTCTGCCGATGCCGGTGTCGCTGGAGAAGGTGGGAGACAGCGGGTTCAAGGCGGTCGCGCCCACCGGCGCGCCGTTCGCGCTGGTGCTGCCGGTCACGGTCGCGAACGGCGCGATCGAGGGTGGGGCGACGACGGTGACGATTCCGCTCGGGGCCGTGGAGAGTGCATCCGTTACCGTCACCCGCACCAGCGGGACGATCGAGGCCGTCACCGTCGACATCGGCACGCTTGCGGGGCTGCCCGACAACCACGACGGCTATGTCCTGCAGAAAGTCGGCGACCTGCCGCTGGAGGTGCTGGAGGCGCTGCCGGTGGTGTCGATCGCGGCGGTTGCCGAGGCGGTGGACGAAGGCGACCCGGCGCAGTTCACGCTGACGCTGTCCAGGGCGGCACCGGCGGCCGGCCTGATGGTGTCGGTATTGGTAACCGCGGAGGGTTCGGTGCTCGCCACGCCGGGCGATTACACCGCGGCGGTGACCGTGGCGTTTGGCGCGGGCGAGACGCAGCAGGCGCTGAGCGTGGATACGGCGGACGACGCGGTGTTTGAGATGCTGGCAGACGCGGCGGAGGCTGCCGGACGCATCACCGCGACGGTGCAGGCCGGGACCGGCTATGAGCTATCGGCGGACGACGCCGGCGCGACGGTCACGGTGATCGACGACGACCCGTCGCCGATCACGGTGGCGGCGGACGACGCGACGGTGGTCGAGGACGCGGGCACGCTCATGGTCACGATCACGGCCACGACCGGGCACCCGCGCGCACCGGCAGACGCGGTGCCCTTCATCGTGGTCACCCGCTCGGTCACCGCGACGGGGGGCGACGACTTCACGCCGCTCACCGAAGAGGTCTCGATCGCGGCGGCGGACTTTGCCCTGGTGGACGGCGGCGCCCGCTACGCGGGAAAGGCGACCCTCATGCTTACCATCCTCGATGACCAGGTGGTGGAGGACAGTGAGACCCTGGTCCTGGAGTTGGCCGAAAGGTCCGTGACCCCGCCGCACGTGACCTTCGGGGATCCCGTGACGGTGACCATCACCGACGACGACGTGCCGGCGTGGACGGTGAGCGTCGATCCGGCGGAGATCGCGGAGGCCGGCGGGAGCGCGACGGTGACGGTGAGCACCGGTGGGGTCACGTTCGCGGCAGCGCAGACGATCGAGCTCGATTTCGAGGGCGGGTCGGCGACCGTGGGGACCGACTTCACGGTCGCCGACGCGAACGGGGACGCGCTCACCTCGCCTTACCAGCTCACCCTGGCGGTGGGCGAAAGCACGGTCACGGCGACGATCACCGCGGTGGACGACGCGGACGACGACGACGCCGAAGAGATCCAGGTCACCGCCACCCGGGACGGCGAAGAGCTCGGCGAGGCGCAAACGATCACGATCACCGACGACGACGAACCCGCGTCGATGGACGCGACGCTGAGCGGCCTGTCGCTTGTTGGGATCGCTCTGTTGGAGACGTTCGATGCCGGCGTGACGGAGTACAGCGCGTCCGTGGACGACGACGTGACCTCGGTCACGCTCCGCGCCCCGCCGGCCGACGACGCGGCGATGGTCGAGGTCCTGGACGCCGACGACATGGTGCTTGCCGACGCGGACCCCGGCACCGACGGCCACCAGGTGAACCTGGAGGTGGGGGCGAACACGATCAAGATCAAGGTGACGTCCGCGGACGGGAACGCGACGCGGACCTACACGCTGAAGGTGACGCGGGCGGGGTCCAACGCCGCGCCGCAGTTCACGAGCGCCGCGTCGTTCTCGGCGAACGAGAACCAGACCGCGGTGGGCACCGTGGAGGCCACCGATGCCGACGCCCAGGATGAGGTGAGCTACGCGCTCAGCGGCGGCGCGGACCTGGCGCAGTTTGCGATCGACGCGATGAGCGGAGAGCTGAGCTTCCGGACCGCCCCCGACTACGAGAGTCCCGCCGACGTGCTGAGCATGGAGCCGCCCAACGCCGCGGGCGACAACGAGTACCTCGTGACCGTCACCGCCACCGGCGGCACGGATGCGCGCGCGCTGACGGCCGAGCAGACCATCACCGTGACGGTGAATGACCTGGACGTCGGGTTCTGCGAGCGGACGCCGGAGGTCCGGGACGCCATTCTCGCGGAGCTTGGCGACACGGACTGCACGAACGTCGACGACGACGATCTGGCCACCATCACGGTTTACCTGCAGGTGTCCAACACGGGAATCACCTCGCTGAAGCCGGGCGACTTCTCGGGGCTGACCGCGCTGGAAGCGCTCGCCGTGTTCGGCAACGCGCAGTTGAGCAGCCTGCCGGAGGGCATCTTTGCCGGCCTGACCGCGCTGGAACGGCTCTACCTGGCCGAGAACGCGCAGTTGAGCAGCCTGCCGGAGGGCATCTTTGCCGGCCTGACCGCGCTGGAACGGCTCGAGCTGAACAGCAACGAGTTGAGCAGCCTGCCGGAGGGCATCTTTGCGGCCGCGCGCTGGAATGGCTCGAGCTGAACAGCAACGAGTTGAGCAGCCTGCCGGAGGGCATCTTTGCCGGCCTGGCCGCGCTGGAACTGCTCGAGCTGAACAGCAACGAGTTGAGCAGCCTGCCGGCGCGGGCGTTTGCCGGCCTGACCGCGCTGGCAACGCTTTACCTGAACAGCTTGGCGGTCGATCCCCTGCCGCTGCCGGTGTCGCTCGAAAAGGTGGGAGACAGCGGGGTGAAGGCGGTCGCGCCCACCGGCGCGCCGTTCGCGCTGGTGCTGCCGGTGACGGTCACGAACGGCGCGATCGACGGCGGGGCGACCACGGTCACGATTCCGCTCGGGGACGTGGAGAGCGCGGCGGTGACCGTCGCGCGCACCGACGGGACGACCGAGGCGGTCACGGCCGACCTCGGCACGCTGCCGGGGCTGCCCGACGACCACGGCGGCTACGCCCTGCACAAGGCCGCCGACCTGCCGCTGGAGGTGCTGCCGGAGGTCCCCAACGCTGCGCCGCAGTTCACGAGCGCCGCAACCTTCTCGGTGGACGAGAACCGGACCACCGTGGGCACGGTGGTCGCCACGGATGCCAATGCCGGTGATGCGGTGAGGTATGCGATCACGGGCGGCGCGGACAGCGCGCGGTTCCAGATCGACGGCGGAGGGGTGCTGAGCTTCCAGACCGCACCCGATTACGAGAATCCCACCGACGTGGAGAGCACGGATCCGGTCAATGCGGCGGGCAACAACGAATACATCGTGATCGTCACCGCCACCGGCGGCACGGGCGACCGCGAACTGACGGCCGAGCAGACGATCACCGTGACGGTGACTGATGTAGATGACACGCTGCCGGCGGTGTCGATCGCGGCGGTTGCCGGGGCGGTGGACGAAGGCGACCCGGCGCAGTTCACGCTGGCGCTGTCGGCGGGGGCACCGGCGGATGGTCTGATGGTGTCGGTATTGGTGAACGAGGAAGGCTCGGTGATCGCGATGCCGGATAACTACACCTCGGCGGTGACGGTGGCGTTTGCCGCGGGCGAAACGGAGCAGGCGCTGAGCGTGGATACGGCGGACGACGACGTTTATGAGGCACTGGCCGACGCGGCGGAGGCTGCCGGTCGCATCACGGCGACGGTGCAGGCGGGGACTGGCTATACGCCCGGCGCGAATGCCAGCGCGACGGTGACGGTGCGCGACGACGACGTGCCGGCGTGGGCGGTGAGCGTCGATCCGGGCACCATCGCGGAGGCCGGCGGGACTTCGACGGTGACGGTGAGCACCGGTGGGGTCACGTTCGCGGCAGCGCAGACGATCGATCTCGATTTCGCCGGCACGGCGCTGGCGGGGACCGATTTCGCGGTTGCCGACGCTGATGGGAACGCGCTCACCTCGCCCTACCATCTCACCCTGTCGGTGGGTGCCGGCACGGTTATGGCGACGATCACGGCGGTGGATGACGACGCGGATGACGATGACGAGACGATTGAGATCACGGCCAAGTTCGCCGACGAAAAGATCGGTGATACGCAGACCGTGACGATCACCGACGACGACGGCGAGGCACCGGCGACCAACGCCGCGCCGGTGTTCACGAGTGACGCCGCCTTCCCGGTGAACGAGAACGAGACGACCGTGGGCACGGTGGTCGCCACCGATGCCGATGCCGATGATGCGGTGAGGTATGCGATCACGGGCGGCGCGGACAGCGCGCAGTTCCAGATCGGCGAGACCGGTGGTGCGCTGAGCTTCGCGAGCGCACCCGATTACGAGAATCCCACCGACGTGGCGAGCACGGACCCGGCCAATGCGGCGGGCAACAACGAATACATCGTGACCGTCACCGCCACCGGCGGCACGGGCGACCGCGAACTGACGGCCGAGCAGACGATCACGGTGACGGTGAACGACGTGGACGTCGGGTTCTGCGAGCGCACGCCGCAGGTCCGGGACGCCATTCTCGCGGCGCTCACGAACGTGGACGACTGCGCGCGCGTGGGCAGCGCCGATCTGGCCACCGTCGAGGTGCTGGATCTGCACAGGATCGACGCCGGCATCGAGACGATCACGTCGCTCAAGGCGGGCGATTTCGCGGGCCTGGCGGCGCTGAAGGTGATCGACCTCTCTTTTCACGACCTGGCGAGCCTGCCGGCGGAGATCTTTGCGGGGCTGACGGCGCTGGAAAGTCTCCGGCTGAGCGGCAACGATCTGGCGAGCCTGCCGGCGGGGATCTTTGCGGGGCTGACGGCGCTGGAAGATCTCTGGCTGGGCCGCAACGATCTGGCGAGCCTGCCGGCGGGGATCTTTGCGGGGCTGACGGCGCTGGAAGATCTCCGGCTGGGCGGCAACGATCTGGCGAGCCTGCCGGCGGGGATCTTTGCGGGGCTGACGGCGCTGGCAGGCCTCGACCTGAGCGCCAACGGATTGGACAGCTTGGAGCAGGGGGTCTTTGCCGGGCTGACGGCGCTGGAGGAGCTCGAACTGCAGAGCAACTCATTGAGCAGTCTGCCGGCCGGGATCTTTGCGGACCTGACGGTGCTGAACACGCTCGCGTTGAACCTCAACGAATTCGGGAACCTGTCCGCGGGGATGTTCACGGGCCTGACGGGCCTGACGCGGCTCGACCTGAGCGACAACGTGACCGATCCCGTGCCGCTGCCGGTGTCGCTGGAGAAGGTGGGAGAGAGCGGGATCAAGGCGGTGGCGCCCGCCGGCGCGCCGTTCGCGCTGGTGCTGCCGGTCACGGTCACGAACGGCGCGATCGACGGCGCGGCCACGACGCTCACGATTCCGGCCGGTTCCCGGGAGAGCGCGGCCGTGACCGTCGCGCGCACCGACGGGACGACCGAGGCGGTCGCGGCCGACCTCGGCACGCTGCCGGGGCTGCCCGACGACCACGGCGGCTACGCCCTGCACAAGGCCGCCGACCTGCCGCTGGAGGTGCTGCCGGAGGTCCCCAACGCTGCGCCGCAGTTCACGAGCGCCGCAACCTTCTCGGTGGACGAGAACCGGACCACCGTGGGCACGGTGGTCGCCACGGATGCCGACGCCGGTGATGCGGTGAGGTATGCGATCACGGGCGGCGCGGACAGCGCGCGGTTCCAGATCGACGGCGGAGGGGTGCTGAGCTTCCAGACCGCACCCGATTACGAGAATCCCACCGACGTGGCGAGCACGGATCCGGTCAATGTGGCGGGCAACAACGAATACATCGTGATCGTCACCGCCACCGGCGGCACGGGCGACCGCGAACTGACGGCCGAGCAGACGATCACCGTGACGGTGACTGATGTAGATGACACGCTGCCGGCGGTGTCGATCGCGGCGGTTGCCGGGGCGGTGGACGAAGGCGACCCGGCGCAGTTCACGCTGGCGCTGTCGGCGGGGGCACCGGCGGATGGTCTGATGGTGTCGGTATTGGTGAACGAGGAAGGCTCGGTGATCGCGATGCCGGATAACTACACCTCGGCGGTGACGGTGGCGTTTGCCGCGGGCGAAACGGAGCAGGCGCTGAGCGTGGATACGGCGGACGACGACGTTTATGAGGCGCTGGCCGACGCGGCGGAGGCGGCCGGGCGCATCACCGCGACGGTGCAGGCGGGGACGGACTACGCGGTGGCCGCGGACGCCGGCAGCGCGACGGTGACGGTGAATGACGACGAGCCGTCGCCGATTACGGTGACGGCGGACGACGTGGAGGTGAGCGAGGGAGCGGGTTCGGTGGCGGTGACGGTCGTCGCAGCGACCACGCACGCGCGGGCGCCGAGCGACGCAGCGCCGTTCACGGTGTTCTCCAGCGATGACAGCGCGGAGCAGGGCGAGGACTACGGGTCGTTCGACAAGGATTTCTCCATCGCGGCGGCGGACTTCGTGCTGGTGGACGGCGGCGCCCGCTACGCGGGAGAGGCGACCCTCACGCTCACCATCCTGGATGACCAGGTGGTGGAGGGCGAGGAGACCCTGTACCTGTGGGTGGACGCGGCGGACGGCCCGCCGCACGTGGTGGGCGAGGACCGCGTGACGGTGACCATCACGGACGACGACGTGCCGGCGTGGGCGGTGAGCGTCGATCCGGGCACCATCGCGGAGGCCGGCGGGACTTCGACGGTGACGGTGAGCACCGGTGGGGTCACGTTCGCGGCAGCGCAGACGATCGATCTCGATTTCGCCGGCACGGCGCTGGCGGGGACCGATTTCGCGGTTGCCGACGCTGATGGGAACGCGCTCACCTCGCCCTACCATCTCACCCTGTCGGTGGGTGCCGGCACGGTTATGGCGACGATCACGGCGGTGGATGACGACGCGGATGACGATGACGAGACGATTGAGATCACGGCCAAGTTCGCCGACGAAAAGATCGGTGATACGCAGACCGTGACGATCACCGACGACGACGGCGAGGCACCGGCGACCAACGCCGCGCCGGTGTTCACGAGTGACGCCGCCTTCCCGGTGAACGAGAACGAGACGACCGTGGGCACGGTGGTCGCCACCGATGCCGATGCCGATGATGCGGTGAGGTATGCGATCACGGGCGGCGCGGACAGCGCGCAGTTCCAGATCGGCGAGACCGGTGGTGCGCTGAGGTTCACGAGCGCACCCGATTACGAGAATCCCGCCGACGTGGCGAGCACGGACCCGGTCAATGCGGCGGGCAACAACGAATACATCGTGACCGTCACCGCCACCGGCGGTGCGGGTGACCGCGAACTGACGGCCGAGCAGACGATCACGGTGACGGTGAACGACGTGGACGTCGGGTTCTGCGAGCGCACGCCGCAGGTCCGGGACGCCATTCTCGCGGCGCTCACGAACGTGGACGACTGCGCGCGCGTGGGCAGCGCCGATCTGGCCACCGTCGAGGTGCTGGATCTGCACAGGATCGACGCCGGCATCGAGACGATCACGTCGCTCAAGGCGGGCGATTTCGCGGGCCTGGCGGCGCTGAAGGTGATCGACCTCTCTTTTCACGACCTGGCGAGCCTGCCGGCGGAGATCTTTGCGGGGCTGACGGCGCTGGAAAGTCTCCGGCTGAGCGGCAACGATCTGGCGAGCCTGCCGGCGGGGATCTTTGCGGGGCTGACGGCGCTGGAAGATCTCTGGCTGGGCCGCAACGATCTGGCGAGCCTGCCGGCGGGGATCTTTGCGGGGCTGACGGCGCTGGAAGATCTCCGGCTGGGCGGCAACGATCTGGCGAGCCTGCCGGCGGGGATCTTTGCGGGGCTGACGGCGCTGGCAGGCCTCGACCTGAGCGCCAACGGATTGGACAGCTTGGAGCAGGGGGTCTTTGCCGGGCTGACGGCGCTGGAGGAGCTCGAACTGCAGAGCAACTCATTGAGCAGTCTGCCGGCCGGGATCTTTGCGGACCTGACGGTGCTGAACACGCTCGCGTTGAACCTCAACGAATTCGGGAACCTGTCCGCGGGGATGTTCACGGGCCTGACGGGCCTGACGCGGCTCGACCTGAGCGACAACGTGACCGATCCCGTGCCGCTGCCGGTGTCGCTGGAGAAGGTGGGAGAGAGCGGGATCAAGGCGGTGGCGCCCGCCGGCGCGCCGTTCGCGCTGGTGCTGCCGGTCACGGTCACGAACGGCGCGATCGACGGCGCGGCCACGACGCTCACGATTCCGGCCGGTTCCCGGGAGAGCGCGGCCGTGACCGTCGCGCGCACCGACGGGACGACCGAGGCGGTCGCGGCCGACCTCGGCACGCTGCCGGGGCTGCCCGACGACCACGGCGGCTACGCCCTGCACAAGGCCGCCGACCTGCCGCTGGAGGTGCTGCCGGAGGTCCCCAACGCTGCGCCGCAGTTCACGAGCGCCGCAACCTTCTCGGTGGACGAGAACCGGACCACCGTGGGCACGGTGGTCGCCACGGATGCCGACGCCGGTGATGCGGTGAGGTATGCGATCACGGGCGGCGCGGACAGCGCGCGGTTCCAGATCGACGGCGGAGGGGTGCTGAGCTTCCAGACCGCACCCGATTACGAGAATCCCACCGACGTGGCGAGCACGGATCCGGTCAATGTGGCGGGCAACAACGAATACATCGTGATCGTCACCGCCACCGGCGGCACGGGCGACCGCGAACTGACGGCCGAGCAGACGATCACCGTGACGGTGACTGATGTAGATGACACGCTGCCGGCGGTGTCGATCGCGGCGGTTGCCGGGGCGGTGGACGAAGGCGACCCGGCGCAGTTCACGCTGGCGCTGTCGGCGGGGGCACCGGCGGATGGTCTGATGGTGTCGGTATTGGTGAACGAGGAAGGCTCGGTGATCGCGATGCCGGATAACTACACCTCGGCGGTGACGGTGGCGTTTGCCGCGGGCGAAACGGAGCAGGCGCTGAGCGTGGATACGGCGGACGACGACGTTTATGAGGCACTGGCCGACGCGGCGGAGGCTGCCGGTCGCATCACGGCGACGGTGCAGGCGGGGACTGGCTATACGCCCGGCGCGAATGCCAGCGCGACGGTGACGGTGCGCGACGACGACGTGCCGGTGCTGAGCTTGATGCTGGAGCCGGCGGCGATTGTGGAGAACGGCGGCAGCAGCACGGTGACGGCGGGGCTGTCGTCGGCGGTGACGGAGCCGTTCGCGGTGACGGTGTCGGCGCAGCCGGTGGCACCGGCGGTGACGGGGGACTTCATGCTGAGCGCGAACACCACCCTGAGCTTCGCCGCGGGGGTGACCGAGAGCAGTGGGATGGTGACGGTGAGCGCGGTGGACAACGATCTGGACGAGCCGGCGCGGGCCGTGACGGTGTCGGGGACGGCATCTGCGGGCTCACCGGTGCAGGCGCCGGAGGCGGTGACGCTGACCCTCGTCGACGACGACGAGGTGCCGGCGGTGCAGGTGGCGGACGTGCGCGTCGTGGAGGGTGAGACGGCGGTGTTCACGGTGCTGCTGGCGGCGGCGAGCGGCCGCAGGGTGGACGTGTTGTGGGGGATGACGGCGGGCACGGCGACGGAGAACGTGGACTACACGAAGCGGTCGGGCACGCTGGCATTCGCGGCCGGGGAGACCCGGAAGACCATCACGGTGGCGACGGCCACGGATGCAACGGTCGAGGCTGACGAGACGTTTGTCCTGTGGGTGCAGCGCGTGCAGTACGACGACGAGTCGGAGCAGCCGGCGTTGGTGCGCGCGACGGGGACGATCGTGGACGATGACGATCCGCAGAAGCCGGGCCGGGTGACCGATCTGGCGGCGGCGGCCGCCGGTCCGTTCGCGATCGCGCTTTCGTGGAGCGCACCGGCGTACACGGGGACCGGAGAGCTGCAGGGCTACCGGATCGAGATGTCGGCGGACGGCGGGGTGAACTGGTCCGAACTGGTGGCGGACAGCGGCGACACGGCGACGATGTACCGTGACGATGGTCTGCAAGCCGAACAGACGCGCCACTACCGGGTGCAGGCGATCGGCACCGGCGGCCACCGGGGTCCGGAGTCGGCGGTAGCGGGCGGCACCAGCGCGCCCGGCATTCGCGCCGTGGAGATCACCTCGACGCCGGCGTCGAGGGACACCTACGGCTCCGGGGAGGAGATCGTGGTCACGGTGACCTTCAGCAGGAGCGTCATTCTCCTGCAACCGATGCTGGCGCTGGGTCTGGGCGGTGGGACGGTGAGCGCGACCTGCCGGGACTCGGACGACAACCGATGCAGGGCGGATCCGAGCGTGGAACTGTCGTACACGGTGCAGGCGGGCGACCTGGACCGCGACGGCATCGAGATCGGCGCCGACGCGCTGGCGGCTGAGGGGACTCTGGACGATGCGGCCGATCCCGTGGATCTCTCCCATGGCGCCGGGGGAGTGTATCCCGGTCACCGGGTGGCCGGGACGCCGTTGATGAGCCTGATGCTGGAGCCGGCGGCGATCTTCGAGAACGGGGGCAGGAGCATGGTGACGGCGCGGCTGTCGTCGCCGGTGACGGAGCCGTTCGCGATGACGGTGACGGCGGCGCCGGTGGCGCCGGCGGGGGTGGGGGACTTCGTGCTGAGCGCGAATACCACGCTGAGCTTCGCGGCGCAGGCGACCGAGAGCAGCGGGACGGTGACGATCCTTGCGGTAGACAACGGCCTGGACGCGCCGGACCGGGAGGTGACGGTGTCGGGGTCGGTGCCCGACGACGCGGGGGTGGCGGCTCCGGCGGACGCGACCCTGACCCTGCTCGACGACGACGCGGCGCCGGCAGGTCCGGTGCTGTCGGCGGTGGGCGGGGACCGGCACGTGACGCTGAGCTGGTCCGCGCCGGACCCCGGCACTGCCGCGATCACCGGCTACGACTACCGGGTGAGCGGCGACGGCGGCGCCACCTATGAGCCGGACTGGACGGATGTCGGCAACGTCACCCGCCGCACGGTGACCGGCCTGACCAACGGCACCGCCTACACCTTCGAGGTGCGGGCGAAGAGCGCCGCGGGCCCCGGACAGTCCTCCGCGCCGGTCACCGTCCTCGTGGCGAACGCGCTGCCGATGTTCGCCGCGGCGAGCACCACCCGGAGCATCGCGGAGAACACCGCGCGCGCGACCCCCATCGGGGCGCCGGTGACCGCGGCCGACGCGGACGCGGCGGTGGGGTCGACGCTGACCTACCGCCTGGAGGGGGCGGACGCGGACGCGTTCGCGATCGACGCCACCGGCGGCCAGCTCCGTACCAGGGCGGCCCTGAACCACGAGGCCAGGGACAGCCACGCGGTGACGGTGCGGGCGACCGACGACGGCGGTGCCGAGGCCACGATCGCCGTCACCATCGCGGTCACCGACGAGCTGGAGCCGCCGGCCGCACCCGCGGCGCCGGTCCTGGGGAGCGCCACCGCCGCCGGCGTGCCGGTGAGCTGGACGGCGCCGGCGAACACCGGTCCGCCGATCACCGGCTACGATCTGCAATACCGGCCGGCGGGCGCGACCGCGTTCAGCGCCGGGCCGCAGCAGGTGGCCGGCACCAGCGCGACGCTCATGGGGCTGGCGGCGGGCACCGCCTACGAGGTGCAGGTGCGGGCGGGCAACGACGAGGGGC
The DNA here is from genome assembly GCA_965221995.1 of Spirochaetia bacterium. Classification (GTDB taxonomy): domain Bacteria; phylum Spirochaetota; class Spirochaetia; order SZUA-6; family Bin103; genus CATQHW01. The sequence continues at coordinate 89,802 of OZ244929.1, forward strand.
TCGGCGGCTGGTCGGCGTCGGCCGGGGTGGCGACGCCGGGGGGCACGACGCCGGCGCTGATGAGCGCGACCGTGGACGGTGCGGATCTGGTGCTGACCTACGACGCGGCGCTGGACGATGCTGCGACGCCGGGCGCGGGCGCCTACGCGGTGGCGGCCGGCGGCGCGCCGCGCGCGGTCACGGCGGTGGCGGTGAGCGGCACGACGGTGACCCTGAACCTGGCATCGGCGGTGTATGCCGTGCACGCGGTGACGGTGAGCTACACGCCGCCGGCGCAGGACGCGGTGAGCGGTGCGGGGGGAGGGGCGGCGGTCGCCGCGCTCGACGGCTGGGCGGTGACCAACGTCACCGCGCGGCCGAAGCTGATCGGCTTCTTGCGCCATCATGACGACGAGCGGTACCACGATTCGTTCGAGGTGAGCGCCTTCGACGCGCGGCTGATCATCTACTTCGACCGGCCGGTGACCGGGCTCGATGCCGGCGACGTGCGGGTGGTCAACGGCGAGGTGGTGGGTGAGGTCGAGCCAGATTGCCGGCATGAGAGGACCACCTTCTGCGTGACGCTGCGGGCGACCGGCGAGAACGGCCAGATCCTGACCGTGGACGTGGGCGCCGACGTGGTGGACCAGGGCAATCTGCCGACCGTGCCGTACGTGGAGGGCGAAGCCGACGATCCGGGCTTTCCGCACAATGTGAGCGGGCAAGCCACCCAGTGGCGCGCCGAGATCAAGCTGGGCGACCCGGTGGGGGTGACGATCACCAGCGCCGCCGAAGCGCCGGTGCGGGACTCGTTCAAGGTGGTGTTCCGCTTCAGCGAAGCGGTGCTGAACCGGATTGGCTTGGAGACGGCATCGTACCCGGCGTCGGCGTACTTCCAGACGGGGGACCTGCGGGTGACCAACGGATCGGCGCAGGCGGGCGGCCTGAGCACCAACAACGCGATCGAGTACGAGCAGACGATTCATCCGCGCGTGCCGTTCGTCGGCACGCTGGTGGTGGAGTTGCCGGCGCGCGCGGTGCAGACCCAGCTCGGCGCGGGCAACCGGGCGGCGCGCTTCGAGATCGAGGTGGACACGCGGATGGTGGCGTCGTTTGCGCCGGAGAGCGACACCGCGACCGAGGGTGGCGCCGCGGCACGCGTGCAGGTATCCCTGACCCGCGCGCCCGCGAGCCGGCTCGTGATTCCGCTCACGGCGGCCGGCGGCGACGGCGCCGTGGCCGCCGACTATACGGTGCCGGCGGACGTGGAGTTTGCGGTGGGCGAGATGACGCGGACCATCACGGTGGCGGCGGTCGACGACGCGTACGACGACGACGGCGAGACGGTGCAGGTGGGCTTCGGGGAGCTGCCGGCGGGGGTGTTCGCGGGCGAGCCGGCGGCGTTCACCGTGGCGCTGCTGGACGATGATCCGGAGCCGGCGCTGGCGGCCCTGGAGGTGGCACCGGCGCGGATCGTGGAGGGCGGGACGGCGACGGTGACGGTACGCACCAACGGGTCGGTGTTCGCGGCGGCGCAGGCGGTGGCGCTCGACTTCACGGGGAGCGCCGCCGCCGGCACCGACTTCACGGTCGCCGCCGGCGGCACGGAGCTGTCGGCTCCCTACGCGGTGACGCTGGCGGCGGGAGCGCCCGAGCTGGAGCTGACGGTCACCGCCCTCGCCGACGGGGACAGCGCGGAGGGCGACGAGACGATCGTGGTGGCGGCGGAGCATGCGGGCCGGCGGGTGGGGCCGCGCACCGTCACCATCGACGACACGGCCCCGCGGCGGGTGACCGCGGCAGCGTCCGCGGAAGTGATCGTGGTGACCTACGACGAGGCGCTGGACACGGGCTCGACGCCGTCGGCCGCCGCGTTCACGGTGCACGTCGCCGGTGGGACGGCGCCGGCGGTGAGCGGCGTGTCGGTGACGGGGAGCACGGTGACGCTGGCGCTGGCGACGGCGCTGACCGACAGCGACGTGGTGACGCTCGACTACGCCGCGCCGGCGGGGCCCGGCGCGCTGCAGGACCTGGCCGGGCATCGCGCGGCGTCGTTCACCGGTGTGTCGGTGACCAACGGCACCGGCGCGCAGGGGCTGCCGGAGGTCGCCGTCACCGCGGAGCCGGGTGCGGTGACGGAGGGCGAGCCGGCCCTGTTCACGCTGGTGCGCAGCGGCGGCGACTACGCCGCGGCGCTGACGGTGGCGGTGGCGGTGAGCGAGACCGGCACGATGCTCGCCTCCGTGCCCGCCACGGTGACGTTCTCGCCGGGCCAGGCGGGCGTGGTCCTGACCGTGGCCACGGTGGACGATGCGGTGGTGGAGGCGGCGAGCGAGGTGACGGCGGCGGTGTCGCCCGATCCGGACACGCCGGCGCGTTACGCGGTGGGGTCGCAGGCCGCCGCCACGGTACGCGTGGACAACGACGATGCCGCGCAGTTCCGGCTGTCAGTCGAGCCGGCGCGGCTCCCGGAGGGCGCGGATGCGGTTGCGACGGTCACGGTGGCGATCGCCAACGGCGTCACCTTCGCGGAGCGGCAGACGATCACCCTGGATTTCACGGGCAGCGAGGCGCAGGTCGGGCAGCGGGATCGGGTCGGGATCGACTTCAGGGTCGCCGACAGCGAACTCGCGGTGCTGCCGCCGCCCTACGACCTCCGCCTCGAGGCGGGCGCGACGGAGGTGACGGCGTTCATCGCGGTGCTCGACGATGCCGAGGCGGAGGGCGACGAGGCGATCGCCGTGGCGGCGGTCCATGACGGGGTGCGGATCGACACCGGGATCGTGACCATCGACGACGACGACGAGGCGGCGCTGCGCTCCCTGGCGCTCGACGCGGCGCCGCTGAGCCCGGCGTTCGCCGCCGACCTGCGCCACTACACCGCCCACGCCGAGCCCGGCACGCCGGTGACCACGGTCGAAGCGGTGGCGAGCGATGCCGGCGCCACGGTCGCCATCCTGCCGGTGGACGCCGACCCGGACGCCGCGGGCCACCAGGTGCGCCTGATGCTGGGCGACAACACCTTCACCGTGACGGTGACCAGCGAGACCGGGGCCGCCACCACGGTGTACGCGGTGACGGTGCACCGGGAGCCGGCCGAGGTCGCGATTACCGGGCCGGATGGACCCCGGACCACGGTGACCGAAGGCGACGTGACCGAGGCGGTGTTCACGCTGACGCGCACCGGCTCGACCGCCGAGTCGCTGCCCGTGCAGGTGGAGGTGTCCGGGAGCCGGGACCTCGGCGGCGGGGTGATCACCGGCGACGCCGGGATGCCGGCGACGGTCACGACCGTCCAGACCGTCACTTTCGAGGTGGGCGCGGCTGCCGCGAGCCTGCGGATTCCGATCGACGACGACACCGTCGTGCACGAGGGGGCGACCCGTGCGCGGGCGCGGATCGTCGTGCCGGCGGATGGCTCCTACATCGCCAGCGCGGCGATGGCCGAAGCCGACATCGAGGTCGCCGAGGACGACGAGCCGGCGTGGGCGGTGACCGTCGATCCGGAGGAGATCGCGGAGGCGGACACGGGCGCCGCGACGGTGACGGTGAGCACCGGCGGGGTGACGTTTGCGGCCGCGCGGACGATCGAGCTCGAGTTCGCCGGTACGGCGACGGCGGGGAGCGATTTCACCGTGGCCACCGGCGGCACCGCGCTCGCGCCGCCCTACGCGCTCACCCTGGCGGCGGGGGAGAGCGCGGTCACGGCCACGCTCACGGCGGTCGACGACAGTGAGGACGACGAAGGCGAGGAGATCCTGGTCACGGCCACGCTCGGCGGCACCGTGATCGGTGACCAGCCGGCCGTCGCGATCGTCGACGACGACGAGCCGGCGATCACGCTTGCCTTCGACGTCGACGGGCTTGCGGTCGACTCCGGCAGGAACGTGGTACGGGTTGCGGAGGACGCGGCCCCGGTGCGGATCGGGTTGCGGGCGGCGACGGCGGGCGCCTCGGCGCCGATGATCGATTTCCCGGTGACCGTCGGTGCGGTGGAACAGACCGCGATGGCGGGGATGGACTTCGTGTGGGACTCCCCCACCTACACCTTCCCCGCGGCGGGCTTCGTGCTGGAGAACGGGCGGTACGTGCTCACGGTGTTCCACGACCTGGAGCTGGTCGACGATGCGGTGGTCGAGGAGAGCGAGCAGATGGATCTGGTGATCGACGGCCCCACGCTGCCGGCGTACGTCACGGCAGCCGCGGACCAGCGCGAGGTCATCGTGCAGATCGAGCGGGACGGCGACACGTTCACCGTGAGTGTCCCCGACGACGCGAGCGCGGAAGAGGGAGAGGAGATCGTCGTCACCCTGGCGGCGGACGGGGTGGCCGGGTTCCCCTACACGGTGCAGTTGAATCCGGTGGACGGCGATGCCACGGCGGGCGACGACTACATTCCACCCGCGCAAACGGCCTTGGCGGTCACCTTCGCGCCGGGACAGACGCAGCACACGGTACTCATCGGAACCATCGAAGACGGCGACGCGGAGGCCGACGAGACCTTCCTGTTGCATCTGCTCCGCTCGGATCTTGACGACAGGATTCTCCTGGAAGGCGATTCGTCGACCCCCGCGGCAATCCTCACGATCATCGACGACGACGATGCGACGCTGCGCGATCTGTCGCTCGACGGCGTGATGCTGTCGCCCTCCTTCGATCCCACGGTGCAGCGCTACACCGCGTCGGTGCCGAACGAGGTGGACACGGTGACGGTGACGGCGCAGCCGAGCGACGACGACGGCGCGACCGTCGAGCTCCTGGACGGGAACGACGCACCGCGGGAGGACGACGACCCGGCCGCGGACGGCCATCAGGTGAGCCTGGCCGTGGGTGATACCACCATCGAGGTGAAGGTGACGGCGCGGGGCGGGAGCGCCACCTTCACCTACACCGTGACCGTGACGCGGGCGCCCAACGCTGCGCCGCAGTTCACCAGCGCCGCATCGTTTGCGGTGAACGAGAACCAGACCGCGGTGGGCGCGGTGGAGGCCACCGATGCCGACGCCGGCGACGAGGTGAGCTATCAGGTCACCGGCGGCGCGGACCTGGCGCAGTTCCAGATCGACGCGATGAGCGGAGAGCTGAGCTTCCGGACCGCCCCCGATTACGAGAATCCCGCCGACGCCGGCGGCAACAACGACTACGAGGTGACCGTCACCGCCACCGGCGGCACGGGCGACCGCGCGCTGACGGCCGAGCAGACCATCACCGTGACGGTGAACGACGTGGATGAGGATGAACCGATCACGCTCACCGTCGAAATCGAAGGGGCTCAAGGAGACTCCAACTTCGACTACATCGCAAGGTTCACCGAGGGCGGGGACCCGGTGGCGATCGGGCTGCGGGCAGAGACGGAGGGCGCCGCGCCGCCGGCGAATGATTTCGTAGTGACCTTTGACATTGTGGAACAGAGCGCGAGGGAAGGGATGGACTTCGTGGCGCCCACGCTGACCTTGACCTATGCGTTCAACGCGACGGACTTCGTGCTGCAGAACGGGCGCTACGTCCGGACGCTGTCGAAAGACATAGAGATCGTCGACGACGAGGTCGTTGAAAGCCCGCAGTACTTCGAACTGATCGTGGACGTGGACGCGCTCCCCGACCACGTCACGATCCCCTCGAACCGTGTCGCAGGGGGGATCGAGATCCTCGACGACGACACGTTTACCGTGAGCGTTGACGACACGCAGGCGGAGGAGGGCGAAGATATCGTCGCGACGATTTCGGCGGACGGAGTGTCCGAGTTCCCCTATACGGTGGTTGTGTCGCTGGACTCTGCCGAGGCCACCGCGAACGTCGATTTTGTCTTGGCTGGCGAAGGGGTGATCTTCGCAGCGGGAGATACGGAGAAGACGGTGCACGTAGAGACCATCGAGGACGACATCGTCGAGCCTGACGAGACCTTCGAAATGAATATGCTCCGCGTGGGTCTTGACGACGCGATTGGGTACGAGCAGAAGCCCCATGCGATCCTCACGATCCTCAACGACGACGTACCCGAGTGGGCGGTGAGCGTTGATCCGGCCACCATCGCGGAGGCGGGCGGGACCTCGGCGGTGACGGTGAAGACCGGCGGGGTGACGTTTGCGGATGCCCAGTCGATCCAGCTTGGTTTCGGGGGCGGGACGGCGACGGCGGGTACCGACTTCACGGTCGCCGACGTCGACGGGACCGCACTCGCCTCGCCCTACGAGCTCACCCTGGCCGTCGGCGAAAGCATCGTCACGGCGACGATCACCGCGGTGGACGACGCGGACGATGACGACGACGAAGAGATCCAGGTCACCGCCACCCGGGACGGCGAAAAGCTCGGCGAGGCGCAGACGATCACGATCACCGACGACGATGAGGCACCGGCAACGATCGTCTCGGTGGAGCTGAGCTCCGACCCGGACGCGAGCGGAGCGGACGACGACACCTACCAGATCGGCGACACGATCGCGGCGACGGCGGTGTTCGACGTGGCGGTGACGGTGAGCGGCACGCCGGAGCTGGAGCTGGACGTGGGCGGCGAGGCGCGGACGGCCGCCTACGCAAGCGGCTCGGGGAGCAAGCGGCTGACGTTCGCCTACACCGTGGCCGAGGGCGACGCGGACGCGAACGGGGTGGCCATCGGCGCCGACAAGCTGACGGCGGCGGGCGGCGCCACCATCGTGGCGGGGGCCACGGACGCCGTGCTGGCCCACGGGGCGAGGAGCGACGCTGCCGGCCACAAGGTGGACGGGGTGCGCCCGTTGCTGGTGCGCGCCGCCACCACGGCGGACGGCGGCAGCATCGTGCTCACCTACGACGAGGAGCTGTCCAGCATGACCGCCGGGGTGGGCGCCTTCACCGTCACCGTCGCCGGCACCGCCCGCGCCGTCGGCACGGTGGCGGCTGGCGGCGCCACCGTGACGCTGACCCTCACCGTGGCGCTGACCCGCGACGAGCAGGAGCTGGAGGTGACCCTGGGCTATACCGACCCGACCGCCGGCGCCGACGACGCCGCGGCGGTGCAGGACGCTGCCGGCAACGACGCCGCCGGCTTCCAGGGCCGGCAGGTGCTGACCCTGCCGGTGGTGGTGCTGGCGCTGGAGCCTGTGTCGATCGCCGAGGACGACGGGGTGAGCACGGTGACGGCGACGGTCACGCGGGCGTGGACGGAGGCGTTCACGGTGACGGTGACCGCGACGCCGGTGGCGCCGGCGACGGCGACCGACTTCACGCTCAGCGGCAGCGCCCTGGAATTCGCCGCGGACGCCACCGCGAGCAGCGGGACGGTGACCATCACGGCGCGGGGCAACGACGTGGACGCCCCGGACAAGATCGTGACGGTGGCGGCGACGGTGAGCACCACGGAGGTGCGCGCGCCGGACGAGGTGACGCTGAAGATCGTCGACGACGAGCCGGCGGACGCCACGCTGAGCGCGCTTCGCCTGGAAAGCAGGGACAAGGCCGTCACGCTCGAGCCCGCGTTCGCCCCGGGCGAAAGGGAGTACACGGCGACGGTGAGCTACGCGACGTCGACCGTGGTCGTGTTCGCGACGCCGACCGCACAGGACGCCACCGTGGCGTTCCTGGACGGCGACGGCGCCGCGTTGCCGGACGCCGAGCCGAGCGAGCCAGGCCACGCGGTGAGCCTGGCGCTGGGCGAGAGCACGATCAGGGCGCAGGTGAGCGCCCACGACGGCACCACGGAGACCTACACCGTGACGGTGACGCGGAGGTCGCCCGAGCTGGTGTTTTCCCCGTGGCTCGTCTCCGACCCGGACGCGAGCGGAGCGGACGACGACACCTACCAGATCGGCGACACGATCGCGGCGGCGGCGGTGTTCGACGTGGCGGTGACGGTGAGCGGCACGCCGGAGCTGGAGCTGGACGTGGGCGGCGAGGCGCGGACGGCCGCCTACGCAAGCGGCTCGGGGAGCAAGCGGCTGACGTTCGCCTACACCGTGGCCGAGGGCGACGCGGACGCGGACGGGGTGGCCATCGGCGCCGACAAGCTGGCGGCGGCTGGCGGCGCCACCATCGCGGCGGACGGCACCCCCGCGGTGCTGACCCACGTGGCGAGGAACGACGATGACCGCCACAAGGTGGACGGGGTGCGCCCGCTGCTGGTGCGCGCCGCCACCACGGCGGACGGCGGCAGCATCCTGCTCACCTACGACGAGGAGCTGTCCAGCATGACCGCCGGGGTGGGCGCCTTCACGGTCACCGTCGCCGGCACCGCCCGCGCCGTCGGCAGCGTGGCGGCGAATGGCGCCACGGTGACGCTGACGCTCACCGTGGCGCTGACCCGCGACGAGCAGGAGCTGGAGGTGACCCTGGGCTATACCGACCCGACCGCCGGCGCCGACGACGCCGCGGCGGTGCAGGACGCGGCCGGCAACGACGCCGCCGGCTTCCAGGGCCGGCAGGTGCTGACCCTGCCGGTGGTAACCGTGGTGCTGACGCCGCAGTCGATCGCCGAGGACGACGGGGAGAGCACGGTGACGGCGACGGTGTCGCGGGGGTGGACGGAGGCGTTCACGGTCACGGTGACCGCGACGCCGGTGGCGCCGGCGACGGCGGCCGACTTCACGCTCAGCGGCAGCGCCCTGGAATTCGCCGCGGACGCCACCGCGAGCAGCGGGACGCTGACCATCACGGCGCGCAACGACGCGGTGGACTCCCGCGACAAGATCGTGACGGTGGCGGCGACGGTGAGCACCACGGAGGTGCGCGCGCCGGACGAGGTGACGCTGAGGATCGTCGACGACGACCCGGCGGACGCCACGCTGAGTGCGCTGCGCCTGGACGACCCGGGTTACGTGGAAGACGTCACGCTCGAGCCCGCGTTCGCCCCGGGCGAAAGGGAGTACACGGCGACGGTGAGCTACGCGACGTCGACCGTGGTCGTGTTCGCGACGCCCACCGCGGCGGACGCCACCGTGGCGTTCCTGGACGGCGACGGCGCCGCGCTGCCGGACGAACGGCCCGCCGCCGACGGCCACGCGGTGAGCCTGGCGCTGGGCGAGAGCACGATCAGGGCGCAGGTGAGCGCGCACGACGGCACCACGAAGACCTACACCGTGACGGTGACGCGGAAGGCGCCCGAGCTGCAGTCCGTGCGGCTCGTCTCCGACCCGGACGCGAGCGGAGCGGACGACGACACCTACCAGATCGGCGACACGATCAAGGTGAGGGCGGTGTTCGACGTGGCGGTGACGGTGAGCGGCATGCCGGAGCTGGAGCTGGACGTGGGCGGCGAGGCGCGGACGGCCGCCTACGCAAGCGGCTCGGGGAGCAAGCGGCTGACGTTCGCCTACACCGTGGCGGAGGGCGACGCGGACGCGGACGGGGTGGCCATCGGCGCCGACAAGCTGACGGCGGCGGGCGGCGCCAGCATCGCCGCCGACGGCACCCCCGCGGTGCTGACCCACGTGGCGAGGAACGACAATGACCGCCACAAGGTGGACGGGGTGCGCCCGCTACTGGTGCGCGCCGCCACCACGGCGGACGGCGGCAGCATCGTGCTCACCTACGACGAGGAGCTGTCCAGCATGACCGCCGGGGTGGGCGCCTTCACCGTCACCGTCGCCGGCACCGCCCGCGCCGTCGGCACGGTGGCGGCGGGCGGCGCCACGGTGACGCTGACCCTCACCGTGGCGCTGACCCGCGACGAGCAGGAGCTGGAGGTGACCCTGGACTATGGCGACCCGACCGACGGCGTCGACGACGCCGCGGCGGTGCAGGACGCTGCCGGCAACGACGCCGCCGGCTTCCAGGGCCGGGAGGTGCTGACCCGGCCGCTGGTGACCCTGGTGCTGGCGCCTGCGTCGATCGCCGAGAACGGCGGGAAGAGCACGGTGACGGCGACGCTGCCGTGGGCGTTGCCGGATGCGTTCACGGTGACGGTGACCGCGACGCCGGTGGCGCCGGCGGCGGCGACCGACTTCATGCTGAGCGGCAGCACCCTGAGCTTCGCCGCGAACGCCACCGCGAGCAGCGGGACGCTGACCATCACGGCGCGCGACGACGACGTGGACTCCCGCGACAAGATCGTGACGGTGGCGGCCACGGTGAGCACGACCGAGGTGCTGGCGCCGGACGAGGTGACGCTGACGATCGAGGACGACGAGCCGGCGGACGCCACGCTGAGCGCGCTTCGCCTGGAAGGCACGACGAGTGTCACGCTCGATCCCGAGTTTGCCCCGGGCGAAATGGCGTACACGGCGTCGGTGGGCTACGCGACGTCGACCGTGGTCGTGTTCGCGACGCCGACCGCACAGGACGCCACCGTGGCGTTCCTGGACGGCGACGGCACCGCGTTGCCGGACGCCGAGCCCGCCGCCGACGGCCACGCGGTGAGCCTGGAGGTGGGCGCGAACACGATCCGGGCGCAGGTGAGCGCCCACGACGGCACCACGAAGACCTACACGGTGACGGTGACGCGGAAGGCGCCCGAGCTGCAGTCGGTGGAGCTGAGCTCCGACCCGGACGCGAGCGGAGCGGACGACGACACCTACCAGATCGGCGACACGATCGCGGCGGCGGCGGTGTTCGACGTGGCGGTGACGGTGAGCGGCACGCCGGAGCTGGAGCTGGACGTGGGCGGCGAGGCGCGGACGGCCGCCTACGCAAGCGGCTCGGGGAGCACGGGGCTGACGTTCGCCTACACCGTGGCGGAGGGCGACGCGGACGCGGACGGGGTGGCCATCGGCGCCGACAAGCTGGCGGCGGCTGGCGGCGCCAGCATCGCCGCCGACGGCACCCCCGCGGTGCTGACCCACGTGGCGAGGAACGACGATGACCGCCACAAGGTGGACGGGGTGCGCCCGCTGCTGGTGCGCGCCGCCACCACGGCGGACGGCGGCAGCATCCTGCTCACCTACGACGAGGAGCTGTCCAGCATGACCGCCGGGGTGGGCGCCTTCACCGTCACGGTCGCCGGCACCGCCCGCGCCGTCGGCAGCGTGGCGGCGAATGGCGACACGGTGACGCTGACGCTCACCGTGCCGCTGACCCGCGACGAGCAGGAGCTGGAGGTGACCCTGGACTATGCCGACCCGACCGCCGGCGTCGACGACGCCGCGGCGGTGCAGGACGCTGCCGGCAACGACGCCGCCGGCTTCCAGGGCCGGCAGGTGCTGACCCTGCCGGTGGTAACCGTGGTGCTGACGCCGCAGTCGATCGCCGAGGACGACGGGGAGAGCACGGTGACGGCGACGCTGTCGCGGGGGTGGACGGAGGCGTTCACGGTCACGGTGACCGCGACGCCGGTGGCGCCGGCGGAGGCGAGCGACTTCACGCTCAGCGGCAGCACCCTGAGCTTCGCGGCGAACGCGACGGCGAGCAGCGGGCGGGTAACCATCACGGGGGTGGGCAACGGCGTGGACGCCCCGGACAAGACGGTGACGGTGGCGGCGACGGTGAGCACCATGGACGTGCGCGCGCCGGACGAGGTGACGCTGACGATCCTCGACGACGAGCCGGCGGACGCCACGCTGCAGGAGCTGAGCGTGACCGGCGTCACGCTCACGCCCGCGTTCTCGCCGGACGAAACGGAGTACACGGCGTCGGTGGGCTACGCGACGGCGATCGTGACGGTGATCGCGACGCCGGCCGCCGGCGACGCCACGGTGGCGTTGCAGGACGGCGACGGCGCCGCGTTGCCGGACGCCGACGCGAGCGAGCCGGGCCACCAGCTACGCCTGACGCCGGGCGCGAACACGATCAGGGCGCAGGTGAGCGCCCACGACGGCACCACGAAGACCTACACGGTGACGGTGACGCGGAAGGCGCCCGAGCTGCAGTCGGTGGCGCTGAGCTCCGACCCGGACGCGAGCGGAGCGGACGACGACACCTACCAGATCGGCGACACGATCAAGGTGAGGGCGGTGTTCGACGTGGCGGTGACGGTGAGCGGCACGCCGGAGCTGGAGCTGGACGTGGGCGGCGAGGCGCGGACGGCCGCCTACGCGGGCGGCTCGGGGAGCACGGGGCTGACGTTCGCCTACACCGTGGCGGAGGGCGACGCGGACGCGGACGGGGTGGCCATCGGCGCCGACAAGCTGGCGGCGGCTGGCGGCGCCAGCATCGCCGCCGACGGCACCCCCGCGGTGCTGACCCACGTGGCGAGGAACGACGATGACCGCCACAAGGTGGACGGGGTGCGCCCGCTGCTGGTGCGCGCCGCCACCACGGCGGACGGCGGCAGCATCCTGCTCACCTACGACGAGGAGCTGTCCAGCATGACCGCCGGGGTGGGCGCCTTCACCGTCACGGTCGCCGGCACCGCCCGCGCCGTCGGCAGCGTGGCGGCGAATGGCGCCACGGTGACGCTGACGCTCACCGTGCCGCTGACCCGCGACGAGCAGGAGCTGGAGGTGACCCTGGGCTATACCGACCCGACCGCCGGCGCCGACGACGCCGCGGCGGTGCAGGATGCTGCCGGCAACGACGCCGCCGGCTTCCAGGGCCGGCAGGTGCTGACCCTGCCGGTGGTGGTGCTGGTGCTGGAGCCTGTGTCGATCGCCGAGGACGACGGGGAGAGCACGGTGACGGCGACGGTGTCGCGGGGGTGGACGGAGGCGTTCACGGTCACGGTGACCGCGACGCCGGTGGCGCCGGCGACGGCGGCCGACTTCACGCTGAGCGGCAGCGCCCTGGAATTCGCCGCGGACGCCACCGCGAGCAGCGGGACGCTGACCATCACGGCGCGCAACGACGCGGTGGACTCCCGCGACAAGATCGTGACGGTGGCGGCGACGGTGAGCACGACCGAGGTGCTGGCGCCGGACGGGGTGACGCTGACGATCGTCGACGACGATCCGGCGGACGCCACGCTGAGCGCGCTGCGCCTGGACGACCCGCGTTACTCGAAAGACGTCACGCTCGAGCCCGCGTTCGCCCCGGGCGAAAGGGCGTACACGGCGTCGGTGGGCTACGCGACGTCGACCGTGGTCGTGTTCGCGACGCCGACCGCGGCGGACGCCACGGTGGCGTTCCTGGACGGCGACGGCGCCGTGCTGCCGGACGCCGAGCCCGTCGACGACGGCCATGCGGTGAGCCTGGCGCTGGGCGAGAGCACGATCGCGGCGCAGGTGAGCGCCCACGACGGCACCACGGAGACCTACACCGTGACGGTGACGCGGAGGTCGCCCGAGCTGCAGTCGGTGGAGCTGAGCTCCGACCCGGACGCGAGCGGAGCGGACGACGACACCTACCAGATCGGCGACACGATGGCGGCGGCGGCGGTGTTCGACGTGGCGGTGACGGTGAGCGGCACGCCGGAGCTGGAGCTGGACGTGGGCGGCGAGGCGCGGACGGCCGCCTACGCAAGCGGCTCGGGGAGCAAGCGGCTGACGTTCGCCTACACCGTGGCCGAGGGCGACGCGGACGCGGACGGGGTGGCCATCGGCGCCGACAAGCTGACGGCGGCTGTCGGCGCCAGCATCGCCGCCGACGGCACCCCCGCGGTGCTGACCCACGAGGCGACGAGCGACGCTGCCGGCCACAAGGTGGACGGGGTGCGCCCGCTGCTGGTGCGCGCCGCCACCACGGCGGACGGCGGCAGCATCGTGCTCACCTACGACGAGGAGCTGTCCAGCATGACCGCCGGGGTGGGCGCCTTCACGGTCCGCTTGGCCGGCAGCGCACAGGCCATCGACGACGTGACGGCCACGGACGACACCGTGACGCTGGTGCTGGTCGCGGCGCTGACCGAACAGCAGCAGGAGCAGGCGGTGACCCTGGACTATACCGACCCGACCGCCGGCGCCGACGACGCCGCGGCGGTGCAGGACGCTGCCGGCAACGACGCCGCCGGCTTCCAGAACCGGCAGGTGCTGACCCTGCCGGTGGTGGTGCTGGCGCTGGAGCCTGCGTCGATCGCCGAGGACGGCGGCGTGAGCACGGTGACGGCGACGGTCACGCGGGCGTGGACGGAGGCGTTCACGGTCACGGTGACCGCGACGCCGGTGGCGCCGGCGACGGCGAGCGACTTCACGCTGAGCGGCAGCGCCCTGGAATTCGCCGCGGACGCCACCGCGAGCGGCGGGACGGTGACGATCACGGCGCGCAACGACGCCGTGGACGCCCCGGACAAGATCGTGACGGTGGCGGCGACGGTGAGCGCGGCGGGCGTGGCGCCGCCGCGGGAGGTGAGGCTGACGATCGTCGACGACGACGAGCCGGCGTGGGAGCTGACGGTGGACGAGGCGGTCATCGCCGAGCAGGACACCGGCGCGGCGGCGGTGACGGTGCGGGTCGTCAACGGCGTCACCTTCCCGGCGGCCGTGCCGATCAGGCTCGACTTCACGGGCAGCACGGCCGTGCCGGGGAGCGACTTCACGGTGACCGACGCGCTCGGCACCGTGGTGCCGTCACCCTACGAGCTCACGCTGGCGGCGGGCGACGGCGCGGTGGCGGCGACGATCACGGCGGTCGACGACACCGAGGACGACGAGGCGGAGGAGATCCGGGTGACGGCGCGGCGCGGCGCCGACGCGCTCGGCGAACCGCGCACCATCACCATCACCGACGACGACGAGCCGGCGATCACGCTGGCGTTCACCACCGGCTCGTCGCAGAACGACTTTGTTGAGGTAGCGTATCGTGAGGACGCGGGCCGGCCGGCGATCGAGTTGCGTGCGGCGACGGCGGGCGCCTCGCGGCCGGCGCAGGACTTGCGGGTCACCGTCGACGCGGTGGCCCACACGGCGCACGCCGGCAGCGACTACGCGTGGAGCTCCCCCATCTACCTGTTCCGCGCGGCGGACTTCGAGCTGCTCGAGGGGCGGTACGTGCGCACGGTGTCGCAGCCCCTGGAGATCGTCGACGACGACGTGGTCGAGAAAACCGAGTACCTGGAGCTGGAGATCGACCAGGCGGCGCTGCCGCCGCACGTCACTCCCTTGGTGGCGAGTCAAATGATAGTCGAGATTCACGACCACGACAGGGCATCCGTGAGCATACCCCGGCGCCTGCAGGTGACGGAGGGCGAGGACCTCGTCCTGACGCTGGTGTCGGACGTCTTGGTGGCGTTCCCCTATACGGTGGTGGTGACCTTGATATCGGACACCGCGAAGCCTGACGACGACTACGTCCAGCCCCCCCGTGCGATCACGCTCGCCAAGTTGCAGACGCAGGGCTCGACCACCATCGAGATCGTCGATGATCACATCGCCGAGCCTGACGAGACCTTCGGCATCCGTCTGCTCCGCAACAACCTTCACGAACGCATCGGCGTTCCGCCGGAAATTGGTGCGCATGCGATCGTCACGATCGTCGACGACGACCACGTGCCGGTGATCGTGACGCGGGAGCTGCAGGCGCTCGTGGGGCGGACCCGCGTGGGGAGGCTGCGGGCGAGCGACCCTGACCCTGAGCTGCCGACCTGGCGTCTGACCGGGGGGGCCGACCAGGCGCTGTTCACGCTCGACGTGTACGGGGAGCTGCGCCTGAAGACGGCGCGCACCTCGGTCGATGATCCGGGCGACGCGAATGACGACGGGGTCTACGAGCTGACGGTGGAGGTGAGCGACGGGTTCAACGAGCCGCAGAGCGGCGAGGTGCTGGTGAGGCTGGTGGCGGAGTTGCCGCCGCAGGCGCCCGGCCTGTGGTGGCGGCGCGGCACGCAGGATGAGCGCGACATCACGCTGCACTGGTCGCCGCCGGCGGACGACGGCAACAGCCCGATCCTGCGCTACGAGTACCGGGTGGCGGGGCCGGCGGCGCTCAGCGCCTGGAAGGAAGTGCCGGGCGGGGCCGACGCGCGCAGCGTGGCCCCCGGCAGGCTGGAGTACGGCCGGAGCCACTTCTACTCGGTACGGGCGGTGAACGCGGTGGGTGCTGGGGAATCGTACGCGCAGTGGGTGGTGATGTACCCGGGCGAGCCGCGGGCGCCGCAGAACCTGACCGCCGAAGCGTTCTCGCCGTGGGACGTGCTGCTGTCGTGGGAGCGCCCGGCGCACGGCCCGGACATCGAGATCATCGCGTATCGCGTGGAGGTGTCGTGGGACGGGCAGGACTGGATCAGCAGCTTCATGCTGGACGCCGATGACGAGGAGTGGCCGCGCTGTGCCGACCCGTCCCCGGACATTCGGCTGTGGTGCGACTGGTTCCGGCTGGACGACCCGACGCCGACGACGTGGGACCGGATCGGCCGGGAGAGTGTGCGGTACTTCCGGGTGGCGGCGGTGTACCACTACGTGCCCGTGGGGCGCTATTCGCAGAAGCAGGGCCCCGTGTCGGCGCCGGTGCGGGCGTCGACGGAGGGGTGGGCGGCGGCGCACCCGCTGGTGAGCGTCACGCTGGTGAGCTCATCGCACCGCAACTACGGGAAGGTGAAGGACGGCGACACGGTGGTGCTGGCCGACCCGGCGGCGGGAGAGTACTCGCTGCGGGTGTGGCCGGACGTCGGGGTGACGGTGGGCAGCGTGTACCTGGAGCTCGACGGGCCGGTGCAGTATGCGCGCACGGAGAACGAGCGGCCGTACTCGCTGCATGGCGACTGGGGCACGCCGGCGCGGCTGGCGTATGGCAAGCCGCTGCCGGCCGGCGACTATACCTTCAGGGCGACGGCGTACCCGGAGCCGGACCGCGGGGGCGAACCGATCCAGACGCTGACGGTGTCGTTCACGGTGGTGCAGGAACAGCAGGGGTCGCCGGCGACGCGGGCGGGAGCGCTGACGGCGGCCTTCGAGGGGGTGCCGGAGCGGCACGCGGGGGCGGCGCAGGAGTTGGTGTTGGGGATCGTGTTCAGCGAAGAGGTGACGATCGACGAGGCGGGGTTGCGCGAGCACGCGCTGGCGGTGAGCGGCGCCACGGTGACGGGGGCGGCGCGTGTGGCCGGCGAGCCGGGCGCGTGGGCGGTGACGATCGCGCCGGAGTCGGTTGCGGCGGTGCAGGTGCGGCTGGTTGGGGAGCGCCCGTGCGAGGAGGCGGGTGCGATCTGCACGGTGGACGGGCGGCGGCTGTCGACGGAGCTGCTCACGCGCATCGCCGGTCCGGTGCTGACGGAGGTGGTGCTGGTGGACGCGGCGGCCGGAGAGGACCTGGGGCCGGTGGCCGACGGCGCGGTGGTGGTGGTGGCCGACCCGGACGGGGGCAGCTACGGCTTGCGGGTGGAGACGGCGCTGGATGCGGTGGTGGCCAGCGTGCGCCTGGAGCTCACCGGGCCGGGAGCGGAGGACGAGGTGTCGGTCATCGCGAACGAGGAGCCGTACACGCTGTACGGGGCCACCGACGGCGTCGAGCACGGCGAGGCGCTGCCGGAGGGGGACTACACGCTGCGGGCGACGGCGTACGCGGATGCGGATGCGGAGGGCGAGCCGCTGGGGAGGCTAGTAGCGGTGTCGTTCACGGTGTCGGCGCCGGTGCTGACGGAGGTGGTGCTGGTGGACGCGGCGGCCGGAGAGGACCTGGGGCCGGTGACCGACGGCGCGGTGGTGGTGGTGGCCGACCCGGACGGGGGCAGCTACGGCTTGCGGGTGGAGACGGCGTTGGGTGCGGTGCTGGCCAGCGTACGCCTGGAGCTCACCGGGCCGGGAGCGGAGGACGAGGTGGCGGTCATCGCGAACGAGGAGCCGTACACGCTGTACGGGGCCACCGACGGCGTCGAGCACGGCGAGGCGCTGCCGGAGGGGGACTACACGCTGCGGGCGACGGCGTACGCGGATGCGGATGCGGAGGGCGAGCCGCTGCAGGAGCTGACGGTGTCGTTCACGGTGTGGGCGTCGTCGGGGCTGGTGGTGGCCGACGCGCGCGCGACCGAGGGGGTGGACGCGGCGGCGGTGTTCGTGGTGACGCTGGCGCAGGCGGCGGTGGCGCCGGTGACGGTGGGCTACGCGACGGCGGACGGCAGCGCGAGGGCGGGCGCGGACTACGTGGCGGTGAGCGGGACGCTGAGCTTCGCGGTGGGCGAGGCGCAACGGAGCATCGCGGTGGCGGTGCTCGACGACGCGGTGGACGAGGGGGAGGAGACGTTCACGCTGAGCCTGAGCGAGGCGGTGGGGGCGCACGTGAGCGACGGGGAGGCGACCGGGACGATAGTCAACGAGGGTCCGCTGCCGCGTGCGTGGCTGGCGCGGTTCGGGCGCACGGCGGGCGGGCAGGTGCTGGAGGCGGTGAGCGAGCGACTGAGCGGCGGCGGCGGCGGGTCGCAGGCGACGATCGCCGGGCGGTCGCTGAGCGCGGCGGCGGACGCCGCTGCGGCCGAGGAAGCGGCGGCGGCGGGGTACGAGCCGGTGTGGGGTGCGCAGTCGGCGGGGCGGACGGGCACGCTGGGGTTCCGGGAGCTGCTGGCGGGCAGTTCGTTCGCGCTGGTGGCCGAGCGCGGCGCGGCCGGGGCAGGAGCAGGGGAGGCGGACGGTGGTGGGCGCTGGACGCTGTGGGGCCGCGGCGCCTGGGGGCACTTCGCCGGCGAGGAGGGCGAGCTGAGCCTGCAGGGCGACGTGCTCACCGCCACGCTGGGCGCCGACTACGAGCACGAGCGGCTGCTGGCGGGGCTGGCGCTGGCCTACAGCAGCGGCGCCGGCACGTTCACGGCCGCCGCGGACGCCGCCGCGGGCGCTTCCTCCGGCGAGTCCTCCGGCGAGTTGCGCACGTGGCTGCTGAGCGTGCATCCCTACGTGCGCCTGCGGCTGCACGAGCGGCTGCTGGTGTGGGGGCTGCTGGGCTACGCGCCGTTGGGTGAGCTGAGGCTCGACGCCGCGGACGCGGCGGCGATCGACACCGGCGCGGGGATGCTGATGGGGGCCGTCGGGGCGCAGGGCACGCTGCTGGCGGCGCCGGCGGGCGGCGGCTTGGAGGTGACCGCCACGGCGGACGGGCTGCTGCTGCGGATGCGCTCGGAGGCGGCGGCGGGGCTGGCGGCGAGCAGCGCGGAGGTGCAGCGGCTGCGGCTGCTGCTGCGCGCGTCCTACCGCGGCGTGCCGCTGGGCGGCGGGCTGCTGACGCCGGCGCTGGAAGTGGGCGGCCGCTACGACGGCGGCGACGCGGAGACCGGTGCGGGGCTGGTGGTGGGTGGCGGCCTGCGCTACGCGCTGCCGGGGTGGGGGCTGACGGTGACGGCCGACGGGCGCGGGTTGCTGGTGCACGAGAGCGCAGGCTTCCGCGAATGGAGCGCCGGCGCTACGCTGACCTTGGATCCGGACCCGCCGGGGCGCGGTCTGGCGCTGCGGGTGGCGCCGTCGTGGGGCACCGCCGTGACCGGCGCACAGGCGCTGTGGTCGCTGCCGGACGCCGCGGCGCTGGGCGCCGCCGGGCAGGTGGCCGCCGGGCAGGTGGTGGCCGCCGGGCGGCTGGACGCCGAGCTGAGCTACGGCCTGCTGGCCGCCGGCGGCGGCACGGCGACGCCGTACCTCGGCGTGGCGCACTCGGCGCAGGAGCGCACCTGGCGCGCCGGCGCCCGTTTCAGCCTGGAGCCGGAGCTGGGCCTGAAGCTGGCCCTGGAGGCCACCCGCCGCGAGCCCGCGCACGGCGCCGCCCCCGAGCACACCCTGACCGTGCACGCCACCGTCGGCTGGTAGACGCGCGGACGATCGTGCGTTGCCGGTGCCTGCATGCCGGTGCCTGCATGCCGGTGCCTGCATTGACACCTGCGTGATAGTCGCCTGAAGGTTGAGGCCATGGCAGTGCTGTCGGTGCCGCGTCCCCTGCAGGAGCGGCTCGGAGATGCCGCTACCGATTCCCTGGTGGAGATGTTCCGGGAGGCCGAGGCCACTCAGGCACACGATCACGAGCACCAGCGCAAGGAGCAGCAGGAGCAGCTCTTCGTGGTCCTGGAGGAACGATTCCTGCGTCACGTGGGCGCGTCCGAGAGCCGGCTGCGTCAGGAGATCGCCGAGTCACAGACCGGGCTGCGTCAGGAGATGGGCGAGTCACAGGCCGGGCTGCGTCAGGAGATAGGCGAATCAGAGAACCGGCTGCGCAAGGAGATCGCCGAGTTACAGACCGGGCTGCGCAAGGAGATAGGCGATTCCGAGAACCGGCTGCGCAACGAGGTGAACGCCGGCTTTGCCAGGCAACAGGAGCAGCTTGCCAGGCAACAGGAGCAGCTTGCCAGGCAACAGGAGCAGCTTGCCAGGCAACAGGAGCAGATCGCCGGTGTCGGCACGGAGATCGAAAAGGTGCGAACCGAGTTCAGCACGGCTCTCGGCAACCAGATCGGTGCCCTGCGAACCGAGTTCGGCACGGAGCTTCGGGACATTCACAAGCAGATCGGTGACGTCCACACGCAGATCGGTGACGTCCACAAGCACATCGCCGTCCAGACGCGTTGGCTCCTGACGGTGTTGGTCGGCGCGGCGGTGCTGATTCCGATCCTTCAGCAGGTGCTGAGCGCGCTTTTCCCTTCGTAGCAAGCGCTGTCCCTTCGTAGCAAGCGCTGTCCCTTCGTAGCAAGCGCTGTCCCTTCGTAGCAAGCGCTGTCCGTTCGTAGCAAGCACTGCTGAGCGGCTCAGATGACCGTCGCGGTCGACGAGCGCGGGCGCGTGGTCGCTGCCGGACGCCGCGGCGCTGGGCGCCGCCGGGCAGGTGGCGGCGGCCGGGCGGCTGGACGCCGAGCTGAGCTACGGTCTGCTGGCCGCCGGCGGCGGCACCGCGACGCCGTACCTCGGCGTGGCGCTCGGCGCAGGACCGCACTTGGCGCCGGTGCCCGCTTCAGCCTGGAGCCGGAGCTGGGCCTGAAGCTGGGCCTGGAGGCCACCCGCCGCGAGCCCGCGCACGGCGCCGCCCCCGAGCATACCCTGACCGTGCACGCCACCGTCGGCTGGTAGACGCGCGGACGGCCGTGCGTTGCCGGTGCCTGCATGCCGGTGCCTGCATTGACACCTGCATGATAGTCGCCTGAAGGTTGAGGCCATGGCAGTGCTGTCGGTGCCGCGTCCGCTGCAGGAGCGGCTCGGAGATGCCGCTACCGATTCCCTGGTGGAGATGTTCCGGGAGGCCGAGGCCACTCAGGCACACGATCACGAGCACCAGCGCAAGGAGCAGCAGGAGCAGCTCTTCGTGGTCCTGGAGGAACGATTCCTGCGTCACGTGGGCGCGTCCGAGAGCCGGCTGCGTCAGGAGATGGCCGAGTCACAGGCCGGGCTACGTCAGGAGATGGGCGAGTTACAGACCGGGCTGCGCAAGGAGATAGGCGAATCAGAGAACCGGCTGCGCAACGAGATGAACGCCGGCTTTGCCATGCAACAGGAACAGCTTACCAGGCAACAGGAGCAGATCGCCGGTGTCGGCAGGGAGATCGAAAAGGTGCGAACCGAGTTCAGCACGGCTCTCGGCAACCAGATCGGTGCCCTGCGAACCGAGTTCGGCACGGAGCTTCGGGACATTCACAAGCAGATCGGTGACGTCCACACGCAGATCGGTGACGTCCACAAGCACATCGCCGTCCAGACGCGTTGGCTCCTGACGGTGTTGGTCGGCGCGGCGCTGCTGATTCCGATCCTTCAGCAGGTGCTGAGCGCGCTTTTCCCTTCGTAGCAAGCACTGTCCGTTCGTAGCAAGCACTGCTGAGCGGCTCAGATGACCGTCGCGGTCGACGAGCGCGGGCGCGTGGTCGCTGCCGGACGCCGCGGCGCTGGGCGCCGCCGGGCAGGTGGCGGCGGCCGGGCAGGTGGCGGCGGCCGGGCGGCTGGACGCCGAGCTGAGCTACGGTCTGCTGGCCGCCGGCGGCGGCACGGCGACGCCGTACCTCGGCGTGGCGCACTCGGCGCAGGAGCGCACCTGGCGCGCCGGCGCCCGTTTCAGCCTGGAGCCGGAGTTGGGCCTGAGGCTGGGCCTGGAGGCCACCCGCCGCGAGCCCGCGCACGGCGCCGCGCCCGAGCACACCCTGACCGTGCACGCCACCGTCGGCTGGTAGACGCGCGGACGATCGTGCGTTGCCGGTGCCTGCATTGACACCTGCATGATAGTCGCCTGAAGGTTAAGGCCATGGCAGTGCTGTCGGTGCCGCGTCCGCTGCAGGAGCGGCTCGGAGATGCCGCTACCGATTCCCTGGTGGAGATGTTCCGGGAGGCCGAGGCCACTCAGGCACACGATCACGAGCACCAGCGCAAGGAGCAGCAGGAGCAGCTCTTCGTGGTCCTGGAGGAACGATTCCTGCGTCACGTGGGCGCGTCCGAGAGCCGGCTGCGTCAGGAGATGGCAGAGTCACAGGCCGGGCTGCGTCAGGAGATGGGCGAGTTACAGACCGGGCTGCGCAAGGAGATAGGCGAATCAGAGAACCGGCTGCGCAACGAGATGAACGCCGGCTTTGCCATGCAACAGGAACAGCTTACCAGGCAACAGGAGCAGATCGCCGGTGTCGGCAGGGAGATCGAAAAAGTGCGAACCGAGTTCAGCACGGCTCTCGGCAACCAGATCGGTGCCCTGCGAACCGAGTTCGGCACGGAGCTTCGGGACATTCATAAGCAGATCGGTGACGTCCACAAGCACATCGCGGTCCAGACGCGTTGGCTCCTGACGGTGTTGGTCGGCGCGGCGGTGCTGATTCCGATCCTTCAGCAGGTGCTGAGCGCGCTTTTCCCTTCGTAGCAAGCGCTGTCCGT
Source organism: Spirochaetia bacterium (assembly GCA_965221995.1). Lineage (GTDB taxonomy): Bacteria > Spirochaetota > Spirochaetia > SZUA-6 > Bin103 > CATQHW01. The sequence goes on from OZ244929.1 coordinate 112,298, forward strand.
TCGTAGCAAGCACTGCTGAGCGGCTCAGATGACCGTCGCGGTCGACGAGCGCGGGCGCGTGGTCGCTGCCCGACATCGCGGCGCCGGCCGCCGGCGGGCGCGGCACCGCGACGCCGTACCTCGGCGTGGCGCTCGGCGCAGGACCGCACTTGGCGCCGGTGCCCGCTTCAGCCTGGAGCCGGAGCTGGGCCTGAAGCTGGGCCTGGAGGCCACCCGCCGCGAGCCCGCGCACGGCGCCGCCCCCGAGCACACCCTGACCGTGCACGCCACCGTCGGCTGGTAGACGCGCGGACGGTCGTGCGTTGCCGGTGCCTGCATGCCGGTGCCTGCATGCCGGTGCCTGCATGCCGGTGCCTGCATTGACACCTGCATGATAGTCGCCTGAAGGTTAAGGCCATGGCAGTGCTGTCGGTGCCGCGTCCGCTGCAGGAGCGGCTCGGAGATGCCGCTACCGATTCCCTGGTGGAGATGTTCCGGGAGGCCGAGGCCACTCAGGCACACGATCACGAGCACCAGCGCAAGGAGCAGCAGGAGCAGCTCTTCGTGGTCCTGGAGGAACGATTCCTGCGTCACGTGGGCGCGTCCGAGAGCCGGCTGCGTCAGGAGATGGTCGAGTCACAGGCCGGGCTGCGTCAGGAGATGGGCGAGTCACAGGCCGGGCTGCGTCAGGAGATGGCCGAGTCACAGGCCGGGCTGCGTCAGGAGATGGCCGAGTCACAGGCCGGGCTGCGTCAGGAGATGGGCGAGTTACAGACCGAGCTGCGCAAGGAGATAGGCGAATCAGAGAACCGGCTGCGCAACGAGGTGAACGCCGGCTTTGCCAGGCAACAGGAACAGCTTACCAGGCAACAGGAGCAGATCGCCGGTGTCGGCAGGGAGATCGAAAAGGTGCGAACCGAGTTCAGCACGGCTCTCGGCAACCAGATCGGTGCCCTGCGAACCGAGTTCGGCACGGAGCTTCGGGACATTCATAAGCAGATCGGTGACGTCCACAAGCACATCGCGGTCCAGACGCGTTGGCTCCTGACGGTGTTGGTCGGCGCGGCGGTGCTGATTCCGATCCTTCAGCAGGTGCTGAGCGCGCTTTTCCCTTCGTAGCAAGCGCTGTCCCTCGCGGCAAGCACTGCTGAGCGGCTCAGATGACCGTCGCGGTCGACGAGCGCGGGCGCGTGGTCGCTGCCGGACGCCGCGGCGCTGGGCGCCGCCGGGCAGGTGGCGGCGGCCGGGCGGCTGGACGCCGAGCTGAGCTACGGTCTTTGCTGGCCGCCGGCGGGCGCGGCACCGCGACGCCGTACCTCGGCGTGGCGCTCGGCGCAGGACCGCACTTGGCGCGCCGGTGCCCGTTTCAGCCTGGAGCCGGAGCTGGGCCTGAAGCTGGGCCTGGAGGCCACCCGCCGCGAGCCCGCGCACGGCGCCGCCCCCGAGCACACCCTGACCGTGCACGCCACCGTCGGCTGGTAGACGCGCGGACGGTCGTGCGTTGCCGGTGCCTGCATTGACACCTGCATGATAGTCGCCTGAAGGTTGAGGCCATGGCAGTGCTGTCGGTGCCGCGTCCGCTGCAGGAGCGGCTCGGAGATGCCGCTACCGATTCCCTGGTGGAGATGTTCCGGGAGGCCGAGGCCACTCAGGCACACGATCACGAGCACCAGCGCAAGGAGCAGCAGGAGCAGCTCTTCGTGGTCCTGGAGGAACGATTCCTGCGTCACGTGGGCGCGTCCGAGAGCCGGCTGCGTCAGGAGATGGTCGAGTCACAGGCCGGGCTGCGTCAGGAGATGGTCGAGTCACAGGCCGGGCTGCGTCAGGAGATGGCCGAGTCACAGGCCGGGCTGCGTCAGGAGATAGGCGAATCAGAGAACCGGCTGCGCAAGGAGATAGGCGATTCCGAGAGCCGGCTGCGCAACGAGGTGAACGCCGGCTTTGCCAGGCAGCAGGAGCAGCTTACCAGGCAACAGGAGCAGATCGCCGGTGTCGGCAGGGAGATCGAAAAAGTGCGAACCGAGTTCAGCACGGCTCTCGGCAACCAGATCGGTGCCCTGCGAACCGAGTTCGGCACGGAGCTTCGGGACATTCACAAGCAGATCGGTGACGTCCACAAGCACATCGCCGTCCAGACGCGTTGGCTCCTGACGGTGTTGGTCGCTGCGGCGGTGCTGATTCCGGTCCTTCAGCAGGTGATGAGCGCGCTTTTTCCTACGTAGCAGACGAGAGCTTGGCCCCGCGTGCGTCCCTCCGAGTCGGCGGGCGTCGGCTCCGCGTCCATGATCAGGTGCGCCCGCTCGTTCACAGAAATGCGGGGACCGTGATCGCGCTCTCCGCACACCCGTCATGGCAATAGCGACACACGTCGCCGCCGGATACGCAGAGCGTAACGGCGGTGTCCGACAGGTCAGTCCGGCTCGAAGACGCCTCGTACCGGCACGAGGTGGCAGGGTCGATGAGACGTCGTGCCACACCGAAACGTGGCGTCGGAGACGCCGGCGGCGGTGCGCTGGACGCTGTGGGGCCGCGGCGCCTGGACGCACTTCGCCGGCGACGAGGGCGAGCTGACCCTGCCCGAGCACACCCTGCCCGAGCACACGCTGACCGTGCACGCCACCCTGCGGCACTGACGGCACGCACCAGGACCGGCGCGAATTTCGGACCGATCCGTGAGGAAATGGCATATCAACAGTGGTAATACGCATATCACAATAGACACAATATCCTGCATGAAGTCAGCAGAAGACCGTCCTGTATGAGCTTTTTTTGTCAAGCTCAGAGCAGCATATTCATATCATATTTGATAATAGTTGAAACCGACAATGACTATAGACGCGGTTCTTTGTCCTGTAATAGCGTTCGGCTCGGATGCTCAGCGTGGGAATTGCATCGGCTCGCGCGCCGCGGCCACCGCGGCGGTTCGCGTCATGGTCCGCCGCCGCGGCCGGGTGGCTGCTGGCCCTGGCGGCGCTGCTCGCGGCGGCGCCGCCGCCGGCGTGGAGCCAATTCAACCTCAACCTGAACATGACGGTGAATGGGACGGAGTCGATGACGGCGACATGGGACTATCACCACATCCTTTATAAGGAAGGGTATGAGCTCCGGATTTGGGGATACGAGCCTGGTATCAAGAAAATTACGGTCGATAACGACGGTATCGGCGTCCAAGACTACACCATATACCGATCTGAGGTGTTCAGCGATACCCTTACTCTTATAATGAAGCGAGTCGACGGGCGCATTACCAGGACGTTCGATCAATACCCGCCCACGTCGGTTACCGTGCCCCTGGAGTGGGACTTCGTCCCCGCCGATCTGAAGCTCGTGGGAGCCAGGTTCCGTTTGCTGGCCCTGGTGGACGGGACGGACGCCGTCTGCGAACGGCCCGACATCGGCCACTACAACAAGCACGTCATCGCTCGGATGGCCGACGGTGATGCCCGCCTGCAGCCGTTCGATGTCGCGGATCAGGTGAGGGTCCTGGCCAGCACCGGGCGGGTCGACGCCCGCGACAACACGGCGACCACCGGCACCGGCGTGCCGATCTACTGGCTGGACGGCGACCGCATCGCCAACAACTACGCCGACCTGTACGACGGCAGTTGGGCTTCCCAGGCGGCACGCGACGAGCACGGCACCCTGACCGGCGCCGGCGACAGCACGGTGATTACCGGTTCGAGCGGCAACGGCACGGCGAAGCTGGACCAGGCGCTGGGGCAGACCGGCGCGATCGAGAACCGGTGCGGTATCGGCCGCCTGCAGGCCGGACAGGAGATCGCCGCCAGCGCCGACCCCACCTCGATCGCGTGGACGCCCGGCGACGGAACGAACCACGCGTTCTACGCCCTGACGGGGCTGATCGAGGTAGGAAATTTTACGCCTCCCGGCCCGCCGATCGGCCTGACCGCAACGACGATCGGCTCCGACCGCATCGACTTGGCGTGGACGGCGCCGACTGTCATCGAAGGGATAGTGATCAGCGGCTACCGGATCGAGTACTCGACCGACGGCGGCGATCCCTGGAACGTACTGGTGGAGGACACCCAATCGACCGCCACCACCGCCGAGACCACCGAGCTGGCTTCGGGGACCACGTACCATCTGCGGGTCTTGGTGCTCAGCAATACCGACCCCGGCGAGCCGTCGGTCCCGGCGCAGGCGACCACGTTTGGCGGGCCGCCCATGCCGACCGGCCTGCAGGCGGTCGCGAACGGACGGACGGCGGTCGACCTGTCGTGGACCGCGCCGTCCAACACCGTCACCGGCTACCGGATCGAGTACTCGACCGACGGCGGCAGGAACTGGCTCACCAGCCAGCCCGACACCAACTCGACCGCCACCACCTACCGGCACACGGGTCTGGAGCCGGGCGTCACCCACCACCACCGCGTCAAGGCGATCAACACGGAGGGCACCAGCCCGGCGTCGGAGGTGGCGGTTTCGGTCACCGACCACCCCTGGCCCACCTTCACGATCGTGCCCGGCGAATGGGCCCTGATTCCGGACGGCCTGGGCGTCGGCGACCGGTTCCGCCTGCTGGCGCTGGTGAACGCCAAGGGCTCGCTCAGTTGCAGCCCGCGCGACATCGGCGTCTACAACAACCACGTCATCGATCACGTACGGGCGGGCCACGTCGCCATTCAACCCTACGCCGGCGACTTCCGGGTGCTCGGCAGCACCGAACGCACCGACGCCCGCACCAACACCGAAACCACCACCTCCAGCTCGCCGATCTACTATCTGAACGGCGACAAGCTCGCGGATGGCAACGCCGACCTGTATGACGGCAGTTGGGCCTCGCACACGGCACGCGACGAGCTCGGCGTCCTGGTGAGCGGCAGCGTACGCGTCGCGACCGGTTCGGCGGCCAACGGCACCAAGCGCTCGGCAGCGCAGGCCCTGGGCCGGGACTGCGGCCTCGGCGCCCTGTCGGCGGGCAACGAGCTCGACAGCGGCGCCACCCATGCCAACCCGGACCAGGCGTCCGCCGATCTCTACTTCTATGCCCTGTCGCCGTGGTTCTCCGTCGACGATGAATTCGTCGGGCAGAAGCCCACCCCGCCGCGGGAGCTGACGGCTGCCTCCGGCGGCGAGACCGCGATCGACCTGTCGTGGCAGCCGCCGCTCCAAGTCGGCAGCAGCGGCATCACCGGCTACCGGGTCTCCAGGCAGATCGCCGGCACCACCGAGTGGTTCGTGCTGAAGTACGACACCGGTTCCCCGATCACCACCTACCGGGAAACCCGCCTGACGAAGGGGCAAACCCTGCGCTACCGGGTTGCGGCGATCAACGCGTTCGGCGCGTCCGGGTGGTCGAACGAAGCGCAGGCAACGACAGACGGTCTGCCCGGCATTCCGACCAGCGTGACGGCGAGTCCGGATGGCGAGAACGCGATGGACGTGTCGTGGACGGCGCCGCTCGACGACGGCGGCAGCGCCATCACCGGCTACAAGATCACCAGGCGGCTGTCCAACGGTGACGTGCAGGTGGTGAAGGCCGACACCGGTTCGCCGAGCACCGCCTACAAGGACACCGGCCTGACACGCGCGACCGGGTACAGCTACCGGGTGGCGGCGATCAACGCGTCCGGTACCGGGGCGCGGTCCAGGTACGGGTACGGGATCACCGCCGGCACGGCGGCCGCGCCCGGGCTGCATTCGGCGGCCTTCGGGCAGACGGCGGTCGACCTGTGGTGGAACCCGCCGCAGCCCGGCGGCGCCGGCATCACCGGCTACCGGATCCAGGTCTCGACCGACGGCGGGGACGGGTGGGCGGACGTGACGCGCAACACCCGCAGCACCGGCCGGATCTGGCGGCACGGCGGACGCGCACCGGGGACCACCTACCACTACCGGGTGGCGGCGATCAACCCGTACGGACTGGGAGACGCGTCGAACGTGGTGCGGGCGATCACGGATCATCCCCTGCCGCCGCCGGTGACCGTGCCGGGCGACTGGAGCCTCATCCCCGCCGGGTTGAACCTGGACGACCGCTTCCGTCTGCTGGCCACGGTGCACTCGAAAGTCGGGCGCGTGAATGTGGACGGGATCATCCATGACGCGCCCGATGCATTCGGAGAACTGCTCTCCTGCGAGCCCCGCGACATCGGCCGCTACAACAACCACGTCATCCGCTATGTCGGGTCTGGGTCATCGGACATCCGCGCCTACGCCGGCGGCTTCCGGGTGTTGGCCAGCACCGCTCGGGTCGCCGCCCGCGACAACACCGGCACCAATTCCGGCCGCCACGGTGCCGGCGTGCCGATCTACTGGCTGCGCGGCGACAAGGTGGCGGACGACAACCGCGACCTGTATGACGGGAGCTGGGACTCGGTGGCCGGCAGGACCGAGTGGGGCAACCTCGCTACCGAACGTGGCTACGTCTTATGGGGCGAGTCTGACGGTCAACGACACAAAGTGGCGACGGGGTCGAACTATCGAGGGGCGCCCTCCACAAAGCCCCTGGGAGTAGGTACTTTTTGCAAAGCGGGAACTCTGTATCCGGGATTCGAGTTCAACATGGGAGACGTCTTGGGCGTTGTAGCTAGGGACCATTATAGAAACAAGCAGTGGTACTATGCGATGTCGCAGGAGTTCGTGGTCGGTCCCGGCACCGACGGCCCGCCGCGGGTGGTGCTGGCGCTGTCGGAGCATGAGATCGCCGAGGACGGCGGCGTGAGCCGCGTCACGGCGACCGTGTCGCAGGCGGCCGCGGCGCCGTTTGCGGTGACGGTGTCGGCGCAGCCGAACGCGCCGGCGGTGCCGGCGGACTTCGAGCTGAGCGCGAATCCGACGCTGAGCTTTGCCGAAGGCGCCACGCACAGCACCGGCCAGGTGACCATCACCGCGGTGGACAACGGCGTGCACGCGCCGGACAAGACGGTGACGGTGTCGGGCACGGTGACCACCAACGACGTGACGGCGCCGGCCGACCGGGAGCTGACGATCGCCGACGACGACAGGCCGGCATGGCAGGTAACGGTGGACCGCTCGACCATCGCCGAGGACGGCGGCACCGCGACGCTGACGGTGAGCACCGCCGGGCCGACGTTCGCGGAAGCGCAGACGATCGCCCTGTCGTTCGCCGGCACGGCGACGCCGGGGAGCGACTTCACGGTCGCGGACGCGCACGGCACCGCGCTGGCCTCGTCCTACGAGCTGGTGCTGGCGGCGGGCGCGAGCGCGGTGACCGCCACCATCACGGCGCAGGACGACGACGACGACGACGACGGCGAGACGATCGAGATCACCGCCAGCCGCGCCGGCCAGGCGATCGGCGATCAGCCGACGGTCACGATCATCGACGACGACGGCACGCCGATGGTGTCGCTGCTGCTGTCGGAGCATGAGATCGCCGAGGACGGCGGCGTGAGCCGGGTCACGGCGACGGTGGCGCCGGCGGCGACCGACCCGTTCACGGTGACGGTGACCGCGGCGCCGGTGGACCCGGCGACGGCCGCGGACTTCAGGCTGAGCGACAACACCACGCTGAGCTTTGCCGCCAACGCCACCGAGAGCAGCGGCACGGTGACCGTCACGGCGGTGGACAACTCCGTGCACACGCCGGACAAGCAGGTGACGGTGGCGGGCGCGGTGAGCGCGGAGGGCGTTTCGGCGCCGCCCGACGAGAGGCTGACCATCACCGACGACGACGCGCCGGTGTGGCAGGTGACGGTGGACCGGTCGACGATCGCCGAAAGGGGCGACACCAACACCGCCACGGTGACGGTGAGCACCGGCGGGGTGACCTTCACGGGCGACCAGCTCATCGGGCTGTCGCTCGGCGGCACGGCGACGCTGGCCACCGACTACCGGGTGGAGTACCGGGAGCGCGACGAGCAGATCGTGCTGTTCTTCCCCATCGAGCGCGATCTGAACAAGGGCGACGATCAGGTCACGTTCAACATCATCGCCGAGGACGACGTGTTGGCCGAGGACGCGGAGACGATCGAGATCACCGCCCTGCACTGGGACGAGCCGATCGGTGAGCAGCGCACGGTGACGATCACCGACGACGAGGGGATGCCGTCGGTGACGCTGCGGCTGGCGCCGGAGGCGATCGCGGAGGACGGCGGGGTGAGCCGGGTCACGGCGACGGCGACGGCGGCGTTGACCGAGCCGTACACGGTGACCGTGGCTGCGCAGCCGGTGGATCCGGCGACGGCGGCGGACTTCAAGCTCAGCGCCGCCACCACGCTGAGCTTTGCGGCGTATCGGACCGACAGCACCGGGACGGTGACGGTCACCGCGGTGAACAACCAGTTGGGCGCACCGGACAAGAAGGTGACCGTGTCGGGGACCGTGAGCATCCCGGCGGTGGCGGCGCCGGCGGCCGTGACGCTGACCATCACCGACGACGACACCCCGCTGTGGGCGGTGACGGCCGATCCCGGGGTGATCGCCGAGAACGGCGGCACCGCGACGGTGACGGTGAGCACCGGCGGGGTCACGTTCAGCGACGATCGCACCATCGCCCTGTCGTTCGGCGGCGGCGCGACCCTGGGCGGCGACTATACGGTGACCGACTCCGGCGGCAGCGAGCTGGTCTCGCCCTACGAGCTGACGGTGGCGGCGGGCGCCGGCGAGGCGACCGCTACCATCACGGCGCGGGACGATGAGGTGCACGAAGGCGGGGAGACGATCGAGGTCACGGTCAGCTACGACGGCGCGCCGGTCGGCACGGCGCAGGTCACGATCGACGACGATGAGGGCGCGCCCGCGGTGACGCTGGCGCTGTCGCCCGCTGCGATAGACGAGAACGGCGGCGTCAGCACGGTGACCGCGACGGTGGCGCCGGCCAGGGCGCAGCCGTTCACGGTGACCGTCTCGGCGGCGCCGGTCGGGCGCGCGGCGGAGGCGGACTTCGCGCTGAGCGACGCCACCACGCTGAGCTTCGACGCGGGCGCCACGGAGAGCAGCGGCAAGGTGACGGTCGTTGCGGCGAACAACGACGTGGACGCGCCGGACAAGGAGGTGACGGTGTCGGGCGCGGTAAGCGCGACCGTCGTGGCGGCGCCGGCCGACGTGACGCTGACCATCACCGACGACGACGAGCCGGAATGGGCGCTGGCGGTAGACCCGTCAGCGATCGCCGAGGACGGCGGCACCGCGACGGTGACGGTGAGCACCGGCGGGGTCACCTTCCCGGACGAGCGCACGGTCGCGCTGGCGTTCGCCGGTGACGCGACGCCGGGCAGCGACTTCCGGGTCACGGACGCCGGCGGCACCGTGCTGACCGCGACCGACGAGGTGACGCTGGCGGCCGGCGCCAGCGAGGCGACGGCCACCATCACGGCGCTGGACGATGAGGTGGCGGAAGACGCGGAGACCATCGAGGTCACGGCCAGCTACGACGGCACGCCGATCGGCACGGCGCAGGTCACGATCAACGACGACGAGGGCGCGCCGACGGTGGCGCTGGCGCTGTCGCCCGCCGCGATAGACGAGGACGGCGGCGTGAGCACGGTCACGGCCAGGGTGTCGCCGGCGGCGGCGCAACCGTTCACGGTGACGGTGACCGCGGCGGCGGTGGACCCGGCGACGGAGGTGGACTTCATGCTGAGCGCCGACACCACGCTGAGCTTTGCCGCCGAAGCGACCGCCGGCAGCGCTACGGTGACGGTCACCGCCAAGGACAACGACGTGGACGCGCCGGACAAGCAGGTGACGGTGTCGGCCACGGTGAGCGGGACAGACGTGACCGCGCCGGCCGACGTGACGCTGACCATCCGGGACGACGATGCGCCGGATTGGGAGCTGACGGTGGATCCATCGGCGATCGCCGAGGCCGGCGGCACCGCGACCGTGACGGTGAGCACCGGCGGGGTGAGCTTCCCGGAAGAGCGCACGATCGGCCTGGCGTTCGCCGGCGACGCGATGCCGGGCAGCGACTTCACGGTCGCCGACGCCGGCGGCGACCCGCTGGAGTCGCCCTACGAGCTGACCCTGGCGGCGGGCGCGAGCGAGGCGACGGCCACCGTCACGGCGCGGGACGACCAGGTGGACGACGACGACGAGTCGATCCTGGTCACGGCCAGCTACGAGGGCACGCCGATCGGCACGGCGCAGGTCACGATCACCGACGACGACGGCACGCCGGCGGTGACGCTGGTGCTGTCGCACGATGCGATAGACGAGGACGGCGGGGTGAGCGCGGTCACGGCCAGGGTGTCGCCGGCGGCGGCGCAGCCGTTCACGGTCACGGTGACGGCGGCGGGGGTGGACCCGGCGATGGCCGCGGACTTCAGGCTGAGCGACAACACCACGCTGAGCTTCGCGGCGGAAGCGACCACCAGCAGCGGTGAGGTGACGGTCAGGGCGGTGAACAACGACGTGGACGCACCGGACAAGACGGTGACGGTGTCGGGGACGGCGAGCGGCGCGACGGTGACGGCGCCGGCGGACGAGACGCTGACCATCACCGACGAAGACGAGCCGGAGTGGGTGGTGTCGGCGGACCGGTCGGCGATCGCCGAGGCGGGCGGCAGCTCGACGGTGACGGTCGGCACCGGCGGAATCACGTTCCCGGACGCGCGCACGATCGCCCTGTCGTTGGCGGGCACCGCCACGCTGGACAGCGACTACCGGGTCGAGGACGCGGACGACCGCCAGTTGGCATCGTCCGCCGAGCTGACGCTGGCGGCGGGGGCGAGCGCGTTGACGGTCACGATCACGGCGCTGGACGACCAGGTGGACGACAACGCGGAGACCATCGTGGTCGCCGCCCGCTACGACGGCGCGGCGATCGGTGAGCAGCAGACGGTCACCATCACCGACGACGAGGGCACGCCGTCGGTGGCGCTGCTGCTGACGCCGGAATCGATATCGGAGAACGGCGGGATCAGCGCGGTGACGGCGACGGCAACGCCGGCGTCGGCGCAGCCGTTCACGGTCACGGTGTCGGCGCAGGCGGTGGCACCGGCGACGGCCGCGGACTTCAGGCTGAGCGACAACACCACGCTGAGCTTCACGGCGGGCGCCACCGAGAGCAGCGGCGAGGTGAGCGTCCTTGCGGCCAACAACGACGTGGACGAGCCGAACAACAAGGTGCGGGTGGCGGGCGCGCCAAGCGCGGCCACCGTGACGGCGCCGGCGAGCGTGCTGCTGACCATCACCGACGACGATGAGCCGGATTGGGACGTGACGGCGAACCCGGCGGCGATCGCCGAGGACGGCGGCAGCGCGACGGTGACGGTGAGCACCGGTGGGGTGACCTTCCGCGACGATCTCACGATCCGGCTGTCGTTCGCGGGCCAGGCGACGCCGGGCCGCGACTTCATGGTGGCCGACGCGGACGACAGCACGCTGGTCTCGCCCTACGAGCTGGAGTTGGCGGCCGGGGAGAGCGCGGTGACCGCCACCATCACGGCGCTGGACGACCAGGTGGACGACAACGGGGAGTCGATCCTGGTCACGGCCCGCTACCAGGGTGTGGTGATCGGGGAACAGCAGAACGTCACGATCATCGACGACGAGGGCACGCCGGCGGTGACGCTGATGCTTTCACCGGATGCGGTCTCGGAGCGAGACGGGGTGAGCCGGGTGACGGCGACGGTGACGCCGGCCGCGGCGCAGCCGTTCACGGTGACGGTGTCGGCGGCGGAGGTGGACCCGGCGACGGCCGCGGACTTCACGCTGAGCGCCAGCACCACGTTGAGTTTTGCCGCCGAGGCGACCGCGAGCAGCGGTGAAGTGACGGTCGCGGCGGAGAACGATGCCGTGGACGCGCCGGACAAGGAGGTGCGGGTGTCGGGGGCGGTGGTGAGCGGGGCGAGCGTGACCGCGCCCGCCGACGTGACGCTGACCATCACCGACGACGACGCGCCGGCGTGGGCGGTGACGGCCGATCCGGCGGCGATCGTCGAGGACGGCGGCGTGGCGACGGTGACGGTGACCACCGGCGGGGTGACCTTCCCGGAGGACCGCACGATCCGGCTGTCGTTCGGCGGCGACGCGACGCCGGGGCGCGACTTCACGGTGGCAGACGCGTTCGGCAACGCGGTGCCGTCGCCCTATGCGCTGAAGCTGGCGGCGGGCGAGATGTCGCTGACCGCCACCATCGAGGCGCAGGACGATCAGGTGGACGACGACGCGGAGGAGATCGTGGTCAGCGCGCTGCACGCGGGGACGGTGATCGGGTTGCAACCGACGGTCACGATCATCGACGACGAGGGCACGCCGGTGGTGACGCTGGCGCTGTCGCAGGACCGGATCGCCGAGGACGGCGGTGTGAGCACGGTGACGGCGACGGTGGCGCCGGCGGCGGCGCAGCCGTTCACGGTCACGGTGGCCGCGCACGCGGTGGACCCGGCGATCGCGGCGGAGTTCACGCTGAGCGCCGACGCCACGCTGAGCTTTGCGGCCGAAGCGACCGCCGGCAGCGGTCAGGTGAAGGTCACGGCGGTGCCCGACGTGGTGGACGCGCCGGACACGGAGGTGACGGTGTCCGGGACGGTGAGCGGCGCGAACGTGACCGCGCCGGCCGCCGTCACGCTGACCATCGCCGACGACGACGTGCCGGTGTGGGCGGTGACGGTCGATCCGGGGGCGATCGTCGAGGACGGCGGCGTGGCGACGGTGACGGTGACCACCGGCGGGGTCACGTTCCCGGACGACCGTACCATCCGGCCGGCGTTCACCGGCAACGCGACGTTTGGGAGCGACTTCTTGTTGACGGATGGCGCCGGGAACCCGCTGCCCTTGCCCCCCGCGTTGACGCTGGCGGTGGGCGCAAGCGCGGCGTCGCTGCGGATCGTGGCGGTGGACGACCAGGTGGACGACGACGCGGAGACGATCCAGGTCACGGCCCGCTACCAGGGAGCGGTGATCGGGCAGCAACCGACGGTGACGATCACCGACGACGAGGGCACGCCGGCGGTGACGCTGGTGCTTTCGCCGGCTGCGATCGCCGAGGACGGCGGGGTGAGCGCGGTGACGGCCACGGTGATGCCGGCGGCGGCGCAGCCGTTCACGGTCACGGTGGCCGCGCAGGCGGTGGACCCGGCGACGGCTGTGGACTTCACGCTGAGCGCCGACACCACGCTGAGCTTCGCGCCCGAAGCGATGGAGAGCAGCGGCGTGGTGACGGTCACGGCGCGGGACGACGACGTGGACGCGCCGGACAAGACGGTGACGGTGTCCGGGACCGTGAGCGGCGCGAACGTGACGCCACCGTCGAACGTGACGCTGATCATCGCCGACGAAGACGTGCCGGCGTGGACGGTGGCGGTGAACCGGTCGGCGATCGATGAGGCGGGCGGCACCGCCACCCTGACGGTCGACACCGGCGGGGTGACGTTCCCGGAGGACCGCACGATCCGGCTGTCGTTCGCCGGCGACGCGACGCCGGGGAAGGACTACGTCGTCGAGAACGCCGGCGGGACCGAGCTGGTCCTGCCCTACGAGGTGCCCCTGGCGACCGGCCGGAGCGTGGTGACGGCCACCATCAGGGCCGTGGACGACGAGGTGGACGACAACGCGGAGCAGATCCAGGTGACGGCCCGGCACGCGGGAACGACGATCGGCGGGCAGCGCACGGTGACGATCACCGACGACGAAGGCACGCCGGCGGTGACCCTGGAGCTGTCGCCGAATGCGATCGACGAAAGCGGCGGGGTGAGCGTGGTGTCGGCGACCGTGACGCCGGCGGCGGCCTCCGCGTTCACGGTGACGGTGGCGGCGGCGCCGGTGACGCCGGCGGTGGCGACGGACTTCACGCTGAGCGCCGACACCACGCTGAGCTTTGCCGCCGAAGCGATGACGAGCAGCGGCGAGGTGACGGTCAAGGCGGTGAACAACCTGGTGGACGCACCGGACAAGACGGTGACGGTGTCGGGGACGGCGAGCGGCGCGACCGTGACGGCGCCGGCGGACGAGACGCTGACGATCACCGACGACGATGAGCCGGACTGGACGGTGACGGTGCATCCGTCGGCGATCGACGAGGCGGGCGGCGAGGCGACGGTGACGGTGAGCACCGGCGGCGTGACGTTCCCGGACGGCCGCACGATCGCTCTGGTGTTCGCCGGCAGCGCGACCCCGGGGAGCGACTACACGGTGGCGGACGCGGGCGGGAACGATCTGAGCTCGCCCGCCGACGTGACGCTGGCGGCGGGCGCGAGCGAGATGTCGGCCACCATCACCGCGGTGGACGACCAGGTGGACGACAACGCCGAGACGATCGCCGTGACGGCGCGCTACCGGAACGCGCAGATCGGTGAGGAGCAGACGGTCACGATCACCGACGACGAGGGCACGCCGTCGTTGACGCTGGTGCTGACGCCGGCTGCGATCGACGAAAGCGCCGGGGTGAGCGAGGTGACGGCGACCGTGACGCCGGCGGCGGCCTCCGCGTTCACGGTGACGGTGGCCGCGGCGCCGGTGCTGCCGGCGGTAGCGGACGACTTCGCGCTGAGCGCCGACACCACGCTGAGCTTCGCGGCTGCCGCCACGGCCAGCAGCGGGACGGTGACGATCACGGCGATGGACAACGAAGTGGACGCGCCGGACCGGAAGGTGACGGTGTCGGCGACGGCCACGTCGGCCGACGTGACGGCGCCGGCCGACGTGGCGCTGACCATCACCGACGACGATGAGCCGACCTGGGCGGTGACCGTCGTGCCGTTGGCGATCGACGAGGCGGGCGGCGAGGCGACGGTGACGGTGAGCACCGGCGGGGTGACGTTCCCGGACGACCGCACGATCCGGTTGTCGTTCGCCGGCGACGCGACGCCGGGGAGCGACTACACGGTCGCGGACCCGGACGGGCACGATCTGGCCTCCAACGAGCTGACGCTGGCGGCGGGCGCAAGCCGGGTGGCGGCCACCATCACGGCGGTGGACGACCTCGTAGACGACAATGCGGAACAGATCGAGGTCACGGCCTCCCACGACGGAGCGGCCATCGGCGCGTTGCAGACGGTGACGATCAACGACGACGAGGGCACGCCGACGGTGACGCTGGTGCTGTCGCCGGATGCGATCACCGAAAGCGGCGGCGTGAGCCGGGTGACGGCGACCGTGAGGCCGGCGGCGGCGGCGGCGTTCACGGTGACGGTGGCCGCGCCGGCGATGGCCGGGGACTTCACGCTGAGCGCCAACACCATGCTGAGCTTTGCGGCCGAGGCGGCCGAGAGCAGCGGTGAGGTGACGGTCGAGGCGGTGGACAACACGGTGGACGCGCCGGACAGGGAGGTGACGGTGTCGGCGACCGTGAGCGGGACGGACGTGAGCGGGACGGACGTGACCGTGACGGCGCCGGCCGGCGTGGCGCTGACCATCATCGACGACGACGCGCCGGCGTGGGCGGTGACGGTCGCTCCGGCGGCGATCGACGAAGCGGGCGGCGCGGCGACGGTGACGGTAAGCACCGGCGGGGTCACGTTCCCGGACGATCGAGCGATCGCACTGTCGTTCGACGGCGACGCGACGCTGGCGGCCGACTACACGGTGGCGGACTCCCGCGGCGACGACCTGCTCGATCCCTACGAGGTGACCCTGGCGGCGGGCGCGAGCGAGGTGACGGCCACCATCACGGCACGCGACGACCAGGTGGACGACGACCAGGAGCTGATCCTGGTCACGGCGCACCACCAGGGTGCGCCGATCGGGGACCGGCAGACGGTGACGATCATCGACGACGAGGGCACCCCGGCGGTGACGCTGGTGCTGTCGCCGGATGAGATCTCGGAGAGCGGCGTAAGCCAGGTGATGGCGACGGTGACGCCGGCGGCGGTGCGGGCGTTCACCGTGACCGTGGCGGCGCTGGCCGTGGACCCGGCGGTGGCGGCGGACTTCACGCTGAGCGCCAACGCCACGCTGAGCTTTGCGGCCGAGGCGACCGAGAGCAGCGGCGTGGTGACGCTCACGGCGGAGAACAATGCCGTCGACGCGCCGGACAAGGAGGTGCGGGTGTCGGGGGCGGTGAGCGGGGCGGTGAGCGGGGCGAGCGTGACCGCGCCCGCCGACGTGATGCTGACCATCACCGACGACGACGCGCCGGATTGGGCGGTGACGGTCGCTCCGGCGGCGATCGCCGAGGCCGGCGGCACCGCGACGGTGACGGTGACCACCGGCGGGGTCACCTTCCCGGACGATCGCACGATCCGGCTGTCGTTCGGCGGCGACGCGGCGCCGGGGAGCGACTTCACGGTGGCGGACTCCGGCGGCGACGACCTGCCAGCGTCCTACGAGGTGACCCTGGCGGTGGGCGCGAGCGAGGTGACGGCCACCATCACCGCGGTCGACGACGAGGTGGACGACAACGGGGAGCAGATCGTGGTCACGGCCCGCTACCAGGGAGCGGCGATCGGGGAGCCGCAGACGGTGACGATCACCGACGACGAGGGCACGCCGGCGGTAACGCTGGTGCTGATGCCGGATACGATAGCCGAGGACGGCGGCGTGAGCGTGGTGAAGGCCACGGTGAAGCCGGCGGCGGCGCGGGCGTTCACCGTGACCGTGGCGGCGCTGGCCGTGGACCCGGCGGTGGCGGCGGACTTCACGCTGAGCGCCGACACCACGCTGAGCTTTGCCGCCGAAGCCACCGAGAGCAGCGGTGACGTGACGGTCACGGCGATGGCCGACGAGGTGGACGCGCCGAACACGAAGGTGACGGTGTCGGGGGCGGCGATCGGGACCGGCGTCACGGCGCCGGCCGACGTGACGTTGACCATCACCGACGACGACGCGCCGGCGTGGGCGGTGACGGTCGCTCCGGCGGCGATCGCCGAGGCCGGCGGCACCGCGACGGTGACGGTGAGCACCGGCGGGGTCACGTTCCCGGACGATCGAGCGATCGCACTCTCGTTCGGCGGCGACGCGGCGCCGGAGAGCGACTTCACGGTGGCGGACTCCGGCGGCGACGACCTGTCCGCGCCCTACCGGGTGACCCTGGCGGTGGGCGCGAGCGAGGTGACGGCCACCATCACCGCGGTGGACGACCAGGTGGACGACAACGGGGAGCAGATCGTGGTCACGGCCCGCGACCAGGGAGCGGCGATCGGGGAGCCGCAGACGGTGACGATCACCGACGACGAGGGCACGCCGGTGGTGACGCTGGTGCTGTCGCCGGATACGATCGCGGAGAGCGGCGGCGTGAGCGTGGTGACGGCCACGGTGAAGCCGGCGGCGGCGCAGGCGTTCACGCTGACCGTGGCGGCGCAGGTGGCGGCGCCGGCGACGGCGAACTTCACGCTGAGCGACAACACCCTGTTGCGCTTTGCCGCGGAGGCGGCCGGGAGCAGCGGTGTGGTGACGGTCACGGGGGCGAACGACGCGGTGGACGCGCCGGATGCGAAGGTGCGGGTGTCGGGGGCGGTGAGCGGGTTGCACGTGAGCGCGCCCGCCGAAGTGATGCTGACCATCGTCGACGACGACGCGCCGGATTGGGCGCTGACGGTCGATCCGGCGGCGATCGCCGAGGCCGGCGGCACTGCGACGGTGACGGTGGGCACCGGCGGCATCACGTTCCCGGACGATCAAGCGATCGCACTGTCGTTCGCGGGCACGGCGACGCTGGGCAGCGACTACGTGGTGGCGGACGCCGGCGGGACCGAGCTCGTGTCGCCCTACACGCTGGTCCTGACGTCCGGGGAGAGCCTGGTGACCGCCAGGATCACGGCGCAGAACGACCAGGTGGACGACGACGCGGAGCAGATCACGATCACCGCCTGGCACGCGGCCGTGGTGATCGGCAATCAACCGACGGTGACGATCAACGATGACGACGGGACGCCGTCGGTGGCGCTGGTGCTGTCGCCGGATGAGATCGCGGAGAACGGCGGCAAGAGCGTGGTGACGGCGACGGTGGCGCCGGCGGCGGCGCAGGCGTTCACGGTGACGGTGACGGCGGCGGCGGTGGCACCGGCGGACTTCACGTTGAGCGGCAACACCACGCTGAGCTTTGCGGCGGCCGCGACGGAAAGCACCGGGACGGTGACGGTGACGGCGGTGGACAACGTGGTGGACGCGCCGGACAAGACGGTGACGGTGTCCGGGACGGTGATCGCGGCCGGCGTGACCGCGCCGGCGGCCGTAGCGCTGAAGATCACCGACGACGACGCGCCGGCGTGGCAGGTGACGGTCGATCCGGCGGCGATCGACGAGAACGGCGGCAAGGCGACGGTGACGGTGAGCACCGGCGGGGTGACGTTCAACGACATCCGGACGATCCGGCTGTCGTTCGCCGGCGACGCGACGCTGGGCAGCGACTACCAGGTCGAGGACGCCGGCGGCAACACGCTGGCATCGCCCTACGAGCTGACGCTGGCGGCGGGCGACAGCGCGGTGACGGCCACCATCGCGGCGCAGAACGACGAGGTGGACGACGACACGGAGCAGATCGAGGTCACCGCCCGCCACGATGGGGCGGTGATCGGGGATCAGCCGACGGTGACGATCAACGACGACGACGGGACGCCGGTGGTCACGCTGGTGCTGTCGCCGGATGAGATCACGGAGACCGGCGGAGTGAGCACGGTGGCTGCCACGGTGGCGCCGGCGGCGGCGGCGGCGTTCACGGTAACGGTGTCGGCGCGGGCGGTGGCGCCGGCGGTGGATGGCGACTTCACGCTGAGCGCCAACACCACGCTGAGCTTTGCCGCGGCCGCGACGGCCAGCAGCGGCGAGGTGACCGTCACCGCGGCGCACAACCTGGTGGACGCGCCGGACAAGACGGTGACCGTGACGGGCAGGGTGAGCGGGACCGGCGTGACGGCGCCGGCCGACGTGACGCTCACGATCACCGACGACGACGCGCCGGACTGGGCGGTCACGGTTGACCCGTCGGCGATCGACGAGGACGGCGGCACCTCGACGGTGACGGTGAGCACCGGCGGGGTGACCTTCACGGACCCGCAGGGGATCACGCTGTCGCTCGAGGGCACGGCGACGCCGGGGAGCGACTACCGGGTCGAGGACGCCGGCGGCGCCACGCTGGCATCGCCCTACGAGCTGACGCTGGCGGCAGGCGACAGCGCGGTGACCGCCACCATCAGGGCGCTGGACGACCTGGTGGACGACGACGCGGAGCAGATCGAGGTCACCGCCAGTCACGGTGATGCGGTAATCGGGGATCAACCGACGGTCACGATCACCGACGACGAGGGGGCGCCGACGGTGACCCTGGTGCTGTCGCCGGATGAGATCACCGAAGACGGCGGGCAGAGCGCGGTGACGGCCACCGTTGCGCCGGCGGCGGCGGCCGCGTTCACGGTGACGGTGGCGGCGCAGGCGGAGGATCCGGCGACGGCGGCGGACTTCGCGCTGAACGACGACACCACGCTGAGCTTTGTGGCGGGCGCCACGGAGAGCAGCGGGACGGTGTTGGTGACGGCGGTGAACAACACGGCGGACGAGCCGGACAAGACGGTGACGGTGTCGGGGACGGTGAGCGCGGATGACGTGACCGCGCCGGCGGAGGTGACGCTGACCATCATCGACGACGACGCACCGAATTGGGCGGTGACCGTCGATCCGGCGGCGATCGCCGAGGCGGGGGGCACCGCGACGGTGACGGTGAGCACCGGCGGGGGCACCTTCGCCGACCCGCAGGGGATCACGCTGTCGTTCGCCGGCGACGCGACGCTGGGGGAGGACTACACGGTCGAGGACGCGGCAGGCAGCGAATTGAGCCTGCTCGACGAGCTGACGCTGGCGGCGGGCGACAGCGCGGTGACGGCCGCCATCACGGCGCTGGACGATGAGGAGAACGACAACGCGGAGCAGATCCAGGTCACGGCCCGGTATGAGGGAGAGGACATCGGCGAGCAGCAGACGGTCACGATCATCGATGACGAGCCGGATTGGGCGGTGACCGTCGATCCGGCGGCGATCGCCGAGGCGGGGGGCACCGCGACGGTGACGGTGAGCACCGGCGGGGTGACCTTCACGGACCCGCAGGGGATCACGCTGTCGCTCCAGGGCACGGCGAAGCCGGGGAGCGACTACACGGTGGCGGACGCCGGCGGGAACGAGCTGACCTCGCCCTTCGTGCTGGAACTGGCGGCGGCAGAGAGCGCGGTGACGGCCACCATCACCGCGCTGGACGATGAGGTCTACGAGGACGCGGAGCAGATCCAGGTCACGGCCCGGTATGAGGGAGAGGACATCGGCGAGCAGCCGACGGTGACGATCACCGACGACGAGCGGCCGCCGCAACCGCAGCCGGAACGGCCGCCGGAGCCGCAGCCGGTGCTGACGCTGATGGTGTCGCCGGATGAGATCTCGGAGAACGGCGGGGTGAGCCGGGTGCGGGCGACGGTGTCGCCGCCGTCGGGCTCGGCATTCGCGGTGACGGTGTCGCCGGCGCCGGACCGGCCACTCGCGGTGGCGGCGTCGGCCGCGGCGTTCGCGAGGGCGCAGCCGGAAGACTTCACCCTGAGCGCGAACCGGACGTTGAGGTTCGCGGCCGGTGCGACCGAGAGCGGCGGGACGGTGACGATCACGGCGATGAACGACACGGTGGTAGAGCCCGACAAGCAGGTGATGGTGTCCGGGACGGTGGACGGGCCGAGTATGGCGGCGCCCGCGGACGCGATGCTGATGATCACCGACGACGACGAGCCGGCGTGGGTGGTGACGGCCGATCCGGCGGCGATTGCGGAGCCGGGAGGCGCCGCGACGGTGACGGTGAGCACCGGCGGGGTGACGTTCATGGACCCGCAGGCGATCACGCTGTCGTTCACGGGCACGGCGACGCCGGGCAGCGACTACCTGGTGGCGGACGCGCGCGGGGACGCGCTCGCCTCGCCCTACGAGCTGACGCTGGCGGTGGGCGCGAGCGAGGTGACGGCCACCATCACCGCGCTGGACGATCACGTGGACGAAGAAGCCGAGACGATCGCGGTCACGGCCCGCTACCAGGGAGCGGTGATCGGGGATCAACCGACGGTGACGATCATCGACGACGACGCGCCGCCGCTGCAGCCGTGGCTGGCCCGCTTCGGGCGCACGGCGGCCGGGCACGTGCTGGCGGCGGTGCGGGAGCGGCTGAGCGGAACCGGCGGCTCGCAGGCGTCCATCGCCGGCCAGAGGCTCCCAGCGGCGCCCGCGGTCGCCGACACGGACACCGAGGCGCAGCCGTTCGAGCCGACGTGGGGAGCGCGGGTGACGGGCCGGGCGCGCATCTTGCCGTTCCAGGAGTTGCTGACCGGCAGCTCGTTCGACTTGGTGGCCGACGCCGGCGGCGGGCGCTGGGCGATGTGGGAGCGCGCCGCCCGATCGCACTTCGCGGGCGCCGACGGCCCGCTCTCCGTGCAGGGCGCCGTGCTCACCGTCACCGCCGGTACCGACTACGCGCACGACCCCCTGCTTGCGGGGGTGGCGCTCGCTTACAGCGTCGGCGGCGGCTCGATCACGAACGCCGCGACGGAAGCTGCCCCCGGCGCGCTGCGCACGTGGATAATCGGCGTGCATCCCTACGCGCGCGTGCGGCTGCACGAGCGGCTGACGGTGTGGGCGCTGCTCGGCTACGCGCCGGTGGGGAAGCTGACCTACACGGAAAGGCCGGCCGCGCCGGTCGAGACCCGCGTCGACCTCCTGATGGGCACCTTCGGAGCGCACGGCACGCTGCTGGCGGCGCCGGCCGGGGGCGGCGTCGAGCTGGCCGCCGACGCCGACGGGCTGGTGCTGCGGATGAGCTCGGCGGCGGCGGCGGGGCTGGCGGCGGCCACGGCGGAGGTGCAACGGTGGCGGTTGCTGCTGCGCGCCTCCTATCACGGGCTGCCGCTGGCCGGCGGCGTGTTGAGTCCGGCGCTGGAGGTGGGCGCACGCTACGACGGCGGCGACGCCGAGGTCGGCGCGGGGCTGGCGGTGGGCGCCAGCCTGAGCTACGCGCTGCCGGCCTGGGGACTGACCGTGGCGGCCGACGGCCAGGGTCTGCTGCTGCACGAGCGCGCCGGCTTTGTCGAATGGGGCGCCGGCGGCTCGCTGCGGTTCGATCCGGACCCGCCGAACCGCGGCCTGGCGCTGCAGGTGACGCCGGCCTGGGGCACCGGCACCAGTGGCGCTCAGGGCCTGTGGTCGCAGCCCACCGCCGTGCGGGCCGCCGCCGGCAGCGCGACCGCGGCGGGCAGCGTGCACGCCGCGGCGAGCTACGCCCTGCCGGTCGCAGACGGCGGCCGGGTGACCCCGCGCGTCGGACTCTCCCAGTACGCGCCGGACGCACGCACCTGGCGCATCGGCGCCGAGTTCGACCTGCAGCCGGACCTCTCCGTGAGCCTGGAGGCGACCATACCCGAACCCGCGAACGGCATCACGCCCGAGCACACCCTGGCGATAAGCGCCACGCTGCGCTACTGAAGTCCTGCCCGCAACGCGGCGCCGTTGACATCGTTGACATCCACTACGTCGACGACCACAGAGCTCGGCCAGCCCACCACGTAGTCGAAGTACTGAGCGAATCCCTTCACGACGGCTACATCGACGGTCCGGCCCATCTCGACTTCGGGCGTGTCTCGCACCGGTACTGCTGCCGGGGAGATCGTGAACGTCGTCTGCGTAGCGGTAAAATAAAAAAGCTCAAAGGCGACGAACTCGTGATGGTTGTCCTGCACCAAGACGGCGCCCCACTGTTTCCCTTGCTCGGCGCTGGGAGCCGGGTCGATCTCAACCACGATGCGCAGGTGCTCGCCTTCCGCTACCGGCGATGGCGTAACGCTTGCCAGGCGTACGGTCAATTCGGCCGGTGGATCGGTCTCCGGTGGCGGATCGGTCTCCGGGTTGACATCCACTACGTCGACGACCACAGAGCTCGGCCAGCCCACCACGTAGTCGAAGTACTGAGCGAATCCCTTCACGACGGCTACATCGACGGTCCGGCCCATCTCGACTTCGGGCGTGTCTCGCACCGGTACTGCTGCCGGGGAGATCGTGAACGTCGTCTGCGTAGGGGTAAAATAAAAAAGCTCAAAGGCGACGAACCCGTGATGGTTGTCCTGCACCAAGACGGCGCCCCACTGTTTCCCTTGCTCGGCGCTGGGAGCCGGGTCGATCTCAACCACGATGCGCAGGTGCTCGCCTTCCGCTACCGGCGATGGCGTAACGCTTGCCAGGCGTACGGTCAATTCGGCCGGTGGATCGGTCTCCGGCGGCGGGTCGGTCTCCGGCGGCGGGTCGGTCTCCGGCGGCGGACCGGTCTCCAGCGGTGCATCGGTCTCCGGCAGTGTCTCGGTCTCCGGCGGTGTCTCGGTCTCCGGCGGTGTCTCGGTCTCCGGCAGTACATCGGCCTCTTGCGGCGGATCGGTCCCGCGCAGCGGATCAGCAAGTTGCCGGCATCCGGCCGACACCAGCAACACGAGCAATAACAGCGGCGGCCAGCACGTCCACAAGCGGAACCGGCGCGACGTTCGAGTTGCGCATTCACTCACAATGCTCTCCTCTTTCGTCCACGGAGACGCGAATTGGCAATCGCGCAGGGCCCACGATAGCGGTGTCCTATGGATGCGTCAACGGTGTGCCGGCACGACGCAGCGAAACGCCGTTCTCCCGCGTCGTCGAATACGACGGTCTTCCACCTGCACGTGTCGAAGTCCGGTCTGTTGGCCGCTACCTGCCGCGCGTACAGCGCGACCGATGCCCCGGACACTGGGAGATGAGAGGGCATCTATTCATATCATTATCGACCTTACTATCCTCAGTTCAGGTTATAGACGCGTGTTCACGTTCCTGATGATAATCCTCTTCCGTATGCGAGAGTTGTTGCTGAGATAGGGGTTGTGCCTCCGAGGTATCGGGGCGAAAGAGCATGCTGAGCCGGGGACGGAAAACCTCCTGCCGGGATCGGTACCGGAGAGCGCGGCACGCACGCCGCCACCGGGTCGGAACGCTGGGCTCGATCGGTGTCGCGTGGCTCCTCGTGGGATGCCAGATGCCTCACATCCAGCCGCCCACGCCGTCCGCGGGCGAGCCGGTCGAGCAACCCGCGAGCAGACCGGAGCCGGATCTGCCGCCCCCGGCTGACGATGCACCGACGCTGGCGATCGCGGACGCGACCGCTGCGGAGAGGGACGGATCGCTGAGCTTCACGGTGCGTCTGAGCCGCGCGGGCGAGGATGCGGTGAGCGTGGCGTATGCAGCCGAAGACGGCACGGCGACGGCGGTCCGGGACTACCGCCCGTCGATCGGCATGCTGACGTTCGCGCCCTATGCGACCGAAGCGCAGAGGATCGAGGTGGCGGTGAGCGACGATGCGGTGGCCGAGGGCGCCGAGACCTTCCTCGTGAGGCTCAGCGATCCGCAGGGGGCAACCCTGGCGGTGGCCATGGCGACCGGGACGATCATCGACGACGACCGGCGGGCGGTGACGATCGAGCCGGCGGCGCTGAACGTCGACGAGGGTGCCGCCGGCAGCTACACCGTGGTGCTCGGATCACAGCCCACCGGTCGCGTCACCGTGACCGTGCAACCCGACAGCGCGGAGTTGACCGTGCACCCGGCGCACCTGCGGTTCACGCCTGCCGACTGGCGGGTCGCGCAGGCGGTGACCGTGACGGCAGCCCACGACGCCGACGCACTGGCCGATGCGCCGGTCCACCTGGCGCACATTCTGCGCGGCGGGGGCTACGACGGTATTCCCGCGGCGCCGGCATGGGTGATCATCGTGGAGGATGAGGTGCCCACCCTGGCGGTGGCGGCCGCGCGCGCCACCGAAGGGACCGCCCGGCTCAGGTTCTCGGTGAGCCTGAGCCTGGCCGGCGACACCGCCGTGGCGGTGGACTACGCGACCGGAGCGTCCGGCGACACGGCCACCGCAGGTCAGGATTACACCGCGACGCGCGGCACCCTCGCCTTCCCGGCCCGATCGACCGCAGCGCGCATGATCGACGTACCGCTCGGCGACGACGATCTGGACGAGCCGGACGAGAAGCTCACGCTGACGCTGCGCAACCCTTCGCCGGGCGCGGCGCTGGCGGGCGGCCAGACGACCGCGACGGCAACCGGGACCATCGACGACGACGACGACCCGCCGCGGTTGACGATCGCCGACGCGAGCGTCACCGAAGGCGCGGGCGGCGGCATCATGGCGTTCGCGGTGGCGCTGCAGCCGGCCAGCGAGCTCACGGTCACGGTCCGCTACGCGACGGACGACGGGACCGCGGCGGCGGGGGCGGACTACACCCGAGCCAGCGGTTCGCTGACCTTCGAGCCGGGAGGACCGCTCACGCGCACGATCACGGTAGCGGTGGCGAACGACCGGCTGGACGAGCTGACCGAGTACCTCACGGTGACCTTGAGCGCGGCGGTGCATGCGACGCTGGATGCGGCTGCAGGCACGGCGACGGGCACGATCCACGACGATGACGCGCCGCCGGTGATGAGGATCGCCGACGGCAGCGTGAGCGAGGCAGACGGGGATCTCGCGCTGACGGTCACGCTGGACCGGGCGAGCGGGCGGACGGTGTCGGTCCGGTACGCGACGGCGGACGGGACAGCGACGGCAGGGATGGACTACACGGCGGTGGGCGCAACCCTGACCTTCGGCGCCCGGGCCATGGCGCGAACGATCGCGGTGCCCGTCCTGGCGGACAGCATCGACGAGGAGAGCGAGACGTTCACCGTCACATTGTCCGGTCCGCGGGGCGTGCGCCTGGCGGATGCCACGGCAACCGGGACGATCATCGACGACGACCAGCCCGCGGTGCCGCCGTCGCAGCCGGGACCGCTGGAGCTGGCATCCCTGCAGGTGACGGGGGCCGTCGGCGCGATGTACCCGGCGTTCGCCGCCGGCACCCGTCACTATGCCCTTGCCTGCAGCGATTCGACGACACTCCGGGTCACCGCGCGGGCGCGGCGAGCCGGCGCCCGGCTGACGCTGCTGCGCGCCGATGCGGCCGACAACCACGAGTCGACCGACACCCTGAACGCCCAGGTCGCCATGGGCGCCGACCACGACGTCGTGATCGAGCTCGCTGACGACGGCGACACCGTAACCTACGCCGTCCACTGTCTCCCGGCCGCCTTCCCCGACATCACGATTCTGCAGAAAACCGATCAGGTAACGGCTGGCCTGCTGCTCGTCACGCCGGCTCTTGGAGAGGAGCAACGCACCTACATGGCAGTCGTCGACAACAACGGCGTGCCCCGATACCATCGAACCCTCACCGAACAGGCCCTCAACTTCCAGCGCCACCATGACGGTCGCTTTTCGATCGCCAGGAGGCCGAACGCCGACGACCTCAACTATTCCCTCTATGGCAACTGGTATCTGGAGCTCCTCAACGAGCGGTTCGAGCCCACGACGGCCGTGGCTACGGTGCATCCGTTGATCCAGACCGACGGCCACGACTTTCGGATCGCGCCGAACGGCGACTATCTGCTGCTGTCCCTGGCGAAGGCCACTCGCGACTTCAGCGAGCTCGGCAACGAGTGGTGGTCGACCGAGCGGGAGACCCATGACTCGGTCATTCAGCGGATATCCGCGGGAAGAAGCCAGAAATTCTCGTGGAACACGTGGGACCACAGGGACGTGTTGCAATTGGCCAACGACTGCCGCGTACGGCGCTTTCCCAGTACGTACGCACAAATGAATTCGCTGCAGCTCCTGGCAGACGGGGACATCGTGGCGTCGCTGCCGGGCTGCGCGCAGGTGTTGCGAATCGACGGGTCGACGGGCGCGGTGCAGTGGAAGCTGGGCGGCACCGCTCCGCCGGCGGACTCCGGCACCGAGTATCTGGAGATCGTCGAGGATGCTGCCGGCGAGTTCTGCGGACAACACCACGTGACGCTGACCGCTGCCGATACCGTCGTCATGTTCGACAACGGCATGCACTGTCTCGGGCCGAGGAAGGAGGTCTCCGCGTTCAGCCGCGCGGTGGAGTACGACATATCGTCCGGTACGCAGGCGGTCTTCCGGCGCGAATTCCGGCTGCCCGGCAAGTATGGCTTCTTCCGGTTCGAAGGCGGGGTGTCGGTGCTCGGCGACGATCGCTGGTTGATCAGTTGGGGTAGTCGCCGAACGGGATCGGTGCCGGCGAACGAGACGATCGCGGTGAGCGAGGTCGACCCCGCTACGGGCACCGTGCACCTGCACATGAACATGTCCGAGGGAGACCAGGTATTCAGGACCTACCGCGCCTACCGCGTGTCCGAGACCGACGTCGACATTCCGTGGAACCTGCCGTAACGGCGCAATGCCCACTCTTCTCGTCCGACGGCTGCTTCTTCCGCTGATCGCGCCGTGGAATACAGGTGACAGAGTTCAATCCAGGGATCCCGAAAGTGAGACGACGACGGATTTCATCAGACGACCCTCAACGGGCCACGGCCGAGCCGTTCCTCGATCGCATCGAACCGTGCCGCGTGTCCTGTCGACATACCCTGCACCACGGCGGCGAGATCATCGACCTTCTTCTCCAGCCGCTCGAATCGTTGATCCATCGCGTCGAACCGTTGGTCGATACCTGCATTCAACTCGTCGAATCGTTGGTCGATCGACGCCTTGAGCTCATCGAAATAACGCAGCAACTCCCGTGATCATCGGTGGCAGCTCCGGTGAACGGATCACGCTGCTCACGGGCTATTCAGGGGGATGGGAACGTCGGCCTCGCTTTCGCGATATACCCGAAAGGTCGACGCTACCACGCCCGCCTTGGACATGTGCATATGCAGGTGTACGGTGCCTGTGACCGGATCGACTTCGCTGACGGCGATCGTGTCGCCGAGTGATACTCCTCCGCGTCCGTTATTCCAGGCGATCAGCCAGCGGCCGTTATCGAGGACCTCCACCCCTCCTCGTGTTGTGCTTCGACCGTATCTGGACGGCAGCCTGAACTGATGTTCCAGCGACGCTTGCATACCCGAGGAAATGTCGTATTCGACGACCCGCGTAAATGCCGTCTTGAATTTTCGCGGTCCCCGGCACCCTCCGCCGTTGTCAAAGATGACAACGGTGTCGTGATCGGTATGCTTCACCGAGTGTTGTGAGCAGAATTCGTTGCCCGCATCATCGTCATCGTCATCGACGATTTCCAGATACTCGGTGTCCGGGTCTCGCGGTGGCGAGCTGCCGCCGAGTTGCCACACGACGTTTCCCGTTCCCGATGACCGATCGATCCGAAAGACCTGTCCGCAGTACCCGAACGACGCGACGATGTCTCCGCCTATCAGGTCCAGCGAATTGAGGTGAGCATAGTCGTCAGTCTGGCGCTGGCAGTCCCCTCGATTGATGTGCGCCCACGAGCTCCACGTGAATACCACCGCGCCGAGCGGCGTCACTTCCTGAATCACCCCATCGACGTAGGTATCGGGACAGGTGTCGGGTGCTTCACACACGTCGCGCTCCGTTCTGTCATAGGAAATGAACAGATAGTTGCCGTTCTCGGTAATCATGAAGTCGTGCACGTCCGTATCGGTCAACGGCTCGGCCACCTCCACGTTGGCGATCGGATCGAACCGATAGTCGAGCAGCTCTACCGTGTCTTTGCTCACCGAGTACCGAACGCGCTTGCCGTTGACCAGCGGCCCGGTCGGTTGACGCCGGAAGTTGGTGCCCAGGACCGAGCGCGGCTTGTGGAATCGTGGCACTCCGTTGTTGTCCAGGATCGACACCCACGTGTTTCTGGTACGGTTGGCTTCGTATCGCACTGCGACCAACAGCAGGCCATCGGTTACGTACTCGGTCTTTTTCAGAATCCTGATGTCCGGATAGTCCGCAGGGATACAGTGCACGACGTAGGTGATCGTGTCGTCGCCGTCGCTGAGCTCGATGGCTACATCATGCTGGCTGTTTACCTCGACTTGTGTGTTCAGGCTGCCGGTCGAGACATGGTTGTCGTTTGCATTGGCGCGCAGCAGCGTGAGGCGGGCGCCCGTGCGCAGCGCTTGCGCGCTCACCTGCAGCGTCGTGGCCGGGTCTGCACAGGTGACGGCATAGTGATGCACCCCACCGTCGAAGGCCGGATACATGGGGCCGCCGCCGGTCACCAGCAGCGAGCCAAGCTCCAGCGGCGCCACCTCTGCGATCGTCACGCTGAGCGCCGAGGCCGGTTCGCCGCCGTAGTCTGCGCCACTCGGTGCATGCTGAATCGCCACGGTGCCACCCACCGGGGCGGTCGGGCCGGTGCTCACGGTCACCGTCTGTCGCGTCGCCCAGGTCGACGCCGTGAACGTCAGCACCGTCGGAGTCACCGTGACGTCCGAGACGAAGGGCGACGTGGTAATCGCCACCGTCACGTCAGCCGTCGGCTGCGAGGTCAGCGCCACGGTGTAGCTCCCGGATTCGCCGGCCGGCACGGTGAGCGCGGCCGGCTCCACCTGCACGCCCCGCTCGTCGTCGTCCGCAATCGTCCCGGTCGCCACGGGCGCCGGCAGCGTGGCGTTCGTCGCGCCGCCCAGCGTCACCGTGAAGGTCTCGGTGTCTTCATCGACGTGGTCGGCCATGATCGGTATCGCGATCGTGCGCGCCGTGGTCCCCGCCGGAAAGGTCAGCGTGCCGTTCGCTTCGAGGTAGTCCGCTCCCGCCGTCGCCGTCCCGTCCGCTGTCGCGTAGTCCACCGTCACCGTGCGTCCGCTCGGCGCCGCAAGCGTCACCGCGAACGGCACGCTCCCCGCGCGCTCGGTCAGGCTCGCGTCCCCAATCGTCAGTTGCGGCGGCGGGTCGTCGTCCCTGATCGTGCCGATCGCGGTCCGCTGGTACGAATCCAGCCCCGCGTTCACCGCCGCGCTCAGCGTCACCGTGAACTGTTCCGCGTCCGCCTCGTCGCGTGTGTCGTTCGCGACCGGCACCGCGATGGTGCGTACCTCCGTCCCCGCGGAGAACGTCAGCGTACCGCCCTTGCGCGTGTAGTCCTGCCCCGCCGCCGCCGTGTCGTCCGCGGTCGCATAGTCCACCGTCACCGTCCGCGCGCTCGGCGGTGCCAGCGTCACCGCGAACCTCATGATCCCGTCTCCCGCTCCCTCGATCAGGTCTGCGTTGCCGATCGTCACGTGCGGCGGGTCGTCGTCATCCTCGATGGTCGCCGACACCGTCGCGGTCTGCCCGCCGCCCGCCAGCGCAGCGGCTACCGGGTTCATCAACGTCACCGTGAACTGCTCGTCCGGCTCGTCGATCTCATCGTCGTACAGCGTCACCTCGATCTGCTGCGCGGCGGTCGAGCGGATCGGGAACACCAGCACCCCCCCCCCCCCCCCAGCATAATCCGTGCCTGCCGTCGCCGTGTCTGCCGGCGCCCCCGTCGCGTATGCCACCGTCACCTCCTGGTCGGTAGCCACGCTCAGGGTGACGTCGAAAATCATGGCGCCGGACCCCTCCAACGCGCTCGACGCCGCCACCCACAGCGTCGGCGCGTCGTCTTCCACGATCGTCACCGTCACCGGCAACGCGGGGGTCCCGGTGTAGTCGCCTCCGCGCACCGTGTGCGTCAACTCCACCGGCGCGTCCCCAAGCGCGTCGGGGTCCTGAGCGGCCGCTACCTCAACCGCCTGCGCCACCGTCCAGTCGGTCGGGGTGAACCTCAGCGTCTGCGGGGCCGCCGACAGCTCGGCAGTGGACACCGACACCGTCACCGTCACCGGCGCCGTGGGCTGTGAGCCGAGCACCACCGTGTAGCTGCCGGTCTGCCCCTCGATCACGTTCAGCGCCGCGGGCTTCGCGGTCACCCGGCGCTCATCGTCGTCGACGATCGTGCCGATCGCCGAAGCCGTTGCGAGCGTTGCCCCGCTGGGATTGCTCAGCCGCACCGTGAAGGTCTCGGCCGATTCGTCCAACGAATCGTCGCGCACGGCGACCTCGACGTGTTGCGCGTGCGTCGACAGGGCGGGAAATCGCAGCGTCCCGCGCGTCGCCGTGTAGTCTTGCCCCGCCCTGGCCGTTCGGTCTTCGGTGGCGTACTCCACGGTTACCGGATCCCCGGTCGCATGGCTCAGGCTTACCGGGAAGCGCACGACGCGGTCCTGTTCCGAGGCGTTCACGCCGGCGATCGCCAGCGCGGGGAGATTGTCGCGCTCGGACGGCTCCCGAGGTCGCTCGATCGGCTCGGGTTCCGCGGCCGGTTCCGGGTCCGGCTCCGTCGCGGCCTGCTGTGCCGACTGGACGTGCGGCATGTTGCAACCCGCCACGATCAGCGACAGCGTCGCCACGCAGACCGATACGACCCGTCGCGTTATCGCGGCGGGACCGCGCACGCGGCTGTCCGCTTTGAGGGACACGTTATCGCTGACATCTGCCGTCTCTACGAAACAGGAACATGGCACTAAGAAGCCGCCAAGTCAAATGCTATCCCAGCCACGGGCGAGCCGCCAACCTCGCTAGTCATATCAAAAAAGGTTCTATAGTTCTCATTCTTGAATTCTATCTGGTCGCTTTCGTCCATAGCGTAGCGCGCGCGTTATTCACATCATAGTTGATCGTCGCCTGCATGACGCTGGCCCGAGTCCGTAATCCCGAGGCCCTGCGCTACCAAGCGCCCGGCGAGTGGGGCGCCATCCTTGGCCTCGACCGCTGCCCCGAGGCCAAGACGCTGCTCGACTCTCTGCCCACCCATGACCTGGAGCCGCTTGACCCCGACGCGCAGGTGGTCAACCCCGTGCGCCGCGCCCTCGAAAAGACCATCAGGCGGGTTCGCAGCCGCCTGGCAGCAGTCCGCAATCGTCTCGTCCCGGCACAGCAGGAACCCGACCCCGACACCGCCAACCGCCTTGAAGCTGACGCCAAGGCCCTTGCTGGAGAACTGGACGAGCTCAAGCAGCAGCGCGTCGCCACGTCTATCCATGTCCGCGCCGGCGACTTGTCGGAGCAGGACAAGCTGGACGCCCTGCCGGTTGGCGGGCGGCTGTTCATGGACGTGGTGCGGATGATCGCCTATCGCGCCGAGACCCGCATGATGGCGCCGGTGATCGGCGCCCAGACTCGTCTATGAGTTGGCCGGCAATCACTCATCGACGGGGTCGTCGCTCGCGGTCACGACGGCGTCCATCTCGATCTCCGCCAAGTGCTCGGGGTATACGAAGGCGGAAGCCTCGATCAGAGTCAGCACCGGGCGGACATCGCCCAGCAACTCGCCGAAGGCGCGGCCAATCTCGTCCGCCTGTTTGATATCGGTCACGTAGATCCGGGTGCGCACGACGTCGGCAAGCGTAGCTCCCAGGTTGTGCAGCGCCGCCTCCATCCTGCGCAGGATGAATATCGTCTGTCCGTACGGGTCGCCCACGGCCACCGGCTTGCCGTCGCGGTCGGTGGCCGTCGTGCCGGCGACGTACACCTGTTCACCGACGCGCACGGCGCGTGAATATCCCCACCGCGTCTCCCACGGCGCGCCGGAAGAAGTGCGTTGTCTAGACATGTTCGATCTCCTCCGACGCTCCATCTCCACCGTGGCGCAATCGCCGGGATGTTTCAAGTCGACTGCAGGAAGAAAAAGCGGCCGACGTTCCGATCCACAGCGCCGGCACTCGTGTCGCCAAGCCCGCCGCTGCGGCGCTCGTCCAAGCTCGTCTCATCCAACGATCGTCCCACGACGCGCGCCGGCGTCAGTCAACCGCCCCGCTGCCGTTCCGCCGCACGTCCACGCGGATCGTTACGATATCCGTGTCGTGATACTGCTGGTGGCGCACCGAAGACGCGAAGTGCCCCAACAACCGGAGCGGCAGCTCGTGATCGACCGACATACCGACACCGTCCTGCTGCCGGAGAAGCGCCAGCCGGTCCTCGATATTCTCTTCGTCGGTCGAGGCGATGAACTCCAGTTCGGCCGCGGTTCCGTCGTCACGGGCAACCAGCAGCAGACGCCGTTCCACGCGTTCCTGTCGCTCCTCAGGTCCGATGAGCGTCATCAGCGTCTCCTCGGCGGCCAGGCAGAGCCGATCCGCCGTCGCTTGGTCCCAGCGCCTGCGGGCGGAGAAGTCGGCCAGAAAGGTGTGGATATCGCGTACCGCCGACACGCGGACCTCGGTCTTGAGGCGCTTGTGTCGCTGCGTGGTGACGTCCATGCACAGCGTCAGGAGGATCGCCGTCACGGCGCCCACCGTCATGCCGTTCTCGAGTAGTCCGCTCCACCACCCGCCGTAGTCCGGGAAGATCGACCGATGCTGGAATCCGACGCCGATCCAGAACCCCACTCCCGCCACCAGAGCCTTCCTGTGGTCGATACCGTTCTGGACGACGAGCTTCATGCCGTTCACGAAGAGAATCGCCATCAGCGCGATCAGGTACCCGGCGGCCACGGCGGTCGGAATCGCGGTGATCAAGGCCGTGACCTTCGGGACGAACGCCACCGCGACGAAAATGATTCCGGTGCACACACCGACGCGGCGGGCGGCGACGCCGGTGAGATCGGTGATCGCCACGCTCGACGAGGAGGTGCTGCTCGGCACGGTGCCGGCAAGACCGGACAAGAGCTGTCCCACGCCGTCAGCGAGCACGGCGCCCTGTACCGCCCGGAAGTCGATCGCCCGAGGCGTACGCCATGAGACGTTCTGGATTGCGACTCCGTCGCCGACGGTCGCGGCGGCGCCCACCAGCGTCACCAGCACGAACGCCGGCAACAGTGACCAGAAGGAGGCGGCACTGAATCCGAAGTCAAACCCGGGCCAGCCATCGACGGAGAATGCGATCCACGGCGCTTCGACCACGCGTCCGATGTCGTAGAGACCGAACGCTCCGGCAGCGACGCAGCCCACAGTGATCCCGATGACGGGTGCCCAGAGACGCCATACGCCGGCGCCGCGCAACGTGACCACCGCGACGACAATCAGCGTGGCGGCGGCGCTTGCCGGCGCGGCTGCCGGCGCCGCTCCGGCGGGGACCTGCTGCAGCACGTGGTACAAGACGGGCATGACGGTCGCCGGAATCAGCATGAGCACCGTGCCGATCACGGTCGGCGTGAAAATCCGCCGCAGCAGCGAGAGCCGTGCCGCGAACAGGAACTGAAACGACGACGAGATGACCACCAGAGTTGCCAGCAGGGCCGGTCCTCCGTCAGCGAGAGCGGTGACGCAGACGGCGATGAAGGTGCCGGAGGTGCCCATGAAAAGGGTGTATCCCGCACCGAAGTACCCCACCCGACGCGCCTGCAACACCGTGGTTACGCCGCTGATCGCCAGCGCCGTGAAGATCATCCACGACAGGTAGGAGTCGGCCATCCCCGCCGCCCGGACCACGATCGCGGGCGTCAACACGATGGCGGCGACGATGGGCATGCCGGCCTGGAATGCCAGCCCGAAGGCGAGTATGGGCCGCGGTCGTTCCTCCGGTTCGTAGCGAACCGCTCGCAGGTTGTGCGCCGGTGTCTCCATGCGCCGATATCCAGCTACGTTTGCTGGAACCAGTCTTCGTCCAGGAGCTCGAAGCGGCGGTGCAGCCCGGCCCCCAGCCGGGTCACCAGCAGATCGGTCGGGCCGAGCCTACGCGTCTCCATCCCAGACCTCCCCGAACAGCCACGGAAACTTGGCGGCCCGCTCTACCAGTCGTCGATCGCCTCCACCATGTCACTCAGGGTCGACGCCTCACTCATTTGTATCGGAACTCTGGCAAACGTGCCGGATATTGTCAAGTATACCGGCGGATAATAATCGCATATCATTTGTGACATGCGAACGATCAATGCCGACATATCAAGCCGACTATTCGCTATAAGAGAAGGCCGTGCCCGGCGGCGCGGCTCTGAGAGTCCGGATCACGGTCGTTTGACGCTCCGCGGCCGGATGTGTTGCTTCGTCGCCACCGGATCGGCATGCTTCGGCCCGAGGCGCGCACGGAGGAGGTGAGTTGATGACCGCACTGCAAGCGTTTCTGCACGGCCCCCGCGACCTGCACATCGAGCCGGTGGAGCTGGATCCGGACCGGCTCGGCCCGCACGAGGTCCTGGTGGACACCGAGGTGTCGGCCCTCAAGATCGGCACCGATCGCGGCAACTACGAGGGGGCGGATTACGGCATGCAGCCGATCGAGTATCCGCGTCCGCTCGGCGACAGCAGCGTGGGCATCGTGCGCGCGGTCGGCAGCGCCGTCACGCGGGTGGCGGTGGGGGACCGCGTCGCCGATCGTCATCCGCATGCGTCCGCGCACGTGTTCGACGAAACAGGCCACTTGGCGAAGGTGCCGCCGGGAGTCGACCCCGAGGACGCGGTCTGGTCGCACCTCTACACGCTGTCCGGCTTCTGCTATCGCAAGGCCGCCTTCGAGCCGGGCGAGAACGTCGCGGTGGTCGGGCTCGGCGTGCTTGGTCTGGGCGCCGTGGCGCTGGGGCCGCTGTTCGGCGCGCGGCTGGTGGCGCTGGGCAACAGCCCGGTGCGCATGGAGATGGCCCGCAGCATGGGCGCGCACGAAGCGTTTCTGTCGTCGGACCCGGATCTGTCTGAAAAACTGGATGAGTTCACGGACGGCGTCGGCATCGATCTGGTGATCCTTGCCGCCAACCCCTGGCCCGCCTATCGCACCGCCGTGCAGGTGGTTCGCAACGGCGGCCGGGTGTCCATCGTCAGCCTGCTGGGGCGGGGCGAGGAGAAGCTGGACTTCAACCCGCTGGTGCTCGACTGGTTCTACGACAAGGGCATCTCGCTGATCGCCGTCAACGGCAGCGCCGGCTACCGGTTCCCGGGCGAACCGGACGCGTCCGCACGCTTCTCCTGGAACAACTCCTGCGCGCACGTGCTGTCGCTGATGGCCGACGGCCGGCTCTCGCCCAAGCGGCTGATCACCCACCGAATGCCGTATCGGGACATGCAGCAGGCCTACGAGATGGCCTACCGGCGGGAGAAGGAGATGCTGGGCGTCGTGTTCGACTGGCGCGGCGCGTGACGCGCGGCGCTTGACGGCTCCAAACGACGAACGCCACGGTACCGTATCCCTCACTTTGACATACCGAAATATCGTGTTATAGTAGTCTCCGAGAAAGGTGATGGACTCGGTGGATCGGAGCGGAATGGGCCGACGACTGTCGCGGGCGGCGCTGTGGTACTTGGCTGTGGCGGGCGTGGTGGGCAGCGTCCTCACACTGGCGCCCATCGGCTCCCGCGCCCACATCGTGCCGGAGCAGCCGTGGCATCCGGTCGCGGCCGCCTACCTGCGCTCCCTGTTCTACCTGGAGCTGGTGCCGATCGACTGGGATCTGGTGGCCGCCGAATACGACGGCGTGCGCGAGGCCGGCTACGGGATCGAGTCGGTCTACGACGGCATGGCGGCGGCCGACGAGGTGTCCGGCATCGATCACGCGGCGTCCATCCGCACCGCGATCGATCAGCGCGACCCGGCGGGCCTCTACCAGGCTTCCACGCGCGCGGTCTCGCAACTGATCCGCATGCACGTTCGTAACGCCGACGGCCAGCTCGACCGGCCGGGCGCCGCACAGGATCAGGTGCTGCGCGCGCAGGCGCTCTACCGCGCTTTCGATTCGGGCATCGCCCAGTCCGACCCGGAGGCGCACGCCCATCTGGGACGTACGTGGCTTGCCGCCGCCACCAGCGTCGGCGTGGCCGGCGTCGGTCGATCCGGCGGCGTGGGAGCGGACGTGCCGGCGTTCCGCCGTGCGCGTGAGGAGATCGACCGCTACCTGATCGTCAACTTCGAAACCGACACCGGCGCGCGTTGGAGCAGCTTCCCTCCGGTGCCGGCTTCGACGGTTCGCGACGGCGCTGCCCCGCGGCTGGCCGCGGCGCTGCCGCCGGGCAGCAACCTGAACGACCAGGTGCCGCTGCCGCGGCTGGTGCTGAACTTCGAAGAACGCGGGATCGATGAGGCCGATCTGTTCCTCGTCGCCTATGGCGACATGCTGTTCGATTCGCCTGCGATCTTCGGCTCGCCGGCGCGCGAGCTCGCCATCTCCTGCTCCACCTGCCACAACCGCTCGGACATCAACCGCGACCTGTTCATCCCCGGCATCAGCGTCCGGCCCGGCGGCGCGGACGTCGACGGCCACTTCTTCAACCCGCGCTTCAACGACCGGCGCGCCGACGCGCTGGACACGCCCAGCCTGCGCGGCATCCGCTTCACCGCCCCGTACGGCCGCGACGGCCGCTTCGGCAGCCTGCGGGAGTTCACCCGTAACGTGATCGTCAACGAGTTCGCCGGCGCCGAGCCGACGCCGCTCATGCTCGATGCGCTGGTGAGCTACGTGCTGGAGTTCGACTGGCTGCCCAACCCGTTGCTGCGTACCGACGGGTCGCTGACCGAGGAGGCAGGCCAGGCGGCGCTGCGCGGCGAGCGCGTGTTCACCCGGCCGCTGTCCGGGATGGGCGGCCTGTCGTGCGCGAGCTGCCACATCCCCGGCTCCAACTTCCGCGACGGCCTGCAGCACGACATCGGCAGCGGCAACCCGGCGTCGCCCGGCGCCCTGGACAGCGCCTTCGACACGCCGACGCTGCTGAACGCCAGCTTCAGCGCCCCCTACCTGCACGACGGATCGATCGCCACGCTGGACGGTGTGGTCGAGTGGTTCGACTCCCGCTTCGACCTGCGCCTGTCGCGGCGCGACAGGGAGGACCTCACCGCCTACCTGGAGGCGGTCGGCGGCGGCGTCGATCCGTTCGAGGTGTTCGACGCCGACAACACGCTGTTCATGCTGTTCTGGGGCGAGCTTTCGACCTTCATCAGCACGCTTGGCACGCTCATCCCTGACCGCGACCGATTTCACGCCGACCTGCTCGTCGACACGGTCGTGCCCGATCTGATCGCCGACGCCGGCGCGCTGGAGGACACGCGGCAGGTGCCGCTGGTGCTGGAGTTGGTAGAGCGGCTGCGCGCCATCCAGGCGGCGTGGCAGGCGGACGATTGGCAGGCGGCCGAGGCGCTGTGGCGGGAGTATCAGGAGGTCGAGGCCGAGTACGGGCCTCGATTCCGATAGGAGAACCATGAGTCAAGCAACGGATCGAGGACCGGCCGGCAGGCGCGTGGCGTCGATCGTCCGCGGCATCGCCCCGCGCCTGAGACCGTGCCTGATGGCGGCGCTCGCCATCGCGGCGGCCGGCGCGGCGTGGGCGTCCGGCTCCCGCGACGAGAGGGGAGATGCAGAGGAGCCGCCGCTGGTGCTGGCCTTCATCCCGCAGGAGAACCCGGAGAAGCTGCTCGGCGACATCGCCGCGGTCTCCACCTACCTGTCCGCCGAGCTGGGCGTGCAGGTGGAGGGGTTCGTCACCCAGGACCAGGCGGCGGCCGTGGAGGCGCTGCGCAACGGCGACGCCGACGTCTCCTTCATGGGGGCGCTCCCGTACGTGATGGCCCGCAACGAGATCGGGGCCGAGGTGATCCTGGCCGAGGTGTACCGCGGCGCACCTACCTATCGGGGGCGTATCTTCGTGCGGCGCGACTCGGGCATCAACTCGGTCGATCAGCTCCGCGGCAAGACCATCGCGTTCGCCGATCCGCTGTCGGAGTCCGGCTACCTCTATCCGCTCGACATCCTGGTGCGGGAGGGGCTGATGGAGCGCGGCGCGGACCCGGCCACCTTCTTCTCCACCGTCTACTTCGCGGGCGGCTATCAGCAGGCGATCCAGGCGGTCGCGTCCGGGTTCGTGGACGCGGCGGGCGCCAGCCAGTTCGCCGAGCTGTTGCTGACTCCCGATCAGTTCGCCGAGGTGACCTGGATCGCCGAGTCGGAGGAGATTCCGTCGCATGCGGTCATCGTGCGCCGCGGCCTGGACCCCGTGCGCGTGGACCGCTTCCGCGAGGCGATGCTGCGGCTGAACGAGCCGGAGCACCGTCACCTCCTGGCCCACCTGTACGGGCCGGACGGCTACATCGCCGTCGAGCACGCAGCGTACGAGGGCGTGGAGCGGATGGCGAGTCTGTACGGATTGCTGCGGTGAGAGATCCCCAGCCGATCGCCATGCCGCGTGCGGCCGTCGAGGTCGACCATGCGCACGTGTTCTTCCCCGGCACGGTGGCGCCGGTGGTGGACGTCGAGCACCTGCGGATCGTCGAAGGCGAGCGCGTTGCCGTACTGGGGCCGAGCGGCGCCGGCAAGACGACGCTCCTGCGCATGCTCAACGCCCGCGTCCGGCCTGACGCCGGGCGGGTGCGCGTGCTGGATCAGGACGTGGACGCGCCCGCGCGCATGCCGCGCGCGGCTCGACGGCAGGTGGGCTTCGTCTTCCAGAGCTTCAACCTGGTCGGCCGCGCGACGGTCCTGGAGAACGTGCTGTGCGGCCGCCTGGGCCACTTGGGCCCGGCCAGCCTGCTCGGCATATTCCCCAGGCGCGACCGCGAGGCGGCGTTCGCGGCGCTGGAAGAGGTGGAGCTGGCAGGCAAGGCGGCCCGCCGCGCCGACAGCCTGAGCGGCGGCGAGCAGCAGCGCGTCGGCATCGCGCGCGTGATCGCCCAGGCGCCGCGCCTGCTGCTGGCCGACGAGCCGGTGAGCAACCTGGACCCGGAGCTGGCCGACGAGATCCTGGAGCTGATCGTGTCCGCCGCGGCCCGCCGCGGCACGACGCTCATTACCACGCTGCACGTTCCCGAGCAGGCGCAGCGCTACAGCGAACGGATCCTGGGCATGCGCCGCGGCCGCCTGGTCTGCGACTGCGCGGCCTCGGAGCTCGGCAGCGAGCGCCTGCGGCGGATCTACGGCCGCTCCGAGCTGCCGCTGCCGGCGCGCGAAAGCGACAGCGCCCGGTCCTGACCGGTGGCCCCCACCGGCGTGAAGCAGAGCGTGCTCCGCGCGCTGGCCTCCGTGGCCATCGTTGCGGCGATCGCCTGGGCATGGACGGGCGCGGACGTCGAGGTGGCGCGCCTGGTGCGCGGCCTGCCGCGCATGGCGCAGTTCGTGGGCCGCATGCTGCCTCCGGATCTAAGCGTTGCCCGGACGGTGGCCGCCTCCACGATGGAGACCATCCAGATCGCCCTGTTCGGCACCGCGGCCGCCGGGGTCGCCTCGTTCGTGCTCGGCCTGCTGGCGGCCGCCAACCTGACGCCGCCTTGGGTCAATCAGCCGGTCAAGTGGCTGCTGGGCGTGCTGCGGGCGATCCCGCTGATCCTGCTGGCGGTGATGTTCGTGAGCACCGTGGGCCTCGGCCCGTTCCCCGGCGTGCTGGCCGTCGCCGTGCATTCGACCGGCATGTTGGGCAAGTTCTATGCCGAGGCGTTCGAGAATGCAGGCGAGGGGGTGCTGGAGGCGGTCGACAGCTCCGGCGCCTCCTGGCTGCAGCGCGTGCGGTTCGCGGTGCTGCCGGAGGTGGCCCCGGACGTGGCGCGCGACACCATGTTCCGCTTCGAGCTGAACCTGCGCGAATCGCTGATCCTGGGACTGGTCGGGGCCGGCGGCATCGGCTTCTACATCCAGGCCTATGTGCGCGCATTCCAGTACGAACGAGTGGCCACCTTGACGCTGGTGGTGATCCTGATGGTGATCGCGGTCGAGCAGCTCAGCACCTGGGTACGCCGGCGGCTGCGCTGAACGCTCGCCATCCGCCATCGAGTACCCCACGCCTGTAGGGTGGCGCGGCGCACGTGTATACCGTCACACTGCGCGCGTCATGAACTCACAAGGGAACGCCGGACCGGCGTTCGAGAACCGCGTCAAGCGGCTGCTGTCGTCCGGCAAGGCGGCGTGGGGCGTCGGCGCGATAGACGAATCGGAATACTCCGCCAAGCTCGCGATCAACTGCGACCCCGACTTCCTCTGGATCGACCTGGAGCATCGCCCCTACGGGGTCCATGAGGTGCGCTGGTCGCCGATCCTGTGCCGACAGAAGGGTGTCGTGCCGATGGTTCGGGTTCCCGGCCTTGACCCCATCGCGATCAAGAAGGCGCTCGACATCGGCGCCAGCACGGTGATGGTGCCGCAGGTGGGAACCGAGGACGAGGCCAAGCGCGCCGTCGAGTACGCCAAGTATCCGCCGCAGGGATCGCGCGGCATCACCCCGACCTGGACGACCTTCCTGGACGTCAGTTGGGACGACTATCTGCCGGCGGCCAACGACGAGACCTGCGTGATCGTGCAGATCGAGAGCCCCGAGGGCATCGCCAACGTGGACGCCATCGCGGCCGTCGAGGGCGTGGACGTCGTGTTCGCCGGCCCGGCCGACCTGTCGGCGTCCTTCGGGGTCATCGGGCAGCCCCAGCACCCGAAGGTGCAGCAGTTCATCGCCGAGTTTCCGGCGCGGGTCGGCGCCTTCGGCAAGCCGGCGGGTATCACCTGGCCGGGCGTCGAGCCCTCCAGGGAGGCATACGACCAGGGGTACCGGTTCATCAACATCGGCTCGCTGGGCTCCATGGGCACCGTGGGGCTCACGGCGGGGCTCGCCGAACTGCGCTCATACGAACGCCCGGACTGACGGGCCGGCCGCGACCCGTTGGACTACGCACTCGCCACCGGCCGCGTGCGCGATGGCTCGCGCGGACTGGCGGGGGTACCGGTCTCCAACGGCGAGCTGATCACGCGGACGGCCGCCGACGGCTCGTTCCAACTGGAGTTCGGGCCGGAGGTTCACCGCTACCTGACGGTCACGACGCCGGACGGCTACCGGCCGGGTCCGACCTGTTGGCATAGCCTGCCGCTCGTCGGCGGGGAGCTGGAGCTCGACACCGGTGCGGACTTCGCCGTGGACTTCGCGCTGGAGGCCGAGCCCCGGAGCGCCGAAGACCGCTTCCGGTTCGCCCATGTCACCGACCCGCACGTGGTCACGCACGACGAGGAAGCGCTGCGCCAGCCGGGCCACGGCATGGCCGACCCCGACGAGCTCGCCGCCTGCATCGAAGCCATCGAGCGCGACGGGCTGGAGCGCGGTGGAGCACCGGCATTCATGCTGGCCACCGGCGATCTGACCGATTACGGCACGCCGGTCCAGTTGCGCGCCTACCGGCGCGTGGCCGACGCCGCGACGACGCCGATCCTGTCCGGACTCGGCGCCCACGACACCAACGAGCTCCTGCACGGCAGGGGCGCTGGTGAGTGGCGTGGGGTGCGGCGTACCGGTCGCCTGGATTGGCTGGCCGACAGCAACTTCGGCGTGACCTGCACCGACCACTACGAGCGGATCTGCGGTCCGACGCACTACAGCTTCGACTTCGGCGGCTGCCACTTCGTGATGGCGAGCAACGAGTCCTTCCTGTTCTCGGCCTACGACTGGATCCGCCTGCAGCGCTGGCTCGACAGCGACCTGGCGCTGCAGCCGCCCGGGCGGCCGATCGTGATCGGTACGCACATGCCGCCGACCCGCGAGTGGCTCGACCGGGTGACCGCGCACCACGTGGTGCTGGTCCTGCACGGTCACACCCATGCCAGCAAGGCGTACCGCTACCGGGGAGCCCTGATCCTCTCCACGCCGTCACTGTCTTTCGGCGACAACGCTACCGGCCCGCGCGGCTACCGGCTCATCGACTGCGAAGGCGGGCGGTTCACCGGCGAGCTGCTGCCGCTCCGCACCCGCATGCCGCGCCGGTCCTCCCCGGCGGCCGTGGCCGGCCTGCGCGAAGCATGGCGCTGCCGCCTGCCCGGCAACGCCCATCGAGGCTCCATGTTGATCGTCGGCGAGGGCGCCGACGCAGGTGCGCTCGTGCCGCTGCAGGACGAGAACGGCGTCGAGCGCTGCGGGATCTGCCGCGTGCGCCTGAGCGACGGCGCGGTGCTGTGGCACACCCGCACCGACGCCTCGGTACGGGCGGGAGTTGCCGGCGGCCCGGACGGCTTCTGCTTCGCGGTCTCGTTGACCGGCAGACTGCTGTGCCTGGACGTCGATTCGGGCGCGGTGCGCTGGCACACCGACCTGCCGGCCCATCCGGGCCGCTGGGTGGCGGTGACCCCGGCGTACGATGCCGCCCGCGGCCTCGTCGCCGTGGGCGCCAAGTCCGGGTACGGCGCTTACGACGCGGCCACCGGCGCCCAGCGCTGGTTCACCGGTCTCAGTGGGACGCCGGATCTGATCGCCGACCCCGTGGGTGACAAGTCGGGGCACTTCGGACGGCTGATCATCCACGACCGGCTACTCATCGCGTTCGTGCCGCGCCGTTCGCTCATGGGCTTTCGGTTGGACGACGGCCGCATCGCCTGGGAGTACGCCCTGACCGGAACGCAGGATTGGTGGTCGACCCCGGTCGCGATCGGCGACCGGGTGATCAGTGGCGGCGAGCCCGACGAGCTGGTGATGGTGGAGGCGATGAGCGGTGCCGAGGTGTGGCGTCGCGATGTGCTGGGACCGACCGACTTCGCCGTCAACTACGTGAGCGGCATCGCGGTCGCCGGCGACCGTGCCTTCCTGGGAGCGCTGGACGGTCGCGCGCTCTGCGTGAGCGTGGACACCGGCGATCGACTCTGGCAGATGCCGACCGGCGCCGGTGTGCTGGAGATGGCCGCTCACCAGCGCCGCATCGCCAGCGTGATCGCGCCGCCGGTGTA
This sequence comes from Spirochaetia bacterium, assembly GCA_965221995.1. Classification (GTDB taxonomy): domain Bacteria; phylum Spirochaetota; class Spirochaetia; order SZUA-6; family Bin103; genus CATQHW01. The sequence continues at coordinate 155,536 of OZ244929.1, forward strand.
CGCCGACCGCGGTCCCTTGAGCGGCCGGGTGCTGATCTGCGGCATGGACGCCGCGCTCTACCTGCTCGACCAGTGGACGGGCGGAGTGGTGGAGAAGGCGAGCCTGTCCGCGCCCGTCACCGCGCCGCCGGTGCCCACCGGCGACGGCCTGCTGATCGCCACCTATGATGGAGTACTGACCCGATTCTCGGCGTGATACGCCGGCGACCACCGAGGAGACACGATGATCGATTCCCGACGACTGCTCGACACGTTCCTGACGATCCTGCGGATCGACAGCTACCACCCGAACGAGGATCCCGTGATCGACGCCCTGCGGCCCAGGCTGGAGGGTGCCGGGGTGCGGTTGCGCGCCGACCCGCACCGCAACGCGATCGGCTTCTGGCCGGGGTCGGGGACCCGGGCCGGCGAGGAGCCGATCCTGCTGTGCGCGCACACCGATACCGTGCGGCCGACGCCCGGCATGGAGCCGGTGATCCGCGACGGCGCGGTGCATACCGACGGATCGAGCGTGCTGGGCGCCGACGACAAGGCGGGGGTGGCCGCCATCGTCGAGGCGGTGGAGGCGATCGCGGACGAGGGCGCGCCGCATCCACCGGTGGAGGTGTTGTTCACCGTGGGCGAGGACGTGGGCCACATCGGCTCCAAGGCGTTCGACGTCGCCGAGGTGCGCTCGCGCATGGCGTTCGTGACGGATGTCGATGGGCCGGTGGGCGGCATCATCATGGCCGGTCCGACGGCGGAGAGCCTACGCGTCACGTTCCACGGCCGCGCCGCGCACGCCGGCACCGAGCCGGAGGAGGGCCGCAGCGCGCTGCAGATGGCCGCGCGTGCGATCGACCGGATGCAGCTCGGCCGCATCGACGAAGAGACCACCGCCAACGCCGGGGTGCTCACCGGCGGGGAAGCGGCCAACATCATCCCGCCGGACGCTACGCTGACCCTGCAGGTGCGCAGCCTCGACCAGGGCAAGTTCCGCGCGCACCGCGAGGCGCTGGTGGACTGTTGCCGGCACGCCGCCGAGGCGTTCGGGGGCACCATCCACGTGGAGTCGCTGGGCAGCTATGACGGCTACCGGTTCGGCGATGACGACGCGCTGGTCCTGCGCGCCGAGGCGGCGATCCGGTCGGCGGGGCTTGCGCCCTGGCGCGCCACCACCTGCGGCGGCAGCGACGCCAACGAGCTCAACGCCAAGGGCCTGCCCACCGTGGTGATCTCGGTCGGCTACCGGGACATCCACACCAACCAGGAGTCGATGCCGATCGACGAGCTGGACCGCGCGGCGGAGGTCTGCCGGGCGCTGATGCTCGGCTAGTAGCGCCCCAAGACCGTCGCCTGCGACTCCGATCTTACATAGATATAGATATAAATACCATCCCGAGGGGGCTCTCACGCCGCGTGCCGCGTTGCTTGCGGAGCTCCTGCGGGTTCTCCGACGAGAGGAGCCTCTTTCTATCAGGTGGCTCCGGCAGGTATCCACCGCGCAGCGCGCACCATCTCGATGACGCCGTCCGCGTCTTCGAGTTCTATGGCTATGGAGTGACGAGCTTAGGATGGGACACCGACAGCGACACGGCACGGCGGTTACTCATACGATGACGACACTAGATCAAGAGCATCTTCGAGGCACTTCAAGCCTTTGGTGTCGACGTACTCGATGAAGCCGTTGAGTACGGGTCGGCCATACTGCCGAAGCATCCCAACGCCGTCGGCGAAGCTCTTCGCGGGCAGCGCGAAGCACTCGGGCTGGACTATAGTGACGTCTCTCGCAGCACTTGTATGCTCGCTGCGGACATCAAGCGCATCGAAGTGGGAGAGGCGGACGACCTGTCCATGGAGGAAATCGAACGCATCGCTTTTGTTCTAGGATCTAGGAATGGACGAAGCGCAGATCGCCTTTCACGGAACTCCTGCGATTGCAGCAATCGCCAGAAGACCTGGCGGATCGATTGGTAGCTTCAGCCTTGCTGTAATACTCGTTTTCTGTCAAAACTGGAGACAGATCTGCAACAGCGCAAGGTGGATACCAACGTGCGACTCGTTCGGATGATAAGATTTACGGAACATGGACTTGGAATCCCGGTAATTCAAGCCGAACTTCCGCAGCGGATCGCGGGCGGCACCATTGCCGTGTCCGATGGTGGTCTCGCATGTCGTGGAATCATTCTCAACACCATAGGTGAGAACGAGAACACCATGATAAGAACGGAAGCGCTTCTTCATGAAGTACGGCGTATCGTTTTTGGGCGAGTCGAGAGAACGGACAATGTGCAAGTCGCTCAGCGGTTTAGCGATTTCAGCATGACAATGCTTGACGTTCTTGGCGCTCTTGTAGGTTTTTTTGATGATGATACACTCGAAGTCCTATCATCGATAGTAATCGAAATGTATTCTTCTCTTAGCGCCGAGAGCTACGGACGAGACTACTGTCCAATACCCAATGTGCCCATCCTTCGACGTGGCAGGTTCTCAGGCCTAGTGGTGGACGCATGGAAGCAGAACTTTATTTCGCTTCCGACTGCCGCCAATTACATAGGGTGTAGCACAGACATGCTGCGAACCTACGCAGAGTCCATCCGGCGCGTCCATCGCAAATGGAGCCTAGCATCTAATCCTCAATCGACCGGGAACTTGGGGAACGTACGGGAATAGATTTCGATTGTCTGCTGAGGAGTCCGCGCCGATTAGACGACTAAGAGGCATCTATCATCGCAGTCTGTGGCGAAGTCGACGGTGACGATGGGCCGTCACCGCTTCGTTCGGTGGTTATCCGTTCTACCGGGCAGTGAACAAGATTCAAGATTCTGCGAGATGCCAGGTTTGCGACACTGACAGAAGGGACGGTCTTTTCTGCGGGAGGCATTACCCCAAGCCGCTTCGGTCCGTCGTCCTCGCGCCATGTATTCCGCGAAGCGACCTCCGGCTTGATGTCCGGCGCCCCCTCAGCGGATCTCCAGACCCGCGTCCACCAGCCCGTGCGCCATGCGCCGGCGCCGCGCGCTGCCCGACTCCAACAGGGCGCGGGGCGCACCGATGGGGCCTCCCCAGCCGGAGCGCGAGTGCAGGTATGCGATCTGTTGCGGCGTTCTCGGCCGGGCCAGAAACGACAGCGCCACCTGCAGGCGCAACCCGGTCGAGCCGAACGCGGCGTGCGGGAGGTCCTCGGTGAAGACCAGCACGTCCCCCGGGCGCGTCGGCAGCAGGACGTGCGGGACCTCCTCCGGGGCCAGCCCCCACGGCCGGAAGTCGTCCCGCGTGTTGCGGTTGCGGACCGGCAGGAAGTAGTCGGGCGGGTCGCACCAGCGGTCGTCGATCATGCGCAGGTAGTTGCGGTGGGCTCCGGGGAGCACCCGCAGACAGCCGTCGTCCGGCCCAAGGTCGTCCAGGTAGAGCGCGACCTTGATGTGCGGCACCGCCCAGGTGACCGCGCCGCTGCCGCCGTGCCAGGGCGTGTCGCCGTCGTACCAACTGCAGGCCGAGCCCTCGTAGAGGAAGTCGTGTCCCAGCAGCTTGTGTGGGATGTCGTGCACCCGGTCGTCGTCCAGCAGCCGGCCGTGACGCTCGCCCTTCTCGCAGAGGTCCGCGACGCCGGCAACGGTCGTCCGGTCCCAGCCGGGGTTCTCCGCCAGGGTGAGTGCCTCGCATTCGGCGCGCAGCGCCTCGGCCTCCTTGCGGGAGAAGAGGCCGCGCAGCACCAGGAACCCGAACGCGTTGAAGCGCGCCACGTCGTCCGCACGCAGCCCGCCGGCCACGGAATCCATGCCAGCACGCTATCCGATCCGGTGCGGCAGGCCAACCGGACGCTTTCGTGCCGAGCGGTTGGCTGACCGTACAGCCGGCACTGCCGTCACGGGCTGTCTCGGTCCACGTCGCCGCGGATGCGGCCAGATCCCAAGGTCTCCATCCGCACAACCCATTGGTCGAATCGAGGGCATTCGGCCCGGATCGTGGGCAATCCCATGCGATCGGCCAGAAAGGGGCCGTCGACCGCTTTGTGGTACGCCGGCATCAAGTCCTTGATGCGTCTGCTTGGATGGTTCTTCACCTCGTCATCGCCCATATCACGAAATCCATAGAAATCGACCAGGGACGTCACGCGTTCGAACGACCAGAACAAGTCGGCGATCTCCGACGCCAGGCGACCGACGGTGACGTTGCCTCCGCCTCCGATCAGAATCGGCGTCGGCTCAACTCCGCGTGCCCGCAGATGAGGAGCGATCACCCTGTTGACGAACTCCTCGTCGGTCCTTCCTTCCACGACGATCGCCAAACGGATCACGGGCGGCCGCCAAGCAGGTTCTTCTCCCAGAGCTCTCCAGGGGCGTATTCTTCGATCCAGGTCCGGTATTCGTCAGGGTTGAGCTTGCGACACTCGGTCTTGCCATCGCGGAGATTCAGCACGATGATCTCGTCCAGATTGAACGAGTCCACGAACCGAGGCGACTGAGTGGCTACGATGATCTGCCGGTCGACGGAACGCTGCTTGATCATGCCGGCGATCAAGCCGATCGCCGCCGGGTGCAGGCCCAGTTCGGGTTCGTCCAGCAACACCACGTCAGGAAGCATCTCGGCGGGAAGGTTCAGCAGGGTCACGAGAGCGAAGAGACGCAGCGATCCGTCGGACGTGAGATGTGCTCCGAACGTGCTGTCAGTACCCTTGGCCTTCCATCTCAGCAGCACTGTGCCGTTGGTCTCCTCGATCTCGAAGCGATCGAAGACCGGCAGGACCCGACCGATGTGATAACAGATCATCTCGAAACGACGTATGTCTTCCCGTTCGAGCCGCAGGAGAACGGCACCCAGATTACCGCCGTGCGAACGCAGTTGAGCGTTGTCGGTGGCATCCCACCTCTTCTTGAAGCGCGATCCGGAGGAGGTGTCGTGAAACTGATAGACCGAACAGTTCCGCAACAGCGTGACGATGACTCGCGCGGTCTGACCGCCCGGCACGTCGGATTGGGCAGTTTCCAGTATCCTCGCTTCCGTATGGCCGCTACCGAGGTGAAACCAATCCTGCTCCTCGTCGATCGAGGCACGATTGAAACGGAACGCTTCATCCACGAACATGAACCGGTCGGGGTGAGCATGCGCAAGTGCGAATCGATACTCGTTCCGTCCTGCATCGGTGCGCATGGTCACCGTGGCGTCCATCCTCCGGCTGACGTCCATCCTCCGGCTGACATTGTCGCCCCGAAATAGCTGGTCGTCGGCTCCGCCCTGGAGCGTGATGAACTCCTCAAGGCGGCGAGCCTTCAGCATCCAGCTCATCATCTCGAAGAAGCGGATCAGGTTGGACTTCCCCGCGCCGTTGGCGCCGATCAGTACGGAGACACGAGGCAGGTCCTTGATCTCCACGTCCGCGAGCGACCTGAATCCCGCGATCTGGAGATGCTCGACCGAAGCCCTGTTGCTCATCGACAACCTATCTTACCCTGCACTCAGGATGTCTTCCGCAACGACAAGTCCAACGAGGACGATTGGCGTCCGAGCGCGTGCTCGAATCCTGGCCGAGATAGGGTCATGAAGGTTATCGAATCGTAGTAGTCGTCCAACGCGATGAACAGGCCGTTCGCCTTCGCCCAGTGGCGCATCCGCTGGTTGCAGGAGTGCCTCCAGGAAAGGATCTCCACCCGCCAGCCACGCTTGTGCATCCGCTCCAGCGTACTGTGGAAGCCGGTGCCTTCGTGGTAACCGGCGCCGTCGCCCGTCAACAAGACGACGACGCCCGGATTGCCGTTGTGGTCGAGAGCGTCTTCGAGCATGCGGAGCTGGAGTATTCGGTCGGGCGTATCCTGTTCGCTTCGTTCCGGGCTGCCACGGTCGAAGAGCCGGACTTCGACTCCGGCAGCCTCTATTCGATTCCATAGCTGTCGCATCTCCGGCGGTATCGACCCGGCTGCCACCGCCCCCCCAAGCGTTCGGTCGGCATGCGCCAGGCGAAGGATGTTGTCGAAGTTGATGCGGACGCGATAGCGCGCGTCGGGGCCTTCGTTCCGTTCCTCCGCACACCGTTGCGCTTCGTGCAAGATGTTCGAGTTGTCCCAGTATATGAACACCCTGCTCATATCGCGGCAACATAGGCGCATCGTGCGCTTCCGTCAACCGAGTGGAAAGCGGAGAATCCCGAGAAATATGCTCACGGAGTTGATCGAGGACATGAACGTGTTCGGTCGGTAGCGCCCGCGCTCGCCGGCCGACGGCGGCCGGCGCCCACCAGTACCGGACGGCGACCTCGAAGCCGTCCCTGCCGAGAGTCTTCCGCCGATCCGCACGACCACGGGCCGCCGCCGTCTCAAATCGGGACTACCGGACAGGAACCAGTTGGGGACGAGTCGAGCCGATGTTCTGCGGAAACCGTCGCCTTCGGCAACGCCATCCGTCCATCCGGGTGAGGGCGATTGACCAGCGCGCGGCGCGCACGGTCCTGATCGAGATCTGGAAGGCCAAGGCGCCGACCGTGCTCGAGTACTTCCGGCGCTGCCTGGGACAGCAGATTGGCAGCCCCGGCAACATCCTCACCCATCCGTCGGGCCGCACCGAGGCGGTGCCGATCGTGACCATCTACTTTCTGGGCTACGACCTGGGCCTGTCGGACGAGCCGGTGATCGACGTCTGCACGGGAGTGACCGAGCGGCGCACGGGGCGGGAGCTGGAGGCGCGCCACCCGCTGCTGGAGGGCATCCATAACCGCAGCCACATCATCCAGATACCGCGCTTGGCGAGCCGGCGGCGGGACGAGCTGGAGCGGGTGCTGGCGATCTTCGACCAGGGCCCGGCGTACGGCAACGGATGGAGAAGCCCGCACATGCTGACGATAGCGGAAGAGGAATATCCGGCGGAGTGCGGGTTCGTGCTGAGGCAGTTGCGCGAGGCGATAGCGGAGGAAGAGGTGCGGCGCACGATCGAGGGGGAGGACGTGCTGTTTCGTGACTCGATACTGTTGGCGCATCAGGTGGCGTATCATCAGCGCCGGGCGGAGCAGGGGGAGCAGGGGCAGCAACGGGCCGAGCAGCGGCGACAGCAGACGCGCGCGCTATCCGCCGGCGGCCCAAGTCCGTACGGCAAGTCCGTACGGATGCCTGCGCCCGCGACGACCGACGCCGTGGCCCTGCGCGGCAGCACAGCCGCCCTACGGAGCGAGCGTGCAGGCGACGCTTGCTTTCGCGTTCGACGCCGCTGCATACGCCGCAGGTCCTCTGCACGGGAAGATCCGATCCGGATCGCCTCGGTGCGCGTACGCGTGCTGAACGGATGGGTGGATGGGCGTTCGGCGATGGTGGGGCTGCCCCGTTTGGTGGACGGGTGGCGCGCCGGCTTCCGGCGCTTCCGGCGGCCGCCATTCCAGTAACCCAGTAACCGGAGCGGACGATCGGGCCGATCAGGGCATGCGCGTGGCCGCCGCCGGCGCAGGCCGCCGCGTGGCCGGGCGGCACGGCAACACGCCGGCTCTCCGGCTGACCCGCTGCATGACCGGGATCAGCACCGCGGCGGCAGCCATCACCGCCACGATCCACCTCTGTACCGTGATCTCTTTGTGCACGCCGGCGATCTCCTTCCTTGCCGAGATCGACCCGTACGCTGGCGATCTCCTTGTTCGTGCGTTGCTCCGAGTCCGCGACGTTCCGGAGGAACCGTTCCTCCAGCAACCGAACAGCGTACCGGATCAAGGAGCCCTCCCCAAGCGCATGAAAACAAAACAGGGGGTAGTGTAGCAGTTTGAAATCAGTGCGTGCTCGCGCGCCGCCGAGCTGGCGGGCACGCTCACAAGCTACGGCTGCGCCGGGCGGGGCGCAAAAGCGGAGACGAGAGCGGCCCCGCGCGCCGCCTTGACGAGTACAGACGCAGAGACGCAGTTGTACGGTTGACCCCGGCGGCGGGCAACCGTACATTCAATAGTTGGAGTTAGGCGTTATGGAACAATTAGCAAGCGTTGTCGCTTGACAAACCGTTCCGTATGCAGTATATTTTCTCTCGCAATTACTTTGTATAAAAAGAGTTGCAGCAAAAATCGCCGTGTCGCCGGAGATGAACATGAAAAGCGAAAGGTTTGAGTGGGACCCTCCTGGGGTAGATTGGCCGTTGCTGTTCAAGTGCATGCGGCTGGTGGACGGCAAGGACTTCGATGTCCGGGTCACCATGCGGGGCCGGCTGCTGGCGACCATCGACCCTGCCACCGGCGCTTGCTCGATCGACGGAGTCTACCCAGGTGCCTTGTTTGCCCGGGGGGACAGCATCGACGAGGCGAATGAGAAGGTGAACTCGATCATCTCGATGCTCCTTGAAGACATCATGTGGTCGAGTGCAGACGTGGAGGAGTTCAGGGCTCAGGTGCAGGACTTCATGCAGACGACCGATGACACCACTGTGGTCGCATGGAAGAGTGCCCTCGACAAGGTGCGGTCGGGGCAGAGCGAGGGAGCCCCTTCGCTGCCGAGCCACGACGTCTCCGACTGGTCGGACTTTGCTGTGGTTGAGGACGTTCAGGAAGGGCAGAGCCGCATGCCACTCATGGCGATCCCGGATTCGGTAGACGACGGCCTTCTAGCGGCGTGCGGTTGATCAATATAAGTCGAGTCTACGCGATGCTCGAAGAGTGCGCTCCCGGGCATCGTCGAAAGGACACGCCCCACCACGTGCGCGTGACTTATCGGTCTAGGACTTACCCCACGCTAACGAAGGGTCCACACGGAAAGCCGAGTGACTACAGAATCTATCCGGGGAAGTCCGCAAGTTGGCGAGAACGCTTGGGATCGAGGACTGCGCTCATCAGCACCTCGGCATACGGCTCAGTTAGATCAACAGCCCTGGTGGCGCGCGAGCCGAGCAGGAAAGGCGGAGCAAACGGCTGAGAACGGCGCCCTCATGGGGACCGCCAAAACTGTCTGAGAGCGGGTACTGGGGCGGACTCCGTCACGCTGGTCGTCACCATGGGCGAAGTCAGCCCTGCTCGCGGCGAGGCTTGTACGGCCCGCGCGTCTTCGGGCGGCGCGCCTCGTAGTCCTCGTCGATGAGCTGCACGAGGTCCTTGGTCTGAAAAAGTGTAGTCGCGTAGGGTTGAAAACGCCTAGGAGCCCGACCAGCATCACCGCCCCGGCGACACTGCTGCGCGCTCGTCGTCGTGTCGTATCGTCCTGGCTACTACCCACAGGACACCTCCCCGCCCGGCACAGAGGTGCCGGGCCGTTAGTAGCCAGAAGTGATGTTCTGTGGTGCCCCGCGTATTCACCTCTGGCCCGCGGGAGCTACCCGACGGCCGTCTTGAGGCTCTTGTATTCAGCGGCAGCCCGACATGGGCCACCACTTCCGACTACTGGGGCGCATTATATCGGACCGCGCCCAGGCTGCGCTACACTACCCCCGATTTCAAACTGCTACACTACCAAACAGGGCCTGCTGCATGCAGCGGGTGATCGGGTCCTCCCTGGACTTGCTACCACAAGCGAGGTTCAACCCTTACGCAACAGAGCGGCAGCCGGCTTGCAGCAGCCGATGGGATGCCGTACGTTGCCGGTATGGCTTCCGTTCGCACGCTCCGTTCGCCCGTCGCCGCGCCGCCGGCGCCACGGCCGGCGACCGCGCAGCCGCCGTCAGCGGCCGACTTCCCCGGCTGCAAGCCGGTCCGCCTGCCGCGCGAGCAACTCGACGACTGCGAGATGCGACTCGAATACTGGGACACCGCCACCGAGACCGCCTGGATCTGCGATCCGGTCAGTTCCTACCACGAAGACCCCGTGCATACCTTGTCTCGATTGGCCGGGACCATCGCCCACGTGCGCGGTGCGCCGGTGAAGTGTTTCGGCTGCACCGACCTGACCGAGCGCGACGAGCACGGCGAGCCGCAGCTCATCATGCAGGCGGACCAGTCGGTGTACCTGCACCCGGCGCGCGCCACGCTGCCGCGACCGGTGCTGACGATTGGCGAGCACGACTTTCCGGACGTGGTGCTGGAAGTGGACCACACCACCGACGCGCGGCGGCGCAAGCTGGGGCAGTACGAGGCGTGGGGGTTCCCGGAGGTGTGGATCGAGGTGCCGGAGGCGCGCACGGCGAGCCGCCCGCGGAGCCGACGGTCGGCACTGACGATCTACCTGCTGGTGGATGGAGCGTATCGGACGTCGGCGGCGAGCCGCGCGTTTCCCGGCTGGACGGCGGTCGAGATTCACGCGGCGTTGAACGAGGAAACGTTCTCGGCGGAGACGAGCGCGGTGTTGGAGCGGGTGGGGGCGGTGCTCGGGGAGCGGGAAGGCACCGGCCCGGACGACGACCCGCTGCTGGGCGCGCAGCGGCGTCGGAGCCGGGCGGCGGGTCATGCGGAAGGCCGCGCCGAACTGGCGCGGGCGCTGTTGGCAGCACGCGGCATCGAGGTCTCGGCCGAGTTCCCCGGCGTGCCCGGCTTCGCCGAGTTGCCCGGCCACGCCATCGTCGAGGCCGCCTCCTCCTGCGTCTGCGAGGCCGACTTCCGCAAGCGTCTGCTCCACCGGTAGCCAGGCAGCGCAGTTACTCCAACGACTGGTCCGAAAATGCGGACCGGCGCGCCGCGCTACGAGGAGACCGGGGGCGATCCGGCGGCGCTTGTGAGCCGTTTGTGTTCCCTGCCGGTACCGTTCCCGGCTGTCGCCGCGCGCCGCAACCTGACCAGCACGCGTCGGCCGGGCCTCGTCTTGCCGGAGGGAAACGGCGCCCTGAGCTACTCCCTTGAGCCCGAGATCCCCGCGCTGACGTTCGACGCCGCGACGCGGGTGCTGAGCGGCACACCGAGCCGGTTCAGGCACGCAGCCGGACGGCCGAAGTCGGTGGCACCCAGCGGCGATACCACTTCCAGGACCGCTTGCGTGATCATCCGCTCAAGCCGCACCGCTCCGATGCTGGTACAGGCGCTGCCACCGTGGTTGACTTGAGCACCCCGACATCCGTAGTCCGCACTTACCGCACCTGAGCAGACCGGCCAGCAGCGCCGCGCCGCACGGAGCCTCGGACCATGATGCCCTTCATGTTTGCGTTGTTGGCGATCACCTGCTGATCGTATTCGTCCCAGGTGACGTAACCGTCTCTGAACCAGAGCAGCACTTGGCGCACACTGCCGAGCTCACGGAATTTCTGGAATACGAGGCCGATCGCGTTCTGCACCCGAGCGTCCGGATCTTTCTCCAAGCGGTCATCCGACGTCACGTAGCCAACGGCCACCGTGGTGAACAGCTCGCCTCTCGCTGCCTTCTGCTTCAGGGCCGCTTGGGAGCGTTGTCGCAGGACCGTGAGTTCCATTTCGATGATCGTGCCTTTCATGCCCAGCAACAGTCGATCGTTGGCGTGCTTGGGGTCATAGACGCCGTGCGCACATCCCGCGACACGTCGGCGTCCTATTTCGGGTGCGGCTCTTCTGCGACGACCACTGATGAGGAAGATGCATTCGTCGTAAAGTACTACCGAACCAATAAATACATGCGCTCATGCGCGGCGGCAGCGACGCGGACGCCATGGCACTGAGGCGCGCACCGGGCTGGGATTATCGATCGGGCACGTATCAGGCGTGGCTGGACAACCTGCCGGACGGTCTCCAGGACTCTGCGCTGGCACAGAAGCTGCAGACGATATGCGAACTGGATCTTGCCGACCTGGAGGCTGTCGAGCCGCCACTCGGATTCGGACGCGACTGAGCCTGGCCGTGGGAAACGAGGTGAGCTTGGCGCAGATCTCTCTGCTGACGCCGAACATCGCGCTCAAGAGCTGGTAGCGTGAGGTGCCCGCGCTGCCGACGGCCGAGCATGACCTGAGCGCGGCTCGGTGGTTCCGCCGGACTCGGCAGATGGCTCACTTTCGTGGCGACGCTCCGTGGGTGCGGGTCAATTCGACCGTTGCCGGTAAACGCCCGCTCATCAGCGCCGTCGCGGTCATGGCGCCGCCAGCGGGGGCGCCGCCTGCGCCCAGGACGGGCCACATCGCCGTGCACCAGTACATCGTGGCGTCCAAGGCGAAGTTATCCACAAATTCACAGGTGGTTCCGCCCCTCTCCCGCACCCCCATAAGCGCTAACTTGATCGCCGGACCCAGCCAAGACAGCTTTCCTGCGTGTTGTACGACATACCGCACGCGCAACACCGCAACCGTCTTACGCGCAAAAGGCGCAAAAAAGAGCGGATCTCCTACGCGACGACGGGCGGATCTCCTACACGCGCGATGGCGGATGTCCTGTGGCGTGCCCGTCCGGGTGCGCTACGGTGGCGTCCATGAGACAGGACCCGGCCTTCAAGGACATCTTCGCCTACGGCTTCATGGTCGAGGAACTGAGTGGACCACTTGATGGCGCTGCGGGTGCGCAACTACGTGGACAACCACCACATGGAGCTATGGCGCGGCCGGCGGTTCGGGGCGGTGGACCGCTTGGCGCCGGTGCTGCCGATCGTAATCTACACGGGGCCGTCGCGCTGGACGGCGGCGCTGTGGGTGATCGACTTGGTGACGCCGGGCGCGTCGGACGGCGTGGCAGCGGACGTGTCGTCGCGGGCGAGCCGCCTGTTCTCCGGCGACGGCTACCTCACGGTTGACACGATGGCGCTGCCGGCGGACGATCTGCGGCGCGACAACGCGGCGGCGTTGCTCGCGGGGCTGTGCAACCCGACGCTGGAGCACGTGCCGGCGCAGGCGGCGGCGTTGCGGGCGCGGCTGGACGCTCCGGAGCTGAGGCCGTTGCTGGAGACCGTGCTGGCGTGGGTGCAGCATGTGGCGGAGCGCGACCTGGGCTTTGATCTGGGGATTGACGACATGGCGGAAGTGGACAGATTGCACGAGTCCGGCGAGCTCGAGGAGTTCTTCACGACGCGTCGTCGGGCCTACCAGGACCGGTACCGTGCCGAGGGTGTGGCGCGAGGCATCGAGCAAGGCATCGAACAGGGGCTTGCCGCCGAGCGGGAGTTGCTGCGCCGGCAGGCGGCGCGCAAGTTCGGCGCGGGGACGGCCGGGCGGCTGGCGGGCTTGCTCGCCGGGGTCGGCGACGCCGACCAGCTTGCGCAGGCGGGGGACTGGATCATCGACTGCGCCACAGGCGAGGAGTTGATCGCGCGTTTTGATAACGGCTCGCCACGCGGTCTCTGACAACGCGCGCCGAACAAGTTAGCGCTTGTGGTGGTGTCGTTCCTGCCCAGTGAGTGGCGGGAGTTGGCCGAGGAAACCGGCGCCCCCGCACCCCCTCCCCCTTTTCCGCCACCTCTGCTACATTCCTTTCGAACTGCTTGGGTGGATCAAAAACCGATCGGCGTTTTGGCTCACTTTCCGACCGGTGCGCGCACCCGGAGCTTCTTGTTCTTTTTCTCTGTAGCTGATCACTATTTCGACCCAATGCCAAGCATGCTCTTGACCGTCGGGTCCTCTATCCACCGGTTCTTGCGAAGTAGACACAGGTAGTACTTGGCAGCGATGCCCCCTACGCGTGAACCGGCACCACAGGCGTGCTTCCCTACTGCGACGCCTTTCGTTCTTGCGTACGCCGTTAACCATCCGAGGAGCCAAGCGGCATGTCGGAAATCGATGACCTCATGGACTGGAAACTCTATCTTTGGTTCGCGTTCTTTCTTATCCAAACGCGCTTGTTCTACTCCTCTCTGCCTCCCAGCTTCCCACGTTTTTCCGCTATCAATACTCTTCAAGAACGAGAGTAGTGCGTCGCTCTCATCGCCAAAGCCTCTTAGTGCCCCGCAAGACCAGCCGATCCGCCACGCAATGACATTGCCGATACTGTCACTCTTGTTCTTGTCAGCACGCTTCTCGCACTTCTTGCTACACCACCAAGCTTTATCTTCTTGCTTGAATGCACGGCGATAGGCTTCTTCTGTTTTCAAGAAACACCTCTCAGGAATCGTCTGATGCAGCTGCCACTATAAGAAACCGGATGCCGTGCAAAGGCATGCTTCGACATCCCCTGGCCCTGCTGTCGTTGTCGGTTCCATATCCTATTGCTTCTGTCGGCGCCGTGTCCATGGGGAGTCTGAGCTTCGGGTGTCCCCCAACTGCCAATCCTGAAGGAAGTTGGCGAACAGGTCGCGGCCTCTGACGTATCCGTAACTTCGGGTCACCGTGTTCCACCAGCGGGTGCCCGGGTGAGGCGTAATGACGCAGGGAATGTCGCTTTCTCTCAGTCCGTTCTCCGCGAAACGCCCGGCGAAGCGTGACGTGATGATCACCAACTCGGGGCGGTGGCGTAGGATGAACCATCCGAGCACTTCCTCGGCTGCGTCGAGATCCTGCTGACATTCGTTGCCTTCCATGCTGCCGCCGGCCGTCGGCGCCGGGCGGGGGAACGCCAGGCGATCCTTGAATTCTCGAGCGATGGCTTCCGGTGACGGCGCATCGCCCTCGGATGCGGTGAACAGCCTGGCCAGCACGGTGATGTAGATCTCACCCAACCCCGTGGTGAGAGCTGCGGCGGTCGTTGCCGCGATCGCTCCACCGGCGATCGTGCCCAGGCCGGGGATGAACTTCAGGAGATTGGAGACGACGGCGCGACCCAGGAACGCAGCACCCGTCGTCCCGGCCATCGCCGCGACGAGGGTACCGAGGAATGCCCGGGAGAGCTCGATGCCGAACGTGGCAGAAATGCCGGCGAGCATGCCGATCTGGATGGGGACCAGCAATGCGGCATCGGCGAACGGAATGGGGGCTGCGCCCACCCCCGCCGCAGACGCTGCCGCCGCGACGACCACCTTGTGCGCCTTCTTCTTCTTGAGCTCGATGCTCGCCTTCTGGGCGGCGGCGAATGCCCGCTGGACCGCTTCCGGAATCACCTCCGTGGTGGCTTCCAGCAACTCCTCCAGCCCCATCGGCGGCAGCACCACGTCGGAGTCGTCGAAGCGCTCGCTCAACGCCCGCACGCGCACCACGTTGCTGGCTTCGGGCAGGAGGCGCTGCACCTCCGCCCGGAACCCCTCGTCGGCGCGCGCCTTGGTGATCACGCCGAGCACCGGCATGAACTCCGCCAACCGCCGGTGCAGCTCGATCTCGGCCTCCGCGACGCGCCTTCCATCCTCGGACACGCACATCCACGCGACGTGGACATGCTGGTTGACGTCCGTCTCCCGGGCCTTCGCGGCCACGAAGTCCACGAGATCGTCGTGGTCGCGGATCGATGCGCCGGCACGCCCACGGCCTGTCGGTGCGGTCCGGCCCATCTCATCGCTCTCCGTCCAAGATACGGGCCGGGTGCGTCAGATTCAGACGTACCCGGAGAGAAATGGAGGAAGCGCTGCGTGTCGGCTCAGGACCCCGCGTCCGGGGTGGGGAATGGCGACCGCCCATGGCAGAAACCCTCGCGGTGCCGCGGTATTGAACCTGCCGGCGGAGGCGACGATACTGAGGTGGCCGGCCGCGGCACCCATCGAACGATGATCGGAGTACACTGAGCATGTGGAAATCGTCCTCCATGCCATCGTCTTCGCCGACAAGGCGATCGAGGAGAACAACGGCAAGAAGGGGCTCATCGGCATCTTCCAGAGCTTCAACTTCGCGCGGTTCCCGACGGTCGCACCGACTTGGTACGTGTACGTCGCCTTCGGCAACGTGGCGAAGGGCCGGCACGACGTGACGGTCAACGTCATCCACGACGACACCGGCTCGGTCATCGTGCGGTCGCACGGAGAGGTGCAGGTCAGGACGTCAGCGGCCGACGTTGAGATCGTGTTTCCGATGGCGGGGGCCGCGTTCCGGTCACCGGGGCTGCACTGGCTGACGGTGACCCTGGATCAGGCGCAGATCGGCAGCCGTGTGCTGCACGTCGGGCACCAGCCCGAGGCTACCAGGTAAAACAGGTTTGCAAAGGAGGAGGGCATGAGGAGAGACGATGGGGCGATGATCACGGCCGAGGAGATGCGGCGGCTTCGCGCGGACGGGTACGTCGGGCTCGGCAGGCTGCTGGACGACGGCGAGCTTGCTCGCTTGAGCGAACGGATCGACCAGATCATGCTGGGTACCGCGGACGCGCCGTACGACGACATGATGATGCAGCTCGAACCGTCGACCAATCCGCCGGAAGAGCTGCGCGGGCAGAGGAAGGGACACAAGCTGCCGACGCTGGCGTACCGCAAGATTCAGGACCTGGAGCTGGACCCGCTGTTCCATGCCTACCTGACGCGTCCGCTGTTCGCCGACCTGTGCCGGCGCGTGTACGGCGAGGGGCGCTCCGTGGCCTGCATGCGGGCGATGTTCATGAACAAGCCGGCCAAGGGCGGCTCCGACCTGGTGTGGCATCAGGATCGCTGGACCGATTTCGACCGCGATCCCAAGGTCACCGTGTGGATCGCTCTGGATCCGAGCACGACCGCCAACGGCTGCGTGCAGATCGTGCCGGGTTCGCACCGGCGGCTGGTCAATCCGAGCGGGGGATCGGGCTTCCTGACGGACCGGCAGCGCGACGATCTCAACGCCAGGATCGAGTCGGGCGACCCGGACTACCGGACCGTGCATCTGGAGTTGGACGCGGGCGAGGCGGTGCTGCTGCACAACTGGACGCTGCACCGGTCGGGGACCAACTCGACCGACATCCCGCGGCGGGCGTTCAGCGTTTGCTACATGGACGCCGCCACGCGATCGATACGGGGCGGGTCGTCGCGACTGGTCTTCGACGGTGACGGACGGGTGGTCGGGCCGCTGGCGGCGTAGGGTCCGCGCGGAGCACGGCCGGCTCCTCCGGTGACGGACTCCGCTCAGGCGGGCCTGCCGGACTTCGACGTCGCGCCGGTCGAACGCTGCCACGTGCAGCCGCTGGACGCGACGGAGATGCACTACACGATCGACGTGGGCGGGTTCACCGACCCGGAGAACGTCGAGCTGACCCTGGTCGGGCCGATGGCATCGGGCTGGGTCGCGGTGGACGGCGGCTGGGACACCGGCTCGCTGCGGAGCCTGGCCGCAAGCGTCGTGCGCCCCGGCATGACCGACGCGGAGAAGGCGTGGGCCATCTGGGAGCTGGTCGGGTGGATCACCTACCGCATGTCGCTGCACGCCACCTCTGATCCGCTGGAGCTGATCAACGCCTACGGCTATGGCTATTGCAGCACCGTCAACCGGCTCGCCCCGGCGCTGTGGCAGGCGGCGGGGCTCAGGGCGCGGGGCGTGCGCCTGCACAGCGACTACAACTGCGAGGTGTTCTACGCCGGATCGTGGCACCTGCTCAGCGCCTACCTGCGCACCTACTACCCACGCGCGGACGGCGACGGAGCGGCCTCGGCAGAGGAGTTGATCGCCGATCCCGGCCTGGTGGAGCGCAACGTCACCGAGTCCGGCGGGGAGGCCAAGGAGGACGTGCCCGGCCGCACACTGGCCGCCTACTTCGCACGTGGCACACCGGACGAGCGCGATCTGACGGCCACCGCGTATTCGGCGCGGGCGACGCTGCGCGCGCGGGAACGGCTGACGCGGCGCTGGGATCACCGCGGCGTCTGGTCGCACAGCGTCACCGAGCCGTCCCACTTCGGCAACGGCGAGCTGGTCTTCGAGCCCGATCTGGCTGCACCGGGTCCGGGAGTTGACGGCGGTGCGGTCCTGCTCGACGCGGACAACGTCGATCCGGGAATTCGCGACCGCGGGGGGCCTCACCTGAAGCCGCTCCCGAACGGCCGGCCGGCTACGGCCGTGCTGCGCGTGCGCGCGCCCTATCCGATCGTGGACGGCCGGCTGGAGCTCTACGCGGTGCGCACGGCGCCGGAGGATCTGGTGGTGGTCGAAGCGGCCGTCGCCGACGGGGAGTTCACGCAGGTCGCCCGGTCGGCCGCGCTGGGCGAGCACCTGATCACGGCGGACCTGAGCCGGGTCATCCCGCGGCACCACGGCAGCCAGCATCCGCCGCCGCAGCCGCGTGAGGTCCGGGTCCGCCTGCGCATGCGCGCCGCGGCGGCCGGCCACGCGGTCGGCGTGAGCTCCATCCGCATCGTCGCCGGCGTCCAGTACCACGCGCGCGTGCTGCCGGCGCTCCGGCGCGGGCGCAACCGCGTGCGGTTCACCGCCGCCGCTGTGGAGCCGGGAGCGCAGCTTGTGCACCGCTGGCGGGAGAACCACACGCTGAGCTGGCACCCCGAGCACCCATACGAGGGGCAACGGGTAACTCTGCGGGCGCGGGTCCGCAACCGGGGCGACGCCGCGCCGGCCGACCCGTGGGATCCGCAGAAGACCGGGGTCCTGGTCCGCTTCTACGCAGGAGAGCCGCGGCCGGAGAACCGCATCGGCGGCGATCGGCTCATCCCCTCGCTGGCGCCGGGAGAGGAGGCGGTCGCCGAGGCGTCCTGGCGAGCGCGTGCCATTCCCGATCGGCCGCACGGCGGCGAGGCGAACAACCATCCGACCTACCTGGCGACGCCGATCACCGTCGTCGTCGACCCGCAGGACCGGCCCGGTGCGCCGGCGTCGATGGCCGGCTACTGGGAGCGCAGGGAGGACAACAACGCCTGCACGGTGGCCGTTCCGGTGCGGCAGCCGCCGCGCATCCTGATTTCGGAGCCGTACGTGTCCGCCGAGCCGGCCGATCGGCCCGGTCCGGTGCGGCTCACCGCCACCATCCGCAACGCCTGCATCAGCGGCAGGTGGCTGTACGCCTCGGGCACCCCTGCCGAAGCGGTGCACGTCCGCTGGTTCGCGGGCGATCCCTGCGACGGCGGCGTGCCGATCGGAACCGCGCAGGTGCTCGCCACGATCGAACCGGGCCGCCACGCGACCGTGCGGCAGAGCTGGGACCGCAGTTCGCCGGGGCCGGTGGAGCTGTTCGTGCGCGTCGGACCGTGGACTGCCGCCGGCGACCGCATCGACCGGGTCGAGCAGGCGGCCATATGTCTGCCGGCCGCCCGCGCTTGGCCCGGGAGCTGATCAGCGACCCAGAACGATGTCGATGCCCTGCAGTACCTGGGTGAGACTACTGCCCTGCAGCCGGCCGACGCGCTCGGCCAGAAAAGAGCGGTCTATCGAGACGATCTGCGAAGCGTTCGCGACCGAGTCTCTCGGGAGATCGGTGTCGGCGGCGCGGAGCAGAGTAGCGCCCGGCGCGTCCGCCCAGAGGAGGTTGCTGGTGAGAGGCACGCAGATGACCGTGGCGATGCGACTCCGATTGAGGGAGTTCCCCTGGACCACGACGACGGGACGCCGGAAGCCCGGCTCGGATCCCGCGGGAGCCGGAAGATCCGCCCACCAGATGTCGCCGCGGGCGACATCTACCATTCCGAGTGCATGAGCGTCTGGCGGGCGGCACCCGCGAACGCCGGATCGGCGCCGCGGTCACCGAGTTGATCCACGACCCGGTTCACGGCGGTCGTGACGCTGTCCTCGGCGTGTCGCCTGACATATTCGGCCAACGCGTCGGCGTAGAGCTGACTCCTGGACCGTCGCGACTCCCTGGCAAGTCGCTCCGCGGCATGAAACAACTCGTCGGGAAGCGAGATCGCTGTTTTCATACCCAGAGTATAACCAGGGTGCCCATCAGCCGATCAAGCATGGTCACCCGTCGACGCGGTAGCGCTCGACTGTACCCGGGTCGAGATCGACGCCCAGGCCGGGGCTGTCGCGGAGGCGGATGACTCCGTCTACCGCGCGGAGCGGGTCCTTCAGCAACTCCCGCTGCAGCGGGCTGTCGTCGTACAGGTCGTACTCCGCGTACGGGGGGTCGGCGACGGTGGCCAGCACGTGCATGTTGGCGGCCAGCGCCACGCCGGTCCCCGACGAGCAGGCGACGTGCGGGGTGCAGCGCACGCCATGCGCCTCGGCCATCGCCGCGATCGCCGCCGCCTCGGTGATCCCGCCGACTCCGGCGGCGTCGGGCTGCACGACGTCGAAGGCCTGCGCCGCGAACACCGGCACGAACTCATACCGCGTGAACAGCGACTCGCCGCCGGAGATCGGCATGGAGGTGGCGGCGCGCAGGCGCGCGTGCTCCTGCACGTACTCGTGCAGGCTGCGGCCCCGGATCGGCTCCTCCAGCCAGCTTACCCCGTAGGCGTCGCGATAGCGGCGGGCGATGTCGACCGCGCCGCGGTAGTCGCGCGACATGTTGGCGTCGACGATCAGGTCCACGTCCGGCCCGACGGCCTCGCGGGCCGCGGCGACGATGCGGTCGTCGGTGTCGGCATCCAGCCCGACGCGCAGCTTGACGGCGCGAAAGCCGCGTTCCACCGCCCGCGCGCAGTCGGCCGCCGCCTCCGCGGGGGGCCGCAGACTCGGCGCCGCGTAGGCGGTCAGCTCCCGGTGAGCGGCACCGAGCAGCTCGTACACCGGCCGGCCGCACGCCTTGCCCAGCAGGTCCCAGAGGGCGATGTCGACGCCGGAGACGGCGTAGGTCTCGATGCCCCGACGTCCCCAGCCGTGCGTGGCGTCGAACATGCGGTGCCACAGCCGGGCGATCAGCCGCGGGTCCTCGCCGATCAGCAGCGGCGCCAGCACGTCCCGGATCACGGGCGCGACCCGGCTCAGATAGGCGATCGAGAAGCCCGCTTCGCCCAGTCCTTCCAGCCCCTCGTCGGTGCGTACGCGGACCAGGACGCCGCCCTTGGTCGCGACTTCCATCGTCCCCCAGCGCAGCGGGGCGGGCAGCGCGCACTCGACCCCGAACACCTCGACCGCGGTGATCTTCATGCGTTCATCTCCATCGCAAGGGGTATGGTAGGCGGATCATGACCAGGATCAACTGGCGCGACCACGCGCCGCACGTGTCGAAGCGCAACGTGCTGGTCGGCAACCTGCTCGGCCCGGCCGGCGGCGCCGCGGCGACGATCGGCGTGCACGTGCTGCGGCAGATGCAGCTTCTGGCACGCCACGTGATGCAGCCCGGCCAGACCGGCGACTACCACGTGCATGCCGACCAGGAGCAGATCTACTACTTCCTGCGCGGCTCCGGGAAGATGCACGTGGATGAGGAGATCTATCCGGTGCGCACAGGCGACCTGATCTGCCTGCCGGCCACCTGCTACCACCAGCTCATCAACGACGGCGACGACTGGATCGAGCACCTGCTGATCGCCGGGGCGCGGTTGCCGGAGCAGCAGCGGGCCGCGAACGCCGCGGCGATCGCCGCCAACGGCCCGGCGGGCGCCAAGCTGCCGATCGCGTGCCGCTCCTGGCTGGACGTCTCACCGGTCCGGTCATCGACCGGGGCGCTGTTCATGTGGCGTGCGTTCGCCCTCAAGGGGGAGGGGGCGGCGTTCGTCGACGCGCCCCTGGACACCGTGCAGGAGATCGGCATGCAGCGCCTGCACCCCCGCCACGCGACCGAGGCGTGGAGCGATCCGCAGAGCGAGCGCGTCTACTACGTCACCGGCGGATCGGGCGAGCTCAGTGCCGGCTTCGCGCGCGAGCCGATGCGCGAGGGCGACGCCATCCACCTGCCGGCCGGGACCGAGCACAGCGTCAGCAATCCGCATGACGACTGGCTGGAGTACCTGACCATCGTCGGCATTCCGCCGGACCCGCCGGCCTGACAGGCTCTCGGCCGGACCGGTTCAGTCCGGCCCGGACTTCCTGCTCGGCGTGAAGAACAGCAGCGTGCCGATCTGGGCATAGCCGACCGAGGCGTACAGCCTGGCGCCGGTGTGGGAGGCGAGCAGCACGGCCAGCACCGTTCCGGCCGCGCGGTCGTCACGCAGCAGCCGGCACAGCATGGCGCGCGCGATGCCGCGGCGCCGGTAGGCCGGCGCCACGTGCATGTTCTGGCACCAGGCGGCGTCGCCGACGGCGATGCTGCCGACCCAGCCGACGATGGCGTCGCCGGCAATCGCCACGTACTGGCGCTGCGGTGCGTCGTCCCCCAGGTGCTCGGGCAGGATCTGGCGAGCGCGCGCCGCCTTGGCCAGACGGTCGGCCAGCGCCTCGGTGCGCACGCGGCGGATGACCGCCGGTGCGGTGACGCGCGGGATGCGCCGCAGGCGGTGGATCATGAACGGCTCGGTGCCGCCCAGCCGGTAGCCGAGCGACTTGAAGCCGTCGCGGAGCGGCCGATCCGGCTCGCCCGTGGCGTGGATCGCGCAGACGCTGTAGCCGCCGCGGTCCTGCGTCGATCGGCACGCGCGCGTCCGCTCGCGCCAGGGCGAGTTGGCGACGGCGGCATGCAGGTGCTCGGGATCGAGGCCGTGAGTGACCCACTCCTCCTTCCGGTAGGCGCCGGTCCGCCGGTCGGCGTCGCGCAGCACCCAGAGCGTGCCGGTGGAGGGGGTCCCCGGCCTGATCGGATCAACCGGTTCAGGCAGATAGGGATGGGTGAAGCTGCGGGCAAAGGAGAACCCGCGCGCGAACACCTCGATCGCCCGCTCGAACTCGGCCGGCGCCACGGTCTCCTGACCGGTATTGATCACGTCAGCACACTACTGTCCGGTTCATTGGCCTTCCGATGGCTGTAACTGATTATACTTCAACATGATACAGACAGATTAGGGTGGTGTCGACTTGAATCGATTGAGGGCTTCCCGCGCACAATCCGCTGGATTTGGGTCGCGGCCGATCATACGCCAGTTCGCCAGCAATCGCCTGCTAGCCTGTCGTCATGTACTCCGGCAAGACCCTGTTCGCCCAAGGGGTCTTCAGGAATTCGTGTGGAAGGACGTCACATGAGAACCGCCGGGTAGAGATTGGGGCCGCCGAAAGCGTCGAGCCGGGAGTGGCAGCGGACGGTGTCCCGCAGCAGGACGACGCGGAGGAGTCGATGCCGACCTCCGCCGCGGCGAGGTTCACGGTTCGTGATTCCTGAACCCTGCCGGCACGGCATTGCGGCACGCGCAGCGACGCCAAGAAAGTCGAGAAATCGTGCCGCGGGGGCTTGACGGGGTTTTGCGCGTGCGAGGTGGCCTGCCACCGCACGTTCCAGCCCCTTCTTGCCTCCGACAAGCTCACGGGTCCCTTCGGCTGCACGGCACCCGGTTCAGCGCGCGCTGCGCGGCGATTCATTGCCGGTCCTGGACGGGCAGAAGACGGGTATCTCAAAACCAGTAGTATATTTACGGTATGAAGACCGCACCTCTCACCATCGCCACGCGGCCCGCCATCACCTCCACCGTCGGCGCCCTCTCCGACCGCGAGTTGCTGCGCGAGACCAGCAAGCTGGTCCGCCACGAACGGCACCTGCAAGGCGCCATCATCGACCACCTGACCGAGATCGGGGCGCGCGGCCTGTATCTGGAGCGAGGCTTCTCCAGCCTGTTCGACTACGCGGTGCGCGAGCTCGGCTACAGCGACGCGGCCGCCGCTCGGCGCATAGGCGCCATGCGGCTGTGCGCCGATCAACCGCAGGCGCGGGAGGGGTTGCGCGACGGCTCGCTGACGCTGAGCGCCGCCGCCGAGTTGCAGTGGGCGTTCGACCGGCAGCGGCGCCGCGGGTCGATCTCCGGCACCGCGGCGATCCCACCGGCAGGGAGGGCGGCGACGGGGTCGGCGGCGGCGGCGGGACAGAACGATCCGGCGGCAGACTCTGCGCCGGCCGTACCGGTGTCCCCCGCCGAGTCGCAGCCGCCGCCGCTGGTGCTGGATGCGGTGGGGCGGCGGCAACTGGTCGAGGAGGCGGCCGGCAAGAGCGCGCCCGGCAGGTCCGCCAGATGCTGGCCGACGTGGACCCGGAACTGGCGCCGCCGGCCGACCGGGTGCGCCCGCTCGGCGACGGCCGCTACGAGCTGAAGACGACGATCGACGCGGAGTGCCGGCAGGGGCTGGAGCAGCTCCGGGGGCTGCTCTCGCACGTGGATCCGCGCATGACGATGGGGCAGCTCGTCGGACGCCTGGTCAAGGAGGGGCTCGACCGCCACGATCCGAGCCGGCCGCCACGCCGAGCGCGCAGCGGCAGTCGGCCCGCGGACGCAAAAGCAAACGCCCCGCGAACTCCGACGCCGGAGCAGGGGCACGGGCACAGCGCTTCGGCGGCGAAGCACGCCGCGGCGGCGCCGAAGACCGACCCGGACGCCGGCCACCACGCCGCTTCGACGCCGGAGTCGCAGCCGGCTGTGCAGCGACGCGCCGCTTCGACGACGAAGGACGCGGCGATCCCCGCCGGCGCCACTCCCACACCGGCGCGGGCGGTTCCGCCGATACCGACCTCCGCGCCGCTGCCGACGAGCAACCGGGAGGATACGGCCCGCCGAGCCGCTGCCGGGGCGAAGCCGACGGGCGCCGCAGCTCCGGCACCGAAGTCATGCGCTTCGGGCCGAGCCTGCACCGTGACCGCTGCCTCCCCCAAGGGCGCGCCTCGGTCGGTCTCAACCCACACGAAACCCGGAAGACTCCGCCCAAGTCATGAGTTTCCTCCCTTGGACGACATTCGCTCGGATCGTCGACCGCTACGATGGCGACCGCTCGGTGCGCGCGTTGGGGTGCACCGAACACTACCGCGCGATGGCCTTTGCACAACTCACCGGCCGCGAGAGCCTGCGCGACATCGAGGCGTGCCTCGCGGCCCGCTCTGCCAAGCTCTATCACTCTGGGGCTGTACGAGTCCTGGAGCTTTCCCGAGGTGTGGGTGGAGGTCCCGGACGAGCCTGCGCCGAGCCGTCCGGGGTCGCTCCGTCCCGGCTTGACGATTCGCGTGATGGCGCGGGGGCCTGAGCCCGACGCCAGTCAGCCACGCGTTTCCGGGCTGGACGGCGGAGGAGATACACCGGGCGCTGAACGAACCGGAGCTGTCCGAGGAGACCGCCGAGGTCGTGGATCGGGTGGGGCGTGCGCTGGGTGTCCCAGAAGGGACGGGGCCGGATGACGATCCGTTCCTGCGCCGCCAGCGCATGGAAGGCCGAGCGGAAGCGCACCGCGCAAGCGCGCTGAAGGTGCTTGCTGCGCGCGGCGTGTCCGTGTCGGCTCGGACGTAGCGTGTGATTGACCCCGCGTGCCGGCGGGGCTACCGTCGAGCCTTGCGCCGCGGCGATGACGAAGCCGTAGACCCCGGGCATGCGAGGAGGAAGCGAATGAGAAACGCGTTTGTAGTGCTGGCGAGCACCTGTCTGCTGCTCGCCGGAGCCTCGATAGCCGGTGCCACCGGCACCGAGGAGGCTGCCGGCACCGAGGGACCCATAGAGATCAGTTGGCTGGGCGTGGGCGCCGCCGAAATCTACGAGGACGGCGGACCGATCCAGACCGCGATCGAGGAGCGGTTCGGCGTCACGCTGAACGTGCACGACGACGCCAACCGATCGGAGACCATCCCGCTGAAGATCGCCGCGGGTGATCACGCGGACGTGATTTTCACGTTCGGGCTCAACATGGACGAGTTGTTCACCACCGGCGCGTTCCGGTCGATCCCGGTGGCGATGGTGCGCGAGCACGCGCCGCTGTTCTCCGCGACGCTCGATGCCATCAGCTCGGCTGCCTGGCTGGCCACGGCGGTGCCCGGCAACACGTCCGAGCTGCGTGGCTTCCCGCGCCACTGGGCGCATCAGGCGGGCGCGCAGGTGATGCCGGTATTGCGCCTCGACTGGATCGAGCAGGTGAACGGCATGGACGAGCTGGGCCTGACCATGGGCAGGGAGTCGAAGTGGGGCGACGCGGAAGGGATGAACGACGCCAGCCCGTTCCGTCCCGACACCTTCTTCCAGACCTACGACACGGTCAACATCACCGATCTGGAGGAGGTGCTGCAGCGCATCGTCGACGCCGATCCGGTCGGCGGCGGCCGCACCATCGGCATGAGCGCCTGGAACCGCCCCGGCCGCCCCTGTTACTGGTGGGCGTGGGGCAGGCTCTGCCAACCGTACAGCGTCAGCGCCGAGCCGCTCTACATCCAGGCGTTGCCGGACGGCTCTGCCGCTCCGGTGCACATCCTGCCGGGCGTCAAGGAGGCGCTGAAGACCGCGCAGCGCATGTACCACCGCGGCATCCTGGACCCGGAAACCCCGGCGGTCGACCGCAACCAGCTTTCCGACAAGATCGCGCAGGGTCTGTTGGCGTTCAGCAATCGCGCGGCGGACGTGACCTGCTACAGCCGCGAAGACTATACGACCACCAGCCAGGGCAGCCTGTGCTTCCAGCTCCAGAACGATCCGGGAGCGAAGTGGGTGCGGGTCCATGCGGTGACCGCCCCGGACGGGAGCTACGGGCTGCGCCACGAGAATCCGGCGTTGCCGCTGTCGCCACCGTTCGAGTGGTTCGTGGTGCGGCACGACGTGTCGGATGAAAAGCTGGCGCGCATCCTGCAGATCTACGACTGGATCAACTTCGACTGCGAAGGAGTGACACGTGGCCGGTATGGCATCGAGGGCACCCACTACACGGTAGAGGGACCCGCGCTGTGCAACGGCTCGGAGTTCGCGAAAGCCGGCGGCCGGCTGGTCCGCAGCCAGGCGCAGATCGAAGCGCCTAACACGATCGGCTTGTACATGTTCACGCATCACTCCCATCCGGTGCACATGCTCAGCTATACCGGCTCCAATCCCGATTGGCCGGTCCCGATCGCCAAGGAGTGGCAGCGTTGCCACAACCCGGGCGGCGAGTGCGCGGAGGCGGCGATCATCCGCATGTACAAGGAGGACGTCTTCAAGGAGACCGACTACGACGCGCTGTGGTCGCAGCTCGTCGGTCAGCTCGAGGCGATCCACAGCGAGTTCTTCTATCGCCACATCGTGTCGGACGCCGACATCGACGCGGAATGGCCCGGATACGTGGAGACGTGGAAGAGAGCGGGAGGACAGAAGCTGCTCGACGAGCTCGCCAAGCTCGACTACACCGTCGCCGACCTGATGGCAGGCAACGTGTCGCGCTGATCGCGCGCGGCCTATATTCCGAGAGGGAGGTCCCGAGGACGCTGTAGCGGCGTCAGCGGGCCTCCCTTTCTTGCTATCGCCCCAAAACCGTCGCCGCCGTAGTGGACATGTCGATGAGCCTGAATCCGACCGCGCTGCCCTGTCGAGACGAGAGCCTCGGCTCGGCGTCCCGGATTCAGCCCTTCAGCGACCCGAGCTGAGCGCCCTTGACGAAGTACTTCTGCACCCACGGATAGACCAGGACGATGGGTCCGATGGTGATCACGATCACGGCCGCGGTGATCGCTTCGTGCGGGATGCGCGCCCAGTCCGGCTCCTCTCCACGCCGCCGCAACTCCTCGATGAGGCGCAGCATCGCCTCGTCGTTGTTGAACACGGTCACCCGGTTGATCACGTCTCGAAGGATGAGCTGCAGGACGCCTTTCTCCCGATCGTGGATATAGATCAAAGCGTCGAACCACGCATTCCAGTGCGCCACCGCGGTCCACAGGGCGATCGTCGCCAGCACCGGCTTGGAAAGCGGGATGATGATCCGCCACATGATCGTCCAGTAGCTGGCGCCGTCCACCACCGCCGAGTCCTCGACCGCCTGGTCGATGGTCATGATGAAGTTGCGCGTGATGATGACGTAATAGGCGCTGAATGCGAGGGGCAGGATCAGCGACCAGCGCGAATTCAGCATGCCGAGATTGCGGATCAGCAGGTATGACGGGATGATCCCGCCCGAGAAAAACAGCGTGAAGACCATCGACTGGCTGAAGAAGGTTCGGCCCGGAAGGTTGCGCTTGGACAGGGGATACGCCAGCGTGAACGTGACGAACAGCGTGGTCACGGTGCCGAAGACCACCCGATGCATGGTGTTCAGGTACGCGCCGGCGATGTTGTTCTCCCGGAACACGAACTGCCACGCCTCGATCCGCCAATCGTCGTTCCAGAAGTGGAATCCCAACCCCTTGACCACGGCCGGGGAGGCGAACGATCCGACCACGATCGCCCAGAACGGGAGGGCGATGCTCAGCGAGAACAGGCCAAGGAGCAGATAGTTGCAGACGTCGAAGGTGCGGCCGCCGGCGCCGATTTGGCTGAGGGGACTGGCCATCCGTCGCTACCAGACCCCGTACTCGTTGTAGCGGCGGATCACCTGGTTGGCGAAGATGAGCACGATCATGCCCACCCCGTTCTGGAACAACTGTATGGCGGTGGCGTAGGAGTACCGTTGCTTGCCGATGCCCTCTCGATAGACCAGCGTCTCGAACACGTCGGCGACCTCGTACACCGCCGGATTGTAGACGTTGAGGATCTGGTCGAAGCCCTGTTCCAGGACGTTGCCGATCTGCAGGAGGAACAGGATGGTCATCACGGGGACCAGCGACGGTAGCGATAGGTAAATCGCCGCGTGGAAGCGGTTGGCGCCGTCCATGGCCGCGCTCTCGTAGAGTTGCGGGTCGACGCCGGAGAGCGCGGCAAGGTAGAGGATGGTGCCCCAGCCGACGCCCTGCCAGATGCCGCTGACCACCAGCACGGCGCGAAAGGCGTCCGCGTCGGTGAGCAGCGCTGGCGCGTCCATGCCGAACAGCGTGAACAGGTGAGGGAGCGCGCCCCGTGTCGGTGAGAGCAGCTCCTTGACGATGCCGCCCAGCACCACCCACGACATGAAGTGAGGCAGGTAGCTGATCGTCTGCACGGTGCGCTTGTACGGGCTCCAGCGGATCTCGTTGAGCAGCAGCGCCAGCACGATCGGTGCCGGGAACGCAAACGCCAACCGCAGAAAGGCAAGAACGACCGTGTTGCGCACCACACGCCAGAAGAAAAAATCCTCGAAGATCCACGCGAACCAGCGGAAGTTGTTCCATGGGCTGCCGATGATGCCCTTGGTGACGTTGTAGTCCTTGAAGGCGATCAGGATTCCGTAGATCGGCACGAACTTGAAGATCACCATCACCGTGAGTCCGATCACCATGAGGAGATAGAACTCGCGCATACGGATCGCTCGCGCCAGGGTCTGACGGCGCAGGATGCGGGTCAGCTCCTGTCCGGCCGGCTGGTGACGGGTGCCGTCGGAGCCGGCCTCTGCGGCCGGACTGTGCAGATGCGGGGGCTCTGCCAGGATGACCTCCTATTCGTTCGGCGAGGTGCGACGGTAGCGCCGGCGTACCGCGCCGTCAATCACGCAGCGGTGAACGGGTTGCTCACGACGATGTCAAGGTAGCGCTGGCCGTCATTCAGGTCCTCGGACAGCACCTCGACGCATCCCGCGCGTTCCGCTGCCGCGATGATCAGCGCATCCCAATAGGCGATCCCATAGCGCTTGTGGGTTTCGATCGCCCGCTCCACGAGCGGCCGGTCGATCTCGACCACGGGGACCGGCCTCAGGGCGTCGATGGCCGCGGCCGCCTCATCGGCCGTCAGCGGCGTCGGGATGCGTCGCGTGACGACGGTGAAAAACTCACCGAGCACCTGAGCGGAGACAGCCAGGGCGTCATCGAGCATGCCGGCTCGCAGTAGTCTCAGCGCTCCGGCCTGTTTCGTCTCGGAGTGTTTGTCATAGGCGTAAACCAACACGTTCGTGTCGACGAATCGCCTGTGCCTATCGCTCATACAGGTCCTGCCGCGTCCAGTCGTGTGGCCCCATGGGGCGACTCAGCCTGCGAACAGAGTCATCAAACTTCGCCACGGCCTGCTCCCTCGCCAACTGATCTCGCTCTGCCAGTGACTCGAGGTAGGAGCGAACCATGGCGGTAAGGGTCGTGTTCTTGTCGATCGCGATCTTCCGTACCGTGCGGACGACACGATCGTCGACGCTGAGGGTGATGTTCATCCCAACTCCAAAACATAATAAGGGTAATCCTTAGTATGTCTTCCTCTGCCGCTCCGTCAAGTGGAGGTCGGATCTCTCGTCATCGTCACGGTCAGCGGATCTGGAACGCGAACAGCGAGCAGTCGCGCATGACGAAGCGGAGCGCCACCCAGCGGCCGGCGAGCTCACCGATGGAGCGGCCACCGCACCAGCGGATCTCGGCGTCGAGGTGGTCGCCGGCGACCGGTTGGCACGCTTCGGCGTCGAAGCCGGAGAGAGGCGCGCCGATCCCCCAGTCCCAGAAGAGCTGCCGGCGCGGGATGCCGTGCCGCTCGATCGAGTCCAGCACCTCGCAGCGCAGGAAGCCGTCCGGGCCGATGCGCGCGTTGACCCGCAGTGATGTGCCGCGCTCGAAGCGCAGCAGGCGGGTCACCACCTCGCCGGTCTCCGTCCCGGCGTCGTACGACACGTAGCGGTCCCGGCGCAGCGTGGCGATGCCGAGGCCGGCGCCGCGCGGTCCGTCCCAGGGGAACAGCTCGTCGTTGATCTCGTGCGGGTAGGCGCGGCCGCCGTAGTAGATCCAGTGCTCGTCGCCCACCTCGATCGGTCCGCCGGCGTTGAGGTCGAGCATCTGCCCATCCCAGGAGCCCGGCGGCCCGCAGGGAATGAAGGTCTGCCGGCCGCCGGCGCGCCACCACAGCTCGCCGTCGCGGCTGGAGATGAGCTGCAGATCGCGCATCAACGGCTGCGTGGGGCTGTCCGGATCGGAGTGGTAGATCTCCAACAGGCCCAGGTACATCCCCTGATGGGTCCAGCCGCCCTGCCGGTAGAACTGCACATCGCGCGGATCCCGGTCGTCGGGCAGCAGGCAGTTGACCGGCCGCGTCCAGCGGCGGAAGTCGTCGCTGAAGCTGATGCCGCGCACACGCGACATCACCCCCTGGTCGCCGACCGCGTCCGGGCGGATCTGGTGCCGCTTGGTGAAGGCGATGAAGCGCTGCCGCAGCGGGTCGTACATGCAGGCGTTGGCGTCGCTCATGTGCGGGTCGTCGTCGCGGCGGGTGAGGACCGGCGGCTGCCCGATAGGCCAGCGGATGCCGTCGGGTGAGGATATCGCGTAGTACCCGTAGCCGGTCCGGAAGCGCTCTCGCGTGGCGTCGCTGATCGGCACCTCGAAGGTGAACATCCGATAGCGCTCGTCGGGTGGGGCGTTCGGGTCCGGCATGATCGACCCGCCGCCGAACTTCCACTCGTCGCGCCGGGCAAGCTCGGGTTGCTGCGTCCAGTAGACGATGTTGGTCTTGTCGCCGTCGATGCGGTAGTGGTCGAACAGCGGCTTGCGCCACGTGAGTCCGTCCTCCGACTCCGCGTAGGCCAGGGCGCCGGTGCCGCTCAGGTACCAGGCGCGAAAGCGCCCGTCCGGCTCGCGGAGCACGGTGCCGTGCAGCACGGCGTAGTCTTTCTCGTACGGCAGATCGCCGCGGATGACCGGATTCGCCGGGTGCTTGACCGGCTGATGCAGCCGCTTGCTGACGCCGCGGGTGCGCTGCACCAGCGCGTCGTCGACGAACAGGTGCCGCTCGCTGCCGATCGAGCACTTGTATTGGTCCTCGAAGGGCCGCGCCAGCGCTTTGCCCATGCCGTTTTCAGGGACCCCACGCCCGCTCGACCACGATGCCGTCCATCGGATAGTGGCGGGTGTTCAGGCAGTACAGTTTGCCGCCGGTGGCGCGGACCGTCGCTGCCAGGATCGCGTCGTTGACATCGACGCCATGCGACGGGTTCCAGCGCCGGTAGAGCGCGGCCGCGTCATCGACGATGCCCTGATCGACTACTGCCGTCTTGAACTGGGAGAACAGCGCGAAGGTCGTCTCCTCCTCGCCAGAGTGCATGAAGAACAGGACTTCCGCTCGCTGCAGTGCCCCCACCCAGAGATCGTAGGCCAGATTCCGGTGGAACGCCGTGAGGAATCCCTTCGCCTCCGGATCTCCGCGCAGATGCCAGATCAGCACGTCCGCATCGACGTACGCCCTCATCTCCGGCGTCGATGCATCGAGCTTTCGAACGTGGCGCGCATACGCTCGTAGAGTTCGGTCGCCGGCTCGGGTCGCTGCCACGCACCGAACGACCGGTCGAACGGGTCCGGTTCGCACTGCAGCGTCTCTCCGTAGAGCCTGATCGCGTCCTCCACGATCCGTTTTTTGGGGATGCGCCGCGCCTTTGAGAGCCGGTCAAGCAACTCGGCGGTCGATTCGTCGATCCTGGTCGAAAAGACGCGATCCATACGTAAGCATGATGACGTAAGATGCTGCGAGCGTCAACTTCGATCGCGTGGTGGCAGTCGTCATGCATCGTCTTGCGTGCGAATCCAGCCCCAGAACAGGTTGTCGCGCTGGTGGCCGGCCGCCAGGTACTCCGCCTTCAGGCGGGACAGGTCGTCCCCGGCATAGTCGGTGACCGGGCGTCCGCTCGCGTCCAGCTCGATGCCGTACTGACGGGCGGCGTTGGCGCCGAAGATCGCCGACTTGACCGGCCCGTCCGCGGCGCCGAGCGGCTCGAAGCCGTGCCGGTCCTGCAGGTCGGGCGGGATCTCGATACGGCGCAGCGCCTCGATCTGCCACTGCGGCGATCCGAACCAGATCGAGTCGGTGCCCCAGAGCACGTGATCGGTGCCGAGTCCCTGGATGAGCTTGCCGAGCAGCGCCGCCGCCAGCCGCGGCTCGCTCACCGCCAGCGCGCCGAACGACAGGCCGACGTCGGCGTACACGTTCGACACGCCGTATCGGGCCGGGATCGCCGCGACCTCGTCGATCCAGGGCAGCCGGCCGGTGTCCTCGAACTCCGCCACGACCGGCGGCAGATCGCGCCACATGCGCAGTCCGGCGTGGTAGATGTGGAAGTTGAGCCCGGGCCAATCGAGGGCGGCCTTGCCCACGTCCTCGACGGTGGCGTGGCGCCACGTCGGGATGCGCTCGTAGTCGGCCGGCAGCACTCCCTTGTGGACGCAGATGTTGCGCACGCCGTGATGCTGCGCCTTCTCGTAGCTGGGGTAGGTGAGATCCTCGTCGTCCATGCGCCACGGGTGCTCGAACGTGGGGGTCACGCCCAGCACGTCCCCCATCGTGTAGCCCTTCCAGGCGTCCACCTTCAGCTCGGTGGCGGCCCGGTCCATGGCCGGCAGGTACTGCGCGACGCTCGGCCAGATGACGCCGTGCGCGAACATGCGCCGCGTGCCGGCGAGGCGGTTGACCAGGTTGCGGGTCGCCACCATCTGGTCGTCCGACAAGAGCATCTTGTGCGGATCGACCGAAGGCGAGGTGGACAGCAGCGCCAGGGTGGTGTCGCTGTCGAAGAACATGTCCTTCAGGTAGTAGTCGAACTTGTAGTACTTGAGGTCCAGCTCCTGGCCTACCAGATCCGGGTTCCAGGGCTTGCTGCCGAACAGGTCGCCGCGCGCGGCGGCGCGCAGCCAGAGTTGCCCTTCCCAGCGGTAGTCGTCGTGCACGTGATGGGTGTGGACGTCGAAGATGAACTGGCCGCGGGTGGCATCGCGCCGCTCCTCGGCAGCGTCCCGGTCGGCAGCCTCCACCGGGGCGACGTCGTACACCTCCCCGTACACCTGGTTCATCGCCAGGAACGCGGCCGCCATGCCGCTCTGCGAGCGCAGATAGCGACTGCGGGCAATTCCCTGGCGGCCGGCATGCAGGTCCGCGTCGCGCTGCAGCAGCCACTCGACCCGAGCCTGACGGCGCGTCTGCGCCGGCGGCAGGCACTCGCCGCTCGACACCACCTGCGTGGGGACCGGGCACTCCACCGGCTTCTGGAAGGCGCGCTCGAGCCCGCGGAGCTGCGCGCCGCGCAACCACATGGACATCAGGCCGCTCCGCGCGCCGCCGCGGTCATGCAGAGCGGACAGTGCCCGCCGCGGTTGCCGTCGGGCTCCGGGTGACCGGCGTTGTCGAGCTTTCCCGCGTATCCGTCGAGCTCATGCCACAGCCGGCACTCGCGTTCGAAGGCGGCGCGGGCCGAGTCCGCATGCTCGAACCAGAAGACCCGGTAGTCGGAGCCGAGCCAGCGGGTCAGGGCCGGTCCCAGGCCCTCACCGTGCTGGGTGCGTCCCGCGCGGCCGCGGTAATGGGCGTATGCCGCGGTCGTCTCGATGCGGCGCAGCAGGAAGACCGCGGGACGCGGATCGCTGACGACGGCGTCGATCACGCTGCGGGAGAGCTGGAACGGCCCCTCCACGCCGGCTCAGGCCAGTCCGTAGACCGGGATGGCCGCGCCGTGAATCGCCGCGGCGGCGTCCGAAGCGAGGAACACGATCACGCTGGCCAGGTCCCCCGGCGCCACCCATGTAGCAGGATCGGACTTCGGCATCGCCTTCCGGTTGGCGGGCGTGTCGATGATGCTCGGCAGCACGGCGTTGACGTTCACCCCGTCGCGCTTCAGCTCCGCCGACAGCGACTGCGTGAGGGCCAGGACCGCCGCCTTGGTGGCGCCGTAGACGCCGTTGCCGGCCTCGCCGCGGAGCGCCGCGCGAGCGGACACGTTGACGATCGCACCCCCGCCGGCGGCCACCAGCGCCGGAGCCGCCGCGCGGCACATGGCGAAGGTGGTGCGGAGATTCAGGTCCAGCAGGTGCTCCAGGGCCGCGTCGTCCGCGTCCGCGACCTTCGTCCACCGGTAGCCGCCGGCCAGGTTGACCACCGCCCGCAGTTCTCCGGTCGGGACGTGCCGGAAGAGCGCCTCCACCTCGGCCGCTTGGCGCACGTCGCAGCGGTGCAACTCCGCGCGATCGGCGGCGTCGGCGAACTGCTGACGGAACGGAGCCACCTCGGCTTCTACCACGTAGGTCGCGAGCACCCGCGCGCCCGCGTCCAGAAAGCCTCGCACCACCGAGCCGCCGAGCGCGCCGGTGCCGCCGGTGACGATGACGGTGCGGCCGGCGAAGTCGATGCGCATGGGCGCCCGGTCCTCTTCAGTCCAACTGCAGGAGCGCCGGCGTGTGCTCGGCCATCCAGGCGCGGAGCTCGCGGACGTGATCGGGACTCGTGGAGGGGTAGGGATCGCGCACGCGGTGGTAGTCGGGGCCCAGGAAGCCGGCCACCATGCCCATCAGCCGGTCGTAGGTGGTGTCGACGTATCCTTGTTCTCGGAACGGCGCCAGCCCCGTGCCGATCAGCCGGTCGAAGTCGTCGTGGATGGGCCGCGCGCGATCGTAGTCGCCGCTCGCGCACAGCTCGTGGAGCCGCAGGGCGAGGCCGGGGTTCATGTACACCAGCGACGAGTAGCAGCCGCTCGCGCCGTGCGGGGCATAGGTGATCAGGCTGGTCTCGCCGACGAACACGCTCATCAAGGCGCTCAGGTCCCGCACCTTGCGCGGCCCATCGCCCACCGAGGTGTCGACCTTGATGCCGATGATCGGCGCGCGCTCAACGATGCGCGCGCAGAGCTCGCCGTCGAAGCTCCGCCTTGCGCGGTCGGCGCGGTCGTAGATCACGATCGGCAGGTCCGGGCAGGCGTCGGCCAGGGCGCTGAAGTAGCCGATCACCTGGTCGTCGGACAGTGCGAACCAGAAGGGCAGGGCCACCTGGATCGCGTCGGCCCCCAGTCGCTGCGCGAAGCGCGCCCGGCGCACGGCGCCTCCCGTGTAGGTGGAGGTGCAGCCGATCTGCGCCGGGGTTCCCGCCTCGCGGCACACCTCGACGGTGGCGGCGGTGACCGCCTCGAACTCGTCCAGGTCCATGGCGTAGAACTCGCCGGTCGAGCCGCCGGTGTAGACGCCGGGAACGCCGGCGGCGCAGCACTTGGCCACGTCGCGGCGGTAAGCGTCCTCCGCGAAGCGGTCGTCGCCGGCCCACGGCACCGGCGGACCGGCCCACATGCCCTGGAGGCGCTCTCGGGTCAACACGCGTTCCATCGTAAGGCGGCGGCCCGCCGTGTCAAGGCAGGCGAGCCGCTATACTCCGCGTCGTGGCCGAGCAATTCGGGGTCGACCTGAACCGGGTGCGTGAGTTCCTCGCCGCCATGGAGGGAACGGGCGTGCCGGTCGACGTCGTCGAACTGGAGAAGGTCCCCCCCGATGTCGCCGAGCGCATCCGCGAGCGGGGCGCGCTGGTGCATGAGCGAAGCGATCCGTGAGCTCGCCGCGCTGATTCGGGCGCACCGGCAAAGGCTCGTTTCGGTTCACGGGTCGCTGCAAAGCGCCCTCGAAAACGAGATCGCGCAGCTCGGCAAGACCCGCATATCGGCGCTCATCGTCGCGGGGCTCCTGGAGAGCTACTACACCTCATGGGCGCGTTGGAGGAATCGTAGGCGATGAGCTCTGCTCCAGACGGCGGTTCGGACCAGCAGGCCGGTCAAGGCGTACAGAAACTCGTCGATCTGGCGTCGCGCGAGCTCCAGAAGCGGGTCGTCGCTCAGAATCTGCTGGCGGAGTCGAGCGGCGTCCGGGAGCAGGCGCGGGCGTTGCGTCAGAGCGACGGCGACGCGCCGTCCGGCCCCTCGCAGGAGGAACTGGACCGGTTCAGCTTTCTCTGGAACGGCCCGGAGCCGGAGCGGACCGTATACGAGCTGCCCGCCCATACGCGGGAGGACCTGCAGCTCGCCGCGATCGTGCGCGCCATGGCCATTCACGGTTCCGCCGAGCGCTATCTGACGGCGCTGCTCGGCGCGCAGCTCAGCACGGTGGAGCAGATCGGCCACCGGCAGTCGGTGCTGCAGACGATCCTGGCCCATCCCCCGCTGGAGGAGGTGGTGCGCGAGGCGGCGCTGCGCATCATCCTGGCCGGCCCGCTCACCACCATGGACAACCGGGCGGCGCTGTACCGCGTCGTCAACCATCTCAGCGAGCTGGAGCTGTACGTCACCACCACCGAGGCGCTGGCCGATGCGGTCGCGGCAGTAGACGACGCCGGTCCGGTGTGGCGCGACTTCGCGGCGCTGCTCGACCGCATCCGCGAGACGGCCGCGCACCGGCAGCTCCTGAGCTTCCTGCCCGGCGTGCTCGCCGACGTGCGCGGCATGGCCAGCATCACGATAGGGGTGAACCTGGACGCCCAACTGCGGCCCGTCGAAGCGACGCTGCTGTCCATCAACCGGGAGCGGTTCAAGGGATCGAAGCTGATGTCCACGGTGCTGGGGAAGGCCGCCGCGGAAGGCCGCGGCATCGCCGACCTGCACAGCCTGCTCCGTCCGGGCCACGCCAAGCCGCTGGTGCGGGAGTTGCTCGACGACCTTGCACAGGTCCTGGACCGGGCGGCCCGGCAGCTCGCCGGCGACCTGCGCGCGTTCACCAAGCTGCCGACCGGGTTCATCACCCGCGCGAGCGAGGAGCTGATCCTGTTCGCCTCCGCCGCCAAGCTCGCGCATGCACTGCAGGAGCGCGGACTGCCGGTCTGCCTGCCGCGGGTGGCCGATACCGAGCGCCGCGTGCTGTCGATCGACGGCTGCTACAACGCCGCGCTCGCGCTGACCGGAGGGGAGGAGGTAGTGGCGAGCGAGGTCGAGCTCGGTGAACCGGGGCGGGTCGCCGTCCTGACCGGCCCCAACCGCGGCGGCAAGACCGTGTACCTGCAGGGCGTGGGCCTCGCCCAGGTCCTGTTCCAGGCCGGACTGTTCTGTCCCGCCCGCGAGGCGGAGATGAGCATCGCCTCGGGGCTGTACACCCACTACCAGGCTGAGGAGAAGCCGCAGCAGCAGACCGGCCGCTTCGGGGAGGAGGCGGCGCGCCTGCGCGAGATCCTCACCCGGCTGACCCCGACCGCCGTCCTGCTGTCCAACGAGACCTTCACCAGCACCGGTCCGGGCGAGGCGGCCTACCTGATGCTGGACATCGTCCGCGTGCTGGTCGCGCTCGGCTGCCGCTCGCTGCTGGCCACGCACCTGCACGAGCTGGCGGCGTGGGTGGAGGACGAGCAGGTGCCGGGAGCGTTCAACCTGGCGGCGACGACCCGCGAGGTGCCCGCCGACGGCGTGCCTCGCGTGGTGCCGACATTCCGCGTCGAGCGGGCGCCGCCCGCCGGCCACAGCCACGCGCGAACCGTGGCGCGCGACAACGGGCTGCTGTTCGAGCAGATCGTCGATTCGCTGCGCGAGCGCGGCCAGCTCGACGGGCCGGCAGCACCCGGCATTTGAGCGACCTCGTCAATACCGCATGGAGTTGAGGACAACCTCGGTGACCTGTCGCCCCGCGCAATATCCAACGTGCGACCGCCGAGGTCTTGAACGCGGTCTACGAAAACGACTCTCTCGAATGGTCCCGACCGCGGTGGGGAAGAAGAGAATGTCAGGATACCCTCCGGAGCGAAGACGCAGGCTTGATCCCAGCGGTGAGCCGGCGCTTGTCGCCGGAGATCCTGCGAAAGTCACACTCCACCTGGATGCCGTGCCAGAATTGATCCGACTGACCGAAGAAGGCGCCGAAGCGAATCGACATGGCCGGTGTAATCGATCTCCGGCCATGGACGATTTCATTGATCGCTCGTGGCGCGACTCCGATTGCTCGACTCATGGCATTCTGCGAAATCCCCATCGGCTTGAGGTACTCCTCAAGAAGGATCTCGCCGGGCGTGATCGTATTATTCGTCATAGTGTCCATTTTTCTCTTGTCGAATGAATTGCCACACTGGCGTTGCTCGGTCTCCCGTAGGGTGGGACGATTTGCCACCGGAACCGTGCTGCACTAGCCACTCAACCTGTTCTCGTGCTCCTTCCTGAGCCTCCTCCAAGTCGACGCGATGCCACGCCGGGCAACGGCTGTCGCCTTTGATGATGCTGTGAACCCTGTCATCAATGGTAGTCGTCTATTGCCACCTGTTCCGGGCCGGAATCGGTCCACCGGAAGACGATGCGCCACTGGTCGTTGACACGGATGGAGTGGAAGCCCGCGAGCCGACCGCTGAGACCCTTGAGACGGTTGCCGGGTGGAACCGCAAGGTCTCTGAGCTCGGCGGCCCGGTTCATCTGGATCAGCTTCCGCAGAGCCGCTCGTGAGATGTCAGCGAACCTACGGCTTCGCGCCTCGATGAAGAGCTCTTCTGTGTCCGTGTCTGAAAAGGACTGGATCATGTGTCCGTCGCCTCCGGATTGGTGTAGCCATGGTGTCTCCTCCGTGATCTGACGCGGAAGACGTTCAACGTCCCGCATCATGATTGTGTGCGATGCAGTATATACCTATAACGTTATAGGGGGCCAGTTCTCTCTATATTATTTGTAAATAGATAGTTACACATAAGTCAAGGCGGCCGAAGAGCCTGCTTGAGGATTGCTTGTCCATGAGCGAGTTGCGGCTGAGAGCCACTGTGCGGGCGGTGTGCGCCCAAGCTCGCCGGCGGTGAAGGCGCGCTGCACGGGCGCCAAGAAAGTCGAGAAATCGTGCCGCGGGGGCTTGACGGGGTTTTGCGCGTGCGAGGTGGCCCGCCACCGCACGTTCCAGTCCCTTCCGGCCTCCGAAAAGCTCACGTGTCCCTTCGGCTGCGCAGCACCCCGTTCAGCGCGCGCTGAGCGCAGATTCATTGCCGGTCCTGGACGAGGAGAAGACGTGTATCTCAAAACCGGTAGTATATTTACTGCATGAAGACCGCAAACTTCACCAGCGCTGCCCGGCCTGTCATCACCTCCACCGTCGGCGCCCTCTGCGACCGCGAGCTGCTGCGGGAGACCAGCAACCTGGTCCGCCACGAACGGCACCTGCAAGGCGCTATCATCGACCACCTGGCCGAGATCGAGGCGCGCGGCCTGCATCTGGAGCGAGGCTTCTCCAGCCTGTTCGACTACGCGGTGCGCGAGCTCGGCTACAGCGACGCAGCCGCCGCTCGGCGCATCGGCGCCATGCGGCTGTGCGCCGATCAACCGCACGCGCGGGAGGGGTTGCGCGACGGCTCGCTGACGCTGAGCGCCGCCGCGGAGCTGCAGTGGGCGTTCGACCGGCAGCGGCGCCGCGGGTCGATCTCCGGCACCGCGGCGATCGCACCGGCAGGGAGGGCGGCGGCGGGGGCAGCGGCGCCGGGGTCGGCGGCGGCGGACGATCCGGCGGCGAATTGCGCGCCGGTCGTACCGTCGAGCCCCGCCGACCATGAGCCGCCGCTGGTGCTCGATGCGGTGGGGCGGGGGCAACTGGTCGAGGAGGCGGCCGGCAAGAGCGCCCGGCAGGTCCGCCAGATGCTGGCCGACCTGGACCCGGAGCTTGCGCCGCCGGCCGACCGGGTGCGCCCGCTCGGGGATGGCCGCTACGAGCTGAAGGCGACTATCGACGCCGACTGCCAGCAGGGGCTGGAGCAGCTCCGCGGGCTGCTCTCGCACGTGGACCCGCGCATGACGCTGGGGCAGCTTGTCGGACGCTTGGTCAAGGAGGGGCTCGACCGCCACGACCCGAGCCGGCCACCGCGCCGAGCGCGCAGCGGCAGTCGGCCCGCGGACGCCAAGGCAAACGCCCCGCGAACTCCGACGTCGGAGCAGGCGCAACCGAACAGCGCTCCGGCGGCGAAGTCATGCGCTTCGGGCCGCGCGATCTCGGCGGCTGTCAGACGACAGGTGTGGCAACGCGACGGTGGGCGACGGCGGCCCGCATGCGCTGGGCGGCGGCGCCGATCCTCGGAACCTCGGACTTCCGTGTGGCGCCCCCATCACCGCCACCGTCACGCGCAGGGCAGGTCACCGCGTGAGCCGGAACCGTGAGCGCTGCCTCCCCCAAGGGCGCGCCTCGGTCGGTCTCACCCACACGAAACCCGGAAGACCCTTCAGTGGATCGCTTCGCTGCCCCCGAAGGTGCGAGGCCGGAAGTCCTGCCGGTTGGTGATGCTGGAGCTGCTGCCGGTGGCGCGAATTACGAACAGCCCCTGTCGGTCCGCATACTTGTGCGCCGCTTCGTCCGCCTTGATGGCGCGGGAAATCTCCACCGGGATCGGAGGCGGCGGTGCCGGGGCGCTTACTCCGTGCCCGCGCAGTCCTTCACGATGGCGAGCAGCGCTTCGCCGTAGCGCTCCGCCTTCGCGGGGCCGATGCCGTGGACCAGCTCCAGGGTTGCGGGGGAGTCGGGGCGCAGCACGGCGAGGTGGCGCAGCGTGCGGTCGCTGGCGATGACGTAGGGCGGCACCTGCTGCCGGCGCGCCTCTTCGATGCGGAAGGCGCGCAGCGCCTCGAACAGCTCGAGCCCGGCCGCGTCGAGCTCTTCCACCGGGGCGTCGTCGTGCGCTCGTCCGCCGCCACGCTGCCGCGCGGGTTGACTTGCGCCGGCGGATGCCCGGGCGCGCAGCTTGGGCGGCAGCAGCAGACGCGCCGGACGCTGGTCGTAGATCACCTCCCGGCCGTCCGCGGTGACCACCGCGACCGGGCGGTCGCCGCCCTGGAAGTCGACCCAGCCGGCGGTGACGCAACGGCGCAGCAGCCTCATCAGCCACTCTTCCGCGTAGTCGCCGAGCGTCCCGAAGGTGGGCGTCCGGTCGAGGCGGGCACGCCGCAGCCGCTCGTCCGACGCTCCCTTGAGCAGCTTCACGGCCGCCGTCAGGCCGAAGCGCCCGTGGATGCGGGCGACGCCGCACAGCCCCTTGCGCACCACGATGGCGTCCTGCTCCGGGTCGTGCTCCTCCTCGTCCGCCAGCCGCAGGCAGGCGTCGCAGCGTCCGCAGCCGGCCAGCGTCTCCGCTTCGTCGCCGAAGTAGCGCAGGATCGCGTCGTGGCGGCAGGCGCCGCCTTCGGCCCAGCGCATCAACTCCAGGAACAGGTTCCAGTGATGCTGCACCACCTCCGGGGCTACGGGCTGGCCGTCGCCGTTGCGCTCGACGAGGTGGCGGCGCAGCGCCATGTCTCCGGGCGACACGATCAGCAGGCAGACGGCGGGATCGCCGTCCCGGCCGGCGCGTCCCGCTTCCTGGTAGTACGCCTCCAGCGATCCCGGTGGCGCCAGGTGCGCCACGCAGCGCACGTCGGCCCGGTCGATGCCCATGCCGAAGGCATTGGTGGCTACCACCACGTCCAGCTCGCCGGCCATGAACGCGCGCTGCACGCGCTCGCGCCGGTTGCCGTCCATGCCGGCGTGGTAGGCGGCCGTCCGCCACTGCTGCCCATCGAGGCGGTTCGCCTCCTCCTCCGTGGTGCGGCGGGTAGGCGCGTAGACGATGGCCGTCCCGCCGTGCCGTCCGGGCTCACCCAGCGTCTCCGCGAGCACCTCGT
The DNA here is from genome assembly GCA_965221995.1 of Spirochaetia bacterium. Classification (GTDB taxonomy): domain Bacteria; phylum Spirochaetota; class Spirochaetia; order SZUA-6; family Bin103; genus CATQHW01. The sequence continues at coordinate 197,191 of OZ244929.1, forward strand.
CGATGTGCCGCTCCCGTTCCCGCCCGGTCATCACCTCGATCACCCGCAGCGCAAGGTTGGGACGCGCGAAGCCGTGGATGAGTTGCGGCGTGTCCGCCGGCAGGCCGAGCCGCTCGATGATCTCGTCGCGGACCACCGGCGTCGCCGTGGCGGTGCAGGCCAGCACCCGTGCGCGCGGCAGAAGCTGCACCAGCTCCCCGAGTTGCAGGTAGTCGGGGCGGAAGTCGTGGCCCCACGAGCTGATGCAGTGCGCCTCGTCGATGGCCACCAGCGGGCAGTCCAGGCGAGCCAGCACGGAACGCAGCCGGTCCGAGGCCAGCCGCTCCGGGGCCACGTACACCAGCTTGCAACGGCCGGCGGCGACCATGCCGAGTCGCTTCCGCACCTCGTCCGCGGGCAGAGTCCCCGCCAGATACGTGGCCGGCACGCCGCAGCGCTCCAGGGCGGCCACCTGATCGTGCATGAGGGCGATCAGCGGCGACACCACCACGGTCGTGCCCGGCAGCAGCGCGGCCGGAAGCTGATAGGTCAGGCTCTTGCCGCCCCCGGTCGGCGCCACCAGCAGCACGCGTCCGCCCTCGAGCAGCATCCCGATCGCCTCGCGCTGACCGGGGCGGAAGGCGGCAAGCCCGAAGTGCCGCAGGCCGGCGTCCAGATCCACGTCATGATAAGGGGACAACGTCACGCTCTTGCTTTAGTCATGCGCTACCGATGGTAGAGTGAAAGCCACCCCTCGACACGCGAGGAGCTCGACCGCGATGAATGCACGCACGTTCTCGACCGAGGCGGCCGGGACCGCCGGACGACCGGAGCACCGCCAATGAGCCGCCGCATCGGCGTCGCCGTGATCGGCATGGGCTGGATGGGGTCGGTGCACACCCGCTGTTACCGGCTCGTGCCACAGCGTTTTCCGGAGCTCGACATCGACCCGCGCCTGGTGGTGTGCGCGGACAACGTCGAAGCGCGCGCGCAGGAGGGCGTCACACGGGCGGGTTTCGAACGAGCCACCACGGACTGGCGCGAGGCGGTCGCCGACCCCGAGGTGGACGCGGTCGTCATCACCACCCAGAACGCCCTGCACAAGCCGATCGCCCTGGCGGCGATCGCAGCCGGCAAGCACGTCTTCTGCGAGAAGCCGGTCGGCCGCAGCCCGGCCGAGACGGCAGCCATCGCCGCCGCGGCGAACGCGGTGGGGATCATCAGCGGCGTCGGCTACAACTACCGCTGGGCGCCGGTCGTCCAGTATGCGCTGCGCCTGATCCGGGACGGCCGGCTGGGGACGATCACCCACTTCCGCGGCCGCTTCCTGGTCGGCTACGCCCGCGACCCGCACGGCGTGCTGTCCTGGCGCTTCGACCGCGAGCAGTCCGGCTCCGGCGCGGTCGCCGACCTGATGTCGCACGTCGCCGACCTGGCGCACATGCTGGCCGGCCCCGTGGAGCGGCTGGTCGCCAACCGGCACACCTTCATCACCGAGCGGCCGCTGCCGACGCCCGGCGAGGGGACGCACTTCTCGGTCAAGCGCGGCGGCCCCACCGGCCCGGTCACCAACGAGGACTACGGCAGCGCGCTGGTGCAGTTCGCCTGCGGCGCCCAGGGGACCTACGAGGTGTGCCGGGTGATCAACGGCCCCAAGTGCCAGCTCGCCTTCGAGATCAGCGGCACCGACGGCACGATCCTGTGGGACTTCGAGCGCATGAACGAGCTGCAGCTCTACCTGCCGGACGGAACCCCCGAGCGGGACGGCACGGTCTGGGTGCAGGCCGGCCCGGAGCATCCGTTCTTCGCCAACTTCAATCCCGGCCCGGCGCTGGGCATGAGCTTCGAAGACCTCAAGGTGGTCGAGGCGGCGCAGTTCGCGAAGTCGGTGGCCGAGCGCACGCAGCACGAGCCCGGCCTGGCGGAAGCGGACCGCGTGGCCCGGGTGCTGGCCGCGTTCGACCGCTCGGTCGACTCCGGCTCCTGGGAGACGGTGGTGCCCGTCCCCGTCCCGGCATGAAGGAGGCCGCCGCGTGTCGCTGAACCTGAACGAGTCTATCCCGGCGTCCCGGATCCTGGCGCCGCTGCGCGCCGAATCAGATGACGAGGCGCTCAGCCGACTGGTCGCCGCGGTCGCCGACGACCTGGAGATCCCCGACGCCGCCGGCGTGCTGGACCGGTTGCTGCACGAGCCGGTGCTGCGCGCGGCGCTGGTCGGCCACGGCGCCGCCATCATCCACAGCCGGATCGACGGGCTGCCGCACTCGGTGACCGCCCTGGGCGTCGCGCCGCCGGGAACCTCGTTCCGATTCGGCGGCGGCTTCCGCTACGTGGTGAGCGTGATCTTCCTGGTGCTCTCGCCGCCTGAACCGCCCGAGCCGCACCTGGAGCTGGTGTCGGCGATCGCCGGCTTCGTCCGGAACGCGCAGGCGCTGGACGGCCTCAAGGCCGCCGCCTCGCCCGAGCAGGCGGTGCGCGCACTGGCAGCGACGTGAGCAGGCACGCCCGGTCCGGCCTCGATGACGTGCACGTGGAGGCCGCGGCGCGATAGGATGAACGTGCAGGCACGCGGGCGCTTTCGCCCGGCGCCGACGAGCCGCGCGTTGACGGGCTGGACGGCGGGGGAGATCCACCGGGCGCTGAACGAACCGGAGCTGTCGGACGAGACGGCCGCCGTGCTGAGGCGGGTGGGGCGCGCGCTCGGCGTAGCGGAAGGCACCGGACCGGATGACGATCCGTTCCTCCGCAGCGAGCGTCGGGAGAGCCGCGCACACGGTCGGGCGGAGGCACGCCGCGCAGATGCGCTGAAGGTGCTCACGTCACGCGGCATCGCCGTGTCGGCGTCCCTCTCCGAACGGTTGGCCAACCTGGAGGACGTCTCCGAACGTGTGGTAGACGCGGCACTTGAGTGCCGGGACCAAGATGATTTCCTGCGCCGACTGTCTGCCCGAACCTGAAGCGCTCCACTGGCGATTCGGCACGTGACGCTTCCCGATCTATGATCGGGTCATGCCAGCAACCGAGCAACTGACCGTCGGCCAGGCGGTCGTCAAGTACCTGAGCGTCCAGTACAGCGAGCGCGACGGCCGCCGCCGGCGGCTGGTGCCGGCCATCTTCGGCATCTTCGGCCACGGCAACGTCGCCGGCCTGGGCCAGGCGCTGGAATCGGTCGGCGCCAACCTGCCGCTCTACCAGGCGCGCAACGAGCAGTCGATGGTGCACGTCGCCTCCGGCTACGCCAAGGCGACGCGGCGGGCCGCCACCCTGGCCTGCACCAGCTCGATCGGCCCCGGCGCCACCAACATGGTGACCGGCGCCGCCACGGCCACCATCAACCGCCTGCCGGTGCTGCTGCTCGCGTCCGACTACTACGTCACCCGCCATCAGGGCAACGTGCTGCAGGAACTGGAGCACCCGCTGGCGGCCGATGTCAGCGTCAACGACTGCTTCCGGCCCATCAGCCGCTTCTTCGACCGCATCTCCCGCCCCGAGCAGCTCCTCACCGCGCTGCCGGAGGCGATGCGCGTGCTTACCGACCCGGCCGAGACCGGCACGGTGACGATCGCGCTCCCGCAGGACGTGCAGGCGCATGCGTATGCCTTTCCGACTCGCTTGTTCGAGGAACGGACGTGGCGGATCGAGCGGACTCCTCCGGTCGCCGATCGCATCGCGGAGGCGGCGCGTCTGATCGAGGGCTCGCGCCGGCCGATGATCATCGCCGGCGGCGGCGTCAACTACTCGGAGGCGTGGGATGCCCTGAGCGAGCTTGCCGCGCTGGGGATTCCGGTTTCGGAGACCTTCGGCGGCAAGGGCTGCTATCGCGGCCCGCGCGAGTGGTCGCTGGGCGGACACGGCGTCGAGGGCACTACCGCGGCCGCGCGTTCGGCCGAGCAGGCCGATCTGGTGATCGCCGTGGGCACGCGACTCGGAGACTTCGCCACGGCCTCCAACAGCCTGTTCCACAACCCGGACGTGCGGTTCGTGAGCATCAACGTCAACGCGCACGACGCCTTCAAGAACGGAGCGCTACCGGTCGTCGCCGACGCGCGCGAGGCGCTCACGGCCCTGGCCGCGGCGTGCCGGGAGCGAGCCGTGGACCTCACCGGTCGGAACGCCGAGGTCGCCAAGCTTCAGGCCGAGTGGGAGGAGGTCAAGGCCACCGACGCCTACGCCCCGCAGCCCGGGCAGGCGATGGGCGAGGGCGAGTTGATCAAGGCCTTCAACGCGGAAGCGCAGGACGGCGACTCGGTGGTGGCCGCGGCGGGCGGCCCGGTCGGCAACCTGCTGAAGCTCTGGGACACCACCGGCGGCGCGGAGTGCCATCTGGAGTTCGGCTTCTCCTGCATGGGCTGGGAGATGCCGGCCGCGCTGGGCGTCCGCATGGAGCAGCCGGCAGGCGAGGTCTACGTCTACCTGGGCGACGGCAACTACCTGCTCAACCCGATGGAGCTGATGACCGCGCTGCAGGAAGACATGAAGATCACGGTGGTCGTGGCCGACAACCACGGCTTCCAGGTGATCCGCCGCCTGCAGATGGCGCGCGCCGGCCACTCGTTCGGCACCGAGTTCCGTACCCGCGCCGACGGCGACGACGGCCGCCGCCTGGACGGCGAGTACCTGGCGGTCGACATGGCGGCCATCGCCGAGGCGATGGGAGCCCGCGGCTTCCGCTGCACCACCCCGGACGAGGTGCGCACTGCCGTGCGCGAGGCGCGGTCAGAGCGGCGGAGCTGCGTCATCGTCGCCGAGATCGAGAAGCACCGCTACGTGCCGGGCGCCGGCACTTGGTGGGACGTGGCCCCGGCCGAGCTGAGCCGCAGCGAAGTGACCCAGACCCTGCGCTCCGAATACGAGCGGGACCGCGCCGCGCTGCAGCGTTACCACTACTGAGGGGGCGCTCCTCGCTCGCCGCATAGAGAGAACTGCCTGTCTTGATCCCGTAACGGGAGAAACGACTTAAGGAACGCGCCCTCCCGGTCGAATCTCAGAAGGTGGACCCGACCTCCCGCATGCGTCCGGCGTCCGGACGCAATGGGCCCGAACGGATCGAGAGGCAGTCGCCGACCACCGGTGACGCCTCGATGAAGGGGTGCGTCCGGGCGCATGGCATGTCGGCGCGCCGCGTGTTGCTCGCGTCGATGATCATGCTCGGCCTCCTTGGCGTGCAGGACATCGTGCATGCCGACCTGCCGGGCAGGGTCTGGCTCTTTGCCTTCGTGGAAGGGCAGACCCGAGTCAGACTCCAGTGGAGTCGGAATAACAACGCCACTCCGGACGTCATCGACCACAAGATCGAAGCCTGTCAGGAAACCGCAACTGACGACTGTCAAGCCGCCGATTCGGACTGGACGGTGCTGGTAGCGGACCATCCGCAGGAACCATCAACGACGAGAAGCAACGCGTATACCCACACGGGCCTCACGGCCGGCGAAACGTGGCACTACCGGGTCTGGTCGAGAAACGCTGACGGGTATGTGACGGACGACGACCGAGGGGAGGCGACCGCCACCACGGCGTCCATGCCCATGCACATGGACGAAAGCGATGATCCCACGTGCGACGGAGCGCGCTGGAAAGGGTACGTGACGGTAGCCACCTTCGGCGCGAACGGCGACCAGGGTTACCGTAGCTATGGGAATGGAGCCCTCGATCGCCAGTCCTTCATGCTCGGTGACACGAGCTACACGGTTAAACAACTCTATTACGGCCATGAGCAGACGAACTATCCAACAGGGCGTGGCGGCAGATGGTACTTCCCCGCGTCCTACCACTTCGCCGTTAGCGAACTCCCCTTCGATCCAGGCAAGCTGGAGGACTTGACGTTGTACGTCGGCGACATGCGGCTGCCTCTGGACCCCGACTATGCCCAGCACACCACCCAGGGTTTCGGCGAGTCCTATCGGTGGGGCTGGTCCGGCAGGCCGTGGACCGACGGGATGCAGCAATCTCCATACGACAACACCTTCGACTACAGCGATGGAGACGAGGTCATGGTGTGCCTGACCGACACCGCCCCGATCGTGACGCTTGTGCTGACCCCTGACTCGATCTCCGAGAGCGGCGCCTCCAACTCCAGCACGGTCACGGCGACGGTCGAACAGGGCGTGGACACGGAATTCACAGTTACCGTGTCCGCCGAGGCGGTATCTCCCGCGGTGCCTGGGGACTTCACGCTCAGCGAGAACAAGGTCCTGAGTTTCGCTGCGAGCGCCACGCAGAGCACCGGTACGGTGATCATCACCGCGAACGACAACAACGTGTATGAGCCCGGCAAGGCGATCAAGGTATCCGGGGAGTTGTCTCAAGGCGCGCGTCCGTCGCCGCCCTCTCCCGTGACACTGACAATCAGAGAAGACGACGCGTCTCCCGAACTCAGCCTCTCCGTCGATCCTGATGAGATCAGCGAAGACCGAGGCGAGTCGACGGTAACGGTCAGCACCGGCACCGCGTTCCCCGATGCCCAGACCATCACCCTCACCATTGACTCCAAGAGTACGGCGACGGAAACCGACGACTACACGGTCTCCTCAAAATCGCTGACGCTGGGGGCAAAACAAACCGAGGTGACGGCGACGATAGGGGCAGAGGACGACTCGTTCTACGAAGGCGACGAGACCATCACGGTCACCGCTACCCATGGTATCAGCGAGGTAGGTGAGGAGACGATCACGATCAAGGACAGCGAGACGGCCCCCGCGCTGAGCATAGCGAACGCAGAGGCTGACGAGGGTAAAGCGGTGACCTTCGAGGTGGAGCTGACTGGAGCGGTAGGCACCGTGGTGGAGGTGTCGTACGAGACCTCGAACGGTAATGGTGTGGGCGACGCGAGTGCGAGCGACTATACAGCGGCGACCGGGACCCTGACGTTCCGTCTTGGCGAGGCGTTGACGCAGACGATCACCGTGACCACGACCGAGGACACATTGGACGAGCCGGACGAGGATTTCACGGTGACGCTGACGGGAGTCACGGTACCGGATGGCGTGACGGTTCAGACGACCCCTGCGACGGGGACGATCAAGGACGACGACACGCTGTCGTGGAGCGTGGACGCGAGTCCGGATGTGATCGGTGAGGTGGATACGGGCAGCTCGACGGTGACGGTGAGCACGAGGGACGTGACGTTTGCCACGGACCAGGAGATCACCCTTGTGTTCGCGCCCGAGAGCACGGCGACTGCGGACGACTATACGGTATCGGCGACGACGCTGACGCTGGTGGCGGGAGCTACGGAAGTGACGGCGACGGTGACGGCGGTCGACGACACACTGGACGAGGACGAGGAGACGATACTGGTCACGGCCGAGCACGACGGTGCAGCGGTGGGCACGCAGCAGCAGATCAGGCTCACCGACGACGACACGCTGTCGTGGAGCGTGGACGCGAGTCCGGATGTGATCGGTGAGGCGGATACGGGCAGCTCGACGGTGACGGTGAGCACGAGGGACGTGACGTTTGCCACGGACCAGGAGATCACCCTTGTGTTCGCGCCCGAGAGCACGGCGACTGCGGACGACTATACGGTATCGGCGACGACGCTGACGCTGGTGGCGGGAGCTACTGAGGTGACGGCGACGGTGACGGCGGTGGACGACACGCTGGACGAGGACGAGGAGACGATACTGGTCACGGCCGAGCACGACGGTGCAGCGGTGGGCACGCAGCAGCAGATCAGGCTCACCGACGACGACACGCTGTCGTGGAGCGTGGACGCGAGTCCGGATGTGATCGGTGAGGCGGATACGGGCAGCTCGACGGTGACGGTGAGCACGAGGGACGTGACGTTTGCCACGGACCAGGAGATCACCCTTGTGTTCGCGCCCGAGAGCACGGCGACTGCGGACGACTACACGGTATCGGCGACGACGCTGACGCTGGTGACGGGAGCTACGGAAGTGACGGCGACGGTGACGGCGGTCGACGACACGCTGGACGAGGACGAGGAGACGATACTGGTCACGGCCGAGCACGACGGTGCAGCGGTGGGCACGCAGCAGCAGATCAGGCTCACCGACGACGACACGCTGTCGTGGAGCGTGGACGCGAGTCCGGATGTGATCGGTGAGGTGGATACGGGCAGCTCGACGGTGACGGTGAGCACGAGGGACGTGACGTTTGCCACGGACCAGGAGATCACCCTTGTGTTCGCGCCCGAGAGCACGGCGACTGCGGACGACTACACGGTATCGGCGACGACGCTGACGCTGGTGGCGGGAGCTACGGAAGTGACGGCGACGGTGACGGCGGTCGACGACACACTGGACGAGGACGAGGAGACGATACTGGTCACGGCCGAGCACGACGGTGCAGCGGTGGGCACGCAGCAGCAGATCAGGCTCACCGACGACGACACGCTGTCGTGGAGCGTGGACGCGAGTCCGGATGTGATCGGTGAGGCGGATACGGGCAGCTCGACGGTGACGGTGAGCACGAGGGACGTGACGTTTGCCACGGACCAGGAGATCACCCTTGTGTTCGCGCCCGAGAGCACGGCGACTGCGGACGACTACACGGTATCGGCGACGACGCTGACGCTGGTGGCGGGAGCTACGGAAGTGACGGCGACGGTGACGGCGGTCGACGACACACTGGACGAGGACGAGGAGACGATACTGGTCACGGTCGAGCACGACGGTGCAGCGGTGGGCACGCAGCAGCAGATCAGGCTCACCGACGACGACACGCTGTCGTGGAGCGTGGACGCGAGTCCGGATGTGATCGGTGAGGCGGATACGGGCAGCTCGACGGTGACGGTGAGCACGAGGGACGTGACGTTTGCCACGGACCAGGAGATCACCCTTGTGTTCGCGCCCGAGAGCACGGCGACTGCGGACGACTACACGGTATCGGCGACGACGCTGACGCTGGTGGCGGGAGCTACGGAAGTGACGGCGACGGTGACGGCGGTCGACGACACACTGGACGAGGACGAGGAGACGATACTGGTCACGGTCGAGCACGACGGTGCAGCGGTGGGCACGCAGCAGCAGATCAGGCTCACCGACGACGACACGCTGTCGTGGAGCGTGGACGCGAGTCCGGATGTGATCGGTGAGGCGGATACGGGCAGCTCGACGGTGACGGTGAGCACGAGGGACGTGACGTTTGCCACGGACCAGGAGATCACCCTTGTGTTCGCGCCCGAGAGCACGGCGACTGCGGACGACTACACGGTATCGGCGACGACGCTGACGCTGGTGGCGGGAGCTACGGAAGTGACGGCGACGGTGACGGCGGTGGACGACACGCTGGACGAGGACGAGGAGACGATACTGGTCACGGCCGAGCACGACGGTGCAGCGGTGGGCACGCAGCAGCAGATCAGGCTCACCGACGACGACACGCTGTCGTGGAGCGTGGACGCGAGTCCGGATGTGATCGGTGAGGCGGATACGGGCAGCTCGACGGTGACGGTGAGCACGAGGGACGTGACGTTTGCCACGGACCAGGAGATCACCCTTGTGTTCGCGCCCGAGAGCACGGCGACTGCGGACGACTACACGGTATCGGCGACGACGCTGACGCTGGTGGCGGGAGCTACGGAAGTGACGGCGACGGTGACGGCGGTGGACGACACGCTGGACGAGGACGAGGAGACGATACTGGTCACGGCCGAGCACGACGGTGCAGCGGTGGGCACGCAGCAGCAGATCAGGCTCACCGACGACGACACGCTGTCGTGGAGCGTGGACGCGAGTCCAGATGTGATCGGTGAGGCGGATACGGGCAGCTCGACGGTGACGGTGAGCACGAGGGACGTGACGTTTGCCACGGACCAGGAGATCGAGCTGTCGTTCGACGGCACGGCGACTGCGGACGACTACACGGTACCGGCGACGACGCTGACGCTGGTGGCGGGAGCTACTGAGGTGACGGCGACGGTGACGGCGGTCGACGACACACTGGACGAGGACGAGGAGACGATACTGGTCACGGTCGAGCACGACGGTGCAGCGGTGGGCACGCAGCAGCAGATCAGGCTCACCGACGACGACACGCTGTCGTGGAGCGTGGACGCGAGTCCGGATGTGATCGGTGAGGCGGATACGGGCAGCTCGACGGTGACGGTGAGCACGAGGGACGTGACGTTTGCCACGGACCAGGAGATCACCCTTGTGTTCGCGCCCGAGAGCACGGCGACTGCGGACGACTACACGGTATCGGCGACGACGCTGACGCTGGTGGCGGGAGCTACGGAAGTGACGGCGACGGTGACGGCGGTGGACGACACGCTGGACGAGGACGAGGAGACGATACTGGTCACGGCCGAGCACGACGGTGCAGCGGTGGGCACGCAGCAGCAGATCAGGCTCACCGACGACGACACGCTGTCGTGGAGCGTGGACGCGAGTCCGGATGTGATCGGTGAGGCGGATACGGGCAGCTCGACGGTGACGGTGAGCACGAGGGACGTGACGTTTGCCACGGACCAGGAGATCACCCTTGTGTTCGCGCCCGAGAGCACGGCGACTGCGGACGACTACACGGTATCGGCGACGACGCTGACGCTGGTGGCGGGAGCTACGGAAGTGACGGCGACGGTGACGGCGGTGGACGACACGCTGGACGAGGACGAGGAGACGATACTGGTCACGGCCGAGCACGACGGTGCAGCGGTGGGCACGCAGCAGCAGATCAGGCTCACCGACGACGACACGCTGTCGTGGAGCGTGGACGCGAGTCCAGATGTGATCGGTGAGGCGGATACGGGCAGCTCGACGGTGACGGTGAGCACGAGGGACGTGACGTTTGCCACGGACCAGGAGATCGAGCTGTCGTTCGACGGCACGGCGACTGCGGACGACTACACGGTACCGGCGACGACGCTGACGCTGGTGGCGGGAGCTACTGAGGTGACGGCGACGGTGACGGCGGTCGACGACACACTGGACGAGGACGAGGAGACGATACTGGTCACGGCCGAGCACGACGGTGCAGCGGTGGGCACGCAGCAGCAGATCAGGCTCACCGACGACGACACGCTGTCGTGGAGCGTGGACGCGAGTCCGGATGTGATCGGTGAGGCGGATACGGGCAGCTCGACGGTGACGGTGAGCACGAGGGACGTGACGTTTGCCACGGACCAGGAGATCACCCTTGTGTTCGCGCCCGAGAGCACGGCGACTGCGGACGACTATACGGTATCGGCGACGACGCTGACGCTGGTGGCGGGAGCTACGGAAGTGACGGCGACGGTGACGGCGGTCGACGACACACTGGACGAGGACGAGGAGACGATACTGGTCACGGCCGAGCACGACGGTGCAGCGGTGGGCACGCAGCAGCAGATCAGGCTCACCGACGACGACACGCTGTCGTGGAGCGTGGACGCGAGTCCGGATGTGATCGGTGAGGCGGATACGGGCAGCTCGACGGTGACGGTGAGCACGAGGGACGTGACGTTTGCCACGGACCAGGAGATCACCCTTGTGTTCGCGCCCGAGAGCACGGCGACTGCGGACGACTATACGGTATCGGCGACGACGCTGACGCTGGTGGCGGGAGCTACTGAGGTGACGGCGACGGTGACGGCGGTGGACGACACGCTGGACGAGGACGAGGAGACGATACTGGTCACGGCCGAGCACGACGGTGCAGCGGTGGGCACGCAGCAGCAGATCAGGCTCACCGACGACGACACGCTGTCGTGGAGCGTGGACGCGAGTCCAGATGTGATCGGTGAGGCGGATACGGGCAGCTCGACGGTGACGGTGAGCACGAGGGACGTGACGTTTGCCACGGACCAGGAGATCGAGCTGTCGTTCGACGGCACGGCGACTGCGGACGACTACACGGTATCGGCGACGACGCTGACGCTGGTGACGGGAGCTACGGAAGTGACGGCGACGGTGACGGCGGTCGACGACACGCTGGACGAGGACGAGGAGACGATACTGGTCACGGCCGAGCACGACGGTGCAGCGGTGGGCACGCAGCAGCAGATCAGGCTCACCGACGACGACACGCTGTCGTGGAGCGTGGACGCGAGTCCGGATGTGATCGGTGAGGTGGATACGGGCAGCTCGACGGTGACGGTGAGCACGAGGGACGTGACGTTTGCCACGGACCAGGAGATCGTCCTTGTGTTCGCGCCCGAGAGCACGGCGACTGCGGACGACTACACGGTATCGGCGACGACGCTGACGCTGGTGGCGGGAGCTACGGAAGTGACGGCGACGGTGACGGCGGTGGACGACACACTGGACGAGGACGAGGAGACGATACTGGTCACGGCCGAGCACGACGGTGCAGCGGTGGGCACGCAGCAGCAGATCAGGCTCACCGACGACGACACGCTGTCGTGGAGCGTGGACGCGAGTCCGGATGTGATCGGTGAGGCGGATACGGGCAGCTCGACGGTGACGGTGAGCACGAGGGACGTGACGTTTGCCACGGACCAGGAGATCACCCTTGTGTTCGCGCCCGAGAGCACGGCGACTGCGGACGACTACACGGTATCGGCGACGACGCTGACGCTGGTGGCGGGAGCTACGGAAGTGACGGCGACGGTGACGGCGGTCGACGACACACTGGACGAGGACGAGGAGACGATACTGGTCACGGTCGAGCACGACGGTGCAGCGGTGGGCACGCAGCAGCAGATCAGGCTCACCGACGACGACACGCTGTCGTGGAGCGTGGACGCGAGTCCGGATGTGATCGGTGAGGCGGATACGGGCAGCTCGACGGTGACGGTGAGCACGAGGGACGTGACGTTTGCCACGGACCAGGAGATCACCCTTGTGTTCGCGCCCGAGAGCACGGCGACTGCGGACGACTACACGGTATCGGCGACGACGCTGACGCTGGTGGCGGGAGCTACGGAAGTGACGGCGACGGTGACGGCGGTGGACGACACGCTGGACGAGGACGAGGAGACGATACTGGTCACGGCCGAGCACGACGGTGCAGCGGTGGGCACGCAGCAGCAGATCAGGCTCACCGACGACGACACGCTGTCGTGGAGCGTGGACGCGAGTCCGGATGTGATCGGTGAGGTGGATACGGGCAGCTCGACGGTGACGGTGAGCACGAGGGACGTGACGTTTGCCACGGACCAGGAGATCACCCTTGTGTTCGCGCCCGAGAGCACGGCGACTGCGGACGACTATACGGTATCGGCGACGACGCTGACGCTGGTGGCGGGAGCTACGGAAGTGACGGCGACGGTGACGGCGGTCGACGACACACTGGACGAGGACGAGGAGACGATACTGGTCACGGCCGAGCACGACGGTGCAGCGGTGGGCACGCAGCAGCAGATCAGGCTCACCGACGACGACACGCTGTCGTGGAGCGTGGACGCGAGTCCGGATGTGATCGGTGAGGCGGATACGGGCAGCTCGACGGTGACGGTGAGCACGAGGGACGTGACGTTTGCCACGGACCAGGAGATCACCCTTGTGTTCGCGCCCGAGAGCACGGCGACTGCGGACGACTACACGGTATCGGCGACGACGCTGACGCTGGTGGCGGGAGCTACGGAAGTGACGGCGACGGTGACGGCGGTCGACGACACACTGGACGAGGACGAGGAGACGATACTGGTCACGGTCGAGCACGACGGTGCAGCGGTGGGCACGCAGCAGCAGATCAGGCTCACCGACGACGACACGCTGTCGTGGAGCGTGGACGCGAGTCCGGATGTGATCGGTGAGGCGGATACGGGCAGCTCGACGGTGACGGTGAGCACGAGGGACGTGACGTTTGCCACGGACCAGGAGATCGAGCTGTCGTTCGACGGCACGGCGACTGCGGACGACTACACGGTACCGGCGACGACGCTGACGCTGGTGGCGGGAGCTACTGAGGTGACGGCGACGGTGACGGCGGTCGACGACACACTGGACGAGGACGAGGAGACGATACTGGTCACGGCCGAGCACGACGGTGCAGCGGTGGGCACGCAGCAGCAGATCAGGCTCACCGACGACGACACGCTGTCGTGGAGCGTGGACGCGAGTCCGGATGTGATCGGTGAGGCGGATACGGGCAGCTCGACGGTGACGGTGAGCACGAGGGACGTGACGTTTGCCACGGACCAGGAGATCACCCTTGTGTTCGCGCCCGAGAGCACGGCGACTGCGGACGACTATACGGTATCGGCGACGACGCTGACGCTGGTGGCGGGAGCTACGGAAGTGACGGCGACGGTGACGGCGGTCGACGACACACTGGACGAGGACGAGGAGACGATACTGGTCACGGCCGAGCACGACGGTGCAGCGGTGGGCACGCAGCAGCAGATCAGGCTCACCGACGACGACACGCTGTCGTGGAGCGTGGACGCGAGTCCGGATGTGATCGGTGAGGCGGATACGGGCAGCTCGACGGTGACGGTGAGCACGAGGGACGTGACGTTTGCCACGGACCAGGAGATCACCCTTGTGTTCGCGCCCGAGAGCACGGCGACTGCGGACGACTATACGGTATCGGCGACGACGCTGACGCTGGTGGCGGGAGCTACGGAAGTGACGGCGACGGTGACGGCGGTCGACGACACACTGGACGAGGACGAGGAGACGATACTGGTCACGGCCGAGCACGACGGTGCAGCGGTGGGCACGCAGCAGCAGATCAGGCTCACCGACGACGACACGCTGTCGTGGAGCGTGGACGCGAGTCCAGATGTGATCGGTGAGGCGGATACGGGCAGCTCGACGGTGACGGTGAGCACGAGGGACGTGACGTTTGCCACGGACCAGGAGATCACCCTTGTGTTCGCGCCCGAGAGCACGGCGACTGCGGACGACTATACGGTATCGGCGACGACGCTGACGCTGGTGGCGGGAGCTACGGAAGTGACGGCGACGGTGACGGCGGTCGACGACACACTGGACGAGGACGAGGAGACGATACTGGTCACGGCCGAGCACGACGGTGCAGCGGTGGGCACGCAGCAGCAGATCAGGCTCACCGACGACGACACGCTGTCGTGGAGCGTGGACGCGAGTCCGGATGTGATCGGTGAGGCGGATACGGGCAGCTCGACGGTGACGGTGAGCACGAGGGACGTGACGTTTGCCACGGACCAGGAGATCACCCTTGTGTTCGCGCCCGAGAGCACGGCGACGGAGACCGACGACTACACGGTATCGGCGACGACGCTGACGCTGGTGGCGGGAGCTACGGAAGTGACGGCGACGGTGCAGGCGGTCGACGACACGCTCGTGGAGGTGTCGGAGTCGATCAAGGTGGCGGCGAACCACGGCGGCAGTCCGGTGGGCGCCAAGGCGACAATCACGATCACGGACAACGACTCTGCCACGGTGTCGGTGAGTGCGGTGACCGTGGAGGACGACCCGAACACGCAGGACGTCGATGAGTCGGATGACAAGTCCGTCGTCGAGGAAGGCCAGTCGGCGATGTTCGTGGTGGAGTTGTCCGTGGCGGTATCGAGTGAGGTGAGGATAGGGTACGAGACCGGCGCCGACGGCGACACCGCGGAGGCCGGCGACGACATGGACGAAAAGGACTACGGGGCGGCGACCGGGACGCTGACGTTCGCCGGGAACGAGACCAGCAAGACGGTGGAGGTCGAGACCCACGACGACGATCTGAACGAGGCGTCCGAGATCTTCACGCTGAAGATCGCCGCCCCGGATCCGACTGTCCCCGGAGTGAGCCTGGGTACGTCAAGCAGCGCGACCGGCACGATCGTGGATACCGATGGCCTCTCGGTGAGCATCACCGAGTACACGGCGAGCGTGAACGAGGGGGAGACGGCGACGCTCACGGTGTCTCTTTCGGAGGGCTCCAAGAGCACGGCCCCCGTGGTTGTGGAGTACGGAGTCGTCTTGGCGGATCCAACGCCCGCCGACGAAGCAACGCCCGATGAGGACTACACGGCACCGAGCGGCTCGCTGACAATCGCGGTGGGAGTCGCGAGCGGGACCATCTCGATCGTGACGCTTGAGGACGACATCGTGGAGTCTGCCCAGAAGGTAACGGTTGCCCTGGAGTCGGCGACCTCGGACGGCCGTTCGGTGAGGGTGGACAAGGACGCGAAGGAAGTCACGATCGTGAATACGACGAGCGGTGATTTCGTCCGGGAGGACCGCGGTTCAGAGGCCAACGGCAATACGGCGAGTGTGCAGGTTTCGCCGATGACGCGACGCGCGGCGGTAGCAGAGAGAGCGGGACCAGCGGAGACGGTCGCTCGCACGAACACGGTGACGGCATGCGACTTTCCCTGTTTGATCGAGGGGGGGCCGCGGTTCGAGGACCTCTGGCGGCTAAAGGACAAAGAAGGCGACGTTCTTAGCCTCGAAGGCACCCAGACAATGGAGGTTACCTACGCAACTTCGGAGGGTACGGCAACAAGGGGCGTAGACTACGTGGCGCTGAGCGCCACATTGACACTCACGGCGGGCGACGTGGTGTTCACGGTGTTCTACGAGACGAAAGACGACAGTATCCAGGAAGACGATGAGACGTTCTTCTTTAGAATCGAGCCCGCGGAGCGTCCGGACGGCACGTTTACGAACGGTACTGGGGTAGACCTTACGATCCGTGATGACGACACACTGGTGGCGGCGGACTCGGGGCCGACGGTCACGCTCAGCAGTTCCGGCAGTTTCCCGGCTACCGGCAGGTTCACGGTGAACATCGACTTCTCGGGGAACGTGACCGGGTTCGAGCTGGCGGACATCTCGGTCACGAACGGCACGCCCGGCAACTTCGCCGGTGCCGATGCGATGAGCTATACGGTGGAAGTCACGCCCAGGGACGAGTTCGACGGGCACGTGACCGTCACGGTTCCGGCGGGGGTGGCAGTCGACGCGGATGACGACACCAGAAGCAATGTTGCGGGAAGCAAGCGCTTCTCGGTAGACACGACGACGGCGCCGACGGTGACGATCGAGAGTTGGGACGACTTCCCAGCACATGGGGCATTCGACGTGACCATCAAGTTCTCGGAGAGCGTGAGCGGCTTCGCGCGGGGCGACATCGACGTCACGAACGGCTCGCCGGGGAACTTCGCCGGCACCGGCACCACGTACACGGTGGAGATCACACCGGACGACGACTTCGCAGGCGACGTCATCGTCACCGTGCCGTCGCGCGCGGCATTCGACGACGATTACAACGGCAATCATCGGGGGAGTGCCCGCTTCGCGGTGAACATGGCGGCGCCGACGGTGACGATCGAGAGTTGGGACGACTTTCCGGCGCATGGGGCATTCGACGTGACCATCAAGTTCTCGGAGAGCGTGAGCGGCTTCACGCTGGACGACATCGTGGTTACGAACGGCTCGCCGGGGAACTTCGCCGGCACCGGTGCCACGTACACGGTGGAGATCACACCGATCGACGACTTCGCCGGCAAAGTCATCGTCACCGTTCCGGCGAACGCGGCATTCGACGACGCCAACAACGGCAACCAGCGAGGGAAGAGCAGGCCCTTCGAAGTGGACACCACGCTGGTGCAGGTCGACGTATCCTTCGGCGCGGCGGCCTACACGGCCCTGGAAGACGGAAGCCCGGCGACGGTGACGGTGCTGCTGAGCGCCGACCCCGAGCGCACTCTTGTGATCCCGTTGACCGTTCGCAACGGCAAGGGAGCCTCCGACGACGACTACTCGGGCGTGCCCGAGCAGGTGACTTTCACCAGCGGCCAGACGTCACGGACCTTCACGGTCACGGCGACCAGCGACATCGACGAGGATGCCGGGGAGACCGTGACCCTGGGATTCGGCGCGCTGCCGGCCGCGGTCAACGCGGGAACCCCCGCGAACGCCACGATCACCTTGGCCGGCGAGTCGTCGAAGACGCGCTACGCACGGGTGATGCGCGCCCTGCTGCCGCGGGCTGCGGCGGCGATGAGCGACGCCACGGTCGGTGCCATAGGCAACCGGATCGACAGCGTGGGGTCGGGGTTTGGATCGGACGGCAGCCTGAGCCTGGCAGGGGTCCAGATGCTGACTCGGGTGTCTGCCGCGGAGGGCTCCCCGGACAACATCTACTGGACGTCGCGTGACGAGACGCGGAACATGAGCAGCGCGCAACTGCTGCGCGGTTCGTCGTTCGTGATGACCCTCGACGACCGGGCCCGCTTGGCGGGTAGGGCACCGGCCGACAACCCGGGTGCGGCGGCGGTATGGGGCAGCGGCGACTATCGCAACCTGGGAGGGAGTGAGAACGCCCTGGCCTGGCGCGGCAATCTGGTGAGCCTCCACCTGGGCGCCGACGTCGTCGCGCTGCCCGAACTGGTGGCGGGCATTGCCGTGGCTCGTTCCCTGGTCGGGTTCGACTACACGGACCGGACCAACCCGCGCACGGTGACCGGCACATTCGAAACCGACCTGCTCAGCGTGCATCCATACGCGAGCTGGACGCCGTCCTTCGGGCTCGGGTTCTGGGCGACCGGCGGCCTCGGCTGGGGCGCAGTCGGCATCGACGACAGCCTGGATGAACGACGGACCAGCACGACCCGCCTGCTGACCGGCGCCCTGGGTGGCAGCAGCCGGCTGCTGTCGGTCGACGGCCTGGTTCCGGGTGGAGCCACGGCGCTGCGATTGAAGGGCGAGGGCTTCGTGACACGGGCCATGTCCGAGGAGACCGGCCCGCTCGTGGCGCAGGACGTCGGTGTGCAGCGAGTGCGGCTGTCGGTGGAAGGGAGCCACGAGCAGCGCGGTCTGTGGGGAAGCGTTCTGAAGCCGGCGTTGGAACTGGGGCTGCGGCACGACAGCGGCGACGCCGCCAAGGGCGCCGGGTTGGAGCTGGGCGGCGAGCTGCGCTACGTGCAGCCCGAGCTGGGCCTGACGGTCGAAGGCCGCGGACGGGTGTTGACCACTCACCGGTCGGTGACCGAGGAGTGGGGCATCGGCGGCAAGATCCAACTGGATCTCGGCTCGGGTCGCCAAGGTCTGTCGTTGAGCCTGGCGCCGAGCCTGGGCGTTGCGGCGAGTGGTACCCATGCCTTGTGGCAGCAGGGTGTGGTCCCCGGCAGCACGCTCGGTCTGCCGGGCACCTCCGGAAGCCAAGCCGCAAGCCGACTCGACGCGCAGGCCGACTTTGGCATGCTGACCATGGGAGGACAGGGACTGCTGACGCCGTACGGCGGGTTCTCCCTGGCAGGCCGCGACGGACGCGACTACCGCGCAGGTGCGCGCCTGGAGACGGACACGTTCAATCTCAGCCTGGAGGGCATGCGCAGCGAGCGCGGGAGCGGCCCGGCCGACCATGGTGTGACCGTGCAGGGCGCCGTGCGATTCTGAGCGCAGAACCGGAACGGCCCGCCTCTGACAGCGAGCTGGGTGGGCCGTTTGTCCGGATCTTCCACTGATCTCCGTTGACAGCCGGCAACGGCAGGTGATAGCACGGTTCGTCAACGAATGACGCACTCTGTCAAGGGCGCTCTCGCAAAAGCGGAGGCGCTGCTGATGGGACGTTCGGCGCTGGTGGCGCTGATCAGCGTCGCCACGTTGGCCGGGGTGTTCGCGATCCTGACGCCCGCGACCCTGCTGACCGGCGTGTCCGTCTCCAACGTCATCACCTTCAGCGTGATCCTGGGGATCATCGTCATCGGCGTGGCGATCCTGATGATCGCCGGCGAGTTCGACCTGTCCGTGGGTTCCACCTTCGCCGTCGTGGGCTTCACCTACGGCGCGCTGGTGACCGACGGAGGGGTGGGCGTCTGGCTGGCCGCGCTCATCGCCGTGTGCGTGGGCGCCCTGCTGGGGCTGTTCAACGGCACCGTGGTGGTGCGCTCCGGCAACCCGTCCTTCATCATCACCCTGGGCACGCTGCTTGCCTTTCGCGGCATTGCCCGCGCCATCGGCGGCGGCCGCGTGGTCAGCTATGCCAACGAGGACACGCCGTTCCTGTTCTCGATGTTGAACTCGGGCATCACGGGATTGAACGAGCTGACGACGCCGGCCGGCAACTTCCGCACGTCGATCATCTGGTTCGTGGTGCTGGCCGCCGTGTTCGGCGTGTTCCTGCACCGCTCCCGGTTCGGGAACTGGATCTACTCGACCGGAGGCAACCGCGACGCCGCGCAGGCACAGGGGGTGCCGACCCGCCGCGTCAAGCTCACGGCGTTCGTGCTGGTCGGTGTCCTGGTCGGCGTCTCCTCCATCATCAACTTCGCTGAGCGCAAATCGATCGATCCGCTGGCCGGCAATCTGTGGGAGCTGTTCGCGGTGGCCGCGTGCGTGATCGGCGGGCTGCGCCTGCGCGGCGGTTTCGGCACCATCGCCGGTGCCTGTCTGGGAATCCTGATGATCTCGCTGTTGCGGCAGGGACTGGTGCTGGTGGGGTTGTCGATCGAGACCTTTCAGGCCGTGTTCGGGTTCCTGCTGATATCGATCGCGGCGCTCAATCAGTATCTGGGACGCGCGTCCGATGATTGACCATCCTCGCGCGAATGAAACGGAACAGGAGCAATGCCACGTGGTACGTGGCCGAAATCACACTTCTTGAGGAGGGACCCATGAGGTCCAGATTCATAGGGGCACTCATCGCGTGCGCCATCGCAGTCACTCCCGTCTTCGCGGACGGTGAGATTCTTCACGGCACGTTCGACTTCAGCGAGGAGATCGGCCAGAACATCGCGGGCGGCGTGACGCTGTTCGGTGTCAATCAGCAGCAACCGCTGCAGGGATACGGCGCGATACAGGCGCTCACGCTGCAGGCACGATACGGGATCAGCCCGGCCTCCAAGGTGACGACCACCGGTCCGGCGTTTCTCACCAAGGACAACCTGGCCACGGCACCGACCCGCTTCATCGTGGACCCGGACAAGGAGCTGAGGTTCATCGCCGTTCAGCATGCGCGCTGCGCCTGGGACTCGTTCTGGTGCACGGTCGAGGCCGGCATCATGCAGGCGGCGGAAGACACCGGCGCCGACGTGACGATCCTCGGCCCGGACTCGTTCGATCTCAACCGCGTCGCCGAGCTGGTCGACCAGGCGATCGCGGCGCAGCCCGACGGGATTCTGATGACCTACACCGACGGCCGCTTCAAGGACCCGGTCGAGCGGGCGCTGGCGGCCGGAATTCCGGTGATCGCCTACAACGCCGGACAGGGACCGGAAAAGGACGGCGTCGGCTACCTGACCTATCTGGGCCAGGACGAATACCTGGGCGGCTACGAAGGCGGCCGCCGTCTGGTCGCCGCGGCCGGCTCCGGCACACACAAGGCGGTGTGCATCAATCAGGCAGTCGGGCACGTCGGGCTGGACGCGCGCTGTCAGGGCTTCGCCGACGCGCTGGCCGAGGCGGGGATCGCCATGGCCGGCAGCACCGGCGTGCTGGGCATCAGTGACGACGCCGCGGCATCGCAGCAGACCATCAGCGACTTCCATGCCGCCAACCCCGACATCGACATCTTCCTGACGCTCGGTCCGAACGGCGCGACGCCGTTCTACGGCTTCGTGGAGCAGGAAGATCTGGACGACGCGGACTACGTCCACGGGACGTTCGACTTCAACGAATCGATCGCGTCCAACATCCGTGCGGGCAGGACCGAGTTCGGCATCGACCAACAGCCGTACCTGCAGGGCTATGGGGCGGTGACGCTGCTCTACCTCAATCACCGCTTCCGCGCCGTGCCGCCGACTTCCGTAACGCCGACGGGCCCGGGCTTCATCACGCAGGCGAACCTCGACATCATCCCGTCCAGCGTCGATGAGTACCGACAGCGCGCGGGCATGCCGGTGGACATCATCGTCGTGCAGCATGCCCGCTGCGACTGGGACTCGTGGTGGTGCACCATGCGCGACACCATGGCGATGGCCGCTTCCAACATGGGCGTGAACCTCCAGATACTGGCGCCCGATGCCTTCGACGTGAACGAGGTGGCGCGGCTGGTCGATCAAGCGCGCGCCGATCAGCCGGACGGCATGGCGATTACCATCACCAACGCCGACATCCTGCGCGATTCGGTGAACCGCGTGCTGGGCGACGGCATCCCCGTGGTCGGCTTCAACGCCGGCGACGGTCCGGACTCCGACCGCATCCCGTACGGAACCTACCTCGGGCAGCGTGAGTACGATGGTGGCTACTACGGTGGACGCCGTCTGGCGAGCGCTGCGCCCGCGGGCTCGAAGGGCATCTGCATCAATCATCAGGTCGGACATATCGGGCTGGATGCCCGCTGTAACGGTTTCGTGGATGCGATGAAGGAGGCCGGCATCGCCCTTGCGGGCAGCAATGGCGTGCTCGGCATCAGTGACGACGTCGCTGCATCCTCGCAGGTCATCAGCGACTTCTACGCCAGCAATCCGGACACGAACATCTTCTTTACGCTCGGACCCAACTCCGCGACTCCCTTCTATGATTTCCTCGAAAGCGAGGGACTGAACTAAGGGAATACCATTTCGATCGTCCCCCGGCAGGGCTCTGCGGAGTCCTGTCCGGGGCGGTCGGATCCGACAGAGTGACATGAGCGAAGCAGGAACACCCGCCTCGCCGGCGGTCACGTCGGCTCTGAAACCTGCGGCGCGCGGCAGTGCGCTGAGGGGCTACCTCTCCACCCCGGAAGGGATACCGGTGGCGATCCTCGTCCTGCTCCTCTCACTTTTCAGCATCCTCTCCATCCCGGGAGTCGTCCACGGGTTCTATTTCCTGTTCGACGTGAAGGGAAACTTCAGCCTGCGCACGCCCGTCAGCATCCTGAACGGCTCCATACTGACCGGCATCATCGTTCTGACCGTGGTGATGCTGATGATCAACGGCGAGTTCGATCTGTCGGTCGGGGCCATCCTGGCGATGGGCGGCTACATCTTCGGAACGCTGTCGGTGGGAGACAGCACGCTGTTCAGCTTCATCGAGGTCGGCCCGCCGCTGCCGGCGCTGGTGGCCCTGATCGTGGCGCTGGCCGGCTGTTCGCTGCTGGGAGTGGTGAACGGCCTGATCGTCACCACGGCGCGCATCCCGTCCTTCATCGCCACGCTGGGTACGCTGTTCATCTTCCTGTGGCTGGTGTCGCTGTATTCGGGCAACCAGTCCTTCGAGGCGACCCGCGAGGAGATGCAACGAGTCTCTCTGTACACGGTATTCAGCGGTCGACTGCGCGACTTCAGCGACGGCATCTCCGGCCCGCTCCGCAACCTGCGGGTGTCGGTGTTCTGGATGGTCGCCCTGGCGGTGGTGATGCAGGTGGTGCTGGCGCGCACCCGGTTCGGCAACCAGATCTTCGCCGTGGGCGGCAACGTGCAGGCCGCCAAGGCACAGGGCATCAACGTCAAGCGGATCAAGATCGCAGGCTTCGCGCTGACCGGCATGTTTGCGGGGTTCGCGGGCGTGGTGCTGTTCAGCCAGTTCGGGCGGGTACAGGGCAACTCCGGCACGCAGCAGGAACTGTTCGCGATCGCCGCCGCCGTGGTAGGCGGTACGCTGCTGACCGGAGGATACGGCAGCGTGATCGGCGGCCTGGTGGGCATTCTGACGATCTCCACGCTCCGATCCGGCGTAGTGCTGCTGTCCACGCCCATCCAGAACTCCTTCATCGGCGAGATTCCGGTGATCGGCATCTACCTCGTTCGTCTGACGGCGTCCGACAATTTTCTCACCATCATCGGCTTGACCATCGTCGGGGCGGCGGTGCTCAACTCGTTCATCCGCAGACGGTTGTAGGCGACGGAGGCGACATCGATGGCAGGGAAACCGGATCAGACCACCGACATGCAAACCACCGACATGCAAACCACCGACATGACCGTGCGCATGCTGGGCATCGCCAAGCGCTTCGGCACCGTCACCGCCCTCGAACACGTGGACTTCGACGTCCCCGCAGGCTGCGTGACCGCGCTTCTGGGCGACAACGGCGCCGGCAAGTCCACCCTGATCAAGATCCTCACCGGCGTGTACCCGCCGAGCGGAGGAACCATCCATTTCGAGGGCCGGGAGGTGAGCATCAGCTCGCCGCGCGACGCGCGGGCGCTCGGGATCGAGACGGTGTATCAGGATCTGGCCCTGGTGCCGCTGATGAGCGTGGCGCGCAACTTCTTTCTGGGAAGAGAGCTGACGGGCATGTTCAAGCTCCTGGACCTGCGCCGGATGGAGGAGCGGACGCGGCGGGCGCTGGGCGAGCTTGGCATCGAGAAGTTCTCCGCGGCGGGCAACCGCTCGGTGTCCGAGCCGGTCGGCAAGCTGTCGGGTGGTGAGCGCCAATCGGTCGCCATCGGGCGGGCCGTCCACTTCGGCGCGTCGCTGCTGATCCTCGACGAGCCTACCTCGGCGCTCTCGGTGGCGGAGACCGAGAAGGTCCTGAGCTATACGCAGGTCGCCAAGGAGCGCGGCCTGGGCGTGATCTTCATCAGCCACAACATCCACCACGTGTACCTGGTCTCCGACCGCTACACGATCCTGCGCCACGGCCGCAAGGTCGGCGACTACCTGAAGGGCGAGCTGTCCGAGCAGGAGATCGCGGACATCATCACCGGCGAACGGGAGCGGTAGGGGCTGTCGGGCCGCTATCCCAGTCCGGTCCAGGCGAGGCTGCGCTCCCAGAGGTCGCGCGCCAGTTCGGGATCGCCCGCCTGCCGCCGGGGCCTGCGTTCGGCGTCGACGTGGAAGTAGCGGCCGGACGTCGCACCGTCCTCCGAGCGCCGGATCGCTTCCAGCACCGCGCTACCGCCGACGGCAGGTTTGCGCATGAAGATCGCCATCCCCCGCAGAATCAGGCCGAGTGCGCCGTGGTATCGGTTCCAGATGCCGGTCGCCAGCGCGCCGGGATGCAGAGCGTTCGCGGCGACCCCACAGTCCTTCCATCGTCGGGCGGACTCCACCGTGAACAGGACGTTTGCCAGCTTGGAATCGCTGTAGGCCTGCCATCCTCCTCGCCACGCCTGGCCGCGGGCAATCTCGTCCAGCGGCGCACGGCGCAGGTCGCCGAAGCGATGGACGGTCGAGCTGACGTTCACGATCCGCCCGCCGCCCTGCAGGCGTTCCAGCAGTAGATTGCTCAGCAGGAAGTGACCGAGATGGCTGGTGGCGAAGGTCGACTCGAATCCCGCGGCCGTCGTCTCCAGTCGATCGAGCGCTACGCCGGCGTTGTTCACCAGGATGTGGATCCGGTCCAGCCGCCCGCTCAGACGAGTGGCCAGCGCGCGAACCGCATCCGGGCACGCCAGGTCCGCCAGCTCCAGCGTGGCCGTACCACGGGGATGGGAGTGTCCGATCTCGATCAGGGCCTGCTCCCCGCGCGCCCGGTCGCGGCATACCAGCGTGACCTCGGCGCCGGCGGCCAGCAGCAGCTCCGTGGCCGATCTTCCGACGCCGGAGTTGGCTCCGGTGACTACCACGACCCGTCCGGTCAGATCCACGTGGCGTCAGTCTGCGCGGTCCGCGCCGGTTCGCCAAGCGTGCGCCCCTTGACCTCTCGGCGTGGTCTTGCTGCTATCACGGCGACTTTCATGGAACGCCGGATCAAGTATTTCCGTCTCCGTGCCTCCGGTGCGCTGCCGTTGCTGCTGGTGGCGGCGTTCCTGCTCGTGCCCGGAGTCGTGCTCGCCCGGGTCACGGACGACACCATCGTGCTCGGCGCGGCGGTCTCGCTGACCGGCAGGTACACCACCGCGGGCCACCACACGCGCAACGGCTACGACCTGGCGGTGAAGATGATCAACGAGCGCGGCGGCGTCGTCGCTGCCGGCAAGGCCTACCGCCTGGAGATCCTCTACTACGACGACGAGTCGACGCCGGCCCGCGGCGCCCAGTTGGCAGAGCGCCTGATCCGGCAGGACGGCGTGCGGTTCATGCTGGGCCCGTACAGCTCCGGGCTGACCACGGCCATCGCCCCCATCACCGAGCAGCACAAGGTGCCGATGGTGGAAGGAAACGGCGCGTCGCGGGCGCTGTTCAACAAGGGCTACCGCTACCTGTTCGCGGTGCTGTCCACCTCCGAGCAGTACCTGCAGGAGGCGATCAACCTGGCGGCCGAACAGGCGCAGACGCGCTCGAAGGACCCGGCGTCGCTCAGGGTCGCGGTGGCGACTGCGAACGATCCGTTCTCTCAGGACATCCGCGCCGGCGTGATGGACGACGCCAGGCGGCACGGGATGCGGGTGGTGATCGACGACAAGCTGCCGCGCGACATCAACGACATGACGGCGACGCTGATCAAGGTCAAGGCGCTGCGCCCGGACGTGCTGCTGGTGTCCGGTCACTCCAAGGGCGCGGCGCTGCTGGTGCGTCAGGCCGAGGAGCTGCGGGTATCGGCTCCGATCGTCGCCCTGACGCACTGCGAGTCGGCGCAGATCACCGACGCGGAGCGGTTCGGCGATGGTGCGGAGGGCATCCTGTGCGCGGCCCAGTGGGCGCCGACGCTGACCTACCGCGACGACCTGTTCGGCAGCGCCGCCGACTACGCCGACCGGTTCGAGGCGGAGTACGGCTACGTCCCGCCGTATCAAGCTGCGGAGTCCACGGCCGCGGTCATGGTCTGGGCCGATGCGCTGCAGCGTGCCGGATCGTTCGACACCGAGGCGGTGCGCGCCGCGCTGGCCGCGACCGACCTGCAGACGTTCTACGGCAACATCCGCTTCGACGAGACCGGCAAGAACATCGCCAAGCCGATGGTGCTGCTGCAGATCCGCGACGGCGAGTACCGGGTCGTCGCGCCGACCGCCTGGGCTGCCGATGAGCTGGCGTTTCCCCGCCCGGGCTCGGCGCCGGTTCCCGACGCCGTGGCCGAACGGAGCGGTCCGCTGCTGCTGCAATCGGGATCGCTGTCGGTGCAGTTGCTCCTGGACGGGCTGTTGGTAGGCGCCATCTTCGCCCTCGCCGCCTACGGTATGGCGCTGGTGTGGGGGGTGATGAACATCATCAACGTCTCGCAGGGCGAGCTGGTCATCCTGGGCGGCTACGTCACCTGGCTGCTGTCGACCCTGGGCATCCATCCGCTGTTCGGGATCCCGGTGTCGGGGGCGGTCCTGTTCGTGGTCGGCTGGGCGCTGTACCGCGCGGTGGTGTTCCGTCTCGTCGACCGCGACCTGTTCGTGTCGCTGCTGGCCACGTTCGGCCTGTCGATCGTGCTGCAGCAGGTGATGAACCAGGTGTTCGGCGCCGACCTGCGGAACGCCAACGCCGAGCTGGATTCGACCTTTCTGCTCGGCGACAGCGTGGTCCTGGGGAACGCCAAGCTGGTTGCGTTCGCGGTGGCTCTGGCCGCGGCCGCGGTGCTGGTGCTGTTCCTGCGCCGCAGCCGGGCCGGGCGGGCGATCCGGGCGACGGCCCAGAACGCGCGCGCGGCGCGCCTGGTGGGCGTGCGCACCGACCGTGTCTACGCGCTGGCCTTCGCCCTGAACGCGGCGCTGTGCGGGGTGGCGGGCGCCCTGGTCGCGATGGTGTGGGTGATCCATCCCTTCATCGGCATCACCTACACGGTGCGGTCGTTCATGATCGTGGTGGTGGCGGGGCTGGGCAACGTCGCCGCCGTGGCGGCGGCCGGAGCCGCCCTGGGGGTGGCGGAGAACTTCGCGGGCTTCAGCCTGGGCGTGGAGTTCCAGACGGCGTTCGTGTTCTCGCTGCTGGTGGTGATCCTGCTCGTGCGCAGCTACCTGCTCAGCCGCCGGCGCCAGGTGCTGCGGTGAACCTCCGGGGCATCGGGCCGGTGGTGCTGCTGGCGGCCGGCATCGCGGGACCGTTCGTCGCACCGCAGTTCCAGTCACAGATGGCGGTGTTGTGGGTGCTGGTGATCCTGGCGCTGACCTGGGACACCGTCGGCGGCCAGATGGGGTACAACTCGTTCGGCAACGTGGTGTTCTTCGGTGCCGGGATGTACGCCAGCGCCGTGGTCCAGCGCGCGCTGTTCTTCGACGTGGACCAGTACGCGGAGGTCGCCGGCAGCGCCGCCTCTCGCCTGGAGCCGCTCCAGTACCTCGGCGGTCTGGGGCTCGGCGTAGCGGTCGGGGCGGTCGTCGCGGTGGTTTTGGCGATCCTGTTGGGGAGCAGCATTCTGCGGCTTCGCGGGCACTACTTCGCGATCGGGACCCTGGGACTGGCCGTCGCCGCCGGCGAGATCGTCAGCGGCATCGACTGGCTCGGCGCCGGTTCCGGGCTGGTGACGCCCCTGTTCCCGGAGGCGCTGGGGAGTCACAACCGGTTCTTCAGCTTCTACTTCCTGGTCGTGGCGGTCATCTGCTTCGTCGTGCTGCAGATTCTGTATCGCCGCCGATTCGGGCTGCTGCTCAACGCCATCCGCGACGACGAGGACAAGGCGGAGGCGATGGGGCTGCCGACCACCCGCTGCAAGGTCGTTGCCTGGTCGGTGGCCGCG
This sequence comes from Spirochaetia bacterium, assembly GCA_965221995.1. Taxonomy (GTDB): domain Bacteria; phylum Spirochaetota; class Spirochaetia; order SZUA-6; family Bin103; genus CATQHW01. The sequence goes on from OZ244929.1 coordinate 225,397, forward strand.
TTCTTCCTCGCCCTCACCGGCGGCGCCTACGGCAACTTCATCGGCTTCATCGATCCGCTCGACATCGCGTTCTCCGGCGCCACGTTCGGGGTGTGGATGATCCTGATGGCGATCATGGGCGGACGCGGATCGCTGTGGGGGCCGGTGCTCGGGGCGATAGTGTTCCACGTCACGCAGGAGCTGTTCTGGACCTATCTGCTGGGCTGGCACCGGGTCGCCATGGGGCTGCTGATCGTGGTGATCGTGATGTTCCTGCCGAACGGGATTCTGGGCTGGTTCAGGGAGCGCCGCGGGACCGTGGCGCTGGACGCGGGCAGGGGAGCATGAGCGCCCTGCTGCAGGTCGCAGGCGTCAGCAAGTCGTTCGGCGGCGTAGAGGCCAACCGGAACATCACCATCGGCGTCGAGGCCGGCGCGGTGTACGGACTGATCGGGCCGAACGGCTCCGGCAAGACCACGCTGTTCAACGGCATCGTCGGCCAGCACCCGGTGGACGGCGGGACGGTGACCTTCGACGGTACCCGCGTGGAGCGGATGACGGTGCCGGGCATCGCCCGGCTCGGCCTGTTGCGCACCTTCCAGCAGACCCGCGTCTACCGGGGCATGAGCTGCCTGGAGAACATGCAGGTGTCCGCCGCGCCCCTCACGGCGGGCGGCGGACGGCTGTTGCGCCGGATCTCCGCCGCCGTGACCGAGCGCGCCGATTCGCTGCTGGAGTTCGCCGGCCTCCATGCGCAGCGCGAACACGGCGCGGGCAGCCTGTCGTTCGGCCAGCAGAAGCTGCTGGAGTTCGCGATGGCGCTGATGCGCGCTCCCAAGATGCTGCTGCTGGACGAGCCGACCGCGGGCATCAATCCGACCCTGATCAACGGCATGATCGACCGGCTGATCAAGGCCAACGCGGAGATGGGGGTCACCCTGCTGGTCATCGAGCACAACATGCGGGTGATCATGAACCTCGCGACGCACATCTACTGCCTGGCCCACGGCGGCCTGCTCGCGTCCGGCACGCCCGAGCAGGTCCGCAACGACCCGCGCGTCCTGGACGCGTACCTCCGGGCGCAGTGACGGACACCGGGCCGACCCCGGGCGGCGGCGTCTCCGGCTATGGCGAGGGGGATCCGGGCGCCGCGGTATCGGTGGAGCAGGTGGCGCGCGAAAGCGCCTCGCTGATCGAGCGAGGCGTCGCGCGGGAGACGCTGGACGAGCTCGCCGGCGGGGACGACTTCGTCAGCGTCCAGGGGCTCGTGGCCGGGTACGGCCGCATGGAGATCCTGCACGGCGTGGACCTGCAGGTCGGACGCGGGCAGTCGCTGTGCCTGATCGGACCGAACGGCGCCGGCAAGTCGACGGTGCTGCATTCGATCTACGGCATGACCACGATCATGGGCGGCACGATCCGCAAGGAGGGCCGCGACATCACCCGCATGCGCGCCACCGACAAGCTGCGGGAGGCGGGCATCGCCTACATCCTGCAGGACAACTCGGTGTTCCCGGACATGACGGTGGAGGAGAACCTGCAGATGGGCGCCTATCTGATGAGCGACAAGGCCGCCGTGCGGGCCGCCGTCGGCGGCGTGCTCGACAATTATCCGCGCTTGGCCGAGCGGCGCGCGCAGCCGGCGCGCGTGCTGTCGGGCGGGGAGCGCCGCCTGCTGGAGATCTCGCGCGCCCTGGTCATGGACCCGGACGTGCTGCTGGTGGACGAGCCGTCGATCGGTCTGGAACCGCGCTTCATCGACATGGTGTTCGAGCTGCTGGCCGATCTGCGCGACAACGACCGCAAGACGATCATCATGGTCGAGCAGAACGCGCGCAAGGGACTGGCGTTCGCGGACATCGGCTACGTGCTGGTGTCGGGAGAGCTGGCGCTGGCCGCGCGTGGCGACGACCTTCTGCGGGACGAGCGGGTAGGCCGGCTGTTCCTGGGCGGGTAGCGGCTACCGGGACGCGACAGCGACCACGCGGATGTTCGCGTCCATGAATACGCTTACTCTTCTGTCGCCCCGCGAGCGATCTCCGAGTCGAGTTGCTCGGCGCTGTCAGGCACCTCGTCGTTCAATTCAGCCAAGCCGTCCACGGCGCGCAACCGCGCAGCTTGGTCCAAGACCTCTGCCGCCCACTGATTCAGAGTCTTGCCGGACAGTTCTGCCGCCACGGCAGCCTTGCGATGAGTCTCAGGGCTGACTCGGAACATCACCCGGCCGGAGTATGCCTTCTGCGGCGCTTTGCCGATCTTGGCGCACGTCTCCAGGTAATCCTCGACGGCCTCGTGAAAGGCATCTCGGAGACTGCTCACCGAATCGCCATGAAAACCGACGCCATCGCGAATTCCCGCGATCCGTCCCGTGAAGATCTCGTCATCGCTATCGTATTCGATCCGGGCCGAATAGCCCTTGTAAGTCATGGTGTTGCTCATGGGGTCACTCCGATCCGTTGCAGGAACGCACGGACAGCGCGAACCTGGTAGCGTTTGGCCTCCTTCGTAGGGTGTGGCCGGTGAAACGTCTCGACCTCGCCATCCTTCTCGAACCGCACCCGTGAGCCTCGCCCCTCTATCGGCCGTGCACCAACGGCGAGGAGCAGTCCCTCAAGCGCCGCCCACTCGAGGGTGCCCGATACCGGGTCGGTGAACACGGCGGCAAGGACTCTTCGGTGCTTGCGGTTCAACAGGTACAAGCGTATCCATTGCTTGCACAACTTGCAAGTTTACGTGGGCGTGGTTGTTGGTCGAGTCGGAGAGTCGGACTCCGCAGCTTCTGACCCGCGACGTTTCTCATCTTCGCTTGCGTTACGATCGGCCTATGGTCAACTTCGCACTCCTGGGGGCGGGGCGGATCGGCGCCATGCACGCAGCCAACCTCGCCGCGCGACCCGACGCCCGGCTGGCGTACGTATACGACCCGGTGGCGTCCGTCGCGTCGGCGGTCGCCGCGCGGCACGGAGCAGCGGCCGTGCCGGACGCCGCTGCCGCGCTCGGCGCCGACGTCGACGCGGTGCTGATCGCCTCGTCCACCGACACGCACGTGTCCCTGATCGTCGCCGCCGCCAACGCGGGCAAGGCGGTGCTGTGCGAGAAGCCGATCGATCTGAGCCTGGCGCGCGTGGAACAGTGCTGGCAGGCCGTGCGCGATACGGGGGTGCCGATCCAGATCGGCTTCAACCGCCGCTACGACCCGACCCACCGCCGGGTGCGCGATCTGGCCGCGAGCGGTGCCATCGGCGCGATCCATCAGGTGATCATCAGCAGCCGCGACCCGGAGCCGCCGGCGGCGGCCTACCTGCGCGTGTCCGGCGGGCTGTTCCGGGACATGATGATCCATGACTTCGACCTCGCCCGCTTCGTGCTCGGGGAGGAGCCCACGTCGATCACCGCGATCGGCAGCGCGCTGGTTGACCCGGCGATCGGCGACCTGGACGATGTCGACACCGCCATGGTCATGATGTCGACCGCCTCCGGCGTGCAGTGCCACATCAACTGTTCCCGCCAGGCCGCGTACGGCTACGACCAGCGGCTGGAGGTGCATGGCTCGCTCGGCATGGTTTGCTCCGGCAACCGGCTCGATGACGAAGCACGGCTGTTCACGGCGGCCGGCGCCGGATCCCCCGCGCCGCTGAAGCGCTTCTTCATCGAGCGCTACGCGGCGGCCTACCAGGCCGAGTTGGCAGACTTCATCGATGCGGTCGCCATTGGCCGGGAGCCGTCGGTGACGTTCGCCGACGGCCGGCGAGCGCTGGAGCTGGCGGAGGCGGCGCTGCGGTCGCTCCAGACCGGAAGCACCGTCCCGGTGCCCGGCAGCGTGCCGGTGCCCGGTGCCGCAGGGTCCGTATCGGGAGCGGTCCGATGACCGAGTGGCTGAAGTCGACCGTCGGCAGACTGCTGGTCGCATGGGAGCGGCGGGAATCGGGCGTCGCCTACGACCTGCTGTCGCCGCAGTTGAGGCAGGATCCGTATCCGATCTACCGGGAGTTGCGCAGCAAGGATCCCGTGCACCGGATGAGGTTGGTGAAAGCCTGGGCGCTGACGAGGTACGAGGATGTGGAGACGGTGTTGCGGGACGACAAGCGGTTCGGCAGCGGCGACCGGGTCCTGGTGAAGACGATACCGCTGAGTCTGCTCGACATGGATGCCCCGGAGCACACGCGGGTGCGGGCGCTGGTATCCAAGGCGTTCACGCCGAGGGCGGTCGGCCGGCTTCGCGGGCGCGTTCAGGAGATCACCGATCGGCTGCTGGATGAGGTCGCGGGAAAGCGCCGGTTCGACGTGATCGGGGCGTTGGGATACCCGCTGCCGATAACGGTGATCGCGGAGATGCTCGGCGTGCGATCGGAAGACATGGGCGTATTCGAGAGGTGGTCGAACACGCTGGCGCTGACCGTCGATCCGATACTTGGCGGGAAGCAGGTGCAGGCGATCGAGAGGGCTGCCGAGCAGGTGTCCGCATACTTCGAGGGGATCATCGCCGAGCGGCGGATCGAGCCGAGGGATGACATGGTGACCGCGCTGATGATGGCGGAGGAAGCGGGAGAGCGGCTGACGCATGAGGAGATGTTGGCGGTGATGCGCTTGATCCTGGTGGCGGGGAACGAGACGACGCGGAACCTGATCGGCAACGGCGTGCTGGCACTGCTGAGGAACCCTGAGCAGCTCCAGCGTCTGAGGGAAGACCGGGAGCTGCTGGATTCCGCGGTGGATGAGCTTCTGAGGTACGACAGTCCGGTGCAGCTCGATGGGCGTGGGGCGCGTGAGGACGTGGAGGTCGGCGGCAAGCGCATACGTGCGGGCGACGTGGTGATTTCGGTGCTTGGTGCAGCGAACCGGGATCCGGAGGCGTTCGACGATCCCGAGTCGCTGGACATTGGCAGGCGCGGGAACAGCCACCTGTCGTTCGGCCGGGGTGTGCACTACTGTCTCGGAGGTCCGTTGGCGATCATGGAGACGCGCATGGCGCTGGCAGGTCTACTGGATCGGTATGCGTCGATGCGGTTGGCCGTGGAACCGGAGTACCGGGAGGGAGTGGCGCTGCGCGGAGTCAATCAGCTCTGGATCGAGGTGGATTGAGGCCGACCCGTGGCGGCGCGCGCGCACGCCGAACTATAATGGCGTCACATGGCAATTACCGTAGGGACGGGGCCGGATTCGTGGGGTGTCTGGTTTCCGTCGGATCCGAAACAACCGCCCTGGGAGCAGTATCTGGATGAGGCGGCCGAGGCCGGCTACGAGTGGACGGAGCTGGGGCCGATCGGCTACCTGCCGACGGACACCGACGTGCTGCAGGCGGAGCTTGAGAAACGTTCCCTGAAGCTCTGCGGCGGCTTCATCATGCATCACCTGGAGGAGGAGGGCGCCGCCGACCAGGTGCTCGGCGACATCGACCACGTGTCCGGGCCGTTCCAGAAGCTCGGCGCGCGCTTCATCGTGCTCATCGACGATGTGTATACGAATCTGCACACTGGGGAGCGTGAGCGCCCCAAGGAACTGGACGACGCGGCGTGGGCCCGGCTGATCGATACCGCGAATCGCGCCCAGGAACGTGCCGCGGGCTACGGACTGCAGGTGGTGTTCCACCCCCATGCGGATACGCACGTGGAAAACCACCGGCAGATGGAGCGCCTGCTCGCGGACGCCGATCCGTCGGTCATGCTCTGCCTGGACACCGGTCACGACGCCTACACCGGCGGGGATCCGATCGCGTTCTTCGAGAAGCATCACGAGCGCATACCGTACCTGCACCTGAAGAGCATCCGTGGCGAGTTGCGCGAACAGGTGCTGCGGGACGGGACGCCGTTCGCGGCGGCGGTCGCGCAGGGGATGTTCTGCGAGCCGTCCGAGGGGGAGGTCGACTTCGAGCGGCTCCGCGACGTCGCGCATCGCATCGGTTACGACGGCTTCGGGGTGGTGGAGCAGGACATGTATCCGCCGGCGCCCGGTGCGCCGTTTCCCATCGCCAAGCGGACCAGGGAGTACCTCCGGGACATCGGGCTGGGATAGCTGGTTAGTAGCGCGCGCCGCCGGCCCTCGTACCAATCCCGCGTCTCAACGGCTTCGGCCTCAGCTTGAGGCCGGAAGTCGATGCGTCGCCTCACTCGCGATCCAGTAGCTTCCGGCGCACTTCATCCCAAGGTACGGCAGAATCCGGGCCCTCGACGTGTTCCCTCCATCGGCGATCGAGTTCCGCGGCCTCGTCCGGACTCAACTTCAGTTCGGGTTCGCGTTCGTCGGCAGAGAGGCTGTCCCAAAGAGCCATCGCGAGCTCGGCTCGCTCGCCGGCGGGGAGTTTCAGGAGCTCGGAAAACGGAGGAGACAGCATACGACGAATCTTCACATCGAACACGGAACTCGGCAAACGCTCCTTGCTGACGTAGCGGTCACCCCCAGGTGTCTTCGCGCTCGGTCACCACGCCGCTGGTATCGTTCAGTGTACTTCAGTGTAACGCCGGCCGTTGTAGCGTGCCGTTCCCGCGTGGCAATCTGGCGGTTCGCCCTCAACCGAGGCCGGATCAACCAGGAGGTGCCGTTCGATGAGCTCGTACGTGGTCGAGGCGCGCTCGGTCACCAAGGACTTCAGGGTCGCGCAGAAGCCGAGCGGCCGGTTGAGTACGCTTCGCCATCTGGTCCGGCGCCGGTACCGGATGGTGCGGGCGGTGGATGGCGTGTCCTTTTCGATACACCCCGGAGAGCGCGTGGCCGTACTGGGCGCCAACGGCGCCGGCAAGACCACGCTGGTCAAGCTGATGTGCGGCCTGCTGCGCCCCTCCGCCGGCCGCGTGGAGTTGCTCGGGACGGAGCCGATCCGGCGCCGCATCGCGGTGCGCCGGCAGATGGGCTTGGTGCTGGCGGGCCGCGTGCGCCTGTGGCCGGAGCTCACCGCGAACGACAACTTCGAGCTGCTGTACGCGCTGTACGGTCTGCATGCGGCCGAGCACGCCGGGCGCACGGCGCGGCTGGCCGAGCTGCTGGGGGTTGCCGGCGACCTGCAGACGCAGGTGCGGAAGCTGTCGTTCGGGACGCGCACCAAGCTGGAGCTGATGGGGGGACTGCTGCACGCTCCGCGCGTCGTGTTCCTGGACGAGCCCACCGTGGGAGTGGACCACCGCACGCGTGAGGCCCTCCACGACTTCCTGGGCAGCGACCAACCGGATGGCTTGGGACGCGACGCCGCGCTGGTGCTGACCTCGCACAACCTGGCGGACATCACCCGCATCGCCCGGCGCGTGCTGCTGATCAGGGAGGGCCGCCTGGTGTACGACGGGATGCTGCGCGACGTGGTCGCCGCGGCGCGGGAGGCCGTGCGCATCAAGGTGAAGGGGCGCCGGCTGAGCGAAGGGCCGCTACCCGATGCCCGCGTCATCACGAACACGCCGGACGAGCTGGAGCTTGCCGTGCACCCGCACGCGGTGCGACGGGTGCTGATGGCGGTCACCGAGACGCGTGACGTGCAGGACGTGCGTACCGACGTGCCGAGCGCCGAGGAGGCGCTGCAGGAACTGTACCGGCGCTTTGGATGAACCCTCTGTGGCGCATGGCCGTGGCGGTCCGCGAGGCGCCGCGGGTGATGTGGGGCCTGACGAAGGCGCTGGTGACGCAGTCGATGGCGTATCGGGCCGACTATCTGATCGGCTTCGGAATGTCGCTTCTGCCGAGCCTGATGCTCACCTTCGTGTGGTGGTCGATCCACGGGGCGCGCAGCGGCTCCGAGCGCCTGGCCCTGCTGGCGTACTTCCTCGCCGTCGCGCTGGTGGATCAGGTCACGGATTCGGACAACTTTCAGTGGCGGCTGGCGGGACGCATCCGGGGCGGTCAGGTTGAGCTGGAAGCGCTGGTGGGCGCTCCGCTGGGGACCGTCTGGTTCGGGACCGCCGTCGGCATGCGTGCCGGGCAGCTCATCGCCAAGGCTCCCGGTCTGGTGCTGCTCATCGCGGCGCTGCTCGTCGCCGGCGCATGGGTGAGCCCGGAGCACCTGGGCTACGCGATTCTGGCCCTCTGTGGCGCCTTCGTGGTCAGGTTCCTGCTCTCCGTAGCGGTGTCGGCACTGTCGTTCTGGATCGACGATGTCGCGGGCGTCTACTTCACTGTACAGTTGGCGGCGAGTGTGCTGTCCGGCCGTCTGATCCCGCTCCATCTGCTCGGGGCAGATGTGGAGTCGGTCCTGGCGCTGACACCATTCTACTACCTGATCTTCGCTCCCGCGACGCTGCTGGCGGGGAGCACCCCTGCGCATCCGGTCCTCCTGGGCCAATTGCTGTGGGGGGTAGTGCTGCTGGTCGTCGCGTGGACGCTCACCCGGTCGGGCCTGCGCAGGTATACGAATGTCGCCGCTTAGCGCCATCGGCGTCTTCGCGGCGGTGCTCAAGGCGAGCGTCCGAGCCGACACGGCGTATCGCGTCGCCTTCCTGGCGCGCGCCGGAGAGAGCATCGCCAGCCTCGTCCTGTCCATTTCATTCTACAGCCTGATCTACAGCCAGACGGACGGCATTCGGGGGTGGACCTACGCCAACATCCTCGCCCTCGCCGGCACCTTCGAGATCATTCGGGGGATCGTGCACGGGCTGTTCATGCGCAACCTGCCGAGTCTCCAGGATCGCATCCGGAACGGCGATCTGGACTACGATCTGATCACGCCGGTGAACACGCGGTTCCTGGTCTCGTGTCGCCGGCTGATCGTGATGAACGCGCTGACCGTTCTCCTTGGCGTGTTCCTGGTGGCCGCCGGAGTGGTCGCCGGAGCCGGGGCCGGGGAGGGGTGGCCTTCACCCGGGGGCGTTGCCGGCTATCTGGTCATGCTGGTCCTGGCGGGAATCGGCAACTACAGCCTCTGGTTTCTGGTGATCTGTCTGGCGTTCTGGCTCGAGAAAGTGGACGGCTTGCAGATGCCCTATCTGGAGGTGCTGAACCTCTCCCGCTACCCGCCGACGGTCCTTCCTCCAGCGGTGCGGGTCGCGGCGACCGTATTGCTGCCGGCGCTGGTGAGCGCGGCGCTGCCGGCGTCGATGCTCTGGGGCGGGTTCGACCGGCACGTGCTGGGGTTCGGCGCCGGGGTTGCGGGCACCGCGCTGCTGTCCGTGCTGGTCTTCAGGCGCGGGTTGCTGCGCTACGAGGGCGGCACCGCCTGAATCGCCCCCGGGTCATGGCTCGCCGCGCGTTCGCGTTGGTCCGGCCGCGCGCCGCTCGTCCCACATGAAGACCAGCAGGGCGCCGGTGACGACCGCCGCGGCGGCGACCACGGACAGCGGAACCGGCTCGCCCAGGGTGAGCGCGGCCAGCACGATCACGCCGGGCGGGGTCAGCGCGGTGATGGTCCCCGCCGTCGCCGCGGACAGGCGCCGGAAGGCGAAGGTCATGAGGGCGTAGTTGGCCGCCGTGCCGATCACGCCCAGCGCCGCCAGCGCGGCCGCCGCCTCGAGCGACACCGAATCCGGCCGGCGAGCGAACGGCAGCAGGCACAGGTTCACGGCGGAGGCGATCGCCAGGATCGGTACCGCGATCTTCAGCGCGGCGCCGCGTCCCGGCCCGTGGCCGCCGGCCAGTGCGCGGCTGACCAGTCCGTAGATCCCGAACCCGACCGAGGCGGCGATCATCACGAGATTGCCGGCTCGATAGGAACCCGTCGTCAGCTCGTCGAGCGCGCCCGGCGCCGCCAGCAGCAGCCCGCTGCCGGCGATGACGCAGGCGATCGCCGCCAGCTTGACCGCGGACAGGCGCTCCCCGAGGACCCAGCGCGCCAGCAGGACCAGGGTGACGATCTGCACCTGGATCATCACCGTCCCCGCCCCGGCCGTGGTCAGGCTCATCCCCAGCGCGTAGAGCTGATAGTTGACGCCCAAGGCGATGCCCCCGAGCAGGTGCCAGCCGGTGCAGGGCGCCAGGTCGCGCAGGCGCCCGCCGCGCGCGCGATGGAGAAGGGCGAGCAGCACCGTAGCCATCGGCAGCCGGACCGCGGAGATCACGACCGGATCGAAGGCGCGCAGCGCGACCTTCACCAGGATGGGGATCATCATCCACACGGCGGTCGCGGCCAGCATGGCGGCCACGCCGATCCGCATGGCACGGCGATCGCCCACGCTTTCAGTCATGGCCGCCGTCAGCGCTCGTCGAGCACCCCGCTCGAGCCAAGCCGGTCCTGGCGTTCCCCGTTTTCACCCTGATGGCGCACCCTGATGCGGGGTGCGGTCGAAGGCAAGGCGGGGGGTAGAAGCGAGCCGGCAGCCCACGTGTATGCTGTACGGCACCTGCTTACCAAACGAGGCACAAATCCCATGAAAGCGAACACGATGAAACGGAAGATGCACGCCGGAGAGGCGGTGGTCGGCGCGGAGTTGGCGCTGGGCTGTCCGGTGGTCGGGGAGATGTTCTCCCTGGCCGGGTTCGACTTCGTCCAGGTGGACATGCAGCACGGCATGTGGACCGACGACGCGGCTCTGCAGGCGTTCCATCACATCTGCCTGGGCGTGGCGACGCCATCGGTACGCGTCCAGGGCAACGACTATGCCGCCATCGGCCGCGTGCTCGACCGGGGGGCGCTCAGCGTGATCGTGCCGATGGTCAACTCGCCGGAGGAGGCTGAAGCTGCCGCTCAGGCGGTGCGCTATCCGCCGCGGGGCAGGCGCTCCAGTGGAGCGCCGACCGGTTACCTGAGCTACGGTGACGATTACGGCGACGCCGCGAATGACGAGATCTGCCTGATGGTGCAGATCGAGACGAAAGAGGCGGTGGCATCGGCACACGAGATTCTGAGCGTCGAGGGCGTCGACGGTTGCATGATCGGACCCAGCGACCTGGGTAAGTCCCTCGGTCCGGGGGTGGACAAGGCAGCGCAGGCGCGCATGCAGCTTCAGGTCCGCGACATCTGCCTGGAGCTCGGGCGCTTCCCCGGCATCGCCGCCGGCGGCGAGGAGGCCGAACAGCACCTGCGGGACGGCTTTCTGTTCGTGCTGGCCACCGGGGACTTCGGGATCCTCACCGAGGGGGCGACCAGGGCGCGGGGCTGGCTCGACGACGTGCGCTCGTCGTTGTGAGGTAGTCATGTCCTCAAGCCACCGTAACGACGGGATGCGCTGGTGCTTGACGCGCCTGTCGGGTAGCATCCAATTCGAGACTGCTAAATGGAGGCCGCAATGCATGCGACAGACCTGATTCTGCATATCCTGCATTGCGAAAGGCTCGTCAAGACTCAGCTACGATTCGAACGCCGTGACCGTTACCAAGGGCACCAATCAGTCCGGAATCGATTACAAGTTGTACGAGGCTGTGCTCCCGCCCCGACACGCAATCGTCCCTGATGTCTACGTCAGGAACTTGATCTGAGTCTCGATTAGCGCCGCCGAGACGTCGGCCCCGCTGTCGCGACCATCGATGTGACGTGCGGTCAAGGGGAGGCAAGGATAGGAGGACAGTCTAAGTTGCGACGATGGACGCCGACTACGGAGCAAGCCCTCCCGAAGACTCTCGATACCTATAGGAACGGGGAGACTCAAACTGACCCACGGCTGAAGTCTGACATGGTTTTCCGTGGGTGCGTGCGGCAGTTCATTCAGCGTCGATCAAGCCGAGCCGGTGCCGCGCACGCCCAAGCCGTTCCCACTGGGAGCAATGCAAGGGGTTTTGTCCGCGAACCACGGTACCCATGCGGCGGTGAATCGGATATTTCAGGTCGCCGCCGCCAGCGGGGCAGGGCGGTCCGGGCGGTAGTCGATCTCGATCTGAGTACGCGCCTCGGCCGACCGATCGAGGGCGACCATCACTTCCAGGACGTGCTGAGCCAGCTCGCCGCTGCAGCGGTGCGGAGCGCCGGTGCGCAGGCCGATGCACAGGTCGGCCAGGCCGAGTGCTGCGCGCGTTCTCGGTCGGTCCGGCGGGGTGGGGCCAGCGAGTGACGGCGTCGGAAATGTTGGGTAGGCTGAGGCATGAGTATGATTACGACAGATATCGAGTCGGAGCTCAGTAATCTGCAGGATCTTCCTACTCCAGTTAGCTCGTGGCGCGTCGAAGCGGGACCTGACGTGACAGAGGAACCCGCCGTATGGGTGTGGGTTACCCTCGCACACGAAGATGTCGACGCCGAGACGCGCGCCCGGTTAAGGGACATCGTGCGCGCTTCGGTCCGCGATCTGGTTCGCCGCGAGGCACATTGGGTGTACGTTCGTTTTAGCGGGCTATCGGAGTCCGAGTGAGCCGCTATGAGCCTTCACCACGATCTCTTGCGCCAAGCCCGCCATCTTGCCACCAAAGAGCCACGCCGGCCCTTGCAGGCAAGCCTCCGGCGGGGCGTCTCTGCTGCATACTACGCGATCTTTCACATGCTGGTCGACGAAGCCGTGAATCGCATGATCGCCGCGCCGCGACATCCCATCCGCAATTGCCTCCGGCGCGCATTTTCCCACAGCAACATGAACACGGTGGCGCAGCAGTTCGCGACGGACAGCGTCTCGCCGAAGCTCAACCCCGGACTGAACGGGCAGCCGCTCCCGCCGAAGCTCATGCAGGTCGCGGAAGCATTCGTGGACCTTCAGCAGGCCCGCCATGAGGCGGACTACAATACGGCTCAGCGATTCTCGCGCCGGGACGTTCTTGACCTGATCGATCAGGCGGACCAAGCCGCAAAGGACTGGCGCGATGTGCGAAATACCCTGCCGGCGGATACCTTTCTGGTGGGATTGCTCGCATTCGGGAACATGCGCCTCTGAATGCGGAGCGTTCATCGTCGTCGAGCGCTCGATCGACGGACGTGTCATCATGATTGTGATGGCCTCTTTCGTTCGGACGACGACCGGCCAGCGGTTCGCGGTCGAGCCCCAGCGTCGAGTTCCGGTTGCTGCCGAGGTCGACGTGGTGGTGGCGGGATCGGGGATCGCCGGCATGTTCGCCGCGTTGCGCTGCGGGCGCGCCGGGCTGCGCACGCTGCTGATCGATCGCCTGGGCGCTCTTGGCGGCAACATGGGACCGGGCATGGTGGTCGGCGGCAGCTTTGCCGGTGAAGCGGACGTGACGCTGATCGGCGGCATCCACGGCATTCCCAAGGAGCTGCTGGAGCGGGTAGCGGCCCGCCGGGTAGACCCGATCGGCGCAGATGCGGAACCGGCACGCAGCAACTATGCCGAGGACGTGCTGCTGGTCTCGGCGGTCGCGGCCGAGATGATGGCCGAGGCCGGGGTCTCCCTGCTGCTCGGCACGACCATCGCCGATCCTATCGTGGTGCCCGCCGACGGCGGTGAGCCGCGGGTGGCGGGCCTGTTCACGGAGAACAAGAACGGCCGGCAGGCGGTACGGGCGCGCGTGGTCATCGACGCCACCGGAGACGCGGCGGTCGCCGCGCGCGCCGGATGCCCGATGATTCGCGAGGTGGCGCCCAACCCTTCCTGGGCCGGCTCGAAGATCGTTCGCCCCGGCAGCAACGAAGGGGACCCGCTCCACAACAACATGGGCATCTACCTGCTGGTCAACGGCATCGACCGGTCCGACGCGGGCGACGCGCTCAACCGGACCGCAATCAACGCCAAGTTGCCGCCCATGCAGCGCGCGCATGTCGACGGCGGCGGCGAAGTGACGCTGCGGGCCTCAGTCGGACGCGGGATGGACGGTGTGCTCGGGGTGTCGATCACCTTGCAAGGGGCGATCGACTCCGGCGACAGCACGCAGGTAACGCAGGCGGAGACTCTGATGCGGCGGTTCGCGCTGGAGTGTGTCGAGCGGCTGCGGCAGAGCGCGGCCGAGTTCCAGGGAGCCTACGCGCTACATCTGTCGCCCGTGGTAGGCGCCCGGGGCGGCCCCTGCATCGACGGCGAATACACCCTGACGGTCGAGGATCACGAGCGCGGCGCGCGCTTCGACGACGTGCTGTTCGTGAACGTCCACGAGGGGCGCCCGCCGCACGCTGGGGCGCAGGAGGGCTGCGATGTGCCGTACCGTTGCCTGTTGCCGCGGGGCGTCGACAATCTGCTGGTGGTCGGGCGCGGCGCCGCCTACATCCGCCGCGGGCACGACCCGACCGGCATGCGCGCCCGACCGCTGGTCATGGTGCTCGGCCAGGCGGCCGGCGTAGCGGCGGCGCTCGCGATCGAGTCGAACACGACGGTGAAGGAGGTGAATCGCCGCGAGCTGCAGCGCCGCTTGCTCGCCAACGGCTTCCACCTGGGTGACTCCGCTCGCCTGCGCGAGCTGGGACTATCCTGAGCCGGCGCGAGATCTCCCCGTCGACTCGGATATCGTTGTCTGCACGGTAAATGTCGGTGTCTGTGCTATCCTCGCAGGGCGATGCACGGAGCGCAGGTGACGGATTCCAGGGATCGCGTCGTGCAGCGTCTCGGCAGGTTGTTCTGGGATCGTCCGCTGGTTTCCACCGATCTCGATGAGTACCCCGCGTGGGTAGTCGCACGGGTCATTCACTACGGTGATCTGCGCGATGTGCGCGGGCTTGCAACGGTCATGGGGAAGCGCCGGTTCCTGGTAACGATCGCGGGCCTCAGAACGCTATCGCCCAAGGTTGGCGCACTCTGGGGCGCAATTCTGAAGCTGGAAGGTATCCGATGCACCAGGAAACGCTCCCGGACGCCAGCCACGACCTCCTGGCCTCCCTGACGATCCACGGCGGCACTGAGATCTCCGGCTGGATTCTGGCGGGAGGGACGGGGTTGGCTCTGCAGCTCGGTCACAGAGTCTCGGACGACTTCGATTTCTTCCGTACGCACGGCATGAACGCTGCTTCCCTCTTCAAGAAACTGGCGGAAGTCGGCCCGTGCGAGACGCTGCAATCCGGTGAGCGCACGCTCAGCGTTCTGTTGAGCGGCGTCCGGCTGTCGTTCTTTCAGATCGACGATCCGTTCCTGTTTCGCGCGGCGCCGTATTCGTTCTTCAGCGTAGCCGATCGCCGGGACATCGCCTTGATGAAGCTTCTGGCGGTCACCAATCGCGGCAGCCGCAAGGACTTCGTCGACCTCTTCGCGATCCTTCAGACCGGTCCCGTTCTGAAGGAATGCCTGGCCATGCTGCCGCGAAAATACGGACTCGGGCGGCTCAACCCGTATCAGGTGGTCACCAGCCTGACTTATTTCGAAGACGCGGAAGCGGAACCGATGCCGCGCATGCTCCAGCCCTTCGATTGGGTGGAGTGCAAGGAGTTCTTCGTCCGCGAAGCACGGACGCTGGTGCTGCCGTAGGCAGGACTTCTCGGTTCTGCGCCAACTCGCCGTTGCATCGGTGTTGCGCGCCGGTTCGAAGGGCGATACGTGCTTCGCCACGACCCGGCGCTACTACGCGTTGAGCGTGATCTTGCGCATGCGCAGCGAGCTCGGCGTCGCCTCGACCATCTCGTCGTCGCGGATGAATTGCAACCCGGCCTCCAGGGCCAAGGGCGTAACGGGAGCGAGCGTTACCGCGTCGTCCTTCCCGGCGGCGCGCATGTTGCTCAGTTTCTTGATCTTGCACATGTTTACAAACAGGTCGTTGCCGCGATTATGCTCGCCGACGATCATTCCCTCGTAAACCGGATCGCCCGGGCGGACGAACATCCTGCCGCGCGGCTCCAGATTGAAGATTGCGTACGGCACCGCCGCGCCTTGTCGATCGCAGACCAGCGAGCCGGTGGGCCGCGGGGTAAAGTCACCCTGGTACGGATCGTATCCGGCCAGGTACGAGTTCATGATGCCGGTGCCGCGCGTGTCGGTGAGGAGTTCGGGACGGTAGCCGATCAGCCCACGGGTCGGGATGCGGAACTGCAGTTGCACCCTCCCCGTGGCGTGATTGGACATCGCCAGCAGGCGCCCCTTCCGGCGCACCAGCTTCTCGGTAACGATGCCGGTGTAGGCGTCGCCACAGTCGACGGTGAGATGCTCGATTGGCTCCAGGCGCGTGCCGTTCTCCATGCGAAAGATCACCTGCGGCCGCCCGACGCACAGCTCGAACCCTTCGCGACGCATCGTCTCGATGAGGATGGCGAGCTGGAACTCGCCGCGCCCCTTTACCAGCACGCTGTCGTCGCGCTCGACCTCTTCGATCTCGATGGAGACGTTCTGCAGCGTCTCGCGGTGCAGGCGGTCGCGAATCTTGCTCATCTGCACGATGCTGCCTTCCTTGCCCGCAAACGGGGAGGTGTTCTTGGCAAAGCGCATCGATACCGTCGGCTCGTCCACCACGAGGCGCGGCAGCGGCAGGGGCGCGTCAGCAGTGCAGATGGTATCGCCGATGTGGATCTCGTCGATCCCCGACAGCACCGCGATGTCGCCGGCCTCCGCCGACTCGGCGCTCACCAGCGACACGCCCTCGTACACCTGGAGGCGGGTAACGCGCAGCGACTGTTCCGTGTCGGCGCCGATTCGGGTGAGTTGATCGCGCGACGCCACCTGCCCCGTGTGGATCTTGCCCACCGCAAGCCGTCCCAGATGGTCGGCATAGCCCAGGTCGGAGACCAGCATGCGGAACGGCTGCGTGGGATCGGCAACCGGCGCCGGGATTTCGCGGACGATGGTATCGAGCAGCGCGTCCAGGTTCTGCTCCGGCCCATCGACGGTGGTCTTGGCAACGCCGTCCCTGCCGGCGGCGTAGAGGATCGGCAGATCGAGCTGGTCCTCGTGGGCGTCGAGGTCGATCAGCAGTGCCAGGACCTCGTCCACCACCTCCGCCGGCCGCGCGTCGGGCCGGTCGATCTTGTTGATGACGAGAATCAGATGGAGGCCGAGCTTGAGCGCCTTGCCGAGCACGAAGCGGGTCTGCGGCAGCGGTCCCTCGGCCGCGTCCACCAGCACGATGGCGCCGTCCACCATCGATAGCGCCCGCTCCACCTCGCCGCCGAAGTCGGCGTGCCCCGGTGTGTCGACGATGTTGATCTTGATGCCGCGCCAGCGCACGGCGCAGTTCTTGGCGGTAATGGTGATGCCGCGCTCCCGCTCCAGGTCCATGCGGTCCATCACGCGGTCGGCGACGATCTGCCCCTTCCGGAACATGCCGCAGCGGCGGAACATCGCGTCCACGAGGGTGGTCTTGCCATGGTCGACGTGGGCGATGATCGCGGCGTTACGAATGTGGTCGTTGCGGCAGTGCTGGTCCATACGTTGGGCACGAATGTGCTACTCGTGGCAGCTCTTCGCCAAGCGCGGTCGCAGCAGCGAGCAGCGGCGTGCCGCGTATACGTCGACCGGGATTGATCGTCCCGTCACCGCGGGCGTTCGGGCCGGGAGTCGATCGGGATCTGAACGCGCTCGGCTGCCGAACGGTCGAACGCCGCCATCACCTCGAGCACATGCTGCGCCAGTTCCCCGCTGCATCGATGCGGCGCCCCGGAGCGCAGCCCGATGCACATATCCGCCAGACCGATGCTGCGCGCGTTGTCGGTAGGGCCGGCGACCAGCGGAACCTCGGTCCACTCCCCGCCGGGGTCGGCCACCGCTACCGGCCCGCCGAAGCCATTGGGGTCCGGCGCGGAGATGCTGCCTGCGGTGCCGTACAGCTCCATGAGCGGATGCGAGTGCTTCCACACGTCGAAGCTCATGGCGATGGTGCCGATGCAGCCACTCACGAACTCGAGCGTGCCGGACACGTGGGTATTCACCTGGACCGGCACGGCCGCCCCGGCGTTCGGACCCGAGCCCACGGTACGCGTGTCGAACGCGCGTCCGGTCATGGCCGTGACCGCCCGCACCGGTCCCAGGGCGTGCACCAGCGCGGTCAGATAGTAGGGCCCCATGTCGAAATGCGGACCTCCGCCCGGCTCGTAGAAGAAGGAGGGATTGGGGTGCCATGACTCGTGTCCGTGGCCCATCCAGATCGCCGACGCCGCCACCACGCGGCCAATGCGCTCGGCGTCGACCAGAGCGCGCACCGTCTGGTGGCCGGCGCCCAGGAACGTGTCGGGGGCGCTGCCGACGCGCAGCCCGCGCTCGCGCGCGGCGGCCAGGACCTCGGCCCCGGCTGCCGGGTCGACGGCAAAGGCCTTCTCGCAGTAGACGTGCTTGCCGGCCTCGATCGCCGCCAGGTTCACGGGCGCGTGCGCGCCCGGTACGGTCAGGTTGAGGATCGCCTCGATGTCGTCGCGCGCGAGCAGCGCATCGACGCCCATCGCCTGCAGCCCGAACTCGGCGCCGACGCGCTCCGCGGCCGCATGGTCGATGTCCGCGCACGCGATCATGTCCAGCACCGGATAGTCCCGCGCAGCCGTGAGGTAGCCGGCGCTGATCTTCCCGCAGCCGATCAGACCGATGCGGACCGGTTCGACGTTTGGGCCCATAGGCACCAATCGCTCTCCCGAGGCCGCTATCGGTCGCCGGCCGCCCACAGGAAGCCGCGCCGCATCAGCTCCAGCGGAGCGGGGGCGGCGATCACGTCGGCGTGGTGGCCGAGCGAGTTGTAGAAGACGCGGCCCGCGCCCCAGCGCTTGGTCCACACCACCGGCATGTCCACGGCGCCATTGGCCGCATGTGGGCCGTCGGCGACCGGGAACCGCGTGGTGGCCAGCACCTCCACCGCCGGGTCCACGTGCAGGTAGTACTGCTCGGAGCTCACGGCGAAGTCCTCGATGCCGTCGGTGATGCCGCTGGAGGAGGCGCGGATGTTGACCGTGTACTCGGTGCCGTCGCCGCCGGGGTGGGCCACCCAATTGCCCCCGGTGATGAACTGCCAGAGGGTCGAGTTCCGGAACGCGTCACACATGCCGCCGTGGCAGCCGGCCATGCCGACGCCGCGCGCCACCGCATCGGAGACCGCTTCCACCTGCTCGGTGGCGATTTCGCCCATGGTCCAGATCGGCACCAGCAGGTCGATGCGGCCGAGCAGCGCCGGGTCCTGCAGCGACTCCAGGCGGTCGGAGACCGTGACGGCGAAGCCTTCGCGCGCCAGCACCTGCCGGAACACCTCGCTCACCTGCCGTGGCTCGTGACCGTCCCAGCCGCCCTGCACGATCAGCGCTTCGCGCTGCGCAGCGGCGTTCACCGGGGCACCCGTGCTATCGCCCCAAGACCGTCGCCTGCGGCGCCGCTATTGGCCCATCCCCACCTTCCGTTACGGAGTCTGTGGGACTTGCCGCTCGCGCGGCAAATCCGCCACACTCCTGTCCCAGCCCGTGCTATGAGGCCATCTGCATGAATGAAGTTGAAGTGATCGTCGATCGGCGTTGCCTGGTGGGGGAGGGAGCCATCTGGGACGCGCGCCGCCAGCATCTCCTGTGGGTCGATATCCTGGGTCATCTGCTGTTCATCTACGACCCGGCTACAGGCAAGAATCGCGAAATCAACCTGCTGCAGGCCGTCGGCACCGTTGTACCACGGGCGGCCGGCAGTGTCGTGGTCGCCCTGCACAACGGCTTCGCCGTCCTCGATCCGGAGACCGAGCGGATGACGCCGATCGCCGACCCGGAGGCCGACATCCCCGGCAACCGCTTCAACGACGGCAAGTGCGATCCGGCGGGCCGCCTGTGGGCCGGCACCATGGCCTTCGACGGCATGCGCGAACAGGAGCAGGGTGCGCTGTACTGTCTGGAAACCGACGGCACGGTCACCTGGAAACTCGGCCGCATCAGCATCTCCAACGGCATCGTCTGGAGCGACGACGCGCGCACCATGTATTACATCGACACGGTCAAGAACGACGTGCGCGCCTTCGACTACGACCTGGATAGCGGCGCGATCGCCAACGAGCGGGTGACGGTCCGCCACGACGGTGAAGGCCACTTCGATGGCATGACCCTGGACGCCGAGGGCATGGTGTGGATCGCCATCTTCGGCGGCGGCGCGGTGAAGCGATACAACCCGGAGACCGGCGAGCATCTGGCCACCATCGAGTTGCCGGTGCAGTGCGTGACCTCGTGCGCGTTCGGGGGGCCGGACCTGGATCAGCTCTACATCACCTCCGCTTCGTACCGATTGACCGCCGCCGAGCTGGCCGAGCAGCCGCTGGCCGGATCGCTGTTCCGGGCGGTGCCGGGCGTCCGCGGCGTGCCGGCGTTCGAGTACGCGGGGTAGCGGGCCATGGCCGACCCCATCATCACGTCGCTCGAGCTGATCGACTTCGCCTACGAACTACGCGAGCTGGGCACCGATTACCACACGTTCAACCAGGTGTACGTGCCGGGCGCGCGCCTGCAGGCCGGCGGCACGATCCTGGTGGTCCATACCGACGCCGGCGTCTCAGGCTCCTGTGCCGGGGTCTCGGCGGTGGACGTGGCGGTGCTCCCTCGCTTGTGGCAGTTCCTCAAGGGCCGCAACGCTCTGGAGCGGGAGCTGATCTACGATGAGATCAAGCGCGCCCAGCGCCAAGCTGCCCGCATCGGCGTGGCGCCTGTGGACGTCGCCCTCTGGGACCTGGCCGGACGGCTGCTGGACCAGCCGATCTACCGGCTGCTGGGCGGATGGAAGGAGTCGGTGCCCTGCTATGCCTCCACCTATCACGGCGACGAGAACGGCGGGCTGGACACCCCGGAGGCGTTCGCGGACTTCGCGGTGCAGTGCCGGGACATGGGCTACCCGGCGTTCAAGATCCACGGCTGGGGGCAGGGGCCGGTGAGCCGCGAGGTGAAAAACGTGCTGGCCGTGCGCCACGCGGTCGGCGACGAGATGGACCTGATGCTGGACCCCGCCTGCGAGCTGCGCACCTTCGCCGACGCGGTCAAGGTCGGCCATGCCTGCGACGACGCGCGCTACTACTGGTACGAGGATCCGTTCCGTGACGGCGGCATCTCGCAGTTCGCGCACCGCAAGCTGCGCCAGCTCATCCGCACGCCGCTGCTGATGACCGAGCACGTGCGCACCCTGGAGCCGCACATCGACTTCGCCCTGGCCGACGCCACCGACTTCGTGCGCGGCGACGTGGGCTACGACGGCATCACCGGGGTGGTCAAGCTCGCGCACGCCGCCGAGGCGCTCGGCATCGACATCGAGTTCCACGGGCCCGGCCCCGCGCAGCGGCAGTGCATGGCGGCGATCCGCAACACCAACTACTACGAGCTGGGGCTGGTGCATCCACGCGTGCCGTCGGCCCGCAATGACGGGTTGTACGCCGACTACTCGGACGCGCTCGATGCCATCGACGCAACAGGCCACGTGCCGGTGCCGACCGGCCCCGGCCTGGGCGTGGAGATCGACTGGGACTGGGTGCGCGCGCACGAGACCGGGCGGCGCGTCCTGGACTGATCAGTAACAACTACCCATCGGGAATCTGAAGAACACCTTCTGACCGCGTTCGAGAAAGGCAGGGGCATCGACAGGGTATTCCACGCTGCAGAGGATTCCGCGTCCATATTCCGCATGGGCGACGAACCGTTTCGTCAGCGAGCCATCTCCATATGCCTTGGCGATGGCCCGTCCGGTACGGCTGCAGCCCTTTTGCTGCAGGTACTGGATCAGCGTTGCGATGGGGAGCCGAGGCGGTTCAACGGCGTCCGGAGGGGCTATCGCGAAATAGGTGTTGATCGGCACCTCCGAGATGCAGTAGTCGGCGCCGTCGTCGCGAGCGATGACGACGTTCGCTCCGAGGAGCTCGGGGGTGATCCGCACCTCGAGGCGCTCGCTCAACAGGTCACATTCAGAGGGAGAAACAGCGAAGATCTGACGCCGGTTCACGATGGTGGTGCCGGTTTCCCGGTAGAGCGGGGCTTCCCGACCCGTGGAGGGTCTTGTCAGGCCGCGGTGACGATCTCCGGCAATGCCGTGACAGTCGATGGCGAGCCGGTCGACCTGTTGTGTGACCGAATGGCGGCCGGGATTGGCGTGCATGTCCTGATCGTCATTCGGCCCAAGAACGTCGCGGATAATTCCGACCTCAGGGATGTTTGCCGTTTCCCACTTCTGCAGGTTCTTGCGTTGGGTTGCGATGAAATCTGCAAGATCGTCGTGGAAAAGCATGATTGCGCTTCGTCGGCACGGTTCTACCACAGACGAAGGGCGGTGTCGTAGTCGCCCCTGTACAACGGCTTCGCCGTCCTCGATCGGGACCGAGCGTGGGGCCGGACCCGTGCAGCGGCACTGGGTGCGCGCCCACGAGACCGGCGGCGCGTCTTGGACTGTCGGCCGATCACATGGCCGTCAGATGCCTGAAGTTCAGGGCACCGTTTGGAGCCAGTACCCTGAGCGTACCGAAGCAGCGTGACCGCTCGGGTTCGCCGTGCTGAGCGAGCAGGTTGGAGGCTTCCGTCAGCGTGTTCGGCGTGACGAACACGGTACCAAAATCGATGATGAGTTTGGTCAGGTGATCGTAGTCGTCAGACGTGAACTCGCTCAGGCGCTTGTGTTTCGCAATCAATCGCCGATCCGTGCGGCCTGCCACGAGCAGCACCAGCAGATTAGTGTCGACGAACTGCCCGGTATCGGGCGCCTGATCATTCGCCATCGCCTATGGCCCGATGAGTCACAGAGATCACCTGACCGTTCTCGTCGTTGATGCGAACGATCTTGTATACGCGTCGTCTCGGGTCGGTCTGCAAGGCCGCGGCCAGTGGGGGCAGCGGCTCCCCGGTGAATGAACGGAAGAACCCGATCGTTACATCCCACGTGCTTGGCATCCCGTCCTCGAACTTCACCTCCTCCAGTCCGACGCGGCTGATGCCTTCGTCGGCGAAGATCGTGCCGATGTGGTCCTTCGCGGCTCGTACCGCGCCCTTCACGTCCATCTCCATGACCATAACACACGCATTCGCAGCGGGCGGCGCACGTCACGACGCGAACGGACTGAAAACCTCGGCGCCGAGTCCCTCGACCTGCTCGGGCGCCGGTGGCCGCTCAGTCGTCCACTTCAGTGAGGTGGCAGCGGGCTGCCTCGGTGCCATGCGCCAGGGTGACCTCGGGACGCCACCGGAACCTGCCGAGCGCGGGATTGTCCACGCCGGTGGCCGCGTCGGCGATCAGACCGCCCAGCATCGGTGCGAACTTGAATCCGTGGCCGCTGCCGCCGCCGGCCACGGTCAGCCCGGCACGCTCCGGGTCGCGTGCGATCCAGAAATCCTCGTCCTGCGTGTCGGCGTACAGGCACAGGCGCGTGTACACTACGGGGGCGTCGGCCAGCGCCGGAAAGGTGTCGCGGAGAAAGTGGCGCAGGCGCTTCTCCGCGCCGGCTGCCAGATGGCGCGGCGCGTCGGGATCGATCGGTCGACCCAGCGCGTGGGAGGCGATCTTGACCACCCCCTGCGCGTTGACCGGAAAGCCGTAGTAGCCGGTGCGCGCCACGTCGGCGGTGAACGTCGGAAACCGCTCCGCCCTGAAGGGGGTGGGGTCGGTGGGGCGCAGGTGGAACACCGGGTGGCCGCTCGCGCGAATGGCGCCGGACAGCGGCGGGTGCAGGGTCCCCGCCCAAGCGCCGGTGGCCAATACCACTGCGTCGGTTACGAGTTCGTGCCCTCGGTCGGTGCGCACGCCGCGGACGCGGCCGGCCTCCTCGATCAGCGCCGTCACCCGGGATCCCTCGCACACCGCGACCCCGCCGGCACGCGCCTGACGCGCCAGCGCGGCGACCACCGTGCCGCTCTCCGCGTAGCCACCCTTGCGGTGGTAGAAGCCGTCCACGAAGCGTCCGGTGCTCCAGGCGGGGTAGCGGCGCGTGATCGTGACCGCGTCCATGCGCTCGGGCCGGTGGCCGCGGGCCAGGAGCATCCGGTAGCTGTCGTGCTCGAAGCCGCCGGGGACCATGGGGTCGCGGGTGACCATCAGCACGCCGCTCTCGTGGTAGAGCGCCCCGGTGCCGTCCGCTGCCCAGCGCTCGTTCCAGTGCAGCCAGCCGGCGCGGGCCTCCTCCATGAGCGCCATGTAGTCCCGGTCGGGGCCGTACTCCATGCGCACGACCTTGCTGATGTCGGTGCTGGCGGCAAGCCGCGCCGGGATCGGTCCCGGGTCGAGCAGGGTCACCGTGTGGCCGCGGGCACGCAGCTCCAGTGCCGCGGTAACGCCGAAGATGCCGGCCCCGACGACGATGAACCGATCCGCCATTGCGTGGCAGCATGCCATGAACGCCGGTCATCGGAGTGCGTGATTCGCGAGCGGGGCGATATGCTGAGCGGTGGGATGTTCGTGTCGAACCGGGGCGGCCACGCCGTTCGGTCAGGGGGCGAGCAGGCTGCGCGTCCACTCTCCGTTCGCCGCACGGCGGTACTCCACCCGCCGGTGAATGCGGTCCGGGCGTTCCTCCCAGAAGACGAACCGGTCCGGGAGCAGGCGGTAGCCTCCCCACCGCGCCGGCCGCGGCACGTCGAAGTTGCGGAGGCGTTGGTCGATCGCCAGGACAACGGTATGGAGGATCTCCCACGTGGGGCCGATTCGCGTTCCTTGGCGCCATGCCGCGATGGCGAGTTGCGCGTCGCGGGGGCGCTCGCGAAACGCCTCGTCGTCCTCCGTTGGCGAGGTCTCCTCGACCCGACCGCTGACGCGCACCTGACGGCCCAGCTCCCGCCAGTAGCCCAGCAGGACGGCGCGCGGATTGGCGCGGAGCTGCCCGCCTTTCGCGCTGTCCCGATCGGTGAAGAATACGAACCCGTCACGGCTGTAACTGCGCAGCATCACCATGCGCGCATCGGGCATGCCGTCGGCGTCCGCGGTCGCCAGCGCCATCGCCTGCGGCAGCACCGCGCCGGCGGCGCGCGCGTCGGCCAGCCAGCGGTCGAACAATGCGAACGGGTCGGCAGCGGTCATCGGAGCTCGCCCCCATGATCGCCAATTGGGCCGGAAATGTCCGCTTCCAGCCGCGGCACCTGCATCGGCCGCGGAGCATGGACGAGCGCCTACAGCGTCTGCCTGTTCACCGCCTGGGAGGACCGGCCGTACGCGGACGTCTGGGTCAAGCGAGTGATCGCGGACGCCGCTCCGGACACGGACGGGGAGCCACTGTTCGGCATACCGGCCACCTCGCGCGACCGCCATCCGCTGCCGGAGGGTTCCGCGGATGCCTGCACCGGGCAGCGCACCGTGGGGCCGTGGCACCGGCAGTCGCGGCCGACGCGATCGGCAATATCCCGGATTCGATAGCTCGATGGGTTGCGCCCCATGCCACGCGTCGCGGGTGCAATCGCCAGGAATCCCCGCTTCGCCGCCTGCACGGCGACGTCCTGATCCGTGCGCGCGATCTTCTCCCTGGTCTGAACCGCGTCCCAGACGCCGGCGTACTCGTCGCCGTTCTCATGGCCGTGCGGGGTCACGGCGAGGGGAAACGGTCCCGGACCGTCCGGCTTCAGGATCCAGAACTCCACCCACACGTCCGGCTCCGTCTGTATGCGTCCCGTTCCCCTGCTGTATCCCTCGAGCTGTTCCGCGTTCGGGTCCAGTTCCACCGAGACGCCACCTTGCCCGGACGATTCAGCGATGTGCACGAGGCCAAGTAGCTCTACGAGCTTCGATCTCGCCGTCCGCTGCCACGCTCCGAATTCCTCGGGACTCCGCGCGCGGCATGCGTACGCGCGCCGCTCCTCTCCGTACAACCGCGAGAGATAGGCTCTTACCTCTTTGGGATGCTCTCCACCCCGTCTCGTTTTCTGCTGTGGGCCGATCATCGGCATGATGATATAGAGTCTGAGCATGGACATCCGTCAGGAGATGGCGTTCGACGGAAGGAGTTATCCCGGATGGGTCTGGCCCGTTGCGGCCGACGGAGTCGACTTCGTGCCCGGCGGAGCGCGTCTGTGTTCCACGAGCGAGGAGGCTGTTGCGGTGGGGGCTGAAGATGTCCACACCTGGAATGGTGACGCCATCGAGCTCACGTTCAGGCCGGGAGGCGATGCGCGTGGCGAGCTGGAGTTCGGCTACAGCGGAGGGGCGGAACGCGCGCTCGCGGTGGTGGACTTCGCTGCGTCGACGCTCGCCCTGTGGACGAGCGACTGGCGGCTTCGTCAGCCGGTCGCCTCCGTCAAGATCGACATCGCCCCGGATCGGGACCACGTGCTGCGGTTGCGCAAGCCCGACGGCGGCGGGAATCTGATCGGATTGTCCGACCTGGAGTTATTCTGGGACGGACGGAGAATGATTCGCGAACCGGATCAGGACGTGCTTCCCGAAATGGGGGTGCGCCTGGCGGTTCGCAACCAGGCGATCCTGGCGCGCCGCTTCGTGCTCTACGGAGCGCAGCCCCCCGTGCCGGAATACCTCCACGTCGGCGGATACCAGGTGCTCAACGAGCCCTCCATCGAGAGGAACCTCGAGGCCATCTGCCGGGGAACGCGGCGGGCGGCCGAGTTGGGCATCCAGCTTCTGGTGACTCCCGAGACAAGCTTGACCGGCCTGTTTGCCGAGCACGAGGTGACGCAGTGTCCCGACCCCGTCAGAGAGGCCGAGGACAAGCTGCGGAAGTTCCTTGCCGAGCTTCCCGACGCTCCGTTTCTGGTGGTGGGGCTGCCCGTCTGGGACAGGGATCCGGAGCATCCCGACCGCGTGGTTCGCTACAACGTCTCGCGCGTCTACGACCCCGACGGCGCGATTCTCGCCGACTGCCCCAAGGTCCACTCCTGCGAGGTCGATTTCTGGCACGGTCAGAGCCTGAACGAGTTCGACGTTCACGGCGTGCCCGTCAGCCTCAACGTCTGTCACGACGCGCGCTACCCGGATACCTGGACGCTGCCGGTCATGTTTGGCGCCCGCCTGGTTCTCCATCCGGCCAACGGCGGCAAGCAGCGGTGCAGCGTGGATGGGCTCGAGTGCCTGGCCCACGCGTCCGTGACCTCCAGCCATGCCTTCTACCTCCACGTAAACGGTGGCGGGGGTAGCTACCTGGTGAGTCCCCACAAGTACGACAACCTGCTCGACACGAGCCTGGAATCGAGGCGCGACAACCCGGCGTTCCCGATGGTCGGCGAACCCGTCGAGTGCCTGCTGCACGCCAACCTGCGCATCCACGATGCGTTCGGGTACTGGCCGGTTCGTTCCTTCCGGGTGTCCGAGGAATCCGCTCGCGCCTATATCGACTTGTACCGAGCACGCGGCGGATCACGGGCAACGCCAGCCGATCCATGAGCAGCGCGCCGCCGTGATCTACGGGGAGGACCTGCGCCTCGGCATCCGTGTGCTGCTCGGCCGTCCGGCCGAGTCGCTGCTGCTCGCGATGGGAGTCGCACTCGCGGTAGGGGCGTCGGTGGCCGGCGTCACCTTGGCAGTCACGACGGCGAGCATCTCCGAGCGGCTGCTGTCGTCGCTCCACTTTCGCGAGGTCGCCGTCACCACGACGGGTTTGGCCGCGGACGCGCCGGCGTGGAAGAAGCCTCCTACCAGCGTCGAGCTGACCATTGACGACCTGGCACGAGCTCGCTCGGTGACGCAGGCCGTGCAGTACGCCTACACGGCCGAAGACACCTCCTTCCACGTCGAGCCGATCGGCGACCCGAGGCCACGGCTCGAAGAGTTCAACGGGGTAAAGGTGACCCGCGATTTCTTCGCCGCCAGAGAGCTGCAGGCTGCCGCCGGCAGCCTGTTCACCCCAGACGACCTGGAGCGTGGCGACCCCGTCATGGTGGTGGGTGCGGAGCTTGCCGCGACGCTGTTCGAAGATGGGGTGGCGCTCGACCGCGACGTGGTGGCGAACCTGCGGCGATATCGCATCATCGGCGTGCTGGAGCGCAGCCGCACCGAAGTGGACGAGCAGGCGTTCGTTCCGGCCGGTTTCCTGAGGGAAAACTACCGACCGTCCGGCGGCGACGGGATGACCGTGGGCATGGTCTTCTTCGAGCATGACAGGAAGCAGAGCCTGCGATTCGTGGTCGCCGACCGCATGCTGTTGGGTGAGGCGCGGGAACAGCTATCCCGGTACTTCGGCGCAACCTACGGAGATGGCGTCCTGAAGATCAGCGATCCGCGGGTGGAGGCACTCGCGATCGCGGATCGCTACCGTCGGCTGGTGAGGGTCACCCTGTTCCTGGCGTTGTCGGCTTTGCTGATCGCCACGCTGAACATGTCCAGCATGTTCGCCAGCCGTGCGCTGCGCAGACGGCGCGCGGCCGGCATCCTCAAGGCGATGGGCGCGGCCCGTACGCGGGTGTTCGCCGTCTTCTTGCTGGACGCACTCGTGGCAGGAGCGATCGGGAGCGCTGCCGGCGTCGCGCTCGCCGCGCTGCTGGCTCGGCTGATGGAGCGGGAGTTCGGGGTTGGAGGGCTCGATCCGGGTCTCATCGTCGCTGGAGTGGCGGCGTCCTGGATTGTCGTCGCCGCCTGCAGCGTGCTGCCGGCAGTGGCGGCGGCCCGAGCGCCGGCGGCCGAAGCGATCCGCTACGAGTAGCGCGCCGAAGGCGAACCGGTCGATGCGTACGCTACGGTCGGCGCTGACCAGTCTGGGGCGGGCGCCGGTGAAGTCTTCGGTGATGTTGGCGACGGTTGGGCTGGGGGTGACGGTGCTCATCTTTGCGCTGTCGATCAGCACCGTGTTCGCACGTCTGATTGCCGAACGGCTGGAGGGCGGCGGATTCGTCGTCATGGTTGAGGTGAAAACCATCGGCATCCATCCGCCCGCGTTCCCTGCTCACTACCGACAGCAGATCACCGATACCCTGCTGAACGACATCGTCGGTGTCGCCGCAGCGAGCACGGTCGGCGACGTGTTCCTGACATCGTACCTGGTTGGGCAAGACACCTACGAGATACGGAGTGTACTCAGGGTTGACGAAACGTACCTGGACGTGATGCAACTCGAACTGGTCGCGGGCAGTCATTTCACCGCTGGAGGGCGTGACGCCCTGGTCAGCGAGTCGCTCGCCGAGCTGCTGTTCGGTTCTCCGTTTGAGGCGCTGGGTCAGCCGCTGCAAACGGCGCAGCCTCGCGTGGTGGAGCGCCGAGGCGACTGGACGGAGGTGGTCGATTCAAAAGGGGAGGTGGTCGGTTTTGATGACTTTATTCGGAAGACGCTCATGCATCTGTACACCATTCGGGGAGTGTTCGCGGACCCCGACGAGCTTCGGCGGCGTGCCTACGGCATCGCCGACATGCTGCTCCCGCCGCTCGGGCATGTCACGGGAGACGGAGAGTGGACCTCGTCGAGGTATGTCTTCGCGCTGCGCGTGACGGCCGGCAGGTTCGCGACCGTCGAGAGCCAAGTACGTTCCGCGCTGGCGGCGCAGTTCGACCAGGAGCTGGCCGTGGAGGTCTGGGAAGGGGGGCCACACCACACCAGCGGCGTGTTGGAGGAAGTCCGGTCGACCGTTCGGACGTTCTCCCTGGTGGTGAACCTGCTCGGCGTCCTGCTGCTGGCGACGGGGTGCGTGGGCCTGCTCAGCCTCATGGCGGTGGAGGTGCTGAGTCGTTCGCGCCAGATCGCGCTGTCCCGCGCGTTCGGAGCCGCGAAAGCGGTGATCGTGCGCGAATTCCTCGCCCGATCGCTGATCATGATGGGCGCGTCGTCCGCGCTGGGCGTCACGCTGAGCCTGTTCCTGTCGGCGCCGCTCACCGATCTGGTGGTGCCGATCTTCCAGGATCTGACACAGGTGGAGTTGACCGGCCCGGTGATCACGCCGGCTGCGGTCGTCATGGGCGTCGCAGCGTCGCTCGGCATCGGCGGGGTGCTGGGGACGCTGCCGGTCTTCTCCGCCCTGTCGGCACCCATCGCCGAAGGGATCCGCGACTAGCGGACACATTCTGACGCTTGACGGGCTGCAATCGCAGCAGTATTGATTACACGTAACGCATCGTTGAAGTAAGGGTAGGCCCATGGCAAAACGTAACGCCGATTCAGCATCTCAGGAGCAGCCGAACGGGAAACGAACCCGCGTCTTCAAGGTCGAGTTGGATCGGATCGCGGAAGAACTCGAGGAAGCGCTCGAGGAAGCAGGGGTCACGGGCGTTCAGAAGAGCACGCTCGCCGCGATGTTCGAGGATTCGGGGGACACGGTCGAATCGGTTCGTGGCAAGCGGACGAACGTCGTCATGGTCAGGGTCAGCCAGGACAGCCTCGACAGACTGGACGATCTGGTCGAGTGTGGTCTGACCCGCAGCCGCTCGGAAGCGGCGGCGTTCCTCATCGGCGAAGGGGTCAAGGCCAGAAAGGACCTCTTCGGGAAGATTGCGGAGCAGACGCGGGTCATCCGCCAAGCCAAGGGCCGGCTGAAGGAGCTGCTCAAGGATGAGGATCTGCCGAAAGGGAAGGGAGCGGACGCGACGGTGATCATCGCGGACGCCGAGCAGATCAAGTGATCTTCCGCGAGGATCTGCGCATGAGCGTGCGCGCGCTGCTCGGCCGTCCGGCCGAGTCGCTGCTGCTGTCGCTCGGCGTGGCGCTCGCGGTCGGAGCCACGGCAGCCGGCATCACGCTGGCCGGCACCACGCGAGCGCAGTCGGAAGCCCTGCTGGCGTCGCCCCGCTACCGCGAGATCGTCGTCTCCACGCGCGCAGAGACCTCGACCATGGAGCTGCCGGCACGGGTGCGAACCGCGACCGACGTCAGGCTGACCGTCGAAGATCTGGAGAGTGCGCGCTCGGCGACCGAGGCCGTCCAGTACGCCTATCTGGCGAACCCGACCGGGTTCCTGCTCGGCGAGCTTCCGTTCTCCAAGGGGCTGTCGCCGTC
Source organism: Spirochaetia bacterium (assembly GCA_965221995.1). Classification (GTDB taxonomy): domain Bacteria; phylum Spirochaetota; class Spirochaetia; order SZUA-6; family Bin103; genus CATQHW01. The sequence goes on from OZ244929.1 coordinate 255,829, forward strand.
CGCGGGCGGCAGCGCCAGCGGGACGACTGCCGCGGACGGCCCCGCAAGTTCGGTGCAGGTATTCGTCATCCCAGCACCGTCGGCAACCACTCGCCAAAGCGATGCGGCGGAACCCGGATCGGCGCCTCGTACCTTGCCATCCGCCACCACGGGAACGGTGGCGGCACCGGGGACGACGCCGGTGTTGCCGGATGGGTCCGGCGAAGCGGAGACCAAGCTCATCTCCGCCAAGGAGCTGGCCGGCATCGCCCAGCCGCTGGTGTCGGCCCCTGACGGCCCAAAGCCGCAAGTGGAGTTTCTGCACGGTTTGGAGGTCACCCCGGAGTTCTTCGCCGCGCGGGGGCTGACCGCCATCGCCGGCAGCCTGTTCACCGAAGCAGACATGGGGCGGGGAGAACCGATCCTGGTCCTGGGCTCCCGGCTCGGCGAGACCCTGTTCGCAGACGGGGTGTCCGTCGGCCGACAGGTGCTGTCGCTCAACCGTCTGTATCGCATCGTCGGCGTCCTCGCGCCAACCGGTACGGAGGTGGACGAGCAGGCGTTCACTCCCGCGCCGCAGGCCGCGGACCGAATCGAGGGCTTCGCCTTCAAGGCCTCGGCTGTGGCCGCCAGCCTGCGATTCACGGTCGCCGACCCCGCGCATCTGGACGAAGCGCGCGCGCAACTGGCCACCCATTTCGCAACTACCTACGGGGAAGGTGCCGTATCGATCAGCATCCCGCGGGCCGAGGCACAATCGACGACGGACCGGTACCGGCGCCTGGTCAGGATCATCCTGTTCCTGGCGCTGTCGGCGCTGCTGATCGCGGCGGTCAACATGACGAACCTCTTCTACAGCCGGGCGGTGCGTAGGCAGCGCTCGGTCGGCATCCTCAAGGCGGTGGGTGCCAGCGTCGCGCAGGTGTTCGCCGTGTTCTTTCTGGAAGCGCTGATCGTCGGCGGTGCCGGAGCCGCGGCGGGCATGGGATTGGCCGCGTTTCTGTCGCGCCTGATGGAGCAGACGGTCGGCTTCGGGGCGCTGCACGCCGGCCTGATCATCGTCGGGGTGGCGGCCGCCTGGACCATCGTTGCCGCCTGCAACATGCTGCCGGCCGCCGCGGCGGCACGCATGCCGGCAGCGGACGCCATCCGCTACGAGTAGGGACCGACCCATGCAGACGATCCGGTCGATCCTGGCCAGCCTGGCACACACGCCACTCAAGTCGAGCATCACGCTGGCGACGGTGGGGCTGGGGGTGGGGGTCCTGATCTTCGCGCTGTCGATCAGCAGCGCCTTTTCCCGGCTGATCTCGGCGAATCTGGAACGGGACGGCCGCGTGGTGATGGTCGCCAACGCGTGGTGGGACGCGGATGGGGCTCTGCAGTACGCCAAGCCACTTCAGTTCGACCGGCAGGTGATCGGTGCGCTCCTGCACGGCGTCTCCGGTGCGCGGGCGGCAAGCCCGGTGATGCAGACGAGCTGGACGGATTTCCGGGCAGCGGGCGTCACGTATCAGTTCCGGAGCGTCCTGGGCGTCGGCGAATCATACCTCGACGTGATGAGCCTCGATCTCGTTCTCGGGTCACCGATCACCGCGGCGATGATGACGACCGGGGAACGCCAGGCGCTGGTCAGCGCCACGCTGGCCGAACTGCTGTTCGGATCGCCGGTGGAAGCGCTCGGTCAGACCATCCGGGCGCCGATGCCCGAGATATCGATTCAGGGCGGGGAGGAGATCCCCAGCTCGGCACTCGCCATGCTGCGGGACCTGCTCTCGCCGTCGTTCACCGTGCGCGGCGTGTTCGCCGACCCCGGCGAGTTGCAGCGCCGTGCCCACGGCATCGCCGACATGCTGGTTCCCGCGACCGCTGTGTTGCCCGGCAAAGCGGCGGACTTCATGGACGGATTCGTGATGTCGCATATCGCGCTGCTGGTGGAGGGCAGCGGATTCGCCACCATCGAGAGTCAGGTGCGCGCCGCGCTGGCGCAGCAGTACGGCGATGACGCCGCCGTGGTGGTGTGGGAGGGGCAACCGACCGGGGCGAGCGCCGACCTGGACGAAGCGCGCTCGACCGTTCGGACCTTCTCGCTGGTGGTGAATCTGCTCGGATTCGTGCTGTTGGTGACCGGCTGCGTAGGGATCCTCAGCATCACGGTGGTCGAGATGCTCGGGCGTACGCGCCAGATCGCGATCGCCCGCGCCTTCGGAGCCTCGAAAGGGAGGATTCTCCGCGAGTTCGTGGCCCGGTCGCTGATCATGGTGAGCGCCGCGTCGGTAGTCGGCGTCGCCCTGAGCCTGTTCCTGTCCGGCCCGCTCACCGATCTGGTGGTGCCGATTTTCCGCGGCGTGACGAGGGCCGATCTGAGCGGCACCGTCATATCGCCGGCGGGCGTGCTCATCGGCGTCGCGTCCGCGTTCGGCGTGGGCGGGCTGCTCGGGATCCTCCCGGTGTTCTCGGCACTGGCGGCGCCGATCGCGGAAGGGATCCGCGATTAGGTTTACAGTGAGTGGCGATGAAGATCACCGCGGTTCGCGTCCTGCACATCGACCGCTACCTGTATGCTCTCGTCGACACCGACGCAGGGATCACCGGATTGGGCGAGTCGGGCACCTGGGGCTACCTGGAGGCGTCCGGTGCGGTCATCGATCGCTGGCGGGAGTACCTGGTCGGGCAGGACCCGCTGCGAATCGAGCACCACTGGCAGTACCTGTATCGATCCATGCACTTCCGAGGCGCAGCGGTCATGGGTGCCTTGAGCGCCATCGACATCGCCCTGTGGGACATCGCCGGCAAGCACTTCGGCGTGCCGGTCCACCAGCTTCTCGGCGGACGCTGCCGGGACCGGACGCGGGTCTACTACCACGTGTTCGGCGAGACGAGGGAGGATCTGGTCCGCGCCTGCGTCGCCGCCAAGGAGCGCGGCTTCACCGCCGTCGGCCACCTGTCGCCTTTCTACGACGAGCCCCGCGAGAAGCCGTACGCGCCGGGGACGCACGCCGCCAAGATGGCCGACGCCATCGAGACCGTGGCCTGCTGCCGGGAGGCGGTGGGCAACGAGGTCGACCTGTGCGTCGAGATCCACCGCCGGCTCACGCCCGCGGAGGCGGTGGTGTTCGCCGACGCGATCGAAGGCTACCACCCGCTGTTCTACGAGGACCCGGTCACGCCGGACAACCTCGACGAGATGGTCGAGGTGGCGCGCCGCGTGAACATCCCCATCGCCACCGGCGAGCGGCTGCACAGCATCTGGGAGTTCCAGGCCCTGCTGCAGCGCGGTGCGGTGCAATTCGCGCGGGTGGACGTCTGCATGGTCGGCGGCATCAGCCACGCCCGGAAGATCGCCGCGCTGGCCGAGGCGTTCCACGTGCAGGTGGTGCCGCACAATCCGCTGAGCCCCGTCAGCACCGCCGTGTGCGTGCAACTTGCCGCCTCGATCCCGAACTTCGCGATCCAGGAGCTGCCGACCAGCGAGGAAGAGTCTCCCAAACGTGACATCGTCACCCAGCCGCTCACCGTGCGCGACGGCTACCTGCTGGTGCCCGAAGGACCCGGCATCGGCATCGAGCTGGCTCCAGGCGCCGAGCGGATTCCGCCGCGCCCGCGTCCGTTCGTGACGCGGTTGCACGAGGACGGATCGGTCGTCGACGATTGAGGACACCATGGATACCCGCAACACCAACGAGCGAGACGAGATCGCGAGCGCGCGCCGCCCTGGGGTCGACTGGAGCACCCTGACCCCGGGCGAGCGCATCCGCCACCTGGAGCTGGAGGGATACCTGGTCCTGCCCGATCTCCTCACGCCGGAACAGATCGGCGTCATCGGCACGGAGCTGGAGGAGTTGCCGCTCACCGCCACCGACTATTCTCCGCACAAGAAGGCGGCAGACGACCTGCTCGGCCATGATCTGCCGAACACATTCGCGACGATCGCGCTGCCTGCCACGATAGCGTTCCTGGAGCGGCTGTTCGGGGACGAGGTGCTGTTCACGTCCATCGCCTACCAGCTCTGCGAGCCCGGCCACCCCGGTATCGCCATCCACACCGACGCCCAGCCGTATGGCTCGCGCATCTTCGGGAGCCTGGCCAGTTCGCCGGTGCTGATGCGGGTGCTCTATTACCTGGACGACCTGACCCCGGCGTGCTCGCCGTTCAAGGTGGTGCCGCGCTCGCACCTGTCCGTGCACATCGACGCCAACCCCTACAACCGCTTCCTGCGGCACGCGGAGGAGGTGATGGTGACCTGTGCCGCAGGCTCGGCCGTGGTCATCAACCAGAAGGTGTTTCACGGCAACTTCCCCAACTTCTCCGCTTCCGACCGGCGGATGCTGGCGATCGCCTACCGTCCGGCCTGGGCCGGACCGGTGGCGGAGGTCGACCCGTGGCACCAGGACAAGCTCGCGCTGCTGCCGCCGCCGGCGCGCCGTTTCTTCCGTGACCCCAACACGCGGCGCATCGACTACGACGTCCCGAACCGCCCCGACGATCTGGACCGCAGCAGCGCCGGTATCGCGCCTTCACGCTGGAACGCGGTCGTATAGCGCCGCCTCCTCCCCGGTTCGACACTCGCAAAGCTCAAGGATCCGTGGGGACCGGCATGCCCAAGTGGTATGCTGCGCGCGCTTTGGCAGAACACCCCATTCGCGGCATCATTCCGCCGGTTACCACTCCGTTTGACGAAAGCGGGGATCTTGACGAGAGATCACTTGCCGGGCAGTGCCGGTGGCTGCTCGACCGCGGCGTCCACGCGGTGACCGTGGGCGGCTCCACCGGTGAGGGACATACCCTGAGTGGGGAGGAGCTGCAGCGGGCGGCCGCGGCAGCCATGGAAGCGGCCGACGGCAGGGCACCCGTGATCGCCGGCGTCATCGCCAACAGCACGCGGGAAGTGGTGCGTCGCGGCGCGGCCCTCGCCGACCTGGGGGTGGCAGCACTACAAGTCACCCCCGTGCACTACCTGTTTCGTCCCGACGACGACGCGATGCTGGAGTTCTTCCGCGCCGCCACGGAACAGGCGAGCCTGCCGGTGATCATCTACAACGTGGTGCCTTGGAGCTATCTGGCGCCGGACCTGCTGTGCCGCATCCTGCGCGAAGTGCCGGGCGTGATCGGCGTGAAGCAGAGCGCCGGCGACCTGAAGCTGCTCGCCGACCTGCTGCGACAGGCACCGTCGGACAGCCTGATACTGAGCGCGGTCGACGCCCTGCTCTACCCATCGTTCGCACTCGGCTCCCACGGCGCGGTAGCGGCGATTCTCAGCGCGGCGCCGGCCGCCTGCGTCGCACTCTGGGACGCGGTGGCGCGCGGCGACCATAGCCGCGCCCTCGACCTGCACGGCCGGCTCCTGTCGCTGTGGAACGCCATCAACGGTGACAACCTGCCGGCCTGCGTGAAGTACGCCCAGAGCCTGCAGCACTGCCCCGCCGGCCTGCCGCGGGCGCCGATGCCGGCGGCGGACGCCGCCCAGCAACAGGCGATCGCCGCCGCGTTGACCGCGCTCGACAGCGCCCCGTAGCACGCTTCGCCGCTGCCGTCAGCCCGCCGATCGCGTACGCCGATAAAGTATCATATACTGATCATTATCAACATTAGAGTACGTTTTTTGGAACCATGAAGGCTTCTCGATCTCAGCAGGCGCTGCCGTTGAGTGTGCGCCGTGCCCTGCGGAAGCTAGGCATGGATCTGTCCGCGGCTCGAAGGCGAAGACGGATACCGGTTGCCCTCATGGCCGAACGTGCCTTCATCAGCCGCTCCACGCTCGTGAGGGTGGAGAAGGGTGATCCCGGCGTGTCGATGGGCATCTACGCCTCGGTGCTCTTCGTGCTGGGGATGGCGGACCGGCTCGGTGACGTGATGGACGCCGCCCGCGACCCGGTCGGGCTGAGCCTGGAAGAAGAACGGCTGCCGCAGCGTATCCGTGCGGCACGGCCACGATCCTCGGATGCCGGACATGGAACGTGAGATCCTGGTCTTCATCGAGTTGGACGGTGAGACCGTTCCCGTCGGAACGCTCTGGGCGCGGGCGCGCGGGGCCCGGCAGACCGCCTCCTTCGAGTACGATCGGTCGTGGTTGGCGCGCCGGGACGCCTTCGGCATCGATCCGGTTCTGCCGCCGGCGCCCGGGCCGTTCCACACCGACCGGCCCCTGTTCAACGCCTTCACCGACCCCGCGCCCGACCGCTGGGGACAAATGCTCCTGCGGCGCAACGAACGGCGGAGGGCACAGGCCGAGGGGCGCCAGCCGAGAACGCTGCAGGCGATCGACGTTCTGACTCTGGTCGACGACGAAACGCGGCTCGGCGCGCTCCGGTTCAAGGACGCCGGCGGTGGCACGTTCCTCACCTCGACCGGCCGTCAGGTGCCGCCGGTTGTCGACCTGCCGCGCCTGCTCTCCGCAACGACGCGAGTCATCGATGACCAGGAGACCGACGAGGACCTGCGACTGATCCTGGCCCCCGGCACCTCGCTCGGCGGCGCACGTCCCAAGGCCACGGTCCGCGATACGGACGGCCGTCTGTCGATCGCCAAGTTTCCTTGCAGGGACGATGAGTGGCCGGTGACCCGCTGGGAAGCGGCCACCATGACGCTCGCCCGGGCCGCAGGCGTGGTGGTCGCGCCGTTCCAACTCAGGCACGTCTCCAACCGGCCCGTCCTCACGGCCCGCCGCTTCGACCGCCGGAACGGCCGGCATGTCCCGTTCATGTCGGCGCTCACCGCACTCGAGGCGTCCGACAACGATACCCGCAGCTATCTGGAGGTCGTCGAGTTCCTGCGGCGCGAGGGAGTCGAGGTGAACGGCGACCTGCGCCAGCTCTGGCGCAGGATAGTGTTCAACATGCTGGTCTCCAACACCGACGACCATCTGCGCAATCACGGCTTCCTCCGCGCACCGCGGGGGTGGCGGCTGTCGCCAGCGTACGACCTCAATCCCGTGCCGGTCGACGTGAAGCCTCGAGTCCATGCGCTTGCCATCGACGAGATCGACGGTACGGCGTCGCTCGACACCGTCATGGGAATCGCGCCCATGTTCGGCATGACCGGAGGGACCGCGCGCGCAATCGCCGCAGAGGTAGGAACGGCTGTCCGTGGATGGCGGGATGCCGCCATGCGCCTTGGCATAACGCCAAACGAGATCGATCGGATGTCCAGCGCGTTCGATCACGGGGACCTGCGGGCGGCGACCGAGTAGCGGGCGGGATTCACCCGTTGCCCGCTGCCGAGGGTCATGGTATGCGTCCCCTATGCATCCGTTCACCCAACACGACGTCCCCGACGGCGCCGCAGCCGTCCACTGGTTCGAGCAGAGCAGCTTCGCGGTTCGCGATGCCGCGGGCACCTTGACTCTGGTCGACCCGTACTCGCCTCACGATCGGCCCGCCGACCGCTTCATCCACGCCGAGCCGCCCATGGACGAGGCCGAGTGGCCAGCGCGTTTCGTGCTGCTCACCCACGCGCACGGCGACCACACCAATCCGGAGACCCTGGCGCGACTGCACGCCGGCACGCCGGACGCACGCTTTCTGGGTCCGCAGGAAGCGATCGACCAGATAGTCGAGGAGACACCGATCACGCCCGCCCAGTGCACGGCGATCGCAGCCGGCGACCGGGTGCAGATCGGCACCATGGCGCTGCACGTGGTCTATGCGAAGCCGCCGGACGGCGACCCGGACGCCGGCATCGCGCCGCCCGACACCCCCCACCTCGGCTACTTGGTGGAGGCGGGCAGGCACCGGCTGTACTTCACCGGCGATCCGATCAACACCTTCGCCGAGCACGAGTCGCTGACGGCGCCGGTCGCCGCGCTCGAGCCCACCGTGGCGTTCCTGACCAACCACCCCACGGAGGGGGAGTTCCCGTACTTCGAGGGCTGCGTGCGCATGGCGACGCGCTGCCGGGTCGGCATCGCCTGTCCCGCGCATTATGCGTGCTTCGTCGCGCGCGACTACGACCCGGCCGAATGGGCCGCCGCCTTCCCGGCTGACGGACCGTCGACCCGCATCATCCCGCGCAACTCGCACGTCGTCTTCGAGGCGTGACCGCGCAGGCGGCGCTGGTCGAGGAGGCGCTGGCGGACGGCCGACTACGCCTCCCGTCGCCGGCCGCGCCCAGCTTCGTCGACTTGGTGAACGCGATACACCGGGGCGCCGGCGTGCCGGTGGCGCCCACCCCGCACAGCGACGAGCTCGGGGAGCACCTGTTCGACCGCGATCACCTGGTGATCGTGCTGGTGGACGGCATGGGCATGGCTGCGCTCGACGATCCGGCGTATGCCGACCTGCGCGGCCGAGTGCGGATGGAGCTCGACTCCGTGTATCCGGCGACGACCGCATGCGCCATCACCACCGTCGCGACCGGCCTCTGGCCCGGACGCCACGGTGTCCCGGGATGGTACGCATACCTGGAGGAACGCGACCTGTCCGTCACGGTGCTGCCGTACACCGAACGCGACTCCGGTCGCGGCCTGGAGCGATTCGGCGTGGAGCTCAGGGAGCTCTGGCCCGAACCGTCACGCTTCGCGGAGGTGAACAGGGACATGGAGATCCACATGCCCGCGCGCTACGTGCGCAGCACCTTCAACCGTTACCTGAGCGGTCGGTGCCGCGCCCGCGGCTACCGGTCGCTGCGGCAGGCCGCGCGCCGGATCCGGCGCCGCTCGCGTCGGCTGCAGCGCCGCGGGCGGCGCGCGGTGACCTTCTGGTACATCCCGCACTACGACACCCTGTGCCATGACCATGGCGTCGCCAGCACCCAAGCCCGCGGTGTCCTGGAAGATTTGCAGGGCATGCTGCTGGAGCTGGCCGCGGCGCTGCCGGACGGGGCGCGCATGGCGCTCACGGCCGATCACGGCCTGATCGATCTGAACCGGGACCAGAAGGTGGCGATCTTCGACGGCGACCCGCTGCTCGACTGCCTGCGCACCGTGCCGAGCGGGGAAGGGCGCACGCCCCACTTCCACGTCCGGCCGGGCAGGGGTTCGGAGCTGGTCGAGCGTCTGACCGACCGGTCCGGCCCCAGGATGGCAGTGCTCAGCCTGGCCGAAGCGGAGAAGATGCGGCTGTTCGGGCCGGACCCGCTGAGCGATCAGGCGCGGCGGCGCTTCGGCGACTACGTCGGCGTGACGCTGGAACCTCTCAGCGTGGGCTACTACCAGTCAGCGGACTCTATGGGGCTGCGGAACATCGGCATCCACGGCGGCATGAGCCCTGACGAGGTACGCATTCCCCTGATTGTATTGTAATGTATACATCATCGAGCTACCCGTCATGAGACACCTCCACAGCTTCGCGGGAAATCCCCTGGACCGCGGTGAGCGGGAACGCCGGGACGAAGCGTGGATCGACGCTGCCGGGCGCGCGGCGTCCAGCAGGTTTCTTCCATTCCGGAATCTCGACGTGCTGGTGACGGACGCCCAGCAGCCGCGGCTCGGCTGGCTCAGTACTGATCAGCTCCGGCCGCTGGCGCCGGATGCCCGGCCGCTGCTGCTGGGCCTATCGGAGGAAGTGGCGCACTTCGCGGTGGACCTCTCCGGCTGCCCGGCAGCCGGGACCTGGGCGGAACGGCAGGATCCGCCCAGGCGATTCGAGGACTGCCGCGCAGCCGGAACCGTGCTGGCGTCTGCCGAAACCGGCATCCTGGCCCAGGCCAGATCACACCTCGACTGGCATGCCCGGCACGGCTTCTGTTCGGTGTGCGGCCACCCCACGGCCAGCAAGCGGGGCGGCCAGGTCCGCGAATGCCCCGCCTGCAGCGCCCAGCACTTTCCGCGCACCGATCCGGTGGTGATCACCGTGGTCGGCGACGCCGCCTCCGACCGCTGCCTGCTCGGTCAATCGCGCGGGCGCCTGTCGCGCCTGCGCATGTACTCCGCGCTCGCCGGGTTCGTGGATCAGGGCGAATCGATCGAGGAAGCGGTGGCCCGCGAGGTGATGGAGGAAGCCGGGGTCCGCGTGAAGAACGTCCGGTACCACTCCTCGCAGCCGTGGCCGTTCCCCTGCTCACTCATGATCGGCTGCCTCGCCGATGCGGCGACCACCACGATCCGTATGGATGACGAGGAGATGTCCGACGTCCGCTGGTGCGACCGTCAGGAGGTGTTGCTGGCGCTCGAGGAGAAGAGCGAGAACCTGTCCGTGCCCGGCCCCATCGCCATCGCCCACCACCTCATCAAGGCCTGGGCCACCCGCGAACGGTTCTGAGTCAGCTCCGGCTGGCGGCGTCGACGAAAACGCACGTATGATGAGTCATGGCCGAGAGAAGCGCCGACTGGTTCAGGCAGGCTCGACGCGATCTCGACAGCGCCCGAGCTCAGCGAACGTCCGGCTTTTTCGAGTGGGCGTGCTTCATCTCGCAACAGGCGAGCGAAAAAGCCTTGAAAGCGGTGTTACAGAAGCTCGGTGCCGAGGTTTGGGGACACTCGATCGTCGATCTGCTCAGACCGCTGAAGGAGAGGGGCGACGTTCCTGGTACTCTGCATGACTCGGCCATCAACCTCGACCGCTACTACATTCCCGCTCGGTATCCCAACGGCTGGGCATCGGGCAGCCCCGCCGACTATTTCACCGAAGAGGACGCCAATGCCGCGATCGGTCATTCGGAAGCAATCCTACGGTACTGTGAAGGTGTTCTGGCTGGACCGAAGCCTGCTCAAGAGCCGAATCATGCAGGCAGTGACGAAGTTGAGCCACGCGCATGAGGCGGTAACCCAAGTCGTCCTATTCGGGTCGGTAGCTTGCGACCGCGCTGTCCCTTCGAGCGACGCCGACATTCTCGTGGTGGTGCGGGATTCCGACACGCCGTTCCTCGACCGCTCCAGCCTGTTCCGCGGCTACTTCTCCAACATCGGAGTGGGGGTGGATCTATTCGTGTACACCCAAGAGGAAGTCGCCAGCAGCAGGATTCCAGTGGCGACTACGGCGCTCCGGACCGGGATCGAGCTGTATAGGGCCGTCTAGAGCAGAGCGGGCAGGCGGTAGGCAGCGATGGCGTTCTCCCGAAAGACGCGGGCAGCGGCCTCGGCGCCATGCCGTTCGACGTACGCCTGCGCGAGCGCGAACACCGTCGCGTACGGGCCGCCCTTGCGGCAGACCGGCCAGTTGCTGGCATACAGCAGGCGCTCGGCGCCGAACCGCTCCCAGAGCGCGTCCAGCGTGGGCTCGTAGAAGCTGACGTCCGCCGGTGACGGATTCGGCACGGCGTTCTCCACCAGGCCGGAGATCTTGCAGTACACGTGCGGCGCGCGGGCGAGCACCGCCATCCCCTCGCACCAGGCCGGGTCGGGCGCCGCCCCGTCGATACGCACGTGGCCCACGTGATCGATCACCACGTGCGCCTCCGGGACCGCGTCGCACAGATCGATCAGGGCCGGAAGCTCCGGGGCTCCCGGCACCACGTCCAGAGCCAGTTCTCGGGCGGCCAACTCACGCACGGTGTCCACCAGCATCGCGCGGCCACGTCCGGTGACCGCATCGTTGCCCAGGCGGATGCCGCGGAACAACGGATGCGCGCCGAACCGGTCGAGATGTCTACGAAAGTCGACGTCATCGTTGCGCACGTTGCCCACGAACCCGGCGATCGCCGTCCGTCCCGTGAGCTGCGGGTCGTCGGCAAGGTCCAGGATCCACTGGTTGTCCTCCAGCCAGGAGCTGGCTTCGACCACGACGGTGTGGGTCACTCCGTGCCCGGCCGCCACGTCCAGCAAGTGCTCGGGAAGGGTGGTGCGGTACAGGTCGGGGTTGTCCGGGTTCGGCCAGGGCACCCCTTGCGGACGCTGCGGGTCGAAGAAGTGGGTGTGGGTGTCGATGATCTGCGCCATGGCGCGAAGATGACCGAGGAGGCTGCCGGTTACAACCCGTAGCCGTTGGCGGCGCTTTCCGACGCGGCGCGCCTCGGTCATGATCGGGCCCGAGGAGCAGACACCGCATGCTGAAGATCCCCGATTCCGGCGCGCTCGACTTCCTGGCGGTGGGGGCGCTGGTCCACCGCCTGGATCCCGGCGTCATCCCGTTCCCGCACGCCTCGCAGCTTGCCATCCACGTCTCCGGGGGCGAGTACAACTGCGCCGCCAATCTCGCTTCCTGCTTCGGCAGGCGCACCGGCATCGCGGCGGCGATGGTGTCGTATCCGATCGGGGACATGATCGACCGCTCGGTGCGCTCCATGGGCGTGCAGCCGTTCTACAAGCGCTTCGCCCACGACGGCGTGCGTGGCCCGAACATGGCGACGGTGTACAGCGACCGCGGCGCCGGGGTGCGCGCGCCGGAGGTGTTCTACAACCGCGCGAACGAGGCGGCCGCCCGCCTGCAGCCCGGCGACTTCGACTGGCCCGGCATCATGCGGGATGGGGTCCGCTGGCTGCACTCGGGTGGCATCTTCGCGGCGCTCTCGGAGACGACCCCGCAGGTGATCATCGAGGCGATGCAGGCCGCGAAGGCGGCCGGCGCGGTGGTCTCCTTCGATCTGAACTACCGAGGCAAGCTGTGGCAGGTCGCCGGCGGCGCGGACACCGCGCACGCCACGCTGCGCTCGATCGTCAGCAACGTCGACGTGCTGGTCGGCAACGAGGAGGACCTGCAGCAGGGGCTGGGCATCGCGGGGCCGGAGGCCGAGCGGGATTCCAAGCTCGACCCGCACGCGTTCCTGCAGATGATCGACCGCGTGAACGCCGAGTTCCCGGGCATCTCCGTGGTGGCCACCACGCTGCGCGAGGTCCACTCCGCCAACCGCCACGACTGGAGCGCGGTGGCCTGGGTGGACGGCGAGACGGTCACCGCGCCCACCTGTCAGCTCGACGTGTACGACCGGGTCGGCGGCGGGGACGGGTTCGCTGCCGGCTTCTTCCATGGCCTGATGGCCGGCGAGTCCCCGGAGGCGGCGCTGCGGCTGGGCTGGGCGCACGGCGCGCTGCTGACCACGTTCCCCGGCGACACGACCATGGCGACGCTCGACCAGGTGCGCACCCTGGCCGGCGGCAGCTCGGCGCGGATCGTCCGCTGAGGCGGAACGCGCATGGACCCATCGGAAGACTCGGCAGCCGCGCTGCACGCGGGGATCGGCGCCGCGGACATCACCCCCACCGGGCCTATCCGCATGGCCGGCTGGGCCAGCCGCGACCGTGCGTCGGAGGGGGTGAGCCATCCCGTGTACGCCAAGGCGCTGGCGCTGCGCGACGCCGCCGGCCACACCGGCGTCTGGGTCACGGCGGACATCCTGGGCTACAGCCGCTCCATGGCAGACACGCTCGAACGGCGGATACACGAACGCTACGGACTGTCTCCGGATCAGCTCATCCTGGGCAGCTCCCACAACCATAGCGGGCCGATGGTCGGCGACCTGCTGCATCTCTACTTCGACCTCCCGCCCGCCGATCAGGAGGCCGTCGCGCGCTACACGGAACACCTGATCGAGCGGATCGTTGCCGTGGTAGGCGATGCGCTGGAGGACCTGGCGCCTGCCGAGCTCACCATGGGCTTCGGGTTGGCCGGATTCGGGGTCAACCGCCGCCGGGCACGCGGGGCCGACACGCTGCGGCGCCCGCAGGTGGTCGATCACGACGTACCCGTGCTGGCCGTGCGGGCACCGGCCGGCTCTCTCCGCGGCATCCTGTTCGGCTACGCGTGCCACACGACCGCGGTGTACGACTACCGGATCAACGCGGACTACGCCGGCTACGCGCAGAGCTCACTGGAAGCGGTCTATCCAGGCGCGACGGCGATGTTCGCGGCGGGATGCGGCGGCGACATCAATCCCCTGCCGCGCTGGCGGGAAGGGCTGGGGGAGAGCTGCGGGGGCATGCTGAGCGCCGCGGTGCAGGACGTGCTCGACAGGCGGTACGGGCCCATGACACCGGTGAGCGGCCCGCTCGCCACCGGCGCCGACGAGCCGCTGCTGTCCCTGCTGGATCCGCCCGGCCGCCAGGAGCTGCAGGACGCGCTGGGGAGCCTCGCGCCGACGGGAGGCTCGGCTGTCGAACGGCGCGCGATCGAGCATCAGCTCGCCCTGCTGGAGCGGGGAGAGCCCCTGCAGGACCACTGCCCGTATCCCATCCGCGTCTGGCGGTTCGGCTCCGGTCAGCTCGTGATCGGCTTGGCCGGCGAGCCGGTGGTGGACTTCTCGCTGCGCTTCCGCGCCGCGTACGGCTGGAACCGTACCTGGGTGGCCGGCTACAACCACGTGCTGCTCGCCTACATCCCGTCCCGGCGGGTGCTGGCCGAGGGGGACTACGAGGGCACCACCGGCATGCTGGAGTACGGCCTGCCGGGACCGTTCGCGGGGTGGGTGGAGTCGGCCATCGCCCGCTCGGTGGACCTGCTGGTGACACGGTTGTCCTCCGAATCGTGAAGGGCTCCGGCGGCATGCGCATCCACCTGGAGCGGTGCGCGGCGGTCACCGCCACTCCGCACACTACCTGGGTGTTCGCGGTGCTGGGCGACGGCGAAGGCACCGCCACCACGATCGAGGTCACCTCCGGCCGTTCGCAGCAGGTGGTCGACGCGCTGGCCGGAATGGTCGAGACGCTGAGCGGGGCCGGCGTCGCCGGCGAAGGGCAGGTCGAGGAGCTGTTGGGCCTCACACGACACCGGCTCCGGGCAGATACGGTGCTCGCCGCCGCGGTCAGCGCGTTGCGCAGCGCCGCGGCCCAACTCGCAGCCGCCCGGTCGGGGATGAGCCTGCACCGCTTCCTGGGAGCGGAGGCGACCGCCGCAGTCGAGCTTTACGCCAACATCAACCGGGGGCTGCGCGCCACCGACCGGACTCCGGATGCCTTCGAGCGCGCTGCCGCGCGCGCCGCGCGCGAGGGGTTCGGGACCTTCAAGTGCGCGCCGTTCGACGAGGTGTCGCCGGCGAAGGCGCCTGACCGAATGCGCCGTCAGGCGGAGCCAGGTCTGGAACGGGTGCGGGCCGTGCGCCGCGCGATCGGCCCGGAGGCGCGCCTGCTGGTCGACTGTCACAGCCGCTTCTCGGCTCAGGTGGCGCCCGCGGTGGCCCGCGAGCTCGCAACGCTCGACGTGGGTTGGTTCGAGGAACCCGTGCAACCGACGTCGGCGGCCGACGATCTGGCCGCGATCGCCCGCGACGTGCCGATGCCGGTCGCGGGCGGCGAGTCCGGCTACGGGGTCGAGTTCTTCGACGGCCTCCTGGACCAGCGGGCGGTGGCCGTCGTGATGCCGGACGTCAAGTACTGCGGCGGCGTGGCCGAGGCGGTGCGTGCGGGCCGGTCGGCGATCGGGCGGGGCGGGGGAGTCTCGCTGCACAGCCCGTCGGGACCGATCTCGCTGCTGGCCAGCGGACACGTCACGGCTGCGGTCGATGGCGCCCTGCCGCTGGAACACGCCGTCCACGAGGTCGACTGGCGCGCCGACCTGATCGAGCCGGCCGAGCGGATCGAACGCGGCCGGCTGCTCCTGCCGTCCGCCACGGGTCTGGGCGCGGCGCTGAACACCGAGGTGGTGCGACGCCACGGCCGCCTCTGGACGCCCTGAGCGGTTCGCGCCCTCTGCGCCGACACCGAGAGGCGGCCGCTGGTGCAGCCTGGCGAATGATCGTTGGCCGACGCTTGCCGACACGGACGGCAGACCCCACGGATACCCAATCGTCTAATCGCGCAATGCCTTTTCGACAGCTTCGGGATTCTCGGAAGCGACCTTCAGCAAGGCGCGAGCCGGACCGTCGGGACGACGTCGCCCTTGTTCCCAATTCTGAAGCGTGGCCACGCTGACTCCGATCATGAGGGCGAACTCGGATTGCGACCGCTGTAGCCTCTTGCGAACCGCCTTGATATCGACCGGCCTGATCTCGAAAACACGTGAAGGCTCCCGTGCTCAAAGGAGCGAAGCCCGGCCTTGAGCCTCGCCCACTCCGGAGGCTCAGGGCGACTCGCTCGCCCGCCGGATGGCGCCATTGAGTTCGGCGTAGTTCAACGGCACCCCTGCCAACTCGCGGAGCGGGCCGAGCGCGATCGTGCGCCGGTTCGCGCACTCGCGGTCGAGGCGGGCGGTGGACAGGACGTAGAACTCCCACTGATTGACGTCGAGCGGGTCGATCGTGTTCTGATCGCGGTGCTTCAGCAGGCAGAATACGTAGACGTCGGCAAACCGTTGCGGCATGTCCGGAGCCGTCGATTCTCCCGTTTCGGCGTTGAATCCCGACTTTCTCGGGGCGATATCGAAACTTATTGCTGAGAAACAACACTGCGCCCAGGATTGAATGTAGGCAGCACTCTTTACTTCGACCTTCTTCTCGGAGCGCATTACAATGTCGCACTCAGCCCATTCGTCGCGCGGCTTGTCGCCCAATCCCAATGCAGTCGCCACGAGGTACTCGGCCAGGACGCCGCGCAGTATGTTGCTCAGCAGGTCGGAACTGGACCACTTCCAGTAATCACACAGCTTCGGGCCTATGGGACGGCCGCCGGCATGGAAAGATTCATGACCGGATTTGAACTGGAACGGCACACGCGGAAGTTCCTCGGGCATCGCATCTCCCCTTTGGGTAGTGTTTCAAGAGGTGCCTCGCGCCCTATCGTCGCTCTTCCGGGATCAGGCCGCGCGGGGCGAACCGCAGGACGACCAGCAGCACCAGCCCCATGACCACCGGCCGCATGTGGGCGGCGCTGTCCAGGAGATGACTCCGGAGCGGGTTCTCCTCGGACAGGGGAGCGGTGACCACCTCCATCAGGCGCAGGCCCACCGGCTCGGCCTGTATCCACACGCACCAGATCAGGAAGCCGCCGAGCACCGCGCCCCAGTTGTTGCCCGAGCCGCCCACGATCACCATCACCCAGATGAGGAAGGTGAAGCGCATCGGCTGGTAGGAGGCGGGAGTGAACTGCCCGTCGAGCGTCGTCAGCATGGCGCCGGCGATGCCGATCACCGCGGAGCCGAGCACGAAGACCTGCAGATGGCGGCCGGTGACGTCCTTTCCCATCGCGCGGGCGGCCGTTTCGTTGTCCCGGATGGCGCGCATCATCCGGCCCCACGGCGAGCGCAACGCGGTCTCGGACAGCCAGGTCAGTATTACCAGCACGAGCAGGAACAGGCCCGCGTAGCAAAGCTTGACGACGATCGAGGACAGGTCCACGTGCGACACGCCGAGCCCTGCGGCCCACTCCTGGAACCACGCAGCGTTCTGGAGATCGATCTCGTACGGGACCGGCCGCGGCAGGCCGTTGACGTTCTTCACCCCGCGCGTCAGCCACTCCTCGTACTTGAGGAATGCGACGATGATCTCGGAAATGCCCAGGGTCGCGATCGCCAGATAGTCGGAACGAAGGCTGAGGCTGATCTTGCAGACCCACGCTGCCGCGGCGGCGAACGCGCCGCCCACCAGCCATGACAGGACGATGGGAAGGCCGAGCCCGCCGAGGTAGCCGGTGACCGTGGGATCGACCGACTCGATGGCCCGCACCGCCGGCGCGAACACCGCGCGGGCGCCCAGGGCGCCGCCGATCAGCAGGCACGCCACCGCCAGCCGCCGGTACCACGGATTGCCGAGACGGCGGCGGACGAAGAACACGGCGAGCACGGTGAGCGTCGCCAACGCCAGCGCCACCAGCACGCCGGCGCCGCCGGCGCGCCAAGCCGCGGTCACCGGCGGCATCGAGACCAGCACGCCGGCCAGTCCGCCCAGGGCTGCGAAGCCCATGACGCCGGCGTTGAACAGGCCGGCGTAACCCCACTGGATGTTCACGCCCAGCGTCATGATCGCCGAGATCAGACACAGGTTGAGGATCGCCAGTGCCAGCGACCAGCTCTGCACCAGACCCACCAGGCAGACGAGCGCCGCCATCACCGCGAACAGGACCGGCTTGCGCGGGATCCGTGCCATCCCCGCCCCGAACCGGTCGCTCATGCGGATTTGCTGCCGAAGATGCCGGTGGGCTTCACCAGCAGCACCACGACCAGGATGAAGAACGACACCGCGAACTTGTAGTCGGTGGAGAGCAACTGGACCAGGCCTTCCGGCCGCCAGCCTTCCGGTCCCAGATAGCCCAGGAACTTCTTGTAGGGGTAGGTGAGCAGCACCTCCGAGAATGCCACCACGAAGCCCCCCGTGATGGCGCCGAGCGGACTGCCCAGACCGCCGACGATGGCGGCGGCGAAGATTGGCAGCAGGAGCGACAGAAAGGTGAACGGCTTGAAGCTCTTGTCCAGGCCGTACAGTGTTCCCGCCACGGCTGCGAGGGCGCCGACGATCACCCAGGTGACCGCCACCACCCGTTCCGGGTTGATGCCGGACAGCAGGGCCAGATCCTCGTTGTCCGAGTAGGCGCGCATCGACTTGCCGGTCCGCGTCCTACCCAGAAACCAGAAGAGCCAGAGCACCAGGATCACCGTCACCGCGGCGGTGATCGTCTGCGTGGTCTTGATGGCCAGTCCCTCGGCGAGCCCCGTGGCGGCCTTGAACTGGCGGACGCTGACGACGAACCGCGTCCCGTCGGTGAACACCTGGTCGTCCGGGCCGATCACGAAGCGTATGAGCCCGTTGAGCACGAACATGATGCCGACCGAGGCGACCAGCAGGATGACGGGCGCCGCTTTCTTGCGCCGGTAGAAGCGGTACACCCAGCGATCGGTCAGCAGGCACAAGCCGCCGGTAGCCACGATCCCCGCGGGGAGGGCCAGCAGCGCCGTCGGCAGGGGAGCGATTCCGACTCCCCAGGACTGCAGGAGCCAGGTGACGAGGATGGTCACCATGGCGCCGAACGCCATGGTCTCGCCATGCGCGAAGTTGGAGAAGCGCAGCACGCCGTACACCAGCGTGACTCCCAGGGCGCCGAGCGCGAGCTGGCACCCGTAGGCGGCGGCGGGAACGAGCACGAAATTGGCAAGGAGCACGACCGCGTTGACGACGTCAGCCACCGGTCATCCTCCCAGAAAGGAGCGGCGAATCTCGGCGTTCGCCAGCAGCTCGGACCCCGCGCCCGTATGGCGGTTGCGGCCCTGCACCAGCACGAATCCCGTGTCGGCCAGCTCCAGGGCCTGGCGGGCGTTCTGCTCGACGATGAGGACGGCGACACCGCCCTGCGCGATGTCGACGATGCGTTCGAACAGTTCGCGGGTGACGATGGGCGACACGCCGGCCGTGGGCTCGTCCAGCATCAACACCCGCGGCTTGTTCATCAGCGCGCGTCCGATGGCCACCTGCTGGCGCTGGCCGCCGGACAGCTCGCCTGCCGGCTGCCGCCGCTTCTCCCGCAGCACCGGAAACAGGTGGTAGACCTCGTTCAGGGTGCCGGCGATGTCGTCATCGCGGATGAACGCACCCATCTCCAGATTCTCCTGCACGGTCATCGACCGGAACACGTTCTCCGTCTGCGGCACGAAGCCCATGCCCTTGCGTGCCCGCGCCTGCGGAGCCAGCGAGGTGATCTCCTCGCCGTCCAGATGGACGGTACCCGCGCGCAGGTGCAGCAGCCCGAACAGCGCCTTCATGGCGGTCGACTTGCCTGCTCCGTTGGGTCCCACCACCACGGCGATCTCGCCTGCGTCCACGGCGACGGAACAGCCGCGCAGAATGTCGGGGCCTCCGTAGCCCCCGGTCAGCGCGTCGCCCGTGAGCAGACTCATGCCAGACTCAGGTTCGCCCTTCCCGGGTCACGGCGCCCGCGCCGAGATAGGCCTCGACCACCCGCTCGTCGGACTGGACCACCGGAGCCGACCCCTGCGTCAGCACCTTCCCTTCCACCATGACGATGACGGGATCGCACAGCAGGGAGATCAGCTCCATGTTGTGCTCGATGATGCAGAACGTGTAGCCGCGATGGAGGTTGAGACGCAGGATGGCGCCGGCTATCTCCTTGAGCAGGGTGCGGTTGACGCCGGCGCCGACCTCGTCGAGCAGGACGACGCGCGGCTCGGCCATCATGGTGCGGCCGAGCTCGACCAGCTTCTTCTGGCCACCCGACAGGTTGCCGGCCAGCTCATCCGCCATGGCGTCCAGCTTCAGGAACTCGATCACCTCGTCCGCTCTGGCGCGCAGCGCGGCCTCTTCGGCGCGGATCTTCCCGGGCCGAAGCCATACGTTGGGAAGACGTTCGCCGGATTGGCCGGCCGGCACGGTCATGAGGTTCTCCCTGACCGTCAGCGTCGAGAACTCGTGCGCGATCTGGAACGTGCGCAGCACCCCCCGAGCGAAGAGCCGGTGGGGCGGGAGCCCGGTGATGTCCTCTCCGTCCAGGTACACGCGGCCGGAGGTGGGCGCGTGCATGCCGGCGATGACGTTGAAGAGCGTCGTCTTGCCGGCGCCGTTGGGTCCGATGAGGCCGGTGATGGTGCCGCTCTCGATGGTGAGCGATGCGCCGTCCACGGCCCGGATGCCGCCGAAGCGCATGTGCAGGTCCTGTACGGCGATCATCCGGTCAGGAACACGCCGGAGCGGCGGCGCATGAGCGGGAACGGGCCAGCCGTCTCCCGCTCATGCGCCGCCCGCTGCTCAGCGAAAGCGGACGGTTACGAGCTTGCCGTCCTCGACCGCCATCTGCCGGTAGTTGCCGGCACTCTCGCCCGCTCCGACCAGCTCCACCGCCGACGCGCCGACATAGTCGATGTCGCCGCCTTCCGCGAGGATGCCGAGCCCCTTCGCGAGCTCACCCGGAAAGATCTGCTCGCCGGGCGCGTTGGCGACCGCCATGACGTGGTCCTTGAACGCGCCGCTGTCGGCCGATCCCGCCGCCTGCATGGCCAGCAGGATCAAGGCAGCCGCGTCGTAAGCCTCACTCACGAATGGCCCTGCTGCCATTCCGAGCATCTCTTCGAGCCGCATCGCACCGGGACTGTCTGTGCCGGGGACCGTGCCGATCGAACCGTTGAGATCGGGGCCGATCGCCTCCACCAAGCTGTCGCCGATCATGCCGTCGGGGAGAAAGAACTGATCGAACGCACCTGAATCGAGCGACGCCTGGATGATGCCCTTGCCGCCCTGGTCGAGATAGCCGGCCACGATCAGGATGTCGCCGCCGACCGCCGCCAAGGCCGCGACCTCGGCGCTGTAGTCGCCCTTGCCATCCTCATGCGGGGTGGACATGGTGATCGTCCCGCCGCGCATCTCGACGTTGGCCGCGATGCTGTCCGCCAGTCCCTTCCCGTAGTCGTTGTTGGTGTAGGTCAGCGCCGCTTCCTGGATGTCCATCTCCTGCAGGATGGCGGCGACGACCTCGCCCTGCCGGGCATCGGACGGCGCGGTCCGGAAGAAGAGCCCGTCGTCTTCTATCGTCGACAGCGCCGGCGACGTGGCGGACGGAGAGATCATCACGATGCCGTTGGGCTTGGCCACGTTCTGCAGCATGGCGATGGTCACGCCCGAGCAGTCGCCGCCGACGATGGCGTTGACCCGGTCCGAGGTCACCAGCCGCTCGGCCGCCGCGACGGCGACAGCGGAGTCAATGCAGGTCGTGTCGCCCCGTACGGCGACGACCTGCTGGCCGTCAAGGAACGCGCCGCTGTCGTTGACCTCCTCGATCGCCAGATCCGCGCCGTCCGCCATGGGGCCGACCAACGACTCGATCGGCCCGGTGTAGCCGAGCAGCAGTCCCAGCTTGACGTCCTCCGCGAACGCTGCGCCAAGCGGCAGCAGCATCAGTAAAAAGCCTGCAAAAACGCGTCTCATAGGAACACCTCCAACGAGTTGGTGCGAAGGCGGCGACCACTGCGTCCGCCGTTCGGTCGAGTGTACCGAGAGTTCTGGTATATCGCAACGTGTCTTCGGGGGACGAGGACTGCATTTTCCGTACGGCATCAGTAGCCCAGCCGGCGCAGGTAGTCCCGCGTCCTGCGGCTGCGCCGCGCCTCGGTCGGCGGATCATCGCCGCTCCGCGGGCATGCGGTGACCCAGCGCCGGAAGCCCAGCTCGGCCAGCACCGCCAGCACGGCCGGGAAGTCGACCGCCTCGGCCTCGCCCACGTCGCACCACACCGGCTGGTAGGTGCCGTCCGCATCGCGCGAGCTGGCGCGGTAGTCCTGCAGGTGGACGTAGTTCAGCCGCGGTGCGAATTCCCGGATCGCCGCCACCGGATCGACTCCCCAGAGCTGGGCATGGGAGACGTCGATGCAGAGCTGCGCCCGCTGCAGCATGCCGAGGTAGCGGCGCCAGTCGGCCGCGGAGTCCACCAGGGTGTTGGTGTGGATGTGGTAGCTCAACTCCACCCCGCACGCGGCCCCGTACTCCGCCCATTCGTCGGCCGCCGCGGCTGCCGCCTGCAGGTCGGCGGCGGTCACCGCCCGATCGGACGGCTTGGGGCCGGTCATGAACATGAAGCAGTCGGCCTCCACTTCGGCGGCGAACTCGATCCGCCGCCGGTTCGCCTCCCGGTTGCGATAGCTGCGATCGTCGGGGGTGCCGCTCGCGGTGAAGACGGCCAGCGGCATGCCGGCGTCCGCGCAGACGCGCCGCACGCGCGCCGGCGGCCCCAGCCAGTCGAGCGGCAGCCGGCACTCCCAGCCATCCCAGCCCGCCTCCGCCAGCTCTGCAAGGCAGCGCTCCAGATCCGGCTCCCGCCAGAATATGGCGCTGTAACCCAGCTTCACGATTCATCACCGGGGACATCGGACCCGCCGCCGGTGGCGGCAAACGGATTGCGAACCACCAACCGTCCATAGCGCTGGCCTGCGTTGAGATCCTCCGAGTACACCTGCGTGCAGCCGGCCAGCGAAGCGGCAGCCAGTATCAGAGCATCCCAGTACGAGACCCGATGCCGCTCCTGCAGCCGTATCGCCGTTCGGACCGTGTCATACTCGATGCTTACCACCTGCATCGTCCGCAAGTGTTCGATTTCCCGCTCCGCCGTTCGCCGATCCAGCGGCACCTGAATCTTCTGCGTCACGGTGACCCAGAACTCGCCGAGGACTTGGGAAGAGATGACCGCTCGACCGGACTGAATGCCGTCGGCAATGAGCTGAACGGCGGCAGACTGTTTCGCCGCTTCCGTGCGGTCGTTTGCGTAGACAAGCACGTTCGTGTCGAGAAAGAAGCTACCTGCGGCCATGCAGATCGTCTCTCGACCAGGTGCGCTTTCCGACGACGGCTTCGCTGCGGGCAAAGAGCGTCTGCAATTCCGCTACGCTCAAGTCCTTGAGCACTTTCTCCTTTTCGACGAGAGTCTGTAGATGAGCCCGGATCAGCCCGGTGAGACTGGTCTCCTGCTCGACAGCGATCATGCGAGCCTGCTTCAGCAACTCATCATCGAACGACATCGTTACGTTGGGCATCGTTCCTCCACATAATCAGTGTGCCACATATACCGTCCTGCACGCGCATCGACTATGGCCCACTTCATGGGGCGTTCACGCCGGCCGCAGCGTGGCGCCGAACACGGTGACGCCGTCCAGAGTGCCGGGGATGATGCGGATCGCCCGCAACGTGAAGGTGTGGACGCCCGGCTGTTCGACGGTGAGGTGGCCGATCGGTGTGCTGAACTCCGGGAAGTACTGCGAGCGCGGCGTGGCGGCGCGCTCGGCATCGCTCAGGGTGCCCAGGGCGGTGCGCCCTGCGGGGGGGCCCTCGCCGTGGCTGCCGCCGACGGACACCTCGACGCCATGCGGGGTGACCTCCTCGGTATCGTGCACCGGCGCCGCGATCACGGAAACCGCGAAGGTGCCCGGCCGGCATACCCGGACCTGCCACGACAGGACGCTCCCGGTATCCATCCAGCCGGCGGTCATGCCGTTGGAGAGGATCTCCAGCGTGGAATCCGGCCCCCGGTTCACGCCGGCCAGGTGCGCGTGCAGGTGGATGGCGCCGTCCGGCTGCTGGACCGTCAACTCGTCGGGTTCGGCGTCGCCGTCGATGCTCAGGGCCACCACCGGCACGTGCTCGACGGCGCTCAGGTCGGCAAGCGTCAGCGTCAGCCGGTCGATCTCGCCTGCCTCGGTACGGTCCTGCGCCACCTCGATGGGTGCATCCAGCCCCAGCACCTCGGCGCCGGTCACCCGCGAGCGCAGCCCGTGCACGACCAGCGGGCCCTCAGGCGGCTGCAGCAGATGCAGGAACAGCCGGTGCGGCTTGCACGTCATCCGCAAGGCATCGTGCTCGTACGGGAACGGGCTGCCGGTGGTGCCGTAGATCGCCTGACCGTTTACGGCCATCCAGGCGCCGATAGCCCGCAGCCGCTCGGCGCTGGCCTCCGGGATCACCCCCTCCGCCGTGGGTCCGACGTTGAGCAGATAGTTCACGCCCTTGCTGGCAAGGTCGATCAGCAGCAGGATCAACGTGGACACCGATTTCCAGTGGTGGTCGGTGCTCTTGTACCCCCACGTGTCGTTGAGGGTGGCGGGCGTCTCGTAGTCGGCGCGCACGCGGCCGGCGGGGATCTGGTTGTCGCCCAGGCTGCCGTAGTCGCCCACGTCGTTGCCGATGCGGCCGCTGACCAAGCAGTCCGGCTGCAGCTCGTGCACGAGGTCGCGCAGCTCGATGCTGTGCGCGCGGCTGATGGTGTAGGGGGTGTCGAACCAGATCAGGCCGATCGGCCCGTACTGGGTCAGCAGCTCGCGAAGCTGCGGCTTGACCTTGCGCTCCAGATAGGCGGCGAAGTTCTTGCCGCCTTCGTCGAAGTCCCAGTCGTTGCGGGAGCCGTCCGGGTCATGCCAGTCCTGGTCCTGCGAGTAGTAGAAGCCGAGCTTGATCCCCGCTGCGGCGCACGCCTCCGCCAGCTCCGCCAGCGGGTCGCGGCCGAACGGCGTCGCGTCCACAATGTTGTACGGGCAGCACGGCGACCGGAAGATCGCGAACCCGTCGTGGTGCTTGGAGGTGATGACCAGGTAGCGCATCCCCGCCTGCACCGCCAGCTCCACCCAGGCGCGGGCGTCGAAGCGCACCGGGTCGAAGCGCTCGGCGAGCGCCGCGTACCGCTCGCGCGGGATGCGCTTGCGAAACATGATCCACTCGCCGATTCCCGGCACCTCCTCGCCCTCCCAGACGCCGGCGGGGATGGCGTACAGGCCCCAGTGGATGAACATCCCGAAGCGCGCCTCGCGCCACCAGGTCAGTCCCGGGTGGTCCACCACCGGGGCCGCGTTGCGCCCGCGCATCCGGTCGCGCCAGCTCAGCATCTCTGTCATTGGATGGTCCGTCCTCTCAGTTCAGGTCGATGACCGCCTTGAGCACGCCGGTCTCCGGGCGGGTGAGGGCGTCGAAGCGCTGCTCCACCTCCGCGAAGGCGATCCGGTGAGTGATCCAGGGGCCGGTGTCGATGGTGCCGGCGGCGATGGCGTCGATCACCTGCCGGAAGTCTTCAGGCAACGCGTTGCGGGTGGCCAGCAGCGTGAGCTCGCGCCGGTGCATCTCCGGTTGGGCGAAGGCGATCTCCTGACGGGTGAGCCCCAGGAAGACCACGGTGCCGCCGTGGGCGGCGTAGGTGAGGGCGGTCGCCATCGACTGCGGGTTGCCGGTGGCGTCGATCACCACGTCGAACATGCGGCCGTCCGATCGAGCGCGCACATGCCCCAGCTCCTCTCCGTCGCCGGCGACGATCGTGCCCGCCGGAGCGTAGGTGTCCCGGCAGAAGTCGACGCGCGCCGGCAGCCGGTCCATGACCGTCAAGCTCGGAGTGCGCATCCGGACGAACTCCAGTGCCGCCAGCCCGATCGGCCCCAGACCGATGATGAGGACCTGATCGTCGCTGCGCGGCGCTGCCCGTGCCGCGGCGTGGCAGCCGATCGTCAGCGTCTCCACCAGCGCGAGTTGGTCGAACGTGAGCTCCGTGGCGCGGTGCAGCTTGTCGGCCGGGATCGTGAAGCGATCGCAGAGGCCGCCGTCCTCCATGACGCCGATGACGCTGAGCCGCTCGCAGCAGTTGGTGCGGCCCTTGCCGCACGCGTAGCAGCGGCCGCAGTTCAGATAGGGCTCGACGCTGCAGGTATCCCCGGTGGCGACCGAGGTGACGCCGTCGCCCACCGCCAGCACCTCGACGCCTAGCTCGTGCCCGGGGATGCGCGGAAAATCGAAGAACGGGAAGGTGCCTCGGTAGGCGCTGACGTCGGTGCCGCACACGCCGACCGAGTGGGTCCGCACCAGCACCTCGCCGGCCGCGGGCCCGCGCGGTGCCGGCACCTGCACGGCACGCGCCTGGAACGGCGCCTCGAACCTGATCGCACGGATCGTCTCGGAGCTCATGCGTGTTCCTGGACCCCTTACACGCCGGCGGCGCTGCGGCGGCTGAGCTCGGACACGCCCTGGTCGGTTCCCGGCCGGTAGCCGGGAAGCGGCAGGAGCTGCTCGTGAATGGCGTCCACGATCCAGTCGGTCTGCGGGAAGAAGGCCGACTCCAGCTCCACGGGCGGGGTGATCCAGTTGCGGGCGCCCAGCACCACCGGCGGCGCGTCGAGGTCGTCGAAGCACAGCCGGCCGATGGTGGTGGCCATAGTGTGCAGCACGCTGCCGCGTTCGCAGGCGTCGGAGGTGAGCAGCAGGCGGCCGGTCTTGCGCACCGACTCCGCGATCGGGCCGTAGTCGAGCGGATTCAGAAACCGGGCGTCGATCACCTCGGCCGAAAGCCCGTGCCGCTCCGACAAGATGTCCGCGGCTTCCAGGGCCCGGTAGAGGGTAGCGCCGACGGTGAGGATGGTCAGGTCGTCACCCTGGCGATGGATGTGCGGGGCACCCTCGTCTATCTCGTAATAGCCGGCCGGCACTCCCGATTCGTGCAACTCCTCGGCCTCCCCGTAGAGCTGCTGGCTCTCGAAGAAGATCACCGGATCCGTGCCCCGCAGCGCCAGGTTGAGCATGCCCTTGGCGTCGTACGGCGTGACCGGGTAGTACACCTTGAGACCGGGTATGTGGCTGACCATGGCCGACCACTCCTGCGAGTGCTGGGCGCCGTAGCGAAAGCCCACGGCGATGCGCAGCACGATCGGAAGCGACAGCACGCCCGCCGACATTGCCTGCCACTTGGCGAGCTGATTGAAGACCTCGTCACCGGCGCGGCCCAGAAAGTCGCAGTACATCAGCTCCACCACCACGCGGCCGCCGCTCATGGCGTAGCCGATGGCGCTGCCGACGATGGAAGCCTCCGAGATGGGCGAGTTGAACAGCCGTTGGTAGGGCAGGGACTCGGTGAGGCCGCGGTAGACGCCGAAGGCGCCGCCCCAGTCGCGGTTCTCCTCACCGTAGGCGATCATGGTCGGGTCGGTGGCGAAGCGGTGCAGCAGCGCCTCGAACAGCGCGTCGCGCATCGTGATCACCCGCGAGATCGGCAACCGCTTGCCGTCCGCGCCGAAGGCCGAGCGGGAACGGCCTGACAGCGCCTTGACGCGCGGGTTTTCGGCCACCGGCATGGTGAGCTCAGGCTCGCCGGAGGCCATGGCCTCGGTCGGATGGGCGGAGAACATGACCGCTTCAATCTCCTGCGCGCCCCCACCGAAGCGAGGCGAAGTGTCGAGCGGCGCCGCCAGCCGGAACGCCCGCTCGATCACGTCCACGGCCCAGGACTCGATCCGTTCGCGCTCCGCGGCGTCGAGCAGGTCTGCCTCGCCCAGGTACTCGCCATAGCTGCGCAGGCTGTCCCGTTCCTCCCACGCCTCGATCTCCTCGCGCGTGCGGTAGGTGGCCGGATCGCGAGACGAGTGGCCGGCGACGCGGTAGGTGACGGTGTCCAGCAGCGCCGGGCCGCGGCCGGCGAGCAACAGGTCGCGCTTGGCGGCCACGGTGGCGGCGACCGCCAGCGGGTTGTAGCCGTCGACCCGTTCCGCATGCAAGTTGTCGGGGTTGACGCCGGCGCCCATGCGAGCCAGCACCTGCAACCCCATGGTCTCGCCCGCGGTCTGGCTGCCCATCCCGTAGAAGTTGTTCATGAAATTGAACAGCACGGGCGGCGCGCCGCCCAAATCCGGGTCCCACAGCGTCCGATACTGGTCCATGGCGGCGAAGCTCAGCGCCTCCCAGGTCGGACCGCAGCTCGCCGAGGCGTCGCCGACGCACGCCACGACAATGCCGGGCCGGCGGTTCACCCGCTTGTAGAGCGCAGCGCCGGTGGCGATCCCGGCCGACCCGCCCACGATGGCGTTGTTCGGCATGCTGCCGAGGGGCGCGAAGAAGGCGTGCATGGAGCCGCCGAGCCCGCGGTTCAGGCCCGTTCGCCGTCCGAACACCTCCGCCATGAAGCCGTACACCACGAAGTCGATGGCCAGCGCCTCGACGTCCCGGTGGTCCGCGGACGGCTCAACGACCCGCAGGATGTCCCCGTCCAGATACTCCTCCATGATGCGCTGCAGGTCGGCGCCGTCGGAGTGGCGGATCCCCTGCAAACTCTTGGCCAGGATCTCGGCGTGGCTGCGGTGGGAGCCGAAGATCATGTCCTCGCAGGCCAGCGGCAGGCACAGGCCGACGACGGAGGCTTCCTGACCGAGCGACAGGTGCGACGGGCCTTCGTGGACGTAGTCGATGCCGGCGTATCCGCCGGTGCTCTTGACGCTGTCGAGCATGCGTTCGAACGCTCGGATGAGCACCATGTCGCGGTAGGCGCCGACCAGCGCCGCGTCGCCCCATCGTTCGCGCTCGGCGGCGATGTCTGGTGAATACCGGTTCAACGGGATCGGGTCGATTTCGAGATTGCCGGGCCGGCGCACCTCTTCCGGGCTGATGACCATGGACTTGGGCATGGAAGAAAGGTACACCGGATGCCCGGTGGTCCGGGACATGGCGGATGCGGTAGCGTGCGGCATGCCCGTCGTGGCGGTCCTGGCCGCGCTGGATGAGGAGATCGAGGCGTTCCGGGGGGCGCACGAGCTGGAGCCGGTGGAGCGGGGGACGCCATTCGCGGCCTTCCGCTTCCGGGTCGGCGCCGTCGAGGCCGTGCTGATGCGCACCGGCGTCGGCAAGGCGTTCGCGGCCATGGTCGCGCAGAGGGCAATCGACCGCGTGCGGCCCGACTACCTGATCGTCACCGGGATCGCCGGCAGCGTGCGCGAGGGGCTGGACCTGGGCGACGTGGTGGTCAGCCGCGACTGCGTCCAGCACGACCTGGATGCGACGGCGCTGGGGTTCGAGCTCGGCCAGGTGCCGTACACCGAACACCGCATCCTGCGCGCCGACCCGCGGCTGGTAGAACTGGCGCTGGCCACCCAGGTGGCCGGTCAGCGCGTGGTGGCCGGACGCATCCTGACCGGGGACCAGTTCGTCAGCGACCCCGACGACGCGTTGCGCCGCAGGCTGAGCGAGCTGGACGGCTCCGTCGTGGAGATGGAAGGCGCGGCAATCGCGCTGGTGGCGACCGTCAACCGCGTCCCGTTCGTGATCATCCGCTCCGTCTCCGACAAGGCCGACGCCGCCGCGCCGGCCGACTTCGGCGCCTTCCTCCGTCGCGCGGCCGCCAACTCCTACACCGTCTGCGCGCGTATCCTGGAGCGGTTGAGGTCTTGACACGCGGCCGAGTCGATGAAGAAATCGAGCTGATCGTGATGCTGAAGAGGAGGGCAACATGCTGCCGACAAGCATAAGGCCCTATTGTCACGCTCTCGCCGTATTGGTTGTCTGCTTCCCGTGTCAGTGTCGGCTGACGAGTCTCCAGCTTGCCATCATTGGAGCTCATCTATCGACGATGAACCCATGGACGGCACGATCGAGGCAGCGTTCCATCCTTTCTTCTCGATCGCGACTGGTCGAGACGTGACGCGGTGTCTCGCCTGGCGCCAATCCGAATTCGCGAACCAAAGAGGGGTTGACTCCTCTACATTTCGCGGCAGCATTCAGGAAGTTGGAGCCACAGAGAAAGAGTCACAGCCGATTGGAGAGAGTAGGGTACGTCACGGTGAGCAGTCGGCAGCGGTTCCTGATTACGTTCAGCAGGACATCGTGCAGCACAAAGACTGGATCGAAAGCTGTACGGACCTTCCTGTTCTTGTTGTCGACCAGGATTTGATTCTCTACTATATCAACGTAGAACGCGGACATGAAGAGATCATTCAGTGCCTCCTGTCCAAGGTCAGCCGAGTAATAGAAGCGTGCGGGGCGGACGGCGGAACGATTGCCATGTATCTTCCGCCATTTCCCAACTCCTAAAGCCCTCGTGACGGCAGTCCAGTCAGAGTTCCCGAGGCGCTGATTCGAACAGGGGAGCCGATACTGATCGTTTCCGGGGCTCGCGATGACCTCGGTATAGAGTGCGTCCAGCCTGTCTCAGAAAACAGCTTGCCACTGGATGTTGTGCTCGTTCATATTGGGCGTTCGTGGTTTCTCTCGCCGGATGTCGGCCCGCGTTCGAGTATGTGCGTCATCAGCGACGGAATGCCGGCGACCCACACTATCGGTGGCAGTTGACCCGGCGGGCTCCAGATGTAGCCGAGCTGGTTCAGCTCCTCGCGCGCCGCAAGCCGCGTAGCGGAGTCGGCGCCCGTCGTGGCGAGGGCGGCGTCGATGGCGTGGTCGGATGCGGTGGCCGCCCCCTGAAACAGCAACGCGGTCGCCACCGCCGCTGCCAGCAGGTCCGCGCTCTCCAGTTCCCGATAGCGATCCTGGTAATAGTCCGTGACGCGGGCGGCGACGTCAGGTCGCGCGGTATCAACGTGGGCGACCGTCAGCCGGGTCGGTCCAGTGGCCAGGCGTTGTTGCCACAGTGCGCGGCCCCAAACCTGGATGAAGTACGGATAGCGCTGGCTGTCCGCGACCACCGCGTCGAGGGAGTCGGAGTCGATGTCGATTCCGTGAGCGGTCAGCGGCTTGACCAGCGCATCGCGGGCGGCAGCGTCGCTCAACAATCCAATGCCCATGCGGCCTTCGTCCAATCGACTCCAGAAGGAGGCGTTCATGGTACTGAGATGCGCCGGCAGGCCCGGCGTTCCCGCCAGGACCAGCAGGAACGGCGCGTTGGCGCGCACCTCCTGGCTGACGTTCAGCAACAGTTGACCGACGTCACGATCGAGCGTATGGGCTTCGTCGACCAGGACGACGATGGGCCTTCTGCGGCACCGCGCGCTCAGCCGAACCGTCAGATCCTGAGACGGCGGATCTGGCGCAGCCCATTCGGCTTGGCCGACGCCGGTGACGCCGAGTTTCCTGGGGAGGATCTTCCGGATGACGGACGCCGGTAACAGAAGGTCGACCAGATCCTGCTCCGTCCGTATCCGGCTTGGCGATAGCCGCGCGATGTGAATCCGGCCTGTTTTGCGGCAGGCGCCCTCGAACCAGTTCAGCAGTACGGTCTTGCCATTGCCGCGCGGCCCCATCATCGCAACGTCGTGTGGCGGAACCTCACCACCGAGCAGATCTGTCAGGCACTGCCTGAGCACCGTCTGTTCCCGCTCGCGCCCGGTCAGCGCCGGCGGGGAAACCCCCGTCCCGGGAGTGAATACCCGTTGTACCGGCTCCTTCATGCTCGTCCGACCACATCAAGCGAACGAGATGGGCAGAGATCATGCTGATTGAGGAGACGGCGATGGTCAGGCGTCTTGTAGATCTTGCCGCGAGGATTGGGGACCAACGAGCGATTCTTGAAGTCCTGCTCAAGGTTCCGGTCATTGGTGAACAACAGGCGAGCGCCGCTGATTCTCGCCAAGGCGATGACGTGGTGGTCGTTGGACCGGCAGATCTCGCCCGCCCGGATCGACTCGGTTTCCTCATCGACGACTGCATCCCTGATGCTCTGGGCGCGTCCGGCTGGAATCGCTGCCGCAAGCCACACCTTGAACTTGCTGTACTGGCTTAGCTCGCGCAGCAGCTTGCCGCCGACGACCAGTCTACCGGTTCGGCCTCGCGTGAGCCACTCGTAGATGATCAGACCACGCTGCGTACGGTCATCACCGAACACTTCGGGGCTGACACTTGCGTCGATTATGGCACACATCAGAGCCCGATTGACCGCTGCATTTCATCCATGAAGAACTGCCGGTATTTCGGCGGAGCATCGAGCACGTTGCCGTTCTCGTCCAACCGCAACGAATGAATCGTCACGTCGAGCTCGCCGGGCTCGAAGAACAGGATCGAAACGTCCTCGGCTTTCAGCTCGGTCTTCCCGTCGCGCACGTCCATTCGAACTCGGTCGAGCAGATGGTCACTGTGCGTCTCTACGATCAGTTGCATGGAGGTCGCGGCAATCGAGCAAAACAACGTTCCGAGCGCTGCCTGCGCACTGGGATGTAGATGGACCTCGGGTTGTTGCAAGAGACACATGTCAGGCGAGTCTTTACGGAGCAGCTCGGTGAGGATAGGAAGTGCCTGGCTCACTCCATAGCCGACGTCGACCAGGTTTCTTCCCGGGCCTTTGACCGTTCTTTTCTGCCCATACTTCTTGATCTGTACCTGAAACGGTGATCCATCGTGCTTCCCAAGAGATTTCATGGTTATCTCGTCGAACAGTCTTGATTCGCGCCCGAACGCTTCCAGACGACGCTGCAGGCGTTGCCATTCTTCTTCGTTTCGGCGTGAGACATGGTCCAGATAGGTAGGAGTATACTCGCCCTCCGGGTCGCGTGACGACCTCGCCGGATCGTAAGTTCTGCGCGGTCGAGAACGGACGGGTGCGCTGGCAAAGGGCCGCTGTGATCCCACATTCTGCAGGTGTGTCAGCATCCAGTCGATTTGAAGCCAATTATCGACGCTCGTCTGTGTATCACCGTCAGACTCCGAACACAGCTTCCTTACGTGCCAGTGAATGGACTTGATCGATTCGACTTCTTCACCCATGTTCACGAACACTATTTGCTCGGGGAGTGGCCAACTCTCATCCGATACACCGAACGTGGCCACGGGATCTCGATTTTCCTTTTGGTTCAATCGTATCCAAGAGTTGCCGTGGCCAACGCGACGCGCTATCGGGAACGGCGTCCCTTCGTGCTCGGCGAATGTGACGTCGAAAGACAGCCTGTTACTTGAAACAGTATGAGGATGAAGGGTGACTCCTGATTCATACGAGAAGCCAGCTTCGAACGAATCGGCGGCGCTGCCCGTAGCGCCGCGATAGTGTGCGATCTCACGAAAGGAACCCAGGTCGTAAGGGTACTCCTTGAAATTTGGTATGGTCTCTTTTACTGCGACGTCCCAGAGTGCCCGGATCAACGCGAGGAAGGAGGTCTTCCCCGTACTGTTCTCCCCGACGAGCAGGGTGAGCGGCGCAAGTCGTGCGCTCTGCTTCTCCCTAAAGCAGCGGTAGTTGCGGATCGTGATGCGATCCATGGTGGACGCCCGTGGCATTCTCGGGAGTCTACCACGTTCCATGACGCACGATGACAAGCCCCCCACGGCTGGTGGTGCCCAGCCACAGCCTGCTGGTTGCTGCGGTCATGAGCGCCCATTCCGCGCGTGGCGCTGCTCCTGATGCGGGTCGGTGGGCGTCATGGTGGCGGCAGGTATCGCGCTGGCGTACTTGGCATGGCAAGCCGTTCGACGTTCCCGTGCGATCGGTTGACGGAATGCAACCTCTTAGATACCCTATAAATACTCATGGTGAGGTTTGCTACCGCCGAAGAACTGAGACACGACGCCTGCAGACTGCTCGCTGAGGTGGATGCCGTCCGGGAGCCGCCGAGCGCCCTGGTGCCTGGGTAGACCGAATGACACACGATGACAAACGCCTACCTGAGGCGGTTAGCGCGGTGATCCGCGACGTGGCCGACTTTCCGCGGCCCGGCATCACGTTCCGGGACATCACGCCGGTGTTCGGGGAGATCAGTCTGACGCTGCGCATCGCCACCTGGATGGCCGCCACGTTCGCGGCAGATTCGGGCGACCACAGGATCGACGCGGTCGCCTGCGTGGAGGCGCGCGGCTTCATGTTTGGCCCTCTCGTGGCGCGGGAGCTGGGCGTGGGCCTGATCCCGGTGCGCAAGCCGGACAAGCTGCCGCGTCAGACGCTGCGGCAGGACTACGACATGGAGTACGGCACCGACTCGCTGGAGATGCACGCGGACGCCTGCGGCCCGGGACAACGCGTCCTGCTGGTCGATGACGTGCTGGCCACCGGCGGGACCGCCGCGGCGGCCTGCCGGCTGATCGAGCGAGCCGGCGCCAGCGTCGCGGGCGCGGCGTTCCTGATCGAGCTGGACGGCCTGAACGGATCGCAACGCCTGCCGGTGCCCAGCCGCAGCCTGCTGGTGATGCCGGCGTGAGCGTGGCTCGCGTACCGCTCGCGCTGATGCGGGTCGGCGGCATCATGGTGGCCGCAGGCATCGCCCTGTCGTACCTGGCCTGGGCGCTTGCCTACTCGCAGGTCAGCCTGGCGGCGATCGCCATCCCGGTCGGCGTGGTGCTGCTGGGCGGTGTGGCGCTGTTCATCATCGGCGCCGTATCCGGCGCCAAGGGTCGACAAGGGTAACCGCGGAAGTTTCAGCCGGTAGCGCTGTGGCTCAACGCTCCTCGCGTCCCATCTGCCGCCGATGGAGGTCCGCGTACACGCCGTCCAGCGCCATCAGTTCATCGTGCGCGCCGCGCTCCACGATACCCTGATCCTTGATCACGAACAGGCAATCGGCGGCCCGCACCGTGCTCAGCCGATGGGCGATGATGATGGCCGTGCGCCCCTGCAGGAGGCGTCGCAACCCGCCCTGTATCACGGTCTCGGTGATCACGTCGACGCTGGAGGTGGCCTCGTCCAGGACGATCAGGCGAGGGTTGGCGATCAGTGCCCGCGCGATGGCGATGAGCTGGCGCTGACCGACCGATATGTTGGTGCCGAATTCCAGCATCTGCGTGTCGTACCCGTCCGGCAGCCGTTCGACGAACCGGTGCAGGCCGACCGCCTGCGCAGCCTCGACGACCATGTCATCGGACGCCGCCGGAGCACCGAAACGGATGTTGTCGGCGATCGTGCCCGGAAACAGGAACGGATCCTGTGAGACCAGCGCCATCTGCGCGCGCAGCGTGCGCTGCTGGACCGACCGCACGTCGATGCCGTCGATAAGCACCTGCCCCTCGGTGACGTCATAGAATCGCGAGATCAGGTTGGCGATAGTGGTCTTGCCGGCGCCTGTCTCGCCGATCAGCGCCACGGACTGGCCCGCCTCGATGGTGAGGTCGATGTCCTGCAGCACCGGCTGATCGGGCTCGTAGGCGAAGGAGACGCCGCGCAGCTCGATGCGGCCCTCGATGCGCCGCATCGGCGGGGCGTCGGGGGCGTCGACGATGTGCGGCTCGGTATCCAGCAGTTCCAGCACCTTCTCGCCGCCGGCCATCGCCGACTGCATGGAGGCGTAGAGCTGGCTGAGCTCCTGGATCGGCTGGAAGAAGCGGCTGACGTAGGCCAGGAAGGCGACGATCACGCCAATCGAGACCTCGTCCTGGCCGTGGGCGAGGCCGCCGAAGAGCAGCACCGCCGCCGTCGCCAGCAGCCCCAGGAACTCCACCGCCGGCGTGAAGGCGATGGACAGGGAAAACGCCCGCAGTTGCGCATCCCGCGCGTCACGATTGTGTCGTTCGAACCGCTTGGCGGCCGCCGGCATCTGCGCGAACGCCCGGATCACGCGCATCCCGCCGATCGCCTCGGCCAGGTTGCCGACCATCGTGGCGATCGCCGTCCGCGTGGCGCGGAACGCCCGCCGCGCCAGGCGGGAGAAGATCAGCGTGGCGACCATCATCACCGGCACCACGGCGAAGGTCGTCAGCGCCAGCTCCGTGTCCATGATCAGCATGGCCACGACGATGCCGATCAGCACCAGGGAATCGCCGATGATCTGCACCAGCCCC
This sequence comes from Spirochaetia bacterium, assembly GCA_965221995.1. Lineage (GTDB taxonomy): Bacteria > Spirochaetota > Spirochaetia > SZUA-6 > Bin103 > CATQHW01. The sequence goes on from OZ244929.1 coordinate 291,406, forward strand.
TGCGACAGCACCTCGTTGATGGTGGCAACGTCGTTGATCACCCGCGAGATGGTGACGCCGACCGGGTGCTCGGAGTGATAGCGCAGCGACAGCCGCTGCAGGTGGCGGAAGAGCTGCGACCGCATCGTGGCCAGCATCCGCTGGCCGACCCACGACAGCAGGTAGGTCTGCAGCGCGTGCGCGACATAGGTGCCCAGGAACGTGAGCACCAGGAGGCCGGAGATCAACGCCAGGCTCCTCAGGTCGCCCGAGGCGATGGCGTCGTCGATGGCGAGCTGGATCAGCCACGGCGCCGCCAGGCTGAGCACGGTGACCACCAGCATGGCGAGCGAGGCGGCGACCATGTGCCTGCGATACGGACGCAGGTAGACCGTCAGGCGGCGGATGACGTGCGGATCGATCGCCCGGCCTTGGCCGCCGCCGGCGAGCGCGGCCAGCGTGGACCTCGGTCCGCCGCCCCCCATGCCGGTCGAGAAGGTGCTCATCGGGGCGCTTTCCTCAGTGCATGAGCGGCCGCCGGCGCCAGGTGGCCGTCGCCGTCGCCCCCGGCTGCGGCGGGTAAGGGTGCTGCGGTTCCGGCGGAGGCGAAGATGGCGGCGTAGAGCGGCGAGCGAGCCAGCAGCTCCTCATGGGTGCCGTAGGCGGCGATCCGCCCCTCCTCCAGCACTACGACCGCATCCGCGTCCTTGCAGGTGCTGGCGCGCTGCGCGATCACGATCATGGTGCGCCCGCCGGCGGAATCGCGCAGCGTCGACAGGATCCGGCCCTCGGTGCGCGCGTCGACGCTGGAGGTGGCGTCGTCCAGGATCAGGATGCGCGGATCGGTCAGCAGCGCGCGGGCGATGGCGATGCGCTGTTTCTGCCCGCCGGACAGGGTAACGCCGCGTTCGCCCACCTTCGTGTCGTACCGCTCGGGTAGATCTTCGATGAAGGCCCGGATCTGCGCAGCCTCCGCCGCCGCCTCGATCTCCGCCGGAGGGGCGTCCGGGCGGCCGAAGGCGATGTTCTCGCCGATGGTGGCTGCGAACAGCACCGTGTCCTGCAGCACGACGCCGATCTGAGAACGCAGCGACGCCAGCGTCACCCCACGGATATCGATGTCGTCGATCTCGATCACGCCGCGGGTCGGGTCGTGCAGGCGGAGCAGCAGCGAGATCAGGGTCGTCTTCCCGGAGCCGGTGGCGCCCAGCACTGCCAGTTTGCTGCCGGCCGGAATGGTCAGGTCGATGTCGGAGAGCGCCTCGGGGTCATCCTCCCCACCGAACGCGAAGCTCACGTCCCGGAACCGGACCCCGCCCCGGCCGCGCGGCAACGGCCGGGCGTCCTGGGCCTCCGGGATGGCGACCGGGGCGTCCAGGATCTCCGCGACGCGCTCGGCGGACGCCAGCCCCTGCACCATCATCGGCAGCATGGCCCCGACCCGGCGCACCGGCGCGAAGAGCTGCGTGATGTAGATGGTGAACGCCACCAGCAGGCTAAGGCTCTCGCCGCGCACGACCATCAGGCCGCCGATGCCCACGACCACCACCAGGCCCAGGTTGGCGATCAGCGACAAGAGCGGCGTGTGTATGGCCTTCAGCTTCGTGTTGAGCACCGAGATCACGAACCAGCGATCGACCTGCCGCTGAAACCGCACGGTCTCCCGCTGCTCCTGCGCGAACGCCTTGACCAGCCGCGCGCCCTGCAGGTTCTGCTCCAGCGCCGACGTCATCACGCCGAGCTGCTGCTGCAGCCGGGACGCCAGCGGCCGTTGCTGCTTGGCGAATATGAACGCTTGTACCGCCAGGAACGGGACGGGGATCAGCGACGCGGCGCCGAGCACGGGGTTCATCGCCAACATGAACGCCAGCGTCCCCGCGAACAGCACCGCCGCGTCGAGGACGCGCAGCAGCGCCTTGCTGACCACGAACCGGAGGCGCTCCACGTCCTGGATCGCGCGCTGCAGGACCTGTCCGGTCTCCATCTTTTCGATAAAGGAGATTTCCACCACGCCGAGCCGGAGGAACAGCTCGTTGCGCAGGTCGTAGGCGAGCCGCTGCGCGGCCATCTCCGCCAGGCGGCCCTGCAGGAATCCGAACACCGCGCGCGCGGCCGCCAGCCCTGCCAGAGCGATGACCGAACCGATCAGCGCCGACCGGTCGCCGGCGATGATGCCGTGGTCGACGATCCAGCGGACGAACAGGGGGATGATGAGGAGAGCGCCGGTGTGCGCGAACATCGCCGCGTACGCCGCCGCCATGAGTCGGCGATACGGGCGCAGATAACGAAAGAACCGGCGGAACAGGCTCGCCAAGCGGACAGTATACCAAAGACGGCGGGCCCGACCACCGGCTCCGGGGCGGTCGAAACGGCTTGGCTCGCCTCAGCCGGTGGCCGCTCCCAACCCCAGCGCGCGGCGCCACGCCGCCAACTGGCCGAGATGGTGTCCTTCGTGCATGGTCATCAGGGCGGCGGCGAAGTCGCCGATCGTGGGAAAGCGCTCGCGAAGACGCGGAGGAGTAGGCTGCTGCAGTCGTTCGGCATCGACCGCCGCCATTGCTTCGGACACGCGCTCGTGCTGCGCACGGAGCTGCTCCAGGAGCTCCGCCTTGCCGGGGTAGTCGGCGGCATCGCCGCTAGGGATCGACCCCATGCGGCATGCCTCCCGCCACGCGTCGGGAAAGGTGGCGGGCAGCCCCAGCATGCCGGCGAGAGCGTCGGACGTGGCGCCCAGATGGCCCAGCGTCCATGCCGGGTGATTGATGACTCCCGACGGCTGCGCGACCATCTGCTGGTCCGTGAGGTCGTCGACGAGCAGCTCGGCACGCTTGAGGTTCATGCCGTAGACGAACAACAGATGCTGAATCATGGATGGGGCGCACTATAGCGCCGGCCGGCCACCGCCCACCATCCCGCGGCCTGCGTGGGGTACGATGCTCCGGTCATGGAACACACGAGAATCGGCCTGCTGCATCCGGGCCAGATGGGCTCCGCGGTGGGCCGCGCCCTCACCGAAGCCGGACATCGGGTCCTGTGGGTGTCGGCGGACCGGTCGCCGGAGTCGAGGCAGCGCGCGGCGGCGGCCGGGTTGGAAGACGCGGGCACCCTGGAGGCGCTCGCGGCGCAGGCGGAGGTGATCCTGTCGATCTGTCCCCCGCACGTGGCGTCCGAGGTCGCCGAGCAGGTGGCCGCCACCGGGTTCGCCGGCATCTACGCCGACTGCAACGCCATCTCGCCCCGCCGTACCCGCGCCGTCGAGACGACGATCGCGGCTGCCGGCGCTACCTACGTCGACGGCGGCATCGTCGGCGGTCCTCCGGCCGGCGGCCCGCCGCGCACGTCGCTCTATCTGTCCGGCGCGGCCGCGGGACGGGTGGCCGCCTGCTTCCCGGCCGAGGCGCTGCACGCGGTGGTGCTCTCGGACCGCATCGGCGCCGCCTCTGCGCTGAAGATGTGCTACGCGGCCAACACCAAGGGCACCTCCGCCCTGTTCGCGGCGATCCTGGCGCTGGCCGAGCACGAGGGGGTGCGCGACGCGCTGGAACGGCAGTGGGGGGAGGGCCTCACGGGGTCTGCGCACAAGCGAGCCACCGACAGCGCCCTCAAGGCGTGGCGCTTCGAGGGCGAGATGGGCGAGATCTCGGCGACCTTCGCGGAAGCCGGCCTGCCCGGCGGCTTTCACGCCGCGGCCGCGGAGATCTACGAGCGCCTGGCCCCGTTCAAGGACCGCACCGAGCCGCCGGAGCTGGGCGACGTGCTCGACACCTTGCAGCGGCCGTGAGGCTGACCGTGCTCGGCGACACCGCGGTGTCGCCCAACCTGGCGGCCGGCGACCGCAGCTCGGTGTGCGCGTACCCGGTCGCGGCCCGCTCGGCCGACGGCACGGTCCGGGTGCTCTACCGGCAGGGGCTCGACAAGCACGGTGCCGATGGCCGATTCCTGATGCAGCGCTCCGCCGACCGCGGCGCGACCTGGAGCGAACCGGTCGTGGTGCTGGATCGGGGCGGACGCGTCTCCGGGTCGTTCGCGGCGGACGACCCGCCGCGCGTGCCGTCGATGGCCGGCCTGCTGCACACGAGCAGCGGCGCGCTGGTGGCCAACTTCGGCGTGGTCGAGGGCTTGAGCGAGGGCACCTACATGTTCGCGGACGAGGCGCGCGACCTGCCGGTCCGCACCCTGTTCACCCGCAGCGACGACGGCGGCGCCACCTGGGCCGCGGCGGAGGTGCTGGACGCCGCGCCGCCCGGTTCCTGCCCGACCACCAAGCCGTTCCAGCGGCCGGACGGCACCATCTGCATGCCGCTGGAGATCCCGGGGGCGGCGCCGGGCGTGCCGGGCACCGGCATGGTGTTCTCGGACGACGACGGCCGGAGCTTCGGCGGGTTCGTCCGCTGCGCGGTCGACGACAGCGGAGCCCTCGCCTGGTGCGACGGCCACTGCGCGCAGCTCGACGACGGGCGCATCCTGCTGCTGCTGTGGACGTTCCGGGCCGCGGACGAAACGACGATCGACGTGCACCGCTGCCACTCGGAGGACGGCGGTCGCACCTGGAGCGATCCGCTGCCCACCGGACTGCAAGGGCAGGTGACCGCTCCGGCCGCACTGCCGGGCGGGCCGGTGCTGGCGGCCAGCAACTGTCGCGTTGCGCCGGAAGGCATCCTCATCCACATCTCCCACGACGGCGGTGCCACCTGGGACGCCGGCGCCGCGGTGCGGATGTGGGACGCCGCCGCGGAGCGCACCGTGGCCGCACCGGAGGGCGCGTCGAGCGCGCGCCACGGGGCGGGGATCTGGGCGACGCTCGGCGGCTTCACCTTCGGCACGCCGGACCTGACCCTGCTGGACGACGGCACGCTGCTGCTCACCCACTACGCGACCGCGGGTGGCGTCACGCACATCCGCGCGGTCCGTTTCCGCTTCGATGAGTGAGCGGAGCGAACCTCACTCGAAGAGTGAAGCTCAAACCGTCACTGGCGGCGTGGACGCCCGTGACCTGGGCCTGGTCCTGCCCCACGAGCACCTGATCCACAGCATCTCCGTCCACTCCGGCCGGGCCGACAACGCCTGCCTGGACGTGGAGCTGGCCGCCGCCGAGTGCCGGCGCTTTCGTGAGGCCGGCGGCGGGGCGATCTGCGACGTCACGCCGCTGGGGCTGGGGCGCGACCTGACGGCGCTGCGCGCGGTGAGCGAGGCATCCGGCGTGCCGGTCATCTCCGCGCTCGGGCTCTACGACACTTGGACGCAGCCGGACGAGGTGCGCGGCCGTCCCGCTCGCGTGGTCGCCGACTACCTCGAACGAGGTGCCGAGGGCTGCGGCCTGATCGGCGAGATCGCCAGCCACAACGAGTCCGGCCACGCCGACTGGCGGCGCTACGCGCTCTACGCATCGGAACGCGACCTGTTCGCCGGCGCGGCGCAGGCCCAGCGGCGCACCGGACTGGCGGTCACCACGCATGCCAGCCTGGGACGTGGCGGGGTCGCGCAGGCGCGGTTGCTCATCGATTCCGGCGCCGATCCGGCGCGGGTGATCATCGGCCACTGCGACGCCCACCTGCACGACGACGAGTCGCTGGACCTGGACTACTACGAGGCTCTTCTGTCGCTGGGCGTCTACCTGGAGTTCGATCTGTTCGGCTGGGAGGAGCTGGCTCCCGATGCGCTCCGCGCCCGGCGGATCGCGACCCTCTGCGCGGCGGGGCACGCCGGCCGATTGCTGATCTCCACCGACACGTGCCGCCGCTCGCAACTGCACGCATGCGGCGGGCGTGGCTTCGACTACCTGTTCACGAGCGTCATACCCGCCCTGCGCGCCGCCGGCGTCAGTCAGGCCCATGTCGATGCGATGACCCGCGCCAACCCCGCCCGCCTGCTCACCACGCGCTGACGGAGACGGCTTGCCGAAAACATGGGAGTGTGGATGTCGGGCCGCTCAGTATCCCAAAGACACCTGACGTCGATGGTGCGGGTCTCAGAACTACGCAGACGGAGATGTTGACGACTCCCCGTAAGTATGGCAATATGGGCCTCCATGAAGACGACCATCGAGCTCCCGGATGAAGCGCTCCGAGCGGCGAAGGTAGTAGCGGCCGGCCGCGGTGTGACGCTCAGGCAACTGTTCACCGAGGCGCTGGAGGAGAAGCTTCGCCGCTGCGCCGGGCGTGCGGGCGGTTCGGAGGACGAGCCGCCGTGGATGGCGGGGTTCGGCGCCTTGTCCGACCTCGCCGATGAGAACGGTCGCGTGCTCGCTGCGATCGAAGAGGAATTCGAACGGCTCGAACCCGAAGACATCGCGTGATCCTGGACACCAACGCCCTCTCGGCATGGGCCGACGGTCTCCCGGAGGTCAAGGACAGGTACCGCACGGCCAGCCGGTTGGTCGTCCCCACCGTCGTCCTTGGAGAGTTCTATTTCGGCATCCGCCAGTCGCGCCAACGCACGCGCTACGAGGGCTGGCTTCGCCGATACCTGCCCCTGGCGGAACTCGCGATGATCACCCGCGTGACCGCAAACGAGTACGCCGAGATCTGGCTGCAGCTCAAGCGCTCCGGCACTCCGATTCCCGTCAACGACGCCTGGATCGCGGCGCTCGCACGCCAGCACGATCTACCGGTGCTCAGCAACGATTCCCACTTCGATGCCGTGGAAGGCGTCCAGCGCCTCGCGTTCTGAGGTCCAACCGCGCCGGTCTCAGCACTCGCTGACGGAGATACTCATGATGATGCGCGCTTCGGCGCCCGCGGCCAGCAGCGGGAGCGGCGGCGCATCGTGCCAGGCCGGGTCCGCCAGGCGTGAGAAGCCGTCCAGTCCGGCGGTCCAGGGCTCGACGCAGACGAAGGGTGCCGCCCGCGGAGCGTAGATCACGAGCTGCGTGATCGAGCCGTCGTAGCCGACGGCGATGCGGCGGCCGCCGCCGCGATCGGTGAGCACCGCCTCGGCGCCGCTCAGGTCCGTAAACACGTTGTCGTAGCTCGCCTCCGGGTCGAGGCGGAACGGCTCGGCCAGCGCCCGCGTGGTGCCCGACGGCACCAGCAGATCGGGGTCGAGCTCGACGGCCCGGGAGGCGGGGAGGGCGAGCGACACCCCGTCGCGGCCGGGGGCGGAGATCGCCAGGTACGGGTGCGCGCCGAACGCGTAGGGCGCGGGCGTGCCGCCCAGGTTGCGCAGGTGCAGCTCGATCTCCACGCGGCGGGCGGTCAGGGTCAGCACCAGGTGCAGCGCCACCGGCCACGGATAGCTCGCCCGCCCCAGCGCGTCGGGGACCACAACGGCATAGGTCAGGGTGACGTAGTCCGCCGACCGATCAACCTGCGGTGGGCCGATCCGGCAGCGGTTCAGGAACCCGTGGGTCGGCATCGCCAGCGCCGATGCATGACCGGCGAGCCGGTAGGCGTCGGCGGCCGGCGGCTCGACCGATCGGTCCCAGGTCCTGCCGACCGCCGGGAACAGCAGCGGATTGCCGCCTTCGTAGGGGAGCCCGCGCTCCGGGAAGCCGGCGGGCCGGTGGAACACCTCGCGGCCGTCCACCACCCAGGAGAACAGGTTGCAGCCCCGCTCGCGCGCGATCGCGAAGGCTGCGCCGTCGACCACGAAACGGTCGATCACGCTTCGGCCCCTCGCATCGCCGATCGCCGGTTGCCGGCGGCGTCCCCCCTCGCTACAACCTTCCCCATGCGTACCGTCCCCGAATCGCAGAAGTTCATCATCGCCGATCACAATACCGTCACGACCGCCGATCTGCCGCCCTGCCCGAACCCGCGCGGCTGGTACCACTCGGTCGCCGGCATCAAGAACACCGGCGACGGCCTGGTCGCCACCTACCGGCTGTCCGACTCGCACACCGCGGTCTACACGCACATCATGACCGCCCGCTCCCGCGACGGCGGCCGGACGTGGTCGGAGCACCGCTCCATCTCGCGCCGCAACGTCTGGGAGCACCACGCCTGCTGGGTCGCCCCGCAGCTCAGCCGCCTGTCCGACGGGAGGCTGGTGATCATCTGCGACGAAGGGCACCGGCGCAGCGGCGACGACTGGGGGCCGCTGACCCGCTGGCAGCAGCGCCCGGAGCGCGGCATGGCCAACTACCTGTTCTGGAGTGCCGACGACGGCGCCACCTGGAGCGATCCGGTGTGGATCGACGACGTCGGCGGCGAGCCCGGATACATCACCGAGCTGGCCGACGGCACGCTGCTCTACACCCGCACCGAGTCGGAGCGGTTCGCCGCGATGGAGGATCCGCCCGAGCACTGGAACGACATCTACTACCGCAACCAGGCCGTGATCTCCACCGACAGCGGCCGCACCTGGGCCCCGGGCGGGCTGGTGTCCGATGCTCCGTACCATGGCGACTGCGAGGTCGGCACGGCGGAGGTCGAGCCCGGACACCTGCTTGCGGTGACCCGCATCGGCTTCTCCGGCGGCAGGCTGGGCCAGCCCAGCCGCTTCGTCCGCAGCTACGACGGCGGACGCACCTGGCAGACTCCGGAGCTGTCACCGATCTACGGGCAGCGAACCGTGGTGCGCGCGCTCCGCTCGGGCAAGCTGCTGTGTACCTACCGCCACCGCTGGGGCACGCCGGCGAGCTGCGTGTTCATGTGGGACCCGAGTGAGGAGCTCGGCTTCCAGCCTACCTCCTACATCTGGGACCGCGATCGCTGCCTGCTGGAGGACGGCGTGATGGTGTGCCGCACCGAGAGCGGCCGGGAGCACGAGGTCGAGTTCTCACTGTACCCGGCCATGACCTCGAAGGCGGAGGTGTCGCTGGAGGTCGAGCTGAGCCGCGACCGCGGCGGCGGCGCCGTGCTGCTGTCGGCCGGCTTCGGCGTGCGCGTCGAGGACGGCTGCGTGCGCCTGGTGAATTTCGGGACGAAACGGCACGAAACCGGCGCCCTGGAGGCCGCGACCGCGTGGCAGGGCCACGGCGCCACCCACTGTGAGATGGACACCGGCGGCTTTCACCGCTACCGCCTGGAGCGCACCCCCGACGCCTGCCGTCTCCTGGTGGACGGACAGGTCGTACTGGCCAGTGAAGACCCCGAACTGCGGCAGCGGGTAGTCCGCTTCGGCTCCGGGGGCGTGCTGACCTCGCGCTGGCGCAGCGCGACCGCGCGGGTGCACAACCCCGACGACCACTCGATCGACTGGTCCTGGGACAGCGCGAACGGATTTCCCGATCAGTTCGAGCGGGACCGCGTGGTGGTGCTCGACTACACCTCGGATTCGGGATACAGCGACTGGACCCAGCGCGAGGACGGCACCATCATCGTGGCCGACTACTCCAGCACGGACCTCCGGACCATCAACACGGGCGGTCCGCAGCCGGTGCTGAAGGCGTTCCACCTGACCGAGGAGGATCTGGCGCCGGCCGGGTGAGCGAAGCCCACATCGACACGGTTATCGTCGGGGCCGGCGCGGCCGGGTCGGTCCTGGCCGCCCGTCTGAGCCGGGACGACCGGCGCCGGCTGCTGCTGATCGAGGCCGGTCCCGACTTCCCGGACAGAAACCTGCCGGAGGAGATCCGCTACGGCTACGGCCGCCACCCCGACGCCTGGGCGCTGGCCCACGGGCACGAGACGCGGTTCGGCTGGGGCTACCGGGCGCGAGCCACCCGCCACCAGCCGGACATGTTCGTGCCGCGCGGCAGGATCGTCGGCGGTTCGAGCGCGGTCAACGCGCTGATCTTCCTGCGTGGCGTGCCGGAAGACTACGACGGCTGGGCGGACATGGGCTGTCCCGGCTGGCGCTTCGACGAGGTGCTGCCCAGCCTGCGCCGCGTCGAGACCGATCACGACTTCCGCGACCCGTACCACGGCAGCGACGGACCGATTCCCGTGCGCCGGTTCCCTCCGGAGGAGTTGCGCCCGGAGCAGCAGGCGTTCCTCGACGCCTGTCGCGATGCCGGCTACGACGCGTGCCCGGACCACAACGCCCCGCATGCCACCGGGTTCGGCCCGTTGCCGTTCAACAGCCTCGGCGGCGTCCGCTGGAGCGCCGCGATGGGCTTCCTGGACCCGGTCCGCGGCCGCACCAACCTGACCATCCTGCCGGACAGCCTGGTGCACCGGCTGCTGATCGAGCGCGGCCGCGCGACCGGTGTCACCCTGCGAGGTCCGGGAGCAGGCGAGGCGGAGGTGCGGACCGTGTACGCCGACGAAATCGTGCTGGCCGCCGGCGCGATCGGCACGCCCCACCTGCTGCTCCGCTCCGGGATCGGCCCCGCCGACCACCTGCGCCGGGTCGGGGTGCCGGTCGCCTGCGATCTGCGCGGAGTCGGCGCCAACCTCCGTGACCACCCGCAGGTGTCGGTCACCGCCCTTACCCCCGACTCCTACCGTCACGCCGATACGGCACCGCACCTGCAGACCGCACTGCGCTACACGGCCGCGGGATCGTCACTGCGCAACGACATGATCATGCTGCCGACCGGGCGGGCCATCGCGGAGGGCTATTACCGCCGCTCGCGATCGGAGCCCATCGGTTTCCACCTGGTCCCCGCGCTTTATCTGGCGGCCTCCGCCGGCAGCGTGCGCCTGCGATCGCCGCGCGCCGGGGATCCCCCTGAGCTGGACTACAACCTGCTCGGCGAGTCCGTGGACCGGGAGCGGATGCGGGAAGGGGTCCGCCTCGCCATCGAGCTGCTCCGGCACCCGAGCTTCCGGCCGCTGGTAGCCGAGGTGGTCAACCCCACGCCCGCGGAGCTGGCGAGCGACGCGGCCCTGAACGACTGGCTCCTGCGCACGACAGCGACCAGCCACCACGTCTCGTCGACCTGCCGCATGGGGCCTGCCGGCGACCTGGACCGCGTGGTCGATCAGGAGGGCCGCGTGGATGGCGTCGACCGGCTGCGGATCGCGGATGCATCCATCATGCCGGACTGCGTGCGGGCCAACACCAACTGCACGTCGATGGCGATCGGCGAGCGGATCGCGGAGTTGATGCTGCTGTAGAGGCTCGCCCCGGCGCATACTTGGTACAACAGGTATGCGCCGGGCGTGCCGTTACCGGTCTCCGAGCGGCGTCCTGACGTTCTCCCGGCGCAGTCGCGATGGCATGCCGGACTGCGCCAAAGAGCGGACTTCATGGGAATGCATCCTCCGCGTGCCCTCGGAAACGCATCGGTTGACAGGCACGGCGCTGCCGGGACACTCAGGCAGAGATGCGGTTCTTCAACACCACGGGGCCGGTCGTCGCCGCGGATCACTACTGCATCCCGCCGCTGCAACGCGTGAATCTGGGCGAGGTGCTGACGCTGATTGGAGAGAAGCGCTACTTCGTGCTGCACGCGCCGCGGCAGACCGGCAAGACCTCCGCCCTGTTGGCGCTGCGCGGCCTGCTGAACGGCGGAACCGAGGGCGCCTTCCGCTGCGTCTACGTGAACGTCGAGTCGGGCCAGACCGCGCGCGAGGACGTGGAGCGGGGGATGCGCGCCATCCTGGGAACCTTGGGGACGCGGGCGCGCAGGACCCTGGGGGACGAGTCGCTCGCACGCCTCTGGCCCGACGTCCTGACCACGTTCGGCCCCGATGGGGCGCTCCAGGAAGTGCTGGTGCGCTGGGCGGAGGCCGACTCTACGCCGCTGGTGCTGCTGATCGACGAGATCGACACGCTGGTCGGTGACACGCTGATTGCCGTGCTGCGCCAGTTGCGCGCCGGGTACGACGAACGGCCGGGCGGCTTCCCGCAGAGCGTGATCTTGTGCGGGGTACGCGACGTGCGCGACTACCGCATCCATTCGTCCGCAGAGAAGACGGTCATCACCGGCGGGAGCGCCTTCAACGTCAAGGCGGCTTCACTGCGCATCGGGGATTTCTCCGAGGCCGAGGTGCGCACGCTGCTCGTCCAGCACACCGCCGAGACCGGACAGCGGTTCGCCAAAGTGGCGCTGCAAGCGGTATGGGAACTGACCGCCGGCCAGCCGTGGCTGGTTAACGCCCTGGCCCAGGAGGCGTGCTTCGCCGACCCGGCGGGGCGCGATCGCAGCCGGGCCATCACTGCCGAGGCGATCCACGCGGCTCGCGAGCGGATCATCCTGCGACGAGAGACCCATCTGGACCAGCTCACCGACAAGCTGCAGGAGGAGCGCGTGCGGCGGGTGATCGGACCGCTGCTGAGTGGGGGTGAGGCGAGCGCCGAAATGCTTCCCGACGACCTGCAGTACGTGCGGGATCTGGGCTTGGTGGCACGGGACGATCCGATCCGCATCGCCAACCCGGTCTACCGTGAGGTGATCCCGCGTGACCTCACCTGGACCACGCAGGCGAGCTTCACGCACGACCCCGCGTGGTACCTGGACTCCGACGGCAGCTTGAACCTGACCAAACTGCTGAGCGCGTTTCAGGGGTACTTCCGCGAGCACTCCGAGCACTGGGTCGAGCGGTTCCAGTACCGGGAGGCGGGGCCGCAGTTGCTGCTGCAGGCGTTCCTGCAGCGCATCGTCAACTCCGGCGGCCGCGTGGAGCGCGAGTACGGGCTGGGGAGGATGCGAACCGACCTGCTGATCGTGTGGCCGGCGGACGCACCCCCGGACCGTACGCGCAGTATGGTGATCGAGTGCAAGCTGCTGCACGGCAGCCTGGAGCGCACCATCCGTGAGGGGCTGGAGCAGACGCGCGCCTACATGGACCGATGCGGCGCCGTCGAAGGCCACCTCGTGATCTTCGACCGTACGCCCGGCAATGCGTGGCAGGAGAAGCTGTTCCGGCGCGAAGAGACGGGTGACGGCATCCCGATCACGGTGTGGGGGACGTAGCCCGAGTCGGTCTGCCTCAGGCGCAGTCGGGATGGCCTTCGGTCCAGCGGCCGAACGGCACGTCGGTCTGGCCGCCCCGATTGATGGTGGCCATGTGCGAGCGCGCCTCCAACCACTTTGCCCGCCACTGCTCCCCGTCACGCAGCTCCAGGTGCGGGGCCTTGCGGCTGCGCGCGATGAAGCCGGGAAACGCCTCGCGGCCGGTGTGCTGGCCGATCGGGTTGTAGCGCAGGTCGAAGCTCCAGCGCACCTCTTCGCTGACGTTGGCCAGCGACCCGTGCACGGTCTGCTTGTGAACGCAGATCAGGTCGCCGCGCTTGGTGGGTATCGGCAGCGTCTCCTCGACCTCGAACAGTTTTTCGGGGATGCTCCTGGCCCCCGGACTGGGGTGGTTCAGACAGTGCTGCAACAGACCGCTCCGGTGACTTCCGGGCACCACCTTGAGGCAGCCCATCTCCACCGGCGTGTCGGTGAGGCTGAACCAGACGGTGAGCATGTTGGTCTCGTCCGCTTCCGGGGTGACCACGCCGTTGTCCTGGTGCCATTCCGTGGCGGCGAGCACCGCCTTGCCGTTGGTCTTCGGGAGGTACTGCTCCGGCGGCTTGATGCGCACGTGCTGCACGGGGTTGGAGTAGATCTCCGGCCCGATCAGTGATTCGGCCACGTCCAGGATCGGCTCCGCCGTCAGGGCGTCGAGCACCGCCTGACCCGCCCAGAACGGCGTCTGCTCGGTCACATTGCTGAACGGCAGCGAGAAGTCGAAGTACTGGGCTTGCGCGCGGCCGGTCTCCGCATAGATCCGCGTCACCCGCTTGTCGAACGGCAGGTCGGCGTAGGTGGAGTCGATCTCGCCGTCGGCGTGGAGCTCGCCGGCGAGTCTGTCCAGCACGCCTTCGTACTCCGCGATCACGGGGTCGAGATAGCGCTCCGGCGGAATGACGTCCTCCACCAGCAGGTAGCCATCGGTGTGGAACCGCTCGATCTGCCGCGCTGTCAGCATTGCATCCTCCTCGGCAACAGCCGTCCTTCGAGTACCGCCGCAGATCATGTGCCAGGGAAGGGCGTTACGCAACCGTCGCGGCCGGCCGACCTTGACGTACCAGCCGCGGCTATCCAAGAATGCCAGTTGGTCTTCCGCGTGTGCTCGCGCGGCGACGCGCATACCTCCGACCGAAACGACGCTACGCGGCGACGATGCACCGCCGGAGCCGAATTCCCCAAGGAGGAGTGTGATGAACAAAACGCTCACCCTCGTGCTCGCCCTGGCTCTGGCCGTCCCTGCCTTGCTGCTCGCCGCGCCGACCGAGGAGGCATCCGGCGCCTTGCCGGCCGACTTCGACCCGCAGATGCCCTGGGAGGCGTTCAAGGATGAGCCGATCACCCTCACCATCTGGGTGGACGGCGGCTGGCCCTTTCCCGAGGTGACCAACAACCCGGAAAGCTGGCTGCGCCAGAAGATGCGCGAGGAGACCGGGGTCACCGTCGACCTGCAGCCCGGCGCCGGCTGGGGGCCGGAAGGGCTGAACCTGTTCATCGCCTCCGGCGACTACCCGGACATCATGCTGCTGCGGCAGGCCACGCAGCCCACGCAGATCCTGGTAGAGAACGACGTGATCTACTCCTGGAACGAGATCAAGGACCTGTACGGGATCGACGTCATGACCGAGATGAACATCAACACGCGGTTCAACCAGCGGCTGCGTTACGGCCGCGACGATCTCTACATCTCCGCGTTCTACTCGATCCCCGACCGCTACCTGGACAGCCCGTGGGTGGTCAAGTTCCAGTCCGGCACGATGATCAACGACACCGTCTACGAGCAGATGGGCAGGCCGCCGATCGACTCCATGGACGCCATGGTCGACGCGGCGGTCCAGGCGCGGAACCTCCATCCGGAGCGCTTCCGGCATCCGGTCATGGACGTGCGCAACGCCGGTCTGGAGAACCGCTGGAACTTTCCGCACATGATCGATCGCTGGCGCGAGTTCTACGACCTGCGGAACCCGGAGGACTACAACACGGCCGGGGAGCCGCACCGCTTCTTCTTCCAGACCGATGCGTTCGTCGACATGCTGCAGGACCTCAACCACATGGAGAGCCTGGGCCTCTTCAACCCCATCCTCTGGAGCACGACCGAGAGCCAGGAGAAGCTGGCGCTGCTGAACCGCGGCGAGATCTTCATCGAGGGCGAGGACGACGCCGACAACGTGGAGAGCCGCACGCGCAGCATGCAGGAGATCTACCCCGGCGAGCGCTATGCGTTCCTGCCGCGCTTCTCGGCCGATCCGGCCAAGTACCGCAACTATCCGTCCGGCCGCGTGTCGGTCGGCTGGCTGGGGCTTACGCTGCCGAAGAACAAGGAGACCACGCTGCGCGCGGCCGCCTACATCGCCTACCTGATGTCCGAGTACTTCCAGAAGCTGCAGCAGTTCGGCGTGGAGGGCGTCCACCACGACCTCGTGGACGGCTGGCCGGCGATGAAACCGGAGATCCAGGCGGAGTACCAAGCCGACCGGACCGTGGCGGGTCTCAAGTACAACTTCAATCTCTGGCACGGCGCGTTCCGTGACGACTTCTGGGCGATGGTGAAGCGGCAGCAGGAGCAGAAGCCGATGGTGGCGGCGCTGAACGTCATCCGGCCGGCCCTGGAGAACTTCCAGGACACTTCGGTGTCGGCGGAGGCGGCTCCGGTCAACTACGAGACCGATTCGGAAGAGGTGAAGATCTATTCGGCGATCCGCGAGGTGCTCGGCGACGGGGTGACCCTGATCGTCCTGCAGTCCGATGACGTGGAAGGCGACTATGCGGCGCTGATGGAGCGGGTGGAGGAGCTGGGCGTCCAGGTCCTCAACGACCTCCACACCCAGCACATGATCGACTTCGATGCGCTGATCACCCAATACAACTACTGATCGGTACAACTACTGATCGGCCGATTTCCGAGCGGACCATTTCCGATCGCCCCATCTCCGATCGCCCCATCTCCGATCGACTGAGCGGGCCGGCGCTGGACGCCGGCCCGCTTTCATCCACCGAAAGGCGCGCCGCGTGGTGGCGGCAGTTCCACGCACAGCGCGACGTCCACCTCATGATCCTGCCGTGCCTGCTGCTGGTGATCGTCTTCAATTACCTGCCGCTGTACGGCATCCTGGTCGCCTTCAAGCACTTCAACGTCTTCAAGGGCGTGCTCGGCAGCCCGTGGGCCAGAGACGGCGGGTTCGAGCACTTCATCGACTTCTTTCAGAGCCCGAACGTGGGCATCGTGCTCCGCAACACGGTCGCGATCGCGCTGTTGAAGCTGGTGTTCCTCTCCTTTCCGCCGGTCCTGTTCGCCATCTTTCTCAACGAGATCGGCAGCCGGCCGTTCAAGGTGGTCACCCAGACGATCTCCTACCTGCCGCACTTCATCTCCTGGGTGGTGCTGGGCGGCATCATGACCACGTTCTTCCTGCGGACTCCCGACGCGCCGTTCAATCGGCTGCTGTTCGCGCTCGGTGCGATCGAGTCGCCCACCGACATCCTGAACCGGCCGGGCTACGTGTGGCCGGTGTTCGTCCTGTCGCACCTGTGGAAGGAGGTCGGCTGGAGCGCGATCATCTACCTGGCGGTGATCGCCTCGATCGACGCGGAGCTCTACGAGGCGGCCGAGGTGGACGGCGGCGGCCGGCTGGTCAAGGTGCTGAACATCACCTGGCCGGCGCTCAAGGGGACCTTCATGATCCTGTTCATCCTGGCCTGCGGCCAGATCATGGCCGGTCTCGGCGCATCGTTCGACCAGTCGTACGTGCTGGGAACGGCCAGCAACCGGTCGATGTCGCAGATCCTGGACGTCTACATCGTCCGCATCGGCCTGGACCAGGGCCGCCACTCGTTCGCGACCGCCGTCGGGCTGATGAAGAACGTGGTCAACCTGCTCCTGCTGCTGTCGGCCAACTGGCTGAGCTGGCGGCTGACCGGCAAGGGGCTGTTCTGACGTGGCGTCGCCAAGCGGCCCGCCCGCCGCCGTGCGCACCGTATCGGCGTTCGACGTGGCCTTCCACGTCGCGGTGTACGCCGGTTTCGCGCTGTTCGCGCTGCTGGTCTTCTACCCGTTCTGGTTCGTGCTCATCAACTCGCTGAACGGCATGCTCGACTACGGCGTCTCCCTGTACGTGCCGCGGCGCTGGTCGCTGGTCAACTTCGAGTTCGCGTTCCGGGAGCCGTTGCTGCGGAACTCGCTCATGGTGTCGATCCTGCGCGTCGCGGTCGGCGTCACCGTGATGGTCGTCGTGAACGCGACGTGCGCGTTCGCGTTGCGCAAGCGGACGCTGAAGCTCAGAAAGATCTACCTGGCGATCTTCACGATCCCGCTGTTCTTCGGTGGCGGGCTGATCCCGCAGTTCCTGAACCTCAAGCGCTTCGGGCTGCTGGACACCTTCGCCGTCTACATCCTGCCGGAGGCGTGGAGCTTCTTCTTCCTGGTCATCCTGATGTCGGCGTTCAACGACATCGACGACTCCATCGAAGAGTCGGCGCGGCTGGACGGGGCCAGGTCGCTGCTCATCTGCCTGCGCATCTACATGCCGATGTCCGCGCCCATCATCGCCGCGATCGCCCTGTTCGCGGGCGTGCATCACTGGGGGGCGTGGTTCGACGCGATGTACTTCGTGCGCTCACAGGAGCTGCGGACGTTCTCGGCATATCTCATCAGGCTGGTGCAGCAGGCGACCCTGAGCGAGGAGCTGCAGGATCTGCTGTACGAGTACCGCGACCGGATGAACGTGCAGGGGGTCCGGTTCGCGTCGGTCGTCATCGCGATGGTGCCCGTCCTGCTGGTCTATCCGTTCATCCAGCGGTTCTTCGTCAAGGGCATACGCATCGGCGCCATCAAGTAACGGCGTTCAGTCCGTCACGGCAAACAGGTCGGCCGCCCGGATGAAGAAGCGAATGCGCACCGTGCGGCCGGCGAGCTCCGCGCCGGTCCGGCCCTGCCAGTCGAGCTCGATCGCCGGCGAGTCCGCAGGCGGCAGGAGCCGGCAGCGGTGGCGCTCGTAGCCGGGGATGATGCGGTCGCAGTCGTCGATCATCTCGGCCATGACGAAGGCCTGGATGCGGCCGTTGGAGTAGCCGTCGCCCGGGATCTTCGCGTTCAGGCTGAGCGGGCCGCCGGGCATGGCGAACCGCGTGGTCTCGAACACGGCGTTCGACCGGGCGGTCACGGCGGTCAGGCGGTCCTCCGGCACGCTCCACACTTCGTGGGCTTGGCTCAGCACCGTCCCCGCGCCGGTGACGCGCCCCAGGTCGCGCTGGTGGAACAGCAACTGACGATCCACCACCATCGGGTTGTGCTGAATGAAGGCGACCCGGTCCCTCATCGTGTTGGCGTCGCGAAACGGACGCTCCCAGCGCAGCCCGTCGCGGCTGATCCACCACTCGGAATCGATGTTCGGACCGTGGCCGCCGGGGGCGACGCCCGGCGAGCCCGCCGGCAGCAGGCTGGGGGCGTAGTTCAACATGTTCATGAAGTAGCGCCCCTCGTACTCGAAGACGTAGCCGGCATAGAACTCCAGGTCGGGCGGATCCTGATCGTCGGGGGTGATCTGGTACTCCGACGGCACCATCGGCCCGCCGAACCGCTTGACGCCGTCGATCTCTTCGGTGCCGCGGCGTGACCAGTCGGGATCGTCCGGCTCCCACCGGCACCCGTCCCGGCTGGTGCGTATGGTGACCACGCGGCGCGCGTCCCACCGTTCGGACAGGCCGACCCCGCCGTAGAGGAGCTCCGGGGTCAGCTTGGCCGCGTGGCGCTGGATGCCCTTGTTGTAGGTGATGAACCGTTGCACGGCCGAGCTCCAGACGCAGCCCCAGCGGTCGCCTTCGACGTAGACGGGATTGGCCGGGCAGGGGTCCCAGCGCTCTCCGTCCCGGCTCAGGTAAGCGTAGGTGCTGCCGCCGTCGTCCTCCTTCATGTTCTTCAGGCAGAGAAACAGGTCCTTGTCCGGGCTGTAGTTCAGGGTGGTCGTCTGCGACCAGCGGCCCGGCTCGCTCTGGTACACCAGCTCCTTCGCTCTTAGGTGTATGCCGTCCTCGGTCCGGTAGCGGTAGATCTGCCACGGCTTGTGGTCGCGGCCGCCGTCGCAGGCGTAGACGACGTAGGAGCCGTCGTCCTGCCGCACGCAGCAGCGCACGGTGAAGTCGGGGCTTACCTCCGGGTCCGGCTCCAGCTCGGCCACCCGCTCCAGCACCGCCGCGCGGAACCGGACGTGCCCCCAGGTGTTGAAGATGTCCTCGCGATCCATGAACAGCAGCTTCATCGTCTCCCCTTGCCGAAACGGCTCTCAACTTCGCCGCCGGGAATGCGGCGACGGCTCCTGCAGATCGAGCGTGAGCGACGGCGCCTGCAGTTTCTTCATCACCCGAGCGACGTCCCGCGTGCGGCCGCGTCGCTGCCAGATAGCCAACGCCTCATCGTACCGTTTTTCACGCTCGTAGACCCGCGCCACGCCGATCTCGTCGCCGACAGCCTGGTAGCATCGCCGCGCGTCGGCGTAGTGCCCACTGTCTCGATAGGTCGTGGCGGCTCCCTTCAGGTCGCCTGCCTCCTCCCGGATCGTGCCGGCGCGCCGGTAGTCGCGGTGCCTGGCGCAGATGCCGGCCGCCTCGTCGCTGTCGCCGGCGCCGATCAACATCTCCACCGCCGCCGCATAGTGGGCAGGGCTGCGTTCGAACAGAAGATAGTTCCGCATGGTCGGCTGCACGGTGGCGAGCGCCGCTTCGAATGCCTCCGGCTGGTCCAGGAGCGTGCAGAGCGTCAGTTCCGCGTCCTCGGTCGCAGCGGCGGTGCGAGCGAGCCGCGTGCAGAACGCGTCCAGGAGGTTACGCCGTTCCGAATCGGCATGCTCGTAGGCGCCATGGTAATCGAGCCGCACCCGCACGAAGCAGACGATGGGATTGCAGAGACGCAGCTCGATGAGCATCTCGCCCAGTTCGTGGAATACCGGCAGGATCAGACCAAGGTGTGCGGGCATGGTGAGCAGGATGGCAGCGACGCGCTCGCGCCGATCCGCGTTCTCCCCGCGGTACAGGCAGCGGTGCAACAGGCGTGCCATGAGGTGTGTCTCGTCGTACGCCTGGTACCAACAGTCCACGTGGCCGCTGCGGTCGTTCCGCACCATCCGGTCGACCACGTCGAGCGGCAGCACCAGATCGGGCCGCGCGTCCAGGTAGGCCATGGCGTGCGTCACGCGCTCGTTGTCGATGAAGTAGCGAATCGCCTCCTCATGATGGTCGAGATGGGCGTACGCACGGCAGACCTCGTCCACGTAGGTAGCTGCCACCTCGCTCCGACCGTAGACGTCCTGCAGGGCCAGAAAGTGGGCCAGCGCCTGTCGATGCTGTCCGCCCGTACGGAGACGTCTGCCGGAACGGGCGATCTGATCGACCCGCTCCACGCGCCCCTGCCACGTGTCCAGCACGTAACGGGACAGGTAGCCGACTGCCTGTGTGACGCTTGCCGGCGTGCCGGCGAGCACGGCCTCGCCCGCCGCGTCCTGAAACCGGCCGGACCGCGCCATGCAGGCGGCCGCTTCGGCGTGCGCCCCCACCCGCTGATGGAGATCGATGGCGCGCGCCAGATGACCCTTCCGGCGCTCGAAGATGCGTGCCGCTTCCTGAAGGCGGTCCAGAGCGGTCAACCGCGCCGCCGCCTTGAGCCCCGGCCGTTTCGGACTGATCGCGGCCAGCCGCTGCTCCAGATCCCGCCGGTTGCTCGGCGAGCCCTGGGCGTAGGTGCGGAAGCAGTCGATTGCCCGGTCGATATCGCCCCGCTTCTCGTACAGGAGTCCTGCATCGTGGTGTTCCCCCGCCTGCAGATGGCACCGCAGCACCCCCTCCTGGTCGTGCAGGCGCCGGTACAACGGAACCGCCCGGCGGTAATCGCCGGCGTGCTCGAACTCCCGTGCGGCGTCCGCCGGCAAACCGGCACGGCGAAACTCCACCGCCGCCGCCGCGTGGTCGCCGGCCAACTGCAGGTGGCGCGCCGCATCGCCGCGGCGTTGCTCGCGGAGGTAGTGCTCGGCGAGCAGCCGGTGCTCTCCGGCGAGCTCCCAGTTGTCCACCATGCGCTCCGTGTCGCCCAGCCGCTGCCAGCGTGCGGCGGCCTCGACGTGCCCGCCGACCGTCTCGAAGTGGCGGGCTTCGCAGATCAGCGCGCGGCGCTCGGCGCCGGCGCGGCGCCAGGCGCGGGCCGCCTCCGTGAACGCCGCGTGCCGCTCCAGGTTCTCTGCCGCTCGGTCGGCGCGGCCATGGCGGGCGAACAGGTCGGCGGCTTGCCGATGATCTCCCGCCTGTTCGAGCCGGTACGCTCGGGCGAGTTCTTCCTTGGCATGTTCCTGCGCGTTCCGATAGCACTCTTCGGCGGCCGCGTAGTGCTCTCGGTCCAGAAAGTAGTCGCCCTGCGCCGCCCACTCTGCGGGTGTGGACACGCGCTGCCAGAGGGTGCTGACCGCCGACGTGTCTGCGGACCGGAAGACGTGATCGGCAAGCCGATCGATCGTCCAGATGGCGGCGGCGCGCGGACCATCCCAGATCAACAGCGTGTTGCGCGCGCGCGTCACCGCGACGTACAGCAGGTTGATCTCGTGGCGAATGTGCGGCCGGTCACGCTCCCCGCGATCGCGCTGCTGGGCGATGCGACGCCACGTTGCCGATGAGTCTTCGTCGTCGGCAAACCGCCACAACAGCACCGCATCGAACTCCAACCCCTTGGCGTCGTTGATCGTGAACACGAACTCGGTGTCCAGCGACGCACGCAGGCGGTCGCGCTCGGCGGGCGTCCGCACCAGCACCGCCTGCCCGGCGCCGCTCAGCCGGATCGTGCCCAACAGCTCTCGTTCCGATACGCCGTCGATTACCAACGGCGGCCGGCCGCGAAACATCCAGCGCTCGGCGATCTCGCCGCTCGTGACCCCGACCAGCGAGCGTTTCAGTGCAAGCAAGCCGTTGGCCAGAGCGACGATATTGCCGACGCTGCGGAAGTTGATGCTGAGATCGATCACGTCCGGGACCGGCAGACCGCGCTCGTAGTAACGGGCTCGCACCTCTTCCCAGCGGAAGCCGGAGGGATTGATGATCTGTTTCGGATCACCGGTCAGCACGGTGCGCAGCGGATCGGTGGCAAGCCGGAACAGCATGGCAAGCTGCATGTCGGTGAAGTCCTGCACCTCGTCACACACCACCAGGTCGTAGCGAAACCGGTCGCCGTGCCCGTCCAGATGCTGGAGCGCCGCCCGTGTCAGGTCCATTTCGTCATGACGCGAGGTGTGCTCCAGGCGATCCTGGTAATACTCGGCGATGCGGTGTATCTCCTGCCGGTCGAACGGGAAATTCGGCGCGCGTTTGCGCCCCAGGCCCTCGTATTCGCGGAGCGTCATCAGCGGCCGATCGAGGCGCGCCGCCTGCTTGTCCAGCAGCCGCAGGGCCGACTCCAGCAGCATCCGCTGCTCGGCGTGGGGCGTGCCGCCGGGATCGCGTACGCTGGCGGCGAACTCCTGCAGTGTCGTGAATGCACTCCTGCGCTCGCGAATGGAATCGAGCTTGGCGCCAAGCTCCAGATTGCCGACACGCACCAGGTACTCCGCCAGCTCGGCGCGCTCCCGCGCGGTCGCCTGCTGCGCATCGAAGCGCGCCGCCAGTTCCGCAAAACGGCGCCGGCTGACGGGCGGCTTGGCGCCCTTGATGATGGAGCGGATCTCCTCCCAGACCAGCTCGGCGTCGTAGCGCGCCGCGTACGGGTGGTTGCCGAAGATGGCGCGGAACTCACTCAGTCCGGCCGCGGAAAGAGCGGCGCCCGTCGTCCCGCGGTCGGGAAGGATGCCGTCCGCAAGGACATCGCGCAGCAACTCGCCGAAGGTCGTGAAGTGGACCGCGTCAGGGGCAGCTTCCAGGTCGGTGGCCGCCACCAGACCGCGGTAGATGCGCTCCGAGAAGCGCTTCAGGTGGTCGCTGCAGGTCACGAACAGCGCGCGCTCGCGGTGGCCCGGACCGCTGTCGGCGGCTGCCGGTGCGGCGGTCGCTGCGTCGGGCCCGTCGTCAGCACCGACGGAGCCGTCGACGAGCTGACGAGCCCGGTGACGCAGCAGGTAGTAGACGGCGATGGTCGTCTTGCCGCTGCCGGCCGTGCCGGAGAGCAACACCGGCGGCTCGCAGCGCACCAGTCGAGCCTGCTCCTCGGTCAGGAACAGGTAGAGCTGCAGGCTGTCCGGCTCCTCAGCCGTCAGCAGGCGGCGCCACTCCTCGTCATCGACCATCTGCCAGCGCTGTGGACCGGCGTCGACGTCCCCGCCGCCGTCCAGCCCGGTGCGATCCGGCGCGGACGCGCGCGGTTGCTCGAACGGCGCCCCGAAGTGCTCGTCGCTCAGATCGTCCACGTCCAGGTCCGGGAGCTGTTCGACGCGATCAGCCTGGAAGTCCAGGAACGGCGCGTTGGCGGGAATGATGCGCTGCTGGGCGGCGGTCACGTCGTCGTGCTTGACGACACCCCAGACGTAGATTCGGGTGGCGGCCTGCGGCGGACGGCTCAGGGTGAACAGGATGCGGTCGGAGCGCGTGAGCCGTGCCTCGAAGGTGGAGCGACCGTCCCTGAGCTTTTTCACCCGTACGCCTGCGTCCCACATGCCGTGCTGCAGGAACTCCAGCTTCTCGCGCAAACGCCGTTTCTCGCGCTTGCCCAGCGAAGCGATATGCGACCTGACCGAATCGTGAAGGAGCAGCAGATACTTCCGTCGCGAGTTCATGGACCTATGGAGCTGATGGTACCCCAACCCTGGGGCGTCTTGCGCCAGCGAGCACGGGATCATACCGTAGCGGCGCGATGAGGCTGACGCCGCCGTACCGGGACCCGGCCCTTACCGTGGAGGCTCGGGTCGAGGATCTCCTGCAGCGCATGACGCTGGAGGAGAAGGTCATGCAGCTCCGCGCCGACATCGGCCGGCCGGACAAGCTCTACCGCCGGACCGATCGCGGCGTGGAGATGGGCGACAGCCTCGTCCGGCTGCTCTCGGACCCGCCGGTCGGCAACATCGGCCTGCTGCTGCGCGCCGACCCGTTCATCGGCGTCGACCCGGAAGCCGCGCTGCGTCCGGAGGAGTGCGCCGATCTGGTCAATCAGATGCACCGCTTCGTGCGCGAGCACACGCGGCTGGGCATCCCGGTGACGATCGGCAACGACAACAGCCGCTGCCACGAAGGCATGCAGGCCACCATCTTCCCGGCGGTGCGCAACATGGGCTGCGCCTGGGACCGCGGCCTGAACCGCCGCGTGGCCTGTGCCATCGCCGCCGAGTCGCGCAGCCGCGGCGAGACCTTGAACTTCGCGCCGGACCTGGACGTGATCCGCGATCCGCGCCTGGGCCGCAGCGAGGAGAACTACGGCGAGGACCCCTACCTGGTCGGCGAGCTGGGCGTGCAGTTCGTCCGCGGCCTGCAGGGCGACGACCTGCGCTCGGACCGCACCATGGCGGCACTGCTGCGCTGCTACCCCGGCGCCGGCGACTTCGACGGCGGACTGGACTTCTCCGACGTGAGCCGCGGCAGCCACGACTTCGAAGAGGTGGGGCTGTGGCCGTGGCGTGAAGCCGTGCGCGCCGGCGCGCAGGCGATCATGGTCGAGTTCGCCACCTACGACCGGGTGCCGGCGGCAGCCAGCCGCCACCTGCTGACCGAGCTGCTCCGCGAGCGGTGGGGGTTCGACGGCTTCACCATGACCGACTCCTGGGCGGTGCGGTTCATCATCCAGTGCCGGGTCGCCGGCGACCGGGTCCAGGCCGCGGCACTGGCGCTACGGGCCGGCACCGATCAGGCCTCGCCGGACGGCGTCATGGACGAACGGGACGACGGCGATGGCACCCTCACCATGTACGGCGTCCTGCCGGAGGCGCTCGACGCCGGGCTCATCGAGCAGGAGGACATCGACCGGGCCGTGCGCCGCGTGCTCCGTGTCAAGTTCCGGCTCGGGCTGTTCGACGATCCATCGGTCGATCGCTCCGTTGCGGCGTCGGCGTCGCGCACCCCCGCCCACCTGGAGCTGGCGCACGAGGCGGCACGAGCGGGCATCGTGCTGCTCAAGAACGAACGCGGCACGCTGCCGCTCCGGGCAGGGGTGCGGACCATCGCCGTGGTGGGCCCCAACGCCCACGACGAGATGGCGCAGCTCGGCGACCTGAGCCCGCCGCATCCGCCGGAGACGGTCACGACCATCCTGCAGGGCCTCGAGCGGCTGGCTCCGGCGGGCACGCGCGTCCTTCACGCGCGCGGCTGCGGCATCCGTTCGCTCGACCGGTCGGGACTGGCGGCGGCCGTGGAGACCGCGCGCGCCGCCGACGTGGTGGTCGCGGTCGTGGGCGGCTCCAGCGCGGCCGAGCACGTGCAGGAGGACGGGGTGTGGAGCGGCCGCCGCACCTCGGAGGCCGACTGCGGGGAGAGCTCCGACCGCGCGACGCTCGACCTGCTCGGCCTGCAGTCGGAGCTGCTGGCGGCGCTGCGTGAGACCGGGGTGCCGCTGGTGGTGGTGCTCGTGCACGGCCGCACCCTGACGATCGAATGGATCGCCGAGCACGCCGACGCGATCGTCGACGCCGGCTACCCGGGCGAGGCGGGCGGTACGGCGGTGGCGGAGGTGCTCTACGGCCTCCACAACCCCGGCGGGAGGGTCACCGTGTCGGTGCCGCGCCACGTGGGACAGGTCCCCGTGCACTACTACCGCTGGATTCGCAAGGGCCGGCACCCCTACGTCGACCTGCCGACCGGGCCGCGCTACCCGTTCGGCTACGGGCTGAGCTACACCCGCTTCGAGTACGCGAACCTGCGCGTCGAGCCGGCCGTCATCGCCCCCGACGGCACGGCGACGGTGTCCGTGGACGTGACCAACGGCGGCGCGGTCGCCGGCGACGAGGTGGTGCAGCTCTACATCCGCGACGAGGTGAGCTCGGTGGCGCGGCCGTATAGGCTGCTGCGCGGCTTCCAGCGATTGAGTCTGCAACCGGGCCAGACCGGTACGGCGCGCATGCCGCTCGGACCGCACGAGCTGGCCTTCCACGGACCCGACGGCGAGTGGATCGTCGAGCCGGGCGAGTTCACGGTGATGATCGGCCGCGACGCCGAGCACGATCTGCTCACCGCCACGCTGACCGTCCGGGAAGGGTAGGGCCAGGAGCGGACGCCCTCGGGGCGCCTGCCAACTCCCTGCTGAACGGGGGCATCCCGACGACGCGGCAACGCTGGCTGCACGGACACCTGCCCGTGAGCTGCGGTAAGATCCGGCGCAGATCTGGCCGGCTTGGTCGAAATCGACAACGATGGCTACCGCGTTTCCGCAGATTCCGTACGGCTGGGCCGACTTCGAGGCCATACGCGTCGAGCACTGCCTCTACGTGGACAAGACGCGCTTTCTGTATGAACTGGAGAACGAGCGCTACGCCTTTCTGATCCGTCCGCGCCGGTTCGGCAAGTCCTGCTGGGTGTCGTTGCTGGAGAACTACTACGATCGCACCCGCGCGGAACGGTTCGAGACGCTCTTCGCCGGCACCGACGTCGGGCGGCGGCCCACGGCGAACCGCCACCGCTACGTCATTCTGCGCTTCGACTTCTCGGTGATCGACGACACCCTGGAGACCCTGCGCGAGAACTTCGAGTACTACTGCTTCCAACAGCTCCGCCACGCGCTGGAGCGCAACTCCGACCTGTTTCCCGAAGCGGCCGTACGGCGCATCCTGGCCGCGCCGGCCATCCACACGAAACTGAACGAGCTGTTCCTGTACGCCGGCGACCATGACATCCCGCTGTACGTGCTGATCGACGAGTACGACAACTTCGCCAACACCATACTCGCCTATCGCGGGACGGAGCCGTATCACTCCTTTACCCACGGCGGCGGCTTCTACCGCAACTTCTTCGCCACCTTGAAGGCCGGCGCCGGCCACGGCGGCGGCATCGAGCGCCTGTTCATTACCGGCGTGTCGCCGATCACCATGGACGATGTGACCAGCGGCTTCAACATCGCCGCCAACATCAGCCTGATGCCGGAGTTCAACGAGCTGCTCGGCTTCACCGCGGCGGAGGTGCGCGGTGTCCTGGAGACCTACCGGGAGCACGGCGTGCTCGACCAGGACGTGGACGAGGCGATGGCCGTGATGGGCGAGTGGTACAACGGCTACCGGTTCGCCAAGGGCGCCCGGAACGATCTCTACAACACGGACATGGTCCTCTACTACGTGAAGGGGTCGATTCCGAACAAACCGCCGCCAGATGAGCTGATCGACACCAACGTGCGCATCGACTACGGCAAGCTGCGCCATCTGCTGGTGACCGGACGCCGGCTCAACGGCAACTTCGACCTGCTGCGCTGCTGCGGCACGTCATCGCGGACGGTGAGGCGGCGTCGCCGATCCAGGCCGGCTTCCCGCTGGAACGGCTGGCCCGGCGCGAGAACTTTCTCTCGCTGCTGCACTACTTCGGGCTGTTGAGCATCCGCGGCGTGACGCGCGGGTCACCGATTCTGGGCATCCCCAACCAGACGGTGAAGCGGCTGATGTACGGCTACCTGCGCGACGCATGGGACGACATGGGCGTGTTCTCGGTCGACTTCTATGACCTGCTGCGGCTGATCGGCGACATGGCCTACGAGGGCGCTTGGCGGCCGGCGGTCGAGTACCTCAGCAGCGCGGTGGCGCGGCAGACGACGATCCGCGACTACATCGACGGCGAGAAGGTGGTGCAGGCGTTCTTCGCGGCGTATCTCGGGCTCACGGACCACTTCGCGCTGCACTCGGAACGGGAGTTGAGCAAGGGGTACGCCGACCTCCACCTGGAGCCATTTACGCCTCGCCACCCCGGCATCGGATACGGCTATCTGATCGAATTCAAGTACCTGAAGCGGGGCGAGAAGCTGGACGAGGCACGAACGGCCGAAGCCGGACGCCACGCGCTGGATCAACTGCAGAGGTATCTGGCGGACGAGCGACTGCAGCGCCATCCGAGCGTGCGGCACATCGGGTTGGCGCTGGTGTTTCACGGCTGGGAGCTGGTGTGGTGCGAAGCGGTGGCACTGCCATGACGGTTACCCCAACCGCGCGACGCTCGACCTGCAACCGGAGCTGCGCGAGACCGGGGTGCCGCTGGTGGTGGTGCTCGTGCACGGCCGGACCCTGACGATCGAGTGGATCGCCGAGCACGCCGACGCGATCGTGGACGCCGGCTACCCCGGCGAGGCGGGCGGCACGGCGGTGGCCGAGGTGCTCTACGGCCTGCACAACCCCGGCGGGAGGGTCACCGTGTCGGTGCCGCGCCACCAACGAACCGCCGCACCGCGCGGGCGTGAGGCTCGTCGAGATCCGCGGGGAGCGCCGTGTTTCCGCGTCACGGGCTGCCGGCGCCGCGCTCGCGCAGCAGTGCCTCGAGCTCCGCGACCCGCGTTTCGGCCTGCTGCCACTTGGCTTCCGCCTGCCGGCGAGCCGCTCGTTCCTCCTGCCGCGCCCCTTCCGCGTGCCGGCGAGCCGCTCGCTCCTCCTGCCGCGCCGCTTCCGCGTGCTGCCGGGCCTCGTTGCTCTCCGCATGCGTCAGCAGGTCGCGGCCCGTCGCCGGGTCGTAGAACCGCAGCCCGCGCCCGGTCACCCGCAGCTCCAGACCCAGCACCGCGCTCGCCAGCGTCCCGTCCCCCTGCTCCCGGCGCGGCAGTTCCTCGTACGCCCCCGCCACCAGCTCCAGCCCCTGCAACGCCGGCCGCAGATAGTCTCCGGTCGGGTCGTATTGCCAGTACTCAGTCACCCCAAGTCGCCGGTACAACTCACGCTTGCGCCCCTGATCCTCACGGCGCGTGCTGCGCGAGGTGATCTCCAGCACCCAGTCCGGCGCCTTCGGCTCCTCCCACAGCAGATACGACATCCGCTCGTGGCTGGACGCCCCGACCACCACGAACACGTCCGGGGCCACGCGCGCCTTCACGTTGCCTTCCTGGTAGTAGATCAGCAGGTTGGCGGCGACGTACCAGTCGTCGCGCGCGCGGAAATGGGTGCGCAGCGCCTCGTGTGCATAGGCCAGCACCGTCAGTTGGAAGTCGCTTTCCGCCACGGGATTGCCGTCGGATGAGGGGTAGTCAACCGCCGTGATGGTGCGTTCGCTGGATACCACGTGCGCCATGAGCCTTCCTCGTCACCGCCTCACATTACGAAGATTGAAGGTATTCCTTCACGAGAGAAGCGTCCTCCCTCCTGAAGAATACGCGTTCGTAGACGAGGGTTCTTCCGGTCATTACCTCCCAACGATCAGAATCATTGGTATGGGCAAATCTTCGACTGTTGACTGCGGAGGAATTGAATCACCAACTCGAGCGCCAAGGTCGATTTCTGTAGACGAGAGGCTTGATCATGTCAACCCCTTGTGCCGGTTTTGGTATTGCCACCCCATGATCGCACGTCGAGCTCCGCAAGCTTGAAGCGCACGCCGACGATCGACTGCCGCTCGGCGCCGGGCCGGTACTTGATGTAGGTGGCGACCATGAAGGTGTCGTCGGGCAGCAGCTCGATCGAGGAGTAGGAGCCGTCGAAGCCGGCGTGGCTGGTCAGCAGGCGCACCCGGTACTGCCCTTCGCGCCCGGCGAGGATGTCGTCGCAGGTGCCGACCCACAGCGACAGGTCGCCGCGCTCCGGGCAGCCCGGCGCCGTGTTGCGCATGGTCACCAGCAGGCGTCCGTCGCGGGAATGGCGGTGCCGGTGACGGTCGCCGGTGAGCCCCAGCGGCAGCTCGCGCGGCTCGGACCAGGTTTCGCCCTCGTCGTCGGAGGTGATGAACAGCGAGCGGCTCGTGTAATCCCAGCGGCCCGTGTTGTCCCGCAGCAGGCAGAGGATCTGGCGCCCGTCGGGCGAGCGGATCAGCTCCGGTTCGCCGGGGATGCGCGGCGGACAGTCCAGGGTGATGCGCCAGCGGCTCCAGGTGAGTCCGCCGTCCTCGGAGACGCTCTGCGCGATGCGGTTGCCGACGTGGCCGCTTGGCGTCATGGGCTTGCGGTTGTTCGGGTCCTCGTCGCGACGGATGTTGGTGATCCCCAGCAGGCGCGCGCCGCCGTCGATCGGCTGAATCGAGCAGAACGGCATCACGCACTCCAGGCCGTTGGAGACCATCGGCGTCCAGGTGCGGCCGTCGTCCTCGGAGTGGGCCTGATGCATCGTGTTCTCGGACCCGGCGCGAAGCTGCCTGCCGGCGCGCCCGGCGAACACCAGCAGGCGGGCGGTTCCCCGCGGATCGGTGAGCCGGTAGATGGTCGGGCAGTTCTGGACCGTGCCCCAGTTGTCGGGCACCGGCAGCAACCCGCTCCAGGTCAGTCCGCCGTCGGTGCTCTTCGCCAGCGGCCCGCAGCGGCCGCCGTGCTCGTAGCTGAACACGCAGAACATCGTCCTGCCGTCCGGCATCAGCATCGTGGTGGGGCTGCAGTAGTAGGTCTCCTCGGTGCCGGCGGCGACGATCACGTGCCGCTCGGATTCGGTGGACAGGTCGATCAGCGGTATCGGCAGGGCGGAGTCGGTCATGGGTTCATCTTTCCTTGTTGATAGCGGGTGACGTGGTCGCGCCACGATCCGGGCACTCCGCGCGGGTCGGCGCTGCGCACCGGGAACGGCCGCAGCCGGCCCTCGGTGTCGCCGAACTCCCGCAGATAGTAGCGGGCCAGCCGATCGGGCTCCGCGGTCGATCCCGCGGCGGGTGTAGGCATGTAGCGCAGGTCCACGTTCCACCGCACCGTGTCCGTGCGGTTCACCTCGCTGCAGTGGTAGGTGAGATTGGAGAACACTGCCAGGTCGCCGCGGCGCAGGATCAGGGGCACGGGTGTGCCGCGCTCGATGACGTCCGGCGCGCTGCGCATGTTGCCCGCCTGGTCGCGGGCGCCGTCCTGCAGGCCCCAGCGGTGGCTCCCGGGGATCACCCACAGGCAGCCGTTGCGCTCGTCCACGTCGACCAGCGGCACCCACACGGTGACAATGTGCAGCCGGTGCGTGGGGATGCGCGTGGCGCTGTTGAAGTACTGCGCGTCCTGATGCCAGTGCAGGCGGCGCAGCCGGTTGCCCGTGAACGTCTGCGGCAGCTTGCAGCGGATCTGGAAGCTCCACAGATACGTGATCTCCGGGCCCAGGAGCGCTTCCAGCACGTCGAGCACCGCCGGACAGGTGGCGATGCGGAAGAACTCCTCGGTCCTGGAGAGTTGGCCCCAGCCGACCGGCAGGTCGAGCCGGCCGGTCGGGTCCAGTTCGGCAAGCCGCGTGAGGAACGGGCTGCCGCTGCAGGCGTCGGCGATTTTGCCTTCGCGCAGGAGGCGCTCGGCCAGATTGCCGACCGCCCGTTCCAGCAGCTCGATGGCCGGCGCGAGCACCGCGTCGGATACGGCACCGGGCACCGTGAGGTACCCCTGGCGTTCGTAGCGCCCGAGAAGCGCCGCCTTGGGCGGCGCTTCTCGCCCATCCTGACCGTTCCGGGAGGTTGTCGGCACGCCGACAGCCTCCCGGCGACGCAGCGCTTCAGCCGGCACGGGGCTACATGCCCTTGTTGGCCAGCGACTCCAGGAGCTGCTCCAAGCCGGCGTTCATCATATCCTCCACGTAGCCGTCCCACGAGGCGGCGATGTCGATCGCGCCGGTGATCCCCTTCCAGGCGAACTCCTGCTCGATGGTCTTGAGGTTGCCCGCCCGGGCGCGCTCATCCTCGTTCCAGTCCGGCCGGAAGCCGATGCCGGGACCGGACGTCTGATTGGCCTCGATCCAGGACTGCAGCGCGTGGCGGTTCGGCGCGATGTACACCTTGTCGACCGGCGGCACGATGTGCGCGGGGCTGATCATGCGCACGCCGAGCAGCGCCCCCGAGGCGCCGTCCTTCGCGGCGCCCGTGCCCGGAATGGCCACGTGGTAACCGTTCTCGTCGATCTGCCACGTCTCGCCCTGTTCGCCGCCGTAGAAGACGCGCGCGTACAACTCGGCGTCCGAGAACTGGTCCTCCAGGATCTGCATGATCTTGATCAGAACCTCGTCGCTGGTGTTGGCCCCGATCGAGATCGGACCCCAGTTGGGGTTGCGGTACCAGGTGCCGCGCCCGCCGGTTGGGCCGACCGGGGTGATGGAGTAGGCGATGTCGGCATCGGGATGGGTTTCGCGCAGCGCGCCCCATGGGCCTGCGCCGTGCTGGGATTGCCAGGCGTCCAACTCCGACCACGCCCCGAACTCGTCGTTGGCCATGGCCCGCACCACGTCGGCGCGCAAGGCGGTCAGCGTGTCGGGATGGATGATCTCCTGCTCCCACCAAGTGTTGACGTAGATCAGCGCGTCCCGGTAGTTGGGGTCCACCAGCGAGTAGTAGCCCTTGCCGTCGCGCACGTCCCAGACGTGCAACTGGATGCCGAAGGAGCCGAACACGTTGGGCAGCACCGTGCGCTGGAAGTCGACGCTGTTCTTCCACACCATGTAGCCGTAGGAGTCCTTGCGACCGTTGCCGTCCGGATCGGCGTTGCGGAACTTCAACAGCAGCTCCTCGATCTCCGCGATGCTGTCCGGACCGCGGAAGAACTCCCGGTCCGGCACCGGCTCGGGCTCGTAGCCGACGGCGCGCATCCAGTCGGCGCGGAACCCCATCACCTGCCCGGTCGACGCCATCGACAGCGCGGTGGGGATCGCGTAGTTGACGCCGTCGACCGTGGTCCGCTCCCACTTCTGGTCGCCGGCGTAGTGCTCCTGCCACCGCATCCAGTTGGGCATGTGCTCCATGATCATCTCGCGGGGCACCTCCCGGACCATGCCGGTGTCGGCGCACTCGCCGAGCGACCCCTGGCAGGCGCCCATGTTCGGCAGGTCACCGGCGGCCAGACGGACCTTGATGGCCGCGGAGTCGTACGCGTCGATGTCGTACCACGGCTCCAGGTTCACGCCGTACCGCTCCTCGAGGTACAGCTCGGTCCAGGTGTCGGGGCCGAGCGTCGTGCCGCGCGGCGTGAACGAGATCAGGCTGATCGTCAGCCTCTCGTCGGCGGCGGCTTCCGACTCGGCGGCGCCGAACAGCGTGGCGGCAGGGACCGACAGCACCAGCAGCGCAGCGGCCAGCCTCAGCGACATTCTCATCTTCTGTCTCATCTCTTCCTCCTCAGGTCTGAGATCGCGGATCGCATCGTATCAAAGGTCGATCGGCTCAGCCCTTCACCGAGCCGAGCATGATGCCCTTGACGAAGTAGCGCTGGATGAAAGGGTAAACCAGGATGATCGGTCCGATCGACACGAACAGGAGCGCGGCCTTGACCGTTTCGGCGGTGATGTTGCGGATGTCCAGGTCGGTCAGCAGCTCCAGCTCCGAGGTGACCTGATTCTCGATCAGCACCCGGCGCAGCAGCACCTGCAGCACGGTCAGATCGCGCCGCGGCGTGAACACCAGCGGAAAGAACCACTCGTTCCAATGCTGCACCGCCGCCCACAGCGCCACGGTCGCCACCACCGGGACCGACAGGGGCACGATGATGCGGAACAGCACCTGCGTCAGGCTGGCGCCGTCGATCGTGGCGCTCTCGGTCATCTCCTGCGGAATCTCGCGGAAGAAGTTGCGCATGATGATGATGTAGTAGGCGTTGGCCGCCAGGTGCAGGACCCAGGCGATGCGCGTGTTGAGCAGCCCGAGCTGCTTGTACCACAGGAACGTCGGGATCAGGCCGCCGGAGAAGAACATGGTGAAGACGATGAAGAAGGTAATCCCCTTGATGCCGGGAAGCGTGCGGTCGGCAAGGCCGAAGGCAGCCGTGAAGCTCACCAGCAGGATCACCCCGGTGCCGATGGCGCCCTTGAGCGTCGAATTGAGATAGGCGGTACCCAGGATCGTGTTGGCGAGCACCTGCTGGTAATTGCTCAGCGTCGCCTCGGCCGGCCACAGCTTGACGCGGTCCTGCACCGATGCGCCCGGGGTGTTGAACGAGTCGACCAGCATCGACCAGAACGGGTACAGGATCGACAACGCGAACAGCAGCATCACCAGGTAGGTGAGCGCCGCGATCAGGCGGTCCTCCAGCGAGCGGCGCCGCGCAGGGGCGCCCGCCGGCGCGCCGGCCGCCAATTCGCCCGCGCTCATGTGAGGGAATAGGCGCCGGCCTGGCCCAGACGCTTGACGACCACATTGGCCACCACCAGCGCGAGCAGGCCGACCAGGTTCTGGAACAGCCCCACCGCGGTGGCGAAGCTGTAGCGCAGCTCCTCCAGCCCCATGCGGTAGATGTAGGTGCCGAGGATGTCACCGACGTCGAACACCAGCGGGCTGTACAGGTTGAAGATCTGGTCGAAGCCGTGCTCCAGGATGTTGCCGAGTTGCAGCAGGAACAGGATGACGATCACGAAGGTGATCGAAGGCAGGGTGATGTGCACCATCTGCTGCACCCGTCCGGCGCCGTCGATCTCGGCCGATTCGTACAGCCCCGGATCGATGCCTGAGATCGCCGCGAGATAGATGATCGAGCCCCAGCCGATCCCCTTCCAGATGTCCGACACCAGGATGATGATGAGGAACCAGTCCGAGCGCTGCAGAAACAGGATCGGGCCGTCGACGCCCAGCGCCTCGACCAGCAGATTCATCGGACCATTGCTGGCCGCCAGCGCCCGGATCAGGCTGGCCACCACGACCCACGACAGGAAGTGCGGCAGGTAGCTGATGGTCTGCACGACGCGCTTGAAGCGCAGGTGGCGGATCTCGTTGAGCAGCAGGGCGAAGATGATCGGCATGAAAAAGGCGATGCCCATGCGCAGCACGCCGTTGATGAACACGGTGTTGCGCAGCACGCGGAAGAAGTCGGGCGCGGCGAACAGCCGCTCGAAGTACTTCCATCCGGCCCAGGGGCTGGCGAACAGGCCCAGCGTGACGTTGAACTGCTTCCACGCCAGCACGATCCCCGCCATCGGCACGTAGCGGAAGACGACGAACAGCAGCAGCGCGGGGAGCAGGAGCAGGTAGCGCTCCTTGTACTTGTCGAGGGTTGAAAGCACTCCGCGCCGGGGCAGCGCCGCGGTCGGTACGGCCGGTTGAGCCACGGCCGCCGAGTCTGTCAGGTCCGGCGGCGGCTGACAAGGAAAGCGGCGCCGCGGTCCTGACCAGCTTTCGCCCTCGTCATCGGAGGCGATGAACAGCGATCGGCTGATGTACTCCCAGCGGCCGGTGTTGTCGCGCAGCAGGCAGAGGATCTGGCACCCGTCGGGCGAGCGGATCGGCTCTGGCTCGCCGGGGATGCGCGGCGGACAGTCCAGGGTGATGCGCCAGCGGCTCCAGGTGAGCCCGCCGTCCTCGGAGACGCTCTGCGCGATGCGGTTGCCCATGCCACACCAGGCAACACACCCGATGGCCGGCGGCGCGGGGGGAACCTCGCCGGTTCCTTGACAGCAGTCGGCAGATAACGAAGCATGGGCGGAACATGTCGGAGACAGGCGCATCTCCGGTGACCGGGTACGTGCTCGGCAAACGGGGCTTCGTTGCGACCCTACAGAAGTACAAGGAGCGTTACCTGCTCCTGGTGCTGGCGATATTCCTGTTTTTCCTCTTCCGCTACGTGCCGATGGCCGGCTTGGTGCTGGCCTGGAAGAAGTTCACCGTCAGCGGCGGGTTGTTCGGCAGCCCGTGGGCGGGTTGGACCTATTTCGAACGACTATTCACCGCCCCCGACTTCCTGCGCGTGCTGCGCAATACGGTGTTCATCAACGTCGTGCTGCGCATGGGCATCGCCTTCTTCATGCCCATCCTGTTCGCGCTGCTGCTCAACGAGATCATGAACATGCGCTTCAAGCGCTTGGTGCAGACCATCAGCTACCTGCCGCACTTTCTGTCATGGGTCGTGGTAGCCAGCCTGATCAGGCCGCTCACGTCGGCAAACGGACCGATGAACCTGCTGGCGGAGTTGGCCGGCATGGAGACCCCGATCCTGTTCCTGCAGCGATCGGGATGGTTCCTCGTGATCATTCTGGTCAGCGACATCTGGAAAGGCATAGGGTGGGGATCGATCATCTATCTGGCTGCCATCAGCAGCATCGACCCGTCACTCTACGAATCGGCCGAGATCGATGGCGCCGCGCGCGTACAAAAGATACGTTACATTACCCTGCCGTCGATCACGTTCGTGATCGTCATCATGTTTCTGCTCCAACTCGGCAACGTGCTGGAGCTCGGCTTCGATCAGATCTTCAACCTCTACCACCCACTCGTGTACGACGTGGGTGACATTATCGGCACGTACATCTATCGCAGCGGGCTCCAGGACTTCCGCTACAGTTTCGCCACCGCCGCCGGCTTGTTCCAGAATGTGGTCGGCTTGATCGCTCTGGTAGGAGCGAACTGGTTCGTCAAGAGGCTTGGACACGCAGGGAGCTATACCCTGACATGAGTGCGGCGACATGAGTGAGGCCGCCGCCACACCCGGACCTGTCGCGCAGTTGACCGCGAGCCGGGTAGGTGGGCGTACATTCGCAGACCGGTTGCTGGTGGTTATCATCTATGTGGGGATGGTGGCATTTGCGCTGTCGATCGTGTATCCGTTCTGGTATCTGTTCGTCGACTCGTTCAACACGCCGGAAGCATCCATCCTGGACAGGGTGAAGTTCTGGCCTCGCGACATGACGCTCGATAACTACCGGAAGGTGTTTGACAGCGGCATCATCGGAACGGCCTATCTCAACTCGCTGTTCAAGGCGATCGTCGGTACCGGCTTGATCCTGCTGATAAGCTTCATGGCCGCCTTCGGTCTGGCTGATCGAACGATGCCGGGCATCAAGGTCGTCACCTTCTTCATGATCTTCACGATGTTCTTCTCGGGCGGTCTGATGCCGACCTATCTCTGGTACAAGCAGCTCGGACTCCTCAACTCGCGGTTGGTGTGGTTTCTTCCCGCGCTGGCCAACGCCTTCTACATCATCATCATGCGCAACTTCTTCCGTGAGATTCCGGCCGAGCTTACGGAGAGCGCGACGATCGACGGGGCGACGCTGACGGACATTCTTTTTCGCATCGTCGTCCCGCTGTCGGCGCCGGTCGTCGCGACGGTGGCGCTGTGGGCGGCGGTGGCGCACTGGAACGATTGGTTCTTTCCGTTGATATTCACGCCCGAGAAGGACAAGACCGTCCTGCAGGTGCTGCTTCGCCGCGTTCTGGTGGAGAACCAGACCTCGGAGCTCGAGTTGTTCGAAGAGCACGAGGTGCGCAACATCACTGCGGAAACCGTCAAGGCGGCTCTATTGTTCATTTCCATCGGACCCATCATCGCGGTCTACCCGTTCATCCAGCGCTACTTCGTGAAAGGCATCATGTTGGGAGCGGTAAAGGGATGACGTCCATGTGGTTCGGACCTATTCACGGCTATGCCACCCCGGGTTCGGGGTGTCGGCACCCCGCAAGGGGCAATCCATACTCCCGAGGAGGGACATGATGAGAAGCGCTATGCGACTTTTCACGCTCGCGACGCTGCTGATGGTTGCGGCCACTCCGCTGTTTGCGGCCAGCCAGGAAGAGCAGGCGATGGAGGAGCGGCTCACGATCTCGATGATACCGTTCACCGCTCGTGGCACGACCCTGGCTCCGGATAGCTGGGTAGAACTCTTCCTGGAAGAGCGGTACGACGTGAATCTGGAACCCTGGTACGACATCGACGCGTACGATGGGGCGGCCAGGAACGTACGTATCGCCGCAGGGGATGTCCCCGATTATCTGTCTGTCTGGGCACGGAACCCGGCCTGGATCGACGCGGGCATCGTCAGGCCGATTTCGCAGGACCTGATCATGGAGCACATGCCCGGTTGGATGCAGCAGGTCGAGCACTACCTCGGAGACACGAAGTGGCGCTCCACCGTCTACGACGGAACGAACTATCTCATTCCGTCGGCGATGTCGATGGCATCGACGGGGATGGTGATGGGCCTTCGCGCTGACTGGATGCGAGCGGTCGGCGTGGAACCGCAGCCGGTTCCGGACCGCACATTCCTCCGTGGCCCGGACACGATCGAGGAGATCGAGAGTCTGCTCCTCAAGTTCCGCAACGAGGACCCGGACGGAGACGGTCAAAAAGACACCTACGGCTACATGGTGTGGAAGAACGGTCCCAACATGAACGACACGATCCTGCCGAATGTGTTCGGTTCATTCGGCATTCGCCTGTTCACGTGGGATGTGCGCGACGGACAGGGCTATTACTCCATGGTCGACCCGAATTACCGGGAGGCCCTCAAGTTCGTCAACCGCTGGTGGGAGATGGAAATCATTCACCCCGATACGCCGACCGCCGTACGTGCCGACGTCATTCGGGCGATGGCCAACGACGAGTTCGGTGCGTGGTCGGAGCTGGATGCCTGGATGTCCCAATACAGCGCCGGACCGTGGGGTGCCCTGCGAGAAGCGCATCCCGAGGTGGACATCGTCTATTCGATCACCCCGATGGGCCCGACCGGAGACCGCGGCACCTGGTTCCGCGACCCGACCGGATCATCGTCCGGTTTCGGTATCGACGCCAGTGATGAAGTCGTGGTCAAGGTGCTGCAGATGCTGGAAGACATCTATGCGGATGCCGACGTCTACGCGGAGAACCACTACGGCGGACGCGAGGGCGAGACCTGGGAGCTCGACGCGGACGGCTACCGGGTCTCCATTCCCGGCACCGGAGGGGGCAAGGACAGCGCCACCGGAACGCTGCTCGGCGTGCGCATGCTCACGATCATCCCGCAGATCGTGGAGCCGGTGGACAAGGTCTACATCAACCCGCCGCGGCATGCTCTGCAGACCTTCCTGCAGGACAACCAGGCGGTGAACCCGGGCATCGGCTTCAGGCCGACATGGTCGGAGGAGGAGCGCGCCCTGGTTGCGAACGTGAGCACGATCGAGCACGAGTGGGGCTGGAAGGCGATTACCGGTCAAGTCGACATCGACGCCGAATGGGACGATTATGTGCAGTCGATGATGGACGCCGGACTGGAGACATTGCTGGCCAGTCTGGCCGAGCAGGCCATGTAGCGACGCCCGCCGTATACGCAACGGCTACGCCGCGAGAGCCCGCCTTGACGGCGGGCTCTCTCATTTCCTTCGTGCGGTAGAGGCCATGCCGCGGGCTCCGGGTACGCGCCCTGACCGAGCAATTCTCGCTGTAGTTTCTCGGCTTCAAGCTCCCGTGGCGTCGTACGGGCCTGCACCGCCATCGCGGCCGCCGTTCCCACGGCATGTCCCATCCCCATGCACGTTCCCATGACGCGAGCCGACGCATGTGCCTCGTGGCTCGCCGACAGGCACCGGCCGGCTACCAGAAGGTTTTCGATCCCGCGCGGCAGGAAACAACGAAATGGGATGTCATAGGAGCCCTGGTCCTTGATATAGACGCCGCGCTCAGGCTCGTAGTTCTGTGAGGTGCCCTGGTAGTTGTGAATGTCGACAAAGAATCCCCCGAGGACGACGACGTCATCGAATCGCCTGCCGGATATCACGTCGTCGTAGGTGAGGTAGTAGTCGCCGAGCACGCGACGCGTCTCACGAACACCGACGTGAGGTGCCGTCGAGATCCCGCCCTTTCTCGAAGGGTGCGCCGGCCGCCGCCGCCACATCGGCGTCGCCGGTCGCGTCGATGACGATCTTCCCCCGCACGATCTCCGTGCCCGCCTTGTTGGTCAGCGCGAGCCCGCATACGGCGTTGCCGTTCATCACGACATCGCTGACGAACGTGTGAAACAGCAGGTCGACGCCTTCCTGCTCAAGCATCTCCAAGACCACGTAGATGAACGACTCACGGTCGATGCTGATATCGCGCACCGTGCGCAGCGGCCGGTCCGGGTTCTGCGGGTCGATGAAGCGGCTCTCGGCCGCCGCCTGCATCCCCTTCAAGCGCAGGATGATCTCCCAAGGGATCCCGCGGATGATATGCTCCTCTCTGTTGTCGTGCCATCCGTGCAGGTTCAGCGCCGTGACGGCCTCACCGCCGGGAAACGGAAACCGCTCCACGAGCAGCGTACGCGCTCCCGTTCTCCCTGCCGCGATTGCGGCACAGATCCCGGTGGGGCCCGGCGCCTGCCACGATCACATCGTACTCGGTCTGCCCGCGTGCACCACTGATCATGGTTCCGGCTCACCTCATGGTCATCTTGCGACTTCCAGCGTATCGGCAGATGATAGAAAACCCCCGGGCGACGCTGTCAACGCGAATCGGCCACAGCAGGAGTTGACTGAAATGAGTCTTCCGATTCCTCTCATCGACATTTCGGGCGAAACAGATCGTCACGTGTTCGTGGCGCCGGGAACAGAGACGGTGTATCACTGCGCCCCGACGACGGTGCTCATGCCCGACAAACGAACGATGTTTGCCGTATGGACCTATGAGCACGCGGGCACGTGCGGGCCGATGAAGAGAAGCACGGACGGGGGGCTCACCTGGAGCGAGCTGTTGCCGGTTCCGGAGAACTGGCGCAGCGTGCGGAACGCTCCGACCATCTATCGCCTTGTAGACCCGAGCGGCATGGCGCGCTTGTTCGTGTTCGCCGGCTGTTGGGGGTCTGCCGAAGATCTCGCACCGGAGAACGTCATGCACCAGTCTTATTCTGAGGACGACGGTGCTACCTGGTCGCCGATGGCGTCCAACGGACTGGAGTGCGTCATGCCCTTCTGCTCGATCGAGCCGATCGACGGCGGCTCACGGCTCCTCGGGATGACCAACATCCGCAGGGCGGTGGACAGATTCGAACCCCTGACGCCGGCGGGACACAGAGGGAACCGCATCGCACAGAGCGTTTCCACCGACGGAGGGTTTACCTGGAGCCCATGGGACATCGTTCTGGACATCCCCCCTCACATCCCCGTCAACCCGGAGATCGTTCGGTCGCCCGACGGCTCGCAGCTACTGTGTCTGCTGGCGGACAAGGTTGGGCGATGGGAGACGATGGGCCGCTCGCTGTTCATGACATCGAACGATGAGGGCGCTACCTGGTCAGAGCCGCGGGAACTGCCGCTCGGACTCACCGGCGATCGACCCAGGCACCGGTATGCCCATGACGGGCGGCTGGTGGTAGCCATGCGGAACACCGCCCCGGGTTGTCCGGAAACAGGCGACTTCGTCGTGTGGATCGGTACGTACGACGACATAGTCATGGGCCGAGAGGGGCAATACCGAGCGAGGCTCCTGCGAACCCACGCCGGCGCAGACGCCGCATACCCTGCGATCGAGCTTCTCCCGGACGGGACGTTCGTGGCGACCACCTACATCAAGTACCGGCCCGGGAAGGAGAGACACTCGATCGTGAGCGTGAGATTCACCCTCGCAGAACTGGACGGCTGAGACGGAGATCAGCGTTCGCCGCCCGCCGGCTCCTCGTCCCCGGCCGCCTCGTCACACCGCCGCGCCTCGTCCAGGTGCCCGCCATCCCGATAGGCTTCGGCGGCGTCCCTCAGGTCGCCGGCTTCCTCGAGGATCTCTCCGGCGCGCCGGAAGTCGCGATGCCGGCGGCACACGATCACAGCTTCCTGTTCGTCGCCAAGTCTCCGCAGTACCTCGACCGCCTCGGCATAGCGGGTGGGGCTATGCGCGAACAGCAGGTGGTTCCGTTCGGTCGGCTGTACATCGCTCAGCCCCTCATCCAGCAAGCTCGGTTCGATGATCCGCATGCACAGCGTCAGCTCCCGATCGCCCGTCTCGTCCCCCGTCCGTCTGAGCCGGGAAATGAACGACGAATACCGATCGTCCTCCGCGCTGTCCCGGTCCACGGACAGCAGCGACACGATCGGGTTGATGAGACGCAGGTCGATGAGCATCTCGCCCAGCTCCTCGTACAACGGAGCCGTCATGCCGTAGTGTTTCGGCAGCGTGGCCAGGATGGAGGCGATCCGGTCGCGCCGGTCGGGTTCGCCGCCTCGATGCAGACAGCCGTGCAGCAGGCGCAGCACGATCTGCAGACGGTCGTCGGGCAGCGTCCACAGCGTGACCTGCGAGCGGCTCCCCCGCGCCATGCCTTCGACCACGTCGAGCGGCAGCACCAGATCGGGCCGTGCGTCCAGATAGGCGGCGGCATGCTCGACCCGTGCCTGGTCCAGGCAGTAGCGGATCGCCTCTTCGTGGCGTTCGAGACGTGCGTACTCCCGGCAGGCATCGTCCACGACGGCCACCGCGATACTGCTC
Organism: Spirochaetia bacterium; assembly: GCA_965221995.1. Classification (GTDB taxonomy): domain Bacteria; phylum Spirochaetota; class Spirochaetia; order SZUA-6; family Bin103; genus CATQHW01. Next base: position 333,285 of record OZ244929.1, read on the forward strand.
TCGCCGTGGACGCGCTGTATGGCCAGGAAGTGCGCCAGGGACCGTTCGTGCTGGCCGGCACCGCTCAGGCGCCGTGCTGAGCGCAGCAACTGGTCGGTTCGTTCCCGGCGTCGGTCCCAAGTGCCGAGCACGTACTCACTCAGGTAGCCCACCGCCTGCCCGAGGCTTTCCGGCGTGCCGGCACGGGCGATCTCCCGCGCCGCTTCCCGGTGCCGGCTGTCGCTCGCCAGACAGGCTGCCGCTGAGTCGTGGTCTCCCGCCTGCTGATAGAGCGCTACGGCGCGCGGCCGGTGGTCGCCGTGGCGTTCGAAGATCTCCGCGGCCTCCCGGTGCCGTCCGAGCCCGGCCAGCCGGGCGGCTGTCTTGACCCCGGGCCGTCTGGGGTCGATCTCGGTCAACCGGCGTTCCAGGTCCTCCCGGTTGCCGTCCGAGCTCTCCGCGTACCTGCGGAAACAGTCGATCGCCCGATCCAGGCTGTCCTGCTTTTCATACACGAGGGCCGCTTCGTGAAACTCCCCGACCTGCAGGAGACACCGCACCAGCGCCTTCCGGTCGCCCAGCCGGCGGTACAAGGGCACCGCGTTGTCGTACTGCCCGTCCTTCTCGAACTCTTCCGCGGCGAAGTCGATCATCCCGGCACGGCGAAACTGCAGCGCTGCCGCTGCATGGTCGCCGGCCAGTTTCAGGTGGTGAGCCGCCTTGCCGCTCTTGTTGAGGCTCAGGTAGTGGTCGGCCAGCAGGCGGTGCTCGCCCGCCCGCTCCCAGTTGCTCACCATCCGCTCGACGTCACCGAGTTCCCGCCATCGCGCCGCGGCCTTGACATGGCGCCCCGCTGCCTCGAAGTGCAGCGCATCGCAGGTCAGGCCGCGGCGTTCGTCGCCGGCGCGGCGCCAGGCCTGCGCCGCCTCGCGGTAGTCATTCCCGCGTTCCAGGTTCTCCGCCGCCCGCTCGAGGTAACCATGGCTGGAGAACAGATCGGCCGCGGCCCGGTGATCTCCCACCCGCTCCAGACGATGCGCGCGTGCCAGGGCCTCCTTGGTCTCGGCGGCGGCGTTGCGGAAGCACTCCTCGGCGGCCGCGAAGTGCTCCCGGTCGAAGAAGTAGTCTCCCTGAGCCTCCCACTCCGCGGGGCTCGACACGCGCTGCCAGAGAGTGCGGAGCGCTTGCGGGTCGCCGGAGCGCAACACGTGCTCGGCGAGCTGGTCGACCATCCAGACCGGACCGGCGTGCGGGCCGTCCCAGATCATCAGAGTGTTGCGCGCCCGCGTCACGGCCACGTAGAGGAGGTTGATCTCATGGCGGATGCGCGGGGTGTCCTCATCTCCCAGATGGTGTTCCTGGGCGATGCGCCGCCAACGGGCCGCTGAGCCCTCAGGCTCGGCGAATCGCCAGAGCAGCACGGAGTCGAACTCCAGGCCCTTGGCGTCGTTGATGGTGAAGACCAGCTCGGTGTGCAGCGCCGCCCGCAGTCGGTCGCGTTCCGCCGGCGTGCGCACCAGCACGACCTGACCCGCACCGGCCTGGCCCATGGTGCGAAGCAGCTCCGGCTCCGCCAGGCCGTCGACCAGCAGCGGCGGCCGGCCGCGGAAGGTCCAGCGCTCGGCGATCTCGCCACTGGCCAGACCGACCAGCGATCGCTTCAGCGCCAGCAGCCCGTTGGCCAGCGCCACGATGTTGCCCACGCTCCGGAAGTTGACGCTGAGGTTGACCACCTCCGGTACCCGCAGGCCGCGCTCGTAGTAGCGCGCGCGCACCTCCTCCCAGCGGAACCCGCTCGGATTGATGATCTGCTTGGGGTCGCCGGCGAGCACCGTGCGCAGCGGGTCGGCGGCCAGCCGAAACAACAGCGCCACCTGCATGTCGGTGAAGTCCTGGACTTCGTCGCACACCACCAGGTCGTACCGGAACTGCTCCTCCCGCTGTTCCAGCCGCTGCAGGGCGGCACGGGTGAGGTCGATCTCGTCGAAGCTCGAGGTCTGTTCCAGGCGATCCTGGTAGTACTCGGCGATCCGGTAGATGTCGCGGCGATCGAACGGAAAGTTGGGCGCCCGCTTGCGGCCCAGGCTCTCGTATTCGCGCACGGTCAGCAGCGGCTGGTCCAGGCGGTCCGCCTGCTTGTCCAGCAGGCGGACCGCCGCTTCCAGCACGAACATCTGCTCCGCGTGCCGCGTGGCTCCCGATTCGCGCACGCCCGCGGAGAACTCCTGCAGCGACGCGAACGACGTCTTGCGCTCGCGCACCGCGTCGAGCCGTTCGCCCAGCTCCAGATTGCCCAGCCGCACCAGGTACTCGGCAAGCTCGGCACGCTCGCGCATCGTGACCTGCGACCGTGCGAATCGCTCCGTCAGCTCCGTGAAGCGGCGCCGGCTCACCGGCGGCTTGGCTCCCTTGATGATCGAGCGAATCTCCTCCCAGACCAGCTCGGCTTCGTAGCGGGCCGCACTCGGGTGGTTGTGGAAGATGGCGTGAAACTCGCGCAGGCCCGTCGGCGACTGCGCGGGCGTTCGCGTGTCGGCGGGCAGGATCTCGCGCAGCAACTCCGCGAACGTGACGAAGCGTGCCGCGTCCGGTGCGTCTTCCAGGTCCGTGGCCGCCACCAGCCCGCGGTAGATGCGCTCCGAGAAGCGCTTCAGATGCGGGCTGCCGGTGACGAACAGGGCGCGCTCGCGGGCGGGCGCGGAAACCGCGACGTGGGCGCCGGCGTGCGTACCAACCGCAGCGGCAGGCTCACCCTCCTGCGCATCCGGGGTGTCGACCGCACCCCCTGCGAGCTGGCACGCTCGGTGACGCAGCAGATAGTAGACCGCGATGGTCGTCTTGCCGCTGCCGGCCGTTCCGGACAGCAACACCGGTGGCTCGGTGTGCAGCAGTCGAGCCTGCTCGCCGGTAAGAAAAAGATACAGTTGCACACTGTCCGGATCTTCCGTCGCCAGCAGACGGCGCCACTCCTCGTCGTCGACCACCATCCAGCGCTGCGGCCCGGCATCCAGGACGTCGCCGTTCGGGTGACCGCCAGCGCGGTCGGTTCGGGCGCCGTCCGGCGCTGCGGGAAACGGGCGCTCGAACGCCGCACCGAGGCGTTCATCGGGCAGGTCATCCAGCACAAGCTCCGGGAGCTGCTCGACCTCCTCGGCGCGGAAGTCCAGGAACGGCGCGTTGGCGGCGACGATGCGGCGCTCGGCGGCGCTGACGTCGTCGTGCTTGACCACGCCCCAGACGTAGATCCGGGTCGCATCGGCACCGCTGATGGCGCCGCCCGGCGCGTTCGTCGCGGGCGGGCGCCCCAGCGTGAACAGGATGCGGTCGCCGCGGGTCAGGCGAGCCTCAAAGCTGGAGCGTCCCCCCTTGAGCTTCTTGACCCGTACGCCGGTGTCCCACATGCCGTGTTGCAGGTACTCCAGCTTCGCGCGCAGGCGCTCCTTCTGACGGCCGCCGAGCGTGGCGATGTGCGAGCGGACCGCGTCGTGGAGGAGCAGGAGGTACTTGCGTTGCTGCATGCCGTACCGCCCGACAGTACCCCATCGGACGGCGTGTCGCCCCGACCGCGACGATCATCCCGAGTCGTCACGCACCGCGGCGCCACTGCGCCGCGGCATGAGCAACAGGGCCAGCAGCTTCAGCGCCACGCCGGCGGCGATGAGCAGGTGGATCGGCCGGGGATCGATCGTGTCGGCCTGCACGTCGAGGCCGAACACGTTGCGCAGCAGCGCGGCGGTGAGCAGCGGGGTGAAGGCGGTCACCAGACCGCGGCTGAAGAAGATCAGCGTGAAGTCGCCGGTCTGATCGCCCGATGTCCCCCAGCGCATGATCAGCGTCTGCTCCGCCGGACTCATGATGCCGCGCGCTGCCTCTTGCAGGATCAGGGCGACCGCCACCAGCACCGCGGTGCCGGGCGTGGCGCCGATCAGCAGCAGCGGCATCAGCGACATGATCACCACCGACACCTGGAACAGCGGCAGCGGCTCGTGGTGCTTCTGCAGCCACCGGTTGGCGAACGCGGACAGACCCTTCGAGCCCTTCGAGGCCGCCACGAACACGTTGATAAGGAAGAACGACAGGCCCAGGTACTTGAGGTAGAGGATGTCCAGGAACGAGCCGGCCAGCCCGTCGGCGAACGCCGTCGCGGTCTGGAACAGGTACATCCGCCGGAACGGGCCGAACCGCAGCGAACGCGCCAGTTCCCCGCGGACCGACTGGCGCGCCGGCTGCTCGGCGGACGGGTCATGGGCGTTCGCCAGCAGCCACAGCGCCACCGTGCCGAAGAGCAGGCCGGTGCCGAACGCCAACGCGAAGCCCGCGGTGCCGGGCAGCGCGTCGACCAGCGCGCCGGCCAGCGGCGGCGCCACCACCGCGCCGATCATCGCGATCGACAGCCGAGTGCTCAGAAACCGGCTGTGCTCGGCGGCGGGGATGGCGCTGGAGATCCAGGCGCGGCTCAACGGCGCGTACAGCGCGGCGGCGACACGGGCGACGCCCGCCAGCCCCACCAGCCACCAGACCGCCTCCGGAGGGCGGATGAACATGAGCAGCAGGATGCCGACCCGGCTGCAGAGCCGGATCGCGTACACCGTCATCATCACGATGCGCCGCGATCCGCCGGCCGCGCGCACCAGCCACGGCGCGGCCAGGATCGCCGTGAACCCGAAGCCCCCGATCGAGCCCAACAGGCCGATCTGCAGCGTCGTGGCCCCCAGCCACAGCGCCAAGCCGGTGAACACCACGCCTTCGGTCGCGTAGCTGAACAGGTTCTGGAAGAGGAACTCCAGCGTCAGCGCGCGCGAGGTGCGGCGTGTGCCGCGGTCGCTCACCGTCCTTCCTCAGCGATCGGTTTTGCGGGCATGATCAGGCCATGACACATCCCGACATCAGCATAGCCGCTGCGTTTCGGATCGACCGTGGGTAACGGGGGACTGCTCGCCTACCTGAACGGCGAATTCATTCCGACCGAAGAGTGCAAGCTGCCGGTCTACGACCTGGGCATCGTGCTGGGAGCGGCGGTCACCGACTTCCTGCGCACCTTCGGCGGCGAGCCCTACCGACTGTCCGACCACGTGAACCGCCTGTACCGCTCGTGCCGGTACGCGCACATCGATCCGCCCATCGACGCCGAGGAGTCGATGGAGGTCACGCGCCGGCTGATCGCCCACAACCGCCAGGTCGCGGGCGGCGCCGAGCTAGGGGTGATCTATTACGTGACAGCGGGGCAGAACCCGATCTACGCCGGAGCCGCCGCGCTGCCAAAGAACAGAACTCCCACCTACGTGCAGCACACCTTCCCGATTCCGTTCCACCTCTGGAAGCCGCTGTTCACCCGGGGGGTGCATTGCGTGACGCCGTCGAACCGGCACTGGCCCCCCGAGTGCCTGTCGTCGAAGATCAAGAACCGCAACCGGCTGCACATGTGGATCGGCGACCACCAGGCGCACCAGATCGATCCCGAGGCGATGGCCGTCTATCTGGATATCCACGGCAATCTCACGGAGACCGGTGGCTCCAACTTCGTCATCTATCGTGACGGTCAGGTGGTGTCTCCGCGGCGGCGCAACATCCTGTGGGGCATCAGTCTGACGGTGCTCACCGAGCTGCTGGCCGATCTTGGCATCGGCTTCATGGAGGACGACCTGCAGACCTACGATGCGGTCAACGCAGAAGAGGCGTGGCTGCCGACGACGCCGTATTGCCTGGCGCCGGTGGTGCGCTTCAACGGCGTCCCGGTCGGTGACGGCACGCCGGGGCCGGTATGGCGCCGCGTGCTGGACCGGTGGAGCGAGGTGGTCGGCACCGACGTCTACGGTCAGGTCGCCGGCAGCTCCGGATAGGAGGATGTCGGGACTCGGGTCGTCGGCCGAGGCCGTCCGGACCGCACGGCGCGCCGCGATGCTGGTCATGGCGCTGGTGAGCGCGGCACTGGCGGGATCCGCGCCGACGGGCACGGACGCCGCTCCGCTGTACCGGTTCGACGAGGTGCGCGCGCTCTGGGTGATCCGCACCGCACTCGACAGCCCCGACGCGGTGCGGGAGATGGTGGCCGAGGCCGCCGGCAGCGGTTTCAACACGTTGCTGGTGCAGGTTCGCGGCCGCGGCGACGCCCTGTACGCATCGAGTCTGGAGCCACGCGCCGAGCATCTGATCGACGATCAGACGTTCGACCCGCTGCAACTCGTGATCGAGGAAGCGCACCCGCGCGGCCTGGCCGTGCACGCGTGGGTGAATACCTATCTGGTGTGGGGGCCGGTGGCCCCGCCGCGCAGCCCCCGGCACCTGGTCAACGCCAACCCCGAGTGGCTGGCGGTACCGCGCAGCCTGGGCTTGGAGCTGCACGGCCGCCACCCGCGCGATCCGCGCTACCTGCGGCGTCTCACCGAGCACGCGTGGGCCAACAGGAAGTCCTTCGAGGGGTTGTTCGCCAGCCCCTCGCATCCGGGTGTGCAGGCACGGGTGCAAGCGGTCTGGCTGGAGCTGGCGACCAACTACGACCTGCAGGGCATCCACTTCGACTACGTACGGCTGCCGTCCCCGCAGTTCGACTACTCGCGCGGAACGCTCGACCGGTTCCGAGCGTGGGTCAGGCCGCACCTGTCGAGCGGGCGCTACGCCGATCTGGTCCGGGCGTCCACGTCCGACCCCTACGCGATGGCCGACGCGCTGGGCGACCTGTGGGACCAGTTCCGGCGGGATCAGGTGACGGCGCTGGTACGCCGCATCTACCGTTCCGTGAAGGAAGTTCGTCCCGATCTGATCGTCTCGGCAGCGTTGGTCCCGGACCCGAAGGAGGCTCGCGTCAAACGCTACCAGTCATGGTGGAGCTGGCTGGCCGACGGCTTGCTGGACGTGGCAGTGCCCATGGCGTACACGACCGACCACGAGCAGTTCGATGCCTGGGTCGAGGAGGCACGCGTGTCGGCCGGCGCCCGCGAACGAGTGTGGGTAGGCGTCGGCGCGTACAAGAACTCCGTTACCGAGACGCTGCAACAGATCGACGCCGCTCGTGATCGCGAAGTGGGAGGCGTGGTCGTGTTCGCCTACGACTCCGCGTCCAGCACGCCGCCGCAGCCCGGCGCACCGACGCCGCTGCAGCAGATCGGCGGCGCGGCATTCCAATAGAAACCGGCGCCGCCAGGCGCCGGGGCCACCGGTATCCCGGCATGGAACGCATCGGGAACCGATGCGCTCCATGCCAAAGGAGGGGCTGGGCCAAGGTTGCGGCGCCTGTGGCGCCGCAACCTTGGGGCCCTAGCGGTAGCGACGGAGATAGGCGGCGAGCAGCGGATCGGCGACCCGATAGCTGCCTTCGACGTGCTCGACCACTCCCTGGTCCCACAGTCGCTTGACGGACAGTCCCACCGTCCGACTGGAAAGGTCCAGGTTTCGCAGAAAGCTCTTCGACTGCGGATGCTCGACCCTCCCGTGCCGGGCGATCTCTGTCAGCACGATCTCGTCGGTACCGGAAAACGTCGACAGATAGGACGCGTAGCGACCTTCCCTGTTCTCCAGCAGCGTCACCAGGGCTGACCCCACCTTGGCATGATCGATCTCGGTGCGTTCGTGCAATTCCAGGATCTGGGCGCACAGACGGTTGATCGCTTCCGGCACGCGCTGCATGCCGTCCTGCAGGCTTACGGCCACTTCCCGTGAGATTTCAAGGCGGCGCTGGCTGAAGCGTTCCTGCATGTACCCGTGATAGTCGTCGTACGGGATCGGCTTGAACTGCAGATCGGTCCCCCACTGACTCAGAGGCGCGTCGGGCGCCGCGAACAGGTCGGCCAGCATGTGCCTCTTGGAACCCAGGAGCACCACGGGCACGTCGCCGAGCGCTTCCAGGCAGGAGCGCATCTGTGCGGGGGCTTCGTCGACGAACGCCACGTCCTGGAATTCATCCAGCACGATGAGTGAGTCGACCTGCTCGGTGATGCGGGCGATCTGCTCCCAGAGCGTCTGCAGCGTGCGGCCCGGCTCCGCGTCGCCGGGATGCAGCGACAGGCTTGGACTTCCGGTCTGCGGGTCGAGTGCGATCTCGGGCCGCAGCGATCCCAGAAAGCGGCCTGCGCTCTCCAGGAGACCCTTGACCGGGAAGGAAGCGGTGAAGCACCGCTGCAGGCTGATGGCCATCCGTTGCGCCAGGGATCGCATGGAGCGAACGCCCAGCAGGTCCGTCGAGAACACGAAGCTGCGTTTGTGCGTGGTGCGAAACTCCTCGATGGTCACGTTGCGCACGACCGAGGTCTTCCCGAAGTTCCGTGGACCGTACACCACCACCCGCGCCGATCGTTGCACCGCGTCCCGGAGCGCGTGCTGCTCGTGTTCGAGATTGCAGATGTTCTCGCGGTCGACGAGCCGATCGAAGACGAACTGCTTCATGATACAGACAGTATCATATTATTTGTATGATACGAATGGTGCCGACAGTGGGTGGTGCGTGTTCGGTCACAGCGGCGCCGCAGGCGCCGGGGCTCAGCTCGGTTCCAACCCTATCTCCAGCAACGGCGCGACCATCTTGCGCAACCGCGGGTCGTCGGACTCCGCGAACGCGCGCGGCGCCGTGATCCCGCCACCCATGGCGTTGCGGTACTTCACCCACCGCTTCTGGTGGTCGGCGACCGGATTGGCCATGAACGCGAACGAGAGCTGCCGGCGCACGCCTTTCGAGCCGAAGGATGCGTGCGGGATGTCCTCGGTGAACACGCACGAGTCTCCCAGCCGCGACGGCAGCGGCAGGTGCGGCACCTCCTGTGGGCTGATCCCCCACGGGAGCTCGTCCTGCACGGTGCGATTGCGAACCGGGAAGATATAGTCCGGCACCCCGGCCCAGCGGGAGTCCATCCACCGCAGCAGGTTGCGATGCGCGCCCGGGATGATGCGCAGGCAGCCGTTGGTCTCGTCCAGGTCGTCCAGGTAGAAGGAGACCTTGATCGTGGCGAGCGGCTTCTGCTCCACGCCGCTGGCGCCGTGCCAGGGGGTGTCTCCCACGTGCCACTGCGCGTCCGAGCCCTCGTACGTGAAGTCGTGCCCGAGGATCTTCGCCGGGATGTCGTACACGCGCTCGTCCAGCATCAGCGCGCGGACCCGTTCGCCGACCGCCGCCACGCCGCCGATGCCGCCGCGCTCCGTGGCGGTGTCACCGGGAACTTGGCCGCGCTCGTGGCCGAGCCGCTCGATCTCCTCGCGGATCGCCAGCGCTTCGTCACGCGACAGCAAGCCGGGCAGCGGCAGAAAGCCGAAGGCGATGAAGTGCCAGACGTTCTCGGTGGTGATCATGAGCCGGGTCCTCCCTCGGGAAAGCCGAGGTCCTGCAGGCCCGTCACCATCGCCCGCACCTTGGGGTTCGGGTGCGTGAGCAGGGAGCGGGGCTGGTAGTAGCCCTTCGGCAGCGTGGCCGCCCGTGACTTGAGATGGACCACCTGATCCTCCCGCCACGGGAACTGCAGGAAGGAGATGGCGATCTGGCGCCGCGGGAACCTGGTGCCGAAGGCGCAGTGCAGGAGGTTCTCGGGAAACACCAGCACGTCTCCCGGCCGGGTGGCGAGCGCCCGGTGCGGCACGTCCTCGGGGGCAAGCCCGAACGGCGGGTGCTGCCAGATGACGTCGCGGTTCTTGAGCCCGAAGAAGTAGTCCGGCACGTCGTGCCAGACCGGGTCGCCGACCCAGTGCCAGTCCCGGTGGGTGCCGGGGATCACCCGCAGCGCGCCGCTGTCGCCGTCCAGCGGCTCGAGGTAGAGCGCGATCTTGATGTGCCGCGACGGCCAGCGGATCACGGCCGAGTCGGCGTGCCACGGCGAATCGGAGCCGTAAATGCCGCAGTTGAACCCCTCGAACTGGAACCCTTCGCCGAGCAGCTTGTCGGCGATGCCGTGGATCATGTCGTGGGCCAGGAACCAGTCGCGCAGGTCCTGCGAGGAAGCCCGGTCAGCGCCGGCGATCTCCGTGGTGTCCGGGTCTACCCCGGAGCGGCGGATGGCCGCGTCGAACTCGCGCTGGATGAACGCGGTCTCCTCGGCATCGAACGCTTGGCGAAGGTGCAGGAATCCGAACGCCTGGAACAGATCGACCTGATCGCTGGTGAGCACGATCCGCCTCCTACGCGGGATCGAAGCCGAGCTCCGTCCATCGAGCTACGGTGTCCCGCAGGGCAGGGTCGGCGCTGGCCGCGACTGCCCGCGGCATCCGGAACTCTCCGCCGGAGCACGCATCGCGCTCGCGCAGAAAGTAGAGCTGCGCATCGGTGCGCGGCTCGGCCACATACGAGATCTCGATCAGCCGGCGCGGCTCGCTGACGCCTAGCGCCGCGTGCAGGACGTCGGGCGTGTAGACCACCACGTCGCCGGGCTCCGTGGGCGCCGTGAAGGCCGGCACCTGCTCATCGGTGACGCCCAGGGCGTTGTGGTCCCAGCGCATCTCGGGGTTGCGCAGCCCATACAGGTAGTCGGGCGCCTTCTGCCAGCGCGGGTCCAGCAACCGCAGGTAATTGCGGTGCGAGCACGGCACGAAGCGCAGGCAGCCGTCCCCGGCGCCGGCGCGGTCCAGGGCCACGGCGACGGTGATGTGCTGCAACGGCCAGGGCATCAGCTCGCCACCTCCCTGCCACGGCAGATCCTCGACCAGCCGGCGGCAGCGCACGTGCAGGAGCAGCGAGCCGTGGCCCAGCACCTTGTAGGGGATGTCGGCGATCCGCTCGTCGGTCAACAGTCGGAGCCCCAGGTCGTCCTGAGTGCCCCACGGCGAGACGGACAGCGACCGGGCGCCGTCGCAATCGGGGGCGGCGGCCTGGACGGCCGCATCGAACTCCGCCGACAAGCGATCCGCCTCCCCGGCCCTGAAAAAGCCGGGCAGGTGCAGGTAGCCGAACGTGTTGAATAGGGATACCGGCCCGTATTCGAGCATCAGAGGCCCCTCGCAGGCTCAGTCCAGGGCCGGGTCAGTCCGGCGTGTAGCCCGAGGGATCCAGCACGACGATGGTCGGATGGCCTTCCTTGAGGATGGGCAACGGCAGCTCGACCGTGTGGTGCCGCGGACGCACCAGCGGGTCGTCCGAACGGTGTGCCAGGAACTCCTCGACCGTGGTCATGCCGAACCCGAGCGGCGGCAACTCGTAGTGCATGGGCAGCACCCACTTGGGCGCCAGCACCTCGAACATGCGGTCGAGCTCCGCGAACTTCGGGGTCAGCCGCTGGCCGGCCAGCGCGAACAGCGCGTCGCACTTGCCCGCGAACGGCGCAAGCTCCTCCGCGCTAAGCTCGTAGCCCACGTCGCCCATGTGCATCAGCCACAGGCCGCCGACCTTGAAGGCGTACAAAGCGTTGTCCTCCGGGCCGCGCGGGTGGTCGCGCGCCTCGGTCGCTTCCACGGTGGCGACCGCCTTGCCGCCGATGGCCGCCTCCTGGCCGCGCGCGACATCGAGCGCGTTGATCACGCGCGGGCTGCCGGCCACCAGGGCGACGTGGGAGTGCGCCTCGTCGGTGAGCGAGCTGACGATGACGGTGTCGGCAGCCAGCGGCTCCAGCGGCGGCAAGCCGAGCCGGGCGGGCGGGTAGGGGTCGGTGACGATCGACGGACGGCCGTCGACCCAGATGCGGAAGCAGGCGTGGCCTACGAACTCGACGCTGACTGACATCGGTGGGATCATACGTCGCGATCATGATTGAGACCAGACCGTTCGGGAGCACCGGACACCACAGCACGCTGACCCTGTTCGGCGGGGCGGCATTCAAACCGACCTCGACCGAGGCCGACGCCGAGCGCGTCCTGGAACTGCTGTTCCGGCATGGCGTCAACCACCTCGACACCGCGCACGGCTACGGCGGCGGCAATTCGGAGACCCTCATCGGCGGCTGGATGGAGCGGCACCGCGACCGCTTCTTCCTGGCCACCAAGACCGGCGAGCGGACCGCCGAGGGTGCTCGCGCGCAGGTGGAGCTCTCCCGCCGCCGGCTGCGCACCGACACCATCGACCTGATCCAGATGCACAGCCTCACGGCGGAGGAGGACTGGGCCACCGTGTTCGGTCCCGGCGGCGCCCTGGAGGCGCTGGTCGAGGAGAGAGAGCAGGGCCACGTCCGCTTCATCGGGGTCACCGGGCACGGATTCGCCGCGCCGCGCATGCACCTGCGCAGCCTGGAACGCTTCCCCTTCGACTCGGTGCTGCTGCCCATGAACTTCATCATGGGCAGCGACCAGCGCTACCGCGCCGACTTCGATGCGCTCAAGTCGGTGTGCGACGACCGCGGAGTCGCGGTGCAGCTCATCAAGTCGACCGCCCGGCGGCCCTGGGGTGGACGCGAGCGCACCCGCGGCCCCTGGTACGAGCCTCTGGAAGCGCCGGAGGACATTGCCCGCGCCGTAGCCTACGCCCTGAGCTATGCCCCCGCGTTCATAAACGCTATGGCCGACGTCGACCTGCTGCCCCTGCTGCTGCGGGCCGCCGAGTCACTTGGCGAGCGCCCCTCCGACGCGGAAATGGAGGCGATGGTCAGTTCCCGCGAGATGCAGCCGATCTTCGAAGATCTGGCGATGATCCACTAATGTCGTCAGAATAAAGAGGACTCATGGCTTCGAACATCCTCGAGACAGTCGACAGCCTCAAGGACGATCTCGACGCGTTGCGTCCGCTGCCTCCGGAAGTGCTCGCCAAGGTCGATCAGAAGCTCAGGATCGAGTCCAACTATCATTCAAATGCAGTCGAGGGCAATTCTCTCACCCTTGGTGAAACCCGTAGCCTCATCCTCCACGGCCTCACCGCTCATGGCAAGCCAATCCGCGATCATCTCGACATCCAGGGTCACGACGATGCCGTCAAAGCGATCGAGAGTGCCGTAAACGAGCAACAGAGACTGAACGAGGTCTTCATCCGCAACCTCCATCGCGCGTTGCTGAAGGAACCCTACGAAGTTGAGGCAATTGCCCCTGACGGAACACCTTGTAAGCGTTTGATCGCGATTGGTGATTACAAGAGCATGCCGAACAACGTCAAAACCTCGACCGGTGAGATCTACTACTTCACCCCGCCGGAGCAGGTGAAGCCGGAGATGACTGACCTTCTCGACTGGTATCGCGCTCGAGAAGTCGCAGGCGAGCATCCGGTAATTATCGCCGCGACCTTCCACTACCGCTTTGTCCGCATCCACCCGTTCGACGACGGCAACGGACGCATGGCACGCCTGTTGATGAACCTGATCCTGATCAAGCACGGGTACACGGTGGCGATCGTCCAGAGCGAGAAGAAAACGCGCTACCTTCAGGAGCTCGAACGGGCCGATCAAAGCGAAGACCCCACCCAGTTCATCGAACACATCGCGTCCTGCTGCACTTACGCGCTAGATTTGTACCTGCGCGCCGCTCGCGGTGAGTCTATAGATGACCCCGAAGACATCGATCAAGAGATAGCGTTGTTCAAACTATCCATGGTCAAGAGTGCCGGATCAACCGATCGCATTGCGCTGAGGCAATACGTCGAGGCAGTCGCGAATCCGCTCTACTTATACTTCGCGTCCAAGGTGCTGTCTATCGCATCCGACATCTCTTCCTCCACATACGGGCCTGCCATGGAACTTGAAGGCATGGATGTCAACGGCAAGACGCTGCAATTACGAGCATATGGTAACGTCGCAGATCCTGGCAACGTCATAGACCCGGAAACGGTGCCGGAACATGCATCAGATTCTACTATCAGGTTTGTTTTCGAGATACAAAGATTTCAGAACACGGACAGAATGCTTCTATACTATGTTGACAACTGCATCAGCTCAGAGGAGACCGTGTGGAAGTTTCGACTAGACGGAAGCTATTCACACACGCTCGAAGTATACCGTGGCCGGGATCTTCATGACACAAAGATGCGCATCAAGGAACTGCTAAATTACTCGATGGAAATTATGAGAAAATGGGCTGATGCATACAAGTGACACGACCAACCAAGTGGCACACCATCTTCCGAATAGCAAGGCTTGTTACGGCTCAGCCTACACGCTCTCTCGCGCCCACCAACGTGTGGCAGCGCAGTGGGTGACGTTGTCGTCGGGAGTGACATAGTACGCAGTCAGGACATCGCCGTCCGGTAGCTGCATCGACACGGGGTAGCCCACGTCGCCGACGCCGGTGCCTTCGCCCCGGTGCGGGGAGTGTCCGCTGCTGTCGTCGCGGAGCACGACGGTACCGGCCACGTCCCAGGTCTCGCCTCCGTCCTCGCTGAAAACCGCCCGCACGCCCAGCGGTGGGCGGCGGTAGCCGTGCGTGCAGAGGATGCGTCCGTCGGCGAGTTTCAGCAGGTGGGCGGGGTGGCCCCAGATCGGCGTCTTGATGGGTTCCGTCCAGCTCCTGCCGCCGTCGTCGGACCACAGTTGCAGCAGGTGGTGGTCGCCGCGTCCCAGCTCGGCGCGGGTGAGGGCGATCAGCCTGCCGGGGGCGACCTCGCAGAGCGCGGTCTCGTTGGCCGGCACGGCGGTCACGCGCGCACACAGGTCGTGCAGCCGCCACGTCCGCCCGGTGTCCTGCGAGCGCAGCACGTACGGGCGCTCGTCGCCGTCCGAGTCGATGGCGTAGACGCTGACGACCAGCGTCCCGTCCTGCATTACGACGCCGCGGTTGAAGCACCACAGGCCCTGCACGCCGGGCACCTCCCACTCGCGGACCTCCCACGTCTTGCCGCCGTCGGTGGAGCGCCGCGACACCAGCAGCGGGGACTGCACGGCGATATGGTCGGGCCGTTCCGGGAGCATGCGCACCCAGCGGTGCCGCGACCGCGCCTCATCGAGCCGGCCGGCGTCCCACGCCTCGAATCCGTGCCCGCCGACGGTCACGAAGGTATTGCCGCCGGGATCCGGGAGCACCGTCGCGAAGCGGTCCATGTGCTCGTCCTCGGTGCCGAACGGCCAGTTGGCCGGGTGCGCGGGGTGATCGCTCGGCTGCCAGGTGCGCCCGCCGTCGCGTGAAGCCATCGCGAAGAAGCGGCCGAAGGTGCTGGCGCCCGGGTGGCTGCCGATGGGGGAGGTGACCACCCCGGCGCCGATGCTGCCGTCGGGAAGCGGCCACAGTACCGGCCAGGGCGAGTAGGCATCCGGGTCGCGATAGATCACGCTGTGTTCCATGCCCACGATCATGGCGCAACCGCCGACGGTTGCAACCGCCGTCGCCGACGGGCTGCAGGCGGCGGGCATCGACACCGTGTTCGGACTTCCCGGTGGGGAGAACGTCCATCTGATGGAAGCGATGAGACAGGCCGGCCTCCGGTTCGTGCTGAGCGAGCACGAGAACGCCGCCGCTTTCATGGCCGCGGCCGCCAGTCAGCTCACCCGGCGACCGACCGCCTGCCTGACCACGCTGGGGCCGGGGGCGGTGAACTGCACCGCCGGCATCGCGCACGCCTTCCTGGACCGCTGCCCGGTGCTGGTGCTCACCGCGCAGATGGCGCCGAGCCTGCAGGATCGGCACACCCACCAGCTCGTCGACCTGCACCGGCTGTTCGCGCCGATCACCAAGGCGACCCTGGACGTCACTCCGGCCGGCGCGGCCACGGCCGGTGGCGATGCGCTGCGCATCGCCACCGGCGGGATGCCCGGTCCCGTGCATCTGCAGATTCCCAACGACGTGGCCGCGCTCGCGGCGGAGACGATAGAACGCGGCGAATCGTCACCCGCTGTTGCCGACGCACCTCCCTCGGTAACGGCGGCGGACCTCGCCCGCGCGGCGGCCGCCCTGGCTTCCGCAGAGCGGCCGGTGGTCGTCGTCGGGTTGGGGTTGGAGCCGGAGGGACCCTACGCGGAGCTCCGCGGGTTCGCGGAGCGGCTCGGCGCGCCGGTCCTCGCAACTCCGAAGGCCAAGGGGGCATTTCCGGCATCGCATCCGCTCGGCTCCGAGACGATCGGGCTGACCCGCACCGACCCCGGCTACGACCTGATCGCGGAGGCGGACCGGGTGATCGCGGTTGGCATGGACGTGGTCGAGGTGGTGCTGCCCTGGTCGATCGAGGCGCCGGTGCTGTGGATCGCCCCGTGGCACGACAAGATCGGCGCCGCGACGGCCGAGCAGGCGCTGATCGGACCGCTCGGGACCACCCTTGCCGACCTGACCGAACGGCTCCCGGAATCCCGGTGCGGCTGGGGCGCCGATCGCGCCGCCCACTACCGGCAGGCACGGCGAAGCCGCAGCCGCGATGCTGCCGCCAGGGCGTCAACCGGCACGATCGCGCCGCAGACCGTGCTGAGGGAAGCGCAGGCGGCGCTGCCGGCCGACGCGGTGATCACCACAGACGTCGGTTCGCACAAGATCCTGGCCGCGCTGGAGTGGGACGCGGAGCTGCCGAATCGCTACCTGGTCTCCAATGGCCTGTCTGCGATGGGGTTCGGGCCGGCCTCCGCGTCGGGCGCGGCGCTGGCCGGTCATGCACCGGTGCTCTGCCTCACCGGAGACGCCGGGCTGCTGATGTGCGCCGGCGGACTCGCCACCCTGGCGCAGCTCTCGACGCCGGTGCTGATGGTGGTGCTCGTCGACGGCGCCCTGGACCTGATCCGCGCCCACCAGCGCCGATCCGGCGCCCAGCCGTTCGGGACGGAGTTCCCGGCGCCCGATGTCGAGCGGATCGGCGCGGCCTTCGGACTGCCGGCGGTCACGGTCGATGCGGCGGCCAGTCTCCGGGCGGAACTCGCCCGCGGCCTGCAGCGTCGCGGTGCCAGCGTGATCGGGGTGCGGATCGACCCCGAGTGTTACCGAGGGTCGTTCTAGCCGGCGTCGATCTGGCGCCGGCCGGTCACGGACTTCCCGCGACGGATCAGCGCCGCTACGCGGCTCCTTCCCCCGGCTTGTCCGCCGGCTGGTTGCGGGCGCCCCAGAACATTCCTTCGATGATCCCCTCGACCTTGGACAGCCGGTCGCCGATGTTGACGACCCGCGCGGTGAGCTCCTTGAAGCCGGTCTGCATCTCGTCCCGCAGCCTGCTTTCGAGGGCCTTCATACCGCCTCTCGACTCGTTGCCGAGGCCGTTCATGTCGCCCTTGAGCTCGCTGCCGAGGGCCTTTATGTCGCCCTTCAACTCGTTGCGCAGGGCGTTCATGTCGCCCCTCATCTCGCTGCCGAGGGCCTTCACGTCGTCCTTCATCTCGCTGCGCAGGGCGCGCACTTCCTGGCGCACGCCGCGCATCGCAGCGAGCATGGTGGTGCCGAGGGCGATCGCCGCTG
This sequence comes from Spirochaetia bacterium, assembly GCA_965221995.1. Lineage (GTDB taxonomy): Bacteria > Spirochaetota > Spirochaetia > SZUA-6 > Bin103 > CATQHW01. The sequence continues at coordinate 350,448 of OZ244929.1, forward strand.
CGACGATGGCAATCAACTCTGCGTTCACGTACACTCCTCCGGCGCCTCCGCCCATGACGGGATCCTACCGGTCGGTGGGCTCGATGTCACCGCGACCCGGCGTCCGCAGGAGATCGGCGCATGTTCTACCGCTAACAACGGACGAGTTGGCGCTGCTGCTTCACAGCGAAACGGCGATCCGGGTTCGATCGCGACGACCGCCCTTCTACGGGTCGCGGGGCTCGAAGCCCAGGTCGACCAGCGGCTGCACCATCTTGCGTTTGCGGGGATCGTCGCTCTCGATGAAGCTGCGCGGCGGCCGGAGCTCTCCGTCGGAGCCGGCATGGCGCTCCTTGAGCCAGCCCTGCTGCTCGGCGCTGACCGGGTTGGCCAGGAACGCGATGGCAAGCTGCACGCGCATGCCGGAGCCGCCGAAGGCGGCATGCGGGATGTCCTCGGTGAACACCAGCACGTCGCCCAGGCTCGACTCCAACGGGATATGCGGTACCTCGTCCGGGCGCAGCCCCCACGGCCGGAACTCCTCGGTGGTGTTGCGGTTGCGCAGCGGGATGTAGTAGTCGGGAGCCTGCGACCAGCGCGGGTCCACTAAGCGCAGGTAGTTGCGGTGCGCGCCGGGCACGACGCGCAGGCAGCCGTCATCCGCGTTCAGGTCGTCCAGATACAGCGACACCTTGATGTGCGGGACCGCCCAGGTGGTCACGCCGCTGCCGCCGTGCCAGGGGGTGTCGCCCACGTGCGCGGAGCCGGCCGATCCCTCGTACACGAAGTCGTGCCCGAGGATCTTGCGGGGAATGTCCAGCAACCGCTCGTCCTCCAGCAACGCCGCGTGCCGTTCTCCGCGCTCGCAGATGTGGGCGACGTTCCGGCTCTGCGAGCCGTCGAAGTCGGGGAACGCCTCCAGCAGGAGGCGGTCGAACTCCTCGCGCAGGGCTGCCGCCTCCCCGCGGCTGAACAGCCCGCGTAGAGGGACGTAGCCAAAGGCGATAAAGTGCATCACGTGATCGTTATTCAACATTCCGAAGCACCGGGCAGCCATCCAGGGGACGGCAGGGTCGCCGGCGCGGGCCGTGCCGGCGCCAGCGTCCCGAACAACGTAGAGCAGCGGCGCGGTTCTGTGAACCGCGCCCACGGGAGCCGGCCGTGAGCGGCGCGATCGCGCTCGTGACCGGCGCCGGCAGCGGGGTGGGGCGCGCCACGGCGCTGACGCTGTGCGCCAACGGCTACATTGTCTATCTGTCGGGCCGGCGGGCCGGCGCGCTCCAGGAGACCGCAGGGCACGCAGAGAGCCCCGACCGGGCGATCGCCGTGCCCTCGGACATCACGGACGCCGACTCGGTCGCGGCGCTGTTCGACCGGATCCGGCAGGATCACGGCCGGCTCGACCTGCTGTTCAACAACGCCGGCACAAACACCGCTGCAGTGCCGACCGACGAGCTGGACGTCGATCAGTGGCGCATGGTGATCGACACCAACCTCACCGGCACCTTTCTGTGCACGCGGCAGGCGCTGGCGCTGATGAAGCGCCAGCGGCCGCGCGGCGGCCGCATCATCAACAACGGCTCGGTCTCCGCGCAGGTGCCGCGGCCGAACGCCGCCGCCTACACGGCCGCCAAGTTCGGGGTCGCCGGCCTGACCCGGTCGACCGCCCTCGACGGGCGCGCCTTCGACATCGCCTGCGGCCAGATCGACATCGGCAACGCGGCCACCGAGATGACCGAGCGGATGAACGACGGCGTGCTGCAGCCGGACGGCTCGGTCCGGCCGGAGCCACGCATAGACGTACAGAATGTGGCCGACGCCGTGCTCTACATGGCGTCGCTGCCGCTGGACGCGAACGTGCCGTTCATCACGGTAATGGCGACCGGCATGCCGATGTTCGGGCGAGGGTAGGCGCGCCCGGATCGCCGCTAGCGCGGCGCTTCGACCGACTCCCAGGCTCCTGTCAGGGCCGACTTCAGGCAGGCGTCGACGTAGCGTGCCGCGGGCACGCCGTCGTCGAGGCCCGGATGCTCCGAGCCGGATCCGGCAGGGGCTGACGCCCGCTCGCGGAGCGCCGGCAGGACGTAGCTTCCGAAACGGTTGACCCCTGGGTCGGTCGCCGCGATCTCCACATGCGGCGGTCCGTCGCCCGGCAGCATCTCGATCCGTCCGCTGGTCGAGTCGGCCGAGAGAGATGCCGCCTCGCCGTGAATCTCCAGCTCCGGCGACAGGCCGCCGCGCACACGCGCTGATTCGGAGGTCATCAGCGCTCCGGCGATGCCGCCGGACAGTTCCACCAGCACGGTGCCGTGGTCCCACGCGGTGGGCCGGCGCGCCTCGTCCGCCTCGCTGCAGGCGTCCGCCTCCTGCATGTCGAGCTCGCCAGCGTACGGCTTGGCGGATTCCAGCACCTGACCGTGCGCCAGCACGCGCCGCGGCTCCGCGCCCAGCATCCAGCGCAGCACGTCGATCATGTGCACGCCAAGGTCGGCGACGGCCCCGGCGGTCGATACGGCCGCGTCGTCCCGCCACGTGAACGCGGCGCCCGCGGTGCGCGGCATGTGGCGGCGGTAGGTGAACCAGCGCACGCGGCCCACCGCCCCAGTCAGGATGAGCTCCCGCGCACGCACGAGCGGCGGCTCGTACCGGCTCCAGAACGGCACGAAGTGGCCGAGCCCGGTATCGCGGAACGCCGCCCAGATCGCCAGGGCCTCGGCTGCGGTGCGGGCCACCGGCTTCTCGCAGATCAGGTGCTTGCCGGCCGAGGCGCAGGCCATGGCCGGCTCGAGGTGCTGGTCGTCGGGGGTTGCGATCAGCACCGCTTCCACGGCGGGATGGCCCACGACCTCCCGCCAGTCGGTGCAGATCAGCTCGGCGCCGTCCTCGTCCCGCGCCCGTTGCAGCCGCTCGCGGCGGCGCGCGCAGAGCGCCACGATGCGCGCCTGCTCCGGAATCGCGCGCAGCTCGGCGCGGTACCTGCGGCCGATGTTGCCGGTGGCGCCGATCACGCCGACGCCGAGCGGCCGCTCGGCGGCCATCAGTCGAAGGGCGCGATCGACCGCAGGTAGTCGGCCGTTCGGGCCGCGGCCTCGGCCGGGCCGCTGAGGCTCGCGAATGCCTGATGCACGGTCACGTAGCCGTCGTAGCCGACGTCGGCCAGCGCGGCCAGGATGGTGTCGAAGGGCAGACCGGGCTCCCACATCGTCACGTGGTCGAAGGCGACCGCCCCGCGGCACCAGGTGCCCATGGAGTCCGCGCCCCGTGGGTGGATGCGGTGGTTCTGCAGATAGACGTTGAAGAGGTAGGGGGCGAAGCGCCCGATGGTCGGCGCCCCGTACTCCTGTCCGGCGTGGTCGAGATTGGCCGGCTCGTAGATCAGGCCGAAGTTGGGCCGGTCGATCGCCGCGAGCACATCCAGCGACCGGTCCACCTCTTCGAAAAGGCTCCGCGTGTGGCACTGGTGCGCCAGACGCAAGCCGCGCTCCGCCGCCTGATCGGCGGCGCGCTGCGCGTGCAGGACGTCGTCGTCTGATTTCATGCACATCCTCAGCAGGCCGGCGCCCAGTTCCTCGGCCAGATCGAGGTACGGTGCGATGTCGCGCAGCGCTTGCGGTCCGCGCTCATCGTCGTTTTCCGGGATCGGGAAATCCCCGGTCACCATCGATACGGCCAGTCCGGCCGCGTCCAGGGTCTGTCGGGCCCGCTGGACCTCTTCCAGCGGCGTATGAGTGCCGAGCTGCGACGCGCGCATGCACAGCGCTGCGTAGCCGTTCTCGGTTGCGATGCGGGCCAGATCGTCCAGGGAGGCGGTCGCCCGCCGCTTGTCCCCGAACCCCTCGGCCACCCGTACGGAGAGCGCAAGTTTCACGTCATCACCTCGCTCAGGATCACAGGGAACAGCCGTTCACAGGCGGTCGCGCCGATACGCGAACGCCTGCTCCAGGATGCGCAGGCTGGTACCCCAGCGGCGGCTCCGGGTCGGGCCGCGGTTGAACTCGCGGGCACTCGCGGAAAGTTCGAGGGATACGATCTCATCCACCAGACCGTCGACCTGCGTCTCATGGATGACTTCGCCGTTCGGCGCCACGGCCAGGACGGTGCCCACATGGTTGGCGACCACCCCTTGCAGTCCCTCGGTGGCGGGGCCGACGACGTTGCAGATCAGCACGTACGCGTTCGCCTCGATGGCGCGGGCGCAGTGCATGCGCTTCCAACCCGACTGCTGCAGCTCGAGCATCCCGCGCAGGAACTCCGCGTCGGGCTCGGCCGGCCATTCGCCGCGCCGCGCGGCATGCGGCGCCAGGATGACGTCCACGTCGTGCAGGGCGTGCGCCAGGGACAGCTCCTGGAAATTGTTGTCGTAGCAGATGGTGATGCCGAACGACAGCTCGCCGATGTCGAAGCGTTCGACCGATTCGCCGCAGCCGAAGTAGACGTACTCATCGCGGGACATGTGGATCTTGCGCTGCACGCCCAGATAGCAGCCGCGATCGGCGACCAGCATCGAGTTGTACACGACGCCTCCCGACAGCTCCGCAAGCCCCACGACCAGACAGAGACCGTGACGCTCCGACAGGGCCAGCAGCTCACGGCTCATCGGGCCGTCGGGCACCGGCTCCGCATTCTCCGCCATCAGGTCATGGGCGCCGTGGCCGGTGAGCTGCAACTCCGGGCAGAGCAGGAGGCGAGCCCCGTCCCGCTCGGCGCGAGCGCAGGCGCCGCGCACCAGATCGAGATTCCGTTCCGGGTCGATCAGCACCGAGCGCAACGAGGCGACGGTCATCTTCGTGTCAGTCACGCGCGCATGATACACGCGGCCGCGACGGTGGGTAGCCGCGGCGCCTCAGAGTCGCTATAGTCCGGTGCATATGAGTACTGTGGCGCTGGATTCCGGCGCAGATGGGTGGGGCGCGGACGAAACCCGATCGCTTCGTAATGCCATAGCCCCGTATCGAAAGCCGTCGACGCTGCTGACGCTCTGGAACGTCGGCAACTCGGTGGTGCCGTTCGTGGCCTGCATGGCCGCGGCGGCGATCGTGCTGCCGATCTCCTATCCGTTGTGCGTGCCGTTCATGGTGCTGGCCGCCGGGTTCAACATCCGCAACTTCATCATCATGCACGACGCCGGCCACGGCACGCTGTTCCGCAGCCGCCGCATGAACGGCCTGATCGGCCACCTCGCCGGAATCCTGGCGCTCACGCCGTTGCGCGACTGGTCGCACAACCACGCGATCCACCACGCCAACTCCGGGGACCTCGACCGCCGCACCCCCACCGACATCCAGACCATCACGGTGGCCGAGTATCGGAGCAGCTCACGATGGGCGCGCCTGGGTTACCGTGCGTACCGCAATCCGTTGGTCCTGCTGCTCTTCGGTTGGATCTGGAGCTTCGTGCTCAACCATCGCCTTCCGCGCAAGATCACCAAGGGAAAGGGACGGAGCTCCATGTTGGTCACCAACATCGGGCTCGCGGTGATGATCGCGGCGATGCTGCTGTTCGCCGGGTGGCGGTATCTGGTGCTGGTGTACCTGCCGATGATCGGACTCGCCGGCCTGATCGGCGTATGGCTGTTCTACATGCAGCATCAGTTCGAGGACTCCTACTGGCGGCGGCACAAAGACTGGGCCTTCGTCGAGGCGGCCATGGAAGGCGCCTCGTATCTCCGGCTGCCCGCGGTGCTGCAGTGGTTCACCGGCAACATCGGCTTCCACCACATCCATCACCTGGATCCCAGAATCCCCTACTACTACCTGCCGCGGTGCCACCGGTCACATCCGCTGATGGCCCGGGCGCCGGTGCTGACCATGTTCGACACGATCAGGTGCTTCAGGCGCAACCTCTACGATGAGGAAAGCGGCCAAATGGTGAGCTTCAGGAGTCTGCGCGCCAGCCCGGCCTGACCCAGCCAGGGCGCCTGCTTGTGACGCGTCGCCTGTTCCCCGCGGGTCTCCCGGCGTCCAAGTGGCTTGAGTTCACCGGCCGGATCATGCAGGCGGCACGTGGCTGATCAGGGGCTGCCGTACACTCCGATCCTGGCCGGGCTGCCGCCGCTGGTGCCGTTCGTCGGTCCCGAGGCGCTGGAACGCGAGCGGGGAGGGCCTTTTCGTGCCCGCCTGGGAGCGAACGAGAGCGCATTCGGGATCTCGCCTGTCGCGCGCCGGGCCGGCATGGCCGCACTGGAGCGCATGTCCTGGTACGCCGATCCGGAGAACCATGAGCTGCGTGCAGCGCTAGCGGCCGTCCACGGCGTCGATCCCGACAACATCGCCATCGCCGCCGGGATCGACGACCTGCTGGGGCTGGCCGTGCGCGCGTTCGCGGCCGAGCGGGCCGCGGTCATGACCGCCGGCTCCTATCCCACGTTCGCCTTTCACGTCGCCGGCTACGGCGCCCGGCTGATCACGGTGCCCTACCGGAACGACCGCGTCGACCTGGACGGGCTGCTGGATGCCGCGATAGCCGGCGGCGCCACGCTGCTGTACGCGGCCAACCCGGACAATCCGGCCGGCACTTGGCGCGACGCGGCCGACGTGGAGCGGCTGATCGAGCGGCTGCCGCCCGGCATGGTGCTGCTTCTGGATGAGGCGTACGCGGAGTTCGCGCCACCCGCGGCGATCCCACCGGCCGGACTGCTCGGACCCAACGTGCTGCGCCTGCGCACCTTTTCCAAGGCGCACGGCATGGCGGGCGGCCGCGTCGGCTACGCGATCTGCACCGCGGAGGCGTGGCAGGGGTTCGACAAGATCCGCCATCACTACGGGATGAACCGCGTCGCCCAGGAGGTGGCGCTGGCATCGCTCGGCGACCCGGATTTCATCGCCGGCGTGGTCGCGTCCGTGCAGGCGGGCCGCCTCGAATACGCCAGGATCGCCGCGGACCACGGCCTGACGGTGCTCCCGTCCGGGACCAACTTCGTCAACTTCGACGCCGGCTCGGCGGCCCGCGCCGACGCGCTGCTCGAAGCGCTGATCCGCCACGGTGTCTTCGTGCGCAAGGCCAAGGCGCCGCCGCTCGACCGCACGGTCCGCATCACGGTAGGCCGGCCGGACGAGCGGGCGGTGCTGGCCGAGGTGCTGGGCGCCGCGCTGGCCGACGCGAACCGGGCAGGGCCCTGAGCTTTGCGCTCTCGGGTGGCGCCATTCGGCGTCAGGTGGTCGACCGCGACGAGTGCTTCATGGCGAAGTCCTCTTCCGGCGAATAGACCAGCCTTTTGCGTCCGATGAGTGCGAAGTAGAGCAGGCCTCCGGCAAACCACACCGCACATCCGTAGACGCCCACCTGGTAGCCGGAGTTGAGAAAGAGAAAGCACAGCGTCGCCAAGGCGACCGCGGCTGCCACGACGGCGCCCGCTTTGCCAAGAGGACTCACATACGGGCGCCCGAGTGGCCGGGAATCGATTCCGTAGCCGGACGAACGCGATCGGGCGCTCACCGGACGTGGTACGCTATCCGGCGGTGACACTGCGGGGAGCAGGCCGGGGCCGTGGCGCCGGTCAGTCTGTGAAAGGCTCTCCGCGCGCGCTCGCCCGGTGTCTGCGCTTCCTGGGCCCATACCGAGGAGCGATCGCGGTGGCGACCTGCGCGATGCTGGTCAGTTCGGCCGGCAACCTGGCGGTCCCGATCGTGACGCAGCGGGTCGTCGACCGCGGCATCCTGGGCGGCGACTTCACCGTGGTCTGGATCGGGGCGCTCGTGGTCGTGGCGTTTGCGCTCGCCCGCGCCTTCTTCACCTACCTGCAGCAGCGCCGCGCCGCGCAGATCTCGCAGGGGGCGGCGTTCGACATCCGCAACGCCCTCAACGACAAGATCCAGGGGCTGTCCTTCAGCTTCCACGACCAGGCGGAGACCGGACAGCTCCTGACGCGCTCCACCAGCGACGTCGATCTGGTGCAGCAGTTCATCGGCGCCGGGTTGCTGCACATCGTCAACGCCGTGGTGCTGCTGGCCGGCAGCGTGGCGTTCATCATCGCCACCAATGCGCGGTTGCTCGCCGTGTTCATCCCCATCCTGTGCGGGGTCGGCGCGCTGTTCGTGGTGATGGGCAGGGTGGGGCGGCCGCTGTTCCGGGCGGCGCAGGATCGGCTGGCGATACTCAACGGCCGCCTGGAGCACAACATCCAGGGGATACGCGTGGTTCGCGCCTTCGCCCGCGAGCCGTACGAGACCGAGCTCTTCGCGGAAGAGAACGACGAGGTGCGGGAGCTCAACCTCAGGGCCGGCCGCATCTTCGCGCTGTCCATACCCCTGGTGTTCGCGATCCCGAATTTCGGCACGATCGTCGTCTCCTGGGCCGGCGGCCTGGAGGTGCTGGGGGGCCAGCTTTCCATAGGCGAGCTGGTCGCGCTGCAGAGCTACCTGTTGCTGGCGATGTTTCCGGTGACGCTGCTGGGGCAGATCATGATGGCCATCGCGCAGGCGTCGGCGGGGGCGGAGCGCATCCTGGAGATCCTGGACACGGCCGTCGACGTCAAGGATGCCCCGGACGCCGTGCCCCTGCGGCGCGTGGACGGCTTCGTGACCTTCGACCGCGTCTGCTTTCGCTACACGCGCAGCGGGGCATACGCGCTGCAGGACGTGTCGTTCTCTACCACGCCGGGTCAGACGATCGCGCTGCTGGGCGGCACCGGGTCGGGAAAGAGCTCGCTGGTCGGGCTGGTCCCGCGTTTCTACGACGTCTCCGGCGGCAGCGTGCGGATCGACGGGACGGACGTGCGAGCGGTGCAGATCGAGTCGCTGCGCCGGCAGATCGGCATCGTCCTGCAAGATGCCAAGCTCCTGGGAGGCAGCATCCGGCACAACATCAGCTACGGGCAACCGGACGCCACCGACGCCGACATCGAGGCGGTGGCCCGCGCCGCGGCCGCGCACGAGTTCATCGCCGAGCTGCCGGACGGGTACGACGCGATCGTGGGCGAACGGGGCATCAGGCTGTCCGGCGGCCAGCGGCAGCGGATCGCCATCGCCCGCGCGCTCCTGGTCGACCCGCGCATCCTGATCCTGGACGACTCCACCAGCAGCGTCGACTTCGCCACCGAATCGGCGATACGGGAACGGATGGCCGAGCTGCGCCGCAACCGCCTGTCGTTCGTGATCGCCCAGCGTATCAGCAGCGTCCGCGAGGCGGATCTGATCGTCGTGCTCGACCAGGGACACATCGCCGCGATCGGCACGCATGACTCGCTGCAGGAGGAGAGTCCCCTGTACGTCGAGATCTGCGCCTCGCAGCTCGTCGACGATGTGGAAGCGGTGACCAGCCCATGATGAACATCGGCGGGGGGTTCACCGGAGCCGGGGGAGCGATGCAGATCGGCGCCGAGTTGCAGAAGGCCGGCGACCGGCGCGGCACGCTGCGGCGGTTCAAGCACTATCTGGGCGGCTTTCGCCTGCCGATCGCCGGCATCGTGCTGCTGGTCGTCGTGGATGTGGCGGTCACTTCCTATGCGCCGCGCATGCTGCAGGTGGCGGTCGACGACATCGTCGCCTACCTGGACGGCGTGCTGACCCTGGCGGACGCGCGCCGCGCGGTCGCCGTGGCGATGGTGATCGCGCTGGCGCTGTTCGCGTTCGGCTGGGGCGCCAACGCCGTGGCGCGCTGGCAGATGGTCGGCATCGGCCAGGGGATCCTGGCCAACATCCGCCGTGACGTGTTCGCCAAGGTGCACGCCCTGTCACTGGGCTACTTCGACTCGATCGAAACCGGCGACCTGGTCTCGCGTATGGCCAACGACACCAGCGTGATCGATCGCGTGCTGCGCATGGGCGCGGTGCGCATGCTGCAGGCCTTCCTGCAGGTGATCGGCATCCTGATAGCGATGCTGGCGTTGAGCTGGCGCATGGCCCTGGTCAGCTTCACGGTGCTGCCGGTGATGATGTGGTTCACTTGGTACTTCTCGCGCAAGGCGCGCGTCGCCTTCCGTCGCACCCGGCAGACGATGGGGGTGGTGAGCTCGCACCTGGAGCGCAACATCGTCGGCGTCCGAGAAATCCAGGCGTTCGGACGGGAACGGGCCAACGCCGGCGCGTTCCGGCGCGCCAACGCGGCCAACCGCGACGCCAACGTCACCGCGGAGACGATCACCGCCGCGTTCGCGCCGACGCTGGACGTGCTGGCGGTGATCGCCATCGCCGTGGTGCTGCTTTGGGGCGGCTTCCTGACGGGTCGCGATCTGGTCACGATCGGCGTGCTGGTGGCGTTCGTGCAGTACGTGCGCCGCTTCTTCATGCCGATGCGCTCCATGTCGGTCCTGTGGGCGAACATCCAGTCCGGGATCGCCGGCATGGAACGCATCTTCGAGTTGCTGGACGACGACCGCATCGCTGCCGAGCCGGCGTCGCCGGCGACGTTGTCCGACGGTCCGGGGCGGGTGGAGCTGCGCGGCGTGTCGTTCGCGTACGTGCCGAATACGCCCGTGCTCCGCGACGTCGACCTGACGGTGGAGGCGGGGACGATGGCGGCGCTGGTAGGGCCTACCGGCGCCGGCAAGACGACCATCCTGGCGCTCGTGCAGCGGCTCTACGACCCGACCGCCGGGCGCATCCTGCTGGACGGGCAGGACGTCGCGGACCTGCGGCGCAGCCACGTACGCCAGGTGCTGGGCGTGGTGACGCAGGAGCCGTATCTGTTCGCGGGCACCATCGCGCACAACATCCGCTACGGGCGCCTGTCGGCGACCGATGCGGAGGTGCACGAAGCTGCCGAACGGGCCCGCGCCGACGCGTTCATTCGTGGGCTGCCGGACGGGTACGACACGGTCCTCACCGAGGGGGCGCGCAACCTGAGCCGCGGCCAGCAGCAACTGCTGGCCATCGCGCGGGCGCTGATCGCCGACCCGCGCATCCTGATGCTCGACGAGGCGACCGCCAACATCGACACGCGTACCGAGCGGTTGATCCAGCAGGGGCTGGAAGAGCTGCTCAGCAATCGGACCAGCATCGTGGTCGCCCACCGCCTGAGCACCGTGCAGGCGGCCGACCTGATCGCGGTGATCGACGGCGGGCGCATCGTTCAGCAGGGGACCCACAGGGAGCTGACCCGGCGGCGGGGACTGTACCGCGACCTCTACCGGAGCCAGTTCAGCGTCGACAAGCAGGGCGTCCGATGAAGCGCGCGAAGTACCAGAAGGAGCTGCGGCGGCTGCAGGCGGATCTGTTCAAGCTGCAGGAGTGGGCCGTGCTGCAGCAACGGCGGGTGGTGGTGATCTTCGAGGGGCGTGACGCGGCCGGCAAGGGCAGCGCGATCACTCGCATCACCGAGTCGCTGAACCCGCGCGTCTGCCGGGTCGCAGCCCTGGCCAAGCCGACCGAGCGGGAGCGCACGCAGTGGTACTTCCAGCGCTACGTCGCGCACCTTCCGTCAGCGGGCGAGATCGTCCTGTTCGACCGGAGTTGGTACAACCGCGCCGGCGTGGAACGGGTCATGAGATTTTGCACGGAGCAGCAGTACCAGGAGTTCCTGCGGTCCTGCCCGGAGTTCGAGAACATGCTGGTCCGCGACGGCATCGATCTGGTCAAGTACTGGTTCTCCGTGGGGCCTGACGAGCAGGAGCTCCGGTTCCAGCAGCGTCTCGACAGCCCGGCGAAGCGCTGGAAGTTCAGCGACATGGACCTGCAGTCCTACCTCAAGTGGGACGACTATTCCCATGCCAAGGACCGGATGATGGCCTACACCGATACCGACGCGTGCCCGTGGTACGTGGTCCGGTCGGACAGCAAGCGGCGGGCGCGCCTGAACTGCATCCACCACCTGCTGAGCCTGTTCCCCTACCGCTACGAGTCGCCGGCGACCGTCGAGCTGCCCGAGCGGGAGATCGACCCCAATCCGGACCGGCCGCCGATCGACAGCCAGCGCTTCGTCCCGGACGTGTTCTGAAGCCTGTCGAGCTGCTCAGCTCCCCGCCAGGCAGTCCTTGAACGAGCCCGCCAGGTTGCGCATGAGCTTGAAGTAGAGATCGGGTCCGTCGTCGATGTCCGCCCCCAGCGGATCGATGGTCCCGGCGCGCGCGGACGTGCCTTCGACGACGACGTCGATGATCCGCCGGTCGAACTGCGGTTCGGCGAAGACGCAGACGCCCTGCAGCTCGCGGACCCTGTCGCGGATCTCCGAGACCCGCTGCACGCCCGGCGCCCGCTCGGGGTTGACGGTGATCGAGCCGGCGGGGGTCAAGCCGAACCGGTCCTCGAAATACCGGTAGGCGTCGTGCAGGACGATGAACGGCTGGTCGCGGATCGGGGCGAGCGCCGCGTCGAGCGCCTCGATCAAGTGCTCGAGCTCGTGGATGAGATCGTGCTCGTTGTCATGGTACGTGGCGGCGTTCGCGGGGTCCGCCTCCGACAGAGCGTCGGTGATCGCCTCGACCATCGACGCGGCATTCACGGGATCGAGCCAGATGTGCATGTCGAACTCGGCATCCTCTTCGTGGTCGTCCTCATGGTCGTCGTCCCCGTGGGTGTGCATCTCGAACGCCCCTCCCTCGCGGAGCGACCAGAGGGTGATCCCCGGCGCCTCGGACAGCTTCACCACCAGCGCGCTGTCCCCGAGGTTCGCGATCGGGCCGGCCAGCGCCGTCTCCTTGCGCTCGTCGATCAGGAAGATGACGTCGGCGCCCTCCAGCGCCGCGGCGTCGGACGGACGCATGCTGAAGGTGTGCGGAGACGAGGCGCCGCGGATGATCAGATGCGGCTTTGCCACTCCGTCCATGATCGCGCTCACCAGCGAGTGCACCGGCTTGATCGATGCGACGACGCGAATCGCCTCGGGAGCGGTCTCTTCCTCGCCGCCGGCCATCGACACGGCCGCGGTCAGCGCGAATACCAGTACGAAGACGAGTCGTTTCTGCATGCTAGAATCATCGTTATCGAAGCCAACCCTCTGGTCAACGTCCGCGACATCGGTGTGCGGCGCGGCGAGCGCTGGCTGATCCGACATGTCGATCTGAGTGTTCCCCGTGGCGAGCTGGTCTATCTGATCGGCGCCAACGGCGCCGGCAAGTCGACCTGCGCGAAGGCCATCCTCGGTCTGATCGACATCGACGAGGGGACGATCGAGCGCTCCTCCGAGCTGTCGGTGGGCTACGTGCCTCAGCGGCTGGCCGTAAGCCACACGCTGCCCCTGACGGTGCGCCGGCTGATGAAGCTGACCGGCCGCTTCCCGGCCCCCGACATCGATGCCGCCCTGACCGCCGTCGGCCTGGAACGGCTGGGCGACCCGCCGGTCACCTCCCTGTCGGGTGGCGAGCTGCAGCGCCTGCTGATCGCCCGCGCGCTGATCCACCGGCCCGATCTGCTGGTCCTCGACGAGCCGGCGCAGGGCGTCGACGTGGCGGGGGCGGGCGTCCTTCATGACTTGATCGACGGGATCCGGCGCGACCTCGGCTGCGGGGTGCTCCTGATCTCGCACGATCTGCAGATGGTCATGGACACCGACAACGACGTGATCGTGCTGGTGCCCCACGAACACGACGAGTCGCCCTTGGCCGCGGTCGCGCGGGGCTGAAGCGATGCTCGACGACTTCCTGGTACGCGCCCTGCTCGCGGGCATCGGGCTGGCGTTGGTCACCGGACCGGCCGGTTGCTTCGTCGTCTGGCGCCACCTGGCCTACTTCGGCGAGACGATCGCGCACTCGGCGCTGCTCGGCGTGGTGCTTGCCCTGGTGCTCCGCGTCGACTTGGTCATCGGCATCTTCGCCTCCGCGTCCGCGGTCACGCTGCTGATGTTCTATCTCCAGCGGCGCGGCACGCTGCCGGCCGACACCGTGCTCGGCCTGCTCGCGCACGGGGGGCTGGCCGTCGGCCTGGTCACCCTGGCGTTCTTCCCGCACATCCGGGTCGATCTGCAGGCGCTGCTGTTCGGCGACATTCTCGCCGTCTCCCGCACCGATCTGGCGGTCATCTGGGGCGGCGGCGCGCTGGTGCTGGTCGTGCTGGGACGGATCTGGCGGCCGTTGCTGGCCGCCACCGTCAACCCCGACCTGGCCACCGTGGCGGGGCTGCAGCCCGAGCGCACGCGCCTGATCTTCGGCCTGCTGATGGCGGCGGTGATCGCCGGGGCAATCAAGATCGTGGGGATCCTGCTCATCGTGGCGCTGCTGGTGATCCCGCCGGCAACGGCGCGGCGGTTCGCATCGAGCCCCGAGCAGATGGCCGTCGCCGCCGCGCTGGCCGGCGTGATCGCCATCGCGGGCGGGCTGTTCGCGTCGGCGCGGCTCGACACGCCGTCCGGCCCGTCGATCGTGGTTGCCGCCCTGGTGCTGTTCGCCGTAACGCGGCTCCGTCTGCTGAAGGGGTCACGCACCGCACGCTGAGCGCGAGCCCGTCTCGCTCAGATGCGCGGCCACTCGGGATCGACATCGCACAGCGCGCAGCTTCGTTGCCACAGCACTCGGAAGGTCTCCGATCCATTCGCCACCTTGTGCGTTTCCCTGAGCGGTCTGGTCTTCCGAAACGCACGGCCGTCCGCTTCCTCAGGATCGATCCGCGCGATGAACTCCGAGATCCCGCGCGCGGATTCCTCGGGTTCAATCGCCAAAACAGCCAGCGCCGCGAGCGGTCCTCCGCGCCCCTTGACCATGCCGGTCTTCACGTATCCGGGATCGATCAGGCTGGTGGGAACGCCGGTCGCGAAGGTCCGATTGAGCCAATGGAACAGATAGGTGTTGGCGGCCCACGCCTGCGTGGCGCTCCGCAACCCGGAAGAGGGGAACCCGGCGTAGCTGCGGCCGAATAGACCGTCATCGAGTTTCAGAGCCGGCGCGTACCGGGGATCGCCGCTGTTGACCAGGACGCGCGGCCGCTCCGCCCTGCGCAACGACTCGTTCAGCAGGACGGTCAGCAGGAAGCGATGCAGGTAGTTCACGGCGAAGCCGGTGTCCATGCCTTCGGCATTCACCTGCGAGCGGCGCTGCCAGAAGCCCGCGTTCAGAAACAGCAGGTCGAGCGGCTCATCCCGGGATCGATATCGCTCCGCGAACCGCTTGGTGGCGGCCACCGACGACAGATCGCACTCGAACAAATCCACCGGGGCAGGGTGCAGCCGTCGGCGTAGCGCATCGAGCTTGGCCGGGTCCCTCCCGACGACCTGTACGTGGTCCCCGCGCGAGGCGCGATCGACAGCGAAGGCGCCCCCGATACCCGCCGTGCCGCCGGTGACGAGTATTCTCACGCGGAGCCGATCAGACCGGCAGCTTGAACGAATAGGACGCCATCGCCTCGTGGTCGGACGCGCGGGCGTGGCGCAGGGCGTGATCGGTCACCGGCAGGTAGTAGTGGGTGGTGGGGTTGCTGGAGATGAACCCCTCGCCGTAGGCGCAGTGCCCGGCCAGGCCGAACGCGCCGTCCGAGGTCTCGATCCGCTTGCGCGCATAGGCGCCGCCGTAGCCCTGGCTGACCAGCGCGTCCAGCGCGGCGAGCTTCTTCTCCGCCACGTCGGTGATGTCCACGAACACGTCGCAGGCGTAGCCGCCGGTCTGGTCCCACAGGCCGTGCCGGGTGGAGGCCGCGCCGATCCCGAAGTAGAACACCTGGGCGGTGCGATGGGGCGGGTTGCGGTCGCCGGGATCGACGCTGCTGGCAAGCCGCAGCGCGTACATGACGATCTGGCCGGTGATCGCGTGCGGGTTGGTGATGCCGTCGTCTTCCTTGGGGAAGTGGGTCAGCACCACGTCCGGCCGGAGCTCGCGCAGCACACGGGCCAGCCGCCGCACGACATCCTCCGTGACCAGCAGCACCGCGTCGTCGGCGCCGAAGAACACGATGTGCTCGACCCCCAGGGCGGCGCAGGCGGCGCGGGTCTCCTGTTCCTTGACGTCGGCGCGCTCCCGCATGGTGGCCCGCAGCTCGTCCGCTTCCGGAATGACGTCGCGGTGGAACATCTGTTCGCTGATGACCTCGTCGTGCACCCGCGCGCCGTGGGTGAGCACCACGCAGCCGACCCAGTCGCCGCGGGCGACGTGGTGGGCCATGGTGCCCCCGGACTGATCGAAGATGTCGGCGGGGTGGGCCCCGATGGAGAGAATCCTCAATGGCTCGTTCATGGTGCGGCCATTATGCCTCAGTGCGGTCGGCCGCAGTCCTGTTCCGCCGGCTCCCGATCGGGCATGATCCGAACCAGCCCGTGACCATCGTCCCGTTTCGCCCGTGGCTGCCGGCGCCGGACCAGGCGCAGGCTGTCATCTCGCCGCCGTTCGACGTGCCCACCCGGGCCGAGGCCGCCGCCATGGCGCGGGCCGACCGGCGCAGCTTCCTGCACGTGGTGCGCGCCGAGGTCGACCTGCCGGGCGAGGTCGACGCCTACGACGCGCGGGTCTACGACCGGGCGCGGCGCAACCTCGCCGGCCTGCAGGAGCAGCGCGTCCTGGTGCGGGAACGGCGGCCGGCGCTGTATTTCTACCGGATGGATGACGGCGCCCACCGGCAGACCGGCGTAGTCGCCTGCGTGCGCGCCGCCGATTACGAGAGCGGGCTGATCCGTACGCACGAGCGCACGCGCGCGGCGCAGGAGGACGACCGCGTGCGCCACATGCGCGCTCTCGGCGCCCATCCGGAGCCGGTGCTGTTCACTTTTCGTGCGCCGATAGGCATGCGCGACCTGCTGGACCGGTCGGCCCGCGGCGAGCCGCTGCTGGCCGCCACCGACGCGGACGGGGTGCGCCATCTGGTGTGGCGCGCGGCGCACGCGGCTGCCCTGGCCGCCGCGTTCGAGCAGATCCCGCACTGCTACGTCGCCGACGGCCATCACCGGTCGGCCGCCGCGGCGCGTGTTGCCGCGGGCGGGCCTTCGGCTCACTTCCCGGCGGTGCTCTTCCCCGCCGAGGAGTTGCGCATCCTGGCGTACAACCGTGCGATCCGCGGTCTGGGCCCGTGCGGCGACGAGGGCACTCTGCTGCGTCGTCTGGGGATGCTCGGCAGGCTGGTGCCTGCTGCCGAGCCGGTTCCGGAGCGGGCCGGCAGCTTCGTGATACGGCTGCGCTCCGGCTGGCACCAGCTTCACCTGGCGCCGGCGGCGGACGAGCGCGGCGACCTGGTCGCGTCCCTCGATGCGGAGCGGCTGCATCGTGCCGTCCTGGGGCCGCTGCTGGGCGTGGGCGACCCGCGCACGGACGACCGGTTCATCCCGGTGGGCGGGCGCGACAGCGTGGCCCGCCTGGAGCGGCTGGTCGACTCCGGAGAGGCCGCGGTGGGGTTCTCGCTGGTCGCCCCCACGGTCGAGCAGATGCTGGCGGTCGCCGATGCCGGCGCGGTCATGCCGCCGAAGAGCACCTGGATCGAGCCGAAGCTGCGCAGCGGCCTGTTCGTGCATCCGTTCGAGGAAGATTGAGCCGATGCAACGCACTCCCGAGCCCGAGCTGATGACCGGCGCCGAGCAGGTGGATGCCTACGCGCAGGCCGACTTCGAGGAGCCCAACTCGCTGTTCAGCACCTGGGTGCTGGACCGCGTGCCGGACGGGCAGGCCGCCTGCGTGGACCTGGGATGCGGCCCGGGCGACATCGTGCGCCGGCTGGCCGCGGCGCGGCGGGGCTGGAGCTTCGACGGCGTCGACGGGTCGGAGCCGATGATCGAGCGCGCGCGGCAGGCGACGCCGGCCGCCGACGCGCACCGCATCCGCTTCCACGTGCTGCGGATCGGCGCCGGCGGCGGCCCGCCCCCGCACGCCGGCGGCTACGACGTGGGTCTGTCGAACAGCTTGCTGCACCACCTGCACGACCCGGCGGACCTCTGGACGGCGATGAAGGACTGGCTGTCGCCGCGGGCGCACCTGTTCGTGATGGACCTGCTGCGCCCGGACACGGCCGAGCAGGCGGCGGCGACGGTGAGCACGTACGCGGCGGACGAGCAGGAGGTGCTGCGCCGCGACTTCCATCACTCGCTGCTTGCCGCCTACCGCCCGGAGGAGCTGGCTGCGCAGCTCGACGCGGCGGGCCTGCCGCACCTGCGTGTCGAGCAGGTCTCGGACCGGCACCTGATGGTGTGGGGTCCGCTCAGTGGAAGTCGCGGCTCTTGAGCGGGATCGTCTGCCGTGCGCAGGGCAGCGGGCGGGTGCTGCGGCCGGACGCCGTGTAGTCCCAGGTGATGGCCCCGAAGCGGTCGAGCGGGGTGAAGGCCGACTCCGGGGCCGGGACGTGGAGGGAGAGAGATGCCTCAGCCTACTCCCGCGGCTACGACCTGGGTCTGTCCAACAGCCGGCTGCACCGCCTCCACGACCCTGCGGACGGTGCTGAAGGACTGGCGCCCGGGATCGGATCACGCGGTCTCGCCGACGGTCACGATGACGCGCTTTCCCAACCGACGCAAGGCGCGGTCGATCGTTGTCGCCTTGGTGGCATGGTCCGGATTCAACATGCGCTGCACTTCACTCTCGGCAACATCGAGATCGCGGGCGAGACGGCGTTGCGAAATTCCCGATTTGCGCCAAGCCTCGTAGAGGGCCGCCTTCAGGGCAATCGGCACCGGCGGAACGATCAAGGGTCGGCGCGCGCGCGCGCGAGACGGTTCCGGCAGGTCCTTGCCCTCCCGCATCGTGGCCGCGATCAGCTCCCGCAGCAGATCGCTGGCCTCGGCCAGCGCCTCGTCCCGCGTCGCTCCGTCCGTCGCCCCCCACCCGAAATCAGGGAACGCGACGACATAGCGGCCGTCCTCGTCGCGTTCGACCTCGGCAGGGTAGTTGTAGGTGTCAGACATGGGTTCGGACCCTCGCGATGAACTGCCGACCGTTCGTGCCGCCATCGTGTCAGCCAGCAGCGACGACGGTCAAGGATAGATGCGCGGCTCAGTGGAAGTCGCGGCTCTTGAGCGGGATCGTCTGACGCGCGCGGGGCAGCGGGCCGCCGGGACGGTCGGCGGCACTGTCCACCGGCAGCTCCGCCTTCCAGAACCGTTCGGCGACGATGTGCACCACGTCGTGGCGGGCCTGGACCCTGCCGCTCACTCCCAGAAACGACGTGGTCAGGATGATCGGTCGGTAGCGCTGGAACACCTTGGGCCATACCACCAGATTGACGAAACCGGCCTCGTCCTCGAGCGTCATGAACACCACCCCTGACGCGGTGCCGGGCCGCTGCCTGCAGATCACCAGACCGGCGTAGGAGACGTGCCGCCCGTCCTCCATCGCGGAGACGCGGCCGGCATCGGGAAGCTCCTTCCGGGCGAGCTGGTCGCGGAACGGCTCCAGCGGATGGCCGCGGGTGCTGTGGCCGGCCGCCGCGTAGTCCCAGGCGATGGCGCCAAAACGGTCCAGGGGCGTAAACCGCAGCGAAGGATCGGGCGCGTCGATCTCAAGGGACCGCTCGGGCTCGCGCCTCCGTTCCGGGCCGCGGGCGCCCAGCACCTGCCACAGGCTGCTGCGGCGCCGGCCGTCGCCCTGCGGCGCGACGGCGCTCCCGGCTGCCGGCTCGGTGACCAGCGAGCTGAGGGCGCCGCTCTCGGCCAGCTTCCGCAGCGCATCCTGCGGCACGCCGGCCAGCGCCTGCAGTTCCTCGATCGTCGTGAACGGCCGTTCGGCGCGCGCTGCGATCAGCGCCGCTCCGGCGGCGGCCGCCAGCCCCTTCACGAAGCGCAGCCCCATGCGCACCGCGAAGCGCCGTCCACCGCCGGCGCCGGGCGGCACCGGTTCAAGGCCGGCCGGCACCGGCTCCAGCGTGCAGAACCAGCGGCTGCGCGTCACGTCCACCGGGCGCACCTCCACCCCGTGACGGCGGGCGTCGTCGACGATCGTCGCCGGTGCGTAGAACCCCATCGGCCAGGCGTTGAGCAGAGCCGCGGTGAACACGTCGTGGTAGTGGCGCTTGAGCCACGCCGTCAGGTACGCCACCAGCGCGAAGCTGGCGGCGTGCGACTCCGGAAAGCCGTACTCCCCGAATCCGCGTATCTGATCGAACACCCGCTCCGCGAACTCGCGGGGGATCCCCTTGGCTTCCATGCGCGAAATCAGCTTCTCCCCGTGCTTCTCGATGGAGCCGGACCGGCGCCAGGCCGCCATGTCGCGGCGCAGTTGATCCGCCTCTCCCGGGGTGTAGTCGGCGGCGACCACCGCCAGCTTCATCACCTGCTCCTGGAACAGCGGGACTCCCAGGGTTTTCTCCAGCACCGGACGCAGGGCGGGGTGGGGGTATTCCACCGGCTCCTCGCCGTTTCGCCGCCGCAGGTAGGGGTGCACCATGCCGCCGGTGATCGGACCGGGCCGCACGATCGCGACCTCGATCACCAGATCGTAGAAGGTGCGCGGCCGCAGGCGCGGCAGCATCGACATCTGCGCCCGGCTCTCGATCTGGAACACGCCGACCGTGTCGCCGCGTGAGACCATGTCGAACACCGCCGGATCCCCGAACGGCACCGTGGCCATGCTGTAGGAGCGCCCGTAGTGACGCCGGATCAACTCGAACCCCAGGTCCAGGTGGGTGAGGGCGCCGAGCCCCAGCAGGTCCACCTTGAACAGCCCCAATGCCTCCACGTCGTACTTGTCCCACTGGATGACGGTGCGAGCCTCCATGGTGGCGTTCTCGATCGGGACCAGGGTGGTGACCGGTTCGCTGCCGAGCAGGAAGCCGCCGGGATGGATCGACAGGTGGCGTGGAGCGTCGCGGATCTGATCCGTGAGCTCGATCAGCAGGCGGTGGACCGGGTCTTCCGGGTCGAGGCCGGCCTGTGCGAGGGCGCCGGCCAGCGCCACCGGGAAGTCGCTGCCGTGATGGGAGATGAGCCGCGCCACCCGATCGAGCGAGGTGGCCGGAAGGCCCAGGGTCTTGCCCACGTCGCGGACCGCGGACTTGGCTCGGTAGCGGATCACGTTGGCCACCATGGCCGCGTGCTCGCGCCCGTACTTCCGGTACACGAACTGGATCACCTCCTCGCGGCGCCGGTGGCCGATGTCCAGGTCGATATCCGGCGGTTCGGCACGCTCCCGGGACAGGAAGCGCTCGAACAGCAACCGCATGCGCACGGGATCGATGGCGGTGATGCCCAGGCAGTAGCACACCGCGGAGTTGGCAGCGGAGCCACGCCCCTGACAGAGGATTCCCTGATCGCGGCAGAAGCTGATGATTTCATGCATGGTCAGGAAGTAGCCGCAGTAATCGAGTTCTTCGATGACGGCCAGCTCGGTATCGAGCTGCGCGGCGACCTCCTGCGGAACCTGGCCGCCATAGCGCGTGCGCGCGCCGGCAAAGGTAAGGCTGCGCAGCCATTCGGCGGAGGTATGGCCTGCGGGCAGCCGCTCGGAGGGGTAGCGGTAGCGCAGATCGGCCAGGGAAAAGGGACAGCGATCGGCTATCTCGCGGGTTGCGCCCACCAGCTCGGGGCGATCGGCGAACAGCCGCGCGAACGCCTGCGGCGACTTGAGGTCATGCTCGCCGTTGGGACGCAGCAGGGTGCCTGCGCCGTTCAGCGTGGTGCGGTGCCGGATGCAGGTGACCACGTCCTGCAGCGGGCGCCGGCCGCGGTGGTGGTAGAGCACCTCGGTAGCGGCGGCGAGGGGGAGGGCGAGCCCGCCGCAGAGCGATGTCAACCGCCGCTCGATCCGGGCGTCGTCCGGCAGCCGGTGGCGCGTGACCAGTCCATAGAGCCGGGAGCGAAACGCCTCCCCGAGCCAGGCGGTGCGCCTCCTCCAGAGCTCCTCGTCCTCGGCAGCCAGCAGATGGCGTCCTTCCCACAGCGCGATAAGGCCGTCGGCGCGGTCGGCCACCTCCTGCCAGCCGATGCGGCATTCGCCCTTGGGACAGCGCAGGCGGCCGGTGGAGATCAGTTGGCAGAGGTTGGCGTAGCCGGCCCTGCTCTGCGCCAGCAGCAGCAGCGTGGCCTTCCGGTCAGAGGGGTCGTCCGGATCGTCGGCGACGGTGATCTGCGAGCCGACGATCAGACGCGGCGTCCGGTCGCTGGTTGTCTCCCCATTGGCGGTCTCCACGTGGGCACGCACCACGCCGTGGACCCCGTCGCGGTCGGCCAGGACCAGTGCGGGAATGTCGAGCTTGCGGCAGTGCTGCACGAGCTCCTCCGGGTGGCTGGCCCCTTCCAGGAAGGAGAAATTGCTCTTGCACCACAGCGGCACGTACGGGGGAGCAGGGGCGTTCATTCCACCCATCCCTGCAGGTACCAGCGGCCGGACAGGCGATCGTAGTAGACCCACTCCAGCGTGCCGTTCGGGGAACGAATGAAGTAGTAGGCCCGGTCGGCGCCTCCCGGCAGTCCCGCGCCGCGAACATGCCACCAGCCGCCGGAGATCAGAAAGGGACCGTGGGCGGCCGACCGCGGCGGCGGCACCTCGGTCGGCCGCCGCAGCACCCTCCGCACCAGCCAGCTCATCGCCGGCAGCTCCTGACCTCGGCTCGTATCCGGTCGCGGCAGCACGATCTCGACCACCGGCTGCCAGCGGAATTGCGCTTCCGGCAGATGCTCATCCTCGAGCACGGCATGGACCACGGTATGGTTGCCGAACTGGGCGCGAATGCGCGCCAGCGCCTCGGCCCCGGCTGCCGGATCACGCCGCTTGAGCGTTCGGAACAGGGTCATCTGATCCGCGTGCGCGGGCACATGCGCGGCGTCGACGGCCAGCTCATCGACCCCGGCGCTCAGGTCGAGCGCACGCAGGCGAAGCGCGATCAGATCGACCAGCGGCCGCCGCTCGCAGGTGGGAGCCGCGGGACGGATCAGCTCGTGGCGGTGCGATCCATCCTCCAGCAACAGCCGCAGGTGCAGCGCCTCGACCGCCCGGTCTTCCTTCCGCAAGCGGTCCAGCAGCGCATCGAGCAGGATCTCGACCTGCCGCTGCAGGCGCCCGGCGTCGATCTCCGTATGGGACAGCCGGGTCCGGTGCAGGAACGGCGACGCCGGAATGTCGCCCTGAACCGGCAGCTCCAGGTCGCTGCACACCGCGCGGTGTATCTCCGCAGCCTCGCCCCCGAAGCGCCGCAGTACCTCCGCGTAGGGAAGCCGCAGAAACGCATCGACCGTGGTGACGTCCAGTTTCTCCAGCAGGTCGCGGGTTTCGGGTTCCAGGGGCAGCCGCTCCAGAGGAGCCTGCCGGGCAGCGCCGCGCTCGGCGGCGGCATCGCTCACCACCAGACAGCCGCGTGCATCGCGCGCCAGCAGATAGGTGCCGAAACGGGTGTAGCCGATGACGACCGTGGCGTTGAACCGCAACTCGACCAGACGGCGCTGGACCGTCCGGGCCAGCACCGCGGGCGATCGGTAGTGCCGCTGCAGGCCGGACACGTCCAGCCAGAACACCCCTGGCTGCAAGCAGGCGTCGTGCGACTCCGTATCCGCTCCCGCCCCTTCGACGAAGGGGCTGATGGAGAGCAGGCGATCGATGATCAGCTCGACGCCGGCCGCCACGTCCTCGGGGCTGACGGGGCCTGCCTGCAGGTGCGCGACCAGCGAGAGCGCCGCGGCGTAGCGCATCCCCGCCCGCACCCCGGCGGCGCGCGCCGACTGGTTCACCGACACCACGATGCCCAGGGGTTTGTCTTCGCTGACTACCGCGGCGGGCCGGTCATGCCAATCGGGATGACGGCGGAGCAGCAGTTGCAGCGGGAACGAACCGACGTCAACACACGCCGTACGGCGCACGGTAGGTGGCGTCCAGAGATCGGCCGGTACCCCGCCGCCGGTCCTTGATCACGTCGATGCGGCAGCGAAAGCGGTCGTGCTGCGGTGTGGCGCGGCGCGCGCCCCGGCCGCGCATCGATACCATGGATCCCAGCTCGGTGCCGGGCGTGGTGAGGAAGAGCAGGGCGGTGTCGTGCTGCCGGGCCAGGCGTACCAGGCGTCCCAGAACCGCCGCCGAGATGAGCCGGTCGGCACCCAGCTCCAGCACGATCAGGCCGAACGCTCCAGAGCGGGTCAGGCGCTCGGCGGCGGTGATCGAGGCGCGCAGATCGGGCACCCGCACGACCGGCAGCGCCGCCAGGTCGACTCCGGCCCGTGCCAGATCGGGAGGGAAGAAAGTGTCGGGGCTGGTCGTGACCCACACCGTGGTTTCCGCCGAGCGTTGGAACTCACGAACGATCGCGCAGGCCAGCGTCAGGTGGACCCGCCGAGGGGCCGCGCAGAGCTCGCAGAGGCGGCCCGCCAGATCTGCTGGCCCCCAGACTGACGTCTGCCCGTTCGCAGTGGGTGTTTCCGGATCGGCTGCAAGGTCGGCAGCGCGCACCAGTCGGCACGGCAACTCGTTCAGGGCGATGCGGTGCGTGCCATCCCGGCGTTGTGGGTCAAGATCCTTGTACTTGTTGAACATGGTACGAGACAAATGTCTCTTCCTGAGAAGACATTTGTCTATCTATTACATCGGCTATGGCCGGCGGCGTCAACCCGTCGGCGCGGATCCCTCCAGATAGCGGCGCACCTCGATCACCTTGCCCAGAATCCGCACCTGGTCCGGAGCAGGCATGATCGGATCGAACGCGGGGTTGGCCGGGTGCAACTCGATCCGACCGGCGCGCACCTTCAACCGCTTCACCGTCGCATCGTCCTCTACCAGGGCGACGACGATGTCGCCGGAGCGGGCCGCCGACTGCCGATGCACGATCACCACGTCTCCCGGCAGGATGGCGGCATCGCGCATGCTGTCGCCACGCACCCGCAGGGCGAACAGCTCGCTGCGGTCAGCCGACGACTGCACCGCGACGAACCCCTCCGGATCCTCGACCGCCGTGGTGAGCGCTCCCGCCTGCACGCGGCCGATCAGGGGGATCAGGACGGTGGGGTGACCGGAGCCGGCCGGCAGCCGGTAGCCGCGAGCCTTGCCCGGCTCCTTGTCCAGCAGCCCGTCGCGCACCAGCGCTTCCAGATACTGGCGCGCGGACTGCACGGCCCGAAAGCCGAAGTGCTCCTGCACCTCCCGGGTCGTGGGCGGTGAGCCGGCCAGGATGCAGTCGCGCACGAACAGGAAGATGCGGCGTTTGCGCCCATCGGTCCGTGACGAACGCTGACCGCCGTCGCGCATGACTGCCTCATTGACAGACAGATGTCTTTTTGTGTCAATCGCCAGGCAGACTGACCAGCGGCCCTGCCACCAGGAGGTCCGGGTCGACGGCCACGCCGGCGGCGCGCACCTCCCAGTGCAGGTGCGGTCCCGTGGACAGACCGGTGCTGCCCACGGTGCCGATCGGGTCTCCCGCGGACACGCGCTGGCCTTCCCGCACCGCCAGGCCGTCCAGGTGGTAGTACAGCGAATAGACCCCGGGCAGATGCTCGACCACGACCGTGAAGCCGGTGACGATGCGTTCGCGGGCCATCGCGACCTTGCCGCCGCCGGCCGCGGCCACCACCGTTCCCGTCGGAGCGCCGAAGTCCACGCCGTTGTGGATGGAGGTGGCGGTGTTGCCGTCGGCGTAGCGGTAGCGCCGGCGGTCACCGAAGCCGCCGGTGCGCCGTATGTCGCCCAGCGGCAGCCGGAGCGGCCCGAAGTGCGGCCACGCGACCGGCCGCGACGCGGTCAAGAGCAGCCACAGCTCCCACGACTCCGACGTGCGGCGCGGATCGGTCGTGCGCCGCAGGTCGGAGAGCTCGGTGCTCAGCGGGATCTCCTCGACGGCGAACTCGCGTTCGCCGATGACGATCGACTGCTCGTGCAGCACACGCGCAGCTTCCTCCGGTGCGCTGCCGGCGAACCGCCCGGAGATTGTCAGTCGCGCCGGCCCCGCGGGAGCGGTACTGGGGATCCCGATCACGGCGGCCCACGTCGTCCCGGCCGGCCCGGAGCGTACCGCGAACCCGTAGCCGGCGACGCGCTCTCCGTCCGCCAGTTCCACCGCGAGCTCGATCTCCGCAAGCGGCGCGGCGCTCGTCACGTAGGCGCTCAACGGATCGCCCGGCGCCAGCGCGGCTGGCGTGTGGAGCACTTCCACGGGAAGCGCCGGCGCCGAATCCGACTGCGCGGCAAGCGATCCTGCGGCCACGGCCACGCCCGCCGCCGCTGTCAGCGTCCTCCAGTGGCGGCGTATGCGTATCATCGCTACCGCTCGATACGGGGTCAGCGCCAGCGATTCGATCGCCCGGGCGTTACTGCTGCGGGCGCGGTGCGGTCAGGTCCCGCCACCGCAGGGGCGGGGGAGCGTCCGGCCCCTTGATGAACGATCGGCAGGCGATGAGTACGGCCACCGCCCATGCGGTTCCCGATAGGATGCCGCCGAAGACCTCCCCGACCGACGCGTCGAGCCACCGAACGCTCGACGTGATCAGGAGGGTCGCACCGCCAGCCACCAGAATCGACCCGATACTCAAGATCCGGACGGGTCGTTTGCGCGTCCTCTTGTAGCGCTCGTACAGCCAGGAGCCGCCCAGAGAGAGCGAGAAGGAAACGGCCGACAAAACGGTGAGGACCGCCAGTCCTGCGCTGATCCCGAAGATCGCCGCGGCCAGCAGCGTCACGACAGTCGCCATTACGAGCGACCAAGCCTTCGCGCGATGGGTCATCGGAGCTTCCCGAGAGTGCCTCAGATGGGATCGAGCGGGTAGACCGGCCGTCCCAGGTTGCGGTAGCGGATGTGGGTCGGGTCGTGCACGCTCGGCTCGTTCACCGTGCGGATCACGCCCGCGAACGGCTCGAAGTGGGCACGGAAGTGACCGGTCGACTTCACGCCGATGTAGCGCATCCGCCGCGGATGGAGGCCCAGGCTGCGCGCCAGCGCCGAGTCGAACGGCTGGTCGCGGTAGGTGACGATGATCACGTGCACGCCGCCGGTGCGGTCGCCGGCGCGTGCGCCGCCCGTGCGCACGTGCGCGGACGGGCCGAGCGTGGTGGAGAGTCCCGCCAACATCGGCCCGTCGTAGGTGTAGGCGCCGTCGGAGACGGCGACCACCTGCCACTCCGCCTCTACCGGCTCGCCCTGCGCGGGGACCGACTTGCCGCCCACGGCCATGCGCAGGCTGGCGCCCGCGCCGGCGCGATGGCACGCCAGGGCCGCCTCCGGATCGACGATGTAGAGCACGCAGGCGTCTTCCAGCGAGCGCTCGATGAAGGTGCGCAGCATGCCGGTGCTGTCGCCGGGCGAGCCGCCGCCGCAGTTGTCGTTGCTGTCGGCGATCACGATCGGGTAGGGGCCGGTCGAGCCGAGCTCGTCGATCACTTCCGCGGTCGTGGGGATGGCCATCTGCCAGTCGGCACGCCGTGCGAAGATCCACGCCGCCAGCTCGTCGGCGTTGCGCTGCGCCAGATCCTGGTCGCCGTCGGTGATCACGGTCACCGAGGAGCCGACGTGAGGGGCGTCGGCCAGCGGAAAGCAGGTGGAGATCGACGCGTACAGGATGCCCGGGCGCTCCTCGATCTCGTGCAGGCGCTCGATCGCCTGCCGCATCGGCGGATGCGCGGTGATCTGGTTCTTGCCCCAGATCATCGGCAGGGGCGCCAGCGCCATCGCCGGCCGCACGCCGTCGCGCAGCACGCGCGCCATCAGGTCCGCGCATTCGCGGCCGCGCTCGGCCTGATCCACCTCCGGGTAGGTCTCGCGCACGATGATCCCGTCCGCGTGCTCGATCATCTCCGCCGAGACATTGGAGTGGATGTCGAGCTGGACGATGATCGGCAGCGTGCCGACCGCCCGGCGGACAGCGCGCAGGATGGCGCCGTCGGCATCGTCTTCGCCCTCCGCCACCATGGAGCCGTGCAGCTCCAGCAGCACGCCCTGGATACTGCCGGCGCCGATGATGCGGTCCACCAGGTCGGCCACCACCTGCGCGAAGTCGTCGGCCGGCAGCGGTCCGCCGGGATGCGCCTCCCAGTAGATGGTCGGGACGAGCTCGAAGCCGTGGTGATCGCCTCCCTCGATGAAGCCGCCGACCGGGGTGTTGGTGCCGCGGAAGTCGGTGAAGAGGTCTTCGCCGCGGACGTACCCGAACCGCTCGTCGGCGCTGGCGAGCGTGGTCGGCACTGGGCTGAAGGCGCTCGTCTCGTGGGCGATGCACCCGATCGCGACTCGCTCACCCTTCGGGTGTGGTTCGCTTCGCTCACCCTTCGGGTGTGGTTCGCTTCGCTCACCCTTCGGGTGTGGTTCGCTTCGCTCACCCTTCGGGTGTGGTTCGCTTCGCTCACCCTTCGGGTGTGGTTCGCTTCGCTCACCCTTCGGGTGTGGTTCGCTTCGCTCACCCTTCGGGTGTGGTTCGCTTCGCTCACCCTTCGGGTGTGGTTCGCTTCGCTCACCCTTCGGGTGTGGTTCGCTTCGCTCACCCTTCGGGTGTGGTTCGCTTCGCTCACCCTTCGGGTGTGGTTCGCTTCGCTCACCCTTCGGGTGTGGTTCGCTTCGCTCACCCTTCGGGTGTGGTTCGCTTCGCTCACCCTTCGGGTGTGGTTCGCTTCGCTCACCCTTCGGGTGTGGTTCGCTTCGCTCACGCGCCATGTCAGCTCACCGCCACGGGGGCGGCCGCGCCGCCCGGTCGAGCCCGTAGCCCCTCGGCGACCCTGGTCAGGATCGCCACCGCGGCGACGATGCCGGCGGAGGAGATGGCGAACACCACGCCGTAGGCGACCGCCGGTGGGCCGCCGAGTACCAGGCCGACGTCACGGATCAATCCGCCCGCACCGATGCCTACCCCGCGAAACACCACCTGAGCGATCGTCCACAGGCCGAACTGTGCGCCGGCTTCCTGATCCGTGGTCATGGCCGCCATCAGCGAAAGCCCTCCAAAGGTATACACACCGAAGCCGGCACCATAGGCGATGAGGGCGGGCGTGACCAGCACGCCCATACGCGCGAATGCCGCCGCCGCCAGCAACGCCATGCCGGCGGCCATGAAGCACAACCCGGCGCCGGCGATGCCGCCCTGCCGCTCCGGAGGGCGGTTGCGCCACAGCACCATGCTCACAAGCAGCGTCAGCAGCGTGGGCGCCAGCCACACCGTGTTGAGACGGGTGGTCTGCCCCAGAGTGAGATCCAGCACCTCCGCGCCGAACGGTTCGAGCACCGCCTCCTGCAACCACGCCGCCGCGGCGGCCACCGACAGGAACGCGAAGAACCGGATCTTGCTCCGGTCGCCGAGCAGGGCGCGCAGGCGCTCGCCGAGCGGACGCTCGTGAGGCGCAGGCGGCTCTCCGGCGGCACGCAGCTCGTCCTGCACGCGGCGTTCCACACCGGCGATCGACACCAGCCAGAACAGTCCGCCGACGCCCGCCGTCAGTGCCACCAAGCGCCAGAACAGGTGCAGTTCGTAGTGCTCCATCAGCAGGCCGAAGCTCAGGGCCGCCAGCGGAAAGCAGGCGATCAGCACCGTCTCCACGATCGCGATCGCCAAGCCCTGCTGCTTTGCCGGAGCGGAGTGCCGCACCAGCGCCAGGAAAGGGCTGCCGGAGATCAGTCCGCCCACCCCGTAGGCGAGAAACCCGGCGATCAGCAGCAGCCAGCCCGGCACGGCCTGTCCCCGGCCGAACCAGGCCAGACTGATGCCGATCGGCCCTAGCCCGACCATCATCAGTGCGCGTCCGGCCCAGATGAATCGCGTGCGGCCGTACGGGGCGGCCGCCGTGATGTCGCTGCGCGCGCCGGCCCACAGGCTCAGCGGCGACAGCAGATAGCGCAGGCTGAGCAGCAGCGCCACCGGCCACGCCATGAAGCCGAAGTGGCTGATCAGGACGCGGTTGAGCACGCTGGAGACCAGCACGTCGCTCATGGCCGACCCGATATGAAAACTGCCGAGCCGGAGGGTGCGCAGGGCACGGAAACGACGTGGCTCCATTCGGAACGCCCTTATAGCCCAACCTTGCCGCGGTCCTCAACGCGCCGGCACAGGCCTGCGCGCGTACCCGTACCCGTCACGGTTCGGTGCCGACCTCTGCAAGGATGCGTTCGAGAGCGTCGCGAATCCCGGCGAGGGCGATATCGCGAATGCCGGCGCTCATCTCCATCGCGATGGCCACCCGCCGCGCAGGAGGCATATTTCGGTAGACCTCGGCATGAAACCGTCGAGATCCCGTGCTCCCGGAATATAGGCCCATCTGGCCGTTCCGGGGACATCGGGCCGCGCCGTTCCGCAACAGCCAAGCGAAGTCGATCGCCCGTGCGCCAGCGTGGAGAGGCATCGCCGGAGTGTACGCGCCGGGCCGGCCGCTCCCCAAGGGCCGCGAGACTCGCAGCCGCGCCACCGGTAGTATCGGCGCCGTGGCCAAGCTCACCATCGCGACCTGTCAGTTCGTGATCGAGCCCGTCGCGGCGGCGAACCGAGCCTCGGTCGAGCGTCTCATGCGCTCGGCGAAACGGCGTGGGGCGCGGCTCGCCCATTTCTCGGAGGCGTGCGTGTCGGGCTACCTCGGAGCCGAGCTGTCGGGCATCGGCCAGCTCGACTGGCAGGCGGTGCACGACGCCATGGCGTCGATCGTGCGGCTGGCCGCCGAGCTGGAGCTGTGGGTCGTGATCGGCTGCAACCACCGTCTCGGCGGAGGCCACCGCCCGCACAACTCGTTGTACGTGATCGATCCGCAGGGCCGGATCGTCGACCGCTACGACAAGATGTTCTGCACCGGCGCGGACTGCGACGATCAGGACCTCAAGCACTACAGCCCCGGCAGCGCCTTCACGACCTTCGACGTGGACGGGGTGCGCTGCGGCTTGCTGATCTGTCACGACTACCGGTATCCGGAGCTGTTCCGGGAATACAAGCGGCGCGGCGTCCAGCTCATGCTGGTGTCGTTTCACAACGCCGGGATGACCGCGGACCGCGACGAGCACTACCTGATGTCGGTGCCGGTCACGTTGCAGGCGGCGGCGGCCAGCAACTTCTTCGCCGTCAGCGCCACCAACGGCGCCCGCCGGTACGCGTGGCCCAGCTTCGTGGTCAACCAGGAGGGGTGGGTGATCGACCGGGCGCCGCGCCATCGCGCCGCGGCCCTGATCAACACGATCGATACGGAAGCGGAGCTGTACGACGCCAGCGAGTTCTGGCGGGAGCGCTGTCTGGCCGGCACCTACCACTCGGGCACGGTGGTCACGGACCCGCGCAGCATCGTCCGCACCGAACTCTGAGCGCGAAGCGCCCTCGCGCCTTCCCGGGCGTTCAGTCCCAGGCGGCCATCTCGGCGCGCAGCTCTGCAGGGATGCCCTCCTCGTAGGCGCGCAAGGCATTGTCGAGGTGGGCGGTCGTGCGCGCGCCGAACAGCGTGCTGCCCACCGATCGGCTGGCGACCACCCAGGCGGCGGCCAGGTAGACCATCGACTCGCCCAGCTCGATCGCCTTGGCGCGCAATCGCTCCACGACGCGAAAGTTGCGTTCGGAGAAATAGACGTCGCAGTGGCCGGGGATCACGTGGAAACGGGTGCGGTCCGGCAACGCGTCCCGGTCGGCGGTGTACTTGCCGGCCAGGAAGCCCGCGCCGAGCGGGCTGTACGCCAGGAAGGTGATCTCCTCGCCGGTGCAGACCGGCATGCTGTCGCGCTCCTCTTCGGGGCGAGCCAGGTTGTAGATGTTCTCCACGATCTCGATGCGGGCGTAGCCCTTGGCAGCGCTGATCGCCAACGCGTCGCGGAGCTGTGCGCCGGTGAAGTTGCTGCAGCCCAGCACCTGAGCGCGGCCGTCGGAGACGGCTCGATTGAGGGCGTCCATAGTCTCGTCCAGGGGCACCTGGTCATCGTAGTTGTGCACCAGGTAAATCGGGACGGAGTCGATCTGCAGCCGTTCCAGGCTGGCGTTCAGGGCGCGTTCGATGTTCTCCGGCGAATTGCCACTCGACACCTTGGTGAGCACCGTCACCGCATCGGCCATGCCACGTTCGCGGATCCAGGTCCCGATCATGCGCTCCGAGCTCGACACCTCCCCGGTCGCCTCGCGCACGTCCTGCACGCCCATCACGTCCCGCCGGTACAGCCGGGCGTTGCCGCCGCCGTACGCCTCCGCGGTATCCAGCAGGGTCAGGCCGTGCTCCACGGCGTGGTCGAGGATCCTGCGCGTTTCGTCTTCGTCGATCTCGCGACCGAACGTCGTCGTCCCCAGGGCGATGCGGCTGACCGTGCGTGCGGTTCGCCCGAGTGGTACCTGTTCCATCATTTCGCTCCGCGGTGCACGGTAGCATGACTGCAATGCGTTGGATGAGCGTGTCGGTGTACGCAGCCGCGCTGCTCGTGGTGACCCTGATGCCCTTGAATCACCCCGGTCGCACGGTCCCTCGCATCGACACGGCGCTGCATTTCGCGGCGTGGACCGTGCTGGCGTTCCTGACCACGATCGCATGGGCAAAGTCCCGCCCGCCGATCGGTGCGGCGGCGCTGGCAACGATCGCGGCGGTGTGCTTCGGAGCCTTGTTGGAGGTGCTGCAGCCGCTCACCGGCCGGACGGCGGAGATGCTCGACCTGGCGGCCGACGCGGTGGGAGCGGCCCTCGGCGCGTCGGCCGCTGCGCTCGCCGCCTGGAGCGGTCAACGGATGGCCCAGCGCCGGGGCAATCCGGGATAGGCTCGGCTGAGAACGAGAATTCTTGTAGAGTCTCGATCGACACTACACGGATGAGTGGCGTTGCCATGCCCCGTGAAGTCGTCCTAGAATCAGGATTGCGCGGTGCCGAAAGCGAGCGTCTGCGCGGTTTCTCACTGCTCCAGAGGAGGTCAGCATGTCGAACGAGGTCCTGGTAGTCGCGTCCAAGGTCAAGTCATACATCAAGTCAGCGGCAGGATTTAACACCTCCGCCACGGCGATCGAAGCATTGTCGAGCAAGGTCAAGGAAGTCTGCGACGCGGCGATCGAAACGGCCCGCAAGGATCGGCGCAAGACGGTGAAGGACCGGGACATCTCTTAGCGACGGCAAGTGATGATGCACGGGGCGACGCGATGGCTTGGTCGTCCGCGTCCCGTGCTTCCGGGACGCCGTTGAGGGTCATGACCAAGGGGACCATCGAACGTTTATGCAATCGCAGATCGATGGTCCACGAGCCTGCCGCCCGGAGGAACGCGCGGAGTTGCTGGCGCTGATCAACTTGGTGTTCCGGGTGTCGCGCGGCAGAGCGCCGTCGATCGAGCGGGACTACCCGCACATCTATCGGACCGCGAACCTCGGCAACGTACGGGTGATCCGCGTCGACGGCGGGCTCCGGGCGTCGGTGGGGACACTGCCCATGCGCATCGCCACCGGCGGCGTTCCGCTCGACACGGTGGGCGTCAACTGCACCACCACGCATCCGGACTGGCGAAGCCGGGGACTCGGCGGCCTGCTGATGCACGACGTGGAGGCGCAGGCCCGTGCGGCGGGCCGTGATCTGGTGCACCTGGATGCAGGCGTGCCGGAGTGGTATCGGCGCTTCGGCTTCGAGGACGGCGGGTGCCTGCTCACCTATGAGCTGAACCGCGGCAACGTCGGCCTGCTGCCCGACCTCGGTGGCCTGGAGATCCGCGCCGGACTGGCGCGGTACGCCGGCGACTTGCACCAAATTCACACCGCTTGCGGTGCCGGGACGATTCGCCCCGAAGAGGACGTGCCCATCATCGTGGGCCGCACCTCGCCGGAACTGTTCGTGACCAAGCGGCGCGGTCGGGTGGAAGCGTACGCGGTGGTCCAGCCGGCTTCGCGGCTGGTGAAGGAGCACGGCGGGCCGCCGGAACTGGTGGCGGCGTTGCTGCGCGCGGTCTATGCGCGCGTGGATGCGGTCAACGAGGGGCGCTCCACGACCGCGCGCGACGACAAGGACCGCGTCGACCTGACCAGCGACCTGCAGGTCGAGGTCATCCCGCAGCAGACCGGCTTGGTGGCACTGCTCGACCAGCTCGGCATACCGATGGCGCGCGCGCCGTGGCACATGCTGCAGCTCATCGATCCGGCCGCGATCCTGCACAAGCTGGGCCTGGACGACGTGGAGCTACGTCAGCGCGGCGACGGGTACGTGTTGAGCGGCCCGGAAGGACAGGAGGCGCTGACGCGCCGGATGTTGGTCAAGGCGCTGTTCGGCCCGGAGCGGGTGACGGCGGTCGCCGGCGATCGATTGCCGTTCCTGCTGTCCACGCCGAGCACCGACCATGTCTGAGGCGGCCAAGCTGCCGCTGTCCCTCATCCTCGACGACTGCGCGCCGATCAACGCCGCCTACTTCATGCATCCGGAGCAGGAGCACGTCCTGTCGATCCCCGGTTCGTTCACCGAGGAGTTCGCGGCGGTGTGCGAATCGCATGGCGTGCTGGGCAAGTACTCGGTGCTGCCGATGCCGTCCGGCGCCGGGCGCATCGACCGGAACGTCAGCTACGTCAGTCCGTCCGACCTGGAGCGGTTCCTGGACATCGTCCGCTCCCGGTTGGCCGTGCGCTTCGACATCACGGCGGAGATCCTCACGCACCTGGCGGCCTATGACATCGACAACGACCGGCTGCTCCACCGCTACGAGGACGAATGGATCGCCACCGCCAGCCTGGCGGAGATGGTGCGCTACATCAGCCTGGCGCTCACCATCCTCAACAACGTGGGTCTGCCGGCGAACGGCGTCACGTCATGCTGGCGTGCCGGCATGAGCAGGGAGGAGCAGTTCGCCCGCGCTATCGGCGAAGCGCAGTACGCGGTCAACGGACGCACCTTCACCTGGTACTTCATGCACATGGACGTGCGCGGCCGGCCCCGCGACCCGTTCGTGGCGTGGCAGGATCCCGAGCGCGGCATCAGCGTGGTATCACAGCCGTGCGGGGTAGCGGACCTGTTCGGTCGTCACCCGTCGACGATCGACGACCTGATCAGCGGCGACGGAACCAAGGGCCGGATCCCGGAACTGATTCGCTCGGAACAGCCGGTCGTCATGCTGACGCATTGGCAGTCGCTGTTCGACGACGGCTCGGCGGCCGGCCTGCGGGATCTCGACGAGGCGTTAACGCGAGTCGGCCGCCATTACGGCGACCGACTCACCTGGATGCGGTGCAGTGACCTCGCTCGCACCGCCCTGTAGAGAACGAGTAAATCTGTTACACGAACGCATTTCACGCTCGCGGTGCACGAATGCAAAGCTGCGAATCAGCCGGGCTTCGTGCGCTAGTCAGGCCCGTCGGGACCGTTTACCAGCGCCTGTCCCCGCCGCCGCCTCCGCCTCCGCCGCGGTCGCCGCCGCCTCCGCCGCCGCCGCCGCCGCCGCGTCTGCCGCCGCCGCCGCCGCCGCCGCCGCCGCGGTCGCCGCGCGCGCTACGCGCTTCCTCCACGGACAGGTACCGGCCGTCAAGCTCCGCACCGTTCAATCCGCGAACCGCGGCGGCTGCTTCCTCGTCCGATCCCATTTCCACGAATCCAAAACCACGAGAGCTGCCGGAATAACGATCCGTCACCACTTCGGCTGATTCGACCTTGCCATGCTGTGCAAACAGCTGGAATAGCGTTTCATCGGTGGCGCTGAATGGCAGTCCCCCGATATAGAGTCTTTTTCCCATCGCACCGTAAGCTTAGCAAGAGGCGAACGCTTAAGCAAATGGCCTGTTTCATGATTTCCACTCTGACGCCTCATCCAGATGCTCCATGTGTTCGGGGGACAGCCGGTAACCGACGGCGCCGGCCAGCTCGAGCACCTGCTCGGGCGTGGAAGCGCCGACGACCGCGGCGGTGACGCCGGGCTTCGCGAGCAGCCACGCCAGGGCCGTTTGCGCAACCGTACGGCGGTGGCTGGAGGCGATCTTGCCGAGCTCGGCGACCAGAGCGGCGGCGCGGCCGGGGTCCAGGTCGTAGCCGTCCGGTCCGCTGCGCCAGCGTCTCTCGGGGATCTGGCCGCCCTGGAACCGGCCGGTCAGGATGCCGCGCGCGAGCGGGCGATACGGCAGCACCGCGACGCCGAGCGCGACCGCGGCTTCGGACAGCTCGCGTTCGTACCCGCTGCGGGCGAGCAGGCTGTAGTGCGGCTGGACGCTCGCGTAGGAGATGAACTGCGACCGGGCGCTGATTCCCTGCGCATGCGCAAGGCGCCAGGCAGACACGTTGGAGCACCCGACGTACCGGACCTTGCCCTGGCGAACCATCTGGTCCAGTGCGGACAGCGTCTCTTCGTCCGGCGTGTCCGGATCGGGCCAGTGCGTCTGATAGAGGTCGATCCAGTCGGTCCCCAGGCGCGTCAGGCTTGCCTCCACGGCGTCCAGAAGATGACGGCGGCTGAGGCCGCGGTCGGTAGGGTTCGGGCCGGTCGGCGATCCGCCCTTGGTCGCCACCACCAGCGCCTGACGATGGCCGCGCCGCCGCATCCAGTCGCCGAGGGCCGACTCGGACGCTCCGACCTCGGGCCCGTAGATGTCCGCGGTGTCGATGAAGGTGCCGCCGCACTCGACGAACGCGTCGAGCACCGGATCGCTCGTCTCGGCGCAGGGCTGCGCGCCGAACCCCGCCGTTCCCAGGCAGAGCTCGGACACCATGAGCCCGGTACGGCCAAGATGTCGCTTCAGCATGCGGGCCGCATCATACCTTGGCGACGGCACGGTGGTTGCGATACCGTCGCGGCGGTGGATCGCTGTGCACGCGGATGGCGGCTGATCGCGGCGACGATCGTCGTGACGCTCTTGTGCGCGCCGGCCGTTGCCCAGGAGGCTCCCGCGGAAACGGAGGAGTCGACCGAGGAAGCTCCGGCGGTGGAACCCGCACGCGCGCCAGCGCCACCGCCGGAGCAGCTCAGCGAGTACTGGCCCCTGCTGGTTGCCGGCATCGGTGTGGCGGCGGGCGGGTTGACGGGGGCGCGCCTGGCCCGCCTGGAGGCCGAGCGGTGGGAGGCGATGCCGGAAGGGACGGCGAGCCGTCCGCAGCAGATCGACGCCTGGAACACCTGGACGGTGGCCGGTTCGGTGGCGGCGACGGTGGGGATCGGCCTGATCGTGCTGTGGGCCACCATCCGGCTGTCGCAGGCCTCCGCGGCGCCGGTTCGCCGGTGAGCGGGTCGCGGGCATGACGCGGGGTCGGGAAGCGGCCGAATCAGGAGGAACGTATGGCGGCGATAGACTTCGGAGCGATCAACTACGTGGCCGCGGCCGTATCGGCGGTGGTGCTCATGGCGCTGGGATTCGCGTGGTACGCGCCGTTCCTGTTCGGCAAGGCGTGGATGGCGGCGCTCGGCAAGACCGAGGAGGAGATGCGCGCCGCGGGCCCCAGCCCCGCGCTGATCGCCGCGCTGGCGGACGCGATCCTCACGTCGCTGGTACTGGCGATCGTCTTTCAGGCGGCGGCGATCTCGGGGGTCGGCGGCGGCATCATCGCCGCGCTCGGCCTGGCGATCGCGTTCTCGGGCATGTCGATCATCTCCAACGGGGCCTTCGAAGGACGGCCGCGGCCGCTGGTGCTGATCAATCTGGGCTACCGGCTGGTCGCCTATCCGATCGTGGGCATCATTCTGTCGATCTGGTAGATCCCTGCGCTCCGGCAGCGCGCCAGACCGTTTCCGCGTCGAGCGGGAGTGACGCGGGCTGCGCTCCGGTGGCAGCCCTGATGGCGTTTGCGGTGGCCGCCGCGCCGGCGACGATCGGCGGCTCACCGACCCCGCGCGCCCCGTACGGCCCGTGCGAGGGCGTTTCCAGCAGATGGGCCGTGACCGGCGGTACCGACGTCGCCTTGGGCAGTCCGTAGTCCATCAGCGTGCCGGTCAGGAGCTGGCCGGCCTCATCGTGGCGCAGCGCCTCGTGCAGGCCGATGCCCAGCCCCTGCGCGGCGCCGCCGTGGAGCTGGCCCTCTACCAGCAGCGGATTCAGCGCGAAACCCACGTCCTGCACCGACAGGTAGTCGGTCGGGCGGACCCGGCCGGTCTCCCGGTCGACGGCGACGCGCACCACGTGGGCGACGAACACGGCGGCGCCGCCAGGGCCGGCGGCCCGGCCGTGCGCCTGGATCGGTCCCTGCCGGTGCGGCAGGGACGAGTCGGCGCTCTGCGCGGCATGGGCCAGCGCGCCGATCGTGATGGTCCGGTCCGGCACCCCCGCGACTCGCACGGCTCCGCCTGCGATCTCCAGATCCTCCACCGCGGCCTCGAAGTGGTCGGCCGCCAGGGTGAGGAGCTGACGCTTGGCCTCGGCGGCGGCCGAGCGTACGGCATCGGCCGCGGAGCAGGCGATGTTGCTGCCGCCGGCGCTCGGCCCGTACGGCGCGCTGGCCGAGTCGGCGATCTGCACGCGGACCTGCCGCGGTTCGACGCCCATCTCCTCCGCCGCCACCAGCACGAGCGAGGAGTACACCCCGGAGATGTCGACCGCACCTAGGGTGACCACCACGGTGCCGGCCGGGTCGACGCGGCAGGTGGCAGCGCACGGATCGACCAGGGGGATCCACCCGGCGATGGCGAGCCCGGTGCTGCCGCCGGGGTCTTGATGGCGAGACCGCCACAGCGGATGCGATGCGACCGCCTCCAGGCAGGCGAACTGGCCGCCGGCGGGCCAGGGCGTGCCGTCGGGCTGCGGGTCGCCGGCCCGCACCACGTTGCGGGTACGGAACTCCAGGGGGTCGATGTCCAGGGCGGCGGCCAGCGCGTCGACCGCCGTCTCGATCGCGAAGGTGGTCTGCGGCGCCCCGGGGGCGCGATAGGCGCCCGTGGCGTGCACATTCGTGCACACGTCTCGCCACTGGATGGAAAGGTGCGGGATCCGATAGCAGCCGGCCATCCGTTTGGCCATGCCGCCTCCCATGCCGTTGGGGAACGCGCCGTTGTCCAGGATGATCTCCGCGCGCAGCGCGGTGAGATCACCGCGGCGGTTCGCGCCCAGCTCCAACTCGATCGCCATCGCCGGGGAGGGGGTAGTGGTGGCCAGATCGCTCGAGCGGTCCAGAACCAGCTTCACGGGCCGGTTCAGTCGCAGCGCGGCGGCCGCGGCCAGCGGATCGATCAGCCCGCCCTTGCCGCCGAACCCGCCGCCCACGGTCATCGGCACGATCCGGATCGCAGCGGGCGGCAATTCCAGGATCGAGGCGAGCTGCGCGCGCACATCGAACTGCCCCTGACACCCGGAGTAGACGGTCACCCCGTCGCCGGCCGGATCGGGGGCTGCGACCGCCGCGCACGGCTCCAGGTAGCCCTGGTGCACGAACGGCGTGCGAAAGGTCCGTTTCACGACGTGATAGGAGTCCCGCAGCGCCGCCGGAACGTCGCCGCGGCGATACTCTCCGGATGCTGCCGACGGCCGATCGGGCGGCGCGCCCGCGACTCCCACCACCGGCGGAAGCGGGTCGTAGTCCACTTCCACGAGCGCGGCGCCGTCGGCCGCAGCGGCCGCCGACTCGGCGACCACCAGGGCGACTGGCTGTCCACAAAAAGTGACGATGTCACGGGCGAGGACCGCCTGGTGCCGTGTCGCCGGCGGTTCGCTTGTCACCGGCAGATCGGCGGCGGTGAGCACCGCTACCACGCCGGGGACGGCACGCGCCGCTTCGGTGTGCACGGCAAGCAGGCGTGCATGCGCCACCTCGCCCAGCACCGGCTGCGCGTGCAGCATGCCGGCGAGCTGCACGTCGCCGGCGTACCGGGTGGCGCCGCGCGCCTTGGCCTGCCCGTCGATGGCCGGCCGCGGGCGGCCCAGGTAGCGGTAGGGATGACTCATGGTGTCCGTCTCTCCTCTCGCGAGTACTCTTCGACGCGTGACGTCGCAGCACATTAGCCTCTCGTCATGGCCATGGTCGATCAGCAGGTGGTCGATCAGCAGGTGGTCGATGCTCCATACGAAGATGCGCAGTCGGCGACCGTGCCGGCGTTGGTCTTGCGCTTGCGACCGGCCATCATGCTCTCCCTCCGACTCCGTGCCTGCCCTCCAGCGCAAGATGGAGGAGTACCGAGCCAACGGAACCCGCTTGGGATGGCTGATTCTCCCGGATCAGCCCGGGTGTTGATCTATCGGCCCGACGGTGTTGAGCGACGCGTCCGGCCGTCCGCCCTTACCGGGGACGAGGTATTGCCGGGCTTGGTTGCCGCTTGCCGGCGTCTGGGAGTCCTCACCCGTCGAGTAGCCGGGCCGCTCGGCCCTTGCGCTGGTCGGGTGTCCTGGCTCTTTGATACGCAGCGGCAAACTCCGGCTGCCGTTCCGGATGCAGCTCTTCCATTTCCGGCTCCGTCAGCCAAGCATACCGCTCGTGCTCATCGCTCAGCACCACCTGTCCGGATACGTATTCGCACAGGAAGTCGATACCCACGAGTTGGAATCGACCCTTCACGTAATGCCACGTCGCGACCGGCGCCACCACCTCGACCGCAAGTCCGGTTCCCTCGGCGACCTCACGGCCCAACGCCTCGATCGGC
Organism: Spirochaetia bacterium; assembly: GCA_965221995.1. GTDB lineage: Bacteria > Spirochaetota > Spirochaetia > SZUA-6 > Bin103 > CATQHW01. Next base: position 390,533 of record OZ244929.1, read on the forward strand.
GACTCTCCGAACGCAACCCTCCCGCCTGGCAGATCCACCCCGACGGCGGGATCAGGGTCGCACAGGGCCTCCTTTGCCGTCTTGTAGAGCACCAGCATCCGCGGCCCGTTCATGATCGCCGCCTTGACTGCCACTCCAAAGGATCCATCTTCCGCCACGCTGTTCGCCACCGATCTCACCATCCCGCCGTGCGAGGGTATACTCGGCGCCATGAGTACCCAAGTGCGCTTCCGCGTCGGCGCGATCGGGCATACCGGGCGCGGCAACTTCGGTCACGGCCTGCACCTCGGCTTTCGGGGCATCGACGGCGTGCAACCGGTTGCGGTGGCCGACCCGGACCCCGCCGGACGCGCCGCCGCCCAGCAGGAGATCGGCGCCCCGAACGCCTACGCCGACTACCGCCAGATGCTGGCCAAGGAGTCCCTCGACATCGTCGCCATCTGTCCGCGCTACGTGGACCGCCATGAGGAGTTGCTCATGGCCGCGATCGATGCGGGCTGCCACATCTACTGTGAGAAGCCGATGACCGCGGACCTGGCAACCGCCGACCGCGTGATCGCCGCGGCCGACGCCAAGGGCATGAAGATCGCAGTCGCGCACCAGAACGTCTACCTCCCACAGCTCCAGGAACTGCGGCGACGGGTAGGGGACGGCCTGATCGGCACGCTGCTTGAGTTGCGCGGCACCGGCAAGCAGGACCGGCGCGGCGGCGGCGAGGACATGCTGGTGCTCGGCACCCACCTGTTCAACACCATGCGCTACTTCGCCGGCGACGTCGCCTGGATCAGCGGCCACGTCACCGCCGGCGGGCGCGAGATCGGCCCCGGCGACGCCCGCGAGGCGAGCGAGCCGATCGGCCTGATCGCCGGCGACGCGGTCACCGGATACTACTGCTTCGCGGGCGGCGCGGTCGGCAGCTTCACCTCGCGCGCGAACCAGCCGGGCGAAGGCCGCGGGTTCAGCCTGCAGTTGATCGGCGACCGCGGCAGCGTTGCGATGCGCGGGGCGGGCAGCGACTTCGTGATCGCCCGCCACGACCACTGGGCGCCGTGGGACGGCATCACCGGCTGGGACGTCCTGGACCTCGGAGGCGCCGAGTTCCACAAGGACGGCAACCGGCTGGCGATCGAGGACCTGATCGCAGCGATCGACGCGGACACCGAACCGCTGTCGAGCGCGCGCGCGGCGCGTGCGGCGCTGGAGATGATCCACGGCCTCTACGCATCGCAGCTCGCCGGGGCGCGCGTGGCCGTGCCGCTGGCAGATCGCAGCCATCCGCTCGCACGGCTGCAAACCTGATGGCAGGCATTCCTATGGCAGGCATTCCTATGACAGTCACTCCTAAGGCAGTCACGTATCGTGCGGCGCTGATCGGTTGCGGCCACCGCGGCACCTCCATCGGCCGGGGCTACGCCGACCATCGACGTACCGAGCTGGTGGGGCTGTGTGACCTGGACACGGAACGGCTGCAGACCTTGGGCGACGAGCTCGGCGTCACCGCCCGGTTCACCGACGTTGAGACGATGCTCGACGCCGTGCAGCCGCAGATCGTCGCGATTCCGACCGGCACCGAGTTCCACTACGAGCTGATGATGCGGGTGCTCGACCACGGCCCGTACCACATCGACGTGGAGAAGCCGATCTGCGTGGATCTGGAGCAGGCCGACGCGGTCCTGCGCCGGGCGCGGGAGCGGCGCGTGCAGGTCGCGGTCCACCATCAGGGCCGCGTCAGCCCGGCCGCGCGGGCGGCGGCGGCCGCGGTCGCGGACGGGCTGATCGGCGACGTGATCCATGCCATCGCGCGCGGCAAGGGCTACTACGGCGGCTACGGCATCATGAACATCGGCTGCCACTTGCTGACCGGCGCGCAGGCTTTCCTGGGCCGCTGCCGGCGCGTCACCGCCAGCCTGCGCACGGACGGGCGGCCGACCACGCCCGACGACGTAGTGCCGTCGCCGAGCGGAATGGGCACGATCGCCGGCGAGCGCCTGTCCGCCGAGCTGGAGTTCGCCGGTGGGATCAATCTGACCCTGATGCATGACCGGCTTCCCTCCGTGCATGGCGGCTCCATGGGAGTCGAGCTGATGGGCACCGTGGGCCGGGTCCTGATCCAGCACGGCGGCGCGTGGCACCTGCCGAGCCCGTTCGCGCGACCCGACGATGGCGTCGACCGCTGGACGGAGATAGAGAACCCGCTCGGCGGCCGGGGCGATACCCCCGAGCTCCGCAACGGCATGGAGCTGGCGTTCGTCGACGAGTACGTGCGCGCGCTGGACGCAGGCGACGAGCACGAGAGCAGCGGCGCCGTGGGCACCCACTCCCTGGAGATGATCATGGGCGCATTCGAGTCGGCGGCCTACGGCCGTCCGGTCGAGCTGCCGCAGCAGCGGCGGGACCACCCGCTGCTGCGCTGGCGGTCCGAGCACGGGCTGGGGCCGCCGCCGGCCGCTCCCCGCCCGTACGTGGAGTGGCTGGCGCACGAGGACCGGCGCCTGGGACGGCTGGCTCGCGGGTGATGGGAACCGCTCAAAGGCGTTGTAATGACCCTCCGACTTGGTGTAACACTTCTACCTCCGTGACCCACAGGAGACGCTTCAAGCCACTCATATACGACTACCCCGCGTCTCACGATGCGCACTCAGCGTACCGACAACTGACAGCAAGCGCCGGAGACGCCATCGCTGGAGCTACATCAATAGCAGCATAGCAGGGAACAACGATGTCTGACTCGCAAGATCAAATAGCGTTTGAACAGCTCGGGCTTGGAAGCGTGCTAAGGCAGTCTCGGCTCTTCGTTCCTCCGAACCAAAGAGAATATGCGTGGACTGACCGAGAAGTCACTCAATTGCTGCAGGACTTCGCCAAAGCCATCAACGATGGGGAGCCGGGATACTTTCTTGGAACGGTCGTTACGATCCCTAGATCAGATGGAGCACTTGAGGTGGTCGATGGTCAGCAGCGCCTTGCGACGACGGCAATTCTGCTTGCGGCGATCCGCGATTACCTAGTTGAACTCGACGACGTTCTCGTCGAGGCAATCAACAATGAGTTCTTGACCGGCATCGATCGTGCGAAACGTTCGCGCATACCAAAACTCCGGCTGAACGTCGACGACAATGAGTATTTTCAATGGATCATTGCTCGCAACGAGGGTGATCAGGAACCTCAGCCGACTAAAGACTCTCACATTCTGTTGGACAAGGCGAGCAAAACGTCTCGCGACTACGTTCGCAAGATAGTAGCAACTATTGACCCAAGAAGCCACGGAGATCAACTGAATGATTGGGTGTCTTTCATAGAACGCCGAGCCATAGTTGTGTTGCTCAGAGTGCCAAATGACGCGAACGCATACAAGATGTTCGAAACACTCAACGACCGAGGGTTGCGCACGTCGCAGGCGGATCTGATCAAGAACTACCTGTTTGGTCGATCCGGCGAGCGCATTCAGGAGGTGCAGAGCCGTTGGAGTTACATGCGTGGCACTCTAGAGAGCCTTGAAGAAGAGAATATTACCGTCGACTTCCTGAGGCACGCGCTTATTGCAATACGTGGCTACACGCGGGAATCGGAGGTCTATGACGCTGTCCAGGAGAATGCCAAGAGCGAACATGCAGCAATCGGCTTCGCGTCGAAGCTGGAGAGCCTTGCCACGGCCTATGTAGCTACCTTCAATCCGGAACACGAAAAGTGGAACAGCTACCCGGAGCCTTGTCGGCGTGCAATTGAGGTCCTGAACCTTCTAAATATCCGACCTATGCGGCCCCTCTTATTGTCTGTTGCTGCCAATTTCGTAGCCGCGGAGTCGGCCAATACGTTCCAGTTCTGCGTCTCTCTCGGCGTCCGACTGCTCATCGCCAGTTCCACAAGAAGCGGCTCAGTGGAGTTGCCGCTAGCCGCGGTAGCTAACGGTGTCTTCACCGGCGTAGTCACTACCACTGCGGAGTTGAAAACGCAACTGAACGGCGTCACCCCGACAGACGAGGAATTCAAGACAGCGTTTGAGACAGCTCGCGTATCTAAGGCACAGCTCGCTCGATACTATTTGCGTTCTCTGGAGATGGCGGCACGAAACGAATCGGAGCCTTGGTTTTTGCCGACTCAGGATCCGTCTGTTATCAACTTGGAACATGTACTTCCCAAGAAGCGCGAGGGAAACTGGCCGCAGTTCACGGACGACGAGGCAAGCATGTATGTTAATCGACTTGGCAACCAAGCTTTGCTGCAGGCGAGCACCAATTCTAGCCTCGGCAGCGTTGGCTTCGCTGACAAGAAACCCGTCCTAAAGGCATCGAGATATATTCTAACATCCCAGATCGCCGATTGCGCGGACTGGAGTGCCGTGGAAATTGCCGAACGGCAGAAGAGCCTCGCCATCCTGTCGCCAACAGCGTGGCCCATCTGATGCCGTCTATATCGGATGTCGACAGTATACCTCAGCCGTTTCCGAAGGCGCCGGCCGCGTCCAGCCCCCTGATGCGTTCGGGGGAGTAGGCGAGCAGTTCCCGCAGGATCACGTCGCGGTGCTCGCCGAGCGCCGGCGCGCCCGGCTTGGCCGGCGGATCCTCGACGCCGGCAATCTTGATCGGGGTGCCGGTCACGCGGAATCCGTCCGTGCCGGCAGCCTCCACCAGCATGTTGCGGGCCGCCACCTGCGGGTCGGCGACCACGTCGGCAATGCCCGCTACCGGCGACACCGGCACGCCGGCCGCTTCCAGCTCACCGACCCAGTCCTCGGTGCCGCGACCGGCCAGCGCAGCCTCCAGCGCCGCCTTGAGGGCGTCCCGATGGTCGGTGCGGGCGGAGTTGGCGGCGAACCGCGGATCGGATGCCAGCTCCGGCACCTCCAGCACCTCGCAGAGACGCGCGAACAGCCGGTCGTTGCCGGCCGCGATCACGATCTGGCCGTCGGCGGTGCGGAAGGTCTCGAACGGCGTGATGGAAGGGTGCCGCGACCCCAGCGGTCCGGGCTCGACACCGGTCGCCTGATATCGCGCCACGGCGTTCTCCAGGACGGACACCACGCTGTCCAGCATGGCGATGTCCACGCGGGCCCCGCGCGCGCCCTCACCGCCACGTTCGCGCCGCAGCAGCCCGGCCAGGACGCCGATCACCGCGTACAGGCCGCTGACGATGTCGGCGATCGACGAGCCGACCCGCACGGTCTCACCCGACTCGGTGCCGGTGATGGACAGCAGGCCGGAGCGACCCTGGATGATCATGTCGTAGGCCGGTCTGTCGGCATCGGGCCCCGTATACCCGAAGCCGGAACAGGTGACGTACACCAGCCGCTCGTTGAGGGTCCGGATCCGCCGGTCGTCGAACCCCAGCCGCGCCAGCACGCCCGGGCGGAAGCTCTCGATCAGCACGTCGGCCGACCCAAGCAGATCGGCGAATACCTCGCGCCCGGCCTCGTTCTTGAGGTCCAGCGCGATCGAACGCTTGCCGCAGTTGAGGCTGACGAAGTAGCTGGAAGCGCCGTCGGGCAGGAACGGTCCGAACCCGCGCGAGTCGTCGCCCTGCGGCGGCTCGACCTTGATGATCTGCGCACCCAGATCGCGCAGGACCATGTTCGCGAACGGCCCGGCGAGCACCCTCGTCATGTCGACGACGAAGACCCCGGCCAACGGCATGCGGTCGGGCGAGCCCATGCGTCCGAGCCTTCAGACCAGGCCCGCCGAGCAGCGCCGGCAGAACCTGGCGTCGGGATCGCTTTCCGAGGTGCCGCACTCGGGGCAGAGCCGTTTCTGGTGACGGCTCAGCGCCAGCGAGATCTCCATGCTGACCAGCCCGGTGGGCACGGCAATCAGCCCATAGCCCAGGATCATGACGGCCGCGGCCAGCGACTGGCCCAGCGGGGTCACGGGCGAGAGGTCCCCGTAACCGACCGTGGTCAGCGTGACGATCGCCCAGTACACCGACTGCGGGATGCTGGTGAATCCGCCCTGGTCCCCCTCGATCAGGTAGATCATCGAGCCCACGACGATCACGATCGACAGCACCGCGAACAGGAACACCGCGATCTTGCGGCCGCTGGCCTTCAGGGCGGCCACGATCAGATCGGCCTCCGCCACGTATTTGGCGAGCTTGAGCACGCGGAACACGCGCAGCACCCGCAGCACGCGGACCACCAGCAGGTAGTGGCCGCCGGGCAGCAGGATGCTCAGGTAGGTGGGCGCCAAGGCCAGCAGGTCGATGATGCCGAAGAAGCTGCGAACGTAGCGCAGCCGGCGGGGAGACGAGTAGAGACGCAGCACGTACTCGACCGAGAACAGAATGGTGAACGCCCACTCGGCCGCCGACAGCAAATCCCCGGCCGCGGCTCGAACCCGTGACACGCTGTCGAGCATCACGGCCACGACGCTGCCGACGATGGCCAGGATGAGGAGGATGTCGAAGCCTCTGCCCGCCGCCGTATCCGACTCGAAAATGATGCGGTAGATGCGCGCCTGAAGACGGCTCCGTGGCCGCTCGACGGTCATCTCGGCCATCAGGAAACCCTAGCACGCGGGGCAGGCGGGGCAGCGCCACGCGTCATGCGCTTGGCTTCGATCACCTGCGCCATGATGGCCAGCGCGATCTCGTCCGGCGACACGGCGCCGATGGGGAGCCCGGCGGGACCTCTGACCCGGTCGATGGACTGCTCGTCGAACCCGGCCTCCTGCAGGCGCCTGCGCCGTCTGCCGTGCGTACGGGAGCTGCCGAGCGCGCCGATGTAGGCGGCACGGCTCGGCAGCAGGTGGCGCAGGGCCTCGTCGTCGATCTTGGGGTCGTGGGTGAGGAGCACCGCGTAGGTGCTCTCCGTGACGGGCCGATCGGCGAGCGCGCGGTCGGGCCATTCGCCCAGCAGCTCGTCCGGCTCCACGGTGAACCGCTCGCTCGCCGCGAACACCCGCCGCGGGTCGATCACCACCGTGCGGAAGCCCAGCTCGCGCGCGAAGGCGACCAGGTGCACGGCGATGTGGCCCGCGCCGATGATCAGAAGCTCGTCCGGGCGTGGCATCAAGTGTACAAAAATATCCACTCCGTCCACCTGGACCAGAGCGCTTTCCTGCGCGGCCGCGGCGAAGTCACAGGCAGCGGCCACCGCGTCAGGCCGGTAGGTGTCGCCGTCGGCGGCGGATGCCCGCACCCGCTGTTCGTCGAGGTCGATCAGCGCATGCGAGGCGCCTCCGTCGTGCAACCGGGTGAGCAGGACCGCCGGCCGCTGCCGCTCCAGCCCGTCCAGGATCGCGTTCCACATCTCCGGCCACGGCTCCGTGAGGTAGACCGACAGCCTGCCGCCGCACGACAGTCCGACCGACCACGCGCGTTCGTCCTCGATGCCGTACTCCAGGCGGCCGGGGCCGCGCTCGCCGGCCAGCAGGCGCACCGCCTCCTCGATGACCGCGGCCTCAATGCAACCTCCGCTCAGCGACCCCGCCACCTGCAGGTCCGCGGTGACCGCCATCGCACCGCCGGGTCGGCGTGGTGCGGAGCCCCAGGTCGCCACCACGCGGGCCAGCGCGAACCGCGTGCCGGTTGCGTGCCAGCGGCGAACCGCTGCCTCGATGTCGCGCATCTGCACGCAGACAGTACCGGAGGAGGCAACCGCCCGTCGCGGCCGCGTTGCCCGTCCCCTTTCGTGTTGAGGGTGAATTTCCAAGTGTTGGCAGCCCACTTATGCGAGTACCTCAGGAGTACCCCCACGCGACGCTCGGACGTTGTCACCAAACGAGCTGGAAATGCACCCTCAGTTGACAGGGGCGAGCGCCCGCCCATACGGTCACGCAGACTCACGCACCGTGCCGCGGCTCGGAGCTGGGGCCCACTCTGAACTGACATGCGACTGACAGGCGAATTCTCCTTCGAAGCCCCTCCCGACGGGGTGTGGGACGCGCTGATGGACCCGGAGGTGCTGCGTTCGACGCTGCCGGGCACCGACCGGCTGGAGCGGATCGACGACACGCACTTCGACGCGTCGTGGCGCGTCAAGCTCGGCCCGATCCGCGGCACGTTCGCCGGCTCCATCGAGCTCTCCGACGTGCAGCCCCCGGTTTCGTACCACATGACCGCGACCGGTCGCGGCCCGGTCGGCGTGGTGACCGGTGAGGCCGACTTCCGCCTGCGCGCGGAGGGCGGCGCGACCGTGCTGGCATACGACCTGGACACGCGCATCAGCGGCCGGCTGGCCAGCATCGGCCAGCGACTGGTCGAGAGCTCGATGCGCTCCCTGGTGCGCGACGCGCTGCAGGGACTTGCGCAGAGCATCCGTGAGCGTGTGGCAGGCGAGTCCCATGGCGGGAGCGACGGATGAGCGACCTGGGCCGACCCGAACCGGTTGCCGTCACCATCACGATCAACGGCCGCCGCTTTTCCGCGCACGTGGAACCGCGCACGCTGCTGGTGCACTTCATCCGCGAGCAAGCCGGTCTCACCGGCACCAACATCGGCTGCGAGACCGGGCTGTGCGGGGCCTGCACGGTGATGCTGGACGGCGCGGGCGTCCGGTCCTGCACGCAGCTTGCCGCGCAGGCCGACGGCCGCTCGGTCACCACCATCGAGGGGCTGGCCGACGGCGACCGGCTGCATCCGCTGCAGCAGGCATTCTGGGAGAAGCACGCCCTGCAGTGCGGGTACTGCACCCCCGGCATGATCCTGGCATCTCTCGATCTACTCCGGAAGAACCCCGATCCGTCCGATCAGGAGGTGCGCGAGGCGCTCAAGGGCAATCTCTGCCGCTGCACGGGGTACCACAACATCGTCATCGCCGTCCGCCACGCCGCCAAGGCCATGGCGGCTCAGGAGGCCTGAGCTGTACCCCGCGCCGTTCGCCTACCATCGTGCCGACACGCTTGCGGCAGCCGTCGAACTGCTCGGTGAGCATGAAGACGCCAAGCTGCTGGCCGGCGGCCACAGCCTGCTGCCGATGATGAAGCTGCGGTTGGCGCAGCCGGCGGTGCTCATCGACATCGGCCGCCTGCCGCTGGCCGGCATCGACGCGGCGGCCGAAGGCCTGACGGTCGGCGCCCTGACGACCCACCACAGCGTGGCGGTATCGGCGACGGTGGCCGATCGCTGGCAGGCGTTCGCGGAGGCGGCGGCCAGCATCGGCGACCCGGTCGTCCGCAACCACGGCACCGCCGGCGGCAACGTCGCGCACGCCGATCCCGCCTCGGACCTGCCGGCCGCGCTACTGGCGCTGGACGGTGAGCTCGGCGCCACCGGCCCGGACGGAGCGCGGCGCATGCCGGCCGACCGGTTCTTCCAGGGCCTGCTGACCACGGCGCTCGATCCGACCGAGGTGCTGACCGACCTGCGGCTGCCTGCGCCGGTGCCGCGCACCGGCTCGGCTTATCTCAAGTTCGAGCATCCCGCCTCGGGGTTCGCCGTCTGCGGCGCCGCCGCCGTGGTCGAGCTGGACTCCGCCGGGCGCTGCGTGCGGGCGCGCCTCTGCTTCAACGGCGTCACGGAGGCGCCGCTCGACGCGGCCGCGGTCGCCGCGGCGCTGGCCGGCACCGATCTGGACGACCGCGTCATAGAGCAGGCGGTCGCCGACTGCCTGAGCGTCGAGGAACCGCTGGCCGACACCTTCGCCTCCGGCGAGTACCGCACGCAGCTCGCCCGCGTGTACGCCCGACGTGCGCTGCGTGCGGCGCGCGACCGCGCTCGAATCGACGACGCCGGTGGCTGACCCGAGGCTGGCGCTCGACAGCGTCGACGCCGTGCGGGAGGCGATGGAGCGGTGCGCGTACGTGGCCGACCGGGACCTGGCCACCAGCGTGTTCCTGGCGGTGCAGCTCGATCGCCCACTGTTCCTGGAGGGCGAGACCGGTGTCGGCAAGACCGAGATCGCCAAGGTGCTGGCGTCGATCCTGGACGCCGACCTGATCCGGCTGCAGTGCTACGAGGGACTGGACGTGTCGACGGCCGTCTACGAGTGGAACTACGCGCGCCAGATCCTGCGCATCCGCATGCTGGAGGCGGCCGGGGAGGCGAGCGCCGACGCCGACATCTTCACCCGCGAGTTTCTCCTGGCCCGCCCGCTGCTGCAGGCGGTCGACCCCGCCGTGACGCGCCGCCGCGTGCTGCTGGTGGATGAGCTGGACCGCGCCGACGAGGAGTTCGAGGCGTTCCTGCTGGAAGCGCTCTCCGACTTCCAGGTCACGGTGCCGGAGATCGGCACCTTCAAGGCGAGCGAGCCGCCGGTGGTCATCATCACCTCCAACCGTACGCGCGAGGTCCACGACGCCCTCAAGCGGCGCTGCCTGTACCACTGGATCGACTTCCCCGACCTGGACAAGGAGTTGCGCATCGTGCAGCGCCGCGTTCCGGAAGCGGCCGAAGCCTTGTCCGCGCAGGTGGTGGGCTTCGTGCAGGAGTTGCGCTCGCAGGAGCTGTACAAGCGGCCGGGAGTCGCCGAGACCCTCGACTGGCTGCACGCGCTGCGCGCCCTGGGCGAGCAGGAGCTGGCTGCCGACGTGGTGGAGCGCACCCTGGGCGTGCTGCTGAAGTATCAGGACGACGTGCAGTCGGTGCGGGGCAGCGTGCCCAGCCTGATCGAGCAGGCGCGCGTCAGCGCCTGAGCCCTCCGGTGACCGGGGCGCCGCACCTGCCGCGCTCGGCGCTGCTGTTCGCGCGCGTGTTGCGCGGGCTGGGCATGAGCGTCGCCGCCGATGACGTGACCGCATTCCTGCAGTCGATGCAGGCGGTCGGCATCCGTTCACGCGACGACGTGCGCGCCGCCGCCCGCAGCCTGTTCACCACCAGCGTCACCCAGCACGAGCGCTTCGACCGCGCCTTCGACCGTTTCTGGAGCCACCGGCAGCTCCCCGAGTGGGCAGGGCTGGCGCCGCCGGAGGTGGAGATGGAGCGGACGGTGTTCGGCGAGGCGGCCGCCGCCACCGACGGCTCGGAGGACTCGGAGAGCTCCGACCGGACCCTGACCTGGTCGGCGGCCGAGCGCCTGCGGCGCAAGGACTTCGGCGCCATGGACGATGCCGAGCTGCAGAGGATGTACGATTTGGTGGACATGATACGGGTCGAGCTGCCCCTGCGGGCGGCGCGGCGCACGCGGCCCGCGCACCGCGGCCACCTGATCGACATGCGCGGCTCCCTGCGGACCGGTCTGCGCTCGGGCGGCGAGCTCACCCGGCTGCGCTGGCGCCGCCGCAAGCGCAGGCCGCGCCGCCTGATCCTGATCTGCGACATCTCCGGCTCCATGGAGCGCTACAGCGGCGCGCTGCTGGCCTTCGTGCACGCCGCCGCGCGCGGGCTGCAGCGCGGCGAGGCGTTCGTGTTCGGCACGCGGCTGTCGCGCATCACCCGCCTGCTGACCGGCCGCCGCGTCGCCGACGCGCTGCGCACGGTGGCCGATCAGGTGCTGGACTGGGGCGGCGGCACGCGCATCGGCGAGGTGCTGCGCGACTTCAATTACCGCTGGGCGCGGCGCGTCCTGTCGGAGCGCGCCGTGGTCGTGCTGATCTCGGACGGCTGGGACCGCGGCGACGCCGCGCTGCTGCGCACGGAGATCGACCGGCTGCGCCGCAGTTGCGGGCAGTTGATCTGGCTGAACCCGCTGGCCGGCTCGCCCGGCTTCGAGCCGCGCACGCGCGGGCTGCAGGCGGCGCTGCCGTTCGTGGACCTGCACCTGCCGGCGCACAACCTGGAGGCGCTGGAGCGGTTCGGCGCCATGCTGCGGGCGATGGGTACGACCAGTTCGGCCTGACCGGCTACCCGGACCGGCGCGGCGAGTGCATATCATGAAGGGGGAGTGATGCCGAGACTTGCCATTCCGAACGCTCCGAACGTTCGGAGCACCGAACCGATCGACCTGGACGCCGTATTCCAATCCCTGTCGCCGTCGGCGCGGCTCACGGCGCTGGTCGGCGGGGTCGTGAGTCCTCTCACCTACGGCACCGCGGAACTGGCGCGCATGCTTCGGTTGGCGGACCTCAAGGCCGGGGGGCGCAACGTCACGGCCACGCTCGTCAGGCAAGCCTCGGACGAACTGGTGCGGAACGGAATCTTCCACCCGGCCAATCGCGATTCCCGGATCATGGCGACCGATCCGCAGTGGACCACGTGGCTGACCATGGAAGCGCACCGAATCGACTTGCTGGACCGCATCCGGGAAGCCCACGACGGAGCCATTCCGTCGTACTACGGATACGGGCGGCCGGGCTCCGATCTGATGAAGCTGCGCTGCGCCACGGTCGCCGGTCGGTTCGATCTCGTGCCCGAGACGGTTTCTGACTCGGACTGGGGATTCCTGGCGCAACCGGGCGCCGCCGGGCTGCTCGGCACCCTGCCCGAGCAGCACCGGGACGCTGCGCTCAGAGGTTGTCTGGCCGAGGTCGTGGATCGTGCGGCGCCTCCCGAGCCCGTGGTCGCCGCCTGCCGGGAGCTCGGCTCTGATCCGGAGCGGTTCGCGGCGGACATCGCGTTCATCCGCATCCTGCAGGGACGCCTGGACGCCGCGCCGGCCACCTTCGACGAGCTGCCGGCGGCGCGGCGCGATACCCCGTCGGTGCACATGGACGTCGCCGCCGTGCATGCCCTGATCGCTACCCTGCGTGGGGATGACGAGGCGGCGTTGCGCTCCATCCAGGCAGCCGTCGGCGTACGGAGAACCGGCGCGAAGCGGCGCCTGCCAGTTCCCGATTCCAAGCCGTTCATGCTGTCGCTGCTGTCTCTGGTCCGCGCCGACACGCCGTCCAGCGGGACCCGACTCGCGGAGATCCTGGACGCCGGCCGCCGGCAAAAGGTGGCGCCGGACGAGCTCGGCACCGTGGCGAGCGCTGCCGAACTGCGCGCCGGCAAGGCGCCCGCGCGGGTGATCGACGTCACCGCCGACTTCCGCGGGCTCCAGCACGCATGGGTGTACTGCTGGGCCAAGCGCGTCATCAGTCCCTACCTGCCGTCCGAGGCGCGTTACGAATTCGGCCGCTACGTGGATCGTCTTTCAGCACACGGGTTCTTGTGGGCGCTGGCCGAATGCCTGACGATCATCGGCCATGCCGGATCGGCGTTGAACCCGCGCGTCGATCGGGCGCCGGCGACGTCAGGCAAACGGGGCGAGGCGATGCATCGGCAGCTCGGCACGCAGACGCTGGTAACGGTGGTGCCCGCGTCCGCCAAGTGGGAGTACCGCCTCAGAGCGCTGGAGCAGTTCGCGTTCGAGACCCGCGGCAAGACGGCCGGGGCCGACGGGGACACCGCGGGCGGCGGGCGGCGCCGGCTGGCCTGGGAGGTGGCGCACGACGAAGACGCCATCACCGTGACTCCTCGCGAGCAGCGCAGCGCCGAGAACGGCACATGGTCCAAGGGCAGCGTCCGGTCGCTGACGTGGCTGGTCAACTCGGCCGACACGGCCGACACGGCCGACTTCCTGCTGGCGCAGGATCGCGCCGCCGCCGCGGTGATCAAACGCGAACGGTTCGGCTTGGGAACACCGTCGCCGTCCCGCGTGGCGAAGGCCCTGCTGCAGGAGCTTGTGGGCCATCCCCACGTCTTCAATGCGGCAGGCGATTCCGTCGACGTCGTACGCGGCGAGCCGGAGCTCGTCATCGAGCCGGACGGCCGCGGCGTGCGCGCGACCGTCAGGCCGGACGACTGGGACGCCGAGGGCCTGCATGCCCGGATGGTGGTGGGCGAACGGCGATGCGAGGTGATCCGGTTCACACCCGAGCACCAGGCGTTGCGGAAGCTCATCCCGCGGGGAGGACTCAAGCTGCCGGCCGCCGGCCGTTCGCGCCTGCTGGACGCGGCCTCCGCACTGGCACCCGTCATGCGCACCCACGGCGGGGTGGAGGGCAGCGCCGGCTCGGCGCGTCACGTCAAGGCGGACGCCGAGCCCAGGGTACGGCTGCTGCCGTACGTCGACGGTCTTGCCGCCAGTGTCGTGACGGAACCGGTCGCCAACTCGGGACTCCACTTCGCACCCGGCGCGGGAGGCGCGCTGGTGTTCGCTCATCAGGCCGGCGAACCCGTGCAGACGCGGCGTGACCTGGCGGCCGAACGGGCGGCCGCCGAACGGCTCACTTCGGCATGTCCACGGCTGGCCGGCACCGATGCGGCGGCGTGGTCGGTGCAGGTGCCCGATGCATCCGGCGCGTTGGAGCTGTTGGAGCAGCTCGACGCCGCCGGCGTGCGGTGCCTGTGGCCGCAAGGTGAGCCGTTCACGCTGACGCGCGCCGACATCGGGCAGTTCAAGCTGAAGATCAAGACCGTCGATGAGTGGCTGCAGGCTTCCGGGCAGATCCGTATCGACGAGCAGCGCACCCTCAACCTGAAGGAGTTGTTCGCGTTGCTGGACGCCAATCCCGGCTCCCGGTTCCTGGAGATCGGCGAGGGCCGGTTCGTCGCGCTGACGGAGTCGTTCCGCCGCCAGTTGGACGATCTGCGCAGCGTGTCGTCCCCGGCGGCGCGTGGCGCGCAGCGCCTGCATCCCCTCGCGGCGCTCGTCCTCGATGAATGGATCGAAGACACGCGGCTCGACGCGGACGACGAATGGCGCGCCCTGCAACAGCGGCTGCGGGACGCGCAGGAGTCCGAACCGGAGGTGCCGAGCACGCTGCAGGCGGAGTTGCGCCCCTATCAGGAGGAGGGGTTCCGCTGGCTGGCGCGCCTGAGCCGATGGGGCGCGGGCGCCTGTCTTGCCGACGACATGGGGCTCGGCAAGACCGTGCAGGCGCTCGCGCTGCTCCTGGAGCGCGCCCCGGACGGACCGGCGCTGGTGGTCGTGCCCACCTCGGTGGTCGCCAACTGGATCGATGAATCGCGGCGCTTCGCCCCGACGCTGAACGTGCGAGCCTGCATCGGTTCCGCCGAGTCACGCGCTTCCCTGCTTGCAGAGCCCGGCCCGTTCGACGTGGTCATCACGACCTACACGCTGATGCTCATCGATGCGGAGCGGCTGCGCAGCATCGCCTGGCACAGCGCGGTGCTCGACGAGGCGCAGGCGATCAAGAATCCGTCCGCCAAACGCTCACGCGCCGCCCATTCCCTCACCGCCGGCTTTCGCATGGTCACCACCGGTACGCCGATCCAGAACAACCTGACGGATCTGCACTCGCTGTTCAGCTTCCTCAATCCCGGCATGCTGGGCTCTCTCCAGCAGTTCCGGCGCACCTTCGCGACGCCCATCGAGACGGATGCGAACGGCGCGGCGCGGACGCGGTTGCGGCGCCTGGTGGCCCCGTTCGTCCTGCGCAGGCTGAAGTCGGAAGTGCTCGAAGACCTGCCGCCGCGCACCGAGATCACGCTGCACGTGGATCTGTCGCCGGCCGAGGCATCGTTCTACGAGGCGCTGCGCCGGCGCGCGGTGGAGGACTTGCAGGCACTGCGTGCCGGACCTTCGGCCGGCGGCGATGAGCGGATGCTGCTCCTGGCGCACCTCACGCGGCTTCGCCTTGCCTGCTGCAACCCCGCTCTGGTGAATCGGTCAGCCGCCCCTCCGGACAGCTCGAAGCTGACGATGTTCGCGGAGACCCTCGATGAGCTGCTTGCCAACCGCCACAAGGTACTGGTGTTCTCGCAGTTCGTCGGACATCTGAAACTGCTGGAGGAGCACCTGCAGGAGGCGTCGATCAGGTATCAGTACCTGGACGGCAGTGTCCCCATCGCGGCCCGCCGCGAGCGGGTCGCGGCGTTCCAGGGCGGGCAGGGGGACGTGTTCCTGATCTCCTTGAAGGCCGGCGGCTTCGGATTGAACCTGACTGCCGCCGACTACGTAATCCACATGGACCCATGGTGGAACCCGGCCGTCGAGGATCAGGCGTCGGACCGCGCCCACCGCATCGGTCAGACCCGCCCGGTGACCATCTACCGCCTGGTCGCCAAGGGCACCATCGAGGAGCAGATCGTCGACCTGCACCATGCCAAACGCGACCTGGCCGAGCGTCTGATAGAGACCGGCGGCACTCATGCGCGCCTGGACTCCGCCGAGCTGCTGGATCTGCTCCGGCAGCCGCTCGTCTGATCCGGTGCCGTGGCCGGCATGACGGTGGCGGTTGTGGGCGCCGGGGTCTTCGGTGCGGCAGCCGCCCTGGAGTTGTGCCTTCGCGGCCACCGGGTCACGCTGTTCGACGCCGACGAGGTGCCGGCGCCGCGCGCCGCCTCGACCGACGTGTCCAAGGCGATCCGGCGCGTCTGGTACGCGGCGGACAAGGCCGGTTACGTGGACTTGGTGGAGCGCTCCGCGGACCGGTGGCACGCCTGGGAGCGGGAGACGGGGCGCCACGTGCTGCATCGCACCGGCCATCTGAGCATCCTCCGCGACGCCGGAACGGGATCGTTCATGTCTCAGAGCGTGCAGCTACTGCACGGCCGGGGCGCGGTCGAGGTGCACGAGTTGGACGCACCGGCCGTGCGCCGGCGCTTTCCGCAGTTCGCGGTCACCGCTGATGAGGTGGGCGTCTACGACCCGTGGGGCGGCTATCTGGAGAGCGCCGCCGCGGTGCGGATGATCGTGGATCTGGCAGGCGACGCGGGCGTGACGGTGCGCGAGCGCACGCCGGTCGCCGCCGTGGGCGAGCGCGTGGGAGCGGCCACGGTGCGGGTCGACGGCGTCGAGCAGGCGTTCGATCGCGTGGTCGTCGCAGCCGGCGCCTGGATCGGGCGGCTTCTGCCGGAGCTGGCCCGACCGCTGACGGTTACCCGGCAGGAGATGCTGCTGCTGCGGGCGCCCGACCCGGCGGCGTTCTGTTATCCGCGGATGCCGAGTTGGGGCGCCGAGCCGGACGGGGAGGAGTGGTACGGCTTCCCGCTGCTGCGCGAGGGATACGTGAAGGTGGCCCGCGACCGGCTCGGCCCCGCGGTAGATGCCGACGTGGACCGCTCCGGCACCGGCGCGTTCGCGGCCGACGCCGAGGCGATGCTGCGGCGGCGCATCCCGGCGCTGGCGGGTTCGGCGGGAGCGCACGGCCGGAGCTGCCTGTACACCATGACGCCGGACGCGCACTTCCTCATCGACCGCGTGCCGGGGAGCGAGCGCCTGGTGGTGGCCGGCGCCGGCAGCGGCCACGCCTTCAAGTTCGGCGGCGTGTTCGGGCCGCTGGTCGCCGGCGTGGTGGAGGACCGCCCGGATCCGGCGGGCGCGCCGCTGCGCATCGGTGACCGGCCGGGCAGGTGGTCCGATGTCTGAGCGCTACCTCGCGCTCCTGCGCGGCATCAACGTGGGCGGCAAGAACCTCATCGGCAAGGACGACCTGCGCCGCTGCTTCGAGGAGCTGGGCTTCGAGCGGGTGCGCACCTACATACAGAGCGGCAACGTGCTGTTCCGTACGGCGGCGGCCGACGTCGCGGAGCTGAACACGCGGGTGGAGCAGGAGCTGTCCGACCGCTTCGCGTACGCCGCGCGCTCGGTGGTCCTCTCGTACGCCGGCTACAGGGCCGCGCTCGCCGCCGCACCGCCGGCGTGGGGGCAGGACGATGCCTGCCGGCACAACGCGCTGTTCACCCTGGCCGGCGTGACGCCGGACGAGGTGCTGGCCGGCCTGCCGCCGGCCAGGCCTGACATCGACACGCTCGCCGCCGGCCCCGGCGTCGTGTTCTGGTCGGCGGCGAAGAACCGCATCACCCGTTCGGCCTTCATGAAGCTGCCGACCCTTCCCGCCTACCAGCAGGTGACGATCCGCAACCACAACACGGTGCGCAAGCTCGCCGCCCTGCTGGACGAGCTGTAGCGGCGTGAAGAAGAACTACCTCCGCGAGAACGTCGCCCGCTACCGGGAGATGACCCGTCTGGGCGTCAATGCGTGGGCGCAGGCGAAGTACGGCGGCACGGACTACGCGGACTTCTCCTCACGCGGCTTCCTGGAAGACGGAATCCCGCGGCTCCGGTTCGACCGGGAGCGGCCCACGGCCCTCGAGCTGGGAACGGGGGTGGGCCCGGGCGCGCTCTTCCTGGCCGCCCACGGGTTCCGGGTGCACGCGATCGACCTGATCCCGGAAGCGATCGGGCAGGCCCGGCGCATCGCGTCGGTGCGCGGCGTCGAGGTGGACTTCGAGGTGATGGACGTCACGCGCATCCCGCACGCCGGGCCGCCGTACGACCTGATCGTCGACAGCTACTGCCTGCAGGGCATCGTGCTCGACGCGGACCGGGAGGCGGTGCTCCGCGCCGTCAAGGCCCGGCTCGACCCTCGGGGCTACTACCTGTTGAGCACCGCCATGTACGACGCCGCCCGTCACCGGCCCGACCGGCAGGTGGTGGAGCGCGGGACGGGGCGGGTTATCGACGGCTACGACGAGAACTGCCTGTACGACCCGGACACCGACGTGTGCTACTGGCCGTACGACGGTGAGGCCGAGATCGACGGCGCCATCATCATCGACGGCGCACGCTTCTTCCCGGCCCGTCGTTATCGCGACGGTCCGCGGCTGCGGAAGGAAGTCGAGTCCTACGGCTTCGAGGTACTCCTCCAGGCAGGCGAGTGGGGTGAGAACCTCGTCGCCGTCCACCGCGGCAGCGGGATCCGTCTGTAGCGACCCCGGGTCCATGATATGCTCGCATCGACCGGAGTGTTGACCGATGATTCGATGGACTCTGTCCGTCTCTGACGAGACTGACCGAGCGGCCCGGACGCTTCTTGCGCGCACCGGCGGCACGGAAGGCGACCTGTCACGGCTTGTCGACGAAGCGGTACGCCGCCATGTCCTGGACATTACCGTTCGGGAGATCAAGAGTCGCCACGCCTCCCAAGACCAGCAGGAAATCCTCGACCTGATCGACGAAGAGGTCGCCGGGCCGTCGTCCTCGACAAGCCGCAGCCGGTGAACCTATCCCCTGATCCCAAGGACAACCCGATCCTGGCTACGGCAATCGCGGCACAGGCCGACTTGATCGTCTCCGGCGACAAACGACATGTACTGGCACTTGAGGACGTCGACGGCATCCCTGTCGTAACCGCACGCGAAGCCTTGGAGCGTCTGGACACAGCTCAGAGATCTGAATCTCCGAGTTGATCCGACCTCCGTCCCGGAGCGATCGGCACGCCACGCCGGCGCTGCAGGTCGTATTTCCGTGTGCCGGTCCGTCGGGCCGGGATTTCCGTATCGGTGCCCATCCCCAATCTACAAGAGCTCGTCGATCAGGTCCGCTCGGCGGAAGGCCGCAGAAAGCCGCTGGAGCGTCCGTTCCCTCCCTTGAAACAGTCCGGCAAGCGCCGCTTCGATCTCTCCCTCGGCACGGGCCAGATAGTCGGGCGCCTGCCGTTCCATCAAGTCTCTCGCTGATCGGAAACTGCGATGGTCGAGCTCGTCGAGCGCAATGCCCAGGTCTTCCAGGAGATACCGGCCCATGAGCATGGCGACGAACCGGGATCCGTACGCGAGAAAGTCGGGAGCATCTTCCGGCGGCCTCTTGCGGCGGTTTTCCGCGTGCCTGAGCAGCAGGGCGGCAATGACCGCCTGAGCCCCGTTCAAGTCCCCGGTGAATATCGTGTGGTACAGCGCGCCGAAGTGCTCGCGGCTGTTGAACCTCGCCTGATGCGGTCGATGACGCCAGACTGCCAAGACGGCCTCGGCGATCACGGCGCTCGTGAACTCCTCGGATGTCACGTGGCGGTCTTCACGTTTGGTCCGGTACGCGTATCCCAGCCCGGCAATCGACGTGCGCAGGTCCTCCTGCCGCTGATCGTTCGCTTTCAGATCCCTCAGATCCACCGGGTTCTGACTGTTCGTCGCGAAGGTGATCGCCTCGACCAGCTCGGTGTCGTCCTGATGGAGCTCGTAGATACGGACCAGCACTTCCGCCTCCGCGATCTCCGGCCCGAGCTCCTTGGCGATCTGCTGCACCGTGCGCGCCGTCTGCCCGCCGTTGACGATCTGCAGATCATTCACCTGGACGCTCCAGTTGTCCCGCTGCAGCGCATTGTGACGGAACTGAGAACAGGTGATCGTGATGCCGTTGTTGTAGAAGTAGAAATTGGAGCGCTCCCCCCGGCTGCGCAGCGTGGCCGCGACCGCCTCGTTCACGCGGTTGCCGGCAAGTCCGAGGTAACGGCGTATGTTCCGCTCGAAGAGCTGATTGTCGTAGCTGTCGGTCAGACGCGCGAGCTCGGCCACCGACATTCGTCCGGTCAGCACACGCCGGAAGTCGAAGGTCTCCACGGTCGCGTTCCCGGTAAACTGCAACTCGGTGCTGATCGGCTTCCGAGCCTGCAAGAGGGCCAGGAGATCGTCCGGTCCGACATAGCGCCACTCGACCTGCTCGCCGAACTCCTGCGCGGCATTGTCGATTCGCTGCTGCGCTTGCCCGGTCCAGCGGGCTCCGTTGTTGGCAGCGACGACGGTCACGCGCGGAATCGCGCCATCCTTGACGAACGAACGGATATCTTCGACCCGCCGGTTCAGCCGCGGGTTCAACGTTACCGGTTTCTCCGGATCGAACAGCGCCCCGATCGCGTCTACGATCCTGGCGATCGCGTTTTCGGGAAACGCCGCGTCTCCGCGCAGGTCCGTTCGGTATTTTCCCTGTATCAGCGTAATCGGCAGCCCACCGCCGTCCGGTGGTTCAAAGTACAGCGCGTCGACTCCGAAGTCGTTGCCGCCGTCGACGATCCCGTCGATCGTCTCCTGATCCGTGAGGTCGAATGCGGTCCTCGCGACCAGGAACACGAACGATGCCGACCGTATCTTCCGTTCATCCTTGCCCAGCCGAAGCTCGTTGGCGAAGTCGTCCGAGTGTCGTTCGACGATGCCGGATACCTGCTGGTCGATGATCTGGGTAGCGAGAGACATCATGTCACCCTCTTGACGGCAGCTTCATTCGATGCTTTCCGATCGTACGGCTTCATCATGGGCAAGCTGATCCAGGCTATGCATTATATCGGCACGCGCGACGCTCCAGCTCGTAGGTCCTCCAAGCCGGCACGTGGGCGGACATCAGCGCCTTGAACAGCCGGCCGTGGTTGGGCACGCGCAGGTGCAGCAGCTCGTGGGCGATGACGAAGTCCTGAAAGCCCGGCTGCTGGTCGGCCAGATCGGCGGCGAGTGTGACGATCCCCAGGGTGGAGCAGGACCCCCATTTGCGTGTCATGGGGCGGATGCGAACCGCCCGCGGCCGAACATCGAGGCGTCGCGCCCAGTCGCCGGCGCGGCGCCGTAGGGCTATATGGCCCGTGTCAGGTTTCTGCATCACCGGGGCTCACCAGCAACGCCAGGATGTGCCTGACGACCTTCCCGCGCTCGTCCTTGTGCAGCCCCAGCAGTGGCTTGTAGAGCGCGGCGCGCAGGTGCCGCAGCTCTTCCGCGTTCACGGCGGCGTTGGGAAACCGCGTCACGAGCGTCTCCGCCTCCCGCGCCAGCGCCATCGCTCCCTGCTCGCCGACGCTGAAGCTGTCCTTGAGCATCCACGTAGCGAGCTTGAAACGATCGGGCGACCGATCGGGCCTTACGACCTGTTGATCGCCGGTCAGGCCCGCGCCCGCAACCTGGTACTGGTAACCGCCAACAGCCGGGAGTTCTCGCGCGTCGAAGGTCTCGACAGCGAGGATTGGTCGATCTAGTACCCGCGCGATCGGGCCTCCGGTGACTCACGGCGACGGCACGCTACCCGGCCGGCACGGTTGGCGAGTGGGCGCGGCGCGCCTACTATAGAAGTGCGATGGCTCCGCGAACGTCCGCGGCCGAGCGTAGCAACGCTGAATGGCTGGCGGCGCTCGCCCCGGAGTCTCCGGAGCGGTCGACCGCGATCGAGGAGCTTCGCCAGACGCTCGTAGCGGGGCTGCGTCGCGGACTGCTGGGGAGCCGCAGCATGCGGCGGCGCGAGTTCGCCGAGCAGGCCGAAGATTTCGCCCAGGAGGCGCTGGTCAAGATACTGGCCAGCCTGGACTCCTTTCGAGACGAGAGCCGCTTCGTCACCTGGGCGCACAAGATCGCGATCCGCGTCGCCCTCACCGAGCTGCGACGCAAGCGCTGGAACGACGTGTCGCTCGACACGCTGCTCGTGTCCTCGGAAGGAGAGTCGATCCCGCGTGCGCTGGCCGACCCGTCCGTCGGCCCCGAGGGGGCAGCGCAGCGCGCCGCCAGCCTGGAGCGCGTGCTGCGCTACATCCGCGAGGATCTCACCGACAAGCAGCGCACGGCCATGACCGCCGCGATCCTTCGGGGGATGCCGCTGGACGAGGTGGCACGGCGCATGTCGATGAATCGCAACGCGCTCTACAAGCTTCTGCACGATGCGCGTAAGCGATTGAAGCGTCGTATGCTCCAAGACGGTATATCCTCTGACGACATACTGGCGGCATTCTGACGGACCGACGATGAAGGAGGAGGCGAGGAGTGCCCTTACGTAGCGGCGACCCGTACCGCGAGCTCAAGGCCGCGCACGGGCGGCCGGCGCGCCCGCCGCGTCGCGCCGCCGCGTTGCACGAGGAAATGACGCGCCTGGCTCGCGACGCGCTGCGCGCCGCGCTGGACATCACCCGTGACGAGGAGTTGGACTGCGACGAGTGCCACGAGCTGCTCGACCTGTTCGCGGAGATGCACGCCGCGGGCCGGGACGTGCGCGCGTTGCTGCCCCTGGTGTATCTCCACCTGCAGGCGTGCGGGGACTGCTTCGAGGAGTTCGAGGCGTTGCGCCGCATCGTCGCCGCGCAGCGGTGACCGCCGCAGACCGGCATGTCCGGCTGGTGTTGGCGGGACCGCGGGATGGCCGCAACGTGGGCTCGGTGTGCCGGGCGATGAAGACCATGGGGCTGCGCGACCTCTCCATCGTCGCCGGCGACTTCGATCCCAGCGACGCCCGCGCCGCCGCCGTGCACGCCGCCGACGTGTTCGATGCCGCCCCGCGCCCGGACTCCCTGCAGGAGGCCATCGCCGACTGTGACGAGGCGATCGCCATCAGCCGCCGCCGCGGCAAGCGCCGCAAGCAGGCGCCCATGCCGCTATCCAACTTGGCCGAGCATCTCGCCTCCCGCGGCCCAGGCACTACGGCGCTGGTGTTCGGCACCGAGGCGACGGGCCTGCGCGACGAGGAGCTCGCCTGCTGCACCGGCATGCTGTCCATCCCCACCCATCCCGACTTCCCCTCCCTGAACCTCTCCCACGCGGCGCAGATCGTCACCTACGAGCTGTTTCGCGCCCGCGGCCGCCACCTCCCGGCCCGCTACTACGAACCCGTCGCCCTGCAGGAGGTCGATGCCGCGCTGGACCCGCTGCTCGACCTTCTGGTCGGACTCGACTTCTTCCGTCAGACCGGCCCCGAGGAGCTGCGCGTATACCTGCGCGACATCCTGGCGCGGGCGGCCCTGGCCCGACCCGAGTGCGAGCGGCTGCGGACGCTGTTCCACGCCATGCGCGGCATCGTGCTGCTGCGCCGTCCCGATCCGTAACCCCAGCCGGAGGCTGACCATGGACTACCGACTCCGCGACGCGAGTGACCTGCCCAGCCCGGCGCTGCTGATCGACCTGGACCGGTTCGACCGCAACGCCGATCGAGTCATCGCGATCGCCGGATCGCCCGACCGGGTCTGGCCGCACGTCAAGACCCAGAAGTCGGCCGACCTGACGCGCCGCCTGTTGCGGCGCGGGTTCCGTCATTTCAAGTGCACGACCATCGCCGAAGCGGAGATGCTGGCGTGCGTGCAAGCCCCCGAGGTGCTGGTCGCCTATCAGCTTCTCGGACCGCATCCCAGGCGGCTGGCGGAGCTGGCGCGGCGTCACCGGGCCACGCGGTTCTCGACGCTGGTGGACGACCCCGGCCCGCTGCACGCGGTGTCCGCCGCCGCCGCCGCGGCCGGCGTGAGGATCGGGGTCATGCTGGACGTGGACCTGGGCATGCACCGCACCGGCGTCGCACCCGGCGGCGGCGCGGCGATCGCCCTCTACCGGCTCATCGCCGACCTGCCGGGGGTCGAGCCCGCCGGCCTGCACGGCTACGACGGCCACAACCACCAGCGGAGCCGCGACGAGCGCATCGCCGCCTGCGACCGGGGGACCGCCGCGATCAAGGCCCTGCGGGCAACGCTGCAGGCGGCCGGCCTGCCGGTGCCGCGCCGCATCATGGGCGGCACGCCCACCTTTCCCTGCCACGCCCGCCACGCGGACGCGGAGCTGTCCCCCGGCACCTGCTTCCTGCATGACGGGGGCTACGCAAACATGCTCCCGGACCTGACATTCGAGTTCGCCGCGCTGCTGTTCACGCGCGTGCTGAGCGCCTCCACCCCCGGCTACGTGACCTTCGACCTGGGCAACAAGGCGATCGCCGCCGACCCCCCGGGCGAGCGGGGCCGCTTTCTGGCGATCGACCAGCCGCGCACGCTGATCCACAACGAGGAGCACTGGCTGCTGGCGGTGTCGCCCGACCTCCGGTTCCGGGTAGGCGACGAGCACTACGTCGTGCCCACGCACGTGTGCCCGTGCGTGGCCCTGCACCGGCGGTTCTACGCGGTGCAGGACGGCCAGGTGCAGGCAAGCTACGAGGTGACGGCCCGCGACCGAGCGCTGACCGTCTGACGCGTGCGGAGTGCTTGCCCATGCCGCCGACACGCCTTTGTTGTGGCGTTGCCATATCCTTGAATATGGGTAGCATGGGAATATGGGTAGTATGGGTCATCCGTGAAGACGACGATCGAGATCCAGGACGAACTGATGGTTCGGGCCAAACGATATGCCAGGCGATCCGGACAGCCGTTTCGGACGGTGGTGGAGGACGGACTTCGCCTCGTTCTGAACCAACCCTCGCCTCCCGACTTATACCGCCTTGCCGATTGCAGCGTCGGCGATCCGGACGCGGCCGATCCTCTGGAACAGCTCTCGTGGCAGGACCTGCGCGCCCGCGTGTATGGCGAGCCGTGACCGGCTCGTGATCGCGGTCGACACGAACCTCCTGGTCTACGCCCATCGTCGCGAGCCCGGGCAGCACGCGGATTCGGCCGCTCTGATGCGGACGTTGGCCGAGGGGACACGGCCATGGGCGATTCCGTGGCCGTGCCTGTACGAGTTCTTCAGCATCGTGACCAATCCCCGCATCTGGAAGGAAGCGGCCAGCTCGCCCGATCAGGCGTGGCGACAGATCGAGTCATGGACGCGCGCACCCGCCAACTCGTTGCTGCGTGAGACCGACGACTTCAGTTGCACACTGCAGCGCTTCGTCGCCCGGCCCCGCGTCCGCGGCCCGATCGTCCACGACGCACGGGTCGCCGCCATCTGCGTCGCTCATGCGGTAGACGAACTGCTCAGCGCGGATCGCGACTTTGCGCTGTTCCCTGAGCTGCGCACGCGCAATCCGCTGCTACGCTGATGCGGGCATAGGATCAGCCGCATGTACGGGATGTTCGGCGGCGGCGGCGGCGGCGGCGGACGGGGAGGCATGGGCTACCTGCTCCGCCACGGCGACGAGCGGGCGCGCCCGCAGATCAACCGCGCGCTGCTGCGGCGCGTGCTGGGCTACGCGCGGCCCTACATCGGCCGGATCATCCTCCTGTTCGCAGGCATCGTCACGACCATCGGCCTGGGGCTGCTGACGCCGCTGATCGTGCGCGACCTGATCGATACGGCACTACCCGAGAAGGACGCGGCGCGACTCAACCTGCTGGCCGGGGCCCTGGTGGCCATTCCGGTCGCCAGCGCGGTCATCCGCATCTGGCAGCGCAAGCTGGACGCCACGATCGGCTCCGGGATCATCCTGGATCTCAGAACAGCGCTCTATACCCACCTGCAGCGCATGTCGCTGCGCTTCTTCACCAGCAACAAGACCGGCGAGTTGATGAGCCGGCTCAACAGCGACGTCGTCGGCGCGCAGAGCGCCGTCACCAATACCCTCGTGGACGTCACCACCAACCTGATCCAGGTGGCCGGCACGCTGGCGATCATGCTGGCCCTGGAGTGGCGCCTGACCGTGCTGGGCCTCGCCGTGCTGCCGATCTTCCTGCTGCTCGGCCGCCGCTTCGGAAAGGCGCTGCGCGAGGTGTCCCGGCAGTCGATGGAGCGCAATGCGCGCATGAACGCGATCATGAGCGAGACGCTCAACATCAGCGGCCTGCTGCTGGTGAAGCTGTTCGGGCGCCGGCAGGAGGAGCAGCGCCGCTTCGGCGAACAGGCCGAGGGGGTGCGCGAGCTCGGCATCCGGCAGGCGGTGATCGGCAGCCGCTTCTTCGTGCTGATGGGGATCTCCACCGCAGTGGGCACGGCCGGGATTTACCTGGTCGGCGGGCACCTGCACATACGCGGCGGCCTGACGATCGGCACCTTGGTCGCCTTCGGCACCTATCTGGCCCAGCTCTATGGACCCCTGCGCTCCCTGAGCAACGTCGTGGTCGTGGTGGCGCAGTCGCTGGTGAGCTTCGAACGGGTGTTCGAGGTGCTGGACCTGCCGGTCGACATCCGCGAATCGCCGCAGGCGCACCGGCTGGAACGGGCCGAGGGCAAGCTGGAGTTCAAGGACGTCAGCTTCCGCTACGAGCGTGACGAGCAGCTCCTGCTCACCGAGGCGCGCCGGGCGGCGCGGGTCGAAGACATGGCGTTCACCGCGTCCGGCGACAGACCGATGCGCGGCGGACCTCCGGCCGGGACGGGGCCGCGCGGCCGGCGCGGGCAGCGGCCGGAGATGGGACCGGGGAGCGCGCCCGCCACGCCGCCGCGGGGGCCCACCCATCAGGCGCGCGAGTGGGCGCTGGATCAGGTGGGCTTCACCGTCGAGCCGGGACGGAGCGCGGCGGTGGTGGGACCGAGCGGCGCCGGCAAGACCACGCTCACCTATCTGATCCCGCGGCTCTACGACCCGACGCGTGGAGAGATCCTGCTGGACGGCCACGACACGAGCGAGCTGACCATGGAGTCGCTGGCCGCCCAGATCGGCATGGTGACCCAGGAGCCCTACCTGTTCCACGACTCGATACGGGCCAACCTGTTGTACGCCGCCCCGGACGCCGACGACGCGCGCATCGCCGCAGCCTGCCGCGCCGCCAACATCCACGAGTTCATCGCCGCGCTGCCGTCCGGCTACGACACCGTGGTGGGCGAGCGCGGCTACCGCCTGTCCGGCGGCGAGAAACAGCGGCTGGCCATCGCACGGGTGATCCTCAAGGACCCGCGCGTGCTGATCCTGGACGAGGCGACCAGCCACCTGGACACGCGCTCGGAGGCGCTCATCCAGGAGGCTCTGAGGCGCGTCGTGGCGGGCCGCACGTCGATCATCATCGCGCACCGGCTCAGCACCATCCTGGCCGCCGACCTGATCCTGGTGCTGGACCGGGGCCGGGTCGTGGAGCGCGGCACCCACGCAGGGCTCAGCGCCGCCGGCGGGCTCTATCAGCGGCTGTACGAAACGCAGTTCCGTCGGTAAGATGCGGCCAGTTCCCCACAACAACAGAGCTGTGGGGACCGATCGAGAAGAACACGAGGCAAAGAGGAACAGAGCGTTGAGCACAAGTTCACAGTTCGCTGCACCACGCACCCTCCAGGAGGCGACGGCCCTGCTGGCAGAGCACGGATCCGCCGCCCGCTTGGTGGCCGGAGCCACCGACCTGATGGTGCAGGTGCGCATCACCGGCACCTACCCGGAGCACTACGTCGACATCAAGCACATCCCCGAGGTCAACGTCATCGACCTGCAGGACGACTACCTGCAGCTCGGTGCGGCCGTCTCCTGCGCTGCGCTCGCCGATCGGGACGACGTGCGCGCGGCCTTTCCCGGCCTGGTAGAGGCGGCGGAGCTGATCGGCTCCACACAGATCCAAAGCCGCGCGACCCTGGGCGGCAACCTGTGCAACGCCAGCCCGGCCGCCGACACGGTGCCGTCACTGATGGCGCTGGACGCGGACGCCGTGATCGCCGGTCCACAGGGCACGCGCACCGTCAAGGTGACCGACGTGCCGACCGGCCCCGGCGCCACCTCGCTCGCTGCCGGAGAGATCGTCGCCGCGTTCCGGATCCCGGTGCCTCCGGCCGGCTCGGCGGACGCCTACCTGCGGTTCATCCCGCGTACGGAGATGGACATCGCGGTGGTCGGCGTCGGCGTGAGCGTGACGCTGGACGCGGCCGGCACCTGCACGGCAGCGCGGGTCGCGCTCGGCGCGGTCGCTCCCACCGCGTTCATCGCGGAGGAAGCGGGCGCAGCCTTGGTCGGCACGGACCTGGGCGATGATGCGTTGGCCGAGGCGGGCCGGCGAGCTTCGGCTGTGGCACGGCCCATCAGCGACCGGCGCGGCACCGCCGAGTTCCGGCACGACGTGACCGAGGTACTGACCAGACGCACCGCCGCCGTTGCGCGTGATCGCGCGCGGGCGCGATCCTGATACGCGACGGAGAAGGAACGAGAAGAACATGGCGAAGATCCACGTAGAGACGACCATCAACGGCGACCCGACCGAGTTCCTGTGTGAGGCGCACCAGAGCCTCTCCGAGGTGCTGCGGGAGGAGTTGCACCTGTTCGGCACCAAGGAGGGCTGCACCACCGGCGACTGCGGCGCGTGCACGATCGTCCTGGACGGCCGCATCGTGTGCTCCTGTCTGGTGCTCGCCGCCGAAGCGCACGGCAAGCGCGTCGACACGATCGAGGGGGTCGCCAACGAAGAAAAACTGCACCCCCTCCAGGAGGCGTTCCTGGAGAACGCGGCGCTGCAGTGCGGGGTGTGCACGCCGGGCTTCATCGTCGCCGCAAAGAACCTGCTGGAACGCAACCGCGATCCGTCCGAGCACGAGATACGCTACTGGCTGGCCGGCAACCTGTGTCGGTGTACCGGCTACGACAAGATCATTCGCGCGGTACAGCAAGCTGCCGCGGCAATCGGGTAGGAGGCAAGGAATATGGCACAGACAAACGGCACGAACGGTTCCGCGGGCAACGGAACGTACAAGGTCCTGGGTACCCGGCCGGTTCGCCACGACGGACTGGACAAGGTCACCGGGCACGCCAACTACGGCGCCGATCTGTCGCTGCCCGGCATGCTGCACGCGAAGTTCCTGCGCAGCCCGCACGCGCACGCGCGGATCCTGTCCATCGACACCTCCAAAGCGGAGGCGATGGCCGGCGTCAAGGCGGTGATCACCGGCGCCGATTTTCCGCCGCCGCCGATCGGCATCGCCGAGTCCGGAGAGACACCCGCCGACTACTCCGACCTTTCCCGCAACGTGATGGCGCAGGACAAGGCGCTCTATCACGGCCACGCGATCGCGGCCGTGGCAGCCACCACCCTGCGGCAGGCGGAGGAGGCCGTGCAGGCGATCGTCGTCGAGTACGACGTGCTGGCGCCGGTGCTCGACGTCCGCGACGCCATGCTGGACGACGCGCCGGTGCTGCACGAGTCGATGCGCACCAAGGGCCTCGCCGACGCTCCCGACCGCCCCACCAACATCGCCAGCTACTCGATCTACGAGCTGGGCGACATCGAGGCCGGGTTCGCGGAGGCCGACGTGGTGATCGAGCGCGAGCACACCGTGAACACGGTCCATCAGGGCTACATCGAGCCGCACGCCGCGGTGGTGCGCACCAGCGAGGACGGTCAGGTGACGATCTGGGCTTCCAGCCAGGGCCACTTCATGATCCGCGAGCTGTCCGCCCAGCTCCTGCACATGGACATCTCCCAGATCAAGGTGCTGCCCGCCGAGATCGGCGGCGGGTTTGGCGGCAAGACCACCGTCTACCTGGAGCCGGTGGGCATCCTGCTGTCGCGCAAGTCCGATCGTCCCGTGAAGCTGGTCATGACCCGCGACGAGGTGTTCCGCGCCTCGGGTCCGGCGCCTGCCTCCTACATCCGCTGCAAGCTCGGCGCCACCAGGGACGGCCGCCTGACCGCCGGCTACGCCTACATGGCGTACGAGGCGGGCGCCTTCCCGGGCTCCGCGGTCGGAGCGGGCATGATGGGCATCTTCGCGCCGTATGATCTGGCGAACCTCAAGATCGAAGGCTACGACGTGTGCGTGAACAAGCCGCGCTCGACCGCCTACCGGGCGCCGGGCGCGCCCAACGCCACCTTTTCCGCGGAGACCATCCTGGAGGAGATCGCCGAGAACCTCGGCATCGAGTCGATGGACATCCGCTTGCGCAACGCGGCCACCGAGGGCGTGGTGAACGCCACCGGCGTGGAGTGGCCTGTTATCGGCCTGAAGGAGACGCTGGAGGCCGCGCAGTCACACGAACACTACAGCGCGCCGCTCGGGCCCAACCAGGGCCGCGGCGTCGCCGCCGGATGGTGGATGAACGCGGGCGGCCTTTCCTCCGCGACGCTGCAGATCAACGAGGACGGCACCGCCTCGGTCGGCGAGGGCAGCCCCGACATCGGCGGCACGCGCGCGGTGATGGCGATGATCGTCTCCGAGGAGCTGGGCATCCCGGTCGACAAGGTGCGCCCGCAGGTGGCGGACACCGAGTCGGTCGGCTATACGGGCGTGACCGGCGGCAGCCGCGTCGCCTACGCCACCGGCTGGGCGGTTGCTAACGCCTGCCGCGATGCGATCAAGCAGATGCGCGAATGCGCGGCCAAGATCTGGGAGGTGGACGCCGACCAGGTCGAGTGGTCCGACGGCAAGGCGGTCCTCACCGGCGAAGGCAAGGAGCTGACCCTGAAGGAGATCGTCGCGGAGGCGCACGCCACCGGCGGCATGATCACCGCCGCCAACTCGTTCAACGCACCGGGGGCGGCGGCCGCCTTCGGAGTCCACATCGCCGACGTCGAAGTCGACGCGGAGACGGGCCGGGTGCTGGTCACCCGCTACACGGTCTGTCAGGACGCCGGCAAGGCGCTGCACCCCTCGTACGTGGAGGGACAGATGCAGGGCGGCGCCGCGCAGGGCATCGGCTGGGCGATCAACGAGGAGTACATCTTCAACGCCGACGGCGTGATGGAGAACGCCGGCTTCCTGGACTACCGCATGCCGGTCGCCCTCGACCTGCCCATGATCGACACGGTGATCGTGGAAGTGCCCAACCCCCGCCATCCCTATGGGGTACGCGGCGTGGGCGAGGTGCCGATCGTCCCGCCCCTCGCCGCGGTCGCCAACGCCGTCCACGCGGCGGTCGGCGTCCGCATGACCGCGTGCCCGATGTCGCCGCCGCGCGTGCTGGCGGAGCTCAAGGCGAAGGCCCGCTCACCGCAGGCGGCTGCGGCCGGGTAGGGCCGGGGTTGGCGTAGCGTCGTGCGGGTCGAGATTCCGACTCGCTTCCGAACGTTCACGGGTGGCGTGGGCGAGGTGGAGAGCTCGGCGCCGACCGTGCGCGCGCTGATCGAAGAGTTGGACACGCAGTTTCCCGGCCTCGGGCGGGAGCTGCGACTGACCTCGGCCGTGGCCGTGGACGGCGACATCGTCGCCGACAACCTCCGCGCGGCGTCGCTGAAGCGGATCGACCAGGCGGAGCGGATCCTGTTCGTTCCGGCCGTGAGCGGCGGCTGAGCCGTGGGCGATCTGCCGGTACCGGCGCCGGTCGCGCCCGAACGGGTGCGCGAGGCGGTTCGGATGCTTGATGCCGCGGAGCCCGACGCATGAACCGCGTGCGAAACGCGCTGCTGGCCCTGCTCCTCGCGATGACCTCCGGCGGCATCGCCGCGGCCGAACCGTTCGCGGTGGTGGAGCTGTTCACCTCGCAGGGATGCAACTCGTGCCCCGGAGCCGAGGCGGTGCTGCGCGACTTGAGCGCCCACGCGCGCGAGTCCGGACTGCGCATCTTTCCGATCGAGTGGCACGTCGACTATTGGGACCGGTTGGGCTGGGTCGACCCGTTCGGCGATCCGGAGTACTCGCAGCGCCAACGGCGCTACGCCCGCGTGTTCGGTGCGCGTGGTCCCTATACTCCACAGATCATCGTCAACGGCACCACCGTCGTGCGGCCCGCTCAGCGCAAGCAGCTCGTGTTCGACTCCGTGGCGTCGGCGCTCCAGGAGCCGGCAGAAGCGGAGGTGGCCCTCAGCGCCGACCTCGTGGACGGATCGCTGAAGGTGACCTACGCGGTCAGCGATGCGCCGCGACGGGCGGCCATGCTGTTGATCGTCGTCGAGCGCGACCTCGGCAACCACGTGCCCCGTGGCGAGAACGCCGGCAAGACGCTGCGCCATGACGAGGTCGCCCGCGCGCTCCACGACCTGGGACGCATCGGGCGAGAGGCGACCGGGACGACCGAGATGGAGATTCCGGACGAGGTCGACCCGGCGATGGCATCCGTAATCGCCATCGTCCACGACGCGGTCACCCTGGAGATCCTGGGCGCCGCAAGCATCGACTTGGCCTAACCCCAATACCGTCGTCTGCAGCTCCGCTCTTGGTCCATCGCCTTCCTCTGAGCGCCCGGCACGCCGCGGCCGACACGCGCTTCGTGCTGGTGATCGGCGCGTTCGCGCTGTTCGCGGCGGGCCTGACCATGTTCGAGATCAACTTCCCGCACTACCTGCGCGGCCGATTCCAGATGGGCGCCGGCTTCCGCAGCTTCCTGGAGTTTCCGCGCGAGTCGCAGGGATTCGCCGTGGTGTTCTATGCGGTGCTGCTGGGTGCGGCAACCGAACGGCGCCTGTTCGGTTTGGCCGCGACGATCACCGCCGTCGGCATGACGGCGCTGGCGCTGCTGCCGCCGCGCGTCATCCCGGACTCGGTCGCCGGCCTGGCTCCGGCCCTGCCGCTGATCGGCCTGATGATGGTGCACAGCGCCGGCATGCATCTGGCCATGGTGATGGAACAGTCGATCGTCATCGAGTCCGGCGGGTTGGACGGCGCCGGGCGACGGCTCGGCTGGGTCGCCTTCTGGCGCACCATCGCCGCGCTGGTCGCCGCGCTCGCGATCCTGGTGATCGGGAAGCTGTTCGACGTCGGCTACCGGCCGTACTTCATCGCGGGGGCGGCGCTGTCGTTGGCGGCCGCGGTGCTCATCATCGCCGCCACCCGCGGGCATCCGAGCGCGCGCGGCACGCGCCGGCGCTTGCGGTTCGAGCGGAGATTCAGCCGCTACTACCTGCTGTGCGCGTTGTTCGGAGCGCGCAAGCAGGTGTTCATCACGTTCGCACTGTGGGCGTTGGTGACGGTGTACGAACAGCCGCTCAGCACCGTGGCACTCCTCTGGTTCGTGTTCTCGGCGGCTGGGCTGGTCACGCAGCCGCTGATCGGCGCGGTCATCGACCGCGTCGGGCCACGGCTCACCCTGACCGTCGACGCGCTGATCCTGCTGGTGGTCTGCCTGCTGTACGGATTCGCCGAGCACCTGTTCACCCCCGGTGTGGCGATCGTCGTGGTCGGCGCCACCTACGTGCTCGACCACCTGCTGTTCTTCGCAGGCTCCGCCCGCGCGGTCTACGCCGGCAGCGTGGCTCGCGGCTCCGATCTGTCGCCGACGCTGTCGATGGGCGTGACGATCGACCATGTCTTCTCGATGTCGGTGCCGCTGGCCGGCGGCGTGCTCTGGAAGGCGTTCGGCTACGAATCCGTGTTTCTGGCCGCGGCGGTGATCGCAGTGGCGACCGCGGTGGTCGCCGCCGGCATCCGCGTCCCCACCGCCCAGCCGGCCTCAGACACCCTCAGCCGCGACTGAATCCGGCGGCTATCCGCGCTATAGCGGACGGCGGGTCAGGCTGAAGCTCTGCGCGGTCGGTCCGTGATCCGGTTGGGTGGCCAGGAACAGCGCCAGGGGGGCCACATCCTCGGGGTCCTTGATCACCTCGCTGTCGGCATAGGGCGGCGGCCCGCTCGAGGCAGTGAGCCTGGTGGCGACGGGGCCGGGAATGAGCTCGTTGACCGTGATGTTGTGGTGCCACACCTCTTCGGCCAGACACCGGGTGAACATCCACAGGCCGGCCTTGCCCACGTGATAGGCGGCGCCGCTCGCCGTGGGCCGGTGACCCATGCCCGAGCCCACGTTGATCACCCTGCCGCCCCCGGAGGCGATCATCAGCGGCAGCAGCGCGCGCGACACCAGGTAGGCGCTGATGCAGTTGACCGTGAGGTCTTCGACCCAGAGATCAGGGTCACTCGCCAGAATGCCCTGGTGCTCCAGGCCCCCGCCCGCGTTGTTGACCAGAATGTCGAGACGGCCGAACTCCGTGCGGACGGCGCCGGCCAAGGCGTCCACCGATGGGCGCAGGGTGACGTCGGCAGGCACCGAGAGCACCCTGCGCCCGAGAGCACGGATCTCATCGGCAGCCGCATCCAGTTCCTTGGCACTGCGCGCGGCGAGTAGCAGATCCGCCCCTTCGGCGGCGAAGGCGCAGGCGATGGCGCGGCCGATGCCGCGCCCGCCTCCCGTGACGACGGCGACCTTGCCCTGGAGTCGTGACGTCGTTGGTTCCGGCATGGCGGCAGCGTCGGTGATCGGCGCGCTCGCCGTCAAACAGACGGCTCGACTCATTGCCTGTCGCGGCCGTTGCCGGTCTGCCTTAGAATGGCGGGCGTGAACGAACGTAATGCATTGCAGAGAGATCGTAGGGCCGCCCGCCAGCGGTTGGGGGCGCGGCTCGGCAGCGCCGGTCTGGCGGCCATGCTGGCCGTCGCCTGCCAGGCGGACGACGGCGGCGCAGCGGCCGACCTGGGTCCCGGCCTGTATGCCGAGATGGAGACCAACCGGGGGACGATCGTCCTGCGCCTGGAGCACGACCGGGTGCCGCTGACGGTCGCCAACTTCGTCGGCTTGGCGGAAGGAACGATCCAATTCACCGGCAAGGACGCGGGGAGGTACTACGACGGACTGACCTTTCACCGCGTGATCGACGAATTCATGATCCAGGGCGGCGACCCGACCGGCACCGGTCGCGGCGGCCCCGGCTATCAGTTCGCGGACGAGATTCATCCGTCGCTGCGCCACGACCGCCCCGGCACCCTGTCGATGGCGAACGCCGGCCCGAACACCAACGGCAGCCAGTTCTTCATCACCCACGTCGAGACGCCGTGGCTCGACGGCCGCCACGCCGTGTTCGGCTACGTGGTATCCGGTCAGGACGTCGTCGACGCCGTACGCCAGGGCGACAAGATCGAGACGGTGCGCATCATCCGTTCGGGTCCGTCGGCGGAGGCTTTTCGGGTCGACCAGCGCATGTTCGACGAGCTGCGCGGAAGCGCCCCGGAACGGGCGGCCGAGATGGCGTCCGCGGCCCGCGCGGAGATGGACGCCGAGGTGCGCCGCCGCTGGCCCGGGGCGACGGTGACTGAGACCGGCCTGCGGTTCCTGGTCGAGAAAGCTGGTAAGGGAGACGAACGGCCGAAGCCCGACACATACGTGGAAGTCCACTACGTCGGCAGCCTGCTGGACGGCAAGGTGTTCGACAGCTCGCGCGACCGTGGCAGCCCCGCGGCATTCCGGGTCAACCAGGTGATCCCCGGGTGGCAGGAAGCCCTGCAGGACATGCGGCAGGGAGAGCGGCGCACGCTGATCGTGCCGCCGGAGCTCGGCTACGGCGACCGCGGCGTCCCGCAGGCGGGGATCCCGCCAGGGGCCTACCTGATCTTCGACGTCGAGCTGCTGCGGTTCCCGGTCGATGCGCCCGGCGGACGGTAGCCGCCCGCCCCGCACCCTCGACAAGGCGCAGATCGCGGCCCTGCCGCTCGGCTGGTTTCCCGGCACGATCCGGGTCGCCGACTCGCCGGACGCGGTGGAGGACGCGCTCACGGGGCTGGACGGTGTCTCCGTCCTGGGGCTGGACACCGAAACCCGCCCTTCGTTTCGGCGCGGCGAGCGGCATCCGGTCGCGGTCCTGCAGCTCGCCTCCGCCGACAATGCGGTGCTGGTGCAGCTTCGCTGGGCCGGGGTGCCGCCCCCGCTGCGCGCCCTCCTGGAGTGCGAGCGGATCGTCAAGGCCGCGCAGGCCCCGGCCGACGAACTGCGCGCGCTGCGCAAGCTCTATGGGGTACAACCCCGAGGGATCGTCGACGTGGGCCGCATCGTGCGCGAGGCAGGCTTCACCCCGAGCAGCGTGCGCGGGCAGGCCGCGCACTTTCTTGGCATGCGCATCTCCAAGAGCGCTCAGGTGTCGAACTGGGCGGCACGCCGGCTGAGCCCCGCGCAGCAGCGCTATGCGGCCACGGATGCCTGGGTCTGCCGTCAGAGCTATCTGGCGCTGCAGAGCTGCGCCGACGGAGTCCCGAGTTGAGCGCGTTCCGGTGTCTGGCGGTCGTCTGCCTGGCCGCCGTCACGCTGACCTCCTGCGTCGACATCGAGATGCGCTTCGTCATGCGGCGCGACGGCGCCGGCCGCCTGGAGCTCAGCTATCGCCTGCCGCAGGAGGCGACCACCTTACTGGACTCGGTCGACGGCGTGCCGGTCGTGCCGCTGCCGATCGCCCGCGCCGACTTCGAGGCGGCGCTCGCCGGCGCGGACGGTGTCCGCCTGCGCCGGTTCCGGCGCACGGACGACGAAGGCGCGGTACTGATCCGCGCCCGGATCGACTTCGACAGCATCGATGCGCTGCGCGCCGTCCCCGGCTTCGCGGAGTTGCCCGTGTCGTTCGTCGCCGACGGCGACGGCGGAGCCGAGCTGTCACAGCGGGTGATTCCCGCACGGGCGAGTCAGGACGCCCCCGAGGAGGCGATGATCGAGCTCGTGCGCAACCTGGCAGGCGACTCCCGGGTGACATTCGTGGTCGTGGCGCCTGCCCGCATCCAGGCGGCCGACGGAGCCACGATCGACGCCGACGGCCGCACCGCGCGTTTCTCCCGATCGCTGGCCGACTACCTCACGGAGAGCGGGCCGGTGGATCTGAAGGTCCGGTGGTAGGGTTGACGCAAACGGAGGCATCGGCGATATTACGGGCACCAACCGCCTGATTCCCCTTTAGGCAAAACATCCACTTGGAGCTCGGTACGATGGACGTTCTCAAAGACGTGAAAAAGGCGGAGGAAGACGCCGAGCGCATCGAACAGGATTACCGTACCAAAGCCGCCGAGCTGCTTGCCTCCGTGACCACCAGACTCGACGAACGCCGACAGGAGTTCACCGATGAGCTCGATGGCGAGCTCCGCCGGCGCGCCTCCGAGCTCGACCGGCAGTTCCACGCCGAGCGGGAAACGATCGTCGCTGCCGGGCGCGCGCAGCGCGAAGCGGCGGAAGCATCGGCTCGCAGCCACCACGATGCGGCACTGCAGCTCATCCTGAAGGCACTGTAGCGGTAGTCGGCGCGTGGCCATCGCAGACCTCACCAAGGTGGAGGTCGTCCTGCCGAAGGACGACCTGGATCGAGCTCTGTCCGGATTGGAGCGCTCCGGGCTGCTGCATGTCGACGACATCCACGAAGATCTCGACGAAGAGCTCGCCGGGCACGAGGCGGAACCGCCTTCCGCGCCCACGGGCGCCACGGGAGGGCAGGCCGACATAGACTTTCTGCTGCAGCTCTTCCAGCGCTTCGCTCCGCTCAAGAAGGGGTTGCTGGAGGAGTTCTTCGGCTCCCCGCCGCCGCGCACCCGCGACCAGCTCACCCATCTGGTCGACAGCGTCGACGTCGCCGAGTTGCGCCGCCGGCTTGGCGCGGAGCTCGGCCGCTATGAGCAGTCGCTCTCGGAACAGGCGCTGCTGCAGCAGCGCCGGGCCAACCTCGAACCCTGGCAGCCGCTGGAGCTGAGCCTGGCCGACCTGCCCTCGGGACGCCACACCACGCTGCTTCCCGTGAGGATCCCGGGCACGGACGATGTCCTGACCGTGGCCGCCGCCGGCGGCGCTCTGGGCACGTCGGCGGCGTACGTGCCGGTCTCGGCCGGCAAGCGCGAAAGCCACGGCGTGCTGGCGGTCCTGAACGAACACCTCACCGCCGCCCAGGACGGACTGCGCCGACACCGGAGCGAGGTGGTCGACCTGCCCGGTGACGACATGCCCCCCGCCGCGGCGCTCGCCGCGGCCGACGCCCGCCTGGCGGAGATCGACGCCCAGCTCGCCGAACAGCGGCGCAAGTTCGTCACGGCCTCCGAGCGCTACCGTGGCGCGATCCTGGCCCACGCCGACGCAGCGTCCGGCAAGCGTGCCGAACAGGAAGCGCGCCGCCGCCTGTACTACTCCCAGCGCGCCGCGGTCCTGACCGGCTGGGTGCGCAGCGAGCATGCCGATCCCCTGCGCCTGGTGCTGTCACAGACCTGTCCCGGCGCGCGGGCTCGCTTCTCCGCGCCCGACACGGCGGACGATCCACCGGTGGACCTGAGCAACCGCACGCTGATCCGCCCCTTCGAGTTCCTGATCCGCATGTTCGGCATGCCGAAGTACTTCGGCATCGACCCGACCCCGTTCGTGGCGGTGGCGATGACGCTGTTCTACTCCCTGGCGCTCGGCGACGCCGGCTATGGGCTGCTGCAGGTGCTGCTTGCCCTGTGGCTGATGCGCCGGTACGAGTCTGCCGGCGAAACGCGCCTGTTCCTGCGCATGTTCGTGATCACCGGCATCGCCGCGATCGTGGTGGGCGTGCTCACCTGGAGCTTCTTCGGGGCCAGCCCGGGGTACGATCACGAGGCTGGGACCAAGGTGCTGGGCGCGCTGCCGCTGATCTCCCCGACGCGGGACATCGTGCCGCTGATGGGGTTCTCCATCGGCGTCGGCGTGGTCTTCCAGCTCGCTTCGATCGTCGCCGGGCTGATCAACGTCTGGAAGTCCGGTCAGCGGCGGGACGCGGTACTGGAGCAGGGATCGTGGCTTGCGCTGCTGGTGACGCTGCTCCTCTGGATCGCCGTAAAGGCCACCGGAGTGACCGCCCTGGAAACGCCTTCCACCGTGCTGCTCGCGGCTTCCGCTGCTCTGGTAGTGCTATTCGGGGTCCGCGAGGGCGGGCGCATCGGCCGCATCCTGACCGGCATCGTCTCCCTGTACGGGATCGTCGGCTACTACGGTCTGGTGGGCTTCTTCTCGGACATACTGTCCTACATGCGGCTGGGAATTCTCGCCCTGACCTCGGCCTTCATCGGCCAGGTCGGCAACCTCATGGGCGGCCTGTTCTTCGCCGCCGACGGCGGCGCGGCGATGGTGATCGGCGTGCTCGTCGGCAGCCTCATCGTCGTCCTGTTCCACGTTTTGAACCTGGTCCTCAGCATGCTGGGGGCCTTCGTACACTCGCTGCGATTGAACTACCTGGAATCTTTCCAGCGCTACTTCCCGGCGGGCGGCCGCGCGTTCAGCCCGCTGCGCGGCGAGAGCAAACACTATCGAATCATCGACACCATGATGAATCGGTGACCTAAGGAGGCACGGATGGAGATCTCTCTCGGCTTTGCGATCGCCCTGCTCGGCGGGGCTATGGCCGCCGGTCTGGCGGCGTATGGATCGTCGGTAGGCGTCGGCTTGGCCGGCGAGATGGCCGGCGGCGTCATCTCCGAGGATCCCGACCGCTTCGGCCTGATGCTGATCCTGCAGGCGCTGCCGGCGACGCAGGCGATCTACGGCCTGGTCGTGGCGATACTGGTGCTGCTCAAGCTCGAGGCCCTCAGCGGCAACGCCGTGCTGGACCTCGACCTGGAGCGCGGTCTGTGGGTTTTCGCGGCCTGTGTGCCGGCGATGTTCGGCGAGCTGATATCGCCGATCTGGCAGGGCAAGGTGGCGGTCGCTTCGATGGGCGCGGTGGCCAAGAAGCCGGACACGTTCGGACGCGCGTTGATCCTGCCGGTCATGGTGGAGACCTTCGGCTTGTTCGCGCTGATCGCCACCCTGATCATCCTGCAGGTCGCCATCCCGCCCTTCGTCTGAAGATGGCCAGCGACAATCTCGTCGAGCAGATCCTGGCCAGCGCGCGCGAGCGCGGCGAGCAGGTTCTGCAGGCCACGCAGGCGGACTACGACGAACGGTATCGGCAGGGTCTGAACGAGCTCACGCGCAGCATCGAAGAGCGCCGCGAGCGGGAGAATCGGCAGGCCGAAGACGGGCTGCGACAACGGCTGTCGGGTGCGCGCCTGGAGCAGAACAAGCAACTGGTGTCGCTGCGCCGGCGCCTGATCGACGACCTGTACCGCGATGCGTGGGAGCAGGTGAGCTCCGGGGACGCCTACCGCGCTTACCTGGACGGGCAGTTGCGCCAGCATGCCAAGCCCGGCGACCGGCTGGTCGTGTCGCAGCGCGAAGCGGACCGCTTCGCCGGCGAACTGAGCGACCTGCTGTCCCGGCACGGCGTGACGCTCGCCGAGGAGCGGGGGAAGTTCCGCGCCGGGTTCATCATCGAGCGCGGCCCTGCCGGTCGTGCGGAGGAGCGCCTCAATTGCACGCTCGACCAGACCTTCCGCCAACTACAGGAAGACACCGAGATCGAGGCAGCGCAGCTCCTGTTCGGAGCCAACACTGCCGGGGCAAACACTGCCGGGGCCGACACTGCCGGGGCCGGGGCCGGGAGCGCCTGAGCGACCGATGCAGCGGACCGAGCGCGATTTCAACTTCCTGACCGGGCTCCTGAAGTGCCGGGAGCGCGAGTTGGGTGACGAGTCCCTGGCGCGGGAGCTGGTGTCCGCGCGCAGCATGGACGAGGTAGTCGCGGCGCTGCCGCCGTGCCGCTTCGCCCGGGTGGTCGGCGCCGATCCCACCGACGCCGGTATCGAACGGGCCGCCACGGAAGAGCTGGCAGGACTCTGGAAGGTCGTCGCCGAGCATGCGCCGGTCCCGGAGCTGGCCGAGCTGGTCGCCGCGCCACTCGACATACACAATCTCAAGACGGCGCTGCTCGGCCACCTGCGCGGCGAGCAGGCAACCGATCTGTTTCAGCCCACGGCGCTGGTCACCGCCGACGTGCTGGCGGAGGTCGGCGAGCTGTCGACGGCACGGGTACCGGACCGGTACCTGCCGTCCGTCCGTGTCGGCCTGACCGCGTACTACCAGTCCGATCGCTCGCCGCAGGCGCTGGAGCTGGCGATGGACCGCTCGCGAAGCCTGCTGCTGGTCGACATCGCCGCCCGGCGGTCGCCTGCGCTGGCCGCGATCCTGGCCGACTGGAGCGACCTAGCGGTCGCCGAGACGATCATGCGCGGCAAGGACGCCGGGCTTCCGTGGCGGATCGTCCGCTGGGGCTCGCACGGTCTGCCGGAACAGGCGCGGCTGCAGGAGCTGTTCGACAGCCCCACCGGCGAATGGGCGCAGATGCGCGTGTTCGCGCGTCCGCTCCTGACCGCGGCCGTGCAGGCGCTGGGCCAGGGCGCGGGCACGCGGGAAGCGATCCTGCGGCTGCAGACCGGGCTCACCGGGCGGCTCGGAGCCTTCCGGTACGCGCCGGCCTCGATCGAGTACGCCTACTACTTCGTGCGCCGCAAGCTCACCGATCTGGCCAACTTCCGCATCGCCTGTCTGGGCGCGCTGCGCGAGCTGTCCTCCGACGCGCAGGCGGTCAGGCTCAACCTGGGGTTCGGTTGACCGTGGCTCACTCCACCGGGGCTCACTCCACCGGGGCGACCTACAGGATCGCCATGATCGGCGACGCCTCCACGGTGGCCGGCTTCGCGGCCGGCGGCGTGCAGGGCTTCGCACAGGATCCGGACGATCCGGCGCAGACGCTGAGCGTGCTGACCGATCTGGCGCGAAGCGGCGAGTACGCGATCATCTTCATCACCGAACAGCTTGCCGAACCGCTGTTCGATGCCGTAGAACGCATAGAGACCGGCGCCGTGCCGGCGATCATCATCGTCCCCGACCAGTCGGGGACCCGCGGCATCGGCTATGAGCGAATCCGCCATGCCGTGGAACGGGCGATCGGCATCGATCTGCTCGGCGCGCGCTGACACTACGGAGATAGGGGAGAACACACAGGAAATGGCTGGGATCATCACGCGGGTATCGGGCCCTCTGGTGCAGGCGCAGGGCCTGGACAACCCGATCATGTACGAGGTGGTCAAGGTCGGCGACGCGGGCTTGTTCGGTGAGATCATCGGCATCGAGGGCGAGCGCGTGTCGATCCAGGTCTACGAGGAAACCGGCGGCATCGGTCCGGGGGAGCAGGTGGCAAGCACCGGCACGCAGCTCTCGGTCGAGCTTGGTCCCGGCCTCATCGAGCAGATCTACGACGGCGTCCAGCGACCGCTCGACGTGATCGCCGGCGACCACGGCGAGTTCATCGCCCGCGGTATCGAGGCGCCTCCGATCGATCAGGAGCGCATCTGGGAGTTCAACGCGACGGCGAGCAGCGGCGAGCGGGTGAGCTCTGGACAGCGGCTCGGCTGGGTCCAGGAAACCCAGATCGTCAAGCACTGGATCATGGTGCCGCCCGGGCTGTCCGGCACGCTCAGCGGCCTGCGTTCCGGCTCGTTCACCGTGCAGGACGTGATCGGCACGCTGACCGACGACTTGGGGACTACCCACGAGCTGCGCCTCGCGCATCGCTGGCCGGTCCGCATCGGCCGTCCGTACCGGCGCAAGGTCAACCCGGACACGCCGCTGGTCACCGGCCAGCGGGTGGTCGACACCTTCTTCCCGCTGGCCAAGGGCGGTACCGCGTGCGTCCCGGGACCGTTCGGATCCGGCAAGACGGTCGTCCAGCACCAGCTCTCCAAGTGGGCGGACGCCGACATCATCGTCTACGTCGGCTGCGGCGAGCGTGGCAACGAGATGACCGACGTGCTGCTGGAGTTTCCGGAGCTGACCGACCCCAAGTCCGGGCGGCCGCTCATGGAGCGCACCGTGCTGATCGCCAACACCTCCAACATGCCGGTCGCTGCCCGCGAGGCGTCGGTGTTCACCGGCATCACGCTGGCCGAGTACTTCCGCGACATGGGCTACGACGTGGCCCTGATGGCCGACTCCACCTCGCGGTGGGCGGAGGCAATGCGCGAAATCTCCGGGCGGCTGGAAGAGATGCCGGGTGAGGAGGGGTATCCCGCCTACCTGTCCTCACGGATTGCGGAGTTCTACGAACGGGCCGGCAAGGTGATCCCGATGGGCTCGGAGGAGCTGTGCTCGCTGTCGGTGATCGGCGCCGTGTCGCCGCCGGGGGGCGACCTGTCCGATCCGGTCGTGCAGGGGACCCTGCGCGAGGTGCGCGTGTTCTGGTCGCTGGAGGCGCGGCTGGCTTACGCGCGCCATTTCCCGTCGGTGGACTGGCTGACCTCCTACTCCCTGTACTCCGATGCGATGGGCCGCTTCTACGACACCGAGGTCTCGCCCGCCTTCCTGTCCGACCGCGCCGAGGCGCTGCGGCTGCTGCAGGAAGAGTCGGAGCTGCAGGAGAT
Source organism: Spirochaetia bacterium (assembly GCA_965221995.1). Taxonomy (GTDB): domain Bacteria; phylum Spirochaetota; class Spirochaetia; order SZUA-6; family Bin103; genus CATQHW01. The sequence goes on from OZ244929.1 coordinate 433,529, forward strand.
CGTGCGGCTGGTCGGCATCGACTCGGTTTCCGCGCAGGACCGGCTGGTGCTGGAGACCGCGCGGTCGCTGCGCGAGGACTTTCTGCAGCAGAACGCGTTCCACGACGTGGACACCTACTCGTCGCTCGACAAGCAGCGCCTGATGCTGCGCACCATCCTGTGCTTTCACCAGCAGGGGCTGGAGGCGCTGGAGCGCGGCGCCGACATCAACGGCGTCGTCGAACGGCCGATCCGCGAACGGATCGGCCGCATGAAGTTCGTGCCGGAGCAGGAGCGGGAGTCGCTCGCCGAGCTCCAGGACGAGATCAAGCAAGACATCGCGTCGCTCGGCCATGCTTCCGGAGACGGGGCTTCCGGAGAGGGGGCTGCCGCAGCCGGGGCCGAGATGGCGAGGACCGGTGAGGGGAGCAGATGATCCGCGAGTACCGTACCGTCGAAGGGCTGGAAGGCCCGCTGCTGATCGTCGACAGAATAGAGGACGTCAAGTTCGGGGAACTCGCCGAGGTGGAGTTGGCCGACGGCAGCATCCGCCGCGGTCAGGTATTGGAAGCCTCCACGGGCCGCGCCCTGGTGCAGCTCTTCGAATCGTCGCAGGGCATCGGCACCGGCGAGGCCACCGTGCGCTTCCTCGGCAAGAGCATGCGCGCGCGCGTGGCCCGCGAGATGCTGGGACGCATCCTCGACGGCGTCGGAGAACCGATCGACGATTCCGGGGAGATCGTGCCGGAAGCGTTCCGGGACATCTCCGGGTCGCCGATCAATCCGTTCAGCCGCGACTTTCCGTCCGAGTTCATCCAGACCGGGATATCCGCCATCGACGGCAACTTCACGCTGGTCCGGGGCCAGAAGCTGCCGATCTTCTCCGGGTCGGGCCTGCCGCACTCGCAGCTCGCCGCACAGATCGCCCGCCAGGCGCGCACGCTGGGCGACTCGGGAGACTTCGCGGTGGTGTTCGCGGCCATGGGCATCACGTTCGAGGAAGCCAACTTCTTCCGCGAAGACTTCGAGCGCACCGGCGCCATCGAGCGCGCCGTGCTGTTCATCAACCTGGCCGACGATCCGGTGGTAGAGCGCATCTCCATCCCGCGCGTGGCGCTGACCACGGCCGAGTTCCTGGCGTTCGAGCACGGCATGCACGTGCTGGTCATCCTCACCGACATGACCAACTACTGCGAGGCGCTGCGCGAGGTGTCGGCCGCCCGCAAGGAGGTGCCCGGCCGCCGCGGCTACCCCGGCTACATGTACACCGACCTGTCGCAGATCTACGAGCGCGCCGGCCGCATCAAGGGGAAGAATGGATCGATCACGCAGTTCCCGATCCTGACCATGCCGGAGGACGACCGCACGCATCCCATCCCCGACCTGACCGGCTACATCACCGAGGGGCAGATCTTCCTGGAGCGGTCCTTGTATCGAAAGGGCATCCTGCCGCCGATCAACGTGTCGCCGTCACTGTCGCGTCTCATGCAGAAAGGGATAGGTGAGGGCAAGACGCGCGAAGACCATCAGGGCGTCGCCAATCAGCTCTTCGCCGCCTACGCGCGCGGCAACGAAATGCGCGAGCTGGCGATGGTGCTGGGAGAGGCATCTCTGAGCGAGGTGGACCGCCAGTACGTCACGTTCGCCGACCGGTTCGAGCGCGAGTACGTGAACCAGGGCTTCTACGAGAACCGCTCCATCGAGGACACGCTGCGCATCGGCTGGCGATTGCTGAGCCTGCTGCCGCGGGCCGAGTTGAAACGCGTCGACGCAGAGCACATCGAGAAGTACCTGGACGCCGAGCAGGCCGCACCGGCGGCAGCGGCGGCGGGCGCGTAGGCTCGCCGGCGGAGAGCGGGGGAGCGTCCGATGGCGATCGCGGTCAGTCCGAACCGGATGGAGCTGCTGCGCCTGAAGAAGAAACAGGTGGTGGCCCAGCGCGGACACAAGCTGCTCAAGGACAAGCTCGAGGGGTTGCTGCAGGACTTCACGGAGATCGTGCGCCGCTACCAGACGCTGCGCAAGGAAGTGGACGCGGAGATCGCCGAGCTGTTCAAGCGCTTCATCATGGCGTCGGCGTCCATGCCGGCGCCGCTGTACCGGGCGGCGCTGGCGTTCCCGGAGTGCGAAGCGCGGCTGTCCATGCGGGAACGCATGATCATGAACGTGCACGTCCCGGTGTTCGACTTCTCGATCGAAGGCAACATGATCTCCTACGGGATCGATGAAACCACCAGCGACCTGGACGACGCCATGGGCGCGCTGCGCGAGACATTGCAGCGCATGGTCGAGCTGGCGGAGATCGAGAAGACGATCGAGCTGGTGGCCGACGAGATCGAGCGTACGCGGCGCCGCGTGAACGCGCTGGAGTACGTGCTGATCCCGCAGCAGGCGGACACCATCAAGTCCATCAGCGCCAAGTTGCAGGAGTTGGAGCGCGGCAACATCAGCCGGTTGATGAAGATCAAGGACTTGGTGGCGATGTAATCCGACGGGAACTGCCCTGCAGTTCCCGTCCCCTCGCACCCCCGGTCAGTCGCAACCGTCAGTCGCAACCCGTCAGTCGCAACGGAGCCCGCGCTCCCGCTCGTACCGCTCGATACCCAGCTTCAGCAGGCGCTCGATCAACTCGGCGTACGGAATACCGGACGCATCCCACAATTTCGGATACATGCTGATACGAGTGAAGCCCGGAATGGTGTTCAACTCGTTCACCAACAGCGTGCTGTCAGCTTGTAGAAAAAAGTCGACACGGCCCATGCCGTCGCAGCAGAGGGCGCGAAAGGCGGCCAGAGCCAGCTCCCGGGCGCGCTCGGTTACGGACGGCTCGATAGCGGCGGGGATCACGAGCTCGGCCCCGTCCTCGTCCAGGTACTTCGCCTCGTAGCTGTAGAACTCGTGGTGGGGGATCACCTCGCCCGGCACCGACACGATCGGATCGTCGTTGCCCAGCACCGCGCATTCGATCTCGCGCCCGGCGATGGCGCGCTCGATGATGATCTTGGTGTCGTAAGCGAATGCCTGCTCGACGGCATCACCGAAGGCACCCGCCGCCGAGACCTTGCGGATGCCGACCGACGATCCCAGATTGGCCGGCTTCACGAACACAGGCGCGCCCAAGACGCCTGCGATCGCATCCCATGCCGGCCGCGGATCGGTCGCGTGCACGACCCGAAAATCGGCCACCGGGATGCCCGCGCCGACCAACAACCGCTTCATCACGTCCTTGTCCAGGCCGACCGCGGCGGCCAGCACGCCGGGACCCGCGAACGGGATCCCCGCGGTCTTCAGCAATCCCTGCACCGACCCGTCCTCGCCGTACGGGCCGTGCAGCACCGGGAACACCACGTCCAGCTTCTGCAGCGCCGCGGGCGCGGATATTATCGGGCGCGCCGGGACGGAAAGCGGCTGATCGTTCGACCCGAAGGGGAGCTCGGCGCCCCCGGTCGGGACCGCGCCGCGCTCGTCCGCGAGCAGGGTCCGCGCCAGGAAGGCGTCGGGATCCTCGCGCCGCCAGGAGCCGTGCCGGTCGATGCGCAGCACGACCACCTCATGCGCCGACCGGTCTATCGCGTTGAGGACATTGAACGCGGACTGACGGGAGACGTCGTGTTCTGCGGAGCGGCCGCCGTAGATGATGCCGATTCGGATAGCGGAGTCCTACACCACGAAGCCACCGCGTGTCATGCCGCGCCGCGATCCATTCCCGATCTTCCCGGTTGCATCGCGGACGGTCAGACCGTCGAACAAGCCATCTCAGAGGCGCGAGATGCCTGGAGAGCATGGATGACCGCTGAACTGGAGGACAAGGGCGAGGCGCCAGCGCCAAGGACGTACAGCGGCCAGTTCGTTCAGCGTATCCCCAAGAGCCTGCATATGCGACTTGCCAGACGTGCCGAGAGCGAAGGAGTGAGCTTGAATCAGCTTGCTACCACACTCCTCGCGGAAGGGCTCGGCAGGCGTTGAGTGCGCGGGCGAGGCCCGCTCAGTCTCGAACGCGCTACGGGGGTCCGGTGCGGGCGCGCTACTCCAAGGTCGCCCCGCACCGATGGCGATGGTGTGTAGCCCGGCGCGCCTCCGACCCTGGACGAAAGCGAGATCCCTGGCTCCGGCCAGATCACGACGGCGACCCCATGAAACTGCTCATCGCGCCAACGCTGGTGGGGAAGGGAGGCATTTTCGCTCCCGTGCGGGTAAAGAAGCTGTTCGCACATTGAACGTCACGCGGTGACTTTGTCGACCAGCGCCGAGACCGTTCGGTAATTGGCGCGTAGCGCCTCCTCGCAGGCTTCCGGATCGCTGCGATCGCGGCCGGGCGGCACGTAGTGGCTGGCCACTGACAGGTAGGCCGGGCAGCCGTGCTCGTGCAGGTTGCGCAGCACCGTCTCGTAGTGGGTGTGCCCCTCGCCGATCGGGCAGTAGGTGAAGTCGAGCTCGGAGCCGCAGTTGACGCGCAAGTCCTTCATGTGCAGGCCGTGCACGTAGGGACGCACGTTGCGGAAGCCGGCGGTGGCGCAGTCGGACTCGCCGCAGTTGACGTTGTCGGCCGGTCCCCACATGACGCGGATGCGCGGCGAGGCCAGCCGCTCGGCGATGCGCCGGAAGTTGCCGGTGGTGTTGGTGTAGTTCCACGGCATCTGCATCAGGACCAGGTTGACGTCGTAACGTTCGGCCTGCTCCAGCATCAGCGTGAACCCTTTCTCCAGCTTGTCCATGTCGGTGCTGCCGATGATGCCGCCGCGCGTGGCCCAACGCATCGGCCACGTCGGCGATACACGGCCCTGTGAGGTGTATTCGCCCGGCCAAGCGAAGGTGAACGTGCACACGTCGCGGAAGCCGAGCCGGTCGCCGATCTGCATGCCCCGCACCAGCCGCGTAAAGTGCTGCTTGAACTGCGGATGTTCGGCCATCGTGTCGATCTCCAGGTCGGCCAGGTGCACCTCCTTGAAGACGTTCCCGCCGATCAGCAGCGGCCGCACGCCGTGCGCTTCCAGGCGCTTGCCGAAGCGGTCGGCCTGAGCGTCGGTCAGTTCGCCGATCGAGCCTTCGGCCCCCAGCGAGTGGACCAGGACGTGGTCGGGACCGATCGCCCGCACCCGCTCCAGGGCGCGGTCGAGGTCGGCGATCGGCAGCTCGCCGATGAACATGCCTATCGTGAATGCGTGAGTACCCATGACTTGCATGGAACATCGTCGCGGCGCCGTCGCGCAAGCCGCCCCAAGACCGTCGCCGAAGGCGAGGGTCTTGACCCATCCCCGCCTTTGTCGCGGAGTCGGTTGGGTTGCCGCTCGCGCGGCAATCCAACCGACTCCGCGCGGGACGATTCTCCATGACGCGGTGCCCTGGATCTGCGATGCTGCGCGATCATGAGATACGCGTGGACGTGGCGCATCAAGCCGGATCGGATCGACGAGTATGTGCGCATGCACTCCGAGCCGTGGCCGGAGATCATGCGGGAGCACTCCGCGGCCGGCATCAGCGACTACTCCATTTACCGTGACGGCAACCGGTTCTTCTACACCTTCGAGTGCGACGACGTGGATGCAGCGTTCCGCTACCTGGCCGCCTCGGAGCCGTGCCAGCGCTGGAACGCGATCACCAGCACGATGGTGGAGGGATCGTTCGACTTCGAGGAGTCGGAGCCCATCCAGTTCCTGGAGGAGGTCTTCCGCCTGGAGTAGCGCGCCGCGCGCTGTCTCTGTCAGCCGGCGGGGCGCTACTCCGCGGGGATGCCCAGCTCCCAGCGCATGGCGCCGTCCAGGGTCGGCTCCAGCGCGTCCGTGTCGATCTGACCGCTCGCCGGGTCCCAGGCGAGCTCGTCGGGGGACGCCGCGGACGCCGTACCAGCCGGACCACGCCATGGCCGCCCGTCTGCAGAAACGCCGTGAGGGCGCCGCCGATCAGCCCGGACGCGCCGGATTGATCTTTTCGGCTCGGATGCCCATACTTCAGGGCAGAGACTGCGGCCCCTTCGTCTATCGGCTAGGACGCGAGACTCTCATTCTCGAAAGAGGGGTTCGATTCCCCTAGGGGCTATACCGCGTGACGTTCGACGTAGTCCGCCGGCGCCACGACCGCCACCGAGCGGCGCCGGGACGCGGGAAAGTGGTCGGCGTTGCCGGTGACGAGTGGGACGCCCGCGGCAAGCGCTACCTCGAGAAATGGGGCGTCCTTCAGATCCGGCAGATCGCTGACATGGGTGGTGGCAACCGTGTAGTGCGTGTTCTGCTCAAGGAACACCAGGATGTCGCGGACCTCTTGCAGCGTGAAGTATGCCCGGAACTTCCGGCGGTTCAGAACCGCTGAGTATTCGGCTAGAATCCGGTCATCGACTGTCAGCTCCAGTTCCCCCTCGCGCAGCAGGTCCACGATCCGCCCCGGCGCCCCGAAGGGGTTGATCATGCCGGACACGAGAACGTTCGTGTCGAGCACCAGACGACGGCTCATGACCGAAGCCCGCTGTGATCATGGCGACTGACGCACACGCTGGGCATCGACCTCTGCTTGGATCTCCGCTGAGCTGATGGGGGCCTTGGTCGCTCGGCGACGGGCACGAAGGACGGCCGTCGAGAACAGCGCACGTCGTACCTCTCGCAAGGTGTCGTCAGCCCCTTCGGGGTCGACCCCTATCATGATCGCAAACGGGCGGCCGTCCTTCGTCACCACCACTTCACGCGCTCGTTCAAGGATGTCCCGCAACTCGCGAGGCCGCTTGAGGTCCTTCACGGCGATCGAGGTCATATCCTGTATTCCTTTTATGACCTCATTCTATCCACGGCCGCGAGGTGGAGCAAGGCCCCGCGCTCACGAAGTTCAGGGCGAGCCTGATGCGCAGGTGGCGGGAAGTAGTATCGCCGAGTCTATCCGAAGATGCCGGCCACGATCTCCACGAGGGACTCGAACACGTTTCCGGCCGCCTCGGATACCGACTCCAGCAGCGCGGGAGCGGTATCGGCCGCGGCGTCCGCGATGTGTGCTGCGGTCGCCGCGCCGATGAACGCCGCGTCCGGATTCGCCCAGAGCAGGGCGTCGACGATGACCTCCGAGATTTTCTGCCCGCCTCCGTGAGTTGCGACGGCATTGCGTTCCATCTTCCAGATCACGTCGAGCTCATGGTGGTCGAACCATACCCCCTCGCACGCCGCACAGACGTCGAGCGTGACGCCGGCACGCGGCACCCGCAGCAAGGGGCGCTCGCAGGCCGGGCAGGCGAGCTGGATCTTCGCGCCACAGGCTCCGCAGACCGAGCGGTCGCGGTCCAGGAAGGCGCGGCAGGAGTGGCACTGCGCCCGGTGCTTCTGGTCACGGCCCGGCACGCGTGCCCACAGCGTCTCGGGGCGTTCGCGGCGGAGCCGCTGGACCTCGCCCAGCTCGAACCACATGCCGCCGCAACGGGTGCAGTGGTCGAGGGTGAGCGTCTGTCCGCTACCCGCGCCTCCGGGTGCGGCGGATCCGCCCATACGCACCTTGTCCATCCTGACCCCGAGACAGACCGGACAGGGCCAACGAGGCTCGCTCATGAGTCCAGCAGTCTCCGCGCATGCTTCTTTTCGGACATGTGCACCACGTCGTGGAACACGTATACCAGCACGCCCGAATCGGTGATCTCGAGATCCGCCACCTTCCGCAGCGCGAGTGCATGCAACGTCTCATCCGCTGTTGCGGGGGACACCGCCAGCTCCCCGGCCACCTCCACGGCGGTGAGCCGGCCCCCGTGCCGTCCGGCCAAGCGAAGCACCTCCGCCTCCAGCGTTTCGCGCCGCAACGCCTCCCGCCGCTTGCCACGGAGCCGCCCGGCGCCGACGTGCTGGACGATCAACCAGCCTCCGCCCGCCATGGGCAGCCCTGCCCCGATGAGCAGCGCCACGACCGTAGCCAACCCATGGTCCACCTCCGCCTGCGTGAATCCGAGCAGCACGAACAGCCCCACCGCGATCAGACAACACCCGCCAACCAGCCTACCCATGTTCCAACCCTTCGTGAGCGTCGCGCGCAGGGTACACCGCACCGCCCGCTCCCATCAGCGACAGCTTGCCCCACAGATGACAGGCGACCGTGTGCGACGGGGTCGGGGATCTCTCCCTGAATCATGCCGATCGTCTTTTCGCGGAGCGCGGGTCGGGGTCGGGCGCCGCCGCCAGCAGCGACTCGGTGTGGGGGTGCAGGGGCCGGTCGAACACCTCGTCACGGGTGGAGAGCTCGACGATCTTGCCGAGGTACATCACCGCGATGCGGTCGCTCTGATAGCGGACCACGGCCAGATTGTGCGCGATGAACAGGTAGGTGAGGTCGTTGCTGCGCTGCAACTCCTTCAACAGGTCAGGACCTGCGCCTGGACGGACACGTCGAGGGCGGATACCGGCTCGTCGGCGATGACCAGCCGCGGCGCGAGCGCCAGGGCGCGGGCGATGGCGATGCGCTACCGCTGCCCGCCGGAGAAGGCGGGCGGGTAGCGGTTCATGTACCTGGGGTCCAGATGCACCATCGACAGCAGGTCTGCCACCCGCTGCTGCAGCTCTTCACGGCTCTCCACCCTTCGGTTGATGAGCAAAGGCTCGCCCACGATCCGGAGCACCGTCATCCGCGGGTTGAGCGAGGAGAACGGGTCCTGGAAGACCATGCGGATCTCCCGGCGGACCGCCAGCAGCTTCGTCCCGTTCCATGGTCAGCAGGTCCTTCGTCACGGCGTCCGCGTGGTCCCGGACCGACCCGGCGGTGGGCTCCACCGCGAGGACGATGCACCGCCCGGTGGTGGTCTTCCCGCAGCCGCTCTCGCCGACCAGCGCGAGCGGCTCACTTCGGGCGATGTCGAAGCTCACGTCGTCCACCGCGCGCACCACGCTCTGTACGGAGCGAAACACGCCCTTGATCCGGTCGAAGTGCTTGCTGAGCCTGCGCACCTGAAGCAAGGGAGGGCTCTGCTTCGCCCGCGCGCCCGGGGAGGTCGCTCATGTGCTTCCGTCCGCTCGGGACATCACCGCGTGGTCGGCTGGTCCCTTCCCGGATTCGTCGTACAGGATACAAGACACGAAGTGCCCGCGCTCCCACTCCAGCGGCTCCGGCTGGGCGCGGTCGCACACGCCTGCCGGGTAGCGCGGACACCGGGTCCGGAAGCGGCAGCCACCGGCGTCGCCATCGGCATCGAACGCATCCCCGAGCACTGGTACCGTCCATTCGCCAACCGGGTCGAGACCTACCTGCGCGACAACCCCGCCTTCGCGCTCGACGATCTGATCGATCGCTTCGCGGCGCAGGCCGCCCGCACCTTCGCCGGCTGACGTTCGCAAGTGAGCCCCACGATCCCGCCCACGTTCGGCTGGTTCTTCGGCTGCAGCTTCGCCTCCGGTACGGGCTGCTGGTAAGGTACGCACATCAACGAACCGCACTCCATCGAAGCGAACACCCTGGAAGCTTGGCTCTCCGGGATCGCCGCCGACGCTCCGCTGGTCGGCCTGCTCGTTGCGATCGCCATATCGCTGGCGGTGCTCGCGAAGGGCGCCGACATCCTGGTCGATCAGGCCGTGTCGCTGTCGCGGCGCCTCGGCGTCCCGAAGATGCTCATCGGCGCCACCGTCGTCAGCGTCGGCACGACCCTCCCGGAAGCCGCGGTCAGCGTGCTGGCCGCCGTACGGGGCGTTCCCGGCCTGGCGCTCGGCAATTCCGTCGGCTCCATCATCGCCGATACCGGCCTGATCCTCGGGCTGGCGATATTGATCGGCCGCGTGCCGGTCGAACGGCATCTCGTAAACCGCCAGAGCTGGATACAGGTGTCGAGCGCGCTCCTCCTGGTATTGGCTTCGGTGCCATACCTGGCTCTGCGCGGACTGTTCACCGACGGCGGCCGTCTGCCACAGTCGGTGGGCTTCGCCTTCCTGGTGCTGCTCGGCCTGTACCTGTGGCGTTCGATCTCCTGGTCGCGGGCAACACCGGGCGGCGCTCCCGACGATGCCGCCGACGAAGACACGGCGGAAGCGAACGCACCCCTGGTCGCTCTGGCTTGGCTGGCGCTGGGCGTGGTGATGGTCGTGCTGGCCTCCAACCTGCTGATCACCGCCGTCCAGGAGATGGCGCTCCGCTTGCGCATCCCCGACGCGATCATCGCCGCCACCCTGGTGGCGTTCGGGACCTCCTTGCCGGAGCTGGTGACCGCCGTCACGGCCGTGCGCCGGGGACATGGGGATCTTGCCATCGGCAACGTGCTGGGCGCCGACGTGCTCAACGTGCTGTTCGTCAGCGGCGCCGCCGCCGCGGTGACCGCGGGCGGACTGGCCGTGCCGCCGCAGTTCTTCTACCTGTTCTTCCCGTCGATGCTGTTCGTGGTGCTGGTGTTGCGGTTCGGGATCAGCCGCACCGGGACGGGGCAGTTCAGCAAGGCATTCGGCTTCGCCCTGCTGGGGGCCTACCTGGTGACCGTCGTGCTCGGCTACGTGGTGCCGGGCGGCGGCACCCTTCACGGCTGATCGCGCTCGGGACGACCGAACCCTGAGGAGTCGGAGCCATGCAAACTCGGCGGTCGCCGGATCACGGAGATCCATACAGTTCACCTGCCTCGTCGGAACAGAGTCGGCCCAACATTCTGTGGATCACCACCGACCAACAGCGCCACGATACGGTGGGCGCGCTGGGGCATGCCCACGCACACACTCCGCGCCTCGACCGCCTTGTAGAGGAGGGGGCCGCGTTTACCCACGCGTACTGCCAGAGCCCGATCTGCACGCCCAGCCGCGCGAGCTTCATGACCGGCATGTATCCCAGCCGCGTTCGCCAGCGCCGCAACCGCGCCGCACACTTCCCGGCCCCGTATGCCGGCGAGCCGACGCTGGTGACGCACCGGCTTGCCGCAGCAGGGTACGAATGCGCCCTGGTCGGCAAGCTGGACCTTGCCGCGGACCCGCAGGGCATCGCCGAGAACGGCGACTACGGGTACGGCTTCGTACGGTACTGCTCAAGACCGGATCGACCGGCCGAGAACGGCAGCGCCTACCACGCCTGGCTGCGAGAGCACGGTCACGACCCGTCGGCCTTGCTCGGCACTGCGGCTGCCCGGAAGCACGGGCTGGAGCCGTTTCTCGCGCCGACGCCCGCGGCGGACAACGTCCCGGTCGACCTGCACCACTCCAGGTGGTGCGCCGAGTCGGCGATCGACTTCATCGGCCAGCCGCACGCCCGACCGTGGCTGCTGAACCTGAACCTCTTCGATCCCCATCCGCCTTACGATCCGCCGTGGGAGTACTACCGGCGGTTCGATCCCGAAGCGCTACCCGATCCACCGTTCAAGGAGGCGGACCTGGTCACTCTGCCCGCGCGTGCCGGGGTGGAGTTCCAGACCATGCCACGGCACCCTGCGGAGTATTGCACCCGCAGCCTGCGCGCCGCCTATCTGGCGATGCTCGAGCTGGCCGACGCGCAGATCGGGCGGGTGCTCGACGCCCTCGATGAATCCGGGCAGCGCGACAACACCCTGGTCGTATTCACTTCCGATCACGGTGATATGCAGGGCGACCATGGTCTGGTGCGCAAGGGTTGCCGCTTCTACGAGGGGCTGGTGCGGGTGCCTCTCATCTGGCGATGGCCCGGGCACGTGCGAGCCGGTCTGCGCAGCGACGCCCTCGTCGAGCTCACCGACATCGTGCCCACGATCCTGGACGCCGTGGGGCTGGCTCCCGGCCGGCTCGTGACCGGCCGTTCGCTGCTGCCGCTCCTGACCGGAGGAGAGCAGGGGCAGCCGCACCGAAACTTCGTCAGAGTCGAGTTCTACGACGCGCAGGGCCTCGGCGCCGACGGGAGGCGGATGAGCGTCGCCACGATGTTCCGCGACGCGCGTTGGAAGCTGGTCGTCTACCACTCGCACGGTGTCGGTGAGCTCTACGACCTGGACGACGACCCCGACGAGTTCGTCAACCTCTGGGACGTCCCGTCGCTGGCCGCGACGAAGCTGCGGCTGATGGAGGCGAGCTTCGCGTCGACCGTCATGGACGGAGATCTGGGTCCGCCCCTGCTCGAGGATCTGCGATCATAGGCTAAGGTTGACGATATATCACTTTCAAAATGTACTTTAAGTACATGAAAACGATCACGGTCAAGGAACTGAAGGCCTACTGGGCCAGAATCGAGTCGGAGGTTCGCGCCGGAGAGACCTTCGAGGTCCTGAACCGGGGTCGGGTGGCTGCGCATATCGTCCCTCCGCGACCGCGCCCGGTGCTGCAATGGCCGGACCACCTTGCCACCGCCGTCCCGAACCACGGCACCAAGGGCTCCGACATCGTCGCTTCCCAGCGGGCCGGCCGCACGTGATCTACCTGGATACCAGATGTGGACCGTCTGCTCGCAACCTATACGCAACGTAAGCGGAGCGGCCAGTACCACGTGCCCCACCTCGACCCCGTCGCGCTGCATGAGAGTGCGATCGAGTTGACCGCACGGACGCCGACGATCGGATGCCGGTCGCTGGACGTCCTGCACGTAGCCGCGGCGGGCCTGCTTGGGGTCGATCTGTTCGTGACCGGTGACGGCCGGCAGGCGTCCCTGGGGCGAGGTGAGGGTCTGGAGGTCAAGCTCGTCTGAGCCCGTTGCGCCCGGTTGCATCGTCCGGCACCGGGGGCTGGCTCCATTCGCGGCCTGAGGCGATGAAACGGGTAGTGGTGATCGGCGCGGGTTTCGGCGGTTTGGCGGCCGCCGCGCTGCTGGCCAGGGACGGGTTCGACGTGACCGTGCTGGAGCGCAACGACCAGCCCGGCGGCCGGGCGATGCTGTATCGAGAAGCGGGCTTCTCGTTCGACATGGGTCCGTCGTGGTACCTGCTGCCGGACGTGTTCGAGCGGTTCTTCGCGCGCTTCGACAGCGCGCCGGCCGATCACTACGGCCTGACGCGGCTGGATCCAGCCTACCGGGTGTTCTTCGACGACGGGCCGCCCACCGACGTGGCCGCCGACCTGGAGCGGAACCTGGCGCTGTTCGAGCGCATCGAGCGCGGCGGCGGCGATGCGCTGCGCCGCTACCTGACGCACGCGGAGTACCAGTACCGCGTGGCGATGGAACGATTCATCTACCGCGACTACCGCGGCGTCGGCGACTTCCTGGACCGGGAGCTGATCTTCGAGGGCACGCGGATGCGGCTGTTCGGCCGCATGGACCGGCTGGTGGCGCGTGCATTCCGCGACGATCGGCTGCGCAAGCTGTTGACCTACAACCTCGTCTTCCTGGGCTGCTCGCCGAGCCGCGCGCCGGCACTCTACGCGCTGATGGCGCACGCCGACTTCAACCTGGGTGTCTGGTATCCGGACGGCGGCATGAACGGCGTGGCGCGGAGCCTGTACCGCTTGGCGATGGGGCAGGGGGCAAGGTTCGTGTTCGACTCTCCGGTGACCGGGATTCGGCTCTCCGGGCGGCGGGCAATCGCCGTCGACTCGGCCTCCGGGAGCCATCCCGCCGACGCGGTGCTGGCCAACGCCGACTACCACCACGTGGAGCAGGCGCTGCTTCCGGCCGAGGCGCGCTCCTACTCGGCGCGTTACTGGGGTCATCGCGTGGTGGCGCCGTCGGCGTGTATCGTCTACCTCGGCTTGGACAGGCGGGTGCCGGCGCTCGCTCACCACAACCTGCTGCTGCAGCACGGGTGGGACGAGCACTTCCGGAGCATATTCGATCGGCCAGGGTGGCCCGTGCGTCCGGCGCTGTACGTCTGCCGCCCGTCGGAAACCGATCCCGCGGTCGCCCCCGAGGGGTGCGAGAACCTCTTCCTGATGATGCCGGCGGCGGCCGGGCTGCGGGATGACGACGACGCGCGGCAGCGCTGTTTCGAGCTCATGCTGCGGGCACTCGAGACGACGATCGGGGAGGGGATCGAGGGGGCGATCCGCGTGCGTCGTCTGTTCACCCATCGCGACTTCACCGGTACCTTCAACGCCTTCCGAGGCACCGCCCTGGGGCTGGCGCACACGCTGCGACAGACGGCCTTTCTGCGGCCGTCGATCCAAAGCAGACGGGTCGACAACCTGTTCTTCGCCGGCCAGTACACGACGCCGGGGATCGGCGTGCCGATGACGCTGATCGCCGCCGCGATCGCGCGCGACCGCATCGTCGCGGCGGCCGGACGGCGTACCGATGCCTGATCGCCGCCTCACCCGCATATTCCGTCACGGCAGCAGAACCTACTTCTTCTCGAGCGTCGCCTTTCCGGCGGCGCTGAGAGATGAGGTGTTCGCGCTGTACGCGTTCGTGCGGACCGCCGACAACTTCGTCGATCAGCTCCCCGGCCTGCAGGACGCCGCCGGCTTCGGGCGCTTCCGCGAGCGGTACGCGTCAGCGGCCGCCGGCCGCCCGGACGGCGATCCCGTCATCGACTCCTTCATCGAGCTGGCAGCGCGCAAGCGATTCCGCGCCGCGTGGGTGGAGGCGTTCCTCGACGCGATGGAGCAGGACCTCACGCGCACCGATTACCCGACCATCGACGACACCGCCGCCTACATGTACGGGAGCGCCGAGGTGATCGGGCTGATGATGGCAGCCATCATGGACCTGCCGCAGGAGGCATACGCGCCCGCGCGGATGCTCGGGCGCGCCATGCAGTACATCAACTTCATCCGTGACATCGCCGAGGACCTGGAGTTGGGGCGCACCTACCTGCCGGCCACCGAGCTGGCCGCTGCAGGCCTGCACAGCCTGGACCCACGGGAGGCGCGCCGGGATGTGCCGGCGTTCTGCCGCTTCGTGCGCGCCGAGATCGACCGCTATCTCGGCTGGCAGCGCGCCGCCGACGCGGGGTTCCACTTCATCCCGCGCCGCCCGCGGGTAGCCATCCGTACCGCGTCCGACATGTACCGATGGACAGCGGAGCGTATCCACTCAGATCCGCTGATCGTCTATCGGCGCAAGGTCCGACCGTCGGCGCCCCGTATCCTGGCCACCGTCGCGGCGAGCGCGTTGGGCATCCGAATTGGCGCGGCGACCGGGTCGGCCCCGCCGTGATCGACTTTGCCTGAGACGGAATCGGCTACTGGAAGCTCATCGATCCGACCTTGGCCAGCCGGCTGACCGCCTGGGGCTTTTACCTGTTGCACCAAGTGTGCTTCTGGGCGGTGATCGCATACGCGCAGCTCACCATCGGGCGCAGCAAGCCGCGCTACAGCGGGTCGCTGCGCCTACGCCTGACCGAAGTGACGCGCATCCCCCTGATCGACTACGCGGCCGTGTTCGCCCTGGCGGGCCTGATCGGCGGCGCGGTGGGTCTGATCCGGCTGCTCAAGCCGGCGGCATCGGACCGAGAGCGGCGGCTTGCCTGACGCGCCGCCCTGCGCGGACGGCTGTCGCCGGACTGAGTGCTGCCCGGACAAAGTGCTGTCCGGACAAAGTGCTGTCCGGACAAAGTGGAGGTGGCGGGAATCGAACCCGCGTCCTGAAAGGCACCGCGCAAGCTTCTACAGGTTTGTCCGGCGATTCATTGTCGATGTGGACGTGAGGCCGCCGGCGACCGCGTCCCATCCAATCTCGCTCAAGTGTCCCCGATGGCGCGCGAGCGAGCCGTCAGGTGAGCCCCGGTTTGCAACAGGGAGGCGGGCGCTCAGGGCTGCGCTCCCGAAACCCCGTGGCTGCTACTTAGGCAGCCAGTGCCAGATTGTTGTTGGCTGTTAAAAAGAAGTGCCATGTTTAAGGAGAATGGCTCTCCACCTGCAACCTGCGAGACGTTCTTCCAGTCGAGCCCTGTTCACCCCCGTGGTCTGCCGGTTCGCCGGTCACCGATGGGTCCGGAGCGCGCGTTGCGCCTCCCGCTCATCGTCCCGACGCCGGATGTCTTGTCGCTTGTCGAAGTCGCGCTTGCCCCGGCAGAGGGCAAGCTCGGCCTTGACCAAGCCCCGGGCAGTATAGAAGCATAGCGGCACCAGAGTCAATCCACGCTCTGCCACGCCCCGGCGCAGCGCCAGAATCTCCTTCTTGTGTGCGAGCAGCCGGCGCGGCCGGTCCGGCTCGTGGTTGTACCGGTTGCCGTGTTCGTAGTGGGAGATGTGCAGCCCGTGCAGCCACAGCTCGTCGTTCTCGATCCGCGCGTGCGCGTCCGCGAAGGCGAATCGTCCGGCACGCATCGACTTGACCTCGGTGCCGGTGAGGACGACGCCCACCTCCAGCCGTTCGATCGCCTGGTAGCGGTGCAGCGCCCTGCGATTGGTCGCCAGCGTGCGCCCGCCGGACTGCTTAGCCATCCGGCGCGTCCGGCGCAGCTATCACGACCCGGAATCCCAGAAACGGGGTGGCCCACGCCGGTTCCTGCGCTCCCCGCAAGTAGACCCGGATCAGGTCTCGCTCGCTCGCCCAGGAGCCGCCGCGCACGACTCGCTCGGCCCCCGCGCGCGGCTGGCCGGCGATCGCCGCAGCCGGATCGGCGCCCGCCCACAGCAGGTACGAGGTCGGCGCGTACCACGTGGCGGTCCACTCCCAGACATTTCCCAGCAGGTCGTAGAGCCCGTAGCCGTTCGGCTCGGAGGCAGGTGCCGGGCCGGGACCGGGGACGCGCGCTCCGTTGACCCGCGAGCCGGCGAGCCGTGCGCCGCCCGGGCCTGAACCGCTGGGGTAGGGTTGCCCGGTCAGGCCCCCGCGCGCCGCCCACTCCCACTCGGCTTCCGTCGGCAGGCGGACGATCGAGTCACCGTACGGCCAGCCCGCGCTCGCCGACACCGCACCCAGCCATGCCGCGAATGCCGCCGCCGCATGATACGACACGTGCGTCACCGGCTGATCGATCGTTCCGGGCGCCGGCACCCCGTCGGCCCACGATGCCAGGTAGGAGGGTTCGGCAAGCCCCGCGCTCACCAGTTCGTCGGTCGCGCCCGGCGACCAGCGCGGCACCGCGGCGACGAACCTGGCGAACTGCCGGTTGGTGACCTCGGTCTCCGCCATCAGGAAGGGCTCGACCGCACGCAGGTGGGGCTGATGGTCGTGCGCGGTGCCGGCGAGCAGGGGGCGATCCACGTCATCGCCCATCAGCAGCGTGCCGCGTGGAACCGACCGAAACCTCACTCCACCCACGACGACGGCGTCCGGCAACGCCCCCGGACGCGCCGGCTCGGGTCGTGTGGCCAGCCCCCGCCCATAGCCCTCCCGGTGCTCCACATACCACCGCTGCGCGGTCAGACGACCGCGGAGCTCGTCCGGAACGGACAAGGCGAGCCACCCCGACAATCCCGGGTAGTCCCGGTCCAGTCGCAGGAAGCGGTCGAACAGGCTGCGGACGGTCTGCGGGGTTACCGGGCCGCCACCGGCTGCCGAGGTCGCGGAGGCGCGGACCAGCGCTCCGAGCGCCTGCCGTCGGTCGATGAAGGGCACAGTGTCGCGCAGAAACGCGTACTGGTCAGCCGGTGCCGCCCCGGCCAACGCGCGTCCGGCTTCCTCGATGATCCCGGTGGCATGCCACGCCCCGGCGAACTCGGCCACGCCGCGGCGCGCCACGCCAGTCCCGTCGGTCAGCTCAAGGTCCGCGTGAGCCGTTGCCCGGTTGCGAACGATCAGCGTGCCGAGGACCCGCGGCGCCACCTCGACCTGCAGCCGCACCGCGGCGAAACCGGCGCGCGTGAGCTCCAGGTCGTGCGTGCCCGGCGCGGCTTGCAACGACAGTGGCGTGGTGCCCGCGAACGTTCCGTCCAGCCACACGGTCACGTGCCGTGGGGTGGCGGTGACCGCGATCCGGCCGCCCGGAGAGCGCAGCCCGGGATAAATCAGTACCAGGAACAGCGCCAGCAGCACGATCAGTCCGTAGATGACGGTGAGATAAGTGCCGGGGGGTAGGCCCAGGAACGGACGCAGACGCACCTGGGAAGCGCGTTCCAGGTCCGCGACCTCGGCAGCTGCGGCTTGCGCGGAGGAAGGCCGTGTTTCTCGTCTCATGTTGTCCCGCATCGAACGGCCGGCAGGTGGGGGTGCATCTCCGAGACGTGCGATTCCCGGTACGGAACGACCCGAACGGGGCACGTTGCGGGTCTTGTCACGTTCACCATCAAGCGGCTGCCATCAAGCGGAAGGGCATCCCCAGGATGAAACGGCGCCGCTGACGGTGTCAAAGCACGTTGGCCACCGCGGCTTGCCCGCGTCACGGACGGCGAGTAGGCTCGCCGCCGTGGCCACGGGGAAAGCCCGATCCAAACGCACGGATTCAGGGTGGCAGGCCTGGAGCGCGACGCTTCAGCACGGTACCGAACGGCTGCTCACCGGCCGCCGACGCCGGAAACTGCGGCGCCGGGAACGTCACCGCCGCCGCAATCCCGTCGTCGACTGGCTGGACGCGATCGGATCGGCGGTGCTCATCGTCCTGGTGATCAACCAGTTCCTGTTTCAGGCCTACAAGATCCCGTCGGAGTCGATGCGTCCGACATTGGAGATCAGCGACCGCATCTTCGTGAACAAGCTCCTGTACGGGCCTGAGCTGGTGCCGGGGCAGGTCAAGCTCCCCGGTCCCGGGCGCCCGCAGCGCGGCGAGGTAATCATCTTCGAGAACCCCGCGTACGAGCAGATCGGCCCCCTCAAGGACATCCTGAAGCGGATCATCTACATGGTGACGCTTTCGATGGTCGACATCGACCGTGACGAATACGGCAACAGCAAGCACCACATCCTCATCAAGCGGGCGGTGGGAGTCGGCGGCGACCGCATCCGTCTGCGGCGGGGGGAGGTGGAAGTGCTTCTTCCGGGGGCGGACGGCTGGATCGACGAACCGACCCTGAAGGACGCGTTCGGACTCGAATACCCGAGGCGGCGCAGCCCCGACCTGGTCGACTACGACATTTTGCAGGCCGGCGTGGCAGCCGCGACCAAGCTGGAGGAAGACGTGCCCTTGACCGCCGCGGAACGCATCGATCTGAACCGGCACGGGGCGATCACCGATCTGGTGTTCAAGGACCACTGGCGGCTGCACACGAAGGCCGAGGCGGACCCTACCGACCGCAACGCCGCCCGGCAATGGCAACTCCTGGAACGCGGCTGGGTGGTCCCGCACGGCACCGTGTTTCCGCTCGGCGACAACCGCGACGAATCCAGGGATGGGCGCTTCTTCGGTCCGGTGACGCTCCGCAGGGTGCTCGGCAAGGCGATGTTTCACTACTGGCCGCCGACCCGCTGGGCGGGGATTCAATAGCCGTCCTGGCGGGGCTGGAGGCGCTCGGCGATTTGACCCTGATCGGCCCCGATTGGTAGCCTTGGCGGCGGGTAGGGGATGTCAGGACACAGCAAGTGGCACTCGATACGCCACAAGAAAGGTGCTGCCGACGCCAAACGCGGCAAGCTGTTCGGCAAGCTCATCAAGGAGGTCACCGTCGCCGCACGCCTCGGCGGTGGCGACGAAACGGCTAACGCGCGGCTCCGGCAGGCGGTGCTGAAGGCGAGGGCTGCCAACATGCCGGCGGACAACATCGACCGCGCGATCAAGAAAGGCGCGGGGGAGTTGGGAGGCGCCGACTTCCACGAGTTGCTCTATGAGGCGTACGGCCCCGGCGGGGTGGCGATGCTCATCGAGATCCTCACCGACAACCGGAACCGCAGCGCCGCCGAGGTGCGCAACACGCTGTCCAAGCACGGCGGCAACCTCGGCGACTCCGGCTCGGTGTCCTACCTTTTCAAGCGGCGCGGCGTGGTGGCGATCGATGCCGAGCACCACTCCGAGGATGAGGTGATGGAGATCGCGATCGAAGCCGGTGCCCTCGATGTGCTCGCGGACGACGGCATCATCGAAGTCCTGACCGAACCTGCGGATTTCAATGAGGTGTTGGAGTCGATCCAGGAGGTTCCGCTGGCCACGGCCGGGGCGGAGATCACGTGGGTCGCGGACGCGCCGTTGGCATTGCCGCCGAAGTCGGCCACGGCCGCGTTGCGGCTGATCGATTTGATCGAAGACCTGGACGACGTGCAGTCGGTGGCCACCAACCTCGAGCTCCCGGAGCCCTCACTCGTCACTGACTGAGCGCAGGCGACGTTGGCGGTTATCCTGGGCATCGATCCCGGACTGGCCGCAACGGGGTATGGGGTGATCCGCGTCGAAGGCAGCCACCTGCGGCACGTCGCGCACGGGGCATTCACCACCGCTTCCGGACAGGACCACGGCGACCGCCTGCTCGCGATCCGCGATGCGCTGACCGCGGTGCTGGCGCGCTACCGGCCGGATCAAGCCGGCGTGGAGTCGCTGTTCTTCTCCCGCAATGTCCGTTCCGCGCTGCCGGTCGCGGAGGCGCGCGGCGTCATCCTGATGTGTCTGGCCGACGCCGGCGTAGCCGTTGGCGAACACACGCCGCTCCGCGTCAAGCAGGCGGTGCTTGGCCACGGCCGCGCCGACAAGCAGCAGATGAGCGCGATGGTGCGCGTCCTGTTTCAGATCGATCCCGACGAGCCGCTGCCGCACCACGCGGCCGACGCGCTTGCGGTCGCGGTCTGCCACGCCCACTCCTCGCCGCTGGACAGCCGAACGCCGCACTAGGCCGCACCAGGATGTACAACAGCCTGACCGGCACGGTCACCTTCAAGGACCGCGAGCGGCTGCATCTGGCGCTGGCCGGAGTCGAGTGGGACCTCGCCATCTCCGGCAGCACCGCGGACGCGCTGCCGGAGTCGGGATCGGAGGCCAGGGTCTTCACACTTCTGCACCACCGCGAGGACGTCATGAAACTGTACGGTTTCGCGTCCACGGCCGAGCGGGAACTGTTCCTCAGCCTGCTGCAGGTCAACGGCGTCGGCCCGCGCCTGATCATGCGGATGCTTTCCGCGGCCACCGAACGCGACATCCGCGTCGCCGTGCAGGCCGGTGACGTCGACGCGCTGGCCCGCGTCCCGGGGCTGGGCGCCAGGAGCGCGCAGAAGATCATCCTGGCGCTGCGCGGCAAGCTGCCGCCTCCCGCGGAGGCGTCCGCCGGTGTCGAGACGGAGCTGATCAGAGCGCTCACGGGCATGGGCTTCAACCAGCGCGAAGCCGCCAAGGCGGTCGCCGCCGCGGTAGAGGCGTCCGATCGGAACGGCGGTGACCATGACGAGGCGCACCTGTTGCGGGCGGCTATTCAACTCCTGGGTAGCGGCCGATGAGCGACCGCATCGTGTCACCCGGGATAGGCCCCGGCGATGGCGACGGCGAAGACGTACGGCTGCGTCCGCGGCTCCTGCGGGACTTCATCGGACAGAGGCAACTGCGCGAGAACCTGCGCGTGTTCGTCAGCGCCGCCCGCGACCGCGGCGAAGCGCTCGATCACGTGTTCTTCTCCGGCCCGCCGGGACTGGGCAAGACCACGCTCGCCGCGATCGTCGCCCACGAGCTGGACGTCGAGTTCCGCAGCACCTCGGCCCCTGCCCTGGAGAAGACCGGGGATCTGGTGGCGATCCTGACCAGCCTGGGCCAGCACCACGTCTTTTTCATCGACGAAATCCACCGGCTGCGTCCGCCGATCGAAGAGTTGCTGTACTCGGCGATGGAGGACTACGAGGTGGACGTGGTCATCGGGGAGGGGCCGAGTGCGCGCATCATCAAGATCTCGCTGCCACGCTTCACGCTGATCGGCGCCACCACCAAGACCGGCCTGGTGTCCGCTCCTCTGTACTCGCGGTTCGGGATCACGGCACGGCTGGACCTGTACGACCAGGAGGAGCTGGAGCAGATCGTTGACCGCACGGCTTCGCTGTTGTCCATGGAGATCGTGCCGGACGTGCGGCCGCTGTTGGCGCGCAGTTCCCGCGGCACCCCGCGCGTGGCCATCCGGCTGGTGCGGCGGATGCGGGACTACGCCGAAGTGTGGGGAGACGGCGCGCTGACCGGAGCGATCGTCGATCGCGGCCTGCACGCGCTGGGCATCGACGAGTACGGACTCGATCGTACCGACCGCGAGATCCTGTCGATCATCATCGACCGCTACGGGGGCGGCCCGGTCGGCGTGGAGACGCTGGCGATCTCCCTGGGAGAGACGGCGGACACACTGGAGGACGTGTACGAGCCGTTCCTGGTGCAGAGCGGATTCCTCAAGCGCACCGCTCGCGGCCGCGCCGTGACCGATCTCGCCCTGCGGCACGTCGGGGGACACGCAGGCGATCAGGAGGCCACCGGTGCTCGTCCGGGACTTCTCTTTTGAGGTCCCCCCACGGCTTATCGCGCAGCGACCCACAGGACGGCGCGGCGCCGAACGGCTGCTGGTGCTGGACCGCGCACGCGACGGCAACCGGCACACGACGATGGCGGCG
The DNA here is from genome assembly GCA_965221995.1 of Spirochaetia bacterium. GTDB lineage: Bacteria > Spirochaetota > Spirochaetia > SZUA-6 > Bin103 > CATQHW01. The sequence continues at coordinate 455,699 of OZ244929.1, forward strand.
CTGCCGGAGCTGCTGCCCGCCGGTTCGGTGCTGGTGCTCAACGACTCGCGCGTCCGCAAGGCTCGGGTGTACGGATCGTCCGAGAACGGCGGGGCGGTGGAGCTCGTTTTCCTGGAGGAGATCCGCCCGGGACGATGGCGCGCTCTGGCGCGGCGGGCCCGGCGTCAGCGGGTCGGCAAGAGGCTGCTCCTGCCGGACGGCGTGGAGGCCCGAGTGGTGGCGGTCCACGAAGACCAGCGCGAACTGGAGCTCCAGCCGCCGATCGGGGAGAGCTACTTCGAGCGCCACGGCAGCATACCGTTGCCGCCATACATCGAGCGCGCGCCGGACGAGCAGGACGACGAGCGCTACCAGACCATATACGCGCGCGAGTCCGGCTCGGCGGCGGCGCCGACCGCCGGACTGCACCTCACGCCAGAGATCCTCGGTACGATCCGGGCGCGCGGCATCGACGTGCAGTGCGTGACGCTGCACGTCGGTGCCGGCACCTTTCAGCCGATCCGCTCCGAGCGTCTGGAGGACCACCACATGCACGAGGAGTCGGTGGCGCTGAGCCCTCAGGCGGCGACCGCGATCGAATCGGCGCGGCGCGACGGGCGGGAAGTGGTCGCGGTCGGCACGACCGTGGTACGGGCCCTGGAATCGCGAGCCGCCAGCAGGCATGCCGGCACCGGAGTGCTGGCTCCCGGCCAGTGGCGTACGGATCTGTTCATCCGGCCGGGACATCGGTTCCGGGTGGTCACGCGCCTGCTGACCAATCTGCACACTCCCGGATCGACGCTGGTCGCCCTGGTCGCGGCCTTTGCCGGCCGCGAGCGTCTAGTGTCCGCGTACGAGGAGGCGGTAGCCCACGGCTACCGGTTCTTCTCCTACGGGGACGCCATGCTGATCCTGTAAGGGCTGATCCTGTGAAGGCTGATCCTGTGAAGGCTGATCCAGCCGGGAGACGCTCAATCGAACCCGAGCACAGGCCACAGGCGGGCGAAGACCTCTTCCCTGGTCCCGGAGCCGTCGATCCGGTGAACCGCCACCCCCCGCGCCTGCAGCCGGTCGAGGGCGTCCTCATAGGCGGCGAGCACCCGTCGCTGAGTCGCGGCCCCATCGAATCGCTGGGGGCCTTCCGCGCGGCCTCGCAGCCGCTCCTGGCACAGCTCGACGGGGCTGGTCAGGAATATCACGCAACCGGGCAGTGGCGAGGCGTCGTTGACCGCCTCGATGTAGTCGGCAGGCACGTCCAGACTCTGGTACGCCAGGCTGGAGGCGATGCAGCGATCGCTGATCACCACGTCTCCGGCGGCGTGACGCTCGATGATACCGCCCGCGCCGTGACAGTGCTCGGCCCGGTCGGCGGCGAACAGCAGCGCGAACGCCCTGCCCGACACCGGTTGGCGCGACGCCAGCACCGAGCGGATGAGCCGTCCGATCGGCCCGTCCGTGGGCTCGCGTGTGCGGAAGTGCCGCACGCCCCGCGAGCGCAGGCAGTCGGCGATCAGCCCCGCCTGCGTCGTGGTGCCGGCACCGTCGAGCCCCTCGACCGCGACGAATCCCGACAGGATCCGGTTGCCGCTTCGGTCCATCACGCTATGATCGCATCGATCACCGTGACACTACCCGAGTACCACCGCCGTGTCTCCGTCCTGGCGCTGCTGGTGGTCGCGCTCGCCGCGCCGGCCCAGGAGGCGGAAACGCCCGCATCCGGGGAGGGTCCGTTGCGCGTCCCCGACATCGTCATCACGGGCGCCGACGCGATCATCATCGTTCCGCCGCTGCCGGTTCTGCCCGGCGGCGGCATACCCGTGCCGCGCGTCGAGCTGCAGCCGATACCGTTCCTGCCGGCGCCGGCCGATTGCCCACCACCAGATCCGGACGTCCGACCAGAACCGGTCGAGCCGGTGTGCATCACGCTGGCGCTGTCGGACCGGCTGCCGTTCTTCCTTCTTCGCGGAGATTGGGAGCGGCCACGCACGGCGATAGCCGATCTAGGTATCCACTACACCGAATCGGACCGCGACAGCGGACGCGCTCCGAACAATGGAGGAAACGAGTGATAGAGTTTTTCTTGCGTGGCGGCGTGTTCCTGTGGCCGATCGGCCTGCTGTCGGTTGCGGCCCTCTACCTGATCATCGAACGCGCGATCTACTTCCTGCAATCACGACCCTCGCCACGGCTCCAGCGGGCGCTGACCGAGTTCCTGGGCGGGGCGGCGCCAACCGGATTGGAGGAGACGCTGGGGGCGAGCATCGCGCCGGAAGCGACGCTGGCGCGGGTCGGTCTGGACGCCGAGGGAGCGGACGCCGGCGACGCCCACCGCCGACTGGAGCGGGCCCTGCTGGAGGTCGTCACCGTGCTGGAGCACAACGTGGCGCCGCTCGGCAGCATCGCCAACGTATCCACCCTCCTTGGCCTGCTGGGAACCGTGGTCGGCATGATCGCCGCCTTCATCGGCTTGGGGGGAGTCGCCACCGCGGACATGAGCGGACTGACGCGGGGGATCTCGCAGGCCATGGTCACCACCGCCGCCGGACTCGGCGTGGCGGTGCCGGCGACGTTCTTCCATCACATGTACGCGAACTACGTGAAGAGGCGCACCGCGGAACTGAACGTCACCACCTCTCAACTGGAGTCGCTCGTGGTGGCCGCTACTGACGGTCCCGAGCACGGACGGTGAACCGCCGCGCCGCAATCCGCGTCACCGGCAGCGATCTGGGGATGTCGTCCGCCCTGCCGCTGACGGCGCTTATCGACGTCATCTTTCTGGTGGTCATCTTCTTCATGATCAACGCCGTGTTCTCGGTGACCTCGCAGATCCCGGTCGATCTTCCCGACGAGCCCGGAGACGCCACCTCCGGCAACCGCGCCATCGTGGTCACCATCGACGCCGCCGGCCTGATCTACGTGGACGAGGAGCCGTTCTACCCGGAGGAACTGGTCGACGTGCTGCGCGAGAAGCATGAGAGCGATCCGGAACTCACCGTGTTCGTGAACGCGGACGCCACCCTTCCGTACCAAAGGTTGGTCGACGTGCTCGGCGCCGTGCGAGATGCTGGAATCGGAGCGCTGTCTCTGTTGACCGACCCCGCTTCCGCGCCGTGAAGGAGGTGCGCCGGCCGGCGTCGTTCGCCGTGTCGGTGGCCGTGCACATCCTCGTGCTGATCATCGCGGCGCGCCTGTCGGTGCCGACGCCGCCTCGTGAAACGGCGATCGCCGTGCAGATCGTCGCCGCGGCGCCCGCCGACAGCGCGCCGACCGGCAGCCCGCAGCCGCCCGAGGAAGCGGAGCCGGAGCCCGAAGCGCCGGCGGCGCCGGAGCCCGCTGAACCGGAGCCCGAGCCGGAGCCGGAATCCCAGCCGGAGCCTGAACCGCAGCCCGAAGCGGAACCCGAACCGGAGCCAGAGCCCGAACCCGAACCGGAGCCAGAACCGGAGCCAGAGCCCGAACCTGAACCGGAACCCGAACCGGAGCCGGAGCCCGAACCGGAGCCGCAACCGACGCCGGAGCCAGAGCCAGAACCGGAGCCAGAGCCAGAACCGGAGCCAGAGCTCGAACCGGAGCCGGAACCCGAACCGGAGCCAGAGCCAGAACCGGAGCCAGAGCCAGAACCGGAGCCAGAGCCACCACCGCCGGAGCCCACGACCGAACCGGAACCGGAGCCACCACCGGAACCGGCGCATGAGCCCGAGTCCGAGCCGGAACCCGAGCCGGAACCCGAGCCGGAGCCGGAACCCGAACCGGAGCCAGAGCCCGAACCGGAGCCGCAACCCGAGCCGGAGCCGCAACCCGAGCCGGAGCCGCAAGCCGAACCTGAACCGCAACCCGAACCGGAGCCAGAGCCCGAACCGGAACCGGAGCCACCACCGGAACCGGAGCCGGAACCGCCGCCCGAGCCGAAGGTCGACCTGGCCGCTCTGGCCCGGGACGCGGCCGCCAAGGCCGCGGCGGACCTGATCACCAGCACCCCGTACCAGGCGCCGGAGGCGCCCAAGCCGGACACGGCTACGGCGCCGCTGTGGACGTCGGATCTGTCCGTGCCGCTGCCCACCGAGGACGACACGATCGGTCTGGCGGACGCGGCGCTGAACCGCACCCTCGTGTCGTCGGGATCGGGCGATGAGGCGGGTGGCGAGAGGATACGAAGATGGAAGTGCCCGGAGGTCATCGGGTACCTGCAGGACGGAAAATATCCGGAGCGGATGGCACAGGAAGGAGCCGCGGTCGTCGTGAACGTCACCATGACCGTCAACGCGCGCGGCCTGGTCACCGACGCCCGGATCGAGGAAGACGCCGAGTCGGTCTTTCCGTCGATCGACATCGCTGCGCTCAACGTGGCCCGCGACTGCCGCTTCGACGCGAAACGAAGCGCTCCTGAGGAAATCTACGTGGTGCCGATCACCTTCAATCCGAGACGGCGGTGAGCCGGGTTCGAAGGCGGCGGCTTCCCCGCGCGGCGATCGTCACGATCGAGATCGCCGTGTTCGTCGCCCTGTTCGCTGTCGTCCTGGCCGGCCTGGGCTATGCGCGCGAGCGCCTGGACCGGATGGTCGGCCGCCTGAAGGAGCAGGTGTCCGTCCAGGTCGCCGAACGGCTTGGCGCCCACGTAGCCTACGGCACCATCGCCCCATCGGCGTTGCGCGCTCTGCAGATCAGCGATCTGGAGCTGTTCAACGAGTCAGGTGATCGGCTGCTGTCAGCGCGCCGCCTGCGGGTTCACTACTCGCTGCGCACGCTGCTCAGCACGCGCAGCGCGGTCGACGCCGTGAGCCGGGTCGAGCTGACCGGCGTCGTGGCGGACTTTCACCTGCCGCGCGACCAGGTCCCGGTGTCCGCCGCGCTCGGTGGACTCGGCGCGTCGGCCGATGGCGGCATGCAGGCCGCGATCCTGCCGTGGCCGCTGACCATCGCCGACGCACGCGTCACCATCACCGTGGGCTCGGACCGCGTGGACCTGAGGGATCTGTCCCTGCGGCTGGAGCCGGACGACGACGGCGTCCGCATCGTGGACGGCCGCGCCCGTCTCGGCGCCGCCCTCGCCGACGTGGCCGGCCACGCCACGGAGCTGGATACCAGGATTCGCATGGATGGAATGCTGAGTTCCGGGCAGGTGGGCTCGCGGGCGACGGTTCGCGTCGGCGACATGCAGACCACCCTGGGCACGCTGCCCGCCCGTGAGGTGCAGGCCGAATGGGACGGGAAGACGATCGCCCTGACCACGCTGGCCGATGACGGCGGCTCGGCGCTCAAGGCGTGGATCGAACCGGAGCAGAGGTTGATCCGCTTCGACCTGCGGGCGGAGCAGTTGCACCCGCTGGGTCTCTTTCGGCCCGCCGGCCCCCTGGAGCACCTGCGTCCCTGGTTCGATACGACCGTGAATGGTACCGGAACGGTCATCGCCGGCCCCACCGGCATCCTCAGCTACGACGCCACGATCGACTTCGTCGCCCCGTCCGAGTCGCTCGGCGAGCTGCTGACTGGGTCCGTCGAGGTGGCGCTCACGGTGCGGGGCGACGCGACGACCGCCACGGTAGCGCCCCTCGTTCTGCGCACGGCCCACGGCGCCGCCCGGTATGACGGCACGATCGAGATCCGCACCGGGCTCGCCGTCGGGCGGTTGGCGGTGACGGACCTGGACCTGGACGGACGCCCGATCGACGCGAGCGCCGAGGTGCGCGCCGACGTACGCTCGTCGCGGCTGACACTGCGCGACGGCGTGGTGAGGATCGGCGACCTGACCGCGGCCGGCCTGACCGGCCTCGTACGCGTCTCCGCAACCGCGCCGAACGGCGGCACGGGAAGCGCCCCAACGTCGCTGCAGGTCGAGCTTACCGGCGTCCTGCCCGAATCACCCGACGGACTGGTGACGGTGACCGGATCGGTCACCCCGGGTCCACGACCTGCGTTCGCCGGTCGCGTCCACGTCGAGAACGTGAACGCACGCGTCCTCTACCGACTGCTGCCGTCGCCGGAGCCGCACGATCCGGCGGCCGTAGACCTGACCGGCGGGCTGGTCGTCAGCGCGCAGTTGGAGGGGTCGGTCGGGCCCGACATTCTGGCATTCGACGTCTCGGCATCCGTGGTCCAGGTGGACGGTCCTGTGAGAGCCCGTTTCAACGCGGTGGCCACGGGACAATCGTTGCGGATCGCCGATCTGGACCTGGTCGTCAACGAATCGATGCGCGCCGTCGGCAGCGCCGAGGTGGACGCCGAGCGGCTGTCGTTCTCCGGAAGGATCGATCTGGACGGCAAGCCGCTGCCGGGCTCGATCCGCCTGGAAGCAGGCGACGGGGTCACGCTACATGGGCCGTGGGGGCTGATGCTGCAGCTGTGGCCCGGTGAGAAACTGCGGCCGGCGGACGTATTGCGCCTCGCGCGAACGCAGGAGGGGCAGCCCGCGCCGTTCCGACTGAGCGCGACGGGGTATCCGCTCGCCACGTTGGGCGAAGACGCCACGGCCGACGCCGATCTCGCCGGTACCGTGCTGCGCCCGTGGGCGCTGCTTGCCGGACTCGGTGCCGATGCGGAATGGGATCTTGCCGACGCCGGCGTGGTCCTCGCCGATTCACGGCTCGTCGTGCGGGGTCTGCCGATAGGAGAGCTCCCCAACCGCCTGGACCTCGAGTTCGCCTACGACGATGAAGTGCTCACCGCCAGCCTCATTCGCTTCGCGAACGACGAGCTGAACCTGACCGGCAACGGCGTTCTGAACGTGACGACCCAAGGCGGACTCCGCGCCGCCGGGCAGTTGCTGCTGGAGAGCGAACAGGAACGCTACGACACCACGATCGCGATCACTCCCGAGCGGCTCGATGTCGAGGTCCACGTGGACCGCTTACGGCTGGATCGGTTCGTGGCTCTGCCGATCTCCGGTACAGCCTCCGGTCGGATTCGGGTCACCGGGTCGCTCGCGGAGCCGCTGATCACCGCGGAGCTGACCTCCTACGACGTCCCGCTCAACGAGGATCACGTAACGCTGGCGCTGGCGAGCAGCTATGACGGACAACACGTCACGATCGAGGATCTGGCGGTCGACTTCCGCGACCACAGGATCCGCGGTGTAGCCGGCCGCATCGACACGAGCACCGGATCAGTGGCTCTGAGAGGACGCTACGAAGGCGAGTACCTGGGGCAACAGGTGTCGCTCGACCTGGCCGTGACCGGCACCGCATCGTTTCCTGCCGATCCGGCTCTCGAGCGCTCGCTTCCCGTGGAGGCCGTGTTGACCGTGGCAGCCACGGGGGTCACCGTCGGCGACCAGAGCAAGCCTCCCTGGGACGCCACGGTCCGCTGGGAGGACGGCGGGCTCGCCTTCGCAGGTGGGCCTCTGGACGGTCTGTCGGGCAGGATAGCGCCGGACGGAACCTTCGACGTCGTGGTGTCCGCGCCGTTGCCGCTGCAGGGCACCGCCTCGGGGACCCTGACCGGCAACGAGCTGTCCGCGGAACTGTCGATCGCGGCATTGGACCTGACCGTCCTCAACAACCTGATGCACACTTCGGCGGTGACGGTACTGGCCGGCTCCGCAACCGGCACCGTGCGCCTCCGCGGCCCGATCAACGACCCCGCCCTGTTCGGAGCACTGCAGGCTACCGGCGTAGTCGTCGAGTCGCCGTTGATTCCCCAGCGGGTCGGACCGCTCGCGTTCCCGGTGGCCGCCGAGGACCGGGAACTGACGCTGGGGCGCACGCGACCGGAGAGGGGCGTCGCTCCGCTGGAGGTGAACGGGACGGTGCGGTTCGGGCAGTGGACGCCGCTCGCTTATGACTTCAGCGTGCAGACGGCTACCGAGGACGGCGTTCCGGTCGATTACCGCTTCGGGCCGATCTCCGTCGACGGCATCGCCCACGGCAGCCTGCGAATCAGCGGCGATCAGGACGCCACGCACGTTGCGGGAGCCGTCGAAGCCGGCACGGCGCGCGTGTTCATCGACAGCGCCGGTCGCGGCTCGCCTCCAGCCTGGGAACCGCTGACGGTGGACCTGCAGGCCACCACCGGTCGCGGCGTCGAGCTGACCTGGCCTTCGGAGGATCTGCCGATCCTGGAAGCGCTGGTCGACGTGGATCAGGTGGTTTCGATCAGCTACGACGGGTTCAGCGGCGACTACTCGGTCGTGGGAGACGTGGCGATCCGCCGGGGTGAGCTGTACTTCTTCAACCGCACCTTCGTCCTGCGGGACGGACTCGTGTCGTTCGCGGAGGACGGAGGACGCTTCGACCCGATGGTGACCGTCCGGGCGGAGACGCGCGAGCGCACTCCGGATGAGGGCACGCTGTGGATCTACCTGGATGCGGACTCTCCGTTGAGCGCCCTCGACCCGCAGACCGTGCGGCTCAGCTCCGTCCCGTCACGACCGCTGCCCGAGTTGCGCGCCCTGCTTGGCGCGCCGTTCGCCAACGGCACGGCAGGCGAAGACGTCGACCTGCTGGTGATAGCCGGCGGCATGGTCAGCGAATTCGGTATGGTCCGCCCCATGGAGCGGGCGCTGCGCGATTCGCTCGGACTCGACCTGTTCAGCATACGCTCGCAGCTCGTGGAAAACCTGCTGCGTACCCCGCTTGGCGTGTCCAGACCCGATCTGCTCGACAACACTGAAGTCGTCGTGGGCAAGTACCTTGGCGATGACCTGTTCTTCGAGGCGCTGGTGCGGGTAGAATCCGACACCGTGTCGTCCGTTCCCGAACTGCGCACCAATCTGGAGCTCAGCCTGGAATGGGCGACGCCATTCTTCTTGATGGAGTGGTCCCTGTTGCCGTCCCTCACCGACCCGTTCCAGACCGACAACGCGTTGTCGCTGTCTTGGCATTTCGTCTACTGATGCAGATCCGTTTGACCCCTGCGCGTATCCTCCGCGCACTGCCGGCGATGGCCCTGCTGCTCGCGGCCGTCCCCCTCGCCGCCCAACAGGCCGGCGAGGCCCAGCAGCCCGGCGCCTGGTATTTCGGCAAGCCAATCCGGGAGGTGGAGTTCGAAGGTCTGGTCACGGTCGACGAAAGCGAGCTTCGCCCGATCGTGGCCCCCTATCTGGACCAGCCGTTCGACCTGGATCTGTTCAGGGAGATGGAGGCTGCGCTGTACGCCACGGAGCTGTTCAGAAGCCTGGGGGCCGATGCCGCCGAAGGCGACGACGAGCGATCCACCGTGATCGTCCGCGTGTCGGTGCGGGAACACCCGACGATCGACGCGATCGTCATCGAGGGCGACCGCCGGATCCGGGAAAGTCAGATCCGCAACGTCATGGCCTCGGAGCCGGAGGCGATCCTGAGCTCGCGCCGGCTCGAAGCGGACGTGGAGGCGATCCGCACCCTGTACGAAGCGGACGGCTTCGGCAGCGCCAGGGTGGAGTCCACGATCGTCCCCGACCCGGCGGCCAATCGCGTCACCATTCGCATCACGATCATCGAGGGCATCCGCACCACGGTGGTCGCGATCGACTTCGCGGGCAATCAATTCGCGTCGGCCGGCACCCTCCGGAGCCAGATGGAAACCAGGGAACGGGCGCTGCTGCAACGCGGACTGTTTTCCGAGACCACCTTCCAGCGTGACCTCGAAAGCCTGGTCTCCTACTACCAGAGCAACGGATACGTCGACGCTGCCGTCGACCGCGTGGAGCGCAGCATCGAACACGACGCCGAAGGCGCCCAGGACCTGCTCAGCCTGACGCTGCACCTGACCGAGGGTCAGGCGTTCCAGTACACAGGCACGGAGTTCGCAGGCAACAGCGTGTTCACCGACGACGAGTTGCAGGCGCTCGTGCGCCATCGCCCGGATCGCTCGATCAACCTCGCAACCGCTGAAGCCGATTTCCTGCGGGTTCAGGAGCTCTATTTCGAGAATGGCTATATCTTCAACGGCTTCGAGCAGGAGCTGATACGCGACGACGAGCAGGGGACGATACTGGTGCGGGTGACGATCACCGAGCGCGACGGAGCGCATATCGAGAACATCCGCATCACCGGCAACGTGAAGACGCAGGAGCACGTGCTGCGCCGCGAGCTGCCGTTCGAGGTCGGCGACGTGTTCAACCGGACCGAGATCATTCGCGGCCTGCAGAACCTCTACAACCTGCAGTACTTCACCTCGATCGAGTCGCCCACCCCGGCGGGAAGCGCCCCCGGCCTGATGGACATCAACATCAAGGTGGAGGAGAGCACGACCGCGGACATCGGCTTCGGGGCCACCTTCTCGGGCGGCGACTTCCCGCTGTCCGGATTCGTGCGCTGGTCCGAGCGCAACTTCGCCGGGGCGGGGCAGACGATCAGCGTGGATCTGTCCGCGTCCCAGCTCCGCCAAGCGCTGTCGCTGGGCTTCCGCGAGCCCTGGCTTCTCGGTCAGCCGTGGTCGGCAGGCATCACCCTGGGCGGCGAACATGCAGTGGTCCGCGGCGTCCCGCAGGATGTCCTGCACCCGGTGTTCACCGATGATGAGGCCGAGCATGCGGCGCCCGATCCCTATGTCTCCAAGGACGACTACAGCGCGGGGGCTCCGATCCCGGACCAGTACACCATGGAGTACGACACGTTCGCGATCTCGGCGGAGGTCTCCACCGGCTACCGGTTCGACACGCTCCTTGGCCGCATGATCGTGCGCGGCGGATTCGGCTCCAGCCTCGAATTCCTGGTCTACGACCCGCAGGTCAGCCGCCCCTTCGACAAGAGGATCCGCGACCAGTTCGAGCGGTGGAGCGTGGTCAACAGCCTGTGGACGGGCGTGGCGTGGGACCGGCGCGATTTCTTCCTGAACCCAACCGACGGCACGTTGCTGAGCCAGCGGGTCACCCTGACCGGGGGTCCGCTGTCCGGAGACCGGCACTTCATCGTGCTGGACAGCCAGGCTGAAGCCTACACCCCGCTGCTCGAAATCCCATTGTCCGATGTCTTCGACCTGAGAGTCGTGCTCGCCGGCCACACCGGCTTCTCCGTGATCCTCCCTCAGCTGCGCGGTTGCGGCGCCGTCAACGGCAGTTCCGGGCTGTGCTGGGACCAGGTGCTGCGCCAGGAAGACCTGCTGATCATCGATGGAACGAGCGTGGGCCGGGGTTGGGAACCGGTACTCGACGGCGAGGCGTTGTGGGACAACAAGGTGGAGTTGCGCGTGCCGATCGATCCGCAGATCATCTGGGGCGTGCTGTTCCTGGACGCCGCCCTGCTGTGGACCGACCGCGCCGCCATCGGGGAAACCTCGTTGGATGACGTTCATTTCAGCGCCGGCTTCGGCCTGCGCTTCGCGGTGCCGCAGTTGCCGTTGCGTCTTTACCTCGCCAAGCCGTTCGCGTTCCACAACGGCAGACTCGGCGACCCCGCCGGCACCCAGAGCACCGGCCCGTTGGGGGGCATGAACCTCGTCCTGGGACTCGGCGGCGATACCTTCTAGGGAATCTGCCGGATTGGCGATGAGGACCAGCGTCGTCTGGTTCGTTGGATCGGATCGGATCAGGATGAGCGCAAGAAGGAAACGGCTGCCCCTCGCGGTGACCGGCCTGGCGGCCGCGCTGCTCGTGATTCCGGTCGGCGGGATCGCTCAGGTACAAGTCACCCGCACCGGCGTCGTCGATCTCGACAAGATCGTGCGCGCCTACTTCCGTGAATCGGAGGCGCTGCGCACCTACGAGGCAAGACGTGAGGAGGCGATCGCGGAGCGCGACAGGATCGAGGGGGAGATCCGCACGCTGGAGCAGGCGCTGATCGACGCACGGCAGACCGAAGACCGCCGCGTGCAGTTGCGTATCGAACAGCAGCTCTTCGATACGCGCGAGCATCTGTTGCAGTTCGTGCGCGTCAAGAACGACCAACTGCAACGCGAGTACGAGGGTCTGAAGACCTCGGATCGATTCGTCGGTGATCTGGCCGAGGCGTTCCGGTACGTCGCCGAGACACTTGGCTTCGCGCTCATCCGCGGCAACGACGACGTGTACTACTGGGATCCCGACATCGACCTGACGGACGAGGTCATCGCTGAGCTTGCCCGGCGAGCGGCGCGCCGTTAGCGCCCCAAGACCGTCGCCTGCGGCTCCGGTCCTGGCCCATCCCCGCCGGCCCTACGGAGTCCGTCGTATATGCCGCTAGCGCGCCATATACGATGGACTCATAGGGGAGGGGATACGCCCACCGGCCGGCTCCTGGGAGTCGATCTGGGTACGCGGCGCATCGGTCTGGCCCTGTCGGATCCCGCCAGGGTAATCGCCTCGCCGTTCGCGACCCTGTCGTTCACTACCGACGCCGCGCTCCTCGACGCGCTCCGGAGCACCTGCAGCGAACACGGCGTGCGGTTGATCGTGATCGGACATCCGGTCGGCATCGACGGAACGCCGACACCGCTCGGCGTGCGCGCCGAGCGGCTTGCGGCGAAGCTGACGGCCGGGGGTATCCCGGCCTGCACATGGGACGAGCAGTTCACCAGCCGCGAGGCCACCGCCGCGATCGGACGCCGCCGTCCTCGGGGACGCCGGAGCGACCCCGGCCGGGTCGACCGCATGGCTGCTGCGCTGACGCTGCAGGACTACCTGGAGCACCGGTACGCTTGAGCCGATGAGCGGACCAACCCCCATGATGGGACAGTACCTGCGTCTGAAGGCGTCGCAACCGGGAGCGATCCTCTTCTTCCGGCTCGGGGACTTCTACGAGATGTTCGCCGAGGACGCCGAGCAGGCCGCGCCGATCCTGGACATCGCCCTGACGAAGCGCAACGGCGTGCCGATGTGCGGAGTGCCCCATCACGCCGCGCAGACCTATCTGACGAAGCTGCTGCAAGCCGGCCGCAAGGTGGCGATCTGCGAGCAGGTAGGGGTGCCCGCCGGCGGTCTGACCGAGCGACGGGTGGTCGAGGTGGTCACGCCCGGCACGATCGTGGACGAACGGCTGCTCGATCACGCCCGCAACAACTATCTGGCGGCGCTGGCCGACGGCGGCGCCGCCCTGGCGCTTGCCTGGGCCGATCTTTCCACCGGGGAATTGCGCGCCACCCGTTTGCCCACCGACCAGACGGAGCTGTGGCTGCGCGACCACATGCATCGTCTGGCGCCGCGCGAGTTGATCGTCCAGGAGAGCCTGCTCGATACCGGTTCGCCGGCGGAGCGGGTGCTGGCGGAGCAGCCGGATCTGGTGCTCAACCGTTACCCGGATTGGCACTTCGACCCGGACGGCAACCACGACCTCCTGTGCCGCCAGTTCGGGGTGATCGACCTTCGCTCATTCGGACTGGGTCGCGCCGACGCGGAAGTGCGTGCCGCCGGCGCTCTGGTCGGCTTCATCCAGCAGCACGCCCTGCACGATACCCCCCACCTCACCGACCTCGTCGTGGAGGCGGTCGACGCCCATCTCCGCATCGACGAGCCCACCCAACGCAATCTGGAGCTGACCGCCAATCTCCTCGATGGAGGTCGCGAGCACACCCTCCTCGCCACTCTGGACCGTACGCGGACATCGGTGGGAGCCCGGCTGCTGCGTCGGTCGATCCTGGCACCGCTGCGCGATCGGGATTCGATCGAGCGGCGCCTCGACGACGTCGAGGGGCTGTTCCGCGATCAGACGCTGCTCTCCCGCCTGCGCGCGGAGCTGGACCGCTTTCGCGACCTCGAGAGGTTGACGGCTCGCAGCTCGCTGGGGCGTGCCGACGCGCGCGAGTTGCTGGCGATCCGCACCTGCCTGCAGTGCGCGGGCACCGTGGCCGGGCTCCTGGGGGATGCATCTCCCCGGCTGGCCGAGGCGCTCCGAGCTCGCGACGACGACCTCGTCCCGCTGCTCGAAGCGTTGCGCGACGCCCTTGCCGATGCAGCCGACGGTCCGGCGTTCAGGGTCGGACACTCCGCGGATCTGGACCGCCTGCTGGACGATGCCGAGGCAGCCGAACGGGAACTTCAGCGCTATACCGGCGAGGCGCGGGCGTCGACCGGCATCGCGTCCCTGCGGCTGAAGCACAACCGCGTGCTCGGCTATTTCTTTGACATCACCAAGCCCAACCTGGACCGCGTTCCCGATCACTTCATCCGCAGGCAGAGCCTTGCCAACTCGGAACGATTCACCACCGAACGGCTCATGGATCTGGACGCCCGCATGGGACGCGCGCAGGCGGACCGGGTGGATTTGGAACGCGCCCAGCTCATCGCCCTGCGGCAACGGGTCGCCGAGCAGTCGGCCGCGCTGCTGAGACTGGCCTCCGCGGTCGCGGAGATCGATCTGGTGCAGTCATTGGCATCGGCTGCCACCGAGCTCGGGTACGCCCGTCCGACCTTCGTCGACGAGGACATCATGGACATCGAGGGCGGGCGACACCCGGTGGTGGAGACCGCGCTGCCAAGCGGGACCTTTATCCCAAACGGGATCGAGTTGGGCACCTCGGCGCGCGTGCTGCTGTTGACCGGTCCCAACATGGCAGGCAAGTCGACTTATCTGCGGCAGACGGCCCTGATCGCGATCATGAGCCACGTCGGCTCGTTCGTGCCCGCCGAACAGGCGCGCCTCGGGCTCATCGACGCGGTCTACTGTCGCGTGGGTGCCAGCGACAACATCTCGCGTGGGGAGTCGACCTTCCTGGTGGAAATGGCCGAAACGGCGCGCATCCTGCGTCTGGCGCGTCCGACCAGCCTGGTGATCATGGATGAAATCGGCCGGGGCACCGGCAGCGACGACGGACTGGCGATCGCCCGCGCCGTGCTGGAGCACCTGTTGCATGCGGTGCACGCGAAGACGCTGTTCGCCACCCACTTTCGTGAACTGACGGCACTGGAACATCCTCAGCTCGCCAACCGATCGATGTCCGTGATGGAGCGCGACGGCGACGTCGTGTTCCTGAAGACGGTGGTCGACGGCCCCGCCGACCGCTCGCACGGCATCCACGTCGCGCGCATGGCAGGGATTCCGCGCAGCGTCAGTGACCTGGCCGCACGGTATCTTGAAGACGCTCTCGCGGCGGATCGTGGGCGGCCTGACGAGGCCCCGGAACAGGTCGAACCCTCACCGCAGCCACGCCTGTCCGACGCCCGTCTGTTCGACGCCGGCCAGCCGGTACGCGGCTCCTCCATCATAGACGAGTTGCTCCGTCTGGACATAGGAATCCTGCGGCCGATCGACGCGCTCAACCTTCTGCACGAATGGCAACAGCGGGTCCGGTGAGCGGCACACCGGTGAGCGGCACAGCCTTGCGAACGCTCGTCGCGCACGCACTCATGGAACGTTGTCTGGCCTGTGGCGGGGCGCTGGCGTGCGCGGGCGGCGACTGGCGCGGTCCCGTATGTGCTTCCTGCCGGTCCCGGCTGGAACTGATCGCGGGACGGAGGTGCCGCACCTGTAGCCGCCAGCTCATATCGGAAACCGAGCGCTGCACCCGATGCCGCAACAGGGACTACGCCTTCACCTGCAACACGTCGCTTGCCGCCTACACCGGCACCGCCCGGCGCCTGCTGTACCACTACAAGTTCAAGGCGCGAACGCGGCTGGCCGACCTGTTCGCCGAAGCGCTGGCCGATGCCGGACTCGTGGACAGGGAGAGCTGCGTGGTCCCGGTACCCGCCCGGCCGCGCGGCCTTCTGCAGCGAGCGCCGACGAGATTCGATCAGACCGGGCTGATCGCCCGCAGACTACGCCGCCGCACCGGCTGCACGGTCCACAACGCCCTGCGCCGCAGCGCTGGGCCGCCACAGAAGCGCCTCGACTACGATGCTCGGTCGCGCAACGTCGCGGGCCGCATCCGACCGGTCACGCCAGCGCAGCTACCCGACCGGGTGGTACTGCTGGACGACGTGTTCACGACGGGAGCGACCGCGCACGAGTGCGCTCTGGTGCTGGCACGCTGCGGGGTGCGGGAGACCCGGGTGGTAACCGTCGCGCTGGGCTGAGTCGCCCCGAGCGCCTCCACCCGGGTTCTCCGCGACCGGGCCTGACCACGGCCTTGACCGGTCCGCCCGATCCGATCTACCTTAATCCTGCGGTGACCCGTGCCGCACGGTGATCCTGGCAGGGGTGTATCGGTGGGAGTCGAAGGGTTCGACTCCTTTTTTGTGCCTGAGGCTGTGACTTGGGTTTGGGCCTTGGGTTTGGGCCTTGGGTCCGGGACTTCCGGGAGGTGATGTGACAGGCGACGGTCAGTACGGCGCAGGGGATGATGGCAAGGCGGCCATGGCCCCGTCGCCGTCCGTTGCGGAGCCCGCGACGTGGCAGGACGACGGCGCGGCCGCTGGCGGATTCGCCGAACAGGTGCGCGCGGAAGTGGCGCCGACGGTGCATTCGTTCGGCTTTGCCCTGGTTGAGCTGGATGCCGCACGCCTCGCGCGGCGCAGCTTGATCCGGCTGGTAGTCTACCGGTCAGACGGCATGACGGCGGAGGACTGCGCGGAACTGGCCCGGGCCGTACGCTACCGGCTGGCCCTGGTTCCGGGCGCCGAAGATGCCCGGTTGGAGGTGAGCACGCCTGGGACGGCGCGCCAACTCAAGGCGCCGCACGAGTACGCGATCTTCCGGGGCCGGACGGTGGCAGTCCTCGTGGATGACGATTGGCTGCGGGGCGTCATCCTGTCGGCCGAAGGCGGTATAGTAACGCTTCGCACCGGCACGGAAGAGCGCCAGATCGAGCTACGACGGATCAGGAAGGGACGGTTGAGCGAGGACATGATTGACCGAAACAGCCACAACGGACCTAGGCACGCCGCACCTAGGCACGACGGACCTAGGGACGGAGACGGAACCGATGTCCAGTGAGATGGCATTGGCGATCCGCCAACTGGTACAGGACCGCGGCATCTCGGAGGACTTGATCGTCAAGACGGTCGAGGACCTGTTGCTCGCCGCCTACAAACGCCGATTCGGGACGTCCGAGAACGCCGTCATCCGCTTCAACGATGACGCCACCGATGTGACCATCTACGCTCAGAAGCGGATCGTCGCTGTGATCGACGATCCGGTCACGGAGATCGGCCTGGACGACGCGCTGGGCTACGACGATCAGGCGGAGATCGGCGACGAGCTGCTCATCGAGATCAACCCCCGCGACTTCGATCGCGTATCCATCCAGAGCGCCAAACAGCGCGCTCGTCAGACGCTTCGCGAGATCCAGAAGGACACGCTGTATTCGGAATATGAGGACAAGGTCGGTGAGATGATCATCGGCTACCACCAACGGGAGCGCAATGGCGCCATCTTCGTCGACCTGGGCAAGACGGAAGGCATCATGCCGCGCAAGTACCAGAGCCCGCGCGAGGTGTATCGGCCGAACGACCGCATCCGTGCTCTCATCTACGAGGTCGAGAAGACTCCCACCGGCCTGCAGATCATCCTGTCGCGCACGCATACGCAGTTCGTGCGCAAGATCTTCGAACTCGAGGTGCCGGAGATCTACGACGGCACTATCGAGATCTACAAGATGGTCCGCGAGCCCGGCTACCGAACCAAGATGGCCGTGTACTCCACGCGCGACGACGTGGATCCGGTCGGCGCCTGCGTCGGCATGCGCGGCGCGCGTATCCAGGCGGTTGTCCGCGAACTGGAAGGAGAGAAGATCGACGTTCTCAAGTACGATCCCGATGCGGCCGTGTTCATCAGGAACGCCCTGCAGCCGGCCGAGGTTGAAGAAGTGATCATCGTGGACGACGCGACGCGGCACGCCCTGGCAGTCGTGCAGGATGCTCAGTTCTCGCTCGCCATCGGCCGGCAGGGCCTGAACGTCCGGCTCGCGAACCGCCTGGTGGACTGGAACATCGACGTCAAGACCCGCGCGCAGGTCGCGGACATGGACTTGGGCGGAGAAAAGAAACGGGAAGCGGCGGCGCTGTTCTCGGAGGACGAGGCACAGGAGATCGCGCGTATTTCTGAACTGCCAGGGGTGCCGGAGCGTATCGCGGCCGCCCTGGCAGAACAGGGCATAGAACGCATCGAGGATCTGGTCGAGATGTCGGATGATCAGCTTGCGGCCACCCGCGGCCTCACTTCCGAGGACATTTCGACGATCCGCAACCTTCTCGATGAGACCGTGGAGATCGTCGAAGAGGACGCGCTGGCGGAAGCTCCGCCGGTGGGCGATACGGAAGAGGCGCCCGTCGCCCACACCGAGCTCCCCGATGCGGACACCGCCGACGATCAGGTGGAAGATGTCGAAGAGATCACCGCCGTGTCGGAGCTGGGGCTCGAGCAGCGGGTCACCGACGCGCTGGCGGCCGCCGGGGTACACCAAGCAGAAGCGCTCATGTCGATGTCGGAAGCTGAGCTCGCCCGGGTAGCCGGTCTCAGCGCCGACGACGTGGCGAGCATACGGCAACTGCTCGAAGAGAGCGTGGAGATCATCGAGGAACCGTCGGAGGACGGCAAGTAAGGGCGGCAGCAGAGAGATGGCGGAGAAGATCGAGAAGGGCGCGAATCGAACCCCGGAAGACGAAACCGAGAGCAAGCCCAAGCCGAAGGGCACGCTCATCAAGAAGCGACCCGAGCCTCAGGCCGCAGGTGACGAGCGGGCCCGGCCGCCCGTAAAGCGGAAGGTCGTCATCCGCAGACGGCCGGTCGAGGTGCAAACGCCACCACCGCCACCGCCACCGCCACCACCACCGCAGTCGCAGCCGCAGTCGCAGCCGCAGCCGCAGTCGCAGCCGCAGTCGCAACCGCAGCCTCGCAAGGCGGACGTACCCGCGCGTGCGCCCGGACCCGCGCAATCTGGCCCGCGGATCGACCCGCTGCATCAACCGCTACAGCTGCCCAAGCGTGACCCAAGACCCGTGACTCTTCGCCCTGATCGGCCGTCGCCACCACCGGGTTTTCGCCCGCCACGGGGCTTGCGGCCACCACAGGGACTGCGTCCGCCTGGCCAACCGGGAGTTCCCGGGGGGCCGGACCGACGTACTCCGGACCGTCCGCTCAACTTCCGACCCCCGCAGCCGGGAAGAGGTCCGGGGAGGCCGCCGGCCGGCCCGGGCGGCGGCTCGGGGCCTCCGCCGGCCCCCGGGCGAGGCCCGAGCCGGTCGAGGAGCAAACCACGCAGGCGCGGTCAGTACTCGCGCGAACGATTCGAGGAACACGCCGAGAAGCTCGTACAGCAGCGTCGCCGCGAAGACGAGGCGGCGGCCGTGCCGAGCGAGATCGACATCATGGAGCAGGTCACCGTTTCCGAACTGGCACGCAAGATGCACCTCAAGGCATCCAGCCTGATCGGCAAGCTGATGGAGATGGGCAGCATGGTCACCATCAACCAGCAGATCGACTCGGACACCGCTGCCGTGATCGCGGAGCAATACAGCTGCACGGTCAACGTCGTATCGCTCTACCACGAGACGGTGGTCGAATCGGAGAAGCCTGGGGAAACCGATGACCGGCCACGGCCGCCGATCGTGACCATCATGGGCCATGTCGACCACGGCAAGACCAAGTTGATGGACGCCATCCGCGAGGCCAACGTCGCCGACGAGGAACACGGCGGCATCACCCAGCACATCGGCGCGTACGCGGTTTCCATAGACCAGGATTCATTCGAGCAGGGCCGCGTCGTGTTTCTGGATACTCCGGGCCATGAAGCGTTCACCAACATGCGCGCCCGCGGCGCCCAGGTTACCGATATCGTGGTTCTGGTTGTCGCCGCGGATGACGGAGTGATGCCGCAGACGGTAGAGGCGATTTCGCACGCGCGCGAGGCGGAAGTACCCATCATCGTCGCGATCAACAAGTGCGATCTGGAGGACGCCAATCCCGAACGCGTAAAGCAACAGCTCTCGGACCACGAGCTGGTTCCCGAGGAATGGGGAGGAGATACCCTGTACCGGCACGTATCGGCGCTTGCCAACACGGGAATCGACGACCTGCTGGAGGCGATCCTGCTGCAGGCGGATCTGCTGGAGCTCAGCGCGCCGTATGACGTCCGCGCGGAAGGCCGCGTGATCGAGTCCAAGGTAGACCTGGGCCGTGGCACGGTCGGCACGGTGCTGGTTGAGCGAGGCACGCTGCGCAGCGGTGATCCGTTCATCGCCGGGGTGTTTCCCGGCAAGGTCCGAGCGATGTTCGACGACCGCGGCCATCCGATGAAGGAGGCTACGCCGTCTCTGCCGGTCGAGATACTGGGCTTTGCCGGGCTGCCGGCTGCCGGCGACCCGTTTCAGGTGACCGCTGACGAACGCACCGCCCGCGGCGTCGGGGCAAAGCGGCAGGAACTGCGCAAGGTAAAGGAGGCTGGATCGATCAACCAGATCACCCTCGACAACCTGTACGAGACCATCAAGGAAGGTGAGGTCCAGGAGCTCAAGGTCGTCGCCAAGGGCGATGTGCACGGATCGGTAGAGGCGCTGGTCTTCGCACTGGAGCGGCTGTCAACCGACGATATCAAGCTCAACGTCATTCACTCCTCGGCCGGGGCGATCAACGAGAACGACGTGATGCTCGCGTCCGCATCGAACGCATTGATCATCGGGTTCCACATCCGACCGACACCCAAGGCGCAGGAGCTGGCGGACCAGGAAAAGGTCGAGATCCGCCGCTACGACCTGATCTACGAAGCGGTCGAGGAGATCCGCGATTCGATGGAAGGGATGCTGGCACCCGAGCTGCTCACCGAGTCAGTGGGTGTCGCCGAGGTGCGCGAGCTGTTCCGCGTCTCCCGCATCGGCACCATCGCCGGCTGCCACGTCACCTCCGGGCGCATGCGTCGTAACGCGATGGTCCACGTCGTCCGCGACGGGGCGCAAGTGTACGAAGGCAGGATCCTGACCCTGCGCCGCTTCAAGGACGACGTGAACGAGGTGGAGTCAGGATTCGAATGCGGAATCCGCGTCGAGAACTTCAATGATCTCAAGCAAGGCGACAATATCGAAGCGTTCGAGACGAAAGAGGTCGCCAAGAAACTCTGAGACTCAGGGGCGCCGGGTACGGTAGAGCAGGGGACGGACAGGAAACATGGCGAACCAGCGGAGCGAGAAAGTTGGCCGATTGCTGCGTGAGATTTTGGGCGAGATGATCGTCACCGGCAAGCTGGCGGACCCGCGCATCGATCCCCTGCTGAACCTGACGCGCGTGCAGGTCTCCAGGGACCTCAAGCACGCCACGGTATTCGTTTCCCATCACGGCGAAGACCGTGTCACCGCACCGGCCACGGATGCGCTCAACCATGCGGCGGGCTACCTGCAGGCGGAGGTGGCACGCCGTATCCGCTTGCGGGAGACGCCAAGGCTGCGCTTCCTCATCGACTCCTCGGTGGCTGACGGGTTCCGCGTGCTGCAGAAAATGCGCGACCTTTCGTAGCGCCACGTTCGCTCTACGTGCCGGTCAAGCGAAATACCGGGAGACGGAGATGCAGCACGATGGAGGAATGGTGCTCCTGCACAAGCCGTCCGGGGTGACCTCATTCGCGGCGCTCGGGCGCCTGAAACGCGTGCTTGGGACGCGCCGCATCGGCCATACCGGGACCCTCGATCGGTTCGCCTCCGGTCTGCTGATCGCCTTGGCCGGTCGGTTCACCCGCATCGGCTGGTTGATCACCGACCTGCCCAAACGCTACCGCGCCACCATTCGCTTCGGCGAACAGACAGCCACGCTGGATCCCGAGGGCCCGGTCGAGCTACGGCGGCCGCTGCCGTCACCACAGGCACTGCACGATGCGTTGCCCGGCTTCATCGGCCGCATACGCCAGATCCCGCCCGCGTACAGCGCGGTGCACGTCGACGGAGAGCGCGCATCGCGGCGCGCGCGCCGCGGCGCCCCCGTACAACCTCAGGCCCGCGACGTGTCCGTCGCCAGCCTGAGGATCACCGGCATGGACCTGCCGACGGTGGAGATCGAGGTGGTCTGCGGCAAGGGGACGTACGTGCGCTCGCTGGCCCGCGACCTCGCCTTGGCCACGGGCAGCTGCGGCCATCTGATCGAATTGCAGCGGCTGTCGATCGGAGCCTTCACGGTGGACGAGGCCGTGTCGGTCGATGCCGCAGATGCCGGCGATGTCATCCCGCCCGCGGAGTTCCTGCACCGCATCGACGGTCTGGAACTGCAACAGGTGACGTCCGACGGCGCCCGACGTATCTGCAACGGGCAGCCGGCAGACCCCACGTTCCTGCTGGGCGAGCCGTCCGGTGAGCGATTCTGTGCGCTCCTCAGCGGGCAGGAGCTGCTCGCCGTCCTCGAGCCAGTCGCGGCCCACGCCGCTGGAACCGACGCGGGCGGCGACCGCTCACGGCCCCGGTACCGCTATCGCTGCGTTGTGGCCGACCGCCCGAACCATCCCACGCAACGCCCCTGACGATGGCGGCGATCCGATCATGACGGAGTGCACTACGTGACCGTCCTCGAGTGGCGAACGCTGGCCGATCGCCCGCTCGACCAGGACGTCGTGCTCACCATCGGCGTGTTCGACGGTCTGCACGTAGGCCACCGAACGCTGCTGGAACGCGTGATCGCTCACGGCGGGGGAGCGCCGGCGGTGCTCAGTTTCGACCGGCTGCCGAGCTCCGTGCTGTTCGGGACCAGCGGGCGACTGATCCTGTCGCGACGCCAGAAGGAACGGGCTCTGGAGCTGATCGGCGTCCGCTATCTGATCGTCGTTGACTTTTCTCTCAGCTTCAGTAAGCTTACCGGTGAAGAGTTCGTCAGCCAGCTCCTTCGACGCGCCGCCGTTCGCGGCATCGTGGTCGGACAGGACTTTCGGTGCGGTCGGCGACGTGACACCGATACCGAAAAGCTCCATCGATTGTTGCGCCGATACGGAGTGGACATGGAAGTAGTGGACTTGGTCCGTGACAGGACGGAGCGCGTGGCAAGACAGGAGTGCGACGGAGCGAAAGTGAGCAGCAGCGGCATACGGCAGGCGATCGACATCGGTGACGTCTCCGTGGTACGGTCGCTGCTTGGGGGGGACTATGAGCTGGACGTCGAGCACGTCACGCCCCAACGTACGGGGGACGGCTTGGTGTTTCCGGCCTCATCGTTGACGCAGCTTCTGCCCAGACCAGGCCGATATTCCGGATTCGTCCGCAGCGTATCTGGCGGTCCGGTATCTGGCGGTCCGGTATCTGGCGGTCCGGTATCTGGCGGTCCGGCATCGGGTGGTTCGACCGCGCGGATCGCGGTCGAGTCCGATCGCGTGATCGTCAACGCGGCCGCCGACCCGGTGGCCGGAATCCGTTTTGCACGCCGGGAATCGTAAAGGAACAGAGACAGGATAGGATTGACAACAGGATGGGACTGACCAAAGAGGAAAAAGCAGAGATCGTGTCCGGCTTCGGGGACGGTGAAACCGATACCGGAGCTTCGGCGGTTCAGGTAGCGTTGCTTACCCGCCGGATCACCGAGCTCACCGAACATTTCAGAACACACCCCAAGGATCACGCTTCGCGCCACGGTCTCCACCGGATGGTCGGGCAGCGGCGTCGGCTCATGGGTTATCTCAGCCGCACAGACGCAGCGACTTACCGGGATCTGCTCGAAAAGCTGAACCTGAGAAAGTAGCAGCGCGCGGCACGGCGTCGCGGTGGAGCCGCGGCGCAAGGAAGTAACATGACACATACCGTAGAACTGAGGGTCGGCGACGAAACGCTGACACTGCAGACCGGTCGTCTGGCCAAGCAGGCCAACGGCGCGGTCTACGCACAATACGCAGGCTCCGCCGTCCTGGCGACCGTCTGCTGCTCCGCCAAGGAGATCGAGGGGCTCGATTACGTCCCCCTGCAGGTGGAGTACAACGAAAAGGCATATGCCTCGGGCAAGATCCCGGGGTCGATATTCCGGCGCGAAGGCAGGCCCCGGGACCGTGAGATCCTGGTGTCCCGCCTGATCGATCGGCCCCTGCGGCCGCTGTTTCACCAGTCGTTCAGCCGCGACATCCAGGTGATTCCCACCGTAATCTCGGCGGACCAGGTCAACCCCCCGGATGTGCTGGCGATGGTGGCGGCGTCCGCGGCCGTTACCGTCTCCGACGTGCCCTTCGAGGGACCGGTCGCCGGGGTCCGAGTAGCGCTTCTCGACGGCACCATTGTAGTCAACCCGACTCATGACCAGATCGAGACCAGTGAGCTCGACATCGTGGTTGCGGGCACCAGAGACGGCATCACGATGGTCGAAGGCGGCGCCATGGAAGCCGACGAGGCGACGATGATCTCCTGCATCGAACGGGCGCATGAAGTGATCGCCGAGATCTGCGACGCACAGCTCCAGTTGGCCGAGCTGGGCGGCCGTCCCAAGCTGCCACTCCCCGATGGACAGATCCCGGAGACGGAGTCGGAGATCAGCGCATGGGTCCGCCCGAAGATAGAGGAGGCCTGCTTCGTCAAGGGCAAGGAGGCGCGCTACGCGGCGATCCGCCAGGTCAAGCAGGACACCTTCGAGCAGTTCGCCGACCGCATCGCCGATACGGACGCCGAGAAGATCGAGGGCCTGCTGGAGAAGATCGAAACCGACGTGGTGCGCACCTCGATCCTGGACCACCGCGTACGCACCGACGGCCGATCGCCCGACGACATCCGCGACATCACCTGCGAAGTCGACGTGCTGCCGCGGGCGCACGGCGCCGCGCTGTTCACGCGCGGGGAGACGCAGGCGCTGGCGGTGACCACCCTCGGCACCGCCAACGACGAGCTGCGCATCCTGGACGCTCTCGAAACCGACGTGGACCGCAAGAAGCACTTCATGCTGCACTACAACTTCCCGAATTTCTCGGTTGGGGAGACGGGCCGGCTCGGCACGGGGCGGCGTGAGATCGGCCACGGGCACCTCGCCGAACGGGCCCTGGAGCGGGTCATTCCCAGCAAGGAAGAGTTCCCGTACACGTTGCGGGTGGTTTCGGAGATCCTGGAAAGCAACGGCTCGTCATCCATGGCGTCCGTGTGCGGCGGCACGCTGAGCCTGCTCAACGCCGGCGTGCCGATCACGCGGTCGGTCGCCGGCATCGCGATGGGGCTGATCTCCGACGGTGACCGCTTCGTGGTCCTGTCCGACATCCTGGGAGAGGAAGATCACCTGGGCGACATGGACTTCAAGGTGGCCGGCACCGAGCAGGGCATCACGGCGTTCCAGATGGACATCAAGATCGCGGGGGTCAGTTCGGAGCTCCTGCGCGAAGCGCTCGACAAGGCGCGCACCGGCCGCCTGAAGATCCTCGAGATCATGCGGCAGACCATGGACCGGCCGCGCGCGGAGGTGTCCGACCTCGCGCCGAAGATCATCACCATGCGCATCGATGTCGACAAGATCGGAGCCGTCATCGGCACCGGCGGTTCCAACATCCGCTCGATAACCGAGAGCACCGGCGCCGACGTGAATATCGAGGACGATGGGGTGGTCACCATTTACTGCCGTCGCAAGGAAGGTGCGGAGCGCGCCCAACGCTTGGTCGAACAGGCGGTGGAGGAGCCGGAAGTAGGCAAGACCTACACGGCCCGCGTCACCCGCATCATGGACTTCGGCGCGTTCATGGAGATACTCCCGGGCAAGGAGGGGCTCTGTCACATTTCCCGCCTGACGGCCGACCATGTCGGCCAAGTCGAAGACGTGGTCAAGATGGGAGACGAAGTGCAGGTCAAGCTCATCGAGATCGACCGCATGGGCCGTCTGAACCTCGCCACTCTGGACGCCGTCGGTCCCGACGTGGCGGACTCCGCCGGCCCTCCGGGATCGCGTCCGGTCGGCGATCCGCTGCGTGACCGCGTCGGCGGAGGAGGCCGCCGCCCCGGGCCGGGGCGGCGGGAGCGATTCGGTCCCAGCCGCAGGGATGGACGCGACGGCCGTCCGCCACGCTCGCGGAGCACGCCCGGTGAGCGCGGTCCGCGTCGCCAAGGCAGACCTGACGACGAGCACCCATCGGATTGATTCAACAGTTTGAGCTGAGCCTGGGCGCCACCCTGCTGGTCGATCCGGTCGAGAGCACCGGCACGGCGGCCCTGGGCTTCTGGTACGGCCACGGGTCCCGCGACGAGCGTGCCCATGAGCACGGCTGCAGTCATTTCCTGGAACACATGGTCTTCAAGGGGACCAGGAAGCGGTCGGCCTCGCAGATCGCGCGTGAAATCGACCGCGTCGGCGGTTCGATCAACGCCTTCACGGAGCGCGAGACGACCTGCCTCTACTCCAGCGTTCCCGGCAACGCTGCGCCCGCCGCGGCCGAGATGCTGGCCGACCTGGCCACCGCTGCGACGCTCGATCCCGACGAACTGGCCAAGGAACGTCAGATTGTCATCAACGAGATACATTCCGCTGATGATTCCCCGGATGAGCGCGCCTTTCAGGCATACGTGGAACGCCTCTGGGGTACGCACGCCCTCTCCCGCCGCATTGCCGGTGAGGTATATGAGATCGAGGAAATCGATCGCGATCGGCTGCACCGCTTTTTCCAGGAGCGGTTCCATCCGTCTCGGCTGGTCATCTCGATCGCGGGCCGGATCGCGGTGGAGGAGGTGATCGCCGCGATTGAGGAGACGCTGCAGAGTAGTGCGGGGACGTGGTGCGACGACTCCGTGGAATGCCCTGTGCCGCGATCCCTGCCCACTCACTCCGCGGGCGTCTGGCAGGAACGGGACAGCTGCCATCAGACCTACCTGTACGGCGGACGCCCACTTCCCGTTGAGCGAACCGTGCGAAGCTATTTCGCACTGACCCTTCTCAGCACGCTTGCCGGAGAGTCGATGAGCTCGCGGCTGTTCCAGAACCTGCGCGAGGAACGGGGGCTGTGCTACTCGATCGGATCGTTCCGGACGCACCTCAGCGATGCGTGGCTGTGGTCGGTGTTCGCGAACTGCGTGCCGGAGGCATGCGAGGAGCTGACCGACGGTCTGCTCGCCGAGATGCGCGGACTGCGTGAACGCCCACCGGGTAGGGAGGAAATGGATGAGGCCGCGAGCCATCTGCGCGGCGGCCTGATCTTCGCGCGCGAAGACATGGAGACACGCATGCGGCGAATGGTGTACCAACGACAGACGTTCGGCCGGATACTGAGCTTCGAAGAGATGGACGCGCACATCGACGGCGTCGCCGCCGACGAATTGGAAGCCATGGCCCGATTGGTCGCGGACACCGACGCCTTCACACTGGTAGCGTACGGGGGTGACCCAATTGACCACGATGTCGATCCGCAGTCGGCCACATGAGCCGCCGCTGACGAGGTCCGCCTTCCGCATCAGGTTGGTCGCGATCGCTCTACTGGCCGCCTCCTCGGCGGCGGCCCAGACGCTGGACCCCGGCGCTGCGCTCACGGAGGCCAAGGCGGCGTTCGCGCGAGGGGACTACGACGACGCTCTGGGAGTGGTGCGATCGATGCGCATCCAGACGCCGAACAGCCGGCACCTGCCGGAAGCGTTGCTGCTTGCGGCCCAGGCGGCTCTGGTCAGCGAGCCGTTTCGCGCCCGGTTCTTTGTCGAGACGGCACGATCCCACCCGCAGACCACCGACGCCATTCACTTCGAGATCTCGGTGACCGCCGCCGAGCTTGCCCGACGGGACCGGCTTCTCACGGAGGCGCTGGCAGAGCTGCAACGAGCCTTGCGGCTTTCGCCGGCCGAGATCCCGCGGCCCCGTCTCGACCAGGTGCGGATTCAGGCGGCCGAGCTCGCCCTGTACGAACTGGACGATCTTGCCGCGGCCGCCTACCTGACACTGCAGATCGTCCAGCCCCAGGCCCTCGAACCGGCCGATCGGCGCACGTATGACCGCCTCATTCAGGAGGTGCTCTGGAGCACCATCACCCCGGAGATGCTAGGGCTTCCGGACGCCAATATCTCGGTGATCACCGTGGATGCCGACGACGTGTGGATCGGCACGTACAACGGCGGTGCGGCACGGTATTCGCAGGGCACCGGCATCGCGAGCCGTTTCACCAGCGGGACCACGGGTGGCGCACTGTCCGACACCATTCGAGCGATCACGGTGGACGGCAACTGGGTGTGGATGGGCACCTACGAAGGCCTTTCCGTGTACTCGAAGGCGACCAGCCGGCTGTGGCGGATCGAACACTTCGGGACCCCGGGATCCGGCGGAGCTCCCATCGCGGTGGTGTCGCTCGAGGGAATCGATGGCCGCATCGCGGCCGGCACCCTGGGCCAGGGGCTCTGGATGGCCGATGACCCGGACGGAGAGTGGGAACGGGTAGCGGACAACGACCTGCTCGGTCCGTTTGTGCTGGCGCTGCTGCGCTCAGGCTCCACGCTGTACATCGGCACGCAGGATCGAGGCGTTGCAGTCATGGATCTGGAGACCGAACGGTTACGCCGCGTCGCCCCCCTGTGGTCGTCCGGAGTCAGGAACGTACGATCACTCGCACGCGACGAATCG
This sequence comes from Spirochaetia bacterium, assembly GCA_965221995.1. Taxonomy (GTDB): domain Bacteria; phylum Spirochaetota; class Spirochaetia; order SZUA-6; family Bin103; genus CATQHW01. Next base: position 483,892 of record OZ244929.1, read on the forward strand.
GGGAAGATCTGGGTCGGCACCTATGGCAATGGGCTGTACCGCTGGGATCCCGGCAACAACGAGGTCACTCGCTTTGCCAAGAGCACCGGCACGCTGGCTGACGATTTCGTCCTGGCAGCCACCGCCACGCCGGAGACGATCCTGGTCGGCACGTTCGGCGGCGGCGCATACCGCTATTCCCTCGGCGACGGGCGGTGGACGGAGTTCAATCTGGATACCGGGCTGAAGTCGATGGAGATCAGCTCGCTGGCTCATTCCGGACCGTTCACGTACTTCGGGACATTGGGCGACGGCGTCGCCGTGCTGGCCGACTCCCTGCAGTACGCCGCGGACGCGGCCTCCAAATAGCCTCTGACGGTTGCCGCGTGAGCGGCAGGAGAGGAGACCGGTGCTCGGTGTAATGTCGCGCTACGTGGGGCGCGAGTTCCTGTACGCGTTCCTGGTCGCCTTCCTGTTCTTCTTCTTCGTGTTCGTCGCCAACGTGCTGCTGGTCACCGCGGCGCGAATCTTCGCGAATCAGGTGCCGATCGGGGAGGTGGCGCGCCTGACGCTGTTCTCCCTGCCGTTGATCGTCTCGTACTCGGTGCCGTTCGGGACGCTGCTCGGGGCGCTGATGGCGGTCAGCCGGCTCTCGGCCGATAACGAGATCATCGCCGTCATGGCGGCGGGCATTCCCCTGCGGCGCCTGTTTCTGCCGCTGGCAGCGGCAGGCGTCGTCCTGACCGCGCTGTCGTTCGTCTCCAACGATCTGCTGTTGCCGGCAAGCAACATCGAATTCAACAGGACCTACCGGCGTATGCTCGCCACCAATCCATCGGTGGAGCTGGAGGCGTTCACCGTCGAGCGCTACGAGGGGATGACGATCGTGACCGGCGCGATCGACGGCGGTACCATCGAAGCGCCCCTGATCCTGGACCGGACGGCTGCGGGCGATCCTCGGCTCATCATCGCCGGTAGCGCCTCCATCGCCGAGAGCTCCGCCCAGGACGGTGTGATTTCGCTGCACCTGCAGGACGTCTTCTCCCATGTGGCCGACAGCGACCAGGCACGCCACGAGTATCTGCGGGCCGACTCCATGGAGTACAACATCCTGCTTCGCGACCTCAGCGGTTCGCTGAGCGCCGCGGGTCCGACCGAGATGAGCTCGGTCGACCTCTGGCGCGAGATCCAGAGCATGCGCGTACGGCTGCGTACCGAAGGAGCAGAGCGCGCCGAGGCGCAGGCTGCCGAACGCTATCGAGTGCTCGCGGAGGTGGCCGCAGCCGAACGTACCGTCAGGGCGGACCCCGGACGGGTGCCGGATGAGCGCGATCGGCTCTCTGCCATCGCGACCCGCTTCGAACGGGAGCTGCGACGGAGCGCGTCGGAACGCAATCTGCACACCTATCTGCTGGAGTTTCACAAGAAGTTCGCCATACCGCTGGCTTGTCTGGCGTTCGTGGGTCTGGCTCTGCCCGGCGGCCTGCTGGCAAGACGGTCCGGGCGGACGTTCGGCTTCCTGGTCGGCATCTGCGTCTGTTTTCTCTACTGGACGCTGCTGCTCTTCGGCGGGACGAGCTCACTGCGCGCCGGCATCGCACCGGCGGTGCCGGTATGGCTGCCGAACGTCGTGGTGCTGGTGGCGGCCGGCGCGATCGCCATGCTGAACCGTTTTCGATGAGCATCCTGCAACGCATGCTGGTGCGTGCGTTCCTGCCGGTGTTCGCAGTGGCCGCGGCATTCTTCGTTCTGATCCTGCTCCTGGTCGATCTGTACCCCAAGCTGTCGAGCTTCGCTGCCAACGAGGTGAGCATCGGCCAGGTCTTCGGTATCGCCGGACTGTATGCGCCGACGGCCGTCCGGTACGCGGTGCCGATCGGGCTGTTGTTCGCGATCACCTATACGCTCGGCACGATCCAGGCCCGCAACGAACTGATCGCCGTCCTCGGAGCCGGCGTCGGGCTGCGCAGCTTCATGAGCCCGTTGCTCCTGGTCGGGTTGATCGCATCCCCGGCACTGCTGGCGTTCGACGAGGCCGTCGGCACGCCTGCCTTGCGCGCCTATAACGAACGGTACCGCGCGGCCATCGACCAGCCGCTGTACCTCAGCAATTCGGACGTCACGGTCATGGATGACGGCGGGCGGCGCGTCTATCGTGCCGACTACTACAACGACCGCGAAGGCGCGCTGCGCGGGCTGATCGTCGTCGAACGGACGCGGGACGGCCGGCTCGCCAGCCGCATCGACGCGGCGCGCGCCGAGTGGATGGACGACCGATGGGTGCTCTACGACGTCCGTCATTACCGGTGGGACGAGACCGGAGAACGGCTGATTCAGGAGGACTTCGCCGAGCTGGCAGACCATGGCATTCCCGGTCCCGACACGTTCCGCGAGGAGTCGCGCGACGTGGCCGACATGACCATGCGCGAAGCGTTGGCGTGGGTGCGAACTCTGCGGCGTGCGGGCTTGCCCTATCGGTCGGCGCAGACCGATCTGTATGCCAAGGCAGGATTCGCCCTCACGCCGTTGGTGGTATCGGTAATCGCGGCAGCGGTCGGCGGCATGCTGCGGCGCAACGTGTTACTCACCAGCATGCTGATCGCCCTGATCGGCTCAGTAGGCTATTTCGTCCTGCAGATGGTGGCCCACATCCTGGCCAAGAACGACGTGATATCCCCGCTGCTCGGCGCTTCCCTGTCGGCCCTGGTGTTTCTGGTGCTGGGGGGGGCCCTGCTGCGACGGGCGCGCACGTGAGCTTCCGAATCATCGCCCGCGACACGCGCTCGGCCGCCCGCGCAGCCGGCCTGGCCCTGCCGCACGGTACCGTGAGCACCCCCGCGTTCATGCCGGTGGGCACCAACGCTTCGGTGAAGGCGGTATGGCCGCGCGATCTCCACGACCTGGGCTTCCGGATCATCCTGGCCAACTCCTATCATCTCTACTTGCGTCCCGGCGCCGACACGGTGGCCCGCCACGGCGGACTACACCGCTTCATGGCGTGGACCGGCAATCTGCTGACCGACTCGGGCGGCTTCCAGATCTTCTCCCTGGCGTCCTTGCGCGAAGTGGACGAAGACGGAGTGTCCTTCCGGTCTCATCTGGACGGATCCCGACACCGGCTGACGCCGGAGTCGGTCGTCGACGTCCAGATCGCGCTCGGCAGCGACGTCATCATGCCACTGGACGTCTGCGCTGCGGCTGACGTCGACCGCGCGGGGGCGGAGCAGGCTGCCCAGATCACCGCTGGCTGGGCAGCCCGTGCAGCGGCGCGGTGGCGGCGCGGCGGCGCGGTGGCGAGCCAACAGCTCTGGGGCATCGTGCAGGGTGGCCTGTTCCCCGACCTGCGCGCCCGGTCGGCTGCACAGATCCAGGAGCTCGATCTGCCGGGGACCGCGATCGGCGGCCTGTGGGTAGGGGAGTCGCCGCAGCGGTTCGAGGAGACCGTCACGCATACCGCCCCGCGGCTGGACCCGGCTCGACCTCGCTATCTGATGGGGATCGGCAGCCCGGACCTGATCCTGTGCGGGATCGAGCACGGCGTGGATCTGTTCGACTCGGTCTATCCGACGCGCATCGCCCGCAACGCGCAGGCGCTCACGTACGACGGCACCCTGTCGTTGCGCTCAGGCAGCCCTTCCCAGCGAGACGAGCCTCTCGACGCCGCGTGCGGGTGCGCGGTGTGCGCGGCTCACAGCCGCGCCTACCTCCGTCATCTGTTCAAAGCTCGGGAGATCATGGCCGCGGTGCTGACGACGTACCACAACCTCGCCTTCATGGCCCGCCTGATGGAGTCGGCGCGACAGGCGATCGGCGCCGGCCGATTCGTCGCATTCAAGAGCGACTTCCTCCAGCGATACCTGGATCGGTCGAGCGACCACATGAAATCGTGAGGCGGGCGACAGCCGGATCGGACCGTGCCGGGAGGACCGAGCGGACCGCGGCCGTGCTCATGGTCTGCACAGCGGCCAGCCGTGTTCTCGGCTTCGCTCGCGCAGCGGTTATCGCTGCCACGTTCGGCGTCGGCGGCCCCGCCGACGTCTTCCACGTCATGTTCCAGGTCCCCAACAGCCTGCGCCGCCTGCTGGCCGAAGGCGCGTTCTCCGCCGCTTTGGTCCCCGCACTGGCCCGGGACCGCGACCCGCAGGCTCAGGTCGAGTTGACGCGATCGGCGTTCGGACTGCAGCTCGCGGTCACCGTGCCGCTGATCGGGATCGCCGTGTTCGCCGCCACTCCGATCAGCCGGATCCTCGTCGCCTTTCCCGAACCGGAGAAAATGGCGAGCGCGGTCGGGCTCTTCCGCGCGATGATCCCCTACGCCGCACTGGCGGGCGGCGCTGCCGTGCTCATGGGGGGACTGCACGCACGCAACGTATTCGTGGTGCCGGCGCTTGCGCCGCTGCTGTTCTCGGTCGGCGTGATCACTTCCGTATTGCTTCTGGCGCCCGCATGGGGTATTCACGCGGCGGCCGCCGGAGTGCTTGCCGGCGGCGTGCTGCAACTCCTGTTCCAGGTCCCGAGCTTTGTGCGCCGCGGTTTCAGCCTGGTGCCGCGCCTGCGGTTCGACGACCGGATGCGGCGAATCATCCGCGGCTGGGGGCCGGCGGTGGCGTCGGCGCTGGTGTTCGCAGCCATGCAGCAGGTGTCGTTCCGGCTGGCAAGCGGCCTCGACGACGGCAGCGCCAGTGCGATCGGCTACGCCGTGTTCTTCTTCCAGCTCCCGTTGGGCGTGCTGTCGGTGTCGGTCGTTACCGCTGCGTTTCCGAGACTGGCCGAGATGGCAGCCGATCATCGAAACACGGAGTTGCGCCGCACCGCCACGGACGGGATCGTGACGCTGGCGGCCCTCCTCGTGCCGGCAGCGATTGCGTACGTCCTGCTGGGCGACTCGATCGTCCACGCGGCGCTACAGCGCAGACGCTTCGATGCCGAGGCGACCGAGCTGACCACTGCCGTGCTGCGCGCCTTTGCCATCGGCCTGCCGAGTGTCGGGATATTCACCTTTCTGCTAAGACTCTGCTACGCGATGGACGATCCCGGTCGAGCGCTGCGCGCCTCGATCGTGGTAGGCATCATCGACGTTCTCCTGTCGCTGTGGTGGAAAGAGACGGCGCTGGGAGTGGCAGGGCTCGCTCTTGCCAACTCCGCCGCGTTCACCGCCGGGGCCGTGCTGCTGGCTCTGCCGTCTCGTATCGTGGCATGGGCGACGTTGTGGAAGGGCGCCCTGCAAATCTCGGCAGGAGCGGTGCCGGCAGGCGCCATCATGTGGATCGGCTCCGTGCGCCTGCCGGCCCCTGCGGAGGGATCGGCGGACCTGGGACACGCCGCGATACTGGTAGGGGTCGTCGCGGCCGCCGCGGTAGTAACGGTCGTGATGTACCAGCTCGTCGGTCTGCCGTTCGTTCGGCAACTCACCACGCGACGCCGCGTGAAGCCGGCCGAACCCCAAGCCTAAGGGGAGCGCCTGCCTACCGCAGCGCCTCTGCGCGGTCGATGCTCTCCACTCGATAGTGGAACGGCTTCTCGTTGATCGTGAACTGCAGCACGTCGTCCGGGCGGTGGTTCCACAGCTCGGCGCCGAGCGGCGATAGATACGAGATCACGTTTCTCGCCGGGTCCGATTCCCACGGACCGAGAATGGTGAAATGCTCGTGCTCGCCGGTGGTGACATTGGTCAGCCGCACCGTGGTGCCGAAGGACACCCTCTGCTCGTCGATCTGGTTGTGGTCGAAGATCTGCGCTTCCTGGAGCTCTTCCTGGAGCCGTGAGGCGGAGCTCTTCAGCAACTCCTGCTTCTCCAGAGCAGCCTTGTACTCCGCGTTCTCGCGAAGGTCGCCTTTCTGCATCGCCACGCCGATCTCCTTCGAGTTCAGGGGTATCTCCACCTCGATCAGGTGCCGGAGATCACGCTGCTTGGCCTCGTAGCCACTCCTCGTGACCAGCAGGCCCGCACGCGTACGCTCGACCGCCAGTGGTTCGCCGACCGATGCGAACTCGGGAAATCGGTCCGTGATCTTCTCCTTCAGACGTATCTTGATCGACGGGTCCAGGTGTTCGATATCGGCCACCATCGAGTAAATGCGGGTGATCGTCTCCAGGTCGGCCGGGAGCGTGAACTTGAGTAGATTGCCCTCCTTGAACAGGTAGTCATGGATCTGCTTGTTGAGGCGGCGGCTGACCGACACGTCACGTCGCTTCTCGATGTCGCGATAGGTAAGATCGAGCAGATGGATCAGAGCAGTCAGGCACTTTTCCTGTCTGGCGGCCACACCGGTGAACCAGGCTTCGTCCTCACAGTTGCGCAGCAGCCACACGAACGGCTCGCGCAGGTCGCGGTAGCTCTCGAATACCTTGGCGGCGATGCGCTCCAGCGAGTCGAACTCCTTGTTGTGGATGAGCGCGTCGACCAGCAGCCGGCTCGGCTGCAGATAAAAGAATCGGGAATACACCGCCGGCCAGTCGGCGACCTCCTCACGCACGTGCGCGAGAAAATCCTTGCGCAGCTCGTTGTTGTCCAACGCCAGGAACAGTGCCTCCAGGTCGTCGACGTGGGCGAAAAGGTCTCCGAACTCGATGTCGACATCGGTGGCAAGGTAGGGGTGCTTCTTGCCGATCTGCTGCACCAGCAGGAAGCTCGCTATCACCTGATCGTTGACCACGGTGTGCGCCTTGAGGAACCCGGTGAAATAGGAGAACATCTCGCTGAAGTACTCCGATTCGGGGCTGGCGTTGTGCAGGTAGTCCTGCAGGATCGAGACCCTTCCGAAGAATGACTTTTCCGCCGAGAACTTGTTGAACGTCTTCTCTTCGTAGGAGATCGGCGTGTCGCGCACCACGTAGGTATCGAGCTTCTCCTCGTGGCTGCCGAACGACGGGTCGGTCTTCAGAATGCGCCGCGCCGCAGTGCTCCACTTGGACCACTCCGAGGCAGTCAGGATACGCGGGACCAGTTCCATCTTGATGCGCTTCATGTCGGCCTGGTTGCCGAAGCTCCTGATGATGGCCCGCAGGGTCGCCGCCGGATCGCCCTTGACGCCGGCGCGCAGCTTGACGCGGGAGGTGGTGGCCTTCTGCACCCAGAAGTGGTCCTTGGCCAGTATCTTCAGTGCGCTGACGGCCATCTTCAGCGACATGCGGTGGTTACGCTTGTTCGGAAAGTCGATGGTGATCTCGTCGTCGTCGATCGCGGAGATTCGCCCTATGCCCCAGCTGCGGTGGAAGACGAAGTTACCCGCGTCGAAGGCGATGTGCTTTTCGAAGTCCGCGATCGCCTCCTGGGCATTGCGCCACGACTGCGTCAGGTTGGAGATGCGCAGGTACTCCTCAAGGTGGCTGTGGCCGGCGTGTTTCTCCGTATACGCCTCCGCGATCTGAGAACGCGCTTCCGCGTTCTTGGGCTCGTACCGCAGAATGCGCTTGAGGATTTCTATGGTGGTGTCCCAGTCCTCCTTCTCGCAGTGGTGCGGGTACAGCGATTCGAGCAGCGCCACCGCCCGTTCCTCGCTGACCGTGCGGGCGACCTTGCGCTCCAGTTGCAGATAAAATTCCGTTTCATCCGGCTGGTGCTCGATCAGCTTGTCCCACACCTCCTTGATGTTCGCGTAGTTCCGCTTGTTGATGTACCGGTGCAGAGCCTTGCGGTAATAGTTGACCGCGCCGGTGACGTCGCCCGCCTGCTCGCGCTTCCGGGCCAGCACCTTGACGAAATCCGCCTCTTCATAGTCGACGCGTATCAGCCGTTCATAAACCTCGAGCTTGGAGGCCTCCTCGTTCTTGTTGTCGTAGCTCTCGGCGAGCGTTCGCAGCGCGAATCGATTCTCGCCGAACTCGAGAATGCGGTTGCACAGATACTCGACGATGTTCCACTTGTGGTTGTCCGTGAAGATGTTCACCAATAGCACCAGGTTGGAATCGTCCACGAGGCGGCGGCCGATCGACACGATGCCGGACAGGTACAGGGCGATGATGCTGTTGCGATTGCTGCGCAGATGGTCTTCGCAAAGCTCCAGCAGCTCCGCCTCGTGATCCTCTTTCCTGGCGGCGGCCAGCAGGTCATCGAGCTCGACGAAGTTGGACGTCACGTAGCTGTTCAGCGCCGCCCGGGTCCACTTCTCCTGGTTGAGCAGTTCGGTGACCTTGGCGGTCAAGCTGCCGGCGGCGGCATCGGCGGAAGTCTCTGTCGCGGAAGTCTCTGTCGGTGTACCCGTCACTGTAGGAGTCATGCTGACCTCGGTTTTGACGCCGCCATATGGCGCCGGCGTTGGTTTCCCATCAAAGGGTTTCTCGTCGTCTCGTTATCGAACGTACTCGTCGTGAACCTGACGGTCCAGATCGCGGATCTTCGCCAACACCTCCTGGATGCGCGGCTTCTCCTCGCCAGTGACGACGCAGTGATCGATAAGCCAGAAATAATGATTGAGCAGGCGAGGGGTGATCGCCGGGGGCGCTTCGCCTGCGGCTACCTGCCGCTCCATGGCGAAGATCGTCTGCTTCAGGCGTCCGAGCTCCAGCGGCTTGAGCTCTCGCTTCACCGTGAACAGGCCGCGCAACGTGGCGTACACCGGCAGCCAGGAGGCGATCTCCTCTGGCGTTCGGCCGGCCTGCTCCATCGTCACGACCAGCCGCCGAATGAGCGGTGACTCGAGCCGTTCGAGCTGAATCGACTCGGCTCCGAGGAAGAACGCTTCCCGGAACAGTACGCGCGAAAAGCGGTCTTCATCGATAAGTCCGTAGCAGTCGGCCAACTCGGCCAGGATCACCGGTGAATGACGTTGTTTTCTGCTGGCGGTCTCCAGGTGTTCGATGGCGCTGGCGTAGTTCCCCAGGCCCTTGTAGCTGCGGCCGATGCGCAGCAGCAACTCGGCGTCTTGGAGTTCCGGGTGCGCCTCCAGCAGGTTGCGATAGCCCCGCAGGCACTCGGTCATCACGTACCGCCGGATGTCGAACAGGGTCCGCTCCGACACGTCCTGCAAGCGTCCCACGAACGGCTGAAAGAGTTCCCACTGCTGCTCCAGGTGCTCGGCCCGATCGGACGGGTCGGTGATGGAAGCCAACCGCGGCTCACGGTCCTGCCAGAAGGTCGCACACTTTAGCGCCGAAGCGACGCTGGCGAGCTCCGCGTCCAGACGCAAGGCTCGCTCCAAAACGCGGACCGCCTTGGAGAAGGCGCCTTCGCGCAAGCACGCGTTCGCGCGGTTGACCAGATGTGCGACTTCGTTGGCCGTAAAACTGAGTTGCCGCTCGGCCATCCGAATGTATTGAAGTATGCGCCGGGGGCCGTCCTCACGTCAAACCGTCGCCCCCGCCTGGGAATGCGCTGCCAGCGGCGCTACGATACCGCCATGAACGGGCAGGAAGCACAGCGGCAGGTGCAGGTGGCGCCGTCGCTGTTGTCGACCGACTTCGGCCATCTGGCGCGGGCGCTGGCGACCGTGGAGGAGGCCCCCGCGGATCTGGTGCACCTCGACGTCATGGACGGGAGTTTCGTCGGCGAAATCACCTTCGGGGCCAAGCTGGTCGCGGACCTGCGTCCCCGATCCAGGCTGCCGTTCGACGTGCACCTGATGGTGCGAGAGCCGGCGCGACACGTCGAGCGGTTCGCCCGGGCGGGGGCCGACCTGATCACCGTGCACCTGGAAGCGTGCCGCGACGCGGTCGACGATCCACGGGTGCTCCTGCAGGCGATCAGGGACACCGGAGCGGGGGCGGGGATCGCCATCTCGCCGCCGACGCCGGCAGCAGCCGTGGAGCCGTTGCTGGACGTCATCGACGTGGCGCTGGTCATGACGGTACATCCCGGTGCCGGTGGCCAGGAGCTCATCCCGGCGTGTCTGGACAAGGCGCGGGAACTTGTGGAACGGCGGTACCGGGGAGGTCACACGTTCCGGATCTCCACCGACGGAGGTCTGCACCGCGGCAATGTCGGCTCTGCCGCCGAGGCAGGCGTCGACATCGCCGTCATCGGGTCGGCGATCTGGCGAGCGGCAGTCCCGGCCGAGGAGATTCGCGCGATCCGCGCCACGCTCGCCGCGTGCGCCGAACCGACGTGAAGGGACCGGGATCCCCGGAGGGCGGACGATGAGAGCGGTCATACAGCGCGTCTCACGCTGTACGGTGCGCCCCGCGGGCGAAAGAGCGCGGGACCAGGGGCACGGCCTGCTGATCTACGTGGGTGTCGAGCGCGGCGACGGAGAATCAGACGCCGCCTACATCGCCGACAAGGCGGCGGGACTGCGCGTTTTTCTTGACGATGACGGCAAGATGAACCGTTCGGTCGCACAGGTCGGCGGCGCCGTCACCGTCGTATCGCAGTTCACGCTGGCCGGCGACGTCCGGCGCGGTCGGCGTCCGTCGTTCACGCAGGCGGAAGATCCGGAACGCGCGAACGAGTTGTACGAGCGACTGGTGAGCCTGCTGAGAGTCGCCGGTCTGCCGGTCAACACCGGTGTCTTCCGTGCCTCCATGCAGGTGGAGTCCTGCAACGAGGGACCCGTGACCATCCTGCTGGACTCCCGCCGTACGTTCTGACGATCAGGACGCCAGCGCCCCATGCAGCGGACGAGCCGCGTTGACCAGCTCGGCTCGTCCCGGTAGACTACGGTCGACACTGGGAGGGTCAGACTGGCGAGTTATCGACGCCGTTCCATTCCACCGAATAGAAGCGTTGCCGCGACACGGTGCGTATCTGTCTGTGAAGGTCCGGTTCGGGGACCGGCCGGTCCGGGACCGGCCGATCCGGGATCGGGCGCAGACCCAGAGGAGGAGTAGTACACATGGCCAACCGTTCCGAATCCGTACGCACGGCCCGTTCGACAGGCAACGGCACCCACGACACCCTGCAGGCCGAACGCCGGCAGGCGCTCGACGCCGCCCGCCTGCAGATCGAGAAGCAGTTCGGCAAGGGATCTCTGATGCAGTTGGGGGAGGAGAACGCGCAGCGCGATCAACCGGCGATCCACTCCGGCTCCATCCTGCTTGACGCCGCGATGGGCGTCGGCGGCTACCCCAAGGGGCGCATCGTGGAGATCTTCGGGCCCGAATCGTCCGGCAAGACGACCCTCGCCCTGCACGCGATCGCGGAGGCGCAGCGCAACGACGGAATCGCGGCATTCATCGATGCCGAGCACGCTCTGGACCCGGTCTACGCCAAGGGCCTGGGCGTGGACACCGATGAGCTGTGGGTGTCGCAGCCGGATAACGGCGAACAGGCGCTGGAGATCGTGGAGTCCCTGGTGCGCTCGGGCGCGGTCGACGTCGTGGTCGTCGACTCGGTCGCCGCGCTCACGCCGCGGGCCGAGATCGAGGGTGAAATGGGCGATTCGCACATGGGGCTGCAGGCGCGGCTGATGAGCCAGGCGCTGCGCAAGCTGACCGCGACCATCGCCAAGTCCGGCACCTGCCTGATCTTCATCAACCAGATCCGCATGAAGATCGGGGTCATGTTCGGCAATCCGGAGACCACCACCGGCGGCAACGCGCTGAAGTTCTACTCGTCGGTGCGTCTGGAGGTGCGCAAGATCGAAACGATCCAGCGCACGGGGGAGAACGCGATCGGCAACCGGGTCCGCATCAAGGTGGTCAAGAACAAGGTGGCGCCGCCGTTCCGCCGCGCCGAGCTGGACCTGATGTTCGGCACCGGCCTGTCGGCTTCCGGCAGCCTGCTGGAAGCGGCGCTGCAGCAGAACATCATCGAAAAGAGCGGCACCTGGTATTCCTACGACGGGGAGCGCATCGGCCAGGGAAGAGAGAACGCCAAGGCGTTTCTTGAAGCGCAACCGCAGACGGCCGCCGCCATCGAGGGCAAGGTCCGCGCGCTGCTGTTTCCCGATGCACCGGCGCCGGCCGGACCATCGCAGACCGAAGGTAACGGCACGGGGAAGGCCTGACGGCCGGCCCCGACGGCCGCTCTTCCGGGGAGGGGAGGGAGCGATCAGCGATCAACGACACACCGGCGAGGCCACCGACGACGGCGGGGTGCGCTACCGGCTCGGCGACTTCGACGGGCCACTCGACCTGCTGCTGCACTTGGTGCGAAGTGCCCAGATCAACATCTGGAACATCCCGATCGCCAGCATTACGGAACAATACTTGGCGGTCCTCGATGCATCGGAGGACCTTGACCTGGAGCGGACCACCGATTTCTACCGCATGGCGGCGACCCTGCTCCACATCAAATCCCGGATGCTGCTGCCGGTCGGCAGCGCCACGGGCAGGACCGACGATGAGGAGGACCCGCGCGCCGAGCTCGTGGAGCAACTCATCGAGTACCGCCGGCTGCGCCTGCTCGGCGATGCCCTTGCCGATCGCTTCGAGCCGCGGGAGTGGAACATCGCGCCGGAACGCCGCATCCACGTGGTGCAGGAGGCCTTGGAGGATGAAGATGATGACGACGCGGATCTGGATGGATCGATTGCCGAACTGCTTGAGGTCTATCAGGAGTTGCGGTCCGGGATCGCCGATGCGGTGCCCTTCGACCTGGACGATGGCGTGACCGTCGCGGAGAAGGTGACGCTGCTGCATGAGCGCCTGGACCGCCAGGCGCGGGTAAGGTTCGATGTCCTGGTCCGGATGGGGTCTGCGGTGGAACTGGTCTGCGTGCTGCTCGCCATACTGGAAGTGGTCAGAGCAGGCCGCGCCCGAGTGATCCAGAACTCGCCGTTCGCCGAGATCTCGCTGGTGGCCCGATGATGAGCGCCGACGACCGTGCCTCCCACGACCGTGCCTCCCACGACCGTGCCTCCCACGACCGTGCCTCCCACGACCGTGCCTCCCACGACCGTGCCTCCCACGAGCATGCCGCCGGCGACATGCTCGCGGTCCACGATCCGCCCGCGCCTGCACCGGTGACCTCCCCGAACGGCCTGCATCGCGAACTCTCATCGCCGGCCAACGAGTCGGGCAACGGACACGTTCACGCGCCGACCGTGGATCCCCCACCCACGGATGCAGGGCGGGAAGATGCGGCCACCGCACACGATGGATCGAACGGAATCCATCCCGGCGCCAACCACGCGTCGGTCGTCGAAGCGGCCCTGCTGCTGGAAGGCCATCCGGCGACACCCGCGCGGCTCGCACGGATCACCCGGCTCACCGTCCCGGAGATCGAGCACTGTCTGGCCGTGCTCCGCGAGCGCTACGCTGCCCCCGAACACGGGCTGCAGATTTCCCGCGTCGCCGACAGCTACTCCCTCATGCCGAAGGCGGCACTGTGGGAACGGTTGCGCCATCACTACGGCACCGGCTCCGGCAAGCGGCTGTCGCGCGCGGCCATGGAAACCCTGACCATCGTCGCCTACTCGCAGCCGGTGACACGAAGCCAGATCGAGGCCATGCGCGGAGTATCGGCCGACGCGATGATCCGGCTGCTGAGCGATCGGCAACTGATACGCCCGATCGGCTACAAGGAGGACTCCGTCGGCCGCCCGACCCTGTTCGGTACCACCAACCGATTCCTGGAGACCTTCGGTCTGGAAACGATCGATGACTTGCCGAAGCTGGACAAGATGGAAGAGAGCAGGTTCCTGCGAGCCTGACATGCGGCTCAATCGCTACCTCGCGAGAGGTGGGGTGGCTTCCAGACGCTCCTCCGACGCACTGATCGCCGCCGGCCGCGTGACGGTGAACGGCGATCCGGTGACCCGACTCGGCTCCACCGTCAAGGACGAGGACCGCGTCTGCCTCGACGGGACTCCCGTGGAGATCGCGGAGCGCAATCGTTACCTCGCGCTGCACAAGCCGCCCGGGTTCGTCTGCACCGCCCACGATCCGCAGCGAAGGCGGCGCGCGCTGGAACTGGTTGCCGACGACGGCGACCGGCTGTTCGGCGTCGGCCGGCTCGACTATCGATCGAGCGGCCTGCTGCTGTTCACGACCGACGGGCAATTCGCGGAGCATGCCGCGCACCCGTCATACGGAGTGGAAAAGGACTACCTGGTACGGACCGCGGCCGGGGCATCGATCCCGGACGATCTTCTGCGCGGTTACCGGAGCGGCCTGTGGGTGGACGGTGAGCGATACCGGCTGACGCGCTATGAGCGCCACGCCGACGATCAGGCGCTCCTGACCTTGCCGACCGGCAAAAACCGCGAGATCCGCCGGGTCTTCGCCGCGGCCGGCATCGAGCTCGGCCGCGTACATCGCATCCGCATTGGCCCGGTCCGTCTCGGCACGCTCGACTCCGGTCACCACCGGGCGCTCACCGACGAAGAGGTCGCATGGTTCCTCCGGCTCGAGAAGCGGTCGTCGCGATAGACGGTCCGGCGGCATCCGGAAAGTCCACCGTAGCTCGCTGTCTCGCCGCCCGCCTGGGATACCGCTACATCAGCTCGGGTCTGCTCTATCGGGCCGCGTCGGCGGTCGCCGTGCGCGAGTGCCGGGATCCGGCGCAGGAGACCGCCGTGGCCAGGGCGCTGGCAGCAGCCGAATTGGACGCCGATCGCCACGGCGTCAGCGCCGCTGGACGGCGGCTTGCCAACGAGGTCCTGCACGGCGCCGAGGTGGCTCGCTGGCTGCCCACGCACACGGCGATGCGCTCGGTACGCATGCACATCAACGCCTTGCTGCACGCGGCGGCCACCGAGAGTCCCTGCGTGATCGAGGGCCGCGACATCGGCACTGTCGTCTTCCCGGAAGCCGAAACGAAGGTGTTCCTTGACGCGTCGCCCGCGGTGCGGGCGTGGCGCCGGCAGCGGCAGCAGGGAGGCGACCTGCAGGCCATCGCAGATGCGATCGCGGCCCGCGACGCAGACGACCGGGCCAAGGCATGGGGCCGGCTCGCGCAGGCAGCCGACGCGGTACGCGTCGACACCACCGACTTGACCGCCGGCGCGGTGTGTGACAGGCTGGAGGAAATCGTGCGGTGCAGAACGTGAAAATCTCGTTCGGTCGCGCATTTCCAACTGTTGTATTCTCCATCGAGCTCATGTGCCACACTAGTTTCTTATCGTGCGATGGCGTCTTTGAGCCGCAGCGAGCAATCAGGTGAGTGATAGAGACGATCGGGGCAAATCTGGTCCCGCCGAGAACAGTCTGCAGCAGGAGTACGTAAACTCCTTCCAGCAGGTCGAGGAAGGCCAGCTGCTGACCGGACAGGTGATCGAGGTGGGGCCGGAGCTGGTCTACATCGACGTCGGCCTGAAGTCTGAGGGACGCGTCCCGGTTTCGGAGTTCACCGACATCCCGGAGGTAGGCCAATCGGTCGATGTAGTGTTGCTGCGCAAGGAGAGCCGTTCCGGGGAGGTGATCGTCTCCCGGCGGAAGGCGGAGGAGCAGGTCCTGTGGCGGGCGCTCAGGGAAGCCGCCGAGCAACGGACGCCAGTCCAGGGGATCATCCGCCGCAAGATCAAGGGCGGCTACGAAGTCGATCTCGGAGCCAGCACACGAGCCTTCGTGCCGTTCTCGAAGGTCGACATCATGCGCGTCCGTAACGAGGACGACTATTTGAACCTGCAGACCTCGTTCTTCGTCGAGCAACTGTTCAGCAAGGGGCGCGCCAACGTGGTGGTCAACCGCCGCGACTGGCTGGAGCAGGAAATCCGGAACCGGCGCGAGCAGTTCTACAACCATGCCGAGATGGGCGACGTGGTCGACGGCACCGTCAAGTCGTTCACCTCCTTCGGAGCGTTCGTCGACTTGGGTGGTTTCGACGGCTTGCTGCACGTCAACGACATGCGCTGGGGTCATGTCGCGTCACCCCGGGATCTGGTGGAGCTCGGCCAGCAGCTCACCGTCAAGATCATCCGGCTCGATCGCGAAGCGCAGAAAGTGAACCTCAGTCTCAAGCACTTCACCGAAGACCCGTGGACCACCTTCGAAGAGCAGTTTCAGGTGGGCGAAACGGTGCGCGGTACGGTGACCAAGCTGACCGATTTCGGGGCGTTCGTGGCCATAGCCGACGGCATCGAGGGGCTGGTGCACGTTTCGGACCTGTCCTGGGTGAAGCGGGTACGCCACCCGAAGGAGATACTGGCACCGGGCGACGAGATGGAGGTAAAGATCCTCGCGTACGACCTGGAGCACGCCAAGCTGTCACTCGGCCTCAAGCAGCTCCTGGCGAACCCGTGGGATGATGTTCCAGAACGCTACCCGGTAGGCCGGCGCATCACCGCCCGTGTCAGCAATCTGGTCAGCTTCGGGGCATTTCTCAACATAGAGGAAGGGATCGACGGTCTGCTGCACGTCGAGGACATGTCCTGGACCGAACGGACTGACGACCCGTCGACGATCGTCAAGATCGGAGATGAGATGGAGGTGATGGTGCTGATGGTTGACCCGCGCCAGCGCCGCATCAAGCTCGGTCTCAAGCAGCTGACCGAGGACCCATGGACGACGTTGGCACGTGCCTACAAGAGGGGTTCGAAGATATCCGGGACGATCAGCCGCAAGACCGATTTCGGTGTGTTCGTGACCGTCGAAGGGGATCTGGAGGCACTGATCAGCAAGAACCATCTGACCTCCGGTGAGACCTCCTTCGAAGAGGCTTCCAACGCGCTCAAGGTTGGCGATCCGATCCAGGCGACCGTGCTCGAGATCAACCCGCAGAGCCAGCGACTCGCGCTGTCGGTTCGCGACCTGCAGCGGCGCCAGGAACGCGAGGAGCTGGTCCGGTACGCGCACACCGACGGCAGCGACGACACCGTCTCGCTGGGCGACCTGATTCGCCGCAAGAACTCGGGGTAGGATAAGAGCGCGCAGGCGACGAGCATGATGCCGCGTCCCCACAGGCTTGGTCTCGACCGTGCCGTGCTCTCTGCGAGCCGGACGCAGTGACGCGTCCGGAAGTCATCGCCGCCGATCGTACGATGCGGGCGAAGATGCAAGTGGCCTCCCGTGCGGCAGCAACCGAGTTGTCGGTGCTGCTGCTCGGGGAACACGGGGTAGGGAAGGCGCTGTTCGCTCGCCTGATCCACACCGTATCGCCCCGACAGACCGGCCCGTATGAGGAGATCAATTGCGGGGCGGTTCCCCCCGACCTGATGGAGGCGGAACTGTTCGGACGCGCCGACGGCGGCCCGTCCCCGGCCGTCGCCGTGCCCGGGCAGGGCCGGTTCGAGCGTGCCGACGGCGGCACCATCCTGCTGGATGCAGTGGGCGACCTGTCACCGGAGATGCAGGCCAAACTCCTTGGCGTGCTCCAGCACGGCCGGATCTACCCGCTGGGCGGCGCCGCACGGACGGTGGACACGCGCATCATCGCCGCCAGCGATATAGACCTGGAAAGCCAGGTTGACCGCTCGGCGTTTCGGCGCGATCTGTTCTATCGGCTCAACGTCCTGCCGATCTACCTTCCACCACTGCGGGAACGGCCGGATGACGTCACCGCGCTGGCCCAGCATTTTCTGAAGCGGTCCCGCGCCTCTTCCGGCCGCGGGCCGCTCAAGTTCACGGCGCCGGCGCTCGCAGCGCTGCGTGGGCACAGTTGGCCCGGCAACGTACGCGAGCTTGCCAGCGTCGTGGAACGAGCCGTGATCGCTGCCGATTCGGTGATAGACGCCCGGCACATCGATGTCGGCCTTGGCACCGCCTTGCCGGACCAGTCCAGCGACGCGTACCATGGGGAGTCACTGAAAGAAGCCGTGCGCGCCTACAAGCGCCGCTTCATTCGCGGCGCGCTTGAGTCACATGGCTGGAATCAGACCACCACCGCCCGTTCGTTGGGCATTCAGCGTACCTATCTGTCGCGCCTGATCAAGGAACTGGAGATCTCGAATCGATGAGCGAAGCGCAGGAACGCGAGCCTTTCCGAATAGACGAAGCCGTCGGCCACATCATCGCTCGGTTGCGGGTGCCGCTGCTGGTCCTGTTGGTGATCGTGGCGGTTGCGCTGATCGCCATCGTGGTGGTCACCGACCGGCGGCGGGCACTCCTCGAGCGATCGACCGTATTGATCGAAGAGGTCGAGCAACGCTGGATGATCGCGTCGGCCGAAGAGCGCGCGAGCCTCGACAGCGAGGTGCTTCCACAACTGGAGCTGCTGGCCGAACGCCATCGCGGCCGCTACGCCGGAAGGCGGGCGCTGCACCTGTTGGCAGCCCGGCACGCCGAGCGCGAGGAGTGGCAGGAGGCCGCGGATCGGTTTTCCGAGCTCGCCGACCTGTCCAGCGGCTACCTGGCCGCGTTGGCGCTGAGCAACGCGGCGGTCGCTTACGAGGAGCTCGGCGACCGCGACACCGCCGCGAGTATCTACGGTGACGTCGCAAGCCGTTTCCCGGATGAGGTGGCGCTCGCGCCGCGCGCGTTGTTCGCGGTAGCAAGGCTCGAAGAGGAACGCGGCGATCCTGTCCGAGCGAACGATGCTTACCTCGATCTGGAAGAGAAGTACCCCGGCAGCCGCTGGTCGCTCCTGTCCCTCAACCGGCGGATCTACCTGCGCGCCACCGGCGCGCTTGACGGCAACTGAGCCCCGCACCCCGGCGCCGATGGTCGGCCGCTGTCTGTTCGGCTGGGTGCTGGCGGCGATCCTGATCGGCGCCTGTGGTCTCCCGTCGCCGTCGACGCTGCCAACCCCTCAGGAGTGTCCTGGAGAGAACGTGCCTGACGTGTTGACCTTCTGCGGATCCTCCGTGCAGCCTCCGTTCCAAGGGTATGAAATATATTACACAATACGACAAGCGAACGAAGGCGCTCCGGAGCGTCCGCTTCACCATAGCGACCTGCGCGAAGGGTTTGGGCGCTTGTCAGCCGCCGACGACTCATGCGACAACGACGACCGCCCTCCACTGGTGCGCGCAACCGACGCCGAGCCGAATCACACCATTTTCCTGGATATGACCGTGTTTCGGCTATCGCACACCGCCGACACCGAGCCTTTTCTGCGGCTGTCGTGGCGTGCAGGCGACGTTTCTGTCAGCCGGGGTGTCGTCGGCGAGTTCGAATGCAAGCGCTTCTCCGCAGTCGGCGGATACGAGCCCGGAGACATCGACATCAGCCAGGCAGCCGTGGCTGCGATCCGCGAGACAGCCGGCGTGATCTATCTGTATGCGTACGCACTCAGCTACGGGTATGACCGCGGACGGCTGTACAGCGCGCCGCTTGCGATCGGCCGGGTGGAACTGGCGCTGCCGTTCCAGTAGGTGCTCGCGTATCTGAACGTCGCGCTGACCTATGTGGCGGTCGCCCTGGGCTGCGCGATCCTGGTGTTCTATGTGGCGCGCCGGCAGATCCCCGGACGCTTCTGGGGAGCGCTGATCGTCGGACTGGTCGGCGCCGTGCTCGGTGGAATCTCGGACCAGTTACTGGCTGGCGTGTTCGAACGGCTCACCGACGTCAATACCGTCAATCTGTATGCGGCTGCCGGCGCCTCGCTGCTGTGCATCTGGCTGCTGTCCAGTGCGAAGCCCCCCCGGTGATCGCTCCTGAAACTACCGGAGGCTCCAAGCGCGGTTGCTGACATCCTTAGGTTCCGATAATCTATATTCTGTCAACCAACGGCGGGCGCAAGACCGAGCTGCCGCCCCCATTCCTTACGATGCCCGGCGAAAGCCTGCAACGCGCGCGGCGGCACCGAACGCCAGGTCGGTCGGCCCGTCGCGATGCAGGACGTGGTAGCCGAGTCCCGCGATCATCGCCGCGTTGTCGGTGCAGAGCGCCATGCTGGGAAATGACGTTTCGAATTCGGCCTCGGCTGCCAGGCGTCGGCGCAGATAGCCATTCGCGGCGACCCCGCCCGCGGCGACGATACGGCGCCGGCCTCGCGAGCGCGCCGCGGCGATCGCCTGATCGACGACGATGTCGATCGCGGTCTTCTGAAATGACGCGGCGACGTCCGCAACGCGCTCCGGTCCGGACCG
The DNA here is from genome assembly GCA_965221995.1 of Spirochaetia bacterium. Lineage (GTDB taxonomy): Bacteria > Spirochaetota > Spirochaetia > SZUA-6 > Bin103 > CATQHW01. The sequence goes on from OZ244929.1 coordinate 503,655, forward strand.
ATCGACACGGAACTGCTCGCGCTGATGGATCACCGCGGTCTTCAGGCCCGAGTACGACACGTCGAACCGGTTGCCTCCGGTCCGCACCGACGGCACGGGAAATCGGTATGCGCCCGGGTGGCCTCGCTCGGCCAGCCGCTCTATGGCGACGCCACCCGGAAAGCCGATATCGAAGTACTTGGCGATCTTGTCGAACGCTTCGCCGCAGGCGTCGTCGACGGTCGCTCCGAGCACCTCCCAGCGGTCCAGCCCCTGCACGTCGATCACCAGCGTGTGGCCGCCGGACAGGAGCAGCGCGATGTACGGGTAGCCGATGTCGCGCTCCATGTGCGGGGAATAGACGTGCGCGCGGATGTGGTCCACGGCGACCAGCGGCTTGCCGGTCGCCAGCGCCAGCCCCTTGGCGTACGAGACGCCGACCAGCAGCGACCCGATCAGCCCGGGGCGGCAGGTGACCGCCAAGCCGTCCACCTCCGCCAGGGTACAACCCGCCGCCGCCAGCCCGCGGGCGACCACGGCGTCGATCCATTCGATGTGCATGCGCGAGGCTATCTCCGGCACGACCCCCGCGAACGGACGGTGAGCCTCCACCTGGGAGGCCACCTCGTTGGAAAGGATGGTGGCGCCATCGCGCACCACCGCCGCCGCGCACTCGTCACAGGAGGTCTCGATACCCAGAATCAGACTGGGGGTCATCACTGCGGCAGCAGCTCGGAGAGATACACCAGTTCGAACCCCGCCCGCTCGATCTCGGCGAGCCGCCGCTTCAGGACGGAGAGCACCACGCGGTTGGTCACGTGACCGATAAGGATCGCGCTGCCCTGCGCGCGGGCGATGCTCATGCCGCGGTCGATCGCGGAACTCACCGTCGCCTCGTCCACGCTCACGTCCAGGAACACGTCGCGGCTGAGGAACGGTACTCCATGGCGCACGGCCGCCTCCTCGGCAACCGAATCCGGGGTGGTACGGCTGTCCAGAAAGAAGCGCCCGGTCCGCTTCAGGTAGGCCATCACCGTGTCCATGATGAGCGGGTCGGCGGTGGCCAGCGAACCCATGTGGTTGTTCACGCCGCGTGTGACCACGGATCCGAAATTCCGTTCCAGCAGACCGATTACGTCAGGCTCGTCATAGCCTACCCGTATCGCCCCAGGTCCCGGGTCGGATGCACCGGTCGGCTCCATCGGAAGGTGCAGGATCACCTCCTTGCCTGCCCGCATCCCGCGCTCGACGACCTCCTCGGTGAAGTCGAGCTGCGGCAGCACTGCGACCGTCAGCTTGCCGGGGAATCGCAGATACGCTTCGGCGTCCGCGATGCTGTGACCGGCGTCATCGACCACGAACGCCAGCGGAATCGGCGGGCCAGCACTGGGCCGACGACCCCCAGCACTGGACCGGCGACCTGGGGCCGCCGGCGTGCGCGGCGCCATAGCCGGTGCCGAGGTGATGCCGGGCAACGCCGGTTCGGCTGCGGGCATCGCCAGCGGAGCCGGGGCGCGACCGGCGGCGGGAGGAATCACCAGGAGGACAGCGAGCGCGAGCGCGCCCGCTCCCAGGACCCCGGAAGCACGGGCAATGGTGGGCCGAGACGGAAGCCTCTTCGCTGTCTTGTTACGCTTCAAGCCGACTCACTCCGAGGCCATCGGCATAGCGTGGACCGTACCCGACGCACCTGTGTCATTGTCGGCATCCGGACCAGGCACGTTGACGGTACGCGTATGCAGCGACGGACCCGCTCCGCTATGATCGGCGTAGTGCCCCAAGCCACCGCGTTCGAACGGATCTTCACACTCGACGCGGCGAACATCAAGTTCGGTCCCGGCGCGACTGGCGAGGTTGGCTTTGAAGCGCGGCGCCTGGGGCTGGCGCGGGTGATGGTGCTCACCGATCCGAGGCTCCGCGACGGGCCTCAGGTCGCCGCCGCCCTGACCTCCCTGGACGACAGCGGCGTCGGCTGGACGATGTACGACCGGGTCCGCGTCGAGCCCACTGACCATTCCTTTCGCGAAGCGATCCGGGAGGCGGACCACGGCCGCTACGACGGATTCGTCGCGGTCGGCGGCGGTTCGGTGATCGACACCGCCAAGGCGGCCAACCTGTACCATACCCACCCGGCCGACCTTCTAGATTACGTGAACCATCCGGTGGGCCGCGGCAGGCCGGTGCCCGGCCCGCTGAAGCCGCTTATCGCGGTGCCGACCACGGCCGGCACCGGCAGCGAGACGACCGGCGTAGCCATCTTCGACCTGGAAGAGCTGCACGCCAAGACCGGCATCGCGCATCGCGCCCTGAGGCCCACGGTGGGCATCGTCGACCCCGACAACACCCGCTCGATGCCGCCGCTGGCGGCCGCGTGCACCGGCCTGGACGTGCTCAGCCACGCGATCGAGTCCTACACCGCCCTGCCCTACACGCGGCGGCCTGCGCCGGACGATCCGGCGCAACGGCCCGCGTACCAGGGCAGCAATCCGATGAGCGACGTCTGGGCGGCCCGCGCGATCGAGATGGTAGCCGTCAACCTGCCGGCAGCCATGGCCGGCGACGCGGAGTCGCAGGCGCAGATGCTGCTGGCGGCGACCTTTGCCGGCATCGGCTTCGGGAACGCCGGCTGCCATCTCCCGCACGGCATGTCCTATCCGGTATCCAGTAACGTGCGCGACTTCCATCCCGCAGGCTACCCCGACGATCACCCGATGATCCCGCACGGCATGTCGGTGATCCTGAACGCTCCGGCGGTCTTCCGCTGGACCGCCCCTGCAGACCCGCAGCGCCACGTGCAGGCAGCGGCGCTGATGGGTGCCGACGTCGCGGGCATCGGCCAGGGCGAGTCGGGCGAGGCGACTGCGAACGCGATCATCGACCTGATGCGCCGCACGGGGATGCCCAACGGCCTGTCAGGGGTAGGCTACACGCCTGCGGACATCGACACCCTGGTGCGCGGCACGCTGCCGCAACACCGGGTGACCAAGCTTTCACCTCGCCCCTTCGACGAACCGGATCTGCGTGGGCTGTTCGAGAGCGCGATGCGCTACTGGTGACCCCGCGGCTCAGAGGCTGACCGGCTCACCGGACGCCGCCGACTCGTAACCGGCCATCAACACCTCGACGTGGTGCAACGCGTCGCGGGCGGTGACTTCCGGGCGCCCGCCCGAGTCCAGACAGTCCAGGAATGCCGTGATGTCCGAACGCTCCTCACGCTCACACGCGATCCAGCGGTTCTTGGCCGGCGGCTGAGTCTCCCGGGCCGTGGACGACCACATCTGCATGGGGTCATGGGGATGCACCGGGGCGGTGGTGATCAACGGCTCCGTGTTGTAGATCTCGATGTGCGGGTCCGATCCCGCGAACGTGGCCAGTCCCGCCTCGCCCACCAGCGTGACGCGCCTCTCGCCGACCTGCGGGTGGCACGGCATGCCGATGCGGCCGCAGCAGGCGGTCGCGACGGTGCCGTTGTCGAGCGTCAGCAGCAGCGCTCCGTAGTCCTCGATCCCCAGCGCGGCATGCTCGGCGAAGAAGTAGTTGCCGGTGACACCGCAGACCGACGTGACGCGCCTGCCGGTCAACCACGGAATGAGGGCCACCGGGTAGACGCCCATGTCGAACAACTCGCGCTTCGCGGCCACGTGGGTAAACGTGCCGTCCGAGCCGTGCTCGCGGCGGACGGTGCCGGCTGGAACGGTACCGGGACGCCCCTTGGCCATCAGCATGTCGGCGTGGACCGCCTGGATGCGCCCGAGCTCCCCTGAGCGCACGGCGGCCTTGGCCTCCTGGGCCCACGGCGCATGCACGGTGGTGAGCATCTGCGTGACCACCCCGGCCACATCCGCGGCGTCGGCGATCGCGCGCGCATCCGCCACGCTGCCGGCGAGCGGCTTGTCCAGGAAGAGGTGCTTGCCGTGGGCCAGCACCTCCTGCGCCACGCGCGAGCGCCGTTCGACGTCGACGCAACTCACGACCACGTCCACCCCGGGGAGCGCCAGCGCCTCCGGCAGCGTGACGTACGGCACCGCAAGCTCCGCGGCGAGCAGCCGGTTCAAACCTTCGCGGTACTGGGAGATCCCGCTCTCGTCGGCGACCGCCACCAGCTCGCAGCGCGGGTCGTCGGCGAACTCGCGCGCGTAGCTCTCCAGATGGGTCCGATTGCCGCCCAGCGCCACCACGCGATGCTGGGCCCTCACCGCACCTCCTGCGGCCATTTCCGCACCTCCTGCGGCCATCACCGTGCCTCCCGAGGTCGTGGTGCGGTCGGCTCGATGCGGTGATAGATGCTGCCGTGCGATCCCATCAGCACCAGGTTGCCTGCGGTAGCGCCGTGTCCCGCGCTGATGGCCAGCAACGCGCTCTGCCCGGCGGGCCAGCGCAGCAGCCACGCCGCGGCGAGGTTCGGCTCCCCCACCCCGTGATCGCTGTCGGCCGCTCCCCCGAACCACGCGGCGGCGCAGCGACGCGCGGCCGTCGCGGTCTGCGCCCGGGCATCGACGGCGTCCGCCGGATCGGCCGCGTGGACGTGCACGGTCAATCGCAACGCCCTCGGGATACCGATCCGGCCGGCGTCCACCGCCGCCCCGACGGTACGTGCCAGGGAGTCCCAGTACTCCGCTGGCAGATTGGCTGCCTTGTTCATCCGGTGTGCCTCTCTCTCGTCGCAGGCGATCTTAGCAGGCGCAGGCCGGATCCGCGCGGTCTTGACGATCCGTCGCTGCCACAGGCCCGGGGTATTCGTCATGCCCGGCTCGTGCGGTAGGCTTTCCCCGCGATGGAACCTCGGCACCGGCTGACGCAGAATCAGAGCGACTACTTTGACGCGTTCGGCTTTCTCCGGCTGCGCGGGCTGTTCGACGAAGCGACGATGGGACCGGTGATCGAGGCGGCTGACGCCCTCTGGAACGAGGACTTCGGCGGCCAACCGGACCCCGCGGCGACGCTGCAGCAGGACCGCTTCGCCGAGCGCAGCCCTGTCCTGCTGTCGCTGATCGATGACGCACGGCTGTACGACAAGCTGGAGCAGCTCCTGGGCGAGCGGTTCGTCTTCTGCGGCTCGGAGGGAAATCACGGGGTGGCAGGGTCACCCTCAGCCCACCACTGGCATGCCGATCGGCCGGGAAGGGCCGAGCTGGGCTACCTGCGCATCAAGGTCATGCTGTATCTCGTTCCCATGACCCAGGACAACGGCGCGCTGCGGGTGATCCCCGGGTCGCATCGTGCGCCGTTCCACCAGGCGCTGCTCCCCTTCAACGAGCGCCACGTCGAAAAGGACCCGATATTCTTCGGTGAACACGGCGCGAACATCCCCGCCCACGTGATCGAGACCAAGCCGGGCGACGCGGTACTTTTCTCGCAGACATTGTATCATTCCGTTTACTTCAAGATACGCCCCGCCCGCCGTTACATCGCGCTCAAGTACGCGAGCTGGCCGAAGAGCTACGCCGAATTCGCGACGCTCCAGCGATGGAAGTCCGGAGCCTTCGACCCCGCGCCGCAGCTCCGTGCGTGCGACCGGCCCCGACTGCGGTCGATGGTCGAGCCCATCCTCGCCGCCGAACCGGCGGTCGCCGACTGGCCCGCAGATGTGCCCTGGGAGACAACACAGGCGCATCCTTCATCTCTGATGTAAATATTATCATACTCATGCTTCCAGAAAAAGTATCTTTCTGCATGCACCGTCACGTCTCATCTGAGGATTCGAGTCATCCTCAACAGAGCTACCGACAGCGCGGTCAGGATGACCGCCAGTGCCAGATACACGAGCATGCCGCTGCGGATCCCGAACGCCTCGGCGAGCGCCGCGATCACCAGGGGTACGAGCATGGCGCCGAGCCCGCCGCTGGCGCTGGTCAGGCCCATCGCCTGACTGCGGCGGGTCGGATACTCCGATCCTGCCAACGAGATCAGCAGCGGATAGAGCCCCGACAGTCCCACCCCGGTGACGACGGCCCCGGCAGCGGCCCACCCTATGCTCCCCGCCGGCACGGTGATCACCAACCCGACCACGGCGACCACCGCAAGCGCCATGATCACTCCGGCGTGGCGTGTGCCGCGATGCAGAAGGCCGACGCCCACGCGGCCCAGGCACAGGCCGACCCAGTACAGGGAGACGACCCGAGCCCCCTGCGCGACCGATCCCCCGATCGCGGCGACGATGAACTCGCTCATCCAGGCCGCTACGCCAAGCTCGACGCCGACGTACACCCCCATTGCGGACAGGATCACCACGAGCAGCGCCAGGCCGCGGTCGCGGTGGGGGCCGGGGTGCCGCCGCACGTGCGTAGCGCCCGCGGGGATCCGGACCGATCCCGCGACAGCGAGCGCCGGGCGGCTGAGCATGAACACCGCCGCCAGCAGCGTCGCGGCGCTGACCATCCGGTACACCAGCCGCCAGTCGCCGCCGCTCGCCAGGAACCAGGAAGTGGCCCACGTGACGGCGATTCCGCCGAGCGCGAACCCTGCGTGCATGAGGTTCATGAGCTGCCCGCGCCCGCTGCGCTCCATCGAGATAGCCAGCTCGTTGCCGGCAACCTCCATCGCGCCGAAGCCGAAGCCGAGCAGGGCATACACCAGCGCGCTCACGGCGACGCCCGGCCACGCCCCGAACAGGAGCAGGCCGAGCACCTCCAGAGCGAGGCCCACCGCGGCGGTCACGCGGAGCCCGAGACGCGGCAGCACGAAGCCGGCCGCCGTGGTCGACAGCACGAAGGATGCGGACCCTGCTGCGACGACCAGCCCGGCATGCGTGTACGACCAGCCGAGATCGCGGATCATCTGCGGGATCAGCGCGCCGATGGCCGCGACCGCGCCGCCCATCACGCCGATGTGCAGCATCAGCGCGGCGAACAGCGATCGGCTCTGCGGGTCGCGTGGCAGCATGGGCGGGCGCAACGTAGCACGGAGGCCCAGTGCTCACGTGGTCTGGGCGCTCACCGGGCCGGCGCCCGCCGAAGTCGCGTCCGGTTGACCCCCGGAATGCGTTACCGGCGCGTATCGGGGAGTACGGAGAGCCAGAAGTCGGATTTGAACCGACGACCTGTTCATTACGAGTGAACCGCTCTGCCAACTGAGCTATTCTGGCCGGCCCATCGCGCATCGGATGCGCGACCCGCCTACTATAGTACGGTTGAGCCGCGGAGACCAGGAAACGCACCATGAGCGACCATCCGCGCCACCTGCATCCAGGGCTCCTACTGGCGGCTGCCGTGAGGCGGGTCCGACCCCCGGGCGCGGGCTGAACCGCATCCCCTGCCCGTGCCATAGTTGGCGCCGTGAAGCAGAACACGACCGCGCAACGTCTCGTCTATCTGAACGGGCAGTTCGTTCCCGAGCAGGAAGCCCGCATCTCGATCTTCGACAGCGCCCTCATGTACGGGGACATGGTGTTCGAGATGACGAGGACGTTCCGGCAGGAGCCGTTCCTGCTCGACCGCCACCTGGACCGGCTGTACGACTCGATCCGGTACGCGCAACTGGACTGCGGCCTGAGCCAGCCTCAGATGCTGGACGCCACCCGGCAGACGATCGAACGCAACCGCAATGCCCTCGGCGACTACGACTTCCAGATCATGCACAACGTCACCCGCGGCGGCATGGACCTGTACGCGGAGCTGATCCGCGAGGGAACCGCGCCGGTGGTGACCATCAATGTGATCCCGCTCATCCGCCACATCGGCCGCAGCGCCGATTCCTACGAACGGGGAGCGCACTTCGTCACCACCTCCCAGCGGTCGGTGCCGGCGCGCTACATCGACCCCAAGGCCAAGAACCGCAGCCGCATCTACTACAAGCTCGCCGAGCTGGAAGCCGCCCGCGTCGAAGCGGGCGCGAATGCGCTGCTCACCGACGAACGCGGCTTCGTCACCGAGGGCACGGGCAACAACTTCTTCATGGTGCGCGACGGCGAGATCCTGACGCCGAAACCGCACGACATCCTGCGCGGCGTGTCCCGCGGCTACTGCATGGAGCTGGCGCGCGCGGCCGGCGTCGCCGTTCACGAGACCGACATCGAGCCGTATGACGTCCGGCAGGCGAGCGAGGCTTGGTACACCTCCACCTCCATCGCGATGGTGCCGGTGACCCGTTTCGATGGCGCGTCCGTAGGCTCGGGAACGCCGGGGCCGATCTACCGGCGCCTGCTGAGCGCGTGGTCCACGAGCGTCGGCGTGGACATCCCCGCCCAGGCCAGGGAGTACGCCGGCCTGGTCGCCGACTGGCGACCCTGATGCGGTTCGCTCGGCTCACGGCCGAACAGAGACGCTTCTTCGACGACTACGGCTACCTGATCGTCCGCGACGCAATCTCGCCGGAGCCGCTGGCGCGCTTCGCCGCCGCCACCGACCGCCTGGTCGCGGCGCGCTACCGCGAAACCAGCGCCCGCCGCGCCAGCCTCTCCAACGTGGTCGCCGCGGAGGATGCGTTGCTGCCGCTCCTTACCTGGGACACCACGGTCCCGCTGGTCGTGCAATTGCTCAGCCACAACATCCACTTGACCAAGTCGCACCTGATCTACAAGTACCCCGATCCGCCTACGGCCGAACAGCCGACCTACTGGCACCGCGACATCGCCAACAGCTCCGAGGATCTGGGCCTGCACGCCAACACCCGCATGGAGATCAAGATCGCCTACCACTTCAGCGACTGCCCGGCGCCGGGGTATGGAAACACCTGGCTGGCGCCGGGAAGCAACAACCTGGACCGGGATTTGGACCTGGTGCCGGGCGGCACCGATCCCGCCGGTGCGATCGAGCCGGAGCTGAAGGCGGGCGACGCGTTCCTGTTCGAGAACCGCACCTTCCACCGGCAGGGCCTCAACCTGACCGACCGGACCCGGAAGGTGCTGATGATGGGCTACTCCTACGCATGGCTGTGCCCCAACGACTACGTCGTGCAGGACACGGAGTTGCTGGAACGCGTGCGGGATCCGATCGAGCGCCAGCTCCTGGGCGCGCTGCGCAAGTCCAACACCCAGATCGACGATGGCCCCCTCCGTGCGTGGACGGAGCGATACGGCGTGCGGCGCGCCTCGGAGATCGCGGCGGACGCCCGGGCGCAGGTCGCGACCGGAACGGCCTGACCCTCAGCCGGCGACTCCGGCGAAGCCCCACTGCCGCAGCGCACGGATCCAGCGCTCTCGCGTCGGGTTGCCCGCGGGGTTGCCCACCCAGTGCGAGGGGCGCGCGACCAGCGGAAACGCCTCCAGCAGCTCGGCTTCCTGCCGCGCCAGCTCCGCCATCGAATCCTCTTCCGTAGCGCTCTCCGGAACGGCGAAGTAGCCCAGGCTGCACATCCTGCGGTCGGGTCTGCCGCCCCAGCTCGCGTGCCAGATGCGGTTGTCGAACGCGATCACGTCGCCGGGCTCGGACCGCGCCACGTACGACGGCACCTCGTCGACCTCCAGTCCGCCGGCGTCCAGAACGCGCAGATTGGACTCCTTGATCCCGATCTTCCGCATGTCGGAGTGCAGCGGCTCCTTGTGTGATCCCGGGATGAACCGCAGGGCGCCGCTCGTATCGTCGAGCGGCTGCAGGTAGAAGGCGAACTTGACGCCGCGCCTGATGAGCGTCGAGGTGTCCGGATGCCACTCGGTTCGATCGCTGTCGAACGAGTTGGCGTTGGCGTAGTAGCCGATCACCTCCTGACCGTAGCAGCGCTCGGCGGCGCCGACGAAGCGGGAGTCCTCCAGCAGCGAACCCAGAAACGGCGTGTCGGGCCCCAGGTTGGACCAGTTGAGCTGCTTGCGGATGCCGCGCCGCTCGGTCGCCGCGGCCGCCCGGGCCAGACCGATGTCGAACTCGACGCGCGCCGTGTCGAGCTCATCGGCGCCGAGCACGCCGCGCAGCACGACGAAGCCGAAGGTATCGAATTGCGCCACGTGGCGGTCTGTAAGCATCATGGCTTCCTCAAGGATAGTGGTCGCGACGATTATGCCGTCTTTCGCCGAGATCGACCTTGGCACGCTGCGAGTCCGCGACCAGATGGCCATCGACGCACGCTTCGGCGTCGATCCCCGCCGCTGGTTCGCGGCAGCGGTCGCCTGGCACGCCGCCGGCCGGACCGGGAACGGCGTGCTGGGGGCTGATCACCCGGCACTACAACGGCGGCAACCACCTGCGGCTCGTGCTGCGCCGCGTTGGCGACGGTCTGCGGCTGACCCTGGAGCGGGTGGCAGGCGTGGCCGACAGAGCCTACGCCGAGCTCACGATCGCCGAGGCCACGCGCCCACTCCCCGCCCCTTCCGGCGCGGGCGAACGACGGCGAGTTATATCGGCGGCGCGGAGATCAAGTTCACGCAAGGGGCGGCGCTCGATCTGCTGGCCAGCGGGCCGGTGGTCGACCGGGTCCGCTGGCACGGCCCGATGCCCAAGTTCGTGGACCAGGACTGCGACGTCCGCGGCTTCGCCCGCGGCAGCGCGTCGTTCTACGACCACCGCATCGTCGTCGCCGACTGGGTCGATGTCGGCGTACGGCGCTCGGTAGGTCCGGACTTCGACGTGCTGGCTCGGTCGTGGAGCCCGCGCCCGATCGCGAGCAGCCGTTCGCGGCGCTGGCCCTCGACGGCTGTTTCGACCGCGGGCTCGGCGCCTACCGCCTGCAGGCGGAATCCGGGATAGCCGCATTTCGGTTCGATCCGCTGGGGGTGCCGCGCGACCATCCCGTCTTCATGGTCAGCCTCCCTGAAGCGCCGGGGTGCCCCTCCGCACGCGACGGCGATGGCGGTGCGGCCCGCCGCCGCGCACACGACCGCCGCTCCGATCGATGCCGTGCGGCTTGGTCGAGCGGCCGTGCGGGCGCGGGCCCGGCGGCTCGTCGACCGCCGCCGCAACGTGGAAGGGCTGGCCCCGCACCATCTGCAACGCGACGCCGGTGAGTCTTTCGATGCCGCGAAGCTGCGACCTCTCGCTGGGATCGCAGAACGACAGCGCCGACCCGGAAGCGCCGGCCCGTGCCGTCCGTCCGATGCGATGCACGTAGCTCTCCGGCTCATGGGGAAGCTCGAAGTTGATGACGTGGCTGATGCTGTCCACGTCAAGTCCACGGGCGGCGATATCGGTCGCCACCAGCACCCGCGAATGCCCGGCCCGAAACCGCTCCAGCGCGCTCTGACGTGCAGTCTGCGATTTGTTGCCATGGATCGCGTCCGCGGCGACCCCCATCTTGGAGACGTGCTCGGCGACCCGGTTTGCCCGATGTTTGGTGCGCGCGAACACCAGCACGCGGGACAGCGCGGAGTCGTGCAGGAGCTCGCCAAGCAGCTTGGGCTTGTCCGCGCTGTTCACGAAGTACACGAGCTGCTGCACGGTATCGACCGTGGTGGCGGACGGGGTGACCTCCACTCGCTTCGGCCGGTGCAGGATCTCCTGGGCCAGACGGGCGACGTCCGGCGGCATGGTCGCCGAGAACAGCAGCGAGCGGCGTTGGCCAGGCAGCTCCCGGATGATCCTTCTGACGTCGTGGATGAAGCCCATGTCGAGCATGCGGTCCGCTTCATCGAGGACGAAAAAGGCGATGCGGTCGAGGCGAATGTGGCCCTGCTCGAACAGATCCAGCAGGCGGCCCGGTGTCGCCACCACGATGTCGGTACGGCGCGCGAGCGCGGCCACCTGCGGACGCTGCGAAACGCCGCCCAGGATGACCGTCTGACGCAAACCCAGGCCGGCGCCATAGTCGCGAAAGTCGTCATGTATCTGAACCGCAAGCTCGCGCGTCGGCGCCAGCACCAACGCCCGCGGCGTGTTGGGCTTGGCCCGCTCGCGTGCGGCAGCGAGCTGCTGCAGTATCGGCAGGGCAAACGCGGCGGTCTTGCCGGTTCCTGTCTGCGCGATGCCAAGCACGTCCTCGCCTGCCAGGAGAGGAGGGATGGCCTGTTGCTGAATGGGAGTTGGCGCTGAATAACCCTTGGTTCGCAGCGCGCGCAGAATGGTCTCGGTCAGACCGAGAGAGGAGAAGTTGACGGATGGCAAAAGGAATTCCTTACGGAGAGTGGTCGGCAGCCGCCAGGAACTGGCGGCGCGGCAGGTGTTCACAGTAGCGCCGCGCTGGATGGTGCGGCACGTATCAGGAAGTAACTACCCCGATAGGGTCGCACCTGCGGAGATCTCTGTCAACTCCGCCATCGCCAACCGCTGAGCCGGAGGTCGACTCGGCGCACCGGACTCAGCGCGCGTACCCGTCCGTGTTGCCCTTGCGCCAATCCGGCAGATAGCCACTGGTAGCGCCGAAGCCGTATGACGGACGGATCTGGTTCCCGGTCCGCCATGGCCAGCCCTGCCCGCCGATCACGCGAAACTCGTCACCCTTTCCGGCAAGCCACGCCACCATGTGAGCGACGTAGCGCGCCACGAAGTGGCCGCCGTAGTCGGCGGTTCGCGGGTCGAAATCGGGATCGGCACGCCAGTCCCGTCGCGGCGGCGACGTGCGCCAGTAGTTGTACTTCAGCATGCGGCGGCTGCCGGAGGCCACCGACGGTGCCCTGCGGTGCAGGATGCTCTGATGGTGGATGCCGATGGTCCCGGCCGGGCCGTCGCTGAGCACACCGCCTTCGGGCTTCTCTGCGCCGTCGAATCTGGCCAGATGACTCCTCGGCAGGATCTCGGTCGGTCCCAGCTCGGCCGGCGTGTCCTGGGGAAAGTAGAACACCTCCACGAAGTGCAGCTCCGGCCCGAATACGCAGTCGGCGTCCTGGTGCCAGCCGCCGGCCTCCCCCGGACACTCCACCCGGTGCATGCTGGCCAGGATCGGCAGACCGACCGCGGGGCCGAGCAGCGACCGCATGATCCCGGCGACCTGGTCGTTGAGGAGCACGTGCTCGATGAACCAATCTTCCAGGAAGATCGTGGTCGGTTCATGGCTGCCGCGGATGCGGTCCATCTCCGCCGGCGCCATCCCGTCCGGAACAAAACTGGGATCGGCTGGAATCTTGCCGTCCAGCCAGTCGCACGCGCGCTGATTGATCTCGTCGGGCACCACCCCGCGCAGCAGCAGGCAGCCGTCGCGGCAGAACGCCAGCACCTCCGAGTCGATCATCGTCGGCTCGCAATCGAAGGTCCAGTTGTCGCGATCGAAGTGCACGGCTGCCGCCACCGACTCAGGCGCCGGCCCGCGCCAGAATGCCGGGCGCGAGGTCGCCGATGGAGGCGCCCAGCGCATCGTCGTCCCGCGCGCGGGCGTCCTTGACGACGCCGGGCGTGGGCACCGGCGTATCGTACTGGTAGTCCGGCTCGATCCGCTGGCGCTTCCAGGTTGCGCGCATTTCCCGCCAGGCACCCACCAGCGTGCGCGGCTCGGGCAGGTCGTCGGCGATAGTCCGGCTCAGCTCGTGCAGGTTGTAGCACGGCGCGCCGGCGTACATGTGGTGCTCCATGTGCCAGTTCATGCGCCAGTACACGAACGTGGACAAGGGGTCCAGGGTGATCGTGCGCACGCACTTGCGGAAGTCGGGGACGTTGTCGCGCAGCCCGCAGTGCATGGGCGCGCCGACGAAGTACTTCCAGATGTTGCCGAAGAAGATCGGAAAGCTCACCAGCAGCGGCAGCAGCCAGAGACCGGACGCGATCCCCGCGACGGTCACCGTCGCGTGGAACAGCAGCGTGAGCCGCGCCCAGCGCACCGACTTGGCGCGCTCTTCGGGATGCGCGTCATACAGCGCGCTCACCCACTCCTCGGAGTTCGGGCCCGTCGTTTCCGGCGAGCTGTCGACACCGGGACGAGGGAAGATCCCCAGCGCCGTGCCGATGGTGCTGCGCAGCAGCGGGATCAGCCCCTTGGACTCGAAGCCGCCGGTGATGCTGATCGTGCAGAGCTGCAGCAGGTACAGGAACCGCAGCGAAGGGGTCTTGGGCAGTACGACCTCCCGGTCGCCGTCGGGATGCAGCGTGTAGCGGTGATGGTAGGTGTGGCTGAGCGCGTAGTCGTGGAAGTTGAACCAGGCCAGCACGCCGTAGATGTGCAGGAACAGGCGGTTGAGCCACTTGGTCCGGAACACGGTGCCGTGATCGAGCTCGTGGCACCCGGAACTGAAGAAGCTGGTGACCCCGCCGTGCAGCAGGAACGCGAACACGCAGGCGACCCACAGCCGTTGCGAGAACAGGTACCAGGTCAGCGCGCCGGTCCCGGCGGCGAGGGCCAGGTGGCCGACCGCCTGGAACGCTCCGCGCAGGTCGCTGCGCTGCATCAGCCGCCGCAGGACGGCCGGCTCGATCGGGCTGCGGTACCACCGCACCCGCAGGGTGCGGCGCACGTCGGCAAGCGGCGGATGTACGCTGGACATCGACAGATCCTCCCTGAGATCGCACTGAGCGTTTTCCGTCTCCGCGCCCCTGTCAAGGGAGGCGGCCGGCGCCGGCCTGACACGAGCGCCCGCCCGTGCTATGAGAGCCCGCGTGCAGGCGATCCGTGCCGTGGAGTTGCGCAAGCGCTACGGCGACATCCTGGCGGTCGACGGGGTGTCGATCGCCGTCGAAGCGGGCGAGATCCTCGGCCTGCTCGGTCCCAATGGCGCCGGCAAGACCACGACCGTCGAGATGATCGAGGGGTTGCGCCGGCCGGACGCGGGGACCGTGCACGTGCTCGGCCACGATCTGCGCACCGAGGTGGCGGCGGTGCGGCAGCGCATCGGCGTCCAGCTCCAGACCACCGCGCTGTATCCGCGGCTGACGGTGCGGGAGGTGCTGGAGCTGTTCCGCACCTTCTACGCCGGAGCCACCGCCAGCGCCGACGAGCTGATCGGCCTGCTCGACCTCTCGGAGAAGGCGGGCAGCCTGACCCGCAACCTGTCGGGCGGCCAGGCGCAGCGCCTGTCGGTGGCGCTGGCGCTGGTCAACCGGCCGGAGCTGGTGTTTCTGGACGAACCCACCACCGGCCTCGACCCGCAGGCGCGGCGGGCGCTGTGGGACACCATCCGTGACATGCGGCGGCGCGGCGCGGCGATACTGCTCACCACCCACTACATGGAGGAAGCCGAGGAGCTCTGCGACCGGGTCGCGATCATGGACGGCGGCACGATCCTCGCCGAGGGGCCTCCGGCCCGCCTGGTCGACGAGCACTTCAGGGAGACGGCGATCGAGCTGCCCGCCGGCGGCGACGAGCTCGGCGGCGTGCCCGGCGTCGAGCGCCTGCAGCGCGAGGGGGACGGCGTGACGCTGTATTCGTCGGACACCGGCGCGACCCTCGGCGCGCTCACCGCCCTGGCGGCCGGCGGACGCATCGACATCGACGGCATGCACGTGCGCCGCCCGACACTCGAAGACGTCTTCCTGCGGCTCACCGGCCGCCATATCCGCGACTGACCGCCATGACACCCGTCGTCTCCCTCTACGTCGCCTCGCAGAAGAGCTTCATGCGCGACCGTATGGCCCTGTTCTGGACCCTCGCCTTCCCGGTGCTGTTCATCCTGCTGTTCGGAGTGATCTTCTCCGGCTCCGGACAGGACCCGGTCTCCGTCGGCGTGGTGCGACCCGCCGGCGCGGGCGGCACGCCCGACCCCGTGCTGGCGGCGCTGAACAGCATCCCCGCGCTGGAGGTCCGCACGGGGACGCGGGACGAGCTGATGGACCAGCTCGGCGATGGCGACCTGCGCGTCGTGGTGGACGCGCCGACGAGTCTGGCCGGCGACGTGGCCGGCGGCCGGGCGGTCGAGGTCGAGGTGATCTTCGACCCCACCTCGGCGGCGGCGCGCCAGATCGCCGTGCCGGTGATCGGCGCCGCGCTGCGCGAGCTGGACGGCGTCATCCGCCGGCGGCCGGCGCTGATCACGACGCGTTTCACCACCGTCACGGCCGACCGCCTGCGCACGATCGACTTCCTGGTGCCGGGGATCCTGGCGATGGCGCTGATGCAGCTCGGCCTGTTCGGGACCGCGGCGCCGCTGGTGCAACTCCGGGAACGCCAGGTGCTGCGTCGCCTCGGCGCCACCCCGCTGCCGCGATCGGCGCTGCTGCTCTCGCAACTCCTGCACCGGCTGACGATCGCGCTGGCCCAGGTGGTGATCATCGTCGCGGTGGGCCGCGTCGTGTTCGGGGTGGAGATCGGCGATCGCATCGGCCTGCTGGCCGCGTTCTGCGTGCTCGGCGCACTCACCTTCGTCTCGCTCGGCTACCTGATAGCCGCCCTGTCCAAGACCGAGGAGAGCGTGTTCGGCATCACCTCGGTGCTCAACTTCCCGATGATGTTCCTGTCCGGGATCTTCTTCCCGCTTCAGACCATGCCGGACTGGATCCGGCCGGTGGTGCAGGCGATCCCGCTCACCTACCTCGGGGATGCCCTGCGACAGACCATGGTGGGCGCGCCGCCCGTGCACGCACTCGGGCTGGACGCGCTGGTGCTGGGCATCTGGCTCGCCGTCGCCGCGGTGCTGTCGGTGCGGCTGTTCCGTTGGGAGTAGTCTCCATCGACATCTTGACATCACGTTCGGGAGACATCAGGATGTCTTCATGCGAACCACCCTTACGCTGGACGACGACCTCGCCGAGTCCTTGAGAGAGCAGGCGCGGTTTCATGATCTGCCATTCAAGCAGGTCGTGAACGATACGCTGCGCCGCGGTCTGTCCTCCGCCACGGGCGATGCCGCTCCACCGCGCTACCGCGTGGTCCCCAATAGCAGCGGACTCGTTCCCGGCGTCGATCCGCTGAAGTTGAACCAGGTCTACGATCAGCTTGAGGCGGAAGCCTTCTCCGGGGCGCATCGCGGGTGATAGTCCCCGACCTCAACCTGCTGATCTACGCTCACAACGACGATGCGCCGCATCACGAGCCCGCCAGGCGCTGGTGGGAGGGTCTGGTAAACGGTACGGAACGAGTGGGCGTCCCGTGGGTAGTATCGATCGGATTCGTCAGACTGATGACCAATCCCAGAGTGCTTGTACATCCGGTATCGACGGATGAAGCGACCGGCCATATGCGCGCGTGGTTCCGCTTCCCTCACGTTACGCCGGTCAACCCCGGCGCCGATCATCTCACCCGGTTTGCGCGGAACCTCGCCGCGGCCGGCGTGGGAGCCAATCTGGTGACCGACGCCCACATCGCCGCACTCGCCATGGAGTACCAGGCGGAGGTCCATTCCAACGATACCGACTTCAGCCGCTTCCCAGGCCTCCGCTGGCGCAACCCTCTCTGAGCTGCCTCTTCACTACCCCGTCGCGGCCTCACCTGCGACAATCGGTGCAGTCGATCGGCAAGGAGCGATTCATGGGAACAGGCGGCCGCGTGGCCGGCAAGGCGGCCATCGTCACCGGTGCAGCTTCCGGCATCGGCAGAGCCACCGCGCGGCTGCTCGCACGGGAAGGCGCATCGGTCTGCGTGGCCGACGTCGACGCCGATCGGGGGCGGCAGGTGGTCGATGGCATCGCGTCGGCCGGCGGCACGGCGATCTTCGTCCGCACCGACGTGGGCGTGAGCGCGGATGTCCTCACCATGATCGAGCGTACCGAGGCGGCGTTCGGGCGGCTCGACATCATCCACAACAACGCCATCTGGTTCCGCCTGGGGGTGGCCACCGAGCTGGACGAAGCCGACTGGGACGGCACCCTGAACGTGGGGCTGAAGGCGATCTTCCTGGCCGCCAAGTACGGTATCCCGGTCATGCGCAAGACCGGCGGCGGCGCGATCATCAACACCGGTTCCGTGCACTCGCTGGTCGGCTTCGCCACCTACACCGCCTACGACGCGGCCAAGGCCGGGCTCCTGGGCCTCACCCGCACCCTGGCGATCGACTACGGACCGGACATCCGCGTCTGCGCGGTGCTGCCCGGCGCGATCCTGACGCCGCTCTGGGACGGCGCAGCGGATGAGGAACGGCAGCGCTACGCGCAGATGGTGCCGGCCAAGCGGCTCGGTACCGGCCGGGACGTCGCCAACGCGGTGTTGTTCCTGGCCTCGGACGAGGCATCCTTCATCACCGGCACCGCCCTGACCGTGGACGGCGGCATGCTGGCGCGGACCGATTAGAAGCCGCCCGGATCGGCCCTCCAGCTACCACGTGCTACGCGCGTACCCGTCCGGGTTGCCCGTGCGCCAGTCCGGCAGATAGCCGTCGGTGCAGCCGTCGCGGCAGAACGCCAGCACGTCCGAGTCGGTCATGGTCGGCTCGCCTTCTTTTCAACCACGCCTGCCAAGAGCCACCGCGTGGGCGATCAGCGGTCCGCGCGGATCATGCAGGTCATCACGGCCGCTCACCTCCAGTCCCAGGCGCCCGGCGGTGTCAAGCAGGCGCTCCAGACCGGCGCGGTCCGGGGCGACCGACTGCAACTCGGCCAATCGCGCCGAGCGGTCGCGCAGCGTAGCCTCCAGGTCCATCAGCTCGCGGCGGCATGCCGTAGCGCAGATCGGGTCGACCGCGCCGCCCACCTCGTCGACGGCGCCGGTCAAGGCGTCGCGCAGGGCGGCGGGCACGTCGCGCAGCGTCGCGGCGGGCCAGGTTGCGTCCTGACAGCTCGCGATCCGATCCAGGCGCAGGACCTCGCGCGCGAACGCACTCCAGGCGGCGCTCCGCTCACGGGCCGTGGCGGCGCCCGAGCTGACCTCCAGCACCGCGCGGGCCAGATCGAGCACGGCCCCGGGAGCGAGCACATCCTGGAGCTGTGCCAGCTCGACGCGGGCCGTGCCTACCACCGCCGACTCCTGCAGGTGGATGATGAACGCCGCCCGCCCGGCAGGCCGCAGCACGCGTTTGACCTCGGCAAGCACCCCCGACGGATCGCCGTACTCCAGGGCGAACTGGCCGCCGACGAGATCGAAGTACCCATCGGCGAACGGTGTGGACGACATCGACGTCGCGGGGTGGAACGTGACGGCGGAAACGACCGTACGGTAGCGGGCGCTCACCGAGCGGACCGGATCGATCGCCGCCGCGTCGACACCGTGTACTTCCCAGCACGCACCCCGTGCCGCGGCGGTTTCGGCCGCCAGCAGCGCCACCGCCCCGGCGCCGCAACCAAGGTCGAGCACGCGGGCGCGGCGACCGAGCGCACCCAGCTCGCGCCGCCAGACCACCGCCAGCGGCCCCTCGCCGGGATCCGGGTACACCTCCGGCAGGGACGAGACCGCACCGGTCGCCCAGTAGCGTGTCCAGGGATCGGAGCGGCGCTGCGCGTTCAGCGGATGGACCACTCCCCCGCGTGCCGGTACGCGGCGGCGTACCGAGTGCCGGTGGCCACCTCGGCCGGCTGCCGGTCCTCGATGGAGTCGATCGCGGCGCTCAGCAACGCGAACACCTTGAGGTTGTTCCTGCCGCTGAACGACGGCTCCGGGCCGCCCGACAGGTAGTCGTACCAGGCGGTGTAGAACACCTGCCACGGGTCGACGCTCCCCAGATCGGCGTCGATGGCGTCGAGCCGGGCGAACTTCCGGCCGCGCGCGGCGAACTCGTACTCCATGTCGTCGATGCTCATATGGATCCCGCGGCAGCGCAGCACTCCCCTGGTGCCCTCGATGCGCAACTCGTAGTGATCGCTCTGCGAGGAGAACCCGCCGTGGTAGAGCACGTGCAGCCCCCCGGAGCAGCGGATCAGGGCGTTGACCATGCAGGGTCCGGCGTAGACTGACCAGGAAGGCCGGAACCCGTCGCAGGCGATGGTCGTAGGCACGTGGGCCGGGAAGATGGCCATGAGGGTGTCGAAGTGGTGGCACGACATCTCGTAGAGCGCCGGCTGCGCCAGCGTGGTGAGGTTGAGCGCCTTGTGCCGCGGCTTCGAATTGAGAAAGGTCACGCTCTCAGGCGTCCCCAGCTCGCCGCCGGCCAGGAATCGTCGGACCGCCTGATAGTGGCGGTTGTAGCGGACCTGCTGGCCGACCGACAGCGACCGGCCGGCGCGCTCGGCGTGCTCGACGAGCGCTACCGCCTCGGCGAAGTCGTTGGTGATCGGCTTCGCCACCAGCACGTCCAGCCCGGCGTCGATGCAGGAGACGCACTGGCGATAGTGCCACTCCGAAGGCGTATTGATGATCGCGACGTCCGCCTCCGCGGCCCCGAGCGCGGCGTTCAGGTCCCGAAACAGCGCGCTGTCCGGGAGCCCGAGCAGTCCCTGCCCCTGGATGAGCGCCTCGTCGCGGACGTCCACGATGCCCACCACGTCCGCCCACGGCTGCCGCGCAATGCCGGGCGTCACCACCCTGGCGATCCCGCCCATGCCGACGGCGATACACCTCCGTACGCTGTTCCCCGACATGGCCGCGGACTCTGCATCGGAGCGGCGCCCGCTGCCAAGTCACTCGCGCTACACTGCCGGGGCAGCATGGAGCCCATACCCCACGTCGACATCGGTGGCGACCGGCGGATCGAAGAGATCCTGCAGGATCCGGCCAACGCCGTGGTCGAGGCGGTCACCTGCGAGACCCTCGGCGGCTGGGTGCCCGACATCGGGCTCACGGCCTACTCCCACCGGAGCATCTACCGGCCGCCGGTCCTGGCCCGCTCCGGACTGGCCACCACGCTGGCCCATCGCTTCTGGCGCACCAGCGAGGGGCTGATGGACCACACCGGGACCCGGTGGATCGGCGTGCTGATCTACGACCAGCAGGGCGAGCCGTGCCCGATGGAGCTGGAGGTGGCCGGCCGTGCGGTGGGCCGGCTGGAGCCGACCCGCCACGACAACCGCCGCCACCTGATCGTCGCCGATCGACCGGTGGAGTTCTTCGGCGGCATGGAGGTGTTCCAGCTCACCGCGCCGGGGCCGGGCACCTACCGGATCGAGGCGCTGGTGTTCCTGGCCGCCCGCCCGGCGCCGAGCACCTTCGTGCCGGCGATCCGCCACCTCACGGCCCGCTCCAACGACACCGGCACCGAGATCCACTTCGTCACGGACCATGTCGCACGAGCGGAAGTCGTCGCCCGGTCCGGGGAGACAATGGCGGGCCGGTCACGTTCCGAGCGGCTGACCAAGCTCCACGTCCTCGCGCTGGAGGGCCTGGCGCGCGGCGACTACCGGTGCGAGGTGATCGCCACCGGTATCGCCGGCGAGACGGATCGAGCTTCGCTGGATATCGCCGCGCGCGCCGATTCCGCGTCCCCCGCCCTCCCCGCCGGCGCAGGACAGGAGGTGGCGATACCGGTCGAGGTCGTCGACGCGGCGGGCGCCGGACCGGCCGCGGCGGGCATGCCGGTGACCTTCGGCGTTCCCCTGCCCCGCGGGCAGCTCCCGCGGGCACTCACCGGCCGGCTGCAGGCCGGCGGCGTCTGCACCGCCGCCCAGTGCCGGGTCCACTCGCCGTGGCCCGACGGCAGCGCGCGCTGGGTGCTGGTGGACGCCGTCGTTCCGGCGGCGTTCCCGCCGGAGGGCCGTATCGCCGGCATGCTGCACCTCACGCCGGGTGCCGTCCCCGGCCGGAGCGAACGGACCGATAGCAGCCTCATTCTGGAAGGCGACCATCTGCGGATCGAGGTCGACCCGGAGCGGCCGGCGTTCCCCGCCGCGCTCTCGAAACGCGAAGGCGGGGGCGGCTGGCGGCAGGTGGTGGCGGCCGGCGGGCAGCAGGACTCCGCCGGCGCTCACGGCCCGTCGGCCTCGACGGTAGAAATTCGCCTGGCCAACGGCGCCGCGCTGGTTCCGCGCTGCTCGGTACCGGATTGCGAGGAACTGGGCCCCGAGCGCAGCGTGCTCCGCTACCGCATCGACCATTGCGACCGCGACGGGACGCCCCACCTCAGGAGCGTCGTCCGCATCCACCTGTACCGTTCGCAGCGCCACCTGCGCATCCAGCACCGGCTGGAGGTGGTGAGCCCGGCGCTCGGGCCGGCCGCCGGCGACCCCGACCGGATGCCGGTGGCGGTGGAATCCGGCGCCGCGGCCCGCGGCATCGCATCCGGCGCCGACCGCGAGGGCTCGACGGCCACACGCGCGGACGTGGCCGCCTGTGTCGGCAGCGGCCCCGGCGAAGAGAACACCCTGCTGGAGGTCGGATCGGCGGTGGCTCACATCGCCATCCCCGGCATCCGCGCCCTGGTCGCCGCCGGCCGCCGCCACGAGCTGGCCGCGGACGGGCACTGGCGGCTGGTACAGGAAGACGACCGGGGGTACCGGGTCGAGGAGGCAGACGATCCGTCCCCGGCAACGCCGGCGGAGGGCCGGTTCACCGGCCGGCTCCTGCTGGAGACGGAGGACGGATTGGTCGGGCTGGCGGTGCGGCGATTCTGGCAGACCTGCCCCAACGGGCTGCGGGTCGGCGCGACCGGCGCTGCCGTGGAGCTGCTTCCGGCGCTGACGCCCCTGCCGACAGCCGGTCAAGCGGGCGCCGAGAGCTGGCATCAGCTCTTCTTCTGGCGCACGAGCGGGGGCTACCTCCTCAAGGCCGGTCAGGCGCTCACCGGCGAGATCACCCTCAGCCTGCCCGGCTCGCCGCAAGAGGCCGAGCGCATCGCCGACTGGTGCGAGCAGCCCGCGCTGGTCCGCCCCGGCGTCGACTGGCTCAACCGCTCAGGCGCCCTCAGCCCGCTCCTCGGCAAGTCGGGCTCCCCCTTTCAGCGTTACGAACGGACCGTCGACCACGCCTGTGACGAGTGGCTTCGGGAGCGCGACAACCTCGCGCAGTACGGGTTCCTGAACTTCGGCGACTGGTACGGGGAGAGCGGCTGGTCCTGGGGCAACAACGAGTACGACCCGGCCTTCGCCCACTATCAGGAGTTCCTGCGCGGCGGCCGCGCCGAGTGGGCTGTACTGGCGGCGGAGGCGGCGCGGCACCTGACCGACGTCGACACCTGCAACTTCTCCTCCGATCCCGCCCAGGTCGGCGGCCAGTACGGCCACATGCCCGGCCACGCGGGCGGCTACCTGCCGCCCTACTTCCGCAGCAAGGTCGCCGGCTCCTGCATGTTCTACTCCCACGCGTGGGTGGAGGGCCCGGTGCTCCACTACCTGCTCACCGGCGACGAGAGCGTCCGCGAGACGCTCGACCGCATCGGCGAATGGATGCTGAACGGCCGTACACACGGGGTCATCGGCGGCAGCGTGGTGGCGGATCGGCAGGGGCTGGACGCCTACGACTACGGTCAGCTCCGCGATGCCGGCTGGCACCTCATCCACCTGTGCGCCTTGGCGCGCTGGACCGACGACCCCCGCTTCATGAATGCCGCGCACCTGGTCGCGGAGCGGCTGCTGGAGCGGCGCACGCCGGGCGGCGGCTGGGAGCGCCTGCTCGGCGAGGGGCACTGCTTCGCAGGCCCGCCGCGGACCCGTGGCGAGGCCAGCTTCATGGTCGGCGTCTGCCTGTCGGCGCTGCGCCGCTATCACGAGCTCACCGGCGACGAGCGGGTCGCGACCGCGATCGTGGACGGCGCCCGCTGGCTGGTCGAGCACACCTACGACCGCGACGCGGGCCACTTCCGGTATACGTCCAGCCCCAGTCGCGGCACCAGCGGTCCGGCCCACACGCAGCAGGTCATCGAGGGTCTGGTGTACGCCCTCTCCCTGCGTCCCGACGCCGAGATCGACCACATCGTCCGTCACGGACTGGACACTCTGGGTGGCGAGCGGCACGCCGCCGAGCCGCTGGCGCTCGGCGCGCCGGGCGCCTCCACGTCGCGCGGCGTGGGACCCTCGCTGTGCCACGAGACCCGCTACGTGCCGACGATGCTCGCCTATCTGCCATCGCAGGTGCTCGCCTAGCTAGCTCGCCGCTCCGGTCGCCGCTCGATAGGCCCAACGGCATAACCCCCGGCAGCAGCGTCACGTCCGTCACATGCCCCACACGTCTATCGGGACCGCGCCGCCGCCGCGCCGCGGGTGCGCAGAGCGGCGGCGGAGATGGAATACCTTCTCCTCCCAGCTCCGGTTCTCCCGCCGGTCGATGACGATCAGGTGCCCCGCCTCGGCCGCGCAGCGGTCCACGTATCGCGCCGTCTGCTCCACGCCCTCGTCGACGACGCTCTCCAGGCCGTCGCGCTCGCACACCACCTTGCACTCCACCACGAGCTCCTGCACCCGGTGTGCCAGCGGCCACACGATCAGCAGGTCTACCCTCCCGCTCCCCAGCGCGTACTCCCGCTCGATGCGGCCGCCGCCGTTCACCACGCGCTGCAAGTACGCCTGCAGGAGCAGCTGCGGCCATGCCTCCTCGTAGGTGAAGCGGTTCCTCCAGTGCTCCGAATGGCGTCGGAAGAAGCTCTGGAATTCTTCCATCAGCAACTCCGCGTCCAAGCTGCCGTCCGTTCTCACGTACCGCGGCGGCGACATATCCAGCGTCTCCTGCGCCACCCACGCGAGCTCGCGCGGCAGCACTTCGGCGTAGATCGGGTTGGCCACCCGCAACGGCGCATCGCAGGCCACCAGCCCCAGGTCGCGCGCGTACGCGACGTCGCGGTCCGTGAAAGCGTGCCGGTCCGTGCCGCTCAGCATCGGCTCGATTACCCGCCGCACGCGGTCTTCGCGCAGCTTGTCCGCAAGATAGTCCAGGTGCGTCACCCGGTTCACGATGAGGTCCTCGCGCACCGCGGCGATGTGGTCCGCGGTCACCGTGTGCGAACGGTCTTCGCGCACCGTCTTGTTCTCGAAGCAGGCACCGTACGCCAGCGCGTTCACCAGCCAGGGCTGGCCGCGCGTCTGCGTCCACACCGCCTCCAGCGCCTCCGGGGCGAACGCTTGGCCTGTCTCTTCGGTGTGCTGGCCCAGCAGCGCCATCGTCTGCTCGCGCGCGAAGTCGCCCAGCCGCAGCGACTTCGCGGCGATGTTGAACGGGCTGCCGGCGGACCCCATGCGGTAGTCGCGCAGGTCGCGCATGCCGCACAGGACCACGCTGTGCGGAAAGCGCTCGGGGCGGCCGGGGTAGCCGGCGCGGATCTGCTGGAGCACCGACAGCAGCGAATCGCCCACTAGCGTGTCGATTTCGTCGATCAGCAGCACCAAGGGCCGAGGCGAGGCTGACGCCCAGCGCTCCAGAGCTACGCTCAAAGCCAAGTCCGGCCCGAACTCGGCGAGGGTTTCCGCCCAGACGTCTCGCAGGAACCGGTCGCCCAACGCCGCACTCGCCGCATTCGCCAGCGTGGCGAGCACCACGCGCATCGCCCGCTGCACGTCGTCGCGGGCGGTGCGGGCGGTTTCGACCGTCGCGTACACGCAACCGTAGCCCCGCTCGTTCAGCACCTCGGCCAGCGCCAGCAGCGCCGACGTCTTCCCCGTCTGTCGCGGCGCGTGCAGCACGAAGTACTTCTTGTCGCGCACCAAGCCGAGCACCTCGTCCAGATCGATCCTCGACAGCGGCGCGATCAGGTAATGATCGGTCGGATTGACGGGGCCGGCGGTGTTGAACGAACGCATGGCTTCGATCCTCACTCCAGGAAGGCTACCTCTCCACGACTGCCTCGAGCGCTTCCCCCCGGGCATAGCGGTTCAGGTTCTCCAGGGCGAATCGGGCCCGATTGCGCGATGTGCCGTCCGTTCCGCCGGCGGTGTGCGGGCTGACGTAGACGTTGGGCAGCCGGAAGACCGGGTGGTTCGCGTCCGCCGGCTCATCGGCGAACACATCGAGCCCCGCCCCGCCGAGTCGCCCTGCGAGCAGCGCCTCGTACAGCGCCTCCTCGTCGATCAACTCGCCGCGGGCGACGTTGATGATGCAGGCCGTCGGCTTCATCAGCCCGATGCGCCGCCGGTCGATGATGTTGCGGGTCTCGTCCGTCAGATGGAGGTGGGGAGAGACGAAGTCGCACCGCGCGACGACGCCGTCCAGGTCGTCGGGACCCCCGAGAAACTCCGGCTGCAGCTCATCGAGGACCCGCTGCTCGATCGGCCGCACGTCGATCGCCAGGATCCGCATCCCGAACGCCCTGGCGCGGCGGGCCAGCAGTTGACCGCTGTTGCCGAATCCGATGATCGCAAGGCTGCGCCCTTCCGGCTCCATGCCGTTCGGGGAGTAGAGCTCGCCCCGCATGAAGGTGCGCCGGCCCTCGTCGTACCGGTGCGCGAGCATGAGCAGGAACATCATGGCGCGGTCCGCGAGGGCGACGCCGCTCAGATGGCCCGGGCAGTGGCACAGCAGCAGGCCGGCGTCGAGGATCCTGTCGACCTCGACGTGGTCCAGGCCGTTCGTCTGCGCCTGGATGAACCTGACCCCGGCGTCCGCCGCGGCGTCCACCAGCTCGCCGCTGATGTTGCCGCCCAGGTCGACGATCACCTCCACGCCCTCGAACTGGGGGCCGGCCTCGCGCTCCGGATCGAACACCCGCAACTCGTGACTGCCGGCGATGGCCGCCACGACATCGTCACCCCAGGACGGATCGATCGCGGCGGGATGCGGCATGAAGAGCACGTTGAGTCGCCGTATCGCAGGCACCACGGTCATCGGCTCGCCTCAAAGAACGGGCTCAAGAGCGAAAACACGTCCTCCTGGTCCACATGTGTACCGCGCACCAGGACAAAGCCATCATCTGGGATAACCGCTCCGCCGTCGGCGAGCGCTTGCATGATCAGGCGGATCTCCGTCAGGGGCTTCCCACTCGTCAGCGCGCAGGAGATCGGATGGGTTTCGTGCCTGTCTGCATCGTAGAGATTCGGATCGACGCCGCGTGCCAACAGCATTCTCACTTCGGCATGTCCCGCGTATCTCGCGGCCTTGCACAGCGCGGTACCCCCATCGTCGATCGCGTTGACATCTTCGCCGAGCTCCTCCGCGCTCCATTCCGATCGCGGCGATTCGACGAGTATCGTGAACGTCAACCAGTCCTTGTCGCTTCCGGTGGTGTCGTCATCCGAGTCCACCACCGTGTAGATCATCGAGTACGTGCCCGGTTCGGCCGGGACCCCTTGCAACGTGGTCTGCGTCAGGGTGAGGCCGGGGACGCTCGGATACAGCGTGTAGACCAACGCTCCGTTGGCTTCGGTCGCCGCAGGCAGCTTCAGTTCGACCTCACCGCCGACGACGTACACCCGGGTGTCGACGCGCTGGTCCCCGAAGTGCGGCGCGGCGTTTTCCGGAGCAACGCGAACCTTGAACATCGCGAGCGCTATCAGTATCGCGGCCACGGACGCGACGACGATCAGCATCGCCCTTGCCTTCGCGTGCGGCCGCGGTTCCGTGAACTCGCTGATCATCGCGGCGCCCTCCCGGTCCCGAGTGTAGTCACGCGCCCCGGTACCGGACACTCCAGGAATCCCTCGATTGCGGCGGCCGACTCCTCCGGCGCATCCAGGTCCACTTGGTGCCCGGCGCCCTCGATCACCTGCACCGCAGCGTCCGGGAGCGCGCGTCCCCAGAGCCCGCGGTACCCGGCGGGGAGCACGCGATCCGCACCGCCGAACACCAGCAGCGTGGGCTGGGCCACCCGATGCAGGCGGCGCGAGAGCCGCGTGTCGCCCACCGGCCAGAGCAGGCGTGCCGCGGCCTCCTGGGCGCGCACCTGCACGACCGTCCACTCCACGCGATCGGCCGACTCCGGCATGGCGACGTGGGCCTCCCAGGTGGCCGGGTCGCTGCACAGCAACGCACCCAGATCTCCCGGCCCCTGCGCGAAGAGGTCGGCCGTGGGGTCCGCGGCGTCGAACAGCCCCAGCG
The DNA here is from genome assembly GCA_965221995.1 of Spirochaetia bacterium. Taxonomy (GTDB): domain Bacteria; phylum Spirochaetota; class Spirochaetia; order SZUA-6; family Bin103; genus CATQHW01. The sequence goes on from OZ244929.1 coordinate 531,108, forward strand.
GAGATACCAGCACCAGCCGCCGCACCGACCGTGGCCACACCGCGGCCACGTCGGCGGCCAGCGCGGCCCCCACCGACACGCCGATCAGGTCCGCTCCTTGGGCTCCGGCGGCGGCCAGCAGGTCGTGTGTGGCCAGGAGCCAGTCCAGGTGGTCGTCGAGGCGGCCGATCGCGTCCGCTCCCGGGAACCCCGGCAGACTCGGCGCGATCACGCGCCGCGTGCGCGCCAGCCGCTGGAGGAACGGGGTCCAGCGCGGCAGGCCGCCCACTCCGGCCAGGAACGCGATCGGCTCGCCGTCTCCCTGCTCCCACACCCGGCAGGACACGCCTGCGACGCCGACCGCCCGCTCGCGTGGCACGCTCACGGGGCGTCCTCATTCATGAGTCGTCCACCGGCGCCCGGCGCGCCGCCTCAGGCCACCAGTGGTCCTCCCACCGGTCGGTGAACAGATCGCGGATCTGCGGCAGCACCCGCTCGGCGAACAGCCGCGTGTTGGCCCCGGTCAGTTCGCGGTCCATGTTGCCGAAGTGCAGCAGCAGCATGAGCTGGCCGATGTTCAGGTCCACGGCGATGTCCCGCAGCCGCTCGGCCACCTCGTCCGGGGTGCCCACGATCAGGTAGCCGCGCTCCAGGATCTGGTCGTAGGTGGGCGCGGTGGTGAACTGCGCCACCGGGTTGCCCGGGTTGGCCTGACGGGCGCGGAAGCGGACCGACTCCTCGGTCGCGTAGCCGGGCGGCACCGCGAAGCGCGGGTTGGTGTGCAGGCAGTTGCTGTAGAAGTACTCGGCCGGCTCGCGGTAGAGATCGAGCGCCTCGCGCTTCGTCTCGGCGACGCCGACGAGCTGCAGGTAGCCGGCCTGGAACGGATTGGGCTCCCGCCCCTGCCGCTCCAGCTCGGCCCAGTAGCCCTTGAGCACGCCGCGGGCGGTGTGGTAGCCGAAGTACGACAGCGCCGCGTACACGTAGCCGTTCCGGCCACACATGCGCCACGTGTCCGGCGATCCGCCGCCGGGGATCCAGATGGGCGGGCGGGGCGTCTGGATCGGCCGCGGCCAGATGTTGACGTAGCGGTGCTGATAGAAACGCCCGGCAAACGCGAACGGCTCCGGTTCCTGCCACGCGCGCACAAGCAGCTCGCACGCCTCCACGTACTTGTCGCGCAGCGTGCTGGGGTTGCGCCCGTAGGCGTAGCAGGTGTCCATGGGGGTGCCGAGCGGCAGCCCGGCGATCAGCCTCCCGCCGGAGATGCAGTCCAGCATCGCCATCTCCTCGGCGACCCGCAGCGGCGGATCGTACAGCGCGGGCGCGTTGCCCATCACGCAGACCGCGCCGCGGGTGGTGTTGCGGGCCAGCACCGACGCCATCAGGTTGGGCGAGGGCATCATCCCGTAGCCGTTGGAGTGGTGTTCGTTGACGCAGACCCCGTCGAAGCCGAGTGCCGCCGCCTCCTCCAGCTCGTCGAGGTAGTCGCGGTACATGGCGCCGCCGCGCTCCGGATCGAACAGCCGCGAGTCGATGTCCACCCAGATCGACGGATGCGACTCGCGGAAGTCCTCGGGAAGCTCCGCGTACGGCATCAGATGGAAGAACATGACGTTCATCGGAGTGCTCCGCCGGCGTCCGGTCAGCGCTCGGAGACGGTGATCAGCGCCTCGGCGATCGCGCCCTGCGGCTGTCCGTCGACGGCGATCTGCGCGGTCACCAGCCGGCGGATGCCGTCGCCGGCGGCCGGCGCCGCGGCCTGTAGCGCGACCTCGCCCCGCTCGCCTGCCCGCAGCCGCACCGATGCGGCGCCGCCGGCGCTCCAGCCCGGCGGCGGGTCGAGCTCCGCGGTATAGGTCGCATCGCGCTCCAGGTTGTTGCGCAGCATGAGCCGGTACTCGACCGTCTGCCCGGGCTTCACGGTGGCCAGGTACGGGAGCAGCCGCGCCCAGAACAGATCGACATAATGATCGGCCGGCTCGGCCACCAGGTTCCGGAACGCCCGTTCCTTGCGGGCGATGAAGTCGGCGTACTCGTCGAGCTGCTGCTTCGAGCAGTCGATCACGTCGCGGTGACCGGGGCAGATCAACTCCGGATCGACGCGGCGCATCACCTCCGCGCAGCGCCGGTGCATGCCGAGCTGGAAGCTGTTGCGCATGACCGTGGTCTGGTACGGCTTGTTGATCGTCATCCCGGCGCGCAGCACGTCCGCCACGAAGAAGTTGTCGCCCGTGAAGGCCACGCGGCGGCCGTCGATCAGGCCGGCGTACACGGAATGGAACTCGGTCTGTCCGGGCGCGTGGTAGATGTCGAAGCGGTATTCCTCCCACGCGAAGCTCTCGCCGTCGTGCAGATGGCGGTCGATGCGGATCGGCCGCGGGTGCGTGCACGGCGTACTGGCCCAGGCGGCCGGGTCCTCGAGCACTTGCGCGACCTCGCCCAGCGCCCAGCAGCGGGTGCCGTGATGGCGCTGCAGATAGGGAATGCCGCAGGTGTGATCGTCGTGGATGTGGGTGGGCACCACCAGATCGAGCTCGGTCACGCCGTAGTCCTCGCGCAACTCCTCCAGGTGGTGGGCGACGAAGCGCATCGACTCCTGGCCGTGCTGCTCTGCGCCCACGTGCATGTGGGTGGCCAGCGAGTGGCCGTAGTCGACGAACATCGCCTTGCCCGAATCGCTGAGGACCACGTAGAAGTTGCTGCAGGTCCACGGCCCGCCCCACAGCAGGTGGCGGGACAGGGGCTGCAGCCTGCCGTCGGGCAGGAAGTGGGAGGCCGGCAGATCCATCTTCGCTCCGGCCACGCGCACGGCGTTGCCCAAAGCGACGCAGTCGGCCAGCCGGCGGCGCAGCCGCGCGATATCGCCGGCGACGTCGGTGATCGCATCCCCATGCGAGGGATAGGCGGCCTGCACGCCTAGCCGGGCCAGCGCATCGATCGACTCGATGGTGAACGCGATCCCCTCCATCCCGCCGTAGGCGTACTCCATGGCATGAAGCTGGTACAGCCTGCCGCCGGCGCTCATCAGGTCGCCCGTGAACGCCACCCGCTGCCCGTCGATCGTGGCGATCAGCATCGACGAGCCGCGCGTGTGGCCCTTGGCCGGGACGACCTCGAAGCGATAGCCGCGCCACGTGAAGGTCTCGTAGTCCTCCAGGGCCGCGTCCACGGTGATGTCGCGCGCGGCCGTGAAGAAGGTGTTGCGATCGTCGTAATTATCATACACCCGGCGCGTCCGCCAGAACAGCTCGGCCTCTTCGAACAGGTGGCGCTCATGCTCCGGCACCGCTACCCTGGCGCCCGCCGCGGCCAGCGCCGGCGTGCCCGCACACTGATCCCGGTGGTGATGGGTGTGCAGGACCCACTCGATGCCCGCCGCTCCCGTCTCTGCCAGAGCCCCGGCGACGGCGCCGGAGCCGGCGTCGATCAGCAGCGCCTCGTCACTGTCTACAATAATATATATGCTACAAGTATCTGCGAAACGATACAGGTGCTCGCTCAGCCTCGTCAGACGTGGATCGCCCATGTCCGCATCGTAGTGGGAGCGCCGACCCCGAGCAATCAGCGCTCGTCAGGGCGCCATCACATCGATGCCGGCAAGATGCCCTTCTTGCGAATCAGCGACGGCTCGGCGCCCACTCTACGGAGGGTCACGCCGTCGCCTGAGGCTTCGACCTCCAGCTCCGTGCCCGGGACCAGATTGAACCGATCACGGAACGCCTTTGGCACCACGGGTAGTCGGGCTCGGTGACTCTCGCTGGAGGCTCCCGCAGGTACCGACATCACCACCTGAACTCCTGTTCCGGAACGAAACGAGTGACCTTCTTCCAGCGCGTCTCGTCCTGCCGATAGTGCTCTCGGCGATAGATCGCTCCGTCCCTCCCCGGAGGATCGACGTCGATTACGGTCGTCCCTTTCAGGGTGTACGTGTGCGGGACCTTCTCGATGTACGCGAGCTCTTGTCTGGTATCCAGAGGAAAGCACACGGAGATCGTCTGTCCGGATGTCACCCGACCGGCATGGCAATAACGTCCATCCCACTGCGGGATTCGCCGTTCGCCGTCGAGCAGGTACAGGGTGTCCTCCGCTCTCACCCCTGCGGGAATCCTCACCGAGCAGCGTTCGAGGGGGCGCTTCACCTTCACGTCGACCTGCCCCTTGTAGGGGACATGGCTGTCGATGTCGGCCCACCGGGAAGAGCGGTTCATCAGCAGGTTCACTTGCAGGCGATCGTCCTGGACATCACAGATGCCGTTCCAGATGTAGTAGAGGGCGCGGGTCGAGTTGCCGGTGCAGCAGTGCATGATGTTGTTGCCCCACTCGTTGCCCGAGAGCCAGCCCCCAAAAGCGCCGACGTGCCTGTCGGCCACCCTGTGCTCGGCGTCCGGCCATTCGGTCTCCGGCGGCTGCGGCGCGATGCCGGGGCGACGATGGATCCTGCGGTCGATCCAGGAGATCTCGGTGAGTTGACCTTCGGCAAAGTGATTGCGTATCCAGCGGTCGGCGTCGTCCCACAGGTCGTCACGTCCGGCCTGACTGATCTTGATGGCCAAGGCGATCATCTCCGCAAGTCCGCACAGCTCGCAGGAGCAGCGCTTGTTCGCCCTGACCCACTCCGGAAAAAACCCGACCAGCGGCTCGCCGTACCGCTTGCCCCAGGCGTAGCCCCGACCGATGAAGTCCCAGAACTCGGCGTCGCCGGTCTCCATCGCGTACTCGGTCATTCCCAGCAGCACGCGCGTGTGGGCGTGGAAGTGCGGGGAGTTGATGAACTCGGCGGTGTCGGAATCGAAGGCCACGCTGTGAAACGCGGAGCCCTTCAGCAGCTTCCCCGCGACGTCCAGCGCCTCTTCGCAGCCGAGCGTCCGGTACACCTGCACGAGAGCCTGTCCGGTCCACCCCTCGTTGCAGGCGAGTTGGGCATTGTCCACCACGTGGCTGGAGCTGACGTCCACGTTCGGCGTGGCGGCTATCTTGGGAGCGGTGGGGTCGACGGGCGTGTGGGGCCCAAAGACGATTTCCGGAAGGTAGAGGTGATCTTCACAGGGGAGGCACCGGCGCAGCAGCCCGTTCGCCGCGCGCAGAGATGATTCCTTCCAGCCTTCGTCGCCGGTCAGCTTGTGCAGCAGTGCCGCAGCGGCCATGCGCACCGAGCAGACGTTGGGAATCGCGTAATGCCCGAGGTCGCTGGTGGGATAGAAATCGAAGAAGGTGGTATCGCTCCAGGGCCGCTTGCGGTCGACCGGTTCGTAGAAACAGCCATCAGGCCCCTGCCAGTGGAGAAGCACCTCGAACCAGCGCCGATCCACGTGGATGTTGTGGTGCGACCCGGTCATGGTTCGCAGCAGGGGCACGCTCTCCAGGAACTTGGACTGCACGTGGTCGTGGATCTGGTGGTACATCCCGGGCGGGTTCCGGTAGAACGAGACCAGCCAGTACAGCTCGTAGTCCCGCTCGGGATCCGTGGGAGAGGTGGTTCCGTTTATCCCCAGGAGGGCGCGCTCCTGGATGTCCAATGTGTCCGGGACCAGGGCTTCGTACGACGCTCCCCGGTATTCGGGAAGCTCAAGGTTCGGAATGTCCTTGCGGATGTAATCGATCCCGGTCCCCTTCAGGCTCATCGCTTCAGCAGCTCGATAGAGCTTCATGACGATCTCCTGAATCGGAACGCGGCCGGCGGCGGCGGCCAACGCGGCATCGGGCGATCGTCGGGCCGCTGACTGCGAGCTGCGCGTAACAGCATGGAGAACTCCTTGCGGCGGATCTCGACCGCCAGCTTACCCAGCCCGCGGGGCTTCTGTCACACCGCGGCGGCCGGCCCCTCGCTCCGGCCGCCGATCGGATCCGGCCGCTTCGCCGCAGAAGTGAACGAACTGCCTTTCAGATGGAATATTTGGTTACTCACGGCGAGGCCTGTCCCTACCGACCGGCACCCCCCCCGCGACGGGCGCTTGCGGTGCCGGGTCAATGCATGGAGAATTTGACATTCACCGTAGGCTGACGTGTTCCGCGAGGAGTAGCAGCATGCCGCGAGAGTCGATCGTCCCGGCCGCACCCCAGGGCGCCGCCCCGATCATGCGATCGGGCACTCGTCGCGCCGTCAGACCTCGTAACGCCTCTTCGGCGTCTACGGAGGCGGCACCCGGCCCAACGACCGCCGCCGCTGCATCGAAAGCCGGGTAGATGAGACCATCACGCTCCGATCCGACCCCGCTTCTCGCGTCCGTCCGGGATCGATCGAGCACGATGCGCCGCATGCTCCATCTCGACAAATCCACCAGGCACCGCATCGCCATGCACCGGCAGATCTACCTGATGTATCTGCCCGCCGTTCTGACGGTGATCGCGTTCAACCTGTTCACCACCTACGGCCTGAAGATAGCGTGGCTCGACTTCAATTTCCAGGACGGCCTCAACAGTCCTTACATCGGATGGGAGTACTTCCGCGTGCTGTTCCGCACGCCTCGGTTCTTTCGCCTGATGCGAAATACCGTCGAGATCACCTTCTTCCGGCTGCTCTTCGGGTTCCCCGTCGTCATCCTCCTGGCACTGTTGCTCAACGACATGCGCAACAAGGCGCTGAAGGGCGCGGCGCAATCGGTGCTCTACCTTCCGCATTTCCTCAACTGGGTGATCATAGCCACCCTCCTCTACATGGTTTTCAACGAACACTCCGGCGTTCTGAGCCGGCTGTTCGGCGCCGTCGGCCTCCCCTACGACGACGTCACCTGGCAGCGGGAATGGATCCGCGTCGTGCTCATCTCCAGCGGCATCTGGAAGACCATGGGCTGGAGCACGATCATCTACCTCGCCGCATTGTCCGCCGTCGACCCGGGCCTCTACGAAAACGCGATCGTCGACGGCGCCGGCAAGCTCACGCAGATGTGGCACATATCCGTCCCCGCGATCTTCCCGGTCATAGCCATTTCGTTCGTGTTCGCGATTACGACGATCTTTATGGAGAACCTCACGCAGATCCTGCTGCTGGGCCGCAACATGCCCAACGTCCAGGTCTTCGAGACCTGGATTTACGATTGGGGCCTGCTCAGGGGAAACTACGGGATGGCTACCGCCATGGGTCTGTTCCAGACGATGTTCGGGATCGTCCTGTCGTTGTTCGCGAACTACCTGGTCGGCAAGATCGGGTATGAGGTGCTGTGGTGAGAGAGACCGCCTTCGCCAAGCTCTTCTCCATCGTATCCAACGGCGCGATCATCCTGCTGTCGCTGACCTGCATCATGCCCTTCCTGTACGTGATCTCCGTGTCGATCACGACGTCGCAGGCCTTCTATCTCGAAGGCGCGCGGCTGATACCGAACGATGTGACGTTCGCTGCCTATCGCTCGCTGCTGGTGGACGCCACGCTGTTCCGGCGGGCACTGACCAACACGCTGGTCCTCACCGTGATGGGCACGAGCATCACGGTATTCCTGAGCACGATGACCGGTTATGCGTTCTCCAAGAGGGATGTCCCCGGCAGAAAACTAGTCTTGATATTCCTCTACCTTTCCGGCTTCTTCGCCGGGGGCTTGATACCAAAGTTCTTCGTATTGCAACGCATGGGCCTCATCAACACCTACTGGGCGCTGATCATACCGACCGCTGCCGTCTTCAACTACCTGTTGATCAAGAACTACTTCATCATGGCGCTTCCGGAGGCGATCGAGGAGTCCGCGAAGCTCGATGGCGCCAGCACGTTCCAGATACTCATACGCATCGTCATGCCCCTGGCCCTGCCGATCATGGCGACCATCGCGCTGTTCAGCGCGGTGATGTTCTGGAACACGTACATGGAAGCCGTGTTGTTCGTACCGTCTCGCAAGAAGATGGTGGTCATGCGCCTGTTGCAGAGCATGATCGAGGTCTACAGCGGTGACTTCGCCGAGCAACTGGGGAAGAGCGTCGACATGTCGGACGCGCCGTCCGAGGGATTCAAGATGGCGGCCCTGTTCATCGCCACCGTTCCCGTCCTGTGTCTTTACCCGTTTCTGCAGAAACACTTCGCAAAAGGCATCCTGATCGGCGCCGTGAAGGGGTGAACGATGGATGCTCGGGACTCGTTACCGAAACCCGTACACAGGGGGTGAGGAGCATGCACATGGTAGCTTGAAGGAGAGGGGGTGGCGGGCGGGCGTCGAAAGATTCTTTGGAACGGAGCGAATCGACTTCATCGATGCGGAGCGTCGATGACAAGGAGTTGAACGGATGAACAAGAACGCGACGATATCGGGGGTGCTGGCCTGTCTTGCCAGCACGCTTCTGTTCGCCTCGGCAGAGGGCGAGGAGGAAGGAGCAGGCACGGTCCCGCACTACGAATACGTAATCATAGGTCCCGCGCCACAGGCTATAGAGCGCAGCGAGCTCAAGCATTACGATGAGGTCAAGGACGCTCTCGATGAGAAGATGGCGGCCGAGCTGGGATTCACGATCGACGTGACCGACCTGAGCCAATCGGGTATGGCCGTCAATCAGTTGATCCAGTTGTCCGCCGCCGGCGGCGACCCGATCCACATCGTCCAGGGCACGGGTGAAATGGGCGGCGCCACCGAGTGGGCGCCGATGTGGATCCCGGTGGAAGGTCTCGTGGAAGAGCATGCGCCGGACTACCTGGAGCTGGTGAATGACTACAATCCGCTGCTGCTGGAGACGTTCAGCGACAAGGACGGCAACCTTGCCGGCCTTCCCCACCTGGTCCGCATGCGGGGGCTGATCTACCTGTTCAACCAGGACCTGGTCGACAAGCTGGGAGTCGAGCTGCCGCCGCTGCCGGAGGGCAGGTTCGACCTGACGTTCGATCACCTGGAGCAGTTGGGAGAGGCGTTCAACCGCGAAGTGCCCGACGGCATGGGCATCATGTGGTACCATACCTTCAAGACCTTCCTGGGCGCCTTCGAAGACAATATCTCCATGTCGAACTGGAACCCCCAAGGATACGTGAACTATTTTGACCAGGAGGAGGGGATCTGGAAGGATTGGGTCGATTCCGAGTACTACGAGGACTCGGTCAGGCTGTTCGACAAGTTCCTGAAGAAGGGATACTACTGGCACAGCCTCGCCGAGCCCGCGGGAACGGAGCGGGACCGGGGTTTCATCAACGGTACCATTCTGGGGAAAGACGGCCAGGGCTGGTACGGAGGCAACCCGACCTACAAGGAATGGATCAACGAAGATCCGGCCAACGAACCCAAGATCCTGGTCTACGGTGTGGCTTCGAAGAAACAACCTATCTGGAGCGCCGGCTTCAGGGGACTGTTCTTCACCAAGCGGAACACGCAGGAGCAGCTCGAAAAGTACCTGCAGTTCATCAACTGGATTTCCAAGGATGAGGCGAACTACAACCTGGCACGCCACGGGATCGAAGGCCTCACCTTCGAGATCTCGGAGACGGCGGACGGGCAGTTGAGTCTCGACATTCCGGCCTCGGAAAAGACCGATACCATCCTGGATCCGTACCAGCTCATGGGCTTCGAGCACCGGTGGCTGCTCGGGAATTATGATCGACAGTACGAGGGCACCGGTGGGACGTTCGCGGGCAACGAGATCAACGGCCTGTTCGATTCCCTCAACTCGCAGAACGCCACCATCGAGCCGTACGTGTTCGCGCGGTTCGTCTACACCCCGGAGGAGCAGCAGAAGGTCGCGGACTCCTTCGCGTTCATCACCAGCGAATTCTTCGACGGCGTGCTGATGGACAGGGACATGGACGTCGAAGAGAAGATCGCCCGCGGCAGGGAGATATACGCCGAGTTCCGCAAGATGGGAGGAGGCATCTACATAGACAAGACCAACGAGTACTACCAGGCGAATCCGGGCCTGAGACCGCTCCCGGTCAACTGAGCCCGCTTTGAAGGTTCGGAGCTGCCGCGCAAGCGGCAGCTCCGACAGAGTCGCGGCGAGGTTGCGAACCGGGGGCACAAGCGAAGCCGAACGCATCGATTGTGCCCGTGCTTTCGCCCACGTCATGCTGCCCGTTTTCCGAGCGGCGGCATGGCGTGGCTCCTCGCTCTCCGATCACACTGCTGATGTGCGGAATCGCTACCGTCATCGCGCCGAATCCGTAGCACAGCGTTCGACGCGCACCACCGGTACACCGATCCCGTAGCGCCGCCGGCACCACCACCGTCCCCGGAGCTCCCGCCCGGAAGCGCTCGGCGGGTCGACGGTGGTCGCGCTGCCTCCCACTCTGCACGGAGGGCTGCCCAAGCCGTCGCTACAGGCGCCGTCGCACTCGGCAGCGACGCCACCGGGTTCAGCCGGACGGGACGCGGGCACGCTGCACCTGGCGAACGGCGATGACGCCGAAGGCGATCCGCTCGTCGGTGCGGACGACACGGGGCCGTCATCCGGCAGTGCGCACGGCGACGTGACGGAATCGTTGCGGTCCTACGCACGCGACCGAATCGCCAACACGGCTTCGCTCTTGCGGCAGGGGCGCCGCACGGCCGGCGTCATGCCGACGACGAGTCCAATCGCGTGCGCCGCCCGCGAGCTGGCGGTGCGGCTGGTCCCGGCGAGGTCGCTGGTGGAGCTGTTCGCGAGTGGCCGCCGAAGGGCGACCCGGAGCAGGTGAAGGTGCACGACTTCGTCATCCCGGAGCAGGGCAAGGCGATCCCCTACGGGGTATACGACCTGAGCCGCGACGAAGGCTGGGTTAGCGTGGGGGTCGACCACGACACGGCCCATTTCGCCGTGAACGCGATCCGCAGCTGGTGGAACCGCATGGGACGCCCAGCTTACGGCGGTACCGGCCAGTTGCTGATCACCGCCGACGCCGGCGGCAGCAATAGTCCGAGAACCCGGCTGTGGAAGCGGGAGTTGCAGCGGCTTGCGAATCGCACCGGACTAACGATCACGGTATGCCACTATCCTCCGGGCCAGCAAGTGGAACCGCATCGAGCATCGGCTGTTCTCGTACATCACCATGAACTGGCGCGGCAAACCGCTGGTCAGCTTGGCCGCCGTGGTCAATCTGATCGACGCCACGACGACGGCGAGCGGCCTGCGGGTGCGCTCGGAGATCGACACGCGCTCGTACCCTCAAGGGGTGAGGGTGACCGATGAGCAGATGCAGAGCATCAATCTCTCACGGCATGAGTTTCACGGCGACTGGAAATACACCATCCGGCCGACTGCCCCAATAAATGTGGGTCTTCCGGGTTTCGTGTGGATGAGACCGACCGTGGCGCGCCCTTGGGGGAGGCAGCGGTCACGGTGCAGGCTCACGCGGTGACCTGCCCTGCGCGTGACGGTGGCGGTGATGGGCGCGCCACACAGAAGTCTGAGATTTCGGGGATCGGCGCCGCCGCCCAGCGCATGCGGGACGATGTGGTCGATCTCGATCAGATGCGTTGAGTTGCACCGGCGCCCGGTCTGTGCATCGACGTAGCTGCAGCCGCCCGCCGTCGCGTTGCCACACCTGTCTTCTGACAGCCGCCGGAATCGCGCGGCCCGAGGCGCGTGACTTCGACGCCGGAGTGGCGGCGCCCGTCGGCTTCGCCCCGGTAGCAGTTCGGCGGGCCGTCTCCTCCTGGGTGCTCGGCGGCGGCGCGGAGGTCGGTGTCGGCCGAACCGCCCGCGCCGGTGCGGGAGCGGCGCGGCAGTCGGCGTCGATAGTCGCCTTCAGCTCGTAGCGGCCGTCGCCGAGCGGGCGCACCCGGTCGGCCGGCGGCGCCAGCTCCGGATCCAGGTCGGCCAGCATCTGGCGGACCTGCCGGGCGCTCTTGCCGGCCGCCTCCTCCACCAGCTTCTGCCGCCCCACCGCATCGAGCACCAGCGGCGGCGGCTCCGGCTCGGCGGAGGACGGTACGGCCGGCGCAGAGTCTGCCGCCGGATCGTTCTGTGCCCCCGTCCCCGCCGGCCCCGCCGCCGCCGACCCGGCCGGTGCGATCGCCGCGGTGCCGGAGATCGACCCGCGGCGCCGCTGCCGGTCGAACGCCCACTGCAACTCCGCGGCGGCGCTCAGCGTCAGCGAGCCGTCGCGCAACCCCTCCCGCGCGTCCGGTTGATCGGCCAAGTGGTCGATGATGGCGCCTTGCAGGTGCCGTTCGTGGCGGACCAGGTTGCTGGTCTCCCGCAGCAGCTCGCGGTCGGAGAGGGCGCCGACGGTGGAGGTGATCGCGGGCCGGGTGGCGGTGGTGACACGTGCGATTTTCATGCCGTAAATATACTACCGGTTTTGAGATACGAGCCTTCCCGTCGTCCAGGACCGGCAATGAATCTGCGCGCAGCGCGCGCTGAGCCGGATGCCGTGCAGCCGAAGGGACCCGTGAGCTTTTCGGAGTCCGGAAGGGGCTGGAACGTGCGGTGGCCGGCCACCTCGCACGCGCAAAACCCCGTCAAGTCCCCGCGGCAGGATTTCTCAACTTTCTTGGCGCCGGTGTGCGTGCCGCAAGCCGCCGGCAGGGTTCGGGAATCAGGAACCGTGAACCTCGTCGCGGTGGAGGTCGCCATCGACTCCCCCGCGTCGTCCTGCTGCGGGACACCGTCCGCTGCCACTCCCGGCTCGACGCTTTCGGCGGCCCCAATCTCTACCCGCCGGTTCTCATGTGACGTCCTTCCACACGAATTCCTGAAGACCCATAAATGTATCATTTATGGAGTGACGGGCCCTTAAGCTCGACGGGGACCCGGGACCCTCGCCCCCTCTATAGTATCTTTTACAGCATAATAGTATTCTTTTGATGACTATATGCTCGCCTTATCTAATACATGCGAGAAGCTCCTGGCCCGAATCAGCCGGGGTGGATCGGATCGACCCAGTACACGTCTTGCGGCTCCTCGACAGCCGGGATGTCCAGGTTCACCACCACCGGTTCCTGATCGCTGCGCACCAGGACGCAGGTCAGAGGCTGATCCTTGCTGGCGTTGATCTCCTGATGCGGCACGTAGGGCGGCACGTAGATGAAGTCGCCCGGCCCCGCCTCCGCCACGTACTCCAGTCGATCTCCCCAGCGCATGCGCGCCCTGCCGGACAACACGTAGATCACGCTCTCCAGGGCGCCATGGTGGTGAGCTCCTGTCTTCGCGTCGGGCTGGATCTCCACCGTGCCGGCCCACAGCTTCTCGGCTCCCGCCGTCGCGCGGTTGATGGCTGCCGCCCGGGTCATTCCCGGCGTCTGCGGCGTACTGAAGTCGAGCCGGTCACTCGTGACCACGCGCACGCCGTGACGGCGCCAATCCCGATCTCCCACTGCCATCGATGCGTCCCATCCTACCCGCCCGTGGGCGGCGATGGCGACGCAGCCGCCGCCGCGGCACACTGTGGCATGGTGTCGAGCTGCAGCCGGGAGCCTCTGCGATGAACCTCAGCTCGCGGCAGGTGCTGGCGCGCCTCGGCGCCGGCGAGCCGCTGCAGGCGGTCTGCTCGGCCGCCGGCCTCTCTCGGGAGGAGTTCCATTCCTGGTGGCAAGCGGAGGCCCGCGGCCGGGTGCCCGAGCAGAGCGGCAGCCGGCAGGCCGCGATCGGCGCGGACGTCAGCATCGAGCGCGATCGCTGGGGCATCCCCCGCATCTCGGCCGACACCGATGAGGACCTGTTCTTCGGTTTCGGCTACGCCATGGCGCAGGACCGCCTATTCCAGCTCGACTATCTGCGGCGCAAGGCGGCAGGCCGCCTGTCCGAGGTCCTCGGCCCCGACGGGCTGGAGTTGGACATCGCCGCCCGCACCATCGGCATCGGACGCATCGCGGAAGCCGAATGGGACGGGACACCGGCGGAGACACGGCGCCTGCTGACCGCCTTCTCCAGCGGCATCGACGCATTCATCGCGGCGGCCGGTGAACGCCTGCCGATCGAATTCGATCTGCTGGACTACACCCCGGAGCCGTGGTCGCCGGTGGACTGTCTGGCCATCGCCGGCGAGTTTCGCGCCTACCTGACGGTCCGCCTGCCGGTGATCTACCTACCCGAGCTCGGCAAGCGCGCCCTGGGCGAAGGCGCGCTGTACCGGGCGTTCCTACAGGGCGAGGCGGACGACGAGAGCATCGTGCCGCCTGGTGCCTACCCTCCCGACTCCGGGCCACCCGCGCGGGCCAGGACGGTGCCGATCGGCCAGACGATCTCCGACCCTGAGGAGGGGTCGGGCAGCAACAACTGGGTGGTCGCCGGGTTGCGGTCGTCCACCGGCGCACCGATGGTCGCAAGCGACCCGCACATCGCCTTTGCCGCGGTGTCGTGCTGGTACGAGGTGACCCTGACCGGCGGCTCGTTCGACGTGACCGGCATGGCCTACGCCGGGATGCCGGCGGTGATGTTCGGACGCAACCGGCGCGTGGGCTGGGGGATCACGAACAACATCTGCTCGCAGCGCGACCTGTACGTGGAGCGAACCGACCCCACCCACCCCGGCGCGTTCCTGTACGGCGGCCGCTGGGAACCGGCCGGGGAGCGCACGGAGCGGATCGAGGTTCGCGGCCGCGAGACCGTCGCCCGGACGATCCGCTCATCGCGCAACGGCCCCATCGTGGACGAGCTGCTGCCTGAACCGGCACGCGCGCCCGGACCGATCTCGCTGCGCTGGCTCGGCGCCACCTGCTGCCGCTGGCTCACGTCGCTATTGGCGATGGACCGCGCGACGACCGTGGCGGAGCTCCGGCAGGCAGTGAGGGGCTGGCGTGTGCCGACGTGGAGCCTGATGCTTGCGGATGCGGATGGCCATATCGGCTACCAGGTGGCCGGTGAGATCCCCCTCCGAGCCGTGGAGGAGCGGGGCTACCGCCCCGGCTGGGATCCGGCCCATGCGTGGCAGGGCGTGGTGCCTTGGGAGGCGATGCCCCAGCTCGCAGACCCCGAGCGCGGCTGGATCGCTTCGGCAAACAACCGCCCCGCCCCGGCGGACTTCCCCTACTCCCTGTCCGGCCGCTGGGCGAGCGGCTATCGCGCCCGCCGCATCCGCCAGATGCTCGAGGCGCGCAAGCGGCACGCCCGCGAAGACTTCGCGCGGATGCAGATGGACGTCCTTTCGCTGCGCGCCGTGACCTGCCTGCCGCCACTGCTGCAGGCCGTTGCCGCGCATGCCGATGCCGGGCATGCCGATCCCCGCATCCGACAGGCTGCCGAGCGGTTGGCGGAGTGGGACTGCCGCATGGAGACCGATCGCATCGGCGCGACGATCTTCGAGGTGTTCTTCGGTCACTGGAGCGGCCGCGTGGCCGCCGAACGGTTTCCCGCCGACACGGCGGCGCTCGTCGCCGGCGCCGTCGCCGGTCTGGCCACCGCGCTCCTGAGCGAAGATGAGGCCGGCTGGTTTGCGAACGGTCGGCGCGAAGCGGCGATCGCCGGAGCCATGACGGCGGCGCTGGACGAGCTCACCGAGCGCCTGGGCGCGGACATGGCCGCGTGGCGCTGGGGCCGCCTGCACCGGATCCATCTGCGCCACGTGCTCACGCAGCGCGGCGACTTGGGCTCGCTGCTCGACCGCGGCGGCCTGCCGGTGCGCGGCAACGGTACCACCGTCTGCAACACCGGCTTCGATCCCAACTGGGGGGCGGCGATGGGCGCCAACTACCGCATGATCGCCGAGTTCGGCGCCGAACCGCCCGGCCTCTGGGCCGTCGACGCGCAGGGGCAATCCGGACACCCTGGCAGCCCGCACTACGGCGATCAGCTCGCCGAGTGGCTCGCGGGACGCTACCACTTTCTCCCGCTCGATTTTCTCCCGCTCGATTTTCTCCCGCTCGATCGATCCGCGGCCGCAGGGCATGCGGTGAGCACGCTGCGCCTCGTGCCTGGGAGATAGCGGCCCGGTAACGGCGTATCAGCCGCTGTCGCGGTCTGGTACGCTCTGTGCGATGGGCATCACTCCACGACAGCGGGAGCTGTTGGCACGCACCTGGGTGGACTTCATGCCCATGCAGCGGTTCGCCGACGCGCCGCTGATCGTCGAACGGGCCGACGGGATCTACTACTGGGACGTCGACGGCACGCGCTACCTTGACGCGATCGGCGGCGTCTTCGTCGCCAGCCTGGGCCATCGTCACCCGCGCGTGCTCGCCGCGGTGCGGGATCAGATGGAACGGGTCACGCTGGCCCCACCGATGCACGGGGTGACCGACGTCACGCTGGAGCTGGTCGACAAGTTGGGCTCGATCACGCCGGGCGACCTGGATTTCATCAAGACCTTCTCCGGCGGCTCGGAGGCGACCGAGGCAGCCCTCAAGCTGAGCCGTCAGTACTGGAAACAGAGCGGCCACCCCGGCAAGTACAAGGTGATCAGCCGCTACTACGGCTATCACGGCGGTACCTTCGGCGCCATGGCCGCCAGCGGCACCGGGCCGCGCAAGAGCAAGTTCGAGCCGCAGATGGGCGGCTTCGTGAAGGTGTTTCCCCCGACCCACTACCGCGGCCGCTTTCCCACCTGGGAGGAGTGCAACCGCTTCGCAGCCGCCACCGTGGAGGATGCCATCGTCGCCGAGGATCCGGAGACGGTCGCCGCCGTCATCGTCGAGCCGATCGGCAACACCGGCGGCATCATCACCCCCACCGAGGAGTATCTCGCCCTGCTCCGCGACATCTGCGACCGCCACGCGGTCCTGCTGATCTTCGACGAGGTGATCACCGGCTTCGGCAAGACCGGCAGCATGTTCGCCGCCCAGACGTTCGGCGTCACGCCGGACATCATTTGTTGCGGCAAGGGCATGTCGTCGGGCGTCATCCCGATCGGCGCCATCGCGGCCCGCCGCGGCATCGGTGACGCGTTCTGGGGCTCCGAGCACGAGGATGTCCACTTCATGCACGGCCATACGTACGCCGGCAACCCGCTGGCCGCCGCCGCCGGCATCGCGGTGATCGACACGATCGCGGACGAGGATCTGCTTGCCCGGGCGCGCGGCAACGGCGCCTACCTGCGCTCCCGCCTGGAGGCCCTGCACGACACCGGGGTGGTGCGCGAGGTGCGCGGGCGCGGCGTGTTGCTCGGCGTGGAGTTGACCGATCCGCGCGTCGGCGCCGCGCTGGGACGGCGGGCCATCGGCGACGGCCTCATCATGCGCATCGACCCCGGCTGGTTCGCCATCGCCCCGGCGCTCACGGCAAGCCGGGAGCAGCTCGAGGAGATCTGCGACCGGATCGAGGCAAGCCTCAGGGCCGCGATCGCCGACGCCGGCCGCTAGAGCGGTCTGTCGGATCAGCCGAGCTGGTCTTCGATCACGCGCAACTGCGTGCGCAGGTCCTCGATCTCCTGCTCCCAGAACGCCGTCCCGCCCCACTGGGGGAACGATTCCTGAAAGCGCAGATCGTGGCGCTGCAGCGCCGACCAAGCCAGGTAGTAGACCATCCGCATGAGCCGAAGCGGCTCTATCAGGGCCACGGTGGCCCGGTCGAACGACTGGAACTCCTCGTAGCCCTCCAGCAACAGCGCCAGCTCCCGGCGGCTGTCGGCGACGCGGCCCGGCAGCAGCAACCACAGGTCCTGCACGGCGGGGCCGACCATCATGTCGTCGAAGTCGATGATCAACAGCCCCTGCGCCGCCCGATCCAGGATGTTGCCGCGGTGGCAGTCGCCGTGGAGACGCTGCAGCGCGATGCCGTCGAATAGCGGCGCGATCCGTTCCACGGCGGCGTCCGCCAAGTCGTAGAACTCGGCAGCCAGGTCCGGGGGCACGAGCTCCGCCTCGTCCAGGTCATCCAGAAACCGTGAGGTCGACGCCTGCGGGGTGCAGGTCATCCGGTGCGCAGCCGAACCGTGCGCGGCGGCCACGTGCAGCCGCCCCACCAGCGCGCCGATGCGCAACCAGTCCTCTTCGCGATCCGCGTCGAAGGTGCGGCCGCTCCGCTTCGGGTAGACGGCAAAATGGAACTCCTGTTCCCGGTCCGCGCTGGCCGCTCCCAGCACGTGCAGCCGGTCCCCGTCGGCATCGGCGATCGGCGCCACGACCGGCAGCTCCAGGGCCGCGCACTCGCTGACCAGCAGGTGCTCCTCCGCGATCGCCTCGTACGTCCAGCGCCCGGGCCGGTAGAACTTGGCGACGTACTGCCGGCCGTCCAAATCCTCGAAGCCGTACACGCGGTTCACGTAGCTGGGGAAGTTGGTCAGCGCCCCATCCACGTGCACGCCGATGACCGACTCGATCGCCTGCACCGCCACGTGCGGGGTGAGCAGATCGAAGGTGCCTACGCTCACCCCCATGCGCTCACCCCCGTGCGCTCATACGGAGGTGTATCCGCCGTCCACCGGCAACGCGACGCCCGTGATGAACGACGCCTCGTCGGAGGCGAGGAACAGCGCCGCGTACGCCACCTCCTCGACCGTGCCCAGCCGCCCGAGCGGCTGCATCGCCTCCATCTGCGCCCGCCATGACGGATCCTCGGTGAGCGTGCTCGTCAGCGGGCTGTACACGAACGCCGGGCACAGCGCGTTCACGCGGATGCCGCGCGCGCCGAAGGAGTTCGCCATGTCCCTGGTCAGACCGATCACGCCGTGCTTGCCGGGCGGATACGGATCGTCGCCGGTCCCGAAGAACATCGGGCGGCCCACCAAGCCGTAGACCGAGGAGAGATTGACGATCGCGCCGCCGCCGCTCATCGCCTGCACGGCGCGGCGGGAGACCAGGTAGGTGCCTTTGAGGTTGACCGCCATCACCCAGTCCCAGATCCGTTCGTAGTCCCAGTCGGACGGCGCGTAGCGCGGCGTGACCCCCGCCGAGTTGACCACGATCTGCAGGCCGCCGAGGGCGGCGACCGCATCGTCCACGCACCGTTCCGCTCCGCGGCCGGTGGAGATGTCCGCGGTGATCGCCACCGCGCGGCCGCCGGACTCGTCGATGGCGCGAGCGGTCCCCTGCGCGGCATCCACGTCCCGATCGGCGACCGCGACCCGTGCCCCGTGCCGGGCGAACAGCCCGGCGATGGCTGCACCGATACCGGAGCCGGCGCCGGTGACCAGCACCGCCTTGTCCACGAGCCGCCGCGCATCCATGCCTGCCGATCATAGCGCCCCATAACCGTCGCGTCCCGCTCCGCTTATGGCCCATCCCACCTTCCGAAGCGCATGAGGCCGACCGTCGGCTATCATGGCACCGATGAACGCACCCGCACGCCCCCTCCACGTCGGGGTCTGCTACGACCTCGGCCGCGATTTCGAAGCCAGGCTTCGATCGGAGTTCCCCGACATCCGGTTCACCATCGCACACACACCCGAAAAACAGCGTCGGATCGCGCCCGAGCTGGACGTCATTTTCGGCCAGCTCGACCGGGAGGCCTTTCTGCGCGCCTCGAACCTGCGCTGGTACCAGTTCATCGGCATCGGCTTCGATTCGGTGCTGCGCAAGGTGCCGGAATTCGCTTCCAGCGGCGTGGTGATGACCAACTCGCGCGAAACGCACGTCATCCCGATGTCCGAGTACGCGCTGGGCATGATGCTGGCGCTCGCCCATCACCTCCGCGAGTCGCTCGACGACCAGGCCGCGAGACGGTGGCGCACCGTCGACTACCGCGGACGCATCCTGGAGTTGGCCGAATCGACCGTGGGAATCCTTGCCTTCGGCGACATCGGCCGGGCGGTGGCGCAGCGCGCCCTGGCATTCGGCATGCAGGTCTACGCCGTCGACGCGGCGCCAGCCCCCAGCCCCCCCGGCGTCACCGCCGTGTGGCCGATCGATCGGCTGCACGACATGCTGGAGCGAACCGACTGGCTGGTGATCACGGCGCCGCGCACGGCCGCCACCGAGAACATGATCGGCGCCGAGCAGCTCGCTCTCCTCCGTCCGGGCGCGCACGTCGTGGTGGTCTCGCGCGGCGGGATTCTGGATGAGGAAGCGCTGGTTGCCGCGATCGACGGAGGCCATCTGGCGGGAGCGGCCATCGACGCGACCAGGGTGGAGCCGCCCGCGGCGGACAGCCCGCTGTGGGACCACCCGCGGATCTTCCTGACCGCGCACGTCTCCGCGGAGTCGGCGCAGTTGCTGACACGTCGGGGCGAGGTCTTCATCGACAACCTGCGGCGCTACCTGGCCGGCGAAGAGCTCCGCTTTCGCTGCGACCTGGAACGCGGCTATTGAGCACGCCACGGTGACGGCGGTGGTCGACCTTCACACCCACTCGAGCTGCTCCGACGGCAGCGACCGCCCTGAGGAACTGGTCGCGACCGCCCACCGCGCCGGCATCACCACGCTGGCGCTGACCGACCACGACACCGTGAGCGGCGTCGCGGATGCCGCCCGGGCCGCGGCCGGGCGCGGCATGCGCTTCATCGCGGGCGTCGAGCTGGCGCTCCAACACGGGCCGCGTCACGTTCATCTGCTTGGCCTCGGGTTCACCCACGGCGACGAACGCTGCCCGTTGACGCGGTTGCTGCTGCGTATCCAGGAGCGCCGCGTGGAGCGCAACCTGGCGATGGTCGAGCGGATGCGACGGCACGGGCTTGCCATCGACTATGCCGACGTGCAGGCGGAGGCGCGCGGCGCCAGCGTCGGCCGGCCGCACATGGCCGCCGCGCTCGTCAGGCGAGGTGTCGCCACGAACACTGCGGACGCGTTTCGCCGGCTTCTCGGCTCCGGTCGCCCGTTCCATGTACCACGCCGCGCCGTGCAACTCCGCGAAGCGATGGACGCGCTGCGGGCAGCCGGAGGCCACGGCGTGCTGGCCCATCCGGTGGGTGGAACGGCCGAGGAGCTCACGACGCTGCTGCACGCGGTGCGCGCGGCCGGTGTGACCGGCGTCGAGGCGTATCACCCTTCGCTGTCCCGCGACCGGTCTTCGTTTGTTCGTGCACTCGCGGGCCGGCTCGACCTGTTCGTCACCGGCGGGTCCGACTATCACGGCGTACACTCGCCCGGGCGCACACTCGGGTTCTGGCAACCCGGCGAGTCGATTCCCCAGGAAGTTGCCGACGCGTTTCCCACCGCTCCGCCGCAGACGGAGGTTCCGCCACGGCGGCGCTGAGACGCGCGGCGCTGGCGGCACTCGCCGCCTACGCGGCGGTTGCCCGCCGGATCGGCGTCGGACTGCTGCTGACCGGCGTGGTGGTGGCCGCGAGCGCCGCGATCGTCACGCCGCTCTGGCTCGTGGCAACCCGCATGCGATCCCTCTACAACATCCTGCTGATCGCCGCATTCGCCGTGGGCGTGGGCTGGATGATCCTTCGTCGAATCCGTCTCCAGGCCGAAGAAACCGACCTTCGAACGGCGATCGCCGCGGCCGGCGTCGCGGCGGTGCGCCTGATCGCGTGGGTGGGCACCCTGGCGGCTGCGCCCTTGTTTGTGCTGGCGCTGTTCAGCACCGGGGCAACGCTACCGGCGATCGTCCTGATCGTCGTCGATCTGGGCGCGATCGGTATCCTGCTGACGTCGGGAAGACGAGGCCCGGCCGACCGCCGCGGGTGACCGATGACGAGTGGGTTGACCTGTCGTTGCAAGCAGTTATGCTATCGGACGATCTTTGGCGACATTTGCTCGGCGCCGCTAAGGTACCGGAGGCAGGTGTCGATAAGGAGAGTGTCGGTTATCTATAGTTCCCCTCCCAGTTTACTATACTATAGCCGGCATTCCCGCAAGGGTTGGCCGGCCCCTTAAGGGGCCGGCCATTTTTGTCCTCGAGCCCCTCCGACGTTACCGGCGGCGGGGACTAAACGGTGCGCGCCGTGACGGCGTGATCCGCCAGCCAGGACGATTTGACGGCCACCGACGGCGGTCCGTACTATCCTGCGCATGCCGCGCGCGCGCATTCGCCCGCGCACCGCCGCTCTCCTGGTCGCGGCCCTGCTGTCGCTCACCGCCGCCGTCGGTACGGGACTCGGGCTTGCCTTCGCGGGCACGCGGAATATCCGCGGACTCGACATTTACGGGAGCGACCGACCCGCCCTTCCTACGCAGATACTGGACCGCAAGGGCCGGCTCATCACTCAGTTCTTCTCGGTCGAGAAGCGCGAGATCATCCGTTTCGAGGAACTGCCCCGGCATCTGATCGACGCGTTGCTCACGCGCGAGGACAAGCACTTCTACGGACACCGAGGGTTCCGAGTGCCGGACATTCTGCGGGCGACCTGGACCACCCTGCGCGGCGGCTTCGGCGGCGGCGCCAGCACCATCACCCAGCAGCTCGCCGGCAGCCTGTTCGCGGACCGGTCCGAGATCACCCTGCGCCGCAAGCTCGTGGAACTCTGGTACGCGATTCAGTTGGAGCGGTGGCTGACCAAGGACGAGATCCTGGAGCGCTACCTGAACCTGGTCTACTTCGGAGAAGGCACCTACGGGATCGAAGCCGCGGCGCAATTCTATACCGGCCACTCGGCACGCGACATCACGGTGGCGGAGGCATCCATGCTGGTCGTCCAGCTCAACCGTCCCGGCGGCAATTCACCGTTCACCTACCCCAACCGGGCTCGCGAGCTGCAGATGAACAATCTGCAACAAATGGTGGAGCTGGGACACATCACCCAGGAGGAGGCCGACCGGTCGCTGGTCCGGTATTGGGACGACTTCGACTTCACGCGCTCGAACGTGAGCAGCGCCTTCTACGAACGTGTCGACCGGGCACGGCACTTCAGCGAGTACGTCCGCCTGCGGCTCGAGGAGCTGCTGCTCGGAAAACTGGACCTGTACCGCGACGGGCTGATCGTGCACACCACGCTCGATCTGGACCAGCAGGCGATCGCCAACGCGGTCATGGAGCAGCACCTGAATCGGGTCAACGATCTGCGCAACGCCCAGCGCGGCACTCGCATCGCCGTGGCCGAAGACGAATACCTGCCGCTCGTGGACATGCTGTCGCTCGCCTTCGACATCGACCGCATGCGCGCCGGCAACCACGCGGACCGCGTGGCCGGGCGCCAACGATTCGACGACGAGCTGAGCCCGGCGCTCGACCTGCTGTCGCTGATCTGGGACACCGGGGAGATCAAGACGCTCACCCGGCGGGCCCGAGCGGAGCAGACGCTGCGGCAACGACGCGTCGAGGTGCAGGGGGCGCTGGTGTCGATCGAGCCGTCCAGCGGACACATCCTGTCCATGGTCGGCGGACGCGACCTCGCGCGCGGCAATCAGTTCAACCGCGCCGTGCAATCGAAGGTGCAGCCCGGGTCCGCCTTCAAACCGTTGTACTACTCGGCCGCGATCAGTTCCGGAGCGATTACGCCGGCGACCATGCTGAAGGATGCACCGGTCGTGTTCCGCAATCCCGACGGTACCCCCTATATCCCGCAGAACTACCTGGGCGAGTGGCAGGGGCCCGTGCTGGCGCGGAGCGCGTTGACGCACTCGATGAACGTCCCGTCGCTGCACGTGCTGGACCTGGTTGGCTTCGATGCCGCGATCGACCGCGCCAGCCGGTTGCTCGGAGTCACCGATCCGGTCGAAATCGAGCACACGTTCCCGCGCAAGTATCCGCTCGGACTCGGCGTGATCACGGTGACGCCGCTGCAGATGGCGCGAGCCTATGCCACCTTCGCCAACCAGGGCCGCGAGGTCGAACCGATCGCGATCCGCTACGTCAGGGACCGGGACGGAAGCGACGTGCTGGAGGTGGAGAAGGATCTGCGCGATCGCCAGCGGGCAGCCGGGGACCGGTTGAGGATCATGGATCCCGCGGCCGCCTACCTGATGATCGACCTGCTGACCAGCACCGTGAGACGGGGAACGCTGACGGGCGCGGCGGGGCGGGTCGGCGGTCTCGACTTCCCGATCGCCGGCAAGACGGGCACGACCCAGAACTGGGCGGACGCGTGGACGGTGGGCTTCACCCCGGACGTCGTTACCGCCGTATGGATGGGCTTCGACGAACCCGGAGAGTCACTCGGCCGAAGCCTGTCGGGAGGGCGCGCCGCCGGTACGACGTGGGCGGACTACATGAAGCGTATCCATGCCGGATCGCCCGTCCGGGACTTCGAGCAGCCGGCCAGCGGGCTGATACGGGTCGCGGTCAACGCGCGTTCGGGCATGCTGCCGTCGGGAGACGAACCCATCATTCACGAGCTGTTTCTGACCGGCACCGAGCCGAAGACACGCGACACGCTGGCCAGTGCGGAGGCTGACCGCCGGGAGGTGGTGGCGAACAATCTGCGGAAGGCCGTGGCCACGATCAACGTCGATCCGCCGCTGTTCCAGGCACCCCTGGACGAGCCCGCGGTCGGGGCGGGAGAATCGAACCAGCCAGAAGGCAATCCGCTGCTCGACTGATGAACTCGAACGAACGACGCTACACCCGCGACCACCATTGGGCGCAACGGCACCCGTCCGGCGTACGGGTGGGACTGACCGACTTCGCGCAGGAAGAGCTCGGTGAGATCACCTTCGTGCAGCTTCCCGACGTGGGCACCCGCATCCAGCGTGGCGACGCGGCGTGCGCGATCGACGCGCTGAAGGCGGCGACCGAGTTGTACGCACCGGTCGGCGGAATCGTGACCGCCGTCAATGAACGGCTGCGGGAGCCCGGAGCCGGCCGACTGATCAACGACGACGCGGAAGGGTCCGGATGGATCTTCGAGCTCGACCTCGAGGACGACGCCGAGTTCGACAATCTGCTGAGCGGCGACGACTACCGCGACCTGGTCACGCCCGCCAAGCGCGCGGAGGGTTCCGACTGATGCAGGTGGAGATCGATGCCATCGTCATTCGCAAGCGGATCCGGTATTCGGTCGGCGATCTGTCGTCGCTGATGGAGAGCCTGCGCAAGCACGGCCAGCTCTGTCCGATCCTGATCAACCGCCGGTCGGAGCTGATCGCCGGTAATCGGCGACTGGAGAGCGCCCGCCGGCTGGGATGGAAGAGCATCAACGCGATCGTGATCGACAAGGAGTCGGAGCGCGAGACGCTGGAGCTCGAGCTGGAGGAGAACGTCCAACGCAAGGATCTGCGGCCCGAGGAAGTCCGCGAAGCGATCGAGCGGCTGCAGCGCCTGCAGCGCGTCAGGTGGTGGCGACGAGCACTGATAGCGCTGGCCCGGCTGGCGCGAGCGATCCTGGCCCGTCCGATGGGGCGACTCTACGCACGCCTGTCGCGGCGGCGAAACGACCGCAAGGATCCGTGACGGCATTACTTGGTATACCTGTTCTGTGACTCGCCCGTTTCTTCAGCGAGACGGACGCCCCACAGACCCTTCCAGCGCCTGCCTGCCGATCTCGAACCACAGCGGCCGGCCGTGCGGACATCGCTGCGGATCGATACGGAATGAGCGCTCGAGCAACTCGCGCCCCGACTGGTCGTCGATGACCTCCCCTTCCTTGATCGCCAGCCGGCACGCCAACCCGCTGTATACGTCGCGGTCCCAGTCTTCCGAAGTCCCCGCGCACAGACGTACGAAGCGACAGAGATGCTCCGCCGGAAGACGTGCTGCCGCGGCCGGTATCTCCGTGATCGTGTAGCGTCCCCCGCTTTCGGCGTGCAGCCGAAACCCGCAGCGCTGCAGATCCTCCAGGAAGCCGCGCAACTCGGCTTCCTGTTCCGGTGACAACTCGACGGATGGTCCGGCGATCAGCGTCTGTCGCTCGATCCGCCCCCGGCGAAGCTGTTCGTACAGTACCCGCTCGTGGGCGGCGTGCTGGTCGACGAAATAGACGCGGTCGCCGACCTCGGCGACCAGGAAGAGCTCGAAGGCCTGACCGAGATAGCGCACCTCCGCGTCCGGATCGGGAGCGCGCCCGCGCCACGTGCCGGGCGCTTCTCCCGCCGCCGGGCGTGACGACCGACCATCCCCTGGCGGCGACGCGTGTGGGTCGGCGGGAGGACGTCGGGTCAGCGTCGGCAGCACGGGAGGCGCCTCGGCCAGCAGGGAAGATGCGCGCGCTGCCGGCTCCTCCCGAGACCAGCCGCCTTCGCCGCGCTCCGCATGCGACTGCCAGCCGCGGATCTCCCGCTGCAACGTCGAGCTGATGGCCCGATGCAGCTCGCCGGGGCGCCGCAGCCGCACCTCGCGTTTCGCCGGGTGCACGTTGAAGTCGACCATCTCGCTGTCGATCTCGACGAACAGAAACGCCACCGGGTACAGCCCCCCCGGCAGGAACTCGCCGTAACCGTACTCCACCGCCTGGACGAGGCCGAAATCGGTGATTCGACGTCGGTTGAGATAGACATGGATTCCGGACCGGTCGCGACGCGCCCGTTCGGGGCGGGCCACCACCGCGGCCACCCTCAGGCCGTCTCCACCGCCCTGCAGGTACGTGAATTCGGCCACGCTCAACCCCGCGGTCGCAGCCGCTCGATCGACCGGTGACCCGGCCGCCAGCTTCATCACCTGCCGGCCGTCGACGGCATACTCGAAGGCGACCTCGGGGTGCGGAAGCGCCTTCTCCACAAGCGCGCGCCGACACAGCGCCGTCTCCGCGCCCTGGCTCTTCAGGAAACGCCGCCGTGCCGGGAGCTCGAAGAACAGCGAAGTCACCTCCGCCGTAGTGCCCGCGACGCCCGCGCTCGGTCGCACGGCCTCGGCGTGGCCGAAGCGCACCAGCGCGCGGTGCGCTGGCGCTCCCTCCTCCCTCCGGGAGGTCAACGTGAGCACGCTGCAGGCGCCGATGCTCGCCAAGGCCTCGCCGCGAAAGCCCAGGGTACGCACGCGGGTGAGGTCCTGATGGTCGACGATCTTCGACGTGGCGTGCCGGAGCGCACACAGCCGCAGATCCTCTTCGTCCATGCCGGCGCCGTCGTCCACGACGCGGATGCTCTCGAGCCCGCCCTTGACGATTTCCACCCGCACGTTGCGGGCGCCGGCGTCGATGGCGTTGTCGAGTAGCTCGCGGACGATCGAGTACGGCCGATCGACGACCTCGCCGGCGGCAATCTGCCGGGCCGTCTCGTCTGTGAGAACGCGGATTCGGCCCATGACGCTCTACTCCCGTGCGCGGCCCGGAGTCATGGCGCTGTCGAATCGTCCGTCAGAACAGCCTGATCCAGCTTTCCAGGGTGGGCGCCCCGACAAGGCCATCAGCCGCGGGGTCATAGTAGCCGCGGTAGGACAGGGTGATCAGCGTGCTCCCTGCCTGGTAGCTGAGCGCCGTGCCGACCGACAGGTGTTCGGGTTCGGCGAGCTCGGCCAAGCTGCCGAGCTCGCGCTTGCGGTAGTCGAGGCCGAAGGACAGCCCGTCGAGACCGACGTCCCGGACGCCGACGCGGCCCTGCACGTCCAGGCCGCTGAGCTGCGCGTAGGGAATCCCTGCCAATGCGCCGCGCGCGCCGGTCAACGGTCCGGAGAGTCCCAGGTCGAGCTCGATGCGACGGTCCAGCAGGGAGGTGCCGATTCGCGCAGCCCATCCGGCATGGACCAGCCCCTCCAGTGCGTCGGACTTGGTAGAAGCCCGCTCCGCGGTTCGCAGCGCCCGGTACTTGTCGGCTCGCTGGCGATCATAGTCGCGATCGAAGTAGACCGGCAGAAAGCGGTCGTCGGTCAGCCGCAGCTGCAGTCCGTAGCGGATGATATCGATCGCCGTGCCCCTGAACCCCACCGCCGTCCCGACCGATCTCGACTCCGCTTCCGAGGTCCCCAACAGCACCACGTCGCCGTGGGCGGAAACGAAGAACGCCGGCGTGGCGACGATCGGGACGATGACGTCGAACCCAAACGCCGAAACGTTGCCCTGTTCGACGGCACCGGAGTCGTACCGGAACGGAGCGAAGTCGGCGGCCGCGGCCGCCCCGATCCTCAGCGAAGAGAGCAGCGGCACGCTCAGGGCATACATCGGGCGAGCCCAGACCCGGGCGCCCATCAGGTCCAGGGCAGGCACGTGGCCAACCACCGTTTCCAGCCCCGCGACCGGCAGGTTGAACACCGCCCCATTCACGTCCAGATCCACGCCGAACAGCCGGCGGCCGGGCAGCAGGGCGGTATTGGCGTAGTCGCCAAGCAGAAACCCCGTGCCAAGGGTAGCGCCGTCGAACGAGCCCATGCGAACCACGAGCGGCTCCCCGTCCCCCCCGTAGCGCGCGTAGCGAATGAGCGGCAGGAACAGGTCCAGGAACGAACGGCCAGGAATGGATGCGTCGGGACTCCAGTCGTCCTCCCGTATCTCCCACTCACTCCCGCTCGGCCCGCCGTCGAATCGGAAGCGGAGCTTCGCGCCCAAACCCAGGCTGAACTTGCCGACGTCGAGTTCCGGGGCGAGGGTCAACGCTTGCCAGGTGGCACCGCCGTTGTCGTCATCCGGGACGTGCTCCACGCCGACGCCGAGGAGCGCTCCCACGACCACGCCTTCGCCTTGGGATTCGCCTTCGGGCGTGTCGCCGTCCTGTGCCACGCAGACCCGGGCACAGGCGGCGGCCAGTATCAGCGCGGCGAGCACCACCCTCCCGGCGAGGGAGCGTCCGGTGAAGATCCGAGCAGCGTATGACGTCATGAGACAACCGCCTGTCCGTGGTAGAGGAGTGTATCTGCTATGTTTATCGGCACATATCGGCGCCGACGTTCCGCGACCGACGCCGGGCGGGAGGATCTCCATGGTGGTCTCCGTGCTGCGTCTGCGTATCGATCTGCCGGGAACGACGTCGTTGAAGGAGAAGCGGCGCGTGATCGCGTCGTTGAAGGAACGGGTGGCAACCCGGTTCCGGGTCGCGGCCGCCGAGGTCGCCGCCAACGACGACCTGCGGCGGGCGGTGCTGGCATTCGCGGTCGTCGCCAACAGCGGCGTGCATGCCGAAACGGTTCTGCAGAAGGTGATGCGTTTCGTGGAGGACGCCGTGCCGGACCGTGTCAGCGGCGCCCGCGTATTCACCGAGCATTACGCCCCGGAAGACGACTACTGAGGACTTCGGCCGGAGCGTGATCCGGCCGATCTTACGCGGCGTCGATCACTGCCGGACCGACTTGGCGCAGCGCGGTGTCCAGACCCGGACGCCGGGACCCGATCACCGCGATCGAGCGCAACGTCGCTCCGAAACGGACTACTACGTCCGGCCCGAACACCGTGTGTGTCCCCGAGAACGGGATCGGCTCCGAACCGTCGTCCGGCTGCACCAGAAGATCGGTGGCGAAGCTGTTGCGCTCCGGCACGTCGATGAGCACCTCATGGTCGTAGACGGGTGTGCCAAGCTCCGCCGCCACCGCGTCGCGCAGCCTGCTCTCGACCTCCAGCCGGTCCATCGGCAACTCCAGACGGCGGTGCGCGCCGCGGCCCGAGTCGAAGCGGATCCGAAACGCCTGCCGATGCAGGCGCCTTGCGTGAACCTGGTCGACCAGCACGAACGCCGGGTGGCGCCTGGCGTCGAGCAGACGCAGGAACCCGGGATCGGTGAGACCGTACAGGTCGCGCGCCTGGATCTGCCCGTCCTTCATCCCCAACAGCACCGCGCGCTTGATCATGGCCGTCGCGATGCGCACGGTCCGGTGCCAGTACACCGCCCGGTACATCAGGTAGCGGGAGAACAGCAGGCTCTCCACTGCCAGGGTTCCCTTCTCCGTGATCGCGACGCGGCCGCAGGCCGAGCGTCGCATCTCCCCGATCACGAAGTCGACATCCTGAATCCCGTACGGGACGCCGCAGAAGAAGGCGTCCCGGCTCAGGTAGTCCAGACGGTCGGGATCCAGCACCCCGGCCAGCAGCGCCCGCAGGAAGGGCAGGCTGGGTGCCGAGTGGGACAGGCTGACGTCGATGATGGCCGCGACCAGCTCGGGCGGCGTGCCGACGCGTTCGCGCAGCGTCCGCGCCACCTCGCCCTCCTGCACCAGTTCCGCCGTCAGCGTCTCGTGGCGGGCTACCGCCAAGTCCTTGAGCGAGTGGGCGTTCGGGTAGTGCCCGAGGTCGTGCAGCATCGTCGCGGCGAGAAACGCACGCACCTCCTCCGGATCGATCTGCCACTCGGGAGACCGTTCGGCGATGGCGGCGATCATGCGCCCGGCGAGATGCATAACGCCCAGCGAGTGATTCAAACGGGTATGCGTGGCGCCTGGATACACCAGATGGACCGGTCCAAGCTGACGGATGTCCCGGAGGCGCTGAAACCGCGCGGTCTGCGCCAGCCGGTACAGGCCGGGACTGAGGGCGATATTCTGCCACAGGGGGTCGCGGACCGGCTGGGTGAAATCTGCCTGCACCTCGCGCACCACGCGGGCGGCATCCGACGGCACGCGGCAAGGCTACCACGCCGGGCACCCGCGTGAGCTGTCGCGTATGCGGGGGATTTGACCGGACACGCCAAAACCGGCTAGCCTGCCGCGTGACCCGCTGGGCTCGTCCGGCCCTGCCCTGCGTGCTGCTGAGCATCATGTTGCTGGCTTCCGCATGCGCGCGCTCCCGGAGCGTCGAGCCGGAGGTCGGCGACACGCAGGCGGTGGAGGAGCACGTGCCGCAGGCGCAGCAGGTCACGGAGGCTAACCCGGTGGCCGATAATCAGCCAGTGGACGATCAACCGGCAGCGATCGAGTCCTCCGACTTCCTGGCGTATCGGGCGGCGCGCCGCCTGCTGCCGGACGACGCGATGATCGGTCCGCTCGCCGATGATCTGAACGCTACCGCGAGCGAGCGCACGGTGCTGCGCGCTGCCGAACGGCTGCTTGCAGCGGTTCAGAGCGGCGATCCGCACGATCTGCCGCTGTCCGCCAAGGGGCGCGTGCACGTGGCCGGGGCGATCGACTATCACCTGCGCCGCGGCGTGACGCTCGCGGGCTTCCGGCTTGGGCGGGTGGAGCGGACCGGCGACACCGCGTTTCTGCGCGCCCGGCTTGCCGGCCCACTCGGCAGCGTTGCGGCCGAGCTGTACCTGATCCTCGATTCCGACCGCTGGTTCGTGGATGATATTCAGGCTGATTGGGCGGCGCTGCAGCACGCCCAACCCGCCCCCGACCCCATACCCTTGCCCCGGCCTCACGGATGGAGCCACTTCTGATCCGGGTGACCGGGCGGCGGAGCGCCGCCCGACCGGCCGTGTGGCGGCAAGTCTTGTGGCTGCTGCTGTGGACGTCGGTGGCCGCGTCCGCCCAGGACCTCGACCTCGTCCTCGAGGTGCCAGCGCGACAGACCGTGGAACGCGCGGCCCAACAGGTGGCCGACGTCGTCACGCGGGCAGTGCCGGACCAGGTCCACACGATTCTGTATGTCGAACCGGTGCGGACCGATACGGAACGCATGACCAAGCTCGGGGCCCGTGTGCGCGGGATGCTCCAGATCATCCTCTTGCGGCACTACCGGAACGCCCGACTGCTCGCCGACCCGACCTCCGGCGCCGCGCCGGGCTCGGCGGTCCGCGTCGCGGTAGAACTGCAGCCGTACGATCACCAGGTGCTGGCTCTGGTCAAGATCATCGATCGGGACGGTCTGCTGGTCGATGCCGAGCTGATCGAAATGCCGCGCTCCACCGCCATTTCTGCCTTGCTGCAACCGGACACGTGGGTTGCAGCGGTCATACCACTCGAAGCCGAAGCGCCGCCCGACGCAAGCACGGCACCCGCAGCGGAAACACCGCCCGAAGCAGAGGTTCAGCTTGCCACCGATACGCCGTCCGAGGTGGACGAACCGCAGCTCGCCCTTGCGGTACCAAGCCCCGCGGACACCCCGTCGGAGCCCACTCAGCCTCTGCCGGCGACTCCTCCATCCACCGAACCACCCGCGCCGCCAGTCGAGGAGGACGTCACCCCAGCCCCCGTAGAGCCCGTGAAACAACCCGCGGCTCCGCAGACCTTCGAACAGCCGGCACCTGCGCCGGCTGCCGAGGCACCGGAGCCGGAAGCGGCCGACGACCCCTACGAGCCGGACGACGTCGCCGGCTTCGAGATTCCGCTGCCGCTGGAGGACGACGTCCGCTTCGAACGGACGCTCGCCGCAAACGACCGTGACCGCTTCGAGCTGTCGCTCCCGGCACCGACCACGGTCACCGTGGCGATCGAAGCCGACGTCGAGACGCTGATCGCCCTGTACCATGCGGGCAGCGCTGTCCCGTTCGGACTGCACGACACGGGGTTCACCGGCGAGATGGAGGCCGGCGTCTACGTGATCGAGATATTGGCCGCCGACGCCACGGCGTCCGGAGCCTATGCGTTGACCGTCCGCACGTCCGAAATCCTGCCCGCGGAAGCCGCCGAGGCGGACGCCGAGGAGGCCGGCGGTGCGGAGGCGCTCGCCCGGCCGACGGAGTTGCAGCCCGGAGAGTCGCAGGAGCGGCTCATGCGGCACACGCCGGAGTGGCTGCAACTGAGCGCGACCCCCGGGTTCTACAGCGTGACCGTGGATTCGGATTCGGAAGAGCTGGGCGCGGGCCTGCATCGCACCCGAGATGAACCGCCATTCCTGTCGCTGATACCCTCCGGCGCCGGGCTGGTGGGGGCGCTGTTCATCGGCGCCGACATACCGCTCCTTCAGTTGAGCGCCCCGCAGGCTGATCTGGAGGTGCGCTACGCGGTCACCTTCGAGCCGATCGCACCGCCGCCGCGAGCGTTTGCCGATCAGGCCTGGGCCGACCAGGCGAACCTCGCTTCGCTCCAGTACCACCAGTTGCGCGTGTTCCGGCGGGACGTCTATCAGATATCGCTCGAGGCGACATCGCCGGCGTCCGCGGAAGTGGCCGTGTACCTGGTGCCTGCCATGTCCAGCATGCCACCGCAGGAGCCCGATGTGAGCCGCTACGAGTTGCACGCCGGCGACTACCTCGTGCTGGTGCGGCCGATCGAGGATGGTACGGTCGGTCGCGTCTGCTGGCACCTCGCGCAAGGTTCACAACCCTGTAGCTGAACCGTGCGCCAACCACCTGGCGCACGTCCGCCGCGTGAGCGGCATTGACGGCGACCATGGGACGGTGTTAACTTGGGTGCAGTTGTGCGCGTCTACGAAGCTACGTTCATATTCAAACCGGAAACAGAAAGCGTCGACCGTGGTCAGGGGCTGGTCAAGGAGGTTTTCTCCAAGGCAGGCGGGACCTTCCTGACCGAGGAAGACATGGGTGAGCGGGCGTTGGCCTATGCGATCAAGAAAGCCGACCGAGGGCACTACTTCCACTACGAGGTGGAGTCCGAACCGACCGCTATCCGCGACGCGGAGCGAGCCCTGCAGCTTGCGCCGGAAATCCTGAAATACCTGATCGTGCGTAAGGAGGCGTGATTTGGACATCAATCACGTGGTCCTTGTCGGGCGCCTCACGCGCGACGCGGAGTTGCGGTATACGAACAGCGGCAGTGCGGTGGCGAACATCTCGCTGGCGATCAACTCCCGCAGGCGCCGAGACGATCAGTGGGTGGACGAAGCGCATTTCTTCGACGCCGTCGTGTGGGGCAAGACCGCCGAAAGCCTGTCGCCGTACCTCACCAAGGGAAAGCAGATCGGACTTGAGGGCGAGTTGCGCCAGAACCGTTGGGAACAGGACGGCCAGCGGCGCAGCAAGGTGGAGATCTTTACCCGCAACATTCAACTGCTCGGTGGACGCGGCGACGGCGCGGGTGCCGGATCGTCACCGTCTGGTGCGCCCGCCGACCGAATGGAACCGGAGCGTACGGGTTCCGATCAGGGTCCGCCCAAGGACTTCGAGGACGACATACCGTTCTAGTAACGTATACAAAAGAATATATCCCCGGGACATGTGCCCGGATCTCAACGGCGATGAGTGAAGTCGACGAGACACGCGCAGCCCGTTCCTACTGGATCGAAGTGATCCTGCTGGCGGTCGTCGCGTCGGTCAGCTACCTGGTCCTGCCGCTGATCGGGCCGCTGTTTTGCCTCGTGCCGCTGCAGGCCCTGCTCGTGCGTCGCGGAATCACGGCGTTCGGCTATGCCGCGGCGCTGTTCGGGATCGCCGCGGTGTCGTTCCGCCTGCTGACCGGCTGGGGCGAATTGCCGGAGCAGATTGCCGGCGGCCTGATGCGCGCCGAGGTCCTGGTGCTGATCCTGGCGGTGGGCGGCCTGTACGTGCTGGCCTCGCCACGCTTCACACGGTATCGCATTCTGTACCGGCTCCTCGGCGCAACCGTGGCGGCCGGCGTGGCCACCGCGCCGCTGATGGCCGGATTCCTGGAGACCGCCAGCCAGGCCGCGGAGTCCTTTCTGATGACCTGGGCGCGCAGCGCTTCCACGTCGCTGGGCGACGAGTTGGCCACCGACGCGGTGACGGCCGCGCGCAACATGGCCGAGTCGTTCCGGGAAGCCACTCCCGGATTGCTGCGCAGCTACCTGCTGATCTACTGCGTCTTCCTGACCAGTCAGTGGTGGATCGGCACCGCCGTCGGTGCCCGCAGCGCACGGATGCCGTCACCGCTGCGTCGGGTGACGGAGTTCCACGCGCCCGACCACCTCGTCTGGGTACTCGTGGGAGGCCTTGCGGTGGTGGCCCTTGATCAGACCGGGGCACTCGAACGGGCAGGGCTGGAGTTGCTGGCTGCGATCGGCTGGAACGCGGTGTTGGTGATGGCGTTCGTGTTCGGCATCCAGGGGGTCGCGATCATGCGGGTGTTCGCCGGCCGCTACGGCCAGTCCGGCAGGACGATCAGCCTCCTGATCGGTGTGATGCTGATCATCGGCCTCTTTGCGCTACCGTGGCTGTTGCTTATCATCTCCGCATTCGGAGCTTCGGAAATCTGGGTTCACTACCGCCAGCGTCTGCAGGCCGGTGGCTCGGAACGGGACGATGATGCCGATCGACCGTGACCTGAGCGGACACGGTCCAGATGGACACATGAAACGAGGTGCCTCATGAGGGTGATTCTGAACGCCGACGTCATCGGCCTGGGCGAAGAAGGTGACGTCCGCGACGTCAAAGCCGGCTACGCGCGCAACTTCCTGATTCCTCAGGAGCTGGCCCTGCCGCATACCCCGGGGAACGTACGGGCGATCGAACGCCGCGCCGCCGAGATCGACGTGCGCAAGCAGCACAAGCGCCACGATGCGGCCAGCCTCAAGGACCGGCTCGAGGGCGAGCTGCTGGTCTTCGAGGTGGCTGCCGGGGAGACCGGCAAGCTGTTCGGGTCGATCTCGAACGCGAACATCGCCACCGAGCTCGAGAAGCTGGGCTACGACATCGAGCGCCGCCGTATCGACATGCCCGGCCATTCGTTGCGGACCACCGGCGAGCATAGTGCCGCGGTGCGCCTCTACGACCGAGAGGTAGCCACGCTCTCGATTCGCATAGACCCGTCCCAGGCGTAGCGGGTCCCGTGGCTGACGGAGGGCTCCCCGACGCCGTCCCTCCCCACAACCTGGAAGCGGAGGTGGCGGCGCTCGGCGCGTTGCTGCTCAACGAGGAAGCGCTGCCGGTGGTCCTGCGATACCTGCGGCCGGAGGACTTCTACCGATCCGCCCACCGGCGGATCTTCGAGGCGATCGTCGCGCTCTTCAACCGCAGCGACCCGGTCGATCTGATCACGCTCACGGATGAGCTCGAGCGCGGCGAAGCGCTCGACGCATGCGGCGGCGCGTCGTACATCTCCGGGCTCACCACCGGCGTGCCGACCAGCGCCAACGTCGAGTACTACGCCCGCATCGTGCAGGGGTGCAGCCTTCGCCGGCGCATGCTCACGCTATCCGCAGAGCTTTCGGCGGACGCACGTGCCGCCGGCCGCGACGTGCGCGAGGTGATCGACGATGCCGAAAAACGCATCTTCGACCTGTCCGACCAGCAGCTCGCCGGCTCCTACCAGAGCGCACGGGAGATCGTCACGCAGACCGTGGACAAGATCGAGGCGCTGGCCCGTGCCGGCGCCGCCTACACCGGCGTCCCCAGCGGCTACTCCGATCTGGATCGACTCACCAGCGGCTTCCAGGAATCGGAGTTCATCGTCATCGGCGCGCGGCCTTCGGTCGGCAAGACCGCGCTGGCCCTGTCGATGGCGACAAACATCGCCATCAGGGCGGAGCAGCCGGTCGCGGTGGGGCTGTTTACCCTCGAGATGTCGGCCTTCGCCGTGATGCAGCGCGTGCTGGCCAGCGAAGCGCGGATCGACTCCACGCGGATTCGCGCCGGTCTGCTCAACAAGTCGGACTGGCCGAAGATCACCGATGCGGCGGGTCGCATCTACGACGCGCCGCTCTACATCGACGACACGCCGGGGTTGCGCCTGCTCGACCTGCGTGCCCAGGCGCGCCGCATGCGGGCCAGGCACGACGTGCGCATCATCTTCATCGACTACCTGACCCTGGTGACCTCGGAGCATCTGGACCTGCCGCGCCACGAACAGATAGCGGAGATCTCGCGATCGCTGAAGGCGCTTGCCCGGGAGCTCCAAATCCCGGTCGTGGCGCTGTCACAGGTGCGCCGCGAAACCGAAGGCAGACGCCCCGCGTTGGCCGACCTGCGCGAATCCGGGTCCATCGAGCAGGATGCCGACGTGGTGATGTTCCTGCACCGCGATCGCGAACCGGAAGGCCCGCGGATCGAAACCGAGCTGATGGTCGCCAAGCAGCGCAACGGGCCCACCGACGACGTCAGGCTGGCGTTCATCCCTCAGTACGTCCGGTTCGAGTCATTCCAGCACGGGCAAACCGCGGCGTAGCTCGCCCGTCCCCTGCCCCGCATCCGGATCCGGATCGTCACGCACGTACCGGGCGCCGTCCTGCGAGGTCCAGTACCGATCGCCGACGGTGACGAGCCACTCGAAGTCGCGCCAGATGTGCAGATCGATCTGATGCGCCAACGTGTCCGTCGACCACACGCTGAGGGTGCCGTCGGAGTTGACAGCGTACACCCTGCCCTGGTGCACCGCCAGCCTGCGCGCTTCCCGGCCGGTTTCGGCGAGCGACCGTATGCCCTGCCCGTCCCACACACGCACGCGCCCCGCCAGCGAGAAGAACAACACTCCGTCGGCTGCCTCGACTCCATCGGCTGCCTCGACTCCATCGGCTGCCTCGACTCCATCGGCTGCCTCGACTCCGTCGGCTGCCTCGACCGCCATCGAGGCACGAAGGTCTTCACCCGTGGCGACGAACAACGTCCGGCGCTTATCGAGTCCCGGCCCGGCATGGAGCATCAAGGTGGTACGACTGCCGACCCCCTCGTGCACCCCCAACGAATAGAGCGCTCCGGCGTGCGGATCGTACGCCAAATCGTAGACGAAGCTGCGCTGATCGGGCATCGCCACGGTCTCTCCGGTTGCCGCGGCGATGCTCACGATCGAGGTCCCGATCGTACCGAAGCTCGACAGCGCTGCGATCAACGCCGGTGCGCCGTCCCGCTCGCCGGCAACCACGTCGGCCGTGCCCGGGATACCGACGGCGAAAAGCGTCTCGAATACGACGGAAGCCGACGTCGACGATCCGTCGTCCGACTGAGCCACGAACGATCCGGTGTGCGCGGCGAGCAGCGCGGCCTGGCCGGTCCGATCGACCGCGGCAATCGTCTCACCGGTGGCGTCGAGGTTCGCCAGCGGCGCGGACAGCGGCAGTTGCGGCGCGCCGAGCAGGTGTTCGCGCAGGTTCAGCACCGCGAGCCCCGGCTCATCGGCAGCCGACCAGACCAACACCCGATCGTCGTCGAGCGCCGTGACCCGAGCGGAGCTGTCCGCGTTCGCTCCGAACGGTCGAGGCAACACCCGTGTCGCGACGTCGGTTCGCGCCCCGGCGGCGAGCGGCAACGGTCCGCCGACGACGAAGCTGCCGGTGATGGTGACCACACCGGCCTCGGTTCCCAGCACGATCGTGTTGCCGGTGACCGCCACGTCCAGGATCGCCAGGCGCTCATCGCGAACGAGCACGGTAAACGCCGGAGCGGGCTCGCGAAGGTCGAGTCTCAGTATCGTCCCGTCGGTCAGGCCAGCGAACAGCACCTCGTGGCCGTACGACAACGCAGCCGGGGTACCCTGAACCCGCCACGCGGGTCCCGTTCCCTCGAAACGGCCGGCGATGACCGGGAGCGTGCGCAGCGCCGGACCGTGCTCGTCTTCCACTACCACCACCACCCGGTCGGTAGCACTCCAGATCTTCATCATGCGCAGGCCGTCGACGCGCAGGCGGTCGGTTTCCCCGCCGTTGACCGCGTCCACCGATACCAGCCACTCGCCGGAGCGGCCGATCAGATAACGCCGATCGCTGCTCAGTCCCAGATCGGTGAGGTCCGCCGGTACCCGCAGGCTCGCCATGCTCTGGCCGGTGGCCCGACTCCGATAGGCCAGAGAGCCCGACGGTTGGTAGGTCAACACCCTCTGCTCGTCGCGCGAACTGACCGCGAAGGTGACGATGCCGATTCCCCGCTCCAGCCCCGGCTGGCGCTCACCCGTAGCCGCGTCGAGGAGCCACAGGCCGTCGAGTGCCGCGCGCCCGACAAGCAGTGATCCGGCGGTACGCGACAGTCCCAGGAACAGCGGCTGATCGCCCTGGGGAATGCTGAACAGCTCCAGCTCGTTCTCCCAGTCCCAGGCTGCCAGTCGCTCTCCTGAGCCGTCGCTGAGGGAAACATAAGCGCGCGGCAGCCACGGGTGCACCACCAGCGCCGACGGAACACCTCCCAGCGCCACCGAGTGCCGCAGCCCTCCGTCACGCGAGCCCCAAACCCGTAGGGTGCCGTCCACTCCCGCGGACACCAGGAAGGAGCCGCCACGCCACGACGCCATCTGGGTCACCGCGCCGCGGTGACCGGTATTGAACTGCAGCCCGGACTCGGGAATACGGCCCGACGTGCCGACCGCCTGCAGGGGTGACTCACCTGCGCCCCCTGTCGCCGCCGCCACCGCAGCAACCGACAGCGCCGCCGCGAGGAGACCCCACCGTGTCGTCCGTACCGCCCAGGTCGTCCGTACCGCCCAGGTCGGCCGTCCCCCTGGTCCGTCCGCTACCGAGGGCACTCTGCGTCGAACCACTGAATCAGCGTTGTCCTGCCAGGAACAGGATGTCGCTCAGCGTTACCGAGATCGCGACCAGGATCAGAACCGACACACCGATGGTCTGTATCCGATATATCACTGCCGGCTTGACCCGGCGGCCCAGGATCACCTCCACGCCATACAGCACGATGTGACCGCCGTCCAGGGCCGGAATCGGCAGCAGGTTCATCAGAAAGAGCACGACGCTGATCACGCTCAGGAAGCGCAGAAAGTCGGTGACGCCCGCGGCAAGGCCGATCTTCAGGCCGTCGGTCGCCACCGCGCCCACGTAGTAGGTCAGCCGCAGCGGGCCGGCCACGGA
The DNA here is from genome assembly GCA_965221995.1 of Spirochaetia bacterium. GTDB lineage: Bacteria > Spirochaetota > Spirochaetia > SZUA-6 > Bin103 > CATQHW01. The sequence continues at coordinate 570,031 of OZ244929.1, forward strand.
TTCCTGCATGCCACCGCCGCGCAGCAACCGACCGATCCCCTCGACCGTCACGGCGACCGTGCGTACCACCTCACGCAGCGCCGCCCCGAGCGCCTCCACGGGACCCGGTTCGCGGTAACGCATCAGCGGGACCCGCCAGCGCGCGCCGGCGAGGTCGACGCCGGCGCCGGTGTCCGTGAGCGCCTGCCGCACGGTAACCGAACGGCCCTCCCGTTCCACCGTCAGCTCTACCGGACTGTCGCCGCGGCGGAGCGCCTCGTAGAGGTCGACCATGTGTGCGACGGCTGCCCCGTCCACAGCGACGATGCGGTCACCGGGCGCGAGTCGGTCCGAGGCCCCATCGGCGGAGCCTCCGGCGTGACCGTCGATGGCGACGATCACGGGATCGACCCAGGCATAGACGCCGATCCGGCCGGTCTGCGTCTCGGCATCGAGCTCCGGCGTGACGGTGGCCAGCAACTCCCGGCCGTCGCGCTCCACCGCGATCCGCAGTTCCCGCCCCGGTGCCGGCGAGACTTCCCGCCTGAGGTCCCGGAAGCTCCGCACGCGGCGCCCGTCGACGGCGGTGATGCGGTCGCCGGTCTGCAGCCCGGCGCTGAACGCCGGCGACGGCCGGTCGACCGGCACGACGATGCGGTTGTCGGGCGTACGGATCGTGAACCCGGTCCACGCGACGATGGTCAGCACCAGCACCGCGAACACGAGGTTGGCGAGCGGCCCGGCGGCGACGATCCCTATGCGCTGCCAGGGACCGGCCGCGAAGAAGGCCCCCTGCTCGGTGAGGCCCGGAGTCCACTCGTCCTGCCCGGCGCCGCGCAGCACCTCGTCGCCGCGCATCTTGCAGTAGCCCCCGAACGGGAACCAGGAAATCTGGTACCACGTTCCGGCGCGTTGCACACCGACCAGCCGCTTGCCCCAGCCGAGGGAGAAGATCTCCACGTGCACGCCCGCCGCGCGCGCCGCCAGGAAGTGTCCGGATTCGTGCACCAGAATCATCACCCCGAGCCCTACCACCCCGATGGCGACGGTGAGCGCCGTATCCACGACTTTAAGCTACTACCGCGTAGAACACCGGGGCACCCAGCAGGATCGAGTCGATCGAGTCCATCACGCCGCCTCGTCCGGGAATGTGGCGGCCGGAGTGCTTCACGGCGGCCGCCCGCTTGAGGCCCGACTCCACCAGATCGCCGGCGATGGTCGCGGCGCCCACGGCAGCGCCCAGGCCGAGCGCCGCCGCCACGTTGAACGGCAGCGCCTCCGGAAACAGCCGCGTCACGGCGAGCCCCAGAGCCAGCGCCATGATCAGCGAGCCGGCGAACCCGGCCACGGTCTTGTTGGGGCTGACCGGCAGGCCGCAGGGACGGGCCCGCGTGAGACGGCCGGCCAGGTAGCCGGCTATGTCGGTGCCGAAGACCAGGATGAAAAACGCGAGCAGCGCCTGGCCGGCGTGGTCCAGCGACGCCATCCTGACGACGTAGCTGATCAGCAGCCCGGGATACAGCAGAGCCAGCACCGCCGCCGACGCTCGCTCACGAACCGGCTCCTCTGCCGGGTGCCGGCTTGGGACCGTGCAGACCAGCAGCACCGCGCCGGCGGCGCCCGCCAGGTAACCGAGCAACGCATGCTCGCCGGCGACGCCGGCGATCTGCAGCCAGGTTACCGCCGGCACGCCGGCGCTCGCGGCGATCGCGGCGCCGCCCGCGATCCGGTTCCGGTGCGGGCCCAGCATGAGCCGCACCACCTCGTGCGCGGCACATGCGGTCGCGACCGTGGTCGAAACGGCCAGCGCCAAGTGACGGTGCCCCGGCAGGAGCAGCGTCACGGCGATGAAGAAGGGGACGGAAATCGCGAACAGGAACACACGGCCCGCGGTTTCCCGTCGGCTCTCGGACTGCGGCGGTCCGCCGGGCGCGGGCGAGCCCGTGTCCTTCGGCCGTGCCCCGGAGGGCCGCGAAGCGGCTGGCGCCATCCCCAACCCTCCCCGGGAGTCGGTCGGACTCCTAGATCGAAAGGATCTCCTGCTCCTTCTGCTCCACCAGTTCGCCGACCTTGGCGATCTGAGCGTCGGTCAGTTTCTGGATCTCACTCGTCATGCGACGCGCGTCATCCTCACTGGTGTCCCCGTCCTTCTGCGACTTCTTGATCGCATCGTTGGCTTCGCGCCGCACGTTGCGGATGCCGACGCGTGCGCGCTCTCCGGCGGCTCTGGCGAGCTTGGCGATCTCCTGCCGGCGCTCCGCGGTGAGTTGCGGAATGGCGATCCGGATCACCTTGCCGTCATTGCTGGGGTTGAAGGACAGGTCCGACTTCTGGATGGCGCGTTCGATCTCACCGAGGAGCGTGAGGTCCCAGGGCTGGATCACGACCAGCCGCGCTTCCGGCACGGTGATCGTGGCCACCTGATTGAGCGGCATGTCCTGGTCGTAGTACCGCACGGTGATGCGGTCGAACAACGATGCCGACGCCCGGCCGGTGCGGATGGTGCGGAATTCGGACTCAAGCGCCTGAATCGCCTTCGCCATGCGCTGTTTCGCATCGGCAGTCGCGTCAGCCATGTGCGTATGCTCCCCACATCTTTCGACTCCACATCTTTCGACTCCACATCTTTCGACTCCACATCTGTCGACTCAGCCCTGCTCGCCGACTTTGAAGTACCGGAATTCGGCGATGCTCGCCGACTCACCCAGGCGCTTGCCCAGGTCGGCGAGAACCTGCTTCACCTTCTGCTTCTCGTCCTTGACGAAGCCCTGCTCCAGCAGGCAGATCTCCGAAAGGTGCTTGCTCAGCTTGCCGCGGACGATCCCCTCGGTCACCTTCGCCGGTTTGCCGAGCGCTTCGGCCTGGGTGCGGAAGATCTGTTCCTGTTCGTCGCGGTAGGCGGCGTCCACGTCGTTGGGGGCGAGAAAGCGCGGCGCGAACGCCGCGACGTGCAGCGCCAGATCGTGCGCGGTCCCGCGGACCTCGTCGTCCACCGTCCCCCCGGTGCGCAGCTTGACCAGCACGCCGATCGAACCTTCGCCGTGCACGTATTCGGCGACGTGCTCGCCGGCTGCCGCGTCGACCGCCACCACCGCGCACCGTTTGAAGCCGATGTTCTCGCGGATGCGGGAGGCAAGGCCGCCGATCGCCTGCTGCATGTGCTCGTCCGGCTCCTGCAGGGCGTGCTCCAGGGCGTGGGCGACCAGCGACCGCCCCAACTCCACGAACTGCTCGTTGCGGGCGACGAAGTCGGTCTCGCTCGACAGCTCCAGCAAGGCCGCGCCGCCGTTCTGGACGGCCGCGAAGACCCGGCCCTCATCGGCCGCGCGCCCGACCCGCTTGGCCGCCGCCGCAAGCCCCTGTTCCTTCAGTTTGCGCTCGGCCGCCGGCAGGTCGCCGTCAGCCTCCACCAACGCCGTCTTGCAGGCCATCATTGCGGCGCCGGTCATGGCGCGCAGTTCCTTGACTGCGGCTGCGGTAACGCCCGAAGGTCCGGGAACGCCCGAAGGTCCGGGAACGCCCGAAGGTCCGGGAACGCCCGAAGGTCCGGGAACGCCCGAAGGTCCGGGAACGCTCACACGTCTTCGTAGAGCCGGTCTTCGTCGATGCCGGCGGTCTCTTCGACGGTCGGCTGCTCGGCAACCGTCTCTTTACGCTCGTACGTGGAGGGATCGAAGTCGGAGTAGTCCTGATCGGTGAACCGCTCCGGCGCGTCGGCGTCATCGGCCTGCAGCGCTTCGCCGAGCGCGACCGTCTCCACGTCGTCCCCGTCCCCGTCGCCGTCTTCGCGCCCGTCCAGTGCCCGCTCCGGATAGCCGGCATACTCTTCGGACATCTCGTCATCCTGCAGGTTCTCGATCACCTCCAGGCCCACCTCGTTCTCCGCTTCCACCACCGCGTTGGCGATGATCTGGGTGAACAGGTTGATCGCGCGAATCGCGTCGTCGTTGCCCGGGATCGGATAGTCGATACCTTCCGGATTGCTGTTGGTATCCACGACCGCGACGATCGGCACACCGACTGCGCGCGCCTCCTCCACCGCGATCGATTCGTTGCGCGTGTCGATGATGAACACGACGCCGGGAATCTCCTTCATTTCCTTGATGCCGCCGAGGTTGCGCTCCAGACGAGCCCGCTCCTTGAGCATCAGCGAGATCTCTTTCTTGGTGAGGTTACGGAAGGTGCCGTCCACCTCCATCTTCTCGATCTTCTTGAGCTTCAGAAGCGACTGCTTGATGGTCGAGAAATTGGTCAACATGCCGCCGAGCCAGCGGCTGTTCACGTAGAACATCTGGCACCGCTTGGCCTCGCGCTCGATCGACTGCTGCGCCTGCTTCTTGGTGCCCACGAACAGCACGGACTTGCCTTCCAGCACGACTTGGCGCACCACGTCATAGGAACTCTTGATGGCCGCGATCGTCTTCTGCAGGTCGATGATATGGATGCCGTTGCGTTCGGAAAAAATGTATCTGCGCATCCTGGGGTCCCAGCGCTTGGTCTGATGACCGAAGTGCACACCGGACTCCAGGAGGTTCTTCATCGTGACTACCGCCACGCTCTCCCCCTTGGTTGGCTCTGGTCTGGTTGGTTGTGGTCATTCCAGAGTATCGGTTTGCTGCAAGATGCCATACAGGGCCTCCAGTGGCAAGCCGACCACGTTGCTGTACGAGCCACGGATGCGTTCTATCAGGCGCGCCCCCTTTCCCTGCACACGGTACCCTCCCGCCGCGCCGGCCCACTCGCCGGTCTCAAGGTACGCCCGCAACTCGTCGCGGCTCAGCGCCCGCACCTGTACGGCGCTCTCCACGCTGGTCTCGCGGACCGAGCCGTTCTCGGCATCGAGCACGCACAGACCGCTGATCACCCCATGCTCGCGGCCGGACAGGCTCCGCAGGTAGCCGGCCGCCTGACCGGCGTCGACGGGCTTGCCGAGGATGGCGCCGTCGACATGGATGCAGGTGTCACAGCCCAGCACCAGCGGCCGCCGCACGCCCGGCCGGATCCACTGCGCGAGCGAGGGGATGCCCTGCAGGCGCTCGCCGACCGCGAGCGCCTTGGCGCGCGCGAGCCCGACCGTGTACGCGTGCGGCCGGGCCGCTTCCGCCGCCGACGGTGGCGCTTCCTCGACCCCGCTCGGGACCGCGACGAACGGCATGCCTTCCGAGCGGAGCAGCGTGCGGCGGCCCTCCGACCCGGAAGCCAGGACGATCATCCGCGCAGACATCGCACGCGTGCCATACTAACTCCCCCAAGAGCCGCGCCGCAGGCAGCCGCTCTCGGCCCATCCCAACCTCGCACGGAGGAGTCCGCCGAGCTTGCCGCCGACGCGGCAATCCAGCAGACTCCGGTCCTGCCCGTGTCCCGTCCCCTGTCCCCGATCCAGTCACGCAAGAAGAGCCATCTGGAAGCGTGCGTCGACGGTCCGGAGGTGGACATCTCCAGCACGGTAGGCGCCGGTTTCGAGTTGGTCCGCTTCGAGCACGAAGCGCTGCCGGAGTTGGACCTGGACGAGATCGACGCGGCGACCAGCTTCCTGGGGACCGATCTGGCACTGCCGCTGATGATCTCCTGCATGACCGGCGGCACGCACCAGGGCCGCGATGCCAACCGTGACCTGGCGATCGCGGCGCAGGCGTGCGGGGTCGCGGTGGGCCTGGGTTCGATGCGCGTGGGTTTGGAGAACCCCGACGTGCTCGATCACTTCTCGGTCAAGGACGTGGCTCCCGACGTGCCGGTGGTCGCCAACCTGGCCGCGGCGCAACTCCGTGAGATCGACCAGGAGCGGATCGCGGATGCCCTGGACCACCTGCGGGTGCAGGCGATCGCCCTGCATCTGAATCCCGGCCAGGAGCTGTTCCAGCCGGACGGCGACCGTAGCTTCCGCGGTCTGGAAGCCGCGATCGCGGCGTTCACCGAACGCTGTCCGCTGCCGGTGATCGTCAAGGAGACCGGCTTCGGCATCTCCGTTTCCACCGCGCTGCGGCTCCTGGATGCCGGCGTCGATTACGTGGACGTCGCCGGCGCCGGCGGCACCAACTGGGTGCTGGTGGAGGCGCAGCGGCTGGACGACGCCGACGCCGACGCCGACGCGGCGCGCGAGCTGGCCGACTGGGGCAATCCCACCGCCGCGGTGCTGGCTGCCATGCGCGACGAGCCGCGGCTGTCCGGGTCGATCATCGCCTCCGGCGGCTTGCGGCGCGGCCAGGACGTGGCGAAGGCGATCGCCCTCGGGGCCGAGATCGGCGCGCTGGCCCTGCCGTTCATCAAGGACGTGTTCGCAGGCGGCGCGGAACGGGTCGCGCAGCGCATCCGGTTGCTCGGCCGGGTGCTGCGCTCGATCATGTTGCTGACCGGATCGCGAACCCTGGACGATCTGCGCCGGGCTCGCGTGAGCATCGATCCCGCGCTCACGGCGATCGGCTCGCCGATCCCTGCCGAGAGTATCGTGTGAACGGAGCCATGCAGCTCGCCGAGCACCTGCGCGCGGTCGAACACTGGGAGCCGACGGTGCGGGCCGTGGTGGGCTGGGACGCCGGGGCGGCACGGCGGCGCGCGCAGTCGTCCGGCTCCGGACCGCTGGCCGGATGGGCGATCGGCGTCAAGGACATCCTGGATCTGGACGGCACGCCGACCGCGTGCGGCGTCGAGTTCCTGCCTCCAGCGCCGAAGACGGCCTCGGCACGGATCGTCGACCAGCTTCAGGAGCAGGGCGCGTACGCGCTGGCCAAGACGGTCACCACCTGCTTCGCCTATCTGGATCCGGGGCCCACGCGCAATCCCTGGAACCCGCAGCACACGCCCGGCGGCTCGTCGATGGGATCGGCCGCGGCGGTCGCGACCGGCATGGTGCGGGCCGCGATCGGCACGCAGACGGTGGGATCGGTGTGCCGGCCCGCCTCGTTCTGCGGGGTGGTCGGCTTCAAGCCGTCCTACGGAGCGATCTCCACGGAAGGCTGCTTCGCGCTGGTCCCGACCTTCGACACGATCGGCTTCTTCACCCGCACCGTGCAGGACATGACGACGCTGTGGCACGCCGTCGCCCGGCGTGCAGCGCCAGCCGAGGAGCCGACAGGGCCGCTCGTGGTCGGCATCGTCGAGGACCTCCGCTGCAAGCCGTTCGACGCGGAGATGATCGGCGCGCTCCGCTGGGCTCGGGACCGCCTGCATGCGTGCGGAATCGCGACCAGGGAAGTGACGTTGCCTGCCGAGCTGGCTGCGGTCTACGACAACAACCGCGTGATCTTCGAGGTGGAGGCGGCACGGGCGCACGCCGAGCTCTGGGCCCGCCACCGCGACGCCTACCCGCCGAAGCTGAAGGCGGTGCTGGAGTCGGCCGCCGGCGGCGACTCCGGGGAGCGCTACGCCGCCGCCTGCGCGGCGCGCGCCGACGCGCAGGAGCGCTTCGCGGCCCTGTTCGGGGAGATCGACGTGGTGCTGGCGCCGGCGGCGCCGGGGGCGGCGCCGCGCGACCTGACCGTCACCGGCGATCCGCGCGCCAACCTGCTGTTCACCCACGTGCGGGCGCCGGTGGTGTCGCTGCCGGCACGGCTCGGCGCGGACGGGCTGCCGCTCGGCCTGCAGTGCGCGGCGCCGGCGGGATCGGATACCGTGGTGCTGGCGGCGGCCCGCGCGATCCAGGACGCGCTCGGCTTCGACGCGGCGCCGCCGGAACCGCGGCCGGGAGATTAGGGGGCACGAGCGATGCGACTGAACGACGTCAACACCACCGACCTGACCGACGCGATCCGGCTGGGCTGCCGGATGATGTGCAACGTCTTCAACGCCGACGACGGCGACATCCCCTTCTTCGGATCGGAAGTCCGACCCAACCCGCAGTTCGCATTCAGCGGCGCCCACACCGAGTCGCACGTACCCGGACGCCACCTCAACGCCCTGCTCAACGCCGAGGACGCCGCCGGCATCGCCGTGCCCGCCGACGCGATCGACAAGCACGCCAACGCCGCGTTCTTCTCCTACGGCGGCGCGCTCGCCCTGCCGCTGAACCGGTCCCGGATCGGCGGACCGCTCGACCTCTTCACCACCCACAACGTGCGTGAGGGGTTCCACGCCCTGTACGCGCTAGTGAAGTACCGCGGCTCCAGCCGCGCCCGCGAGCTCGCCGAGCGCAGCATCCGCGAGCTGTTCGAGCTGTTCCGTCCCGACACGGGCTGGGACCTCGACCGCCTGCAGCGCGGCTGCGGGCTGACGGTCCGCGAAGGCACCTTCATCACCGGTATCGCCCGCGCGATCGGCCCGCTGGTCAAGTACTACCGGGCGACCGGCTCCGGGCCGGCGCTGGAGCTGGCCGTGACGCTCGCCGACAAGACCACCGGCGAGTTCTTTCCGGAGTCGGGCGCCTACGACCGCGAGCGGTTCGGCACGCATACCCATTCGACCACCTGCGTGATGTCCTCGCTCGCGCAGCTCGCCGACCTGCTCGACGACGCGCGGCTGCTGGCGCGGGTCAGGGCGTTCTACGACAACGGCCTGCGGGAGATCCGCGACGAGATCGGCTGGGTGATCGAGTCCAGCCGGGACGACGCGGTTCCGGACCGGGGGGAGATCAATAACACCGGCGACATCGTCGAGACCGCGCTGATCCTGGGCCGGCGCGGGTTTCCGGAGTACTTCGAGGACGCCGAGCGCATCATGCGCTGCCACGTGCTGCCGTCGCAGCTCCGCGACAACAGCTTCATCGAGGAGCCGCCCAACCCCGACGGCATCGACCGGTTGCACCGCATCGCCGACCGTCACCTCGGCGGCTTCGGGTTTCCAGCCCCCTACGGGCACGCGCCGGTGGATCCGCAACGGAACATCAGCTTCAACACCGACATCGTCGGCGGCGGCGTCGGCTCGCTGTGCGAGGTAGTCCGCGAGGCGGTGCGCACCGAGCACGGCATCCACCGGGTGAACCTGCTGTTCGACCGGGAGACCGACCACCTCAGGGTCGAATCGCCCTATACGCACGGTCGCCTGCGCGTCACGGTCAAGACCGCCGGCCCCCTGTACGTGCGTATGCCGTCCTGGGCACGGCAGTCGGATATCGTCGTCGAGTTGAGCACACCGCGCCTCACCGGGTCCGGCGGCTACCTCCTGATCGCGGAACCGCCGGTCGGCGAGGCCATCGACATCCGTTTTCCCCTCGCCGAGCGCGAGATCGTCCTGCACCACCGGACGCGGGACATCCGCGTGCGCCTGCGCGGCGACGCGGTGGCGGCCATGGAGAACCATGGCGCCGACCTGACTTACTTCGATCCCCTGTAACGACGAACGGGATCACGGCTGCACGACCGGCAGGTCCCGAAAGTACGTTCGATAGAACCCGCGATCGCGGGTCGCCTGCCGGCTCGCCTGCACCTGGGCATGGGCGCCGATCACGAAGTCGGCGATGATCCGCTCGCGTTCGCCGCCGGCAGATCGGATGTCGAGCAGGATGCTGGTGTCGACCGCGGTCGTCATCTTCCTCGGACATCTTCGATGAACTCGTCCACGGACTCGCTCATACGGCTGAGGTGTCCGACCCACGTGCGCAGGCGGGATTCGGCCGCCGGCGGCTGTTGCTTGCGCAGGATCAATTCTCCCTTCGATTCAAGGAACACGACTTCGTCATGGGGCTGCAGACCGAATCGCATCCTCAACTTCTTGGGAATCGTTACCTGACCGCGCTCACCCAGACGCATGCAGACGGTATGAATACGAACTTGGAGTATGTCAATCACGCTGACCTGTCAGCCCTGTACGACCAGCGCGGCCAGGCGCTGCAGCTCGGCGATCTCCGTGGCCCAGTGCTCGGGCTCGGGCGTCTCCAGGATCAGCGGCATCTCGTCGAAGCGCGGGTCCTGCACGATCCAGGTGAACGGCTCGCGGCCGATCAGGCCGGCGCCGATGGCGGCGTGCCGGTCCACGCGGCTGCCCAGATCGCCCCTGGAGTCGTTGAGGTGCCAACCGCGCAGGTAGCGCAGGCCGACGGTCGCGTCGAACTCGTCGAGCATCCGCGCGTAGCCTGCGCGCGTGCGCAGGTCGTAGCCGGCCGCGAACAGGTGGCAGGTGTCCAGGCACACCCCGGCGCGATCGGGATCGGCGGTGCGCTCGATCAGCGCGGCAAGCTCTTCGAAGGTGCGGCCGACGTTCGTCCCCTGCCCCGCCGTGCACTCCACCACGGCCGTCACGCCTTCGGTCTGCTCCAGGGTCTCGTTGACGTGGCGCGCGATCTGCTCGATGCAGCGCTCGCTGGACATGTCCACGCCCTGCTTGGGGGCGCCGGGGTGGAAGTTCAGGTAGCAGAGCCCGAGCATCTGGCAGCGGCGCATCTCGTCCAGGAAGGCGACGCGCGACTTGGCGACCACCTCCGCATCGGAGCTGCCCAGGTTGATCAGGTAGCTGTCGTGCGGCAGGACGTGGCGCGGCGCGAATCCGTGCTCACCGCAGGCGTCGCGGAAGGCGGCGGCGGCGTCCTCCGACAGCGGCCGCTGGTTCCAGATCCGCTGGTTGCGGGTGAACATGCCGATGGCGGTGGCGCCGAGCTCCACCGCATTGCTCACGGCGTTCTGGACGCCGCCGGCGATCGACACGTGCGCGCCGATGCGTTTCACCCTGCCGTCCTCATTGGGCGGCCCGTTGCCGAGGTTTCATGCCCGGCACTACCCTGCGCGCGTCACCGATGGATGTCCAGAACCGTGAGCGGAGCAAGCCGGCGGAGGTGCTGAGCGCCGACGAGCTGGAGCGCTATGAGAAAGATGGCTATCTGGTCGTGCGGCAGGTGCTCTCGGACCAGCATCTCGATCTGATCCGCCGTGTCATGGAGCGCACCGTGGAGCGGCAGGCCGACGAGTGGTACGAGCAGGGGCTGATCGCAGACCGGTGCCGGGACGAGCCGTTTGAACGGCGCTACGGCGCGCTGCGCGCCCAACTGCCGCCGACCTTCTCCAATAGCTGGCGCCGCATCCTGGTCAGCCCGGAGATCCACGCCGTCTGGCAGTACCCGCCCCTGGTCGGCTTGATGCGCCGGCTCATCGGCGACGAGCTGTACGCATCGGTGATCTGGAACGGACGGCCACGCGCGCCGCAGCAGCCGGTGCAGACGATCGACTGGCACCAGGACGCCCACTACATGCAGGAGTACGACGCGGCGGCGGATCGGGCGGTCGGCGCGTGGCTGCCGCTGGTGCCGGTCGACGAATCCTCCGGCTGCATGCAGGTGATACCCGGCTCGCACCGGAACGGACTTCGGCCCGAGATCCGGGTGCCCCGCAACAACCTGCTCGGCCTGGACGAGAGCGACCTGGCCGGCCTGCAGCCGGTCTCCTGCCCGATGGAGCCCGGCGACGTGCTGCTGTTCTCGGAGCTGATCTACCACCGCTCGGTCGACAACGTGTCCGATCGCACCCGGTGGAGTCTGGACGTGCGCTACTTCGACGCCGCCAACACGCGGCTGGCCGCCAAGGAGACCCAGCGCTACCGCGGCAGCGGCTACTACTGCTACAGCGCCACGGACCCGGCGCGCGTCACCGCGTACGAGCCGTGGGCCGCGGCCTACGACTACGACGGGGAGTTCTGACTCCGAGTCCCTCGTTGCCGATGCCGGACCCGACGGCTACCCTGCGTGGCGGACATGGATGTGCAGGAGTTCGCCGCCTATCAGCGGCAGTCCCGCAAGACGTGGGGATTGGTCAGGACCGACCACCCGATTGTCTACCCCACCCTGGGGTTGGCCAACGAGGCCGGCGAGGTGGCCGGCAAGATCAAGAAGCTGTTCCGCGACAAGGGCGGCTGCATCAGCGATGCCGACCGCGAGTCGCTGAAGATGGAGCTCGGCGACGTGCTCTGGTACTTGGCGCAGATCTGCACCGAGCTGGACCTGGACCTGGGCGAGGTGGCCGCGGCCAACCTGGAGAAGCTCTTCTCGCGCAAGGCGCGCGGCACGATCGGCGGCGACGGCGATCGGCGGTAAGGGCGGGACAGGAGGAGCCGCGATGCCGGAGGATCTGAAGGTCGTCGTCGTCGGCTGCGGGACGATGGGCACATCGCATGCGCGCGCCTATCGGAGCATCGACGGCTACGAGCTGGCCGGCGTGGTCAGCCGCGGTTCGTCGTCCAGAGAGGCGCTGGCGCGGGAGCTCGACGCCACGCCCATCGCATCCCTGGACGAGGCATTGCAGGCCGTCTCACCGCAGGTGGTGTCGATCAATACCCATCCCGACTCCCACTACGCCTACGCCATGCGCGCGCTCGATGCCGGCTGTCACCTGTTCGTGGAGAAGCCGCTCGCCGAGACCGTGGCCCAAGCGGAGGAGATCGTGCGCCGCGCGCAGGAGGCCGGCCGCAAGGTCGTCGTGGGCTACATCCTCCGCCACCACCCGTCGTGGCGGGCCTTCATCGAGCACGCGCGCCGGCTGGGCCGGCCGCTGGTGATGCGCATGAACCTCAACCAGCAATCGTCGGCCGAGCGCTGGCTCGGACACCGCAACCTGATGCAGTCCATGTCCCCGATCGTCGACTGCGGCGTGCACTACGTGGACGTCATGAGCCGCATGACCGGCGCGCGGCCGGTCCGCGTGCAGGCGGTCGGCGCCCGGCTGAGCGCGGAGATCGCAGACGACATGTACAACTACGGGCAGCTCCAGGTGACCTTCGACGACGGCTCGGTGGGCTGGTACGAGGCGGGCTGGGGACCGATGATGAGCGAGACCGCCTACTTCGTGAAGGACGTGATCGGCCCGCTCGGCAGCGTCAGCATGGTCGACCACCCGCCGGGCGAATCGGACGTGATCGACAGGCACACCACCACCGGCGGCCTGCTGCTGCACGCGGCCGAGACCGACGCCGACGGCGCCTTCACCACCGCCGACCGCTTCATCGACACCTCCGGCGAGCCCGACCACCAGGAGCTCTGCGACCGCGAGCAGCGCTACCTGCTCGACGCAATCCGCGAGGACCGCGACCTGTCCGCCGACCTGCGCGATGCCGTCGACAGCCTGCGCATCGTGCTGGCCGCCGACGAGTCGGTCCGCGCCGGCAGGGCCGTCGCGCTATAGCGACGGACCGAGCCCCTTCCCTCCCTGCCGTTTGCGCACGCCCGGCACCTGTGGTATCGTGTCGTCGGTTACTTGGCGATGCAGACGGCCCATGTCGGGCCGCCTGCGGAATACAATAGTCGACGAAACGAACCCGGCCGGGAGTAGCTACCCGACCGGGCCGGTGAATACGCAGGAACTCGCATGCCTTCGTCTGCACGCCTGTAACCACGACCCGGCACCTCTGCCGGGACCGACGACAATATACGAGGCGGGTACGCCAGAATCGGACGTATGCCCGAACGTGGTAACCCGTAGCGAGCAGGGGGCAACAAACACTTCAGAGGAGGACAAAGGGTTGACAACCAACGGACACACCTTTACCTACCCCTCCAGCTGTCCAACGAACCCGGGACTATCCCAGCAGAACCGATGAGCATTAGTATTCCTGTTCACCTTGTCAGATTCCCTTGCATGAAGCCATGGTATTGCTCGAACTGATGGTGCTGGTATATGCGGACGGGCGGCTTGCCCAGCGGGAGTCGTTGGTGATCGATCGGTTCGTGGCGCATTGCCACATCGGACACGGAGCCGGAGATTCGACGGGTTGGACCGCCTCATCGCCACCCTGGAGCGGCAGATCGCGTCTGCGGAACCCTCCGCGTTGAGCGCAAAAGGGTTGACGACGTGATCGGCATCAGCAACCGACTCAACGGGCACGAAACGACCGACCCGCCTCCACCCTCCACCTGTTGCCGGCGCGCCGGCCGACCGGTATACGTTTATTCGTCATGAAGGTGCCGGAGCCGCGTCTGTTCACGCCCGGCACGGGCGCCACCCGCCGGCGCTCACCGGCCACGAGCGGGAGCAGGCTGTGTTGAGGCGGTGCTTCGCGGATCTGCTCGGCGGCGCGCCTCCCCCCGCAGGGCATCTTCCTGACCGGACCGCGCGGCAACGGCAAGACCGTGCTGCTCAACTGGTTCAAAGCGCGCCTGCCGCGACCGCGCAACGGAAGTGGACGTGGCCGCGCTGACCTCGGACGACACTCCCACCCAGGAAGCGCTGGTTCGAGATCCTGGGGCCGGCGCCCGGGACGACGAAGCTGCTGCCCCGGAAGGTGGGCGTCGTGGCCGTCAGCTCGGTCGAGTGGGCAGCGCCGTCCTCGGGCAGGAGGAACCTGCGAGCGGAGTTGACCGCTCGGCAGCCGCAAGAAATACCGCCACGCAGCGTTCGCGTGGGTGCGTCAGGATCTGGCGCATCGCAGCGCTATCGTTATCGCCGCGGGCGGTTCGTACCACATCGCGGGGCTCCCGCACAGCAAAGCGAGGCATCGAAGACATGACGATTCAAGACACGTACCTGACCGCCCTCGACCGATTCGGAGAAATCGCTCGGGACGTCGAGGCGGACCGCGGGCTCGTCGATCGCGCGGATGACTATCGGGAGAAGGTGACCGATTTTCGGGTCCTGATTCCGCTCGTGGGATCGTTCAACGCCGGCAAGACATCGCTGGTGAACGCTTGGCTCGAACGACCGGACGGTGGGGGCCTTCCGACCAACATCGTGCCGCAGACGGCGCTGGCGACCGAGATCCACATGGCCGGCCCGGACGATGCGGAGAGCGTCGAGCTGTACGGCAAGAATGACCGGCCGTTGCGACGCATCGATCTGGCGGAGTTCGGGCGCATCGAGAAGGAGTGGATCACGACTGGAGAGACCGAGGCGGTGTACGCCAGGGCCACGCTCCGGGCGCCGGCCGGGTACGATGGCGCGTGGCCTGGCTGGAAGGTGCTGGTCGACATGCCGGGGTTGGACTCCGGCCTGCACACCCACAACGAGGCGATCCAGCGCTATCTGCCGTTGGGCAGTTACTTCATCCTGATCGTGGACGTCGAGCACGGCGCCCTGCGCGCCACCGAGATCGAGCAACTCCGCGAGTTTCTCGACCGCGACGTCCGGTTCGCCGTGCTCCTCAACAAGATCGACAAGAAGCAGGACGCCGCCGCCGTCGTCGAACACATCCGCCAACAGGTGCGCCGGGCGCTTGGCACGGCCGTCGAAGTACTCCCGGTGTCGGCGCACGCGCCCGACATCGACGCGTTCCGTACGGTCGTCGATTCGATCGATTTCGACAGCCCCCTGCGCAACTACTGGCGAACGCACATCGTGCAGCTCTTCGACGACGCGGTCAAGAGCCTGCAAACGCGCCACAGCGCGCTCAACGTGTCCTCCGCCGACCGCCAGCGGGCCGTGGCCGACCTTGAAGAAAGGAAGCGGGCGTTGGAGGGAAAACTGGCCGACGACGAGCAGAAAGTTCGAGAACGCTATTCTGATGGGGCGGTCGACCGCATCGTCGGCGGTGTGCGGGACGCGATCCGTGACCATGCGCAGCCGCTGGCGCAGACGTGGCAGAGCGGCGGCCATCAGGCATTCCAATACGAGCTCAACGAGATGGTGCGGCGCACACTGAACCGCGTCGTCGACAAGCAACTACAGGAGACCTGGGCGCAGATCGTCGACGCGTACGGCGCCGACTTGGCGGCTATCGACGAGCACCGCGAAGCGTTCCTGCGCGCCGGCTCGGATGCGGCCACGTTCGACCCCGGCGAGCTTGCCGGACGGGTCAGCACCGGCGCGCAGGCCAGCACGCGAGCGTGGGATCAGGCACGCAAGCGGTTCGCCGGAGCCACGACGCCGTACACCTTCGCCGCCGGGATACTGGCGGCCACCACCACGATCGTCGCCCCGTGGCTGGAGGTCGTGATCATCGCGTTGCCCACGATCATCGGCTGGCTGCGCGGCGAGAAGCCGGAGGAGCAGCGACGACAGCAGCAGATGCAGGAGCGGCTCACGCACCTGCAAGCACAGATCACGAGCGTGGTCGCGCCTCGGGTTGCGTCCAATCTGCGCGAGCGCGCCAGCGAAGGCTACGCGTCCGCCGCCGGGGATCTGATCGCCGGCCTCCGGGCCGAGGTACGCGGCGAGGTCGAGCGGATTCAGGCCGACATCGACCGCAGCCGCGCAGAGATCGAAGACCAGAAGCGGGACGTGGAACAGCGCAGGGAACAGCTCAGGGCCGCCGAAGCGCGACTCATGGAGGCGCGCAAACCGGTGGAAGAGGGGTGATAATCCATGCGAGAAGAGCGGGACCGGCTGGCTGGCGAACTGTCGGCCGTGATACAGACGGCGGACACGTACCACGAGGAGCTGCAGCACGTTCCCGGCGTGGCGCCGTTGCGGGACATCGCACAGGCCATACGAGCCGAGTCGGACGAGATGCTGGAAGACGGACGCCTCCTCCACCTCGGCATCGTGGGACAGATCAAGGCGGGAAAGTCGACCCTCCTCAACCTGCTGCTCTTCGGCGGCAACGAGGTGCTGCCGAGGGCGGCAACGCCCATGACGGCGGCGCTGACCCACATCGTGCGCAGCGATGCGGTCGGCGCCGATCACGCGGAGATCGACGTCGAGTACTACAGTACGGAAGAGTGGCACGAGATCGAGGGTCACGCCCGCGAGTGCCAGAAGGAAGAGGATGCCGGCAGGAGTCCCGGCGAGTTCCTCCGCGCCTGTACCGAGCTCGTAGAGATGGCCGAGAAACGCGGCATCCGGGTCACGGACCATGCGGGTACGGAGACCGAGTCGGTATCCATCGACCGTCTGAACGACCGCCTGTGCAGCCTGGTCGGCGCGCAGGGGGAACTCACACCGCTGGTCAGGAACGTCACGATTCGGTGCGGCCGGGGAATCCCCGATCTCGACGTCGTGGACACTCCGGGACTGAACGACCCCGTCCCCTCGCGCGTCCGGGCAACGAGGAAATTGCTCGGCAAGTGCGATGCCGTACTGGTGCTCAGTTATGCAGGCCAATTCATGGACAGTTCCGACCTCGATCTGCTCACCCATACCCTGCCGGCCGAGGGCATCAGAGAGTGCGTGTTGATCAGCAGCAAGTTCGATAGCGCCCTGATCGACGTGGCGCGCGATCACCGGGGCGACCTGCAGGCCGCCGCCGAGGATATCGAACGGCAGCTCCGAGATCGGATCGAGCGGATGAGTGACGAGGACGCCGATGTCCGGCTTGCCTCCGAACGCGTACTGTTCATGTCGGCGTTGTGCGCGACCCTGGGCGTCAAGCCCTGCGCGCTCTGGAGTGTCGCCGAATGCGACGTCTTCGCAGCGCTGCGCAGATGCTATCCGGACTGGCTCGACCCCCCGCAGAACGGCGTAATCAACGATGCCACGAAAAGCAACCTCACGAATTTGTTGGGGCGAACAGAGGAAGTCGACGACGCAATCCAAGCCATTCGCGCCGACAAAGACGGGATCATGGAGCGGAAGATACGGGACTACCTGCAGGAGAAGGAGGCTGGCGTCAGGAGTCACATCGAGACGGTGATCGCAGACCTGGAGCAAAAGCAGGAAGAGCTCCGCTCCGGCGATCTTGACACGCTCGAGGACAGGAAAAAAGCGGTCGTACGCAGCATCGATGAAATGGGGTCAGAAATTTCCGAGGAGTGGAGTCGCTTGATTTCCAGCCAGATGGGAGGATTAGACACGGCTCGACGCCGCTGCCACGAGGCGGTCGACGAGGGGAGACGAGCCGTCCCGGACTCGATCGAAGTCAAGCCAGTGCGCCGACCCATCCGCAAGAAACCGGGTTTTCTGGGCCTCGCGTGGCTGGTCCGATCGATCAGGGGCATCTCGCATGACGACTACAAGAAATACGAGCGGAAGGTCATGAAAAAAACTTGGTTGCGAGCGAAACTGGAGGAAGCCCGCGACAACGTTCGTTCGCACGTCGACCGGGAACTGCGCAAGATGTTCAGCATTGGTTTTGCTGCGGATGCAAGAAAGAAGCTGCTCACCGTCTGTGCAGGTGCGATGGACAACACGACAGCCTCGGAAGCCAAGCCTTCGTTCGCCCGCTCGCTTGGCAGCGCCGTCGAGCAAATGTCCGAGCAGGCGCGTCTGTCTCTCCGCGACAGCCGGGCGTCCGCGGAACTCGACGTATTGTCGGTGGACTTGTCCGGTGACATGCAACAGAAGGAGTCAGCGGCGTTCGACTACGCGAACGTCCTGCGCCGTGCTGTCGACTCCATCTTCGAGGCCGCCGAAGCGACCGCAAAGGACGTGAACAAGAAGGCGGCGGCCGAGTTGCTGCCCGTTGCAAGGCGGGACCTGGAGAAGTACCATGAACGCCTGCAACAGGAGATCAAGGACAAGGTATTCGCGCTGCAGCGATACGACATGGCGATCCGCGATCTGGAGCGGCACGGCCGACGCCTCGCGCGCGCCGACTCCGCGCAAGACCGGTAAGGCGATGGCCAAGACCGCCGGCAGGAAGCTCTCCGCCCGCACGGCGATGACCGCGGAGGAAGCCCGCGACCATCTTCGAAACCATTTCGACCTGATTGCGAACATCATGTCCGCTCGCCGCGACGCCGATACCAGCGAGGAACACTTCCGCACGTTCGAACGCATGTTCCGCCACGACTACCGGGAGTTCGCCCGGACCAAAGACTTCCCCGGCGAAGCGGATGCGGTGTCCCGATTGATGACCGTGTTCGAGCACATGCGCCAGATCAGGCTGGCGCCACACTTGGCGTCCCGCAACATCTGCGCCGTCGTGGGCGGGTTCAGCAGCGGCAAGTCCAGCCTGCTGAACAGATTGATGGGTACCGACATGCTCCCTACCAAAATCACCCCAACGACCTCGATTCCGACGTACGTGTCGCATGGCGCCGCGGACGACGTGACGATAGAGGTCTTCAACCGCAACGGCGGAAGCGTGACGGTCGAGCCGGACCAGCTCCGCCAGATGACGCATGGCTTCGGGACGATCGACGGTCGCGGCAAAGGCATACCGTTGCACCCGATCGTAGACCGTGTTTCCGTTCTCACGCCGAGCCTGCAGCGGTGGAGCAACGTGGCGTTCGTGGACACGCCCGGCCACACGAATAGCGGCGACACCGACGGCGTGTCGCAGGATGAACAGATCGCCGAGCGTGAGGCGCTCGCGTCGCGATTTCTGCTTGCGGTAGTGGATTGTGAGCGCGGCGAATTGTCGCAGCAGGACATCTATTTCATTAACCGATTTGCTCAGAAACTGCCGGCCGAGACCCACGACCAGCCTGGCCGCGGTCGACTGCGACAGGACAGCGCCCCGATCTATGTCGTGCTGAACAAGGCAGACAAGAAGGAGTCGGATCGGCGCTCAATCTTGAAGTCCGTGGCGGCAACCGTCGAAAGACACGAGATTCCCTGCTTCGGTGTTGGACTGTATAGCGCACACATCGGGGAGTGGTTCGAGCATGAGCGTAGTACGTTCGACGCGTTTCTGCAGATGATCGATGGCAATCCGATCAGGCTGGCGTTGGATGCCGACGTCGAGTCCGTGTTCGACGACTATGCGAAGTTTCATTCTGATGAAAGGAAGGAGTGGCACGATTTAGATGGACTATTGAGGCGACTCCAATTGGAGCGAGACGATGACGAGGGCGTGGCTACGGGAAGAACGCTCGGTTCTGACCTGCAACGGCATGTGGATAGCGTCGAGCAAGAGATTGGACGCCACGACAAAGCCGTGGAGGAATCCCGCAGTTTGAGAGACTCATTCGTGCAGTGTACGCGGTCGTTCATGGAGTCCGTCGGATTGGCCAAAGCACCGCCCGAAGAAGGGAGCGGCGACGCACAGATGAGACAACGAAAACAACGAAAAGGTGTCTCATCTGCTTATGAAGCTGCTATGAGGAGACATCTGGCAGCTCGACTATGCGAATAGTTTGCGAAACGCCGAAATGCCGACGTAGGCGGCCTCAAGAAGGTCCAAGGAGAAGGAGCTAGCGCCGCAGGCTGTCAGCAGCGTGACGCCCGTGTACTTCGCCCATGCCGCGGCGAAGATGGACGCTGAACTCTTCGACAAGATGAAGAAACTGATCGCGGACCGGCTCGAGATCGAGGAGGACAAGATCACCCTCGATTCCTCGTTCCGGCAGGACCTCGGTGCCGACAGCCTGGACACCTACGAGCTCGTATACGCGGTAGAGGAAGAGCTCGGCATCACCATCCCCAATGAAAAGGCGAACGAGTTCGAGACCGTGAAGGACGCGCTGGCCTACATCGAGTCGCAGATCAAGTAGCTTCACGCCGCGGGGAGTGCCGTCGGGGGTCCAGTGGGCGTCCCTCCACCTGTTGCCGGCGCCGGACGGCCGGTATACGTTTAGTCGTCATGAAGGTGCCGGAGCCACGTCTGTTCACGCACGGCACGGGCGCACCCCGTCGGCGCTCACCGGCCGCGAGCGGGAGCTAGGGAGTGTTGAGGCGGTGCTTGGCGGATCTGCTTGGCGGCGCCTCACCCGCCGCACGACATCGTCCTGACCGGACCGCGCGGCAACGGCAAGACCGTGCTGCTCAACTGGTTCAAGCGCGCCTGCCGCGACCCCGCTACGGAAGTGGACGTGGCAGCATCCGCCGGACGGTGCCGAACGGGATGACCGCCGGCAGTGCTCCGGGAGGTCTCAGGCCATGACCGGTCAGACACCCATCGAACCGGTGACTCTGAGGAGGATCAGGGCCACGAACTTGCTGTCTTTCGGGCCTGAGGGGATCGACCTCGAAATGTCTGCCCTCAACGTCCTGATCGGTCCGAACGGCTCGGGAAAATCGAACCTGTTGGAGGTCATCAGGCTGCTGCAAGCAGCTCCCCACGATCTGGCCGCTCCCGTCAGCACCGGCGGCGGCGGCGTCAATGACTGGATATGGAGAGGGCAGCCGCAGTCCTCGGCGACGGTCGAGGTCATCATCGACAACCCGCATGGAAAACAAAAACCACCGCTGCGGCACGTGATCGCGTTCAGAGAGTCCGGTCGCCGGTTCACCCTGGACGATGAGCGGATCGAGAACGAGCATCCCTACCCCGGAGAATCCGACTCGTACTTCTACTACAGACTCCAGGCCGGGCGCCCCGTGCTGAACGTAGTTGGAGACGTCCGGCGGGAGCTTCAACGGGATGACGTCGAACCCGACCGGTCGATTCTGTCGCAGCGGAAAGAGCCCGAGCAGTATCCGGAGCTCGCCTATCTGAGCACGTTCTACGAGGGCATCAGCCTGTACGGCTCCTGGGATTTCGGGCGGAGCGCCGGCATCCGTGACGCGCAGAGAAGCGACGTTCGCCCGAGTCCGCTGGCCGAAGACCTGTCGAACCTTGGCATGTTCCTCAATCGGCTGGCGCCGTACCCGGCCGCCAGAGCGCGTCTGACGGCCTATCTGACCGATCTCTACGAAGGCATCACCGACTTCGAACTCTACTTCGATCCGAGCTCCGTACAACTCCTCTTCACGGAGGGCGATTACTCGATCCCGGCATCGCGCCTGTCCGACGGCAGCCTCAGGTATCTCTTTCTGCTGGCGGTGCTGCTGGACCCGGAACCGCCCAGGTTCCTGGGAATCGAGGAGCCCGAGCTGGGGCTGCACCCGGATCTGCTTCCCAAGCTGGCAGACCTGCTGGTCGACGCGTCAAGCCGGTGCCAGCTTCTCGTGACGACACACTCCGACCTGCTGGTCGACGCGCTGTCCGAACACCCGGAGTCGGTGGTCGTATGCGAGAAGCACGACGGCCGGACCAGCATGAGGCGTCTCGACCGATCGGACCTCGCCCGCTGGCTCGAACGGTACGGACTGGGGCAGCTCTGGACCAAGGGTAAGCTGGGTGGTGTGCGCTGGTGAGGGCGGAGATCTACGCCCGGCCCCTTACGGCAAGGGGCCGAATTCGTTCGAGGTGCTGAGCAGACTCGATCCGACAGTCCTGGAAGAACGCCTGCCGAGCTTTCGCCGGGCGCGCCGAATCCTGACCAAAAAGCTGGGTTAAGGTGGGGTTCGGCTGACCCAAACGACGCTCGCGATGGAGCCGGCGTCTGCTGTCGGCGGCCCATACCGTACGCGCGTTTTCGGACTCACCCGACGCCGACGCCGACGGGCGACGAGCGGCCCCGGCGTTTGACCGCGCATGGAGACCGTGGCAGGATGATCGGCGAGCGTCCCGGGACGCTTCCGGTCCGCGGACAGGGCTGAGCCCACCTGGCGGTCAGACGAATTATCGCACCTGACGACCTTTTCACACCCGAACGCGGGCATCGGGTACCCCACACGAGGAGGTTGTCGTGTCTCAGTCATCATCCGAATCATCGCCCCGCAGGGAACGCTCCCTGCCCGACCAGCCCAGCCTGGAACAACTCAGGAAGCAGGCGCGTGATCTGCTGAACGCGTTCCGCCGGAGGGACGCGGACGCCGTCGCCGAGATGGCAGCGCACGAGCGGAGCCCCGATCCGGCGCGATTCTCGCTGGTCGACGCCCAGCGTGTGCTCGCCCGCGCCTACGGGTTCGCAAGCTGGACCAGGCTCGCGGCCGAGGTCCATCGCGCTACCACTTCGCGCTTCTTCCGGGCGGCCGAGCAGGGGGACCTCCCTGCCATCCGCGCGCTGGTGGCCGCCCGCCCCGAACTGGTGCGGCTGGACCGAGCGGAGAACGACGAGCACACCGCCCTGCACTACGCGGTGCTCAACCGCGACCTGGCCTGCACGCGCTTCCTCCTGGAGGCCGGCGCGGACCCGCACAAGGGTATCTACCCGCACCGCGACGCCACCTCGCCGCTGACGTTGGCCGAGGACCGCGGCTACGACGACGTAGTCGCGCTCATCCGCAACGAGCTGGACCGCCGGGCCGCGCAGGCGGGCGCCGACCCGGAACGGGGCGACGAGCTGTTCGACCTGGTCCGCGAGGGCGACCTGGAAGGCGTCGAGCTGCTGCTGGAGGCAGACCCGGAGCGTATCGCCGAGGTCGACACGCAGGGGCGAAAGCCGCTGCACGCCGCCGCAACGCAGGCCGACCTGCCGCTGGTACGCTCTCTGGCGGCGCGCGACGATCACCCATCCCAGACGGATGCCGCGGGGCATACGCCGTTGGACTGCGCGTTGCTGTCGTTCCGGTGGACGCAGCGCGAGCGGGCGCCCGCCGCGCGGGCCGCGGCGCAGGCGTTGCTCGACACCGGCGCGGAGCAGACGCCGCGGGGCGCCGCGGCGCTGGGCGACCTCGCCTTTCTGCGGCCGATCGCGAAAGAGCGGCTGCAACAGGCCACCGGGAACGCGGGGGGCCTCCTCACGCTGGCGGTCACCTACGGGCAGCCGGCGGTGCTGGAGCTGCTGCTCGCCAGGGGCCTGGATCCCGACGAGCGCATCGACCTGCCCAACGTCGACGAGCCGGTACAGAGCTGGGGCATGCCGCTCTGGCACGCCGCCGCCTACGGGGAGTACGCGATGGCCGAGACGCTGCTTGACGCCGGGGCGGACGTGAACGCGAGCATGTACGGATCCGGCGGTCCGATGGAGCGCGCCTACGGTGCCGCGGACGAGCGGATGAAGGCCCTGCTGCGGCGGCGGGGCGCGATCGTGCCGGTGGAGACCATCGGCCTGTTCCGGGATGTGCCGGCCGCCCGGGACCTCATCGAAGGAAGGGCTCCGGCGGTGACCGACCGGGCGGATGCCACCGCGTACGAACAACTGCTGTGGGCCGCGGCGTGCGGCGGCGAGCCGGAGATCATCAGGCTCTGCCTGCCACGCATCGAGCGGGCAGCGAACGATCCCTGGTGGAGCCACATCCTGCAACAGCCCATGCGAATCTGGAACCACGGCCCGCTGGACGGACCCAGTGGCCTCGACCGGTCCACCTACCCCCGCTGCCTTGAAGTGATCCTGGCGCACGGGGTGGATCCGGACGTCACCGGCCACCACGGCTTCACGACCCTGCAGCACGTGGCGCAGGCCGGTGAGACGTGGGGCCGCCAAGTGATCACGGAGGAGGAGCGCGTCGCCTTCGCGACGCTGTTGCTCGACGCGGGCGCCGGACTGACCCGGCGCGACCCGCTGCTCCACTCTACGCCGCTGGGCTGGGCGTGCCGGTGGGGACGCGGCGCGCTGGTCCGGCTCCTGATCGAGCGCGGCGCGGCGGTCGACGAGCCGGACGCCGAGGCGTGGGCCACGCCGCTGTCGTGGGCGACCAGGAAGGGCCACGGCGAGCTCGCCGCGCTGCTGCGCGCCGACGGTGCCGGAAACACGCAACCTGCCTGAGCCGGGCTCGGGCACCCACAAGGAGGGAGCGGGCCGCTTCGCGGTTCCGCGGTTTGGGCTTATCATCGTATGGTGCATGACAACTTGATCGCTGCGCGGGGCGAGGCCCGCGCACTGCAAAGTGTGCTCCGCCAGTATCGGAAGCCATCGGTGCCCAGGAGCCTCGGCCAGCTCGTGACCTCCGTAGTCCCGTACGTCGTCGGCCTCCTGGCCATGGGAGCCATCGCTCAGGTGTCCTACCTGCTCAGCCTGCTCCTCGCGCTGCCGACGGCCGGATTCCTGATCCGCGTATTCATCGTCTTTCACGATGCCGGGCACGGGTCGTTGTTTCGCCGCAGCCGCTGGAACCGAGCCGTGGGCTACCTTGCCGGAATCCTCACCTTCACGCCGTTCCAGCACTGGACCCACAAGCATGCCATGCACCACGCCAACGCCGGTGACCTGGACGCGCGCGGTCTGGGCGACGTGTGGACCATGACCGTGCGGGAGTTCGTCGCCGCGCCGCGCCGCCTGCGGTTGGCGTACCGGGTGTTCCGCAACCCGTTCGTGCTGTTCTTCCTGGTCGCTCCGATCGCCTTCGTGGTCCATCAACGCATTCCCCTGACGAGCACCAGCAACCGCGCCAAGTGGGCGATCATGTGGACCAACTTCGGCGCGGCGTTGTTCGTGGTCGCCATGTCGCTGCCGTTCGGGTTCGTCAACTTCGCCCTGGTCTTCACGCCGGTGTTCGCGGTGGCGTCCATGGTCGGAACCTGGCTGTTCTACGTGCAACATCAGTTCGACGGCGTGTACTGGAGCCGCGGCGAGGGATGGGACTTCTCTGCCGCGGCGCTCAGCGGATCGTCCTATCTGGCGCTGCCGCGGGTCCTGCAGTGGTTCACCGGCAACATCGGTTTTCACCACATTCATCACCTGAATCCGGGTATCCCCAACTACTACCTGGAGCGCGCCCACCGGGAACAGCCGCTGTTCCGACAGGTTCCGGTCCTGCGCCTGCGCGATACCGTGCGCTGTATGTCGATGCGGCTGTACGATGAGACCACTCGGCAGATGGTCACGTTCCGCGAGGGCCTGCGGCGTGCCCACCTTGCACGCACCGAAGCGGCCCCGGCGTAGCTCGGCGCCACCAGGCGCCACCCGTGACACCGATGGGACGTGAGTTCGCACTGGTCGGCGGGCAGGTGTTCGACACCGGCACGACCAGATGGTTGACCGACCGGGCAGTCCACGTGCAGGGCACGCGCATCGCCGCCGTGCTGCCGGCGGCGGAGCTGCCGCCCGGCTCGCACGTCGAGCGCGTGGACGTCGCCGGCGGCTTCGTCCTGCCGGGGCTCATCGACGTCCACGTGCACTCGGAGGACTGGCACGCGCCTCTCTTCCTGGCCAACGGCGTGACGACGGTACGCGATGTCGGCTGCTCGCTCGATCAGACGATCACCCGCCGCGAAGCCTGGAACCGCCCGGACGCGTGCGCGCCGCGCCTGGTCTGCACGGGCCCGCTGCTCGACGGCGACAGCGGCGCGAGCTGGACCGGCATGGCCCAGATCATCCGCACGCCGCAGCAGGCCCGGGTCCAGGTGGATCGCCTGGTGGACGCCGGTGTCGATCAGATCAAGATCTACGCGGGACTCGACCGGCCGTGCACGCGGGCCGTGCTGGAGCGCGCGCAACGCCACGGCAGGTTCACCGTCGCCCATCTGCAGGACCACATGCACGCCGCGGAGGCCATCGCCGCCGGTATCGACGAGATCGAGCACCTGTCGGGGTTTGCCGAGGCGCTGTGGCCGGAGCGGCACGCGGCCGGCGAGCACTGGCTGGACCTCTGGCCGGAGCTCGAGCCGGAGCGCGTGCAGCGGCTGATCGACACGGTGCTGGAGAGCGCGACGTGGCTGGCCCCCACGCGAATCGTCTGGAAGCGCATCACGGACGCCGGAGATCCCCGCCACCTGCGCCACCGCCAGTTCGCTCACGCCCCGGCCGCGCTGCGCGCCTGGTGGGACAAGCTGTACGGTGGGCCGGCGCCGGCGGCAGAGCGCGTGCGCCGCGTGCGGGCGCTGGCCGCCATGCAGATCATGACCGCGTCACTGGCCGAGCGCGGAGCTCGCATCGTCACCGGCAGCGACGCGCCGTTCTGTCACGTGATGCCGGGGTTCGGCCTGGTGGACGAGCTGGCGCTACTGGTCGACTGCGGCATGCAGCCCGCCCGCTGCCTCCGCGCGGCGACCCGGGACGCCGCCTGCGCCCTGCAGATGGAGGACCGGATCGGCAGCGTGGAGGCGGGGCGCGAAGCCGACCTCATCGTCGTCCGCGACGATCCCAGCCGGGACATCCACGCGCTGCGCGACATCGGGCTGGTGATCCGCGGCGGCACACGCCTGCAGCCGCAGGAACTGCTCGACGCCGCCAAAGCCGACCGCACACCGAGACCGCCGCGGCGCTTCTCCGGCGACTACTGACCTGACGGTTTAGGCTATCATCGACTATGGCGAACGCGAAAGAGGCTGAGCAGCAGCGGCTGTACCGGGTGCGCCACAGCCTGGCGCACGTGATGGCGCAGGCGGTGGTCGAGCGCTACCCGCAGGCGCAGATGGGCATCGGCCCCCCCATCGACACCGGGTTCTACTACGACTTCGACCTGGGTCCGGGCGAAGACGGACGGCCGCGGTCCTTCACGCCGGAGGACCTCGAGCAGATCGCGCGGCGCATGCGCCAGATCATCGGCCAGCGCTGCCCGTTCGAGTACCGGGAGCTGAGCGCCGAGGAAGCGCGCACGCAATTCGCGGAGCAACCCTACAAGCTGGAGCTGATCGACACGATCCTGGCCGGCGGCGCCGACGAGTACGGTCACGACCGGGAGGGGCAGGAACAGGAGAACGGGGCCGCGCCGGTCTTGAGCACCTACCGCCAGAGCGATTTCGAGGACCTCTGCCGCGGGCCGCACGTCGAGCACACGGGGCAGATCCCCGCCGACGCCTTCACGCTGATGAACGTGGCCGGCGCCTACTGGCGCGGCGACGAGCACAAGCCGATGCTGCAGCGCATCTACGGCACCGCCTGGCTGCGCAAGCAGGACCTCCGCGAGCACCTGCAGATGCTGGAAGAAGTCAAGAAGCGCGACCACCGGCGGCTGGGTCGGGACCTGGAGCTGTTCACCTTCGACGACGAAGTGGGCCCGGGGCTGCCGCTCTGGCTGCCGCGCGGCGCCGTGCTGATCGAGGAGCTGGAGAAGCTCGCCAAGGAGGTCGAGTTCGGCGCCGGCTACGACCGCGTGCGCACCCCGCACCTGACCAAGGAGTCGCTGTTCCTGCGCTCAGGCCACCTGCCCTACTACGCGGAGAGCATGTTCCCACCCATGCAGATGGAGGGCGTCTCCTACTACATCAAGCCGATGAACTGCCCCTTCCATCACAAGATCTTTGCCGAGCGCCCGCGCAGCTACCGCGACCTGCCCATGCGCCTGGCCGAGTACGGCACCTGCTACCGCTACGAGCAGTCGGGCGAGCTGTACGGCCTGCTGCGGGTGCGCTCCATGCAGATGAACGACGCGCACATCTACTGCTCCGAGGAGCAGTTCGAGGAGGAGTTCCTGGCGGTCGTGGACATGTACCTGGGCTACTTCGCGCTGCTGGGCATCGAGCGCTACAGCATGCGGCTGGGCACTCACCACAAGCGCGGCCTGGGCAAGAAGTACGTGGACGACGAACGGCTCTGGATCAAGACCGAGGACATGGTGCGGCGGGCTATGCAGCGCTCCGGCGTGCCCTACGACGAGGTCACCGACGAAGCCGCCTTCTATGGCCCCAAGATCGACGTGCAGGTGTGGAGCGCCGCCGGCCGCGAGTTCAGCCTGGCCACCAATCAGGTCGACTTCGCGGTGCCGCCGCGCTTCGACCTGTCGTTCGTCAACCGCGACGATCAGGACGAGACGCCGCTCTGCATCCACCGCGCGCCGCTCGGCACCCACGAGCGGTTCATCGGCTTCCTGATCGAGCACTACGCCGGCAGCTTCCCGGTGTGGCTGGCCCCCGAGCAGGTGCGCGTGGTGCCGATCGGCTCCGACCACCACGATGCTGCCGCGGACCTGGTGAAGGCGCTGCGCAAGCTCGCCATCCGCGCGGAGGCGGACCTGGGCGCCGAGCGCATGAACCGCAAGATCCGCGAGGCGCAACTCATGAAGGTGCCCTACATGGCGGTGCTCGGCGACCGCGAGGTGGCCGACGGCACGGTGGCGCTGCGCACCCGCGCAGGCGCGAGGGAAACCCTCTCCCGGCAAGCCTTCATCGACCGCGTGCAGGGCCGGATCGCCACCCGCTCGCCCGAGCTGTGACGGACCCGCAATCTGTGGTATCGTGGCGTTTCAGGGCAATTAGCTCAGATGGATAGAGCGCTGGCCTCCGGAGCCAGAGGTCGTGGGTTCGAATCCCGCATTGCCCGTTCCTAACTTCCTTCCTTCCAGTCAGTTACGCAGTCCGAGGGGCGGCCGCGAAAGCGCGGCGGTTTTAGTCCATCGTGCTACGAATGGACTAAGACTTAGACTCTCCGCAAGTTGTGAAGAGCCCCTACTACCTGAAGAAGCGCGGGGAGTTCTGGTACTACCGGCTCAACCCTGAGTCCGGTCTGATCGACGGCGAGAATACCACCTACTACACCACCAAGTGCCGCACACGGGACGCGGCCGAGGAGTTCATGGCAGATCTGCTGGGCATCTCGCCGCGGTCGCACACCTTCTACCAGTACGCCGAGCCATTCTTCGTCTGGGGCCAGTGCCCGCACATTCGGCGCGTGCTCGAAGAGCGGGGCAGCTACACGGAGCGCCACGCCTACATCCAGCGCCACCGGCTAGAGAAACACGTCTTTGGCGATCCCTTCTGCCGCGTGCGGCTGACCGAGATCACCCGGGCCGACCTGTTCGACCTGCGCTCGCGGCTGCTTCAGCGCACCACGACGGCCACCACCAACAAGGTGATGGACTTGGTGAAGATCATCCTGCGTGAGGCGGTGGTGCGCGATGAGCTCAAGCGCGACCCCACCGAGATGGTGCGCCGGGTGCGTCACGACAAGCAGGAGCGCGGCACCTTCACCGTGGAGGAGATGAAGGTGATCGAACCGGCGATGAGGACGGTGGCCGCAGTCTGTTGAGAATTCCTTCCCTCCCCAACTTCCTGCTGATCGTGACGGATCAACAGCGAGCCGATTGGGTGGGATACGAACGGCCCGGCGTGGTCGATACCCCCAACTTGGACGCCCTGGCGGCCGGAGGTGCCCGCTTCGCCCGCGCCTACTGCACTGCTCCGGTGTGCGGCCCCTCTCGCATCAGCCTTGCCACCGGCAACCTGGCGCGCCGGTCGGGCGCCATCAACAACTGGAGCAGGCTGCCCCTCACCGCCTCCACCTACTACCAGCGCCTGCGTGCCCTCGGCTACCGCGTCGGTTTCACCGGCAAGATCGACCTGTTCCGGGGCGGCTTCAGCCGCCAGCCGATCGACGACCCGCTGGCGCGGCTGCACGCGGCAGGCTTCACCGATCCCCGGCCGATCGAGAGCGCCAAGACCCCGGCCTGGAGCGATGCGGTGATCGAGCGCCGGCGCGCGAGCGGCGAGCTGGGCCCCTATTCCCGCTACCTCGACGGCCTGGGACTGCTCGAGGTGCTGTGCGAGCACGGCCGCCAGTGGGCGAGCGGCGCGGTCGAGGGTGAGCTGAGCCGGTGGATGGAGAGCGGCGAGCGGTGGGCGCTCTGGAAAGACGGCATCGTGCCGCCGGCGTTCTACGACGACTCGGTGCTCCCCACCGAGCACTGTCTCGACAGCTTCGTGGGTCGCTCCGCCGTCGCGATGCTCGAGGAGTACCTGGGTCGGGACACGCCCTGGCACCTGCAGGTGAACTTTCCGAGCCCGCACACCCCCTTCCACCCGCCGCGTGAGTACGGCGAGCGCTACCGCACGCGCCGGATGCCCCCTGCCATCGTGGATGACCTGGCCGGCAAGCCGAGCTGGCAGCAGCGTCGCTTCGACGGCGAGGGGTGGACTCCCGCCGCGGAGGTGGCCAGGGTGCGGCGGCAGTACTCGGCCACCATCGAGCTGCTCGATGACTGGCTTGGCCGGTTCGTCGAGCTGCTGCGATCCCACGGCCGGCTCGACGACACCCTCATCGTCTTCACCTCCGACCACGGCGAGATGCTCGGGGACCGCGGCTACTTCATGAAGTGCTGCTTCTACGAGCAGGCGGTGCGGGTGCCGCTGGTGATGCGCGGGCCCCACGTGACGAGCGGGCTGGTGAGCGACGCCCTCGTCGAGCTGCACGACGTGGCTCCCACCTTCCTCGAGCTGGCCGGCACGGCGTTCGCCGATCCGGTCGATGCGGTGAGCCTGGCGCCGGTCCTCTCGGGAAGCCGCGCCCACCACCGCGACTCAGTGGTGAGCGAGTACTACTTCGGGAGGATGGCTCGGGACGAACGGTGGAAGTTCGTCTTCAACGACAACGACCTGCCCGAGCTCTACGACCTGGAGGAGGATCCCGATGAGCTGGCCAACGTGGCGGAGGCGCGACCGGACGACGCCAAGCGTTTCTACCGCACGCTCATGGAGCGACTCGGTCAGGCTGCGAGCTGATGGCGATAAGCGAGCAACGCGACCACTGGGTGCGCATCGAGTCCGGCGAGCTGCGGGCGGTCATCGGCGACAACGATTCGGACCCGCCGGGGGCGCCGTGGAGCTATAAGGGAGACCGGCCGCTGCCGGCCGGTCTCCGGCACCACCCCGGCTACAACGGTGTGTGGTCGCTCACCTCGGTGCACGCGCCGGCCAACCTGTTCACCGAACCATTTGCCGGGCTGAACTACGAGTTCATCTTCGACGGCGAGCTGCAGGACGCCGAGCGCCGCCACTCCTTTGCCCCCCGCTTCACTCCCACCTCGATGAAGGTGACCGGCGAGGACGCCGTCGCCTTTCACCAGCAACCCACGGAGCGGCGGCGCGTAGAGGCCTGGTGGACGATCGAGCTGACCGAGCCCCACTACATCGACCTCACGTTCTCCTGCGTTCCCCATGCCTCACCGCCCCACGGCTGGTTGACGATCTTCTTCGCCAACTACGTCTGGCGTCCCGACCGGCCGTGGATGTGGCTGCCCACCGACAAGGGCGTACGCGAGCGGCCTCGCAGCCGTGAGCGGCCCAATTCTGTCGCCCCATCCGGGAGCCCCGTCTTGCCCACGCGAGCCGCGTGGAAGGAAGGCTGGCTGAATCGCGACCCCGACTTCCCCCTCGCCCTCCCCTGCTTCTTCGGGCGGCCCTCCGTCACTCCCGGCGACGAGGGCATGGTCTTCATGGTGATGCTCGACACCGACGGGGTGCCTGGGTTCGCTCAGCCGGCGCCGCTCGAGGAGCCCTTCGACAACGCGCCATGGGACTTCCACGTCACCTTTCCCCGTGTGCACGCGGGCGAGCGTCATGGATTCCGCGCCCGCTTGGTCTATGCGCGCTGGTCGGGGCCCGAGGCTTGTCGCGCCGAGTACGAGCGCTGGCTCGGTTACAGCGCTCCAAGCGACGATTCGATGTCCAGAACGCTCTGACTGATTCCGCGGTCGCCGCTGGATGCGTGGTGATCGCCGTTCTCCGTACTGGAATGGCGACAGAGGCTGGCGGTACAGTTGCGGCAATGGTCAAGCTGACGATCGAACTTCCCGAGGAGGCCTTCTCCGCTCTGCGGGAGACACCGGAGAGGTTCGCGCAGGAGCTGCGTTTTGCGGCCGCAGTCCAGTGGTACCACGAGGGCAAGCTGAGCGGGAGCAAGGCTGCTCAGATCGCCGGCTTGACCCGCCTGCAGTTTCTGGACGAGCTGGCTCGGCGTCGACTTGATGTGATCAAGGTCGAACTGGATCAGCTGCGCCGCGAACTTGCGAATGGCTGATGCGGCGGTCGTGAACGCCTCGCCATTGCTGGTCCTTTCGCGGTCCAAGAGACTGCCGCTCCTGAAGCTGCTGGGAGACCAGCTGGTTGTCCCCGACGCCGTCGCCGCTGAACTGAGAGCCCATTCCGATGAGGCTGCTCGTGCCATGGAGCACTCCATGACCCATTCGGACTTCACTCTCCTTGGGAACGTGGCAAGGGTTTCGCAGAGGAAGATGATCGCTACCAGCGCCTCATATTCTCGCTATGCCCGCATTGCAAGCTCGTGATCGTGAGCCGTCATCTCTTGTTTCTTAAGCGTGGCGCCTCGCACATGGCTGAGCTGGCGAATTCCGAGCAGCTTGTGTGGCCGCGTGCGGCTGTGCGTCACGTTCCGTCAGAAGTAACAGGGACCGTACTCGAGGACTACGAGCAAGCCACGCTTGTCTTGACCGATAGTCCGAAAGCCAGTGCAGCCCTTTCCCGCAGATGCCGAATCGGCAATTACAGCGCCCACCCCATCAAGTCGACACAGACGGGAGCAGTCGTCGATGTCGATCCCGCCGAGGCCGAGTACAACCTCGATGTTCTGGATCTCCTCTTCGGCTTCTACTACGTTCAGCCAGCCAAGGCTCAGGCTTTACAGCATCGCGTGCACGCGAAAGGTTGACTGCACTGGAACCTGCGGAAATGAGTCAACCAACTTCCCGGCGAAAAAGCCGGGGACACCAGCATCCCATCGTTTGCACTCAACAACGGCCTCCGGAGCCAGAGGTCGTGGGTTCGAATCCCGCATTGCCCGTGTAGCCCTCCCGGCCGATCGGGTGCAAGGATCGGCCGGCATGGACACTGCCGACAGCATCTCCGTGCACGGGATCGGCTTCGACTCCGAGCCGGCGCGGCGGCTCTATGACGAGCTTTCCCGCCTGACCGTCATCGACGCGCACGAGCACCTGATGCCCGAGCACGAGCGGATCCGGCGGGCGCCGGACGCCGTGAGCCTGTTCGAGGCGTATCCGCGCATGGTCCTGCAGGCCAGCGGCATGCCGGCCGCCGACCTGCAGTCGATGAGCGACCGGAGCGCTCCGGTCGAGGAGCGCTGGGCACGGCTCGCCCCTCACCTCCCCCACGTCCGCGAGCTGGCGCTGACCCGTGCGCTCATGATCGGCATCCGCGAGCTGTACGGGATCGAGCGGATCGACGATGACAGCTACCTGCAGGCGACCGAGACCCTGCGCGCGGCCAACTGTGCCGGACTGTACGAGCGGACCTTCCGCGGCCGGATGAAGGTCGCGGCGGCGCTGAACCAGCAGTACGACTCCGACGATCCGCCGTGGACGATGCCCGCTCCGGGGAGCTTTCGGCTTACCCAGATGTGGGAGAGCCAGCTCAACTTCGCGTGCAATCCGGAGCCGCTCGCACTGATCGAGCGGAGCGCCGGAGCCCCGGTCCGCACCCTGGACGCCTACGTCGCGGGGCTGGAGCAGACGATCGCCGAGGCGCGCGCGCAGGGCGTGCTCGGCATCAAGCTGCTCAAGGAGGCGCCGCGCGCCGAGCCCCCGGCCGCCGAGGCGGCACGCCTCTTCGACCGGCTACTCGCGGCAGGACCGAACCGCGCGCCGGAGGCGACGCCCACGCGTGAAGGACCGTACGGCGCGCTGCGCGACTACCTCGCACACGCCATCATCCGGGCGGCGGGCGCCGCGGGAATGACCATCCTGTTCCACTGCGGCAGCATGGGCGCGGGGCGCGACTACCGCCCGACGCACCCGGACCGGATGGTGCCGGTCGTGCTGCGCTACCCGCACGTGCGCTTCGAGCTGTACCACTCGGGATGCCAAGGCTGCGCGAGGCGGGGATGATGGCCTTCTCCTACCCCAACGTGTGGCTCAACATGTGCTGGTCGCAGTCGTTCATGCCGCGAGCCGCGCGGGCGGCGCTGGCCGAGTGGCTGGACTTCGTGCCGGTCAACAAGATCATCGCCTTCGGAGGCGACTCCGGGTACTGGATCGAGCACAGCGTCGGCGACCTGGTGATGACGCGCGCCAACCTGGCCGCGGTGCTCGGCGAGCGGGTGGCCGGCGGGGCGACGACCGAGGAACGCGCGGTGGACATCGGCCGGATGCTCATGGCGGGCAACGCCTCCGCGCTCTACGACCTGGGCGATCCGGCGCTCGGCGACTACGAGTACACCTGACGCGCCGTCACGCGCCCGGGCCGCCGAAGACTTCCCTCACCATCTGCTGCACCGCCGCGCGGCACCCACGAGCGATTCATCGGCTACAAGCCCTTGACCGCATCGTCCTCGCATGTATATATTGTTCTAGCAAGTGGTTCGTGCGGGGATCTGAAGCTCCTTCACGGAAGCGGACGTCCCCCTCGCGGAGTCTTTCAAAACGATCGGAGTTGCGTCTTTGAAGAGGCACGGCGCAGTGACCTAGATCTCACCAGGAATTGTACAGTTCCCGCTGGGGTGGCGATCTGCGTTAAAAGGCACGAAGGTGTAAGATCGACAAGCTCTACACCGGCATCACTCAAGCAACTTGATGGGTGGTGCCTGCAAGGAGCTACCATCACAGTAGTATCATTTGCAGGCACTGCCCCTTACTACTATCCGCGCACATAGTCATTCGGATACACATTCGCATAGCGCCGGTCGCCGCGAATCTCGATGAGCTGTCCGTGACAACCAGTCCATTGCGTCGGGAACTCTCCACCCCTGAACGCAATACAGTCATAGTGGAACGCAGACTCGTACCCGGCACCGAGCCGAAGAGATGCTCGCGGAAAGCACTCGACATCGTGATCCCTAAAGTGTTCGGGATCGACAGAGCCATGCAACGCGCCCGCGTGGGGTTTGAAGACTATTCCCCTTTTGTTGACAAAGTACTTCCTGCGGTCGGCCGCAACGGCCTTGCGCGGAAACCTCGTGCTGAACCTCTCTATCTCGTTCTTGACTGCACCAAAGGGATCTTCTGAGTTAAGTGTCTCTTGCCGGACCAAGGTCAGGAGATTCCCGACATCGTCGTTACCGAAGGCTCTCACCGGTAACAAGAGAGGGGTTCTGTTGACCCCGCTTTGCACTTCCTTTTCGATCGCGTCGAGCGCACTCTCGGCATTGGCGACCTTCTTGCGCAACTCCGCTATGGAGTTTCCCACGAAATCACGCACACGAGCTGGCGGCTTTTCCTCGAACACGACACCGTTCGTGTCGGTAAACGGAAAGACTAACGCCTCCCTCTCGAAGGCACTCAGCACCATACGATCAGAAACTCCATACGAAACGTATCCAAGGATACAGCGCTTAGCCCGGCCCCTTGTCTTTGACCCCCTAAGTTGTTTGGCGAACATATAATACAGCGACATCACATAGTCCTCGGCGTACGTTCTCCTGAGGCTCGGCAGTGGCGTCCAAACGATCTGCCACTTGTCGACATCGAACTTCTGAGCGAGCCGCTCGCCGAATAGACGTGCCATCGCCTTGGGAATTCCGGCGACTATAAGGAACGACGTTGTCGTCGCCATGCGATTTCGGTCTCTACAAAAGGACCTGGGACAGTTTTTGCGCTATATCCAATGGGAGGCTTATCCTCCTTGCGTCGTCCTCACTCAAGGATTCGAGCAGACACCGAAGCAAATCTCTGCCGCCGGCGTTTTGCGTCGTTGCGGGCTTCTTGATGAAATCTTCCACCTTACAGGAGTTTTCCTCTATCCAGGCGACAATTCGGCTGTGCGTATCACTGATGGATCGGTTCTGATCGATCGAGTTACCGGGAATCTCATATGAGCCATCAGGTGGCGGATCATCACGGTCTATGTCTACTATATGCAAGGGTTCATCAGCGCTTCGAGGACGGACAAACCGTCTCTTGTCGGCATCCAAAGGATTCTTGAATGCGTTCCAAAGGACCTCTACAAAACGAGCATTCTTCGACGATCTCTGGACGTTTTCAAGGAGATCGTCAGAGTCTTCGGTTACGTTCTTGGGTACAGCACCGATAAGTGATAGAACTCTTGAGTGCTTTACAATGCGAGCTCTCGGGACCTCCCTCTCAATGAAATTCGCCAGAGATCCAGCAAATTCTCTTGCCTGTCTGGCGACTTCTCCGCCTTCAGTGTTTCCTAGACTGCTCAATAGAATAGGAGCTCCACTCTTGTCCCAGTATTCGTCGATCCTCCCTGCAATCTTTTTGATAAGCGCGTCTCTCTCCGTCAAGAGTATCCCCCTAGGATTTCTGGTGCTGTCACCTGCGATGAGGATACCACATTTCTCGGCTTCAGGTTAGACGCCCTCCGGTGAACAGCCATCGGAATGGTACCCGCGTCTAAGATCCCGCTCCGAAGCATTTGTGGCGGGCTCGTTCCCGGCACCCATCCGCAGCGTAGGGACCCGACGGTCGCACTCCACCCATGATGACACTGCTGACGGGTGGTGCGGTGCTTCATCCTTCGTCCGCACCGTGCGGGCCGCCCGAACAGAACGGGACGCAGGCGGCGCAGCTAAGGGATGCGGTCATCCACGCAGAAGGCCACCAGATTGCGGATACCGGCAAAAGCCTTCTCCGGGTGTCGTCCAGGTGGCTGAGCAACGAGAACTCAGCGCACAGCCCCAACGTATTCCTCGTCCTCCTCGCACCACATAACACGATAGGTGTACGGAGGCGCGCGTCCGCGCCGGCGGGACGTTCGACGCCGGCTGCCCGGAGAAAAGCCCGCCGCCTCGTCGCCCCCCGAGGTCGCGGATCGGGTTGCTGGCCGGCCGGGCGTAGGACACCGTCAGCGTCTCGCCGGGCGCCGCCGACCCGTCCAGCGTCACCGTCGCGCCGCTGACGCTCGCCGTGCCCGTCCCGGCGAGGGTGCGGTCCGCGCCGCCCCCGTTCGTGCCGCTGGCGCCGTCCTCGGGCGTCGCCGTCACCGTGAAGCTGTCCCCGGCGGCGCCGAGCCTTCGTCCAGCGGCTCGTCGAAGGTGACCTTCAACCGATCCCCGGTCACCGACGCAGGTAGTCGCACGCCGCGATCCAGTTTGCAACGTGCCTACCCACAGAATCGGATGACCCTCGATGAACAGACTCGACCAGAAACGCTCCCGTCTCGCCCATGCTCGGTGCGTGCCGCAAGCGCGGCGAGCCCCTCCGGGCTCTCGGCAGCCATCTCCTCGGCGGCAGTCGAGGAGGGGATGATCTCCGCCTCCGCCACCAACTGGCTACCGTTGCGGTGTCGAGGTTGGCGTGGGTGTTGACCAGCCGGTCGAAGATGCGGCTCGCGACGGTGCACCGCCCGCCGGCTTCCTGCCGGTGGCATCGGACAGTCCGGAACACCTGGGTGTCGCGAACGTAACGCCTTGCGAGAGGAGGAGCGGGTTGACGGCCCCCGAAGCGTCGATGTCGAAACTCGTCGCTGCGCTGCGGCGCATGCCGGGCCGCGTCATCGATCCGAACTGCAGCAAGTACTTTCTTGCCGCCGCCGTTCAAGCAGTACCACCCGATCATCGTTCCCATGAGGTTCCTCGTTACCGTAACGCGTCCGCAGATGGCCACCTTTGCTCCTACTGTCCCTCCCAGTTCACAGAATGCACTCCGCTGCTCCACTGGTCCCACTCGTGCTCGTTCGGGAAGTCGACTGGCTTTGTAGCGCCATCATATAGCCACTGGTCCGGTGGTGGTGCTGCGGCGCCGATTGCGAACCAGTGACCCGTGATAGTCTCGCGTTCCGCATACCAACACTGCTCATTCGCACTCACACATAGTCGGATGTCGGTAGGAACGGGCAAGCCGCGCTCCTCTGACGCGGACCGTATAATAGCCGCGAAGACCTCGTCGTTTCGGTATCCTTGTAGGTTGCGGTAGTGGCCCATTTGGCAAGTTGCCAGCCAATCTAATGCCTTCTTAGTCTCGGCGTGCTCCCTTTAGTCGAGTTGCATTCCATTCTCGTCCGTACCTACCAAGCCCGCATTCTCGATCAACCTGCGTTGTGCAACTCTTTCGGAATCGATACGTTCCTGATCTTTCCGAATGCTTCTTGCCGCCTCACGCCATGCCGAGCGAAAACCGTCCGCTTCCACGATTATTCCAGCGTATTTGCCTATCGTTTGTGCAGCTCGAATGCTCAATCCTCCGCGCAACACTATCGCGGCAAGTTTCCTGTACCTACGGCTCTTGTGCCGGCACCTCGAAAATATGCTCATCCGTACGAACGTCGTTTCGTGGGTCGCAAAAAGCGCAAGCGGATACAAGTATAGTATCGCCACTATGGTTAGCCAGACCGGTAGGAATAGCTCGAGAAGGAAATTGGTATGGTCAACTCGCGCCCACTCGGTGCTCCACCCTGTCCAGATGATTGCAGAGACACCGAGTAGTACGAAATAAACGTTAGTCACCTTCGTGAGAGTCTCATGGCGTGACTCGTTTCGAGATACTACGGTGGTAACCGTCAGAAGAACTGCAAGTAGCTGCATAGCTATCTCGATCCCTAATGGGAATGACTCGAGGTTAGCGATGAACTCTACAACTACTGAGATTTTGACTGTCTGTTTCAGCGTATCTCGAAAGAACGTGGGTTGCTTTAGTGCGTCTGTCATTCTGAAGTACAGACCAGCTCCCGTCATTAGCACCCATATAATTGTAGGCTTCCATAGGCTCGGGTTCCAGAGGCTAATCTTGTAGGCCAGTAGTATCGAGATACCGACGACTGCAAGAAACATTACCAGAGGGACCAGCAGCTTCCAGTGACACAGAGCGCTAAGGACTCCTTTGATCGATGAGGCGATACCATTTGTCTTTGTTGCCGCGAGAACCGTGAATGTGACGGCGATTGCTACAGTCAGCAGGGCGGCGGCGATTTCGCGATTCGTTAATAGATCGTGCACAGTAGGTTACTATCCGGTCCTAATCCGCTAGTGCTTGACAATCGCACCGAGCCTTTGAAGCATAGGGAGCGGTGTTAATAT
The DNA here is from genome assembly GCA_965221995.1 of Spirochaetia bacterium. Taxonomy (GTDB): domain Bacteria; phylum Spirochaetota; class Spirochaetia; order SZUA-6; family Bin103; genus CATQHW01. Next base: position 608,975 of record OZ244929.1, read on the forward strand.
CGCTTGGTGCAGCCAGGCTAAGCGCATCCTCCTCCCTTCGGGGAGGCGTTTTCATATCAGCTCGCGCAGTCGTTACGAGGCATTGAATACGGCCGACGGCTCCTACTCGTCAATCGTCCTTCGGCCGGTACGGTATCAGCAGCGCGATGATCACTCCGACCGGCTCCAGCAGGAACCCCGCACCATCGTCCGCGGCCGCGCCGACGGCCGTGTCGGCCTCCGTGCGGGCGCTGCCGTCGCCGCATCCGGCGGCGTGCTCCGCACGACTGCCGCGGCTCCGTTCGCGCCGCCGATGTCGGCGACCGCACTGCCGCACGCGTGCGTGCGGCTGACGCCGCGGTAACGGGTGTGATGACGACGCCTGAGCACGCGGTAACATGTGTACGGAGGGCCAACGCCTCGAACGCTGGCCGTTGCACCGACGACGCTTGCACTGCGGGAAAATGTGCGGCGGCGCCCGTGCGCTGAGGTAACGGCGCCTGGCCCGGTGCGCCATGTGTGATGAATGCCGCCGCCGACTTGCACCACGCGCCGCGTTTTCTTACCTCTGTCGCCCGGACGACAACGCGGAACGCGCTCGGTGATCGCGGGCCGGTCGTCTCGCTCAATCGCCGCGACGGCTCCAAACCCTTGCAGCGCCGGCGTTTCGAGCCGGTCCCGGTGTGCAGGGCGACGTTGCCCAAATTGACCCCAGTCGGGGTCTTGGTTCTCACACCCGACGCATCGTCACCGACCCGGGTCGCCGAAGACCTCCCTCACCGTCTGCTGCACCGCCGCGCGTGCCGCGCCCTCCAGCGACGGGCGCGGGCGGCCCAGCCTCGCATTCGGCACCAGGCCGTGCAGCTCCATCGCCACCTTCACGCTCTCCAGCCAGCCGTGCTTGATGGCCAACTGCAGCCAGCGGTCCTCGTATCGCTCCACCATCGCCCAGGCCGCGTCCATCTCGCCGGCCTGCAGGTGCCCGTAGAACCGCAACGCCAGGTCGGGGCGGAACGGCGCCACAGTGCACAGGTAGGCGGCGCCGCCCAGCGGATAGCCCAGCATGAAGTTGCGCATCTGGCCGCCTGAGATCACCGCGAAGCTCTGATCGGCGGTCGCGCGCAGCAGGTCGTAGTAGGCGTAGAACGGATCCCCGTCGTTCTTGATCCCCACCACCTCGTCGCGTGCCGCGAGCTCGCGCACGGTCGCGATCGGATACGGGTCGGGCCACGCTCCCCACAGCAGCAGCGGGATGCCGGCGGCGCCGCGGATGGCATCGAAGTAGCCGACCAGCACCTCCCGCTCCTGGCCCAGCCACGGGTTGATCTGCACCTTGACCGCGTCGGCCCCCACGGCGTCGGCGTGGCGCAGGAACTCCCGGCACTCGTCGATGCTCCAGTAGCCGGTGGACGTCACGAACAGCGCGCGGCCGGCCACGGTGCGCGCGAACAGCTCGGTGAGCTTCCAGATGTCGGCGGCGGACAGGACCGCGAACTCGCTGCTGCCGTAGGTCAGCAGGACGACGGGCACCCGCTGCTCGCACAGCCAGTCGACGTAGCGGCGCATCGCCTCGTAGTCGACCGAATGGTCGTCGGCGAAGCAGATGTTGACCGGGACCACCGGCCCCTTGAGACGGTCGACGACCTCGGTAGCGCGGCTCATGAGCCCGTCGCCTCGTCATCCGCGGCCCGGTAGTGGAACAGCATGCGCACCGGCTCCTCGATCTCCCACGTACAGCGGCTGCCGGCGCGGATCAGGATCGCCTGCCCGGCGCGGTAGGTGGCGCTGCGGCCGTCCTGATCGGTGATGCGCGCGCGCCCCGCGATCAGATAGATCGTCTCGTCGCCGGCATACCGCGACCAGAACGAGCCGACCGTGCAGGTCCAGACGGCGATCCACATGCTGTCATCGGCAGCGCGGTAGAGATCCCGCGATGCCATCCGCGGCGGGCCGCTCAAGACCTGCTCGGCGGGCATCGGCCACGGCTCCAGGTCGTCGGTCATCACATCAAGCACCGGGATCGGCATTCCCATGGCGCCCATTCTCCATCGCACGCCGAGCAACTACAAATGCGATGTCGTCGGCGGACACCCCGCTCACGGCCGCCAGCGACAATCGGGAGCGGGTATCTCGACTGAAGGGCCTACCGTCCGGTCACCGCATCAAGGAGTTCGTCGACCGTAACGCCGGATCGGCCGATGAGGCTCCGGAGCGTGCCACGGGCAACCGTTCGATGGTTTGGCACGGAAAGCGTCGCGATGTGCCCTTCCCTGGTGAGGATGATGTGGCTTCCACGCTGCCGAGCCACCTGCCAGCCGAGCTTCTCGAAGGCGCGAACCACCTCACGAGGGCGAAGAATCGGGACGGGGGGGCATCAGACATGCACTTCGACCTCACGGGTCGTGACGATCAACGGAAGACCCTTTTCGGCGCGAACCTCCAGACACTCCCTGATCGCCTCCTTGATGTTGACTTCCGCCTCCTCCGCGCTCCTGCCCTGGCTGATACACCCGGGAACCGACGGGCATTCCACAACGTACATGCCGTCTTCGTCCTGGGTGATCGTCACCACGAATCTCATTCGGCGCCCCTTGTACAATGACTGCAACGCCGAGCGTGTCACAGGAAGCCCGCTCTGTCACCGACCCAGCGCGAGCGCCACTGCCACGGATCCCGTACGCCCTCGGCAGGCGCTTCACGGATCCGTCGGTTCAGGCGCGCCCGAGCCGATTTCTGCTATAACGCATGTCCGGATGAGGCGGTTTCTCGTTCGGTGGCTGCAGCGCGGATGGCGGCTCCTGACCGAGTCCGTGACCGGCAGGCGGCTTTCCCCAACGGCTACGCGGACGCCGTGAAGGCGATCACCGCCGCGGCGAAGGAGATGGGCCTGTAGGCCCAGGCTAACCTTGCGGTTTCGGCCGTACCATCACATCGTGGTGGTACGGCCTTTTTTCTGACCCGTGAACGCCATCATCCCCGTCCCCGCATCCGTTCGCCCTTCGGCCGGCGTCCTCGAGCTGGCCGGCGAGGTGGCGATCGCCGTGCCCGCGGGCCGGAGCGACCTCAGGGCGGTGGCGGAGCTGTTCATACGCTCGGCGCAGCCCCTCACGCAGCTCGCGTTTCGCGTCACGCATTCGGACGTGGGTCAGATCGTCCTGAAGGAGGCGAGCGGGACCGACGCGGAGGCGTACGACCTGATCGTCTCCGCAAACGGCGTCGAGATCTCCGCCTCCCACCCCACGGGATTCTTCTACGGCCTGCAGAGCCTCGCGCAGATGCTTCCGCTGCAGACCGCGGACGCAGAGCTGCCCTGTCTGCACATCCGGGACAAGCCCAGGTTCGCCTGGCGAGGGGTGTTGCTGGACAGCGCCCGGCACTTCTTTTCCAAGCAGGAGGTCTGCACGCTCCTGGATACGCTCGCGCGGTACAAGCTGAACCGCCTCCACTGGCACCTCGTGGACGACCAGGGCTGGCGGCTCGAGATCAGGAAGTACCCAGAGCTGGCCGACCGGCGCTGCTACACCCAGGACGACGTGCGCGAGATCGTCGCGTTCGCCGCCGCGCGCGGCATCACGGTGGTGCCGGAGATCGAGATGCCCGGCCATTCGGCGGCAATCCTGGAGGTCATGCGGGAGCTGCGGTGCGACCCGGCGGCCGGCAGCTCCGCCAACGTCTACTGCGCGGGCAACGAGCGGACGTTCGCCGTGATCGAGGACATCCTGGCGGAGACCTTCGCGCTGTTCCCGTCGGAGTTCGTCCACATCGGCGGAGACGAAGCCGACAAGACGCACTGGAAGCGATGTGACAAGTGCCGGGCGCGGATGCGGCGCGCGGGGCTGGCGAACGTCGACGAGCTGCAGAGCTATTTCATCAGGAGGGTCGAGGCCATCGTCCGCAGGCACGGCCGGCGGCTGCTCGGCTGGGACGAGATCATGGACGGGGGGCTGGCGCCCTCCGCAGCGGTGATGTACTGGCGGAGCCAGGAAGGCGACGCGGCCTTGAGCGGCCGGATCCGGGAGGCCGCGGAACGGGGCCACCGGATCGTGATGACCCCGCAGACCTGCTGCTACCTCGACTATCACCAGGACGAGAACTGGTTCAACGAACCGAGCGGCTGCATCGGCACGGTCACGCTGCGCACCGCCTATGGCCTGGAGCCGATTCCTCAGGGACTGGCCGAGGAGCACCAGGCCAACATCCTCGGCGTGCAGGGCAACCTGTGGTGCGACCGGAACGTGAACTTCGACTCGGCCGGCTACCAGCTCTTCCCCCGCGCGCTCGCGCTGGCCGAGGTCGGCTGGTCACCGCGGTCGACCCGCGACTATCGATCGCTGACCGAGCGGATCCTGCTCCATCTCCCGCGGCTTGCGGCGTTGCGGGTGAACGCGCGCTACCCGGACGGCATCGACTTCCGCTACGAGGACCGCGCGCTGGCGCTCGAGCCCGAGCTGCCCGGAGCACCCGTCCACCTCACCCTGAACGGGACCGCCCCGTCGGCCACGGACCCGGTGTACGCCGCTCCGATCCCCCTCCCCCGTCCGACGCTGGTGCGCGCCGCGATCGTCAGGGACGACGGCACGCTCGGACGGACCAAGCCGTTCCTGGCGTGCGACCTGCTCGACGGCGGGCGGCTCGCCGTCGTCGCGGCGACCGATTCGGACCCGCGCCATCCGGCGGCGGCCGTACTGGACGGCACCAACTGGACCTTCTGGCTGACGGCCGCGGATCGCCTGCCGTTCCCGCACGAGATCGTGGTCGATCTCGGGGGCGAGGAGGAGATCGCCGGGTTCATCTACGAGCCACGCACCGACGGTCCTCTCGACGGCAACATCCTGAAGTACGAACTGTGCATCTCTGACGGCACTCACTCTGCCGTGGCCGCGAGTGGAACGCTCAGCGGCAGGCGTGAAGTGCAGCAGGTAGTCCTCGACCGGCCGGCCCGTGGCCTGGTCGTGACGCTGCGCATCCTGGACGCGGTCGGCGGCGTCACCGCCATGTCCGGGTTCAAGCTCTTCCGGCCCTGAGCGGCTTCAGAACCCGCCGGCGCCCGGGTTGGCAGTGCGGAGACATCAGGTAGAATCGCCGCGTCATGGCGTTCAAGTACGCCCTGCAGTGCGACACGCTGCCGTGGGTCGGCTACAACGTGCTCGAGGAGCCCGACCTGGTGCTCGGCGCGGCCAGGGAGGCCGGCTACGACGGCGTCGACCTTCCCGGCAACCCGCAGGCGGTGGATGCCCGCGAATGGCGCGCGCGCGTCGAGGGTGCCGGGCTGGCGGTGCCGGAAGTGCTCGCCGCCTGGGGCTACTACCACGCTGGTGAGGAGCGCAACCTGGCCAGCAGCGATCCCGCCACGCGGGCGTACGCGGTGCAGTACGCCAAGGACACGGTCGACCTGGCGGCCGACCTGGGAGCCAGCTTCACGGAGCTGTGCGCGGCGCAGCCGGCGGTCCCCCAAGTGCCGTTTCCGGTCGAGCCGGTAGCGACGCTGCGCGGCAACTTCCGGCAGTCGATCCGGGAGGTCTGCGCGCACGCCGCGCCGCGCGGCATCACCATCCTGCTGGAGCCGCTGAACACCTACGAAGGGCTGCCGGGGGTGCTGACCACCCTGTACGAGGCGGTCAACTACATCGACGAGCTGGGGATCGACAACCTCGGCGTGCAGCCCGACGTGTACCACATGAACGTCGAGGAGGGCTCGATCCCGGACGCGCTGCGCCACGCCGGCCCGCACATCAGGCACTTCCACCTCAACGAGACCAACCACTGCCAGCACGGCACCGGCCACGCCGACTACCAGGAGATCTTCAGGATCCTCAAGGGGATCGGCTACGACGGCTACCTGTCCACCTACATGCCCAAGACCACGCAGGCAATCCTGCAGGGCGGTCCGGGCAATCCGCGCCGGCCGGACCTGGTCGAGATCCTCACCGGCCTGCTCGGCTTCCTGAAGGAGACCGAGCGCACCGTCGATCAGTCGCGCGGGTTCTACGAGGCCGGCGGCTTCCAGAGCTGATGACAGGCGTGTGGACATCGAACGGCAGCCGATGAGCCTCGACACCCGGCTCGCGGAGCTGGCCGCGCGGGGCTACACCATCGTCCCCGACGCGCTGTCGGCAGCGGAGGTCGCCGCGACGCGCCGCGCCGTCCGCGAGTTGCTCGACGCCGAGGAGCCGGTCGCGCGCTCCACGGGCACGCAGACCGACAACCTGCGCAACTCGCACGCCATCGTCGGCAAGCACCCGCACTTCTACGAGTTCTATCTCAACCCGCCGGTGCTGGACATCGTGCGCGCGGTGCTCGGCGACGGAGCGCTGCTGTACGACGGGAACCTCCGCGTTCCCATGCCGACCGGACAGCGCGACGCGGCCAAGGGGTTCCAGGTGCACGTCGATCGCGAGGACTACACGGTGCTGCCGTTCGCCGGCGGCGCGCACTTCCCGATGGCGCTGAACGTGGTCTGGTGCCTGGTGGACTTCGAGCGCCGCAACGGCGCCACCCTGCTCTGGCCCGGGTCGCACCGGTCGTGCGCGGTACCGGACCCGGATCTGGACCCGAGCGGGGCGGTCCAGGTCGAGGCGCGCGCCGGGTCCGCCATCGTCTGGGACGCCGCGCTGTGGCACCAGGGCGGCATCAACCGCGGCGACGAGCCGCGCTGGACGGTGATCGGCTACTACCTGCGGCCGTGGCTGCGCGGCAAGACCGACAGCATCCGCATGCTGCCCCCCGCGGCGGTCGAGCGCATGTCCGACGCCGCAAAGCGGCTGGTCGGCATCACCTCGGCCGCGCCCGACTACTCCGAGGTCAAGGCGCTCGACGACCGGCAGCTCGCGGAGCTGACCCTGGAACAGCGCACGGTCCTGGGCTTCCCCGTCTACTGAAGCCGCCCGCTGTCCTTGACGCCATTCCGCGCGCGTGCAAGTTTATCGGATTCAACTGCGCTCGCAGGCATATCACGAGAGCAGGCGGAGAAACGCGGGCGAATGCCTCTCTCGAACGGGTGGAGGAATCCCATGACGAACCGGAAACGCATTTCGTGCACGGCGGCGCTGCTCGGTCTGGTCCTGATGGCACCGGGCCTCTGGGCACAGCAGTACCAGGAAGCGCCGGCGTTGGCCGCGATGGTCGACGCGGGGACACTCCCCCCGGTCCAGGAACGGCTTCCCGCGGAGCCGCTGGTGATCCAGCCTGTCGAGGAGATCGGCCAGTACGGCGGAACCTGGGAAAAACTCATCTCGTCGGCGGGTCAGACGGCATTGATGACCATCTACTCCTACGACAAACTGTTGCGCTGGAGTCCCGATGCGACGGTGATAGAGCCCAACATCGCCAAGAGCTATGAGGCCCTGGACGGCGGCAGGACCTTCGTGTTCCACCTCCGGGAGGGCATGAGATGGTCGGACGGCCACCCCTTCACCGCCGATGACTTCGTCTTCTGGTACGAGGACATGCTGCTGAACGAAGAGCTGACGCCCAGCTTCCCCACCTGGCTCATGTCGGGCGGTGAACCGGCCGTGATCGAGAAGATAGACGACTACACCGTCAGGTTCCGCTTCTCCACGCCATACGGGCTGTTGCCCGAGTATCTGTCCTATTTCAACGTCCCCTTTCGTCCCAAGCACTATCTGCAGCAATTCCATCCGACGTATGCCGACAAGGACGATCTGGACAAGCTGATAAAGGAAGAGGGGGTCGAGCATTGGTACCAGCTCTTCCAGAACAAGGACCAGTGGTACCGGAAGTACAACCCTGATCTCCCGGTCGTCGAGCCCTGGGTGGTCACCACGCCGCAGCCGGCGACGCGCGTCGTCCTGGAACGCAACCCCTACTACTGGAAGACCGACCCGGCCGGCAACCAGCTCCCCTACATCGACCGCGTCGCGCTGACCCTGGTCGAGGACACCGAGACCATCAACTTCAAGACCATAGCGGGCGAGGCGGACATGCAGTCCAACCGACTGGCGGTCAGCAACTTCACCCTGTTCATGGAGAACCGGGAGGCCGGAGACTACCGCGTGCTAGTCTGGCCTCGGGACCTGGGGTCGCACATCGGGATCATGCCCAACCTCAACGTGAACGACGAGGTGCTCGGCAAGATCCTCCAGGACTCCCGCTTCAGAAAGGCCCTTTCGTTGAGCATCGACCGCGACGAGATCAACGAGCTGGTCTACCTGGAACAGGGAATCCCCCGGCAGGCCACGGTCATCTCCGGCTCCCCGCTCTTCAAGGAGGAATACGCCGGCGCCTATGCAGAATACGACCCCGCGAGTGCCAACGCGCTCCTGGACGAGATGGGGCTCACGGAGCGTGACGGGGACGGGTTCCGGCTCCGACCGGACGGCGCCACGCTGGCGCTGACCATCAATATCCCGGAGGGCGTCACCGACGACCTGGACGCCATGGAGATCATCACCGAAAACTGGAGAGCCATAGGCGTCAAGGCGGCCTACAAGCCCCTGGAGCGGTCGCTCTTCAGAGAGCGGGTGTATGCGGGCGAAGCCGAAGTCGGCACGTGGCTGCTGGACAGGAGCCATTACCCCTTCGAGCCTCTCTGGTTCATTCCCACCAGTCAACACACGTATTGGGCGCCGAAGTATGGCACCTACTACGCATCGGGAGGAACCTCCGGCGAGAAGCCGCCCGCGGAGCTGCAGAGGCTCGTGGACATCTGGGAGGAGATCAAGGTCACGACCGACGCCGACCGCAAGAACGCGCTGTTTCAGGAGATCCTCGACGCCCATGCGGAGAACGTCTGGATCATCGGCGTCGTCGGCGAGACACCCCAGTTGCTGGTGGTCAAGAACGACTTCCGCAATGTGCCGGAGAAATCCCTCTACGCCTGGTCCGTCGGTCACTACCTGGGACTGGCCAGAATCGAACAGTTCTTTTTCCGGCAGTAGCCTGACTCGACAGCGCCCCCGTGCATCGGCGGGGGCGCTGTCCTCATTCGATCACGGCTGATATGAGCGACTCATCCCCTGCCCCACCGCTCGCGGCCACCACCATTGCCGGTGCCCACGGGCCGGAGACCGCTGACCGACTCATCCATCACTTCGTGGATCAGACCGCACCGCGACTGCGGCTGCCGGCGGAACCGGATGCATGGTTGCAGCGCGCCCGCGAACTGCGCCGCGGCGCGCGCGCACTGCTGTTGCGCGGGCACCCGCCCGACGCCGTCGACGCCCCGGTTCCGGTCGAGTGGACCGCGACCGTGGAGCCGTCGCCCGACTACCGCATCCACAAGCTGCGCTTCGAGGGGTACCCCGGCGTCTGGATGCCCGCGCTGCTGTACGAACCCGCCGGCGTCGATGCCGGTCGGCCGCCCGCTGCCGTCCCGGTGGTGCTCGACGCCGTGGGCCACGGCCCGGCGGGCCATACGGCGGTCTATCTGCAGGCGCGGCGGATCAACCTCGCCAAGCGAGGGCTGCTGACCCTGTGCCTGGAGCTCGGCGGACGCGGCGAGAGCACCAACCTCATCGATCACAACGGACAACTGCTCCTGGACGTGGTCGGCCAGTGCGGTGCGGGCGTGTACTACCTCATCATGAAGCGCGCGCTCGACCTGCTGCTCGGCCTGCCGGCAGCCGACCCGCAGCGGGTGGCCATGACCGGTCTGTCGGGAGGGGGGTGGCAGACCATCGTCCTGTCAGCGCTCGACGAACGCGTCACGGTGGCGGTTCCGGTGGCCGGGCACATGCCGGTGTTCGCCCGCCGCGACCGGGCAGACATCGGCGATGCCGAGCAGCTCCCCGCCGACCTGTGCACGATCGCCGACTACGACGTCCTGTCGGCCCTGCTGGCGCCGCGGCCGACGCTGTTCATCTACAACAAGTACGACTCATGCTGCTTCCAGGCGCACAAGGCCGCGCCAGGCACCTACGGGGCCGCAAGCGCCGCGTTCGAGCTGTTGGGGGCAGGCGACCGTTGCGTCCTGCACGTGAGCGAGGAGCCGGGCCACCACTACGGACACGACAACCGCGCCAAGCTCTATGGGTGGCTCAACCGCCACTTCGGGCTCGACACCCCGCCGACCGACCTGCCCTGGGAGCATGAGGCGCTTCCCTTCGCCGAGCTCCAGGTCGGCCTGCCGGCCGAGCGGCGCAGTTGGGCGGACATGGCCTCCGACCGGTTACGCGAGCTTCGCAACCGGGAGGCGGCCGGCGACGGTGCGGGCGGCGGCCGTGCGGTCGACCGCGCCGCGATCGACGCGCTGTTGCGCTGGCAGCCGGGCAGCGTCACCGCCGCCTCCGTCGTGGAGAGCTGGTACCGGCCGCCGCCGGACACCGCGCCCGTGTTGCCGTGGGCGGAGCCGCCGCACGGGGTGCCCGCCCGCGGCGCGCTCGTGGAGCAACTCGTGCTGGAAATGAACGGCATGTGGCCGCTGCCGGCGACCATCGCCAGGCTGAGCGACGCGGCCGGGTGCTCGATTCTGATCGGCGACGCGGCAGGCGTCTGTGCCGCGGGGGCGCGCGCGGACGGCACGCTGGCGGACCAAGCATTCGCGGCCGGCCGCACGCTGCTCCACGTCGATCTGCTCGGCTTCGGATCGCTGTGCCCGCAGCAGCAATACGGCTTGTTGCTGCACGCGCTCGGACGGCCGCTGCTCGGCCTGCAGGTGGCTCAACTGAGCGCCGTCGCCGAGTGGTTGCGGTCCGGCGGCAACGGACCCATCATGATCCAGGCATCCGGCAGGGCCGCGGCAGTCGTGGCCCTGTTCGCCGCGGCGCGCGATCCCGATGCCTTCGCCGCCATCGAAGCCGGATCCATGCCGCGCACATTCGACGAGATCGTGCAGTTCCCCTACCGGTTCGACGGCAGCGATCAGTCCCTGTTCTGCCACGGTCTGCGGTCGACCCTGGACGTGACCGACCTGCTGGCGGCGGCCGCGCCGGTCAAAGTCCGCGACAGCAGGCTCGGCATGCTCCGCTGAGGCAGATGCCGGCCATCAGTCCACAGCCGAGCGTCGAGATGAGGAAATGGTAACGTTTATCTTCCGGCGCATCCTCGTCATGATCCCCACGCTGCTCCTGATCTCGATCGTTTCGTTCATCATCATACAACTGCCACCGGGCGACTACCTCACCTCCCACATCGACCGGCTGTCCCAGACCGGCCAGATCGTCGACGATGCGACGATCGCTTCATTGAAGAAGCGCTATGGCCTGGAACAGCCGATGTTCGTCCAATACCTCAAGTGGATATGGGGCGTCCTGCGCGGGGATCTCGGGCAGTCATTCGAGTGGGAAATGGCGGTCAGCAAGCTGATCTGGGAACGGATACTGCTCACCGTGATCATATCGTTCGTCACCCTGATCTTCACCTGGGCCGTGTCCATCCCGATCGGCATCTACTCGGCCACGCACCAGTACTCGCTGTTCGACTACTCCTTCACCTTCATCGGCTTCATCGGTCTTGCGACGCCCAATTTCCTGCTCGCCCTGCTGCTGATGTTCGTCGCCTGGTTCTACTTCGGCCATAGCGTGGGCGGGCTGTTCTCGCCCGAGTACGTGGAAGCAGCCTGGAGTTTCGCGAAGGCCGTGGATCTGCTCAAGCACCTGTGGATTCCCGTGGTGGTGGTGGGTACCGCCGGTACCGCCGGCCTCATCCGCATCATGCGGGGCAACCTGCTGGACGAGCTGCGCAAGCAGTACGTCATCACGGCCACGGCGAAGGGGCTGCCGGGAACGAGGCTCCTCTTCAAGTACCCGGTTCGCGTGGCCATCAATCCGTTCGTCAGCACGGTCGGCTGGCTGCTGCCCGAGCTCATCTCGGGAGCCATCATCGCATCGGTGGTGCTCAGCCTGCCCACCACGGGGCCGTTGCTGCTGGGAGCGCTGCGGAGTCAGGACATGTTCCTGGCGGGAGCGTTCGTGCTGATTCTGAGCTGGCTGACGGTGGTGGGCACGCTCATCTCGGACGTCCTGCTGGCGTGGATCGATCCGCGCATCAGATTCGGAGCACGGGAGGAATAGCCTGATGGGTGACGCGCACGCGATCCCGCGCCGGCACGACCTTCCGTCAGGGGACGTGCGACCCGATTCCCCCGAAGAGCGATTCTTCATCGCATCTCAGTGGAGCCTGATGTGGTGGAAATTCAGGCGACACAGACTGGCGATCGTCAGCGGCGCGGTGCTGCTTGCCCTCTACATCCTGGCTGGCTTCTGCGAGTTCATCGCTCCCTATGATCTAAGCGAACGCCACCGGAAGTATGTCTATACGCCGCCGCAGCGCATCCGCCTGTTTCACGACGGCAGGATCACGCGGCCGTTCGTCTACGGCCTGGAGCGCAGCGTCGACCCGGAGACGTTGCGCAAGACCTACTCGGAGGACAGAAGCGAGGTGTTCCCCATAGGACTCTTCGTTCGCGGACATCGATACCGGTTCTGGGACCTGTTTTCGAGCGACGTCCACCTGTTTGGCGTGGACGAGGGAGGGACGGCCTTCCTGCTGGGCACCGATCGGCTGGGCAGGGACATGCTCTCACGGATCGTGTACGGTGCCCGGATTTCCCTGTCCATCGGCCTGATCGGCGTCTCCCTTTCCCTGCTATTGGGGGTGATCCTCGGCGGAGCCTCCGGGTACTACGGGGGCATGACGGACAACGTCATCCAGCGGTTCATCGAACTGTTGAGATCGTTCCCCACCATTCCCCTGTGGATGGCGCTGAGCGCGGCGCTGCCTGCGCAGTGGCCGCCGTTGCGAATCTATTTCGGCATCACCGTGATCCTTTCGCTGGTCGGCTGGACCGGACTGGCCCGGGTGGTGCGGGGCAAGCTGCTCGCGTTGCGGGAAGAGGACTATGCCATGGCGGCCAGGGTCGCCGGCGCCAGCGAACAACGGATCATCGCTCGCCATCTTCTCCCGGCCTTCATGAGTCACATCATCGTCACCGTGACCCTTGCCATCCCCGGCATGATCCTGGCGGAGACCGCCTTGAGCTTTCTGGGTCTGGGACTGCGCCCGCCGGTGACGAGCTGGGGGGTCCTGCTCCAGGAAGCCCAGAACGTGCGGACGGTTGCGCTGCACCCCTGGCTGCTGCTGCCGGTGCTGTTCGTCATCGTCACGGTGCTCGCCTTCAACTTCATGGGAGATGGCCTGCGGGACGCTGCCGATCCGTACGCGAGATGAGAGCGAGCCGATAGCGTCGGGTCAGTGCGCGGCCACGCGCGGCGAGCCCCAGTCCTGGGCCATGACCGTGGCGTCGAAGCTGCGCGCCATCAGGTCGTGGCGCAGGGCGGCGTGCTCGCCGCTGCTCCACAGGTTGTGGAACTCGCCGGGGTCCTCCTGCAGGTCGTAGAGCTCTCCCAGCCCGCGCCCGTGGTACACGACCAGCTTGTAGCGCTCGTCGCGGTACATGGTCGCCATCTGGTCGGCGCCGGTGCGTGGGTCCTGCTGGGCGTTGAAGTACTCGCTGCGCACGAATCGGCGCAGGCGGGCGGGATCGGGATTGCCGCCCAGGATGTGGACGAGCGACCGGCCCTGCAGGTGGTCGGGGATCGGCAACCCGGCGAGCTCCAGCAGCGTCGGCGCGATGTCGGTGAGCTCGGCCAGCGCCGGGGACTGCCGGTCGCGCAGGATGGTGCCCGGCCAGCTCCAGATCAGCGGCACCCGCACCAGCCCGTCGTAGAAGCGGCAGCCCTTGTAGAGCAGGCCGTGGTCGCCAAGCATCTCGCCGTGGTCGGAGGTGAACAGGACGACCGTGTCGTCGAGCTGCCCGGATTGCGCGAGATGTCCGAGCAGCCGCCCGATCTGCTCGTCGAGATGGGTGATCAGCGCGTAGTAGTGGGCCTTGGCCGCGCCGGCATCCTGCCGTCCGCCCAGGTAGCCGGGCGGCATGCCTTTGCGGGTGCCGATGTCGAGGGCGGACGGATGGCGCGCACCGCGCTGGAAGGCGACCTCGCCCAGCCTCGCCTGCTCATCCAGGTCGGTGTCCCGGAACCGCGGCGCCGGCATGGCGTCCGGATCGTACCGGTCGCGGTACTCGCGCGGCGGATTGAACGGCGGGTGCGGGTAGAAATAGTTGACGGTCAGGAACCAGGGCTCGCCCCCCTGCCCCGCCAGGAACTCCAGCGCCATCTCCGTGCACCAGGTCGAGTGGTGGACCCGCGACGGGAAGCCGCGCGCGTCCTGCAGGAGCGCGGCGTGATTCTCCCCCTGATCGGCGACCCAGCGGGCGTAGTCGTTGCCGTCGGTCACCCCCCAGTGCGGGGAGTGGCTGTAGCGCCAGAACGAGTACCCGTCGCCCGTGCGCTTCTCCACCTGATGCTCGGCGCTCGCCAAGTGCAGCTTGCCGGCCAGGCCGCACCGGTAGCCGGCGTCGGCGAACAGGCGCGAGATGACCGGAACGTCGTCGGGGAAGCGGTCGTTGCCGTTGTAGTTGACGTGCACGGTGCTCGGATACAGCCCGCTCATGAAGCTGGCCCGGCTGGGCGTGCAGATCGGACTCTGGCAGTACGCACGCGTGAACGCCGTGCCGCCGCGCACCAGCCGATCCAGGTTGGGCGTCGCGATGTGTCCGTTCCCGAGCGCCGCGATCGTGTCGTACCGCTGCTGGTCCGTGCACACCCAGAGCACGTTCGGCCGCCGTGCGGTCCGGGAACCCCGGACTCGCGTGCTTGTCGCTGTCATATCGCACGCTCCTCGATGCTCGACCGGCCCCGTTCTTCCCGCTCATCGTCCAGGAGCCGCATCGGATCGCGCGACGTCAAAGGCGGCAGCCGGCGGTACGCATAGGGCGCTGCAGCCGCCTGCACCACGCGAATCGCCTGCGGAACGGGAGCGAGCACGGCGACCGGCGTCGTTCGATCGAGCACGGTGACCGACTCACCTTCACGCACCCGTCGCAGCTCGGCGCTCAGGGTTGCCTTGAGCTTGGCAATGGTGATGGACCTCATACATTGCCATTTTATGACCAGCAGATGGTCATGCCACCATCGGCCTCGCCAAGGCGGGCGGGTCGGTTGCGCGCCTGATGGTTTGGCCGTACATTGGCCGTACGATGTCGAGCGATCCGAATCGTCGCCGAAGTGAGCGTATCGAGGTCAGGGCCACCCCGGAGGAACGTGCGCTCATCGACCGGGCCGTGGCCGCCGCCGGTACCAATGCCACCGCATTCGTCCTGAGCAGCGTCACGACCGCCGCCCGTCGGGTGCTTGCGGATCGTACCAAGTTCGTCCTTTCGCCCGAGGCCGCCAGTGCGTGGGAGACGATCAACGAACGGCCGGCGCGCGACCTTCCCGGCCTTCGGAGACTGATGCAGCGGCCCTCGCCTTTCGTCGCGGAGTGACCGGCGGCTACCTGTCACCCGCGCTGCTGTCCAGCGACCACGAGTTGGAGCGGTTCGAGTGCCGTTGCCTGGAGCAGACGCTGTGGCTGCGGCGCCACGCCCGCCAATCGGCGGGCACCGGTGCGACCAAGGTCCTCGTGGTCACGCCGGCAACCAGTACCGAGGTGGTGGCTTACTACGCTTGGTCCATGGCCGGCATTGCCGTGGACACCGCGCCAACGCGGCTGCGCAAGGGAGCGGGGCGCTACCCCCAGCCGGTCGCGCTGCTGGCTCGACTGGGGGTGAGCATCCGCCACGAACGCCGTGGGTTGGGCGCCGGTCTGCTGCAGGACGTGATCGCCCGCACGGTCGCGGTCGGTCGGGAGATCGGCTGCCGCGGCCTACTGGTACACGCCGAGACCCCGGAGGCCCGCGACTTCTACCGGCACCTGATCCCACAGTTCGAGCCGTCGCCGACGGACGAACTGCATCTGGTGTTGATGATGAAAGACATTCTCCGCTCCCTTCGTTCCTGAACAGCGTTCGCTCGACAGCAGACGGAAGGCGACGAGACTGCTCTCAGCGGACGCCCCCGGGGACCGGAGCAGCGGGATCGAGCAGCCCTGCCGTTCGCAGCTCTGCCCACAACGTCGCGGGAGGGACTGCGCGCGTGCCGGCGAGGGCCTGATCCAGCTCGGCGGGGCTGCAGGCGCCGAAGATCATCGAGGAGATCGCCGGCTGCGCCGCCACGAACTGCACCGCCGCGTGCGGCAGTTCCACTCCGTGCCGTTCGCACACCTGCTGCAGGCGGCCCACCCGCTCCCGCACCTCCGGCGGCGCCGGCACGTAGTTGTAGCGCGCATCGTCGCGCAGGCCGGTGGCCAGGATGCCGCTGTTGAAGATGCCGGCGCCGAGCACGGGGCGCCCTTCCTGCCGCTGGCGCTCCAGGAACGGCAGCGCGCCCTGCTCCAGCAGCGTGTAGCGCCCCGCCAGCAGCACGCAGTCGAGGTGCTCGACGAACGGCTCCACCATGGACCAGTGGTTGACGCCGGCACTCACCGCGCCGATCAGGCCCTGCTCGCGCCACCCCGCCACCAGCGGCAGCGTCTCGTGCAGCACCTGGTCGGCGAACCCTTCCGGCTCGTGCAGGTGCAGGATGTCGATACGCTCGATGCCGAGCCGGCGCAGGCTGCGCTCGAAGCAGCGCTCCACGCCCGGCGCGCTGAAGTCGTAGTCGAAGCCGCCGGCCACTCCGCCGGAGAGGATGCCCACCTTGGTGTTGAGCACGTAGCTGTCGCGCGGCACGCCGCGCAGGGCGATGCCGAGCCGCTCCTCGGCGAGCCCGTTGCCGTACAACGGAGCGGTATCGAAGAAGCGCACGCCGCACTCCAGGGCGTGCTCGATGGTGGCCACCGACTGCCGCTCCGGCACCTCACCGTGCAGCCCGGTGCCCAGACCGATCCGCGGCAGGCGCAATCCGGATGAGCCCACGGTCACGGATGCCGGCTCCTGTCGTTCCATAGGCGCAACTCCGGCTACAGACCAACGAACGGATTGATCACCCGCAACCCCTCGTAGTCCTGCCTGGCGCTCATATCTTCGGAGTACACGACCTCGCAGCCAGCGGCGCGCGCAGCGGCAACGATCGCCCCGTCCCAGTAGGACAGCCCGAAGCGTTGACTCACCGCTACACCGGAACGAAACAGGTCTACGGTGATCGCCTGTACCCGCATCAAGAGAATCGGCTCAAGAAACCGTATCGCGTCCTCGTGTGACAACCTGCCGATGCGCGTAGGGCGTGTTGCCTGGTGATAGAACTCCTGGAGAACCTGCACCGACACGGCAAGTTCGGGCTCGGTCAAGAGCACCCGGGCTCGGTTGCGCTTGTCGGCTTCCTCCGGCACCAAGCTTGCCGCATACAGCAGCACGTTGGTGTCCACGAATCGCATCAGCCCATCCTGCGGTCAAGCATGGAGCACCGCGTCATGTATTCCGTTCAGAGTCGGCTTCGGTGCGTGCGGCCGCGCGATCGTACAGGGCTTCCCTCGGCAAGTTGTCCGCCATGCGCAACCCGATGCCACGGGCATCGAACTCCGCGAACACCTCGCCCAGCAGTGTGCGCCGTCGTGCCTGAACCGTTTCGCGCCGCGGCGGCGCCGACCATCCCGGACCGTGCCTGCCCACAAGCCCGGTCAGGAAGTCCCGCACCAACGCGGAGACTGAGGTGTCCAGCTCGGCCGCCCGGATACGAGCGAGCCGGTGAGTCTCTTCGTCAACCGATACGGTAATGTTCTTCAACGGGGACAGCCTCACAGTTTCTGCGTCACACAGAATACTTCCACCGCATGAAGTTGTGAACACCACGGGCTGGGTGCATAGTGAGCGGGCCGGGGTTTCAGCGCGCCACGCCAACGGATACCTTCGGACCACTTCCGCAGCGTCGCCACGATTTTGAGGATCGCGTCCGGGGGCTGATCATGAAGACACTCGATGAGCATCTTGCCGAGTTCAAGCGGGACGGGTTCACCCTGTTCCCGGGCATGCTCGATGCCGGGTGGGTGCGGGCGATGCGTGCTGCGTTCGAGGACATCGCTGACCGCATCCCCACCGCGGACGGCAGCCGCCCGTCCGTGCTCGTCGACGTGCTCGAACACCAGCCGCAGCTCGTGCTGCGGGCGCTTTCGAACGAACGGCTGCTCGACTTTGCCGAGATGGTGATCGGCCCCCACGTCCAACTCGAATCGATCACCTACCGGCGCACGCCGCCGGAGGAAGCGGGCGATGGCCCGGTATTGGGGTTTCATCGCGACATGTTCGCGTTCTTCCCCGAGGACGGCGTGTACCATCGGCCGTTGCTGTTCAACGCGCTGTCCTACCTGCAGGACCTGACCGACGAGAGCGGCCCGCTGCGCATCATCCCCGGCTCACACATGCGGGCGCTGCGCATGACCCGCGAGCAGGCCAAGCAGCCGCACCCCGAGGAGGTGATCGTCTACCCGAACGCCGGCGATATCGCCGTATTCCACTGCAGCATGCTGCACTCCGGGACGGTCAACCGATCCACCGATCACCGCTACCTGTTCTTCCTCACCTTCAACCACTCGTGGCTGAAGCACCGCGCCAACTACCAGGGGCCGGTGTCGCAGGCAGTCATCGCCCAGGCGCGGGCGCGCGGCGACCGGCGGCTGTTGCGTTTGCTCGGTGTGGACGACCAGTTCGCCCAGCGCGCCAACTGCGGCTTCCTGGATCCGGACGAAGAGAACTGGCAACGCTGGATCGCCGACGACGCAGCCGCCCGAAAGATGGCTTGAGTCGGCACGGAGGTGTCACCCCGCGCGCGATGACGTCCCGCGGGATCTTCGCAAACCACAGCTCAACATGGTTCAAGGTGCGCGGAATGTTGGAGAGCCGTTCCAGCTCCGGCTCGGGGCGGTGGCCGCTGGCAGACATGGGCACCGGGCCGATCTCGGCGTCCTCGTCGGGCAGCGGGACCTTCCGCATCGCCTGCTTCTCGACCCGGTAGCTGTCCAGGTCGATGGCGTCGTCCGCGAACCCTTCGCGGATGGTGTCGGCGTCGCCTCAGTGATGGGGCTCTACGGCACTTGTCCGCCTCTTGTGGGGACGGGCTGACCGCGTAGATCAGCACGTTGGTATCAACGAAGCGCACGTCGTTCGTACAACTCGTCGCGTGGCACGTTTTCGGACGAGCTGAAGCCGCTCCGCGTGGCGCGGATGGCCTCGAACACTTCGTTCATGAGCCTGCGGCGGCGCTCGCGCGGCGCCTCCACGGCTCGCGATCCATGCGCGGGCACGTCGTGACGCCCGCATGCCAGACCGCGGAGATAGTCCCGCACCAGCGCGGAGACTGACGTGTCCAGCTCCGCCGCCCGGATGCGGGCGAGGCGGTGCGTTTCTTCGTCGACGGACACGGTGACGTTCTTCATGGTTACAGCTCCACGGTTTCTTTGTTTCACACTATTCCTGTTCGCACGCCGCTACGCAACAGGTCGCCAACGTGTGGGCGTCGCCCCATTTCAAGCTGCTTCGGCGAGTCGTCGGCGGGCGGCGTGGCCGGCAGCAGCACGGCTCCGAAGTCACCGCGAGCTCACCGTGTCGGTCATCCAGCGCTTGAATCCCGCCAGGATCGTCGCCCGGTAGAAGCCCGCGAGCGCGTCGCGGATCCTGTCGGCGGCCCGTATCGACGGCATGTTCCGGAAGATAGTCCCGAAGCGGCAACGGGATTCCGTGGTCAAACAGGATTCTCATGCTCGACTTTGGCGTCGAGGTTCTTGATCTCGTGCTCCAGCACCGCCTCTACCTGCCACTCCTCCACGCCGGGGAACCAGTCGAGATATTCCTTTATGGTGGCTCCGTCTGCGAGATTGCCGAACAGGCTCGATATCGGCACCCTGGTTCCCTTGAACACCCAGGCTCCGCCGAGCCTGCCGGGCACGCTTTCGACCGCCGGGCACGTCTCCCAGTTCGTCATATGACCCTGATCTCGCTCAAGGCGTCCTCGCCGGCTGGTAGGTGAGGCTGAGCACGGTGTCGGTCATCCAGCGCTTGAGCTGGCGTTGTCCATGAACTGCTTGAATAGCTCGGTGTCGTCGCGCATCACAGCGGTCATCACGCGCAGCAGCGCCTTGTCATGCTCGATGCGGGCGTTCTGCCGATCCGAGTTGCGCTGGGCGTTGCGGAAGGCGGTGGCCGCCACCGGCGGCCGGCACCGGGTCGAACTCGGCATCCTCGCCCTCTGTCTCAACGGCGCACCATTTGCTACCATGGTAAGAAATTACGCCGTTTTGTCAAGGGTTGGCAGGGGCAGTGCCGGTCAGTCTCCTGTCCTGCTCCATGAGCATTCCGTATCCGCCTCTACCTTCCTGTCCTCCAAGTACTCGATCCGGTAGATGCAGCTTCCGGTAATGCCCTTGTAACTTCCGGTTCCGCCCAGCACTTCCCTTCGGCCGGCACCGCCGCTGCCAGCCGAAAGGTCCCCCTCGCGCCTCCTGGCATACGTATAGACCCGGTCACCCGACTGGTAGGTATCGGTACAGGGCGCCTCGATGGAAACCCCGGCAGCCGAGACACTCGAGAAGGCCAAACACTCTGTGCTCATGCTCGATCCTTCGAGAAACGGTCCGCCGCTGCTCTCGATGATGGTCCCGGTCATCGAAAGCAGCCCGCCGGTGTACGTATGCTCGGCATGTTCGATCGTGCTGTACTCGTGCTGGCCGCTCCTTATGGCACGGAACGTCCCGCTCTCCTGGGCCACTACCGTCTGGGAAGCCACCAGGATGATCGCCAGTATGGTGGTCAGCCTTATCATCGCGCCCTCCTTTGCTACCGTCTTGCTGTCGCGGAACTTACGCTGGGCCGGCCGATTCGTCAACCTCCGGCACCCGCAATGAGGTCCGCTCCTGATGGGCGGGAACGGTATACAGCCACCGGCAAAGCCGGTGGCTGTCCGGGCATCGGCCTCTATATAGAAGGCCAAATTCCCTCTCGTTGGCTTCGTCCCGTACTTTCTTTGTCCTCTTGGCACCGCACGTAGCGCCGGATAGCGTCCGGCAGCACGGTGAAGTCGACCAATTCACGGTGCGCGCCTGAATTCTGGATGAACCTACAGAGCAGGTACGATGTCTCCGCGATCGTCAGCGAACGAGGTCAGTTGATCGAAGAGAAAGTGCCGGTCGCTTCTGTCGTCAGTACGGGACGCTGAGGCAGCGATACCCATGCAGGCTCGCCGCCCGCTGGCATCATCCGGCCGCGTGCGGCGTGGCCGGCGGCTCGTAGGCGAGATCGAACACCGTGTCGGTCATCCAACGCTTGAAGCTGTCGTTGTCCATGAACTGCTTGAACAGCTCGGTGTCGTCGCGCATCACGGCGGTCATCACGCGCACCAGCGCCTTATCGTGCTCGATGCGGGCGTTCTGCCGGTCCGAGTTGCGCTGGGCGTTGCGGAAGGCGGTGTCCTCCCTCACCCGGTCCGGGATGGTCTCGATGATGAGCTGCCGTACGCGGTCGGCGTCCTGCCACTGAATGTCGCCGAAGTGCTCGTTGAACGTGCGCAGGATGTTGGAGAGCCGGTCCAGCTCGGGCTCGCCGCGGTGGCCGCCGCCGGCGCCCGGCACCGGATCGATCTCGGCGTCCTCGTCCGGCAGCATGATGCGCTGCATCGCCTGTTTCTCCACCCGGTAGCTGTCCAGGTCGATGGCGTCGAGGATTCCCTTGGAGAGGTCCGGCTCCTCGGGGGCCGGCAGCTTGGGGACCAGGAAGTTGAGGAAGATCGAGCGCTTCTCCCACTCGACGTTGGTGTACGGCAGCACCGACGACAGGAAGGCGTAGGTGCGCACGAACGCCTTGGCGCCACCCTTGAACTCCACCTGCCCGTCCTCGTCCAACTCGCTCCGGTAGACCGCCACGCAGCGATCCAGGATCGGGTCGAGCCGGTCGCGATCCTCCCCACCCAGGTAGCGCCGCACGAGATCCTCGACCTGCTCCTCGGCATAGACCTGGGCACCGTCCAGGTCCGCCTGCAGGTCGTGCAGCTTGTTGGGGTCGGTCTCGTCGGCCAGGATCGTCGCCCGGTAGAAGTCCGCGAACGCGTCGCGGATGGTGTCGGCGTCGTTGAGGAAGTCGAGCACGAACACGTCGTGCTTCTTCGGATGCGCCCGGTTCAGGCGAGACAGGGTCTGCACCGCCTTGATGCCGGACAGCGTCTTGTCCACGTACATGGTGTGCAGCAGCGGCTCGTCGTAGCCGGTCTGGAACTTGTCCGCGCACACCAGGAAGCGGTAGGGATCCTCCCGGAACCGCGCGGCGATCTGCGATGAGGGCAGGCCGTTCAGCGACGCCTCGGTCACCTTCGCCCCGCCAAGCTCGTGCTCGCCCGAGAAGGCGACCAGCGCCTGGTAGCGGCTCTTGCGCTCGGCCAGGTAGTCGCGGATGGCGTGGTAGTACTGGATCGAGCGCTCGATGCCGTTGGTGACCACCATCGCCCGCGCCGCGCCGCCGATCTTGTTCTGTGCCAGCACCTGGTCGTGGAAGTGGTCGACCATGATCTCGGCCTTGAGGCGGATCGCGTGGTCGCTGCCCTCCACGAAGCGGCGCAGCTTCTTCTGCGCCCTGCGGGCGTCGAACTCCGGGTCGTCCTCCACCGTCTTGGCGAGCCGGTAGTAGCTGGCCACCGGCGTGTATTGAGCGAGCACGTCCAGGATGAACCCCTCCTGGATCGCCTGCTTCATGGTGTAGCTGTGGAAGGCGTGATGCCTGACCGTGCCGTCCGGCTGCGGGTCCGGGGTCCCGAAGATCTCCAACGTCTTGTTCTTGGGCGTCGCGGTGAACGCGAAGTAGCTGGCGTTGGGCAGCAGCCTGCGCGACTCCATCACGCGGTTGATCCGGTCCTCGTAGGTCTCCTCCTCGCCTTCCTCGCCCGCCTCGGACAGCGCCTGCGTCATGGCCGCGCTCGTGCGCCCGCCCTGGCTGGAGTGCGCCTCGTCGATGATGATCGCGAAGCTGCGCCCGCGCTGCTCGTTGCCGATCTCGTCCAGGATGAACGGGAACTTCTGGACCGTGGAGATGATGATCTTCTTGCCGCTCTCGATGAACCGGCGCAGATCGCCCGAGCGCTCGGCGGGAGCGACCGTCGCCCCCACCTGCGCGTACTGCCTGATCGTGTCCCGGATCTGGCGGTCGAGGATGACCCGGTCGGTGACGACGATGATCGAGTCGAATACCGGCGCGTCGTCCCTGGTCAGCCCGATCAGTTTGGTGGGCCAGCCAGGCGATGGAGTTGCTCTTGCCGCTGCCGGCCGAGTGCTGGATCAGGTAGCGCCTGCCCGCGCCGTGCTCGCCGCCATCGGCCAGCAGACGGCGGACCACGTCGAGCTGATGGTAGCGCGGCCAGACCTGCGCCCGCCGCTTCCTGCCGGTCTTGTCATCCTTTCCCCCACCACCTGTGCGTAGTTTTCTCCACGATGTTGGTCAAGCTCTCCCGCGGCAGCACCTCCCGCCACAGGTAGTCGATCGCCAGCCCGTGCGGGTTCGGCGGGTTGCCCGCACCGTCGTTCCAGCCGCGATTGAACGGCAGGAACCACGACCCCGTCCCGGCTGTAGCGAAGCTGCCGGGTAACCGTGAAGCGGGTTCTGCGCGAACCGTTCCTGCGCCTCGGCGTTGTGCTCCGAGGGCGTCCCGTAGAACAGGTCCAAGTGCAGTGCCCGGTGTCTGACCCCGTTGCGCAGCACGTCAATGGTGCCGTGCTTGGCAATCTCCCCCTGCAGCCGAGTCAGGAAGGCGCGCCGCGTCGGACCATCCTCCGACAGCGTCAACGCGTCGGCGGCCGCCGGCTGCGTATCCCGCAGGAACGCCGCGAGCTGTACCAAGTCGACACAGTACACCCGGTCGTAGTCGTGAAAGCTGCCGCCCGTCCACCCCACTCCACCGTAACCCGCAGGCGCGTCGGCCACGGTCCCTCGGCCGGCGGATCGCACGGATGGCCAGCCAGTTCCGTGCAGATCAGCCGTTCCAGCGCGCGTTCCGTGGTGTCCGTAGCCATATTCACTTCACCCGAATGGGCACTTCAATGGCACCATACCCCTCTTGCCTATGACCTTCGCTACTAACCAATCGCCCATACCTATAACCCGAGTGCCCATGCGCCGGTTAGGCTTTTAGGATAGTAGGATTGATGAGGTTCGGCAACCTCATGAGAAAGATCCTTAGAAGTCCGCAGACCCGTTAACCGTTATCAGATCATATAGTTCGCTAGTCTTCACCAGACCTGCGATATCGCGGATGCTTCCGATGTCAAGTCTGAAGGGGCCAGGCTTGTCTCGGTCAAGGATAAAGACAAATCGGTACTCTTTCTCATCCGCAAATTTCGGATTCTTGCGAAAGGCCAACTGTATCATGCCCTCCAAATCGTCTTGCTTAGGAATGTGACCCATAAGCTCGTATTTCACCAAGCTTCCTCTTACGGTGTCGACTTGGCTATCGGAACGCTCTACAGCGTTCGTTATTCGTCGGAAAAACTCGGGGATATCTCTTATCATTATGGCATGTGAGCCATAGGTATCTTCGAGAGTTGGCAGGCTACCGAGTTGCGTCTGCTTATTCAAAATAACTCGTGTCTTGGTCCTGTCATCAAATGGCGGTGCCCACGAATACATGCAGAATACATTAATGTAATCCGCGAAACCTGGGCGGAACGTGAAGGATTTGACGCTCTTCAACTCATGCGGTCCTACTTTGAATTGAGTAATATTCGAGCCGGGAATTACAACGGCTCCCTCTTGTTTATCTTTCTTCCGGTGGAAACTCAGTGTGTTGCAGTAAAGGAGGCCGTCCAGAAACTGGTTAGCCCAGTTTTCTGTTTTGAACGCCTTCAACAACATCATCAGTGCGTTTTCCATAACTCATACAACTCCGAAGATGGTAAGAAAACAGGCTACTCAGCATTAGTTGGTATGTCGGTAGATACCAACGCCTTTCACCCCAATTAGGTCGCCCCTGACAATACGATGAGTCGAGGAACGATGTCAACCAGTACAAATAGAAGAGGTTTGTCGGGACAGCTCCGCATTTAGGACGCGAAGGTCAAGTCGGTATCCCGTCTCCCTTTGCCCTGGTCCCTCTCCGAGATGCCCAACGGCGACCACCAATCCGACCACTACACTGATCTGGTCGGCGATGGGCAGGAAGACCAGCTTCGCCATCAGCCGCACCGCGTCGCGCGGGGTCCAGTGCTCGCCCGCCCTCCTCGTTGTTCTCCTCGTTGAAGCGGCGCACCAGCTCCTCGAAGATCGTGCCCATGCCATGGTTGTCGAGGCCGGGATCTTGACCGAGCCGTCGGCGTGGTGCACCGGGGCGGGGCTCAGGTTGATGTCAGGCGAGGTGAGCTTCTCGATCAGGGTGCCCAGGGCGTCGGCGCGGGACAGCCGCGGGATCTGGTTGCGGAACTCGAAGTTGTCCAGGATGTCCTGCACGTTCGGCGAGAACCCGTCGAGGTACGCCTGAGTTGCTGGCGGTTGGCGCGGGCGCGCAGGTCGCTCAGCGTGAAGCGCGAGGTGTTGTAGACCGCCTGCCCCGCCGCCTGGCGCAGGGCGGCGTCCTGCTCGACCACGCCAGCGTCGTCGAGGGCGGCCTTCATGTCGAGGACGGCCTGCTTGCTGCCCTCCAGCACCGCGTCGAGGCGGCGCAGCACGGTCATAGGCAGAGGATCACGTCGCGGTACTTCCCGCGCACGTACAGGTCGCGCAGGACGTCGTCGGCGATGCCCCAGATGTAGTTCGCGATCCAGTTCAGGTCGCCGTTGCTCATGTTGGCGCTCATTCAATTGGGTGACCGACGCCGTGTCCAGACCGCGGATCGGACCAAACCCGGCTTTGGCCCGTCCGTGCACGAGGCAACGCTGCACAGTCTGGTTTCAGCCTGCCATCGGCTTCTACTGGCGGGACGGCAGTCTGGGCGATCACCCAGCCGTCTGCCGCTGATGGGTTACCGTGTTCACCGAACGTCGTAGTATGTTCTTGCCGTGATTCGCTCCTGGCGCAACACTGCGAGCCAGAAGGTTTGGCACGGCGAGCGACCGAACCGATTCGGAGGTCTGGAATTCGACTGCGCAGTCGATCTGTTGCTGGCGCTGAACGTCGCTCAGACGCTGCGCGACCTGAGTCCGCTCAAGAGCGTCGGCCTGCACAAGCTCAAGGGAACCCGCAGGAATCAGTGGGCGATGACGGTGAACGGGCCCTGGCGGATCTGTTTCGAGTTTCGCAAGGGTGATGCCCACAACGTCGAGATCGTCGACTACCACTAGGGAGGTTACGAATATGGATCCGATTTCGCATCCTGGCCGATTGCTCAAGCGGGAGCTCGAAGCCCGCCGCCTGAGCGCCAACAGATTGGCGCTGGGTCTTGGTGTGCCGTCCGGTCGCATCACCGACATCCTGAACGGACGCCGGTCGATCACCGCTGACACGGCGCTACGGCTTGGCCGTTACTTCGGCAACAGCCCTCGCTTCTGGCTGGACCTGCAGAGCCAGTACGACTTGGCGATGCTCGAGCGAGAGCGCGGCAACGAGATCTTTCGACAGGTGCACCCCGCCGGCGCCACGATCTGATCCTGCACAGACGACCGCGTCGAGCGTTTCTACCCGCACGTCGCCATGCAGAGGCACGGTGACGCGGTGAGTGGCGCTGCCGACCGTCAGCGCCACGGTCATGTGGCTGCCCCGGGGCTCGAGTTACGCGGTAGCCGTAGTGACGGGCAAGCAGCCTCGCGACCTCAATGCCCGAGAGGCCGCGCGGCAACCTCATACCGCGATGGCTTCTCTGACGAGATGCAGTCTGATCGCTCGGCACGTCGTCTTCACCGAGTGGCAGAGGACGGCATCTCGCACCATGACCTTCAGGCAAGGCTATGCGGGCCGGATCGACTATGACGACGACGACCGAATCTTCGCGGGACGGATCGCGGGGATTCGGGATGGTGCGGGTTTCCATGCCGATACGGTGGACGGCCTGAGACAAGCCTTCCGAGGCAGTCGAGGACTACCTGGAGACCTGCGCGAAGATCGGCAAGGAGCCGCAGAAGCCTACTCCGGACAGGTGATGTTCCTTATCAGCCCGGACGCACCGCAAGGCTGCCTTGGCGGCTGAATCGTCCGGCAAGAGTCTGAATCAGTGGGCGGAAGAGGTCCTCGACCGCGCCGCGGGGGAAGGACAGGTACCCGCTCCAGGCGAGATCTCATTCACGGAGTGGCTGCCGGCTCGTAGGCCAGGCTGAACACCGTGTCGGTCATCCAGCGCTTGAAGCTGTCGTTGTCCATGAACTGCTTGAACAGCTCGGTGTCGTCGCGCATCACGGCGGTCATCACGCGCAGCAGCGCCTTGTCGTGCTCGATGCGCGCGTTCTGCCGGTCCGAGTTGCGCTGGGCGTTGCGGAAGGCGGTGTCCTCCCTGACGCGGTCGGGGATCGTCTCGATGATGAGCTGCCGCACGCGGTCGGCGTCCTCCCACTGGATGTCGCCGAAGTGCTCGTTGAACGTGCGCAGGATGTTCGATAGACGGTCCAGATCGGGCTCGCCGCGGCCCCCGCCGCCGGCGCCCGGCACCGGATCGATCTCGGCGTCCTCGTCCGGCAGCATGATGCGCTGCATCGCCTCCTTCTCCACCCGGTAGCTGTCCAGGTCGATGGCGTCGAGGATTCCCTTGGACAGGTCCGGCTCCTCGGGGGCCGGCAGCTTGGGGATGAGGAAGTTCAGGAAGATCGAGCGCTTCTCCCACTCGGCGTTGCTATACGGCAGCACCGACGACAGGAAGGCGTAGGTGCGCACGAACGCCTTGGCGCCGCCCTTGAACGCCACCTGCCCGTCCTCGTCCAGCTCGCTCCGGTAGACCGCCACGCAGGCGTCCAGGATCGGATCGAGCCGGTCGCGGTCCTCCCCGCCCAGGTAGCGCCGCACGAGATCCTCGACCTGCTCCTCGGCATAGACCTGGGCACCGTCCAGGTCCGCCTGCAGGTCGTGCAGCTTGTTGGGGTCGGTCTCGTCGGCCAGGATCGTCGCCCGGTAGAAGTCCGCGAACGCGTCGCGGATGGTGTCGGCGTCGTTGAGGAAATCGAGCACGAACACGTCGTGCTTCTTGGGATGCGCCCGGTTCAGGCGAGACAGCGTCTGCACCGCCTTGATGCCGGACAGCGTCTTGTCCACGTACATCGTGTGCAGCAGCGGCTCGTCGTAGCCGGTCTGGAACTTGTCCGCGCACACCAGGAAGCGGTAGGGATCCTCCCGGAACCGCGCAGCGATCTGTGATGAGGGCAGGCCGTTCAGCGACGCCTCGGTCACCTTCGCTCCGCCCAGCTCGTGCTCGCCCGAGAAGGCGACCAGCGCCTGGTAGCGGCTCTTGCGCTCGGCCAGGTAGTCGCGGATGGCGTGGTGGTACTGGATCGCGCGCTCGATGCCGTTGGTGACCACCATCGCCCGCGCCGCGCCGCCGATCTTGTTCTGCGCCAGCACCTGGTCGTGGAAGTGGTCGACCATGATCTCGGCCTTGAGGCTGATCGCGTGGTCGCTGCCCTCCACGAAGCGGCGCAGCTTCTTCTGCGCCCTGCGCGCGTCGAACTCCGGGTCGTCCTCCACCGTCTTGGCGAGCCGGTAGTAGCTGGCCACCGGCGTGTAGTGGGCCAGCACGTCCAGGATGAACCGCTCCTGGATCGCCTGCTTCATGGAGTAGCTGTGGAATGCGTGATGCCTGACCGTGCCGTCCGGCTGCGGGTCCGGGGTCCCGAAGATCTCCAGCGTCTTGTTCTTCGGCGTCGCCGTGAACGCGAAGTAGCTGGCGTTGTCCAGCAGCTTGCGCGACTCCATCACGCGGTTGATCCGGTCCTCGTAGGTCTCCTCCTCGCCTACCTCGCCCGCCTCCGACAGCGCCTGCGTCATGGCCGCGCTGGTGCGACCGCCCTGGCTGGAGTGCGCCTCGTCGATGATGATCGCGAAGCTGCGCCCGCGCTGCTCGTTGCCGATCTCGTCCAGGATGAACGGGAACTTCTGGACCGTGGAGATGATGATCTTCTTGCCGCTCGCGATGAACCGGCGCAGGTCGCCCGACCGGTCGGCGTGCCCGACCGTCGCCCCAACCTGCGCGTACTGTCTGATCGTGTCCCGGATCTGACGGTCGAGGATGACCCGGTCGGTGACCACGATGATCGAGTCGAAGACCGGCGCGTCCTCCCTGGTCAGCCCGATCAGTTGGTGGGCCAGCCAGGCGATGGAGTTGCTCTTGCCGCTACCCGCCGAGTGCTGGACCAAGTAGCGCCTGCCCGCGCCGTGCTCGCCGGCGTCGGCCAGCAGCCGGCGCACCACGTCGAGCTGGTGGTAGCGCGGCCAGATCTGCGCCCGCCGCTTCCTGCCGCTCTTCTCGTCCTTCGCCTCCACCACCTGGGCGTAGTTCTCCAGGATGTCGGTGAGGCTCCGCCGGGTCAGCACCTCCCGCCACAGGTAGTCGATCGCCAGCCCGACCGGGTTCGGCGGGTTGCCCGCGCCGTCGTTCCAGCCCCGATTGAACGGCAGGAACCACGACGCCCTGCCGGCGAGTCTGGTGCAGAACTGGACCTCCCGCTCGTCCACGGCGAAGTGCGCGATGCAGCGCCCGAACTCGAACAGCTTCTCCCGCGGGTTGCGATCCTGCTGATACTGCAGGACCGCGTCGTCCGCCGTCTGCTTGGTGAGGCTGTTCTTCAGCTCGAACGTGAACACCGGCAGCCCGTTGATGAACAGCCCGATGTCCAGCGCCCGCTGCCCCTCGTCCCGGCTGTAGCGAAGCTGCCGGGTGACGGTGAACCGGTTCTGCTCAAACCGTTCCTGCGCCTGCGGGTTGTGAGCCGAGGGCGCGCCGTAGAATAGGTCCAGGTGCAGCGCTCCGTGCTTGATCCCGTTGCGCAGCACGTCGATCGTGCCGCGCTTGTTGACCTCGCCCTGCAGCCGGGTCAGGAACGCACGCCGCGTAGGACCGTCCTCGGAGAGCGCGAGCGCCTCCGCGGCCTCGGGCTGGGTCGCCCGCAGAAACGCCGCGAGCTGCACCAGATCGACACAGTACTCGCGCTCGTAGTCGTGGAAGTTGCCGCCGCTCCACCCGACTCCGCCGTAGCCGGCCGGCGGTTCGGCCACGGTGCCCTCGGCGGGCGGATCGCACGGATACCCCGCCAGCGCCGTACAGATCAGCCGTTCGAGCCCGCGCTCGGAGGTGTCCGTATTTGTCACGCAGCTCCGCTCAGAACAGCGGCGAACTCGTCCGGCCTAGACCAGCGCGACACCATGGACAGCGGCTCGACCAGCCGGAAGTCCTCATCAGCCCAGACATCGGCGGTATCATCAAACAGGGAGACGAAGGCCAGCGCTTCCGGCCCCGCCGCAAGATGATTCAGATCGTGCCACGCAGCCAACACGTGCGCGGAGACGCTGTGCGCTGCCGCACGATTCCCGGTACTCAACACCTGTACGAGAGAACTTCGAGACTCAGCCCGAACGTGAAAATCGACCGTCCAGCCACGTCCCGACCGGCCGGCGAGCCTTTCGGAGCACTCGAATCTGAACTCCTTCTCCACGAGAAATTCCGCTACTTCGTTGGTGATAGATTGGACGGCCTGCGCTCGGAACGTGAACCACAAGTCGGATACCCGCAGCGCCGCCTGTGCCACCCGCGTAACAACCTGCGCCAGCTCATCACTCTGACGGCACCGCGCCTGAAGCATCCCGCGATAGAACTCTATCCCGTGCGTCACACAGGCATCTTCTATCAGGCGCCTCTGTTTCGGCGAACGGCGCAGCGCCGGCGACTGCATGCGCAGCCAACCCGTGGTTTCCGCGAGGTCGGTTACCGTCACTACGCCATCGATAATCCTGCAGAAGAGATCGATATTGTCGCCGTCCGGATAGAGATAAGGCGTGCGAATACGCTGATACTCTCCATGCTCCGAGCACGTGAACAAGGAGCCGATCCCCCGCCGAAGGTCCTGGCACACGCGGCTGCTGTCCATCACCATAGCTCCCTCTGTATTGCTGACGGTCTACTCATTCTGCCGTTGTGTTGAATGCCTGCTTCGATGCAGAACTCCTTCCAGACCGAAACCGGATCCGAAACCGGAGCACGCACATCGGACGGCGCGTATGCTTCCTTGTCCCGGTAACGTTCCGACCAGCTATGCTTGTGCTTCTCTCCGACCTGTTCACATTGCGGGTTGTGATGATCCTTTCCGAGGTCAAGAGCATATATGCGACCTTCCGTCTTCAAGATGAGCGCGTAATTCACCGTACCCGCGGCCGAGTTGTAACGCCCCTTGACGAAGAGCGGCCAACCGCTCGTGGACTCCACATCGACCCGAAATTCGACCGCGGGCGAGTGGTCCTCATCGTCAGCCCACGTAACGTCGCCGTCGATCCGCTTCGTATCGTCACTCAGGATGGAAGCAAACTCGACATCAGTCAAAGGCACTTTGGTTCTCCACCTCTACAATCCCAGCCTAAGCGGGAGCACGCATCTGCCTGACTCGCACGGCAGCCGGAGATGGTGGTAGCGCGGCCAGATCTGCGTCCGCCGCTTCCTGCCGCTCTTCTCGTCCTTCGCCTCCACCACCTGCGCGTAGTTCTCCAGGATGTCGGCGAGGCTTCGGCGCGTCAGCACCTCCCGCCACAGGTAGTCGATCGCCAGCCCCTCCGGGTTGGGCGGGTTGCCGGCGCCGTCGTTCCAGCCCCGGTTGAACGGCAGGAACCACGACGCCTTGCCGGCGAGCCGGGTGCAGAACTGCACCTCCCGCTCATCCACCGCGAAGTGAGCGATACAGCGCCCGAACTCGAACAGCTTCTCGCGCGAGTTGCGATCCTGCTGATACTGCAGGACCGCGTCGTCCGCCGTCTGCTTGGTGAGGCTGTTCTTCAGCTCGAAGGTGAACACCGGCAGCCCGTTGATGAACGGCCCGATGTCCAGCGCCCGCTGCGCCTCGTCCCGACTGTAGCGAAGCTGCCGGGTGACCGTGAATCGGTTCTGCTCGAATCTTTCCTGCGCCTGCGGGTTCTCAGCGGAGGGCGTGCCGTAGAACAGATCCAGGTGCAGCGCCCCGTGCTTGATCCCGTTGCGCAGCACCTCGATCGTGCCGCGCTTGATGATCTCGCCTTGCAGCCGCGTCAGGAACGCGTGCCGCATGGGACCGTCCTGCGACAGCGCCAGCGCCTCGGCGGCCTCCGGCTGGGTCGCCCGCAGGAACGCCGCGAGCTGCACCAGATCGACACAGTACTCGCGCTCGTAGTCGTGGAAGTTGCCGCCGCTCCATCCTACTCCGCCGTAGCCGGCTGGCGGTTCGGCCACGGTGCCCTCGGCCGGCGGATCGCACGGATGCCCCGCCAACGCCGTACAGATCAGCCGTTCCAGCCCGCGTTCGGAGGTATCGCTGGTCACATCTCAATCTCAGCGATTGTGGTCGAGTTCGTGGATGTCTTTGTCGGCGGCAGTGTCGAGCGCGCCATCCAGATCGTCTTCCGGACCGGAAGAATCAGCTGCCGGCAAGGAGGTGGCCGATTCGCGCACGTCGACCTTGCCGGTGACGACATCGGCCACGAGCCGGGTGCGGTATTCGCGGAGGAGGTCGATTTCGCGACGGGCGCGGCGAATATCCGCATCGATCTTCGCAGCCGTAGAACGCAACCGCCGTACAATTTGCTGCTGCTCATTAATAGGTGGCAGTGCGATGAAAATGTTGCCGATGTCTCCCGTACTTACATTGAATTGGGCTGTCCCGGAAGTATACGAAAGAACTTGCGTGTAAAAGCTCTTGGTCTGCAGGACGTAAACAAGAAACGTGTCTGATAGTTGCACCGTCCTTGGCCGGAATCTTGCAACGCGCTGGTTCAGTTGTGCTGGGACACTTTCCCTCTTGACGATGGCATAGTTTCCAAGGCTTCCGGTTGCTCCAATGCTTCCAGATAGACCGTATAGTATGTCTCCTTCTTTGAGTGCATAGTCGTCCTTGCATCCATGTTCAGGTATTCGAACAGCACTGTCTAAGCACAAAACCCCGCGTTCAATGTCACTCATTCTGACTACCGGAATCCCTTCGTTCCCGAATGAACTAGATGGGAAAGCAAATCCTCCTTGGACGTGCGAGACTTGTTTGACACGTCGCACGTTCCAATGCGCCGGAACTCTCCCCAGCCACTCTACACCAGAGGGCCTATACGCCGCGTGAGGTCGACCGGTAAAGGCGTCTATCTGTCCCCCTACCGCTTGTTTTATTAGTGCCTGCTTCTGCTCGTCCAGTAGTGCGATCAGCTTCTGCTTGCCACGGATGTAGCGTCGGATGCTCCGGTCGGCGTGGTCGAGGAAGCGGACGATGGCACCTTGTTCGACGAGTGGTGGAAAGGGGATCGCCAAATGCTTCAGCTGTGCCGCGTAGATGTGCATGACCGTGATGCCGCGACCCATGGTCGCCTTCTGGGTGGTGGCCGGGACGCAATCTGTGGCGTAGCCGAGGTAACGAGCATCAACTCGATGTGAAGGGCGGAACACGATGACATCACCTCCACAACAGGCCTCGTGCTGCATGAGGTTAACTGCCGACTTCCCTATCTCGTCTATTGTCTCACCAGAGCTGGCAAACAGCACATCACCAAACTTGGTAGTTGAATACTCAGCGGCCTTGTCTTTCGGAATGAATGACCGAGTCATTCGGATGAAGGTGTGGTGTAGAGTGTACAAGTCACCGTAACGGATACAAGGGATACCCATCGCCACTTCATCGTCTTTGTTTCCACCACTACCTCTCGACAATTTACCAAATTGTGCCAGCCGTCGCACTGTCCAATGCGCGGGCACAGGACCGAGCGACTCGACCTCGGAACGTTTGTAACTTGGGTGGGGCTTGAGGTTAGCAATCATCACGTGACCGCCCCAGGATCTCGACCAGCAATCCTTCCCTCTCTTGCTCCAATGCGAGGATCTCGGCGCGGATCTCCTCCAGCGTTCGGATCGGCTTGGGTTTGTAGAAGTACCGGGTGAAGCTGATCTCGTAGCCGATCGTGACGCTGTCGGGCTGGTACCAGGTGTCCTTCGCGTAGGGCAGGACCTCGCGCCACAGGAAGGCTTCGATGCCACCCACCTCCCGCAGCGGGATCTGCTCGGTGTCGCGCAGATCGGTGTCGAGCTCGTACTCCACCACAGCGGGCCGACCGTGGATGGTGGCCGCGAACCGGCCGCGTAGCGGATCGGCGTCCGTGCCTCGCTTGTGGATCTTCCTGATGACCGGCGGCGCGGTTTCGCTGCGCTCGCCGCTCTCCTTCAGCTTCTTGATCTCGGCGGCCTTGTAGGCACGGTTGGGGTCGGTGCCCTCGATACGCAAGGGGCGCTCGACCGTCACCTTCCAGTAGCCGAAGGCGGCGTTGTCGAAGATCTTGCTCTGCTCGGTCTCCTCGAAGGCGAGGAAAGTGTCGCAAATGCGCGCGATGTCTTCCTCGCCGAGCTCGCAGTTCTTCTTGCCCAGGTTCTTGCGCAGCGGCCGGTGCCACGCGGTGGCGTCGATCAACTGCACCTTGCCCCGACGATGCTCCGGCTTGCGGTTGGTGAGGACCCACACGTAGGTGGCGATGCCCGTGTTGTAGAACATGTTGAGCGGCAGGGCGACGATCGCCTCCAGCCAGTCGTTCTCGATGATCCAGCGGCGGATGTTGCTCTCGCCCTGGCCGGCGTCGCCCGTGAACAGGGAGCTGCCGTTGTGGACCTCGGCGATGCGGCTGCCGAGGGCGGTGCCCTGCTTCATCTTGGAGAGCTTGTTGGCCAGGAATAGCATCTGGCCGTCGCTGGAGCGGGTCACCAGGGAGTACTCGGGATCGCCCGCGTGCTCGATCACGAAGCGGGGCTCGCGCATGTCGCGCTTGCCGCCCATGCGCTCCAGGTCGGTCTTCCAGCTCTTGCCGTAGGGCGGATTGGATAGCATGAAGTCGAACTCGCGTGACGGGAAGGCGTCGTTGGACAGGGTGGAGTGCTCCGGGCCGCCCACGATGTTGTCGGCGGCCTCGCCCTCGCCCTTCAGCAGCAGGTCGGCCTTGCAGATGGCGTAGGTCTCGGCGTTGATCTCCTGCCCGTACAGGTGGGTGGCGACCTCCTTGCCGTGCTCGGCGGCGAGCTGCTGCAGGGTCTCCTCGGCCACCGTCAGCATGCCGCCCGTGCCGCAGGCGCCGTCGTACAGCAGGTAGGTGCCGGAGCTGATCCGGTCGGCGATCGGCAGGAAGACCAGCTTCGCCATCAGCCGGACCGCGTCGCGCGGGGTCCAGTGCTCGCCCGCCTCCTCGTTGTTCTCCTCGTTGAAACGGCGCACCAGCTCCTCGAAGATCGTGCCCATGCCGTGGTTGTCGAGGCCGGGATGCTTGACCGAGCCGTCGGCGTGGTGCACCGGGTCGGGACTCAGGTTGATGTCGGGCGAGGTGAGCTTCTCGATCAGGGTGCCCAGGGCGTCGGCTCGGGACAGCCGCGGGATCTGGTTGCGGAACTCGAAGTTGTCGAGGATGTCCTGCACGTTGGGGGAGAACCCGTCGAGGTACGCCTGGAAGTCGGCGGTGAGCTGCTGGCGGTTGGCGCGGGCGCGCAGGTCGCTCAGGGTGAATCCGGAGATGTTGTAGAACGTCTGTCCCGCCGCCTGGCGCAGGGCGGCGTCCTGCTCGACCACGCCGGCGTCGTCGAGGGTGGCCTTCATGTCGAGGACGGCCTGCTTGCTGCCCTCCAGCACCGCGTCGAGGCGGCGCAGCACGGTCATGGGCAGGATCACGTCGCGGTACTTGCCGCGCACGTACAGGTCGCGCAGGACGTCGTCGGCGATGCCCCAAATGTAGTTCGCGATCCAGTTCAGGTCGCCGTTGCTCATGTTGGCGCTCATTCAATTCGGTGGCCGCCCCCGTGTCCAGACCGCGGACCGACAGCAACCGCGGCTGCGGCGCGTCCGTGCACGACGCACCCGCTGCGCAGCTCGTTTCAGCCTGCCATCCTCTACGACCGGCGGGGCGGCTGGCTGGTTGGTCAACCGGCTGCCTGCCGCTGATGGGTTACGGTGTTCACCGGGCCTCGTGGTATGTAGGGAGGTTACGAAGTGGATCCGACTTCGCATCCTGGCCGATTGCTCAAGCGCGAGCTCGAAGCCCGCCGCCTGAGCGCCAACAGACTGGCACTTGACCTTGGCGTTCCGTCCGGTCGCATCACCGACATCCTGAACGGACGCCGGTCGATCACCGCTGACACAGCGCTGCGCCTTGGCCGTTACTTTGGCAACAGCCCGCGCTTCTGGCTGGACCTGCAGAGCCAGTACGACTTGGCTTCTTGGTGGAAGAGGGCTTGAGTTGGCAATTGTCACTCCGTCTTCCTTGCGGGCTTCACGAGATGCCGTCAGTCCTCCGTGGTCGTCATCGTTCGCTTCCTGGCGGGCGGCGGACGGAATCGCGTCGGGGCAAGGTGCTGCCGGTCGAGGGCACCAGAGCGGACTCGCCCTCTCGACCTTCCTGTGGCCGCAGCCGATTGACGAAGCGGCGCAGGAGCGGGTCTGAGAAACCCCTACTATTGAGCCACCGGACCCGGTCTTCAGGGGACATCCCGGCCAACTCGACACTGAGGCGATCACGAATCTCGCGCGTGGTCTTCACGCAGTCGAACCCTTTCTTCTCTCGTGTGGTCGTCATGTTCCTACCTCCCTCGTATCGGAGCCGGTACGTCACTGGCATCAGTCAGTCGGACCGCGTCGCGCGGGGCGCAGTGCTCGCCCGCCTCCTCGTTGTTCTCCTCGTTTGAAGCGGCGCGAGCTCCTCGAAGATCGTGCCCATGCCGTGGTTGTCGAGGCCGGGATGCTTGACCGAGCCCTCGGCGGGGTGCACTGGGGCGGGGCTCAGGTTGATGTCGGGTGCGGTGAGCTTCTCGATCAGGGTGCCCAGGGCGTCGGCGCGGGACGCGGGATCTGGTTGCGGAACTCGAAGTTGTCAAGGATATCTTGCACGTTGGGCGAGAACCCGTCGAGGTACGCCTGGAAGTTGCGGAGCCTTCGTACTGACCAGTGCGTGGGAACCTCTCCCAACCACTCCACGCCGGAGTCCTTCACTTCCGCGTGGGGCTTGAGAACGACGCTCATGTACCTTCCGTCCGTTGTCTTGGAAACCACTCGCGCAGAATGGCGCGCAGGTCATGAAAGGAACGATCGCCGCACCGGTTGAGGGATACTCGTTCGGCGAGCTGTTGGTAGAGCGATGCGCTGCGCGCCACACCCGAAGCATGCAGGGCGGCATGAAACGCCTCCTTTGGCCGCCGTGGCTTCGACTCTTGGTCATCCCACAGACCATGATCGTTCAGCCACTGGCGCAGCCGCGGCCTTCTATCTGCCCAACCGGCCACGGCGTCGACGTGCGGGGAGTCGCTCCAGACCCAGATCTCCAGCTCCGGGTCCAGGACGATTGCCTTGCCCCGCTCGCCCCATGCGGATGCCCGAAATTCCTGATTCAGCGCTTCCTGCAAGTCATCTGCCGATATCTTCTCGCGGCCACTGCCTTCGTGATCCATGATCAGCAGTGCGTACCGGTACCGCTGGGAAAGCGGGGAGAGGAACGAAACGCCACGCCTCGCACAAGCGGCGTCATGCTCGGGGTGTACGAAGATGTCGAACACGATCTGCCGGATGGGCAGCGACTCGTGACGGGACAGCAGCCCGCGCAACGCGTGTTCCAAATCCTTGTCGGCGGCGAGGATCACGAGGTCCCGGCGGGTCATCCCAGTACCCCGGCCGCAAGCAGGGTGCCGAGGTCCGCATCGCCCCGCCAAGCTTGCAGGTGAGGATGCTCGGTCCCGGAGACGATGTCGGTCGCACCCGCATCGTCGCGCGCGAAGCACAGCACGTCTTCCGTATTCGCCGCGTTGAGCACGACCGGTGAGTGGGTCGCCATCAACACCTGAGCGCCATACACCGAGGACAGCGAATCGAACACCGTGGCCACCGCCTTCGGGTGGATGCCGTTTTCCGGCTCCTCAACCAGGAAGACACCTTCCAGACCGGGCAGATAGGCCGGCAGCGTGAGACCGGTCAACCTGAGCGTGCCATCGGAGACCAGCCAGGACGGCACGGACAAGCCGCCAGCATACCGGTACACCATATAGCAATGGCGGTCTTCGGGCCGCTCCACCGCCTCGATGTCTTCCAGGTCGGGCAGCGCCGTGCGCAGATGCGCGATCCACGCAGCGTGGCGCGCGGGGTCGTCTTGCCGGAGGCGGCCGGCGACCCAGGACACGTTGGACCCGTCGGGCAGGAATCCGGCAGCCCGAGTCGGCGGACTCGGCTTCCGGATCGCGGCACTGTTGAGGGTGAGCCGCTGAATGCCGGCGCCAATGTACTTCCGAAACCACGTCGCCGTCGGAAACGAGCTTTGGTCGGCTGGAAGGTTGCCCAGCGCCGACCGCTGCGTTCCGAGCTTGAACGACGGCGCCCAGCTTCGGTTTGCGGGGCTGGACTCGTTGTAGAAGTTGTCGTTGCCGCCCGACGCCTTGTTGACCAACACCTTGTTGTCGCGCTGCTTGATGCTGTCCAACAGCGACTCGGGCGGCGCCGGCGGCGTCGGGAACAATTCGCGCTGACTCGGCCCGGATTCGGTGGCCTTCTTCAACAGCAGCGTCTCAGCCTTGAACTCGAACTGGCGGTCGGTGTCATCGTAACCGAGCGCGACCTGATAGCGAACCGTGTTCCACTGCTGCGCATCGGGTTGGCGAAGGGCGTCGGGCACGGTCGCCTCCACCGCGAGTTCGAGTCGGCTGCCGCGGCGTCCGAACAGCAATTCCTGCGGGTTGGGCGTGCGCTCGGACAGGGCGTAATCCAGCCCGCCTGACACGATGTCACCCAGGAGCCCGATGACGTCCAGGAACGTCGTCTTGCCGGATGCGTTCGGGCCGACCAATACGTGGAACGGGTTCATCGGACGGTGCACGTACCGCAGACAGCGGAAATTGAGCGCCTCGACGCGGGTGATCATGGGTTCCGTTGGCCGCGTCGCTCCGCCAACCGTTGCAGCGCAGGATCCGCGTAACGGTGCGTATCGAGCCAGTGGGACAGTTCGGCGAAGCTCTTTTCAGCGATCTCGGCGCTGATTTGATCGCGAATAGCTCTTATGGTCCTGACACAATCGAACCGTTTTACTTCGTCACTCGTCATGTTCAACCTCCTTCGGACCGTCTGCCAGGAAATTCGGTGGAGCGGGTCACCAGGGAAGTACTCGGGATCGTCCGCGTGCTCGGTCACGAAGCGGGGATCGCGCATGTCGCGCTTGCCGCCCATGCGCAGATCGGTCTTCCAGCTCTTGCCGTAGTGCGGATTGGAGAGCATGAAGTCGAACTCGCGAGACGGGAAGGCGTCGTTGGAAAGGGTGGAGTGCTCGGGGCCGCCCAGGATGTTGTCGGCGACCTCGCCCTCGCCTTTCAGCAGCAGGTCGGCCTTGCAGATGGCGTAGGTCTCGGCGTTGATCTCCTGGCCGTACAGGTGGGTGGCGACCTCCTTGCCGTGCTCGCGGGCGAGCTGCCGCAGGGTCTCCTCGGCCACGGTCAGCATGCCGCCGGTGCCGCAGGCGCCGTCGTACAGCAGGTAGGTGCCGGAGCTGATCCGGTCGGCGATCGGCAGGAAGACCAGCTTCGCCATCAGCCGGACCGCGTCGCGCGGGGTCCAGTGCTCGCCCGCCTCCTCGTTGTTCTCCTCGTTGAAACGGCGCACCAGCTCCTCGAAGATCGTGCCCATGCCGTGGTTGTCGAGGCCGGGATGCTTGACCGAGCCGTCGGCGTGGTGCACCGGGTCGGGACTCAGGTTGATGTCGGGCGAGGTGAGCTTCTCGATCAGGGTGCCCAGGGCGTCGGCTCGGGACAGCCGCGGGATCTGGTTGCGGAACTCGAAGTTGTCGAGGATGTCCTGCACGTTGGGGGAGAACCCGTCGAGGTACGCCTGGAAGTCGGCGGTGAGCTGCTGGCGGTTGGCGCGGGCGCGCAGGTCGCTCAGGGTGAAGCGGGAGGTGTTGTAGAACGCCTGTCCCGCCGCCTGGCGCAGGGCGGCGTCCTGCTCGACCACGCCGGCGTCGTCGAGGGCGGCCTTCATGTCGAGGACGGCCTGCTTGCTGCCTTCCAGCACGGCGTCGAGGCGGCGTAGCACGGTCATGGGCAGGATCACGTCGCGGTACTTGCCGCGCACGTACAGGTCGCGCAGGACATCGTCGGCGATGCCCCAGATGTAGTTCGCGATCCAGTTCAGGTCGCCGTTGCTCACGTTGGCAGTCATTCAACTGGGTCCCCGACGCCGTGTCCAGACCGCGTGACAACAAATCGACGCGTGTGACCGACCGACCGGAGATGCTCGGCTGGCGGACAACCACGAGGGACGCGCCGTACTAGCCCCGTCGAGCAACAGAATACCCTCTGGATAGTCGTGTCTGACTTACCGACAACTCGTCACAGCGGCTCCCTGTTGGCTCTCACCGAATTCAGATTCGATTGATAGTTGTACACATAGTGTTCGAAACGATGACTCAGCATACGACGCTCAATCCACTTGCTCACATCCCATCCTGCATCAATCAAGTCTGATGCAACGAACACGAACTCAAGTGTGCTTATCAGGAACACCATGGCTCCTGGCTCGGGATAGTCCGCAGACTGACGATCACTCCCATGAACATAGATGTTTCGACACTTTACTGCCTCGTCGATCACAATCTCCAGATCCGGAAAAAAACACCCTACCCTACGCAGAACAATTTCCGCCCGAAAGCAGATCTTCTGTCTCAAAGACTTGTGCTTGCTCATCCCAAGCGATCGCAGCGCCGAGTTACACGGATCGTCGTTGTCACATCGATCCGCTCGCGCCGATTTGAGAATCCGTTTGCACTCCGCGATAGCACTAGTAATGTTCTCAGGGATGGCTCGTTTCGGTCCAACGGCGTTGTCAGGAATAAGGTCAAACATGTTCGCTGCGCCAACCATACGATCTTCATGATACTCGCGCTCATTCGATACACACCTGTCATACCTGCTGCGCGCATGTCTCCACTCATCGTGACGCGACAACCAGTTCGCCAAGACGTTTTCGAATCGTCCTCTGTCCTTAACGGGGTCAATCAATCTGCCACGTATTATACGCGCTCCGTCATCTGCTGAGTGCCGCCTGAAGCGCCGGAAGGCGGTTACCTCGACG
The DNA here is from genome assembly GCA_965221995.1 of Spirochaetia bacterium. Lineage (GTDB taxonomy): Bacteria > Spirochaetota > Spirochaetia > SZUA-6 > Bin103 > CATQHW01. The sequence continues at coordinate 649,946 of OZ244929.1, forward strand.
GCGAACCACTCCCTCCTGTCCTCCGCGCATCGAGGAAGCACGCCAATTCTCAATTCCACAAGGTTCTGGGGCCTGCCTATCATCAAGGCCAGAAAAGAAATGACTACATCGGCGCGATGAATCGCATCATAGTACGTGACCTCATTGTCGAACGCCATCTCAACATTGACTTTGCTGGAAATCGATATTCCTTCCGAAACATCGATGCCTTCTTTGATTGGTGTAGCGCGACGCGCTGACACTCTTCCGATGGAAGTGTCAACCGAAAAAATCAACTCTACGCCAGAATACGTCGCGTGAATCGAGGGATCTTGCTCGGATCTTGGCTTGAGAGCGAATGCTTCGCGATCATTGAACAATAGATTGGTATCGTCCGTTCGAAACATTACCCTATTCACACACTTCTTTGATGGGTTGAGACTCTCCGATCCATACACAGCGTGATTGGCGAAAATCGTCGTCCGAGACGTCATTGCACGACCTGATATGAAAATTCCTCCTCCCGTTTGCAGACAATCGAATAGTGTTACGATCCGATTGTCCTGAAGCACTCCAGAAATAGTGGAAGATATGGTTTTCGGTGAGATCATCTTTGTGTCCCATACGAATAGCGACAAGCCGTCTTCGGAAAGCGTCAGTAGACCGCCGACGTCGGGGCCTTCTCCGACTGAGAAACTTCCCAACAGTTGCTTCTCTTCAGAATCTGTAACGCCCATCAGTTCTCCTTCTTGGGTCTCATCGCTGCTTGTGGCGAGTTCCTGGGCCGCTCATGAGCTGCTCCTTGTCGGTGCTCTCGGCCTGTTGGCTGGCGAGCCGCGGAGCGCGCTTTATTGCGCCTACCGGCCATGCACGCCGAATCGGCCTTCCAGCTCTTGCAGTAGGGCGGATTGGAGAGCATGATGTCAAACTCCCGCGTCCGGAGGGCGTCGTTGGACAAGGTGGAGCACCCTGCGCCGATGTTGTCGACCGATGAAGAAGAGCACTGACCGACTCACCAACCAGCACGAAGAGATTGCGGCTCTGGAGCAACTGCCCGACGACCAGATCGACACGACCGAGGTGCCGGAGCTGGTCGACTGGTCGACCGCCCAGCGGGGCGCGCTGTACCGGCCCGTCAAGCAGCAAATCACCCTCCGTCTGGATGCGGACATCGTCGATTGGTTCAAGAGCCACGCCCGCGGAGGACGAGGCTACCAGACGGACATCAACCGCGCGCTGCGGAGCCACGTGCAGCGCTCAAGGAGGTAGGCAGCAGCTTCCGCGACTCCCGCACGCGATGCAGTCGCTGACAGTGGCCTTCCGACTTGCTACTTCTGGCGCTGGAGGCGCAGCGTCGCGGGCGGCTCGACCGCGTGGTCGTCGATGTAGTCGAAGTCGATCTCCAGCCCGGAGCCCGCCCCCCGTGGCATCGCCACGTACCCATCCGCGTCCATCAAGGTGATGTCCGACTTGAGCCAGGGCGGCGGCGTCCATTCCCACGACGGGTTGGCGCCGACCTCGAGGTACTTCGCTGCCGCCGTCGCGCCGCAGAGGTGCACGCACTGATCGGCCGGCCCATGCGGTTCGGCAGCCATGCCGAATGACTCTGCCAGATGCACGGTTTTCATGGCCGGCGTGATCCCGCCCTCGTGCCCCACCGCGGCGCGAACGATGTCGCACGCTCCCGCCTTGATCCACTCCGCCCGCACCCGGTGGTTACCCTGCGCTCGCTCGGGGCCGAGGATCGGAATGTCCAGTTGCTCGGCCAGCCACTGGTACGACGACATGCTGTATTCGTCCATCGGCTCCTCGAACCAGTAGTAGCCGAGCCGATCGAGCTCCCGCCCGATGTACAGCGCGTGCTCCCGGCTGTAGAAGTGCCAGCAGTCGAGCATCAGGTCGATCTCCGGACCGACCGCGTCTCGCACCGCCTCGCACGCCTCTATGTCTCGCTTCGGATCCAGCTCCTGGTCCGATCCGGACGGAAACCAGGTGTGGAGCTTGAATCCCTTGAATCCACGTTTCACACACGCCGCAGCCAGCTCCGCATACGCCTCCGGCGTGTCCAGCGCGCCGCCGCCGAAGGTGCCCAGCGGGCTCGATGCGTAGGCGGGCACCTTGTCCCGGTACCCCCCCAGGAGCTTGTGGATCGGCTGACCCAGATAGCGTCCGGCGAGATCCCACAGCGCCAAGTCGACGGCCGCCAGTTCCTGAGGGTGAAAATCACGGATCATGCCCTGCGATATCGCCATCCGTTGCCACAACCGCTCGCGGTCGAGCGGGTCGTTACCGACGAGCATCGGCGATATCACCTGATCCACCAAGTTGGGACTGGCGCCAAAGGAGTAGCCCGCCGCCCCTTCGTCCGTGCTGATGGTCAGCAGCGACTCGAACACATCGTGCGCAGGTCCGCGAATCGGATGGCCAAGAGCGTCATGGCTGCTCGTCGTGCGGTGGAGGAACGTCTTCGTCGTCACCTCGGTGATCTTCATGCCCGCCACCTCACTCCTTGCGCAGCCTCCTTCTTCCATCGCGACACCCTATACATTCCAGCGGCTCGGGTCGATGATGCTGGCGCCTCCGTAGCGATTTCAGGCGGCCGGTCCCACGCCGAAGTGGATGTCCCGGGTGTTCGTGGATGGCTCATGTAGCGCCTGTAAGGGTTGCATTCGGCATGGAGCGAAAGGTGAGAGTGAGGAACGAGTCGGGCTTCCGGGCCGTGCTCCGTCTGAGCCCGGATGCAGGCGTGCACGGCCTCTGGGTGGCCGGCGGGACCGGCGAGGGCGCGCCGCTCCCCGAGCAGGAGAATGGACGGCTCGACGGGCGCGGATCTGACGCTCAAGCGCTCGAGCAGATCAAGGACGCGCCGTCCCTGGTTCGAAGACTGAAGCAACGGCCCTCTTCCCTTCGTCACAGAGTCACGGAGTGATCAAGCCCAATTTACTACCATTCCAATGTAGCGCCAAAGCCCCCACTCATACCGTAGAGCCGTATAGCCCACGAAATGCACATCACCAACCTTCTTTGCTACACCTCACAAGGCAAGAACGGTCCGTAAAACCAGCTCCTATCCACGGCAATGTCTCGCAGTGCCTGCCCTTTCCTGTGAATTGACTTCTTGCTCGGGCAATCAGTAAAATCTATCAAGACATGTTCAGGTTGACCTAGCTGAGGATCCGGCCTTACACCCAGACCCTGTGCGCTACACTCACAAACCGTGATACCCAGCACCCCAACAGGACGGTCAAGATCGGGATCTTGAGCGTACTTATTGTAAGCGCAGACAGCGGATACCTTGCTACTGTCAGACGCTGAAAGCAACTCGTTGTCGTCAGGCATTGGGCGAAACGATTGAGAGCTTACGACTCCTTCCTCCACCCAAAACCTAGGGATCACGCGATACAGAATAACCGTCTCTTCCACGTCATCAAACGGCCGACGCAGAAACTGAATCGAATATCTGTCTCCACCCTTCAGCGCTCTCCAAATCAATTGGCGGGGGCTCCGCATCATCCTCGTTGTCACCCAACAGGTATAGATATGCCGAACGCAACGTCAAATTGACCTCTAGAATTGCGCAATAATCGCCTTCTCCCCACTCCATCTCAATGTTTCCATCCGGAGTCGGGTAAGTACGCGGAGGTGGCAACTCGCACGGGTAATGCCTCTTGATCATCTCTGACAACCAAGTCAGATGATCATCTCTGGGAGCAATGCCCGAACCACTTCCTAACCAACCATCTTCCATTTCTCGCAACTGATCTAACCGCGATACCAGATGCTCTTGCCGATCAACAAGATGTGGCTCGAACTGCTCGACATCTGCACCGACACCCTGTACGTACCGCACAATTGCTGCGTCGTCAAGCAAATATAAATTGCACGTTAACTGCGAACCAATTTCAATTGTATCGGAATTATGGCCGCGGATAGCGTCCGAACTTGCAGCGACTTTCGATTCGTCTCCACATAGTGCCTGCGTCCTCACCTGCGTCGCCCCAAACCTGTCGTCATGCGGGATAGTCACCTCGCTCCGAGCCGCAGAGGCTACGCCGGAAGTCGTGTACGCGCTTTGATCGATAGAAGGGAGTTGGTGTGCGGCATCCCCAGTTGTTGGTATCTCGCGGGCTTCCTGTTGAGCCCACTGCGACGCCATTACATTGCCTCCTCAAGATTCTGTATGAATCTATTTGCGTCATCAAGGGCGCGAACGAGTCCAGCTTCTATCTCACTCACGCCGGGAAGGTTTCGGCGCTCAAAGTGGATATTGCACTGAAGGTAGATGCGATGGAAGGTGTCGTTACGAAATCTGGGCTCAATCTGGATGTTTCGAACGACACCATCATCATCCGAGAATCTGACAGCTGCGAGCCCGCCAATAAGGTTCCAGCTATCAATCTTACGAAGGCCGGAGAACATTGTTCTTCCGATATATGAGAAAGCCGACTCTCCCTGAGTGGAGTCGTATGATACCTCAACATTGAAGCCAAAAGCCTCGGCGGTACTCGGACAATTATCTGTGAATTGAATGGCCCTAGAAGTTAGTTTGGCGAGATCAGGTAATTTCTCTCGTGAGGTGAACTCTTGGCGAACCCTCGATCGGCCGGATATCAGATCGATGTAAATCCTGTCTCGATCGAGACTGATACGTTTGCCGTCACCGAAACCACTCTGTGCCTGCGTCACAGACATCCACCGAAACTCGTCAAACGTGTTTCCGAAACGCTGTATGGATTGCGGGCTGTTGAGAAGTTCAACACCTACGACGACAAAATCGGCGGCAATTAGATCTACGATTCGAACATCCATATAGTCCCCCTAAACGACTGTCATTTGGGCAGCTCCCTCACGCGGTAGACTCGTGACCGTCCGCCCGCAGGAGGCCGCTCGGCCCTTCTTCTCTGACTTCATGGTTAGTAATCCGCACGAGAAAGGACCGGATGAATCGCTTCTCGGCAGCGACCCGGCGTGGCGACGCCCTCCTCCAATCCGGTATCTGGCCGGGGGCACACTTCTGTGCGCGGGCTTCCAGGCCGTCGGTCGCAGGTTGGAACCAGTGGCACATCGCCAACAGCTTGACCTGCTGAGCGGGATCTATTGGTGGTCGCGACAATCGCATGGCTCTGCTGCATCGGCGTATATCGTTGCAGTACATAGCATTCTAACCCGTCAGTGCGAGGCTAGTCGACCGGGCGCGTGGTTGCGGCTACAAATATGGGCGATAACTCTCAGATTAGCAAGTCGGAGGACGCCGCAGGGGTGATCGGAGCCGCAAGTCGACAATGCCACGGTGTCGGCTCAGCGTAAGGTGGTGGCAGTTGGGTGTCGCGCCGGGCAACCATCTGGGCGATCACAACCTCACCGTGGGCCGTGAGTGGCTTACCCGGGCCCCTATGGCGACGGGGTTCGAACTTGTGACGGAGCCGATGAGGAGCGTGCCGGTATCGGCTGGTGGTCCCAATTGATAGCAGGGCGTAGACTCGTTGCTCTTGGGGGGCATTCGGGGCGTCTTGTGCATTCTTTCCGCGGAGGTGGCATAGCAGGTAGTGTGCGCGTCCGTCCGTCCCGGCTCGCTGCGCTCGCTGCTGACGGCGGCGTACCACATCATGAAGATGCCCTCACCTCGTCGTAGCAGACCGAGTCCGCCCCGTGCCCGCCTGCTTCGACGGACGGGTACGGATGCTGACGAACGACCGCGGCCTCGCACCCTACGGCCACCCCAGAAACCCGCTGTTCATGCGGGACATCGATCCCGACTCCGGCTTGAAACAAGCGGTCGGCGAGAGGTCTTCGACAGCGTCAAGCTCGGCATGCCCATCCGCGACGAAGCGGTCCCGGTCGTGGACCGGGCGAAGTGTTTCCGCACGCCGGAGGGCGGCCCGCAGTGGTACGCCGCCAACCGAATCCTGCTGGGCGGCTCGACCGATCACAGGCTGCGGCGCCACGGCTGGTCTGCCCGGCATTGGTCGCCGATCATCGGCGCCGAGCACCGCGCGGTGCGGGAGCGCGTCGGCCTGTTCGACCTGACGCCGTTCACCAAGCTCGAGGTTTCCGGTGCCGGCGCGACGGCTCTGCTGCAGAAACTGTGCGCCAACCAGATCGACCGGCCCGTCGGCTCGATCGTCTACACGGCCATGCTCACTCCGACAGGTGGCATCAAGTGCGACCTGACCGTGACCCGCCTCGCCGAGGACCGGTTCATGATCGTGACGGGCGGCGCCACCTCCGAGCACGACAGGGCCTGGATCGAGCGGCATGTTCCCCAGGATGGCTCCGTGCGAATCGAGGACGGCAGTGGGCGACGATGCTGCATCGGTCTCTGGGGGCCGCACGCTCGCGAGCTGCTGCGGCGGCTGACCGAGGAGGACCTCTCCGACGGCGGTTTCCCCTACCTCACGGCGCGCCCGCTCAGCCTTGCCGAAGTCCCGGCCCTTGCGGCGCGCATCTCGTATGTCGGCGAGCTCGGCTGGGAGCTCTACGCGCCGATCGAGTTCGGGCGCCGCTTGTGGGATCTCCTATGGCACGCCGGGGAGGACCTGGGCGTCGTCGCCGCCGGGCTCGGGGCGTTCGACTCCATGCGACTGGAGAAGGGGTATCGACTCTGGGGCGCCGACATCCACACCGAGTACAACCCGTACGAGGCCGGCCTGGGCTTCGCGGTCAAACTGCGCAAGGGCGACTTCATCGGTCGCGATGCGCTGCGGCGGACGCGCTCGGCCGGCATCGCCCGCCGCCTCCGATGTCTGACGCTCGACGACGCCTCGGTGGCGTTGCTCGGCAACGAACCGGTGCTCATCGACGGTGAAGTCACCGGCTACGTCACCAGCGCAAATTATGGCTACTCGGTCGACCAGAGCATCGCCTATGGCTACCTGCGCGCCGAGAGCGCCGAGCTCGGCGAGCGCGTGCAGGTCGAGTCCTTCGGCGAGCTGCACGCGGCCACGGTGACCGAGGAGCCGCTATGGGACCCGGCGGGCGAGCGGATGCGGGCGTAACGCCCGCGAGCCTGGCTCAGAGCTCCATCCGGGCCCAGCGCACGTCGGTCACCGACGCGGTCGCGCCCGCATAGAAGACGACGAACACCGTGCCGTCGCGGAGCAGCACGGCCCTCGGATGCCCGTAGCGCCACTCGGTCATGTCGCTCCACGTGTCCAGCAGCGTGCGGCCGGCGCGCGAGCCCGCCTCCTCTGCGTGCTCGCTCCGATACACGACGGTGCCGGACGTCGCGTCCCACGTCCGCCCGAAGTCGGGACTCTCGGCTGCCATGATCGCCCGCAGGGCGTCCGAGCCCGCGCCGCGGGTCGGATAGAAGGCGACGAGCCGGTCGCCCCCGACCGCCAGCGGCTGCGTGTGGTTGCCGGCGATGCCGGTGCCGACCGGCTCGGTCCAGCCTCCGCCGTCGGGTTCACCCCAGGCGATGTGAACGTCGAGCGGCTGACCGGCGCGGGCGTCATGGGTCCAGAACATTGCAACCAGCCGCCCCGTCTCCGGGTGAGCGGCCAGCCGCTGATCCCAGTAGAACCGGCCGCCGCCTCGGTCGCGCGCCACCTGCACGTAGTCGGGCCAGGTGGCGCCGCCGTCGCGCGACAGTCGCAGGTAGGCCGCCTGCGGCGCTGGGGCCGGATCCTCGTACTCCTTCCAGCACTCGTAGGGCTGGGCGCGGACTGCACCCGCCAGGTCGAGCACCGGCATCGAGCAGGGCGAGGCCGCCACGTGCGGCGGGGTCTCCATCCGGCGCCACGGCGACCAGCTCGAGCCGGCGTCGGTGGACTTGGTGTGGAATATGCGCATCGGCAACAGACCGCTGGTCTGCGGATGGGAGAAGGGCCGCTCCGGTCCGGACCGGTCGATCCAAAGCCCGGTTGCCAGCAGCGCGCCATCGGGCTCCTCGCGCAGCGAGAAGCTGTAGACCTCGCCGGGCGTCCCCGCCCAGTCATCGGCGCCGCGCGTGTCGTAGCGCCGATGCCAGGTCGCGCCGCCGTCCCGGCTGGCGTGGATCACCATGCCGCCGTCTGCGCTCTTGCGCGCGCTCGCCTGCCGGAAGGTGACCAGTATGGTGCCGTCGCCGAGTGCACGCACGCCGGTGAAGCAGGCACAGGCGCGTCCGCCGCCCGCGGAGGCAGCCTCGAACACGACACCGCCGTCGACGACGCGCATGTGGCGAGGATACCCACGAGGCCGGCACCCGTGAAGCGGACCGCGTCAGTCGGGCTCCAACTTCTGCCGGTGCTCCAGGGCGGTTTCGATCTCCCGGCGCGTGCGGAGGATCGGTCGCATCCGCTTCTGCGAGGCCAGTGATGGTGGATCTCTGCCGATTATCGGGGACCGTCTCCCTGGGCACGGTTCGCCCTGCCGAACGCCGCGTCGAGCTTGTCCAGGATCCGCAGGCCCTCGTCCACCGACCCGCGAGCCGCCAAGGCACGGAACCGCGTCTCCGCATCATACTGCGTGATTGCCACGGTCGAGAGCTCTTCCATCAGCTTGTTCATGCTCATGCCCCGCTGTCGGGCGATCTCCTTCAGTCGCCCGTGAGTATCGTCGGGCAGGCGAATGGTCAACGTCGACACTTCACTCCTCCTCTACAAATGATCTCGGAGTAACGATCTGCAGCCCAGGGAAGCTGAGTTCCGCGCGTTCGAAGTCGCGCCGGTTGTGAGTCACGATTGCCTCCGCGCCGCCAGCGACGGCCAGCTCGACGATGTGGTTGTCAGACTCGTCGGGCACATACGCTGTCAGGAAGGCAAATCGCAGGGAGCCGGCTCTCATCCTGGCCGGTTGCTCAAGCGCGAACTCGAAGCCCGTCGCCTGAGCGCCAACAGACGATCCCGACTGCGTCAGTCGGGCTCCAGCTCCTGCCGGTGCTCCAGGGCCGCTTCGATCTCCCGGCGCGCGCGGAGGATCGGTCGCATCCGCTTCTCCGAGGCCAGTTCCAGTTGGTCGCTGACGTGCTTCGATCCCGCGCGTGACCAGTTGCCGTAGCCGATCAGGGCTTCGCCGCGGACCGGGTCCGAGAACTCCACGACGGCGTAGAACGTATCGCCGCTGACGATCTGCGCCTTGCCGTCAACGAACGGACCCAGGCCGGACGCGCGGATCGCCCCCAACTCGCTGGGCGCGCCGTTGCCGGGCAGGTCCAGGGAACCGCGGCGCAGGCGCACCACGTCGCCCCAGCGTACGTGCAGGGTGCCGTACTCCCGCTCCAGGTCCTCCGCCGCCGCGTCGAGCGCCGCCACCGCCCGCTCGGGCGCGGCGAAACCGCGTGGCGTGGTCAGCGGTCGGCCCGGGTCGGCCGGGACGCGGTGCCCGCCGATTTCCTTGAACTGCTCGCCGGCAGCGGTCAGGAAGCGGTGGAACAGGAGCGCGCCGTCGCTGTCGTTGTCGGTAGCGCGGTCCCAGCGCCGCAGGATCCCCGCGGCACGCCGCGCCCGTTCGCCGCCGAACCGCTGCGCAGCCGCCGCCAGGTCATCCACGAAGTGGTCGGCCAGCTCGACGCGTGTCGACAACTTCATCGCCTTGAGGTCGGCAAGGCTGATCTTGCCCGCCTGCGACAGCAGCCGGATGCTGCGCATGGCCCGCGGCGTGTGGCTGGGCTCGGGTGCGATCTGCGGCGTCCAGTCGGCGGGGTCCAGCACCATCGGGTGCGTGCAGGTCCACGGCGAGTCGTTGCAGTTCTGCACCCAGCCGCCCGGCGGATCGATCACCTTGGGCAACTCCGCGTAGGGCACCACGGACGAGGACCAGATCAGCGCGGAGTCGTTGCCCGGCACCAGGCCGCGCCAGAAGCGCTCGTCGGCGGGCTCGCGCAGCGGCAACGCGGCGTTGTACAGGTACATGATGTGCCCGTCGCGGTCGCCGTACATGGTGTTGAACAGCGGGAGCTGCTGCATGGCCATGGCGTCGTGGAACTGCTCCAGGTTGCGCGCCAGGCCCATGCGCCAGAACTGCTCCAGCATCCGCGGCCGGGCGGTGCCGGCGACCCGGAGCGCCACGGCTTCGCTACCGTCTTCCGTCACCAGGGGACCGTGCGCGGAGCGGCGAATGGTCAGCGGCTCGGCGTCCACGGTGCCGTCCCCGCGGAGCACCTTGACCACCTGGCGCTCCACGTCGAACGGCTGCGTGCTGCCGTCCAGCTCGTAGCCGGCGCCGTTCAGCGACAGCCGGTAGAGGGTGGCCAGGTTGGGAGGGTTGGTGGTCTGGGTCCAGCCGAGGTACTCGGTGAAGCACTGGCGAAGGACCGGGAAACCGACCCAGACCGCGCCGTACGAGGTCACTCCCGGGGAGGTGAGCTGCACCTCGAAGTAAGTGTGCCGGTCGCCCCAGTGCAAGTGCGAATTGCTCAGCAGCATGACGTTGCCGGACGCGGACTTGGACGGACCGATCGCCCAGCCGTTCGATTCGCTGGGTGCGGCGCCCGACTCGCTCAGCCGGGACGCCACCCGCTGCCGGCTCGCATACCATTCGAAGTTGATGACGCGCATCGTGTGCGCGAGCACGTCCGCGACGGTGAACGGCACTACGCGGCGGGCGGCCGTGCTGAGAGACTCGGCCTGCGAGGCTGCCGACGCGTTCAGCCCGGCGACGAAGGCGCGCAGCAATGGCGCGAACTCCGCGCTCTGTTGCGTGGCCCAGCGCGCGGCGCGCTGCGGGATGCCGTTGGTCCATACCCAGCGGTCATCCTCCAGCCAGGCGGCGCCGTAGAACTCGGAAGCGCGTCCCCGCCCCTGCGCGTAGAGCCGTGTCAGCAGTTCGCCGTGCGCCTCCATCTGTGCGTAGCCGTAGGCGTGGAACAACCCGCGGTGATCGGGCGCATGGATGTGCGGGATGCCGTAGGAGTCCCAGAGTATGTGCGTTTCGTTCACCTCATGGATCAGCATGAGACCTGTTCATCCGTGAAGAACCGGATTCTCGCCATATGTGGTTTGCTCGCGGAGTTTCTCGGCGAGCCTCGATGCGTTTTCCTTCCGTAACGTCGCGATCAACGCCTTGCTCTCTGCAATCGACTCGTCGATCTCCGCACGGTGATCGAAGTAGTAAGCCAGAGCCGCATAGACGTCACCGAGCGTCAGATCGTACTCCGTGGCTATCTCATCAGCGCTCTTGCCGAGACGTTCGTGCCAGATAGCGACATTCGCAACCGTGATGCGACGACCCGCGATCCGAGGCTTGCCGCCACACACGTCGTGGGTGATGACGATCTGCTGATTCACAGTTCCTGTCATCATGCATGCACCTCCGTCCAGCGTACTGGCCAGCGTTGGAGAAGCGACTCCGAGGAGCGCCACACTCGTGACCACTCGCCTAATTCGGTATCGCTCTTCCCTCCAGGATGGTAGCTCGATACGAACGGCCGGGCAACGCGCTGATACCGCGATGTTTCGAACCCCGACCGTGAGGTCGCTTCATGGACGCGACGGCAGCTCCCCCCGGGCTCAGCTCAGGCGAGCAGGGCGAACAGTGTCGTCAGCGAAGTAACGACGACGAACCCGACGCCGATCATCCAGATGAGCGTCTTGAAGCGGGCGTTGGTGTCTTCGAAACGCGTATTCATATACTCGAACATGTCGTCGAAGCGGCGCGCCACGAAGCCGAAGCGCTCGTCCATCAACGTACGCTGCGCCTTCAGCTCTTCCTCGACTCTGACCATCCGTTCGAGAAGCTGAGGGCCGGCGCCGCCCGGCTCCTGACGGGGCACCATCTCATCCACCAGTTGGCGCAGCCACGGCTTGACGTAGTCGCCTATGCGGCCGACATCTTCGTGCCTCAGGGTCATGGGCTCTCCCATCGCCACCTCCTACTATAGACGCAGTGACGGGCTCGGCCGGGGGTACCGCTTCAGGCGCCGGTTGGAGGCGATGCGGTCCACCCGCGCCTCGCGGGGGGCGTCGTGACATGGACGCGGCGGCCGCTCGCCGGGCTGGTGTCGGTTGGACCAGCCGGCGAGCGACCGCGCGTCTCTCTTCGATCTCGGTACGTCTACCAGCTCACCGTCGACTGGACGGAGAGCGTGTGTTCGGGCTCGGCGTTGGTAGGCTCGCGGCGGGCTGCCGCCAGCTCTATCCGCAGATCGGTAGCCGACGGGTCGCCGAGGTGGAACGCGTAGCCCAGCCGGTATTCGCGTTCGCGCTCCGAGAGGCCGATGCCGGCCCACGGCACCCCTACGCCTCCGGCCAGCGGCACGCCATAGCCGAACCTGGCGTCGACGCGTCCGGTCCCGTTCGCGTCGATCGGATCGTTGTCCAGCCCGGTCAGGGTCTCCCGGCTCCACAGGGCCGCCGCTCCGCCTTCCGCGGGCGCGCCGATCGACGGGGTCACCGTCAGCGCCGGGCCCAGCTCCGAAGACGGATTCGGGTCCCACGCCAGCCAACCGCTGGCGCCCCACTCCGTCAGTTCCGCGGTCTCGTGCAGCACGAGCGCTCGCCCTTTCAGCCCCAGCGAGAGGCCCAGACCCTGATGCGTGTAGCGCACGCCGCCGCCTACGTCCATTCCGAAGCCGGTCTCCGCGTCGCCTCCATCACGCCGTACGCCGACCTCGACCGACGGCGTCAACCGTGCGCCGCCGCCCAGCGCCACCTCGTATGCTCCTTCCAGGCCCAGACGGACCCGGTTCACGTCGGCCGTCGTGGCGTCCAGGCTTGGCGCTGCCTCGGAGGTCGCCCGCAGCAGCAGCCCGTCCGCATTCAGGCCCAGCGAGAAGCCGCCGGCGGCGGACGCCGGCACCACCGTGCCGCGCACGCCCGCGGCTCCCGCCAGCAGGCCGATACCGGTCTCCAGCGGCTCGCCGCCGGCCGGGGTCAATTGCAGTCCGCCGAGGCCGTAGCCGCCGGCCAGCCACAGCGACAGCCGCTGCGGCACCACCTCGAAGCCGACGTAGGGATAGGCTCCCGTCAGCGAGCTGGTCACCGCGCCACCGCCCGTCATCGGCTGGGAGTAGCTGCCCCAGCCGGAGCTGTGCGACAACGCCACCCCGGCCATCCACGGCCCGGTCGCGTAGTCCACGCCCAGCGTCCCGGTGGCCACGTCGCCGTCGACCGCAAGGTCGCCGTCGTGACCGGTGAAGCGCCCGTAGGCGCCCTGTCCCCAGATGGACACCACGCCGCCGTCCTCGTTCGCCGCCGTCGCTACCTGGAACTCGCTCCCCGCGAGCATCTCCTGCGCACCCACAGTTCGGATCTGCGAGTCCTTGTGCCCGTTGTCGATCCACGCCGCCAGCGCGGCGATCTCCTGCTCGTCGGCAACGGGCTCTGTGCCCGCGGCCGTCATTTCCCGCCCCGCGACCGCCGCTCGGGTCGCCGGTGCCCGCGGACTGCGCAGCCGCTGATCGATCGCGTCGAGCGTGTGCTCCCACGCCGTGCGTCCGAATCGGCCCAGCCATGCCCGCGGCATCGGGTCGCTGTTGGTGATCGTGCCCGTCGCCTCCGCGTCCGCCAGCTCCGCGCCGGCGGCGTCGCTCAGGTGCAGCGTAAACGTCTCCTCGCCCTCGTCGTGCGCGTCGTCGAGCACGGTCACCTCAATGGTGTGCTCCGTCTCTCCGGCCGCGATAGTGAGCGTCCCGGAGGACGCCACGTAGTCCTGGCCCGCCGTGGCGGTTCCGTCGGTTGTGGACCAATCCACGGTCACCGGCTCGCTCGCGGCGGCGCTGAGGGTCACCTCGAAGGAGATGGTCTCGTCCACGCCTTCGGTCGCCCGGGCGTCCTGCACCGCGATCGACACCGGCGCGTCGCTGGCCTGCGAGTCGGATTGGGCGGTGCCCTCGTCATCCTCCGGGCAGGGTGTTGCCTCCCGTGTCTCGCTGTCGGCGATGCTCACGCACACCGAGGCGATCTCGCCCACCCGATAGCCGTCTCCCGGCTGCAGCGTGATCGTCAGCGGTCCGTGATCGGCGACGTAATCCCACAGTTGCACCCGGTATTCGCGGTATCCGCCGAGGCCGTGATCGACCGTGAACACTCCCGGCACGACTCCGAACCGCGAGCTGGCGAACAGCACGTTGCCGCCCTTCCGCCAGCCGTATTCCAGGCCGACCACGATCCCACTGGAGTACGCGTGCCACTGGTAGGAGTTGCGCAACTCCGACACCACGATGTGGATCAGCACATGCTCGCCTTCGATGGCGGGATCCGTGTCGGCAAGCGCGAGCGTCACCACCGGCTCGCTGCCCGGCTGGTGTGTCCCGGTGCGTCCGTAGCCCGGCTCCGACCACGGGGCGTACGTGCGAGTCCCGCCGGCCTCGTCGTGGAACGGCCGCACCTGAGCCTCGTACTCGGTGTTCTGCTCCAGGAACAGGATCGGGACGTGCGTTTCGGGGCCGGTCGTCAGGCTCGGCTCCCAGAGTTCCCCGCCGCGCACCCGGTACTGCACTTCGTAGCCGCTCGGTGATGCGTCCTCGGGAGGCTCCCAGCTCACGATCATGTTGCCGGCGGTATCCGGGACCGCGGTCACGAGCGGCGCGGACACCTCGTTCATGGAGTGCTGCCGGACCAGGAGCTGCGCTGCGATAGTCTCCGCGCCGGCCGAGAACACCGCGTTCACGGGGTTGCTCAGGGTGACGGTGAAGGTGCGGTCGGGATCGCCGATCGCATCCTCGCCGATCATCACGCTGACCGTCGCGGTCGTCTCGCCGGCCGGGATGGTCAGGGTCCCGGACGCCACGTACTCGGAGCCTGGATCCGCGGCGCTGTCGCCGATGCCCCAGTCCACGGTGATGTCGAGCTCGCTGGGCCCGATCAGGCTTACCGTGAACCCGACGCTGCCCGGGTCACCGCCGCCGGCGACGTCGGTGATGGTCACGATCGGATCGAATCCATCGTCGTCCTCGATGACCACGAAGGCAGAGTCCTGGACGCCGGCGCGTATCCCGGGAGGCAGTGGCCCGAAGCCGAGCCGGACGCTCTCGCCGCCGTCGATGTCGCTGTCGTCGATCGCGGTCACGGTGACGCTGTGCCTGGTCTCGCCGGCCGCGAAGACCAGGCTGGCCGGCGACAGGGAGTAGTCGGGAGCCGTCGCACCCCCGCCCGGCGTCGCCGTGATCGGGATGATCACCTCGCGGTGCGGATCGTCGTGCAGCATCACGGTGACGGTCGCGGTGGTTCCATCCTCGGAGACCACGAACGCGGGTGCGCCGAACGCGACGGTCACCGCACCGTCGACCTTGTGACCGGCGTCGTCGGGTATGCCGGGGTAGTTCCGGGCGACCGGGACCGAGCCCAGCTCGGGGCTGGTGGTGGGCACCCGCTCGCCGAAGCCGGAGGGCGGGCCGCCCACGTCGACGCTGATGCCGTCCGCGTCGTGGTCGGTGAGCTGCACCCGATAGCGATAGATCAGCTTGTCCGTACCTGAGCCGGACACGTAGCGTGCCGGGCGGTAGTTGCCGGGCGCGGAGTCGCCGACGCGGATCGCGACGACGGAGCCCGAGGTGTATGCGTCGGCGCTGAAGTTCATCGTGACGTCGATCTCCTCGCCGACGCGGTAGGTGTCTCCGTGCTCGGGTTTCGAGGTGATCTGTACGTCGGTGACGTGGAACGACCCGTCCACCTTGTGATGGTGATCGTCCGCCAGGCCGGGGTAGTAGTCGTGGACCGGCAGCAGGCCGAGGCTGGCGACGATGGTCGGCACGGCCCCGCCGAAGCCGCTGTCGGGGCCGCCGACGTCGACGCTGATGCCGTCCGTGTCGGCATCGTCGAGCTGCACCGTGTAGCGGTACACCAGCCGATCGGTGAAGGAGCCGGAATGGTACTGCGCCGCGCGGTAGTTGGAGCCGTCGGCCGTGTCGCCGACGCGGATGGCGATGACCGAGCCGCTCGGCGGCACGTACACCGCCGTGTTGAAGGTCAAAGCGACGTCGATGTGCTCGCCGTAGTGGTAGGTGCTACCGTCGCGCGGCGTCGACACGATCTCCGTCCGGTAGGCGCGGTAGGGGCTCGGGCGTCCCCGGACCTGGATCCTGAGCGCCCTCTCCGCTGCCCATATCCAGTTCTCGCCAGGACGCCGAAAGATCATCCGATCCCGAATGGACCATCCGGGTTGGGAGCCTCCATCCTCGACATCGTTGTACGTGTCGCCAAATAGGGCCCAGTTGTCATCAACGCAGCCGGAGACACAATCGAGCACGAAGAAGTAGTCCGTGTTCGGCTCCAGGAACGTGTTGTCCGGTGCCGTCCACTCGTTGTGCGCGAAGTCGTTCAAGCGACCTCTCGTGAGGGTGGCGACCTTCCGGCCCAATCCCGGGCCGCGGTACAAGTAGGCGTTTATCGTCATGTACCGGCTCTCGTGAGTGTCTCGCACGTACAGGCGGATACTCTCCAGTTCATATCCACCGTGATCCGATCCGGTCCGGAACCCCTGTCCCAGCCCGTCCTGGATGTCGGACAGAACGACCGAGGCGGCTCCGGACGGCTGGTCCATGTTCGTGACCAGCGTGGCGATCGGCGCATCGTACGCTTGCGCGGACGCAGCCGCGGCGCCAACCAGGGCGGCGATGCCGGCAAGCAGCACGGCCCCGGCGCGGAGCACGCCGTACACCACCCGCGGGAACGGGCGGACGAGGCGGAAGAACGGGATTGTGAGTGTCATGGGGTCGGTACCTCTCTCGCCGTGGTCTCGGACGCGAGGCGACACGAGGCCGCGTTCGGATCGGTCCGTGAGCGGGTGTGTCGGCCGCGGTCCATGTCTTGGACGTACCGCTCCCAGGCGGCCCGGACTACGACACCGTTCGTGGACGGACGATCGATTGCTTGGATGACGGAGGAGATACGCGAGTAGCTGCCGCGAAGCCGCAAGGGCCATACGCGAATGGCATCCGCGAAGGGCGTGAGATGCGGCGAGCGCGTCGCGGATCTCGCCCTCGGGCTTCGCTGGAGACGTATTCGTGTAGTGGGCCGGGGGCCCTCGGAAGCGCGGCCCGGGCGTGGGGCGGCCTCAGGCGGCGCGGATCGTCACTCGATCTTCACGTCGCCGCGCTCGTCCAGCCACTCGTAGAGAGCTTTGTTAGACTCCCAATCGAGGTCGAGCATGCAGGTGCCCAGGATGACGACGCCGTAGACCCGCCTCTCGCGGATCATCTCCTCGCAGACGTCGAGCTGGCGGCGCATCCCGTCGTAGGACAGCTTCTTCTGGTTGCCGAAGTCGTAGACGTAGAGGCACATCAGGAGCGGCTTGTTGCCGGTCAGCCCGGCCAGGCGATCGGCGTAGCCCTTCTGCCTGTCGATGTTCGCGGCGTGCCAGAGCGGATTCATGAAGCCGGCGAAGTACGGCAGCAGAGGAAGCTGACGGTCGTCTTCGAGCGACATCTCGTAGAACGTGGCCATCAACGGCAACTGCGGCGGGCGCGCGGCGTTCTCGAACTGCAGGTCAGCCAGGTGCCTGGGCATCACGCCGCCGTCGACGGTGCCGGTGCTGAAGTCGTCGAGCAGGAACGACTCGATCCGCGGGTCCTCCGCGGCGAGCTCTTTGGCCTGCAGCAGGGCGCTCAGCGCCTTGGGGTAGTCGACCTGATGTCTACCGTCGACCGAGGAGTGCATTCCCCACTTGGCGATGATCCGCTTCGCCGCCGGAAGCTGGGCCATCGTCTCCCTGGTCAGCGGCAGGTGCCCGGCGATGAGCACGTTGCGGATCCCCGTCCGCTCGATCGCCTGCTGGGTGGTCAGCGTCGACGTCTCCTCCCAGAACGGATACGCCTTGAGCTCCTGCAGGACGTTCACCTTCATGCCCCACAGCCAGAGATGGTCGCGTAGCGTCAAACTGCTCATTCGGTAGCCTCCGCCGCTATCTGACCGCGCGCGGACGGTCCTGGTCCAGAGGGCACCCTTGCTATACTCCGCCGAGCATGGCCGACAGCCTCACCAGGGCCGGCAGCGTCCGTTCATCGCCGTCCACGTCGCTCCGCCGCAAGCTGCATCGTTCCCGCTACCTGTACGCGCTGTTCGCGGCGCCCTTCCTGTTCTACGTGCTGTTCGAGTACGCCCCGATGTTCGGGGTGCTGATCGCGTTCAAGGACATCAAGGTGTTCCGCGGGCTGGGCGCGATCCTCTCCGCCCCCGGCGTCGGCTTCAAGTACTTCGAGCTCTACCTCACCGACCCCTACTTCTGGAAGCTGGTGCGCAACACCGTGGTGATCCAGGTGCTCGGGCTGGCGGTGGGCTTCCCGGCACCGATCATCCTGGCGCTGATGCTCAACGAGGTGCGCAACGTCGCCTTCAAGCGCACCATCCAGTCGATCACGTACATGCCGCACTTCATCTCGCTGGTGGTGATCTGCGGCATGATCGTCAACTTCGTCGCCACCGACGGGGTGGTGAACAACTTCCTGGCCTTCCTGGGCTTCCCGCGCACCTCGTTCCTGGTGCGGCCCGGGTGGTTCCGGCCCATCTACATCGGCAGCGACGTGTGGCAGCACGTCGGCTGGGGATCGATCATCTACCTGGCCGCCCTGACCGCCGTCGATCCGCAGCTCTACGAGGCCGCCGCCCTGGACGGCGCCGGGCGCTTGCGGCAGCTCCGGCACGTCACCTGGCCCGGCATCGTGCCCACGGTGGTCATCCTGTTCATCCTGGCCCTGGGGCGGATCATGGAGGTGGGCTATCAGAAGATCATCCTGCTCTACACCGGCGCCACCTACGAGACCGCCGACGTCATCGCCACCTACGTCTACCGCCGCGGCCTGATCCAGTCCGACTTCTCCTACGCCACCGCCGTGGGGCTGTTCACGTCGGTGATCGGGATCGTGTTCGTGATCTCCGCGAACCGCATCAGCCGCTCCCTCGGGGAGACCAGCCTGTGGTAGGGATCGCCCGCGCCTCCACCGCCGGCGACCGCGTGTTCGACGCCTGCAACGCGCTGCTGCTCGTGGTCCTGGCCTTCATCACCCTCTACCCGCTCTACTACGTGGCCATCGTGTCGCTCTCGCACGGCTACGCGGTGATCAGAGGCGAGGTGACCTGGTGGCCGGTCGGCATCAACCTGGAGTCGTACCGCGCCGTGCTGGAAGCGCCGTACGTGCTCGGCTCCTTCCGCAACACCGTGTGGTACACGCTCGTCGGCACCGCCGCGAACGTCTCCCTGTCCGCCTGCTGCGCCTACCCGCTGGCGATGAAGTTCTTCTACGGCCGCCGCTTCCTCACCGGCTTCGTGGTCGCCACGATGTTCTTCAAGGCCGGGCTCATCCCCATGTACCTGATGGTGCGGAGCCTGGGCATGCTGGACACCATCTGGGCGCTCGTCCTGCCGACCGCCGTCGTCACCTACTACATGATCATCATGCGCACCTTCTTCCAGAACATCCCCGAGGAGCTGAACGACTCGGCGTATCTCGACGGCGCCAACGACATCCAGATCTTCGTGCGCATCGTGCTGCCCATCTCCACGCCGATCCTGGCGACGATGACGCTGTTCTACGCCGTCCAGCACTGGAACAGCTTCTTCCCCGCGCTGATCTACCTGAGCGACCGGGACCGGTTTCCGATTCAGCTCATCCTGCGCGCCATGGTGATCGAGGGCGACGTGAGCAACATGCAGGTCGAGTTTCAGGATGACGAGCGGATCGTCGACACTACGGTGAAGTACGCGATCATCATGGTCGCGACGATTCCGATCCTGCTCCTCTACCCGTTCCTGCAGCGCTACTTCGTGAAGGGTATGATGATCGGCAGCCTGAAGGGCTGACGCCGGCTGCCTCAAGGGCTGATCAGCAAGACATCGCGGCGCCGCCGGTTGCGGCGCACGGACCCCGGCCGGGTGTGGCCGGGCAACACGACAAGGGGTTCTCTCATGCAGAAACTGACCATTCTTTGCGCCGTGGCGTTGCTCGCCGCCGCCGGCGCATTCGCGGCTCCCGCGGCGGAGGAGGCGGTCTCAATGGAGCCGACCGTGCTGACGGTCGTGCTGTCGGACCGCGGCACCGCCCCGATCAACGTCGACTCGGACGTGATCGACGCCATCGAGGAGAAGCTGAACATCCGCTTCGACCTGACCGCGATCGCCGGCGGCGACTACAACGCCAAGAAACGCACCCTCATCGCCACCGACGACGTGCCCGACATCCTCCGGGTGCACCGCAACGATCTGAACGAGTTCGGCGATACCGGGGTGTTCCTGGCGCTGAACGAGATGATCGACACCATGGTGCCCAACTACAAGCGCATCCTGGAGCAGAACGAGCGCGTGCAGAAGACGGCCATCGACGGCATCTACTACGCGTTCGCGACCACCAAGCACTTCGAGTTCCACCGCGGCATCATCAGCGTGATCCGCACCGACGTCGTCGAGGACCTGGGCCTGGAGCAGCCGCAGAGCTTCGACGAGCTCTACGAGGTGCTGGCCGCCATCAAGGCCGCCCATCCCGAGAGCCACACGTGGACCACGCGCGGCGGCGGACGCAGCTTGGTGCGCAACGTCGCCTACGCCTTCGGCACCGGCGGCGACATGTACTACGACCCCGACCTGGACGGCGGGCGCTGGGCGTACGGCCCGATCCAGGCGCAGTACCGCGACCTGCTGGAGTACCTGCACAACGCCTACGACGACGGCATCCTTGATCCCGACTTCGCCACCCTGACCACCACGCAGTGGCGGGAGAAGCAGGCGGCCGGCAAGAGCTTCTTCTTCTACGACAACCCCACCTACGGCAAGCGCGCCAACGACGCCATCGTGCCGGTCAACCCGGACGCCTGGTGGGCGCCGACCGAGGTGCTGGCCAACGCGACCGGCAACCGCCGCTCGCTGTTCTACGAGGAAGAGGTGTGGAGCCAGATGTGGGCCGTCGGCCAGAAGACCGAGCACGAGGACGCGATCGCCCGCTTCTTCAACTACGCCTACACCCAGGAATTCGCGGAGATGAAGGCGTTCGGGCTCGAGGGCGTGCACTGGGTGCGCGACGGCGACGACTACACGTTCACCGACGAGATGCGGGCGCAGTACACCAGCGACACCGGCGCCTACCTGATCGACAAGTTCATGAACGAGGTCGGCACCGGCGCCTACAGCGCCTTCACGCCCTACATCGACATGCGCCTGTACCGGATGAACTGGCCCGAATACCAGATCAACTGGTACCTGGAAATGGAGGCGAGCGGGAACTGGGACGACCCGAAGGTGGTGGCCCCGTTCAACGCGGAGGAGCGCGAGGAGATCACGAACCTCACAGCCGAGTTGAACACATTCGTGCACGCCGCCATCGACAAGGTGATCCTGGGCGACATGAGCCTGGCGGAGTGGGACGAGCTGGTCGCGCAGATCAAGCCGGACGGCATGCGCCTGGAGGAGATCCACAACGCCGCCGAGGAACGCTACCAGACGTCGCGCTGAGCGGTTCGTCGTGACCCGAGAGCAGAGCGTAACCCTGCCGCTGCGCGCGCAGCGGGCGGTCGGCGTGCTGGTCGCCGGAGGCGGCGTGGCGGGGGTGTACGCAGCTCTCGGGGCGACGGATCACGGGGCGCGCGTGCTGCTGGTCGAGCAGCACGGTTTCGTCGGCGGTCAGGGGACCGCCGGCGGCGTCCATTCCTTCTGCGGTGAGACCCGCGTCGTCAACGACCGCTGGCGCGAGATGGTGCGCCGGCTGGGCGCCTTCGGGGGCATCGCCGCCTACCGGCCCAACGGGGACGGGCGGGCGTTCGACTGCGAGAGCCTCAAGTTCGTGCTGCAGGAGATGCTCGCCGAGGCGGGGGTGGAGCTGCTGCTGCACACGCAGGTATTGAGCGTACAGCGCGAGGGCGATCGCGTGTCCGGCGTGGTGCTGGCCAACAAGAGCGGCCTGACCCGCATCGAGCCCGCGGTCGCCGTGGACGCCACCGGCGACGCCGACCTCGTGGCACGCGGCGGCTGGCCGTTCCGCAAGGGCGGGCCGGTGCTGATGCCCGGCGACCCGCCGTCGGTCGACGAGTCGGCCGGCCGGCTGCAACTGCCGATGAGCCTCTACTTCACCCTGGTCGACTCGGGCGAGGAGGTGGAGCCGGTGCTGCCGCCCGGCTGCCCGGTGTATCGGGACGATGACGACGTGCCGATGATCACGGTCATCCCGCACGGCTACCACGTGACCGTGAAGATGAAGGTGATCGGCCACGACGCCACCGACGGGGCGTCGCTGTCGGCGGCCGAGCAGGCCGGCCGGCGGCAGATGATGGGGGTCGTTCACTACCTGCAGACGCACGGCTACCGGGGCAGGCGCTTCCCCAACCACCGCCTGGCGTGGGTGGCGCCGCACATCGGCATCCGCGAGGGCCGCAGGGTGGAGGCCGTCTACCAGGTGACCGACGACGACATCCTGACCGGACGCCACTTCCCCGATGGCGTGGCGGTGGGCTCCTACCACACCGACTACCACTGGCCCACGGTCGTGCAGCGCGCCGGCACCGGGGTCACCGTGCAGTGCCCGCCGCACCAGCTCCCGCTGCGCGCCATGCGCCCGCGTGGGGCCGCCAACCTGCTGGTGCCGGGCCGCTGCCTGGGCGGCGACCACCTGGCCACCAGTTCGTTCCGGGTCATGGGCACCTGCGCGCAGACCGGCTTCGCCGCCGGCGTGGCGGCCGCGATGGGCGCGCCCGCGCGGTCGGTCGACGCGGTCGACGTGCCGGAGCTGCGCGCGCGCCTGCGCCGTGCCGGGGTGCGTCTGGACCTGGCCCCCTACTACAGCTACCTGCGCCGACGGCGCGGGTACGACGAGCAGGCGGGCGCCGTCGCGGCGCCCGTCACCGGTCTGACGGTCGCCGAGCTGGCCACCGGCGAGGTGCTGGTCGCCTGTGCCGCGGACGGCTCGCTGAGTGTGCTGCGCCGCCACGAGGAACGCTGGCAGCCGGCGCTGGCTCTGGACTCCGGGGTGTCGGCGGAGGCCGGCGCCGAGTTGGCGTTGACGGTCGCGGACGGTGGACGCAACCGCACGGAGGGCTTCGAGCAGGTGCCGGCCATGGCCGACGAGGTGACCGAGTGCGATGACCCGCCGGAAGTGGTGCTGCAGGCCGGCGGGCGCGGCTGGGTGTCGGCGGACGGCGGCATCGGTTGGCGCGCCCGGAGCGTGGCCGCCGGCGGCAGCAACGGCGACGCGCTTCCTGAACCGCCGGCGCCGGGAGCGGCCGTGGTGGCCCTGACGCTGACCGGGCACGACCGCACGAGCCTGGAGGACGTCACGCGCCTGTACGCGGCGGCGTGGGCGACCGGCGAGGGCGTGGTGCTGGGCACGGCCGCCGCCGACGGGCGCTGGCGGCAGACCGCGGTGGCGGTCCCCGGCGGCAGCGGTCCGTGTGCGCTGACGGCGACCGCGGACGGGGTGCTGCTGGCCTGTGTCGACGGGAACGCCATTCGCTGTCTGCGCCGTTCGCTGGATGCCATCGTCGCCACGGGCGAGCATGGCAAGGCCGCGGATGCCGCCTGGCACCACGACAGCGCCGACCTGATCGACGCCCTCAAGGAGTCTGTCGAGGTTGGCGCGTCAGCGGCAAACCCGGCGGACTCCGTAGCGGAAGGTGGGGATGGGCCGAAAGCGGAGCCGCAGGCGACGGATTCGGGGCGCAAGGAACGCCGGCCGGCGACCATCTCATGACCGGCCGTGCCGCGAGGGCACGGCCCAACGTCCTGTTCCTGATCACGCACGACATCTCGCTGCGCTTCGGCTGCTACGGCGACCCGCGCGCCGTGACCCCGCACCTCGACGCGCTCGCCGCCCGCGCCACCCTGTTCGAGAACGCCTTCTGCCAGTTCCCGCTGTGCGCGCCGGCGCGCACCTGTCTCATGACCGGCTGCCGGCCCGACACCGTGCAGCGCCACGAAAACGACGGCACGGAATTCTACGCCGGCCTGCGCCGCCGGCTCCCCGGGATCCGCACCATCCCGGAGCTGCTGCGCGCTGCCGGATACCGGACGGTGAGCCTGCACAAGGTCATGCACGAGTACGATGCCGATCCACCGAGCTGGAGCGAGCCGCAGTGGTACGCCGCCACCGGCGAGGTCCCTTCCTGGTGCCCGGACGACTTCGACTGCCGCGAGCGGGCGCGCCGCTACCACTCCGCTGCCAACCGCGCCCTGATGGAGGAGCGCTTCCGGACCCTGCTGGCCGCCGAGCCGGATGCCGCCACCCAGTTCAAGCGCTGGCGCGGCGGCCCGGTCGAGCGCGCGCCGGTGGACGACGACGCCTACTACGCGGGCGAGGCCGCCGCCGAAGCGATCCGGGTGCTGCGCGCGCACGCAGCCGACCGCGAGGCCGCGCCGCTGTTCCTGGGCGTCGGGTTCTGCAACACCCACCTGCCGTGGCTGGCGCCGGAGCGCTACTGGCGGCTGCACGACGGCACCGACTTCGGCGCCGAAGCGGGATACGACACGCCGCGGCCCGCGCCGCTCGCGGCCGAGCTGGCGGTGGCGGGCAACGAGCCGTTCCAGTACTACGAGCAGACCGACCACCTGCCGGGCGCCCGCGCGGCTTGGCAGCCCACGGCGGGCCAGGCCGAAGAGCTGCGCCGCGGCCACTACGCCGCCGTCAGCTACGTCGACGCCCAGATCGGCCGCATCCTGGCCGCCCTCGACGAGACCCGGATGGCGCAGGACACGGTGGTCGTCTTCACCACCGACCACGGCTTCGCCCTCGGCGAGCACCGCCACTGGGGCAAGGGAGTGACGTGGGAACCGGACCTGCAGGTGCCGCTGCTGCTGCGCGTTCCGGGCAGCACGGCCGGCCAACGGGTCACGGGCCTCACCGAGCACGTCGACCTGATGCCCACCCTGCTGCAGCTAGCCGGCATCCCGGTCCCCGATTGGGCGGAAGGAAGCAGCCTGCTGCCGCTCCTGGGTGACCCCGTGGCGCCGGGCAAGCCGGCGGTGTTCGCGCAGGCGCGCCGCGGCGGGCTGACGGCCTACTCCACGCGCACCGCCGACCACCGCTACACCCGCTTTCTCGACTCGGCCGGCCACATCGAGGCCGAGGAGCTCTACGATCACCGCACCGATCCGGCGGAGACCATCAACCTCGCGCCGCACGCCGATCCCGCACTCCTCGCCCGGCTCAACGCCGGACCGACGCCGGGCTGCGAGGCTCGGTATCATGCCGGGACATGCAGGGAAACACTGAACGAGTAAGCTGGAGCCGCAGCGTTCCGGTGCGCTACCAGGCGGACGTCGCCGTGATCGGCGGCGGCATCGCCGGGGTGAGCGCGGCGGCGGCCGCCGCCCGCAGTGGCGCGTCGGTAGTGCTGGTGGAACGCTTCGGGGTAACCGGCGGCAACATGACGGTCGGCGGAGTCGCCAACTTCTGCGGGGAGACCGCCGGTCAGGGCGAGGTGTTCGACGAGATCCTGGGCCACCTGGCGCGTTTCGACGCCATCGTCCCCTACCAGCCGTTCTCCTACGGCGGCTGCCAGTCGCGGGTCCTGGATCACGAGATCCTGGCGGTGATCCTGCAGGAGGTGCTGCTGGCGCGCGGGGTCAAGCTGCTGCTGCACACCCGTTTCGTCGACGTGATCGAGCGCGACGGCCGGCTGGCGGAGGCGATCGTGGCCGGCCCGTCGGGACCGGAGGCGCTGCGCGCTCGCCACTTCGTGGACTGCACCGGCGACGGGCTGGTGGCCAAGGCCGCCGGCTACGCGGTCGAGAAGGGGCGCGCCGAGGACGAGCTCCAGCTCCCTATGAGCCTGATGTTCTTCGTGCGGGAGATGGGCGAGCCGGTCGCCGACCAGCTCCCCAACGGCTGGTTCCAGCCGATCCGCGAGCGCGATGACCTGCCGATGACCAGCCCCAACTGGCCCAACGGTCCGCGCGGGCGGGCGATCAAGGTCAAGGTGCCGATGTTCGACTCCACCGACACCGAGAGCATGACCGCGGCCGAGATCGCGGCGCGCCGCCGGATGCTGGAGGTGCTGTCCTACTTCCAGGCGGTCGAGCGCAAGGACTGGCGCTTCGATCACTGCTCCCCGATCATCGGCATCCGCGAGGGGTACCGGATCGTCGGCCGCTACCAGTTGCGCGTCGACGATCTGCGCGCCGGGCGCGAGTTCGACGACGCCGTGGCCCGCGGCGTGTTCTACCTCGACGGCCACAAGCCAGACGACGACAAGCGCACCTACATCCTCCCCAAGGACGAGCTGTACGTGCCTCCCTACCAGATCCCGTTCCGCTGCCTGGTCCCACGCGACGGCCGCAACCTGCTGATGGCCGGCCGCTGCATGTCGGCGGACCAGCTCGCCCTGTCCTCCGCTCGGGTCACCACCACCTGCTCGATGATGGGCCAGGCGGCCGGCATCGGCGCGGCGATGGCCGCCTCGCGCGGCGCCGGAGCCGCCGACCTCGATCCCGTGGAGGTACGGCGTGAGGTGGAGCGCCACGGCGCCCACCTCGCCGTCGACGAGCCGCCGCCGGCGCCGGTGCGCACGGGCTGACCTGCCCCGCGGAAGGCAAGCCGTTCAGCCGGCCAGGCTCCTCCCGGCCGGCCAGCTCGTGCCGCCGCGGCCGGCAACGTGCCGCATCTCGCTGGCCACCAGGGTCGCGTGCAGCCGGGCGATCAGGCTGTCGCGGCGCGTGGCGTGGCCCCGGTCGTTCCAGAGGTTGGTGGTTTCGGTCGGATCGGCTGCCATGTCGTACAGCTCGCCCTCCGGCTCGCGGCGCGCCTCGGGATCGTGGAACAGCGACAGCTTGTAGCGGCCGTCGTGGAACATGGTGCCGTAGATCGGCGGGTCCCAGTAGCCGCGGTTGCCGTAGCCGGAGTTGCGGTACATCGTGACCGCATAGTCGCGGGGCGCCGCCACCTCGCCGCGCGCCAGCGCCGCCAGGTCCTGCGATTCGGGCATCAGTGCGGCGGTCTCGGCAGCCGGCAGCCCGGCGGCGTGCAGCAAGGTGGCTGCCAGGTCGTGCGGCTGCACCAGCTCGCTCACCCGCGCGCCGGCCCCCTCGCCCTCCGGCAGGCGCAGGATCATCGGCACCCGGGTGCAGGGGTCGTAAAAGTAGGCGCCCTTGGTGATGAGCTCGTAGTCCCCGATCATGTCGCCGTGGTCGGACACGAACAGCACCAGGGTGTTGTCCGAGAGACCGCGCCGCTCCAGTTCGGCGAGGATGCGCCCCACCTGCCGGTCGAGGAAGGCGACCGATGCGAGGTAGCCGTGCCGCACGTCGGCCAGATCGCGACCGCCTGAGTGCCTGCCGTAGCGGCGTCGGAACCCCTCCCGCTCCCGCTCCACCGCGCTCGGGACCGGCTCGTGCGCCGTAGTCAGCGGGCGCACCGCATCGATGGCGGAGCGGTCCACCAGGCCGCCCGCCTCGGGCGGATAGTCGAAGTAAGGGGAGTGCGGATCGAAGAGGCTCACGTTGAGAAAGAAGGGCCGCGCCGAATCCCGCTCGGCGAGGAAGGCGAGGGCGCGCTCGGCGGCCCAGGTGCTGAGGTGCGCCTCCGCCGGATGGTGGTCCTGCGGCCCTGACTCGAGGCGGTGCAGAAACTCCGGGTGGTGCTCGCGCAGCCACGCGGCGTAGGCGTTGAACGGCGAGTCGAGATGGAGCCGCGGATCGTTGCACCACTCGTAGCGCTCGAAGCCGTCGTGGGGGTGGCGGCGCGCCGACTCCACCGCGTGCCCGGAGACGTGCAGTTTGCCCACCAGCGCCGTCTGGTAGCCGAGGCGCGCCAAGTGCGCCGGCAGCAGCACCTGGTCGTCGGGCAGCGTGTCGTGCAGCCGGTACACGCCGTGCCCCGGCAGCGGTTTGCCGGTCAGCATGCAGGCGCGGCTCGGCGTGCAGATGGTAGCATTCACGTAGCAGCGCTCGAACGACACCCCGCCGGCCGCAAGCGAATCCAGGGCTGGCGTGGGGATGGCACGGCAGCCGTAGCTTCCGAGCGTATCCCAGCGCTGCTGGTCGCTCATGATGAGCAGGATGTTGGGGCGTTTCGGACCCATGCACCGCGAGCCTGTTGCGCGCCCCTGCGGGTGTCAATCGATCCCGTCAGCCGTCCGGGAGCGCGCCCCGCGCCGTGTCCCCGGCGGCGCGCCGCAGACCGGCGCACGTCGCCGCTGCCGGGCTAATCCGAAGGCGACGGACCTCCTCGCCAGCTATGTACCGGGCGAGTACCGCGCCGCTCTTACCGCAAAGTGGGCTGCCAACACACGGGCTGGCGGGTCCATGGAGAACAGGAGATGCGACTCGAACTGAGGTCGCTGAGACCATGAGAATCGCGACGTGGAACGTCAACGGCGTTCAGGCGAGGCTGCAATATATCCTGCGCTGGTTGGCCGAACGCAAGCCGGACTTGGTCGGGCTGCAGAAGATCAGGGTGCCCGACGGGGAGTTCCCGGCTCGGGAATTCGAATCCGCGGGCTATCACGCGACAGCCTACTGCCGCAAGGGCGAATACGGTGTCGGTATTCTGAGCCGCAGGAAGCCCACGGTCGTCCGGAAAGGTCTCCCGGGCCAGGACGATCTCGGCGCGCGACTGCTGACGGTCGCGGTAGACGGCCTTGAGTTGTCGTCGGTCTATGCGCCGTACGGAAACGTTGAGGGTCTCGCGCCCAAACTCGCATGGCTCAAGAGCCTGCGGGAGCACGTCGCGGCAACGCACCGCCGGTCAGCCCGGCGCGTGCTCTGCGGCGACTTCAACGTCGTACCGGAGGATCGCGACACATCCACCGGCGCGCGGAATCCAAACGCCCTGAACTTCACCGACGAGGAACGGTCCGAATTATCGGCATTGCTGGATGCCGGTTTCGTGGACCTCTACGCTCACCGGCACCCCGATGGCCGCGATCGGTTCACGTACTGGAACTATCGCTGGAATCGTGACAGTTTGAGGTACGGCGTCAGGCTTGACCTCATCCTTGGCACCAGGCGAGTCGTCGATCGTGTTCGCGACGTCCGGGTCGATATGGACTATCGTAAACCGATCGATGGCCTGCTCCCCTCCGAGTGCGCTCCGGTCATTGCTGATCTGGATGACTGACATCGCCGGCCTCCAAAGCGGCAGACCAGTGGACAGCGACTCTACGGCCAGTTCGTGCCCGAGTGCCCGTCGTGCGCGATGTCGTCAGAACCCGTCCGGCGCAGCTCGTGCCGCTGACGGCCTTCATACCGCTATTTCGATTACGCGGCAGGGCGATCAAGGTCAAGGTGCCGATGTTCGACTCCACCGACACCGAGAGCATGACCGCCGCGGAGATCGCGGCGCGGCGCCGCATGCTGGAGGTGCTGTCCTACTTCCAGGCGGTCGAGGGCAAGGACTGGCGCTTCGATCACTGCTCGCCGATCATCGGCATCCGCGAGGGGTACCGGATCGTCGGCCGCTACCAGTTGCGCGTCGACGATCTGCGCGCCGGGCGCGAGTTCGACGACGCGGTCGCGCGCGACGGCCGCAACCTGCTGATGGCCGGCCGCTGCATGTCGGCGGACCAGCTCGCGCTGTCCTCCGCGCGCGTCACCACCACCTGCTCCATGATGGGCTAGCGGCCGGCATCGGCGCGGCCATGGCCGCCTCGCGCGGCGCCAACGCCGCCGATCTCGATCCCCTGGAGGTTCGGCGGGAGGTGGAGCGCCGTGGCGCCCACCTGGCCGTCGACGAGGCCCCGCCGCCGCCGGCGCGCACGCCCTGACCGCGGACGCCGAAGTCGGCGACCTCGCTTTGGCAGCGCCGCCGATTGGGAATACACTGATACAGTGGACGATCGGGAACTGACCCGCATTGCGAGAACAATCGTATGGGACTACCGCTACCATCCCGAGGACGTGGCGGAGGTACTGCGCGGTAGTCGCGAACGGGTCGGCCATCTCGACAGACCGGCATTGTTCGTGCGGATGCTGCAGACGATGCCGTGGCAGCGCATCGTGACAGCGCTGACGCTCGACGAAGTCCGGGCGCTGTTGACTCCAGAGGCGATTGCGCGGCTCTGGCCACCGTCCTTGCGGGAGCGCTATGCACGAATCCGAGGCCTACTACGAGGAGATCCTGTACCCCCTGCAGAATGGAGTGCTGACCACGCTCGCCGCTTGCGAAGCTCCGTTCTATCTGACCGGTGGTACCGCACTACATAGACACTACTTCGGGTTCCGGTATTCCGAGGATCTCGACCTGTTCGTCAACCAGGATACCGGCTTCGGCGGCTACGTCGACCGAGCGGTCACAACCCTGCGAGAGCGAGATTATCGGTTCGAAGCAGATGCGTTCGTCCGCAACGACCAGTACGCCCGGGTCCTGATCACCGCGAACGAGGCTACCCTGAAAGTCGACTTCGTCAACGACAGCGCACCCCGGTTTGGAGCGGTGGTGTGCGGGACTCTCTTTCCGCGGATCGACTCCCTGCGCAACATCCTGTCGAACAAGGTCACGGCAATGTACCGGTTGGAGAGCAAGGATATCGTCGACCTCTGGGCAATCTGCACCCATAAGGCGTTCCACTGGTCCGACGTTCTGGCCGAGGCTACCGCGAAAGAGGTCGGGATCGACGCGGCTACCGTGGCGGACCTCGTACGATCCTTCCCGAGACACCTGTTCGACACGGTCCGCTGGCGCGAACGGCCCGATGAGGAGCCGTTCTTTTCCGACCTCGCCGTCATCGCGTCGGATCTCCTTGCGGTGCGTGAGAATTCCCTGTACCGCGCGCGCCGATCTGCCAGCGCGTGGTAGACCTCCGTCAATCTCGCGGTCACGGAATGCCCGAGGGAGAGAAGGAATGAAAGAACGGCCGAACGTGCTCTTCGTCATGACCGACCAGCAGCGGTTCGACACGATCGCCGGCCTTGGCAACCGGCACATCCACACGCCCAACCTGGACCGGCTGGTGCGGCGCGGGGCGAGCTTCACCAACGCCTACTCCACCTGCCCGGTCTGCGTGCCTGCCCGCTACACGATCCGCACCGGCTGCGAGCCGCCGGCCACCAGGATCTTCAGCAACCGAATCTCCGGGCCGGCGCCCGGCCAGGCCGACACCATCGAGGGCCGCTGCGGACCCTATCTGGCCAAGGTCATGCGCCAGCTCGGCTACCGCACCTTCGGCATCGGCAAGTTCCACTCCAGTCCCGGCCGCGAGCCGCTGGGCTACGACGTCCACCTGCACAGCGAGGAGCTGTACTCCTCGCCCGAAGAGCGCGCCACCGACGCCTACGCGGCGTGGCTTGCCCGCGAGCACCCCGAGTACGGCCACCTGGAGCAGCTCATGGGCGAGCGCACGGAGATGTACTACATGCCGCAGACGAGCGCGCAGCCGGCCGACTGCGCCGTCGAGGCGTGGGCCGCCGACCGCGCGGTCGAGCAGATCCGCGTCGGCGACGGCCGGCCCTGGTTCGGATTCGTGTCGTTCATCGGCCCGCACCCTCCCCTCGCCCCGCCGATCCCGTTCAACCGCATGTACGACCCGGACCGCCTGCCGGACCCCGTGCGCGGCGACCTCGCCACCGACCACATGGACCAGCAGATCCCGCGCATGAACCACCTGATCTGGGCGGAGGACATCAACGACCCGCACGCCCGCATCCTCAAGGCGCGCTACTACGGCGAGATCTCGTACATCGACGACTGCCTGGGCCGGATCCTCGATGCGGTCGACTCACGCGAGGACGCCGAAGACACGCTGATCTGCTTCTTCTCCGACCACGGCGACCACGTGGGCGACCACCACGCTTGGCAGAAGGAGAGCTTCTTCGAGGCCAGCGCCCACGTCCCGTTCCTGGTGAGCTGGCCGGCACGCCTGGCCTGCGACGAGCGCCGCGCCGAGCTGGTGTGCCTGACCGACCTGTTCGGCATCGCCACCACCGCCGCCGGACGCCCCCAGCTCCGCGACGGCATCGACGTGCTGGGCGGGCTCGACGGCTCGGCGCCGTCGCGCGACACCCTGATCGGCTGGTACGGACTGCCCGGCACCGGCGAGTGCAAGGTCATGGTGCGCGACCGACGCTGGAAGTACGTCTTCTTCGCCAACGGCGGCCGCGAGCAGCTCTTCGACCTGGAGAAGGATCCGGACGAGCTCCGCAACCGCGCCGGCTCGCACGCCGCCGTGGCGGCCGAGCTGCGCGCGAAGGCGGTGGCCGCGTGCCGCCGCGCCGGCGCGCTCGACGCCCTGGACGGCGAGGACCTCAGAGCGCTTCCGTTCGAGCCGTGGGTGTGGCGGGGCGAGCGGATCTACCAGTTCGACCGGTCGCGGGGCATCACCGGCTTCCCCGAGCATCCCGCCGACGTCCTCCGCGGCCGATGAGCCCCCGCGGCGTCCGGTGGCGCCGCTACGGTTGACGACGGGGATCGCCCACTCGCCGGCGCGCATCACCGGTTCGGTGGAGCCGTCTGCGAGCACGCCGTCGATGTCCATCCGGTCCGATCCGATCATGAAGTCCACGTGCGTGGCGCTGGAGTTGGCGCCCGCGGCCGCGAGCTGCTGCTCCGACATCGCTTCTCCGCCGCGCAGGCACACCGCGTACGCCTGGCCGAGGGCGACGTGGCTGGAGGCGTTCTCGTCGAACAAGGTGTGGTAGAACAGCCG
Organism: Spirochaetia bacterium; assembly: GCA_965221995.1. Taxonomy (GTDB): domain Bacteria; phylum Spirochaetota; class Spirochaetia; order SZUA-6; family Bin103; genus CATQHW01. The sequence continues at coordinate 682,333 of OZ244929.1, forward strand.
GCCGAAGCTGGAGATGGGCGAGCGGTGCGGCACCAGGGCGATCTCACCCAGGCGGGCGGCGCCGTCGTCGGTCGCGATCAGCTTCTCCAGCACCTCGGCTCCCGCCTCCGCCTGGACGCCGATCACCCTGCCCCGCTCGAAGGTCAGGCTGAAGTTCTCGATCAGCCGGCCGCCGTAGTTCAGTGGCTTGGTCGCGGATACCGTTCCGTCCACGCGCCGGCTGTGCGGCATCGTGAACACCTCCTCGGTCGGGATGTTGGGCACGAAGGGCGTACCCTGCGCGTTCCGGTCGACAGCGCCCTTCCAGACGTGGCCGTCGGGCAGGCCGACGGTGAGCTCGGTGCCGGGCGCGGCGTAGCGGAGCGCGGTGTAGGCCCGCGCGTTCAGGTGCTCGCGCCGCGCCTCCAGCGCATCGATGTGACGCCGCCACGCTTCCCGCGGGTCCGGCTGATCCACGCGGCACGCCCGGAAGACGGCGTCCCACAGGCGATCCACCTGCTCGTGCGCCGGCGCTTCCGGGAACACCCGTGACGCCCACGGGGCAACCGCGGCCGCGATCACGCACCAGCTCACCCGCATGGTGCTGATGTAGTCGCGCCTGAACGGCTGCAACTGCTCGGATGCGACGCGGAGGGCGGTCGCCACCCGCTCCGGTTCCTGCTCCTTGAGCAGGTCGGGATTGCCGCCGGCGACGGTGAGAAACGCGGCGCCCTGCTCGGCCCGCTCCAGCATGCCCCGCACTCGCCACGCGGGAAACTCCTCGAACGAGTCGTCCGGCGCATGCCGGAAGCGCACCAGGTCCAGCTCGTCGTCGTGATAGGAGACATCCACGTACGGGCTACCGGCATCGTACGCCCGCGCCGCCAGGGCCCGGGTCAACTCGACCGCCTCGATCGGCGAGCGAATGACCAGTCGCTGTCCGGGCTGCAGGTTGAGTCCGACGCCGATCGCGAGGTCCGCATACCGCTCCAGGTTGTTTCCCACGGGGCAAAGGTAACGCATCCGGAATCAGCACGCGGAACCCGGTTCGCGGCACCACACTGCCGCGATTGACCCCTATATTGAACTAAACCAAACTAAGTTCATGTTGGTCGTGAACACGCATGAAGCGAAGACTAGGCTCTCCGAGTTGCTGCGCTTGGTGGAGGAGCGCAGCGAGCGCATCAGGGTGTGCCGCAACGGCAAGCCGGTAGCCGAGATCGGCCCCATCAGCGCGACGGAGGGCGACCCTTTGCAACCGGACCCGCTCCTGGCGGGAGTCGTGTTCCACAAAGACCCCGTCGCACCGCTGGCGGAAGAGGACTGGCCGGACTCGTAGCGGTGCTGCTCGACACCTGTACCCTGCTCTGGCTCGCCTCCACGCCTCGGGAGCTGCCCGGCAGCGTGCGCCGGGCGATCACCGATAACCCGGGCAATCTGTTCATCTCGGCGATCACGGCCTTCGAGATCGGCATCAAGCACCGGCGCGGCGCTCTGCACCTGCCGCTCCCCCCGGCTGACTGGATTGCCCGGGCACTCGAGCATCATGGAGTCCAGGAATTACCGGTCGACTGGCGCATCGCCGAGCGCTCGACATCGCTGCCGCCGCTGCACAAGGATCCCGCGGACCGCATCATCATCGCGACGTCCCTCACCACCGGCGCCCCCATTCTCACCCCGGACCGTGAGATCAGGCAGTATCCGGGTGTCGCAGTGGTCTGGGACTGACGAGATCCGGGTTCTTGAACCTGTCCCTCTGACCTCGCGCCGGCTGGCCAACCGGCGGGCTCCTACCCGAGCATGTCCTTGAAGGCCCCCGCCGGCACCGGCGCCGGCCGGCCGAGCATCCACTGCCACATCTCGGTGCGCAGCTCCCACTCCTTGTAGTGGTCGGAGGAGTGGTCGACCGGACCGACGTGCGCTCGGATGCGGCGGTGAGCGAATTCCGCGACCGTCTCCGGATCGTGGTTCCAGGTCGGCTCCGTCGGAGCAGACTGCCGGTCGAACAGGAACTTGAGCATGTAGCGCTCGCGGTCGGTCAGGTTGCGGCTGGCGGCGTGCCACAGGTCGTAGTGGGTGATGGCCACGGTCCCTGCCGGCACCGCCAGGGCCACTTGGTCCTTGATGTTGGCGTAGGTCGCCATCCGCTCGGTGGGGGCGTTGCGGAAGTGGGTGCCCGGCATGATCATGGTCGGTCCCTGCTCCAGCGGCACCTCGTGCGGGTAGTACATCGCCAGGACGCACCAGACCTGGTGATGGCGCACGTTGGTGCCGTCCTGATGCCAGCTCTGACTGCGTGAGCCCGGCGCGGTGACGTGCAGGTGGCGATGGCCGTTCATCACGTAGTCGCTGCCGAGGAGGCTGATCAACGCCCCGCGCACCTCCCGGTGGGCGTAGACCTCGTGCAGCAACGGGACGTGAGCGAGTATTTCGTTGCCCACGCCCTTCACCTGCCCGCACTGCTCGGCGATCGCCTCGTTGAGGACCGCCGGATATTCCGGGTGCAGCAGGTGATAGCCGTGGGTGACGAAGTGCAGCACCTCGTCGTCCGAGAGCAGCCGCGGCGACTGCGTGCGGAGATCAGTCATCGAACTCCTCCAGTTTCTCGAGGATGAACTCGTGCCCTATGACGTCGATCTCGCGATCGTCGAACGGCGCCCGCTGCTGCGGAAAGTGGACCACCCGCCAGCCATCCACGATGGCGTCGTGGACGCTGCGGTAGGGCATCTCGGAGGCCTGCGGATCGATCTCGGTGACCGCTCCGGTGACCGGTTCATGGATGGCGGCGGCCACCAAGTCGGCATAGATGCTCGGGTTGACGGTGTGCAGATACAGCAGCCGCTGCCGCAGCCGGCAGCGGGAGCCGCGGGCGTCGGCCAGCAGCCGGTCGAGGTCGGCCTCGCGCAGGCTGCCCCCCGCCTGCAGCGTCCGGCGCGCGGCATCCACCCAGGCGGCGACCGGATCGGCTGGCGAGGGTGTCGAGGCGGCGGAAATCACGGATGCTCGTGACCGCTACGCTACCCCATCCGCGGACAAAGCACGACACCACGCGCCGGCCACCACCAGCGGTTGCGTCCTCGGCTGCGTGACCTCGTCCTTCGTGTGATCAGCCCCCTCGTTGTCGAGCGCGTCACACACGAATCCGGTACTCGTACGCGGGCGACGTGTGATCCTGCTCGCCATGCTGCTGGAGGCGAGCTAGAATGACGACGAACTCTCCGGTCGCACGATCCTCGTGGACCCGAAAGTTCGATAGCTGTAGCCATGGCGAGTCACCGGGGCCGCAGTCGTCGATCGCGTACACGGTCTCACGCCGTAGCGCCGGCATCGCCTCGTCCACCTCTGCGATCTGCAGAGGATGGCGCGGCCGGTTGCCATCGGGATTGGCCTCCAGGATGTTGCCGATCCAGTACAGCCGGCCGGTGGCCGAGCTGCGCACCAGTCGCGAGCCGGCAGCCGGGGAGTAGAACGGGGTACCGTCCACGAAGCTTAACGGGCGCGGCCGATCCCACGTACGGCCGCTGTCCGAGGACAGGGCCAGCCACTTGCGCCCCGGCCGGTGCGGCGCCCGGTGGTTGCTGCCGCGCATGACCATCATGATGCGACCGTCGGCAAGCTCGGCCACGGTCGGCTCGTCCAGCCCCCTGGTCGAGCGCCCGGCGTCGATGGCGAGCATGCCGCCCAGCTCCCATTGCAGCTCGCCGGCGCGTCGGGTACCGCGGAAGCAGCCGGCCTCCCAGCGGATGCCGGCGAAGTCGCGGTAGTCGCTGCGCAGCGGTATGCGGCACGCCGGCAGGAGCAGCGTGCCGTCCCCGAGCCGTAGCGGGGCACAGAACGACAGTTGCATGCAGTTCTCGCCGTAGACGGTGCCGGGCGCCCAACGGGTTGCGTCCCCGCCGCGGACCACGAGGGGCGCGGGTGCGGAGAAGGAGCGTCCGCCGTCTCCGCTGTGGCGCAGCATGATGCGGGTGTAGCGCTTGGCCGGCCCGGAGAATGTCTCGTCCGGGTAGTGCTGATCGTTGAAGACGTGCAGGAGTCGGTCGGTCTCCTCGTCCAGGAACAGGCACGCCTCCCCCCATCGATGGACCCCGCGCGAACCGGGATGTGGCCGATGAACGACCTCCGGAGCATCCCAGCTCGCACCGTTGTCCCGGCTGCGCCGCGCGTACACCGTGCCGGTCGTGTCGGAGTGGACCTGCAGGGAGTACAACTGCAGCAGCTCGCGGCCCTCCACGCTCGCATACACGGTGTTGGTGAGCAGGATGCTCAGGCCATAGCCGAGCTCGTCCGGGGCATCGACCCACGGCGTCTCGACGGGGATGAGCACCCGGCGAGACACGGACGGGTGGCCCGCGTCGTGCTTCAAGACGAGTCCGGCACGCGGGCGAACACGCGTTACGGCCCGGCCCCGAAGACGCGGCGGAAGTGCTCGACCGAGGCGGCGAAGCCGGATGCCGGCGCACCGCCGTAGGGCTGATAGTTGGCCTCCAGGGAGACCACGCCGGGGTAGCCGTCGCGGCGCAGGGCGGCGGCGATGTCCACCAGGTAGGGGGCAAGATGGCCGGTGCCGAGGGCGCGGAACTGCACCGTGGCGCGCGGGATGTCGACGCGCACGTCCTTGACGTGGATGTGGCGGATGTGGCGGCGGCCTCGCTCGTAGCCGGTGGGAAACGGCTCCTCGGTGCAGTAGAGGGAGTTTGCCGGGTCCCACAGGATCCCCAGCCGGGAGGAGCCCAGCTCCCCGATCAGCCGGGACGCCAGGAAGCAGGAGGTGATCATGCCGCCGTTCTCGGTCTCCGCCACCAGGTCGGTGCCGGCCCGCTCGGCCATGCGCACGGCAATCTCCATGATGCGCACCTGCGCCTGCCACGCGCCGTTCTTGACCACCCAGTTCTCGGCGCCCTGATCGCCGAACAGGATCATCTCCTTGCGGCAGCTCATCACCCGCACCAGCGGGCTGCCGAGCTCGGCGGCCAGCGCGAAGCAGCGCTCCAGGCCGGCGCGGTGACGGGCGATCAGCTCGTCGTCGAGCGGCGTGTCCCACGGGATGCCGTTGAAGTTGTGGCGGGAGATGCACGCCACGCGCAGCCCGTGCTCGCCCAGGGCAGCCTTGATCTGCGCCACCTCGCCGCTTGAGTGCTCGCCCACCTCCTTGCCGAGCACGAACTGCAGCTCCGCGTACTCGATCCCGTGCTCGGCCAGCGCGCGGCAGGCCGTCCGCGGGTCCTGGCTGATGCCGTCGGTGATGACGCCCAGCTTCATCGTTCTTCCTCCGGGCCGCGCAGTTCCTCTGCGCCGCGTACCTCGATCCCCGCGAACTCCTCCAGGATCTTGACGATCGCCTGGTTGTCCTCCCCCGGGAAGCGGGCGATGCCGGCCTGGAACAGCTCCTTGGCCGCCGCCGCGGTGAACATCGGCACGCCGTTGGCGCGCGCCACGTCCATGGAGATGCACAGGTCCTTGTACATGGTGCCGATGTGACTGCCGGTGCCCCGGAAGCGGCGTTGCATGATCAGGGAGGCGCAGTTGTCGAAGCCGGTGACCGGATACCCCGCCTTGATCAGATTGGCGGCGAGGCCGATCCCCATGTCGCCGACGCCGACCACTCCCACGTGTTGCATGGCGGGACCGCGTCTACGCTTCCGCGAACGGGAAGGTGCCGGCGTAGCCGAGCGCGTCCAGCGTCAGGTCCGGGGTGCTGACGAAGCGGATGCCCGGATACATCGGGTTCTGCTGGTAGTGCAGCACCAGATTGGCGCGGATGTCGTCTTCCGGGTCATCCCCGAACTTGGCGCCCTGGTGCGGTATGTGGCTGAAGAACACCACCGCGTCGCCGGCCATCGGATAGAGGTGCGCCTGCGGCTGCCCGTCGCACCACGCCTGGAAGCGGTTGCTGCGAACGTCGGTGTAGCGGACGTACGGCAGGATCTCGTCGGGGAGCCGGCGGTCGACGTAGCCGGTGAGGAACGTGAGGCGCCCGCGCTCCGGTGTGTTGTCGGTCAGGTAGAAGGTGGTGTTCATGCACAGCGCGCGCAGCGGCCGTCCCGCCTCCGACTTGGGCTCCTGGTACTGGTAGTCGCCGAAGTCCATGTGCCACTCCTGCAGGTAGGCGCGCGGGTTCATGTGCGCGCGCAGCGAGCGGAGCTGACATTGCTTGCCGAGGATGGCCCTGAGGTATGGCGCGACGCTCGGGTGGCCGACCAGCAGCCGCGACTGCTCGGGCGCCAGCTTCAGCAGGCTCTCGAACGCGACGTTGCCGACCGAGTTGTCGATCTCGTTCACGCCGCGGCGGTGCAGGTCGTAGAGCGTCCCCTTCCACCACGCCACGGCTTCCTCATCGAGCGCGCCCGGCACGAGCAGGAAGCCGTCCCGCTCCAGATCCGCCAGACCCGACGGAGCGTCCGCGTCCACCATCATCAATCCTCCGGCCGCTTCACTGTCTCGCGGACCCACCTCTGGCGCAAGGGACCGTCTCCGGTTTCCGGCCGCGCCGGCACGGAACCACTCGTACACCCCTGCTCCCCGGCCGGCGCTTCACGCCACCCGCCGGCTGCGCCGGCTGACGGTCCCTTGACATCGCGGACGCGCTGCGACTACAAGTGACGATTCGCTAACCGAGGAGGGCTCGTCCCCTGAGCACCCGTGTAGAGGATCGGCGCATCGCGCGGCTCCCGGTGTCCGCGCAGCCGCGCTCAGTCGGTGCGGTGATCAAGAACATCCGCCGTCACTGGTTCATCCACATGCTGATGCTTCCCGGCATCATCTGCATGGTCATCTTCAAGTACGTACCCATGTACGGGCTGCTGGTCGCATTCAAGGACCTCAACATGCGCAAGGGAATCCTGGCGAGTCCCTGGGTGGGGCTGCAAAACTTCCAGGTCCTCTTCCAGGAGCCGTACTTCTACAAGGTCATCCTCAACACGCTGATCATCAACACGTACAACATCGTTATTGGCTTTCCGTTCGTCATCCTGCTCGCCCTGATGTTGAACGAAGTCAAGGCGGGATGGTTCAAGCGAACCAGTCAAACGTTCGTCTACATACCGCATTTCGTGTCGTGGGTCGTGTTTGCCGCCATCGTTTCGAGGATGCTCCACCCGGATCCCGACGGCTTCCTCAACATCATCGTCGGGCTGTTCGGCGTACGTCCCCGATACTGGCTCACCGTTCCCGAGTACTTCCGGGCCATCGTCGTCATCACCGGGATCCTCAAAACCGCCGGATTCGCCACGATCATCTACCTGGCTGCCATCTCGACGGTGAACCCCGAGTTGATCGAAAGCGCGGTGTGCGACGGCGCGCATCGCGGCCACCTCATGTGGCACGTCTACCTGCCGAGGATCATGCCCACCATCGCCGTGCTGCTCATCCTCAACGTCGCCAACCTCTTCGCATCCAACTTCGATCAGATCTTCAACCTCTACAATCCCGCCGTGTGGGATACCGGCGACGTGCTGTCGACCTATCTCTATCGAAGGGGGCTGCTGGCAGGCAAATTCGAGATGGGGGCCGCGCTCGGCCTGGTGTTCAACGTTCTGGGCTTGGCGATGGTCGTCCTCACCAACCGGATCATCACGAAGATGAACGTGATGGGGATATTCTGAAGATGACCTCCGGTCGCAGGGGAGGCCGCGCTCGATCGGTCCCGAGGATGCTGAGATGCTGAAACAGGTGCTCGGCTTCAACCTCCTCGATGTCGCGGTCATCGGTTTCGTGGGGCTCTTTGCCCTCCTCAGCCTGTACCCGATGTGGTACGTATTCATCGTCTCCATGACTCCGTACGCGGAGTACATCACTAGGAAGCTGTTTCTCCTGCCGCCGCTGCGACCGACCTTCGAGTACTACCACGCCATCGTGGTCGGTGGCCACGAGATATTCCTGCGCACGATGACCATTTCCGTGGTCAAGACCGGCCTGGGCGCCACCCTCGCGGTCTGCATCACGGCGATGTTCGCGTACGGCGTCTCGAAACGGTACGTCGTGGGAACGCGGACGCTCAACGTGTTGATGGTGTTCACCCTCTTCTTTGGAGGAGGCCTCATTCCCACCTATCTCCTCTTGGTCCAGTTAGGCCTCATCAGGACCTTTTGGGCGATGATTCTGCCCTTCGTTCTGAACACCGGACACTTTATCATCATGCGCAACTTCTTTTCATACTCCGTGCCTGCGGAGCTGGAAGATGCGGCTCTCATCGATGGATCGACCGAGTTCCGAACCTTCTTTCTGGTCGTGATGCCGCTGTCCAAGGCCATGATCGCCGCGATCTTCCTGTTCGAGGCGGTGTTTCACTGGAACGATTACTACAGCTTTCTGATGTTCGTGCGGGAGCCGAAGCTCATGCCGTTCGTGAGCCTGCTGCAGAGGGTGCTCGAAGATCCGATCTACACGCTGCGCTCGGCATCCGGGCAGATGTATGTGGAGGAGGAGGGACTACCGCCGCCGAAGCAACTGGTCATGACCACGATCGTACTCGCAATGGCACCGATCATGATGCTGTATCCGTTTCTTCAGCGCCACTTTGCCAAAGGGATACTGATCGGCGCCGTGAAGGAATGACGACTGTACCGCACGCGTGCGGAAGGAGGTGATGCGTTTGCAGCTTCACGTGGTTGCGTGGGCGGGCTCCGGCAACAGGCCGGCGTCGCGTACGCAAGATGACGAGAACGCGTATCGAGCACAACTTTGGAGGAATAGAAAATGCAAAGATCAATGCTCGTTCCGGTAGCGGCCTTTCTGGCCGCGACGACGCTGGCATTCGCGTCGCCAACGACGGAGACAACCGACGCGGACATGCGGCCGGTGACGATCTCCTACCACTACCCCGGTCAGGATGCCAACGTCTATGACATGGCATATATCGAGGAACACGACGTGGTGTGGAAGTACATCGAAGAGAAGTTCAACGTAAAGCTGGAATTCCCCTCCACGCCCGGGAACTTCGAAACCGTGCTGACCGGCATGGCATCGGGCGACATCGGCGACATCGTGATGAACTGGGTCGGCGTCAGAATGCCGGCTCCGACGTGGCGGGACTGGATCAACGACGGGCTCGTGATCGATCTCAAGGAGATGGTGGACGCGGAACCGGAGCGGTATCCGATTCTCGATGAGATATTCGACGACCCGGTGTTCCGGTTGTACAACGAAAAGCAGAACGGCGATCTTGACTCCTATTACATGGTGCATCAAGGGTTTGCGTTTCGTGATCCGCAGAACTCGATCCTGTTCAACGGCTACATGCTGGAAGAGCTGGGACTGGCTGTCCCGCAAACGTATGACGAGTTGATCGCGGCGATGCGGGCGGCGAAGCGTGAGTTCGGCGCCGGCGGGTTCGGCTGGCCCACGTATGGAGGCACGAATTTCTTCGGCCTCGAAGATCAGTTCTTCCGGCCCAACTGCCTGGAGATCGCCGGCATGTGGCAGCGCCCCGACGGTACCTGGTACGACGCGGCAATCGACCCGAGCAACAAGGCGATGTGGGAAGAGATCCAGGGGTACGCCGAAGAGGGACTGTTCTACCCGAACTTGATCACCAAGGAGTGGTGGGAAAACCTGAACCTGCTGTTTGCCAACAAGCTGTTGGCGTCCGCGCCCAAGGCGCCGAACCCCGGCAGCTATACCAGCATCTGGCAGCGGTTCCAGGAGGTGTATCCCGATGCGGTGCGGGCCCAGCACTTCCCAGCGCTTTCGCGACCGCTCACCGGGCCAACCGGATGCGTCAGTCAGGAGCGCGCGGTTCCGTTTCAGGTCAGAATGGGTGCGCTCATCCCGGTTCACAGCGACAACCCGGACCGCGCACTCGATGTCCTGCACTACACCCTGACCGATGAGTTCCAGAACATGCGCTGGTTCGGGATCCAGGGAGTCCACTACACCCGCGACGACATGAGCGACTTCGACATGGCCGCGTTCTTCGCGGATGTCAAGGGCATCGAACGATCGGGCAGGACCTTCGAGTCGATGGACCCGCGCGATATCTTGTGGGAGAACTTCAAGAACACCACAAGCTACCGGTCGGGCATCGTGCCCTATGAGGCATACGGCAACTTCTACGAAGCGCACCAGAATTGGCGGAACGTGATGTACGAGCGCTTGGTGCCGCACGTGCAAGCCAACTGCGACCAGGAGTGTCTCGACGTCTACTACAACTGGCAGGAGGAGGGCTGGAAGGCGCTGCCGCAGTGGATGGACTTCATCGCGCTGTCCGACGAGGAAGTACAGATCCAGAAGGCGCTCCAGGACGTGAGCACCAAGTGGTTCGTGAAGTTCCTGCTCAGCAACGAGGACGTGCAGACCGAGTGGGACAACTACGTCGCGGAGTATGAGGCCGCCGGTGCGGGCCAGTTCCTTGCCGCGTGGAGCAGCAAGGCCCAGGCGGCGCAAGGCAACTGGGAACGGGTCGTCGGCAAATAGGAAGACACCGCGATGGCACACTCATGGCGGCGGCCGCGGGTGCGCTGAAGTGTCCGGACCGGGGGAGGCGTCTCCCCCGGTCCTCGCCTCACGACACGGCGGCATACCGATACGAAGGAGGAGACGATATGGCCAGAATCGAAACCGAGTTGACGACCAACGGCAGCCGGTTCGCGTTCCTGGCGGCCCGAGACTATCAGTGCGACTTCCAGCGCAGCGGCAAGAAACGCCAAGCTGCCCTCACGCCGGTGGGGCTGGTCAAGAAAGAGTACTGGAGCGCTTTTCACGACTACGACAACGTCGAGGTCGTGGCCGGCTTCGGCGAGTGCTTCGCAGACGACCGGTCGCATCTCGGGGCGCCGCACGAGCACGGACTGGAGGTGGAGAAGGACATCGGCTACATCCGCATCACCGAGGTGCAGCCTATCACCGCGGCCGTGGTCCTGGGCTCCGGATGCACGATGCCCGCGTATGTCTGCTGCGAGTATCCGCAACCGGGCGTGCCGGTAGGAGAGGTCGACGCGCACGGCCCGAGCCCGTCTCGCCTTGGCCACCGGTTCAACATGCAGACCCTGCGGCGGCAACGGATCGAGGGGCTGATGAGTCAGCACCCGTGCGGCGCCGTGCGCACCTATGGCGAGGACGAGCTCACTTACAAGATGGACTACGAGCCGCGGGTGCGCGAGTGCACGGCACGGTTCGAGATCGAGCCGACGACCACGATCACCTTTCGTGGCGGCAGCGGCGTGAGCTCGCACTTCTCGTTCCGCATGATCCGCCTGTACTTCGAGGCCTGAAGCAGGAGGGGCGTCAGTCCGGGGTCCAGGTCGTGGCGTGGATGCCCTCCTCGCCGGCCCCCGCCCACAGCGTCAGGATGCGGCCGTCGGAGAGCACGACCGAGCTGGTTCGGGCATCCCTCGTGTGGTAGGCCAGGAGGTAGACCTGAGGCTCCCACGTGCGCCCGGCATCGGCGCTCACGATCGCTCGCGGGCCGCCGCAGGCGTGCTTGTGATCGTACGTCAGCACCACCCGGCCATCGGGCAGCAGTACCGCGTCCGCTGAAACCATGTGGATGCGCGTGACCAGCTCCGGCGTGCTCCAGTTGTAGCCGCGATCGCCGGAGAACATGACCGCCTCGTTCTTGTACCTGCCTTCGCCGCACCGATTGCGCGAGGGAGGCGGCCATCCGTCCGCTGCGTCGCCGCCGGATTGCACCGCGAAGTAATCCTCGCTCGCCGCGTCGCGCTCATACCGGGTGGCGCAGAGCAACTCCCCGGACGGCAGCTCCAGGAAGTTCGATTCGTTGGAACCCGGCGGCAACACCGTCCAATCGTCCCAGGTCCTTCCGTCGTCACGCGAGCGCAGCATCACGTCGCCGCGGTAGCCCTCCTTCCGCGCCGGATCGTTCGACGCGGTGCCGCAGCCCATCACGATCATACCGTCGGACAGCTCGGTGATGCGGCTGCCGTCGCCCCCGCCGCCGTACCGCATCGGTCCCGGCTGCAGGCGATCGGCGGTCCACGTCCTTCCCCCGTCCTCGCTGCGCGCAATGTTGATCTGACGGATGCTGAGCACGCCGTTCGCCGGATCCGCCGGCCGCAGCAGCGTCCCGTACCCCATCAGGTAGGTCCCCTTGGAAGTGACGCCGAAGGCAAACATATTCGGGAGCTGTCCCGGGCGGCTGATCTCGGCGATCTTGGTCCAGGTGCGCCCCTCATCGGTCGAGCGATGGATCGACGCGGTGCGGCTTGCGAGGACCAGGCTGCCGTCCGGATGGCGGCAGACCACCACGCCCTTGGTGCCGGCTCCGGCGAAGAACCGCTGCTCTGCGGGCCGCCGCCGGAACACGATCATCTCGTAGTCCTCGATGTAGTCGCCGCCTTCGAACCGGTCGTTGGGCTGCATCCGCACCAGTCCGTTGTCCAGGTAGCCGCGCGCGTTCACGCGGTGCGTCCACAGGTTGGGATAGACGAGGGGCGGCCGCCGCAACCCCTCGGGAGTCCAGCGGACCACCACGATGGCCGGCCTGAGGCTCGACTCGTCCATGCGCCGGCCGTCCCCCGGAGGCATGGCGGGCGGAATGGCCGCGCCCCGGTCGTAGGCCGAGACGATGGCCGCGTCGCCCAGCGCCACGCTGACCGCGCCGCCGCCGGGATCGCAGCGTAAGGGACGGGGCTGCAGCGTGTTGGTGGCCGCGCGGGCAACGCCCAGCACGAACACCTCGCTGCCCCAGGTGTCGCCGCCATCTGTGCTGATCAGAGCCCGCGCCCCAAAGGGAAAGCTCGGCTCGGCATAGGTCATCACCACCCGTCCATCCGGCAGCACTACCCTTCCGCGCTGTTCACGGACGCTGTGAGGCTCAGCGGGCGCTTCGGACCGGGCGTAGCCCGTGACCTCGCCGGTGCCGTTCCAGGTTCGCCCACCGTCGTCTGACCGAAAGGCCGTGGGCCCGTTCCACAGCACTACCGACCCGCCGGGCAACGCCTCGAACCGCACCGGATCAGCGTCTGCCGCGGCCGGCGATGCGATCGCGCCTGCCGCGTGCCAGGTTTCCCCGAAGTCGCCCGACGACAGCACGGCGATGGTATCGTCACGCGCGAGCGCGGCCAGGACCGAAGCAGCAGGCGCCAGATCCACCAGCGCCAGGACCTCACCCTTCGGGTGTGGTTCGCTGCGCTCACCGTACGGCGACTCATGGTCCCTCAGGGATCCCAGGCGCTCCCAGGTCACGCCCCCATCGGAGCTGCGAGCCAGCGAGCCGGCGCGCCCGCAGAGGAGCAGCTTCGTTCCCCGCCCGCAGAGCAGTGGCGCGCTGTCACCTGCCAGTACTTCCTGCCGCTCCGCGCGGATGCGCCGGAAGCGCAGGATCTCCCGGGCCGTATGGTCGCCGACGACCGGCCGATTCGCTTCGCTCACTCTTCGAGTGAGGTTCGCCTCGCTCACCCGTTCATGCCACAGCCGGTCACGTATCTCCGGCGAGCCAGGCAGCGCGGTTCGGTCGCGGAAAGACGTACTGGTAGTCGTAGGTATCCTTGGGAGGCACGGCGCCGAGCTTCATCGGGTATTTCGCGACAGCCTCTTCGACGATGTCCACGCCAAGACCCGGTGTGTCCGGCACCGTGAGGTAACTGTCCTCGATCTCCGGCTGGGGGGTCATGACCTCGTACCGGGCCGGCACGTCGTCCTCACGGTGCTCCAGAATGAGAAAGTTCGGAATGGTCGCCAGGTAGTGAACGGCTGCCATCTCCCCGATCGGACCCAACGATCCGTCGTGCGGCGCGATCATGATGTGGTGGGCCTCCGCCATGCCAGCCAGCTTCTTCATCTGCGACAGCCCTCCGAATCTGCCGGTGTCCGGCTGCGCGACGTCGATGATCTCCCGTTCGATCAATTCGCGCATGTTGTGGATGTTGGCGACGCGCTCTCCCGAGGCGAGCGGGATGTTCACCTCGCGAGCAATGCGGGCCAAGCCGCCGATGTTCTCCGGCGACACCGGTTCCTCGTAGAAGAGGATTCCGTACTCTTCGAGGGCACGCCCGATCGCGATCGCATCGCGCGTCGTCATCCACGGGACGCCGTGGAGATCGACCATGAGGTCGACGTCGCGACCGACCGCTGCGCGAATGTCCGGCACCAGCTTCGCGGCATGCGCGATGTTGCCGACCTTGAGCCCGTCGTAGCCGCGTCGCACCCGATCCTCGGCATCCTCGACCGAATCGGCATGCGTGTAGACGCGCAACCGATCATGCATCTTGCCGCCCAGGAGGTTCCAGACCGGCAGCCCGAGGGCCTTGCCCTTGATGTCCCACAGCGCCATCTCCAGAGCCGACAGGGCGCCCCCAGCCACCATGCCGGTCATGGCAACACCCGAACGCGAGACGAACAGCTTGTGCCACAGCTTCTCGATATGGAACGGATCTTCGCCGATCAGCACCGGCGCCAGGTCCTCCACGGCGGTCGCCACTACGCGTGGCCAGCCGCCGCCTTCTCCCACACCGTGGATGCCTTCATCCGTAAGGACCTTCACGAAGATCCAGCCACGGCCGGTGAGGTAGGTCTTGACTTCCGTTATCTTCACGGGTGGGCCTCCTTTTCGTCGGTCTTACGTCCGACCGACGGTCCCCGCGTTATGCCGAGGCGCGCACGCTCGATCACACCAGTGTGTCGAGCAGCAACGGCTCCGGAGTGAGGGACACGAATGCCTCGGCATACCGACACCGTGCCTCTATTCCGCGCCAGCGGGCGCAGGTCGTGTACAGCTCGACGAGATGCGGTTGCGTCGTGAGCTGATCGAGCGACGCGATCTTCTGTTCGAACACGTCCGTGATGTCAACGTACTGGTCGGGAAAGAACCCGACGCGCGCGGCCGTGCCGATGTTCGGCTCGAAGAAGCGGATGTTGCCCCGCTGCCCGGCTATCTGAGCCGCCTGAATCGTGCTTGCCACGGTCAGCCAATGAGTGGGATAGGTTACCTCGTCCTTCCAGTGCGTGAGGATGACCGATGGGGCGAAGTCGGCGATTTCGCCGGCGAGGCGGTCGAGGCGCTCCGGTGGCATCCTGAGCGGCCCGTCGCCGAACCCGAACATCGTGGCCTCGATGCCCATGGTCTCCGCACAGGAAAACGCCTCTTGCTCCCGGATCGCGCGCACCTCGTCGACGGTGATGGTCGGCCGCTGCTCGTACAGCCGCCGGCTTTCGTCGGTCTCTCCGTGAGTCAGCCAGATGACCTTGACTCGGTCGCCGTCCCGGGCGTGCTTGATCAGGGTGCCGCCGCTGCGCGAACAGAAGTCGGCAGGGTGCGCGCTGACCGCCAGGATGCGTTTCCGATCTCCCATGCGTGTGCCTAGAATCCTTCGCCGATGAGCGCCGGCGCCGCTCACACGAGTGAAGCCGGGCCTGTCCGCAGGGGACAAGCCCGGACCTCCGCTCGCAGAGTCGGCCGATTACCCTTTGATGTAGAGCTGATCGACGTTATAGCGCCATTCGGTCGGTGAGTTGTTCAGGTCGTAGAAATTGCCCACCGTCGTGTCGGCGACGAACACGTCGTTCGGCCCCTTGCCGAGAATGCCGATCGCCCACATGTTCTCGTGGCCCGCCTCTATGATCATGCGCGCGTACTCCTTCTTTTCGTCCTCGGTGGTCGCCGCCATCATCTTCCCCGCCCATTCGTTGATGTCGAAGATGACCTGTGGCGGGCGCACGCCGGCCGCGCCTTCGGTATGGAGCCAGATGTTCCATTGACCGGACCAGTACGCGGGGTACGAACCCTGTCGATCCAGGTTGTTCACATAGGGGATGAACTTGGCTGCCGACCTGACGGTATAGAAATACGCGCCGTTGGCCCGGTGGCCGGAGCCGAGCATCGCCTCCCAGTCGTTGCGGGTGAGCGTATCCCACCCGCGGTTCTGCCGCTTCATCGTGGTCTTGATGCCGATGTCGATGAGATAATCGGCGACCAGCTCATGGGTAGCCTCCGGCACCGAATCCGCGCGGGTGTTGTAGAGGACGATCTCGAAGGTCTTGCCGTCCGGACGCATCCGGAATCCGTCGCGATCCTTCTGGTTCAGGCCGATCTCGTCGAGGATGTGGTTTGCCTGGGCCGGATCGTAGTCGATGTAGGCCTTCTTGAGCGCCTCGGAATACACCGGAGACCCTTCCTTGGGGCCAAACTGCATCGGCTCGGCGAGACCCAGATAGTCCACCCGGTTGATCTCGTCCCGGTTGATGGCGTGGGAGACCGCGATGGAGAACTGCGGATTCTGGAAGATCTCCGCCAGGACCGGATCCTCGTGCGTCCGGTTGAACTCCAGGTCGAGCTGTTCATCGCCGCCGTGACCGACCACCTGCACCTGCAACTCGCCCGCTTCTCGCTTGGCGAGAAGCTGCGGAAGAATGCCGACTCCGCCCGGTACCTGCCCGGCCGTGATGTCGCCGCCCAGCGCCCGCAGCTTGATGGTCTCGATGTCGTTGACGAACTCCAGGATCCGCCGGTCGATGTAGGGAAGCTGATTGCCGGCGGTGTCCACCACCCAGTAGTAGGGATTGCGGTCGGAGACGATCGGCCCTCCGGTCGGCGCCGAAACCGTCATCCACGGATAGAGCGTCGGCCTGCCGGGATCGTTGATCTCCCATCCGCCGTCGCCCGCCATGTGAAGATGAAGCTGAGTCCAGGTCTCGAATCCGCGCTCCTTGACCTCGTTGTCCAGCTCCGCCTTGTCGCGGTACTTGGCATGAAACCGTCGCATGTAGTGCTCGGCAAACAGCGGCGCTTCGTGGCCCCGCAGGAAGTTCGATACGGTGACGTGGAACAGCGGGTTCGGGTCGTCCCAGGCGAACTCGACCGCCCACTGATCGAGCTTGGTCACGCGAGGGGGCTGTCCGTTGATCACCGCGGAACCGGGCACTCCCACGGCGAGGTCTTCGTTGAGGATGACGTCGTTCCACCAGTACATGATGTCGTCGGCGTCGTAGAGCTCGCCGTCGGAGAAACGCAGGCCCTCGCGCATCTGCATGACCCAGTTCCTGCCGTTGTTGGAGCTCACCAGGTCTTCGATGAGCTGCGGGTAGAACTCTCCCGAGATGCCGTCCAATACCGTCGGCTTGATCGAAGCGTAGCCCCAGAAGCCGTGCAGATCGTTCTGCAGGTGCACGGAGTACCACGTACCGCCGTACTGGCCGATCTCGCTCACCACCTCGCGGACGTGTGGATTCTTCGGTAGCCGGGCTTCCAGTGGTGGCAGGCTGCCCTGGCTCACCAGCTCGCGAAGCATCGGGGCCTCGCCCGATGCCTCCTGCGCCCAGGCCACAGGCAAAACGAGGATCCCGACCGTGAGCAGACCGGCGAACGCTACCGCAAGCCTGATACCGCGTCTCATAACGACCTCCTCGTGCCGTAGGAACGGCGTTTACATAGTCACTACCCTAGAACGACAAGCCGAGGCCTGTCAACCGGCACCATACGATGGGGTGCATTCCCTCAGAGTGACCGGTCAGGCAGCCATCCGTTCAGTCTCCTGTGGGGGTGATTCGGGGAGCAGGCGCTCGTGGTCGCTGTTGAAGCGGCGGCTCTTGATGGATGCGCGTAGCTGGAGCATGCCGGTCGCTCCCGGCAGGCCCCACATCATGCCGCTCTGCTTCATACGCGCGGCGACCACGTTCTTGCACGCGATCTCCACCGTACCGCTGCCAATCGGCAGGCCCAACTCACGGTAGCGGCGGTAGTCCATCCGCTTCTGATTGGCCATGAAGTAGTCGATCTCACCTTGGATGTCGGCACGCAGCGTCCGGTACTCGCCACTGTGGCGCAGTTGCCCGAGTTCCTCGATCACCTCGGCGCTGCGACTCTCGCGGAGCATGCCGCGCCACCGCTTGAAGCACTCCTTGAAGCGGTCACTGCCCTCGCCGTACAGCAACCGACCGATCGTTGCCAGATGCTCACAGGCATGCCAGAAGTCCAGGATGTGCCAGACCTGCTGCCCGCTCTCGGCCAAGCCTGCCACGCGGTCCCAGATCATATGTTGCGGTGCCGGTTATGTTGCGTTTGACCTGTAGTTCCTTGTGGAGTAAGGGCCTGAGATCGATGCGCGCAACATAACGGTCGGCCGCGCTGCGGGCGATGATGGTGGGATCATTTCCTTTCAGAAAGGAGGGTCCTACCATGTTCGAACAGCTTTTCCGGCACGCCGGCACGGTCGAGCAGTACCGGACGGCGCCGCTTGCGGATTGCCGCCTGCGCTATCTCACTCACTGGCTCAAGTTGGGAGCTGCGCGCTCGACACTGCGAAAGATTGCCGGCAATCAGGTTGAGGTCGTCCGCTTGCTCGATCGCCCCGATTCGCCCGCTTGCCACCGACGGAGTGCGGGCTATCGTCAGCAGCCGCTTGCGGCGCTGGGCGTCGTCTCCCGGCACCGAGGGCCACACGCGCTGCGCCACGCGTGCGCGCAGCGCCTGTTGGACCAAGGGCTGTCGCTGAAGGAGATCGGGGATCATCTCGGGCATCGCAGCCCGACCGCAACGGCGGTATACGCCAAAATCGACCTTGCCGGACTGCGCCAGGTGGCGGACTTCGACCTGGAGGGACTGGCATGACGCTGCGTGAGGCCATCGATCAATACATCGCTTGGAGGCAAGCGCGGGGTGCCCACTTCAGGGCCGGCGCCAGCATCCTGCACCTCTACTGCCGCAGCGTCGGCGGCGAGCTCGACTGCGACGCCGTCGACACCGAACAGGCGTGCGCCTTCCTCGCAGGCAACGGCCCCCTCACCCGCTACCGGGCCAACAAGCGCACGGTGCTGGCCGGCTTCTACCGCTACGCGATCAGCCGCGGCCACGCGACCCACTTGCCGCTGCCCGCGGACGAACCGAAGGAGCCCTCGTCCGCGCCGCCGTACATCTATTCGCGCGCGGCGAACTGCGCCGCCGGGATCTCCTGCTGACGCTGCTGCTCCAATCCGCGGTTCTCCTCGCACACCATCTCGTATGCTTTGCGCATCGAGACCCGCTCCTTCCCGTCGGCACGGAACACTTCGTGGAAGTGCTCCAGACTCTCCTGGTACGGCTGGCGCCCACAGAAGTAGGCCATGAAGTACTGACACCCCGACGTGTTTCCCCGCTGGAGGCCGAGTTGTTCGTCCAGCGGCGCCCAGCCGGCGCCCCCGGCCCCGGCGCGCGCATAGCACACGCGCACGTAGCTCACCCAGCCGAACAGCCCGTGGATGGTCTTCGCTCGCTGGCCGACGCGACGGTAGGACACGCCGTCCTTGCTGGCCCGTGCGCCTCGATCGCCGTCACCAAGCTGTTGGCACCAGCGTTGCATCGCTGCGCGTCCGAGCCTTACCAAGCATTTCAGCAGCCCGAGTACACGATGGCATCCGCCGTCCGTGAGGGATGCCGCCTATGGCAGCGCAGATCGAGCCGATGATGCGACAGATTCTCTCTCCAAATCGCGCCCAAGCACGAGCCTGTGAAGCGCGCACCGAGCGGATGACTTGACATCCGTTTCATGACCGCCGTACGGTCGATCTTCGGATGATCCAGTTTCTCGCACGAAGATTTCTCCTGATGATCCCCACCCTCTTCGTGATCTCGGTCATTTCCTTTATCGTCATCGAGCTGCCGCCCGGCGACTTCCTGACGACGTACATCCAGAAACAGGAGGATCTGCACGACAGCGGGATCTCCGAAGAGATCATCGCCGGCATGCAGCAGCGCTGGGGGCTCGACAGGCCGTGGTACTGGCGCTATTTGCGGTGGATCACGAATTTCGTCCAGGGAGACCTCGGCTTTTCTCTGGATTACATGAAGCCGGTAAACGAGATCATCGGCGAGCGGTTGATCCTGACGATGGTGGTGAGCCTTGCCTCGCTGCTGTTCGCCTGGGGCATGGCGATTCCGATCGGCGTGTATTCGGCGGTGCGCCAGTACTCGACCGGCGACTATATCCTCACGTTTCTGGGATTCATCGGTCTCGCCGTGCCCAACTTCATGCTCGCGCTCGTGCTGATGTACGTTTCGTACTCCCTGTTCGACGCAAGCGTGGGCGGGCTGTTCTCGCGGGAGTATCTGATCGCTTCGTGGAGTCCGGGCAAGGTGATCGATCTCCTCAAGCACCTGTGGATTCCGATGATCGTCGTCGGTACGGCGGGAACGGCGAGCACCATCCGCGTGATGCGCGCCAACCTGCTGGATGAGCTGCGCAAGAACTATGTGGTGGCCTCGCGGGTCGGCGGCCTGAAGGAAACGGCACTGCTCGTCAAATACCCGATTCGCGTAGCGATCAACCCTCTGATCTCGACGATCGGCTGGCTGCTGCCGACGCTCATCTCCGGTGCGACGATTACCGCTGTCGTCCTGGGGCTTCCCACCGTGGGGCCGGTGTTCCTGCGCGCGCTTCAGGTGCAGGACATGTACATGGCCGGATCGGTCGTCATGTTGCTGGCAACGGCAACGGTGATCGGAACGGTGATCTCGGACATCCTGCTGGCGGCGATCGATCCGCGCATACGATTCGACTAGGATCCGAAACGGACGGCGAGCATGGCGGAGCAATCGACACGCACGGCGACACGACCGCAGATCGAAGACCGCGGCGATTCGGAAACTCCCTACGTCTACAGTCAGTGGCGGTTGACGTGGTTGAAGCTCCGCAAGCATCGACCGGCCATGATCTCGCTGTACTTTCTGATCGCTGTATACCTCGTCGCGATCTTCGCCGAATTCGTCGCCCCGTCCGATCCCTATCACCGCCTTACCGAGTACCTCCTTGCCCCGCCCGTCAGGGTTCGCTTCGTCGACGCGGAAGGGGGGTTCAGCCTGCGCCCCTTCGTCTATGGACTCACGCCCGTCATCGACCAGAAGACGTTTCAGCGCACGTACGTACCCGACACGACGACGAAGGTGCGGGTGCGGCTCCTGGTTCGCAGCCATCCCTACAAGCTGTGGGGACTCGTTCCCGGCAGCATCCACCTCGTCGGCGTTCGGGATCTCGACACGCCGTTCTTCCTGTTGGGGAGTGACCGGCAGGGGAGAGATCTGCTGTCGCGGATGATCTACGCATCCCGCGTCTCTCTCTCCATCGGCTTCATCGGCGTGACGCTGAGCTTCCTGCTCGGCATCTTCCTCGGCGGCGTATCGGGCTGGTACGGAGGGATCGTCGACACCGCGATTCAACGGTTCATCGAGATCCTCAGGTCGTTTCCGACGCTGCCGTTGTGGATGGCGCTGGCCGTCGCGCTTCCTCCTCAGTGGCCGATCATCAGAACGTATTTCGCCATCACCGTGATCCTTTCCGTGCTCGGGTGGACGGGCATGGCGCGCGTGGTGCGCGGCAAGTTCCTGGCCTTGCGCAGCGAAGACTTCGTGGTCGCGGCTCAACAGGCCAACGCCCCGACCTCGCGGATCCTGTTCAGACATCTGCTGCCGTCGTTTACGAGCCACCTGATCGCGGCCGGGACCCTCAGCATCCCGGAGATGGTGCTCGCCGAAACCGCCTTGAGCTTTCTGGGGATCGGCCTGCGGGCGCCCGCCATCAGTTGGGGTGTCATGCTGCAGAAGGCTCAGAACATCCAGAGTGTCGCCGTCACGCCATGGCTCCTGTTGCCGGTTCTCTGCGTGATCGCCGTGGTCCTGGCGTTCAACTTTCTCGGCGACGGACTGCGCGACGCGGCCGACCCCTATCGCTGATGAACGACACTCTGATCGAGGTCAACGACCTGCGGACGTACTTCCCGCTGACCGAAGGCACGGTCAAGGCGGTCGATGGCGTCAGTCTTGCCGTCGAGAGTGGACGATCCCTGGGTGTCGTCGGGGAGAGCGGCTGTGGCAAATCGGTGATGGCGCTGTCGATCCTGCGCGTCGTGCCATGGCCCGGGCGGATCGTAGGAGGAGAAATCGTCCTGCACCGCGACGGCGGCACGATCGATCTGGCCGCGCTCGACCCTCTGGGAAACGAGATTCGCAAGGTTCGCGGCAAGGAGATTTCCCTTATCTTTCAGGAGCCGATGACCGCGTTCAGCCCGGTACATCGGATCGGCGATCAGATCATCGAGCCGATATTGATCCACGAGCCGGACATGGGGAAGCGAGCCGCGCGCGCACGCGCGATCTCGCTGCTGCGCGAAGTCGGCATCCCAAGCCCGGAGCGGCGGATCGATCTGTACAGCTTCGAGTTGAGCGGAGGCATGCGTCAGCGGGCGATGATCGCCCGCGCGCTCTCCTGCAATCCACGGCTGCTGATCGCGGACGAGCCGACGACGGCCATCGACGTGACCATCCAGGCGCAGATTCTCGACCTGCTCAAGCGCCTCCAGCGCGAGCATGGCATGGCGCTCATGATGATCACCCACGACCTGGGGGTCATCGCCGACATCTGCGATCGCGTTGTCGTCATGTACCTTGGAGAAGTCGTGGAATCGGGCACGGTCCACGATGTGTTCACCAGAACGTTGCACCCCTATACCGAGGCGCTGCTGAAGTCGATCCCCGACCTCGACACGGAGGCGAGCCGGCTGGCGGCAATCACGGGCAGCGTACCGGACCCATTTACCCGCGCACGCGGCTGTCTGTTCGAGCCACGGTGCAGCAGGCCCGAGACCGATGAGGACCGCGGGCTGCGAGTCGCCAGAAAGCCGGCCCTCGCGGAGATCGAGCCGGGCCACCTCGTCAGGTGCTTCCTGCACTCCGATGCCGTGGAAAACGGCTGAGGCAGCGGATGGATCCGGATCTGCTGCTGAGCGTGCGGGACCTCAGGACGCACTACTTCGTCCGCACGGGAGTATTCAAGCGGGTGGCGGGATTTGTGAAGGCAGTCGACGGCGTGAGCTTTGGCGTACGGCCACGCGAATCCCTGGGGATCGTCGGCGAAAGCGGCTGCGGCAAGTCGACCGTGGCGCGTACCATCATGCGCAGCGTAAGCCCGCGCGATGCCACGATGGCAGGCGAGATCCTGTTCCGCTACGACGATACCGTCGTGGATCTGACGCAGGTCGACGGCGACGCACTGCGCGAGGCACGCAAGCGGGTGCAGATGATCTTTCAGGATCCGGAGTCATCCCTCAATCCTCGGATGACCATACGGGACATCATCGGTGAACCACTCCTCGTGAACCGGCTGGCGCGTGGCCGTGAGCTCGACGACCGTGTGGTGGAGCTCATGGGGGCGGTCAGTCTGGATCCCCAACACCTGCGGCGCTACCCGTACGCATTCTCAGGCGGCCAACGGCAGCGGATCGGCATCGCGCGGGCGCTGGCACTAGGCCCGAAGCTGGTGATCGCCGATGAGCCCACCTCGGCGCTCGACGTATCGGTCCAGGCGCAGGTCCTCAATCTGCTCAAGGATCTCCAGGACCGGTTCGCCCTGTCCTTGATCCTCATCTCCCACGATCTGGCGGTGATCAAGCACGTGAGCGCTCGGGTTGCCGTGATGTACCTGGGCACGATCGTCGAGATCTGCGCAACCGGGGAGCTGTTTCGCCGACCGCGCATGCCGTACACGGAGGCGTTGCTGTCCGCGGTGACCCGTCCGAACCCGAACATCAAGGTGGAGCGGATTCTCCTCCCGGGAGATGTGCCGGACCCGACGGACGTGCCGCAGGGGTGTCCGTTCCATCCACGGTGCGTCTACGCTCAGAGCCGCTGCCGGACCGAGAAGCCGCCCCTGGACACGCTGGACGAAGAACGGCGACACGACGCGGCGTGCCACCTCGTCAGCGAGCTCTCCCTGCGCGGCATCTGACCTCTGCGCGGCTACGCTTCCGCGAACTGCTCGGGCGCCAGCCTCAGCAGGTTCTCGAACGCGACGGTTGCCGACCGAGTTGTCGATCTCGTTCAGGCACCGCCACGCGCGCGTGCGGACGGCGATGCAGACCCGTCAGTCCGGGGACCAGGTCGTGGCGTGGATGCCTGCTTCGCCGGCCCCCGCCCACAGCGTCAGAATGCGGCCGTCGGAGAGCACGACCGAGCTGGTTCGGGCATCGATCGGGTGGTAGGCGAGGATATAGGCGTACGGCTCCCACGTGCGCCCGTCATCGGCGCTCACGAGCGCTCGCGGGCCGCCGCACGCGTCCTTGTGGTCGTACGTCAGCACTATCCGGCCATCGGGCAACTGCACCGCGTCCGCCGAAACCATGTGAATGCGCGTGACGAGCTCCGGCGTGGTCCAGTTGCAGCCGCGGTCGCTGGAGAACATGACCGCCTCGTTCTTGTATCTGCCTTCACCGGAAAGATTGCGCGAGGGGAACGGCCATCCGTCCGGTGCGGCGCCGGCGGACGGTGCGCCGAAGTAATCCGCGCTCTCCGCGAGGCGCTGATACCGGGTGGCGCAGAGCAATTCGCCGGACGGCAGCTCCAGGAAGTTCGATTCGGTGCTGCCGGGGGGCAACACCGTCCAATCGTCCCAGGTCTTGCCGTCGTCACGCGAGCGCAGCATCACGTCGCCGCGGTAGCCCGCCTTCCGCGCCGGATCGATCGACGCGGTGCCGCAACCCATCACGACCGTACCGTCGGTCAGCTCGGTGATGCGGCTGCCGTCGCCCCCGCCGCCGTACCGCATCGGTCCCGGTTTCAAACGATCGGCGGTCCACGTGCTTCCCCCGTCTTCGCTGCGCGCAATGTTGGTTTGACGGACACTGGGCACGCCGTTCGCCGGATCCGCCGGCCGCAGCAGCGTCGAGTACCCCATCAGAAGGGTCCCGCGGGCCGTGACCCCGAAGGCGAACGTGGTGGCCTGGTTTCCCGGCCGCGTGACCTCGGCGATCCGCGTCCACGTGCGTCCCTCGTCGGCGGAGCGGTGGATCGCGGAGGTGCGGCTTGCGAAGACCAGGCTGCCGTCGGGATGGCGGCAGACGACCACGCCCTTGGTGCCGGCGCCGGCGAAGAACCGCTGCTCGGCGGGCAGCCGCCGGAACACGATCATCTCGTAGTCCTCGATGAAGTCACCGCCTTCGAACCGGTCGTCGGGCCGCATCCGCACCAGTCCGTTGTCCAGATAACCACGTGCGTCCAAGCGGTGCGTCCAGAGGTTGGGATACACCAGGGGCGGACGCCGCAACCCCTCGGGAGTCCAGCGGACCACCACGATGGCCGGCCTGTGGCTCGACTCGTCCATGCGGCGGCCGTCCATCGGAGGCGTAGCGGGCGCAATGGCCGCGCCCCGGTCGTAGGCCGAGACGATGGAACCGTCGTCCAGCGCCACGCTGACCGCGCCGACGCCGGGATCGCAGCGCAATTGACGCGGCTGCACCGTGTTGGTGGCTGCGCGGGCATGCCCCAACACGAACACCTCCTCACCCCAGGTGTCACCGCCATCCGTGCTGATCACCGCCCGGGCACCAAAGGGAAAGCAGGGCTCGGCGTAGGTCAGCACCACCCGCCCATCCGGCAGCGCGACGCGCCCGCCCCGTTCGCGCACGTTCTCGGGCTCATCCGGCCCGGCGCCGGCCAGGATCTCGTCGGTGGCGGCCCAGGTGCTCCCACCGTCGGATGACCGATAGGCCGTCCGGCCCATCCACAGCAACAGCGTTCCACCGGGCGACGCCTCGAATCGCACCGGACCAGCGGCCGGCCCGGCCGGCGATGCGATCGTGCCGCCGGCGTGCCACGTCTCCCCGAAGTCGGCCGACGACAGGACGGCAATGGTTCCCTCGTGCAAGAGCGCGGCCAGGACGGAATCCGGCGCCAGCGCTGCCAGCGTCAGGACGTGCCCGTTCGACGACTCAGGCTCACGGAGGGACCCGAGGCGCTCCCAGGTCACGCCGCCGTCGGTGCTGCGAGCCAGCGACCCGGCGCGCCCGCAGAGGAGCAGCTTCGGTCCGTGCCCGCAGAGCATGGGTGCCGTGTCACCGGGCAGGACTTCCTGCCGCTCGGCGCGGATGCGCCGGTAGCGCAGGATCTCCCGGTCCGAGTGGTCGGCGTGTTCCCAGATCTGCAGCATGTCCGGACCCTCCGGCCGCGTGCAGGCGGCTGCCTTGATGCCTACGATGGGCGCATCCGCGCCCGTGTGTCATGGTGTGGGAGGAACGCCATGAAGGTCAACGGCACGCGGATCTCCCGGATCGGCAGCGAGCGCGCGATCGGCGGCAACAACATCGTCACCCGTGACGGCGTCTGCCACGTCGTGTGGCAGGACGTCAGCCGGGATGGCTACCTCAACCGCGTCCGCTCCTACCGCTCCGACACCGGCCGGTGGACGGAGCCGGTGACCCTCAACATCGGCGTCGACAACCACGCGCGGCCGGTCATCACCGTCGACCATGAGGGACGGCTGCACGTCGTCCTCAGCGGCCACGGCACGCCGGTCACCTACCGCAGCTCGGCCGGCGTCAACGACTCCTCGGCATGGACCCCGGAGCAGCCGGCCGGCTCCGGCACCTACCCCATCCTGGTGTGCGACCGGGACAACACGCTGTTCCTGACGATGCGCCCGGACCGGCCCTTCGGGGCGGACCTGTTCATCAAGGACCCGGGCGAGCCCTGGCGTCGCCAGGCCCGCTTGATCCGCAGGACGGAGCAGTACCTGGACGGGTACGCGGCCTACCACAGCCACCTGGGAATCGGCCCCGACGGCGCCCTGCACTTCGTGTGCTACTTCTACGAGGGTCTGGGCGGAACCGAGCAGCGCGGGCTCCACCAGGCCCTGTGCTACCTGCGGAGCCCCGACCGGGGCCTGACGTGGCAGAGAGCGGACGGCACGCCGGTGGCCATTCCGGCGCACCCCGAGGCCATGGATGTCCTCTACCGGACCACGGGCCGGCGCCACGAGCCGATGCCGCCTCCGGAAGTGAGCTGCCTGGGGCTGACGGTCACCGACGATGGCGAGGTCGTCGTGCCGTGCATCTCCGGCGAGGAGCGTCCGGGACAGGTGCTGCTGCACACCCATGGCCGCGGCGGCTGGGACCGGCGCGAGGTCCTCGATCTGGAGCAGGCCTGGCCGGACATGCGGCCCGTCGCCGGCCGGTTCGGGATGCGGGCAGACGGCAGCCTCTACGCACTGACGCAACTGAAGCCGCTATCCCAGGGGCCGCAAGGGAAACCGACGCGCGACCGCGTCACCACCCATGACCGGACCGTGTGGCTGGTGTCGGACCCCGCCCGGCAGCGGTTCCGGGTCTTCCCGGAACTGGAGCCCGGTACCGTGGCCAACGACCCCGCCCCGGAACGGTCGCTGGGCGCGAACGTGGTGCCCGCCGGCCAGTTGCCGGC
This sequence comes from Spirochaetia bacterium, assembly GCA_965221995.1. Lineage (GTDB taxonomy): Bacteria > Spirochaetota > Spirochaetia > SZUA-6 > Bin103 > CATQHW01. The sequence continues at coordinate 709,421 of OZ244929.1, forward strand.
CTTCACCTACTTCGACGGTTCCTCGGGATACCCTCGGGGCCAACTGCGGTACTTCGAAGACGTCCATGACTACCTCAAGACCGGCGACCTGGTCACCAACAACGTCTACTGGGTAGCTCCCCGGACCCAACCGCCGTGAGGTAGGCGCCGCTACCCGAGCTCGCTGCGGACGACCTCCGCGGCCGTCGCCATTGCCCGGATCTTGGCGAACGCCACGTCGCGGGGCAGGAACCACATGCCGCAGTCCGGGGCCAGATGCAGCCGTTCCGGCGGCACCACCTGGAGCGCTGCGCGAATCCGCCCGGCGATGTGCTCGACCGGCTCGATCTCGCGGGCGCCCAGATTCAACGCGCCGAGGATCACGTCCTTGCCCCGGCAGTGTCGGAGCAACTCGGGCTCGTGCCCGGGCTGCTCGTACTCGATGCAGATCTGGTCCGTGCTGGACGCGGCGATGGCCTGCAGCGCGCGGGCGTAGTTGGGATCCAGGCGCTTGTCGCCGATGGTCGCGTATCCGTAGCACATGTGCACGGCCTTGACGGTGCGGATGCCGTCGAACGCGGCGTCCAGCGCCCGCGTCCCCCACCGCACGGCCGCGTCGTGGCGGAAGTGGAAGTCCGGCTCGTCCAACTGGATGATGTCGAGGCCCTCGGCCTGCAGGGCGCGCAGCTCCTGGTTGATCGCCCGCGCCACCGCCATGCCGAGCGTCTCCTCGTCCGGGTAGTAGTCGTTGGCAAGGCGGACGGCGGCGGTGAGCGGCCCGATGACCGTCATCTTCACCGGACGGCGGGTGTGGCGCTTCAGAAACCGCAGGTCCTCGAGGGTCACCGGCTCCTTCCAGCGGATCTCCCCGACGACACGGGTGGTCATCGCTTCGTGCAGCCGCTGCTCCACGGCCGGATCCAGGTCGATGAAGCTCAGGTCGCGGTCCTCCATCGACCACCGCCCGAGCGTCTCGTTGTCCAGGCCCTCGAAGCGGAAGAAGTAGGTGTCGAACCGCTGGCGCCGCTCCTCGCCGTCGGTGATGACGTCCAGTCCGGCGCGCTCCTGATCGGCGATGGCCAGCCGGGTGGCATCGTCCTGGCTCTCGGCGAGCACCTCCGGATCCGGTCTCCAGAACGAGGAGCTGGGCGAGGTCACCCGCTGATGGCGGATCAGCCAGCGGGGTTTCGCGTAGCTGCCGACGAGCTGCGTCGTCAACGGTCGCGGCATCGTCGCGCTCCCCCGCCGCCGGCCTGCTTGGCAGTCCGTCGAGTCAGACGCACCCGGCGAAGGCGCGCCCGGCGACCAGGTCGAATTCCGGCTGAGGGGCGGGTCCGATGTAGTGCGACCGGGCGCTCATGTACGCGACCGTCAGGCCGATGCGCCGGTCGGGGCTCGTGTTGGCGTCGGTGCGGTGCATCGCCAGGCTGTGGTGGAAGGAGCAGCCTCCCGCCTTGAGCGGGACGGCTACCTCGCGTTCGTAATCCACCTTGCCATCTTCGACGCGGAAGTCCTCCAGGTGCTTGTGCTCGATCACTCCCAGCTTGTAGGAGCCGGGGATGAAGCGCATACACCCGTTCTCTTCGGTAGCATCGTCGAGCGCCATCCAGCAGATCACCAGGTTGGGCGGATCGATGTTCGTCCAGTAGGCCGAATCCTGGTGCGGCGGCTTGGCAGACCCGACGCGGGGCGGTTTGCACAGGGTCTGGTCGACGTAGATCTTCAGATCCGGGCCGATCAGGCTGTGCACCACGTCGAGGATTGCCGGATGGCGGGCATACTCCTTGAACAGCTCGTCGTACCGCGTGAGATTCCAGACCTTGCGGACGTTGTTGAACCGTACGGGGTCCTCGGCAAGCCGGCCGTTCTCGACCAGCGGCTCGATCTGCACGTACTCGGCCGGGAACGGCACGACTTCGTTGCCGATGTCCTCCAGGCGCTGGTGCAGGGCCTTGACCTCGAGAGCCGTCAACACCCCCTCTCGGAACAGAAACCCCTGATCGTCGAACCGTTCGATCTCGTCTTGCGTCAGTGGCACGGGTGACCTCCTGCCGATTGCGTCCGGGTGGCAGTGCAAGGCTCCGCCCGCCACTGCCGGTAAGATTCATGATGTTCCGGGAGCGGGGTAAGCGTCACCCTTTACGCAGCAGGGTTCCCCTCACCAGCGCGGCGCGCTGCTCCGCGGTATCGTCCGGGCACGGCCAGTCGGTGAACGGCGCGGCCTCGAACCGGCACGGGCCGTCGGCCATGCGCGGGTCGCGCTGCTCCCTGAGGACCGCCTGCAGCCGCTCGGCCAGCGCCCGCTTCTGCGCCGCGAACGCGGGATCGCCGGCCAGGTTCTTCATGTGGTGCGGATCGTTGCTCACGTCGTAGAGCTCTTCCGCCGGCCGCTTGCCGAAGCCCAGCGCGTAGATGTCGCGGACCTCCTCGGCCGCGCGGTTCTCGATCATCCACGCCTTGGTGGGACTGGCGTCCAGGTCCGCGTAGGCCACGTGGGTGTCGTTCTCCAGCGCTGCGCGCGGCGGCGCTTCCGCGGCAGGATCGTCCAGTCCGCGAGGGTCGCCCATCGGCCACCGGTCCGGGGCGAAGTTCCTGATATAGAGGAAGTCGTGCGTGCGGACGGCGCGATGCGGATAGGGCAGATTGCGGTCCCGAGCGGTGGCCGAGTGGCGCTCCCGGCCGGTGACCACGCCTGTGCGTTCCGGGATAACCTGTCCGGAGCGCTCCGAGCTGAGGATGTCCATCAGGCTGCGAGCGGGCATGCCTGCCGGCTGCTCCACGCCCGCCACCTCCAGGAAGGTCGGCGCGAGGTCCATGAGGTTCACCATGTCCTCCGCCACCCGGCCGGCCGGGATCGTCCCCGGCAGCCGCGCGGCGAGCGCCACCTCGCAGCCGATGTCGTAGAGGTTGCACTTCCCCCTCGGCACACCCGGGATGCCGTGGTCGCCCGAGACCACGACCAGCGTGTCGTCGAGCTCGCCCCTCTCCTCCAGCATGCCGAGCAGCACCCCGAGCCCGGCGTCCACCGCCATGCACTCGCCGAGGTAGTCGCAGACGTCCTCGCGCACGTCGTGCACGTCGGGCAGGAACGCCGGAAGGTGGCCGGTCAGCGCGTCGGGGTCGAGCCCCCACAGCGCCTTGCCTGACCCCTTCTGCCACTCGCGGTGCGTGTTGGTCGGCCCCCACCAGTAACAGAACGGTTGATCAGGGTTTCGGTCGTCCAGAAAGCTCCGGAAGTTGCCGCGCACCTCGTCGCAGAGCCTCTGCTTGGCCGGTTCCACGCCGCCGGCCTCCCCGGCCCATTCGGTTGCCCGGAAGGAGAACTGGTTGAAGTCGTTCCCGCAGGCCTGGTAACGGGTTCCGGTGCCGCCGTACGGATCGTCCCGCGGCGTGCCCGGCGACCAGACCTTGTAGGAGAAGCCGATGTGGTACCCGGCGTCCCGCAGCAGGAAGGGGTACGACGGTATGGCACGATCCCAGACCGCGCCCTGGAGGATGGCGCCCAGCCCGGTCTGCCAGAAGTAGCGTCCGGAGAGGATCGAGCTCCGGCACGGCGTGCAGCTCGGCGCGGGCACCAGGGCGTTGGTGAAGAGCACGCCTTCGGCGGCCACCCGGTCGAAGTGCGGGGTGTCGATCAGCGCGCTGAGCGAGCGCTCGCCCTGGTGCGCGGCGTACGCGCTCGCGTAGCGGCCCCAGTCGTCGGCGAAGGCGAAGAGGATGTTCAGTCGTTTCATGCCGCGCTCAGGATGGCGAGAACCGAGAGATTCCTCTACTCGCTCACCGGCGCAGGCGTGTAGACTCGGCTCATGGCCTCGGGGCGCGCTGATGGACTTCGAGCGCGTTCTCCGTGACTTGGTGTTCGATTTCACCGAGCGCGAGGTTCGCTACGCGCTGATCGGCGGCTTCGCGCTGGGGGCACTGGGAATACCACGGGCCACGATGGACCTCGACTTCCTGGTGGCCCGGGACGCGCTCCCGGTGGTGGACGAGATCATGGCGCGCCGACAATACCGCCTGCGCTACCGTAGCGAGAACGTGTCCCAGTTCGTGTCGGATCTGGCGCCTCTCGGCCAGGTCGATTTCCTGCACGCCTTTCGCGAGATCTCGACGGCCATGCTGGAGCGCGCCCCGGAGGTGAAGGTGTTTACCGGGAGCCTCCGGTTGCGCACACTGCGCCCGGAAGACATCGTCGGCTTGAAAGTGCAGGCTCTGGCGAACGATCCGGGACGGGAGCGCCGGGACCTTGCCGACATCGAGTTGTTGGCCGAGCGCTTCTCCGCTGCGATGGACTGGGAACGAATTCGCGAGTACTTCGCGCTCTTCGACAAGTTGGAGCTCTATGACGAGATCCGCGAAGCGCATGGCCCCGTTGACCCCTGCTGAAAGGAACGAGTTCCTGGAGCTCGCCCGATCGGCAACCCTGCGGGCAGACCTTCGCTCAATCGCGCACGAGCGGGTCGTCGACATCGACGACTACATCGCCTTCGCTACGAGCGTCGCCCGACTCTCGAACCATGCCCGCCGGCCCTTCCGACCGATTCGCGGCAGCAACTTCAAGCTTTAGCTTCCGAACTCCCGCGTGCCGTGCGCTTTGCCGTCACGCCATCAAGAAGTCATACTGTCAACGTGAGCAAGGCCACCGTATACCTGGACGATGATCTTCACCGAGCGCTACGGCTGAAGTCGGCCGAGACGCCGAGAGTCCATGTCCGAATTGGTAAACCAGGCTCTGCGCGTGCTCCTTGCGGAGGACCTGGAAGAACTCGCCCGACTGGCATGAACGCCGCTCGGAACGTCCGGTGGGGTATGAGGGGTTTCTGAAGCAACTTGAGGCCGACGGCGCGATTTGAGACTCTCTTCCTTCAGGTAGGCAAAGAGTCGATCAAGCGAAGATGAGACGACCCTTCGGCTCCGGTATCTCCCGGCCAAGTTCCGTAGCTGTCTCGATCCACTCCCGGATGATGACCTGGACGTTCGCGAGAGCTTGCTGGTAGCTGTCGCCGTCCGCAGCGCAACCGGGGAGCTCGGGAACCTCGGCGATGAATGCTTCATCGTCCTGGCTCCAGTAGATGATAATCTCGTACTTGACCATGTATCAGCTCCTCAATCGGTATTCAAGGATCAATCCACGCACCTGTTTGACCTGATATACTTTCGCCTTTCCCGACCTCGGCTGCAAGTTCAGAATCTCATCGACACCAGCGCGCGTGAAGATGTGGTGGTCTCCGCGGATGCGCTGGGAGAAGCCGAGTGCTTCCAGAAGTCTACACAAGTCTCGAAACGGAATGTTCGCGTCAGACTGGCCTCGAAGGATCCTCTCGAGCAGCCGCTCCGAGCGGCTCATGCCAAGGGATTATTGTCCGATTGGGCGCTCATGTCACGATCCGCCCTGGAGGCGGCGGCCACCACAATCCAGCCGTCACCGATCCTCCGCGATGAGGGCCCGCCGACCGGCGCAGCGCTTCGGTCGACTGCTCCTGCTACTCGCCGCGGTCGTACTTGATCAGGGCTTCGATGCCGGTGATCCGGAGCGGGCCCGCGCCGGCGCGGCGCTTCTGCACCGTGATCGTCAGCTCGTTCCGGCCCAGGCGCAGCAGGTCCGGGGGACCCTGCGCCGCACCCGCCACGACGTCGGCGTCGTCCTCGCGTTCGTAACGGAAGGGCAACCCGCGCATGCGCCGGCTGGCGTAGAGCGTGTAGAGCAGTCCGTGCGGACGCCAAGCGTTCTCGTCACACGCCACCGGCGCGCCGTTGACCGTTAGCTCGACCGCGTCTTCCGGGGCGCGATAGCCGTCCGCCGTGATGCGGATGCGCACCGTGTCCAGCGTGTCGTCCCGCCACGCCTGCGCCAGGTCGTCGCCGATCCAGAGACGAAACACGCCCGCGTCGCCCACGCGATGCAGGACCGCGGGGAGTTGCATCCGCCACCCCTCGGCCCCCGCGACCGGCCCATCCAGGTCTCCCTCCTCGACGCCCATGGAGCCGTCCACCGAGACGACATAGCGCTTGTTCAGATGCGCGAGCACGGCCGCGTCGCCCACCTCCCTGAGCGCCTGCAGCTCGTCACGGCTGTACGGCGTGTTCACCCCGTGCAGCCGCTGGCAGTCGTAATTGAACAGGTACGTGCAGGCCGCGCCCTGGGAGAAGTAGGTCATGGCGCCGGCGCGCAGCATCTCCAGGGTGGCGTTGCACCACAGGCCGGTGTCGTGGTCCGGCAGGATGCCGTAGCCGTACACCGACCCGACCAGCCCGCCGGCGACGCGCGTTCCCGCGGAATCGGCCGTCCGCGCCAGGGCCACCATGCCGGCCACGTCCGCCTCGGTATCCATTCGCCCAGCCCACATCGGGATGAGCAGGTCCGCCAGCCCCTCGGAGGCCCACGTGCGGACGTCCAGACCAACGCTCCGGCACTCTTCGACGTCCCGTCCCACCCGGATGGCCAGCGTGAGCGGCCGGCCCTTCCCCTCGCCTGCCCGATCGACCAGCCGGCGGACCCCGCGCACGAAGTCGGTCATCAGCGGCATGGCGGAACGCCGCTCGTCCGTCTTGAAGTAGTACGCGCCTCTCAGGAAGTCCAGCTCGAAGCCGTCGACGTCGTACCGGGTCAGCACCTCCTCGATCAGCGCGAGTTGCCGCTCGCGCACCTCCGGCCGCGCGTAGTCCAGACCCCAGCAGAAGCCGGCCCGCCAGTTGCCGCGGTGCTTCGGCTCGGGATACGGGGAGCCCAGCAGCAGCTCCGGATGGGCCTTCCTGAAGCCGCCGTGGTAGGCCGCGCACTCGGGGTAGTCGTCGTGGATGTCGTTCATGCGCATGCGGAGACTGGACGCCCCGGAAGTGAATGTCGCCGTCGCTGTTGAAGATGATGCGAGGCGCGCGGCGCGCCGGGGCGGTACTCATACGAGCGCGGAGGGTACCCGTGAGCAGACCGTTTGCGAAGCCGTATCCCCCGTTGCACGATCGGTAAGGAGCGGATGAGCAACACCTCGGTCGTTCCCTACCCCTGCGCCGGAGATCCCGATCCGCTGCCGATGGCGGTCACCTGCGAGCGTCTTTCGGCCGAGGGCTTCCCGGCGGCCGCGCAGCATGTGCGCGAGCATCTGCAGCGGGAGGGCTACCGCAGCAGTCAGCGGACGTCGAGGCAGCGGACGTTCCTCCTGTCCTGGGACGGGGCTCCCGGTTGCGCGTGGGCGTTCGACGTCCCCGAAGGCTCGGTGCAGAACCTCGAAGATCCTCACCGCGACATCCCCGCAGGCGGGACCTGGGGCCGCGCGGCGTGGCTGAGCGGCGAGGACGGCGCGTGGACTCTGGAGATCTCCTCGGGCGATCCCGCGGCGACGCTCACCGCGACGCTCTCACCGGGGACGGACCGGATCGACTACGCGGTCATACTCACGATCACCTCTCCCGGTGTGTGGTCCGGACTCGACGCGCACGTGTGCTTCAACCACTGCTGGGCGCCCGGCTTCGGCCGCGACGTCCGGACGCTTGCCGAAGGCCGCGTGTGCGCGCTGTCCGAGCTGCCCAACGCGCGCGGCATCTGGATTCGGCTGGCGCTGCGCGAGAGCACCCCGCGGATCAACGCGCTGAAACGCCGGCAGATCGAAGCGCGCGGCCCGGGTTCGTCGGTCGTCCCGTACGAAGGGATCCCCCCGTGGTCGGTGGCCGAGAAGACCCCGATCGATACGGTCCAGAGCGTCTTCATCGCCACCGAGCGATCGCGCGCGCACGCCGCTGACCCGGCCATCTCGGTCGCGATCGGCTCGGATTCGGCCTTCGCGCTCGGCTGGTCCTATTGGCCGTGCACGGACCTCGACCTTGCCTTTCCGACGATCGACGCGTCGCCGGCCGGGGCCGCAACCGTGCGCGGATCGATCCGCTTCGCGCGCTGCACTGCCGGCGAGTTGCTGTCGGCCCTGTCTGCGATGAGCCGGTAGTCGGCGGTACGAGAGGGGCCACCTCAGGCTGTAGCTTTCATGGCACGAAAAATGGTATCGATACTGCCATGAAATCAACCATCGACCGCGCCGGACGCATCGTCGTGCCCAAGGCGATTCGCGAAGCAGCCCATCTGCGCCCGGGCACGGAGGTCCGATTTCGGGTGCAGGGCGGCCACGTGGAGATCGAGCCCGTCCCGCTGACCGTCACCCTGCAGCGCCGCGGCTCCCTCGTGGTCGCGGTACCAGAGTCGGAACAGCCGGTCTTGAAGGCCGCGGAGGTTGACGAAACGATCGCGGAGCTCCGCGACGGATCAGCCGCCCGGGGAACTGCCGAGTGACTCGATACTTGTGCGACACCAGCGGCCTGATCGCAGCCGTGAGCTCATGGCACGAGCACCACGAGCGAACCCGGTCGGAGATCGAGCGACGGGAGCGCAGTGACGAGCAGATGGTCGTGGCCGGGCATTCGTTGGCGGAGACCTACTCCGTCCTGACGCGCCTACCGGCACCGCATCGCCTGCGGGCGGATGACGCCATCGCTCTCATCGAGAGCAATTGGCGTGACACGCCGATCGTGCACCTGACCGGATCCGAAATGTGGGGTGCGCTTCGCGAAGCACAGCGGCGCAAGCTGATCGGCGGGCAGATGTACGACGCTCTCATTGCGCTGGCTGCTCTGAAGGCGCGGGCATCGACGATCGTCACGTGGAACGTGCGCAACTTCGCCGCTTTCGCGCCGAGTATCGCCGTGGTTGCCCCGCGGTGATCCACACGAGCACGCGCGCCGTCAGCGCCCGCGCACGTTCTTCCAGATGCGACGCAGCGCCGGCGCGACCGCGGATGGCGCCTCCGCCAGGACCGCCGCCACCCGATCCTCGTCGGCGCGCAGCAGCTCCACCACGTCGGTCAGGTCCTTGGCGGCCAACTCCGCCCCGTACTCCGCGAGCTTGGACAGATAGACCGCCGTTTTGACGGCGACCAGCGGTGCCGCGGCGATGAACCAGGCGCCGAGGTCCTCGTCGTACTCGCGGACCTGCGCCGGCTCCGGCAACGGGATTACCATCTCCCAATCGTCCCCCGGAAAGAGAATGTCGATGGCGATCCCGGTGGTGCGGTCGCGCGCGCTGTCCCCTTCGACGGCGATGGACGCATCGGCCGGCACCGCCGCCCATCCGTCCCGATCGACCAGGACATCGACGTCGTGGGTGGTCCGCACCCAGCCGGCACGGACGACGGCCAGGCCGCCGACCACGCAGTACGCCACCCCATGGCCGTCCAGCCACGCGTGCAGACGGCGCACGGTGCGCATCAGCGGCGAGTCGGAACCGCCGTCGCCGTTGATCCGCAGCACCTCCGTGGCGGTCACCCCGCGCAGTATCGCACGCCGCCCGCGGGCGCCGACGGTCCGACCGCCGATCGCCTATAGTTGCCCCGCATCGGAGGCCTGAAGGGATGAGCACTCACAAGGGGATCGAGGTCCGCCTTGCCGGCACGAGGGAGGTGCGCTCCGGCACCGAGCCGCTCACCTTCGGCGTGCCGTTCGCCGAGGGAGCGCTCGAGCTGCCGGCGGCGATTCGCGTGGCCGGCCCGGACGGCCGCCCGATTCCCGCCCAGACCGACTGCCTGACGACGTGGCGGAAGGACCGCCGGCACGTGAAGTGGCTGTTGGTCGACGTGCAGGCCGACGGCCGGCTCGATCCCGGTGCCTCGCTCTGGATCGAGTATCCGCACGCCGCCGAGCCGGCGGCCCGCGCCGCGGGGCCGCGCATCCGCATCGCCGAGTCGGACGACCTGCTGTCGATCGACACCGGCGCCCTCAGGATCGACTTCCGGCGCTCCGTCGACGCGGGGCGGCCGCCCGCCACGACTGCCGCGATCTCCCGCTGCCTGGTGAAGACGCGCGACGGCTGGCAGGACGTGCTGCGCGGAGACGGCCCCGTGCTCTACATGAAGGACGCGCACGGCAACCGCTACGACTCGCTGTCGTCCGGCTTCGCGCCGGAGGTGGTGCTGGAGGAAGCCGGGCCGCTGCGCGCCTGCGTCCTCATCAAGGGATTCCTGGCCTCCGCGACCGGCATCCGCTTCTGCCCGTACCAGCTCCGCGTTCACCTGTACGCGGGCCTGGCCGACGTGCGGATCTTCCACACCTTCGTCTTCGACCAGGACCCCAAGCGGGTCGAGCTGTCCGCGGTCGGCATCGATCTGCCACTGGAGCTCGGCGACCGGCTGCGCGCGGCGGCCGGCAGCGACGGCGCCGCCGCCGCCCATTGGTGCGAGCGATGGGAGACCCTGGCCGTGCTGCAGGACGACGACCGGCGCTACACCGTGCTGCGCGACGGCCGGCCGTTCGGCGCCGGCACGCGCATGCCGGGCTGGGTGTCGCTGTCAGGCTCGCGGGCGAGCGCCGCGGTGGCGGTCCGCGACGGCTGGCAGGAGTTCCCGAAGGGGTTCACGCTGAGCGAGCGCGGCATCGACGTCGGCATCTGGCCCGAGGCATGCGGCCGGACGCTGGCGTTCTCCACGCCGTACGAGGAGACGGCAGTCCGCTTCGCCGGGATGGAGAAGTCCAGCGCCACCCGCAGCGAGGCCGAGGTCCAGGAGATCCTGGCGCGGCACCCGACGGCGCCGCTGAATCTCAAGAGCTTCAACATCCGCAGCCTGGAGGACGCGCGCTGGGTCGAGGCGATGGTCGAGAAGCACGCGCCCGGCCGGACCATCAGCTACAACGATACCAACACCCAGAACGGCGTGGGCGCCGCGAAGACCACGGAGATCGTCATCCGCTTCTCCGCCGAGCCCGCCGGCGATGAGGCGGCTCAGGCGTTCTGCGAGACCGTCCAGGAACCGCTCCGCGCCGTGATCGATCCGGCGTACCTGTGCGCCACCGGCGCGGTGGACCACTTCTACCCCGCCGGCAACCCCCGGATGACCGGCCCGGACGCCGACCTGGACGACTACTTCGAGCCGATCGTGGTCGATCCGGTCGAGCGCTGCCGCCTGTACGGCATGATGCGTTTCGGCAACGCGGTCTGCGTCCACTCCTCGGCGGTCGGCTGGGTGTACCTGCTCTACAAGGACTCGGACCCCGCGAAGGCGCTCCGCTATGTCGGCCCCTACAACAACGAGGCCAACGACCAGATCATGGGCGTGTGGGGCCAATACCTCAGGACCGGCAACCCGCGCTACCTGCGGATCGCCGAACGCTACTCGCGGGCGGTGGCCGACGTCGGTTTCGTGCACGCCTTCCCCGGACATCCGGAACGGGTCGGGGTCATGCACTACCACAACGCCCATCAGTGGAGCGGCGGGTACAGCCCCTCGCACTCCATCCTCTCCGGCATCCTCACCGACTACTACCTGACCGGCAACCGCCGCCTGCTGGAGGTAGCCAGGGAGGCCGCCGACCGCATCGTCCGGTTGCAGGAGCCGGCCGGCATCCTCTCCTGCCGGCGCGTGGGGCTGCACCGGGAGTTCACCGGCCCGCTGTCCATGCTGCTCGACGTCTACCAGGCGGCGTGGGACGAGAAGTACGGCCTGCTGGCCGAGCGCTCGCTCAACTGGATGCTGCGCGTGGTGCGCGAACCCGGACTGCTGCCCAACGGCATCGGCACCGGCGGCGTGCGCGGAGACGAGGCGATGGTCACCCCGGAGTCCTTTCCGGAGGTGGCGTGGGGCAACAAGTACCATCTCTACGCCCCGGCCCTCCGCTGCTTCCCGTCCGGGGCGCTGAAGGAGTTCCTGATCGCCGAGGCAGACTACTGGGTGTGGCAGAGCCCGAAGTCGCTGTTCAACTACGCCTGCAGCACGGTGTGCTTCGCGTACGACCTGTCACGCCGGTCCGAGTACGCCTACTACGCCGCCCACCTGCTGCGCACGCACCTGCGTGCGGCGGCCGACGACATTCGCCACGAGCGGGATTACGACTTCGCGCTCATGCGGCTCTCGGGCTTCATCCCGCGCCTGATGCGCATCGTCGCCTGTGAGATGGACCGCGACTCCGACGGGTTCGAATCAGGCCTCTCCGCGTGGGTGGCGAAGCGAGAGGCGATGCCCGACCGGCCGGAGGCCGAGCGCCCGGACACCGCCACGCCGGTCAGCCTGGGCGTGCTGAGCACCGAGCCCCATCCGGTCGGGTAGCGGTCCCGGAGAGAAGCGATGCAACCGACTGAGATGGAAGAATATCTCTTCGATTTGCGCGGCTACATCGTGCTCAAGAATGCCGTGGAAGCCGATCACCTCGCCGAAATCAATGCGATCGTGGATACGTATCTCGATCTCGAATCCGATGGATGGCGAGGCTGGGTTCACCGCGCCGAGATCGATGGTCTAAGACACATGCACAACATCTTCGAGATGGGTGAACCCCTTGAACGTCTGATCGACCCTCCTTCCTGGATCGATCACGTGCGGCGGTTCGTGGGTGGGACTGATGGTCTCTTTATCGATGAGTCGTTTATCGATACTCGGCCTCAAGGCGGTGCTACGCGCATGCATTCGGGCGCGCATAAGAGGCGTATCCGCACGCAGTTTCGCTTTCACAATAATGAGTTTCGGTGTGGTCAGATCAATATCCTGCTGGCGCTTGGCGACATCGGGGATGGCGATGGGGCGACGATGGCGATTCCCGGTTCGCACAAATCAAACTTGCTTCATCCCGCGTTCGACGATCCGGAAGGTACGGGTAGCAATCACTCGCTCGACCGCGTGGAAGCAGCCGTTCAAATTCAGCTCGATGCGGGTGATGCCATGTGTTTTGTGGACTGTATGGCGCACGGTTCTTCACAGCGCACGCGCCCGGGCGAGCGTCGCATCGCCATCATTCGCTATGGTCCGCACTGGGGTAATGACCGATATGGCTATCAACCCTCGCCCGAGTTGATCGCACGGCTGACGCCCGCACGACGCAGGATCGTTCAGCCCCTGCCGCCCAGGATGCCACCGGGCGTGCAGCGCGTACGGTATTGAGGAGTTGCCGCTGCTCAGCCGGGGTCGGCGTCCCTCCGCCGCACGAGCAGGACCCAGTCGCGCACCTCGGCCGGCGGGGGCAGCGTCGCTCTGCCGTTGGCGTCGGCCACCAGCGGCTCGGGGACGAGCCGCTCTGCGCCGCTGATCGGGTCGAAGTAGAGCACGTCGTACGACGCGCCCGGCTGCAGAGCGCCCAGCGTGACGGTGCCGTTGGCGAGCTTCCAGAGGGCGTGCAGCGGCACGAACAGCACCGCGATCCGGCCTTCGATGCCGGCGGCGTAGACGCCCATGCGGTCGCCCGGTCCCTGGTGCGGCTCCACCCACTCCGGATGCGGCTCGAACTCCCACCACGGCAGCCGCGCCAGGAAGCGCGCCGCCAGCCCCACCTGCCGCGCGCCGGGCAGCGCGCTCGCCTCCTGCCAGGACCTGTCCCCGTATCCCAGGCCGTGCGGTGACGGGCCGTAGGGCTTGCCCGGCCGGTTGACCTGCCAGATGCCGTGCGCGCCGTAGGTGTGCCCCATGGCGCCGCTCAGCATCGACATCCAGAACAGGTAGCGCTGCACGTCCTCGAGGCTGGAGCCATACTCGCCTTCGTAGTTGGCTTCCGCCACCAGCAGCGGCAGGCGCGGCTCGGCGGCCCGCGCGCTCTCGATCATGTCGACGGTGTCCGCCAGCGTGGAGAACCCCAGGTGCCCGGTCTGCAGCATCTCGAAGTCCAGCAGCGACGGATCGTCCACTTGGGCGCGCCCGGATCGGGTCGGATGGACGGTGAGCGGCCGGCCGAACGGGTCCAGCGAGCGGACCGAGCGGGCGATGTCCGACCACGCCCGGACGCGCTGGGGATTCCGGTAGCGAATGCGCTCCTGCAGGCCCAGCCGCAGGTAGGCGGCGCCCTCCTCCGAGGCGTAGAACGGCATCCCCGCCTCGCCGGCCAGGCACCAGACCACCGGCAGCGCGCCCCAACGGGCCACCAGGTAGCGCCAGTGCGCCCGCATCGCCGCCGTTCCGGCGACGTCCGCGAAGAACCCCCAGGCGCCGACGATGCACGGCACCACGCCGGCCTCGACCAGATGGGTGATCCGGCGGTCGGCGGCATCGAAATAGGCGGGGTTGATGCGGGTGAAGCGCTCGTCCCACGGGAAGCCCGCCTCGTTGCGCCCGCGCTCGTCGAACGGCTCCATGTCCGGGTACAGGCCGGCGACGATCTGCACCACGGTGAAGCCCTTGGCGACCCGGTCGGCGGTGAGCCGGTGCACGTCCTCCGGCCAGCGCAGCCGCTCGGTGAGGCCCATCCACCACGTGTCCGCCAGCCAGAAGAACGGCGTGCCGTCGGCGTGCTGCAGGTGCGTGCGCGACGGACTGAGCTCGACCGGGCCGTGGCGGAACAGCGGGTTCTCCGAAGCCGCCTCGACCACGCGCACCGAGCCCGTGCGGCCGTGCAGGCCGCCGTTGTGCGGATCCGAGCACTCGGTGCGGAACCGGTGCTCGCCCACCTCGCCCGACGAGTAGCGCACGCGCCACCGCCTGCCGCCGTCCCAGAACGCCGGCACGCGCAGCTCGCGCCCCGCCGGGGTGGTGAAGACGAACGCCAGGTCCACCTCCCGCCACGGGTTGTCGTACTCGGCGGCCGAGCGGAAGCTCCACTCGGCGACGCGGTAGCGCGCGGCGGCGGCGGTCCCGTCGGCAGGTGGCACGCAGGCATTGTATACCCGCCGGGACCCGTCGAAGACGACTCCGTTTCCCGCCCCTGTCCACCTCCCGTATCGTAGGCGCCATGCTCATCTTCGACGGCGACTACCCGATGGGATCCGCCTACATGTACAACGTCGATATCACGCGCCCGATCGCGGAGGTGCGGGCCACGCAGCCGGTGGGTCTGGCGGGCGAGGACGTGACCGAGACCCGCGAGATGATCGCCTCACTGCCGGAGATGCGGCGCGGCCGCGTGTTCGCCGCGCTGGTGAAGATCGGCGGGCGCATCTACCGGCCGGGGGCACCCCTGCCGGGCCACCGCATGGCCGCCCAGGCGTACGCGGACGTGCGCGGCTGCCTGGCCTTCTACGAGGCGCTGGCCCGCCAGGGGGAGCTCCGCATCATCGCCGACCGCGCGGCGTGGCAGGCGCACGTCGAGGAGTGGCGGCAGCACGACGAGGCCGGCTCCATCCCCGGCGACCTGCCGGTGGGCGCGATCGTGGGCATGGAGGGAGCCGACGCGGTCCTCGACCCGGAGCACCTGCGCGACTGGTTCGACCTGGGGGTACGCGTGCTGAGCCTCACCCACTACGGTATCAGCACCTACGCGCATGGGACCGGCACCGGCACCGAGGGCGGCCTGCGCCACGGCGCCACGCAGCTCCTGGACCTGATGAGCGAGCTGGGCGTCATCCTCGACGTCACCCACGCATCGGACCGCTCGGTGCTGGAGGCGACCGACCACTACGGCGGGCCGCTGCTGGCCAGCCACCAGGGCTGCCGCGCCCTGGTGCCGGGGGAGCGCCAGTTCTCGGACGCCATGCTGATGCGCGTGATCGAGCGCGAGGGCGTGATCGGCGTGCCCATCGACACCTGGATGCTGTACCGCCCGGGCGTCGACTGGACTCGCGTGACCCGGCAGCGGCCGTACAGCAAGGATACGGTCACCCTCGACGACTACGTCGATCACGTCGACCACATCTGCCAGCTCGCCGGGCACAGCCGCTGCGCGGCGATCGGCGGCGACACCGACGGCCAGGCCGGCAGCCAGGGCGCGCCCAAGGAGATCGACACGGTCGCCGACTTCCAGCGCATCGGCGAGCGTCTGGCGGACCGCGGCTACGCCGACGAGGACATCCGCCTGATCATGCACGGCAACTGGGTGCGTCTGTTCGACCAGGCGCTGCCGGGCGCATGAGGCACCCTCGCCTGGTCCCGGCCGCCGGCACAGCCAGGGAGCGCGGCGAGTCGATCGGCGCTGCCACAGGCGAGCGCATTCGCGCGCTGTTGACGGCGCAGGATCAAGCACACCGGAACCGCGACGGCCTCTCGCTCCACGGCTGGCTGCCGGCCGCGCGTCGCTTCGAGCCGCTGTTCCGCGAGCATGCGCCGGTGACTGCGGCCGAGATGGCAGGCATGGCCGCCGGGGCGGAGCTTCCGGCCGACGAGCTGCTGCTGCTGGCCTGTGTATACGAGAAGCACATGGGGACGGCACCCGGTCAGGCGCCGGGGACGCACGGTCACTGCACCGCACTCGGTGCGGCGGGCGATGCGACGGTCGCTGGAGACGTGATCTGCGGCCAGAACAACGACGAGGCGATCGCCGGCTGGCTCGGCGGCGCGGCCGACGTCATCGTCCACCACACCGCCGACGATGGTCTGCAGACCCTCATCTACAGCCATGCGGGAGTCCCCGCCTGTATGGGAATGAACTCGGCGGGGCTGTGCGTCACCTGGATGTACATCGACGACGGCGAGCGCGGCGCCGGCCTGCCGACTTGCGTGCTGATCCGCGAGCTGTTGACCACGCGCAGCATCGCGGAGGCGGTCGACTACCTGGAGCGGACCCCTCGAGCGGTACCCAACGCCTTCCTGCTCGGCCACCCGGAGGAGGGACTGCGCACCGTGGAGGTGTTCCCCAGCCGCATTTTCTCAAGCGAAGGCACAGGCCTCCTCTGGCACGCCAACCACATTCTGGAGTCCGAGCTGGCGACCGCCGACCGGCAGGCATGCAACCCGGAGGCCACGACCTTCAGCCGCTGCGAGCGCATGGGCGAGCTGTTGTGCGAGCACCGCGGCCGCATCGACGTCGGCGCCGCGCAGCGCTTCCTGTCCGATCACGGCAGCCGCCACTCGATCTGCGCGCACCCGCAGCCGGGCGCAGAGGTGCCCGCCAAAACGCTGGCGAGCATGGTGTTCGAGCCGGCAGCCGGCACTATGCACCTGGCCCTTGGCAACGGCTGCGAGGAGCCCTACGTGGCGTACCGGTTCGATTCGTAGCCGCCGGGCGACCGCACAGTACGATGCCTCCGAGATGACCGTGCACCGACCGTCCCCGAGTCGCTGCCGAGCGCCTGACGGGCTACTCCCGCTCCGCGGCGGCGCCTGCCGGCTCCGGGACACGCGCGTTCTCCGCATGCCGGGCGTCTTCAGCATGAACTTGGGCAGCGATCGCTGCACGTGCGTGACCAGCGACCGCTCCTTGTACGACACCAGATCGAGGATGTAGTCCGAGGTATCCACGCCGACGGCGAGCTGGGAAATCTGGCTGCCCATGAGGCCCTTGCAGGACGACGCGCCGGCAGGATGTCCCCGATCTTCCATTGCCGCAAGCCCCCTCGGGCCGTGTCGAAGAGCTCGTCCAGGCGCTCTTCGAGCGCCGCCCGAGAGTACCCGCGGTGCTGGGCCCTGCGCAGGCGGTAGTGCTCGGCGCCGTCCATTCCCGGCAGCGTCCGCGACGCGCCGTACACCCTCTCCCAGTCGGAGAGCAGGTCCTTGGTGCGCAGATGGAAGCGGCCCTTGCGATTCATCCACGTGTTCGCATCCGCGCCGGCCAGGACCGTCAGTCCGCGGTTCACGAACGGCGGCCGGATCGTGAACACCGACCCGTATTCCTCGTGCAGCTCGGCCACCAACCGGGCGAGGCTGCCCTGCCGGAAAGATTTCTTCGCGATCATCCTGAGGAGCTTCACTCGCGGAATGGGCCTGGTCATCGCGGCGGCCCGCGACGACAGGCGGATGGAGCTCTCGGCGACCGCCGCGGCGATGGTGCGGGTGAACAGGTCCATGGTGCCGAGGAGCGCGATCCGGTCCTTCGACTCCTCGTATTCCTCCGCGGGGAGCAGAAACCGGAAGGCGTCGCAGGCGTTGACCAAGCCGATGATGATCGCGTCGCGCGGGTCCGGGGCGATGTCCTCCGCGATCGTCCGGAACACGCGGGTCTTTACGTCGGCGATGGCAGTGCCGTCGCCCCCGGAATCGGTGCGGGTCCGCGAGAAGGCTCCCGAAAAAGACCAGAAGTCGCCCAGGTGGTGCGTGAGGATCTTCGGTGTCGATGCGGCCTTCGAGCGCCAGATCGGCGAGCACGGCGCCGGCGAGCACGCAGGACAGGTGTTCCACCCCTGGACCTGCTCCAGGTAACCGCTCTCCTCGTTCAGAAGCATGAGAATCGTCTCTTCAGCCAGTCTCATGCGCTCCTCCCGATCTTCCGCTCGACACCAGACCGTTCGATCTCAAATGCTCGGACCGACCAACCCCGACGGGCGCTCAGCAAGAGGACGTAAAATATCAGCGCCGTGGTCCAGCCTAGATTGATAGCGTTTACGGCATAGAGATCCAGTATTCCGTCACCAGGCGCCCTCGTGAAACAAAGTATACCCGGCGTACATGATAGCGGTGCAAGGTGCAGCCACGGCCAGAGCCGTAACCGCAAGCAACGCCAACGTCTGGTGCCTTGACCGAAATCTGGAAAGATAGAGCACCAGGACACCGCAAGAATAGCATATGACCAGGTCAGAGGACCCGACGAAAGCCGAGAATCCCAGGCGCTGGACCGCGCTCAGCGTGCGCGCGAGGTCCATGGGGTCCACAGGGTGAACAACGCCGTGAGCACCGCCATGATGGAGAGAGCGAGAGAGAGCATGCTCGACGTCGACGGGCATGGAAACGGCATCGCTGCGGCGTCGTCCTATCCGAACAGGTGGCGTGTAGTATGATCCCATCGATGACTCCGGGTTGGTTTTGCAGCTCGTCAAGGACGGAGATATCGCAAGCAGCTCCATGAATCACATCCACCTCAGCGACTTTCATGACGGGGACCTTGCCGCCGTCGTCCGTCTCTACAATGAGCTGGTCGCCGGGATCCCGTGCAATTGGCCGGTGACCGAGGGGGAGTTCGCCGACGAGATCATACGGGAAGGACACCTGGCACGTGCCGATATTCCGTTCGATCCGGCCGCCGTGCTGGTCGCCTCGGTGGCGGGAAGCCCATCCGGCTTCGTTCACTCTCACACGCTCGGCGAGTGCGGCTTGATACGCTTCCTCACGTTTCCCGAAGGACGGACCGAGATCGGGAACGCCCTGCTGAGCGCCGCCGTCGATCACCTGTGCCGGTGCGGTTGCACGCGTATCGAGGCGTGGCAGATGAGCAACGGCTATCCGTTCTACACGTCCATGCACGGCGGCTGCTGGGAGCAGGGCCACGTCGCCAACCTGTTCTTGGCGAACGGGTTCGAGAACTGCCATCGGGAGGTGCTGTTTCACCGCTCACTCGACTTCGGATGCGAACGTCCCGCGCTCCCGGACGGACGGCGGATCGAGAAGTCCACGGAGTGTTTCGGGCACGACATGCTGTACCGCTACGCGGTCGCCGACGGGGAGGTCGAGGCCGCGCACGCCTCGTGGCACCGCATGAGCGCGCTGTCCCGGTATCCCGAGGCGCGGCATCACGGCTACATCTACGAGGTCGCCACCGCTGCCAGCCATCGCCGGCAGGGACTGGGCATGACCCTGATGCGGGAAATGCTGTTCGACATGCGTCGCGCGGGCGTACGGGAGGCGACGCTGCATACCATGTTTGACAACACCCCCGCGATCGGCCTCTATACCCGCGCTGCATTCCGCTACATGGGCACGAACATCGTTCTGCGGAAGTCCATCGCGCACGGTCGCAAGCCGCGCCAGGGGAGATGAAGATGAGGACCGTACGTTACGAGGAGATGCTCCCGCACGAAACCGTCGCCGCGCGCACGGCGAAACCGGTCGCCTACCTGCCCCTGGGCATCCTGGAGTGGCACGGCGAGCACTGCGCCGTCGGGCTCGACGGGGTCAAGGCGCACGAGCTGTGCATCCGCGCCGCACGGCGCGGCGGCGGCGTGTGCATGCCGGTGCAGTTCTGGGGCGAGGACCGGGAAACCAATGTGCACGACCGGAATTTCGATCCCAAGGGCAAGCTCGCCGACGCGATGGGGCTCCCGCACGGTTTCATGGCACCCGGCCACATGAATGGCCATGTCGTCAGCTACCAGCTCCTGCTGCATCACATGCTCTACCAGATCAAGAGCCTGGGCTTCAAGGTCATCTTCGTGCTATACGGGCACTATCCGCTGGTGTACGACGCGCAACCCGTGGCCAAGGAATTCATGGAGGCCAACCCGGGCATCCGCGTGTACGCGGGCATGGAGTCCGACCCGATCCGCGACGCCTTTCCGGAGAGCGAGCACCAGGAGTTCCTGCGGCCGCTGCACGACAAGCACGCGGGCAAATGGGAGACCTCGATCCTCAAGGCACTGCGCCCGGAGCTGGTCGACTTGGCGCAGATCCCGCCTGAACGCGGCGGGACCATCGTGTCGATCATCGATCCGGAGTGCGACATCATGGTGGCCGAGGATCCGCGCTGCGACGACCTGGACGAATACGGCGCCAAGATCACGGCCAAGGTCATCGAGGCGATGAACATCGTCTGCGACCGGCTGCTCGCCGAGCTGCAGGAATATTTAGCGCGTTCGGGCGACGGGTTGGGATGAGCGCGTGACCCGGCGCCGACTGCCCATCGGCACCCAGACCGTCCGCGAGATGCGGGAGCGGCAGGTGTCGCCGTACCCTCGCTCGCGGCTTCGGGCGAACCTCACGGATCGCCGGTGCCGCTCAACCGCGGAGCCCAGCGGCAGGTGATCGTCGTAACGCCCGATCGTCATCAGGTCGTCCTCGGCGACCTGGGTGAGCGAGTCGATCGGGAAGCTGCGGATGCCGCGAGACGGCGGCAACGCGTGGCCAGCGCGACCTACCGTCAACAGCGCAGCCATCCGCGCGACGCTGCCCCTCGACCAACGGACGAAGCGCGTCCCGTAGCAAGTCAACTCCACACACTTGACGGTGGACTCAGTCGATGCGACGATCGCTGTTCGGACTCGTGCGGTCATTCCCTTCTGCCACAGAGGGGCGATCGGTCAAGGAGGTGCCGTTTGTGCCATCGTCGCTAGACGACTCCCCATCACTGATCGGTCGAAAACACAACAAGCTCATAGCCAACATCAGGCAATGGCCGGCACTGCACATCATGCTGGCTATCGGGGTAGCGTGGTTCATTGTCTTCAAGTACGTGCCGATGGCAGGCGTCATCATCGCCTTCCAGAAGTACAAGCTGTTCAAAGGGCTGTGGGGCAGCGATTGGGTCGGGCTGACGAATTTCATCAGGTTCGCCAACGATCCTTATGCCTTTCGAGTCATTCGCAATACGTTCCTGCTCGCGCTCTATACACTGGTGTTCGGCTTCCCCGCCCCGATCATCCTGGCGTTGCTGCTCAACGAAGTACGTAACCAGACATTCAAACGGGTCGCGCAGTCGGCAAGCTACCTGCCCCACTTCATCTCGACGGTCGTCGTGGTTGGACTTATCACCATGGTGACCGCATCCGACGGTGTGCTGAACAGCCTGTTCGTGAAGCCCTTTACGGGAGGCTCGCCACTGCTCTTCATGCAGCGTCCCGAATGGTTTCGCCCGCTCTATGTAGCCTCGGAAATCTGGCAGGATGTCGGCTGGGGGTCAATCATTTACCTGGCGGCTATCGCCGGCATCGATCCCGAGCTCTACGAGGCAGCGAAAATCGACGGCGCGTCACGGCTGCAATGCGTTCGCCGGATCACGTTTCCCCTGATGCTGCCGACGATACGGCTCCTGTTGATTCTCCGAATGGGCCAACTGCTTAACATCGGCTTCGAGAAGGTGTACCTCATGTACGGACCGAGCACCTACGAAACCGCCGACGTGTTGCGGACATATGTATACCGGATCGGCATCGTTGGTGGGCAGGACTTCAGTTACGGCGCGGCGATCGGCTTCTTCAACAGCCTCGCCTCCCTGATCATGATCGTGGTGGCGAACTACACCGTCAAGAGACTCAGCGGGGAAGGGATCTACTGACCCGATGAAGACCATCGCCGACCGGATACGACAGGGCGCCTCCGATCGGGCTCTGGACACCGTAGTCGCGCTCGCGGTCCTGCTCATGATGGCGGTGATGCTGTACCCATTTATTTACACGATCTCGCTGTCCGTGAGCCGGCCGACCGCGGTCATGGCCGGGAGGGTACGGTTTCTGCCGGTGGGGTTCGAGACGACCGCGTACGTCCATGTGCTGAAGGAGCCGCGCCTTGTCGGCGCGTTCTCTATCTCGATCTTCTACGTCTTGAGTGGCGCGGTCTCACTGTTGGTGCTCGGCTCACTTACGGCGTATCCGCTGTCACTAAGAGTGGTGCGCGTCCGCCGGACGGTGATGTTCTTCATCCTGTTCACCATGCTGTTCGACGGCGGCATGGTCCCGACGTTTCTCTGGATCAAGACCCTCGGTATGCTCGATACCGTCTGGGCGATCATCCTGCCGACAGCGATGTCCGCCTGGTACATCATCATTTACCGGAGCTTCCTGCAGCAGCAACCGGAGAGCCTTCGCGAGTCGGCGCTCATCGACGGCGCCAACGACTTCGTCATCTTGCTGCGCATCGTGTTGCCCCTCGCCCAGCCGATCATCGCCACCCTGGCGGTCTTCCAGATGGTGTTCCAGTGGAACAGCTACTTCCCCGCACTGCTCTATCTCCGCAACCAGGCCCTCATGCCGGTGCAGATCATCCTGCGAGCGGTCCTGGAATCGGCGCACGACGTGGAAGAGATGATCCGAGCCGGCGGCGCGGACGAAGAGATCATCACGCAGCCCATCAGCATCCAAGCGGCATTCATCGTCGTGATAGTCTTTCCGATTATCGTCGTCTATCCGTTCGCCCAAAAGTACTTCACCAGAGGCATGATGATCGGTGCGATCAAGGGATGACGGAGGTGATCGTCATGTAGAGAGATACAGCAGGAACGATATCACGTATTTCGCAACCATCCGAACCCGAGGAGGTACGGAAATGAAGCAACAAATCGTAGCGCTTGCGACCGGGATCGTTCTCGTCCTGTCCGCAGCCATGGTCCATGCAGGGGCCGAGGGCGAAGCAGCGGCCGGCGGAGCCCCCACCACGATCACCTATATGATCTCTGACGGAGGCCGATACCAGACTGACGCCAAGCTACACATCCCACTCACCCATCTCGCCGAGAAGTTCAATATCGAGTGGGACCTGATCGTCGTGCCCGGCAGCGACTACATGAGCAAGCTGCAGGTAACGCTGGCGTCCGGAGACCTGCCCGACTTGATGGGATATAGTGGCCGGGACTGGCCGACGCGGGTGAACACCTGGGGCGAGGAAGGCTTTTTCCTTGACTTCGCCCCGCGGCTGCCGGACATGCCCAATCTCGTAGAGAACTTCTATGCGAAGTGGCCGCACTTGCTGAAGAACAGTCTGACGGACAATGGACAGCTCTTTTATATCGGCCGTCTCAAGACCACGACGGCCGACAATTTCAGCACCGCTTTCTCCTACCGAAAGGATATCCTCGACCAGCATGGCTTGCAGCCTCCGGAGACATTCGATGAGATGCATGCCACCCTCACGAAGCTCAAGCAGATCTATCCGGAAGTCGCACCGTTCTCCGTATCCCGAGGGCTGAGCTCCATGCTGACGGTGTTCGACTCACTGTTCGAAACGGGGCGTGATGTCTACTTTGACTTCTGGGGCTCGCCGGGCTACAAGTTCGGGCCGATAGAAGACGATTACCGGAGCCTGCTCGAATTCTTCAATAGGCTCTACGAAGAGGGCCTTCTCAATCGCGAGAACGTCGCGACAGTCAGCTCGAGAGCACCTTACCAGAAGCTCGCGGTGAACAATCAGATCTTCATGGGTGTGAATTCGTCTTACATGAGCACGGAGAACATCACCAAAGGCGGGCAGGCGGAGAACGACAACCCCGAGTTCAACTGGTTCTACGGCCCGTTTCCGTCCTACAACACACCGGGCAGAATCGATTCGTACCTGGCGGTGGATAGCGGAGGCAAGCTGGCAAGCGCGATGACCGAGCACGGCGACAAGATCGCCGCGGTGCTCGATTACATGGCGACGCCGGAGTACACGACCGTGCAGGTGTGGGGTATCGAGGGAGAAACCTTCGTGTACGACTCGGAGGGCAATCCGCAGTACACGGAGGCGTACCAGCCCACCCAAGCCAAATGGGACCGGGGCCTCGAAGCCGATGTCACGGCAATCCTCGGTTACCAGCCAGGAATGCAGGAACTAGGTGCGCCGATCTCGGCGGAAATGCAGCTCAAGTACTACGACAACGCCGAGGGAATTGGTGCTGCGCTCCCGCAGAATCCGACCATCTCGTTCACCGAGGAGGAGGGCGACGCCCTGCGCGAGCTGGCGGCGCTGGATACCTACGTAGCGGAGATGGCTTTCAAGTTCACTGCCGGAGATGCTAGCTTCAGCGAGTGGGACACATACGTGCAGAAGTGTCAGGATCTGGGGGCGGATCGCAAGGTTGCCATTTACAACGGGGCGTACGCCCGGTACACCCAGCGAGACGGTATCACCAGGGATCTTCTCCAAAACCTCGGCTACTGAGTGCGACTATCCGGACCATTCACCTCTGCGCATCGAAGCGTTCGGTATTGCGATGCCGGTGCCGGCTCGGTCGCCGCACCGGCATCCTTTCGGTGATGATCCGCCTCTGCGAATCGAGACCAACCGAGGAGTGCAGCTATGAAGACCGGACCTCTGGCGCAGGATTACGTCGTTGTCGGCAAAACTCCTGCCGCTGACCTGATCACCGACGATCCGGCCCTTACCAAGCTTCCCGGAGGCGGGTTGCTGGCCACCTGGACCTACCGGGGAACGGTGGGAGAGACCAAGAACACCAACCCCGAGCGCTTCCGCCTGGCTCGCAGCGACGACGGGGGGCGCACCTGGGAGGAGCTTGCCCCCCTGGAGATCACCATGGGGCTGCCCTTCGTTCACGACGGCGAGCTCTATCTGCTCGGCAACGCGTTCGGCCGGCGCAACATCATCATCAGCCGCTCCCGCGACGCAGGGCAGACGTGGCGGCCCTTTACCACGCTGTTCGAAGGCGAATTCTGGAACACTCCCACCGGCACCGCGGTGCGCGATGGCATCTGGTACCGCGCATTCGGCGTCCCCAACAACGCGGGCGTCTACAACCAAGCGGGCTCGCGCACGGTGGTGCTCGCCGGCGACCTGTCGCGCGACCTGCTGGATCCACGGACGTGGCGACTCTCGAACCTGCTGACCTATCCGGGCACTCCACCGGAACTGCGCACGGGCGTGTTCGGCGAATACGAGGATCACTGGCTCGAGCCGAACGTAGTGAATGTGAACGGCCGCATTCGCGTGCTCGCGCGCCCGCGCATCGATGGCTACGCCACTTCGGGCATCGCTGCCGTATGCGATGTGGACGACGACGGCCGGCGCCTGAACTACAGGTTCACGCAATTTCACCCCTTCCCCGGCGGGCAGAACAAGTTTCACATCATCTACGACAGGCCGTCGCGGCTGTTCTGGATGACCGGCAATCTACCGACCAATAGCCAGGACACGGAGTTGGCTGCAGCACTGAAACGCCGAGGGTTCAGCGGTCGCCCGGGCAACGAGCGGCGCTTCTTGATGCTTTTCTACAGCATCGATGCTCTGAACTGGTTTCACGCATGCTGTTTGGCGGCGTGGCCGAGCCCGTTGCAGTCGTTTCATTACGTAACCCCGCTTGTGGACGGTGAGAACCTGTTGTTTCTGTCACGAACGTCGAAGGACGCACCGAATCAACATGACAGCGAATTGGTCACGTTCCATCGGTTGGCTGGCTTTCGCTCCTTGGCCCTTGATCTGCACCAGGCGCTGTGATGGATTACCGGAGATGAGGTCGAGCTGAACTCAGAGTTTCGGGAACAGGTCCAACGCCAGCGAACGGAAGTTCGGCAATCGGTGAAATGTCACCAGATCGTTGTCGTGTTGGTTGCGTCCGTCGCGCGAGGTACGCGAAACGACGAGCAGGTCCTCGCCGTCGATGACAGGGGTCGTGTAATTGAAGGCTTGTGAAGGGCTCGGCCACATCGCGACGCATCCGGCCGGAAACCAGTTGAGGGCATCAACGCCGTAGAAGAGCATGAGGAACCGTCGCTCGTTGCCCGGCGGTCCCTTGAAACCGCGCCGCTTGATCGCTTCCCAGTAGCCCAGGTCCTGAGTCCGTGTGGGCAGGTTGCTGATCATCCAGTACAGGCGGGTCAGCTCGTCATGGATGATGTGGAAGTGGTTCTGCGCGCCCGGTAGGGGACAGAACTGCGTGAAGCCCAGATCCAATCGCTCGCCGTCGTCGGTGAGATCACACACCGCAGCCATCCCGGAGGTGCTGTAATGGTCGAGCCGCAGGCGTGCGATGACGCGCAAGCGATCACCGACGTTGACGACGTTGGGCTCCAGCCAGTGATCCGCCATGTCGTACAGCCGCGAGGGCAGCACGAGTTCGGCAGGCGTGCCTGGATACACCAGATCGTTGGAACGCCGCCACGCCGCCGGAGACGTCAAATCCGCCGAGAGGTCGCCAGCCACCGCCATGAGCAGAGACCCCTCAGCGTTGAACCGGCCTGCGGTATTGGCCGCGCCGAACGACCAGTAGAGCCAGCCGTCCCGCTCAGCCATTCCGGATGCAGCGGCGTAGAACAAGCCCTCGAACAGCCGCATCGGCTCCGTCCAGCGTTCTCCGTCGTCGTCCGATCTGGTGATCCAGATGCCCCTGCGCTCCGGTCCCACGCCCACGTAGAACGCCGATCCGCCGTGCAGGAACAGACGGCCCGCTAGAAACGGTAGTCGGTCGAGCTCTTTCCAAGCCCCTCCGTGGTCCGGGCTCATGTACACGCTCAGCGTGTCAGATCCCAGTCGTTCCCGGGTGGCTGCCAGGTAGTTGGCACCGTCGACGACGAGCCGCGGACAGGCGCACAGCAGCTTTCCGCTTGGAAGCCGCACCAACGACGGCGCATCCGTGATCACGTCCGGCTCGGGAACCGTATCGATGACGACGAACTCGTCGCTGAGGGGTTTGGCCCAAAGGGAGTAGCGGGGGGTCGGCACTACGCTCGCCTCATCGGCAAAACATAGCACGGGTACTGGCAGCGACATAGTCCCACGTTCGCTCCGGCGATCTCCCGATCTGCCCCGGTGCCGCCGGCGGTGTCCGATCTATCGCCGGCACGGGGTTCACTCGTCGGCCTCCACGCGGCTTACCCTGAATCGGTAATCGCCCGAGCTCAACTCGAAGGTGACGCCGGCATCGTCCGCGGTCGCGGCGCCGACGCCGTCCACCTGCCACGGACGGGGCGCCCGGGGCGATCCATGCCGCCAGACCGGCGCGCCGTGCTCGTCGATCCGGAACGCCGGCAAGCCCAGCGTGGGAACGGTCACCAGGCCGTTGACCCCGGCCGGCAGCGTCACCTTCAGCGTGAACGCCTCCGCTGTCCGCTCCCAGCTCACGGCGATGCACCCGCGGGCGGTCCTGATCGACCCCTCGGCCCGGGTCCGCTGGCCCGGCAGGCGCGGCTTGATGCGCACCTCGTCGAATCCGGCCGGTGCGCCGCGCGACCCGCAGTCGGGCACCGCGATCCCCAGCAACGGGTCCGGGGATGCCTCCGAGCCGGCTCGGAACCTCTCGCCCGTCCGGTCCGCCGGGTCGACCAAACCCGTCTCGAAGCGCTCCGGCGCCGCCCACGGGCCGGGACGGCCGCCGGCGTCCCAGCAGCGCACGGTCCACCAGCAGGTCTCGCCATTGGCGAGCGGCCTGCCCGCGTAGGCCACGTCGGGTTCCCCGCTCTCCACTTTGCCGGAGTCCCAGCGGTCGGCGCGGCCCGGCTGCAGCTGTTCGCGCCGGCTCGCCACCAGCACTTGGTACGACGACTGCCGCTGGCCGCGCTGGTCGCTCGCCAGCACCCAGTGGAAACGGGGATGCGCGCCGTCCACGTCCGCCGGACCGGCGCGATGCTCGCAGGTCAGCTCGCGGGCGTGCACGCACAGGCGCACCCGGATCGGCGCGTACGGGTCGGCCGGCCGCCGCCAAGGATCCACGTAGCGCGCCAGATCGCGCAGGGCGATCACCGTAAAGTCGTTCCCGGCCAGATGGTCGACGAAGCGCTCGAACAGCTCAGGCGTGGTGCTGCAGAACGTGTGGTCGTCCGGCACGCCGTGCAGGCAGATCACCGAGATCCTGCCGTCGCGCGCGGTCGATACCGCCGCGCACAGATCGTCCAGGTCCATCGCGGGGCCGCCGATGGCGGCGACCGGTATCAGCAGCGGATGGTCCTCCCCCGGCGCGTAGGCACGTCCGAAGGCGCCGTCCGCGTGATCGACGTGCTCGGGCGACGTGCAGCGGCGCGCGAACAGGTATCCGGCATCGTGCAGAGCGTCGACCGCGACGCGGCAGTGATGGCCGCCCGGATAGCAATAGGTGACCGGCTTGGGGATGCCGTGCGCGGCGCAGCTCTCCTCCATGTGGCGCAGATCGCGCTCGAACTCCTCCCGCGTCTGGGTGTCGACCGCGACGTGCCGGCCGTGGTGGTTGCCGATCTCGAAGCCGGCATCATGCAGCCACCTGATCTCGTCCCAGTCCAGGAACCGGCTCTTGTCCTCGAACCCCAGGCCCTCGGTGACGTAGAAGGTGGCGCCGAAGCCGTACCGCGCAAGCAGCGGGCCCACCAGCTCGACGTCGGACCTGCGGCCGTCGTCGAAGGTGAGGACGACCAGTCGATCGGGAATCGGTTGCATGAGCCTCCAGGACAGCGTGCGGCGATGCAGTGTGGCATGGTTCGCGCATGCACAGAGCGACGACCCGGGACGTGACCGCCGCCGATCTTCGCTGCGGCTACGCGGTCGATCCGCTCGGCATCGATGAGCCGGCGCCGCGGCTCACCTGGGGCTGGCGGTCGGCGGCGCGCGGCGCCCGGCAGACCGCGTACCAGGTGCTGGTCGCCCGTGCGCCCGCCCGGCTGATGCCTGGCGCCGCGGACCTGTGGGACTCCGGCCGCGTGGAGGACAGTCACGCCGGGGCGAGTTACGGCGGCGCTCCGCTGGACTCCGGCACGCGCTGCTTCTGGGCCGTGCGCGGCTGGGACCAGCGCGGCGCGGCCACGGCCTCCAGCGCTCCGGCCAGCTTCGAGACGGGGCTCCTGACGCGTGAAGAGTGGCGCGGCGACTGGATCGCCGGACCCGAGGGCGTCTCGTCTCCCCTGCTCCGCCGCGAGCTGACGCTCCCGGCGCCGGTGCGCCGCGCGCGCTGCTACGTCACCGGTCTCGGCTACTACGAGCTTTCCTGCAACGGCGCCAGGGTCGGCGACCACGTGCTCGACCCGGCCAACACCTACTACCACAACGATCAGCCGTTCCCGCTCGGCTCCCGCGTCCTGTACGTGACCTACGACCTGACGGATGTACTGCGTCCCGGCGCCAACGCGCTGGGCGTGATGCTCGGCCACGGCTGGTACTCGGCCGAGTCGGACGTGCCGCCGTCCCCGCTCCATCGCGAGCCGTACGGCGATCGCCCCTGCCTGCTGCTGCAGCTCAACGTCGAGCTGGCCGACGACAGCCGCGTGTCGGTGGCCAGCGACCGGAGGTGGCGGACCGCGCCGGGCCCGATCGTCTACAACGACTACAACCACGGCGAGACCTACGACGCCCGCCGCGAGCGGCCCGGCTGGGACGACGCCCCCTACGACGACCGCGGCTGGGCCGGCGCCGGCGAGGTGCGGGGACCCGGCGGCAGACTGGTCGCGCAGCCCCTGCCCCCGATCAAGGTGATGGAGACCCGTGCCCCGCGGCGCATCCTCGAACCCCGGCCCGGCGTGTTCGTCTTCGACCTGGGCCAGAACTGCTGCGGCTGGTCGCGGCTGCAGGCGCGCGGGCCGCGCGGCACGGAGGTCGCCCTGGCGCACGGTGCGCGCGTATACGAGGACGGCAGCCTGGACGCGCGCAGCAACCTGCACGACGTGGTGGGCGTCCATTGCGCCCGCCAGACCGACCGCTACATCCTGCGCGGCGACCCGGCCGGCGAGGAGTGGGAGCCGCGCTTCACCCTGCACGGATCACGCTTCGTGGAGGTCACCGGCTACCCCGGCACCCCCGCGCTCGACGCCATCGACGGCCGGGTGGTGCGCACCGGCGCGCGCGCCACCGGCCGCTTCACCTGCTCGGACGAGTTGCTCAACCGCATCCACGCGATGTGCTGGTGGACCTTCGCCAGCAGCATGCAGGGCCATCCGCAGGATTCCGCCGACCGCTCGGAACGCGTGGGCTGGCTGGGCGACCCGATCCCGGAGGACTACCTCTACAACTTCGATTGCGCCTCCTTCTGGGCCAAGTGGGCCGACGACATCGCCGACTCCCAGAAGGAGAACGGCCATGTGCCCAAGATCAGCCCCGTGCACTGGCGCCGCACGCACGACGCCTACGCCTACCCGGCGCCGTTCTGGTCGAGCACCTACGCCGTGCTGGTCTGGACGCTGTACTGGTTCCTGGATGACGAGGCGCTGCTGGCCCGCCACTACGACGGGCTCGTGCGGCTGGTCGCCTATCTGAGTTCCCTCGCGGAGGAGCACGTGATCGAGCCGGGGCTGGGCGACCACATGGAGCCGCAACCGGACGGCAGCACCTCCTCGGCGCCCCGGCACACGCCCACGGCTCTTACCTCGACCGCGATCTACTACTGGGACGTGCGCACGCTGGGGTGGATCGCCGCGATCCTGGGTCGAGACGAGGACGCCGCGCGCTACGGGGAGCTGGCCGAGCGGATCGGCGCGGCGTTCAACCGCCGCTTTCTGGATCCCGAGCGCGGCACCTACGCATCAGGCAGCCAGACCGCCAACGCGGTGGCGCTGCAGATGGGGCTGGTGCCGGCCGAGGAGCTGGAGCGGGTGCTGGAGCATCTGCTGCACGACATCACCGTCCGGCACGACGGCCACCTGTCGACTGGCATGGTGGGCACCAACGCGCTGGTGAACGCGTTGCCCCGACACGGCGCCGCCGAGGTGATGTACCGCATCGCCACGCGGACCACGTTTCCGAGCTGGGGCTTCATGCTGGAGCGGGACGCCACCACGCTCTGGGAGACGTGGTCCGACGACCGCGACGAGCAGCTCAGCCTGAACATGAAGCTGTTCGGCAGCATCGACAAGTTCTTCTACCGGGACGTCGCCGGCCTCCGCCCGCTCGCGCCCGGCTTCCGCCGGATCGCCGTGGCGCCGCAGGTGGTGGGTCCCGTACGCCACGCCTGCGCCGCGATCGAGACGGTGCGCGGACCGGCGGCGGTCTCCTGGCGGGTGGACGACGACGGCACGCTGCGCCTGAGCGCGGAGATCCCCGCCAACGCCACCGCGGAGGTGCGCCTCCCCACCGGAGGGCGGCCGGCCGTCCGCTGCACGGAAGCCGCCCGGCCGGTATGGCGCCACGGCGCCTTCGTTCCGGGTACACCCGGCGTGACCGGTGCGCGGGCCGACGGCGACTGCGTGGTCGTGGAGGTCGACTCCGGCTCCTACGAGCTAGCGCTCACCGGCGGAAGCTGACTCACCCCCGACGCAGAAGACCGTCAACGAACGTCTTGTCACTATGACGTTACGACGCTACGCTGTCATCCATGGCAGATGCAAGGCGAGCCACCATCTACTTTGATCACTATCTGTACCGGGCTCTGCGACTCAAGGCAGCCGAGATCGACCGCACGATTTCCGATCTGGTCAACGAGGCCGTGCGCCTGCGATTGGCCGAGGATGCCGAAGACCTTGCGTCCTTCGATGAACGCGCGACCGAGCCCAGCCTGAGGTTCGAGGACGCCCTGAAGGACCTCAAGAGCCGTGGCAAGATATGAGCTGCTCATCAAGCCTTCGGCACTGCGGGAATTGGAAGCCATCCGACTCCGGAAGGACCGTCAACGCATCGTTCGTCGGGTGCAGGAACTCGGCGCCGATCCCCGCCCTCGCGGATGCGAAAAGCTATCGGGACAGACCAGATACCGCGTGAGGCAGGGACAGTATCGCGTGCTGTACGAGGTCGACGACAGTCGACGCCTGGTGACGATCACCAAGGTGGGCCATCGCCGAGACGTGTACTGATCAGCTCTTCGCGGCTGACCGGCGAGCGATGCCACCCGATGCGGCGCTGTGGCATCGCTGCGAGCCCTCACATGCCGTCGCCGGCGTCGGTCGCCGACGCAAACACGAAGTCGTCCGCGTCCAGGTCCGAGACGGCGACGTTCTCCAGCCGTACGGAGCCGGCGCCGTGACCGCTGAGGTTGATCACCACGTCGTCGCCGTCGGCGGTGATGGTCAGGTCGTCGAACCCGGTGACGCCGGAGATGTTGCTGAGGTCGATCTGATCGTCGCCGTCGGTGAAGTCGTAGATCGTGGTGCTGGTCTGCCCCGCCTGGATGACGAAGGTGTCGTCGCCCTCGCCGCCGTGCAGGTGGTTGATGCCGGCGCCGCCGTCGAGGGTATCGTCCCCCTCACCGCCGACCAGGATGTCCATAAAGCCCGCGCCGCCGGTGATCTGGTCATCGCCTTCGCCGCCGTGCGCGTAGTTGATGACGGCGCCCGTGACGGTGATCGTATCGTCGCCCTCGCCACCGGAGATGTAATTGGTGGATTCGGTACCGACAAGGTTGTCCGCTCCTTCGTCGCCGAGGAGTGGGATGACATCCGGACCGGAGAACTCCGGTGTCTTGTTTGAGAACTCGAACATGTCGGCCGTGACGTCGGTCGAAGCGACACCTTCCAGTGTGATCGTAATCCCGTTGTTCTGTCCGTCTTCCCCAGGCACGGTGATGATCGACCCCGTGCCGTCCGTGGTGGCGGTGATGGTCAAGTCGGCGAACGTGAGGTCACCGCCGAACAGGAACAGGTTGATCGTGTCCTCTGACGTGTTGAAGTCGGTGATGGTGTCGTTGCCATCGCCCGGTGCGAACGCGAAATGGTCGGCACCCGTACCGCCGGTCAGCGTGTCGTCGCCGCTGCCGCCGAAGATGACGTCGGCGCCCTCACCGCCGTCGATGGTGTCCGCGCCGCTACCTCCTGCAATGAGGTCGCCACCCGCGCCGCCGGTGATGGTATCGTCGCCGCTGCCGCCAGTGAGGATGTCGGCGCCCTCACCGCCGTCGATGGTGTCGGCGCCGCTGCCGCCGCGGATGATGTCGTCCCCCGCGCCGCCTGTCAGCGTGTCGTCGCCGCTGCCGCCCAGGATGACGTCGTCACCTTCACCGCCGTCGATGGTGTCGGCGCCTGAGTCACCGAACAGGAAGTCGTTGCCGGCGCCGCCGTCGATGGTGTCATCGCCGGCGCCGCCCGCGACGACATCGGTGCCGCCGAGCGTGGAGATGGTGTCGTCGTGCTCGGTTCCGTCGACGATGTCCATACCGGAGGTGCCGGTATAGTCGAGGCCCTCCTCCTCCTCGTCGTCCGGCGGCGGCGGCGTGGGCGTCTGCTCGGGGTCGACCTGGTAGGGATCTGACATGCTTCTCCTCGCGTTATCTCGTCACGTGGCTACATGCTGTCATCGACCTGGGTGGTCGATTCGGCAAACACGAAGTCGTCGGCGTCCAGGTCCGTGGTGGCGACACCCGTCAGCCGGATGGTGCCTGCGCCCTGCGAGGACAGGTCGATCATGGCGGTCCCGTCGTCGTCGGTGATGGTCAGGTCGCTGAAAGCGGTGATGCCGGAGATGTTGCTGAGATCGATCTGATCCTCCCCGTCGGTGAAGTCACCGATCGTGGTCAGGGTCTGCCCCGTCTCGACCACGACGGTGTCGGCGCCCGCGCCGCCGTGCACGTAGTTGCTGCCGGTGCCCGCGTTGATGGTGTCGTCGCCTTCGCCGGCGAAGATCACGTCGTTGCCTCCGCCGCCCTTGATGTCGTCGGCGCCCTCGTTGCCGAAGATCCAGTCGTTGCCGCGGCCGCCGTCGAGCGTGTCGTCGCCCTCGGCCCCGATGATGGTGTCGGCGAACTCGCCTCCGGTGTACTCCGTCTCCGACTCGCTGCCGATGAACAGCGTACCGGGCGTGTCCGCGGTACCGAACACGAACATGTCGGCCGTGAGGTCGGTCGAGGTCACGCCCTGCAGCGTGATCGTGTCCCCGTCATCCCCCGGCAGCGTGATGACCGTTCCCGTGCCGTCCGTGGTCGCGGCGATGGTCAGGTCGTCGAACGACACGTCCTGCCCGAACGCGGTCAGGTCGATCTTGTCGTCCGACGTGCTGAAGTCCGTGATCGTGTCGTCGCCGGCGCCGGGTGCGAACACGTAGGTGTCGCTGCCGCCGCCGCCGGTCAGCGTGTCGTCGCCCGTCCCGCCGGTGATGATCTCATCCGCCGTGGTGCCGGTGATGGTGTTGTCGCCGGCGTTCGAGAATTCGAACATGCTTTCCGTGACGTCGGTCGAGGTCACCCCCTGCAGCGTGATCGTGTGCCCGGCATCCCCCGGCAGGGTGATGACCGTTCCCGTGCCGTCCGTGGTCGCGGCGATGGTCAGGTCGGAAAAGGTGATGGCGCCGAACGCGGTGAGGTCGATCTTGTCGTCGGACGTGCTGAAGTCGGTGATGGTGTCATCACCGTCGCCCGGTTCGAACACGAAGATGTCGCTGCCGCCGCCGCCGGTCAGCGTGTCGTCGCCCGTCCCGCCGGTGATGATCTCGTCCGCCGTCGTACCGGTGGCGGTGTCATCGCCCGCGTTGGAGAACTCGAACATGCTCTCCGTGACGTCGGTGGAAGTCACGCCTTCGAGCGTGATCGTGATTCCGTTGTTTTCCCCGTCTTCTCCGGGCACCGTGATGATCGTCCCGGTGCCGTCCGTGGTCGCGGTGATGGTGAGGTCCGAGTACGAGAGATCGGCGCCGAACATGGTGAGGTTGATGTTGTCCTCGGCCGTGTTGAAGTCGGTGATGGTGTCGTCGCCGTCGCCGGGTGCGAACGCGAAGATGTCGGCGCCCTCGCCGCCGGTCAGCGTGTCGTCACCGGTGCCGCCGAAGATGAGGTCCGCGCCCGCGCCACCGTCGATCGTGTCGGCGCCCTCGCCGCCAAAGATGGTGTCGGCGCCCTCACCACCCTCGATCGTGTCGGCGCCGGCGCCTCCGAAGATGAGGTCGCCGCCCTCGCCGCCGGTAATGGTGTCGTCGCCGCTGCCACCGAGGAGGAGATCGGCGCCCTCACCACCCTCGATGGTGTCGGCGCCGCTGCCGCCGCGGATGATGTCCGTGTCCCCCTGGCCGCGCAGGGTGTCGTCACCGCTGCCGCCCATGATGATATCGACACCCGCGCCGCCTTCGATGGTGTCGTCGCCGCTGCCGCCGAACAGGTAGTCGGTGTTGTCGCCGCCGGCGATGTAGTCGTTACCGCCCTCGCCCATGACGACGTCGACGCCGGCGTTGGCGGAAATGGAGTCGCCCTCTTCCGAGCCGACGATGATGTCCGTCCCGGCTGTCCCCTGATAGGCAGCGTTTTCGGGTGTCTGCTCGTTTTCCTCTTCGGTGTTCTGGTTGTTTTGGTTCGGGTCTTCGGCCATCGGCTTCCTCCTGTATTCTCTCAATTACAGAATGCGCGTCACACTAGCCCTCTGCCGGGTTCTCCGTCAACCCGTCGGCATCGGCATCCTATCGGCATCCGCATGGGGCGGCGGTGATTCCGCCTCCTCCGTGCTCTTGATCAGGGTGACGACGTTGCACCCTTCCTCCCGGCGGTAGTCGACGGAGTCCATCATCTGATGCACCAGGAACAGGCCGAGCCCGCCGAGCGGCATGTCGTCCAGAGACGCGCCTTCGATGTCGCGTTCCGGCGCGAGCGCCAGGTCGAACGGCAGGCTGTCGTCCACGATCACGACCACCAGCGCCTCCGGTTCCAGCCGCACGATGACCTCGATCCGGTGCGGCTCGTCATCCTCGTACCCGTAACTGATGGTGTTGGTGAGGATCTCGTCGATCGCCAGGTTGACCGCGTAGGCGACGTGCCCGAGGTCGTGGGACGCGCAGAACTCGTCGATCTTCGCGGCGACGCCCGCGATCTCGCGCAGCTCGTTGGCGAGCGAGAGTTCCAGTGACTCGTCGTTCACGCCGTGACCCTCACCGGAACCCCGCCTGCGCTCATTCTTCCCGAAAGGAACGGAGGAAATAGTCGGTCAGCGGCTTGGCCAGATAGCTGATCGGCGAGCGCTCTTCGGTCTGAATGTGGACCTCCACCGGCATGCCGGGCGTCAGGATCAGGTCGCCGGCCGTCTGCGGCCCCGGCGCGGCGATCGAGAACTCCCGGTCCCGGCCCGCCGCCAGAAAGCCCACGCCATCGGACTCGACCGGCCCGATCACGGCGACCTCGACCAGGTACCACGAGCGACCGGTTTCGGCGTCCCGTACGGCGTCCGCGGAGATCCGTTTCACGGAGCCTTCGTACTCGGGGGTCGTGCGCGCGGGAAACGCGCTGAACCGCAACGTGGCCGCCTGCCCCGGATACACCTGGTCCACGTGGATGGGATCGAGCTGCGCCATCACCACCAGGTCCGCGCCGGCCGGCACGATGTGCAGGATCGGCTCGCCGGGCCGCACCACCTCGCGCGGGGCGAACACCGCCAAGTCGAACACCTCGCCCGCCACCGGCGCGCGCACCTCCAGGCGTCCCAGCCGCTCGCGCACCGAGGCGAGCTGCTCCCGCACCTCGTTCTCCCGCGCCTGCACCTCGCGCGCCTGCTCCTCCGCCTCCTCGATCCGCTTGGTGTCGATCTGCAGGATGAGGATCTCGTACTCCGAGATCCGGCCCAGCGTGCGCGCGATCGCGGCGTCGTTCGCCCCCGACTGCCCCTGCAGGTTCGAGACCGCGCGCTCCAGGTCCAGGAGCACGCTCTTCTGCATCGCGCCCTGGTCGACCAGCCGGCGCTTGGCCGCGAGCTCCTCGGCGATCAGCTCGCTCTGTTTCACCAGCGAGGCCGCCCTCGCCTGCAAGCCCGCGATCTCCTCGCGCGCCTGACCGATGCGTTCGCGCAGCCGCGCCACCTCCCCGGTACGCGCTTCGTTGCGCGCCCGGAACAGGCGCTCCTGGCCGTTGAGGATCTGCCGGATGTCAGCGCCGGCCGCCGCCAGGGCGACGAGCCCGGTATCCCAGACCACCGCCTCCAGGTCCAGGAATTCGGCCTCCAGCCGATTCCGCCGCGCCACCAGCTCGGCGTGCTGGGACCGGAGGATCGCCTCCTCCGATCGCAGCAGCGCATCGTCGAAACGCAGCAGGAGATCGTCCGCTTCCACGCGGTCGCCGTCACGCACCCGGATCTCTCTCACCGTGCCGCCGTCGATGTGCTCCACGACCTGGTTGCGGCCCTCGGTCCCCATCCAACCGGTGACGACCACGGCGCCGCGGATCGAGGCGAAGACGCTCCAGCCGACCAGGCCGCCGGCCAGCACCGCGAGCGCGCCGAAGCCCAGGATCAGCGCCCCGCGCGCCGACGACCACCGCGGAGGGATCCGATCCATCAGCCGGACTCGGGAGGCACGTCCGTGCCGTCGTCGGGCGCCGGGGCTCGGGAACCGCGCACGCGCTCGATGGCGCCCGCGATCTGGCGGTCACGCGCGGATGGATCGGCTGGAGCGGTGCCGGGCGCGCCCTGTGCCGAAGGTTCCTGGACAGGAGGCTCTTTCGCGGGTGGTTGCTGCGCGGGAGATCCCTGCGCCGGAGGTGCTTGCGCTGAAGGTTTCTGCTCTGGGGGTTTCCGCTGCGGAGCCGCGCCAGGCCCGGACGCCTGCCGTGTGCGCCCGGGCGACGGCTGCCGGCGGGCCCTGGCGGGCACCGGCCGGCCGGCCTCCATCAGGTAGACGTTGTCGCACTGCGCGAACGCGTTGTGGCGGTGCGCGACGATCACCGCCGCGCCGCCGCGCGCCTTGAGATCCTTCACCGCGGCGGCCAGCGCCACCGTGCCCTCCGCGTCGAGGTTGGAGTCCGGCTCGTCCATGATCACCACCACGGGCGAGCCGTAGAACGCCCGGGCGATCGCGATGCGCTGGCGCTGGCCGCCCGACAACGCCGCTCCTCCGGCGGAGACCTGGAAGTCGTACCCGCCCGGCAGCTTGAGGATCATCTCGTGAGCGCCGGTCCGTTTCGCCGCCGCGACCACGGCCTCGTCGTCCGGCGCGGGCGCCAGGCGGGCGATGTTCTCCTTCACGGTGCCGTCGAACAGGATCACCTCCTGCGGGAGGTAGCCGATGTGGTGACCGAGCACCGCCGAGCCGTACTGCTCCAGCTCGGCGCCGTCCAGCCGCACCGATCCTCCGAGCGGCCGCACCACCCCCGCCAAGGCGCGCGCCAGCGTGGACTTGCCCGCCGCGGACGGACCTGCGATGCCCGCCGCCTGCCCGGCATGCAGGCGCAACGACGCCTGCCGCACCACCGCGAACCGCGCCCCCGGCGGCGCGACCGTGAGGTTCTGCGCCTCCAGCACCGCGCGCGGCGCCGGCAGCGTCGTCCGCACCGGCTGCGGCGGCGTCTCCCGCAGGAGAGTTCCGAGCGAGCGCCATGCCACCACCGCCCGCTGCAGCCGCGGCCAATACCCCACCGCCTGATCGATGGGCGCGAGCGCCCGCCCCAGCAGGATCGATCCCGCGATCATCACGCCCGGCGTCAACTCGCCGCGCAGCGCCAGCCACGCGCCGAGCCCCAGCATCATCGACTGCAGGAACAGGCGCAACGTCTTGGTGATCACACCGTAGAAGCCGTTGCGGTCCGAGGCCGCCAGGGTCCTGTCGAGCAGCCGGTTGCGCAGCCCCCCCGAGCGGGCCAGAACGGCGTCGAGCATGCCGAGGCCCTGCACGGTTTCTCCGCCGGCGCGCACCTGCTCGATGAAGTGCTCGGAGTGGGCCGTCGCCTCCACGGCCTCCTGCTGCAGGCTCCCCGTCCGCGCCTGGTTGATGAGCGCGACCACCAGCAGCAGGCAGCCCGAGAACACCGCAAGGACGCCCAGCATCCAGTGGAAGGTGAACAGCACGAACAGGAACACCGGCGTCCAGGGCGCATCGAAGAAGGTGAAGGCGCCGTTGCTGGAGGCGAACCGCTGGATCGCTTCCAGATCGCGCAGGCCGGTGGCCGGCAGGGCGCGCTCGGCCGGCACCACCGAGCGCTCCAGGATCGCACGCAGCACGCGCGGGTCGAGCCGCGCCTGCAGCCGCGCGCCGGCGCGGGCCAGCACCCGCCCGCGCGCGTGATCGAGCACGCCCATGAGCAGGAACAGGAACGCCACCAGGATGGCCAGCGTGACCAGGGTCGCCTCCGACCGCGAGCTCAGCACCCGGTCGTAGATCTGCAACATGAACAGCGGGCCGGTGAGCATCAGCACGTTCACCGCCACGCTGAACAGCGCGCACGCCACGAGCAGCCGGCGGCTTTCCGCGAGCGCCGCCCGGATCTCCCGGTTACCGGCTCCGTCCTGCGCCATCAACTCGTGTCCCTATCAGTTCGCTCGCACGCCGCCCACCGCCTCGCCTCAGGCGCCCGAGGCGTCGGCGAGGGGCACTACGCCGACGGCCACCTCGAGCTGCGAAGCGGCGGACAGGTAATCGTACACCGCGCGCGCGTAGCTGAACTCCGACTGGCGCAGGACCGACTCGGCCGCGATCACGTCGAGCTGGGCGCCCACTCCGGCACGGAACCGCAGGACGGCGATCTCGTAGCTCTTGCGCGCCTGCTCGATCGAGCGCATCTGGGTCGCTGCGCGGCCGTTCGCTTCCCGCAGCGAGGCGGCCAGGGTGTGCACCTGATTCAGCATCACCAGCTCCGCCTGCCGCATGCGCGCGGCGGTCTGACCCAGTTCCTCCCGGCGCTGCTCGATCCGGGCGTCGCGGGCGAAACCGCCGAACAGTTGCCACTGCATCGCCACCCCGGCCGAGGCGGAAACCTGCCACCGCGGGTTGAAGTCCAGGCTGCCGAAGGCGCGGATGGTGGGCAGGTACTCGGCCTCCTGGATCTCGATCTGCAGCTCGTCGAGATGGTGCAGCGTGCGGAGCTGCCGCAGGTCGGAGCGGTGGGTCAGGGCGGTCCGGCGGAGCTGCTCCTCGGCGGCGGCCATGAGCGGGCCGGCTCCCGAGGCTGCCAGCAGCTCCGTGTTGACCGGGCTGTTGGTCTCCTCCGGGGCGAGCCGCAGCGCGCCCAGCTCACCCTGCAGCGCCACCGTCTGCAGCGGGTCCTCGCTCATCGCCACCAGCAGCGCGCCGTGCGCGGCGTTCATCTCCTGCCGGATCCGCTGCCGCTCCGCCTCCAGGTTCGCGAACTGCACCTCCAGCCGCAACAGCTCGTCGTCGGTGGCGAACCCCTCGCGGTGGCGCGCCTGCGTGTCGCTCAGGGTCTGTTGCAGGCGGCTGATGCTCAGCGCGGTCAGGCGTTCCTCTTCGCGGGACAGCAACGCGTCGAAATAGCGCTGCCGTACCTCGTGCACCAACATGTGGGCCGCGCCACGCAACTCTTCGCCGCGCAGCCTCTGGTGGCGTTCCGCCGCGTCCAGCCCGCGGAACGCCGGCACGTCCAGCACGGTCTGGTTGAGCCGCAACGAAGCCGCCACGGTGTGGTCGAGGGTCCTCGCGTTCGTCAGCGGTCGATCGCGATCACCGAGGGAACCCACGTAGGAGGTCTCCGCCAGGACCTGAGGGTAGACACCGCCGTAGGCTTCGCGGGTGCGCTGTTCGGCGACCCGGACGGCCGACCCCGCGGCCTGCAGCAGGGCGCTGGTGGCCAGCGCCTTCTCTACCGCGGCGCGCAGCGACAGGACGCCGGGCGCCTGGCCATGGCAGGCGGGCGCGGCGAACCCCAGCAGGAAGGCCGCGGCCAAGGCTGTAGGGACCCGCGACGAGGGCTTCCCGGTGCCGCGGGTTCTGCGGGCGCCGGTGTCCGGACGGATGACTGCGTACAACGGTGCTTCTCTCATTGGGTATCGGCCCGCGGAACGCAGAATCAAACCGCCGCGCCAGGTATCGGCCGATCGACCGCCACGGCAGCAGCCGGATATATTCACGCTGGAGGTGCGCAGGCGATGTACATGGTCCCGTTCGATCAGCCGATCCTGACCCCGGCGATGTGGGAGTTCTGGGACGAAAACGGCTACGTCATGGTCCCCAACGCCGTGCCCCAGGAGAACCTGGACGCGGCGATCGCGGCGATCTGGGACTTCCTGGAGATGGATCCGGGCGATCCGGGCACCTGGTACGGGTATCGCCCCCGCGGGGGCGACTTCTGGCGGTCGCCCATCTCCGCCGTCGGCATCGTCGAGTTCTACCACCACCAGACGCTCTGGGACATTCGCCAGCACCCGCGGATCTACCAGATCTTCGCCGAGCTGCTCGGCGAGCGGCGGCTCTGGGTCACCTACGACCGGGTCAACCTGATGCCGCCGGCGCGCGCCGACGTGCCGGGTTGGTCGGCCTCGGCCGGGATCCACTGGGACTGCGACACCACCCTCGATCCGGTCCCGTTTCAGGTACAGGGGGTGCTCTACCTCACCGACACCGCCGCCAACCAGGGCGGCTTCCGCTGCATTCCCGGGTTCCACAATGTGTTCCCCGAGTGGCGCAAGACCCAGCCCACCGATCGACACCCGAACCGGTGCGACGGCATCGACCAGGAGCGCTACCCGGTGCAGGGGATCCCCGGCACGGCCGGCGACCTGCTGATCTGGACCGGCCTGCTGCCGCACGGCAACGGCGGCAACACGTCCGACAAGCCGCGGATGGCGCAGTACATCACGATGTCCACCACCCTGCCGGACGACCAGGAGCTGCGGACCCGCCGCTACGCCTGGCAGGAGCGCGTGC
Source organism: Spirochaetia bacterium (assembly GCA_965221995.1). Taxonomy (GTDB): domain Bacteria; phylum Spirochaetota; class Spirochaetia; order SZUA-6; family Bin103; genus CATQHW01. The sequence goes on from OZ244929.1 coordinate 751,000, forward strand.
CGATCGCCAACCCGCAGGGCGATCCGCGCGGCCGCGAAAAGCGGCAACCGCTGGCCGAGCTGACCGAGCTGGGTCAGCGCCTGATCGGCTTCACGCCCTGGGACTGAAGCCGGTTTCGGGTAGCTCGACCACGTACACCTGGCTGGTGCCGGTGTGATCGGAAGTGTAGACCACCCGCGTGCCGTCCGGATGGAACGACGGGTGCGGGTGGCCCCATTGCGGCCCGTAGGTGGACTCCTCCACGGTGTCGTCGTCGGCCGGCTCGGTGAACGCCCACTGGGTGCCACCGTTGGAGCTCCGCGGGTAGCACAGCGGCCGGTGCGCGCCGGTCGCCGGGTCGATCAGGCGCAGGCCGATGTCCGGGCACGTGGTGTCGCTGACGATCAGCGAGCCGTCGGCGTTGGCGGAAGCATGCCACGCGTTGAAATCGGCCACGACCCGGGCCTGCTCGTCCGCGACGCCGATCGCCATCAGCGCGAACGGCCAGCGCGCGAAGATCACCTGGTCGGTGACGCCCAGGAACGACTCGTGGGTGATCCACTCGCGCTTGTCGTGGCGGTGCAGCGGCCCCAGCTCGCCCCGGCCGACCGCCGCCAGCCACATGCGCTGATTGACGTCGCTGGTGTAGAGGATCAGGTCCCGGTCGGTCGGGCAGACCATCGCGTGTCCGACGTCGCGCGGCGGCTCGCATACCACCGTGTGGCCGGATCCGTCGGTGTCGATCGCCACCAGCGCCGAGCGGCCGGCGCGCGAGAGTCCCGTGACCAGACGCTTGCCGTCGGCCGACAGGCTGCACATGCCGACCCGGCTGCCGCCGGGGAAGGAGGCCAGCACGGTCTCCTGCAGCGTCCGCAGGTCCACCGCGCGGACCTCGCCCGCGACGTTGTAGAACACACGGCTGCCGTCGCGGGACGGACAGGCCGCGAAGCCGTCGAACCCGTGCGCGTCGGTGAGCTGCACCATGCGCCCGCCGGACTCGTCCAGCGTGAACAGGTTGGCGTCCCCGGACCGGTAGGAGGTCAGGATCATCGCTTCGCCGTCCGGGGTCCACGACGGATTGGAGAAGTACAGGCTGTGACTGATCGCCGGGCCGTCGGTCATCTGCCGGATCAGGGCGCCGGTCTGGTCGTCGCGCGTCTCGCTGATCTCCACCGGCCACGTGCTTCCTTTGCTCATGCTTATTCCTCTGTCGCGTCCGTGTTGCAGAACTGCTCGTAGCGCTCGGCCACCGCGCCGCCGCGGGCGTCGCCGCGATGGACGTAGACGCCGAACCTGAAGGTCGCCATCGCCGGTCCGCCGTTCAGTCCCGGATGGCGGTGGGACAGCAGGATCGGGCCGTATCCGGACGCGCTGGCGGCCCCCGGATACCCCGCGTTGTCGGGGTGGTCGAACAGCGCCAGCCCCTGCGGACCCTCCGGGCAGGTGCCCGAGAAGTCGATCCAGCGCTCGCCGCCGAACCGCTCGCCGCGGCTGGTCTCGCCGGTGGCGCTCGCCATCACGCCGCCGCCGTCAATGAGCGCCCACCTCCCGTCGGAGTCGCGGCGGCCGCTGTCGCGGGCGCGCAGCGCGTCGCACACCCGTGCCGTAATCGCGAACGGCCCGCCGCCCGGCTCGGACGGCAGCGGCACCGTAGTCCGCCAGTCGATCAAGCACTCGCCCCCGATGAGGGCGAAGAACCGAAGGTCGCGCGTTTCCGTCAGGATCGGCGCGCCTTCGCCGGCGACATACAGCAGCCGCTGCACGATGCGCGCGCGGCCGTCGCCGCCGGCCAGCACGTCGAATCCCTGATGGAGCATCTTGCCGCACGGGCCGTAGGGCGGCTCGTCCCAGTCGGAGAAGATGTTGGTCGGTCCGTCGTCGTCATCGTGGCCGCCGTAGGCCAGGAACAGGCCGCACTGATGGGGATGGTCGTGGCCGGCGCCGCGCAGCACGTTGCCGCAGGGCCCGATCAGCGGCCAGACGTAGGGCTTCCAAGAGCCGACGTGGTTGTAGCGGGCGATCCGGGTCGCGCCCGCGGCGATCGACACGAACGAGGGGTACCGCGTGACGGTCATCGTCGCCATAGGTCCCCTACAGCTCCGGGAAGAAGACGTCGACGACGCGGTCCAGATCGCACGGGTCGCAGCCGTGGTCGTGCCGAAACTTCTCATGGAGCTGCTCTTCGTAGTCGGTCACCGACGTCAGCGGCAACTCCACCGGGCCGCGGCCCGGCTTCCACGACTCCGCGGCGGCCATCGAGATTTCGATGTCGGCGCGCGCCCGTCGTGAGTCGTAGCGCGTGGGCCGGTCTTCGGCCACCGCCTGCGCCAGGCTGTCCATCTCCTCGACGATGGCCAGTCTGTTGGCGTTGGTCCGGTACTGCGGCCACGGGTTCTCCCAGACCACGGGCGGATCGGTGTCGATCTGAAGCCGCTCCACCACCGCCGTGCCGCCGTCCTCACGGGTCACCGTGCGGATCGGGTACGCGGTGGCGCGCCCAGCTCCGTTGAGGCGCTGCTCTTCGGTGGTCAGGTGCACGTCGTCCTCCACGATGGACCCGGTGGTGCCGTCGATCTGGAACAACGTCTTGGCCTTCCGGCCGAGCGCCTGCGCGTGATAGAGGTTCGAGTACGAGGTGACGGCGGTGGCGCCGCTGTCGAACTCCATGGTCTGCAGGTTCCACTCCTCGGTGTCGTAGCGGCGCACGGCGTTGGCGTTCACGCGCGGTATGGGGCTGTTCATGGCGACACTGCCGACGCGGGTGGCGGCAGCGTCGCCCAGGAACATGCGCAAGCTGCTGACGATGTGGCAGCCGTCGGTCTGAAACAGCGCGAAGACGCGCAGGACATCGCCGATCAGGCCCTGCTCGACGATCTGCCGCTTCATCAGGTGCAGCGGATCGCGGCAGTACTGTTCGGCCACCTCCAGCTTCACCCCGTTGCGTTCGACGGCTTCGATGAGAGCGTCGCAGAGCGGCAGCGTCGCCGCCAGCGGCGTCTCGACGATGATGCTGATGCCCCGCTCGGCCAGATAGGCGCCGATGGCGTGGTGGGAGTCGCCCGGCGTACTGATCGCGGCGGCGTCCAGCCGCTCGTGGGCGACGAGGTCCTGCACGCGCGAGTACGCCGGGACCCCGCACTCGGCCGCCACGCGGCGGGCCGTCTGCTCGTGCATGTCGCAGACGGCGACCAGCTCGAAGCGGTCGGACATCATGCGGATGGCCGGCAGGCGGACGCTGCGCCCGCGCTTGCCGGTGCCTATGAGGGCGATTCTGATGCGTTCTTGTGTTGCCATGTGGTCAAGGCCGCCAAGTTCGTCCGGGATTGCTCGTCGAGAAGGGAGCCGAGGACCCGGTGCGCATGGGGAGCCAGCTCCGGTACGCGCCGCCGTCCGCCCCCACCGTCCCGAAATCCTCGAGCGTGATCGTATGGCCCGCGTGTTCCGCCTGCAACACCGCCTGCGGCTGCAACACCGCCGCTGACCGGGCGACCGGCGCGAACGCCCGGCGGCTGAGCTCGGCCGGATCGATCGGCGCGGCGTCCAAGTCGGGCACCGCAGCGTGCGGGTCGGTGCGCAGCGCCATGAGCAACGGGCCGGCGTACACGGAGACCCTGCCCGCGCACTCCCGCTCGCCCGTCCAGTAGCGGAGCGACAGGTCCAGGTCGAGCTCGACCACGTCGCCGGGACGCCACGTCCGCGCCAGAGTGAGATAGCAGCCGGGCGTGACCGGGCTCACCGGACGGCCGTTCACCGCCACCGCGGTCGCGGCGGACCAGTAGGGGATGCGCAGCTTCAGCACGCAGGCGAGCGGCGCGTCCGGGTCCACGGTCAGCGTCACGCGGCCGTTGCGCGGGTATTCGGTATCTTGCCTCAGGGTGACCGGGGTGTCCCCCACGCACGCGGCGATCGTCGAAGGCCCGTACCAGTTGAGGACCAGCCCGTCGCCGTCGCGCATCAGCGCCCAGTCGCTGATCATCCCGAACCCGCGCGGGCCGTTGGCGGTGCAGCAGGTCTCGATCGACCCGGGATGATAGGGGCTGCCGACCGCCCCCTCGCCCGAGGAGAAGCCGCCGTTGTTGTGGCGGTCATGGCGGACGATGCTCCACCAGAACCGCTCGACCGTGGTCCGGTAGTCCGGGTTGCCGGTGGCGTAGTACAGCTCGGCAAGACCCATGAGCGCGTGCAGGCTCTCCCAACGTGGACGCGGGTCCGGTGGAACTCCGTGCCGGCGAGTGCCCTGCGCACGTAGTCGCCGGCCTGCTCGCCGTCGCGGTCGCGCAGCCGGAACTCGCCGACGACCGCCTCGGCCATGCGCAGGTAGGCATCCGTGCCCGTGATCCGGTAGAGGATGGCCACGCCGTGCAGCACGGCGTGGTTCATCTCCGTGCTGTACTTGTAGGACAGATCCACGATCGCGGTTCCGGTCTCCAGGAACCTGGCGCAGACCAGATCGGCGATGGCGCGCGCGCAGGCGAACGCCCTCCGGTCGCCCGTGTCCTCGAACCAGAGGAGCAGGCCGAGCATGAGGTGGTAGTGGTTCCACAGGTCCCAGGTCCACTCGTTCGTGGTCGAGTCCCAGAGCGCCAGCCGTTCGGCCTTCGGGTACGGCCCCAGATAGCCGTCCGCCGGATCCTGCAGCGCGGCCAGGCGGGCGACGAACCCGGCGATCCGTTCGCGCAGCGGCGCCGATCCGGTCAGCCGCCAGAGCTGCACGGCCCCGGTCAGATACTTGCCGGCGAACTCGCCCGACCACGGCAGGTAGGCGCGGTACGGCTCCGCGTCGCGGATCTCGAACATCTCCATGATCGCGGGGTTGGTGTCGGGAAGCGGGATCACCCAGTTGTCGATCACTGCATCGACGTACTCCCGGATTACGCCCCGGAGATCCAACGACGCGTTCTCAGCCCGCTCCAGCAACGGCCCGTGCACGCCCACTTTCAGTTCAGGTGATCGGCATCCGGAAGAGCATGCTGTATCCCGCAGCCGAACGCTCGAGGCGCACGATCGACCCTCGATTGACAGCCCGCGCGTGTGTCGTTGACGCTTGGACTGGGAGCGAAGGCACATCGGAGGGCGCACATTGAGGACACCACAGAACAGCGTCAGCAGGCAGGAACTCAAGGATCTCATCGACGGCATGCACGAGGACGAGCTACCCGCGATCAAGAGGTACCTGCAGTTCCTTCGCTACCTCGACGACCCGGTGGCGCGTTCTCTCGCTGACGCGCCAACCGACGACGAAGATACCGCCACGGAAGACATTGCTGCATTCCGGGAAACGGATGAAGACTTCAGAACCGGAAACGTCGTGACTCAGGAGGATCTCGAGCACGAGTTCGGGGTGTGACACGGATCGTCGTCTACTCGCGTCAGGCTGCAAAGGACCTGCGCGGACTTGAGAGGGCAACCGTGCAGCGCATCCTGAGAGCCATGCGAACCTACTCTGAGACCGGCGTCGGTGACGTCAGAGCCCTGCGCGCACACCGATACGGATATCGGCTGAGAGTCGGGCCGTGGCGTGTATTGCTCGACACCGACAGAACCACTCATACGATCCAGGTTCGCCGTATTCTTCATAGACGAAGAGCGTACCTTTGAGTTACCGCGGGAGTACGAGGGATGCATGCCGACGCAGACGCCAGCGCACCTATCGTCATCAAGGATTCCGAGTTCAAGGCAAAGTGCCTGCAGCTCACAAGTCGGGTCGCGGAGACCGGCGACGAAGTCGTCATAACCAAGAACGGGATTCCGATCTCGCGCTTGGTACCATATCGCACCCGGCCGCAGAGCCTGTTCGGCATCGATCGTGGCCGAATAGCGATTCTGGGCGACATCATCACGCCCCTCGACACGGGATAGCAAGCGCACGACAAAAACCCGGGACACTGCCCAATCCGCAAAAAAATCCACAAGGGAGGACGAATCCTCCCCTGTGGATCATAGGACCCTCGTCAGGTCCGGTTCACGAAAGCGACGTCAGCCGCTCAGTTTCCGACCATCGCCAGGAAACCGTCGAGGGCGTTCTGCTGGATCTCCACGTACCGGTCGGCGCCCAGCGCCTCGTAACCGGCCACGTATTCGTCCCACTGGTCGAACGAAGCGTCACCGATGATGAACTTGGTGCTCCATTCCTCCTTGTACAGGTCCAGCTCGACCCGCAGGTTGGCGGCTTCCTCGCTGGCGTCCGTGTCGCGGATGTTGTACAGCGGCAGCACCATGACGTACGGCCAGTTCTTCTCGACGGCATCGTGCGTCTCCCACCAACTGGGAGAGATCGCCTTCCAGACATCGGCGTAGTCCCGAAAGACCTTGGTCGGCAGATAGTTGGGCTTGCCCTGATCCACCTCCGTCCAGACCTTGGCGATCTGCTCGTCGAGGACCACGAAGTACTCGCCGCCCTCACGCCACCAGTTGCCCGGCGACAGGGGAACCTCCTCCCCGGCTTCCAGCGCCTTCTTGCCGTCTTCCACCGCCTGCTTGCAGGCCGCGGCGTCCGGGCACTCCAGACCGAAGGTCCGGGTCGCGACGCCCGGCTTGCTGAACCAGAAGTTCAGGAACTTCATGGCGGCCGGAACCACCTTGGAGTCCGCGGCGATCGAGTAGGTCTGCTGCTTGACCATCAGCGGCGTCGTCTTGTACCAGGTGCGGTTGCCGTTGGCGTCCATCGGCGTGGTGGCTCCCTCCACGGCGATCGTCACGCCGCCCTCGGCCGCGTTGATGCGTGCATACGAGCTGCGCGAGAAGCAGTCGGCCCAGGTGAAGTCGTGGCCGGCGACCACGTCCGGCCACCATTGCGAGTGGTCGCGCGTGAAGATGTCGACGTTGGTCAGCCCTTCCGCATAGATCTGGTGCGCGAACATCAGCAGGTCGCGGTACTCGTCGGTGGTCGGCAGAAACTCGAACTCCGTGAAGTTCTCCAGGTCCGTGTAGGTGACCAGCTCGCGCAGGCTGCCGGTCTTGGTGGTCAGCCCGAACGCCGAAGTGAACGCCTGCATGAGCGTCCGATAGCTCGACCTGCCGCTCAGGGCGACGCCCGGGCCCGTATTCTGGGCCTTGAACGCGCGCCACGCGTCCATCCAGCCCTCGGGCGTGCTCGGCTCCTCGAGCCCGAGCTCCGTCATGGTGTCGGTCCGGTAGTTGAGCGACTGGCCGCAGCCGGGCGCCCCCCCGCCGTAGTGCATGCCGATGGCGCCGTACAGGTCGCCTGCCGCATCTCGATAGGCGGCGGTGAGCGACTTGTCGAGCAGCTCGGTCATGTCGGGGCCGTACTGCTCGATGAGCGGATCCATCTTCAGGAACGCGCCTTCCGCGCCGTAGATGTTGGCCAGCGACGGCTCGAAGATGTTGACGACATCCGGCAGGTCGCCGCTCGCCATCATCGTCGCGATGCGCTCGTCACGGACGTCCTGCGGGGCCGGGATCCAGTCGATGATGATGCCCAGCATCTCGTTGACGGCCAGCGTCCAGTTGTCGTCGTTGGAAAAGAGGTCGTCCGGGTGCTGGACGACGAAGACGGACACCGGCACGGGCCCTTCGGCCATCGCCCCCTCTTCTTGGCCCGCCGCCCATGCACCGAACGTCACGGCCAGCATGGTCAGCGCGGCGATGAATACTCGACTCTTTCGCATAGTTCTCTCCTTGTTCGATCTCGCTCCCGTTCGTCTGTCGGGAGTCGCGTCGGTGATAGTGGTGAATCGGCCGCCCGCGGCTCACGGCCCGGCGGCCCCCAAATCGCTGAGAACGACGATCCTCAGATTCCCATAGGCAGCCTCGACCTCCCTCGTTCTCGTTTCATCATCATCCCTTGATCGCCCCGATCATCATCCCTTGATCGCCCCGATCATCGCCCCCTTGACGAAGTACCGCTGGATGAACGGGTACGCTATCAGCATCGGCAGGGCCGAGATCGCGATCACCGCCGCCTTCAGCGACTCCGTCTTCAGGCGCGCGCGCAGGCGCCGCATGTCCTCCACCGTCTCCATCATCGCGGCCTGTGTCTCGGACATCTCCTGGAGCTGAGTGGTGGCGATCAGGTTGCGCAGCACCACCTGCATGGGATACTTCTTGACGTCGGAGAGATACATGACCGGGCCGAAGTAGTGGTTCCACTGGTGGACCGCGGCCCACAGCGCCACGGTCGCTATGATCGCCTTCGACAAAGGGACCACCACGCTGACGAAGATCTGCACGTCGTTGGCGCCGTCGATGACCGCCGACTCGATCAGCTCTTCGGCAAGCTGCTCCATCGACGTCCGCAGCATGATCAGATAGAAGAAGCTGATCATGCCCGGGAATATGAATGCCCACATCGTGTCGAGCAGTCCCATCTTCCTCACGACGATGTACGTGGGAATGATGCCGCCGGAGAAGAACCAGGGAAGCAGGAACAGGATCAGCAGGACCCTCCGCGCCTTGAACCGCCGCCGCGACAGCGCGTATCCGGCGGTGGTGGTGACGCCCAGCAGCAGAACCGTGTAGGCCACCGTGTAGACGATCGAGTTCCTGAAACCTCGCACCACCTCGTCGTACTGGACGACGGCCTTGTACGTCGCCAGGGTAACGGAACGCGGATACAGGAAGAGCGGGTTGCGGAGTATCTCCTGTGGGTCGCTGATCGAACTGAACACGATCATCAGGAACGGGTACGCCGTGATATACACCAGCAGCAACAGGATTGCGTTGAGCGCGATGCCGAATACGCCGCGCCTCCCCGGCCGGCTGATGGAGGACGAGACGACCGCCGCTTCAGCCACGCCCGCACCGTCTCCGGCGTCCTCGCGTCCCGTCGATGGCCGTCATCAGAAGATCCTGCGGCCGAAGAACCGGCCCGACGCGGCGTTGGCGCCCACCAGCAGCAGCACGTTCACGACGGTCTGCCAGAGGCCCACCGCGGCGCCGTAGCTGTACTGGGGTATCCCGCCGTCGATCGCCAGGCCGCGCCGGTAGGTATAGGTCTCGATCGTCATCGACACTTCGTACGTCAGAGGGTTCTGCAGCAGCAGCACCTTTTCCGTGCTGGTGCCGTTCATCAGCGACCCCACGTTGAAGATCAGAAGCACGGCGATCGCCGGCACCAGCGACGGCAACGTGACGTGCCTCATGCAGCCGAGCCTGCCGGCCCCGTCGATCGTCGCCGCCTCGTACAGCTCGGGATTGATGCCGGCGATCGTGGCGATGTAGAAGACGGCCACAAAGCCGGTCGTCTGCCAGATTTGCGTGGTGATGTAAATCGGGCGGAACCAGTTCCGATCGATCATGAAGTACTCCGGCTCCGCGCCGAACAGCAGCGCGCGGACCGCATTTACCGCTCCGTTTTCGTCGGGTGTCAGCAGCAGCATCGCCATGCTTATCACGATCGCGTTGGACATGAAGTACGGCAGCATGCTCACCGTCTGCACGAGCTTCTTGTAGGAGCGGTTGAGGACCTCGTTGAGGACCAGGGCGAACAGGATCGGGACAGGGAAGCTCCAGAGCAGTTGATAGAGGCTCAGGAGCACGGAGTTGCGAATGACCCGGACGGCCGAGGGGGCGGAGAAGAAGTCGCCGAAGTTTTCCAGTCCGACCCAGGGGCTCCGCAGGAAACCGCGGACGGGCGAGTAGTCCTGGAACGCCATCACCACGCCGATCATCGGCAGGTAGTTGAACAGGACGACCACCGCCACCGCCGGCGCCACCAGCACATAGAGATAGCGGTCCGCCTTGAGGTTGTTCAGGAAGCTGTCCGCCCGGCCTGTGGGCACGCCCTGTGCGAGGGCGGAAGATGCGGCAGGGGACCTCTGCATGTGACGTGGCCGGCACCCTGCCGCAACGCTCGGGTCCGGCGGAGCGACGTGGCGTGACCTTGTCACGTTTCCGGTGCCGGTGCAACACTGCTGCCGCGCCGGACGCGGCGAGGGTAAAGCGATGAGCGCGGCGACGGTACGGGACAGGTTCTGGATCTGGGGGCACGAGGCCGGCAGTCACGACCACGGCGGCGGGCTGCAGTGGAGCTCGCGCATGACCCCGGCGGAAGGGGCGTTCTACCTGGGAACCCCCAACATGATCATGGTCCGCTACCGGGACCGGTCCGGCACGCCGCTGCCGTTGCCGCCGTACGACCAGTACGCGCTGGCGTTCCGGCCGCTGCGCCGCGTGGTGTGGAGCTGCGTGCACGCGGCGGGGGTCACCGAGCCGGAGGAGGTGCAGCGCGTCGTCGATCTGGCCCGTTCCAACCCGAACATCTGCGGGGCGATGATGGACGACTTCTTCTACGACCAGAACGACAAGCGCGGACCGGAGCTGGCCGTCCACACTCCGGACGAGTTGCGCGGCCTCCGTGAACGCCTCCGCTCCGGCGACCGCCCGCTGGACCTGTGGGTCGTCCTCTACCAGCACCAGTTGTCGCGGCCGGTGAAGGAGCATCTCGATCACTGCGACGTCATCAACTTCTGGACCTGGAACGCCCGCGACCTGCCCGCGCAGGAGGAGAACCTTGGCCGGCTGGAGGAGCTGGCCCCCGATTCCCGCAAGGTGCTGGGCTGCTACCTGTGGGACTACGGCGACAAGCAGCCGATGCCGGTGGACCTCATGGAGCAGCAGTGCGTGCAGGGCCTGGAGTGGCTCCGGCAGGGCCGCATCGAGGGGATGGTCTTCCTGGCGAGCTGCATTTGCGACATGGGGCTCCCGGCCGTCGACTGGACCCGGCAGTGGATAGCCGAGGTGGGAGACTCGACGCTGTAGAGCCGATGCTACGCGGCTGCGTCCCGAGCGCGCCGCGCCTGGGCCAGGTCGTAGCCGGCCTGCCGGCGCATCCAGAAGTCAGCGTTGCTCCAACCGATGCGCTCCAGCGCCAATGCCATCGCAGGCGAAATGCCGATGCGGCCGTTTACCAGCCGCGAGAGCGTGTTGCGCGCTACACCGAGCCGCTTGGCAGCCTCGGTTACCGTCCACTCCGACGCCAGAATCGCCTCGCGAATGCTCTCCCCCGGATGGGTAGGGTTGTACATGGGCATTTCCGTTCCTCCTATGATACACGGCGTGTTGCAGGGCAAGCAACGCGCGTGAGACCGCTGTAGATCGGGCCGTGCGCGCTTACCGTTGCGCTCGTGTCGCAGGCGCCGCCTACCGGATGGGCGGGGCGCTTGGCGACTACCTGGACGCCGTCACGGAGCAGTGGCTGAAGCCGGCGCCGCGCGCCAACCCGGCGCTGGTCGAGATGTTCCGCGGCCGCGACCGGCGGCCGCTGCGCGACCTGACGATGTTCGCCGGCGAATTCGCCGGCAAATACCTGACCGGCGCCGTGCAGGTGCTGCGCCTGACCGGCGACCCGGAGCTGCGGGGCGCCGTCGCGGAGGTCGTGCGCGCTCTGGTCGCCTGCCAGGGAGAGGACGGCTACCTGGGGCCGTGGCCGAGCGAGTCCGGCCTGACCAATCGCGCCCCCAACAGCATGCTTGGCGCGCCGCTCTGGAGCCGGGCGGACGGCGGCGACACCTGGGATACGTGGGGCCATTACCACCTGATGCTGGGGCTGCTGCTCTGGCATGAGGACTCGGGCGATGACGCCGCGCTGCAGGCCGCACGCCGCATGGCGGACCTGCTGTGTGAGCGGTATCTGGGCGACGTGTCCCCGCGCCTGGTGGACACCGGCTGGCCGCAGTGCAACCTGGCGCCGGCCCACTCGCTCGCCCTTCTCTACCGGACGACCGGCCAGGAGCGTTACCTGCAGCTCGCCGAGCAGCTCGTCGCCGAGTTCGGCGCGCACGGCGACGGCGGCGCGCCGCTGGCGGGCGACTACCTGCAGGGAACGCTGGCCGGCCGCGAGTTCTTCGAGCTGCCCAGTGCGCGCTGGGAGGGCCTGCACCCGGTCATGGCCCTGGCCGAGCTCGCCGCCATCACCGGCTCACCGGCGTACCGGGACGCCTTCGAGCGGATCTGGCGGAGCATCGCCGCCGCCGACCGGCGCAACAGCGGCGCCTTCGGCTCGGTCGAGCAGGCCACCGGTGATCCGTACGCCCCGGGCGCGGTCGAGACCTGCTGCACCGTCGCCTGGATCGCCCTGAGCGTGGAGATGCTGCGCCTGACCGGCGACCCCGACGTCGCCGACGAGCTGGAGCTCAGCACGCTGAACGCGGTGCTGGCCTACCACTCCGTCTCCGGCCGCTGGGTCACCTACGACACCCCCGACGACGGCACGCGCCTGGCGGCGCACGCGATCAACTCCTGGCAGAGCCGCCCCGGATCGCCGGAGCTGAACTGCTGCTCGGTCAACGGCGCGCGCGGAATCGGCATGGTGTCGGACTGGGCGCTGATGCGCGACGAGGACGGCCTGGTCCTCAACTGGTACGGCCCGTCGGAGATCACCGCGCCGCTCGACGGCGGCGTCACGGTGACCCTGCGACAGACCACCGACTACCCGCGCGGCGGCCGGGTCGAGCTGCGCGTTGCGCCGTCGTCACCGGCTTCGTTCTGCCTGAAGCTGCGCATCCCCCGCTGGTCGGCGGCCACGCGCGTGGCAGTCAACGGCACCCCGATTGCCGGCGCAGACATCCGCCCCGGCACCTACCTGACCCTGTCGCGAACGTGGCGGGACGGCGACACCGTGGCCATCGACCTGGACCTGACCGTGCACTGCTGGTCCGGGCAGAACGCCCGCGCCGGCCTGACCTCGCTCTACCGCGGGCCGATCCTGCTGGCCTTCGACGGGCGCCACAACGACCTCGAGCCGGACGCGATGCCGGCCCTCGACGCCCGCCGGCTGGACTTCCGGCCGGCACCGTCGCCGGACTGGCTGCCGCCCACGCTACTGTTGGAGCTCACCGCCGCGAGCGGCCGTAGCGTGCGTCTCTGCGACTTCGCCAGCGCCGGCGACGGCGGCACCCCCTACCGGTCGTGGCTGCCGGTCGAGCACGTCGATGACGGCGGCCCGCAGTGCTTCGCGCCCACGATCGAGCAGCGGCTGCGCGCCGAGATCGGCCGCCATGCCCAGCTCTACCGCGCGTTCCAGAACGCGGACGGCACCGAACGGCGCCGCCCTCTGCTGGTGCGGCTCTGCCGGGAACGGCCGGCGTTCGTCGAGCACGGTGATCGCGCCCGCGCCCTGATTCAGGCCGATCCCGGTGGAGCGTCCGTCCGACCCCTGGCCGACGTACTGGCGCGCATCGAGGCCGAGTCCGATCTGCTCGACCCGGCGTGCGGCGAGCGCCTGCAGCACGAGCTCGCCCGGTCGTCCGCCGACCCGGTGTGCACCCTGAGCGACTGGCGCGTCAGTTCCCTGCAGCCTGCGCTCGCCGACCTCGCCCACGCCGAGCTGCTGCCCGACGACGAGATCTCCCGGCCGCTGCAGCCGCGTGGCGGCAGCGCGTGGGCCAGCGTGGACGGCGTCCATCGCGGCGGTCCGGGCATCGTCTATCTGCGGGTCACCGCGCGCATGCCGCGCGCCGAGCGCGCCCGCCTCATGTACGGCGCGCACGGCCCGATCAAGCTGTGGGTGAACGGCCGGGAGGCCGACTGCCGCCCGGACTCCGGCCGCGCCGCTCCCGGCCATCCGGCGACCCCCGAGGAGTACCGCACTCTGGTCGACTGGCGCGAGGGCGACAACACGCTGGTGTTCGCGCTGGACGCCCGCAACGGCACGACCATGACCGGCGTGCACGTCAGCATCCCGGACCGGTGAGCGGTGACGGACATACTCGGCTGGTAGCCCGTCACGGCAACTCCACGGCTTCGCAGAACACCAGCTCCCAGCCCCGGAACACCACCGCCAGCCCGATGTGCCGCACGCTCGGATCGCGGCGCAGTCCTGCGTCCGCCAGATACTCCCGTAGCTGATCCATCGCCTCCCGACCGGCCTCCGCCGCCCGTGACTCGTCGAGCTTCTCATCCCGTTTCAGGTACTTGAGCTCGATCACGTAGCCGTAGCCGATGCCGGGATAGCGGGCCGCGAACGGCTCCAGGTAGAGGTCCGCGTATCCCTTGTTCAACTCCCGTTCCGAGTGCAGCACGAAGTGATCCGTCAGTGCGAAGTACGCTGCGAAGAACGTCTGCACCACCTTCTCGCCGTCGAGGTAGTCGCGGATCGCCGTCTGTCGGGCCACCGCGCCGCTCAGATACTCCACCGCCGGCCGCCAGGCGCCCTCGTAGGCCATGTCGCGGGTCAGCCGAAACAGATCATAGAAGTCCACCGAAAACACACCCATGTCGTCCCAGGCGTCGCGCAGGTAGCCGTACATCAGCCGCTTCACGGTCTGGTTGGGGATGCCCAGGCGCGGCGTCCCTCGCGCCGCCCCGCGGATGCTCAGTAGTCCGAAGTAATGCAGCAGGGAGAGGAAGTTCTCGCGCCGGGTCAGCCGATCCAGCGGAAAGCCGGCCTGGATCGAGGACTCCGCCGTGCCGTCCGCGATGACGTGCCGCAGCAGGTCGAAGTTGCCGTTGAGCCGGCGTCCGGTCACCAGCAGATGACGCAGCTTGCCGTAGTCGATGCGCACGTTGGTGTCGATCAGATCCCTAGGCCCGCGACGGTTCGGGATAGAGCGATCCAGGAAATAGAGCACCATGTCGGTGTTGTAGACATCGGTCTCGACGTCCTCGGCGAACCGGTAGCCGTTGTACCACTCGCCCATCATGGCCATGGTCTCGTCCACGTCTTGATCGAACACGCCGTGGTCGCGGTACGTCTCCAGCACGGTCCGCACCTCTGCCGCGGTGAAGCCGAGCAGCTCGTTGAACTCCGGCTCCAGGCTGACGTTGGTGCCGATGTTGAAGCCGTTGGTCACGTCGTCCATCGTGATCGGAGAGACGCCGGTGATGAACATGCGCTCGACGCCGCCGCCGTGTCCGGCGCCGGCCTTGAGGGTGGCGAAGAAGTTGCGGTAGAAGCCGCCGCCGTGGGTGAACGACTGGTACGCTTCCGCCCCACGGTACGCCGGTATGGTGTTGGCGAAGTTGTCGTACTCGTCGATCAGCACGTACAGCGGGATGCCCTGCTCGCCGGCGTAGTCGAACAATTCGTTCAGCTTGCCGTCGATGGAGGTATGGGCCAGGATGCGAGCGATCACCGGCTCCGGAAACAGATCCCGGTTCCGTTCCAGCGCGGAGCGGAGCCTGATGAAGCAGTAGGTTTCGAACCGCTCGCGCAGAGTCTCCAGGGTGTCGTCGAACGCGGAGAAGTCGAAGCGCAGGATCACGTAGCGGTGGCGGTTTGCCGTTGGCCGCCGCGCGATGTCGGTGCCGGCGAACAGCGCCTCGAACCGATCGGCTCGAGTGCGCTCATAGTAGCTCTCCAGCAGCGCCACCCAGCACGATTTCCCGAACCGCCGGGGTCGGATCAGAAACGCGAACCGCTGGTTCTCCAGCTCGTGGAGAAAACGCGTCTTGTCGACATAGAGACAGTGCTCAGTCCGCATGGCCTCGAAGTCGGCCCAGCCGTAGGGAATCTGCGGAAATACTCTCGGTCCTTCATCCATAAAGGGCCTGATCTATAGCATGGATCCGCACGCAATCGTCTCAGACGTCATCGTCGTAACGCAGCGTGACGCGGCGCACGCGCGGCGTCGTCTTGCCGAGCACGGCGCCGAGCGCGAGCTGATATTGCACCCACGGTCGGCCGTCAACCCACGGCCCGCCGACACTCGCCAGTCGCTCGCCACAACCGGCCCACGGCGACCACGCGGCTGACCGCACCGCTGCCTCCGAGGCACCGGCCCGGACGCGGCCGCGGATCCAGGTGTCGGCCGGCACCTCGGCATCCCAGCGCAGGTCGAGCACGCGCGCCTTGTCGGCCAACCGCCTGGGCGGCGAGGTGTAGAACTCCTCCGGCCCCCGGTCGTGCAGGTTGCCCGGCTCCACCGAGCGCATGCCGTGCGGCCCCATGGTCGGAAGCCGCGTGGTGCGGCGGCGGTCGAACCCGTCCGGCCCGTTCCACCAGATCTCCGAGTAGCCGCGGTGGTCGCCCCACACCTTGTGGTTGGCCACCACCAGGTCCGTCCAGCCGTTGCCGTTGAGGTCCGCCGCCAGCGATCCGGAGGCGGAGTGGGTGAACAGGCGCGTGCAGTCGTCCGGGGCGAAGCCGCGGCCCCGTCGGTTCCAGTAGATGAAGGAATCCAGGTCGCGCTCGCGCGGGGTGGTGTACGACGAGACGAAGATGTCGAGCAGGCCGTCGTTGTCGAAGTCCGCGATCGACACCGAGTTGCCGGCTCTGATCGGCAGCAGCGTGCGCCGGTCCTCGCGCAGCCCGTCGGGGCCGTTCCAGTAGATGTAGAGGAACGCGTCGTCCGGGCCGGTCTCGCTCTGCGTGTGGCCGGCCACCACCAGGTCCAGCCGGCCGTTGCCGTCCAGATCGGCGGCGCGGGCGGCGACCGCGTGGAAGACGCTGAGCGGCCGGCAGCGCTCCATCGAGTAGCCGTCCGGGCCGCCCCACAGGACGAAGCTGCGGTCGGCGGCGATCTGCGGCACGACGATGTCCAGCCAGCCGTCGCCGTTCAGATCGGCCGCCCACAGGAAGCGCGGATCGTCGTAGAGCACTCCGTCGAGCTCCATGCGCAGGCGGCGCGGGTTGGCGGCGTCGAAGCCGTCCGGCCCGCCGTGGAAGAACAGCAGGTCCGGCTCGCCGAAGCCGCCGAAGGCCAGATCCAGGTAGCCGTCGCGGTCCAGGTCCGCGCACACCATGCCGTGCGCGTGGGTGCTGGCCAGGCGCACGTCGGGCTCGGCCGGGAAGCCTGCCGGCCCGCGGCGCAGGATGAAGGAGCCGGCGTCATCGCTCACCTTCGAGTACTCGGAGGCGTTGCAGATCACCAGGTCCGCGGTGCCGCGGTCGAACAGGTCGCAACTCACCGCGTCGACGGCCCCGGAGGCCACGACCTCCAGCCGCCGGTCGGGCGCGTAGCCCCCCTTCCCGCCCCGGTACAGGTAGATCGGCACGTCGTCCCGGCTGGTGCGCGCGAAGTGGTTGATCAGGACCAGGCGAGGGTGCCCGCCGTCGGGCCGCCCCGTCAGGGCGCGGCGGGCGTCATGGCTGACCAGGCGCCGCGCGGGGCCGAAGCGCCGACCCGCGCCGCACGCGTACACCAGCGAGTCGGTGGTGAAGGAGGCGTCGCTCTTGTGCTGGCAGAGCACCACCTCCGCCCGCCCATCGCCGTCCAGGTCCGCGATCGCGGCGTCGCACGCGCCGCTGCTGGCGAGGACGGTCGGCTCCGGCTCGAAACCGCCGCCGGGGCGGCCCCAGAACACCAGCGAGGCCTGCCGCCCGTCGCCGCCCTTGCAGGCCACCACCACGTCGGCCGCGCCGTCGCCGTCCAGGTCGGCGGCGGACGCTGCCTGCGCGCCGGCGCACGGCAGAAGGGCCCGCTCCTCGACCTGCCGGCCGCGCAGCGCGATCAGCCGCAACCCGGCGGCACACGGCACGGCCACCTGCCGCTCCGGCAGCTCCACCACGCGCACGCCGGGCGGCGCGTCCCGCACGTACTCGCCCCTGGCGGCCTCCTCCCAGCCGGCCCCGCCCGCCTCGCCCGGAATCTCGGTGCGCTCCCCCTGCGACAGCCCGCCGGCACCGCCCCAATGGATCGCCGCACGGCCGCCACCGTCCAGGACCACCAGGTCGTCGCAGCCGTCGCCGTCCAGGTCGGCGGCGCAGAGCTGCACGGCCCGGATGCCGGTGTCCGCGAACCTCTTCGGCTCGAACCCCAGCTCGGTCTGAAGGAATACGCGCACGCGACCGGCGCCCTGCTCCGTCGTGCACGCGAACGCCAGGTCGAGGCGTCCGTCGCCGTCGAAGTCGCCGGCCGCCACCGACAACGCGAACGGCGTGGGCAGCATCTGCTGGCGACGCAGGCTCCAGCCGGCCGGCGATCCGTAGTAGATCGTGGAGTTCACCCCGCTGGAGTTCATGCCGTTGTAGTGGTTGGCGACCACCAGGTCGTCGGTGCCGTCGCCGTTCAGGTCGGCGATCGCGCCTCCCATGCCACCCTCGGCCGGCAGCTCCGCGCGGGCGTACCCGTCACGGCCGTCGAACACGTAGGCCGGCGGCCGCTCCCAGTGGTCCTGGCTGTTGCAGAACAGCAGGTCCAGGTGGCCGTCCCCGTCCACGTCGAACTGGTGGATGCGCTGCAGCACGCCCGCGCGCGACACGTACAGGTTCTGCCCGCCGCAGCCGAACGTGCCGGCGCGGAAGGCCTCGAACCCCTCGGTCACCCACTCGCGCTGCATCGCCCCGGAAATCGTCGCCTCGGGCTCCGAGTACGGACGTCAGTCCGATCGGGGCAGTTCCACCGCATCACACCACACCATTTCCCAGCCATGGAACACCACCGCCAGCCCTATGTGCCGCACGCTCGTGTTTCGTCGCAGCCCTTCGTGCGCCAAGTACCCTCGCAGTTGGTCCATGGACTCCTGCGCAGACGCCATCGTCCGTGTTTCTTCCAGCCTATCGGCCCGCTTCACGTACTTGAACTCGATCACGTAGCCGTAGCCGATATCCGGATGGCGGGCCGTGAACGGCTCCAGGTACAGATCCGCGTACCCCTTGTTCAACTCCTGCTCGGAGTGCAGCACGAAGTGGTCCGTCAGCCCGAGGTACGCGGCGAAGAATGCCTGCACCACCTTCTCGCCATCGATGTAGTCGCGAATCCCCGTCTGCCGAGCCACGGCGCCGCTCAGATACTCGACCGCCGGCCGCCAGGCGCCCTCGTAGGCCATGTCGCCGGTCAGCCGGAGCAGGTCATAGAAGTCCACCGAGAACACGTCCATGTCGTCCCACGCGTCGCGCAGGTAGCCGTACATCAGCCGCTTCACGGTCTGGTTGGGGATGCCCAGGCGCGGCGTCCCTCGCGCCACGCCGCGGATGCTCAACAGACCGAAGTAGTGCATCAGCGACAGGAAGTTCTCGCGCCGGGCGAGTCGCTGCAACGGGAACCCGGCCTGGATCGGGGAATCCGCCTTACCGTCCGCGATGACGCTCCGCAGCAGGTCGAAGTTGCCGTTGAGCCGGCGTCCGGTCACGAGCAGATGGCGCAGTTTGCCGTAGTCGATGCGCACGTTGGTGTCGATCAGGTTGTCCGGCGGCGCTTCGTTCGGAATCGATCCCTTCAGGTAGTAGAGCACCATGTCGGTGTTGTAGAGGTCGTTCGTGGCGCCTGTGGAGAACCGGTACCCGTTGTACCACTCGCTCATGATCGCCATCGCCTCGCCGACGTCCTGATCGAGCACGCCATGGTCCCGGTACGTTTGCAGAATGCCGCGCACCTCCGCCTCGGTGAAGCCGAGCACCTCGTTGAACTTCCGATGCAGGCTGACGTTCGTGCCGATGTTGAAGCCTGAGGTCACGTCGTCCATCGTGATCGGCGACACGCCGGTGATGAACAGCCGCTCGATGCCGCCGCCCTGGCCGGCGCCGCTCTTCAGGGTGGCGAAGAAGTTGCGGTAGAAGCCGCCGCCATGCGTGAAGGATTCGTACGCCTGCGCCCCGCGATGGGCAAGTACCGTGTTGGCGAAGTTGTCGTACTCGTCGATCAGCACGTACAGCGGGATGACGTGCTCCCCGGCGTACTCGAACAGTTGGTTCAGCTTGCCGTCGATCGAGGGGTGGGCGAGGATGCGATCGATCACCGGTTCGGGAAACAGGTCCCGATTCCGTTCCAGCGCGCCGCGCAGCTTGATGAGGCAGTAGGTCTCGAACCGTTCCCGCAGGGTCTCCAGGGTGTCGTCGAACGCCGAGAAGTCGAAGCGGAGGATGACGTAGCGGTGGCGGTTCGCCGTCGGCCGCCTCCCGATGTCGGTTCCGGCGAAGAGCGTCTCGAATCGATCGGCGCGGTTGCGGTCGTAGTAGCTCTCCAGCAGCGACACCCAGCACGACTTGCCGAATCGGCGGGGACGGATCAGAAAAGCATAGCGCTCGTTCTCCAGCTCGTGCAGAAAGCGCGTCTTGTCGACGTAGAGGCAGCGCTCGGTCCGGATCGCCTCGAAGTCGGCCCAGCCGTAGGGAATCTGCGGATAGGTGGATGGCATGCCGATCGATCGCCACCCTACCATGCGCCTTGCTGCGTACGCGGCTCGTCCGACAGACTCCGAGGACTGACATGGCAATGCAGGTAAGCGAGCTCACGCCGGTTCCCACCGAGCCGGTCGACACCCGATTCCGGCGGATCTCAACGCCGATTCCCGTTCCCGACTCGATCCCGGCGATCGAGCGGCTGCGCACCGTGGAGCCGCGTTCGATGGCCGGGCTGCCGCCGGTCATCTGGCAGCGGGCGCGCGGCTTCCAGGTGGAGGACCCGTACGGCAACCGCTTCATCGACCTGACCAGCGGCGCGGCGGCGGCCAACGCCGGCCACGCCCACCCGCGCATCATCCAGGCCGTGCGCGAGCAGCTCGACGCGGAGCTGCTGTTCACCTACGCGTTCCCCTCGGATGTCCGCTCCCGCCTGGTCGAACGGATCGCCGGCCTGCCGCCGCGCGAGCTCGACAAGGCGATCGCCTTCTGCTCCGGGACCGAGGCCAACGAGTGCGCGCTGACCCTGATGCGCCGGCACGGCCTGTCGATCTCGCCCGACAAGATCGGCATCCTGTCGTTCAGCGGCACGTTCTTCGGCCGCACCCTGGGGGCCCGATTCGCCGGCGGAGCGCCGGGGACGATCGACGCGATCCGGCGCGACCGGGTGTACCAGACCCAGCTTCCCATGCCCGGGAGCCCCGAGTCGCGCGGATTCCACGCCGACCTGGCCGAGCACGGGGTGGACCCGGCGAAGACCGCCGGCATCATCTTCGAGTCGATCGCGAGCATGACCACCACCCCCTATCCGCAGGACTACGTCGACGACCTGATGGCGTGGGCGCACACGCACTCCGTGCTGGTCGCCGTCGACGAGATCCAGGTCGGCTGGGGGCGCACCGGGCGGCTGTTCGCCCACGAGCACTACGGCATCACCCCCGACCTGATCGCCATGGGCAAGGGGGTGAGCTCCAGCCTGCCGGTGTCGGTGGTCAAGGGGCGTTCGCACGTCCTGGACCTGGCCCCGCCCGGCGAGATGTCCAGCACCCACGGCGGCAACCCGGTCTGCATGGCCGCCGCCCTGGCCAACCTGGACGTGTTCGAGGACGAGGACCTGGTGCGGCGGTCAGCCGACCTCGGCGAGCGGCTGGCGGCGTGGCTGCGGCCGATCGGCGAGCGGCACCGTGGCCGCATCAAGCGCATCGACGGCCGAGGCCTGTGGCAGGCCATCCACTTCCGCGACCCCGACTCGGACGAGCCGGCGACCGAGCTGGGCGACCAGGTCGCCATGGAGTGCGTGCGGCGCGGCCTGATGAGCTTCATCACCGGCGCGGGCTTCTACCGGATCGCGCCGCCGCTGGTGATCGACGCCGAGGCGCTGGAAGAGGCGGTGGGCGTCTTCGGCGCGGTGGTCGACGACCTGCTGGCCTGACCCGCTCCGCTCAGCCGGCCGGCGGCAGCCGCCAGCGGACGACCTCGCTGTGCACGACGAACTGCGCGTCACGCCACGAGTAGCTGGTGACCAGCATGCCGTCGTCCAACTGCACCGTGCGGCCGAAACCGCCGCCGGAGTAGACGCCCGGCGGCGTGCGCGCATCGAGCACCAGGCGGTCGCGGGTCAGGTCGAACGCGAAGCCGTCAGCCGTCTCGCGCCCCACCACCGCGCGTACTCCCAGCGGCCGGTGCAGCGCCCGCACGGTGAAGGTGAGCAGCAACCGGCCGTCCTGCAGCCGCAGGATTGCCGGGTACATCTCGCCGGGACGGCCGAACGCCTCGAGCGGCCGGAACGAGCGCCCCCGGTCGTCCGAGGCGTAGAGGATCAGCCGGTCCACGTTGTCCGAGCGGCCGAACTCCGGGTCGTCGACCTCGACCGCGAACCGCCCCGCATGCGGCGAGTCGACGCGCGCCAGGACCAGGATGCGGCCCGACGGCGCCTGCCACCAGACCGCCTCGCCCAGGAACGGGAACGGGTAGTCGTCGCCGAGCTCCTCGATCACCGTCGGGTGCCGCTCCGGCCAGGTGGCGCCGCCATCGCGGCTGCGCCAGAGATACGGCGTGCCGGTCGAGCCGACGCCCAGCAGCAGCGACCCGTCGTCCAGCTCCAGCACGGTGCGCGTCGTGCAGCTCATCCCGCCGGGCTCAATGCTCTCCGGCTCGGCGACGGTGGTGCTCCAGGTGCGCCCGCCGTCGGCCGAGCGGTGCACGAAACTGCGGTTGTAGCCGCTCGGGTTGCGCACGTCGCGCGACAGGAAATGCACGGTCATCAGCACCGTGCCGTCGCGCAACACCGTCAGGTACGGCTCGCGGCCCACCAGCCCGTGGCCGGTGGTGAGGTTCTCGGCGTCGCTCCAGGTGGCGCCGCCGTCCTCGGAACGGAACAGCAGGATCTCCTCCCGCTTCCTGCCCTCCTCGAGCTGATACGGGGCGAACGCCACCAGCAGCAGCCTCCCGTCCGGCAACCGCGCGACGCACGGCTTGTAGTCGGCCGGCACGCCCACCGGCACCCGCTCCCCGGTGATGCGCTGCCCGGCGAGCTCCCGCGGCGACTCGATCCCGATCTCCACCGTCTCCATGCCGGCCGAGGGTATACTGCGCGCACCGGAGGCACGAGACATGGCGGCGCTGACGCCCGAGCGGCATCCCGATCTCTTCAACTATCGAACGCTCTCGGAACAGGAGATCGACAGCTTCA
Source organism: Spirochaetia bacterium (assembly GCA_965221995.1). Lineage (GTDB taxonomy): Bacteria > Spirochaetota > Spirochaetia > SZUA-6 > Bin103 > CATQHW01. The sequence goes on from OZ244929.1 coordinate 773,628, forward strand.
ACCGGGAGGGGTTCGTGCGGCTGGGGCGCACGCTGACCGATGAGGGGCTGGCACGCATGCGCGACGAGGCGATGTCCGCCTGGGAGGCCGAGAAGGGCCCGTTCGACCCGGACGCCACGTGGCTGAAGAACTCGCTGCTGAGCGACATCCACCACCGTTCGGAGACGGTCCGCCGCTACTACTTCCACGGTCCGCTGGTGGACATGGCCGGTCAGATCATCGGCCCCAACCTGAAGGGGGCCACCTCACAGCTCACCTTCAAGATGCGCGGCAACACCATGCCGTTCCACTGGCACCAGGACAACGCCTACGGAGAGCTGGAACCGTACACCGCGGTCACCGCGCTGACCGCGCTCGACGACGCGGCTGTGGAAAACGGCTGCCTGTGGCTCATCCCCGGCAGCCACCGCCAGGGCCAGGCCGACCCGCAGGATCCCGAGGAGAAGGCGGCCCTGCTGCCTATCAAGCTGGAGGCGGACGACAGCCGCGCCGTGCCGGTGCCGATGAAGGCGGGCGAGGCGATCTGCTTCCACTGCTGGATGCTGCACAAGTCGGAGGGCAACCGGTCCGCCACGCATCGCCGCATCCTGTTCCTGCGCTTCGCCGACGCCGACGCCGTGGAGGTCTACAACGGCGGCGTGCCCCGCATGGGCCGACTGCTGCGCGGCACCACCCGCTTCGCCGAGGTCGAAGCGCACGAGGCCCATCTGGCGTAGGCGAGTCCGCCTCAGCGCCGGCCGCCGCCCTGCCGGTCCCGCACGGCGGCGACGATGCGGTCGGCCAGCTCAGCCGGCGGCAGGGTGGCGTCCAGGGTGAGGTCGGCGTTGGCGCGGTAGACCGGCGCCCGCCGCGCCAACATGGTCACCACCTCCTGCAGGCCGCCGCCGGCCAGGTTCGGGCGCGTGGCGGCGCTCGCCGGATCCGCCTCGATCCGCCGCCACAGCTCCTCGGCGTCCGCCTCCAGGTAGACCACCAGGCCGTCGCGGCGGGCATGCTCCTGGTTGGCCGGGCGCATGAGGGTGCCGCCGCCGAAGGTGACCACGGCGTCGTCGTGCGCGCACATCTCGGCCACCACCGCGCTCTCCACGTCGCGGTAGTAGGGCTCGCCGTGGCGCTGGAAGATCTCCGCGATGGTGAGCCCGCAGTGCGCCTCGATGCCGCGGTCGACGTCCAGGTACTCCCATCCGAGCCGCTCGGCCACCAGCCGCCCGGCGGTAGTCTTGCCTGCGGCCCGGTAGCCGACCAGCACCACGTGCATGTTCGGGGATGATAGCGCGGCGTGTGGCACCGCACCGAGAGTCGGGCTTACGCACGAGAGAACTTGCAACTAGTCAGACAACTGGTCATCATGACTGCGCGTGGGGAGCAAGTGAGTAGAACCTGGCAGGTACAGACCGCCAAGGCACGCTTCAGCGAGTTACTGGAACGGAGCCTCGCCGAAGGACCGCAGATCGTGACCAAGCGGGGCGTGGAGACCGCCGTGCTCGTGCCGATCGACCAGTGGCGAAGATTGGAGCAGCGGGGAAAGCCGGATATCAAGGAACTCCTCCTCACCCCGGAAGCGCGCACGGATGCGCTGACACCGCCGCGCCCGGATCATCGCCATCGTGCATCTCCCGAGTTCGACTAGGGTGAGATGAGGCGGTGTATCTGCTCGATACGAACGTCATATCGGAGTTACGCCGGCCTCGTCCGCGGCACGCGGTCGTACGGTGGATCGAGAGTCAGGCCGCCGATCGCCTGTTTCTGTCGGCGGTGACGATCGGAGAGATCCAGGCCGGCATCGAGATCACCCGAGAGCAGGACGCGGCCAAGGCCGAGGAGATCGAATCCTGGCTGGAGAAGGTGCTCGTCTCCCACAGCGTACTGCCGATGGACGCGGCCGCGTTCCGGGCGTGGGCGCGCCTCAAGCACCGGCAGTCGGACACGTTGATCGAGGACGCCATGATCGCGGCGACGGCCGAGGTGCACGGGATGACCGTCGTCACGCGCAACGCCGGTGATTTCCGCACGCTTGGCGTTGCCGTGATCGATCCGTTCCAGTCCACATCGGAAACACCCCCGCCACCGGCGGAGAGTCCGCCGCCCGCATCGACCGACCCGGCGTGATACCCTCCGCGCGGGAGTGAGCCATGGACGGAGTCAAGCAACTGGTCGACGAGCTGTACATCAACGGATTCGCGATGATGGAGGACGCCATCCCCATCCCCACCATCGAGCGCATCCAAGCCTCGTTCCTGCCGATGCTGGAGCACGTCCGCCACCGCGAGCATGAGCTCGGTCACGACGAGCGGGGTGACATCCGCGTCGGCTGCGGACGCCTGCAGCACCCCAACCGGTACACCATGCAGTGGCCGTGGGAGGGCGGACTGGCCTGTCCGGAGATCGCCGAGAACCCCACCCTGCTGGCCCTGCTGGAAGCGTACTGGGAGACCGACGACTTCCTGGTGACCTGCCTGCACTCCAACACCCCGTATCCGGGGTCGATCCACCAGAACTGGCACCGCGACGCCAAGCTCATGACCCCGCACGTGGCCATGGAGCGGGTGCCGCACTTCGGGGTCAAGTTCCCGCTGGTCGACACCAGCGCCGAGAACGGCAGCTTCGAGGTCCTGCCGTCGACTCAGCTCCTGGCCGATCCTCACCGGGAAGGCAACTACAACGACATCATCGAGAGCGGCTCCTGCCCGCACCGCACACGGCTCGACATGAAGCGCGGCACCCTGTGGGTGCAGGACCCGCGCGCGCTGCACCGCGGCACCCCCAACCGCTCCGACGGCCCGCGCCCGGAGCTGGTGATCTGCTACACGCTACGCCCGGCCGCTTCGCTCATGAGCCGCCCGTTCTGGGTGGGGACGCGCGAGTTCGAAGAGCTCTCCGAGCGCGGCCGCAGGTTGTTCGAGCGGGCGACCATCCTGCCCGAGCGCACGGCGGCCTGACGGAGCGCGCCGTGGACCGGGTGATGCAACTGCGCAACGAGCTGTACATCAACGGATTCGCGGTGATGGCGGACGCCATCCCCATCCCAACCATCGAGCGCATCCACGCATCGTTCATGCCGCTGCTGGAGCACGTGCGGGAGCGCGACCATGAGCTCGGTCTCGAGGAGCGCGGCGACATCCGCGTCGGCTGCGGGCACCTGCAGCACCCCAACCGCTACACGCTGCATTGGCCGTGGGAAGGCGGACTGGCCTGCCGGGAGATCGCCGAGAACCCCACCCTGCTCGCCCTTCTGGAGGCGTACTGGGAGACCGACGACTTCCTGGTGAGCTGCCTGCACTCCAACACCCCGTACCCCGGCTCCATCCACCAGAACTGGCACCGCGACATCCCGCTCATGGCCCCGCACGTGGCCATGACGAAGGTGCCCCACCTGGGGGTCAAGTTCCCGCTGGTGGACACCAGCGTCGAGAACGGCAGCTTCGAAGTCCTGCCGTCGACCCAGTACCTGTCCGACCCGCACGTGGAAAGCGACTACAACGACATCCTCGAGAGCGGCACCTACCCGCACCGCACGCGGCTCAACATGAAGCGCGGCACCCTGTGGGTGCAGGACCCTCGCGCCCTGCACCGCGGCACTCCCAACCGCTCCGACGGCCCGCGCCCCGAGCTGGTGATCTGCTATTCGCTGCGCTGGGCCGCCCCGCTCCTGACCGGCCGCCGCCCGATCTGGGTGGACGCGAGGGAGCTCGAGCAACTCTCCGAACGCGGCCGCAAGCTGTTCGAGCAAGCGAAGATCCTGCCCGAGCGCGCCGCCGCCTGAAGCGAGACAGTAGCGGGCGGAGTTGCTCCGCGCTCCGCGCCCGACGCGTCAGAACAGTGGCCGTTCTCCGGGACGGCTGGCGGAGCGGATGAGGGCGACCCGGTCCTGGTGGGCGCGTACCCCCGCGTCGACCGCGGCCGGGTCCCAGCGGGCGAGGAGCGCGTCGCGCAACTCCGCCTCGACTTCCGCCACCTCCGGGTCACCGGCGCGGTTGTGGAACTCGCCCGGATCACGCAGCAGGTCGTACAGCTCCGTCTCCGGGTCGTCCCCGCCGGAAAGGCAGATCTTCCAGGAGCCGCGGCGCAGCATGGCCCGCGGCCGGTCGGTGCCGTGCGAGGTGTGCTCGGCGAACGCCTCGTCCGGCCACGCGCGGATCGCCTCGGCCGAGCCGTCGATCAGGCCGGCGAGGCTGCCGCCGTCCAACTCCAGGCCCGGCTGGGCGGCGCCGGCGGCGTCCACCAGCGTGGCCGTGACGTCGACCAGCGACGCGCACGCGGCGATCCTCTCGCCTGCCACGCCGCGCCCCGGCCAGCGGACCTGCAGCGGCACGCGGGCTGATTGATCGTAGAACGACATCTTGCGCCAGAGCCCGTGCTCGCCGAGCAGCTCGCCGTGGTCGCTGGTGTGCACGACGATGGTGCTGTCGGCCAGCCCGGTCCGGTCCAGGACGTCGAGCAACGCCTCGAGCTTGCTGTCGGCGTAGCTCACCAACCCATAGTAGGCGGCGCGCGCGCGGCGCACCTGGTCGTCGGTGTGGCCGTGGAACCCGAACGCGCGCCGCAACCGTTGCGAGGCCGGCGATAGCCCCTGCACGTGCCCCGGCGGCAGGTCGGGGAGGTCGGCGTGCTCGGGGAAGTACTGCGAGAAGAACGGTTCCGGGACCACGAACGGGAAGTGCGGTGCGATCAGGCCGACGCACAGGGCGAACGGCGTATCGGCGCCCTCGCGTGAGCGCAGGAATTCGATCGCCCGCTCCACCGCGAGGTCGTCCGCCTCGATCTCCGGCGTGGTGCCGGGCCCGGTCTCGACGGGCTGCTCCATGGGGGCGTCGGCACCGGATTCCGCGCCGAAGCGGCGGCCGTGCTCGGGCACCCGCGAACCGGTGCGCACCACACCGGGCCACGGCTCGGCCGCCTCCGGGACGCCCTCCGCCCAACGGTACACCGGGTGGACGAGATCCGCGTGCAGATCGACGGCGAGCTGCCGCTCGAAGCCGTGCAGCCGGTCCGGACCGATGAGGTGCATCTTGCCGGACAGCGCCACCTCGTAGCCCTGCGCGCGGAGCAGGTAGGGCCACGTGACCGCGTCCACCGGCAGCGTCGTGGAATTGTCCCAGCCGCCGCAGCGGTGGGTGTAGCGGCCGGTCATGAACGACAGCCGCGACGGCACGCACAGCGGATTGTTGCAGTAGGCGGCGTCGAAGGTGACGCCCTCGCGTGCCAGCCGGTCCATGCCCGGCGTGGCGATGAACGGATGGCCGTAGGTGCCGGCGAACTGCGCCGCGTGCTCGTCCGTCATGACGAGCAGGATGTTGGGCCGCCCGCTGTGGCGATCGCTCACGAGCCGATCTCCAGGCTCTGGAAGGACCCGGCCGGCGTTTCGCGGATCGCTCGAGCGATGTCGTGCACGCCCTCGAGAAGCGGCTTCAGGCGATTGTCATCGACTGCAATCACAGCCATTGGCAGTTGCGATTGCTCACGGGCCAACCGTTTGTCCGAGGTGAGCAGTGCCGTGAACCCATGATCGTGCGCCTGTTTCAACAGTTCACTGTTCCGCAGGGTCCGCCACTCGTTGAACACGGCACTCTCCACCGTGGCACCGCCAAGAGCCTGCTCCAACGCCGGTCGTAGCCGTGGGGAGATCCCAACATCGAGCAAGACCTTCACTCACGCACTGGACGCGTGCGAGTGCTGGCCGGTGTCCTCACGACGGCGTGCCAATTCCGCACCCGCCGCCCTCAGAACCGCTTCGGCGGCTCGTCTGTCGATGCGGAACTCCTCCACGAACTCATCGAGAGGCACGCCGTCCGCGAGCCAGTCGAACAGATGCTGCACGGGAAGGCGACTGCCGCGGAAACACGGCGCCCCGCTCATTCGGTCGGGATCGACCCAGACCGCCTCTTCCAGCGTCATCGTGGCCTTCATCGTCTGGTGCCCTCCGGTCGCAAGGACGAGTATACCCCGGCGCCCGTTGCATCCCGCTCGGTGACCGGCCGGCCACCGGTTACGGTTTGCCGCCTGCCACGCGGATGTTGGCGCACGCTACGTAGCTCGCCGCCGGCGACAGCAGCCAGACGATCGCCTCGGCCACCTCTTCCGGCTCCCCCGCGCGGCGGGCCGGCACGATTTGAGCTCCCCGCTCCAGGGCGCCGGGATCGGGCATGGCCGTGCGGATGGGGCCGGGGCTCACGGCGTTGACGCGCACGCCTTCGCCCATCACCTCCTGCGCGAGCCCGATGGTGAAGCTGGTCACCGCGCCCTTGGTGGCGGCGTAATGAACGGCCGTCCCCGGCTCGCCGACGTACGAGGCTCCCGAGGAGACGTTGACGATCGCGCCGCCGGAGCCGCCGTGCGTGGTCGACATGCGCCGCAGCGCCTGCTGCGTGCAGTGGACGACGCCCATCACGTTGACCTCCAGCAGCCGCTCCATGTCCGCGGGGTCGAGGTCGGCCACCCGCGTGCTCGGCCCCAGCATGGCGGCGTTGTTGACCAGAGCAGTGACCGGTCCGAGTTCGCGATCCACGGTGGCGAACATCTCCGCGACTTCGTCGGCCCGGCTGACGTCGGCGTACACGGCGATGGCGCGGCCGCCGGCGGCCTCGATCTCCGCGCACAGCTCGCGGGCCGGCTCGGGCTCGGTGCGATAGTTGACGCACACGCGGTACCCGCGTGCGCCCAGCAGGCGCGCGGTCGCTGCGCCGATCCCGCGGCTGGCTCCGGTTACGATGGCGACGTCGGCCACGCTGCAAACCCTCCCGCCGGGTGGTGCTCCACCCTGCGGGACGAGCATAGCGCGCGGCCACGCACCGCCGCATCCTGTTCTGCGCGTCGCCGACGCCGACGCCGTGGAGGTCTGCAACGGCGGTGCGCCTCGCTGGCCCGGCTGCTGCGGGTGACTGACCGCCTCGCTACTCCGCACTTCCGGAGGCGGATCCGGGGCTTCCGTTATTCCGAAGACGGTGTGGATGCGATGATCGTGCCGTTGGAGCCGACGGCAACAAAGCGGGCCCCTACCCAAGCAACACCGTGGAGCTCGTTCCCGGTACCGGCGTCGGTGACCGCTTCCCACCGGTCGCCGTCGGTACTTTGCACGATCACAACGTTCGTGCCGTCCCCGACCGCGACGAACCGGTCGCCGCCCCATGCAATGTCGCGGAGCCCCAGCCGCTCGGCAGACCGATCCCACCGGTACCCGTCGCGGCTGTGCAGGATCACGTTCCACCCCACGGCAACGAAGCGCCCGCCTCCCCAAGCAACCCCCTGGAGATACGCACGGCCGCTGTCGCTCACCACTTCCCACCGGTCGCCGTCTCTGCTGTGCACGATGGCACTCGACCCGACCGCGACGAAGCGCTCACCGCTCCAGGCGACGTCGTTCAGCTCTTGGGAAGTTGCGCTGTGACTCGCGCGCTGCCAGCGTTCCCCGTCGGCGCTGTGCACGATCAAGCCGTCCTCCCCGACGGCCACGAAGCGCTCACCGCTCCCGACAACGGCACGGAAACGCTTCGACCTGACGCCGCTGCTCGCGTGCTTCCAGAGGTCACCGTCTCTGCTGTGGACGATGATGCCGCCCGCTCCCACCGCCACGAAGCGCTGGCCGCCCCAGGTGACGTCGAACAGCCAAGGCCCGAAGCGGTAGGCTCTCATCTCCTCCCAGCGGTCGCCATTGCTGCTGCGCACGATCGTGCCGTATCGTCCGACCGCCACGAATCGCTCCTGACTCCCGGCAACGGCGGAAAGCCACGGGAGAACCTCGCCAGCGGGGCTGTCGGTCACCCAGCGGTCACCGTCGCTGCTGTGCACGATCGTGCCGTCCTGCTCGACCGCCACGAAGCGCTCACCGCTCCAGGCAACGTCCACCAGACGGCCCAGCGGATAGTCGCTCGCTTGCGTCCAGCGGTCGCCGTCCTCGCTATGCACGATGCGGCCTCGTCCGACCGCCACGAATCGCTCACCGTTCCAGACGACGCCCAGAAGCGACAACTCTCCAACGGCGGTCTCGCTCGCCTCCTGCCAACGGTTCCCGTCGCTGCTATGCACTATCGTGCCGTCCCACCCGACCGCCACGAAGCGCTCGCCGTTCCATGCTACTGCGGCCAGGTCGCCCGCAGTAGCGCTGTCCTCCGCCCGTACCCAGCGGTCCCCATCGTCGCTATACAGGATCGCGCCATGCCACCCGACGGCCACGAACCGCGCTCCGTTCCACACTACGTCGTCAAGCAGATCCGATTCGGAAATAGCGCTGTCGCTCGCTTCTTCCCAGCGCTTCCCGTCGCTGCTGTGCCGGATGGTTCGACCCACGGCAACGAAGCGCGTATCGCCCCACGTGACTCCACGAACGCTGTCGGGGAGTTTGATCGCCTCATGCCACCGATGTCCATCGTCGCTGTGGACGATGACGCCCCGCACGGAGACGGCGACGAATCGCCCACCGCCCCAGGTCACGCCAAGGAGCCAGTCTCGACCCAGGTCCACGCTGGCGCTCGCCTCATGCCACCGATCGCCATCGACGCTGTGCACGATGACGCCGTCCTGCCCGACCGCCACGAATCGATCACCGCCCCAGGTCACTGCATCCAGCGAGGCCCCGGTCCTCCCGTTCGGCGCCGTGAACCCGCCTCCTGTGCGCAACAGCTCCCACTCCATCCGGCCAGGCCCTTGCGCGCTCACCGTGGAAACCTGGAGGGGCAGGAGCGCCATCAAGAAGCCAAGGAATCCGATGCGGCCCGCTACGTTGGATCGACTCACGGCGCCTCCTCCTCGCGAACGATCGTCAAGGGTATCAGAACAAACCCGCTCTTCCGTACGGCTGGCGGAACGGATGAGGACGACCCGCCATGGCCCGCTCGGATAGACTCGGATCATGAGCGCCGCGGTCAACCAGCCTGCCCCCGACTTCGTTCTGCCACGGGCGGACGGCACGCCCCTGCAACTCAGCGCGCTCCGCGGACGCAAAGTCGTGTTGTTCTTCTATCCTCGCGACGACTCGCCGGTCTGCACCGTCCAGGCGTGCGCATTCCGCGACGCCTACGCGGAACTGACGACCGCCGGAGCCGAGGTGGTCGGCGTCAGCAGCGATTCGGCGGAGTCTCACCGTAGATTCGCCGCGAACAGGGAACTGCCGTTCCCGATCGTAAGCGACCCGGAGGGCTCGGTGCGCCGCCTCTACGGGGCGAACTCGTCACGGCTGTTCGGCAAGACCGGCCGCGTCACCTACCTGATCGACGAGCAGGGCGTCGTGCGCGACATCTTCTCATCGATGTTCCGTCCCTTCGAGCACGTACGCCGCGCCCGCGCGTGGGCTTTGGACCATCACTGAAGCGTGAGAGTCCGGATGAGCAGGAATCTTGCGACGCGTGCACGCGTGACTGCGTTCCGGAGCCGCCGACACCCGCCGGCCAAGTTCCTCCGGCCTCCCGATGTACCGAGTCGCCGACGACGATGGTCCGCCTCCCTGCCGGCGTTCATCGCCGTCATGGCGCTGACAACCTGCCACTCCGATTCGGAATCCGCGGCCCCGGCGGTCCAGGCTGTCTCCTTCGACAACAGCCCCGTGCAGGGAGACACGTACGAGCTCGGCGAGACGATCCAGGTGATGGTGCGGTTCGACCGCGCCGTGACGGTAACCGGCACGCTGCGGGTGGCGCTGACCGTCGGGACCCACACCAAGCAGGCGCGATACTACGCCAGCACTACGGATGGGGATCTGTACTTCTTCTACACGGTGCGGGCGGACGATCGTGACGCCGATGGGATCGGTATCGCCGCCAACGCCGTCTCCATCGACCCCGGAGCCGTCAAGGACGCCACCGGAGAGACCGACGCGGTCTTGACCCACCCGGCGGTGGCCGCCGACGACCGGCGCAAGGTGGATGGCAGCCGCGTCACAGCACCTCGGGTAATCAACATCTCCTACACCCATGGCCCCGAACCGACGCGGGGCGACACCTACCGGCTCGGAGAGCGCATCCAGGTATTGGTCACGTTCGACAGGGCCGTGAGGGTGACCGGCGTACCGGAGATTGCGCTGACCATCGGGACCGAGACGCGTCAGGCGAGCTTCTATCCCGTCCGCTTCATCGACGTGGGGAGCAGCGTCTACTTCTCCTACACCGTCCAGCAGGAAGATCGTGACGCCGACGGGATCAGCATCGCCGCCAACGCCCTGTCCCTCAACGACAGCGCCATCACGCTTGCCGGCGATGCCGCAACGGACGCTGTCCTGATCCACTCCGCGGTGGCGGCTGATCCCGACCGAAAGGTGCGCGGATGACCTTGCATCGGAACCATCCAATCCCGCATGCCACAGCCATCCTGCCTTACGGTGTACGGAGTCTACGCCGACGATGGTCCGCATCGCTGCTGACGTTCATTGCCGTCACAGGTCTGGCAGCAATGCACGCCGAGGCGCAATCCAAGGTCCCTCACATACAGAGCGTCTCCTTCGTCAACCGCCCGGTGCGAGGAGATACGTACGAGCTTGGCGAGAAGATCGAGGTGATGGTCCGCTTCAATCGATCCGTGGAGTTGGTCGACACCACGCTGAAGGTGGCGCTGACCGTCGGCGACCGCACCCGGCACGCGGAGTTCTACGCCATCCGCGTGGAATGGGGTGTGGAACGGGACCTGTACTTCTACTACACGGTACGCGCGGACGATCTTGACGCCGACGGGATCGGCGTCCCCGCTGGTGCACTCTCGCTTGAACGTGGAACGGTCAAGGCGTTGGCCAACAGAAATGTCGACGCGGCGCTCACCCATGGGGCGGTGGCCGCCGACGTCCGTCGCAAGGTGGACGGCAGCCGCGTCACGGCTCCTCGGGTCAGTCACATCCACGTTCTCGCCGACCACGGGGTGGGCGGCGGGACAGTGCGGCGTGACCAGCACGTCTATGTAAGGGTCGAGTTCGACAGAGCCGTGAGGGTAACCGGCGTACCGCGAGTAGCGTTGACCATCGGGACCGAGACGCGGTGGGCGAGCTTCTATCCCATCGACTCCTGGACGGACTTGGATCCGGAGAGCACCTTCTATTTTTGCTACGCCGTGCAACGGGAAGACCGAGACCTTGACGGGACCAGCATCCCCGCCAACGCTTTGTCCCTCAACGGCGGCGCCAGAATCACGCTCGCCGGCGATGCCGAAACGGACGCTGTTCTGAGCCACGGCGCATACGATCACTCCTACTGGAGGGTGAGGGTGGATGGAGGATCGGCGGCAGATGGAGATCGTTCTCAGGGCGACAGCGGAGCCTCCGAGACGAGCACTGGAATCTGCTGACGACATCGTTGATCGCCACTGTCTTGGGACGGATGACGGGCGGCAGTGCGATGTCGGCCTTGAACGGAAATCGGGACTCTGGAACGGGTACTACAGCTTCCGCACGGAATCTCCAGCACGGATTGTGCCGGGACGGATCACCTTGGCGTTCACCCCACGGAGCCTCAGTTGTTTGCCCACGGGCGTGCTGATGAACTTCGAGGCATCCAGCCCGTAGCGGGCCGCGAATTTCTTGCAGCCGGTGTGAGGAGTTTCCGTAACCTGGATCACGGCGGCACCTATCGACAGGCGGGTCCCCGGGGGTGCGTTGTCCGAGCCCAGATCGAAGTCGACGTAGAGCTGGTCCCCTGCCGGTGGCCAATGCCGCTTCTCCTGGGCAACGAGGGCCATCAGGCGAGCGTTGGTCACGGTGAGCTGGCGTTCGAGCTCGGCCGATCCATCATCGGTTTTCGAACTACCGCGGGGCTTCCAGCCGTCGCCGACCAAGCCTTCGACGAGATCGAGTTCGGCGACCTTCACGACTTCGCGAACGTCCGTCCGCGGCCTTCGGACGATCAATTCCAGCACACCGATCGTCGCGGGTGACTGACGGACCTCCTCCAGCCCGGCCATGAGCGTTTCCATCGACAGGTGCTTCAGTTCGGCCAATCTAACTCTCCTCGACCTTCCGGCTACTTGATGAATACCGAGCCGTCGCCGCGCATGCGTACCTGCGGCGGGTACTCCCAGGGCTGATAGGGATAGCGGTCGACGATGGCGGGATCGAAGTCGACCCCCAATCCCGGGCCGTCCGGGATCGGCAGGTAGCCGCCGTCGCGGCGGAGCGGGACCTTCAGCATCTCGCTGCGCGGGGGCTCCTCCTCCCAGAGCAGGTACTCCAGGGTGCCGGCGTTGGCGATCGCGCCGTAAAGCTGAAGCGTGGCTGCGGTGACCAGCGGGTTGAAGAAGTTGTGCGTGACCATTTGGGCGTGATGCGCCTCGGCCAGCGTGGCGATCTTCTTGCAGTGGGTCAGGCCGCCGGACATGCCGATGTCCGGGCGCAGGAAGCGCGCCCCACGCGCCAGCATCTCCCGGAACTCGTAGATCGTGGTCTGACGCTCGCCCACGGCGACCGGGATCCGGCTGTGGCGCAGCACGTCGGTGTGCGCGTCCGCGCTGTGCGGGGGGATCGGATCCTCGATGAAGTACAGCCGGAAGCGCTCAAGCTCGCCGGCCAGCGCGATGACCTCGCCGGGGTTGAAGTCGCGGTGGAGTTCCAGAATCAGGTCGACCTCCCACCCCACCGCTTCGCGCGCGGCCGCCACGCGCTCGACGATCGTCTGCATGGCCGCGGTGTAGGTCTCCGTTGCCTCCACCGCGCCATCCGGCAGGGCGTCGAACTTCACGGCGGTGAAGCCGGCGGCGACGGCGCTGGTGGCCTCCGCGACCAGCGTGTCGATGTCCGGACTGTCGATGAGCAGGTGCAGCCTGGCCGTGTCGCGCTGCTTGCCGCCGAGGAGCTGATACGCCGGCACGCCGAAGTGGCGCCCGGCGATGTCCCAGAGCGCGATGTCGACGGCCGCCACGGCGCCGGTGATCGCACCGTCGCGGAACGGCTTCCAGTGAAACAGGCGATTCCAGTGCTGCTCGATGCGCAGCGGATCGGTGCCCAGCAATTGTTGGCGGAACGCGCTGACGATGCGCTCGGCGGCGTCCGGATATCCCCAGTACGCGCTGGGACCATAGCCGGTGATGCCGGTGTCGGTGTCGATCCGCACCACCAGCCAGTGGTGAAAGAGGAAGGTCTCGACGGCTTCGATTCGCATGGGCTCTCTCCTGCTGTCGCTGCTGCAATGCGCGGCGCCGGGTCAGCGCCACTCCTGGTGAGCCTCGGACCAGACGATCCTGCCGCTCAACGCCATGCCCCTGCTGGTGGCGACGTACCGCACGATCTTAGCCAGGTCCGCAGGCTTCTGGAACCTGCCGGTCGGCGTCTCGGCAAGGTGCGCGTCGGCCGCATCTGCCAGGGATTGCCCCTGCGCCGCTGCCCGCTTCGATACAATCTCCTTCCACATGCCCTCGTAGACCATGCCGGGAACGACGATCGTCGAGGAGATCTCCCGCTGCTCCAGGGCGCTGGCCAGCGTGCGGGACAGGTAGTTGAGGGTAGCCTTGCTGGCGCCGTAGGCAGGCGAGGAGGGAATGGGGAACTCCGCGCCCTGTGAGCCGATGCTGACGATGGTGCCGCGCCTATCGGTCTCCGGACGCACGGCCTGCGAAGCCATGATGGCTGCCGCCTGCTGCGATGCCGTCAGCACCGCCTCGACGTTCACGGCGAAGACCTCCCGCCACGTGTCCAGAGAGACGTCGAGCACGTCGTCCAGATGGGTGACGCCGGCCACGTTGACCAGCACGTCCAGCCGCTGCCAACGCTCCCGCGCCGCGCCCACCAGTCGCGCCACCTGTGCCGGCCGCGTGACGTCACACTCGACCGCCGCCGCACACTCCCCCAACTCGGCGGCCAGCGCGTCCAGCGCCTCACCGCGCCGGTCGCCCAGCACCACCCTGGCGCCGGCGCCCACGAACAGCCCGGCCACGGCTCGCCCGATCGCGCCGGCGGCGCCGGTGACGACCGCCACCTCATCCCGTAGCGCGCGCCGCGCAGCAGCCCGCCGCTCCGCCCCGAGGCCCCCGGATTCGCGCACCGCGCCGCCCGGGTCAGCGCTCCGGCAGGAGGGCCGTCAGGCCGCCGTCGATCACGAAGCTGGCCCCGGTGATGTTGCCGGCACGCTCGGAGCACAGGAAGAGCGTGAGCTCGGCCACCTCCTCCGGCTGCGAGAAGCGTCCGGTCGGATACTGCGACTCCCAGTCGCGCCGAGTCTCGTCGTACGAGCGGTCCGTGTCGGCCGCCATCAGGTGGATCGCCTGCTCCACCAGGGGCGTCTCCACGGAGCCCGGACAGATCGCGTTCGCCCGGATGCCGTGCCGGGCCAGATCTATGGCCTCGCTCCGGGTGAGCGCGAGCATGCCCGCCTTGGTCACCGAATAGGCCATGGCGCGCGCCTGGTTGGCCATGCCGGAGACCGACGAGATGTTGACGATCGAGCCCCCGCCGGCCTGGATCATGAAGGGAACGGTGTGGCGCGCCAGCAGGAAGGCCGAGGTGAGGTTCACGCTCAGGGTTCGCTCCCACACCTCCGGCGCCAGGTCCAGGACGTCGCCCATGTTGTCGACGCTGCCCACGGTGTTGACCAGCCGATTGACCGTCCCGAGCGCACGCGTAGCGGCGGCGCAGAACGCCTTCACCGCCCCGTCGTCGGTCACGTCGACCACTTCGTGGTACACCGTCGCGCCCTCCCCCGCGAGTGCCGCCGCCAGCTCGGCCAGCTCCGCGGCACGGATGTCCATCAGCGCCACCGCCGCTCCGGCGGCGGCGAAGCGGCGCGCGATCGCCTCGCCGATGCCACCGCAGGCGCCGGTGACGATGACCTTCGATGCGGTGTGATCTTCCACGGCGTGTCTCAATCCTTGCTTCCCGAGCCTGTCAATCGGCAGCGCTGCTGACATCGATCGTGATGTCCTCCACATCGATCGTGATGTCGTCTACGTAGAAGCCGCCGGCATCGCCGAGGGCCACGACGATCGCGGCCAGCGCCGAGTGGTGCCGGTAGGTCTCGTCCGGCACCACCGTGGCCCAGCGAGCTGCGTCGCCGTCGCCGGTGTCGGCGTCCCTGCGCCGCGTCGCGACCGCCACGCGGCCTCCGGCCAGGCGGATGGTCGTACGCCACCAGTCGTCGCCGACCTGGATTCCGGAAAGATAGGGCACGCTGCGGTTGTCCCGCGCCCACAGCTCCTCATAGACCGAGTCGCTGCGCAGCTCGACGATCGTGTCTGCGTCCTGATCGTCCAGACGCAGGATCGCCACGCGCTGCCGGCCCCGGTGCGTCACGGTCAGCTCCACGACTTCGCGCTCCAGGTCGTAGGGCCCGACGTCGCGCCGCACCACCTCCTCCAGGCCGCCGACGTTGCGCGACCCGGTCATGCGCTCGCCGTCGATCACGACGTTGTTGCCGAGCGGCCCGTAGTCGACCTGCTCCATCCACTCGGTGGTGCGCCACAGCTCCGGGATCTGCCGCACCCATCCGGCCTGTCCCGCCAGCTTGCCGCGGCGGTACTCGGGCGGCGCGAAGTCGATGGTCAGCTCCCGCGACGGCGCGAGCAGCTCGTCACGGCGCAGGCGATAGCCGCGAATCTGCGGCCGGTCCTCGGACGCCGTGTCCACCAGGTAGTTGACCGCGTAGACGTCACCCCCCGGCAGCTCTACCCAGTCGCCGTACCCGTGGTCCGCGAACGGGCTGGTATCATTGTCGATCATCCCCCAGCCATCCGCGGGCGGATTCATGCGCGCCTCCGGCCGGTTGGGGGTAGGAGCCAAGGCCGTGTCGGGAGATTCGACGAAAAAGCCGAACCAGTTCTGGGGCTCGAATCCCCCGACGCGGTGCACGACCAGCACCTCGCCGCTGGCGAGCACTCCGGCGTTGACGCGGCCGACGATCGGCCAGTAGCCGGCGGCGTACGGGCCCTCCCAGCTTCTGCCCCCGTCGCGGGAGATGGCCTTCATGCCGGTGCGCGCGGGGTTGTCGTCGCTGCGGATGTACATGACGAGCTCGCCGCCGGGCATCTCGACGATGTCCCCCTCCGCGGCGAGGAAGCGCCGGTCCGCGATCACCGGGATGGCGTCCGACCAGGTCCGGCCGCCGTCCTCCGAGCGGTACAGCACCTGCGCCTCTACCATTCCCGCTACGTGGAAGTGGGTGCCCGAAAGCAGCACCGTGCCGTCGCTCACCTGCTTGAGGTTGAGGCTGGCGGTCATGCAACCGGTGCGCTCGGGTCCCGTCCAGGTCAGCCCGTGATCGGTGCTCCGGTACAGCCACGCCTCCCGGAGCAGGCCGTTGGCCGGATCGAAGCTCCAGTCCCAGGGCATGCCGCGGTGCGCGTACCACCGCTCGGACGGGCCGCGCAGCGTCTCGGTCTTGTTCCAGTCGCAGCCGAGCAGCAGCGAGTCGTCCTGCAGGCGGATGACCGACCGGCACATCAGGTACCCGCACTCGGGGCGGTCCATCAGCGTGTCCACCACGATCGGCTCGGACCAGGTGGCGCCCTCGTCCTGGCTCAAGCGGACCACCACGCCGGGCACGGCGCCGCCTCCGTGCCGGTCGGCCTCGGCGTAGGAGCACACCAGCGTGCCGTTGCCGGCGATGCAGACGCTCGGCCACGCCTCGTGGTAACGGTCGTCGCGCGAAACGGTGAATCGTTGCATGGTCACTCTCCTGCGTTGGGCTGTTCGAGCTTGGCCATTGAGGGCAGCAGCGGCCAGCGATGGGTATCGGCGGGCCGCGTCGCCCGCGCCCACGTTTCGATGAGGCGGTTCTCGGCCTCCTTGGCCTGGAGCTGGCGGGCGATGGCGGCCGGGTCCCAGCCTTCCAGAATCCGCTGCGTCAGAGCGGCTCGGATGTCCCCGCACGCCGGGTCTTCGGCCCGATCATGCAGCTCGTGCGGATCCTCCTGCAGATCGAAGAGCTGCGGGCGCTCGCCGTGGTAGTACACGAGCTTCCAGCGCCCGCTGCGCACCATGCGCTGGAAGACCGGCTCGGACGGCACGTAGCGATCCGAGCAGTACTCGGCGAAGGCTTCGTCGGCCCACGCCACGGCGGCGGGGGCGCCCACGCCCTCCTCCTGGATCAACGGGAGCACGCTGCGCCCCGGCGAGCCGGACAGCGGCGGCCCGCCCATCGCGTCCACCAGCGTAGCGGCCACGTCGACGGCGCTGACGACGTTCCCGCAGCGGCTCCCTGCCGCCACAACTCCCGGCCAGGACACGATGAGCGGCACCCGGACCGACTCCTCGTAGAACACGTGCTTCCACCACAGCCCGTGCTCGCCGACCATGTCGCCGTGGTCGGAGGTGTAGACCACCAGGCATCGCTCCCGGAGGCCGTTGGCGGCGAGCGCCGCAAGCATCTGGCCGACCAACTCGTCCACGCGCGTTACCAGTCCCCAGTAGGCGGCGCGGGCGCGCTCCTGCTCGGCGGCGCCGACCGTCTCGATGCCGGTGGCCGAGCGCCACGCCCGGATGTACGGGTGGAGCCGCTCCGAGAACGGCTCCGCATGGCGCGGAGGCGGCACGCGCCCCGCGTAGCGGTCGAAGTCCTGCCGGCGCGCCACGTACGGCGGATGCGGCAGCATCAGGCCGACGCTGAGACAGAAAGGCGCCTCCTCGCCGCCCCGGCGCCTGACCCCGATCCGGTTGAGAGAGTCGACGGCGGCCGCGGCGACGTATTCGTCGTGCACCTGGTACGGCGACTGGCCGGCCCCGGCGTGGCGCAGGCTGATCCGCTCCGGCCCGGCGGTACCGGCCAGCGGGCCCATGTCGTGCGCGACCCCGCCGATGTAGTTGGCGGCGTGGTCCCCGACCAGCCGGTCGACGTAGCCGTGCAGTTGGTCGGGACCGACGCTGTGCATGCGGCCGATCAGGACCGGACGGTGCCCGGCCGCGCCCATGGCGTGCGCGATCGTCGGCGTGTCGGACGGGAGCATGTGGTCGTTCGTCCACACCCCGTTCTGGTGCGGGTGGCGGCCGGTGAGCATCGACATCCGCGACGGCACGCAGATCGGCGACGTGCAGTAGGCCGCGTCGAACACCGTGCCCGCCGCCGCCAGGGCGTCCAGGTGGGGCGTGTCGACCACGGCGTCGCCGTAGCAGCCGGTGACGAACGGGGTGTGCTGGTCGGTGTGGATGTAGAGCAGGTCCGGGACCAGCCGCCGGGTGCGGGCCATGTAGCGCGATCTTACGCTCCGGCGGTGCCCGTGCAAATCTGAAGGTGCCTGTATTGGGATGTCGGCCGGAAGCGCCAAGGCTGTACAGCGTTGTCGGTACAAGGATCAGCGCTAAGCCGAAGCAGGGAAGCAGCTTGCCGGGGCGAACGGTATTACCGTACGCTCACGTCGTGATCGTTCGCTCTGTCCGCCACTGCGGCTTGCGCCGACTGCTTGGCGTGTCCATCGGCTCATCGGCGACCGGCAGGGCGAATGGAGCGTATCGGTATCAGGCAATTGGCGGATCACCTTTGAAGAGGCGGCAGGATACAGAGACCGCTTGAACTTGGAGGACTATCACTGATGGCTGACAACGGAATCAGGGTGAACATGACGCCGCCGCACCCGGGCGACTTCATCCGCACGGAGGTAATCGAGGAATTGGGGCTGACCATAACAAAGGCGGCCGCGATTCTCGGGGTTCGTCGAGCGACGCTCTCGGACCTGTTGAACGGTGGCGCTTCTCTGTCTCCGGAGATGGCACTGCGCATCGAGAAGGCTTTTGGCATCGGCATGGACATGCTGCTGCGCATGCAGGCATGGCGCGATGCCTCGCAGATGCGCGCTCGCGCGAGTGAAATAGCAGTGCAGCGCTATGAGCCTGCGTGACTACCGTGGCCGCTGCCGATAGAGTCGAGGTGATGGCCGCATCCGTCGACCTGTACGGCGACCGCTGGCTGAGCGGCAGCCCCACCTACCTGAGCGCCATGGAGCACTGCACCCCGGCGGCGGCGCTGTCAGCCGACTCCGCTCACGGCCGCTGGCGCCTGCTCCCCTATCGCAGCGCGCCGCTGTCCGGGACGGCGATCGTCGCCGGCCAGGAGACCGAGGCGCCGCCGGTGCGGCTGGCCGTGAACGCCCGCGGCTGGCACGCCATATCCATCGGCGCGTGGCGCCTGAAGCCCTGGTATTTCGGGCTGTACGACGACGCCGGTTCCGCGCAGTTGCTGGTGCGTTTCGCCAGCGCCCCGACCTTCTCCATCCTGCATCTGCCGACGCAGCCGTTGCCTCGCGATCCGATCGCGGACTGGCACAAGCACACCGGCGGCGAGGAGCTCTCCGAATGCTTCTGGCAGGTGGCCGAGCTGAACGGCGCCGACCTGGAGTTCGCTCAGGCCCAGTGGCTGGAGACCACCTACGGCGGGGAGGAGCACACCCGCTGCGCCATGGCCAGCGTCGCCTACGTGAAGCTGGTGCCGCTCACCGAGGCCGAGGTACGCCGCTTCACGGCCGAGCGCGCGGCGCCGGCGCTGCCACTGTACGGCCATGACGACGTGGTCATGGCCCGTTCCAGCACCCCGGAAGAGCTGCGCCGGCACATCATCGGCTACGCCGACACCGACTTCACGCGCATCTACTGGGAAGGGGCGATGGGCGACCTCGCCTACTACTTCCGGACGCGCTACCGCACGCCCGAGGCGCCCGGCAGGGAGGACTTCCTGCACGCCTCGGGCCGGGACGAGGCGGCCTGCTACCGGCGCTGGCGCGCGGCGGGCCACGATCCCATGCGCGTGGCGGCCGAGCAGACGCACGACCTGGGCCTGGAGTTCCACGCCTGCCACCGGCTGGGCGGCTTTCACCTGCCGCCGCCGCACGACTACTACGATCACGGCGACACCCTCTACGCCCGCCACCAGGAGTGGCGCGGGCGCGATCGCGCGGGCAACCCGAGCCCGCTGTTGTCGTTCTCGTACCCGGAGGTGCGTGGCCACGTGGTGAGGATGTTCCGCGAGATGACCGCCTACGGCATCGACGGCATCTGCCTGCTGTTCAACCGGCGCCATCCGATCGTGGAGTACGAGCCGCCGCTGATCGACGGCTTCCGCGAGCAGCACGGCACCGACCCCCGCGACCTGGACCCGGCCGATCCGACGTGGCTGCGCTACCGCGCGGGCGTGCTCACCACCTTCCTGCGCGAGTTGCGCGCGGCGCTGGACCTGCCAATCACGGCCATCGTCATGAGCGGCGAGGCCGAGAACCTGGCCAACGGCCTCGACCCGCAGGCGTGGCTGGCCGCCGGCCTGGTGGACACCCTGGTGCCGTTCACGGACCTGCCGGAGCTCAACATGACCGCGCACCCCTGGCGCGACCCGCGCGCACTGGCGCCGTACGCTCGCCTCACCGCGGGGAGCGGCTGCCGGCTGGCCCCGTGCATCGACCATGGCGGCATGGATCCCGCGGTGCTGCGCCGGACCGCCGCCGGTCTGGCCGCGCAGGGCGCGGACGCGCTGTTCTTCTGGAACGGGATGGTGGAGCCCCTGATCCACTACGGCCCGGCGTGGACCGCGGCGCGGGACCTCGGCCACCTCGACGAGATCGCCGCCTGGCAGCGCGCCGGCGAGCCGCCGCTGGAGGCGCCGGTGGTCGACCTGGAGATGCTCGGCGACTGGGACTGCCGCTACGTGACGCCGGCGTAACGCTGGGGAATGAGGTGACCCTTGATTGACGTCAAGGGCATGTGCGCCAGCCATGCGAGGGGTGCGCAGTTCGAAACGCCGGCGATTGCCCCAAGGGGTTTTCGGCATCGTTGCCCCCGTGCGAGAGTGTCACGCTGACGACCGAGGCATCGGAGCGCGTGTCGACCATGAGCCCGTGGGTGGGCGTCTCACCTTGGTAACGGGAACCACCCGCCTCCCACGAGCCGCGGCATCCCTTGCGCAGGCGACCCCCTTACAGCTTCAATGAGAGGTACTGGAGCTTCCCCGGTGAGCGAATCACCCCAAGTCAAGATATCGATCTGGCGCGCTTTCGTACCCCCGTCCGCCCTCATCATGAGCGCCGCACCGGGTGACGACTCGGAACAGCCGGTTCGCGAACTTGCGGGCATGGACTCCGGTCTCCACACGGAAGTGTTCACCTGGCGAACGTCCGAGGATCCTCTCGGTGGCGTCGTCAGCCAAGACGCGCGTGACAAGCTTGCCCAGGCCCTGTTCGGGGCTCTTGATATCCACATCCATCCGCAGGAACGCTCCATTGCCTTGCTGAGGTCATTTGTCGACGCCGCCAAGACAGTACTCGAAACCGGACCCGTCGAGTGGAGCGAGAGCCAAAGCAGCTCGATCGACAACGGCGAGGCACAGCGGCTCAACCCGCTCCTTGCTCTCGTGAATCAACTGTCATGGTTGATCGACGTATTCGAAGGTCAACCCAACATTTCGGTCAGTGTCCGATGAGTGACCAGAGACTGTCCTCCCCTGCGGACGCCACCGAAATGGTCGCCGTCATGTTCGAGAACGGCGACGTCTGTACCATATCGGTACAGGAGGAGCGAGCATTCGAGAAGCCGGAATTCCTGTCCCTGGGAAAGATCCGACTGTACCCGCACGAGGACACGCACGAGCACCGCGCTTCGGCAGTCGCGCGGGGCGCCTTCGAGTGGCTTACTCCTGAACGACGGAAGACCGCGGAGCGACTCGAGAAATCCCTGGGTGTGGCGAACGGAACGCAACGCGAAAAACGGCGTGCCGAGCAGGACAAGGTACGGCGCATAACGGACATGCTCGGTGCGCTACCGGTACGGCTCGGACTTGGCCATCCGGTATTCGATCCCCAAGCGTTGGCAGCCATGCCTTTTCGGCGTCCCACGACGGTCGTCAGCGACACGTCCGGCGTGATCCAGGGTGGGTTGCGTTTCGTTTCCAGGCACCTCCATCCGATGGCGAGGGTGAGGGTTCCGGCGGTCGTGCAGATGGAAATCGTGAACATGGCCGATGAGTTTCTCCGCATTAGACGGGCGTCGAACCCGAAGCGACCGGACCTGCTGATCAATCATCTGAACAGCCAGGCGGGCCAGCGAGCTCTGCTGCTGCTCGAGTTGCACTCTGACGTCGAGATCGACCGCACCTCTCTGATCGAGGACTCGGTACAGGGTCTGAACGTCAGCGGGAAGATACGGTCCTACGCGGATCGGCTCATACTGGAGGCAGCTCGCAGATACCAGTCGCAGGTGACCGCTGGGCACCCGGTGACTTTGCTTACCAGCGACCAGGGTCTCGCCCGCATGGCCTTGGCCGAGGGCATGCGCCCGCTGTTCTTCCGGGCTGCCAAAGCTGGCGCTTTCCTGGGCCGACGGCTTGCCGGCACAAACCTCGACCCTTTTACGGGGGAGCTGTACACCGTTAGCATATGCGCCGTGCTGTGGGAGCTTGCCACGATCTTCGGCACTGCACGACTTGCCAGTGCTGACGGCTCCCATACCCTTGTTGTTGATGCGATTGGCGAGGATCTCGCGTGGACACCGTATCATTCCTATGATGACCTGCTCTGGATCAGTGCCAAGCGAGCTGCAGCGGACACAGCCGATAGCTCCGATTCTTCCGCGTCGAGGCGCGATGACCATGATACTACCGAGGTTGCCACGCAGTCTCACTCAGCTCGTCGGCAGCCTTCCGATGACCGCCCCTCGCCGCCGCCGAGGCCGCTCTTTTTCCGGGTCAGTGTCGACCCGCTGTTCACGTTGGTGGATGCGTTGGAGACGGATCAGCGACTGCGGATCGCCATGGTCGCTGCCACACTTGGCCTGCGCATCTTGAGCGGATTGGGAGAGTACCGCCGGTTCCTCCAGTCCGGTCAAGCCATTACCATAGACGAAGAGAGCTGGTCCGCAGCCCCGCCCCTCACGCCGCTCGCCATCGCCCTGCGAAGCGGTGACAGCAACGATCTGCGTAAGGCGCTGCGCACATTCCCGTCATATGCCCGTTTGGAAGGGCTCCTGGCCGAGCAGGGCGTCGGCAATGCCATGGACGCAAACGTGTTTGGACGAGCCAAGTCGACGTGTGTCGCGCTGGCGGAGCTAACCGGTATAGCGGCGTCGGTGCATGGGGCCGGCCTTTACGTCACGCCTACCGAACCCGACGATCGTTCGTTCGCGGCAGTCGCAGGTTCCGCATACGACCACCTGGAACCGGGTGGCGGCTTGGTCGCAACCGGACGCTGGCTGGAGGAACTGATCATGCGTGAAGGAATCCACCCCAACATGGCACGCCTCCGCCTTCAGACCGCCAGCGAGCGCGGGTTGCTCAACAGGTTCACCGAGGGCTCCACCACCGAAACCGGCCACGACCGGCACCGATTGACGGTGCTGGATGCGGAAGCCGGTCCACCGTTCGTGAAGACCGCATATCTCTATCGCGGAGACTTTCTTATCCCGGGAAAATCGAGCTCGAGTCTGAAGATCAACAAGGTGGAGTCATGAGCCTACGCGAGAGACTTCAGCAGGAGCACTCCGATCGAAGGAGTCAACTCCTGGAGCAATTCGCCCTGCGCGCCAACCCGTTCCCATCAGCGAATCAGACGTACGGCAACCCGCACCACCGCGGCGCCGAAGACAAGGAAGCCGAGGACCGAATTCTCGCCTTCCTACGCGAGCGAAAGTCCGAAGTCCTCGTGGTCATCGGCACGCAAGGAGTCGGCAAGACCAATCTATTAAACTACCTAGAACGTGAGGTAGTGGAAGCGAAGTCCGAGCTAGACGGTTTCTATGTCGTACGGTATATGGCGGATCCCGAGCAGTCGTTCGATGGGACGATCCGAACCGTATTCCAGGAACTCGGAATCGATCATCTCAAGAAGGTCGTGGAGAAGATCGCCAGTTTGGAGGCGGATCTTTCCCAGCTTCGATCATACGACCTGAGGCAGGCGCTGCTGTCGCTGTCCAAGAAGCAAGATGATGACGAACTCTTTCAGCTCTGTCTCAACTGGTTGTTCGGATTCCGTATTCTCAACGCCCACAGAAACGGTCTGGGCGTCAGCTTCAGACTGGATACGGTGGAATCCCGGACCACCGTGCTGAGGGACTACGTTCTTCTGAGTACGAAGCTTGGCGTATTGAAGGGCATCTTCCTCTTGCTCGATGAGCTGGAGAAGCAGGCCGGAATTCTGCCTCCGCGAGCGGTAGTGCGGTATCTCTCGGCACTCCGCGCCATCATAGATGCCCTTCCGCAATACCTGTTCATGGTCATCGCCATGACCCCCGACGCCATGCGCCGTTATGCCAGCGCCCTTCCAGCGTTTCGAAGCAGACTCGACAATCAGATTCTGCTGTCGCCACTTCGAAGCGCCGAGGAGGCGCAGACGCTTGCCAAGTTCTACCTGGAGCGTGCGAGAAACGGATCCTCGGGCGAGCTCGGAACGCAGGCGACAACGGAGCTGATTTCGGATGAGGACATGATTCGGGTGTACGAAGAAGCGCTGAAGCAGTCCCCGGGCCGCGGCGACGATGGCGTGCGCCACAGGGACTTTCTGAACAGGCTGCACAATCTCGCGGAGACGAGACTTCGCCCCGAGTGAAGCCGTGGCGTATCCGGCCAGCGCGCCGACGTTGCGGATGTCGGCGCGCGGCGGCCATCCTGCGTTCCTGCGCGACTCGTCGAGCCCGTCCAGAAAGAGACCGTTGGCCACGCCACTCCGGCCTGTCGTCGTCGGTCCGCAGTTCCCGACCGTGGCATACGTGGCCCCATGCCTCTGCCTCGGTCAGGAATGCCGCTGTCTTGCCGGCATGTGGTTCGGCGGTCAGCACGTACGCCGCGGCGTCGTCATAGGCGCCGCGCGCTCGTTCGCCTCGCCCTCATCGACGATCGCGCAGGTTCTCGAGGCGACGTAGGTCGGTATTGCGTCGATAGCGTTGCTCGGTCCGGGATCGGCGTTACATGCCCCACACCGTGCTGTCGGCCACCTCCTCACGACGAAACAGCTTTTCGCGCCACGATCGGTCGGCGGCGCGGTCGAACACGACCAAATGGCCTTCGTCGGCTCCGCAGTGCTCCATGTAGGCGCGAGTCTGGGTAAGCCCTTCCGGATGGTCCGCTCCAGGCCGTGATGCAGCGGCTTACACTCGATCACCATCTTGCGCGCCGTTTCGGGAGGCACGGCCGCCGGCCGGTCGGTCAGCAGGTCCGTGCCCATCCGTCCCAGGCCGTACTCGCGCTCGATCCGTCCGCCGGAGTTGACGATACGTTGCAGGAATACCTGCATGAGCAACTGCCGACCCGCCTCCCGGTACTGGAAGCGCTCGGTCCAGTGCTCGCGTGCTCCCTGAAGAATTCATGGAAGGCGGCGAACAGCGGCGACCCGCCGGTTACGCTGATCGAAGCCGGCGAGCGCGAGCACCCGCACAGCCCTGACCAACAACGCCTGAGGGCGCCGCACAGGCCAAGCATGTCTCCATGCGTGTGCTATACTGGTCGAGTCCCCGGGGGCAGCGCAGGCAGCCTGTGGCTACTCGTTCCTCGTCGACCACCACGAAAGCCGGGAGGATGGCAATGCCCGAGTCCTTCGAGACGTCAGACGTCATACTGGCCACGCCGAAGCGTATCTACGAGGCTTGGCTGGACAGCGAGGAGCACACGAACATGACGGGCGGGAAAGCCGAGGTTTCGGCCGAGCCGGGCGCCTCATTCACCGCCTGGGACGGCTACATCACCGGGGTCAACCTGGAGCTGAAGCCGTACCTCCGCATCATTCAGTCGTGGCGCTCCTCCCAGTTTCCCGAGGGCGTCCCCGATTCCCGTCTGGAGGTCGAGCTCGGCCGCGTAAGAGACCAGCTTGCCGGCGTCACCGCCACCATCAAGCACTCCAACGTGCCCGACGGACAGGGTGACTCGTACAAAAAGGGCTGGTCCGAGAGCTACTTCGAGCCCATGAAACGCTACTTCGCCCAGGGCAATAACCGTTACATGCGGCCGTAGTCGACGAGTCCGCGGCAGACGTTTGGGAGAAGCGCGGTGGCCGAGTTTATAAGATTCACCGAGCGGCTCGTTTCGTCGGAGTTCAGATACGCCTTCGCCCTCTCCGCCGCCGATCTGACCGGCAACGGCAGCCTGGACCTGGTCGCCACCGACGCCGATCGGGGCCTCTACTGGTTCGAGAACGACGGCGCCGGCAACTTCACCCGGCACGTCGTCCACCTGCGGACCAACGAGCTGCTGGAGCGACACGCCGTTGCCGACGTCAACGGCGACGGGAAGCCGGAGATCGTGTGCGTCGACAACCTCAACGGCTGCCTGCTGTCGTTCGGCTTCGACGGCGACCCAAGGGACCCCCACTCGTGGCGCCATAGCTACATCACGGAGGGCGGCATCCCCGGCGCCTACGACGTGGCCATTGCCGATCTCGACGGCGACGGCGACCTGGACGTGGCCGGCTCCGGATGGCGCATCAGCAACCAGTTCGCCTGGTTTGAGAACCGCGACGGTGTCTGGGTCAAGCACATTATCGACGACGACGCGCCGGAGAGCCGGGCCGTGTGCGCCGCCGACGTCAACGGCAACGGACTTATCGACATAGTGGGCACGGCGTCGAAGCGCGGCGAGGTAGCCTGGTACCAGAACCCCGGCAACTCCCTTGACTCGCCCTGGACAAAGCACGTCATCGACACCGCGCCCAGGCCCATCCACGGTCACCCCGTCGACATGGACGGCGACGGGGACATCGACCTGGTGATGGCCCTCGGTTTTGATCTTCCCAAGGGCGCGGACCCGACGGGCACCCAACAGATCGTGTGGTACGAGAACGACGGCAGCTCGGGCATCGCCCCGTGGCCGAAGCACGTCATATCCGGGCACTTCCCCGGGGCTTTCGAGGCGACAGCCGCGGACCTCGACGGCGACGGCCAGGTCGAGGTGGTGGCCACCGCCTGGGGAGACCGCGGGCGCGTTGCGCTCTTCAAGCACAGGGGCGACCCCAGAGGATCCTGGGACATGCAGATCCTCAAAGACAACTGGGCCCACGCCAACATGGTTATCGTGGCCGACCTGGATGGAGATGGACGGCTGGACGTGGCCGCCTGCGCCGAGCGCGGCAGCAACGAGCTTCGCTGGTGGAGGAACGAAGGGCCTGCTACCGGGTGAGTCCCGGTGCGCAGGCTGCGGCCATGGGTCCTTCCGCCTCTTGAATGGGTCGCCACCATCGTTGGTGGCGTAGCCGCAGAACGGGTCGAGTTACTGGCGTTCCTTCCTTGCGAAGAGTCACGCCGGTCCGCGACACACTGGCAAATGCTCCTCAGATTGCATCGAGGATGATGTCCTTCAATTCAATCAGAGTATCGATTCGATAGCGCGCATGTGAGAAATCCTGTGCTCTTGTAAAGTCGTTATAGACAACGACGCAGTCAATACCGGCCGCCACGGCTGAGTTCAGTCCTCTGGATGAATCCTCTACAACCAGTGTCGCTTCTTTGGTGGCTCCGAGGCGCTGCAAGCCGGTCAGGTATGGTTCCGGGTGCGGCTTTGCGAGCTTGTAATCTTCGCGAACAAGGACGAAATCCATGAATTGTCTGACTTGGCGCTTTTCATGGATAATTTCAAAGTCCACACGTCTTGAAGTCGTCACGATAGCCATGCGGACGTATTTTGAAAGTTCAGCAAGAGTTTCAACGACGCCTTCGATCTCAATGGCTTCCGTTCTTAGATATTGCTGGTAATAATCATTACGGACCTCACGCTGCCTGCTGATGGTCGGTTCATCAATACCTGCCGCCCTGGCTTGGGCCCAAGTGCTCAATCCCTGGTTCATGTCCCGGAGGTATTGATCCTTGTCCAAAGTCAAACCGATGTCCGCCAGGGCACGCTCTCCAGCTTTGTAATACCAGAATTCGGTATCCACCAGAACACCATCATGATCGAAGAGTAGGTACTTTTTCACTGTCTTGATCCCATCCCGTAGCCGCGGCAACCGCGTCCTCCATCCCGAGTCGCACC
Source organism: Spirochaetia bacterium (assembly GCA_965221995.1). GTDB lineage: Bacteria > Spirochaetota > Spirochaetia > SZUA-6 > Bin103 > CATQHW01. The sequence goes on from OZ244929.1 coordinate 801,437, forward strand.
GTGAAGTTCTGGCGACCGAAGATGGCGTCCAGACCAGCTTAAGGTAGTGGCTCGTGGTCGAGTCACTGTGGAGGCAGATACTCCCGGTCGGTTTCAGTAGCCGCCTCATCTCCAGCCGCCGCACCGCCATGTAGACGAGGTAACGAAGGAGGCGCCGCCGGTGCGGCAACCTCCCTTGACGTGTCGAACGCGGCGCCGAAGACGCCCGGGCCAACCCGCATCCCGGCTCGGAGCGCATCGGAAACCGATGCGCTCCGAGCCAAAGGAGGGGCTGGGCCAAGGTTGCGGCGCCCGCGGCGCCGCAACCTTGGGGCTAGCTCTTGATGAACCAGGAGCTCCGCTGGGCGGGGATCATCTCTCCCGGCATCGGGTCGGGCACGTTGCCGATCCGGTTGTTCTGGATGTAGCTGAACGACGTCTCCGCATCCCACTCCAGGATGCCGAGCTGCCAGAGGTTGTTGGTGTGGATCGTGAACGCCTCGTCGTACAGGACGAGCTGCTTCTGCGGATCCGGCTCCGCGTAGATCTCGTTCTGGATCTCCCGCAGCCGCTTCACGTCGTCAGGCGGCTCGACGCCCGACGCTCCTTCGGTGTTGAGCCAGCTCGACCACTCGGGCTCGGTCTCGAAGTTGGTGGCGAACAGGTTGGGGCTCATGATCGGCACCATCGGCGGGCCGACGTAATAGCCGACGCGCAGGCGCATGTCCGCCTCGTCCGCCTCGTTGATCGCCGTATAGGCCGCTCCGTCCAGCGCCTTGACCGCCAGGTTGATGCCGACCTCGGCCCAGTAGCCCTTGATGAGGTCGCCGAGCTCGGGATTCTCCGGCGGCCACGACGGATGATACAGGATGAACTGCAGCGCGTTGCCGTCGGGATCGAGGCGGAAGCCCTCGCGGTCACGCGCCGCGAGGCCGATCTCGTCGAGCATCTGATTAGCCGTGTCCAGGTCGTACTCGATGAACTGCTTGAACATGTCGCGCTCGCCGTGGAAGGGCGGACCCGAGTTCGGCGCGAGCTGGCTGGGGTTGTAGCGCCCGCCGAACAGCAGGCCGTTGATCTCGTCCCGGTCGATGGCGTGCGACAGCGCCACGCGGAAATCCTTGTTGGCGTACAGCGCCGCCTTCACCGGGTCGGAGGTGGTATGGTTGAAGTACAGGGCCGAGTGGTTGCGCCACCAAGTGAAGGACTTGACCGTGTAGTTCCCGCGCGACTCGTTCTCCTTCAGGAAGGTGAAGTTCTTGCCGGGATCCAGGTACGAGCCGAGGACGACGTCCTCCTCGCCCGCGACCACCTTGAGCAGCCACGCCTCCGTATCGGAGATCAGCGGGCGCTCGACGCGGTCGATATAGGGAAGCTGATTGCCCTCAGGATCGACCTTCCAGTAGTACGGGTTGCGCACCGCCGTCTGCACCGGCGCGGTCTTCGGGTCCTGGAACAGCCAGGGAGCCAGCGTGGGGCAGTCCGGGTCGTGGACGCCCTGTGACGGGTGCCCGACGCAATCCTTGCTGTGATAGAGTTCCGGCCAGCTTGAGAACCCCTCCGACTTCACCAGGTCGTTCAGCTTGTCGCGCTCGGTGTAGGTCGGGTGGAACTGGCTCATGTAGTGCTTGGGCGAGTACTGCGGCACGAAGTACATCCACCACGTGCCGATCATGTCCACGAACGGGCTGTTGGGCAGGCTGAACGCGAACGTCACCGTGTCGTCATCCACCCTGGTGACGACCAGCAGCTCGTTGTTGCGGGTGAAGTAGCTGATCGGCTCCGGAGTCAGCTCCTTGTTGCTGATCAGGTCCTCGTACCAGAACATGATGTCGTCGACCCCGAACGGCGCGCCGTCGCTCCAGCGCATGCCGGGCCGCAGCGTGAAGGTGATGGTGGTGCCGTCGTCCGACACTTCGAACTCCCTGGCGACGTTCGGCAGAGTGCGCAGGAGATCCGGGGAGATGATCGTGAGCGGCTCCTTGGTCATGACCCAGGCCAGCCAGTCGGACTCATCCAGGCTGCGTACCTGCTGCAGCGCCCCGCCGTAGGTGCCGATCTCCTCGACCTCCAGCACGCGTGGTGTCTCCGGCAGGCGTTCCTCGACCGGGGGCAGTTCGCCGCTGGCTACCAGGGCGGCAAGCATCGGTGCCTCTCCGTACTGGCCACTGCGCACGGGCGCGCCGCTGGCGGCTCCCGCCTCTTCCGTCTCGCCGGTGGCGAAGCCCATGGTGGCGACCAGGGCCAGCGCGAGAACGAGGACAAACATGTTCCTCATACGTTGCTCCTTGGTTGAGAGGGGCATGAGGCCACGTACCGGTCGCGCGAGCCGACTGCCCCGGTTTAGACCGCCCATCGTGAGGACGCGGCCGAACGGTGTCAAACTACGCCGGCTAGTTCCAGCTCCTCCGCGAAGTGGCAGGCCGCCAGGTGCGGCTCACCCCGGTCCGCGCCGACCTCGACCAGCGGCGGCTCCTGCTCCTTGCAGATCGGTTGAGCGAAGCGGCAGCGCGGATGGAAATAGCAGCCTGACGGTGGATCCGCGGGATCGGCGATGTCCCCGCTGAGCAGGATGCGCTTCGTGCGGGAGCGGGGATCGGGCTTCGGCACCGCCGAGAACAGCGCCTCCGTGTACGGGTGCCTGGGCATGGCGAACAGCCTGCGGGTGGTGGTCAGCTCGACGATCTTGCCGACGTACATCACGGCGATCCGCTCGCTGAAGTACTCGACCACCGCCAGGTTGTGGGCGATGAACAGGTAGGCGAAGTGGTAGTTCTGCTGCAGATCCTGCAGCAGCTCCAGGATCTGGGCCTGCACCGACACGTCCAGGGCGGACACCGGTTCGTCGGCCACGATGAACTTCGGCATGAGCGCAAGCGCCCGCGCGATGGCGATGCGCTGGCGCTGCCCGCCTGAGAACGCGTGCGGATACCGTGTCATGTAGACCGGGTCCAGTCGCACCATGCGCAGCAGCTCGGCCACGCGGTCCTCCATCTCGCGCCGGTTGCGGAGCGTCCCGTGGATGACGAACGGCTCGGCGATCGTCTGCAGGATGGTCATGCGCGGGTTGAGCGAGGAATAGGGGTCCTGAAAGACCATGCCCATCTGGGTCATGACTTCCTTGAGCTCGCGCCGGCCCAGCTCGGGTATGTTGACCGCGGCATCGCCGCCGTCCGGATGGAAGAGCACCTGTCCGGAGGTGGGCTCCACCGCGCGCTGGATGCAGCGCCCCGTCGTCGTCTTGCCGCACCCGCTCTCGCCCACCAGCGCCAGCGTCTCCCCGGCGTGCACGGTGAAGCTCACGTCGTCGACCGCCTTGACGATGCCGGTCACCTGGCGGCGGAGTCCGCGGGTGCGCGCGAAGTGCTTGGTGAGGTTCCTGACCTCCAGCAGGGGTTGCCGGTCGGCCATCACGCGCCTCCGCCGCCGGCGCCCGCCCCGTCGTCGTCCCCAGGGCCGTCTCCGCCGTACAGGTAGCAGGCCGCGCTGTGTCCCGCCCCGACGTCCAGCAGGGGCGGCGCGACGCCGTCGCAGACGCCGGGGATGAAGTCGGGACAGCGCGGATGGAACAGGCAGCCGTGCACGCGTTCGACGTGCGTCGGCACCGCCCCCCGGATCGGCGTGATCTTCTGCGTCGCGCCCTCGCCCAGCTTCGGCACCGAGGCGAGCAGTCCACGCGTGTAGGGGTGCTTGGGCTGGTAGAAGATGTCGTCCACGGGAGCGGACTCCACCTCCTGGCCCAGGTACATGATCAGCACCGTGTCCGCCAGCTCGGCGATCACCGCCAGATCATGGGTGATGATGATCAGCGCCATCCCCAGCTCCTGCTGCAGATCCTTGATCAGGTCCAGCACCTGCGCCTGGATCGTCACGTCGACCGCCGTGGTGGGCTCGTCGGCGATCAGCAGCCGCGGCCGGCACGACAGTGCCATGGCGATCATGGCACGCTGGCGCATGCCGCCGGAGAGATTGAACGAGTAGGAGTCGACGGTCTCTCCCGGCTGCGGCATGCCCACCCGGTCCAGCATCTCGATCGCCTCGGCGCGCGCCTGCCGTTTGGTGACCTGCTGGTGCAGCATGATCACCTCCATGATCTGGTTGCCGACGGTGTGCATGGCCGAAAACGAGGTCATGGGCTCCTGAAACACCATCGCGATCTCGGCGCCGCGGATCTCGCGGATGGCGCTGCCCTGCGGATCCAGCGTCACCAGGTCGACACGGCCCTGACTTGGTGAGTCGAACAGGATGCGGCCGTCTACGATCGCGCCGTTCTTGGGCACGATGCGCAGGATCGACTGCGTGGTTACGCTCTTGCCGCACCCGCTCTCCCCGGCGATGCCCAGGGTCTCGCCAGGCGCGAGGTCGAAGCTCAGGCCGTCCACGGCCTTGACGGTGCCCTGCCGCGAGAAGAAGTGGGTCTGCAGTCCGCGCACGCTGAGCAGCGCAGCGTCCGGATCAGAGGTTCGGTCGGACATCAGACCGTGGCGTAGGGGTCGGCGGCGTCGCGCAGGCCGTCACCCAGGAAGTTGAACGCCAGGATGGAGACGATCACGAACAGCGCCGGGATCAGCAGCCAGGGCGCGTTGGCCAGGACCCGTATGGCCTGGGCATCCCGCAGCAGCACCCCCCAGCTTATGGCCGGCGTTTGCAGCCCCAGGCCGATGAAGCTCAGAGCGGTCTCGCCCAGGATCATGCCGGGAACCGAAAGGGTGAGCGAGGCGATGATGTAGCTGTACAGCGACGGCAGCAGGTGCCGCATGATGATGTAGCCGCGGCCCGCCACGTGGATCCGCGCCGCCACCACGAACTCCTCCTCCCGGACCGACAGGAACTTGCCGCGCACGACCCGCGCCAGCGACGTCCAGGCAACGCCCGACAGGATCACGACGATCGCGAAGTAGACCTTGGTCGGGCTCCAGTGGGGCGGCAGAGCCGCGCTCAGCCCCATCCACAACGGCAAGGTCGGGATCGACCGAAGGAACTCGATGAGCCGCTGGATGACCACGTCGGCCGCTCCGCCCAGATAGCCGGAGATGCCGCCCAGCACGATGCCGAGCACGAAGCTCAGCGCAATCCCCAGCAGTCCCACGGTAAGCGAGATGCGGCTGCCGTAGATGATGCGGGACCACAGGTCGCGACCGAGCGAGTCCGCGCCGAACAGATAGCCGCGCCCCCCCTTGAACCCGAAGAGGTGGATGTCGGATTCGAACAGACCCCAGAAGCGGTACGGGTCGCCACGCACGAACAGCGCCAGCGGGTGGCGCCGCTCCGGGTCGACCGCATACTCCTTGCCGTAGGTGACCTCGTTGATCGTCTGCGTGAGGCCGTAAACGAACGGGCGCAAATGAAACCGCCCGTCCACGTCCACGAACCTGAGCCGCTGCGGCGGCTGCAGGATGCGGTCCTGATCGCGCAGCCGGCCGTCGTAGGGGGCTACGAATTCGGCGAAGAACGCGCCGAAATAGAAGAGGCCCAGCACGACCAGTGCGGCCACGGCCACCCGGTGGCGCAGGAACTTCCAGCGGATGAGCTGCCACTGCGAGGCGACGAACAGCCGCTCTTCGGACGGAGCCGTGGTGTCGGCCGGAACCTCCGGTTGCGCCACGTCAGACCGCCTCGCGGATGCGCGGATCGAGCCACGCCAGCAGGACGTCGGACAGCAGCGTGCCGATCACCGTCAGGACGCTGAGGACGAAGATGATGCTGCCTGCCAGGAACATGTCCTGGGTGAGCAGCGCCGACAGCAACACAGGCGCGATCGTCGGCAGGCCCAGTACGATCGAGGTCAACAGCGCGCCGTTGACCAACTCCGGCAGGGTGTAGCCGATGGTGCTGACCACCGGATTGAGCGCGGCGCGAAACGGGTACTTGTAGAGCAGGCGGCGCTCGGTCAGCCCCTTGGCGCGCGCCACCATCACGTACGGCCGGTGCAGCTCGTCGAGCATGTTGGCGCGCATGATGCGGATCAGGCTGGCGGTCCCGGCGGTGCCGACGATCAACGCCGGGATCCACAGGTGCGAGAGCAGGTCGAAGAACTTCCCCAGGCTCCAAGAAGCGCTGAGATATTCTCGGGAAAACAGCCCCACCGCCGCCTTGCCGGTCCACAGGAAGAACAGCCACAGGAATATCAGGGCGAACAGGAAATTGGGCACCGCCAGGCCGACGAAGCCGACGCTCGTGAACACGTAATCCCGTACGGAATACTGATGAATTGCCGACGTGTTGCCGATCGGTATGGCGATGATGTACACCACCAGCAGCGAGCTGAAGGCGATCAGAATGGTCCAGGGGAGCCGCTCGTACAGCAGGCTTTTCACCGACTGGTTCCACGCGAACGATCGCCCCAGATCTCCGCGGATCAGTCTCGACATCCACTTCAAATACTGGACGTGTACGGGCTGGTTCAATCCGTAGCGGTCGCGCAGGGCGTCGATCTGTCCCTGCTCCACGATCTGCCCGAACTGCCTGAGCCCCGCCACGTAGGAGTCGACGAAGTCCCCGGCCGGCGCCTGGATGATCAGGAACGACAGGATCGACACGGCGATCAGCGTGGGGACCATGAGAAGCACGCGCCGGACGATGAACTTCAACATGAGGTCGCTCGGTTATAGTACCGCATCGAAAGGAGAACGGCAGAGACATGGCAACCATCGCGTTCGTGACCGAGGAGGGCGCCGCCCACCAGGCGCCGTATCGCGAGGCGATCAACAGCATCGCCGGCATCGACCGGGCGCTGCTGATGGATCCGGGCGGCACGACGCTCGAGGAATCGCGGCGCGCCTGCGGGGCCAAGGTGCAGGCCGCCGAGACGTCGGTGGAGGCGCTGCTCCGGCACGACGCCCCAGACCTGGCGATCGTGTCGATGATCGGCGCCCACGCCCCGGCCGTGATCGAGCCGCTGCTGGAGGCCGGCGTGCACGTGATGGCGGAGAAACCCTCCTGCGTGCATCCCGACCAGTTCGAGCGCCTGGTAGAGGTCGCCGAGCGGCGCGGCGTGCATCTGATGATGGCGTTCGCGCAGCGCCGCGACCCGCTGAAGGTCGACGCGCGGCGGATCATCGCCGAGGGCGGCATCGGATCGCTGTACGCGGTGCAGGCGTCGCAGGTCAGCGACCAGGCGCGCATCCCCGGCAAGGTGGCCACGAACGACTGGACCTTCCGCAAGGCGCTGGCCGGCGGCGGCCACCTCACCTGGCTCGGCATCCACGCCCTGGACCTGATCCGCTACCTGACCGGCGCGGAGATCGAGGCGGTGCAGGCGATGGCGCCGGTGGTCGGCGGCCAGCCGATCGACGTGGAGGATCTGGCCCTGGTCAACTTCCGCTTCGCGGGCGGCGCGCACGGGTCGCTGTTCTCCGGCTATCTGATGGAGCAGAAGCAGGGACACGCCACCATCACCGTGTACGGCGACGCCGGCTGGCTGCGCATCAACGTCGCCGAGCAGGGGCGGCTCGAATGGACCGCCACCGGCCAGCCCACCCGCGTGGTGAGCTACGCGGGCCGGGCCGGCGGCTACACGCCCTGGGTGAAGTGCGCGCTTGCGGCATGCCTGGACAAGACGGAGCCGCCCGTGACCGCGCGCGACGGGCTGGCCGCGTTGCGCATCATCCACGCCGCCTACCGTTCGGCCGCCGAGGGGCGCACCGTGGCCGTGGATGGGACCACATGAACGGCTGGTGAGACCGTGACCACCGCCGAAGCCGACTGCCTGCAGGCCGGCCGGCGCGAGGAATTTGCCCGCCTCACCGTCCGCGAGCAGCACGCCTTCTTCGCCGAGAACGGCTTCCTGTGGATCCCTGACGCGGTGTCGCCCGAGCAGGTGGCGCGCATCGCCGACGAGATGGGCGGCGACGCCGCGCCCAACCGGCTGGAGTTCGACGAGCACTGGCCCGGAGGCACCCTCGCCGAGATCATCTCCTGCCCCGCGGTGATCGGCGCCGTGCGCGCCTGCTACGGCGGCGACATCCGCTGCTTCAAGGGCGTGTTCGCGACCTGGGTGCAGCAGAGCGACGAGAACCTGGCGCGCGGGCGGCAGATCCTGCACCGCGACTACACCGGCTTCGAGCCGCCCGAGGACCCGCGCAACACGCAGGCGTCGTGGTGCAACGTGGGCTTCTACTTCATCGACCTGGAGATCGACGAGGGGCCGCTGTGGGTCGTTCCCGGGAGCCACCGCTTCCCCGACCTGCGGAACCGCAGCTCCCTGGAGGATCATGCCGCCGAGGCGCGCATGGTGCTGGCGAACGCCGGCGACGCGGTGCTGTTCCACTGCCGGACCATTCACGCGGGCGGCGTCATGCGTTCGCGCCGGCCGCGGCCGAGCGCGTTCCTGTCCTATCGCCCCGGCTGGGCCGCGCCGCTCTCGCCCGTCGACGAGTGGCCGGAGGAGGTCGTGCGCGGCGCAACGCCCGAACTGCGGAGGCTGCTCGCGGGTCAGAACGACGGCGTGCCGGTCGGTCCGGAGGGCATCATCAATCCCGCCTGACTCCGGCGCCCGACGTCGCCGGCAGTCGGTCACGCCGCCGCTGCCGGCGGACCGTGGAGTTGCCGGTTGAGCACGTGGCTGAAGACCACATCCGACTTCGCCTTGATCTCGTCCTCCTGGTATGACTCGGGCAGCCCGGTCTCGTCGCTGTAGAGAAAATCGAAGATCGTCTGCTTTACCCGGTCCCTCGTCGCCTGCTTTGTCTGCCAGTCGCGGATGGTAGCCAGTTCCGTTTGCAGCGTGGAATGGAGATCGACGGCGATCTGTTTGATGCGGGTGATCTCGGCCGGCGTCAGCTCTTCCTTCTTGAGCAGGTCGAACAGGGCCAGCGTCGGCTCGTCAAGGCCCTCCCGGAGGGCGCGCGCCTGCTCATCGTCGAGCTCGGCGACGAGCTTGAGGAGCGCCTCGAACGATTTCTCAATCGTCACGCGGTCCTTTTCCCGATTGTAGTCGGCGACCAGTTTCTCGTAGTGCTGCTGGAAGTCGGTGCGCAATGGGTTCTGTGCAAGCATCCGGGCAAGGCGTTTCTCGATGGCGCCCTTGAGATTCTGCACGTGCGTGTTCTGCGTCGTGCTGCGGGCGAACTCCTGGCGCAGGCGCTCGAAGTCGATGGCCGAGATGTCATAGGACGCCTGTGATTCCTGGATCTGCCCCACGCCGGCGGGGCTGATGCTTTCGCCGACGACGGCGTGCAGCTCCCGGATGATCTGGGAGATGTCAGTCTTGTCACGGTCCGCCTGAAGGCTCTTGTAGACGATGTTGATCGCGTCATAGGCGCTTCGGTGAACGTGGACGTCTTTCACGGTCAGGCATGCCCTGAACTTGCGGAACACGGTGCGGGCCATGATCTCGAAGCGTTTCCTGGTCTCGTCATTCTTATTGACCACCTCCTTGGCGGCGGCGATGGCCGCGTTCCGCTCGAAGCCGTCCTTCTGGATGATCTCATCGAGCCGGAACGCCTTTGTGGCGAGAAACGCGCGTATCGCTTCGATGGACTCGGCCAGTTCGTCGAGCAACTCGTCCTGGGGCTTCGCGGGAGGATCCGCCGGGCCGCCGTCTTCCGTTCCCGTGTGCCCGGCGAAGGTGGCGAGCGCGCTTCGGAGGTTCTTGAGGATACCGCTGTAGTCGACAATGAGGCCGTTGTTCTTGCCTTCGTGCACGCGGTTCGCCCGCGCGATGGCCTGCATCAGGGTGTGCGCCTTGAGCGGCTTGTCGAGATAGAGGGTGGCGAGGCTCTTGACGTCGAACCCGGTGAGCCACATCGCGCAGACGATGGCGACCCGGAACGGGTGGCCGTTCTTCTTGAAGGCGCTCTCCACGTCGATCCGCTCGCCGTCGGCGGTCTCGAAACCCTCCTTGGCCAGCCGGCGGTGCGGTTGAATGTCGAGACCCCAGTTGCGGAACTTGGCAACCTCCCCCTGTTCTTCGCTCACCACGACGGCGATCTTCGTTTCCTTCATCCAGGCGAGCTGGCCTTCCAGAGCCAAGCGCTCTTCGCCGCCGGCCGCGCTGGAAAGCTCGCCTTCGAGTCGCCTGACGTGATCACGCCAGTGTTTCTGGATGAGGCTGTGCATCCTGACGGCGGTGATCTTGTCGATGGCGATGAACATCGCCTTGCCGCTCTCCCACGCCGTGGTGTAGTGCGTGACGAAGTCCCTGGCGACGGTGTCGAGGCGCTCGGGCGCGGTGACGATGTGGTAGTCGCGCTTCAGCTCGCGTTCGAGGCGCTGTTCCACGTCGACGTCATCGGTCTCGAACTCTTCGAGCTTCTCCGCGATCCGTTCGTTGAGGTCGTCGGTGGCGATGCCAAGCTTCTCGCCGCGCGCGTCATAGTAGAGCGGCACCGTGGCGCCGTCCTCGACCGCCCGCTGGAACCCGTACCGGGAGACGTAGTCGCCGAACACCCGCCGGGTGATCTCGTCCTCTTTCATCAGCGGGGTGCCCGTGAACGCGATGTAGAGGGCATTGGGCAGGGCGTTGCGCTGATTGAGCGCCAGCCGGCCGTATTGGGTGCGGTGCGCCTCGTCCACGATGACGATGATGTCTTCCCGCTCGGAGTAGGGCTCGTCGGGCACGACGTCCTGGTTGAACTTCTGAATCAGGGAAAAGATGTAGGCCTTGTGCTCGCCGAGCAGCCGCTTGAGGTGCCGGCCGTTCGCGGCCCGTACCTCCTCCTGCTCGCCGACGACACCGCAGCCGGAGTAGGTGCGGTAGATCTGATTGTCCAGATCGTCGCGGTCGCACAGCACCAGGAAGGTGAAGTTGCCGCCGAGCTTACGGTGCACCTTGCGGCTGAAGAACACCATGGAATAGGACTTGCCGGCTCCCTGCGTGTGCCAGAAGACGCCGAGCCTGCCGCCCGCGCTCTGGCGTTCCTCCACGGCGCGCACCGCCCGGGTCACGCCGAGGTACTGCTGGTTCTGGGCGACCACCTTGACCAGCCTCTCGCCGCTGTCGTCGAAGAGGACGAAGTTCTCGAACAGGTCGAGGAAGTTCGCCTTGGTGCACACCCCCTTGAGCAGCGTCTCCATGTTCACGACGCCGGGTTCGTCCTCGTCGAGGCGCTTCCACTCGCGGAAGTACTCGAATGGCGCCGAGTAGCTGCCGATGCGGGCGTCCACGCCGTTGCCGAGCACCACGAACGCGTTGTGATGGAAGACGTGGGGGATGGTGTCCTTGTAGTCGGCGAGGTTCTCGTCGTAGGCGCGGCGGACGTTGCGGTGGATGTTCTTCAGCTCCACGAACAGGAGCGGGATGCCGTTGACGAAGCCGATCAGGTCGGCGCGGCGGCGGTAGAGCGGTCCCTTGATCCACAGCTCGCGCACCGCGAGGAAGTGGTTGTTCTCGGGGTCCTCGAAGTCGAAGACACGCACGGTACGCGTCTCCATGCCGCCGCGCGGGTCCCGATACGTGACCTTCACGCCGTTGCGCAGGAGATCGTACTTTTCCTGGTTGGTCTGCAACGTGGACTGGGCCGAGCTCACCTGGACGATGGCGCGGATGGCGTTGTCGACCGCTTCGCCCGGCAAGCCCGGATTGAGCGAATCGAGCGCCTCGCGGAGGTAGCGCGAAAGCACTACCTCTTCCTCGCCGGTCCGGCCCAGCGTCCCGTCCGGTCCGAAGGTCTCGGAGTTGTAGGCGTAGACCGAGTCCCAGCCGAGCCGCTCCTCAAGGTACTCGGCGGTGGTCTGCTGGACGAGGGTGTCTTCGCTGTAGAGCGCTGGACTCATCGAGTCTCCGTCATCCGTACCGGGGGCTTCCGGCCTCTTCGCCATCTCGACCACCTCGCCATCGGCTGTCACTCCGACCAGAGTCGTCCCGCGTCACGTTGGCGAATGCGCAAATCTCCACCCGACCCCCGACATGTCCGAACGCATGAACTCGGTAGTGACACCCTCCCCGACGGCGATCAAGTCGGCGAAGGCGGCACGGTTCATACCACCACCTCGCCCGACATCAGGCGTGGAAGGAGGAGATTGCGAGCTCGAGCCAAATACCGATTCTGCGCTGCGAGTTTGTCAATCTTGTCGACGGCCGGTGCTGAGAAGTCATTGAATGCTGCTATCAGCGACTTTGGCGGCTCAACGAATGGAATTCGCTTGAACGTATCCACGATAATCGCGTCAAAGACGGCGCCGACTGCATGGCTCCGAAGTTGTTCCACTCCTTCAACCAGCGCAAAGTACAGAAACACTTGCCCAAGACCATTCTTCCCGGACAAGGCGTAGCATGATTGATTCATGGCCATTGGAGATTGTGCGAGATTGATTTTGCCGACAGTTCCCCGGGCCGTAAGGAAGATCGTGTCCTTTGCGTACAATTTACTATTGCAATTTCTCAGGCCCTCTTCCGTCAAAGCCTTCTCTGTTTCGCAGACATATACGTGATCAGTCGCATCCTTCGGCGTGAAGAACGGGATCGGACCATTCCAGAATCCGGGTACAGCCGTCCGCGGCGTGCCACCGCTCATTACGTCCAGGACGTCGATAGCGGCTTTTCGCTCCCATCCCTCTGGCAGGCCATCGACGATCCGCGTGCTCTCATGGCCGGGAAAACGGCGCCGGACGAACCACTCCCGGTAGAGCTCCCGCGCCGCCTGTTCCAGCAGTGCAATCCGCCGCCGGTTGTTTTCGATAAGATCGTCGTAGGCGGAGAGGATGTCGGCGATACGGCGTTGTTCCCGTACATCTGGCACAAGGAACTTGAGTGCGAGAAGCTTAGATTGACTCAGGTTATCTTGAGCTACTCCTTGTGTGAACTGCTTGAAGCGGTTCTGGAGCGTCGCATCGAAGAGATATTTTATGAATCGGACATCGGCCCTCCTGTCGTCCGGGACAAATCCAATGATGCTATCCGGGAAACATGCATCAATTCCGAGAATCGCCGTATCCGCAATGTTTGCCGCAATCGTAATGCAGAGTGTGCCTGCCATCCACAGACGACTTTGGGCAAGGCCAGCCTCGCTGTACGTTTGCTTATAGGTGGATAAGTATAGCGTTGAATGCTTGATGTCCCCGGTCTGGACAAATGGGTATGATCCCCCGTAGAGGTGCGCAGCATCCCGGGGCCTGTGTCTCGACCTGCCTCGACTCACATGCCCAAGTTCATCAAGTGTTCGAGGCACCCAATTCACACTCACGTCGCCTTGGGATTCCTGTCAGTCTTCGTCAGTTTCATCTTCTTGGGATGGAATTGGTTGTTCGTCCTCAACGGTTCCACGGAGTTCCGCCTCGATCTCTTCGATGGTCGGCAGGCTGCCCTTGAGATCGTCCGGCAGGATCTCGACCAGGCGACTCTCCCAGTCCGCGACGCCCAGGGGCTTGGCGAGGTCGCGCAGGGCGTACTCCACGACCATCCGGTCCTTGCCCTTGCAGAGCAGCAAGCCGATGGTGGGCGCGTCGTCGGGGTGGCGCATCAGGTCATCCACGGCAGAGAGGTACAGGTTCATCTGACCGACGAAGTCGGGGCTGAAGCGGACCGCCTTGAGCTCGACGACGACGAAGCGACGGAGTTGGAGGTGGTAGAACAGCAGGTCCACGCGGAAGTCGGAGTCGCCAACCTCGAGGAGCACCTGCCGGCCGACGAAGGCGAATCCGGCCCCCATCTCCAGCAGGAAGCGCTGGATGTGGTCCACGAGACCCTGCTCGAGCTCCCGTTCCGTGCGCGGCTCGGCGGTACCGAGGAAGTCGAACAGGTACGGGTCCTTGAACGCCTGCGTGGCCAGATCGGAGTCGGCCGGCGGCAGCGTCCGCGGGAAGTTGGTGACGGCGCTGCCCTCCCGCTCGTACAGGCGCGCGCGGATCTGTAGTTCGAGTATCTCGCGGCTCCAGCCCTGCTCAATGGCTTTTCGGGCGTACCAGATGCGCGTCTCCGGGAGGTCCAGCTTGTGCAGCAGCGCCAGATTGCTGCGCCAGGGGATTTGTGCAACGGTGCGTTGCACGATTTCGCGCTCGGGCCAGGCTGCGGCGAAGGCACGCATGTACTTGAGGTTGCGGGGCGAGAATCCCCGCATGTCCGGGAATGCCTCCCGGAGGTCGTGCGAAAGGCGGTCGATGGTCCCGGCGCCCCAGCCTTCCCGCTCCTGGCGGGCAAGAATCGCCTTGCCGATGTCCCAGTAGAGCAGCACCATCGCCTGGTTGGCGGCCAGCACAACGCGCACGCGTTCCGTGCGGATGCGCTCCTTGATCTCACCGAGCAGAGCCGCGTAGTCAGCGGGCAACTCTCCCCTGCCCGGAGGTGCGGGCATCGAAGCGTCCGCGCGCCGGCGCCCCATGGACTTCCGTTCCGTCACAGCCGCAGTGCCTCGAAGTTGCGCCTGATGATCGCCGCGAGCTGGACGGACTCTGCGTTGAGCTCATCAAGCTCCAAGTGGATATCCCGCATCGTCTGCTCGAAGTCGAAATCCTCGTCTTCCTCCTCCGACGCGACGCCGACATAGCGTCCCGGCGTCAGGCTCCAGTCGTTGGCGGCCAGCTCGTCGTGGCCGACCAGCTTCACGAGCCCTTCGACGTCGCGCAGGGCCGCGTCCGGGAACCGCTCCTGAAGCCAGTGCGCCTGCCGCCAGAAGTAGCGCGGCGCTCCGAGATGCTCGACCGCGTCGCTGCGCGCTTCGCCGACCGCCTTGATCGGGCTGCCGCGGCCGTTCCTTCGCCCCTCGGCCACGCGCGACAGCAGCCGGTGGAGATGATCGGCCTGGCGGATCAGGTCGCGCCCTGCTTCTGCCAAAGGCTGGGCGCGTGCGGCGAACGCCGTGAGCCCGGCGTTGTCGCGGCGGGAGGAGTCCCATGCATCGCGGATATCGCCCGCCTCCGACTCGAAGGCGTCTAGGTCGTGCGCGAACGCCTCCCGAGCGTTTTCGAACTCCGTGAGGCTCTGTGCGAGATCGTCGAAGAGTTCGCCATCGGCACACGTCGTGGCTGCTTCGGCAAGCGCGGCGGCAAGGTGCCGGACGGGCGTCGCGGCCTCGATGGCTGCTTGGACCATGCGGTCGAGGTGCTCGGCCACCAGGGCGAGGAAGCGTTCGTTCTGGCCGCGGTAGAGCCAGACGATGGCCGCAAGGTTCTTCTGCTGCTCGGGCGTGAAGTCGTAGATCTTGCGCGTCACCTTCCGGTGGACGTTGCGCGCGTCGATCATCAGCACCTTGTCCCGCCTCTCGGCGGGCTTGGCCTTGTCGAGGAACCACAGCTCGCACGGCACCGTGCGCGTGTAGAAGAAACCGGAGCGGATCGCCATGATCACGTCCAGGTGACCCGCCTCGATCAGCTTCCGGCGCACCTTCGCTTCCTCGCCGCCCGCCGACGACGCCTGAGAGGACATGACGAACCCGGCCCGGCCGGTGTTGTTCAGGTAGCTGTCGAAGTAGGAGATCCAGAGGTAGTTGCCGTTGGAGACCTTGCCCTTCTTGTTCACCCCAGGAAGGGCATAGGGCAGGCGCGGGTCGTTTTTTACCTTCTCCGCGTCCACCTCGTCGACGTTGAACGGCGGATTGGCCATGACGAAGTCGCACGTGCCGAGCAACTCGTGCGGGTCCTCGTAGTAGGTGATGGCCTTGTGGATGTTGCCCTCGAGGCCGTGCACGGCGAGGTTCATGTTGGCGAGGCGGATCGTCGTCGGGTTCTTCTCCATGCCGAAGAACGTCGCCCGTTCGGTCGGGTCGAGGTGCATGCGCTCGATGAAGTGCGCGCTCTGCACGAACATCCCGCCCGAGCCGCAGGCCGGGTCGAGCACGCGGCCGTGGTCCGGCTCAATGACGTTGACGATGGTCTGGACCAGCGCGACCGGTGTGAAGAACTCGCCGCCGTCATGCGCCTTCTGGTCGGCGAACTGGGTGAGGAAGTACTCGTAGATGCGCCCGAACACGTCGCCGTCCGCGCGCCTCAGGGCCGGGTCGTTGAAGGTGCGCAGAAGCTGGCCGAGCACGTCGTTGTCGAGCTCCTGGTACTCGGCCTTGGGCAGGGCGCCGCGCAGCGTCTCGTAGTCCTTCTCGATCTTCTCCATCGCATCGATCATCACCTGCGCGCGATCGGCGCTGTCAGGCAGGGAGACGAGATGGTCGAACTGCGCTTCCGGATGCAGGAAGATCGCGCCCTTCCGGGAGAAGTCCTCCTTGGTCAGTGCGCGTCGCTTGCCGCCGCGCCTCGGTAGCGAGGGCTCGATCTCGGCCTTGACCTTGAGGAAGCGGCTGTAGGCGTGGCGCAGGAAGATCAGCCCCATGACGGGCAGGAAGTACTCGTTGCTGGCGAAGTTGGAGTTGGCCCGCAGGTTGTCCGCGCTGGACCACAGCCGCTTTTCGATCTCTTCGAGGTGTTCCACGTGTGGGCGTCTCCCGGCTCAAGTCCCGGCGAGCGGTGCGGGCCGAAGTCGGCGCCATCATACCCGACACTTCGACCAGCTCCTTGGACGCCGCGTGCCGCCGTGCGAGAGTACGCGAGCCATGACCACGGCAGCACCCGTGAGCGCGCGCGATCTGGCCCGATGGCAGGCCGACGGCTTCCTGGTGGTGCGCGAGCTGTGGGAACCCGCCGAGATCACCGCCTGCGCGGAACGCTTCGCGGCCATCACCGCGGCCGGAACGCCGATCCCCGGTCACTGGGACCCCGACCCGGACAGCGACGATCCGCTCATGCGTTGCCCGCGCATCATGCAGCCGCACCGGTTCGACGAGCTGGCGCTGGGCATGCTCCTCAACCCGCGAATCGAGGCGGTGCTCGCGGCGCTGATGGAGGAGCAACCGATCGCGACGCAGTCGATGTTCTACTTCAAGCCGCCCGGCTCGAAGGGCCAGGCGCTGCACCAGGACAACTACTACCTGCGCGTGCGGCCGTATACCTGCATCGCGGCATGGACCGCGGTGGACCGTTCGGTCCCGGAGAACGGCGGCCTGTACGTCTGTCCCGGCACGCACACGATGGAGGTGGCGTGCCCGGAGGTGGCCGACCCGGAGGAGAGCTTCACCACGCACTTCGTGCGGCCTCCCGCCGGGATCAGGCCGGTGCCGGTCGAGCTTGCTCCCGGGGACGTGCTGTTCTTCGGCGGCAGCATCGTGCACGGCTCACGGCCGAACGCCTCGGCCGGCGAGTGGCGGCGGAGCTTCATCTGCCACTACGTGCCGGCGAGCTTCCGGGAGATGTCCCTGCACTACCGCCCGGCGCTGCGCTTCGACGGGCGCGAATACGAGTTCGCCGACGCGAGCGGCGGCGGCCCCTGCGGCACCGCGTTCGCGGATGGCTTGGTGCCTGGCCGGTGGGAGGAGGTGCGGCGCCTCGGGCTCCGTCCGGCGGCGGACGGAAGCGTCCCCGGCGCGTAGCCTTCCCGGCTGCTCAGTCCACCAGACGCGGATACGCACCGCCGAGCGATCCTTCATGGAAGCGAATGTCCGCCTGCTCCAGCGCTCGCTTGAGCGTGGGCGGATCGCCGCGAAACAGGTGGGGGCGGGCATCCAGGACGCAGGTCCCGGCCTGCTCGCCCGGCAGCTCTTCGATGATCGCGGCCGCCTGTTCCAGCGCCGACCGCCACGTCACCGCCAGGGCATGGGCGTCGGGCGGGCTGCCCTCGAACTCCAACTGCGCGATCTCCGGCGCCGAATAATGCGTCGTCCGGCGCGCATGCTCCAGAAGTGAGCCGGGACCGAACCCCGGGTCCTTGCCGCATGCCGCCCACAGCAGGTACCCGAGCGGCTGCAGCCGCTCGTGGGAGCTGATCGCGTCGACCCAGTCGCGGACCTCGAGCCTGCCGACCAGCGCCAGGACCTTGTTCGATGCCAGATCGAACGGATGCAGCGTGAGTCCCAGATCCTCGTGCTCCATGAGCGGAAAGAACCGAAACGCGCTGTCCCGAGCCCACTCCATGCGCACCTCGTCGTTGGACGCCCGTACGATCGCCTCGATGAAGCCCGGCAACTCGCGGAGCGTGACGATCGTGTAGCCATGCCGTTCCAGGAGCCTCCGATCGGCATCGAACGAGGCGTGGACCGCCGCCTCGGCATCGTGAAACACGTCGATGTCCCGGGAGATCCGCGTGCTCTCCAGCAGCAGGTTGAGCGCCACCCCGCCGGCCACGTAGCTGACGCCGGCTTCCTTGCGCTGCTCGGCTACGAGACGGCAGATCGCGCGTTGGAAGTCCGTGAGAGCCAATCCAGCAGTCCTCGCGCCTCGACATAGCCGCTGGTGTCCGCGCATGAGGCGATCCGGCGCAACACCATCGTCGCGACATCCCGCTGATCGAGATCCAGGTCGCGCTTGAGATCCCACAGACATTGCGTGCGGTAGCGGCTTACCAGCGCATGCAGCCGCCGTTCGAACGTCTGTTGGTCCACTATGCCGTGTCGAAGACCGGCAGCAGGGGCGCTTGGGCCTCCAGCATCTCGTCGCAGACCTGCCAGATCTGGTCCATGGTGAGGCTGGCGGCGGTGTGCGGGTCGAGCATGGCGGCGTGATAGACCGCCTCGCGCCGGCGTGACTCGGCCGCCTCCACGGTGGCGAGCTGCACGGCGATGTTGCTGCCGATGATCCCCGCCAGCACGGTCGGCAGGCGGCCGAACGCCACCGGCGCCAGGCCGGTGCCGTCCACGTGGCAGGCCACCTCCACGCAGGCGTCGGCCGGCAGGTTGTCGATCAGCCCGTGGTTCAGCACGTTGCCGTGGATGGTGGCCCGCACGCCGGTCTCGATCGCCTCGATGATGATCGACCCGTACTCGTGGCTCAGCGGCTTGGTGTCCACCGCGTGGTCGGGGTCGGAGAACTCGCGCTGCTGCTGTTCCCACTCGGCCACCTGGACGTCGCGGCGGCGAATCAGCTCGTTCAGCGGCACGCGGTATCGGTCGATGATCCCCTCGCCGTGGTGGATGAAGTACGGCGTGTACTCGGCCTGGTGCTCGGAGCTTTCGGTCACGAAGTAGCCGGTACGCCTGAGCATCTCGAACCGCACGGTGCGGCCCAGTCCGTCCGGATCGTCGCGCAGGCGCTCGAACAGCACCGGGTAGAGGTCACGGTCGCCGACGCGGAACTCGGTGTAGAACGCCATGTGGTTGATGCCCGCGCAGCGGAAGCGCACCTCTTCCTCGGCGACGCCGGCGATGCCGGCCAGCTTGGCGGCCGTGCCCTGCACGCTGTGGCACAGGCCCACCGCGGGGATGTCGGCGGCGCGCAGCAGCGCCAGCATGTTCATGGCCATCGGGTTGGTGTAGTTGAGCAGCAGGCAGCGCGGCGCGCCGACCGTGGTGATGTTCTCGACCAGCTCCATCATCACCGGATAGGTGCGCAGCGCGCGGAAGATGCCGCCTATCCCCAGCGTATCGGCGATGGTCTGGCGCAGCCCGTAGCGGGCGGGGATGTCGAAGTCCTGATAGATCGTCTCCGTGTCGCCGACCTGCACGCAGCAGATCACGTAGTTGGCGTCCCGGATCGCTTCCCGCTGGTCCCCGGTGGTGCGGATGGTAGCCGGCTTGCCCAGCGCGCGGGCGGTCTTCTCGGCGGCGATGCCGGCGATGCGCAGGCGCTCGGGGTCGATGTCCATCAGCCGGAACTCGGGCGTGCCGATGCCGTCGCGCTGCAGGATGTCGCTGATGAGCTTCTGGGCGAAGACGACGCTGCCGGCGCCGATCAGGGCTATGTTGGGCATGGCGGGCGCAGTCTATCCGCGTTCGCCGGCCGCGTCCCGCTCCGCCACCATCAGGTCGAGGTCGGCGCCCCGGTCGGCCTGCAGCACGTGGCGGGCGTGGATGCGCGCCCAGCCGCGCTCCGGCAGCGGCCACGGCCGCCACTCCCGGCGGCGCCGCTCGAGCTCGACCGGCGCCACCTGCAGGTCGATCGTGCCGCGCGACACCGAGAGCCGGATCGAATCGCCGTCGCGGACCAGCGCCAGCGGCCCGCCCACCGCCGCCTCGGGCGCGCAGTGCAGGACCACCGTGCCGTACGCGGTGCCGCTCATGCGGGCGTCCGACACGCGCACCATGTCCTTGACCCCGCGCTCGGAGAGCTTCCGTGGAATGGGCAGGGAGCCTGCCTCCGGCATGCCGGCCGCCACCGGACCGGCGTTGCGAAGTACCAGCACGTGGCCCGGGCCGACCTGCAGGCCCGGATCGTCGATCCGGTCCGCCACGTCGGCCGGCGAGTCGAACACCACCGCCGGCCCTTCGTGCTCGCAGAACTCCGGGCTGGCCGCCGCGCTCTTGATGATCGCCCCGTCCGGGGCGATCGTCCCACGCAGCACGGTAAGCGATCCGGTGCCGCCGAGCGGCTCGTGCAGCGTGCGGATCACCGACTGCCAGGCTCCCGGCGACGCCACGTCCGCCAGCCGTTCCCGCAGCGTGCGCCCCTCGACGTCGATCGGATCGGGGTGCAGCAGCGGCTCCAGCGCCTTCAGCACGGCAGGGAGTCCGCCGGCTTCGTGGAGGTCCTCCATGTAGCGCGTGCCGGAGGGCTTGCAGTCCACCAGCAGCGGCACCCGCTCGGACGCGGCCTGCAGATCGGCCATCGACAGCTCGACGCCGGCCCGCCGGGCGATGGCCGTCAGATGGATGATCGTGTTGGTCGAGCCGCCCAGGGCGATCAGCACGCTGAGCGCGTTCTCGAACGCCTCCCTGGTGAGGATCCGGTCGGGCGTGATCGGCTCGCGCGCCAGCAGCGCCGCCCGCCGGCCGGTGGCGACCGCGTTGCGCAGCCGGTCCGCGCTTCCGGAGGTGGGCGAGGCGCCGCCGGGGAGCATCAGCCCGACCGTCTCTGCCAGGCAGGCGATGGTGGAGGCGGAGCCCATCACCATGCAGGTGCCGGGCGTGGAGCACAGTTGCTGCTGCACCTGGCGGAGCTCCTCCTCGCCTATCCTCCCCTCGCGAAAGCCCGCGTAGTAACGGCGGCAGTCGGTACAGGCGCCGACCCGCTCGCCCCGCCACGCGCCGGTGCGCATGGCGCCGGTCACGCACACCACGGCCGGCACGTTCGCGGAGGCCGCCGCCATGAGCTGCGCCGGCACCGTCTTGTCGCAGCCGCCCAGCAGCACCACGGCATCCATCGGCTGCGCCCGGATCATCTCCTCGGTCTCCATGGCCAGCAGGTTCCGGTAGAACATGGTCGTGGGCGAGAACAGGATCTCGTTCAACGAGATCGTCGGGAACACCAGCGGCAGCCCCCCGGCCTGCAGGACGCCCCGTTTCACCGCGTCCACCAGCGCAGGCATGTGGGCGTGGCAGGTGTTGTAGTCGCTGGAGGTGTCGGCGATGCCCACGACCGGCCGCTCCAGGTCCGTGCCGTCGAACCCCTGCGAGGCCAGGAAGGCGCGGCGGATGAAGCGGCTGAAGGTGGGATCGCCGTAAGTGGTGAGGTTCCGGTCGATGCCGGTCGGGTGGTCTGCCATGGCTACGCTGCCGTGACCGTGACGCGGCCGATCGCCGGCCACCCCGATGTCGCGGTGGCGCTCACCGCCAGCCGCAGCCGCCAGCGATCGGCTGGCAGTCCGCAGACCGTCACCCGGTTCTCCCCGTCGTGGAGCTCCCGCCAGCCGGAGTCCAGGTCCGGCGTGCCGTCGCCGTCGCGGTCCGCCTCCACCATCATCCGCGCACGCTCGCCGCCGAAGGTGTACTGCTCGACGTCCGCAACGGTGGAATCCCGGCTCGCGTAGTAGGTGGCGGCCACGAAGGTGCCGTCCACGCGGCGCTTGAGGTCGCCGTAGCCGGTGTCGGTCCCCGGATGCATGGGACCGTGCAGCAGCTCCGGTCCGCGCCAGGTCCGTCCGCCGTCATGCGAGTGGTAGACGACCGGCTTGCGCGTGTAGCCGCCGCCGATGCTGTGCAGGCCGAAGCCCCACAGCCGCCCCTCGCCCGCCGCGAAATCGAGCCGGTTGCCGTGCTGGAAGCTCGGGTTGCTCTCAAGGTAGAGCCGCGCGCGCTGCCAGAGCCCGCCGGCCACACCGCCGTCGATCCGGTCGCTGATGTCGACCGGGGCGGAGAAGGACGCGCCCATGTCGGTGCTGACCGCCTGCCACGTGCAGCCGGGGTCCCCGCGTTCGCGCCGGGCCGCGTCGCGCAGCACGGCCACGATCGTGCGGTCGCCGACGTACTCGATCGCCGGCTCGAACGTCGCCCGGCCGGCCGGATCGGCCTCGGGCGCCGGCGGAACGATCCAGCTCACGAACCGGTAGCTCCGGCCGGAGTCCGGCGACCGGGCCAGCAGCGTGCCGGACGTCGGCAGCGCGCCGGACGTGGAACGGTAGTGGAAGTACTGGAACGCCATGTAGATGTCGGCGGGATGCTCCGGATCGACGAACCAGTCCTCGGTGCCGATCGCCAGGTCGCCGTCCGCCCCGTCGACGCCCTCGACACAGACGCGGTCCGCATCGGTCTGCCACGTCCTGCCCTCGTCGGTGGAGCGGAGCTGCTTGGTGCCGGAGGTGTAGCCGGTCCGCCAGAACTGCAGGACGAGTTCGCCGTTCGGCATCGCGTACAGCCCGGGCTCCGAGTGCGTGTGGCCGTCCTGGTACGGCATACCCACGATCGGCGACCCATCGAACCAGCGGTCCAGGCCGCTCCAGGTCCTCCCCTCGTCGGTGGAGGTGATGAGGTGAATGGCGTCCCGGTCGCCCCAACTGATGTGGGAGACGCCGGAGCGCAGCGCCATGATCCAGCGCGTCTGGTCGACGATGGCGATCATGCACCGCCCGTACCATGTGTGCGGGACGCCGTCGGCGTCGGTGAACGGGCGTTGCGATCCGTCGACCACCGTCTCGATCGTCTTGTTGTCGAACAGATCGATCGCGGCCTCCACCCGGATCTCCGCGCGATCCACGGTCCCCGGCCAGCGATGCCACGCGCTCCCCCACGTGTGCGTGCTCCCCGTCCGGACGGGCGGTTCGCCCCGCAGGGGCGACTCGATCGACCAGGAGTGTCCCCCCACGGCATGATCGTAGCAGAGGATCGCAGCCAAAACCCCGAATGAACTTCTCAGAACCCAGTTTCACCTTCGGCATCGAGGAGGAGTACCTCCTGATCGACCTCGCCAGCCGCGATCTGGCCATCGACCCGAGTCCCGAGATGATGCAGGAGTGCCACTCCGCGCTCGGCAGCTCGGTCGGTCCCGAGTTCATGCGCTCCCAGATCGAGGTCGCCACCGGGGTCTGCCACGACCCGGGCGCCGCGCGCGCGCAGCTCGTGGACCTGCGCGGCACCGTCGATCGCGTCGTCGGCCGCTTCGACTGCGCGCTGGTCGCCGCCGCCACCCATCCGTTCGGGAGGTGGCAGCAGCAGAAGCACACGGCCGCCGCCCGCTACTCCCAGATCGCCGAAGACCTGCGGCTGGTGGCGCAACGCCTTTTGACCTGCGGCATGCACGTGCACGTCGCCATCGAGGACCCCGAGCTGCGCATCGACCTGATGAACCAGGCGGCCTACTTCCTGCCCCATCTGCTGTCGCTCTCCACCTCCTCACCGTTCTGGGATGGGACGGAGACGGGCCTGATGTCCTATCGGCTCTCGGTGATGGACGAGCTGCCGCGCTCAGGACTCCCCGACACCTTCCAGAGCGCCGGCGAGTACGACCGGACCGTCGCCAGCCTGGTGGCCGCCGGCCTGATCGAGGACGCGACCAAGCTGTGGTGGGACATCCGCCCCAGCGCGCGGTTTCCGACGCTGGAGATGCGCATCACCGACGTGTGCACACGGATCGAGGACGCGCTGTGCATCGCCGCGCTGTTCCGCTGCGTGTGCCGCATGCTCTACCGCCTGCGCCGCAACAACCAGAGCTGGCGCATCTACTCTCGCCTGCTGATCAACGAGAACCGATGGCGCGCCCAGCGATACGGGAGCGATCAGGGCCTGGTCGATTTCGGCATAGGCGAGGTCGTCCCGTGCGACAAGTTGCTGGCGGAACTGCTGGACCTGATCGAGGAAGACGCAGACCACTTCGGCTGCACCGCGGAGGTCGAGCGCGCGCGAGGCATCCTCGCCGAAGGGACCAGCGCCCACCGCCAACTGGCGATCTGGAACGAAGCGCAGGCGGCAGGCGCCGACTCCCCCGGCGCGCTGCGCTCGGTGGTCGGCTGGCTCGCCCAGGAGACGGTCGCGGGCACCTGACGAGCGGCACGACCGCTCCTACCGATCACGACTGAAGAGCCGTCGTCATCCTCGTCCAGAAGTAATCGAACGATGCAGAACGCTGGCGGGAGCTGACAGGATCAAACTTCGGAGCCAGCATTTGTGCAAAGCGGATCTTGTTAGGAGCTGAGTATTGTCCGAACTGTTTCTTCCACAACTCCGACAACACCTGTTTCGGGTTCAGATCGGCGGTTTCGGGAGGTGCCAAATAACCGGCCCTTGGCAACAATGTGTTGACGGCCGACGCATCCGCGAGGAACCATGCTTCAAGCCCGCGAACGGCCAAGCAAATGAACAGATACCGCTCGTTCAGTGGCCGTTGCACCGCCTCTCTTATCACACTGTCAAACTGTTCGATGGCCGCGGCAGTACACGGATCTCTCTCCCGGTCCATCAAGACGAAGCCTGCCGTGTAGCGGAGGCTACGGAACGCCTCCAGCAATCTCGGCGTCTGCCGTATGAGTCGAAGTGGACACCGCTGAAGTGCTTGCGCAGGACTTTGTCCCAAAAAACCCTGTCCGACGCCCCCTCGACGCCGACGCCGATTCTCACGGCGTCGCACCGATCGCACCTTGTGACCAAAGCTCGCCAAGGTTAAAATGCTTGCGGAACTGCTCAATGTCGGAAACGCTTGACGCCCTCTTGAGCTTCGTGAATCCATCTTCCTTGTCACAGAGAATCACTTGATGAGGCTCCAGGTAGTCGAGTAGATCAGGCGCGTGAGTGGTGACGACGATTTGGCTCCTCTGAGATGCGGATTTCAGGACTTCCGTCAAATACTCCGACAAGTGAGGGTGGACACCATTCTCCGGCTCCTCAATTGCGATGAGCGATGAGTTTCGCACGCTCCAGGTGGCGACTACGAGGAGAGCAAGTAACCGGACGGTACCATCCGAGACCGAAGCAGGATTGATAGCCGCCTTGAGCTTGTCCTCCACGATCTGAAACGCCAGCGTATCTTCGATCGGCAGCTTCGTCGTCCTTACGTCCTTTAGCCCCGGCACAATCGCTCTCAACCCTTCGGCGATCGCGGCCCGGTCGTTGCTGCTCATTTTGTTTAGAACCGCGGCAAGCTTCTCGCCAGCGGGTCCTAGGACCGCATCGGCTTCCTGTCGGTATGGTTGTCGGGCAACGTTTGGAAGGAAATTGTGAAACCGCCAGCGTTTGACCTCCTCGCCGAGGATTGCGGTCGAAATGGAAAAGAATCCAACTCCTGCCAAGGCAAGGCGCGTCGCTTCCTGTTCAGGAATATGGATGGTATTATCCGTACCATCCTCTCTACGGGAGTCGATAACGATGACCCTTCTGCCCGATCTATCCAGCCCTACAATGTTCGTCTTCCCCTCACTAACGGTCTCTACTCTCAGACGCTCTGATTCAATGTATGGGGTCGAATCGTCGCTCCTCAGGTCCAGAACCAGTTCGTATTCGAAGGATCGTGCGACACTCGACTCGGGTTTCTCTTCCGAGCCATGAACGACATGATATTCGACTTCTTTCTCGACTTTGAGCGATAATCTAACTGGCTTCGGCGCACGGCGCTGACGGAGCCGCTTGTTTCTGACCTCCGCGTTTCCGCCCATCTCACTCACGGCATAGGAAACGTCTTGGACCACGGCGTTCTGAAGGAATCTCAACGCATTGAGCAGGTTGGTCTTCCCCGAGGCATTTGCCCCGATTACAAAGTTGAGCGGACCGAGCTCGACCGTCTCCGCGGGCGAACCGAAACTCTTGAATCCTTCGATTGAGAGCTCAGTAATCATCGCGCGTGCGTTCCTTCATTGGATTGAGGACTATAGCTCAATAGTCACGACAACCCAACATGCCGAATGAGTCCTGCAGCGAGACCAGCGATTCACCGTTCGGCGACGATCAGCGACTGAAACCGGTCTTCATCCCACTCGGCACCCCATCCGGGCAGGTCGGTGGGGGCCAGGTGGCCGTCCTCGACGACGGGGGCGTTCACCATCCCCCACTGCTCGCCCTGCGTGCGCAGCGTGTCGGGCGCGTAGCTCATGTACTCGTAGAAGCTGGTGTTGTCGATGCAGCAGCCGAGCGTGGCGTGGATGTGGCCGTACACCCCGCCGGCCGCGTTCATCTCGATCGTGGTGTCGTACAGCTCCGCGAAGTGCGCCATCTTCAGCACCAGCGTCGTGCCGTGCCGGGCGTTGGCGCGCAGCAGGTCGGTGGCGCCGTGCATCAGCCACTGCGTGGAGATGCCGATGTCGTGCATGAGCATCTCGTTGGCCATCACGGGCATGTCCAGCGCCGTGCACAGCTCCTGGTAGTGGTGCATCTTCTGCTCGTGGAAGGGCTCCTCCAGCCAGACGAACCCCAGTTCCTCCATCACGCGCCCGACCTCGATCGCCTCGCGCAGATCGTATGAGCAGACCGGGTCGTTGATGAGATCGAAGTCGGGTCCCACCGCGGCGCGCACCTCCTCGAACAGGGGAATGTCGGCCTCACCGCCCTTGTAGGTGTGGAACTTGTAGGCGTCGATCCCCATCTGCCGGGCGGCGTCGATGTGCTCGAAGTATCCGTTCCGGTCCATGTCGCCGCCGGTCAGATAGCAGCGGAAGCGGTCGCGCACCCGGCCGATCAGGGCGTGCACCGGCAGCCCGGCCGCCTTGCCGGCGATGTCCCACAGGCAGTTGTCGAAGTCGCCGAACCAGCCCGGTTTCTGGTACACCCAGCGCGTCCCCTTGTGGAACATCTGGTAGAGCCGCTCGCGGTGCAGCGGGTTCTCGCCGATGGCCATCGAGCGCACCAGGTCGACCTGGTATTCCTCCATGGTGGAGGCGGTCACCCGGCCGGTGATGCCCTGATCGGTGCGCACCTCCAGGCAGTGCTCCTGAGGGTTGGACGGCGGCGTCATGATCGGCTCGCGGTCCGGGTTGACGCCTGCGCGGTACTGGATGCGGCGCAGGCCGGGCACCTGCACGAGCTGCGGGATGCGCTGCGGCACGGCGTCGCCGGGCAACTCCAGCGTGACCAGCTTGATATCCGTGATCTTCATGTCGGCGGTCCCCCTCGTCTGAGCCTTCGACTACGCCATGGTGCCGCGCAGCACGTGAACCGTCAGGCCGGGAACGCGGCCAAAGTGCCGAGCGTTGCCGGTTACGACCCCATCGTCGCGCGACAACGCCGTTGCTGCGATGAGGAGATCGGACGTTGGCGTGGTAAGTCCCGCAGCTCGCAGCTCCGCGTCGATCTCGCCAAGAATGCGCGCGATCGTAAGGGTTATCGGAATGACCGGCACCACCGAGAGCACCGCGTCGACGAACTCCACGCGTCGGGCACGCCGTGCCGGTGTGTCGGCTCGCCAGCATCCATGGAACAGCTCTGCAGCGCTCATCGCCGAGATTGCCAGCAGCTCGTCCCCGTACCTCTCCAATAGCGCCGAGGACAATTCGACAGGCGTCTGTCCAGTCCGTTCGGCGTGGATGAAAACGGTCGAATCAATCAGGAGTCCCACGGCTGAGGATTCTCAATCGGCTCTCCGGCGATGATGTCCAGCAGGTCGTCGCCGAAGCCGCCGTCGAGCACGACCGGCGCTCGGCCGCTCAGGGCGCGCACGCACTCCGACGCACGCCGGCCACTCATCGCGGGTGCAGCGATGACGCAGACCTCCTCACCGCGGCGTCGAACCACGAACCGTTGCCCACGTTCGACCGCGTCGAGCAGTTTCGAGAAGGAGCGGCTGGCCTGGGTAGCGGATATCCGGCGTATTCCGGGATCCCTCTCTGATTTCTGCATTATTAGTCTGATTATCGCGCGTGCTTTGCCACTTGGTCAACCGTTGGCCGTCGCACTGCGGTCGACCAGAATGAGCCCGCGAATCTCGGAGTTCGGGCCGTCCGCCGTCTGTTGCGGACTGGTGTAGAACACGCAATAGACGGTGCCGTCGGGGAGCTTCACCATCGACGGGTAGGCGCAGTCGCCGCTGTCGCCGGCGTACAGGCTGTCGAGGACCTGCCAGGTCGCTCCGTCGTCCCGGCTCACGGCACAGCCCAAGCCGAATGCCTCCGCGGTTCGTTCGCGGTAGGCGCACAGGATGGCGCCGGAGTCCAGCGTAAGCAGCGCCGGCGACTGGCCCGGCATCGGCGTGGGCTCCAGCTCGCTCCACGACAGCCCGTCGTCCGCGGACCATGAGCGGTACAGCCGCTTCGCGGCGTTGGCGCGCACCACCGCAAGCAGCCGGCCGTCGGCCAGGCGGAGCAGATCGGTCTCGCTCGGCCGCAGGGGCGAGGACGGGTCCGTGGAAATGAACGAATATTCCCGCCACGTTCGGCCGCCGTCAGCCGAACGGACGATCGCCAGGATCCGCTGCAGTTCATCGGTGCGCTCCGCGGGCGTGCCGTAGAACGCGACGATCAGCGCGCCGCCGGCCAGCTCCTGGACCTTCCCGTAGCAGAACCCTCGTCCGGTGGCGCTGATGAAGGGCATCTCCAGGTTCGGACCGCAGGGCAGCCAGGTACGACCGCCGTCGGCCGAACGGATGAAGGCACCGCGCGCGAAGAACGCGCCCTCGCCCGCGTCTCCGGCTTCATCGGCGCCGAGGTGCCGGGCGCGCACGCAGTGCAGCAGCAGACTGCCGTCGGCCAGGCGCGTCAGGCCGTGATGGGTGAATACGTCCCACCCCGGCTCGGCGACCACCGGCCGCCGATACGGCCAGGTCTGCCCGCCGTCCTCCGAGCGAGCCACCCAGACGACCCCGTCGTCGGTCTTGTGGTGGTCCGGGCCGACCTTGTAGGCGACCAGCAGATCGCCGTCGGCCGTGCGCTCGATCGCCGGCCACGCCCGGTGGGCCGCACCGGGGCCACCGGCCACGACAACTTCGTCGATGACCTCGATCGGTGACATCACACGCTTCCAGCGAGCTTCGCCCGGTGGTAGATGCCGCTGACCCAGTCGTGGTGAAAGAAGTACAGACCGCCTGACTCGCCGCCCACGATCAGGTCGGGGGTGCCGTCACCGTCCCAGTCACAGGCGGTCACGTGGCTCTCGTGCTGCGAGACCTTGACCGGCGTTCCCCGCTCGTCCCGGATCGGCCGCGGGCGGTCGAACCGGGGTTCCGCGTTGCTGCCGACGTTTTTCATCACGAAGGTGTACCAGCACGAGGAAACAATCAGGTCCAGGGTGCCGGTTCCCGTCCAGTCGCAGGCGGCCAGCGTGACCGCCGGCTCCCTCCAGACGCCCGGCAGCCCCTGCGGAAACGGCACGCCCTCGGCGTCGGCGAGCGCCTGCCCGATGTCGCCGTTCATGATCACCGCGCCGTCGGCGAAGCGCAGCGGCACCGGCGGCTCCAACACCCGTGCCCCGTCGGCGCCCGGCCCCTGCGCGAAGATGCAGACCCTGCCCTTGCTGTCGACGGCCACCAACTCCAGGCGGCCGTCCCCATCGAAGTCGGCGGCCGCCGGGCCCTTGCGAAAGCCGAACGGGTCGTGCAGCCCGCGGACCCCGAGCTGCAGCCATGTTTCGTAGCGGTTTTGCGCCGGATCGTAGCCGCGCAGCCAGACGAGGCGGTTGCTGTTGTTGCCGACGATGATGTCCAACCTGCCGTCCCCGTCCCAGTCGCAGACCAGCGGCTTGAGGTGTCCGCACGGGCCCTCGGAGTTCTGATCTCTCATCAGGCCCTCGCGATACACGCGTACCGGCACCCCGCGGGCGTCGGTGACCCGCTCGGGCTGCGCGTACGCCGGCGCGCCCCGTGTGCCGCGGTTCCGTACCAGGGTGAGGTAGCCGACCAGGTTGCCGCACACCAGGTCGAACGCACCGTCCCCGCGCACGTCGATCGGATGGCCCTTGACCATCCCGCAGTGCTTGACCTTGCAGCCCTCGCCGAGCAGCGGGCCGGTGTCGTGAAAGCTGTCCGGCTGCCACGGGTCGTCGCCGACTTGCCGGAAGTAGCGGAATCCGTGGTCGCTGTACCAGCTCGCGCGCAGGCAACCGCGAAACGCGGCGTTGTCGACGAAGCGAAAGCCGAACGCCATGTCGTCCCGGCTCCACGGCAGGGTACCGTCCAGCATGAGCTCGGGCTCCTCGGGCGAGCCGACGTTGCGCCACACCTCGATCCACGGACCGGCGAACCGCTCCACGTGGCAGCACAGGAGTTCCTGAGCGCCGTCGCCGTCGACGTCGGCCACGTCGAAACTGAGCGCGCGCCCGTTGGTGAAGTTGCAGTCGCGCCAGTCGGCGATCCGATTGTCGGACCCGAAGATGCGCCCTCCCGAGATCGGAAACGGGCCGGATCGAAAACGCCAGTCGCCGGTTTCCGGGTCCTTGCCGGCGTTCAGCATCAGGAAAATCTGCTCGCGTTCGGACTGGTGCCGCTTGTCCTTCATGCGGGACCCGATCACCAGCGACGGACGCCCGCTGCCATCCCAATCGACCGCCCGCACGTGCAGGTACCGGCCGACGCCGAAGCCCTCCGGGAACGGCACGCGGCCGGCAAGCTCCAACTCCGGCAGGCCCGCGGCGTCCCGCGTGCCGAGGTTGCGGTACACCTTGATGCCGCCGCGGCGGCTGACGGTGATCAGGTCCGGCCGGCCGCTCCCGTACCAGTCGAAGGTGTCGCAGCTTATGTAGTCCTCGCTGATGTAGCCGTGCTGCGGCTCGCATTCCTGGACCAGCCCGTTCCACTGCTCCTGGTCGACGCCGTCGGCCGACAGCCGCAGCGGCGGCGCGAAGCGAGGCTCGGCGTTGCTGCCGATGTTGCGCCAGAAGAACACCGCCCCCCACGGCATGCCGATCACGTTGCTGTGGTGGCAGGCGCACAGGATGTCGACGCGGCCGTCGCCGTCCCAGTCCACGGCCATCGGAAACGGGTGGCGGCCGGGAGCGTCGATCGGCTGCCAACGCGATCCGTTGTAGGCGAGCTCCTCGCCCACCCCCACGATCGGCAGGTGCGGCGCCGCTGCCATGCTGCCGTCCTCGGCACGCAGCGAGCACTCGATCGACCACGCGCAGCCGTCCGGCGCGGCGTCGACCATCCACGCCACCCAGCCCCGGTTGGACGAATACAGCGTCTCTGCGAACTGCACCGGATAGTCGCGCGTGCCGGCGGCAGTGCGCCGCTTGACGACGATGGTATGCGGATCGATCAGGCGGCTCTCCGACCGCTCGCCGAGCATGGGAGCGAAGTCGATCTGCATGCGCACCGGCGTCGGGAATCCTGCGCGCGGGTCGATCTCCACGTTGAGGTCGGCGCGCGCTGTCGTGTCGTTCATGAGTGCCTCCTGGCCGTTCTGTACCCCATCAAACTGTAGTTTGGGGGATGCGTGCTATGCGACGTGACCTCGTGCGCGCTGTTCCAGCGCGCTTGAAGACCGTGTAACCACCTGTTGGCACCCGTCGACATCAGTTTGATGGGGTACATGTGCTGCCGGCGACCACCGCCCGGTGGTAGATGCCGGACACCCAGTCGTGGTGAAAGAAGTACAGCCCCCCCGATTCGCCTCCCACGATCAGATCGGGGGTGCCGTCGCCGTCCCAGTCATAGGCGGTCACGTGGCTCTCGTGCTGTGACACCTTCACCGGCGTGCCGCGCTCGTCGCGGATCGGCTGCGGGCGGTCGAACCGGGGCTCCGCGTTGCTGCCGACGTTCTCGATCACGAAGGTGTGCCAGTTCGAGGAGGCGATCAGGTCCAGCGTGCCGGTCTCGGTCCAGTCGCAGGCGGCCAGCGTCACGGCCGGCTCCCTCCAGATTCCGGGAAGGCCGCTTGGAAACGGTACTCCCTCGGCGTCGGCCAGCGCCTTGCCTATGTCGCCGTTCATGATCACCTCACCGTCGGCGAAGCGCAGCGGCACCGGCGGCTCCAGCAGCTCTGAACCGTTCGGGCCCGGCCCCTGCGCGAAGGTGCAGATTCGCCCGGTGCTGTCGA
The DNA here is from genome assembly GCA_965221995.1 of Spirochaetia bacterium. Taxonomy (GTDB): domain Bacteria; phylum Spirochaetota; class Spirochaetia; order SZUA-6; family Bin103; genus CATQHW01. Next base: position 833,364 of record OZ244929.1, read on the forward strand.
TCGCCACCAGCTCGAGCCGTCCGTCGCCGTCGAAGTCGGCGGCTGCGGGCCCCTTCCTGAAGCCGAACGGGTCGTGGAGCCCCCGTACCTTGAGCTGCAGCCACGCGTCGTAGCGATTCTCGGACGGATCGTAACCGCGCAGCCAGACGATGCGGTTGCTGTTGTTGCCGACGAGGATGTCGAGCCTGCCATCCCCGTCCCAATCGCACACCAGCGGCTTGAGCTGTCCACACGGCCCCTCGGAGTTCTGGTCTCCCATGAGACCCTCGCGATAGACCCGCACCGGCACGCGGTCGGCGTCGGTGACCCGCTCGGGCTCTGCGAACGCCGGCGCATCGCGCGTGCCGAGGTTGCGCACCAGGGTGATGTAGCCGGCCAGGTTGCCGCACACCAGGTCGAACGCCCCATCGCCGCGCGGGTCGATCGGATCGCCCTTGACCATGCCGACGTGCTTGACCTTGCAGCCCTCGCCGAGCAGCCGCCCGGTGTCCTGGAAGCTCCCCGGCTGCCACGGATCGGAGCCCACCTGCCGGAAGTAGTGCAAACCGTGATCGCTGTACCAGCTCGCGCGAAGGCAACCGCGGAACGCGGCGTTGTCCACGAAGCGAAACCCGAACGTCATGTCGTCCCGGCTCCATGGCAGCGAGCCGTCCAGCATGAGCTCCGGTTCCTCCGGCGAGCCGGCGTTGCGCCACACCTCGATGCGGGGTCCAAGCACCCGATCCGCGTGGCAGCACAGCAGCTCCTGCATGCCATCGCCGTCGACATCGGCCACGTCGAAGCTGACCGCGCGGCCGTTGGTGAAGTTGCACGTACGCCAGTCGGCGATAAGATTGTCCGGCCCGCCGATGCGCGATCCCGAGATCGGGAACGGACCTGACCGAAAGCTCCAGCCACCGGCGGCTGCATCGGTGCCGGCGTTCAGCATCAGGAAGATCTGCTCGCGCTCGCTATGGGTCCGCTTGTCGTTCACGCGCGATCCGATCACCAGCGACGGCCGGCCGCTTGAGTCCCAATCGACCGCCCGCACGTGCAGGTAGCGCCCGACGGCAAAGCCGTCCGGGAACGGCACGCGGGCGGCCAGCTCCAGCTCCGGCAGCCCTGCCGCGTCCAGCGTCCCGAGGTTGCGGTACACCTTGATGCCGCCGTGGCGGCTGATGGTGATCAAGTCCGGCCGGCCGCTGCCGAACCAGTCGAAGGTGTCGCAGCTTATGTAGTCCTCGCTGATGAAGCCGGATCGCGGCTCGTCGAATCGCTCGATGTTCCCGTTGAGCTGCTGCTGATCGATGAGGTCCGCCGACAACCGCAGCGGCGGCGCGAAGCGCGGCTCGGCGTTGCTGCCGATGTTCTTCCAGAAGAACACCGCCCCCCACGGCATGCCGATCACGTTGCTGTGGTGGCACGCGCACATGACGTCGATGCGGCCGTCGCCGTCCCAATCCACGGCCATCGGGAACGAGTGCATGCCGGGAGAGTCGATCGGCTGCCAGCGCGATCCGTTGTAGCAGAGCTCCTCGCCTACCCCCACGATCGGCAGACAGGGAGCTTCGGCCATGGTGGCGTCCTCGGCACGGAGCGAGCACTCGATCGACCACGCGCAGCCGTCCGGCGCCTCGTCGACCATCCACGCCACCCAGCCCCGGTTGGACGTATACAGCGTCTCCGCGCACTGCACCGGATAGTCGCGCGTGCCGGCTGCCGTCCGCCGCTTGACGACGATGGTATGCGGATCGATCAGGAGGCTCGCTGAGCGCGTGCCGAACAGGGGAGCGAAGTCGATCTCCATGCGCACCGGTGTCGGGAACCCTGCACGCGGGTCGATCTCTACCCTGAGGTCGGCGCGCAGTAGCGTGTCGTTGATGGCTGCCTCCTGTGGCAAACGCTCCCGTGGCAAACGAGGGCGAATAGACGAGGGGGAATAGCCCGCCGGGCCATCCCCCTCGCATCTGCCCCGCCGCGGCGGCGGGGGATCGGCCCGCGTTACGGTCCGATCACCTTGTTGCCCATCTCCAGCTCGGGGACGATCGGCGCCTTCTTGAGCTCGGCGAGCAGCTCGGCGCCTCCCGAATCCATGAAACGCTCGACGTGCGCGTCCCACTCGCCGTCCAGGTCACCCTGGCCGGTGATGATCCGCCACATGAACTCCGAGTTCAGGGTTCCCAGCGCGGTGCCGTACGTCTTGCGTACGTCCAGAAACCCAGTCTCCTCGAACACGTCATAGCGGTACGGCTTGTTGGCGACCCATGACCACTTGCCCGTGGACAACTCGGCGTTTACCGCGGCCTGCTGCGGGTCGCCGGCGACCTCTGCGAACCAGTCCGGCACGTTGTAGCGGAAGGCATAGATGCCGTCCGGATGCGGCGGCCGCTGCGTTCCGATGCGCTGCGCGAACGAGTAGTACGGCTCGCCGGCCCACTCGAAGTGCTGGCCCTCGATGCCGAGGTAGATGAGGCTGAACCCCTCGCGGGTCCAGTTGGTCCAGTCGGCGATCTCCAGGATCTTTGCGAGCTTCTCGTCGCTGACGTCCGCGCGCACGCCGTACCCGCCGGAGACGACCCACAGTGGATAGTCCCACGGCGCGCCGGCGAATCCGTCCGGACCGGTGACTCCCGGCACCACCACGACGTTCGCCTCCGGATCACGCATCAGGATGTTCATCGGCGGCCGCGTCTCGTTGCCGAATCCGACGCCGTCGGTCCAGATCCCCGAGCGCCCTTCGCCGATCAGGGCCCAGGCGTCGTTGTACTTGAAGTCGGGGAGCTGCTGCGGGATCAGCTTGTCCGCGTACCACTTGGACAGGGTACGCAGTCCCTCTCGCCAGCGGTCGGAGGTGACGCCCAACTTGGTCTCTCCTTCGTCGAAATAGGTCCACCAGTACACCCAGCCGTCGACGCCGAACGCCCCGGAGATCGGCCGTATGCCGCGGTGGGCGGCGGTGACGGCGTGCGCGACGGTGTCGTTCTTGCCGTTGCCGTCAGGGTCGCCGTCGCGAAAGGCGTACATGATCGCTTCCAGCTCATCGATGGTGATCTGCGCGTCGTAGAACTGGTAGCGTCCGTCGAACTGCGGGTCCTTTCCGCTCGGCGTATAGTCGATCAGCAGCGACTCATCGAACGGAATGCCCACGTTCTCGATCCAGTCGAGGCGGATCTTCGGCAGGTCGCTGACTCCCTGACCGCCGCCCTTGTAGGCGGCCAGCACGTACACCGCCTCGGCGTCGTCAGCGGGGTTGGCCATCAGCCAGATGGCCGGATGCCTGTCGTAGTGCTCGGTCATGTTCGGCGCGTGGTCGCGAATCATCTGCTTCGGTATCGATCGCATCAGGCCGTCCTGGTACATCTTGTACGGATCCTGCCCGCGGATGAACTCGCCGACGTCCGGCAGCTCGCCGGAAGAGACCAGCAGATCCCGCTCGGTGGGGTCGTTGAGATCGACCTGCTTGAGCTTGAGGTCGACGCCGAAGCGTTCCTCGATCCTGGTCACCACCAGCGCGTCCTCCGGGACGCTGTAGGTCCACGATCCGATCCATTCGATCTCCATCGGCCCGGAGGATCCTTCCTCCGTCGGCGCCGCGCCTGCCAGACCCGCAGCAAGCACCAGTGCCGCGACCAGGAGGCTCGTCCCTCGTCTTCCGTATCTCATGTGTTCCTCCTCATGAGCTCGCTTCGTAGGTGTGGTACCCACACCGTGCGACAGCTCACCGCTGTCGCCATGGCGTCGTCCGTGATCATCTCATAGGCCCGACCCTCTCTATTTGAGCGCCCCGATCATGATGCCCTTGACGAAGTATCGTTGAAAGAACGGATACACCAGGATGATCGGACCGATGGTTACCAGCACGGTGACCGCCTGCACCGATGCGGGTGGAAGCGTGATATCCATCGGGATGTTCAGCTCCTCGAATTCCTCGAAATTGCGCAGCAGGTTCATCATCTTGTGCAGCAGGAGCTGCAGCACCCGTTTTTCGCCGTCGCGGATGTAGATAAGCGCATCGAACCACGCGTTCCAGTGCATGACCGACGCCCAGAGGGCGATGGTGGCGACGATCGGCTTGGCCAGCGGCATCACGATGCGGGTCAGGATCGTCAGGTAGCCGGCGCCGTCGACCAGTGCCGCCTCCTCCATCTCGTCGTCCATCGCCATCAGGAAGTTGCGGGCGATGATCACGTACCAGACGCTCAACGCTTCGGGAAGGATGTACACCAGGCGCGTGTCGATCAGGCCGAGGCGGCGTACCAGCAGGTAGGTCGGGATCAGGCCGCCGGAGAAGAACATGGTGATCACGAAGTACAACATGATCGGCGTGCGTCCGGGCAGACGCACCTTTGCCAGCGGATACGCGGTGAGGAACGTGACGACCAGGATCGCCCCCGTGCCCAGGACCGTCCGGAAGACGGAGTTGTAATAGGCTTTGCCGATGGAGACCGATTGCGCTTCGAACACCCACCGGTAGGGCTCGATCGTCCAGGTCGCATTCCAGAACTTGAGCCCGACGTGCTGGATCTCCATCGAATCGGAGAACGACGTCAGCAGCAGGCTCCAGAACGGGTAGAAGAACAGGAAGCCGGCGACGGCGAGCATGCCGTAGTTGCAGGCGTCGAAGACGCGGCTGCCGGCGCGGCGCGTGTAGGTCTGCATCGGCTACCAGATCCCGTACTCGCTGAATCTGCGTATGACCAGATTGGAGCCGATGAGCAGCACGATGCCGGCGACGTTCTTGAACAGACCGACCGCTGCCGTGTAGCCGTACTGCGTGCCCAGGATGCCCCGGCGGTATACGTAGGTATCGATGATGTCAGCCTTCTCGTACACGACCTCGTTGTAGAGATTGAATATCTGGTCGAACCCGGCCTCCAGCAGCCTGCCCAGGCTCAGGATGAAGAGGATCACCATGACCGGCACCAGCCCCGGAATGGTGACGTGAACGGCCTGCTGCAGACGGTTGGCGCCGTCCATCGCGGCGTTCTCGTAGAGCCCGGTATCGATCGATGACAGCGCGGCCAGGTAGATGATCGACCCCCAGCCCACGCCCTGCCAGATGCCGGTGACGATCAGCAGCAGCCGGAACGTGGGCGCGTAGGTCAACAGATACACCGCGTCGGCCCCGAACAGCCCGAACAGCCACGGCATGACCCCGTAGGTCGGATTGAAGAGCTGCCGAACCAGCAATCCCAGCACCACCCAGGAGACGAAATGGGGCAGGTACGACACGGTCTGGATGGTCTTCTTGAAGGCGGTGTTGCGGATCTCGTTCAGCAGCAGCGCGAACACGACCGGCGCCCCGAACGCGAAGACGAGCTGGTAGACGCGGATGATGATCGTGTTGCGCAGCACGCGACCGAAGAACGGATCCTTGAAAAACAGCTTGAAATACTCGAAGTCGTTCCAGGGACTGCCCAGGATCCCCTTCACGTAATGGTAATCCGTGAACGCCATCAGCACGCCGTAGATCGGCAGATATTTGAAGACGAACGCCAGCGCTATGCCCGGAAGCAGCATGAGGTAGAGCACCCGCATGCGCTGCGCTCTGCTCCGGCGTTGGACGCGCAGGGCGTCCCGCAACTCGTTACTCCCGGAACGCGAGCGAAAACGGTTCAGAACCGCGGGTTTGGTTGCCGACTGCGGGGGCGTCAGAGGTACCTCCCTGGTACGCGGACGGCACACCCTACGGCAGTTCTGAGCCGCCGTCCAGACGAGCGCGCACAGGGGCGCGGTTGCCGCTTACTCGTGCAGGCTGAGCACGGCCAGATGGATCGCCGACGGGCGGCGCAGCGCAGCCCGATCGCCCGTGCCGGATGCTCCGGCATCGGCGTCGACGGGGCTGGAGTAGTAGGACAGCAAGGCGCGGGTGGGACCGAGCTCCACGAATCCGGGATACGAGTTGTCCCCGGCGCTGGGAAGCTCGGCCGCGTCGTGCAGCCGATCGTCGACCAGCCAGTACAGCGCAGTCACCGCCCGGCCCGGCGCGATGGTCTTCCTGCCGCCGACCAGATGGTTGCGGCCCCATCGAGCGAGCAGCGGGCCGCCGATGTTGCGGTCCAGCTCGCGTCCCGTCCATTCGCGGTACGGCGCTTTGGCGCGGCAGACGCGGGCCGGCAGCGAAGCGGCGCGATTGCGGACGATCGCCAGCAGCGATCCGTCCGGCTCGAACAGAAACGCCGTTTCGCCGCCGAATTCGTCTTGTACGACCCCGACCTCCGTCCAGGACACCCCGTCGCCGCTCGACAGCAGCGTGGCTTGCAGCATGCGGAGCTCGTCCGCTTCGCTGCCGGGCGGCGCCCGCCGCTTGCGCCGTCCGCACAGGTAGGCGACCCCCGCTCGGCTCACCGCCCGCCAGACGTAATAGCCGGCCGTGCCCTCCATGGCGCGTGGGCCGTGCCACGTGGTGCCATCCTCGGTCCACGCGCAGAAGCCCTGGTGCTGGTCGATGTCGTAGGCCGCGGGCGCCTCGGGGCCGACACGAACCGCGCCGGAGATCACAAACAGCCGCTCGCCGAGCGTCAGAAAGTGCGGGTCGCGCACGTCGCGGCCCGGCACGGCGAACGAGTGCACGCGTTCCCACCTCACCGCGTCGCTGCTGGACAGGACCACGATACGCGAAGTCGGGTGGATCATGTGCCCGTCCGGGCAACTCCGGAACGTCAGGTAGTAGCGGCCTCCGAAGCTGCAGAGATCGGTGAACGCGTTGTGCAGCCCGTCGTCGTGGACCACCCGCACCGCATCGACGCGTATCGGCGGCGTCACCAGTGTCCAGCCATCCGGATCATTCGAGTCGCTGCTTCAGCACCGTTTCGTTCAGGGTGTCCTCCTCGGTTGAAGTCCACTCAGCCGCTCCGAGTACCGGCAGCTCGCCCGCTCGGAGGAGGCTGTGCCCTGCCCACCACGCCCACCAAGGCTGCCCGCATGCCTACATCCTGCGGGCGTGGCCTGCCCGCCGTCCACCAGGGCCACGACGACGACGTCACCCACACCGGTCATGCGAGCCGCTGCGTGAGCACGGTTTCGTTCAGGGTCAGGCCGAAGCCGGGGGCGTCGCTGAGGGTGATGGTGCCGTCCACCGGCAGGACCGGCTCGTGGTAGAGTTCCTGGGCGCGTTCCAGGTTGCGGTCGGCCAGCTCCTCGTCCGAGAACTCGTGCGGCAGCGTGTTGCCGAGCCCGGTGGCGAACAGGTGCAGGCTGGCGAACGAGCGGATGCCGATCGCCGGGCTGTGCGGCATGAGTGGCTTGTGGTACGCGCCTGCCAGATCGTAGATGCGCCGCACCTCGGTGGGTCCGCCGGCGTTGAGGATGTCGGGCTGCAGGATGTCCGGGTTCGCGAGCAGGATCAGGTCGCGGAAGCGCCAGCGGGTCGCCTCCAGCTCTCCGCACGACACCGGGATCGACAGGGCGTCGGCCACTTGCCGGTACCCCGGCAGATTGACGTGCGGCAGGGGCTCCTCGTAGTGGAACGCGCCCAGCTCCTCGAGGATCTCCCCCTGGCGGATCGCGGTGCTGACGCTGTAGCCCCAGTTGCAGTCGAAGCTGAGCGAGCAGTCGTCCGGCAGGAAGTCCCGGCACACGCGGAAGCGCTGCATGTCCGCGGCCGGGTCGGCATCCAGCAGCGTCGGGCCCCAGTCCATGCGGATCTTGTACGCGCGGAAGCCCATCCCGTAGCCGCGCCGCACGTCGGCCAGCATCTCCTCCGGCGTCTTGCGGCTGCCGAGTCCCTGGCTCCAGTAGAGCGGCAGCGTGGTGCGAGCGGCGCCGCCCCACAGGTCATACACCGGCCGGCCGAGCGTCTTGCCCAGCGCGTCCCAGCAGGCGATGTCGACGGCGGCGATCGCCTGGATGTGCGCTCCGGTGCGGCCGTGGCGGTAGAACAGCCGATCCCACACCACGGCCGGCGCGTGCGCGCTCATGCCCACCACGTCCGGTGCCAGCAGCTCACGGACGACGGCCACACCGATGCTCGGGTGGCCGCGGAACGCGCCGATCCCGACCACGCCGCCGCCGGTGTGCACGCGGATGAGGATCTCGCCCCCTTCGAGCGCGTCGACCTGGACGTGCTGAATCGCGTCTGCTGCCTGTGCCATCGCGCCGACTTTACCGCACGCCGCCGGTGAGGGGATAACCTCGCCCGTGTCCAGAGTCGAGGTGTACCCCGGCGCGGGCCGGCCGCCGTGCCAATCGCCGAGTGCTACAATCTCCTATCAAGCGGGAACATGTCAGAGTCCAAGGACCTCCGCAGCTTGGTCGCGGCCCTGGAGACGCTGCACGAACGGTGCCCCCGACTCGCGCGGGCTTGCTACTGGGCTGGGACCTCCTGCATAGCCGCCGAGGAGTTACATCACCGGCGTTCGTTCGACCTGGACTTCCACACGCGGCGGGCGATGGTCGACGTTCGTCCGATACTCGCGGAGCTCCACGGCGCCTGCGGCGAAAGCTTTGAGCTCCTGCAGGCGCCCGACGAGTTCGGGTCCGGGTTTCGAGGGATTCTGACGCTCGACTCGGGGGAGAGCGTCGCCATAGAAGTACGCTCCAGCTATCAGGACACGAAACCCTGGGAGCTGGTCGCGGCTACGCTGGTGCCGGCATTTCGCCGGATTACCCTGCGTCGCTACGTGGAGGACAAGGTACAGTGCATCGTGGAGCGAGCCGAGGCGAGAGACCTTGTCGATCTTCGGGCCACGCTGACGCTTCGCCCTGAGCTCGAAGGTTTCATCAGGCAGGCGGTTGGAGACCAGGACGCCCTCCTGCTTTCGGAACGGCTGTTGTCCTGGGACGATGCAGCCATTCGGCGAGATCTCGCGTCGTACGAGGACGTCGAACCCCTGGATGCTTCCGGGATGAGGGACCTGCTGCTCCGCTGGTTGAAGGAGGCGAACGGTTGAAACGGTCGTTTCGATACGTTGAACACGCTTCGACAGTGGACGTGAGGCTGCCTGACGGTACTCGCCTCCAGATCCCGCTGATCATCGGCATTCTCAAGCACCTTACCCAGGACCGACTCCCGGCCCTCCTCCAGAGGCCGGAAGTTCTGCGCAAATACACCTGCGAGGCACTTCGCGTTGGTGCGTGGCCGGTTCTCCGCCTGTTTCCGCGCGACTGGCTGCTCGACAACTTGCCGAACGCACAGGTGCGACCAGGCCGTGCGGCGGCGATCCGGTTTCTGCTCTCTTGAGATGCTGGAAGGGACCCCATTAGCTGCCGGCCTCGATGACATTAGCTGCCGGCCTCGATGACGTAGGCGACGCTGCCGCCCGGGATCACGCGCGGGAACGCGTCGGATCGTGTCTGCGCGGTCTGCCATGGCCATGGCTTTACAGCACGCCACTGCTAAGGCCATAACCTCGCCCGTGTCAGACCCACGCCCCGGACGCACGGTCGCCCTAGTCGGTCCGCATGGCCAGGTCACGGAGCCGGGGCTTCGCGACGCCCCCGGCGGCATCCCGCAGAGCATTGAGCTGTTCACTTGTGCCGAGGCGCCACCTGCCGACCGGAATGGCGAGATCGAGGGGCTGATCAGCAACTCGTGGCTGCCCGAGCCGGGGCAGATGCCGCGCCTGCGCTGGGTGCAGACGCTGAACGCCGGCCACGAGAACCTGCCCGACGCGCTGGTCTCCGTGCCCGGCGTCGAGGTCTGTCACGGCAGCGGCCCTGCCGCGGTGCCGATCGCGGAGTGGACGCTGGGCGCGATGCTGTTCTTTGCGCATCGGTTCCGCCGCATCCTCGCGCATGAGAAGGACCGGACCTGGCACCGTGACCGGGCGGCCGAGATGTCGGCGTCCGTGCTGCACGGCAAGACGGTCGGCATCCTCGGCTACGGCGCGATCGGCCGGCAGGTGGGACGCCTCTGCAGCATGCTCGGCATGCGGGTCGTGGCAACGCTCGGCCGCGCGGGCCGGCGGCAGCAGCTCACCTACCGGACGCCCGGCACCGGCGACCCGGAGGGCGAGCTTCCCGAGCGCTGGGTCGGCTGGGATGCGCTCCACGACGCGCTGGGCGACCTGGACTTCATCGTGCTGGCCCTGCGGCTGGACGCCCGGACCGATCGGCTGGTCGACGCGGAGTTCCTGAAGCGCTGCAAATCGCAGGCGGTGCTGGTCAACATGGCGCGCGGCGGCCTGGTGGACCAGACGGCGCTGGCCGGCGCGCTGGCCGCCGGACGCATCGGCGGCGCCGCGCTCGACGTGTTCCAAACGGAGCCGCTGCCGGCCGACGATCCGCTCCGCGACGCTCCGAACCTGCTGCTGTCCCCGCACTGTTCGCCGGAATCACCGTTCTTCCAGGCGGAGATCCGCAACATGGTCGCCGAGAACCTGCGCCGCTTTGGAGCGGGCGAGCCGCTGCTCAACGTCATCCGTCCCCGGAAGCCGCTGTAATGATCGAGTCCATCTCGACCGAGGTCATCTCCAGCACCTACGACGGCGGCCGTCTGTGGTTCCACCCGCGCGCGTGCTCGGTACCGCACCGCGACGGAACGCAGCTCGTGATGACCGGCCAGAGCATCTCCGGGTCCGACGTGTTCGGCCACATCCACTGGATGACCTCCACGGACGGCGGCCGCTCGTGGAACGACCCGCAGCCCATTCCCGAGCTCGGCCGCCGCCAGCGCGACGACGGCATCGAGGAAGGCGTCTGCGATGCGGTGCCCGAGTACCACCGGCCGACCGGCACCGTGCTGCTGCTGGCGTTCAACGTCTACTACCGCGACGACGTCCTGACGATGCCCGACCGGGGGCGCTGCGTCGTCTACTCCGTCCTGGACCCGGCGACCGGCCGCTGGAGCGGCCGCAAGCGGCTGCCGTGGGACGAACCGCTGGCCTCCGCCCTGTACACCAGCAACTGCTCGCAGCGGGTGACCCTGGACCACCGTGACGGCGAGCGAGCCGGCGACGTGATCGTGCCGCTGACCTTCGGTCCCCTGGGGCGCACCCACCGCGCCGTATGCACGGTGCGCTGCGCGTTCGACGGCGCCGAGCTGCGGGTGGCCGAGCAGGGATCCCACCACGAGTTGCCGGTCCGCCGCGGCCTGCTGGAACCGAGCGTCACCCGCGCCGGCGATACGTTCTTCCTCACCGTGCGGGCCGAGGACGACCGCGGCTACGTGTCGCGCTCTGCCGACGGCCTTCACTGGGAGCCGCTGCGGCCTTGGTGTTGGGAGGACGGCGAGCCGCTGATGATGTCGACCACGCAGCAACGCTGGCTCCCGCACAGCGACGCGCTCCATCTGGTCTACACGCGCCGGACGGAGGCGAACCGCAACGTGTTCCGCTGGCGTTCTCCGCTCTGGGTCGCGGAGGTGGACCGCGACCGGCTGTGCCTGCGACGCGACACCGAGCGGGTCGTCCTCCCCATGAAGGGCGACGGCGTGAACGACCCCGACGGCGTTCCCCGCATGGGCAACTTCCACACCACGGCCGTCTCCGCCGACGAATCGATCGTCACGGTCGGAGAGTGCCTCCCGGCGGCCGGCTATCAGGGCGAGACGCTACTGGCCCGCGTGCGCTGGCGCCGCCCCAACCGCCTGTTCGGCTGATGGAAGGACGCCGTCTGGTGGCCGTCGACGGCCACATCGAGATCGACTCGTTCGAGGTTCCGGAGCCGGGTCCCGGCCAGGTGCTGGTGCGCGTCTCGCGGAGCCAGGTGAGCGCCGGATCCGAAAAGAACGCCCTGCTCGCAGCGAACAGCGAGCGCCGGCCGACAGGCTATACGGTGGTCGGCACCGTGCAGGCATGCGGCCCCGGGGTGGATACCTACCGCGTGCACGACCGGGTGCTGGCGTTCGGCAACCACGGCAGCCACTGGCTCACCGGGCAGGAGGGGCTGTCCGAGCTGCGCGCATCGATGCAGCCCATCAAGCACGACGCGGCGGAGCTCAACGACGAACAGGCCACCTTCGCTGTGCTCGGTGACGTGGCGCTCCTCGGCATCCGGCGCGCCGAGCTGCAGATCGACGAATCGGTCGCCATCTTCGGCCAGGGCGTGGTCGGCCAGCTCACCACGGCTCTGTGCCGTATCTCGGGCGCCCACCCTGTCATCGCGGTCGATCTGGACGCGCAGCGGCTGGAGCTGGCTCGCGGCAGCGGTGCCACGCACACTATCGACGCGTCCGGCAATGATCCGGTCGCGGCCATTCGCGACCTGACCGGCGGCGGCGCGCAGTGCGTGTTCCACGCGGCCCGCGATCCGGCGGTGCTGGTGCCGGCCATGCAGGCGGCGGGCGATCGCGGCAAGGTCATCCTGGTCGGCAGCCCGCCGGGTACGGTCGAGCTCGGCCTGCAGACCGAGCTGCTGCGCCGCGAGCTGGACATCCGCGGCGTCTACGGACGCGGGCTGGAGGACAATCCCCATCCGAAGTTCCCCTGGACCCGGCGCCGCAACCGCCGCGCGATCATGCGCCTGATCGCACAGGGAACGCTGCGGGTGGATCCTCTCATCAGTCACGTCGCCAAACCGGAGCAGGCTCCGCAGCTCTACCGGCAGGTGCTGGACGGCACCGCGGGCTGGATGAGCATCCTGTTCGACTGGGACTGATCCATGGGCCGCGACCAGCCGCACGTGCCGCACGCACGCGACGTCGCCGGAGACTCGTGGGACCCCGGGCAGTACCTGAAATTCGCCGACCACCGCCTGCGGCCGGCCGTGGACCTCATGGGGCGGATCCCGCTGGCACACCCGGCCCACATCTACGACCTCGGCTGCGGCAGCGGCAACGTCACCCGCATGCTTGCCGATCGCTGGCCGGCCGCCGCCGTCATCGGGATGGACCACTCGCCGCAGATGCTGGAGCAGGCACGCGCCACTCCGTCGCGGGTGCACTGGCAACACGGCGACCTCGCGGAGTGGCAGCCGAAGGCGACTCCGTCGCTGCTCTTCTCCAACGCGGTGATTCACTGGCTGCCCGACCATCGGTCGCTGATCCCCCGCCTCTGGTCGCTGCTGCCACCCGGCGGATGTCTGGCGGTGCAGGCGCCGATGAGCTGGGACCTGCCATCGCATCGCCTCATGCGCGAAACGCTTGCCGACGGGGGCGCGGGAGGCACCCCGCTTGGCGGTGCCGAGCTGCGGCGCGCTATGGCGAGCCGCTCGCTGCACGACCCCGGCTTCTACTACGACCTGTTGGCCGCGGACGCCGTCCACCTCGATGTCTGGACCACCGAGTACCTGCACGCCCTCACCGGCACGGACGCCGTTCTGGAATGGGTCACCGCCACCAGCCTGCGCCCGATCCTGGCGGGCCTCGGCGATGCGGACCGTGCCACCTTCCTGGACCGGTACCGAGAGCGGCTCAGGCGCGCGTACCCTCCGCGCCCCGACGGCACCACACTCTACCCCTTCCTCCGCCTGTTCTTCGTCGCCGTGCGCGGCTGAAGCTCAGCGGCCCGAACCGGCTTCCGTTGGCCCGATCTGCCCCACGCCGGCTACTACATCGGGTCGCGTTTCCTGCGCAACCGCCACCGCCACCCGATGCTCGCGCTGGAGGACCGGACCACCGGCGCGCGCGCCCGTACCGCCACCCCACGCCCCCGAGGTCGACCTCCGCGCGAAACCCTATGCGGAGATTGCTGCTTCCGCCTATTGACCGTGCCGGAGCCGGGTGCTAAAGTGCTCGACTGGAGGGTACAATTATGCAGCGATCGCTGCGCAGAAACGCCGCTTCGAGTCTGGGCGTCGTCCTGTTCTTGCTCCTGGCATCCACTCAACCGTTGTTCGCGAGTGCTTCCACCGAAATGGCGGCAGAGGAGAAGCCCGTCATCCAGTTGATGGTCGGCCCCACGCGAATCCCCCTAGCCGCGGACACATACATCATCCAGGACATCGGCAAGAGGATGAATGCCACTGTGGAACCGATCAATGGCGACAAGAAGATGCTGCAAACTCTGATTGCATCGCGCCAGGTTCCCGATCTGATGTATGGCAACGCGATCATGTCGAGACTCGAGGCACTCGATTACGGACCACAAGGAGTGCTTTTTCCGCTCGATACGAAATTCGACATCATGCCAAACGTCAGTCGTTTGCGTACGGAGTACAAGGAGTGGGACGCGGCCATGACGGCGAATGATGGACATCAGTACGTCACGCCGTGGGTTTCGGAGTTCCCCTACTTCTTCTATGCACCCCTGATATCACCCAAGGTGAGGGACTACGGGATAGATCCGCGGACGGACATAGAGACCTTCGATGACCTCTATGAGATATTCAAGATGTTCAAGAACGACAATCCCGACAGCTATCCCTGGGTGACGCGCAGGGGTCTGCGCACGCATCTCTATATTTTCGGCACCGACCGATCCTTCTACCTGAATCGTTTTGAAGACAGGTACGTATTCGGACCCATGGAGGAAACCTACCGTCTCATGGTGGAATTCATGGCGAAGAACTATGCCGAAGGCCTCATGCATCCTGATTGGTTCACCATGAGCGAGGACCCGTGGCGCGAGAATATGGCAGCGGGCAAGTCCCTCTTCACCGTGGATCAATTCAGGCAGAAGACATCGCTGGGCGGGACTCCTGAAGATGAGTCCAGTTGGTGGATTTCGTTTATCGTTCCGAAATTCCATGGCACCCGCTACTACACCACCGATGACTATACCCACGTCAATGAGAGCATTTGGAAACTCAGCGCCGACACCGAGCATGTTGACAGAATTCTGCCGTTTGTAGATTGGCAGTACACCGAAGAGGGTTCTGTTTGGACCATGTTCGGGAACATCGGAGAGACGGCTGAACGAACGGACGACGGAGTGCGGTTCCTCAATATCCCGGAAGGGAGCGACGCGGGCACCTGGGCACAGGAACAGGGCATGGTCGTTTTCCGGGGCGCACTCCAGACCAGGGCCGTCTTCTTCAACCGGGCGAGGATAAAGCAAGCCGGAGGGAACTTGCTCGCCCTGGACTTGTGGGAGGCGGACATCGACTATGTGGAGGGCAGCGGTACGGTCAGAGCGGCTCATCCGATTCTCACGTTCGCCGACGATGAGTTCGACAGTATCAAGCAGCTACAGACGGATATCGAGACCTATGCGAGTGAGAACGTCATCCAATTCGTCACGGGGCAACGGCCCCTCACCGAATGGGATGACTACGTGAACGAACTGAAGAAGCTGGGTGTCGAAGAGGTGATCGAGATCTATTCCGCCGCCTACGACCGCTATGCGAAATTAGTCCAATAGGGGCTTCGCATCATCCCGGGGTGTCCAATCCCGTGATTGGACACCCCGGTTACGTTAACCTACCAGGCGGTCGTGTTCTGCGGCTGACCCGAACTGACCTTTGAAACAGGAGGATCCAGGAGTTGAACGAGTTCCTTTGTGAGAATTTCTTGTCGTTTGGGGACCCGAATGAATCCGGATTTGTTCAATCGAAGAATTTCCTGCGTCAATGGTATGTTCATGGGCCTTTCCCCATGGCTCCTGGCACGCGAGCCGCCGCGGAGTCGGGTGACTGGGACATCGTTCTGAACGAGGAGGCCGTCCCGGACGAGGCGAACCTGAAGCCGGACGTCAAGCCGGTGTCCGACCCCCGCGACATGGTCAAGAACGGCGCATGGATGCGGTGGGAAACATATTGTCTCCGGACCCACTGGCGCTACCCTGAGAGGATCGTGCCGTGCGCGCTCCTGCACGAATGGTACCTGCCCCGGCACCCGGACTATCCCAAGGCGGTCTTGCCTCCGGGTTACGCTCACCTGCCCATCGAAGCATACACACGGGATGACACGCTCATGCCGTACTGGGTGAATCTGGACCCATCGCAAACCGAAGACGGCAACCCCCGTGAGCCGCATTGCCCGCGGTGCGACGAAAAGGTGGAGATGGAAGCGAAGAGCTGCCCCCGTTGCGGACAGCGTATGGGCGGATACGCGGGATACAGCGCGATAGGCTGGCCACGGAAGGACTCATGGCAGCCTGATCTGCCGGACGACTACTCGTTTTACTTCATCGCCGCACACGTACATGCACCTGGCGAGATGCGCGGAATGACACTGCGGGCGAGCTGTGAGGGCCGCTACAAGCTCTTCCTGAACGGCCGGGAGGTGGGCGTGTATTCCGGTCCACATCGGTACCCCCAATGGGATCTGGACGAATATGCCGTCGACCTGAAGGAAGGTTGGAACCTGCTGCTCGTCAAGCTGGCCCATGACACGATCACGGACGATCGCCGGTTCTACCATTCCAAGAAAGAAGAGCGGAGCGCGTTCCTGGCACGGATGGTCATGCCCGACAACCGACCGGTGACCGTACGGAACTACGCGAAGCGCAACTTCGCGCCTGAGCGGCAGCTTCGCATCACCGTTTCCGACCCGATTCCCATCGGCATAGGATCGACCGCTCGCCTGCGGCGTTTCCCGGACGGAACCCTCGTCTGCTCCGAATTCCGAAGCACGGACGATGGCAACACATGGACGCCTTGTCCAAACCTTCAGGGGGGTGGCGGATCGTGGGAGTCATCCACACCGGCTGACCCGTCGACCTGGTCCAAGGAGCAGGATCCAGCCACACTGGTGATGGCCACCAACTGCCGGGAAGTCGGGCCCGGTCTCTACAGCGGGCGGCTTTGCCGGAGCCTGGATGGCTGGCAAACCCGGGAGGTTCTGGATGTCACCGTACATCTGGAAGACGGCACGAACCTGGTGGACGAGGGAAACCAGGAAATCGGCCCTGGCAGCATCAGGGGGCTCAACATTGTCGGACTACCCGACGGCACCCTCCTCGTGCCGATGTACGGCAGCTTGAAGCAGGACGTCGTATGGTTCGATTATCGGATGTTCGGAGGCTATTTGAAATATCCCCAGGAGTGGCCCAGGCAGTTCAAGTACCGATCCTGGCTGCTGCGGAGCGAAGATGGAGGGCTCAACTGGCACTACTATAGTACCATAGCAGCACTCCCCGAGCTCGGCGACGAGGGTTTTTGCGAACCGAGCGTAGCGAGTCTGCATGACGGCTCGCTCATAGCCCTGCTGCGCAACGGAGGTAGCGATGACGGTCCCCTGTGGGCGTGCCGCTCGTGGGACGACGGCCGCACGTGGTCGTACCCGGTGCGCACCACGCCCACCGGCAATGCCCCCCTAATCCGCCAGATGCCCAACGGGGTATTGGCATGTGCCTACGGACGCCCCAATAACCGCATCAGTTTCGATCTCACCGGTTCCGGTCTGGCCTGGTCGCATACGGTCGTCGCGGCCGATTGCTACGGCAACGCTCACATCGAGTTTGCCGTCACGGGTTCGGATACGTTGTACTGCGCCTACGCAGACGATGAATTCGATGCTCAGGGCAACAGGATGCCTCGCAAGATACGACAAAAGTACGGCCGGCGCATCACAGCAGAGAGGCTTTGAGGTCACTTGACGCGCGCAGTCGGTATCCGGATTCGCGCACATTTGCGATGGCAAAGCAGGAAATCACGCTAGCTGGTCTGCGCGTCATCCTGAGCACGCCGCGCGTCGTGGCTGAGACGTCTCGAGGCCGGTGCTGGTACCCGGATTTGCTGAAGTTCTCGACCGGCGAGCTCATGCTGAACCACAGTCTGAATGCGGACCGTCACGATAACGAGCACAATTCACAGGCCGTCTACCTGTCCATTGACGAAGGCCGCACGTTCGCCTTTGCGTACGACGTGAATGGGTTTCACAACGGCGGCGGCGAGCCGAGAATCAGTCTGTCCGACGGTCGCATCGTCGGTGCTTCGTCCTTCCTGAGACCAGGCCCGTCGCCACATGGGCAGAGCTTCCTCGCGCACCACTGGTGCTACGACCAGGGCGGCAGGCGTTATGCGGTCGAGCCCTGGGGCGTAATCGTGAAGGGGTTTCCCAGAGAGGTGGATCATTGGAGGCTCGCGAGCCGGACATCATGGACCATGATCAACTGGTTCAGCGACATCCTGATCGTCGACGGCGGTGCGTGGCTGAGCTTGATGAGTCTCAAATACTGTGGCGACGAAAGGTGGAGCGTCGCGGCCGTGGTTTCCAGGGATGAGGGCCATCACTGGCAGTATCTGTCTACAGTCGCAGTCCCGGACGATGCGCCCCTCGGCCTGGAGGGTTTTGGCGAGCCCTGTCTCGTCAAACTTCCAAACGGCGACCTGATGAGCGTCATGCGGGTTGGGCAACACCACAAGCAGCCGGACCAGTGGCTCACTCGCACCTACAGTAGTGACGGTGGCCGAAGCTGGACCGCAATCGACTTTCTTCCGGCGTGGAGCGTGGCGCCGCAGATCTGTCGACTGCACAACGACGTGCTCGCGCTCTCTACAGGGAGACCGGGTGTCTTTCTCTGGCTTTCGACTGATGAGAGAGCCGCCGAGTGGCACCCCATCGACGTATTGGACTGGCACAACACGGCCCTGGACAGACCACTGCATATCGAAAGGGATCGGATTCTGGGCCCTCAACCGGCGAGCACCAAGGGCCAGACAACCTCATATACCGCGATCCTCGAGGTTTCACCGAACCGCATCTATCTGGTGTACGATCGCACACCCTACGGCTGGAAGCCGGTGCCGGCAGACTCCGCCGAGCGCAGTCAGATATTTCTCCTGGAAGCGGAGATACAGCGCATCGCCACAGAGTGACATGTGTGCTCTTGTCCCCTCTTCGGACACGACCGCTGGCATACACTGCCGAACGGGCTTTTCAGTCTTTGACTGACCCTACCAAGATTCCTCTGACGAAATATTTTTGGATAAACGGATAGACCACAATGATGGGCCATATGGTCAGAATGATAGCCGCAAACTTGAAGGACTTGAAGAACCCGGGACCCACCCATCCTTCGAGAGAGACATCCCGCAAAGGACCCGACTGCAGATTGCTCTGGAAAGACCCGGTGTATTTGCCCACCCGTCCTTCCAGGAGGATCCTCTGAAGTATCAGCGGTAACGGAAACTTCGTGGCGTCGGTCAAGTAGATCAGTGGGCCCGCGTAGTTGTTCCAGCTCTCCACGGCGGCAAACAGCCCGATCGTCGCCAGAATGGGTTTGATGAGGGGAAGAACAATACGCAGATAAACATACAGATCCCCGGCACCGTCCAGGTAGGCTGCATCTCTCAGATCCGAGCCTATCGTCGACCTGATATTCGCTCTCATAATGAAGATATACCACGCGCTGAAGCACGAGGGGAGGACGATCGCCCATCTCGTATTATAGAGTCCGATTCCGATCATCACCAAGAAACTTGGGATCATATTGGTCGGAACGAACATGGTCAGCACGATGAAGACGAGTATGACTTTCCTGAACGGCAGCGACTGACGCTCGAGGGCAAAAGCAGCCGCGCTGGTGAAAAAAACAGTCAGGATGACCGTGAGAACCGCGTACAGAACGCTGTTGGCGTAAGCCGTTTCGATATTGGTGGCCATCAAGAGGATACGGTACGAGTTCAGATGGAGCTCGCCTTTCGGAAGGAGCTTTACGGCATTCAGCGTGATCTCCGCGTATCCGCTTATCGATACCGAGAATATGTAGACAAAAGGAAATATGAAAGAAACGATCAGGAGAATAAAAAAGAGGTGATTGGCGACATCAAAGGCTGATGAGCTCGGGTTGTGCCTGTATCTCATCTTTGATCACCTACCATAAGCTGTTCTCGCTCACCGTCCGACTTATGTAATTGGTCGCCACAACGAGCGCAAGGGCCAGCACCGCATTGAACAGCCCGACGGCAGCCGCGAAAGAGTAGTCCAAACCGAGAATACCCCTCCTGTAGACATAAGTGGAAAACACGTCAGCCACGCTGTAGATTCCCGGGTTGGACATGAGAAAAACCTTTTCGAACCCCACGTTGATGATCTGACCGACGTTCAAAATGAGCAAGATGGTTATCGTCGGTGCCAGGCCGGGAAGCGTGATGTAGATGGCCCTTTGGGCCCTATTGGCCCCATCCAAATAGGAAGACTCATACAGCTCCGGATTTATGCTCGACAGGGAGGCAAGGAAAACAATGGAGCCCCAGCCAATGCTCTGCCAGATTCCGGAGATGACATATATCGGTCTGAACCACCGTGAATCGTTGACAAAATCCACGGCCCCTATGCCAAGACCTGCCAAGATGCGATTCACGTACCCGTCGTGACCGAAAAAACTATATAGCATACCAACGATGATTACGACAGAAACGAAGTGCGGCAGGTAGGTGATGCTCTGGGCGACTCTCTTGAAAGGCCCGTAGTGAATTTCATTCAGCAGGAGAGCGAGCAGGATCGGAGCGGGGAAGCCGAAAACGAGACTGTAGAAGCCGAGAAGAAAGGTGTTTTTCAGAAGCCGAGGAAAGAACGGGCTCTGCATGAACTGGATGAACCACTTGAGACCCACCCAGTCACTTCCGAAAAAGCCGTCCACTATGCTGTACCTAGTAAAGGGTATGGTAATCGCTCCGATGCTGGGAACGTATTTGAAGATTATAAGACCAATAATGACAGGAAGAAGCAGCAGATAGAGAGCGGCATGTTTTCTTATTTGCTGAATTAAGGAAACGTTGCGGAGGAGAGCTCCTTTCTTTTCGGCTTTCAGCTCTGTGGAAGTTTGCATAGCACCCCAGTCGAGCAGCCTACCGCCCGGCTCCGGGACTGTCAATACGTGGAAGGCCCGTCGCGAACGTCCCTTCCGGCGACATCGAGGATGTGATCTTCGACGCGTCAGGGCGCTACCGCGTGACCCTGGACACCGGCGGCGAGTCGTTCCAGGCTGACGGGCGCACCCTCACCATGGACGGCATCACCGTGCGCCTCGGCAGGGCGCTCACCAGCGAGCTGCTGCTGGCGGAACGGATCCGGTAGCCGCCACGGCAGCGGCGGGAGGGCACATGCGGCCGTTCACCGTGGTCTTCACCGGCGACTTCCGCGACGTGGACGGGCGGCCCATCGGCGACTTGGCCACCGACCTGCGCGACCCGCACCCGTGGGTGCGCTACCGGTTCCTCGCCGACCTGGGTCTCACCCCCGGCGACGACGGCTACACGGACCGGCTCTATCACCTGGAGATCACGGCAGTCCATGTCCGGTCCCACAACGCGATCATCGTCTGCCGGCCCTGGCTGCGCGCGTCGGCCTTCGCCGGCGGCGCTGCCGACCTGGTTGCAATCGGCCGGGCCGGCATCGGCGTGGACAAGCTCGACCTCGACGCGTGCACGGCGCACGACGTGGGGGCGTTCAACGCCCCGCACGGGCTCGTCCACTCCACCTCGTCGGCGGCGCTGCTGTTCATGCCGGAGTTGCCGTGCGCGCCCCCAAGATCGAAGCAGAGTCGCTGCTCTCTTGTGGCACGAGCGTGGTCGATCATGGTTGTTCTGACTACACTGGAGGCGAGCATCGCATGACGTGCGAAGGAACCGAGTCAGAGACAAACAGTACGGACAGCGCTGCGCTTGCTGGATACGAGTGGTCCGCGTCCGTCACCGGCCGCAGGAACGCTTGTACGTGGTCGGCCAAGATCAACGCTTGCGTGAACGATCCCGCAACGCCGATAACGGTCCCTCTCGGTTGCGCGACCAGACCCGCGACAGCCGCCGCGCATACCGCCGCGGATAGCGTGGTCTTGCCAGCGCCCGCGGCCACGGTGAGCCCAAGCTCCCCACCGGGGAGAGCTTCGAGCCGGTCCAGTAGGTCGACTTCCCACGGCCAGAGTTGGAGCGGGTCGCCGACACCTTCGCCTTGCCTGACGGCCAGCGCAGAACACCACCCCGCCAGATCGGCCGGGAGTACCGGAGCCGGGCGCCGGGTTACCCCACGTTTGCGCGCCCTGCGGAGCCGCATATTCTCACGTTGATAAGCGCGCTTCGCTTCTCCGGATAGGGGCATACGGCGAACGGTCGGCGGTTAGCCGCGCTTCTCTCTGAAGTGCGGGCCGAGACTACTATTCACGTTCTTGGTCTCCATCAACACCGCGATATCCCTGATATCTCCAATGTCCAGGAAAACGGCCCCGTCACTACCGGCCCCAAGTAGTGCCACACGGTACTCCTGTTGGTAGCTAAAATATGACCTCTTATGGAAGGGCACCTCCAGGTTGAATAGCGACCCAAGGTCATCTATCCCAACGTTATCTCGGCCTCTATTGTAGTAATTGACCAAGTCGTTTCGATATTTGTATTTCTTGAGCGCCAACGCCTTCGTTAGTCGCCCAATGAACGCATCAGGATCCCTGATAAAGACCGCATATCCATATTCGCCCATTTTGTTTGCAAATAAATGGCTCGGGAACTCGACCTTTCCCACTTGTCCTGCGAACATGCACAGCACATGACATCTGCTAATTATGTGCCAAAGCTGAGAGCTAATACTCTTGATATCCTTGTTTGGAAGACCGTTTACCGTAACGCCCAACATACGGCCAGACTGGACTACTATTGAACCTTCATCGGGATCAATACGGTCGGTACCTTCCTCTTCGTCCTCTCTCTTTGCATAACATTTCAACGGACCGAAGCGAAGGCTACCGTCGAGTATATTTTCAGCGTGGCCTCGCTCTGTGACTGCTTTTACCAAGTACAATACCTGCATATATAGATCCTATCCGTCGGTCTAACGGGTCTCACGTTCACGGCCGCCGGCACCCTCCCCCGCTCCGTAGGCCCCCGTGTTTTCAGATCGCCCCAGGGGTCCCCGTGGTGGTGTTAGTCGGTGCGTTTGTCGACCGGATTGCCCCCCCACGTCCGAAGAACGCGCAAAGCTAGCGCCCTATCATCGCGCGACGCCGACGCCCGCCCCTCCGTCATTATCAGCACCGCCAGCGCGAGCCACCTATCGACCTCCGGCTTGCCGCCGTGGTCCGTCGTATCGTGCAACTCGGCACGGAGCTTGTCCCCGTAACTCTTGCTTGCCATGCCCCGAACCTACGGACCCGGACAAGCCGCCGTCAAACGAAAGTCACTAGCGCTACAGCCGCCGGAGCGCCCGGAACGCCGAGCGCCGCACCACGCGCCGACCGTAGGCGCCCGGACCGCGAGCGATCGCCCGCACGTCACCGGCCACGCGATACGCCCGGAGCGCCGCACGCCCCGCGCCGGTCGAGCCGCGCCGCTCTATCTGCCGAGTCCGTGAGCCGCAGACCACGGCCGCGAAGACGAGCACGCCGAAGACGATCAATCCGAGTCCGAACGCTGCCATGCCGGAGACCCTATCAGATCGCCGCCAGCGCTCGACCCCGCACCGTCATGTTGCCGCCCACGGCATAAGGGTTCCTGTCCTATTTCTTTTGCCTATCGTGAACTGAACTACGAAGGGGTGACAACGTGTCACCCCTTCTTTATCCCGGCCAGCGTGACTCGTTGTCGTCAAGCGAAAATCCGCGCCGGGGCGCGGCGCCGCCCCTACTGCCAGTCACGCCAACGCTACCTCCGGTAACAGATGCTCTGGTATCCTACGGGGTGCAGAGAACCCCCTTAGGCGGGGCGGTTCTCCGCACCTCAAAATGCTCGGGTAGAGCCTTTTCGAGTAGCAGCCGTGAGCTTTCTTTATCGTCCGACAGAAGGCCCTCTACACCAATGGAAGACGGCCACCGCGCCTACAGCCCCCGAGGGGTTCTGCCGGTCCCGTAGGGTACCGAGTATCAACGGTTATCTCGGCCAGACTCGCCCGTGCCCTTTCGCTGGTAGTCCGGTGTTCTCGACAGCGCCCCAGCCGTATTGACACCGCCGCCAGCGCTTCATGGTGCGCCGGGACCACCTCTCAATCAGTAGTCCCGGTGCGCCTCCCCCGGCCGCGTTTGCCGGTCAATGGGTTTTAGTAGTACGGTCCTCATAGCCGAATAGTCCATCGGCTTTCGTTGAGCGCCCCGTCGGTCTCCTCGCTCGTGTCCCCCGGCGGGGCGCTTTTCTGTCCTCATCCCTACGCTGCCGGAGCCGCTACCCGCTTCCGCGCCGTCTTCATCCATTGCTCGAGATCGGCCGGAGTCCACGCGTGGCACCGACCCAGCTTGATCGGCGGAGGGAAGCGCCCCAGACCGATCCACCTTTGCAACGTCGATCGGTCGATGTTGAGCCGCGCCGTAACGTCCCGAGTCTTGAGGAGTTGCTCCTTCGTCCCTGTCGTTGCCATGCTCTCAACTATAATCACACTTGCCGCCTGATAACAACCTATACTTGCCAGCTATGCGAACGCTATTTCTCGTGACGACGCGAAAAAACCGACGCCACCGAAGAAACGCGATTGATATTTCTTCGTGGCGTCGCGAAAAAACGCGAAAGGATATCTACGCTGGCATGATGTAGTCCGCCCAATCCTGCATAACTTGGCGCCTGTTCTCGAATAAGTCCGAGCGTTGATAGGCGCCCTCGACCCCGCCGACCACGTGACCGAGCGCCATCTCCGCGACCTCTCGGTCAACTCGACGATCAGCGCACCATGACCGGAAGCTCGCCCGCGCCATGCCGTGAAGCGTGGTGCCGGTGTTCAGATCGCGCAGCAGCGCCATGAGCACCGCGCCCGCTACGGGGTCAGTTCCCCGCGCCCGCGAGAAGATCACGTCGCCGCCCTTGCCGAGCTGGCGAGCCTCATCGAGCACCGCCACGGCTGCCGACGACAGGGGCGCCCGGTGATCCTTGCCCACCTTCGAGCGGACGCCCGGCACCGTCCAGACCTTCGCGTCGAGATCAATCTCCGACCATCGAGCCTCCCGCGCCTCCCGGCTCCGGGTCGCCGTGAGCGTGGCGAAGATGATCGCCAAGCGCGTCCCCCACCATGCCCGGTGTTTTTTCCATGCACCGCCCGGAGCACGTCGGCTACGTCAGCGTGCGCTACGGCCGCGTGGTGGCGCTTCTCACCGCCGTTACCGTTCTTCGGCAGCGCCGCCTTGATCGCCTCGGAGGGATCGTCCGACCGGAGCCCTTGCGCGACCGCCCACCGAAGGATCGTCGAGATCCTCACCCGTACCCGGTTCGCGGTCTCCGGTCGCCGGTGCCATACCGGGTTGAGCACCGCGAGGATGTCCGCCGCGGTCACCTTGTCCACCGGCATCGGTGCCAGCGCGCCCGCGTAGTCCTTGAGACTGCTACGCCACTGGTCAGCCGTCCGCCCGGAGTCCTTCCACCCCGGCTCCCGCATGACGATCACCTTCTCCGCGCACTCGCCGAAAGTGGGGACTCCGCGCCGACCTCGAACCGCTCGCGGATCGTCGCCCCGGAACGCCGCCCGCTTCATTTCAAGCGCCACGTCCCGCGCCTCCGTCAGCGTCACCACCGGCCATCCGCCGAGCCCGTAGTCAACGCGCTTGCCGTTCACGGTGCCCCTCCATACCCACGTTCGAGCGCCGGATGCCAGCACCCGGAGCCGGAGCCCGAATTGATCGCCGTACACCCCCGGACCCGCCGTCCTCACCTTCCGCTCATTCAGCTTACTTGCCATGCGTGACATACCTCTCCACGTACCACTATTGAACGCTACAGAGAGAGACTATAAGCACCTGAACGCGACCGTCAATCGAGCATCACCCCGTCAACGATGATCCTACAATAGCAACACCCGAAACAGATTATGCTACCGAAAGCAACCGAGAGCCGCGCGGAGAGCAACCGAAAGCATGGTATCCGTTCGCCTCCGTGATACGCGGCATGTGAACCCGCGCATGACGATCGGACAGCTCGTCGGACGCTTGGTCAAGGACTGGCCGGGCGTCGAGAGGGAGCATGCTCGAGACGAGCACCGTTCCGTCCTCTGCGATCGTGATGAAGCCGGCGTCGAACGCCGCATCGAGATGAGACGCCAGCAGAAGGCCGTTGAAGATGTCGAGCCGCTCCGCGTCCGTGTGGCACGCGGCCCAGGGCTTGATGTGGCTGGCGCGCAAGAGCTCGGGCACCGCAAGGCCGGTGATCGCGCAACGGCCATCCCAATACTCCAACAGACCGCGGCGGAAGATGTCCTGACCGGCGCGCTGGACTACCAAGCGTTCGGCTTCCGTCGCCCGTGGCAGGTACGCGGTCTCGTCCTGGAAGACACGGAGCAACGCGTCCGGCAGCGTGCGCGAGAGCTGGAACGCGCGGCGCAACAGGCGATGCAGTGTGGCAACGTCGCTGACGCTCAGCGCGCCGGCGGCACCGCTCGGGACCGGGTTGGTGAACGCCACGCCGAGGCCCGACAACCCGTCGAGGACGTCGGCCCGCGACATCGCAGCGAGAAACTGGGATTCTCCGATGGCCGTGAGCCAAATGCGCATCAATGTCTGGGTGCTGCCGAAGGAGAGCCAATCGGCCGTGCGCTCCACATCGAGGTCGAAGCCGTCGTCGGTCGCGGCCTTCTCCAGTCGGGTGATCGTGACGGGCGCCAGCATCACCGGCCTCGGCCCAGCGTCTTCCGCAGCCATGCGACGCGAATGCTCACGAACTCGGGAAGGTGACGCCTGCCGAGGAGCTGAGAGGCCCGCTCCTCGCGCTCGTCCCTGGTCCCGGTCCTGTTCTCGAAGTCCTTCGCCAAGCGTTTGCGCTCGCCGCGGACCGCGGCCGACCGCGCCTTGACGAGCGCCGGATCGTTCAGGTTGACGATGCTGCGCAGCACTCGAGCGCGCAAAGGACACTTGGTCACGAGCGTACGGCAGCGCCGCCAAGCGTGAGGCCTCGGCGTCGCGTTGGCTCGCCGGCTCGTGGCCGTCCGGATAGACATCTCCGGGAGGCCATGGCTTCGAGATACTCTGCACCCTACTCTTCCAGGTCCAGGAGCACCTTGGCTTCAATCAGGTGGGGGTCGAGGTCTCCCCAACGAGCAAGCAGCTTCCGGTACAACGCCTCGGCTTCCTTTTGGCGACCCCGGTCGATGTAGTCGTGGAGCGTCCGCAACACTTCGGTACCCTCCGCGCTTCGGTCCTCGCTGTGCATGTACTCGCGGAGGATCGCGTTCGTGTCTCGGCCCTCGACCAACACGGGGTATTCCTGAAGCGCCCCGTCCACGAGTCGGCGTACTTGGCGATTCTCGACGCTGCTCAGTACCTGCGGTGAGTGGGTGGTGACGACCAGTTGCAGCCTCGGGAATGCACTGCGAAGACCCGGTAGTGCCACCCGCTGCCATCGTGGGTGGAGGTGGAGATCGGGCACGTCGATGAGCACGACGCCCTCCACTCGCGCGGGCGCGTCGGCGCCGTCGAACTCGTTGAGCATGACGGCACGGCGGGCGATGTCGGCGACCAACGCGATGTACGCGTGATGGCCACCGGAGAGTTCGGTCCAGGGCGCCACATGCCCGTTCTCGAAGCGCACGACCGGAGCCTGTTCCACCGAGTCGTACCAGGCGTTGGCAACGCCGGGCGTCGCGCGGGCCGTGGCCTCCATCACGGCGGCGAGGCGCTCGGGTACGGCCTCCTGCCTCCGGACCACGTCTCCGAGCATTTCATCACGGAGCCATTGCAGGAGCTGGCCATCATCAAGGTTCGGATTGAGCGCGGAGGCGTAGGCTTCCCATCGATCCGCGGTGCGCTGAATCGCGCGACGGCGTTCGCGGGTCCGCACCAGGCGGTCCACGCCATACCACGCGAACAGTGGCCAACGCATCTCAGGAGCGCGGACCCTCTCCATTGCTTCGAGAATCGCCCGGTGCCGCTTGGTGATCCGCCAGGACTCCGGATGCGCTGCCGTCGACCACTTGACCTTTTCCGAGGTTCCCACGTCCGCAGTCCAGGACAGTTGGCACGGCCCGACTGCCTCGCGCCGCCCCTTCGTGTCAAGTGTGCGCACGGTCGGGTCGCCATGCGGATGGAGCTGTAGAGTCTTGTGTGGACCCATCTGAAACGCGACGAGACCAATCGCGAGGGCGTTGAGCAGCGCGGTCTTTCCGCCGGCGTTCTCGGCGAACAGTACGGTAGTGTCCCGTTCCAAAGAGAGCTTTAGATCCTCGAAACAACGGTAGTTGTCGAGGTGTATTTCTCGAAGTCGGAACCCGTTCATATCGCCCTCCTTACCTTCCAATCAGATGTCCAAGATCCCGATAACGTCCGCACATGAACCGATTACGGGGCGTTGATAACTGTCTTTCAGGTCCAACAGGTGCTTGTCTTCGGATACAAGATAATCGGCGGACCCGTCGATAGCGCAGATCAAGAAGATCTCATCGTCGGGATCTGACGGTCGTATCGGGGCAACGGAAGAGACTACGGTCACCTCCTCGAATGAACCGATGAGATACGCGACCATTTCCAGCACCCGTTCCGAGGGGCTTCCACGCTCCAGCAGTTTCTCGATGTACTCACGAATAATCGGCCGACAATAGAGACCCACATGCCGTGTGGCGACGCAGAGGAGCAGTCGACGGCTCTGGTTGGGATCGGGGGTCGGAACAACATGGCGTAACCACCGGGAACCCGCGGCGACGATCTCGGTCGTGTCGAGCACGACTCGCCGGACGCTATCGCTCATGCAGTATGGTTCGCGTCAGATCCCAGCAGGTCGCCCAGTGCTCGCGCGAAGTCCTGCTTCTTCCAGCCTTGAGCCCGTAGCTTGTCCACGTCGTTCTGGGCCTGCTTGTGGATGCGCGCGGCAGTCTCCCGAATCCGCTTCTGGCGCTCGTCGAAGATCGCCGTCAGGCGACTACCGAGCTGCTGTGGATCCCAGCACACGAGGAAATCCCATTCACCGAGCCGGCCCCACTGGTTGACGGCCGCGACCCAGCGTCGTGCAGCTTGGTGTTTCGCCGCCGTGTCTTCGTGCGACTGACCCTTGATCTCGAGCACGACGTGGACGCCGTTGCTCATACGGACGATGAAGTCCGGTTCGTAGGCGTGTGGCTCCCCGAAGAGCTCGTATGGGATGCTGAACTCCAGATGATCGTTGCGCGCGTAGCACTCCACCGCCCCGCCAGCGGCGAGCTGCTCAAGCTGAAATGTCGCGGCCTGCTCCCATGAGTCCGTATCACACGCCACGTAGTTCAGATGGCTCGCGGTCGCGGCCTGCACCGGCCGCACGGTCTTGAAGTGCACTCGCGCGGTGCTGCCGATCGGCTGATAGCGGTTCAACCGAGGCAGCAGCGGCGGCTCATCCTGGCTGTCGTCCGGCCTGATCGCCGCGGCCAGAATCCCGGCGATGCGTTGCGCGTAGATCTGCAGCCCGATTTCGCACGGATGCGCGCCGTTCAGGTCGACACGCTCGCTGACGTACGCCTGGACGATCCGTAGCACCTGCGGGAACAAGGTGCCGCGGCTGGCTCGTCCCGACCCGTTTTCGGCAGTTGCGGCAAGCTGGCGAACGACGTCTCGGGCGATCTCGAATGTGATCGTCTGCGGATGGTTCGACTGGTAGTACTGCTCTCGGTTTACGGTCTCGAATCCGAATCCGCCGTACGCGCCGGGATGGCCGATCTGATAGCCGACTTGCGGCCGCAGGAAGGCTGCAGTAGGGGTGGTATCCGGTTTTATCGCCGTCCGCTCGACCACCTCGATGTCGCAGACGACGCGGTTGCGCTTCAGCGACACGACGTAGCCTTCGACCACCGGAAACCGGATCTCGAACGCCGCACGCTCGGTAAGCGCCAGAACCTCGTGTTTCGGACGCTCGTCCGGAGGCGTCTTGGCTTCTGGTTCGCGGCCCTTGAACGGGATCACTGAGAACGGGACGCCAAAGATGTCGACGTACTCCGCGGTGAGCAGCCCGGTCGCGGGGTCGGGCGTGTAGTCCATCCGGCGCAGCCCGCGGCCGACCACCTGTTCGCAGAGCAATTGGCTGTGGAAGGCTCGCAGGCCGAGGATGTGCGTCACGTTGTTGGCGTCCCATCCCTCGCTCAGCATGTTGACGCTGACCACGCACCGGATGTGTGCTCCAGGCTCGCCGGGCCGGCCGATGGTGGCGACAACCCTGCGCAGGTGCTCGGCAGCTTCCCTCCGGGTGCCGGCCGGATCGCCGCTCTCAGCCGCTTCGAGCAGCTTGGAGTCGATGCGAAGCGTGACCTCCTCGTCCGGTCGGTTCCACAGCTCGGGGAATCCATCGAGGCCCGACCCGTAGCTCTTCGCCGGCCGCCGCCTCGCTTTCCGTCCTGACGCGGCCCCACCGTCTTTGGACTGCTCTGCATCCGGCGACTCTATGTCGGCGACATCCTCCCCGGAAATCATGCGGTGGAAGTGGGTGGCGATGTCGGTGTTGTCGCAGACGACGATCATCACCGGGGGTGTTCGGTCTTGCCCGGGCGCGGCAGCCCGAACGTCGTCGAAACGCTCCCTCCATTCTCCGGCGAGGGTCAGCAGCGCGTCCTGGGCCTTGCGATACACCACTTCCGGCTTCGGCCTGCCGCCGGTGAGCCGTTCCCCTGACTTCAGATCCCTCGTGACATGCTCCCACAGCTTGAAGTACTTGGGGTCGGGGCGTCCGGTGTTGTCGCTGGCAGGCAGGCGGGGGATCTTGGTGATGCCGCACTCGATGGCATCGACGAGGCTGAAGTCGCTGACGATCCACGGGAACGGGGATCCCTCCGGATACCCGCTGCCCTGGATGTAGAACGGCGTGGCCGACAGGTCTACGCAGAAGTCGATCCCGCACGCGGCGTTGATGCGGTCGAGTCCATCGACCCAGACCGTCGCCGCTTCTCGCTCCTCCCGCTCCCGAGCGGTCAGTCGCTCGGCGGATTCGACCGCAGCGGGACGATAGGCGTGATGGCCTTCGTCGTTGAGCACCAGCAACGGCTCGTCATCCCACAGATCGCCCAATCGATTCCGAGCGAATGCCTCCGGGGACTCCTCGCCAATCCTGCCGACGTTCACGGTACCGACCTTGATCACTTCGGACTCGGGGCTCAGGCGATGCCAGTTGGTCACCAGCACCTTGCCCTTGGCGAGTTCGGGACGCAACGCCGACGGCACGAGGTCGAACTGCTCGAAGTAGTTGCCCGGAGCAGCCGGACGCAGCACGCGCAGCCGCTCCTTGATGGTCAGGTTTGGGCAGACGACCAGCACCCTGCGAGGAAACCGCGGGTCGCCTGGAGTGACGCCACGGTTGCAGAACGCCCACGCCATGAGCATCGCCATGACCACGGTCTTGCCGCTTCCGGTCGCCATCTTGCATGCGTACCGATGGATGGGCCGAAGGTCGGCTTGGTGCGGCACGTCTGCGAGTTTGGGAGGCTGCGCGACCTTCGCCGTCCACGTCTCCGGGCGCGGATTGCGCCCTTGGCCGAGTTGCTCGAACTCGCCGGCCGCGAGCTTCGGGTTCCAGCGCGGCTTCCTGCCCCGCGCCAGCAGCTCGCGCAGATAGATCAGCGTCTCAGCCGC
Source organism: Spirochaetia bacterium (assembly GCA_965221995.1). Lineage (GTDB taxonomy): Bacteria > Spirochaetota > Spirochaetia > SZUA-6 > Bin103 > CATQHW01. Next base: position 864,518 of record OZ244929.1, read on the forward strand.
TTCCAGTTGGCAGAAGAACAGCCTCCGGGAGCGGTCTTCCCGCGACCAGTGGCGGAGCAGACGCCTGGTGGTCTGAGAGACACCAGGCCAGCCGGCGTCCCGCCATCGGCGCACGTCGTAGCGCAACTCGTTTACCAGCGGCAGGTCGTCGTGCTCCTCTTCGGTGAGCAACGAGAGCTGGGCTCTGCCCGCACGTTCGGTCTTGAACCAGTAGCCGGCATCCCGACGCCCCGGCTGCTTTACCGGCACTCCCGTGCGAACATCGTAATACCAATGGGCATCCGGTTCCGTATAGGGAGAACAGATGATCGGCTCTTCGACCGGCTGCAGAGGGAGCTGTGTATCTGCCATGCTCATCGATCCGTGAGCCACGTCGCGATACGGTCGCGTAGTTCCTTCAATTCTGGGCACAGGCGATACAGGAGTGGAAGGTTCCTCAGCGACTCTCCGATCATGATGTCTCGGCCTCCGCTCGCCCGGAGTGGATCACCGTAAGATTCGAGAAGCGGTTGGAAGACCTCTTCCTTCATGCGGGGATTCGTGCGAGCTTCTTGCCATGTCCCGCGTATCGCCTGCCGGAAAGCCGCACAGGCGTATATCTCTACCTCCGGCTTGGCCGGACAACAGATCAGGCGAATCCCAAGTTTCGCGAGATCACACTCCAGCCTCCGCATCGCGTCGTCGGTAGCGCGGTCTGCGTCGGGAAAGAAGAACCAGAGATCATAGAATCCGTAGAGAACGGGAAGCTGCTCTCGAATGACGGTCATCGCGTGAGGGTAGCCCCGAATCCGTGGCTGCCCAGGAGTCGTGACCTTGACGGATGGTCTGCCGGCGTCCCCTACGATCTCCTTTACCAAGGGTCTCAGGATGTAGCCGTTGTAGGTCTGATCTTCCGGAATGACGAGCACCTTCATAGTGCGGCTTCCAGCCAACCTTCAGCGAACAGTTCCGAGGGAGGACACTTCTTCGCGACTTCCGTGAAGTGCGGTACGTCGATCAGTGGGCGGATCCTGGACTCGCCCGTCTCGTCGTCTCGCTTGCATACGAACGTCGTCCGATAGTCAACCTCCTGGAGCCAGGCCAGAGTGGTGGGTGAGTGCGTCGTGGCAAAAACTTGTGTCTCACCGTGCCCGGCACGACTGCGGAGCAGCTCTACGAGCAGCCTCAGACGGCTCGGATGGATACCACTCTCGATCTCCTCAATCGTCATCATCCCCGGCATATCCGGCTGAAAGAACGCTGCGGTGATCGCAGCAAAGCGCAAGGTCCCTTCGCTCAGAGCTCGCGCGGAGAACTCCCTTCCGTTCTCCCGCAACATGAACAGCGCATCGCCTTCCGCGCCTCTCAACGTTCCGACATCCTCCACCTCTTCCGGGCGAAGTTCCTGAAGCCACGACAAGTAAGCGCCCTTCGTCCTCTCGTCCACGCAGATCGCCCGAATCAGTGCGGCAAAGTTCTCCCCGTGCTCGCCGATTCTCCGGACATGAGGGACTCGCGAATACTCTTGAAGCATGGCCGGCGCCGGATCGACTCGTTGGATATCCGCCAGCAGGCTGACTACCTTGATCGCACGATCGGCGGTTTCAGAATACAACCGCCCCTCTCCTACACGTGTCACGCCTACGACAAAGAATCCAGACGGAGGGTTGGCAACCTGCCAAACCACGGATCGCTCGCTTTCGAACTCCGGGTGTGTGCCAACAGGAGCGTTGTACTCAACATCCCCAACCTGGAACCGCTCCCGAATCACTCGTCCTTTCGCTGGAGAAAAGGAGACCAAGTACTCCCAACTGTCCGTGAATCGGTCCTCCGACGTGCCGAACACGCCAATGGTCACTACATCTGTCCCGAAGTAGCTGGCATTGGAGCTGCCTCCCCGGATGCCTTCCCAAACCTCGGTGGTGGCACTCCGGGGCTTGCCGTCAAGGACCTCGCTGATGGTGAACCCGTTGCCGATTCCTTGCAGAGTGCGGAGCGCATCGAGAAAATTCGACTTCCCGCTGGCGTTCGTGCCGATGAACAGGTTCAGCCTCCCCAGCGACAGATCGACCCTGCGCAGACTCTTGAAGTTCTCGATGATGATGCGTTCGATCATGTCGAAGCGTCCTCGGTTAGTACGCGGAGGCCTTCGTTGCCGCGCGGATCGATCACCTTGACGGCGATGCGCCACGACTGGCCCGCGGCGTGGTGGGCCGGGCGCGGAAAGGGAAGGCTGAGGAATCCGCTGAGGGCGTCGAACGCGCCCGACTCGATCAGCCCCTTGCCGCCGAGCGCGCGCGCCAGCTTGTTCCATTTGCTCTTGTCGGGAAAGAACGCCTGACAGATGCAGAACGTGCGACCGTCGTAGTCGGTGTCGAGGAACCATGCTGCGATGCGTTGCCGATCAGTAGGGTAGATGGCGTTGCTCACCGGATCGTAGACATCCATGCCTTCGACCTCGACCACGTATTCGCCGTCGTCGCGCCGATTTGGGCCGACTACGCGCGGAGCGCTGAAAACGGAGAATATCTGGCTGCCTGGCTGGGTCTTCAGCAGATCTCCCATCGCCGCATCGGGATTGATCAGCGCCATGTGCAGACGCAGCTTCGGGTGGGAGGCGTTCTGGATCGCATCCTGCGCTGCGGCGTCGAACCCGAAGCCCGCGAATACCACGTCGTCGTAGCCCGCGCGGTTGGCGTGGCGAATCACCTCCTCGACCTGCATGGCCGTAACGTTGCCGGCCTCGGGGCCGATGCTCACGGCCACCGTGCCGGACTGGTCGGAGCCGTTCAGCCACTCACCCTCGGCGTGGACCAGCGCCACGCCGGAAGTGGGCTCCAGCCGGCGAAACTTGAGATTCCGGTTGCCGGCGAAGTCGACGCCGCTCGCCTTGAGCAGGCGGACGATCTTGTCGAGATGCGCCTCTGCGTTGGCGACCGTCACGTCCGCGGTTTCCTCCTCGGAGAACGTGTCGAGCTCCTCCGGAGCGCCGCCGATGGGCGAGTCCGGTCCCTCCTCCACCGCGATCACCCCTTCCATGCTGAACGGTCCGGCGACCCGCACGGTGTCCTTGACGATCTCCGGCTTGTCGACCAGCTCCTCCATCTCCGCGTTGGCGGCAATGCAGGCGTTCACCTCCTCCATCTTCGCGCGCCACGCGGCGCGATAGGTGTCCAGCGCCTCCTGGAGAGGTTGGGGCCAGTCGGGGTCCGCGTCGAACGGCGCCTCCCACTCCCGCCACTCCCGCTGCGGAATCTTCTCGCGGTAGGTCGCAGCCTGGCGAGCCGTGACCGCCTTGAACGGCCTGCGGGCGGCGGCGGGACTGATCCAGTCGGGCGGCGTATCGGGCAGGAGCCAGCGACGCACGTCCGCGTCGGAGACCGCGGCAGCGCCGTCGCGGCGGTGCTTGCTGACCAGCTTCTCGACGAGTTTCTGCTTCAGTTCGGGGGCGACGTTGGCAACCATGCGGTTCAGCGTGGCGAGCGCGTCAGTGAGGATCGAATCGTGCCGGGCGAAGATCGGATCGAGCGACGTGTTGCGCGCGATGCTCCTGAGCGTAATGTGCGGCACCGTCCGGCAATCGAACGTCAGCCGCTCGACGCTGGGTTTCCCCTCGCCGTCGACTCCCTCGATCCAGGTCCCGCCCGGGTTGCGCGCCACGTCCTCCGCGTTCAGTTCCCGGAGTCGGTAGTAATCGAAACTGGCGGTCATCAGCCGATGCTTGGCGAGGGTGAGCGCCACCCGGCTCGTGTCGATGGTGATCCAACGCCGCCCCCACTGTTCGGCCACGTAGGCGGTCGTGCCGCTGCCGCAGGTAGGGTCGAGCACCAGGTCGCCGGGATCGGTGGTCATCAGCATGCAGCGGGAGACGATCTCCGTCGAGCTCTGGACGACGTACACTTTCGGATCGGAGCGACTCTGTACGGCACCGCTGATGTCGTGCCACAGGTTGCCGATCGCGGCCACGGGAAAGTCTTGTTTGAATCGTCGGTAGTTCAAGGTGGCGCCGGACGTGATCTGGACTCGCTCGGCGTTCGCTAACCTTGTAAGGCCTCCACGGTCAGTCTTGAAGGTTCCCTTCCCGGGCGAATATACCCCGCTGTGGAACTCGAACGCTCGGACGTCACCCTCTCCAGCAGGTCGTGAACTAGTTAGGTTATCGAGGCGAAACAACGACACCGTATCGTCGTCAGCGTGGCGTGAATCTGCCGGATCAGTGTGCCCACAAGGATGCATCACTTGATCGTATCGTTCATCCGCGGCGTCGCTGCGGGCGATGAAGAGCTGGCGGTACTTGACCTTCACGGCTTCATGGTCGCGCGCATACCAGAGCACGAAGTCGACCGTCGATCCGAGCAGGCCGGCGGTGCCCTGGCTCGTCGTCTTCCGTACGGTGACCAGGGAGACGAAGTTCTCAACGCCGAACACTTCGTCCATGACACAGCGCACTCGGTGCAGATTCTCGTCGCTGATCTGGACGAAGATGCTTCCGGTGTCGGCGAGCAGTTCGCGCGCCATCGTCAGTCGGTCGCGGAGGTAGGCCAAATAGGAATGGACTCCCAGCGTCCAGGTGTCGCGGTACGCCTTGACCATCTCGGGCTCGCGGGTGAGGTCCTGCTGGCGGTCGCGCACGTCGCGCTGGCCGAGTTGGGGCTGGAAGTTCGACGCGAATTTGATCCCGTAGGGAGGATCGACGTAGATCATCTGCACCTTGCCGGCAAGGTCCTCGCGGTGGGCCATACTGGCCATCACCTGAAGAGAGTCGCCGAGGATCATGCGGTTGGCCCAATCTACGTCGTGCTGGTAGAACTGCACGGCCCTGGCATAGTCGAGCTGCGGGTCCGCGAACAGGTCGCGCTGCACGTCCTGGCGCGCCAGCACCCGCAGGATTGCCTGGGTGGAGACCCGCTCGTGCATGTGCAGGGCGACCGGATCGACTGCGAACCAGGGCCGCTCCCGCTTGCCGCTCCACTCCAGCCACGGCTCGTGGCGCCGCAGCGCTTTCACCAACACAGCGGCCTCACTCTCCGATAAGGTCGCTCGCGTGGCCTTGCTCAGCAATTCGGGCAGGGTATCGGCTGTCTCGGCATCCGGTGACGAGCGCAGCACCGGTGGCAGATGCGGGTTGTACTCGTAACGAATGGCCGCCGTGTCTCTAACTTCCCCTTGCGCTTCGAGTCCGGCCGGCGGGATGTTCTTGCGAGTGGCAGCGTACTTGATCGACGCTACCTTGCTACCCAGATCACCCTTGTCGTTTCCGTTTCTCGTCGGATTTGGCACTACTAAGACTCCTCCCTCACGCCGAAACACTCTCTCGTATCGGCGCGGTGTCGAGCTGATGCTGTGGTTCGTAATGCCAGAAGTTGATTGGCTTCGCCGGATCAAGAGTACGCAGGTAGCCGCACTCACGTAGAGAGACCCCGAGTCGGCGCCCTTTACACTTCCAGTATAGGTGCGAGACGACGCGAAACCGACTCTCCTCAGCAGAACTCGGAGTTTCTCCATCGCTCATTCCGAGAAGAGTGCCTTGGTCGGGGGGTTCCGCCAGCTGACGACGCACGATGTTGGCATTGGTTCGCGTGTACGCAGCCATACCCGCCATCAGATCGGCAAGTTGACACAGGGGCGTGTCGGCGGAGTCGACTTCTCGAAACGTGAGGACGGTGGGAACAATGTGCCAGAACTCCGAGGACAGCGTCGATATGTCGTGTCCGGCCTGCCAAGTTCCCGTGCTGGTCAAACACTGACGGATCGTGTGCCAGTCGATCGTGACCTGCTCATCGGGCCGAATGTGCCACCGGGTGTGCGCGCCTCTCCGCTCCATGAGTATGCGGTGAAGATGGAAAAACATACGCTCGTAGTTCGCAACATCGTCGCGATTTGGAACTGCATGGCGACTATCGTGAGTGTCCCAAGTCAGAACATCGACGCGAACGCCCTGGTCAACGTGCGCGAGCAGCTCGTCGACAACGGCAATTGCGCGGTCTCGGTTGAGCCGTCTCTTGACGTTCCTCCACTTGAGTTCTCCGCGGCGATCGAGTTGAAGCGCCTCACGGACTCGATCGGATAGCGCGACGACGTCAGCAGCCGGGACCGAGACTGCCGCCAAGCTGCGGTAGCGTCCTTCGGTGTGCCTGCTCTCGTCCGAAAAGACGGCGTAGTCCATTGCAGCGCAATATACTCAATCTGGTGGATACGTCGCAGCCGACGGCCGCTTACGACGGCCCGAGCGGCGGCATGCCGGGGTGCGAGCCGCCCGCGTTCCTGGCGAGATTGCCGCCGTCCAGCGGGACGAGCGCGCCGGTCATGAACGACGACGCGTCCGAGGCGAGCAGAATCGCCAGGCCCTTGATCTCCTCCGGCTGGCCCAGGCGGCCGATGGGCAGGCCGCGCAGGAAGTTGCTGCGCAAGACAGGGTCGGCCTCCATCCGGTCGCGCAGTCCCTGGTTCTCCACCTGGGCGCAGACGATGGCGTTCACGCGCACGCCCAGCGGCGCCCACTCCGAGCTCAGCTCGCGCGTCATCTGCGCCACCGCTCCCATCGCCATGCTGTAGGGGATGTGGTGCCGGCCGAGCGCCGTGAAACCGGCGATGGAGACGATATTGATGATGCTGCCCTTGCCGGCCGCGATCATGCGCCGGCCGGCGTGCTGGGTGCAGTGGAAGCGCCCGATCAGGAGATTCTGCAGGGACTCCTGAATCTCTGCGGGCGTGAGCTCCGCGGGGTCGCCGTGCCCGCCCTCCCCGGCCACGTTGCTCAGGACGTCGATGCGGCCGAACTCCCGGTCCAGCGTGCCGTACAGCTCGTCGATCTGGTCCGGGTCCGAGACGTCGCACACCACCGGAACGGCCTTCCGGCCCAGCGCGCCGATCGTCGCGGCCGTGTCCTCCATGCCCGCCGCGTCGATGTCGGCGAGCAGCAGGTCGGCCCCGTACTCGGCGAAGCCGATCGCCATCGCGCGGCCCATGCCGCGGGCCGCGCCGGACACCGCCGCGACGCGATCGGTCAGGTCGAACAGCTTGCCAGCCAAATCAACCGGTCACATTGATCGGCGTCGCCAGTATTCTGGATTGACAAGCTTCCGCCAACGCTTTCTCTTTGAGCTTCCGCTCCCGGCGGTTTTCGGGCCAACCAATTATGTTCGCGTGATTCTTCGGCTTGTGATCTACGTTTACCGCCAATCCCGCCCCCACTATCGCGCACTCAGCGAGGAATGCACACCCGTATAGCGCCTCTTTCTCCCGCCTCCTGGCAACGCTCACCCCTCGGATCGCGATCTCTTCATCACTCGTATCGTCGGCAACAAGCTCTACGGACAACTTTCGGTTCCTCGGCGGCGAGAACAGCTTGGGGTGCATCCTTCCCGATGCGCGTCTGACTTCGCTTTCGTGAACTGCAAACCTCGCGAATCGCCCGCTCATTTGGGCGCTATGTCCGCAGCCTTCATACTCGCAAGATCGGCAAGGCAGCACTTCATCGTCTTCGGAATACTCCCTCGCCACGGCTCACTACCACTATACTCCGTACCACCGCCAAGCATGGCGGTTAGCACGATATCGCTACCGTCGGGCGCTATGCTCAATGAGACACTTCCATCTGCGACAAACCACGTCAGGTCAATCTCGCCGCTGGGAGTCACGCTCACGTCCGGCCGTGGGATGTCCGACGGCAAGTCATCTACCGCCTTCGTCGCAACCGTAACTGTCACGTCAGTAAGGGAGTCGGCACCATCTCCGTCCCAGTTGTCACAGCCATGCTTGTCAAGAAGTCCCGCTATTTCGCGTCTTGTATCCGACAGCCATGGTGCGTCCACCATTTCTTGGAAGGAGCTCAACTCCGAGTCCGTCTCATGCACATCGACCGAAAAAGTAGTTACGCCCTTCGCCGACCAACCCTCGTACTCCGTATCGGTATTCAACCGAGAAGTAAGCACCGCCCCAGCCTTTCCGCTATTCATACACCACCTCCATTGACTGCCTCTTCAGTGAACGACCGTCGATCTTGAAATCGATCAGATAAGTCCCTTGAGTGTATTTCACGAACGGCGGTATGTTGAAGTGCATAAAGCCCGTCTTGCTTTCCGGATCGCTATGTTGTGCGGTCAGCGTTCCCTCGACACCGTACGCGGTCGGTTCACTATTGTCCGCCTTTTTCACAGATAGATGAAGCGTGTACTCCCGATCGTAAGCGAATCCGGCCAACTCGACGAGAATTCCCCACGATGGTCCGTATCGGCGCTCATCTTCTTTGGATCGTACTAAGGTACGAAGAGTGAGGTTAGAGAATATCCCGACAGCGCCATACCGGCCGTCAACCTCACGGATTATCCGATCCGCGAGTATAAAGTTGACAATACGCGGCGTGGACATACTTTCTACACCTCTTTCAGAGTACCGGAGCTCGCTGTCTTCATCGAATCCTTGTTGGCGGGTTGCAAACGCTCACCAAGAGCCTACTGCGGAGACGCAGGTTGTCAAGCGATGACCAGTCAATCTGCCGCTCGGACGGTGACCGCTGCGGTCGCCTCCTCCAGCACGCAGCTCCAGCCGTGCATCCGCGCGGCGATCGCTCCGGCCGGGAGCGGGTAGCTTGGTCACGGGTACAGGCCGAGCAGCTCGTTGCGCTGCCGGTACGCCGGCCCGTCGATCAGGTTGTCGAGTTCCGACGGCTTCACGAGCGCGGGCACCGGGACCTTCCCTTAGGCGCCCACGCCGTTGACGACGTTCGGGAGCTTCTCACCCCTGATCGCCGCCGCCACGGTGTTGGCGACGCTCGTGCGCAGCGTGCGGCCCGACGGCTCGCTGACCGACGCGACGTGGGAGGTGATCAGCACGTTCTCCATCCCCACCAGCGGGTGGCCGGGATCGATCGGCTCCGGATCGGTGACGTCCAGGGCCGCCCCCGCGAGCTTGCCGCTACGCAGCGCGGCCACCAGGCCGGCGGTGTCCACCAGCGTGCCCCGCGATACGTTGATCAGCAGCGCGCCGTCCTGCATGGCCGCGATGGAGTCCGCCGCGATCATGAAGCGGGTTTCTTCCGTGCTCGGGCAGTGCAGGGTGACGATGTCGGCGTCCTGATCCGTGAACGCTCTTCGGGAGACCACCGAGCACCCGAGCGGCTCGAGGATGGACTTCTCGATGTCAGGCGTCTCGAACGAGTGATCGGTGATGACGGCTTTCTGCATGGATCGAGATCCTGCCTGCGTCTACTGGATTCGGTAACGGCCGTCAACTACGACAGCGGCGCCCATCCGTGCGTCAGGAGGGAGCGATGACCGTAACGTCCGGAAAGTAGGTGCGATATCGGGAGGAGTCTCGGGTAACGATCGCGTGGCCCTCCGCGGCCGCATGGGCACCGATGTAGAAGTCCGGAAGCGGCGACCTGCGTGTTCCGCCGCGGCGCCGGTACTCGAGAAAGGCACGTCCAGCCATGAACGCGGCGCTGTAGGGCAACGGCAGGCGCACCAGGGTTGCCGGCAGCGCGGCGTCGAGTTCCGCCTGATCGGGGTACGCCATCGCGATCTCGGCAAAGATCAGAGGGTTTATGGCCAGCTGTCGGGTGTTGCCGAGCCGTGCGAGCTGCTCGGACGACCACTCCTGCCAGACCGGGTCGTCCGTCAACACGTCGATGAGAACGTTGCTGTCAACCAGGACCATCGTTCGTGTCCGCATCGCCGCGGGTCAGTGCCATGATCTCGTCGGTCGAGGGTGCGCCGGACGGCCGATGGCGGCGGAGGTGATCGACGAGTGCCTGCCCCCGGCCCGGAAACGATCGCGCGGGGATGATGCGCACACCATCGCCGTCAAGCTGAAACTCCACCTCGGTATGGGGGTACAGCCGGCACCGGTCGCGCAGTTCCTTGGGAATCGTCACCTGGCCCTTGCTGGTGATACGCATGGTAAGAATCTTACCGGCAATTCTTACTTCGTCATAGTGAACCCACGTCGCTCTTTCGCCGGCCCCCGCATCCTGCTATAAGGAAGCCGTCCTCACGGCTGTCCGCTTGGCCAGACGACAACCACGCATGAACAAAAAGCCATACTATCCCGTGACCGAGGAACCGGAGGTGGTGCGAACGTGAAGGCACAATCGGCGACGAAGAGGAAGCGCGTGGCGGGCAGCAAGCCGGACAAGGAGCTGCTGCTCGGCTGCTACCGGACCATGGTCACGATCAGGAAGTGCGAGGAGCGGCTGGTCAGGTCGTTCCAGGCCGGCCTGATCTACGGCGGCTGCCACACCTACATCGGCGAGGAGGCGGTCGCAACCGGCGTGAGCGTCGACCTGCGCGACGACGACCTGGTATTCGGCACCCACCGCGGCCACGGCCACGCCCTGGCCAAGGGGCTGGCCCCCGTCGAGCTGTTCGCGGAGCTGTACGGACTGGCGGGCGGCGCCTCCGGCGGACGCGGCGGCAGCATGCACCTGTTCAAGCCCGAGATCGGGCTGATGGGCACCAGCGGCATCGTCGGCCCGAGCATCCTGCTGGCTGCCGGCGCCGCTTACAGCTTCAAGCTGGTCGGGAGCGACCGGGTGAGCGTCGCCTACTTCGGCGACGGCGCGGTCAACAACGGCGCGTTCCACGAGGGGTGCAACATGGCGACCGTCTGGGGGCTTCCCGTGCTGTTCGTGTGCGAGAACAACCTGTACGCCACCGAGGTGCCGTTCGCGACCGTGACCAAGGAACAGAGCGTCGCCAGGAAGGCGCAGGCCTACGCGCTGCCGCACGCCGTGGTCGACGGCAACGACGTGCGCGAGGTCTACCGCGAAGCCGGTCAGGCGATCGCGCGAGCGCGGTCCGGCGGCGGCCCGACCCTGCTGGAGTGCCGGACCTACCGTCAGCGGGCGCATGCCGAGGGGATGCGGGACTCAGGCTACCGGACCCGGGAGGAAGTCGAGGAGTGGAAGGCCAGCGACCCGATCCTGGCGCTGCGGACCTCTCTGACCGATGACGGGACGGCCTCCGCCGAGGAGCTGGACGGGCTGGAGGCCGAGGTCGCCGGGTCGGTCGAGTCCGCCAACGAGGCGGCGCTCGCCAGCGGCGAACCCGATCCGGCGACCGTGCTCGACCATGTCGTCGGCGGCCAGGTCGTCGGCAGCCAAGTCGTGGACGTGCGGTAGGAGCTGAACATAACATGGCGGAAACCAACTACGTCGAGGCGGCCCACGCGGCGCTGGCGCAGGAGATGGAGCGGGACGCGACCATCTTCGTGGTCGGCGAAGGGATCGGCGAGCGCGGCGGCAACTTCAGCACCACCACCGGCCTGTTCGACCTGCACGGCCCGGAGCGGCTGCGCGACACGCCGATCTGCGAACGGGGGTTCTCCACCATGTGCGTGGGTGCGGCCATCGCCGGCGCCCGCCCGGTCGTCGACTTCATGTTCATGGACTTCGCGCTGGACGCGTTCGGGGACCTGATCAACCAGGCGTCGCGCATGCGCTGGATGAGCTCGGGCCGCATCAGCGTGCCGATGGTGATCCGCGCCTGCATCGGGCTCTACAAGTCCGGGTCGTCGCACCACTCGGGCAGCTTCTACTCGTTCCTGACCCATCAGCCGGGCTTCCACGTCGCCCTGCCCTCGGGTCCGCGCACCGCGAAGGGCCTGCTGACGACCGCGCTGCGCTCGCACGATCCGGTCGTGTTCCTGGAGCATCGGGCGCTGCTGGTGCTGAAGGAAGAGGTGCCGGACGGCGACTTCGCCATACCGTTCGGCCGGGCCGAGGTCGTCCGGGAAGGGAGCGAGATCACGATCGTCGCCATCGCGGCGATGGTGCCCAAGTGCGTCGAGGCCGCCGCGCTCCTGGAGCGGCAGGGCGTCTCGGTGGAGGTGGTCGACCCGCGCACCGTGGCGCCGCTGGACCTTGCGACCATCAAGGAGTCCGTGCACAAGACCGGACGGTTGCTGGTGGTCGAGGAGGACTACGCGCCGTGCAGCGTGGCCGCCGACATCGCCTCCCGCGTCGGCGACGAGGCCTTCGACGATCTCGACGCGCCGATTCGGCGGCTGCACTGCGGCTTCGCGCCGGCACCGTACAGCCCGGTCCTGGAGAACGAGCTCACCATCGGCACGGACGCCATCGTGCAGGCGGTCCTGGACCTGCGGGACGAGTGAGGGGAGGCGGATGGCTGTCGAGGTGATGGTCCCGCGGCTCGGCTGGTCGATGGAGTCGGGCGTCTTCGGGGAGTGGCTGAAGCAGGACGGCGAAGCCGTCGCCGTGGGCGAGCCCGTGTTCACGTTTGAGGGGGAAAAGGCCACCGAGGAGGTGGAATCCTTGGACGCGGGCGTCCTCTCTATCCGGCCGGGCGTGGCCGAGCCCGGCGTGGATCTGACCGTCGGCACCGTGATCGGCTGGCTCCTCGCCGAGGGCGAGGAGGTCCCCGAGGCTCCCCCCGATCCGGGCGCCAAGGCGCTCGCCAAGACGAGCGCCGATTCGGCACCGAAACCGGAAACCGGTCCCGACGCGGCGCCGCCGGAAGATGCGCCGCCCGCCGCCGTTGCCGCGGTGGCGGTGACCGTGTCCCGTGGCGAACGGGCGGACGGGCGTCCTGCATCGAGCCCCCGGGCAAGACGGATCGCGCGCGAGCTGGGCGTCGACTGGCGGCTGGCCTCCGGCTCCGGCAAGGGAGGCCGCATCCGCGAGCGCGACGTGCGCGCGCTGGCGGCACGCCGGGGCGCCGACGGCGTGGCGGCAGCCGCGGCTCCGCTGCCCGACCTGGGCGAATGGGGTCCGGTGGAGATGGTGCCGTTGACCGCCACGCGACGGCTGGCGGCCGAGCGCCTGGGCACCGTGGCGCAGACCGTGCCGATGGCCACGCAGCTCGGCACGGCCGACGTCACCCGCCTGGAGGCGCTGCGCGAGCGCTATGCGTCCCGAGCGCAGTCGGCCGGCGGCACGCTGACGATGGCGGCCATGCTGGCGAAGATGGCCGCCTCCGCGCTGAAGGTGTTCCCGCAGGCCAATGCCAGCATCGACCCGGCCGCCGGCCGGCTGGTCCGCCGCGGCTACCACCACGTCGGCATCGCCGTGGACACCGAGCACGGGACCTCGTTTCCGGTGGTCCGCAACGCCGACCTCAAGAACATGCTGCAACTCTCGGTGGAGATCGCCGACCTGGCCGCGCGGGCGCGGGCCGGAACGCTTGCGCCTGCCGAGACGCAGGGGGGATGCATCTCGATCTATGAACCCGGCGGCGCCGCTGGAGGAGGCCTCGGCCACTTCACGCCGCCGGTCAACGCGCCGGAAGCGGCCATCCTGGGCGTGTCGCCGCCGCAGCGCGAGCCGGTGCTGGACGAGAACTCCGGTAGCGTCGTGCAGCGGTTGCGGATGCCCCTCGCCCTGACGTACGACTGCCGAGTGCTCGACGGCACGGCCGGGATGCGGTTCCTGCGCTGGATCATCGACGCCCTGGAGGAGCCGCTGCTGCTGTCCCTCGAAGGTTGAACGACCGCGCCGACTGCCGCTCCGGGCGAGTTGAGGCCCCCGTGAGTGTTTTCTGATTGACCAGAATATACTCATGAGTATATTCTGGCACACCTGAAAACACTCATGTTCGGGCCACTGCCGGGATGACGGATCGATACATCGCCGAGCCCGTGACATCGGACCTTGCCGACCGTATGGTGTTCGTCGGCGGTCCGCGCCAGGTCGGCAAGACCACCTTCGCCCTGTCGCTGCTGCCGCACGGGAGTGACGAGTCCTCACCGGCGTACCTGAACTGGGACTACCTCGCCGACCGGGAGGCGATCCTCGCCGCGCGGCTTCCTCCACGCCAGCGCCTGATCATCTTCGACGAGCTGCACAAGTACGCCGGATGGCGCGGGCTGATCAAGGGGCTCTACGACAAGCACCGGTCGTCGCTCTCCTTCCTGGTGACCGGCTCCGCCCGCCTCGACTACTACCGCAAGGGCGGCGATTCGCTGCAGGGCCGTTACCACTACTACCGCCTGCATCCTTTTTCGCTGTCGGAGTGCGGACGCCGTCCGGACGCGCAGTCGGTCGCCCATCTGCTCCGCTTCGGGGGCTTCCCCGAGCCGTTCCTGCGCGGCGAGGAGCGGTTCCACCGCCGCTGGCTGCGCGAGCACTCGGAGCGGGTGGTCCACGAGGACCTGCGTGATCTGGAGCACGTCCGGGAAGTGTCACGACTGGACCTGCTGCTCGCCCATCTGCCGTCCTGCGTCGGAGCGCCGCTTTCGGTCAACCGTCTCCGCAAGCTCCTGCAGGCCTCGCATGAGAGCGTCGAACGCTGGATCGCCGCGTTCGAGCGGCTCTACCTCTGCTACCGGCTGGCGCCGTTCGGGTCAGCCAGGATCCGGGCCGTCCGCAAGGAGCGCAAGCTCTACTTCTGGGACTGGTCGCGCGTGGATGATCCCGGACCGCGTTTCGAGAACCTGGTGGCCGGGCACCTGCTGAAGTACTGCCACCTGGTCGAGGACACGGAGGGGCATGCGATGGAGTTGCGCTTCGTGCGCGACACCGACGGGCGCGAGATCGACTTCGTCGTGCTCCGCGACGGCCAACCCGAGCTCGCCGTCGAATGCAAGAGCGGAGATCGAAGCGCCGCACCGGCTTGCCGCTATTTCCGCGAGCGGACCGAGATTCCCCGGTTCTACCAGGTGCACCTGGGCGTCGCCGACTTCGGCGACGCCGACACCGGCACGCGTGTGCTCCCGTTCCCGACCTTCTGCGATGAGCTGGCTCTGCCGTAGCGACCTGCGACGCGATGAACGTTTCACTCCAGCCAAAGGGGATGACGGCTTCTACTCCGCCTCGTCGACCTCGATGACGTAGGCGACGCTGTCGCCGGCGATCACGCGCGGGCGGGTGCGCACCAGCAGCACCCGGCCGGTCTTCGCCGAGCGCACCTCGGCGGCCACGCGGCCGTCCGCGCGGCGCACCACGCCCAGGCGGTCGCCGGCGGCCACCCGGTCCCAGACCGCCACGTCGGGCAGAAACAGCCCGGAGGTGGGCGCGTGAGCGTCCAGCCCCATGTCCCCGGAGCCGGCTCGGTCGTCCTCGACCAGGAACGGCGGCGGCCGGCTCGGGTAGTCGCCGGCCACGATGCCCAGGCAGGCCAGCAGGTTGCGCAGCCCCTGCAGGGCCACCGCGCAGCTCTCCGGCCGGCCGCGTCCCTCGCCTTCCAGCTCCACGTAGATCGCCGGCACGCCTTTCTCGCCGGCGGCAGAAAGGCTGCGGCCGGGCAGGACGACCGTCCCCCACACCAGGTCCAGGCCGAAGGCGATAGCGGCCTCGCGCTGCGTCGCACCGAGCTCCGGCCTGATCTGGTACCCGGCGAACTGCTTGATGCGGGAGTCGTTGCCGGCCGAGTGCAGGTCCGCGTACAGGTCGGCGCAAGGGATGACGTATTCGGCGAGCGCGTGCGCGATGCGCTCGCTCGGCGAACCGTCGGCGCTGCCGGGGAAGACGCGCGCCAAGTCCTGGTGGTCGTGGCCGCCGGTACGCGTGCCGGCGGTGAACGCCGGGCCGTTCACGACCGGGATGCCGATGAAGATGCCGGACATCCGCTCCGGCCGCAGCTCCGCGAACAGGTCCTGGATCGCCAGCGCCCCCTCGTATTCGTCGCCGTGGATGACGCCGGTGGCCAGCAGCGTCCTGCCGGGCTCGGCGCCGCGGGCGACCAGCGCCGGAAACGCCAGCGGCTGGCCGTCGGGCAGGTGATCGACCACCAGGGTCGTGCGGCTCTTGGTTCCGCGCGGCGTCTGCCCCGGGTCGAAGTCGGCGGCGCTCCGCGCGTCCATCACCGCGTCCTCGCCCGTTGCCGAGCCTCGGCTCAATGCGCGATCCCGAGTTGGTGCATGCGGCGGTGAATGGCCTCGCGCGCCTCGTGGAACGGCCGCTCCAGGTAGGCAAGGTGGTCGGCCTCGCCGTGGTGGAACGTCGTCTCCGCATCGGGCCGTAGCGGCGCGGTGTGGCGCACGTACGTCAGGCAGCCGTCGATGAGGGTGAGCATGTACTCGGCGGCGGCGCGGTCGAACATCCACCAGTCGCCGCCGACTGCGACGTAGACCGGCGAGGTGTGGGCGAAGATGCCGCGCTGCCAGCCGTCGTGATGATCGACCTGGCCGTAGCCCGGTCCGCCGACGCGGGCCGCAAGCCAGCTATGGCCGTCGACCTTCACCTTCTCGCGCAGCTCCAGCCGCCTTCGTCCGGCGCCGGTTGCGGCAGCATCCGCCTGCGCCACCACCCTGCCCTCCTGCACGATCTGCAGCGTATGGATCGGC
Organism: Spirochaetia bacterium; assembly: GCA_965221995.1. Classification (GTDB taxonomy): domain Bacteria; phylum Spirochaetota; class Spirochaetia; order SZUA-6; family Bin103; genus CATQHW01. The sequence goes on from OZ244929.1 coordinate 880,736, forward strand.
AGGATGCTCTCCGCCCAGGCGTGCACCTCCACGGATCCGGAAGCCGACAGCCGCAGCGTGTCGCCGATGTCGGCGCCGTCGACGGTCAGGCCGATCAGCGGGCCGCCGCTCAGGAACGTGCGGCCCTGCTTCACGGTGTCGCACCAGGCGCGGTAGGTGAACTCCTGCTGGTCGCCCACCCGCGCGTAGGTCCGGTACAGGCCGATCGGCACGTCGCTGGACATCTTGTCGGTGCCGCCGACCAGGGGCAGCCGGTAGCCGCAGTTGAGGTAGCGGTAGTACTCCAGGTGGTTGAACTCGCCCTTGCGCAGCATCTCCACGCCGTCGGCGCGGCCGGTGGCGATGAGCGCGGCCGGCTCGCCGTTCGGATTGGGCAGGTGCGGGATGATGACGTGGCCGCCCTGCGCGTGGGTCTGATCGGCCCAGTCGCTCATGGTCACATCCAGGCTGCCGCCCGGCTCCGCCTCGCCCGGGCCGTCCGAGCACCACGGCATCACCGGCTCCTTGAGGCCCCAGAGGATCAGGTGGCCCAGGAAGTGCTGCCGGTTCTCCTGGCTGACGTAGACGATGTTGCTGCCCTGCTGGTGGACGCTCGCCCCGCCGGTGAACTCCTCGGTGTTGGTGAACAGGCTCCCCCACTGCGACTGCAGCAGGTTGACCACGTTCAGGTCCTCGCCCTGCGACTCGGTATGGCTGCCCTGCGCGGACAGGAAGTGGACGTGCGAGTCGCCCGAGTACCAGCCCTGCGCGTTCATGTCCGTCCAGCGCTTGAGCCGCAGCGTCAGCTCCCGCTGGCCGGGATCGATGCGCACGCGGGTGCGCAACGGCTCGTACTCGAAACCGCGTGCCACGTCGACGACCACGTCGCCGCGCGGCAGCCAGCCCTGGCAGCGGCCGTCGATGTAGGCGTAAGTGATATGGCCCATCCGCACGTCGCCGCCCACGTCGATGTGCCAACTGCCGTTGTTGGAGTTGACCTGGTTGTGGTGGCCGTGCGGCTGGAAGGGAACGCCGGCCGGCGAGCGGAAGTGCACCCGGCACGGCACCGGCTTGCCGGTGCCCTCGTCGAGCACGGTCACGTGCACCCAGTTGCGGCCGCCGTCCAGCAACTCGACCCGCACGCCGCCGTCCTCGGCGCTGCCGCACTCCTGCACCTCGCCCCAGCGGACCTTGCCGAGGGAGCTCCCGCCCTGGGTGACGTCGACGGTGGCCGAGGGCGTCGCGGCGATCTCCGTGTACGCGGGGCTGGAGGCGGGATTCTGCGCCTCTCCCCAGCCGGCACGGCCGTCGGCCACGAACGCCTCAGCGTCGGCCTCGGGAAGCGCGTGGACATAGGTGGCGATGCCGCGGTCGACGGTCACGTCCAGGTCGAACGGCCTCCCGGCCGCTTCCGGGTCGGTCAGCGTGACCTGCACGTCGCGCCGGCCCTGGCGCGTGAACGGGTGCTCGTCGACGTGGCCGGTGGTGACGCCGGCGATGATGAACGCCGGCCCGCCGGCAGCCGGCTCGATGACGAACTCCTCGACGACGCGCGCGGGATCGGGGTTGCGCCACGCCCAGAGGAAGTAGGTGGCCGGCCCGCGCGATGCCTCGGTCTGGCGGCGGCCGGCCTCGTCCCAACGCCCTTCGTAGCGGGGATGCAGGTACTCGCCCTGGTGCTCCACGGCGTTGAACGGGCGGTCGCGAAACGGCGCGGCGATCTCGAACCGTTCGCGGATCGCCACGGCGTCGGCCGCGTCCGGCGCGCCGCCGCCCGCGGCACGGAACGTGTAGGTGGCGACCGGCCGTCCGAGCGGGTCGCCCTCCCTGAGCCTGCTCTCGGTCAGGGCGTGGGCCACCACGACCGTGTGGCAGGCGCGGCCGATGGGGATCGCCACCGGCCCCGAGTCCGGCGCGAAGCGGATGAAGCAGCGCTCCGGCGCAGGCTGCCGCGCGCCGACGTCGAATGGCAGGCCTTGAAAGAGCTGCCTGCCGAGCGGCGGCTCGTGATCGAGCTCCGGCAACGCTGCGACGCCCGCGTTGCACAGGTGTTCCAGTTCGACCGGCTGATAATCCGTCATCCCGACAGCGTAGCAGCCTGTCGGACTTGCCGCTTGAAGCGGCCTCAATGGACGAAGGCCCCGGCCCGGCCGGAGCCGGTGGGGCCTTCGTGGGTGTGATCGCCGGCGCTACGCGGCGTTGACCGGGATCTGGCGGGCCTTGCTCGCCTCGGTCTTGGGGACCCTCAGCGTCAGCAGCCCGTCCTCGAACGAGGCGGACACGGCCTCGTGGTCTGCGTCGCGCGGCAGCACGAAGCTGCGCGTGTACGTCGCCTGGCGGCGCTCGCGGACGAGATAGCCCTCGGTCTTGCGCTCGTCGGTCTTGCGCTCGCCGTTCTTGGCGGCCTTGGCCGAGATGGTCAGCACGTTGTCGTCGACGCTGACCTTCAGATCCTTCTCGGCGACGCCGGGCAGCTCCGCCTGCACCTGGTAGCCGTCATCCTCTTCGCGGATGTCGACGGCAGGGGCGCCGGTGCGCCAGACCGGCTCGGTGGTGAAGACCGTGTCGAAGATCTGGTCGAGACCGTCGAAGATGCTCATGCGGCCGGGTCGATACGGTACGAGATTCCTCATGGTGTTCCTCCTGTGGTTGAGGTCGTTTCTCATACCACCTTATAAGCACAACCCGTGCCAACTTTATCGACACATGCGGATGATCGTTCTCAAACTATTATTCCTATGATACTTATATCGTATCGAACAAGAGCGCTCTCATGGCGCTTGGCCTCTTGCCATCCTTTATCTAAGTGTCTTTTTGACCCTCTTTACGACATTATGACCATCTACGGGTACTAATGTCCCATTGGGGTTTCAAGCCGCACGCCTGCGATCGGCCCGCCTCGATGACCGAGTCTCGCGTGGCGAGTGCGTTCGCCCCATACTGCCCGGCACCATGAGATACGACGACGTCACCCTGCACGGCATCGAGGAGGCCGTGCCGCAGCCCGACGGCTCGGTGCGGCTGCAGCGGGTCACCGAGCAGCTACGCGCCCGCCTGGAGCCGCCGGCCCAGGAGAAGACGCTGTTCGCGGCCGGGGCCGAGATCCGCTTCGTGCTGCGCGGGCCGGCCGCGCGGCTCACCCTGTCCGCGGAGGGCTTGCAGGAGTTCCAGCCGACCGCGCGCGTGTTCTTCGGCCCGTTGGCGGGCCGGCCGCACGTCTACCCCATCGGCACCGAGCCCACCACCATCGACATCGGCGTCGGCGACGACCAGCGGCCCGCCTACGAGTCCATCCCGGACGACCTGGCGGCGGCGATGCCGTTCCACCCGCGCGTGGTGCGGGTCGTGCTGTTCCGCGGCGTGTTTCGGCTGCACGACGTCCAGGGTGACCTGCGCCCGCCAGCCGCCGCCGAGCTGCCCGAGCTCACCATGCTCTCCTACGGCACCTCGATCACGCACGGCTCGGTGGCCACCGCCTTCCACCTGACCTACGTGGCGCAGGCCGCGTGGCGCCTGGGCGTCGACCTGGTCAACCTGGGCGTCGGCGGCGCCTGCCTGTGCGAGCCGGCCTTCGGCGAGCACATCGGCGGACGCGCCGACTGGGACGTGGCGACCCTCGCGCTGTCGGTGAACATGGTCGGCCGCGGGTTCACGATCGAGGAATTCACTCAACGAACGAGTTACTTGGTACAACAGGTGGTGGCGCCCAATCCGGCCCGACCCATCTGCTGCATCACCATCTACCCCTACTACGGTGACTGGTCGAACGAGCTGGCCAAGGCTACCGCACCACCCGAGGAGTTCCGGCTGGCGCTGGAGCGTGTGGTCGGCCGGCTGCGCGCGGACGGCGCTGGGGCACGCATCGAGCTGGTGCCGGGGCCGTCGCTGCTGACCGACGCCGGCGGCCTGTGCGTGGACATGATCCATCCCGGCGATCACGGCATGCTGGAGATGGGCGAACGGCTGGCGGCGCGCATGCGGCCGGCCGTCGAGCGGCTGCGTGCATCCGGCGTCAACCGCCGGCGGGGAGGGACCTCATGATCAGGCAACGCGCCTCATCCGGCGCTCCCTGGGAGGAGCGCTACGGCTACTCGCGCGCCCTGCGCGTCGGCGATCTGGTGTTCGTGGCCGGCACCAGCGCCACCGGCAGCGACGGCCAACCGGTAGCCGTGGGCGACCCGCACGGCCAGACGCTCTTCATCCTGCGCAAGATCGAACGGGCGCTCGCCGACGTGGGCGCCTCGCTTGCCGACGTGGTGCGCGCCCGCTACTACGTGACCGACATCGGCGATGCCGACCCGGTCGGCCGCGCCCACGCCGAGCTGCTCGGCGGCGTCCGGCCGGCCATGACCATGGCCGAGGTGTCCGGCCTCATGCTGCCCGAGCACCTGGTGGAGATCGAGGTGGACGCCGTGGTGACGGCCAAGGAGGACGGCAATGAGTGACGAGTCCGTACGCGAGCACGCGGTGAGCCTGCTGTCCGGTCACGGCGCGCACCTCCCCTTCGAGCAGGCGGTGGCGGATGTGCCCGAGCACCTGCGCGGCGCCGTCCCGGAGGGCGCCGGCTCCTCGCTGTGGCAGCAACTCGAGCACCTGCGCATCGCGCAGTGGGACATCCTGGAGTTCAGCCGCGACCCCGGCCACGTGTCGCCCGAGTTTCCCGGCGGCTACTGGCCCGACAGCGTGGCGCCGCCCGCCGGCGCCTGGCAGCGGAGCGTCGACGCGTTCCTGGCCGACCGCGACGCGATGATCGCGCTGATCAGGGACCCGCAGGCGGACCTGTGTCGGCGGATCCCGCACGGCACCGGCCAGACCCTGCTGCGCGAGGCGCTGGTGCTGGCCGACCACAACGCCTACCATGTGGGGCAGATCGTGCTGCTGCGGCGTCTGCTGGGGTGCTGGTAGCTGCCACGTTGCCAGGCTGAGTGATCCGCAACAAAATGTGGCCGTGGGTCGGAATCAAGAATCCGTCAGAAACCGTGTATGAGTCGTTTGCGACAGAGCAACGGAGACGACTATCCCGAAGCCGCCGGCAAGCACCTTACGGACGCGTCAGTTCTCATGACTGGTGGGCGCTATGACGGCACCGCTTACTTGGCTGGATACGTGGCAGAATGTGCGCTGAAGGCTCTGATTCAGATGGAGACAGGACAGGGGCTGCGCTCACATGACCTCCTAGACCTCCGTACGACGCTAGGTACCATCGCCTCCCAAGCGGGTCCTCAAACGCAGCGATTGTATGTATCTGCCACAGCCGTTCTGAATGGCTCCAACATTCTGAACTGGAAGCCGGGATTGCGCTACCAGGCCGCCCAGGTAACTACTGCTACTGCGCGAGAATGGCTCCAGGATGCCACCTCGATCTACTCTCGAATCATCGGCGGCCTGAGGCTCAACGGGACGCTTTGATGCTGCATGCCGACGAGGCTCACGATCGTGCAGAGGCGGCCTTGAGCAGATTTCTGCAAGACAAACGACACACATGGCGTGTTCTGTTGATCAAGGATCTGTTTGCCCGACTCCGAATCATCCTGTGGTGCCCGAAAGGGAACTGGGACTCAGCGCGTACGGAGATCGACGGGAACCTTCGGGCTGAAGCGTCTGCATACTGGTCTCGTGACGTCCTTAGAGGCTGCGCCAAGACGGAAGCTCCGGATGGTCCGTGGCAGGACGAAGCATGGAAACATGGCGATGCCGTGCCCGGTACGACGGGGCTGCGGATCATGGAACGACAGCGCACGAAGGAAGGGTGGTTCGAAGCACCCACGAAACCACCTTGGGCGGTCGGAAAGGATAATCCGGCGATCGCCTCGTTCTATTCCTTCAAGGGCGGAGTAGGCCGGTCGACCGCGTTGGCTGCCGCGGCCCTGCATCTGGCTGCGGCTGGAGAGCGCGTCGTCGTCCTCGACGCCGATCTCGATGCCCCCGGAGTAGGCTTTCTGTTGGCGGGGCACGATGGTGCAACCGCTCCGTGGGGCATCGTCGACTACCTGATCGAGCGGGCCATCGTCGCCGACGACGGCGATCTCGACCTCGCGGACTACTATCATCGGTGTCCATCCTCGCTCTTCTCCGGGACCGGAGAAATCGCGGTGTTCCCAGCGGGGTCCACCGATCGCCGGTACGTCGGGAAGCTGGCTCGGCTGGACTACGGAGCCTTGCCACTCGATCAGACGCATCCGTTCGTCCTGCTCTTGCAGGAAATCCGCGAGGAGATACGTCCGCACTGGATACTCGTCGACGCCCGCGCCGGACTCGGCAACGTATCCGGCTTTGTAATGGGAGGTCTTTGCCACATACACGTACTGATAGGAACACTGGCGGACGCAAGCTGGCGCGGCCTGGAGATGATTCTGGATCGGCTCGGAGGAGACCGGGTGCTCTCGCAGGAACCTCAAGCCGAATGTGTGTTGGTGGCGGCGATGGTGCCGCGATCTCAGGAACGTCAATATCGGGCGTCGGTCGCAGGGTTTACCGACCGCGCCCGTGATGTGTTCAGCGGGCACTACTACTCTGAGCAGGATCAGGGGGACGAGTTCTGGACTGTAGACGACCTGGAAAGCACCGATGCCCCCCACGTGCCAGTCGTCCTCTCCTACGACGAGCGTCTCGCGCTGTTTCGGGACCTGAGCGAAGTCGCCACGAACGTTCTCCTCGAAGGCGAGCCATACAGGAAACTCGTTGAACGTGTGCGCACCGGCCATCAACGCCTCAAGGGCGGACCACGATGAGTAGGAGACTCACCAAGCAGCATTGCGCAGCCTTGCGTAACGAGCTCAGTAACCTGGGCTACGGTCAGGCGGAAGGCGAAACAGCGGACCTCTTCGCGCGCCGCCTGTACCCCATCCCCGAGCACCTGCGGGCGCTCGACCCGAATGTGGTTCTGGTCGTCGGTCCGCGCGGCTCCGGAAAGAGCGAGCTGTTCAACGCGTTCTTCAAGCACGCAGAGCTCGGCGACGCGATTATGCGTCGGGCGGCGAGAACCGGAAGTCTCAGGATGCAGCCCGCCTCCACGACATGGAAGCCGGCGTACCCGGCTGGAACGGAGTTTCCAGACAGTCGCGCACTTGCGCGGCACGTCCAATCGGACGAAAAAGCGAAGACCCTGTGGTATGTCATGCTCGTGAGGTGTCTCGCTGACGAGATCGACGGCCGCTTGAAGGAGAACCTCAGGCCTTTGATGGCCCCGATGGCTGCGGACCTTGCCATAGTTCTCAGAGCGGAGCAGGAACTGTCGGCAAGTCCGACGGCGGCGCTGGACGCGTTGGAGAAACGCCTGGAGCAAGAGGATCGTTGGATCTTCGTGGGCTACGACGAGCTGGACACACTGGGCGGCTTCGATTGGGAACTGATGGCCCGCCTGGTCCGCGGCCTCGTCGCCTTTTGGTCAGACTACAGCCGGAGATGGCAGAGAATCCGGGCCAAGATATTCCTACGGTCGGATCTGTTTCGCCGTCACGCGGGCATGGGCACCGCTGACTTTGCCAAGCTCGCAGCCAATCGATCCGAGCTCGGCTGGTCCGATACGGCCATTCTCGGAATGCTGGTAAAGGGCATCGCCAACACCTCCGAGGCTCTTGCCGAGTACTGCCGGGGTGCCAGACTCTCGTTCGAACAAGACGAGACGCTCGGGCTGCTGCCAAAGATCGAGAAGCCCGATACCGCATATCCCCTGCTGGAGCGATTCGCAGGTGAGTACATGGGCGCAGGACGAAAGAAGGGCTATGTACGCAATTGGGTGCTCGACCACCTTCGCGACGGGAACGCGCAGATCTCACCGCGAACGCTGGTACGGCTGTTCGAGCAAGCAGCCCAGAAAGAGGCACCGAACCGAACGCTACCTCCCCCGAGGCTCTTGCATCCGACCGCATTGCGGCAGGCGCTCGACGACGTATCTCAAGATCATGTGACCCAGGCCGTCAGCAGCGAATGGCCGTGGCTGGAAGGCGTGCGCGAGCGTCTGCGTGGACAGCGCCTTGTCCCTTGGTCGCGTCCGGAAATCGTGAGCCTGCTCGAGAACGAGTGGAACGGGAAGTGGGCTTCCGGAACAAACGCTCACATCCGTCCCCCGGCGGAACGCCCCGAGCGTCTCGTAGACTACCTGGTCGAGCTCGGCATCTTCCGTAAGCGCTCTGACGACCGGATCGACGTGCCTGATCTCTACCTCTTCGGCCTCGACCTGCGCCGTAAAGGCGGCGTATCCCGTAGAGGATTGGGCGCAGCAGCTGCGTGACCCTCTCACACCAATGCCGCTATTCGGCGGGAGCAAACGGCGCCCGTTCTGGCCGCGCTATTCGCGCTCAGCCGGGAGATTTTGCCTGCAGCGGACGAGGCCGGCCGGGCGGAGGACGGGCGCGGACGAGGAGGCAGGCAATACGTGACGATGCCGTGCGCGAGCAAGCGGTCACGCGCTGCTGTCTGGTGTCAGGGCGCCCACCTGCCGTTCGAGCGGGCGGGGCGGACGTGCCGGAGCTTCTGCGGGCGCCTGCTGGGGTGTCTATGAGTTCGGTTCGCTCAACCAACCGCTGGTGCAGCGTGCGCCGGTTTCAGCCCGTACGCCGCGATCGCTTGCTCCACGGACTCGCACCACGAGACGAGCGCATCGACTTCGTCGGCCGCGAATTTCCTGTCGATAGCACACTTCAAGTCTCGGCCTGCCGGCGTGAATAGCCCGGTTGCCTCCGCCGACTTCCGCAGGCGGTCTACGACCTCTGCCGGCGCGCTGGACTTTCTCTGGATGCCCGCACGGTCGCGTAGGGCCGTATACAGCGTCTGCTTGAAAACGCAGTGCGGCGGGTAGACGTAGCAGATGACCACCCGACCACCATCGGCGTCGACGCCGACAGAGAAGCCCCTCGTTCCCCAACGAATGGACATGGACTTGCGGCGCGCGAGGTCGAGAATCCGAGAAAAAACAGCCTTTCCGTAGTCGTCACAGGAATCCAGGAAGTCATCTTCCGACACGACGGGCAAGGGTTCGGAAGTCACCCCGAGCGGCTTCGCGTGTTCCCGTCCCACCACGATCTCTTGAGACAACAGACGCCTGCCCCCTGTGGCCTGGAAGAACGTGAACTCGACGCACGTAACGTGGATTCCCTTGGCTCCCAGGAAGGACGCCGTTTGTCTGATCTCCGGCGCCACCCGCTGGCCGATGATCGCGATACGTTGGTCCTTGTTGAACGCGACGGCCTCCGACTCATCGATTCCGAAACACTGCCGGTGATGGTCGGCGAGACTCGCAGAGTCGTCATCGTGGTACGCGCGGAGGATGCCCTCGAGCGCGTCGACATCGAGCCGCGCGGCGAACGCAGCGTATTCGAGTGCCTGCGCTACGACGTCCCGCGGCGTGCGATCCCGCTTCAATTCAACGACAACCGCGTTCCCCTCACGATCCACGCCAAGCAGATCAATGGCCCCGCCCATGTCGGTTCGAACTTGTCGTCCGATGATCAGAATCCGCCCGTCTTCGAGAATCCCGTCGGGATTGCACTCCAGCCACTCCTCCAGGACGGACTCCTCATGATCGACCTCGAACGGTAACTGATCGTACTCCGTGAACCTGCCGTCAGACTCAACGCTGAAAACTCTCATCTATGGGCTTCCATACACGGCGATGTACGTTGGCGGACTCCAGATGTGCGTTGAGATGCTGGTAGCGGCCGCCACGGTAGCCCGTATCGGAGCGCCCCGGTCGGACGAGTCCCTCAATCGTTGCCCCACGGACGGGGATCGATGCGCGGGGTGCGGTTCGTCACCGGCAGGCTGACGGCGGCGCCGCCGGCGGCATGCGACTCGTGGATGGCAAAGCCGATCTCGGTGGCGCGGCGGATGTGGGGCACATCGCCCTGCGTGGCACCCCCGGCGCACACGGCCTGCGCGAGATCGCGCACCAGGGTGGCGCCGCGCGGCCACGGCGTGTCGGGCTGCGGCACCTCCAGCGCTGCCGGGGCGGCGGCGAGACGGTCCGCTCCGCGGCCGCCGGGCGTGGCTTCCCACAGATACGCTTGGTGGGCGTCGTTGACGATCTCCAGGCGGCCGCCGCTGCCGATGACCGAGAAGCCGCGGCCTCCGCCCTCCGGCAACAGCGTCAGCAGCACGCCGTTGTCCAGTCCGACCCAGGCACGGCCCGGCGGGTCGAGGCGGCGCCCCTCGTCGGGCTCGTCGGCCGCCACCGCGTCCACCCGGCCGCTCACCCACAGCGGTTCCGGGTCGCCGGCCAGCAGCAGCGCGGTGTCGTACCAGTGGCAGCCGTGGAAGATCAGGTTGGGCGCGCCGTAGCCGAGGATGGCGCTCACCTCGCCGACCAGCCCGTCGCGCAGCCGCTGCGCCAGCAGGCGGTAGGCCGCGTCCCAGCGCATTTCGGTGCCGCAGGCGATGGCCACGCCGGCCTTCCGGCAGGCCTCGAGGGCTACGTCGGACTCGGCGAGCGTGGTGACTAACGGCTTGTCGCACAGGATCCCGCGCACCCCGGCGACCGCGGCCTGCGCGATCTGGGTGGCGTGATGGGTCTGCCGGGTGGCGATGCAGACGATGTCGGGGCGCACCTCCTCGAGCATCCGCCCGTAGTCGTCGTAGGCGGTGATGTCCCCCCATGTCGCCTGCCAGGCGGCACGGAACTCGACGCGCGTATCGGCTCCCCGATCGTACACCGCCGCCACCCGCGTCTCCGGCACCTCGGCAAACGCCGCCGCCCAGTTGTGCGACCTCGGTTCCCGCGTCACCTGACGGTGGCAGCCGGCCACCGCCACGCGCAGTATCGTGCTGTCGCTCTGGCTCATGTCATGCCCCGCGACCGAGCATGGGCACGGCGGGGCGCAGCGTCAACGCGCGCCCCCCGGCTACGCGAAGATCGACCGCGCGAACGCCAGGTCCTCGGCGGCCTGCCGCTCGACCGAGTCCGAGCCGCTGTACTCGGCGGTGAGGCAGACCGTGCCGGCGTAGCCCCGCCGCCGCAGCTCGGCGGCCACGCGCGGCCACGGGCTGAGCCCGAGCCGGCCGGCAGTCCAGTGCTGGGACCACTCGGCGCTCGCGGCGCCCGCCTCGGCGGTCTGCAGCCAGACCGCGTTCTTGAGGTTCACCCTGCGCAGGTGCGACCAGATGGTGTCAATCGCCAACTCCGGCTCGGTCCCCGCCACCGCCTCGTGCCCGGCGTCCCAGACCGCCGCGACGTGGCGGGGATCGTAGCGGCCGATCAGGCTGCGCAGGCCGATCGCGTTCGCCACCTGCCTGCCGGCGTGGTTCTGGACGCCCAGGGTCACCCCCGCACGGTCGAGTACCGGCAGCAACGCGTCGAACTCGCGCCGATACCGCTCCTCGGCATCGGCATAGCTCTCGTCCGCCCCGATCGGCGCCATGATGCGGATCAGCGGCACGCCGGCGTCGGCGCAGGCCATGATCGCCGCCTCGTCCGCGGCCGTCGCCACGCTGTGGATCGCCACGCCCGCGTTCGCCAGTTGCCGGGCCGCCGCCGACAGGTCGCGGCCCGCGCGGTCGGGCACCACCTGAAAGCCGGGGCGCACCGGCAACTCGATCCCCTCGAATCCCATTCCCCGCACCAGCTCGCCGAGCCGGCCGAGCGGCACGGTCTTCCACGACTTGGTGAATACCGAGAACGCGACGTCAGCCATCGAAGAGGGCCCTATCGTAGTCTGCCGGCGGCGCCGAATGCCAACCAGCGCTCGTGCAGTCTGGTCCTCCGGCCACGTGGTACGGTGGGAGCAAGCTCGTCATACGCTGGGTGGAGCATGGTATGGACAGCAGAGTCACCATGCTGCGCCTGCATGCCCTCTGCCAGTCCGCCAGTGGCGACGCCGGGCAGTTCAAGCGTATCGACAACGACATCGTCGAGATGCAACCCGGACATGCTCCGGTGGTGCGATTCCGCTGCGTGACAGCCAAGCAGACGCCGGCCGCCGTCAAGGAACTCTGCCAACGCTACCGGCACGCGCTCGACCAGGACCACATTCCACCGCTGATCGCCATCGCCGCCCTCGTGCTGGACTTTCTCTGCATCCATCCATTCCGGGACGGCAACGGGCGCGTGTCCCGCCTGCTCACCCTCCTGATGCTCTACCAGCACGATTACCGGGTCGGCCGTTACCTGAGCCTCGAACGTCTCGTCGAGGAGGTCCGCGATCGTTACTACGAGTGCCTGCATCTCAGTTCCCAAAGCTGGCACGAGGGTAGGCACGAACTGTCGCCATGGCTTAATTTCACCCTCACGATCGTTCGTCGCGGCTATCGCGAACTGGAAGAACGCGTTGGACAGGTTCAGGCCCCGCGTGGCGCCAAGGCGGCGCTGGTTCTGGCCGCGATTCGCGCTCAGCCGGGAGACTTCCGCCTGCAGGACCTGGAGCGCGCCTGTCCGGGCGTCGGACGCGAGTGGATTCGTCGCCTCCTGGCCGATCTGCGGAAGTCCGGCGAGGTCACGTGCAACGGTCGCGGCCCCGGCGCTCGTTGGCGTCTCTTGAAGAAAGAGGGGAGCAACGCCTGAGTAGGGGTAATAAAGAGGGTATGGACCGCTGCCGACGAGTGGTTTCCAGCCACGAGTACCCGTGCCTCTTCAAGCGTCGTCGTGTTGCCTGCTGCGAACTGATGTGCGGCGCTCTCGGGGATCGATCGGAGCGTCACTCCGTCTTCCTGGACAAACGACGCGAGCCGGCGCAGCTGTCCGGCAGGACGCTCGAACTCCCGGTCAGAAACCACGACCGTGGAAATGTAGAGGCCGCACGTCTCCAGTACGTCGTAGACCGCTTCCGAAACCGTTGCCCTGGCGTTCTCGGCAACCGGTTCTCGCAAGACAACGATAGCGTCGATGTGTGACGAAGGATCGTCGTCGGGATGCCCCGTCCGTGTACCTCTGGAGCTCGAAATCACGCGGGTCAAGGGAATCGGGATCGTATGTCGTCGGTCAGTCGCGCCGGAGCACCCTGCTCAGAGCCGGTTCGTGGCGCCAGCCATCGCCGAAGTCGCAGACGTACGCGGCTACGTCTCCAGGGCCTCGGAAATAGCCGGCTGTGGCGCATTCGAGATTTTTCGCACCGTCGGCCTCCAAGGTCATCGAGCGGCGCTTTCGGCGTCGCCCGCGTTGGCGTCGCGCTTGCGCAGCAACGCCTCCAGCTCCGCGATTCGCGTCTCCGCCCGCTGGCGCGCCGCTCGTTCCTGCTGCCGCTCGGCCTCTGCCCGCTGCCAATTGGCCTCCGCGTGCTCCTGAGCCTCGTGGCTCTCCGCAGGCGACGGCAACTCGCGGCCCGTTACCGGGTCGTGGAACCGCAGCCCCCGATCCGTCACCCGCAACTCCAGCCCCAGCACCCCGCTCTCCATCGCCAGCGTCCCGTCGCCGTACTCCCGACTCGCCAACTCCTCGTAGTCCCCCGCCACCAACACCAGCCCCTGCAGCCGCGGCCGCAGATAGTCCCCGGTCGGGTCGTATTGCCAGTACTCCCTCACCCCAAGCCGGCGGTACAACTCCCGCTTGCGCCCCTGATCCTCGTGCCGCGTGCTCCGCGACGTGACCTCCAGCACCCAGTCCGGCGCCTTGCGCTCTTCCCACAGCAGATACGACATCCGCTCGTGGTTCGCCGCGCCCACCACCACGAACACGTCCGGCGCCACGCGCGCCTTCACGTTGCCTTCCTCGTAGTAGATCAGCAGGTTGCCGGCGACGTACACGTCGTCGCGCGTGCGGTAGCGGATGCGCAACGCCTCCCGGGCGTACACCAGCGCCGTCAGTTGGAAGTCGCTCTCAGCCACCGGCTTGCCGTCCGAACTGGGGTACTCAACCGCAGTGACGGTGTGTGCCACGTGTGCCATACCTGCTCCTCGCCACCGTCTGACCGTACCCTCCGGCGGCCTCTCGGTCAACGATACGAGCCGAGCGGGCGAGCGGATGCGCGAGGCCGGGAACGCTGCGCAATCCGTCATCCGGCACGTCATCCTCCGCTGGCGACAACCGTCTCTGCCTCCGGCAGGCGGCGCTCGATCTCGTCGATCCGGTAGCCGAAGCCGGGACCGGTCACCGTGGACAGGTCCAGCCGCCCCGTCGCCCTGCGGTACAGCCCCGGATGGACCGCAGCTTCGGGCGCCGAGGCGTCGGGATAGAACTGCATGGCGTTCGATTCGACGCCCATGATGGTCGGCGCGTGCGCCGCCAGCAGCACGTGCGGGATCTGCGCCAGCATCGGATTGGTCAGGTCCTGGACCATCAGCGTCATGCCGTGCGCGTGCGCCCAGCACAGGCTGAGCAGCGCGCCGGTCTGCGTCTTGCACGTCTTCAGCGCCACACCCGACCAGCCGAGCTCGCGGCCCAGGCGCACCATCTTCCAGTCGTGGGCGCTCTCGTCCATGAACAGCGGCTTGCGCGCCGCCACGCTGCGCACGTCCAGCCGGTCACGTTCCAGGTCGTACGCGAAGGGCTGCTCCACGTACAGAAGCATGCCGTAGATCCGCGGCTGCTCGCGCAGCAGCCGGTCGAGGATGCCGGTCACGTAGGCGGGGTCGGTGACCGTGCAGTTGAAGTCGGCCGACAGCCACGCCACCCCCTCCGCGATGGCCAGCGAACCCACCTGCAGGAGCCGGCCGTAGTCCCACGCCTCGTCCGTGCCGCGCAGCTTGACCTTCAGGCAGGTGAGCCCGTCGCGCCGCACCCAGTCGCGCAGCAGCACCGGGTACCCGTCGTCCGGCTCGCTCCCGTCCAGCTCGGCCGGCTCGACCGGATCCAGTCCCCCGACCAAGTGCCACGCCGGCAGCTCGTCGTGGCGCGGCCGCAGGAAGTCCTCGGGGTAGGTGCCCGCGAACGACACACCGCTGCCGGCCGCCGGCGTCAGGTAGCGGCTCAGGTCGTGATTCAGGTAGCGCCGGTTGTAGGTCGCGTACGCTGGCACCCCGTGCAGCACGCCGAACGCGTCGTGCAGGGCCAAGTCGAACGCCGATGCGCACACCAGCGCGGCCAGCCGCGGCATGTGCGCCCCCGGCTCCCGGCCGCGATTGATCCGCTCGACAAGGGCCGGGAGCCGCTCCTGCAGGAACGCATGCCCCACCTCCAGCGGATGCCCGGAGAACCCGGCATCGCTCCAGTCGGCCGCGATCAGCAGGCACAGGTCGCGCATCAGGTCGTGCCGCTCCTGGTAGGGCAACTCGCCCGGCCACGCCCACTGCACGCTCAGCGGCGTCTCGCCCCACCCCACGGCCTGGCGACCTGAGGCGTCCTGCACCTGCAGCGACACTCGCACGCAGGTCACGGAGGTCAACGCTTCGGCGCCGAACTTCAGCGGCACCCGCGTCGTCACCGGCAGCAGGTACACGGCGGCATCGACGGGCTGTATGTCGCTATTCACGGAGTTCCGAGGTTAGGAGCAGCGCCGGACGACGATCAAGACGCCCTCCGGGCGATCAACTGCATCAACGGCACTGCCCGTACCCCATGACCCGTCGCGACACTATACTGCGGCGCGGAGGAACGAGACATGGAGCGCGTGCAACTCGGGCGAAGCGGCCTGCGGGTCTCGCCGATCTCTTTCGGCACCTGGCAGCTCAGCCCGCGATTCTGGGGCGAGCAGTCGAAGGATCAGATCACAGGGGCGATCCGGCGTGCCTTCGACGGCGGCATCAACCTGTTCGACACCGCCGACGCGTATGGCGACGGCCATGCGGAGACGGTGCTGGGCGAGGCGATCGCCGGCATGCCGCGCGACGAGCTGGTGATCACCACCAAGGTGCTGGCCCGCTTCAAGCCCGACGGCTCCCGGATACCGGACCTGTCCGCCGAGAACATCGCCGCCCGTTGCGAGGTGTCTCTCAAGCGCCTGCAGCTCGACACGATCGACCTGTACCTGCTGCACGGCTTCGACCCGCTCACGCCCTGCGAGGAGACCACCGGGCAGCTCGACCGCCTGCGGGCGCAGGGCAAGATCCGCGCCTACGGCGTGAGCAATCACAGCGTCGAGCAGTTCCGCGCGCAGCGCCGCTTCGGCGACTACTCCGTGGTTCAGCCGCCGTACAGCCTGATCGACCCGGCCGGCGAGGACGACCTGCTGCCGTACTGCCAGGCCGAGGGCATCGGCGTGATGGTCTACTCGCCGCTGCACAAGGGCCTGCTCTCCGGCAAGTACCGGGGCACCGAGACCTTCACCGACTTCCGCGCCCACCATCCCGACTTTCAGGGCGAGCGGTTCGCCGAGCTGTGCGCGAACGTGCGGAGCCTCGGCCCGATCGCGGAGCGGTACGATCTGTCGATTTACCAGCTCGTTCTGGCCGCGACCGTGCAGCATCCGTCGATCCACACCGCGATCTGCGGCATCAAGACCCAGGAGCAGATCGAGGAGGCGCTGGGCGCGGCCGGCACGGTCCTGTCGCGTGAGGACCTGAACGCTGCGCGCGCCGCCGTGGGGCCGGGTTCGCGGCGGACCGCTGACGCCGGCGGCGTCAGAAAGTAGCCTGGCGCCGGCCGAGGGAGGACGGTGCCCGTTACTCTTGCAAAGCGGCCGGGTCGCTGAAGAGATGCCGCATGACCTGGACGTCGCGATCGTCGGCGGCGGCCATAACGGTCTGACCGCCGCGTGGTATCTGGCCCGCGCCGGTTTCCGGGTCGGGATTTTCGAGCGGCGGTCCTTCGTTGGCGGGGCGGCTATCACGGAAGAGCTGTGGCCGGGGTACCGATTCTCGACCTGCGCCCACATGGTGCACGCGCTGGATCCCGGGATTCAGGCGGACCTGCGGCTCGCAGAGCGCGGCATGGTGGAGATTCCCCGCACCGGGTCGCTCATGCCGATGCCGGACGGCGACTACTGGGGCCCGGCCGATCACAAATCCCCGCGCAACCTTGCGCTGCAGCTCACTCCGGAAGAGATCGAGGCGGAACGTCGCTACGCGGACATGAAGCGGCGGCTGTGCGAACTGTTCGCTCCGTATCGCATGCGGCCGCCCCCGACCCTCGCCGAGGTCCGCTCCGACGCGGCGGCCCGCGGCGATGGCCCGCTTCTGGAAGATGCCCTGACCCGGACGGTGAGGCACCTCCGCCACCGATACCTCGCGACGCGCAGGCTGCGCGACCGCCATGCGGCAGAGTCGGCCGCCATCGGCCATGACCCGGGTGCGCTGGCTTTGGCCTACGGGTCGATCGACCTTGCCGGTTCCGGGCGCACCGCGCACAACGGATACATCGAGGGCGGGATCGGAGTCATCACCTCCCTCATGCGCCAAGCGGTCGAGGAGGCCGGGGTCGCCGTCCATACGGACGCCGAGGCGACTACGCTGCTCCGTGAGGACGGCGCCGCCACCGGGGTGCGGCTCGCGGACGGCACGGCGGTGACGGCGCGATGCGTGGTATCCAATCTGGACCCGAAGCGGACCTTCCTGCGGCTGGTCCCTCCGGAACTGACGACGATGCAGCTCCGGCGCCGCGTCAGCGCGCTGGTCACAGAGGTGAGCTGCTACAAGCTGCTGGCGGCCGTGGACGAGCTCCCGCACTGGCAGGCATGGGACGGGGATCCCGCGGTGCCGAGCCGCGGCGTGGTCGGGCTTGGCCGCAGCGAAGCGAGCGTCGATGCCGCCTACGCCGATTGCGCCGCCGGCCGCCCCCCGGCCGAACCGATCATCAACTTCTCGGTGCCGTCCGCGCTCGATCCGACGCTGGCACCCGGCGGCCGGCACACGGCCTCGGTGTGGATCTACCCGGCCCCCGCCAGGCTGCAGGACACCGACTGGGACACGGTGCGCGACCGGGTGGCCGAACGACTGGTGGATCAGATCACCCGCTACGCGCCGAACTTCCGCAGATCGATCCTCCACCTGAAGCTGCGGACGCCGGCCGATCTGGAGCGCGACAACGGGCTCACCGACGGGTGCATCTGGCACATTCAGCACGGTGGCGACCAGCTCTTCTGGAACCGCCCGCTACCCGAGCTCTCCAGCTATCGCGCGCCGTTCCCCGGTCTCTATCTGTGCGGAGCCGGCCAGCACCCTGGAGGCGAGATCTCCGGGATCCCGGGACACAACGCCGCCCAGGAGATCATCCGCGACCTGGCCTGACCAGTGACGCGGCTAGCCTGCCTTCCCCTGACGACGATCGCCCGTGAGGGTCCTTCGCGCAGATACGCGATGTACTCCTCGACGTCGCCGTCTCGCCAGAACGTGCGTGCCAGGGATCTGCTCAGGAGCAGATCCCTGGTTGCGACCTGAAGACGCGAGAGCTCGGCCAGCCGTCTGTCCAGAATCCTCGAAAACTCGGGGTGCCGCACACCGTCCGGCTTTACGATCAGCAGAGCGTGCTCGAATGTGTCAGGCATTATCAGTGGATCCTACCCCTTGCCTTGCTGATGGTGCGCCCGGAGCGGATGGTCCTGCTGACCACCGCCACCGGGCCTTGATGTGATGATGTTCCGATGCAATGATGCATTTATGCGGACCACGTTGACGATTGACGACGATGTACTCGCTGTTGCCCGAGAGCTCGCGCAGAGACGCAGCAGCAGCCTGGGAAGCGCGTTGTCCGTCCTCGCGCGCCGTGGCTTCAGGCGGGCGGAAACCGACGACACAGGCGACGTCCCGACCTTTCGGGTCGCTCGCGATGCGGACCCCATCACCAGCGAGGATGTCCGAAAGGCGCTCGCCGATTGGCCATGATCGCCCTGCCTGACGTCAACGTGCTGATAGCGCTCGCGTGGCCCAATCACGTGCACCATGACGCAGCGTGCTCATGGTTCGCGGTGAGCCGCACCACCGGGTGGGCGACGTGTCCGCTGACTGAAGCCGGGTTCGTACGGGTCTCCTGCAACCCCTCAGCCGTGAAGCAGGAGGTTACGCCCCTCGACGCGATCGCTCTGTTGCGCAGTCTGAGGTGCCGCGAATCATACGCGTTCTGGTCCCACGATCGCTCGATCATATCGCTCCCGGACGAAGTTCTCATGCGTATCCAGGGGTACCGCCAGATCACCGACGCCCTGCTGCTCGGTCTCGCCATGCAGCACGGCGGCCAACTCGCCACACTCGACGCCGGAATCACGAGCCTGCTTCCGACGAATCAACAACAGCGGGTTCAAGTGATCCCGGTCTGAGCGGAGCAACGCCACTTGCTCCCTAGATGAACGCATCCGTGTAACCGAGGTCCCGCCCTCCGGTTGATGGCCGATACGGTGCAGTGACAGTGTGTGGCCAGTGCCTATGCGAGTCGAGTTTCAACGCAAGCAGATGGAGTTCCCCACCGCGCAGTTCGGATACCTGCGCGACAGCACCGAGGCGCTGGCCGACATCGACGAGTTGCGCCGGCGCATCGCCGCGGACGGCTACCTGTTCATCCGTGGGCTGATCGACCGCGACGCCGTCCTCGAGGCGCGTCGCGTGGTGATGGAGCACCTCCGGGAGCAGCACGCGCTGGTCGAGGGCACCCCGCTCATGGAGGGCGTGATGCCGCGCGACGGCAGGAGCGTCGGCATGAAACGGGTCGCCTACCGTCCGGAAGTGTTGCGGGTGCTCGAAGGGCCGGAGCTGCAGTCGTTCTATCGCCGTTTCTATGGTGAGGAGCCGGCGACCTTCGACCACAAGTGGCTGCGGGCGGTGGGGAACGAGAAGTTCACCGGCTCGCACATGGACGTGGTGTACATGGGCCTGGGCAGCGAGCGCGTGAACACCGTGTGGATCCCGTTCGCGGATATCCCGATCGTGCAGGGCACGCTGGCCGTGTGCGAGGCATCGCACCGCCTGGACAGCTTCGCCAGGGTGCGGGCGACGTACGGCAGGTCCGACGTGGATCGTGACCGCACCGAGGGCTGGTTCAGCGAGGATCCGGAAGAGATCCGCGACCGGTTCGGTGGCCGCTGGCTCACCGCCGACGTGCGCGCCGGCGACATCGTCACCTTCGGCCTTTACACCCTGCACGGCTCCACCAACAACACCACCAACCGCTTCCGCATCAGTTGCGACGTCCGCTATCAGCCGGCCTCGGAGCCGATGGACGCACGCTGGGGCGGAGACTCGCCCACCGGCCACTACGGGACCGCGGCCATTCCGATGGCCGACGCCCGCAAGCGGTGGGGCCTATAGATAGTCTACGGGTCGCCTCACATCCCTTGTCGCCACGGAACGCGAAGAAACAAAGTACAACGAAATTACCAAATGCTTCCTAAACGCAGCCCCAAATCGATACGCAAGAGCCCCGACGAATACAACCAGGCAACGTGTCGTGGCAATCCGGAGGTCTCACATTCGGAGGCGCGACCCAATCGGGCTCCCTACCTCCATGTCGAATCGATTCAGATCCCAACTTCAAGTATGTCTCCCCGCCCGTAAGCGCCCATGTATGCTCCCCTCTTCGTCGCCCAGCGCGGACTGTACCCAGATTCCATCAACACTCGGTGCACAATGCCGATGAGTGAGCGAGACTTCGTCGGAATACCATCCGAGAGTTTCGCATCGTTGAGACTTCCATTCCGAACCGCTACACCCATCCAAGTCCGTGGCGACGCAAGCCTAATCTGACAGTGCTGATCCAACCATCCCAACTCCGCCGATACCGGAAACACTAAGTGCATCCCAGACTTAAGCCTATCCGCTATACTCCCTATCGGCCACCAATCATATCCATCTGAGGAAACGACGACGATTGAACGCAGGATCTCTTTAGGATCATAGTCGAGCGCACAAACTGAGTAACTAGCGAGGAGCGCCTCGATGTCCGATGTGTCTTCACCCTTCAACAGTGCCATTTGCTCAGACACCCAAGCATCCATGCTTGCCTTTGGCGCAGCGATCTCGCCCGCATCACGCTTCGCGCTAGCCGGAACATGATGGATCAATCCTACGAAGGAGCCACCATAACAACTGTGCGGCGAAACCAGACCTCCAACAGACTTGGCAGAAAGAAACAGTCCGTCACGGTCGGCCAACACATCAATGGCCGCTAAGCCATACACTGTATCGCCGTCACGGATTGGCCTCAGTCTAGCAAGAGTTCGACGTAGACCGCCGATTGCACTCTTGTTGACCCCGGCGGAGACATACGACAGTGCTCGAAGCCACTGCTCTCTCTCACCGTGTTTTGGCGGAAATCTCTCATGTATCTTCACGCACCCCAACTCGGTTTCCACGACCACCGGCACATTGACACCAGCGACCATAGCGGCGACATAATCCTTGAACCCTACTCGCAAATTCTCGTGACCCAGCAGATTACATCGAATCTCCATCTTGCCCGGGTCACGGATAACGTTTGGCTTCAAGGCCAATTCCACTCTCGTACTCAAGTCCATTCCGCACTTACTAGGTCTATCCATACTAAGAGTCGGTCGAAGCGAAATCCCATTTTCGAATGATAGGCATCTCATCTCCTCCAGCCCCTTGTCGAATCTCCTGGAGAACACACGGACCGTTTCGGCTGCCATGAAAATCGAGAAGAAGCCAATACCGAAGTGCCCGATTGACGAGTATCCGGACGAATGAATCCCGGGAAACTCCTGCGCCGCGCGTTCGCTGGCCCAGAAGCTCTTACCGAAGTCCAATAAGTCAGTTGAGAGCGTTGCCTGGGACATTCCTACTCCATCGTCATCCACTTGTAGGATTAGACCCTCGCTCGCATTACGTATAAGCCGGACCGTAATGCGACCTGCGAATTCGCCGTGAGCTATCGCGCGTCGTGCACCGATTGCATCGGCAGCGTTTTGGATTAGCTCGCGCAACGCCACGGCGAGACAATCAGCGTCGCGCCCGTACAATTGTTCGCCGCCCATTTTCTCTACTAACGCCGATACATCGGATACGTGCACGGTCGCCTCGGTAGGTTCCCAGCCCACCGTCTCGACGTGTTTTGCCAGTTCGATAACATGCCCTGCTCCTCTCACGCGCTTCCTAGCGAATGGTGCGCGCGGGCCGTCGGACGAGTTCTCGAGTGCCTCGTTACAGGCACGGAGTTCGTTGTCAAAGAGATTGACTAAATCAAAGGCAACCCACCATGACGCTGATTCACTCCGCGGAAAAGGACTCGTTGAAGAAATCGTCAATTGTGTGCCATCATTTGGGTTTACTGTGAGCCTACCGAGGCGGCTCTGCGCCGTCCAATGTGCCCTAGATACTGAGTTCATTTGCAGTGTTCTCAATAGGAACGAAGGCGCTCGGGAACCGTCTATGTGACCCGCGTCTGAGACTCTGACCATGCAAGCGATCTTCAAGGTATCCACGAGCCAGTCGGCTGCGAGGAAGGAAGCCGGCGGTCTTCTCGTGGAGAATCGTTGCACAACCTGTTCTAGATCCCAGTAATGTGACGACGCGATTTGGCCGATTATGGTACCATAATTCTCGCGCAGGTTTGTGTCGTCGACGAGGTACGAATTATCGCCCTGTTCGTTGCCCAAGGGCTCGATTGCCAACCGCTCCGCCTGTGATGCATGCAAGGCTCTTAGGGCTTCGAAGTCCGCTTCTCGTTTGATGTCTTGCACCTTGATAGAAGCACTCGCCAGACGGGCATGCGCGTCGCGCCATTGCACCGTCGTCCGCAATGCGTCTCGGCCTCCACTGTAGGCTGCGAAGCCGAGGCCGGCATCATGCAGCAGTACTGCGGCTCCAAAGATGTAAGCCTCAAGAGGATTTACGAGGAAGTCATCCCCCGCGACGATGCCTGCAACGTCCCACAATGCATCCAAGTGGGAAACGTCGTGACTCGTTAAGCTCGGAACGCTGCCGGCTATTCTAGATGTCAATTGCGCTGCGTTCGCTCGTATGGCTCGCAACGACGTGGCTAACATTGAGACTCTATCGTCAACACCCTCGTCCTCAAAGCAGCGCTTCCATAGTTCTGAACGCTCCATCTCTTGTTTTCCTTTCTCAATTCCTGCATAGAGGTTCTCGATACAGCATATAGGTCGCGGCCTTCATGGTGTAATACGTGTGTCCTCGAAAACGATGCCCAGAATGCCTGCACTTCGCAGGCTGACCAAACACGGGTAGCAAGACCGTACCACGAGACGGCCGGGACGTCAGGGAATCGTATCACGAATGCCGGGTCGGTGCGCAGCAGCTGGTGCTCTTGCTACATGCACGCGACCTGTGGTGGATCCGAAAGGAGTTGGAACGCGAATGCAGCGATGCCCACCAAGTGGACCGTCCCCGAGCGACCCTCGATCCGTTCAGTCGCACGCCGGAAGCTGCTGGCCTCCGGACACTCTGACAAGAAAAATATGGCCACAGGAAGGATTGGTATGGGGATGGCTCAGGAGGGCGGCGCGACGGGGAGATGGCTCCGATCCACGGCGCGACCTGTTGCTGCAGGCGCTCGCCGACGGCCACGTATTTTGGGGTTGCGGGTGAGGTTGGCCAACTCGCGCGGGTTTCGTTGGAGAGTCTCGGAAAGGAGGCCGACTGAGGTGGTCCCGGGGCGACTGGCGAGCGTGCGGTCCCGTACCGGACGTGACATAGTGTGGCCGCTACCCATGCGAGTCGAGTTTCAACGCAAGCAGATGGAGTTCCCAACCGCGCAGTTCGGTTACCTGCGCGACAGCACCGACGCGCTGGCAGACATCGACGAGTTGCGCCGGCGCATCGCCGCGGACGGCTACCTGTTCATCCGCGGGCTGATCGACCGCGACGCCGTCCACGCGGCGCGCCGCGTGGTGATGGAGTACCTCCAGGAGCAGGACGCGCTGGTCGAGGGCACCCCGCTCATGGAGGGCGTGATGCCGCGCGACGGCAGGAGCGTCGGCATGAAACGGGTCGCCTACCGTTCGGAAGTGTTGCGGGTGCTCGAAGGGCCGGAGCTGCAGTCCTTCTATCGCCGATTCTATGGCGAGGAGCCGGCGACCTTCGACCACAAGTGGCTGCGAGCGGTGGGGAACGAGAAGTTCACAGGCTCGCACCTGGACGTCGTGTACATGGGCCGGGGCAGCGAGCGCGTGAACACCGTGTGGATCCCGTTCGGCGATATCCCGATCGCGCAGGGCACGCTGGCCGTGTGCGAGGCATCGCACCGGCTGGACAGCTTCGCCAGGATGCGGGCGACGTACGGCAGGACCGACGTGGATCGCGACCGCACCGGGGGCTGGTTCAGCGAGGACCCGGAAGAGATCCGCGACCGGTTCGGCGGCCGCTGGCTCACGGCCGACGTGCGCGCCGGCGACATCATCACCTTCGGCCTCTACACCCTGCACGGCTCCACCAACAACACTACCAACCGTTTCCGCATCAGTTGCGACGTCCGCTATCAGCCGGCCTCGGAGCCGATGGACGAGCGCTGGGGCGGAGACTCCCCCACCGGCCACTACGCGACCGCGGCCACAACGATGGCCGACGCCCGCAAGCGGTGGGGCCTGTAGCGCTATCAGTTGGGACCGGAGTACTCGTACGGCCTGTTTCCGGTCAGGTGGTCCTTTGGCACGGCTACCAGGGGAATCACGTTTTCGATGACGCAGCCGGCCAACACCGGCGCACACTCCCGCGCCAGTTCGCAACGGGAGCCCCGCCGATACCACGAGACGGTGTGGATCATGGCGATCATGAACCGGGGCGTAGCGCTGCGGTTGGGCGTGCCGCGGTGCCACAGCCGCATGTCCCGAATCAGCACCGCCCCCTTGCCGGTACACCCCCGGAGCGGCCCGCGCACGGCTCGCCGCGCGGCGACATGCTCCTCCGGCACCCGTATGCTGTTGCCGATCACCATACGCGTGTCGAGGTGCGTACCCGGCCACAGTTCGATGGCGCCGTTCTCCTCCGTGGTCTCGCTCAACGCCACATTCACCACCAGCCGCGCCGGCGGATGCGCCACGCTCAGGTGCGGCCAGAGCTGCCCATCGTCGACGTGCACCGGTTGCAACCCGCTGCCGGGGATGTTGGTGTTGCCGGTCAGGCAGTTGTTGAACGCGCCGCTGCCCAGCACCGCGCGGGTCACTTGGCACACGAACGGGTTGGCCATCACGTCGCGGAACACCAAGCCGGCATCCGGCGGCGGGTTCTGCTGAATGTTGCCCCACACGAAGTTGTGCGGCACCACCGGCAGGGCGCGAACCTTCTCCAGGTCTTCGCTCATCCGCTCCCGCAGCCGATCGAGGTGGGTGTGGTCTACCACGTCGTTGATCACCACGAATCCGTCTGCCTGCAGCGCCGTGACCGCCCGCTGCAACGCGTCACCGAACCGCTCCGCGGCGCGTTCCGTCGCCGTCGGAGTGACTTCGTTCATCGCTACAAGTCACGCAGCTTGCGGTTCAGCCAGTCGATCATCGGCCCCGCGGCCGGATCGGATACCTCCACCATCGTCCCGGGAAGCGGCTGGCCGATCAGCGCCTCCACCTCGGCTCGGCACTCGGCTACCACCTGCGGATGGTCGGCCGCGACGTTGTTGCGCTCTTCGGGGTCGTCGCTGAGGTCGAACAACTCGTCTCCCGCCTCGTCCTCATACCCGACCGCCGTGCAGAAGTTCCAGCGGTCGTCGCGGACGCTCACGCGCGCCCGCGCGTTGCCGGGCAGCCCGTCCGCCCAGCCGGTGACGATCCGCTCCCGGATCGCCGCTTTCTCACCGGTCACCAGCGGCCAGAGATCCTCGCCGTCGGTCCAGCCGCAGGGAATGCCCAGCAGCGACAGTATGGTCGGCATCAGGTCGTGGTTCTGGACCAGCGCCGTGACGTCACGGTCGGCCGGCCCGCCGGGATGGCGCATGCACAGGTTCAACTGCGTGTTGAAGGGATGCAGCTCCCGATCCGACTTGCCGAAGCGGCCCTGGTCGCGAAGCTGCGTGCCGTGATCGGACAGGAAGACCACCAGCGTATCGTCGAACAGCTTGAGCTCGTCCAGCTTTTCCAGTAGCTGGCCCACGCACTTGTCCACGAACGTGACCTCGCCCAGGTAGAGCGCTTCGATGCGGCGCAGCTCTTCTTCCGAGGCGCCGGCGCCTTCCTGTGCCGCGCCGGGCATGATGAAGTCCTTGCCGGCGTAGTCGGGACAGTAGAGGTCGGCGTACTCCTTGGGCGGATCCCACGGTTCGTGCGGATCGAAGCTGTCGATCCACAGGAAGAACGGCTTCATCGCGTGATTGTCGTGCAGCCAGTCGCACGCCGCGCGAAACACGCGCGCGCAACTGTAGTCGTCCTCCGACTGCCGGTGGCGCTGGTTGAGCAGGTAGTTGACCAGCGTGGCATGACGCGGCCAGTCGATCGGCTCGCGCACGAGGTTGCGGAGCTGTTCCTCGATGAGGCGCGGATCGCCGCTCTTCCAGTTGTCGGATTCCTGTCCGCGGACGAAGTCGAGGTGGGCGAAGCCGCGCGAGTAGTTCATCGTCGGCTTGAACATGTGGTAGGTGTCGGCGATCAGCGCGGTGAGGTAGCCGCGCGCCAGCAGCACCTCGGCGATGGTGTCCTGGTCGGGCGGGATCTTGTGCCACCCCGGCGCGTGGTGCCAGTGGCCGCGGCGGTCGAAGTTGTAGCGAAACGGGAAGCTGCGCCGGCCGGTGAACAGCCCGCGCCGGATCTGCAGCGTCGGTTGGCACTCGCCGAAGGCGCGCGTGAACCGGATGCTCTGCGCGGCCAGGGCATCGAGATTGGGCGTCCGCGCGTGGCTGTACTTCTTCCCCTCGCCGACGATGTCGGCCCGGAACGTGTCCAGGCAGATGCACACGACGTTCATGTTCGACATGGAGGCGATAGTAGCGCCGTCATTCACGGTGTGCATCGGCGCTCCGCGGGCCACAGACTGCTATAGTCGGCCTCGGAGTCTCACGATGAAACCCGCAAACGACCTTGAGGCGCGCTTCTTCGCCGCCACTCCCCGCTCCCTGGAGTGCTTCTCGGCCCACGCCGACGCCACCCCGGGCGGCGTCGCCAAGGGTGCCTACTTCTATCGCCCCTACCCGCTGACCATGGAGCGCGGCGACGGTGCGTATCTCGTCGACGTGGACGGCAACCGGTACGCCGACTTCGCCAACCACCACACCGGCCAGATCCTGGGCCACAACCACCCCGTGGTGATGGCGGCGGTGCAGGCGCAGTTGCAGCGCGGCGTCGCCGTGGGCGCGCCGATGGGGCACGAGACCGAGGTGTGCGCGGAGCTGTGCAGCCGCGTGGCCAGCCTGGAACGGGCGCGCTTCACCAACTCCGGGACCGAGGCGAGCCTGCACGCGGTCCGCCTGGCGCGCGCCTTCACCGGCAGGAACCTGATCGCCAAGTTCGAGGGCTGCTATCACGGCAGCCACGACGCGGTGGAAGTCAGCGTCGCGCCGCCGCTGGAGGCGGCCGGCCCGGCCGAGCGACCGCTGCCCTACGCGCAGGCGATCGGCATGTCGGCCGGGGCGGTGGCCGACACGATGGTGCTGCCGCTCGGCGACCTGGAGGCGACCGATCGGCTGATCGGCGAGCACGCCGCCGAGCTGGCGTGCGTCCTGCTGGACCCCAAGACCGGGGTCCTGGATCTGCCGGCAGACTTCATCCGAGGCGTGCGCGAGATCACCACCCGGCACGGCGTGCTCATGGTCTTCGACGAGATCGTCGGCTTCCGGCTGGCCCGCGGCGGCGCTCAGGAGTACTACGGCATCACGCCCGACCTGACCACGTTCGGGAAGATCGTCGGCGGCGGCTTCCCGGTGGGAGCGTTCGGCGGACGCGCCGACATCATGGACCGCTACCACCCGACCGCCGGCCCGGGCGTCGGCCAGAGCGGCACCTTCGCCAGCCATCCGGTGACCATGGCCGCCGGTCTGGCGATGCTGCGCGAGCTCACGCCGGCGGCATTCGAGCACCTTGCCAGCCTGGGCGACCGCCTGACGCGCGGGCTGCGGAAGGCGCTGACCGCCTGCCCGGTGCCGGCGTCGGCGCACAACAACGGATCCGCGTTCGCCATCCACTTCCGCCCGGAGCCGCCGCGCGACTACCGCTCATCGCTCGACGCCGACAAGCGCTGGGTATCGCCGCTGTTCCTGGCACTGCTCGACCGCGGCTTCTTCCTGGGCCACACCCTGGCGATGTGCTCGATTTCCGTCCCGACCACGCCGCAGATGATCGACGAGCTGGTCGAGGCGGTGGCCGATGCGCTGCGCGACCCTGCCGTGACGGCTGCCGCGGAGGCCTCCTGAGGCTCGGCGGTCTCTCAGCGCCTACCCCAGTCGTAGTCGCGGATCCACCGCCAGAACCCGGGGTTGATGATCTCGTCCGGGAGATCGGGTACCGCCTCTCGGATAGCCTCCAGGAGCGGGCTGTCCAGGGGACCCGCCAGGACGGCGGCCAAGTTGCGCTCCATCTGCTCCTGCGTCTCCATGCCGACCACCACGCCGGTGACGCCGCGGAGCGATGCGACGTAGCGGAGCGCCAGCTCCTCGATCGTGAGCTCGCCTGCCAGCTCCCGCAGCCGGGTGAGCGTCCTGCCGACCTCCGCGATCGGCTCCGGCAGATCCGGGATGGCCATGGTCACCACGCCCTGCAGGTAGACGCTGCGGGCGAAGATCGCGACCCCGGCCTCGGCCGCCCGCTCCAGGACCCCGGCGCGCAGGAACCGCTGGTCGAGCACGCTGACCGGGTGCTGGATGGCGTCGATGCCGGGCGTGGCGATCGCTCCCACCGCCTCCTCCACCGAGTAGACGGAGACGCCGACCGCGCCGATGTCGCCCGCCTCGCGCTTGCGGTGGAGCGCCCCCACGTGCGGCAGCGCCTGATAGCCGTGCAGCAAGTACAGGCCGATCCGCTCCACCCCGAGCACGCGCAGCGACCGTTCCACTGCGGCGGTGATCTGCTCCTCCGGCGTCCCGGACGCCTCCTGGTGTGGCCGCGCCTTGCTGCAGATGAAGATGCGGTCGCGCATCCCCAGATCGCCGAGGGCGCGGCCCAGCACCGTCTCGGCCTGGTTGTACATCGAGGCGGTGTCCAGCGTGTTCACGCCCGCTTCGAACGCCGCGGCCAGCATGCGGTTCACGGTCGCCTGGGACGGCTTCCCCGTGGTGTTGGCCACGCCGTAGTCCAGGCCGAACTGCACCGTCCCCAGCACCAGGGCCGATATCTCGTGCTCGCCGAAGCGGCGGTATTCCATGTCGCCGGTCACCTCCATTCGCTCGCAGGGATGCACCTGCGGGGTCAGGGTATCACCGTCACCGGCACCATCCCCACCACCGGCAGGCGACTCGAGGGTTGCCGGATGAGTTTCGATGGACCAATGTTACCAAACGGTCGCACAGGTACCTCCAAATGGACACTCGATCGAAAGACCGACTACCCAAGCCACGTCGCGGGGTAAAACCGGCCAACCCTGCGGTGTGCGCACCCACTGCCGGCGCCATCGCGGAGCCCGCAACCCCGTACGTCGTTCGACAGGCCGGACTCACGGCGCTCGGAGCCGCGCTGTCCCGCCTGTCGAACGACAGCGGGCTGCTGGCACTGGTCCGCGAGGGGTTGCCGTTCTCGATGCTGGAGGAGCTGACGGTCGCGATCGGCGGGCCACAAAAGGAACTGGCACGGGTCGTCGGAATTCCCGCGACGACCCTGGGCCGCAGAAAACGAGCAGGGAGGCTGACGCCGGCTGAGTCCGATCGACTCGTGCGCATCGCCCGCTTGACGGACATGGTCCTGGCTCTGATGCGCGGCGACGCGGCAACCGCGCGCCGGTGGCTGAACACTCCCCAGGACATCTTCGACGACGAGACGCCGCTGCATCGTGCCTCGACGGAAACGGGCGGCCGCGAAGTGGAGCAGCTCATCGGCAGACTGCGGCACGGCGTATTCAGTTGATCAGTTGATCGCCGCCTGGCGCCTGGCGGCGCCGGAGTATGCACAGACGGCCGAGGCGTTGATGTCAGGGGAGGGTGCACGTCGATACGGCGGACGCTGGAACAGCCCCGGACGTGCGGCGGTCTACCTCGGCGACAGCCTGGCGCTGGCAGCAATGGAGTTGCTGGTCCGCCTGAAGGCCGAACACGTGCTGAATGTCTACCGGAAGATGCCGGTGTTCATCCCCGAGCGGCTGATCGCGCACATTGACGAGGACGAGTTGCCGCCGGGCTGGGCGAGGCCGACGCCGCACGCGGTGACCCGCGCGATCGGAGACCGATGGATCGACAGCGGGCAATCTGCGGTGCTCCAGGTGCCCAGCGCGACGGTCCGCGGCGAGAGTGACTTCATCGTCAATCCCGAGCACGACGACTTCGACGACATCGAGACGGGACCGGTCTCCGACTTCCGTTACGACGCAAGGCTGACGGCCCGCGCCCGGACGTCATAGTCGCTGGACGCTACTCCGCGTCCCCGAGCAGGCGCTGGGCGTTGCGGAAGGCGATCTTGTCGAAGACCTCCCGCTCCAGGTTCAGGGTCTTGAGGAAATCCATCAGGCGGCCGTCGACGTAGTCGCGGGCGAACAGCAAACGGTCCTGGTAGCGGATCAGGAACTGCTTGCCGAACTCGGGATCGCGGGAGATGGCCGTCAGGCCGGAGCCGGCCGACAGGTCGGCGTACAGGTTGGGATACGTGTCCAGCAGGTGGAGCACCCGCCCGCCCGGCTTGACCGGCCCTTTCGGGTATGCCTCCGTCATGCAGCGGTCGTCGCCCGAGATGTGTCCCCAGAACCCGGGCGCGTGGCCGATGAAGATGGTTTCCGGACACGCGGCGACGGCGCGCTCGAAGCTGTCCAGGGAGCCTCCGTACCACCAGTTGGGACGCGGATAGCGGTGTCCCGTGGGGATCGGGTAATCCAGGTGGATGGTGATCGGCAGCTTCTGCTCACCGCAGAAGTGGTAGATGTCCAGGGCGTCGGGGTCGTCGAACAGCACGCGCTGCTTGAGCTCCGATGCGATGCGGATGCCGTGGATCTCCACCGCCGCCTTCAGCCGGTCGATGGCGTCGGGCCGCTTGACGTCCGGCATGTAGCCGAGCACGAAGCGATCGGGGGCCGCGCGGCCGACGTTCAGGACGTCCTCCAGCGGGATGCCCACGCCGCCGGGCGGCAGCACGGCGTGGTAGCTGGGATTGTAGTCGGTGGCGGGCACCTCCCAGGAGAACAGCCACATCCGGTCGATGCCGTGCTCCTCCATGTTCGCGAGGAGCCGGTCGGCGTCGTGGCCGTGCCAGTTCGGATGGTTGTGGGCGTCTATCAGCATGGAGTCAGTATAATACAAGGTTCCCGATTATCCATCCCACGATCTATCGTCGCCATCCAATGCTGCTCAGGCGCTTTGGTTCCATGACCCACCAGTATGCACTTGTATACCGTCCGCGTGAAATCCTTCTCCTGCGATCTGTGGCGCAGCTTCGCGGGCCGCGAATCTCGCTTGCTCCCACTGTCGGGCGGCAAGATATTTCTCAATTGACCGGTGAACTACGACTTCGACGTCGCTTTGTTCTACCGAAGCGTGCAGGTTCTCGTCGCCGTCACGCCATCGTCGTGATTCTATAGCAACTCCTATCGATTCGCCTCGTTCCGGAAGTGCAACGACTTCGGCAACTAATCCATAATAGTGCTGCCATGCGTCGTCAGGAAGGGAGACGTGGATTGGATCTCCGCCATTCTCGGGCGAAGGCGGATCACACCAATAGAATCTGACGACTTCGTTGCGAAAGTACGTAATGGCTGCAATGTGTAACGAACACGCCGCTCCATCGACACTTTGCAACCTCCGTGCCTGTTCCTTTGCCTTTGTCCTCTCGGCAGGACCAGGATGGCTCACTCTTCCTTTACATTCGAATCCATGCCACTCATTCGTTAGGATATTGTGCCCTATCAGATCTGGCCGAGAACGTCCGCTCAACTCTACATCAAGGTAAGGCCGAAATACATCGAGGTGTAGAAGCCATGGCGTATCAAGAAACCTATCTGCAAACAACTTACAGAGCATCATACCAAGAAAATAGTTCGCCATTCCTTTCTCGGTAGGATCGAGATTTCTTGCAGCGGCTGTCCGTCTGAACCTTGG
The DNA here is from genome assembly GCA_965221995.1 of Spirochaetia bacterium. Lineage (GTDB taxonomy): Bacteria > Spirochaetota > Spirochaetia > SZUA-6 > Bin103 > CATQHW01. The sequence continues at coordinate 912,564 of OZ244929.1, forward strand.
AGGATATCCAAGCACTCGTTCTATCGTCATCTTGGCAAGCGACCAGCGGAATATCGCCTCATAGATGGAGGGTTTGCCATGGGCGAACACATAGTACAATCCTGGCCGACCAATGGTCATGGCAGCCCAACCGACATCGTCCCACGTCACACACAACTCTCTATTTCCGTTTGGCACGGTGTTTGCGGGAAACCCGTGGGACTCAAACGGGATAAGTACCTGCGGTGAGGTGGAATGAGATTGGATGTTACCCATCTCGGTTCTCCTTTAGGAAAATGACATCAGTCACTTAGAGGTCTCGTTGCAGCAGCCTCTCCTTCGTTTCTCCGCCGAGAATGTCTGCCAACCATGGGTCTTTCGCTAGTTTGCTCGGAGGCTTTGTGGTCGTGGTGATGATATATTGGAATAGCGGCTGCTCGCTGATCTCCTCCAGCCTTCCCACCACGTAGAACAGGCGGTGGAAGATGCTGAGGCCGAGGTCGGCTTCTCGCGGGCTGTCGTGAATGAGGAACGCTGGTTGGTGAGCACGTCCTTCGATGCTCATGCACATCGCAGCCAAGTCGAAGGCGATGACGTTGAGGGAGTCGATGGCAGCGGTGGACCGTTCGCCGCCTAGCTCGACGGACAATCTGAGGCCGTTTCCGTCCAGGGCCACCCGGCCAGCCGCATCGGGGCCGATCAATTCGCGCACGATCGCATCGAAGAAGCGGGATAGGCGGTTGAACGTTGTCGCATGAGCCTCTCGGAAGGCTCCCGTTTGCTCGCGTATCTTCTGGACCCTGCGCTCCAGATCGCCGGAATGTGATTGTATCTGTTCCTGCTCGCCGAACAATTCGTCAAGGCGGTCGACGTCGTCCATCAGCCGACGCGTCCTGTACCATGCATCAGTTCTGGCATCGCGCATACGCTCCGCAGCACGTAGACTCCTATTCTCGCCTGCGTGATCTTTCTGGGCCGGTTGGAGCTCTTCGATAAGTCTTCTTCGTTCAGCGCGAGTGTTCTGGAGTCGAGTCGATGCTTCGGTCAAATCTTGCTCGATTTGCTCTATCCTTCCCTTTGCTGCGTCGAGATCGGGGAGCTTATGCGACAGACTGCACCCCTCGGCGAGCGCTCGGTCAATCGGCACTTCGCAGATATCACATACCGGTTGATTCGCTGTCGCTACCCGAACGGAGGCGATCGGCAACTCTCCCTTGATGCGAGTGACAAGTGTCTCTATCTCCGGGATACGAGCCTCCACGGTGGCCAGTCTGCGTTTCAGATCCTCTACACGTAGACGGGCTTCCTCAGCCTCCGATCTCAAAGTACGGACGTCGGAGAGATCGTCTGACGAGTCGAGCTGAGACAACTGGGCCAACTGACGCACCGCGGCGTTCCGTAGCGGTTCGACGGCCATTCGTCCCGGCGGAAAATCGTCGCGACTCTGGCCGAGACTTCCGATTAAACGCGCCCGAAGACGATCGGCTTCTGTCACTCGCTGGGTGGCGTCTCGTTCGGCCTGGTCGCGTTGGGTCGCGATTTCTCCCATTTCCGTGCGGAGCTTGGTTTCTTCGGCATTGAGTGCGCCGACAAGTGCACGCAGGGCGTCCAGATGTTGCTGGGCCGAGAGCTTGCGTGCTGGGGAGCCGGAGTCGGAGTCCGCCGAGCGCCAATCGAGTGGCTTGTCGAAGCGGCATTCCTGATCACGTGCGAGCCAAGCCAGCGCTACCAGCCATGCGCTCAACCGATCGCCACCCGAGACAAGGCCGGCTACGTCCTTGGACAGGATGCTTGTTGCTACTGCTTCCAGAAATGGATCCATGCCGGTCGGGACAGCGTCAATACTCACTGCATCGACGGTGGTGTCCCGTATGGCAAAGTGCTTTCGGGTGGTTCCGATCGGGCGCACCACGGCCCACTGCGTACCGTCGACGATGATCTCCGCGCCGACCAGCCCGGTGGGAAACGCAGCAACGATCTTCTCGCGCTGTTCGTGCGCGGCGAATCGATCCTCGCCGAGGCAGTAGCGGAGCACGCGACACAACAGGGTCTTGCCACTCCCATGCCCGGGCGCAGCGTGCTGCTCTGACCCACCGGGGCGGTCGGCCGGGTCAGGTGCCCAGATGATGTTGAGGCCCGGCCGCAAGCTGACTTCGCGGAGGATCACGCCCGGCTCGTTCCAGATTACGAGACGGCGGATCCACAGTCGGGGCTCGGAACGGTTGGCCTCAGGTTGGATTTCCAAACCCGAACGCCCCAGTAGTTCAAGCTGCTTCGGCATTGATCCAGTCCCGGACGTTCTCGGGAAGGGTTCGAACGACTTCCTCGGGGTCACGACGGCGCAGAACTTGCATCACCATGGCTACTCGCCCCTCGGGCCATCCCTCGGTATGGATCGCGTCCACGCCCGATCCCGGTGCCCAGGTGCGAGCCACCACGTCCTCGATCAGCCGGCCGGATCCGCGAAGCTGTCGCACCGCACTGCCCCATGCGAAATTGCCCGATGGAAAAAACGGCACTGTCCCCGAATCAAGCGGGACTGCCTCGGCACCAACCACCCGCTGCCACTGGCTCGCTTCGTCCGGGGACAATGAAAGTGTTAGCAGCCACGGCTCCATCGCCAGCAGGGCGGTGAGACGTACCGTGCGTGTATGAGCCGGACCGCCATCCCCTTTTAACACCGCCGCGAGAACGGCGGTCTCGGCGGCCGTCTGTTCCCCTTCTGGTCTGGCCCATTCGCCATCAGCTAACGACGCAAGCTCGAGCACAGCGACGGGAGGCGGATGGCAACAACTTCGATCGGCCGGTGGTGGATCGAGGACGGTACGGTAGGGTTCGCCGGTAGCGGCGGCTATCTGCATAGCGTCATAGATGTCGAGGATGGCACGTTTCGCACGGTATTCGCCGTACCGACTTTCGTCCTTGCGACGCACGATCGGGAACGTGCCCATGATGTACTCGACTGCGTCTCGCGGCGTCGGAAAGTGCCCCGTAAGCTCGGCAAGCTGCTTGGGCGTCTCTACTTGGCGATTGCCGTCGAGTTGGCGTGGCGCCTGCCAGTCACCGCGCTCGTCGGCTGGCATGTACAGGTGAAAGAAGGCGCCATCAAGCTCGCAGCGCAGCAGGAAGCGACGCTCCTCGTCCCAGTGGAATGGTGGGTGGAACCAGCCAACGTCCTTCGCAATTGGCTGCAGGTCATACGCAGTATAAACTAGCTCTATCACACGTCGGTTGATCCACTTTTCGAGCACGATAATATCATCCCAAGGACAGCTCTCCTCAAACACCTCAGGCGTCAAACATGGGACCTGTTTGACTGTCCCCTGGGGGATACTGGGTTGAGTGAGAGCTCCACGCAGGAGATAGTCGAACGCAAAGCAGTTTAGAACGCCACCGAGCAATAGTAGTGACTTTGCGTCCGGTCCAAACACAAGGATCCATCCATACGACGCTGCTCCCCATGGAATCATCGCCGAGATACAGGTCCGTTCATCCGTGTTCCTCGCCACCCGTCGAAACCCGAGCATGCCTGTGTGACACTCGACAGCTCTCCGAGACAATCTCTGACCGACATCTTCGCCACTTATCCAATATTGTGGTTCAACAAACGCCATGGGATCAGAGACATCTATTGCCGATATCATTGTCGATTCACCACCGCTATGGGTTGCGAACCGATGATTGAACTGATGTCCGAACCGCCCCTCGTACAACGGAAGGCACTGCCTGCCTCCCTTGCGAAAGACGTTACCATCCAACTGCCAACCCTCAGCATCGAGATCCTCCCGTGACGAGAACAAACTCGAGTCGGCGGACATATGGTACATCGTGCTGAGTCGAACTCCCCATGGATTCTGCTCAGGATGGCCGTCACGGGCGTCATGGACGAGCATCGGAGCACGACGGTAGATCGCCTTGGTCAGCTCAGCGTCCTTGCGGGAGCGGAAAATCGGGCAGGTACGGGTGTTGGGGTTGAGCAGTGCGATCTCCTCCGAAGAGAGTGTAAATCGCCGTCCGGGATCGCAGATCTCATCGACGGCGTTCGCGAAGAAGACGAACTCGGCGCGGTCGCTACCGGGCTTCGTCCCTCGCCCAGCGGTAAAAAGACAGAATTTCATGCGGCTGTCTACGTCGGGAAACGTACCGCTCCGGTTTTCGAAATCAAACAGACTGACCAGAGATCGATTCTCCACCACGTCCTGGAAGAAGAACTTCGTGGTATCGTCGGTGGCGATGCCCGTGGGGAGCACGCAGCCGGCGCGGCCGCGCTCGTTTATTATGTTGCGCATCAGCTCCGCGAACACCGCGTAGAGGTTGATGTCACCGCGCCCGCAGAGTGGATAGCGGCCGGTGTCGCGAAGCAGGCGGCTGGTGCCTTGGCTCTCGCGAATTGCGTCTGAGAATTCGGCATGTAATTCCGGATATGAGTGTTTCAGCGCCTCGATTTGGCGTTTGCGCGAGGCGGCGTTCTGCGTATTGGCGACCTCGGGGCGGCGCTCTGAGAACCACTCCTTTTCCAGGAGCTTCACGCGCTCCCACGGCGGGTTGCCAAGCACGCAGTCGAACCCGCCGGCGGCGAACACCTCCGGAAACGCCAGATGCCAGTGGAAGAACTGGTACCCGTCCGCAAGAAGGAGGGTTTCCTCCCGTTGCGCTGGCGCCATTGCGTTGGAATTCTCGCGGAGTCGTCTCAGTGTGTCCGTGGTCAACGCTTCGGCTACGTCGGCTCGCTTTGGCCACACGAAGGCAGCGCACCACGCATCCGCAATCTGTTGCGCGTGCCGGTAGTCCGCGGACTCATGCAAGCGGCGGAACTCCGTGTCCTTCGTGCGCACCCCCTCGAGGGTGGCGTCGGGTGCACGGTCGATTCGTCGACTACGCGATGCCAGAGAGTCATACTCCTCCTTTGACTCGGCAATGAGGCCCAGGTCGCGCTGGCCATGCTCGCGTTCGGTCTTGTTCCGCTTCCTGAGCGTCGAGCAGGTTTTCGTGGCATCGCCCCGGATCGGCTTGAATGCCGCATCGGGAAGACCGGCATCGATCAACTCCGGTGTGGCGCCGAGGAGGCTGTTGCCGACGCGGATGTGACGATCCAGAAAGGAGAGCGGCTTGCCCGGTTCCAGAGCCTCCAGCCACAGACCCACGCGGCAAAGCTCGGCGGCCATGGGGTTGACATCCACGCCGTAGAGACAGCGACCGATCACGTCGCGTAGAGCGCGCTGGTAGAGCAGCGGAGAGGGCTCGCTCTCGCCGGCCGCATAGGCGCGGATTCGCGCCAGGTGACGGGCGAGGCGGTGCGCGGCACCGACCAGGAAGTGCCCCGACCCGACTGCCGGGTCGCACACCTTGAGGTCGAGGATCGCCCGCTCCGCTTCGGCGCCGGTCTTGTCGCCAACGGCAGCCTCGACCACCGGATCGAGAGCGGAGTCGAGCAGGCACTGCACGAGCGGATCAGGCGTGTAGTAGGACCCCGACGTCTTGCGCTGGTTGCCGGTAAACTCGGCGAAGGAGAAGTGCCCGCCGCCCCCGTTCACCTGCGGCGTCAATGCCAGCAGGCTCTCGTACACGCCTCCCAGCTCTTCGGCGCCGAGGTTGTGGTAGTCCACCGGCCGCAACACTTTGTCCTGCCGGGTAAAGGCGAGATGCCGCAACGCTTCGAGGAAGTCGTAGTTGGTCAGCTCAGTGTCGTTCAGCGCTGCGGTCGATGCCGGGTCCCAGAGGAAGCTGCCGAGCGCTGGGAGCGCCAAGTGCCGGCGACCCGCCGCCGCGGGGTCACCGGAGAGCGGTCCGACGAGAGACCGAAACTGGCACCAGAGGTCGCCGTGGCGGGAACCCTTTATGCTGCCGGCAAGTCGCCGCAGCCGGGCGGTGCCGTAGTGTTCGGCGTAGCGCTTGCGTGCGATCCGCGCGGCTTCGGAGTCGTCCGGAGGATGGAGCAGCAATCGCCCGTCGAGCGTGCGGTCCTCGGCGACGAACAGGAAGATCAGCCGGTACACGACACGCAGGAGCTGCTCGTGCAGGGCCGCAGGAGTGAGCATCCCGGAGCGCAAGGCTTCGCGCAGCGGCTCGTTCTTGGGGTGGCCGGTGAAGCCGGCGCCGAGGATGGCTAGCGCCCGCTCGACGCCGCCGCGCAGATCCCCGAGAGCGCGGGTTCCGAGCCGTTCGGCTTCCTGAGTCCATTGCTCCAGCCGGCAAGTTTCGGGGCGGATGCCGTCGTGCGGCACGAATCGCGTCGCATGGACCATCAGCCACAACAACACGAAGTCGGAGTAGACCTCGCCCGAAAACATCGCATCGAGGTCGAAGTCGAGGAACGACTGACGCGACAGCGCCTGGCTGTCGCGCAACACGCGCAGGCGCAGGCCGTTCGATACGATCGCCCACAGGTGAGCGTCGCTACGGTTGAGGAACTCCTGCACCAAACCGTGCGGATTGGCTGTCGCAGCGCCGCGCTGCCCAGCGGCACGGCGATCGAGCGACAGGCCGCAGCCGACGAGATGAATCGGCACCGGACCGAAGAAGCGGCCGATGGGAAAGGTACGGCCGTCGAGTTCGGGGCCGGCGGTCACCGGCAGGAAGCCGAACCCCAGTTCCCGCAGCAGAGGCAGGCTCCACTTGTCGTTGGTGAGACCGGTGCCCGCCGCGCCGACGGGCAGATTCGCGGCGACTTCGCGGAACTCGGCCCAGTGCTTTTGGAGGCGGTTCCACGACTGGGTGATGGCTTCGTTCAGGCGCTCGCCAACCCGCAGGCCGTAGTCCTCCGGCGTGCTGCCGGTGAGCCCCGAACGCGGATCGAGCAGCCGCCGCAACAAATCCAGCGGCAACAGGCCACCCTCCGAGCGGATGGTCTGGAAGTCCTGGTTGCGTCGCGCCATGTCAGTCCAGCCTGGGCAAGAGCACGTAGGCGGCGAGGACATCCACGGGGAGCGCCGGTTCCACGGCGATGGGGCCTCCCGCCCGCGTCGCGGTGCGGACCCGCCGATGGGCCTCGAATTGCGCGGCGGCCCGTTCTTTCGCGACGTTCTCCAGGCTCTCCCGGAACGTCGACAACGAAGGCAGCAACACGCTGAGCTGTTGGTCGATCGCCGTAGGGAGGAGATTGCGCTCGGGGCGGGCAGCCATCAGGCGTTCGGCCTCTTCGTGAGGGAGCCAGTCAGGGACCGCAGCCGGACCGGTGCATGCAAGTGGGACGATTTCCTCGCACAGGATGGTTGCGCCATCGGATCCGCCGACTCTCAGGTGATAGCGGAAACGGGTCACCAGCAGTGTCGTCCTCACGGTCACGGACGAGGTGAAGATCGCCCCGCAGCGAGAGGCCGCCGACTTGGAATCGCGGGACTCCGGGTCGAGAGCCTGATCCAGGGTCCAACTTGCAAGACCTTCGATGACCGGGCTGGTGCGCCCAAGGTAGATCTCGTCCTTCTGCACGGGCAGATCGAAACGACCGACGAACGGCTCGTCCCATCCGATGGCTTGGCGCAACGTGCGCGGCGTTTCGTCGCTGATGAGCACGTGCGCCGTGCCGTTGAGCTGCATGGGCACGTTCACGGTGCGCAGAACGTCATGGAAGAAACGCGCCACGTCGGCCCCTCCACCGATGGCCACGCGTACGCTAGCGAGCTCAGCCGAGACCGCATCGGGCTTGATGGTGTGCTGGGCAAAGCGCGAGCGGCTCGCTTTCTCACGGTCGCGGGCGTTCTCCCACTCGACGTGCAGCTTCTGCTTCTCCGAATCGAACTCTTCGATGAAATCGAGCGAGAGTTGCATCGCGCCTTCCTGGTCGCGAAATAGAGCCCCCTCGAACAACGCCTCCGCAATCTGCTCGCTGGAGCCGGGCACCGCCACAGCGACCCCAAGATCGCTCTTGATGCTCTTGTGCTTGCGGATCAGGACGTCCAGGATCACGCCGTCGATCGGGTTGTCGGTTCCGTAGTAGGTGACCACCCGGACCTCGGGCGCCCGCTGCCCGAATCGATCCACCCGCCCTTCGCGTTGCTCGTGGCGGGTGGGGTTCCAGGCCAGATCGTAGTGCAGGACAGCATCGAAGTGATCCTGCAGATTGATGCCCTCGGACAGGCAGTCGGTGCAGACCAGCACGAACCGGCCCCCATCCCCGACGAGAGACCGGATGCGTTGCTCGCGCTCCTCGGGCGGGAGACGACCGGTGACTGACGCGACGGCCGTATTGCGGAGCATGGCACGCAGGTGGCGCGCGACGTAGTCGGCGGTGTCGATGAACCGGCAGAAGACGACCGGATGAAAGCCACCGTTCAGGAATGCCTTGATCTCACGAACGGCGCCTTGAAGCTTGCGGTCCGCGGCGGCGTTGATGTTCTCCGCACGACGGGCGAACTCCAACAGCCGGCGGCGCGTTGCCTGCGGGCTGTCTTCGGTGTCGGAGCCGGGACTGAAGTCCAGTGCGACCGCATCATCGTCGTCTGACTGGTCGAGGACCGTCCGGCGGCCCACCTCGTCCACGTCATCGTCTTCGGCATCGCCGGCAGCGGTGCGGCTCCGCAGGGTCGCGGCGGCGGCGGCAGGGCTCGACGAAACGCATCGCAGCAGCGCCAAGGCGGACCAGTAGCGCACACGCCGCCGGCGTTGCTCCCCACTCTCGGTGACGTACTCGCGGGCGAAGGTAAGGATGTCGTCGAACAGGGCGCGGTAACCGGGGCTGAAGCTGTAGTTGGCTTCCTTGTCCTTGCGCTCGGGGAACACCGTGTCGGTTTCGAGGTAATGGCGGATGTCTCCGCGGCGGCGCTGCACGAGGTGGCGAGCGAGCCTGCGCCGCACGCCTTCACGCCCGGCACGGTCCAGATCAGCCGGCAGGTCGGAGAAGTCCCTGTCGAGCAGGCCCAGCAACGAGCGGAACGCTTCCTCGTTGCCGCTGTGCGGCGTCGCGGTAACCAGGACCACGTGGCGCGCCGGATCAGCGGTCACGCGGCGCAGCAGATCGTGCCGCTGCTGGCGCCCCCTGCCGACGCCTCCGGTGAGGGTACAGCCATGGGCTTCGTCGACGATCACGAACTCGGGGCAGCGATGTGCGAAGTCCTCCGCGCGCTGGGGCTTCTTGATGAAGTCAGTCGACACCACGGTACACGCGTGCCGCTCGAATACGGATTCGCCCACGTGCAGGTCGCGCTCCAGGCGCTGGATGCTGCTCGACAGCACGAGCTCGGCCTCGATGTGGAACTTCTCCGCCAGCTCCCGCTGCCACTGCTCGGCCAGCGGCGGAGGGCAGAGCACCGCCATACGGTGAATCTCGCCGCGGTCGAGCAGCTCTCGTGCGATCAGACAGGCTTCGATGGTCTTGCCGATGCCCACGTCGTCGGCGATCAGCATGCGCACCGGGTCGAGCTGTAGGGCCATCATCAGCGGCACGAGCTGATACGGCCGGGGATCGACGGCGATGCGCCCAAAGCTGCGAAACGGCCCGGCGGCCGCTCGGGTCGAGAGGCGTGCCGCGTCACGGAGCAGGCGGCCGGAAGTGAAGTCGCCGATGTCCCCTCGGGTGGGAAGTCGGAACGTAGCCGACTCGACCGGTTCCACCGCCGGCAGAACCCCGGTTACTTCCTCGTCGAGCCCGCCCACCGGGCGGAGCATGAGCAGCTCGTCCGTAGAGTCGGGCAACACGACCCATTCCCGCCCCCGCGCGCGGACGAGGGTGCCGGACTCGGTGAGACTCTGCGGGTTCACGTAGCGAGTATCGGCTCGACCGCTCCAGGCGCTGACGACTGGCGGACGAGTCTCGGGACATGACTGCGACCTCTTCGCGTTCCCCGGCACTGCCCCCCGCGAGCGAGCGTCATCGTGCCTGCGGGCTGGGTGCGCCCTTGCTCATGTGTCACCGGTCCGGTACCGTCGCGCGACGGTACCGGTAATATGCCGGCCGCGACAACAGGAGATCGTTCGGTGTGGAGGCAGGAATGCCAAAGATGAGATTCGTCATCGCGCTTCCGGTGGTCGTGACCCTGCTTGTTGTTTCAGGTTGCAGGACGACGCCCGGAGTTCAGGTAGCTCCCTTGAAAGTAATGACGTACAACGTCTATGTCGGCAGCAGCGCGGAGCCGGCGCTGAAAACGACGAACGTGTTCCAGATTCCGGTGGTCGTCGGCGAGCTGTACGGCAACGTGATCGCCTCCGACTTCGGGGCGCGCGCCGCGGCGATCGCCGCCATCGTCAAGGAGTCGCACCCGCACGTCATCGGCCTGCAGGAGATCGAGCTGATCCGCCGGCAGGACCCGGGAGACTTCCTCACCAACCGGGAGCCGAACGCCGAGGAGGTCGATCTCGACTACCTCGAAATTCTCATGAACGCGCTGCATGCGGAAGGCCTGGACTACCAGGTAGCCGCGAAGGTCCAGAACCTGGACCTCGAAATGCCCATGCTCGCCGGCGGCAAGGTCACCGACGTGCGCCTGACCGACTTCGACGTGATCCTGACCCGCGGTGACGTCGTCGTGTCGCGGCCCACGGCCGCGAACTACGCGGCGGGGCTGCCGATCGCCCCACTCGGGCTGGAGGTCGCGCGAGGCTACGTCGCCATCGATGCCACGATCGACGACATCACCTACCGGATCGTGAACACCCACCTGGAGTCGGTCGATCCGGGGCCGCGAGTGGCGCAGGCGCAGGAACTGGTGGACGCCCTTGGGGGCGAGGAGCTCCCGGTCATTCTCCTGGGAGACTTCAACACCCGCGCACCCGATGGAGCCGCGTACCAGCTCATCCTGGAGGCAGGCTACGTCGACGTCTGGCAGACCGATTCCGAGGAAAGCGGGGCCACCTGCTGCCAGGCGGACGACCTCAGGAACGAGGCGAGTGAGCTGACCAACCGGATCGACCAGATCTTCGTGAAGGGCGTGGCGCTGCACCCGGCCGGTTCCATCCGGACCCTTACCGTCGGCGACAAGCCGGACGACCGGCTGCCCTCCGGCCTGTGGCCGTCCGACCACGCGGGGGTCGTCGCCCAGTTGCCCGTCGAGTGACGCACTGCCGGTGACGGCCCGCGCAGTCGAGCCACTCTTTCAAAGGAGTTGGGACCAAAGAATAAGACGGAATAGGACTGCTCAAAGCCTTGGCGGTATCAATGTATTATGAGACAACAACTTACATGCGTTTGAAGGCATCCTGATCGCGGGAATAAGACGGAATAAGACGGGGACGCCTGTAGCTTGTTATTCATACAACACTTGAGTCCTGTTCTCATGCCATGGTAATCGAGAATAAGACAGAATAAGACAAACGGCCTCATGCCCTGGAATTACTGACGCTTCCACCGCGCGCTGCGGCCATGTCCCTCGCTCATCGCCACGCCGAGCGTTCTCAAGATTCGCAAGTCGTCCTGGACCTGTCGCTGGGTGGGAGAGTCACCCAGTTGCGGCACGATCTCGCGCAGGGCGAGGCCATCGCTCTCCCCATCAAGCAGGGCAAGAATGGCTCTCTGGCGCTCGCTCATCTCCCGCTCGACAGTCCTCGGCACGTATGACCCCGGTCTGAAGCGCACGGTCACGCATCCTCCGGCGTCCTCTATCTCCGGCGCCGGCAACCCGGCGCCCGTGGTCAGTTCCCTCATCTTGATGGTTCCCCGCCCCCACTGCTCGATGACCCCGCGGAGGTAGAAGACGCGCGCGACCAGTGGATTCCAGGGTAGGGACTCATGGGGCTCGAACAACGCTTCCGCCGTGAGCCCGAAGTGAAGAGATCCTGACGATGTGACCTCAAGGCGGTCGTCGTAAATGGCCGCCGCGACCGAGCCTCCGCCCATGGAGTAATCGCGGTGGCAGATGGCATTCGCAAGGGCCTCGCGCAGAGCCGAGGGCGGATAGAGCGGTTCATCCACCCGTTCGAAGCGATCGGGCTCGATATGTCCCGCGATGGGAAGGCTTTCACGAAAGAAGCGTTCCGCCCGGCTCAGGAGGGTGAAGGCGTTGCCGTGAAACTGCCGGTTGTCCAGAAACTCGTCGGTGCGCGCGGTGCCGCGAAATCTCGCAACCCGCAGCATGCACTGAGGATACTCGGCGCCCACCCGCTCGGATCCACCGAACAGTACGACCGCGGCGCGGAGCAGGCGGTCGCCGTGGATCAAGCCGAATCCGCGCAGCAGTTCCGACGGATCACGGGTTCCGGGATCTTCTGCGCGCCGGCGACGAATCGCTTCATCAAGTGTACGAACGATCTCGGTCCGATCGAGATCGTCGACCGTCCAGTCGGGGACAGGTTCGTTTTCCCATCGTAGCTGCCCGTGCAGGCGTTCCAGCAACACACGGTGGTATTCGTCCCGTGACATCGCCCGGTTGGTATTGCCTACCCGACGCAAGGCTCTCCCACGGTGACTGTAGGGTTGATGCTGACCCACCGGGACGGTCACCACGACACCCTTCAACTCACCACGGAGACGTACCTGCTCGATCGTAGGAAACGCCGGCGGGTCGATTTCGCTCAGCGCGGAGCTGAGCTGTTCGATCGTGCGATCGCTGACTGTCTGTCCGGACACGTGGCGGTCCGGCTGCACGCCGAACAGCACGGTACCGCCACGGTGGTTCAGCATCGCGCATACCGCCATCGCGCCGGCGACACGCTCGCCGGTAGATGCCTTCAGCTCCACGGTCTCCGATTCGCCTCCCGCGGCAAGCGCCTCGACGTCGGCGACCGTCATGTCCGTGGCGTGCCGAACACATCGGCATGCCGTCGGAAGATGGCATGCCAGTCGTCGGTGTGATGGAAGCGGATGACGATGTACCCCCGCTCGATCAAGGCCTGGGTCGTGCCGTCATCCGCGCGGATCTGTTCCGGGCCATCGTGGGGCGGGCCGTCCACGTAGATCGCCGCGTTCGCGTCCCGGTAGAAGAAATCCGGCTGTGTGAAGTAGCCGGGAAGGTCGTACTGGACATCGCTGGGCAACCGCACGCCAAGCTCGTCCACACAGTCGAGCCAGCGGTGTTCGAGTTGGCTGTCGCAGCGCTTGCGGAGATCTTCCAGGCGGTCTGCACGGGACCCTGCGCCGCCGGCCGGACGGCACTCCGCACGCGCTAGCTCCGCCAGCAGATCGCGGATCACGGCGCGATCCAGGTCTTTGTGGTCCGGCTGGTTGCCGTAGTCCAACAGGCATTGGTAGCACGCCTTGCCGCAGCGGTCCGACGCTAGGTCTTCAAGGGACGCCGGGTCGTAATGACAGATCTGCAACGCACGGCGTGCCAGTGCAGGCAACACGGAGGGATCTTCCGCGATCTGGCGAAGCACCCCGGCACCGCCCTCGGTGGCTTCGAAGAAGAGGATCTCCTTCCGGTCGCGAATCTCGGGCATCGCTTCGCAGCCGAGCTCGCGCGGCTCGATCTGAAAGTGCAGCTGGATGGCCTGCTTGAAGGCCGCCTGCAAACCCGCCATCTCCGCAACGGAGCGGTCCACGTCGAACCGCATGACCAGCACGTTCTTGGTGTCCCTGACGAAGGGCACCACGCGGACCGTCCGGCCCTCGGTGGCTGCGTCGTCCTGGTCTTCGGCGTCGGCCTGGTTGCTCGACCAGTAACCCCGTTCCAGATCCAGGTTGAAACCGCGCGGCTGTCGTTCGTCATGGTTGGTCCAACCGAGATTGATGCGGTACAGCTCGGTGGAGTCTCCGTAGCTGAGCCTCTGGACCCGTTGGCCGTCACAGTAGACCTCGGCGTCCTTGCGATCGAGCCGGCCGTTGACTTCCGGGAAACGATAGGCGGTCACGAGCCTGTAGCCGAACCGCTGCCGTTCCTCCTCGTCACAGGTGATCCGCTGGGCGAGCTTGAGGCTTACGTTCTGCATGTGCACGAGGCCGTCGATGCGCGCCGGGGAGTCGAGAGCTTCGCCACAGCGGTCGCACACCTCGGTCAAGTTGGGTGCGCCCGGTTCGAAGTGAGCGTAGCCGCACGTCGGGCAACGCTTCATCGTGTCGGTGGTGAGCTCTCTGGCATCCTCGACGGAGTCCCCGCCGAAGTCGAGGTTGGCCTTGTACACGCGGTAGCGCGCGCCTTCGTGGTAGATCAGCGCACGGGGGCCGAACTCCGAGACGGCGAGAAAACGCGGGCGCGAGATGTATTCGTCCCGCCCCGCGCTGCCGCGGCGGCCCGGCACGTAGGCAGAAACCGGCAAGCGCGGAAAGTTGTAGCCCGGCAGGAATCCTTCAGTCGCGAAGTACCGGTAGGAATAGAAGTCACCCTCATAGATGCCTTCGGCCTCGGTCAGCAGATTGATCTGGCTCTCGGCCTGAGCGCGTAGTCGGCGAGAATGATTGCGCTCGGACTCCGGCCGGGAATGGTCACCTATGATGCCGTGGTGCAGGTCGCGCTGGCGGACGGCGGCACGATACAGGTCGCGCCAGCGGTTGCACGCCTGACCGAAGTTGAGCTCGATCTGATCGAGCACGTCGTCCACCCATCCTTCATGGAACCAGGGCGTCTTCCCGAGCTCGGCGCGGATGTCCGCGATCACCGGCGCCGCCCGGCTCCGCGCCGCTTCGCGCCGACGTGGATTGCGCAGTTCGTCGTTGAGAGCGTCCTTGACCGGCAGGGTCAACGCCCCATCGACTGGGTCCAGCTCCAGAACCTCTTTCAATGTCTTCCCGAGATCTGGTTTCGCCGCCTCCATCCAGATCGCGTGGATGTGAGAACGGATCAGGTCGCGGTTGCGGAGGTCGATGCGTGGCGGCGTTACCCTTCCCGCGACCATCCTGGAAGGCTCGCGGTAGAAGTACTGATCGTGAGGGCTGCGGCCCGCACAGTAGGTGAAGACCAGGGCCGGCTGCCCGCTACGCCCTGCGCGGCCGCTACGCTGGGCGTAGTTGGCCGGCGTAGGCGGGACGTTGCGCAAGTTCACGAGGTTCAGCTGCTTGATGTCAACGCCGAGTTCCATCGTGGGCGAGCAGAACAGCAGCGGGAGCGCTCCATCTCGGAAGCGATCCTCCCGCTCCTGTCGGTCCTCCGTGGCCACCTGTGCAGTGTGTTCGCGCGCCTCGAGGACGTACCTGACGTCTACAAAGGTGCGGTAGCACTCGGCGAAGTAACGGTTGACCTCTGGCGCAAGCGCCCCTTCGTCGAGCAGCCTGGTGCGGTCGAGCGGCCGATCCTCACCGTTGCCTGGCAACCATCGTAGGGCGTCGGCGTTGAGCTGATAGCCCGGATCGTCGGTCTTGTTTCCGCCCCCCACCTGCTCGACGATGCCGTAGCGCTTCAGGGCCAGGAACAGAAAGCGGATGATCCGGTCCGTTTCCGTACGCCCTACGCGTTGCCCCGATGCCACGGACTGTGCAATCCGTCGTCTTAGGTACTGGCTGTAGGCGCTGTAGGAGGAGACGAAGAATCCTTCTCGTTCTCCTCTCCTCCGGGAACGTGGCCAAGCGATGACTGCTTCGGTCAACTCCCGCTCATCTTCGAGATACCACGCGGTACCGTCGAGGAGTCGAGGCTTCGTCTGCTCGACTAGGTCGTGCTGTTTCCGCGGATCGAGAACATCGACTCTCACGGCGAGCTCCCGCCGCAGCGCATCGAGTAACGTAACGAGCAGTTCCTCCCGCACCTCGGTAGGAGCCTCGCGGAGTGGCAGCGGGACCTCGTTTTCCGCAAAGCCAGTTTCCCACAACTCCGTCTCGCCCAACAAACCGTCGTCGCCGCTCAGCCCCTCGTACTCGAACCGCAGCAAGCCGCAGTCCTCGAGGTTGGGCGCCGTCACGCGCCAGCCACGCTCCAGATCGCGGTACAGGAGATATTCCATCACCCGCCGCAGCGCATCCTGGGTACTCTGCCGGGCGGGGCCGCGTACGTCCGGATCTGATGCGTAATCCTCGAACTCCAGTTTCATTGCTTCGAGCACGCAGCGGGACAGATCACCGTGTCGGAGCCCCGACGACGGCCCATGCGAGCATGCCCGATGGAGAGCCGAGCGCAGCAGGGCTACTTGCACGAAATCATTGAAGTGGCCCGCTTGGAGGGATGCGTCCTGACGGTTGTCGGTGAAGCTCAGGAGCTTGCGTGCGTCGGATTGAAGGCTACGATCGTGTTGCAGCTCGATGAGTGACCGCATCGCCAAAATCGTGGTCGCGGTACTTCGGTTGTCGACGCCGAGGGTCGTCAGTTTGAATCTTTCCGACCGCTGGCTCCGTGTGTATGCCACGCCGCATGACGGTTCCAGACAGAACAAGAACCGGCGATGGATCAGTGAGGCGCGAACTCCCTCGCCGTCGGACACAATACGCCCGGCGGAGTTAACGAACACACCCTCGGGGACGTCTCTGCGGGCATCGGAGCGAACTCGCTCCTCGCCCTTGGGTGTCGTTTCCTTGAGAGAGTCCGGCAAGCTGTCAAGGACCTCCGTGCTGTCCGTGGGCCAGGGCGACTCCTCGGAAATGTACAAGTACCCGTCGTGGATACCCTTGCCGTCTTGACGAAATCCATCCTCGCGCGGGAGAAGCATCCGGTCGGGTCCGTCGTCGACGACCTGAACGCGGTAGTAGGCAGTTCCGCAGTGACGGCAGAAAACAAGTGGATAGAGCAGCTTGGCGGGTTCGCCGGGTTTGGCCGCCTTCTTGGATAGTTCCAGGTGGCGGCTATGTTCGGATTCCAGCGACGCCCACACCGTATCACCGCGAGTCAGGAACTGATGCAGCCGGAAGGCGAAGATCGGAAACCGGCTGGAGGTATCCTTGCGGAGCGTGGATCCCGTGAGCAACCAGCGGCGGAGTGTGGTTGCGCACTGAACAGGTTCGACGTCGATGATCTGACCAAGTTCCTCCGTAGCGCTCGGGAGGCCGTCGATCTCTCCACCCTCCAGCCTTCGCGGCGTCTGACGAAGCAGCTCTCCAGTTCCTGGTTCCTCGTGGATGCCGAAAGTCGACTCGATCCACGAAGTGAGTGCGTGGCACCCGAATGCCTCGTAGTCTTCCGGAGGCGGCTCATTCGAGACGACGGCGTCTCGGATCTCGGCTCGAGTCGACGGGTCCCAGGGGTCGACTTCCGGCGTCGCGCGCTCCAGCGTTTCACCGATGATCTGATCGGGCCCGAACTCGACGCCGAACAAGGACTCCGCCACGTCCGCTACGGCGCGCCGTTTGTCCTCGCTGCTGCCTTCGCTCGCCATCGTGGCGGAGGTTCCAACGCAGAGCACATCATTGCCGACGGCGTGGCGGCAGCGACGAATGAGCATGGCCACATCAGCGCCTTGCCGGCCTCGATACGTGTGCAGTTCGTCGAACACGAGGAATCGCAAGCCCTGCGCCGCCCTAACCAGCTCGCGATCTTCGCGTCGCGTAAGCATCAGCTCCAGCATCATGTAGTTGGTCAGGAGCACGTCCGGTGGTGCGCTGCGTATGGCTTCCCGGGCTTCCCGCCGTTCCTGGCCCGTGTACCGGGCGAAGCGCACCGGCGCCTGACCTTCCGGATAACCCGCGTTGATGAACTTCCCGAGCTCCTCATGCTGGCTGTTGGCAAGGGCGTTCATCGGATAGACGATGATCGCCTGGATGCCTTGTCCGGAACCGGTCCGCAGTACGTGGTCCACGATAGGCACGATGTAGGCAAGGCTCTTTCCGGAACCGGTGCCGGTTGTCAGCCCGTACGACCGTCCTTCGTGCGCCATGAGGATCGCCTCGCGCTGGTGCCGATGCAGGGGTAGTTGCGAACCGTGATCGTCCGCGCTCGACTCGCGAATGCGGAAGATCTGCGAGCACTCTTCCGTGAGAACTCCCTGCTCGACCAGATCGTCGATCGTGCCGCCACGGCTGAACGCGGGGTTCAGTTGGAGCAGCGGCTCGGGCCAGAAGCCCTCCGCATCGAGGCGGTCGTCGACGAACGCCCCTATCCGCGGGTCTCTGATCTTGATGAAGCTGCGCGTGTAGCTCTTGTAGTCCTCGACCAAGCGTCGTCTCAGGTCGAATACATCCATCTCAGATCCTTGCGCCTCGCCTTCCCGGCTGCCGGGGCGTCGCCCCGAGCAGAGGCCGATTCCCATCATAGGCACGCTCACTCGACTCGTCGAAGGAGAAGCCTGATGCCAAGCGCCATACGCATGCGTCGCGCGCAGCTCAACCCCGTTCTGGACATGCGCTGGAGCGCGTTCGCGACGGCGCGGCCACGGACGCGCGGCGGTCCGCGTAGTATGGTCGCCGCGCGCCGGTCCCGCGCTACCGGCGCCGATTCCCGTTCGTCGAAGGAGAACCCCTCATGCTCAGCGCCATGCGCACGTTCCGAGCGCAGCTCGACTCCGGCAAGGTATGCGTCGGCTGCGGCATATCGACTACCGATCCGTCGGTCACCGAATCGATCGCCGAGCTCTACGACTTCCTCTGGATCGATCTGGAGCACACCGCGCTCACCTTCGAGTCCATGCAGTCGCACCTGATCGCGGCTCGCGCCACCGCTACGCCCGCGATCGTGCGCGTGCCGTCGAGCGACGTCGCCTGGGTCAAGAAGTGCCTGGACACCGGCGCCGGCGGCGTCATCCTGCCCCGCTCGTACTCGGTCGCGGAGATCCGCGCCTTCGTCGAGGCGTGCCGCTACCCGCCCCGCGGCACGCGCGGGTTCGGCCCGCGCCGGCAGTCGCGCTACGGCCGCGACACCGGTCCCGCCTTCATCGAGCGATCGGACGCGGACGTGTTTCCGATCGCCCAGATCGAGACGGCGGAGGCGCTGGCCGCGATCGACGACATCGTCCGCGTCGACGGCCTTGCGTCGATCGTGCTGGGTCCGAACGACCTGTCCGGCGCGCTCGGCCACATGGGCGAGCTCGGCCACCCCGAGGTTGTGGAGGCAATGAAGCGGATCATCGGCACGGCCCGCGACGCCGGGCTGTACGCCGGCTCCGGGTTGGGCGCCGATCCGGAGCTCGCGCAGCGCCTGGCCGGCTGGGGCGCGCAGTGGCTGCAGTGCGGCGGCGACATGTCGCTGATCAATCTCGGAGCCGAGGCGATCTTCGCCCGGTTGGGCGACATTCGGCCGTAGCGGGCCGGCGGCCCGCGGAGATCAGGCCGGGCCGGCGCTGCCGAAGCGTTCGGTGAGCTCCGGGAACTCGTAGGTGACCAGCCCGCCGTCGGAGACCTCCATGCGCACGCGCACGCCGTCGCAGAGCTGATCCATGTAGGCTTCGGTCTGCTCCAGCGACATGCCGGTCTCCATCACCACCTGTGATACCGTCACTCGGCCGCCGTTGCGGTAGGCAAGCCGGAACACGCGGCTGTCCAGCGACCGCCGGCCGAACGGGTTCTGCACGTTGAAGGGCGGGCGGCGCTCGGTCGCCACGTCCTCATCGGCAGCGTAGCGATGGACGCCGCCGCGGCCGCGCAGATGCCGGCGGTCGTCGTCCGACTCGTCCTGGATGCGGCGGAAGATCGTCGTGCCGAGCCGCAGGAAGGCGAATGCCAGGAGCACCGGCACCAACAGCATGAGAAGACCAAACGGTCCCCAGCCGAAGAACAACATGGCTGTGGGCGAACCTACTACGCCGGCCGACCTTCGATCAACCGCTCGCGCGCGGAGCGGCGGACAGTCGGCTACCATACCGGGGTGATCTATCTCGATTGGGCGGCGACCGCGCCGACGCTGCCGGAAGCGTGGCCGGACGGCGGACACTGGCACGCCAACCCTTCGTCACCGCATCCGCAGGGGCGTCAGGCGGCGGCCGCACTGGCTTCGGCGCGCGAGCAACTGGCGTCGGCACTCGGGGTGAATCCTGCCGAGGTCATCCTGACGTCCGGCGCCACGGAGTCCAACAACCTGATGCTGCAGTCGGTGCTGACGCTGCTGCATCCCGAGCGCGGGCTGCCGCGCCGCGACACGCTGGTGATCGGCGCCGTCGAGCACGACTCCGTCGAAGGATCGGCGACGCTGCTGTCGCGCATCGGGTTCCGCGTCCGGCGCGCGCCGGTGGGCGGCGACGGCGCCGTGGACGTCGATCGCCTGCGCGACCTGCTCGATGAGCGCACCTACCTGGTCTCGGTGCAGACGGTCAACAACGAGATCGGCACCATCCAGCCGGTAGCCGAGGCGGCGTCGGCGGTCGCCGATGCCGCGCGGCGCTTAGGTACCCGGATGATGTTCCACACCGACGCCGTGCAGGCGCTCGGCAAGGTCCCGCTACCACTCGGTCCCGACGTGAACGCGGCGTCGTTCAGCGCCCACAAGGTGGGCGGTCCGCGTGGCGTCGGCGCCCTCTGGGTCCGTGCCGGCGCACCGGTCCGCTTCATGCAGGCGGGTGGGGAGCAGGAAGGCGGCCGGCGTGCGGGTACCGAGAACCTGCCGGGAGCCGTCTGCTTCGCCGCCGCGGCCGCCGCCGCCGTGGCCGCGCTGGAGCGCAACGCGGCCGCCGCGGGCGAGGTCATCGCGCGGCTGATCGAGCGGGTGCGGGAGATCCCGGGCGTGCTGCTGGTCCCCGCCGACCGCGCGCCGCACGACTCCCGCTTTTCTCCGTTCATCCTGAAGCTGGCGGTCCCCGCGCTGCCGTCCGAGGTCACCGTGCGGCTGCTCGGCGACCTCGGCATCTGCGTGTCGCCGGGTTCCGCCTGCGCCACCGGCTCGCGCAAGCGGTTGCGGGTGCTGGAGGCGATGCGGGTACCGGCCAAGCAGGCCGCGGGCGCGGTGCGCGTGTCGATCGGGCCGTCCACCACGGCCGCCGAGCTCGACGCGTTCGCGGCGTCGCTCGCGTCGGCGGTGCGGGAGGTCACGGATCGACTCACGGCAAAGAGGCTCGTCCAGGCATGAGCACGAGCCCCCGGGTGTTCCTGGTCAAGTACGGCGAGATCTCGCTCAAGGGAGCCAACCGCCGCCAGTTCGAGGAACGGCTGATCGAGAAGATCCACCGGCAGCTCGTCGGCACGGCCCACCGCGTGCGGCGCGCCTGGGGGCGACTGTACGTGGAAGACTACACGGATTCCGCCGCCGTGGCGCGCGCGCTCGGCGACACGTTCGGGATCGTCTCGTACGCGGAGGCGGACGTGGTCGCCCGCGACGCTGTCGCCGACGGCGCAGACCTGCTGGACGCGGCGGCCGTCGCGTTGGCCCGGCGGCTGGCCGCATCCGCGGCAGCTCCGACCTTCAAGGTCGAAGCACGCCGCAGCGACAAGGGCTACCCGCATACCTCGTACCAGATCGCTTGCCGCCTGGGGGACGCGATCCGCGCCGCCCTGCCGGCGCTCGGCGTCGACGTGCACACCCCCGGCTTCGTGCTGTCGGTCGAGGTACGCGAGCGGATCTACCTGTATGGCACGCCGGCTCCAGGCCGCGGCGGACTGCCCGTGGGCGCGTCCGCGCGCGGGCTGCTATTGCTCTCCGGCGGGATCGACTCCCCGGTCGCGGGCTACCTGATGGGCAAGCGCGGCATGCCGCTGGACCATGTCTACTTTCATTCGTATCCGTACACCTCCGACGACGCGCTGGCCAAGGTGGAACGGCTGGCCGAGCACCTCGCGCGCTACGTGCCCGATGCTCGCTTGTGCACTATTTCATGTACCGCCATCCTCGAGATCATCAAGCAGCGCGCCCCTGACCGGGCCTCCACCCTGCTGCTGCGTGCGTGCATGATGCGGGCGGCGACCCTGCTCGCGCGGCGCACCGGAGCCGTGGCTCTGGTCACCGGCGAGAGCCTGGGACAGGTGGCGAGCCAGACCGGCGAGGCGATCGCCTTCACCGACTCCACCAGCGAGCTGCCCGTGCTGCGGCCGCTGATCGGCCTGGACAAGGAGGAGATCGTGCGCATCGCGCGCGCGATCGGCACCTTCGAAACCTCGACGCTGCCCTATCCGGACTGCTGCACGCTGTTCGCGGCCAAGCACCCGGTGCTGCGCCCGAAGCTGGCGCACATGCACGCGGCGCTGCGGGCGCTGGAGGCCGATGAGCTGATCGCTGCCGCCGCCGACGGCACCGCGCCGGGAGCGGAGCGGCTCAGTCCTTTGCCGCCGTAGCGGCCGCGGCAGGCTCTTTCTTCTTTTTGGTGTCGGTCTTCGCTTCGGTTTTGGAGTCGGCCTTGGAGTCGGTCTTGCTCTCGCCGCCGGCTGCGTCCTTGCCGGAGCCCTCACCGTCCCCCTTGGACGATTCCTCGCTCTTGCCCGCGCTGCGCGAGTCGGTCGAGTAGAAGCCCGATCCCTTGAAGATGATGCTGGTCCCGCTCGATATCAGCCGCCGTACCGCGCTGCCGCAACGCGGACAATCGGAGAGCGGATCTTCCGTGATTCGCTGAAACTGCTCAAAGGTCCCGCAGGTGCCGCATTCGTACTCGTAGGTAGGCATAGTTGCTGTTTGGGACTAATTATAGCGCCGCGCCGAGCGCGCCGGCAAGCGGCTGCGAGGGCGGCATCACTCCCTGCGCACCGGCACGCCGCGTGCGGCCAGATGCTCCTTGATGTCCTTCACGGTGCAGGTGCCGTAGTGGACGATGGAGGCCACCAGCGCGGCATCGGCGTGACCGTCGATCAGAACTTCCGCCACGTGTTCGACCCGCCCCGCCCCGCCCGAGGCCACGACCGGCACAGGCAACCGGTCGGCGAGCATGCGCGTCACGGTCAGCTCGTAGCCGGCGCGCGTGCCGTCGGTGTCGATCGCGTTGAGCACCACCTCACCCGCGCCCAGCTCGACGGCGCGCTGTCCCCAGTCCAGCGCGTCCAGATCGGTCGCAGTGCGCAACCCGTCGATGTAGACCCGGTAGCCGCTCGGCATCTCGGGGTCGCGCTTCGCGTCCATTCCCAGCACGATGCACTGCCGGCCGAACGCGGCAGCCCCCTCGGCGATGAGCCGCGGCTTGCGGACGGCCGGCGAATTCACGCTCACTTTCTCCGCCCCGGCCAGGAGCACCGCCTGCATCTGCTCCAGCGACCCGATGCCGCCGCCCACCGCGAACGGGATGAACACCTCGGCGGCGACGGCGCGCACGACCTCCAGCATGATGCCGCGCCGCTCCGCCGACGCGGTGATGTCGTAGAAGACCAACTCGTCCACGCCCTGCTCGTAGTACGTCCGCGCCATCGCCACCGGGTCGCCCACGTCCTCGTTGTCCACAAAGCGCACGCCCTTGGTCGTGCGTCCGTCGCGCACGTCCAGGCACACGATCACCCGCCGCTCAAGCACCGTCCCACTCCAGAAAGTTGGCCAGGAGCCGCAGGCCGTGCCGGCCCGACTTCTCGGCATGGAACTGCACGGCCGCCAGGTTGCCGGCGGCGTACACCGAGGCGAACCGCACCCCGTACTCCGTGCTGCCCAGCACGATGGAGTCGTCGGCCGGCTGCGGGTAGAACGAGTGCACGAAATAGAACGAACCGCCGTCGGGAATGCCGTCGAACAGCGCGTGCGGGCGATCCTGCTGCACCTGGTTCCACCCCATGTGCGGGACCTTCATCCCGTCTCCCGGGTGCGGCTCCGGGAACGCGACCGCCTTGCCGGGGACCAGTCCCAAGCATGTCGTATCGCGTTCCGCCGAGTACTGCAGCAGCACCTGGGCGCCGATGCAGATGCCCAGCAGCGGGCGCCCCTCGGCGCTCACTCGGCGCAGCGCGTCGTCCATGCCGCGGCGCGCCAGGTCGTCCATCGCCGCGCGCGCCTCGCCCACCCCGGGGAAGATCACCCGCTCCGACGCAAGCAGCGCAGCCGGCTCGGACGCGACGGTGTAGTCGGCGCCCAGAAAGCGCAGCGCGTTCTGCACGCTGGTGCGGTTGCCGGCGGCGTAGTCGACGATCGCGACGCTCACGGACCGGCCTCCACCGGGACTCTCGGGTCGAGCCGTTCCGGATCGAGCATGACGCGGGCCCCATCGATGAGCTCGTCGTATCGCATCAGGCCGGAGAGCCTGACCCAGGCGCCGTCGGCCTGCAACCGGACGTCCTGAAACGTAAGGATCTTGCCGGCCAACGCCGCCAGCAGGCGTGCCAGGTTCCGGTCTTCGGTCCGCAGCGCGCCGGAAACGGCAATCCCGTCGCTCACCGCGGTGCCGGTCAGCCACACATTCTTGGCCGGGAACGCATCGGCAAGGAGACCCAGCCTGGAGTCGGCGGCCAGCTCTACGATCGTTCCGGCAAGGTCCGGCACCGCCACCAGTAGATCCGCCCCCGCTTCGTCGATCGTGGCATCGGCCGGCAGCGCGAACGCCTCGGCATCGAACGCGCGCTGCACGCGGTCGAGCGGCAGGTTGGTGATCAACAGCACGTCCCTTCCGGGCAGCAGGACGGCCGCATCCACCGACCGATAGTGGGGATACGGCTCGGCCACGAAGAACCACTCGGGACTGATCAGCAGCCGGGCGCTCAGACCCGGGTTCAGGTCCACGCCCTGCATCCAGATCAGATAGCCCGGCTCCGTGCGCACGTAGACGCCGGCGACCACCACCACGGCACGCTCCAACAGCCACGCCGGCACGGGCACCTCCGCTTCCTCCACGACCGTCGCCAGCGGCGCGCGCAACGCCGCCACGCGCGCCGCGACCGCCACGTCGACGTCAGCCGGCATCGCGCTGAGGCTGGCCCGGCCGAGGGAGGGCGGCGTAGTGGCACAGGCGGCGATCAGCAGGACGGCGCCGACCGCCGCCGGCGACCGCAGCACGGCGAGCGCGGACCGGAGCCGGGCGGCGACACGCCGTGCGCTGCGGCGCTCGACTATGCGCTGGTAGAATTCGCGCTGGTACAGGGCATCGCTCCGAGCAGGTGCAGAGTACACCGATAACGAGATGGTGGAAAATACGACGAAGGGAAAAGCAGTCGCGGCCGACTCCGTAGGTCTGGTCACCTCGCACGACCACACGTTCGCCCATCCGCCCGACGCACTGAAGCTCGACAGCGGCAGGTTCCTGGGGCCGATCACGGTCCGTTACGAGACGTACGGCGCCCTCAACGATGACCGGTCCAACGCGATCCTGGTCTTCCACGCGCTGTCCGGCAGCCATCACGCCGCCGGCTACCACTCCCTCGACGACAAGCGGCCCGGCTGGTGGGACGACATGATCGGGCCCGGCAAGGGCTTCGATACGCGCAAGTTCTGTGTCATCTGCTCCAACTTCATCGGCGGGTGCAACGGCTCCACCGGGCCGTCGTCGGCCCGCGGCGGCGACGGCGACCGGCGCTACGGGCTGGACTTCCCGCTCATCACCATCGGCGACATGGTGGAGGCGCAGCGTCACCTCATCGACCACCTGGGCATCGAGCGGCTGTACTGCGTCGCCGGCGGCTCGATGGGCGGCATGCAGGCCCTGGAGTGGGCAATCCGCTACCCGGACCGAGTGCGTTCCGCCGTGGTGCTCGCCTCCACCGCCACGGTCACCGCGCAGGGCATCGCCTTCCACGCCGTCGGGCGGAACGCCATCATGTCCGACCCGGCCTGGAATGGCGGCGATTACTACCACGGCGCCGCGCCGGGCAACGGCCTGGCGATCGCCCGCATGATCGGCCACATCACCTACCTGTCGGAGATCTCCCTGGGCCGCCGGTTCGGACGCATGCTGCAGGACCGCGCCGCATTCACCTACGAGATGTCGGGCGAGTTCCAGGTGGAGTCCTACTTGGAACACCTGGGCAACCGCTTCGTGGAGAACTTCGACGCCAACTCGTACCTGTACATCACCAAGGCGATGGACTACTACGACCTTTCGGAGGCGTACGGCTCGCTGCCGGATGCGCTGGCCCGCACCCGCGCCAAGTACCTGGTCGCCTCCTTCACCTCCGACTGGCTCTACCCGTCCAGTCAGTCCCGGGAGATCGTCAGCGCGCTGATGCGGGTGGGGCGCGAGGTGTCCTACGTGGAGCTGGAGAGCGTCTACGGCCACGACGCCTTTCTCCTGGAGAGCGCACGCCTCTGTCAGATCGTCCGCTCGTTTCTCGACAACGTCGAGTCGCCCACCCTCTGACCATGGCCGCAAGCGAACGCCGGCAGCACCTGGACTACGACCTCATCGTGGACCTGGTCGAGCGCGGCAGCTCGGTCCTGGACCTGGGCTGCGGTGACGGCGAGCTGCTGCTTCGCCTGCGGGACATCAAGTCCGTGCACGGACTGGGCGTGGAGATCGAGGAGGCGCTGATCCTTCGCTGTCTGGCGCGCGGCATCACCGTCTTCCAGGGCAACCTGAACGAAGGGCTGCGCGATCACGCCAGCGGCAGCTACGACTACGTGGTCCTGAACCAGACGCTGCAGCAGATCGACCGGCCGCTCGAGCTGCTGGCCGAGATGCTGCGGGTCGGCAGAAAGGCGATCGTCTCCTTCCCGAACTTCGGCTACCTCGGGATCCGGCTGGCGCTGCTGCTGCGGGGGAGAATGCCGGCGACCCGCGATCTCCCGTTCGCGTGGCACGACACGCCCAACATCCACCTGTGCACGCGCAGCGACTTCCTGGACTACTGCCGCAGCAACCGGGTGCAGGTGACCTCCGTCATCGACATCAGGCATAGCCGGCGCATCGGCACGTTTGCCGCCAACCTGCGCAGCACCCAGGTCCTCTTCATCCTCGGAGGCGACACGGATCCGGCTTCTCCGCGGAGCGCGGCGCGGTAATCCTGCACCGGGAGTAGTCACGGGCCGAGAACTGTAGTATGGTGCGCTCAAAGGAGGCGATTTCCCGTAGAGGATTCCGCCTAAGGAGGCTTATTGGTCAAGGATCTCAGGGTAAACGACATGATTCGGGTACGGGAGGTGCGTCTGATCGGCGCCGACGGCTCCCAGCTCGGTGTCGTCCCGACAGAAGAGGCGCTCAGTTCAGCCCGGCAGACAGGTATGGATCTGGTGGAGGTTTCGCCGACGGCCCGACCGCCGGTCTGCAAGGTGCTCGACTACGGCAAGTACAAGTTCGAGCAGGAAAAGCGCATCCGTGATTCGAAGAAGCGGCAGCGGCTCACCAAGCTCAAGGAAATCCGGATGCAGCCGAAGATCGACTCACACGACCTGGACTTCAAGTCCAAGCACATCAAGACGTTTCTGGATCAGGGGAACAAGGTGAAGGTGACCGTCCGGTTCCGCGGCCGTGAGTTGGCGCACACGGAGATCGGTCGCGCCGTTCTGGACCGCGTGGTCGAACGCACGGAGGAGTACGCGGTGCTCGCCAGGGCTGCGCAGATGGAGGGCCGTTTCATGTCTCTCATTCTGAGTCCGAAGTCCAGGAAGTAATCGATGAGCACCAAGACCAAGGCCAAGACCCACCGCAGCACCGCCAAGCGCTTCACCGTCACCGCAAACGGCAAGGTGAAGTACAAGAAGCAGGGGCTGCGGCACATCCTCACCAAGAAGGCCAGCAAGCGAAAGCGGAGGCTGCGGCGTTCGGGGTTGCTCAGTCCCGCCGAGCACAAGCGCATCCGCCGCCTGCTGCCGAACGGATAGAGGCATATGCCACGAACGACTGACACTCACAAGCACCACGCCAAACGCCGCAAGATCCTCAAGCAGACCAAGGGGTACTGGGGCCGGCGCAGCAAGTTGTACCGCACGGCCAAGGACGCACTGGCCAAGGCCGGGATGTACGCCTATCGCGACCGCCGGCGCCGCAAGGGCGAGTTCCGCCGCCTCTGGATCGCCCGCATCTCCGCCGCGTGCCGCCAGCATGACCTGAAGTACTCCCAGTTCATCTACGGCCTTGGTCGCGCCGGGATCGCCTTGAACCGCAAGGCGCTGTCCAATCTCGCGATCGAGGATCCCGCCGCGTTCGAAGCGATCGTCAAGCGCGCCCGGGCGGAACTGGCCGCCGCGGACTCATGATCCGCGTACAGCAGATCGCCGATCTCGAGGCGCGCGTGCTCCGCGCGATCGATCTTATCGAGCGGCTGCGAACGGAAAACCGCACCCTGAGCGCTTCGCTCGATTCAGCCGAACAGCGCTCGCGGGAGCTGGAAGGCATGCTCGACAACCTCCGCGGCGATCAACAGAACGTCGAACAGATCATCCTCCGCACGCTGAACAAGCTCGACGGGCTGGAAGACGCCTGGGCGGAGATGCAGCAAGAGGATCCGGCGCCGGCCGACAGGACGGCTACTCCTCCTGATCCTCCCCCGAGTCCTCCCGGCTCCGGAGCGGCCGGCACGGACCAGGGTTCGCTTGGCGGACGGGACCCGCTCGGCGCCGGTGCACCGTAGCCCGGTCGGCTAAGGCACCGGCACCGCGGTGAGGCAGTAACCGGTGGCCAAGCACCTTGCCGAAATAGACATCCTCGGCTCTTCGTTCACGATCAAGTCGGACGAGTCGACCGAACACCTTGCACAGTTGATCGAGCACTTTTCGAACCGGGTCGCCGAAGCGCGGCGGGCCATGCCGCAGGCAGATTCGCTGCGCGTGGCCATCGTGTCCGGCCTCAACATCACCGACGAGCTGTTCAAGGCGCGTCGAGCGGCGGCGGACACGCAGCGCGATTCGCACGCTGCCGCGCAAGTCGCCACACGCCTGATCGGGATGATCGATCAGACGCTGGTCGACGGCGAGGAACCCGCGGTAGCTGCACCCGCGACGGCTCCAACCGGGCAGGCCGCCGTAACGGCCAACCCTCAGAATGAAATCCCCGCCGAAACCGCCGAATAGTCACATCCTTCGACTTCGACGATGGAGGCCGCCACGCGGTTGCCGAGCGACGCCGCATCGGCCGCGCCACCGCCCGCCAGCAGCGCGTACAGGTAGCCGGCCGCGAATGAGTCGCCGGCACCGGTAGTGTCCACCGCCTGGGCCTGCACGCCCGGTGCGCGCACCGCGATGGTTCCGCGCTCCCACACCAGGGACCCGGCTGCCCCCAGCTTGACCACCACCGTCGGCGCCAATTCCGCCACGGCCGCGCAGGCCAGTTCGACTTCGCCCTCGGCGGGCGCACCGGTCACGATCTCGGTGAGCATGCGCGCTTCCTGCTCGTTCGCGAGCAGCAAGTCGACCGACCCAGGTATCCACTCCAGCAGCTCGCGGCCGCACGCACCCACGACCACCATGTCCGCGACGTCAAAGGCGACCGTGGCTCCACGGGCTCGCGCCGCGGCCGCCGCGGTGGTCAGCGCCCGACGCGGCCCGGGCAGTCCCCACAGGTAGGCGGTCGCATAGAAGCACGCACTGCGGGCGATCGCCGCCCGGTCGAGATGATCCACCGACAGCTCCTGGCATGCCCCCAGCGACGTGAACATCGTGCGCTGGCCATCGGGGGTGACCAGCACCACGGAGGTGCCGGTCGGATGGTCCGGGTGCGCGTTCAGTCTGGTGACGACCCCGGTCTCTTCGAGCCGGCGGGCGAGGTCGCGGCCGATCGTGTCGTCGCCGACGACGCCGGTCATCACCGGCGGCGCGAGGCCGCCGGCAGCCTGCGCGGACAGCCAAGCGAGTCCCCGCAACGTGTTGGCGCAGCTCCCGCCGGGCCGCCGCCCGGGCCGCGTGAGCCCCGCGGCGATCTGGGCCGCGCGCTCGATGTCCACCAGCGACATCGTTCCGGGCCGCGCACCGACGCGTTCGAGATGTTCGTTCGATACGCGGCCGATCATGTCCATAAGGGGATTGCCAACACCGAATACCGAGTAGTTCGCCACCGTCCTCTCCTGATACGCTCGTGGAGCGGCCATTCTACGTAGAGAGCCGCGAGGTGGAACCTGGCCTGATGCCCCGGAAAGACCCATTGGCGCGAATCGTCTTCATCGATCTCCCCGACGCTCCCGACCTGCGCGTCGGCGACTTCCCGCTCGATCCCGGCATTCCGCTGCCGCTGGAGATCGACGCCGACACCGACGAGATCGACCCGGAAGAGATCACCTGGGAGTCGATCATCGCCGGGGCGCTGAAGGTACTGGCGCACCGCCCGGGGCACCGCGACGCAGCGTATTTCCGGCGATTCATCTGTGCGGCGCGACCGGGAATCAATGAAGAGCTCACCGAAGCGGCCATTTTCAAGGCACGCAACGGCGACCTGAATCTGGCCGAGGAGCTGTTCCTGGCGCTGATCGGTCTGTTCCCGGAGAACCCGCAGCCGGCCGTGAACCTGGCGCTGACCTACGAGGAACGGGTGCGCGCGGCCTTGCATGCCGAGGATCGCGACGAGGCTGACCGCCGGCGGCGTGAAGTGCTGACCGCGTATCGACGGGCGCTGGACATCGACCCGCTGTTCCCGGATGCCCACTTCAATCTTGCCTTCTTCCACTCGGAGATGGCCGACCACGACAGTTGCCGCCGTCACCTGGAGCTGTACCTGAAGTACGGCAAGGACGAGGAGAAGCTGCAGCAGGCGCGCTCTCTCCGCGAGGAGATCCACGCCGCCGGCCTCGGCGACGCCCTCTTCCACGACGCCGTGACGGCGATCCGTGACGGCCGCGAGCAACAGGGAATCGAACACGCGCGCCGCTTCGTCGGCGACCATCCCGACACCTGGAACGGCTGGTTCGTGCTGGGCTGGGGTCTGCGCCGCGCGGGCGACTACTCTCAGGCTCGCCTCGCGTTCGAAAAGGCGCTGCAGCTCGGCGAACCACAGGTGGACACGCTCAATGAGCTGTCGATCTGCAACCTGGAGCTCGGCGATCTGGCGGGGTGCGAACGCTGTCTGCGCCTGGCCCTGGAGCTTGCCCCCGAGGACACGCGGGTGATTTCCAACCTGGGAGTCCTGCAGCTGCGACGCGGCGACACGAAAGGTGCCTTGGGCTACTTCCGTACCGTTCAGGAGCTCGATCCCGACGACCCCGTGGCGGCGCGCTATCTGGCCGCGATTTCCGGCTGAGGGCGCGGACGGTCGCTGTGTGGGAGTGGTTCCGGGAGACGCCGACTCCGGACCTGGCCCAGGCCCGCGCTCTGCTGCTCTTCTCCGCAGTCGGCATCGGTGCGCTGATCTTCGTCCTGATCGCGAACCTGCTCGGCGTCGGACGGCGTCCGGCCTCGCACGCATCCGACGAAGGGTCGCGGCTGCGCCGATTGCGGCGCATCGCCACGCACGACGGCCTCGATGCGGCCGATGCCGCGCTGCTCGACCAGTTGGCGCGCCACAACGACATCCAGGACACGGCCCGACTGCTCAGCGACCCAGGGCTCCTCGGCGCCGTGCTGGCCCGGGCGATCCAGGCAGTGGATCGACGGTCCGACCTGACGAATCCGGACCGTCAGCGCTGGCTGGCGCGCTACTTCCGGCTCGAAGAGCGTATGGAGCGTCACGCCGCCGGCGACCCACAGCGCAGGCACCGGCGGCGGCTGGTGGAACGGCCGTGCATCGTCACCCCGATCGTCGCGGCACGCCGTCACGTCTCCGGATCGCAGCCGACGGCGGCTGCCGTGGCCCCGGAACGGCGCACCATGGCGTCGATCATGGACGTATCGACCGGCGGCTGCGCGTTTTCCAGCCTTGCCCCCTTTCATACGGGCGGCGTGGCCAGGATCGAGTTCGATCTGGATCTGCATTCGCGGGTCGTCGCGATCGGCATGGCACGCCACGTGCGGCCTCAGTGGCCAGCGGGCACCATCGTACACCTGCAGTTCACCCGCGTGTCCGGCGAGCACCGCAACCGGATACACCGCTTCGTCTACGATCACGACCGGCGATCGACACGTGAACGAACCCCTGCTTCCCGCCCCTGAGCCGCGTCGTTACGACACGGTGGAGGCCACGGATACCGAAGCGCTCGGCGAGCGGCTCGGCCGCTCGCTCTCCGCTGGAGACGTGGTGACGCTGTCCGGGCCGCTCGGCAGCGGCAAGACCACCTTTGCCAAAGGGCTTGCGCGAGGCTTGCGGATCACCGACCAAGTGACCAGCCCAACCTACGCTCTGGCAAGCGAATATCGCGGCCGTCTGACCCTGTACCACGTGGACCTGTACCGGATCTCCACGCCCGGCCAGTACGTATCTCTTGCCATGGACGAGATGCTGCACGGCCCCTGGGTCACCGTGGTCGAATGGCCGGAGCACGCGTTGCCGCCCATCACGGATGCGATCCAGGTGACGTTCACCGTGACCGCGAGCGGCCGGACCGTCTGCGTAAGAGGCCCGGCGTGACGGCCTTAGCCTTCGACACCGCCATGCCGGTGATGGGCGTTTGCGTCTCCACCCCGGAGGTCACCGTCGTGTCCTCCC
Source organism: Spirochaetia bacterium (assembly GCA_965221995.1). Classification (GTDB taxonomy): domain Bacteria; phylum Spirochaetota; class Spirochaetia; order SZUA-6; family Bin103; genus CATQHW01. Next base: position 944,520 of record OZ244929.1, read on the forward strand.
TCGCCGTCGGCCTGGAGCACGGCACGCGCCTGGCGCCGCTCGTTGCCGGCGCCCTGGAGCAGGCCGGCGTCACGGCGGCCGATCTGGACCTGGTGGTCTGCGGCATCGGTCCGGGTTCGTTCACCGGCACCCGCATCGGCATCGCCACCGCGTTGGGGATGACCGCCGATGGGCGCGGCCTGATCGGCGTATCCGGGCTGGATGCCGCCGGGCACCGCCTGCGCTTCTTCCCGGGTGTGGTCGTGCCCCTTGTCGACGCGCGCAAGGGCCGGCTGTACGCGGCGCTGTACCGCTCCGGCCGGCGCCTGACCGGTTTCCTGGACGAGAGCCCTGAGCGGATCCGGGCCCGCCTGCGCGCCTATCCGGCGGTGCTGCTGACCGGCCCGGCCGCGCCGTCGCTATACGCGGCGTGGGGCGATGCCGACGGCATCGCCCTGGACCCGAGCGCCGCGCAGGCCGATGCGGCCGCGCTGCTCGACGTCGGCGTGCAGCGCTTCTCCCGGCAGGCGGTGCGGCGCGTAATCCCGCGGCCCGCCTACCTGCGCCCCAGCGAAGCGGAACTCGGCCGCCCGGGACCGGCGGCGCCGCCCGTCCGCAGGCTGCCCGCCACTCACTAGCGAACGGTAGGAATAGGCCAACAACCGGAGCCGCAGGCGACGGGGTTTTTGCGCGCTACGGTGTCGGTCGGGGTGGCGCGCCAGCGGCACACCGACCGACACCGTAGCGAAGGGTGGGGATGGGCCAATAACCGGAGCCGCAGGCGACGATTATTGGGGCGGCGACCAGTCGATGAGGTCGGCGATGTGCACGATCCTGCCCGTACGCATCGACACGTTGCCGGCGATCCCGGTCAGGATGGCGTTGGCACCGTCCACGTGCGATGCCGCGCGGGACAGCGGGTCGTCCGCCCGCTCGCCGAACAGGTCGTGCAGGATGCGCGGGTCGGCGCCGCCGTGAGCGCCCGGCGCCTCCTCCAGATCGACCTCGTAGGGATCCCCGAACATCGGCAGCACGCGCAGCCGGCGGGTCGTTGCGGCGGCTTCGTTTGCCTGCTGGCCGCCGGCCGACACGTAGGAAGTCTCCACCTGATGCGCCTCGATCCGGCCCGCCGTGCCGGTCATGGACAGGCGAAATCCCTCCCACGGCGCGTACGCCGTCAGCGCATAGGTCAGCATCGCCCCATTCCGCATCCGCACCAGGAGCCCGAGCGTGTCCTCGATGCTGATGCCATCCCCGAACACGCTCTGATCGCGCAGATACCCGTCCTCATGCTCGGCCTGCAGGTACATCTCGCGCAGCGTCTCGTTGCCGGCAAGGTCCAGGGCAAACGGATCGCCGGCCGCCGCGTCGCTGCCGTGCGCGCGGGCGTAGAAGCGCGTCTCTCCCCGCTCCTCGGCGTTGGCGCGACCGTAGAACGCCAGCTCGCCGAAGGCCGCGACCGCCAACGGCGCGCTCGCCAGCCAGAAGTTGACCAGATCGAAGTGATGCGACGCCAAGTGCACCAGCAGCCCGCCGCTGTTGCGCTTGTCGCGGTGCCAGCGCCGAAAGTAGTCGGCCCCGTGACGGGTGTCGAGCAGCCACTCGAAGTGCACGGAGGTGATCTTGCCGACCGTGCCTTCGGCAACGATCCCGCGCACGGCGGTGGCGAGCGGTGAATAGCGGTAGTTGTAGGCGACGCGCACCGAGCGTCCGGACCGTCTGACGGCGTCCAGGATGGCCTGCAGCCGGTGTTGGTCGATGGTCAGCGGTTTTTCGCTGATGACGTCGCAACCCCGGTCGAGCGCGCCGATGATGTAGCGATGGTGGGTCCGGTCGATCGTGGTGACGATCACGGTGTCGGGACGCTGTTCGGCGATCATCGCGTCGAAGCGATCCGGCCCGTACAGGGCCGCCTCGCCGCCGCCGGCATGGCGCCGCATCACCCGGTTGGCGTACTCCATACGGGTGCGATTGAGGTCACAGAGCGCCACCACCTGTGCCCGGTGGCCGAAGTCCCGGGCGAGCGCTTCGTAGAAAAAGCGGCCGCGCCCGCCTGCTCCGATCAGCGCATAGCGCCGCTTCCCGCCCCAAGACCGTCGCCTCCGGCTCCGCTCTTGGCCCATCCCCACCTTTCGGCTCTGGAGTGTGCCGGATTGCCGCTCGCGCGGCAATCCGGCACACGCCATAGCCACACCATTGCATGGGCTGGGACTCCCGCCGATGAACTCGCCACCGGCCATGCGCCCGTCCGCTATGATCGGACGGACTCCAGGGATAGCAGAGAGTGCGCGTACTCGAAGGCGGACCGGTTCGCCTGATCTGTCACGAACAGGGGGACGGCCCCTGGAACATGGCCGTGGACGAGGTGCTGGCCGCTTCCGCGGCCGGTCCGGGAGGACGGCCGGCGATCCGGCTGTACGGATTCCGCTCGCCCACCCTGTCCATCGGCCGGTTTCAGCCGGTGTCGGACCTGCGGCGCGATCGCCTGCGGGCGGACGGCGTCGAGGTGGTCCGGCGCCCCACCGGCGGCCGCGCCGTCCTGCACGCCGCGGAGGTGACCTATGCGGTGGCGCTCGGCAGGGCGCACCTGAGCCCGTTCAGCAAGCGGGGGGTGTACCGCTTCGTCGGCGATCTGCTGCTCGCCGCCCTGACGGAGCTGGGCGTTGCCTGCCGGCGCAACGAAGCGCGGATCGGCGACGCGGCCGATCCCAACTGCTTCGGGGCGGTGGGCGAATACGAGGTCGTGGGCCGGTTCGGCAAGCTGGTCGGCAGCGCGCAGATGGTCACCCGTCGCGGCGCGCTCCAGCACGGCTCCATTCCTCTCGACGACACCTACCAGCGGGTTGCGCGCTACCTGACGAGAGCCGCCGCAACGGGCGCGGCCTCCTCCTGGCTTTCGCAGGAGCTCGGTCGCTCGGCCGATTTCGCTGAGGTCGTGGATCGCGCGCGACGAAGCCTCGCCGCTGCCATGGCCCCGGTGGACGTGTGCGACCTGGACGCCGCGGAGACGGAGCGCGCCACGGCACTGCTGCGGAAGTTCTCCGGCCCGTCCTGGACGCTGTCGGGCGCTTCGTGATGGGGCGATGGGCGCCGGCCGCCGCCGCGGGGCTGGTGATGGCGGCGCTGCTGATGGCGGCGCTGCCCCTGCACGCCGCGCCGCCCGACCCCGCGATCGTCTGCCGGCCGGAGGAGCCGCCGCCGTGCGTGGGGTCCGCGGGCTTCTGGCGGGACGCTCCGGTGGAAGAGCAGGTCGCCTACCTGCTCGAAGCGATGAGCGATACGGAGTTGCTCGGCCAGACCCTGGCGCTCGGATACCTGGGAACCGGTTTCCCGGACGAGTTGCGCACGTGGATCGAGGAGCGCCACCTCGGCAGCGTCAAGATCTTCAGCCGCAATGTTGACGGGCTGGCGGAACTGGCTGCCGGCGTCGGCGCCATGCAGGAAGCGGCGCGCGCCACCCGCTTGCAGGTGCCGCTGCTCGTCATCACGGACCAGGAAGGGGGCTGGGTCCGCCATGTCAAGGACGCCGCTTCGCAGACGCCCGGCAACCTCGCCCTGGGCGCCGCCGGGGTTCCCGACGACGCATATCGGACGGGCCGGTTCATCGGCCTGGAGATGCGCACCCTCGGCATCAACATGAACCTGGCGCCGACCGTCGACGTGTATGCCGATGCCGGCGCCGCGGTCATCGGGCCGCGTGCGTTCTCCGCGGATCCGGCGCAGACCGGGCTGTTGGCGGTCGCGTTCTTCCGCGGCCTTGCCGCCGCTGGCGTGGTCGCCGCTGCCAAGCACTACCCAGGGCACGGCGGCGTCGCCGGCGACTCGCACGGGGTCTTCCCGAGCGCGGACGTCGACCTGGAGACGCTCTGGGACCGCGACCTGGTGCCGTATCGGCTGCTGATCCGGGAAGGATTGCAGGCGGTCATGAACGCCCACGTGGGGTACCCGCGCATCATCGATCCCGGGATGCCGGCGTCCCTGTCCCCGTTCTTCCTGCGCGAACTGCTGCGCGACCGGCTCGGCTTCGACGGGCTGGTGATCAGCGACGACCTGGAAATGCGCGGTGCTCTCAACACGACCTTCGACACCCCGGCCGCGGCTGAACACGCCCTGCGCGCGGGCAACGATCTGGTTCTGGTATCCCACACCCCGGAGCTGCAGGAGCGGACCTGGCAGGCACTGCGGCGACGGATGGATGATCCGTCGCTCCGTGCGCGTGTCCGGGAGGCGGCCGGACGCGTACTCACGGTGAAGCTAAGAGCCTTCCGTTCGCCGGCTGCCGTGCCACTGTTCCCGGCCGACGACGCGGCGTCCGCCGTACCGGCCGCCGGAGCGGCCGAGTTCTTTCTGGACAGCGCGGCGCGCAGCGTCACAGCGATCCGCTCCGCGCGCATCCCGTTCCGGCCGGACCCGGCTTGGCGACTGTTGCTGATCGGCCAGAGCGACGAGTTCCTGCAGGAGGGGTTGCTGCGCTTCCCGCAGGCCGACACCTACCGATTCCCGTACAGCCCGTTCTACGCATCCCGCCTGCGCGACCGGGAGGCGGTCCGGCAGGTAGCGGGCGGTTACGATGCGATCATCTTCCTGCTGATGAACTACAACAGCGGTGAGGTGCTGGCCGAGCTGTCGCCGTACGCGGATCGGGTCCTGGTGGTGTCGGCGCTCACGCCGGTCTACCTGGCGGATGTGCCGTGGGTCGAAACGGCGGTCGCGGTGTACGGCGCGAGCCGCGACTCGTACCGCGCCGGGCTGGCGGTCCTGGCCGGCGACTACGCCCCGGAAGGCCGGCTCCCGATCGACTTCGGGGTGGCGGACGGGTCGCGGTGAAGGCGCGCCGGCCGGTGGGCGCGGGCTGGTTCGAGGCCGGGCCGCGCCACCGCCGCGCAGTGCTCGACCGGCTGCTCGACCGGGAGTGGGCGTATGTCCCGATCACCGCCCACCTGCGCGAGTCCGCGTCACCCCTGCGCGGCGCGCCGTTCAACCTGTACGCGACGCGCCGTGACGGAGCGATCGCGGACGTCGTGCTGCGCGCCCGGCACGGCCTGCTGCTGGCAGCGTTCGCGGATGGCCTCCCCGCCCCGGGCGGCAGCCGGGAGCCGGACGAGCGGCACGGGCGCGAACTGCGGAGCATGGTCGATGCGCCCGCCACGCTGCACTCCAGCATGGGTCTGCCGTCCGACGTGCGGCGCGTGGAGCGGCTGCTGGGCCTGCACCCCCGCGTCTGCGTGGATCACGTGCTCATGACCCTGGACCGCGATGCCCTGGACCGGCAGGTCGGGCCGGTGGAACGAGCCGCTCCGGGCGGTCTCGCCATGCGCCGCGCAACGGTGCGAGACACCGAGCGGCTGCTCGGACTGCGCGTGGCGTACGAGTTGGAGGAGGTCATCCTGGACCCGTCGCGGTTCAGCCGTGAAGGCTGCCGCAGGCGCCTGCGTCGTTCGCTGCGGGACGAGTTGGTCTACGTGGCCGAACACGGTGGTCGCCCGGTCGCCACCGCTGCGACCAACACGCGCGGCGTGCAGGTGGATCAGATCGGCGGCGTCTTCACCTCGCCGGACCGCCGCCGCACGGGCCTGGGCACGGCGGTGATGCTGGCGCTCCTGCGCGACATCTTTCGCCACAAGAAGCAGGCGTGCCTGTTCGTCAAGACCGGCAACGTGGGCGCGCTGCGCCTGTACGAACGGCTGGGATTCGAGGCGCGCGGGGGTTACCGCATCGACTACTACCGCTGAGCCGCACGCTTGCGGCGCAGGCGGGCCACGCGCTGCAGCAGATCGTAGTCGGTCCCGTTCGCGCCGTTCCTGACGCCGCCGAAGAACGGCTTCACGCACTCGAGCGCCGCTTCGTAGTCCTTCGCTCGATGCTCGTAGTACTTGGCCAGCTCGACGGCCGCCGTGCTGTCTCGGTAGCGCTCGGCCATGTCGCGCCACAGCTCGACGGCTTCGGCCCAGGCGCCGGCGCGCTTCAGCTCGCTGCCGAGCGCCGTGCCGCAGGTGAGATGTCCGCCGACGTAGCCGCGGCGCAGGAAGTCCAGGCCGCGCCGATCGCCCCGAGCCAACAGCAGATGGCCGACGCCGCGCGGGTCCGCCGGCACGGTATCGTCGCCGGCGAGCGTCTGATCGATGGTCGCCAGAAGCCGCGCCAGGGTGACGATGTCGCTGTGGTTGTGATCGAACACCACCGGCAGGCGCCCCAGCTCGCCGCTGCGCAGGAAATCGAAGTAGATGTCGGGCACCTCGAACCCGTCGATGTCCTCCCCGCGATCGATGCCCAGGATCTCCGCCTCCAGAGTCTTGAGCCGGCAGTCGACGGTGATCGACGCCCACAAGCGCCGCGACGGATAGAGCAGGTCGAGGTGCTCGGGCATGCTCAGGCTGCGTCCGTCCATCAGGAATCGGGTCGTGAGGATCGTCTTGTCGAACGCCTTGCCGTTGAACGACACGAACAGCCGGTACTGGGCCAGCAGGCGCTCCACGTGCTCCAGGAAGGCGGTCTCCCCCGGGAAGTCCTCCAGAAACACCTGCTCCACGACCATCCGGTCGCCCCGCACGGCGGCGATGCCGAACAGGAAGATGACCGTTCCGGCACCGGCCAGGCCCGTGGTCTCCGTGTCGAAGAAGGCGCAGCGCTCGATCGGGACCGACTCCGGCAGCAGCCGCGGCCGCGTGCTGAGCGGAGAGGGGACGATGCCAACGCGCCGGTGGACGTAGGGCGCCAGCCGCTGCCAGTCGGCGCCGAGCCGCTCCGGCCGGCAGCCGTCGTCAAAGTCGTCGGTCGCCCAGGGCGAAGCCTCCGCACCGTCCGCGCGCAGGTAGTCCAGCCGCCGGCGTATGGAGTCGCGCAGCGATCGGGTGGTCATCGCCCGCCCCCCACGGCGGCCGTCTGCGGCGGGGCCATGACGGCCTCCTCCGTATCGGCATCGAGCCAGCCGTCCAGGAAGTCGACCATCAACTCCTTCGGGTCGTGGCTCCCGCGGCTCTCGAACGGACCGATGCAGGAAGGGCATCCACGCTCGCAGACGCAGCCGGCCACGAGGTCGCGGCATCCCCGCAGGATGCGCTCGGCGTCGTCGCGAAACCCCTCGGCCAGCCCGGAGCCGCCCGGATAGGCGTCATACAGATAGAGCGCCGGCGCTCCCAGATCGGGATCGCGGGCCCGTTCGGCGACGCCGAGGTCGCCGACGTCGCACAGCAGGAATACCGGCGCCACGTTGCGGAGCAGGTGTCCGAGCCGGGTCATCACGGTGCGCCGCTGCCAGTCGGCAAGCGACGCGAAGCGGCGCCCGGCCGCCGTGTCGGCGCCGAACACGACGGCTACCGCCCTGGTATGCATCTCGTCGGCCGGCAGATGGATGTCGCCACGGCCCAACCGTTCGTGCGTGTGATAGCGGATCTTCCTGAAGCCGGTCGGCTGCGTGCGCACCAGGATGTCGCCGAGCACCAGCCCGTAGGCCGAGCGCGTCTCTTCGTCGCGGTGCAGCAGCCTGATGTCGGTCCTGGTGATGGCCTCGGTGAAGTAGTCGGCGGCATGGCTCACCACCGTGCAGGTCTGCTGCTCCAGATCCAGGCGCTCGACGCGGTACTGCTCGCCGCCGTGCAGGTAGATGGCGCCCTCGTACAGCAGCATCTTCGCCGATACCTGGTCCATCTCGCCGATCACCCTTCGGGTGAGGTTCGCTTCGCTCACGTGGCGTCCGTCGCGGGTGGCGTCGACGATGACGACGTTCTGGGGCGTGGAGGTGCGCAGGGACACCTGCTCGGCCGGATAGGCGCGGTCCGACCAGTACCAACAGCCCTCGGCATGGTGGAGCACGCCCTGCTCCTCGAGATACCGAAGGAGCTCGCCCACCTGCGGCGTCTCCGCGGCGTCGTCGCGATAGGGAAGCTCGAAGACCGCGCACTTGAGCTGGTCCAGCAGGATGTGGATGTTGTCCGGATCGACGTGGCCGGACTCCGGGGAGGTGCCGAACAGGTACTCGGGATGGCGGATGACGAACTGGTCGATCGGCGCCGGCGAGGCGATGAGGATCGACAGCGACACCTCGGTCGTGCGGCCGGAGCGGCCCGCCTGCTGCCAGCAGGAGGCGATGGTGCCGGGGAAGCCGGCCATCACCGATGCATCCAGTCCGCCGATGTCGATGCCGAGCTCCAGCGCGTTGGTCGACACCACCCCCCGCAGCGACCCGTCGCGCAGCCCGCGTTCGATGCGGCGCCGCTCGTTCGGGAGGTAGCCGCCGCGATAGGAGGCGATGGCGTCGGAGCGGCCGCCCAGCGACTCCGTGACATACGCGGAGATCAGCTCCGTGCGCGTGCGGGAACGCGCGAACACGATGGTCTTCACCCGGCGGCGCAGCAGGCGGGTGGCGATCTCGTGCGCCTCGTTGACCACGCTGCGCCGGATGCCCAGCTCCGCGTCGAGCAGCGGCGGGTTGTAGAGCAGGAAGTGGCGTTCCCCGGCCGGTGCGCCGTTGCGGTCGATCAGGATCGCGTCCTCCTCGATGATGCGGCGGGCCAGCTCGAGCGGGTTGCCGATGGTCGCCGAGCAGCAGACGAATCGGGGGCGCGCGCCGTAGAACGCCGCGATCCGCTTCAGCCGGCGGATGACGTTGGCCAGATGGGAGCCGAACACGCCGCGGTAGATGTGCAACTCGTCGATCACCACGAAGCGCAGTCCCTGGAAGAACTGGCCCCACTTGGGGTGATGCGGCAGCACGCCGACGTGCAGCATGTCCGGGTTGGTGATGACGATGCGGCCCCGTTCACGCACCGAGCCGCGGATGGATGCCGGCGTGTCGCCGTCGTAGGTATAGGCGGGCACCGGCAGGCCGCCGCCCAGCACCACCCCGTGCAGCTCGGCCTGCTGGTCCTGGGACAGCGCCTTGGTCGGGAACAGATAGAGCGCGGTCGCCTCGGCGTCGCGCAGGAAGTGCGTGAGGATCGGCAGGTTGTACGCGAGGGTCTTTCCCGAGGCGGCGGGCGTCACCAGCACCACGTTGTCGCCGGCGCGCACGTGCCGGTAGGCGTCCGCCTGGTGGCCGTACAGCCGATCGATGCCACGTGCGCGCAGGATGCTCCGCAGGCCGTCGTCCAGCTCCTCCGGGAACGGCGCAAAGTCGCCCGCGCGCGCCGGCATCACCTTCCAGTGGGCGACGTTGCGCATGAAGGAACGGTCGCTGCGCAACTCGGCCAGCACCGAGTCCAGCGACGAGACTGAGTCTAGCGACGAAACTACCCCCAGAATCCTCCCCTCCCCCTACGGACGTTACCCTATCGTGCGAGCGCTGACAAAGGCGTCGCGCGACGCGCGATCAGCGAGCTGTTCCAGCCCCCAAGGATCGGCCCGCTCAGGAAGCGGCCACCGCCATACACCGCACTCCCGAGGAAACCGGATCGGTTTGCCCAGGAGCGGACTGGTCTCGTACCCTCCGACTCGTGATCCGGTCGGTCGCTGATCAGGTAACGGAGGATGCTCTTCGTGGGAGAAAAGCCATGCCGACAACGCCGCAATCGAAGATTGCCACTGACTTGGCGGCAGAGAGACGCGCAGGGCCAGGCACAGTCGGACGGCGCTTGCCACGGTTTCAGCCGCCCACCCATCCTGGAGAGATGCTGCTTGAAGAGTTCCTGAAGCCTCTCGGGATGTCGCAATCCGCGTTTGCCCGACGGATCGATGTCTCCTATGCACGGCTCAATGGAATCGTCCGATGCAAGCGGGGAGTCACGCCGGATACCGCACTTCGTCTGGGACGGGTCACCGGCATGAGCGCCGACTTCTGGCTCGGCTTGCAGCAGGACTGGGATCTATGGCACGCGACGACTCCCGAACGTGCCGCAGCGATCGAGTCTCTGGAACCGTTGCCACAACCGGCATAGATGCCCGCGAGGGACTCAGGCACCCCCTTGCCACCAGTCCCCCTCGATGAGCGGCCTTGAAACGGCTTGGGGCCCGCCGGCTACCGGCTGCGCAGACGCTTACGGAAGTCGGCCTCGCTGACGCAGGCGGCGGCAGCCTCGGCGATGGCGTGGTCGGGCAACTCGGCGAAGCCCGGCACGCCGGGGAATCCGGCCGAGACCTCAATGCCGCGCGCGGCCAACAGCGCCCGAGCCAACGCCATCCGCCCCTCAGTGCGGCCTTCCGCTCGGCCTTCCGCATGGCTCAGGCGGCGCTGCGAGCCCAGTAACGGGTCGTCGTCCGGCCCGGTTCCTTCCCGCTCCCCGAGCACCGCCCCCACCCGCTCCAGCACCGCGCTCGTCTGCGCCGAGAGCGCCGGCTCGTTCAACGCCGCGTGGATCTCCGCCGCCGTCCACCCCGGAAACGCTCGGCTCTCCGCCGACTCCCGATACCCCCTATCCTCCAGCAGGTGAATCGTCAGCCCCGACCGCAGGCTGCGCGGGCGGCTCGGCGTACCTGCCTCCGGCACTTCCATCCACACTTCCGGGAACCCCCACGACTCGTACTGCCCCAGCTTGCGCCGGCGCACGTCGGTGGTGTGGTCCACCTCCAGCACCACGTCAGGGAAGTCGTGCTCGCCGACCGTCAGCACCGGCCGCGGCAGCCTGGCGCGCGCAGGGTGCAGGTACACTGACTCGTCCGCCTGCATGATGAGGTGAGGCTCGCCGTGCTCGTCGCGTTCTGTCAGGTCGGTGCGGCCGAAGCACTCCACCGGCGCCCCGCGCACTGCGGCGATGAGCCTGACCAACCCGGTCAAGCGCTGCGTGGGGCCTTCGTGATAGGAACTGACCGGATCGCACACCCAGGCGGTCTCGGTGGCGGCCTCCCAGTATTCCAATCTCATCTCGCAGCGACCGAGTTCCTGCCTCGGCAAGTGGACCGGTTTGCAGCCGGGAAACTCCGCCGCCGACGGCGGCCGGTCGCTCGGCGCCGCCTCGGCGGGTGGAAGGAGCGAGCGAACGGAAGCCATACCGGCAACGTAAGGCGTCTTGCCGGCTGATGCAATCGGCCGCAAGCCACGGCCAGAATCGAAGACGCCGCGAGGAGCGTTGAACGGCTTACGCTTCGATCCTGGCGATCGATCAGGCGAGGGCGTTCAGCTTCTCGCTGATGAACTCCGACTTCTCGCGCAGGTCGATGCCGCCGGTCTTCAGCAGCAGGCAATTGGGACGGTCCTTGTCCAGCATCACGGCACCGCCGCTCTCGCCGATCAGGCGCACCACCCGCTCCACCGAGACGTGGCCGATGCGGGCGAACTCGACCGTCACCACGCCGGCCCGTTCCTTGAGCGACGAGATGGCCAGGCGGCGGCACGCCACACGGATCTCCGCGATGGCCAGCAGGCTCAGCACCGTGTCCGGCGCCGGACCGAAGCGGTCCTCGATCTCCGCGTGCAGCCGGGCGAGCTCGTCCCCGTCCCCGACCGCCGCCACCTTCTTGTAGATCTCCATCTTCTCCATCGGCTCGCTGACGTAGTCGTCCGGGATGAAGCCGGCGTACTCCAGTTCCAGGTAGACGTCCGGCACCTCGACCTCGCCGTCACCCCGCACCGCCGCGATCGCGTCGTCGAGCAGCCGCATGTACATGTCGTAGCCGACCGCCAGGATCTCGCCCGACTGCTCGGCACCCAGCAGATTGCCCGCACCGCGCACCTCCATGTCCTTGAGCGCCACCTTGAACCCGGAGCCCAGGTCGGTGAAGTCGGAGATCACCTTGAGCCGCTTCATCGCCAATTCCGTCAGGGCGCGGTCGCGCGGATAGAACAGATACGCATAGGCGGGCCGGTCGGAGCGCCCTACCCGCCCGCGCAGTTGATAGAGCTGGGCGATGCCGAACATGTCGGCTCGATCGATGACGATGGTGTTGACGTTGGGAATATCGAGGCCGTTTTCGATGATCGAGGTGGACACCAGCACGTCGACCTCGTGGCCGATGAAGCGGCGCATCACCTGCTCCAGCTCGTCCTCGTTCATCTGCCCGTGCGCATGCGCGAACGACACGCCCGGCAGCAGCCGCTGCAGATAGAGCAGCACCTCGCGGATCGTCCGCACGCGGTTGTGCAGATAGAAGACCTGCCCGCCGCGGGCGACCTCCTTGCGGATCGCCTCCGCGGCCAGCACCTCGTCGAATTCCTCGATGTAGGTCTCCACGGGGAGCCGGTTCTGCGGCGCCGTGTTGATGATCGACATGTCCCGGATCTTGGCGAGCGACATGTGCAGCGTGCGCGGGATCGGCGTGGCCGTCAGCGTCAGAGAGTCCACGGAGGTCTTCAGCTCCTTGAGCCGCTCCTTGTGCTTGACCCCGAAGCGCTGCTCCTCGTCGACGATCAGCAGACCCAGGTTCTTGAAGCTGACGTCGCGCTGCACCAGTCGATGCGTGCCGACGACGATGTCGACCTGCCCAGCCTGCAGGCCCTCGATGACCCGTTTCTGCTCCGGCTTGCTGCGGAACCGCGACAGCATCTCCACCTGCACCGGAAACGGCGCGAAGCGGGCGGAGAAGGTGTCGTAGTGCTGCTCGGCGAGGATGGTGGTGGGCGACAGCAGCGCCACCTGCTTGCCGCCCATGACCGCCTTGAACGCGGCGCGCAGGGCGACTTCCGTCTTGCCGAAGCCGACGTCCCCGCACACCAGCCGGTCCATCGGCGAGGTATGCTCCATGTCCGCCTTGACCTCTTCGATGCAGCGGACCTGATCTTCGGTCTCCTGGTACTCGAATGCGGCGTCGAACCGGTCGTGCCAGTCGGTATCGCCGGGAAAGGCGAAACCCTGCTGCGAGCGCCGCCGCGAGTAGAGCCGCACGAGCCGCTCCGCCATCTCCTCGACCGACTTGCGCACGCGCTGCTTGCGGTTCTCCCAGGAGCGTCCGCCGATCTTGTCCAGCTTCGGCTTGACGCCGTCGCGGCCGATGTAGCGCTGCACCAGGTTGACCTGCTCGATCGGCACGTAGATGCGCTCCTCGCCGGCGTACTCCACCTCCATGTAGTCGCGCTCGTTGCCGGCCGCGGTCATCCGCGAGATGCCGTGGTAGAGGCCGATCCCGTAGTTCACGTGCACGACGCAGTCGCCCGGGGTGAGGTCGACGAACGAGTCGATCGCGGCGCTCTGCGTGCTGCGCGCCACGGTCTGCGGCAGGCGCCGCTTGCGGCCGAAGATCTCGTTCTCCTGGATGAAGATCACCCGGCAGTCCGGCAGCGCGAAGCCGGCCGAGATGCTGTACGGGAGGATGGTGACGCCGCCGCCGCCCTTGGACCGGCGGCCGTTGGCACCGTCGCCGGCGCCACGGTCGCCGGCGCCACGGTCGGCGGCGTCGACCATCCCGCGAATGCGCGCCGCCTGAAAGTCGTACACGGCGAAGACGAACACCCGGTAGCCCGCGTCCACCAGCGCCGCGAGCTGCTCGCGGAAGTACGGGATGTTGCCGAAGAACGAGCGAGGCGGATCGCAGGGCACGCTCAGGCGAGGCTCGGGGTCGGGCCCCTGCAACGCCTGCGCGCCGCTCAGCCGGCCGCGCTCGGCCGAATCGGTGCGCTGCAGCGACGCGACGGTGATGCGGCGCGCGTGCCGCTCGGCGACGCGGGCGTAGTCGAGCACCACCGACTTGGGACGGGGGCCGAAGGTGCCGTCCCGCTGCGCACGCCGGTAGAGCTCGTGGACCTCCCGGCGCAGCGCCTGGAAACCGGCCCGCAGCCGCTCGCCGTCGGCCAACACCAGGGTGCCGTCGTCGCCGAGCAACTCCACCACGGAGTGCCGCTCGGGAAAGCACAGCGGGTAGTACTGCTCGACGCCGGTGTGCTGCGGGTCGCGCTCGAGCGCGTCCAGCAGCTCCTCGCGGAACGGCTCGGGGAGCTGCTCGCCACCGAGCGCGTCACGGAGCTGATCCAGATGGCCGGAATGCAGGGTCACCTCGCGGGCCGGAGCGATGTCGATCCGGTCGCTGTGGCCGATGGAGCCCTGGCTCACCGGATCGAAGTGGCGGATCTCCGTCACCCGGTCGAAGTCCAGAACCACGCGCACCGCGGCATCGAGCGCGAACGGGAAGACGTCGATCACCTCGCCCTTGACGGAGAACTCGCCGTGCACGGTCACGCGCGGCACGCGCAGGTAGCCCAGTGCCGCCAGCGTCTCGGCGGTCTGGACCGGATCGACCTCCTGGCCAGTCCGGAAGCCGATGGTGTGCTGTAGCAGATGCGAACGCTCCGGCGTCGGCGTCAGCAGCGCGCGCAGCGGCGCGACCGCCAGGCACCGGTCCTCGGTCGCCAGACGGACCAGCGCGTCGGCGCGCCTGCCGAACACCGCGGGCAGCGGCGCCTGCCGGGCGTACGGCAGCGTCCCCCACCAGGGCAGCTCGATCACCGGCCGGCCGGTGAACAGGCGCAGGTCTTCCGCGACGAGGTCGGCCTCTTGCTCCGTGGGCGTGACCACGAGGATCGACCCGCCGGGCCCGTCGCCCGACGCGTCGTCCAGCAGCGCGGTCATCACGGACAGGAAGGAGCCCTGCGGCCCCTGGACGGCGACGGGCAGGTCGCCGTCGGCGTGTGCCCGCAGCAATTCCTGCACGGACTCCATCCGGGCCGCGCACGAGGTGACCGCCGCCAGCGCCGTGCGCAGTGGATCGCTCATGACCGGGCGGGACTGTGCGGGGAACACGGCGTCCGCGTCCAGATCCGGAGCGTATTTGACCCTCGATCCGGGCTCTGTTACGTTCCGGCGCGGTTCTGAAATGACGCCCGGCGAGTTCACCTTCACCTCCGAGAGCGTCGGGGAAGGTCATCCCGACAAGCTCTGCGACCAGATTTCCGACGCGGTGCTGGATGCCGCGCTCCGCGAAGATCCGCACGCCCGCGTGGCGTGCGAGGTGTTCACCACCACCGGGCTGGTGCTGGTCGGCGGTGAGATCACCACTCGGGCCAATCTGAACATTCCCACGATCGCGCGCGGCGTGCTCCGCGACACCGGCTACGTCGATCCCGACTACGGCATCGATGCCGAGACCTGCGCCATGCTCAACACCATCCACGAGCAGTCGCCGGACATCGCGCGCGGCGTGGACGCGGACGATGACAGGGCGCAGGGAGCCGGCGACCAGGGGCTGATGTTCGGGTACGCCTGTACGGAGACGGACCAGCTCATGCCGGCGCCGATCGACTTCGCGCACCGCATCATGCGCCGGGCCGCGGAGGTTCGAAAGGCGGGGCAGATCACCTTCCTGCGTCCGGACGGCAAGTGCCAGGTCTCGGTCCGCTACCGCGACGGCATCCCGGTCGCGATCCCGACCGTGGTCCTGTCCCACCAGCACGACCCGGACGTGGACAACGACACGCTGCATGAAGCCCTGATCGAACAGGTGATCAGGAAAGCGCTGCCGGAGGAGCTGCTGAACGGGAACGTCCGCTACCTGATCAATCCGACCGGCCGATTCGTGGTCGGCGGACCGCACGGCGACACCGGGCTGACCGGCCGCAAGATCATCGTCGACACCTACGGCGGCATGGCCCGGCACGGCGGCGGCGCGTTCTCCGGCAAGGATCCTAGCAAGGTCGACCGGTCGGCCGCCTACATGGCGCGGTACGTGGCCAAAAACGTGGTCGCGGCCGGGCTCTGCAGCCGCTGTGAAGTGCAGTTGGCCTATGCGATCGGCGTCGCCGACCCCGTGTCTCTGCTCGTGCAGGGCTTCGGTACTTCCGCGGTGCCGGAGCAGAGCATCGAATCGGCGGTGCGGGCCACCTTCGACCTCACGCCGGCCGGCATCATCAAGAGTCTCGACCTGCGCCGTCCGATCTTCCGTCAGACCGCCGCCTACGGCCATTTCGGAAGGGACGGCGTGTCGTGGGAGCGGACCGACGCCGCGCAACGGCTGGCGGCCAACGTCGGCTGACGAACGCAGCGGCGGTCGCGCCGGAGGCGGTCGCCGCGCGATGAGCAGGTGAAGCCGCTCGACTATGTCGCGATCGCCGTCGCGGCGGCGCTGGTGATCGTGATCTCGACTACGGTGTACGGTGGAGATGCCGGCCGCGCCACGGTGCACGTCAGCGCTCCATCGGTCGAGTATCTGTTCGCTGCCACCGTGGAGGAGACGATCTCCGTCAGTGGGCCGATCGGGACGACGGTCGTGGAGGTCGCCGACGGCGGCGCCCGCGTGATCTCGTCGCCGTGCGACAACCAGATCTGCGTGCTCACCGGGCGCGTCGAACGCACCGGCCGCTGGATCGCCTGCCTGCCCAACCGTGTGTTCGTATCGATCGAGTCCGGACAGCGGACCGACGTCGATGCGCGCAGCTACTGACATCCCCCACCACCGGGCCGACCACGAGACGGTCGCCCTGCTGGCGGCGACGGCCCTGTTCCTGGCGTCCGTCGAGTTCGCGATCCCCAAGCCGGTGCCGTTCGTGCGTCTTGGTCTGGCCAACCTACCGGTGCTGATCGCCATCGCGCGCCTGGACACGCGGTCGGTGGCGCTGGTGGTGGCGCTCAAGATCGTCGGGCAGGGTTTCGTACAGGGGACGCTGTTCTCCTACGTGGTGCTGTTCTCCGCCGCCGGCTCGATCGCCAGCGCCGCGGTCATGCTGCTTGCCTGGCGGACGCTGGGCGGACCGCTGTCGCTGATCGGGGTCAGCGTGCTCGGCGGGTTGGCCAGCAATGCGGCGCAGGTCGCCGCCGCCCGCTACGTGGCCTTCGGGCCGAGCGCGTGGCTGATCGCGCCGGCGTTCTTCGCCATCGGCACGGTCTCCTCGGCGTTGCTCGGCGCGTTCGCGGAGCGCTTTCTGCGCGTCTCGCAATGGGTCGCCGAGTTGGACAAGCGGTGATCGACGTTTATTGGGGCGGCCGCACCGTGATGGGACTGCTCCACGCGCGCGAGCGATCGACCTGCGTGACCCGCACCCAGTACGGCACCGGTGCCGGGCCCACCGCTGGGCCGTCGTCGGTCAGCTCCACCTGCGCCTCAGCCGGTCCGTCGGCGACCGGCGCCGGTCCCACCTCGACCTGGCAGCCGACTCCGCCCGCCGGCACTCGTGTCGGAGTTGCCATCACTGCATCGGCCGCGAAGCTGAAGGCCGCCGGAGCGCTCTCGAAGCGGCACCGGGCAGGGCCGCCATGCAACGACAGGACCACGCCGGCGTGCCCGCCGGCGGTTGCGGAGCGCCAGCACAGACAGCCGCGTTTCCGCTGCAGGCGATCGTACGGGCTCTCGAACCGGACCGGATCGGCTCGATCGATGCGTGCGCCTTCCACCCTCAGCCCGCCGTCCCAGACGACACGCTGATCGCGGGCGGTGCCGCATGCCTGGGTGCCGCCCCACAGAAGGCGCAGGCGCCCCGGATCGACCGCGGCTACCCGGGCGGTAGCCACCACCTCCGTGCCGCGCAGCAGCTCGATCATCTCGATCGCGGCGGTACCGTCGACCGCCACCCTGACGACGACCGGCTCGGCCGCGCCGATGCGACGCTCGCCGCCCATCGCGGTGCCGTCGATCTCCACCCACAGCCGGATGCGCTCGCCGGTGGTGCCGTAGCAGCGCCGGGCATGGAACGCCTCCCAGATCGCCTGGTGCGTGGCGTCCGCGGCGTACAGCCCGGTCACGCCGCCCCGGCAGTTGCGCGCCAGTCGCCGCCCCGGGTGACAGGCGCCGGGGCGGCCCATCACTCCGTCGGTCCCGGCGGTCACTCCGACCCGGTACCCGCGCCGGATGGCTTCCAGCACGAACCAGTCGGAGGTCCCGTGGGTGGAGTGCACCTCGAACAGCGGTTCCAGCTCCGGCGCGTGCCGCGAAAGGTCGGTGGGCCTGCCGCCGGCGTGGAGGTTGAGGAGCATCTCCCGGCCGGCGAGACGTCGATGCAGGTCTTCCGCCTGCACGGCGTCCGGCGTCGGGTCGGCCGGTCGGTCGGTGAAGAACCGGCCCGAGCGCGGCAGGTCGGCGCTCCGGCCGTGAAAGATCAGGTTGCGGTCGCCGCCATCCTCGGGGAGCGCGCTCCACTCGCAGCCCAGGAACGCCACGAAACGCCCATCGTCATGCCAGCGCTGCGTGATCCGCTGTACCTCCTGCCAGCGCTCGGTGCTCACGTAGTGATCGTTGGCCTGCTGACTCGCGAACTGCAGGCCGGCCACGTCGCGGGCGAACGCGAAGTGGTGGTCCAGGGAATCGAGACCGCATCCGGTATCGCCCTGTCCGGCATGCAGGTCTCCCCAGAGCAGCCGTTGCGACGGCAGGGACGCGTGCACCCGGATCGGATTGGCCACGGCACCGAGGGCGCCCGCGCGCGCGCGCAGCACGGCCCGGCCTGTTTCGCCGAAGAGGACCGGCACGCGCCACGCCCCCGCGAACACGGTCGGTCCGGCCGGCCCGACACGCGCCGCAGGCCCTCCGGCGGAAACAGCGATCTGCGGCTGCTCCCGCAACGCGGCGGGGTTGCCGAAGCGATCGGTGCCCCGCACCACCATGGACGTCTCCCGACCCACCACAGCGTCGGACGGGGCGACCAGGCCGAGCATGGCGAGCGGTCCCGGACGCACCGCGATCGGCGCCGGATCGACCATCTGTCGCCAATCGACGCCCTCCTCGTTCTGTGCGGCGACCAGGAAGCGAGCGGCCACCGTCGAGCAGGTGGGAGCCTGCCAGCGCGAACAGGTTACCAGTACCGTGCCGCCAGGCGGCAGCGAGCCGCGGCATACCCTCACCTCGATGGCGTGGTTCCACGGGTTGAAGCCGCTCACGCAGTGATAGCGGACCTCGATCTCCGCTCCGCGCGTGAGGACGCGGGCGTTCAGGTACTCGGGGCCTTCGGGGTCGGTCACCTGGAGATCGCCGAAGTCGAGCGGCCAACGCCACGCGATCGAGATCCGGCCGCCCTGCGGCAGCCCGCGTTCGCCTACCGTGAGCTCGAACTCCGCCCGGATCGGCGATCCGGCCGTCACCGGCTTGCTGCACCGCAGGCGTGCGCGGCCGACGCTGCGAGCCCGTGTCGGGGCGGTCAGCTCCGGCTCATGGTGGACGACGTAGCCGCCCGGCTGACCGCTGCTCAGCAGCACGCCCGCTCCCAACCGTCGCGGGCGGCCTGGTAGTCCGGGATCTGTCCGTCCACGAACAGCCACACCCGCCGCAGCCAGGGCGTATTGAACAAGAGCGTCGACGCCAGCGCCTGCAGGCGATCGACGCCCTGCAGTCCGGCGTCCAACTCGCCGAGCAAGGCCGCGGCACTCAGGTCCAGGTACAGCGTGTCGGCCCCGAGCATGAGGGCCCGCACCTCGGTGGACCGCGGCAGCACCGGCCCATGATCACGCGCGCGAGGACCGAGGATCAACTCGTCGACCAGCAGCCGGAGCTGCTGGGGACGGCCGGCGCGGCGTGGCAGGTAACGGATCTCCCCCATCAGTTCGTCACTCGAGCCGCTGAAGAACAACACGCGTGCGACCGGCCGTTCCCCGCTGAACGACAGCAGGGCAGACACCGCGAAAGCCGCGGCCAAGCCGGTCACGGCAATCCACCGATGCAGCCGGGCGCTCAGCGCCGGCCACCCTCGAGCGAGTACTCGTCCGCCTCCCCGTTCCCCTGCTGCGCCTACTGATCCAGGCTGGACGACGACTCGAACCACTCGATGAATCCGCTCACGCCATCGTAGATGCCGCGCGCGAGATCATGCAAGTATTCCGGCTGCAACATCCGGCGCGCCTCGGTCGGGTTGGACATGAAGCCCACCTCCACCAGCACCGCCGGCATGCGGGCGCGTCGCACCACGGCCCACAACTGTTCGCGCAAGCCGCGGTTCCGCGATCGGTCTCCCACATGGGCGTCGAGGCCATCCAGAATCTCGTTGGCCAGCACGACGCTCTCACGGCTGATCTGCTCGTCCAGCATGGCGTTCAGGATCGGCTGGTCGCGGCCATCGCTCGTCGCCGTGTCGGTGGGCAACACATCGCGAGGGTGGCTCTTGGGCAGCACCCAGACCTCGAATCCGCTGGGCTGCGTACGAAACGCTGCCGTGTTCGCATGGATGGATACGAACAACATGATGTCGGCATCGTGCGGGAGGGCGTCGAGGGCTTCGTTCGCCATCGCCGGCCGATCCTCCAGCATGACGAAGACATCCTCGTGGCGGGTCATCAGAACCTGCGTGTCCGGAAACCCCTCGGTCAGCATCGCGTAGAGCCGCCTGCTGATGTCCAGCACGATGTCCTTCTCAAGCATGACGACCGTCCGGCCGTCGAACCGGTGCTCGCGGACGGCGCCCGGTTTATCACCGCCGTGACCGGGATCGATCATGATGGCCGCCACCTGCGGCCCCATGCCCGCGGGGCGCGGCGGGTCCAGGAGCGCGGCGATGCGCTCGGCGCCGTCATCGGTAAAGCGGATGGAGGCGCCGTGCCGCGTGACCGGGCCGATGTCCAGGCGGTCCTCGTAGTCGACCACCGCCCACGGCAGGCCCACGCGGAACGCGACCGTGGTGCCGCGGTTCAGCAGCAACCCCTTCTGCGACCAGGGATCCCACTCCAGGGTCGCGCCGGTTCGGCTCCGCAGATCCATCAGATCGGTGTCACACCAAGCCGCGGCCGCCGCGCAAATCAGCGCGGCGGCCAATGTCAGGACACGCGCAACCCGTGAACAGAGCATCCCTTCGCTTCATGTATCGGCAGTCCGGCGCGCAGGGTGCAGACCCGCCGGCCGCTGCCGGACACCGTTGGTGCCCTGCACGGCTGCACGGTTGCCGCGTTGCGCAAGGAGCCGGGCACCACTACTCTCCCCCGCGTGCTCGGGCGAGGTCAGGTCTACTCGGTGTCCGAAGTCACCCGGCGTGTCAGAGGCATGCTGGGCGGCGCCTTCCCGGACATCACCGTCGAAGGCGAGGTGTCCAACAGCCGCCGGGCGGCAAGCGGTCATCTGTACTTCAGCCTGAAGGACCGCCGCGCCGTGCTGCAGGCGGCACTGTTCCGCACGCAGCTCGCGCGGGCGGACTTCGTCCCGCACGACGGCATGCTGATCCGCGCGCGCGGCGCGCTCGACGTGTACGAACAGCGCGGCACCTACCAGATGGTGGTCCAATCGGTGCAGCAGGCTGGCATCGGCGATCTGCTGGTGCTGCTTGAGGAGCGCAAGCGCCGGCTGGCCGCGCGCGGCTGCTTCGACCTGGAGCGCAAGCGGCCGATCCCACGGGTGCCGAGCCGCGTGGTGGTGATCACCTCGCCGACCGGAGCGGCACTGCGGGACATCCTGGACGTGCTGCGGCGGCGACACGCCGGCATCGACCTGGTGATCCTGCCGGCGCAGGTGCAGGGCGCCGGCGCTGCCGGTCTCATCGCCTCCCGGCTCCGGACCGCCAGCCGCCACCGCCTGGGCGACGTGGTGATCCTGGCCCGTGGCGGCGGCTCGCTCGAGGACCTGCTGCCATTCTCCGACGAGGCGGTGGTGGAAGCGATCGTCCGCTCCGACCTGCCCGTGGTGAGCGCGGTCGGCCACCAGACCGACATGTCGCTCGCCGATCTGGCCGCCGACGTCCGCGCCCCGACCCCGTCTGCCGCCGCCGAGCTGGTGTCGAGCGAACGCACCGATCTGCTGCGCCGCCTGCGTGCCGCGGCCGGCTCGATGCGCACCAGTCTGGATCAGCGGCGCGAGCGCGTTCGCTTCACGCTGGAGCGGTTTCAGCCGGCTGGGCTGGAGCGCAGTATGCGCTTGGCGCTGGCGCCGGCCACGCAGCGGCTGGACGACGCGGTCGCGGCCGCCACACGTGCGCTTCAAGGGCGGCTGCTGGACGGCCGCCACCGCCTGCTGCTGGCCGCCGACGCCATCCGGTCCCGGTCGCCGCTGGACATCCTGGCCCGCGGTTACGCGATGGTGACCGCCGCCGACGGCGCCGCGGTCACCGATGCCGCGCACGTCGATCCGGGCGACCCGCTGCGGGTGCGCTTGCACCGCGGCCGGCTCGGAGCGACCGTCACCGACACCGAACCGGCCGTTCCGCCGGACGCCGGAGCGGGCGCCGGAGCGGGCGCCGGAGCGGGCGCCGGAGCGCTCGATGAGTGACGCGGGCATCCGGCCTCCTGACGGCGCCCCGCCGGAACCATCGCCGGACGGGACGAACCGGCCCAGCTTCGAGGAACGCCTTCAGGAGTTGGAAGCGCTCGCGGAACGGCTCAAGGACGGCGAGGTGCCCCTGGCGGAGGCGGTCGACCTGTTCGAGCGCGGCATGAAGCTGGCCCGCGATCTCGGCGCTGAGCTCGCCAAGATCGAACGGCGAATCGAGATCATGATCAACGAACCCGAGCTGACGGACGGCGAGCCGCAACTGGAGCCGTTCGCGGACGACGACGCCGCGCCGCCACGGGGCGGACCCCAGGAAGACCTCCCGTTCTGAGCCCGGCGCCGGGCTCCCGGCCGCCGCTACCGCCAGTTCCGCGGGAAGCCGATCAGGTCCCCGACCTCGGCGCCCACCTCCGCGAAGGCCCCGGCGTTGACCTCCAGGGCATAGCGCGCGGGTCGCCGGGATCGCACGATCAGTTCCGAAAACGGAGTCAGAGGCTCGATCTGGAGGATTTCGCCCTCGACGGACAGGAACGCGATGGACAGCGGTAGCGGCGTGTTCTTCATCCAGAACGCCCGCACCCGATCGTCCTCGAACACGAACAGCATGCCCTGACGAGGACCCATCTCGGTCCGATACATGAGCCCGCGCTCGCGCTGGTCCGGCGTGCGCGCCACCCAGATGGTGAATCTGGCGTCGCCGACCTGCAGCTTGACGGTCTCCGGTCCGCCGCCCCGGCAGGCGACGAGCGCGACTGCCAGCAGGCCGACCACGACCGCGCGCGTGATCGCACGGGGGTTCACGTCAGCGGGCGGAGTATGTGTGCGCGGTCGGCACGCCCCACCCCACGGCGATTCCGAGGAGAGCGCCGGCCAGCACGTCGCTCACGAAGTGACGCCCGGCGGCGATACGCAACATGGCCGCCAGGGTGGCCGTGGCGTAGGAACCGACGGTGAGCAGCGTCGTGTACCGTTCGTCCCAATACTGATCGGCGACGGTGCTGATGAACGCGGCGCTCGCAAAGGCGATGGCGACGTGGCTGGAGGGAAACGAGTTGGCCCCCGTCCGGTCCGCCGCGCGCTCTGGGGACACGTCCGGGTCGTACAGGAATGGACGCGCGCGCCAGACGGCCGCCTTGAGCAGATATGAGCTGCCATAGGTGATGGTCAGCACCTGGTAGTGCCGGGCCAGCAGATCCTGCGCGTCCCGTCGCTGCAGCCCGAAGGCCGCGGCCCCGACCGGCACGAGCACCTGGCTGTAGGCGACCAGGTCGCTGATGCCGCCGATGAGCGGCTGGTCCGGAAACACCAGCACGCGGTCGATCGGCGGCAGATCCGCGATGCTGAGCTGAAGGCGCTGCTCTTCGGTTACCGGCGGCACCCGGTTGGCGACCAGCAGGCCGCCCCCCGTGAGCGCCGACCCAGCCAAGGCAAGCGTCAGGTCCAGCGGCTGCAGCGCTGCGGCACGGCCGGCACCGAGCAGCAGAACGACCGCGACGATCCTTCTTGCGCGCACGACGCCGTGACGATAGCGGTGTGTCAGCGCACCCGCTCGACCGTGCGCTTGAATCTCTTGTACACCGCGTAGAGCGGGAAGTTGAGACGCTGGGAATCGGCCCACCGCCGGAGGTTGGTGCCGCGCTCGGCCCCGCGCTCGGTCAGGAAATTCTTGAGCTCGCGCTCTCCCTTGCGCAGGCGGGCGAAGTTGAACTGATCCTCCAGCAACCGTACGAACTCGATCGCCTCCGTCCGCTCCGGCTCATCCAGCGGCTCGTCGGCTGGGTCCAGAATCTCCGATACCAACTCTTCCAGGTTCTCCGACTCGTAGCGGCGCAGCGACTCTTCGACGCGGACCAGAAACCGACTGGGCACGAAGGTGATTCGGTCGATCGCATTCTTCAACGCGACGCGTTTGCGGGTCGCCATCTCCGAAGCCAACTCCTTCCTGCCGATCGCGAGGTACGCGGCGACGCTGGCACCCAGCGCGACAGCCAGTTCGTCGATCACCGGGATCGGTAGCCCGCCACGAAACACATAGGCCATCACGAACATCGCCAGCACGAACACACCGGCCGAGGCGAGAAAGCGAGGGATGAACCGATTCTCCGACAACCAGCGGCGAACGGCGGCGTCTACCGTCCGGTACAGCTCGTTGCGATACATCGTGAGCGCCTCGACACGGGGCTCGGCGCCGAAGCGACCTTCCACGGTGCGCTCCGAAAGCGTGGTCTCCAGGCGCTCCACGCCGCGGAACGGATCGAGAAGCAGCGGCTCGCCATCCTTCATCAGGAGATGAAAGATGTAGGCCTGCGGCTTTTCCGGTCCCGCGTTTTCAGGTTTCTCAGGCACTGCGACGCTCCGTAGCGCCCGAACACCGTCGCCCGCGGCTCCGTTGCTCGTCCATCATCACTATCCTACGAATTTGCCGGTGACCGGACAAACCGACCGGCCGTGCGGGTCCGCCGTCGACCGGCATCTCCGTCGACCGGCATCTCCGTCGGCTCATCGGGCGTCGGCTCATCGGGCGGCCTTCACGCCGCCGCCCCGCCGGACACGCTCCGCCTCGGCGATCACCTGTTCCTGCCGGACCATGGTGGTGTCGCCGGGCGTCGACTGCACCAGGATGCCGTGCGCGGCTCCCCACTCGACCGCCTGCTGCAGGTCATACCCCTGCAGCAACGCGCTGAGGACACCGGCCATGAAGGAATCCCCCCCACCGGTGCGGTCGGCGATGTGCACCCGCTCGCGCACCGGGGCCGTGTACCAACGGCGCGTTCCGGTCTCGTACAGCACGGCGCCCCAGCTCACCACGTCGGCGTCGTGCGCGCCGCGCCACTGCGTGCCGATCAGACGCAGGCCGGGATAATCGGCAGCCACCCGTTCGATGGTGGCCCGGTAGCGCTCCAGCCACGGCTCGAAGCCATCGTCACCGTCAGGGGTGTCGTAGCCAAGAGCATCGCTGAGGTCCGAGTCGTTGCCGACCAGGAAGTCGATGCTGGGGATCAGGCGCCGATTGATCCGGCGGGCCTGCTCCCGGTCGGGCTCCACCTTGGAGCGGTAGTTGAGATCCGCGGCGACGAACGTGCCCGCGGCTCGGGCCGCCTGCGACGCTGCTACCGCGGTGTCGGCGGTGTGTTCGCCGATCAGGGTGAAGATGCCGCCCGTGTTGAACACCCGAACCCCCTCGCCGAGGAAAAGGCCCTGCAGGTCGAAGTCACCCGGCGTGAGCAACGAGGCGGCTGTGTGGGCGCGGTAGTAGAGCGTCTCCGACGGCAGCACGCCCTTCCCGGCGAAGGTTACCGATATGCCGTTGTGCACCGTGCCCTTGGCGTCGGTGCTGTGGGCGGTGCCGGAGCGCGCGGTGTCCCACCAGATGATCCGGCTGGCGTCGACCCCCAGCTCGGCGAGCTGGTTGCCGATGTTGCGACCGATGTCGTCGGCCACCAGGGCCGTGAGGACGGCGGTGCGCAGACCGAACGTAGCCGATATTCCGCAGGCGACGTTGGTCTCACCGCCGCCCTGGAAGACCCGCATCGAGTCGCGCACGCGGGCCAGCGGGACGTCGCGCGGGTCAAGCCTCCACAGCACCTCGCCCAATGAAACGAGGTCGTAACGGCACCGGTCGGCTTCACGCAGTTCGATCACGGGCCGCAGACTATCACAGCGGGGCTTGTATCGCGCCGTCCCTGACGCCACGCTCTCGGCATGTCTGCGACCTTCAGACCACTGTTTCCGATCGGGTTGGACCTGGTGGGTCAGCCGGTGCTCGTCATCGGCGGAGAGGCCGAGGCGCTGGACAAGTCGCGCCGCCTGCTCGACGCCCAGGCCCACGTCACCGTGGTCAGCCCGGCGGTGGAGCCGCAGCTCCGGTCATGGGCTGAGAACGGTCGACTCGTCTGGCGGCGCAGAGCCGTGCAGCCGGCGGATCTGCACGGGTGCCGGCTGGTGGTCAACACGCTCGCCGACCAGAACCCCGCCCATCCGTCCGTCGCGGCCTGGGCGCGACGGGAACGGGTGCTGCTGTCTACCTACGACCAGCCGGATCGATCCGATCTGGGGATGCCGGCGGTGGTCAGCCGCGGCCACCTGCGCATCGCCATCGCCACCAGCAACGCCAGTCCTTCGGTCGCCGGGCTGCTGCGCCGCGAGCTGGAGCGGGTGATCGACGTTTCCGAGCTGGTGCCCTTCCTCGACGAGCTCGGCGAGCTTCGCCGGGAACTGCGCGAGCGCGTCGCGGACGGCCACACGCGCCGGGCGCTCCTGCGACAGGCGGCCGCCGGGCTGACGCTGTCGGGGACCATCCGCATGCCGCCGCGATGGCGCGAACGGCTGGCCGATGTGCGACATCGGTTCTCCATGATACGTTCCGACCACACGTGACAGGCCCCAAGTGATAGGCCCCAAGTGATAGACCCCAAGTGATAGACATCGCCCTGATCCGAAATGCTCCGGACGAGGTTCGCGCGGCGCTCGGCAAACGGCTCGACACCGTGGACCTGCAACCGATCCAGAGCCTCGACGTCACCCGGCGCGAGCTGCTCGCCGCCGTCGAGCAGCTCAAGGCGCGACGCAACGACGCATCGCGAGAGGTGCCGCGCATCAAGCGCGCGGGCGGCGACGCGACCGAGTTGATCGCCGAGATGCGCATGGTCGGCGACCGCGTCAAGAAGCTGGAAGCGCAACTCGCCCAGATCACGGCAAAACTCGACGATCTGCTCCTCAGCCTTCCCAACCTGCCGGACGCCGACGTTCCTGCAGGCGGCAAGGAAGCCAACCAGGTGCTCCGCGAGTGGGGGGAACGACCGGCGCACTGCGCCGCCGGCATGGATCACGTGGCGTTCGCCAGCGCGCTCGGGCTGGTCGACTTCGAGCGCGGCACCAAGCTGGCGGGGCACGGATTCTGGGTCTACCGCGGATGGGGAGCGCGCCTGGAATGGGCGCTGCTGAACTACTTCATCGACACGCACCTGGCCGAGGGCTTCGAACTGATCCTGCCGCCGCACCTGCTGAGCTACCGCTGCGGACTCAACGCCGGACAGTTTCCCCGCTTCGGCATCGATGACGTCTACTTCCTGCAGGACGGCGCGGAGCGCGACGCGGCGCCGTTTCTGCTGCCCACCGCCGAGACCGCACTGGCCAGCCTGCACGCCGATGAGATCCTCGAGGAGTCCGAGCTGCCGAAGCGATACGTCGCCTACACGCCCTGCTACCGGCGCGAAGCGGGCTCCTACCGCACACACGACCGCGGCACCCTGCGCGGCCATCAGTTCAACAAGGTCGAGCTGTTCCAGTTCGTGATGCCGGATCGCTCGGAAGACGCCCTGGAGGACCTGATCGGCCGGGCGGAGCGCTTGGTGCAGGGGCTGGGTCTGCACTACCGGGTGACCAAGCTGGCCGCCCGCGACGCCTCATCGGCGATGGCACGCACGCTGGACCTGGAGGTCTACCTGCCCAGCACGGGCAGCTATGAGGAAGTGAGCTCCGCATCCAACGCCCGGGACTACCAGACGCGCCGGGCCAACACGCGGATGCGCGGCGCCGGTGGCACGCGCTTCGTCCACACTCTGAACGCGTCCGGTCTGGCGACCAGCCGCCTGTTGCCCGCGTTGCTGGAGACGCATCAGAACTCTGACGGCACCCTGACGGTGCCCGAACCCCTGCGACCGGCGCTCGGCACAGACCTTGTGCCGCCCGGCACGGATCGCCTGCCGCCACCCTGAGACAGGAGGCGCGATTGGCTGTCGTTTTCGACGAGACATCACGGACGTTCAGCGAGTTCCTGCTCCTGCCGAACCTCACGCGCAAGGAGAACATACCTGCCAACGTGAGGCTGCAGACACCCCTGGTCAGCCACCGGGTTGGCGAGCCGGCTCCCATCTCCTTGAACATCCCGCTCGCCTCGGCGGTCATGCAGACGGTCTCCGACGACCGCATGGCGGTGGCCCTGGCGCGCTTCGGGGGTATCTCCTTCATCTTCGGTTCCCAGCCGATCGACCACCAGGAGGAGATGGTGCGGCGGGTCAAGAAGTTCAAGGCCGGCTTCGTGCTCTCGGACTCCAACCTCAAGCCAGACGCGACGCTGCGCGACGTCGTCGCGCTCGCCGGCCGCACCGGCCATACCACCATGGCGGTGACGGCGGACGGACGACCCGACGGACCGTTGCTCGGCATCCTGACCAGCCGCGACTACCGCGTGCACCGGCAGGACCCGGACACCCGCGTCGACACACTCATGACGCCGTTCGAGCGCCTGGTGGTGGGCCATGACGGCATCACCCTCAACGCCGCGAACGACTTGATCTGGGAGCACGGCCTGAGCTGTCTGCCGATCATCGACGAGCGGCGGCACCTGCGCCATCTGGTGTTTCGCAGGGACTACGACGACCACCGGGAAAACCCCGACGAGCTGGTCGATGCCGAGAAGCGGCTGGTCGTCGGTGCCGGCATATCTTCCCACGACTATCGCGAGCGGGTGCCGTCACTGGTCGAGGCCGGGGCATCGGTGCTGTGCATCGATTCTTCCGACGGGTTCAACGAGTGGCAGGCGGACTGCCTGGACTTCGTCCACAAGCGCTACGGGGATCGCGTGAAGATCGGCGCGGGCAACGTGGTGGAGCCCGACGGTTTCAGGTACCTGGCCGACGCCGGCGCCGACTTCGTGAAGGTGGGCATCGGCGGCGGATCGATCTGCATCACGCGGGAGCAGAAGGGAATCGGCCGCGGACAGGCGACAGCGGTGCTGGATGTGGCCGCGGCCCGCGACCGTTACGCGGAGGAGACCGGGCGCTACGTTCCTGTCTGTTCGGACGGCGGCATCGTCTTCGACTACCACATCGTCCTTGCGCTGGCGATGGGCGCCGACTTCGTGATGATGGGGCGCTACTTTGCGCGCTTCGACGAGAGCCCCGGACGACAGATTCGCCTTGGCACGAACGTCGTCAAGGAGTACTGGGGAGAAGGCACCAACCGGGCCCAGAACTGGGCCCGGTACGACGCGGTCGGCGGGCAGCTCGCCTTCGAGGAAGGGGTGGACGGCTACGTGCCGTACGCGGGATCGCTCAGCTCCAACCTCAAGCAGACGCTCGCCAAGATCCGGGCGACAATGTGCAATTGCGGCGCGATCGACATCCCCGAGCTGCGCAGGAAGGCCCGCTTGACCGTGGTTTCCGCCACCAGCCTGCGGGAAGGCGGCATGCACGACGTGCTGCAGAAAGAGCGAGAGCTGGTCACGGAGCTGTAGCGCGCGTGTGCGGCCGCTTTACGCTCACGACCGATCTCGACGCGTCCGCTTTGGCCGCGCTGTTCGGAGCCCAGGCGCAGGTGCGTGCGATCCGCCCGCGCTACAACATCGCGCCGACGCAGCCGGCGGCCGCGGTCCTGATGGATCGCGACCGGCGCGTGCTGGACTCGCTCAGATGGGGACTGCTGCCCGCCTGGGCGCGCGATCGCAGCATCGCCAGCCGGCTCATCAACGCACGCGCCGAGACGCTGGAGCGGCGTTCGGTATTCCGCGTTGCGTTCGTCAGACGCCGGTGCCTGATCCCCAGCGACGGTTTCTACGAATGGGGCGGACGCGAGCGCACACCACACTGGATTCGGCTGGACGACGGCGTCCCGTTCGCGTACGCCGGTCTCTACGAGCGGCGTACCGGGACCGAGGACACCGAGCCCGGCACCTTTACGATCATCACCACCGAGCCCAACGAACTGGTGCGTTCGCTCCATGACCGCATGCCGGTTATCATCCCCCCCGACCGCTATGATCGATGGCTGGATCCGTCCCGAAGCACCGCCGAATTGCGTGCTATGCTGCGCCCGTATCCGGCGGCAGGGATGACCGCGCAGCCCGTCGCCCGGACCGTCAACCACGCCGACGCGGAGGGGCCCGCGTGCGTCCTTCCGGCGCCGGTGGCGGCCGAGGACCTGAACTCGAATCTGGAGTTGTTCGCGGAGGGAACGCATGGGCAGACTTGACAAGCGCGTGGCCATCGTTACCGGGGGAAGCTCCGGGATCGGCCGCGGCATCGCGATCGCGTTCGCCCGTGAAGGCGCTCGCGTGGTGGTGGCCGACGTACAGGCAGAGCCGCGGCGCGGCAAGTATCACGAGACCGAACCCCGCCCACCGACCGCCGAACAGATCGAGGCCGATGGCGGTACGGCCGCCTTCGTCGCGACCGACGTCTCCTCTCCGGAGCAGATAGAACGCATGGTTTCGTTCGCGGCCGACCGATTCGGCGGCCTGGACATCCTGGTGAACAACGCCGGCGTCGGCATCGTCGGTACCGCGGACGCTCAGAGCGACGAAGAGTGGGAACTCGTTATCAGCATCAATCTGCGCGCCCCGTTCCTGGCCACGCGAGGGGCTGTTCCCTACCTGCGCGCATCGGCGCATGGGCGGGTGATCAACATCGCTTCCGTGCACGCCTTCGGCGGCAGCTCCGGACCCGCCTACGCCTCGTCCAAGGCGGCCCTGGTCAACATGACGCGGGATGCCGCTCTGACGCTGGGCGCCGACGGGATCACCGTAAACGCCATCTGCCCCGGTTACATCGAGACGCCCATCCAGGACTACCTGACCCCGCAGCAGATCGACGCGGTGCGCGAGAAGACCGCCATGCCACGACTCGGCAAACCCGAAGACATCGGGCGCGCCGCGGTCTTTTTCGCCTCCGACGACGCGCAATGGGTGACCGGCGCAGCCCTGCTCGTCGACGGTGGTCTGATCGCTTCGATCTGAGCCGCCGGCCATGTGTGGGATCGTCGGATATACCGGGCCGAAGCCCGCGCTCGAGCCGCTCCTCACGGGACTGGCCCGCCTCGAGTATCGCGGCTACGACTCCGCGGGAGTGGCGCTGGTCGCGGAGGGCGCACTGTCCATTTCGAGAGCCGTCGGACCGGTTCGTGAACTGCGGAAGCGGATCGCCTTGGCCGCGCACGATGACGGCGCTCCTCCCACGTGTGGCATCGCCCATACCCGTTGGGCAACGCACGGCGCGCCCAGCGAGCGCAACGCGCATCCGCACACCGACGCTTCAGGACGTATCGCGCTGGTGCACAATGGCATCATCGAGAACCACGGCTCCATCCGCCACTACCTCACCACGCAGGGCATTGCGTTCTCCAGCGAAACCGATACCGAAGCGCTGGTGCAGCTCATCGGCTTCCTGTACGAGGACGGAAACGGCACCGGCCCCGAGGGGTTGCTGACCGCGGTCTGCGGCGCCTTGCGCGAAGTCCAGGGCACGTTCGGGATCGCGGTCGCTTGCGTCGACTATCCGGGCCTGCTGATCGCTGCACGCCGCGGCAGTCCCTTGCTGATCGGGATCGGGGACGGCGAGCACCTCGTCGCCTCCGACGGCGCGGCGATCGTCGAGCACACGAGCCGCGTCGTCTACCTGCACGACAATGAGGCGGTAACCCTCGACGGGGATACCCTCAGCGCCAGCACGATCGATGCCGTACCGCTGCGCAAGAAGGTCGAACGTCTGGAGCTGTCGCTCGAACAGATCGAGCGCGGCGGTTACCCGCACTTCATGCTCAAGGAAATCCACGAGCAGCCTGAAGCGCTGCGCAACACGTTGCGTGGACGCATCGACCGGAATGGCACCGAGGTCAACCTCGGCGGCTTGAGAAGCGTGGATTGTTCTCCGGGCAATCTACGGCGTATCGTGATCGCCGGCTGCGGGACCGCGTGGCATGCCGGTCTGGTCGGAAAATACCTGATCGAGGAGATCGCGCGCGTGCCGACCGATGTCGAGTACTCCAGCGAGCTGCGCTACCGCAACGCGATCGTCGAGGACGGCACGATCGCGCTGTTCATCAGCCAGTCGGGAGAGACGGCCGACACCATCGCCGCGATGACCGAGATGCGCGCCAAGGGCGCAGCGGTGCTGGGGGTAGTCAATGTGGTCGGCTCGACCCTCGCACGCGAGACGCAGGCAGGGGTCTATCTGCACGCTGGACCGGAGATCGGCGTGGCCTCCACCAAGGCGTTTACCTCACAGGTTGCCGTCCTCACCCTGATCTCCGTCCGCTTCGGCCGCCAGCGCCACCTGTCGGCGGAACGGTCTGCGGAGATCCTGGAAGGCCTGCATTCGAGCCCCCTGGCGGTCGAGTCGGTCCTGCGGCTTGACGACGCTATCCGCGAGCTGGTCGCGCGGCACATCGACCGGCAGAACTGGCTCTATCTGGGCAGGGGCGTCAACTTTCCGGTCGCGCTCGAAGGTGCGCTGAAGCTGAAGGAGCTCAGCTACATCCACGCGGAGGGCATGCCGGCCGCGGAAATGAAACACGGCCCGCTGGCGCTCATCGATCGCGGCATGCCGGTGGTATTCGTAGCGCCGCGCGACAGCACCACGGACAAGGTCATCGCCAACATCGAGGAGGTGCGCAGCCGCGGCGGCCACGTGATAGCGATCGCCACCGACGGCGACAGGGAACTGGCGTCGGTCGCCGATGACGTGATCTTTGTACCGCCGGTGCTGCCCGCGCTGTCGCCGCTGGTGACCACCGTGCCGTTGCAGCTGATCGCCTACCATGCCGCGCTGCTGCGCGGCCACGACGTGGACCGTCCGCGCAACCTGGCCAAGAGCGTCACCGTGGAGTGACCATGCTCCGCCATCGCGCCACCTTTCCATTGTGATACGAACGTGCTACACTACTCATCGGGTTTAGTGTGACGAACCCGAAAATCCATCCACACGAGGTGTAATCATGCCCAAGCTCATCATCCCCGGTGACGCCAAGGAGGCGGCTGGAATCCCGCCGAAGGTGATCGCGCAGTACCGGCGCTTCATCGAGCGCCTTCCGGACAAGCAGGCAGGCTTCCTGAAGTTCTCGGCGAAAGAGGACATCAACGAGGGCCGCGATGCGCTCCTGGAAGCGGCCGCCAAATCCAAGAAGTACATCAGGATCCGCAAGGCGCGCGGACAGGACCGCACGCTCCAGCTTCAGCGTTGCAGCAAAGCCGACTTCGACAAGGCCAACAAGACGGCTAAAGCCGCAACAAAGACCACGACCACGAGACGCGGACGCAAGCCGGGCCCGAAGCCCAAGGCCGCCGTTGCGGTGGCAGCGCCCGAAGCGCCGCAAGCCTCAGAACCATCCGCGGAGCAGGATACGTCTCCCCAGGAGTAGTTCTCGACGGCATGCCGCGCACCAGCGGATGCTACCTGTTTTGCGACGCGACGGCCGAGGTCATCTACATCGGCAAAGCCGCCGATCTCCGCCGTCGCGTCCGTTCCTATTTCAACAATCAGGGACGACGTCGAGCGGTTGCCGCACGAGCGGCGACGCTTGACGTCGTCCTTACACGCTCCGCCTGCCCGCCGCCTATCGGCTCATCCCACCCGATCCCGGGATCCAGTCGGTGCCGGCCAGCGGCACCCCCGCCATCGCCGCCGCCTCCACCGTCAGCGCCACCAGGTCCTCACGCTCCAGGTGGTGGACGTCCGACTTGCCGCAGGCGCGCGCCAGCGTGGCGAGCTCCATGGTCAGCGTCGCCAGGTAGTTGTGCACGCGCCGGGCACCCCACTCCGGATCCAGACGCTGTTCCAGCTCCGGATCCTGCGTAGTCACTCCCACCGGGCACAGCCCCGTCTGGCACTGGTGACAGCGCCCGGGCGCGGTACCCAGACGGTGATAGTCGGCGGTGGCGTCGACCCGCTCTCCATCGCGGACGTAGCTCGGGCTGTTGCAGCCCAGCGCCATCAGCACGGCCTGACCGATCGACACCGCGTCCGCTCCCAGCGCCAGCGCCTTGGCCACGTCCGCCCCGGAGCGGATGCCGCCGGAGACGACCAACTGCACCTCGCGGGCGGGATCGACTTCCTCCAGCGCTTCGACCGCCTGCCGCACCGCCGGCAGGGTCGGGATGCCGGCGTGCTCGATGAACACCTGCTGGGTAGCCGCCGTGCCGCCCTGCATGCCGTCCAGCACGATCACGTCCGCGCCCGACTTCACGCACAGCTTGACGTCGTCGGTCACGCGGGTAGCGCCGATCTTGATGAAGACCGGGATGCGGTTGCCGGTGATCTCGCGCAGCTCCTCGATCTTGATCGCCAGGTCGTCCGGCCCCACCCAGTCGGGATGCCGGCACGCGGAGCGCTGATCGATACCCGCCGGCAGCGTGCGCATCCTGGCCACACGTTCGGAGACTTTCAGCCCCAGCAACATGCCGCCGCCCCCCGGTTTGGCGCCCTGGCCGATGACGATCTCCACGGCGTCGGCGCGGCGCAGATCGTCGGGGTTGAACCCGTACCGCGAAGGCAGACACTGATAGACCAGCGTCTTGGAGGCGCGCCGTTCCTCCGGGGTCATGCCGCCGTCGCCGGTCGTGGTGGAGGTGCCCACGGCGGTGGCGGCCCGCCCCAGCGCCTCCTTCACGTTCGCCGACAGCGAGCCGAAGCTCATGCCGGCGATGGTGATCGGTGTGGCCAGCGTGAGCGGACGCTCCGCGCGACGCGTGCCCAGCACGGTCTGTGTCGTGCAACGCTCGCGGTAGCCCTCGAGCGGGTAGCGCGACATCGACGCGGTCAGGAACGTCAGGTCGTCGAAGCTGGGCACGCGCCGCTTGGCGCCGAGCCCGCGGATGTCGTAGACGCCGGTCTCCGCCGCACGCTGGATGTAGTCGAGGGTGGCCTGATCGTAGTGGTGGCTCACCTCGCCGGGCCACTGCGGCTCGCCTTGGTCCCGTGGTTCAGCCACTGCGCTGTGCCGTCCCGGCAAGGCGCTCTGAGTCCGGGCTCCAGTGGTAGAGCTGCCGGGCGGAGGCGACGCGGGCGAACGAGTCGGGATCCTCGTCCCGGCCGGCGCGGCGAAGCAACTCGCCGAGTGCCTGCCGGTCCTCCTCGCCGAGCGGCTCCACCTGGGCATCGGCGCCCAGTCCATGGATGCGCCCGCGAACGTAGATCACCGCTTCGTACAGCGAGTCGGCGAGCCCCGCGCCCGCGTCCCCGCAGACGACGATCCGGCCCGCCTGCGCCATGAAGGCGCTCATGTGGCCGACGCTGCCGCCCACGACGATGTCACCGCCCTTCAGGGAGATGCCACACCGGGATGACGCATCCCCGTCGATCACCAGCAGCCCGCCGTGCGCGGAGGCGCCGGCGCATTCGGAAGCGAAGCCTTCGACGTGCACCAATCCCGACATCATGTTCTCCGCCACGCTCCAGCCGACGTTGCCGTGGATCGTCACCGACGCATGCTGGTTCATCCCGGCGGTGAAGTAGCCTGAGTGACCGCGAATGTGCACGTCGAGCGGCGCGTTCAACCCGCAGGCGATGTTGTGGCGACCGAGCGGCTGCAGAATTTCCACCGCCGCAGGATCGGTCAACGCATGCAGCCGGCGGTTGACCTCGGTGACCGAGCACTCTGCGAGGTCGAACGTGAACGAGGAAGCTACACGCTCCACGAATAGATCTCCTCCGGCGCCGGCTCGAACAGGTTGGCGTGCTCGATGCCCGGCAGGTGGGCGAGCGTCCGGAACTCCGAGCCGATGGCGACGTAGTCGTCGGTCTCCGCCGCCACCGCCGGCTTGCACGCGAACGCGTCACGCACCAGCACCAGCCGGTCGGCGGTGCCGATCAGCAGCGTGAAGAAGCCGTCGAGGTCCCCGAACGCATCGGAGATCGCCGACTCGATGGTGGCGCCTTCGCTCATCCGCCACTGCAGGTACCGGCACGCCGCTTCGGTGTCGTTGTCGGTTTCGAACTCGATGCCGAAGCGGCGCAGACGGCGGCGGATCTGCCACGGATTGGAGATGGAGCCGTTGTGCACGAGGCAGAAGTCGGCGCCGGCGGTGAACGGATGCGAGTGCGCGGGCGTAACCGCCGACTCGGTGGCCATGCGGGTGTGGCCTACGCAGTGCGAGCCCTGGACCTGGTCCAGACGGTAGGTCGCGATCAGGTCGCGAGGGTGACCCGCGTCCTTGTAGACCCGCATGCAGCGGCCGTAGCCGAACGTATCGATCCGCTCGGGCCACCCGGTGATCTCGGTCTCGACCTCGTCAGGCGTCGCGGCGGTCGACAGCGTTGCGCAGCGGCCGATCGCATCGATGCGAGCTCCCTGGAAACGGCCGGCCAGACCGTCCCAATCGACCTCGCCTGCGGAGAACAGGCTGTACCGGTAGAGCTCCGGGTCGCCGTCCTCCGAGAACACCGCAAGACCGGCCGAATCCGGACCGCGGTCCCCCATGCAGGAGAGCATGGGCGCGACGAGCTGCCCGAGCCGCAGGCGGTCCGACGCCCGTTTTGCCGCGAAGCCGACGATGCCGCACATATCCGCGTACTCCCAGGAGCCTCTAGTAGTACTCGAGGTAGCGCTCGAGCTCCCAGTCGGAGACGTGGCGCTGATATTCGATCCACTCCATCTCCTTGATGGTGATGAACTCCCGCACCACGTCGTCGCCGAGCCGATCGCGGAACAGCGGGTTCGCGGCCAGCGCGTCCAGCGCCTCGCGCAGCGTCTGCGGCAGCGTGCCGATGCCCATCTCGCGAAGCTGTTCCAGCGTGTAGTCGTACAGGTTGAGGTTGTCCGGATCGCCGGGATCGAGCTTGCGGTCCACCCCGTCGAGTCCGGCAGCCAGCACCGCGGCGGTCGCGAGGTAGGGATTGCAGCTCGAGTCGCTGAGACGCAGTTCCAGATGCCCGTGCGGCACCCGTACCATCGCGGTGCGGTTGTTGTCGCCGTAGGCGATGTGCGCCGGAGCCCAGGTGGCGCCGGACAGTGCACGGCCCACCACCAGCCGCTTGTAGGAGTTCACCGATGGCGCCACCAGCGCGGTCAGCGCCGGCCCGTGGTGGAGCAAGCCGCCCAGGAAGTGGTAGGCAAGCTCCGACAGCCCCAGTCCGTGCCGGTCGGACTCATCCTCGAACAGCGACGCCCCGCTCGCGTCGGCGATCGACAGATGCATGTGCATGCCGCTGCCGGTCCGCGTGGACATCGGCTTGGGCATGAACGAGCAGATCATGCCCAGCTCACGGGCGATCTCTCCGGCCGCCATGCGAAAGAACACATAGCGATCGGCCGAGATGAGCGCCTCGGTGTAGGTGAAGTTGATCTCGAACTGACCGTTGGCGTCTTCGTGGTCGATCTGGTAGACGTCGAAGCCCACCTCCTGCAGCGAGGCGACCAACTTCTCGATGAACGCCCGGCTGCGCGACAGGCCCTTGTAGTCGTAGCACGGCTTGTCGAGCAGATCGGTACGGTCGGCGGTGTGGATGCTGCCGTCTTCATCGCGGCGCAGCAGCATGAACTCGGGCTCCAGTCCGGTGTTCAGCGTCCAGCCGCGCTCGGCGAGTGCCTCGAGCTGCTCCTTGAGCACGTGGCGGGTGTCGTACCGCCATGGCTGCCCGCCGACGCGGCCGTCGCAGACGATGCGCGCGTAGCCCGGCTGCCACGGCATCAGCGACAGGGTGGACAGATCGCCCACCGCCATGAAATCGGGGTCGTGCGGTTGCTGACCCATGCCCCACAACGCGAAACCGGCGAAGCCGGCGCCGTCTTCGAGTACGTCGTCGAAGTGCGATACCGGCACCGCCTTGGTCTTGGCGACGCCGTGCATGTCCACGAACTGAGCGAGCACGAACTTGACGTCGTGCCGCCGGAGCAGTTGCTGCGCGTCCTCGCGTGTCATTTCTCCACGTCCTTTGCTTCCGTTCACCGCGTCGACAGCACCGTCGCCACGGCCAGATCCCCCACCGGGCCGCCGCCGCACTCCCGCACGATCGCAAGCAGCTCGTCCCACAGATACGGTCCGTAGCTTGCGGCGGTCCACAGATGGTAAACCGGCGCGGGGGCCGCGTCTTCCTCCCCACCTTCCACCAGGATCGAACAGGAAACCAAGGCCACCCGCGTCATCACGAAGCTGCCGGCCGCGTCGCGGAAATCGTACGAGCATGCCTGCGCCAACGCCTCGGGCGCGCGCGCGCCGCAGAGCAGGAAGGCCGCGTCCTCCCGCCGTACCGGCCAGCAGCCGGTGTCGGAGTCGGCGCTCGACAGTCCCGCCTCTGCCTCGGCCACGCACGCCCCCTCCAGAAACAGTTCGCCGCTCCCCACCCGCACCGTGAGCGAGCCGTCGGCAGCGCGCGTCCAGCCGTAGATGTCGTACGGAACCGGTATCCCCCGCGCCCGCGCCCACTCGATCGCTCCCGGTCCCTTCAGACCGATGCGCGGCAGCACGCCGCGATCCGCCAGGCCCAGCACCGGCGCGATCGCGGCTTCCGCCTCCGGATCGCCGAAGTGCGCCGGGCGCATCGCGCCATCGCGCTCATCCCACATCGGCTCG
The DNA here is from genome assembly GCA_965221995.1 of Spirochaetia bacterium. Lineage (GTDB taxonomy): Bacteria > Spirochaetota > Spirochaetia > SZUA-6 > Bin103 > CATQHW01. Next base: position 982,744 of record OZ244929.1, read on the forward strand.
AGCCGTTCCAGGCACGCGTGGACCGCGCTGCGACGTGATGCCGAAGCTGCGATCATGAGCGCAGCCTCACGCCTTCCGGGTCGAAGAACGGCGTTGCGGCAACCTGCGCAGCCACGATCGCGCCGCCTTCCGCCTTGATCCTCAATGTGGAGCCCGGTTCGACCGCCGACGGCGGGACATAGGCCAGACCGATCGTACGCCCCAACGCGCCGCTGCGGCCGATGCTGGTGACCCGGCCGATGATCCGGCCGTTTTCGACGATCAGATGGTTCTCCTGCGGCGCCGGCGCATCCGGCGGCAGCTCGAACCCGACCAGCCGGCGGCGCGGCTCCCGCCTGCCGATGATCTGCAAGCTGCGTTTGCCCACGAAGAACGGCTTGTCGAGCTTCACCGCCCAGCCGAGGTGCGCCTCGAACGGGTCGGTGAGACCGTCGGTGTCCTGGCTGACGATCAGGTGCCCCTTCTCCAGGCGCAGCAGGCGCTGCGCCTCCACCCCGAACGGGACGACCCCATGCCCCTCTCCGGCGCGCAGCAGCACGTCCCAGACGCTCGCCGCGTACCGGGCTGGGACGTGCACCTCGTAGCCAAGCTCCCCCACGAATCCCACCCGCGACAGGCGAGCCGGCGCACCGGCCACCGTCCCCTCGCGGATGCCCAGGTACGGAAACGCCTCCGGCGACAGGTCGACGTCGGTGAGCCCGGCGAGCACCTGCCGCGCATAGGGCCCGGCGATGTTGAAGGCGCCGTAGGTGCTGGTCGCGTTCACCAGCGTGACGTCGAGCCGCCAGACCGCAGCCCACCGCTGCAATTCGCGATAGACCTGATCGGCCCCCGACGAGGTGGTCGACACGTAGAACCGCTCCTGACCCAGGCGGCCGATCACCCCGTCGTCGACGACCACGCCTGACTCGTCGCACATCACCCCGTAGCGGGTCATGCCGACGCGCAACCTGGAGAAGCGACCGGTGTAGATGCGCTCCAGGAAGCGCACGGCATCCGCCCCGCTGATCTCCAGCTTGCCGAGCGTGCCCAGGTCGATCAGCCCCACCCGCGACCGCACGTCGCGCGCTTCCGAGTCGATGCAGCCAGCTCGATCCAGCCCCGGCCGTGGGTACCAGGCCGGCCGCAGCCAGGTGCCGGCATACATCATCTGCGCTCCGAGCCGTTCGTGCCGGTCATGGGCGGGCGTGCGCTGCAGCGGCGTGAAGCCGCGGCCGGCCAGGTGGGCCATGGGCACCGGGCTGGTGAACGGCCGCGCCGTGGTGAGCCGGCTGTCGGCGAGCGTCCGGCCGGTCAGGCGGGCCAGCACCCGCAGCGCGTTGACGTTGGCGTGCTTGCCCTGGCTCGGCCCCATGCCGACGGTCGCGTACCGCTTGAGGAGCTCGACGTCGTCGTAGCCCTCCTGCACGGCGTGGGCCAGGTCGTCGACGGTCAGGTCCTCATCGAGGTCCACGAATGCCTTGGCATGCGGCTCCGCGAAGATCGGATACGGATGGCTGGGCTCGGCAGATCGATGATCGGCAGGCTCCGCCGGTCCGTCGGCGGGCGCCATGCCCAGCAAAGCCGCCGCTGCCCGGCCGGCGCGGCGCCCGTCGGCCGCCGCCGCGTCGCCGTCGACGCCGGCAACGCCTCCGGCCGCGAACACGCCTTCCGGCAACGCCTCCGGCACGTGGCGGTGCAGCACCTGATCGTACGCCATCGCGCCGCCGGCCTGACGCAGCAGCCCGTCGCGCGGTGAGTGGCCGACGCAGACGACGATGCCGTCGCAGGGAATCGTCCTTGCCGCGCCGGACGCCCGGCCGGCCGCGTCGAGCGCGCGGATCCGGGCAGCATGCACCCCGGAGCGCCCGCGCGCCGGCAGCGCCTCCACGACCGCGTGCGCGTGATAGACCGGCACGCCGGCCGCCAGGTCTCCGTTCGCGCCGCCGGCACGCGACCCCTCACGCAGGTCGACCACCGCAGAGACGTTCATGCCCCGCTCCCGCATGGCCTCCGCCAGCCGACAGCCTTCGTCCCCGGCAGCGAACATCAGCGGCCGGTCCGCCGGGCGAACCGCGTAGCGCTCCATCAGCCGGCGTGCCGCTTCCCCCAGCATCACGCCCGGCAGGTCGTTGTTGCCGAACACCGCGGGCTGATCCTCACAACCGGTCGCGATCACCAGCGAGCGGGCGCGTACCTTGGTCAGCCGCCGCGCGTCGACGAGCGCCGCCCACAGGTCCGCGTAGACGCCGACGCACGTGGTGCCGAGGCGGCAGTCGACGCCGTTTCCGATCGGTTCGGTCACGCCGCCGTCCAGCCGCTCGCCGGACTCCACCAGCAGCACCGCCGCCCCGCACGCGGCGGCGGCGTTGGCGGCGGCCACCCCCGCGGGCCCGGCGCCCACCACCAGCACGTCGCAGAAGGCGTAGGCCTTGGGCGACGGCGGCTCACGGTGGTCGGCGCGCACCCGGCCCAGTCCGGCCAGCGCGCGCAGCCCGCGCTCGTAGAGCGGGAACAGCGCCCGCGGCGTGTGCATCGCCTTGTAGTAGAAGCCGACCGGCGTGAACGCGGACAGCCGGCCGAGCACCGACAGCAGATCCCGTCGGACCCCTCCCAGGGCGTTCACCGCGCGCAGGTCCAGACCTTCGGTCAACGGCGTCTCGTCGCCACGCAGATTGATGCCCGCCGCTCCCTCCAGCATCACGTTGGCATCCGCTCCGGTCAGGCTGAGTACGCCGCGGGGCCGGTGATACTTGAAGCTGCGGCCGAGCACGCGTACACCGGCCGCCAGCAGCGCCGAGCTCACCGTATCGCCCTGCAGGCCGTGATAATCCCGTCCCTCGAACCGGAAGGCGATTGGCCGCGAACGGTCGATCCACTCGCCGGGCTGCGGGGGCAGGCGGCGGTCCTTCGAGGCGCTCACGTCAGCCGGTCCGGCAGGTAGGTGCGCACGACCCGATCGGTGCCGGTGTCGCGCTCCGCAATGAACCAGGTGCCGCTCGGCACGTGGTACCACCACTCGCGCCGCAGGGCGGCGGCACCCTCGCGATCGAAGACGTAAGACGCCCAGCGCTCGTCCGACACGGTGTCCGGATCGGGCTGCGGGCGGTACTCACCGCCGTAGTCGAACTCCTGCAACGGCCGTTCGCCGTTGACCGGGCAGCGCAGCAGCTTCATCCCAAGTGCCCCAGCTCAGTGGCCGACCGAGGCCGCCCCCTTCTCTCCCACCAACTCGTACTCCGCGAACCGCGACAGCCGGAACGGCTCGATCAGCGGATGCGGCCGCCCGTGGGCCAGCGTCCAGGCCATGGTGCTGCCGCTGGCCGGGGTCGCCTTGAAGCCCCAGGTCCCCCAGCCGGCGTCCAGGAAGAATCCCTCCACCGGGGTCAGCCCCATGATCGGCGAGAAGTCCGGGGTCATGTCCGCCAGCCCAGCCCACTGGCGCAGCACCTTGACCCCGCCCAGATGCGGGAACACCGCCAGCACATGTGCGGACAGCCCCTCCGCGAACTCCAGCGTCGAGCGGGTCGAGTGCACCTCGTACGGGTCCAGCGACGCCCCCATCACCATCTCCCCGCGCGACGACTGGCTGACGTAGATGTGGAACGACCCGGAGACGACGATCACATCCAGCCATGGCTTCAGCGGCTCGGTCACGCAGGCCTGCAGCGGATGGATGACGAGCGGGGTCCGGACCCCCGCCATCTCGGTGATCGCCGGGGTGTAGCCGGCGACCGCGCTCAGCACGCGGTCGGTCTCGATCACGCCGCGCTCGGTCTCCACACCCGTGACCCGGCCGCCGGCCAGACGCAGTCCCGTCACGGGCGTGTGCTGATGGATCTCCACCCCGAGCCGGTCGGCTCCGCGGGCATACGCCCAGGCGACCGCATCGTGACGGGCGATCGCCCCCGGCGGATGCCAGAGCGCGCCCAGCACGGGCATGTCGTGACCGCAGTCCAGATCCAGCAACGGGCAGGTGCGGGCGATGAAGTCACGGTCGACCAGCTCGCTGTTCACGCCCAGGTGCTTGTTGACCTCCGCCCGCCAGCGCATCGTGCGCACCGCCGAGTCGGTGTGGGCGAGCGTGAAGTGACCGCGTTCGCTGTAGAACAGGTTGTAGTCGAGGTCGCCGGAGAGACGACTGAAGAGCTGGACGCTCTCCTCGTAGAAGCTCACCCCCTCCGGGGTGAGGTAGTTGGAACGGACGATGGCGGTGTTGCGACCGGTGCCGCCCGCGCCGATGTAGCTCCGTTCCAGCACGGCGACATCGCGCATGCCGTGATCGCGCGCCAGGTAGTAGGCGCAGGCCAGCCCGTGGCCGCCGCCGCCGATGATGACGGCGTCATACCGGCGCTTGAGACGCGGCGGCGTCCGGAACATGCGCGGTTCGCGATAGGTCCGCTGCAGGGCGAACCTGATGAGTCGATGGGGCACGGTTCGGGGGCGAAGGTGCGCCATTCCTGACGTGTTCGGCAAGCGGAGTGTGGTTCGCAAAGGTGGGGATGGGCCGCAGCGGCGCCGCAGGCGGCGCTGCGGGGCTCAAGCCTGCACCTTGCCTGTCGGCGCGCACCGGGGGACACTCGCGACATGAAGATCGCACGCATCGAGACCCACATCGTCCCCGGCGGCAGCCGCAACCTCTGCATCGTCAGGATCGAGTCGGACGACGGTACCGTGGGGCTCGGCGAGTCGGGGCTGAGCGGCCGCGAGCTGGCCGTGCGCGGCGCGCTCAACCACTTTGGCGAGTTCCTCATTCGGCGCGACCCGCGGCGTATCGCGGCCATCTGGCAGGAGGTCTACCGCAGCCAGTACTTCGAGGGCGGCCGCGTGCTCACCGCGGCGCTGTCTGCCATCGACATCGCCCTGCACGATTTGGTAGCCCGCTCGCTGGGCGTGCCGGTGTACCAGCTCCTGGGCGGCAGCCAGCGCGACCGCGTGCCGTGCTTCGCCACCACCCGGCACGGCTTCGGCGAAGAGGCGGTGGCCGACGTGGTGCGGTTGGTGGACGACGGCTGGCCCTGCGTGCGACTGCCGGTGCCGGTGGATGACAAGGAGGGGATCTTCGATCCGCGCCCGTCGATCGGGGCGGCCGCCGATACCCTGATCGCGGCCCGCGAGGCGATCGGCCACCGGGCGGCGCTCGGCATCGACTACCATCACCGGCTTTCGGTGGCGGAGGCGGCGAGCCTCTGCCAGGCCATGCCGCCCGGTACGATCGACTTTCTCGAGGAGCCGATCCGGGACGAGACGCCGGGGGCGTACCAGGCGCTGCAGCGGATGACGCAGGTGCCGATGGCGATCGGCGAGGAGTTCGCGAGCAAGTGGCAGTTCCTGCCGTACCTGGAGGCCGGCATCCCCGCGTTCGCGCGGCTGGACATCTGCAACGTGGGCGGATTCACGGAGGCCATGAAGGTCGTCGGCTGGTGCGAGGCGCACTACATCGACCTGATGCCCCACAACCCGCTGGGCCCGGTGAGCACCGCGGCCAACCTGCACCTGGCCGCCGCCACCGCGCAGTACGCGTGGCTGGAGGAGCGCGGTCCGGAGAAGATCGCCAGGTATGACCGGGAGATGTTCCCGGAGGTGCCGCTGCTGGACGGCGTCACCTACGCGGTGCCGGACGGGCCGGGCCTCGGCGTCGAGTTCGACCCGGAGGCGCCCGTGGCCAAGACCCCGTTGCAGCTCTGGGAGGCCCCGCACCTGCGCCGGCCCGACGGGTCGTTCACCAACTGGTAGGGGTTGCGGCCGGATTCGCTCCCGGGGATTCGCCCGTCAAGCGGTGATGGCGCTCGCGATCTGCCAGTTCCCGGCCGCATCGCACGACGCGTAGTACATCCGGCAGCGACCGTCGGGGAGGCGCACCAGCGTCATGTCCTCCGCGTGCACGGCATCGATGTCGTCGCTGTCGTAGCCGCCGCCTTCGACGACCACGCTGCCCGGTCCAAAGTGGAGGCCGTCCGGTGAGGTCGCCGCCAGGATGCGGGACCGGTAGCCACAGAGGTCGACGGCGATGGAGGCGGCCGCGAAGTCGGCGCTGCCGCCGCGGGCGACCGCGTCAGGGTCCTCGCTGGGATGCAGCGGCACTTCGGTGCCGGGCGGCACGTCCTGCCACGCCGAGTAGATCATCACCCACGGCACATCGGGTCGAGGGGGAGCGACCACCTCGGCGGCGGTGATGCCGGACGAGTCCAACGCGCCGGTGCGGCTTGCCATGCGCACGCCCGCTTCCCGCGTGAACGACAGCCCGTCCTCCGTGACCGCCGAGTAGACCGCGTTCCACCGCGGCGGCCCCGCGGCAGTGCGGAAGTGGAACAGCCGGCCAGCGCCCCCGCCGAGCGGCAGGAAGCGCGGCGCTCCGCAGCGCTCGGACGCGGCGACCCGCACCCCCGGCTCGACCTCCCAGCGCAGCAGGTCGGCCGATACGGCGCTGGCGATCACCGTCGGCCGATCCGCCGAACCGCGGCCCTCGAAGTACATGCGCCAGCCGCCTGCGATCGGCGTGACGCTGGGCGCCAGCGCGCGCAGCGACAGCTCCGGCCGGCCGGGATCGGGAGCCACGCGGATGCCGGGCTCCACCTCGAAGGTCAGTCCGTCGTCGGAGGTGGCGCTGAGGATGCAGCCCTGACAGTGGGCGAATGGCTTGTCCGGCCCGACCGCGGTGTAGAACAGCCGGTAGCAGCCGCCGGGCAGCGCCACGACGCCGGGCGCCTGCACCTTGAACCGGTCCAGGCCGCGGCTGCCGGTCACGCGCACGCCGGGCTCCTTCCGCCACGCGAGCAGGCGGTTCATCGCTCTACTCGTACGCCGCTCACGCGCTCTGCCGTTCGCGCGCGTTCGTGTCGGGCGGCGGCCATCCCAGTGTCGCCGCCCCGAACGCGCGTTCGAACTCGTCGTTCGACGCGAACCGCCATCCGAACGCCTGGTCCCAGATCGTCGCCTTCTCCATGCAGAGGTACATGAACACGCGGCCGTGCCAGGGCGCGAGCGCCCGATGCATCGTCCGGAACATCCGCACCTTGAGCTGATCCGGATAGGTGAGCTTGCCGTGCGGGTCGGCGACCAGCTCGGCCTGAAGGATGCGCGTCGGCTCCCCGCGCTGCCGGATCTGCTTCATCACCGGCTTGATGAAGGTGACCGATCCCATCGACAGGAAGGCGACCTCCTCGGGAGCGAACTCATCCAGCAGCCGTTCCGCGAGCGCCGGATACTCGGTGTCCCAGCCGTCGTGGTGGACCATCGGATGGAAGTGGAAGGCCACCATGCGCCCACCGTCGGCGAAGCGGCGCGCGGCGGCCAGGCGGCGCTCCAGCGGAGCAGTGAAGTGCTCCTCGTGCTCAATCACGGCCGCGGTGTTCAGCGACCAACTGCATACCAGGTTCGCCGGCACCTCGCGGTCCAGGAAATAGCTGACGTTGGCCGACTTGGTCTTCAGCTCCAGCAGCACGTTGGGATGCTCGGCCGCGAAGCGGCACAGCTCGTCCAGGATGCCGGCGCGGTTGCCCCACACCAGCGAGTCGGAGGACTGACCGGTGCCGATGTGGTAGAAGCGCCGGTCGTCCAGCTCGATCTCGCGCAGCTTGCGGCCCAGGTCGCGGTCCACGGTCACCCGGTCCCCGTAGAACGTCTGGATCGTGCAGTAGCTGCAGCCGAACGAGCAGTTCTGCACCGCATCGATCGTCTTCAGGTTGCAGCACAGGGTGCGATCGGAACGGACCGGGCAGTCGCCGAACACCGAGGTCTCGGCGGGCGCGTCGACGAAACGGAGGGGTGCCCGTTTGGGCTTCGCCGGTGCCCGTTTGGGCTTCGCCGGTGGCCGCTCGGGCTTCGCCGGCGCGCGCTCCGGGCTGGCCGAGTGACGGTCGTAGCGGGTGGGTTCGCGCCGCAGCCGCTGCAGGTGCTCCCGCAGCGCAGCGACCAGCCGCTTCTTGCGCTCGCGGGGGTTCAGTCCGTCGGGGACCCCCGCCTCCGCACGGTCCCACCACGCGCCGATGCCGGGCTCGCCCCACATCGCCAGATCGCGAGCCGCTTCGCACAGCTCCCGCACCTCCTGCACCGTGCAGCGGTAGCGCGACGTGACGTCGTCCACGCACGCTCGCGACGCCGGGTCGAGCCGGTCGTACAGCGTCCCGTCGTGCATCACCCGCTCCCTCGCAGTCCGGTCCGCCTTATCGTATCGGCGAAGTGGCAAGCGCGCAGTGTCCGATCCAGCACGCCGGTGTCGAACCGGTTCGCCACGAATGCCTCAGTCGGCCACCGGCACGCCGTCCAGCTTGCCGTCGGCGTGCATGGCGTTCCACTCGTCCAGGAAGGTGCGGTTCCACTCGTCGGTGAGCGGGTGATCCATCATCTCCTTGAGCGTGGCCCAGAAAATGATGATGCCGTCCGCGCCCGCGCGCAGCGCCGCGTACGCCACGTCGAGCGAGCGCACCAGCGCCGCGGTGACGTAGGGCCGGTTCGCCCAGCCGTCGAACATGCACCGGCATTCACGCACCAGACGCACCGGATCGTCCTGGAGCTGCTTGACCGGCTCGCAGAACGGCAGCACGTGCGTCGCGCCCGCCTGGGCGACCGCCGCCGCCTGCGTGAGCGAGAACACCGTGGTGCAGAAGGTCTCCACCCCTTCGGCCGCGAACGCCCGAAACGCGCCGAGGCCGGTCGAGGTGCACGGCACCTTGATGATGATCTGGTCCGACATGACCGTGAAGGCGTGTCCCGCGTCGACCAGCTCGGCCGTGCTGTGGCCGTCGATCTCCACGACGACCGGCTTGTCGGTCATGTCCAGATAGCGCTGGATGACCTGCTTCAGCGTGCCGTACTTCTTGACCAACTGGTTCTGCACGACGGTGTTGGTGACGATCCCGGCCGCGCCGCGCTCCATCCATTCGCCCAGGTCGGCCGGGTCGCCCGCCAGCCAGATCGCGGGGCCTCGCCCCTCGTTACGCGCCTGCTGCACGGTCTTCATGACGTTCCTCCTCCTGCCCCGGACGGCGTCGAGCCGACGGCATGCCAGTCCACGGCGCGCGTAGCGTACATGATCGCGGCCAGGATGAGAAAAAGCCCGACGGCGCCCGCCAGCAGGGCGTAGTCGTCGAGCTGCGCGCAAGGCCCCGCGAGCCGGCAGCCGTCGGCGGCCGGTGGTCAGAACGCGATCCCGACTTCGATCCCCCACGGGAACCGCAGGCCGGTTCTTACGCTGCCCACGAGGTTTTTCATTCTCTGGTCGAATCCGGATGCCTCATTCAGCGCGAGCTGATAACTGACACCCACGCGAGGGGTGATCGCCACGAGATCCCAGATGAGCCGGTAGCCCACGTGGACGCCCGCACTCAGGATCACCGTCCCATCGTCAACCTGTTTGGCGTCTCCCTTCTCGAGCGCCGAGGAATCGAACCTGAATGAGCCGTATCCTGGCTGCAGCCACCCACCCGCGAACACGCCCGTGGGCGCCGTGCCGTTCACGAAGTAGTTCGCGCCCACGGCTACCGAAATGGACCAGAGGTCGTAGTCTGCGCGCACGATGTGTTCAACGCTAACGCTCGCCAGCGGGTCGAAAATGCCCGCTTTCGCGTTGAAGTAGGTAGGGATGACGAAGACGCTCAGATCGTCGTCGATCGCCTGCTCGAAGGACCCGCTGTAGAGGCCGATGACGGGCCCCAGGACATTGAGCCCGATGACGGTGGTCTTGTCCTCCGCCGTCTGCGCCATGCCCGGCGCGGCGACGACGCCGAGCAACGCGACCAGCAGGACGAATCCGCAACGATGCACACGTGTCATGCAGCTAAGTTATTCACGCGGATAGCACCTTGCAAAGCGCGGCTACCACCGCTTCGATCTGGGCGCGGTCGATGACCAGGGGCGGCAGCAGTCGGATCACGGTCTTGCCAGCCGGCAACGCCAGCACGCCCTCCGCCATCAGCGCCACCAGGTGCGGCTGCGACCGCTCCTTGAGCTCGATGCCGATCATGAGCCCGAACTGCCGGAGCTGCCGCACGCAGGCCGGACGCGACCGCTCGAACAGCTCCGCGAAGTAGGCGCCGGATTCAGCCGCGCGCCCGGCCAGGTCATGCTCGACCAGATGGTCGATGGTCGCGTCGGCCACCGCGCACGCCAGCGGGTTGCCGCCGAAGGTGGACCCGTGGATGCCGACCACCGGCTTGACCGTGTCGCCGAACAGCGCCGCCCCCATGGGCACGCCGCCGGCGATGCCCTTGGCCACGCACATGATGTCCGGCTGCACGCCCGAGTGCTCGACCGCGAACATGCGGCCCGTGCGGCAGAAGCCGGTCTGGATCTCGTCGGCGATCAAGAGCGTCCCGCGCTCGTCGCACAGCTCGCGCACCCCGTTCAGGTAGTCGTCGGCGCCGCGGTGTACCCCACCCTCGCCCTGGATCGGCTCCAGCACCACCGCCGCGGTACGATCCGTGATCGCCGCGGCCAGCTTGTCGAGGTTGTTGTACGGCACGTGCGTGACGCCGGGGACCAGCGGGGCGAACGGTTGCCGGTACTCCTTCTTGTAGGTGGCGCTCAGCGCGCCCATGGTGCGGCCGTGGAAGCCGCGCGCGGCAGCGACGATGTCGGTGCGTCCGGTCGCCAGGCGCGCGAACTTGAAGGCGGTTTCGATCGCCTCGCTGCCGGAGTTGCACAGGAAGGCGCGCGTCAGGCTGTCGGGCGCCACGGACACCAGCCGGGCAAGAAGCCCAGCGCGCCGGTCGTTGTAGAACACGCCGCCGCAGGTAATCAGCGTCCGCGCCTGCCGGTTCAGCGCCTCCACGACCACCGGATGGGCGTGCCCCAGGCAGGCCACGCCGGTGCCGGCGGCGCAGTCGATGTAGCTGCGGCCCGCATCGTCCCAGACCACGGCGCCCTCGCCGCGCACCAGGGTCAGGTCTCGTTTCGGGTATACCTCGAATGCGTAGCGTTGCTCGGTCTCTTGTATGTTCATCCGATTCTGGTTCCGTGCCCCGCAAGGCCGTCGCGCACCGGGTGTTCCGTGCGCCCGTCGCAGAGTATGACCTCCACCTCTCCCAGCGCAATGAGATCCTTGAGCGCGCGCAGCTTGCGCTTGATGCGCCCGTCGGCCCGCGCCTCGAAGCGGTCGAGCCCGACGGCGTCCAACTCGCGCACCACCGAGGTTTCGTCCCCGGCCCGCTCCAGGAACCCCGGCGCTTCGATGAGCTGGATCACCCGCTGTGCGCGCAACTCGGCATGCAGCGCCACCACGATGTCGTCGTTCTCGGAATTGATGGCGATGCCGTTCTGATCGACGATCGGAATGCTCACGACCGGCGTGTAGCCGCCGTCGAGCAGGGTGCGCAGCAGCGCACCGTTGACCTCGGCCGGCTTGCCGGAGCGGTCGCGTTCGATCACCGTGCGGCCGTCGCGCCGGACGCGGATTCCCTTGTTGCGCCGGCCTCGAATCAGGTGGCCGTCCAGACCGGTCAGCCCCAGCGCATCGACGCCGGCCCGCTGGCAGAGCTCCACGAGCTGCGTGTTCCTCAAGCCCGCGTAGGCCAGCATGATCATGTCGAGCGCGCGGTCGTCGGAGTAGACGCTGGAGTAGCCGGACACCGAGGTCAGCACCCGTTTGGGTGCGCCCAGGCGCTCGGCCAACTCGTCGCGGAGCGCGTTGGCGCCGTGCACGACCACTGCCGGCTCGCCCAGCTCGGCCAGGTCAGCCGCGATTCCCGGCAGATTGATGGCGCTGCCACCGCCCACTTTGATGATATTCAGCGTTTTGGTCGGATTCAGTGGTCAGGTCCTGCCTTGCCGGTCCGAAAGGTGTGCACCTCGCCGGTGGCGAGCGGCTGCCAATCGCCCATCAGGGATGCGCCGGATACGCCGCCGGCGGGCAGCGGATCGGAGCAGACTACCAGCCGCTCCCGGTCTTCCGAAACGTGCATCTGAAAGTAGCTCGGGGAGTCGTTGAAGCGGTTCGTGACCCGAACCGCTTCCGCGTCGGCGATGATGATGTTCATGGCGCGCACGTAGCGCGTGCGCCGTTCGACGATCGCCAGCCCCTTGCGCATGGCCTCGGCCATGTCGCCACGGTCGAAGCGCCGGATGAAGTTGAACACCTTCTCGGCGCCGATGCGCCCGGACTCCTTCAGCCGCACGCCGCGCAACTCGCCGTTGAACACGAACAGCGAACGCCCGTCGGTGAAGGGCATGTTGTTGCGCACCTCGATCCCCTCGTCGCGGAACGCGCTGCGGGCGTGCGCCACCAGCAGCCGCGTGCGCCCGCGCGGCGGCGACGGGTCCTCCCATACCGGCGCGATGTCGTGGTAGAGCCGCCATCCCTCCGGCGTCATCCAGCCGCAGCCCCAGCCATGGCCCTGGTACTCGGTGCTGGTGCGGGCGATCTCCGCGAAAGGCTCCAGGTAGCGCTCCAGCTCGAAGGGCTCCTGAGCGCAAACCGCAAGCAGGCGACACACGGGCGCAGGAGCTGGACCGCTCAGACGGGATGCAGGCCGGGAAAGCCGAGCCCGGCGCGCTCGTCCAGTCCGTACATGACGTTGAACGCCTGCACCGCCTGACCCGCGGCGCCCTTCATCAGGTTGTCCAGCGCGCTCATCACGACCAGCCGCCGCGCATCCGCGTCGAGCTCGAAGCCGACGTCGCAGTAGTTGCTGCCGGTGAGGATCTTGGGCTCCGGGAACCGGTAGATGCCCTGACGTTCCTTGACAATGCGGATGAAGGGCTCGTCCGCGTAGGCACGACGGAAGATCCGCCAGACCGCCTTCTCGTCCATGTCTTGCGACAGGAACACGTGCGCGGTGGCCAGGATCCCGCGCACCATCTCCACCGCGGTCGCCGAGAAGCTCAAGCGCAGCGCGCCGCCGAGCTCCTGCAGCATCTCGGCCTGATGCCGGTGTCCGGTCGGCTTGTAGGAGCGGACGCTGCCCGACCGCTCGGGATGGTGGCTCGCGGCGCTGGCCTCGGCGCCGCCCTCGCTCGACCCGGCCTTCACCTCCACGACCGCCTGTTCGACCACGCCCGCGGCCACCAGGGGTCGGAGCGCCAGGATGGTCGCGGTCGCGTTGCAGCCGCAGCCTGCGACCAGCGCCGCACCCGGCAGCCGATCGCGGTACAGCTCCGGCATCCCGTACACCGCGTCGGCCAGCAACTCCGGCCGCGGATGCGGGCGCCCATACCAGCGGACGTAGGCCTCCGGGTCGCGCAGACGGAAGTCGGCACTGAGGTCGACGATGCGCTCGGCCAAGCCGCGAAACCGGTCGATCCGGTGCATCGCCCGCCCGTGCGGGAGACACAGGAACAGCGCGTCGCACGCGGCGAGCTCGCCGGCGGACACGAACCTGAGATCCGTGGCCGCGCGCAGATTGGGATGCGTATGGCGGACGTATTTTCCCGCCAGCCGCTCCGAGGTCACCTGCACCACAGCTACCTCGGGGTGAAACAGCAGCAGCCGCAGCAGCTCGCCTCCGGTGTACCCGGAGGCGCCGACGATGGAGACGCGGATCACGAGTTGGCTTGGCTGGACCGGGCTTGGCTGGACCGGGCTTGGCTGATGGCGTAGTCGGCGATGTGGGCGGGGATGTCCACGCCGGTCGTGTGGATGCTGTTGCTGAACTCCATCGTGTAGTTGACCTCGTTCACGAGCAGGCCGTCATCGCTTTCCAGCACGTCGACGCCGACCAGCCCGCCCCCCACGGCACGCGCGGCGCTTACGGCAAGATCGCCCAGCTCCGCGGTGACCGGGGCACCGCTCGCGGTGCCGCCGAGCGCGGTGTTGGTCTTCCAGTGCGCGGAGGTGCGATAGATGGCCGCGATGCAGCGGTCGCCTACCACGAAGCAGCGGATGTCGCGGCCCGGCTTGTCGATGTACTTCTGCACGAAAAAGATCGAGTGATGGTAGGAGCCCAGGACGCGCTTGTGCTCGAGGATCGACTCGGCCGCCTCGCGGTCGTTCACCTTGGCGACCAGGCGTCCCCAGGAGCCCACCGCCGGCTTCAGGACCACCGGATAGCCGATCTCCTCGATCGCCCCCAGCGCGGACTCGTCGGTGAAGGCCACGCGCACCTCCGGTTGCGGGACGCCGTGCTCACCGAGCGCAACGGCGGTGAGGATCTTGTCCCCGCACACCTGCGCGACGTGGTAGCTGTTCAGGCAGCGGATCCCCACGCTCTCCAACAGACGCAGGGCGTGCAGGGCGCGCGAGTGGTTGATGCAGCGCTCCAGGACCAGGTCGACCTCGGGACCGCGCCGCAGATCGAAGACCAGCTTGCGGTCATCGATCAGCGTCACCTCCACGCCGCGGGCGCGGAACGCCGCAAGCAGGAGCTTCTCCTCCTTGCGCATCAGCGAGTGCAGGACGCCGATTCTCACTCGCCCCAGTCCTCCTCTTCCTCCGGCGCCTCGTCCAGCTCCAGGGGATCGAGGGAAACCACTTCCAATTCCGAGCCGCACTCCGGGCACTCGATCAGCTCTCCCATGACGACGTCGTCCTCCAGTGGCACGTCGGCTTCGCACACGGGGCAAGCGGCCATAGATTCGTCCTCCTTTCGAATAGGTCTACCGCGAAACGCGCCGCACGGCCAAGGGGTGCCTGACACGGAGCCGGCGGACCGGATGGTTCCCCTCCGCCCGCCCCATCGGTAGGCTCGTCCGAACATGCACGATCCTCATCTGCACCTTCTGGTCGACGATGCCGAAGTGCTGGGCCGGCGCGGCCTGGCGCGCCTGATCGAGCGACCGCAGCGGGTCACGCCCGACCCGGTGCTGCGCCCGGAGCGGCCCTGGGAGAGCAACGCCGTATCGGTCTGGGGGTCGATCTACCGCGTCGACGGCCGCTACCGCATGTGGTACATGGGCGCATACCTGCCGGAGGTGCCGTCGGCCAGCCTGTGCTACGCCCAGTCCGACGACGGGCTGCACTGGGACCGCCCGGCGCTGGATCGAGTCCCGCAGGCCGGGGCCGGCAACAACCTGGCCCTGATCGACGAGCGCGAGCCCCGGCTGCGCCGGCTCTACCCGGCCACGGTGCTGCACGACCCTGACGGTGAGCCGGAGCGGCGCTTCGCGTTCATCTCCTTCTACCACGACGTGACCGGCGACCGCGGCTACGTGGTCGCCTTCAGCGCCGACGGCATCGTCTGGCAGCTCCATCCCGAACGGATCTCCCTGCCCCGCGGCGACCGCACGGCGGTGATGCAGGACTTCCTGCGGGGCGGATACCTGATGACCTCGCGCAGCGATCGGGACCTCTCCATGGATCGCCGGGAGCTCGCGGTGCGGCGCGACATCGCGGTGTCACGCTCCGAGGATCTGCTGTCCTGGACGCCCACGACGCGGGTGTTCGACGCGGACGACGGCGACGACCCGGCGTGCGAGTTCTACGGCATGCCGCTGTTCAACTGGGGGAACCAGTACCTGGGCATGCTGGAGCGCTACGATCCGACCAACGAGATCCTCGACGTGCAGCTCGCCACCAGCCGCGACGGCGAGCGCTGGCAACGGGCGTGCGCGCGGGAGACCTATCTGTCCATCGGACCGTCCGACGCGTGGGACAGCACCTGGGTGGCGATGAGCATGTCCCCGCCGATCGTGGACGGCGACCGCATGCTGATGTGGTACACCGGCCGGCCGTACGCGCACCGGCCCCTCCGGGGAGCTCCGCTGCGCAGCGCGATCGGGCTGCTGCGGGCGCCGCGTGACCGATTCGCGGGACTGCGGGCCGGGCCGGACGGCGGCGTGCTGACCTCCACGGAGGTGACGGTCGGCGGCCCCCGGCTGCTGCTCAACATCGGCGCGGCGGCCGGACCGGTGTCGGTCGCGGTCCTGGGTGAGACTGCGCCGATTCCCGGCTTCGGCCACGACGACTGGGACCGCCGCGTCGAGTCGGGCGTGGACGTGCCGGTGAGCTGGGGCGGACGCGACCTCGGCCCGCTTCAGGGACGGCGCGTGCGGCTCAACTTCCGGATCACCTACGCGACCCTGTTCGCCTACCGGTTCGCGGCCGCGGCCTGAAGCCGACTCAGCGCGGCGGGCCGGCGGCCTGCCGGGCGGCGTCCAGCCGCTCGATGACCGCCGGGCGCGCCTGCTCGGACCGGCGGAGCGCCTCGGGAAACGCGACGCGTGCCAGGCGCGGCCCCGCGGGCGTGCGCGCGCGCAGCGTCATTCCGTAGCGGTCGATGCCCACCATCGACGCTTCCGTGGCATCCCCCAGCCCGGCCAGCGCCTGTACGTAGAGCAGGTTGGCGTCGGAGTGGTCTTCGTTCATGTGGGCGACGATCCCGTCCGCCGCCTCCGCCAGTGGATCGACGGCGGCGACCCGGTAGTCGTCCGCGGTGACCCAGCTCATGTGACCGAAACCGCCCACGAACCGGCAGCGCTCGACGTCGAGCAGCCAGAAGCCGAAGTCGCTGAAGTCCGCGTAGTAGGACGCGTACGGGTGGCGCTCCAGGTAGGCGTCACGCCGCTTCCCCGGGTCGTCAAGCGGCCGCAGGCGGCCGAGCAGCGTCAGGCGAGCGGTGCTCAGCGGGTCCGCGTGCTCCTTCGTGGGAGCCGTGACGAGCACGCTGGCGCGATCGTCGCTTCGCGCGTTGACGGTGTGCTCGGCCATCTCGGAGATCAGCACCACCGGAGCGCCGTCATCATCCGCCACGTAGGAGACGGCGCTACCGTAAGGATATCCGTCGGCCGTCAGCGTGCACAGGGCCGCGCGGCCGCACGTGGCGGCCAGCGCCCGCGCCAACTCCGCGTCGGACGGGAACGACTCCGGGTTGCCGGCGATCGTCGGCCCGCCGCCACCTCCCCCGTGTCCGTCAACTCGACTCACCTGCGCGATCCGCTCCCTTTCTATCCTGGGCGCCCACCCCAGTGCCAGCCGTGTCCGGCGGACGCCGTTCGATTCCGTCCATTTTCGCCTCCGCACTGATTGTTAATTGAGCTTCACATACTAAATCCCGCTTGACAAGACTAATTCAGCTTACTTCACTATCACCATTCTCGCTCTCTCAAGGAGGTCTCTCATGAGACGAACGTTCTTCCTGCTGGCGATGCTCGCTTTCGTCGTAGCGGCTGCCGGCACCGCGCTTGCCGACGGTGAGGTCAACGTCTACTCGCACCGCCACTACGACACGGACCAAGCGCTCTACGACCGGTTCGAGGAGCAGACCGGGATCACGGTCAACGTCATTCAGGGCCGCGCCGACGAGCTGATCGAACGCCTGTCCCGCGAAGGTGCCGAATCGCCGGCGGACATCCTGATGACTGTCGATGCCGGCCGCCTGGTCCGCGCCTTGTCGATGGGTCTGCTGCAGCCCGCCACGTCGGACCCGCTGCAGGCGAACGTGCCGGCGCACCTGCGCGACCCGGAAGGTCACTGGTACGGCCTCACGCAGCGCGCTCGCGTGATCGTGTACCACCCGGACCGCGTGGCGCCGGACGAGCTGTCCACCTACGCAGACCTGACACACCCGAGGTGGGAGGGCCGCATCCTGATCCGGTCGTCGTCGAACATCTACAACCAATCCCTGCTGGCTTCGATCATCGCCAACGAGGGCGAGGCGGCCGCCGCCGCCTGGGCCGCCGGCGTGGTCGCCAACATGGCGCGGACACCGCAGGGGAACGACCGCGACCAGATGAAGGCGGTCGTCGCCGGCGAGGGTGACCTGGCGATCGTGAACACCTATTACGTCGGCCGTCTGATCAACTCCGGCGACGAGTTCGAACGCGAGGTCGGCGCACAGGTGCGGGTGTTCTTCCCCAACCAGGACGGAGCCGGCGACGATGGGCGTGGCGCCCACGTCAACGTCAGCGGCGCGGGGATCACCATGAGCGCCAGTAATCTCGAGAACGCGGTCAAGCTGCTGGAGTTCCTCACCGGCGCCGAGGCGCAGGAGCAGTTTTCCGCGGCCAATTACGAGTACCCGGTCAATCCGGCGGTCAGCCCGTCGCCGCTGCTGCAGTCGTGGGGCGACTTCGCGGCCGACGACCTGCCGCTGCACCGGCTGGGCGATCTCAACGCCGACGCGGTGCGTATCTTCGACCACGTCGGCTGGCGGTAACGCGGGCACATGCGGCCGGCGCAGCGGATGCGCCCGCCGGCCGCATGGCTCACCGCAGGCGGGACGGCATCGAGCCACGCTCTTTCGCGGACGCCGCATTCCCTCTGCACGGCGCCTCTTGCACGATCCGCTCAATACCGCTATATGGACTTAACGTAGCTTGATTTATATGGTACCGGTTCAGATCTGGAATGGCTGACCTGCTGACGGTGCGGCTACCCCGACCCCTGCGCCGTGGTGTTCACGGGCACCGGGCTCGGCGTGTCGTCGCGTCGCGCGGCTGGCTGGCGGCACCGATCACGGTCGGCGTCCTGATCGGCGCGCCGCTGTTGGTCGTGATCGCGAATCTCGACGGATTCCTTTCCCCGGAGATGGGCCACCTGATGCGGACCGTGCTCCCGCGCTACGTCGGTACCACCGTCGCCCTGGTCACCCTGGTCGCGGCGCTCTGCTCGCTGGTCGGCGTGGCGGCGGCGTGGCTGGTGACCGTGTACGACTTCCCCGGCCGCCGCGCCCTGGGATGGCTGCTGGTGCTGCCGCTGGCCATCCCGACCTACATCGGCGCCCTGGCCTACACCGGCCTGTTCGACTACACGGGGCCGGCTCAGTTGCTGTTCCGGGAGGTGCTGGGAATGCCGGCCGGCGCCTACCCCATTCTGCGGGTGCGCGGCTTCGGCGGTCTGGCGTTCGTGCTCGCCACGCTGCTGTATCCCTACGTCTACCTCACCGCGCGCGCGGCGTTCGCCCAGCAGGGAGCGACCCTGCTGGAGGTGACCCGCAGCCTGGGCAGCTCCGGCGTCGAGGCGTTCGCCCGCGCGGTCCTGCCGGCAACCCGGCCGGCGCTGGTCGCCGGGGTGATGCTGGTCGTGATGGAGACGCTCGGCGAATTCGGCGCTTCGCACTACCTCGGCGTCGACACCCTCACGATCGGGATCTTTCGCGGCTGGTTCGGCCTCGGCAGCGTGCAGGTCGCCCTTGCCCTGGGCGCACTGATGCTCGTCATCGTCGCGTTGCTGCAAGCGGTGGAGCACCGCGGGCGCGGCGCGGCGCGTTTCTGCGACGTGACGCTGCACGATCGCCCTCTGGTCCGCCGCCGACTGCGGGGCGCCGCGGCGCTGGCCGCCTCGGCCTCCTGCTCCCTGCCGGTGATTACCGGATTCGCACTGCCGGTGGGGCAGCTCCTGTGGTGGGCCTCCCGCCGCCTGGGCTTCGACGTGGATCTCGTCCGGCTGACGGCCACCAGCATCGGCCTGGCAGCCGCAGCGACGGCCGCCACCGTCGTGCTGGCCGTACTGGTCGCATACGCGGCGCGGGTGCGCAAGGACCGGCTGGTCGGGGCGCTGGCCCGCTGGTCCACCGCCGGCTACGCGGTGCCCGCGGCGGTGCTGGCGGTCGGCATCGCGACCGCCTACACCTGGGTCGACCATCGTCTGAACGACGCGGTGCGCGCCGTGCTCGGCTTCTCGCCGGGGCTGCTGCTGACCGCCTCCGGTCTGGCGCTCATCGCCGCGTACGTGGTGCGCTTCTTCGCCCTGGGGTACCACGCGATCGACTCCGGCTTTGCCCGCATCCCGGCACGTTTCGACGAGGTGGGACGTGCCCTGGGGTTCCGGCCCGGACGCGGCCTGCTGCACGTCGCGCTCCCGAACCTGCGCCCCGCTCTGATGACGGCGTCGATCCTGATGATCGTGGAGATGCTGAAGGAGTTGCCCCTGACGCTGATCCTGCGGCCGTTCCGCCTGGAGACGCTGGCCACCAACGTGTTTCGGCTGGCCGGCAACGAGCAGCTCATCGACGCGGCCCCGTACGCTCTGGTGATCATCGCCGCCGGGCTCGGCCCCGTCCTGATCCTCAACCGCGTGGTGGCGGCTGGTCGCCGGCGCGCACGGTCCCGCTCACCGCTCGGCCATGCTCCGGCTCCGGCGCAAGCGTAACGCCCAGACACGCTCCGGCGGCGCCCTGACGCTCGGCTCCGTCAGCAAGCGCTTCAAGGGCGGCTCGGCGCCCGCCCTCGACCGGGTTTCGCTCACCGTCGAGGAAGGCTCGACGACGGCCGTCCTGGGCGAAAGCGGCAGTGGCAAGACCACGCTGCTGCGTCTGGTGGCCGGCTTCGAAGAGCCCGACTCCGGGACGATCGAAGTCGGCGAGATCCGGGTCGCCGACAGCAGGCACTCGCTGCCGCCGGAGGAGCGCAACGTCGGCGTCGTCTTCCAGGACACCGCGCTGCTGCCGCATCTGACGCTGCGGCAGAACATCGCCTTCGGACTGCGCCGCCTGCCGGAACGGGAACGCGAGCGGCGGATCGACGCCGTCGTCGAGCTGGTGCGCGTGGGCGACGCACAGGACCGGTTTCCACACCAGGTGTCAGGCGGCCAGGCGCAGCGCGCCGCGATCGCCCGCGCGCTGGCCCCGCGGCCGCGTGTGCTGCTGCTGGACGAGCCACTCAACAACCTGGACGGGCCGCTGCGCGCGCAGCTCATCGAAGAGCTGCGTGCCATTCTCGCCCTGCGCACCACTACGGCCATCTTCGTCACCCATGACCGCGACGAGGCGTTCCATATCGCCGACCAGGTGGCCGTGCTGCGCGGCGGACGGCTGCAGCAGACCGGCACGCCCGAGGAGCTCTATTGGTCGCCGGCCAACGGCTTCGTCGCGTCCCTGCTGGGCAAGACCAACCTGATCCGGGTCCGCCGCAACGGCACCGGCTGGGTCTCCGACCTGGGCCCGGTGGGCGCCGCGCAGCCCATCGACGCCGGCGGGCAGCGCGTGGTGTCGATCCGGCCCAGCCAGGTGTGCGTGTCGCCTGCGGCGGCCAACGGCACGAGCCGCCACGGCACCGTGGTGACCGCGCGGTTCCTGGGCGAGGTGCGGGAGCTGACGATCGCGCTGAACGGCGACCGCGGGCCGCTGCAGGTCACCGCCCACGCCGCGGCGGCAACCCGCTTCAACGCCGGCGATCGCGTGTTCGTCTCCCTGCTGCCGTAGACTCCGCGCCGATGCGCAGAGTCATCCTTGCCGACAATCTCGAAGCCCTCGCGACGGTTGCGGACGAGTCGGCCGCGCTCGTCTACATCGATCCTCCGTTCAATACCGGGCGGACCCAGTCGAGGAAGACCCTGCGAACGATTCGTGACGAGGTGGGCGGCGACCGCACCGGTTTCCAGGGCAAGCGGTACCGGACCGTCGAGCTGGACACCAGCGGCTATTCCGACGCGTTCGATGACTATCTGGGCTTCCTGGAACCCCGGTTCCGCGAGGCGCGGCGCGTCCTCAAGCCCGACGGATCGTTCTTCCTGCACGTGGACTATCGCGAGGTCCACTACTGCAAGGTGTTGCTGGACCGATTGTTCGGGCGGACCTCGTTCATCAACGAGATCATCTGGGCCTACGATTACGGCGCCCGCTCAAGGTCACGATGGCCGGCCAAGCACGACAACATCCTCTGGTACGCCAAGGACCCCGGGAACTACACCTTCCGCTACGACGAGATCGACCGGATTCCGTACCTGGCGCCCGGCCTCGTGGGCCCCGAGAAGGCCGCACGCGGCAAGACTCCCACCGACGTGTGGTGGCACACGATCGTCAGTCCCAACGGCAAGGAGAAGACCGGCTACGCGACGCAGAAACCGCTCGGCATCATCGAGCGCATCGTCCGCGTGCACACGCACCCCGGCGACCTGGCGATCGACTTCTTCGCCGGGAGCGGTACGCTGGGCGAAGCCGCCGCGCGGCTCGGCCGGGACTTCATCCTGATCGACCACAACCCCGAAGCGATTCGGGTCATGGCAAAACGGCTGGCGCCGTACGGAGTCGAGTTCCAGGGCTGCGAGGGAGTCCTCCGGAATGAAGACACGACGGCTCTGCCCTGACGATTCGCCGCGCGGTGGAACGGGGGCGGTCCGCGCTGATACCTTACTGGTTTCAGCGCATCTGTATCGATGGGAGGTAGACGCAATGCGACGGAACAACGAGGACACGAGAGCGCTTCGATGCTGCCTGGCGGTCGCCCTGCTGGGACTGCTGGCGGCCGGCGAAGGGCTGGCGCATCCGTTCGCGACCGAAGACGTCGAGTTGACCGCGCAGGCCGCTACGGAGGGCAGCGGCGAGGCTCAGGCCTGGCTCGGCGACAGGTACGCGTACGGCTTGGGGGTAACGCAGGATCTGGCCGAAGCCGCCGAGTGGTATCGCCGTGCCGCCGAGATCCGAAGTACGGACTTCGAGAATATCGAGATTCACGGAGACTCTCCTTTCAACGCTCGAGAGCTTCTCAAGAGCTTCTTCGACAAGCACTGGGGCCGCCGTCACCTGCTCACGCTGAGCGGGATGTACCGCGACGGCGTCGGCACACCGCAGGACTACGTCTCTGCCTACAAGTGGCTCTACGTCTTTTCGCGCGCCGGCGGCTGGGGGTCGACCATCCCGCAGCCGGACGGCGAAGCCACGACGTTGACCCAGGAGTTCCGCGGTTTGGCCGAGCACATGACCGACGATCAGGTCGCGGAAGCGAAGCGATCCGCTCGGGAGTTCCTCAAGTCGTACGTCTGGTCATGGTCCGCCGGGAACGCCGCGTAGAGGAGTCGGGACCACCGCCCTCACGTTCACGCACCGTTCAGGAACCTCTTGAGATGGCCGGCTACTCGGGCACCCCGCTGGCGAAGAAGCTCGGCATCAAGCCGGGGTTCCGGATCCGGCCGAAGAACGAGCCGCGACCGTACGAAACGCTGGTCGGCATCGACGCCTCGGACGGTGTGACGATCTCGTCCCGCTTGCGCGCGAACGTCGATCTGTGGCACCTGTTCACCCGCTCCGAGCGCGAGCTGGCGGACACGCTGCCTGCGGCGATGCGGCAAATCGACCCGGACGGGATGATCTGGGTGTCGTGGCCGAAGCGCTCGTCCGGCGTGCCGAGCGAGATCGGCGAGGACGACGTCCGCCGCCATGCGCTCCCCCTCGGCCTGGTCGACGTGAAGGTCTGCGCCGTCGACGACGTCTGGTCCGGCCTGAAGCTGGTCATCCGCAAGGAACATCGGAGCCGAACGCGCGCTTGACCGTTCCGGCTCTGAGTCAGCCGATCAGGAGTACCTTGGAGCCGGTGACGTCTCCTCGCCGCAGGTCGGCGAGCGCGCGGACCGCCTGCTCCAGCGGACAGGTCGCCACCGCCGGCCGGATCGGCACGTCCGGGGCCAGCGCCAGGAACTCCCGAATATCGCGGCCGGTGACGTTGGCGACCGACTTCACCTCCCGCTCCATCCACATATGCTCGTGGTAGCGCAGCTCGCCGAGCGCCGCGCGGTCGCGGTCCTCCTTGCGGATGGCGTTGATGACCAGCCGGCCGCCCGGCTGCAGTGCGGCCAGCGCGGCGATCACCGGCCGCCAGGCCGGCGTGGTATCGATGATCGCCCGCGGCGGACGGGGCGGCGCATCCTCGATCGCGCCGGCCCAGGCAGCCCCCAGAGCGATCGCGGTATCACGCGCCCGCGGCCGGCGCGCGAACACGTACACGGGGCTCGACGGATAGCGGTGCCGCGCGATCTGCAGCACCAGGTGCGCGGAGCCACCGAAGCCGGCCAGGCCGAGCGGTTCGCCGTCGCGCAGCCCGGTCAACGCCAGGGCGCGGTAGCCGACCGCTCCCGCGCACAGCAGCGGCGCCGCCTCGGCGTCGGCGTACACGCCCGGAATCGCATGGGCGTAGCGCTCCCCCACGGTCAGGTACTCTGCGTAGCCGCCGTCGGCGTCACGGCCGGTCGCCTGGAACGCGGGGCTGAGGTTCTCATCCGCCTCCCCGGTGGAGGCATGGATCCACCCCACCCCGACCCGGTCGCCGAGCCGATGCTCCGTGACCCCATCGCCGAACCCGGCCACCCGACCGACCGCCTGGTGGCCGGGAACGACCGGCAGGTACGGCGGCACGATGCGGCCCTCCACCTGATCCAGATCGGTGTGGCAGACGCCGCACGCCTGCACGCGCACCAGCACCTCGCCGCGTCCGGGCTCGGGTACCGGGAGCCGGCGCAGCTCCAGCACCGGAGGAGCCTCGCCGTCGTGGGCGAGCGAGCCGGTGCGGGCCAGCACCATCGCCCGCATGGTCTGCCGGCTTATGCCGACGCCCCCGAGTAGTGCCGCAGCCCGCGCATCCAGACGAACCGAGCGGCCGCCAGGGCGCCGGCGGCCACGCCGAATGCCAACACGACGCGGCTGCCGGTCAACCGGCCCACCAGCGCCTCGGCCGGCACCGTGATGGCGACCGCCACCGGCACCACGAAGGTGAGCAGCATGCGCAGCCAGCCCGGGTAGATGCCGATCGGCCAGCGCGCCGCCTGATACATGTCGCTGAAGATCACCAGGATGTTGTCGATGCGCAGGAACCAGAAGGAGACCGCCGCCATGGCCAGCAGAAAGCTGTAGATGATCGCAGCGCCGGCCAGCAGCATCAGCGCGAACAGCGCCACGTCCGCCGGTGCCACCACCGCGCTGCGCCGCGCCAGCGCCACCCCCAGCACCGCCAGCCCGAGCACGACGTCGACCAGCTTCCACACCCGGATCTCACTGACGCTGACCAGGAACTGCGCCTCCTCCGGCTTGGTCAGCGTGTAGTCCAGGGTGCCCTGGCGCACGTCCTCCATCAGCTTCTGCATGCTCGGCTCGATCACCCCGCCCATCCCCGCGCCCATCAGCAAATACACTCCCAGGACGGCCAGCACCTCGTCCGGGCCCCAGCCGCGCAGGCTGTCGGTATGGCCGAACACCACCAGCAGGCCGCCGATCGCTCCCATCACCGCCACGCCGGATTGCAGGACCTGCAGGTACAGGTTCGCGCGATAGGCCAGCTCGTTCAGCAGGCCGATCCTGAAGAAGGTCCAGGCCACCCGCAGCCGGTGCATGCTCAGGACCCCACCGCCGCGTACTTGCGGATTCCCAGCCGCCACACCGCGCGGAGCAGCAGCAGCCCCAGCGCCAGCCACAACGCCTGCATCCGGAATCCGGCGGCGATCAGCTCCGGACTCAGGCGGCCGAGCGCCAGCTCCACGGGGAACCACACGGCCCACCGGAACGGCAGGTACCAGGTGATGCGCTCCAGCCAACCCGGAAACAGCTCCAGCGGCGCCAACCGACCCGAGCAGAACAGCAGCAGCAGGAAGTAGATCTGGTTGAGCGCCGCGGTGCGCGTCGTCCAGAACGCGCTCAGAGCGAACGCCCAGTCGATGAAGAAGCGGATGAGGTAGGCCACCACCAGGGCTGCCGCCGCCAGCGCCAGCGATGCGGCGCGAAACTCGAAGGCCGGCTTGAACAGCACGGACAGAAGGACGGCCGCCGGCGCGACGATCACCAGCGTCAGCACCTTGTAGCCGAGGTTGTCGGCGATGTCGCTGTGGATGGGATGGATCGGCTTGAGCAGCATCGACGACAGCTCGCCCGAGCGAACTCGCCACTCGAACTCGTGGATGATCCACGTGAACGTGAGCTGGTTCACGACCATCAGGGTGATGAAGTAGGCGGCGAAGTCCGCGGCGTCGTACCCGCCGACGCCACCGCGCGCCGCGGCCACGGTGCTCCACACCACCAGATAGACCGTGGGCTCGACGACGCGGTTCAGCATCCAGATCGCCATGGCGACGCGGTACTGGAACTGCAGCGCCAGCGACGTCTTCAGATAGACCCAGTAGACGCGAAGCATCGGCTCAGGGCGCGCCGGATGGCTCTGACGGTTCGCCGCCCTCCAGGG
Organism: Spirochaetia bacterium; assembly: GCA_965221995.1. Classification (GTDB taxonomy): domain Bacteria; phylum Spirochaetota; class Spirochaetia; order SZUA-6; family Bin103; genus CATQHW01. Next base: position 1,008,472 of record OZ244929.1, read on the forward strand.
CTCCCGCGAACACCTGCTCGATCACATCCTCGATCGGCGGATCCTCGACCGTCAGGTCGCTGACCGGCAGGTCAGCGAGCAACCGCGCCGTCACCTGCGGCGTGTCGACCTTGGGCACCCGCAGCGTGTTGCGGCTGCCCTCGGAGGCGACCACCTCACCGTAGCTCGACAGGTCGGCGGTATCGCGGTCCAGCTCCACCACGATGGTCTTGTGCGGCGAGAACCGGCGGATCAGTTCCTGCAGCGCGCCGTCGAACAGGATGCGGCCGTGGTCGATCATGACGACGCGCTTGCAGAGCGCCTGGACGTCCGCCATGTAGTGGCTGGTAAGGAGCACGGTGGTGTGGTGCGCGCGGTTGTACTCCGCCAGGAAGGCGCGGATGCGCCGCTGCATGGTCACGTCCAGCCCGATGGTGGGCTCGTCCAGGAACAGCACCTGCGGCCGGTGCAGGAGCGCCACCGCGATCTCGCACTTCATCCGCTCGCCCAGGGACAGATTGCGCACCGGCCGCTCCAGCAGCGGCGCCAGATCGAGCAGCTCGGTGAGCTCGTCCAGGGTCCGCCGGTACTCCGCCGCCGGCACCCGGTAGACGACCCGGTTGCGCTCGAACGAGTCGATCACCGGGATGTCCCAGAGCAACTGGTTGCGCTGGCCCATCACCAGCGTGATGCGGCGCAGGAAGGCACGCTCACGCCTGGCCGGCACGTGGCCCAGCACCTGCGCCCGGCCCGCGGTGGGATGCAGCAGCCCGGAGAGCATCTTCAGCGTGGTGGTCTTGCCGGCGCCGTTGGGACCCACGAAGCCCACGAACTCGCCCGGCTGCAGGGCGAACGAGACCTGCGCCACGGCCTCGACGGCACGGGTCCTGCGCCGGAATACGCTGCGGACCGCGGCGCCGAGTCCCGCCTCCCGTTCCGGGACGAGGTAAGTCTTGGTGAGCTGCCGGACGTCGACCGCGAGCATCCGCCTATCTTAGCGGGCGCACGCGAAGACCTCCGTGTCGTAGCACTCGCGAAACCCCTGGCGGAGCAGATTGGCGTGCGACGGTCGCAGGATGCTCAAGGTCTCCGAAATCACGATCCGGCAGCCGCGGGAGTGTGCAGCGTGCACTCGGGCAGCGATCAGGGCGTTCTGTGCCCCGCGCGACCGATCCGCCTCGCGCGTTGCGGCCAGAAACAGGTAACCGGCAGGGCCGGCAACACAGAGGCCGGCCGCGGCGACGGGCCGGTCGCCGTCGAAAGCCAGGTAGTGCGCACAATCGTCTCGGCCGATCGTTTCCAGATAGACGCCGGCAAAGCCGCCGTAGAGTTCGCTCAGGAAACCGGTGTGGACGCGCAGCTCCGGCGCCGTCAGAGCTCGCACACGCAGCGCCGTCCGATGCGGGGCTACCGCTTCGGCGGAGCGCGCCAGCGTGATGTATCGCGGACCGTCGAACGGTCGCAGCCCCAGTTCGCCCAGCCATCGCCGGATCTCCTGCGCCTGCGGGCACGGACTCGACCAGAAGAACCAGCGCGTCACTCCGGCCGCGGCGAACCGCTCGGTGATCTCCCGCACCTCGTTCCGGCTCGTCGGCCGGGTCACGCCGACGAACTCGGCCCGGTTGGGGTTGGTCGAGGGATACGCCGTGTCCGACGATCGATCGATCGTCAGGAAGCCGCCGCCGATCTCCACGAGCTCGGCGCCGCGCGCACTCGCGGCCAGGGCGTGCCGCGGTGCGTGGAGGTGGCGCGCGACCTCGGCAGCGGTCATCCGAGTCCGCCCGCTTGAGTTGACATCAATGCATCAATTTATTTATGAAGTGATGCAATGCGTACGACCATCACGATCGATGACGATGTAGCCGTGGAGCTCTCCCGGATCCGCAACCAACGCGGTGAGAGCTTCAAGAGCGTCATCAACGACACGCTCCGTGCCGGGCTGGCGCACGCGGACGCGCCTCGGCGCCCCCGCCGGCCATACCGGACCCGGCCGGTGTCGCTCGGACGCTGCAAGCTCGACAGCATCGATGACATCGCGCGGGTCCTCGCGATTGCCGAAGGGGAAGCACATTCGTGATCCTGGTGGACGCCAACCTGCTGCTGTACGCGCAGGTGGAGACCTTCGAACAGCACGCGGCAGCTCGCCGGTGGCTTGACGATCGGCTCAACGGGGTGGAGCGCGTCGGCCTCCCCTGGCCGTCGTTGCTCGCGTTCGTGCGTATCGTGTCCAATCCCCGCGTGTTCGAGTCTCCTCTGACCGTAGGCGACGCGTGGGATCACGTCGACCGCTGGCTGGACTGCGAACCTGCCTGGATCCCGACTCCCACGGACCGGCATCGCGAGGTCCTGGGGCGACTGTTGAAAGAACATGCGATGCCGGCGGAGATGATACCCGACGCCCATCTGGCAGCCTTGGCGCTGGAGCACGGTCTGGTGGTGTGCTCGAGCGACCTCGGGTTCGGCCGCTTCCCGGACGTGCGCTGGGAGAATCCCCTCGCCTGACCCGCTTACGATGGGTCGCCGGAACCGCCACTCCCGAGCGGCGTCGGTCAGGACCGGTCGCACACCCCGCGCGCAGCCGCCGCCCGGTGCATAATGCCGGCCGATGCCCATCAGAGTGATGCGATCCTTGCATCGCCAACGCCCCGCGGCGGCGCTGCTGGCCGCGCTGTCGGCAGCGCTGACCGCCGGCTGCTTCCTGCTGCCCAGGGAGGAGGCGATCCTGGCGCCGCCGCTGGTCGAGCCGCCGGAGATCACCTACCGCACCATGATCGTGGAGCTGGACACCATCGAGCGCCGCGTCGTGGTCGGCGGCGCCATCGTCTATCCGACGCAGATCGCGCTGCAGTTCGGGGAACGCTCCGGGCGGCTGAAGGAGGTGCGCGTGCGGCTCGGCGATGAGGTGACGGCGGGTCAGGTGCTGGCGACGCTCGACACCGACACGCTGCGCCTCGACGTCGAACGCCAGCGCATCCGGGTGCGCCGCGCGGAGCTCGGGCTACAACGGGTCGCGGCGCTGGGAGCCGACCGGTTCCAGCAGGAGATGGGCAAGCTCGACGTGCAGTTGGAAGGCCTGGCGCTGGAGCAACTGGAAACGGAGCTTGAGAAGTCCACGCTGCGCTCGCCGATCGACGGGGAGGTGGTGTTCGTCACGCGGGTCTTTCCGGGCGAGCCGATCGGCGCCCGCCAGACGGTGGTGCAGGTCGCCGACCCGCGCGACCTGCTGTTCGCCTACCGCGGGCAGCGCGACGACGAGTTCTCGCTCGGCCGGGAGGTCACCATCAACTTGCGCGGCGACACCTATCCCGGCGTGGTCGTCATGACGCCGCGCAACGCGCCGCTCGATGCGCCGGAAGAGACGCGCGACGTGGTGCTGGTCCGCGTGGAAGCCCCGCCGGAGGCGCTGACCCGTGGCCAGACCGGCACCGCGTCGATGGTGACCGACCGGCGCGAGAACGTGATCGTGCTCCCGTCGGACGCGGTGCAGACCTACGTCAACCGCAAGTTCGTGTTCGTGCTGGAGGACGAGTTGCGCACCGAACGGAGCGTGGAGGTCGGGCTGTCCACGTCGACGCAGGTGGAGATCGTCGACGGGCTGCAGGTCGGCGAGGAAGTGGTGCTCCGCTGAGCGCACCTTTGATCGCCCGCCGCATCCGCGGGCGCGGCTGGCTGGCCATCGCGTTGGCCGCGGCGGCCACGCTCAGCGTGGCGCTGCTGGCCTCCACGCCCATGTACGCCGACGGCGTGCTGCAGCGGCTGCTCACCCGCGACCTGCAACGCCACCAGGAGCGCACCGGGCGCTACCCGGGCACCGCCGTCCTGGAACTCGACCTGTACGCACTGCGCCGCAAGGCCGAGCGCGCGCCCTACGTCCGCGAGATCGACAAGGAGCTCACCGAGCGCCTGGTGCCGGCGCTGCGGGTGCCCACCATCGCCGAGATGCGGCAGTTGCGCATGGACTATCTGTACGACATCCGTCCTGCCGGGGACGGCGAAACCAAGGTGTTCGCCCGCGTGGAGGCGATCGAGGACCTGGACGGACACGTCTCCATGACCCACGGCCGCATGTTCGAGCCGGTTGCCGCCGACCCCGCCGGAGACGGCACGGACGTCTACGAGGCGATCGTGACCGCGGAGGCGTTCCGGGAGCTGGAGCTGCAGCTCGGACGCACCTATCAGCTCCACGATCTGCTCGGCCACGTGCCCAGGCTCAGGATCAAGGTCGTGGGCGTGTTCACCAAGAGCGATCCGCGGGACCCGTTCTGGTTCGGCCGCTTCTCCCGGTTGTCCACCAGCTACCTGATCGACTTTTCCACCTTCGAACGCCACTTCCTGGAGACCGAGGCGCGCAACCTGACGCGCGCCTACTGGCACTACGCCGTCGACTACCACGAATTGACGATCCGCGATGTGCCCAACGTGATGCGCCGCTACCAGGACTACGTGCGTCTGGCAGCGCCCGCGGGGGTGAGCTTCACCTTCGCCATCGCACCGCTCCTGGAGTCCTACCTGCTGCGCGCGGCCACGCTGGAGCGCACCCTGTCGTTCCTGCAGATCCCCACGGCGCTGCTGCTGCTGCTGTTCGTGGCGATGCTCTCGCAGTTGGTCATCGACGGCGACCGCAACGAGATCGCCGTGCTCAAGAGCCGCGGGGCCGCGGGCCGGCAGATCCTCTCCGCCTACGTCATCGAGGCGCTGCTGCTCGGCGCGATCGGGCTGGTGCTCGGCCTGCCGCTGGCGGTCTTCATCGTCCGGGTGATCGGCGCCTCCAACGGCTTTCTGGACTTCGTGGCGCGGCCGGCGCTGCCGCTGCTGTTGAGCTGGCGCATGCTGGGCTTCGCCCTGCTGGGCGTGGCGATCTTCGTCGGCTCGCTGGTGGTGCCGCTGGTGCGGACCACCGGCGTGTCCATCGTCGGCCTGAAGAGCCGGCACGCGCGCGCGCCGCGCTCGCTGCCGTGGCAGCGCTACCTGCTCGACTTCGTGCTGCTCGGCGTGGCCGGCTACGCCTTCGTGTCGTTCCGCCAGCGCCGCACGATTCAGGAACTGATCCCGGCCGACTCGGCGCCGCTCGACCCGCTGCTGTTCCTGGCTTCGACCGCCTTCATCCTGGGCGCGGGCCTGCTGACCCTGCGCCTGTTTCCGATCGCGGTGCGGGCGGTGTTCCGCCTGGGACGCCGCCTGTGGTCGCCGGCCCTGTACGCCGGGCTGGTGCAGGTGAGCCGCTCGCGCGGCCGCGAATACTTCGCGATGATCTTCCTGATCCTGACCCTGGGGGTGGGGCTGGCCTCCAGCACGACCGCCCGCACGATCAATCGGAGCGCGGAAGACGACATCTCCTACCAGGTCGGAGCCGACATCGCGTTGCTGCCGGAATTCCAGAGCGATGCGCCCCCGGCAAGCGCGGAGGACCTGGATCCGCTGGCGGCCCCGGCTGCGTCCAGCGGCGCAGCACCGGCGGTCCAGTACCGGGCGCCGCCGCTCGGGCCGTTCCGCGCGCTGCCGGGGGTCCAGCGGCTCACCACCGTGTTCCGCGCCCCTTCGGCCAGCATGGTGATCCCGGGCAGCTCCCGCGTCGCCCTGCAGGTGATGGCGGTGGTCCCGCACGAGTTCGGACGGGTCACCTGGTTCCGCAACGACCTGCTGCCGGCCCACATCAACCACCACCTGAACCGGATCGCCGAGGCGCCGACCGGCATCCTGCTGTCGGCCGACGTCCGCGATCGGGGCGACGTGCGGATCGGCGACCTGGTGCGGCTCACCTGGAAGCGGCAACTGCCGATCCAGGCGGTGGTGCTGGGCTTCGTCGACTTCTGGCCCTCGTTCGACCCGAACGCCACGGGCAGGGGCCGCACGCGGACGTTCGCCGTCGCCAACTTCGACTACGTGTTCGCGAAGATGGCCACGGAGCCATACGAGCTGTGGATGGATCTGGAGCCGGGCGCGCGGAGCGGCCCGTTCTACGCCGCCGTCGAGGAGCAGGAGTTGCGTGTCCTGGAGATCCGGGACACCACGCAGCTCACCATCGCGGCCAAGAACGACCCGCTCCTGCAGGGCACCAACGGCGTGCTCACCTTCGGCTTCATCACCGCCGTGCTGGTGAGCGTGACCGGCTACGTGCTGTTCCTGGTGTTCGCCCTGCGCGAGCGCACCCTGCAGTTCGGGCTGCTGCGCGCCCTGGGCGTGCACCAGCGGCAGGTCGTTGGCATGCTGGTGCTGGAGCAACTGCTGACCGGCGGCTTCGCGATCGTCGCCGGGCTGGCGATCGGGCAGCTTGCGGCGCTGCTGTACGTGCCGCTGCTGCAGCTTGCCGGCCCCGCCGCCGAGCAGATCCTCCCCTTCCGAGTGGTCGCCCTGCGCAGCGACTACCTGCGCTTCTACGTCCTGGCGCTCGTCATCATGGCCGCCGGCGGGGTGCTGTTTCAGTCCCTGGTTCGCCGGCTGCGCGTGCACGAGGCGCTGAAGCTCGGCGAGGAGTGAGGCGAGACGGTGCGTGGCTTCCGCGCCGGGTCCGCATCGCGTAGAATGGGAACGAGCGATGGCTGAACTCCCATCCGCGGCCACCTCCAAGGTGCGCCCCGCCGATTTGCGGTCCGAGGCCACCTCCAAGGTGATCCCCGCCGATCTGCGCCGCCGCCTGCGCGCCGAGAGCTGGCAGCGCGCCAAGCAGATGCGGCTGCTCTACCTGCTGTTCCTGCTGCCACTGGCGATCTTCGTCATCTTCCACTACCTGCCGATGTACGGGAACATCATCGCCTTCAAGGACTTCCGCATCGGCCGCGGCTACTGGGGCAGCCGCTGGATCGGCCTGCAACATTTCGAGGACTTCTTCCGCAACCCGTACGCGTGGCGGATCATCCGCAACACCGTGGTCATCAGCGGACTCAAGCTGCTGTGGGGCTTCCCGGCGCCGATCCTGCTGGCTCTGCTGGTCAACGAGCTGACCAGCCAGAGGTTCAAGAAGACGGTGCAGACCGTCTCCTACCTCCCCCACTTCATGTCCTGGATCATCCTGGCCACGATCCTGCGGGAGATCCTCTCCCCACAGAGCGGTCCGATCGCCCAGATCGCCGTCTGGATGGGCCAGCCGCCTCCCGAAGTACTCACGACCGGCTCGCTGTTCCGGCCCATGCTCATCGTCACGGAGATCTGGAAGGAGATGGGCTGGCAGTCGGTGATCTACTTGGCAGCGCTCGCCTCAATCGACCCCGAGCTCTACGAGTCCGCGACCGTGGACGGCACCAACCGCGTGCAGCGGACGATCCACATCACGCTGCCGTCGCTGCTGCCGGTGATCACCATCCTGGCGATCCTGCGCATCGGCCGCCTGCTCGAAGGTGGCTTCGACCAGATCTTCAACCTCTACAACCCGCTGGTCTACGAGGTGGCCGACATCATCGATACCTTCGTCTACCGGCGGGCCTTTGCGGGCGAAGGCGGCCTTAATCAGTACGACTACGCCGCCGCGGTGGGGCTGTTCAAGAGCGTGATGGCGGTCTTGTTGATTCTGGGCACCCACAAGGTCGCCCGTCGCCTCACCGGCCAGGGGGTCTGGTAGATGGCCCAGACGATGGCTCTTCGACGCCGGAGCGTCGGCGGGGTGGCCTTCGACCTGGTCAACTCGCTGCTCATGGCGCTGTTCGCAGTGTCGATCCTGGTGCCGTTCTGGATCATGCTGGTGCTGTCCTTCACCCCCAACGAGTGGGCCAACGACCTCGGCCTGAAGCTCTGGACCAGCGAGTGGAGCACCGCGACCTACCGGTTCGCCCTGTCCAGCTACGGCGACGTGGTGACGGCGTACGGGAACTCCATCTTCCGCACGGTCGTGGGCACCGCCGCGATCCTGACCGCCACGGTGGCCGCCGCCTATCCGTTGTCCAAGAAACGGCTGCCCGGCAGGACCTTCATGACCGTGGTGATCCTGATCACGATGGTCTTCGGCGGCGGCTTCATCACTCTGTATCTGGTGGTACGCGGCGTGGGCCTGCTCAACTCGCGGTGGGCTTTGATCCTGCCCAGCATGGCCCACGGCTTCTATATCCTGATCATGCGCAACTTCCTGATGACCATCGACGACGCCTACGAGGAGGCGGCGTTCATTGACGGCGCCAACTACCTGCAGATCCTGACGCGCGTCGTGCTGCCGCTGTCCAAGCCCGTGCTGGCGGTGATCGCCCTGTGGGCGGCGGTGCTCCACTGGAACGAGTGGTTCCACGCGCTGCTCTTCATCAACGACGAGTCCAAGCTGGTGCTCCAGCTCATCCTGCGGCGCATGATGTTCCTGCTTACCTCCGACGAGCTCTTCGACATGCTGGACTGGGCCGACCAGCAGGGCATCATCCTGCCTACCAAGGCGGTGCGTGCCGCGGTGATGCTGTTGACCATCGGCCCGATCGTGCTGGCCTACCCGTTCCTGCAGCGTCACTTCGTCAAGGGCATTTTCGTGGGCGGGCTCAAGGGCTAAGATGACGGATCCGAATGCCGGCGCGTTGCCGCCGGCCCGCGCCGGACGGCGCACGACAACTTTCACCAAGGTGGTACGAATGAAACGACTACTGTTCATGACATGCGCGGCAGCGCTTCTGCTGGCGCCGACGGCCCTGTGGGCCGAAGGCCAGGGCGAGGCCGCCGCCGAAGAAGTGACCGAGATGACGTGGATGAGCCGGTACACCGACTCCTACGGCTTCAAGGACATGCAGGAGCGCTTCGGCGTGACGGTCACCAGCAACGGCATCTTCGAGAACGACGGCGAGAGGCGCCAAGCGATGCTGGCCGCGGGCGAGCAGCCGGACTTCGGCAACTGGTGGGGCAATCCGGTCGAGTTCTACCAGGACGGGGTCGTGCGCCCCATCCCCAAGGCGTGGATCCGCGAGTACGCCCCCAACATCGCCCAGATTTACGACGACTATCCGCTGGCGTGGAACACCTGGGAGAACCCGGACAATCCGGACGAGTTGCTGGCGATCAACGGCATCTCACGAAACACGGACGGCAATCTGACCTTGCCGTTCTTCCGCTACGACTACGCCACCGAGGCAGGGCTGGAGTTGCCCGGCTATGACGAGGGCAAGGTCTCCCTGGACGTGTACGGCCGGGTCTACTACTACGAGTACGACATGACTTGGGACGAGATGGGCGACCTGCTGCGCGGCTATCGCGACGTGAAGCCCGGCACCGTCGAGATCCCGCTGGGGGCGTGCAACCTGACCTCCTGGTGTCTCAACCAGTGGACGGGCGCGTTCGGCCTGAAAGGCGACGGCACCAATCGCGAGGTGGACGGACAACTCTATCACTTCCAGACCGATCCGGGGATGAAGGAGTTCATCAAGGCGTTCGGCGCCTGGTTCGCCGAGGGGCTGATCGATCGCGAGTTGCCCACGCTGAACCGCGACAAGTACTGGGAGAAGGGCCAGGCCGGCCTGTACGGCGTGCAGTCGGAGCCCTACACCAACGCGGGCCAGACCTACGCCATGTACCGAACTCCCAACAACATGGTTCCGGAGGAGGAGCTGGGGCAGCCCGGCGCAGAGGTGATCGGCATTCCGCCCATCATCGGTCCCGGCGGAGATCGCGGCGGCCGCGCCTATCAGTCGATCGCCGGCGTCGGCGGCTACAAGTTCTATGCCAACGCTTCGGTGTCGGACGCGAAGCTGATCAAGATGCTGGAGATGATGAACTTCTACAGCGGCACCGTTGAGGGGTGGGTCATCTTCCGCAACGGCCTGGAGGGCGTCCACTTCGACTGGGACGGCGAACCGTATGAGTCGTTCGCCCGCAACCGGGCGGAGAGCGACATCCCCGAAGGTCAGGGCCACGGCGGCATCTCCGGCTACCCGGTGTTCTATCCGGTGGACCGGCTGCAGATCATCCAGCCCAAACCGATGGCGGAGTTCCAGAGCACCTATGCCCTGGTTGACGGCGGCGCAAGAGTGTACACCACGCGTTCGTATCGTGACGACTTCTTCAACGAGACCGACTACGAAGACCTGCGCCAGCGCTTCATGTCGACTCTGAACACGATGTGGAGCGAGTTCTTCTACAAGGGCATCACCGGCCAGATCGACGTCGACGCCGAATGGGACGCCTACGTCCAGGCGTGGAACGATGCCGGCGGCGCCGACATCGCCGCCGAGCTCGAGAAGGCGCCGATCGTCAGCGAGTTTCGCCAGGGGCGGCGGGTCTACTGAGGTCCAGCCGGATCACGATCCGGACTCGATCCTGACGGATCACCCAATGGAGCGGCCGCAAGGCCGCTCCTCTTTCTTGTATTGCTCCGGCCCGATCGCCGCACGTGATGCTGTCTTGACAGCAAATTACCGTAGCATCATGATGCTATCATCATGAGGACCACCGTTACACTGGATGACGATGCGGAGCAGATGATCCGCGAAGAGATGCGCCGCACGCAGCGCAGCTTCAAGGTGATCCTGAACGAAGCGGTCCGCAACGGCTTGCGACGAGTCCCTGAGAATCCGGAGGGGTTCCAGGTGCGCGCACGGCCCCTTGGGTTACGCACCGGCGTCGACCCTGCCCGCATGCATGAGCGCGATCAGGACGCGGAGGAGGAGCGCTTCCTCCGCGTCACGCATCGAGCCTTGCTGTCGGAGCGATGATCGTCCCGGACGTCAATCTCATCCTCTACGCCTACGATCAGGACGGTCCCTTTCACCGTGAGTCGGCGGATTGGTGGTCGCGGTGTCTGAACGGCTCGGAAACGGTCGGGCTGGCCCCCGTGGTGATCTTCGCGTTCATTCGGTTGTCCACCAGTCCGCGCATCTACGCCGAGCCGCTGTCGTTGAAGGAGTGTGCCGGGATCGTCCGCAGTTGGCTGGAGGTGCCGGTCACACACTGCTGGAACATGATTCCGGCGACATCGACGTTGCGTTCGATTTGCTCGCGTCGGCCGGGGCCGGCGGCAATCTGACGACCGACGCGCAGATCGGCGCGTTGGCCCTCAGGTATCGGGCCGCGGTCCATACCGCCGACACCGACTTCACCCGCCTGCGGGACGTTCTCTGGCGAAACCCGCTCACGGGCCAGCACGGACCGCGATAGCGGGACGCGCCGACGGCGCGCGGGTTGCCCTACCTCAGCAGGACACGAGCGTCGGCCAACAAGGCGGGCCGCGGCGCGGCGGGGTCGAGGGCCACCTCAATACGGTTCGCGCCCGGGATGATCGTGTCCGGTTCCACGGACGCGACGAGCAGATCGCCCTCGCCCGGCTGCAGGGACAGCGCCTGACCGTTGATCGCTGCGCTGATTCGGCCCGCGTCGGCGTTCCAGACCCGCAGCTCAACTGCCGCCGACCCAGCCCGAGGCTCCGCACGCGGGTCCTCTCCCACCGTCAGGTACTCCGCTACCGGCCGGCCGGGAAAGAGCTGCCGCGGGTGCTGCGGCGTGAGGGTCGGCACCCGCAGGAAGCTCTCGTGCGGAAAGCCGTCGCCGGCCACCCGCGCCACGCCGCGCACGCTCACGAAGTAGCGCCGTTCGGCGCTCTGGATGGTCTCCATCTCGCCGAGCTGGCGCAGGATGGGGCTGGACGGGTTGAAGAAGTTGTACAGGTACACGCCGTCGGCGCCCGCGCGCCAGACGTTGGCGGCGCGCGCCCGGTAGGAGGCGTCGCCGCCGCGCGGGGTGCGGAAGGTGCCGGTCTTGACGTCGGCGGTTCCCGGTTCCTTCACGCGCGACTCGTCCAGGGCGGGATACACCATCGCGCCGTAGCGATGGCCCAACTCGACCGAGGTCTCCCACGGGCTGAGTTGCAGGTAGCCCGCGGGAATCAGCAGGTCGAGCAGATCGTCGGCCAGCCACCGCTCGAGATCCAGCCCGATCGCCCGGCAGTACGGCGCCGAGTCCGGCAGGCGCGTCGCGACCAGGATCGGGCGACCACGGCGTTGACCGACCTCCTCCGTCATGCGACGGATGCGTCTCACCAAGTCGGTCATGAGATCGCGCTCCACGCCGCTTGCGGGAAAGCCGCGGGCCGGCTCGTGGAAGAACACGGGATGCCGGTAGAAGTCGAGCTCGATCCCGTCCACGTCGTAGTTGAGACAGACCTCCTCGACGAAGCGAAACGTCAGGTCACGGATCTCCGGTTCGGCGAAGTCGACCGCCGACCAGCCGCCGTAACGCGGGCGCGTCTCCGGGGTGGCCAGCAGATACTGCGGATTGGCCTGCTTGAAGTCGTTGGCCGCGAACATCTCGGCCGAGTAGCCGCCGCCCTGGCTGTCGTGCGTGTCGTTCATGCGCAGCGACCAGAAGAACTCCCTGCCCTGTCCGTGGATGAAGTCGTTCATCACGCCCAGCGGGTCGACGCCGGCTTCCGCGAGCGCCCCCATCATGTTGCGGTTGAACCACTCGCCTTCGACGGTGAAGAGCTGCCCGACCTTGGTCAGGTGCGTGAACATCGTGAACCCCGAGCACCACGTCGCGTAGAACACGGTGTCGACCTGCGACCCCGCGAGCGGGCCGGTGCGGTACTTGAGCAGCTCCTCCTCGGTCGGCTCCTGGATCAGGTAGACCGGCTCGTTGCCGTCGTTGTTGAGGATGATCCGCCGGCGGCGCCGCTTGAGTGCCTCGCGCTCGGCGCGGAACGCGGCGGTCACGGCTCCGCCGCCGGTCACGCGCCCGCCGACGGCTTCAGGCCGGGCCACATGCCGAAGCCGGGCGGGTTGCCCGTGTCCCCGGCGCGCAGCTCGTCCGCGTGGGCGATCACCTTGCGGAATGCCATGGCGTACCGCTCGATCACTTCCGCCCGGTCGTGCTTGAACCAGGGGACGTGGAAGGTGCGCGCGTGGATGCCCTCCGCCACGGGCAGGTCGTCGGTCGCCTGGGCGTTGGTGGGCGCGCCGCGACCGTAGACGTCCACGTCGCGGAACAGCGGGTGCAGGTGCAGCGGCATGTTGATCCCGCCCCCCAAGCGCCCCACCCCGTCGGCTTCGAGAGCATCCAGGAAGCGGGTCAGGGAGAGTCCTCCCAGCTCCTCGGCCGCGTACAGGCCGTGCGGATTGTACCAGCCGCCCATGGTGCTGCCGGTCGCCTCGTCGACCCGGTGCCCGCGGATGCCGGGACAGTCGTCGAGCAAGTCCCAGAACCGGTTCATGGCCGACCGGATCTCGCGCTCGCGATCGTCGTAGTTGCGGAGCTGCCCGCGCCCGATCGCGGCGTTGAGCTGCTGCATCCGGTACTTGTAGCCGCCCAGGGCGATGCCGGAGGTGCGGACCAGCTCCGGATCGGTGAGCTCACGCTGGCCGCGCGAGTAGTGGCCCCAGGCGAGGGCGCGCTCGTACATGCCGCGGTCCGAGGTCACCATGACGCCGCCCTCCCCGGCCGGCAGCGCCTTGCCGCTCATCACCGACATCGCCGCGACGGCGCCGAAGGTGCCGACCTTGCGCCCGCGGTAGAGCGCGCCGTGCGCGTGCGAGACGTCCTCCATCACGGCGATGCCGCGCGGCTCCGTGACGGCCAGCACCGCGTCCATGTCGGCGGGGTGGCCGCAGTAGTGGACGACGACCACGACCTTGGTGCGTGGCGTGAGGCGCCGTTCCAGGTCGGCGGGGTCGATGCACAGCGTCTCGGGGTCGATGTCGGCGAAGCGGACCGTGGCGCCGAGCGACAGCGCCGGCCCGCACGACGCCCAGTAGGTCGTGCTCTGGCAGATCACCTCGTCCCCGGCGCGCACGCCCAGGGCGTACAGCGCCGCCTGGATGGAGCCCGTGCCGGTGTTGTGGGCCAGGACGTACTCCACGCCCTGCCACTCGGCGAACTCGGCCTCGAACTGGTTGGTGACGTCGAAGCCGGACATGCGGCCGGAGTGCAGCACATCGAGCACTGCCTGCTCGTCCTCCTCCGTGATGATCGGCCAGGCGAACAGGTCGTCCGGGACCGTCTCGGGGTCGAGTGCAGGCGGACCGCCGAGCAGCGCCGGACGCTGCGCTACGACGGTATCGGTATCAAGGGCAGTAGTGGGCATCGAAACCTCCGCGGCGATCGTATGACTGCGGCCGACGCCGGGCAACCGGTCATGGCACGGCCGGTCCCGGAATCCGCCTGCTGCACGTGGCGGTCAACGAGGGCTTGGAGGAGGCCGACATCAGGGACCACGGCTGCGCCGACTGCACTCGCTTCTCGCGGAACTTCCGCGCGCTGCATGCTACTGTTGCGGCTCCGGACGGACCCCGGGGAAGGTCCACCGCGTCAGGCTCGGGTCGGCGTCTGCGCACGGGGTCAGGAGCAGGTCGCGACGCAGATGGCTCGGGCCGCCAGTCGGTTGCCCATCGTCGGCGTCGACCGCCAAACAGTAGGCCGTGGCGGATCCCGCTGCGGGTTCCAACCGAAGCTGCCCGTCGTCATTGAATGAGAACCGCTGCAGCGGCTCGTCGGCACAGGAATTGAGGTAGAGTTCCGCCCCGTCCGTGGCCCCATCGGCTTCGACGCATCGGTCGTAGGCCGGCATGTACAGTTTTCCTGCCAGCGGATGGCCGAGGGTGAACAGTTCGTCGTCCGCCCCCGGCTTGCAGGTGTGCGCGGTCAGCGCGCCTTCCAGATTGAGGCTCGCTCGGAACCCCGGAACGTCGACGCAGTAGAATTCCGGCTCGTCCAGCGGTTCGACCAATTGAATCAGCGTCGGGGATGGTGGCGGTTCCGGCTCCCCCGCACTGTCTTGCGTGGTCTGGGCAGTGCCGAGCGCAGCCGCAAGCATCAGCATCGTGACAGACGCTTGAGCGCGAGTACTCCGGATCAGGGTTCGGATGACATCCTTCACCATGGTCGGATGGTACAACGCGTCGACCCTGTGTCAAGTCAGATTGACACTCCATGCTCATACCTGCAATCTTGTTGAAACATGCATCTTAGTGTTCTCAAAGCGGTTATGGCTAAGCGGGGCCAGAGCCAAGCGGATATCGCGAGAGCAGCCGGAGTCAGCCGTCAGGCAGTGTCGCACTGGTTTGCGTCCGAGGGCGACTTTCAGAACGTCCACGTTGCCACGCTGCTGAAGCTGAGCGATTCGCTCGAAATCGATCCCGCCGAGCTCCTGGAGCCGCTCCCCGGCATGGACGATCCGGTGGCCGTGCGCCGGCTCGCCGCCGAGTTCTGCTGGGACCGGGCGTACCCGGACATCTATCGGTTTCTGGCGGCGCTGGCGGATGCCGAACCGCGTGCGACGGCACGGTTCATCGAGAGTCGAGGGATCTATGCAGCGGCGTCAGTGCTGGGCCAACGAGTATGGGATGACTACGCCGACCTCAGGCCCCTCCTGCCACCGGTCAGGCGTGTGGAAGTCGATACGGTATGGCGGATTCATCGAGATTTGACCCGGAAATAGCGGAACGCGTTCTGCCGCATCCGCTCCTGGACGCGCTGCGTCACGTCTTCGCGCAGGGGATCGACGACTGCATGCTGGTGGGCGGGACTGCGCTGGCCGGGTTCTACGCAGGTCATCGGCGCTCCGACGACCTGGACCTGTTCACCGGCACGGCGACCGCGTTCCGGCAGGTCGTGCTGGCCGTGCGCAGCCTGGCCACGCTGGGAACCGAGATGCATGAGCGGAGTCACAGCAACCAGTTCTACCGGGCTGTCTGCTCCAGCCGGGAGTGGCACTTCACCGTCGATGTCGTCCTCGACCCGCATGCCCTCGACGTCGGCGGGACCAATCTGGCGGGCGACGTCATGGTGGCCGACCTGCCGACGCTGCTCTCGATGAAGGCCGCGACCCTGGTTTCCAGGTGCAGTGAGAAGGACCTCTATGACCTGCTGTGGCTGTTCGGCGCGTTTCCCGATCGGCACTTCGCCGATCTCATCGAGCTCGGTCACGAATTCGACGGCGGCGTCAACGGTGAGGCGCTGCTTTACAGCATCGGCAGCGCCGGCCTGGAACAGGCAGCGTGTGGGTTCGCGAGCGATTTCGGCACTCCCGCCGCTTCGGTCTTCACCAGCATCAAGCAGCTCCAACGAGAGCTCCTGGGCGCGCTCGATCGCCACCTGACGACGCGCGCGAAGGACACGCTCGGCGACGTCGTGCGACGGCTGCGGACGCTTTGACTCGACCGCCGACCGTCCCGGTGTAGACTGACGGTCATCATGGCACGCGACCTTCGCATCGGCATCATCGGCCTGGATACGAGTCACACGATCGAATTCACGCGGCGCTTGCAGGCTCCCGACTGCCCGCCGGAGCAGCGGATCGAAGGCGCGACGGTTACGCGCTGCATGCGCTTCGAGACCCCGTTTCAGGACCGGGCCGGACTGGACGGCCGGCAGAAGGAGCTCGAGGGCTGGGGCGTCGAGGTCACCGAGGACTTCGATGCCGCCGTCGCCGACGCCGACGCCGTGCTGATCGAGATCAACGACCCGAGCCTGCATCTGGAGTACGTGCGGCGCTGCGCCGGGCTGGGCGTGCCGCTGTTTCTCGACAAGCCGCTGGCGCAGGACCTCGCCACCGGACTGGAGATCGCCCGCATTGCGGCCGAGCACGACCTGCGGCTGTGCTCCACCTCGTCCCTGCGCTTCGCGCCTGGCCTCCAGGACGCCTGTGCCGCGCTGCCGGCCCCGCGGAACGTGAGCACCTACGGATCCATCAACCGCGCGGCCGCCGGCAGCTCGCTGGTCTGGTACGGCGTGCACGCGGTGGAGATGCTGGTCCGCGCCATCGGCCGTGGCGCCGCCACGGCCTCGACCCACCGATGGGGCGAAGACGCGATCCTGGTCGTCGAGTACCCGGACGGCCGCACCGGCGTGGTCGAGCTGTGCGTCGGCGGCGGCTACGGCGGCGTGCTGCGCAGTGGCGCCGACGCGGCGCCGTACACCGTGGTGCAGGCCGGGATCTACACGGCCATGCTTAGCGAGCTGATGCCGTTCCTGGCCGGGGGTCCGCCGCCGGTGCCGCTGGAGGACGCGGTGGAGGTGATCGCCATCCTGGACGCCGCCGAGCGCTCATCGCAGGCTGGAGGAGCCGCCGCGATGCCGGTCCGGCCCACAACGGAGGGCCCGGCCGCGCAGGGAGCCCCGCCCGCGTAGGGCCGGGAGCACGTCATCGACTACCCACGCGTGTTCCGCGTCCGCCAGCGGTTCGACGCGCCAGGGGTCGACGACGTCGCGGGCGCGGTCGAGCGGCAGCTCGCGGAGTTGGCGCTGGACGAGGTGATCCGGCCCGGGCAGACCGTGGCGGTCGCCGCCGGCAGCCGCGGCATCGCCGACATCGCCACGATCCTCCGCACGATCGTGAGTCGGCTTCGCCGGCTCGGCGCGGAGCCGTTCCTGGTGCCCGCCATGGGCAGCCACGGCGGCGGCACCGCCGACGGCCAGCGGGCGATCCTCGAATCCTACGGCATCACCGAGCGGTCCTGCGGCTGTCCCATCCGCGCCTCCATGGCCACCGTCGTCATCGGCCAGTCGGCCGAGGGCTTCCCGATTCACCTCGACCAGCATGCGTACGCCGCCGACCACGTGGTGGTCTGCAACCGCATCAAGACCCACACTCAGTTCTCGGGCAGGGTGGAGAGCGGGCTGTCCAAGATGCTCCTGATCGGGCTGGGCAAGCACGCGGGCGCCCGCATCTACCACCGGGCGATCCAGGACTACAGCTTCGACCGGATCCTGCGCAGCGTCACCGCGGTGGTCACCGCTCACTGCTCGATCATCGGCGTCGGCATCCTCGAGAACGCCTACGGCCGCACGGCCCGCGTGGCGGCCGCCATGGGGCCACGCTTCGCGGAACTCGACGAGGAACTGCTCGTGCAGTCGAAGCGGTGGGCGGCACGGCTGCCGTTCGACCGGGCGGACGTGCTGCTCATCGACGAGATCGGCAAGAACATCAGCGGCACCGGTTTCGACGTCAGCGTGGCAGGTCGCAAGTACCTCGATCACGAGCCGGCCCCGGACGAGTACCCGAAGGTGCGGATCGTCGCGCTGCGCGGCCTGACCGACCTGAGTGGCGGCAACGCCGAGGGCATGGGCCTTGCCGAATTCTGCCGGACCCGGCTCCTTGAGAAAGCGAACCTGGACGTCACCCGCATCAACGCGCTGACCAGCGGCCACTACACCGGCGCGATGCTGCCGATCGACTTCGAGACGGACGCCGAACTGCTGCAGGTGGTGCTGACCGAGATCGGCCTCACCGAGCCGCCCGACGCCAGGCTGATCTGGATCCACAACACCCTGGATCTTGGCGAGGTCGAGTGCGCCGCCGCCTTCTGGGACGAGGCGCGCAGCCGCGACGACCTGGAGGTGCTCACCGACCCGCGGCCCCTTCCCTTCGACGCGGCCGGCAACCTGCCCGATGACGTAGCCACGCTGGCGCCGGCTACCGCTGACCTCTAACAGCGCGCCGGAGGGTCTCGATCCACTTGCTTCAACGCCGCTCCAGGCCGCTCAGTACCGCGTCGAGAATCCGCTCGGCGGTGCCGGGCTCGAAGTGGGCCGAGCCGGTCTGCGCCTCGTAGCCGCCGGCGGCGAGGTCATGCCGGAACGGCAGGTAGCCCTCGTAGCCGTTGGCGTAGGCGATGACCATGGCGTCCGGGAAGCGCTCCTTCACGCGCAGCCCGAACTCGGCCAGCACCTCGAAGGGCAGGGCCACCAGCGGCAGATCGCCGATCCGCACGTGCTGGATGCGGACGGCGAGCGAGCCCTTCGGCCACCGGCGCGCCGCGTAGGCCAGATGCAGCGCTTCCAGGTAGGCGTCACGTGCCGCACCGTCCTGTCCCGAGGGAGCGGCCCGGAGCCGCTCCGCGGCCGCCGCCAGCCGGTCCTCCGGGTCGCCGCCCAGGTCGTGACGCACCCGTGCCTGGAGCTCATCCCAGCGCACGCTCACCTGCTCGGCGTCAACGGGGCGAAACGCCCGATCGCCGAGCAGCACCGCGTGCGCGAGGCTTGCGCCGATCCAGCGCCGCGATTCGCCCAAGCGGCGCATCGGCACGACGTCGCCGGCCGCCGCTTGCGCGAACAACACCGGACAGCCGTATTCCTCGGCCAGAGCACCTCTCAGGTAGTGAACGAAGTCGGACGACACGAGCAGTGACGTCCCGTCCCCGTGCCGGTCGCCGGTGACCGTATGGCAGGCGAAGTGAACGAGAACCGCGCCCACCGCGCCGGAGTCGGCGGCGCGGAAGCGCAGCGCCGTCAGACGGTCGTCGGTGGGTGATAGCTCGGGAGCCGGATCGGAGCCGGTCGGGTAGCGGAAGGTGGTGACCACCGAGCCGTCGCGCTGGCGGATGCGGCGGTTGTAGTGGACCTGCGGAACGGAGGTACGCAGCACCTCGAGCGTGCCCGGCGCCATCCGCCCCACCGCTTCCGTGCATGCCTCGACCACCTTGGCGGTCATCTCGCCCACGTAGGCGGAGTCCGCGTCGATGACGCCGTTCCGTCCCACGTCCGGGTGATAGATGCGCTGCAGTCCCACCGTCGGCGCGTAATGGGTGTGCGAGCAGGCCAGCAGGATGCGCGATGCCGGCACACCCGTCGCGTGCGCGATGCGGCCGGCCATCCTGCGCGCCACCGCGTCCTGGACGCCCACCAGGTCCAGGGTGACGAGCAGCGCCGGCTCCCCGCCCGCGGCCTGCCCCTCGCCGGCGTGCACGGCGATACAACCGGCCAGGATCGGCTCGCTGACCCCGGTCGACGGCCCGTCGCGGCCCGCGTAACCCCCAAGCCAGACCGGCCTGTCGGGCGTGATGTCCCGTGTGGCGCACCCGAACCGCAGCATGGCGCCATGGTAACAGGTAGACGGCTACCGGAGCCTCTCCTGCCGTCGATATGATGCCGCATGCGTAACTGCGACGTGCTGTCCACCGCCGGCAGCCAGTCGGCCACCAACGAGGCCGGCAACAAGATCGTCACCGTGGGCCGCCGCACACACGTGACGTGGCAGGACGTGACCCCGGAGGGTTACTTCAACCGCGTGCGAACGCTGGACCTGGACACCGGGGAATGGTCTCCCACCCACACCCTGGGCAGCGCCTACGACGACCACGCCCGCGCCGTGATGGTCGCCGACGCCGACGGGTTTCTGCACGTGGTCCTGAGCGGCCACAACACGCCGTGCACCTATCGGCGCTCACGCGCGGCCAACGAGGCATCGGCATGGACCGATCCGATGGAGATCGCCGACGGCACTTACCCCTACCTGGTCTGCGGGCCCGACGAGCACCTGTACCTGGGCATGCGCAGCGGCAAGCAGAACGGTGTGGAGCTGTATCGCAGGCCGCCCGAAGGGCCATGGCACCACGTCGGCAAGGTCATCGATCGGCCGGCCGACTACTCCGGATACGCCTGCTTTCAGTGCGCGATGTGCTTCGACGGTGACGGCGTGCTGCACGTGGTGAGCGACATCTACGAAGGCACCCACGACCAGCGCGGCATCCACCAGGCGATCGCCTACCTGCAGTCACCGGACGGCGGACGGAGCTGGCGCACCTGGCGCGGCGAGCCGGCCGCGATTCCGGCTCGCCCGTGCGGGATGGACGTGATCTGTGAGAGCACCGGCCTGCGGCACGAATCGATCCCTCCGCCGGTCCTGACCGCGCAGGGCAACATCGCGCTCGACCCGGCAGGCACGCCCCATGTCCTCTACCTCTACCACCTGAACCGGGCCGGTGAGCTGATCCTGGCTTCGCCGGACGAGTCGGGCATCTGGCGCCAGCGATCGATCGACGCTCTTCGGTCGGCCTACCCCGAACACCGCGCCATGTTTTGCCGCGGCACCTTCACCATCGACGCAGACGGCGTCTTTCGCGCGCTCGTCACGCTGGTGCCGGCCGATCACCCGGCGTGGGACGGCCACCTTCCGACCCGGCCGGGACTGCGTGGGCTTGCCGGCGGTCGGGTGCCGGCGTCCGACCCGGACGCCGACAACCCGGTCGTGTGGCTGATCTCGCACGATCACGGTGCCACCTTCACCGTCCGGGAAGCCTTTCCAGCCGGGGCGCAGGCGCGATCGCCCAAGTACGAGCTTCCGGTGTCGGGCGGCCCGTGGCCTGCAAGCGGCGGGATCCTCTACTTCGACCGCACCTCACGCCGTGTGCCGGGCACTCCGGAGGACGGCTTTCAGAACCGCGTCTATTACTGCCGGGACACGACACGGTAGCAGGTTGACGGCGCGCCGGCCCGGTCCTACCGTCGCCGGATATGCCGCTTGAATTGATCGCCGACCGCCCCGGTCACGCCGTCCTTCGCGAGTACGAAGACCCGCCGCTTGCGTCCGGTCAGGTGCGGGTCGCCACGCAGTTCAGCGCGGTGAAGCACGGCACGGAGTTCCGCGACTTCCGTTTCGACTCTGCCGACGCGACCGACCGTTGGGACCCGGATCTCAGGCTGCACCGGCGCGGAGAGCCGTCGGTGCCCCGCTTCCCCAAGAAGCTCGGCGAGGGATTCGTCGGCATCGTCACGGCGGTCGGCGAGGCGATCCAGACGGTGCACGTGGGCGATCGGGTCTACGCGCACGGCAGCGTGGCCGATACGCACGTCATCTCGGTAGAGCATTTCTCTCTCCGCACCGTGCCGCCTGCGGTTTCCAACCAGAACCTGGTCTACGACGAGGCGGCGATGTATGCCCTGGGCGGCATCCGCGACGGTCAGGTGCGGCTGGGTGAGCGGGTGGCGGTCTTCGGACTCGGCGCCATCGGTCAGATGGCGGTGCAGATGGCGAAGCTGTCGGGAGCGCGCTGGGTGGCGGCCAGCGACCCGATCGAGCGGCGGCGCGCCGCCGCGGCCGCCCACGGCGCCGACGCCGTCTTCGACCCTACGGAGGTCGACGTCGGCGTTGCGATCAAGAAGACGACCGGCAACCTGGGGGTCGACGTGTCGATCGAGACCTCGAGCTCCCATGCCGCCCTGTACGACGCCCTCCGATCGACGCGCTTTCAGGGACGGGTGGCATCGACCGCCTACTACACCGGACCGGCGCAGGGCCTGCTGTTGTCCGGCGAGTGGCACCGCAATCAGCTCACGATCATCTCCAGTCGAGCCGCGGCTCCGCCGCAGCCGCGCGAATACAGTTGGGACGAAAGAATCAAGCCCGAGGTGGTGGCGCTGCTGGAGGAAGGGAGGCTGCAGGCCGAGGATCTGGTCGATCCGATCGTGCCGATGGCGCGCGCCGCCGAAGCCTACCTGGAGCTGAACGAGCACCCGGAGCGCTCGATCAAGCTGGGGATCGACCACACCCTGAGCTCGGCATGAGACGGGTCACCCCTACCGGCCAGCCGCTCATAGAGCCGCTCTATCCGCTCGGGCCGCACGAGCTGCCGAGCACGCTCCGCTATCTGAACGACCGCTATTTCGACTTCGAGCGCGCGCTGCCCTACCCCCGGACCGACGATCCGCAGGCGTGGCGCTCCTGGCGAGGCCGCCTGCGCCGCGCCCTGCGACGCACGCTGGCCCTGCCGCAGCTCGGCCCGGTGCCGCTCCCGCAGCCGCTCGTCCTGGAGACCGTCGAGTGCGACGGCTACCGGCGCCACAAGCTGGCGTACGAGACCCTGCCGGGCAACTGGGCGCGCGCCTACCTGCTGGTGCCCGACGATGACGATGAACCGGCAGCCCCGCGGGCGGCGGTCCTGTGTCCGCACGGACACGTCAACGGCAACAGCCGTGCGGTGGCGGACCCGCAACAGGCGGCGGTCGCCAACGTCGGCGTCCCCTACGCGCACGAGTTCGCCGTCCGCGGCCTGGTCGCCCTGGCGCCGGAGCACGCCGGCATGGGCGAGCGCGGCGGCGGCCCCGAGCACGACCCGAAGAAGAGCCCCGGCGCCTGTCAGGCACTGTGGGTCCGGCTCAACCACATGGGCCTGGACCTGACCGGCCTGCGGGTGTTCGACCTGATGGCGGCTCTCAATCTGCTGGCGGCGCGTCCCGACGTGGATCCGCGTCGCATCGGCTGCGCCGGCCTGTCGGGCGGCTGCTGGCTGTCGCAGGTGCTGACCGCGCTGGACCGCCGCGTGCGGGCGGTGGTGCTTTCGGGCTTCTTCACCACCTTCGTGCAGACCGTCTGGCACAGCCACTGCATCTGCCACCACCCCTTCGGCATCGGCCGCCTGTGCGACATGCCCGATATCTCCGCCCTGATCGCCCCGCGGCCGCAGTTCGTGGAGTCCGGCGATGCGGACGCGGGCTATCCGTATCAACCCGCCTTCGACATGGTCGCGGAGGCGTATACGCTGCTCGGTGCGCGCGAGCGGCTGGGACTCCACCGGTACGCCGGAGGGCACATGTTCCACGGCGGCGAGTCGATACCGTGGATGGTGCAGCAACTGAGTCGCTGAGGGCTGAGAGCGGATGAGCGAGGGTCACAGGACCGAGACACCGCGGACGATGATCGGCGCCTTCGGGACGTGGGCAGCGGGTTTGACGGGACCGGAGCCCCCGACGCAATCGTTCCGATCCGACCGGTGGACGGATGTCGACGAGTGGCGGTCGGCGGCCCGCGGGCGCCTTCTGGAACGGATCGCGCAGCCGGAGTGCGGCGGCCGGCCGGACGCTCGGGTACACCGGCAATTCACCTACGACGGGTTGCACGTCGAGGAGCTGGAATGGCGCCTTCCCTACGGTCCTCCCACCCGCGCCCTGTTCCTGAAGCCCGCCGGCGCGCAGGGGCCCCTGCCGGCCGTGCTCGCTCTGCACGACCACGGCGGCAACCACTACTTCGGCAGGCGCAAGATCACGCGCACCTCCGACCGGCCCCATCCGGACATGGTTCGGCATCAGGAGTCGGCCTACGGCGGCGTGGGATGGGCCAACCAGATCGCCAGGCGCGGCTACGCTGTGCTCGTTCACGACGCGTTCTCCTTCGCGAGCCGGCGCGTGCTCGCGGCCGACCTTCCCGGCTATGCCGTGCACTCGATCACGGGCAGGGTGCGCCGCATCGCCGACGTCGACCCGACCGAGTGGCACGGCATGGACACCTCCTCGTGGACGGTGTCCGAGCAGGAGCCGGCGGAGGAGATCGAGGCGTACAACCGATTCGCCGGGCCGCTCGAGAACCTCATCGCGAAGTCGCTCTTCTGCGCGGGAACGACGTGGCCCGGCGTCTTCAGCGTCGAAGACCAGCGCGCGCTGGACTACCTGTGCGCGCGGGACGACGTCGATCCGAATCGGGTCGGCTGCGGCGGCCTGTCAGGCGGCGGGCTGCGCACGGTGTTCCTGGCCGGCCTGGACGACCGGATCCGCTGCTCGGTCTGTGTGGGATTCATGACCACCTGGCGCGACTTTCTGCTCAACAAGTGCTTCGTGCACACCTGGATGGCCTACGTGCCGCTGCTGCCGCGGGAGCTGGACTTCCCCGACATCCTCTCCCTGCGCGCGCCGCTGCCGACCATGGTGCTCAACACGCGACAGGACGAGCTGTATACCCGCGCCGAGATGCAAGCTGCCGACCGGATGCTGAATGCCGTCTACCGCAAGGCAGGGATGGCCGAGCGCTATCGCTGTTCGTTCTACGATGGTCCCCACAAGTTCGATCTGCCGATGCAGGACGAGGCGTTCGCCTGGTTCGACCGCTGGCTCAAGGCCTGAAGCGGTCTCACGTCAGTCCGCGTCAGTCCGGCACACGTCAGTCCGGGACGCGTGCGGCCCACACCTCGAAGTAGTCGTCTTCGCTCGAAGACTGGAACACCACCCAGCGGCTGTCCGGGGTGACGCTGGCGTTGGCTTCGAGCCGGTGGCCGAGCACCTTGGGCGAGCGCATCATCGTCCGATACGTGCAGATCGGCGTGGTCGTGACCGTCTTGTCGGGCTCGCGCAGCAGGTCGGCGTCCAGCGACTCGGGGTCCAGATGATAGCTTCGATACATCTGGTCGTAGTCCTGCCAGTACTTCTCATCGTCCAGCACGCTTTCCTCGGGGAGCACGTACTTCCAGATGGTCTCAGCGCCGTTCGAGATCGGCGCGGGCGGCACGGTGCCGGACAGCACGGGCAGCCCGGTGAGGTAGAACGCCGACCAGCGCGGCTCCACCCCCTCATCCAGGCGCTGCTGCAGCAGCGCTCGGAGATCGGGTGGAAAGTGGTTCTCGTCGAAGTCGTATCCCTCGCCGACGACGAACTGCTCGTTCGGAGCGATGTGGGCGTGGACGGAAAGACCGGTGTGTGGAGGGCATGCGAACCAGCGGTTCTCTCCCGTCTCCAGGTCGATGCGCGACAGGCACTGCACGTGCGGTGAGGCGAGTTGCTTCGTGTAGATCCGCTTGCCGTCGAGCGCCCAGTGGTAATACCCCTGACCGTGCCATCGCGCTCTGACGCCGTCGTCGCAGTGATCGAGCCACTCTCCCGTGTCGAGGTCGATGATGTGCGCTCCCGACAGGAACAGGTTCGGCAGAACCGGATGCGGGTTGCTGTGCTCGAGATTGAAGCGCCTTCCGTCTCTATGGACATTCTCATGGGCGACGGAGACCTGACCGGTTTCCAGGTCGACCCGCAACATCTCCTGGTGACCCGGTCCTTCGTTCTTGGAATCCTGGAACTGGTTCGGCGTCATCGTCTGCATCAGCTCGTAGTTTTCCTTGCGCGGGCAGTAGTAGAACCGCTCGGAGGCGTCGAAGCTCGCGAAATAAGGGTAGCGGATCGGCTCCGACGGCACGATGCGGCGCCGCTCACCCGTGTCGATGTCCACCTGGATGATCGCCCAGGCATCGGGGTCCGAGGGGTCCAGCACGTTCACCCGATGGGAGTAGCGGGCCGCCGCGAAGTGCACGACGCAGCCGCCATGGTATTGAAAGTACGCGACGAGCGACTCGGGCACCGCCGGGATGGGACCCAGGTCACGGACCTCTCCGGTGATCATGTCGCGCGCCCACAGCGACCGCGTGCCCGCGGCGATCCCGTCCTCTATGTCCTCGAAGCCCATGAAGACGGCGTACCTGCCGTCGAAGGTCATCAGGTTGTTGTAGAAGTAATTGTTGCGAAAATGCATCTTCCGGTCGGGTGAAAGGCGGACCACCCGCGTGCCGGTCAGGGGGTCCTGCCAGCTTCTCTCCGCCCACTCGAAGGTGAGCTCGGGTGCGATCGGTACGTTCATGTCGATTCCTCCTCGGAAGGCTCGTCGAGCGCTATTTGTAGGGGTCCGCGGCATCGCGCAAGCCGTCCCCAACGAAGTTGAAGGCCAGGACCACCGCGATCACGAATAGTGCCGGGATCAGCAGCCACGGGTTCTGCGCCACGGTGCGCACGTTCTGGGCGTCGAACAGCAGCACCCCCCAACTCACCACCGGCGGGCGCAGCCCGAGCCCCAGGAAGCTCAGCGCGGTCTCTCCCAGGATCATCCCCGGTATCGACAGGGTGACGTTGACGATCAGGTAGCTCAAGAACGCCGGCAGCAGGTGCCGCCGGATCACGGCACCGTCGCCGGCGCCGGCGATCACCGCGGCGCGGACGAAGTCCTCCTCCCGCACGCTGATGAGCTTGCCGCGCACCACGCGGGCAAGGCCGGCCCAGCCGACGATCGACAGGATCACCACGATCCCGAAGTAGACCCGCACCGGCGGCCATCCGACCGGCAGCGCCGCCGACAGGGCGAGCCACAGCGGGATCGTCGGTATCGAGATCAGGAACTCGATGACCCTCTGGATGAAGGTATCCACGGCGCCGCCGAAGTACCCCGAGATGCCGCCCAGGATGCATCCCAGCAGGAAGCTCAGCGCCACGCCGACAAGGCCGATCGAGAGCGAGATACGAGCACCGTAGAGCGTGCGGCTGAACAGGTCACGCCCCAGATTGTCGGTGCCGAACAGAAACACCCGCTCTCCCTGCACGCCGAAGAAGTGCAGGTCGGAGCGAAAGATCCCCCACATCCTGTAGGGGTCACCGCGCACGAAGAGCTGCAGCGGAAACCGTTGGCTGCGGTCCAGGGTGTAGATGTTGCGCCACGTCTCCGGATCCCTGCTCTCGGTGAGTCCGTAGACGAACGGCCGCAGGTGGAAGCCGCCGTCGGCGTCCACGAAGCGAGGTATCTGTGGTGGGGTGTAGTTGCGATCCGGGTTGCGCTCGCGCAGGTCGTAGGGAGCGAAGAACTCACAGAAAATCGCCGCGACGTAGAAGATCGTCAGTACGACGCCGCCGATGATGGCGAGCTTGTGCCTGGTAAACTTGCGCCACATGAGCTGCCATTGGGAGGCTAGGTAGTAGCGTTCCTCTGCGCTCGTCTCCCGCTGCGCCAACATCGCTCACACTCTCTTCTCGTAGCGAATCCGCGGATCGACCAGAACCAGCACCAGGTCCGAGACGAAGGTTCCGATCACCGTCAGCACCGTGAGGAACATCACCATGCTGGCCGCAAGCTGCATGTCCTGCGCCATGAGCGATTGCAGGAGGAGCGGCCCGACGGTGGGCAGCGTCAGCACCACGGCGGTGATGGTCTCTCCCGAGACGATCGCCGGCAGGAGCCAGCCGACGGTGCTGACGATCGGATTCAGCGCGACGCGGAGCGGATACTTGAACAGGAGCTGGTTTTCACCCAGTCCCTTGGCGCGCGCGGTGATGACGTACTGTCTCTTCAACTCGTCCAGGAGGCTGCCGCGCATGACGCGGATGATGCCGGCCGTGCCGGCGGTGCCGATCACGATCAAGGGGATCGGCAGGTGCGCCGCCAGATCGACGACCTTGGCCAGGTTCCATGGGGCGAAGACATACTCGGCGGAAAACAGCCCCCCCGGGTTGATCCCGAAGTACTTCAGGAAGACGAACATCAGGATCAGCGCCAGCAGGAAGTTCGGCGTCGCCAGGCCGACGAAGCCGAACACCGTAAAGGCGTAGTCGGTCATCGAATACTGGTGGGTTGCCGAGTAGATCCCGATCGGCACCGCCAACAGATAGGTAAAAAGAAGCGTCAGGATCGAGATCCCTATCGACAGGGCAAGCCGCTCACCGATCAGCTTCGACACCGGCTGCTGGTACTGCAGGGATCTGCCGAAGTCGCCCTGGACCAGGTTTCCGAACCACCTCGCGAACTGCTGCCACAGCGGTCTGTCGAGCCCGTATTGCCGCCGAAGCGCGATCTCGGCCTGCTCGTCCACTGCCAAACCGCGATTGCGCATGTCGGTGACGACCTGGGTCACGTAGTCACCGGGGGGCAGTTGGATGATGATGAACGTGACCACCGAGACCATGAGGAATACGACGACCATGTATGCCAGGCGGCGCCCGATATACCCGTGCATGGTCTCTCCCTCAGAAGCTCATAGCGCGGTCGGTGTAAAAAAAAAGGGCGGCTCCCGAACTCCGAGAACCACCCCTGTGTTTTCGCTCGCTCGTCGGCGTGCGCGCTACTCGTTGCGGCGCGCGGCGTCCTTCCAGTACCACTGCGAGGCGAACGCCGTCGGTCGCAACACGTCATGGGTACGCGGGAAATCCACATCGGGCAAGCCGACATTCCCCAGCCCGTTCTTGGAGGTGAACGGCGCCGGCGGTAGTCCCACCGTGCCGATCGTCCAGACCTGATCGGTCCACCAGTCGAAGTACTCCTGGCCCATGCGGGTGTGCTCGGCCGAGCCGGGTTGCGTCAACTGCCATGCCTTGAGGAATTGGAACCGCTCCTTCACCAGATCGTACGTGATCGTGTCTCCGGGGCGATCGTACTCCTCCCCACCGTCCACGATTCTGGACCAGATGGACCACCGGGGCACCCACTTGGAGCCGCCGTTCAGGTAATCATGCCAGGGATGCAGCCAGGAGTTGATCCCATCCGACCGGGAATGCTCCCAGGCGTTCATCGGATGGTCCGGATCGCTGATCGCGGCGCCGTAGGGGGCGCCTTGCGGCTGGTTGTCCAGAACGGTCTTAACCCCGACGTCTTCCCAGTACTCCTGCACCAGCTCCAGGGTAGCGGTCACGGTCTGCTTGTACTCCGCGTACAGGATGGTGACCTCCAGCGGTTCGCCGTCGGAGCGCAGCCGGATGCCGTCGCGGTCGCGCGCGGTCAGACCCGCCTCATCGAGCAGTTGGTTGGCGAGATCAGGATCGTACTGGGACCACGCGGTCTCCCACTCCGGCTTGAAGTAGCCCAACGAAGGAATCGGCACGTTGCTGCGCGGCACCGCCTGCCCGAAATAGACCTCCTCGCTGATCTCGTCCCGGTCGATGGCCACCGACAACGCCCTGCGGAACTTGATGTCGTGGTACAGCGCGCGCAGGACCGCATCTTCCTGGTTGAAGTTGAATCCGAGCGCGACGTCGTTGCCGACCAGGCTGTTCTGCAGGTACGTCGTGTAGCCGCCGGCTTCCTCGTTCTCCTTGTAGAGAGGGAAGTTGTTCAGCGACGCGAAGTGCCGCGCAAAGTCGGCTTCCCCGCTCAGTATCTTCAGGTTCCAGGTTTCCAGACTGACGACCTCCGACTGCACGTGGTCGATGTAGGGGAGCTGATTGCCGGCGGTATCCACCTGCCAGAAATAAGGATTGCGCTCGAACAGCTTCGCGGACGGATTGCTGTCTGTGAGAATCCACGTGTACATTCGCGGCGTGTCCATGTCGCGAGCGGTCCACCAGTCCGCGTGGAACTCGAACGCCTGCGTCCAGCCGTCGAAGCCTTCCTCCTTGGACACCGCCGCCGCATCCTCGTTGTGATCGGCATGCCACTTCTGCAGGTAGTGCTGCGGCGCGTAGAATGCGCCCTGCTGCGTGGCACCGGTCTTGAGCTGCGTTTCCCAGGACGGGATCGGAGCAGCCGCCAGGAATCGCACGGTTTCGTTATCGATTTTCTCCACCTGCACGAATGCACCGTCGACGACCCAAGTCCCCCACGGGTTCGGCCGGAGCTCCTTGTTCTGCTGGACGTCGTTCCACATGAAGAGGATGTCGTCCGCCGTCATGGGCTGGCCATCCGACCACTTCAACCCCTTGCGCAGTCGCATGGTCACGCTGGTGAAATCGTCTGCAAACTCGATATGTTCAAGCAGCCGCAGCCCCAGGCTGTTGGCTCCATCGGCATCGACCATCGTCAGGCTCGACTGCTGGTTCTGCGTTCCGACTGGGATCGGCCCCCAATCGAAGGTGAGGACCTGCATCCGCAGGGTCCCCCCGTATTCGCCGATCTCGTGGAACGGCTCGACCACAAACGGATTCTCGGGGAGCCGCTGGTCGACCGGTGGCAACTCCCCGGCCGCTACTCGTGCCGCCAGCATCGGCGCCTCGTTGTAGGTCTGTGCTACCGCGACAAAGGGCACGGCAAGTAGCAGTGCCGCAAGGATTAGCGTCGCTTTCCTGAGCATTGAGCACCTCCTTGGTCCCTTTCTGTCGTGTGAGGACCAACGGGCCATGTTGCGTCGCCGGGGATGCGTTGTCAAGGTGACCCCGTCGTGTTCCAATCTTCCAGCGCGGGAGGAAGCAGAAATGAATGGTACCCTGGATTGGGTGGACGAACCGCATCGCTACAAGATTCTCTACCGGGGACGGCTGTTGACAGCCTACAACAAGGGAAATCCTCAATACGGGGATTTCTTCAAGGCGTTCCCGAACATCGAGCCGGTCCACACCCTGTCGGGTCTGCCGGTCACGACCAGCGGAGCGGCCAACTTCAACCATCACAAGTCGATCTTCATGGGGCTGGGCAGGCTGAACGGGCACAACTTCTACCACGACTGCTATCCGCCGTTCGCGCTCTACCGGCCGTTCCCGTCGGGCGACATCGTCCTGGTCGACGCGAAACTGAGGACCGAAAACGATGCGGTCGCCCTGGAAACCCGTAACGAATGGGTGCCGAAAGTGGACGTGCCGGAGCCGCTGCGGAAGTTCTTCGCGCCGGCCGAGGGCACCGACGGCAGCGAGCCGGAACGCATATGCACCGAACACCGAACCGTACGCGTCGCCCTGGGAAGCGGCTGCTACACCATCGACATCGACTCGGAGTTCGAGGCGACCGACGGCGAGCTCTACTTCGGACAGGACGGGCACAGCTACCTCGGCATCCGCGTCGCCGATGCGCTGGACGAGGAGGACGGGGGGCTGGTCACCGACTCCACCGGCCGCTCGGGGTGCGACGCCATCAACGAACAGGTGGCCGACTGGGTCGACTACTCAGGCTCCCTCGGCGAGCACGCGCTGGGCATCACGGTCATGAACCACCCGGCCAATCTCCCGACCCTGTTTCGGGCGCGCGCCTACGGGTTCTTCGGCCCGAGCCCGTTCTTCGACACCGATCACCGATTGCCGGCCGGCGGGAGACTCCTGTTCCGCTATCGGGTCGTCGTGCACGACGGCGACGCGTCGGCGGTCGACCTGCCGCGGCTGTTCGACGAGTTCCGAAGAGAGTAGCGCCTACTTCACGCGCGCGGCCCACACCTCGTACAGCCCCTGCTCGCCCACCGACTGGAACACCGCCCAGCGGCTGTCGCGGGTGACGTGCACGTTGGTCTCGAAACGGCCGGCCCGCATCTTCAGCCGGGGCATGCTGCGAAAACGGCACACCGGGGTGGTGGTGACCACGTGATCGGGGTTGGCGGCGATCGCCTGGTGCGCCTCGTCCTCGGTCTGGAAATCCCGCACCTCCGGCCACAGCGTCCGCTCGGGCGGCTCGAACTTCCAGATGATCTCGGTGGCGGAGCGATTGCGCTGCAGCCCATCCCACGGATGGGTCGAGGTCGGGCTCGCGTCCTGCCCGAGGCTCTCGATGAGTCCGACGTCGACGATGCTGAAGCTGCGGCCGTCGCCGGTCATGAACGACTCGTCGGGTGCCGGGGTCATGTGGATCGAATCGCCGATTCCCGGCCGGCCGATGTAGCGGGTCGCGCGCTCCCGCTCCAGGTCGTTCACGTAGATGGCGTGGCACACGAACGGCCAGCCGTGGACTCGGCCGAAGCGCTTATCCTGCCACACCGCCGGAGAAACAATCGATCAACTCGTCGCGGACTTGGCTGCTGGAGAGCAACCCGTGATTCCAGAGCTGAAAGGCGGCAGTTCTCGCCCCGACCCGGTACCTTCCCATAATCCGGTCGAACGTCACCGGCTCGGCGGCCGAATCGAGATGTCCGGCATCTTCGAGCAACGCCTCCCTCGGCAGAAGCAACTCGGCCGCGAACGCCCCCGAACGTCGTCTGGCCCACGGCTGCGCGAAGGTGGTCGAGGCGGCTCCGAGCGCCTCTTCACGATAGGGATCCATCAGCAGGTGGCCCAAGCCTCGGGCCGACTCGAATCGTCGGCCCCACGGCGTCTCGGTGCGCGGTGTCCGGTTGATTACGACGGCCGCGCCGCGCCCCTGTCGGGAGCCGACCAGCATCCTCTCCCGGAGGCACTCCACGCCGGAATCGATCACTTCAGCTCCGAGCTCCTTGAGCTGCTCTTCGACGTCGTCGATCGGCTTCCCATCCAGACCGAGATGATACCGAACCGCGCGGGCTGCCTGATGCCCTGCCGACTCCGCATGACCGCCACTCTCCGCTGCATCACCGGCCATCGCCCGCAACGTATCGTCGAAGTTCGTCACCGTGTGGATCTCCCGATCCAGCCGCCACACCTGACGACGCACCGATTCAGAAACGTCCGGTGGCAGATCCCGCAGCACCTGGGTGATGACGCTACTACCAGGATCCTCGCAGCCGGCAGGGATTCCGAGTTGCTCACGGAGGCCGGCTTCCGTGTTCGCAGCCGTCCACTCGTACAGAATAGCCGGGTCGATCCCGGTGTAGGCCCGCAGTTTCTCGTCGAAGCTGGACTCCCGCTCGTGCAGCGGGTCCTGCATGCGCACCCACGGATAGACGGCACCCAGACCCTCCTCCCGGAGCCACTTGGCTACGAACGCCACGAACTCGGCGAAGATCTCCTCGCCGACGAGCCAACCGATCACTGCCTGGCCGTTCTCCGAAACGAATCGGGGAGCATGGTCGCCGGGGAACTCGGCCGGCCCCCATTCGATGACCAGCCGATCGCCGGTCCGGATCAGGGAGACGTTCGGCAACCGGGCGCCGTCCGCTCCGGCGGACAGGAAGTGTCGCGTCCACCACAGCTCGCGGGCATCGAACCACTGGTCTTCCGTGAATCCGGTCCGCGCAGCGGTATTTCCCCAGTCGCGGAGGGTATCGCGCAACGAGCTGCGAAGCGGAAAGCACCCGGGCCCCTCCTCGAACTCGATGAATGTCCAGGACCGCACCAGCCAATCGGCGACGGGAGCCAGCGGTACGTTGATGCCCGCTCGAACGGACTGCGACCCGTCCAAGAGGTTCTCACACAGGTTCTTGCCGCGCACCCAGATTGCCAGTTGCGCCCACGCCGACCGTTCGGGGAGATAGCGGCGCTCCCAGGTCGGTGTAAGCGGAAGAATCTCGATGGCCAAGTCGTTGCAGTTGCCGATCAACATCTTCAGCCGAGCCGCTTCAACAGGCTGCGATATTCCGCTTTGGTAATCCGGCCCTGATCCCGGAACCGCCTCAGGACGCTTCCGGGTACCTGGGACGTGGGATAGCCGTGATATTCGACATCGTCATTCACCACCCGGGTCACTCGAGCCGTGAAGAATTTCAGTCCAGACGCGCCGCGCCGAACGGCAAACCGTTGCGATGTCGGTGAATCAGGGTCCTTTGCGACCGACTCCTGCAACAGCGTAGTTCGCTCCCGCGGCGTCATTCCCGGGCAAGGCTCCTTGTCAGGACGCCATCTTGGAGGCCCGGCTTCGGTCGTTGCGGTCTTATGCGCAGGGTTCGGGAAATAGTACATCTGTCCTCCAGTGACGACCCCGTTGTCCGTTCCGAAGCGGCAACCCAACCCTGAGCGTCCCGGCAGTCAACGCGCGAGCACCACGACCGCATCCAACGGACACGGAAGGACCCCAGCCGACGGCAGCCATCATACGCGGACCCAATGGAAAGTGACACTCCCCGGCTCGGCGGGGAAACGCAACGATAGCGGAGTCGTCACACCTGCCGGCTACCGGGAGGTGGGCTGTGGCAGGTGTCGATCAGCACGTACAGCGGGATGTCATGGTCGCCCGCGTACCGAAACAGCTCGGCCATACGCCGGTGGCGTGTTCACTAAGGCACTGGCTCCATCAGGTTCCACGGCGCGAGAGGCAATGGCGTGCGCCGACTTCGTCAGTGGCGCAGGGAGGCGCGCAGCTCCACGGTGTGCTTCGGGTCGGCGGCGCCGACGTTCTCGCTGCGGGTGCCTTCCAGGCTCAGGCTGAGCGATGCGTCGTGCCGGAAGCGCGCGCCCACCCGCCAAGCGCGGGTGCCGCTGTCGGCCACGGTCAGACCGGCGTACGGGCTCACCGTCGCGGCCCCGCCGAGCGCGTCCTGGCCGTCGCTGAACTCGGCGGCCAGGCGCGCACCCGTCTGCGGGTGCGCCGGCCCATCCGCGGCCAGACGCGCGGCGTCGGGCAGCGACCACAGCGTTGCGGCCGTGGTGGCGGTGGTGCCCCAGGAGGGAGCCACGCTCAGCGCCACGCCGCGATCCGGTGGTCGGCGGTGGCGGTCACCTCGAAGCCGCCGGCCCGAGGCGGCGTGGTCGAAGGTGCCGTCGCTGGCGCTGTACGCCACCGCCAGGCCGCCCAGCAGCCGGTCGCGCTCGTAGTCGGCGCCCACCGTGGCGGTGATCACCTGGCCGTCCAGGGACAGCTCGCCCCGCGCGCCCTCGAAGCGTGACCAGCCGCCGCGGCCCCAGACGCTCCACCGCCCGCCGTCCTCGCCGCCGGCGGGCTCCAGCTCCGCGACCGGCGCGGCCGACACGGCGAACGAACTGCCGTCCACCAACTCCGCAAGCTGCATCGTGCGCGGCTCTTCCCCGCGCTGCAACGGATCGTCGTACGCGGGCGTGTCCGCGGCCGGCGCCGCACTCAGCCGCTGCCCGGCGACGGTCACCTGCCCGTCGCCGGACGGAGCGGCGAGCCGATCGCTCACCGCGTCCAGCACGTGCCCGGCCGCCGTGCGCCCGAAGCGCGCCAGCCAGGCCCGCGGCAACCGGTCGCTGTTGACGATCGTCCCGGTCGCTTCGGCGTCGCGGATGCGCGCCCCCGCCGTGTTCACGAGTACCTTGCCGTCGGCCGTGCAGATCGCTCCCGGGGCGGTGCAGGCGCGTCCTCCCGGAAGTACGAACGACACGTCGACCCATCCGGCGGGCTCGACCGTGATCGTCCAGTGTTGGTTGCTCCCACGGGTCTTGCGCTTCGCCTTCCTCACGCCCGCACCCGAGACCGTGCCGTCCTCGTCTCCGTGGAGCGAATACGGCGCCGCGTTGTCCGTCGCCGTCACCGTCTTCGCGGCCGAAAGCTCCAGGCGCACGCTGCCCACACCGGCATCCGCCGCCACCGACGCCGCCAGCCCGTAGCTGCCGTTCGCCGGGTCGGCCAGCACCAGCGCATCCCGGTCCGCAAGCACCACCTCCGCGCCCGATCCGGCATCCACCAGCACCAGCCCCGTCAGCGCGGACGCGCTCTCGGTCTCCGCCTCCGCAAGGTCCGACACCGCCGCCGCGTCGCCGCCCACGCGCGCCGCCGTGAAGTCCGCCAGGGCAAGACCCGTCACCGCATCGGCAAAGGCGATCCGCAGAGCCGCAGGCCACGGTTTTGGGGCGCTACTTCACGCGCGCGGCCCACACCTCGTACAGCCCCTGCTCGCTCACCGACTGGAACACCGCCCAGCGGCTGTCGCGCGTGACGTGCACGTTGGTCTCGAAACGGCCGGCGCGCATCTTCAGCCGCGGCATGCTGCGAAAGCGGCATACCGGGGTGGTGGTGACCACGTGATCGGGGTTGGCGGCGATCGCCTGGTGCGCCTCGTCCTCGGTCTGGAACTCCCGCACCTCCGGCCACAGCGTCCGCTCGGGCAGCTCGAATTTCCAGATGACCTCGGTGGCGGAGGCGCTGTTGTGCAGCCCGTCCCACGGATGGGTCGAGGTGGGACTCGCGTCCTGCCCCAGGCTCTCGATGAGGCCGAGGTCGACGATGCTGAAGCTGCGCCCGTCGCCGGTCATGAACGACTCGTCGGGCGCCGGGGTCATGTGGATGGAATTGCCCACGTGCGGGCGCCCGATGTAGCGGGTCGCGCGCTCCCGCTCCAGGTCGTTCACGTAGATGGCGTGGCACGCGAACGGCCAGCCGTGCGAATAGACCCGCGCGCCGTCGGCGCTCCAGTGCTCGTGGGTGCCGCGCGAGCGCAACTTTCCCTGCAGGTCGAGCCAGCGGCCGGTGGACAGGTCGATGATGCGCTGGCGCTGCATGTCGACCGGGCGCCGGTAGCGCTCGGTGAAGTAGTAGCCCTCCTGACAGCACATGAAGAGTGCCGGATCGACCGGATTGGGGTTGGGATGGCCGACCCACAACTCGTCGGTCTCCACGA
Organism: Spirochaetia bacterium; assembly: GCA_965221995.1. Lineage (GTDB taxonomy): Bacteria > Spirochaetota > Spirochaetia > SZUA-6 > Bin103 > CATQHW01. Next base: position 1,044,678 of record OZ244929.1, read on the forward strand.
CGGTGTCGACCGCCCCCGTCTCCAGGTCGATCCGGTACATCAGGTTGGGGCCGGGCTCCGAGCCCAGGATCGCCGCCCGCTCCAGCGGCGTCGTGCCGGCGGGCAAGTCGCGGTCTTTCAACGCCTCGTAGGCGAACGCGTAGCGGTCGTCGGCCGTGCACTCGGCGAACACGATATGCGGCAGCGGGCGGTCGGACTCGATTCGGGTCGCCTTCCCGTCGTCCAGGTCGATACGCACGATCTCCGACCGGTCTCCCGAGCGCTCGGCCACGTGCAGCAGATGGGATCGAGGCGAGACCGCCCAGCCGGCGAGACCCGCGCTCCCGTCGTCGGGAACCCGGTACTCGTGGACGCGCTCGGCGTGGCCGCTCTGCAGGTCGATGACCCAGATGCACGACGGCCGGCGGCCTTCCGGATCGTCGCCGCGCAGCACCAGCTTGGTGCCGTCGCGCGTGAACGCGGTCGAACGAAAGTAGTTGATGTGGACGTGCAGACCTTCCTCCGGCACCAGGCGCACCACTTCGGTCCCGGTCCAGGGGTCCTGCCAGCGGCTGCTCGCCCAGTCGAAGGTCACGGAGGACATGGCGACAGGATAGCAGGTTGACGGCCGGCCGGCCCGTGACGCCGCAGCGTCGTCACCTGAGCAGTTCCTCCACCGCGCGCCACATCTTGTCGAACGATGGCGCGCTCACGCGCGCCCGTTGCAAGTCCATTCTCGCGGTGAGCGCCGGCTGATCCCGTACTTCCCGATACGATCGCCCGGGCGTCATGCGCTGCGTGAGCCATCCTTTCGCGTCTCGAATCGACTCGGGGTCGTCAGGCGGCAACGCGTCATCGTCGATCCCCCGGAGCCCGGCGATGGAATCGGCAGCGGCGAGGAACCACGCCTCGTACTCGATATTGGCCAGCACCACCTGAATCCGCCGGTCGCTTCGAGTTCCTCTGGCTCGTGCGAGATCGGGACGATGCGCGCCATCGCTTTAGTTTCTGCTGCGAAACGGATTGTCCTCGCGGGGGACCGACAGCTCGGGATCCGGGCTCGTGTAGCCGATCCGAAGAAGCTCGCCGGCCGTGGAGATGCGATCGCGAATGACCGAACGCATTGCAGCGTCCAGCGGGCCGATGTTCGTCCTGCCCTGCTTGAAGCCAGCAGCCAGAATCGAGTCATCCTGAACCGCCTTTTCGTCCAACAAGTCAGCGCTGTGACTGCTGACCATCACCTGCACACGTTCGCTCGCTTCCCCAAGGGCATCCACGAGCATGGACGCAGCCTCGGGATGCAGAGCCGTCTCAGGCTCCTCGATACCGACCAGACTCGGACCCGTGCCGTGCTGGCGGTCACCCTGGAAGAGCGCCACGAGCACGCCCAGCATGCGCAGGACGCCGTCCGACATGTCATTCGCAAGAAAGCACTCGGAGAGTTTCGGGGAACCTCCGGCCTGCCGGAACTCCACCGTCAGCCGGGGGCCCATTTCGCGCGACTCGAAGTCCAGTATTGAAGGCACCGCCGCTGCCAGATACTCCTTGATGATCCTCGTCCCATCCGCAGCGCGTCCCTCCATGTCGGCAAGAATGCTCGCGAGGTTACTTCCGTTTCTCTTCAGCCGAGGCCTCGGATCGTACCGTTGCCACTCGCGGATCCGGTCAATCTCCATTTGGTAGATCTCGATTCCGGTCAGCATGTCATACACTGGCCGGAACTCCGGCAGGCTCGACACGGGCACCAGAAACAGACGATCGCTCGTGCATACGGGCGGGTAGCGGATGGAACTCCTCACAACCTGACCTGCTTCGACCTCATAGTAATGCGGCGATCCGCCGCCGGCGGGATCCACAACGCATTCCTCCCGCTGTACGGCATAGCCTCCTCGCCCGTCCGTTGTCGTGATGAAGGTGTAGTGACCCTGAGCATCCGGCAATCGAAAGTCGAGACGAATACCGAAGTCGGCGGTGCGTTTGCCGAACCGATGCAGCACTTCGTCGATGCCGCCGCGCTCCAGAAGGGCGTCCCCTAACGACCCGCGCAGTGCGTCGGCGACGAACCGCAGCGCGTCAAGAAAGTTGCTCTTGCCGGAGCCGTTCGGACCAACCAGAAACGAGAGCGGCCCGGGCCGCACGTCGCACGCGGCGATGCTCTTGTAGTTTCTGATAGCGACTCGAGTGACGAGTCCTCGGTCCGCGCACCTCTCGTCGTTCTCAGATCCGTTGTACGTAGACATATCACGTCCCACCGGCAGGCTGTTCGGCCGCCCCGGCCCACGCGCGTGCGTAGAAGCCGTACCGTCGGGCCGGCATTCCGCGAGCCAGACTGGCCGTGTCGAACATGATGTCGCAGGACACACAGCCGAATCTCAGCATGGCGACAGGGTAGCAGGTTGACGGGCGGCCGGCCCGCTCCTACGGTCGAGCCCATGAGGAACGGCGATTTGCCCGAGGAGCGCTTCGCGACCGACGGCTTCGTCCGCATCGAGCACTTCTGCTCGCCCGAGCAGGTCGCCGAGGTGCTGGCGGAGCTCGACCGCTATATCACCGAGGTGGTGCCGCGGATTCCCGATACCGACGCCTTCTACGAGGACAGGAGCCGGCCGGAGACGCTCAAGCAGCTCATCCGCCTGGCCGATCACGACGGGTACTTCCACGGCCTGCTGCACCGCGGCGCGCTGCCGCAGATGGCGGCGCTGCTCCTGGGCGAGGATGTCCGCCCCATCAATCAGCAGGTCTTCATCAAGCCGCCCGGCGGCTTGAGCAAGGCGACGCCCCCGCACCAGGACGGGTTCTACTTCCACCTGGAGCCTTGCTCCGCGATGACCCTGTGGCTGGCGCTCGACGACGTCGACGAGGAGAACGGCTGCCTGCGCTTCGTGCGCGGCTCGCACCTGCGCGGCGTGCGCGATCATGAGCGCACGCGCACCCTGGGCTTCTCGCAGGGGGTCCCGGACTTCGGCAGCGGCAGCGACCTGGCTGACGAGGTGGCCTGCCCCGCGTCGGCCGGCGACCTGATCGCCCATCACGCGCTCACCATCCATCGCGCCGGCGCCAACCGCGCCGCCGGCCGGCAACGCCGTGCGGTCGGCATGATCTACTACGGCGTGAGCGCCCGGGAGAGCACCGAGGAGCACGAAGCCTACCAGCACACGCTCGCCGACGACCTCCGCAAGGCGGGCAAGATCTGATGGAGGGCCGCCGTAGCGACGACCCGGTCATTGGAGGCAGGGTCACCGGAGGCACGGTCGCCTACGTGGAGATCGCGCCGGCCACCGGCGCCCATCCGCGCAACGACTCGGCGTCGATCGTGCAGCTCGACGACGGCAGCCTGTTCATGGTCTGGATCGAGATGCATGCCAGCGAGCTGGGCGGGCATGACGAGGCGCCCTCCAGCATCGCATCCATGCGCTCCACCGACGGCGGCCTCACCTGGGGCGAGCACCGCATCGAGCAGTCGCCCGGCGGCGACATCCACAGCGTCTACAACCCCAGCCTGATCGTCCTGCCGGACGGCGAGCTGCTGTTCTTCTATCTGCAGTACCACCAACTGGTGTGGAACGATCCGCTGCAGGCTTCGGGCTGTCTGCGGCGCTCGGCCGACGGCGGGCGCACCTGGAGCGACGAGACCCGCATCTGGGACCACGAAGGCTACGGCTGCGCCAACCACACCTTCACGCGCCTGGCCGACGGGCGGCTGCTGAAGTCGGTCGAATACCTGCCGGTGTGGGGTTCCTACCCGGCGATGACCTGCCGGTCCGGCTGCTTCGTCAGCGAGGACGATGGCCACACATGGCGGCCGCCGGCGAGCCTCGTTCACCTGCCGCTGCGCGGGACCATGGAGAACCACATTGTCGAGACGGCGCAGGGTCAACTGCTGATGTGCATGCGCAACCAGCTCGGCTCCGTGTTCCTGAGCCGCTCAACGGATCGCGGGAAGACCTGGAGCCTGCCGCAGAGCTCCGGGCTCTCCTGTTGCGAGTCGATGCCGAGCCTGACCCGCATCCCCGGCACGGACGACGTGCTGCTGATCTGGAACCACTCGGAGTTCGACCCCACCTACGACCACTCCGGCAAGCGCACGCCGTTGACCTGCGCGGTGTCCAAGGATGGGGGATCCACGTGGTGCCCGCCGAAGGAGCTGGAAGACGATCCCGGCATCGAGTTCACCAACGTCGCCTGCTCCTACACGCGTGCAGGGAAGGCGATCGTCACCTACCTGACCTCGCAGATGGAGAACCCGGACCATCCCGGCAAGCTCGGGAGGGCGGCCATGTCGCTCAAGGGCGCCATCTTCGACATCGAGTGGCTCTATGCCTGAAAGGAGCTCGAACGATGACTGAGACCAGGACCGAAACGCCGCACCACGCCATCAACACCGACCCCGGAGAGCGGTACCGACGCAACGGCTATGCGGTCGTACGCGGCATCTTCGACGCCGACCGGGTCGCTCGGCTGCTGCCGATCTGCGAGCGCGTGCTCGCCCAGTGGCGGGAGCGCCCGCTGAGCGACAACCCGCCGGTAGGCCCGCTCGCCAACTACCTGCGCCACCTGAACAACCCCGGCTACCACCGCGGCCGGCCCGAGGACCTGGCCGCCATCCTGGATGCCGCGGCGGCGCCCGAGGTGCTGGATGCCGTGGACCAGGCGCTGGGCGAGCCCTCCCTGTTCACCGGCACCAGCCTGTACTTCAACCCCACCGGCGAGCCGCTCGACGGCTTCTGGCACAAGGACGCGATCGGCCCCGAGGCCGACGACCAGCGCGACCACATCACCGGCAGCGGCCTGCAGGTGCAGGTCGCGCTGGTGCCGAGCGAGGACCTGCAAGTGGTCCCCGGCTCGCACGTGCGCGACTTCACGGACGCGGAGCGCCACATCTGCGTCGACGACGACGGCGCCAACCGGCGCTCCAACGACATGCCCGGAGCGGTCCGTCTCGCCCTGCAGCCCGGCGACGCCGTGCTGTTCAACCAGATCGTGATCCATCGCGGCCGCTACCACCGCGAGCCGCCGCGCCTTACCTTCATGACCAGCTTCCGCAAGCGGCGCGTCACGGAGGCGACGCTGGCGCGGCGCGGGCTGGATCAGTACAGCGATCAGCCGTGGTTCCTGGCCCCGGACTACCTGAACGGCACCGCACCGGAGACCCGGCGCTACTTCTCCGACTACACCGCATTCTACGCCCCGCAGTGGCGCGGCAGGCTGGCGGAGACGCTCAAGTACCACCACCTGATCCAGCACCTGCACGACACCGGCAGCCCCTACCCGTTCGCCCCAAGCGAATCGGCCGATCCCGCCGAGTAACCCCTCCAGCGGAGCGTCGGGCCGTTGACCGCGTTACGGCGACGACGACTCCGCTCGTCGCTCGAATACACGCTGCTGGCCGCGCCGGCACTGATCTACCTGCTGCTGTTTCACTACCTGCCGATGGGCGGCGTCGTCATGGCGTTCAAGAACTACAAGTTCAACCGCGGCATCTTCCGCAGCCCATGGGTCGGATTCAGAAACTTCGACTATCTGTTCACATCCCACGACTTCACGCTGCTCATGCGCAACACGATCGGCTACAGCGTGGCGTTCGTCGTGACGACCACGGTCTTCGGCGTGCTCACGGCGTTGCTCCTCAACGAAATCTCCAGCCGTTCCGCGGTCAAGTACTACCAGACGACGATGTTTCTGCCCCGCTTCCTGTCCTGGGTCATCGTCGGGTTCTTCACCTGGCTGCTGCTCAACCCCGTGATCGGCGTCTTCAACAAGCTGCTGGCCACCGCCGGCCTGGAGCCGGTGAGCTGGTATACGGAACGCCGCTATTGGCCGTTCATCCTGATCTCGGTGAACCTGTGGAAGTGGGTCGGCGTCAACATGCTGTTCTATTACGCCGCACTCACCGGCATCGACCGCGGCCTGTACGAGGCGGCCGACATGGACGGCGCCGGCCGCCTGCGCAAGATGACGTCCATCTCCCTGCCGCACCTGACGCCGCTGATAACGATACTCACGATCTTGGCGCTCGGCAGTCTCATCAAAGGCGATTTCGGCCTGTTCTGGCAGATTCCCCGTCAGGTCGGCTACCTGTTTCCGGTGACCGACGTGATCGAGACCTACGTATTCCGCGGAGTGGTCTCCGGCGACATGAACATCGCCGCAGCCGTCGGGCTGTTCCAATCGGCGGCCGGCTTCATTCTGATCGTCGCCGCCAACTTGGTCGTCCGACGCATCGCCCCTGACAAGGCGCTGTTCTAAAGCGATCGGTTCTGAAGCGATGGGTTCCAGAGCGACGCGTCAACCCCTGCTGCATCTGCTGTTCATCGCGCTCTCCCTGCTGTTCGTGGTGCCCTTCCTGCTGATAGTCTCGGTATCGCTTTCCAACGACCAGGACATCGCCGACTTCGGCTACCGATTGATACCGGCCCGCATCGACCTGTCCGCCTACACGTGGGTGTTCCGCGATCTCTCGACGGTGCTGCGCGCCTATGGCGTCACCGCATTCCAGGCCGTCGCCGGAACTACCCTGGGCGTTCTGGCGATGGCGCTGGCCGGCTACGTCCTGTCGAGAACCGACTATGCCTGGCGGCGGGTCATCGTCTTCATCGTCTTCTTCACGCTGGTGTTCAGCGGCGGGCTGGTACCTACCTACATCATCGTCACGCGTTGGTACCATTTGGGAAACACGCTTTGGGTCTACATCTTTCCCGTTCTGGTCAATGCGTTCTTCGTCATCATCATACGCACTTTTTTCACGCAGTTGCCGGAGGAGGTGTTCGAGTCCGCGCGCATCGACGGCGCCCGCGAGATCACCATCTGCCTGCGGGTAGCGCTGCCGATGTCGACACCCGCCCTGGCGGCCATCGCGTTCCTGTTCTTCCAGGGAAGATGGGACGAATGGTACAACACGTTGCTCTATATTCGGGACAAGGACCTCTATACCCTGCAGTACCTGCTGCAGCGGATTCTGTTGGAGTTCGACTACGTGCGCGAGATCGCGGCACAGTCGCCGGAGATGGAGTTCTATCTGCAGACGGAGGAGATGCCGCTGGAATCGATGCGCTACGCGATGGCGATCGTGGCCGCCGGGCCCATACTGCTGATATTCCCGTTCTTCCAGCGGTATTTCGTGCGAGGATTGACGGTCGGTTCGCTGAAAGGGTAGCGTCGGAAGCACATTCGCCCGACAGGAGGGTTTCCATGAACCTACGCAAGATGATCGCGCTCTTCGCCGTCCTTACGGTTGTGTCCGGCACCGCATTCGCGGCCGCCACCAGTGAAGCGGCCCAACCCGAAGAGGTCACGCTCAAGTGGCTCGGCATCGGACCGGGCATTCAGCGGGACGCCGAGGAGGTGTGGGCGCTCTGGAACGAGGAGCTGCAGAGCCACCTGCCCGGCGTGAGCGTCGAGTTCGAAATGCATCCACCGTACGAATACGCTGACCGTTTCAAGCTGGCGATGGCGGCCAACGAACAGATCGACGTCGCCAACCGCATGTGGATGATGAACTTCTTTCAGGAGATCGACCGTGGTGCGCTGATGCCCCTGAACGATCTGCTGAACGAATACGGGCAGGGAATTGTCGATGCCGTCCCGGCGTTCGCGATCGATACGGTTACCTTCGGCGGCAACATATACAACATCCCCACAAGCTGGGCCGCCGATTGGCGACCGGGATTCCGCTTCCACAAGGAGCTCGCCGACAAGACCGGGATGGAGGAGAAGAGTGCTCGGATCGCCGACTCCGAGCTCGGCACCCCGGAGGTCTACGACCTTCTGGAAAGCTATCTGAGACAGGCTCAGGAGGATGGCGTCCTCGGCACCGGGATCAGCCCGACGCTGCTGAGCTGGGTCTGGGGCAAGGGATACGAGGGCGCCGCGCGCGGCGTCTCCATCAGACAGGACGGCAGCGACTTCGAGCTGGTCAACATCTATGAGACGGACAGCTTTCGCACCGTGATCCAGGTCGCCGCCGACTGGTTCGCCAAGGGGTACATCAGAAAGGACTACCTGGGCACCGACATTCAGGAGCTCCGCAAGGACGACGGAAAGCCGCTGGGCGAGGGGGCGGTCGTATGGGTGCACCTCTACGATCCCACCAAGTCCGAAGAGGAGACGGCCAGATACGGTATCCCCATCGTCGTGTACTCGGGAGCGAAGCAGGCGTTCGTCGGTCACTCGCCCGGACCGAACAACCTGTCGATCCCGACCACCGCGAAGCATCCCGAGCAGGCGATGCAGGTCATCAACCTGCTGTTCACCGACCGGGAGGTCTACTTTCGCCTGACGTACGGCATCGATGGCAAGCATTACAAGAACCGCATGGAGCACGATTTCGAGCCGATCGGCTATACCGGCATCCAGGGCTCGGAGGATAGTCCGTACGGGCTGTATCCGTGGGCGGTCGGAAACTTCCAGGACTTCATCCTGTGGCCTCCCGGCACCGACGGCAAGGCGTGGAAGGATCGCCAGTACGCCATCACGGCCGACGCCCGCACCTCGCCGCTGGTCGGCTTTCCCAAGGATGTTTCGGAGCTGACGACGGAGATCGCTCAGATCCAGGCGGTGGAGCGGGAGATGGTCGACTCGCTCCTGTCCGGCGCCCTGCCGGATTGGGAGGCCACGTACGAGACGTTTATCGAGAAGCTGCGCGCTGCCGGAGTCGATCGAGTACGCGAGGCGTTGCAGAGCCAGATCGACGCTTGGAGAGCCTCGTAAGACGGCGCGGAACCGATTCGATTTGCGCATGAAGCGTGCGGCGAACGTCACCCCGTATGATCCCCGCCCCGACGCGGTCGCCCGCGACGGCGTGCCGGACATCCGGAGTGACGTTCGCTCGCTTCCCGGCAGCGCTGAGCAGACGGTCCGCTACGGCATTTCGACCGGCAACCTCAGCCGAGCGCGACAGCGGGACCATCCCTGCCTGCTGGTGACCGCCGATCTGCTCGGCGAGATCGCCGAAAAGTGCCGGCGACACCGGTGGGCCGGTGACAACCTGCGATCCATGCAGCGGCTGGCGCAACGATGGCAGCCGCCGGAGCTGGCGCGTTTCAAGATCGAGCGCAAGGGCTTCACGTGGTACGGCCTGACCCGCAGACAGACCATCGAAGAGCTCTGGCAGACGGCACTGGTCGCGAAGCTGACCGACAGCCGCGAGCTTCGGGACAAGGTGCTGACCTATCTGCGTCGCATCGCCGATCCCGACAGCGGTTATCCGACGACGCGCTGGGCCACCGATTCAACCGCCTATGTGCATGAAGGGGAGTTCTTTACCTTCTACCCCGCCGTCTACGACCTCATGTACGACGACCTGAGCGAGGACGATCACGCAGTCATCACCAGGACACTGCGGTTGTACCTGCAGACCTGCGAGGCGTGGCACGACGGCGGCACCGGCAACTGGTCGGTGACCGCCAACACCGGCGCGATCCTGTCGAGCCTGGCAATTCAGGACATGATGATGCTGGACCGCTTCATCAACATCCGCAGCGGCTTTGTCGATCAGCTCTCGAAGGGTGTCATGGGCGACGGCTGGTGGCTCGAAGGCGCATCGAACTACGGCTACCTCGTCGCCCGGTATTTCGGGTACGCCGCGGAGGCATGTCACAACTGGGGGATGGATCTCTACCACCGGCGAGTGCCGTCCCTCCCCGGCCACTTGAGCCACGACGACTGGCCAAACGGGTGGATGGGGATGAACTTCGACGGTTGGGGACCGCCGGGGGGCCCGGACCGGGGGCTGAAAGACCTCCACGACGGCCCCATCTCGATGATGGACCCGCACGGCCACGTCGTTGCCAACAGCGACTCGCACAAGCTGGCACCGGGCGATCTGTACGAGCTGGCGTACTATCGCTACCGCGATCCCGCGTACGCGTGGATCCTGGCGCGCACCGATCGAATTGCCTGGCAGTCGTTGCTCTGGGGTGTGCCGGAGCTTCCCGATGCGGCCGATCCCCGAGCGGGCTCCGCGCACGCCGACAACGTCGGGATCACCGCGTTGCGCTCGCAAACACCCGGTCGCGACGCCGGCGAACAGATCCAGGCTTGCGTCAAATGGGGGACTCACGGAGGCTGGCACGGCCACTTCGACCGTACGGCGCTGCTTGCCCTGTCACGGTACGGCACGGAGTTCTTCTCGCCCCTGGCGAGCTGGTTCGGATACGAGAGCCCGCTCTACAAGGCATGGGTGCAGCCGTCGATCAGCCACAACATGGTGGTGGTGGACGGCCTGCAGCAGGAGCCGGTGCCTTCGGAGCAACTCCTTTTCCACTCAGGTCAGGCGCTGCAGGCGTGTGTCGTGGAGACACGCGCGCGCTGGGCGCAGAAAAAGCCGTGGGATGTGCGGAATCCCGGCGACCTGGATCCGCACAACCTGGAGAAGATGATCGACTACGGCGACGCCGCCCCCGTCACCCAGCGGCGGCTCGCGGCCGTCACGGACGACTACGTCGTGATCGCCGATCACGTGCAAGCGCCGGTTGCCCACACCTACGATTGGCTGATTCATCCGATCGGATTCCAGGACTCGCAGGCGGCGGCGATTCGGATGGTCGGACACAGCGATCATCTGCTCGACGATGCTGCCGGCAGCTACTACCACATCACCGATTGCCGTTGGTTCGAGGCGCAGGCGCCGCTGGTGCATGCGTTTCGGGACGGATCGACCTGGCTCACCGTGCACTCGGCATGGCCCGGCATCCTGAACGGCGCGCTGGGGACCTTCCCGTTCCCCGCCGCGGACGTGTCCTGGCGGATTTGCGGCGACGGCCGGTACCTGGCCGATGGCGGCTTCGTAGCCAACGCCTTCGACGCGCATGCGATCGACGTCGACGTCACCGGCGTGAGCGCCTTGAGCCTCACCAGTTCGATCGACATGAGAGACGACGTCGATCTGACGATGCAGAGGCTCGGCGACCCGCGCTTCGTGACCGCCGACAGCGGTACGGTTCATCTGGCCGACCTGCCCTTCACGATCGCCGGTGAGAACGGCCCGGTACCGGTCTCCGAGCCGACTCGACCCATTCGCGGAGCGCATGATCGGCGAATCGATCTGACGCCGGCCGGAGGTCGCGTGGCCGTCACGGTCGACACGACCTCGCTCGACTCGGCGAGGTTCGTCACGGATCTCGTCGTCGATGGGCACATCCGGGACATGACGGCCATGCGCAGGACGCTGCTGCTGCGCGAGCACGGCACCGAAGCCCGCTTCCTGACCGTGCTGGAGCCGTTCCGAAACTCGCCAGCCATACGCCAGGTGCATGCCTCGGGACCGGACCGCCTCGAGGTCTCGCTCGCGGACGGTCGGGTGCATACTATTGCGCTCACCGGCCTCGATACCGGTAAGGACCTGCGGGTGTCGCTCCGGGAATACCGAAATGGAGCGCTGATCCGGGAGGAGACGACGACATGAGCGAACCGATTCCGGCAGGAACGAAGATCGCGGCGCAGATGAGCGCGGAGCCCACCGAGTCCGACTTCCGCTTCGTACGGCAGATGGGCATCGAGTACGCCGTGGCGTGGACCGGCCCCGAGCACGCCGGCTACGACTACTACGCGAGCCGCCGCGAGCTGTTCGAGAACCACGGCCTGACGATCTACGGCTTCGGCAATTTCGGCGTCCACAACCAGGACGCGATCGTCCTGAACCTCGCCGACCGCGACGCCAAGATCGCGGAGTACCAGCGCCACCTGCGGGCGCTGGGCAAGGCCGGCATCCCCTACACCACCTACGCCCACATGGCCAACGGCATCTGGACCAGCGGCCGCGAGGAGACCCGCGGCGGCGCCTCGGCGCGCGCCCTGGACATGGACGACAACCCGTGGGGCCGGTGGCAGGACCGGCGCTACACGTTGCCGCTCTCGCACGGACGCGAGTACTCCGAGCGGGAGATCTGGGACAACTTCGCCCACTTCATACGCGAGGTGGCGCCGGTCGCCGAGGACGCGGGCGTCCTGATCGGGATCCATCCCGACGATCCGCCGCTGCCGATGCTGGCCGGTGTCCCGCGCTGCATCTTCTCCAGCTTCGACGGCTACCAGCGCGCCATGGAGATCGCCGACAGCCCCAACGTCGGCATCTGCTTCTGCGTGGGCTGCTGGCTGGAGGGCGGCGACCTGATGGGCAAGGGGGTGATCGAGTCGATCCGGCACTTTGGGGCGCAGGGCAAGATTCACAAGGTCCACTTCCGCAACGTGAATGCCCCGCTGCCGCACTTCGTGGAGACCTTCGTGGACGACGGCTACGCCGACATGTACCAGGTGATGAAGGAACTGCGGACCGTGGGATTCCGCGGCGTGCTGATCCCGGACCACATCCCGATCATGAGCGAGGACGGCCGCGCGGAGACCGCCTATACGATCGGGCACATGAAGGCCCTGCTCGCTCGCGCCGAGGCGGAAGTGCCGGCACCGAGTTGAGCCGACGACGTTCGACCCCTTGGCGAGGCAGCAGGGCACGCACAGGGAGTTGCTAAAGAGAACGGTGCGTCCGCCCGATATACCTGGTATACATGGCAACAGCGAACATACGAGTTGCGGACGAGGTGTGGGTCGCCACGGCGCTCCTGCACCAGCAGCACCCGGAACGTGAAGATTTCACCGTCTCCGAGATCACCCATCGGGCGGCCGAAGAGTCCTCCGCAGGATCGGGGCCGTTGCGACCCGGTTTCGTCGTACACGTGTCCCAGCACTGCGTGGCCAGCAAGGCGCCGAATCCGGGCCGCTACCGCATGCTGATCGAGACCGAACGCGGGCGCCGCCGGCTGTTCCGCCCCGGCGATCCGTATCATCCCGACCGAAGGGGTGGAAAGACGGTACCGAGGGAAGAAGAGATCCCGTGGGCGTACCGCGGCCTGATCGGCTGGTACCACTCCGAATACGTGGGCGCCGCCACCATCCCGATCCCGGTAGACCCGATCCTGTCACTGCTCGACCTCGGCAGATCGCTCCGGGCGACCGAGGCGGCCGACACCCTCGTGCGGCGTCTGCGGGAGTCGAGCCGATGAGCCGCATCTTCTGGGACACCAATCTGTTCCTGTACCTGTTGCAGAGCTTCGGCGAGCCCTCCCGGCGGGCGGCGGAACTCCGCCGGCGCATGCTGGAACGGGGCGACGAGCTGCTCACCTCGGCCCTCACGATGGGCGAAGTGCTGGTCCATCCGGTCGAGCACAAGAACGAATCGGTGCTCAGCGACATCGAGCGCGCGATTCCCTCCGGCGCCACCGTGCTGCCGTTCGACGCGCGCGCCTCCCGGCGGTTCGCGGAGATCCGAGCGGCGTGGCCGATCTCCGCGTCCGACGCCATCCAGCTCGCCTGCGCATCCGTGGCGAACTGCGACCTGTTCGTGACCAACGACGACCGGCTGAATCAGACTCAAGTGCCCGGGATCCACTTCATCCAGTCGCTGCAGCGCACGGTGCTATGAGTATCGATCTGAGCGAGGCCGGGACGTGGTCTTTCGCGGGCGGCGAATGGCAGGCCGGCGCCGATGGTGGGATGGCTCCGGTCGACGCCTTCGACGCCAACACCGAGTGCGGCATGCAGGCGTGCCGGTTCGCGTTCGCGGCCGACACCTCGTACCGGGACTTTCGCGCCACCCTCCAGGTACGTCACGACATGGCGCACAGCGACGTCGGCCTGATATTCCGCGCACGGAACCGGTGCGACTTCACCGTGCTCCATTTCCCCTGCTGCGGCCAGGGATACCGCGCGCAGCACTTCTGGACGGCGCTTTCGCGCATGGACGCAAGCGGCTACCTGCGCATCGACCGGCTCAGCATGGTCAACCGCGTCGCCTCCAGCACCCGGATCTGGCACGACGTCGAGGTGGAGGTGCGCGGCGGCGAGTTGCGCGCCCTGATCGACGGCCGCGGCGTGTTCGAGCACCGGGGACTGCCCGACGGGGCTGGCTGCCTGGGGCTGTTCATCTTCGGTCGCGCCGGCATCCGCGCCGTCCGCATCGACGGCGAGCGAGCATCCGGCGCGGGCTGGGACGACGCGGTCGAGCAGCCCAGCAACTGGTTCTATCCCGTCGACCACGACACGCACGGCGTCTGGCAGAAGCCGCACACCCTGCTGCGCGCGGACAGCGGCGAGCTGGTGCTCACCTACAACGCCAGCCGGCCGGGCCCCGCGGGCACCACCAGCCAACTGATGACCCGCTCCGCCGACGACGGCAGGACCTGGAGCGAACCGCAGGTCACGGGCACGGTGGACGGCGATCCCTGGGCCGTGCGCGGCACGCTGCACCGGTTCCCCGACGGCCGGGTACGCCTGCTCTCCATGGGCCAGGACGGCACGTTCGCCCTGGCCGAGGTGTCCGGCGACATCCACACCATCGGTCCGCCGCGCTCGCTCGACCTGGGACCCATGCCGGACGGCATGGCCGGCCTGCACATGGGTCCGCAGGTGTTCGCCAACCTCGACGACGGCACCGTCGTCATGTTCCTGTACGGCGGCCACGAGTCCGGGCCCGGCCACGAGCTGATCCACACCTGGGGCGCCGTGCACTGCCGCGCCTTCACCTGCCGCTCGACCGACAACGGCGCCACCTGGTCGCCCCTCGTCAACATCGATCACGCCGTCAACGGCAGGGGCGAGCCGGTTGAAGGCTCCCTGGACCTCACCGAGGTGTGCGGCGCGGAGGCGTCGACCGGGACCATGGTCGCGCTCATCCGCCCGATCTACTCGCCGTGGATGTGGGAGACGTGGTCGCGGGACGGCGGCCTCACCTGGAGCCCGTGCATGCGCGGGCCGTTCCCGGGCTACGCGACGCCCAACATGCTGAAGACCAGCTCCGGCGCGTTGCTGGTCGCCCATCGCCTGCCCCTGATGACCGTGCACGCCAGCTTCGACGCCGGCATGAGCTGGCAGGGTTCGATCATCGACAGCTCGATCTGGGTGATGGGCTCGATGCTCGAAGTGCGTCCCGACCTGGTGCTGTACGTGTACTACGACAGCTTCGAGTCCAGGATGCGGGCGCAGTACATCCGCGTTGGCGACGGCACGCTGACGCCGGTACACCGCGACGAGATCGGCTGACCGCCGCCGCCCGGAGGGGCAAGGAGTAGCTCGATGGAGTCAGACACACGGACGCCGCTCCGTCTTGCGGATGGAGCGGGATGGACGTTTCTGGGCGGGAGATGGACGGAGGACGCGGGCGGCGCGCTGTGCCCCCCCGACGGTACCGACGTCGAGTACCTGGCGGTTCGAGACGACGCGGTGTACGGGGACTTCGAGGCGACCTTCCGGTTTCGCCTGCGCGCCGCCACCCCGGTACGCTTCCTGTTCCGCCTGCAGGACAGCCGCCGTTTCTACGCCTTCGACGTGCCGTTCGGCGGCCAGCAGTTTCGCTCGCGAACGTGCTGGGCGGGCATGGTGGTCGCGGACGGCACGCCGCTGCAGCGCTATCTCAGCTTCGGGATGATGCCCGGCCTGTGCGCGGTCCTGGGCAGTTGGTACGACGTGCGTGTGCGCGCCGAAGGCCGGCGCCTGCGGGCGTGGATAAACGACATTCCGGCTGCCGACGTGGAAGACGCCACCTACCGGGCCGGCCGGATCGGCCTCGCCTCCATCCAGACCCCCTATCCCCAAGCAGCTCGATTCGACGCGTTCCGGATCGACGGAACGCCGGGTCCACCCGGCGCCTGGGACGGACTGACGCCGGCCCCCCAGCACTGGATCACCCCGTGCGCGGAGACCGACCCCGACACCTACCAGAGCTACGCGACCCTGCTCAAGAGCGGTCCCGGACGCGCGACGCTCTACCTGACCTTCGGCAATCCCAACCACGGTGAGACCAGACGCGCGGTCCTCATCCGCACCGAGGACGGCGGCCGATCGTGGGGAGAGCCCGAGCCCGCGCCGAATGACGGCGGACTGGGCGGCGCGTTCGTCCGTCGCGACGGAACCTGGGTGAGCCTGCGCGTCGATCATGAGGACGAGGCTGAGCCGCTGCGTGCCTGCGAATCGGTCGACGGAGGTCGGACGTGGCACGGTACCGCCAACCCCGAGGTGGCCGGAGGCTGGCCGAGCGAGTGGCGAGCGGGCGGCCCGTGGCCGCCGGTGCGGATGCGCGACGGCTCCCTGGTCGTCCCGATGATGGTGAGCCCCCCCGACGAACCGGTGCTGCCGACCCAGTGCCGGTACGTGGCGGCCATGACGCTGCGCAGCGAGGACGACGGCCGGAGCTGGTCGGCGCCGGTGCTCTGTGACGCGGATGCGCGCCAGCAGCACCTGCCGCCCGCGGCCCTCCGTTACGCCGCCCGCTACTACGAGGTGGCCATCGACGAGCCCGCCCCCGGCGTCCTGGTCGGGATCGGACGGCCCGACCGCGACCCGTACATGTGGCAGCTTCGCAGCGAGGACGGCGGGCGCACTTGGCAGCCGGCCGCCATCGGGCACTTCCCGGGCTTCTGCCCCTCCCTGACCGCCACGCGGTCGGGAGCGCTGGTCGCGACCACCCGCTACCCGCACTTCGCCGCCCATCTGAGCCGTGACGGCGGACGGACATGGTCCGCGCCGATCATCGTGGACTATGCCATCTGGGGAAACCAGCACGCGGTGGAGATCGAGCCGGACGTGGTGTTGGTGACCTACATGGGCCACATCATGCAGCACGGCCAGGCGGACAGCCGGATAGCGCGCCTGCGCGTCACCGACGAGGGACTCACGCTGGACAACTGATCCACCGACAGCCGATCCGCGCTGCCACGCACGCTCATGTCGACGTGAAAATAAGCGGGCCGCCTGCTGTCGGGTGACAGCGGCGGCCCGCGGCGGTTTCGATAGCGCCGGGTGCCGGGCCGGCGGCGTTTCTGCCGCCGGCTCGGTCCGTGCCGTTTACCGGCTGGAGGCGGTCTTGTACAGGTCCACCAACTCCTGGCCGCCCAGATCCATGATCTCGGCCTGGAACGCGGCGAACTCGCTCAGCGGGCGCTTGCCCGTGATGAACAGGATCGACTGCTCCTGGGCGTACGTGTCCAGGGCGGTCTTCAACTGCGCCTCACGATCGGCTTCCTCCGCGGTGAAGTTCGCGATCGGCTCGGGACGCTGCGGCGTCGACCCGTCGGCCACGTACTGGCGCGCCTCTACCTCGAACTGCGTATAGTCCGGGTCGCTCTCGATCGTCATGTTCGCCTGCATGCGCGGGTTGTCGATGCCGACGATATTGACGTTGGCCAGGCTGGTGCGCACGCCGAACTTCTGCAGGAACCACTCATGGTCGGCCATCGTTCCCTCGGGGTTGTACGGCGTCTTGATCTCCGGCGTGAGCCACCGGTACTTGCCGTCGACGATGTCCCAGTACTCGCCGGGCGGGCCGAAGAAGACGCTGTAGCTGTTCTTCTCCACCGCCATGAAGTTCATCAGCGCCATGATCTCCGGGATGTATTCCGACTGCGACGAGATGAGCTTCACGTAGCGGTAATTGCCGTAGGGCATGGTGTTGCGTGACCTCGCACGAGGCTCGCCTTCGACCAGGCTCGGGATGCGCATCGCGCTGAACGTCCACTCCTTGCCTGGCCCATAGTCCGGAAGCTGGAACTGCGTTACCGGGCTGAACCAGTTGCCCGACGCCGACCACCACCACGTGAAGAACGACTCGTGGTTGGCCAGCGATTGGCTCCACTGGTCGTAGCTCATGGTGAAGGTGTCGGGATGCAGCAGCCCCTCCGCCCACAACCGCGAGAAGTACTCCATGAAGTACTCGTACTCCGCATCCATCGGGCCGTACTGCCAGTCCCGGTTGGTGTGGTTGAAGTAGATGCTCTCATCGGTGTTGAAGTTTGCCCCGGCCATGAACAGCAGCACCGACCGGTCACCGGTCTGCCACGCGTTGACCGGATAGGAGTCCGGGAACTCCGTCTTCAACGTCTTGAAGGCTTCATACAGGTCCTCCCACGTGTCGCTCGGAAGGTCCATTTTCTCCCACAGATCCTCCCGGTACGCCAGCGAGAGCGAGAACGGAATCGGATCGGCATTGTAAATGGCGAAGCCGTACTTCTTGCCGTCGCTGGTGATCATGTTGCCGATCGGCTCGACCTCTTCGATCAGCTTCATGTAGTTCGGGATCAGGTGGGCATAGTCCAGGATGTTCACGAACAATCCCTTCGCGCCGTAGGAGTCGAGGTCCGTCTTGCTGAGATTCGCGGCAATGGGGTTGAAGATGTCCGGCAGGTCGCCGGTGGCCAGCATGACCTGATACTTCGCTTCGATCTCACCCGGAGGTATCTGGATGTCGTTGATCTCGATGTTGGTCTGTTCCTCCAGCCAGATGAAGCCGGGGTGACCGTCGTCGGCGAAGGCGTAGTGACCTATGGTGGTGTGCTCCGCCAGGGTGTAGTCGACGGTTATCCTTTCCGGAAGCGGAAGGGTGATCTGATCCGGCACGGAGCTGGCCCCGCTGCCGTCCTCCTGGCCGGCGCCCCAGGCGGCGACTCCGGCGAACAGCAACACGCCCAGCGTGGCGAGTAAGCGAACGAGACATTTCATGATGGTCGGTCCTCCTGCGGGAACGCGCGCTGCCCTCCGTGCGTAACGCACTTTGGTGCGTAGCGCACCTCCCATTGACGAAACTGTACCGCTCAGTGTACCACCACGGCATGCGGGTGTCCACGACGGCACGAGGCGGGCTCCGTGCGCGCACGGAGCGACTCCGTGGCCGGACGGAGCGGCTCCGTGCGCGCTGACAGCCCGGCCGCGGTTGCATCCGCGGGCCGCGGCCGGCTGGCGCAGATAGTCCACGACTTCCCGCGCCAGAAGAGCCTGTACCTGATGACCGCCGTCGGCGTGGGGATGATCGTGGTGTTTCAGTACATCCCGATATACGGGATGCAGGTCGCCTTCAAGCGCTTCAATGTGGTGGAGGGCATCTGGGGAAGCCCCTGGATCGGGCTGGACAATTTCAAGGCGTTTCTCACCGGCCCGTACGCCGTGCGCCTCATCAGGAACACGATGCTCCTGGGGTTCCTGTCCATCCTGTGGGGATTCTGGCCGCCGGTCGTGCTGGCGCTGCTGCTCAACGAACTGCGCCTGCCTACCTATAAGCGGGTCGTGCAGACGGTCAGCTACCTGCCCCATTTCATCGCCACCGTGGTCATCATCGGCATGATAAAGGAGTTCTTCTCGTACGACGGCATCGTCAATCGAGTCGTGGCGAACATCGGCGGCGAGACGACCAATTTCTTCATGGAGCCGGGCTGGTTCCGGCCGCTGTACATCGGTTCGGCCGTCTGGCAGGGAGTCGGGATCGGTTCCATCCTCTACCTCGCCGTCCTCGCGAACATAAACCCCGAGCTGTACGAGAATGCGGCCAGCGAGGGCGCGAACCGCTGGCAACTGGCATGGCACATCACGCTGCCGGCGCTCCTGCCGACCATGATGATCCTGCTGATACTCAGCACGACCGGTATCGTCAACGTCGGCTTCGAGAAAGTATTCCTCATGCAGAACCCCGGTATCTACGAGACGGCGGACGTCATTCAGACGTACGTATACCGGGTGGGGCTGGCGGGCGGCCAGATCGGCTATGGCAGCGCCGTAGGGCTGCTCAATACCGTGGTGTCGTTGCTCTTCATGGTCGCGGTGAACAACCTGGGCCGCAAGTTCGCGGGCCACAGCCTGTGGTAGGAACGACGGCATGATGACGGCACGGCACAACTGGTTCGACGTCCTGAACGTCCTCCTCCTGTTCGGGTTCGCGCTCCTGATGCTGTTTCCGGTCTATCACGCGTTCGCGCTCTCCACCAGCAGCGGCCCCGGCATAGCCACCGGCAACGCCAACTACATGCCGGTCGACTTCAACATCCATGCCTACCGGATGGTGATGCAGAACCCCGAACTGCTGGGCGCCTACTACAACTCCGTTCGCTACTCGGTGCTGGGCACGGTGATCTACCTGCTGGCCACGTCGCTGGTGGCCTACCCGCTCACCATTCGCGGCTTCTGGCTGAACAAGCCGGCCACGCTGGTGTACGTGCTGACGATGTTCGTCTCCGGCGGCCTGATTCCGACCTATCTGATGTACCGGGCGCTCGGACTGCTCGACACGATCTGGGTCATGGTGCTTCCCGGAGCGGTGACGGTGTTCGGCGTCATCCTGTTCAGGACCAACTTCCAGGCGCTGGGCAGCGAGTTGCGCGAAGCCGCCTACATGGACGGCGCCGGCGACTTTCGGGTGTTGTTCCGCATCGTCATGCCGCTCTCGAAGCCGATCATCGCCACCCTTGCGCTGTTCCGCATCGTGGCGATCTGGAATGACTTCTTCACGCCGTTCGTGTTCATGAACGACGAGCGGCTGCGGCCATTGACGGTCCTGCTGCGGCGCATGCTCGTCACCCTGGAGATCACCGACATCAGCCGTGACCGCAGCCTGCAGGACCTGCTGCTGGAGGTGGAGCGCGACCCGGTGCCGATCCAGGGGTTCCGTGCGGCAACGATCATCGTCACCATCCTGCCGATCATGTGCATCTACCCGTTCATCCAGCGCTATTTCGTCAAGGGCATGATGATCGGCTCCCTCAAGCAGTAAAAGCCGGCGCGCCTTGCGAGGCGGCCACCACTTGGCGATGATCGGCGGATGACACCGCGACATCCCTCGATCTACCTCGGCGCCGAGCCCGGACCCAGCCGGCGCTCGCTGGAGCAGCTCCGCGACACGATCGCCAGCCCGTACGGAGCGCGCCTCTGGCAGACGGTCCGGCAGGGCGCCGAGCAGTCCGCCGGGACCGATCCTCTGCTTCCCGGCACGGCGCTCCGTGGCCGCTCCGCCGAGCAGATCCGGCACGCCAACGCGGACAATACCATCTGCCAAGCGGTGGTACGCCGGTTGCTGCGCGTCGCTCTGGTGTATCTGATCACCGGCGAGGAGCGCTATCGGCAGGATGCGCTCGTCCAGATGGAAGCGCTGTTCGACCCGCAGCGCTGGCCGCAATGGCTGGACTTCGCCCACGAGATGTTCGAGGCCGACCTGCGCACGGGACAGCTCGGCGCGGGGGTGGCGCTGACCTACGACTGGCTGTACCAGCACCTGAGCGCGGCCGAGCGGACGATGATCGTCGAAGGGCTCGACCGCTGCGCGATCCGTCCCTATCTGGCCACCGCGCCGACGAACCCGCACTGGCTGACCCGGCCGAGCAACTGGATGACCGTGGTGGTCGGCGGGTTGGGCATCGTCGGCATGGTGCTCGGCTCAGACCACGACCGATCCGATCTCCTGGTGGAGATGGCGCAGCCGCGCATGGAGCACTACCTGACCGTCCTGGGCCCAAAGGGCGAGTTCAACGAATCGGTCGGGTACGTTGGCTCCCTGCAGTACCCGGTCAGGTACTTCGCGGCGCGCCACTCGACGACCGACGGGCAGGAAGACCGGCTGGCGGCCCATCCGTTGCCGCAGGCGTGCCGCTGGCTGATGCACGTGACGGTGCCGCCGGGCCACACCATCCCGTTCGGTGACTCCCACGCGCAGGGGCCGCTGCTGATCGGCTATTTCGCGCCGATCGCGGCAGCGGCACGCGACGGGCTGCTGCAGTGGTTCCTGGAGACCTGCGGGCTCTTGCACGATCCCGCGGCCGATCTCACGCACGTCGACGTGGTGGACCTCCTGTGGTACGACCCCACGCTCACCGCTACGCCGCCCGGCGGGGATGCAACGGACGGGAGTGAGCGAAGCGAACCTCACTCGAAGAGTGACCTCCCGCTCGGCGCCGCCTTCCCGGGCTGGGGTGGCCTGGTCGCCAGCCGCTCGAGCTGGACCGATCCGGAAGCCGTGGTCGTGCACGGCAAGGCAGGCCGCGAGCCCATCCACGAGCACCAGGACGATGGTCAGCTCATCATCCACGCCGGCGGCGCGCCACTGATCGTCGATCTGGGCTCTCCCTCGTCCTACCCCGCCGACTTCTTCGGCGAAAACCGCGCGCGCTACTACAACGCCAGCGTCAGAGGCCACAACCTGCTGCAGATCGGCGGCCGCGAGATGCGGTTCGAGAAACCGATCGAGGGCACCTTCCTGCACACCGCCTTCGAAGAGCACGGCGCCGCGTGGTCGATCGACCTCACCGGCGCCTATGGCGACGTGGTCGGGGTCCGGCGGCACGTAATCCATCTGCTCCCCGACCTGGTCGCGGTGTTGGATACCTGCGAGCTGGCGCGCGCCGAGGCGGTGACGCTGCGGTGGCACACCGCCGACCGCGCCCCGATCGACGCCGCCGGCTGCTTCCGGGTGCAGGCCGCCGGTCCGCGAGGCCCGGTCCGTCTGCTCGGCCAGATCTGCCCGCTTGCCGGCTCCACCGCCACCTTCCGGCGCGACGAGCATCGCTACCACCCGCCCTACGATCGCACCCGGCTGGACGAGCCACTGGAGCAGCGCAGGGAGAGCTTCGTGGCCGCCGAGACGAACGCCAACCGGCTCCGGCTCCTTACGCTGTTCCTGGTCGTCCGCCCCGGCAGCACCCTGCCGGCGTGGCCGCCTGCGCGCGACGGCGACGCTTGGCGGATGCCGAATGCCGGCGCCGACGCCACGGTCACTGTTTCCGCGACGGACCTGACCGCCACGGCGGCCGGCAGCAGCGTGCGCGTGCCGCTCGCGACGTGATGACGGCGGCCATGACGATGGAGCGCTGCCTGTCGGAGCTGGGGGCCGACCCCGACCTGCTCGACGAGCGCCGCCGCGAGGAGCTCTCCAGCAAGGGCTTCGCCCTCTTCACGGGCATCATCGACCCCACGTGGCTGGAGCTGCTCCGCACCAGGTTCGAGGAGATCACCGCCACGGAGGGCGAGCGCGCCGGTCTGGAGGTGCATCAGGAAGAGGGCACCAGGCGGCTGGCCGACCTGGTGAACAAGGGGCGGGCGTTCGACCGAGTCTGGTCTCATCCCGTGCTGCTGGCGGCGGCGCGCCACGTGATCGGCGCGCCGTTTCGGCTCTCCTCCCTCAACGCCCGCGACGCTCTGCCTGGCGAGGGCAGGCAGGCGCTGCACCAGGACACGCGGGCCGATTGCGGCACCCCCCCGGTGACCGGCTGCAACTCGATCTGGATGCTCGACGACTTCACCGCCGACACCGGCTGCACGCGCCTGGTCCCCGGCTCTCATCGCCTGGGTCGGCCGCAGGACCTGCTGGACGACCCGTCCGCACCGCACCCGGAGCAGGAGCTGATGGAGGGGCCGGCCGGCAGCGTCGCGGTGTTCAACTCGCTCACCTGGCACGGCGGCACGCTCAACCGCACGCGCGGCGCCCATCGGCGCGCCATGCACTGCTTCTTCGACGTGCGCGAGCGACCGCAGCAGACCGACCAGCGCGCCTATCTGCGGCCCGAAACGGCCGCGCGCCTGACCCTCGCGATGCGGTACCTGCTCGACGTCGACTGACCCCGGCGCCGCTACGGTGAGCCAAGCGGCATGCGCCAGCCGGCCCCGTCCGCGCCGGTGACGCGCAGCTCGCCCCGGTCGAGCGCGACGGTGACTCGGTCGCCCCCGGTGCCGATCGACCATCCGCCATCGCCGTCTCTCCAGCGGACAGGCGCCGACGGCAGGCCGGCCACCACGAAGAACAGCGTCAGCAGCACCACCCGGTCAGCGTGCAGCGACGCCTCGACGTAGGGGTGGCCGTCCTCGAACTTCGTGCCGTAGCAGTTGCGGTCGTAGGGAGGGTGGTACCGGTGGCGCGCCGCGGCGACGGCGGCCTCGCCTGTCAAGCTCACCATCCGGCAGGTTGCACTCGCCTTCCGGCCGTTGACTACGAAGCTCCCGTCCGCTTCCGGCGCGCACGGGTGGGCGGTGTGCCAGCGGAGCGATACGTCGCGGGACTCGGTCAGCACCGCCTCGTCCAGCACCACGACCGTGCCGGGCAACAGGTGCACGAGCGTGCGCGCGACGCTCAAGGCGCCCTCGTAGATGCCGGTCAGGTCGAACCGGCACCAGGCGCCGTGTGCCGGATCGCAGTCGGCCGCGGTCATTGCCGGCACCGGGTCGCCCAGCTCCCGCGTGGTGGCGCCGTCGAGCATCAGCACGTTGTGGCCGGCGGTCCCCTTGCCGTAGTACAGCCCGCGCTCGCCCCAGGAGGCGTAGCCGCCGCTGGAGCCCAGGTCGCAGATCAGGTGCTCGCTCCCGGAGGCGATGCAGACCTGACCGGCGTCGTAGTCCATGTGATACGAGGAGGTGTCGCCCCGCGCCCGCATCGCCTCCCATCCGTGGGCGGCCTTGGCGGACACCAGGCAGGCGGATCCCGCGGGATCCCAGTCGGAGCGGCTGATCACGCTCTTGCCGTAGGCGTCGTAGGCCATCGCCAAGGGCCACCGTCCGGCAGGCTCCCGCACCTCTCCGGAGCCGGCCAGGGTCAAGAGCTCCAGCGCCAGGTTCGGGTAGCCGTTGACCGGCTGCAGGCGGCGGTAGAACCAGCGCAGCACCGGGTCGTCGCACAGCTCCGCGATCATCCCGATCTGCACCGCGTTGGGCCGCGCCTGCAGACCGCAGTCGCCGAACGGCACGATGTCCCGCGGCAACACCACGTGGTAGGCGTACCAGCGGCCGAAGCGCCCCACCCGCTCGCGCAACTCCGGCTCCAGGACCGCCTCGCCGCCGGCTGCACCCCGGCCGCGGTGGTAGCGGAGCGCCTCGAAGAAACGGATCGCGTTGAGCACCGACGACGCGTAGAACGGCGATTCGTTGAACTCCCCGTTCGGCCCGAGCTTCTGCAGGTAGGTGCGCTGGTAGGCGATCGCGGCCGCGACCAGCTCCTCGGCACCGTCGATCTCGCCCGCAAGCGCCATGCCGGCGGCGCCCATGCCGGCGACGATGTCCCCGGTCCAGTTGTTGTAGTTGCCCCAGTGCGAATCGCGGGTGCGGCTGTCCAGCACCCGCTGCAGCGCCCGCTCGCGGATGCCGGCGAGCAGCCAGGCGCGCTGGTCAGGCTGCAGCGCCGGGTAGAGCCAGTCGTAGGCGATCGACAGGTGCCCGAGGTGCGATCCGATGCGGTGGTCGGCCACCACCCCGCGCTCGGCGTTCACCGGGTGCCGCCACTCCGGCCACGGTTCCGGGTCGAACATCCATTCGAGCTGCCGCAGGGCGTCGTCGCGGTATGCGGGGCGCTCGGCGATCAGCCAGGCCAGCGCCGCGTCGGTCACCCGCTGCAGCGCCGCCTCCGAGAGCACGTAGTCGTTCTCGTGGCGCTCGATCACCCCGGCAGGCCGTCCCGGAAGGGGCGTGCTGGGATCGTACGGCGGCAGCGCGGCCCGGCGCTCCACCTCGGCCTGGAGCGCGCGCCAGAGCTCGCGGCCCGGCCCCTCGGTCACGCCGCGCCGCAGCTCGTTCAGCGACAGCAGTCCGGGGTAGGCGCCGGCCGTCACGTGCAGCCGCGGGTGCTCGGGGCTCATCCGTTCACTCCACCGTGTCCGTATCAGGACGCGCGGGCGGTTCGCGGTACGCGCCAGCGGGCACCGGCGCCGCCGGTGACGTCGAGCGTCTCCTGGCCGATCACCACGCTGACCCGGTCCGGTCCGGCGCCGATCGACCACCCTTCGGCTTCCTGCCGCCAACGGAGCGTGTCTCCCGGACGGCCGGCGACCACGGAGAACAGCGTCAGCAGCACCACGCGATCGGCGTGCAGGGACGCCTCGACGTAGGGGTGGCCGTCCTCGAACTTCGTGCCATAGTAGTCTCGGTCGTACGGCGGGTGGTACCGGTGGCGCGCCGCGGCCACCACGGCCCCGCCTGTCAAGCTCACCACCCGGCACACCGCCGTCGCCTCCCGGCCGGTCACGACGAAGCCCCCGTCGGGTTCCGGCGCGCACGGGTGGGCGGTGTGCCAGCGGAGCGATACGTCGCGTGACTCGGCGAGCACCGCCTCGTCCAGCACCACCACCGTGCCGGGCAACAGGTGCACGAGCGTGCGCGTCACGCTCGCCGCGCCCTCGTAGATGCCGGTCAGGTCGAACCGGGACCAAGCGCCGCGCGCCTCGTCGCAGTCGGCCGCGGTCGTTGCCGGCACCGGATCGCCCAGCTCCCGCGTCGTGGCGCCGTCGAGCATCAGCACGTTGTGGCCGGCGGTCCCCTTGCCGTAGTACAGCCCGCGCTCGCCCGACGAGTAGCCGCCGCTGGAGCCCAGGTCGACGATCAGGTGCTCGCCCCCGGAGGCGATGCAGACCTGACCGGCGTCGTAGTCCATGTGGTACGAGGAGGTGTCGCCCCGCGCCCGCATCGCCTCCCAGCCGTGGGCGGCCTTGGCGGACACCATGCAGGCGGCGCCGGCAGGGTCCCAGTCGGAGCGGCTGATCACGCTCTTGCCGTAGGCGTCGTACGCCATCGCCAGCGGCCACTGTCCGTCCGGCTCCCGCACCTCGCCGGAGCCGGCCAGGGTCAGGAGCTCCAGCGCCAGGTTCGGGTAGCCGTTGACCGGCTGGAGCCGCCGGTAGAACCAGCGCAGCACCGGGTCGTCGCAGAGCTCGGCGATCACCCCGATCTGCACCGCGTTCGGCCTTGCGTCGGGACTGCAGTCCCCGAACGGGACGATGCCGCGCGGCAGTATCACGTGGCAGGCGTACCAGCGGCCGAAGCGGCCGACCCGTTCGCGCAGCTCCGGGTCCAGGCCCGCTTCGCCGCCGGCAGCATCCCGTCCCCGGTGGTAGCGCAGCGACTCGAAGAAGCGGATCGCGGTGAGCACCGACGCGGCGTAGGCCGGCGACTCGTTGAACTCGCCGTCCGGGCCGAGCGTGGCGAGGTAGGTGCGCTGGTAGGCGATGGCGGCCTCGATCAGCTCGCCGGCCTCGTCGATCTCGCCCTCCAGGGCAAGGCCGGCGGTGCCCATGCCGGCCGCGATCACGCCGGTCCAGTTGTTGTAGTTGCCCCAGTGCGCGTCGCGCGAGCGGCTGTCCAGCACCGGCTGCAGCGCCCGCTCGCGGATGCCCGCGAGCAGCCAGCCGCGCTGATCGGGCCGCAGCGCCGGATGGAGCCAGTCATAGGCGATCGAGAGCTGGCGCAGGTGCGAGCCGATGCGGTGGTCGGCGAACACGCCGCGCTCGGCATTCACCGGGTGCCGCCACTCAGGCCAGGGATCAGGGTCGAACATCCATTCGAGCTGCCGCAGGGCGTCGTCGCGGTACTCGGGGCGCTCGGCGATCAGATATGCCAGCGCCGCGTCGGTCACCCGCTGGAGCGCGGCTTCGGACAGCGGGTAGTCGTTCTCACGCCGCTCGACCGCCCCGGCCTGCCGTCCCGGCAGGGGTGTGCTCGGATCGTATGGCGGCAGCACCGCCCGGCGCTCCACTTCGCTCTGCAGCGTACGCCAGAGCTCGCGCCCCGGCCCTTCGGTCACGCTGCGGCGTAGCTCGTCGAGCGACAACAGTCCGGGGTACGACCGGGCCGTCACGTGCAGCCGAGGGTGTTCGGGGCCCATCCGTTCAGCACACATCGGATCAGGCCACCGCTATCCGGTACACCATGTTGTCAGCCGTGAAGGTCCGCTCTCGCGCAAAATAGCGCGGCAGATAGAGCAGGATGTCGCCCGAGCCCCGTTCCTCGCGGGCGTAGAAGTTGGACAGCGTGAGCCGTTCGAACTCGCCCGGCTGCCGGTCGTCGATGGTCGTGACCGTGTCGCGCATGACCAGACCGGTGTCGCGCTCCACCTCCGCGATCACGATGGGGTAGCGCGGGCTGTTGCCGCGCGGGTTGCCCTCGCACAGGTTGCCCAGCCAGAACAGCCGGCCGTCGGAGTGGTCGAGCAGTTGCGAGCAGGCGCTCGGCGAGTGCAGCGGCGCGCCCGAGGTGTCGGCCCACGGCCGCACCTCGCCGAACGTCCAGCCGCAGTCCTCCGATATCGCGTACCAGCGGTAGCCCGGCAGCTCCGGGCGCACGTCGTTGGAGCCGCGCATCACCATCAGCACGCGGCCCGGTGAGAGCTCGGCGATCGTCGCCTCCAGAAACCCGCGCGTGGATCGCTCCGGGTCGCCGATCACGCGCTCGGACAGCCGCCAGCGGAGGCGAGGCCCGCCGTCCGCCCAGCGCCCGTGCAGCACCGCCGAGTCGTGGAACGTGAACCCGCCCCCCGTGTTGAGGAAGGTGCCGTCCGGTCCCACCGGGCAGATCTGGCACGGCACCAGGATGTCGCCGGCATCGCTTCCGCCGCGCAGCGTGAGCGGCAGGCACGTCAGGTCGCCCAGCATCACCCCATTCCGGCCGCGCCATACTCCGGGAAGCGGATGATCGGCGTCGAACGGCACGCCGTCCTCGTCGCTGCCGTCGTGCACCACCGGCTCGTCTATCAAGTCGGTACGCCCGCCGTCTGCCGACACCGCGTAGTGCAGCAGCCACTGCCGCATCCCTTCCAGCGGCTCGTCGGTGGGCAGCACCCCCTCCACCCGCACGGTGACGTACCGGTCGGTGGCCGGGTCCACGTGGCCCGCGCGCGGATACCTCCGCCACATGCCGTCTGCGCGTTGCTCGCCGGTCGCCACCTCGGTCACCGGTCCCCAGGTGGCACCGCCGTCGGCGGAGCGGCGGTACAGGGCGATGTCGGCAGTATCGGAGCGCGAGTGGTGGCTGTGCACGCTTACCAGATCGTGGCCGGTAGCTCGGGTGTAGTAGGCCCCGCCGGCCACCCCGACCCCGGGTCCGGGCGACGGCACGAACACCTCTTTCGAGACGACCTTCATGACGGTTGACTGTACGCGACTGTCCCGCGCGCCGCCAGAGATCGCCATCCGAGACGCGCGCCCAAGAGACGTTCGTTTCAGGTGGACATGTGAACAGCATGCAGACATGCTTGTTACATGCACAAGATGATCCAGATCCGCAATGTTCCAGAACCGCTCCATCGCAAGCTCAAGACACGCGCGGCGATGGCCGGTACGTCGCTCTCCGCCTACCTGCTGGAGCAGATCACCGCGCAGGCGTCGGTGCCCACGCCGCAGGAGCTGACCGCCCGGCTCGAGCGGCTGGAGCCGATCGAGCCGAGAGAGGATGTCGTCGAAGCGCTGCAGCGGGCGCGCGACGAACGGTGATCGTGGTCGATGCCTCCGCGATCGTGGAGATGCTCCTGCGCACCGAGGCCGGAGTCCGCGTCACACCCCGTATCCAGACCACGAGCTCGACCGTGCACAGCCCTCATCTGGTCGATGCGGAGGTCACGCAGGTCGTGCGCAGGTATACCTTGGCGGGCGACATCCGCGCGGAACGTGGCGCGGAGATGGTGGGCATCCTGCGCGGCCTGGTTATCCATCGGCACGATCACCGGCCGCTGCTGGCGCGGGTCTGGGAGTTGCGCCACAGCGTCGGCGCGTACGACGCGCTCTACGTGGCGCTGGCCGAGGCGCTGGATGCGCCCCTGCTGACCGCCGATGGCCGCCTTGCCACGGCGCACGGGCATCGCGCCGACGTGCAGACCATCTGCGGATCGTCCGGCGCGAAGGCGGGCTTCAGACGTGGGGGTTGATCACGAAGCCGCCGTCGATCACCAGTGACTGCCCGGTGATCATGCGAGCGTCGGGTGAAGCCAGGAACGCGATCGCCTTGGCCACCTCGAACGGCTCGACGACGCCGCCGAGCGGCGTGATCGCCTCGATCTTGGCCTCGTCCAGCACGCCCCTGGCCACCGCGTCATCCAGGATCGCGGTGCGCACCCAGGTCGGCGCGACGGCATTGACGCGGATGCCGTGCGCGGCCCACTCCACCGCAAGCGAGCGCGTCAGCGCCTCGATGCCGCTCTTGGCCGCGCAATAGGAGGCGCGCAGCGGAAAGCCCAGATGGGCGCCGACCGAGGACATGTTGACGATCGCCGCGGTGTCGGAATCGCACAGCGCCCGGAACGCGGCCCGACAGCACCGGAACGTTCCTGACATGTGGACGTCCAACATTCGGGACCACGACGCATCGGTCATCTCCGCCGCGGGCGCCCGGTCGGTGATGCCGGCGCAGTTGACCAGAACGTCCAGTCCACCCATCTCCTCGACCGCCGAGGCGATGGCGGCGTCCACCGCGGCGCTGTCGCGCACGTCGGCGGGCGCCGGGACCACCTTCTGCGTTGCGTCGGCCATCGTGGCCCGCAACTCCTCCGCCGTCTTCCGCGCCGCGTCCGCGTCGCGGTCCACGATCGCCACGGCCATGCCTCGACACAGGAACTCCCTGCAAGTCGCCAGGCCGATGCCGGCCGCGCCCCCGGTGACGGCCGCGGCACGGCGCCTGCTCCTGTCGGTCGCCATGCCAGATACTCGCCCGCACGGTACCCTCGACGCCAGCGTCTCCGATGGCAAGTACCCACCTGGCTTTCGATCTGGGCGCCGGCAGCGGCCGCGCGATGCTTCGAACGGTCACAGCCGCTGCTTTCCGACGCTGCGTTCCAGGCGAATTTCACCAACGAGGCGGGGGCGCACGGCACCGTCCGCTTCCTCAGGAACCTGACCGGCCTGTGGGTCCTGCAGGAGTGTCAGCGGGCGTGGCGCGCGTCAGGCATGGCCGCCGGTTACGACGAGCTGATGCGGGAAGCGGAGGCAACGCCCTCCCCCACGGCCGCCGTGGACTTCGACGACCCGTGCTTCGCACAGCGGTACGACGACATGCCGGACCGCATCCGCCGCTATTGCCGTGAACACGCCGTGCCGGAGCCGCGCACGCGTGGCGAGACCGTGCGGCTGATTCTGGAGAGCCTGGCGCAGGCGTACCGGCGCACGCTTGGGACGCTTCAGGAGACGGTGGGCGAACGGCTCCGCGTCCTGCATGTCGTCGGCGGCGGCGCCTACAACGAGCTGCTCTGTCGCATGACCGCCGACGCCTACGCAAGCAACGCATGATCCTCGACGAGCACCATGGTAGTTTCACTCACGGATGCCGTCAACAATCCAATCAAGCTCCCAAAACCATCTGTCGACGTCGCGAACTGGCGTTCGATGGGCGGCGGAGGTGGCTTGCACCGCAGCGATGACGACGTAGTAAGAATCACCTTCGAAGGTATGGAGAGCATTCTGCGCGGGGTTAATTCGGCGCATTAGTGCTGCCACACTGTCGGGCTCGACTCGGAGCAATGAGACAGATAGTTTGGGCTGTACGCACATCTAACTCCTACGCTGATCTCGCGAGCGTCGACGTATCCTCCTGGCAATGCTGGATGCCGTCTACGGGGACACGGTTGAGGAGGGGAGTATCGTCGCCATCAGGCCCAGACCTGCCTTACAGCCGCTGTTCGAGATGCTACTACCCGAGAGGGGTTTGGTATCGTCCTTGTCAACGAGAAGGACTTGGAGAAGGCAAATCAGCCTCCGCCCGATGGGCAAGAGGCTGACGCGGTTCCGTGTTCGTGGTGGAGGCGGGGGAGGGTCGAACTATACCGTAGACACGCATTCGCTCTGCTTTTGGCCGCCAGAACTCTAGCAGGTGCAGGTCGAGACATCGAACGGCGGAGACGTTACAACAGGACCCTCAGGGAGCTTACCGGCAGCTCTTCATAACAATAATCTTCTCGGGTCCCAAAGTGTCCCAGTGTTGCTGATTGACAACAGTGTTTCAGCACGAAAACGAGAACAACCTGGCACGATCGATGTCGAATCGAATCGACATGACTCGACCCGGCGTCCCTTCCAAGTACGCGGCGCCAATCATATCGTCCGGAAGCTGAGATTTTCCTCCCCAGCTCATTGTGTGGTCGAGGCTGTCGCCGCTAACCGGATCGCAATCGCCCATCGTGAAGCCTGGAACGGGTTTGTCTGCAACATCCAGAAGCTCGGCACGAATCGAACCGCCAGTGGCGTTGGCGTTGATACGCAGCTGACGATTGGCCCAACTGATCGGGTGGGTTTTCAACACCCCATGGATGTGGACCGGTTCGATCGCTGCCCAGCGATCGCGTTTGAGTGTGGCCAATCCGATCCCACGCTGCGTCTCGCCGCGACCCGCTTGATACAGAATGTAGATGTCGTCGCCGACCTGGATCGGGTTTGCCGGTGTGATGAGCAGTTCGTCCCAGGTGCCCGGTTCGCCGACGGTCAACATGGACTGGCGACCGGCCGGCCGACTCCATGTGCGTGCATCCCGGCTGAAAGCCAGTTGGCAGTGGATGTGCCGAAAATCCCTCGATTCGCGGCGATTGTACTCGGGAAACAGAGTGCGCACCAGCGCGACGTATCCGCCCGAAACCTTGATCGATGCGCAACGGTCAAACTCGGTGCCGGGCGCATCCTCGTCGTCGGGTACCAGCGCCATCTGCGGGTACGGGATTTTCTCAAGATCGCGTGCGATGCTGATGCCCATGGTTCGGAATTTCGGGCCAATGCGCGGACGCCACCACAGTATCCACGCGTTCAGGTCTTCGTCGAACCCGTGAACGGTAGGCCCGTCCATGCACAGCGCGTGGCTCATGATGGGTCGCGGCCGCCGGGTCCAGGTAAAGCCGTCTGGCGAGTCGCAGAGGTAAAAGCCGCGCCCGTTGGGATCGTCCTTCGGATCCGGACCGCCCGGCCACGTGATGGCTTTTTCACCCGGTTCTCGGGGGTGGCGTTCCGAACTCAAGGACATGTAGCGGCGGTTGGGATCGCCGTCCCCCGGATTCTTGAACACGTTGGCGTTCGGGCCGTCACCGCCGGCCGGAGGAAAGTCCACCAGGTTGTTGCGGGTGCTTCCCTGCCACTGTACAACACCCAGCTCCGGCTTTTCCCAGGTCCGCGCGTCTGCCGAAACCGCGTAGGCGCGGCGATAGTTCCACGCCAGGTCCGGGTATTCGTCGTAGAAGCTGGGGTCGTGACAGTGGTACCACAGCTTGAATACCTTTTCATCGCGGTCGTAAAGCCACCCGTTGTGCATCCACACGCCCTCTCCTTCCCAAGGCTTCTGGGCCTGGACGACAGGCTCTGGATGCTTCTGCGGCTCGCACAGCGCGCGCTGCACGCCCTCCATCCTGCGAATGTGCAGGTCGTCGATCAGAAGATAGGTCACCGGCGGATAGAATCCGGTCTCCACATGCAGTTCCTGCCAGTCGCTCGTGCATGTTGCATCGGACATTTCCGTTGCCTCCGTGTTCAGGGGAATGCGACTGAGGTGGTCCCAGTCCTGTCGTGCGAACGAATTCGGAGTGTGTTGCTGGGCTGCGTGCAGCGTCAACCCGCCGGCGGCCTCACGCGAACTACTCCTTGAGCGCCAGGTAGACCGTGAGCTTCACGCGCGGCGCGTCGCCGCGCACGTCGCAGCGCAGCCGCAGCCAGCCGCCGAAGTGGCGGACCTCCAACTGGTGGAGCCCGATGCCGGGGACCGCCAGCGCCACCCCCTCCTTGTCGCACCAGCCGAGGCCGTCCGGGGACACCTGCGCCTGCACCCGGAACGTGGTGCCGGCATCCAGCTCCGCCACCCGCAGGAACCAGGTCGCCTCGCTCGCCCAGCCGCACTCCATGGGCTCGGTGTCGAACGCCTCCCCGTAGGTCTCGTTCTTCTCCAGGACCGCGGTGTGAAATCGGCGCAGCATCTCACCAGTCCACGCTGACCAGGACCGAGTCCAGGAACAGGAAGTTGCGCACCGGCAGGTGCGTGCGCACGTCGATGCAGAAGTTGAGCAGCCGGTCGCAGCCGTAGTACTCGTGGTCGTATACGGGCACGGGCAGATCGCGCAGATCCATCACCCGGTCGTTCACGCGCAGCTCGACGTTGCGGCGCGCGTCGGTGTCGAAGGTCCAGCTCAGGTAGTTCCAGTTGATCTTGGTGGGCACCTCGTTGTGGCAGAGGGAGAACGCGCCGCCGGGCACCTCCTCCCAGTCGTCGGGGTGCACGGTGTGGTAATCGGTCGGCGTCGGCATGCCGGCGAGCTGCATCTTGGTGGTCACCTGCAGCGAGGTCTTGTACATCCACTTGCGCACGAAGTTGCCCTCGAAATCGGTGTTGACGTAGCGCAGGGCGCAGTGGTGGCGCCTGCCGTCCGGGCCGTCGTTGACGTCGTTGCTGAAGCAGAAGTCGCCGAACATCGCCTCCACCGGGTGGTAGTTGCCGTCCCACTGCTTCGGCCCGGTGAGCGACGGGTCGAACGCGGTCTCCGCCTTGTAGGTGAACCAGGTCTCCAGCCGCACCAGCCCGCGT
This sequence comes from Spirochaetia bacterium, assembly GCA_965221995.1. Classification (GTDB taxonomy): domain Bacteria; phylum Spirochaetota; class Spirochaetia; order SZUA-6; family Bin103; genus CATQHW01. The sequence goes on from OZ244929.1 coordinate 1,078,680, forward strand.
CTGACGTAGCTGACGCGCTTGATGAGCTGGTTCATGTGGTTGACGCGAGGCCGGGTGGCCAGCTTCAGCGAGTAGACTCCGTCGAAGCTGCCGTGCGTGCCGATGTCGAAGAAGGTGCAGGTGGAAAGCTGCGCCGGCCGCAGGTCGCGCACCAGCGGGCGGATGTTGTCGAGGTTGTTGTCGTGGTTGCCGCACAGCTCGCACCAGCCGTTGATGCCCTCGTCGAAGTCGTCGAAGAACAGCACCCGCGGAAGCGGATCGAACTTGGCCAGCCGCACGTCGCCGGCGGCGGTGCCCGCGGGATTCACGTCAGCCAACGCGGCCAGACCGCCTCTGCCAGGAAGAGCTGAGACTGCCGGGCGCCGCCCGCGCCCCAGGCCGTCCAGCGGTCGTCGGGCGAGAACACCGGGTGCGGATGGATGCAGCGCCACACCGTGTCGTGGCGCGCCAGCGGCCGCATCTCGATGAACGGTCCCCGCTTGCGGAACATGCCGATCCAGCGGTGCGCCTCCGGCCACCGGTAGCCTTCCGGCCCGATCGCCTGTGGATCGCGGCGCGCCGACGAGAGAGGCCCCTCGGCTGCCTCCCCTTCCCCTTCATCCACGAAGCGCTCCAGGTCGCCCCGTCCCTCGAACCAGAAGGGGCCGGGGTCGGCGGCGTCACCCACCCAGAGGTCGGCCTTCGAGTTGCACTTGAAGTGGATGGGCTCGCGGCCGGGGAAGACCCAGCGGCGGTCCACGCGGTTGACCAGGTCGACGTCGATCATCTCCGCGCGCCGCACGGGGCTCACCGGGACGCCGTCGCGGTCGTGCTGGGTGTAGGTGAACAACTGCGACTCGACGTGATTGTTCGGCGCCGGGTAGTAGTGGTTGACCATCTCGAAGGGCTGCTGCGCGAAGATCGGCAACGGGTCCGCAAGCGGCACCAGCCGCTCCAGGTCGACCCGCATGAACCACATGGTCTTCAGCCCGGTGGGCTGCGTGCGGGTGTAGCTGCCGAAGAACAGGTAGGACGGGTCGCCGCGGCAGATGAACAGGTGGCTGTCGGCCGCGGCGCGGTTCTCGGCGCTGGGGCCGTGGTAGACGATTGCCTGCCGCCGCTCCTCCAGGTCGCAGAGTATCACCAGGGTCTCGCTGCCGTGCCGGTAGCGGTTCTCGGCCCGCGACGGCCACGACGATGCGCCCTCCGGCCGGCAGCCCAGCACCAGGTAGCGCCCGCAGCTCGACAGGTCGGGGCCGCCCAAGGGGCCGCATCCCGGCGGCGATTCGGCCACGACCTCCTCGCGCAGGGTCTCGATGTCCAGACAGCAGACGCGCTTCCCGCGGCTGTAGTAGATGCGCCCGCGCACCCGGTCGCAGGTGAGGCCGCCCGAGCCCGCTCCCCCTCCGGCCCGATTCTCGATGCCGGCCAGCACCGGCGGCTCCTCGGAGTTGGTGAGCTGCACGATCTTGCCGGAGCCGGTCTCCACCGCGTAGATCTGCCCTTTGCCCGACCGGTTCGAGGCGAACACGTACCGCTCCGAACCGCCGACGAACCCCTCCTGGTTGTAGTAGGGATGCACATTGTGGCACGGCGCGTCGGTGAGCTGCACCACCCTCACGCCCGTCGCCGCTTCGCGGTACTCCCGTTTCTCCGACCGAAGAACGTCACCCTGTGCCATTCGCAGAACCCCTCGCTCATCATACCGTGGACGCGGCCCGGCGCGGCGCACCGCCTCGCCCGTCGGATTTGGGTATCGGCTGCCGGCATGCGTATGCTAGCGGTGGAGGTAGTGATCGATGCTGACTGACCAAGCGAACGTCACCCGAAGGCCGGCGCGATGCCCGCACTGCGGACGCGCCCTGACGACCCCGCGCGGGGTCCAAGCCAACTACGGCCCCGATCGCATCTGCAGCGCCTGTGCACTGGTGCCGGCGACGACCTCTGCCGCGCCCAGCCACTCCGTACGAGCGCACGTCGAGGGGATGACCGAGCTGCAGAGAGCGGGCTGAGCGCCTGCGTAAGGGCGGGAGGGGAGAAGCCTCCCCTCCGCGCCGATAACGTCGACTATCCGCCGACGACCGCCTCCCACTGGGCGCGTGCCTCACTGGCCTTCTGAGCCCATTCGGCAAGGAGCTGGTCGCCGCCCCGCTCCTTGTACTCCTGCACGAACGCATCCCATTCGGTGGCTACATCCTTGTTGCCGAGCAGGAAATCGACAAACCACTTGGTCTTGACGTCGCTCAGCGCACTCTGGATCTGAGCCGCCTCGTCGGAGAGCGAGATGAAGTCCATCCACTGCGGCAGGGCTTCCCAGCCTTCGCTCACGAAGTTCTCCCAGACCTCGACCGCGTTTCCCTGTGCCGCATAGAAGTCCCGCGATCGCTCCCAGCGCACGTCGATGTAATTGAGATGCGCCTCATAGTAGCTGCCGTACGTCTCATACGGCACGATGCCGGCGTTGTAGTGAGTGGTGTTGTAGAACGGTTCGTACATCACCCGCATCGGATCGACATCGTCGACCGTCTTGCCCATGTAGAAGTAGCCCTTCATCGTATCGAACAGCTTGCCCAGGTCGAAGTCGCTGCGATCGTCCATGGTGTAATGGACACCCTTGACGCCGAACCACCGCATGTACTGGAACTCTTCGGTAAGCGTGTAGTGCAGCACGTCGAGCGCCCGTTCCGGGTTCTCGCTGTAGACCGGTATGTAGTTGCCGCGGCGCACAAAGAACGGGACCTCGTGGGTCGTCGCATTGCCACCGGGACCGCGCAGCGGATGCAGCATCTGCGGCATGTGCTGCTCCATGATCGCTTCCGGATGCGCCTGCTTGAACCTGTCCCAGAAGTAGAGGTACTGAGATGGACTGGGGCCCTTGAACGATCCGGCAAGGTGCTTTCCCGCCACCAGGTCATCCATGTAATCCCACAGCTCCCCGGTCAACCACCGCGGATGGAACAGACCCTCCTCGGCCAACGTCTGCACCTCTTCCCAGATCGCCTGGTTTCCAGGTGCGATGGCGGCGTCGAACCAGTTGCCGTCGGCGTCCGTCCAGAAGCCGTCGATCTCCGCTCCATGCGGCTGGAAAAAGTGACGGGCCATATACGAAAACTGCGTTCCACCGTACGTCGGCCAGCCGTATCCCGACACACCCAGTTCCTGCTTCGCACGCCGCATCGCGTGCACCAGCTCGTCATAGGTCTCCGGAACGTCCAGCCCGAGCTCGTCGAGCAGATACCCGTTGAAGGCGATCGACCCCCCCGGCCTCCTGGTCGCCCAGCCCGGATGGATCAGGTAGTTGGCGTCAAGGTCGCCGTTCTGCTTGAGGTTGTAGAGTCGGTACACCGGATCGGCAAACAGGATCTCCAGCACCGGGTAGCGCCCCGGGTTCGCGTCCACGATCTCCTTCAGATCGACGATCAGCCCGTCCTTGATCCAATCGCGCCACTGCGCGACCGGAGTCGTCGGATGGCCGACCCAGGTATCGATGATGTCACCGATGTCGCCGGACGCCATCCCCGCGATGACCACCTGGTAGTCCCCCGCCGTGAACGGCATCTCGATCTTGACGTTGAACGTCTCCTCAATGTGCGCGAGTATGACATCGTTCTCCGCGACATAGTCCCAGTCGATCCGCGTTGTATCCCAACCGCGGTAGTTGCGCGTGATGGTGACAAGCGGCTGCTCGTCGGCACTCGCCGTGCCCTCTTCCGTCGTGCCGGCCGCGAACGCCGGTGCCGCGCCGATCACCACGAGCACGATACCGGCCGCGATAACCATGATATTCCTAGACATTTAGTCCTCCTGTAATGTCCTATCGCTCACGATGCGTCATCGAGTCCAAAATACAGGCATAGGCCTATCCCTCCTCACTCCTTTACCGCTCCGATGAGAATGCCCTTCGCAAAGTGCCGCTGCAGGAACGGATACAGTATCATCACCGGCACCATCGCGAGCACGATCGTCGTCATGACCAACTGCTTGGGCGGGAGAAAGACACCTACATCCTCGACGAATCGCTGTCCGGACGCCGTCGACATCACGTAGTACGAGAACTCCAGCACGCGGCGCAACAGGTATACGAACGGCATCAGCGAGGTGTCCTTCACGAAGATGAGAAAACTGTAGTAGTCGTTCCAGTGCCACACCGCTTCGAACAGGAAAATCGCCGCGAACATGGCTTTCGATATGGGGAAGACGATGGTGAAGAAGGTCCTGAACTCACTCGAGCCGTCGATCAGGGCCGCATCCTCCAGCTCCGTCGGCACGGTGTACGAGAAATAGTTGCGCATGATGATGAAGTGCCCGGTATTGACGATCCACGGCAACACCATCACCCAGAACGTGTCGATGAGCCGCAACTGGATCATCAGAATGTAGGTAGGGATCAGTCCGCCTGAGAAGAACAGGGTGAACACCATCAGCACGTTCAGCGTCCTGGTCCCCATCACGTATCGCTTCGACACGCCGTACGCGAACATCGCCGTGACCAGCACGCTCACCGTCGAACCCACGAAGGTCTTCAGGAACGACACCGACATGGTCTGAAGGAAGATGTCCCGCCCACCGACGATGATCGAGTAGTAGTACAGGAAGGACGGGCTGCGCGGCGGCGCGAGCACGAAGTCCTTCATGATATACTCCGCGTAGGGAGTGATGGACACGACGAAGACGTACCACATGGGATAGAAGCAAATGAACGCAAAGAAGCCTGCGAAGAGGACGGATGCCACGTCCAGCAGATTGAATCCGAGCGCTCGCTTCAGCATGTCGTCGACTCAGAAGATGCCCATGACGTTCATCCTTGAAATGAGCTTGTTGGTGACGATCACCGCGAGCAGGCCGAGCACGTTGAAGACCATTCCCAGCGCCGTCGCCATCTCGAACTTCCCTTGCAGGAGACCCGATCGATACAGGTAGGTGGACAGGACGTCGCCGGTATCCCAGACCGCCGGATTGTACAGATTGAACACCTGGTCGAAGTTCGAAGAGAACAGGTTGGCCACGTTGAGGATGAGCAGTACCGCGATCGTGGGACTGATGCGAGGGAGATAGATGTACCACATGAGGTGTCCGCGGTGTGCTCCGTCGCAGATGGCGCTCTCCATGAGCGAGGGATTCACACTCGACAGAGCGGCCAGGTAGATGATGGTGGCGAAGCCGGCCGTCTTGATGATGCCGGAGACCACCAGGATAAACCGAAAGTACTCGGGTACGGCCAACCAGTGTCGCGGCGCGACGCCAAAAAGCCTCACGAGCACGTTGAACGCGCCGCTCGGTTCCGGATCCAGCATCTTGCCGACGATGGCCGCGAACACCACCCATGACACGAAATGCGGGACGTACACGAGGGTCTGAACGGCGCGCTTGTACCATCCTGCATGCAGTTCGTTCAGTATCAGCGCAAGCAGGATGACGAACGGAAAGCCGACGGCGATATTGTAGACGTTGATGAGAACGGTATTGGCGATGACTTTGTAGAAGTATTCCTGCTGAAACAGCACGGCGAAGTTGTCCAGGCCGACCCATGGACTGGCCAGGATGCCGATCCGCATGTTCAGGTCCTTGAACGCGACCAGCATGCCGTACATGGGCACGTAGCGGAATACGACCATGAACACGATGCCCGGCAGCATCAGCAGGTAGATGAACCAGTGACGGCGGACGTGCTTGGTGACGTAGTCGCGACGGCCGGCGAGCCGTTGCCGCGTATCGGCGACGATCATCGGCGCGTGGAGCCGTGCGTCATCGGTGCGCACGCAGACCGACGTCGTTCATCCTTGTCGCGGACGGGGCTGGAAGGCAGCTTGCGAGCGGGAGCCAACGGAAGCACCTCCTCGACCAACGGGTGATCGGGATACGTTCCCCTGAGCGTGCCCTGACGCAACCGCCCTGTCAAGCTCTCTCGCTCTCTCGCTCTCTCCCCTACCGGGCGCGCGTCCGGCGTGGTCATGGAAGAGACGCTGGATGAACTGCAACTCACGTCATCCAGCGCGGCCAGACAGCCTCCGCCAGGAAGAGCTGCGCCTGCCGGCGGTCGCCGGACCCATAGGCCACCCAGCGGTCGTCCGGCGAGAACACCGGGTGCGGATGGGTGCACCGCCAGACCGTGTCGTGACGCACGTGGGGTCGGATCTCGATGTACGGCCCGCGCTTGCGGAACATGCCGATCCAGCGGTGCGCTTCGGGCCACCGGTAGCCGGTCAGTCCGACCGAGTCCGGGTCCCGGCGCGCCGATGAGCCGGGACCCTCGGCGGCCTCGCCTTCCCCCTCGTCCACGTACCGGTCCAGATCGCCCCGGCCCTCGAACCAGTGCAGGCCGGGGTCGGCGGCGTCGCCCACCCACAGATCGGGCTTGGAGTTGCATTTGAAGTGGATGGGTTCGCGGCCCGGGAAGACCCAGCGGCGCTCCACCCGGTTGACCAGATCGACGTCGATCATCTCCGCGCGGCGCACCGGGCTCACCGGTATGCTGTCACGGTCGCGCTCGGTCAGCGTGAACAACAGCGACTCGACGTGGTTGTTCGGCGCCGGGTAGTAGTGGTTGACCATCTCGTGCGGCTGCTGCGGGAAGATCGGCAACGGATCCTGCAGCGGCACCAGCCGCTCCAGGTCGACCCGCATGAACCACATGGTCTTCAGCCCGGTCGGCTGCGTGCGGGTGTAGCTGCCGAAGAACAGGTAGGAGGGATCGCCCCGGCAGATGAACAGGTGGCTGTCGGCCGCGGCGCGGTTCTCGGCACTCGGGCCGTGGTAGACGATTGCCTGCCGCCCCTCCTGCAGGTCGCACAGCACCACCAGCATCTCGCTGCCGTGCCGGTAGCGGTTCTCTTCGTGCATCGACCACGCCGATGCGTCGTCGGGCCGCGTCATCAGCACCAGATAGCGCCCGCAGCTCGACAGATCCGAGCCGCCCAGCGGTTCGCAACCCGCCGGCGACTCGGCGACGATCTCCTCGCGCAGGGTCTCGATGTCCAGGCAGTAGTAGCGCCGGTCGCGGCCGTAGTAGACGCGTCCGCGTACCGGATCGCAGGTCAGGCCGGCCGAGCCGCCGGTCCCGGTGCGCGGGTCCAGGCCTGCCATCACCGGCGGTTCCTCGGAATCGGTGAGTTGCACGATCTTGCCGGAGCCGGTCTCCACCGCGTAGATCTGACCTTTTCCGGAGCGGTTGGAAGCAAACACGAACCGCTCCGAGCCGCCGACGAACCCCTCCTGGTTGTAGTAGGGGTGGACGTTGTAGCAGGGCGCATCGGTGAGCTGCACCACCTTCACGCCGGTTGCCGGTTCGCGGTACTCCCGTTTCTCCGAAGGAAGAACGTCACCCTGTGCCATCTGCAGACCTCCTTCGATCATCATACCGCGTCCGCTACCCGGCTGCCGCTTGGCCCCGCAACGCGATCGCCACCAGCGCGGACGCGTCTCCGTACCGATCGACCTGACGGGGCTATCCCTTGGCGTCCTCGATTGAACGGTGGAAGCATAGCGTCCAGCGTAAGCGGGCGGGAAGTCGAGGTCGACGTTTCCGCCGAGCAGGAACGCGGCTATCCTGTCGGCGTGGAGCAGGCGCGGTCGCCACACGACACCGGCGTGTACCGGCCGCGCACCTATCTGTTCCTCGACGACCTGCACGTCGGCCGGCTGGACGGCCTGCGGCGCGTGACCGGCACCGTGGAGCACGCCACCTCCGGACCGGTGCTTGCGCCCGAGGCTCCCTGGGAGGGGCTCGGACTCATCGGCCGCAACTGCATCCTCTGGGACGCGGATGAGTCCCGATTCAAGTGCTGGTACCCGGCCTACGACCCGGCGCTGCCCGACGCGCCGGTGGGAGCCAAGCGGCGCTGGGCGTATGCCGAGAGCCGCGACGGCTTGAGCTGGAAGCGGCCGAACCTGGGACTGACCGAGTTCGCCGGCTCGACCGCCAACAACCTGCTGCGCCTGGAGGGCGTCGGCGAGTCGGCGGCGGTGCTGTGGAGCGTCGCCAAGGATCCGCGCGATCCCGACCCGGCGCGGCGCTACAAGGCGATCGGCCTGGACCGCCATCCGCGGCGGCCGGGGGAGTTGACCTGGACCGGACCGGAGGGAGAAGACGAGTGGTACCGCAGCCACGGCAGGCATCTGGCGTGCGGGGTGTACGTCGCCTACTCGGCCGACGGGCTGACCTGGCGCCAGCGGGAGGGCTGGGCGGGGTCGGGCGCGCTGATCACCGACAACACGATCCTGCACGGCTACGACTCGCCTACCCATCGCTGGGTCCTGTGGCAGCGACCGCGCATCATGCCCAAGCATCGGGTCATCGGCGTGAGCTTCTCCACGGACTTCGACGACTGGACCTTTCCCGAGTGCGTGCTGGCGCCTGACGAGCATGACCCACCCGGCACGCAGTTCGATCAGCTCTCCACGGTGACCGCCTCCGACGGCGGCTTCGTCGGGCTGCTCGGCGCCTCGGCCGCGCTGCGCAGCGACCGCGGCGTGAGCGGAGCGAACCTCACTCGCAGAGTGATGTCGGTGGTGCCGCAGTTGGTCTACTCGCGCGACGCGCGGCGCTGGGAGCGGGTGGATCGGGAGCCGTTCATCCGACCGCAGCGACCGCTCGCCTGGGACGACGGGTGCATCATCCCCTTCAATCCACAGGTCGTGGGCGATGAGGTGTTCATCTTCTACTACGGCAAGAACGCCGGTCACATCTGGGGCGAGCCGACCACCGACGGCACGCGCGTGACCCGCTCGGCGTTCGGCCTGGTGAAAGTGCGCCGCGACCGCTGGGTGGCGTTGGTCCCGGAATCGCCGATCGGCGGCGTCGCCGAGGGCACGCTGACCACCGGGCTGATCGCCTTCGCGCGCCCGGAGCTGCGCCTGAACGCCGACGCGGCGGGTGGCTCGATCGCCGTCGAACTGGTGGACTGCCAGAGCGGTGAGGCGGTGCCCGGATACCGTTTCGCCGACTGCGACCCGTTCACCGGCGACTCGCTCGACCACCCGGTGAGCTGGCGCGGCCGGCGCGACCTGTCGCCGATCATCGGCACCGCCCGCCGCCAGCCGCAGGTCGGCCGCGGGCTGGTGATCCGCGTCCGGCTGCGGGGAGACGCGCGCCTGTACGGACTGGCATGCTGACGCCATGGCCAGCTATCGCGTGGGCATCATCGGACCCGGCATCAAGGGCGTGGAATACGGGGTGGCGTACCGCTTCCACCCGCAGACCGAGGTGGTGGCGGCGGCCGACACCGATGCCGAGACGCTGGGCCTGTTCTGCGACCGTTTCGAGGTTCCCGGTTACGCCGACTATCGCGAGATGCTCGCAAGTGAGCGGCTCGACATCGTCGCGGCGATCCTGCCGGTGGGGCCCAATCCCGACGTGGTGGTGGAGTGCGCCCGAGCCGGGGTCAAGGCGGTGCAGTGCGAGAAGCCGATGGCGGCCACGCTGGCCGATGCCGACCGCATGGTGGAGGTATGCCGGTCGCACGGCGTGGCGCTGGCGGTCGGCGACCTGGACCGCAACCTGCCCGAGTACCGCACCGCTCTCGACCTGATCGAGGCGGGCGAGCTCGGTGAAGTCAGCTCGATCACCGCCACCGGCGGCAGCGGCACGGAGATCTCCGGCGGCGGCTGCCAGGTGCTGAGCCTGGTGCGGCTGTTCGCCGGCGATGCCGAGGTCGCCTGGGCGACCGGTTGGATGCTGGACGACGCGCAGAGCGACCACGACCAGGGCGCCGCCGGCTACTTCCGCTTCGTCACCGGCGCCGAGGCGATCCTGCACCGCGCCGCCGACGCGCGCGGCATGGGGATCGAGGTGGCCGGCAGCCGCGGCGTGATTCGCGTCAGCGCGGACGTGGTGCGCCTGTGGCGGACCGACGCCGGCGACGAGCGCGACTCGTGGCAGCGGCTGCAGCCGGTCGAGGGGGTGTTCCCGGAGGGGCCGATCCGCAACGCGGACAAGGGCAGCGTCGACGGCTGGGTGGTGCCGGCCAACCGCCAGGAGGCGACCGTTCAGGCGCTCATCACCGCGCTCGAAACCGGCGAGCCACCGGTAGGCGACGGCATCAACGGCCGCGCCGTGCTGGAGATGGCGATCGCCCTCCGCGAGTCACACCGACGCGGCCACGCTCCGGTGCGGCTGCCGCTGGCCGACCGCAGCCTGCGCCTGCTGCCCAAGCGCTATCGCCTGCAGGGCAAGAAACCGCAGCGCGGCCGGGAGTGGTACCTGCGCGAGCTGCATCTGCGCCTCGGCACGGACGACCCGGCGAACGTGCCTTGACCTGACTTACGCTATTGAGTATTTTTACTCAGTATCGTAAACGATGCCTGCCCTGACCTTCTACCGTGATCACGTTGCCGTGCTGGGCGAACGTCTTCGCGAGGCACCCGCGGGAGGACTCACGTCATCCAGCGCGGCCAGACCGCCTCGGCCAGGAAGAGCTGCGACTGCCGGCTGCCGCCGGAGCCGTATGCCGCCCAGCGGTCGTCCGGCGAGAACACCGGATGGGGATGGATGCAGCGCCACACCGTGTCGTGGCGCGCCAGGGGCCGCATCTCGATGAACGGCCCACGCTTGCGGAACACGCCGATCCAGCGGTGCGCCTGCGGCCAGCGATAGCCGGTCGGCCCCACCGCATCGGGATCGCGGCGCGCCGACGAGGCGGGACCCTCGGCGGCCTCGCCTTCCCCCTCGTCCACGTAGCGCTCCGGATCGCCGCGCCCCTCGAACCAGTGCGGGCCGGGGTCCGCGGCGTCGCCCACCCAGAGGTCGGCTTTCGAGTTGCACTTGAAGTGAATGGGCTCGCGGCCGGGGAAGACCCAGCGGCGATCCACGCGGTTGATCAGGTCGACGTCGATCATCTCCGCGCGCCGCACCGGGCTCACCGGGACGCCATCGCGGTCGTGCTCGGTGAGGGTGAACAACTGTGCCTCAACATGATTGTTCGGCGCCGGATAGTAGTGGTTGACCATCTCGAACGGCTGCTGCGCGAAGATCGGCAACGGGTCCTGCAGCGGCACCAGCCGCTCCAGGTCGACCCGCATGAACCACATGGTCTTCAGCCCCGTGGGCTGCGTGCGGGTGTAGCTGCCGAAGAACAGGTAGGAGGGATCGCCCCGGCAGATGAACAGGTGGCTGTCGGCCGCGGCGCGGTTCTCGGCGCTCGGGCCGTGGTAGACGACCGCCTGCCGCCCCTCCTGCAGGTCGCACAGCACCACCAGGGTCTCGCTGCCGTGACGGTAGCGGTTCTCGTCCCGCGACGGCCACGTCGATGCGCCCTCCGGCCGGCAGCCCAGCACCAGGTAGCGCCCGCAACTCGACAGGTCGGGGCCGCTCAAGGGGCCGCATCCCGGCGGCGACTCTGCCACGACCTCCTCGCGCAGGGTCTCGATGTCCAGGCAGCAGACCTGTTTGCCCCGGCTGTAGTAGATGCGCCCGCGCACCGGGTCGCAGGTGAGGCCGCCGGAACCTGCTCCCCCTCCGGCTCGCTCCTCCACGCCGGCCAGCACCGGCGGTTCGGCGGAGTCGGTGAGCTGGACGATCTTGCCCGTGCCGGTCTCCACCGCGTAGATCTGGCCGATGCCCGACCGGTTGGAGGCGAACACGAACCGCTCGGAGGCGCCGACGAACCCCTCCTGGTTGTAGTAGGGATGCACGTTGTGGCACGGCGCATCGGTGAGCTGCACCACCTTCACCCCGGTCGCCGGTTCGCGATACTCCCGTTTCTCCGAACGTAGAACGTCACCCTGTGCCATCTGCAGCGCCCCTCGCCATCATAGCGTGTCCGCGGCCGCGCCTCGCCGTACCGACCCACGCGGTCCGAGATTTGGGTACCTGCCGTCGGCATGCGTATGCTAGCGGTGGAGGTAGTGATCGATGCTGACTGACCAAGTGAACGTCACCCGAGGCCGGCGCGGTGCCCGCACTGCGGACGCGCCCTGACGACTCCGCGCGGTGTTGAAGTCAACTACGGCCCCGATCGCATCTGCAGCGCCTGTGCCCTGGTTCCGGCGACGACCTCTGCCACGCCCAACCACTCCGTACGAGCGCATGTCGAGGGGATGACCGCGATGCAGAAAACGGGCTGAGCGCGACGATCGACAGAAAGTGGGCGGGCGTCCCGAACTGAATGCTCACAGGAGGCTGAACGTCACCACCATGCACAGCGACGCCGCCTCGCCTGCCCACTCACCTCACGATACGGGCATCTACCCGCCGCGCACCCATCTCTTCCTCGACGACCTGCACGTTGGCCGGCTGGACGGCCTGCGCCGTGTGACCGGCACCGTCGAGCACGTGGCCGACGGTCCGGTGCTGGAGCCTGCGGCGCCGTGGGAAGGGCTCGGGCTCATCGGCCGCAACTGCGTCCTCTGGGACGCGGAGGAGTCACGGTTCAAGTGCTGGTACCCCGCCTACGACCCGGCGCTGCCCGACGCGCCGGTGGGAGCCAAGCGGCGCTGGGCGTATGCCGAGAGCCGCGACGGCTTGAGCTGGGAGCGGCCGAACCTGGGACTGACCGAGTTCGCCGGCTCGACTGCCAACAACCTGCTGCGCCTGGAAGGCGTCGGCGAGTCGGCCGCCGTCCTGTGGAGCGTCGCCAAGGACCCGCGCGATCCCGACCCGGCGCGGCGCTACAAGGCGATCGGCCTGGACCGCCATCCGCTGCGGCCCGGCGAGCTGACCTGGACCGGTCCGGACGGGGAAGACGAATGGTACCGCACCCACGGAAAGCATTTGGCGTGCGGGGTGTACGTCGCCTATTCGGCCGACGGGCTGACGTGGCGTCAGCGGGAGGATTGGGCCGGTTCCGGCGCCCTGATCACCGACAACACGATCCTGCACGGCTACGACCCGCACACCCACCGCTGGGTGCTGTGGCAGCGGCCGCGCATCATGCCCAAGCACCGGGTCATCGGCGTCAGCTTCTCCACCGACTTCGACGACTGGACCTTTCCGGAGTGCGTGCTGGCCCCGGACGAGGACGACCCGCCGGGCACGCAGTTCGACCAGCTCTCCACGGTCGCCGCCTCCGACGGCGCCTTCGTGGGGCTGCTCGGCGCCTCCGCCGTGTTAAGACAAGACCGCGGCGTGATGTCGGTGGTGCCGCAGCTCGTCTACTCGCGTGACGCGCGGCGCTGGGAACGGGTCGACCGGGAGCCCTTCATCCGACCTGAACAGCCGCTCGCCTGGGACGACGGCTGCATCATCCCCTTCAATCCGCAGGTCGTGGGCGATGAGGTATTCATCTTCTACTACGGCAAGAACGCCGGCCACATCTGGGGCGAACCAACCACCGACGGCACCCGCGTGACCCGGTCGGCATTTGGCTTGGTGAAGCTGCGGCGTGACCGCTGGGTGGCGCTGGTTCCCGCCGACGGAACGGAGGGCACGCTGACCACCTCCCTGATCGCCTTCGCCCGCCCCGAGCTGCGCGTCAACGCCGACGCCGACAACGGTGCGATCGCCGTCGAGTTGGTGGACTGCCAGAGCGGGGACGCGGTGCCGGGCTTCAGCCTTGCCGAGTGCGACCCGATTTCCGGCGACGGCCTGGACCAGGTGGTGAGCTGGGGCGGCCGGCGCGACCTCTCCGCGCTTATCGGCACCGCCCGGCGCCAGCCGCAGGTAGGCCGCGGATTGGTGATCCGGGTGCGCCTGCGGGGCGAGGCCCGGATGTACGGGCTGGCCTGCTGAGGTAGGATCGACCGGTGGCAAGCTATCGCGTCGGGATCATCGGCCCCGGTCTCAAGGGGGTGGAGTACGCGGTCGCTTACCGCTTCCACCCGCAGACCGAACTCGTGGCTGCGGCCGACACCGACGCGGAGACGCTGGCGCTGGTCTGCGACCGCTTCGCGGTGCCCGGCTACGCCGACTATCGCGACATGCTCGCGCGCGAGCGGCTCGACATCGTCGCGGCGATCCTGCCGGTGGGCGCCCAACACGACGTCGTGGTGGGCTGCGCGCAGGCGGGAATACGAGCGGTGCAGTGCGAGAAGCCGATGGCGGCCACCCTGGCGGATGCCGACCGCATGGTGGAGGCGTGCCGGGCGAACGGCGTGTCGCTTGCGGTGGGCGACCTGGACCGCAACCTGCCCGAATACGGTATCGCGCGAGCGTTGATCGAAGCGGGAGAGATCGGCGAAGTGAGCTCGATCACGGCCACCGGCGGCAGCGGCACCGAGCTGTCGGGTGGCGGCTGCCAGGTACTGAGCCTGGTGCGGCTGTTCGCCGGCGACGCCGACGTCGCCTGGGCGATCGGCTGGATGACCGACGATGCGGCCAGCGACCACGACCAGGGGGGCGCCGGCTACCTCCGTTTCGTTACGGGTGCGGAAGCGGTCCTGCACCGCAGCCCCGACGCCCGCGGCATGGGCATCAAGGCCGCCGGCAGCCGCGGGGTGATCCGCGTCAGCGCCGACGTGGTGCGCCTTTGGCGCCGCCCGGACGAGGATCCCGGCGTCCCGGCAGCCGAGCGCGACTCCTGGCAGCGGCTGCAGCCGGTCGACGAGGTGTTTCCCGAAGGATCGATCCGCAACGCGGACAAGGGCAGCCGCGACGGCTGGGTGGTCCCCGCCAACCGTCAGGCGGCGACCGTGCAGGCGCTCGTCACCGCGCTCGACTCCGGCGAGGCCCCGCCGAGCGACGGGATCAACGGCCGCGCGGTGCTGGAGATGGCGATCGCCATCCGCGAGTCGCACCGGCAGGGCCACGCGCCGGTGCGGCTGCCACTGGCCGACCGCAACCTGCGTCTGATCCCGAAGCGGAGGCGCCTGCAGGACAAGAAACCGTTCCTGGGCCGGGAGTGGTACCTGCGCGAGCTGCGCAAGCGGCTCGGCACGGAGGATGCCTGATTACGCTATTGAGTAAAATTACTCAATAGCGTACATTGACGCCATAGTGGCGTTTTATCGCGCTCAGGTGGCGACCCTTACCGAGCGCCTCCGCGAGCCTCCCGAGCGGATCATCGCTCTTTTCGGACCTCGACAGACCGGCAAGAGCACCATCGCGCGCGCGGTGTTGCGTCCGACCGACCACTACCTTGCCGTGGACGAACCCGACCCCGCCGGGCTCGGCTTCCTGGCCTCGGATGAGGACAGCGTGCCGGTCGGAGCGCAACCAGGGCGCGACACGCGATGGTTGGTCCGCAACTGGGAACGGGCGAGGCTCGACGCCGAACGGCTGCCCGAGGGCTGCACCTTGGTGATCGACGAGATTCAGAAGATCCCTCAGTGGTCGGAGACCGTAAAGGGACTGTGGGATGCCGACCGCGCCAGGGGCTGCCCGCTGCACGTGTTGATCCTGGGGTCCGCGCCACTGCTCATGCAGTCGGGGTTGAGCGAGAGCCTTACCGGGCGCTTCGAGCCGATCCACGTTTCTCACTGGTCGTTCGGGGAGATGGCGACAGCCTTCGGCTTCGACCTCCCGACCTATCTCTACTTCGGCGGCTATCCTGGCGCCGCCATCTTGGCGCGGGACGAGGAACGGTGGCGCAACTACGTGCTTGGCGGAATCATCGAGCCCACCGTCGAGCGGGATCTCCTCGCCCTTACCCGGGTCGACAAGCCGGTGCTGCTGAAACGGCTGATCGAACTGGCTGCGGCCCATTCGGGGCAGGTGCTCTCCTATACCAAGATGCTGGGCCAGCTCTGGGATGCCGGCAACACGACCACGTTGGCTCGCTACCTCGACCTGTTGGGGAGCGCCGGTCTGGTCGCCGGGCTGCAGAAGTACACGGGCAGCGCCGTAACGCGACGCGCATCCAGCCCGAAGCTCAATGTGCTCAACACGGCTCTGATGACCGCCGACTCGGGCTACTCCTTCGCCGAGGCGCAGGCGGACCGCACGTTCTGGGGCCGCCTCGTGGAGAGCGCGGTGGGCGCCCACCTGCACAACACCGCGACCTCCGACATCCGTGTGCGCTACTGGCGCGATGCCCCGCGCGAGGTCGACTTCGTCCTGCAACGCGGCCGCAAGCTGATCGCCATCGAAGTCAAGAGTCGGCCAACGCAGCGTACGGATTCTCGGTCGCTGGAAGCGTTCGCGATGAGGTTCTGCGGGACAGCGATCGTGCGCTCCGTGATAGTAGGGGCAGACGGCATCCCACTCAACGAGTTCCTCACTGCGCCCGTGGCTACCTGGTTCCACGAACCATGGGTCTGATTTCCCTTGCGACGGCGGCACGGCCGCCAACGCGGAAGCCTGCTCGAAGGACGGCTACCCCGTGGCGAAGCCAAACATGTCCGTCACGTCGAGAACCAAGCCCTCCAGCAACGGCGAGGTCGCTGACTCCCCGTGCGAAAACACTCCGTGCTCGGCATAGGTGCCGCCGGCGAGGGTCGGCACCGTGACGGTTTCGCAACCTGGATCTTAACAGGTCGTGCAGGAACGAGAGGATGGCTTGATGCACGATGGTGGGCATAGGCAGTTCCTCAATGCGACCGTCGGTGAACTCGACCATGCGGCGGGTTCGATCCGTGAGCCACAGGTATTGCTCGTCAGTCCAGTGTCCTTGCGGCGGCATCATGTCGCACAGGAGGGCGTTGAGCGCTTCCTGGGAGGTCGTTGCGGTCATCGCTTCGTCAAGTGGAGTCTTCCTCGATTGAACAGTGGCAGTAAAGCGCCGACGTCGTGAGCCTTAGGCAAACGGCCCAAGGTCGGGGTCACGGTCGCGGGTGAAGCGCTTGCCGATCAGGTAGTCGACCTTGAGCTCCACGTCGTGAAGCGCACGCGGTGTGGCGAGCTCGGGATCCGCTTCGTCGAGCGTGACCTCGAGCGCATTGCGGCCGCGGCGCGGCCAGTGGTCGGCGGTCAGCGGAAACAGGTACCAGTAGCCGGCCACCCGGTGGCGGGTCCAGTTGATGTTGGCCGTCAGGTTGATGATGCGCCCGGCGGTCGCAGACAGCTCCACGCCGTTCAGGCGGACGGTCAGGCGGTCCCGCTCGCTGACGCCCGTCACCCGCACGCGCAGCAGGACCCGGTGGAGCCGGCCGGCGGCGTCCTGGCGAGGCAGGTCGTCGCTCACCGCGAACGTCGTGCCGGCCGGCTGACCGACCGTCAGCGGCGCGGGGAGCTGCCGCTCCACGCCGGGCTCCGTCTGCGGGTCGGGGAAGCGGCCGGTGGCCGTGGGGACGAAGTAGACCTTGTCCTTGGCGGCCATCACGTCCGGGTGCGGCAGCTCGCGCAGCATCTCGTAGAAGTCGGCGCCGTACGGCCAGGCCGCGTGCCAATAGGCCAGGTACAGGCCGTCCACCCCCTGGTCCCAGTAATTGGCGGCGGCCGCCCGCACCATCTCGATTGGCGCCGAGGCGACGCGGTCCGAGTCGACCAGGCGGAGCAGTGCGGCATGTACCCTGCCCCCCGTGCCGCGCGCGGCAGCCACCAGCGGGCGCAGGTCCAGCGTCGAGTCGAGCAGCTCCGGGCCCCCGAAGGCCTCGGCCACGACCACGTCGACCAGGCCGAGGCGCAGCCACTCCGCGACGTCGAGGCCGAAGCCGCGGCACCCCTCGATACTGGCCGGAACCCGCACGACCAGCTCCCGCTCGGCGCCTCCCGCCTTGACCGCCGTGCGCACCCGCTCGATCCACTCGGTCATGGTCCGCCGGCCGGCGTCGACGGCGTCCGGGCGGAAGTACCAGTGACGATAGGCGAGCTGCAGCTCGAATCCGTCCACCGGGTAGCGGTCGAGCGTCTCCTCGATCAGCGCGAAGCGCTCGTCGCGCACCTCGGCATGGGCGAAGTCCAGGCAGCGCGCTCCGGGATGCTCGGGGGGCAACGCGCCGTCCGCCCCGATCTCCAGATGGGTGTTGGCGAACCGGAACTCCGAGCAGCGCACGTCGTCGTCCCCGTCGCCGCGGCCCTGCTGCACCAGCAGCGTCGGGTAGAAGCGCATGCCCTTGGCGTGCGCGCGATCGCAGACGACGCGCAGCGGGTCGTGCCCGGCGTCGATCAACCCCTTGGCGCTGCGGTGCGCGCGGTGGAATATCATGTGCGGCCAGCTCGCCACGTTGTGGCCCCAGAGCTCGCCTACGCCGGAGTCGTGCAGCACCGTGCGGCCGTCGCCGAGGCAGAACATCACCGCGTCGACCGGCGTGCCGGCCAGCTCGTCGACCGCGATCTCGAGCTCGTCCACCCGGATCGGCGGCTCGAAGTGGTAGATCAGCGGATGGCGGCCGTCGTTGTAGAACATGAGGCGCGGCGCGCCTCGCGTGCCGGGCTCCCCCGCCCGATCAGGCATCGCCGGCCGACCAGCGGCGCAACGCCTCCAGGTATTCGCGCCGCGGCAGCACGCCGTAGCCGAACGATCCATCGGTCGATCCGCCGATCGACTCGCCACCGGAGTCGATCGAGGTGTAGTGGTACAGCGAGTGCAGGAACGCCCCGCTTGCGCCCGCCTGCCGGGCCGCGCTCACCATTCCGACCACCTCGTCCACCGAGTACCGGTCCCAGTTGCCGAGGTGGAACGGCCCGTAGTCGCGGTTGATGAAGCGGGCGTTGTCCAGCCACAGGAACAGCGGGAACCCGTCCGGCAGGGTGCGGCGAAACATTTCCAGGGGTGGCGCGTCCAGGATCACCTCGTGCGGACAGGCGCGCTCGGAGCAGATGCCGTCCACCGCCCCGTCGGCAGCCCACCGCTCCCAGTCCTTGTACAGCAGCAGGTGCGGCCCGCCCGCCATCTTGCCGTCGCCGAACGCAACGCACAGCTCGTAGCGGTCCGGGGACAGGCCCACCACGAACGGCTTGCCGGCGCCGTGCATCTGGCTGCCGGTGCGGGTGATCACCTCGGTGAAGTGCTCGCCCTTGATGCGATGGAACTCCTCGGTGTCGTACGGGTCGTAGCGGATGTCGACGCCGTGGCGGCTGCGGTAGTCGGCGACCACGCGGTCGGTGAAGCCGAACGGCTCCAGGTGCGCGTCCCAGCCGGGCGTGTCGAAACACGCGTACCAGCTATGCGAGCGGGTCGACAGGTACAGGCCGTCGATGCCGTAGCCGAGCAGCTCGGCGGTCATCGCCGCCAGCCGCTCCTGAACCTCCGCGTCGCCGTAGTCGGGGATGCCGTGATAGAAGCGCGATCCGTCCCGCGAGCACCAGTACTTGCGCGGCGCCGCGTACCAGACCGGGTCCACCAGGGAGACGTAGTCGCGGCGCACGCACTGGAACTCGTTCCAGTTGACCCAGCCCCAGATCGGCACGCCGTGCCGGCGCGCCGCCTCCACCGCGGTGGCCAGCGGGTCGCCGATGTCCAGGATGTCGGCGACGCGGTGCCAGTACTGCGCCGCCGGGTTGTTCGGATCGACACAGCCGTGGTCGAACGGCGCCATCGCCTGAGACGGGTAGTAGGCGCGGCCGGCGGTGTTGCACCGGTACAGGAAGGTCAACCCGGTGCCGGCCAGCATCTCGAACAGCCAGTCGAAGTAGTCGCGGTCGATCGGCCCGTCGTGGAACCGCGGCGGATCGGTGGGATCGTAGTTGTAGAAGACCAGGAACCGTTCGGGCAGCATGGGCCGATGGTACACCGATGTCCGCGGTTGGAGCACGTCCCGGGCTCCGTCGAGAGACCATATCTGGAAGAAGTCGCTCGACATCGCTGTGGGAATGGGACTTCCGCTCAGTCCGGCTTCAGAGTTGCTCCTCGATCCACTTGCCATCGTGAGCCGGGTTGTACGTAAGGCCGCGCCTGATGTCGACCGCCAAGTCCAGCAACTCCATGACCATATGGCCGACCAGCACCGGTGCATCGTCGGGAAGGTCGGTAACCTCAAGCGTTCCGGATCTCCCCAGCACGGTGAACCTGACCTCGGAGTAGATGGTTCGTTCCACGGTACCGTTGGCCGTAAAGGACCGCGCGTTGCCGGCCCGCGCGAGCCCCAACTGCCGGATAAGAGGTCGCGGCAACGAGAGCCGCGTTGCACCTGTGTCTATCAATGCATCGCGCACTACCAGCCGCCGCACTTCCCCCCGCTCGATGATGCTTCTCTCAGCCAGGATTTCATCGGCTCGATTGACTAACCTCCACGTTGGTGTAGCCGGGGCTCTTCAGGCGCCAGCTCCGGATGACGTCCTCCGGCACGTTGCGGAAGTTGCTCTTGACGATCGCGACCGCCGGGTTAGCGGACCGTGCCGATCATCCACGCGTTGTCGAGGTGCGACTGGATGATCTGCTTGCCGATGGCGACGCGCTCATCCGGGTCGGCCATGGTCTGCATCTGCCCGTACCATCTCCTGCAGCTGACCGTGGTAGAGTGAACCGGCCATGGGCCGCCGCTGTAAAGTTCCGCCGGAGGGCGTGACCGCCCGCACCGCCGCCGAGCTGCATCGCCACTGGAGCGGCCCCCGCAACGTTCTGCTGGCCGGCGAGTGCGTGCCGTTCAGCTACGAGCCGCCGCCCGTGGCCGACATCGTCGACCGGCTGCGGCGGGACGACGACGTGCGCCTGCGCGACCTGTCACCGGAGCGGCCGGACGGCCCCCACTACCGCGAGGACGGCTTCATCGACGAGTTCCGGGCCCTGCCGCTGGAGCGGGTCATGGAGATGCCGTTCGGGCTGTCCCACTTCAAGCTCACCAACTTCACCAGCCGCGGCGACCTGTTCGCCGGGCTGTGGACGGACGTGATGGCGCCGTGGCAGGCGTTCCTGGGGCGCGCCGGCTTCACCTGGTACCGGTGCTACCCGATCGTCTTCATCAGCGGCGCGCACGTTCCGGGCCGCTACCACATGGACGTCTCGCACGTGGTCGCCTGGCAGATCCATGGCACGAAGGTGTTCAACGGCCTGCTCGACCCCTACCGGTGGGCGCCGCTCGAGCGCGCCGTCGACCCGGAGTGGCGCAAGGGCATGGTCAGACCGGAGGGCCTGACCTCCTCGGACGTGCTCAGCTACACCATGCCGCCGGGAACGCTCCTGTGGAACCAGCTTCTCACTCCGCACTGGGTGGACGCGGGTGAGACGGACGCCGAGGATCCGGCGGCGCCGGGCCGCACCAGCGAGGTCGCGGCCAGCATCAACCTGTCACACGGCGGGCTGCGCCTGGAGGGCGAGCTGTCGCCGGCCGGGAAGGCGCTGGAACGCTTCTACCGTGAACGGCCCGAACGGCGGTTCTGAGGCGAAGTGCCGTCCTTGGCCGTGCGCCTGAGTGGTCAAATCGAGACCACACGCTTATGATCTGGTGATGACGATGGCCATGGACACCATGGGCAATGGTCGCCCCCTCGGCGACAAGCCGCTTCCGCTCGACGCGTCCGTCCGTTACGGGACGTGCGCCGACGACGATCGGGCCGATGCCGGCATCTCCCCGGTGGTGTCGGCATGACGGCCGAGCTCGTCGCCATCATCGCGGCAGCCATCAGTCTCGGCGGCTTGACTCTCGTCACCACCGGGTCGCTTCGCTCCGACTTCCGCCGGCTCACCGATCAGGTCGCAGACGTCGACCGGCGAGTCGCACGGCTCGAAGGCATGATCGACACCTTGCAGTCGGTCATCCTTGCCGGCCGGCGGCCGCCGGCCGACACCGACGAAGGGGCCGTTGCGTGACGCCCGCGATCACGACCTCCGACCAGGCGGGATAGGCCGGAGCAGTTCCCGGTACGAGCAGGCGCCTCGATGGCGAGCTGTCGCCGGCCGGACAGGCGCTGGAACGCTACTACCGCGAACGCCCCGAGCAGCGATTCTGAACGGAAGCACTTAAACAGAAGCGGCGCATCCGTGACGGATGCGCCGCTGAATTGTGGATGCGCGCCCGACGAGCGAGCGCACACCGCGAATGTAGGGCTGAGACTACTGGACGCTGTCCCAGGTTGCCTTGGCGTCGGCGACCTTGACGTTCCAGGCATCGAACAGCATCTTGCCGCCCGCCTCGTTGTACTCGGCGACGAAGGAGTCCCAGTCGGCCTCCACGTCCTTGTTGCCCAGCACGAACGCGACCCACCACTTGTTCTTGATGTCGGTCAGCGCGGCCTGGATCTGCGTTTCCTCTTCGCTGAGGGCTACCAGGTCCACGTACTGCGGCCAGCCCTCCCAGCCCTCGGCCAGGAAACTGTGCCAGAGCTCGTTGCCGGCCTGGAACTGACACCACTTCGGCGGATTGGGTCCCGTGCACGCCGCACAGCCGCCGCCTTGCCAGATGGCCGTGAACGGCGCCGAGCACTCGACACCGTCCGGGACCGCCAGCGCCGCGTTCGTGC
The DNA here is from genome assembly GCA_965221995.1 of Spirochaetia bacterium. Classification (GTDB taxonomy): domain Bacteria; phylum Spirochaetota; class Spirochaetia; order SZUA-6; family Bin103; genus CATQHW01. The sequence continues at coordinate 1,100,806 of OZ244929.1, forward strand.
GCTCGGTGCGGACGTCCCTGAGGTGCTTGTAGGCCTCGAACCAGCTACCGGTCTCCGCGAACGGCACGATGCCGTTGTCGTAGTTCGAGGTGGCAGCGCCCGGCAAGAACATCAGGTCCCCGGGGCGTTGCTCCAAGACCTCGTCCAGCGTCTTCCCCGCAACATCAGGGTTCCACGATTGGTCCTTGAGGAACTCCTCCGCGTTGAAGTCGCTGAAGTCATCCTGGGTGAAGTGGATGCCCTTGATCCCGAACCAGCGCGCGACCTGCCCTTCCTCGCTGACCCACCACTCGAGCAGGTCCAGCGCCCGGTCGGGGTTGTCGGAAAAGGCCGGAATGGCGGTAGCCCGGTAGACGCGCAGCGGCACCGCGTCGTCGTGCGCGCGGCCGCCGGGTCCGCTGATCGGGTGCAGCCCCTGCGGGAAGTCCGCCAGGGTGGCCCCCGGGTTGGCGGTCACGAACTTCTCGAAGTGCGCCATGTAGCCGTCGGGCCGTGGGCCCTTGTACAGGCCGGACAGGTGCTTGCCGGCAACGAGCTGATCGATGTATTCGAACAGCTCGCCGGTCAGCCACCCCGGATAGAGGAGCTGCTCGGCGCCATGCTCCGCCACCGTCGCCCAGATCGCCTTGTTGCCCGGATCGACCGCCGCGTCATACCAGTTGCCGTTCTCGTCCAGGTGGTAGCCGTCCACCTCCTGTCCGTGCGTCTGGAAGTACAGGTAGTTGAGTCCCTTCCAGTGGGTGCCCTTGTAGGTCGGCCAGCCGAAGCCGGTGGCGCCGAGCTGGTCACGCGCCATCCGCATGGCGCTGATCTGCTCGTCGTAGGTCGCCGGAACCTCCAGGCCGAGCTCGTCCAGCATGAAGCCGTTGTAGATGATGGCGCTGTCCGTGATCGGCTTGAAGCGATTGCCGGTCATGAGCGCGTGGTAGTTGTCGACTCCCCCGTTCTGCACGATGTTGTACAGCCGGTACACGGGATCCTGGAAGATCGTGTTGATGATCGGATAGCGCTCCGGATCGGCGGAGACCAAGTCGTTCAGGTTGGTGAGCAACCCGTCGTTGATCCAGCTCTGCCAGGTCGGGATCCCCAGCCACGGGTGGCCGGGCCACATCATCACGATGTCCGGCGCGGTGCCGGCGGCCATCGATGCGACGATGATGTCTCCGCTGCCGCCGTATTCGACCCTGAAGTCGATGTTGAGCTTGTCCTCAATGTAGCCCCAGACCCGATCCTGCGCTATCAGATCCGAGTCCCAGGCGGACGAATCCCAGCCCCGGTACATCATTCCGATGGATACCCGTTCCATCTCGCCCGCGGCGGCCTCTTCCTGGCTCGCGGCGAAGACGTGGGCCCCCGCGAAGAGAAACGCCGCCATCAACAACAGAGACAGCGGCTTGCGTGCATTAGCCATGCATTACCTCCAAAACGGGAGCGTACGCTTTCGACGGCCGGTCGTCCAGCGGCCGTCCGGACCCGTTCCCATTCGTGGGATGGCGATCATCAGCCCGGCGGAGCCGCATCCGCCCCATCGATGTCGCCCATCCAGGTAGCATCCATGGTAGTACCCATGGTAGCATCGAGGCATGAAGGTGAGTATCAGCCTCCCCGAGAAGGAGGTGGACTTCCTCGACGAGTACGCCCGCACACGGCAGATGAAATCCCGGTCAGCGGTCGTGAGGAAAGCCGTCCAACTGTTGCAGGCGGCAGAGTTGGGCGACGACTACGCAGCCGCGTGGGCGGAGTGGGCGGCGGGCGATGACAGCGTCGACTGGGAGCAGACGACGGATCACGGCCTTGACGATGAACGAATCGCCGGCAATGCGACGCAGTGAGATCCGGATGGTCGACTTCAGCGTCCCGCGCGGAGCTGAGGCGGCCCACCGTCGGCCGGCCGTCATCGTAAGCAACGACGGCGCCAACCGCACCGCGTCCAGCTTGGGGCGCGGTGTGGTCACGGTGGTCCCGATCACGAGTAACCTGGTCCGCGTGTATCCGTTTCAGGTCGAACTGCCGGCTTACGTTTGTGGACTACCGCACGACTCCAAGGCTCAGGCGGAACAGGTTCGAGCAGTCGCGGTCGAGTGTATCGATACGCGGATCGGTCGCGTTCCTTCCGCGCTTATGGATCGGATCGGCGACGCGCTCCGTCTGCATCTCGATCTCTGATCGCCGTATAGTCAGCCACCATGAAGGAACGCTTCGAGTCCGATCACACCGACCACCACGTACTCCGGTACCGCCGGCTGCGCGTCGAGCGCCAGGAAGTGCTGTTCGGCGACGCCCACCCACTTCTCTGTCGGCGGGGGGATGCGCTCGTGCTCTGCGGCCGCGGCGGGTCACTTGCGCTCAGCGACGACGGCGGCACTCGCTGGTCGCAGCGTGCCGACCTGGCAACACCCGCGGCGACCGGTGGCGTGGTGCTTGGACTGACCGCCGGCCGGGACGGGACGCTCGTCGCCGCCGTCCAGCGGAGCGGCACCCTGATGATCCTCGGCGCCGACGAGCCCGCGGAACCGTGGCGGGGGATCGCCACCCTTGACGTCGACCTTGCCGACTCGTCGCGCGCGTGCCTGACCGGTCTTGCCGACGGCTCGCTGCTGCTCTGTCTGCCGGGACGCATCCTGCGATCGGCCGACGGCGGCGCGGCGTGGGAGCCCGCGGCCGAGCTTCCGGCCGGATGCGGGACGCTGTACCCGCTGCAGCTCCGCTCCGGACGGCTGGTCGCCCCGGTCGGCGGCGCTGCGGGCGACATCGCGCTGGGCGAGTCCGAGGATGGCGGTGCCACCTGGAACGTTCCGGACGGGTTCGAGCCGGTGCCCGCAGCGCTGGCCGAGCTTCCCGACGGCCGCCTGGTGCTGAGCTACGGCATGCCGCACTTCCCCTACGGCGCCCGGGCGATCATCGGTTCTGCCCCGGGCGTCGACCGTGGCATGCACTGGGGAGACGAGGCGTACGTGCTCGGCCTGTGCCGGTACGCCATCCGCGAGAAGGCGCGCCCGGTGCTGGCTGGTGCGGGCGTGAGCGCCGCCACCGTCGTGACCGCGGACGGCGCGATCGTGTCCGCCTTCCACCGCGGCGCGGCGCTGGGGTCGTACGCGCCCACCATCTACGGCCCCGGCATGGACGAGTGGGGCCGCCGGCCGGCGATCGGCGTGGTGCGCTGGACCCCCGAGGGTCTGGTCAAGCCGCCGCTGGTGTACCCCAACCTGTGGACCGACCGGGTCGATGCCCGCGGCTACCTGGACAACGGCATGGTGCGCATGCGGCCCGACGACCGCTACGAAGGCGGCGACTACGTCGAGAACTTCGAGATGGTGGCCTACCGGCGCGTAGCGGCGGAGCACCGCTACTTCGCCGGCGCCGGCGGCAAGGGCGCGGTCGTCTGCCGCCATCCCGACGGCAGCCTGCTCTACTCCAGCCGCGACTGCCGCATCCATCGCTCCATCGACGAGGGCCGTACGTGGAGCTTCCTGGCCGAGATCCCGCTGTCGGGACGCGACCCGGCGGTGTTCGGGTTCGGGGTGACCGGCGCCGGCACCTTCCTCGCGAGCTACGCCGCGCTGATCGATGAGGCCAATCCGGCTCGCGGCACGTTCCCCACGCGCGAGCCACGCGTGGCGCGCAGCGACGACGGCGGGCGCACGTGGACGGATTCCGAGCTTGCGCCCCGGCCGACGCGCTACTGCGGGCAGGGCGACGGCAGCCGCATCGTGCAACTCGCCTGTGGCACCGTGATCTGTTTCTGCGGCAACGCCTGGAACGATGCAGCCCGTCAGGCCGGATACGAGGGAGACGGCCTGCTGCGCTCGCACGACGACGGCAGGAGCTGGGGCGACTGGACGGTGCTGCCGCCGGGGAGCTGTGAGTCGAACCTCCTGGAGCTGCCGTCCGGCGAGCTGCTGTGCGCGACGCGCTTCCAGCGGGAGTACCTGCACCCGGACCTGTTCGACGCGCCCGCCGAGCAGGGCGGCGGCCACGAGAGGTGGCCTGCGCCCTCGCTCAACCGGGTCGGACCGGGCCGCTACAAGAACGAGGCGATCATGTTCTCCGGCAACGGCGGCTACGACTGGACCACCCCGTTCCTGGTCACCCGCCTGCACATGGTGTCCGCGGATGCCGTGGGACTGGCGGACGGCCGCGTCGTGCTGACCTACGACCACAAGGACGCCGTCGGCGGTCCCCGCGCGCTCGTCAGCCCCGACGGCGGACGCACGTGGGACCCCGAGCCCTACATCCTCGCCTACCACTCCATGGACGCGCGCACCAGCTCGGTGCTGCTGCGCGACGGCCGCGTGCTGACCCTGTGGGCCGGCGCCCGCGACGAGGGCGTCCACGCTACCACTTGGTCCCCGGAGTGACGGCGATGCCCGCCCCGACGCCCCCCGACACCAAGCCGCCTCGGGACTGGGAGCTGGTCTACGTCAGCGATCCGTCCAACGTGGCCAACTACGACTTCGACCCGGGCGACGCCCGCCCGCTGATCACCTCGCATCCGGCCGCCCCGGAGGAGCTCCGCAGGTTCATCGACCATGTGGCCACCAGCGCCGCCGACGTGTTCGTGCAGGAGGTCTACAACGCCGGCTGGACCATGTACTTCCGCTCCGAGCGCTTCGAGTACGACGCGCGCCCGCAGCACCGGCGGTTCCTGCCGATGATGGACGACGCCATCATGCCGCTGCAGGTGATGCTGGAGCGCTGCCGGGAGCGCGGCATGCGCTGCCTGGCCGGGTTCCGGGTCAACGACAACCACGGCGCGCCCGACCAGGGCGGCATGTTCCTGCACCGCAACCCGCAGTGGAAGATCACCGACGTGCCGGCGGGGGGCGCCTTCCTGCCCGGCAACCGGATGGACTTCACGGTGGCCGAGGTGCGCGACTACCTGTTCGGGGTCGTCGCCGAGGTGGTGTCGCGCTTCGACGTGGACGGCGTTCTTCTCACCTTTCGTGACGGCCTCTATTTTCCCGCCCCGAACGGCGACCGGAGCCCCGCGCGCGAGCGGCAGCCCCTGATGACCGGCCTGATCGAACGCCTGCGCGCCATGCTCGACGAGCACGGCGCCACGCGCGGGCGGCGGCTGGAGCTGGGCGTGCTGGTCCCGGAGACCGTGGAGGACTGCCACGCCGTGGGTCTGGACCTGCCGGCGTGGATCGGCCGCGGGCTGGTCGACTTCGTCGCTCCCATGGACTCTTCGTTCACGGACTTCAACGCCGAATACGAGGAGTTCCGGGCTCTCACCGCCGGGACACCGTGCCGGCTCTACCCCGGCGTGCAGCCCTATTGCTCCTCGCGCGAGAGCTTCGGCCCGCCGGCGACGGCGGAGAATTACCGCGCGCTGGCGCACACCCTGCGCCACGAAGGCGCCGACGGCATGTCGGTCTACAACTTCCAGAAGCACTGGGGCGGATTCCGTTCCGGTCAGCGCGGCGCGGAGACGGGCTGGCCGATGGCCTTCCGCCTCCTGCGCGAGGCGCGCGACCCGAAGCGGGTTGCCGACGGCGTCCGCCACTACACGTTCCGCTCGATGTGGGGCGGCTACCACGGCATCAGCCCGTCCGGCACCAACGTGTGCGGGACGATGAAGGACCAGAAGCTGGTCCTGCCGCGCGAGCCGGGCACCCCGTCGGCGAGCTACCGGTTCCGGCTGTTCGAGGAAGTGGAGAAAACCGCCAGCGCCACCCTGATCCTGCGCGCCGTCGGCCTGGGATCGGCCGACCGGATCGCCGTGCACCTCAACGGAACCGAGGTTCCCGCCGAGCAACTCCGTCGCGTGCACCACCGCGAAGGGCGCCCGGCGCAGGCGGGCCGGCCGCTGCCGCCGCACACCACCTGCGTCATCGATCTGACCCCCGACCTGGTGGTTCGAGGAGACAACGACCTCAGGCTCACGCTGCTGTTCTCGGGAATGGTGGACGTCGACGCGGTGACCGACGCCGAGCCGATCGTCGTCGACGAGGTGGACGTGACGATCGTGCCGGCCTGAGCAAGCACCGTTCGCCCGTCGGCTCGGCTACTCCTTGACGGCGCCGATCAGGATGCCCTTGGCGAAGTGCCGCTGCAGGAACGGGTACAGCATCAGGATCGGCAGCATGGCGAGCACGATGGTCGCCATCACGAGCTGCCTGGGCGGGATCCAGCCCTCTTCCTCGATGAAGCGCTGCCCGGCTGCCGAGGCGAAGAAGATCGTCGGCCGCTCCAGCACCCTCTGGAGCAGGATCGCGAACGGCTGGATCTTCGACTCGCGCACGAAGTACAGCCAACTTGTGTAGTCGTTCCAGTGGTAGACCGCCAGGAACAGCAGGATCGCCGTGATCATCGGCTTGGCGATCGGCAGGATGATGCGAAAGAACGTCGTCGCCTCGTTGGCGCCGTCGATCGCACAGGCATCTTCGAGATCCTTGGGCACCATGTAAGAGAAGAAATTGCGCATGATGATGAAGTAGCTGGTGTTGACGAACGCCGTGACCAGGATCAGGGACAGGAACGAGCCTATCAGCCCCAGCTTCACCACCAGCAGATAGAGCGGGATAAGGCCGCCGGAGAAGAACAGGGTGAGGACGATCATGACATTGATGAGCCGTGTCCCGGGCACGTGGCGCTTGGTCACGGCGTAGGCGAGCATGGCGGTAACCACGACGCCGCCGCCGGCTCCGACGGTGGTCTTGACGATGGAAACGGACATGGCGCGCAGGAAGATCTCGGGAGCGCCGATCATGATGCCGTGGTAGTAGGTCAGGTCCGGGTTCAGCGACGGCAGCAGCACGAAGTCGGTGCGGATGAACTCGCCGTACGGCATGAGCGACACCACCAGCACGTACCACATCGGGTAGACGGTGATCGCCGCGAACGCGCCGACGAACGCGACGATGAACACGTCGAAGAAATTGAACCCCAGACGGCCGCGGAGCATGCCCCCCGTCATCACTCGAAGATGCCCATCACGTTCATCCGCCTGATACCGCGGTTGGCGCTCAGCAGCAGCGCCAGCCCGAGCAGGTTGAAGACCAGCCCCAGGGCGGTAGCCTGCTCGAACTTGCTCTGCAGCAATCCCGTCCGGTACAGGTAGGTGGAGAGCACGTCCCCCACGTCGTATACGGCCGGGTTGTACAGGTTGTACATCAGGTCGAAGTTGGAGCCGAACAGGCCTGAAAGCTGCAGGATGAACAGCACCGCGATGGTGGGCGCAATGCGCGGGAGGTAGATGTGGCGCATCAGGTGGCCGCGGTGCGCGCCGTCGCAGTGGGCGCTCTCCACCAAGTCGGGATTCACGGTGGACAGCGCCGCCAGGTAGATGATCGTGGCGAAGCCCGCCTCCTTGATCGTGTTGACGATCACCACGATGCCGCGAAAGTACTCCGGCGCCGTCAGCCAGTGGCGCGGCTGGACCCCGAACAGGCCGACCAGGACATTGAACGGGCTGTCCGGCTCCGGATACAGCATGCGTGACACCAGCGCGCCCATTACCACCCAGGAGACGAAGTGAGGGATGTACACCATCGTCTGGACCGTGCGCTTGTACCAGGAGATCCGCACCTCGTTGAGCAGCAGCGCCAGGAACACCGTGAACGTGAAGCCGAAGGCCAGGCTGTAGAGGTTGATGATCAGCGTATTGCGCAACGCCAGGTAGAACTTGGCCGACTGGAACAGGACCCGAAAGTTCTCCAGGCCGACCCACGGGCTGCGAGCGATGCCCTTGACGATGTTGAAGTCCTTGAAGGCGACCAGCAGGCCGTATATCGGCGCGTACTGGAACACGGCGATCCAGGCCAGGCCGGGGAGCATCAGCAGGTAGACGAACCAGTACCGCCGCAGGGTGCCGAAGACCCGTTCCGGCAGGGAGTGGACGGTGCTCGCTGGGCGTACCTGGACCTCTGCCATTATGTACTCGCAGGCGACCCTACGTTCGCGCCCGTAGCGGGTCAACCGACCGTGCGGTCAGGACGCCGCGCTCGACGGATCGGCGGGCATGCCGCCGCGGGGCCGGTGAGCTATGATCCGCACGTCATGAGTACGTCCATTCCCGCCGTGCGCACCGCCATCGCCGGCCTGGGTCGCAGCGGCTGGGGCATCCACGCGCGGCTGCTCGCCGGGCAGCCCGAGCGCTTCACCGTGGTCGCGGTCCAGGATCACCTGGCCGAGCGGCGCGCCGAGGCCGAGCAACGCTTCGGCTGCCGCTCCTATGTCGAGTTCGACGACCTGCTCGCCGACGCCGAGGTCGAGCTGGTCGTGATCGCGGTGCCGAGCCACCTGCATGCGCCATACGCGATCGCCGCCCTGCAGGCCGGCCGCCACGTGGTCGGCGAGAAGCCGATGGCCACCTCACTGGCGGAGGCGCAGCGCATGGTCGAGGTCAGGGACGCCACCGACCGGCTGCTCTCCGTCTTCCAGAACTGGCGCTTCCGTCCCGAGCTGCAGAAGGTGCTCGCGATCGTGGGCTCGGGCGCGCTCGGCCGGGTCGTGCAGGCGCGGCTCTGCAATCACGGCTTCGGCAGACGCTGGGACTGGCAGACCCTGCGGCGCTTCGGCGGCGGATCGCTCAACAACACCGGCGCCCACCTGATCGATGCCGCCCTGACGCTGTTCGGCCCAGGCGAGCCGCGGGTGCTGTACGTGAGCGACCGCGTGCAGACCCTCGGCGACGCGGAGGACCATCTGAAAATCGTCCTCACCGCCGATCCCCAGGACCCGGATACCGCGCAGGCGCCGACCATCGACATCGAGATCACCTCCACCTGCGCCTACGAGCAGCAGATGCTCCACGTCATGGGTTCCGAAGGCGGGCTGGTCGGTGGCAACGGCGAGCTCCGCTGGCGCACCGTGCGTCCCGGCAGCCGCGCCGAGCGCCACCTGTCGACCGAGCCGACCGGAGACCGCAGCTACAATCGGGAGCCGGTCGAGTGGGTCGAGCACCACTGGACACTCGACGAGGCGAAGGCCTCCGGCGCCCCGGAGGCGGAGGCGGAGGCGCGCTACTACCGGGAACTGTTCGACGCGATCCGCCACGGCGGACCGTTGCCGGTCACCGCCGAGCAGGTGCTGCGCCAGATGCGCATCATGGAGGAGTGCCGGCGGCAGTCCACGCTCGACTGACGAGATGACGGCCAACGACGACTTGGCGATCACTCTCGGAGTCGAGGAAGAGTTCTTCCTGATCGATCCGGACACGCGCGATCTGCTGGCCGATCCGGACCCCGATATCTTCGCCGCCTGCGAACGGAACAGCGGCCCGCACAAGGTGGTCCCGGAGTTTCTCCGCTCCCAGATCGAGACCAATACCCGCATCTGCACCACGGTGGCCGAGGTGCGTGCGGCATTGGTGGAGACCCGCCGCCTGGTGATGGAGTCGGCTGCCGGCCACGGCGCAGGGGTGCTTGCCTCCTCCACCCATCCCTACGCGGAATGGTCCGAACAAGCCCCCACCCGGAAGGAGCGCTATGAGCGGTTCGCCGCTGTCTTCCAGGAGGCGGTGCGGCGCATGCTGATCGGCGGCATGCACATCCATGCCGGCTTCGGTGACGAAGACGAACGCGTGCGGGTCATGACCGCCCTGCGCCGCTACCTCCCGCTCCTGCACGCTTTGTCGACTTCCTCACCGTTCAACGCCGGCCGCGTGACCGGATACAAGTCCTTTCGGCTGAACCTGTTCGGCGCCCTCCCACGCACCAGCATTCCCGCTCCGCTGCAATCGCGTGCGCAGTACGACGCACTCGTGGACGAGTACCGGCGCATGGATTTCATTCAGGACGGCAGCGAACTGTGGTGGGACATTCGCCCCTCCGGTCTCCATCCGACGGTGGAACTACGCATCTGTGACATCTGCCCGCGTATCGACGACGCGGTATGCATAGCCGCGCTCTATGCATCGCTCGTCCGGATGCTGCTGCGGCAGGCGCGGGCAAACGCCCTGCCGGCCGAACCGCGGACGGAGATCATCATGGAGAACCGGTGGTTGGCGCAGCGCTACGGGGTATTCGCATTCCTGGGCGATGCCGGCGCCGGCGGCCGCATGGACATCGATGAGTACGCGGAAGCGCTGATCGACACGCTGGCCGGCGATGCCGTCGCACTTGGCTGCCATGATGAACTGCGCTGTATGCAAGACATCATCCGCGAGGGCACGAGCGCGGACCGACAACTCGACCTCTTTCGGCTGCGCCGCGTCGAGGGGGCCACGGAGCAGGATGCGCTCCGCTCGGTCGTCGATCTGGTGACCGAAGAGACGCGCGGAGGCGTCTGCTTCGGGGCTGACTGCCCGAAACCGTAGCTCCGTACGGCCCTGGAACGCTACGCGCTTCCCGAACGGCGCGCGGCGCGGTCGACGCGGGCGAACGCCGACGCGATCTTCGCGGCCTCCGCTTTGCCCCACGACTCGCGTAGCGGCAGCGTCAGGTGCTCGGCGATCGCCGCGTGCGCGTTCGGGCACGGGAAGTCGCGGTCCGGGTCGCCCCGGTACTCGGCCGCCGTCCAGGGAAAGCCGCTCCGCTTCCCGAACACCTGCCGCTCACGGAACCAGGTGTAGGTGGCCGGCAGCGCGGCGTAGGTGGGGTTGACCGGCACCCCCTCGGCGGCGACGGCCGCGCAGAACCGCTCCTTGTCCCAGCCGCTCATCGGGCGGTAGCGCAGCCGCAGGAACCACCAGGACGGCTCCGCGCCGTCGGGCAGCTCCGGGACCTGTACCGACGGCACGTCTGCGAGTCCCTTCGCCAGCGCCCGCACGAAAGCGCGGCGGCGCTCCACCGCCGCCGGCAGCTTGGCGAGCTGCGCGCGGCCGATCGCAGCGCTCAGCTCGTCCTGATTGAAGTTGAGCGAGGCCAGGTAGTTGCGGCCCGCCGGCAGGGTGTCGCCGAACGGCTTGCCGCGGTCGGCGGCACCGCGGATCGTGCGGTACAGCTCCCGGTCGCGGGTGAACAGCACGCCGCCCTGCCCGCCGGTCGAGTGGTGCTTGCCCCACATCGTGGAGAAGGCCGCGACCGTGCCGAAGCTCCCGACCGGCGCGCCGCCGATGGCGGCGCCGTGCGCCTGCGCGCAGTCCTCGATCAGCGGCACCCCGTGACGCTCGGCTAGGCGGGCGATGTCCGCGATCAGCGCCGGCTCGCCCGCGATGTGGGCGACCACGATGGCGCTGGTCAGAGGCCCCATCACCGCCTCGATCTCCTCGGGACCGCAGTTGAAGGAGCCGGGCGCGGTGTCGGCAACCACCGGGACGCAGCCCAGCAGCGGCACCGGCATGATGCCTCCGGGGTCGGTGATCGCCGGCACCACCACCTCCGTGAACGGCTCCACGCCGAGCGCCCGCAGCGCGACGTACAGCGCCGCGGTGCCGGAGTTGACCGCGTCGGCGTATCCGCCACCCAAGGTGGCCGCGAACTCGGCGCAGTACGCCTCCTCCTCCGGACCGCCGTACTCGATGGCGCCGCCGGCGGCGATCGCCCGATCGACGACGCCGATCACGGCGGCGCGCTCCTCCGTGCCTATCAGGCCGCGTTCGGGCAGATCCGTCACCAGCGGCGCGCCGCCGTCGATCGCCAGCCGGTCGTTGTCTGTTCCTTCGGTGCTCATCGGCGCAAGCCTACCGTGTTACGAGCCACGCGGGCCACTGACGGGTCCGCCTGCGGACTCCGGGATAAATTCACCTCGGGTCACCACCAATCAACTCGCGCATAGGTGTGGAAGAGTCTGATCTTTGATCGTCGCGAGATGATGAGTACTTTCGGCTCAGAAATTCTCCAACTGAAGCCTTGACCGCGAAACCCGTAACATGCGCCGACGCGATCACCGGCGAAGACGCAGCATCCGGTTGCCACCGCGCTGAAACTCGTACGGAACCGGTTCGACAGTGACTTGGACACCTTCAGACCGCAACGCCTCGACCGCAGGCGTCAGGTGCGGCGACGGCGCGCCGCCGACCTGGAGCAGCGGAAAGACGCGGATCTCGGCAGCCATACGCAGCATCTCTCGCAGGGCGTCGAGATGAAAGGCCAGATCGAACTCCTCGGTGTATAGAAACAGGAAGTGCGAAGATAGCGCGAGATCAAAGGCGCCGTCGGCGAACGGGAGCTCCGGAAGGGATGCGTCGACGTAGCGCCCCGCGTCCATACCCCCGGGATAGTCGCTGAGAAACCTCCGCATCGCCCAGAGACGCCGCCGGCCGAGCTCGTCGATCGACGGCACATGCGTCCAGACGAAATCGTCCATGTTGCGGAGGACCTGCGCCATCACTACCTCATAGGTCTCCTCTACCCTGCGCTCAATTGTCGTGCCCGAGAAAGCATAAAGCGGATCGATGGAGGCCACGTCGCCCCCCAGCGCGGTCAACTCCGCGTTGAAGCTGGCAGGCCCGTCGCCACAGCCGAGGATGCGCCTGCACAGGTCCGTCGCCGACAGGTCGAACATGGCCCGATATTCGCCGAACGTCCGGCCCCATGGGATAACGCGATCGACAGAGAACGGCATCGACTATCCTATCTCACATCTCATCACGATGAGCCGTTTCGGGACTAAATGCTGGCACGCACATTGATTATACTGCGCTCCACCCTCGATCGGACTGCTGTACCTGATCCACTCTCCGTTCTGAGCAACAACTGCTTGTCCCGCGCCGACATCGAAAACGCCATTTCTTGTCTCTACACGGAGTATTCCTGAGACCACCACGGAGTATTCGTCGAATTCTGGCGTTTGTCCTGGCTCGCCCCAGCCCTCGGAGCTTCGCATCATGGCGATGCTCACTTCGCGCGAATTCGAGTTGATTCGACCGACTAACTCATCGATCAATTTGGGAGGGTTGCCGTCTTCCGGTATCCTGGCAGGAGCCTTTATCAACAGCGCCATCTCACATTGCCTCGACTCAATCTATTCATGTCTGTTCCTATCGCGTTGGGATGAGAATGTCAACCAAACGGCTTCCGACGCCCCGAGTCCCAGGAGCGATCGGCGCAGGTCTCAGACGCGTACTGGACGTGGGTCTTCAGGAATTCGTGTGGAAGGACGTCACATGAGGACAGAGATTGGGCCGCCGAAAGCGCCGAGCCGGGAGTGGCAGCGGACGGTGTCCCGCAGCAGGACGACGCGCAGGAGTCGATGACGACCTTCGCCGCGGCGAGGTTCACGGTTCGTGATTCCTGAACCCTGCCGGCACGGCATTGCGGCACGCGCAGCGGCGCCAAGAAAGTCGAGAAATCTTGCCGCGGGGACTTGACGGGGTTTTGCGCGTGCGAGGTGGCCCGCCACCGCACGTTCCAGCCCCTTCCGGCCTCCGAAAAGCTCACGTGTCCCTTCGGCTGCACGGCACCCCGTTCAGCGCGCGCGGCACGCAGATTCATTGCCGGTCCTGGACGGGGAGAAGACATGTATCTCAAAACCGGTAGTATATTTACGGCATGAAGACCGCACCTCTCACCACCGCCGCCCAGCCCGCCATCACCTCCACCGCCAGCGCCCTCTCCGACCGCGAGCTGCTGCGGGAGACCAGCAACCTGGTCCGCCACGAACGGCACCTGCAAGGCGCCATCATCGACCACCTGGCCGAGATCGAGGCGCGCGGGCTGTATCTGGAGCGAGGCTTCTCCAGCCTGTTCGACTACGCGGTACGCGAGCTCGGCTACAGCGACGCTGCCGCCGCTCGGCGCATCGGCGCCATGCGGCTGTGCGCCGATGCGCCGCAGGCGCGGGAGGGGTTGCGCGACGGCTCGCTGACGCTGAGCGCCGCCGCGGAGCTGCAGTGGGCGTTCGACCGGCAGCGGCGGCGCGGGTCGATCTCCGGCACCGCGGCGATCGCACCGGCGGGGTCGGCGGCACAGACCGATCCGGCGGCAGACTCCGCGCCGGCCGTACCGCCGAGCCCCACCGACCCTGAGCCGCCACTGGTGCTGGATGCGGTGGGGCGGCGGCAACTCGTCGAGGAGGCGGCTGGCAAGAGCGCCCGGCAGGTCCGCCAGATGCTGGCCGACCTGGATCCGGAGCTGGCGCCGCCGGCCGACCGGGTGCGCCCGCTCGGCGACGGCCGCTACGAGCTGAAGGCGACCATCGACGCGGAGTGCCAACAGGGGCTGGAGCAGCTCCGGGGGCTGCTCTCGCACGTGGACCCGCGCATGACCATGGGGCAGCTCGTCGGACGCCTGGTCAAGGAGGGGCTCGACCGCCACGACCCCAGCCGGCCACCGCGCCGAGCGCGCAGCGGCAGTCGGCCCGCGGACGCGCAGGCAAACGCCCCGCCAACTCCGACGTCGGAGCAGGCGCAACCGAACAGCGCTCCGGCGGCGAAGCACGCCACGCGTCCGGCGATCCCCGCCGGCGCCGCTCCCACACCGGCGCGGGCGGTTCGGCCGACACCGACCTCCGCGCCGCCGCCGAGCACCCAGGAGGAGACGGCCCGCCGAACCGCTACCGGGGCGAAGCCGACGGGCGCCGCCACTCCGGCGTCGAAGTCATGCGATTCGGGCCGCGCGATTCCGGCGGCTGTCAGAAGACAGGTTTGGCAACGCGACGGCGGGCGGCTGCAGCTACGTCGATGCACAGACCGGGCGCCGGTGCAACTCAACGCATCTGATCGAGATCGACTACATCGTCCCGCATGCGCTGGGCGGCGGCGCCGATCTTCGCAACCTCAGACTTCTGTGTGGCGCGCCCATCACCGCCACCGTCACGCGCAGGGCAGGTCATCGCGTGAGCCTGCACCGTGACCGCTGCCTCCCCAAGGGCGCGCCACGGTCGGTCTCATCCACACGAAACCCGGAAGACCCCTGGACGTTAGCGCTATAGGCTAAGCCTCCCGAGATGCGGTCACTGCTTGTATCGCAGGCGATCGACGATCCGGGGGTGTCGGTCGGCCACGTCTTGACGCTCGGTGGGATCGTTCCACAGGTCGTAGAGCTCCGCCGTGGCCGCGGCGCGCTCGACCAGTTTCCAGCGGCCGTCCGTACGCAGGCGCCAGTTCCCGAATGCCGACTCGGCGACCGGCCGGGTGCGCTGGGCCCGGCCGCTCAGCAGGGGCCACAGCGAGCGGGCATCCCAGCCCGCCGGTGGCTCCGCCCCGGCACCTTCGACGAACGTGGCAGCAAGATCGATCACCTCGACCGGCGCGTCGCTCCACCGGCAGGCGTCGACGCCGGGGCCGGACACCGCCAGCGGGACGCGCACGGAGCCCTCGAGCGGCTGGCCCTTGTCCCAGAGCCCGCGCTCGCCGAGCATCTCGCCATGGTCGGCCGAGAAGGCGAACAACGTGTCGTCCGCCTCGCCGCGCCGCTCTACGGCGTCCCAGATCCAGCCTATCCAGTCGTCGATGCCTTCGATCTTGGCGGCGTAGCTGCGTCTGATCGCCTGATGGTCGTGCACCGACGGCGCTGCGTCGGCCGGCTCCGGGAACGCAACGCCGTCGTAGCGGTCGAGCAGCTCCCGGCAGGCATCGAAATACGGGTGCGGGCCGGAATAGTTGACCTGCAGGAACCACGGCTGCCCGGCCGGCAGCCGGTCGAGCAGGCCGAGCGCCGCCCGGCCTGTGAAGTCGTCGATCTGGAAGGAGCGGTCGTGCGGGCAGGGCCAGACGGCGATCCCCCTCCCTTCCTCGTCGTGGCGCCGGCGCCGCTCCCAGTCTTCCAGCACCGTCGCGGCCAGCCCGTGCTCGTGCAGGAACGCCAGGTACGGCTCGATGGGCACGGTCCGGCCGGCGACGGCCGCGCTGTCGCGGTGGCCGGCGTGATCCAGGGTGTCGGTGAAGCCCATCCGCCCCAGGAAACTGGACCAGCCGTAGCGGCCGTGCAGGTGCGAGCGCTTGTGCAGGTCGCTCTTGCCGCACATCGCCACCCGGTAGCCGGCCGCGCGCAGGGACTGCATGAAGGTCGGCAGCGCCGGATCGGCGTCGGCGCGGTTGTCGGCAACGCGGCAGCGGCCGTAGCGCACGCCGGCGGCCAGGCAGGCGCGGCTGGGCGCGCACATCGGGCTTGCCACCCGACAGCCGCTGAAGGTCACGCCGCGGGCGGCCAGTCGATCCAGGTTGGGCGTCCGCACCGGGACGCCGCCCTCGTATCCCACCCAGTCCCAGCGGTGCTGGTCGGTGAAGACGAACAGGATGTTGGGGGGTGCCGGGCTCAGGGCGGACGGCATCCTCACGCGTCGTCGTCGACGATGAACCGGGCGAGTCTCTGCGCACGCGCCGGCAGCGTCCGGTACAGCGACCGAGGCACGACACCCCGCATCCTCGCCTGCCGGAACCAGGGCGCGTAGTAACCGATGCCGAGCATGATGCGCACCTGGTCGCTGCTGTTGCGCGTGCCGCCGTGCCAGCAGCGCACGTCGCGGATGATGGCGGTGCCGGCCGGTGCGCACACGAACGAGCGCCGCATGCGCTCCGGTTCTTCCTCCAGCGTGGGAGGCTTCTGGCGCGTGCGGTGCGTGCCGGGCACGAAGCGGGTCGCTCCCGTTCTTTCGCTGAACTCGGTCATCACGTAATTGGCGACGATGAACGGGCTCGGCAGATCGAAGATGGTGACCTGCTGCAGCGGGTCTGCGATGTCGTCGTGCACGTCGGCGTGCAGGTGCTGAATCTCCGCCCCGGGCGCGGAGTAGTCGCCGCCGCCGAGCCCGCAGATGTACTCCTCTGAGCCCCAGATCTCATCCAGCACCGGCAGGATCGTCGGCACCGCGATCAACTGCGCCCACTCGGGGTGGTGGAGCTGCACCCCGTAGGAGTAGCGCGCATAGCCGCGGTTCGCCTCCTCGAATGGAATCGCCGCCATCTGTTCGGCCGCCACGCGCCGCGCTCCGGCCTGCGCGAGCGCGAGCTGCTCCGGCGTGAGCGCGTCGCGGATGATGACCAGGCCGTCGCGGTGGAACACCGCCGCGGCGCCGGCCGGGTCGCCGGGCGCGAAGGTCTGGAGATCCAGCATGACGATCTCCCTCAGGCGCCCTCGGCGTCGCCGTCCGCCTCATCCTCCGCGTACAGCGCCTGACCGCGATGCAGCCGCCGGGCGATCAGGGCCGTGCTCAAGGCGCCGCGCCGGGTCGGACACTGCGCGGCCAGGTTGCGGGTGACGGCGATCATCAGGTGCTCCCGCTCCGGGCCGTCTCCCCAGGTCCGTCCCTGCGCGACCGCCGCCTCCAGCACCTGCAGGCTGTGGAAGTCCAGGTCCTCGCGGACCGTCGCGTAGGCCAGCGTGTCGATCAGCCGCTCCAGGGAGCCGCCGGTGCGCAAGTAGCGGGCCGTCAGCGCGTCCGCCTCGCCCGGGGTGCTGCGGCGGTCCATGGTATCGAGCAGCCGATCGAGCAGCTCCCGCGGGTCCGCCGGCAGGTCGTCCAGGCCGTCCCGCTCGCCCGGCAGGCGGGCCGGCGGGACGTTGAGGAAGCGGTCGGCGTGCACGGCCAGCGCGGCCTGCACGATCGCCGCGACGGTCCGCGTCGCGGGATTGCGCCGCACCGCCCGATCCACGGCGTTGGCGAAGATGAAGGTGTGCTGCGCGCTGAACCAGTCGCCCACGTCGTTCGATGCCGAGAAGCGCGCCAGACGCAGCCCCGCCGCATAGGTGACCACGGTCGACAAGGTGCGAGGGGCGGTGCCGCCGGCAAGCACGTCGCGGATCGCGGACACCACCGCACGGCCGTCATCGCCGAGCAAGACCTGCAGCAGGCGGCCGGCAACCTCCCGCGCCTGCGCCGCGCCGTCCGCCCCATTCGCGGATGACGCGTCCTCGGCCGCCGCCAGCAGCGCCGGCAGCGAGGTTTCCAACTCGCGGGCGGCGCTCACCACATCGACGGGATGCCGCCAGGCGCTCCCCTCCTCCTCGCCGCGCGCCGCGGCGACCCGGCCGGCCAGGAGCGCAACGTGCGTCTCCGCGTCGTCCGTGCCGACGTGGTCCATCAGCTCGAACACCTTGTTGCACGAGTCGAGCAGGTGCCCGCCCTCGGCATAGAGGCGCTGCGCCGCCGCATCGGACAGCAGGCCGGCGGCGTCGCGCGCGCTCAGCGTGTGCAGCGCCGTGGCCAGCGTGCGCTCGACGCCGTCGGCGTGGCGGGCGCCGACGAACGTCTGCAGCCAGCCGGAGAGCTCGGCGAGCCGGCGGCCGTCGCCGTCCAGCGCCCCGCGCAGGCGGTGCGGCGCCGCCCCCGACGCCTCGGCGGCGATCTGCCGGGTCGCGTAGTACAGCGCCAGATAGCGCGTGTCATCGCTCAGGTACGGCGCCAGGTTGGCCACGCAGGTCAGGCGCACCAGCCCCTCGCCCCAGCTCGCCAGCCTGCGGGCGGCGAACTCGGCGACCGTCGCGATCACGCCGGACGCGTCCTGACCGTCGTCCAGCAGCCCGAGCAACGCCTTGGCCTGGATCAGGCCGACGCCGATGTCCAGCCCGCGCTGCAGCCGCTCGGCGTAGAACGCCCCGTCGGCGCGCTGGCGTGGGCTGCGCGCTACCAGCACCTGTCCGTCGTCGATCCGCACCTCGTAGGACGGCACGTCGTCGGCGAACAGATCGAACGCGCAGCCGGATGCGAGGTCGAAGCGGGCGTGGTGCCAGTGACAGGTCAGGATGCCGTCGTCCAGCGAGCCGCGGTGCAGCGGGAAGCCCATGTGCGGGCAGCGATTGTCGACCGCGGCGATGCGGTCTCCGTCGGCGAACACCGCGATGGTGACCCCGTCGCCCTCGACCAGGACGACCCCCTTGGCGCGCACGGCCTCGACCGTGCCCGCCGTTACGTACCGGCGTTCATCGACCAGCGTCTGCTCTGCCATGCCGCAAGTGTATGCCTTAAGCCAGCTCGACGCTCACCTCGCGCAGCGACGGGGTGCTGCAGCCGTCGAGCGAGGTCAGCGTCGCTTGGTACTGCAGCCAGCGCTGCTGCAGCCAGCGCTGCGAATCCGTGAATCCGACCACCTGGCCGGGGGAGGTGAAGGTGGTGCCCTCGCCGTTCGCGCCGTGCCAGGGCGTGTGCTGAAGGTCCTCCCGCGTCGGTGCCCAGCGGAGCTGGAGCTCGATCGACGTCCGCGGCGGCGTATCGCCCCTCCAGGCCACGCGCACGGGCCGCCTGCCGGCCAACTCATACGGCGGCGAGCGGTACCTCTCGCACGGCTCACGCGTGAAGGCGTTGCCGAAGTCGCGCGGCGTGCTCAGGTGCGGGCCCATCCCCGGCAGGCGCACCGGGTGGTCGAGGTCGAGCCCGTCGGGGCCGTTGTAGAACAGCAGCGAGTCGACCCGATGCCCCAGGTCGGTGCGATGGCAGACGGTCAGCACGTCGCGGTAGCCGTTGCCGGTCAGGTCGACCACCTGAAAGGCGCAGGAGGAGTCGCACGGGATCACCGTGGGATGCTCGTAGTCGATGCCGTCCGCCGCGCCCCAGTAGATGTGCGCCGGCAGCACGCGGCTGAACTGCGTGGAATAGGCCGGCACCAGCAGGTCGAGGTGACCGTCGCCGTTCACGTCGGCGACGGTCAGCAGGATGCTGGACGCGTCGGTGCGGTGGTACTCGCTTCGTTCCTGGGAGTAGCCGTCCGGTCCGCCGTGCAGGATGTGGAACCCCGACGCCATGCGCGTGTAGTGGCCCATGACCACCACGATCAGGTCCAGCCAGCCGTCACCGGACAGATCGGCGCAGTTGATCGCGGCGACGTTGCCGTCGCCGCCCAGGTCCAGGGGGATGCGGCTCATACGCTCGGTGGAAAAGCCGTGCGGGCCGCCGTGGTAGACGGCCAGGTGGCCACGAGGGTTGTAGAACACCACGTCCAGCCAGCCGTCGCCGTTCAGGTCGACCACCCGGGCGTTCCCCTTGCTATAGGTCGGGAGCACCGTGGAGCGCTCCGCGGAGAAGCCGTCGGGCGAGCCGTGGTAGATCACCGAGGAGGTGGCCATCGTCTCCGGCTTGTCGTCGTAGGTGTACGCCACGCCCAGCAGGTCCAGCCAGCCGTCGTGGTCGAAGTCCCCCACCTGCACGTAGTGGAAGAACTCACCGCGGCCGGGCAGCAGCGTGCAGCGATCAGGACGCAGGCCGTCCGGGCCGCCATGGAACAGGCGCAGCCCGTCACGCCCGGTGCACACCAGATCGGCATAGCCGTCCCGGTCCAGGTCGGCAAGGACGTAGGTGTTGGTGCCTCCCGCCGGCAGCTCCAGCCGCCGCTTGGGGTCGAAGCTGCCGCCCGGACCGCCCAGGTAGACGTACAGCGGAAAGTCCGGATCGTTCTGCGACGGGCCGGCCATCGTGTTGTTGAACACGATCTCCGGGCGGCCGTCGCCGTCCAGATCGGCGGCCGTGCAGCCCATTGCGCCCTTCGTGGGCAGGGTGGTGATCCGCCGCGGCGAGAAGCCGTCCGCCCCGTTCCAGAACACGACCGATTCGGTCTCGTAGGAGCGGCCGTCCTCGAGCCGGGAGGCGATCAGGTCGATGCGGCCGTCGCCGTCCAGATCGGCGGCGGAAAGCCAACTGCAGTTCGGCAGCGGCAGCGTCTGCCGCACCCGGTCGAGCGCGGCGGCCGACCGGATCTGCACGCCGTCGCTGGTCACCACCAGCAGCTCGTCGCGCCCGTCGCCATCGACGTCGGCACAGGCCACGCGCACCGCACCCTGCGTGAACAGCGTCCAGTTGCCCTCGACCGGCAGGATCGTGCAGTCGCCGGGCGAGAAGCGGCCGCCGCGGTTCCAGTAGATCTGCACCTGGTCGCCGCCCGCGAAGATCACCTCCCTGGCGCCGTCGCCGTTCAGGTCGGCCAGCTCCACCTGCATCGCGTAGTGAGTGGGCAGCCGCAGCGGGGCGTCCATGGCGAAGCCGGCGCCGCGCCGGCGATAGATGAAGGAGTCGGTGTCGTACTCGAATCCCGCGCGGTAGTTGGCCACCACCAGCTCCGGCTCGCCGTCGCCGTCCAGGTCCTCGCACGCCACCGCGAGCGCGGCGATGCCGGGGATGCCGAACCGCTCGGTGGCGTCCTCGAACACGCGCGGGCGGGTCTGCAGAAAGACGTGCAGCGGCCGCGGCTCTCCGGCGTTGTGGTGGTCCACCCACGCCGACGGGATGATCAGGTCGAGCAGGCCGTTGCCGGTCAGGTCGGCGGTGGCAACGTCGTACGCCCCCGCGGTCGGCAGCTCGACGCGTTCGCCGGTCAGACCGCCCGGCCCTCCCCAGTAGACGAAGGACTCCAGCTCGGAGGTGACGCCGTTCTCGGCGTTGATGACGATCAGGTCCAGGTATCCGTCGCCGTCGAGGTCGATGGCGCGGCTCATCCAGCCGCTGTCGTTGGGGAGCTCACGCCTGTCCCAATCGCCGCCGGGAGTACCGGGCTGGCTGTAGATCCAGGTCGGCCCGCGCTCGTCGTAGCCGTGCGAATTGGGGAAGACCAAGTCGACGGTGCCGTCGCCGTTCGTGTCGGTGCGGTGGATCCACTCGATGGCTCCGGCCGCGGTCACGTAGAGGTTGTCGCCGCCGTTGTCAAACTCGCCTTGCCGGAAGGCGTGGAAACCCCGATGAATCCACCGGGACGGGTCGTCAGCCATTCCAGCTCCGACTCCAACGGTCGATCAGCGCCCGCTGACAAGACTCTTGAGGCGGACCGCAGGCAGCCGTTTGAGCCGCTGATTGCTTGGATCAACCTCGATGCCCACGGACTCCAGCGCCGTGACGCCGAGCAAGGGTTCGGACCCCGGTTCCCCGAATATGATCGTCCCGCCGACGATCTCCCCCATGAACTCGACATCCGCCGTCGTGCTGTCGAGCTTGATCTCCTGTCCGTTGGCCAGCTCGTACACACGCTGCCCCTTTGGACGGAGGCCGATGCTCTCCAGCCGGGGACGCGGCACCAGACAATCGGTCGCTCCGGTGTCGACCAGGAACAGTCCTTCCCAGCACCGGTTCGGATCCGCGGGATTACGAATGGTAACGGTGACGTGTGTTGCTCCCATCTACCTCTTCCTCCCGGTGTGACGGACATCATGCCTTCTTCGCCGCTGCCGGTCTTGGCGTCCATTCACCGGCCCACTGCTCCCCCGGCCCTCACGCTAAGATTCCCAAACCCGTTCAGCGTTCGCGGCGGGCAGCCAGCAGGGCGCCGATGGTAGCCAGAATAACACCAACGACGGCCAGTCCCCCCACCCGGTCGCCGCGAACGGCGACGCCCAGCACCAGCGCCACCACGGGGATCAGGTAGGTGATGAACGAGGCGCGAACCGAGCCCGCGCGTCCCACCAGGGTGCCCATGATCCAGTAGGCGACGCCGGTGCCGACCACTCCGACGGCGAGCACCGCGAACAGCGCTGGCCACGTGAACTGCGAGCCGCCCAGTCCGTACAGCCCGTACGGCGCGGTCCATAGCGCCCCGAGCGCCACGATGCGGGCCATCACCGGCACCGCTCCGTAGCGCTGCTGCAGCGGAACGGCCAGGGTGACCGCCACGCCGTAGCACAGCGTGGCGCACAGGATCAGCGCGACGCCGAGGGCGCTTGCGGCTCCGGGCGCCGCCGTCGACCAGGCGATGGCGGTGACGCCGACCGAGCCTGTCAGCAGCCCGGCCAGCCGTGCCGGCCGCGGTACGCGCCGCAACAACGCCGTGGACAGGAGCGCGGCGAAGATCGGCATCGCCCCGTTGAGCATGCCGGTGAGCGCCGAGTTCACCCACTGCTGGGCCACCGGAAAGATCGTGAACGGCACCGCGACCCAGACGAACGACAGCACGACCACCCGCAGCCGGTCCTCCGGCTCCAGCGGCCGGCGCGCCGCGGGAACCAGCCAAAGCGTCGCACCGCCGGCCACCCGCAGGAAGGTGACCAGGCCGGGCCGGAACGCATCGAGGGCGATGTCGATGAGCAGGAACGACGCGCCCCAGATCGTCGATATCGAACAGAACAGCGCCCAGTCGGTCGCGGTGAAGGCTCCGGGGTTGGTGCTGTCCGCGGTAGTGAAGAGCCGGCTACCGACGCCCATGCACGAGCTCGGCGGCGAGCCCTGTCTCCTCCAACAACGCCGGTATCTTTTCCTTTTCCGCTTCGTCCAGCCCCTGGAACGGAGCGGACACGGTGTCGTGCTCGATGATCCCCATCACCTTCAGCGCGCACTTGAGCCCGGAGAACCCGGATCCAGCGCTGCCACCGGCCTGGATTCGCGTCACCCGCGTCGCGGCCAGCACGGAATCGAGGCAGCGCCCGGCGGTCTCCTGATCGTCCCGCTGGCCGGCCTCCCACGCGGCGGACAGGCTGCGCGGCGCGAGATTGGCGATCCCGGGGATGATGCCGTGCGCGCCGAACCCGGCCATGGTGGCGCGCCAGACGGAGCCGACGAACCGGTGCAGGGCGAGGCCCCGCTTGCGGCAGAGCATCACGAGTTGCGCGAACGTCTCGCCCCCGCCCGAGCTGTCCTTGACCCCCGCCACGGTGCCGTCGGCCGCCAGCGCCGCGATCGTCTCCGGCTCGACCGTCACCTTGACGGTGCTGGGGATGTTGTACACCCACAGCGGCTGGGCGCAGCGATCGGCGATGGCATGGAAGTGGTCGATCAGCTCGTCCTGGGTGTTGCTGTAGTAGTACGGCGGCGTGGCCGCGATGCCGGTGAGGGGGCAGTCGCGCAGCCCCTCCGCGGCGGCCATGGTAGCTCGGGTAGCGGCGGCGGAGACGTTGCCGATCACCGGCACGCGGCCGGCCGCCTCGTCGACCACCGTCTCGATCACCAGGCGGCGTGCGGCCTCGTCCAACGCCGCGAACTCGCCCGTGGTGCCGGCCGCCCAGATGCCGTGTATGCCGTTGTCGATGACGTAATTCGTGAGTCGCCGCAGGGACGCGACATCGACCGCTTCGTCCGGCGTGAGCGGGGTGAGAATCGGTACGACCACGCCGCGCGTGCCTTGGCCTTGGTCCGAGTTTGTCATCGCTGCTGCTCCTTCTCAGCTTGAGTGCGTGCGCCGCCCACAGCTCCTGTGGTTCTCAGCCGGCCGGCGGCGCCGCTCCTCCCGATTTCGGCGTGCCGATCATGTCCAGGTACTGCCGTGGGGTCATGATGGTGAGCCCGCCCTTGGGATAGTCTCGTGTGTTACGAGTGATCAGAGTGGACGTTGGCGATCACCAGCGGAGAGGTTCCGCACCTGAACTCCGCGCGACGCAGCCGTGAGAAGAGCCGCAGAGCCTCGGCGTGGTGCGGCTCCCGACGGATGAACAGATCCAGGATCACATCCGCATCGAGGAATGCACTACCCATGCAGGTACTTGTCCCTCAGATGCTGGTACCTGGCGTCGTCAAGATCCACGATCTGATCTACCGGTATTTCATCGGCAACATCACGAACCAGAGGGTCGACATCGTCCACATCCTGCTCGTCGGCCGTGATCTGCCTCAGATAGATCGAAACGAGGTCCGAAAGACTCCTGTCGTGCCGGCGCGCATACCGCTTTGCCTTGTCGATCAGGTGTCTGTCCACGCTCAGAGTCAGTTTCACGCTACCAAGCATACGTATCTTCGTATAACAGAACCTACGTATCGTCAAGGCGCGCCACGGCGCTCACCGTGGAGAACGTGCTGATGCCCGCGAGAAACCTGAACCGCACGCGTGCGGTGCTGGTCACTGCACAGGGCTACCGGCCACTGATCCGATGCGGGGAATGCCGAGCTCGTCGGCAAGCACGTCGAGCAGCTCGACGGTGGACGAGTCGAGCGGGATCCCCTGACGCAGGCGCTCGGCGGCGTTGCGCGACTCGGGTTCGCCGGGCATGAGGACCTCGGCGAAGCCGGGTTGGGTCTGTGAGCTCTTCAGCCACTGCGAGTACTCGTCGACGATGGCGCGCATCGCCTCGGCACCGCCCAGTGCGTCGGGATCGATGGCGGTCAGAAGGAAGTGGTTGCGAAAGCTGCCGGCGCGTACGCCGACATGGGAGCCGGACAGAGCCCCGCCGAGCAGGTCCGCCATCACCGCCAGGCAGTAGCCCTTGTGGCCGTTGGCGCCGCCGAAGGGGAGAATGCCGCCACCGCGATAGACGTCGTTCGGGTCGGTGCTCGGGTGTCCGTTGGCGTCAATGATCAGCCCCTCGGGCATGGTCCGCCCGGCATTCCGGTACACCTGTACCTTGCCTTCGGCGGTCGCGCTGGTCGCGATGTCCATGACCACCGGCCCATCGCCGCCCGGTATGGCGATCGCGATCGGGTTGGTGCCGAAACGCGCCTCGCGGCCACCCCAGGGCACGACGAACGCGGCATGCACCAGGCCGCAGAAGAGCTGTGCCACCAAGCCGTTCTCGGCGAGTCGCAGCACGTACGATCCTGAGCGCCCGATGTGGGCGGCGTTCTTCACGCTGACGGCGGCGACGCCGACGGCCCTGGCCTTGCGCTCGGCCAGCTCCACGGCCAGGTATCCGGCCGGTGCGCCCCAGCCAGCGCGGGCATCGAGCACCGCCGTGCCGGCGGTCTCCGCTTCGACCGTCGGCAGCACGGTGGGCTCGATCTGGCCGGCCCGGACCGCGTCGTAGTACTGGCGCAGCCGCAGGACCCCATGCGACTCCAGGCCCGCAAGGTTGCCCTCGACGAGGTGGCGCGCCACCACCGCCGCCTGCTCCGGTCCGGTGCCGGTGAACCGGATCACCTCCTCGGCGAACCGCTGGAGCTCGCCGGCGGCGTAGGTGGATGGTACGTCGTTTGTGTCTGGCATAGCGTCCTCCGGGCAGTGCGCGGCTCAGTCGAAGATCAGCACGCCGCGCTTGTGGCCGCCGGCGAGCATGTCGGCGTACCCCTCGTTGATCCGGTCGAGGGAGTAGCGCTTGGAGATGAGCTCGTCCACGAGCAGCCGGCCGTTACGGTAGAGGCCGTACAGGCGGCCGAACTCGCGACTCGGATCGGTCGACCCGAAGAAGGAGCCGAGGATGCGGCGTTGATTGACGTGCAGGTCGAGGCCGGGGAACGAGGTCTTGCTCCCCACCGGTGCCACGCCGACGATGACCAGAGCGCCGCCGCGGCGCGTCGCCTGGTACGCCGCCTCCTGCACCGCGGGCGGTCCCACCGCTTCGAAGGCGTACTCGACGCCCCGTCCACCGGTCAGCTCCTTTACCTTCTGGTGCGCGTCGTCGCCGGCCCGCACGAAGTGGGTGGCGCCGAACTGTATGGCGATCGCCTCCTTGGCCGGGTCGGTGTCCACGGCAATGATCGGATAGGCGTTGCTCAGCCTTGCGCCCTGCACGACGTTGAGTCCCACGCCACCGCAGCCATATACGGCCACGCTGTCTCCCGGTCGGATGTCGACGGTGTTGAGCGCGGCGCCGACGCCGGTGGTGACGCCGCAGCCGACCAACGCAGCCACGTCGAAGGCGATGTCGTCGTCGATGGGCACACAGCTCTCGACCGGCGCGATGGTGTGCTCGGTAAACGTGGACAGCACGCTGAACTGGCGTGCGGGTTCGCCCTTGATGCGAAAACGGGTCGAGCCATCCGGCATCGTCCCGTTGCGCCAAGGCCAGAAGGTCTCGCACATGCCGGCCTCACCCCGCAGGCAGTAATAGCAGTGACGGCAGGAGGGCGCCCAGTTGAGCGCCACGCGTTGTCCCTTGCGCAGCGTGGTAACACCCTCACCGACCTCCTCGATGACTCCCGCGCCCTCGTGTCCGAGTATGACCGGGAGCGGCCGGGCCAGGAGGCCGTGCACGAAGTGCCAGTCGCTGTGACACAACCCGGCTGCCTTCAACTTGACGCGAACCTCGCCCTTGCGAGGCGGCAGCAACTCCACCTCCTCGACCGCGAAGGGGCCGCCGACCTTGTGCAACACGGCTGCTTTCATGGCCAGGAACCTATCCCTGCTAGCCGCGCCACACAACCCACGGCGGGCGAAGCCACCGACCTGCTCCGCCGCCGCGATCCTACTCGGGCAGCCAAGCCCTCGGGGCGATACCGTCGACGTGGCTCTTGACGTCCATGACCACCGGGCGGTTCGCCGCGAACGCCTTGTCGAGTGCGCCCTGCAGGTCGCCCGGCTTGTCCACCGTCAGGCCCATCGCACCCATCGACTCGGCGATGGCGGCGAAGTCGGCATCCGGAAACAGCCACTGCCTGTCGGACGCCGGCGACTGGCCCGCGTAGCTCTCGACGCCATTCTTCTCCTGGTTCAACGAGTGATTGTTGTTCACCAGGATGACGACGTTCAGGCTCTCCTTGACCGCCGTCTCGATCTCGGCGATGTGGTACCAGATGCCGCCGTCGCCGGTGAAGCACAGCACCGGCCGGTCGGGGGCGGCGCACTTGGCGCCCAGCGCCGCGGGCAGCCCCCAGCCCAGCGAGCCCGCACAGCGGATGTAGCTCTGGGTGGGGTGCTTCAGGTCCAGCATGGTGCCGGTCCACACACCCGAGTGGCCGGTGTCGGATACCAGGATGGTGTCGGCCGGCAGGTGCTCGCTCAGCTCGCGGCAGATGCGCTCGGGCCGCGCCGGCGCGACGTCCGAGCCCCAGTGCTCCTCGACGCTTTCCTTCCAGTCCTGGATGAGTTTCCGCACCTCGGCCCGCCAGGCGCCGCGGTCGGGGCCCGGTTGCGCCGCGTCGAGCATCGCCGCCAGCGACGCCTTGGCGTCCCCCTGCAGCCCCACCTTCACCGGGTAGTTGCGGCCGATCTCGGCAGGATCGATGTCGAGCTGGATCACCGGCGTGCCCTGCGGCGGAATGCGGAAGTCGTGTGTCACCTGCCCGCCGGTGTGGCTGCCGATGAAGCACACCAGGTCGGCCCGGCACATGATGCGGTTGGCGCACTCGCGCGAGTAGTTGCCCGGCGTCCCCACTGCCAGTGGGTGGTCGGACGGGAACATCGCCTTGGCGTTGAGCGCCGTGGCCACCGGAACCGACAGCTTCTCGGCCAACGCGATCAACTCGTCGCGTGCGCCGGAGGCCGTCACACCGCCGCCGGCAACGATCACCGGCCTGCTGGCGCCGTTCAGAAGGTTCAGCGCCTCGGCAATCGTCGCCGGGTCGGCTACCGGCCGGAACGGCGGCACCCGGGTGAACTGCCGCTCCACGATCACCTCGGCATCGAGCTGGCCGTCGGCGATCGGCAGCCCGCTGATCTGCTCCACGTCGAGGTGGGTGGGCCCCGGGGTGCCGCTCACCGCACTGCGGAAGGCCTGGCGCAGGTACGCCGGCAGCGCCTCCGTGGCGTGCACGTAGGCGCTGTACTTGGTGACGGCCGCGAACGGCGTGACGTGATCCACCTCCTGGTAGGAGTGGCGCTGCAGGTGGAACTGGCGCTCGCGGCCGGTCAGCGCTATGACCGGCGAGCAGGCCAGGTACGCGTCCTGCAAGCCGGCGGCCAAGTTGGCGGCCCCGACCGACTGGGCCATCACCAGCGACGGACCGCGGCGAACGCGCGCGTAGCCATCGGCCATGTAGGCGGCCGCCTTCTCGCCGTGCGACTGGATGGCGGCGACGCCCAGCTTGCCCATCTCGAGGATGGCGGGCGGCATGATGTAGGGCATGTAGAAGACGTGCGTGAGGCCGTATCCATGGACGGTCTCGGCGATGAAGCGGGCGCCGGTCAACCTGGGCATTGCAGCGTGATGGGACCCCCGGCAGGCTGGCCTGTCAAGGTTGCCCCGGGTTTGCCCGCCGCGACTTGCGTTCGCGGTCGACTTGGGCTGCCATTGGGCGATGGCTGAAAGGACGCAGCGGGTGACGCCCAACATCCTGCTGATCATTGCCGACGAGTTGCGTGCCGACGTGCTGTCTTCCTACGGCAACCCGGTCTGCGCGACACCTCATCTCGATCGACTCGCGGCTTCGGGTACGCGATTCGCCGACTGCGTCGTAACGCAGCCCACTTGCACGCCAAGTCGAGCATCCCTGCTCACCGGCTGCTTTCCTTCGGTGCTGAAGTCGCGGATGGTGGGATGCCACACGCCGGACGATCCGCGCTTCCTGGGCCACGTCCTGCAAGCCGCCGGCTACCGGAGCGTGTCGATCGGCAAGATCCACTTGCGGTCGCAACGGGCCGAGCCCGAGGCGGTGGCGGCGGCCATGGCTCACGAAGCGGGCGACGGGTACTTCGGCTTCGCGGAGGTGGATCTGGTCAACGGGCACGGCGACCTCTGTTTCGGCCGCGACTATGAGGCCCGCGCGGCCGATCTCGGCGTCGAGTTGACCGCTGGTCGGCGAAACCAGCGGGCGCACGACCGACAACTGTCGCCGGGGCTTGGGCCGTACCGGTTTCGCCTGCCCGCCGAGCTGCATTCGTCGCAGTACATCGCGGACCGCGCCATCGAGATGCTGAAGGCCGCCCGGCACGATGACGGGCCGTTCTTCGCGCACGTCAGCTTTCCCGATCCGCACCACCCCTTCACGGTACCGGAGCCGTGGGACGCGGCGTATGATCCGGCCGCCGTTCCGGCGCCGATCCCGCACGGCGGTACCGACATGCCGTCGTGGTACGACGTGATCTACCGGGGTGAAGGGACCGAGACCAACCGCATCACGGGCACGCCGCCACTGGACTACTCGCGTGTCGACGACGCCACCTGGCGGGCGGCGCGCGCCTCGTACTACGGCATGACGACGTGCCTCGACCACCACGTCGGGCGCATCCTCGACCAGCTCGAGGCGAGCGGGCTCGCCGAGTCGACGATCGTGTGCTTCGTGGCCGACCACGGCGACTACCTGGGCGACCACGGCTTCGTGGGCAAGGGGATGCACTTCGACTCGGCGCTACGGGTCCCGCTGCTGATCAGGGGGCCGGGGATCGAGGCCGGGCGGTGCATCGACCCGCCGGCCTCGGCACTCGACATCGCGCCGACCCTCCTGGACCTTGCCGGCGTCGCCGAGCCGGAGGGAGTGCAGGGCATCTCGTCCGCGGGTGCCCTCCGCGGCACGGGTGCATACACGCGGAGCGCCGCCCTCACCGAGAACGACGACGACCGGTTGCCGGTGCGGATGCGCACCCTGAGTACCGCGGACTGGCGCCTGACCGCCTACGCCGGCGGTGCGCACGGCGAGCTGTACGATCGCGCCGCCGATCCGGAGGAGACCCACAATCGTTACGGTGATGCCGCGTTCGAGCCGATCAGGCGCGAGTTGGAAGCGATGCTGTTCGAGGAGGTGCTCTGCGCGTGCGACCACGCGAACGGTAGTCGCCAAGAGCCGGCGCCGGCCGCCACGCACTGGATCCCACGCCACAACCAAGTCCGTTAGCCGGCGGCAACGGCCCCGGGCCGACGTTGTCCCGCAAGACTCAGCGGAATAAGGTAGTGCTGGGTGGAATCGCCGTTCGTTGCCAAGGGGTCAGCTACCACAGGCTTCGATGCGGAGACGTTGCTGTGGCAGCTCAATCACCCAAAGACCGGAGAAAACGCGTGGTTCCACCCCCTGGCGACCCCGTCCGGCTTCGAGATCACCCGCAATCGTCCCTGGGACCACCCATGGCATCGCGGGTTGTGGTTCTCCTGGAAATACCTCAACGACATCAACTTCTGGAACGAAGATCCGCACACCGGAGAGCCGGCCGGGCGTGCAGACGTGGAGTTCGTGGGCGCTGCGCCGACGCCCGCTGACGGCACTACCGTGGACCTGCGACTCACCTGGCGTGGTCCGGCCGGCAGCATCCTGCTCTCTGAGCGCCGTTGCCTGACGATGGGGCGCGCGGAGTCCGGCTGCTACCGTATCACTTGGGATAGCGACTTCACGGCAGTGGCTGATGTGGAGTTGACGCGCACGCCGCGGGTGCACGAGCCCGGCGGCTACGCCCACGGCGGCTATGCCGGGCTGTGCCTTCGAGTCGTGCCGTCGCTGGCATCGCCGGAATACCTCGGCGACGGCGTGTGCCGCGGGCTGGACCTGCACGGCCGTCGCTCCGCCTGGTTGCTGCTAACTTCGCCGATCGCCGAGGTCGCCATCATGCAGCATCCCGAGAATCGGGACGCGCCCAGCCCCTGGCACATCTTCGCCCGCGACTACGGCCCATCGCAGGCCGGCATGGGGGTGAACCCGGCGCCACTGTTCGATGGCGGCTGGCACCTCACGGCAGGCCAGCGGCTGCGCCTCCGCTACGCAGTCGTGGTCTCCAGCGAGCCCCTGGGCGGACGCATGGATACGCTCTACGCCGACTATGCCGGGGGGCACCAGCCGTCTTGAGCCCTCCGTTGCCCGACGTCGACTACCGTCCGCCACGGCTCGGCGCGAATCGCCCATCCGTGGGACTCATCGGGTGCGGCGGGATCTCCAGGACGCACTTGCGAGCCTACCGTGGGATCGGACTGGACGTGGCCGCACTGTGCGACCTGGACCCACGCCTCGCAGAGCGGCGTCGTATGGAGTACTACCCGGAAGCGGCGGTCTACGCCGACGTGGAGCAGTTGCTGTCGTCCGGGATCGAGGTCGTGGACGTGGCGACGCGGCCGGCCGAGCGCGTGGCGATCATCGAACAGGCGGTCGCCGCCGGCTGCCACGTCCTGAGCCAGAAGCCGTTCGCGACCGATCTGGCGACGGCCCGCCGCCTGGTCGCCGCGGCGGCCGCTCAGGGGGTCAAGCTCGCGGTCAACCAGAATGGGCGCTGGGCGCCACACTGGTCGTACGCGCGCCGGCTGATAGCCGCCGGAGCGCTCGGTGCGGTGAGGTCCGTGAATCTCGACTTCCACTGGCACTGGACTCCGTCCACCGAGGGGCTGGATGAGAGATCGGCGACCGGCTTCCTGTTGCTTGACTACGGAATCCACCTGTTCGATTTCGTCCACTGCCTGGTCGGCGACGCCCAACCCCGCGTCGTTGCGACCGTCGTATCGCAGGCGCGGACGCTGGACGGCGGCGGAGTGCCGGGGCTTGCGTCGACGATCATCGACTTCGGTCAATCGCAGGCGGTGGTCTCGATGAACGCCACCGCGAAGGGCTTCTTCGGCCATGGCACTCGGATCGTCGCCGAGCGTGGCGTGGTCAGCGCCGCCCGCGACACCCCGGGCTCTCAGTCGGTCGTCGTCCGCACCGCCTCCGGCGACTACTCCCCGCGCCTCGAAGGCGCCTGGGTGCCCGACGGCTTCATAGGTGCGATGACGGAGCTGCTTGCCGCGATCGAGGAGGACCGGGAGCCCGAGCACAGTGGTCGCGACAACCTCGCCACCCTCGAGCTGACCCTGCAGGCCATCGCGGCAGTCCCGGCCGCACGGGCGCGATAATGGAAGACCCCGCAGCAACCGGCCGACTGGCCGGCAAGGTTGCGATCGTCACCGGCGGCGGCACCCGCAGCGACACGGAGGAGCTCGGCATCGGGCGAGCCACCGCGCTGCTGTTCGCCCGAGCCGGCGCCAAGCTGGTGGTGGCCGACGTATCGGTCGAGAATGCGCAGCGCACCTGCAACGACATCATCGCCGAGGGCGGCGAGGCATCCGTGGTTGCGGCCGACGTCAGTGATGCGGCCGCGTGCCAGGCGATGGTCGCCGCGGCCGTAGAGCGGTTCGGCGCACTGCACGTGCTGTTCAACAACGCGGCAGTGGTCGGAAGGGGTACCGTGGTGACCTTCGAGGAGGAGAACTTCGACCGGAACGTGGCGGTGAACCTCAAGGGCCCTGCGCTGGCCAGCAAGTACGCCATCCCCGCGATGGAGAAATCCGGGGGCGGGTCGATCATCTACGTCTCCTCCATCGACGGCATCGCCGCGCCCTACTCGCAGACCGTGCCCTACTCCCTCACCAAGGGTGCGCTGCACATGCTCACCAAGACCACGGCCTCCAATCACGGGCGCCAGGGCATCCGCGCCAACTGCATCGCGCCGGGCCACGTACACGGCGCCTTCCCCAGCCGGCTGATGAGGCCGGGAGCGCGCGATCTCCGCAGGAACGCATCGCCCCTCGGCACCGAAGGCACGCCCTGGGACGTGGCGTGGCTGGCCGTGTTCCTGGCCAGCGACGAGTCGCGCTGGATATCCGGCGTGACGATACCGGTCGATGGCGGCCTGCTCGCGGTGGCGCCGCTGCGAGCCTACGCCTATCTGACCGACACGACGGTGTAGCCTAACCGGCTGGGGCCGCCGCGAACGAACCGATCGACGACGTGATCATGCCTTGGGCGATGCGGCTTTTTCGATGTTCCTGGTCGCGCGCCCACGAATCCTCCCACCGGCCGAGGTGACGCGCCCACTTCTCCCGCCATGCCATCAGGATCTCTTCCCGGCGCCTCACGTCGAAGCCCGCCGGCGCGCAGGTAACCCAGCGTTGTCCGGCACAGGACTCCGCTCCGAACGTGTTCTTTGCGGGAGACTGCAAGTAGAAGATGCTCTTCGCCAGGTATTCGAGGTAGAGCCCCACCGCCTGCTGCTCCGGAGCGTCCGGTAAGTCCACAGGTCCACCGCATGAGACCTCCGCCTCATCCGCGAAGCGGTCCCGCAATTCCCAGGGGCTCAACATCGTGCCGTCAGCGTCCGTGACGTGAGAGCCGGTCATGGGATCGAGCATCGCCCATCTGGAAGCGAGTCCGTTCCACACCACGGCCACCACGTGCTGATCCATGTCGTACGGTGACAGCGGATGGATTTCGATCGGCCGCGCCTTCAGACCCAACGAGAGGCAGGCCTCCACGAACGTCGTGGAGAGCATGCGGCAGTTGATGCCGGAGTTCTCTCCCTTGTCGAAGCCATGCTCCAGCAGGCTCAGCGAGTTCATCTCCAGATCCAGGTCGGTATTGGAGTGCCGCACGTGGCGGTGCAGCCAGTCGAGAAGCCTCAGGCTGCGGGCCAGGGCGTCACCGTCTCCGGCGACGTCGTCGAGCCGGTAGCGATCGCGAAGCTCGCGGAGTCCGGGGTGAGCATGGTCATACTCGAATCTCGGGACCGCGCCATCTTCCTGCACGGAAAACCCGTCGTACAGTCGCAGCAGGCCGCAATAGGTCTCAAAACCCTCGCTCACGGGCTGCTCCACAGCCGGACAGATGGGTACGACATGCGCGGCACAGCATAGCGCGACCTCACCGCTGAAGCCGGGGACGATCTCATGGAGGCAGCTCAAACCGCTCGGCGAGTCCCTGCTCGCTGGCGCTCGATGCGATTGAGGCGCTGTTCGTCTCGGAATACCATCGTGGCTCCGGCGCGCCCTGCTGGACTGCCGCCGAACACGATGAGCAAGATCCGTTCGGACTTGAGAGTCATCCTCATCGGAGGTTCGTCTCACGTTGGCAAGTCGACGCTATCGAGATCGCTGGCTGACAGACTGCGCTGGCGTCTGATCTCCACGGACAAGATGGCACGTCATCCCGGCCGCCCGTGGCGATCGGCATCGGAGCGGTTGCCGGACGATGTGCCAAGCACTATCTCACTCTCTCGGTCGGCGAACTGATCTCGGACATGCTCCATCACTACCGGGTCAACGTGTGGCCGAAGGTGGAGACGCTCGTCCGATCAGCAACAGCGGAAGCATCCTCGGATCGAGTGATCCTGGAAGGATCAGCCCTGTGGCCGGATTTGGTAGCAACACTGAGCTTCGATGGAATCGCTGCCTTGTGGCTCACGGCGAGTGACGACGTGTTCCGGAAGAGGATCCACGGTGAGAGCCGGTATCACTCCAGGTCTGCCATCGAACGATCGATGGTGGACGGATTCCTTGACCGGACCCTCGCCTACAATGAGCGGATGATCGACAGCGTCAATCGTCATGGGTTCCGTCTTGTCGATGTTCTCCAGTCCGGTGTCACGGAGCTTACGGATCGGTGCCTGGCGGCACTCAACGCGGTACGGCGTTAGATACGATGGACGACCTTACCGACATACGCGAGCTGTACAACGCTGCCTGGGACGTCGAGGAAACCAGGCTGGAGCGGCATCGACTCGAGGCTGACATCACGTGGCGCTACCTGGACCGGCACCTGCCACCGACCGGCCGCGTCCTCGAGATCGGCTCCGGCACGGGGGCCTACACCTTTTCGCTGGCGAAACGCGGCTACCGGATCACGGCCGTCGACCTTGCCGAGGAACTCGTTGCCCGGTGCAAGGCGAAGGCGGATGAGCTCGGGCTTAGTGATCGAATCGACTTCCGGGTCGGCGACGCGCGCGATTTGGGTGACATCCCAAGCAGCGAGTTCGATGCCGTTCTTCTCATGGGTCCCTTGTACCATCTGGTTCTCGAAGCCGATCGATCGGCCGCTCTGCGGTCAGCGTACCGGTGCCTGCGACCAGGAGGCGTGATCTTCTCCGCTCTGATCTCAAGATTCGGAGTACTTGCCAACCTCATCAACAGGAATCCCTCGTGGATCGAAGACCCGGAGTGGGTACGGTCCGTGATCGAGAACGGCCATCGCCCGGACGACGCGCCGAGGGGTGGCTTCCGGGGCTACTTCGTCCGCCCTGAGGAGATCTCGCCGATGCATGAGACCGTGGGATTCCGCACACTACAGATAGCAGGCGTCGAGCCGGCGATCTCCGCTCACGACGAAGACTACAACAACCTTGCCGGGAAGCAGCGAGATCTGTGGCTGGATCTGCTGTTCGAAGTAAGTGGCGAGCAGAGCATGGTCGCCTCGTCCACTCACCTGCTCTACATCGGCCGCAAGGGTTCAGATCGGTAATTCTGGCCGAGCGGAAAGCGTCACGGGATGAGCCGCGACGGATTCGAACCGTCGACCCACAGCTTAAAAGGCTGTTGCTCTACCACCTGAGCTAGCGGCCCGACCCTACCAATCTGACCCGCTGCACCGGTCGTGGTCAACGCCTCCCGTGCCGGTCGAAGGCGCGCTACGTCGCCTCCGTCGGAGCTTCCGCGTCGCCGCCGGCTCCTGATCCTCGGTCGTCGCCCATCACGCAGCGTCCGTTGAGCCTGCTGCCGCTTTCCATCACCAGCTCGGGAGTGGCCACGTCGCCGGACACGCTCGCGGTCGAATACAGCTCGACACCGCTCCGAGCGATCACCTCGCCCTCGATCCTGCCCTTGCAGCGCAAGCGCTCGACTTCCACCCGCGCCAACACGGTGGCGTGCTCGTCGACGTACAGCGTGCCGGACACTGTGATCTTTCCGCTCAGCTCACCCTTGACGATCAGCGACCGCTCGAAGCTCAACTCGCCCGTGAACTCGACATCCTCGCCCAGGATCGTATCGATCGTGCCCTCGTCGAATTCCGCGAGACGTCGATCCGCCATGGCGCTGCCCACGCGGTGAGTCTTGCGCGTTGCCGCGTCAGCGACAAGGGCAGGGCGCCCGGCGGCTGCAGTGACACCGCAAGGTTCGGTGTGCCGGGTCTACGAGTTCTCCGGCGCATCGTCGAGACGCGCGGAGATACTGCGGAACGCCTCCTCCAGCCGTGCGCGCATCTCCACGGTGTGGGGATTGAACCGCTGCAGATCGGCGAAAAGCTGCCACGGATCGTTGCAGGTCTGCTCTACGATCGACAGCAGCCGCTGGTAACCGAGCGGCGCGATGCCGGATTCGCGCAGTCGCATCTCCGCGAGAACCCGGCCGACGTAATGGGTGACGCCTTGCGTGAACGCCGCTTCGCGATCGTGCGCGTCCGGCTCCATGACGACCACGTTCAACTGGAGACCGGTGAAGAAGCGCTCCCAATGGGCCAGAGGTTCCGCATCGATGCGGACCGGACAGAGCACCATCGGCCGGCCGGCGATCGTCTCACGCCCCGAATCGGGGCCGAACATCGGATGGGTGCCGAGGATCCGCGCATGGGCAGGCAGCAGTGCTGCCATCAGCCGCGTCGGGTGGGCCTTTACCGAGCAGGTGTCCATCACCGTGACGCCTGCCGGCAGGCGATCACCGATCCGGCCGAGCACCTGCTCCATCGCCGAGATCGCCACACACAGGATCAGCGCCGGGCATTCCAGCAGGCGCTCCTCGGAGACCACTTCCACGCCCACCGGCGCGCCCCTGCTGCGTCGCGAGAACGCCTTCACCGTCGTATGGCGCGCCAGACGTTCCGCCCAAAACGTCCCAAACCGGCCGAGGCCGTAGATGCCGAGCTCGTGGTCGCTCACGCTTCGCTCGCTCCACGATGGACCAGCGCGGCGATCTGGTTGCTGACCGCGACCATCTCGTCGGCGCCGAGCGCCTCGGCACGCACGCCGGCTTCGACCCCCATGCGTTGCAGGACTGCCAGCAGATCACGCTTGCTCACCGGAAATGGCGATTCTCGAAGGAGATTGTTGCGCAGCGTCTTGCGGCGGGCCGCGAACGCCGAGCGCACCAGCGCGAAGAAGACGGCCCGATCCCGAACCCGGTCGGCATCGGCGCGCAGGTCCATGATCACCACGCCGGACTGCACCTCGGGCGCCGGGAAGAAGGATCCGGGCTGCAGGTCACCCCGATGGGCGACGCCATAGAACGCCTGACAGATAGCCGAGAACGACGAGTACGTGCGCGATCCTGGAGGCGCGCACATGCGTTCGACCACCTCTTTCTGCAGCGTGAACACCATGCGGTCGACCGGCGGCCCATGCTCCACCAACGCCGCCACGATCGCCGCCCCGCTGCTGTACGGCAGGTTGCCGGCCACGCGTCGCGGCGCGCCGTACGACGCCACGGCCTGTTCACGGGTGTCCAGGAAGTCCCCGGCGACGACCTGCACGCTTGCTTGGGAGAACTCGGACTCGAGGTGCCGGACCAGGCCATGGTCGGTCTCGAACACCACGGTGCTGCCGGCCAGCGGCGCGATCATTTCGGTCAGCGCGCCCAGTCCGGCACCGATCTCCCAGATCAGTTCACCCGGCTGCGGGTCGAGCAGATCCACGATCTTGCGCCGCGCTCCGCGATTGATCATGAAGTTCTGGCCCCAGCGCTTCTTCAGCGCGATGCCGGCGGCTTCCATCGCGTGCCTGATGTCGGTCGGCGAGTCGTGATTCACGGATCGTCGTTCATACGGAGATGCCCGGGATGGCGGCGCTGAGCGCGATCCCGGCTTCCAGGATGATAAACGCCAGATTGAGGACCGCGCCAGCGACCCCGGACGGAAGCGCCATCCCAAGCTGGCCGGCGGCGCCCATGCCGAGCGCCGCCACCAGAAAAACCGTCACCGCCGGCATCAGCACCGGCGCAAATAGCACCGACCCCGGGTAGAGCGCTCCGAACGTGGTCAACACCAGGGGTGCGGTGGCGACTTGGGCGCCGACCGAGCAGAGCACGGCGCCGCCCACCCAACGGAGCAGGCCCGGCGGCATGCGCGCCGCGACCCGCGCCCCGGCCAGCACGCCCAGCAGCGCCAGGAACGAGAGCTGAAACGAGAGCTGCGCCGCGGCACCCGGATCGATCGTCAGCAGGATGAGCGCGGCCAGCGCGATGATCGGCACGGGACGCCGTTCGCGGTCGGCGACCGCCAGCAGCGATCCGACCGACGCCATCATCGCCGCGCGCGCCAGCGCCGGCCCGCCGGTAGCGATCAGCGCGTAGCCAACCGCCACCGCCGCGGCGACCAGCGGCCCTGCGCGGCGCGGCGCCACCCGCATGAGCACGAGCACACAGCCGTAGACGATGCCGACATGCAGGCCGGAAAGCGCCAGCAGGTGAGACGCTCCGGCCCGCCGGAACCGCGCGACGACGGCGGGATCGAGGTACCGGCGGTCACCGATCAGGACCGCCGTGGCCAGCCCCGCGGCCGGCCCCGCCCGTGCGAGCGCCGCCACGACCCGTTCGCGAAGCGCCGCCCGCAGCCTCCAGAACGGCGATCGAAACCCGTGTCGCTCGAGGTGTACCGGCCGTCCGACCAAACCCCCCCGCCAGCTCTCCGGTGGAGCTTGCAGCGCCGCCGACAGGACCTCTCCCCGGTGGAACGACTCCGCGTCCCGGAGAAGGATCTCCATCCGCACATCCGCCGAGGCATGCAGGCTTCCTCCGGGACGGGAAACCGAGGAGACATGCAACGACAGCGCGGTGCCGCCACGTGACACAGGCCGGCTGTCGTCCAGCACCGAGCCGTGCAGTACCAGCGGGCCGGGTTCGGCGAGGCCGAGGTAGGCCGATCGCTCCTCCATCCGCAGCCTCAGCACCCCGGTGGCCGCCAGCATGGCGCCGAGCAGCGCCGCCGCCGCGCAGGCGCGAACCGACGGCTGCCGGTGCACCGTCCCGAACCCCCAGAACATGCCGCCGGCCGCCGCCGCGCAGGCGATGATGCAGATCGCCAGCGGCAGCGCCGTCGGCGCCACACTCAACGCACCGGCCGCGACAGCCGCGGCGACGAAGGACGGACCCACTTCACAACGGAAACCGCCCCGGCGGACGCCCCGCTTCATCAGGGCAAAGCCGACCTCCGGTGTTCCCGCGCGGGCGGACCGTTCCGTATCATGTGGCCATGGGGGGAACCGGCGCCTGGGCGACGGCGGTCATCGCCGTGGTGCTTCCGCTCGCTCTCACCGGTTGCTCGGACAGGACGGAAGGATCCGCTGCGCCATCCGTGGCCGCTCCCGCAGCCACGACCGGGACCGGCTCCTCGCCCGTCGAGCGCGACGGGGACACGGCGGAAAAGACCGTCCTGCAGGTGATGGCCGACCTGGGCTTCGAGCCGGCCAGGAAGGAGGCGCGCGTCGATTTCGAGCTGGCGGCCCTGGACGGCAGCACGCGCACCCTGGACGACTACGCC
Organism: Spirochaetia bacterium; assembly: GCA_965221995.1. GTDB lineage: Bacteria > Spirochaetota > Spirochaetia > SZUA-6 > Bin103 > CATQHW01. The sequence goes on from OZ244929.1 coordinate 1,140,247, forward strand.
GGCAGCTACGTGCTGCTCAATTTCTGGGCCACTTGGTGCGCGCCGTGCCGGATCGAGATGCCGGCCCTGGAGCGGCTCCACCAGGAGCTGGCGGACGGTGGCCTGCGGGTCGTCGGAGTCGACTTGGGCGAGGAGACCGCCGACGTCGAGCGCTTCGTGGAGGAAACCGGCATCACCTTCGAGATCGTGATCGACGACGACCTGTCGACCGGGCGCCTCTACGCTGCGCGATCGTTGCCGATGACCTACATCCTCGACCCGGAAGGGACGATCGTCGCCCGCGCGATCGGGGTGCGCGACTGGGACTCGGAGCCGATGCGAAACATGTTCGCGGCCCTGGTCGAGGAGGGCACGGCCGGCTGACCGCGCGGGGTCTCGGCAATGACGGTCCGGAGCGGCTGCTTGATGCCGGCGCCGGTTCCGTAGTATCGAGTACCTGCCGACGCAATCGGCTGCCTCTCTCCTGATCTGATGTATGACTTGCAGCGACCCTGACGGGCACACGCCCACCGCCGCGCCCGCCCAAGGCGACCTGTTCCAGAAGTGCCGCGCCTATCAGGAGTGGTTCGACGCCCAGGTCGAGCAGCTCGGTTTCTACCCTTTCTTCGCTGCCATTCAGGAGGTCCGCGGCACCACCGCGGTGATCGACGGCCGCGACCTGCTGATGATCGGCTCCAACAACTACCTCGGATTGTCGTGGGATCCGCGCGTCAGGGAAGCGGCGATCGCGGCGGTCAAGCGCTACGGCACGAGCTGTTCCGGTTCACGCTACCTGAACGGCACGCTCACGCTGCACGAGGAACTGGAGGCGGATCTGGCCGATTTCGTCGGCAGGCCGGCCGCGCTTTGCTTCACCACCGGCTACCAGACCAACCTGGGCGTCATCTCCGCCCTGCTTGGCAAGAACGACCACGTCTTCTCCGACCGATTCAACCACGCATCGGTGATGGACGGCATCTTCCACGCATCGGGGAGACGGCTGGGCACGGTCAAGGTCCACCGGTATGCCCACAACAGCGCCGAGGATCTGGATCGTTCCTTGCGTTCGGCGCCGGCCGAAGCCGGCAAGCTGGTGGTTACCGACGGGGTATTCAGCATGGAGGGCGACATCGTCCACCTCGACGAGATAGCGGCGGTCGCGCGGCGGCATGGCGCCCGGCTCTACCTGGATGAGGCTCATGCCATCGGCGTGACCGGCGCCACCGGCCGTGGCACCGAAGAGCACTTCGGACAGCCGCTCGCCGACCTGGTGATGTGCACCTTCTCCAAGTCGTTCGGATCCATCGGCGGCTTCGTTGCAGGCGATCGGGAGGTCGTCAACTACATCAAGCATGAGGGTCGCCCTCTGATCTTCAGCGCCAGCATGCCCCCGGCCAACCTGGCGGCAGCCGCCGCGGCGCTGAAGATCATGCGCGAAGAGCCCGAGCGCGCGCAGCGGCTGCAACGCATCTCGGCCCGGATGATCCGCGAGTACAAGACCCTGGGATTCGACGTCGACGTCGCCGAGACGGCGATCGTGCCGCTGATCATCGGCGACGACCACCTGACGTTCCGGTTCTGGCGAGAGCTGTTCGAGGCCGGCATCTACGCCAATCCCGTCGTCACCCCCGGGGTGCCTCCGGGCAGGGCGCTGATCAGGACCTCGTACATGGCGATCCATACCGATGACGAGCTGGACCGCGTGCTGGAGATCGCCGCCACGGTAGGACGCCGCCTGGGCATCATCTGACCGTGGGCCAGCAACACGTCACCGAGCTGCTCCCGCATCGTCCCCCGTTCCTGTTCGTGGACCGCCTGGAGCGGGCTGACGCCGACCTGATCGTCGGCTACAAGCGGTTCGCGCCCGCCGAACCGTTCTTCGCCGGCCACTTCCCGTCGTATCCGGTGGTGCCGGGGGTGCTGCTGATCGAGTGCCTGGCCCAGTGCGGCGGCGCCGGCATCGCCGCGCAGAGCGACGGCGCCGGATCGATCCTGTTCCTGGCGACGGTGGAGAAGGCCAAGTTCCGGCGGCAGGTACGTCCCGGCGACGAGGTCCGGCTCGAGGTCACCACCACGCGCAGCTCGCCGGCGATGATCCGCCAGAGCGGCAAGGCGTACGTCGGCGACGAGCTGGCTGCCGAGGCGACGTGGCTGTGTCTGCGCGGGTCCGCGGATAGCGGGACGTAGGCGCAGGCACGCCTTCAGGGTGAGCGGCCTGCGAACAGCCGACGGCTATGATCAGCCGAAGGTCAGCTCGATGCTCTTGAAGAAGCGGTGGACGACCCGCACCGAGTCACGCCGGCCGTACGCCATGATCATCGGGAACACACCCTTCTCGTCGGCGCTGTCGCGCACGAACGCGGCCGGCAGCGACGCCTCCAGCGTGGTGGTCCCATCGACCTCGGCCACCGCGTGGGCACTCACCATCGTGTCGGTGACGTCCCGGTGCGTGTGATCCCGGCCTTCCTGCTCCGCAAAGAACACTTGCCCGTCCGCGTCGACGAAGCTGAACAGAATGCGCGCCCCGTCCATCCTGTCCGACCCGAAGCCGACCCCTACCCAGCCGCTGGTGGCCGCGGCGGCAGCGACGTGCAGCGTGTCACCCACCAGCGCCAGGCCGATCGTGATGCCGTCGTATTGAAGGTTGAGCCCATACTCGCCCTCCGCGACGATCCCGTCGACGGCCGGCGCCGCTTCCTGTACCACGACGGCACCCGCGTCCTCGGCCGCCGCCGCGCCACCGTTCTCTTCGGTTTGCGCCATCGTGGCCGCGGCCACGGCTGCCAGCACCCACACTGCCATCCAACGCATGGCACCATGGATACCGCAACCGGCCGGCCCGCGCAACCGGCACCGGCTCTGCACGCACCGCCGTGGCTCCGGTAGTCGTCTACCTGACCGGCTACCGGCAGCATGCCGGCAAGACCGTGACCAGCCTGGGCATCATCTCGCAGCTTCGCCGCGTGCTCGACCCCGCGACGATCGGCTACATCAAGCCGGTCGGCCAGGAAGTCTCCACCCTGCGTGACGGCATGCAGGTGGACAAGGACGTGCAGCTCCTGTCGGTGTTCAGCTCACTGCCCGGATTCGAGCCCCGACACCTGTCGCCGGTGCGGTTCACGTCCGGGTTCACCCGCAACTACCTCGAATCGGGGGACCAGGAGGCGCTGACCCGGACCCTGGAGCGCCGTATCCGCGAGTCCGTGGCCTCGCTCGCGGACAAGAAGGTGATCATCGCGGAAGGCTCCGGACATCCTGGCGTCGGCGCCATCGCCGGCCTGTCCAACGCCGATGTCGGCAACCTGCTGAACGCGGAGATCGTCTTCCTGTCCGAGGGCGGCATCGGCCGCGCCATCGACACGCTCGAGGTCTACCTGTCCTATTTCCTGCACAAGGGCTGCCGCGTACGCGGGGTGATCTTCAACAAGCTGATCCCCGAGAAGATCCGCACCCTGCAGCGGTACCTCACCGAGGACATGCTCAACAGCCGGTTCCCGGGCTTCGGCGGGAACCTGAGCATCCTCGGCTTCATTCCCACCGTCCAGGACCTTCCGCAGCCGTCGATGGATCTGGTGCTCAGTTCGCTGCGCCATGTCGAGGCGATCGGCGATCCGCGGCACCCCACCTGGCAACGCCCGTGTCGGACGATCCGCGTCATCTCGCTTCCCGCGCAATTTCTGCGGCCCGCGCAGGCGATCCGAAGACGCGATCTGGTCGTGATCAGCGCCAACTCGACACCCCGGATCCGCAGCATCCTCTCCTACCATCGCCAGCTCGGCGCCACTCGCGGCATCGGCGGGCTGGTGCTGACTTGCGACGAAGGAGAGTCTCTCGCCCCCGAGCTACGCGCCGAGATCATCGGCGCAGGGCTGCCCTCCGTGCTGATTCGCGGCGACTCGGCCGCGACCGAGGCTCGGCTGTTCGGCCTGTACGAGAGCACCAAGCTGCAGGTGTACGACGTCGACAAGGTGCGCGAGGTCGAAGAGCTGTTCAGCGCCTACTTCGACGTGTACCGGTTCCTGGAGGTCTTCGGCATCAAGTAGGCCCATCGATCACGCCGGCGTTGCGCAGGAGCGTCGCCCTGGTCGCTTGCGGCCTCCCGAGCTATCGTGTCCGCGGAGGGCGGATCATGCAATCCACCGGACTGCCGCCGGGCGGACGGACCGACTTCGGGGCGCCGGGCGCTGCCCGCGTGCTGGACGTCGGCGGCGACGTGCAACTGTTCTGCGACGACTTCCTGCTGACGCGCGGCACGGCCGCCTCGCGCGACTACCCGGTGAACATCCGGTTCACGCCGGGCCCCGCCGTCAAGGACCCTGAACCGGTGATGCTGCCGGGCCGCGACGCGACGTGGGAGACCGGCGGCATCTACTGGATGACGGTCCTGCACGACGGCGGCCGCTTCCGCTGCTGGTACAACACCGATCACCACTCCGCCCGCGACCCGCGCTACCCCCATCAACGGCCAGCCCGGGAGCCGGGCACGGTCACGCAGATGATGGTGGCCTACGCCGAATCCGATGACGGCGTGCACTGGCACAAGCCCGCCTTGGGACTCGTCGAGGTGGACGGGTCCAAGGAGAACAACGTGGTCCTGCGCGGTGACATCGACCGCTACGCGGAGGGCGCCTGTGTATTCGTCGACCCCACCGCTCGGCCGGCCGAGCGCTACAAGATGTTGCACCGCGGCCGGACGCCGTTCGGGCTGCGCGGCGCCTACTCCAGCGACGGTCTGTCCTGGTCCCTGTACCCGTGGGGCTACAACATCCCCGGTCTGGACACCCAGAACGTGGCCGGCTACGACCCCGTGCTGGGCCGCTACGTGGCCTACATCCGCTCGAACAGCCTGAAGCGCGCCGGCCGCGACGTCGGCGACCGTCCCGTGCTGCCGCAGGGTTGGGGAAGATCGGTCGCCCGCATCGAGGCCATGAGCTTCGACGGCACCCACCCCGAGTGGACGCAGCCCGAGATCGTCCTGGCGCCCGATCACGAAGACGGGCTTGACGTCGACTTCTACAACTGCCCGTGGAGCCCGTACCGGGACCTGCACCTGATGTTCTTCTCGCCCTACCACCACTGGAGCGGCAGGCTCGACCTGCAGCTCGCCGTCAGCCGCGACAACCGGACCTGGATACGGCCCACGCGCGTGCCGATCGTCGCCAACAGCGAACAGCCGGGGGCCTACGACCGGTTCCGGATCTATGCCGGTCCCGGCATCCTGCCGGCCTCACCGGACCGTCCGGCCGGACCGGATCGCGTGGCGCTCTACACGCGCACCGGACAGGGACCGCACAACGGCGCGGTGGACGCGAGCTACACGCCGGGGTCATGGCACACCGCTGACGTACGGGAAGGCGAGGAGCCGGCGGACGGTGCCATGGGTCGGGTCACCTTCGGCCGTGACCGGTTCGTCGGCATCGAGGCCGGGCGCGAGCTCGGCATCTTCGCCACGCGCGAGCTCTCATTCGCCGGCCGCCGACTCGCCGTCAACGCGGAACCCACCGGCCCGGAGGCGGAGTTGCGCGTGCAGGTGGTGCAGGGCGACGCCACGCCGCCGGCGGGGTTCTTTCCGCGGCACGACGGTCCGCCGATCGCAGGTCTGACCTTCGACCGCTGTCGTCCTCTGAGCGCGGACGCGCTGGACGCGCCGGTCACGTGGGATGCCGGCGCGAGCCTGGGCGCCTGGGCGGGCAAGCCGGTCCGGCTGCAGTTCCATCTGCGCCAGATGCGAATCTACGGCTTTCGCTTCGCCGAGTGACCAGATGCGCCGACGGCCGGGCCGGTTCCTACCGCGCCGGCGCTACCCCGCCGCAACGAGCCGGCCGTGCGGGTCGTGCTGCACGGGATGCTCGACGCCGGCCCTGCGGCGCGCTTCGCCCTGCTGAAAGCGGTTCGGCATCTCCTCGGCTCGCCAGCGCAGGAAGGTCTCCTCCTGGCGATCACGGTTGGCGGTCGACGGCGCCGCCGGCACGTCGATCACGCCCACCGTCATCGCGTCGACCCGGCGCTCGCACGCGACCACCTCGCCCTTGCTGATGATCAGGGTCACACCGACGTTGGCCTCCACGATCGGCACGCCGTTCTCCCTGGCCCGCGCCAGTACGGCCCGATCCTGGTGTCGGCCGCGGGACCCATAGGACGGGATCAGCAGGTAGCGGGCGCCGTCCAGCACGGGGATGCGGGCGATGTCCGGGTTCCAGCGGTCGTTGCAGATCAGCACCCCGCACTTCCCGAACGGCGTGGCGAACGCGCGGGAACGCGTGCCGAGGCGGTTGAACCACCAGTCGTCATGGTATCCCTCGGCGAGCTGCATCTTGTGGTACGTGCCGCGGATCTCCCCCGCGCCGTCGATGAAGACCGCGCAGTTGTAGACGTCGCCGCCGATGCGCTCGGCCAGACCGAACGCCAGACACATGCCGAGCTCGCGGGCGAGCGTCCGGAACCGGCCGATCTCAGGCCCCTGCAGGCTCACGGCCGCTTCGTGCATGCGCTCGGCCGGTTGGGCGCCCTCGATGATCGGCATCACCACGTACCCGTCGAGCGCCCCTTCGGGGGCGACGGCGAGCTCGGCGCCGGCATCCGCGGCTCGCCGGAACAGCCCCTCCAGCCGATCGGCGTTGGCGGCTACGTCGAACTTGCGGGGCTTGAACGAACATGCGGCGACACGGACCTGCGTGAACATGCCGACCACGCTACGCGCCGGCCTGCGCGGAATCAAGGGTGGGGCGCTTGCCAGCGCTGCCGCATGCTTCCAGAGTGGCGGCATGAGCCAGCGAACCGAATTCGACCCGCTCAGGCTGCTGGACGCGCTGCATGCCGGAGCCGAGCGCGATTGTGCCTTCGAAGCGACGGCCGCCGACGCCGCACGCGAGTGGCAGGCGCACGCCAGGCGCGTGCTCACCGGGCATCTGGGTTTCCTGGATCGGCCGGTGCCGCCCGTGGAGGCCGAGGTGGAGCAGACCGTCGACCGCGGCTCCTACGTCCGGGAGCGGGTCGTGCTGCGCACGTGGCCGGACGCGACCATGCCGGTGTACGTGCTGGTGCCGAAGGGCCTCACCGGACCGGCGCCGTGCGTGCTGGCCCTGCACGGACACGGGTACGGGGTACGAGACATCGTCGGGCTGTGGGAGGACGGCTCCGAACGGTGGGAGCCGGACGGCTACCACAAGGACTTCGGATGCGCGCTGGCCGAGCGCGGCTTCGTGGTCGCGGCGCCCGAGATAAGCTGCTTCGGCGAGCGGCGCGCCGACTACTCGGCGCTGGCAGACGAGCTCACCGCATCGCCGCCGACGACCTGCCACAACGCCAACACCTACGCGATCATGCTGGGCGGCTCGGTGATGGGGTTGCGCGTCTGGGACGGCATGCGCGCGGTCGACTACCTGGCCACGCGGCCGGAGGCGGACATCGCCCGGCTGGGGGCGATGGGGATCTCCGGTGGCGGCGCGCACACCTACTTCTCCACCGCGTGCGACGACCGCATCCGCGCGTGCGTGATCTCAGGCTACTTCTGCGACTGGCGGCAGAGCATCCTCACGTTCGCTCATTGCACGTGCAACTTCGTGCCCGGCCTGCTGGGCCACGGCGAGCTCAGCGACTTCGCGGGGCTGATCGCGCCGCGCCCCTGCCTGATCGAAGCGGGCCAGCGGGACACGATCTTCCCGATCGACGGCGTGCGCGCGTCGGTGGACAAGGCGCGGGCGGCGTGGCGCGCCTTCGGCGCCGAGGAGGCGCTGGTCACCGACGACTTCGACGGCCGGCACCAGATCAGCGGCCGGCTGGCCTACGACTTCCTGGCGCGCCACCTGTGACCTGACGCGGGCGATCCTGCGCGGTCAGGCGGCTCAACCGCCGTCTGTCAGCCCCATCCCGGCGAGGGCTGCGCGAACCGCGTCGGCCACGGCACCCCCGAGCAGGCGGTAACCCTCCTCGGTGAAGTGCACGCCGTCGCGCGTGAGATGATCGGTCCAGCCGCGCGTCACGGCCGCGCCGTAGAGGTCGTCGACGGCCAGCCCGTGGGCGCGTGCGATCTCCAGCGCGGCAGCGTTGTAGGCGGTGACGTCCACCTCCAGGCGGTCGAACGGCTTGTTGCGATGGTGGCGCCCCTCGTCGACGGGAGTCGTGGCCGCCCACACGGCCGGGACGCGGATCTCGGCGAGCCGGTCGAGGATCGCCTGCAGGTTGTCCCGGTGCTCCGCGAGGGGGACGTTCGGCTCGGTCGCCGGCCGGCGCGCCAGATCGTGCAGTCCGCAGTTCAGGTGCACCAGATCGTAGCGGCGCACCCGCAGCCAGCCGTCGAGGTTGGCCCGTATGTGCGCGGAGGTGCCGCCGTAGTCGGCGCCCGACACCACCTCGGCCACGCCGCGCAGGGCCTCTGCCACGAACGGCTGGTAGCCGGCACGGATCGAGTCTCCGATCAGAAGCACCGCCGGCAGCATCGCTACAGCCGGTAGAGCTCGCCGAACTTGGCGTCCAGGTAGTCGGTGAAGTAGCGCGCGTCGAGCGGCTCGCCGCTCACGCGACGGCAGATCTCCGCGGCCGGGTAGACGCGGCCGTGGCGGTGGATCCGCTCCCGCAGCCAGCCCAGGATCTCCGTGAAGCGCCCGTCACGCACCTGCCCTTCCCACTCCGGGATGTCCCGCGCCATCGCGGCGTGGAACTGCGCGCTGTACAGGTTGCCCAGCGTGTAGGTGGGGAAATAGCCGATGGCGAACATCGACCAGTGGATGTCCTGCAGCACGCCGTCGGCGTCGCGCTCCGGGACGATGCCGAGCAACGCCCGCGATTCCTCCCGCCAGGCATCCGGCAGGTCGTCCACCTGCAGGTCGCCGTCGACCATGCGGCGCTCCAGCGAGAAGCGCAGCAGGATATGCAAATTGTAGGTCACCTCGTCGGCCTCGACGCGAATGAACGACGGCTGTACGGCGTTGATCGAATGGTAGAACCGATCCAGGTCTACGTCTGTCAGAGCCGGGAAGCGCGGCTGAAGCTGCGGGTAGAAGTGCTCCCAGAACGCCCGCCGGCGGCCGATCAGGTTCTCCCAGAACCGCGACTGGGACTCGCAGATGCCGAGCGAGGTGCCTGCGCCCAGCGCGCTGGTGGCCAGCTCCGGCGCGACGCCCAGCCCGTGCAGGCCATGCCCGCACTCGTGGATGGTCCCGAACACGCTCGTGCTCAGCAGGTTGGGGTGGAAGCGCGTGGTGAGCCTGCCGTCGGCGGCACCCAGCGTGGTGGAAAACGGGTGGGCGGACACATCCAGGCGCCCCGTACGGGACGAGAATCCCAGCGCCGCCAGCAGATGATCGCTGAACGCACGCTGCGCGGTCACGTCGCAGTCGCGGCGCAGCACCTCGTCGTCGATCGTGACCGCCGACCCCGCGATCCGTTCCAGCAGGTCGACCAGCGGGCCGCGCAGCGCGTCGAGCACGGTGATGAGCTCCGCTGTGCTCATCCACGGCTCGAACGCGTCCAGCAACGGATCGTAGCGGGTATCCTGGAATCCCAGGTGGTCGGCCTTCTCGCGGGTGAGGCGCAGCGTCTCCTCCAGGTCGTTGCGAAAGATGCTGAAATCCGACGCCTTGCGCGCCGCCACCCAACTCGCGTGGTTGAGGCTGGCTTGGCGCGCGATCGCGGTCACCAACTCCGTGGGCAGTTTGGTCTCCCGGTCGTACGTGCGCCGCAGTTCGCGCAGGAACGCCCGATCGATCTCGTCGAGGTCGGTGCGCGCCTCGCCGGCCGCGATCAGCTCGCCCATTTCGGGCGAGGTCTGACGCTCGTGGGCCTGCCCCTCCAGCAGAGCGAGCTGCTCCGAACGCTCCGCGACCGCCCCCTCCGGCATGTAGGTTTCCTGATCCCACTGCAGCAGGCCGATGACGTGCTGCATCAGGTGGATCTCCCGATCGAGCTTCCTGAGGCGGTCCAGCGGACCGGACTCGGGGCGGCTGTCGCGCATCGACCGGATCAGTTTGCGGTGTCTACCCGCACGTAGCGCGCGTAGCCGCTCGGCAAGGTGACTTCCTGCCCCGTGGAGTCCTTCCGGAACACCACTTCAGCGTCAGACACGCTGGACACGGTGATCCTGGTGCCGGGCACGAGATGGTCCTGGTCCAGGCGGCGCATCAGCTCCTCGTTCTCCTCGGCTTCCTCGGTGATCCGCAGGATCTCGGTCCGTTCGCCGGCGTGCACGCCGGTCAGCCGCGGCGCGTCGAGCAGGCGGCGCTCGTCCGGCGAGCCGGGAAACGGATTGCCGTGCGGGCAGGTCGTGGGACGGCCCAGCCGTTCGAAGAGGTGCTCCTCCAGGCGCGGCGACAGCGAGTGCTCCAGCTTGTCGGCCTCTTCGTCCACGTCGACCCAGTCGAAGTCCAACACGTCGACCAGCAGACGCTCCAGGAGGTAGTGGCGGCGGATGGTGTGCTCGGCCTGCACGGTGCCGCGCTGGGTGAGGCGCACGCCGTCGTCCGGATCCTGGACGACCAGCTTGCGCTGCTCCAGGCGCTTCAAGCCCTGCGAGACCGCGGCGGCCGAAACCCCGATCCGTTCGGCGATGCGGGCGCCCACGACCGGCCGCCGCTCGCGCAGCATCAGATAGAGTTGGATGAGGTATTCGTTCGCCGTGGCCGACGAAGAGCGACGGGCTTGATCTGCCATGATTTACGGGCACCGCCGGCACGGAACCGTTGGCTACAGGGTAGCCCCGCTCCCCAGTGCGGTCAAACCGTGTCCGGCTGGCCGGCCGGTTCCCGGCGATGGGCGACATCACCCGCCTTGATGACGATGCGGGGGGCGCGCAGGTTGCGCAGGTCCTTCAGCGGATCGCCGTCGAGTAGCACCAGGTCGGCGCGCTGCCCGGGAAGCACGTGCCCCACCCCCTCCAGCCGCAGGTGCTCGGCGGCCAGACTGGTGGCCGAGCGCAGCGCCTCCGCGTTGCTCATGCCGGCCTGCACGTAGGTCAGAAGCTCGTCGACCAAGGCGTCGAAGCGGGTGTCGATCGCGCCGCAGTCGGTGCCGGCGATCTGCGGCACGCCCAGCCGATGGAAGAGCCCGGTGTTGGTCAGCCGGCCCCGCAGGCGAGCGACCGCGCCCACGTCCTCGGGGTTGTAGGTCTTGCCCTGCCGCTCGAACTTGTCGGCGTTCTGCAGGGCGCAGTACACGGTGGGGACCACGACGATGCCGCGGTCGCGAATGCGCCGCGCGACGGCGGGATCGTAGCGGTAGCGTCCCGGCGGTTCCGCGAAGGTGGCGTGCTCGATCATCGTCAGTCCCGCTTCGATGGCCCGCTCGATGCTCTCGGTCGCGTGGCAGTGCGCGGTGACGTAGGTGCCTGCGGTCTCGGCCACCTCCACAGCTTCCCGCATCAACTCCAGCGGCAGGTCCGCCTCGTGCGGCCGCGTGCCCGGTGTCAGGCCGCCGCCCGAGGCCATCAGCTTGACGTAGTCGCCCCCCTGGCCGAGCTGGCGCTCGACGGCGGCGCGCACCTCCGCTCGGGAGGCCACCTCGATGCCCCCGAGCCAGTGGCAGTGCCCGCCCGGGCGCATGAGCGCGTAGCCGCAGCAGATCACGTGCGGACCGGCCACCCGGCCGGCCTCGATCTCGCGGCGGAGCTCGAACATCGGCTCGGCGGGAGCGGCCAGGTCGCGCATCGTGGTAATGCCGGCGGCGATCGCGACGCCGGCGTTGCGCACCGCAACCCGCCAGCGCTCGGACTCGCCGACGGCGCCGAAGTTCTGGCGCGGCGTGCTGCTGCCGTCCAGGAAGAAATGGACGTGGGTGTCGATCAGTCCGGGGCACAGATAGAGTCCGCGGCCGTCGATGGTCGTAGCGGAGGCGGGCGGCTGCGTCGCGTCCGTAGCGACTTCGGCGATAACACCGTTTGAAACCGTGACAGTCTGCGCCGCTCGGGTTATTCCGGCCGCCACGTCCACCACCGTGGCGTCGGTGATCTGCAGGTCATACATGCTCGCAGCCCTCCATTCGGTCACGCTCGCAGGAGCCGATCATTCGATGATCGTATCGGCCCACAGTCGTTCCAGGAACCGTTCCCAGGGGAGGATCCAGATCCCGTCAGCCGTCCGCCGGGGGACCCCCGCCACGCAGACGACGATGGCATGACGGGGGCGATGCTCCTGCACGTAGGCACGCATGGGCCTGAGGTCCCCGGGGTTGAGGCCGGCGCCCCCCTTGACCTCGATCGCGATCTCCCCCTCCCTGCCGATGACGAAGTCGCATTCCAGCCCCGATTTCGTACGCCAGAAGCGCACCGGAACCTCCCGCTCGCGATACGTTCGGTAGGCAAGCAGCTCCATCAGCACGAAGTGCTCCAGGGCGCGCCCGAATGCCTCACCCGCGGGGCGCTCGATCCGGCGGCCGGTCAGGTAGCCGGCAACGCCGACGTCGAACAGATAGAACTTCGGGGCGCGGATGATCACGGCACGGGAGCGCCGGCCGCTGAACGGCTCCACGAAGACTCCGAGCAGCGTGTCGACGAGAATCTGGAAGTACTCGCGCACGGTCTTGGAGTCGACCCCGCAGTCCCGCGCGATGTTGCTGTAATTCACCAACTCGCCGTGGCAGAAGGAGAGCGCATCGAAGAACCGGGAGAAGGCGGCGACGTTGCGCGTCAACCCTTCGTCGAACACTTCCTCCTTCAGGTAGTCGTCGACGTAGCCGGTCAGTGCGCGCCGGTACTGCGCCGCATCGTAGTGTTGCGGCACCAATCCCCGGTTCAGCGCGCGCAGCAGGTCGAACTCCGGGATCTCCGGCCACGTCAGGGGATGCAGCCCGAAGCGCCATGCGCGGCCGCCCAGCAGGTTCGCGCGCCCTCGCTTCAACTTCCTGGCGCTCGATCCGCACAGCAGAAAGCGGATGCCCTCGTCCTCGATCAGGCGGTGCACCTCGTCGAGCAGGGCCGGCACGCGTTGCACCTCGTCGATGATCACGGGGCCGGCGCGGACGGCGTCATCCAGCGCCAGCACGCGCTCGGCGAGCGTCCAGGGCGCCCGCGTGAGCTCCAGCATCAGCCGCGTGTCCAGCAGGTCGAAGCGGGCGGATCCAGGAAACTGCATACGCAGCAAGGTCGACTTGCCGGTCTTCCGAGGGCCCCACAGGAACCCCGACTGCCCCGCAGGAAGATCGATGCGCAGGGTGCGGGAGTAGAGTGCCATTTCGCAACTCGATCCGAATTGGTCAGACCAAATCGGAATCTACTCCGAAATAGTTCAGCCGTCCAGCCGTCGTCCAGTCGGCTGGAGGCCCGTCAGCCCAGGCGGTCGAGGATGTTGCGCGTGATGCGGTCCACCGCGGGGTCGCCACCGGCGAGGCCGTTGCTCCACTCGGTACAGCCGACCGTGACCACCGTGCCGCCGCGGGTGTAGGTCCCCATCACGGCCAGCCCCGGCTGCGGGAGCGTGCCGCCGTCCTCGGCGAGGATGGCGCGGCTGGCCTGCTCGAGCGAGGCGTCCACCCGGCCCAGCGCCGCCGGCGCCGTGGCCATGATCCGAAACGTCGCCGGCGTCCCGTCCGCATGGGTGGGAACCGGCAGCCCGTCGCGCCATTCGACCTGGCAGCCGTCGCACTCGTAGCCGACGATGCGGTCGCGCTCACCGAACATCTGCCCGCGCTCCAGTCCCGTCCCCGCGAACGCCCAGTGCTCGGGCCGGTGCACGGTGTAGCCGTCCGGCCCGTCGTCCATCATGCCGAAGAAGCGGTGGTACCCGCCGTACGCGAAGCTCACGCCGGTGAGCCGGTTCTCCGGCCGGCCGATGAGCCGGTGGCACCACATCGTGGTCAGCGTGTCATGCTCGCCGCTCGCGAAGTGCGGGTCGCAGGTGTGGTCCTTGAAGCAGACCAGCGCGCGGCCCTCCTCCTCGCTGCGCACCTGCCACCAGACGCAGTTGCCCGAGAGGAACGCGACGTTGCCGCCGCCGCCGATGTAGGCCTCCAGGTGGTCGCGCATCGGCTTCGACCAGTATTCGTCGTGGCCGACTGAAAGCACCAGCCGGTACCGGTCGAGGACTTCCGGGTGGAACTCCAGGTCGCCGTTGACCGCGTAGTCGATCCGGTAGCCGGCCCGCTCGGCCCAGGCCACGAACGGATGCTCCCAGTTGCGCCAGCAGCTCGCCCAGGTGCTGAACGAGTCGTAGACGTCGACCCGGCCGGGCTGCCGGTGCAGACCCAGGGTGACCTCGGCCTGCTGCAGGTTCCAGCAGCCCTCCACGGCGGCAGGCCGCAGGAAGGTGGGGCGGTCGGTGTCCACGCCGCGTCGGGTAAGCGCGGCCGCCATCCCGTCCGTCAGGGTGCGGCCGTCGGCGGTGATCTCCAACTCCTTGGGGATGGAGTACCGGTAGTGGCCGATCGGCTCGAACCCCGCGTACGGCCGCTCGAACGACACCCGCGTCGCCGGTCCGTCCGGCCCGTAGTAGAGCGTGGAGCCGCCGTAGCGGTTGTAGGCGTTGTCGGTGTTGGTGGTGCGCTGCAGCAGGATGCGGGCCGTCCTGCCCGGTGCGGCCGAACGGACCACGAACGCCATCGCTCCGCGCACGGGCCGGCCGTCAGGAGCCTCCCCTCGCATGGAAACGCGGTAGTAGCCGGACGGCCACTCGCGCCCCACCGCCAGCTCCAGCGCCGGCGGCCAGCGGCAGCCGTGCGAGGCAGCGTCGGCGGGCACCGGGTGCTCGCTGCCGGCGATCCGCTCCCGTCGCCAGACCTCCTCCTCGCCCGCCCCCACCCGCGCGACGGCCAGCGAGTAGCCCGCCAGGCTGGTGGAGACGTGCAGCTCGACCCGTTCCCCCGGCGCGACGCTCTGCCGCGACGGGTAGCCGTGCAGGTAGTGGCGCCGCGGCTCGGGAACGATCACGTCATCGACGACATCAGCTCGTACAGGTTCCTGGCAGCCGGATACAACAGGTGCCAGTCGCCGCCGGAGCAGATCCAGGAGACGCCGCCGTCGATCCAGTGGCGCAGGACCTCGGGGTCGGGGCCGATCGACTGCCCCATCGGCACACCGCTGGCAAGCGCCGCGTCGAGCATCCGCTGGATCGCGGCGATCACGTCGGGATGGCTGGGCTGACCCAGCAGGCCCATCGTACCGGACAGATCCATGGGGCCGGGGACGATGCTGTCCACGCCGGGGATCTGCAGGATCTCGTCGATCTGGTTCACCGCGTCGATGTGCTCGATCTGCAGGATCACAAGGATCTCGGAGTCGACCTTGGCCAGGTAGTCCTCGGTATCACGCGCGCTGTAGCGCACGCCGCGGATCGGGCCGAAGCCGCGCACGCCACGCGGCGGGTAGCGGCAGCTCTGCACCGCCTGCTCCGCGTCCGCCACGTTCGAGATGCGCGGCATGATGATGCCGGCCGGGTGCATCTCCAGGAACGGCTTGACCACCACCGGGTCGTTCGACGGCACGCGGACGAACGGCGCCAGACCTGCGCCGCGGCAGGTGCGGACGTGATTGAGGGCGTGCTCCAGCGTCATCGCGGAGTGCTCCATGTCGATCCAGACGATGTCGAAGCCGACTTCGCCCAGCAGCTCGATCACCGTCGAGTCGGTGAGGGCCACGTTGGTGCCGATGCAGACCTCGCCTCGGGCCCACTTGTCACGAATCTTTTCCAATTGGTTCACGGTTGCGGAGCATACCGGCTCGGCGCCGCCTTGATCGACACGTGCGGCGCTGCCACGCTCGATGGCGACGTGAAGACCATCAACGGTATCGAGGTGCTCACCACCCGCGCCGAGTTGCTGGCGCGGGATCGCTGCGCCCTGCTGGTGATCGACATGCAGAACGAGAACCTCAAGGACGACGGAGGTTACGCCCGGCACGGCACGGAGGTCGGCGGACTGGCCGGCGTCGCCGCCGCGATCCGGGATCTGCTGGGCGCGGCGCGCGCGGCCGAGGTGCCGGTGTTCTATACCGAGTTTATCCATCGCAGCCGGCACGGCGTGAACCTCAACGACGGCCCCGGCCTGTACGTGCACCGAGACGCCGAGTACGTCTCCGAGGTGCACGAGGGGACCTGGCAGGCGCAGACGATCGACGATCTGGCGCCGCAACCCGGCGACGTGGTCCTCACCAAGACGCGGGCGAGCGCCTTCCACGGCACCCCGCTCACCGCGCAGCTCCTGAACCGCGGCATCCGCAGCGTGGTCCTGACCGGCATGATCACGCAGGGGTGCGTGCTGCACAGCCATGCCGACGCGCTGATGCAGGGCTTCTATCCGGTGGTGGCGCGCGATGGGGTCGGGTCCTACGAGGAGGAGTGGCACGAGCTGGCCATGCGCTGGATGGCGCGCAAGAGCCCGGTCTACACGGTGAGCGAGATCTGCGCGGAATGGGGCGAGGCGAGGCCGTCCGCGTGAGCGAAGCGAACCTCACTCGAAGAGTGACCGGCGCTGTCGGCGCGCGCCGCGCGGCGCTGGCCGGCGCCGCGGCATTGGTGTTGATGGCGTGCGGCGGTCTGGACGACGGGCTGTACGCGCGGATCGTCACCGATGAGGGGCGCATGCTGGTGCGCCTTCATGAGGAACGGGCGCCGCTCCCGGTCGCCGCGTTCGTGGGACTCGCCGAGGGGATGCTCGGACCCGAACGATTCTACGACGGATCGCTCGTCGAGATCGCCTCCGAACAGCTCGTCATGGCCGGCGGTGTGCGCGGGCGAGGTCTCGCGGAGCCGGATTGGGAGATTCCCGATCAGTTCCATCCGGAGCTGCGCCACGACCGGCCCGGCGTGGTGTCGCTCCTCACCGAGGGGCCGCACACCGGCAACAGCCGCTTCGTGATCACCAGACGCGCGGCCCCGGAGCTGGACGAGGTGTATCCGGTGTTCGGGCAGGTGGTCGACGGGCAGGAAGTGCTCGACACGCTGCGGCGCGGCCAGACCCTGAAGCGGATCCGCATCGTGCGCGTGGGGCCCGCGGCGCGCGCCTACCGGGTCGACGGCCCGGGATTCGCCGAGCTGCGATCCCAGGTCGCCGAGGAGCTGTTGCGCCAAGTGCTGCAGCGGGACGAAGAGATGCGCGCCGAGTTCCGCCGCCGCTGGCCGGTTGCCGTCGCCACGGAGTCAGGGCTGCTGTACGTGGTCCACAATCAGGGCGAAGGGCCGACGCCGGACTTCGGGGCCAAGGTGCTGCTGCGCTACACGGGCAGCCTGGTCGACGGCACGCAGTTCGGGACGTCGGGCATCGAGCCGATGGAGTTCACGATCGGCGCGGTGGTGAAGGGGCTGGAGGAGATGCTCCTGGCGATGCGCCGCGGCGGGCGCCGCACCGTGCTGATCCCGCCCGACCTGGGCTACGGCGCCATGGGCGTGCCCGGCACGGTGCCGCCGCGCGCCTTCCTGATCTTCGACGTGGAGCTGGTCGGCTTCAGCAACTGACCGCGGTTCGGCGGGAGGCGCAGCTACTGCTCCAGTCGGCGACGAAGCCGTTCGTAGACGTCGCCGCGCTGGGCAACGGTGAGAATCAGAATGATGAGCCGGTTGGCCTCGACGGTGTAGCAGACGCGCCAGTTGCCCACGCGGATACGCCAGATGTCGCCGACGCCCCCCAGTTTCCCGGAGCCGCGCGGACGTGGATTGTCTGCCAAGCCTTCGATGGCGGCGGATAGTCGCTGGAGGATCGCCCGATCGCGAATACCGCGAAGGTCCTTCTCTGCCGGCCGGGAGAAAACGATCCCGTACGTCAAAGCCCGAGATCGGCCTTGAGATCTTCGAGTGGCACGCCGCCGTGTGCTCGATAGTCCGCCAGCGCATCGAGAGCGTCCAGCAGGTCGAGCCGGTCCTCCAACGCCTCCAGCGCATCGAGGTCGGACGGCGGCACCAGCACAGCGACCGTCCTGCCGTGCTTCTGAACCGCAATCCGCTCGCCCCCGAACTGCACGCGACCGGTGATCTCGGCGAGCTTCTCACGAACCTCACTGACAGGCAGGGCATCGGACATGGACCCTCTCCGTTTTCTGAATGATTTGTACGAAATAGAATATCCGTACGGAATTCGCGTGGCAAGCTTCGGTCAAGTACCGCTTCAGGAGACGACGGCACGCGCGGGGTACCGGGCCTGCTCCTCACGAACCCGCACGCTGAGCCGCTGGCGCCGGTGCACGATGCGGGCGACCGCTTGTGTCCGCTCGTCATGGGTCACCCCGGCCCGCACCCCATGCACCGCTTCGCATACGTCGCCCGGAGTGAGCCCCGGAAGAATTTCCGAGACGTCAAGCTCGCGCGGGGCAGCGCCGGAGTGGAGGGCGAGGAAGTCGGCACGCAACTCCCACGAGTCCTTGCGGCCGTGCAACCGCCACAGCTCCCGCACCCCCATCTCGGCGTAGCGTTCGATCTTGCCTTCATCGGCGTTGGTGATCTCGACTTCGACCACCAGGTCGGGCGCCGTACGTTCGATGAAGGCCTCGGCCGCTGCCTTACCTTCGACCAGGGCCGCACGATAGTCCCTGGCACGCGCGCCGACATAGAACGCGCAGTCGGGCTCCATTCCCGTGCCCGGGGGGTCGTCCCGCCGGCGAAGCCGCGTACTGCGCAACCCTTTCGTCGCGCCGGGTCGAGCCAGACGCGGCGGAAACGCCGACTCCAGTCGACGGTGGCCAACTCGGTGACGGTCGCGGAATCGGCGCGCAGCACGTGAACGGTGGAGCCGAGCGGTCCGGTGTGCATCGTGGCAGGCGGGTTCATCGCGGCTGCTCTCCCGTTGACAAGTGTGCGGTGAGCATACGTCTCGATCACGACAGCCGCCAACCAAGCCTACGGCACACGCGCGCGGTACAGCCGGCCGGCGCCGCGGGCGTGATACTCGGCTACCGACGCGGGGACGAACACCGCGCCGCCGCGCCGCAGCGTGAGCGTCCCTCCCGGCCAGCGCAGGCGCGCGCCATCGCCCAGCAGCAGCAGAATCTCCGGTCCCTGCTGCGGCGTGAACCTCCCGCCGGCCTCCAGGTCGATGACCGACAGCCGGAACTCCTCGGCCGGCGTCGGATAGACACGCTCGGCCGCGCCCGCCACCCGGGGCTGGACGAGCGCCGGGGCCGCCGGCCGCAGCTCGCTCGCGGCCAGCAGCTCGTCGACGTCCACGTGCTTGCTGGTGAGTCCGGCGCGAAGCACGTTGTCGGAGTTGGCCATCAGCTCGATGCCGGCGCCGCTGACGAAGGCGTGGAGCTGTCCCGGCGGGTTATACAGCCCCTGGCCCGGGCGCAGCTCGACGAGGTCGAGCAGTAGCGCGGCGATCACCGTCGGGTCGCCGGGGTAGTGATCCGCCAGCTTCACGAGAAGCTGGCCCGCGGCCGTAGCCCGCGCCGCGCCGTCTACCAGCCGGCGGTGGAGGCGGGTACGGGCCTCGTCACCGAGCGTCAGGGCAGCGCGAAGCACCCGGCGGATCGCCGCGGCGGCGTCCCGCCCGCCGGGCGGTGCCGCCAGCGCCGCCAACTCGGCAACGCCGGCCGCGGCCAGCGCGGCTTCGATCTCGTGGAGCGGCCGGATGCCGGACAGCACGACCATCGGTTCCAGCGCAACCACGATCTCCGGTTTGTGACCACGGTCCCGGTAGGACCGGTGCGGCGCGTCGACCGGCACGCCCGCGCGCTGTTCGGCTTCGAATCCGCGTGCAGCACGCGCCCGGGTGGGGTGTGCCTGCACCGACACCGGCTTGCCCAGCGCCAGAACCTTGAAGAGAAACGGCAGGGTCGCGCCGTGCCGATCCTGCCGGGAACCGCCGAGCGTTTCGGCCGGACGCTCGGCGATGAGCCGATCCAGCGTCACGCGGCCGCAGCCGAGGAGCGCCACCGACGGCGCCTTGGGATGCGCCCCCATCCACAGCTCCGCCTCGGGGCGGCCGCTCATCCGGCGGCCGAGCAGGCGGCCGAGCGCCGTGCGGGAGCCCCAGTCGTAGTGCTGGACCGGGCACTCCAGGGGAAGGATGCCGAGCATGAGCGAGTGTACGAAGACGCCGCGTCTGCAGGCCACCGGAGTCTTGCCGCGGTCCGGGGATTGCGCCACGCTCATCGTCGCCGAATGGACAGCGACCGCGCCCACGCCATCGACCAGGCGGTGATCGACGCCCTGTCGTCCCGCTCGGCCGACGATGCCATCGCCGTCGACGGACGCCCGCGCGCGTCCGTCGACGACGACCTGATCGACAAGCGTTCGGGCCTGCGGCGCGTCGACTTCCTGGACATCCTGGAGTCGCAGTATCAGGCGCGCCACCTCGACCTGGAGGCGCGCCGGCTGCGCAGCCGCGGCACCGGCTTCTACACGATCGGCAGCGCCGGCCACGAGGGCAACGCGGCGCTGGCCGCCGCTCTCCGTCCTGACGACCCGGCGTTCGTCCACTATCGCTCCGGCGGCTTCTTCGCCCAGCGGTCCAAGCAGGCCGGCGGCCAGACACCGGTGTTCGACGTGCTGCTGTCCCTGTGCGCCAGCTCCGAGGATCCGATCGCCGGCGGCCGCCACAAGGTATTCGGCAGCACGGCCCTGTGGATGCCGCCGCAGACCAGCACGATCGCCTCGCACGTGCCCAAGGCGATGGGGACCGCCTTCGCCATCGAGCGGGCCAAGCGGCTCGGGCAGTCCCTGCCGTTCCCGGAGGACGCCATCGTCGTCTGCACCTTCGGCGACGGCACCCTCAATCACGCCTCCGCGCTGGCCGGCATGAACGCCGGCGCATGGGCGGCCTATCAGAACCTGCCGATCCCGGTGCTGTTCGTGTGCGAGGACAACGGCGTCGGCATCTCGGTGCGGACGCCGCCCGGCTGGGTCGAGCGGGTGTGGCGCTCCTACCCTCGCATCACCTATCTGAAAGCGGACGGCTGCGACATCGTCGATACCTACCGGCAGGCGCGCGCGGCCGTGGAGCTCTGCCGGCGCCGGCGCGCGCCGGTCTTCCTGCACCTGGAGCTCGTGCGCCTGCTGGGCCACGCGGGGGCGGACCTGGAGCTGACCTACCACTCGCGCGAACAGATCCGGGCGGCGGAGGCTCGCGACCCCGTACTCGTCAACAGCCTGCGCGCCGTCGAGCTGGGTCTGGCTCCGGCGGGCGCTCTGCTGCGGTCATACCGGGACATCGGCGAGCGGGTGCGGGCGGCGGCGCGGGAAGCCGAACGGCGGCCGCACCTGTCGAGCGCGGCCGAGGTAGCAGGCCCCATCGCCATCCACCGTCCGCTGCGTGTGAGGCGCGAGGCCGCCCGCGCCGACCACGCGACGGCGCGCGCCGCGCTGTTCGGACCGGAGCGGCGGCTGCCCGAGCGGCAGGGAGCGCAGCATCTGGGCCGCCTGCTGAACTGGGGCCTGCTGGACATGATGGCCAAGTACCCGCAGATGATCCTGTTCGGCGAGGACGTCGGCCGGCGCGGCGGCGTCTACGGGGTCACCACCAAGCTGGCCGAGCGGGCCGGCTCGGCACGCGTGTTCAACACCCTGCTCGACGAGCAGTCGATCCTGGGGCTGGCCATGGGCGCCGCCCACGTCGGCCTGCTGCCGGTGCCGGAGATCCAGTACCTTGCCTACTACCAGAACGCCCAGGACCAGATCAGGGGCGAGGCGGCGACGCTCTCGTTCTTTTCGCAGGGCGGCTTCCGCAACCCGCTGGTCGTCAGGATCGCGAGCTGGGGATATCAGCGCGGATTCGGCGGCCACTTCCACAACGACAACAGCATCGCCATGCTCCGCGATCTGCCGGGCGTGATCATCGCCAGCCCGTCGCGCGGCGACGACGCCGTGGGGATGCTGCGCACCGCCCTGGCGGCGGCGGTCACCGACGGCCGCGTGGTGCTGTTCCTGGAGCCGATCGCCCTGTACCAGACCCGCCATCTGCACGCGGAAGGCGACGATCTCTGGCGGTTCCCGTATCCGCCGCCGGGCGATGCGGTCGAGACGGGCCGCGCGCGCGTCTACGCCGCGACCGATCCGGACCTGACCATCGTGAGCTGGAGCAACGGCCTGTGGCGGTCGCTGCAGGCAGCGCGCATCTTGTCCGAAGGGCACGGCATCGCCGCGGAGGTGATCGACCTGCGCTGGCTGGCGCCGATCGACGTCGAGACGGTGATGACCCATGGGATCCGCAGCGGCCGCATCCTGATCGTCGACGAGGGCCGCGCCACCGGCGGCGTGAGCGAAGGGCTGGTGGCCTCCATCGTCGATGCGAGCGCCGGCGCCCCGGTCCGGCCGGCGATCCGGCGCTACTGCGCGGAGGACTCCTTCATTCCCCTGGGGCCGGCCGCCGAGCACGTCATGCCGTGCACGGACGGCATCGTCACCCGCGCGGTCGACCTGGTGAGCCGGGACCGGGGTCAGCCGCCGGCGCGCAGGGTGAACGAGTCCGCGGTCACGGCTGCCTCGTGACGGCGGCCACCGCCGCACGCCGGCGGGTGGTCGTGATCTGCCCCGGCCGCGGCAGCTACGGCGCCGCGGACCTGGGCTCTCTGTCGCGCGCGATTCCGGCCGCGTCGCGGGAGGCGTTCCAGGCGGTCCTGGCAGAGACCGACACCGGCCGCGAGGCGGCCGGCGACCCGACGCTGTCGGCGCTCGACGGCGCCGAGCGGCTGACCGCCGCTCACAGCGCGGGCGAGCACGTCTCGCCGCTGATCTTCGCCTCCACCGCCGCCGACTTCCTGCGCGTCGACCGGGAGCGCTGCCACGTGGTGGCGGTGGCCGGCAACAGCCTGGGCTGGTACTCGGCGCTGTTCTGCGCGGGCGCACTGGCGCTGGCGGACACGATGCGGTTGGTGGAGACGATGAGCGGCATGGGCCGCGAGGGCCTGATCGGCGGCCAGATCGTCTATCCGGTCATCGACGACCGGTGGCTGGCCGATGCAGAACTGGCCGCACGGGTGGACGCCGCGCTGCGCGACGTGAGGGCGGCCGGGCACCGGGTGGGCGATTCGATCCGCTACGGCGGCTACCGCGTCCTCTGGGGCGACGATGCCGGCATCCGCGAGCTGCGCACCCTGCTGCCGCCTCACGAGTCCGGCGAACGCACCTACCCGCTGCACCTGTCAGGCCACGCGGCGTTCCACTCGCCGCTCCTGGCCGACTACGCGCGGCGCGGCCTCGACGCCCTGGCCCACACGGTCGGCTGGCGGGCGCCCGAGGTGCCGCTGATCGACGGACGCGGCCGACAGTGGTCGCCGCTCGCCGCCGACACACGCGCGCTCGCCGAATACACGCTAGGCACGCAGGTGACGTCGACCTTCGACTTCACCGCCTGCGTACGGGTCGCGCTCCGGGAGTACGCTCCCGACCTGCTGATGTGTCTGGGCCCCGGCGACGCGCTCGGTGCCCCGGTCGCGCAGGTCCTCATCCAGGAGCACTGGCAGGGCATCGACGACCGCGCCGCGTTCCTGCGCCGCCAGCAGGACGACCCGCTGGTCGTGTCGTTCGCCCGCGCCGAGCAACGCCGTCTGGTCACCGACGAGTAGTCAGAGCAGCGCCGCCATCTCGGTCAGGAAGATGCTGAACTCCGCGGTGATGTCCAGGCGGATCTCGAAACCGTCCAGGTTCGGCGTGCCGGCATACGGACCGGCATCGGGCAGGCTCCAGCAGCCGTCCGGGGCTTGCGTCTCCACCAGGTAGTCGCCGACCGCGAGCGCCGCCCGCCGGGCCGCCGCGTCCCCCGTGACCGCGAACAGCAGGGCGCAGCCCAGGCCGAGCTTGCCGGATGGTGGGAAGCGGTAGACGTCGTCCGCGCACCGTTCCGCGAAGGCGAACAGCTCGCGGCAGGCGTCCACCCACCGGCGCTCGCCGGTCGCGCGATGCAGATGAGCCAGCAGGATCATGGCGATTCCCGGGTGGTAGTAGATCTGCTGGCGGCGTGCCGTATCGACGAAATGGTGCAGCTCCTCGCCGGCCGGCGCGTCGGTGATCAGCCCGCCGCCCACCTCCATGCGGAAGTAGAGCCGGCCGGCTACCGGCTGGGAACGGACCATGCCGGCCAGCCGATCGCCCGCGCGGCAGGCGGCGTCCACGTGGCCGGTGGCCAGGAGCGCCATTCCGCCCCACGACGTGCAGACCGGCTCCACGTGCCGCGTGTCGCCGTACCACGCCGGGAAGCCCCCGTCCGGGAGCTGCGAGCCCAGCAGGAAACGGGCACCATGCAGCGAGAGATCGAACCGGCCCAGCCGGTGCAGCCCCTGCACCAGCCAAGCGTTCGCGTAGGCAGGCCACGCGTCGTGGGCACCTCCGCTCGCCTCACGCGCGGGATTGCGGAAGTCGCCGTCCGCGTAGACGTGATGACGGGCGATCCAGTCGGCCAGTCGCGCCCCTTCACGCGGACGGCCCGACAAGGCAAGCGCGTACGGCACCTTGTAGTAGCCGCCGACACCGTCATCCGGGTCCATGAACGAGCCGTCGGCACGCTGCCGGTCGAGGATCCACCCGATCCCGCGGGCGGCGGCGGACATCAGATGACGCGTTCCCATGCGCGTACTAAGATACCCCCAACGTTCGACACGGCGCATCGCGCCAAGGAGGAACGCTATGACCTGGAAACGTCTCGTGACGGTTCTTGCCGTACTGGCTCTCGCCGGCACCCCGTTGTTGTTCGCCGAAGGCGAGGGGGAGGGTGCCGCTGCGGGCGAGACGCCCACCGTCTGGTTCTACGGACACCGCACGGTGTACGGCGACTTCGAGCCCGAGGACATCCCCGAAGCCACGCAGTGGGTCGAAGAGAACTTCGGCTTCCGCGCGCGCATCACCGCCTTTCCCGAGGGCATGAGCACCGACGAGGGACTGCAGCTCCTGCGGGCGCAGGATCAGTTCCCGAACGTGATCACCGGTTGGCGCGGCGGCTTGAGCTTCTTCACGCTGTCCGATCTGGCCAAGGCCGGCCAGCTCCTGGAGCTGGACAAGTACTTCGAGGATCCGACCCGCTGGCCCGTGTATGCCGGCGCCGACCAGACCTATCTGGCCAAGTACCGCGTGGACGGCAAGCTCATGGGCCTGCCCGGGCGTGG
This sequence comes from Spirochaetia bacterium, assembly GCA_965221995.1. Taxonomy (GTDB): domain Bacteria; phylum Spirochaetota; class Spirochaetia; order SZUA-6; family Bin103; genus CATQHW01. The sequence goes on from OZ244929.1 coordinate 1,165,169, forward strand.
CTGGGTGCTGGGTGATGCCGTCAGCCACAACCAGATCTGGTTCCAGCGGCTGGACGTGCGCGAAGAATACGGCGAGCCCACCACCTCCGACGGGGTCCTGGACATCATGCGCGCGGTCAAGGCGCGCCCGGACGACTTCCTGGATCTGGAAGGCAACGCGCCGTCCGGCTTCGTGATGTGGGTCCGCGACTGGGCCTATCGGGAAACGATCTGGTCGCTCAAGGGCGCCGGCTGGGAGGTCGACCACGAGCACCGGCTCATGCCGCACTGGGCGTCAGAGGAAGAGCGCGACTCCTTCCGCTATCTGAACACGCTCTGGCGCGAGGGCCTGATGGAGCCGAGCCAGTTCCTGACCGACGTGGGCGGGCTGTACGGCAAGCTGAAGACGGTCTCCATCCTGTATGGGACCGGCGGCAGCCACCTGGGCTCGCTGAACTTCGACACGCTGGACAACCTGCGGCGTGAGCACGGCATGGACTCGGCCATCTGGAAGCAGGCGCACGACACCCAGCACATTTCGGTGGCGCCGCCGATCATGGACAAGCCGGGCCGGATCACCAACATCCAGCCCGACCCGACCATGATCTCCAAGGACACGCCGGTGCCCGACCAAGTCATGGACTACCTGCATTGGGCGCTCACCGACGAGGGGGTCATCTCGGCGTACCTGCAGGCCGGCATCGCCGGCGTGCACTACGACTTCGTGGAAGCGCCGGAGATCTGGCGCCTGAAGCCGGAGTTCGTCGGCTACAACACCCAGAACGCGCACAGCGACGATCGCCCGAACGCGATCTCTGCGACCACCTGTTTCCGGCGTAATCTGGATGCCGGCGCCTGCAAGCCGATCATCGCGCCCAGCCTGATCAACTTCTCGCTGCCCGCGTACGCGAGTTTCAATCATCTGAGCTACATCGGCGCCGAGGACCGGCGCGCGAACGGCCATGTGACGCGCTACCTGGACGCCGACTATCTGGCCGGCCTGGCCGCGGCGACCGGCTCCATTCCGTCCTACGCGCAGGTCACCGAGAGCGCGCCGCCCCTGGAGGCGTCCGCGCTGGCATCGGCGGAGGAGCGCTTCAACAACGCGGTGGTGCCGCTGATCACGGCGGAGTCGCCCGAGGCGTTCGAGGCCGCGTACGACGACTTCATCGACAACATGGTCAACCTGGGCGACTGGCGGTCGATCTACAACGCCAAGCACCAGCGCTGGGTCGAGTGGATGGAAGCCAACGACTACGACGACCGCGCCGATCTTGCGACGGTGACGGCGCTGCCGCAGTGGAAGGAGGTGATGGGCTGGTAGCGATCGCGTCTCGCCAGCTCAGCGGCGGCGCTTAGGCGCCGCCACCTCACGACGGAGGCCGGGATCAGCAAGCCTGATTCCGGCCTCTTTGCCTGCAATCGACCTCTCAGGAGACGTCATACGCTACGCGGCAGCCGGGCATCCATGTGAGCCTGGACCGGAGCATCCACCACGATCCGCGGGAAGCCGGGGTGCTGCTGATTGAACAACACGTTCCGCTCATAGGGAGACACGACGGACGGCACCCACAGGACGGCTGACTCCCCGCGCCGGTACCAATCGTCGCCGATGCGGCGAGTCGCATGGTAGTCATGCGAAATCAGCGATGCCGGATCGACATCGCCGCCCCACTCCTGCTCGACCTCTTCAGGTATTGTCGCTCTGACACAAACCAGATCGCGCGGCGGCGTGCTGGTCTGCCAGTGCACGAGGTTCTCGAGGACGGCGAGCGCGAACGTCTCCGCCGCATGCACCACGTAGCGACCAGGGCTGACCCAGCGACTGCCCCATCGGTATGCGCCGCCTCCATCGAACGGTGGATACCGGGAACTGACGATGCGGTATACGCGTTTGGCCGCCTCAGGCGGGTAGCCCATGCAGGCCCCGCTCGATGATCTCCTCGACTTCTCGTCCACCCACTTCCGTAAGCGCGACGTCGAACGGCGTACGCTCGGCAAGCTCAGGATGCGGGGTCATCATGAAACGCGCCGCCGCATGGGGATCCGCAAACGCGTTGGCGGCCATCGCATAGAGACGAGCGAGACGCTCCGTCGTTTCGGAGACCTGCAGATTGAACCGCTCGACACGCTGATACGTCGCACGCGGCACGATCTTGTTGCGCAGACGGACCCGGAGGTCCTTGCCGTCGCCGCTCATGGGCTCCGCGAGCAAGGAGACCAACCGCTCCAGGGCCGGCTTCGGAACGCCGTCGCGAACCAGCGCGTCGAGGTCGCGTCCGCTCTGCACACGACGCCCCAGGATCCGTCGCCCGCCCAGAACCGTGGCGACCTCGGTTACATCAACGCCCATTCGATTCAATCATATGAGTCGATTGGGCTATGTTGCAACAGGCTGCAATCGCGCCCTGCGTTGACATGGAGCCCGTCCAGCGGCCTGCTATGCTTCATGGACACCACCGAGCAGGAAATCGTCGAGCGTTCGCGCGAGCTGTTCGACCGCGAGTTGCACTCCTTCGTGCCGGACCGCGTGTTCGACGCCCACTTCGAGATCTGGGATGCACAGGCGACCATCGCCGGCGGCATCGGCGTCGCCATCCCTACCCGGTTCGAGGACGTGGCGCCGGGCTGTGAGTTGCTGCACCCGGGCCGGCAGGTGAAGGCGGCGTTCATCCCGTTTTCGTTCAAGGCGGAGTTGGTCGCGTCCGCCAATGCCTGGTCCTCGGAACAGGCGCGGCGCTCGGGCGGCACCTGCTGCAGCTACTTCTTCGCCAAGCCGGACGACGATCCGGAGTGGGTGCGAGCCGAGGTGCGCCGGCTCGGCGCGATCGGGCTGAAGTCCTACCATACCTACGCGGCGCGCAAGCCGACCTGGGGGGCCGACATCCCGGAATACATGCCCGAGCCGCTGGTACAGGTGGCGCACGAGGAGGGCTGGATCATCAACATGCACCTGGTGAAGGAGCGCGCGGTGAGCCATCCGTCCAACATCCACTGGATCCGCCACTACTGCACGACGTATCCCGGCATCCGGCTGGTGCTGTCGCACTCGGCGCGCGGGTTCCAGCCGGAAAACAACCTGGCCGGGCTGCCCGAGCTGACCGACCTGGACAACCTCTTCTTCGACACCAGCGTCAACTGCGAGCCAACCGCGCATCAGGCGATCATCCGCATCATGGGCCACGACCGCCTGCTGTACGGCAGCGATTACCCGTGCAGCCACGTGCTGGGCCGCTACGTGGCCGCGGGCAGCTCCTTTGCCGTGCTGGAGGCCGACAATCCGATCTGGGGGGCGCGTGACGGCGCGGTGGTGCCGGCGCTGGTCGGACTGGAGCACCTGCGCTCGCTGAAGTGGGCGTGCTGGGGACTGGGGCTCGGCGACTCCGAGGTCGAGGACATCTTCTGGGGGAACGCCGACCGGCTGTTTTCGACTGGCGACTGAGCGCAGCTACTCCTTGATCGATCCGATCAACACGCCCTTGATGAAATAGCGCTGGATGAACGGGTAGACGATCAGGATCGGCACCGTGCCGACGACGATGAAGGCGTAGATCAGGGAGGTGGGCGTCAACCGCTCCAGTTGATCCAGGATCTCCTGATTGCCGCCGCGGTACACGCCCTTGGCGTGCCACGCTGACTCGAGTACGTAGACTCGCAGAAAGGTCTGCAGCGGCTGCAGCTTCCAATTCTGGACGAAGAAGGCGCCGTCGAACCATGCGTTCCAATGCGTCACGGCGGTGAACAGCGACAGCGTCGCCACCATCGGCAGGGACAGCGGCAGGACGATGCGGAAGAAGATGTAGCCGTAGTGGGCGCCGTCGATCAGCGCCGCCTCCGTCAACCCGTAGGGAAGGGTCTGGAAGGAGGTCTTCATCACGATCATCGTCCAGGCGCTGAACATCAGCGGCAGCACCAGCACCCAGAAAGTGTCCAGCAGGCCGATCGTCTTGAACACCATGAAGCGCGGGATCAGCGGCGCGCCGAAGAACAGGGTCAGGAAGTAGAACAGGATGATGATCCGGCGGCCTACCAGCTTCTTCTGCGTCAGCGAGAAGGCCGCGCCGCCGGTCACCAGCACCATCAGCGGCACCCCCACCACCACCCGCAGGACGCTGATCAGGTACGCCTGGCCGATTCCGGAGCTGGAAAAGACCTTGATGTAGTTGGCGTAGTAGAAGCCGCGCGGCCACAGCAGCGAGAAGCGGTACTCGTAGAGGGGATCGGTGACCGAAACCTGGATCACGTACCAGAACGGGTAGGCGGTCATGACCGCGAACAGGCCGAGCGCCGCGTAGTTGAAGATGATGAACAGCCGCTCGGGCACGGTCACCAGATGTCGTTGCGCGAGCATCCCTACCTTCCTCCTGCTCCACACCCGGATGCCGGCCGGTCAGGTGAGGCCGACATCCGGATCGCTAATTCCCTCTGACTCGACGCGCCCTTACCAGCCCATCACCTCTTCCCACTCCGGCAGCGGCGTGACCGTCTGCAGGCTGTCCCGGTCGTCGAAGCCGTTGGCGGTGATCCACTCCACCCAGCGCTCATGCTTGGCGCCGTAGATCGCCCTCCAGTTGGCCAGCTTGACCACCGAATCCACGAAGTCGTCGTACAGGCGGTTGAACTCGTCCGCCGAGTCGGCCGTGATCAGCGGCGCCACGGAGTTGGTCAGGCGCTCCTGCGCGGAGATGACCGCCGACTCTTCCAGCGGCGGTGCCTTTTCCGTGAGCTGGGCGTAGGACGGGATCGGGCTGGTCACCTCGGCCCAGAGCGGCTGGAAGCCGCCCATGCGCGGCGCCCACGCCGGGCCGCCGTCGAGACCGACCATGAAGCCCTGACTGGCCTTGTCCTGGATGCTGAGCGGGAACAGGTACTCGACGCTGGCGTAGGACGGCTGGCTGAAGACGATCAGCGCCGGTGCCAGGATCGGCTTGCACTTGCCCGCTTCCAGGTCGCGGGTGAAGCAGGTCGACTGCGAGATCGCGCTCGGCCGGTCATCGAGATGTGGATTCTGTGCGTTGTAGCCGACCCACTCGGGCAACAGGCTCCAGATTTCCGGACCGTCCGTGAAGTCCCAGTGCACGCCCCTGATGCCGGACTGGTGCGACGCCGAGATGTAGCCCTCCTCGGTCAGGCTCCAGTGCAGGTAGGACAGCACGCTGTCCGGCACGGGCGTTTCCGCGGAGATCATCACCGGCGCGGGCTGCATGTTGTAGATGCGGCCCGGCGCGTCGTGCACGGGCGGAGCCAGCGACACGTGCTGCTTGGCCAACCCCTCCTGGGCGATGGCGCTGTCCTGGCCGTGCTCCCTGATCAAGGCGCCGATGGTGTCGTGCATCAGCGACGCCAAGTGGGTGCCGCCGGCCGCGTAGGCGAGCGATGCGGGCTTGAGCTTGCCGTAGAACTTGCCGACGTCGTAGAAGAACTGCCCCGGGTCCAGCAACCCCTCGCGCGAGAGCTGGTTGAGGTACGCGAACGCTTCGCGCGTCTCCACCGACGCCCATGGGGGCATCAGGCGCTTCTGACCGTCGACTTCCCAGCCGGCGCCCTTCAGCGAGTAGATCACGTTCTGGACGGCCACCTCCGGGATCCACATGGCGAATCCCTCCGGCTGGTTGCCCTCCAGATCGGGGAAGTCGCCGTCGCGGATGGCCCGCAGGTTCTCGAGCAGGTCGTCGTGCGTCTTGGGAATCCCCAGCGCTTCCATCACGTCGAGCCGCTGGATCCACGCGTTGCTGTGCCAAGTGACCGGACCGCGACCCATGTCGACGGGCCAACCCCGGCCGGGCAGCGCCATCACCTGTCCGTCCACGACATACTTGGCCAGGTAGGAGCGCGGCGTGCGTGCGTACACCGGGTAGTTGGTGGGATCGTTGAAGTACTTGTCGAGCGGCAGCAGTCTGCCTTGCGTCGCAAAGTCGCCCAGCGTGAAGAAGCTGGCGCCCATGATCACGTCCGGCACCTCGCCCTGCGCGATCAGGAGCTGCAGCGCCTCATCCGCGGTCGATCCCTCGGGAACCGCGCCGATCTGCACGTGGAATCCGAAGTTCTCCTCCACCCACGCGTTCGCCTCCGGGATCATCTCCGGAGTCTTGTCCCCGTAGACGGCCCGGACGCCCCACATCCAGACCAGGGGCGTCTCCTCCGGCGTGGCCCCTTCCTCCTCTCCGGAGGCGAATCCCAACGTAGCGATGGTCGTGAGAGCGATGGCGATCGCCAAGAGCCGGTTCGTCATGATGGCTCCTCCCTTGTGCGCCCTGATTGGCGCCTCGGACCCGCTGGCGGCGCCGGACGGCGACAATGAACCCTTCGGGTACCACATGGGGTGCTGTACGTCAAGCAGCCCCAGATGGCGAGATGGCGAGATAGCGGGCGGGATGGTTGACGGTCCCGCCGCGAGACGCTAGCGTGAGCACCTCGCCGCTACAGGAGGCTGCGATGGCCGACACCACCACCGCCAAAGCTCCCGCCCGCCGCCCGGCGCGCGTCCGCAACACGCTGGAGACGATGGTGCGCCAGCGCTGGCTGTACGTGCTGCTCGCGCCGTCGCTGGTAGCCGTCGCCGTCTTCAACTACTGGCCCCTGTACGGGTTCACCCTGGCCTTTCGCGACTACAACGCCTGGGCGGGGCCGTTCGCCAGCCCATGGTCGAATCCGATCTTCTACAACTTCTGGTTCTTTCAGGACCCCGAGTTCTGGTACGTGCTGCGCAACACGGTGCGCATCTCGGTCCTCAAGTTCGTGTTCGGCTGGCCGGCGCCGATCCTGCTGGCACTGCTCCTGAACGAGATCAGGCATTCGGGCTTCAAGCGGACGGTGCAGACGATCAGCTATCTGCCCCACTTCCTGTCCTGGGTGATCATGGCCGCGGTCATCTACCGCGTCCTGGACTATCAGTCCAACAGCCCCGTCAACGTCATCATCGGGATATTCGGGGCCGAGCCGATGGCGCTGATGGGCGACGAGCAGGCGTTCATCCCGATCGTGGTCCTGAGCGCCATCTTCAAGGAGATCGGCTGGGGCACCATCATCTATCTGGCGACCATCGCCAACATCAACCCCGAGCTGTACGAGCAGGCGGAAATCGACGGCGCCGGCAAGCTGCGTCAGACCCGGCACATCACGCTCCCCGGCATGGTGCCGATCATCTCGATCCTGCTGGTGCTCTCCATTCCGGCGATCCTGCAGGCCGGCTTCGACCAGCTCTACAACCTGATGAACGCCTCCACGCGCAGGTTGGCCTACGTCACCGACATCTACGTGCTGCGGCTCGGCCTGATCCAGGGGCAGTACTCGACCGCAACCGCGCTGGAGCTGGTATATTCGGTGGTCGGGCTGGCACTGGTGCTTATCGCCAACTACCTCTCCAAGAGCCGCGCCGGCCACGGCATCTGGTAGTCCGGGCCGCTCCGGAGCGGGGGATTCCGGTCAGGTGTCGCCCGTTTCCGACCCGGCCCCGGGGGCGTGGTCCGGCAGCATGCGGTCGCCTTCCCAGCGCACCAGACCGAGGCGCAGCACCCCGAAGAAGGAGCGGGTCTTGTAGATGTGCAGGTTCCGCTCCGGGTCGGCCCAGCGGAACAGCCACTTCGTGGTGCTGAAGGTCCGCGGCGGCGTGCCGTGCCAGTCGAGCGGGTCGCGGGAGACGTGATAGCGGATGCCGCGAAGCTGGTAGACCAGATACCAGAGGCCGTCACGGACAAAGACGCAGCACGACTCCAGCGGCGTGCGCTGCTGGCCGTCCGGCTGGTAGTGGACCATGCGCAGCACCGGCCCGCGGTCCTGCCAGTGCAGCAAGTCGTCGCTGGCCGCCGCGGCGATGCACGGCACGTCGTCGTCGGCACGGGCGGTGTAGTACAGCAGGTAGCCGCCGCCGTGCTCCAGCAGGAACGGATCGCGGCAGTCGTAGAAGTGCGCGTGCGGGGCGTTGCGGTCGAACCAGGGGAACCGGGACGCATCGAGGACCGGTCCATCGGTGAACCGCTCCCAGTCGTGGAGATCGGCCGAGCGGACGATCCCCAGGCGCTGGATGCCGTGCTCGTCGACGCCGGCGTACGCCATGTACCAGTACCCGCCCCGCCGGACGACATGCGGTGCCCAGACGTGCGCGCCGTCCCACGCGCCCGCATCCGCATCCGCATCCGCATCCGGCTGCAGGGCGTCGGTGCAGGTGCGCCACGCGAACAGGTCGGGCGAGTGCGCGTGGCCGATGGTGCTGCCGGCGGTGGTCCCGACGCCGTCCCAGAGGTCGTAACGGCGATAGATGAAGAAGTAGTGCCAGCCGTCGGCGGCGCGCACGATGCAGTGATCGTTGACGCCGCCATCCGCCGGGGCGTAGGCCGCCAGGCGGACGTCGCCGTTCACCGCGGCGGGTCCTCCGTGTCGTCGTCGGCGCGGCGGATGACGATGCCGTCATCCTCCAGATCCACGCGCACGCGGTCGCGCCCGGAGATGGACAGCGCCTGCAGGTGATCGCGCGGGATCTGCAGCCGTCCCACCCGGTCGACGACCACGTACTCCCGGTGCGAGTCGGCTTCCTCCATGTGCAGGGCCGGGCGCACGACGTCGGGATCGCCGGCGCCGCCCGCCGCATCGGGCTGCCTGATGAACTCGCTCGAGGTGCGGCCGTCGCGGATGGCGACCACGCGCCCCACCGACTGCGCCACGGCGCGGTCGTGTGTGACGATGACCACGGTCACGCCCAGATCCCGGTTCACCTCGCGGAAGGTGGCGAGCAGGTGGCGGGCGGTCTGCGAATCGACGTTGCCGGTCGGCTCGTCGGCCAGCAGCAGCGGCGGCTCGTTGGCCAGCGCCACCGCGATGGCCACGCGCTGCTGCTCGCCGCCGGAGAGCTCCGTGAGCCGGTTGCCCGCCCGGTGGTCCACCCCGACCTGCCGCAGCAACTCCAGCGCCCGCTGCCGGCGCCCGCGGCGCCGGCGCGCCAGCAGCATCGGCACCTCCACGTTCTCCGTCGCGGTCAGGTACGGCACCAGATTGCGGGCGCTGTTCTGCCAAACGAAGCCGACCGTCTCGCGCCGGTAGCGAACCAGGTCCTGCGCGCTGAGCTTGAGCAGATCGGCGCCGCCGACCTCCACGCTCCCGGCCGAGGGACGGTCCAGCCCCCCCAGGATGTTGAGCAGGGTCGACTTGCCGCTGCCGCTCGAGCCGATGATGGCCATCACCTCGCCCGCCTCGATCTCCAGGTCCAGCCCCTGCAGGGCGACCACCTCGACCTCGTCCGTCTTGAAGATGCGCACCAGATTCTCGCAGCGGATGGCCGCGCCGCGCGGGCGCGCTCCGGCGCCGCCGGCACCGGCACGCTCGGCGGCGGTGCTCACGGCTCGTCCCCTTGCGCCGCGGGCGCAGGCTCCACGACGCGCCCGTCGCGCAGCGACACCCGCTGGTCGGCCAGGTCGACGATGGCCGGATCGTGGCTGCTCATCACCACCGTGACCCCCTGCTCGCCGGTGAGATCACGCAGGATGCCGACCACCTGCAGGCCGGTGTGGGTATCCAGCTCCGCGGTCGGCTCGTCCGCGAACAGCACCTGCGGGCGGTGGGCGAAACCGCGCGCGATGGCCACGCGCTGCTGCTCGCCGCCGGACAGCTCGCCCGGCCGGTGGTTCATCCGCGACCGCAGCCCGACCATCGTCAGACACTCCTTAGCGCGCTCCTCCCGGCCGCTGCGGTGGGCGCCGGCGATGCGGAGCGCGAACTCCACGTTCTCCAGCGCCGACATGGCGGCGATCAGCGCCACCGACTGGAACACGAACCCCATGCGCAGGCGCCGCAGCTCGTCGCGATCGGGCTCGCTCAGCGCGGTGATGTCGGTGCCGTCCACCTGTACCGCGCCGCTGGTAGGCCGGTCGAGCGCACCCAGGATATTGATCAGGGTGGTCTTGCCCGATCCCGACGGGCCGTGCAGCACCGTGAGCGTCCGTGGCTCGATCCCGATGCTCACCCCGTCCAGCGCCATGACGAGGCCGCTTCCGGCTCGGTAGCTGCGGGTGACGTCGACCGCCGTGATCATCCCCTGCCGCCGGAGGCTGCCCCCGCTCCGTCGCTCAAGCCGTATGCCGCCCACGTGTCGGTCAGGTCGACCACGCTGCCGCTGGTCCGCGCCTCATCGATCCCCAGCGCGGTAATGCAGGCGATGAGGCCCTCACGGCCGCCGGACATCATGGGACGCCCTTCGCGCAGCCGCCGGAGGCAGTCGCCGAGCTGAGAGCCGTCGCCGCCGCCGTGCTGGCCCTCGCGCACCACCTCGGTCCGCTCCCACGGCAGCCCTTCCCAGTCGCCGGTGTAGCGGATCGGCGCGTACTGGAAGAAGCCCCAGTATATGTCGCCTTCGATGCAGCCGCGTTCGCCGACCAGGTACATGCGCCGGCTGGGGCTTGCGGCGTTCTGGTTGCTGTGGAAGGTGGCGCGGATGCCGTTGGCGAACTCGATGATCACGACCTGGTTGTCGACGATGTCCTGTGACGAGTTGAAGCAGCACAGGTCCAGGTCCTTGCCCCGCGTCAGCGCAGGCTCCGTCTCCGGTTTCGGCGGCAGCGGATCGAGCTCCAGTCGGTGGGCGCAGTCCAGGTCGCAGTCACGGCAGTACAGAGGCGCATCCGAGCGCGGCGTGAAGAACGATCGGCCGCCGAACGATGCCACCCGCACCGGCAGCGAATCGGCGAACCAGCACAGGATGTCCAGATCGTGGCAGCACTTCTCCAGCAGATAGGTGCCGGTGAAGCGGCGGAACCGGCGCCAGTCGCGGCGGAAGAACGCACCCTGGGCGAACGGCAGGTTCTCGTTCGCCTCGATCGACATGATCGGGCCCAGATCGCCCTGTTCGAGGCGCTGCTTGATCCCCCGGTAGAACGGGGCGTAGCGCAGCACGAAGCCGACGATCAGCTCGCGTTCGGCCGCCTGCGCGGCGCTCCAGATCGCCTGACAGTCCTCCGCCGTGGTGGCCAGCGGCTTCTCGCAGAACACGTGCTTGCCGTGCTCGAACGCCGCCACCGCCGGTTCACGGTGGGCGTGATCAGGCGATCCGACGATCACCAGGTCGACGTCGTCGCGGCTCACCACCTGCTCGACGCAGTCCACCACGACGGCTTGCGGCGCGTGCTCGTGCTGCGCCTGCAACGCCGCCGACGGGTTCGGATCGTACAGCGCGGTAATCTCGACGTCGGCGGCGCCTGCCGCGTGACGCAACAGCGAGCGGCCACGGGCTCCGCAGCCGATCGCGCCGACGCGGAACGGGGAATCAGCCATCTTCGAGCGCCCATCGTGCCATGCGCTGGTCTTCGTTGACCATTCGCCACCGCAACAGCGTCTGGCAGGCGGCGGTGATCCGTGGCGCGTAGTGCGGGCGGCTGGCGACGTCATCGAGCTCGTCCGGATCGACGCGCAGGTCGAAGAGGATCGGCGGCATGTCCGGGTCGGCGAACTGAATGTACTTGTAGTCGCGGCCGCGCAGGACCCAGTACAGATGTTCGTCCGGATCGGCGTCCGGATCGCGGCGCACAGCCGTGGGGCGATAGTCGTACTCGAAATGGACGTGCTCCCGTAGCCGGTACCGCGGATCGCCGTGCAGCAGGCCCAGCAGGCTGCGGCCGGCGTACCGATCCGGCGGCTCCACGCCGAGCGCGGCAAGCATGGTCGGCGCCACGTCGATCGATTCGACCAGGGCATCCAGCAGGGCGCCACGGGTCGCGTCAGCGCGCGGCGACGGATCGCGCACGATCAGGGGCACGCGCATTGCCCCGTCGTAGAAATGCTCGGCGCCGTGCAGGTAGTGGTCACCCAGGCAATGGCCGTGATCGGAGGTAAAGACGATGAAGGTGCGCTCCCACTCCCCCGCCTCCTGGAGCGCATCGAACAGAACCCCCAGATTCTCATCCAGCTCGCTCACCATGCCGTAGTAGGCGGCGCGCAACTCGGCGAGCCGATTCGCGTCCGTCGACAGCTCCCGCTCCGGGGAAGGCTGCGCGGCGCGCAGCAGGCGCAGATACGGGTGCCGGGGCCGCAGCTCATCGGGCCGCTGCACCGCCGCGGGCACCGAGGCGGGGTCGTAGCGGCGGTGATACGGGTCGGCGCACACGTACGGCGGGTGGGGCTTCACGTAGTTGAGGCTCAGCACCCAGCCGGTGCCCGACCCGCGAACAGCGGACCGGCCGTGCGCGCCGCGCTCGCCCCGCAGGAACTCGATCGCCCGCTCGGTGAGGTAGCGGCCCTCGCTGTGCTCGCGGCGGTAGTGCGCGGGGAAATGGGCGTCGATGTGCCCCTCAGGCCCGCCGGGCGGCACGGCGGGGCGGTGGATCGCTTCGGGATTCAGGATCGACTCCGGATACCCCAGGCCGCGCAACCAGCCGAAGTAGTCGGGGCTGTCGAACGGGTGGAAGTACGGGCAGTCGAATCCCGGCATGACGTTGTCGTAGCTCGGCGAGCGGGTGCGCGGATCGCCGGGGGGCAGGATCGACGGATCCACGGCGTAGTCGTTGTAGCCGATCAGCGCCGGCCGGTAGCCCGCGCCGCGCAGGGCGCAGCCGAAGTTCTCCTCCGCGTCCACCAGCGGCGTCCGGTTGTGCAGCGACCGGGTCGAGCACAGGTAGCGACCGGTGTAGATGCAGGAACGGCTCGGTCCGCACGGCGCCGCCTGCACGAAGCAATGCGTGAACGCGGTGCCGGCGGCCGCCAGGCGGTCCAGGTTGGGCGTCCGGATGACCGGATTGCCGGTGCATCCCAGGCAATCGGCCCGAAACATGTCGGCGATGACGAACAGCAGATTGGTCGGAGCCGCTCCCATGCCGCAGGATCAGGGAGCGAGCAGTTGCATGGACGCGCACTCCACCACGCACGCCCGGCAGGTCGCGCCGTGCCGGGCGGTCAGCTCGGCCAGGGTGTCATCCCAGGTCGCGTGCGAGACGGCCCCCGGCGGGAAGTAGGTGCGCACGTCATGGCGGTTCAGGCCCGGCGAGCAGATGATCAGTCGCCTGCCCCGCATCGCCTCCGCGGCCGGCCGGACGTATCCCTCCATGCCCTCCGCGCCCAGGTAGTGGAGCACCGCGCCGTCGATCGCCGGCGTGGTCACCACCACGGTGCCGCCTTCGGCGACCAGCGACTCGTTGCCGAAGAACGAGACGTTCAGCGCCATCATCGACTGCACCACGTCGACGTCCTTGGGGTAGGCGTTCAGAACCGCCACGTCATAGCCGCCGGCGGTGGGCGTGGCGTAGCGCTCGCGGGCGGAGTCGCAGGCACGGCGGAAAACGGCGTCCGGATCGCCGGCATACAGGTCGGCGATCCCGCGCCGCGCGGTCATCACCACGTTGATCGCGAAGTCGATGCCGACCTTCGCGCCGATCTCCTGCACGTACTCCTGAAAGCGATTGCCGTCGATGCGCGCCACGCCGGCATCGAACTCTCCGATCCGCTTGATGTGGGTCTCGTGCAGTGCGCGGATGCCGCTCAGGCCCACCGTCACCGTCTTGTACCCTCCGCCGAAGCCGGCGAAATCGTGCGGGGTGATCCCGCCGATGCTGATCCGCAGGTCGCACGCCAGATAGCTGCGGTTGATCGCGACCGGCACGCCGCTGCTCGTATGGCCCAGGTCGGCGAGGTTGTCGTACGGGTTGTGGTAGACGATCTTCAGCCGCTCGGCGAGCGGCGCGCCGATCTTGCGGACCACGTCGCCGAGCACCGGCGTACGGTGCGCGCCGGACGCCACGAACACCTGGATGCCGTCTTCCGGGACGCCGGCGGCCAGAAGCTCGTCGACCACCTGCGGCAGGAATTCGTGCACGGGCGTCGGGCGGGCGATGTCGTCCACGGCGATGCCCACCAGCCGCTTGCCGCGCGCCAGCGTGCGCAGCGGCTCGCTGGCCAGAGGCGTGGCGATCCGTTCCGCGACCGTCGCCGGCGGTGCCGGCGGTGCCGTCATGCGCAGCACGTCCACCTGCCACGGGTCCGGGAACGACAGCGCCATCTCGCCGTCTTCGTACCAGGCGTTCCAGGGAACCTCGACCGTCATGCCGCTTCTCGGACCGTCGGGACAGCCCCGTCGAGCCTCATTTCCTTCAGGGTGTCCTCCATCACGTTCAACGCCTCGTCCAGATCGTCCGTGGTGTGCTGGACGGAGAATCCGTGGTGGATCGGCCCGCCGCCGTAATCGTGGAGGTAGACCCCACGGTCGTAGCAGCCCTTGATGAACCGCAGCATCACCCGTTTGTCGTGGCAGAGACAGTCCTCGTACCGGGACGGCGCCGTGGTGCGTCCGAAGATGATCGTGAACCGGCCGCCGGACACGGGTGCGATCATGTTCAGCCGATGGTCGGCGATGATGCCCTTCAGGCCGCGGTCGAAGTGGTCCTCCAGCGCCTCCAGCGTGTCGTAGAAATACGGCTTCGCGGTCTCCCGCACGAACGCCAGGGCGGCCAGGATCGGCACGGGGTGGGCGTTGAAGGTGCCGGAGTGCTGCACCGGGCCAACCGGCTGGAAGAGGTCCATGATCCGCGCGTCGCCCGAGAACGCGGACACCGGCAGCCCGCCGCCCAACGACTTGCCGATGGTGGTGACGTCGGGCGTGAGGCCGTATTCGGCCTGCGCGGTCAGGTGTCGGGTCTTGAACGCCGACTGGATCTCGTCGAAGAACAGCACGATGCCGGCCTCGGCGGTGAGCTCCCGCATGCGCTGCAGGTATGCGGGTTCCGGGCGGATCGCCCCCCAGTTCCAGTTCACCGGCTCCAGCATGACCGCCGCCGTCTCCGCGCCGTGGCGCTCGATCGCCCGCTCCAGAGCCTCCACGTCGTTGTGCGGGATGGGTACGATCAGGCGCGCGAACTCCTGCGGGATCCCGGGCGATTCGATGTACGGCTGCGTGCGGTTGCGCTCCAGTTGGTCGGCCGGCGGATGGCCGCCGATGTAGATCAGCTCGTGGTAGCCGTGGAAATGGCCCTCGATGCGGATGATCTTGTCGCGGCCGGTGTGGGCGCGACAGGCGCGGATGAGGTGCAGGGTCGCCTCCGATCCGGACGAGCAGAACCGCACGCGGTCCGCCGACGGCACCGCCTGGCAAACCAGACGCGCCAGCTCCTCATGGTGGAGTGTCTCGTAAACCGAGGCAAAGCCGATCTCCGCCGCGGTCTTCAGCGCGCCCGCGATCGCCGGATGGCCGTGGCCCAGGAGCGCCGCGCCGTGGCCGCAGCACAGGTCTATGAAGCTGCGGCCCTCGATGTCGGTGATGCGGCTGCCTTCGGCGTGCGCGACGTACATGGGCGTGCCGAGCGCCTTGTTGACCCGCGTGGAGGAGTTGACCCCGCCGGGCAGCACCTCCGCGGCGGCGCGGAAGTGCTCGGCGATCGAGGCACGATCGGCGATGGAGCCGGAGGAGCTTGGCCGCTTCATGTCTGGTATCGATGCGGCGATGACCGATTGGTCATCACGGCGGATGCAGCGTAGCATCGACATACCCGAGCGTTCCACGGCATGCCACGCATCGAGCAGTACTACCCCCGGGAACTGGACCGTGCTCTGCGCGCGATCGCGGCCGAGGCCGGCACGAGAGGAGGATGACGATGGCCAAGACACAGGAGACCGGGGGCGGCGTCCCGCCCGACCCGACGGCACTGGGACGTGGCTTCAAGCGACGCCTGAAGACCGGCCCGCCACTGCTCGGCGCGATGGCGGTCGAGTATCTGCGGCCCTCCCTGGTCAAGATCTTCCGCAACGCCGGCTTCGACTTCATCTTCGTCGAAAAGGAGCACGGCATGTTCGACGGCAGTGAGCTGCCCGACTTCGTGCTGTGCGCCCGCGACAACGGCATCCCGGTCATCTCCAAGGTCGGCGATCTGAACCGTCCCGAGGTCGCGCGGCTGCTCGACGCCGGGGTGGTGGGCATCCAACTCCCGCGCACCGAGTCGGCGGAGCAGGTGGCGGAGCTCGTCGACTTGGTGAAGTACCCGCCGCTCGGCAGCCGTGCCGGCGCGCCCGGCTACGGCGGCGCCGACTACACCTACCCGGACGACGACGCCGGCTGGCTGCGGCGCGCCAATGCCTCGACCGCCGTGATCGCCCACATCGAGACGATGGCCGGCCTGGAGGACGCGGCCGAGATCATCGCCACGCCACACCTGGACATGGTGTACGTGGGTCCCTACGACACGGCGATCTCACTGGGCCATCCCGGCGAGTACGATCACCCGGACATGAAGGCCGCGCTCGGCACGGTCCTGGACCTGTGCCTGCAACATGGGGTGGCGTTCGGCACCACGCCGTCCGGCCCCGACGCCGCAACCGACTGGGTCGGGCGAGGCTGCCGCTTCTTCGAGCTGGTCGACGAACTGGCCCTGCTGCACCAGGGAGCGCGCGCGACCGTCGCCGCCTACGGAGGCTCGGAATGACGAACAACGGACACGGCGGCGCCGCACCGGTTCCCCTGAGCGACGAACAGGTTCGGCAGTTCATCGCCGACGGCTACCTGACCCTGCGGCCGTCCCTGCCGCGCGAGCTGCACGAGTCGATCCGCCGGCGGCTCGACGAGTCGGTCCCGGACCGGAAAGGCAACCCCGGCAACAACATCCTGCCGCTGGTGCCGGAGATGCGGCACGTGCTGCAGTCCCCGGAGGTGCACGGCGCCCTGCAGACCCTGCTGGGGCCCGACTACCTGGAACACCCGCACCGCTTCTGCCACGTCGAGGAGCCGCCGGAGGATCCCGGTCTGGACCGGCCTGACATGGAGCGGCCGGACATGGAGCGTAGGGCGAAGCTCGCGGCCAACTGCCACCAGGACTCCTACACGCCGCTCGCGCGACCGCGCCACCACCACATCCGCTACGCGCGCGTCATGTACTACCCGCAGGACACGCCCGAGTCGCTCGGCCCCACGCACGTGATCCCGGGAACGCACCTGAACACGGTGCTCAACGACGAAGAGCGGGTCCGGCCGCTGCCGGTGTCGGGCCCCGCAGGGACGGTTTCCATCACTCATTTCGACGTAGGCCACGCCGCGGGCATCAACCAGACCGGGCAGCGCCGGTTCATGGTCAAGTTCATCTACCAGCGTGCGTCGTCGCCGGCGGCCGACGGCCGGTCGGGGCCGGAGCACCCGTGGCGCGATCCGGAGCGCTACGGCGCACATCGACTTTCGCTCGCCTGGTCGCACCTCTGGGACTGGCTGCGCGGCGCCGGCGACCGCTACGCCAGCCTGCGCGCTGGCGCGCTGGCGCACCTGGAGCCGCGGGCCGGCGTGCGTGCGTTGGTGTCCGAGTTGGAGCACGACCGACCGGACGCGGACCGCGTGGCCGCCGCCGAAACGCTGGCGGTTCACGAAGTGGAAGCGGCACCGGCGATCCCGGCGCTGATGAGTTGCCTCAACCGCCGTCCCGACCCGGTGCGCGTGGCAGCCATCTACGCGCTGGGCGCGATCGGCGCGCCGGCGGTCTCCCCGTTGATCGACTCGCTGCGCGGCCGCGGCGACGCCGTTGCGATGCTGGGTACGCGCATGGCCGAGCAGCTTCGCCGGCACGGTTCATTCGAGAGTGCGCTGCGGCTCGACGACGCCGCCTACGCGCTGTCCGCCGTCGGCCCCGCGGCGGTCCCTCCCCTGCTCGACCTGCTCAGAGGCGGGGACGGATGGGCGCGGATGAACGCCGCGTTCGCGCTGGGCGAGATGGACCGGCACGCGCTGGCGGCCGTCCCGGCGCTGATCTCCGCGCTGGACGACCCGTCCCATCTGATGGTGCGGACGGCAGCGGACG
This sequence comes from Spirochaetia bacterium, assembly GCA_965221995.1. Taxonomy (GTDB): domain Bacteria; phylum Spirochaetota; class Spirochaetia; order SZUA-6; family Bin103; genus CATQHW01. The sequence goes on from OZ244929.1 coordinate 1,182,889, forward strand.
CGCTCGGCGCCATCGGTGCGCCTGAAGCGGCAGCGCCGCTGGGAGCGCTGTTCCGGGCAAGGCGGCCCGCATGGGAAGAGGAGACGATGAGAAGCTGGAGCGTCGGCGATCAGGTGCGCGTGAATGCGGCCACGGCGCTCGCCCGCCTGGGTCCCGGCGCCGCCGGCGCCGAGGAAGATCTGATTCACGCGCTCGACGACCGGTGTGGCCAGGTCGCGACCTACGCGGTCGAGGCTCTGCGGCGCATCGGGTCGCCGGCGGCGCTGGATGCGGCCCTCGACCTGCTGACCGCCGAACGCTGGGACCCGTCGATCACGCCGGCCAACGAATACTGAGGGAGGCGAAGCGATGCGACTGCGGGACAAGGTGGCGATCGTGAGCGGCGCCGCCAGCGGCATCGGCCGCGCCTCGGCGCGGCTGTTCGCCGCCGAGGGGGCGACCGTCGTGGCGATCGACATCGATTCCCGCGGCCTGGATGAGACGGCGGACGCGGAGGCCGGCCGCATCCTCCCGATCACCGCGGACGTGGGCGTCGCCGACCAGGTGGCGGCCGTGGTCGAGCGGACGCTGGCCGAACACGGCGCCCTGCACGTCGTGTTCAGCAACGCGGCGATCCTCCGGGACGGCTCCGTCGTCGATCTGCCGGAGGAGGACTGGGATCGCATGTTTGCGGTCAACGTGAAAGGCGCCTTCCTGCTCGGCAAGTTCGGCATTCCGGCGATGGTCCGCTCCGGCGGCGGCTCGTTCATCATCACCGCCTCCGCGAACAGCTTCTACGCCGAATCGGACATCGCCGGGTACTGCGCCACCAAGGGAGCCGCGATGCAGCTCACCCGCGCCATGGCGCTCGATCACGGCCCCGACGGCGTGCGCGTCAACTGCATCTGCCCGGGCTGGATCGACACCCCCATGTCGGCGCCGTTCCTGAGTGAGCGGCCGGAGAGCCGTAGATTCGGCGAGCAGATCGCGCCGCTGGGCCGCATCGGCGTGCCGGAGGACATCGCCCGCGTGGCGCTGTTCCTGGCCGGGGACGAATCGAGCTTCGTCACCGGGGCCGCCTACAATGCCGACGGCGGCTGGACTGCCGGTCTGGCCAAGGCCGTCGCCCTTGTCTGACGGCCGCATGCCGGCCGCCGGCAACCCAACCTCAGGACAACGGCAATCGACCAGGTAGCGCTCCCGGCCCTGCTCGGCGCCGGCGTCTCCCTCATCGCCAGCGTACTGATCGTCGCGACCCGGCGCTGGCACGGCCGGCTCAGCCTGGACAGCCTGAGCGGCCCCCAGAAGGTCCAGCGGACGGCGGTTCCGCGGATCGGCGGCGTCGCCGTGTTCGCCGGCTTCTGGGCCGCCACGCTCGCCGCGCCGGCGGCGATCCGCGGCGAGCTGGCGATCCTGGGCGCCTGCGGCCTGCTGGCCTTCGGGGCCGGCCTCGCCGAGGACTTCACCAAGAAGGTCTCCGGCACCATGCGCATGTCCGCGACCCTGCTGGCGGGCCTTCTGTTCAGCTTGGTCACCGGCCACGTGGTCGCCCGCGTGGAGATCGGCTTCGTCGACCACTACGCCCTGGCGCATCCCTGGATCGCGATCCCCTTCACGGCGTTCGCGATGGCCGGCATCGCCCACTCGGTCAACATCATCGACGGCTTCAACGGCCTGTCGGCCGGCGGCGGCGTCATCATGCTGGCGGCGTTCGGCGTGGTCGCCCTGCACGCCGGCGACGCCGAGCTGGCGGCACTCGCCCTGCTCATCGGGGCCGCCGTCGCCGGATTCCTGCTGGTCAACTTCCCGCGCGGGCCGCTGATCATGGGCGACGGCGGCGCCTACCTGGTCGGCTTCCTGCTGGCCGCCGTGGGCGTGATGCTGCCCCAGCGCAATCCCGACGTGTCGCCATGGATCGTGCTGGTGGTGCTGGGCTATCCGGTGTCGGAGACGCTGTACTCGATCCTCAGGAAGACCCTGCGCAAGGGCTATGGTCCCGGCCGCGCGGACAAGGCGCACCTGCACCACCTGATCTACCGCAACCTGCGCCGCGCGCTGCGCGGCACCACGGCCGTCCGGTACGCGAACCCGTCCGTCGGCGCGCTCCTGTGGGGAGCGATGGCCGCCAACCTGGTCTTCGTGAGCGCGGCGCCGCACACCCGCGCGTGGGCGCTGCCGGCGCTCGGCGTGCAGGCAGCGCTCTATCTGGGCTCCTATCGCGTCGCCGTGCTGTCGCTGCGACGCACGCATCGACGGGTGAGACAAGCATGATCGATCGGGCATACGGTGCCGCAGGCAGATCACCATGGCGTTGACCGAGATGGACCTTCAGGAGGTCGCCGAGCACATCAAGAGCATGCTCCCGGCCATGCTGGTCGAGACGGCCCCCGACTACGTCGGCTCCGGACAACTCGCCGAGCGGTTCATAGTCCGTATCGAAGAGAACCTGATCCGGGTCGAGGCGCACTTGGCACGCACCGAAGAACGCTGGGCGCAGGAGTTCAAGGCCCATCGCGAGCTGATGCAGGCGGGCTTCGCGGCGGTCGACACACGCTTCGAAGACATGAACAAACGCTTCGAGGACATGAACAAACGGTTCGAAGACATAGACAAGCGCTTCGAGGACATGAACAAACGCTTCAGCGCGCTCCAGTGGATGGGCACGGTGGCGTTCGTCGTGCTGGGTATCGTCATCTCGGTCGTCGGGCTCTCCTGACTGGGCCGACCCGCACCCTCCCCCGCTTCCGGGGCTTCAGCGGCGACGTCCGCCACCCACGACCATCAATCCGCCGCCCCCCGTACGAGGATGAATGTTCCTCATAATCCCGAAGTAGCATCGTAGCTCCGATCGAGAATAGCTGTTTCTGGCCGCGGATGAGCCGAGCTTCGTCACCGGGGCCGCCTACAATTCCGACGGCGGCTGGACTGCCGGTCTGGCCAAGGCCGTCGCCCTTGTCTGACGGGCGCATGCCGGCCGCCGGCAACTCACCTTCAGGACAACGGCAATCGATCAGGTAGCGCTCCCGGCCCTGCTGGGCGGCGGAGTGTCGTTCGTGGCCAGCGTGTTGATCGTCGCGACCAGACGCTGGCACGGCGGGATCAGCCTGGACAGCCTGAGCGGGCCGCAGAAGGTGCAGCGGCAGGTGGTTCCGCGGATCGGCGGAGTCGCCGTGTTCGCAGGTTTCTGGGCCGGCACACTCGCCGCGCCGGCGGCGATCCGGGGCGAGTTGGCGATCATGGGCGTCTGCGGCCTGTTGGCCTTCGGAGCCGGCCTCGCCGAGGACCTGACCAAGAAGGTCTCCGGCACCATGCGCATGCTCGCGACCCTGATGGCGGGCCTTGCGTTCAGTCTGGTCACCGGCCACGTGGTCGCCCGTGTGCAGATCGGCTTCATCGACCACTACGCCCTGGCGTACCCCTGGATTGCGATCCCGTTCACGGCGTTCGCGATGGCCGGCATCGCCCACTCGGTCAACATCATCGACGGCTTCAACGGGTTGTCGGCGGGTGGCGTCGTCATCATGCTGGCGGCGTTCGGGGTGGTCGCCCTGCACGCCGGCGATGCCGAGCTGGCGGCACTCGCCCTGCTCATCGGGGCCGCCGTCGCCGGATTCCTGCTGGTCAACTTCCCGCGCGGGCCGCTGATCATGGGCGACGGCGGCGCCTACCTGGTCGGCTTCCTGCTGGCCGCCGTGGGCGTGATGCTGCCCCAGCGCAATCCAGAGGTGTCGCCATGGATCGTGCTCGTGGTGCTGGGCTACCCGGTGTCAGAGACGCTGTACTCGATCCTCAGGAAGACGCTGCGCAAGGGCGATGGCCCGGGCCGCGCGGACAAGGCGCACCTGCATCACCTGATCTACCGCAACCTGCGCCGCGCGCTGCGCGGCACCACGGCCGTCCGGTACGCGAACCCGTCCGTCGGCGCGCTCCTGTGGGGAGCGATGGCCGCCAGCCTGGTCTTCGTGAGCGCGGCGCCGCACACCCGCGCGTGGGCACTGCCGGCGCTCGGCGTGCAGGCAGCGCTGTATCTGGGCTCCTATTGCGCGGCCGTGCTGTCGCTGCGCCGCAGGCATCGACGGGAGCCTGGGGCATGATCATCCGGGCGCCCATCGTATCAGCGAGCGAGGGGAATCGAACCCCCGTCACGAGCTTGGGAAGCTCGGGTAATAACCATTATACGACGCTCGCGGCTGTAGCCACGCAGCGTACCATGGCCGTGGCAGCCTAGTCGATCGCGATGCGGGCAGCCTGTTTGCGGGCTACCTCCTGCCCCAGGACGGTCAGCACGAGCTGCGCGTCCCCGCGCGTGACGAACGGGACCGCGATCGGCCCGCCCTGGTAGCGGGTCGCAAGCAGCAAGACCGGCTCCGGCTGATCGGGGACCTCTGCGGTCAGGGCCAGCTCCACCAGGATCGGGTACTGCTCCACCTGGTGCTCGAACAGGCCGAACACCTCTTCGGCGCTCTCCAACTCAGGGCGGGTGATCCCCACCTGGAGTACGGTGCTGTGCGGCACCTCGCTGCCGCCGGCGGGGGACTGGAAGACCACGGTCCCCGGCCGGTCCTCGTCACCGGACGGACGGACCGTGAAGACGAACGCCTGGTTGCGCTCCGCCAGCGTTGCAAGCGCATCGTGGTAGGTCGTGCCGACGAAATGGGGAACTTCAACCAGGTCGCCCTTGGGCCCGCGGCTCACCGTAACCAGGATCGTCAGCTCCTGGGCAACTTCCGTCCCCGGATCCGGACTCTGTCCCAGGATCGTTCCGGCCCGCCTGGGATCCGAGATGCGCGGACCGTCCTCGCGGATCCTGATCGGCGACTCACCGGTGGCCGACTGCGTCTGCAACTCCAGGCGCACCTCGTCGATGTCTCTCCCCAGGTAGTCACCCACCGTGGGGATGGCGCGGCCCCGACTGACCACCAGCGTGACCGGCCGGCCGGCCTTGACCAGGGACCCGGCCTCCGGGGTCTGTACCATCACCCGCCAGATCGGCACCTCGGACGAAAAGCGTCCCTCCACGCGGGCGACCAACCCCTTTTCCTGGAGCTGCTCCATCGCCTCAAGCAGATTCTCGCCGATGATCGCCGGTACTTGCGTCTCCTCCTCCCCGCGCACCGAGATGAAGAACGCCGCGACGGCCGTCACGACCAGGACGGCCGCGATCAGCACCGCCAGCGGGAAGGTCACGCCATGTGAACCGGGATGTGAACCGGGATGTGTGTCGCTCACGTGAGCCGCATTCCCGAGAGGCCGCCGTAGCCGTTGGCGAACGACTTCCAATCCATGGCGCGCCGGCCTTCGAGCTGCAGCTCGGTGACTCCCAGCGCGCCCCGCGCGGTGTGTACCAGGATCCCGTGACGGCTGTCGATGCGAGCGACCTGCCCGGGCACACCCCGCGGGAGCTCGGCGGTCACGCGCGCGGCCAGCAGATTGAGGCGGCGATTTCCCAGCCGGCAGTGGGCACGCGGCCAGGGATCATAGGCACGCACCATTCGCTCGACCATCACCGCCTCGTGAGCGTTCCAGTCGATCCGACCGTCGGCGGCCGTCACCTTCGCGCAATAGGTGGCCTGTTCCTCGACCTGCACTACCTCCGCGACCGTTCCCCGTGCCATGCCGGTCAGCACTTCGACCAACAACTCGGCACCCGCCTCCGCCAGGGACTCGGTCAGCCGTCCGGTGGTCTCGGTGCCGTCGAGGGGGTGGGTCCGCGTGGCCATGACCGGCCCGGAGTCCAGGCGCCGCACCACCCGCTGGATGGTGACGCCGGTCTGCCGATCGCCGGCGAGGATGGCCGCGGGAATCGGCGCGGCGCCGCGAAACCGAGGCAGGAGCGACGGATGCACGTTCACCACGCCGCGCGCGAACAGGTCGAGGAAGCGCTGCGTGAAGATCACGCCGTAGGCGGCCACCGCCAGCACATCAGCATGCACCGCGGCCACCTCCTGCAGCGCGGCGTCATCGAGCCGCGCGGGCGCGATCACCGGCAACCCCAGCCGGTCGGCCTCCTGTCGTACCGGCGCCGGGCTCAACCGGCGGCCGCGCCCCGCCGGCCGGTCCGGAGCGGTAAGCACGCCGCAGACCTCGAACCGGTCCGCCACCGCCGCCAGCGCCGGCACCGCGAACCGCGGCGTACCGGCGAACAACACGCGCACGACCGCAGTATGGCGGATGTACCGCGCGGGCGGCAGTTGCGACCCCGCACCATCGGCCCGAGCCGCGACCCACTCGGGACCGTGGTCGTGTTCGTCAGGAAACGGCCTCTCCCGCCGGGCAAACGTCCGCCAGGCAGCCGAGCTGCGGGATCCGCTCCTCACGGCCCAGGATCCGTAGCATGTGCCACCCGGTCACCTGATTGGCGCTCAGCACCGGCTTGCCGACGTGCCGCTGGATGAGCGCCAGGTGCCGCGCCAACCGCTGGCCGCTGCAGCCGATGAAGACGGCCTCGGCCTCCGGCCGGTCGGCGGCCACGGCGAGATCCGCCATCGCCTGTGGCGGCACGATGGAGTGATCGGCCGGCAGATGCATCGACTCGCTGGCCACCACCGCGACGCCGTGGTGCTCGATGAAGCTCACGAACGTCGCCTCGACATCCGGCAGGTAGGGGCTGGCCACCGCGATCCGCCGCAAGCCAATGGCCTGGAACGCGGCGACCATCGCGGTGCTGGTGGTGGTCACCGGCAGACCGGTTGCCGCGGCGATGGCGTCGGCCAGACGCCGGTCACCGCCGGGGCCGCGCACGAAGCTGATGGTGGTGCAGTAGTAGGCGATGCCGTCGGGCCGGTGGCGCAACACGCGCCGCGCCGCCTCCTCCACGGTGCCGCCGTCCGCGATCGCGCGGCCGAGGACCACGGAGTTGGGACCCGACATGACCGGATGCGATGCGGTGACCAGATCGACGTCCGCGGGCAGGTAGCGGGCGAAGTCGGCACACATCGGTTGCTTGTCGCGGTCGACCCAGACGTCGTCGGGCCATACACCGCCGATGGTGAGGCGCTTCACGTCAATTCCCACTGTTCCAGCGCGGCCCCTTCGAGACGGCGGAAGGAGAGCCGTTCGCCGATGGCGCCGGCGCGCCAGATGTCGTTGCCGGCGGCGGTGACCTCATCCAGATGGCGCACGACGGTGGCAAAGACGTTGCACGTCAGGTACCCCTCGCTCGGCGACAGCAGGATGTTGTTGCGGTCGTAGAACAGCGCCAGGTCCACGGCCGCCTGCCCGCCCAGGCTGGGCTGCGCGTCGGCCGGCAGGCGCATCCCGGCCGGCAGGTAGAAGTAACCCACGTCTCCCCTGGCCGGCACGATGCTGCCGTTCTCGATGCCGAGCGGTTCGTCGGGGAACGCCGGAACCAGGGCGTAGAACTCGTTGCTGGCGTACTTGGCGTGGTACACGTCTCCCTCCTGAGGGAGCGCTTCCCATACCGCCCGGCAGGTGCGCGGCGCCTGGTCGTCGAGCAACGCGGCAACGCACGCGACCCCGCGCTTGCGCAAGGTTATCTCCATATATCGCGCCATGTGCCTGTGATAGCAGATCGTGTGGGCGACCGATACCCCTACCTACACGCGCCGACGAATCGATCGACGGCGCGAAGCGCGTCAACGACGTGGTCGGAGCGAGCGGGCTACCGCCCGTCAGCCCTGGTAGTCGGCGAGCAACACGTCACGCTCCCGCTCGTCCAGGTGATCGATGAACAGCCGGCCGTTCAGGTGGTCCAGCTCGTGCTGAATCGCCCGCGCCAGCAGCCCCTGGGCGTCCAAACGGAAGATGCGGCCTTTGAGGCCGGTCGCCTGCACGGACACGCGAGCCGGTCGGGTGATGTCGGCGCGTTTGCCGGGAATGCTCAGGCATCCCTCCTCCGCGGTGTCCTCCTCGATGGAGGTCTCGATGATCTCCGGATTGATGTAGACGCGCTCCCGGTCGTCCTGAACCTTGGTGATGCAGACGCGAAGCGGCCTGCCGACCTGCACCGCCGCCAGTCCGATTCCCTCCTCCGCGTACATCGTCGTGAACATCTCTCGGACGAGGTCGCGAACCTCTTCCGGGTCGGTCGGCACCGACCGCGCACGCAGGCGAGGGTCGTCATAGGTGACCAACTGCAGCATCCTGATCGATTCTACAGCACGGCCACCGGGTCCAGATCCAGCTCCAGGTGCACTCCCGGCTCCAACCGCAGCCCGATCACACGGCGCCGCACCGTGGCCAGGATCGGACGCATCGTCGGCGCGCGCAGCAGCAGGTGGTGGCGATGGTTGCGCGCCACCTTCGCGATCGGACACGGCGCGGGCCCCAGGACGTCCACCCCGGCGGCGGCCATCTCCGGCTCCGCCTGCAGCACCTCGGCCAACCGGTCGATGGCATCGGTGACCTTGTCCTCATCCCGCCCGCGGACGACCAGGCGAACCAGACGCACGAACGGCGGAAAGCGCTGCTCACGGCGCGCGGCGAGCTCGCCTTCCATGAACTCCGCGACGCGCCCGGTGGCCGCGCAGGCGATCGGCGCGGCGTCCGGATGGGCACTCTGGATGAACACCTCGCCATCCGGGGCCGCGCGACCGGCGCGCCCGGCCACCTGCACCAGCAACGCGAAGGTCCGTTCCGCCGCGCGGAAGTCGGGCAGACGCAGGGACGTGTCCGCATCGACGACCCCCACCAGCTTCACGCCGGGCAGGTCCAGACCCTTGGCGACCATCTGCGTACCGACCAGGACGTCGATGCTGCCGTCGCGCAGGCCTTTCAGCAGCTCCAGGAACGTCCCCCGCGCACGGACCGAGTCGGCATCCGCGCGCTCGATCCGCGCATCCGGCAGCACGCGCCGCAGTTCGACCTCGACCCGTTGCGTCCCGAACCCCGCGTACCGGACATCCAGCGATCGGCATTCCGGGCACGCGCGCAACGGCTTCGTCCGGTAGCCGCAGTAGTGGCACACGAGCCTCCCCGACGGGCGATGCAGGGTCAACGTGACCGAGCAGCGCTCGCAGGTCATCGCGTAGTCGCAGGACCGACAGTGGAAGTAGTGTGAGAAGCCGCGGCGGTTCAGAAACAGGATGCTCTGCCGGCCTTCGCCATGCACGCGGCGCAGCGCCTCGGTGAGCTCCGGGCCCAGCACGCCACGGTTCGGGCTGCTCTGCACGAGATGCACCCGAGGCGGCGCGCCGCCCCCTACCCGCCGCTGCAGATCATAACGGTGAATCGCGCCGGTTTGCATGCGGAGAAAGGCCTCGGCCGACGGCGTGGCGCTCCCCATCACCAGACGAGCCCCCTCAACGCGGCATCGATGCGCCGCCACCTGACGTGCGTGATAGCGCGGGCTGGCGGATGACTTGTAGGACCCGTCGTGCTCCTCGTCGATGACGATCAGGCCGAGCCCGTGCACCGGGGCGAACACCGCGCTGCGCGCGCCGACGGCGATGCGGGCACGTCCCTGCTGGAGCCGCCGCCATTCGGAGAGCCTCTGCGACGGGGTCAGACCGGAGTGGATCACCGCCACCAGATCGCCGAAGGCGGCGGTGAAGGCGGCGACCACCTGATGGGTCAGGCCGATCTCGGGCACCAGGTAGATCACCGACCGGCCTTCGGCCAGGGTACTGCGCGTCGCCTCCAGGAACACCGCCGTCTTGCCGGAGCCGGTCACCCCGAACAGGTAGGAGATGCCGCCCTCCGTCCCCAGGATGCCCGACAGCGCGGCGCGCTGCGCCGTCGTCAGCGTATGCGAGCGGCCGACCGCCGGCTGCACCGCGTCCTGCAGCAGCGACTCGCGCCGGCCGCCGGGGACGATGGCCGCCAGCGACTCGCCGAGCGAGCAGAGATAGGTGTCGGCGATCCATCCGGCCAGCTTCAGCATCCGGCGATCGACCAGAGGCTCCGCGTCGACGATGCGGGAGAGTGCGCGAGGCTCCACGCCCGCCGGCGGCCGGTCGCGGGTTGCCACGATGAATCCGGTGAGGGTGCGGCCCTTGAACGGAGCGGTCGCGCGGGCGCCGATCGCACCGCCGCCGTCTTCCGGGACCCAGGCTTCCGGGACCCAGGCTTCCGGGACCCGGTAGGTGAACCGTTTGTCGATCGGGAGGTTGAATGCGAGGTCCACGAACCGCGCCACGCTCAGGCACCCCACGTCTACGGTTGCCACATCTACGGTTGCCACATCTACGGCTGGTCGAGAAAGGCGCGCAGCTTCTGCAGGTCCTCCCAGACCGGTGCCCGGAGCGACGGATCGCGCAGCACCGCGCTGGGGTGATAGGTCACGAACAGCGGCCGGCCGCGGTGCTCATGCCGACCGGAACGGTGCTCGGCCAGCGTGCGGGTCACGCCGAGCAGGTGATTGGCGGCCACCCGCCCGACGGCAAGCAGGGCCTTGGGGCGCAGCAGGTCGATCTGCCGCGCCAGGTACGGCATGCAGGTGGCGACCTCGTCCGGATTGGGATCGCGGTTCCCCGGCGGCCGGCACTTGACCACGTTGGCGATGAAGCAGTTCTCGCGACGGTCGAGCGTGATCGCGGCCAGCCACTTGTCGAGGTACTGGCCGGCCGGCCCCACGAACGGCCGCCCGCTGCGATCCTCCGCCGCGCCCGGACCCTCGCCGATCACCATCACCGCCGGGTTCGCAACGCCCTCCCCGGGGACGGTGGTGGTACGGCCCTCACACAGCGGACAACGCCTGCACCCGGCCACTTCGTCGCCGATGCTCGCCAGCGCCTCCACGGTCGATTCGGGCCGGGCCCGAGAGGGATCCGGGTGAGCCGGACCGCTGCCCGGTTGCGGAACCGGCTCCGGGGAACGGAGTACGGGGACCTCGTACTCGCGCTCGCTGCGCGTCTGACCGTCGAAGTAGTCCTCGGCCAGCCGCAGCAGCCGCCAGTACTCGGCAGTCACGTCGCTCATCGCTCCGGCGCCCGTTCACGGTCATACGGCAGCGCGCCGACCAGCGGCGGATCCCCCGCGTAGCAGACCCGCTCCAGGAACAGCCCCCAGGCCGGCGCGGTCTGCCCGACCCGCTCCCGGCTCGGGTCCGCGATCAGCTCTGCCATCCGCGCCTGCGGAGCGGCGGCGTCTGCCCCGCACTCGGCTTCCAGCGCCAGCATGGTGCCCACCAGGCTGCGCACCATCTTCCACAGAAACGACTGAGCGGCGATGCGGAACACGATCAGCGGCCCGTCGGCAAAGAAGGATGCCTGGACGACGCGCCGGAACGACGATCCGACCGCGCCGGCGGCCGCGAAGGTCGTGAAGTCATGTTCGCCGACGGTCGCCGACGCCATCCGGTTGAGCATCTCCAGCCGGAGCGGCCGGCGCACCCACAGCGTGTACCTCCGCAAGTGGGGAAGCTGCCGGCCCGGCAGCAACTGGTAGCGATACATTCGCAACAGCGCGGACCGCCGTGCATCGAACCCTGCGTCTGCCTCCTGCGCATCGACGACCCGCACGTCATCGGGCAGGTACGAGTTGAGCGCGCGCGGCAGCACCGCCGGCGTAAGGCTGTCGATCGCGGTGCGGAAGCTCGCCACCTGCCCGACCGCATGCACCCCGGCATCGGTACGGCCGGCGGCCGTGACGGGCACCCGATGGCCGTGCATGCGGGCGAGTGCCTGTTCGAATACGCCCTGCACGGTGCGAGGCTGATGGGTGTGCGGCGCAGGAATGCGCGGCGCATTCTGGATCTGCCAACCGGCAAAGTCGGTCCCGTCGTACGCGACCGTCGCCCGAATGGTGCGAGTCAAGCGACGCGACCGGTCAACCGCCGGCTTCAGGCGCGCTGCCCTGGATGATCACCACGGCTATCGCCGCTTCCTTCTCGTGCGACAGCGAAAGCAGTACCTCCGTCCCGCCGGCCGCCACCAGCGCCTTCCGAGCGCCGCCTGTCGTGCGCAGCACCGGTCGTCCGTCGGGTTCGTTGGTCACGACGATGTCGCGCAGCGCCATGCCGCGCAGCCCGGATCCCAGGGCCTTGCCGAACGCCTCCTTCGCCGCGAACCGCGCCGCCAGCGACAGCAGACCGCCGTCCGCCTTCTTGCGGCACTCCGCCAGCTCATCGGGATGGTAGAACCGCTCGAACAGGCCGGGCCACTCCTGCCAGCGACGCAGACGCCGCGGATGGACCACGTCGATTCCCAGCCCCAGGATCACCGGATCGTCCCTCCCCTCACCGCTTCCAGCAGGCGGACGGTGTCGACGGCGGAAGCCACGTCATGCACCCGAATGATATCGGCCCCTCCGGCCAGGGCAAGGCACCCGCCCACGATCGACGCCGCCTGCCGCCCATCGACCGGCCGATCCCCCAGAACTCTGCCGAGAAAAGACTTGTGAGACAGGCCGATCAGCAGCGGACGGCCCAGCCGGCGGAACGCGCCCACCTCACGAAGGATCACCAGGTTGTCCTGGATCCGTTTGCCGAAGCCGATGCCCGGATCGACGATGATCTGAGCTTCGCGTACCCCGGCCGCAAGCGCCCTATCGATGGCGACCTGCAACTCCGCCGTGACCTCCTCGACGACCGCGTCGTAGCGCGGCGCACGCTGCATGGTCTTGGGCGTGCCGCGCATGTGCACGAGAACCACCGGTACGTCGCGTTCGGCCGCAAGCGCCCGCATGCGCGGGTCTGCCAGCGCGGCCACGTCGTTGATCAGATCTGCCCCGGCATCCAGCGCGCGTTCCGCAACCACCGGCTTCTGTGTGTCGATCGAGATGGCGACGTCGGACACGGCACGCAGACGCTCGATGACCGGCAGCACGCGTTCACATTCGTCAGCGGCGTCCACGGGATCGGATCCGGGTCGGGTGGATTCACCGCCCACGTCGATGATCGCGGCGCCGCGGGCCGCCATTGCGCGCGCCTGCCGAAACGCCTCGTCGGCAGACGCGGACCGGCTTGCCGGGAAGAACGAGTCGGGCGTGCGGTTGATCACGCCCATCACCGTCTTGCGGCGCAGGTCCAGGAGGCGTTCGCCGCCCGGCGGGCGGGCCGCTCCGTCGCCGCTATTCCAGAGTATCTGCATGGAAGGGCCGGCGGGCTCGCCGGGGGCTGCGCCTTGGGCGGGACAGATGCATCGTGGATGCCGCCGGTCTCAGACCGGCGACCGCGGCCGACAACCTATCGACAGGCTCGGCCACACGCTCCCGATGTCTATGCCTTCTTGTGGCGGTTCTTTCGCAGTTTCTTTTTTCGTTTATGCGTAGCGATCTTGTGCCGCTTGCGTTTACGACCGCAAGGCATCAGCGCTCCTGTTGGGGGTTGTCGATGGGATGGTGCGGAGTATCGGCACAACGGCGGCGGCTGTCAACAGAACGATCCGCAGTCCGGCGTGGCTCCCGATCATGAAGCGCCGATCATCGATCGCCGATCATGGATCGCCGATCATGGATCGCAGTGCACGGTGATCGTCGGCGCCGATCCAGTTCACGCCCGGCAGCGACCGAAAGAAGGTCATCTGACGCTTGGCGTAGCGCCGCGTGCTGCGTTTGATCTCTTCCCACACCTCCTCGGCGGCCGATCCCCGCGCCGCCGAGAGCTCGCGATAGCCGATGCCGCGCAGCCCCGGGCAGCTCGGCGAGTAACCGCGAGCCAACAGCCCGCGCACCTCTTCGGCGAATCCGGCGGCGCGCATCGCATCCACCCGCCCGTCGATACGGCTGACCAGCTCCTCACGCGGTCGCTGCAGCCCGATCAGTCGGAAACGGCCGGGTTCGGCAGGGCGGTCCGGCACGCGAAAGCAGGAGAGCGGCTGGCCAGTGGCAGCCAGAACCTCCAGCGCGCGCACGATGCGGTAGGTGTCGTTCGCGTGGATGCGGCACGCGGACTCCGGGTCGGCCGCCTCCAGCTCGCCGCGCAGCACCTGCCTGCCTTCCGCATGCAGCCTGCGTGTCAGGCGGTCGCGGATGGCAGGGTCGCCGCGCGGCGACGCCGGCAGTCCGCAGACCAGCGTGCGCAGGTAGTACGCGCACCCGCCGACGATGAGCGCGCGGCATGAGCGGTCGGCGATGTCGGCAAGCGCGGCCTCCGCGTGGCGGACGAAGCGACCGGCATCGAACTGCTCGTCAGGATCGGCGACGTCGAGCAGATGGTGGCCGAACCGTCCGCGCTCGGCCCGCGTCGGCTTGGCGGTGCCGATATCCAGATACCGGTAGACCTGCAGGGCATCGGCGCTGATGACCTCGTCATGCGGGCCGACCACGGAACCGATCGCCTCCGACTTGCCCACGGCAGTGGGTCCGAAGATCACCGGAATCGGCCCGGGCCGCTTGTCGACCCTGGAGTGACCTGCGGGAGAGCTCAGGGCAGCACCCCGCGCGCGGCCGCGCGACCGGGGTTCGCTACAGGCCCTTGCGCTCTATCTCGTAGCGGACCTTCTTGGTCAGGATCTGCTTGACGGCGGTGGAGACCACTTTGCCGCCGTTGGCCTCCACATCCTCGTCGGCGGCAAGGCTGAGCTGATTGGCGCGGCGCATGGTCGCCGAACACAGCTCATAGCGGTTCGAGTCGTCGGCTATCAACAGTTCAAGAGGCAGAATCATCGACGGCTATCGTACGGCATCGAGCGGGCCACAGGCAAATCGCAGGATGGACCCGTCTGGACGGCGGATCGGGTCAGTCGAGCAGGTTGCGCGAGCGCAGCGCCTCGATGATCTTGCCCACGACGGCGTGCTGGTCCAGCTCCTCGGTGTCCACGACCAGGTCGGCCTGTGACGCGACATCGATATCGATGTCGTACAATCGCAGATAGCGATTCCGGTCGCGACGATCGCGCTGGCCGGTGGCAGCCAACGCGGCACGATAGGACATCGCTTCCCGAGACGCGATGCGCGCCGCCCGCGTCTGCTGCGACGCCTCCAGATAGACCGAAAGGTCCTGATCTTCGATCAGCCAGATCGCCAGCCGGGTGCCGAGCACGCACTCACCGTCGGCCGCGAGCTCCATGAGCTTGCGGTCGAGCTCGTGGTCAACCGACTGGTCGTACTCGGCGCGCTCCCACATCTGCTCGAAGCTCAGGCCCCGCTCGCGTGCCAGGTCTCGCAGCGTGAAGTTGATCAGCCGCAACCCCAGACGCTCCGCGACCAGGCGGGACACGGTCGAGTTGCCGCAGCCCGACTTGCCCGAAATCGTGATCAGCAGAGTACCGGGGCGACCGGAACGGCTCATCCGCTGCTCATCGCCCTGAGATGACCCGGAAGGGCGGGTGGCGAAGCGATCACTCGACATTGCGGTCACTCGACATTGCGGTCACTCGACATTGCGGTCACTCGACATTGCGGTCACTCGACATTGCGTAGCTGCTCGCGCATGCGCTCGACATTCTCCTTGACCGTCAGCACATGGCTGTCGACATCGGCCGCTGACGCCTTGGCACCGATCGTGTTGGCCTCGCGGAGCAACTCCTGGCAGTAGAACTCGAGTTTCTTGCCGTGCGGTCCCCGTGCGAGAGCCATCCCGTCGCGCATACCATTCAGGTGCGCGCCAAGCCGCTTGAGCTCCTCGTTGACATCCGCTCGCGCCAACAGCAGCGCGACCGCGGGCACGACCCGGTCGGCGACATCATCGGCCGCCAGCAGGCGGTCCATGCGCATCTGCACGTCGCGCTCCAACCGTTCCTGCCACTCGGCTGCCAGACCAGTAAGCCTGCTCGCCTCCTCCTCCACTCTTCGCAGACAGGCGTCCAGATCGGCAGCGAGCTCCGCCCCCTCCCGCTCGCGCTCTCCGTCCAGGCACTCCAGACAGCATCGGGCCGCATCGAGCACGCCGTCTCGGAGCTCCGGGTCCGCGTCGTTCCGGTCGGGTGCGTCGATCACGCCGAGCCCGAGCCGCCGGTCGGCGTCCAGTATGTCCCGTACGGTGACCTCTTCGCTCACGCCCGCCGCGCGGGCGATCCCACGCAGCAGGTCGGCGGCCGCTCTTGCCCCCTCGGTCCTCACCTGCGGCCGCGTTATCGCCCCGGTCATCCGTATCTGCAGATCCACGCGCCCGCGCGACATCCGGCCGGCGACCAGTGCCCGCAGCGCCGACTCCACGGAGTTGAGCTCCTGCGGCACCGAGACGCTGACGTCAAGGTACCGGTTGTTGTAGCTGCGGACCTCGACGGTGATGTCGATCCCGTCCACGTGGCGCTCGGCCCGCCCGAACCCGGTCATGCTCTTCATCACGCACGATCTGCCCGGAGCAGGCGTTCGCGCAGGCGCTCGCCCAGTTTCCAGTTGTCCCCCGCCCCCATGGTCACGAACACGTCGCCGGGCCGGACCGAACGCCTGGCAAGCTCCAGGGCTTCGTCGTCGTCGACACGCGGCGTGTAGGCGACCGCCGGGTGGTGGTGCTCGACCGCCCGGCACAGGTCCGTACCCGAGATTCCAGAGTCGTTGCGTTCGCGGGCCGATGCATAGATGTCGTGCAGTATGACCCGCTCGGCGTCGCCGAAGACAGTGGCGAAGTCTTCCAGCAGCCGATCGGTGCGGGAGAAGGTGTGCGGCATGAAGTCGACGACCAGCGGCCGCTCCCCGAAGAAGCGCCGCAGCCCGGCCAGGGTCACGCGGATCTCGGTCGGGTGGTGCCCGTAGTCCTCGACGAAGGTCACGCCGCCCGCCTCGCCGACCACCTCGCTGCGCCGCCGCGTGCCGGCGAATGCGGACAACCCCCGCGCCACGTCCTCGACGTCGGGCGAGTGGCCCCGGCGGTCCCGGTGCAGCGACATCGCTGCAGCCACGGCGAGCGCCGCGTCCTTGGCGGAGTGCAGACCGGGCACGCGCAGGGTGAGCTCCCCGGAAAACGCGGCGAGCCGAAACCCGGTCCGGCCGGCCGCGAGCGTCACGCCGTGCAACCGGTAGGGGCCGGCCGCGGCGCGGCCGACCGGCGTGCGGGTCACGTCGGCCCGCTCGGCCGCGACGGCCGCCGCCACGTCGGCGGCGCCGGCATCGTCGGCGTCGTAGATCAGCTCGCCGCCGTGCGGGAGCCGACGGCAGAACTGCACGAACGCGGCCACCGTGTCCCGGTAGTCGGCGAAGTAGTCGACGTGCTCCCACTCGACGCCGGAGAGCACGATCCGATCCGGGTGGTAACGCAGAAAGTGGCGCCGGTATTCGCAGGTCTCCGCCGCCAGCAACTCGGTGCCCCGGTTGAGCGTGCTGCGGTCGCCGAAGCCTGACACCGAGCTGCCGACCAGCACCGTCGCCGGCAGCTCCAGGACGTCCAGCAGCGTACCGAGCATCGCGGTGATGGTGGTCTTGCCGTGCGTGCCGCAGACCGCGACCGCTTCGCAGTGCGCGGACAGCGCCCCCAGCGCCTGCGGATAATTGACGAGCATCAGGCCGGCTTCCCGCGCGGCCCGCAACTCCGGGTGGCGATCCGGGTCGTAGGCCGCCGAGAACACCACCAAGTCGGCGTCGCGCACGTTGCGGGCGTCGAACGGAAGCACCGGCACGCCGATCCGCTCCAGCACAGGGGTGGTGAAGAACGGTTCGTCGACATCGGAGCCGGTAACGGTGGCGCCGCGCGCCTGCAGCACTTCCGCAAGCGCCGACATTCCCTGTCCGGCGATGCCGACCAGATGTACCGCGCACCCACGGATACGGCCGAACCGGGACGCGATCGCGTCGTCAGGGGTCACGCTGCCCCGCTGTCCGGACTCGGGCCGTTGCAACTTATCTCCTAGGGGAGTCGAACCCCTGTTGCCGGGATGAAAACCCGGTGTCCTAACCGCTAGACGAAGGAGACAAAAGGGGAATAATCCGGGCGCTGTAGGCGCTCCGACGGCTGAAATATGGGACCGGAATGCATGTCTGTCAACCCGGCGGGGCGGCGCTGAGGCACGCCGGCATCGCCGGCCCCGGCCGGATCATTGAAAGCTCGGAATGGGGCTTTCCTCGGGAACAAGCGAAGTCCTACGTTCCATCCATACTCGAGGTTCTGACTATGAGACGACTGACTATCGTGCTGACAGCCGCGGCGTTCGCCGTCGCGGCGGGGGTCGCCTGGTCCGATGTTCGGGTGACCATCGAAAACACTTCGGCCGACGCCAGCCTGACGACGCCACTGGCTCCGGGCGTGTGGGCGCTGGTCGAAGACGGAACGCCGAACCCGTTGTTCACCGCCTACGCGGCGGACGCGGGCAACGGCCTGGAGGCACTGGCCGAGGACGGCAACCCGTCCATGCTGGCGGCCTCGCTGGAAGGCATGGCCGGCGTCATCGCGTACGGCGTGTTCAATACGCCCGACGGCGCCGACGGTCCAGGGCCGCTGCTGCCGGGCGGCAGCTACTCGTTCACCGTGGATCCGAAGCCGGGCAGCCGCCTGTACTTCGCCACCATGTTCGTGCAGTCGAACGACTGGTTCTTTGCCCCCGGCAGGGGCCTGGACCTGGCCGGCGACGACGGGATGGCGATGAAGGGCGACATGACCGGCAAGGTGGAGCTCTGGGACGCCGGCACCGAGGCAGACGAAGAGATCGGCGCCGGCGCCAACCAGGCGCCTCGCCAGTCCGGCCCCGACACCGGAGCGGACGAGATGGGCGTCGTCTACGTCATCGTGACCGGCGGGACGTATCCCCCACCGTCCGAGATGATCGGAGTGAGCGTCGGCGACGCGATGATGTAACCGCGCTCTCCGGGCGTGCCGCTTCCTTACTCAGGAAGGCGGCATGCCCGCGTCCGGGCCGCGAGCGGCCCGCCGCCGTTCCCGCCCGGAACGGCGGATCTCCATGCTGGTCATCCGCGGCTTGCCGAACCCGCCGAGCGACCGGTAGTCGACCGCGCAGCCGGGCATCTTCCGGCGCACGCGCGCTTCGAACAGGGCGGCGTTGAACCACTCGACGGCGGAGCCGTCGTACTTCGCGGTCGTCCGAAAGCGGCCGGCGTACTGCCGCGCGTCGGCGGCCATGATGTCCACGATCTCCAGCACGCCCCGCTCGTGGAGCAGCCCCAGCAGGGTCAGGCCGCTCTCGATCGCGTCGTTGGACAGCGCCATCCGCCCGTCGGCCGGGCACGGGAGCAGGCTATCGGGCACAAATTCCGGCGGAGCCGGTACCAGCCGCTCGCCCATGCGCAGCCCGCGGTAGAGGTCCCGCCAGAGACGATGCGCCTGCTCGGCTCCGGCGACGGCATGCAGGCGCTCCGGCAGGCAGGCGGATGGGTCGTCGAGCGCCTCGCGCAGGAGCCCGCTACCCAGGCCATACCGCGCGGCGAGAGCTCCGGCCGCGGCCGCCGGGAGATGGAGCAGCCCCTCTACCAGGTAGCATCGCCCGTCGAGCCACTCGACATGATCGGCCGGCAGGTTGTCGAACAGGTTGCCGACATGGGCGTGCAGGATCCGGCCGCGCCATGGGGCGAGGGCCGGCGCCGGCGAGCGCAGGTCGAGTTGCAGATAGCCGATGCGAAGCGCGCCATGCCGATCCCCGAGCGCGGCGCGGACCGCCCCCAGCACCTCCGGCGACAGGTCCGCCACCAGGTAGCACACCCCTTCCAGGCCGACCGGCTCGGCCGCCGCGGCGCGGGTCAGCTCCTCCGCGAACAGGCACGGCCCCTCCGCTCCGGAGGCGCCGATGCTCAGATACGCCAGATCCGGGCGCGCGTCCGACTTCCGGCCGTCACGAACCCTCCGCAGCGAAGCACAGAGGCGCTCGGCCCGCTCGCGCACCAGCGGCCGGATCAGGTCGGGAGACCCGCCCACGGCGTCGCGGTAGTCCCCCCCGCTGGCCGCCATGTAGCGCTCTGCATGCTTCCAGAAGGCGCGGTTCAACCCCCAGATCGGGCTGCGTCGGTACGGGGCGAAGCCGCCGATCGGCAGGTCGCCGCCTCCCTCACCGGTGATCGCTCCGGCGAGAAGGGGCCGGACCCTCGACTCCAGCTCATGAGCCGTTCCGGTCTGTGACAGGTCGACCACCACCTCGCGCTGCCTGTCCGGCAGGTACTCGCGTACCGCCACCGCCGGCCGGAACCGCCCGCCGGCGCCGGATGCCACCCAGAGCGAACGCGGCTCGTCGACCCCCGCCGCGCGGCACGCGCGGCGCAGCGCGGCCCGACCGGCACGCACCTCGGCGGCGCGCGCCGCAAGCCCTCGTTCGACGCGCGCCAGCTCGTCCACCCGTACCGGCGTCATCGGGAGCCCGTCCTGCGACACACGGCGATGCGTCCTGCGGCAGCGCGAACCTGCGGGGCCGCTATCTGTCGGCTCGGGCGGCCAGCGCGATCAGCGCGTCCCACCGATGCAGGCTGGACTGCCCGGCACTCCTGGCGTTGAGAGAGTCGTGCTGTCTGCGGATCGAGGCAGGCCATCGGCTCTTGACGTAGGACATGACGGCGATGATGTCCTCGTCCGAGAGAACCCCTCGATATGCCGGCATGGCGGAACGGTAGCCACGCCCGGCATACCGCTGCATACCGTACTTCGTCAGCTCGAACAGCACCTGGTCGGGGTGATGCCAGGTATGCCCGGTCGCGTCGTGAGGAGGCGCGGGCATCAATCCGTCGGCTCCCCGCTGCTGCCAGTTCGCCTGTCCTTCCAGGTTGGCGCCATGACACTCCGCGCAGGACGCCTGATAGAGGTACCTGCCGCGATCGACGATCCGACGGTCGTCTGGAAGGAAGAGCGTCCCGGCCGTGAGTTGCGCCGCCGACGTCCGACCCGGGATCAGCCAGAGAAGCACGGCCGCCACCGCTGCCGCGGCCACCAGCGCCGCCAGGCCGACGATCAGGATGAGCGGCCGCTTCATCGCCTGGTCCCCGGCGCGCTCGCCAAGTCGTCCAGGATCGGGCACTCCGGACGTTCATCGCCCTGGCAGCGCTCCACCAGTTGGTTGAGCGTGTCGCGCATGCCCTCAAGCTCCGCGATCTTGCGATCGATGCCGCGGACATGACTCCGCGCTATGTCCCTGACGTCGCCGCTGGCGCGGTGGGGATCGCCGTAGAGCGCGAGCAGCGCCCGGCAGTCCTCGATCGAGAAGCCGAGCGAGCGGGCGCGCGCCACGAAGGCGAGCTTGTGCCCCTCCGCCTCCGGAAAGTCCCGGTAGCCGTTCGCCTTCCGGTCCGGGCTGATCAGGCCGATCTCCTCGTAGTACCGAATCGTCTTGGCGGGCAGACCGCACGCCTCCGCAACTTCGCCGATGTTCACGGCTACACCCTCCGGAACCGATAGAAGACATTCCAGTCACTGGAAGGTCAACCCCCAGCCAGATGTGAGCCCGCCGCGATTTACGGGTGGCACGCGTCGGTCGTAGAGTCTACCGCAACCATGACCGAGCCGACCCCGACAGTGGTCGATCTCCTGCGGCGCGCGGCACCGGGAGATCTGGCTGACAGGCTGCGGGACGGACCAGGCTTCGGCGTGAGGGTCGCAGGGCGCCTCATCTCCTGGCACCCATTCGAGGAGACAGGCGAGGCCGACAATCGCACGCTGCTCAGGCTCGCGTCGGATCGCGGGCTCGAAGCGGCCGTGCGCGTTCGCTTCGACCCTCGGGCCCGCTTCGCCGTCTATCGGACGACGCTCACCAACATCGGTGCCGCCGCTCTACAGCCGCTCACCGCCCTCTCCCCGCTGCTGCTGTCGATCGGCGACATCCGCACCCCACCGCGCGTGATGAGCTCCGCCGGCGGTGGCGCCCCCGGAGGCGGCTATCCGCCGCGCGGCGCCTACTGGACGCGATGGGACCTCCTGCAGTTCCCCCACTCACGCCGCGGTGTCGAGCTGTCGGCGGAGGGCGATCAATCCTCCACCAAGGACCTGCCCATCGTCTTCGTCAGCCCCGACATCGAGCCGGATGGCGCAGGCTTCATCATCGGGCTGGAGTGGTCCGCCGGCTGGACGATGAGCGTCCGTTACGAGCCGGATGACCAGATCCTGGTTGCCGACGCGGGACCGGCAGTGCGCGACCTGGTGCTGGCGCCCGGCGAATCGCTCGAGCTGCCGCCGGCCCACGTGATCTTCTTCGAGGGGGGTTTCGAGCAGGCGACCAACCGGAGCCGTGGCTACATCCGGGAGCACATCACTCCCCGCTACGAAGGACGCCAGGTGGTGCCGCCGGTGGCCTACACCATCTGGCCCGGCATCCAGGAGCCGTACACGGACCGCGACATCTACCCCCAGATCGACACCGCCGCCGAGCTGGGGGTCGAGGTGTTCATCGTCGATGACGCCTGGTACGAGGGTCGGTTCCCCGGTGGATGCGGCAACTGGTACCCCGACCCCGCCAAGTTTCCCGACGGGTTGGAGCGGGTGGTCGACCGGGTCGAGGAGCGGGGCATGCGCTTCGGGCTCTTCATCGACGCAGAGGCCGAGCCCGGCACCTGGATCTTGCGCGAGCACCCCGAGTTCTTCTACGGGCCGGAGCTCGGGAGCGCCTGGACCCCGCACCGGCGGCTCTACAACTTCAGTCTCCCGGAGGCCTGCGACTATTACCTGGAGTTCCTGGGCGGCCTCATCGAGCGCTACCACGTGCGCTACCTCCGCTGGGACTACAACATGGACGGGCACCCCATCTTCCAAAGCGTGGACCCGACGCTCAAGGTGAAGTTCGCCCACCTGGCGGGGCTCTACCGGGTATGGGAGACGCTTCTCGAGCGGCACCCCTCGTTGATGCTCGAGTGCTGCGCCGGAGGCGGTCAGCGGCTGGACTTCGGCACCATGCGGCGACACCATGCCTGCTGGTGCAGCGACAGCAACGCCGATCCGCACACCTACCACGCGATGCAGGCCGGCGGTAACGCCTTCTTCCCCGCCAACTACCTCGGCAGCTCCCTGGGGTGGCCGCCGAGCAAGGGCCTGCGCGGCCGACCTGGCATGACGCTCCATCCCGACGCGAAGCTCACGGATCTCTCGTTTCTGAGCCGCATGGCGGGAGAGCTCTTCCTGCACGGCACGATTTCCGTATGGCCGGCTGCGGCCAAGGAGCGCGCCCGCCACTGGATCGACGTCTACAAGCGGGTACGCCATCTCCTGATGCTCGACTATTACCGGCTGCTACCGCAGCCTCAGTCGGAGGCAGACTGGAACGTCATGCAGTTTGCCGCGGGATCTGAGGAGGGCATCGTCTTCGCCTTTCGTGTCGCGGGCGAAATGCGCGAACAGCGGATTGCTCTTCGGGCCGTGGACCCGGCGGCCCGCTACCGAGTGAGAGACGAGAGCTCCGGTGTCGGGGAGAGCCTGACAGGTGAGCAACTGACCCGCGGGCTGTTGATCGCGCTGCAGCCAGAGTCGGCCAAGCTGCTCTCATATCGAGTGGATTCACGAGGCGACCATTCACTCCGTTGATGGTGAGGACTCCATGACGACCACCGATCCCGTCTGCGGCATGACCGTCGATCCGGCGGCCGGGCCTCCCTCGCTGGAGCACGAAGGCCGCCGCTACTACTTCTGCTGCGCGCACTGCATGCAGCGCTTCGCGGAAGCTCCGGAGCAGTGGCTGGACAGCCGTCCCGCGCCGGAAGCCACGGCACCGGCGACGCAGGGCAGCGGCTACACCTGCCCCATGCATCCCGAGGTCGTCCAGGACGAGCCGGGAACCTGCCCACACTGCGGCATGGCACTGGAGCCGATCGCGCCGGCGGCGGCCGACGGCCCGAACCCGGAGCTGACCGACTTCCGGCGGCGGCTGCGCATCGGCGCACCGCTGGCGCTGGTGGTCTTCCTGCTGGAGATGGGGGCGCACGTGGGCGTACCGGTCGTCGACTGGCTCGGCGCCCGCCTGCACGTGTGGCTTCAGCTCGTCCTGACGACGCCGATCATCGTCTGGCTGGCGAACCCGGTGTTCGAGCGCGGCTGGACGTCGATCAGGAACCGCAGCCCCAACATGTGGACGCTGATCTCCCTGGGTACGGGAGCGGCCTACCTGTTCAGCGTGGCGTCGGTTCTGGCGCCGGGCCTGTTCCCGGTGTCGCTGCGCGACGCGCACGGCCTGCCTCCGGTCTACTTCGAGGCCGCGGCGGTCATCCTCATCCTGGTCCTCACCGGTCAGGTGCTGGAGCTGTCGGCTCGCGAACGTACCGGCGACGCGCTGCGGGCGCTGCTCGGCCTGGCACCCGCCAGTGCCAGACGGGTACTCGACGACGGAGAGGAGGACGTGCCGCTGGAGCAGGTGCAGCCGGGTGACCGGCTCCGCGTGCGTCCCGGGGAGAGCATTCCGGTCGACGGCGTCGTGCTGTCCGGGCACAGCTCGGTCGACGAGAGCATGCTCACCGGAGAGCCGATACCGGTGGAGAAGACGGCGGAAGCCGTGATCACCGGCGGCACGCTGAACCGGTCCGGCTCCTTCGTGATGCGCGCCGAACGGGTCGGCGCCGACACCCTGCTGGCGCGCATCATCGACCTGGTCGCGCGCGCCCAGCGCAGCCGCGCGCCGATCCAGGCGCTGGCGGATCGGATCGCCCGCTGGCTGGTGCCGGCGGTCGTCGCCGTCGCCGTGGTCGCTTGCGCCGCATGGCTGCTGCTCGGCCCTCCGCCGGCGCTGTCCTTTGCGGTAGTCGCAGCCGTCACCGTCCTTATCATCGCCTGCCCGTGCGCGCTCGGTCTGGCGACGCCGATGTCGATCATGGTGGCGACCGGGCGCGGCGCCCGTTCCGGGGTGCTGATCCGCGACGCGGAAGCCCTGGAGCGGTTCGCCGACGTAGATCTCCTGATCGTCGACAAGACCGGAACCCTGACCACGGGCCGGCCGGCGCTGACCGACGTGGTCCCCGCGCCCGGATTCGAGGCCGACCGGGTGCTCTCGCTGGCCGCCACGCTGGAGCGCGGGTCGGAACATCCGCTGGCGGACGCCGTCGTGGAAGGGGCCGGTGACCGCGGGGTCGAGCGTCTCGACGCCGATCCGGGCCATTTCGCCGCGGTCGCCGGCAAGGGGGTCCGCGGCCGCGTCGACGCTCACGAGGTGGCGCTGGGCAACGGCGCGATGATGCGCGACGCCGGGGTCGACCCCGCGCCGCTGCGTGCGACGTCGGACCGGCTGCAGGAGGAAGGGAGATCCGTGCTGTTCGTGGCGATCGACGGCACGCCCGCCGGCCTCATCGCCGTCGCCGACCAGGTGAAGGACACGGCGGCGCAGGCCGTCAGCTCGCTGCGCGACGCCGGGCTGCGGATCGTCATGGCCACCGGTGACAACCGGCGCACGGCCGATCTGGTCGGGAGCGAGCTCGCCATCGACGAGGTGCATGCCGAGCTCGGACCGGAGGACAAGGGCGCGCTGATCGATTCGTTTCGCGCCCGCGGCCTGAAGATCGCGATGGCCGGGGACGGCGTGAACGACGCGCCTGCCCTGGCCGCCGCGGACGTGGGCATCGCCATGGGCACCGGCACCGACGTGGCGATCGAGAGTGCCGGCATCACGCTGGTGCACGGAGATCTGGACGGCCTGGTTCGCGCTCACCGCCTTGCCCGGGCTACCATGCGCAATATCCGCCAGAACCTGTTCTTCGCCTTCATCTACAACGGCGTCGGCGTGCCGGTGGCCGCCGGCGTGCTGTATCCGCTCGTGGGCGTCTTGCTGTCGCCGGTCATCGCCGCCGTGGCGATGAGCCTGTCGTCGGTGTCGGTGATCGCGAACGCGCTCCGGTTGAGGTCGTTCGAATGACCCGTCCGTCAACCCGCCTCGTCTGGTTCGGAGTTGCGCTGCTGCTCGCTGGCGCCGTGACACCGTGGGCGGACGACGAGGTGGTGGCGACCATCGGCGACCAGCCGGTACAGCGCGCCGAGCTCCTGACGGTGGCCGCGTTCTCCCTGGAGGAGACCGAGCTCGAACGCCTGCGCTGTCAGGTCGAAGCGGACCGGAACCAGGACGAGGTGCTGCAGACGTTCCTCAGGCAGCTCGTGCACGAGCGCCTGCTCGACCTGGAAGCCGGCCGCACCGGAATGACCGTGGAAGCGATCCTGGCGTCGGTCCACGAGACGGTGCCGCCGATCGAGAACCAGGAGATCGAGGCGTTCTACCGCGAGAACCGAAGCCGCATCCCGTACGCGCTGGCGGAGGTAGCGGGTCAGATCCGCGCGTTCCTGCGGCAGCAGGCGGAGCAGCGCGCCGAGGCCGAGTTTCTCACCGTGCTGGAACGACGGTTCGCGGTCGAATACCGACTCGAGCCGTTTCGCGTGGACGTGGCCGCCGACGGCTTCGCAACCCTCGGACCCCAGGATGCGCCGGTGACCATCGTCGAGTTCTCGGACTTCGAGTGCCCCTACTGCGCCAGGGTCCAGCCGGCCCTGCAGCGCGCCAAGCGCGAGTACGGGGACAGGCTGCGGATCGTCTACCGCCACTACCCGCTGGCCAACATCCATGCCGACGCACAGAAAGCCGCCGAGGCATCGCTCTGCGCCGGCGAACAGGGGATGTTCTGGGAGATGCACGACCTGATGTTCGCCGAGCAGGCCACCTTGTCGGTGCCCGATCTCAAGGACAAGGCCGGCCGGATCGGCCTGGACCGTACCGCGTTCGACGCGTGTCTCGACTCCGGGCGGCACGACGAGACGGTGCGAAACGACATCCGCGCCGGAGCCGCGGCGGGGGTGTCGGGCACGCCGGCGCTGTTCGTGAACGGCCGCCCGCTGACCGGCGCGGTCCCCTTCGAAGCCATCGCCGCCACCATCGACGACGAGCTGGAGCGCCTGGGCGCCCGGTGATCCTCCGGCGCCACCGCGAGGATGACAGGCGCGCCACTCGCGACGACAATGGCGCCAGCGTGCGCAAGTTCAACACCGCGGGCCCGATCGATCCGGAGGACCACTACCACATCCCGCCGCTGGAGCGGATCGACCTCGACGAAGTGCTCGGCTTGGTGTCGGACAAGAAGTACTTCGTGCTGCACGCGCCGCGCCAGACCGGCAAGACCTCGGCGCTGCTGGCGCTGCGCGACCTCCTGAACAGCGGCGAGGCGGGCTCCTGGCGCTGCGTGTACGCCAACGTCGAGGCCGGCCAGGCAGCACGCGAGAACGTCACGGAGGGCATGCGCACCGTGCTCGCCGAGCTGGCGCTCCAGGCAAGCGTGACGCTGGGCGACGAGACGCTGGAGAACCTCTGGCCCGCCGTACTGCAGCGCGTCGGGCCGGGGCAGGCGCTGCGCCAGGCGCTGCTGCGTTGGAGCATGGCCGACCCGCGGCCGCTGGTGGTGCTGATCGACGAGATCGACGCCTTGGTGGGCGACACCCTGCTGGCGGTGCTGAGGCAGTTGCGCACCGGCTACGTCGACCGCCCGGCGCGCTTCCCGCACAGCATCGTCCTGTGCGGGGTGCGCGACGTGCGCGACTATCGCATCCACTCGACCGCCGAAAACCGGATGGTGCTCGGCGGCAGCGCCTTCAACATCAAGTCGGAGTCGTTGCGGCTCGGCGACTTCTCCGAGCGGGAGATACGGGCGCTGCTTGCACAGCATACGGCCGAGACCGGGCAGGCATTCACCGAACAGGCGCTGGAGCTGATCGGCACGCGTACCGCCGGCCAACCGTGGCTGGTGAACGCACTGTGCTACGACGCCTGCTTCCGCCACAAGCCGGGGCGGAACCGATCCCGGCCGATCACGGCGGAAGCCGTCCTGGCGGCGCAGGAACGGCTGATCCTGCGCCACGACACCCATATCGACGACTTGGCGAACAAGCTGCGCGAAGAACGAGTGCGGCGCGTGGTGGAGCCGATCCTGAGCGGCGCCGACGAGCAGGCGTGGTCGACCGAGGACGTCGCCTACGTCTGCGACCTGGGACTGGTGGCGCAGGACACGGACGGCACACCGCACATCGCCAACCCGATCTATGCCGAGGTGGTGCCTCGGCATCTGAACTACGCGGTGCAGGCGGGCCTGCCGCAGCGGATGGCGTGGTACGTGGGCACGGACGGCGGGCTGGACGTGGCGGGGCTGATCGCGGCGTTCCAGACGTTCTTCCGCGAGCATTCCGAGCACTGGGTGCAGCGCTTCGAGCGGTACCACGAGGCCGGCCCGCAGTTGCTGCTGCAGGCGCACCTGCAGCGGATCGTGAACGGCGGCGGGCGCATCGAGCGGGAGTATGCGCTGGGCAGCGGGCGCACGGACCTGCTGATCGTGTGGCCGCAGGGCGGGCGCGAACGGCGCTGGGTGGTGGAGTGCAAGGTGCGGCGGGGCGAGCTGGAGCGGACCATCGCGGAGGGGCTGGAACAGACGCGCGCCTACATGGACCGATGCGGGGCGGAGGCGGGCCACCTGATCGTGTTCGATCGGTCGCCGGAGCGGAGCTGGGAGGAGAAGATCTTCCGCCGTGATGCGCCACCCGGGACGGGCGCACCGGTCACGGTGTGGGGCATGTGAAGTTCGGTGATCTGCCGGAGCCGGATGGTCGGAGACTGCGTGACGTAGCCGACACCCTCGCACCGGCGGACGGTTCGACCGATGGGTGACTGCAGATCGTTGATGGGTTTGTCGAATGGGGAATACTGCTGCATCGTAAGTCAGCGCTCCAGAATCTCCTTGAGGGTGCGACCGGGCGGCAACTGGTCGGCAGGCGGCAGGAACTCGGGAGGCTTGAACAGTGGATTGCCGGGCGACCACAGCTCGACGCTTTCGGCGTTCTCTTCGTAGTAGGCAGGGTCGGTGGTCACCCGCAGGGGCTCGGGCATGCCGGGGGCGAGCAGGCCGTATTCGCGGTGCCCCAGCGGCTGCACATCGGCGCCGGGGGGCATCAGGTCGGAGGAGGCGATGATCCGGTCGAGGTCGTCCATGGTGACGGGCGACGGCGCCTGCTCCGGCATGGTGAGGTCGTCTCCCAAGACGGCGTCGATCTCGAAGCCGCCGGTCTCGGCTTCGCGGGCGCGGCGTTCGATCGTATCGGCCAGGTTGGCGCGTCCCGCGGCGTCCCGCACGCCGGCCGGAAGCACCGCCTTGGCGATGGCTTGCGGCAACTCCGCCAGGATCGGTTGCAGGCGGCCCACTACCGTCTCGAACAGACCGATGCGGTTTCTGAGGACGCGGTAGACATCGGTCTCGACCGTGCCCTCGTAGTGCAGGTTGACGATGCGGATGGTGGCATGGGCTTGGCCGAGGCGATCGATGCGGCCGATTCGCTGCTCGACCCGCATCGGGTTCCAGGGCATGTCGTAATTGATCAGCGCGCCGCAGAACTGGAAGTTCAGACCCTCGGCGGCCGCGTCGGTGCAGAGCAGGACGTCGGCCTCCCGGTCTCGGAAGCGGCGTTTCGCGTCGTCTCTGCCGATGGCGCGCCATGAGCCGTCCGCGGACGGGATCTCTCCGCCGCGGCCCGAGAAGCACATCAGCCGCCAGTCGCCGTTGTTGCTCAGTTCATCACGCAGGAAGTCCATGGTGTCCGTGTACTGGGTAAAGACCATCGCCTGGCGGTATCCGTCCCGTCGTAGTTGAGCGAGGACTTCCGTCAGGTGCGAGCACTTGCTGTCTGGCGGCAACAGCCGCACGCGGCTGAGCAGATGCTCGATGTCGGACCGTTCCTCCGCATCCAGGGCCTGCCGCTCGCGCTCCGCAATCTCGTCGGCGTCGAGCAATTCGTCCGCCGTTTCGTCATCGGGCGCATCTTCGTCGAGGCCGGACAGGTGCGCGCGGTCGCCGCTCTCGATCGCCTCCAGATGCCGCTCCAGGGTGGCGCACAGCGCCCGGAAACTGCTGGCAAGCCGCCGCCGGTAGATCGTCATCACGAACCCGACCGCCGACCGCTCGGCGGCCGCCGCCTGATTGTAGGTGCTCGCGATGTACGCTTCGACCGCCGCGTACAGGTCTCGCTCCGCCTCCGTCATCTCGATGAAGCGGTCGTCGACCTGTCGTTGCGCAATCGGGGTCGAAAGCATCCCCGCGTCGAAGTACCGCCGCAGGAGCGCGCGGGTATGGCGTGAGATGAGATGCCGAATCGGTGTGTGCGCGCGCATCACGTCCAGGGCGGCACGGCGTTCGTCAGTCTCCAACCGCCGGCGTGGAATACCGGCCTCGTCGCGCAGGGCGCGGAGCACCTTGTTGGCCTTCAGCGACGACAGCCCGGTGATGCGCGCGGCCTCCGCTTTGGCGCCGGATCCATACTCCCGTTCTACCGCCTGGAACAGCCGCGCCATGCGGTCCAGCGCCTCCGGCGACGGGTTCGGCTGGGCGAGATCGTCGAAGAACGTGAGAAACGCCTCCGCCGTCCATTCCGGCGGCAGCCCCAGCAAGCTCAACAGATCCCATACTTCGACGGGATGCACCTGCATGGGCGTCGCGGTGAGCAATACCAGGCCCTCGGTACGCTCCTTGAGCTCCCGCATCAGGCGCAGCAGCGCGTTCGGGCCGCCTTCGCTGGCTGACCCTGCCGCGCGCCGGCGGGCGTGATGGGCTTCGTCGAGCACCACCAGATCCCACGGCTCGGCGTCCTGCAGCAGCACCTCCGCCCGATCGCGCCGGCGCAGCAGATGACTTGACGCGATCACGACCGGTTCGCGGTGCCACTGCCGAGGGTCGACCTCGCGCTCATGCCGCCCGCGCAGCGCCGGCGAGGGGTACCGGATCAGCTTGCGGCCGTCGTAGATCGGCCAATTGAGATTGAACTTCTCGCGCAGCTCGATCTGCCACTGGCCGAGCACCGCCTTGGGAGCCAGGATCAGAATCCGCCGCGCCCGCCCCGCCAGCCACGCTTGCCGCAGCAGCATTCCCGCCTGGATCGTCTTGCCGAGTCCTACCTCATCGGCGATCAGGAGTTTCGGCGGCCACTCGGCGTAGAGGCGCTCGAACGCCCGCACCTGATGCGGCCACGGCGTCACCGCAGCAGTCGCTTCGCCGACGCGAGCGCCGCCCGGGCTCAGACCGGGCGCCTCGTTGATGAAGGTCCATACCAAGCCCCTCCGATCGATGGCCGCCGGAGCCTCGTCTTTCGTGGTGACCGTAGCTTGCTCGCTTGGAACGATGTCCCCCTCCTGCAGGCGCGCGGGCAGATCGCCGGTGGGCATGAAGCGCATCAGGTCGCGGCGCGCCGCCTCCGGGACATCGAGCACGATCACCCGCCGGGCGCGACCGGCCCAGAGCCGCGCGAAGTTCTCCTCTTCGCGGCTCACCCGCTCCGGCTCCGCTCCCCAGCTCGTGTAGACGTTGATGCTCTCCCAGTTGTGCTGCCAGCCGGCAGGGGTCTCATTGAGGCTGCCGTTCCAGGCGATCCGGTCGCCGGTGCGATCCTGAATGATGCCCGCCTTCTCGTGGAAGATTCCGTGACTGGGGATCGGCGTGCGGTCGACGGCGCATGGGACCGCCACCTTCACCGTGAGGTGACCGCGGGCGATCATCCAGGCGAGCAGTTCGAGCGCGCCGGCAGCGCCGGCATCGGGGGGCGCAAGCGGCACGCCGGCCAGGCGTCGTTCGACCAAATCGCGCAGCCGCTCGCCTTGTTCGATTGCCGCGATCTCGGCTGGATCGAGGGTACAACCCACCACCAGCCGCATGTGGCCGCCGTTGCGCACCAAGCCTTCAATGCCGCGCGCCGCGAGGGCCAGCGCGCCAGCGTTGAAATAGCCGGTCAGCCGGTCGTAGCGCTCGGCATCCTCCAGCGCCGGTACGTAGAACAGCCCGACGAGGTCACCGTCGTCAGGGGTGTATTTGAGCTTCCACGTGCGGTCGGTGAGCATGCTCAGGCGCCGTCATCCTGCCACAACCTGAACTGTTCGGGCTCATCGATCCGGTCGCGATACGCGAGGCGGTACAGGTTGTAGAGCGCCTCCAAGTCGTTGCCGGCGGCCTCGGCATCGCCGGCAAGCACGATCCCGGTGAAGGTCTGCGATATGGGGAGCACTTCGAGAACAGCCTCGAGCGCCGCGAAGAAACGCGGATCATGCTCCACCAGCGCCTCACCGAGCATCTCCTGAGCGGCGGCAAGAGACTGCATGCGCGCCCGGTTGGCGGCGTGGTGAATAGCGTCGATCATCCCCCGCGAACCATCGACCGGCCCCAGCGCCCCCGTGGCGGCGCGGTGCGCGCTGTCCCAGAGACGGAGGTCGCTGCCCTTCTTTTGGGCAAGACGCCCCACGATGTCGCGATCCAAGTCGACGCCGACCGCGCGGGCCAGTCTGAGCGCTTCGTCATAGGGGAAGACCGGCGCACCGAAAGCGTCCCATGCCAGCACGAAGAACGCCGTGGCGGGATCGAGGTCCGCGTCGGCCTTGAGATGCGTCAACTGCTCCAGACGCCACCGTTTTACCTCACGCCGAGCCACGTCGAGGGCATCCTCCGGCGTCGCCGCGTAGGGATCCCACTCTTCCTCGTACGGCGTCAGTTGCGCCCGGCGGCGTTCCTTCGGTTTCTCGCGCGGTGTGCCGCGGCGCAATGGCCAATGGCGGGAGAACTCCTCCAGCGCCGGCCCGAACGAAGCGAGGTAGAGATCGACGCGGGCAATGCCGGCGGCCTGAAAATCTTCGACCCGCTCCCGCACCGCGCGGGCGACCCGGGGCTCGACATCCTCCCAATAGCGGTCCTGTTCGGTCCGCGCGTCCTCGGCGCGCGGGCGGCACACCAGAAAGATGGTGCTGTTGGCCGCCGCCTTGTCCTTGATGTGCAGACTGCCCTCGGCCTCGGTGTTGATCGGCCAGGACGCGGTGATGACGAAGCCCGCTTCCATCAGCCCCTTGGTCAGCGCATCCCAGGCGCCGGTCGCCTTGTGGGTGAACATCAGCGTCATCACACCGTCGGCTTTCAGCGTCCGGCGGCACTCGGCGAAGATGGACGCCATGCGCTCCTGGTAGTCCCGCCCCGCAAGCGCTCGCGCTCCCCTCTGCCCCCGGAAGCGCGCCGGATTGGCCACGGCTTCGTTGTCCTTGTCGGTCAGGTGGCGGCGGAACAGCTCGGGAAAGACGTGCCCGGCGGTACGCTTGAGCCAGACGTAGAAGAAGTCCGACAGCTCGGCGTACATGACGTTGTCGTAATAGGGCGGATCCATGACCACCACGTCGATGCTGCCGTCCGCGATATGGTCGAGGCTGTCGCCCGGCTTGCAGGTGATGGTTACGGATTCCGATGAACGCGCTTCCACGCCAGCGTTAGCGAACAGTGTGCCTGCATTGTCGTCCGCTTCCGGGCGCACCAGCGCGACCAATTCACCGATGCACTTGGCAGTCTGTTCGATGGCCCAATCGAAACCCAAGCCTACGACGAGGGGAGCCATCTCGGCGTGTGACCAGCAGAATGCGAAATCGTGCCGGTTGAAGGTGTTGGCGACCACCTCTCGGGTCGGCATCCACACTGACATACGCGAGTTGTAATTCAATAGCTTGTCGAGGGATAACGCCAGGTACCCGTACGCCGTCTGGCGAACCTCGGTCAGCTTACCCGCTGCCCGATCGGCGTCCAGCATTTCACGAAACACCTCGACGCTCGTGCCGTGGCAGAGGAGTTGGCGAGGTGAAAACAAATCACACCACAACCGCATCCCGTAGCGTTGAGGCTCGCTAGTTTTGTTGCCATCGGGAATGCGCTCGCTCGGCACGATGTCGAAGGCTTCCCATTCCGGCAGTTTCTCGGTCAGCCGCGCCTGGATCTCCGCGCTGTTTTCGTCCTCGGGCCGCGCCGCCCGATAGCGCCGCACCCACTTCTCGCGCGTGCGTCCGCTCTTGGTCGTGATGAGCACCCGTTCCTTATAGACCACCGTGAACAGCTGCTGCCCCATGCGTCCGGTCTGCGCCTGCGCCTTGATCTCGTCGCCGTCTATCACCCGTCCACAATCGGAATAGGGGCAGGTTCCGTCACCGCGCGCCACCGTACCGTCCGATTGCTCCTTGACCGATGTGACGATCTTGAACGAGCACACCCGCCCCTCCGTCCCCGGACCCATAGCAAGCTGAGGCTGCAGCCGAACCCCGGTCCCATCCGATGCCAGCCGCCAGTTGGGCGACAACGGCACCCGCCCGTCGCAATATGGGCAGTTGACCGTCCGCGCCCAAAGATACCCGTCCGGCCGGGTACCGTCCTGAGGTTCATCCGGAAAAACGCCCGCGAGGCGCGCGCGGATGATCGTTGTGAACTGGGCTCCTATTTCTTCGACGAGCGCCTTGATCGCCACACCGTGCTTGCCAGGCCATTCAACCGTCGCGCGCTCAATCAGCGCTGCGACCGGGTTCAAGTCGTTCGCCAGCGTTTCTAGCCCAAGACGCACTGCCTCGAACGGCACACTACCGCCTCCCGCAGTCGGATCGAGAACGGTAACTCCATGCACCAAGTGTTCCGCCAACCAATTCCTTTCCCCACTATCCGGCGTGTAACCAAACGCACGCGAATACCCGTAGGCATCAGCGCCCAAACGCTCCCCCGTTCGATTGGCAACCGCTATCCGCTTCTTGGCGGCAACCGGGTCCCCATGGATACCGAGCACATGGAGAAACTTCTCCCGATCGGCATCAGCGGGTAACAGTGACGCGAGGATCGCCGCTCGCGACGCCACCAACGGACGCCGCGCCCACCAAACATGGAGATAATAGATTGGTGGCAACGCCGTCATGGAACGTCGTTCGCGAATGCTCTCTTCTCCAAGAGCCGCGATAGGCAACCAGCGCTCGATCAGACGCGTATCAGACGTGTATCCCATGTGCGAAACAGAAACCCTCCAGGCTCACTCGGATGAGCGAATGTCAATCGCTGTGGCAATCGGTCATAGGAACCCGGCGGTTGGCCCCCATCTCGTCGAAGCAGGCGGCGCGCCGCCTCAATGTCGCCCTTGGCGCTACGGGCGGCGAAGAACTCGGCCGTCTTCATGGCCGAGATCTTTTCCGCGACTGCCGTCGTACCGCACTGATTGATGTTCGTACCGTCTTCCTCGCTGATCTCGGCTACCGCCGCCTTCAAGGACGCCGGTAGGCGTAGCGGATAGGTGATAATCTGTTTCTTCATTGTTGCGACATCCTCCCCAAGGCCTGCTGGGGCGATAACACTGCAATCCCGAACCGTCCGGCGGCATCGTCGAAGTGCCGATGGTTGAAGATCACCCAGCGCTCTATGCGCATTTCATGCGCCGCCGGAGCGGGGAGCATCGGTCAGCAGGATGCGCAGGGCCGTCAGCACGCGGCGCGGACGCTTGCGGTGGATCGCCATCCCTGCCCAGTACGCCGCTTCCTCGTGCTGCATGGTCTCGATGCCCTCTACTACCGCCCGCATGTTGGCGCGGTTGCGCATCGGCGCAAGGGCGCGGAACAGCAACCCCAGCATGAGGGCGACCTCTTCGGTAAGGGCATAGCCGCTGTTCACGTCGTCGGCGCTTGGACCAAGCTTCACCCCGGATTGCGCAAGCCGGCGCAGCACGCGGTGCTCGATGAGGTCCAGATTGGAGCCGCGGAGTCGTGCGATGCGCAACGCCGACGTCACGGAGGGCGTCGCTGCCGCGGGCATCTGCCAGATCGCGTATTCCGTGTCCGCCGGCCCGTGACGGCGCACCCGCAGCTCATACCGGGGGGCCGATTCCGGCGTCTCGATCCCGGTGATTCGCGCCGGATGAGCCATTACGCCGCCGCCTCCGCGGTGGCCGACACGTAGGCCGCCCCGCTCGCGAACCGTGCCAGGCGCTCGGTGAGCTTCTCCGCGGCGTCGCTCTGCATCGACAGACCATCCTCGAACGTCAACGCGAACCCCACCTCCAGGTTCTGCGAGTTGGCGTCGCGAAGTTGCGGATCGAGAAACTCCTTCACCGGTTGCGCATCCGCCACCGGGCCCGTGAACTCCAGCTCGAACGAGCCGCCTTCGCGGGTTTCGTAGCCTCCCCTGATCGTAACGACCTTGGTCGCCCCGGACACCGCGCCGATGGCGCCGAGCAGCCGAAAGGCGTCGCCCGCCTCGAACATGCGGATCGACAGCACTCCGATCTTTTCCATACGCTGCGCCCGCGCCTGCTCCCAGAGCTGCACCAGAGCGTCCCTGAGCACTCCCTCGGCAGTGACCGAGCCGGACGCCGGACGCGGCGGTGGATGCCCGCCTGTATCCTTGGGCGGCAGCCCCGGCGACTCGCGAATGACAGACTGCTTGCGCCCACCATCCTGCCCGTCCGGTGCAGGGCGCGGCCAGATGCCCTTGTTCCTGGCATAGGCCATGGTCAGGACCACGGCCTGCTCGTCGATCATGATGCTCACCGCCGGGTCGTCCTGACCGCACAGCAACTGATCCCGCCGGTAGACATAGTCGCCTTGCTCAACCCCGCGCCGGATGCCCCGAATGAAGATATCGTCCCCGCTCACGATGGGCAGCGCCGGATCGCGGCGGAATTCCTCGCGTAGCGCGAGGGTGGTCATCTGGCCCTTCTTGAGCGGTGTGCGGTCGCGCACGTAGGCCGGCGAATCCGGCTCGTCCTCGGCAAGCCGCAGCTTCCTGAGATCGCGCAACGCCCGCACCACTTGCTGCTGGCCGGCGCCAGGCTGATCCGACGCGGCGTGCAAGTCGATCGCCGAATGGGCCAGATCGACGCCGCTCGTTTCCACCCGGTTGCGCGAGGGATAGAAGATGTGCCGGTAGCATTGCTGGATGGCGATGGCCAGCGCATGTTCGGAACGCGACTCCAGCTCGCGGATCTTCGCCTGCTGATGCTCGGCCAGGTCCGCCATTCGCTCCGCCTGCTGCAACGCACGAAGAGCCAACCGCCGCACCGCGGCGCGCCGCATCTCCTCCTTGCGCGCGTCGTCCGCCACCACGAACACCAGGTTGTTGCGCAGTGCCCGTAGCGCTGCTCCCTCCGTCCCGCGGCGTGAATAGATGCGCTCGACCAAGTCGGGAACGCTCTCGACGGCGGCGCCGATCACCACGCCGTCGTAGGCGAGCACGATCAGCCTGGGGCGCCCGTCGCCAACCTCGTCCGGCACGTCGAACGGTCCGCCGGGAAAGGGGATCGTCTCGAAGGTTCTGCCCGCGAATATCCGCCGGATACGGTCGTTGAGCTCCGCGCGCGCGTCGCCGGCGTCCACGTGCTGCTCTTCGCGACGAATGATTTGGCTCAGATTCGCTTCGGCGAGGAACCGCATCGGAGCGCGCGGCCGGTCGTCGAGATAGGCCGAGTCGGTGATGAACCGCTTGCGCGCCTGTTCGATGAAGCTGATGTCGGTCGCCGGGCCCAACACCGAATAGCGCAGCCGTTCGGCCGACAGCCCCTTCAGCGGATCGTTGAAGGCAAGGGTGTGCATGAAAATCGTGCGCGCCACATAGGCGGCGTAGGGCGGCATGCCGCCGTGCTGGGCGGCGTCGATCTCCTGCGCCAGCGCCTTGCCCTCCAACCGGCCGGCGGCGATGTCGTTGGTGATCGCCGGCACGTAGGCGGTCTGGCCGAGACGGGTAACGATCTCCTGACGAATCGGTTCGTGGCCCGGGTCGATGTGGTGGAGATGGATCGCCGTCGCGTCTGCCGGCCGCACCTGCCAGAGGTGGGAGATCGTACGGGCCAGCAGCCGCAGCATGCCCCGCACCCGCTGAAAATTGCCGAGCGTCGCGGTCTTGCCGGTGAGGGTTGCCAGCACTTCCGGATGCAACGGATAGCTCGCACGGAAGGTCTCCGCGCTCTGCGGGTGCGCGGCGTCCCGAGCCAGCACGTCTCCATGCGTAGTCCACAGCTCCTGGTAGGTGTCGACCACCGCGGGAAGCGAAGCGCGGTCGACGGTCTCGAACAGGCGCCGGAGCAGTACCTGGACGGTCTCGTCCTCTTCGGTGGGGTTGAGCAAGGTGGCCTTGCGCGCGGACACGCTCTCCGCCTCCGCCATCCGGTCGCCGATGAACTGGTTCTCCTCGCTGTAGGCGTCGGTGGCGCGGCCATCCTTGCCAATCGCCAGGGTGTAGACCAGCGCCGCGTTCGGCGCGCCTTCCACCGCCTTGAACAACGAGGTCAGGAACGCGGTCAACTGATCCCGGGAGGCATCGAGGCGCTGCACCTTGCGCAGATAGACCGACAGCTCGTCGAGCAGGATCAGGGTCGGCTCTCCACCGAACAGCTCGCGCAGGGTTTCGGCACCGGGCGCCATGCCCTGTTCGTCGCTTCTGCGAACCCGTTCGTAGCCGGCCTTGCCGGCGAGCGCATAGGCGATCTCGCCCCACGGCGTATGGGCCAGAACGCCGTCGCCCATCGCCCGGCCGTTGGCGGGATCCGCGTTCTCGCCGTCGAACCCAGCCACGCGCACGGCCCCCGGAGGCAGCAGGCTCGGGTCGACGAACTCCGCGATGTCCGACCCATCCGGCAAGCCGCGCACGGCATGGACCAGGGCGATCAGTCCATGCGTCTTGCCGCCACCGTAGGAGGTATCGAGGCGGAAGATCGCCGCCGCCTCGCCACCGGCGCCGCTCAACCGACGGCACACGTTGGCGAGCAGATTCCTGAGGCCGCGCGTGGGGTAGGTGTTGGCGAAGAACCGAGAGGCGTCGCGGTACTCCGCGCTGGCGCGGCCGGCGATGACCTGCGCGAGGTCGGCCGCGAAGTCGGCCTCGGTAACGCTACCGGTCAGGACATCCGCGCGCGGGCGGCAGGTCTCGAATATGGCAGGAATCGTCATCCATTTCCCATCTGATTATCCCCGTCTGCCGCAAGCCGGTCCGCCGGCCCAAGGCCGGCGGCCGTGAGGACCCGCTCCAGGCGCCGCCAAGCGAAGATCGGCATCATGTGCACGCCGGACACGCCGGGGGTGGCGCGCAGGCGCTGTAGCAACTCGACCGTGTAACGCATCCCCTCCTCGGCCGCCTCGCCGCGCGCATCCGCTTCCCGCAGACGCTTGAGCAGAGCATCGGTCTCCGAATGAGATCCGGTAAACCCGACCAGGAACAGCCACGTGCGCAGCGACAGCGGCGAGGTGATGATCGGCACGCCGCAAATGATCGGCACCGCCACTCCGAGCCGCTCCACCTCGGCCAGCCAGCGCGTGAACCGGCCCCACAGGAACGGCGGCTGTGTCAGGATCGCCTGCGCGCCGGCGGCCACCTTGCGCTGCATGCGCCGCGCGCGTGCGGCCGGCCCCGGCAGGATCGGGTTCTCCACCGCCCAGAGCGGCTGATCGGGGAACGCGCGCCGGATTGTGCGCAGTATCCGGAACGAGTTCTGCGGTAGCAGCCATCCCAGCTTGACGATCCCGAACAGCCGGCGCACCAAGCCGCCGCCCGACAGCACCAGCAGCGCCACCGCACCGCCAGCGCGCGCCGCCGCCACGCGCCGGGCCACCATGCCGGCGGTTCGCAGGCTGGCCGACACGGTGTACACCGGCTCGGCGCTCTTCGACAGCGCCCCGGCGATGCGCCGCTCCAGCGGCTCGCGCGGACCGCGCGCGGCCGGCTTGCGCCGCGCCAGCAGGTCGCGGAAGCGGCCGACCAGCGGCAGGTCCGGCAGCGTCACCGCGTCCACCAGTCCCTTGTCCAGCATGCGCCGGTAGGCGCGCGCCTGGCTGGCCTGCGTCTGCTCAACGGTGATCACGAAGCGGCCGGCGGCGAGCCGCTCGAGCGCCGTGCCGAGGCGCGCGCGGCTGTCGTCCGCCGGTTTCTCGTCCTTCGCCATCAACGCTCAGAGGTACGGATAGAGCTTCGTGGGGTCGTAGCCGGGGATGAACAGGTCGTGAGGGCGCCCGGTCGAAAGCTCCCCGTTCCGGACGAACCCCTCCGGCCGGTCGCGCAGCACGTCGACCAAGCGTGACCGCCACCGCTCCAGCTCGGCACCGCCGGCGGACGCCAGGTTGTGCAACTCCGCAGGATCCTCGTCGAGGTCGAAGAGCTGCTCCCGGCCGGTCTGCGAGTACCAGATGTACTTGCGGTGGCCGTCGGTCAGGTAGTGTTGGCCCAGCTCGTAGGCGTACTGGCCGGCGTGCTCGCCGTGCAGGTACTCGCGCACGGTCGGCGTCTCTCCGCGCATGATCGGCAGCAGGCTCCTGCCGGTCACCGCGTCCGGAATCGGCGCGCCGGCGATGTCCAGGATGGTAGGCATCAGATCTTGCAGGCCGACCGCCGCCGGCGACACCACGCCGGAGCACAGCGGATCGCGCTGCGGGCCGCTGACGATGAACGGCACCCGCGCCGACCCCTCGTACGGCCAACACTTGCGGAACATGTGGTGGTCGCCGAGCATCTCGCCGTGGTCGGCGGTGAACAGGAACACCGTGTCGGCCAGCTCGGTCTTCATCACCTGCAGCAGCCGGCCGATCTGGTCGTCGATGAAGTTGATCATCCCGTAGTAGGCCGCCTGGCTGCAGCGCCGATCGTGCTCGTCCAGGTCGATGTACCAGGCGTTGGGATTAACGCCCTTGCGCGGCACCGGCCCGCCCGGCATGTCCAGCGCCCAGTCGCCCACCGGCGGCGCCGGCAGCTCGCGATCGATGTAGCGGTCGTAGTAGTGCCGTGGCGGCGTGAACGGCGGGTGCGGATCGATGAACGACAGGTTGAGGAAGAACGGCTGCGCGTCGTCGCGGTGCTCCAGGAAGTGGATGGCCCGGTCGACCACCCAGAAGGTGTGCAGCAGCTCCTCCGGCAGATGGTGAGGCCGACCCACCCAGGCGTTGGAGGAGACCCCGTGCGCGTAGCCGGCGTGCTGGTCGCGCACGCCGCGGTCGGCCAGCCACTCGGCGTAGTCGCCCGTGTTGCTGCTGTCCGCGATCTGCGCGTGCTCGAACCCGTAGCGCCAGCGGCTCGATCCGCGGCCGCGCACGTGGCTCTTGCCGATCATCTCGGTCTGGTAGCCGGCGGCGGTCAGCTCGCCGGCCAGCAGGTGAGGCGGCGCCCAGTCAGGGTCCGGGCCCATGCCGACCGCGCCGTTGGCCGCCGGCGCCGTGCCGCTCATCATGGTGCGCCGCGCCGGCACGCAGCTCGGGCACTCGGCGTAGGCGCGCGTGAAGCGCGCCCCCGTGGCGGCCAGCCAGTCCAGATTCGGCGTCTGCAGCACCGGGTGGCCCTCGATGCCCAGGGCATCGCCGCGTTGCTGGTCGGTCAGGATCAGAACGATGTTGGGTCGGTCGCTCGCCATGGCCACAGCTTAGCTCATCGGCCCGCTGCCGCCTGACGCCGCTGGCGCAGCGCCTCGAACAGCAGCGCCGCGCCCGCCATGGCGACGTTGACCGAGTCGGCACGGCCCAGCATCGGGATCGACACGGCAGCGTCAGCGCCGCGGAGCCACGCCTCGTCCAGCCCGAACTGCTCGTTGCCCAGGACCACGGCGACGGGTCCGGTGAGGTCGTGGTCGGTGTAGCAGCGCTCGGCGGCCGGCGTGGTGACGACCGTACGCGCCCCGCGTGCGGCCAGCCAGCGGCGCGTGGCCCCGGCCTCGGCCTGAGCCGCCGGCACCGTGAACAGCGTGCCGACGCTGGCGCGCACGACGTTGGGATTGAACAGGTCGGTCACCGGGTCGCAGACGATCAGCGCGGCGGCGCCCACCGCGTCGGCGGTGCGCAGCAGGGTGCCCAGGTTGCCCGGCTTTTCGATCGCGGTGGCGACCACGTACAGCGGATCGGCCGGCGGCGCCGG
Organism: Spirochaetia bacterium; assembly: GCA_965221995.1. GTDB lineage: Bacteria > Spirochaetota > Spirochaetia > SZUA-6 > Bin103 > CATQHW01. The sequence continues at coordinate 1,224,196 of OZ244929.1, forward strand.
CAGGCGTGGAAGCGTCCATTCCGGCATCGGCGCCACCGCCAGGAGCCCGTCCGGCCGGTCCCGGTAGGAGAGCTTGGCGAACACCGCGTCATCGGTGGGGACCAGCTCGGCGCCGCATTCCCGGCAGGCGCGGTCGAGCAGCGCCGGCTCGTTGCTGCCCAGATAGAACGCGGGACAGTGGTAGACGGACTCCAGCGGCAGCCCCGCCTCCACGGCGCGCAGCAACTCCCGGTACCCCTCGATCAGAAACGCCCGCTCGCGGTCCCGCGCCCGCCTGCGGCGCAGCCGCACGACGCGCTTCACCCCGGCGTTCTGCATGCTGGACACCGCAGGTCTGGATACCGCAGGTCTGGATACCGCCGGTCGCTCCATCGCCGCAAGTATGGACCCCGATGCGCCCGCGATGTTCACCGTTCGCGGCTGCCCCGGAGTAAGCTGCACCCGCCATGGCACCGGTAAGCATCCATCCCGACAACCCCAAGCTATTCGAGTTCCGCGGCCGCCCGCTGGTCCTGCTGACCGCGACCGAGCACTACGGCGCCGTGCTCAACCGGCCGTTCCGGTTCGAGCGCTATCTGCGCGACGCCGCCGCCAACGGCATGACGCTGACGCGGCTGTTCACGCTGTTCCGGGAGCTGCAGACGCCGATCAATCCGGCCTCGACCTGCAAGCCGGCCAGCCCCGACTACCTGGCCCCGTACGCGCGCACCGGTCCCGGCTTCGCGCTGGACGGGGAACCTCGCTTCGACCTGGACCGCGACGATCCGGAGTTCTACGAGCGCCTGCACCGCTTCATCGGCCTGGCGGGCGAGCTGGGCGTCGTGGTCGAGGTGGTGCTGCTCAGCAACACCTACGGCGACCCGGTGTGGCGGCTAAACCCCCTGCACGCCGAGAACAACGTCAACGGGCTGCCGGCCTGCCCCGGCCCCGAGTATATGAGCATGCGCCACCCGGCACGGTTCGAGCGCCAGCGCGCGCACGTGCGCCGCATCGTCGAGGAGACCCGCCGCTACGACAACGTGATCTACGAGATCTGCAACGAGCCCGGCGGCCGCGCGTCCGCCGCCGAGGGTCCGATGGTGGGCGAGGTCAACGAATGGCTGGACGCGCTGATCGCCGTGGTGCGGGACGCCGACCACCCGGGCGAGGGGCGGCACCTGATCGCCGGGCAGGAGGCGTTCGTGGACAAGCCGTTCATGCAGACGCTCGACCGCACCTACGACGCCATGGACTACGACGTGGTCAACGTCCATCCGCTGCCGGCGACGCGGCTGCGCGGCACCGACCATCACCTGGGCACCTTCATGAGCAAGCAACTCCGGCTGCAGGCGCTCCGGGACATGACCCTGGCCGCCTGGGCCGAGTCCAAGCCGCTCAATCACGACGAGGACAACGTCGCCAGCCAGTACCGGGAGCCGGACGGATGGACCGTGCACCGCAAGCGCGCATGGGTCGCGCTGCTGTGCGGCGCCCACTACGACGTGATCGACTTCTCGATCCAGCCGTTCCTGGAGGAAGGCACGCCCGATGCTCAGACCCACCTGCGGTCCTGGTTCCGCCATCTGTCCGCCTACGTGCACGGCCTGGACCTGATCCGCAGCCGGCCCCTGCCGGAGGCGCTGCGTTCCTCGCCGCCCGGCACGGTCGCGGTGGCGTTCGGCATCCCCGGAGCGGACTACTCGGTGTACGTCGCCGATGCGCGCGAGTATCGCGGCATTCGCGATCTGGATGACCCGGGATCCGAGGAAGGATCAGGCGAGGCCGGGACGGCCATCGGCGGAGCGTTGCTGCTGGATCTGCCGGAGGCCCCGCTCGCCGTCAGCACGTTCCAACCGACCAGCGGCCAGTCCGTCACGCTGGAGCACCGCCAGGGCGGGCGCGGCACCAGGATCGAACTCGAGCCCTTCCGGCACGACATCGTCATCCGCCTCACCGTCGACGAAGCATGACGCAAGTTCTGTTCGACGGCCGGGCGCTCGCGGCCGAGGCGGTGGAGTGGCGGACACGGCGCTATCGGCGCACTCGTTTCAGACTAGTCGGGTGCTAAGTTGTGGGGGAACGAAGTCCTGAGCAGCCTCAGCCTTCGGCTACATCGAACGCGGTGACGTTGCGGGTGTCGCGGCTGAACTCCACGCCGATCAGGTGGATCGGCTCGCCCAGCCCGCGGTACTTGTCCGCGTAGCCGCGCTCCTGCAACTGCGCCAGCGCCGATCCCGGCGGTGCCAGTTCCACCACCTTGAACTCGAACAGGTAGACGTGCCCGCCGGTCCGCACCGCCATGTCCAGCCGCCCATGGCTGCTCGACTCCTCCACCGCGATCTCGTAACCCAAGGCAGCGAAGTACGAGTAGAACACGCTCGCGTAGAAACCTTCGTAATCGGCTATGTGGTTGTTTGTATACCATTGGTACGGAATGCTCGCGAAAAAGGAGTGGAACAGCTCCTTCAGGCCGGCAACGTCTCTCGCCGCAAGCAGGCGCGACAGGCGGATGCTGTTGGTGGTCTGTTGCGCCGGATCCTGCACAAGGCGACGCAGCAACACCCGGTTCAGGCCCTGGCGCACCTCCCGGTTCGGATAGTCCAGCCGATACAGCGCCTGATCGCCCAGCTCCTCCTCCGCGGTGATCGTCAGATAGCCGGTCTGGAACAGCAGCGCCTCCGTGCCGATGTGATCCACGTCGAACGCCGACAGCAGATCTTCCGTGCTCACCGTCTCGCCCAGTGAAACCGAGGAAACGCGGCGTTCGAACAGGGTCTCCACCAGGAACGCCGGCGTCCCGGTCTCGAACCAGTGCGCCTTGAACTCGCGGCTGTCGAACAGCAGCAGCACGTCATAGGGGTTGTACACCCTCTGCTCGCCACGCCACCGGTACCCGTCATACCACTCCCGCACCTGCTCCCGATCCAGTCCGTCCAGCTCCGGCGCGAACACCGTGTCCAGGTCGTCCTCCGTGTACCCGCAGATCGCCGAGTAGCGCCGATCGAGGGTGATGTCGGTGAGGTTGTTGAGGTCCGAGAACAGGCTGACCTTGGTGAACTTGCTCACCCCCGTCACGAACGTGAAGCGGACGTGAGCATCGTTCGACTTGATCACGCCGTACAGGCCGCGCAGATAGTCGCGGTTGGCGCGGGCCACGGCCGGTTCCTCCCGGACATCCAGGATCGGCTTGTCGTATTCGTCGACCAGCACCACGACCCGTTGCCCGGTCTTCCGGTGCAGGGCTTCCAGCAGGTACGCGAAGCGGCCCGGCGCAGTCAGGTACTCGGTTACCACCCCCAGGCGCCGCTCGGAGGCGGCGAGTTGCTCCATGACGTTGGCTTCCAGCAGGCGCGGCTCCTTGAAGGTGCCGCCGGCGAAGTCCAGCCGCACCACCGGGGAACGCTCGGACCACTCCCAGCCGTCATGGATATGAAGGCCGGCGAACAGCTCCTCGTTGCCTTCGAACAGCTCCTTCAGCGTGTCCAGAAACAGGCTCTTGCCGAAGCGGCGGGGGCGTGACAGGAAATAGTGCTTGCCCCGGTCGAGCAGCCGGCGGATGTAGGCCGTCTTGTCCACGTAGTAGCAGTTCTGCTCCCGCACCTCGCGGAACGTCTGCATGCCCACCGGCAGCCTGCGCCTGATCACCGGTCCATCTTACCCCACTGCGCCGCGCCGTAGCCGGGCGGCAACGGCACGTCGTTGCTCACGACAGATGCGCCCTCGGCGATGAGCGGTTATGCTGCGTGGGGTTCCGCGGTGAGGAGAACGCCATGAAGCTGATTCTGATCGGGTGCGAGTACGCGGGCACCACGACCCTCGCCATAGCCTTCCACGAGTATGCGCGCGAGCATCTTGGCATCGAGCTGGGTTCCATCCACGACCACTGGAAGATCCCGTACACGGTCACCCACTACCCCGACCGCATCACCGAGGAGGAGGCCGACCTCTACCTGGCGCTGTCGACGCGGCAGAAGGAGGCGTGGCAGCGCCACAACCTCTACTACCACACCGTGGCCGAGCACGGTGCGCCCGAGGACCAGATCATCGTCGGCTTCTACATCGAGGACACCATCTACGCCGATCTCTACTACGGCTACGGCGGTCCCGGAGAAGCCGGGGACCGCGCCGGCAAGCACGCGCCGGCGATCGAGGAGCGCATCGTCAGGCTGGCGCCGGAGACGGTGCTCGTGCACGTCAAAGCCGGTCCGGACGTGATCCGGCTGCGGATGCGCGAGCAGCCGCACAGGCGGCCGGTGGTGCCGGAAACGGACGTCGAACCGGTCCTCGACCGCTTCGCCGCCGCCTTCGCGGCATCGAACATCGCCAACAAGCTGGAGATCGAGACCGGCGACGCGACCGTCGAGGAGTCCGTGCACGCCCTGGCCTGTGGGCTGGAGCCGTTCCTGACCAACCGCGACCGGGCAAAGCGGGCCGCCCTCGCCTCCACATGAGCTTCTCCCCATGAGCTTCATCGCGCCGGCCGAGACCCAGGAGGACCTGGCCAAGCGCTACAAGGTCATCCTGCGCCGGCAGACCCTGCGCCGGTTCCTGCGGATGCGCTCGTTCTACGTGCTGCTGTCGCTCTCCCTGGGGCTGCTGATCCTGTTCAAGTACGTCCCGATCTACGGCGCGCTGATCGCCTTCAAGGACTTCAACGTCACCAAGGGCATCCTGGGCAGCCCGTGGAACGACTTCGCCCACTTCAAGCGGCTCACCACCGATCCGTTCTTCTTCCGGGTCGTGTGGAACACCTTCTGGCTGAGCGTGCTGCGCATCATCTTCGCCTTCCCGGCGCCGGTGATCCTGGCGCTGCTGCTCAACGAGGTACGCAACGCGGCCTACAAGCGAACCGTACAGTCGATCAGCTACCTGCCGCACTTCATGTCGTGGGTGGTGCTGTACGGCATCTTCCGGGAGATCCTCTCCTCGCAGCGCGGCATCATCGGCTACCTGTTCACCCTGGTCGGGCTGGAGCCGATCAACTGGCTGACCAATGTACCCACCTTTCGCGGGTTGCTGGTGGTGACCGGCATCTGGCAGAGCGTCGGCTGGGGGACGATCGTGTTCCTGGCCGCGCTGTCGTCGGTGGATCCCGAGCTGTACGAGAGCGCGGAGATCGACGGCGCCGGCCGCTTCGCCAAGGCGATGCGCATCACCATACCGGCGATGGTGCCGGTGATCGTGATCCTGCTGCTGTTGCAGGTCTCCAAGGTGCTGGACGAGGGGTTCGATCAGATCTTCAACTTCTACAACCCCCTGGTGTACTCGGTCGCCGACGTGATCGACACCTACATCTACCGGTCCGGCATCGTCGAGGGGCAGTACGGGTACACGGCGGCCGTGGGCCTGTTCCGCAACGTCGCCGGGCTGATCATCGTGCTTGCCGTCAACGAGGCGGTCAGACGCCGTAGCGAATTCGGGCTCTGGTAGGACGGGCATGGCGGTCGTCAGAGGCAGGGAATCGATCGGCAGCAGGCTGTTCGACGCCGGCAACTACGCGTTTCTACTTGTGCTGGCGGTCACCTTCCTCTACCCGTTCTGGACGATCATCCTGCAGGCGTTCTCGCCGCCCGACGATCTGTACCGACTGGGCATGCACGTGTGGATCAGCGATTGGCGGCTGGAGCCGTGGTACTACGTCTTCCGGGAAGAGAACGTCGGCCTGGCCTACTTCAACACCATCTTCCGCACCGTGTTCGGCACGCTCACATCGCTGCTGGTGACCTTCACCGGCGCGTACGCGCTGTCCAAGCGCAACCTCCCGTTCCGCGCACCGATCACCGCCGTCTACCTGATGACCCTGTTCTTCTCCGGCGGCCTGATCCCCTTCTACCTCCTGATCCGCGGCCTGGGGCTGATCAACACCCGCCTGGTGTTGATCCTGCCGCTGGCGATCAACGCCTTCTACATCATCATCGCCCGCAATTTCCTGATGACCATCGACCAGGCGATGGAGGACTCGGCGGTGATCGACGGCGCCGGCTACTGGCGGGTGCTGTTCCGGATCATGGTACCGCTGTCCAAGCCCGTGATCGCCGTGATCGCCCTGTGGAACGCGGTCAGCTACTGGAACGAATGGTTCCACGCGATGATCTTCGCGTCCAAGAAGCACCTGCAGGTGCTGCAGATGATGGTGCGCGAGCTCCTCTTCCGGGCGCGGCTGATCGACCAGGTGGACAATTTCATGGCGCGCATGATGGAGGACCTGGGCGAGCTGGGGCTGGCGCGCATCCCGCCCGAGTCGATCCAGGCGGCCACGGTGCTGGTCACCATCGGCCCGATCATCCTGCTCTACCCCTTCGTGCAGAAGTACTTCGTGAAAGGGGTCATGCTCGGATCGCTGAAGGGATAGCGAACGATGGAGGCATCACGCGAGGGGCACGATGGCACGTAAGCACATTCTTTTGGAGGTTACTCAGCAAACGCCGGATGCTTTCGGATACAACGCCGTACTCTTCGAAGCGCCTTCGACCGCAGATGCCGAACATGCGTCCGAAGCAGCTATTGCCGACCTCGGAGGCTATGGATTGGAGTTGGAGGACGACATCGCTCCGGTCCCGATGTTCGAGACGAAGGAATGCGTTGGTCCCTTGTGGCGGCTATCTACAGAGATGGCTTCTTCCTCGCCCGAGACAGCGACTGATATGGCGGCGAACACTCTGGTCGTGCCCTGCTCGGTGCGATCAGGCGATCATGAGCGGCTCTGCAGACACGAAGGAGTCAATGTCTGGCCGAATTCGGAGCTTACCTTATTCTCGGACGACAGCGATGCTGAGGAGCCTTTTCTCGACGCAGTCGCGGCAGCGTCGTCTGCTGGTGGCATGGACTGTCGTCCCTTTCGCCCTGGAGTCCCCGTGTCGACCATCCGACACCTGCTCGGGGTCGAAGCGCTTTGGCGCCAAGGCTATCGCGGACAGAACGTGATCGTCGGCATCGTAGACGACGGAGTCGACGCCACCACCTATCCAGTGATCGGCGGCTTCTCTCGCCCGGGGTCGGGGCGCCTCCCAGGAGCGGCACCGGTGACGAGTCATGGCTCGATGTGTGCTGCCGACCTTCTGATCGCCGCGCCGGCGAGCCGGCTCTACGATTATCCGTTTATTGGGGTGCCCCGCTCCGGCGGTGCGCTGCAGATGTACCAGGCGATCCTCAACCAGCGCCGGGTCGATGGCACGCCCCACGTTACCAACAACAGCTACGGTTTCGTCAGCGTCCCAACCCGCAGCCTGTTCCCCCACCACGAGGTCCATGACATCAATCATCCGCTCCACCGCAAGGTACGAGAAGTCGTCCAGTCCGGAGCGTCCGTTTTCTTCGCCGCCGGGAACTGCGGAAGGGAGTGCCCAAGCAGCGGATGCCACTCCACTGGCATCGGACCCGGACGCTCCATCCATGCGAGCAACAGTCTCGCCGACGTCGTTACCGTTGCTGCGGTCAACAGCCATCACGAACGGATCGGCTACTCCTCACAAGGAGAAGGAATGTTCGACCAGAAGAAACCCGATGTCGCGGCCTATTCTCACATCTATGCCAACTTCGGCCCAGGGCGGCCAGGCGGCACTGCGAAGCCGTTCGATAGTGGGACATCGACGGCGAGCCCGGTGGCGGCTGGAGTCGCAGCGCTCCTCCTTTCCGTGCTGCCGGAAACGTCACCCGTCGACCTCAAACGAGCTCTTCTGGAGACAGCGACACAGGTGGGCAGCGATGTTGGCTGGAATCGAGATTTCGGCTATGGTGTTGTGAATGCGGCGGCGGCGTTCGATCAGCTCAAGCGACTACACGCGATGGATTACCTCACCGGCGCGATCGAGAATTATGCGCACCTACGTGAGCTAGGTTCGTGAGCTAGGTTGAACGATGCACTGGCTTGTGGTGGTCCGGAAGTCGTTAGCCCATGACGATCGCCTTGAGTTGTTCGAGCGTCTCGCGGTTACTGCCCAAGAGGACGACGGCGCCGTCGACATCGATGATGGGTGGGTCATCGAAGTCGAAGGACCCGCAGATCTTCCGGAACAATGCAGGTCGTATGAAGAAGTGATCGACGTTTATCCGTCCTCCGAGATGACCTACCTGACCGACTAGCTGTAGCTAGAAATTCGCGCCGACGCGAGTTCCAGTGACGCCTGCCGGACGGCGGGGCACTACTACAAGCAAGGGGCGCCCGGAGGCGCCCCTTGCATCAGACCGGTTCGAAGAGTCCGGTTACGGAGGCGTGACGCGTCCGGCGCGGATGTCCGCGACGGTCGGCGCCATCTCCAGTTCGTCCAGCAGCTCGCGGCCGCCGTTGTTCATCCAGGTCTCCACGTAGCCGGGCCATTCGGCTTCGATATCCAGGTCGGTCGTGATCGCCCGCCAGAAGAAGTCGTCGCGAATGGTGCTCAGCGCGGAGCGGCTCTGCGCCCACAGCTCGTTGTACTTCGTCTGGTTGAACAGGTCCTCGCGATAGGCGCGCTCGGAGGTGTTGTACATGCCCCCGGCCTTCACGAAGTTGTTGACGTCGTTGTTCAACCAAGCGTCGCGACGATACTGCAGGATCCCCTCGTGGGGCGAGTAGGCGTTGTAGTACAGGATGCCCTGCGTGCTTTGGTAGATGCCCCCGCCCTCGCGAACCTCGTCGGTCGGGATCACCCGGGAGGCGAACGGCTCGCCCTCCCAGTTGAAGTGCATGCCGGGGAGGCCATAGTAGGCGATCACCATGCCTTCCGGATCGTAGTTGGTGTAGTCGTAGATCTGCAGGATCAGCGCCAGCTTCTCGTCCGACACGTCGTGGCGCACGACGAATGCACCGCTGGCAGCGGCGATCGGCATCGCCTTGTTCTCCATGCGGCAGCGGCTGTCGCCGAATGGCGAGATCGGCATCAGCGTGGTCAGCCACTTGGCGTTCGGGTCGGGTCCCTGCTGCACGTTCTGGGCGCACAGGTCGGGCGGGTTTCCCAACTCTACCCCGCGCCCGCACGCTCTGGTGCGCATGAAGGAGCCCACCTGACCCTGAATGATCTTGTTGGTGAGCAGGGTGTTGTCCACCGCCGGCAGCTCGGAGTCCATCAGGCCTTCCTGCCACCACTGCTGCAGTTTCTCCAGCGCCGCCTTGCTGCGCGAGTAGGTGGCGGCCTTCACGGTGCTGCCGTCGGTCTCCTGGTAGTTGTCCACCTCGTTGACGCCGTAGCTGTAGAAGACCAGGCCGGCGCCGCTCCAGTGGATGAGCGACTGGCCGCGCCAGCCGAAGGCGATCGTGTCGTCCTGGCCGTTGCCGTCGAAGTCGCCGCTCGCGAAGGAGCCCAGGATCGTCTCCAACTCATCCCAGGTGTACTGATCCAGCCAGCGCATGTAGGTGCCCGGGGCCGCGGTGGGTGCCAGGTCCTCCAGCGCGCCGGCGTCCGGAGTGAGACCGGTGTCGCCCCGCTCCAGCCAGTCCAGCCGCATCTGCGGCAGGTAGCCGCACCCGTCCTGGTAGTCCTCACGACGGGGGATGCCGTAGTACTCGTCGCTCGACCCGGGAACCAAGCCGTAGAACCAGGAGCCGGCGCCCAGCTCGTTCATGGACTGCACGTAGTTGGGCATGTGCTCCTCGATCATCGACCGGGAAATGGTACGGAACGCCCCCTTGAGATACCACTCCAGACGGTTGAAGCCCCACGTGTACATGGCGTCGGGATGCTCGTCGGAAGCCACCCGCAACGCGTTCTGCTCCACTTCGCTGTAGTCCGCCAACGTGTTGATGAACTTGACCGGGAACATCTCCTCCAGATGCTGCTGGATCGGGTTGTCGTCGACGATGTCGGTGCTGTACAGCCCCAGCCAGCTAATCTCCATCGGACCCGCGGCCCCCTCTTCCTGTCCCTCCGCCAGCGCCCCTGCGGCGCCGAGCAGAAGGAAGGGAAGCACGAGGCCGATCGTCAGTGTCTTTCTCATGAGACACCCCCTTCGTAGGATTGTTAACGTGCGAGCCTACACCAACCTCGCCCGGTGAACCATTGCCATGCGCATCATCGCGTCCGGACTGGTCTACGACGCCGCACGGGCGCCCGCCCGCCGCGCCAACAACGCCTTCACCGGAGTCGCCGCCCTCGCCGACGGCGCGGCGCCTATCGCCTGGTACGCGGGCACGTCCGAACGCACCAGCATCCACTGGGCTCGACGGGAGGTCTGATGGGCGACGACGGGACGAGACACAGGAGCGCGACCCCGGGCGCCCCGGAAGCGGACGCCCGGCGATGGGACCGCTATCGCGGCATCCTGGCGGCGAGCGGCGCCGGCCCGGAGGAGCTCGAGGAGTTCGACCGGGTCACTCTTGGAGTGAGGTTCGCTCACCCGGCGGCGGTTCCTGGTCACGGTCGGCAAGGGCGCGGCGCTCGCCCTGGGCGTCTTCGGCGCCGGCCCCCTTGCCGCCGAGCGCGGCCTGTTCGGCCGGGGGCTCCTGCCCAGCGGGTGGGAGAACATCCATGACGGCGGGCTTCCCAAGCCGGACATGGTCGTCCACTCCGAACACCCGTTCAACGGCGAGCTGCCCGTCCATCTGCTCGATGACGCGGTCACGCCGACCGCCCGCCACTTCGTCCGCAACAACGGCGGCATCCCGGAACGGGCGCGGAGCAAGGACCTTCGGGGGTGGGAGCTGCGCGTCGACGGCGAGGTCCACCGCGAGCTCTCCCTGACCTTCGAGGACCTGTACTGCCTGCCGCACGTCACCATGCAGATGGTCCTGGAGTGTGCCGGCAACGGCCGCAGCCTGTTCGAACCGCAGGTCGGCGGCACGCAGTGGATCCGCGGCGCGGTGGCCTGCAGCGAGTGGACCGGGGTGCGCCTGCGTGACGTCCTGGAGTCCGCCGGCGTCAAGGACAGCGCCGTGTACGTGGCCTTGTACGGCGACGACGCTGCACCCGAAGGCGGCGAGCCCTTCTCACGCGGCATCCCCATCGCCAAGGCGCTGGACGAGCACACTCTGATCGGGTTCGCGATCAACGGCGCGCCCCTGCCGGCCGCGCACGGATTCCCTGCCCGCCTGCTGGTGCCCGGCTGGATCGGCAGCTCCATGCAGAAGTGGCTCACCCGGATCCGCCTCCTGGACCGGGTGCACGACTCGGCGACGATGAGCGGCTACTCCTACCGCGTGCCCTCGTACCCGGCGGCGCCGGGCGTCGCCGGAAGAGGACATGCGGATCGCCACCGCCTGGATCGTCAAGTCGCTCATCACCCGGCCGCAGGCGAATCTCGAGATCCGCGCCGGGGACGCCGTGCAGGCCGGCGGGCACGCCTGGGCCGGCGAGAACCGGGTGCAGCGGGTGCTGGTCTCCACCGACTTCGGCATCACCTGGCAGGAGGCTTCCCTGGCCGCTCCCGCGAACCGGTACGCCTGGTACGCCGGCACGCCCGAACGCACCGGCATCCGCTGGGCTCGGCTCCGGATCTGATGAACGACAGCGACGCACGGTGGGACGGCTACCGCGTGCCGTCGTACCACCGGGTTCCGATCCTGGTGGCCGCATGAGCTATCATGGGAGACAGACGCTGTCATAGCTGAACCTCCATAATTGAAGCGCCATGAATGAATCTCCGCTCGCTCCGGTGATCGCCGGAGCAGCCGGGCCCGAGCTCGGCAACCGCCTGATGTACGAATACGTCGCCCGCCACGGTCCGCGGATCGAGCTGCCGGACACTGCGGCCGAGTGGGAGTCGCGCGCCGCCGGGCTGCGCGCCCGCTACCTGGAGCTCTACCTGCACGGCCATCCGCCGGACCTGCTGCAGGAGCCGCCGCGCGTGGTCTGGGGCGACACGCTCGATCCGTCCCCCGAGTACCGCATCCGCAAGCTGCGCTTCGAGGGGTATCCCGGCGTCTGGGTGCCGGCGCTGCTCTACGAGCCGGCCACGCCGGCGGGCGGCGAGCGCTCGACCCCGGCCGTGCTGGACGTGAACGGCCACGAGTCGCGCGGCATCGCCGTCGAGCACAAGCAGGCGCGCTGCAGCAACCTGGCCCGGCGCGGGATTCCGGCGCTGAGCCTGGAGCTGCTCGGCCGCGGCGAGATGACCAACTTGGCACCGCACAACGACCAGCAGTTCCTGGACCTGCTGGGCCAGGCCGGCGCCGGGGTGTTCTACCTCACCATGAAGCGCGCCCTGGACCTCCTCATCGATCACGAGCTGACCGACCCCGCGCGCGTGGCCATGACCGGGCTGTCCGGCGGCGGCTGGCAGACGATCGTGCTGTCCGCGCTCGACGAGCGCGTCGCGGTGAGCGTGCCGGTCGCCGGGCACATGCCGGCGGCCGACCGGCGCGATCTGGGCGACGTCGGCGACGCCGAGCAGTTGCCGGCCGACCTGTGCACGATCGGCGACTACGACGTCCTGTCGGCGCTGGTGGCTCCGCGCCCGATCCTGTTCATCTTCAACCGCTACGACGAGTGCTGCTTCCAGCCGCACAAGGCGGCGTCCGGCACCTACGAGGCCGCGCGCGGCGTCTACGAACTCTTGGGCGTGACCGACCGTTGCGCCCTGCACGTCGGCACCGATCCCGGACACAACTACGATGAGGGCAACCGCCTCCAGTTCTACGCGTGGCTGAACCGTCACTTCGGCCTGGACACGCCCGACGGGGAGCTGCCGTACCGGGACGAGCTCTACCACGAGCGCGACCTGTGGGTCGGGCTGCCCGCGCAACGCGCGACCTTCGCGACGCTGGCCACGGACCGCCTGCAGGAGCTCCGCCGGCGCGAGGCGGACCAACCCCGCGAACCGACGCGCGAGGACCTCGACCGTCTGATCCGCTACCACGACAGCTCGGTGACCGCCGCCACCACGCAGGCGAGCTGGGTCTGGGTGCGGGACGGCGTGGGCGTCCGCGTGGAGGAGATCGCGCTGCAGGTGGACGCCTACTGGCCGCTTCCCGCCCGCCTGGCCGTCCCCGACGGCGCCGCCGGCTCCCTCGTCAGCATCGGCGCGCCCCTGTCCGGCACGGCCGGCGACCCGGAGTCGTGCGCCCGCGACACGGGGCGGGCGTTCCTGCACGTCGACCTGATCGGCGCCGGCCTGCTGACCGCCTCCCACCCCTACGGGCTGCTGCTGCGGACGCTCGGCCGGCCGGTGCTGGGGCTGCAGGTGGCCCAGCTCGCCGCCGCGGCAGCCTGGGCCGGCGATCGCTTCGGCGGCCCCGTCCACGTGCAGGCCGCGGGCCGGGTCGCCTCGGTGGTGGCGCTGCTGGCCGCCGCGCGCGATCCCGGCGCCTTCGCGGACGTCACCACCGACGGGCTGCCCTACTCCCTGGACGACCTGGTCGAGTCGCACGTCGACCCGAACGGTGCGGAGTACCCGTTGTTCTGCTTCGGGCTGCGCGAGGTGCTGGACGTGCCCGACCTGATCGAGCTGGCAGGCGAGTTGCCGATCACCGATCGCCGCCACGGCCCCCTCACGGCGGGCGCCCGATGACCCGCTACCTGGTCACCGGCGCCGCCGGCAACCTGGCGCGGCTGCTGGTGGAGCGCCTGCAGGCGTCCGGCAAGGAGGTCACCGGCATCGACCGCGAACCGTCGGTGGTCCCCGGTGTCCGCTTCGAGCAGGTCGACATCACCGACAGCGCCCGCATGGCCAAGCTCGTGGACGAGGTCCGCCCCGAGTGCATCCTGCACATGGCGTCGCTGTTGACCCTCTCCTCGGAGGCCGACCCCGCCACCGCCTGGCGCGTGAACGCCAGCGCCTCGATCGAGCTGCTGCGCACCGCCGCCGAGCGCGGCGTGAGCCGCTTTTTCTTTCCCAGCACCCTCGCCACCTACGCGGGCGAGCTCCCCGACCCGCTGCCGGAGGACCATCCGCAATGGCCGGTCACCATCTACGGGGTCACCAAGGTCGCGGTCGAGCGCATGGGCGCCTACCTGTGGCGGACCGCCGGGCTGGACTTCCGCGCCGTGCGGCTGCCCGTGGTCGTGTCGCCGTACGCGCCGCCGGGCGCGGTGAGCGCCTATGTCTCGCACGCCTTCCTGGCCGCCCGCCGCGGGGAGCCGTTCGTGTACCCCGCTCCCGCGGACCTGCGCGTCACGACCACCTACGTGCGGGACGTGATCGACGGCATCCTGCAGTTGGCCGAAGCCGATGGCGGGCGCCTGTCCCGGCGCGTCTACAACCTGCATGCCTTCTCACCCTCCACGCAGGACTTCGCCGACGCGGTGAGCCGCCGCGTGGACGGGTTCCGCTACCGCTTCCAGCCGCACCGCGACGTGATCGCCATGCTCTCCACCATGCCGTCGGTGCTGGACGACGCCAGCGCGCGCCGCGACTGGGGCTGGAACCCTCGCTTCGACCTGGACGCCTGCGCCGACGACCTGGCGCGGCTCATGGATGCCTGACCGCGACGCCGTCCCGGCACGTGCGGTATCGTGATCCCATGAGCAGCGTTGCGACGACGGTCCTGCCGGCGAAGATTGGGCCGGCGAAGCCCGGGTGCGCACGTACGCTCGACGCCGGGCAGGTCGACTTCTTCTGGGAGCACGGCTTCCTGCGTGTCGAGCAGGTGTACACGCCGGCGGAGATGGACGAGCTCGACGCGGAGATGGAACGGCTGATGGTCGAGTGGGCGCGGCTGACCCCCGGCTGGAGCGGCGACTGGCGCAAGGCGTACATGGACGCGGAGACCGAGAAGAAGGCCAACCTGCGGGCGATGCACGACCTGTGGCTGTACTCGGCCTCCTTCGCGCGGGCGGTCACCAACCCGCGCCTGGTGGGCGCGGTGGCCGACCTGATCGGGCCGAACGTGGAACTGCACCACTCGACCATGCACGTCAAGCCGCCGTCCACCGGACAGCCCTTTCCGCTGCACCAGGACAACGCCTTCTACGTGCACCGGAACGAGCGCTACGTCGACACGCTGATCCATCTGGACGACACCTGCCACGAGAACGGCGAGATCAGGTTCCTGGACGGCTCGCATCGTGGCGGTCCCCTGGATCACATCCGCCGCACCGCGACCGGAGAGCGGTGCACGCCGCACCTGCCCACGGACCGGTGGCGGCTGGCCGATACCGTGGCCGTGCCGGCGGCGCGCGGCGACGTGGTCCTGTTCGACCTGTTCACGATCCACGGCTCCTACCTGAACCAGACCGACCGCGCGCGGCGCCTGGTGCGCGTCGGCTACCGCGACCCCGACAACCGCCAAGTGCAGGGGCAGAGCGCGCTGCGTCCCGGTTGGATCGTCGCCGGTAAGCGGTCGCGGGCGCCGGGGGCCGAGCTGTTCGACAACCAGAGCATTCCCGCCGACCGCGACCGGTAGCGCCCCACGGAGCGTTAGTTCGATGGTGCGCATCGAAGAGCTGACCAAGAAGTACGGGCCGATCCAGGCCCTGCGGGGCGTCTCCTTCACGGTCGACCGCGGCGAGGTGGTGGGACTGCTCGGCCCCAACGGCGCCGGCAAGACGACCATGATGCGCATCCTTACCGGGTACCTGCCGGCCACCGCCGGCCGGGCGCTGGTGGACGAAGTCGACGTCGCGGTCGATCCGCTGGCCGTCAAGCGGATGATCGGGTATCTGCCCGAGTTCGCGCCGCTCTACGCGGAGATGCTGGTCCACGACTACCTGCACTACGCGGGCACGGTGCGCGGCATGCGCAAGCGCGACCGGCAGCGCCGCATCGGCGAGCTGGTGCCGCTCTGCGGCCTCACCGACGTGATCCACCGGCCGTTCCGGGAGCTGTCGCGCGGCTACAAGCAGCGCGTGGGTCTGGCGCATGCGATGATCGGAGATCCGGACCTGCTGGTGCTGGACGAGCCGACCGCCGGCCTGGACCCCAATCAGATCGCCGAGATCAGGAAGATCATCCGCGCGGCCGGCGAGCGCAAGGCGATCATCCTCTCCACCCACATCCTGAGCGAGGCGGAAAGCACCTGCGACCGCATCGTGATCATCGACCGCGGCACCGTGGTCGCGGACGGCACCGCCGCCGAGCTGACCCGCGGCCGATCGCTGGAGGAGCGCTTTCGCGAGCTGACCACGGCCGACAGCGCGGCGGAAGAGGTCGAGCAGACGGAAACGAACCCGGCCGCCGCCCGGCGGCGGGCCAGGAAGAGGCTCCGCCAATGAGCCGCGCTGCACTGTCGATCATCGCCCGCGAGTTGCGCGCCGCGTTCCTGGCGCCGATCGGCTACATCGTCGCCATCGTCTTCCTGGTGATGACCGGCTGGCTGTTCATGCAGCCGTTCTTCCTCAGCGGCCGCGCCGACCTGCGGCAGTTCTTCGAGCTGCTGCCGCTCACCCTGGCGCTGATGGTGCCGGCGGTGACCATGCGGGCCTTCGCGGAGGAGTTCTCGACCGGCTCCTACGAGGTGCTGGCGACCCTGCCGGTGACCCATCTGGATGTCCTGGTCGGGAAGTTCACCGGGGCGGTCGGCTTCGTGGTCCTGGTGCTGGCGCCGACCGTTCTGTACCCGGTCGTGATCTCGCGGCTGGGTGACCTGGACTGGGGGCCGGTGATCGCCGGCTACGTCGGCGCCGTGCTGCTCATCGGGCTGTACTGCGCGGTCGGCCTGCTCGCCTCCGCCCTGACTCGTAACCAGATCGTCGCGTTCGTGATCGGCCTGGCGATCTCGGTGAGCCTGACCCTGATCGACGACCTGCTGATCTACGTGCCCGGCAGGATCACCACGGTGGTGCAGTACCTGGGCGCGGACTACCACTTCCGCAGCATCGCCCGCGGCGTGCTCGACTCGCGCGATCTGGTCTACTTCCTGTCGGGCATCGCCGTCTTTCTGACCGGCACCGGCTTCGCACTGAGGCGGCGTCCATGAAGCACGACTCGGGCACCCGATCCTGGGGGCTGCTCGCCGACCGCCTGATTCCCCCGCTGCTCTGGCTGGGCGCGATGGCGATGATCAACGTCGCGTCAACCACCCTGTTCCTCCAGGCCGACCTCACGGAGGGCAAGGTGCACTCGCTTGCGCCCGAGAGCATCGAAGCGGTCAGCCGCCTGCGCGAGCCGCTGACCATCCGCGCATTCTTCTCCACCGATCTGCAGGCGCCGTTCAACAACATCGAGCGCGCGGTACGGGATCTGTTCGACTCCTACGCCCGGCACGGCGGGGAGTTTTTCAACAGCACCTTCCACACGATCGACGACGGACCGGAAGCGCCGGAGACCGAACGGCTGGCGCGCGACTATCTGATCTACCCGATCCAGGTCGAGCAGGTCGACCGCACGGAGGTAGTGGTGCGGTCCGTGTACTCCGGCCTGGCGCTGGTGCACGGCGACCTGGTGGAAACGATCGGCGCGCTGACCAGCACCGACGGACTGGAGCTGCGGATCACGGAGGCGATCAGCCGCCTCACCGAGCGCGTCAGCGTCCTGCTGGCCCTCGAGGAGGACATCGTCGTGCGGCTCTACTTCTCGGGCGAGCTCGCCTCGCTCAGCCCCGGCCTGGAGACGCTGCCGGCCGCGGTCGCCGGGATCGTCGAGGAGCTGAACGGCTCCTACTTCGACCGGTTGGCCTTCACGGCCGTCGACCCGTCGGCGACGGGGCTCGATCCCATGGACGCCCTGCGCCTGCAGCTTACGCCGCTGGGATTCCGCACGGCCGACGGCGCGGAGCGCTTCGCCTACGCCGGCATCGTCCTGTACTCGGGCGGCAAGACGCTGACGCTCAACCTGATCGAGACGACGCCGCAGGGCGCTCGCGTGGCCGATCCGGAGACCATCCGGCGATCGGTCGACAGCACGCTCAAGGGGCTGCTCGGCAGCCAGCCGGAGATCGGCTACCTGGCCGACTTCGGGACGCCGCCCTACCGCGGCAACCTCACCGAGGGGCGGCAGCCGGTGATGGCCGATCTGGCTGACCTGTACGAGCTGCTGTCGCGCGACTACCAGTACCGCGGCCTGCTCCTGGAGGACCGCGAGATCCCGCCCGACCTGCGCACGCTGCTGATCGTCTCGCCCGCGGAGCCGCTCTCCGAGTGGGCGCTCTTCCAGATCGATCAGCACCTGATGCGCGGCGGCGCGGTGCTGGCGTTCCTCGACACGCACTCCATCTTCACCACCCAAACGTTCGGCGGCGGCAGCTCGCTGCAGATCCCGCGCCAGACCGGCCTGGAGGAGCTGTTCGCCCACTACGGGGTGCGGGTGCGCCCCGCCTACGTGCTCGATGACGAGCAGGCTTTCGTGCAGATCCAGCCGAACGAGCGCGGCGGGGTGACCGAGAGCCGCATCGCCTTCGTGCCGATCGTGCGCCGCTCGGAGATGGACACCTCGTGGCCGCCGTTGGCGCGGCTGGACGACATCCTGGTGATGAACACCTCGCCGCTGGAGCTCACCGGCGCACAGCCGGATGCACGGTTCGTGGAGGCGCTACGCAGCTCGGACACCGCCTGGGAGGTGCCCGGCGGCACCGATCTGATCGACCCCCGCGCCACCGCGCCGGCGCCGGCCGAGCAGCGTGGCGCCAGCCTGCTCGCCGCGTACGCCGAAGGCCGGTTCACCAGCTACTTCGCCGATCGAACGCCGCCCGTGCGGCCCGCCGGCGACGAGGACGACGCGGAGGCAGGAGGAACGCTGCTTGGCGGCGACGCGGTGCAGGCCACGCCGCAGGTGGTGCCGGAGAGCGCGCCCGGCGCGCGGCTGTTCGTGATCGGCACCTCCACGATCCTGGGCAACAGCTTCCTCGAACCCGGGCAGCAGAACCCCAACACCATGCTGATCCACAATCTGGTCGACTACCTGAGCGGACAGGAGAACCGGGCGGCGCTGCGCGGCCGTGGCTCCCTGGTGCGCCGGCTCGGCACCCTCTCCACGGATGCCCAGAGCGCGGTGAAGACCTTCCTGATCGCCGGGCCGCCGGCCCTGGTGGCGTTGGCCGGCGCGGCGCTCTGGCTGTGGTGGCGCCTGCGCCAGCGCGGCATCCAGGCGCGCTTCGGCCCGGCGGCGGCAGGCACCCAGCCACGCGGGAGCGCGTCGTGAACCTCGCCGTTCGGGCGCTGCTCCGCTATGCGCTGCCGCTGGCGGTGATCGCCGCCCTGTCGGTCTATCTGGTCGTGCGGCGCGACGACCGGCTGCAATACGAGCTGCCCGCCCTGCCGCCGATGGCGGAGGCCGCCGTCGACCGCGTCGAGGTCGAGCGCGGCGATGCGCGGGTGGTGCTGGAGCGCACCGACGGCGGCTGGCTGATCGACGGACCCGGCTATCCCGCCGAGCCCTCGATCGTCGACGGCATGGTGCGCGCCGCGTCCACCCTCGCCCTGACCGACCTGATCGCGGCCGAACCGACCTACGGGCGCTATGGATTGGGCGAAGCGGAGGCCATCACCGCCACCTTCCTGGAGGGAGCCAACCGCCTGCGCGTGCTCAGGATAGGCAAGCGGGCGCCGACCTACAGCCACACCTACGTGCTGATCGACGACGACCCGCGCGTCTACCAGGCGACCGGCGACCTGACCCGCGCCTTCTCGACGCAGGAGCAGGTACTGCGCGACCGGTCGATCCTGGGCTTCCAGACGAGCGACATCTCCGCGATCGCGGTGAAGACAGGCGGCGGACCCCTGGAGCTCCTGCGCGGCGTGCCGCCGACGCCGGAGGCGGCGCCGACCTGGAGCATCGCCGGCGGCGGCGCAGTCGATTTCGAGACGATCCGACGGGCACTGGACCTCCTGGCGGGAATGAGGGCCAGCCGCTTCATCGAAGCCGTCCCGGAGGCCGCGCCGCTGGTGGAGCTGGAGTTCCGCGGACCGGAGACCTCTCACCTGCTGACGATCTATCCGGAGTCCGAGAATGCGCACGTGGCGACCTCGTCCGACGTCGACGGACCCTTCGTGCTCCTGCCGGTGCTCCTGGCCGACGTGTTCGCGGCGTTTCGGGTGGAATCGGAGTGAGCGAGGCCGGCCGGCCCGCGGCCGCGACGAACCTGGAGCACACCGAGCGGATGCGCACGCTGCAGGCCGAACAGCGGGCCAAGGTCGCGCGCGCGGTGAGTCCCGACCGCGGACTGGTGCTGGTTCACACCGGCAACGGCAAGGGCAAGTCGAGCGCCGCCTTCGGCGTTGTCGCGCGCGCCCTCGGCTGGGGCAAGCGCGTCGGCGTCGTCCAGTTCATCAAGGGCGCCTGGAAGACCGGCGAACGCCAGTTCTTCAGCCGCTTCCCGGATCTGGTGGAATGGCGCACCACCGGCCAGGGGTTCACCTGGGACACCCAGGACCGGGAGGCGGACACCGCCACCGCGCGGTCCGGACTCGACATCGCGCGCGAGATGATCACCGGCGGCGACCGCGACCTGGTCGTGCTCGACGAGATCAACGTGGTGATGAGCTACGACTATCTGCCGGCGGACGCGGTCCTGGAATGCCTGGAGGCTCGCTCATCCCGCACCCACGTGATCCTGACCGGCCGCGGCGCTCCCCAGGAACTGATGGATTACGCCGACCTGGTGAGCGAGATGGTCGAGATCAAGCACCCGTTCCACTCCGGCATCAAGGCACAGCGCGGCATCGACTTCTGAATGCGTACCCAGTGGCCCACTCGACTCTGACGTCAACCTCGCCGGGAATCGTTGTCAAGGTCAGCCAATCACATGCAATGTCCCTGTTCCGTCGGGTTCACACGGAGGGAGCAGAATGCAGCATGAATCCCAGGTAGCGGGTCGTTCACCGCAACGCATGAACCGAACGCTGACGCACATTCGACTCGAGAGGTTCACGGCGTTCGAGCATCTCGATCTGGACCTCAACGCGGGCATCAATGTCTTCATGGGAGCCAACGGGACCGGTAAGACCCACCTCCTGAAGGTAGCTTACGCCGCATGCGAATGCACCAGAATGAAGCCTGACTCCATGACGGAAGTGTCCGTTCACGAGAAGCTTGTGCAGATATTCCTTCCATCCGGGGGCGATATTGGACGGCTGATAAGGCATCCAAGGGGCGACCGGTCAGGCAGCATAGAGGTGCGCCGAGAGGACCGCAGGATCTGCATACCGGTATTCGACGACGTGCAACGGTTTGCATCCTTGGATGACGTCGGTTGGTCGAACTCGATCATCGCGAGCGTCTTCATTCCCGCCAAGGAGATGCTATCACATGCTCCCGGATTCCGTTCACTCTACGCCTATCGGGAGATTCAATTTGAGGAGATCTACGCCGACATCATCGACCGCTCCTATCTACCTCCCTTGCGCGGCAGGTTGGATGACACGCGCGCACGAATCCTGAGAGACCTGGAGAACGCGATCGGGGGCACCGTAGCGGTTGAGAACGAGGAGTTCTTCCTCAAGATGGAGGATCGCCAGTTGGAGTTCACCCTGCTTGCGGAAGGGATGCGCAAGCTCGGTCTCCTTTGGCTCCTGATCCGCAACGGTACGCTCGGGAACGGGGCCGTTCTGTTCTGGGACGAGCCGGAAGCCAACCTCAATCCGAAGCTCCTTACGGTAGTCGTCGACGCCTTGTTGCAGCTTCAACGGTCCGGCGTTCAGGTCCTGATCGCCACGCATGAATACGCGATTCTGAAAGAGTTGGAACTGCTCAAGAAGGAGGACGACGACGTCCGCTTCCATGCCTTGTATCGCGATTCGAACGGCGCGGTAAGCTGCGAGTCCGCCAACCGGCCGTTTCAGCTCGCGCACAGCGCTATTGCCGAGGCGTTTACGTCTCTCTATGACCGCGAGATCGAGCGCTCGCTGGGGGGTGGCGGCCGATGACCTCCTTCCAGGAAGGAGAGCTTCGGGTCATGTTCGGTGATCAGTGGCATGCCGAACACTTCGACCGCCGTGGCGGTGCGTTCCCTCCGAAGGGCGTGTCTCCCGTCGATTTCATAGCCGAAAGCCGAGACGAGATCGTGTTGGTCGAGATCAAGGACCCGTCCGCGACACCGGTACCCGTGCGCAATCGTCAAGACTTCGCAGAGAAAATGAAGTCGAAGGAGCTCACGCACCAGGAGCTTGCACCCAAGGCGCGCACTTCCTACGGGTTCCTTCACCTGATGGCGCGTGATACGAAGCCGATGCGGTACGTGGTCGTCATTGGCACCGAGCGCCTTTCCATACAGCCGCCGTTGCTCAGGATCCTGGCCGACGGTCTGCGCGCGCGTCTCGCTCAGGAGACAGACACGGCATGGAAACGCCAGTACCTATCCGAATGCACCGTCGTGTCGGTCGAGGACTTGGGCAAGACGCTCCCCGGCTGTTCCGCCAGTCGGGGAGCGTGCTGAGCGAACGCTACTTGCCGGCCGCGAGCAGCCGGCCGATCGCCTGCTTGATCATCGGTTCGGCGCGCTGGTCGAACCGGGAGCGGGCGTGCGGCTCCACCTCGTAGCCGCCCTGCGGGTACGCGGCCGGCGGCGGCAGGTAGCCGAGGTCGCCGTTCGCCAGTCCCGCGATGATCGTCCCGTGGTGCGGGCTGTTCGCCCTGACGTCGAGCGCCGTCTGCGCGAACAGCTCGCCGGGAACGCCGAGCACGGTCAGGGCTCCGATCCGGACCGCCTGCACCTCGGCGGTTTCTTGCTGGGCATGCGCCGACTCCGAGCGGGACTCGGGCCGCACGGGTAGATCGAGGCGTTCCGACCGGATCTCCAGACAGCCGCCGTCGTCCACTTCCGCGCGCTCGGCAGCGGTGGCGATCTGAGCCGCGAGCAGACGCCCGAACCGCTGAAAGGGGTGCACTCCCCGCGCCCGCGACCGGTTGAGATGGGGCAGGAAATCGAAGTCCACGTCGCCGCCGGCACCGAAGGCGATCAGGGCCGTGCATCCGGGATGGAACCGCTCCAGCGTGAGCATGGCGTGACCGAAGAAGTCCCCGGAGAGACCAACCGCCGGATAGGCGCCGCGGGTGTCGTTGTGGCAGCCGACACTCGACAGCAGGGCGATCGGCTCGCCATCGAGATCCTCGATGCGGAGGACGGTCAGGTCGCGATCGACCGGTCCGGCCTCGAACTGGACTGCGCGCAGCGGAAGCCACGATGACGGCACCGAGCGGCGCAGGGTGACCACGGTCCCGTCCCCGCACAGCAACCGCCGGTTCCGCGCGATCCCGTCAAGCGTTGCGCAGGCCGTACCCGTGCGAGCCTCCCGCATCCGGCCGCGGGCGGCATCGACGGCTTCCGCGATCCGCTCGATGACGTGGAGGCGGAATCGAGCGGCCGCGCCGGCGGTCACGTCCGCGTCGGGCCCGGCGTGGTTGTGGGTGCACGCGATCATCACGTGGCCAGCCGGAATGCCGGTCTGCTCCTCGACGAGCCGTCGGGCGGCGGTGACCGTGGGGCGGCCCAGTCCGCGCAGGTCGCAGACGACGATCGCCGCGGTGCGTTCCTCGAACCGCAGAGCCACGGCACGGACGTGCAGCGGTTCCAGCACCTCGGCGGCGCCTGCCAGTTCGGGCGATAGCGTGATCGGCAGCCGCGCCGCGCCCGCCCGCAGGCGTCGCCGGCGGGCGGGGATGCCTCGATACCAGCGAACGTAGTCGTTGCGCTCTCCGTCCGCGAAGAACCGGGCCGGATCCCGGTGTAGGGCAGCAATGCTCCGATCCACCATGGGTCGCGAGTTCACGGCGGTGACCGTCGCCGAGCCCAGCGCGCACGTACGCACGATGCCGGCCGCTTCCAACTCCCGGCCCATCGGCGTGCGGTCGAAGTACGGGTACGGCGGCGCCGAGGCGAACTCGCTCCAATACGGCTCGATGAAGCGCGACTGCATGTAGTGGAACATCGTGTTGACTTCCCAGTCGACCCCCAGCAGCACGCAGATCGCGTCCAGGTCGTAGAAGCGCTGCCAGGGGCTCTCGTGGCCGAAGGCAAGCTCGCCCCATGGCGCGGGACGTCCCGCGCCGCCACCGTGCCCGGCCGTGATCTCCTCCGCCTGCGGTCCGATCGCGGCGACGCTGTGGGTGGGATTGTCGCTGCGGCGTGCTTCGGGGCGGAGCCTGAGCGTCTCGGTGATGCGCCCGACCTCGGACGGCGTGCGGGCCACGTCGAAGGGCGGCCGGGGCCCCTTACCCGCGTAGACGATGGTCGGCACGCAGAGGGTGCCCTCCGGACCGACCACGTTCCGAAACGCGTCGATGACGGTATCGGCCCCGCCCTGCACGTACCCCATGCTGCTGAGCGAGCTGTGCACGTAGACGACGGCGCCGCGGTCCACCTGCACCTGCCGTAGCGCGCCGACGATGTCCTCGAACGTGACCAGCGGCCCGTCAGGAATCCTGCCTTTCATCACGTGCCTGTACGCCGGCGAGCTTGATGTCTACTCCTCCGTTGATCCAGCGGGTGATCGAGGTGGTCCTGGGACGACCGGCAGGTCATCCTCCGGCCCCTGAGAAAAACGCTACAGCGCCATCCCTTGGCAGTGCAGTAGGTAGTGGGCAGTACGACCGCTTGCAGGGCCGCCGATCGTCACGTAGGATGTCCCGATCACAGGGAGGTGAGGCGTTGTCCACGACGGCTCCCGGGCGCTCTCCAGCACGTTCCGCTGTCTCCCTGGAGATACCCCTCAAGAAGCAGATCTACAAGAACAGGTATTACTACCTGCTGCTGATCCCGGCGATCGTCTACTTCATCCTCTTTCACTACAAGCCGATGTACGGCGTGCTCATCGCCTTCAAGGACTACAGGATGATGGATGGCATCCTGGGGAGCCCCTGGGCGGGGCTCCATTACTTCGAGCGGCTGTTCGGCAGTCCGCTGTTCTATCGGGTGTTCCGCAACACCGTGATCATCAGCCTGCTCAGGATCCTGTTCGCGTTCCCGGCACCGATATTGCTCGCCCTGCTCCTGAACGAGATTCACCACGTCCGCTACAAGAAGATCGTCCAGACCATTTCCTACCTTCCTCATTTCATATCCTGGGTCGTGATCGGCGGCATGCTTCGGGAGATCCTGTCGCCCAGCTACGGCGCGGTGAATTACGTGCTCGGTCTGTTCGGGATCGACGCAATTTACTTTCTCGCCACTCCCGAGTACTTCGGGGCAATCCTCGTCGGTTCGGGCATATGGCAGGAGATCGGATGGGGTTCGATCGTCTATCTCGCCGCGATCTCGGGCATCGACGTGCAGCAGTACGAAGCCGCTCACGTGGACGGAGCCAAACCGGCTCCAGCAGGCGGTATACATCACTATCCCGGGGATAGCACCGGTCATAGTCATTCTCTTCCTGCTGAGCCTGTCGAACATCATGAACGCCGGATTCGAACAGATCTTCAACCTCTACAATCCACAGGTCTACGCAGTCGCCGACACGTACGTCTACCGGGTAGGTGTGCTCTCCGCGGAGTTCAGCTTCGGTGCGGCGGTCGGGCTGTTCAAGAACGTGATCGGGCTCGTGCTGCTTCTGTTGGTGAACGCCCTTGCGCGCCGCTTCAGCGAGCATGCACTCTGGTAGGCGGGGCCGCGCCCGGCAGGCGGCGATGGGCGGCGCGACGGGCCGCGCGATCGGTAGGAAACGTAGCGGAGGGACTCTCGGGATTCGACCCGCAAGCTCCTCCGGAGGGTGGCGTTGCCACCACAGAGAAAGTCTCCTCGGAAGAGGAGGCGCACCACGCACAAGGGGGATTCTCATGAAGAATCTCAAGTTACTCATGCTGCTGCCGATCGGGTTGTTCCTGGTCGGTGGCTGGGCGTTCGCTGCGCCCACGGAGGAGGCCGCGGCAGCGGACGGTCCTCTGGAGATCGTCTGGCAAGGGGTTGCCGGACCGATGGGTTGGGGTCCCGAGGATGGCAATCCGGTGGAGCTGCTGATCGAGGAGCGCTTCGACGTGAGCATCACGCCGCTCGCCTTCCCCACGATCGAGGCCAGAGACCTGCACTACGCGTCCGGGAACACGGCGGACAAGATCACCATCTTCCCGCGCGAGACGATCTACAAATTCATCGATCAGGGGATCATCAGAGCGTTCCCGGAGGAGTGGCTGTGGGAGTACATGCCGGCCTGGATGGAGCGGATGGTCTTTCTGTTCGGGAAAGAGCTGGTCGTGGACCAGGCGCACTACAAGGGTGAGGTGTACGGGGCTCCCTACGGCAACTACGGTGACTTCCTTCCCAGTTTCCCCGTCGTGCGCAAGGACTGGATGGACAACCTGGGGGTGACAGAGGCTCCGCAGACTCTGGACGAGTTCCACGACCTCGCAGTCAGGTTTACGCGCGACGACCCTGACGGCAACGGCAAGAACGATACGTACGGGGTGCACGACCGCAGTGACTACGACCGAGGGAGATTCACGTACATATTCGCTGCCCACGGCGTCAGCTATTTCGCTTACGAGCTCATCGACGGGAAGGTCACCTTCACGCCGCAACTGGACAACTGGAAGGAAGCGCTGCGCTTCGTGAGGGACCTGTACGCGGCCGGGGCCATCGACCCGGAGTTTCTGACGGACAAGCGGGATCAGCAGCGGAAGAAGTGGGCCGCCGGCATGTTCGGCATCCTCTGGGACAACGCCTGGTGGATGGTATCGTCGACTTCAGGCAACGTCCTCGACATGGTCCGCGCCCAGAATGCCGAGGCTCGATTTGCCTACGTAGGCCACCTGCAGGGACCTGAGCACGGCCGCGGCCCCCTGACGTCGCAACCGATCGGGCTGTACACGGACGCCAGTGCCCATTTTGGCGCCAAGACCAGCGACGAGAAGGTCCAGAGGATCATGCAGATCCAGGATGCGTTCTCCTCCGAGCAGGACTTCTGGCTCAGGGGACACTGGGGCGAAGAGGGAGTCCACTGGGACTGGCAGGACGGTATTCTCACGCGCAGGGACGTAGCGCGCGAGGAGCTCGAGAAACAGGGGATCTGGTTCTATTCTCCGATTCCAATGCTCCTGGACGAGGCGTACCTGACGCTCGACAAACCGTCTCAAGGAATCTATGCGCACGCCTTCTCCCTCAACCCCGATCCGAGTGAGGCTGTCGGCGTACGGCTCTCGTATCCGAGCACCAACACGTATGCGATCGAGAGAGGGGCCGATGTTCTGACGATCAAGTCGGAGTTCTATTTCAACGTGGTCCTCGGCAAGATCGATCTGGATGCCGAGTGGCCGAACTTCCAGCAGCGGCTCAAGGATGCCGGAGTAGAAGAGACCAAGGCCGAGTATGAGAGGATGCACGCCGGCGGGTGAGCGTGATCACACCATGACTCGGTGAATCGGAGCGCGGATTGGAACGACTCCGATCCGCGCTCCTTCATCTTGCGCGGAAGCGAGCTAATGCTGAGGGCCAGAGGGAACGTCGTTTTCGATCTCTGCAACTATCTGTTTGCCGGCGTCCTGGCATTGCTCTGTCTCTATCCACTCTGGGACACGCTCATGCTGTCGTTGTCTACGCCGGTGAACGCGATGCGATTGGGCGTACGGTTCTTCACCAGCCCCATCAGCTTCGAAGCGTACGGCGTGATCTTCAGCTCCCCGATACTCGCGGTAGCGTATTACAACTCGATTCTGCGCACGGTGGTCGGCACCGCTCTGACCCTGCTGGTCACCTACTGCGCAGGCTACGCGCTTGCGCGGATCGACCTGCCGTTACGCAAGAGCATCACCGCCTTCGTGCTGTTCACGATGTTCTTCAACGGCGGGCTGATAGCGATCTATCTGAACATACTCGACCTGGGGCTCATGAATTCCCGGTGGGCGCTGATCCTGCCGCTCACCACCACCGCCTGGAACCTGCTCATCGCGCGCAACTTTCTCATGGCCCTGCCGCGAGAGCTGGAGGACGCCGCCGTGGCAGACGGGGCGCATCCGCTGCGCATCGTGTTCTCCATCATGTTCCCTATCTCCACGCCGGTGCTGGCTGTACTGGCCCTGTGGACCGCGGTGATGCACTGGAACGCCTGGTTCGATGCCCTGCTGTATATGCGGGAGGAAAGCAAGGTCGTCCTGCAGATTCTGCTGCGCAGGCTGACCGTGGAAGAGTACGCGATAACGCGCAGGCCGTTTCTCCTGGAAACACGTGGGACGACGACACCGTCCATACGCGCCGGGACCATCATCGTGACCATAGGACCGATCATCCTGATGTATCCGTTTCTGCAGCGGTACTTCGTGAAGGGGATCCTCATAGGCTCTCTCAAAGGTTGAGGCGAACGTCAAGGAGAGGATTAGATGAGCGAGACGACCGTCCCGGAACAGATCATCACCAACTTTCTGGTACCGCCGGACGCGAACCGGGATTACGTGCACTGGCGCAATTTCCTGCGCCAATGGTTCGTGCTGGGCCCATTCTCATTCGCCGACCGCGAGTGTGCCAAAGCTCATCCGGCCCGAGCTCTGGATGAGCCGTTCGTGGATGATGAGGCGCACCTGGTGCCGCATGAGGACCAGTGGGTGTCCGGCTGCACCTGGCGGCGGTATTCGGCGGTGGCGGTGATGAGCAAGTGGTGGGAGCTGACGCCGGAGCGCGTGCTGCTGAAACAGCATCACGGGCTGCGGATGCGGAGCACCGATCCGGTGCTGGAGCCGCCGGGCGGTGTGCATGTGACGATCGACCGGTTCACGGTCGACGATGAGCTGATGCCGTGCTGGAGCTCGGACCTCGAAGGCGCGCCACGGGAGCCGTACTGCCCGCGCTGTGAAACTCGCATACCGGACCGGCCGCGGCGCTGCGGAGCGTGCGGTCAGCGCATCGGCTTCTACACATCCTACAGTTCCTGGGGGTTCCCCCGCCGTGCGTGGGCGCGGCCGTCGTATCCGTACGACTACTCGGTGACCTATCTGGCGGCCCTCGTGCATGCGCAGGAAGCGGGGGACTACGCCCTGCGGTGGAGCTCCACCACGCCCTGCCGCATCTGGGTCAACGGCGAGGATGTGGCCCGTTACGACGGCCCGTTCCTCTATATCGGCTCGAATCAGACCCGCAAGTGGGATCTTTTCTCGGATCCGGTACGCCTGCAGGCCGGGTGGAATCGGGTGGTGACGAAGACGGTCTTGTCGACGTCTCACGACGGCGACCACTGCTTCTGCGCCAGGCTGGAGAAGCCGGACCGCTCGCGGGTCTTCGTGAACAGCACGCGTGGCGAGACGGTCGCCCCGGAGCGCAGGCTGCACGTGAGCGTGAGCGACCCGATCTACATCGGGGCAAGCGATTTCTCACCGGCTCTGATGCGCTGCAGCGACGGGACGCTGCTGGTGAGCGACCATATCAGCCGGGACAGCGGAGAGACCTGGACGAAGGCGGGGCCAAAGCACCTGGCATCGATCGGAGGCGCGGCCGTGAACCTTCCGGGCGGACCGGACATCGTGGTCGGCTCCACGGGCAAACCCGCTGGGAAGGGAATTGCCACGTGCCCGGCGTATCGCTCTGCGGACGGGTGGCGAACCGTGGAAGACATCGAGTTGACGTTCCACCTCGGGCCGCACGTTCCCTCGATGGGCGAGGACGGCGTCGTGCGGATCAACACGCTGCATCGCGAGGCGGTCATCATGCCTGACGGCAGCGCGGTCGGCATGTGCTACGGCTTTTGCGACCACGACCTGGTCTACACCGACATCATGTCCAGCGGGTGGGACAAATACCCGCACGCGTTCAAGATATTCAAGTATTCGAGCTGGTGCCTGCGTTCCGAGGACGGCGGCATGACCTGGCGCTACGCCGGCTGTGTGCCGCCGCTGCCGGAGATGGGAGACGAGGGCTGGGCGGAACCGGGCCTCACGCTGCTGCCCAACGGCGAGCTGCTGACCATCTTGCGCAACGGCGAGGGCAACGCGCCGCTGTACCTGTCGCGCTCGGCAGACGGCGGAAGGACCTGGAGCGACCCGGTCCGCAGCCGTCTGAATGGCCAGTGGCCCGGCCTGTTGACCATGTCGAACGGCATGGTGGTCGCCACTTACGGCCGGCCGGACAACCGCATCGCGGTGTGTCTGGACGGACGCGGTGAGGGATGGCCCCATGAGATCATCGTCTCGACGGCACCCGGTTGGCAGGGCGTGTCAGCCGTGGAAATCGGGCCCGATGAACTGTTGGTCGTGTTCGAAGACCATCTGTGGCGCGCGGAACGCGACGATACGCGAACCGAGCCCTACCGGCATCTGGTTGCGCACAAGGTGCGGCTGAAGCTCTTGCAGTGACGAAGAGAGGAGTCGATCGGCGTGGGATCACATCCACATCATCTCTATCCACGTCTTGTCGCCCGCGATCATGGTCTCTCCGTGGTGCTTGGGGAGATCGACGTCCCTCGCCGCCGTCAGAGTCCTCCGCTGTTCTCGCGCTAGCTCTTGGGACTCCTCGATCAGTCCAGCGTCTTCGAGCTTCTGTCGAGCCTGATGAATCTTGAAAATCTCCCGCATCCGCACGGTGTGCTCGAAAACGTTCCGCTCCGCTCGCACACGCTGCTTATGGACTGTCCGTTGGGCGCGACGGTGGGCCTCTTCCAGCAGTTCGCGGGATCGGACGATCAGCTCCCCGGTCAAGAGGTCGAGAGGCACTTCCCAGCCCGGCCTGCAGCGGACTTCCGATCCGCCCCAGACATCGTAGAAATCTTCGCTAGGCTGAGGATGTCCCCACGCTTCGTAGCGTTCGATGACCTGCCCATAGTACTCCACGATCAACTCGCCGGCAGCCTGGCCGAACCGCGCTTCGGCATAATCTCGATATAGTTCTTCCAGCGGCGCGGCGGCCTTCCAGGCGAGCCGACTCATGGCGAAGTAGTTCACTCCGCAGGCCGAGAACAGGTAATGGTCGGTCATGTCTCCGCGCACGGACCGGTCGTCAGCTTCGCCGATTTCCAGACAGGTGGTAACGGCTTGGCCGCCGATCTGTCGAATGAACTCGACGTTCCGTTTTATCAGCCAGGCGAAGGGGTGCTCCGCCATCACCGCCGTGAAAGCCGTCCCGGCGAATATCCATCCGAGGTCGATGTTCTCCGTGTTCGCCCACTCTCTCAGAGCAGCCGGATGGATGTGTTGGTTCAGGCAGTTTTCGGAATCGAGGGGATGAGCGTAGCATGGCACCAGGAAGTGATCGCACTGAAATCTGCCTTCAGGAGTGACGTTCTGCGGCGCAGGTTCGGTCGTGCACCAGCCCCAACTCAGCACGCGGACATTCGGATGCGATTTCTCGATCCCGTGTGCAACCCGACCGATCAGGTGCGCCAAGTGATCCGAAGTGGCCCGCCACCGACTCGCATGATGCGGCACGTTGCTCCACAGTCGATCCGGTTCAACCAGTTTTCGACACTCCGGACATTCGCAACCCTGCCACTTCGTATCCGGAGGCCAGAGCCCCATCACGTCGATCTCGGGGTGGTCGTCGAGGAATCGCTGCAGGTTGTGAACCACCGTCGCCACGGCCTGCGGGTTCGAAACGCACAGACTCATTCCACTGCCGGTCAAGCTCGCGATGGCGTCGGGGCCGTAGCGGGTCGGCGCACCATACGGCCCGGTTTGCTGCCGTTCGCCGCCGCGGAGCGGGAAATACTCCGGATGCGTTTCGAACAGGTCGCGGTCTCCGTACATCAGCAGACCGGGCCAGGTCAGGTGTGATCCGAGCGCGAATTCGCACCCGCGTTCATGCACGAAATCCGCTAGCGCATACCAGAGCTCGTCAAACCCCGTGAGGGTCGGGTTATCCGCGCGCAGAAGCGAGTGGAGGTTGCAGCGCTGTCGTGTGAACCACTCGATCATCTCGATAGTAGTCTGCTGATCGTGCGCATTCGTAGGGCAGTAGCAGTTGTTGCCACGAGTTCGGAAGTCGGGGTTGTCGACGCCGGCCTCCGGGTCGGCAGGCAAGCCGCATATCCGCCCGGTCAACTCGGCAGGCTGGCCGGGCTCCGGCCAGCGTATGCCCAGGGACTCCAGGTACCGGTAGCAGCCAAACAGCGTTCCGCGCGGCATGTTCGCGGCGATGTAGATCGTGTCGTTCGCCCTGTAGAGGAGAAAGCCGTCGTCACGAACGCGAGACAGGGCGTCGACGGCGTTGGCGGGCAACAGCGCGGTGCCAAGGCAGACTGACCCGCCAGCGCCGTCCTGACCGCGACCTGCTGCGACACGGGCATCCACGCCATACAGCCTGAAGTGCTCCTGCAGCTCGCTGGCGGCCAGTCGCTCCGGCGCAGAGCATCCCGCGCCGAGGAGGATGCGGTGCGGCACCGCACGCCTGTCAGCGTTGCCCATTGCAGCTCCTCGTTTCACCGATCGGCACGACCTACTCGCCGGCCGCCAGCGCCTCTTCCTCGGCCTTGATCGTCTTGGCGGCGATGGCCCCGGCCTCGTCCTCCTGACGGAGTTCCTCGACGCTGCGTACCGGCAACCGCGCCGCCCCTTCCCAATCACGGGTCGGCAGGCGCGGTTCCGAGCGCACCCGCTCGCGGGCGGCGGCGATCGCCGTACCGTACTGAGGAAGCCACTCCGCCTGCGCGATCAGCAGGTCGTCGACCATCTGCGCGATCTCCGGCGGCGTGCACACGGCGCCGACCAGCGGATCCATCATCATGGCCTGCACCAGCAAGCGGTCGTCGCCGCCCATCGCGGCCTCTACCGCGAGCCGCTGCACGGAGATGCTGGCGTTGCAGACGGCGGCGCAGCCGAGCGGAAGGTCGCCCACCTGCGGGATGTGGAGGCCGGTGCGATCGACGTAGCCCGGCACCTCGACGCAGGCATCGACCGGCAGGTTCGTGATGCAGCCCTGGTTCTCGACGTTGAAGTGGCCTCGGTAGACGCGCCCGGTCTCCAGCCCCTCCAGGATGTAGGAGCCGTGCTCGGTGGAGCGGGTCTCCGGCGTGTACTGCTCCGGGGGTTCGGCCATCCAGTGGGGGAAGTCCTCCTCGAACCAGTCGCGCCGCTCTGTGCTCAGGCGCAGGTAGCCGCCGGTCTCGCCGAGGATCCAGGAGCGCATGTCGATCCAGTCGCGGATCTCCTCCGGGCGCTTGCGGAACCACGGCACGTACTCGCTGAGGTGGCCGTTGGACTCGGTGGAGTAGCAGCCGAAGCGGCGCAGCATCTCGATCCGCACCTTCTCCGTGTCGCGGTAGACCGGGTGACGCTCGTACGCCTCCAGCAGCTCGCCGGAGACGTCGCGGCCGCGGTGCAGGAGCTGGATGTACCAGGTCTGGTGGTTGATGCCGGCGGCGCGGTAGTCGAGCTCCTCGGCGGGAATCCCCAGCGCATCGGCGATCTGGGTGTGGCCGCCCTGCACGCCGTGGCAGAGGCCGACCGTCCTCACGCCGCCGTAGCGGTTGGCGGCCCAGGTGAGCATCGCCATCGGGTTCGAGTAGTTGAAGAACCGGCAACCCGGCTCGGCCGCCTCGCGGATGTCCTTGCAGAGTGCCAGGATCACCGGGATGCCGCGCTGGCCGTACATGATGCCGCCGGCGCACAGGGTGTCGCCCACGCACTGGTCGATGCCGTAGCGCAGCGGCACCTCGATGTCGGTCGCGAACGCCGGCAGTCCGCCGATACGCGCGGTGCAGAACACGTAGCGCGCCCCGTTCACCGCCTCCCGCTGGTCCAGGGTGCCGGTGAGCCGCACGCCGTCCCGGCCGTTGGCTTCGATGTCGCGCCGCACCAGCCGCTCGACCATCGACAGGTTCTGCTCGCTGATGTCCATGAAGGCGATGTCGATATCGATATCGGAGAACTCGGGGACGGTGAGGATGTCCCCCACCAGCTTGCGGGTGAACCCGATGCTGCCGGCGCCGATGAAGGCGACCTTGAACGATGTGGAGTCGGACGGGCTCTGGTCACTCGACATGCCGATATCCTGTGCCGGACCGCCCAAGGCGTAAAGGACGCGCCGAGGAAGCCCTGTGTGCACGTGGACCATGATCCACATTTCGAATCGAAATATGGACTACGATCCACTAATAGATTCCCGTCATGTTCCCCAGGTTTCTGGAGGCCAGCCGGCGTAACTCGTTCTTCCTGTTCGGAGCACGCGGCACGGGCAAGACCACCTGGATCCAGGATGCGTTCGTCCCGGACGCGTCACTGTACGTCGATCTGTTGGACCCTGAGATGGAGGATCGGTACCGGAGAAGCCCGGGCCTGGGATGTCCGCGGCCTCGCCCGCTTCACCCGTGACTTCTCCGACCCGCTGGCGCTGTGCATCAGCAGGGATCCGACGCGCATGCTGCTCGACGGCGTTCTGTGCCTGCACTGGCGCGATGCTCTGGAGGAGCTGGGACTCAGGTGAGGGGCTCGCCGACCGCGCGGCGGATCTCCGCGTCCGACGGCATGGAGCGCTGCGCCCCCTCGCGCGTGACGCACAGCCCCGCCGCGGCGACAGCCCGCCGCAGCGCGTCGATCGGTTCCCGGCCGGTCGCGATGGACGCCGCGAACACGCCAGCGAAGCAGTCCCCCGCCCCCACCGTGTCGATCGCCCGGACGCGATGCGCGGCCTGATGATGCGCCCGCCGTTCGTCGGCCAGCACGGCGCCTTCGGCGCCGAGGGTCAACAGCACCTGAGAACAGCCGAGCTCGGCGACCGCCCGGCGCGCCCCCTCGGCAGCCGACTCGCCGGAGCGCCGCGCCAACAGCGCCTCCAGCTCACCCGCGTTCACGACCAGGTAGTCCACCTGCGCGATCGCGGCCCGTTCAGCCTCGCCGACCGATGTCAACGCGGGAGCTATGTTCCACATCACCGCAGCACCGCGTTCGCGCGCCAGCGCGATCGCCGCCGTCGTCACACTCAGATCGATCTCGTTCTGCAGCAGCACGACGTCGTTCGGTCCCACTCCAGCGCAGAACGCCTCCACGTCCAACCGAAAGGCGCTGTTGGCGCCGGGAGCCACCGCGATCTGGTTCTCGCCGCGCGTGTCGACGGAGATGAGTGCCACCCCCGAGCGCTCCTCCGGGAGCACCGCCACGTGCTCGGTCACCACGGCGGCCCCGGCCAGATCATCGACTCGCGCCCTGCCGTACGCGTCGTCGCCCACCGCGCCGTGCAGCACGCAGGACGCGCCGGCACGCGCTGCCGCTACCGCCTGGTTCGCACCCTTGCCACCGGCGGTCTCCGCAAACCGGGCGCCGCCCACGGTCTCTCCGGGCTCCGGCAGACGCTCGACGTAGGCGACCAGGTCGGTATTGATGCTCCCGACGACGAAGGCCCGACCGGCTGGTGGCACCGTGGATTCTCCCGAATGGGCAGACTCAAGCCCCGTCGATGATCGCCGCCGGGGTGGTGTATCCGGCGGTGAGGTGCGCGGCCAGCCACTCGGGCGGGTCGTTGCGGGGCAGGGTCAACGCCGGTTCGCCCTTGCAACTCAGGCGATAGAGCAGGCGCGCATCGTCGATCGAGTCGATGTTCTCCTTGAGCAGCGGGGTGTTGTGCAGCGTCATGTAGTTGTCCCACAGCGTCACGTCGCCCGGCACGTGCGGATGGTCGTAGCGGAACTGCGGTTGCAGCACGTGCGCCTCCAGCTCATCGAGAAAGGTGCGCGACTCCTCGAGGGACAGCCCGTCGACTTCGACCGGCGGGCGTATGCCCGGCCGCGAAGCCCAGGCCGGGCTGTGCAGCGCCTTGATACCGGAGCGCGGGTTGGTGCGCACCAGCGGCGCCAGCCAACCGTCGTCGCCTTCGTTCAGCCGGCGTCGTACCCGCGTTCGCCCCAGCAGCTCCTGCCGCTCCGGCGGCAGCGCGGCGAACGCCGCGGCGGTGTCCGCAAACGCGGTCTCGCCGTTCAATGGGAGCGTCGTGCGCAACCGCATCAGCTCCGGATCGGAGCCTTCGAAATAGCGGCTTGCCAGCCCCTCGCCAGGTTCGGGACGCTGCACCCACGTGCGGCCGGGCGCATCACGCCGCACCGGCATGTGCTGGACGAGGAACATCGACACGTAAATCGGCAGGGGTTCGTACTCGATGTCGGTATGCCAGGAGGCGCCCACGCCGGTGGTGACGCTCCCCCGGCGCGCAGCGCCGCCCCGGAAGTTGGCCACCACCAGAACCGCCGGCGACTCGTGCGGGAGGCACTGCAGGCGGCCGGGGAACGCCGCGTTCACCGACGCCGCGCGTCGCTCGGCGAACGGCACGGTCTCGACCGGGCCGTCGGAAGCTCCGTCGGACTGGGCGGGCTTGCCCCCGCGCAGGAAGTTGCTGGGATGCGGAACCGGCGCCCCCCAGTGGTTGGCGAAGCGCTCGAAGTCGGCCAGCGAAAAGGAATCCAGATCCTGGCCGGGAATGCACACGATGCGGAACTGGCTCAGTGCATCCAGAAGCAGGGCCACCTGTGCGGCATCGAGCCGCCGCCGCAGGTCGACACCGAGCAAACGCCGCCCCGCGCCGCTGGCGGCCAGCGGCCCCTCGCTGCGCGCCTGCGGCCCGAACAGTCGGCGCAACTCCCGGTCGAGCCGCACCGGTTCCATCAGGCCGCCGCCGAGCCGTGCGGTCGCCACGGTCAGCGCCGGCTCCTCTGCAACGATGGTACCGTACCCATGGATCCTCCGAAATCTTACCCTCATTCCCGGCGGGGCGCTACCATCGTGTGACAGGGCTCACGCGTCCGGCAACGCCCTATGACGAGCGCTCTGGAGTAGAACGACATGACAGTACGAGGCAGGCCGTTCTACTACGGATGGGTGATCGTCGCCGCGTTCTTCGTGCTCAACGCGGCCGGTCAGGCCAGCGGTACGCTCAACTTCGGATTCTTCGTCATCCCGATGGCGGAGGAGCTGGGCCTCTCGCGACAGGCGATCGGCTGGGCGCAGACCATGCGCCTGTGGGCGAGCGGGCTGAGCGGCATCCTGATCGGCCGCTGGCTGGACCGCCACGGACCGCGCGGCCCGATGTTGCTGGCGATCGTGGTCGCCACCGGGGGGCTGCTGCTGCTGGCCCGCGCGGAGTCGCCCGCGGTGCTGTTCGGGGTGCTGCTGGCGCTGGGCATCACCGGCTGGACCGCGCCGGCCGGCGGCGCGCTGATCGCCACGGTGCCGGTATCCAAGTGGTTCATCCGGCAGCGCGGGCGCGCCACGGGGATCGTGCAGCTCGGTCTGGGGGTCGGCGGCGCGGTGTTCGTGGCGCTGACCCAGGCGCTCATCAGCACCCGCGGCTGGCGATCGGCCTGGGTGACCCTGGCGTGGCTGTCGGCCGCAACCGTGCCGCTGATATTGCTGCTCCGACGACAGCCGAGCGACATGGGGCTCGAGCCGGACGGGGGCTCTCCAGGCCGGGGCCCGCGGGCTGGAGCGCGCCGCGCCCCCGCGGCGGGCACCCCCGATCCGTCCGAGTCGATCCAATGGACGCTCAAGGCCGCGCTACGCACCGCCAGCCTGTGGAAGCTCAGCGCCGCGTTCGCGATCCTGGGGTTCCTGCTGGGGGCGGCCAGCGTGCACCGCATCCCGCACTGGATCGAGCTCGGCTTTCACCCGGCGACCGTGTCGCTGGCGTTCAGCATGGATGCCGGCGCGGCGACCATCATGGCGCTGGCGGCCGGCTTCGTGGTGGAGCGCCTGGACGCCCGGATCGTGGGACTGGTCTCGTGCCTGTGCTTCTGCGTGGCGGTCGCGCTCATGGCGGTGGCGCAGATGTCGGTGGCGCAGATGTCGACGCCGCTGCCCTTGACGCCGCTGTTGTTGGCCTCCACGCTGCCGTTCGGCTGCGGAGTGGGCCTCTACATGGTCGTCCAGGGGGTGATCTGGGCGCAGTACTACGGCTGGCAGTTCGTGGGCACGATCCGCGGCGTGGTGCTGCCGTTCATCTTCCTGGCCAGCGGCCTGGGCGCACCGTTCGCCGGCGCCTTGCGCGACGCCTCCGGGAATTACCGGAGCTCGTGGCTGCTGGTGAGCGCGCTCGCAATCGTCGCAGCGGCGCTGATCCTGAGCGCCCGCCGGCCGCAGACTCCACGGGCCGGCCACGACGGATGACCCTCAGCCGCGCAGTTATAAGACCGCGGTGGCGGTGTTCGCCCGTCGGCGTCTCAGCTATCCTGAGATGCCATGAAGGATCTCCTGGATCACATAGTCATTGATCCGGACCGACGTTCGGGCAAACCGTGCATTCGCGGGACCCGCATCACGGTCTACGACGTCCTCGAGTATCTGGCGGGAGGAATGTCAACGGACGAGCTTCTCAGTGAGTTCCCCGAACTCACCCGCGATGATGTGCAGGCAGTCCTGCAGTTCGCCGCGGCACGGGAACGAAGGCTGGCCTCCAGTCACGGGTGAAACTTCTTCTCGACCAGAATCTTCCACGAAGCCTCCTTCAGACGTTGGGCGGCAGATCCGCCGGCTTACGCTCCGGCTACGAGGTCGGCGACCGTGACGGTCTCGACCTCACAGGAATATCGGAATGGTACACCTGAGTGACCGACAGCCACTCCGGGACGTTGGCGTGCCCAGGCAGCCGGCTTCGTGGTGGAGCGCCTGGGCGCGCGGATCGTGGGACTGGTCTCGTGCCTGTGCTTCTGCGTGGCGGTCGCGCTCATGGCGGTGGCGCAGATGTCGGCGCCGCTGCCCTGCACGCCGCTGTTGTTGGCCTCCACGCTGCCGTTCGGCTGTGGAGTCGGCCTCTACATGATCGTCCGGGGCGCGCCCCGGACCGGCGTGCGCAAGGCTATAGCTCGATCAGTTCGAACACGCCGAACGCCCGGTAGTCGCGGGCATTCGATGTCGCGATCGTGGTGATCCCGCTCCCGTAATAGGTAGCCGCGAGCATCGTGTCGAGCAGCCGCTTGCGACCCAGTTCGTGTTCTCGCATCCAGGTCACGAATTGCACCACGGTCTCCTCATTCGGGAACACCCTCTCGATTTCCCGAGCAGTCCACCAGAAACCAGCCTTCACGACCGCCTGATCCATGGAAAGCGGCCGCTCGAAGCGACGCGGGTCGGTCACGATATGCACGAATTCGGTCAGTACCTGTGGCGCGAGCGCCGCTTCGCGGTCGCGGCCGAGAATCCGGCGCCGCAGCACCCCCATCGCTGCTGCATGCGATTCGGATTCCTGGATCTCGAGCTGAACCAGGAACGTCGTATCAATCCCTATCATGTTCGAGCAGCTCTGCCAGCAGATCATCATCGCGGCGCAGCGGCGCCAGCACACGGCCCACGGACACCGGGCTCAGGTCTGTCAGGGTGGTGGTGCGGACGATCCGCCGTTCCCGGAACTCCTCCATCGCCTGCCGAATCAGCTCGGACGCGGTCCGATCCTGCGCCCTGGCGATCCGTTGAAAGTCCCGATAGACCGGCTCGAAAACGTTAATGGTAATGGTCTTCATACATGGATTGTCATGTACCTACCAGACCGCCGTCAACGCTCGCCGAAGCTACCTCAGCCCACCAAGCCCTCGGCGTCAGCGCCAGTCGGGTTGAAACGGGGCGTGAGCGGCGAGTAGCCGATCGCCCAGTTCGCGGACCCGTGCGTCGGACAGGTGCGAACAGACGGGATCCAGCCGCAGCGCGTCGAGCGCCTTGCCCTTGTCACGGGCGAAGCAGGCGTCGACCCCCTGCTGAAACACGCGCGCCCACGGCTCCACCATCCTCACGACCGAGTCCGGAAGCGAGCCGAAGGGCACCGGAGTGAAGCCGCCGGCATCGATTCGGACCGCGGTCTCCACCGGCACACCGCGCGGCAGATTGTCGATCTGACCGGTATTCTGCAGGTTGCCGACATCGATGAACGGCTCATCGGCGACGTGCGCGGCGATGATGTCGGCGGCCGTCTCCCGGCTGCGCGTTCGATACGCTTCCGGCAACTCGCCGCCCTGCTCGATCGCGATCAACTCCTGCCGCTGGCGCTCCCGCTGCTGGCGGCGGTCGTCGATCGAGGTTCGCGGGAGGTGGTAGGCGGCCATCGCCTCCCGATCGGTGATGTAGAGCGGATAGAATTCGCAGGTGTGGCGGTCGCCGCAGTACGGCATCACGCCGGTCCGCTTGAACAGCTCCGTCGCCAGATCACGCACCGGCGAGTCTTCCGTGCACTCCGCAAGGATCGCCGTCATCCCCTCCGACGCGACACGAGCGCGCAGATCAGCCAGCAGATCGCGGTCGCCCGCGCCGATCTCGGTCATCCAGAAGAAGTGGTTGAGTCCGCCGTAGCTCACCTCCATATCGTCTTCGGCGACGCCGTAGATGTGGTTCAGGTACCGCAGATTCTCGAACAGCGCATGACAAAGACCCACCACCGGCGCGTCGCACATACGCACCAGGACATCGGTCAGCGGCGTAAGCGGATTGGTGTAGTTGAGGATCGGCGCGCGCGGCGCGTATCGGTTGAAATCCTCGGCGAAGGACTCGAACACCGTGAAGTTGCGCATCAGGCGAGCCCAACCGCCTGGTCCGGCGGTATCGCCGACGGTGTGGTAGATGCCGAACTCCTCCGGGATGGCCAGATCGTGCGCCATCGCATCCAGACCGCCGGTCGAAACGGTGATCACGAAGTAATCGGCGTCGCGGAACGCCTCAAGCCGGTCGCCGGTCGCGAGAATCCTCGCCTGTCCCCCGCCCTCGGCCTGGACCCGCTGGAGCACCCGCGCCACGAGCGAGCGCGCGGCCGCATCGATGTCGTAGAGGACGAACGTGGCGCCGGCGAGCTGTGGTGTCAGGAGCATGTCCTTCACGATCTTGGGGCTCCAGGCGTAGCTGCCGCCGCCGATCAACACGATCTTCTTTGCTGTGCTCATTCTGAAAATCCCATCTCCCGGGCTCTAACGGTGACGGCGGGTGGAGCCCATGTATTTCAGGAAGCCTGGTTTGGATATGGTTTCGTGGTCAAGGATGCCGGCGCGACGACCATCATGGAGCTCGCAACCGTCTGCGTGGCGGTAGCGGCCGTTCGTCCACGTTGTCTTCTGCGTGACGCCCAGGTCCCGGTGCAGGTGCATGCTCGACGTGCCCTTGATACCGGTCGCCATCAGGTAGATCGCCAGCGCGCGTTCACGAACCACCGTTCAGCGGTCTCGTCGTCCGGGAACATGGCCATGACCTCCATGAGGGTCAGGCCCTTGCGGTAGCTCTTTCCAGGTCCGCTTGCCATTTCGGAAGAATAACGAACAACGGTGGCGGGAATGAACAACGGTGGCGGGTTTGTCAACCCCTTCGGGGGGAGTGAGATACACGTCTGAGGAAGACACCTGTCTTGCAATGGCGGTGCTCCGTGAAGACGGTGGAGATGAGAGCCTCATCGCTACCATCAAGGAGGCGTCATCGGCGTGGTTGCTATTCCCGCTTGACAGCCCTGAGGATACATTGCAGGTAGTGATCGTGAGATAGTCCGAAGCGGGTTCCACACGAGCCGATCTGAGCCGGTTTCGGTGAAATGGAGCGCCCGCTTCCGCTTCGCGCGGTCCCTCCGCCTCCAGCGCCGGGGAGTCGGG
This sequence comes from Spirochaetia bacterium, assembly GCA_965221995.1. Lineage (GTDB taxonomy): Bacteria > Spirochaetota > Spirochaetia > SZUA-6 > Bin103 > CATQHW01. The sequence goes on from OZ244929.1 coordinate 1,265,331, forward strand.
GGAGCTCAGAAACGGCGCAGGAGGACCGAAATGCCCGCTAAGCGCTACACCTTGCCAACGGGACAGGAGATCGACGTGGAGGTGGTCGAGATCACGAAACGCGATGACCCTCCCACGGTCTTGGAGTTGGCAGACGGATCTCGCATCAGATTGCGTATCGATGTACTAGAGGTGGGCCGTGCTCAGGGGTTGTGGGATGCGGATGGCAATCCAGTGTACCATGTCAAGAGCGCGAATACGATGGCGGTCCTGGATGCCTCTGAAGCCCTACGGAGGCCGCCGGCTGGGGCGGACAACGGCCAGTCATGAACGCCTCTATCACATCTGCCACAAGACCATCGTCATTCCATAACCTTGAACACGTTCAGCCATCTCTGAACGACGCCACGACTATTCATCATTCGACCACTTGGCCAACTGAAGAAGAAGTACTCCAGCAGCAACGCGATGTACAGCAGGAAGAGATGCTCTCTGCCATGCTCAAGGCCGTAAACGAATTGGCGTATGCCGCGACGGACAACTGGGATGGCGAGGACGCTGACGCACTGCACCACGATACCATCGGCGTTGCTACGAAGCTGGCAGAACTACTTGCAGGCCCCGCAGCCTCTATCGAGGAGTCTCCTGAAATTTACCCTACACCTCGCGGAGAGATTGATTTCTCGTGGGCCGCCGAAGGTCGGATGCTTGTCATCGGAGTTTGCCCGCCACCGGAGCATACCATCGTGTTCGCGGGGCTGTTCGGTGATACCAAAGTGCGCGGAAGGACGGCTTTGCGCAACAGTCTCCCACGGCCGGTCAGGATGTGCCTTGAAATGCTGGTCCATCCTATCGCATGAAGGATTGCCTTTGCCTTGCCAGGTTTGCATTCGAAAGCAACCGCGTGAAGCCACGCGGCCGTGTCAGATCATTCCTGCCAAACAAGGAAGGCGAAGTGTCCGTGGCGTGTACTGACGGTATGGGCCACTGTGAAATAGCCAAAACCGGTCAGTGCCTCGCCGAGTTAGCCAATAAGGAGACGGTGCACGGCTGGGAGCGCCTGTGCAGAGATACTGTAACTGAAGTGGGGTTGCGCCTCCGGGACGACGAAGACGTATGTGGTGCACCTCACGCTAGTATCGTCGATTGGCCTTCTGCGGAGGAAGACGTTCGACAACTTCAGGAGGATCTTGTCGAGCGCTCAACACTGGTACCCCTGCTAACTCCCTGACATCGACTTCTCTGGTGTCGCACGTCATGGCTAGCCAAACCAGCGGCGACGCAGAGACACTGTGGCACGATCATCAAGGCTTTCGGCCGACGCCGGCAGTCCCAAGTCAGTCGCCTGTCCGCGGAGCCTCGAGTCGTTTGCTCCGGCCACGTTTGACGCGAGACGGCACGGGCTTCAACGTAACAGCCATTCCCATGGACGCTCCCGCCCCTGGCATGGCTGAGCTCAGCGCCGAGCAGCGCGCCTTCTTCGAGGACGCCGGCTATCTGGTGATCAAGGGCGCGCTGCCGGCCGGCGTGGTCCGCGAAATCGATGCCGCCGTCGACGAGATCCACGCCCAGGAGCGGGCTGCCGGCCGGCTGCGCAACGACGGCAAGCTGGATCTGCGCAACTGCATCGTCCGCCACGAAGCGTTCTTCCGGCTGCTCGACTGGCCGGCCACCGCTCCGCTCGCGTGGGGCCTCCTCAACTGGAACATCCAGCTCAACACCTCGCATCTGATCGTGCTGCCCTCGGGTCCCGAGCCGGCTCCGGATGAGAAGCGGCGCGTGGGGCTGCATCGCGACGGCGGCACCTCCTACGCCGAAATGCAGGAGCCGCACCCGCGCATCCTGCTCAAGATCGCGTACGCCATCAGCGATCAATCCCACCCCTCCTGCGGCGCCACGATTCTCGTGCCCGGCAGCAACCGGCTCTCGGGGCGGCCGGCGGTCGATCCGGACACGGGATGGCCGCATGGAGCCGTGAGCATGAACGTCAACGCCGGCGATGCCTTCATCTTCGAACAGCGCACCTGGCACGCTATCGGGCGCAACTGGTCGGGCACCGCGCGCAAGACGATCTTCATCGGCTACGCGTACCGCTGGGTCAAACCAATGGACTACGTCGTGATGCCGGAGGAGCTACTCGCCCGCTGCAATCCGATCCAGCGGCAACTGCTCGGCGCCGTCAGCGAACCGCTGAGCTACTACCTGCCCGCAGACGACGACGTCCCGCTGAAGGCCCTCGTCGAGGGCGACCGCACGCACTGATCCAACCGCGGACGCCGCGCCGGTACTATCCGCCCACCTCCGCGCGGAGCATCTCGGCGGCCAGCACCTCGGAGCGGAGCTTGTCGTACACGTCGTCGATGGAGATGTTCCAGTAGGTGCCGGGCGAGAAGCCGCAGTCCGGGTGCAGGACCACGCGCTCGGGCTCGACCACCTCCAGCACCTTGCGCACGTGGCCGGCCACCTCCTCCGGCGTCTCCACGCCGTGCTGCTTGGCGGTCAGGCAGCCGCAGCCCACCTGCATATGCGCAGGCAACCGGCGCAGCAGCTCGCGGTCGTACTCGTCCATGTCCCGCAACTCGAACATCGTCATGTCGACGTTCAGCTCGCAGAGCGCCGGCAGCAGGTGGTCGTAGCCGGGCCGCCGCTCCGGCCCCACGTCCCGCTTGCCGCACAGGTGCAGGGAGGTGTGGATGCCGTCGATCCCCTCGACCACCCGGTTGAACGAGTCGACCGCACAGGCCAGCTCCTCCCGGTACTCCTCCGAGTCCGGATCCTCCGCGTACGGCGAGCCGATGCTGGTGTCGTCGAAGCCCACGAAGCGGACGCCGGCGCGCGCCATGAGCTGGACCTCGTTGCGAATGATCGGCACCAGCGCCTCCACCACGTCGCGGCGGTTCGGATACGCCTCCCGCGAGCGCTCCTCCTGCCAGTGCACCTGCGCGATGTGGTACGGCGTCGGTATCGCCACGCGCACCGGCTTGCTGGTGTGTTCCGCGAGGCGCGTGCCCTCGCGGGCGAACAGTCCCTCGTCGAACGGCTCTATCGGGCCGGTGATCGTGTAGCCGACGTAACCGTCGTGGACGCCGTCGTCGACGAACGCCTTGTGCAGCTCGAAGCCGGAGACCATGTCGGCGATGATCCCCAGGTACGACTTGCGCCGCCATTCGCCGTCGGAGATCACGTCGACGCCGGCCGCCTCCTGCAGGGCGGCCACGTACGGGATCGATCGGTCCATCAGCTCCAGGAGCTCGTCCTCGGGCACCTCCCGGCCGGCCGCCCGCTCCTCCAGGTAGCGGTCCACCCGCTCGCGGAAGAACCACGGCCGGGTGATCGATCCGACCACCGTGGTCGGAAACAGCTTGTCCCACATGGCGCCGCTACCCGCCTGCTCCCCGCCGACTGCTACCTGCCGGGCTCCGACGGGTGCTTGAGCTTGCCCACGGCGTAGTCCTTGGGGGAGAGCTCCTCGAACGGCTCCTTCTGGTTGGGCGCCCCGGCGATGGTCACCATCTGGTCGTTGCCGGAGAAGGCGCACCAGCGCACGCCGTTGGTGAGCACGTGCAGCACCCCCGGGTGGTGGAAGATCGGAAAGGTCTCGTGGCCCGGCCGGAAGTAGAATATGCGGCCCTGGCCGCGGTGCCAGACCGCGCCGCTGCGGAACACCTCGCCTCCCTCGAACCAGCTCACGAACAGCAGCTCGTCCGGATCCGGGATGTCGAAGAACTCGCCGTACATCTCCGCGTTGGGGATCTCGATGAAGCGCCCGCAGCCGCGCGTGATCGGATGGTTGGGGCTCACCACCCACAGCCGTTCGCGTTCGGCCGCCTCCCGCCACGTCAGGCTGCAGGTCGTGCCCATGAGGCGCCTGAAGATCTTCGAGTAGTGACCGGAGTGCATCACGATCAGCCCCATGCCGCGCAGGACGCGATCCTGCACGCGGTCGACGATGTCGTCGCGCACCCTGTCGTGGGCGGCGTGGCCCCACCACATGAGCACGTCGGTGGCATCCAGCACCTCCTGCGTCAGCCCGTGATCGGGCTGGTCGAGCGTGGCGGTGTGTGCCTCCAGTCCCTCCTGCGCGCGCAGGTGGCCGGCGATCTGTTCATGGATGCCGTCGGGATAGATGCTGCGGACGAAGTCGTTGTCGCGTTCGTGGACGAACTCGTTCCAGACGGTGACGCGTAAACTCATGGTTTCAGATTCCTCCTGATACGGCCTGCCCGCACACCAGCGGCCACGCGCGGTTGCCGGACAGCTTGCCGTTGCGAATGTGGTAGCCCTCCGCCGTGACCTGCGCGAAACGGGTCGCGTCGGGGCGGGGCCGGTCGAACTCGCCCAAGCGGGCGCGAGCGTCGGTGTAGTGCAGCGCCCAGCCGCATCTGGGCTCGGCGCTCTCGTTGGGGCCGGTGGCGTGCAGGACCCAACGATCGTGCACGGCCATGTCGCCGGGCTGCAGCGTGACGATCTCCGCCGCGTCCAGCAGCTCGCGGGAGAGCCCCTCCGGGCCCAGGTCGTCGAAGTCGAAACGGCCGTATCCGGCGGCCGACGGGCCGGCATCCAGCGGGATGTAGTGGAACGGCCCGTTCTCCTCGGTCACCGCGTCCAGGGCGATCCAGCAGGTCACGGTGCGGCGGTCGAACTGGAAGAAGCCGTCCTGATGGAAGCGGTTGGCGCCGTGGTACGGCGGGTCGTCGTTGAGCGCCCCCTTGGCGAAGATGTGGTCGAACCAGAGCTTCGCGTCGGGGGCGAGCACCTCCCTGAGCACCCCGGCGATGCGGGGGTGGACGGCCGCCCGAGCAAACCCATCGTCGCAGTCGGCCAGCCCGGAGAGCTGGCCGGTAAAGGCGGCCCACGGGTTGCCGTTCGCCGCTGCCGCCTCGCGCTCGGCCGGATCGACGGGCCGGCGGCGCTTCGGGTAGATCCGGTTCTCGCGCCGCAGGTGGCGGGGAGAGACCTCGATCTCCGCAGACTCCCGGAGCCGGCGCTGCCGCTCCAGCAGGTGCGCCGCCGGATCCGGCGCGCCCGGCATCGGATGCTCGGCGGAGATCCGGGCGGCCTCCTCGGCATAGCGGCGCTGGTAGTCGGCCTGGTCGGCCACGATCGCGTCGGCGCGCCGGTGCAGCTCCGCCACCTCGGACGGGCTGAACGCGCTTCGCACCACCGTGAAACCCTTGCGCGCGAACTCCTTGTCAGCGACCTCGTGCAACTCCATGCGGTATCCGTCCCCTGCCCGACTCTACCCGATCAGCCCGCCGCCGGCCGCTCCCATTTGGGCGCCTCGTCCGGGGTCGGCGAGTTGGCGAAGGTGCCGCGCGCGATCACCGCCTCGCGGCCGCCCGCGTCCGCGACCTTGCGCAGTTGATCGGCATGCGCGCGTGCGTCGGCCTCCTCCGGATCGACGATGGCGCGCAGGCGCCGCTCGAACCCGCGCACGGTCTCCGCGTGCTCGGGCCGCGCGGCCAGGTCCTCGACCTCATCCGGGTCGGCGACCAAGTCGAAGAGCTGCGGCCTCATCCCCACGTAGTGGACGTACTTGTAGCGGCTGTCGCGCAGCAGGTAGACGGCGCGGCGGAAGCCCACGGCATGGTGCTCGGCGAACACCGTGCGGTCGCGGTCGCCGGCGGCGGCCAGGGTGAGGAGGTCTTCGCCCGGCAGCGTCTCTTCCGGGAGCCACTCGTCCGCGAGCGGGCAACCGGTCGCGTTGAGGACCGTGGGAAAGCAGTCGACCAGGCTCACCGGGGTGGCGACGGTGCGGCCGGCGGGGACATCGGGACCGGCCAATATCAGGGGCACCGCGGCCGACTCGTCGTACATGGTCAGCTTGCCGGACAGCCCGCGCGCCCCCATCGATTCGCCGTGGTCGGAGGTATAGACGACGCGCGTGCGGTCCCGCAGGCGGCAGTCGTCGAGCGCGGCGAGCACGCGGCCGATCTGCTCGTCCAGATGGGTGCAAGCGGCCAGGTACGCCCGCCGGTAGATCGAGATTTGCTCGGCAGACAGCGGTTCGCTCAGGTTCAGCACGTCGCGCACCCCGGTGATCGCCGGATGGTCGGGCCAGTCGGCCCGTTCCTCCTGCGGCATCGGCCGGATCGCGCCGGGGTCGTAGCGTTCGAAGTGCCGGGGCGGGCCGACGTAAGGAGGATGCGGGCAGACGAACCCCACGAACAGCACCCACGGACGGCGGTCGCCGGCGTGGGCGTGCAGCCATTCGACGGCGTGGTCGGCGTTGCGCATGTCGTAGGCCAGGTAGGTCGAATCGCCGGCGCCGGCATCCAGGACGCCGGCGCGCGCATTGCGGACCGGCGGGTCATCGCGCAGGCAGCCGAGCAGGTCGCCCTCCCCGTCCACCACGTGCAGGGGCTCGATCTCGCTCGCGAAGCCGTTGTCGTCGCCGCCGCGGAAGTGCAGCTTGCCGATCGAGTCGCAGGTCAGCCCGTGCCGGGCCAGGTGGTGGCCCCAGCTCGGCACGCGGCCGTCGTACGCGTGGGCGTTGTCCCAGTAGCCGATCTCGTGCACGTAGCGTCCGGTGGCAAGCGAGGCTCGCGCCGGCACGCACAGCGGGCAGTTGGTGTAGGCGGACTCGAACCGGGTGCCGGCAGCGGCCAGCCGGTCCAGGTTGGGCGTGATGCCGTCGCCGCCGTAGCAGCCGGTGCCGCGCAGGTTGTGCTGGTCCGACAGGATGAACAGCAGATTGGCGGGCGGGACCGAGCGGGATTCTGACACTGCGGGAGTCACGTTCAGGCGCTACTATACCGCCTCCATGGCTTCCTTGAACCGAACCGTGCAGATCCGCGGCGATCTGGCGCGGCAGTACGACGACGTCTACAGCGACACGGCGCTCGACGCCATCGCCGCCCTGGCGGAGCTGAACGAGCCGCGCCTCGACCTGATGCGCCGGCGCATCGCCCGCCGCGCTGCACGGTCGCGGGAGCGGCGCCGCATCGACTTCCTGGCGCCGGACGCGACGATCGCCGGCACCGGGATCACGGTCGCGGACGCCCGCGCCGGCAAGTTCACGGGCAGCGCCATCCCCGGCGACCTGCAGCGGCAGTGGATTCAGGGCACCGGGCCGGGAGCCAAGCCCGACGCGCCGCTGCCGCGCAGCATCCGCAACGTCGCCTACGCACTGCTGTCCGGCGCCGACGGCTGGATGTTCGACGGCGAGGACGCCCTGGGGCAGGTGACGACCATGTCGCTGGACAATCAGCGCAACCTGCGGCTGGGCATCGCGCGCGCGCCGGAGTTCCTGGCCGCCGCCGAGGGCGTCGCCGGCGAGATGAACGGGTGGGCGGAGGGCTTTCTGAAGCGGCCGATCATCGACGACTGGCGCGCGCAGCTCGACTTCACCACCACGATCTTCCGGGCGCGCGGCCTGCACCTCGACGACCGCCACGTACGCATGGCGGACGGCACCGGCCTGTCGGCCTCGATCGTCGACGCCGCGCTGTACGTGGCGGCCAACCACGCGGCCCTGCGCGGGCGCGGCGCCTCGGTCGTCCTCTACGTGCCGAAGATCCAGACCGCGGAGGAGGCGGCCTTCTGGCACCGGCTGCTCAGCGCGCTGGAGGGCCACCTGGGGCTCGGCACCGGCACGGTGAAGACCTACGTCCTGGTCGAGCAGCTCGAAGCCTCGTATCAACTGATGGAGATCCGCGCCGCGCTCGGGATGCGCTTCGTGGGCTTCAACACCGGCCGCTGGGACTACATCAACAGCGTCGCCGACGCGATGGCGTGGGACGACCGGTTCGTCAATCCCAACATCGACGCGATCACCATGACCTACGGCTACATGCACGCCTACGAGGACCGCGTGCGGCGCGCCGTGAACACCCCCGACGCGGCCGGCGGCTGCGCCCTCTGGCAGGGCGGCATGGAGCCCAACATCCCGGTCGGCTCAGGCCGCGGCGTGGCGGCATCGATGGCCAAGGCGGTGGCCGGCGCGGAGCGCGAGCAGCAGGCCGGCGCCAGCGGCAAGTGGGTCGCCCACTGGAAAATGGTGCACATCGTGCGGCCGGTGTGGGAGCGCGCCGGGGAGGTCAATCAGCTCGGACGGGACTTCCCGCCGCTCACCTACACGGAGGCGGACGCCGACGGGCTGCTGGCGCTGGAGCCTGCGCCGCGCACGATCCGCGGCGCGCGCGACCTCTTGAGCGTCGCCCTGCAGTACGGCAATGCCTTCGGCCAGGGCATGCAGGCGGCGGCCCTGAAGCCGGCCGACCACTTCGGCGACGACGACGTGCTGTACCTGATGGAGGACATGGCCACCGGCGAGATCCGCCTGAGCATCCTGTGGGAGTGGCTGCACAAGGGTGCAGCGCTGACCGATGCCGACCCCGAGCTGGGCCTGGACGCCGGCACGCGCTTCGACGCCGCGCTGTTCGCGCGCCTGCTGGACGAGGAGTACGCGAAGCTGCTGGCGGCGGCCAACCGCGACGTGCACGAGGACTCGAAGACGACCACGCTGCCGATCGCGCGGGAGATCGCCGGCACCTACGTCGGCAGTCCGGTCAAGGCGCCCTGGTACATCGACCTGCTCAACCTGAATCTGGACAACCACGATCTGGACGAGGCGCGCGAGCGCATCCGGCGCTACGTCGAGGAGTTCTCGCGCGACGGCACGCGCGTCACCGAGAACCTCGACTTTGCCTGATTCGTGACCGTCTATCTGGCCCGCCACGGGGAGACGGTCTGGAACGCCGAGGGACGCTACCAGGGCCGGCTCGACTCTCCCCTGACCGACACCGGCCGGGCGCAGGCGTGCGCGACCGCACAGACCATGCGCGGCCGCGGCGTCGAGCGCCTCCTGTGCAGCCCGCTCGGACGGGCGCGGGCCACCGCGTCCGTGGTGGAGCGCGCCCTCAACTTGGCGGCCGAGATCGACGATGACCTGGCAGAGTCCGACATCGGCCGCTGGGAAGGACTGACGAGGGCCGAGGTGGAGGTGGCCTTCCCCGGCGAGCTGGCGCGGCGCGAGGAGGATCGCCTGCACTACCGGCCGCGGGGCGGCGAGTCGCTGGCCGACATGCTCGTGCGGGCGCGCGCGGTGGCCGGCCGGCTGGACGAGCGCACCACGCTGATCGTCGCCCACTCCGCCATCAACCGCGTCCTGGTGGCGGCCCTGACGGGCTGGGAGGAGCGGATCACGGACATCTACCAGCCCCACCACGTGATCTACCGCATCGACCGGGCCGGCGGCTCCACCGGGGTCACCCACCTCATCGAAGGCGTCTCACATCCCGGCCCCTATACGGCCGGCTGGAGCTGAGCGCGACGCCGGTGGGCGCGCGATTTGGCGATGACTCTGACCTCGACCGACAGCGCGCCGAGACGACAGGCTCTGGAGTCGTACTTACGGGCGAATGTCCTCGACGACGACTTCATTTGCACGAAATACCGACAGTGTCGATGCTCGCATCGGCACACGTTCTACGAGGGTCAGCTCCATCACATCGGGACCCACTACGACTTGCGTGTTGGCCACTGCCCGACGCGAATAATGGTCGTCGGGCAGGAATATGGTCACGGACCCAGTCGCGTGAACTGTTCCGCTCGATCAGTCATGATCATGCACTCAGCGAACCGTAGAAGGTTCAAAGCAAGCCAAGGATTCCCTTCCAGAAACCCACACATGAAGGGTACCACGAGTCTGTTGAGACTCCTGTTCGGGCTACCTCTCGGCCATGATCACGCGTCGGAACGAATCGCTGTGAACGGGACGCCGGCGCATCTGTTCGAAGCTTTCGCGCTGGTGAATTATCTGATGTGCTCAGCCGTTGCCGACAACGGGGCCACTCGCGGTCTGGCAACGCCGCTGATGATGACCAACTGCCAACCTCACTTCCGTGAGATTCTGAGGATTCTGGAGCCGACCGTTCTCGTCACTCAGGGCAAACGTTTGTCAAATCGGGTGTTGACCAGCTTTGACTCGGCCCAAGAAGAGCATGGCTTGGTTCACACGGCGCAGATAGGCAGCAACGTCACGGTCGTCATCTCGTTGACCCACCCGAGCAGCCGCTTCCCAACAAACTGGGGGGCGAACGACCGGACGCCGTACCTGGTTGAAGTCGTCGCACCACTCATAGCGTCGCTCAGGGCGAAGTTGTGGGGATACGAGATCAAGCCTCATGGACTATGTGGCTCAGGAGACCGACATGGATGACCGGATGATCATGTTCACGCACGACGACCTGACCTTCATGTACCGCGTCGGCGGGATCGCCATCCACGACGGACGGGTGCTGGTGGAGCAGGCGGTCGGCAAGGGCTTCTGCTTTCTGCCTGGCGGGCGTGTCGAGTTCGGCGAGAACGCCGTCGCCGCGCTGCGGCGGGAGGTCCGCGAGGAGCTCGGCGAGCCGGCCACCATCGGCCGGCTGCTCATCGCCGCCGACAACCTCTTCGAGCTCGACGGCCGGCGCTATCAGGAGGTCAATCTCTATTTCCTGATCGAGCTCAGCGAAGACTCACCGATCCTCAGCCGCCACGGCAGGTTCGAAGGTGCCGAGTCCAGCATCGTCCTCGAGTGGACCCCGATCGATGGACTCGAGCGGGCGAATCTCAAGCCGACGTTCCTGCCAGAGCACATCCGCGCCCTGCCGAGCGCCCCGCTCTACGTGATCCGCGACGAGCTCGGGACTTCTCCCGGATGACGCACGTGGGCTGCGGCGTTCGCCTCCTTCTCGGCAGTACGAACCGCCGAAAGATCCGGGAATGGCGCCTGATGCTGGATCGGATCGCCGTGGAGCTCGTCGATCCGCACCAGTTGGGTCTTGCGGTTGACGCAGCCGAGACCGGAGAGACCCCGGAACAAAACGCACGGATCAAGGCGATCGCGTATTGCGACGCGTCAGGGGTCCCGGCGTTCTCGCTGGATGCCGCTCTGCGGATCGAGGGTCTGGCGGACGATCAGCAACCCGGCGTTCACGTTCGCCGGATCGGCGGTGGCGAGTCGGCGACCGACGCGCGGATGGTACGCCACTACAGCGCTCTGCTGCGCGGGCTCGGCGGTGACGCCACCGGCGAATGGACCTTCGGCGTGGCCTTGGCGTGTGACAGGGACCACGTACATACTCAGCGGCTGACATATCAGACGACACTGCTCGCCACACCAAGTCCGGTGCTGGATCCCGGAGCACCCCTGAACTCACTACAGTTCGATACCTCTACGGGCAAGTACTTCTCGGAAGTGACGCCGGCCGAATACGCGACGAGGTTCGGCCATGGCTCGAGCCGAATCCTCAGGTTCATCACCCGTCACCTCGTGCCCCGCACGCCCATACCCGCGGGCGAACGGAATTGCTCGATCCCAGCCGTGAAGTGAAGCGTCACCGCCACGGAGCCGTATACGGGTATGAATGGAACAGCACGACCATGCCAACGGTGCATCCGCCCGGACGCTCACGATCCGCGACCTGCCGGCCCACGAGCGTCCCCGGGAGCGCCTGCGCCTGTCGGGGGCCGGCCAGCTCTCCAACCCGGAGCTGATCGCCATCCTGCTGCGCACCGGGATCGCCGGGCAGAACGTCATGCAACTGTCCGCGCGGCTGCTGTCCGACTTCGGCGGTCTGGCCGGGCTCGCGCGAGCGTCGTTCGCGGAGCTGTGCGAGCTCGACGGCGTGAGCGAGGCGAAGGCGTGCCACGTCCTGGCGGCGCTGGAGCTGGGCCGTCGCGCGGCAGGCCCCGCGCCCTCCGACCGCCCGGCGATCAGGGTACCGGAAGACGTGTACCATCTGCTCCGGGCACAGATGGCGCACCTGGAACAGGAGCAGCTCCGAGTTCTGCTGCTCAACACGAAACATGAAGTGCTGCTCGTGCGAGAGGTCTACCAGGGAACCGTGTGCGCGGCCTCGGTGCGCGTCGCCGAGGTGCTGCGGCCCGCCATCCGGGAGAACTGTCCCAACGTCATCGTGGTCCACAACCACCCGTCCGGCGACCCCACCCCCAGCCCGGAAGACACCTCCGTCACCCGCCGCATCCGCGAGAGCGCGGAGTTGCTGGACATCGAGCTGCTGGATCACGTGGTGATCGGGGCACGCGGCTTCGTGAGCATGAAGCAGCGCGGGCTGGGGTTCGACGGCTCCAGCGGCCTGTGACGCACGCGGGCAGCAGCGCCCGCCTGCTGCTGGGCAGCTCGAACCCCGGCAAGCTCGAGGACTGGCGCGCCATGCTCGGTCATCTGGCCCTGGAGATCCTCGATCCTGTCCAGTTGGGACTCGCGGTCGACGCCGTCGAGTCCGCGGATACCCCCGAGGAAAACGCCCGGATCAAGGCGCTGGCCTACTTCGAGACCTCGGCTATCCCGACGTTCTCGCTCGATGCCGCGCTGCGGATCGAGGGGCTGCCGGCCGAGCGACAGCCCGGCGTTCACGTGCGCCGCATTGGCGGCGCCGAATCGGCGACCGACGCCGAGATGGTCGACCACTACAGCGCCCTGTTGGAGAAGCTGGGAGGCCGCGCTGACGGCGAATGGACGCTCGGCATCGCCCTGGCGCCCGACCGGCACCATGTGTACTCCGAACTCCTCACGAACCGGACGACATTCGTCTCCACGCCCAGCCCGGTGCGGGTGCCGGGCAACCCGCTGCGCTCTCTGCAGATCGATCCGGCCACCAGCGGGTATTTCGCCGAGTTGACGCCCGCCGAACACGCGATCCGGCTCGGCGAGCGCTCGCGCCGCATCGTCCGCTTCATCACCCGCTACCTCCCCGGCGCTGCCCCGGATCCGTAGGGCACCTCTCGTGCCTTCTCTCCTGCACGCCTATCCGACGCTCCGAGCGGAAGACTTGACCAATGCATGGGCCTACGTGCGTTCCCACGGACAAGAGATTGAGGACGAGATCCGGGAAAACGAGGACGCCTGAGTGGCACGCCTATACGCAAATGAGAACTTCCCACGCCCGGTCGTCGAGGCGCTTCGGCGTTTGGGCCATGACGTGCTCACCATTCAGGAAACCGGCAGAGCGGAACAAGCGGTGCGTGACGAAGAGGTTCTCGCATTTGCCATAGGCAAAGCGGATTCATAGAGCGGTAGCGTCGGATTCAGCACTGACCGATAGGCTGATCCGCATCAATCGACAGTGACGGGCGCTGGTGAAGCGTCACTTGCGTTCGGCCGAGGTGGTCCGAGGCCCGGAATGAAGCCGAACTCCGAAGTACCGGCCCGGCCGTCGTCGGCTGCAGGGGCAGCGTGCTGCCGTCATCCCGGAGAAAGCTGCAGGTCACCCGTTGCTGGCCGCCCAGAATGCTGCGCAACGTGTCCCATGGTTGACGGCGTTCATGAGGAATACTAAGATGGCTCTCGTCGAGGATGGTACCTTGCTTGGACCCAGGCGGTTTGATATGGGGAATTCCGGTCCAAGCATGTCTCCATGCGTGTGCTAGACTGGCCGAGCCCGGCAGCGCAGGCAGCCTGTGGCTACTCGTTCCTCGTCCGACCACCACTAAAGCCGGGAGGATGGCAATGCCCGAGTCCTTCGAGACGTCAGACGTCATACTGGCCACCCCGAAGCGCATCTACGAGGCCTGGCTGGACAGCGAGGAGCACACGAACATGACGGGCGGGAAAGCCGAGGTTTCGGCCGAGCCGGGCGCCTCATTCACCGCCTGGGACGGCTACATCACCGGGGTCAACCTGGAGCTGGAGCCGTACCACCGCATCATTCAGTCGTGGCGCTCCTCCCAGTTTCCCGAGGGCGTCCCCGATTCCCGTCTGGAGGTCGAGCTCGGCCGCGTAAGAGACCAGCTTGCCGGCATCACCGCCACCATCAAGCACTCCAACGTGCCCGACGGACAGGGTGACTCGTACAAAAAGGGCTGGTCCGAGAGCTACTTCGAGCCCATGAAACGCTACTTCGCCCAGGGCAACAACCGTTACATGCGGCCGTAGTCGCGGAGTCCGCGGCAGACGTTTGGGAGAAGCGCGGTGGCCGAGTTTATAAGATTCACGGAGCGGCTCGTTTCGTCGGAGTTCAGATACGCCTTCGCCCTCTCCGCCGCCGACCTGACCGGCAGCCGCAGCCTGGACCTGGTCGCCACCGACGCCGATCGGGGCCTCTACTGGTTTGAGAACGACGGCGCCGGCAACTTCACCCGGCACGTCGTCCACCTGCGGACCAACGAGCTGCTGGAGCGACACGCCGTTGCCGACGTCAACGGCGACGGGAAGCCGGAGATCGTGTGCGTCGACAACCTCAACGGCTGCCTGCTGTCGTTCGGCTTCGACGGCGACCCAAGGGACCCCCACTCGTGGCGCCATAGCTACATCACGGAGGGCGGCATCCCCGGCGCCTACGACGTGGCCATTGCCGATCTCGACGGCGACGGCGACCTGGACGTGGCCGGCTCCGGATGGCGCATCAGCAACCAGTTCGCCTGGTTTGAGAACCGCGACGGTGTCTGGGTCAAGCACATTATCGACGACGACGCGCCGGAGAGCCGGGCCGTGTGCGCCGCCGACGTCAACGGCAACGGACTTATCGACATAGTGGGCACGGCGTCGAAGCGCGGCGAGGTAGCCTGGTACCAGAACCCCGGCAACTCCCTTGACTCGCCCTGGACAAAGCACGTCATCGACACCGCGCCCAGGCCCATCCACGGTCACCCCGTCGACATGGACGGCGACGGGGACATCGACCTGGTGATGGCCCTCGGTTTTGATCTTCCCAAGGGCGCGGACCCGACGGGCACCCAACAGATCGTGTGGTACGAGAACGACGGCAGCTCGGGCATCGGCCCGTGGCCCAAGCACGTCATATCCGAGCACTTCCCCGAGGCCTTCGAGGCGATAGCCGCGGACCTCGACGGCGACGGCCAGGTCGAGGTGGTGGCCACCGCCTGGGGAGACGGCGGGCGCGTTGCGCTCTTCAAGCACAGGGGCGACCCCAGAGGATCTTGGGACATGCAGATCCTCAAAGACAACTGGGCCCGCGCCAACATGGTTATCGTGGCCGACCTGGATGGCGATGGACGGCTGGACGTGGCCGCCTGCGCCGAGCGCGGCAGCAACGAGCTTCGCTGGTGGAGGAACGAAGGGCCTGCTACCGGGTGAGTCCCGGTGCTCAGGCCGCTGCTATGGCTCCCATCGAGGCTATTACCGTTATGAACATAGAGGTCGTCGCAAAGGAGCCGCACCCTTCGGCGTTTGGGCCATGACGTGCTCACCATTCAGGAACCGGCAGAGCGGAACAAGCGGTGCGTGACGAAGAGGTTCTCGCATTTGCCATAGGCAAAGAGCGCTCCGTCCTGACACTGAACCGCAAGCATTTCGTTCAGCTGCATCGACGTAGGCCTGAACACTCCGGCATCATCGTCTGTACATTCGACCGTGATTTCATCAGGCAGGCACAGCGGATTCATAGAGCGGTAGCGTCGGATTCAGCACTGACCGATAGGCTGATCCGCATCAATCGACAGTGACGGGCGCTGGTGAAGCGTCACTTGCGTTCGGCCGAGGTGGTCCGAGGCCCGGAATGAAGCCGAACTCCGAAGTACCGGCCCGGCCGTCGTCGGCTGCAGGGGCTGCCGCCTATCCTGCCGGACGGTTCGATTCGCGTTGGTGCTCGGCGGGCGCGTCGAGTTTGGCGAGAACGCCATCACCGCGCTGCGACTTCGGCGCCGAAGCGGTGATGGCCGCCGACGGCGCCCGCCCCTTCCCCGAGGAAGGAACCTCTCGATCCTGGTGTTCCCGCGTCTCGCCGGCGACGTGGAGTTGCCAGTCGCCTGCGCTGATCGCTTCGGCGCCGAAGTACGGTCGGCATCCGCGGGGGCGCTACGGGTGCGCGAACGGCGTGGCGGCCGGCCCGGATCGTGCCGGTCGAGTCCCTCTCGGACCAAGCGCCCGACGAGCTGACCCAACGTGATGTGCGGATCGACGTGGGACAGCAGCCCGTTGAGCTGCTCCAGCCCGCGCTGGCACTCATCGCCACCTCGTAGCCAAGCCCAGTCCGGTGCAGGTTCCGGGGGTCCCCTTGCATTCGCTGCAGATCGATCCGGCCACCGGCAGGTACTTCTCCGAAATGGCGCCGGGCGAGCACGAGATCCGGCTCGGCGAGCGATCGCGGCGTATCGTCCGCTTCATCACTCGCTACGTCCCCGGCGCTGCCCCGTATCCGTAGCGGGCTACCGCTCGTGCTCTCCCTTACCGGCTCGCGATGCGGCATGCCCTCCAGTTCTTCGACCAATGTTCTTCGGATTGGACGTGCCCGGCCCGAACGCTCTTGCAGACGTTGAACCTGAACGCCTCTGCGGGGAACCCGTGCGCCGCCCGTATCACCACCCCCTCCCGCGCGCCGCCCAGCGCCGACGGCTCCGCGTGCGCGTTGCTCACGAAATTGCGAAGATCCCGAACCGCCAAGAACGTCCCTTCGAACAGAATCGGGACTACCGGGATCGCTCGTTCCTGCGCATAGTCCACCATCGTGCGGAACGAGCAGAAGGGGCCGTTCCCGAAGCGAAGCGCGAAGGCATGGAACGTCTCGTTCTCCGGGATCGGATCGTATTCGATGCTGTGCAACTCGGATACTTCAACATCTGAGTCATGAGGGGTGAAAATCGCGCGTATCCACGGTGCGGGCATTGGGAGGCTTCAACCGCGGATGCGCCATCCGACAGAATGGACCGCGATTCTATGACTGGCGTCGGAGGATTGGTCAACAGTCGGATCGGAGATCGTATATGAAGGCGGACGCCGACACGCCGGCCCTGCCGTTGCTGCAGGGGTTGCCGGCCATTCTGCCCGACGGGCCGATTCGCGCGCTGGTGCTCGGTTCGTTTCCCAGCGTCGCGTCCCTGGCGTCAGAGCAATACTACGCGAGCCCGCAGAACCGGTTCTGGGGCGTGCTCGCCCACTGCGACGTGATCGCCGATCCGGATGCACCGTACGCGGTGCGGGTCGCCGCCGTGCGACGCCGGGGTCTGGCGATCTGGGACCTGTACGCTCGCGTGCGACGACAGGGCTCCGGGGACGACCGCATCCGGGACGCCGAGCCCAACGAGGTGGGAACGCTGCTGGCCGAACGGGGGCCGTGTCCGGTCCTGCTCAACGGACGCCGCGCGCGGGAGTGGCGGCGGCATTTCGGCGAACTGCGGGCCGAGGTCATCGAGCTGCCGTCGACCAGCCCCCGGCCGCTGCACTGGAACACGCCGGAATCCCGTTCGGCGGCGCATGCCGAATGGTGCGCCGCACTGCACTCCGCGGGAATCCCGCCGTTGCTCCAAGACCGCGAAGCCTCAAGATGAAGATCGTCCGGCGCGTCGAAGCATCAGACCTGTCGGCACTCCGCGGTGCGTTCCCGGAATCTCCAGGGGCGCCGGTCAACCGCCATGCTCGACGCTTGCAGCGGCAACGGGCCGGCCTCATCACCTATCTGGCAGCGTGGGATGACGAGGTTCCGGTCGGTCACGTATTTGTGCGGTGGCCGGTGGACTCCGAGAACCTGACCGAGCACGGCAGGAGCCTTGGATGTGCCGAGGTGTGCGATCTCTTCGTCCTGGCACAGGCGCGGGGGCACGGGGTCGGACGGCAACTCATGGAAGCGGTGGAGGAGCTCGTCAGAGAACGGGGAGTCGCTCAGTTGGGACTCGAGGTCACCGCCACGAATCCGAACCAGGAAGCCGCCCGTCTGTTGTACCGAAAGCTGGGCTTCGAAGACTCGGCATTCGGACACTTCACGTCGGGATATACCTATTGGGACAGCAACGGCAATCCCCAAAGGGACGAAGAACTCTATAGCTATATGGTGAAGAAACTCTAGCGCCGGCTACGGGGAACCGCTACGCCCCGTCAGCTCCCCGGCGCGCTCGATCAGCTCGCTCAGCACTTCCAGATCGACGTCGGCGAGCGTGCGGAAGCTGATGCTGCTCTTGCCCACCTTCGCCTTGCCCAGCCGTCCGGCGTACGCCTCGGCCAGGTAGCGGCGACCATCGGCCGCGTTGACGTACACGCTGTAGTAGCTCTTCTGGCGCGCCAGGCCGACCAGGAACCAGTCCACCCGCTTCTTGTCGGAGCGCACGTAGGACATGTCCCCGTAGCCTATGATCCGTTGCTCGCTGCCGCCCCAGAAGACGCCCTCCCAGAGGCAGCGGCTGCGGCCGGGAAGCGCCGCCGTGATCCGCTCGTCGAGCGCCGTCATGTCGGCGCCCACCTCCTCCGGCAGCGACGCGAGGTACTCACCGGGCGAGGTCTCCGCACGTTCCATGGCGTCAGTCTACCCCGCCGCCGGCCCGTCGAGCGGCGGCAGCCCCAGCGCTCGCACCGCCCACGGCAACGCCGTGCCGAGCTGCTGCCGCTGCACCACCCGCACCCGCGGCGCCGTCGGGATGATCGGCTTGCCGGCCCGCTCGGCGAAGAAGCCGCTGATCACCGCGGCCAACGGCCCCGCGCCGGGCAGGATCTCCTCCGGCGCCGGGCCGCCCTCGGCATGCAGGCTCGGCAGCCAGCAGGCGATGTCCACGTCCCGGTGGGCCAGCACGGTCTGGTTCCAGTCCACCAGCAACGCCCGTCCGTCGCGGAAGCAGATGTTGTCGCTGCGCACGTCCAGGTGCGTCGGGCACGGCCCATCGAGCACCGCGCCCTCCGCGGCGGCAGCCAGCACCGGCGCGCTTTCGCGCAGCCAGCGCTCCGTCGCCAGCCCCAGCGACAGGAACGGAGCCGGCTCCGCGGCCACGCGCCGCCAGCATCCGGGGAACCCCGGGTCCTCCAGGCCGAGCGGCGTCAGCCCGCCACCGTCATCGACCGCATGGAGCCGCGCGAGCGCATCGAGCACCTGCCCGACCCGCCGGTCGTGCCAGGGAGGCGGCCACCCGCAGCCGCTCAGATCCTCCAACAAGAGCAGCGGCCGCTCGCCGTCATCCCAGCCGAGCGCCTCCGGCATGAAGTCGCCGTCGATCGCAGCGTACACGCGCCGTTCGTCTCGCAGCCAGCCGGCGGTCAACGGATCGACGCCGATCTTGGCGAACACGCCAGCGCCGTCCTCCAGGCTCACCACCCAGCGTTCGGCCGGGGTGTAACCCCCCGCGGCGTGACGAAAGCCGACGGGCCGCCGGCCGGTCAGATCGCCGATGCGCGTGACGTCCTCGGCGCGTGGTCCTTCCATGGCGGACCCTACACGAATCGGCCCGCCCGCCTCCAGCGCCGCCCCGGCTCAGCGGGACGCAGCCGCCAACAGCTCCGGGAATCCGGCGATCACGGTCTTCTTCCCCTCGACCGAGATCGGCTCCCGGCCGAGATACACGTCGAACAGCGCCCGGCACAAGGCCGGTGAGTCGATCGGCGCCTGCCCGTCCCCGCCGACCGTGGTCGTCAGCCGCCCCGCCGGCGTGCAGGCGAACACGATCTCGGTGCCTGTCTCGACCTGGGGCGCGTCGAAGTAGCCGCGAAACCGCTCCAGCGCCTGCGAATCGCCGGGCTCCCCCGCGCCTGCCGCCGCCATCCGAGGTCGCAAGGCGTCGTCGAACGCGTTTGCCACGTCCCCGCCGGCGACGGTCCGCACCATGACCAGCCGAAGCGTCATCGCAAACTCCAGGTCGAGCAGTCGCGTATAGAAGCGCTGGTCGCCGGCGAGCTCGGCCGCCGAGCGCCCCGCGAACCCCGACAGCGATGCGCGTGCTCCGTCCGCATCGACATACAGCCCGAAGGCGTACACGTGCACGCCAATGAACAGGACGAACCGTTCCCGGAGCCCGGTGCCGGTGAGCCGTTGCTCGGTCGCGCCGCCGGGTGGCACGAGCGCTACCGGGAACGGCGTGTTGCTGAGCGGCTCGATGACCGTCTCCGTCGATTGCGCCGCGCCGACGCCGGCAACACCCAGCAACGCCACGATCAGAAGGACGCGTGATTTCATTCCATTTACTCCCTACGCCTGCGAAGCGCTCACCTGCAGCTTGATCTCGGCATCGTTGTCGGCGGCGGCTTCGATCGCCGAGGGGACATCATCGAGCGACGCCACCGAGGAGACCAGCGACTCGATCTCGATCCTGCCGCTCGCCACCAGCGCCGCACCCACGGAGAACGCGTTGCTGCCCAACCGGAAGCTCCCCGTGATCTCCAGCTCTCGCGTCATGACGACGTGCAGGGACACGGTGGTCGGAATCGGCACGTGACCGATCTGCACCACGCGGCCGCCGCGGCGTACGTTCGCAAGCGCCCAATCGAGCGAGGCGGCCGCGCCGGCCGCCTCGAAGACCACCGCGGGACCGCCCTGCGTCAGTTCGGCGATCTCCGCCGCCTCGGCATCCACGGTCGGGTCGAAGGCATGATCCACGCGGCTGGCGGCGACCGAGCGTGGGTACGCGAGCGGATCGCCGACCGCGACGAATCTGGCTCCCGCGGCTTTCGACACCGTGGCCACCAGTTGCCCGATCGGACCGCCGCCGCTGACCACCACCGACTTGCCCATGAGCTCGCCGGCGCGCTGCACGGCGTGGGTGGCGATGCCGAGCGGCTCCAGCAGGGCGCCCGCCGCGTAGCTGACCTCGTCACCAAGACGATGGCAGTTGCAAGCCGGTACGGCGATCACCTCGCAGAACGCACCGTCGACCGGCGGGTCGCTGGCAGCGCTGCCGTAGTAGCGGGTGGATTCACAGAGGTTGCTGCGCCCCTCGCGACAGATGGCGCAGCGCAGGCACGGCTGGGCGGGGTCGACCGCCACCCGGTCGCCGACCGCAAGCCCCGTCGCCTCCGATCCGGCATCGATGACCTGCCCGGAGAACTCGTGACCGAGCACGAACGGCCGCGTCGGCGTGAACGGACCGACCTTTCCAGTCTGGTAGTAACGCACGTCGCTGCCGCAGACACCCACGCGCTCCACCCGCACCAGCACTTGGTCGGCGAGCGGACCCGGCACCGCGCGTTCCTCGCGTCTGAGATCCTCCGCGCCGTGCAGCACCCATGCGAACATCAGCAGTTCCCCCCGTCAGCCGTCTTTCAGAAATCGCGGGCGTATCCCGCGGTCCAGCCACCGTCGACCACCAGGACGTGTCCGGTGATATATGAGCTCTCCGGCGCCGCCAGGAACAGCGCTGCGTTGGCGATGTCCTCGGGCTGAGCCGGCCGGCCGAGCGGAATGTGGGACATGAGCTCGACGGCCGACTCGTTCAGCTCGCCCGGCTCCCCGTAGAACAGCCCGCGGGTCGCCTGCGTGACGGTCGATCCCGGGGCGATCGCGTTGACCAGCACGCCGTGTTGTCCCCATTCCAGCGCCATGGCGCGGGTGAAGCCGATCAGCCCGGTCTTTGCGGCGATGTAGGCCGACTGCAGCCGAAACGGCACGATCCCGCCGACCGAGGCGATGTTGATGATCCGCCCCGCCTGCTGAGGAATCAACGCGCGTGCCGCCACCGCCCGGCTCACCCGGAACGTCCCGGTCAGGTCGACGTTCATGATCAGGTTCCAGTCCTCCACCGAGACCTGGTCCGTGGGGACGCGATTCGACGTATTGAGCCCTGCGTTGTTGACCAGGATGTCGATGCGGCCGTGCTCTGCCAGGATTTCGCCGACGGCACGATCGATCTGATCATCGCTGGTGACGTCCAGCTCCTGCGACTGCGCATGCGGCGCCATGGGCGGATCCGACGCCAGCTTGCCGATGGCGGCATCGCTATAGATCACGCACGCGCCATTGGCGGCCATGGCATCGGCGATGGCACGGCCGATCCCCTGCGCGGCGCCGGTAACCAGCGCGATCCGGCCGGCCAGATCTACCTTCATGACCTTGCTCCCTCCCGGTTCATCAGCCCTTCAGCGAACCGATGAGAACGCCCTTGACGAAGTACTTCTGCAGGAACGGATACACCAGCAGTATCGGTATGACGGCGATCATCACGGCAGCCATGCGCAGCGACAGCGACGTGATCGTAGAGTAGTCGGTGATGAACCGTCCCATCAACTGTTGCGCCGCCTGCACCGTCTGCTGGTTGAACGAATCCGAGAGATCCGCCGTCATGATGCCCATGAGGTAGGTCTGAACCGGCCGCAGGTGCTGTCGGGTGACGAAGAAGGCACCCGCGAACCAGTCGTTCCAGTGGCCGACCGCCACGAACAGCGAGATCGCGGCGAACAGCGGCTTCGATACCGGAAACACTATCCTGAACAGGACCACCAGCTCGCTGGCGCCATCGAGCCGGGCTGATTCCTTGAGGCTGACCGGTATCTCCTGAAAGAAGGTCTTCATGACGATGCAGTTCCAGATGTTGAACAGCAGCGGGATGATGTAGACCCAGAAGGTGTTGATCAGGCGCAGATCGCGAAGCTGCAGGAAATACGGAATGAGCCCGCCGGAAAAGAACATCGGGATTACCATGTAGATCATGAGGTACTTGCGGCCGGGAAGGCGCCGCTCCGCCAGGCCGTACGCGACCAGCGCCGTGACGAAGACACCGCTCGCGGTGCCGACAACCGTCCTGAGCACCGTGATGACGTACGCCTGCTGGATGGCCGCGTTCTCCAGAATGACCCGGTAATTCACGAGCGTGAATACCCGCGGCCAGAACGTGATGCCGCCGCGCATGCTGTCCGTGCCGGCATTGACCGACAGCACGGTCATCATCACGAACGGGTAGAAGCACACGAACGCCAGGGTCGCCAGCAGCGTGTAGTTGACCACGTCGAACCAGCGCTCGCCCTTCGAGTAGACCTGCATGGTCGTCTACCACAACCCCACGTGACCCACGCGGCGAATCGTCCAGTTGGCGATGAGCACGAGCAGCAGGTTGACCCAGGCCAGCATGAAGCCGATGGCGGTGGCCACGCTGTACTGCGCCTGCGTGAGGCCCAGCCGGATCAGATAGACGTCGAGGACATTCGACACCTCCAGATTGGCCGGGTTCACCAGCGGATAGATCTGTTCGTAACCCGCGTTCAGGATACCGGGCAGCGACAGGATGAACAGGATGCTGACGGTCGGCATCATGCCGGGAATGTTGATGTAACGGATGCGCGCGAAACGGCCGGCACCGTCCAGGAATGCCGCCTCCTGGAGCTGCGGATCGATGGTAGCGATCGCGGCCAGGAATATGATGGTACCCCAGCCGATCTCCTTCCAGATCGAGCTGGCGACCACGATCGCTCGGAAGTACTCCGGCCGTCCCATGAAGCTCACCTGCGGGATCCCGAGCGCCCGTATCGCCAGGTTGACCACCCCGGTGTCCAGCGCCAGCATCGTGTAGAGGATGTAGGCGACGACGATCCAGGAGATGAAGTGCGGCAGGTAGCTGAGACTCTGGATCGCCCGTTTGAAGCGATTGTGACCCACTTCGTTGAGCAGGATGGCGAGCAGGATGGGAGCGGGAAACCCGAACAGGAACCGGAACGTCGTGATGAGGATGGTGTTCCTGAACGACTGCCAGAAGTAGCCGTCGCCAAGAAAATAGAAGTATTTCAGGCCCGCCCACGGGCTTTGCCACATGCCGAGGTGGATCTTGTAGTCGCGGAACGCGATCTGCAGGCCCAGCATCGGCATGTAGGCGAACAGGAACAGAAAGACGACGCCGATCGATATGAACGCGTAGTGCCACCCGTACAGCGAGAGTACGCGTGCGGCTCGTGCCGACAGCGCGCGTTTCTTGGTCGACCCGGTCAGTACGGCGCCCGAGGTTTTCATGGGACGAAACAGGAGGAGCGGACGGGCGCCGCGCTCTCACACGCACGCCGCAACGTAGAGGAGGCTCCCAATGGGAGCCTCCTCGCCTCATCGCTGCGCAGGCGCCAGCACACCGAATGGCCGTTTACGGCCTGATGCTAGCCCACCTGCTCGGCGAGCGTCGCCATCCACTCCTCTTTGACCTGCGGCCAGCTTCCCTGCAGCCGGAGCTGATCCTGGTAGGTGGCCCACGTGCTCTCGAATTCAGCCGGTGAGTCGGCGCTGATCAGCTTCGCGAAGAACTCAATGTCCAGCCTGCCCAGGATCTCCGCGTTCTGCAGCCACAGCCCTTCGGCCGGCATCTTCAGGTTGTCATACGGCCTGGCGATGGAGACGTTCGGCTCATCGAAGTAGAACCGGTGCATTTCGAAGATCCAGTTCAGCGTCTCCCGCAGCTCGCGCGGCCGGAAGTAGTTCATGTCCTCGGACTGCATCGACAGCGGGTTGGACCCGAACCCCAGGGTCTTGATCTTGTTGTAGTCGCCGGCGAACAGCGCCTCTCTGAGCTCGGAGTCCAGGAACGTCATGTAGGGCGCGCCTTCGTCCGGATCGTAATCCCAGGTCACGCCGCGCGGACCCTGGATGAGCTCCCAGTCCCTGTTGATTCCCGTCTCGTACGCGTAGTTGGCAAAGCGCGCCACCGCATCCGGATTCTTGGCGTTCTTGGTGATCAACAGCCCACTCCCGCCGTACGGGTTGTAGGTGATGTTCACGCCCGGTTGGCTCGCACCGGGGGCCTGGGGATAGTCGATCAGGACCATTTCCGTGGCCGGGGTCTCACCCGCCGTGACGGTCTGCCAGAAGCCCCACGCCCAGTCGCCGATGATCGCGACGCGGCGGCCCATCATCTTCTCGCGCAGCGTCTCGTTCTTCTGCGACAGCGCTTCCGGATCGAGCAGCCCGTCGCGATACAGCGTATTGACCCACTGCAGCGCGGCCCTGGTCTGGGGATGATCCCGGAAATGGATGAACTCACCATCGTAGTCGTCGAAGCCCATCCCGGCCGTCGACACGCCGAACGTGTTGAGCATCACCTGCCACATGCTCAGATTCTGCCCGCCGGTGATGGGCAGAACCGGCAGGCCGTCCGCCGTCATGAGGCCGGCATCCTGCACGGCGCGCAGGTAGCCTTCGACACCGTCGATCGTCGCCAGGTCGGCGGTAGTCATGCCGACGGCGGCCAGATAATCGGGATGGGCGGCCCAGACGGCAGCGGCCCAGTAGCCCCACGGCTGTTTGGGATCCTCGAAGACGCTGCCCGGGAAGTGATAGATGTTGCCGTCGGTGTACCGCCAGAAATCGATCACCTCCGGCGACAGCTTGGCGATGTTCGGGTAGTCGGCGTTGTCGTAGTAGCCGTCGAGCGGCACGACGACACCGGCCTCGAGCAGCCGCTGCAGCCAGACGAAGTTGCGCTGCGAAGACCTGATAACCTCCGGCCAGTCGCCGCTGGCAAGCCTCAGATTGAATGCCGTCTCCACGTCGCCGGACTCGGTGTAGGAGAAGACCCAGTCGACCCCGCTCTCCTGCGCCATGAGCGCGCCGATCTTGGTGTCGCTCCAACGCTCTTCGGTCTTGCCGGTCGCTCCGACGCCGATCGTGGTAGTCCAGATCGTCACCTCGACCGGTCCCTCGGCAGCCGCCGCCGGTTCGGCAACCCCCGCGGCAAGCAGCATCCCCGGTGCGAGCAACGCCAGCAATAGGACGACTAATCTCGTTCTCATCCGTCACCTCCGTATGGATCGGCGGCGCACCCGCGCTTTCTGGCGCGTCCGCGCCGCAACCGCGCCACTGTGACCCGATTCCGCACCGGTGGCAACCGGCGGCCGAGCGCGTACGTCGCTGCCCGGTCGAACCTCGTCAGCCGGCGTCACATGCCCCAGACGGTGACCGGCACGCCGTCTGCGGACGGTGCGCGGCGGAAGATCTTCTCCTCCCAGCTCCGCTCCGGCGCGCGGTCGAACACGATCAGGTGGCCCGCCTCCGCCCCGCACCGGTCCACGTAGGCGGGCCCCTCGGTGTTGAACGTGCGCACGGCCGCCAGGCAGCGCTCACGTATCGCGAACCGCCGGCTCACGTCCGCCGCATGCGAGCCAGCCGCAGGAAGTCGGACTCGTCCCGGCAGTCCAGCGCCGCCTGCACCAGCGCCGCCGTGGGGACGCCCTCCAGCTCCGCAAGGCGCCGGGCCAGCCCCGCCGACACCGGCAGGCCCCGCGCCTGGAACACCTGCAACACCGCCGCGCTCTGCGTCTCCGCGCAGCCTTCCGCCCGCCCCCTGGCGTGACTCTCCCGGCTCACGGCGTTCAACAACGGATCGTCATCCGGCCCCGTGCCTGCCGCGGCACCCAGCGCCAGCCCGATCCGGCGCAGCGCCGCCGTGGTCGCATCCGACCGCTCCGGCTCGTTCAGCGCCCGGTGTATCTCTTGCGCCGTCCAGCCGGGAAACGCCCGGCTGCTCTGCGCCGTGCGGAAGCCCCCGTCCCCCGACACGTGCATCGTCAGGCCGGGGCGCAACCCCGCCGGCCGGCTCGGCGATGACGTGTCCGGCACCTCCACCCAGACCTCCGGAAAGCCCCACGCCTCGTACAGGGCCAGCTTGCCGCGCCGCACATCGGTCGTGTTGTCCACCTCCAGCACCACGTCCGGCAACGCGTCGCTGCCGACCTCGATCGCAGGACCACCGGGCCGCGTCGCGCGCGGATGCAGATACACCGTCTGGTCGGCCTCCAGGATGCGCAGGTAGGCGCCCTGCGCGTCGCGCATCAGCAGGTCGGCGGCGCCGAAGGTCTCGATCGGCGATCCGCGCGTCTGAGCGATCAGGGTCAGCAGCTCGCGGAGGCGCTGCCCCGGCAGTTCGTGATAGGTGCTGACCGGCTCGCACACCATCGCGGTTTCCGTCGCCGCTTCCCAGTACTCGATGCGGCCCCCGTAACCGGTGATCGCCTCGCGGGAAATGCGCACCGGCCGACAGCCCGGGAACTCCAGCGACTCCGGCTCTCGGCGCGTCGCCGGGCGCGTGACCGTGGTGACGCCGGATTCAGGCATGGCGGCATCCTGGCATGTGGCTGACCGGGCGACAAAGCAACACGACGTTTCGGCACCCGCCGGTAGCGGGTCGGCATGCGCCGGGCTGACCGCATGGCGACCGCTGCTACGACCGCACCCGCGCCGGCCGCTTCGAGGCGACCACGAAGGGGTGGTCCGCATAGACGGACGCGACGGACGCGGCAGGCCCTGGACCGATCACGTCGTATGCGCTTCACTGTCCGACCGGCGTAGCGGAATGGGACAGACGGCATGGGTGAAGGCCACGGCTCGCGGCTGGATCATCGGCAACGACCGGCTGCGTTTGGAGCTTCGGCGCACGGACGCGGGTGGGACGACGGTAGCGTCGCTCGCGCGAACCGCCGACACCGGCTCGCGGGCGCCGCGCGAATGGGCCCATCCGGGAGCTGCCACCGGACCGTGGGTTCGCAGCGACGGCGAGAGCGGCTTTCGACCGCCCGAGCGCATCGGTTTTCGCCTCTCCGACGCCGATACGGTCGATCTCGAAGGCGGCGCGGTCGAACTGAACCTGCGCTATCTGCACGAAACCAGCGGTGCGCTCCTGGTGCAATCGCTGCGGTGCTTTCCGGGCCAGGCGACGATCGAATGCGCGACCCGTGTGCAGAATGCGCGCGGTTCCGTGCCGGCGATCTGCGCAGTCGCCCCGATCTCCATCGCGTTGGCCGATACGGCCCGCCGGTTGGTCCTCTGGACCGCCGCAGCGGAGGGCCGGCACGGCTTCACGGCAGCGGGTGCGGCGAGCGACCCGCACGAGGCGGACGGCTGGATCGTGGTCGAGGATGCTCAGGCAGGCGAGTCGCTGCTGGTGGGCGGCGACCTGGGCGCAGGAGTCCTCCGGTTCGGCCTCGACGTCGAGCCCACCACGGCCGGGGTCCGCATCCGCGCCGGCGCCAACCCGCCGGTCGACGGGCGTGCAGCGGATCCTGACGGTACCATCGAGCCCGCCGCCGGACACGCGGTCGAGGCTCCTCTGACCTTCCTCACCCTTGCCGAGGGGGGCCCGGACGAGGTCGGCAATGAGACCTTCCGCTACCTCAAGCGGCACGTGCTGCCACAACCGGTGACCGGCACGCCGCTGGCCGCCTATTGCGTGTGGCTCACCGACCCCGACAGCGAACAGATCCTGTTGGAGGAGATGGCGTTCGCGAAGCGAGTTGGCTTCGACGCGTTCTACCACGATGCGTCCTGGGTGGCGGGCAGCTCCACGGTGCCCGGCATGAACGACTGGGCGCAGGGGCTGGGCACCTATGAGGAAAGCGCCGAGAAGTTTCCGCACGGGCTCGCCGAGCTCTCCCGACGCGTCCGCGCAGCGGGCATGCGCTTCGGCCTCTGGGTGGACCCCGGCATGGTCGACTCGAGCCGAGTGGCGACCGGTGAGATTCCGCATGAATGGGTGGCGATGCGCGGCGGCCAGGTGCTCGAAACCCGCCATGCCTCGCTGTCACCCATGACGCAGCTCTGCCTGGGGTGCCCGCAGGTAATCGCCGAGATCACCGGGAAGCTCGCCGCGATCATCGAACGCTACGACCTGGAGTGGATCAAGTGGGACCCGTCCGGCACGGTGAGCCACGCCTGCGACCGCGCCGACCACCCGCATGGGCCGCGCGGCGGCACGTGGGCGGCGTATGCCGGCCGGATGGAGATCATGTCGCACCTGCTCGATCGGTTCCCCAACCTCATCGGCTTCGAGTGCGATCCGTCCCTGCGTCACAGCAGGACCAACCCCGGTCCGCGGACGCTGCTGCCCGGGGGTTACACGAACGAGTTCATCACCGGTCCGATGGTCTCCCCGTACGTGTGGGGCTCGCTGGCGAGCAGGAAATCGGTCGAGGCTTCGACGCTGAGGGAGATCACGTCCGGATGGTGCTCCGCCTCCACCCTCGACTACAGCCTGCGGCGGCATTTCACGCACGGGATCGCCTTTGGCAACATCAACGGCATGCAGGCGCAGCTCCTCTCGCACGCGCCGGCGGGCTACATCGAGGCGTTCAAGCGCAACCTCCTGAACTTCAAGCGCTATCGCCATCTGCTGCTCGGCGACGTGTGGCATCCGCAGCTTGCCGACCCGCACGGGTGGGAGGCGCTGCAGTACATGGCGGACGACGGCTCGGAATCGATCGTGTTCGTCTTCCGCCACCCCGGCGGAGCGGAGCGGAACGTGGTGCGGCCGAAGGCCCTCGACCGCGGCAGCGGCTACGTCCTGGAGCGTCTGAACGACCGGCCGGGGCGGCAGCGGCGGCTCTCGGGCGAGGAGTTGCTGCGCGACGGCATACCCGCAGAGCTGCCGGACCCGTGGCTGGCTGCGGGTGACGGTCTCCCCGCCGGCGACCATGACGCGCAACTCGGTTTCGGTTCGGACATCCTGGTCATCACCTGCGAATCGACATGAACGCCGCTGCGGTACCACGGATTCTGGGCATCACCGGAACGGTCCGCGATGCGCGCATCGTCCCGCAGTCGGCGCCGGTCACAGCCGAAGCCGCAGCGCCGGCACGCACTCCCGACCTCGATCTGAAGCGCATGGCCGAGTGGTCGCTGCACTACCTGATCCACACGCCGCGACCGCACCTTGGCTACGAGCCGGTCTTCCAGTGCCACCCGCTCAAGTGCCCACCGGTGCCGGATGGTCACGACGTGGTCGTGCCGTGCGATACCGACGCGCGCATGCAGTGGGAGTGGTACTACATGCGCGAAGTCGCGGGCTCCGAGTCCGGGCGGGACGTGGAGCAGGCGTTTCATCGCCGCATGCGTGCCTACGTGCAACGCGACGGCACCGTGCTGGCGCCGCCCGGCTGCTACAACGAAGCCGACATTCACGCGCGCTTCGAGCGCAAGGATTACGTCCACCACGTCTGGGGGGCGACCAAGATACTGCACAGCCTGTCGCTGGAGCATGAGCGGTCGGGCGAGGCCGAGCCGAAAGCGCTCGCCGCCGCGGTGCTTGCGAAACTGCGGGGACTGGCTCGGTGGGAGATCCGCGACGGCACCGACGTGTGCTGGCTCCCCGGCGGGATGGCAGCCATCAATCCGGACGGATCGCTCCTTGACACGGGGTGGAGCAAGCAGCCGGCTCCGATCGTGGAATCGCTGCTCACGTACTACCGCGCCACCGGGGACCGGGACGGCGTCGACTTCGCCCGCGCGTACGCCGAAGGGATCATGCGAGGGCTGCAGCCGGGCGGCATCCGCTTCAAGGCAGATGGCCGCTTCGACGAGCCGCTCGGGCACAGCCACGCGACCATGCATGCCCTCTGGGGAGTCAATCACCTCGGCGTCCTGACGGGGGAGCGGCGCTACATCGACTTCGCGCGCAGGGCCTGGGACTGGATGCTGTCGCGGGGAACCGGGACGGGATGGTTTCCGGCGATGCCGGATTCCTGCAACGAAACGTGCTGCGTGTCCGACATGATCTCCAACGCCGCGCTGTTCGGTCACGCCGGTGACGCCGAGCACTTCGATTACGTCGAGCGCTATCTGCGCAACTATATCCACACGCTGCAGTTCGTCATCACCCCCGAGTTCGAGGACTATTACCGCGAGATCAACGCGGGGGCCGGCCCCGACGCCATCGCCGCCGGCATGCGGGAGCTCCGCAAATTCCAGGGCGGCATCATCGGCGGATCGGGGCTCAACGACTACGAGAACGACCTCCTTGGCAACGTGTCGGGCTTCGAGATGTTCGGATGTTGTGCGCCGGAGGGGATGCGCGCCATTCACACGGCCTGGGAGAATACGATCGAGAGGCGGTATCGCTCGCCGTGGGGGCCGGACGGGATCTACGTGAACATGAGCTTCTCACGCGAATCGCCGTGGGGCGACGTGTTCTCGTTCTTTCCGGATCGGGGCCGCCTCACCGTCAAGCCCAGGGTTGACGACGTCTTCTATCTGCGCCCTCCGCACTGGGCGCCCAGAGAACAGGTGGCCGCGTTCACGGGTACGCGATCGATCCCGGTGCGCTGGTCCGGTGACTACGTGCGGTTCGATGCGGAGGCCGGCGTGGAGATCACGATCGCCTACCCCCTGGTGCGATTCCACCATCAGGTGCGCGGGTTGTGGCCGGATACGGCGCCGGATTTGTCGGTGAGCTTCGACTGGCTCGGCAACATGGTGACCGGTGCAAGCCCCTCACCCGAGAAAACAGCCCTGTTTACCGGGGCGCCACGTATACTGCCTGCGCCGCCGCTGCCGTCGTGACTGCCGGCGGGCACGGTATCGGTGAGCTCACTCGGCTCCCGTCGCTCACGCCGCCTCGACGATCGTGCCTGCCACGAAGCGCTGACCGCCGCCTGCGCCGTTGAAGTAGTAGACGATGAACACCCGCCCGTCGCGCATCAGCGCGGCATGCGGATAGCCCAGGTCCAGAGCGCCTCCATCGCGCCGGATCACGTGCTCCTGAGCATCGCCGGGAGCGCGGCACTCGGGGTCCAGCACGCGTGCCCGGATGCCGTAAGGTTCCCGGCGGTATCCATAGACGATCAACACGTTGCCGGACGGTAGCGTGAGGGCGAAGTACGGATAGCCCCACACATCCTCACGTCGCGGCGGGCTCCAGGTCCGACCCTTGTCGGTGGAGCGCACGGTCCACAGATACCCGCCGCCGTGCCGCTCCTCCATCTCCGAGCGAACGAATCCGACCAGGTCTCCGGCTGCGGTCTCGATGACGCTCCACTCATTGAAGGCCATGCCCGCTCTGCCGGGCGGATTCGGCGCAGCCACGCCGCGAAACTCCCATGAGAGGCCGCCATCGGCCGAAGCCGCCAGAATCGAACCGACTCCCCGCCCCTGCACCGGCAATACCAGATCGCCGTCGGCCAGCTCGATCGGAAACCCGCGCAGGTGCACCGGTGCATGCAACCCCGGATGGAGAGGCGGCAAGCCGGAAATCTCGCCGACCCAGGCCGGCCCCTCCCAGTCTTCGCCCCGGTTGTCGGACCGCCAGATCTCGGTGCCGGCGCTCAACGTCGGCCAATGCGATTGTTTGCGTTGCAGGCTGTCGGCGTTTTCTCCCTGACCGTCGGCACGCAAACCGGCGATGAGGGTGGCGACCTCCGCGCTGACACCGTCCACCAGCAGATCGCGGGCGGCGTAGGGAACCAGTTCCTGTCGATGCGTCACGAACAGCATGGTGCCGTCGCGCTTCAGGCCGGCGACCGCGCACTGGCCGCCGCCCATGAAGACTCGCGGCGCTGACCACGTCCTGCCGCCGTCGGCCGAGCGAATGATGCACTGCTCCGTGGTCGGATGGACGTGCATCATCAGCGCCTCGGCCCAGCAGCGATGGCGGCGGAACACGGCCCGCAACTCCCCGTCCGGAAAGCAGACCACGGCCGGCCCCGGGCCGCAGTAGTAGCGATCGTCCCGGTACAGGATCACGTCCTCGATCCTCTTCAACACGTCCCCATCTCCCCTACTCGGCGCTCACCGGTCAACAGCGTGGCCGCGATGCATCGCCGTCCGTCTTCCGCAGATGCAAGTGATAGACCACCATCACCGAGAGATTCACGCGATCGGAAATTCGCGCGCACGCACATCCACAGCTGTGTACGACCGCCAACCGCTCGTTCGCATCCTCAACGACACGCACTCCACGCACTGGGGTCCTACGGCGGTGGCTCAATGATCATAGATACTGCTCTATTCATGACCTCAATATAGTAACCGATATGCAGCTTCTTCAACCTGCGCCTTCTCATTCTGAGAAGCTGCCCGGGTGTAAGCGGAAATACTCTCTCGGTACCTAACAGATTGCGCTGGACGTCGTTGAATGCACTCAGAGATTCCAGCGACTTGTGGGCGATGCGGTTTCGAATTCGTTCGCAATCACGAAGATCCTGGCTCGCCGCATTCATCGTATCACAGATCGGCCAGCCGTTTTCGATGTACAATTTGGCGGTATCTCGTATGCGCTCAGGGTTCGACCAGGAAAGGAACTTTGAACCCCCTCGCGTAATGTCACGAGCTATGTTCAGATCTGAAGTACTGAGGTAAGTGTTTGCCTTTCGTCCGTCGAGCGAGAAACCACCGGTCACATAATGGAGGAAGAGCCTCTCCAGAATACTCTCGTACGCCGAGAACTCTCGCAGGAAGATGCCCTCTGCAAGCGCATCAGCCGTTCGATCAGAGGACTCCGCGATAGATGGCGCGGGATCCAGATCATCTACGACTTCTTTTGTGCGGGAGTAGCGCTCTACTGTAGCCTCTCGGCACGCCTCGAGATCGGCATTTGTCATACGGTGATGGCTTCCAAGACGAACCGTGCTCGCCCTATTCTCGCTTCAGTATCTGTCGTTCGTCGCTCGGAGTAGTTGATGAACCGACGGAATCTTGCTGGAACATCCTCTGAACTCTCTGCCTGATAGTGGTCATAGCGCGCACTTATCTCGTCAAGATCAGACCTCCAGCGCCTTATGTCCTTGTCTTCGCAGAGCGAGGGACGTGGAACACCATCTAGACCCGCTATCGCCTCTCTCGCATGCGCCACGCACGTAAACAGCGTATAAAACCAAGGCTGGCGAGACCAATTCACGTTCCTCAGATCCAACGCTGGGTAAATTGCGCCGATGTACTGCATCGCGTCCTTAAAGCGGTCTATGGCGGCAAGCATGTCATCGGGCACCTGCTCGAATTGTTCATATTGCTGGTAGTATTTCTCAACATTTTTTGAAGTTTGAACCCCGCCAACCAAGGCGACCAACATGTCCGATGCCAGGGCAGCCTCCTCCATCCTGCTAATGTTTCTCTCGGTAAACACGCGGCCACTAAGAAAGTACTCGACATACGAAAAGCCGAGTTCGTACGCGCTCGTTTTGAAAACGCCAAGATACTTAGCATTGAGCTTCTCCTGCCTGTTTAGAGTAACAGAGTAAGTGTTTATCCTGGCGAATATGTCCAGCATGTCGGAAAGACTAACGTTGTATAGCAAGTCAACACCTATCTCATATTGCAGTATGGCCGATCTCATATCGTCGTGTAATTCCGAAAAATGCGTGCCTGCATGAGCAAAGTTGTGAGCTTTCAGCATTGTGAATGAGTCGGAAACAAATTCAAGTATCGACCGAATTCGTTGCTGACCTTCAACAACTTTTCGGACGTTCTTCTTCCCGATAAGATCCTGTGTAAGAAGTACCTTTGGCATAGGCTTGCCTCTCACAACGGTATCAATAAGAAACGATTTGGCTGCCCTTTTCCATACGCTTCGACGCTGAAAATCGGGAGATAACTCTAGCAATCCATTTGCATGCCACTCGAGGAAGTCAGCGATACTGTACGATCGGGCGTCAAACTGCTTCATGATAGTCTCCTTTGGGACGTGACGACCGTGACCACCGGTGGACCTGTCGGGGACACTGCCTCGCGGGGCGCCACGGAACGCAGCGACGTCCGTAATTGAGACGGTAGCACAAATGACCCACGCCTGTTCGGTCATCAACCTTGGTGAGTCTGCCACGGTAGGACGGTTCGGGAGTCGTGCGTTGATCGTACTGCGGTTGAGTCGAATGCAAGTGTGCCGGAGGACGGCTACAGACATGGCGCATTGGCAAGGGCACGCTATGTCCGTTGCTCTCCTTCAAGTTTTCCTGAACGAGGCGACCGGGCGACAGGCGGTTTCGTTTTGATGTGTTTTCGGGCACGGTATCAGCGTCGTGCAACACGCGGAGCCGATCCCGGAGGTGAGCGACCTGATCCGCTCGCTGCCGCCGTACCGCCCGCGGCCGGCGGATCCCGAGCGGGTGCGCGGCACGCTGATGGAGCTGCTGGGCATCGAAACGCTCCCCGACGCGCCCTCGGCCACCTGGGACGATCCGGTCATCGAGGACGACGTGCGGGTGACCCGCGGCCGCTTCCGCAACGCCCTCGACGAGACCGCGCCGATCGCGGTCTGCCGGCCGAGCCCGGCCCACGGCGCACCGCCCCCCGCGGGCCGGCCCGCCATCCTCTGCCTGCCGGGCAGCAGGGGCGACGTCGAGGTGCTGATCCACCACCGCGTGCACCGCAAGGACCCTGAACGAGGTCCCCTGTACGGCTGGGCACGCGAGCTTGCGCGCCGCGGCTTCGTGACCCTGTCGCTGTCGTCGCGCGGCTGCGGACCGCGCGACGACCGGCAACGGTGGATCCGCGAGGCCAATTGCATGCGGCCGCGTGGCCGCAGCCAGATGGGCTACGTCGTCATGGAAGCGCTCCAGGCGATCGCCCTCCTGGCCGATCTGGACGGCGTGGACGCCTCCCGCGTCGGCGTCACCGGCTTCTCCGCCGGCGGCCAGTCGACGTGGTACGCCACGGCCCTCGACCCCTCGATCAAGGCGGCGGCGCCGCTGTGCGGCGGCCTGGGCACGATGGAGGCGATGATCCGCGAAGGTGATCTGGTCCGCCACGGCCCGGACTACTTCGTCCCCGGCTTCCTGCGCCACTTCGACCATCCCGACATCGTCACCGCCTGCATCGCCCCGCGGCCGCTCATGCTGCTCGCCCCCACGCGCGACGAGGACATGCCGGCCTCGGGCGTGGACGACCTGCTGGCCGCGGTCGAGCCGGCCTATGCGGACGCCGGCGCCGCAGACCGGCTGGAGGTGCATCGTCCCGACCTGCACCACGTGTTCCTGATCGAGCACCTGGAGTGGGTGGCCGGCTTCTTCGCCCGACATCTTGTCGCCCGGCACCTCTGACAGGAGACGGAGCATGAGCACCTACCGCATCGCCCCGCCCGGCTTCAGCCGCGAACAGTGGCGGGAGTTCGCAGAGCGCGGCATCGTGATCCTGGAGGACGCCCTCACCCCGGACGAGGTCGCCCACTACCGCGACGCCGTCGACCGCGTGTGCGCGCGCGACCCCGACTACGTGGAGGGCACGACCGACTACCGCGTCTCCAACGCCGTGGAGTCCGACCCGGCGATCGCGGAGCTGATCGACCATCCGCGCCACGTCGGCTACGCCTACGATCTGTACGGCGAGATGCTCAAGATCGTCCGCTCCGACGTCTTCGTGCGGCCGCGCGACACCGACAGCAACATGTGGCACCCGGACAGCCCGCGCGCCACCCCGTTCCGCGTGTTCGCGCCCGAGCTGCCGCTGCGCATGAGCGTCGGCTACTGGCTCACCGACCTGTCGCGCGCGCAGATGGGAAACTTCGTGTACGTCCCCGGCAGCCACCGTGAACAGTACCTGGAAGGCTACTACTCGCATGAGCCGGCGCCGGGCGAGGAGATCCTGCGCGTCCGAGCCGGCACCATGACCGTCTACGACGGCAACCTCTGGCACCGGGTCGAGCCCAACCGAACCGGCGTCGTGCGCAAGAACATCTTCCTCGCCTATTGCCCCTCGTGGGTCTGCGCCGGGGACCGGCTGCTGTCGGATCCCGAGTGGCTGGCGACCCTGAACCGCGAGCAGCGCATCATCATGCGCAGCTACCCGCATCCCCACGACTACACCAATCCGGCGGCGGACGACTTCCCGCTGTTCCTGGACCGGGAGACCGGCGCCGACACCGATGCCGGCGTACCGGATCGCATCCCGCTCCGCCTGCGCAAGCGGCGGACGGCCGCCGAGAGATTCACCACCGATGGACGAGGAGAAGACCGATGAATGAGAGCGGAGTGCGCGCCGCACCGAGCGGGTTCACCGACGAACAGTGGCGGGAGTTCCAGGAGCAGGGCCTGATCCGGATCGAGAACGCGCTGTCCGCAGACGAGATCGCCCACTACCTGGCCGCGGTTGACCGGGTGGCCGCCGCGGAGCCGAGCTACCGGCCCGGACAATCGCTGCGGAAAGAGAACGCGGTCGAGCGCGATCCCGCGATCGCGGAGCTGATCGACCACGACCGCCACGTGGGCTACGTCTACGACGTGTTCGGGGAGATGCTGAAGCTGCTGCGCAGCGACCTGCGCATCCGCGCGCACGGCACCGAGCGCAACGCCTGGCACCCGGACAGCCCGCGCGCGCTGCCGTACCAGGTGTTCTCACCCGAGTTGCCGCTGCGCATGAGCGTCGGCTACTGGCTCACCGACATCCCCGCGCCGCGCATGGGCAACTTCGTCTACGTGCCGGGCAGCCACCGCAGCCAGCACCTGCAGCAATACCACACCCACGACAGCGCGCCGGGCGAGGAGATCCTGTGCGTGAAGGCCGGCACGCTGACCATCTACAACGGCAACCTCTGGCACCGGGTCGAGCCCAACGAGACCGACGTGGAGCGCAAGAGCTTCTTCCTCTCCTACTGCCCGAGCTGGGTGACCGCCGGCGACCACTATTTTTCCGACGACGACTGGCTGACCACGCTCAACCGCGAGCAGTGCATCATCATGCGCAGCTACCACCATCCGCACGGCCTGACCAACCCGGACGCGGAAGACTTTCCGCTGTTCCTGGACCGGGAGACCGGTGCCGACAGCGACCCCGATCCGCAACCGCAGGTGCCGCTGCGCATCCGCAAGCGGGCCACGGCGGCGGAGAAGCGACTGGCCGCCGCCGGCCGCACCTGACCAGCCACACCACGAGGGAGGAACCGGAATGCGAGCCATCTTCACGGGCATCGAATACGCCGGAAAAACGACGCTGATCGATCTGCTCGGCAGCTATTACGAGGCGCGCGGCCTGCCCGCGCACTACGACGACCACTTCAGCCTGCCCGACCGCACCCTGAGCGAGGAGTCGCGGAAGCTGCTGCTGGACGCGCCCGACGACATGAAGGAGCGCTATCAGCGCATGCAGATCCAGTTCCACATCGAGCTGATCGAGTTCATCCAGAACCCGCTGTTCGGCGGCTGGTTCATCGAGGAGGCGGTGTACTGCGACATCTACGGCGAGGATCCCGACAGCCCCTATTACCGCCGCTACCGCCACATCAAGCAGCGCGTCTACGAGGCGCAGATCTTCGAGCGCCGCCTGCCGGACGTGGTGCTGTTCCACCTCACCGCCGACGACGACACGATCCGTCAGCGCATGGGCGACGCCCCGCACGAGCACCAGGTGATCCGCGAGGCCGACATCGCCCGTATCAAGGAGCGCTTCGCCGAGGAGGTGGACAACTCCCTGTTCCGGAAGGTCGGCCGCGTCGTCGCGATCGACACCACCGGCCGCACGCCCGAGCAGTCGCTCGACGAGATCCTGCTCAAGTCCGAGCCGATGGTCACCTTCGGCGAGCTGGCCCTGCGCGCCCTCCCCGTCCCCGGCGGCAAGCAGCAGGTCGTCTACCGCAACGGCGTCCGCACCCTGGTCCCGGCCAAGAGCGCAGGGTGAGTAGGTCGTCACGAACCGCTCACACTGCCGCCATCAGAATCGCGTGCCCACACCCGGTGTAGGGTGCTTCGGTAGATGCATAATCCCACGGTCCCGAAGAACCTGCTTGACCGGATCATTCTGAGGGGCTTCAAGACCATTCGGGAGTTGGACTTCAGGCCAGGTCCGCTCACGGTGCTGATCGGTCCCAATGGCGCCGGCAAGTCGAATCTTATCTCGTTCTTCCGTCTGCTGAGCTGGGCTCTGTCCGACCGGGACAACCTGCAGCCGGTGCAGGACCTTCCCGACGTGCTGATCCTCGACGAGCCGGAACTCGGGCTGCACCCCTATGCGATCAACGTGATCGGCGGATTGATACGTGCGATCTCGACCAGGATACAGGCGATCGTGGCCACTCAGTCAGCAGCGCTCGTGGACTGCTTCGAGCCGCAGGACACGGTCGTGGTCGAGCGCCGCGGCCGCGCCTCCGAGTTCAACCGACTCGACGCTGATGAGCTCGCCGTATGGCTGCAGAGCTATTCTCTGTCCGAGCTGTGGGAGAAAAACGTTATCGGCGGGCGCCCGTAAGTCGCCGTGCGATTGAATGCCCGGAACTGATCGACGACGGATACCACGACCCTCTGGTATTCCAGTGTTCTTTGAGCGGCCGCCCTCAGCGTCTGCACACTCCCCTGCTTCACCCTATGGAAACCTCGATTCTCGAACGCACGGACGATTCGCTCTCTCCACGTGGTGAGTAGATAAGCAGCGAAGCGAACTCGATACTCAGAAAGGAATCCCGACACTCGCGACTCGTGTTGGCATTTCTGTCAGCACATTCGCCAGGTTCTCATCGTTCAAAACCTCAGCGCCATAGTCCCTGAGTTCCCGGATCCATCGAGCGTCGGACAATGTGAGTGCGGACTCGAGAAAGAACAACGGGCGGCCCAGGCGAATCGCCTCCCGTCCCTGGTGCCTGGTTCCACTGTTCGGCCCGGCCTCCACGATAATCGTCGCGACGGACAGAAGTGCCATCGTTCGGTTGCGAATCGTGAAGTTCATCTTCTGAACCGGCGTTCCCGGCGGGAACTGGGTCACCGCGACATGTTCGCGGATGATCCGCTCTTGTAGCGCGGCGTTCCCAGGCGGCGCAGCTTGGTCCAACGGCGTGGCAAGCACCGCGACCGTCCGGCCTCCGTACTCCATCGCCGTCTCGTGGGCGACGGAGTCGATTCCCCTCGCCAACCCGCTCACCACGACGATGCCGCGATCGACCAGCTCCCGAGCGAGCCGGCGAGCGCGGCGAATCCCCTCCGGGGATGCCGAGCGAGAACCCACCACCGAAACCAGGGTGTGCAGTTCGAAGATCGATGCGTCGCCCCCAATCCAGAGTCGCTCCGGAGCGTGCTTGCGCTCCATCTCGTTGAGCGGACCGAGCAGGTCTTCGACCATCACCATGCCTCGCCTCCTCCCAGGCTCTGGTCCGGTCATCATCGCATCAATCGTCCCTTGGTCCAGTTCAGATCACCTCGATGGCGAGGACCGCGCGCCGGATCGCCTGCGTGGGCAGACCGTGGGTGCCCTTGTCGCGGGTGAAGTCGGAGGCCGAGTAGACCACGTGCAGCGTGCCGTCGCGCTGCATGGTCGAGGTGTACGAGCACCCGGGGCCGGTGTGGAAGCAGAAGGGCGGCTCCCAGTGGCGGCCGGTGCCGTCCAGGCTGAGCATCACGTGCGTGACCTGCGGCTGGCCGTAGGAGCCGCGCCCCGACGCGCAGGCCAGGACTCGGTTCGGCAGCACCTGCAGCCGCGGCTTCACCGCCGGCCAGCCGACCGGCTCGGGCGCCGCCCACGTGTGTCCGCCGTCGCACGAACGTGACTGCCACAGCGGGGAGTCCGATCCGGTGCGGAACACGCACAGGATGTCGCCGTTCGGCAGGATCCGCATGTCCGCCTCGTCGAACCCCTCGTCCACGGCGCGGTCGCTGACCCCGTACACCGGCTTGATCTTCTCCGGGTCGAACTCCTCCACCAGCTCCCACGACCTGCCGGCGTCGCTCGACCGCACGATGAACACGCCGAAGCGATACCTCCAGACCGAGCCGTTCGGCCTGCGGATCCACTCCGACTCCGGCAGGATCTTCGCCCACTCCATCGCCGTCAGCAGGTCGCCGCCGTCCACCTCCAGGATCGTCGAGTAGACCTGGTAGGAAGCCCG
Organism: Spirochaetia bacterium; assembly: GCA_965221995.1. Taxonomy (GTDB): domain Bacteria; phylum Spirochaetota; class Spirochaetia; order SZUA-6; family Bin103; genus CATQHW01. The sequence goes on from OZ244929.1 coordinate 1,305,435, forward strand.
TCCCCACGTCATCCCGGACACCTTGAAGGGCACCGTTTCCAGCAGGCGGCCGTCGCGCGAGGCGCGCTGGAACCGGAACGTGGGATCGTCCTGCTGGAACTGCACGTGCATGTGGCTCTCGGACCGGTCGTAGCCGACATCGTGCTGGAGCTGGGTGTTGTGGCCGATGTGCACGATCGTGCCGTCGCGCAGGTAGCCCAGCGATGTGCTGAACGTGTCGCTCACCCGGCCGGAGACCGGATCGCGCGACAACAACTCGAAGTCGTCCGGCGCCGGGTGCCAGGTGTCGCCGTCGTCGCACGACTCGATCACGTTCACCGGATCCTCCGCAGCCACGTGCTCGCCGCCGTGCCGGGAGCGCGAGTAGAACAGGATCAGCCGGCCGTCCAGCTCCAGGAGGCAGGGGAAGTTGACGATCTCGCCCGCGTCCTCGACCCAGGTGTCGATCCGCTCGAGGCGGACCGCCACCGTACGCCCGTCACGCCGATAGGTCGCTTCCGTAATCATGCTCGTGCCTCCCTACAGCCAGCGCTTGAACCACTCCACGGCCCACTCGAAGTACTGCATGGTGAACACGTGGTGGCCGGGCGGCCGGTGCACCAGGAAGCGCTCCGGCACGCCGGCCTGCTCGTACACCCCGCTTACGTAGTCGACGAACACGTCGACGCCGTCTGAGGGCATGTCCTCGTCCTCCAGCGGCGCCACCATCATGAACGGCCGTGGGGCGATCGCCGCCGCGATGAGCTGCGGGTGGTCGAAGTAGCGCAGCATGTGCGGGACGAAGGCGAACGAGGAGTGGCGCCACACCAGGCCGTGGTCGATGTTCGCTCGCATGGTGCCCAGCCCGCCGGCGATCGGCGCGGCCGTCTTCACCCACGGCGCGGCCACCATGCCCAGCCACGACGTCCAGCCGCCCAGCGACATGCCGGTGAGCCCGATGCGGCCTGGGTCGACGCCGTCCAGCGCGCCGAGCACCCGCGTGGCGCGCACCGCCTCGTCGGCGATCACCGCCACCTGCGACCGCCCGAACGGCAGCAACAGCTTCTGCTCCTCTTCCCACGCTTCCACGGTGCCGCGACGCGCCGAGGCCCCCTTCGGGGTGAAGGTCAGCACCGCGAACCCGCGGCGCACCATCTCCCGGCCCCAGCCGTACAGCGGTCCCTTGTGCGGGGCCTTGCGGTGGTAGAGCGGATGCGCCACGTCCTCGGCCGTGCTCGAGGTGCCGTTGGTGCAGATGACGCCGGGCATCGTGCCGGCAGGCTCGGCCGGCACGATGGCGATGGCATGGACCGACTCGCCCAGGCAGTTGCGGAAGGTCAGCCGGGTCAGCGCCAGACCGTCCTCCACCACGGTGGCTCCGCCGGTGAAGTCCACCTGATCCGGGATCACGTCCAGGCCGATCAGCTCGCGGAACTTGGCCGGCACCTCCTCCAGCGGCAGCGGACGCGGAAACGCCGGTTCAATCCCGGCCATGCGAGACGGCATCCGCCGCAGTATACCGGCTCATCGGAGCGGCTTCGACGGTAAGAACGAGCCCGCGCGCCGAGTCGACAGATCATGTCTCCGCGAGTACCGTCATACGGCGCGCATCGCGCGATCATCGCCTGCACCGTCCTGATCCTGGCGGCAAGCCCCGCGTGGGCGGCCGAGGAGTGCACCCCTTCCGTGCACGCGCCGGTGCCCGAGGGGGTCGACCGAACCCCCAACGGCGTCCCGTACGTATTGCATCCCATGCTGTTCTCGCGCGGCGGGCCGCCGCCGGACGGCATTCCCTCGATCGATCTTCCGACCTTCACCACGGTAAGCGACGCCACCGGCTGGCTGGAGCCGCACGACCTGCTGGTCGTGCTCACGCACAAGGGGATCGAGCGCGGCTACCCGTTCCGGATCCTCACGCACCACGAGATCGTCAACGACACGGTGGGCGGCGATCCGATCGTGGTGACCTACTGCCCGCTGTGCGGGTCCGGCATCGCCTACGAGCGCACCATCGACTGCGAGCCGGTGGAGTTCGGCACCAGCGGCCTGCTCTTCAACTCCAACCTGGTGATGTACGACCGACGAACGCGCTCCCTGTGGATGCAGATCGGCGGCCAGGCGGTGCTCGGGAGCATGAGCGGACAGTGGCTGACACCGATCGCCGTCGACGTGGTGCGCTGGGAGGAGTGGAGCGCGCACCATCCGGACGCGGAGATCCTGGATCAGGGCTTCGGTTTCCGCGACTACAGCTACGATCCGTACGACGGCTACGACGCCGACTACTCGGTCTGGTTCCCCGTACAGAACGTCGAGGACGGCCGCTTCCATCCAAAGGCGGTGGTCTTCGGCATCGAGGCCGGCGGCATCCACAAGGCCTACTTCGAGGACGCGGTGATCGAGAACGCGCCGTTCGACGACCCTGTCGGCGCCACGACGATCCGGGTCGAACGCGACGCCTCCGGGCTGGTCACCTTCACCGATCTGGCCGACGGCAGCGTGCTGGCCAAGGAACGCGACTTCTGGTTCGCGTGGTACGCCTTCTACCCCGACACCGAGATCTACGCCCTGGAAGGGTAAGCGATCGCCGGGACCCGATTGACGCAGTCGTCCCGCAGTGCTCAAGTCACGATTGCCGCCTGACGATCCATAGGGATATGCACATGACAGCTCGGCGACAGAGTCAGGCGACGCTGTGGCGCAAGTGGGTAGCGGTTATCGTGACGGCGCTCGTGGTGATAGTCGCCGTGGCGCTTGGCGCCATGAATCTCTGATCCCAGCGAACCTGATCACACCCTCGGCGCACCTCAGGGCAGCACCACGGACGGGGTGAAGGGTCCGCTCCAGCCCGGGCGTGCTGCGTCGCGCGCCGCGATGTGGCACGCTTGCCGCGCCGATGGATCGCGCAGCGCTGCAGGCACGTCTGGCCGGCCCGGTCGCCTACCCGCCCACCCCGTTCACGGGCGACGACCCCGAGGCTCCGGTCGATCTGCAGGCCTTCCGCCGCCTGATCCGCCGTCTGGTCGAGCACGGGGTGCCGGCCGTCACTCCGTGCGGCGGCACGGGCGAGTGTTTCTCCCTGTCGATCGACGAGTGGCAGGCGGTGACCGAAGCCGCCGTAGACGAAGCCGCCGGCCGAGCGCTGGTGCTGGCCTCGGTCAGCGGGTCGATCGGCCGGGCGATCGCCCAGGCGCGTGCGGCCGAGCGGCTCGGCTGTCCGGCCGCGCAGATCACCATGGTGGACCCGATGTTCGGCATGACCGACGAAGGCGCCGAGCGCTACAACCGCGCGGTCGCGGCGACCGCCGACATCGGCTTCATGCTGTACCGGACGCCGGCCGTGCCTCTGAGCGTCGCGTCGGCGCGGCGGCTGGCCGGGCTTGGCAACGTGGTCGCCGTGAAGGAGGAGTCGGGCGACATCCAGTGGTTCCGCGCCTTCATGGCCGCGCAGCGCGGGGAGGCACCCGATCGCCGGCTGGCCGGCGTCTGCGGCGGCGAGGGGCTGTACCCCTACTACGCGCTGGAGGGCGCCGCCGCCTTCTCCACCGGTGCGGTCAACCTGGCGCCAACCCTGTCGATGAAGCTGTGGCGCGCGGTGAGCGCGGGCGATCGCGAACGCGTCGGCGTCATCCAGGAGCGGTTCGCGCCGCTCGCCGCGCTGCGGGCCAGGCCGGGACGGTCGATCGCGGTGGTCAAGGAGGGGCTGCGCCAGCTCGGCATCTTCGCGTCGAGCGCGTGCCGCCCGCCGCTGACGGAGCTGATCCCCGAAGAGTGCGCCCAGGTGGAAGCGATGCTTCGGGAGTGGGAGATACCCTAGCCTAGCGCTAACTCCATTCCATGGGGGCACAACCGTAACTCACCAACGCCTTGTGCGTCCGGGGCGAACCGGACGTAGGCTCGCCGCCATGCCAGAGACGGCAGAGCCCATCTTCTTTGAGCACGAGGGCAACCGCGCCGTGCGCGACAGCGAGTGGAAGCTCGTTTCCGCCATCCGGGCTCGCGATAGTAGCTGTACGACGAAACGCTATGAGGTTACCTCGACCTGTACCGATCCCGAGCAGTTGTTGGTCGTGTCGAATTCGTCCGTCACTGAGTCCACGCAGGCACCGTAGTAGTACGTCCCGGTGGACGAAGACGCGGTCACGTCATCGCCTACGCTGCTAGTTCCCGAAGCCGCAAGCGCTCCTACGGCGGCCATGCCCACCTCGGTGTCGGATGTGGTGATCGTCGGGTCCGTCGACTGGTAGATGCGCAGCGTCGTGGCTAGCGAGGCTGCACCCCCTTGGTTTCGCACCCCGGCCGACACTCCTATGCTCCCTCCCGGAGGAGTGCCGCCAAAGGGGTTGGTGGTGGTTACGATCGCGTAGATTATCAGGTCCGGTTTGTTCGGTGCCGTTACCGTAACCTGTACGGATGACGAGCAGTTGTTGGTCGTGTCCGACTCCCCCGTCACCGCGTCCACACACGCCCCGTAGTAGTACGTCCCAGCGGTCGACGTCGCGGTCAGACTCACCGACTTGCTGCTGGTTCCCGAAGCCGCAAGCCCCGCAACCGCGTCCGTGCCCACCTGTCTGTCGGATGTCGTGATGATCGTACCCGTCGAGCGGTAGTAGCGCAGCGTCGTCGCCGCCGCGCCTTCGTCCCCGTCGTTTCGCACCTCCGCAGACAGAGTGAACGTCGCCCCGGCGTCCGGCGCGTTATTGCTCACCGTCGGTGCCGCCACCACCAGGTCCGGTCCCGGCTCCGGTCCCAACTCCGGTACCGTTACCTGTACCGATGACGAGCAGTTGTTGGTCGTGTCCGACTCCCCCGTCACCGCGTCCACGCACGCCCCGTAGTAGTACGTCCCAGCGGTCGACGGCGCGGTCAGGCTCACCGACTCGTCGCTGGTCCCCGAAGCCGCAAGCGCTCCTACCTCGTCCGTGTCCACCTGCGTGTCGGATGTCGTGACGGTCGCGTCCGTCGAACGGTAGTAGCGCAGCGTCGTGGCCGCCGACGATGCGCTCCCGTCGTTTCTCACCGTCGCAGACAGCGTGAACGTCGCCCCGGCGTCCGGCGTGCTGTCGGTCACCGAAGGCGTCCCCACCACCAGGTCCGGTGCCGTTACCGTGACCTGTACGGATGACGAGCAGTTGTTGGTCGTGTCCGACTCACCCATCACCGCGTCCACGCACGCCCCGTAGTAATACGTCCCAGGAGTCGATGGCGTGGTCAGGCTCACCGACTCGCTGCTGGTCCCCGAAGCCGCAAGCGCTCCTACCTCGTCCGTGCCCACCTGCGTGTCGGATGTCGTGACGGTCGCGTCCGTCGAACGGTAGTAGCGCAGCGTCGTGGCCGCCGACGATGCGCTCCCGTCGTTTCTCACCGTCGCAGACAGCGTGAACGTCGCCCCGGCGTCCGGCGTGCTGTCGGTCACCGAAGGCGTCCCCACCACCAGGTCCGGTGTCGCTACCGTGACCGTTACGGATGACGAGCAGTTGTTGGTCGTGTCCGACTCACCCGTCACCGCGTCCACGCACGCCCCGTAGTAATACGTCCCAGGAGTCGATGGCGCGGTCAGGCTCACCGACTCGCTACTGGTCCCCGAAGCCGCAAGCGCTCCTACCTCGTCCGTGCCCACCTGCGTGTCGGATGCCGTGACGGTCGCATCGGCCGAACGGTAGTAGCGCAGCGTCGTGGCCGCCGAGGCTTCGTCCCCATCGTTCCGCACCGTCGCCGACAAGGTGAACGTCGCCTCAACGGCCGGCGCGCCATTGCTCACCGTCGGTGCCGCCAGCACCAAGTCCGGTTTCGGCTCCGGTACCGTGACTTGCACAGACGACGAACAATTGTTGGTCGTGTCCGATTCGTCCGTCACCGTGTCCACGCAGGCCCCGTAGTAGTACGTCCCAGGAGTCGATGGCGCGTTCAGACTCACCGACTCGCTGCTGGTCCCCGAAGCCGCAAGCCCAGCAACCGCGTCCGTGCCCACCTGCGTGTCGGATGTCGTGATGGTCGCATCGGCCGAACGGTAGTAGCGCAGCGTCGTGGCCGCCGAGGCTTCGTCCCCAGCGTTCCGCACCGTCGCGGACAGCGTGAACGTCGCCCCGGCGTCCGGGCCGCTATCGCTCACCGTAGGCGCCCCCACCACCAAGTCCGGGGCGCGCTGGGACTCTTCGCTCACATCGACCCGTAAGGATCCCGAGCAGTTGTTGGTCGTGTCCGATTCGTCCGTCACCGCGTCCACGCAGGCCCCGTAGTAGTACGTCCCAGCAGTCGACGGCGCGTTCAGACTCACCGATTGGGTGCTGGTTCCCGACGGGGAAAGTGCCGGGACATCGTCCGTGCCCACTTCCGTATCGGATGTCGTGATAGTCGAATCCGTGGACCGGTAGTAGCGCAACGTTGCGGCCGCCGAAGATCCGCTCCCATTGTTTTGTACACCCGCCGACAGGGTGAAAGACACCCCAGGAGTAAGACCGTCTAGTCCGGTCGAGATCACGATTGCGTAGGTCTCCAGGTCCGATGTGCCCTGTACCGGTTGCTCCGACGACCGTACCGTGACCGGCACGGACACCGAGCAGTTGTTGGTCGTTTCCGACTCGTCCGTCACCGCGTCCACGCACGCCCCGTAGTAGTACGTCCCAGCAGTCGACGGCGCGGTCAACTCCACCTCACCGTGGTAGTAGTACGTGCCAGGCTCCGACGTTACGAACAGCCGACCCGCTTGGCTGCTGCTTCCGGACGTGTCAAGCCCCGTCACTACCTCCGTGGCCACCTCCGTGTCGGATGTCGTGATGGTTGCATCCGTCGATCGGTAGTAGCGCAACGTCGTGACCGGCGAGGCTTCGTCCCCATCGTTGCTTACCGTCGCCGACAGGATGAACGTCGCCCCAACGGCCGGCGCGCTATTGCTCACCGAAGGCGACGCCACCACCAAGTCCGCTTCCGGTACCTTGATCTGCACGGATGGCGAGCAGTTGTCCGTCGTGTCGGACTCGCCCGCCACCGCGTCCGCGCAAGCCCCGTAGTAGTAGGTTCCAGGAGTTGACGGCGCGGACACGTCCAGCGAGAGGCTGCTGCTTCCCGAAGCCGCAAGCGTCGCTACTGCGTCCGTGGCCATCTCCGTGTCGGATGTCGTGATGGTCGCATCCGTCGATCGGTAATACCGCAACGTCGTGGCCGCCGAGGGTTCGCTCCCCTCGTTTCTCACCGTCGCCGACAGTGTGAACGTTGTCCCGGCGGCCGGACCGCTGTCGCTCACTGAAGGCAACGCCACCACCAGATTCGGGCCGGGCTGCACCTGTGCCTCCGGCTCCGGTACCGTGACCTGCACCGATGACGAGCAATTGTTGGCTGTGTCGGACTCGCCCTCCACCGCGTCCACGCACGCCCCGTAGTAGTACGTGCCAGCCGTCGACGGCGCGGTCAGGCTCACCGACTGGTTGTTGGTCCCGGAAGCCGCAAGCTCCGCAACCGCGTCCGTGCCGACCTCCGCGTCCGAACTCGTGATCTCCGCGTCCGACGAGCGGTAGTACCGCAGCGTCGTCGACTCCGACGCCCCACCGCCAGCGTTCCGGACCGTTGCCGACAGCGTGAACGCAACGCCAGCCGCCGGACCGCTGTCGCTCACCGAAGGCGACGCCACCATCAGATCCGGACTGCCCGCGCCTGACCCCCCGGACGGAGCCAGAGCAGTGCAGCTCGCGAGCGCGACGCAAATGAGCGCCCCCAGCCCCGTGGACGCAATTCCCCTTAGATCCGTGCGGACGAATGGTCATCCTGTTTGCTCTCCTGAAGCGTAGTCCGGGACTATCGCCATGGAGTCGCGGTGACAATGAGAATGGCCAATCTTGTCCGCTCGTCCAAGCCGGTGCTCTGCGTCGGCTGCCTCTCACAGCACTGGCGCATCGCTGTTGATTTCCTCGACTCCCACGTGGTCGGTAGCGAGTTGTACGTCATCACGATCGAGAGACCGGAGGCCGCCGACCGGCAGGAGAACCCACCGGACTACGACCACTACATCGACCGGCAGATCCGTCCTGTCGCCGAACCTCTGCTAGGCATCCTGAAGCGGGACTTCGACGAGATTCGCAGGAACCATCGTCAGTTGGAGCTATCCCGGGCGAAGCCGTAGCATCTTCCGGGGGCGCCGCGGATCTCCTCGATGTAGCCATCGGTGTTTCCGCGTTTCACGAGCACGGCACAGATGCGCTCAACGGGGTGCTCAGAGGTGGTTCGAAACGCCATCGATCTGGATCAGCTACTCCGTCACCGTTATCGTCGCCGTGCCGCTGATGCTGCTGCCCCATCTGCCCGTGATCGTCGCGGAGCCGGCTGCGACCGCGGTAACCGTCGCGGTAGCACCCCTGTTCCCGGGGCGGTCGACGTTCGCGCCGACCACCGTCGCCACTTCTGAATCGCTCGTCGCCCAGTACACCACCAGTCCCCCCTTGTCGCCTCCTGCCAGCCCGATGTCGTGCCCGTTGGCATCCTGGATCGCCGCGCTCAGTGTGGCCGTCCCGCCCACCGCCAGGCTCTTCGTGTTTGGCGAGACCGTCAGGGACGCGGGTTTCTGGTATATCGTCGCGAGAACAACGGCGTCCTCGATCTCCGACTCCTCATCTGGCGACCTAAAGCAGCTCGGCGAACAGATCGTGATCCTGCCACTTCCCGTTCCCTCGGCTGTGATCTCCAGACCGTCGTCGACCTTCTCGATGGCCCATGTCTTGGGGGTGCTGCCGAATTCGAAGCCGAAGTAGCCGAATGTCGCGTCTTCGTCCTCGTCGCCGTTCTCGTCGAGAACCCTGACGGTCACCGTCTTCGTGTCGCCCAGCGCTTCGAAGGTCAGCGATATCGGGTCTACCGTCACTCGTGCCGTGGGCAAGGTCACCGTCACCAAGGCAGTCCCCGTCGCGCTCCCATTCGCGCTCAGCGTCGCCGTGGTGGTCCCCTCCCCGACCGATTGGACATCCGCCGATATCTCAGAGGCAAGGAACCTGCTGCTCACTGTCGCCACTTCCACGTTTGCTGAGGACCAGCCCCAGTAAGTAGGCCGCATGACGTTGTCGTCCGCGTCGTAGAGCCTCGCCGTCAGGGTCTTCCAGGCGTTGACCGAGTCGAAGCTCAGCGAGTCCGGGTCGATCTCGATCCTCGCCACGGGCTTGACGACGTGCATGCGGATTGAACCCGAGATCGTCTCCTCCGACTTCACGACGGTCCCACCGGAGACGCGCGAGCTGGCCGAAGCGGACTTGGCCGAAGAGGACTGCGTGGACGAGTCGCTCACGGTGGCCGTGGCCGTCAAGGTAACCCAACCCGTTGCGACGGCGGTCATCACGCCCGACGAACTCACGGTGGCAATGTTGGTGTCGCTGGAAGACCAGGTGACGGTTGTCCCTGTGATCTCATCGCCCTCGTCATCCAGGACGCGCGCCGAGAGATCAACCGTATCCCCCACCGGCGCAAACTTCTCGTCGTCCTCGACGCTTATCTCCACGCTGGGTCCCTGCTCCCCTACCGTCACCGTCACCGACGTCGAGCAGTTGTTCGTCGTGTCCGACTCTCCCGTCACCGCGTCCACGCACGCTCCGTAGTAGTACGTCCCCTCGGTGTCCGGTGCGGTCAGATCGATGGACTGGTCGCTGGTCCCGGCAGCCGCCAGCCCGGAGATCGAGTCCGTCCCCACCTGCGTATCCGTGGCTGCAATGGTCGCGTCCGTCGACCGGTAGTAACGCAGGGTCGTGGCCGCGGCGGTGGCTGCCCCGCCGACGTTCTCGACGGTCGCCGACAGCGTGAACGCCGCCCCGGTCTCCGGGCTCGCGTCGTCCACCGTCGGCGTCCCCACTTCCAGGTCCGGGAATTGCTGCTCCTCCACGTCCACCTTCACCGACGCAGAGCAATTGTTCGTCGTGTCCGACTCTCCCGTCACCGCGTCCACGCATGCACCGTAGTAGTACGCCCCAGCCGTCGCGGGCGCCGTCAGCGAGATCGACTCCGCGCTCGTCCCTGAAGCCGCCAGCGCGCCGATGGAGTCCGTCCCCACCTGTGTGTCGGACGTTGCGATCGTCGCGTCCGTCGACCGGTAGTAGCGCAGCGTCGTCGCCGCCGACTCTCCGTCGTCCGTGTTGCTCACCGTCGCGAACAGCGTGAGTATCGCCCCGGTCTCCGGACTCGTGTCGTCAACCGTCGGCGTGCCCACCTCCAGGTCAGGGTACGTAGGCTCCTCCACGTCCACCTTCACCGATGCAGAGCAATTGTCCGTCGTGTCCGATTCGTCCGTTACGGCATCCACGCACGCACCGTAGTAGTACGTCCCCGCCGTCGCAGGCGCCGTCAGCGAGATCGACTCCGCACTGCTCCCCGACGCCGCCAGCGCCCCAACGGAGTCCGTCCCCACCTGCGTGTCCGACGTCGTGATCGTGGCGTCCGTCGATCGGTAGTAGCGCCGCGTGGTCGCCGCCGACCTTCCGTCGCCCGCGTTGCTCACCGTCGCTGACAGCGTGAATGTCGTCCCGGTGACCGGACTCGCGTCGTCCACTGTTGGCGTACCTACCTCCAGGTCAGGGTACGGCGGCTCCTCCACGTTCACCGTCACCGACGCAGAGCAGTTGTTCGTCGTGTTCGACTCGTCGATCACGGCGTCCACGCACGCCCCGTAGTAGTACGTCCCCGCAGTCGCCGGCGCCGTCAGCGAGATCGACTCCGCGCTCGTCCCCGACGCCGCCAGCGCCCCAACGGAGTCCGTGCCAACCCGCGTGTCGGACGTCGTGATCGTGGCGTCCGTCGATCGGTAGTAGCGCCGCGTGGTCGCCGCCGACCTTCCGTCGCCCGCGTTGCTCACCGTCGCTGACAGCGTGAATGTCGTCCCGGTGACCGGACGGTCATCACTTACCGACGGCAACGTCACCATCAGATCAGGATGACCCTGCGGCTCCGTCACGGTGACTTGCACTGAGACCTCAGCGGATGCCGAGCAGTTGTTCGTCGTGTCCGACTCGTCGATCACCGCGTCCACGCACGCCCCGTAGTAGTACGTCCCGGGCGTGGGCGGCGCCGTCACCTCCACCGACTGGCTGCTGCTCCCCGATGCCGCCAGCCGCGCCACCGCGTCCGTGCCCACCCGCGTGTCGGACGTCGTGATCGTGGCGTCCGTCGAACGGTAGAAACGCACCGTCGTCGCTGCGGCGGTTCCATCGCCGGCGTTGCTCACCGTCGCCGATAGCGTGATGCTCGTCCCGGTGACCGGACGGTCATCGCTTACCGACGGCAACGTCACCAGCAAGTCCGGACGTCTCGGCTCCGGGACCGTCACCGGCACCGACGTCGAGCAGTTGTTCGTCGTGTCCGGCTCGTCGATCACCGCGTCCACGCACGCCCCGTAGTAGTACGTCCCGGGCGTGGGCGGCGCCGTCAGCTCCACCGACTGGCTGCCGCTGCCCGAAGGGGCAAGCTCCGCCACCGCTTCGGTACCGACCTCCGTGTCGGACGTCGTGATCGTGGCGTCCGTCGATCGGTAGTAGCGCAGCGCGGTCGCCTCCGAGGCTTCCCCGCCGGCGTTCCTCACCGCCACCGACAGCGTGAAATCCGTGCCGGCCGCCGGAGCGCTATCGCTCACCGACGGCAACATCACCACGAGGTCCTGCTGCTCCTGACGGCCCTGCGGCTCCGTGACGGTGGCTTGTACCGTGACCTTCACGGATGTCGAGCAATTGTCCGTGGCATCCGTCTCAGCCGGCACCGCGTCCACGCACGCCCCGTAGTAGTACGCCCCGGGCGTGGACGGGGCCACCAGCTCGACCGACTCCCTGCCGGTTCCCGAAGCGGCAAGCGCCGCCACGTCGTTCGTGCCGACCTCCGTGTCCGATCTCGTGATCGACCCGTCCGTCGATCGGTAGTAGCGCAGCGTCGTCGCCGCCGCGGCTCCATCGCCCGCGTTCCTGACCGTCGCCGACAGCGTGAACCGCGCACCGGCGTTCGGGCCGCTATCGTTCACCGAAGGCGGCGTCACCCGCAGATCCGGGGCCTTCCCCCCAGGGGATCCGACCGGTCCACTACAACTCAAGAGTGCACCGCAGATGACCGCAGCCAGCCCTATCGACGCGACTCCCTTCAATCCGTGTGAGCGAATGGTCATTTTACGTACTTCTCCCGAAAAACGAACCCGGCGAGGATCGAACACCCATCGCCACCGAACCCGGAACGCCGATTCACTGTGACCCCTACTTGCAGTTGGTGCAAGGCCACGTGTTCCTGAAATGCACCCCCTGCCATCCTCATGAGCAGCGTGAGAACGGTCCCCGCCCATTTCGACTGCTCCGCGTCGTCTCCCTCTCAAGGCAAGGGCGCATGGCTGTTGATCTTCTCAATTTGCAGCTCCTTCGTGATCCCGTTGGTGGCAAGTTGGTCACGGACGGCACTCCGGCGCGACCGTTGGCGGGCCTCACGACGCACGGCCTTGGGCCGCGGGATCTCGGTGGGCCACTCCTGGTCGTCGGGCCAGTGGTCGGAAAGGTATTGGAAGGCCCGAGCCGCGCGCCGTATCGTTATGGTACGGCCTCTCTTCAGACGCGCGATCGTCTCGCCGCTGCCGGTCGCAAGACGGGACACCGTCGACAGCCGGCGCCGCGTACGCGCGGCGAAGATCGCGCACAGGCGCGAAAGCCATTCAGTCGTCGTGTCATACATGGCACATTCGTGCGGTTCGTAACACGCCCGTCAGCCGCTGTCAACCGCGACTGTTGGCTTTCGTTGGGGTCCTTCGCTATCGTGTTACGTGTGACACGATCGGGGCTGGATCAAATCCGATCCGCGGTGCGGCGCCATGTCGCGCGGGAAGGGCTGCGGCCGCTCTCCGTCCGGACCGGGATTCCCGTGGGGCAGCTTCGAAGCCTCATGCAGGGGCGCGCAGCTTTGAGCACCACCCTGGAGCGTGTTTCCTCCGCCCTCGGTCTGGAGTTCTACATCGGACCGCCTCGCAAGCCGGATTCGGCCCATGCAGGAAGAGGCTACGAGGACCGAACGGTCCGCGAGCGTCCCGTGTCCGGCGAGGAGGCCGCACCCGCGTGGGCGATCAAGCTGCAGCGCGAATTGCGCGCCGGCCTTCGAGAGGATCTGGCTCAGGTCCTGCGCGAGCTCATGGACGCCAAGCGCGATCCCACTCATCCGCAGCGGCCAGCCGCTCACTCACCCGGCAGTGCCGAGTGAGAACCGCAACGACTCTATGGCCGGCTGTCCGCCGGTATGGATGAAGAGCACGCGGCTGCCGGCCGCGATTCGCCCCGAACGCACGTGGGCGATGAGGCCGGCGATCGCCTTGCCGCGGTATACCGGGTCGAGGAGCAGCGCCTCGTGCCGCGCCGCCATCGCCATCGCCTCGGCCACCGCCCCGTTGAGCCCGCCGGACCCCGGCGGGTGCACGGCGTCGCACACCTGGACGTCGCCGGATCGAACGGCGCCGGGCGACCGGAGTGGGTGAGCGCGCTGCCCGACGGGCAGACCATCGCGTCGAATCCGAGGCCCCGGGCCTCGGCCTGCTCCATGACCTCCCCGGCGGGCGCCACGTAACCGTGGCGCCCGGCACCCGGTCGAGCAGCACGTTTCCGGACGCCCGGGTCACCGCGGGCTGTCGCTCAGGCGACGCACGGGCCGGCCCACACGTCGCAATATGGAGACTCAGCGACTCTATCGGGCCACGGCCACCCACAGCGACGGCGTGACCGTGACCTCCGCGCGCAAGCCGTGCTCGGCGAACAGCGCCTCCAGCTCCGCCTTGCCGTAGTACACCTTGACCACCCGGTAGGCGCTGCCGTCGGCAAGATCGCGCGCCTGCAGACCATCGGCGCTGGTCCGCTTGTGCGGCATCGCGGCCTGGTCGACCGCATACAGTCGGCCGCCCGGGCGCAGACAACGCCGCAGCAGGTCGAAGAACCCCGTCAGCCGCTCGGGCGGTACGTGCGAGAGCCAGAACGTGAACGCCACCAAGTCGTAGCGCTGCACCGGGCGGTAGGCGAACAGATCGGCCACCTCGAACACCACACGGGGGTCGTGGCGCACGCGCTCCAGCGCAAGCTCGATCACCTCCGGGGAGGCATCCACGGCGGTCAGGCGGCGCGCCTGCCGGAGCAGATGCTCGGTCCAGAGCCCGGTCCCGCACGCCAGCTCCAGCGCGTCGTCGACTTCGCCCAGGGACCGCAGCGCCGCGCGGGCGGCCTCGATCTCCTGCTGCCACTCCGCCCGGCGAGACTCGCCTTCATCGTAGCGGCCACGCTGAAAGAACCAGTCGTCGTACTCCGGGGCCCGCCTGCGGTAGTAGTCGACCTGCTCCTGGATCACGGTATCGCCTTCCGTCATTCGAACCCCTCGCGGAGACCATAGCGCACGCGACAACCGTTATCATCCTGGCGATGTCACCGCACCGGCGATTCGTCGTCGCGATCGGGCTCCTGCTCGGGGTCACGATCGTCGGCACGCTGGGCTTTGCCCTGATCGAGGGGTGGTCGCTGAACGACAGCCTGTTCATGGCGGTGATCACCATCTCCACGGTGGGCTACGGCGAGGTGCGGGAGCTCACACCGACCGGCCGGCTGTTCACGTCCAGCCTGATCGTGGTCGCCGTCATCATCATCTGGTACTCGGCCACCTCGCTGGTTGCCTACCTGTTGCAAGGGGCATTCCTGCCCGTATGGAGGAGGAGACGCATGGATCGAGCGATCCGCAGACTCAGCGGCCATTACATCGTGTGCGGCGCCGGCCGCTTCGGACGGGAGGTGGCCGCCGAGCTTGCCGGCGAACGGCTGCCGTTCGTGATGGTCGACCTGGATCCCGAGCACTGCGAATGCGCGGGCGACGAGTCGCTGCTGTTCGTGCAGGGCAACGCCGAGGAGGACGAGACCCTGCTGGCCGCGGGCGTCAAGCGCGCGACGGGTTTGGTGTCCGTGCTCCCCAGGGACGAGACCAACGTGTTCGTGGTCCTCTCCGCCCGTCAGCTCAATCCGTCGCTGAAGATCGTCTCGCAGGCGACTGAGCGGCAGACCGTCCGCAAGCTGGAGAAGGTCGGTGCCAACAGCGTCGTCTCGCCGTACCGGAGTACGGGCCGCCGTCTGACGGACTCATTGCTGCGCCCGTCGCTGACCCGCTTTCTGGACGAGGTGCTCGATCGCGAACGTCCCTCCCTGCAGATAGACGAGGTGGCCGTACCCGACGGTTCGCCGCTGGCCGGGACCACCCTGCAAGACACGCGCATCGGTGACCACATCGGTGCCGTGATCGTGGCCGTTCACGGCGGGGAGGCGATCCGCACCCCGGACGCGGCCACGCCGATGGCGGGCGTCACCGTCCGGCCCGGCGACTCCCTGGTGGCGGTGGGTACGGAAGCGCAACTCACCCGGCTGCGTGAATTCGTCAACGGGGCCGGCTGACCGCCGCTCCTTGTTCTAGTCGAGGTTCAGCAGCTCCCGCGCGGTGCCGCCGAACACCGCCTCGCGCAACTCCTTGGGAAACCGCGCGGCCGTGGTCGTGGGCTCGTCCCAGTCCCAGTGCGGGAAGTCGCTGGCGTAGACCAGCACTTCGCCGGCGTGCATCCATCGCAGGAACGCCGCCGCATCCTGCTTGCCCGGGGGAAGCTGCAGCGGCTGGGTGCCGACGCGGATGTGCTCGCGGAAGTACTCGCTGGGCAGCCGCTTCACCCACGGCGTGTACTCGCGCGTCGCCTTCCAGTCGGCGTCGAAGTGCCACAGCAGCCCGGGGATCCACCAGGTGTCCACCTCCACGAACAGCCACTTGAGGGTGGGATAGCGCTCGAACACCCCCTCGCAGATCAGGCTGGCCGAGTGCGCCTGCGCGATCTGCGGACGCGCCATGCGCATCTCCAGGTAGTACGAGGGGAAGCCGGCCGCGGTCGGCGGGTTGGTCGGGCCCTGCCCTTCGCATCCGAAGTGGGTGACGATCGGCAGCCCCTGCTCGGCGGCGGCGGCATGGATGGGGTCGTAGAACCGGTTGCCGAACGGCGAGCGAGCTCCGGCCGGCATCATCACCGCGGCCGCCGACGGGTGCGGCCCGAGCCGTTCGATCTCGGCCGCGGCCTCCACCGGGGCGTGCACGGGCACGGCGATGGTCATCAGCAGCCGCGGATCCTTGGCGACCCAGTGCTCGAGCGTGTAGTCGTTGAACGCGCGGCAGAGCGCCGCGGCATAGTCCAGGTCCGGAAGCCCGGCCGCCGAGTAGACCGACGATCCGGTCAGCAGCGCCGCGTCGATGCCGTAGGCCTCCACGTGGTGCTCGACCGTGAACTCCGCCAGGTCCGTGTCCGACTCGATGGCATGGTCGACCCGAAAGGCCAGACCGCTGTTGTTGCGCATGTTCGTGTACGGGTACTTGGGAAGCATGGGGCCGAAGTCCTTGATGCTCTCCACGTAGCGGCGCGGCAGGTACGGGAAGATGTCGTCTATCTGCCGCCACGCGTGGTGGCAGTCGCAGTCGACCAGGTAAGGGGCCAGCTTGCGCTTGCGCGCGGGTGCAGGCGCCGTGGCAGCGGCCGGCCGGTCGGCGACCGCGGTGTCGGTGGCAGCGGTAGCGCTTGGTGTCATTGCCGTGAACCTCCCTCGTGCGGGTCTACCTCAAGTGTGTGCAGTATGACCTGATCGCCGCGCACGCTCACCCGGTAGGTCTTCGCACACAGACGCGGTTCGTGCAACGCGCAACCCGTCTTCAGATCGAACTCCCACTGGTGCGTGGGACAGTGCAGGATCTCGCCCTCCCGCTCGTAGCGGAAACGGCCGGGCGCGTCGGCGGTGACCAGCGGTCCGACGAACCCGCGCGCCAGCGCGCCGCCGCGGTGCGGGCAGAGGTTGCGCAACGCGACGAGCTCGCCTGCGACGTTGAACACGCACACGGCGTGCCGGCCGCCCACATCCACCTCGCGCCGCGCGCCGGGCGGCAGTTCGTGGAGCTTGCAGACAACCACCTCGGAAGACTCACGGTCCCCCGCCATCATCACGCGCGGGGGGCGGCAATGGAGCTTCCCGATCCCTCGGCTAGCGGTCCGGCCGCCCCTCTGACCTCACAGCCGCAGGTTGGCGCTGAGGGTGGCGCTGTGCTCGGTCTCCGCGGCGATGTTGGCCCGTTCGTGCTGCGCCTCCAGGTTCAGGTCCAAGTCGTCGGTAAGCGCCAGACGGCTGCCCCACCGATAAGTCGACGTGCCACCGTCAGCCAGGGTAACAGCCCCGTATGGGGTCAACAAGCCAGGTACTCCGTCCATCTGCAGGCCGTCGTAGCCCAGTTCGGCGTCCAGCCGGCCTTGGCGAGAGACCAGCTTCGCCGTCGGTACCTCGGCGATGGATTCCACCCTGTCATAGCTCGGCGTCACGTTGAGAAACGGCCCGAACCCATCACGGTCGGACGAAATCCGAACCAGCCCGCCACCGGTCCACTCTCGCGCCGGGCCCTCCAGCGGCACCAGCGCGCGGCCATGTGCTTCCAGCGCAAGGCCAACCGACTGATCCTCGTAGCGGAAACGGCCGCCGAGCTCGACGCCCGCGCCGCTGGCCGCCTGGCCGCCGTCGTACCGGACTCCCGCTTCGAGTGACGGAATCAGATACACGCTATCGTTGACCGGTTGCTCGTAGGTCCCCTGCACCATGACGCGGCCGCGCCAGGTGTTCATCTCCAGGTCGGGCATATCGCCCTGCGTCCGCTCCACCCTGAACTGGTTCAGGCTGCCTTCCCCTCTGACCGCCACGCCCACGCGGGAGCCGGGATCGTATCCGGGGCTGTCGATCACGTTGACGTTCCAGCCTATCGCGCCGCTCAGCAACGATGAGGACCCGGCGTGCGGGTGCGCGACGCCCGGCTCTTCCCTGTCGGCCATCGTCGCTTCCCCCACCCCATACGTGGCGGTAGCCCACCACCACATGCCGGGGAACAATACCCAGCTGAAGTACGGGGACGCGGTGATCATGCGATGGTCGAGGAGGCCCCTCTGGCCATCTATCTCGAACGTGGTGCTCGCCTGCGACACGCCCGCCGTCAGACCGACGAGCATCTCGCGGACGGGCCGCACGTCGAATCCCACGTGCCCGTGGATCACGTCGCCGTCCCAGCCGACCTCCGCACCCTCGCCACCGCCCAGGCTTCGGTAGTCTCCACCGGCGGTGAAGCCGAATCCCCAGAGTGCGGCGCGTGCTCCGTTCACCTCACCCGATTCGCCGATCAGCAACGGAGTCCCGTCGTACGCGATCAGCCTCCGATGGCTGAGCTTCGGCAGGCCGTACTGCACGATCCCGGACGACTCCAGCCGCTCCATCGTCGCCTGCAGCGAGCCCACGCTGTCGACGCGGCCGGACACGGCATCGACGACGCCCCAGGTTGTCGACTGAGCGATCTTGGGTGCGATGGCGTTGCCGGCCTGCTTGTAATGATCGCTGGAGTCCGATTCCTGCGCGCCGGCCGCCGCCGTCACCAGCAGGACCAGCGTCATCATGATTGCCAGCGGCGCCGGCCCAACACGGTGCTTTCGAATATCGTCACGTGTCATCAAGGTGTACCTCCTGGTGCCACGGGTCTTCTTCCCAGTTCTAATCTTCGGCACACCCGAGCCACCGATTGACCGTCTGAGAAAGAGCGGATCATGCCGCTTCCGCGCACGCGCGTCGAGGGGGGGCGCGAGCCCGGACCGCGCAGTCACGGCGCCGCGGTCTCCCGTGCCACGTCCTGGTCGCGCGAGGGCAGGATGCGGATGGCCGCCACGCGCACCGCGGCGGACGCGGCCACGATCGCCAGCAGCGGCGTCGGGTCGAGCGGCTGCTCCTGCACGTCGAACCCCACGCCGCGCAGCAACGCCGCCGTCACGACCGGGACGATCGCGCCCACGAAGCCGTTGCTCAGCGCCAGCGCGCTGAAATCCGCCGTCTGGTCGCCGACGCTCGCCCACTTGATCGACAGCGTCTGCTCCGAGACGCTGAACACGCCCTGCGCCAGCTCGTACAGGATCAGCGCCACCGGCACCAGGAACACGGTCGCCGGCGTGGCGGCGAGCAGCAGCAGCGGCGCCAGCGCCTCGATCGTTCCTGCGACCTTCAACAGCGGAAGCGCCTCGAAGCGGCGCCGCAGCGGCCCGTTGAGCAGGGCGCTGAGCCCCTTGGATCCCTTCGACAGGGAGACGAAGACGTTGATCACCAGGTAGCTCAACCCCAGGTAGCGCAGAAACAGGATGTCCAGCAGGTGCTGGTAGCTCGCCTGCCCGGCGTGCGTGACGAGTTGAAACAGGAACAGCCGCCGGAACGGCATGAAGCGCAGCGACCGGCGTACCTGCCCGGTGACCGTGGAGCGCCTGCTCAGCCGCCGGTCGCACGGATCGAAGGCGATGCACGACATGGCGAGCCCGGCCGCCGCGAACAGCAACCCGCCCGCGAACACCACCGCGAACCCCGGCGAGGAGCCCAGCGCGTCGACCGCCGCGCCGGCCGCCGGCGGAACGGCCACGGCGCCCAGCATCGACCACGACAGCCGCCTGCCCAGGAACACCGGCCGCCGGCCCTCGGGGACCACGGCGGCCATCCAGGCGCGGATCAGCGGCCGGTACAGGGCGTGGCAGGTGGAAACGACGCCGGTCAACGCAAGCAGCCACCAGACCGCCCCGGCCGGCCGGGCGATCATCACGATCACGATCGCCACACGCGCGGCCATCCGCACCACGTGCAGCCCGATGATGACCGGCCGCCGGCAGCCGCCGGTCATCCGCACCAGATACGGCGCCAGCACCACCAGCAGCAGACCCAAGCTGCCCACCGAACCGAACAGCCCGATCTGCATCGTGGTCGCGCCCAGCCAGAGCGCCGCGCCGGTCTGGATCGCCCCGACGCTGGCGTAGGCCGACGCCATGTTGAACGGCGCCTCGGCGATGAGCGCCCGCCGGGTACGCCGCGCGCGGTCCGGCGTCACCGGCGGAGCCTCACGTCAGGTAATCGTGAGCGATCGCCGCGTAGCCTTCCGTGTAGTCGCACTCCAGGTAGCCGGCCGCCCCGTAGCTCTCCGGCGCGAGCGCCGTCAGATCGCACTCGGCCGAGGCCCCCAGGGCGATCCTCCCCTGCCCCCGTGCCGAGAAGTGGACCGTGAGGTCCCGCATCGCGCCGCTGCAGTCGATGAGCTGCTTGAGCACCGGCCCCGGACCGTCGGCACGCGGGATCACCTTCAGCCGCCACGACGGCGACAGCGAGGGCAGCTCGTCGGGCGAGGCGACCTCGTCCGCGGTCGAGGCGATCCGCATGACCCGCACGCCGCCCAGGTGCGCTTCGGTCACCATCGAGCGCTCGTGCCGGCGCACCGCGACCTGGGCGTACACCTTGGGCGTCCCGTAGATCTCCCGGCCCGCCGCGATCCCGGCCGGTCCGTTGTGGAGCACGTGCGAGCAGAACCAGCCGGGTGTGTCGGCGAACCGGCAGCCGAGCATCAGGAACGCCTCCTGGAAGCTCCCGTAGCCGGTGCAGAACCCCACGTCGATCCCGGCGGCGAGGCACCCGCCTGCCGGGTCCGCCGTCAGCGGCTCCGGCAGGAAACGCTGCACCGCATCCGGCGCCGCGCGGAACGGCACGAGCTGCAGCGTGACGTTGCGGTAGTGCGCGGGCGGCGGCGGGTAGGCCCGGAACGGGATCAAGGGATGAGCAGCAGCTTGCCGCTGGTGGCGCGGGACTGCAGGTCCCGGTGCGCCTGCGCGGCATCGCGCAGCGGATACCGCTTGTGGATGCGCACGTCCAGCTCGCCGGCCGCGATCCAGCCGAACAGGTCGCCGGCGCGGGCCTGCAACTCGCCCTCGTCGAGGATGTAGTGGGCGAGGGTCGGCCGCGTGAGGAAGCACGACCCCTCGTTGAGCAGGCGCGGATCGAACGACGTCACCGGACCGCTGGCGTTGCCGTACAGCACCAGATAGCCGCGCGGCGCCAGGCAGCCCAGGCTCTGCCGCCACGTGGCCGCCGCCACCGAGTCGTAGGCGACCTGCACGCCGCGGCCATCGGTGAGGCGCATCACCTCGTCCTTGAAGTCCACCTGATCGTAGCGGATCACCTCGTCGCAGCCGGCCCGGCGCGCCAGCTCCGCCTTGGCGTCGGACGACACGCAGCCGATCACGCGGGCGCCGCGGCGCCTGGCTATCTGCGAGAGGAGCAGCCCCACCCCGCCGGCCGCGGCCAGCACCAGGCACGTCGCCTGAGACGACAGCGGATAGGTGGAACAGGCCAGATAGTGGGCGGTCAGGCCCTGCAGGAACGCGGCCCCCGCCACCTCGGTCCCGATCCCGTCCGGGATGCGCGCCACCTTGTCGGCCGGCACCAGCGCCTGCTCCGCGTAGGAACCCGGCGTCATGACGTAGACCACCCGGTCCCCGGCGGCCAGGCCTTCGACCCCGTCGCCCACCGCGTCGACGACGCCCGCGCCCTCCACCCCGGGGGTGAAC
The DNA here is from genome assembly GCA_965221995.1 of Spirochaetia bacterium. Lineage (GTDB taxonomy): Bacteria > Spirochaetota > Spirochaetia > SZUA-6 > Bin103 > CATQHW01. The sequence continues at coordinate 1,326,835 of OZ244929.1, forward strand.
GGCATCGCCAGCGGGTAGAGGCCGCTGCGGTGGTAGGTGTCGATGTAGTTGACGCCGGCTGCCTCGATGCGCACCCGCACTTGGCCGGCGGCCGGCTCGCCCACCTCGGCGTCCCGGTAGGCGAGCACCTCGGGCCCGCCGCTCTGCTCGATCACTATCGCCTTCATGGGCGGCGATCGTAACAGGGGGTGGCGAGACCGTCGTGGCCGCGGGTTACCTCGCCGCGCCGAACGACGTGTCGATGCCCGTGTAGCCGTCCACGTAGCGCTTGTGCCGCTCCGGCAGCGCGTCGATGAACGCACGGGCCGTCGCCGGCAGCTCCCACGGCGCGTCGATCACGTCGCTCTTCTTGCGGAACCCGCAGCCGCAGGAGAGCCGCGTCCGCTCCTCGCGATTGGGGAAGGCCCCGTGGAAGGTGCGGTCGGCGAACAGGATGCAGTCCCCGGGGTCAGTGAACAGCGGCACCAGGCCGGGAATGTCGAAATCGTCGTAGCGCTCCTCGTCGGACGCATCTTCCCGGACGAAGGAATACTGGTCCCCGGTAAGCCGGAACCCTTCCGGGCCGGTCCAGCCGACGCGGTTGGAGTCCTCGATCACGCACAGGCCGCCGTGCGTGGGGCGCGAGCCGGTGACGTAGAACCAGATGCCGGACGGCCAGGAGCCGCGATTGAGGACCTGCCCGCTGTCGCGCGGCGGATCGTCGGTATGTCCGCGCCAGTCGGTGTGCCAGCCGACCGTCGCGGAGCCGGGCCGGCGGATGATCGCCGCGGAGCGGTTGACGCAGATCTCGTCGGTGCCGAGCAACGCGCGCGGCAGGTTCATGAAGCGCGGGCTGTCCAGCAGCGCCCACGCCTCGGTCGCCTCGTCGAACCAGGCGTGATAGGTGCGGCTCTCGCCCGGACCGAGCGTGCGGTCCGGGTCCACCACCCGCCAGACCTCGCTGCACAGCACGTCGACCATGGCGGGAGACAGCACCTCCTTGGCGACGCAGAAGCCGTGCTCGGCGGTGCAGGCGACGATGCGGTCGAGCCGATCGGGGTCGAACTCGTAGTCGTAGCTCAGCTTCGGCTTGCGGACGTCGGCGGCATCGATGGTCATGGTCGTATCCTCCTGTTCATCGATCGATCGGATCGAAGAAGGTCACGTCGGCGCCAAAGTCGTCCATCGCCGTGACCGTATCTCCGCGAAGACGCACGCGTATTTCCCCGGCCGGGTTCCGCATCACCATCTCCTGCTCTTCGAGAGGATACGCGATACGGATCATACGGTCTGTCGCCGGCGCGGCAAAGAACAGGCAGCCGCCGGTGTGGCGTGGTCGATCCGGGCCGGAGATCTCGATCGCGTCGGGTCTCACCCAGGGCGGCAAACGCACGAACAGTGGTCCGGGTCGCTTCAGCTCGACACTCAGCGCGGGATGGGTATAGGGCGACCGGACCTTGATGGCGGGCGTCTCGTGATCGAACAGGAGATTGACTCGGTGTCCGGCCGCGTCATGGTGCGTCGCCTCGCGGTACACCTCGCACAGCGAGCCGACTACGCCTCCCACGATGTCCGAGTTGAACTTGACCTCGGCGACGCCGACCGGGTGGTGTCCGTACGGCGCCGGGAGCCCGAATGATCCGGCGATCCTCCGGGGGACATCGCGCTTGCCGTCCTCGTCCTCCGGATTCGGCGGCTCGGCGATGAACGAGACATCGCGCAACTGGCAGGGCAGCAGATGGCAGCGGAGGATGCGCTCCGCGTCATGGTAGTACTCGGTGTGGCCCCAACGGCCCAGGATCAGGGCCGTTTCGACGATGTCGCCCGTGTTGTTGGCCTCACCCCGTCCGTAGTTCTTGCCTGGCTTGGTGGTCTCGATAGACCAGCCGATCTGATCTCGAATGTGCCGCAGACCGTTGTCGTAGAACGTCTTCACGCGCGCCAGCAGATGTGCGTCGCGGGTCAGATCCGCCAACTGCGCCAGCGATGACATCGTACAGGTGGTCGAGTGTCCGTGCAGGCCGTGAGCGGCTTGATACTCGCCGGTCTCGGTGAAGAATTCGGCGACGGTCCTTTCCTTCAGGACGATGGCCAGATCCAGCGCCGGTCCATACCCGGTGGCCTTGAAGTACTTCACCAGCGGGCCGATGGATCGACCGAGCCCGTTGAGGAAGCTGCTGGGCTTGAAGATCGACAGCCCGTGCTCGTCCTCCAGGCGCGCATAGTCCCATCCGTCCGACGGGTCCCAGCAGCGAAAGATCGTCTCGATGCAGGCCTCGGCCAGCTCGCGAGCGTGCTCGGAGTCGCGGAACCTGACCAGGGCGTACAGCGCGTGCAACCCCTCGCGAATCTGGGTCGGCAGGAAGTTGACGAGCGGTCCGCCGATCCGCTGCCGGTTCAGGGGCAGGGGCACGGCTCCGTGATAGGCGAAGAACGCGGCGCGGGTGATCGTATCGATCGCCTGCTCGTCGATGCGGATGCCGAGGGCGTCTTCGGCATTCAGCAGGGCGTTGAGAAAGCGGCCCGGCACCTGCGCCTCCGAGTGGGCCCAACTGAAGCTCATCCTGGCCTCGGGCAGGGCCAGGATGTCGAAGAACGGGATATCGTCGTCATCCGCGTTGAACAGGCGGCACATCGCCTGACACCCCAGGCGGATGGCGCCCGCGAGATCGGTGCTGTTTACGTCCTTCAGTTTCGCCATGCGTTGTCGCCGTAGTCGATCCGCGTCCCGTGCCAGCCGGCCTCACGCCGTGACCAATAGGCGTCGGTAAGCCGAGTGGTGATCGGCCCCGGCGTGCCCGCGCCGACCGGCCGTCCATTGACCTTGGTCACGGATATCAGGCCGCCTGCCGTCGAAGTCACGAACACCTCATCCGCGGCATGAACCCGAGCCGGCGGGATCGGCTCGGTCGCCCACGCGATGCCCAGCTCCGCGCACAGCTCCAGCACGGTGCGGCGGGTGATCCCGTCCAGGACGCCCGCGGCCGGCGTCGCCAGGCGGCCGTGTTCCACAATGAACACGTTGAAGCCGGGACCTTCGGCGATGTCGCCGTGGCGGTCCACCACGATCACCGTGTCCGCGCCCGCGTCGTACGCGTCAAGCAACCCCGTCTCGAAGTCGAGCCAGTGGTAGTGCTTGATCGTGGAATCGATCGTTTCCGGCGGCACGCGCTGGATGCCGCTGATGTGCGCATGCAGTCCGCGCCGCCGCTGGTCCTCCGGCGCCAGCCAGATGTAGGGAAGGCAGAACGCATAGAACTGATTGTCGCACTTGCGGATATCGCGAACGCCGACGGGCGGCCGCCCGCGCGTCATCACCATCTGCACATAGGCGTTGCTCAGGCCGGTGCGGCGCACGCACGCGGCAAGGATCTCGTTCCGCTCTGCGCGGTCGTACGGACAGTTCAGCCGCAGCCGGGCGTTGTTGCGCTCGAAGCGCCGCTGGTGGTCATCGAGCCGGAAGAACGATCCCGCCCACACGGAGACGGTGTCCTGATTCGCGTCCGAGCGCAGGAAACCCAGGTCCAGAATCGAGATCCTGGCCTCCTCGATCGGGCAGTAGCTCCCCTCGATGAACGCGATACCGTTCCGGTACGGCGATTCCACAGCCACAGGATAGGTCGCGGGCAGCGCCTCGCCTACTCCGAGAGCACGTAGCGCAGGATTTGGGCGACCTGCTCCACGGTGGAGGCGACGGCCATCGCGGCGGCGTCCACCTCCTTGAGAGCATGGCCGAGACCGGCGTCGTGCAGCGTGATGATCGGCGTGCCGATCGCCGCCGCGAAGCCGGCGTCGAAGGCGGCGTTCCATTGCCGATAGTGCTCGCCGAACTTGACCACGACCACGTCCGCCTCGCGCAGCAGCGTGCGCGTGCGTATGGCGTTGATGCCCGCACCCTTGTGATCGCGCCAGAACGGGTTGTCCTCATCCCCCAGGATGCGGACTCCGCATGCGTCGCTGGCGTCGTGGTCGGTGACCGGTGACAGGAGCTCGACCTGCAGGTCGGCCTCCTGAATCGCGGCGGCCAGTTCGCCGCGCCAGTCGGAGTGGATCTCTCCTGCCAGATAGACCTTCAGAGTGCGCTGCATGATGCCGGCCCCTTGCTCTCTTAGATGCGGCACGTCTGTGCGCCGTCGACGACCACAGACTCGCCGGTGATGTATCTCGCCTCGTCCGAGGCAAGGAACAGCGCAAGATGGGCCACGTCCCAGCCCTCGCCCTGCTTGCCGGTCGGGCAGAGGCTGTCGCGCCGCTGCATCATCGCCTCCACGTCGCCGCCGTACGCGTCGGTGAGCGCCGCCACCACGAACGGCGTGGCCATCATGCCGGGCAGGACGGCGTTCACGCGGATGCCCTTGGCCGCGTACTCGACGGCCACGTCGCGGGTGAAGGCGATCACGCCGGCCTTGGACACCGCGTACGGCAGGGACAGCGCGGGCAGCGTGCGGATGGCGTTGATCGAGGAGATGTTGACGATGGCCCCCGCTCCCTGCCGCTCCATGTGCGGAACCACCGCCTTGGCCATCAGGAACATGCTCTTGAGGTTCACCGCCAGCGTGCGGTCCCACGCTTCCTCGGTGGTCTCGGCCAGCCCGCCGGCGATCTCGATGCCGACGTTGTTGTGCAGGATGTCGATGCGGCCGTAGCGCTCGATGCACGCGCCGGCGATGGCGGGGCAGGCCGCCGCGTCGCTCACGTCCGCCTGGAAGGTGGACGACGCGCCGCCTGCCTCGGCGATCATGCGGCGCGTCTCCTCGGCGGGGGCGAGGTCGCGGTCGACCAGCAGCACGCGCGCCCCTTCCCGCGCGAACACCAGCGCCGTGGCGCGGCCATTTCCTACATGAGAGCCATTGCCTACATGAGAGTTGCCGATGCCGGCACTGACCGAGCCGGCACCGGTGACGATTGCGACCTTGTCCTGAATTCGTCCTGCCATGCGCTGGAGCTTAAGGCGTCAACGCGGCGCGGGGAACGGCGGCCACCACCGAGTAGTTGGGGTCGCACACGTTGCCGACCCGCAGCTCCAGCACCTGCGTGATCCAGACCAGGGCGTCGGTGGGGTCCATGCCGTAGTCCGCCGCCACCCACTTGATCAGCTCGGTGCTGGCGATGCGGGTGGCGTCCTCCAGCGGGCGGGCGCTGCCGATCACCATCAGGTGCGTGTCGTTGGTGACGCGCGGCCAGTCGATCGCCTGCCCCTTGATGACCTCGAACCGGCAGACCAGGTTGACCGGCACCTCGCAGGCGACGCCGCCGATCTCGCCGTGGCCCTGGGTGGCGTGCCCGTCGCCGCAGAACAACAGGCCGCCGTCGTTGCGTACGGGGAGATGCAGCGTGTTGCCGGCGCAGGTCTCCGGGCAGTCCATGTTGCCGCCGTAGCTCGACGGGGTCAGCGCGTTGATCGCCTCCAGCTTCGGGGCGGTGCCGATGGTGCCCACGAACGGCGACAGCGGCCGGCTCAACTCGCCGAACCAGACGCGGCCGTCGCGGATCGGGACCTTGCGCACCACCTCGGGCAGGGCGTCGGTGAGCATGGCGGTCGCGGTGGTGCCGGTCAGCAGGCCGAAGCGCGGCACCAGCCCGGTCATCGCCCAGTCGCGCGTGATCTCGATGTCATCGATGTGCACCAGCAGGGTATCGCCCTCCTCGACACCTTCGACGTAGACCGGCCCGGTCTGCGGATTGAGATAGGGGTACTCGCACACGTCGGCGTAGTGCTGGGACTCGTCGACCAGGCGGTTCTCGAAGCAGTCCACGCAGTGGATGCGCACCTGCTCTCCGGGCTGCACGCGGGCGACCACCTCGTGATCGGCCGAGTAGGTGTAGCGGTACGATCCCGGCTGGCGAATTTCAACCATGTGTCGTGACGATACCACGACCCGCTGCTCAGACGCGCAGGAGCGGTTGCAGGTCGGCGAGGACCGCGTCGAGCTCGCGGCGGTCTTCGGCGTCGAGCTTGACGCTCCCCGGAATGCGGGTCGCGGCGGAGCTGAACACGCCGCGGCGCACCAGCACTTCCTTGCAGGCGGCGAGCCCGAGCAGCCCGAGCAGGTTGATCAGCGGCAGCAGCCGGTTGAACAGCTCGCGCGCCAGTTCCGCTTTGCCCGCGTGCCAGGCGTCCCAGATCTGCACGTGCACCTCGGTCATCTCCGTGGCCGGCATGAAGCCGCTCGCCCCGCGCCGCAGCTCCGAGAGCATCCAGCGGCCGTGCGCGCCGCCGAACACCCCCTGGCATACGGTCCCGCACCGCGCGATGAGCGCGCTGATCTGGTGCGCGCTCGGATCGCTCTCCTCCTTCACGTACTCAACGTGCGGGATCTCGCCCAGCAAGCGCTCGATGAACGCGGCGTCCATGCCGGCGTGGGTGTGCTGGACGAACACCGGCCGGCCGGCGGCTTCCGCAATCGCGCGATAGTACGCCTCCGCCTCGTCCCCGCTCGGCTGCTCCGGGTACGGCGGCAGCGCGATCACCGCATCCGCCCCGCAGGCCGCCGCATGCGCGGCGTGCTCGGCCGCAGCCCGCGCCGTGGGCGCCGCGACGCCCGCCACCACCGGCACCCGGCCGGCGGCCTGGCGCACCACCGTCTCCACCGCGGCGTGCCGCTCGGCGTCCGACAGGTATTGGAACTCGCTCGCCAGCACCGGAAACACCAGCCCGTGGGTGCCGGCCGCGATGCTGAAGTCCACCTCCCGCGCAAGCGCCGCCGTGTCGATCGAGCCGTCGTCCGCGAAGGGCGTCAGCACCACCGGGAAGACGCCACGCAATGGCCTACTCATGCCGCCCCGCCGAGCCGTGAGATCTCATCCTGCGGGAAGGATGGCAGGGGAACGCGGCGGTCGCCAAGGCACAGCGTGACACCGGTTCCCGCGTGCGCCGCTCCGATGACCGTCGCCGCGATGCCGGCCTCGTGCAGCGCCTGTGTTGCGCCCTGGGCCACCTCCGGCGGGGCGGTGAACAGCAGCGCCCCCGACGCCAGCAAGCCGAGGGGATCGATACGCAGCGCGTCGCACAGCGCCCGGGTGGCGGGCCTGACGGGGAGCGACGCCGCCTCGATCTCGATGGCCACCCCGGAGCAGCGCGCCAGCTCATGAATCCCCTGGGCGACGCCGCCTTCGGTGGGGTCATGGGCGGCATGGATCGCGAACCGGCGCAGCACCCGACCCTCCGCCACCACGCTGATCCCCGGCTGGTCGAGCCAGCGTACTACCGCCGCGTGCTCGGCCCCGAGAATGGCGCGCGCGTCGGGCCGCTCCCGCGCCAGCAGGGTGCTGCCCTCCAGCGCGACCCACTTGGTCAATACCAGTGCATCGCCAACCTGCGCACCCGCACTGGACCAGGGCTTCCCCTCAAGCGCCCCGACCGCCGCGCCGACCACCACCGGGCTGACCACGGCGCCGGTCACCTCGGTGTGTCCTCCCACCCAGGCGACGCCGGCGCCGGCGGCGGCAGCAGCCAGTTCGGCGAACAGCGCCTCGAGGGCGGTGCGATCGGTACCCGGCGGCAGCAGGATGGTGGTGGTGAGATACCGCGGGTCGGCGCCCATCGCCACCAGGTCATTGCAGTTCACGGCCACGGCATAGCGGCCCACGGCACTGCCGGCCAGGGTGATCGGATCGCTGGTCAATACCAGGCGCTCGGCGCCAGTTACCACCGCCGCGTCCTCACCCACCGCCGGACCGATCAGAACGCCGGCCGGGAGGGCGGCGCCGGCGGGGAGCAACGGCGCCAGCACCTGCGCGTCGACCTTGCCCTCGGGCAGCGGTGCCGGCCGAGCGTCGCCCGGCACCGGTCGGCTCACGACCGCTCGCCGTCGATGCGGTGCTCGTCGATGTAGTCCCAGTCGATCCGGTAGCCCATGCCCGGATGCTCCGGCACGCGCACGTAGCCGTCCGGATCGAGCGGGTCGCAGATCTCTGCCAGGTACGGTTCCGGGGTCTCGTAGTCGACTCCGGGAGCCAGCAGCCCGCGCTCGTAGTAGCGGCAGGTATCCTCGCTGGTGGCGCCCAGCACCTGCAGGTTGCCGAAGCCGGCCATGTGGATCTCCAGGCGCACGCCGAACGCCTCGCACAGCGCCGCGGTCTTCAGGCAGCCGGTCACGCCGCCGCGCAGCACGTCGATGCGGCTCATGTCGGAGGCGCCGCGCCGTATCCACTCGGCCCGTGTGTACAGGCTGCCGGCCGCGATCTCCGGCGCCAGGATCGGGATCTCGAGCTCCGCCGACAGCTTCTCGTAGGCAGCCACCTGGTACTCGTTCATCGGGTGCTCGTACCAGACGAAGTCCAGCTCCTGCAGCCGCCGCCCGACCCAGACCGCATCCTCGTAGGTCCGGTAGGTGCCCCAGGGGTCGAAGCTGAGCTCCATCTCCGGCCCCACCATGTCGCGCACCGCCCGGCACGCGGCCACGTCGTGCTCGACGTGCGACGGCCGTCCCGGGTCGGCCCGGCCGGTCGCCGGGTCCCAGAAGTAGTAGGGATGGATCTTGTAGTGGCGGTACCCCTGCCGTTTGCAGTCCAGGGCGTGCTCGGCGTAGACCTCCGGCGGCCCCAGGTTCGGGTAGGTGCTGGCATAGGCCAGGACGCGATCGCGGCAGCCGCCGGCCAGCTTGCAGACGGGAACGCCGAGCGCACGGCCCTGCAGGTCCCAGAGCGCGTTGTCCAGCACGCTGAGCAGGTGCTCGGGGATATTGGCCACCCACATCCAGCGCCAGAACCGCTCGCGGTCGAACGGATCCTGTCCCACCACCAGATCGCGGATACGCCCGGTGAGCAGCGCGCGGTCGGGGGCCTTGAGGCCGGCCTGGTCACCGTGTCCGTCGCCGCCGAAGTAGTAGCCCTCCGCGCCTTCGTCGGTGACGATCCTGGTCACGGTCTGCACCGCGTCGGTCTCCGGCCGCAACGCGGCGTTGTGGAATCCCCGCCGCCGCACGGTGAAGGGAATTACCTGCACGTCGCTGATCTTCATCTGGTACGCTCCCATTCGCGATGCATCAGACTCCGAGCCTGAACCCGGGGTCAAACGAGGCTGCCCTCCCAGGACCGCGGCACGAGCCTGCGGCCGGGCGCCCGGCGGAGCCGCCATGCATCTGATGACCACGGTCGTCGAGAATCTGGTCAAGCCCGCCGTGCTGCGCGGACTGCTGGCCTGGGAACGGCGGGAGTCGGGGGTCGCCTACGACTTCACCTCGGAGGAGGTCAAGACCGACCCATACGACACCTACCGCCGGTTGCGGAGCCTGGACCCCGTGCACCGCATGCGGACGATCGACGCCTGGGCGCTGACGCGCTACCGGGACGTGGAGGCGGTGCTGCGCGATCATGGGCGGTTCGCGAACGCCGGCCGCGTCTTCGTGGAGACCATACCGATGAGCCTGCTGGAGCTCGATCCGCCCCAGCACACGCGGCTGCGGCTGCTGGTCTCCAAGGCGTTCACGCCGAAAGCCGTGGCGATGCTGCACGGGCGGATTCAACAGATCACCGGCGAGCTGCTGGACGCCGTCGACGGGATGGACCGGTTCGACCTGGTGGCGGCGCTCGGCTACCCGCTGCCGGTCACCGTCATCGCCGAGATGCTCGGCGTCCGTCCCCGCGACCTGGACCTGTTCAAGGGGTGGTCGAACGCCCTGGCTCTGAGCGTCAACGCGGTTCTCACGGCCGATCAGATCCGGACCATCAAGGAAGCGGCGGACGAGGCGTTCGCCTATTTCGAGACCATCATCGACGAGCGGCGCCGGCAGCCGCGGGAGGACCTGGTCAGCGCGCTGCTGGACGCCGAGGAGGAGGGCGACCGGCTGACCCACGACGAGATGCTGTCGGTGATGCTGCTGATCCTGGTGGCCGGCAACGAGACGACGCGCAACCTGCTCGGCAACGGCATGCTGGCGCTGCTCAGGAACCCCGATCAGCTCCTCCGCCTCAGGGACGAACCGAGCCTGCTCGACTCGGCCGTCGACGAGCTGCTTCGCTACGACAGTCCGGTCCAGCTCGACGACCGGGCCGTGCGGGTGGACGTGGAGATCGGCGGCAAGTCCATCCGCGCCGGCCAGCGGGTGGTGGCGATGATCGGCGCCGCGAACCGCGACCCGGAGATGTTCGACGATCCGGAAACCCTGGACATCGGCCGCCGCGAGAAGAGCCATCTGTCCTTCGGACGGGGCATCCACTACTGCCTGGGCGCGGCGCTGGCCGTGCTGGAGGCGCGCATCGCGTTCGCCAGCCTGCTCGACCGGTTCCCGTCGATCCGTTTGGCGGCCGAGCCGCGGCACCGCGACGGCGTGGTCCTGCGCGGTCTCGACCAGCTCTGGATCGAGGTCGAGCGACGATGATCGGCCGTGCTCGCGACGAGCGCGTCCGCGTGGCCACCTTCGACGGCCCCGGCAGCGGTCCGGTCATGCGCGAGGTGCCGGTGCCCGACGTTCCCCGCAAGGCGGCGCTGATCCGCATCGCCGCCTGCGGCGTGTGCGGGACCGACCTGCACATCCTGGCCGGCCACTGGCCGAAGCCGCTGCCGTGGCCGTTCACGCTCGGCCACGAGCTGGCCGGCGTGGTCAGCGCCATCGGCCCCGAGCTGACCGAGGACCACATGGGCCGGCCGCTGGCGGTCGGCACCCGGGTGATGCTGCCGCCGCTGATGCCGTGCGGGAGCTGCTACTACTGCGTCCACTACCCGGAGACCGCCAACAAGTGCCTGACGCCGGTCTACTACGGCCGCTACCTGGGCTTCGAGCGGCCGCCGCACCTGTGGGGCGGATGGGCCGAGCAGGTCTACGTCGACCTGGAGGAACTGCCCGGCACCAAGGTGTACGCGCTGCCGGACGACATGCCGCTGCGCCTGGCGACGCTGGCCGAGCCGCTGACCTCCTGCGTGCGGGCGCTGCGCCGCGCCGCCCGCGCCGGCGGCTTCGAGCCGGGCGCGACCGTGGTCGTGCAGGGCTCCGGACCGATCGGGGTGCTGGCCACGGCGGCGGCGCAGGAGCTGGGCGCGGGGCGGGTGATCGTGGTGGGGGCGCCGGAGCGCCCTCGCCTGGAGCTCTGCCGCGACTTCGGCGCCGAAGCGACGGTCAGCATCGACGAGCACCGGACCCCCGCGGAGCGGATCGCGGCGGTGCGGCGCATCGCCGGCGGCTTCGGGGCCGATCTGGCCCTGGACTGCAGCGGCCACCCATCGGCCGGCCCGGAGGGGATCGAGATGCTGCGCGACGGCGGCACCTACGTGGAGATGGGACAGTTCACCGACGCCGGCTCGATCGACACCAACTGGCACCGCATCTGCACCAAGGACCTCAACGTGCTGGGGAGCTGGGGGTTCACGGCCGACGACATCGCCACCGGCATCGACCTGCTGTACCGGGCGCGCGACCGCTACCCGTGGCTGTCGATGCAGACGCTGTTCCCGTTCACGGAGCAGGGCATCGCCGAGGCGATCGACGCCGCGCGGCGGATGCGCACCGTGAAGTCCACGATCGTCCCGTCGCCCGAGTTGCTCGGCCCCGCCGGCGCCGGCCTCACTCTCTGAGACGCTCGCCGTGCACAAGATCATCCTGGATACCGACATCGGGGACGACATCGACGACGCGCTCGCGCTTGCGTTCGCGCTGATGTGCGGGGAGATCGAGATGCTCGGCGTGACCACGGTGTTCCGCGATACGGTCCGTCGAGCCGAGCTGGCCTGCTGCGTGCTGGAGGCGCTGGGGCGGAGCGACGTCGCCGTGTACGCCGGCCTGGGGAAGCCCCTGCTCGCTCCGGTTGCCGAGGGACGAGCGGCGATCGCCGCCCATCGGCCCCGTCAAATGCAGGCGATCGAGCGGTATCCGGCGTCGACACGGCCCGGTGATCAGCGCGCCGTCGATTTCATCATCGATACGGTCATGAACGGTGACGGCGAGATCACCTTGGTGCCGATCGGACCGCTGACGAACATCGCGTGCGCCTTCACGCTGGAACCTCGGATCACCGAGAAGGCCAGGATCTGCCTCATGGGCGGGTGTACGCATCGCCCGCGACCGGAGTGGAACGCTCTGTGCGACCCCGAAGCGGCGCGCATCGTGTTCGGCACCAGCGTCCCGATCACCATGGTCGGCCTGGACGTGACCGAGCGCTGCCGCATGAGCTACGACCAGGTGCGCGCCATCGGCGCGGTAGACCGCCCGATCAACCGGCTCTGCTTCGAGCTGATCCATCTCTGGGGCGATGACGATCCGGAGCCCCGGCCGCTCCTCCACGATCCGCTCGCCGTCGCCATGGTGTTCGATCCCACCTTCTGCGAGACGCGGCGCATGCGAATCGAGGTGGAGACGAGGTCCGAACGCCTCAACGGCGCGACGGTGCCGGTCCGAGCCGGTGACGCCAAGCCGAATGCCGAGGTGTGCGTGGCCGTGGATGCGCCGCGGTTCCTGGACCACTTCGTCACGACGCTGACCTCGTGAGCCAACCCCTCGACCCGGCCGGAGCCGAGGGTGCGCTGATACGGGCCGCGCTGGCCGGCGACGATGCTCTGGCGGACGCGATCGCGGAGCGGTTCCCGGGGGTGCGCCGGGACTCGCCGGCGTGCGCGCTGCTGCTGGCCGACCCGGCTGCGGCGGACCGGCTGACCGAGGCGAGCGTCAACGCGGCTCGCGCTATCGCACCGGCGACGCGAAGGTCGCCGCGGCGCGCTTGGACCTGGCGGGCAAGCTGCTGGAGTTGGGTGCCGATCCCAACGCCGGGACCCGTGAAGCCGAAACCGTCCGCGGCTACCGCACTGTCTCAACCGCGACGAGGTGGCGACCTTGCTGCGGGAGCGAGGCGCGCAGGAGAAAGACGTGCGGGAGGTCGACCGCTGGGTCGGCGCCTACTTCGCCCATGACCGCGAGCGGGCCGACCGGATCCTCGCATCGGGCGCCGTGTCGCTGCGGCCGGCGGACCACCTGTGGATCTGCCGGGCCGCCCGCGGCAGGGATCCGCAGGCGATGGCGCTTCTGCTGGCCGGCGGCGCCGACCCCGGCGCGGTCGATGACGACGGGCAGACGGCGCTACACCTGACCGCGCTCGCCGGCGACCTAACGGGACGCCGGTCGCTGCTCGCCGCCGGCGCCGACCCGCGGGCGTTGAACTACGCCGGCCAGACCCCGCTCGACTGCGCTCAGGGAGTGGAGGAGCCCACGGCACGGGCTGCTCTGGCGGCGTTGCTGCGCGACGCCGCGCCGAGCCGCGGCACCGCTCGCTTCGACGATCCGGCGTTCGCCACGGTATTCGAACGCGCCGCCGACGCCGTCGTCACAGGTGACGTGGATGGCCTGCGGGCGCTCCTGCGCGAGCACCCGGAGTTGGCCACGGCGCGCTCATCCCGGCCGCACCGCTGCACGCTGCTGCACTACCTGGCTGCCAACGGGGTGGAGGGCGAGCGCCAGAAGACCCCGGCCAACGCGGTCGAGGTGATCGAGCTTCTGATCGGCGCCGGCAGCGACCCCAACGCGAGCTGCTACACCTATCGAGGCGGCCCCGGCGAGACCACCGCGGGGCTTCTGGCCGGCAGCGCACCGCCCCGGAACGCCGGGCTGACGCTGCCCATGCTCGCGGCGCTGGCGCGTGGCGGCGCGCGGTTGAACGAAGCGTACACGCTGCTGGTGCGCCTGTTCGCGGCGCTGCAGGCCGGCGATGCCGCAAGCGCCCGGGCGGCCGTCGACGCGTCGCCCGGACTGGCCGGCCGCGCGCTGGTGGAGACCGTCACGCTGGGCGACACGGCGCTCATGCGCGCTTTCCTGGACGCGGGGGTAGACGCCGACAACAGGCGCGGCGACGAAGCGATTGCACTGCATCTGGCCGCCTTCGACGGGAACGCCGAACTGGTCGAGGAACTGCTCGCGCGAGGCGCCGACCTCAGCCTGCGGGACGGCGTGTACGACGGTACGCCGGCCGGCTGAGCGCACGCCGACGGGCACGGGAACCTCGAGAAGCGCCTCGCCGCGCGGGCCGGATAGATCGGATGGGCGATACTGGACTCGAACCAGTGACCCCTAGCATGTCAAGCTAGTACTCTAGCCATCTGAGCTAATCGCCCTGAGTTGCAACCCTCCGCACGCGGCGGGACGATGTCAAGAGACCCACGAGATCGCGTCGATCTCCCCCGCCAAGTCGACGTCCTTCTGCGTGATCCGACCGCCGGCGTCGTGGGTGTTGAGCCGGAGGCGGACCGTGCTGTAGACGTTCCGGAGTTCGGGATGGTGGTTGGCCGCCTCGGCCGCGAAGGCGATGCGGACGATGAACGAGACCGCCTCGCGAAAGCTCCCGAACTTGAACTCCCGCTGCAGCGCATCGCCGTCCCGGCTCCAGCCGGCCAGCCCCTGAAGGGCGTCCTGAATCTGATCGTCGGAGAGCGGAGTTGCCATGGCGCAGGAACCTACCCCGACGGCCCGCACCTGTCCAACCGACCGCGCCTTGACGAACGGGCCCGAAAGTGCTATGGGTTTAGTGGACACTGGACGCTAGCGTCCAGCCCGATCCCCTGTAGCTCAGTTGGTAGAGCGGGTGGCTGTTAACCACCATGTCGCATGTTCGAGTCATGCCGGGGGAGCCAAGTTCCCGCCGCGAACCTCCGCGGCGATCCAGTTAACGAGACAGCCCGGCGGGCCGACCCGTCGGGGTCTTGTGGTATCCGGCACTGTCTCAAGGGTTTACGCCCCGTTAATCGCAGCTTCGGCATGTCGAAGCTGATGCGTGAGCCATCCGAAGTCCGGGCACTCGCCGAGGATCATGCCCTGCATGGCTCGGTAATCTTGTTCGATCACCGCGCGCAGTCCCGCTTGCGGAACGAGCCGCACCGATCCGGCAACGGCTTCTTCGAACCGCTTCCAGGCCTGCCGGAAGGCAACGAGGTTGTGGTTCCGAACCGCGTCCAGCAGATCCATGTCGACCAACGCCGACCGGCCGACCTCCGTTGCCGTGATCACCGCCACATCGTAGTAGTGACGCGAAATGCGGCCCTTGTCGGCCGGCAGCCGCCCTGCGTCCCGGTATCCGCAGTGCGCGCCATGCAAGATCAGCAGCTTCTCCCAATAGGTGCGCTCGGGCGCGATCACTCGAATGCCCGCCGATGCGAACGACCAGTCCGGGAGCTCATCGGCGATATAGGGAGTGACCATGCAGTCCTGTTTCGGGTCGAGCGCCGACCTCGCTCCCGCCTCGATCTTCACGCGCGGGGCCACATAAGCGACCTCACCACTTGGAAAGAGTGTGGGGTATTCGATGAAGAGCGTCTGTCCGTCGACATCGCCCTCATCCGGAACGACCTGACAGTCGGCCGAGAATTCGTCGATCCGCCTAACCAGGGCGGTCCGCAGGTCTCCCCGAATGTACCCGCTGCACGCCGCTTCGAGTCCCTTGAACAGCGCGGCCCGCTTCTTGTTCGATAGGCGGCTCGCTACGGTCGGGTCGCGCTCCCCTTCGAAGCCCAGATCGTCGCGGAACACCACGAGATCGATGTCCTCGGAAAAGCGCTCAATGAGTCCGAAGGCCTTGGACAGCCTCCGGTCATACGGCAACGGTCTGATCGCTCGCGATGCTGCGCGCCAGCGGTAATGCCCAGCCGGGCAGATCGCGGCTGTTGTGCAACAGATCGAGCTTCACGTCGTCGGGAAGATGACGACTCAGCGTCGAGACGACCTCTCCGTTCGCAGCCGCGCGGGGACCCAACCACCGCAGCGCTTGAACCACCGGCGCAGCAGGTCTTCCCGCCCACTGCATGACGCTGGGACCCGCGTGCCGGAACCGGACGGTTCTTCCGTCGATCTTGAGCGTCCTGGAGTGGCCGTCCGTCACGTAGCTGACCTTTGCGGGCACTGCGTTGGTCACACCCAGCCGATTCGCGGCCACCAAGCCATCCGGCATGATCCGCACACCGTCTCGCCGTGCCAGCGCTGCGACGGCGGCATCCAGATCGACCGGCGCGGGACGATTCAACACGTTGCTGATCCTGGGCATGTCGTAGAGGCCGTGGCCTACCCGACGCAGCCGTCCCGCCTTGACGAGACGCGACAGGGCCTGGTCGACGGCCTCGCGCCTGCCGAGATCCAGAAAGTCCCTGGGCGTGCACACCCACCGTCCGCTATCGTGCACGGACACCCTCTGCATGATCTTGTCGGCCACTCCGGTCATCGGATCACATCCCGCGGTTCAGACATCTCTTGCCGCAAGTGTCAGAAATCTATAGCATTTACCTTACGCTGTCAAGGAGAGTTCCGGGTTACTCCAGCGACGACCTGGGCAACCAGTGATCCACGTTCTCCGTGAACACGGTGTGGGCGTGGTGTCGGCTCGCGAGGAAGGATGGGGCGATCTCACCTCCGTCACGTTGCGTGATGCGTCGCCGCTGCTCATTTCGCGAACGACCCCGGCTCAACTCTTCATCAGCCGCTTGACGTGCTCTCTGACGTCTCCCTCTACCACACCCAGGTCGTTGCGCATTTCCTGCAGCACGGATCGAAAGGACCCTTCCTCTTCTTCCCTGGTTATACTGCCGCTCTGCTCCACTGCCGACAAGAACGCAGCCAGTGCTCTTACCAACTCCCGATTGGCTACGAGGGCCGTCATCCGCGCGTAGTTTCGCATCTCCTCGATCTCATGATCGTCGATCACCCCGTCATCGTCGGCCCGCGTGACACACGCTATGGTGTCCTTGTACAGCTCGAGCTTCTGCCGAAACAACTCGACTCGGTACTCGCGTTCGGTTTCGGAGCGAACCTGAAAGTGAATCGTCACTCCAACTGACGCCACCACGAGAACGACGGCGATTATCGCCGCGAGCAACTCGACCGTCAGATCGGTGACGTTGTTGGAGAACAGAACATGGACGAGGATAGACGCGGTGATGACCAACGCTACCGCGAGCACGACCACGGTAAACGTCGATGCTGATCTCTTTCCTGCAGCCAATTCTACCAAAGCCTCCTGACCGAGCGGCGGCACAGAGCTACCATGTGCCGCGCAAATACAGTAGCCGAGTCCATGATATACGGATCGATTGGTCAGGGCAACCGACGACCCTGTCTTGACGAACTCGGCTGATTGTGGTAGGTGTCGCCATCCTGGGAGTTAGCGCCCCTTCCGAGGCCGCTGTCAAACACCACGATGATTTGTTCGAATCCGAGTAACTGAGCACGCGAAGTAACCAGTGGCCCCCGTAACCATCAACGAAGGACAGATCCTGACCGGCCCGCTGTTCAGCGAGCCGATGCTGGTGGAGACCGTCCGCTCGGACGGCCCGGGCACGTGGATCGCCGGCTTGGTCGGCCAGCAGTCCGAACGCTTCCGGCGGGTCACGCTCACCGCGAACGACATCGCCAGCCTAGCCATCGCCGACTCCCAACTCTCCTACGACGGTGACGGCAGGCTGCTACGCCTCGGCCTGCAGGCATACTCGCTGGGCATCGCCTACGAGTTCGAGCCGTACTTCGGACTCTCCATCTCACGAGTGGACCCGCTTCCCCACCAGCTCGAAGCCGTGTACGAGCACCTCCTCAAGCTGCCGCGCGTGCGCTTCCTGCTCGCCGACGACGCGGGCGCCGGCAAGACCATCATGGCCGGCCTGCTGATCCGTGAGCTCAAGCTGCGCGGCCTCATCGAACGGACGCTCGTCGTCTGTCCCGCGAACCTCGCGTTCCAGTGGCAGCGCGAGCTCAACGAGAAGTTCGACGAGAAGTTCGTGGTGCTCAAGGGCGGTGACATCCGCGAACAGTTCGGGGTCAACCAGTGGCTGGAGCAACGTCAGATCATCACCTCGCTCGACTTGGCAAAGCGCGCCGACGTACTGCCCGGACTGGCGCAGGTGCGCTGGGATCTGGTGATCGTCGACGAGGCGCACCGCATGTCCGCCCGGGACGAGACCCACAAGAGCCAGCGCTACCGGCTAGGGGAGCTGCTGCGCGACAGCGCCGATCACCTACTGCTGCTGACCGCCACCCCGCACAAGGGCGACCCGCAGAACTTCACCCTGTTCCTGCAGCTCCTCGACGAGGACGCCTACGCCGACGTGAAGTCGATCCGCGTAGCGATGGAGCACCGGCGCGCCCCCTTCTACCTCCGTCGCACCAAGGAGGCGATGGTCTACTTCCCGGAGCGGCAGGAGGACGGAGCGTGGACCGCCAAACCGGTGTTCACGAAACGCATCCCGCACACCGCCGACTTCGCCATCGACGGCCCCGAGTTCGAGCTCTACGTGACGGTGACGCGCTTCGTGAAACGGCAGAGCACGCGCGCTGCCGCGGAAGGCGACGACCCGCGGGCACGCGCGGTCGGATTCCTGATGGCGTTGTATCAGCGGCGCCTGGCCTCCAGCACCTACGCCATGCGGCGCTCCCTCGAAAACCGGGCGCGGCGCCTGGAGGAGGGGCTCAAGCGCGCCCACGATCTGCTGAAGACGGCGCCGCCGGACATCCCCGATCAGGAGGAGCTCGTCGAGCTGGAGGAAGCTGAACGCGAGCGGCTGGAGCGGATTCTGGAGGCGTACACGCTGGCCGGTAACGCCGATCAGGTCCGTGAGGAGATCGCCGAACTCCGGGAACTTGCCGAAGAGGCGAAAGCGGTCGAAGGCTCGGGCAGCGAGGCGAAGCTGAGCTGTCTCCGGAAGATCATGCAGGACGAGGGCTTCTTCGACCGTCCCGACCAGCGGCTGCTGATCTTCACGGAGTTCAGGGACACCCTCGACTACCTGATGGAGCGGCTCAAGGCGTGGGGGTTCAAGGTGGGCTGCATCCACGGCGGCATGAAGCCCGGCTCGCGCGACGAAGCCGGAACCCGGCTCCACGCCGAGCAGCAGTTCCGAGATGGCGCCATCCAGGTCCTGGTCGCCACCGAGGCGGCCGGCGAAGGCATCAACCTGCAGTGCTGCCACATCCTCTTCAACTACGACATCCCGTGGAATCCGAACCGCCTTGAACAGCGGATGGGCCGTATCCACCGCTACGGACAGCGCCTCGACTGCCTGATCTTCAACTTCGTCGCGACCAACACTATCGAGGGTCGGGTTCTGCAGCGGCTGTTGGACAAGCTCCAGGAGATCCGCGACGCCCTCGACGACGACGCGGTGTTCAACGTCGTGGGCGAGGTCCTGCCGTCCGCGCACGTGGAGCGTGTGCTGCGAGACTTCTACGCCGGCAAGCTGGGCGAGGAAGACTTCGAGGACCGCCTCCTGAAAGACGTGGACGAGGACCGTTTCCGGTCCATCTGCCAGACGGCGCTGGAAGGGCTGGCCGCCAAGAGGCTCAACCTCGACATGCTCATCAAGCGCCGCGCCCGTGCGCAGGAGCGGCGGGTGGTGCCCGAGAGCATCGCTCGCTTCATCACCGAGTGCGCCGGGGACGCGGCCCTGGCTCTGAGGCCGGTAGGCGGCATGGCGCATACCTTCGATCCCGGCCGCACGCCGCCGGGACTGAAGAAGCGCGAGCGCGACCCGGATTGGAAGCACCCGGATCTGGCGGCACGCTACCCGCGCCTGTCGACGGACCGGGAGACCGCCGAAGGGAACAACCTCGAATGGGTCACCCCGGGACACCCCCTGTTCGAGGCGTTGCGCCGGCACAGCCTCGACTGCGGGCGGGAGTCGTTTGCCCGCGGGGCCTGCTTCCACTCACTGGCGCACGCGGCTCCGTCACGCCTCGACTTCTACCGCGCTCGCGTCGTCGACGGCCTTGGACACGTGATCCACGAACGCCTGTTCGCCGTGGAACTGACAAGTGACGGTGCGCCGTCCCTCCGAGGGCCGGACGTGCTCGGCGACCTGAGCCCCACGCTGGCGCCGGAGGACTTGCCAGCCGTCGCGTCCCTCCCGGAAGCGACCTCCTGGCTCAACGAACACGCCCTCACGCCGTTCATCGACGAGGTCCGCACGGAACGCCTGGCCGAGGTCGACCGCGTCGCCGAGCACGTCGAGCTGTCCCTGACCGAGGTTCTCCAGCGAATCGACGACGAAATCGGCCGCGTCCATGACGAACTGGAACACGAGGTCACCGGGGCCGAGGGGCGTCTGGCCCAGGCCGAAGCCCGCCATGCAGAGGTACTGGCACGGAGGGAGCGGCGGCGCGAAGAACTCGGCCGCCAGCGGGCGGTCACGCTGCAGGGCGTCGAGCGGCTGGCCAGCGCGCTCATCCTCCCCCACCCCGAACGCGAGACCCTGGATGTCCGGCGGCTGCGCCCGCACCCTGAGACGGAGATGACGGCGATGCGGATCGTCATGGAGCACGAGGTCGAGCGTGGCTGCCAAGTCTACGACGTCCACGAAAAGAACCTCGGCTACGACGTGACCAGCCTGGACCTGCAAACGGGCGAACTGCGCCTGATCGAGGTGAAAGGACTCGCCCGTCCGACCGGCAGCATCCTGCTCACGCCCAACGAGCGCCGCGTGGCCGAAGATCGCCGCGACTGCTACTGGTTGTACGTGGTGACAAACTGCGCGAGTGCTCCTCAACTCCAGGACCCCATCAGCGACCCCGCCCGGTTCCCGTGGCACGAAGTCACCAAGGTCGCCCACTACTACCTGAGCGTGAACGCCCTCAAGCACCCTATGGAGGTTCGGGAGGATGGAGTGAGCTACGGAACCGCGGACGCGCCATGAAGCATCCGAAAGCCACGTCAGACGAGCTTGACGGCCGGTACGAACCCGTTTTCCGCCAAGTGGCCGGCATCATCGACGCCGCCAGACGCTCCGCCACTCGTTCGGTGAACGCGGTCATGACCGCAGCGTACTGGAGGATCGGCCGGCATATCGTGGAGTTCGAGCAGTCGGGTGAAGAACGCGCCGCATACGGAACCGCCCTCGTTGAGAGGCTGGCGACCGACATGACGCAGCGGTTCGGGCGAGGCTTCTCCCGTCAGAACCTCTGGCAGATGCGTCAGTTCTGCTTGTCGTATCCCCCTGAACGAATTCTCCAGACGGTGTCTGGAGAATCGACGCAGCCCTCCGCAGGACCCTCGAATCTCCAGACGGTGTCTGGAGATTCGCGAACAACATCCACCAAGCTGCGTCTTGAGGACCTCATCTCGGCCTTTCCGCTGCCGTGGTCCGCCTACGTGCGCCTGCTCTCCGTCCAGAACGCTCGCGCCCGCGACTTCTACGAAGCGGAGGCGCTGCGAGGGGGTTGGTCAGTCCGCCAACTCGACCGACAGATCAACTCCCAGTTCTACGAGCGCACCGCGCTCTCTCGGGACAAAGCGGCCATGCTCTCCCGTGGCAGCAAGGCGCAACCCGAGGATCAGGTCCTTCCCGAAGAGGCGATCAAGGACCCGTTCGTTCTCGAGTTCCTGGACCTCAAGGACGAGTACTCCGAAAGCGACCTGGAGGAAGCGCTCATCAGCCGCCTGGAGACCTTCCTCCTGGAACTGGGCGCCGACTTCTGCTTCATGGGCCGCCAGCGCCGTCTCCGCGTCGGCGACGAATGGTACCGCGTCGATCTGCTGTTCTTCCACCGGCGCCTGCACTGTCTGGTGATCATCGACCTCAAGCTCGGAAGACTCACGCATGCCGATGCCGGTCAGATGCATCTCTATCTGAACTACGCGCGGGAACACTGGACGCAAGAGGGCGAGAATCCGCCCGTCGGGCTCGTTCTGTGCTCGCAGAAAGACGAGGCTGTTGCTCACTACGCCCTCGAAGGGCTGCCGAACAAGGTGATGGCCGCCGAGTACCGCACCACTCTCCCGGACGAGCAACTCCTCGCATCGGAAATAGAACGCGCACGCGACGCGCTGTACGAATGCAAAGGAGCCAACTACGTTGAACACGACTCATGAGGAGCGCTCGCCCGTCGATCCGGACCGTGCGACCGTCACAGGGGAACCGAAAACGATGCAAGACGAGAACAACCCGCCCGCGGAGCCTGCTTCCACTCGCTGGCGCACGCGGCGCCGTCACGCCTCGACTTCTACCGCGCTCGCGTCGTCGACGGTCTTGGACAGGTGATCCACGAGCGCCTGTTCGCCGTGGAGCTGACAAGTGACGGTGCACCGTCCCTCCGCGGGGGACGTGCTCGGCGACTTGAGCCCCACGCCGGCACCCGAGGACCTGCCGGCCGTCGCGTCTCTGCCGGAAGCGACCTCCTGGCTCAACGAGCAGGCCCTCACGCCGTTCATCGACGAGGTCCGCACGGAACGCCTGGCCGAGATCGACCGCGTCGCCGAACACGTCGAGCTGTCCCTGACCGAGGTCCTCCAGCGGATCGACGACGAGATCGGCCGCGCCCATGACGAACTGGAGCACGAGGTCACCGGTGCCGAAGGGCGCCTGGCTCAGGCCGAAGCGCGCCATGCCGAGGTGCTGGCGCGCAGGGAGCGGCGGCGCGAGGAGCTCGGCCGCCAGCGGGCGGTCACGCTGCAGGGCGTCCAGCGGCTGGCCAGCGCGCTCATCCTCCCCCACCCTGAACGCGAAACGCTGGACGTCCGGCGGCTGCGCCCGCACCCCGAAACCGAGATGACCGCCATGCGCGTCGCCATGGACCACGAGGCGGCGCGCGGACGCCAAGTGTACGACGTCCACGAGAAGAACCTCGGCTACGACGTGACCAGCCTGGACCTGCAATCGGGCGAGCTGCGCCTGATCGAGGTGAAAGGGCTCGCCGGCCCGACCGGCAGCATCCTGCTCACACCCAATGAGCGCCGCGTGGCCGAGGACCGGCGTGACTGCTACTGGCTGTACGTGGTCACCGACTGCGCAACCGCACCCACACTCCAGGACCCGATCAGCGACCCCGCCCGGTTCCCATGGCACGAAGTCACCAAGGTCGCCCATTACTACTTGAGCGTGAACGCCCTCAAGCACCCGATGGAGGTTCGGGAAACGGGACGCGGCTACGATGCGGAAGCCAGGTTATGAGCGAGCACGGACTCGACGCTGCGGTCCTCGACGAGATCGTTCGCCGTATCGTCGCGGTGGCGCGGCCCGAGAAGATCATCCTGTTCGGCTCCGCCGCGCGCGGGGAGTTGGGACCACACAGCGACTTGGATCTGCTCGTAATCCAGGATTGTCCCAACCGGCTCGACGCGATGGCGCAGATCTACCATGAGCTCTACGGAGTCCGAGCTGCGGTGGACGTCATCGTCGTCACTCCGGACGACGTGGAGCACTACAAGGACAGCCACGCATTGATCATCAAGCCCGCGTTGCGGGAGGGAAAAGTGATCTATGCCGCCTCGTGAGCGCTTCCCCCCGGACGACCCTCGCGAGTGGCTGAACCGGGCCAGAAGCAACCTTGCCAAGGCGAAGACGCGCATTGTCGATGTCTACTGGGAGGATCTGTGCTTCGATGCCCAACAAGCGGCGGAGAAGGCGATCAAGGCCGTGCTGATCCACCACGGCGTCGAGTTCCCCTATGTGCACGACTTGAATCGTCTGTTGGCGCTGCTCGAAACGCGCGGTTTGGCGATCCCGGACGCCGTTCGTCGAGCTGCGCGTCTCACCCGATACGCCACGATTACGCGCTATCCTGGAGTTCCCGAGCCGGTCTCCGAGGCGCAGTACCGGGAAGCCGTCGCGAGTGCCGAGGCGGTCGTCCACTGGGCAGAGGAGCGGCTGCAGTGAAGCGCGGCGGAAAGGCAGAGTCACCGGCGCCGAGGGGCATCTTCTCAGGCCGAAGCGCGCCATGCCGAGGTGCTGGCGCGCAGGGAGCGGCGACGCGAGGAGCTCGGTCGCCAACGGGCGGTCACGCTGCAGGGCGTCGAGCGGCTGGCCGGCGCGCTCATCCTCCCCCACCCCGAACGCGAGACGCTGGACGTCCGCCGGCTGCGCCCGCACCCCCGAAACCGAGATGACCGCCATGCGGATCGCCATGGACCACGAGGCCGCCCGCGGCTGCCAAGTCTACGACGTGGACCACGAGAAGAACCTGGGCTACGACGCGACCAGCCTGGACCTGCAATCGGGCGAGCTGCGGCTGATCGAGGTGAAGGAACTCGCCGGCCCGACCGGCAGTATTCTGCTCACTCCGAACGAACGTCGCGTCGCCGAGGACCGGCGCGACTGCTACTGGCTGTATGTGGTCACCGACTGCGCCAACTCACCCAGACTCCAGGATCCGATCAGCGACCCCGCCCGGTTCCCGTGGCACGAAGTCACCAAGGTCGCCCACTACTACCTGAGCGTGAACGCTCTGCGCCAACCTATGCAGGTACGCGAGCACGGCGTGAGCTACGGAAAGGTACGTGCGCCATGAAGCAACCGAAGGTCGCGTTAGCAGCGCTTGGTGCCGGCTACGGCACCGTGCGCCGCCCTGTCGCCGACGCCAGCGAGTCGGCCCCTCGTTCCGCGAGTGCCGCCATGATCGGGCGACATTCCGTGGAGTTCGAGCGGTCGGATGAAGACCGAGCCGCATACGGAACCACCCTCATTCCACGGCTGGCGACTGACACGACGCATCGGTTCCGGCGCGCGTCACGCGTCAGACCCACTCGCCGATCCGTCCCTTATGCCTGTCGGATGAACCTCACGCAATTTTCCAGACGGTGTCTGGAGCATCAGAATCGACCCGCAATCTGCACTAAAGCACGACCATGAAGAGAGACAAGGTTCGTTCCAGCACTGTTCTATCAATAGGATATGACATACACTCGAACGAACTCGAATTGGAATTCCACGGGGGCCGCCTCTACAGTTATCATCGTGTACCGCGAGCAGTCTACGAAGCTCTCGTGAAAGCGACTTCCATAGGATCCTATTTCAACGGCAAAATCAAGAACAAGTATTCGTTCACACGCCTTAAGTAGCTCCAACATGCATATCCATCAAATCAGCGTAAAGAACTTCCGGTCCATCATGGAAGCCACCCTTCCATGCAATGATCTCACGGCGTTGGTAGGACGGAACGGCTCCGGCAAATCCGCGTTCCTAAACGCCCTCGACCTCTTCTATGACTCTTCTGCAAAAGTCACTCAAGAGGACTACTATGCCGAGGACACCTCTAACGACATAGAAATATCAGTCACCTATTGCGGACTTGGAGACGACGCCAAGAGTCTCTTCTCAGCATACGTCGACAACGACTCATTAACGGTAGCGAAGGTCTTTTCGACCAGAGACGGGACCACTTCTGGAAATTACTATGGAATCAAGCTACAGAATCCCGATTTTTCGATTATCCGGAACGCCGGCGGCAAGATGGACATCCGGCGCCGGTACGAAGAACTGCGAAACAGCCCAGAATACTCTTCTTTACCGACCGCGCGATCCGCAGACGCCGTACTCAGCGCCTTGGCCCAGTGGGAAAGAGACAATCCGTCGCGGTGTTCGCGTCAACGAGACGATGGACAGTTCTTTGGATTCAAACAGGTAGCTCAAGGGTACTTGGGACGCTACACGAGGTTCGTCCACATACCTGCAGTGCGGGATGCAAGGGAAGACGCTTCAGACACGAGGGGATCACCGGTTACAGAGATAATGGACCTTGTAGTCCGAAATGCACTCGCATCCCGACAAGACCTGAAGGACTTCAAACAGCGCACGCAGGATGATTACCGAGAGATAATGAACCCGGAAAGGCTCACGGAGTTGCGTCACCTGGAGGGCAACCTGTCTTCAACGCTTCGGTCATTTGTTTCAGACGCTAGCGTGCACCTCCAGTGGTCGGAGTTCGATCAAATATCGATTCCGATGCCTCAAGCATTTGTGAAGCTTCAGGAAGACGGATACAGGTCGAGCGTCGAGAGAACCGGACACGGACTTCAACGTGCATTCATTATCACAATGTTCCAACACCTATCCGCCGCTCGGAGGACGAATATAGCCGAGCCAAACGCTCAGAATGCAGCCAGCTCAAATGCACTGCCCAACCTTGCCTTAGCGATAGAGGAGCCAGAGCTCTATCAACATCCCAGTCGCCAGAGACACTTAGCGTCAGTACTATCGAACCTCGCCAGCAGCGCCATACCAGGCGTGTCCGAGAGAACACAAATACTCTATACGACGCACTCTCCATTGCTCGTTGGTTTGGACCGTTTCGCCCAGATACGTGTCGTTCGAAAAGCCTCACACCAGAGTGATAAACCGAAGATTACGCAGATCAAGAGAGCTGACATGGATCAGGTTGCCCGCGAATTATGGTGCGCATCTCCATCTCAACGGGCGGAATACACGGCCGAGACACTGCGACCCCGCCTTCAAGCCATCATGACTCCGTGGATGAACGAGGGGTTCTTTGCTAATGTAGTGGTGTTAGTTGAAGGAGAAGACGATCGAGCGGCGATTCTTGGTGTTGCAAGCTCGATGCACCACGACTTCGACAGCATGGGAATCGCCGTAATACCCTGTTTCGGAAAGAACAGCCTGGATCGACCGCTAGTCATCTTTCGGCAATTGGACATTCCGGTCTTCGTGGTCTGGGACAGTGACCACTGTAGCAATAACGCAAGCCTGGAGTCCAACAAGTACATACTGCGTCTCCTAGGGCAACCGGAGGAAGATTGGCCCGACTTTGTTCGGGAGTCCTGCGCTTGCTTCAAAACTAATTTGGAAAACACGTTGGAGAAAGAAGTAGGTAGGGATCTGTTCGAGGAACTGCTTTCGAAAGCCAAGGAGGAGTATGGAATAGGGAAACGGCATCAAGCTCTCAAGACCCCTGCAGTAATCCAACACGTGGTTGAGGACGCCGCTTCCCGAGGTAACGTCAGTAATTCTCTAGAGAGAATAGTCAGCAGCATCGTAGGACTCAATAGATAGGTGGGCGCAACAATGTACGGTGGCATGTCTAGGATGATCAGAGGCTCTATCGGGGGCCCCTGTGAACAGGTTGTGCGTAATGGCGCTCCCTATGGGAAGTTGGTCTTTTGCGGGCATGCGGAATTGCGCTGTAACCTAGGGCGTAGGACGGCCAGTCGAGGTCGGAGTAAGGTTAGGTAGCGTGATCCCGCATACCTGTAGACGTCTTGCGGAAGTCGACTTTCCCATCGCGGAAGTGTCGCAACATGCAGCCAGAGAGAAGTCGATCCGCCATGGACACCCTGCGACTCTGCACCTATGGTGGGCACGGCGACCGCTAGCATCTTCTCGGGCCGTACTGCTGGCGTTGCTCCTGCCGGATCCGTGCGATCCAGACTGCCCAGAGGCGTTTAGGCACAAGGCACGCGACATCCTGAGCGTGGTGCAACAGCGGCCGGAGAATGACGCTGATCTGCGTACTGGTTTGCTCTCGTTCATTGGTGCGTTCGCGAACTGGGACCTGGCGGCGGACCAGACCTACTTACGGGTGGGACGCAATCTGGTAACGGCGGCGCATGGCGAGGAGACGCCGCTCTTGGTGGATCCGTTCGCCGGAGGTGGCTCGATTCCGCTGGAAGCGCTGCGCCTCGGTTGCGAGGCCTTTGCCAGCGACCTGAATCCGGTGGCGTGCCTGATTCTCAAGGCGATGCTGGAGGACATCCCGCGCCACGGCCCGGGGCTGGCCGATGAGCTTCGCCGGGTGGGCGCCGAAATCAAGCGGGAATCCGAGCGGGAACTGGCCGACTTGTACCCGGCTGACCCTGACGGGGCAACGCCGATCGCCTACCTGTGGGCGCGAACCGTCCGCTGCGAGGCTCCAAACTGCGGTGCGGAGATTCCGCTGTTGCGCTCGTTCTGGTTGTGCCGGAAGCCGCCGCGCACGCGGGCACTGCGGCATCGAGTGGAGCGCCAGCCGGGCCGGCCGCCGGTGGTGGAGTTCAAGGTGTTCAGCCCTCAGGCGGACGACGAGGTAACCGGTGGCACGGTTACTCGCGCCAGGGCGACGTGCCTGTGCTGCGGCGCGGTTCTCCCGCCCGAACGGGTACGGGCGCAGCTTGCGGCCCAGCGGGGCGGCGCTGACGCGGTCTTCGACGATGACGGGGAACGCACGGGTGGGGCGCGAATGACGGCGGTGGTGACGTTGCGGCCCGGAGAAATCGGACGACACTACCGGTTGCCGACCGATGCTGACTACGCTGCGGTGCGCCGGGCTCACGAGCGATTGACCGCCATACTCGACGAATGGGAGCGGAACGGCAGACAAGGGCCGTGCCCGATACCGGATGAGCCGACTCCCACCGGCGGCGGCTCGGGAGCCGGTCGGGCGTTCAGTGTTCAGCGCTACGGAATGCTCCAGTGGGGCGATTTGTTCACGGTGCGCCAGAAGGCGGCTCTGGCGAAGTTGGGCCGGGTGGTCTCAAGAATGGAATCTTCATCTGCCTCACGTTTGGTTACGGCGTTGAGCATAAGCCGGCTTGCAGACATTGCGAACTGTCTCTGTCGCTGGGAAAACACGAAGCATCAAGTACGGAATCTCTTTACTCGACAAGTAATTCCAGTAGTCTGGGATTTCGCTGAAGCGAGTTTTAGCGGAGCCCAAGCTGGCGATCACTCAACCACCTTGAACACCATGGTTCGTGTCGTTGATCAATTCGCAAAGGGTAACCTGGAAAAGGGCCAGATCCAGTCCGCTGACGCGACCGCCCATCCACTCCCCGACCAGTCCGCTTCGGTCTGGTTCACCGACCCGCCGTACTACGACGCGGTCCCCTACGCCGACCTCTCCGACTTCTTCCTCGTATGGCTGAAACGCACGCTGCCGGGTAACCCGCTGCTGCAGGACCCCTTCGACGCTGACAATCCACTCTCGCCGAAGACGCGCGAGGCCGTGCAGGACGAGACCAAACGACAGGACGGCCGCCCCAAGGACCGGCAGTGGTTCGAGGAGACGATGGCGAAAGCGTTCGCGGAGGGTCGCCGTGTGCTCGCCGATGACGGTATCGGATCGGTCGTCTTCGCCCATAAGACCACCGAGGGTTGGGAGGCGTTGCTGTCGGGCATGATCCGCGGCGGCTGGACCATCACCGGGTCATGGCCCATCGCGACGGAAATGGCCTCGCGCCTGCGCGCCCGTGACTCGGCGGCCCTCGCCACCAGCGTCCACCTGATCTGCCGCCCGCGGCCCGAGGACGCCCCGATCGGCGATTGGGCCGATGTGCTACGCGAGTTGCCGCGGCGCGTCGCCGACTGGATGGAACGCCTGCAGGGGGAGGGCATCCGCGGCGCCGATCTGGTGTTCGCCTGCATCGGTCCGGCGCTGGAAATCTACAGTCGTTTCCGGGCCGTGGAGACCGCTGAAGGGCGCGCGGTCAGTCTGCCGGAGTATCTGGAGAAGGTGTGGGAAGTGGTTGGCCGCGCCGCGCTTGAGACCGTCCTCGGTACCGCGGAAGCGCAAGCCCGCAACGGGATGGCGGGCGCGTTGGAAGAAGATGCTCGGCTGACGGCGCTGTTTCTCTGGACGGTGCAGACCACCGAGGCTGCCGGCGAGAACGGCAAGAACGCGGACGACAGCGAGGAGGCGACCGCCGCGGCTACCGCCAAGGGGCTCAACCTGCCGTTCGACGTGGTGCGCCGGTTCGCCCAGCCGATGGGCATCGACCTCGATCGGTGGACCGGACGCATCATCGATCAGGCCAAGGGCGTCGTACGGCTGCTGTCCGTGGCCGAGCGCGCAAAGGACCTGTTGGGCGAAGCCGACGCTGCCGCTGCCGCCGACTGGATCGAGGCCGACCCCGAGGCCGGCCTGCAACAGTCCCTGTTCCCGGAATGGGACGCCGCCGCGCCCAAGCGCTCGGTGGGCGGGCGTGGCAAGAAGGGCATTCTGGACGGGGATGCCGAGCTCCAAGCGGCTGACGCCACCACGCTGGACCGCATCCACGCCGCCATGCTGCTGCAGGCCAACGGCCACGCCAACGCGCTGCGGGCGCTGATCAAAGCCGAGCAGGAACGCGGCCCCGATTTCCTGCGCCTCGCGAACGCGCTCTCCGCCCTCTACCCTCGGGGCAGTCAGGAGAAGCGGCTCCTCGACGCGATGTTGCTGGCCGTACCGAGGTAGCGGGAAGGAAGATCCATCGATAGGAGACACCACATGTCAACATTCTCGAGAATCACGTTCGACCCTGCCGTCATGGGCGGTAAGGCATGTATCCGGAATTTGCGGGTTACGGTCGGAACCGTCGTCGGTCTGCTGGCGGCCGGTCGAATGCCCGAGGAGATTCTGCAGGCGTATCCCTATCTCGAACGTGACGACATGGACCAGTGTCTGGCTTACGCTGCATGGAAGTTGGACGAGCGAGACGACGTACTCGGCTGACCACTATGGTCCAAGGAGGTGAGACATGACCACCAATACGGAACTGCTCAAGCGCATTACCGCGCGTCCCGATGTCTTTGGCGGCAAGCCCATCATACGCGATATGCGGATCTCAGTGGAGCTCATCCTGAGCTTGCTGTCACAGGGAGTCACGACGGATTCTATTCTGGAGGATTATCCTGAACTGGAACCTGATGACATTCGTGCCTGCACGGCATACGCGCACGCTGTGATCGCCCGGGATTCACTGGACGCCGTTTCGATTGCGAATTCGTGAGGTTCCTGGTCGATCGATGTGCCGGCCGACGCGTATCGGCGTGGCTGCGTTGTCAAGGCCATGACGTGCTCGATGCCCGTGACCTTGGAGACGATCCTGGAGATCGGGCGCTACTGGAACGCGCTGATGCCGACGGCAGAATCCTGGTGACGATCGATACCGACTTTGGCGAGTTGGTCTACGTCCAGAGCACTCCCCATGCGGGATTGGTGCGCCTCCCGGACGTGCCGGCGGATCAGCGCATTGCCTTGATCGCCGAGTTGCTCGATCGGCATCGCCACGCGCTGGAAGCAAAGGCGGTGGTCACGATCCGTGGTGGCCGCGTGCGCATCTCCCATCCGCCGTCGTAAGGAGGTAACGAGTAATGGAACCCTGGTACCGGACCGTGACGCTGCGCAAGGAGGTGCGGGAAGGCCGCTCGTTCAGCCCGGACGAGTTCGCGATCGCCCTGGAGCAGGTCGTCGCCGACACGGCTCCGGAGGACTATCGCGACCCGGCTCAGTTCTTTGCTCGCACCTGCTTCACTCGTGCACTGAAGGAGCATACCGGCATGGTGCTCCGGCGGCTGTCCGGCAGGACCGAGAACACGGCGCCGGTCCTCACCCTCATCACACAGTTCGGCGGCGGCAAGACCCACACCCTCACCTCGCTCTACCACCTGGCCAACGGCGGGCCGGCCGCTTCCGCGTTCCCCGGTGTGGGCGATCTGCTGAACGACGCCGGATTGACGGAGGCTCCTGCGGCCCGTGTCGGCGTATTCGTCGGCAACGCCTGGGATCCGACGCAGGGACGCGAGACGCCCTGGATCGATCTGGCGCGCCAACTGGCGGGCGATCAGGGTGTCGCGGCACTCGGGAGCGCGGCGCGGACCACGCCGCCGGGAACCGAGGCGTTGGCGAGGGTGTTCGCCGCTGCGCAGGCGCCCGTGCTGCTGCTGTTCGACGAGGTCCTCAACTTCGTGAACCGCCATCGCCTGATGGCCGAGGGCTTCCACGCCTTCCTGCAGAACCTGACGGTGGCCGTCGCCGGTACCAGCCGAGCCGCTGCGGTCGTCAGCCTGCCGCGCAGCCAGGTGGAGATGACCGATTGGGACCAGCAGTGGCAGGACCGGATCACGAAGGTGGTCCGGCGCGTCGCGCGCGATCTGATCGCCAACGACGAGTCCGAGATCAGCGAGGTCGTGCGCCGGCGGCTGTTCGAGGATCTCGGCAGCAAGCGCGTCCGCAAGAACGTCGCCAGGACCTACGCGGACTGGTGCTTCGAGCGGTCCGCTCGCCTGCCTGCCGAGTGGCTCGCCGTCGACACCGCAACGACGGAATCCAAG
The DNA here is from genome assembly GCA_965221995.1 of Spirochaetia bacterium. GTDB lineage: Bacteria > Spirochaetota > Spirochaetia > SZUA-6 > Bin103 > CATQHW01. The sequence continues at coordinate 1,358,495 of OZ244929.1, forward strand.
GCACGGGAGTTCCTGCGGAGCCGGTTCGAGGCGTGCTATCCCTTCCATCCTGCGACCCTCTCGGTATTTCAGCGCAAGTGGCGCGCGCTCACGCAGTTTCAACAGACCCGTGGCGCACTGGCCATGCTGGCGCAGTGGATCTCCTGGGCCGCGCGCCAGCAGTTTCAGCGGGCGCGCACCGAGCCGCTGATCACGCTCGGATCGGCGCCGCTGGACGTCCCCGAGTTCCGCGCCGTGGTCTTGGGCCAGTTGGGCGAATCGCGGCTCGATACGGCCATCGAAGCCGACCTCGCCGGCCCGACGGCGCATGCCAACGCGCTGGACGTCGACGCCACCGGGGCGCTGCGCGACATCCACCGCCGCGTGGGCACCGCCATCCTGTTCGAGTCTTCCGGCGGGCAGGTGGACAAGGTGGCCCATCTGCCGGAGCTGCGCTTCGCACTTGGCGAGCCCGAGGTCGAAACGACCACCATCGACACTGCTGCCACCGCCCTGGAAGGGGCCGGCTTCTTCATGCGCAAGGTCGGCACGGACGGCTATCGCATCCATCACCAGGCGACCCTGAAGAAGGTCGTCAGCGACCGCCGGGCATCGCTCGACGAGGAGACGGAGATCAAGCCGGCCCTCCGCAAGCTGGTCGAAACCGAGTTCAAGGCCGGAGCGACCCTCCCGGTCGTGTTCTTCCCGGAGGAGAGCGCCGCGGTCCAGGACTCGCCGCGGCTCGTGCTGATCGTCCTAGACCCGGATGACGAGTGGTCGGACGGCAACCACGTGGTCGAGCGCATCGGCAGTTGGACGACCCGACGCGGCGACTCGCCGCGGCTGTACCCGGGCTCGCTGGTCTGGTGCGCAAGGAAGCCGGGACGGGAACTGCGCCGCAAGGTCGAGCTCTGGCTCGCTTGGCAGCGGGTGGCTCACGAGTTGGCGGAAGGCGTCCTCAGCGCCGAATACGACCGTGCGGAGCGCTCGAAAGTCCAGGCGCAGGTCAAGGAAGCTCATGACGCAGCCAAAGAGGAGGTGTGGGCCGGTTACCGCTTCGTGGCGCTGGCGGACAACGAGGAGCGACACGGGCTCAAGGTCATCGATCTCGGGGCCGGCCATGCAAGCGCCGGCGAGACTCTATCCGGGCGTATCATCAGCGTGCTCAAAGCCGAGGCTCTGCTCAATGAGTCCGTGGGCGCCGGCTACCTCGACCGTAACTGGCCGCCGGCCTTCAAGGAGACCGGTTCCTGGCCGCTCACCAGCCTGCGCCAGAGCTTCCTCACCGGTGCCCTGACGCGGCTGATCGACCCCGACGCGGTCCTGCGCCGCCAGATCGTCGCGTTCGTGTCGAACGGTGAATTCGGGCTGGCATCGGGCACCAAGGACGACGGCGGCTTCGAACGGGTTTGGTACGCCGAGCTGATCGCCCCGACAGAAGTGGCATTCGAAACGGATGTCTTCCTCCTCACCAAAGCCAAGGCCAAGCCTCTCAATGCGAGCCCGGCCGATTCGACGAGCCCGCAGCCCAAGCTTTCACCAAGCCCCCGCCCCGGTCCCGAACCCAAGCCCGCCACCAGTCCTCCGCCGCCGCCTACCCCCTCGGATACCACCCTCCGGCTCGCCGGCCCCTTGCCCTCCGAAGTATGGAATCGGTTGGGTACCAGGCTCCTGCCAAAACTGCGATCCGGCAAGCACCTCACGGTCGACATCGACCTTTCGGTGACCATCGACTCACAGCTCGCACCGAACATGAAGACCGAGCTGCAGCAGATCCTCGCCGACCTCGGGCTGGCCGACCGGATTCGCGTCGAAGATTCGCGTCAGACGTGATGATGTGATGACAAAGAAGCCGAACTCTCGGGATGGCTCGCGAGAGGATCGGGACAGTATCCGTGCGATTTCCGTGCGGGGCTTCAAGTGCTTCGCGACGGAGAGTCGGATCGAGATTCGTCCGCTGACAATCCTGGCGGGCGCCAACAGCTCCGGGAAGTCGAGCATCATGCAACCGCTGTTGCTGATGAAGCAGACGCTCGAAGCCACCTATGACCCCGGCGCACTCTTGTTGAACGGCCCAAACGTGAAACAGACGGCCTTCGGGCAGCTTGTTTCCCATCCGTTGAATGATCGCGGCAGCCGCACCTTCAGCGTCTCGATCGATGCTACTGAAGGAATGACCGACATGATCACGTTCGCTGCTGACGCGCATGGCAATGTCGACATAGCGGACGAGACCATCGACATTGGTTCGCGGCTCATAAGGTTGACGACGGATCGCTCGGGACCGGGTTTACATGAGGATCATTCAGCGCTCATTTCACATGACCTTCCTCGACTTGTGCAATACCACGTACCGCCCGGCTTTCAATTGTCGATTCGGCGAGATCGGTGTCTTCTGACTTTTGTCGTCGAACCTGATGACGGCGACGGTTCGTTCATGGCAGCTCCCTCCCACTCTGTGCTCATAGCCAAGGAGCTGCGCGACATGATCCATGTACCCGGATTGCGCGGCAATCCTGAGCGCATACATTCAAGGACGACGTCAGACTCCGTTTTCCCCGGCACGTTCGATAGATACGTCGCGACTATCCTTGCGGATTGGCAGAATGCCGACGATCCACGGCTGAGTATTCTGGAAGCCATGCTTGCAGACCTTGGCTTGACCCGAGAAATATCTGCAAGACGCCTCAACGATACGCAACTGGAGTTGCTGGTCGGACGCCTTCCTGAAACGGACTCGGACGGGACAGACCTGGTGAGCATCGCCGATGTGGGCTTCGGGGTCTCGCAGGTGTTGCCCGTGCTCGTTGCCCTCCTGGTTGCTCAGAAAGGACAGCTCGTATACATCGAACAGCCGGAGTTGCACATGCACCCGCGAGCGCAGTATGGACTGGCACGAATCATGGCAGATACGGCGAAACGAGGCGTCAAGTTGGTAGTGGAGACGCACAGCGCGTTGTTGCTGCTGCAGGTGCGAACCTTGATGGCCAACGGCGCCCTGGACCCTGACGTAGTCAAGCTGCACTGGTTTTCACGCGATCCCGAAGATGGGACGGCCTCAATCCAGAGCGCTGATCTGGATGAGAACGGCGCCTTTGGGGATTGGCCGGAAGACTTCGGGGACGTCGAGTTGTCGGCTGAAGGCGCATACCTCGACGCAGTGGAGGAGCGCAGTACATAGGATGGCAAAGCGGCAGCGTCGCAGCCTAGTGATTGATGCCGATGTTGCCCGCTCTGCGGGCGAATCGAAGCATCCGATTCCAAGTGCCTGCCGCCGATTCCTGGATACGATGTCGGAAGTTGGACACTCCGTCGTGATGACGAAGGCGATCCGGGAAGAGTGGCGCCAGCATCGATCCGGTTACTCGGCGACATGGCTCACGAGAATGTACGGAAAGAAGCAAGTACACCGCGCTGCTATTGAGCCCGACCACAATCTGCGACAAAGAGTCAACAATGTCGTGACTGGTCATCAAAGGAATGCCGCTACGAAGGATGTCCATCTCATCGAGGCAGCGCTCGGGACGGATCGATTGGTAGCTTCCCAGGATGAGCGCGCCCGCGCAGCATTTCGAAATGCGGCCGGCGGCGTACGTGAACTGAGCCCGATCGTGTGGGTCAATCCCACGCGCCGGGCGGAGAACCCTATCGATTGGCTGCGGAACGGAGCAAAGGATGAAGATTGCCGTCAGTTGGGCGTGTGATGCGGGGCATGGCGTAGCTTCTCGGCTACTTTGGAAGTACTCCCCCGCCTGCACGCCTCTACGTACGCTCGGCCGAGGTCCATCGCCCGATCTATCTCAGGTCGGTGATCATGGTAGTACGCCAGAGCGGCATGCACTTCGGCCAACGTCAAGTCGTACTCCTCGGCGATCTGGGCAGGATCTCTACCTTGCTGCTCGTGCCAGACGACGATGTTCTCGACCAGACGCCGGTTTTGAAGACGACGCGGCTCTTCCAGGTTGCGACCGACGGGTCCAGGACGGCCGCGCATAAGGCGGAAGCGCCCACTGCTACCCCTCCGGCGGGCAGATCGTGGCGATGGCCGCGAGCTGCTCGGCATCGAGCTCGCCGTCCGCGGACCCCGCGTTGGCGCGGGCCTGCTCGGGGCTCTTCATGCCCGGAATGGGGCAGGTCACAGCGGGATGGGCCAGTGTGAACTGCAGGGCCATGTCCAGCATGCTCTGTTGCGGCCGCAGGACGCTGCGCAACCGCGACACGACGTCGAGCCTGGACAGGAACGTCTGGTGCGCCGGGGCGCCGGGATTCCAGGTAGCGCGCACGTCATCCCCGAACCGCGTGGTCTCGTCGAACTTGCCGGTCAGCAACCCCTGCGCGATGGGTCCGCGCAGCAGCACGCCGATGTCGTGGTCCCGGCAGTACGGAAGGATGTCCCGCTCAGCCGTGCGGTTGAGGATCGAGTAGTTGATCTGGCACGACGCGCACTGTCCGTTCACGTCGAGGGCCTTGAGCGCAGACACGTCGTTGGTGGAGATCGCGTAATGGCGGATCTTCCCCTGCTGCTTGAGGAGCTCGAAGGCCTCCACGAAGATCTCGGGATGCTCGGGCGAGCCGACGTGGCACTGGTAGAGGTCGATCGTGTCCATCCCCAGGCGGTAGAGGCTGGCGTGGCAGCACCCGATGATGCTGTAGATGGTCTTCAATCCCGGCGGGTCGTCCTGGCGGCGCGCCCAGTTGCCCACCTTGGTGGCGACGTAGCCGGCGCTGCGCCGGTCGGCCAGGGCCTTGCCGAGCAGGGTTTCGCTCTGACCCAAGCCGTAGGAGTCCGCGGTGTCGAACAGGTTGACGCCGGCGTCGAGGGCGGCGTGAACGGTGCGGACGGCCTGCTGCTCGCTCACGGCACCCCACTGGCCGCCGATGGCCCAGCAACCCATCGACACCGCGCTCACGTCCCATCCCGTCTTTCCCAGTCGTCGCTGCTTCATGGGCTGCTATCATAGCCGACGTGGCCAGCGTACTCCCTGCTATCGCTGCGGTGCTCATCGCCGTGTTGGCGACAGCCGGCTGCAGCACGACGCCGTCGGCGGGAACCGCGGACGCTCCGGCGAGCGCCGGCGCGCATTCGGGGACCGTGCAAGTCCGGGCCGAAGGCAGGGCCGAAGCCGTGCCCGACATCGCCGTCCTCGGCATAAGCGTCGAGGTCACCGAACCATCGGTGGGCGCAGCCCGAGACCGGGCCGCCCGGTTGACCCAGGCGGTGATCGACGAGCTTGAACGGCAGGGGGTGGAGGTAGACGACATCCAGACCAACCGGTTCAGCATCCATCCCGACTACCAGTACACCAACGACGGCGGACGCCGCCTGAACGGCTACCGGGTCGTCCACGCACTGACCGTCACGTACCGGGACCTCGACACCGTGGGGGCCGCCATCGACACGGTTTCCGAGGCCGGCGGCAATGCGCTGGCGTTCAGCAACATCGCGTTCACCCACGCCGACCCGGAACGGCACCGAGCGGCGGCACGACGGGACGCGGTGGACAGGCTGCACCGCACGGCGCGGCAGTTGGCGGAAGCCTCCAACCGGGAACTTGGGCCGTTGCTCGAAATCAGTGAAGATACCGGAGCGCCCGATTACGGCCCCTACCCACAACTCTCCACGGGCGCCGCTATGCTGAGATCCGAGGCCGTCGACACGCCGATCAACATCGGCAGCAATGTCATCCGCGTTACCGTGCGCGGCGTGTTCGCCTTACGCTGACGACACGATATGCTGATCTGGTTTCCCTGAGTTGACGAAAGTGGACGGGCATACCGACGCGCTCGACCAGGATACGTTGGACGAGATCATCCGGCGCATTGTGGCCGTGGCGCAGCCGGAGAAGATCATCCTGTTCGGCTCCGCCGCGCGCGGAGAAATGGACCGCCACAGCGATGTTGATCTCCTGATCGTGAAAGACGGAGCGCACCGACACCGTCTGACCGCGAGCATCTACCGCAATCTTCGCGGTGTGCGTGCAGCGGTGGACGTGATCGTCGTCACGCCGGACGACGTGGAACGCTATGGGGAAAATCACGCGCTCATCATCAAGCCCGCGCTGCGCGAAGGACAAATCGTCTATGAAGCCGCATGAGCGCTACTCACCGGACGATCCCCGCGAGTGGCTCAACCGCGCCAGAAGCAGCCTGGCGATCGCGAAGAGCCGCGTCACCGGTGCGTATTTGGAGGATCTATGCTTCGAAGCTCACCAGGCCGCCGAGAAAGCCATCAAGGCGGTGATGATGAAACGGAACATCGACTTTCCTTACGTTCATGATCTAGGCCGGCTGTTGACGCTGCTGGAAGACACCGGGATGCAAATCCCTCCCGCCGTCGCCCGAGCTGGGGAACTAACACCTTACGCCGTAATCGCGCGCTACCCCGGAACGGCGGAACCCGTGGACGAGCACCAGTACCGCGAACTCATCGAGACAGTGGAATCCGTTGTCCACTGGGCCCAAGATCGGCTCTGATTCAGATCAATCCCCCGCTCACGGATCGCCTGCCAATCGCGCGGCCACCCGGTGGCCCAGCAGCCTATCGATACCGCGCTCACGTCCCGTCTCGTCTCGTCTTCCTATCCGTCGCCGGTTCACCGGTGGCATCATAGGCTGACCACGAGTGGCGCGAGGCGCGGTTCTGCGAGTATCGTCGACCATGACCATGACCGACGAACAGCGCTTCTTCTTCGACCTGCGCGGCTGGATGTTGCTCCCGGCGGTCCTCTCGCAGCAGGAGATCGACGCCGCCAGGGCGGAGTGCTACGCCGCGGAGGGGCGGGGAGACCACGCCGGCTATGAGGGGGAGCTGCAGAAGCTCCTCGATCACCCGGCCATCGTCGACATCCTGCACGACATCCTGTCCGACGATCCGTTCCTGAGCGACGACGCGTACGGGTTCCGGTGCGAGCAATCGTTCATCACCGTGCGGCCGCCGGGCTGGAGCACGTCCGAGCGGAACGACAACGGCCTGCCGCACGTGGTGCGCCCGCCGCAACGAGCCAACGCCATGCGCTATCAGGTGCAGGGAGGCAAGATCTTCTCCGGCCTCACGCGCGTGGTGTGGGAGCTGGAGGAGGTCAAGGAGGGTCAAGGCGGCACCACGTTCCTGAGCGGTTCGCACAAGGCCGACTTCCCGTACGGCGGCCCCGACCCGACGACGCCGAACATCGGCGGATCGCCGTGGGAAGCGGAGATGCGCGCCATGATGCAGGGCTACGGTTGCCCGGCGGGCTCGGTGCTCATCTTCACCGAGAGCCTGGTCCACGCCGCCAACGACTGGACCAATCCGGACAACCCGCGCTGCGCGGTGTTCAACTGCTACAACTCCGCTTGGGCGCAGTGGCACCGGGTCGGGCTTGATCACGACGTCATCATGCGCATGCCTCCCAAGCGCCGCACCCTCTTCCGCGGCGTCTGCCAGTTGGGCGGCATCACGGCGTACAGCGCCGAGAACCGCACCGTGTGAACGAGCGGCATTCGCGCCCGTCGGCGCTGGCGATCACCGACCTGCGGGTCACCTGCCTCACGGGCACCCCGTTCAACAGCTACCTGATCCGCATCGACACCAACCAGGGGATCAGCGGCTACGGCGAGGTGCGGGACAACGCAAGCAAGACCTACGCCCTGATGCTCAAGTCACGCCTGCTCGGCGAGAACCCGTGCGACGTCGACCGGCTGTTCCGGCGCATCAAGCAGTTCGGCCATCACGGCAGGCAGGGCGGCGGCGTCAGCGCCGTGGAGATGGCCCTGATGGACCTTGCCGGCAAGGCGTACCGGGCTCCCGCGTACGCCCTGGCCGGCGGCAGGTTCCGCGACCGCATCCTCTGCTACTGCGACACCACCTCCTGTGCGAGCGGCCGCGAGATGGGACGCCGGCTGAAGGAGCGCATGGAGATGGGCTTCCGCTTCCTGAAGATGGACGTCGGCATCGGCCTGCTCGGCGACCGGAGCGACTGCGTGATCGCGCCGCCGGGGATGCTCGACAGCCAGACCGTGATGCATCCGTTCACCGGCCTGCAGATCACCGACCGGGGCATCGACCTGCTCTGCGAGTATGTGGCAGCGGTGCGCGAGGAGGTCGGTTACGAGGTGCCGCTGGCCGCCGACCACTTCGGCCACCTGGGCCTGGAGTCCTGCATCCGGCTGGGCCGCGCGCTCGACCGGTTCTCGCTGGCCTGGTACGAGGACATGCTCCCCTGGCAGCTCACCGACCAGTACCGGCGGCTGGCGGAGGCGGTCGCGACGCCGATCTGCACGGGCGAGGACATCTACCTCAAGGAGGGCTTCGCCGACCTGTTCCGGGAGCGCGCCATCGCCGTCGCCCACCCCGACCTGGCGACCGCCGGTGGCATCCTGGAGACCAAGAAGATCGGCGACGCCGCCCAGGACCGCGGCATCGCCATGGCGCTGCACATGGCCATGTCGCCGGTGGCGGCGCTGGCAGCCGTGCACTGCGCGGCCGCCACGGAGAACTTCCTCGTCCTGGAGAACCACTCGGTGGACGACCTGGAGCGCTGGAGCAGCCTGGTCGACGGATTGCCGGTCCCGCTGATCCAGGAGGGGCACATCGCCGTGCCGGACGGCCCGGGCCTCGGCTTCACCGACCTGAACCACGACGTGCTGCGCGACTGCGTCGATCCCGACGAGCCAGGTATCTTCGAGCCCACCCCGGAGTGGGATCGCGATCGCTCCAGCGACCGCCTGTGGAGCTGATCCGCGTTGCGCAACTGGGACATCCATCCGGGTTACCTGAATCGGGAGAGCCTACTGGGTGAGCACCGCGAGTTGACTGCACGAGCGCGTATCTTTCTACGCTCGGAAGCAGGTCAGTATGAAATGATCCATTACTGTACGCCCGACGGAGTTGCATCCGTTCCCGTGTGTCTTCTGCGGGGCTTGCCGCCCAATCAAGCATCGCGTAACGTCCCTAAATGTCGCCCGACTCCATGACCGGTACGCCTGACCCCGGTGCCGCGCCTTTCTGGGAACAAACCTACCGGAGTGACACAGCCGATACCTTCGGTCGCCCCAGTTCCGAGATCGTCTCTCTGGCAGAGCGACTGCCGGCAGGGGCGTCCGTCCTGGACGCGGGTTGCGGTGAGGGCCGCAACGCTCGATTCCTGGCTGCGCGCGGGTTTCGGGTGGACGCCTTCGACGTGTCGGCGGCGGGAATCGACAAACTCACTCGCATGGCTGCCTCTGAAGGGGTACGCGTCAACGCGTGGGCCGACGATCTGAACACGTTTGAGTTCTCACGCTGCTACGACCTCATCATTTCTCACGGGGTCCTTCACTTGCTCGCACGGGACGTGTGGTCTCGGGTGATCGCTCAGATGCAGGCACATACCCGGCGCGGCGGCGTCAATGTCGTAGCGGTGTTCACCGACGAGATCCCTCCTTCTGATGACTTGGCACCATTCGTTCGAGGTCTGTTCAAGACGGGGGAGCTGGCCAACAGCTACGCGGATTGGCGTCAGGAACAAGCCGTGTCATACGTATTGGAGGACGAGCATCCCGGCGGCGTTCGTCACCGCCACGCCATCGACAAGGTCGTCGCCTGGAAGGAGTGACAAGACGGCGGGGCGGCGCTATCTCATCTCCCGCCGGCCATAGCCGATGCTGACCACAGCGGGGGTGTCTGGAGAGGCTGGCGTCACTGTACGCCAATCTCCAACTTCATCGCGCGGCGCCACGCCACCAGATAGCCCTACTCCGCGCCGTCCTCCAACCCCAGCGCCCACAACACGAACGCATACTCCTCGGCAACCTCGTACAGCGAGTCGAACCGTCCCGACGTGCCGCCGTGACCGGCTCCCATGTTGGTCTTCAGCACCAGCGGGTTGTCGTCTTCCTTGAGCGTACGCAGCTTGGCTACGTACTTCGCCGGCTCCCAATAGGTCACCCGCCAATCATGCAGTCCGCCGGTGACGAACATCGCCGGGTAGCGTCCCGCTTTGAGCTGGTCGTAGGGCGAATACGAGCGTATGAACTCGAAGGCTTCCTTGTCCTCGATAGGATTCCCCCACTCCGACCACTCGTTCGGGGTCAGGCCCAATGACGTGTCGAGCATGGTATTCAGCACATCCACGAAGGGTACGTGAGCGACGGCCACGCCCCACAGTCCAGGAGCCTGGTTGACGGCCGCAGCCACCAATTGGCCGCCGGCGCTGCTACCTGAGATCGCGATCCGGCCCTGAGCGCTGAAGCCCTCGGCGATGAGCCATCGGGCGACGTCAACGAAGTCGTTGAACGTGTTGGTACGGCGTTCGAGCTTGCCCGCCTCGTACCAGTGATGGCCCAGTTCATCGCCGCCGCGCACGTGGGCGATTGCGAAGATCATGCCGCGGTCCAGCAGCGACAACCGTGACGTCGAGAAGGAGGGCGCCGAGGCGCTGCCGTACGCGCCATATCCGTAGAGATAGAGCGGCGCCGTACCGTCCCGAGGCGTCCCCTTCCTGTACACGATGGAAACCGGAACGCGGACGCCGTCTCGCGCAGGAGCCAGCGCGCGCTCCGTGACGTAGGAGGACGGGTCGTATCCGCTCGGGATCCTCTGCACCTTGCGCTCCCGCAAGGCACCGGTCTGCAGGTCGCAGTCGAACACGGTGTCTGGCGTGACCAGCGACGTGTAGTTGAGGCGCACGGTCCGCGCCTCGAATTCCTTGTTGGCGCCGATGCCGACGCCGTAGGAGGACTCCGGAAACCTGACGTAGGAACTCTCGCCGGCCCGGTCGATGAGACGGATCTGATCCAGCCCGTCCAGGCGTTCCTGCACGACGATGAAATCCGCGAACGCGGCGAAGTCACGGATGTAATGCTCGTCCGAGCCGGCCACCAGCGTCTGCCAGGCGGACTCCGATGGATCGTCATTGGGGGCGGTGACCAGACGGGCATTCTTGTGGGTGTCGTTGGTCTTGATGACGAAACGGTCGCCCTGGTGATCGAGATGGTACTTGTGTCCGGTGCGGCGCGTCGATACGACGCGCCGCTCCCCGGACGGAGTCGATACGACGCGCCGCTCCCCGGACGGATCGGCCGCGGGGATCAGGTAGGCCTCGGAGGTCACGTGATCCGCGGTGTGGATCACCACGTAGTCCTTCGACGAGGTCAGCGAAACGCCGACGAAGAAGCGGGTGTCCTTCTCTTCGTAGACGACGTCGTCGGATGCTTCGGAGTTGCCGACGAGGTGACGACGCACCTGATACGCCCGCCCCTGCTCGTCGACGACGGTATAGAACAGCACCGCGTCGTCCGCGGCCCACACGGCGCGACCTTGGGTGTCGTGGATGACGTCGTCGAGCAGCTCCCCGCTGTCGAGGTCCTTGATGCGCAGCGTGAAGCGCTCGGCACCCGACGTGTCGGCGCTGTAGGCCAGCAGACGAGCGTCGTTGGACACGGCGAACGCCCCGCGCCGGAAATACCCGCCGCCGGTGGCGAGCGACGTTTCGTCGAGGATGACGTGCGCGGCGCCGGTCGGCCCCTGCTCCGCGCCGGCGTCCTGCGCCGGCCACCGCGACCATATGCGGTACTGCGCACCTTCGGCGAATCGTCCCTGGTAGTAGAACGGGCCGTCCTTGACCGGAACGTCGGCGTCATCCGGCTGCTCGCGCGCCTTTATCTCCCCGTATATCGTCTCGACCAGTTCGCGGCGAGGCGCCATTACGGCCTTGGAATAGGCGTTCTCCGCTTGCAAGTATGCGAGCACGTCCTGGTCGTCGACCGCGGGAAAGCTGTCGTCCTTCAGCCAGCGATAGGGATCCTCCACGGTCAGGCCGTGGAGGGTGTAGGACCATGGTCGCGCTTCGGCCACTGGCGGCGTCGGCGTGTCTGCCATGTCCGCTACCTGTCTCATATGGTCCGCGGGATCGACAGGATCTCCCGGCCGAGGCGCATGGCGCGCGCGGCGTCGGCGACCGTGCACTCGGGCGGCGTCTGTTCGCCGCGCACGATGGCGGCGAACAGACGCAGCTCGGGTGCGTAGCCCCAGCGCTCGAACTGTGAGGTCGCCGGGGTCGGCAGGCTGCTCAGCGGGTCCCAGCGGGTGACCGCCGACACGTCGGGGCCGGGGGCGCTGCCCCCCACGGACGGCATGGGCATGTCCGCCCTCCCCTCGTATCTCTTGCCGCTGGTCAGGGTGACCTCCTCGAAGTCGCTGCAGCGGAGCATGCCGGTCTCCGACTGCCATTCGATGCAGCACCAGCGGCCCAGGATGTGCATGTGGTTGGACGCCTCCAGGACGGCGATGCACGGCGCGCCGCCACGGGCGCCGGCGCCGTCGAAGGTGGCCACGTAGTAGAAGCGGGCGCTCGCCTCGGCCTTGCGCACGTGGGGCCGTGACAGCCCGCCGGCGAGGTAGGCCAGCAGGTCGGCGGCGTGCACGACGTAGTGCTGGAGGAACTCGTCGCCGTCCTCGGCCCCGCCCAGCCACCAGCGCACCGACACCACCTGCGGCGGCGCGAATTGGCCGCCGTCGATGAGCGATCGCGCCCTCCGTACGCCGGCCGAATAGCGGTAGTTGAACCCCACCTGCACGTGCACGCCGGCCTCGGCCGCCGCCGCGGCCAGCTCCTCCGCCTGTCCGGCGGTAGGCGCCGGCGGCTTCTCCATCCACATCGGGTAGCCCATGGCGACGAGCTCGCGCCCGACCTCGTAATGGCCCTGCGGTCCGGTGACCACCAGCACCGCCTCCAGGTCCTCCGCTTCGCACATCGCCCGGTAGTCGGTGTACACGGACTTCGCGCCGAAACGCCGGGCATACTGCTCGGCGCGCTCGCGGTCCAGGTCGCAGGTGGCGACCAGATCGATCCCGGCGAGCTCCAGCGAGGGATAGATGCGCGCGCCGCCGTGGCGGCCACAGCCGACGAACCCGACCCGCACCCGCTTGGAGGACATGGGCCGGGAGGATACCCTCGATCGCGATGATACGCCTCGGCAGCAAGATGACACCCCCGGGCGCAGAACCCGCCGGCCCCGACCGCGGCATCGGCCGCTCGCACGCGATCCACGTCGAGGACCTCGATGCCTTCGCCCGCCTGCACCGCGAGAAGGGCTACCGCGCCGCTTACTGCCCGCCGGTGTCGATCGACGATGCCGAGCGGCTGCGCGACATCCGCCGCGCGTTCGAAGCACAGGACGTTCTGATCGCCGAGGTCGGCGCGTGGCACAACCCGCTGCACCCCGACCCGCGGGAGGCGGCCGCCGAGCGGGCGCGTCTGGCCGAGGGGCTGGCGGTGGCCGAGGAGGTGAACGCGCGCTGCGCCATCAGCCTGATCGGCTCGCTGGTCACCGCGGACGCCAAGATCTGGCACGCGCGCAACATCAGCGACGAGGCGTTCGACGCCGCGGTCGAGGCGGCGCGCGCCATCATCGACGAGGTGCGCCCGCGCCGCGCGTCGCTGGTGTTCGAGATCTACCCGTTCAGCGTCAACGACACCCCGGCCAACATCCGCCGCCTGCTCGACGCGGTCGACCGCGACCGCTTCGGCGTGCACATGGACCTGGTCAACCTGGTCAACTGCCCGCGCGCCTACTTCGACAACGCCGCGATCCTGGCCGAGAGCCTGCGGCTGTTCGGCGACCGCATCGTCTCCGCCCACGCCAAGGACATCGCCATGGCCCGCGGCGAGGGGCGGTCGATGACCGCGGCGATCTCGGTGGTCCTGGAGGAGGTGCGGCCCGGACTGGGCGGCATCGACTACGCCGCCTATCTGCGCGGCCTGCACGGCCTGCCGCACACGGTGCCGCTGATGCTGGAGCACATGGAGGACCAGATCGCCTACGACGCGGCGGCAGAGTACATCCGAGGCGTGGCCGCCGCGGAAGGCATCGACCTGGAGGCGGCCGGGTAGCCCGCGCGCGGGAGCTACGTGTCGATGTCGATCCAGGCGCGCTCGTCCGCAGAGCGCAGCACCGCGTCGCACACCACCTGCGTCTGCTGCGCGGCGGCGAAGTCCGGGCACGGCGTGGTGCCGTCCGCCATGCCGCGCAGGAAGTCGGCCACCTGGTGGATGAAGGTGTGCTCGAAGCCGAGGGTCATCCCCGGCACCCACCAGTTGGCCATGTAGGGGTGATCGCCGTCCCAGACCTGGATGGTGCGCCAGCCGCGTACGTGGCCGTCGTCGCGGTGGTCGTAGTACTCCAGCAGGTGCGGGTTCTCGAAGTTGAAGGCGAACGATCCCGCATGGCCGTTGATCTCCAGGTAGTCCTCGTTCTTGCGCCCGCGCGCGTAGCGGGTGGCCTCGAAGGTGCCGAGCGAGCCGTTGGCGAACCGCGCCAGGAACGCCGCGGCGTCGTCGATCTCCACCGGCCGGCGCACGCCGGGACGGTCCTGTAGCTCCCGCTCCTTGACGAACGTCTCCGTGACGGCCGCGACCGCGTCGATGGGCCCGTTCAGCCACATGGCCTGATCGATCGAATGGGCCAGCAGGTCGCCGGTGACGCCGCTGCCGGCGGTGGCGCGCTCCAGCCGCCAGAGCGCCGCGCCGCCCTGCGGCACCTCGGGGCTGATGGTCCAGTCCTGCAGCCAGCGCGAGCGCAGGTGATAGGGCCGGCCGATCCGCCCCTCGTCGACCAGTTGCCGGGCCAGCGCCATCGCCGGCACGCGACGGTAGTTGAACCAGACCATGGTGGGCCGCCCGGCGGCCTCGGCCGCGGCCACCATCGCCGCCCCCTCCTCCGCGTCCATCGCCAGCGGCTTCTCGCACGCCACCATCTTGCCGGCGGCCAGCGCCGCCAGCGCGATCTGGCGATGCGAGCTGTTCGGCGTGCAGATGTCGACCAGATCGACGTCCAGCCGCTCGACCACGCGGCGCCAGTCGGTGTCGGTGTCCTGCCATCCCCAGCGCGCGGCGAACGCCGCCAGCGCCTCCGGCGTGCGGGCGGACGCCACCTTCAGCACCGGCTCGAACGGCAGGTCGAAGAAGCGCCCGACCTGCCGGTAGGCGTTGGAATGGGCGCGCCCCATGAAGCCGTAGCCGATGATCGCGACGTTCAGCGGTGCGGGCATTGTCAGCTACTCGTCCTCATCGAGACTGTCTCTACGCAGCCGGAACCGCTGAACGCGTTGCGATGACGCGTCCGCCTTCCGAGTCGTCGCGCCGAGGAGTTTGATCTCTATCAGAGCCGCCTCTTCGTCAGTGAGTCCGAGGAACTCCTTGGTGGTTCCGAGGTTCCACCCGGCTGTCTCAAGCTTCTCGGTCTTGGCTTCGTTCATCAACTCGCCGTCAGGGAGAACGACGGGGTCTTGCTGTCTCCGGCACGCCACGCGAGCGGCTTCCCCGGCCCTCCATCGTCTGGAATGTATGTCATGTCGGACATGACATCCAGGTGACACCGTTGCCGTAGCGACGGTGCTGCCCTCGCAGCTTCGCCCCGTGAGCAACAAAGACATCGCCCATGTCCGCGAACTGGCGACGCATGAGCGGGTCTTCCTGAATTCGGGTGGGTCACGGCTGATGCGGATCGTGCCACGGGCGCTCTACGTCGACGCCCATTTCTTCCGTAGCTATCTTGACCGGCGCCCCCGGCGGCCCATCGCGTCCGCCCGGCGCACGGCTGCACGGACAGTCGCGGACTTGCGACCACGAACGCGGATACGGTCGCCGAACGGCGCCTATCACGCCGCGCAAATTTGATTCAAATTGTTTATCATAGTATATTTACGTCATGTCTACTCCCTCTCTGCACACCGACATCACCTCCACTGTATCCGGCCTCTCCGACGACCAACTCCTGGAGCAGACCGGCAAGCTGGCTCGCCTCGATCACCAGATCCACGTCTTCGTCATCGATCATCTGTGCGAGATCGAAGCCCGCCGCGTGTACCTGCGCCGCGGCTTCTCCAGCCTGTTCGACTACGTGAAGCGCGCGCTCGGCTACAGCGACGCCGCCACCTGGCGCCGGATCAACGCCATGAAGCTGTGCACGAGGATCGACGGCGTGCGCGAGCGGCTCTGGGACGGCTCGCTGACCCTGGACGCGGCGGCGCAGTTGCAGGCCGCCTTCCAACGGCGTGATCGCTTCCAGCGACGTGATCGCGAGCGAGCGCGTGGGGCCGGGACCGGGACAGGATCGGCCGTGCGACCGAACGGCTCGGCGCGGCCGGCGCCGGCACGGTCGGCCCAGCGGAAGCCGGCGCCGGAACCAAAGCCGGGACCGGTGCTGGACGTATCGGCGCAGAAGGCGCTGGTGGAGCAAGCGGCCGGCAAGAGCACGCGGGAGGTGACGAAGATGCTGGCCGACGTGGATCCTGCGCTGGCGGTGCCGGCGGATCGGGTGCGACCGCTGGGCGAGGGGCGCTGGGAGCTCAAGGCGGTCATCGACGCGGACTGCCACCGCGGGCTGGAGCAGCTCAAAGGGCTGCTCTCGCATGTCGATCCCCACATCACACTGGGGCAGCTCGTGGGGCGGCTGGTCAACGAAGGCCTCGACCGCCACGATCCGGGCCGTCCGCCGCGCCGTGGACGCACCCGCAGCGCTCCCGCGCGTACCGACCGACCTCCGGCGGTGCAGGGGGCGCGCTCCGGCGGGGACTCCGCGTCGGAGCCGAAACGGTCCACCATGCTCACAGACGCCACGACTTCGGCGGCGAAGGCGCGGACAGGCTCATCCCTCGGCGTCCCTTCGCCGGCGCAGCGATTCGCGCAGCCGGGGGGCGCCGGGAGTTCGCCCGCGAGCACGCAGCGGAACGCGGACCGCCGAGCCACTTCGGCGGCGAAGCGGACCGACCATACCGGCGGTACCGGCGCTTCGGCATCGGAGACAGAGCGAGACTCGAACAGTCGAGCGTTGACGGGAGCGAAGCAGCCGGCGCGGCCTGCCGACATCCTCACTTCGGCGCCGAAGTCGCGCCCGCGGACCGGCCGCGCCATTCCGGCGGCGGTCACGCGAGAGGTGTGGCAGCGCGATGGAGGACGCTGCCGCTATGTCGATCCACGCACCGGGCGCCGATGCGCGTCACGGCATCTGCTGCAGATCGACCACGTGTTCCCGTACGCCCTGGGCGGCCGTGCGGAGCCGGACAATCTGCGACTTCTGTGCTTCGCCCATCACCGCGACCGCCATACGGAGCGGACTTCACGGCGAGGGCCGCCCGCGTGATCGTCATGGACGTGCCGCCGAACATCGTCAGCGTCGATCGCCAGTCGAAATCCTGAAGCCCCTCCGATCGTTCAGTTCGGCGCGGCCGGCCGCGCGGTGGCCCAGCAGCGCGGCATCAGGGCGTCGATGGAGTCGATCGACGCCGCGAAGGTGACGTCGTCGATCCGCAGGCTCGACGGGATCGCCTGTGCGTCGGCGAGCTCGCGGCTGGCGAGCTCCAGGGAGGCCGTCCACGGCGGCTCGATCATGAACGGCCGCACCGCCGGCGGCCCGGCGACTACCTCGGCCACGGCCTTGCGGATCATGCGGCGCGCCGCCACCGGCGCCACGGTGATCGACGACTCGTGCGCGATGTCCTCCTTCACCGTCAGCGTGGGCAGCTCGGGCCCGAGCAGGGCCGCCGCCTCCTCGCAAGCGCAACGGCCGCCGGTGACCAGCCACACCGGCACCCCGTGGCTGCCGGCGATCAGGGCCATCATGCCGATCTCGCCCAGGGTGATGCCGTTGACGCTGAAGCGCTTCCAGACGGCCGAGCTCATCGTGTGGGCGAGCAGGCCGTCAGGCGTGCCCGCCATGGAGTGGTAGCCGAGCAGGATCACCCCGTCGAACGTCCCGTCCAGGCCGTCGAGCGGTTTCGGACGGCCCCGGCCCATCACGTAGCGCGCCCCTTCCGGCAGCCGTTCGGCGATGAAGTTGTCGCCGCTTCGGTGGCCGTCCAGGACCAGCACGTCGCCGGCGCCGCCGTCCACCGCGCCCAGCACGGCGGCGGCGACCTCGTCGGTGAGCAGGCGGCGCGATCGCTCGAAGTCGGCGTCGCTGCCGTCCGGGGCCGGCCGGCACTCGTGCCAGCCGTTGATCCCCGCCACCCCTTCCATGTCGGTGATGACGTAGACCTTCTTCACGCCATTCTCCACTATGCGACCGTACGCCATGACCGAAGAACAACGCTACCTGTTCGACGCGTTCGGCTACCTGATCGTGCCCGGCGCCGTCAGCGGCGCGCAGATCGAGGAGCTGCGGGCCACGCTGTGCATGCCGGCCGAGCAGCGGGAGCCCGCCGGCCGGCACGCGGGTCCGCTGCACTGGTCCAGGGCGTGGCGTGATCTGCTGGACCTGCCGGCGTTGAGCCCGATCCTGGAAGAGCTGATCGGCAACCACGAGCGCCCCGTCGACGGCGATCCGTCCCTGCCGACCTTCCGCATCGACCACGTCAACGTCCACACCCACGTGCGGCAGGGCTTCCCCGGCGGCATGCTGCACGGCGGCTGGAAGACCGCGGGCGGCTCCCAGTTCTTTCGCTACCACGACGGCCGCTTCTTTAACGGCCTGGTCGCCGTCGCCTTCGAGCTCCACGACACGCACGTGAACGGCGGCGGCTTCTGCTGCATTCCCGGCACGCACAAGGCCAACCTCCCGCTCCCGGAGCAGTGGCAGGACCTGAGCAAGGGCATCCATCCCAGCGTGCAGCGCGTGCCGGCTCGGCCGGGCGACGCGATCGTGTTCACCGAGGCGCTCACGCACGGGACGCTGCCGTGGACGGCCGACACCGAACGGCGGACCCTGTTCTACAAGTTCTCCCCGCACGGGACCTCGTGGAGCGGCGCCTACTTCGATCCCGACGACTTCCGCCACTACCCGGACATGGACGACCGCAAGATGGCGATCCTGGAGCCCCCGAGCGCGCGCTATGCCACCCGCCCGACGCGCCCCGAGCCCCTGGCGCGGAACGGCAACCGCTCATGAACGGCCGCCTCGCCTGAATCCACGGGAGAACGCTCGATGAACCTCTGCATGATCGGCCACGGGATGATGGGCGTGTGGCACTCGGGAGCGCTCGCCGCCGACTCACGCTACTTCCTGGTGGGCCGCCGGCCCGAGCCGACGGCCGAGTTCGCGGCGCGCTACGGCTACCGGCGCTGGACGGTGGACCTGGACGAGGCGCTGGCCGACCCGGCCGTGGACGCCGTCATCGTCGGCAACCCGAGCGAGCTGCACGCGCAGACGGCGCTGCGCTGCCTGGCGCACGGCAAGCCGACGCTCGTGGAGATCCCGATCGCGATGAGCTATCCCGAATCGGAGCGCGTGGTGCTGGAAGCCGAGCGCCGCGGGCTCCCGCTCGGCGTCGTCCACCCGATGCGCTTCCGCAGGGAGCGGGCGGAGCTGCGCGAGCGGCTTGCCGCAGGCGCGGAGCACATCCGCCACTTCCACGGCCGCTTCTTCATCCATCGCCTGAAGAACATCGGCGCGACCGGCTACCATCGGAGCTGGATCGACAACCTGCTGTGGCATCACACCACGCATCTGCTCGACCTGGGGCTGTGGATGCTGGCGGTCGAGGGCTCTCCGGTGCGGTCGGTGAGCAGCTTCATGCCGGCGCCGGACCCGCGCACCGGCATCCCGATGGAGGTCGTCCTGCTGGTCGAGACCGAGGCCGATCAGAGCCTGCTCTGCTCCGGCTCCTACTACTCGCGCGAGCGCCTGTACGACACGATGATCGTCACCGACCGCGACTCCTACCGCCTGCAGATCCTGGAGAACACCCTGACCACGGGCGCCGGCACGCAGCGCATCGACAGCGAGCAGGAGAACTGCGCGCGCTGCACGGCCGACTTCGTGACCGCGCTGGCCGAGGGGCGAGCTCCTTCGGTGACCGGCCGCTCGGTGCTGCCCACGATGCGTATCCTGCAGGACGCGCAGGACCGCTGGGACGCCGTGCACGGGCGCCGGCCGCTGCCGGGCCGGCCGCTGGAGTCCGGCGCGGCGGAGGGCGGTGATGGCCGCGGTGCTTGATCCCACCCGCCAGATCGTCGATCCGCACCACCACCTGTGGAGCGGAGACGAACGCGGCACCTACCTTCTAAGAGACCTGTACGCCGACGTGCGCTGCGGTCACAACGTCGTGCAGACGGTGTTCGTCGAGTGCCGGACCAACTACCGCGGCGGCGGTCCCGAGCACCTGCGGCCCGTGGGCCAGACCGAGTGGGTGGAAGCGATGGCGCGCGCGTCGGCGGACGGCCCCGGCCCGGAAATCGCCGGCATCGTCGCCTTCGCCGACCTGTCGTTGGGTCCGGCGGTGGCGGAGGTGCTGGACGCGCACGCCGAGGCCGCCGGCGGCCGCCTGCGCGGGATCCGCCATCCGCTGGCGCGCGGCACGCACCGCCCGGGGTTCGAGAACGCGCCGGGACCGGCCCGCGCCGGGCTGGCGGCGGAGGAGCCGTTCCGCGACGGCGTACGGCTGCTGGGCCGGCGGGGGCTGACCTACGAGAGCTGGCACTACCACTACCAGATGGACGAGTTCATCGCGCTGGCTCGGAGCGCCCCGGACACGCTCATCATCCTCGACCACTTCGGCACGCCGCTCGGCGTGGGGCGCTGGCGCGGCCGGCGCGCGGAGGTCTTCGAGGAGTGGAAGGCGAGCATCGCCACGGCGGCGGCCTGCCCGAACGTGGCCGCCAAGCTGGGCGGCATGGCCATGCCCGACAACGGCTTCGGCTGGCACGAGCGCGCGGCGCCGGTCACGGCGGACGAGTTCGCGGCGGCGCAGCGGGACTACTACCTGCACACCATCGACCGCTTCGGCCCCGAGCGCTGCATGTTCGAGAGCAACTTCCCGGTGGAGAAGGCATCGGTCTCCTACCGAGTGCTCTACGACGCCTTCAAGCTGATGACCGCCGACTTCTCCGAAGCCGACAAGGACGCCCTGTTCAGCGGCACGGCCCGCCGGGTCTACCGCCTCCCGCCGGTCGAGCCGTAAACGACCGTCAGCCGGGGGTGCCCGCCGAATCGGGCTCCGCCCGCGGGGTGGCCGCGTCGAGCGGCTCGGCGCCCACGGCGCGCTCCACCGCGGCGGCGAACGCCTCCACCTCGCGGGTCGAGGTCAGCCGCACGAACCGGATGTGCGACCAGCGCGGATCCGACAGGTACGTCACCATGCCCCGCCGCTTGCGGGCGTGCTGGGTGACGATCCAGGCGAGCAGCGACTCGTGCTTCTTCCAGATCAGGAACTGCGGCCAGAACCGCTCGTAGTTGGTCCCCCACAGCAGCTCTTTCGATCGCCAGCGCTTCCAGGTGCGCCTCAGCACGCGCCAGAGCAGGAGCGGCATCGGCAGATCGAGCCAGACCACGCAATCGAGGCGGTCCCAGAACGTCCGTTGCGAGCGGCTCATGTAGGAGCCCGCGACCACCCACCGCTCGCCGCCGGTCGCTTCGCGCATCCAGCGGTCGAGCTCACCGGGATCGGTGTCGGTGAGCGAGACCCAACCCGGCTGCCAGTTGAGCGCGTCCAGCTCCACGAACGGGGCGTCCAGCGCCTCGGCGAGCCGCCTGCCGAACGTGGACTTCCCCGATGCGCTGTTGCCGACGACGTGGATGCGCCGGCCTATGGGGGAGATGGCTTCGGTGTCGTGCATGGCAGGGCGACGGATTCTGCCCGCCCCGCTCGCGGCGGCGCAACCGCCCGAGCCGACCGGCTACTCGCCGAGCGTTGCCCGCAGGACGATGCAGGGTTTCCCCAGGTCGAAGCCGACGTAGTCGCCGCGGTGCGGGACGACCTGGGTGAACCCCTGCCGCATCCAGAACCGCAGCGCCGGCACGTTGGCCAGGAAGACGCGCGCCAGGGCGAAACCGAACCCACCGGCGGCCAGCTCCCGCTTGAGGCGGGCGGCCACCGCCGTGCCGACGCCACTCCGCCGGAACCGCGGCCGGATCGCCAGGATCGAGAGCCACACGTCCCCCGGCGCGGGCACGTCCTCCATGACGTGGAAGTAGCCGGCCAGCTCGCCGCCAGGGCCGGCGTGGATGCTCCGCATCCGGAAGCCGCGCGCCTGCGACGCGTCTGCTTCCGAGCGCGCCACCAGCTCGGCGATCTCGCCCTCCGGCACCGGAGCGAACGACGGGTCGAGTGCGGCGGCATCGGCGCACTCCAGGAACGCCGCATGCAGCGCCGGCGTCTGTTGAGACTCGACCGCGCGCACGGCGGTCTGCACCTCCGACCAGGCGAGCTGCGGCATCGCGCTACCCTACCCGTCAGTCTCGCCGTGCAGCCAGCGAAGGCCGCCCGGCCATCCGCGCTCGGCCATGCACAGGACGGCGCGCGTGTAGTCGTTCACGCCCGTCACCGTGTACTCGTACCGCGCGGCATCCCGTACGTGGTAGTTCGCGATCCCGGCTGCCGCAAACTGCTCAGGGTTCGTGTACCAGGCTTCCGGTCCTGCGTGCCGCCTCGCCAGGCCGGCATCGTTCATGAGCTCCCAGGTGGTCGCGGGGGTGCCCCCGGCCGTGCGATACACGACGGCGGAGCTCGGATCGACCGCACCCCACCTCCCGGAACGATGAACCTCGACGATCACGTGCCCGCTGTAGGCGGCCCGGAGATCGAACAGATACACCATGCGGCACGGAGACCCGGCAACCTGATACAGCGCACACGCGACCCGGGCCACGTCCGCGCACCAGTCGGAGCCCCGTTCGATGATCTGTTCTTCCGTGCCTCCGAACCTCATCGCGGACAGCCCGCCGGCGGGACTCTTCCCAGCCAGACCACGCGTGAGATCCGCGATGGCATCGACGCGATGCTCGGGACTCCTCGCGGGCGAACCAGCCTCGGCACACAAGCGTTCCAGCCCTGGACGAGCTCCCTCGGTAAAACCGATCGACCGGCTCGTATGGCCGTCATAGAGGTAGCCAGCGGTCTCATCGCAGAGCCGGATCATGCTCGCCACGATCTCGCGATCGGCGCTTCCCGGCGCATGCGGGTCATTGTCGAGCATGCACCGATATGCCCTGCCGAACGCCTTCGATCCGGTGAGTGAGGCGAGATTCATGGTGCGCGCAGGTTACGGCGTCGATCACCGGTCACGCTGGCGTCGGCGCGGCCGAATGCGGATCGTCTGTGGTAGCATCGGTGACCAAAGGACGCAAACGACATGCTTCCCGGGCTGAAGGTGCCGACCGACCACATCCTCGGGTTGCGTCATGCCCGCTGAGAGCCATCGGCACCGGTCTTCAATCGACGACATCATCGACCTCTACAAGAAGGATGTCGATCGCACCCTGCTCCGGGAACAGCTTCGCAAGACGCCCGACGAGCGAGTGCGAGAGCTGGTGGCGCTCGAACGGTTTGCCCAGGAGTTGCAACGGTCCTTGCGGCGGACTCGCCTGTGACCGACTTTGAAGGTCTCTTGAGGGCGCTGGTCGGAAGCGGCGTCGATTTCATCCTGGTCGGTGGATTGGCGGCGCGCGCTCACGGCGCGGCACGCTCGACGCAAGACGTCGACGTCGTGTACGCACGATCCGCGTCGAACCTGGAGCGCGTGCAGCGCGCGCTGTCGGAGCATGCCCCGTATCTGCGCGGCGCCCCGCCGGGCCTCCCGTTCCGCTGGGACGCCGAGACGCTGAATGCCGGGCTCAACTTCACCTTGATCACCGACCTGGGCGCTATCGACCTGCTTGGCGACATTCCTGGAGGCGGCGGCTACGATGAACTCCTGCCCTTCACAGTCCCTCTCGACCTGTTCGGCCTGCCGTGCAGATGCCTTGATCTGAACACGCTGATCGCGACGAAACGCGCAGCCGGGCGTCCGCGCGATTTCGAGGCGATCGCCGAGCTCGAAGCTCTCAGGGAGGAGCGCGGGTAGGTCGTTCCCCTGAGCGTTGCTACAGGCCGCAGGCCTCCTCCGTCAGGTAGTCCCACTGGTGCACGTAGGTCATGCCGTCGATCACCAGCCGGTCGGCATGCGGCAGCTCCTCTTCCCAGGTCATCTCCGTACCACCGGTCCGGTGGGGAGGCTGGTCCAGCTTGCCCCAGCGGTTTCCGTTGTACCTCCGGGTCATGACCGTACGGCCCTCGCGGTTGAGGTAGGCCAGAAGCAAGGTGTCGGCTTCGGTTGCATCCGCTTCGATGTCGAAGACCCGCATGCACGCGAACTCCCGCTCGCCGATGCGGAGGTCGAACAGGCCGCTCGAGAACATGTTGGGCGTGTCCGGACTTCGTTCGAGCGTTCCGTCCGGCCTCTCGGTCAGGTAGTCCTTGTCCTCGATCAAGCGAGAAAGCGACCCGAAGTTGTACTCCCAGCTCTCGTCGAGGAAGGTCTGCAGCTCTCTGGTGCCGTCGCCCCTCCGGGTGGACTCGTAGGCCACCCACTGCACCTCCGCGTCGTCCAGCCTTCCCCAGACCCTGCTGCGTTGATACTCGGCGTCCGGGGGGTGGCCGCGCGGGACCAGCCCGGACCGGTCGGGCAACGCCTGCTCGTCGACCTCGATCTCCACGCACTCCCGTCCGTGCACGACCGCCGGGCGCCGGGCGACCATCCCGTTGACCTCGGTCAGCTTCGGCGCCGAACCGTCGCGGGTCTGCTCGTATTCCGCCCAGCGCACCCGTTCGCCGACCTCCGGCACGATGAACCACCATGCCAGCTCGCGAAGGTCGATCGAGAACGGTTGCCCCGCGCTCCTGGTGACCGTGATCTCCGGGCGCCTCTCGGGAAATGACTGCTTCCCGGATTCCTTGCTCTCGACACGCATCGTCGTACCCCTCCTCGTCTTGGTGATGCCCAACTCTCTGCGCACCCGGTCGCGGCCGTGGGACAGCCGCCGCCTCACCGTCCCCGGCGGGCAGCGATGGCGCGCGGCGATCTCCGCGATGGTCATGCCGTCCAGGTAGAACGCCCGCATCGCCCGCCGTTCCTGCTCCGGAACCGCCTCCATGGCATCGATCACGGCGTCCGCCGACCGGCGCCCGCGCGCGTCCGCGACTCCCATGCGGTTCACGGTCAGCGCGAGCTTCTCGGCCTCGACGATCCGCTCCCGCCGCTGCGCCGAACGCAGGAAGTCGTTGCAGCGGTTTCGCGCCACCTGGTAGAGCCATGCGCGCACGTTCCCGGGCTCTTGCACTCGCAGCCCCGACCACGCCCGCATGAACGTCTCCTGCAGCACGTCCTCGACTGCGTCGGCCGACCCCAGGCGGTCGCGGATCAGCGCGCCCAGCGACCGCTCGTAGCGCCGCACCAGCGCCACGAAGGCGTTCTTGTCGCCGTTCCTGATCTCCCGGGTGAGAGCCTGATCGCTCGGATGTTCCATCGTTCCTTGTCCGGCTTCATCTCACAGGGCGTCGTTCGAGGGCAAAAGGTTCACTCTTCGGGTGAGGTTCGCTTCGCTCACTGGCGTGCGCGCGGCCGAATCGGGGTACACTGAAGCAGCCTGACCGGAGGAACCCATGTCCGGACTCACCGAGCAGCAACTCGCCTTTTTCCGAGAGGAGGGCTACCTCCTCGTCGACGACGCCATCGACCCGGCGGTGCTCCAGCCGTTCCGCGCGGAGCTCGACGGGAACATCGACGTATTCGCACGCGCCGCGCTGGCCGACGGCCGTCTCTCCAACGCGCACGCAGAGGAACCGTTCGAGCGCCGGCTGCACGCGCTGGCGCTGCAGCTCGACGACCCGGCCCCCCTGCTGGACCTGGGCCGCGGCAAGCAGCGCACGCCGGGCATGTTCCGGATCTACTGCTGTCCGTCGCTCCTCGACATCGTCGAGTCCGTGATCGGGCCGGAGATCCTGGCCCATCCGCAGTTCAACGTCCGCGCCAAGCGGCCGTACCAGGACGAGGGGGTCGTGCCCTGGCACCAGGACCTGGGCTACCTGCAGCCCGACGCCGAGGAGACCTTCATGATCAACCTCTGGATCCCGCTGGTCGACGCCACGCGCGAGAACGGCTGCATGGAGGTCATCGCCGGCAGCCACCGGGCGCCGCTGATCGGCCACGAGCGCGGGATGGGACCGGCGGGCAACTTCAAGGGCGTCATCGACGAGCAGCTCCCCGACGGCGAGCACGTGCTCTGTCCGGTGCGCGTCGGCGGCGTGCTGCTGACCCAGCACAAGACCATGCACCGCTCGATACCCAACGTCTCCGACCACATCCGCTGGAGCCTCGACCTGCGCTACTCGCACCCCGACCTTCCCACCGGCCGGCAGCAGGTGCCGGGGTTCATCGCCCGCAGCCGGAGAGACCCCGCATCGGTCTGCCCGTCGGCCGACGAGTGGTTGCGGATCGTCGAGTCCGCGAACGTGCCGGCCGGCTCCTGAGCGCTCGGCCCGGGCCATCTGACCTCCGCGATCTTTCTTGAGCTGCTCGAGCGCCCGACTTATCGTGCAACGATGTGAAAGAAACGGGGATTATATATGATAGCTGTTCTTGCAGTAACAAGATCCTCTGGGGTATCCATTTAACCGGAGGAAGCAGGCACGGAGGTCCTCCACGGACGACTTGCTGGCGGGCCGCTCCAAACTCGGCGGGTGCCCGCGCAGAGAGTTCGCGAGTTCCTCGATGAGAAGTCAAAACAACATAGGGAGCATACGATCATCACTATTGGATGGCGCCTTAGTCCCGCAATCTTCGCGCATATCTGCCGTGGAGTCAGTTTGGAGCGAGCTATCACCGACAACGCAATTATCAGTGGCCCGTTTACTTATCAGTGATCACGGTGCGATTCGTGATGGCGGACATGGTTGCCGCGGCTACCGGAGAGGATCAAGAGAGTGAAAAAGTACATACTCTTCGATCATGATGGCGTTCTGGTGGATACCGAATTCTGGTATTACAAAGCTGGAGAACGCGCCCTGGCGGACATTGGTTTGACTTTGGACAAGGATCAATACCTCCGGGACATGAACCAGGGATTGGGCACTTGGGCCCAAGCCAGGGCGGCAGGTATTGATGAACACACCATCAGCAGGCAGCGCGCGGTTCGTAATGATCATTATCAGGAATATCTAAGAACAGAAGCCATTGAGATTGAAGGCGTCGTTGAAACTCTTGCTGAACTGTCAAAATACGTCCGCATGGCTATCGTGACGACTGCAAAACGTGTGGATTTTGAAATTATCCACGAAAAGCGCCAAGTTAGACAATTCATGGATTTCGTCCTTGTTCGCGAAGACTATAAGCTCACCAAGCCGCACCCCGAACCATACCTGACCGGCTTAAAGCGCCTCGGAGCCACCAAAGAAGAGACACTGGTTGTGGAGGACTCATCCAGAGGTCTGAACTCAGCCGTGGCGGCCGGTATTGACTGTGTCATTGTCTATAACGACTTTACAAAAGCACAAGACTTTTCACAGGCTAGCTATCGAATCGAAACTCTGATTGAATTGAAGGATATCATCCTAGTCTGCTGATCAAGGTACTGCGCCTTTCGGCCATCATGCTCATACGCATCCTTGCGCTTAGAAAGACTCGCATTGTACAGGTCCGTCAATTGCCGCAGACATCCATCAAGAGCTTCGTGCGACTTCCTTGACAGTTTGGCTGTAGCACTTATCGTCCTGATCATCAAGCTTTTCTATTACATCATCGTGTCACTTTTGTATATAAGCCCCAAAGAAATAGGGGGCTTCAGGACTCCGTATGGTGCGGTGCTCGCGTGACGTGGCCGGCGGAGTACTGATCGGACCGCCGCAACTCGGACCAGAAAGGGCACGGGCGGCAGGAGGTCGGTCGGCGGCATCGAGGTCGACGGGGTCCTGACTCTCCCGAGCCCGGCTCGGCAGCGAGCGCGCCCAAAAAAGTGGGAAATCGTGCCGCAGGGTCTTGACGGCAATGTGCGCCTGCGAGGTGGCACGCCAGCGCACGCTGCGGTCCCTTCCGGTCTCCCGGAAGCTCGTGCGCCCTTGCGGCTGACCAGTACCCCCTTTAGCGCCATCTTGCGCGTGAATCGTCCGCCCGTCCCGGACTTGCCAATGAGTTCCATCTCGAAACCAGTATTACCTTTACACCATGAACACCACCACTCTTCACGCGCCCTCCCTTGCTGCCATCACCTCCACCGTCGGCGCCCTCTCCGACCGCGAGCTGCTGCGTCAGATCAGCACCCTGGTCCGCCACGAACGCCACCTGCTCGGCGCCGTCATCGACCACTTGGCCGAGATCGATGCCCGCAGACTCTACCTGCAGCGTGGCTGCTCCAGCCTGTTCGACTACGCGGTGCGCGAGCTCGGTTACAGCGACGCCGCCGCGGCGCGGCGCATCGGCGCCGTGCGGCTGTGCGCCGACCAGCCGGGCGCGCGCGAGCGGCTGCGCGACGGCTCGCTGACGCTGAGCGCCGCAGCGGAGCTGCAGTGGGCGTTCGACCGGCAGCGGCGGAGCGGGCCCATCTGCGGCACCGCGTCGCGTGCGCCGGCGGGCTCAGCGCCGGAGAACGCTGCGGCCGCGGCTTCCGCCGGACGTACCGCCGGGTTCGGCGCCGTCCGGGTCTCCGGCGCCGGACGGTCCGGCGGCCGATACCACGCCGCCCCGGACCTCAGTTCCTCCCGCTTCGCCGCCGCTGGTGCTCGATGCGGCGGGAAGGCAGAAACTGGTGGAGGACGCGGCCGGCAAGAGCGCGCGCCAAGTCCGCCGGATGCTGGCCGACCTGGACCCGGAGCTGGCGACGCCGGCCGACCGGATGCGCCCGCTCGGCGACGGCCGCTACGAGTTGAAGGCGCTCATCGACGCCGAATGCCAGCAGGGGCTGGAGCAGCTCCGCGGGCTGCTCTCGCACGCGGACCCGCGCATGACGCTGGGGCAACTCGTCGGGCGCATCGCGCAAGCCGCGGCGGCCGCCGCCGCCAGGAGGCGCTCGAACGCCACGACCCGAGCCGGCAGCCGCGACGGGCCCGCACCGGCAGCCGGCCGGCGGAGCGCGACGCAAAGCCGGCTTCGGCGTCGAAGCACCAGGCCGCCCCGGAGCCCAAGCCCGGTCACGCCCTGACGGTGTCGGGTGCGGCGACTCCCGCCGGCACCACTCCGACGCCGGAGCGGGCGAGGCAGCCGACACCGGCCTCCGCACGCTCGCCGAGCCGGCAGGAAGCGACGGACCGCCGGGCCGCTACCGGACGAGAGCCGGCCCGCGCCGCCACTGTGACGGCGAAGCCCCGCGCTTCGGGCCGCGCGATTCCGGCGGCGGTGAAACGACAGGTCTGGCAGCGCGACGGCGGCCGCTGCAGGTACGTCGATCGGCAGACTGGACGCCGCTGCAACTCACGACATATGATCGAGATAGACCACATCCTGCCGTATGCGCTGGGGGGCGGCGCCGATCCCGAAAACCTGAGATTATTATGTGGAGCGCATCACCGCCATCGGCACGCGCCGCATGTCTCAACGCGCATTCCTGAAGGATGAGCCCCGCAGCCGCCGGGCACCCCTCCCGTGGTTTCGCCCACACGAAACCCGGAAGACCTATAAATGGTACGCTGTGGCCAAGGCTTGGTACAGCACGGCCGGGACTAACCTCCGCGAGAGAACTGGAGTGAGAGATGACACTGACAGCAGTTTATCTGAAGGTACCTGAAGGATACATCGGGTTCGTGGAGGAACTACCGGGAGCCAACACTCAGGGAAAGACTCTACAAGAAGCTCGCGAGAATCTCCTGGAAGCGATCGAGATGACGCTTGAGGCGAACCGCATCTTGGCCCAAGAGTCTCTTGACGACACTCAAGACGTGATTCGGGAGCCTGTCAACTTGCGGGCATGAAGAGGCGAGACCTCATTCGTCACCTTGAACAGAACGGCTGCGAACTACTCCGAGAAGGAAGCAACCACACCATTTATGTCAACCGCAGAACTCGGAGAGCCTCGGCGGTGCCGAGACATCGTGAGTTGAAACAGATTCATCGCCCGCAAAATCCTTAGAGACCTGGAAATCGCCCCGCCATGATCATGTTGTAGTGCACGGACGAGGTCAGCCAGCCTCCACGACCTCCTTGAGCCGCTCGAGCTGGATGCTGTCGGCTCTGCGGATCGCGTGGCGGATGAGCGGCGACATCAGCAGGAGCAGCAACCCGCGAAAGCGACACTCGGCCACCAGCGTCACGCGGGTGGCGCCGTCTCCGGCCGGATGCAGCTCGTAGGTGTAGTCGGCGGTCACTCCACCCTGCACCGAGCGCAGCACGATCGAGCGCCCGGTCTCGCAACGGGCGATGACCGATGCCCGTTCCGCGTTGCGGGCCTGGAAGCGGATCTCCGTGCCCTCCGCGGTCTCGCCCTGAGCCTCCATCCGGTCCACGCCGGGCATCCACCGGTGGGCGTTGCTCCAGTCGGTCAGCGCCTCCCACACCTCCGCTGCCGGCCTGTCGATCATCTCCTCGACCGCGAATGTTCGGGCCATCGGGTATCCTATCGACGGCCGGGGGCCGTGCTCCGGTGGCCGAACGTGCGCGGCGTGAACTCCTCCCGGTTGGTGATGCTGGCGCTGCTGCCGGTCGCCCGAATCACGAACAGGCCGAGCCGCTCGGCACGCACGTCGGACTCCTGGTATGCCTTCAGATAGGCGGCCGCGCCGTAGATCCGGCGGCCGGCATACTCGGGCATCAGTTCCGGAAACTCGTGCAACCGCCCGATAAAACGATCGACATCGGGCACCCTGAGAGAGGTCTTGACTTCCACCACCACGACCTCCTCGCCGTTGACGGCCACGATGTCGAACTCCCAGCGCCGCTCGCCGTAGTTCTGCCGCGGGTTGGTGACCGTGTGGTGCACGGCGATGCCCCGTCGCTGGAGGAGCTTGACGAGGTCGCCTTCCACCAGCGACTCCATCAGCTTGCCCCACTGTCCGTTGAACAGCTCGTTCAGCTCGCGGATGCGGCGGGCGGTCTCCTGCATCTGGCGGGCGGTTTCCTGCATCCGGCGCGCGGTCTCCTGCTGCACCGCGGAGACCTCGCGGAGGATGTTCCAGATCTCCTGTGGGGTTGCGGGTTCCTGCTGCGCGGTATCGGCCATGGGAGGTCTCGTGGATGGGAACCATACGTCCCTGTGGGGTAGCCGACAATCCCCGGCACGCGCCGGCGGCACGGCCAGCGAGCCGGGATTCGCAAGACGCCGGGGTGATCGACCGGCGTGGGGTTGCTTCGTGACCCTGCCTGCTGCCGCCGGCTCGCCCTGTCCGTTGCCGTCGGCCAAGGGGACGTCGGCGCCAGCGTCAACGCTGGTGAGAATATCCGTGAAGCAATTGAATGACGCTTGAGGAGAACCGCGTTCTGGCCCAGGCGAAGCTGCCGGGCTGTCTGAAGCTGGGGCTGCTGAGCATCGTGGGCTTGAGTCTCGTCAAGGGACTCGCGAAGTGAGGCGCGATCTCCGCACGGACTAGCTCGACGTCAAGCTCATCGGCTGAGAAAACGCCGGCGTTGAACAGGTTCAGGTACTCCTGCGACACGCTCTGACCGAAGATCATGAGATCGTCCGTGTTGATCGTCACCTCGACACCGTGGTCGAACAACACGCGGACGGGGTGTGACGCGAGGCAGGACACCGCGCCCAGCATGACGTTGCTCGAAGGGCAGATGTTCAGCCGAATCCCGTTTCTCGCCAGCCAGCTCATGACGTCCTCGGACTCTGCCGCCGCGATACCGTGCTGGACTTCCGATACGTCGAGTCGCTCAGCGTGCTCTCTCATCCGCTCCGCGCCGCCGAACTCACCCAAGTGGGCCTTCAGCTTCATCCCTGCCGATCGAGCGCGGGCATAGAGCGGGATCACGGGAGCAAGGGCGCAGGCGTCCTCATCGCCGTACAGGTCGATTGATTTGAACAGGCCCGAGTCGATCGCTTCGCGGACACGATCCTCGATCTCCGCGTTGCCGACGATCTCTCGCGCGATCCCCAGTTCCGGTCGCAGATCGATCCGATCCCGATGGCGCTTCACCAAGCTCTCGATAAACGAGGCCCACGCGGCGAATCCCGCATCGTAGTGGCCGGCCGCGCGCACATCGAAGCTCATCTCCAGTCGCCGCACGCCGTCTGCGGCCGCATCGTCTACGGCCGCATTCGCCGTGAATTCGAAGCCGGCACGCGAGTTCACGTACGGATCGATGGCGCGGGATGCGTAGTCCAGCATGCCCTGTAGCCCTCGCAACGCGACCATCGGTCGCTCCAGCGAGCGCCCCAACCAGCGTTCGACGTTCTCGATACGGGTACCGAAGTAGCAGTGGCAGTGATAGTCGGCTTTAGGCATGCTCCGTATGGAGGACAGATCACCGGCCTCCAGCGCGTGAGCGAACGATACACTAGCCACCGCGTCTAGGAATGACCGGCAAGGCGTCTGAGCAGCTGTTCGATAACGTACGTCCGGGCGGCGGATCCGAGGCCAATCCCCGACTGGGCTCCCCACCGGAGCTCGAAGAGGATCTTCGGGCCAAGTTAGCCCAACGGCGGGAATAAGAAACCAGGAAGTCGCCTACTCCATCCCCCACTTCACCACTCACAGACCGGGTTCGCGTCGGTGAGCAGAGCATTTCAGCCTAACTCTTCGCTTCAAAATGGGATCACGATATCCTTGTCTAGTTGTAGCCCGGCGACTTGTGCGGCGAATTCAATGAACCGGCGCTTGTCTGCGTTGCTGAGGTGAGTAGCAATCACCCATCCTCCCGGCAGCTTCTCGTGAGCAGGCCAAAACTTCTTGTCGTGCGGATAGAGTTCCGCCGGCGTTCGCCCGATGCGGCGCCGCGTTCTGCCTTGAGCGCGTGGATGGCGGGCACAACGTTCGAGAAAGGAGGGATCTCTCTTCGCCAGCTCGCTAAAGACAATGGCCATTGCTTTGTTAGCGGTGGTGAATTGATATTCCTTACCGGAAATATAGAGCCTCTTTTCGCCGGCAGGAGGCACCACGCTGCCCGGAGATACAGGCGAGATGGTCTTGTCGACACGTGTCTTCGACACAGTGCTCACGCCTTCCTTGGCACGGCTTAAAGGTGCTACGTCGGATGAGCCGGTATGTGCGATAGTACTCCCGGACTGAGGTGCTGCGGGTATCAAGACAAGCCGAGTACTCAGAAACTCCGCAGCGTCGTCGGGGTTCGGATGGTACCCTACCTTGGATTCCACGGCGTTCAGCAGAATCTCGATTAGTGCCTCGTCCTTTTCTTCCACCAATTCTCGCCAGATTTCAGACATGGCCCCTGTCGCTTGGGAGCGTTTGCTGAGCGTGTCGTACTCGGCTTGTGCAGTCTTGAGCGATTGGCCGGATACCACGTTCTCGTGAGCGAGATAGCGCTGAAACGCTTCGGAGGTTTCGCTCGCCGAGCAATCGAACAGGTCAAGCCGATGGATCCGTCGATCCTCGTAGTCACCCTGTGCAGCTGGAAGATAGAAGTTCCAGAATCTGCCATCGGTGAGAACTACGAAAGGCACGCCACAGTGGAAGGCGTACTGTAGCGCCTGCCTCACAGCGCCTTCCGCTCTGCCCACCTGCTTGACCTCGATAACGATCGCCGGCTTCGATCGCGGATGACACAGTGCGAAGTCCGCCCTTCCGTCGCCTGTCTGGTATTCGGGCCAGACCACAGTGGGATCATACGTGTCCCAACCCAGTTCCCGAAGTAGCCTAAGGACGATTCCTTGCGAGATCGCCTGCTCGTTCGGGTACCCGTTCTTGCGTAGCCGCGTCGTAATGTCGGCGAGCGTTGTTCCCAGCGACATGGCGTGCTGAGCATGATAGACTGGCACCGTAGCGTCAAGCGGCCCAATGTACGGTTGTACCACCCGTCGGCCTACCACCACCATACCGAATCTCCTGCACTTCTGTCGTTTCCTAATTCGCAAATATCGTCACTCTTGAGCGTAGACCGTTGCCGGGCAAATCGAGTGTCATTTGAAGATCAAGCGGCTACTCTCTTTGCATGGAACGTGGGGAGTTCTCTAGTGACCTCCCATGTCGGCCGATGACGCGCGCAAGCCGCTGCACGGCCGGTCCCAAGTCGTCCTCTGACACCGCAGCGTAGCCGAGGTGCAGGCCCGGCCGCGCGCCCGGTCCCAGCCAGTATGGCGACAGGGGTCGCAGGGCGAGGCCGGCCCGGCGGCCGGTTTCGGCGACGGCGCGATCGTCCACGCCATCGGCAAGCCACCCGGCCACCTGCATGCCCGAGTCGGTCGGCGCGAGCTCGATCGTCCCGGCAAGATGCTCGCGGACCAGCGCGATCAGCAGGGCCTGGCGCTGGGCGTAGCGATTCCGCATGCGCCGGACGTGAGCGCCGTAGTGACCGGAGTCGATGAACTCCGCCAGAGCGCCCTGCACCGGCTGCGGCGCCGTCTGTCCGGTGTTGCGCACCGCGTTGGCGAACGCGGCCTGCAAGCCTTCCGGGACGATGAGGTAGCCCACACGGAGCGCGGGTAGCATCGTCTTCGCGAAGGTGCCGACGTAGACCACCCGGCCGTGGGGGTCGAGCCCCTGTACCGAGGCGATCGGCCGGCCGCGGTAGCGGTACTCGCTGTCGTAGTCGTCCTCGATCACGAAGGCGCACGCGCGCTCCGCCCAGTCGAGCAGCAGGAGGCGGCGCTCCAGCACCAGGGTGGACCCCATGGGGTACTGGCACGAAGGGGTGATGTAGGCCAGTCGAGCTCTGGGACAGCGCGCCTCCCCGGCCTCGACATCCATGCCCTGCACATCCACGGGAACCGGTTCGATCCGGGCGCCGGCGGCGACGAGCGCTGCCCGTGCCCCGAGGTAGCCGGGATCCTCGAGCCAGGCCGGATCCCCGGGATCGAGGAGCAGGCGCGCGGCGAGGTCGAGGGCGGCCTGCGCGCCGGTAACGACGATCACCCGCTCCGGGGAGCACTCCACGCCGCGAGCCGCCGCGACGTAGCCGGCGATGGCGGCGCGCAGCCGCGGGTCGCCGGCGGCGTCGGCGTATCCGAGCCGTTCCGCCTCCGGCGCACGGGCGTGGCGGGCCACGATCCGCGCCCACGTGCGATGCGGAAACGCCGCGATGTCG
Organism: Spirochaetia bacterium; assembly: GCA_965221995.1. Taxonomy (GTDB): domain Bacteria; phylum Spirochaetota; class Spirochaetia; order SZUA-6; family Bin103; genus CATQHW01. The sequence continues at coordinate 1,393,309 of OZ244929.1, forward strand.
GGGAGCCCGGTCTGGAACGCGCCCTGCGCAACCGATCCCCGCGGGACGCCGGACAGCGCTCTGCCCCGTTCGGAGAGAGCCGCGGCCCCGGCGGCCGGCGCCGAATCGAGCCGCGTGCCGGACCCTTCCCGGGGGCCCTTCAGAGAGCGGCGGATCGCCGCAGCATCCACCTCCGCGATCCGCGTGCCATCGCCGACCCGGGAGCGGACGAAGCCCTCGTCGGCGAGCTGCTCGAAGACGGCGATCACGGTGTTTCTCCCCACCCCCAGCTCGATCGCCGCCGCCCGGGTCGAGGGGAGTCGAGTGCCCGGCTGGAGCCGACCCGCCAGGATGGCTGCCCGCAGGCTTCGGTAGATCTGCCGATAGAGCGGCTCCCCGGAGCCGGGATCGGGAGCGACTTCCGGCGGCAACTGGTGGATGTCTCTCATGGTTGCGGAATGGTTCTATCCAATTTCATGTATTGGATCTTTTCCTGGTATCAAACTCGATGGTATCTGACAGGTACCTGCTCGTGTAGAGCTGTCGTGAATGGATGCGAGGGAGTGCCGATGAACGACTCAGTTGAGACCTACGCCCCCACCGAGCGCAGCCGTGTGCGCCGGAGTCCGACGCGCGCTGCGTACGACCGGGACACCGTGCACGCGATCATCGACGAGGCGGTCGTATGCCACGTCGGCTTCGTGGTCGACCACACGCCGCGCGTCCTGCCCACCGCCATCGCACGCATCGGCGAGTGCGTGTACGTGCACGGCAACCGCCACAGCACCATGCTGCGGACGCTCGAGGACGGGGCGCCCGCGTGCATCACGATTACCCATCTCGACGGGCTGGTGGTGTCACGCTCCGCGTTTCACTCGTCCATGAACTATCGGTCCGTGGTCATCCATGCATGCGGACGCGCGGTGCACGGCGCGTGCAAGCGCCGCGCGCTCGACGCTCTGGTGGAGAGCCTCATTCCGGGACGCACCGGCGATCTGCGGCCGCCGACCGCGGAGGAGCTGGCCATCACCTCGGTGATCGAGTTCCCGCTCGCGGAGGTATCCGCCAAGACACGCACCGGCCCGCCGATGGAGAACAGGGCCGACTACCTGTTGCCGTTCTGGGGCGGAGTGGTGCCGTTGCGCATGGTCGCCGGCGTACCGGAGAGCGACGATGCGGCGGTACGCGCCAGGATCGATCCGCCCCGCTACCTGGGCGGAGAACCTCCTGACCGAGATGCCGACCAGGCATGCACCCGCGCTCGACCGATCTCTCTCCCCGGAATACGAGCATGGCTCCGAGGGGGTCGGCGACCGTGAGGCGGCGCGTGGACAGGGCGACTCCCGTAAACTACGGTACGGCCCCGCGTTCACCAGCGTTGAGAGGGTTGCCTGTGAAACTTGGTTTCGTCACGTATCAGATCGCCTTGGAGTGGGACGTGCCCACGATCATCCGCATGTGCACCGCGACCGGATTCTCCGGCGTCGAGCTCCGGACGACCCACTCGCATGGCGTGGAGGTGGAGTTGAGCGCGGCGGAACGCGCGGAGGTGCGCCAGAGGTTTGCTGACGCCGGCGTGGAAATCGCCGGGCTCGGCAGCGCGTTCGAGTTCCATGCCATCGACCCGGCGGTCGTGCGCCAGAACATCGACGGCACCCTCGCCTACGCGAAGCTCGCCGCCGACCTCGGCTGTCCCGGCGTCAAGGTACGCCCCAACGGTCTGCAGACCGGGGCGGGCATCCCCGAGGAGAAGACCCTGGAGCAGATCGGCTTGGCCGTCCGCGAGTGCGCGCAGGCGGCGGCGGACCTCGGCGTCGCCGTCAGGGTCGAGGTGCACGGCCGCGAGACGCAGGAGCCTCGCCGCATGCGCGCCATCATCGACCACGCCGACCACGACAACGCCTTCCTCTGCTGGAACGCGAACCCGGGCGAGGCGGTGGACGGCTCCATCGACGAAGCCTACGGGTTGCTGCGCGACAAGATCGGGCTGGTGCACATCAACGAGCTGCACAACGCCTACCCCTGGCGCGACCTGTTCGCGAAGCTCCACCGCGACGGCTACGACGGCTACACGCTGGCGGAGATACCGGCCAATCCTGACGGGGAGCGCATCCTCCGCTACTACCGGGCACTCTGGGAGGCGTACCAGCCCTCGGCTACCGCCTGATCCCCTCCGCTTTCACCCTGCCGGCGTAGAACTTGAAGCACCGGTGCTGCCGCAGCCCCAGCTCTTCGTAGAACGCGGCCGCGGGCGTCGTCTCGTTGGCGATCAGCGAGATCGAAACATTTGATTCTCCCAGGGTGTCGAGCAGGTGCCGGACCAGTCTGCGGCCGTGGCCTGACCGCCGCCGGCCGGCCCGCACGAAGAACTCCTGGATGTAGTAGTTGACGCGGTCCCGCCAGGGGTAGCAGTACCCGAACATCGCTCCGAGCACGTCGTCGCCATCAAGCGCGAGCAGGCAGTGCTCGGGGTCGAATCTCCAGAACCGGTCGAGATAGTCCAGCGCCGGACGGACGCTCCAGGACTCCCGGTAAGGAGGCTCGGCGAACACCTCTACGAACAGCCGCGCGCAGTCCTCCAGGTCCTCGCGCACAATGGGACGGATCACCGGCTCAGCAGGCCACGCCGGTGTCGTGCGCCGTCCGTCATGCGGCCGAGTCCCTCGCTTCGGCCAGCGCGGCATGGCAGCGTTCGGCCGCGTCCCAGGGATCGTAGTCGGGCAGCTTCCAGATCATGGCGCTTACCTCGGCGGTGACCGCGATGTCCGTGCCGTGCTGCGCCAGCAGGCGGAAGTACTCGCCCAGGGCCAGGCTCCCCTCCCCGGGAAGCTGGAAGACGACGTTGCCGTCGCCATCGGTATAGCCGTCCTTGACGTGGATGTGCACGGCGTGCGGCAGGCACAGATCGACGCTGTTGCGGAGATCCATCCCCTGCACGTGGAAGTGGCTGATGTCGAAGTTGATCCGCAGCGCCGGATGATCGGTCCGCTCCATCAGCCAGACGGCCTTTTCCGGGGAGTCCAGGGCGCCGCCGACGTGCGGCTCTGCGGCAAGGACCACGCCGTGCTCGCGGGCGATGTCGGCCAGCTCCAGCAGGCTGGCCGCGATCCGCTCGCGCCCGCCGTCCCATGGCGGGTGCGAGCCCGCGGGCGGCGAGCTGAGCACCGCAGGCCCGTCGTCCAGCCACAGGTCGCGGGCCAGGCCGCAGATCGCCCGGAACTTCTCCAGCATCGCGGGCCGTCCCTCGCCTTCCTGGCACAGCGGCAGCAGCGCCATCACCGCCGACAGGTCGAACCCCAGGTCGCGAATCATGCCGGCGAGCCGCTTGCGGGCCTCCCGGTCCATGAGAGGCGGCGCGGTCGCCCATCCCTCCTCGCCCATGATCTCGATCGCCTGGTAGCCCATCGCGCGCAGCCGCGGCAACGCCTCGTAGACATCCAGCTTCTGCATGGCGTAGGTGCCGTATCCCAGCTTCATCGCGTTCGTGCTCATGATGTCTCCTCCATTCGCTTGCGTTCGGCGTGCAGCAACTCCATCCACCGCTTCATGTACCGGCCGTGGTCGTGCCAGGTCCGGCCTGAGACCAGGTTGCCGTCGACCGCCCAGGGCTCCTCGGAGTAGATCCCGCCGCACACCTCCAGGTCGAACCGGCACTTGGGCACGCACGCCATCGTCCGCCCCTTCACCACCCCGGCGTACGCCGGGATCTCCACGCCGTGGCAGACCGAGGCCACCGGCTTGTCGTGCTCGAAGAAGTAACGCGTGATCCGCACCAAGTCCGGATCGTAGCGAATGTACTCGGGCGCCCGCCCGCCGGAAAAGAAGAGTCCCACGTACTCCTCGGGCCGCACGTCGGCGAAGGCCACCTCCGCCTGGATCGTGTAACCCTCGTACTCGCGGGTGATCTCCCAGCCGCTCTGCGGGATCTCGTGCAGCACCATCTGGTAGCGCCGCCGCTCCGGGCCGGCGACCACCGGCCGGAACCCCTCCTCCTGCACGCGCAGAAACGGATAGAGCGTGTCCACCGTCTCGGTGGCGTCGCCGACGATGATCAGGACGCCGTCTGCCTCGGTTCTCATGCGAGCCTCCTCCATGCCGCTCGCCTTGCAGCGTACTTCGGCGCCGAATCGGAAGGCGAGCGCCCGGCCCGCCGGTAGACGCGCCGCGCTACGCGCCCTATCGTCGACCGGCACATCAATCGGACCATGAACATCCTGATCACCGGCATTACCGGCCGCATCGGCGCCAACATCGCCCGCCATTTCCTGGACCGGGGGCACGCCGTGCGCGGCTTCGTCTGGCCGGAGGACCGCCAAAGCGCCAAGCTGCGGCGGCTCGGCGCGGAGATCTTCGAGGGCGATCTGGCCCGCTCCGCCGACGTGACCGCCGCGGCCGCCGGGCAGGAAGTGATCCTGCACCTGGGGGCGGCCTTTCAGGCGGGCGGCCCGTTCACGCCCGAGCAGTACTTCGACACCAACATCAAGGGCACCTTCAACGTGCTGGAGGCCGCCTCCGGCCTGGGCGGGTCGCTGCAGCACGTGATCGTCTCCAGCACCGACGCCACCATGCACAAGTACCCGGAGGACGGCATCGACGAGCCGATCGGCATCGATACGCTGCCGCTGGATACCACCGGCTGGTACGGGTACAGCAAGATCCTCACCGAGCACCTGGTGGACCGCTACGTCCGGGACGAGCGCATGCCGGCGACCGTGTTTCGCTACGGCTTCGTGTTCGGCGCGGGCGAGATGGTCAACTTCCCGCAGTTCCACCTGCGGACCTTCATCGATCAGCTCGCGTCGAGCTCCGATCCGGAGGCACAACAGGTGCTCGCGGCCATGCGCGCCGCCTACTCCGGCGAGCCCCACCTGATCGTCGCCCGCGACCGCCACGGGCGGCCGTGGAAGAAGCACACGGTCGAGGTGCGCGATATCGTGCACGCCTACGACCGGGCCGTCGGCAATGCCGACACCTTCGGCAAGGTCTACCAGCTCGGCTCGGGCCGGCCCATCACCTGGGACACCGTCGTCCCCTACCTGGCCGAGCGGATCGGCGCGCCGTATTCGACCTTCAACCTGCCCGTCACGCCCACCCGCTACGAGCACGACCTGTCGGCGGCTCGCCGGGACTTCGGCTACGACCCGCCGTTCTCGTTCCGGCAGATGGTCGACGACGCCGTGCTCTTCGCCCGCGAGGGGGCGAGCGACATCATCGCCACGAAGCTCTGAGCCGAGCGGCCGGCGCTCAGTCCTGCTCGGCCTTCTGGATGAACTTCTGCTTGGCGAAGTCGCTCACGCCTTCGGCGGCCTTGGCCGCCTGCTCCCACTCGCCCCGCTTCTCGTGATAGTGCATGGCCTTGTAGGGCTCGGTGTCCTCGGCCAGCTCGCCGCTGGTGCCGATGTTGGGCGAGGCGAAGGTATGGGTGGAGTAGTCGCGCGGCGCCTCGGCGCCGCAGGTCGGGCAATGCGTCCGGGCGGCTTCCGGGCTCGCCGAGCTGAACAGCAGCTTCTCGAACAGCCGCTCGCACGTCCTGCATCGATATACGTATACCGGCATCCGTCTGCTCCAAACGCGAACATTCGCCAGCATACCAGGATCGGCGCCACCGGCGTCGAGCCTGATCGCCGTTGTCTTGAAGCAGCAGCGAAACGCGCGCGTTGTCAACAGCAGAGCAAGCGCCGGTCTCCTATGAACGACAGGTCACGGTGACACTGAGCCCACCAATCGGTAGGATCCCGTCACCGAGCGGGAGGCGCCGGAGAGGTGTACGTGAACGCGGCGTTCATCCCCCCAAATCGGCCCCGGCCTTGGTCACCGTGCGATACCACACGTGATCGAAGTTCGGGCCTGACACGAACCCGGTCACATCCGTGCGCCGTGCGATCTGGTCGGTCTGCTGGAACATGATCACGTAGGGTCCCTCGGTCTGCAGGCGCCGCTGCAGGTCGAGGTAGAGCTGCGCACGCCGTTCCAGGTCGAGCTCGTCACGCGCGCGGATCACCGCCGCGTTCAGGTCGTCCCGCGCCCACGCGTTGCGCCACGCGAGCACGCCGGTGAGCTTCGCCTCCGGGCGATTGTCCGGGTTGCGCGCGAACGCGTCGGCGTTGGCGTGCGGATCGGCGTAGTCGGGCGACCAGGGGGCCAGGATCAGCTCGTGCTCCCGCGCCCGGTACTGCGGCCAGAGCGTCGCGCCCTCCTGCGTCACGACCTGCGCCTCGATCCCGATCTTGCCCAGCGTCTGCCGAATCGCCTCCCCGATCGCCGGGATGCGGACGTGACGGTCGTCGACCACTTCGATCAGCTCGCCGACGTTGTCCGCGTTCCAGCCGAACTGGGTGACGATGAAGGCCGGCGACCGGTCGAGGAGCACCGCGCGCTCAAGCGAGAACTCGACGTCCTGCGGGCGCACCGGGTTGCCGGAATGGAACGTGAGGCCGTCGCGGATTCGGAAGGTGATGGTCCGGCCGTCGTCGCTCACCGCATGGCTTTCGGCCACGCCGCCGGTCAGCGTGCGCGGGTTCTCCGGCTCGAACGTCATGATCCGGTCGTAGACGTTGGCGATGAGCTCGCCCGTCGTGATCTCGAATGCCTCCGCGGGATCGAACGTGATGATGTCCGCGATGTCCTTCGCCATCACCAGGGTGTCCGGCGGCGTCTCGGCCTGCGCGGGCACGGCGGCCAAGGCGAGCATGCCCAGCAGGGCGATGAAGGGACCGGCGATTACGCGGTCCCAGATGCCGCGATCGCTCTCCAACGACTCGGCGATCAGCACCCCTTTCCACTTCACGTGCTCACTCCGTGTCGCCGTCCGACCGATCCCGGTGGCGGCTCAGTCTTCGATCAGGCGTTTGCCCATGCTCACGACGTCGTCCTCCGCGTAGCCGATCGACCGGTAGAACGCGACGACGTCGGCGTTCGATCGCCTGATCTGCAGGCTGATCTTGGGACACCCCATCGCCCGCAACAGCGCCTCGGCCTCGTCCATCAGGAGGCGGCCGAAGCCCCGGTTCCGGCAGTCTGCCGCGACCGCCAGATAGTTTACCCAACCACGATGGCCCTCGAACCCGATCATCACCGACGCTACCAGCCGGCCATCCATCGATCCGACCAGGAACAGATCCCGTTGGATCCCCATCTTGCGGCGGATGTCCTTCACCGGGTCGTTCCACGGCTTGACCAGTCCGCACTCTCGCCACAGGGCCACCACGGCGTCCTGATCCGACTCCCGGTATGGGCGAATCTCCATCCCGTTTACGTCCCGCACGTCGGGGAATGTAGCAAGGACTTGCAGAGACGACACATGCAGGACAGTGGTGATAGCCGGGCAGGTTTCTTACGCCTCACGCCCCTTGCTCCCTGGTAGTTGGTTGCCACGACTCCGCGTAGGCGTCTCCCAGCCTCAGCCGCGTGAGATACAGCACTTGGCCCGTGTGGAGCTCAAGGTGGCACATGGCGTCGTAGATCGCATCCAGGGTCACGGTGTCGAATCCCTGGATTCTCTTGGGTGCGAGAAGATCGGAGACGCTGATATGGGAGTACGCCTCCTTTACTCGGTCGAGAACGTCGTTGAATTCGACTTGAAGATCATCTTTGGGGACTCGCTCTACAACGTCGAACTCGCTGGGGCGATCCCGCACATCCGGGTCGCCGGCTATCGCTGAGATGGCCCATTGTCGAAGATTGCCCATCAAGTGCTGGATGAGCACGCCGATCGGGTTGCAGCCATCGCGCGGCGTCCACCACACGTCCTCGGTCCTCAGTTGATCGAGGCAATGGTTGATCTTGTCCCGTGCATGATCGATCTGGTACTTGGATCTCGCCATGAACGCCAACGGTATGTCGCCCTTCATTCACCTCACCTCAGGTCGCCCGCGACACGCCACGACTCTTGCGTTTCATCTCCACCGCCTTGCTCTTGAGAACCAGAGTCGGCTCTCCAGACTCCGTACACTCCCAGTCCAGCATGAGGTCGGCGAGGCCCATCGGGCGCTGTGTCGAGGCATACCTGTCCTCCGCCGGCATCCACTGATCCTTCCACTGCCCAAGAGCTTCCTGCCCATCGCGGGCCAGTCCTCGTTCCAGACGGAGCTCTCGCGGGCAGTCCATCCACACCTTGAAGTGATAATAGTCTGTCAGCGGCCGCATCAGCGCGTATACGCCTTCCACCAACACGAGACCGCCTGCGGGAATCCCGCGGCGCTCGGCGAGCGCGTCGCTGCCCCAGTCGTATCTACGATAGCTTCCCTCCTTTCCCGCGGTCAGAGGCTGCAGCACCTCCTGCAGCAGGCGTGACACCTCTACGTTCTTCCAAGGAACCAGTACCGCGTCGCGACCGCGCATACGCTTGCCCCGAGGCACGTAGAAGTCATCGATCGGGACCACCGAGATGCGAGCGTCCTTCCGGGCGATCGAGGCCGCAAGAACGCTCTTGCCGGCTCCTCCCGGACCGTCGATCCCCACGAGCGTCGTCCCGGTCCCGGTACGGCACTCCTGAACGGCACGCAGCACATGGTCGACAATCTCGTGTCCGCTCTTCACGTCCGTCACCGCTCTATGTGGATGATCGATCTTCATGCACCGGCACGACAACGGAGGTACCCCGACCCCGTTGGCGCGGGCTCGGCATGCGATGATCGACGCGTGCGCCGTTCGGTCGTTCGGTCGTCCCTGTTCCTCGCAGCCGCCGCCCTGTTCGGCTTCCTGCTGACCGCGTCCGCCTTCGCGGGAGGCGACGCCGAGCCGCTCCGCGTGAACGTCTACGCCGCCTCCTCGCTCACCGACGCCTTTGTGGAGATCGAGCGAGCCTTCGAGGCGTCCCACGACGGCGTCGACGTGGCGCTCACGTTCGCCGGCAGCCAGGTGCTGCGCCTGCAGATCGAGCAGGGCGCGCCGGCCGACCTGTTCGCGTCGGCCAATCCCGACCACGCGCGGGCGCTGCGCGACGCGCGGCTCCTGCGCGACGTCCGGCCCTTCGCCGCCAACGAGCTGGCGGTGATCGTGCCCCTGGACAACCCGGCCGGCATCGAATCGTACGGCGACCTGACCGCTGCCGAACGGCTGGTCATCGGCACCGAGGGTTTGCCGGTGGGCCGCTACACCCGCGCGGCGCTGCGCCGCTCCGCGGCGGCCCTGGGCGCGGAGTTCGAGGCGACGGTGCTGGCGCGCGTGGTCTCCCTGGAGAACAACGTCAGACTGGTGCGGGCCAAGGTGGAGCTTGGCGAGGCGGACGCCGGTATCGTCTACCGCACCGACGCGGTAGCCTCCGCGCGCGTGCGTACGATCCCAATCCCGGCCGATCTCAACGAGCGCGCCAAATACGTCATCGGCATCGTCACGAACGGCGATGCCGCCTCCGATCGGGCCGAACGATGGATCGCCTTCCTGCTTTCCCCCGAGGGCCAGGGGATCCTGGGCGAGCACGGGTTCCTGGCCCCCTGATGCGTCCGCGGGCTCCCACCGACGTCGGCGCCGGTGCCGCGCCGTTCCTGCTGGCGGTGCCGATGCTGGGCCTGCTGGTGCTGCCGGTGCTGGCGCTGATCCTGGCCACCACGCCGGCCGATCTCGCCGCCGGCCTCCGCCATCCGCTGTTCGCATCGGCGCTCTGGCTCAGCGCGCGCACCACCGTCATCGCGCTGGTCGTGGTCCTGGCCGCCGGCACGCCCCTGGCATGGTGGCTGGCGGCGGCCCGCGCCGGGCCCAAGCGGGTGGTCGAGGTGCTGATGCGCCTGCCCATCGTGATCCCGCCCGCGGTGGTGGGCATCGGCTTGCTGGCCACCTTCGGCCGCACCGGCCTGTTCGGCCCGCTGCTCCAGGGGCTGGGTCTGCAGGTGCCGTTCTCCACCGCCGCCGTGGTGTTGGCGCAGGTGGTGGTGGCGGCGCCCTTCTACGTCCAGTCGGCGGCGTCCGCGTTCCGGCGCGTCGAGGACGATCTGGTGATCGTTGCCCGCACGCTGGGCCAGCGGCCGGCCGGCGCCTTCCTGCGCGTGGCGTTGCCGCTGGCGATGCCCGGCCTGATCGGCGGCGCGTCGCTGGCGTGGGCGCGCGCGCTGGGCGAGTTCGGCGCCACGCTCCTGTTCGCCGGCAACCTGCCCGGCGTGACGCAGACCATGCCGCTGGCGATCTACACCGCGCTGGAGTCCGACGTGCGCGTGGCGCGGGCGCTGTCCCTGGCGCTTGCGGTGTTGGGGCTGGCGCTGCTGCTGGCGCTCCGCACGCTGCCGGAGCTCTGGACCCGGCGGCGCGGCGAGCCGGGCTTCGAGCGCACCGCCGTCGCATCGGCCCCGCACCCGCAGGAGCGGCGCCCCGGCCGCCCAGAACCAGCCCCACGCCACACCGCCGATTGGCACGTACGCCTCTCCGCCCACCTGGGCTCCTTCGAGCTGGACGTCGACCTGCGCGGCAGCGCCGCTCCCGTGGCGCTCATCGGCCCCAACGGCGCCGGCAAGACCACCCTGCTGCGGCTGATTGCCGGCGTGCACCGGCCCGACTCCGGCCTGATCCGGGTTGGCGACGAGGTACTCTACGACTCCGAGCGCGCCCTCGTTCGGTCCCCCGAGGAGCGCCGCGTCGGCTACGTGCCGCAAGGCTTCGGGCTGTTCCCGCACCTGAGCGTGACCGACAACGTCGCCTTCGCGCTGCACGCGGCGCGCCCTCGCCTGCCCGGCGCCGACCGCCGCCGCGCCGCCGCCGAGCTCCTGGCCGGCATGGACGCCGCACACCTCCTGGAACGCCTCCCGGCAACCCTCTCCGGCGGCGAACGGCAGCGGGTCGCCCTGACGCGCGCGTTGCTGGTCGATCCGTTGCTGCTGCTGCTCGACGAGCCGCTCTCCTCGCTCGACGCGCAGGCGCGCCAGACGCTGCGCACCCACCTGGCCGACCATCTGGCCAAGCGGGCGCGGCCGGCCATCGTCGTCTCCCACGACGCCCGCGACGTGCTGGCCCTGAACGCGGACGTCTACGCGATCGAGGACGGCCGGATCGTCCAGCACGGCCCGGCCGAGCGGATCGCCGCCGATCCGGCCACCCCGTTCCTGGCCGAGTTCTTCGCGGGCGGCGCGGAAGCCCCCTCGCGGCGCGGCACGGCCGGCGCTTGATTCACCCGGTCTCGGGCGCGCAAGGTCTCCCCCAATGGCCCGCACCACCCTCCGTATCACCGACCCGATGCCGGCGCCGCACTGGGCGCTGCTGGAACGACAACTGCTCGACGCGATCACCGACGCCTACCTGGAGTTCTACGACCGCTACTTCGACCCGCGCGGCTACCTGCTGTGCGTGCCGCGCTGGGGGGCGCTGGACGGCGCCGACGACGCGGCCGAGAACGTCGACGGCCTGACCGATCTGTACGCGCTGGGCGCGCCGCAGGTCCTCCTGGACCGCTACCGCACCGGCATGAACGGTCACATCCGCCAGTACACCGAGGCGCGCTCGCCTTCCACCGAGCTGGCCAAGGACGGCATGTACTTCCGCGAGTTTCCGACCAGCTTCGACTGGCTCCACAACGGCGAGGGCTACCACCCGCTGTTCCAGGAAGGGCTGTGCGACCCCGACGACGCCACGTGGCAGGCGCGCATGCGCCGCTTCGCCGGGTTCTACCTTGGCGACGACCCGCTGGCCCCCAACTACGACCCCGAGCACCGCGTCATCCGCAGCCTCATGAACGGCAGCCGCGGGCCGGTGGTACGCCGCGCGGAGCTGGCCGACTGGGCGGGCGAGCCGTTCGAGCCCGGCCGCTTCACGCCCAACCGCTGGCACCGCACCTACGAGGACTACCTCGAGCACTTTTCCACCTACCGCAACGTGGCCGGCGACAACCCGTGCAACCTGTGCGCGACCACGATGGCCTTCCAGACCTACCTGTTCTCCGGCGAGGAGCGCTACCGCGACTGGATCCTGGGCTACGTGGACGCCTGGGTGGAGCGCATGGCCGCCAACGACGGCATCATCCCCTCCAACGTGGGGCTGGACGGCGTCATCGGCTCCGCCGCCGGCGGGCGCTGGTACGGCGGCGCCTACGGCTGGAGCCACACCCTCACCGGCGGCCCGGTGGTACGCCACACGCCGCGGCATCTGGGCCGCAGCATCCACGGCTTCGCGATGGCGATGATGCTCACCGGTGACCGCGGCTACCTGGAGCCGTGGCGGACCATGATCGACCGGGTCAACGGCCTCGCCCGCACCGAGGACGGACAGACCGTCTACCCGCAGATGCACGGCGACGACGGCTGGTACGCCTATACGCCCGAGCCGTTCCAGCACGCGGCGGGCGAGCTGCGCTACTGGAGCCGTCCGGTCGGCGACCTCGGCCACACGCCCTGGCTGAGCTACCTTGCAGGCCAGGATCCCGGCTATCCGGTGCGGGTGCTGCAGGACGAGCTGGCGCGCGTGCGCCGGCAGCTCCGGGAGATGGATGAGGATCCCACCACGCCCGACACCCGGTTGTCCGAGAACCCCAATGCGCTCAACCCCGCCCACGCACAGGCGCTGGTGGAGCTGATGGCCGGTGGGCTCGGTGACGGCCTGGCCAGCGGCCTGCCGCTGCACGCCTGCGTCCGCTACTTCGACCGCGGCGCCCGCCGGCCGGGCCTGCCTCCGCGGGCGGCGGCGCTGGTGGAGGGGATGACCGACGGCTCGGTCGACCTCACCCTGGTCGACCTCACCCTGGTCAACCTGGACCCCGGCCGGCCATGCTCGCTGGTCGTGCAGGCGGGCACCTACGGCGAGCATCGGTTCGTGGACGCCGCCACCGGCGGTGCGACGCACCCGGTGGGCGGCTCGGCGGTCGACGTACACCTCGCCCCGGGCGCCGGAGCGCGCATTTCGTTCACGCTGGAGCGGTTCGCCGCCCGGCCTACCCTCGCATTTCCCTGGTGAAGCACATGCAACGAACGGCGGACGCGGTAATCATCGGCGGCGGCATCATGGGCGCGAGCTGCGGCCACTTCCTGGCCAAGGCCGGCGTCGGCTCGGTGGCGCTGCTGGAGCGGCGCACGCTGGCCGCGGTCTCCACCGGCCACTCGGCGGCCAACGTGCGCTGCTCCTACTCCAACAAGGTGACCGTGGAGCTGGCGCTGCGGGCCATGGACATGTTCGAGAACGACCAGGAAGAGCTGGGCGGCCCGACCGGCTTCCGGCGCACCGGGCAGCTCATCCTGTACGGACCCGAGCACGTGGAGATCGGCCGTCAGGTGCTGGCGAACGAGGACCGGTTCGGCACGGGGACGCGCGAGATCTCGGTCGACGACGTGCGGGAGATCGCGCCGCAGCTCTCCCCGCACGGCATCGCGATCGCCTGCCACCAGCCCAGGGCCGGCTATGCCGACCCGGTGCGCACGACGCGCACGCTGGTCGAGGCGGGGGAGCCCTTCGGGATGCGCGCGCACGAGGGGATCGGCGCGCGCGGCATCACCGTGGCCGGCGGCCGCGTCACCGGCGTGGAGACCGATCAGGGCCTGATCGAGACGCCGCTGGTGGTGAATGCCGCCGGGCCGTGGGGCAGCCATGTGGGAGCCACGTCGGGCCTGGCGTACTCCCTGCGCTGGAGCCGCGAGTCCGATCTGGTCATGGAGCTGCCGGCCGGCTTCGGCGCGCTGCCGATCGTGGCCGACCCGATCTGCCACATCTACTTCCGGCCGCACGGGGACGACGGGCTGCTGGCCGGCCTCGACTACCCGAAGGAGCTGGAGCCGCTGGACATCGACGACTACGACGCCGGACTGGATGACAGCACGCGTCAGCGCATCCAGACCGGCCTGTTCCAGCGGCTGCCGCAACTCCGCGGCGCGCGGCTGGTCAAGGGCTGGGCGTCGATCTACACGATCACCGACGACTGGCATCCGGTCGTGGGCGCGGAGCCGGAGCTGGACGGCTACTACGCCTGCTTCGGCGGCAGCGGCCACGGTTTCAAGCTGGGCGCGCCGATCGGGGAGTCGCTGGCCTCCGAGATCACCGGCGGGACGCCGCGCATCGACCTGCACGCCCTGCGGCCGACCCGCTTCGCCGAGGGCGAGCCGATCACCTCCGCCTGGGGCTCGGGCAACCGCGCATGAGCGAGCACCCTCGGCTCGCGCGGGACCCCAAGGGCCGCCAGGACACCGGCCGCCGCGCCGCGGGTTCCCAGGGAGCGGCGCAGCCGAACCCGACCCGGTCGATGATCCGGCTGGGCGTCATCGGCTACATGGGCCCGGAGAACGCCCATCCCTACTCGTGGTCGGCGATCGTCAACGGCACCTACAACGCGGACGTGATGCCTCTCTACGCCAACAAGCGGATCGCGACCTATCTGGACGCCAACCGCGACTTGCTCGGCATCGACGGCGCGCAGGTGACCCACGTCTGGACGCAGGACCGCGTGATCTCCGAGCGGATCGTTGCGGCAAGCCGCGTGCCCCACATCGCGAACGAACCGCGGGCCATGGTCGACGCGGTCGACGCCGTGTTGATCGCGCGGGACGATCCGGAGAGTCACGCGGCTCTGGCGCAGCCGTTTCTTGAAGCGGGGATGCCGGTGCTGATCGACAAGCCGCTGGCGTCCACCGAGTCCGATCTGGCGTTCTTCGCGGAGCAGGACCGCGCGGGACGGCTGATCATGTCCAGCTCGTCCATGCGCTACGCCGCCGAGGTGCGCGTGCTCAAGGAGGCGGCGGCCACGCTGGGCCCCGTGCGCCTGGCGGTCGCGGTCGGCGTGAAGGACTGGGTCAGCTACGGCGTGCACGTGCTGGAGGCGATCTGCACGGTGCTCGACGACCCGCGCGCGCTGCGCGTCCGTCACGGCGAGTTCGGCTACGGCGAGGTGGTCGAGATCGAATTCGACGGCGGCACCATCGCGACCATCCACCAGCTCCGCAACACCGCGCCGACGATGCAACTGCACCTCTATGGCGAGGGCGGCTCCCGCTCCGCGGAGCTGGACGGCCTGTTCGCCGCCCACCGCGGACTGCTCCAGCAGTTCATCCGCTCGGTCGCCGAGGGCAAGTCGAGGCTGCCGTTCCAGGTCACCCGCAACGTGATCGGCATCCTGCTGGCCGGCCTCCTCAGCAAGGACCGCCAAGGAGCCTGGGTCGAGCCGGCCTGATCAGGTTCGGGCGGCGGCCGCCTCGGCGCGAGGCCTGACCTTGGTCGGGTCGGTGAGGCGGGCGAAGCCGCGGCGAGCGACCATTCCCTCGATCCGATCGGTCACGTCGCCGGCGCGCAGGGCGTCGGCGATCTCCGCGAACACCGGGTCCATGGCCTGTTCGTACTCGTCGATCACCTCTTCCGTGTGCGGCAGCGACACGAACATGCCGCCGCTGGTCAGGAAGCCGCGCTGCAGCATCAGGCGGATGTAGAGCGTCACCAGCTCCTGCGACTGCTCGTGCTCGAAGCGCACGTGCGGGTGCTCGTCTATGTCGCCCTCGCGCACCAGCGGCACCCCGTGCCGCTCCGAGGCGCCCAGCACCGCCGCCAGGTAGCGGCGGCCGATGTGCCCGCAGTGGGCGGGCAGATCGATGCGCATCATCTTCTCCAGCACCGCCTTGGCGGCCACGAAGCCGACCCCCTCGGTCCAGTAGGTGCTGGAAATGAACGATCGGTAGGCTCCCTCCATGCCGGCGCTGGAGCCGATCACGGCGGCCATCGGGTGGCCGTTGCCGAGCGACTTGGCGAAGATCGCCAGGTCCGGGGTCACGCCGTAGCGCAGGTGGGCGCCGCCGCGCGCCAGCCGCCAGCCGAGCGACACCTCGTCGTACACCAGCAGGGCGCCGACGCGCCGGGTTTCCGCGCGCACGTGCTCCAGGAAGCCCGGCGGCGGATGGTGCATCCGGCACGGCTCCATGACCACGCCCGCGAGCCGATCGCCGTGGTCGGCGATCAGCCGGTCGAAAGCTTCGATGTCTCCGTAGTGGAAGGTCAGGTTGGTGCCGCTCAGCTCCGGCGGCACGCCGACCGGCTCCAGGCCGGTAGCCAGGTGTCCATCCAGGGCGTCGTCGCCGCCCACGTTGGCGGCCAGGTACCAGTCGTGCCAGCCGTGGTAGCCGCAGATCGCCAGCAGCGACCGGCCCGTGGTGGCCCGTGCGATGCGTGCCCCGATCGAGCAGATCTCGCCGCCCGACCGCGCGTAGCGGACCTTCTCCGCCCACGGATGGAGCTCGCACAGCAGCTCGGCGACCTCCATCTCCTCGCGCGAGTTGAGCATCGAGTAGCTGCCGAGCGCCACGCGCCGCATGACCGCGCGCGTCACGTCCGGGTCGCGGTAGCCGAGCGCCGCCGCGCCGATGCCGTGGTGGCCCACGTCCCGGAACCGCCGGCCGGACTCGTCCCAGACGTCGATGCCGCGCGCTTCACGGAAGTACGGCGGCCACGCGCCCGGCGCCAGGTTGTCCGGGTTCTTCGACTGTAGCTGCGTGCCGCCGGGAATGAACTCCTTCGCGCGGGTGAACAGCCGCTGCCCCAACTCGGGATCGTCTTCCTGGAAGCCGAGCAGGCGCATGGTGTTGTCGTGGAAGATGTCGGTGAGGTCCCGCTCGTCCAGGTTCATCAGATCGGCGGCGGTCAGCACGGCGCGGATCCCCTCGATGCCGACCTGCGCGGGCGTCTCGTCGGGGAAGTCCCATTGCTCGCCCCGGTCGGTGACCACCCAGGCAAAATCAGTGCCCAGGCTGATCGCCCGGCCCCGCTGATGGGAGATCGGGTAGTCGGTCCCGAACAGCAGCCGGCGCGGACCGAACTCGCGCAGGATCGCCACCAGCGCCTCCGGCTCGCAGATGGCCGAGGTATCGAACCACACGTTCTCCAGGCCGGCCAGGGAGGCGATGCCGGCGACGGTGTTGGGCGCGTAGAAACCCCGGCCCGCGTGCGCGAGGACCAGGCGGGCGTCCGGATAGCGCTCGCAGTGCTCGCGCACCTCCCGCTGGTTGACCGGATCGGCGAGCGCCGCGTCGCGCATCAGGTGCAGGGTGATGAACCAGCCGCGCTCGTGCGCCTGCTGCCACACCCACTCGGGCAGGAACTGCGACGGCGCCGCCTGCTGCGGGTCGCCGGGGCCGGTGGCGTAGCACCAGTAGACCTTGAAGCCGCCGATCGCAGGCTCCGCCAGCGCGTCGACGCCGTCCGGATCGCACTCCGGCGTGGCCAGCAGCGCGGCGCGGATGCCGTCTTGGCCGCGGGTGGCCTCCACGACGAAGCGGTTGACCTCCGCGGTGTCCGAGGAGCGGTTGGGGTACGGCAGGATCAGCGCGCCGTCCAGCCGCTCGGCGCCGCCGACGATGGTGCCGGTGTGCGCCCGCCACTCCTCCACGCCGCTGTCGGCCGGGCCGGGCGGCTGCACGAAGTCCGGAACCGGATCCATGTGCGCGGTCCGGTAGATGTGCGCGTGCGCGTCGGCGATGCGCTCCGGCAGCCGGTCGACCAGTTCGGCGAGCAGCGACCGGTCGGCGTCGGTCTGGTGCCAGCCGTGCGGAGGGGGTGTGCGGTTCATACGGTATCTCACGCCCGAAACCCGTCGAGCGTCAACGGTAGCCGATCGAGGACGGATGCGGCGTTGACCTGCGAGGCCGGCCACGGGGAAGCTCACCGCATGAGCGACAGGCAGATCGATCGTGACCGCTTCCTGGAGGAGGGCTATCTGGTCGTGCACGGGGTGATCCCGCCCGGCGACCTGGACGCGGTGCGGGAGGCCTACGAGCGCCTGGTGGACGTGCAGCGCGGGATCTGGGCGGAGACGCGCGCGGCGGGAGACCCGCCCGGGGGCATGTGGGAGACCCACCGCCAGCCGCGGCTGCACCTGAGCCGCCGGCCGCTCTCGCAGCGGATCGACCGGAGCACGGCGCGGGCGGTGGAGATGTGGCTGAGCGAGGGGGCGCACGGAGTGTCGAGCGCCCTGCTCGACCTGCCGGACGCCTCCGTCACCGAGATGATGATGATGTGCAACCCGGTAACAGACCACGGCCCGGCCGAATGGCACCGCGACATGTACCCGCCGATCTCGGCGCCGCTGCGCAGCTACAACCAGGACATCCTGGAGAACGGGCCGCGCTACGTGCAGTGGAACATCTCCCTGTACGCGGACGACGTGCTGTGGGTCGTGCCGGGCAGCCACGTGCGGCTCAACACCGCGGAGGAGAACGCGCAGCTCCGCGCCGACCCGCGCGTGCCGCTGCCGAACGCCGTGCAGACCCATCTGCAGCCGGGGGACGGGGTGGTCTACATCCTGCCGATCCTGCACTGGGGCAGCGCCTATCTGGCGAAGCAGCGGCGCTGCATCCACGGCGGCTTCGCGTGCTACGCGCAGGACCGCGACCAGTCGTTCCTGCCGCACCTGTCGCCTTCCGCACGGGAGGCGTTCGAGCGCTGGACGCAGCGCACCGACCGGGCGTTCGAGCACACCGAGGCAGCCCTCCGCGCCGCGATGGCCGGCGACGCCGGGGCGTACCGTGCGGCGCTCGACGGGATCCACCCGGGACGCGGCCGGCAGGGCCAGATGCTCTTCTCCATCTACTTGAGCAAGCAGGCCAAGTACGTGCTGGGCAGCAAGCGGCCCGACGCCGTGCGCTGGGCGGACAAGGAACGGAACTACGCGGCGGGCGCCCACCCGATGACCCTGCACTGGGGGCAGCGCATGGCTGACCGCTTCACCGTGCCGGAGGCGGAGCGGATGTTCCGGGCGTTCGAGCCCCTGGACACGGCCCTGCAGGCGGACACCGATCAGCACACGCCCGGCTTCCAGGGCGCCGCGTCCACCTACCGGTTCGACGAGTTGCCGGACTTTACGCTGGACGACCTCTACCGAAGCTGGCGGGCGGCGTAACGTCCAGGATCGGAACCGTCGATGCTGAGGTCCGGTGACCACATCAGGGTGGTGGTATCCAACATCGACGGCACGCCGCGGCGATCGTGGACGTCGGAGATCGAAGCAATAAACCAGGATTCCGTGCGCACGATCTCCCGCATCGGCAATCCGGTCAGCGGCCCCAAGGGCGGCTGGGCGCACAAGTCCAACACCAGGGCGTTCTATTGGTACTCAAGGCCCTACAATCTGCTGGAGATGTACAACGAGGCCGGTGGCCTGACCCAGCTCTACGTCCACATCGCGAGTCCGGCACGGCTCGTCGACGGTGAGTTGCACTACACCGACTACGAGCTGGACGTGGTGCGCCGCCGGGGAAGGACTCCGTTCACCATCGACGCGGACGAGCTCGAACAGGCGCTGGTCGGCCACGGCGCCGCGGCCGGGCTCCGTGCCACCTGCTATCGGGCCGTTGACGAGGTCACCGACCTGCTCTGGACCTGGAGCCCGGGCGGGCCGCTCGCGCCCGCAACGTCCCGGGATTTGAGCGCGAAGAGACGCGTCCCGGAGTTTGGGACGCGAGAGCCAGGGAGGGCCTACGTCGTCCGCCCCGGGGTACACGCTCTGATCGTGGACGAGAGTGGAAGAGTGGGGGTGCTGAGAACGCCAAGCGGATTCTATCTTCCCGGTGGAGGGATTGATGCCAACGAATCCCCTGAAGTGGCTCTCGCTAGGGAGGTGCGTGAGGAGTGTGGGCGAAGCATCGTCGTCGGATCGTGGATAGGAGAGGCGATCGAGCATATGCACGCGGTTGGTGAAGGTTTCTTCTCGAAACACTGTCAGTTCTTTCGCGGGAGGCTTGCAGGCGATCTTTCGCAGCCCGCGGAGACCGATCACACGCTTCTCTTTGTCACGCCGCACCGGGCTCGCGCCCTTCTGCGACATGCAAGTCATCGATGGGTGGTGGATACGGCCATCGACAAGATACCGTAAACGCTGGCCAGCGTTCGTGTCCCCACTACTGCGAATCGCCGACCCTCTCACACATATCAACCAAATCCTTGCAGGTTGAACTGTATCCCAGGTGGTCTTCAATCAACCGAGTCAGGACCAGACGCACCCAGCCTCTATCGGGCAATAAGTCGGTTCCTGTATCCGGAAACTCATTCGTTCCTGGTGGGTCAGTACCATCACGCAGAAAGACCACCCGGTAGTCGTGCTGGAAAGCACTGACGAGTGTCTGGAACAGGCAGGACTTGAAGCTGAACCCCACGGCAAGAAGGGTGTCGACTCCAAGCCCCCTGAGAGACGTATCAAGGTCGGTTCCGATGAAGGCGCTCTGCTCCGTCTTGCCGATGACAAGGTCGCCTTGGTGAGGGGTGATGCCATGAGCCCATTCAGGTGGCGCAGGATCCGAGACACTCGGTGGAAGCGGTCTCCCTCGCCGCGTATAGTGGATTTCGCGGACCATCTTTCGAGACCGATTCGGCCAAGACTCGTTGTACAGGTAAACAGGCCGTACGCCGATCGAACGGCAAGCCGCCAATGCCGGGGCAATGCGTGATTCGACCACGGGATTGCAGGAGGGACCACAATCGCCATCGCAGTCTATGAGCAGGAGTGCGGTCGCTTGTGGACTCAGCGGCAGAGTCGTGTATACGAATTCGTCGACTCGGCCGCCCGTGAATCGAACTGGTAGATGCATCTCCACTACGGTTTCGGCCATGCCAGGCCGACGGCGAATCGGGCTATCGGCACGAGCGGCAGCTTCCGGGCCTGGTGCTCGGTGAACCACTCGCAGCGGTCGGTCGATCCGTCCGGTTCGGGACGGACGTCGAAGCTGCCTGGCGTCACCTCGTAAATCATGCCGACGACATGGAACGAGTCGTGCGGACGCTCCGCGCTTCGTTCGTAGACGTGGGAATAGATCGCGGCGACGCGGACATCCCGGACGTCCGTGATGCCGGTTTCCTCCTCGAGCTCGCGGAGGACCGTGGCGTCCGGATGCTCCCCCCACTCGACGCCGCCGCCCGGCATCGTCCAGCTCCCCTGGTCCAGCCGGCCGGGAGCCAGGCGAGCCAGAAGCAGCCGGCCTGACGGGTCACGGCACAGCCCGTAGGGGCCGAGATACCTGCCCGGCGTGTCGGAGTCAGCCACGGACGGAGTCGCGGATCAGTCCCACTCGATGCCGGCCGAGCGCGAGACCGCCGTCACCGCGGCCACCGCCGCAGCGCTCCGGTCGGTGTCGGGGATAGATGGATCGGACAAGGCGACAGGCTCTCGGATAGCGAACGCGGCTCAACCGCGGAATCACCATCCATCGAGTTGCGCGTCGAGGCAGGTACGGACAGCCGCCAGATCCAGGACGGATCCGGCCAGCAGCCGGTTCAACGCCGATTCGCCACCGAACGCCCGGTTTGGCTTGCGAAGCCACCGGTAGCCGCGCGAGGGATCCGGGAACAGGGTACGCAGGTTCTTGTGGATGCCCATCAGCATGGACAGACGCTCTCGCGTGTCGCGTGAGATGCGCGACGGTTCGACCTGTCCGGCTTTCCAGCGGGCGTAGGTCCGCGCAGCCGGCCCTCCCAGCAGGATCCGGCCCTGCCGGTCGTTGAGCCTCCAGCGCGCCACCAGATTGAAGAAGGCACGCAGCATGGCGCCGGTTTCGGCATCCTTGATAACGGCGTCGACGGGCCGCGCACCGCCAGCAGCAGGTATGGCGATTGCCATGTGGCGAACGCTGCCAGGATTCGCGCCTATCGGCAACCTGCTCCAGGCGCCGGAGCGCTGGCTCTTGGCCGCGCGACGCTACGGTTTCGGCCACGCCAAGTCGACGGCGAATCGGGCTATCGGCACGAGCGGCAGGCTCCTGGCCTGGTGCTCGGTGAACCACTCGCAGCGGTCGGTGGAGCCGTGCTGTTCAGGCGTGACGCCAACGCTGCCTGGCGTCACCTCGTAGATCATGCCGACGACGTGGAACGAGTCGTGCGGACGCTGCGCGCTTCGTTCGTAGACGTGGGAATAGATCGCGACGACACGGACATCCCGGACGTCCGTGATGCCGGCTTCCTCCTGGAGCTCGCGGAGGACCGCGGCGTCCGGATGTTCCCCCCACTCGACGCCGCCGCCCGGCATCGTCCAGCTCGCCTCGTCCAGCCGGCCTGACGGGTCACGGCACAGCCCGTAGGCGCCGAGATACCTGCCCGGCTTGTCGGAGTCAGCCACGGACGGAGTCGCGGATCAGTCCCAGTCGATGCCGGCCGAGCGCGAGATCGCCGTCACCGCGACCACCGCAGCGGCAAACCGGTCGGTCGCGAGGTGCTCGATGTAGGCGTGGACGCCCGGGCGGGTCGCCTGCAGCCGGGTCAGGTAGGCTGCTTGGTCCAGCATGCCCGCGCCGATCTCGGCCTCCTCGAAGTGGGGCAGCAGCGCCTCCACCAGCGTGAAGTCCTTGACGTGCGCGCTGACCGTCCAGCGCCCCAGGCGGTCGAAGCTGTCCGCGATCAGCGCGCCGGTGTCGTAGGCCTGCTCCAGGCTGCCGACCAGGTTGACCGGATCCTGGTTGAAGCCGAGCGCGGGCGAGTCGACGGCGGTGATGAATGCCTCGATCCGCGCGGGCGAGTACAGCGGCGACACCACGCCGCCCTCGACCGCCACCAGCACCCCCTCGCCTTCGGCTACCGCGCACACCTGTCTGGCGCTGTCCACCAGCCGGTCGAACACCTCCTGCGACCGGTTGCGCGGATGCGGCAGCCAGGCGCCGCGCGGGTTCAGGCTGCCCGGCCGCAGGTAGGTGGTGGGCGAGCCGAGCAGCCGCGTGAGCCGGCACATCGCTTGCACGAACCGCACCGTTCGCTCCCGCTCGGCGCCGTCCTCGCTGACCAGGCCACCGCCGTAGTTGCCGGCGGTCTGGCCGGCCGCCAGGCCGTGGCGGTCCAGGATCTCCCGGAAGCGGGCCGCCTCCGCCGGCGTCACCGAATCCGGATCGTCCGTGCGGGCGTTCAACGCGCGCAGTCCCAGTCCCGCCGCGGCGGCGGCGGTCTGGTCGGTCAGAACGCGGAAGTCGCCCTTGTAATAGCCCGCGGCACCCAGCAGCATGGTTGCAGGGTACAATACAAACGGCGATTGCCACCGGGGTGGCCCCCGAGCCGTTCATCCGCGTACCGTACCCCGATGGATCCCGAGCCGCTGTTCGACCGATCGCCGGACGGCCGGCTGTTCGCCTCCCTGGCCGAGGCGCGAGGCGCCGCCATAGCGCCCGGCGACGCGATCCTGCTCCGCCGGCTCGACGAGCTGGCGCCCGCGGATGCGTGCATGACCGACCCGGTTCGCGGCCGGTGGCTGGCGCGTCCGTACCGGCTGGCCGACGGGCAGCAGGGGGTAGCGCTCACCGTCAACGACCGCAGCATCGACGAGCCGCACACGGTGGTGCCGCCGGCATTCGACGTCGAGCTGGATCTTCCGGGCTGGTACGCGATCTGGCTGGGGATCCCGCTCGCCGACGAGCCGCCGCTGATGACCGGCGCGCAGCTCGGGCTCGACCTGGCGCTGGCGAGCGACGCCGGCTTCGTGCACATCGGCTGCGAGCGCGGCACGCGCCGCGGGCTGCTGCTGGGGCCGACCGGCGTGGAGGTCGCCTGCTTCTGGAAGTGCGCCCCCCTCGACGGCGAGCGCCTCCGCATCCGCGTTCCGTTCGGCACCTATCGCGCTCACCCCTGCGGCATGGTGCTCGGCGCCGCCTCGTCGCTGTACCTGCTGCGGCTCGACGACCGTCAGGCCCGCGCGTATCGGGACGACCTGGGTGACCGCCGCCACAAACGGGTGATCACGCACGTGGACGGGTTCGGCGATCACTGGGACAGCGATCCCGGCACCGGGCCGCACGAGCGCCTGGTCGCCAACGCGATGATCGGCGACGCCGGCCGGATCATCCATCAGAGCGTGGCCACGTCGGTCGTGAGCTGGCCGAGCCGCGTCACCGGCCTGTACGGCGGCATGATGGAGGAGTCCGACTGGCCCGAGCGCGCGCACGGCGAGGGACGCGCGCACCGCTATATGACGTGGGCGTGCGCGAACGGTCAGGAGGCGCCGGCGGTGCTGTCGCGCCTCTGCCGCCGGGCCGGCATCGAGTACTACCCGGGCGTGCGCATGAATCTGTTCTTCAAGCAGACCGCCGGCGACTGGGGCAAGGCCGATCGGCTCAACAACGGCAGGTGGTGGTACGAGCACCCCGAGCTGCGCAAACCCGGGCTGTCGCAGATCGACTACGCCCAGCCGGCCGCCCGCCGCTTCGTGATCGACATCATCACCGAGGTGGCAGGCGCCTACGACGTGGCCGGCATCAACCTCGACTTCACACGCTGGCCGCCGGTTGCCGATCCGTCCCGTCACGACGGCTCGGTTCTGAGCGGGCTCATCGTCGAGGTGCGTCGCGCGCTCGACCAGGTCAGCGCCCGCACCGGCCGCCCGCTGGCGCTGAACGCCGCGGTCACCGACGGCTTTCGCGCCCTCACGCACCCGTCGCTGGTCACCGTTCCGGACGGTTGGCAGGGAACCCTGGAGGACCAGCGCATCGATTTCGAGCGCTGGCTGGCCAGCGGATGCCTGGACTTCGTGCTCGTGGAGGCCAAGGACTTCGACCGATATGCCGGTGTGGCCGCCAGGCATCGGGTGCCCTGCGTGGCGCTCAACGACAACGAGGCGTTCGACTCACCCGTCCCGAACGATCTGAATCCGGAGTGGGCGACTGGCGACGACCACGACGACGATCACGTGCGCCGCATCGACCTGAAGGAGCACGTGCGCGTCGGTCCTCACCTGGACCCCACGGAGCTCAACGACGGCTATCTGCAGAAGTACCGCGAGGGAGCTGCCGGCATCTGTGCGGTGAACGTCGGCCACTGGCGCACGCTGGGCAGCCTGGGCCACGTGGAGGAGATGGAGCGCCGCGCCGGCACCGGCCGGCGCTGGGGCCAGCGAATCGGACAGCCGATCGAGCTTCTATGAGTCGTGGATCGATCCGGCTAGCATCGAACCCGCGCCGGGCTAAGCGTGGTTAGACCCACCCTGATGGCGCGGCCGGCTCGAGCGCTCGCCTTCGGCGCCGAGCCGGACTGACCTGTCGGACACCGCCGTTACGCTCAGGGCCGCCAGCCACTTCCGCAACGTGACGGGGGATTCCTCGAAGATGGTCCCGGTCTTGAGGCTGAACTGCGCCCGCGGGTGCTTCTCGTAGCACTGCCAGCGCCGCACGCTAGGCATGTAGTGGACGACGGGCGAGCCGCAGTGCGGGCAGCGGACGCCATCAGGCCACCGGAGGGCGACCAGGAAGTTGTGGCAGTTCTCGTGGCTGCGGAAGTAGTCCAGCGCCTCGATTAGCGTCTCGGGGTAGGGTGCATCTTCCATGCCTGAAAGGTACCCCTGGACCCTACTTAGTCAAGTATGTTATTACCATGCCGAAGCTCGTTCCAGTTCCTCGGCGACGGGGTGGACAACTTCCCGCGCCTGAAATACGCTGGGATGAACGGTGCGTCTCTTACGCATCGGGACCTCCGGTGTTTCGGTTGTTGTTGTGGTTAGCTGCGAACGATGATAATTTGCGAGTTTACGGACAGGAACTTGCTATGCTACGAAGGAAAAAACGCGCTCATCACCTGCGGAAGGACCGGAATCAGCACCGCCGCAGCGACCAACACCGTCAGGAGCCAACGAGTCTGGACCGCGATGTGCTTGTGGACGTCACCGATCTGCTTGTGAATGTCTCGAAGCTCCGTGCTGAACTCGCTTCGCACCTATTCGATCTCCCTGCCGACACCGGCGATCTGCTCCTGTTGCCTGGTAAGGTGCTCCTGTTGCCTGGCAAACCCGGCGTTCATCTCGTTGCGCAACCGGTTCTCTGATTCGCCTATCTCCTTGCGCAGCCCGGTCTGTGACTCGGCCATCTCCTGACGCAGCCGGCTCTCGGACGCGCCCACGTGACGCAGGAATCGTTCCTCCAGGACCACGAAGAGCTGCTCCTGCTGCTCCTTGCGCTGGTGCTCGTGATCGTGTTCCTGAGTGGCTTCGGCCTCCCGGAACATCTCCACCAGGGAATCGGTAGCGGCATCTCCGAGCCGCTCCTGCAGCGGACGCGGCACCGACAGCACTGCCATGGCCTCAACCTTCAGGCGGCTATCACGCAGGTGTCAATGCAGGCACCGGCAACGCACGGCCGTCCGCGCGTCTACCAGCCGACGGTGGCGTGCACGGTCAGGGTGTGCTCAGGGGCGGCGCCGTGCGCGGGCTCGCGGCGGGTGGCCTCCAGGCCCAGCTTCAGGCCCAGCTCCGGCTCCAGGCTGAAGCGGGCGCCGGCGCGCCAGGTGCGGTCCTGCGCCGAGTGCGCCACGCCGAGGTACGGCGTCGCCGTGCCGCCGCCGGCGGCCAGCAGACCGTAGCTCAGCTCGGCGTCCAGCCGCCCGGCCGCCGCCACCTGCCCGGCCGCCGCCACCTGCCCGGCGGCGCCCAGCGCCGCGGCGTCCGGCAGCGACCACAGCGTCTGTGCGCCGGTCACGGCGGTGCCCCACGACGGCGCCACCCGCAGCGCCAGACCCCGCCCCGGCGGGTCCGGATCCAAGGTCAGCGTGGCGCCGGCGCTCCATTCGCGGAAGCCTGCGCTCTCGTGCACCAGCAGCCCGCGCCCGTCGGCCGTCACCGTCAGCCCCCACCCCGGCAGCGCGTAGCGCAGGCTGCCGCCCACCACCAGCCCCGCACCGGTCTCCGCGTCGCCGCCGTCGTAGCGGCCGCCCACTTCCAGCGCCGGCGTCAGCAGCCCGCCGCCCAGCGGCACGCCGCGGTAGGACGCGCGCAGCAGCAGCCGCAGCCGCTGCACCTCCGCGCTGCTCGCCGCCAGCCCCGCCGCCGCCTCCGAGCGCATCCGCAGCAGCAGCCCGTCCGCCGTGGCGGTCACCTCCAAGCCGCCGCCCGCCGGCGCCGCCAGCAGCGTGCCCTGCGCCCCGACGGCCCCCATCAGCATCCCCGCGCCGGTGTCGATCGCCGCCGCGTCCGCGGCGTCGAGCCTCAGCTCACCCAACGGCGCGTAGCCCAGCAGCCCCCACACCAGCAGCCGCTCGTGCAGCCGCAGGCGCACGTAGGGATGCACGCTCAGCAGCCACGTGCGCAGCTCGCCGGAGGACTCGCCGGAGGACTCGCGGGAGGAAGCGTCCGCGGCGGCGTCCGCGGCGGCCGTGAACGTGCCGGCGCCGCTGCTGTAGGCCAGCGCCAGCCCCGCCAGCAGCCGCTCGTGCTCGTAGTCGGCGCCCAGCGTGGCGGTGAGCACGTCGCCCTGCAGGCTCAGCTCGCCCTCCTCGCCGGCGAAGTGCCCCCAGGCGCCGCGGCCCCACAGCGTCCAGCGCGCACCACCGCCCGCCTCCCCTGCCCCGGCCCCGGCCACCAGCGCGAACGAACTGCCCGCCAGCAGCTCCCGGAACCCCAGCGTGCCCGTCCGCCCCGCCGACTGCGCACCCCACACCGGCTCGTACCCCGCCGCCGCCGCTTCCTCGGCCGCAGCGGCGTCCGCCGCCGCGCTCAGCGACCGCCCGGCGATCGTCGCCTGCGACCCGCCGCCGCCGCCGCTCAGTCGCTCGCTCACCGCCTCCAGCACCTGCCCGCCCGCCGTGCGCCCGAACCGCGCCAGCCACGCACGCGGCAGCGGACCCTCGTTGACTATCGTCCCGGTCGCCTCCCCGTCGCTCACGTGCGCCCCCACCGCCTCGCTCAGGCTCAGCGTGAACGTCTCCTCCCCCTCGTCCACCGCGTCGGCGAGCACCGCCACCGCGATGCTCCGTTGCGCCTCGCCCACCGCGAAGCTCAGCGTCCCGCTCACCGCCACGTAGTCCGCGCCCGCCCTCGCGCTGCCGTCCGCCGTCGCGTAGCCCACCGTCACCGGCGCCACCGCCGCCTGCGCCAGCGTCACCACGAACACCGCCGCCGCGTCCACCCCCTCGGTCGCGCGCGCGTCGGCCACCACCAGCCCCGACGACGCCCACACCGTGAACGACACCGTCAGCTCCTGCAGCGGCTCGCCCTCCGCATCCGCATCCGCGTACGCCGTCGCCCGCAGCGTGTAGTCCCCCTCCGGCAGCGCCTCGCCGTGCTCGACGCCGTCGGTGGCCCCGTACAGCGTGTACGGCTCCTCGTTCGCGATGACCGACACCTCGTCCTCCGCTCCCGGCCCGGTGAGCTCCAGGCGTACGCTGCCGAGCACCGCACCCAACGCCGTCTCCACCCGCAAGCCGTAGCTGCCCCCGTCCGGGTCGGCCACCACCACCACCGCGCCGTCGGCCACCGGCCCCAGGTCCTCTCCGGCCGCCGCGTCCACCAGCACCACCTGCGCCAGCACCGGCGCCGACACCGTGAACGACACCGTTAGCCTCCCCAGCGGCTCGCCCTCCGCATCCGCATCCGCGTGCGCCGTCGCCCGCAGCGTGTAGTCCCCCTCCGGCAGCGCCTCGCCGTGCTCGACGCCGTCGGTGGCCCCGTACAGCGTGTACGGCTCCTCGTTCGCGATGACCGACACCTCGTCCTCCGCTCCCGGCCCGGTGAGCTCCAGGCGCACGCTGGCCACCACCGCATCCAACGCCGTCTCCACCCGCAAGCCGTAGCTGCCCCCGTCCGGGTCGGCCACCACCACCACCGCGCCGTCGGCCACCGGCCCCAGGTCCTCTCCGGCCGCCGCGTCCACCAGCACCACCTCCGTCAGCACCGGACCGGCGATGCGCGTGAGCAGCTCCGTCGACAGCCGCCGCCCGTCCACCGTGCAGATCGCACCCGCCTCCTCGCACGGGCGCTCCCCAACCAGCCGCACCTGCACCGCCGCAACCGACTCCGGCGCGATCGTCACCGCCCACGCGCCCGGCTCGCCGGCCACACGCGCCGCCCCCGTCACCGTGGCGCCGCTCACCGCCAGCGCGTGCTCGCGCAACCCCGCCTCGTCGATCGTCACCTCTTCGCTGAACACGACCCCCAACACCAACTCCTGCGCCGCCCCCGCGTGCCGCTCCGGCACCCCCTCGAAGGCCGCCGTCAGCGCTCCCGCCCGCGTCGCCGGCGCCCCCTGCTGTTCCTGCACCACCGTGAACGACACCGTCAGCGTCTGGATCGGTTCGCCCCCGCGGTCCGGCTCCGGGTACGCCGTCGCCCTGAAGGTATAGTCGCCGGCCGGCAGCGGCTTGCCATACGCCAGCCGCGCCGGCGTGCCCCAGTCGCCATGCAGCGAGTACGGCCGCTCGTTCTCCGTGCGCGCATACTGCACCGGCCCGTCGAGCTCCAGGTACACGCTGCCCACCGTCACCCCGACGTCCGGCCACACCCGCAGCGAGTACTCTCCCGCCGCCGGGTCGGCCAGCACCACCGTGTCGCCGTCCTTCACCTTCCCGTAGTTGCGGTGCGATGAGCTCACCAGCGTGACGCTCACCAGCGGGTGCGCCGCCGCCCACCCCTCCGTCGACGCCCGCACCGGCGCCGACACGGGGCCCTGCTTCTGCGAATAGCGCCCCACGGGCACGTAGTGGTACACCGCCGCCACCCGGAAGTACCGCACACTCTCCCGGCCGATCCGGTCCCACGTCGTCGGCGTCGGGTCGTCCAGCCGGAACCACTCGCACCACAGCCGAATGTCCGGGGACGGGTCGGCACAGCGCGGCCACTCCTCGTCATCGGCGTCCAGCATGAAGCTGCTGATCCAGTCCAGCCCGTCCCACGACACGTCCACGCGATACGCGATGATCTCGATGTCCGGGCCGTGCGCCGGGCGCTCCCACGACAGCAGCACGTCCCACGGCGAGAACGCTTCGGCGGTCAGGTTCTGCGGCGCCCGCGGCTCGCCCGGGTACATCACCACCCACCGCGCGTACGATTCCCCCGCACCCACCGCGTTCACCGCCCGTACCGAGTAGAAGTGGCTCCGGCCGTACTCCAGCCTGCCGGGGGCCACGCTGCGCGCGTCGGCCCCGCCCGGCACTTCCTTCCAGGCGCTGAGCGCCGCCGGCCCCGCCACCCGGTACTCGTAGCGCAGGATCGGGCTGTTGCCGTCGTCCGCCGGCGGCGACCAGTGCAGCGTGATGTCGCGCTCATCCTGCGTGCCGCGCCGCCACCACAGGCCGGGCGCCTGCGGCGGCAACTCCGCCACCAGCCTCACCAGCACCTCGCCGCTCTGCGGCTCGTTGAACCCGTCGCTCACCTCCACCGTCAGCTCGTAGACCCCGTCGTCATTCGCGTCGCCCGGATCATCGACCGAGGTGCGCGCCGTCTTCAGGCGCAGCTCCCCGTACGCGTCGAGCGTGAACAGCGCCTGGTCGGCCCCCCCGGTCAGACGCCAGGTCGGCAGCTCAGGGTCAGGGTCGCTCGCCCGCAGCCTCCCCACGCGGGTCCGCCCCACGAGCGCCTGCAGCTCCCGCGTCACGATCACCGGCACGTGGTCGTCGTCGACGATCGTGACGATCGTGTCCTCCTGCGACGACGGAGTGCCGATGCGTTCGTGAAGGCCGTTGCGGAGCAGACGGATGCCGAAGGTCTCGTCAGGCTCGGCGATGTGATCATCGACGATCTCGATGGTGGTCGAGCTCTGCGCCTGCAACTTGACGAGCGTGATCGGAGGGGGGGGCTGGACGTAGTCGTCCTCAGGCTTCGCGGTGTCCGATATCAAGGTCACCACCACCGTATAGGGGAACGCCACCAAGACGTCCGACACCAGCGTCAGGACGAGGTCCTCGCCCTCCGTCACCTGCAGGCGCCGGGGTATGCTCACGGATGCCCTGTCGTGGTCGTGAATCTCGGCTATCATTGCGCTCGCCACCAAGGGAGTGACGTGCGGCGGCAGCGCCGCCTGGTCGATCCTCAGCTCCAGGTACTCGATTTTCTCGACCACGTCGTCGTCGACGATCTCCAGGGGCTGCGACACCGTGCGCACGTACCGCCCCTCGAGCAGCTCGAAGTCCGCCGCGCGGAACAGGTAGCTGGGGGAGTTCCACGCGTAGTCGCTGCCGGCGTGCGCCGTCCGGGCCACCGCGTCGACGGTGACCCGGAAGTCCTGCGCCGGCGGCGAGGCGCCCGCCGTCGCCGCACGCAACTCGATCGCCGGCCGGCCCGCGTCCTCACGATACGCTACCTCAACAAAGTCGTTCTGCAACGAGCCGGCGGTGAACGCCAGCGTGATCGCCGGCTCGTCGTCGTCGGTGATGGTGATGGTGCGCGGTTCGCCGAGCGCGTCGGCGCCGCGCCGCGCCGTCACCCGGATCTCCTCCGCCTCGTCGTCCTCGGTGTCGTCGACCGCCGTGATCGTCGCCGCCACCGCGCCGTCGCCCGCCGCCAGCGTGAGCTCGTAGGGTGACGGCACCACGGTGCCGAGCGCGTCGGTCACCGTGAAGTCGCTCCCCGGCACGGCCGTGCTGCCCGTGAAGTCGAGCCTGATCGCCACGGCCGCCGGGAAGGTGACGCCGTTGGCGACCCGCACCGTCACCGCCGCCGCGCCGGTGTCCTGCTCGGCGATGACCGCCTCGTCCACCGTCAGCTCCCACGCCGGCTCGTCGTCGTCGGTGATCGTCAGCCTCACCTCCCGCGGCGGCGCCACGCCCGCCGCGCTCACCGTCGCCGCCACCGTCACGATCTTGTCCGGGGCGTCCACGTCGTTGCCCCGCGCCGTGATGGTCACCGTCCCGCTGCTCGCCGTCGCGTTCGCCGCGAAGCTCAGGGTGCTGCCGCTCAGCGTGAAGTCGCTCGCCGCCGCCGGCGCCACCGGCGTCGCGGTCACCGTCACCGTGAACGCCTCCGTCCACGCCCGCGTGACCGTCGCCGTCACCCGGCTCACCCCCCCGTCCTCGGCGATCGACACGGGCTCCAGCGCCAGCACCACCACCGGCAGGGTCAGCACCTGCCGGCCCTGGAAGCCGGCGGCGTCGTTGCCGGCAGCGTCCTGCACCGCCGCGGCGTCGTCGGCGCCGGCGGTCGGGTCGGTATAGTCCAGGGTCACCGCCTGCTCCTGCTGCTGTTCGGTCAGCGCCGCGACCAGCACCAGCGTCACGGTGTCGTCCGTGGCCGTCACGTCGTCGATGGCCTGTGCGCTGCCGGCCAAGCGGACCGTGAAGGCGCCCACCCCGGCGGTCATGCTGGACAGCTCCTCGTCGTAGGTGAGCACGATGCTGCCGCCGTCCGCCGAGGTGGCGGCGCGCACCAGCAGCGGGCGCACCCCGTCCACCTTGTGGAGGCCATCGTCGCTCGTCGCCTCGTGGGTCAGCACCGCGGGGGTGCCGTCCGCCGCGATGGTGGTGCCGCCCGCCGCCGTCAGCTTGTCGGCGCCGATGGCCACCCCGTCCGCGTCCGCGTCGCCCTCGGCCACGGTGTAGGCGAACGTCAGCCCCGTGCTCCCCGAGCCGCTTGCGTAGGCGGCCGTCCGCGCCTCGCCGCCCACGTCCAGCTCCAGCTCCGGCGTGCCGCTCACCGTCACCGCCACGTCGAACACCGCCGCCGCCGCCATCGTGTCGCCGATCTGGTAGGTGTCGTCGTCCGCTCCGCTCGCGTCCGGGTCGGAGACGAGCCGCACGGACTGCAGCTCGGGCGCCTTCCGCGTCACCGTCACGGTGTAGGTCTCCGTGGTGCCGTCGTGCGCGCTCACCTGCGCCCTGATCGTGTTCGCGCCCGGCGTCAGGCGTACCTGGTGGCCCGGCTCGCTCGCGTCGGCGTCCGGCAGCGCGGCGCCGTCGCCGTCC
This sequence comes from Spirochaetia bacterium, assembly GCA_965221995.1. Classification (GTDB taxonomy): domain Bacteria; phylum Spirochaetota; class Spirochaetia; order SZUA-6; family Bin103; genus CATQHW01. The sequence goes on from OZ244929.1 coordinate 1,425,784, forward strand.
TGCAACGCCACCGTGGCGTCGGCGGCGGCCGGCGTCGCGATCACCGTCACGATCGCCGTCGCGTAGCCCACCGACGCCGTGTACTCCGTTTCGTCCGGGGCGAACGCGGGCGTGAGCGTGACGCCGGTCACGCTCAGCTCCTGCAGCGTGGCGTCCGCCGGCTCGTCGTCGAGGATCGTCAGCGTCACCTCGTCCGGCGCGCGCACGTCCATAGTGCTCACCGTCGCCGCCACCGTCACCGTCTTGTCGCGGGAGTCCACGTCGTCGTTGCGCGCCGTGATGGTCAGCGTCCCGCTGCTCGCGGTGGCGTCCGCGGCGAATTCCAGGGCGCTGCCGCTCAGCGTGAAGTCGCTCGCCGTCGCCACCGGCGTCGCGGTCACCGTCACCGTGAACGCCTCCGTCCACCCCCGCGACACCGTCGCCGTCACCCGGCTCACGCCGCCGTCCTCGGCGATCGACGCAGGCTCCAGCGCCAGCACCACCACCGGCAGGGTCAGCACCTGCCGGCCCTGGAAGCCGGCGGCGTCGTTGCCGGCAGCGTCCTGCACCGCCGCGGCGTCGTCGGCGCCGGCGGTCGGGTCGCCATAGTCCAGGGTCACCGCCTGCTCCTGCTCGTCGCGGGTCAGCGCCACGGTGAGGGTCAGCGTCACCGTGTCGCCATTCGCCGCCACGCTGCCGACGGCGCGGGCGGTGCCGGCGACCGTGACCGTGAAGGCGCCCACCCCGGCGGTCATGCTGGACAGCTCCTCGTCGTAAGTGAGCAGGATGCTGCCGCCGTCCGCCGTGGTGGCGGCGCGCACCAGCAGCGGGCGCACCCCGTCCACCTTGTGGAGGCCATCGTCGCTCGTCGCCTCGTGGGTCAGCACCGCGGGGGTGCCGTCGGCGGCGATGGTGGCGCCGCCAGCCGCCGTCAGCTTGTCGGCGCCGATGGCCACCCCGTCCGCGTCCGCGTCGCCCTCGGCCACGGTGTAGGCGAACGTCAGCCGCTTGCTCCCCGAGCCGCTTGCGTAGGCGGCCGTCCGCGCCGCGCCGCCCACGTCCAGCTCCAGCTCCGGCGTGCCGCTCACCGTCACCGCCACGTCGAACACCGCCGCCGCCGCCATCGTGTCGCCGATCTGGTAGGTGTCGTCGTCCGCTCCGCTCGCGTCCGGGTCGGAGACGAGCCGCACGGACTGCAGCTCGGGCGCCTTCCGCGTCACCGTCACGGTGTAGGTCTCCGTGGTGCCGTCGTGGGCGCTCACCTGCGCCCTGATCGTGTTCGCGCCCGGCGTCAGGCGTACCTGGTGGCCCGGCTCGCTCGCGTCGGCGTCCGGCAGCGCGGCGCCGTCGCCGTCCTGCAACGCCACCGTGGCGTCGGCGGCGGCCGGCGTCGCGATCACCGTCACGATCGCCGTCGCGTAGCCCACCGACGCCGTGTACTCCGTTTCGTCCGGGGCGAACGCGGGCGTGAGCGTGACGCCGGTCACGCTCAGCTCTTGCAGCGTGGCGTCCGCCGGCTCGTCGTCGAGGATCGTCAGCGTCACCTCGTCCGGCGCGCGCACCTCCGTGGTGCTCACCGTCGCCGCCACCGTCACCGTCTTGTCGCGGGAGTCCACGTCGTCGTTGCGCGCCGTGATGGTCAGCGTCCCGCTGCTCGCGGTGGCGTCCGCGGCGAATTCCAGGGCGCTGCCGCTCAGCGTGAAGTCGCTCGCCGTCGCCGGCGCCACCGGCGTCGCGGTCACCGTGACCGTGAACGCCTCCGTCCACGCCCGCGTCACCGTCGCCGTCACCCGGCTCACGCCGCCGTCCTCGGCGATCGACACAGGATCCAGCGCCAGCACCACCACCGGCAGGGTCAGCACCTGCCGGCCCTGGAAGCCGGCGGCGTCGTTGCCGGCAGCGTCCTGCACCGCCGCGGCGTCGTCGGCGCCGGCGGTCGGGTCGGTATAGTCCAGGGTCACCGCCTGCTCCTGCTCGTCGCGGGTCAGCGCCACGGTGAGGCTCAGCGTCACCGTGTCGCCATTCGCCGCCACGCTGTCGACGGCGCGGGCGGTGCCGGCGACCGTGACGGTGAAGGCGCCCACCCCGGCGGTCATGCTGGACAGCTCCTCGTCGTAGGTGAGCACGATGCTGCCGCCGTCCGCCGTGGTGGCGGCGCGCACCAGCAGCGGGCGCACCCCGTCCACCTTGTGGCCGGCAGCGTCGCTCGTCGCCTCGTGGGTCAGCACCGCGGGGGTGCCGTCGGCGGCGATGCTGGCGCCGCCCGCCGCCGTCAGCTTGTCGGCGCCGATGGCCACCCCGTCCGCGTCCGCGTCGCCCTCGGCCACGGTGTAGGCGAACGTCAGCCGCTTGCTCCCCGAGCCGCTTGCGTAGGCGGCCGTCCGCGCCGCGCCGCCCACGTCCAGCTCCAGCTCCGGCGTGCCGCTCACCGTCACCGCCACGTCGAACACCGCCGCCGCCGCGATCGTGTCGCCGATCTGGTAGGTGTCGTCGTCCGCTCCGCTCGCGTCCGGGTCGGAGACGAGCCCCACGGACTGCAGCTCGGGCGCCTTCCGCGTCACCGTCACCGTGTAGGTCTTCGTGGTGCCGTCGTGGGCGGTCACCTGCGCCCTGATCGTGTTCGCGTCCACCGCCAGGCTCACCTGCCGGCCGGCGGCGCTCGCGTCCGCGTCCGGCAGCGCCGCGCCGGCGCCGTCCAGGAACGCCACCTCGGCGTCGCCGGCGGCCGGCGTCGCGATCACCGTCACGATTGCCGTCGCGTAGCCCACCGACGCCGTGTACTCCGTTTCGTCCGGCGAGAACGTGGGCGTGAGCGTGACGCCGGTCACGCTCAGCTCCTGCAGCGTGGCGTCCGCCGGCTCGTCGTCGACGATCCTCAGCGTCACCTCGGCCGGCGCGCGCACGTCCATGGTGCTCACCGTCGCCGCCACCGTCACGATCTTGTCGCGGGAGTCCACCGCGTCGTTGCGCGCCGTGATGGTCAGCGTCCCGCTGCTCGCGGTGGCGTCCGCGGCGAATTCCAGGGCGCTGCCGCTGAGCGTGAAGTCGCTCGCCGTCGCCGGCGCCACCGGCGTCGCGGTCACCGTGACCGTGAACGCCTCCGTCCACCCCCGCGACACCGTCGCCGTCACCGTGCTCTCCCCGTCGTCCTCGGCGATCGACACAGGCTCCAGCACCAGCACCACCACCGGCAGGGTCAGCACCTGCCGGCCCTGGAAGCCGGCGGCGTCGTTGCCGGCAGCATCCTGCACCGCCGCGGCGTCGTCGGCGCCGGCGGTCGGGTCGGTATAGCCCAGGGTCACCTCCAGCTCCTGCTCGTCGCGGGTCAGCGCCACGGTGAGCGTCAGCGTCACCGTGGCGCCGCCAGCCGCCACCGTGCCGACGGCGCGGGCGGTGCCGGCGACGGTGACGGTGAAGGCGCCCACCCCGGCGGTCATGCTGGACAGCTCCTCGTCGTAGGTGAGCAGGATGCTGCCGCCGTCCGCCGAGGTGGCGGCGCGCACCAGCAGCGGGCGCACCCCGTCCACCTTGTGGCGGTCATCGTCGTTCCTCGCCACGTGGGTCAGCACCGCGGGGGTGACGTCGGCGGCGATGCTGGCGCCGCCAGCCGCCGTCAGCTTGTCGGCGCCGATGGCCACCCCGTCCGCGTCCGCGTCGCCCTCGGCCACGGTGTAGGCGAACGTCAGCCCCGTGCTCCCCGAGCCGCTTGCGTAGGCGGCCGTCCGCGCCGCGCCGCCCACGTCCAGCTCCAGCTCCGGCGTGCCGCTCACCGTCACCGCCACGTCGAACACCGCCGCCGCCGCGATCGTGTCGCCGATCTGGTAGGTGTCGTCGTCCGCTCCGCTCGCGTCCGGGTCGGAGCTCAGCGCCACCGACTGCAGCTCGGGCGCCTTCCGCGTCACCGTCACCGTGTAGGTCTTCGTGGTGCCGTCGTGGGCGCTCACCTGCGCCCTGATCGTGTTCGCGCCCGGCGTCAGGCGTACCTGGTGGCCCGGCTCGCTCGCGTCGGCGTCCGGCAGCGCGGCGCCGTCGCCGTCCTGCAACGCCACCGTGGCGTCGCCGGCGGCCGGCGTCGCGATCACCGTCACGATCGCCGTCGCGTAGCCCACCGACGCCGTGTACTCCGTCTCGTCCGGCGAGAACGTGGGCGTGAGCGTGACGCCGGTCACGCTCAGCTCCTGCAGCGTGGCGTCCGCCGGCTCGTCGTCGAGGATCGTCAGCGTCACCTCGTCCGGCGCGCGCACGTCCATGGTGCTCACCGTCGCCGCCACCGTCACCGTCTTGTCCGGGGCGTCCACGCCGTTGCCCACCCCCGTGATGGTTACCCGCCCGCTGCTCGCCGTCGCGTTCGCCGCGAAGCTCAGGGTGCTGCCGCTGAGCGTGAAGTCGCTCGCCTCCGCCGGCGCCACCGGCGTCGCGGTCACCGTGACCGTGAACGCCTCCGTCCACCCCCGCGACAGCGTCGCCGTCACCGTGCTCTCCCCGTCGTCCTCGGCGATCGACTGCGGCGTCAGCACCACGGTTACCACCGGCAGGGTCAGCACCTGCCGGCCCTGGAAGCCGGCGGCGTCGTTGCCGGCAGCGTCCTGCACCGCCGCGGCGTCGTCGACGCCGGCGGTCGGGTCGCCATAGTCCAGGGTCACCTCCAGCTCCTGCTCGTCGCGGGTCAGCGCCACGGTGAGGGTCAGCGTCACCGTGTCGCCGCCAGCCGCCACCGTGCCGACGGCGCGGGCGGTGCCGGCGACGGTGACGGTGAAGGCGCCCACCCCGGCGGTGGCGCGGGCCAGCTCCTCGTCGTAGGTGAGCACGATGCTGCCGCCGTCCGCCGTGGTGGCGACGCGCACCAGCAGCGGGCGCACCCCGTCCACCTTGTGGCCGGCAGCGTCGCTCCTCGCCACGTGGGTCAGCACCGCGGGGGTGCCGTCGGCGGCGATGGTGGCGCCGCCCGCCGCCAGCTTGTCGGCGCCGATGGCCACCCCGTCGGTATCCACGTCGCCCTCGGCCACGGTGTAGGCGAAGGTCAGCGACTTGCTCCCCGAGCCGCCCGTGTAGAGGGCCGTCCGCGCCTCGCCGCCCACGTCCAGCTCCAGCTCCGGCATGCCGCTCACCGTCACCGCCGCGTTGAACGTCATGCTCACCCTGATCGTGTCGCCGATCTGGTAGGTGTCGTCGTCCCGGCCGGTCACGTCGGGGTCGGAGGCGAACCGCGGGACATGCGGCAGCTTGGGCGCCTCCCGCGTCACCGTCACGGCGTAGGTCTCCGTGGTGCCGTCGTGGGCGCTCACCTGCGCCCTGATCGTGCTCTCGCCCAGCGCCAGGCTCACCGCGTGGCCGTCGGCGGCGGGCTCGTCGTCCGGCAGCGCGGCGCCGTCGCCGTCCAGGAACGCCACGGTGGCGTCCGCTGCGGTCGGCGTCGCGAACACGACCACGGTCGACGTCGCGTAGCCCACCGACGCCGTGTACGCCATTTCGCCCGGGGCAAACTCGGGATCGAGCGTCACGCTCGTCCTGCCTTCCAGGCGAAGCGCGCTCAGCGTGGCGTCCGCCGGCTCGTCGTCGAGGATCGTCAGCGTCACCTCGTCCGGCGCCAGCACCTCGGTCGTACTCACCGTGGCCGCCACCGTCACGATCTTGTCGCGGGAGTCCACGGCGTCGTTGCGCGCCGTGATGGTCACCGTCCCGCTGCTCGCGGTGGCGTTCGCGGCGAAGCTCAGGGTGCTGCCGCTCAGCATGAAGTCGGTCGCCGCCGCCGGCGCCACCGGCGTCGCGGTCACCGTGAGCGTGAACGCATCCGGCAACGCCCACGGCAGCGTCGCCGTCACCGTGCTCTTCCCGCCGTTCTCGGCGATCGACGCAGGCGCCAGCACCAGGGTCACCAGCGGCCGGGTCAGCACCTCCCGGCCCTGGAAGCCGGCGGCGTCGTTGCCGGCAGCGTCCTGCACCGCCGCGGCGTCGTCGACGCCGTCGGTCGGGTCGCCATAGTCCAGGGTCACCTCCAGCTCCTGCTCGTCGCGGGTCAGCGCCACGGTGAGGGTCAGCGTCACCGTGGCGCCGCCCGCCGCCACCGTGCCGACGGCGCGGGCGGTGCCGGCGACGGTGACGGTGAAGGCGCCCACCCCGGCGGTCATGCTGGACAGCTCCTCGTCGTAGGTGAGCAGGATGCTGCCGCCGTCCGCCGTGGTGGCGGCGCGCACCAGCAGCGGGCGCACCCCGTCCACCTTGTGGCGGTCATCGTCGTTCCTCGCCACGTGGGTCAGCACCGCGAGGGTGCCGTCGGCGGCGATGCTGGCGCCGCCAGCCGCCGCCAGCTTGTCGGCGCCGATGGCCACCCCGTCCGCGTCCGCGTCGCCCTCGGCCACGGTGTAGGCGAACGTCAGCCGCTTGCTCCCCGAGCCGCCCGCGTAGGCGGCCGTCCGCGCTTCGCCGCCCACGTCCAGCTCCAGCTCCGGCATGCCGCTCACCGTCACCTCCACGTCGAACACCGCCCTCACCTTGATCGTGTCGCCGATCTGGTAGGTGTCGTCGTCCGCTCCGCTCGCGTCCGGGTCGGAGACGAGCCGCACGGACTGCAGCTCGGGCGCCTTCCGCGTCACCGTCACGGTGTAGGTCGCCGTGGTGCCGTCGTGCGCGCTCACCTGCGCCCTGATCGTGCTCTCGCCCAGCGCCAGGCTCACCGCGTGGCCGTCGGCGGCGGGCTCGTCGTCCGGCAGCGCGGCGCCGTCGCCGTCCAGGAACGCCACGGTGGCGTCCGCCGCGGTGGGCGTCGCGAACACGACCACGGTCGACGTCGCGTAGCTCACCGTCGCCGTGTACTCCCTTTCGCCCGGGGCGAACGCGGGCTCGAGCGTGACGTCTTCCACGTAACCCGGGTCGTCCAGGCGCAGCGCACTCAGCGTGGCGTCCGCCGGCTCGTCGTCGACGATCCTCAGCGTCACCTCGTCCGGCGCGCGCACCTCCATGGTGCTCACCGTCGCCGCCACCGTCACGATCTTGTCGCGGGAGTCCACCGCGTCGTTGCGCGCCGTGATGGTCAGCGTCCCGCTGCTCGCGGTGGCGTCCGCGGCGAATTCCAGGGCGCTGCCGCTCAGCGTGAAGTCGGCCGCCGTCGCCGGCGCCACCGGCGTCGCGGTCACCGTGACCGTGAACGCCTCCGTCCACCCCCGCGACACCGTCGCCGTCACCGTGCTCTCCCCGTCGTCCTCGGCGATCGACTGCGGCGTCAGCACCACGGTTACCACCGGCAGGGTCAGCACCTGCCGGCCCTGGAAGCCGGCGGCGTCGTTGCCGGCAGCATCCTGCACCGCCGCGGCGTCGTCGGCGCCGGCGGTCGGGTCGGTATAGCCCAGGGTCACCTCCAGCTCCTGCTCGTCGCGGGTCAGCGCCACGGTGAGCGTCAGCGTCACCGTGGCGCCGCCAGCCGCCACGCTGCCGACGGCGCGGGCGGTGCCGGCGACGGTGACGGTGAAGGCGCCCACCCCGGCGGTCATGCTGGACAGCTCCTCGTCGTAGGTGAGCAGGATGCTGCCGCCGTCCGCCGTGGTGGCGGCGCGCACCAGTAGCGGGCGCACCCCGTCCACCTTGTGGCGGTCATCGTCGTTCCTCGCCACGTGGGTCAGCACCGCGGGGGTGACGTCGGCGGCGATGCTGGCGCCGCCAGCCGCCGCCAGCTTGTCGGCGCCGATGGCCACCCCGTCCGCGTCCGCGTCGCCCTCGGCCACGGTGTAGGCGAACGTCAGCCGCTTGCTCCCCGAGCCGCTTGCGTAGGCGGCCGTCCGCGCCTCGCCGCCCACGTCCAGCTCCAGCTCCGGCATGCCGCTCACCGTCACCGCCACGTCGAACACCGCCGCCGCCGCGATCGTGTCGCCGATCTGGTAGGTGTCGTCGTCCGCTCCGCTCGCGTCCGGGTCGGAGCTCAGCTCCACCGACTGCAGGGCCGGCGCCAGCCGCGTCACCGTCACGGTGTAGGTCTTCGTGGTGCCGTCGTGCGCGCTCACCTGCGCCCGGATCGTGCTCTCGCCCACCGCCAGGCTCACCGCGTGGCCGTCGGCGGCGGGCTCGTCGTCCGGCAGCGCGGCGCCGTCGCCGTCCAGGAACGCCACGGTGGCGTCCGCCGCGGTGGGCGTCGCGAACACGACCACGGTCGACGTCGCGTAGCTCACCGTCGCCGTATACTCCCTTTCGCCCGGGGCGAACGCGGGCTCGAGCGTGACGTCTTCCACGTAACCCGGGTCGTCCAGGCGCAGCGCACTCAGCGTGGCGTCCGCCGGCTCGTCGTCGACGATCCTCAGCGTCACCTCGTCCGGCGCGCGCACCTCCGTGGTGCTCACCGTCGCCGCCACCGTCACGATCTTGTCCGGGGCGTCCACGTCGTTGCCCCGCGCCGTGATGGTCAGCGTCCCGCTGCTCGCGGTGGCGTCCGCGGCGAATTCCAGGGCGCTGCCGCTCAGCGTGAAGTCGCTCGCCGTCGCCGGCGCCACCGGCGTCGCGGTCACCGTCACCGTGAACGCCTCCGTCCACCCCCGCGACACCGTCGCCGTCACCCGGCTCACGCCGCCGTCCTCGGCGATCGACGCAGGCTCCAGCGCCAGCACCACCACCGGCAGGGTCAGCACCTGCCGGCCCTGGAAGCCGGCGGCGTCGTTGCCGGCAGCGTCCTGCACCGCCGCGGCGTCGTCGACGCCGGCGGTCGGGTCGCCATAGTCCAGGGTCACCGCCTGCTCCTGCTCGTCGCGGGTCAGCGCCACGGTGAGGCTCAGCGTCACCGTGTCGCCATTCGCCGCCACGCTGTCGACGGCGCGGGCGGTGCCGGCGACGGTGACCGTGAAGGCGCCCACCCCGGCGGTCATGCTGGACAGCTCCTCGTCGTAGGTGAGCACGATGCTGCCGCCGTCCGCCGTGGTGGCGGCGCGCACCAGTAGCGGGCGCACCCCGTCCACCTTGTGGCGGTCATTGTCGTTCCTCGCCACGTGGGTCAGCACCGCGGGGGTGACGTCCGCCGCGATGCTGGCGCCGCCAGCCGCCGCCAGCTTGTCGGCGCCGATGGCCACCCCGTCCGCGTCCGCGTCGCCCTCCGCCACGGTGTAGGCGAACGTCAGCCGCTTGCTCCCCGAGCCGCTTGCGTAGGCGGCCGTCCGCGCCTCGCCGCCCACGTCCAGCTCCAGCTCCGGCGTGCCGCTCACCGTCACCGCCACGTCGAACACCGCCGCCGCCGCGATCGTGTCGCCGATCTGGTAGGTGTCGTCGGCACCCGCGTTGGAGGTGACGTCGATCGAGGTGATCGTCGGCACGGGCGCCGCGTCGGTGGACCCGGTGCCGGCGTCGGACCACTCCCCGTCGCCCTCGTCGTTGGTGGCCCGTACCTGCACCTGGTAGGACGAGCCGGCGTCCAGCCCGGTGATGGTGGCGGTGAGGCCCGTCACGTCCTGTGGGCCGTCGCTCCAGGCGCCGCTGGCTCCCTGCCAGTATTGGAGGTCGTAGGACTCGATGTCCGGCCTGCCGCTGTTGTCGGGCGCCGTCCAGCTCACCGCCAGGCGGTCGCTGCTGCCGGAGACGGGGGAGACGGTCGGAGCCCCCGGCGCCGACGGCGGCTCGTCCACGTCGTTCACGGTCACGATGACGATCCGCTCGTCCGGCGGCTCGCTTGCGTCCGCGCCGCCGGTGGCGACGACGATCACGAGATATTGGTTGTTGCCCGCGGCATTGGGCGGGTTCGTGCTCGCCACGTCGGCGGGATTCTCGTAGTCGGGTGCGGTCCGGAAGCTCAGCTCACCGCTGGTCGCGTCGATCACGAACTGCGCCAGGTCCGCGCCGCCGCTGAGCGCATGGCTCACCTCGTCGCCGGCGTCGTCGGTGGCTGCCACCGTGCCGACGAGCGTCTGGTTCTCGTCCACCGAGAACTCGGGCGGCGGCGGCAGGAACGTCAGCAGTGGAGTTTTCTGTTCCTTTTCACTCCAGAAACGGTCCAGAATCGTTCGACTCCAACGGCCGCCTCCCTGCATGTTGTGTTCCGTAGCAGCAGCTTTGAATGCGAACTGGGCCGGCTCGGGAGCGCTTACGTCGGGAACGATGAAAGCCGCGGTTCGCTTGTCGGCCGAGACCGCCAGCGTCGCGTTCGGGCCGCTCTTCTGTGACCAACTGAAGCTCATTGACCGTCCCAGGAGATCACGGAAATCTCCCGGGTCGCCGCTCATGGATACCAGTTGACCGGTTCGAACGATCGGATCGTCTGGCGCGCCACCATCGACCGTTACCGTCACGGTCAGCCGAGGAGGCGGGAAACAGACGCTGCCGTGCCCCGGGCAACCGGGATTTCCCCGTACGCCGATGTCCCGTATGGTCAGTGGCAGAGAGGTGAATATGGAGTCCGGCATACCGTCACGCGTCAGGTTGTTGTCTTCCAGGTACAGGTATTGCAACGAGGTCAACCCGGCGAAGTCATCCGGCTGCAACGCTTCCAGCCCCGTGCCGTTCAGATTCAGCACGGTGACTTCAGCCAACAGCGCGTCGGTGACGAGGGAGCAGTTGTCGGCCATCGTCGCGCTGACCAGCGCGTTTCTGACCTGTTTGGTACGGCCGCAGACGCCGCCCGTCGGCTGGCCGCGATCGACGTTGACGAGGTAGGTGCGGGTCGTCGCCCCATCCTCCGCCGTGACCCGCACCTTGATCGTGTTCACTCCCGGTTCGAGCGCCACCTGGTGGCCGCCTTCGGTTGCGCTGGCGTCGGGCAACTCGCTGTCGGTCGCGTCGAGATACGCCACCGTGGCGTTCCCGTTGGCCGTCGTCGGCGTCACCGTGACCGTCGCCACCGTTGCCTCCACCGCGGCCGCATATCTCTTCCTGGTCGCGTCGAAGCCGGGATCGAGAGCGACGGCATTCCCGTCGTGGCTCACGCTCAGGCCGCTCAGCATCGCGTCGCTGACGGAGCCGCTGGTGATCGTGGTCCCGCGAATCGCGATCTTGGATACACGAGAAAGTGCATTGCGCGTCCAGGCATCGTTGCTATTGCCGCGCCTCCAATGCTGGGTGTCGCCGATGCTCCACCCGTCGGCTGCACCGGAGTCCTCGGAGGTGGAAAGCGTCCGGAAAAGGGTGATTCCATGAGTTGAAGATGGCTGAAGGACTACGACGTAGTACGTCGTGTCAGCTTCGAGGACGACGACGTCATCGGAGCTCACCGTGAACGGGTTGACGGAATTATACGATTGTTGCGAGGGATTGGAGAGCGTGACCAGGCTTGATTCAGGGCCGGAGTCATCAGAGAAAATGTGGACGTCGACGGTACAGTTGTCACATGGCGATCCACCGATTGGGTAACCTGGGCCTCCCAACTTGACATCGACGCTCTCGATCCGATAGCCGGCAGCATTGCTGCCGGTGGTGAAAGCTTGCGCAACATCGCTGTGTATGACGGTCGCGTCCGACTGCCCGATGTTCGAAACCAGGGAGGTGGGATCCGGAGACTCCACGACGGGCGCCATGCGCGTCACGGTCACCGTGTAGGTCTTGGTGGTGCCGTCGTGGGCGGTCACCCGCACCTCGATCGTGTTCGCGCCGACCGCCAGGGCCGCCTGGTGGCCGGCGGCGCTCGCGTCCGCGTCCGCCAGCGCCGCGCCGTCGCTGCCCAGGAACCGCACGGCGGCGTCGTCCGCGGTCGGCTCCGCGGTCACCGTCACCGTCGCCGCCGTGGAGCCCACCGTCGCCGCATACCGCTCCTGGTCCGGGTCGAAGGCGGGCTCCAGCGTGCCGGCGCTGAGGCTGAGCACGCGCAGCGTGGCGTCCGCCGGGTCGTCGTCGGCGATCGTCAGCGTCACCTCCTCCGGCGCGCGTATGTCCGGCGTGCTCACGGTCGCCGCCACCGTCACCCTCTTGTCGCGGGAGTCGACGTCGTCGCCCCGCGCCGTGATCGTCAACGCCCCGGTGCTCGCCGGGTCGCCGCCGGCGAAGCTCAGCGTGTTCCCGCTCAGCGTGTAGTCGGCCGCCGTCGCCGGCGCCACCGGCGTCGCGATCACGGTGACCGTGAATGCCTCCGTCCACTCCTGTGTCACCGTCGCCGTCAGCGCGCTCACCCCGCCATCCTCCGCTATCTCATCCGGCGTCAGCGCCAGGATCACCACCGGCACGGTCAGCACCTCCCGGTCCTGGAAGCCGGCGGCGGCGTTGCCGGCGGCGTCCTGCACCGCATCGTCGTCGCCGCTCGGGGCGGCGTAACTCACGGTCACCGTCTGTCTCTGTTCGTCTTCGGTCAGCGCGCCGGCGAGCGTCAGCGTCACCCTGGCGCCGGCCGCAACCGCGCTGTCCACGGTGCGTGCCGTGCTGCCGACGGTCACGGAGAAGGCGCTCGGCCCGGCCGTGGTGGTGGACAGCGGCTCGTCGTAGCTCAGCAGGATGCTGCCGCCGTCTGCGGAGGACGCGGCGCGCACGAGCAGCGGGCGCACTCCGTCCACCTTGTGGCCCGTCACGTTGTCCTGCGGGTCATGCGCCAAGTTCGCGTCTATCTCGGCAGCCGAGCGGATCGTGCCCCCGCCCGTGGGGCCCAGGCTCGGCGTGGCGTTCACCGCCAATGCATGCCGGCCGATCGACACGCCGTCGGTGTCGCTGTCCGCCTCCCGCACCGTGTAGCGGAAGGTCAGCGTGGCGGTGCCGCTACCGCCCGCATAGTCCGCCCCCCGCCTGCCGTTGGGGCCCTGCAGGAACAGCGATGCCTGCAGCCCCGTCCCGGTCACGTTCACGACCTCGCTGAACGTCAACGCCAGCTCGATCGTGTCGCCGATGGCGTAGGTCTCGTCGGCGCCCGGATCGGAGGAGAACTCGACCAGGGCGGTCGCCGGCACGGCGTGCGTGGAGCCGCTGCCGGCGGCTGACCAGTCACTGTCGCCCTCGTCGTTGCTGGCCCGCACCTGCACCTGGTAGGCCGAGCCGGCGTCGAGCCCGGTGACGGTGGCCGTGGTGTCCGTCACGTCCTGCGGGCCGTCGCTCGAGTTCCCGTCGGCCCCCTGCCGGTAGCGCAGGTCGTAGGACTCGATGGCCGGCTTGCCGTCGTTCGTCGGCGCCGTCCAGCTCACCGCCAGGCGGTCGCTGCGGCCCGCGACCGCCTCGACCGCAGGCGCCCCCGGCGCCGCCGGCGGCTCGGCCACGTCGTTCACGGTCACGATGACGATCCGCTCGTCCGGCGGCTCGCTTGCGTCCGCGCCGCCGGTGGCGACGATCACGACATATTGGTTGTTGGCCGCGGCATTGGGCGGGTTCGTGCTCGTCACGTCGGCGGGATTCTCGTAGTCGGGTGCGGTCCGGAAGCTCAGCTCACCGCTGGTCGCGTCGATCACGAACTGCGCCTGGTCCGCGCCGCCGCTGAGCGCATGGCTCACCTCGTCGCCGGCGTCGTCGGTGGCTGCCACCGCGCCGACGAGCGTCTGGTTCTCGTCCACCGAGAACTCGGGCGGCGGCGGCAGGAACGTCAGCAGTGGAGTTTTCTGTTCCTTTTCACTCCAGAAACGGTCCAGGATCGTTTGACTCCAACGGCCGCCTCCCTGCCTAACAGCAGCTTTGAATGCGAACTGGGCCGGCTCGGGAGCGCTTACGTCGGGAACGATGAAAGCCGCGGTTCGCTTGTCGGCCGAGACCGCCAGCGTCGCGTTCGGGCCGCTCTTCTGTGACCAACTGAAGCTCATTGACCGTCCCAGGAGATCACGGAAATCTCCCGGGTCGCCGCTCATGGATACCGGTTGACCGGTTCGCACCGACAACTCCTCGGGCGCGCCACTCCCCACGGTTACGGTGAGCCGGGGCGGGAAACAGACGCTGCCGTGCCCCGGGCAACCGGGATTTCCCCGTACGCCGATGTCCCGTATGGTCAGTGGCAGAGAGGTGAATATGGAGTCCGGCATACCGTCACGCGTCAGGTTGTTGTCTTCCAGGTACAGGAATCGCAACGAGGTCAACCCGGCGAAGTCATCCGGCTGCAACGCTTCCAGCCCCGTGCCGTTCAGATTCAGCACGGTGACTTCAGCCAACAGCGCGTCGGTGACGAGGGAGCAGTTGTCGGCCATCGTCGCGCTGACCAGCGCGTTTCTGACCTGTTCGGTACGGCCGCAGACGCCGCCCGTCGGCTGGCCGCGATCGACGTTGACGAGGTAGGTGCGGGTCGTCGCCCCATCCTCCGCCGTGACCCGCACCTTGATCGTGTTCACTCCCGGTTCGAGCGCCACCTGGTGGCCGCCTTCGGTTGCGCTGGCGTCGGGCAACTCGCTGTCGGTCGCGTCGAGATACGCCACCGTGGCGTTCCCGTTGGCCGTCGTCGGCGTCACCGTGACCGTCGCCACCGTTGCCTCCACCGCGGCCGCATATCTCTTCCTGGTCGCGTCGAAGCCGGGATCGAGAGCGACGGCATTCCCGTCGTGGCTCACGCTCAGGCCGCTCAGCATCGCGTCGCTGACGGAGCCGCTGGTGATCGTGGTCCCGCGAATCGCGATCTTGGATACACGAGAAAGTGCATTGCGCGTCCAGGCATCGTTGCTATTGCCGCGCCTCCAATGCTGGGTGTCGCCGATGCTCCACCCGTCGGCTGCACCGGAGTCCTCGGAGGTGGAAAGCGTCCGGAAAAGGGTGATTCCATGAGTTGAAGATGGCTGAAGGACTACGACGTAGTACGTCGTGTCAGCTTCGAGGACGACGACGTCATCGGAGCTCACCGTGAACGGGTTGACGGAATTATACGATTGTTGCGAGGGATTGGAGAGCGTGACCAGGCTTGATTCAGGGCCGGAGTCATCAGAGAAAATGTGGACGTCGACGGTACAGTTGTCACATGGCGATCCACCGATTGGGTAACCTGGGCCTCCCAACTTGACATCGACGCTCTCGATCCGATAGCCGGCAGCATTGCTGCCGGTGGTGAAAGCTTGCGCAACATCGCTGTGTATGACGGTCGCGTCCGACTGCCCGATGTTCGAAACCAGGGAGGTGGGATCCGGAGACTCCACGACGGGCGCCATGCGCGTCACGGTCACCGTGTAGGTCTTGGTGGTGCCGTCGTGGGCGGTCACCCGCACCTCGATCGTGTTCGCGCCGACCGCCAGGGCCGCCTGGTGGCCGGCGGCGCTCGCGTCCGCGTCCGCCAGCGCCGCGCCGGCGCCGTCCTGCAACGCCACCGTGGCGTCGCCGGCGGCCGGCGTCGCGATCACCGTCACGATCGCCGTCGCGTAGCCCACCGACGCCGTGTACTCCGTTTCGTCCGGCGAGAACGTGGGCGTGAGCGTGACGCCGGTCACGCTCAGCTCCTGCAGCGTGGCGTCCGCCGGCTCGTCGTCGAGGATCCTCAGCGTCACCTCGTCCGGCGCGCGCACCTCCATGGTGCTCACCGTCGCCGCCACCGTCACGATCTTGTCGCGGGAGTCCACCGCGTCGTTGCGCGCCGTGATGGTCAGCGTCCCGCTGCTCGCGGTGGCGTCCGCGGCGAATTCCAGGGCGCTGCCGCTCAGCGTGAAGTCGCTCGCCGTCGCCGGCGCCACCGGCGTCGCGGTCACCGTGACCGTGAACGCCTCCGTCCACCCCCGCGACACCGTCGCCGTCACCGTGCTCACCCCCCCGTCCTCGGCGATCGACACAGGCTCCAGCGCCAGCACCACCACCGGCAGGGTCAGCACCTGCCGGCCCTGGAAGCCGGCGGCGTCGTTGCCGGCCGCGTCCTGCACCGCCGCGGCGTCGTCGGCGCCGGCGGTCGGGTCGCCATAGTCCAGGGTCACCTCCAGCTCCTGCTCGTCGCGGGTCAGCGCCACGGTGAGGGTCAGCGTCACCGTGGCGCCGCCAGCCGCCACGCTGCCGACGGCGCGGGCGGTGCCGGCGACGGTGACCGTGAAGGCGCCCACCCCGGCGGTCATGCTGGACAGCTCCTCGTCGTAGGTGAGCAGGATGCTGCCGCCGTCCGCCGTGGTGGCGGCGCGCACCAGCAGCGGGCGCACCCCGTCCACCTTGTGGCCGGCAGCGTCGTTCCTCGCCACGTGGGTCAGCACCGCGGGGGTGACGTCGGCGGCGATGGTGGCGCCGCCAGCCGCCGCCAGCTTGTCGGCGCCGATGGCCACCCCGTCCGCGTCCGCGTCGCCCTCGGCCACGGTGTAGGCGAACGTCAGCCCCGTGCTCCCCGAGCCGCTTGCGTAGGCGGCCGTCCGCGCCTCGCCGCCCACGTCCAGCTCCAGCTCCGGCGTGCCGCTCACCGTCACCGCCACGTCGAACACCGCCGCCGCCGCGATCGTGTCGCCGATCTGGTAGGTGTCGTCGTCCCGGCCGGTCACGTCGGGGTTGGAGACGAGCCACGGGGGAGACACCAGCTCGGGCGACCTCCGCGTCACCGTCACGGTGTAGGTCTCCGTGGTGCCGTCGTGGGCGCTCACCTGCGCCCTGATCGGGTTCGCGCCCACCTCCAGGCTCACCGCGTGGCCTGGCTCGCTCGGCTCGGCGTCCGGCAGCACGTCGCCGACGCCGTCCAGGAACGCCACGGTGGCGTCCTGTGCGGTCGGCGTCGCGAACACGACACGGTCGACGTCGCGTAGCCCACCGACGCCGTGTACTCCCTTTCGCCCGGGGCAAACTCGGGATCGAGCGTGACGCTCGTCCTGCCTTCCAGGCGAAGCGCGCTCAGCGTGGCGTCCGCCGGCTCGTCGTCGACGATCTTCAGCGTCACCTCGTCCGGCGCGCGCACCTCCGTGGTGCTCACCGTCGCCGCCACCGTCACGATCTTGTCCGGGGCGTCCACGTCGTTGCCCCGCGCCGTGATGGTCAGCGTCCCGCTGCTCGCGGTGGCGTTCGCGGCGAATTCCAGGGCGCTGCCGCTGAGCGTGAAGTCGCTCGCCGCCGCCGGCGCCACCGGCGTCGCGGTCACCGTGACCGTGAACGCCTCCGTCCACGCCCGCGTGACCGTCGCCGTCACCGTGCTCACCCCCCCGTCCTCGGCGATCGACACAGGCTCCAGCACCAGCACCACCACCGGCAGGGTCAGCACCTGCCGGCCCTGGAAGCCGGCGGCGTCGTTGCCGGCAGCGTCCTGCACCGCCGCGGCGTCGTCGGCGCCGGCGGTCGGGTCGCCATAGTCCAGGGTCACCTCCAGCTCCTGCTCGTCGCGGGTCAGCGCCACGGTGAGGGTCAGCGTCACCGTGTCGCCATTCGCCGCCACGCTGTCGACGGCGCGGGCGGTGCCGGCGACGGTGACGGTGAAGGCGCCCACCCCGGCGGTCATGCTGGACAGCTCCTCGTCGTAGGTGAGCAGGATGCTGCCGCCGTCCGCCGTGGTGGCGGCGCGCAGCAGCAGCGGGCGCACCCCGTCCACCTTGTGGCGGTCGTCGTCGCTCCTCGCCCCGTGGGCCAGCACGGCGTCCGTGGCCCCCGCCACGATGGTGGCGCCGCCCGCCGCCGTCAGCTTGTCGGCGCCGATGGCCACCCCGTCCGCGTCCGCGTCGCCCTCGGCCACGGTGTAGGCGAACGTCAGCCGCTTGCTCCCCGAGCCGCTTGCGTAGGCGGCCGTTCGCGCCTCGCCGCCCACGTCCAGCTCCAGCTCCGGCGTGCCGCTCACCGTCACCGCCACGTCGAACACCGCCGCCGCCGCCATCGTGTCGCCGATCTGGTAGGTGTCGTCGTCCGCTCCGCTCGCGTCCGGGTCGGAGCTCAGCTCCACCGAGACGATCGTCGGCAACGCCTCATCCCCGTCGTCCACATCCACGTCGTCCACGGTCACCGTGATGGTCTGCTCGGCCGTCAGCGCGCGCGCGCCCGTGCCGCCGGTGGCGGTGACGGTCACCACGTAGTCGTTGTCGCCGCCGGCGTCGGCGGGATTCTCGTAATCGGGGGCGGTCCGGAAGCTCAGCTCTCCGCTCATCGCGTCGATCTGGAACTGCGCCAGGTCCGCGCCGCCGCTGAGCGCGTAGCTCACCTCATCCTGGACGTCGGCATCGGTGGCCTCCACCATGCCCACCGCGGTCTGGTTCTCGTCCACCGCAAACGATGCCGCGCTCGTGAACTGCGGCGCAGCGTTGGTCGCCGGTGCCTCATCGTCGTCGGTGATCGTGATCGTCCGCGTCTCACCGATCTGTGCGTCGTCAAGCTTGGCCGTCACCTCGATCGTCTCGTCCTCGTCGTCCGCGTCGTCGTCCACCGCCGTGATCGTCGCCGTCACCATGCTCTCGCCCACCGCAAGGGTGAGCCGGTAGGGCACGGTGAGCGCTGTCCCGCCGGCGTCGGCAACCGTGAAATCGCTCCCGGCCGTCGCCGTGCCGGCGAACTCGAGCTCGATCGTCCGCTCGGCCGCAAACGTCACCCCGCCCGTGCTCACCGTCACCGTCGCGGCGCCCGTGTCCGCCTCCGCGATCTCCTCCGGATCGACGGTCACCGCCCAGGCGGGCATGTCGTCGTCGCGCACCGTCACCGTCGCGCTGCCGGCGTCCGCCGACAGCTCGTAGCCGCTCCCCGCCTGCACCGTCGCGGTGATGCGTCCGGCCGCCTCCGCCGCGTCGGCCAGCGCCTCGAACACCGCGTCGTCCGCCGTGGCCACGCTCAGCGTCTGCTGCGTCTGGCCCTCGGCGAACTCCACCGTCACCGCCGAGGCGTAGGCGTCCGGCGCGGCGAGCACCGAACCTTCCTCGCTCACCAGCACCGACACCGTCAGGCCACCCGCCGGCGCCGCCAGCGTCAGCGTCAGCGTGAACTGCCCCGCGGAGCCTTCGTCCACCGTCTCGGCAACCGCCGCGATCGACACCGCAGGCAACGCCTCGTCCACGTCGTCCACGGTCACCGTGATCGTCTGCTCGGCCGCCAGCGCGCGCGCGTCCGTGCCGCCGGTGGCGGTGACGGTCACCTCGTAGTCGTTGTCGCCGCCGGCGTCGGCGGGATTCTCGTAATCGGGGGCGGTCCGGAAGCTCAGCTCTCCGCTCATCGCGTCGATCTGGAACTGCGCCAGGTCCGCGCCGCCGCTGAGCGCGTAGCTCACCTCATCCTGGACGTCGGCATCGGTGGCCTCCACCGTGCCCACCGCGGTCTGGTTCTCGTTCACCGAGAACGATGCGGCGCTCGTGAACTGCGGCGCGGCGTTGGTCGCCTCACCGTCGTCGGTGATCGTGATCGTCCGCGTCTCACCGATCTGTGCGTCGTCAAGCTTGGCCGTCACCTCGATCGTCTCGTCCTCGTCGTCCGCGTCGTCGTCCACCGCCGTGATCGTCGCCCTCACCGTGCTCTCGCCCACCGCAAGGGTGAGCCGGTAGGGCACGGTGAGCGCAATCCCGCCGGCGTCGGCAACCGTGAAATCGCTCCCGGCCGTCGCCGTGCCGGCGAACTCGAGCTCGATCGTCTGCTCGGCCGCAAACGTCACCCCGCCGGTGCTCACCGTCACCGCCGAGGTCCCGCCCGCCTCCGCGATGGTGGCCGGAGCAACGCTCACCGCCCACTCGGGTACGTCGTCGTTGAGGATCGTGAGGATCGCATGGGGCTCCTGCTCGTACCCAATCGCGCCGTCAAGACCCTGGCGGAGCATCTGCATTTCGAAGGTCTCGTCAGGCTCGACGATGTCGTCCTCGATGGTCTCTACGTGCACCGCGTGCTCCGTATCTCCCGCTGCGAAGACCACCACTTTGCCAGCCGCGACAAAATCGACGTTCGCGGTGGCCTCGGCAGAGTTCAGCGCCACAGTCACCGTATAGTTGAACTCGGCCACTCCGTCCGCCGAAATCGTCGCGACGATATCTTCGCCCTCCTCCGCCTGCGTGTCGTCAACGCTCACGGTAAACGTGTCGTCGTCGAGGATCTCGATCCCTCCTGCGACACGGTTCGAGGGGATCGTGACGTGGTCGGGGAGCGCGTCCACGTCCACGATCAGTTCGAAGTACTGCAGGCTTTCAACGACCTCGTCGTCGACGATCTCTATGTCTTTCGACAGCGTCCGGACGTAGCGCCCGTTCTGCAGCACGAAGTCCGTCGCGTTGAACGCATAGGTCAAGGTCAGCGTGGGCGCCACGAAGTCAATCCCTTCCCTCGCGCTCTGTTCCACAATGTCAAAGGTCACTACGAAATCATTCGCCGGCGGCGCGGCGCCCTCCGTCTCTGCCCGCAGCCCGATCGCCACCGGGTCCCCGCCCTCGGTGAACGTTGCGACGTAGTCGAAGTTGGAGTCTGCTTGAACCTCTTCGATTTCGACGGTGAGCGTGATCGGTTCATCCTCATCCACGTCGTTCACCGTCACGGTGATGGTCTGCTCGGCCGTCAGCGCACGGTCGCCCGTGCCGCCGGTGGCGGTGACGGTCACCTCGTAGTCGTTGTTGCCGCCGGCGTCGGCGGGATCCTCGTAATCGGGGGCGGTCCGGAAGCTCAGCTCTCCGCTCATCGCGTCGATCGCGAACTGCGCCAGGTCCGCGCCGCCGGTGACCTGATAGCTCACCTCGTCGCCGGCGTCGGCATCGGTGGCCTCCACCGTGCCCACCGCGGTCTGGTTCTCGTCCACCGCAAACGATGCGGCGCTGGTGAACTGCGGCGCAGCGTTGGGCGCCCGCGTCACGGTCACGGTGTAGGTGAAGGTGGCGCTCCCGCCCCGCGCCGTCACCTTCACCTCGATGGTGGTATCACCCACGGCCAGGCTCACCTGATGGCCGTCCGCGGCCGGGTCGTCGTCCTCCCGCGGTGCGTCGTTCCCGTCCAGGAGCTCGACGGTCGCGCCGTCGTCGTCGCTCGGCTGCGCCGTCACCGTCACCGTGTCCACCTCGTTCGGCACCGACGCGGTGTAGCGCTGCACCGTGGGATCGAAGGAGGGCGACAGCATCACGCCGTCGAGCGACAGATCGCGCAGCGTCGCATCGTCGTCGTCGATGATCGTGAGGATTGCCGCGGGGGTCGACGAATCGCCTTCCAGGAGAATCCTGTCGTCAAGATCCGAGCGGAGCAGATGCAACAGGAAGGTCTCGTCGGCCTCCGCGTCGCCGTCTTCGATGGTTCCGATGAGTACCGTGTGCTCCGTCTGTCCCGGCGCGAAGGTGACCGCCAAGGCCGTTTGCGCGGGTGGAATGTAGTCGTCGCCCGCCGTGGCATCGCCGTCCACCGGATTCAACTGCACCGTGTAGGGGAACCCGGCCACCCCGTCCGCCGCCAGGGTGACGACGATCTCCTCTCCCTCTTCCGCGCTCGCGTCGTCGGGGACACTCACGGTGAACGTGTCGCCGTCCCGCTCGATCTGCACGATGACCTCGCGCTGGTCCGCGGCTGCCGTGACGTACGCCGGCAGCGTGCTGCCGTCGATCACCAGATCCATCTGCTCGCTCTCCTCGACCACCGCATCGTCGACCAGCTCCAGGTCGTGGAACACCGTGAGCACGTACCGCCCGTTCTCCAGCACGAAGCCCGCCGCGGGGAAGGTGTAGGTGGGGGAGTCCCACACGAAGTCCATCCCCGCCGTCGCGGTCTGTTCCACCGCACCGACGGTCACCGGGAAATCGATCATCGGCGCCGAGGCGCCCGCCGTCGCCGCCCGCAACCCGATCCGCACCGGGGCCGCGTCCTCCGCAACCCGTACCACGTTCCTGCCGGAGTCGACCGCAAGCCCGTCGACGTCGAAGGCAAGCGTGATCGCCGGCTCGTCGTCGTCGACGATCGCGACGGCCGGCTGGTCACCGATCACGGTGCCGCCGAGCGTGGCCGTGACCAGGATCTCCTCGCCTTCGTCGTCCTCACTGTCGTCGACCGCCGTGAGCGTGGCCGTGACCGCGCTCTCCCCCGCCGCCAGGGTGAGCGCGTAGAGCGGCGCGAGCGCGGTGCCGCCGGTGGCCACGGTGAAATCGCTCCCCGCCGTCGCCGTACCGGCGAACTCGAGCTCGATCGTCCGCGCGGCCGCAAACGTCACCCCGCCGGTGCTCACCGTCACCGTCGCGGCGCCCGTGTCCGCCTCCGCGATCTCCTCCGGATCGACGGTCACCGCCCACGCCGGCTCGTCGTCCTCGGCGACCTCGATGTCGGCTTCGGCCATCGCCGCGCTGGCGATGTAGGAGCCATCCGCCGGCACGACGATCCGCGCCCGCGCACGGGTCGCCCCCTCGTGCACGACGGTGTCGTCGTCGATCGGAATCCGCAGGCTCGCGGCAGCCGCGCCCACCTCGAAAGTGACGGTCTGGACGGTCGTGACCGTCGCCGGCATCCCGGCGTCGCCGGTGATCACCCCGCCGCCGAGGTCCCGGCTCCCGGACACCTCCACCTGCACGGGCAGCGACTCGGCGGTCGAGCCGGTGCGCGTCAGCGTGAACACCGCCTCGGTCACGTCGCCTTCGGTCACCGTGGTCCGGGGTCCATCCGGCCCGGTAATCGCGACCTCGGCCGGCTCCCGGTGCACCGTCACCGCGTACACCGTGGTGGCGGCCCCGGTCTCGCTGGTCACCGTCACGGTGAAGGTGTTGTCGCCCAGCATCAGGCGCACCTGGTGGCCCGCGGCGTCCGGGTCGGCGTCCACCGGCAGGATGGCGACCGCGGCGCCGGCATCGCTCGCCACCGCTTCGACCGTGGTCACCGGCGTGCCGGGCTCGGCGTGGGCGGTGTAGTGGCGCAGGTCGGCGGCGAACGCCGGGCTCAGCGGCGCCGCGTCGAGCGCCAGGGAGCGCAGCGCCGCCTCGTCGTCGTCGTCGATGGTCACGATCCCGGTGTCGATCCGCACCCCGTCATGGACGGCCGCCACGGCGATCGCCTCGTCGCCCTCCGCCTCGGCATCGTCGAGCACCGCGATGAACGCCGTCACCTCCGTCGCGCCCGCCTCGAGGCGGAGGTCGTAGGGCGGCGGCAGCACCGCGAGTTCGCTGTCGGCGACCCTGAAGTCGATCCCGACCCGATCCCGCTGCCCGACCTGCGCCTCGCTGCCCGTGAAATCCAGGGTGATCGTCTGCCGCTCCGCGAAGGTGACGCCGTTGGCGATCGCCACCGTGACCGTCGCAACCGCATCCGCGCCCTCCGGGAGCCGCGCCGGCTCGACTGACAGCCGGAACTGCGCGGCATCGTCGTTGTCCACGCGTACCGTGGCGGCGGCCTGCGACCCCACCGCGTAACGCGCCGGCGTGTCCGGATCGGGCGACACCGCCGCCGTCACCTCGCTCGCCGCCTCCACCACCGCATCGTCCACCGTGGCCACGGTCAGGACCACGCCCGCCTAGCCCGGCGAGAACGTCACCGTGGCGGGCACGGAGGCGAGCATCGTGCCGGTCTCGCTCACCGCCACCGCCACCGTCAGCGCCGCGGCGTAGTCGCCGCCGCTGCGCACCAGCGTGAACAGGGCCGGCTCGCCCTCCGTCACCGCACCCGGCTCCGCGGTGACGGCGACCTCCGGCAGCCCCTGCGCGCCGGTGCCGTTGGTCACCGACACACCGGTGAACGACGCCGCGCGATGCCCGGCCAGGTCCTGCAGCGCGCCGGGCCCCGCCGGCGCGGCGTAGTCGAGCGTCACCACGTCGCTGTCGGTCAGCGCCGTCGCCAGCGCCAGCGTCACCGTGCTCCCCGTCACCGACACGCCGCTCACCGCCGGCGCCGTCCCACCGGCGACGTGCACCGTGAACGCGGCGGCCGACGGCGTCGAGCCCGTGTCCAGCGCCTCGTCGTAGGTCACCACGATCACTTCCGCGGACGCTGCCGCGGTCACCCGCCGCGGGGCCGTGTCGTCGATGGTGACGGTGCGCGGCCCCACCCGCCGGCCGGCATGCTCCGCCGCCACCACGATCGTCTCGTCGCCCTCCGCGCTGTCCCCGTCGGCGAGGGCGGTGACCGTCAGCTCCAGCTCGGGCGCTCCCGCCGCCAGCGTCACCGCGTAGGGAGCCGACAGCTCCGTGCCGCCGGCCGCGACCGTGAAGTCGGTGCCGGCGGCGGCGCTCCCCGTGAAGTCGAGCGCCACCGCCTGCGCCGCCGCGAACACCGACCCGTTGGTGCGTACCGTCACCGTCGCCGTCCCGCCCTCCACGATCCGCGCCGGTGCCACCTCCAGGGCCGCCAGCGCCGGCTCCGGATCATCGTCCAGCAGCGCCACGGTGAACGCCGCCGGCTCGCCCGCGAACACCCCCGCCGGCAGCGCCCCGAAGCCCACCTGCACCGTCTCGCCGTCGTCGTCGTACGCGTCGTCGACCGCCGCCACCGTGATGGTCCGCGTCATCTCGCCCACCGCAAACTCCACGTCCGCCGGCACCGTATAGTCGGCGGCCACGGCGCCGTCGCCGCCGGCCGCCGTTAGCGGAATCACGAGCCGGCTCGCGGGCGCGCGGGTCAGGGATACCTGCACGCGTGCCGCGGCGCCACCCTCGGTCGCGGTGTCGCTCTCCGGCGCAAACGACGCCACCATCCGCGTGTCCACCTCGATCTCGAAGCGCGCCGCCCGGTTGCCCGCGCCGAGCTGGGTCTGCACCGCGCGCGCCGGCAACTCCACCACCAGCGTGCCGACGAACGGCACGCGCGGATGAATCGTCTGCTCGTACTCGGTCGCGTTGTTGGTGCTCAGGCCGCCCGCCTGCGCCGATCCGTTGGTCACCCGCAGGTCCCCCGTCTGGAAGTACGCCGACGCCGGGTACGATGCCGTCTCCAAGCCAATCCGGTTCAGCACCGCTTCGCTGAAGCGGAACACCACCTTGAACGAGTCCCGCACCGGCGCTTCGGCGGCGCTGGTGATCGTCACCCCCACCGGGTCGCCCAGCTTGATCTCGGCGCGCCACTGGGTGGCTTGCCCGCTCACCTTGTGCGGAAGGCCCGGAAAGGCCGGATCGTCGACTTCGCTCTCCACGTACGGCACGGTCGGCAGATTGCCCTGGTCCACCACGTCGGCGCCCACGTCCACGGTCAGGATCTGGCCGTTCTCGCCGGTCGCCCGCAGCCTCACGCAGAAGGTGGTCCTCGCACGCCGGCAATCTGGCTCGACCTCACCCACCACCTCGCCGTTGACCACCCGCACGTCGCCGGCATCGAGCCCGGTCACCGGCTGGTCGAAGTAGATGATCAGCCGCGCCTCGAAGGCGCTCACCTCGAACGGATCGTGGTACTGCTCGTCGTCATGATGGCGCCGCAAGCCGATCACCTTCGGCCGCGCGGTGACGTTGGTCACCGCCCAGCCGTCGAGCGCGGCGACCGCCGCCCCTGCCCCCGCACCGCTCACCGCGTCCTGCGCCGGCGGCGTGTAGCTCACCGTCACCGCGTGCACGGCATACACCGCCGATGCCAGGTTCAGGGTCACCGTCGTGCCGCTCACCGCCACCGCCGAGACCGCGCGCGGCGCGCCGCCGGCCGCCACCGCGTAGGCGCCCGCGCCCGGCGTCGCAGCATCGTCCAGCGCCGCGTCGTAGGTCAGCACCAGATCCGCACCGTCCACGGTCGCGCTCATCAGCGCCGGCGTCGTGCCCCCCGCCGTCGCCACCCCGGCCGACGCCGACCAGCCGCCGAGCCCCTCGTCGTTGCCCGCCCGCACCTGCACCTCGTAGGCGGTGCCCGCCGCCAGCCCCATGAGCGTCGCGCTGGTGCCGGCCACCTGCTGCGGCCCGGCGCTGAACGCGGTCGCGCCCGCCGGCCGGTATTGCAGATCGTAGCCGGTGATCGGCGGACCGGTGTTCGCCGGCGCCGTCCAGCTCACCGGCACGCCGGCGGCGGTGGCGCTCCCCAGGACCGGCGCCGCGGGTGCGGCCGGCGGCTCCAGCTCGTCGGTGACCGCGATGGTGACGGCGATCGTCGCCTCGGCACCGCCGTCGTCGGTCGCCCGCACCGTCACCGCGTGGCTGTCCCTGGCCTCGTGGTTCAGGGCCGCCCTGGTACGGAGCTGGCCGCCGGTGGCGTCGATCGCGAACGCGTCCGCGTCCGCCCCCTGCAGGCGGTAGGTCAGCGTCGACCCCACCGCCGCGTCCGCGTCGGCCGCGGTCACCGGCGCCCCGATGGGGGTCGCGCGCGTGGTGTTCTCCGCGATGCTCCGGGTGGTGCTCGCCGCGGCGAACATCGGCAGCGCGTTCGCCACGAGGACGGTGACCGGCGCGGAGGACTGTCCGGGGCCCGCGGCGCTCTTCGCCCGCACCTCGAAGGTGTAGGCGGTGCCGTTGGTCAGGCCGGTCACCGTGCGGCGGGTGACGTTGCCGACATCCGTCCAGTCCGGCTCATAGGTGGCGCCGCCGTCGCCGCTCACCCGGTAGTCGTAGCCGGTGATCGCGGCAGTGCCGGGGTCCGGCGCGGACCAGCTCAGCGTCACGTGCCGGTCCCCGCCCACCGCCGACAGCACCGGACCTGCCGGCGCCGCGTCGTCGTCGAGCAGGGTCAGGGTCGCGTCCGCCGGAGCCGCCACCCCCGCGTCGTCGGGCACCGACCCCGACACCGTCACCTCCCGGTCCGGCGCGTCCAGGCCGTTGTCTACCGCAAGGATCGTCACCGTCCCGCTGCTCTCGGTCGCCTGCGCCGCGAAGCTCAGCGTGGTATTCGCGCTCAGCACGAAGTCCCCCACCCCCGCCGGCGCCACCGGCGCCGCCGTCACCGTCATCGCGAACGGCTCCGTCACCGGCGACGACAGCCGCGCCGTCACCATGCTCCTGCCCCCGTTCTCGAAGATCGCCGCCGGCTCCAGCATCAGGCTCATCAACGGCGTCCCGGCCACCCGGTGACCGGGATACACTCCCCCGGCGCCATGGGAGAGATCCACGGGATCGGCCGCATCGTCCAGAGTCCCCTCAGCCGCCAGCGCGTCGGCGCCGATCTCGATGCCGTCGCGGTCCAGGTCGCCCGCCTGCACCGTGTACGACAGTTCCACGCTCGGATCCGCCCTGCATCGGTTGTCGTCCGAGTCCCGGCAGGTCGCGCTCACCGTCCCACCGCCCAGACCCAGCGCCAGCATCGGTTGCAGGAGAATGACGCTCCTGCTGAAGGTCACCGTGACCACGATCTCCTCCCCGGAGCCGTAGGTGTCCCTCGACGCCGGCGTCGAGGTGATCTCCACGGCGCGAATGCCGGGCGCGCTGGTGCCGCCCGCTACCGCCGACTCCGGACCCCGGTGGCCGCCGGTGCCGATCGCCTGCACCCGGTAGTGGCGCGTCTGTTCGGCTTGCAGACCATCGTCACGGTACATCGTCGCCGTGTCGCCGCTGTCCGCCACCAGTTCGGACCAGTTCACCCCGCCGTCCGCCGACATCTCGATCCGGTAGCCCTGCAGCTCTCCGGTCCCCGTGTACGCCGGTGCGCTCCACGAAAGCGCGATCGCGAACGGACCGGCGGCCGCCGCCGCCAGATCGGTCACCCGGCCCGGCTTCTGCGGATCGTCATCGTCCACGATCGTCCCCGTCGCGCGCACCAACGCCGGCTGCTCCGACTCGTCGTCGTACTGCACGCGCTGCACCCACAGGACAAACGTCTCGTCAGCCTCGACCGTTGCATCCGTGGCCGTCGCCACCGTGATGGTCTTCCGGGTCTCCCCGGCCGCGAATGCCAGCGTGCCCGACCGCTTCGTGTAGTCCACGTTCTCCGTCGCCGTGCCCGCCGTCATCCCCCACAACACGTCCACCCTGCGGCCGCTCGCCGCCGCCAGCAGCACCGTGAACACCGCCGTCTCACCCTCCACGACGCGCACGTCCGCCACCTGCACCGCCGGCACCTCGTCGTCGTCGACGAGGGTCAGCGTCACCGCCTCCGGCGCCTGCACCGGTGAGCCCGCAGATGCCGTCCCCGACACCGTCACGGCCCGCGCCGGCTCGTCCAGATCGTTGTCCACCGCGCTCACCGTCACCATCCCACTGCTCTCGGTCACCCCCGCGGCGAAGCTCAGGGTGGTGTTCGCGCTCAGCATGAAGTCCCCCGTCACCGCCGGTGCCACCGGCTGCGCCGACACCGTCACCGCGAACGGCTCCGTCACCGCCGACGACAGCCCCGCCGTCACCGTGCTGCTGCCGCCGTTCTCCACAATCGCCGCCGGCTCCAGCATCAAGCTCAGCACCGGCACGTCGTCGTCGGTGATCGTCACGGTCTGCGGTTCCCCGATCTGCGCGTCGTCAAGCTTCGCCGTGACCACGATCGTCTTGCCCTCGTCGTCCGCGTCGTCGTCCACCGCCGCGATCGTCGCCGTGACCATGCTGTCGCCCACCGCCAGGATGAGCTCGTAGGGCGCCGGGAGCGCGTTCCCGTCCGCGCCGGCGACCGTGAAATCGGTCCCCGCCGCCGCGGACCCGCCCTCGAAATCGAGCTCGATCGTCTGCGGATCCGCGAACGTGACCCCGTTCGTGATTGCGATCGTCACCATCGAGGCGCCGCCCGCTTCCGCGATCTCCGCCGGATCGACCGCGAGCGCCCACTCCGGCACGTCGTCGTCGGTGATGGTCACCGTCACGGGATCCCCCAGGGTCGCGTACGCCGGGGTGGACGGCGTGGTGTCCAACGTCAGGGACAGGGTCTCCTCGTCCTCCACCAGTTGGTCATCCAGAACGGTTAGCGTGACTGTCGCCTCTCCCGCGTAGCGGGCGCCGCCGTCCACCAGCGCGAAGTCCGCCGCCGCGATGGAGACCTCCTCCGCGCCCGCCTCGTAGTCCTCACCCGCCTCTGCGCTGACCCCGGTGCTGATCACCACGAACCCCAGCGCGTGTGCCGGCGCCCGCGCGTACCCGGTCGTGGCCGTGAACGTGACGGTGACCGCGCCCGCGCCCTCGGCCACCGTCGTGTCGTCGGCCGCCACCGTGATCGGGGATGGCTCGTCGTCGCGCACCGTCACCGTCGCACTGCCGGCGTCCGCGGCGGGCGTATAGCCGGTCCCCGCCTGCACCGTCGCCGTGATCCGCCCGGCGGCCGAGGGCGCGTCGGCCAGCGCCTCGAACTCCGCGTCGTCCGCGGTGTCCACGCTCAGCGGCCGCTGCGTCGCGCCCTCGGCGAACTCCACCGTCACCGCCGAGGCGTAGGCGTCCGGCGCGGCGAGCACCGAACCTTCCTCGCTCACCAGCACCGACACCGTCAGGCCACCCGCCGGCGCCGCCAGCGTCAGCGTCAGCGTGAACTGCGCGGCGGCGCCTTCCTCCACCGATTCGGCAACCGCCGCGATCGATGCCGTCGGCAGCGCCTCGGTGGTGGCATGCACCGTCGCCGACGGCGGTCCCGTGCCCGCCGCGTTGATCGCCGACACCCGGTAGTGGTACGTCGTCGCCGGCGCCAATCCCGTGTGCTCGTAGCTGGTGACCGCCGAGGCGGTGTCGGGCACCGCGTCAGTCCAGCCGCCGTCGGTCGAGACCTCGATCCGGTAGCCGGCAATCGCCCCGCCGCCGGTGAACGCCGGCGCCTTCCAGCTCAGGTGGATCGCCGTCTGCCCGGCAGCCACCGCGTGCAGGCCGGTCGGCGCGCCGGGCACGGCCAACTCCCGCGTCACCTTCAGCGTGTAGGTGGCCGTCGTGTCCGCGTCCGTCGCGGTCACCTGCACCTTGATCGTGTTCTCGCCCACCACGAGATCCACCTGGTGGCCGTCCCTCTCCGCATCCGCGTCTGCCAGCGCCATGTCGTCCGCGTCCAGGAACACGACCATCGCGCCGGCATCGGTCGGCGTCGCCGTCACCGTCACCGCGGTCACGCCGTGGTCCACGCTCGCCGTGTAATCCACCGTGGCGGCCGCGAACGGCGGCTCCAGCGTGCCGGGGCTCAGACTCAATTCGTTCAGCGTGACGGTCGGCGGGTCGTCGTCGTCGGTGATCGTGATGGTGCGCGTGCGGCCGATCTGCTCGTCGCCGAACCTGGCCGTGACCTGGATCTGCTCAGCGTCGTCGTCGGTGTTGTCGTTCACGGCCGTGATCGTCCCCGTCACCGTGCTCTGCCCCGGCGCCAGCGTGAGCGCGTAGGGCGTGGTGAGCGCGGTCCCGCCGGCGTCGGCGATCGTGAAGTCGCTCCCCGCCTGCGCCGAGCCGCCGGAGAAATCGAGCGCCACCGCCTGCGCCGCCGCGAACGTGACGCCGCCGGTGCTCACGGTCAGCGTGGCGGTGCCCGTGTCCGCCTCCGCGATCGTGTCCGGGGCGACCGTCACCATCCAGTCCGGCTCGTCGTCGTCGGCGATGGTCACGGTGGCGGCATCCGCCAGCGTCACGTACGCGGGGGTCCCGGTCACGGGCTTGAGCACCACCGCGAAGGTCTCGAGCTCCTCGTCCACCACGTCATCCACGATGGTCACGGTGACGGTCGCCGCCGCCGCGTAGTGGGTGCCCACCGCCACCGGCGCGAAGTCCTCCGGCGCGAACGTGATCGACTCATCAACGGCCGCGAAGTCCTCCGGCGCGCTCGCCGTGCCCGCCACCGTGCTCACCGAGAACGCGACCGATGCCTTCGGCACCTGCTCGTGCCCGGTGGCCGCGGTCAGGGTCACCGCCACCGCACCGGCCGCCTCCGCCACCGGCGACGGCGGCTGCAGCGCGATGGCCACCGCGATCGGCGACGGGTCGTCGTCGACGATGGTCACGGTCACCGCGCCGCCTGACCAGTCGGCAGGATCGGAGCCGTCCACGAACGGATTCCCGTCGTCGAGGAGTTGCACCTGAAAGGTTTCCTCCTCTTCCGGCTCCGCGTCGTCGACGGTGGCGAGCGTGCCGCTGACCGAATCCGTGCCGGACCGCATGATCAGCGTCGCATCCCCGGCCCCGTCGAACGTGGACGCGAAATCGCCGTCCAGGGCGGCGGTTCGCGCCTCCGGAAAGCCGAACGCGAATGCCACGTCGAAGCCCATGACCCGCCCGTTGACGATCGCGATCGCCGCGGTCACCGGCTCCCCCTCCACGACCCGCGCCGGCTCGATGGTGAGCGTCAGCTCCGGCACGTCGTCGTCCTGGACCTGAATAACCGCCTCGGCCAGCGCCGCGCTCACCGTGTAGGAGGAATCCGCCGGCACGACGAGCTGCGCCCGCGCATGGGTGGCGCCCTCCTGCACCACGTTGTCGTCGTCGATCGGCAACCGCAGGCTGGCGGCAGCCGCGCCCGCTTCGAAGGTGACCGCCTGGACGGTCGTGACCGTCGCCAGCATTCCGGCGTCGTCGGTGATCACCCCGCCATCGAAGTCCCTGCTGCCCGACACGTCCACGTCGACGTGCAACGGCTGGGCGGTCGAGCCCGTGCGCGTCAGCGTGAACACCCCCTCGGTCACGTCACCCTCGGTCACCGTGGTCTCGGCTCCATCCGGCCCCGCGATCGCGACCTCGGGCGGCTGCCGGTTCACCGTGACCGTGTAGCGCTTCGTGGTGGTCCCGTTCTCGGCGGTCACCGTCACCGTGATCTCGTTGGCGCCCACCGCCAGCGCCACCTGGTGGCCGCCGGTGGCCGGGTCGCTGTCCGCGGGCGCGATCGCCACCGTGGCGCCGGCATCGTGCGCGACCGCCTGGACGGTGGTCGCGACCACGGTGTGGGTCACGCTGGCCGCGTAACTGCTCGTCTCCGCGGCGAACGCCGGCGCGATCGCCACGGCGTCGAGCGACAGCGCCCGCAGCCGCGCGTCGTCGTCGTCGTCGATGGCCAGGGTGCGCGGCTCGTCGATGGTCTCGTCGCGATGACGGACGGTGACGACCACCGTCTCGCCCGGGTCGACCACCGCGTCGTCCACCGCCACGATGCCGGCCGTCACCGTCACGGCACCCGCGGCGAGGACCAGATCGTAGGGCGGCGCCAGCGCCTCCCCGCCGCCATCGGTGACCGTGAAGTCGTCCGGCGGCTCCGCGTCCCCGGAGAACGCGAGGGTGAGCGTGCGGTCGTCGACGAACGCGATGCCGCCTGTGTCCACGGTCACCGTGGCGACGCCGGCATCACGCTCCGCCACCGCGGCCGGCGCGACCGTCACCTGCCACGCCGGCAGGTCATCGTCCAGGATCGAGATCCCGGCGCCGTCGATGGGCGCGCCGACGGTGTAGGAGGCATCCGCCGGGGCGAGGACGCGCGCGCGCAGCATCTGCGGTGGGCCGTCTTCGACCACGTTGTCGTCGTCGATCGCCAGAGGCACCTCCGCCTCGGCCGCGTCCGTGCGGAACGTGACGGTGCCGGAGGCCGCGCCGTCGGCACGCACGGTGAAGCCGGGCAAGTCGACGCGTGCGCCGTCCCCGGAGACCTCGACCATGACCGCCATCGCCCCGGCGGTCGACCCGCTGCGGGTCAGCGTGAACACCGCGTGCGTGTCCGTACCCTCGGTCACCGCGTCCCGGCGCGCCGCGATCGCCACCTCCGGCACCGCCCGCTGCATGGTCACCGCGTACGCCGCGGTGGCGGCCCCGCTCTCGCTGGTCACCGCCACGGTGAGGGTGTTGTCGCCCGGCACCAGGCGCACCTGGTGGCCCGCGGCGTCCGGGTCGGCGTCCGCCGGCAGGATGACGACCGCGGCGCCGGCATCGCTCGCCACCGCATCGACCGTGATCACCGGCGTGTCGTGCCCGACGGCGGCGGTGTAGTGGCGCAGGTCGGCGGCGAACGCCGGGCTCAGCGGCGCCCCGTCGAGCGCCAGGGAGCGCAGCGCCGCCTCGTCGTCGTCGTCGATCGTGACAACCCCGGTGTCGATCCGCACCCCGTCATGGACCGCCGCCACGGCGATCGCCTCGTCGCCCTCCGCCTCGGCATCGTCGAGCACCGCGATGAACGCCGTCACCTCCGTCGCGCCCGCCTCGAGGCGGAGGTCGTAGGGCGGCAGCAAGAAGACCCCTGCGCCGTCGGCGACCCTGAAGTCGATCCCGGGCCGGATCAGCGGCCCGACCTGCGCCTCGCTGCCCGTGAAATCCAGGGTGATCGTCTGCGGCTCCGCGAAGGTGACGCCGTTGGCGATCGCCACCGTGACCGTGGCGATCGCATCCGCGCCCGCATCCGCGCCCGCACCCTCGGCGATCCTCGCCGGCTCGACGGACAGCCGGAACTGCGCGGCATCGTCGTTGTCCACGCGTACCGTGGCGGCGGCCTGCGACCCCACCGCGTAACGCGCCGGCGTGTCCGCATCGGGCGACACCGCCGCCGTCACCTCGCTCGCCGCCTCCACCACCGCATCGTCCACCGTGGCCACGGTCAGGACCACGCCCGCCTGGCCCGGCGAGAACGTCACCGTGGCGGGCACGGCGGCGAGCATCGCGCCGGTCTCGCTCACCGCCACCGCCACCGCCAGCGCCGCGGCGTAGTCGCCGCCGCTGCGCACCAGCGTGAACAGGGCCGGCTCGCCCTCCGTCACCGCATCCGGCTCCGCGGTGACGGTGACCTCCGGCAGCCCCTGCGCGCCGGTGCCGTTGGTCACCGACACACCGGTAAACGACGCCGCGCGGTGCCCGGCCAGGTCCTGCAGCGCGCCCGCGCCGGGCGCCGCCGGCGCGGTGTAGTCCAGCGTCACCACGTCGCTCGCGGCCAGCGCCGTCGCCAGCGCCAGCGTCACCGTGCTCCCCGTCACCGACACGCCGCTCACCGCCGGCGCCGTCCCACCGGCGACGTGCACCGTGAACGCCGCGGCCGCCGGCGTCCAGCCCGCGTCCAGCGCCTCGTCGTAGGTCACCACGACCACTGTGCCGAACACCGCCGCGGTCACCCGCCGCGGGGCCGTGTCGTCGATGGTGACGGTGCGCGGCCCCACCCGCCGGCCCGCATGCTCCGCCGCCACCACGATCGTCTCGTCGCCCTCCGCGCTGTCCCCGTCGGCGAGGGCGGTGACCGTCAGCTCCAGCTCGGGCGCTCCCGCCGCCAGCGTCACCGCGTAGGGAGCCGACAGCTCCGTGCCGCCGGCGGCGACCGTGAAGTCGGTGCCGGCGACGGCGCTCCCCGTGAAGTCGAGCGCCACCGCCTGCGCCGCCTCGAACACCGACCCGTTGGTGCGTACCGTCACCGTCGCCGTGCCGCCCTCCACGATCCGCGCCGGCGCCACCTCCAGCGCCGCCAGCGCCGGCTCCGGATCATCGTCCAGCAGCGCCACGGTGAACGCCGCCGGCTCGCCCGCGAACACCCCCGCCGGCAGCTCCCCGAAGCCCACCTGCACCGTCTCGCCGTCGTCGTCGTACGCGTCGTCGACCGCCGCCACCGTGATGGTCCGCGTCATCTCGCCCACCGCAAACTCCACGTCCGCCGGCACCGTATAGTCGGCGGCCACGGCGCCGCCGCCGCCGGCCGCCGTTAGCGGAATCACGAGCCGGCTCGCGGGCGCGCGGGTCAGGGATACCTGCACGCGTGCCGCGGCGCCACCCTCGGTCGCGGTGTCGCTCTCCGGCGCAAACGACGCCACCATCCGCGTGTCCACCTCGATCTCGAAGCGCGCCGCCCGGTTGCCCGCGCCGAGCTGGGTCTGCACCGCGCGCGCCGGCAACTCCACCACCAGCGTGCCGACGAACGGCACGCGCGGATGAATCGTCTGCTCGTACTCGGTCGCGTTGTTGGTGCTCAGGCCGGCCGCCTGCGCCGATCCGTTGGTCACCCGCAGGTCCCCCGTCTGGAAGTACGCCGACGCCGGGTACGGTGCCGTCTCCAAGCCAATCCGGTTCAGCACCGCTTCGCTGAAGCGGAACACCACCTTGAATGAGTCCCGCACCGGCGCTTCGGCGGCGCTGGTGATCGTCACCCCCACCGGGTCGCCCAGCTTGATCTCGGCGCGCCACTGGGTGGCTTGCCCGCTCACCTTGTGCGGAAGGCCCGGAGCGTCGTCGCCCTCCTCCACGTACGGCACGGTCGGCAGATTGCCCTGGTCCACCACGTCGGCGCCCACGTCCACGGTCAGGATCTGGCCGTTCTCGCCGGTCGCCCGCAGCGTCACGCAGAAGGTGGTCCTCTCACGCCGGCAATCTGGCTCGACCTCACCCACCACCTCGCCGTTGACCACCCGCACGTCGCCGGCATCGAGCCCGGTCACCGGCCGGTCGAAGTAGATGATCAGCCGCGCGTCGAAGGCGCTCACCTCGAACGAATCGTGGTACTGCTCGTCGTCATGATGGCGCCGCAAGCCGATCACCTTCGGCCGCGCGGTGACGTTGGTCACCGCCCAGCCGTCGAGCGCGGCGACCGCCGCCCCTCCCCCCGCACCGCTCACCGCGTCCTGCGCCGGCGGCGTGTAGCTCACCGTCACCGCGTGCACGGCATACACCGCCGATGCCAGGTTCAGGGTCACCGTCGTGCCGCTCACCGCCACCGCCGAGACCGCGCGCGGCGCGCCGCCGGCCGCCACCGCGTAGGCGCCCGCGCCCGGCGTCGCAGCCTCGTCCAGCGCCGCGTCGTAGGTCAGCACCAGATCCGCACCGTCCACGGTCGCGCTCATCAGCGCCGGCGTCGTGCCCCCCGCCGTCGCCACGCCGGCCGACGCCGACCAGTCGCTGTCCCCCTCGTCGTTGCCCGCCCGCACCTGCACCTCGTAGGCGGTGCCCGCCGCCAGCCCGACGAGCGTCGTGCTGGTGCCGGCCACCTGCTGCGGTCCGGCGCTGAACGCGGTCGCGCCCGCCGTCCGGTATTGCAGATCGTAGCCGGTGATCGGCGGACCGGTGTTCGCCGGCGCCGTCCAGCTCACCGGCACTCCGGTGGCGGTGGCGCTCCCCAGGACCGGCGCCGCGGGCGCGCCCGGCGGCTCCAGCTCGTCGGTGACCGCGATGGTGACCGCGATCGTGGCCTCGGCGCCGCCGTCATCGGTCGCCCGCACCGTCACCGCGTAGCGCTCCCTGGCCTCGTGGTCCAGGGCCGCCCCGGTGCGGAGCTGGCCGCCGGCGGGGTCGATCGTGAACGCGCCCGCATCCGCACCCTCCAGGCGATAGGTCAGCGTCGACCCCACCGCCACATCCACGTCGGTCGCATCCAAGTCGGTGGCCCTCACCGGCTCCCCGATGGCGGTGCCGCGCGGGGTGTTCTCCGCGATGCTCCGCGTGGTGCTCGCGGCGGCGAACACCGGCACCGTGTTCGCCGCCGTGACGGTGACCGGCGCGGAGGACTCGCCGGCGCCCGCGGCGCTGTTCGCCCGCACCGCGAAGGTGTAGGCGGTGCCGTTGGTCAGCCCGGTCACCGTGTAGCCGGTGACCTCGCCGGCGTCGGTCCAGTCGGGAGCCCAGGTGGCGCCGCCGTCGCCGCTCACCCGGTAGTCGTAGCCGGTGATCGCGGCGGTGCCGGGATCCGGCGCCGACCAGCTCAGCCTCACGTGCCTGTCCCCGCCCACCGCCGTGAGCACCGGACCTGCCGGTGCCGCGTCGTCGTCGAGCAGCGTCAGCGTCACATCCGCCGGCGCCGCCACCCCCACGTCGCCGGGCACCGACCCCGACACCGTCACCTCCCGGTCCGGCGCGTCCAGGCCGTTGTCCACCGCCGTCACGATGACCGCGCCGCTGCTCTCCGTCGCCTGCGCCGCGAAGCTCAGCGTGGTGCTCGCGCTCAGCACGAAGTCCCCCACCCCCGCCGGCGCCACCGGCGCCGCCGTCACCGTCACCGCGAACGGCTCCGTCACCGCCAACGACAGCCGCGCCGTCACCGTGCTCCTGCCGCCGTTCTCCGCGATCGCCGCCGGCGCCAGCATCAAGCTCAGCGCCGGGGGCGCGGGGGTGGCGTCCACCGCGACGGAGGCGTCGCCTGGGCCGGCCGCGTTCACCGCCCGCACCTGGAAGCGGTATGCGGTGCCGTTGGAAAGCCCGGTCACCGTGTAGCCGGTCTCGTCGCCGGCGTCGGTACCCGGGTCGTCCCCGTCGGGGATGTCCGTCCATATCCCCCAGGTCGACCCACTGTCGCTGCTCTGCCGGTATCGGTACCTGATGATCGGGCTGCGGATGTCCGCCGGCGCCGTCCAGGTCAGCCTCACCTCGCCGTCGCCCGGCGCCGCCGTCAGCCCCGTCGGAGCGCGCAGTGGCGAGTCGTTGTCGAGCACCGTCACCGTCACCGTCGACGGGTCGCCAACCGCGTAGTGGTGCGTCAGAATACTCCTGTCCGGCACCACCGTGACGGTCACCACGGCGTCGCTCGCCGCCACCGTATCGTCGTCCGTTTGAAGAAACCACACCAACGTGGTGTCGCCCGCCGGTAAAGACCAGAGCTCATAATCCGGACGGGGGTCGCTCAAGACCCCAGCCGGGTCCGTCACGACGTTCGCTATGTACTGTTGAAGTGTGAAACCCCCCGTCATGGTGATCGTGACCGTGATCGCCTCGCCCTCGGTCACCGTGGCCTGCGCCGCCGCGATCGTCGCCACCGGCTGCGGCTCTTCCTCCACCCAGGTGAGGTCCAGGCTGCCGATTTCCGTCCCGTTGTGCAGCGCCCTGAGCGACCTCGTGAACGGCGACGACCGCGACCAGGTTGCATTGTCCTCCGTCGTCAGCAACAGGCTGCCGCTGGACTGGCCGGCGGGGATGGTGATGGCGCTCCGTCCGCCATCACCCAGGACCAAGGTGTTCAGGGAGCGACCGGCCCATTCGAGCTGCACCGTCTGATCGGTGGAGAAGGTCACCCCATTGGTGATCGTCACCGTTGCCGTCACCCCAGCCGAACCCTCGGCCAGCGTGTCCGACGACAGCGCAAACGCCCAGGTCGGGGGCGCGGGGGTGGCGTCCACCGCGACGGAGGCGTCGCCTGGGCCGGCCGCGTTCACCGCCCGCACCTGGAAGCGGTATGCGGTGCCGTTGGAAAGCCCGGTCACCGTGTAGCCGGTCTCGTCGCCGGCGTCGGTACCCGGGTCGTCCCCGTCGGGGATGTCCGTCCAGCTCCCCCAGGTCGACCCACTGTCGCTGCTCTGCCGGTATAGGTACCTGATGATCGGGCTGCGGATGTCCGCCGGCGCCGTCCAGGTCAGCCTCACCTCGCCGTCGCCCGGCGCCGCCGTCAGCCCCGTCGGAGCGCGCAGTGGCGAGTCGTTGTCGAGCACCGTCACCGTCACCGACGACGGTTCTCCAACCGCGTATCGGGGCGTCGAGGTACTCCTGTTCGGCACCACCGTGACGGTCACCACGGCGTCGCTCGCCGCCACCGTATCGTCGTCCGTTTGAAGAAACCGCACCAACGTGGTGTCGCCCGCCGGTAAAGACCAGGACCCATAATCCGGACGGGGGTCGCTCAAGACCCCAGCCGGGTCCGTCACGACGTTCGCTATCCACTCTTGAAGTGTGAAACCCCCCGTCATGGTGATCGTGACCGTGATCGCCTCGCCCTCGGTCACCGTGGCCTGCGCCGCCGCGATCGTCGCCACCGGCTGCGGCTCTTCCTCCACCCAGGTGAGGTCCAGGCTGCCGATTTCCGTCCCGTTGTGCAGCGCCCTGAGCGACCTCGTGAACGGCGACAGCCGCGACCAGGTTGCATTGTCCTCCGTCGTCAGCAACAGGCTGCCGCTGGACTGGCCGGCGGGGATGGTGATGGCGCTCCGTCCGCCATCACCCAGGACCAAGGTGTTCAGGGAGCGACCGGCCCATTCGAGCTGCACCGTCTGATCGGTGGAGAAGGTCACCCCATTGGTGATCGTCACCGTTGCCGTCACCCCAGCCGAACCCTCGGCCAGCGTGTCCGACGACAGCGCAAACGCCCAGGTCGGGGGCGCGGGGGTGGCGTCCACCGCGACGGAGGCGTCGCCTGGGCCGGCCGCGTTCACCGCCCGCACCTGGAAGCGGTATGCGGTGCCGTTGGAAAGCCCGGTCACCGTGTAGCCGGTCTCGTCGCCGGCGTCGGTACCCGGGTCGTCCCCGTCGGGGATGTCCGTCCAGCTCCCCCAGGTCGACCCACTGTCGCTGCTCTGCCGGTATAGGTACCTGATGATCGGGCTGCGGATGTCCGCCGGCGCCGTCCAGGTCAGCCTCACCTCGCCGTCGCCCGGCGCCGCCGTCAGCCCCGTCGGAGCGCGCAGTGGCGAGTCGTTGTCGAGCACCGTCACCGTCACCGACGACGGTTCGCCAACCGCGTAGTGGTGCGTCGAGGTACCCCTGTGCGGCACCACCGTGACGGTCACCACGGCGTCGCTCGCCGCCACCGTATCGTCGTCCGTTTGAAGAAACCACACCAACGTGGTGTCGCCCGCCGGTAAAGACCAGGACCCATAATCCGGACGGGGGTCGCTCAAGACCCCAGCCGGGTCCGTCACGACGTTCGCTATGTACTGTTGAAATGTGAAACCCCCCGTCATGGTGATCGTGACCGTGATCGCCTCGCCCTCGGTCACCGTGGCCTGCGCCGCCGCGATCGTCGCCACCGGCTGCGGCTCTTCCTCCACCCAGGTGAGGTCCAGGCTGCCGATTTCCGTCCCGTTGTGCAGCGCCCTGAGCGACCTCGTGAACGGCGACGGCCGCGACCAGGTTGCATTGTCCTCCGTCGTCAGCAACAGGCTGCCGCTGGACTGGCCGGCGGGGATGGTGATGGCGCTCCGTCCGCCATCACCCAGGACCAAGGTGTTCAGGGAGCGACCGGCCCATTCGAGCTGCACCGTCTGATCGGTGGAGAAGGTCACCCCATTGGTGATCGTCACCGTTGCCGTCACCCCAGCCGAACCCTCGGCCAGCGTGTCCGACGACAGCGCAAACGCCCAGGTCGGGGGCGCGGGGGTCCGACCGGCGCCCGACGCCGACCAGTCGCCCGAGCCCTCGTCGCTCGTCGCCCGCACCTGTACCTCGTAGGCGGTGTCCGGCTCCAGATCAGCGAGCGTCACCCCGGGCGCGGCCAGCGGCGTCTCCGTTTGCTCCGTCCAAGGCCCGTCCGGCGGCTCCAGCAGCACCCGATAACGGTAGTCGTAATCCGTCACCGGCGGCCCCGTGTTCAGCGGCGCCGCCCAGCTCGCCTCCAGGCTCGTTGACGAGACCGCCGTCACCGTCGGCGCCCCCGGCGCATCAGGCGTCTCCTCCACGTCGGTCACCGCGATCGTCACATCGATCGCGGCGCTGGCGCCGTGCTCGTCGGTCGCCGTCACCGTCACCACGTAGCTCGCCCGCACCTCGTGGTCGTAGGTCACGCCCGCCTTCGTCTGGAGCTGTCCGATCCCCGAATCGATGGCGAACGCCGACATGTCATTCTCCACCAGGGCGTAGCTCAGCGCTCCGGCTTCCGGGTCCATCGCCGTCACCGGCGCCCCGACGTCCCGACCCGCCGGCGTATTCTCCGCCACCTCGCGCATCGTGCTCGCCGCGCCGAACGCCGGCGCCCGGTTTATGACCGCCTCGTTCGAGCTGGGGCCCCCGCCCTCGGAGTTCACCGCCCGTATCTGGAAGCGGTAGGGGCTGCCGTCGCTCAGCCCGGTCACGGTGTACGTGGTGCCATTCCGCCCTCCGGGGAAGCTGTCGGGGATGTCGGTCCACGGGCCGTAGTTGAACAAGAACCCCGCCCTGCGCCGGTACTGATATCGCGTAATGCCGCGGCCGCCATTGCTCAACGATGCATCCCAGGTCAGTGCCGCCGTTCGGTTTCCGCCGCTCGCCGCCAGGTTCCTCGGCGCGCTCGGCGTCGTGGCGGCAACTGTGACGTCGATCTCATAGTGATCCGGATCCGGGGTGCTACCCCAGGCGTCCATCCACAGATAGTGGGTTCCGGCGTCGAAATCAAACGATCGTGTCTCCTGCGGTCCCACCTGTCCGCCACTCAGATGCAGATTCGCCCTTACATACTTGACCGAGTACAGAGTGACCTTGCGCCGTCCCTCCAGCCTGAACTTGTAGTAGTCCTTGTCGTCGTTGGTGCTGTTCACGAACCCCATGAGAGTGTACTGCCCATCCGTCAGCGTACCCAAATCCTGCGCACTGCTCTGAGAACTTCCTGGGCCCGGTGCGGTGATCGTCACTGGAATCAGTGCATCGTCAGACCAACTCAGCCCGGGGCTGGACCAACGGTGATGAGCGCCACCTGCTATGCTTGACGCACTCGTGGAAAACTCACTTCGGGACATCCCTGCACCGAGCTGCACTACAAGACCTCTAGGCGCCAAGGGATCTGTGACTAGAAGCAAGTCATCGTAGTAACCGTAGTAATAACCCAATGCTCTGAGGGTGTACTCGGTTCCTCCATAGGCAAACCGGTCGGACGTAATAGCTCCGGGCCTTGGGTTAAGGTGGTCAACCCCGACGTACTCGTCTGAAAGCGCCACCCTCATGGTTGCCGACCAGAATGCTTCGTGCGTGGCATCCTGCGAGGTGTCCGGAATGTCGGGAGCCTCCAGCGTCGCGGCCGCCTCGTTCGAGCTGGGGCCCCCGCCCTCGGAGTTCACCGCCCGTATCTGGAAGCGATAGGTGCTGCCGCCGCTGAGCCCGGTCACGGTGTACGTGGTGCCATTCCGCCCTCCGGGGAAGCTGTCGGGGATGTCGGTCCACGGGCCGTAGCTGTCGCTCCCCGCCTTGCGCCGGTACTGATATCGCGTAATGCTGCGGCCGCCATTGCGCAACGATGCATCCCAGGTCAGTGCCGCCGTTCGGTTTCCGCCGCTCGCCGCCAGGTTCCTCGGCGCGCTCGGCGTCGTGGCGGCAACTGTGACGTCGATCTCATAGTGATCCGGATCCGGGGTGCTACCCCAGGCGTCCATCCACAGATAGTGGGTTCCGGCGTCGAAATCAAACGATCGTGTCTCCTGCGGTCCCACGTGTCCGCCACTCAGATGCAGATTCGCCCTTACATACTTGACCGAGTACAGAGTGACCTTGCGCCGTCCCTCCAGCCTGAACTTGTAGTAGTCCTTGTCGTCGTTGGTGCTGTTCACGAACCCCATGAGAGTGTACTGCCCATCCGTCAGCGTACCCAAATCCTGCGCACTGCTCTGAGAACTTCCTGGGCCCGGTGCGGTGATCGTCACTGCAATCCGTTCATCGTCAGACCAACTCAGCCCGGGGCTGGACCAAGAGTGAGCGCCACCTCCTGTGCTTGACGCACTCGTGGAAAACTCACTTCGGGACATCCCTTCACCGAGCTGCACTACAAGACCTCTAGGCGCCAAGGGATCTGTGCTTAGAATCAAGTCATCGTAGTAACCGTAGTAATAACCCAATGCTCTGAGGGTGTACTCGGTTCCTCCATAGGCAAACCGGTCGGACGTAATAGCTCCGGGCCTTGGGTTAAGGTGGTCAACCCCGACGTACTCGTCTGAAAGCGCCACTATCATGGTTGCCGACCAGATTGCTTCGTGCGTGTCTTCGGCTTGCGCGTGTAGCTCGCCGTTGCAGACAAGGGTAAGGGTAACGAATGTCAAGACCAGGCAAGCGACGGCACGTCCCGTGGCGAACACCGGCGGCCTCACAGTAATAGCTCGCCGCAGTTCTTCATGACCACGCCGGACTTCGGCCCGATCGGCACGGCAGGATGGCTCGAATATCACGGCCCCGGCGTTCCTGCGGCAAGTTCAGCGGTATGTCGACATCAGTCTCGCGCTCCCGGTACACGCGGTACGTGTTGGCCGGCTGACTGTCCGAAATATCAGCATTGCTCGGATCCGGCTGGAAATACATACTCACGCGAAAGACCTCAATACCGGACGTGTCGACCTCGCTCACGGCTATTCGCTTCTCGATTGACAAGCTCGGGTCAACGTTCGCCAGATTCCGCCAAGCGATCAACCAGTGTCCGTTATCAAGCACCGTAACGCCTCCGCCGAAACGGGTGTAACCATATTGGTCCGGTAGCCTGAATTGACGGACAAATAGAGCTGCGCTGCGGTCGGCCGCAATCTCATACTCGACCACGCGGGAGAATGGTGGTAGCAGCGCTCTGTCGCCCTGGCATGGACTGCCATTGTCAAACAGAACTATGGTACCAGACCTGGTTTCAGTCACGTGATGCTGACCACAGAATGCTCCAGCGGGATCGCCCTCGATGCCCAAGAACGCAGTGTTCGGATCCCGTGTTGGAGCGGCTCCTCCGAGCTGCCACACTACGCTTGTGCCGGTTACAATTGCCGATTTGTCTGACCGGTCGATCCGCAACACCTGACCACACCCGCGGAACGAAGCCACGATATCCCCGTCTATCAGTTGCAGAGAATTGACGTGCGCATAATCTCCGGGAAACCTGCCGACCTGGATGCAATGGCCGAGGTCCAGATGGTCAAACGAGTTCCAAACGTACACCTCTTGTCCGTCAGGAGAGACCTCCTGAATGACCGAGTCCTCAACCTCCTCCGCACTCGAATAGCGGTCGCCGAAAGGATCACGGTACTCACTGAAGTCGCGGATCGCCGGGTTATAGGAGATGAACAGGAAATTACCTTCCTCGGTAATCAGAAAGTCGTGGCCGTCCGTGTGCGTCAACGGCGCGACCGTGCCAACGACTCTGAGCTCCTCGAACCGTTCGTTGAGCAGCGCTATCTCCGACGTGTTCTCGATGCGTCTGGTAACCGAGTATCGGTACGGACCGTGGGCATGACGCCGGAAGTTTCTCGCTCCGG
Source organism: Spirochaetia bacterium (assembly GCA_965221995.1). Classification (GTDB taxonomy): domain Bacteria; phylum Spirochaetota; class Spirochaetia; order SZUA-6; family Bin103; genus CATQHW01. Next base: position 1,469,009 of record OZ244929.1, read on the forward strand.
AGGTCTTTCGATGGAACCTTGGTACTCCGTTGTTGTCGAGGATCGCCAAGTAGACCGTGCGCTCCCCTCGGCGTCCGTAAGAAGGAGTGACGAACAGCAATCCATCAGACACACCCGCTTCCTTCTTTTCGATGCTGATGGCCGGGAAGTCTCTGGGGATACAGTGGACCACGTAGGTCGCCACACCATGGTCGCCACTGAGTTCAATTGCAATATCATGGTCACTGATCGCGGCAACCGTTTCGTCCAGTGAGGGTCCCTCGACGAGGTTCCCGTTCAATCGGATACTGCTCCCAGGATCAAGCGCCTTCGCCTTCACGTGTAACTGGGTGGGCGCCTGCTCGGGATCGTTGCAGGTGACGGCATAGTGAAGCACATCGGATTCGAAGGGCGGATACATCGTACCGCCGCCGGTCACCTCAAGAGAGCTCAGTCGCAATGCTCCGGCCACGGCTGTCTCCGACGGGCTAGGCGGCTGACCTGGCAGTGTCTCGATCGAGCGGATGCCGTTGCCGGGCTCGCCAGGCGGGCTCGTGACCCTCGCCACCGCCGACGGCGGCCCCTGCTCGCCCCCCGCCCCGATCGCCCGCACCCGGTAGTGCCGCGTCTGTCCGGCCAGGGCCTGGTGGTGCGGGTACTCAGTCGCCGTGTCGCCGCTGTCCGTCACCAGGTCGGACCAGCTCGCCCCGCCGTCCGCCGACACCTCGACCCGGTAGCCGCGCAGCCCGCCCGTCCCCTTGTGCGCCGGCGAGCTCCACGACAGCGCGATTACGGACGCCCCGTCGGCCGCCGCCGTCAGGCCGGTCACCCGGCCCGGCCGCTCGTCGTCGTCCTCGTCCACGATCGTCCCCGTCACGCTCACCGGCACCGGCGCCACGGCCTCGTCCGCATGCTGGCGGCGCTGCGCCAGCACCGTGAAGGTCTCCTCGCCCTCGTCCAGCGTGTCCTCGATCGTCGTGACCGCGAACGTCCCCGCGGTCCGGCCCGCCGCGATCGTCAGCGACGCGAACGCCGGTGCGTAGTCCAGGGTCGGCTTCGCCGTCCCGGTCCCCTCCGTCGTCCCCCAGTCCACCATCACCGGCCGGCCGCTCGGCTCCGCCAGCAGCACGGTGAACACCGCCGCCTCGCCCTCCACCGCGCGCGCGCCCAGCACCCGCACGGCCGGCACCGCCTCGTCGTCTTCGACGGTCAGCGTCACGTCCGCGGGCGCCCTGACCGCGGGCGTGGACACCGACCCGGATACCGTCACGGCCCGAGCCGGCGCGTCCAGGGCGTTGTCCACCGCCGTCACCGTCACCTCGCCGCTGCTCTCGGTCGCCCCGGCGGCGAAGCTCAGCGTGGTGCTCGCGCTCAACACGAAGTCCAGCGCCACCGCCGGAGCCACCGCCGCCGCCGACACCGTCACGGCGAACGGCTGCGCCAGCGGCGAGGACAGCCGCGCCGTCACCGTGCTGCGGCCGCCGTTCTCGGAGATCGCCGCCGGCTCCGGCAGCAGGGTCACGAACGGCTTGCCGGTGATGACCGGCGCCGCCGCGGCGCTCGTGGCCGCGACCAGCATCGCGCACAGCAGCAGCCCGGCGGCGTGCCGAGGCGCGAGGGCCGTGGAACGGGCACGGCGCTTCGCCCAGCCGGCGCCGAAGACTCTCTGCAATGCCGGCGGTGGGACGCTGCGATACCCTGAATCCATACTTCGCCCGTTTACGCTTTTTCGGCTAGCGAATATACACCAGAAACGCGACTCAGAACACTCCGTTTGCTGGAGAATAACACGACACTTCGACGCAGAGTTCCGCCGGTGAAGCGCGTGCCTTTTACATGTCAATAACGATAAATATCGATACCAATAATGATATGAAATGGCCCACGTTACGGTGTGGCACGGGTGTGGCACGACTGTCTCATCGACGCTGCCGCCTCGTGCCGGTACCAGGCGTCTTCGCAATAGGGCGACGATCGAGTATCAAGATTGCTATCGCGAATGTCACGAATGACATGCCACTGTGACATGCCACTGTGACATGCCACTGTGACATGCCACTGTGCGGCCGCCCACGGTGATCGTCTCGGCCTTGGCGCGCAACTGATCCCTGATCCCTGGGGTGCCAGGCGGCAGGTGCCGGGCGCTGTCGTCTGACAGCCACCGAAATCGCGCGGCCCGAGGCGCATGACTTCGACGCCGGAGTGGCGGCGCCCGTCGGCTTCGCCCCGGTAGCGGCTTGGCGGGCCGTCTCCTCCTTGGTCCTCGGCGGCGGCGGCGCGGAAGTCGGTATCGGCCGAACCGCGCGCGCCGGTGTGGGAGCGGCGTCGGCGGGGATCGCCGGACGGGCGGCGTGCTTCGCGGCCGGAGCGCTGTTCCGTTGCGCCTGCTCCGGCGTCGGAGCTCGCGGGGCGGTTGCCTTCGCGTCCGCGGGCCGAGTGCCGCTGCGCGCTCGGCGCGGTGGCCGGCTCGGGTCGTGGCGGTCGAGCCCCTCCCTGACCAGGCGTCCGACGAGCTGCCCCAGCGTCATGCGCGGGTCCACGTGCGAGAGCAGCCCCCGGAGCTGCTCCAACCCCTGTTGGCACTCCGCGTCGATGGTCGCCTTCAGCTCATAGCGGCCGTCGCCGAGCGGGCGCACTCGGTCGGCCGGCGGCGCCAGCTCCGGGTCCAGGTCGGCCAGCATCTGGCGGACCTGTCGCGCGCTCTTGCCGGCCGCCTCCTCGACCAGTTGCCGCCGCCCCACCGCATCCAGCACCAGCGGCGGCGGCTCAGGGTCGGTGGGGCTCGGCGGTTCGGCCGGCGCGGAGTCTGCCGCCGGATCGTTCTGTGCCGCCAACCCCGCCGCCGCCCTCCCTGCCGGTGCTGACCCTGCCGGTGCTGACCCTGCCGGTGCTGACCCTGCCGGTGCTGACCCTGCCGGTGCGATCGCCGCGGTGCCGGAGATCGACCCGCGCCGCCGCTGCCGGTCGAACGCCCACTGCAGCTCCGCGGCGGCGCTCAGCGTCAGCGAGCCGTCGCGCAACCCCTCCCGCGCGTGCGGTTGATCGGCGCACAGCCGCATGGCGCCGATGCGCCGAGCGGCGGCCGCGTCGCTGTAGCCGAGCTCGCGCACCGCGTAGTCGAACAGGCTGGAGAAGCCTCGCTGCAGATACAGGCCGCGCGCCCCGATCTCGGCCAAGTGGTCGATGACGGCGCCCTGCAGGTGCCGTTCGTGGCGGACCAGGTTGCTGGTCTCCCGCAGCAGCTCGCGGTCGGAGAGGGCGCCGACGGTGGAGGTGATGGCGGGCCGCGTGGCGGTGGTGAGATGTGCGGTGATCATGCCGTAAATATACTACCGGTTTTGAGATATACGTCCTTTCCTGGTCCAGGACCGGCAATGAATCTGCGCGCAGCGCGCGCTGAACCGGGTGCCGTGCAGCCGAAGGGACCCGTGAGCTTTTCGGAGGCCGCAAGGGGCTGGAACGTGCGGTGGCGGGCGACCTCGCACGCGCAAAACCCCGTCAAGTCCCCGCGGCACGATTTCTCGACTTTCTTGGCGCCGGTGCGCGTGCCGCAATGCCGCCGGCAGGGTTCAGGAATCAGGAACCGTGAACCTCGCCGCGGCGAAGGTCGTCGTCGACTCCTCCGCGGCGTCCTGCTGCGGGACAGCGTCCGCTGCCACTCCCGGCTCGGCGTTTTCGGCGGCCTCAATCTCTACCCACCGGTCCTCATGGGACGTCCTTCCACACGAATTCCTGGAGACCCCCGGGCGGCAGATGGACCAGATCGGCGATCAAGGCGTAGCGGTAGCGGAACAGCGCCACCTCGCGGCGCAGCTTCTCCTCGGCATCGTGGTGTCTGCGGTGTTTCTGTTTCAGGCGCAGAGTGGCCTGGACTTCCGCCTGATGTCGTCGACCGCGACGGTCATCTGAGCTGCTCAGCAGTGCCTGCTACGAACGTGCCTGCTACGAACGTGCCTGCTACGAACGTGCCTGCTACGAAGGAAAAAGCGCGCTCATCACCTGCTGAAGGACCGGAATCAGCACCGCCGCGCCGACCAACACCGTCAGGATCCAACGAGTCTGGACCGCGATGTGCTTGTGGACCTCACCGATCTGCTTGTGAACGTCCCGAAGCTCCTTGCCGAGAGTCGTGCTGAACTCGGTTCGCACCTTTTCGATCTCCCTGCCGACACCGGCGATCTGCTCCTGTTGCATGGCAAGCTGCTCCTGGTGCATGGCAAGCAGCTCCTGCTGCCTGGCAAACCCGGCGTTCATCTCGTTGCGGAGCCGGTTCTCCGAGTCGCCTATCTCCTGACGCAGCCCGGTCTGTGACTCGGCAATCTCCTGACGCAGCCCGGTCTGTGACTCGGCGATCTCCTGACGCAGCCCGGCCTGTGACTCGGCGATCTCCTTGCGCAGGCCGGTCTGTAACTCGGCGATCTCCTGACGCAGCCCGGCCTGTTACTCGCCCATCTCCTGGCGCAGCCCGGCCTGTGACTCGACCATGTCCTGGCGCAGCCCGGCCTGTTACTCGCCCATCTCCTGGCGCAGCCCGGTCTGTGACTCGACCATCTCCTGGCGCAGCCCGGTCTGTGACTCGACCATCTCCTGGCGCACCCGGCTCTCGGACTCGACCACGTGACGCAGGAATCGTTCCTCCAGGACCACGAAGAGCTGCTCCTGCTGCTCCTTGCGCTGCTGCTCCTGATCGTGTGCCCGAGTGGCCTCGGCTTCCCGGAACATCGCCACCAGGGAATCGGTAGCGGCATCTCCGAGCCGCTCATGCAGGGGACGCGGCACCGACAGCACTGCCATGGGCCTAACCTTCAGGCGACTGTCACGCAGGTGTCAATGCAGACACCGGCGCAGTGGAACATCGCCCTGTACGACGACGACGTCTTCTGGGTGGTGCCGGGCAGCCACGCCCGTCCGGAGACCGGCGCGGAGATGCGGCAGCTCCTGCGCGACCCGTACGTGCCGCTGCCGGGCGGACAGCAGATCGAGCTCGCCGCCGGCGACGGCCTGGTCTACAGCAACATGCTGCTGCACTGGGGCAGCAAGTACCTGGCCACGCTGCGCCGCACGATCCACCCCGTCTACGTGACCTTCGGCGGCCCGTACTACCCGCACTCGGACGTGCCGTATTGGGACCTGGGGTTCGACTTCAGCGACCGGCTCGGCGCCGAGGCGCGCGTAGAGTTCGCCCGCATGCGGGCCGGGTTCGCCGGCAACCGCGACCGCATCGAACGCTTCATGCGCGCCGTCATCGGCAAGGACCGGGCCGCCTTCCATGCCGCCCTGGACGCTCTGCACCCCAGCCCACACGACCGGATCGTCACCGTCATCTTCATGTCCCAGTGGGCCGGCGCCATCGCCACGCTCAGCCGCGGCGAGGTGCGCACGATGACGGCGGTCGAACAGGCCAGGGCCGTCGAGCGCGATCCCACCAATGTCGCCTTCTATCAGGACGTCGCCCGGCGTTTCACCGAGGAGGAGGGCCGCATCCTCCGCCAGCGGTTCGCCGGCCTGAACGAGCGGCTGCGCCGCGATCGCGAAGCGTGCTACCGGGACATGCGGACGCGCTTCGCCGGTCTCGAGAACGTGCCGGGCGATCCGCCGACCTTCGACTTCCGCAACCGCTCGACCCGCACCTTCTACAGCGCGATGCCGGCGGACTACCACGTCGGCGACTTCATCGCCGGCTGGTAGTCCGTCGGAGCCGGTGAGCCGGTGACCGATCAGTCCACGGAGACGATGGCGTGGACGGTCAGCCGCGGTACTATGGATCGGCGCGCGGCCGGCGCGCCAGGAGGGCATCGATGTCGTCGTTACCGATATGGCCGGGTCAGGGACGCGTGCCGTACGTGCCGCTGCCGCGGCGCGACCCGGCGTACACCGGCAAGATCGTCGTCACGCAGGAGGACGGCATCGTCGAGTACCTGCCGTACGGCCGGTTCATGAAGCTGCTGTGCAAGGCGACCACCGGCGACGAGCGGTTCACGGTGGGCGAGCGGATCATCGCGCCGGGCGCGAGCAGCGGCACGCTGGAGGCCGACAGCGAGGCCGTGCACGTGATGGAGGGGACCGGCACGCTCCGCGTCTGGCTGGACCGGCCGCCGGGGCGGCAGATGGACATCCCCTTGCAGCCGGGGCTGGAGGTGGTGATCACCGAGGGCACGCGGCATCAGTGGGTCAACGACACCGGCGCCGAGATGCTCACGGTGGTGACGATCTCGCACGAGCCGTTCCCGGCCTACCCGCACCACTACCCGGCGATCTTCCAGCCCGGTGACGGCAACGAGATCCACCAGCACGACAACCGCGTCGAGGGCTTCTACGTGGTGTCCGGCCCCGGATCGATGGTGATCGCCAACCCGGACAACACCGACGTGCAAACGGTGGTGGTGCCGCCGCGTTCGGTCGGCTTCAAGCCGCTGTACGTGTACCACCGGCAGTTCAACCACGCCCCGCCCGGCGGAGACCCCTGCTACTGGATCCACAGCATGGTGGTGTTCACCCACCGCGGCTCGCGCATGCCGCAGATCCACGTCCGCCAGCACGAGCTGGACGGCATGACGCCGCGCTGGGAGCACCCGACCACCTGAAGCGCCCACGACTCGCACGCAAGCCTGAGGTCCGCTGAAGATGGCGGCCATCGAGATCGAGCGTCTGGTCAAGACCTTCACGGTCACCCGCCGGAAGCCCGGCATTCGCGGCGCCCTGCAGGCGCTGGTCGCGCCCGATCGCCACGAGGTGCGCGCCGTCGACGACATCTCCCTGACCGTCGAGCGCGGCGAGATCCTGGGCTACATCGGCCCCAACGGAGCCGGCAAGTCCACCACCGTGAAGGTGCTCGCCGGCATCCTCACGCCCACCTCGGGGCGGGCGACGGTGGGAGGGATCGTCCCGTACGAAGACCCGCAGGCCAACGCGCGGCAGATCGGCTCCGTGTTCGGGCAACGCTCACGGCTGTGGTGGACGCTGCCGTGCTACGACTCCTGCGAGTACACACGGGCCCTGTACTCGATCGAAGCCGGACGCTACCGCGAGAATCTCGCCTACTTCAGCGAGCGCCTGGCCCTGGGTCCGCTCATGGACCGGCAGGTCCGAACCCTCAGCCTGGGCGAGCGCATGCGCGTCGAATTGGCGGTGGCCATGCTGCACGACCCGCAGATCCTGTTCCTGGACGAGCCCACGGTGGGGCTGGACGTGGTCGCCAAGGGCGAGCTGCGCGACATGATCCAGGCGTTGAACCGCGATCGGGGCGTGACGATCCTGCTGGTGACGCACGACGTGATCGACATCGAGAAGCTCTCCAGCCGCGCGGTGATCATGGACACGGGGCGCCTGGTCTGGGAGGGCACGATGCGGGAGCTCAAGGATGTCCACGGCCGCCGCCGCATCGTCACGGTCGAGTTCGCGGAACCGGTCGCAGCCCTGTCGGCCGCTGGCGTGGAGCTGATCGAGAACCAGGGAGCGCGCCAGCGCTACGCCGTGGAGATGGCGAACACGTCCGTCGATCGGGTCGTCGCCGAGCTCTCCCGCCGCTCGCAGGTGATCGACCTGACGGTGGCCGAGCCGGAGATCGAGCAGGTGATACGGGACATGTACGGCAACGCGGGCCCTGGATGAAGAAATACCTCGCCTACCTCGGGGTCGCCTGCGGCGTGGCCTTCAAGACCGCGCTCGCCTTCCGGGCCAACGTCTTCGCGCAGGTCAGCGGAGCGGCGTTCACGGTGTTCCTGCTGGTGGCGTTCTGGAGCGCCCTGTTCCGCGAGCGGGCGCAGGTCGAAGGCATCGATCTGCCCGGCATGCTGCTGTACGCGGTCGGCAGCACGCTGCTGGCGGTGCTCTACGAGCTTGAGACCGGGGCCGACCTCGGCCGCAAGATCCACAGTGGTGAGATAGCGCTTACCATCTCACGGCCGTTGCGCTATCCGTCGACGCTCTTCCTGGACGCGGTCGCCGGCGCGGGGGCACGGGTGGTGCTCCGCGTCATCCCCTATGCGATCGCCGCGCTGCTTCTGCTGACGCTTGCCTTCGGCCCTTCAGGATTCGCCGGACCACTCTCCGCGGGTGCGAAGCGGATCATTCCGCGCGCGATCATGGTGACCGCGAGCATCGGCCTCGGATTCCTGATTACCTTCTACTACCAGCGGATCTTCGGAACGCTGTCGGTCTGGACCTTCGGCCAGGTGTCGGGCTTGGCCATCGCACGGCGCGAGGCAGCACGATTGCTGTCCGGCTCCTTTATCCCGCTGTGGTTCTTTCCGCCCTGGGCGTTCGACATCGCGGGGCTGCTGCCGTTTCAGGCGATGTACCACACGCCGCTGTCGATCCTGATCGGCAAGCTCGACGGTGGGGAGGCGTTGCGCGCCATCGCGGTCCAGGCGGTCTGGATCGCCGGCTTCGCGCTGCTCGCCCATGTCATCTGGCAGCGAGGCGTGCGCAAGCTGGTAGTGCACGGCGGATGAAGCGGCTCGCGGACTCGGCGCGGTTCTACCTGCTGTGCACCCGGCTGCAGCTCCGCACCAGGATGACCTCGCGCGTGGACTTCCTGTCGCAGGTGATCACCGTGTTCGTGAAAGAGGGTGCGCAGATCGCTCTGATCTGGCTGGTGCTGCAACGGTTTCAGGCGCTCGCCGGATGGGGCGTGTGGGAGGTCGGCGTGCTGTACTCGCTGTTGGCGATCGCGCGCCGGTTCATGGAGGCGTTCATCGGCGGGGCGACGCGCCTTTCGTTCCTGGTGCTCTACGGCCGGTTCGATGAGATGGCCATGGCTCCGAGATCGCCGCTGTTCGTGCTGAACGCGCGGAGCGCTCCGTGGCGGTTCTTCTATAACCTGAGCATTGTCGTCATCTTCGTCTTCTGCGCTGCGCAGGCGAACGTGCCGTTGTCCGCGCTGACGGTCGCGCTGGTGCTGCTGTCCGTGCTCAGCGGCGCGCTCGTGCTCTATGCGCTCAGCCTGATCGTCGGCTCGCTGGCGTTCTGGCTGACCGACACCGCCGAGATCCGTCGCCTGCTGGAGGAGATCGTCCAGTACACCCGCTACCCGGTGCATATCTACGGGGCGATCATCGGCACGATTCTGACTGTCGTGATCCCGGTAGCGTTCGTCAGCTACTACCCGAGCGCGGTCCTGCTGGGAAAGGTCGAGGACGTGCTGTTCACCCCGGCGCTTGGCTATGCGGCGCCCGCGGTCGCCGCCGCCCTGCTCGCGCTTGCACTCCAAGTCTGGCGGGCGGGCATCCGCCGCTACAGCTCGACCGGATTCTCGCTTGCCGGGACCGGGCCGGAGGAGGAATAGTGATCGACGCCATGAGCGAATATGCAGAACCGATCCTGCTCGACGACGCCCGGATGCAGCACTTCATCGACCAGGGCTACGTCACGCTGCAGACCTCGTTGCCGCGCTCCTACCACGACGAGCTGTACGCGACGCTGGAGCGGATGATCGCTGCGGAGGGCAACCCCGGCAACAACCTGCTGCCGCGCATTCCTCAGGTCGCGCGAATCCTGGACGACCCGCACGTGACCGGGGCGCTGACCAGCATCCTGGGGCCCGGCTACACCATGCACGCGCACCGCTACTGCCACGTGAACACACCGGGGCGGCAGCCGACCCGCATCCACACCGACAGCCCCGAGGACTTCTTTCACCGCGACCGCTGGGCGCTGCTGTTCTACTACCCGCAGGACACGCCGCCGGAGCTGGGGCCGACCGGCGTCCTGCCGGGCAGCCACTTTCACGGCGAGCGGCCGGACGAGATTTCCATGCGGAAACTCGCCGGGGATGCCGGCACCTTCGTCATCGTTCACCACAACATCTGGCATCAGTCGACCCTGAACGAGTGCGACCGCAACCGCTTCATGCTCAAGTTCCTGTTCCGGCGCACTGCCGAGCCGGCCGATCCGGCGTGGCGCTGCGCGGATCGCTGCTGGGCCGCGCCGGACCCGATCCGGCAGAGCATGTGGGCGTGGCATGTCGACGGTGAGTCACGGCCGTCCGGCAACGGAAACGTGCCGGAGCTCGCGGCACGGCTGCATCGCGACCGTGAGAGCGAGCGGCTGCAGGCCGCCTATCGGCTGGCTCTGAACGGCAGCGGCCTGCCGGCCCTGGCCGCGGCGCTGACCGGGGAGGACGACGCGGCGCGCCCTGCCGCATCCATCGGCTTGGCCGCCGCGGGAGCGGCAGCCGCCGGCTTCCTTGGCGCGGCCCTCGACCACGAGCGCTTGGACGTGCGCTCGATGGCCACCGCCGCCTTGGGCGAGATCGGTCCCGCCGCGATTCCTGCCGCAGCCGGCCTGGAGGCGCGTCTCGCCGATGATGACGGCGAGGTCCGGCAACGGGCGGCACGATCTCTCGGCCTAATCGGCGCCAGCGATTCGGTGCCCCTGCTGGAAGACGCCCTGCAGGACCACGACGAGCACGTGCGCGAGCACGCGGCCGAGGCGCTCGGCTTCCTTACCCGCGGCACGGACCGAGCGGTCGCTCCACTGGCCGGCGCGCTCCACGATTCCGCGCGCTACGTGCGCGGTGCGGCCGCCGAGGCACTCCGCTTCATCGCCACCGCCAGCGCCACCGAACGCCTGCTGGACTACCTGTCGGTGGCCCGCTGGTGCCCGATTACCACCAAGGACAGCCCCTACTAATCCGGTATGGGGCACTGATCCGGTATGGGGCGTCCGTGTGGCACAGACACATCAAGTGCTCGCCCAGGCGCAGGCGCCCGCCGTCTGATCTCGCGGAGGCCGCAGCGGACGGTTGAAGCGGTAGCGCCGCTGAGCCCGCTATCGGGTTATGGTAGGAGGTGGCGGTGGCAGAGCCCATGACCCTGAGAAATGAAGACGTCGGCCGCATCGGAGAGTACGTCAAGCCGTGGCTACGGGAGTTGGTAGGCGAGATGGTTCCGCAACCGGAGCTTGGCGGTGTCGGCACTCAGCTTCTCGAGCGGATGGTCAGAGTCGAGGAGGAGCTCAAGGCGCAGCGCACCTTGATGGACGAACGCTTCGGGTTCATGGAGCGCCGCTTCGAGGCGGTCGACAAGCGCTTCGAGGCGGTCGACAAGCGCTTCGAGGCGATCGACAAGCGCTTCGAGACGATCGACAAGCGCTTCGAGGAGTTGATCGGTCAGATGAACGCACGGTTCGGGACGATCGACAAGCGCTTCGAGGAGTTGATCGGTCAGATGAACGCACGGTTCGAGACGGTCGACAGGCGCTTCGAGGAATTGATCGGTCAGATGAACGTACGGTTCGAGACGGTCGACAGGCGCTTCGAGGAATTGATCGGTCAGATGAACGTACGGTTCGATACGATCGACAGGCGCTTCGAAGAATCGAATGCGCACAACGACAGCCGCTTCAGGACGTTGACCTGGATGATCGGTGTCGGGTTCGCCGTCGTTACTTCGTTGACGACACTGTTCGCCCTGCTCTCCTGAGCCCTGCTCTCCTGAGCTACGTCCCGGCGAGCGGGGGCGGGAGCCGGCGCCGCCGGCTCCCGCTCGCATGGTCCCGAGTGCGAAGGCGCTACGGGTTGGTCGCGATGCGATCCCTGGCGTTCGCCAGCGTCGTGATCGTGTCCAGACCGCTGTCCATCATGCTCTGCACGTACGCGTCCCAGGTGGCGGCGATGTCGACGTCGCCGCGGATCGCCTTGAAGTAGTACTCCTGCGCGATGCGGCCGACTTCCGCCTTGTCGAAGCCGGAGTCGGACGCTTCCGCCTCGGCGTCCAGGCCGCTCGGGTCGACGACGTTGCGCATCAGGTGCGCGCGCGTGGACATCGAGCCGTTGTCCATGGCCGCCTGCCCGGCGACCAGCAGGATGTGGTCCCAGGTCGGGTACGCCTGACCGCCGGCATAGATGGTCATGCCGTGCGCACCCGGCTTCTCCACCAGGAATTCGCACCTGCCGTCCTCGGCGATCGTGTAGGTCTCACCCTCGATGCCGCAGTAGGAGAGCGTGAACACGTCGATGTCCGTCCACAGCATTTCGTTGATCTGCAGGATCTTGGCCAGCTTGGCGTCATCGACGTGGTTGCCGATCATGCGCGCCCAGCCGCTCACCGGCGTCTCCGAGAACGCGAAGGTGCCGTGATGCCCGTCCGGTCCGGTGAGACCGTCCCAGATCACCTCCCAGGTCGCGTCGGGGTTCTTCTGCATGGCCCGCGCCGGTGCGCCGGAGCTGCCGGCCATGAAGGCGCCGGTGTGCCAGTCCCAGGCGCCGACCAGCCCCTCGGCCACCTTGGCGCCCGCGGCCTCCTCCGTCTGCGTGGCCCACTCGGGGTCGATCAGCCCGGCGGCGTAGGCTTGCGCCAGCGCCTCCAGCGCCTGCCGGTAGCCGGCCGACGCGTCGGACCAGACCACCTCGCCGCCCTCGTCGATCCAGCGGCCGCAGCCCGGAAAGCAGCTTCCGCCGGGCAGCACGCCGTAGGCGCCGAAGATCGTCGGCCATTGCAGGACGGTCGGCCAGCCCGGCTGCCCGGTGAGACCGTGGGTATCGTCCTTGCCGTTGCCGTCGGGATCGAGGTTGACGAATGCCGCGAGCATTTGGCCGAAGTCGTCGATGGTCGCGGGCACCTCCAGACCGAGCTTGGCCAGCCAGTCGCTGCGCACGCCCATCGAGAAGCGGGTGGTGCTGCCCATCGTGATCACCGGCACCGCGTTGAGCATGCCGGTCTCCGGGTCGCGCCACTTGCGCCACGCGCTCTCGCCGCCGAACTCGTCGACGATCGCCGAGTACCTGGGCATGTGCTCGCGGATCATCTCCTCCGAGATCTGCCGCGTGAAGCCGTTGTCGATCAACAGCGACGCGGTATAGCGGGTGAACATGTCCGGCACGTCCCCGCCGGAGAACGTGGCGATGATCTTCTCTTCCTCGTGGACGTGCAGCGGCAGCGCTTCCAGCTCGACGCCCAGCACTTCCTCCAGCGCCAGCTCCACGGGCGTGTCGGGCACGTAGTCGGCGGTACCCTCCATCGCCACGACGGTGATCGGCTCGTCGGCCATCGCCTCGCTCTGGCTGGCGGCGAAGGCGCCACCGGCTACCAGGACCAGCACTGCCACGACCAGTAATGGGGCACTCACGCCCATGCTCGCGTACTTCATGGTCACTCCTCCGTACGGTGATACCTGCGAGCCAACGGCCCGCGGAGCGGAACCATCATCGCCTGTGCGTACGCCCGGCCGGATCGTGGTCGCGCGCGACGGCTCAACCCTTCAGGGAGCCTAACATGATCCCCTTGACGAAGTACCGCTGCAGGAACGGATACACCAGCAGGATCGGGGCGATGGTCACGAACAGGAACGCCGCCTGCAGCGTGAGCGCGTTGTAGTCCAGGCGGCTCTCGATCGCGTACTGCTCCATCAGGTGCAGCTCGCGGGCCACCTTGTCGAACCAGATGCGGCGGAGCTGGAGCTGCAGCACCGTCTTGCCGGGATCGTTCGTGTAGATCATGGCGTCGAACCACGAGTTCCAGTGCGCGACGATCGTCCACAGCGCCAGGGTGCCGATGACCGGTTTGCAGACCGGCATGACGATGCGCAGCATGATCGTGACGTGGTTGGCGCCGTCGAGCTGCGCCGACTCCTCCAGGCTGCGCTCCACGGTCGCCATGACGTAGGTGCGCACGATCAGCACGTGGAAGACGTTGACCAGCATCGGCAGGATCAGCGCGGCACGGGTGTCGATCAGGCCCAGGTTCTTCACCAGCAGGTAGCTGGGGATGAACCCGCCCGAGAAGAAGATGGTGACGAGCAGATAGGCGGTGATCGCGTGGCGAAACGGCAGGCTCTTCTTGGACAGGGCATAGGCGGCGCTGAAGATCACCAGGATGCCGGCGGTCGTGCCGATCCCGGCGCGCAGGATCGTGTTGAGATAGGCGATGCCGACCCGGCCGCCGGTGAGCACCGTGCGGTAGGAGTCGACGGTGATCCGGTCGGGGACGATGCGCGTCTTCAGCGTGATCGCATCGGCGGGGGTCGACAGCGACGCGATGAAGAGGTCCCAGAACGGATAGATCACCGACACCGCGAACAGCGTCAGGAACAGGTAGTTGGCCGCGTCGAACGCCCGGCCCGGCAGTCCGGCGCGGATCGCGGGACCGGCGGCGTTCACCACAGGCCGTGCTCGCTTACCCGCCGCACGAAGGCGTTGACGGAGATCACCAGAACCAGGCCCACCAGGTTCTTGAACAGGTTGACCGCGGCCGCCAGGCTGTACTTGAACTCGAACAGGCCGCGGCGCACCACATAGGTATCGATGATGTCGCCCACCTCGTACAGCAGCGGGTTGTAGAGGTTGAAGACCTGGTCGAAGTCGGCGCTGAGGATGCCGCCCAGGTTGAGCAGCAGCAGGATGGTCGCCACCGGCAGCACGCCCGGCAGCGTGATGTGCCAAGCGCGGTGCGCGCGGTTGGCGCCGTCCACCCTGGCCGCCTCGTACAGCTCCGGATCGATCCCGGCGATCGTCGCGATGTAGATCACGCTCCCCCAGCCGATCGATTGCCAGATGCCGGAGATCACCAGCACCGGCCAGAACCAGCGCGGCTCGCCCAGGAAGTGGATGGGCGTGCCGCCGAACGCCTGGATCAGGTTGTTGACCACGCCGCGCTGCGGGGAGAGCGCGGCGATCACGACCCCCGCCAGCACCACCCAGGACATGAAGAACGGCAGGAAGGAGATCGTCTGCACCGTCTTCTTGAAGGTGCGTTGCGAGATCTCGTTCAGCAGCAGCGCCAGGATGATCGGCGCCGGGAAGCCGAAGACGAGCTTGAGCAGCGAGATCGCCAGCGTGTTGCGGATCAGCAGCGGGAAACGCGGGGAGGTGAACAGGTTGGTGAAGTGGCGCAGCCCGACCCAGTCGCCGTCGAAGAAGCCGTCGGCGGCACGATAGTCCTGGAAGGCGATGACCACCCCGTACATGGGCAGGTACTGGAAGACGAAGACCAGAACCAGGGCCGGGGCGATCAGCAGATAGAGGTACTTGTGGCGCGCAAGGCGAGGACGCAGCCCCGCCCATCCGGGCGCGGCGTGCCGGGCAGAGGCGTCAGTCATCGAAACGACTGTAAGATGTCATAGTCCCGGTCGTCGCGCATTGCCGGCGCTGGCGCACCAGGGTAGCTTGATCGGCGTGAAGGAACCGGAGCCACGGGTATTTCAACCCGGCACGGGAGCGGCTCCGCCAGCACTCACGGGCCGCGAGCCGGAACAGGCGATCATGTCTCTGTGCTTGGCGGACTTGGCCGCGGGGACGTCGCCGCCGCACGACGTCGCACTGATAGGGCCGCGCGGCAATGGCAAGACCGTGTTGCTCAACTGGTTCGAGCGACGCTGCCGCCATGCCGGCAGCGTGGACATAGCGCGATTGTCCCCCAGTCGAATACGGACCGAGCAGGCCCTGGTCGACGCTCTGCTGCCGGCGACCGGCATCAAGAGAATCCTGCCGAGGAAACTCGGCATCGCGGGCGTCGGAGAGGCCGAGTGGGCGGCGTCCACTCCGTCAGCGCAGAACCTGACGGCACGATTGACCGCTCGGTGCCGCAAGAAGCCCCTCGTCGTCCTGCTTGACGAAGCTCACGTGCTGGACCGCGACGTCGGCCAATTGGTGCTGAACCTCAGTCAGGACGTCCGCGCCAACGCGCCGTTCCTGCTGATGCTGGCCGGCACGCCAGGCCTGCCGGCCCATCTCAGCGCCATGAACGCGTCCTTCTGGAGTCGCCTGGGCAAGGGGCGCCTGGGTATCGGACGCCTGAGCGCCGCCGCCACTTGTGACGCCTTGGCGAAGCCGCTGGCTGCCCGTGGCGTCCATATCGACGCCGACGCCCTCGATGCGGTCGTCGAAGACAGCCAGCACTACCCGTACTTCATCCAGCTCTGGGGGGAGGCCCTGTGGGACAGGCGCCTGGCGACCGGCACGACCCGGCTGACTGCCTCCCACGCGGAGGCGGCACGGCCGCACGTGATCGCCAGAGTCACGGACTACTACCAGGATCGCTATCTCGAGCTGGATCAATCGGGCTGGTTGGCCGCCGGCGAGCAGGTGGCCGCCCGGTTTCAATCCATGCGGACGTTGACCTACGCCGAGCTGAAGGCCGCGATCGTCGATGGACTCGCCCCGAACCCGCACCCCGAGTCAGTGCACGCGGCCCTGGATGAGCTGCAGCGCCTGGGCTTCGTCTGGTGCCCGCCCGGGCAGCCGTCGCCCGTTCAGTACGAGCCCGGCATCCCATCGTTGATGGCCCACGTGCTCGACTGCGCGTCGTCGCCCCCCGGTTCGGCGCCCACAGCCTGACAGGACCACGGAGAGCCGGGCCGATCACCTCGCGGCGACGGGAGCACGCGACCACCTGAAGCGCCTGCCCACCGCTGCCGGAGCCGGTCAGGCTCTCAGGTATTCGTTGTGATATGCTCCGTTCTCTCAATAGGATGGATCGGACATGGCGGAAGAACAGAGTGCGTCGCTGAGCTTCGCGGAGGAGATCATGCTGCTCCTCCTGGACGACCAGAGCGGACGGTTCGAGCACACGCCCGGCGGCACGACGCGGTACGCCCTTTCCGGGGCCGTGCTGATGGACCTGGCGCTGCTCAACCGGATCGACACGGACCTGAACGAGCTCCTCCTGCTGGACGGCACCCCGCTGCAGGACCCGATGTTCGATCCCACCCTCGCCGCCATCCAGCACGCCGGCCAGCGGCACGACGCCCGCTACTGGGTCGAACGCATCGGCGACTTCTCCGACGACATCCGCGAGACCGCCCTCGACCGGCTGGTGGAACGCGGGATCCTGGAGCGCAAGGAAGACCGGTTCCTGTGGGTGTTCCGGTCGCGGCGCTACCCGCTGATCGCCGGCAAGGCCGAACGCGAAGTGAAACAGCGGATCATGGGCGTGCTGTTCAGCGACGAGATCCCCGAGCCGCGCGACATCGTCATCATCTGCCTGGCCAACGCCTGCGGCATCTTCAAGAAGCTGCTGTCCCCACGTGAATTGGAGCGCGCGTCCGAGCGCATCCAGCAGGTGCGCAAGCTCGACCTCATCGGTCAGGCCGTATCGACCGCGATCTGGGAGATCGAGACCTCGCTCGCCACCGCCATCATCCCGTACATGTAGGAACGGCGGTCTACTCGAAGCACCCCACACCGTCCGGGGCAGTTGAACCCGTATGTGTCTGATCAGCCCGCGCACGGACAGGCCGCACGCGGCTCGACGGCTCTATCCGACCGCCGATGGAGAACCGGGGACGCGGCGCGCCACGCACGCACGGACCGCATCCCCAATTTGGTTTACGAACTCGCTACGATCGCGTCTGTGTCTGGTATGTCTGGGCTAATGCAGGACGATGTTGTGTGGTTCATCCAACCCTGTACTCACGAGGTCTCGACATTCGAGCCGTCCAGGTTGGCGCGCTGAACCTTTTCCGCCAACTGGGCCGTCCAGTACATCTTTCCACTGATCAGATCCAGAGCGATCTCGCCCGGGCCCAATGTTCCGTCGGTCAGGAGGTTTTCAACACCGGACCCGTCCAGGTTGGCGCGCGAAATTTCGCCCGTCTCCCTTTCGGTCCAGTACATCTTGACGCCACTCACATCCAGAGCGATCGCGCGCAGCGCTCCGCGCGTCGTCGCGAGGTCTTCCGCACCGGAGCCGTCCAGATTGGCGCGTCGAATCTTTCCAGATAGATGTTCGACCCAATACATCATGTTGCCGGGGACATCCAGCGCGATCCCATGAGGCTCCGCGTCTCTGATAGTCAAGATCTCCTTCGCACCAGTGCCGTCCAAGTTGGCCCTATGGATCTTCCCCGTTGCAAAGTCGGTCCAGAATATCATCGAGTCACCCAGGTACATCAGCACCAGCCGCCCGATCACCGCGGCGAACGCGACGTCTCCGGCGCCGCTGCCCATGTCGAGCAGCTACATGCCGCGGCCGACACCCGCGTCTCGCAGCATGCGCAGGGTCATCTTCTCGTACGGGTGCCTCAATCAAGCGAGCGGTCTCGCCCTCGCTCCACCCCAGCGTGTAGGGAAGGGGCCAAAGAGGCCTACCTGCCCCAGCAGGTCACTACCAGGAGGCAGGTCGGCCATCGAGAGTCATGGACTTGCATCGATCGCCGAGCGGATCGTCAAGGAGCTGTCGAGGCGGCTGAACGCGGACCAGATCGGCCTGCAGGACGCCTAGCAGAGGATCGTGGAGCTCGTGAACTGGGTCGGCGATCTGATGGTCCAGGAGGCGGTCGAAGGCGTCGAGGAGCCCACGCGGGCGAACCGGATCATGGTGGACGGCGAGGTGGCGGTGTTCGAGCAGGTGCGCAACCTGCCGTTCATCAATCGGTTCGGGGAGTACGTGGTACGACCGCGGCGGTGCTACGAACTCGCCAGCCGGCCCGGCAGCTTCGTGCCCCTGGACGCGAATCTGGGCATCGAAGGGTACTTCCAGCATCGCAATGACTCGCCTCACTTTCATCGCGCCGTCTCCTTGGACCACCGGAGTGGGCGAACGCCCTCAGAATCGAACGCAGCGAGCTTCGTGGTCCGTTTCGTCTCTCCTCCTCACGGGGGCCGCCGAGCGCCCCAGAGTGCAGGGCTCTTACTTGTTCGCGACGCGTGTCGCCCCCCAAATGGGGGGGCGACCGGTACTTTTCTGACAGAAGTTCGCCAAGTGTCGGGAGGTGTGGCTACGCCACTCGTTCACGGACATGGGCGGACGTGCGGTGCGGGGACGCCGCCTGCCGTCTCACGCCCCGGCGTCGTGCCGCCGCAGGCCGGAATCACGATGACGCTATCGAGACGGCCGCAAACTGCGCCTGCTTCCGTCAGCTCACACGAGCCGCCGCCGGCCTGCTCAGCGCGTGAATACCTCGCCGCGGACGTAGTCCGCCTCGTCCGACAACAGGAATCGCACCACCTTGGCCACGCCGGCCGGCTCGGCCAGGACCTGATTGCGCGGTCTGCCGCTGGCGTTCATGGCCTCCTCGGCGCGGCGCTTGAGCGGGGTGTCGACGCTGCCGGGAAGCAGCAGGTTGACCCTGATGCCATCCTCTGCCAGCCGCGGGGCGAGCGCCTTCGACAGTCCGTAGACGCCGCCCTTGCTGGCGGCGTAGGGAACCGACGAGCTGCCGGAGGAGATTCCCGCCCCCGACCCGAGCAGGATCACGACCGCGGAGGGCGACCGGCGCAGCGCCGGCAGGGCGTGCCTGACGCAGTAGAAGGAGCCGTAGACGTTCACTTCCAGGGTGCGCGTCCAGTCCGCCGGGTCGATCTCTTCGACCGGCACGGCCGCCGCCTGCAGCACGCCGGCCGAGGTGACCAGGGCGTCGATGCCGCCGATCAGCTCCTCGGTGGTCTGAATCAGCGCGCGCACCTCCTCTTCGCTGGTGACGTCACAGCGCACGAAGTGCGCGGTGCCGCCGGCCACGCCGACCGCCTCGACCGTCCGTTCCGCATCCGCAACGTTGACGTCGGCCACGACCACCGAAGCGGGGGGCGCGCAGGCCATGGCGACGGCCCGGCCGATGCCCGTCGCGCCGCCGGTGAGCAGCAGCCGCTTGCGGATCTCCATCACATGGCGCTCCCCAGGTCGCCGGCAGCGAAAGCTCGGTAACGCGCATCATGGCCAAGCACCGCGACGGAACGCGGTGCGAATGCCGCAGAGAGCGGCGCGGCCTTGACGGTACTGCCGTCAACCATCAGATCGATCGGAGAGGATACCGCCAGGATGGCGAGAGTGCTACCAGTCAGCCACCGAAACATGCGAAACCCCCTGGTGGCTCTATGACTCAAGTAAGCATAGAACTACCGGATGCGGTTTGTTCCTTGCTGCAGTGTGCACCTGGAATCCTCGACCAGGAGTTGCGACTGGCTGCTGCCGTCCAGTGGTATCAGCAAGGGCGCATCTCGCAAGAGTGGGCGGCCCGGATCGCGGGGAGGGATCGAACTGATTTCATCCTGACGCTTTCCCATATGGGAAAGGACTCGTTTCACGTAGACTTCAAGGACTTGGATCGCGAACTCGCTCGTGGCTGATCGGGCGATCATCAACGCGCGTCTCCACTGATCTTCTTCTCACGCAGCCACCATCTGCAACTGCTTCGGGCATATGCCAAGGAGTTCTGGGTACCTGAAGGATCGTCCTCGCTCGGCCCCGCGGTGTCGGCGGAACTGCCGCCCGTCCGTGCCGTTGATGCCGACCAGTATTTGCCCGGCGCTGCCACGATGGAAGGACGGGTATACTCGCCGCCATGCATCCGTACCAGCGCACCTGCCGCGTGAACCACGTCGCCGAGTGGAGCCTCCAGTCGGCCGTCGAGCACGCGGACCCGTTCAACGACGTCACGCTCGACCTGATCGTCACCGGCCCGGACGGGAAGGACCGGACGATCCCCGCCTTCTGGACGGGCGGCTCCGCGTGGGGGGCGCGCTACGCCTCGCCGCTCGCAGGAGTGCACCGCTGGCGCACCCGCTGCTCGGACGGCGCCGACCCCGGCCTGCACGGGCTTGCGGGCGAGCTCGAGGTCACCGCCAATCCGGACGAGCCCAATCCCCTGCTCCGGCACGGCCCGATCCGGGCGGCGGCCGACCGGCGCCACCTGGAGCACGCCGACGGCACGCCGTTCCTGTGGCTGGGGGACACGTGGTGGATGGGGCTCTGCCGGCGGCTGCGGTGGCCGGACGACGTGCGCGAGCTGGCCGCGGACCGCGTCGCCAAGGGGTTCAACGTGATCCATCTGGTGGCCGGGCTGTACCCGGACATGGACCCGTTCGACGAGCGCGGCGCCGGCGACGGCGGCTTCCCGTGGGCCGAGGACTTCTCGACGGTCAACCCTGGATACTTCGACGCTGCCGACCTGCGCATCGCCCATCTGGTGCGCAGCGGGCTGGTGCCGTGCGTGGTGGGCTTCTGGGGGTACTTCCTGGACGTGGCCGGCGCCGACGTGCTCAAGGCGCACTGGCGCTACCTGATCGCCCGCTGGGGCGCCTACCCGGTCGCGTGGTGCGTGGCCGGCGAGGCGCTCATGCCGTTCTACACCAGCGAAGCCAACCGGGAGATGAAGCGCCGGATCTTCCGCGGCGAGCCGTGGCTGCCCGCCGACCGGCGCGCTATCTGGTCCGACCTGTCGCGCTACATCAAGGAGACCGACGGGCACGGCCGGCTGCTGACCATCCACCCGACGCGCGTCGGCACCGATCAAGTCGACGATCCCTCCACGATGGACCTGCACTGGCTGCAGACCGGCCACAACGGCTACCCGGCGACGGTGCAGGCCGTGGACATGATGGAGAAGGCGCTGGCGGCCGAGCCGCGCATGCCGGTGCTGGACAGCGAGGGCAACTACGAGATGATCCGCGGCACCAACCGCGACGACATCCAGCGGTTCCAGTTCTGGTCGACCATCATGGTCGGCGCCGCCGGCTACAGCTACGGCGCCAACGGCATCTGGCAGGTGGACCGCAGCGACCGTCCGTACGGCGCATCGCCGCACGGCACCAGTTGGGGCGGCCGCCCGTGGGACGAGGCCATGTCGTTCCCCGGCTCCACGCAGGTCGGCGTCGGCAAGCGGATCCTGGAGCGTTTCGCGTGGTGGCGCTTCGAGCCGCACCCGGAATGGGTCGAGCCCGCGCAGGGGCCGGAGGACCGTCACCAGCCCTACGCCGCCGGCATTCCGGGCGAGGTGCGGGTGATCTACATACCGTGCGAGGTGATGAAGCCGGTGCTCGCGTGCGGGCTGGAATCAGGCCGGGCGTACCGCACCGAGCTGATCGACCCGTCTACCGGACAGGCGCATGACCTGGGCGAGGTGCGCGGCGACGCCGAGGGGCGCTGGGCGATGCCGCAGGCGCCGGCCTTCCACGACTGGGTGCTGGTGCTGACCCCGGCCGGATCGTGAGCCTGCCCGCGTGACGGGCGCGGGACCCGCGGGCGCGGGACCCGCGGCCGGATGCCTGCAGCTCACCGCGCGGGTGCTGTCAGGGCTGACCGTGAACGTCGAGCGCATGCGGGAGAACCTGCACCGCTCCGCCGGCGCGATCTGCTCCGAGGCGGTCATGATTCGGCTGGGCCGGCTGATCGACCCGGCCAACCACCTCGGCCATGCCGCCAGGCTGGTCGACGACGTGCTCTCAGCCGGCTGATCGCTCCACGACCGCGCGCAGCCCGTCGAGCACCTCGTCGACCGGCAGCACGTCGCCGAGCTCCAGGTCGATGTCCATGAGGTTCACCTCGTGGAACAGCTCGCACCGGTCGCCCACCGCCTGGCGGGCGACGATGAGGTGGTAGCTGTCGGCGCCGTCCCGGCAGGTGGCGTACACGCAGTGGCTGGTGCTGACGCCGGTAATGATGAGCGTGTCGATCCGCAGCGCGGCCAGCATCTCGTGCAGGTTGGTGCCCTTGAAGCAGGAGGCGTAGCTCTTGCGGAACACCTTCTCGTTCGGCCGGGGCGCGAGCCGGGGATCGATGTCGAACACCGACAGGTCGTCCGGGTCGACCCGCAGCGTGAGCTTGCGCGTCTGCGGGCCGCGCGGATCGGCCGGGTCCCAGGCGGACGTGGAGAAGAACACCGGCACCGAGCGGGCGCGCGCCTCGGCCAGGATGCGGGCGGTCGCCTCGACCACGGGATCCATCTCGCTTCCCATCTGATGCGCAGGCTCCGTCCAGAAGCGGGCCAGGTCAATGACCAGCACGGCCGGGCGGCTGCCGAACCCGGTGCGCCCGCCCCATCCCCGCGCCTCGTACCGGGAGCGCAGGTGGTCCATATGGCGCAGCACGTCGGCGCGCAGCGGTTCGGGCAGGCGCATGTCGCCGGCGCCTGCATACGGGTCGGTCTGTCGAGCGTCGGACATGGCGTGAGGCTCGCACGCGCACCCGGCGGGGGCAACAGCGACCTGCATCCGGTAGGAACCGAGCCGTACCGGCCATCCTCCTCGCGACCGGTCAGGCGGTTCCCTTCACGTTGCTTGATGAACCAATTAGGCGGTTATTGTGTAAACCATGAAGTCAATCACGATCCATAAACTGGACGACGAGCTCGCCTGCGAACTGGAACGACATGCTCGGCGTGAGGGGGTGTCGATCAACCGGATGGTCAAGCGACTGCTGCGTGCATCGCTCGGTCTCGAGAAACCCGCTCCGGTCGATCGGCGGGCGGATTTCGAAGACCTGTTCGGCGGCTGGTCCGAGGAGGAAGAGCGACGGTTCAAAGACCGGCTGGCGGATCTCGAGCGCGTAGCGCCCGACGAGTGGTAGTGTCCCATGAAATCGATCATGCTCGATTCGAACACCTACACGCGAACTCAGTTCCTTTCTCGACAAGCCGTCGGTGTTCGTGGCTACCGCTACTGAAGAAACCTCCGAGCAGTTTGCGGTAACCAAGGAGGCGCTCCGCCAGACCGGCACGCCGCTGCCCATGAATGACGTGTGGATCGCAGCTCATTGTCTTCAGTTGGGCGCTACCATGGTGACGCTCGACGGGCATTTCAGCTCCGTCCCGGGGCTGCGCGTCTGGCCGCCGGCCGCCTGACGGCACCCGTTCCCGACGCGCACAGGCGGGCTGCGTACGATGTGCGCCGCAGTCGGCTACACTCCCCAGGACTAGCAAGGTTGATGCCGATTCCGTCGCGACATCCATTTCTCATACACGCGTCGAATCGCTTGGAGACGCTGGCGGCGCGTCTGGCCGACGAGATGCGCCAGCGACCCGGCGACCCGCTGCTGGCCGAACGCATCGTCGTCCCGCATCCGACCTTGGGTCAATGGCTGCGGCTGCAACTCGCCAGCCAACTTGGTATCGCGGCACACCTGCGCATCGAGCTCCCGGCCGAGTTCGCCTGGGCGGCCATGCGCGAGGCGGTGCCCGCGCTGTCCGCGGTGCCGGTATTCGAACCGGCGTACCTGCGCTGGCGGATTTTCGAACGTCTGGGCCGCTGGGACGGCGACGACGAGATTGCCCGCTACCTGGCGGACGGCGATTCCCGCAAGCGGTTCGAGCTGGCGGACCGGCTGGCGATCGCGTACGACCGTTGCCTCGTGTTCCGCCCCGGCAGCATCCAGGCATGGCAGGCGGGCGAGTCGTCGCAATGGCACGGGCGGCTGTGGGCGGAGTTGGTAGCCGACCAAGCGCCGGGGCAGCAGCCCGAGAGCAAGCATTGGATCGACGCCCTTGACCTCTACCGCAGCGCGCTCGTCGGCCAAACGGCGCGTCCTCGGGTGAGTTTCTTCGCCGTCGCCACCATGTCGCCGTCATTCTTGCAGATGCTCCACCTTGCCAGCGCGGTAATGGACATCCACCTGTTCCTGCTCAGCCCGCGCCAGGATTTCTGGTCCAACGTCCCGCCGCGCACAGCGGGCGGCTACTACGCCGAGGAAAACGAGCTGCTGGAGGCTTGGGGCAGGCCGGCGCGCGACCTGCAAGCATTGTTGCGCGGTCGGCAAGCAGCCGCTCCGGTGGACCTCCCCGCGGCGCACGACCAGCCATCCGGCGACACCTGCCTCGACGCCGTGCAGGCAGAGATCATTGGCGCCGCGGCGCCGGCGGCCGCACTCCGCCCGGACGACTCCATTCAGGTCCACGTCTGCCACTCCCCGGCTCGCGAAGTCGAAGTGCTCCACGACCGGCTGCTCGGCTTGTTCGACCAGCATCCCGACATCCAACCCGCGGACGTGCTGGTGCTAACGCCTGACCTCGACACCTACGCGCCGATCATTGCGGCGGTGTTCGGCGCCGCTGGCCGGATTCGCTTCCAGATCGGCCGGCGGCGGTTCAACGAAGGGGCCGCGTTGACGGCGTTTCTCGACCTGCTGGAACTGCCCGGCTCGCGCTATACCGCCAACGCGGTGCTGGCGCCGTTGCGCGCGACCTCGGTACGCGCCTGCTTCGGCATCGGCGAACATGACCTGGAGGGCATCCGCGATGCCGTGCGGCGGGCGGGCATCCGCTGGGGCCGCGATGCCGCGCACCGTACGGAACTGGACGTGCCCGCCTCGCCCAACCACAACTGGCACCACGGCTTGCGCCGGCTGCTGCTCGGCTATGCCATCGATGCCGACGCCGACGTGCTGCTCGACAACATCACCCCGTGCGCCCTGGACCGTTGGGGCTTTCGCACCGGCGCCGCCGACTACGAACGTCTTGGCCGCTTTCTTCGCTACTGCGAATTGACGTTCGCGCTCGATGACTGGTCGCAGGCCGTGCACCGGCCGAGCGAGTGGGCGGCGAGATTGCGCACCGATGTACTGGCCCGCTTCTTTGGTGACGCAGACCGGGCCTCGACTCCCGAAGTGAGCCGAGAACTGAGCACCGTGGCGCGGCTGATCGATGATTTCGCAGCCGAGTGCGACCACGCCGGCACCACTACCCCGGTGCCATTCGAAGTGCTCCGCGACGTGTTGCGCGAACACGCGGCGGCAACAACCCGCGGCGTACCGCGATTGGCAGACGGCGTGACGGTCACCGGCCTCACGCTGGGACAGGCGCTGCCCGCCACGGTGGTGTGCGCGGTGGGAATGAACGACGGTGCCTTCCCCCGCCGGCCGCCCGCCACGCCGTTCGAATTCCTCGCCGGCCTGTTCGGCGAGGACGCGCGCCAACTCGGCGACCGCGACCTGCCCGATGACGACCGCTTCGCGTTCCTGGAAGCTGTCCTGGCGGCGCGCCGCTATCTGCTGCTCACCTACACCGGCCGCGACCTGCAGGAGGACAAGCCGATACCGCCGTCCGTGGTGGTGAGTGAGTTGACGGAATACCTCGACCGCCGGTTCCCGGACGCCGCGGGCGAAGGCGGCCCGGGACGTTGGCAGACACGCCACCCGTTGCAGCCGTTCAGCCCCCGTTACTTCCAGCCGGACGAGCCCGCCCTGTTCAGCTACTCCGCGCCCATGGCCACCGCGGCCACGGCACTCGGCGCAGCCGGCGGCGTGCCCGACCGTTTCGCCGGCGAACTTGGTGCCACGCCTATCGCGCCCGAAATCGAGCTTGAGGATCTGATTCGCTTCGCGGTCAGTCCGTCCAGGCACTTCGCGCGTCGCCGGTTGGGGTTGCACCTCGACGTACGCGACGACGAGCTGGACGATGACGAGCCGTTCCAACTCGACGCCTTGCAGGCGTGGCAGTTGAAGAGCGACCTGGCCGATTGGGGCCGGCCGAGCGAGCAGCCCGCTGCCCGGCTCGCCGCGGCCAGCGGGCTGCTGCCGCCGGGCAACATGGCGGACATCCAGCACCGGGAGTCCGCCGGCGAGGTCGCCAGACTCCATGAAGCCTTGCAGCCCTACCGGGACCACAACGCCACGGCCGAGGTGGACGCCGTGACAGGCGATAGCCGCGTCGTCGGTGTCGTAGAGCGGTTCCACGGCGAAAAGAACGAACTCGTGTGGTGGCGAATCGGCACCATCCGAGCGAAGGACCGGATCGCGGTGTGGCTGCGCCTGCTGGCACTCACCGGCACCCTCGACCGCCGGCTGACGGCCTACCTGTTCGGCAGCAAGAACGGCGAATCCAGCACGCTGGCAGGGCCATCGCCCGAAAGAGCCGGTGAACTGCTTGGCGATTGGGTCACCGCCTGGCACGAAGGCCAGCGCAAACCGTTGCCGTTCTTTGCCGAGGCCTCGTGGGTGTGGACGGCCAAACAGTCATCGTCGGCCACGGCTTCCGCTTGGTCCGGTATGCCATGGAGTGAAGGCAACGACGCCGTCCATCGAATGATCTTCGGCGACGAACCCGTTGACGACTCGTTCAAGGACCTCGCCAGCCGCCTGCTCGGGCCGTTGCGGGACGCCACGTCATGAACAACGCACGACCGACAGCGCTCGCCGCGCCCCTGGACGGCGGCCTGCTCGTCGAGGCCAGCGCCGGTACCGGCAAGACCTACACGCTCACCACGCTCGCCGCGCGCCAAGTGATCGAAGCCGGCCACCGCATCGAAAACCTGCTGGTCGTCACCTTCACGGTCGCCGCCACCGGCGAACTGCGCACCCGCATCTGGCAAACCCTGCACGCGGCGCGCGACGCCGTTCGCGTCGCCGCGGCCGATGCCAACGACCAGGCGCGCGAGTTGGCAGCGCACTGGCGGCGCGCCGGAATCGCAGACGCGGAGGCCGAGGCCCGGCTGACGCGCGCCATCCGCGACTTCGACCACGCCAACATCACCACGATCCACGGCTTCTGCCAGCGCGCGCTGGCGGAATTCGCGCTCCACGCCAAGCTCCCGTTCGCGTTCAGCGTCAGCGGCGACGCGGCGCTTGAAGTGGAGTCTGCAACACGCGACTTCTGGCGGCAGCGCATGGTGCAGGAGCCGGTTGCGCTGCTGGAGTATGCAAAGCAGCAGAAGTTCGTGCTCGATGAGGCCGCCACCTGGACCGGGCAGCACCATGCGAAGCCAAGCGTCATGCGGCCCGAGGCAGCTCCTGACGGCTCCAAGCAGGACAGCCGACCAGAACGCGAGGCGTGGGCGCAGGCGTTCACAGCGACGCACGACGCCTGGCTCGACCCGGCCCAGCGCCGGACGTTCCACGAAGTGATAGAGCGCTACCAGTGGAAGAAGAACAGCAAGGATGAATCCGTTTGCAAGGCGGTGATCGAGGCCTTGGAAGCCAACGATCCCGGCCTGCTGCCGTTGAAAGATGCCGGCTACTTCGCGCCGACGTCGCTGGCCGACAAGCTGTTCAAGAAGAACCCGCCGCCGGATATTCCCCTATACGCTTGCTTCGAACGGCTGGGCGAAGCGGCAACGGAGCTCGGCGAGGCCTGGCTGAGCGGTCGACGCCGCGGCCTGCTGGAGAGCGCCAGAGAGACGCTGCACCGCGGCACCTGGGCCGCGCGGAGCTTGAGCTTCGATGCCCTGCTGACACAACTGCACCGCGCCCTTGCCGGTGCCGGCGGTGACGCGCTGGCGGCGCGCATGCGGGCCCGTTACCCGGTGGCCTTGATCGACGAGTTCCAGGACACCGACCGGCTGCAAGCGGAGATCTTCGAGAAGATATACGCGGCCAGCCACGCGGCCGGCGGGTTGATCGTGGTCGGTGACCCCAAGCAGTCGATCTACCGCTTCCGCGGTGCCGATGTGTTCGCCTACCTCGATGCCAAGACGCGAGTAGCGGCCGGGAATAAGCTGGATCTGACCGTCAACTACCGATCCCAACCCGCCCTGGTACGCGCCGTGAACGCTGCGTTCGGGAGGGACAATCCGTTCCTGCTGCCGGACATCCGCTTTGAGGCTGTGCACGCCGCGCCGCACGACGGCCGCGCCCTGCAGGTGCAGGACAAGGATCACGACCCGACACCGTTTCAACTGCACCTGTTCCCGGGTAACGACGGCAACAAGTGGTACAAAGGGGATCTGGAGCGCGTAGCGGCAGAGCACGCGGCCGGCAGGATTGTCCGGCTGCTCGAACTCGGCGCCTCGGGCAAGGCCTTGGTGCGCCGCGCGTCCGGTCCGGCAGCCGGTATACCCCTGGCGGCCGGCGACATTGCCGTGCTCGTTCGCACCGGCAAGCAGGGCCGCGCTGTCGCGCGCGCGCTGCGGCAGGGCGGCGTGCGCACTGTCGAACTGGGCACGGACAGCGTCTTCGACAGCGCGGAAGCGGCCGCCGTGCACCAACTGCTGCACGCGCTCGCCGCCGACGAGACCGACTACAACGCCGCCGCCCGGCTGCGCGGCGCACTGGCCGGCGACCTGTTCGGTTTGGACCTGCACGCAATCGACCGGTTGCAGGAAGACGATCAGACTTGGGCGGCCTGGAACGACCGTGCCCGCGAGTGGCGCGGGATCTGGGCCAGAGACGGCATCGCCAGCCTGATGCGCCACCTGCTGTTTGCCGACCGCCCGGCATGCGCCACCAATCTGCTGGCGTATCCGGACGGGCCGCGCCGCCTGACCAACTTCCTGCACCTCACCGACCTGCTCCACGACGCCGAGACCCGCGACCGGCTGTCGCGCCGCGGTCTGATGGACTGGTTCGCGCACTTCAAGGCGCAACCGGAACGCGGCGGCGAAACCGCGCAGCTTCGCCTGGAGAGCGACGAGAACCTGGTGAAGATCGTCACGGTACATCGCGCCAAGGGACTGGAGTTTCCCGTGGTGTTCTGCCCGTTCGCCTGGTTCGGTCATCGACCGACCACGGAGACTACCGCCGAATACTACGATGCGGACGCCAACACGCCGGTGCTGGATGTGCGGCCATCGCCGGCGGCCATCGACCGGCAGCGTGACGAACAGCACTCTGACGAACTGCGTTTGCTGTACGTAGCGCTGACCAGGGCGCAGTACCGCTGCGAGGTCACCTGGGCGTGGGCGAGGGACGGAGAACACTCGCCGCTTGCCTGGCTCCTGCACGGCCAGGAAACCCGCACCGCCAGCGAACGCCATGTGCGCCGCTTGAGCGCGGCCGACTGGCTGGCGGAGGTGCGGCAGTTTGGCGAGCGGGCAGCCGACGAAGTCTCGATCAGTGTTGCGGCTGCCACGCCCGCAGAAGGGGCGCTGCCCGCCGTCCGTCCCAAAGCAGAGTCCGAGTCCCTGGTTGCCCGCCAGCTCCATCGCCAACTCGCACGCATTCGCCAGTTGACCAGCTACTCCGCGCTCGGCGAACACGAAGCCACGTACGTCGACCCGGAGCCGGCACCGGACGATATCCGCAACGAATTCACCTTTCCCGCCGGCACCCGGCCCGGCAACTGCCTGCACGAGATCCTTGCACAACGGCTGCAACCGCACGGCAACCTGGAGGACGCCTGCCGGGACGCCCTCGCCAAGTGGGGCATCGACCCTGAATGGATCGAGGTCGCTCGCACCATGGTGACGACTACCTTGAACACCCCCTTGCTCCCCGACGGCGGCGGCAACGCCGGCGCCGCGAACACGTTCCGCCTCGGCGAGGTTGACCAGCCGATCGCGGAGATGCAGTTCCATCTGCCGATCCGCGGCTTTCGGCGCGGCGACCTCGACCGAGCACTCAAGGCGCACGGATACGACCCTCGGCTTGCCGACGGCGCCGTCGAAATCAACGGCTTCCTGAACGGCTTCATCGACGTTGTTGCCCGCGTCGGCGAGCGCTGGTACGTCATGGACTACAAGTCCAACTGGCTCGGCAACGACCTGGCAGACTACGCGCCCGAAGCAATCAGCCGGGCGATGGCTCAGCACGGCTATCACCTCCAGTATCTGCTGTACGTCACCGCGCTGCACCGCCTGTTGCGAATACGGCTACCCGACTACGACTACGACCGCCACGTCGGCGGTGCGTTCTATCTGTTCCTGCGCGGCATGCGCCCTCAGGAACCCGGCAGCGGCGTCTACCGGGATCGTCCATCCCGCGCCTGCATCGAGGCGATCGACGCCTGTTTCCGCGGGGATGCATCGTGATGGACCGGGATCAGCTCGAGGTGCTCACCGAAGCCCGCGTGCTCGCCGACATCGACCGCTTCTTCGCCCGGTCGATGGCGGACCTGGGCGCCGGCCCGGAGGTGGTGCTGTCGGCGGCGGCGGTAAGCGCGATGCACCGGGCCGGTCACACCTGCCTGCCGCTCGCCGAGGCCGGCAAGCCGCTCGCGGAGATCGTGGAACGGCCATCCTCGGAAGACGGCGAGGAAGTGCCCGAGCACGCGCTCGCGATCCGGTTGCCGGCGCGTGCTGCCTGGCGCGCCGCGCTCGCGGCCAGCCCGGTGGTAGCTGGCGGCACCACCGACCCACCACGTCCGTTGGTGCTGGACCGCGACCGCCTGTATCTGCACCGCCTGTTCGAAGCCGAATCCGGACTTGCCGCGCGCCTGCAGGCCCTGGCCGCGGACGTGACCCGGTGCGACCTCGGCGATGCACTGGCGCGCGTGTTCGGCGCCGCCGCGGACCAGGCGACCGTGGCCGCCGCCAGAGCGGCCGTCGAACGCCGGCTGTGCATCGTTACCGGCGGCCCCGGCACCGGCAAGACCACGCTCGCCGCAAGCCTGATCGCGTTGCTCGCACATCTCGGCATCGCCCAAGCGCATCGCATCGGACTGGTGACGCCAACCGGCAAGGCGGCAGCACGGCTGCAGGAAGCGGTCAAGACCCAACTCGACGAGCGCGATCTGCGCGCCCGGGTACCGGCGCTCGCCGACTTCACGCCCATGGCCGGCACCATCCACCGACTGCTGACCAGGCCCGATCTGCGCCTGGACGCGCTGGTGGTGGACGAGTGCTCGATGGTCGACCTGCCGTTGATGAACCGGCTGATCGCCGCGCTGCCCGCTGCGTGCCGGCTCATCCTGCTCGGCGACACCGACCAGCTCGCTTCCGTGGAGCCCGGCTCCGTGTTCAGCGACTTGTGCGCCGCGGGCAGCGGCTCGCCACTGGCCCCGTGTATCGTGCGCCTCACCCGAAGCCACCGCTTCGCTGTCGACCAGGGCATCGGGTTGCTGGCCGCCGCGGTCGTTCGCGGCGACGCCGAAGCGGCCCTCGCCACCCTCAACGACCAGCGCGAAGGGCAGACCGAACGGCAGCCGCTGGCGAGCGCCGCCGCATTCGACCGCTTTGCCATAGCGTGCGCGGACGAATGGAACGAACACATCAAGACGCTGCGCGCAGCACCGGCAGCCGCGCCCGCGTTTCCTTCGCGTCGTGTCCTGTGCGCCCATCGGCGCGGTCCGGTCGGCGTAGGCCGCTTCAACCGCCTCGTCGAACGCGGCCTGCGCGCCCGTGGCGTGTTGGAGGGCGACGAGTTCTACGTCGGCAGGCCGATCATCGTGACCCGCAACGACCGCCAGACCGGCCTCTCCAACGGCGACACCGGCGTCGTGGTGGGCGTCGCCGATGGGCGCCGCCAGGTCTGGTTTCCTGACCTTGCCGGCGGCGGCGAACGGTTCCTCCTGGCACCGTCACGGCTGCCCGAACACGAGAGCTTCTTCGCCCTCACCGTGCACCGCGCGCAGGGCTCGGAGTACGACGAGGTGGTGTTCATTCCCGGCGACCCGGAATCGCGCGTAAGCACCCGGGAGTTGTTCTACACGGCGGTGACCCGAGCGCGGCGCAAGGTAACCGTGCTCGCGGACCAGGATGCCGTGCGCGCCGCGGTGCAGCGCACAACATCCCGCGCCACCGGGCTGTCGGACCGGCTTGCGGTCGGTGTCTGAGATGGTCGGACACGTTCCATGGTGACGCTCGACGGGCTGTGCTCATGCCGTTCGGTTGCACAGGGCATGGGAAGCTGAGCCCGCAGCGGCTCGGTGAGAACTACCGGTACCAAGCGGCCTGCATGCGGTAGAGCTCGGCATAGGTGCCGCCGGAAGAGACGAGCTCCTCGTGGCTCCCCTGCTCGGTCAGCCGCCCGTCGCGCAGCACCAGGATGCGGCCGGCAAGCCGGCAGGAGCCCAGCCGGTGCGAGATCAGGATCACGGTCCGCGCCTCGGCCATCCGCGCGAAATGGCGGTACACCTCCGCCTCCGCCTTGGCGTCCAGCGCCGACGCCGGCTCGTCCAGGACCAGGATCTCGCCGTCTCGCAGGTAAGCGCGCGCGATGGCCAGCTTCTGCCACTGGCCGACCGACAGCTCGCTGCCCTCGTGGAAATCGCGGCCCAACGGCGTCTCCAGTCCGCCCGGCAGCCGGGCTGCCACTTCGTCCGCGCCGCTGCGCGCGACGGCGGCGGCCAGCGCCAGGTCACCGCTCGACCCGGCGATCGCGCCGGGCGCCACGTTCTCGCGGACGGTCGCCTGCAAGCGCAGGTAGTGCTGGAACACCGTGCCGAAGCGCCGGTGCCAGTCGGCCGGGGCCAGCTCGCGCAGGTCCATGCCGTCGACCAGGATGCGGCCCGAGGTGGGCCGGTAGAGCCCCATAAGCAGCTTGACCAGGGTGGTCTTGCCGGCGCCGTTCTCGCCCACCAGCGCGATCCGCTCGCCGGGCCGGATGGTCAGGTTCAGGCCCGCGAGCGCAGGCCGGTCCGCACCCGGGTAGGTGAAGGCGACGTCCTTGAATACGATCTCCCGCGACACCGGACCCGGCAGACGGGCGCCCGCATCCGGGTCCTCACGCGGCTCGTCCACAAAGTCGAAGTAGTCGCGCACGTGCCGCAGGGTGTCGTACAGCGACGACACGGAGTTGGCCAGCTCGGCGTAGCGTGACTGAAAGCTCTCGATCGCCACGAACAGCGCGGCGTAGATGCCGATCGCGGCCACGCCCGGCGGCAGCACCAGCACGGCCGCGACGATTGCCGCCAGGTACGTGACGGCGTTCATGCCGTCACCGGCGACCAGTGCGCGCGCCTCGCGCGCTCCCAGACGGAGGCGCTCGCCGCGCAATCGCGCCCACAGCCGTTGCGAGGCCGCGATCAGCCAGTCGCCCAGCGCGAACAGGCGGATCTCGGCGGCGGCCGCCCGTCCCAGCAGCAGGCCGTTGATGGCGCTGCGGCGGCGCTCGTCCGGCACCTGTTCGCGCGCGAGCGTGTAGTTGAGGTAGTAGAAGCGGGTCCGAAACAGCAGCCCGGGCGTGGTCCCCAGGGCGAGGGCCAGGGGGAGAATCCAGTGCACCCGCGCCAGGTAGACCAGGAGCGAGACGAGCACCACGCCGTCCCGCACGCTCCACCAGAAGAAATTGGTCGTCGCCTCGAAGCGGTGGGCCATCCCCCGGCGCGCCCGCTGCAGCCGGTCGTAGTGCCCGGCATCCTCGAGCCGTTCCAGCGGCACGGACTGCACGTGGCGGTAGCAACCCTCCTCGATGATCAGCAGCGCGCGCTCCCGGTGCCGGTCGCTCGCCAGCCGCTGCACGGCGTCCGCCGCCGCGGCCGCGACCACCAGAGCGACCACGGCCGCGCCCCACAGCAGAGCGTCGGCCACGGGGGCGCTGCCGACCATTACGTGCCCGGCCGTCTCGACCAGCCGGCGCACGACGTGCACCTCGGCGACGGCGAACAGCCCCGTACCGGCGCTGAGCACGCCCACCGCGAGCGTGGCGGCCGGGCTCGCGCCCCAGAGCACCTTCAGCGCCCGCGGGAGGGCCGCCAGATGGGTCCGTCGCCCGGTTCCGCCGGTCACGTCCGCCCCTCCTGCTCCGGGGTGTCGCGGTACCAACTCGCCTGCAACCGGAACATCCGCGCGTATTCGCCGTCGCCTGCCAGCAGCGCGTCGTGCGTTCCCTCCTCGACCAGTTCGCCGCCGCGCAGGACGAGGATCCGATGCGCGAGGCGCGCCGAGCCCAGCCGGTGGGAGATGAAGATCGCGCAGCGGCTGCCGGCGGCGTCGCGGAACTGGCGGTAGACGGCCACCTCGGCGCGCGGGTCGAGCGCCGCCGTCGGCTCGTCCAGGATGATGATCTGGGCGTCCCGCAAATAGGCGCGCGCGAGGGCCAGCCGCTGCCACTGTCCGGCCGACAGATCCACGCCGCCGGCGAACTCGCTGCCGAGCTGCGTGGCGTAGCCGGCCGGCAACCCGCAAATGAACCCGTCGGCGCCGCTCTGCGCGGCGGCGGCGACCAGGCGTTCTTCCACCTGCCCGCCGGCGCGCTGCGCCGCCGGGAGCAGTGCCGGGTCGCCGTACGCGATGTTTTCCGCCACGGTGGCGGGGTACCGCATGAAGTCCTGGAAGACCGCCGTCGCCTCCCGGCGCCACGCCACGGGATCGAGCTCCGTCAGGTCGATCCCGTCGACCGTGATGGTGCCGCCGGTCGGGCGGTAGAGCCCCAGCAGGAGCCGCACCAGGGTCGTCTTGCCGGCGCCGTTCTCGCCGACCAGCGCCAGCCGTTCCTGCGGGTGCAGCGTGAAGGTCACGCCGGCGAGCGCCGGGCCGGCCGCGCCCGGGTACCGGAAGCTCACGTCCTCGAAGCGCACCCCGCGGCGCAGCGGACGCGGCGGCCGCCGCGCAGGAGATGGCGCGCGCTCCGGCTTCAGCGCCAGGAACTCGCGAAGCTGCTCCATCCTGGGCAGGTACTCCTCCAGATCGCTCGCCCATCTGGTCATGCCCTCGGCAAGGGAGCGCAGGCGTCCCAGGCCGTAGATGAGCGCCACCAGTGCGCCGAGCGTCAGCACGCCCCGCAGGGCAAGGAGCAGCAGGACCAGCAGCGTGAGCCAGCCCACCAGCTCCTGCACCGTCAGGATGACCAGATCGAGGATCTCCCGCCGCCGCCGTGCCCTGGCGTAATCGGCGAAGTACCCGCTCAGGAGCCGCCGCCACCGTTCGATCAGCGGCCCGGCCAGTCCCATGAGGCGCAGCTCGGCGGCCGCGTCGCGGCTGGTGAGCAGGCCGGCCCAGTAGTCGGCGGCGCGCTTGCGCGGCGAGTCGGCATGCTCCTGGTGGATCACGCGATGGCTCGCCTGGGCGGCGATGAACAGACGCAGCGCGACGGTCGCCACCAGCACGACCGGCAGCACCCAGTGCGCCTTCGCGAACAGGAACAGCAGGCCGGCGATGCCCGTCGCGCCGACCACGAGCTGCGAGATCGCCGTGAGCTCGATGCCGCTGTCGGCGAGGGCCCCCTCGCCGGCGTGCGCCTTCTGGTAGTACTCGGGACGTTCGAACGTGATCAGGGGCAGCGAGACCGCCTGCCCGAGGAGCCGGCCCTGGATCCCGCTGTGCAGGCGTTCGCGGGTCACGTCGCCCAGGTAGGTGCTGCCCGCCTCGTCGACGCCGCGGAGCACGAAGGCGGCCAGGAGCACCAGCAGCCAGGGCAGCGCCGCGGACAGGACGGCCGCCGGCGTGCCGGAGGCCTCGGCGAGCGCATCGATGAGACCGTTGACGGCTCGGACCAGCAGCGGCGAAGCGGCGCCGCTCAGGATGCTCATCGCCAGCAGCAGCACCGCGGGCAGCCGGGCATGCCGCCACAGCAGACCCAGCGAGAACGACAGCGTCCTGCCCCGGTCGCGTGCGCTGGACGCGAGCTCCCTGCCGCGGGCGATCAGTGCTGACGGCCACATCGTCGAGCGGGCGGTCCAGGCCGGGTTGACCGGGCCAACATATAATCGAGATTGTACTTTGCTGACGTACCGATGCTCTCTTTCAAGGTGACGACCGTTGGCTCTTCGTCCGGCATCATCCTCAGCAAGGCGGCGATGGCGCAGCTCAGGGTACGGAAGGGCGACACCCTCTTTCTGACCGAAGCTCCCGACGGCGGCTACCGGATCACCGCCTACGATCCCCACTTCGAGCGCCAGATGGCGCTCGCGGAAGAGATCATGCACGACGACCGCGAGGTGCTGCGAGCGCTGGCAAAGTGAGCTCCGAGGAGCTCGGCGCGTGGCGCTGGGTTCACGCGAACGTCGTGTTCGCCATCCATGACGCCGGCCGCAGTGACGAGGCTGCGCTCGCCGATTGGTTCCGGCTGCATATCAAGACGTGAAGACAGGGCTGGGGAGTGGACCGGCAGCGTCTCCGGCCTCGCGAGAGCCGGTGCCCCGCGCTACCGTGGCCGATCGGCAGCGGGTAGAGTTGCGGTCATGCGCCGGATGACATCCGCCTGCGGACGGATGCACGGCGTTTCCTGAGGAGTTGCCTATGGCTGGAACGGTGAGCGAACGGACGATAGAGGCACTGCGGCGGTTCGACAGCCCGACGGTGATGAACGCCGTGGAGCGGTTCGCGGTGCGCGACCGCACCGCCGGCTACGCGACCCTGGACCTGAAATGCCTGTTCCCGGAGCGGGCGCCGCTGGTCGGCTATGCGTTCACGGCGATCGCGGACACCACCACGCCGGCCGATCCGCGCCCGGACCGGCTCACCGAGCTGTTCGAGCGGATCGCCGCGGCGCCGCGGCCGAGCGTGTACGTGGTCAAGCACGTCGGGCATGACCGGCTGCGCTCCTGCTTCGGCGGCGACATGACCGCGCGGGCGCTGCAGCACCTGGGCGCGGCCGGCATGGTCACCGACGGCGGCGTGCGCGACCGCGCCGGGATCGAGCGGCGCGTGCCCGGCTTCCAGCTCTTCGCCGCCGGGCTGGTCGTCTCGCACGGCATCCCGGCGATCATCGACTTCGACGTGCCCGTGGAGATCTGCGGGCTCACGATCAATCCGGGCGACCTGCTGCACGGCGACGAGAGCGGGCTGCTGACCATACCGGCACAGATCGCCGACCGCGTCCCGGAGCAGGCGCAGGCGGTGCTGGACGTGGAGGCGCCGCTGTTCGAGCTGCTGGAGCGCCAGGACGTGTCGTTGCAGGAGCTGCTCGACGCGTATCACGTGCACTGACGATGGCCCACGGCACCCACGACTGCGCGCCCACCCTGACCGACTCGCAGGTCCTGGACTTCTGCAAGTACGGCCGTCTGATGCTCGAACGGGTCGTCCCGGAGGAGATCAACGCCCGCTGCCGGCGCTGGCTGGATGACCACCACGCCGGCGACGGGCCGGCCGAGGCGAACCAGTGGCACATCGACGGCGGCTCCCGCTTCGGTCCCGAGCTGGACGTGCTGAAGTGGTTCTATTACCCGGCCGACTACACCTCCACCGCGCCCCGGTTCGGTGAGCAAGTTCGCGGCGCGCACGACAACGCCCGCATGTTCCTGTGGCTCTGCGGCCGGGCCGAGGAGTTTCAGCCGGCCGCCGGCCCCTCCTGGCCGCAGTCAACGCCGGGCAACCGCGCCCGCTACGGCGCCCCCGGAGACCGGCGGTCGTGAAGAGGGGCTGGGAGCCGCTCGCCGGCATCCTCGCCTCCGCCGTTCTGGCGGCCGGACTCCTGCTCGCCGGCTTCGTCAGCGTCAGCACGCTGTGGGGCGCCGATCTCCCCCACGTCAGATGGGGATACCGGGGCGACATCGACCCTGCCCACTGGGGCTCGCTCGATCCGGCGTTCGCCGCGTGTGCCCGTGGCTCCGAACAGTCGCCGATCGATCTCACCGGAGCGCAGTCCCGCACGCAGCCTCCGATCGAGCTCGACTACGCCCCGCGTTCGGCCGAGATCGTGAACACCGGCCACACCATCCAGGTGAACGTCGCCCCGGGCAGCGGAATCATGGTCGACAAGGTTCGCTACGAGCTGCTGCAGTTTCACTTCCACCGCGGCGGCGAGCACACGGCGGCCGGCGTCCGGTTCCCGCTGGAGCTGCACCTGGTCCACCGGAGCGAAGACGGCGCCTTGGCCGTGATCGGGGTCCTGTACCGCGTAGGCCCCGCCAACGAAGCGCTCGCGCCGATCTGGGATCTGCTGCCATCCGAGCCCGGCACTGCGGTGCCGCTCCCCGACACGGTGGATGTGGCCGCGCTGCTGCCGGATCGCCACACGACCTGGCGCTACACCGGATCGCTCACCACGCCGCCGTGCACCGAGGGTGTGTCCTGGGCGGTCATGGCCGAGCCCATGACCCTCTCGGAAGCCCAGATCGAGGCGTTCGGGGCGATCTACGATGGCAACTACCGCCCCGTACAGCCACTCAACGACCGGCTTCTTACCAGAGACCGCCGCTAGGTGCAGCAGCCTCTCAAACGACTATGCCGATGACTCCCCTGGAGTTTGACTTCACGGGCCAAGCACAAAACCTTACAGCTATTGATGGAGGACTGCATGCAGCACAACCAGCGAACTTCGTACTTTCGACTTATCACGGTCCTGCTGGCAGCGGCTCTCGTTGTCGGCTGTGGCAGGGGCTTCATCCCGGAGCCTTCCTACCAGGCAACCGCGCTTCCCGACGACGTCACCGAGCTGTTCGAGCTCTCCGGGAAAGCCGATTCCGACACGGTATGGGTTTTCGCACAGGGCGGCCCCCTGCACATGCTCGACCCATACACGTCGGAGTATTTCAGCAACTACCGTAGCTACGAAGACGTGCAGTTCGCACACGCGCACCAGACCCTCACCCTCAATCACGACCTGGCACCCCGACATGCAGAATTGTCTCTGACGGAGCTGCAGGCAGAGGTCGACGTCAGCGTCGAGATCCTGCACCGAACGATCGAACACTTCCGGGATCAGGGCAAGCGCGTCGTCGTCATCGGACACTCCTATGGTGCGTTCCTCATGGCCCGCTACCTGTCCCATCATGGCCCAGGTGCCGCCGACCGGTATCTGATCATGGCCGGCCGGCTGGACATGCCCGCGGACGTGGTCACCGGATTCCTGATGGGAATGCCCTACTGGTTCCCGGACGGAGAGATGCCGGAGCCGGTTCCTCGGCTGCCGGTGCCGGTGCCGGTCACCGACCAGCAGCTCATGGAGATGCGCATCGCCGGCGCCACGGGACACGACCGCTACACGGAACGGCTCGCCGACACGGATCTGCAAAAGGTCATCTACGTGTATGGAACGCTGGACGAAGCCGTAGGCCGCTTGACCGAAGATGAAGTCGGATTCCTGAGTTCCCGAGGCGCCACGATCATCGCCCTCCAGGACGGACGCCACGATTCGATGTTCGGTGTGGATGCTGCGCAGCAAATCTCCGACGCCTTGCAGGAGTAGGCCGGCCGGGGGACGTTGGCGTCCGAGGTCGGGGTCAGGATGACACCACAGGATCGCGACGTGGCCGGTAACGGCCAAGGGTATCGGATGCTCGACGGCATCCCGGTCTGGGGCGAACCCGAGGCCGGAGCGGTGGAGCAGATGCGGCGCTGCGCCGAGCGGGCCGAGCGCGCGGCGCTCATGGCCGACCATCACCTGGGCTACGCCGTGCCGATCGGCGGGGTGGTGGCCTACGGGGACCGGATCAGCCCGTCCGGGGTCGGCTACGACATCTCGTGCGGGAACAAGGCGGTGCTACTGGACGCCGACGCCCAGGAGGTCCGCCGCAACATCCGCCCCATCATGGACGACCTGTGGCGCACTCTGTCGTTCGGCATCGGCCGCAAGAACCCGGAGCCGGTCGATCACGAGCTGTTCGACGACGACCCGGCCTGGGACCTCCCCGCGGCGGCCGCGCTCCGCGACCTGGCGCGCTCCCAGCTTGGCACCATCGGCTCCGGCAACCACTTCGTCGACCTCTTCGCCGACGAGCAGGGCCGCGTGTGGGTGGGCGTCCACTTCGGCTCGCGCGGCCTCGGCCACAAGCTGGCCACCCACTTCATCAAGGCCGGCGGCGGCACCGACGGCATGCACGTCGACCCGGTGGTGCTGGACGCGGACAGCGACCTGGGGCGGGAATACCTCGCCTGCATGCACCTGGCCGGGCGCTACGCCTACGCCGGCCGCGACTGGGTGTGTGCGCGCGTGGCCCGCCTGCTCGGCGCCCGCATCCTCGACGAGGTACACAACCACCACAACTTCGCCTGGCGGGAGCGCCACTTCGGACAGGACCTCTGGGTCGTGCGCAAGGGCGCGACCCCCGCCTTCCCCGGCCAGCGCGGCTTCGTCGGCGGCACCATGGGAGACATCTCGGTCATCATCGAGGGCCTCGACGGCCCGGAGTCCGAGCTCGCCTTGCGCTCCACCGTCCACGGCGCCGGGCGCGTCATGTCGCGCACGCAGGCGGCCGGCAAGTCGCGGTTCAAGCGCGGGCGGCGCATCCAGCTCACCGAGGGCAAGATCAGCCGAAAGATGATGCAGCGGTGGCTGGACCGGCGCGGCGTGGAGCTGCGCGGCGCCGGCACCGACGAGTCCCCGCACTGCTACAAGCGGATCGAGGAGGTGCTGCGCTACCACGACGGCACCATCCGCGTCATGCACGTGCTGGAGCCGATCGGCGTCGCCATGGCCGCGCCGGACGAGATCGATCCCTTCCGCGACTGAACCTCAGGGAGAACCATGCGCATTCGCGACGTCACGATTTCCGTATTCGAGGTCGCCACGGTCACACCGCTGATCGACATGGCCCAGGTCGGGCACGGCAGCGCCGCCCGCTGGCATCCGCGGCGCAGCTCGGGCGGCGCCACCTGGTGGCGGCGCCACGCGGTGGCGACGCGGGACTGCCGCCAGACCGAACCGGTACACGTGATGCACGTCCGCACCGACGACGGCCTGGAAGGCGTCTGCACGGTGGGGGACGTCCGCTACCGCGTCATGACCGAGCGGGAGCTGGCGCAGCTCCGCGAGTTGGTGGTAGGCGAGGATGCCGGCGACCGCGAGCGGCTGGACGGCAAGCTGCACCGGGCGGCGCGGTTCGCCTTCACCCGCCCCGGCTGGGCCGGCGCCTTCGACAACTGTCTGTGGGACATCGCCGGCAAGGCGGCCGGCGTGCCGGTGGCGGAGCTGATCGGGCGGGCGCGGCCGGCCTGCCTCGCCTACTACAACAGCGCGGGCAACACCGCGGAGGAAGCGGTCGAGGACTCCCTGCGCGCCCTGGCGTCCGGCTTCACCGGGGTCAAGGACCACTTCGCGGTCGGCGCCGCCGAGAACTGCCGCTGGTTCGCCTCGGTGCGCGGCGCCGTGGGGCCGGACGTCGCGCTCATGCACGACGCGGCCGAGAACGGCTACACCTACGCCGAGGCGCTCCGGGTGGGCCGTGCGCTGGAAGAGCACGACTACGTGTGGTTCGAGGAGCCGCTGTCCGACCGCGACCACGCCGGCCTGCGCTGGCTGTGCCGCGAGCTGACCGTGCCCGTGCTCGCGCCCGAGACGCTCATGCACGACCGCGAGCTGTGCGCGCAGTGGCTCACCAGCGGGGCCGTCGACACCCTGCGCGGCAACGCCCGCCACGGCGTGACGCCGCTGCTGCGGCTCGCCCGCCTGGCGCGCGAGCGCCGCACCACCGTGGAGCTCAACGGTCCGGGCGGACTGTTCGGGATCGTGCACGCGCACCTCTGCTGCGCGATCGGCAACACCCGCTACTACGAGTACTTCCCCGGCGGCTCGCGCGACGAGGTCGGCAAGGAGATCGGGCTCGTCAACCCGGTCGTCCCGGTCGACGGCAGCATCGCCCCGCCGGACGGCCCCGGCTGGGGCGCGGAGTGGGACTGGCCGTACTTCCTGCGCCGGCGCGTTGCGGTGCTGTAGGCCATAATCGCCGCATGGAGATCGTCGGATACAGCTACTCGTTCGGGCCGATCACCGGCCCCAGACCGATCGACAACGCAAGAGCGATCCGCTGGTTCCACGACCGCGGAATCACCTCGCTCGAGCTCTACGACCCGTGGATGGAGGACGAGGACGAGGTCCTCAGGATCGAGGACGCCATCGCCGCGACCGGCATGAAGGTGCTGATGTGCGACGTGAACTGCCACGTCGGCTTTCGCGATGCGGATGCGCGTGCGGCCGGCACCGACCGGTTCCACGAGCGGCTGCGCATCGCCGGCCGCCTGGGCGCGGGCTCCATCCTGATCCTGCCGTCGATGCCCGGCTGGGACAGCGATCTGACCGCCGAGGAGTTGCGGGAGTGGCTGTACGAGGCGGTGGAGAACAGCCTGCCGGTGGCGCGCGAGCTCGGCCTCACCCTGCTGGTCGCCAACCTGGGGTTCCGCGGCGACGTCTACGGCGGTCCGGAATGGGTGATCGACGCCTGCGAGCGGCTCGGCGACCAGGTCCGCACCGTCTACGACGTGGGCAACTTCGTGATGGCCGGCTACGACCCGATCGCGGCGCTCGACCGGGTCTTCCCGTACACCATTCATGTGCACGTCAAGGACTGGGTGCCGCTGGAGACCGAGCTGCCGGGGGCCTCGTGGCAAGGAACGCGCGGCGGCCCCTGGTTCAAGGCGGTGGATCTGGGCGAGGGCGTCGTGCCGCTGCCCGCGGCGGTCCAGCGCCTCCGCGAGCTCGGCTACGACGGCACCGTCTCCCCCGAGTACGAGGGTCCGGAGGAGCCCTACGCCGTGATGGACCGCGCCATCACGTACACCCGTGAGGCGTTCACGGCCACCGCGACCGCGTGAGCCGGCTGCGCTACAGCCACCACGCCGCAGACCATCACGCTCTACTGGGTCGCGACATGAGGAGGCTCGCAGTGCAACTTCGGTACGACTCTGAGGCGGACGTCATCTTTCTCACTCTTCGCGCGGCCGAAGGAGGAGAATCGGGTGGGCAGCGGCTTGACGACACGCGGGTCGCGCACCTCGATCAGGCTGGCCACGTTTTCGCCTACGAGTTCCTGAGTGTCAGCCGGGGCGTG
This sequence comes from Spirochaetia bacterium, assembly GCA_965221995.1. GTDB lineage: Bacteria > Spirochaetota > Spirochaetia > SZUA-6 > Bin103 > CATQHW01. The sequence goes on from OZ244929.1 coordinate 1,511,870, forward strand.
TCACTGGCAGGAATCGACGTGGAAGACGCAAGCCGGATCCGCGAGGCGATCAAGCCAGTTACACAGCTCGCTGTCGCGTAGATTCGCCTGGCCCGATAGGCTCAATCAGCGTCGTTCCGGTGACGCATGATCCACGGGATGGCGAAGTCGACCAGCGGGCGGGCGGGCAGCAGCGCGCAGCGCGCATGGCCGACGAGTCCGGTGCGGGTGGTCGTGTCCTGGCGCTCGAACGCGGCGCCTGCCTCGTCGAAATCGTCCTCGTCGATGTCGGGTTCGACGTAGCTCACCCACTGCCGGACCCCGTCGACCAGGATCGGCGCGCCGGCCGGGATCGTCTCCTGACTGTCTCCGAGCGCGCGCCGCTCGGCAAGGTGCAGCATCGTGTTGTTCCGGTGTCCGACCTTGCGGCCGACACCCAGGAGCAGGACGTGTCCGCCCAGGGCGTAGATGGCGGAGAGCGGCGATCCTTCACCCATCGGGTCCTCCAGCCGCTGTTCCGCGACGATCCGTCCGGCATGCGGGCCGAGAGCCGCGAACGAGCAGGACGGATGATAGCTGCGCACCGCCCCGGGCCAGGTGCGGAACAGCTCCGGAGTGACGCCGAGGCTGCACGTGGGCGTGATGGCGGGGTCGAAGGCCGGCATCGTCGCGCGGATCGTGTCCCACCACCCCGCAGGCGCCGGCGGACTCTGCCATCCGGCAGGATCCGACAAGTCCCCGGAGTGCGCGGGCATGACGAGCGTGCCGTCCGCGCCGACCGCCCGCAGCAGCGCCCGGATCACGGTGACCGGCCCGCCGCAGACCCAGCCGAGGGCGCTCAACGAGGAGTGGACCAGCAGGACCATCCCCTCGCCTATTCCGAGCGCCCGCAGATCCGCCGCCAGGGACTCCTCGGTGATCGGCTCGGCGCCCGACGAGGCGACCGATCTCTGCTCGCTCACCCGCCCCCGGCGTCGCCGCCGGGCTCCTGCGGCACCTTCGGCTGTCCCGGCTTCGCCGGCTGCTCCGGCTTTTCCGGCTGCTCCGGCTTTTCCGGTTTCTCCGGCTTTTCCGGTTTCTCCGGCTGCTCCGGCCACGTCTGCACGAACATGCCGTACCCGCAATCCCAGCCTGGCTCGCTCTCGATGACGCCGCTGGTCTCCATGGTTCCCGTCCCGACGCCGGTCACCTTCTTCCACAGCACGTCATCGACGTAGATCGCGACCGAGACGGTGCCGAGAGGCCGGCCGTTGCGTGCCCGCAAGCGGACACGCGTCTCCCCGCGAATCCTCTCGGTCAGGCGCCAGGGCGTCTGTCCGCGCCGATAGCTCTCGACCTCGCCCCCGGCATCGAGCACCTCGATGTCGGCCCTTCCCGTGCTGGAAGTCACCTCATAGCGCACCTTGACCACCGTCGGTCCCCAGCGGCAGTTGTGGTAGACGCTCGTAACGCAGGAAGTGATCAGCAGCGCCACCGTGACGATGAGCGCCGCCCCCACCGCTGCGCGCGGCAGGCGGCTCGTGCAGCGCCGGCTGCGTGTCATCCTCGGCGAGCTCATCCTGGCCCCCAAAATACCCCATTCGGTCCGCGGAGGCACTCCCGCCGTGAGCAGACCCAGCGCCGCGGTGGAGTTTCCCTCCGCAGGCGCATACCATCGGCCCATGCGCGTGGACGGGAGGATCATGAATCGATGGCAGCCGTGAAGATTCGAGCCGAGGCTCTGGAGGCGTTCTGCATCGAGGCGATGCGGCGGGCCGGGCTGAGCCAACAGGACGCGGAGCTGTCGGCCCGCGTGTTCGTCACCACCGACACCTGGGGCACCTTCACCCACGGCACGCGGCAGATCCGCGGGCTGATGAAGAACGCCCGCCGCGGCCGGCTGGTGGCCGACGCTCAGGAGCAGATCGTCGCCGAAGGCCCCTCCTGGGCGATCGTCGACGCCAGGGACGGCATGCCGCCGGCGATCTCCTGCCGCGCGGTCGAGATCGCCATCGCCAAGGCGCGGCAGACCGGCATGGCCTACGTCGGCGTCCGCCGCTCCAGCCACTACGGCGCGGCCGGCTACTACGCCAACATGATCGCCGAGCACGGCATGTTCGGGATGTCCATGTGCAACGTGGAGCCGTGCATGACCGTGCCGGGAGGCAAGAGCCGCATCCTGGGCACCAACCCGATCGCCTACGCGGCGCCGACCGGAACGGAGCGTACGATCATGCTGGACGTGGCCACCAGCGCGGTGGCGGCCACCAAGATCTTCGCGGCCAAGAACGAGGGGCGGTCGATCCCGGACACCTGGCTGGTCGACGAGGACGGCGTCCCCACCACCGACCCGACCATCTTCCCGGAGGCGGGCGCGCAGCTCCCGATGGCCGGTCACAAGGGCTACGGCCTGGCGGTGTTCGTGGAGATCCTGACCGCGGTGATGACCGGATCCGCGATGATGAGCGCCGTGCATAGCTGGGTCTCGGACGATCCGGAGCCGTCCGACCAGGGGCACGCCTTCATCGCCATCGACGTGGGCGCGATCATGCCGGCCGCCGAGTTCCACCAGCGCATCGGCGCGATGAGCGCGGAGATCGCCAGCGCGGAGATGACGCCGGGCGAGCGCATCTACCTCCCCGGCCAGATGGAGTGGGAGCGGCGCGAGCGGGCCCTGCTGGACGGGATCGAGATGCCCGAGGACGTGCTCATCAGCCTGCGCGGACTGGCCGAGGACTCGGGCATGGACCCGGCCACCTACGGCATCGACCTCGGCTGAATCCATGACTCAATCCACCACGCGCCACGTCTGGACCGTTGCCGAGGCAAAGGCCCACCTGTCGGAGGTGTTGCGTCGCGCCGAACAAGAAGGTCCTCAGCGGATCGGCGTGCGGAAGGCGTTCGTCGTCGTGCCCGCCGAGCTCTGGCAAGCCAATACGCAAGCGGTCAAACCGCTGGGCAGATGGTTGGTTGACCACATGCCACGCGGTGCAAACCTTGACGCTCCCAACCGCCACGAACCGGGACGGGAGATCCCGTTCAGCGGCGGGGAGACCGCATCCTGCCGTTAGAGCGGCGCGAAGCGGAAGCGGCCGCGGAGCTTCGGGCTCACGCGCAACGGTCCGGCCGCGTTTTGCACCTGGGCGACGCGCTGATCGCCGGAACCGCCAAGGCTCACGGCTTGGCGGTAGCGACACGGAATGTGACGGACTTCGACGGCCTGGATGTCGAAGTGACCAATCCATGGGAGGCGCCCGGCGGCGTGGCCGACGAAGGCACCGCGGACCCCGCCGCACCGTCGTCGTTCACGGAGGACGCGGGTCAATGAGCTGCCGGAGCGTCCTGTTCATCATCGCCGACGACTGGAGCCCGATCGCGCGTTGCTACGGCAACCGGGTCATCAAGACTCCCAACGTCGATGCGCTCGCCGAGCGCGGGGTGGTGTTCGACTACGCGTTCTGTACCAGCCCGTCGTGCGCGGTGAGCCGCGCCTGCATCCTCACCGGCCAGCACAGTCACACCCACGGCCAGTACGGGCACTGCCACGGCATCCATGGGTTCCGGACCCACGAATCCATGCAGTCGACGCCGAAGATCCTGAAGGCGCACGGGTATGCGACGGCCTGCGTCGGCAAGAAGCACGTCGAGCCGCCGAGCGTGTATCCGTTCGACTACGAGCCCCAGGTCGACCCGCGGAGCCCGGCGGACATCGCCGCCAAGGTCGCGGCCTTCCTGGCCGAGCATCGGGACGATCCGTTCTACCTGCACGTCGGCTCCACCCATCCGCACCGCGCGTCGGTCGGCTTCGGCAACCACCTGGAGCACGCGGGAATCGAGCCGGTCCCCTACGACCCGGAGGAGGTGATCGTCCCCAACTTCCTCCCCGACGTGCCGCGGGTCCGGGAGGACCTCGCGGAGTACTACCAGAGCGTCTCCCGCTTCGACCAGGTGGTCGGCGCGGTGCTGAGCGAATTGGACGCGTCCGGGCGAGCCGACGAGACCCTGCTGTTCGTGACCACCGACCACGCCATGCCGTTCCCCGGCGCCAAGGCGTCCAGCTTCGACAGCGGCCACCGCTGCTCTCTGATCGTCGTGAGCCCCGCTCAGCGTTCCCGCGGCATCCGCAGCCAGGCGGTGATGAGCTGGGTCGACTTCTGTCCGACCATCCTGGAGTGGTGCGGCGTCGACCATCCCGAAGGCGAGGACGCGCTCCCCGGCCGCTCGCTCCTGCCGATTCTGGAAGACGGCGGCCCCCAACCGGGAGGTGGTGAATGGGAGGAGACGTACTTCTCCGACTGCTTCCACGAGATCACCAACTACTACCCCTACCGGGTGCTGCGCGCGCGGCGCTACAAGTACGTGCTCAACCTCGCGCACCAGCTCGAAACGCCGCTTCCGAGCGACCTGTTCCGCTCCCTGACCTGGACCGCGGTGCGCGACGACAACCTCGACCTGCTCGGCGAGCGGTCGCGCGCCCGCTTCCTCCAGCAGGACCGTGAGGCACTGTTCGACATGGAGGCCGACCCCGGCGAGTCCCGGAACCTGATCGACGATCCCGCCCTGGCCGGCGTGGCCGCCGAGATGCGCGCCAAGGTCCTGGCCTTCCGCCAAGCCACCCGCGACCCGTGGCTGGAGCTGTCCTCCCAGCGAGGTGAGGCGCCGAGCCCGGCCGGCTGAGCGGTGGTCAGCGCGTGCGTGCGGGAAAACTCAGCGCCGGCAGAAGGCCGCCATCGGCATGGCCCTCACTCGCGCGATCGGTGACGCCGCTTGCGGACCCCGGCGCCGGCGGGACCGGCGATGGAGATCCACAGGCCGATCATGAATCCGAAGTTGTACCAGCCGCCGTTGTTGTGCACCTCGTACAGGTGCACGCGCTCCGAGAAGAGCGAGATGACGAAGGTGACCGGTGCGATCACCCCGTGCCAGATGCCCAGCCAGAAGCCGGCCAGCCGGCCTTCGTCGTCCGCTGAGCCGACGAGCGCGTTGGGGCCGGCCGCGCAGCCGGCCAGCAGCAGCGCCGTGACGACCACGATCAGGACGATCACGGTGCGCTTCATGGGCCATCTCCCGGTGGCCGTTGCGGCTGACGCAGCGACAGCAGGTGGAATGCGACGATCACGAGCGAGTGGGTGATCCGGCCGTCGCGTATGAGGCCGGGGATGCTGGCGAGCGGGGCGGCTTCGACCTCGATCTCCTCGTCCCCGTCACCGCGCGGGGACTCGACCCATTCGAGCCCTTCGGCGAGGAACGTCGAGCACTCGTTCGACATGAACGCCGGATTCGGATGGACCGTGCCCAGCGGGGTCCAGCGCGCGCCGCGGTAGCCGGTCTCCTCGAGCATCTCCCGCTGCGCGGCCTCGAACGGCGTCTCGCCCGGATCGACCACACCGCCGGGGATCTCCAGCGTCGGCGCGGCGATGCCGAAGCGCCACTGGCGAATCAGGACCACCTGGCCGTCATCGCACAGCGGAATCACGTTCACCCAGTTGCCGGTATGGATGGCGACGACCTGCCGGCGGTCCTCACCGGCGGCGATCTCCTGGCGCTCCACCTTGAACAGCGGGTGCTCGAACGCCATCTCGCCTCCGACCCGCCGCCACGGCCGCACGGGTGAGCTGCCTTCGTCGCTCACGGTTTCCTCTCCGGTCATTCCCGCGCCAGCGCCACGTGCGCCCCGGCCGTGCTCGCCACCCGGCGCGACGCGCCGGCCCGCAGGACCGCGGCGTCGCCGCGAGCCAGCATCACCGTCACGCCGTCCGCGGTCAGCTCGACGTCGCCGCCGAGCACCAGCAGGTGCTCGTTCGCCGCGGCGGTTCCGTCCAGGCCGGCACCGGCCTCGCCGGCCGCCACCGAGACAGCGCGCAGCTCGCTCAGCGGACAGCGCGGGCCGCGCTCCGGGAACGGCCCGGCGTTCTCCTCACCCGGGACGATGATCGGCGCGGCGGCCGCGTGCGGCTCTCCGTCCACCGCCGGCACCAAGTGCCCCTGGCGCTGCCGGCCCTCCAGGCGCGTCACCAGCGCGTTGTTCTGGCTCTCCGCGAACAACTGAAACCGGTGCACGACGCCCCTGGGCGTGTACACGGCAGTGTTGGGCGTGATCGGATGCACCCGGTCGCCCAGCCACACCTCGCCTTCCCCCTCGACGAACAGCCAGAACTCGTCGCCGTCATGGTAGTGGGGCTCAACCCCCGACCCCTTGGGCTCCGGGTCGTAGCGCTTGAAGACGCTGACCGGCGTCCACGCGTCCGGATAGTGGCCGCCGGTCCAGTAGCCGCGGTTGGCGCTCTCCGAGACGATGACGCAGCGGTCACCGCGCAGGACCACGTCGTTACGGCGGGCCGAAGTGCTCGCCCCACGACTCGGCCAGCGCCCTGCCCTCGTGGTCGAGCATCCGCCGTTCGTCGGCGGTCAGGGGCCGTGCGCGGTGCGCCCAGCGCACGTTCTGCTCGATCTCCGCCTCGCTGAACATGCCGATCACGGCGATGGCCACGCCGGCCTGCTCCAGCGCCCAGCGCATGGCCGGCTCGTGGTCCACCGGCCCCTTGGCCGTGAGTGCCGCCGGTGTCGGCTTTTGGTACTTCATGTCCGTGGCGCCGCCGTACACCTTCATCGCCGCGATCCCGACGTCGTGCGCGTGCGCGACCGGCAGCACCTGCCGCTCGAAGCCGTAGGTGTGCTGGTCGCCGTAGTTGACCGGCACCATGATCACGTCGACGTCGTGCTCGGCGAGCGCCCGCGCCGCCTGCGCGGGATTGCTGTGGCTGGTGAAGCCGATGAAGCGTGCCATGCCTGCGCGCTTCGCCTCCCGCAGACCGGCCAGCGCGCCGTCGCTGCCCAGCACCAGCTCCGCGTCGCGCGGACCCAGGTTGTGGATGTAGGCGATGTCGACGTGATCGGTGCCCAAGTCGCGCAGCGACTGCGTGAGCGAGTCGAGCGCCTCCTGCGCCGTGTTCACCGGTGCCTTGGTGGCCACGATCACCTCGTCCCGGCGCTCGGCCAGCACCTCGCGAAGCTGTTTGTGCGCCTGGCCGTATCCGGGAGCGGTGTCCAGGTAGGTGACGCCCAAGTCGATCACCCGGTGCAACAGGTCGATCGCTTCGCCGTCGGAGAGCCCAATGCCGCCCGGCGCGCTGCCGTAGCCCACGATCGGCACCTCCAGCTCGGTCTTGCCAAGCCGTCGCGTCGGCAGCGGCGCTGCCGCCGGCGACCCCTCTGCGTCCACCCGCTCCCGCCCGAGCGGCCGTTCCTGTACGAGCGTGCCCTGCTGTCCCATAGCTCCCTCCCTACGTCTCAGTTGCCGTCTTGGATTGCCGCCAGAAAGCCCTGCGCATCATCGCCCGAAAAGAAGATCAGAATCACCTGCCGCGGCCGGTCGCTGCCGTCCAGGAATGAACGGATCGACTGGTAGGCGACCCGCGCGGCTGCGTCCTTGGGGTAGCCGAAGACGCCCGTGGAGATCGCCGGGAACGCGAGGGTCTGCACCGGCTCCGCGTCTCCCAGCGACGCCGCCAGCTCCAGGCTGGTCCGGTAGCAGGAGGCGAGCAGCCCGGGCTCGCCCGACGTGCCGCCATGCCACACCGGCCCCACTGTGTGGACCACGTAGCAGGCTGGCAGCTTTCCCGCGCCGGTGGCGACCGCCTGTCCGGTGGGCAGTCCGTCCGGCAGGTCGGTGGAGCGGATGCGCCGGCACTCGGCCAGCAGCTCGGGGCCGGCGCCGCGGTGGATGGCGCCGTCCACCCCACCCCCGCCCAGCAGGGAGGAGTTGGCGGCGTTGACGATCGCGTCGACGTCCAGCGCCGTGATGTCGCCGGTGCGCACCTCCAGCCGGCCGTCGAGCAGGCTCTGGCCTTCCATCCACGCAAGGCTACCACGGCCGTCGATTGACGGTGGCCGCGGCAGATGGAATGGTCGCCCGCAGGCGAGGTTCTTCCATGCCGCAATACCGGCCGATCGACATGACGCGCTGGGCGCCCATCGACGCGGGCGCCTACTTCGCGGGCGAGCCCCTGCGCATCGGCGCCGGCACGCACCTGCTCGGTCACGGCGGCCTGGTCGAGGACCGGCGCGGCGTGGTGCGGCGCGTCACGCCACCACAACGCGCGGGCCAGGTGCTGGAGCCGGATCTGCCGTGGGAGCACGACAAGACCTTCGGGCCCACGGTGCTGGCAGACGAGCGGTCCGGCACGCTGCGGATGTGGTACGGCACCTTGCCGCCGCTGGGCGGCCGGCCGGGGAAGCTCGTCATCCCACCCTACCTGCTGCTCTACGCCGAAAGCGATGACGGCCTGCGGTGGCGCAAGCCCCTCCTCGACCTGGTTCCGGACGGCGAGCACCAGCGCACCAACATCCTCTACCGTGGGGCGCACGACAACTGCAGCGCGTTCTCGGTGGTGATCGACCGCGCGGACCCCGACCCGTCGCGGCGCTACAAGATGCTGCACAAGGGCGGCAAGGATCCGTCCGGCAGATCGGGAGAGGAGCTCGCCTTCTCCGCCGACGGGCTGCGCTGGCGGCCCTACGAAGGCAATCCGGTGATGCCGCAGCGGCACGACTGCAACCTCAACCTGCTGTACGACGCCGGCAGAGGCATGTGGACTGCCTACCTGCGCCCGTACGCCTTCGGTTCCGGCATCTGGCCGGGGCAGCCGGGCGGGCGCAACGTCCATCACCGCCGCCGCGTGGCGATCGCCGAGAGCCGCGACCTGATCGCGTGGTCGAAGGTGCGGACCGTGCTGGGTCCCGGCGAGGAAGACCGCAACGAGTTCGACAGCATCGCGATCTTCCCGCACGGCAGCGTTCTGGTGGGGCTGGTCGCCACCTTCGAGGAGAACGACCTGCACGATCAGCGCATGCAGCTCGAGGTCGCCTTCTCCACCGACGGCCATCGCTGGGAGCGGGCGCCGGGTACCGAGCCGTTCCTTCAGCCCACCGGGCACGACGGCGACTTCGACCGCGACAGCGTGGGCGTGGCGACCGCCGGGCTCGATCCGGTCCCCGCGACGGCAGGCGATGCGGCCGCGCAGGACCGCCTGCTGTTCTACACCGGCTCCCGGTGGACGCCGGGTGAGCTTGACGGCCGGACCGCGATCGGCGCGCTGCGCATCCGGCGCGACCGCTTCGTCGAGCAGCATGCCGCCGGGGAGGGCTGGCTACTTACGCGCGAGCTGGTGCTGGGCGGCTCCGAGCTGCAGGTGAACTGCCGCGCGGCCGGGGAACTCCGTGTCGAGCTTGCCGAGTACCCCGGTCAGGCGCTTCCCGGCTACGCGCTGGCCGACTGCGATCCGATCACCGGCGACCACGTCGCCCGCACCGTCACCTGGGGCGGCAGCCCGGACTTGGCGCGGCTGCGGGGCCGGCCGGTCTATATTCGCTTCCACCTGCGCGCGGCCGGCATCTGGGCTTTCCGCGTCGCGTAGCGCACGAGGAGGACGACATGCGATCACCAAACGAGATGAGGATCGGTCTGGGTCAGTTCAGCGAGCTCACCGACGAGAAACTCGCCTTCATCAAGCAGCTCGGCGCCGACGATTTCCTGATGAACACGCCTGACCTGCCCGGCACCGAGCGCTGGGAGTTGGCCGACCTGGTGGCGCTCCGGGAACGCGCCGACGCCGCCGGGCTGCGGCTGATGTGCCTGGAGAACGTGCCGGTGGGGTTCTACGACAAGGCCATGCTCGGCCTGCCCGGACGCGACGAGCAGATCGAGCACATGCAGGCGACCGTCCGCAACATGGGCGGCGCCGGCATCCCGATCCTGGGCTATCACTGGATGCCCAACCAGGTATGGCGCTCACCCGAGCGCGAGCGGTTGCGCGGCGGCGCGCTGGCGACGCGCTTCGATATGGCCGAGCACGGCGATGCCCCCCTCACCCACGGGCGGGTGTTCGACGAGGACGAGATGTGGGCCAACTACGAGTACTACCTGCGCGCGATCCTGCCGGTCGCCGAGGAGGCGGGCGTGACCCTGGCGCTGCACCCGGACGACCCGCCGGTGCCGTCGCTGGGCGGCGTCGCGCGCATCTTCCGCAACTTCGCCGGCTTCAAGCGCGCCATCGACACGTTCGACAGCCCCAACCACGGACTGGACTTCTGCATGGGCTGCTGGTCGGAGATGGGGCCGAGCGGGGTGCTGGACGCGGTGCGCCACTTCGGCGGCCGCGACCGGATCGTCTACGTGCACTTCCGCGACGTGCAGGGCAAGGTGCCGTGCTTCAACGAGTGCTTCATAGACGAGGGCAACCAGGACACCTTCGCGGTGGTGCAGGCGTTGCACGAGGTGGGCTTCACCGGCTTCATGATCACCGACCACGTGCCGGCCATGGTGGACGACACCACCTGGGGCCACCGCGGCCGCGCCTACGCGATCGGCTACATCCGCGCCCTCATCGACGTCGCGCGCCGCGCCGCGTAGGCGGGCGGCCGAGCCCCGTCAGATGCGCGCCTGATACTCGTACAGCGTGCGGTAGCGGCCGTCCGCGACGATGAGCTGCTCGTGAGTGCCGCGTTCGACGATGCGCCCCTCCTCCACCACCAGGATCTGATCGGCGCGCCGGATCGTGCTCAGCCGGTGCGCGATCACCAGCGTGGTGCGCCCGACCATCAGCTCGGACAGGCTCTGCTGGATCAGCGCCTCGCTCTCGGTGTCCAGGTTCGAGGTCGCCTCGTCCAGGATCAGCACGCGCGGGTCGGCCAGCATGGCCCGCGCCAGCGCCACCCGCTGCCGCTGGCCGCCCGACAGCTTGACGCCGCGCTCGCCGATGAGCGTCTCCAACCCCTCGTCGAACCGGTCGGTGAACTCGTCGACGTGGGCGGCGCGCACCGCCCGGCGCAGCGCCTCCTCGCCCGCGTCCGGACGCGCGAACAGGATGTTGTCGCGGATGGTGCCCTCGAACAGGAACTCGTCCTGGAGCACGACGCCGAGCTGGCTCCGGTAGCTGTCCAGGGTGAGCGTCGTCAGATCGTGGCCGTCGACGGTGACCATGCCGGAGTCTGGCACCAGGAAGGAGGCGGCCAGTCCCGCGATCGTGGTCTTGCCGGAGCCCGAGGTTCCCACCAGCGCGGTCATGGTGCCCGCCGCCGCCCGCAGGCTCACGTCGTGCAGCACCGCCTGGTCCTCCCGGTAGCCGAAGGAGACGCCCTCGAAGGCGATGTCCCCCCGCACGCGCGGCAGCGCCACCGTGCGGCCCGGTTCGTGTCCCTCCGGCGGATTGGCCAGCAACTCCTCCGTGCGGTCCAGTCCCGCGAACGCCTCGGTGATCTCGGTGCCGATGCGGGTCATCTGCATGATCGGCGCGATCATCACGCCCAGATACAGGCTGAACGCCACGAAGTCACCGACGGTCATGGCGTCGCGCAGGATCAGCGACGCCCCGACGCCCATGATCAGCACCGCGGAGAGCCCCATGATCAGCACGCCGCCGCTGGTGAGCAGGCTGGTGGCGGTCAGCGACTTGCGCACGTTGTCGAAGATCCGCTGCACGCCGCGGGCGAAGACCCCGTCCTCATGCGTTTCGGCGTGGAAGCCCTTGATCACGCGGATACCGCTCAGCGACTCGGTGAGCCGTCCGGTGACCTCCGCGTTGATGGCGCCGCGCTCGCGAAAGATCGGACGGATCGCCTTGAACGCCCGGCCCGCCAGCGCGCCGAACAAGGCGATCGGCACCAAGGTGAACAGCGTCATCGGTACGCTGATGCGCAGCATCAGGATCATCACCACCACGGCGGTCAGCGCGCCGCCCACCAGATGCCCCAGCCCGGTACCGATCAGGTTGCGCACTCCCTCCACGTCGCGCATCACGCGCGACACCAGCGCGCCGGTCTGGTTGTCGTCGAAGAAGGCCACCGGCAGGCGTATCAGGTGGCGCTGCACGCGGCCGCGCAGGGTCGCGATCAGGTGCTGGGCCTGCACGCTGAGCAAGCGCGTCTGCAGGAATGAGCTGGCCGACTGCATCAGCACGGCGCCGCCCACCGCGACCAGCAGCAGCGGCAGCAGCGACGTGTTCCCGGCGCCGATCACGTCGTCGATCAGCACCTTGGACGACCAGGGAATCACCAGGCCGGCCAGCTTGTTGATGCCGATCAGGAGCAGTCCGAGCAGCAGCAGCCAGCGCCGCGGCCAGATGATGGTGGCCAGCACGCGGCGGAGGCTGGCCCGCGAGACCGATGGGCGCGCCTTGTTCGGCCCGTCCAGCGCGCCGGGGTTGCGGGTTCGCGTGCCGGACGCGGGGGAATGTACGCTCATGGGGCTGGCTCCTGGGTCACTACGGGCGAGTGTACCCTGCGGTATGATGTAACGGTGCGGCTGAGCGAAGACCAGATCCGGCGTTACGAGGAAACCGGCTACCTGCTGTTCGAGGGGCTGCTCGACACGGCGGAGGTCGAGGCGCTGCGCGCGGCGCTCCCGGAGGTCATGAGCCGGACCGGGCCGGAAGTGATCCGCGAGCAGGACGGAGCAGCGGCGCGGCTGGTATTCGGGACGCACCTCTACTCCGAACCGTTTCGCCGGCTGTCGCTGCTGCCGCGGCTGCTGGAGCCGGTCAGGCAGTTGCTCAAGGACGAGGTGTACCTGCACCAGAGCCGCCTCAACCCCAAGGAGGGGTTCGGCTCCGGCGCCCGCTGGGACTGGCACCAGGACTACAGCGCCTGGCAGCGCGTCGACGGCATGGTGCGGCCGGACTGCATCATGGCGTCGGTGTTCATCGACGACTGCTCGGTGGAACGGTCGCCGCTGCTGGTGATCCCCCGGTCCCACCGCCACGGCTTCATCGACTCGATCGAGCTGCACCGCGACGCCAAGGGCTACTCGCTGTACGAGCTGGACCGCGACACGGTGGCGCGGCTGGCCGACGAGAACGGCATTGAGCCGCTGATCGGCGGCGCCGGCACCGTGGCACTGGTCGACTGCAACCTCATCCACGGCTCGGCGAACAACATCTCGCCGTGGCGGCGCGCGATCCTGTACCTGATCTACAACGCGTGCAGCAACGCCTGCACCAACGGCGACCGCCCCTGGTTCCAGAACCACCGCGACTTCACCCCGCTGCAGCCGGTCGAGGACACCGCCCTCGCTGAGGGGTGACGGGGCGATGCGTGCACCGGAGCGCAAGCGCCCACGCAAGCGCGTGATAAGAGTTCCACCGGATGTCGACCTTGAAGGCGTGGCCGCGCGGGTGGCGTACGTCGGCAGCCCGGAACACAAGGACATCCCGAGCTTCGCAGGGATACCAGCTCGGCGACGACGAGTGGCCGGACGGAATCGATGAGCTCTATGCCGAAACTAAGCTTCAAGACCGATTGGGTGGATGGCGAGGGCATCGATGGCCCTGAACTCGCCGCGACCTGGGCATCACTGGAGATTCGCGCCGGCGACTCGATCATCACTCGTGTGCTGGATACGCGGGCGAAGACCGTGCGGGACTTCGTGTACGTCCCGCTCTATCCGTTCGCTGAGTGGGTGGCGACGAACTGGTGGTTCCTGACGCACGAAGTCAGCAATCCGACGAAGGAGGCCGATCCCCACTTTCGCCGCAGGCATGCAATAGGCGGCGACCGGGAAGGGTATGCGTATCCCGATCTGAAGGTGTTCCCCTACGGTGACCTGACGTGCCTTACGTGGACACGCGGTCCGTCTCCCTGGACCGGTGTCGAGTTCCTTGACTGGGGAGAGTCATGGATAGACAGCAGCGAGTTCCGAGATAGGTGCGCGGAGCTCATCGATCGAGTGATCAGACGGCTCCTGTCTCTCGGTGTCGAAGGGACGTTGCTACAAGAAGAGTGGGAAACAATCCAGGGAGCCGATAGAGACGAGGTCGAATTCTGCGAAGCCGCTGCCGGGCTGGGTTGGGATCCGTATGACATGGGTGACGACGAACGCTCACTCCTGCTTGAGCTTGGCCACACGTTGAGCGGATCGATGCGCGAAGAAGCGATCGCCGCGTTCAATGCTCCGAACTTGATAGCGGAGTGCTCCGCCATCGCCAGCGCGCTCGCCAGCGCCAAGAGCAACGGGCTGCGCTGGGAACGGCTGGGCTCCATCGATCATGAGTTCCCCTCGGAAGGTCAGGCGGCGGCACTCACTCCATGGGCATGGGGCTATGACCTAGCGCGTAACCTCCGGCGGACTCTGAGCCTGGACGGCACGCCGCTGCCTTCCATGGCGCGAATCGCGGAAGCCATCGGCGAAGAGCCCACATTGCTCGACAGCGTGACGGAGCCCGTGGACCTCGAAGGGGCATCGCTGATCGATGGCGTGATCACCAGGAACGATGACCTCCATCCGGCCTTCGCGTTTCGCCGGTTTGGCGAAGACAGCCGGCGGTTCCATTTCTGCCGCGGCCTTGCCGAGGTGCTGGCGTCGCCCGGCACGGACACGCTGCTCACCAGAGCGCACTCCGAGCGCCAACAGCGCAACCGCGCCTTCGCAGCCGAGTTCCTGGCGCCGTCGTCCGGCCTCAGATGGAGAGTGTCTCGCCCGGTCGTGGATGGCGACGACATCGACGAGTTGGCGGCGGAATTCGGCGTTTCGTCCCGGGTGATCGAGCATCAGATCAGGAATCACCGGATAGCCGAGGTCTGGCAGACCGGATTCACAGCCGGCTGATCCCCGTCGCGCGGTGCGCCGCTGCCCTCGCTTGACAACGGTCGGCGTACGGGCCGTATGTTCTGCACCGTGCCTACACCCTCCGCCGCCAAAGCCCTCGTCATCGTCGAGTCGCCCGCCAAGGCCAACACCATCGCCCGCTTCCTGGGCGACGGCTTCGTGGTCGAGTCGTCGATCGGCCACATCCGCGACCTGCCCAGGAGTGCCGCCGACGTCCCCGCCCGCTACAAGGAGCTGCCCTGGGCACGCCTGGGCATCGACGTCGACAACGGCTTCAAGCCGCTGTACGTGGTGGCGCCCGACAAGCGGCGCCAGATCCGGAAGCTGAAGGACCTGCTGGCCAAGGCCGAGGTGCTGTACCTGGCCACGGACGAGGACCGCGAGGGCGAGGCGATCGCCTGGCACCTGCACCAGGTGCTGAAACCCCCGAAGGGGATGGACGTGAAGCGCATGGTGTTTCACGAGATCACCCGGCCGGCCATCGAAGCCGCGATCGCCGAGCCGCGCGATATCGATCGCCGGCTGGTGGACGCGCAGGAAGCGAGGCGCATCCTGGACCGCCTGTACGGCTACGAAGTGTCGCCGGTGCTGTGGAAGAAGGTGCAGCCGCGCCTGTCGGCCGGCCGCGTGCAGAGCGTCGCCACCCGCATCGTCGTCGAGCGCGAGCGCGAGCGCATGGCATTCGTGGTGGCCCGCTACTGGAGCCTGACGGCCACCTTCGGCGTCCCGGGTCCGGCGGACGCCGACGCGCCGCGCGACTTCACCGCGGCGCTCGCCACCCTGGACGGCAAGCCGGTAGCCGGCGGTTCGAGCTTCAAGCAGAACGGTGAGCTCAAGCGCGCGGGGACCGTCCACCTCGACGAGAGCGCCGCCCGCGCACTGGCCGACGGGCTCCAGGCCACCGAGTTCCGCGTGCGCGGCGTGGAGCGCAAGCCGCACCGGCGCCGGCCGGCCGCCCCGTTCATGACCTCCACCTTCCAGCAGGAGGCGGGCCGCAAGCTGCGCATGTCGGCCACCGCGGCGATGCGCGTGGCGCAGTCGCTGTACGAGAAGGGCTACATCACCTACATGCGCACCGACAGCACCACCCTCTCGCAGGCCGCCCTGACCGCGGCGCGCGATACCATCGCGCAGCGATTCGGAGCCGACTACCTGCCGCCGTCCCCGCGCCGCTACGCCAAGAAGGTCAAGAACGCCCAGGAGGCGCACGAGGCGATCCGGCCGGCCGGAGACCGTTTCCGCACCCCGGAGGAGGTCCGCGGCGCCCTGGCGAGCAGCGAAGCGGCGGCCTACGAGCTGATCTGGAAGCGCACGATCGCGTCGCAGATGACCGACGCCATGGGCAGCACGGTGCAGGTGCGGGTGGGCGGTGAGGCCGCCGACGGGCGCAACGCCGAGTTCACCGCGGCCGGCACCACGATCAGCCACTACGGCTTCCGCCGCGTGTATTCCGAGGGCACCGACGCCGAGGGAGGCGCCGGGGCCCGGCCGAACGGAGACTCGGAGCGGTCGCTGCCGGCGGTCACCGAAGGCGATCGGCTCGGCCTGGAACACCTCGAGCCGGCCGGCCACGAGACCTCGCCGCCGGCCCGCTTCACGGAAGCCTCGCTGGTCAAGCGGCTGGAGGAGATGGGCGTGGGCCGGCCGTCCACCTACGCGTCGATCATGACCACCATCCAGGATCGCGGCTACGTCTGGAAACGGGGCTCCGCGCTGGTGCCCACCTTCACCGCGTTCTCGGTGGTGAGGCTGCTGGAGCAGCACTTCTCCGACTTGGTCGACTACACCTTCACCGCGCGCATGGAAGACGAGCTGGACAACATCGCCACCGGCGACGAGGAGGTGCAGCCTTGGCTGCGCCGCTTCTACTTCGGCGCCGAAGTGCCCGTGCGCGGGGACGAAGGCCCCTCCAACGGCGATGAGGCCGATCGACAGACGGCGGGCCTCAAGACGATGGTGTCCGACCGCCTGGGCCAGATCGACGCGCGCGAGGTCAACTCCGTCGCGATCGGCACCGACGGCAGCGGCGCCGGCATCGTGGCGCGCGTGGGCCGCTTCGGCCCCTACGTGGAGCGGGGCCCGCAGCGGGCCACCATCCCGGGCGAGATCCCGCCCGACGAGCTGACCGTCGAGGCGGCCCTGGAGCTGATCGACAAACCCAACGACGACCGCGTGCTCGGCGACGACCCGGACAGTGGCCTGCCGGTGATCGCCCGCGCGGGCCGCTTCGGGCCGTACGTGCAGGTCGGCACGGCCGAGGACACCGGCAAGAAGAAACCGAAGACCGCGTCGCTGCTGCAGTCGATGACCCTGGACGGCATCGATCTGGACGATGCCCTGAAGCTGCTGTCGCTGCCCCGCACGGTGGGCGCGGATCCGGCCGACGGGACGCCGATCACCGCCCAGAACGGCCGCTACGGGCCGTACATCCAGAAGGGATCCGACAGCCGCACGCTGGACTCGGAGGATCTCCTGTTCACGGTCACGCTGGAGGAATGCCTGACGATCCTGGCGCAACCGAAGGGGCGCCGCAGGCAGGCCGCCAAGCCGCCGCTGCGCGAGCTGGGCAACGACCCGGCGACCGGTCAGCCGATGGTGATCAAGGAGGGCCGCTGGGGCCCGTATGTCACCGACGGACAGACCAACGCCTCGCTTCGCACCGGCGACACGGTGGAGCAGATCACCCTCGAGCGGGCGGCGGAACTGCTGCAGCTTCGCCGCGAGCGCGGACCGGCTACGCCCAAGGCGCGTGGCACCACCCGGCGCAAGAGCACGACCACCACCAAGCGTACCACCAGGCAGAAAGCCGCCTCCTGACCGATCCGCCCCAGGCCGGGCGGCCCGACGTTTGACACCGCCTGCGCGCGGGCACTAGGCTCCGGGTGCGAACAGTCACTAATTGGCAGACCTTGCCCGGTGCTTTCGGAAACGAAAGCCGAACAGGGAAAGCGGTGTGAATCCGCTGCGGTGGCGCCACTGTGACCGGCGAGCCGCCCGCTGATGCCACTGTCCCGGAAGGGATGGGAAGGCGCGGGACAGGCGTAGAGCCGGGAGCCAGGAGACCTGCCGGGCAAGGCTGAGTGGCCGCTCTCCGCTCAGGGAGCGCCTCAGGTCGAGCCTTTCCCCGATCTTAGGGGAACGGGTCCGTTTCGGCGGCGAACCCCCGAACGCAGAGCGGCGAAGGAGCTCTGGTGCGGAGGGAAACAGGCGTTGACAGCGGTAGCCAGCGGTCCCATCGGGAACAGGCGGGTCACTCGCTAGCGCGGCCACGGTCGCCGGTCGTCACGCGGCTGGCGGGCGGCAGCGCGTTGCTGGCCACCGTCGCCGCGGCGCTGATCGTCACGGCCGCCGCCGTCGGACCGTACGCCATCCCGCTCTCCCACACGGCCGGCATCCTGCTGGAGCAGGTCGGGATCCGCATCCTTCAGGCCACCGATGCCGAGCGCGCCATCGTCGAGACGATCAGGCTGTCGCGCATCACCCTGGCGCTGATCGTCGGCGCCGCCCTGGGCGTGGCGGGCGCCGTGATGCAGGGCCTGTTCAGGAACCCGATGGCCGACCCCGGCATCATCGGCGTGTCCACCGGCGGCGCGCTGGGCGCGGTGGTGGCGATCGCCATCGGAGCGCAGGCTGCCACGCCGCTCGCGCTGCCTGCGATGGCGTTCGCGGGCGCCGCCGGCGCCCTGGCGCTGGTGTTCGCGGTCGCCTCGGCCGGCGGGCGCTTCTCGATGGCGGTGCTGCTGCTCGCCGGCGTGGCGGTGAGCGCGTTCCTGGCCGCCATCATCTCCGCGATCGTGCTGTTCACCGCGGATCTCGGCGCCCAGCGCGAGATGATCTTCTGGCTCGCCGGCGGACTCGACGCGTCGCGCTGGACGCACGTCCGGCTGGCGGCGCCGTTCGTGCTGGCCGGCACGGCGGTCGCGGTGCTGCTGTCGCGCGACCTGAACCTGCTCATGGTCGGCGAGGAGGAGGCGCGGGCGCTCGGCGTGCGCGTGCGGCTGACCCGCACCGTCCTGCTGCTCGCCGCGTCGCTGATCACCGGCACGGCGGTGGCCTTCTCCGGGACGATCGCGTTCGTGGGACTGATCGTCCCGCACGCGCTGCGCCTGATCACCGGCGCCGACCACCGCGTGCTGGTGCCGCTGAGCGCGCTCGGCGGCGCGGTGTTCCTGCTCGCAGCCGACACGGTCGCCCGGCTCGTCATCGCGCCGGCCGAGGTGCGCGTCGGCATCATCACCGCCCTGGTCGGAGCGCCCTTCTTCCTGTTCCTGCTGGCCCGCCACAAGGCGCGCGCGGGGCTGCTCTGAATGAAAGCGACCAACCCCATACCCGAAGAACCTATACCCGAAGAACCCATGCATGGAGGAATCATGGATACCTGGAAGACCCTCGTACCGATCAGGCAGATCGGCCGGATCATCGCCGGCGCCGGACTGCTGGCCTCGTTCGCGATGGACGCGGCCGCGCAGACGCCGGCGGACTACCCCGCGGTGCCCGGCATCGTCGACGTTTCCAACCGCGGCTGGCCGCGCGAGGTCGAGACCAGTGAAGGCGTGGTGCGCCTGGAAGCGGCGCCGCAGCGGATCCTGGCGCTCTCGCTCGGCCACGACGAGATGCTGCTCGCCCTGGTCCCGCGCGACCGGTTCGCGGGGGTGGGACCGTTCGCGGCCGATCCGACCTATTCCAACGTCGCCGACCAGGTGGCCGGCATGGCCACCGTGCCGAGCGGCGTGGAGAACGTGCTGGCGGCCAGGCCGGACGTGGTGGTGGTCTCCAGGTACACCAAGGCGGACCTGGTCGCCCTGATCAAGGAGGCCGGGGTACCGGTCGTGCGCTCCGCGCTGGAGAGCTCGGCCGCCGGCAACATTCCCAACATCCTGCTGCTCGGCTATCTGCTCGGCGTCGAGGAACGCGCCCTGGAGCTGGTCGCCGAGCTCGAGCGCCGCCTGGCCGTGGTCAGCGAGCGGGTGCCTGCGTCCGGCGACCCGTCGCGGCCCGCGGTTTTGGCCATCGCCCGCTGGTCGGAGACCACCTTCGCGGCCGGGGACGGCTCGACCGAAGGCGGCATCATCGAGGCGGCCGGCGGCGTCAACGCGGCCGCCCGCGAAGGAATCCTCAGCCACCAGTCGGTGAGCATGGAGTCGATCGCGGCCATGAACCCGGACGTGATCCTGATCACGCAGCCGGCGGACTCGGGCGGCACGGATCTGCGCGACGACCTGCTGGGCGCTCGCGCGCTGGGCGAGGTGCCGGCGATCGCCAACGAGCGGGTGATCGTCGCCCATCCCCGCCACTACACGACGCTCTCGCACTGGAACGTGCGCGGCATCGAGAAGACCGCGCGCATGCTCTACCCGGACCGGTTCAGTGACGTGACCTTCAGCGATTTCGAGCCGTACGGAGGGACGTGACCCTGCTTCCGGCCGACCACGAGCTGGCGGCGCGCGGGGTGTCCGTGAACCTTGGCGGGACCCCGGTGCTCCGCTCGGTGTCGTTCGCGGCGCGCCCCGGCATGGTGACGGGACTGGTGGGTCCGAACGGCGCCGGCAAGAGCACCCTGTTGCGGGTGATGGCCGGCGTGCTGCGCCCCGGCGCCGGCGCGGTCCGGCTGGGGGCGGCGGAGCTGAGCGGTCTGCCGGCGCGGGACCGCGCGCGGCAGGTCGCCTATCTGCCGCAGCACGAGGCCGCCCACCCGTTCACGGCACTGGAAACGGTGCTGATGGCCCGCTACCCGCACCTGAGCCGCTTCGCCCTGGAGGGCGCCGACGACCGACGGATCGCGCGGGCGGCGATGGCCCTGACCGAGACCGAGCGGTTCGAGAACCGCCAGCTCGACCGGATCTCCGGCGGCGAGCGGCAACGGGTGCTGCTGGCGCGGGCGCTGGCTCAGCAGGCGCGCGTCCTGCTGCTCGACGAACCGGTGGCCGGCCTCGACCTCCGGCACCAACTCGCGGCCATGGAGACGCTGCGGTCGCAGGCCGCCGGCGGCGGCGTCGCGGTGGTGGTGGCGCTGCACGACGTATGGCTGGCCAGCCGCTACTGCGACCGGCTGACGCTGCTGTCGGGTGGCGAGGTCGTGGCCGAGGGCACCCCGGCCGAGGTGTTCACCCTGCGGCGGTTCCGGGAGGTGTTCGGCGTGGAGGCGGTGGTCGAGCACGAGAGCGACACCGGCATGCCGTACGTCCGCCTGATGGGCCCGACGCCGGCGCGAGCCGAACAATGACGCTGGCCGAGACCCTGGAACGCATCGGGCCGGCGGACGCCGGCGCCATGCGTCGTGCCGAGGCCCGCCACCTGACCCTGACCAAGCCGCCCGGCAGCCTGGGCCGGCTCGAGCAGGTGTCGATCCGGCTCGCCGGCATCTACGGCACCGAACGGCCCACCGTCCGCGGCTCGGCGGTGATCGTCGCCGCCGGCGACCATGGCGTGGTCGCGCAGGGGGTGACCGGCTACCCGCAGGCGGTCACCGCGCAGATGGTGCGCAACTTCCTGGCCGGCGGCGCCGCGGTCAGCGTCATGGCGCGCCTGCTCGGCGTGCGGCAGATCGTGGCCGACGCCGGCATCGCCGCGGACGATCTGCCGGACCATCCGGAGCTGCGCTCCGTGCGCGCCGGGCGCGGCACCGGCGACATCAGCCGCGGCCCGGCGATGTCCCGGGAGCAGGCGCAGCGCTGCCTGGAGGCGGGTGTGGGACTCGCCGCCGAGGCGGCCGATGCGGGCGCGGACCTGATCGCCACCGGCGACATGGGCATCGGCAACACCACCGCGGCCAGCGCCATCACCGCCGCGATGACCGGCACCCCGCCGGCGCACACCACCGGGCCGGGCACCGGCCGCACGCCGGAGGAGCTGCGCCGCAAGGTGACGGTGGTGCGCCGGGCGCTCCAGGCCAACGCGCCCGATCCCGCCGACCCGCTCGGCGTGCTGGCGAAGGTGGGCGGGTTCGAGATCGGCGTGCTGGCCGGCGTGGTGCTGGGCGCGGCCTGCCGGCGCCGCGCCGTGGTGCTGAACGGCTTCATCTCCGGGGCGGCCGCCCTGCTCGCCCACGGCCTGTGCCCGGCGGTGGGCGACTACCTGATCGCCGCCCACCGCTCTGCCGAGCCAGGCCATCGCGCGGTGCTGGCGCATCTGCAGCTCGACCCGC
Source organism: Spirochaetia bacterium (assembly GCA_965221995.1). Taxonomy (GTDB): domain Bacteria; phylum Spirochaetota; class Spirochaetia; order SZUA-6; family Bin103; genus CATQHW01. Next base: position 1,533,571 of record OZ244929.1, read on the forward strand.
TGCTCGACCTGGATATGCGGCTCGGCGAGGGAACCGGCGCCCTGCTGGCCCTGCCCATCGTCACGGCCGCCGCCGCGTGCCTGGCGGAGATGGCCACCTTCGCGGAGGCCGGCGTCTCCGATTCACGATGAAACCCTCTCGCCTCCTGGCCCCCTGCCGGGCCGCGATCGGCTTCCTGACCATCCTGCCGGTCTCGCCGCCGGACGCGGTCACGGCACTCGCGGGCGCCCGCGCCTGGTTCCCGGCGGTCGGCCTGCTGCTCGGTGGCATGCTCGCCCTCCTCGACCTGGCGCTACGGGCGCTGCACCTGCCGGTGCTCCTGGCCAGCGCCCTGCTGCTGGCGGCGCTGGCCGCCCTGACACGCGCCCTCCACCTGGACGGCTTCATGGACACCTGCGACGCGCTGCTCGGCGGCTTCGACCGCGAGCGCCGTCTGGAGATCCTGCGCGATCCCCACGTGGGCGCGTTCGCGGTGGTCGGCGTGGTCTGCCTGCTGATGGTCAAGCTGGCGGCGTTGACCGCGCTGCCGGCGGGGAGCCGGACGGGCGTCCTGATCCTGTTCCCGTGCCTCTCCCGCGCGGCGATGCTGCTGGTCATGGAGTCGTTCCCGTACGCGCGGCGCGAAGGGCTCGGCACGCCGTTCACGAACGGCGCGGGCCGATTCGGGCTGTGGTTGGGGTTTCTGATCGCGGCGGCGGCCGCCGTCGCCCTGACCGGGCTGCCGGGGCTGGCGCTGGCGGCGCTGGCCGCCGCGACCGCTTGGGCCGTCGGCGCATGGGCGACCCGGCAGCTCGGCGGGGTGACCGGCGACATCTACGGCGCGGTGAACGAGACGGCGGAGGTGGCTGTCTTGGGGCTCGCCGTGCTCGTGCTCGGATAGCTCGGGATGGCGCTGTTGCCTCGGCCTGGCGAGTGGGGCCTAGATGCCGGCGCGTTGCGGGAGGTGCTGAGGAACGGCGATGGGTAGATGGTTTCTGGTGAGACACGGTGAGACGGACTGGAATGTCGAGGGCCGCGCGCAAGGCCAGATGCACGTGCCGCTCAACGACAAGGGACTGGCGCAGGCGGAGGCGATCGCCGCGCGCCTGCGGCCGATGCGCTTCACGGCCGCGTACGCGAGCGACCTGCGGCGCGTCACGCAGACCGCGGAGCCGATCATGCGCGGCAGGGACGTGCCGCTCGTCACCCTGCCCGCGCTGCGGGAGAGGGGCTTCGGCGAATGGGAGAGCCTGACCTTCACCGAGATGGAGGCACGCTACCCGGAGCGCTACGCGGAACTGTTCTCCGGGGACGACACCAGCGCGGCGCCGGGAGGCGAGAGCGAACGGCAGCTCTACGAGCGGGTGGCCGCCGGCGTGGACCGCCTGCTGGAGGCGCACAGCCGCGATGACGGTGACCTGCTGGTGGTCGCGCACGGCGGCTCGCTCTGCGCCGCGATCGTGCGCCTGCTCGGGTTGCCGTCCGCCAGCATGGAGCGCTTCTCGTTCGACAACTGCGGGCTGTCCGCCGTCACCGTCTACGACAACGGCTTCGCGGCGCTCAACCTGCTGAACGACACCACGCACCTCGGGTCCGAGCCGTGAGCGGCGAGCTCGTCCTGCTGCTCGGCGGCGCGCGCTCCGGCAAGAGCGCCGCCGCGGAACGGCTCGCGCAGTCCGGCCGGCGGGTGCTGTTCATCGCCACGGCGGAGGCTCTGGACGAGGACATGCGCCGCCGCATCGCCGCCCATCGCGAGCGGCGGCCGAGCGGGTGGGACACCCTGGAGGAGCCCCTCGACCCGGCCGGCAGGGCCGAGCCGATCGCGAGCCGCTACGACACGGTGGTGCTGGACTGCATCACCCTGTGGGTCAGCAACCTGCTCCTGCGCCACCAAGACGACCCCCGCGCCGAGGAGCTCATCCTGGATGCGGCCGGCGGGCTGCTGGACCTGATCGAGCGCTCCGCAGCGACCTGGATCCTGATCAGCAACGAGGTGGGCCTGGGCGTGGTGCCCCCGTCGCCGCTCGGGCGGGCCTACCGCGACGCACTCGGCCGCGTGAATCAGCTCGCCGCCGCACGCGCCGGCCGCGTCTACCTCATGGTCGCCGGCCTCGCCCTGGAGCTGAAGACCCTGAACGCGCAGCCCTTGACGCAGCTCGGCCGGTAGCCTCGCACCAGGGACGATCTCATATGATGCTGCTGAGCCGCGAGCCGCACTCTCTGGGAATGATCCTGCGCTTCTGTCCTCGGAACTCTATCAATCTGCCCTGTAGGGCTCTCGTTGGATCGCGCCCTCGGTACATCAGGATCGGGTAGAAGTCCGCGACGTGCTGGTCCCAAACGAGGTCACCCACTACGCGTACGCCAGCCTGAATCTGATGCACCACGATGTCGATCTTACGGCGGTGTCGCCACCCTTCAACTCCACTATGGCAAAGATCTCCCTTCCCTTCCAAAGGATTGCACAGTCGGAGATTCTCCCTTCTCTCCTCACGGCTCTCTTGACGCAGTTGAGGTTCAACACGTCAAAGATTTTCGTTCGGCCAGTCAAATCCATGTGACACCTGCCTTCGCAGCACGAATCGCTGATGCAACCAAGCGCTTGTGGCGGAACGTACACCGGGGCTACCCTGCATGCTCCATCTCGATGGACTCGTCGTAGAGAGCGCGGTGCACTGCATCAAACGACTCGGTTGAGATTCCGTATTCGGAATCGACCGGAAGTCGCTCTACTTGAGTGCCGTCGGCGCGGGGCTGGAACACATAGGCGGAGACGTCGCTAGGGGAGAGCACTTCCTTGGCCTTGTACCCCATCCGCAGCCGCCGTCTCGAATCAAGGCTGGATACCTGCATCAGGTTGTTGATCTGATTCAGAAAAATGTCGCTATGGGTCGTCACCAGAACCCGTACTCCAGCGTTCACCAGCATCGCTATCGCTCTGGCTAGAAGGCGCTGGTTGGCCGGGTCCAAATGGGACTCCGGCTCCTCTATGATGAACAGATGGCCAGCCCTCACCAGATACTTCAGATACAACACCACGGGCGCAACTTCCGAGACCATTGACGACACCTCGTGCAGGTGAAACTCTCCAGCCTCATTGTGGTATTTGAGCTCCGGGTATGCGAGCTGCTTTCTGACGTCCACCGATCCAGCGACAATGTTCGACTCCAGGAACTCGACGATAGTCCCTATTTTTCCCTGGGCCGCTCTTCCGCTATCAAGGACAAGCAACGCCTGAATGAGGTCGGTGATTACCCCAGGCAACCGCTCGACCTCCGTCGACTCGATCCAGGCACTCGACGCCCGCCCGATTATCAGACTCGCCAACGTCTTGTGCCCTTGCAGAATGCCGGACCTGCTGGCGGGCATGTAGTGCGATGGAGCGGAGTAGCTCCGCAACAGGAATTCCATGTAATACGTCGTCAATTCATAAACCAGGGACTTTCGTTCATCCGAAGGCAAGTTAGCTACAGGGAGGATCCGTGATTCGGTCATTCGCGTCGAAGCTCGGGAAAGGTCTGGCTTCCACTCGTTCGTGACGATATCGTTATTCCGGCAACGTATACCCCAGGATAAACCGGCAGATTCGTCCCGAATTCCGATTTCGAAGTCACTTTGCTCCGTCTGCCGTCCTCTCCTGCCAAGTTGGCTCAGACTGGAACCGAAACAGCGCCGCATCTCGTATTCCACATGACGACCGAGCACGTCGGCCCACGTCCTTGATTCATTCCGAAGCCATTGTCCAACCTTGGGAGGCAACTCCCGCAACTCGGCTTGGCCTGAGAGAATCCTCTCAACCTCTGGCAAAGGATTATTCACGTCGCCGACTACCTTTTTCAGCTTTCGAACCGAATCCTTGTCCACCGCGAAATGCGTTAGCCATCCTCTTGATTGCAGGGCGCCAAATCGATGGTAGTGCGTCCCTGATATGGCCTGCGATATTGCGTATAGCACCAGGGCAAGGTATGACTTCCCTGTGTTGTTGGACCCGATCAATACCGTGAGCGGTTTCAAGTCCACGTCGGCGTGGGCGATAGGACCGAAGTCTCTCACTGCGATGAATGGCATGGGCTCGCTCTCTTTGGCGCAATCGGAAAGGCGCGTGACGGTACTATAGCGGATTCGCGGCAAAGGTAGAGAACCGACTGATTCTCAACGCTCCGGTACCAGGCCGCATCCGCCACGATGAGGCCGGCCGGCTCAGCCGGCGGCGGTGGGCCGGCGCGCGGCCGCGAACAGTACGTCCAGGTCGACCGCCGACGACAGCGTGTCCGCAAACCGCGTCCATGGCGGCATCCACGGCCTCCTCGTACTCCAGGGACGACGCGGTGCCCGCCCCGATGCGCTCCAGCCACGCGCGCCGATAGGCGTCGTTCGCGAACAGCCCATGCAGATAGGTTACCCTCGACTAATCCGTCCGCGGTGCGGACGCCGTCCGTACCGGTGTCCAGATGAGAAACATCGTATCCACGGCAGCGTTGGCCGGCTGGAGCTGCCCCGAAGACGCGGTCCCCGAGGGGCTGGTGAACGCCATCGCACACCGGGACTATCGTTCCACCGCCAAAGTGCAGATGTACATGTTCCACGACCGCCTGGAGATTGTGACGCCGGGCGGGTTGCCCGCGGGGATGCGCGAGCAGGAGCTGGGGCTCAAGAGCGTACCGCGTGATCGCCTGCTGTTGCTCCACCGCATAGGCATGGTCGACCAGATCGGCAGCGGGATCCGCCGCATTCGACAAGAATGCCGTGACTACGGTGTCGAGGAGCCGCTGATCAAGGTCTCCGAGCACTGGGTGACGACCACCTTCAGACGGCCGGTGTCAGCCGGCGCGCGGGCCAAGACCGGGACGGCGCAGCCGGGAGCTGAGCAGGTCGAGGCCCAAGTCGGCACCAAGTCGGCACCAAGCCTCGATCTTGCGTAACTGCCTTTCGGATAAGTCGATATTGGAACTGATGTCCCACGCTAGGAGACATGATCGCACCAAGTCGATCTGAAAGGCGCAGCGACGGCAGGCACCAATACGCTACGGGTGACCGTGACCAACACGATGGCCAACCAGTTCCTGTACACCAGGAAGCTCGACCGGTGGCCGGGCAACGGCCTCGGCATGTACCACAAGCAGTGCCTGACCCTGGAGCAAGGCTGTACCAAGTGCGGACTCTGCGGCTTGGTGACCATCGCCCTGACCCACTGAACGGCTGACGGAGCTATTCTGAATACAAAAAGCTCCTATTCTCAGTCGCCAAGGCCGTGCCGCTATTGGTCGTCATAGGGATAGTTACGGCACCCCACCCGATACTACGAGTCAGAACCGGCCGGAGCCGAGGGTGGCGGTGAGGGAGGCGCCGACGCGGCTGCCGAATGGGGTCATCTCCGCGCCGTCCTCGCCGTAGGTGACCGTGGCCGCGGCGCGCAGGCTGAGCTGGTCGGCCGGCCGGAAGGTGACCGACGGCAACACCCTCGCCGAGCCGTCGCTGAGGCTGGAGATCCAGGACACGCCTATCGACCAGTCCGACTCCCGGCCGAGCGCGAAGTTGAGCGACGCTGCCGCGTAGTGCCGGCCCGGAAAGGCCAAGTCCCTGCGGTTCAGGTCGCCCGACTCCAGCAGGTCCATGACGCCGCGCCGGTTGTCGCGCAGCACCTCCAGGTCCTCGTAGCCTTCGCCGTTCCACAGGTACTGACCGGCGAAGGTCGCCGACCAGTCCGCCGCCTCCGGCGTGTACGTGTAGCGCAGCCCGCCGGTCGCCGCCGCGAACAGGTCGTCCGTGTAGCGCACGGTGCGCAGCCCGTCCGGGTTGTCAGGCCGTCGTTCGGCGGTCTCCACAAACCTACGGTCCGAGCCGAGGCTGGCCTCCAACTCCCCGAACAGATCGAAGTCCAGCAGGCTGGTGCTCACCGTAAGCATGGCGCGCGGCACCCGGTCGGGGTGGTAATAGGCGCCGATGCCGACCTCCGTGCCGCCCAGCACCACCTCCGCCTTGGGGGCGACGGCAAGTTGCGCGCCGCCGTCGACCGGGTCGGCGATCACGTAGAGATAGAGATTGTGGTAGTCGACCGGCAGGTTGGCGCGCAGCGACACTGGACCCTCGCGCTCGGCCTCCGGGTCGTCGGGGTCGATCGCGGTGAGGTTCAGCACGTCGGCCGGGCTGAAGAAGTAGCCCACGCCCCAGGCGATCGTGTGCTTGCCGCCCCGCAGGAACAGGACGTCACCGATCGTGAAGTCCGAGAACAGCTCCCTGACGCGGACGATGTCGTCGAAGCCGCGAGCCGGCTCCGCGTCCTCATCGGTGGTGAACGGATAGCTGAGGTCGACCTTGCCGAACACGCGGAAGTCGTCCGCCGGCCGCGCGTCCAGGAAGACGCTGGCGCCCAGATCGACGGTGACGCTCTGCGAATCCGGCTCCAGCGGTGCGTCGGCCAGATCCTGAAAAGACGACCATGCCGCTTGTCCGGTCAGGGAGAATCGGTACGAGCCGCCGATCTCCACGGCGGCGGGCGGCAGCACGGCGGGAGCGCCGGTCTGGTCCTCTGTGACCAGCACCTCGCCGGAAAACAGGTCGGTGGTATCGAGCGGGCTCTCCGCCTCCCGGTCCTTGTCATTCGCATCATCGGACGATCCGAACAGCGACCCTTCGTCGGTGCTGATCGTCTGGGCGCCCGCGGCGCCTGCCGCGAGGATCAACACCAGCAGAGTCGCCGCCAGCAGCCGGCCCCACCACACGCTCATCGGTTGGCCCGCTCCACGTACGCCTTGGTGAACACCGAGTCGGGGATCTCGGCGTCGGACAGGTCGCTCATGCTGATCCGGGTCTTCTTCCCCTCGACCAGCTCGTCGACGAAGATCATCTCGGTCGGCACCACCGCGTCGCCGACGCGCGCATAGCGCGGGTAGTAGGAGGTGCGCACCAGCCGCTCGGTCACGCTGTAGTCCTCGGTCTTGAGCACCAGGCTCCCCTCACGCGTGACCCACGCCTTCAGGAACGGATAGGTCACCTCGTTGCTGGTGGCCTGCAGGTCCAGCACGTAGACGGCGTACCGGCCCAGCGTTCCCTCTTCGATCCAGCGGACCGCATAGTCCTCGGCGAAGCTGATGTCGCCGAAGTCGGAGTTGCGGGCGTCGGTGCCCTGAAACGCCTCCTTCAGCGACGTGCGGGAGAACTTGCGGCTTTCCGGATCGTAGAACCACAGGTTGTCGCCCTGCCTCAGGTAGCCCTGGCCACGCTGCACCGCCGGGTCGCGGATCAGGATCAGGAACGCGTCGTCCGCGTCCCGCCGGAACTGCTGCACCACGGTGCGCTCGACGCCGTCCTCGGGATCCTCCGAGGTGAGCGTCATCACGGCCGCAAAGTCCTGGCCCCCGAACGTGCGCTGCCGGTCGATCTCCGCAAGCAGCGCCTGAACGTCGATGTCGATCTCCCAGAGGCCGGCTCCCTGCTGACAGCGTACGAAGCTCACGCCGAGCTCCGGGAACGCGTTCTGCCGCAGCGGAAAGGAGTCGGTCGACGCGACGGTCCGACCCGATGGGCGCTCAATCTGTGCAGCAAGATCGCCAAGGTGGGCAAGCATCGCCTCCGCGGTGGGCGCGGTGACCAGCGAGGTAAGACCGAATGGCGGTTGCGGGTCGGAGATCATTTCCTGAGTCACCGCGACCCGAGCCCCGGAGCCGGGAACGAGCGTCCAACGCTCCCGCAAACACCGTATCCGTGTGCCCCGAAATGCAGCCTTCATATGATCCACGCCTACTATGTCGAGCACCGTGCGCTCGCCCGGAAGACGCCACCACTCAGCAAGGGTGACCGTGACCCGGCGCGTGAAGCCGCTCCCGCGTACGCGGTGCGTGATCGAGTGCTCGTCGTCGTCGTCCGCGACGCCACCGCGTCCAGGGCCACATCGACGGCCGCCTCGTACTGCAGCGACGACGCGGTGCCCGCCCCGATGTGCTCCAGCCACGTGCGCCGATAGGCGTCGTTCGCGAACAACCCGTGCAGGTAGGTACCCTCGACCAAGCCTCGATCCGCATGCGGCACGTATGAGGATTTCATATACCTCCCTAAATCTATCGCTCAATTCTGCGTCCCGTCAAACGCCACTCGACCCAAATCCGTCCTCCCCCCGACTTGTGTCCGACACGTCATAAACCTCCACCACCTCAACCCTTATCCGCCGTTGCACGACCAACTGCGCTATACGCGAACCCGCACCCACCCGAAACGCCACTTTTCCGTGATTAACCAAGATCACCCGAATCTCGCCTCTGTACCCTTCGTCGATAGTACCGGGAGAGTTCAGAACCGTCACCCCGTGTTTACCTGCTAGTCCACTTCGTGGCCGAACTTGTCCCTCCGTCCCCACCGGCAACTCCAATGCGATGCCCGTACCCACCGACACCACCGTACCCGGCTCTATCACATGGCTCTTCGATGCATAGAGATCAAGCCCGGAATCCCCGGCATGTGCCCATGTCGGCACAATCCCCGATGACGTCAAACGCTTCACCCTCAACTGAAACGTCTCATTTCCTAACATCAATACTCCGATCCGGCCGAACCGTAGGAAGCAGACCCAGATCATATATACACGTACGAGAAACACCGATCGTTCGCCTGTCATTCCTTATCGGATGGTCATAAATGATCTCCGTAGTCGCGGAATGGTCCAAGTAGTAGAGCATAGCTCCCAGTGCATGCGGTTTCGTACCGATTGGCGCAATCCTAAGTAATCGGCCGGGACTCAAACATGAGACGTCAACCAACAAATGATAGAGCGCGAACGGACAGTTCGCGGGGGCGAACCTGACGTATTGCCACGCCCCCGTGTCCATAAGGGGCAGTCTATTGCCCAAGTATGCATAAAACGGATACTCCGGCCGAAATCCCGGAACCCCAATCACCGGATGAACTCGGTCTGTTCCCGGTTGCACCGCCTCGAGCATGTGTGCGAATCTCGCGCCCTCAAACCCTAGCAATGGCACAAACAACGCCTCCTCCTCCGACCCGCCCGAGAGAGAGAGGAAACCCGGTAGCGGACCAATCCCTCGGATACTCTCGCTGAGATCAAAGATCGTCCCTTCCGTAGGCGCTGAGCTAAACCGATAGTCCCCCGGCTCTACATACACACAAAACGCCCGAACCCCCGTGACCCTAATACCCTTCAAAAACGGAGCCCATACGTGATGTTCCAAACCCGTAATATCAAGATACACGCACGCGTACCGATCCGATTGAAGAACCCCACGTATGTCCTCGGCGCTGCGCAATCCAACATCGAGCGTCTCATCATCCATTTCTACCACCGCGCGAGACCCGTCGTCCGAAACCACTCGCGCGAACGTAACGTCCGCATGCCCCTCCCACACCGACACATGCCGACTCCTGTCTTCCGCCGAACTCCCCCCAATATACAAACTCCCCGGTAACGGATTCAGTTCTTTGATACTCGAGACTACGGACGTGAAAACCGGCTCACCTATCATGTCTCAAGCCATACAATTCCGAAAACAGCCCAAGCTGCTCTGGCAATTCGTCATCAACCACACGTCGCTGATCACGCAGCAACCTCGCAATCGCCTCCCGCGGTTCACTTACTAAGATCTCAAACTCCTCGTCGGAAATATGTATTTTACGTTTACGCCGGTGGCTAAAGCCGAAAAATGGGGCGAACATCGGGTGAATAGCATAATCAAATTGCCTCACATCCGTCCGTTCCTGAAGCTTGCTACCTGGATACCATAGCAGAGCGAGGTGCATAATACCCTCCTTCAGCAGGCTCTCCACTTCCTCCCGACGCTCGTCCTTCTCTACATCAACGGAGAGACAAAACTGATTCACTTCGGGGGTGTGCCCCACCGGGTTCTCCGACATCACCTGGAACACCCGCCCCAGCCCCAACAAGAAACGCGACAGTTTTGCCCCGTTGAGTGATACTCCTTCCAGTTCCCGAAGCTTTTTCTGGCCGGTGATCTGAGCTGCCCTCGTTTGGACCTCCGACTCCACCGCGCTCAAGTCCTGCGCTCGTTCGGCGTGCAACGTGAACGCTTGGTCCACGAGCTCCAGTAGGAATCGGATATTGGAGGCCGCGAGCTGACAATATACGGTCCACCCGCAATAGTGCTTGCGAATGCCCCTCTTTCCCTTTCGTATCGTAAACAGATATGCGTACTTGTAGTTCCCGTACTGCTCCTTCCACTTTGACAGATCCATGACCGCGCTCCTCAGCTTCTCCGCGGGCGTCACCTTCTCAGCCTCGGCGCGAAGAAGCAGCGTGTAGCTCTCCAGCTCATCCACTGAACGAAGCCACTTTTCCTCATCCCCGGTGATCGCCGTACCTTCCCTGAGATCCTGCACCATCGCGCGCAAAACATCCTTTACGCCCAGGAGCTCCGCCTCCTCCTCCGCGGAAATATCCCCGAACAGATCTCGCATCAGATCCAGGGACTTCACCTCTGGAACCGCGAACGTCGCACTAAGCCGTCGCCCACAAACCTCCGCGGCGAACTCGGGAAAACGTGTATGCAACTCCTTGGTAATATCTATTAGTTTATAATCTGCTGGATGCATGAGCTTCTCGTGCTCACTAAGCGTCGATCGTTGCTTGAAACCAAACTCTCTAACGCCCACCTTGAACGAATATTGCTCGCCGGAGTGCTTTATGAGAGTGTTTACCACCTTCTGCTGACCATCATCAAAATTCTCGTACTCATCCAGCAAGTAAAAAAAGAACGTATTAGTGAACTGCGGGAGAGCCTTTACCTCACCAAGCAACACATCTATTGGGGCGCCTTGCATCGAAAGGTTAGGGATCTTGCTGTCCCCGACATTGTTTATTGCCGCCTCGAACCGGAGTCGGGACAAATACAGCTCTTGTAGCGTGCTACCCAAGTCCCCGACTTCCGTGAGATCAAACGTGGCAGCGAAGCTGTGTAGGGCCCGGCCACCGATCCGGGTTGCATCTGGATAACGTACTGCGTACCATTGAAGGAATCTCAACGCCAATTCAGATAGCTCAAGGTTCATGTAGTGTGCGAACAATTTCAGCCACTTGTCGTCTTCCAGTTCGGGGCCTCTAAATGCGCGCACTCGATTCGTATTGACCCGATGGTACATTCCAACGAACCGCCAATCCCCAGCACCGCAACCTGGATCGCCCCCATGCGAAAGCGCCGCCTGACCCTGATACGAGAGGCACTTTAGCACCGTTGTCTTCCCGGTGCCTCGCCCCCCTACCAGGAAACACGGATGAGGAGACGTTGTCAGCTGAGGAAAGTACGATGGCTTCGTAAAGAGCCCAAAGACTTCCGCACCTAAACCCTCCGCGCGGTAACTGGAGAACGCCTTTGCTAGATTTTCCTTGAAATCTTCATCTGTTGCCAGGTCGCTGTTCAATGCCATACTTCCTATGTCCTTCTAACCAAAGGACGCCATCCATTCTGGTTCCAAAAAATCAGCGGCAGCGTCGCATCAGGAACCGAATGTTCAAACGCTACGCCCAACCCAAGGCTTTGGAACCCCTGCCAGCCAAATTTGTAATTTGCGACAATTCCGGCACGTTGGCTCGCATGATAGAGGACGTCTACTGCTTCGTCCCTCATCCCCTCTGGCCAGAGGATTGAATCGTCCGAAACCAAACTGTATCGACTGTCCAACGAATGGACTGCGCGCACATCCAGGCCGGAGCAACAGCTCTCGATAGTATCCATCCCTGTCTTGGTCGCCAGAATTGGAAGGTAAACTACAAAGCTATTGTGGTGCGCGGACTCCGAGAATGATGTTTTCCGACCTATCGATTCGATGGAGTACTTGCGCTTCCATGTTGCCGTCATTTGGTTACCGCTGCCCACAAAGTCATCCACGAACAGTATTGCTGTTTGAGGATTTCGGACAAGGGCTCCCAGCGCATCAGGCGGATGTAGAATCTGGTCCTCTGAGATGCCAAGCACCTGACGGGCTTTCCGAGCGAAGACGTATCCGCTATCCGTGGGCCGCGGCTTCTCACCCTGCACATAAGTCACGATCACCGTGGACAGAAACATCTGCCATTGCGCTTTCGCTTCAGCAAGAGACGTTGCGTGTCGAGTTATAGACGAACTGAGGGAATGCACTGCGGAATGGAACATTGCGTCAATGATCGGATTCGCGAAATAGAGGAACACGTTCAATATATTGTGTGCATACGGCAATTCGTCAGGTTCAAAATTGCTTAACCAATCATTCGGGTCCAGGTTTGCACGTCGCGGCCAGAGATGGAGGTCAGCAAGGAAGCGGAGCTTTGATGAGATGAAGTCAGGGGAGACCTCGTGAGCTTGGAGTCGTTTCTTATCGTATGTCATCGCGCTCGATACCTATTGAACATAATGTTTCCTCAAGCCGTTCCAACGTAACGAACGGGGCGCCAGTGCCGACGTATTGCCCGATCAGTTTTGAGAAATATAGGAGCAGGCGTCTTTGTATCTCGGAGGCTTCCGGCAGGCTATTGGTGGCCAGCCCGATTACGCAATCCGACAATACAATTGGCTCGTTAGAATGAAACAAAGCTATTTTGTCCCTCGTCAATTGGCCAACTCGAGGCAACAGTACGGCTGAGCCGGAAAAACTGCGTCGTGCGTTGTTGCCGCGCCGGCCGTTGAGGTGAACCCTGGATTCTCGTAGATCGGTTGAATGAACTAGGATTGGACCGTTCGTCTTTCCACTGATTCGATGCATAGCCTGGCAGCCCCTCGTGACTCGAACTTTCAGCGGAGTGAAAGGGGATGGCGCAGGTCCAGGAGTTTCCTGCGTCGCCGTGAAGACGGCATGCGGTGATAGGCGTACCAAGACGACGTTTGCAGCGGAGCCGGGAAAGTCGCCTCGTGGTAGGGCGGAGATGACGCTGACGCTAAACCTACTATGGATGTATTCCCATGCGCTTCGGTCCTTCTGGCTGTAGAGTGCTCCCGAAGGAAGTACGGCTACGGCCGAACCCGTCTTGTCCAGGTACGCGAGTGACGTAATCAGAAATGAGATGGCACTACTCGCGTAGAGAGATCCGCTGGGCGTATCAGTGCTATATCGGGTACCGCCTCGGCAACTGAAGGGCGGATTCAACAGCAAGAGTGAAATCTTCTTGGCAACACGTCTTAGCACTGGGGAGCTATTCCTGGAACGGATATTCCTGAGGTCGCAGCGGCCTACTTGCCATTGAGGTCGTAGGCGGCGGAGATCTCGGATCGCGGTGCGATCGATATCGACTGCGGCATAGTCGGCCGTTGGCCACCGCTCTTCAGCCCGAAACAGGAGATCGCCACGGCCGGAACAGAGGTCTGCCACGACGGATGGGCGGATGTCGCCGACGGAATCTATGAGTTTGGCCGCCAATGCCTTGGGCGTATAGTGGTCATCCATCTGGCTACATCGTGGAAGGCCTTCAAGGTGTGGCGGCATGATGCCCCATATGCACTTCTCGCGCAAGGGGTGGGTTGCTCTCGCCCACATGGGTGCGGGCGTCGGTTTGTAGGACCCACGGTTAACGGGCGCTTGCTGTTTGGTTGTTCGTCGGGGGACGGCGTTGTCAACGTCCGCGGGAGAGTGGAGAGAAACGTCGGCAAAGGTTGACACTTCTGATCCCTGCGGGTGAGCCGTCACGAGGGATCGACCAGTCCGGCCTCGCAGCGATGCTGCAGTCAGCAAGACTCGCCGCGGACGTTGACGTGGTGGCGTGATGCAGCAGACGATCGAGCACTGCGACCGCCAGGGGCCAGTCCGGATAGATCTCCCCGCATTGCCCCGCGCTATAGTTGCTTGTGACGATGATCGGCTTGGAGGCCGGTAGGGCTTGTTGAAGTGCCGAATTACGGCTGCCGGACGGCAAGTACTGGACGAGATGCAGGCAGAAGTGGAATGAGCTCCCCGCCTCGGTCCCACAAAGCTACCTGAGACGGGACAGCGTGAAAGGACGACACCGTGCAGCTACCTGAGATGACCCGCTTCGACGTCGAAGCGCTCGCTACCCCGGACGCCATCCACTGGCCCGGTTACTTCTGGCTCTGGAACGACGTTCTGGAGCGCGAGACGCTGTTCCGGCAGCTTCGGGACATGGACTCCGTGGGGGCCAAGAACGTCTGGATCCTTCCGGTCCCGACAAACTTCAGGCCGAAATCCATGAAGACCAACCTGCAGCCCGAGTATCTGTCGGAGGAGTACCTGGCGATCCTCGATGACCTGGTCGTGGAGATGCAGCGCCGGGGCATGAAACTCTGGCTGTACGACGAGGGCGGATGGCCTTCGGGCGGTAACTGCGGCCGAATCGTCAGGGAGCACCCGGCCTGGGCTCGTCAGACGCTGGTGATGCGGGACGTGGCGCCGGGCGAACTCGAACGGGTGCCCGACGATTGCATCGCGGCCTTCCAGGCCGGCGGGAACGGCGACGGCAGACGCCTCGGACCCGGGGAGCGGCTCGACGCCGGGCAGGGAGCGGAGCTGTACTTCGCCCAGCTCGGACACGAGACGGCTCAGGTCCCGTCCTACCCGGACCTGCTGAACCCCGAGGTAACGGCGACGTTCATCGCCGGCAGCCACGAGACATACAAGAGGGCGCTGGGCCGGCACTTCGGGGACACGATCCCACTCGTCATCTCCGACGAGCCGCGCGTGGACAATCCGCCCTGGACCGGCGATCTGGCGTCCGCGTTCCAGGCCGAGAAGGGCTACGACATCCGGAACGTCCTGCCGGCCATCTTCCGGGACGACGAGGCGACCGCACAGGTCCGGATCGACTACTTCGACTGGTGGTCGAGGCGGTTCTCGGAGGCGTTCTTCGGACAGATCCGGCAGTGGTCGGCCCGGAACGGGCTGTGGTCGATCGGCCACCTCGGCGGCGAGGACCTCACCATCGGCTCGCGCAAGTACGGGTTCGGCCACGTGATGCGCGTCCTCAGGCAGTACGACATCCCCGGCGTGGACACCATCTGGAAGCAGGTCCATCCCGGCAGGAAAGCGGTTCTGCCGGTCCACTGGGACACGGCCGAAGGTTCGCTGCCGGTCTGCGACAACCACCACTTCCCCAAGTACGCCTCCTCGGTCGCGCATCAGAGCGGCAAGCCGTGGTCGTGGACGGAGTCGTTCGCGGCGTACGGCTGCGCGCTGACCCTGGAGGAGATGAAGTGGATCACCGACTTCCAGTTCGTGCGCGGCATCAACCTGCTCATCTCCGGTCAGGCGCTCCTGTCGACGAAGGGCCACTACATGGGATTCATCCGCCCGATGTTCGGGCGCGAGAATCCCCTGTTCCGCCACCTGGACCTCTACCACGCCTACACGGCACGGCTGAGCTACCTGTTGAGCCTGGGCCGGCCCGCGATCCGAGCCGCCCTCTACTTCCCGGTGCGGGACATCTGGGCCGGTGGCGCGGAGCTCGACCGGGTAGCCGCGTCGAACGACGCGCTGGCCCGCACGCTGCTCGAGCGCCAGTGCGACTTCGACATGATCGACGACGACCTGCTGGAGGACGCGGCGACGACCGTGCACGACGGATGCCTGCAGGCCGGGCCAATGCGGTACGACACGGTGTATGTGTCGAGAAGCAGGCACATGAGCGACGGCTCGCGGGAGAAGCTCGCCCGCTTCATCGGCGCCGGCGGCAGGGTGTACTGGGTGGACAACCGGAACGCGTCCGAGGCGCCGTGCGGCAGCACCTCGCTCGAGCTGGACGAGCTCGACCGGCGCCACGTGGAGCCTCTGGTCGACGTGCTCCCCGCGAATGCCGGCGTGCGCGTGTGCAGGCGGGACCTGGAGAACGGCACCCTCTATTTACTGACCAACGAGGGCTCCGGCGTCGGCAAGGAAGACGCGGCGGCGACCGACGCCACGATCATCTTCAAGGATCCACGCCCCGTGCTCGGGATCGACCCGGAGACGGGCGCGTGCAGCACGCCGGAGGACGCGACGCACGCGGATGGGACGTGCTCGGTACCGCTGCGCCTGCGATTCGCCGAGTCGTACGTGTTCCTGTTCACGGACGACGAGGTACCGGTGGAACCGGCGCCTTCACCGCATCGCGAGGACCGCATACCCATCGACGAGGGCTGGACCTGCCGGCGAACGCGCGCGTTTCGGATCGGGGACGACGAGTTCGAACTGGAGGACGTGCACGAAGACGCCTCCCCCATCACGCTCGGCGACTGGGGCGACGCGCTCGGCCACGACTTCGCCGGTGACGCGGAGTACCGCGTCGAGTTCGAGCTCGGCGGGCCGGAAGCGACGCGCGCGTCCACGCTCGACCTGGGCCAGGTGTGGGGCGTGGCGGCAGCCGTGCTGAACGGCGTTCCTCTGGGAAGGCGGGCATGGGAGCCGTTCCGGCTCGATCTGAAGGGTGCGGCGACGGCGGGCACCAACGCGCTGCGCGTGACCGTGACCAACACGATGGCCAACCAGTTCCTGCACACCAGGAAGCTCGACCGCTGGCCGGACAACGTCCTCGGCATCTACCACAAGCAGTGCCTGGCTCTGGAGCAGGGCTGTACCCGAAGCGGGCTCTACGGACCCGTGAGCGTCGGCCTGGCATGATCCTCTTCGAGGAGTCGGACGAGTGACGACAAGGTCGGGGCGCGCCGACGAGCGGGCCGCACGAGGACGGCAGCGAACGGACGCCTCCTTCCCGGCACCGCCCGCCGCGTCACAATTGCCGGCGAGCTACGCCACTCTGGTCGCGGAGATCAAGGAGCGCATCCGCGGCGAACGCCTGCGGGTCGTGCTGGCGGCGAATGCGGAACTGGTGTTTCTGTACTGGGACGTAGGTCGGGCGATCCTGGAGCGTCAGAGTCGCGAGGGTTGGGGCGCCAAGGTGATCGACCGCCTGTCTCACGACCTGCGTGACGCCTTCCCGGACATGCGAGGCCTGTCCCCCCGCAACCTGAAGTACATGCGGTCCTTCGCCGCCGCTTGGCCCGACCGCCGAATTGTGCAAGAGGTTCTTGCACACGTCACCTGGTACCACTGAACTCGGTGCCGGCTTTGCCTTCGTCGGCCGCCAGGTTCTGTTGGAGGTCGGCAACGAAGACTTCTTCGTCGACGTGCTGTTCTACCACTTGAAGCTCCGTCGATACGTGGTGGTCGAACTCAAAGCCGTTCCTTTCGACGCCGCGTTCGTCGGTCAGATGAACCTGTACCTCTCCGCCGTGGATGACCTGCTGCGCCATCCCGACGACCAGCCGGCCATCGGCCTGTTGCTGTGCAAGGGCAAGAACCGGGTGATCGTGGAATACGCCCTGCGCGGCTTCACGAAGCCTGTGGGCGTCGCCGACTGGGAGACCCGCCTGGTCGACTCGCTACCCGATGAGTTGAAGGGCAGCTTGCCAACCGTGGAGGAGATAGAGGCGGAGCTGTCTTGAGCGGGAACAGCGCGCCAGTTGCACGCTGCCCGTTTCCGACGACGTGACGTATCGGCGTGTTCAACGGGATTCCGGCAGGACGCGCTCACGGTGTCCGGAGGGCTGCACCAGGAGCTGGCTCTACGGCCCCTGAGCATCGGCTGCGCGTGATACGCGGCCGCCACCGAGGCGGGCTGGTCGTCCAACGATCAGAGCGCTGGGACAGTGCCGTCACCGGTCTCGAAAGCGCCAGTTCCGGCGGATGCGCTTACTCAATCGATGGACCACGACGTCCGGCGACCGCACGACAAGCTGTTTCGGACCGTATTCTCCCACCCCGCGGAGGCGGCTGCCCTCCTGCGTGCCTATCTGCCTGAGTCCCTCGCAAGGGACTTGGCGTGGTCCAGCTTGACGGTGCGGGACGCCAGCTTCATCGACGAGCAGATGCGCGACAGCGAGTCCGACCTGCTGTACGCAATCGAACGCACGGCCGGCGACCAGCCCGCTTGGCTGTACGTGCTGTTGGAACATCAGTCGAAGCCGGATCGGTGGATGCCGTTCCGACTCCTGAAGTACTGCCGCCGCACACCGGTGCCTTGAGCGAGACCCTCCGGCTCTCCCGAGAGAACGATTTCCGTAGTCGGTTCAGACCGTTAGATTAGCAAGCGGAAACGATCAGGATGTCAACGTCGCCTGCGCTGCTCCAATTTCGCGCCATCCGGTTCCGAACTAGGCCTTATTTTCGACTGCCGCAGGTTTCTCGTGTAGTCGCAATCCGGAAAGTTCGAGCAGCCGAGGAAACGGCCGTACCTGCCCATTCTGGTGTTCAGCCAGCCGTCGCATACCGGACAGGCCTCGATGGCCCCGCCGCAATCGCGGCAGCGGTAGGCCTCGCCGGACTTCACGGGAAGGCCGTTGCCGCAGCGGGGACAGGCACGCGCCGTGTGCTCGCACAACGGGAAATTCGAGCAGCCGTAGAAGATGCCTCCGCCGCGGGCGTTCTCGCGGCGCTCAAGCCGTCCGCCGGTGCATCGCGGACAGGACACGTCTCCCTCCGGAGGACGGCCGAATACCTCGATGTCGTATCCGCCGTCGATCAACTCCGTTACGAATTCCGACGGCGGGCCACCGTCGGCAAGCAGGTAGACGTGCCGTCTCGCCCGGGTGATCGCGACATAGAGCAGGCGACGCTCCTCTGCGTTCGGATGGGCCTCCGGTGCCGCCAGAACCAGATCGAGCAGCGGATCGTCGGCGATCTCGGCGGGAAATCCGTGCTGTGCCGAACAAAGACCGAGGACCACCGCATAGTCCGCCTCCAGACCCTTGGAGCGGTGCACGGTCATCCAGGTGAAGCAAAGGCCGGGATACTGCTCCGGCAGCGCGTCCAGATTGCGCGGTCGCAGATGCCGGTAGCGGCCCAGAAGCAGCACCTCCGACGTGCCTTCGTGTCTGCGGGCATCCTCTGCGATCCGATCGAGCGCTTCTTTCAGAAGCGAGAGCTCCTGTTCGCCGGGAAGTCCGACGAACACTGCGGGCCGGTCCGCCTTCCGCGTCGTGCGGATCGTCTTGCGGATTTGCGCCGGATTGCGCAGCACGAAGTCGGTTGCGACAGCGGCTATGCGGTCGGCGCAGCGGAAGGTGGTTGCGAGATCAATGCGCTCGAACGCACCGAAATGGTATCCGAACTCGCGCATGACCGCGATGTCCGAACCGCCGAACCGGTAGATCGCCTGCCAGTCGTCGCCGACAGCGAACAACTGCACCCCCGGCGAGCAGTCGAGCAGCGCCTTCAGAAGCCGCGCGCGGGATGGTGAGATGTCCTGGAACTCGTCGACAAGGATATATCCGAACGGGCTGCGGTAACGTCCTTTCTCCACGAGATCGGCCGCCCGGTTGATCATGTCGTGGAAGTCGATTTCGCCTGTGCGGACGAGCGTTTCCTGGTAGCGCTCGAAGATAGGCCGGAACACCGAGAGAAACGCCTCCGCCCGCTTCCTGTCCCGATGAGCGCAGGCCCGCTCGGCGATGTCGTCAAGGGACAGCCTGCTGCCCTTGAAGTGCTGCAGGAAGGTCGCCACCAGACGCGTGAACGGGTCGATCCGCCCCTGTCGGTTGAGAGTCGCGAGCATCTCCTCGCGCGGGATCGGCGAGAGGGTCACGCCGTGGGCCACGAGCTTCTCCGTCAGGTTTCGGATCAGCCTGCCTTCGGTCTGTTCGTAACTGAAGGTTTCGACCAGGACGGTGCCACGCTCGGCATGGACGCCGCGCTTCCACTCCATTTCCCGCCGATACTGCTCCCGATCGACGAATGGCGCCGTGTTCCCCGCGGCGTCGATCCCGAAGTGTTCGATATAGATGCCGTGTTCGGGAAGATGGAAGTCGGGCTTGTACTGGCGCTTCTCGGAGGTCGCCAGGTCGTGCTCATACGGCGCCTCGTACTCGTAGGCGACGCCGTTGAGATAAAGAGAGTTCGCGATCTCGCATTCCTCGAAGCTGCGGACGGTCTCGCCTTTCAGCGAGCGGATGTCGAACTTGCGGATGTAGTCGTGGTACTCGCCCCAGTTTCTGAACTCTTCCTGGCTCCTGTAAGGCGCGAACCCCTCCTGGAACCACTCATCCAGCGTGGCCGAGAGGTCATGGTCGGCGAGCAGATCGGCCACGATACCCTTGAGCAGGTCGAACAGTGCCCGGTCGTTCTCGGCCGTCGCGGCGAGCGCCGGGCGCTTCCCCTCGGCTTCGCCGATGATCGCCATGCCGAGGCCGTGGAAGGTGCGCACCGTCACGTCGCGCGCGATCGCGGTGCCGAGGCGTTTGCCCATCCGCTCTTCCATCTCCCTGCGGGCATCGCGCGCGAAGGCCAGCAGAAGCAGCTCGGACGGCTTGCGATAGCCCTTTCGGACAAGCCATCCCGTCTTGGCCACGATGACAGAGGTCTTGCCGCTGCCGGCCGCGGCGACAACGAGGTTCCGACGCTCGTCGATGACGACCGCCCTGCGCTGCTCCTCCGTGAGCGGGCGGGCCTCGATCCGGTCGAAGAGGTCGCGCGAACGGGCCAGCTCGTTGACGACGAACGCCTCGTTGGCCCTCGTCGTGGCATCGCTCGGCGCTTGCAGAAACCCCAGAATGTCCCGCAGCATTCGGACTTCGGGAGCATCCGACAGCGCTTCCGGCCACCGCGCTGCGAACCCGCCGGCAACTGTCCGCGCCTCGACCTCAAGGTCGGGACGTGCGTCGGCGGTGAGGTATTTGGGCGGATCGCCCAGTGCTTTCAGCCGGTCATGCACGGATTGGAGCGTTTCGAGTCGCGGCGCAAGCGTACGGCGCCACTACTCCGCCCTTGCCGTCTCCACCGCATCCGACAGCGCCCTGGCCCCGGTCCGAGACAGGCCGGACACGGTTGCGGTCCCCGCCGCATGACGGAGCCGCAGGCGAGCCCAGCGCAGACCCACCTTTGTCTCGACTGCCTCGACATCGCCCAAGGAGATTTCGGAAGAGCGCGACCCAAAGGCGAGTTTGACGCTATCCGCGTTCAACGATGCCGCCTTCGCCTCTCCCGGACTCAGCATCGCGAACAGCAACGACGCCAGTCCGGTCCGTTTGACGTTCAACGGGGCTCCGGGCTCAGTCACATTTCGAGACAAACTGGCGGCCTCCCGGTCAGAAATGGAAGCAATGGACGACTCCAACCACTCAAGATAGCGATCATCTGGCCGAACGTTAGCCTCGCACAGATCGTTGCGCAATGTGTGAACACCGTACCCCCAGATACCGCAGAGGTCTCGACAACACCCCTAACGCCCTGAGCGCCGCCGCTTCGGTCGGCTCGTTATGCGGCGCGGTAACAAGTGCAGACGGACGCGCGGCGACGCGGCGATCATCGGTCGTGACGCGCCCGTCAGCGGCGACAGCGAACATCGCGGTGCGCGAAGTGTGAATCGTGCCGTCGCGCGTTTGCCTGGCGCTCGCCATTCTGTTACCTCTACCGACCGGAAGGCGACGCGGAACGTGCTCACGAATCGTTGGCGGGTCGTCTCGCTCAATCGCCGCGACGGGCACCTGCCGCATCGGGGACCGGGATCGCCGTACGCACCGGCGTGAGCGGGAGCTGCGGCCGATCGTGCCGATGGTGTTCTACCAAGGACGGCGCCGCTGGCGGCACGCCACGGAGCTCTCCGAGTTGTTCGCCCCGTAGGTGCGAGCGTCACCGTGGGTGCCGCGGTTCGAGCATCTGCTGTTCGACCAGTCGCAGGTGAAGCCCGCGTGCGGTGCGCGGCGCGTTGCGGGGCCGCATCACGCAGCTCATGATGATGGCGGCGTGTCGGCATCGGCGGGAGGCGCTACGAAGCGCGGCGCGACTGAGCGCGACTGCTGGCGACGTTGCCGCCGGAGGCCGGTGAGACTACGGTTCGTATGTTCGTGCTGTACCTGCTGGCCACGCAGGACCGAGGGACGGCACGAAGCTTCGGGGCGGAGTTGCGGGAGGCGGTGTCGGGACCGGGAGGTGAGCTGATGACCTATGCCGAGGAACTGATCAAGGAAGGGCGGGACAAGGGCCGTCAGGAAGGGCGACTCGAAACCATCGAGGAGCTGGTGCGAGCCGGTGTTCCGTGGTCGGTGATCGAGTCGGCCACCGGCATCGGCCAGGACGCCTTGCGAGCTCTCAAGCAGCAACTCGCGGGATCGGACGACGAGGAACGTGTCAGCGCCGGCTGAAGGATGTGTGCCTCGCGCTTGTCGGCGCCGTCAAGCACCCTACCAGAAGCGGGCTCCACGGACCCCGTGAGCATCGGCCTGAGCCGGTGAACGGTTGACGCAAGCGAGATGCCCGTGCAGGCGCTGATCGTGATCAACGGCCCCATCGCCGCGGGCAAGAGCACGGTGGCTCAGGCTCTTGGCCGGCAGCTCCGGCAGAACGGACGCCCGACTGCGGTCGTGGATCTGGACGAGCTGTACTTGATGATGAGCGCCAAGCCGATGAGCGATTCGCGGACTTGGCATCGGGCAAGGCGGGCCGTCGCGGCGCTGACGGACTGCTTCCTTTCCTCCGGCATCGAGATCGTCGTCGTGGAGGGCGCGTTCTGGGATGAGTCGGAGCGAGCGCCGTTCCTCAATGCGCTCGCGTGGTCTGGAAGCCCCTTGTTCGTGACCCTGCTCGTTTCCCATGACGTGGCGTATCGCCGTGTTCAAGGAGACTCCGGGAGGTCGCTCTCGCGGTCCTCGGAATTTCTGAGAAGGAACAACGAAGCGTTCGCTGCTCGTCTCGATCCCCTACGGGCTACCGACCTTGTGCTCGATTCCGACGCCCAGAGTCCTCAGCAACTCGTGACGACGATCTTGAGCCGGCACTCGCCGACGTTCGCCGATCTGTTGCTCGCCATTCCGAGGGATGACGGCGAGTTCGAGCGGCTCGCCTTGCGGTCTCGAGCGGATTACTTGTGGTAGGTCTTGCTCACGTAGCGCTGCTCGGGGTGGCGGCGTTGCGGGCCGATCAGGCGCACCAGGCGTTCGTCGGCCCCGTCCATCAACTCCTCCGGCATTCGGTGGCGGATGTAGGCGTTGTAGCGGTGGAATCCCCAGCTCGCTCCGTACTGCGACTGCAGCAGGTAGCGCACCCGGTCGGAGTCGTTGGGCGCGCCGCGGTGCCAGCACTGCGGGTCGTGCAGGTAGATGTCGCCCGCCTTGCAGTAGATAGACTGCGGCCCCCTCCCCTCGAACTCCGGCGTCCCGTTCTTCGGCGCGTTGCGGCCCGAATAGTGGCTGCCCGGCACGTACTGCGTCGGGCCGTGCTCGATCCGCTCTATGTCGCTCAGCGCCATCTGCACGGTGAGCCAGTAGACCGGCATCTGGATGCGCGGATCGTGGCGCGGCACGTCGTCCGGAAGCGGAAAGAACAGGCCGTCGTCCACGTGCCAGTGCTCGATCGCCACGCCGCGGCCTGAGCGCAGCACGTTCGCCCCGCACTGCTGAAAGCCCTCTCCGAACAGGGCCTCCATCAGGCTGTAGATCGGCTCGCGCGCGAGCAGGTCCAGGAAGATCGGGTCCATCTCGTTCGTGTGGCGCAGCAGGTGGTCGCGCTGCACGTAGCCGCTGGCGATCGCCGCCTCGTCTGTCATGTAGTGATCGGTCGCCTCGCAGAGCGCGCTGACCTCCTCGGAATCCAGCACGCCGCCGATGACGCAGTACCCGTCGCGGCGGAAGTCGGCAAGGGTTTTCCGGGTCCGCTCCGCGTCGAACGGCTGCCCCTCCTTGATCGCCGAGCGGCTCACAGCGCCAGCACCTGATTGTCCATCGCGTCGATCCTTCTGGTCTCCTCGTAGTGGTTGGCGCTCAGCGTGCCGACGCCGGTCAGCGTGCCGACGTCCGTGACGGGCGTCGGCCGCCGGATCACCATCTCCGCGAACGCCGGCCGGTTGAAGGCCGCGAACGCAAGCTCGAACACCGACACCAGCAGTCCCCGCTCGCGTGCGCGAGCGAAGTCCGGCAGCAGGAGCGGGCCGGTGTCGGTCTGGAACACGCCGTCGCGCGGGTTGACGTTCATGGTCTTGACCGGATGGTCGATGCAGACCCGGTAGCCGGCATCCTCGTACTGCAGCCGCGCCACCAGCGGGCGCTGCGCGTAGGTGGCCTCGATGATGCGCTCGGTCGAGTCCAGCACGTCGCCGTCGGCCTCCACCACGTGGATCTCGAATTCGCTGAACAGGTCCGCGGTCAGGCCGACCTGGCGCTCAGGCTGGCGCCCCAGCGTCGGCGGTTCCAGCATCACCTGGGTCTGGTTGGTGATCCAGCTCTTCATGATCAGGATCTCCGAATCGCTCGCCACCGGACAGTAGTCGGCGTTGGGGTGCAGCCACAGGTCGCGGTCCAGCCCGACGATCTCGCTCTTGCAGGAGGCGCCGAGCACGTAGCGGTGGGTCGCGCCGCCGGCGCCGGTGAGCGTGCAGACGCTTTCGAGCTGGATGCGCGCCGCGTTGAACCGGTACGGCGCGACGTGCGACCTCGTCTGCGACTCCTTGCGGTCGTCATCGCTGGTGAAGGTCAGAAAGCTGCGCTGGAAATCGGGAACTGGCATCGACGCGATCCTATGCGGGTGTAGAGCCGTCGACAACCAGGCTCGCCACCGCGGGCCGATCGCGATGCCGCCGGAGCGCCGAAAAAAGCGAAGGAATCTAGCGAAAGTACTTGACGGCGTTTTGCACCGCTGAGGTGGCTCACTGCCGGCTTGTTCGACCCCTCCGGAGCTCCGAGAGAAGCTGCGACGGCCTCTCGATCGCTTTCGCCCCCGTTCAGTGCTAGCTGAGCGCTGATTTCGGGGCCGTCCCGGACCCGTCGAAACCCTGCATTTCAAATCCGGTATTACATTTACGGCATGACAACCGCTACTCATGCCGCGATTCTCTCCACAGTCTCCGGCCTGTCGGACAACCAACTGCTGGAGCAGACCGGCAAGCTGGCCGCTCTCGATCATCAGATCCAGGTGTTCGTGATCGACCACCTGCTCGAGATCGAGGCCCGCAACTCTACCTGAGGCGGGGCTTCTCCAGCCTGTTCGACTACGTCGCCCGCGGGCTGAGCTACAGCGACGCCGCCGCGTGGCGGCGGATCAACGCCATGAAACTGTGCGCGCACGTCGGAGGGGCGCGCGAGCGGCTGCGGGATGGCTCGCTCACGCTGGACGCGGCGGCGCAGTTGCAGGCGGCCTTCGAGCGGCGGGATCGGGAGCTGGCGCGTCGCGCTGGAGCCAGGGCGGGCGCGGCCAGGCGGCGCAACGGCTCGGCGCCATCGGCACCGGCACTGGTGCCGCCGCTGGAACGGAAGCCGCTGCCGGAGCTGGACGTCTCGGCACGGAAGGCGCTGGTGGAGGAGGCGGCCGGCAAGAGCACGCGGCAGGTGATGCGGATGCTCGCGGAGGTGGATCCGGATCTGGCGGTGCCGGCTGATCGGGTACGGGCGCTGAGCGGGAGCCGTTGGGAGCTCAAAGCGGTGATCGATGACGAGTGCCAGCGCGGGCTGGAGCAGCTCAAGGGGCTGCTGTCGCACGTCGATCCGCGCAGCATCAATTGTAAGCTATCCTTATAATCGATAAGGCATTGGTCACGACAAGCCAGCGAGCCGCGCCGCTCGGTCGGCATCCATGCCGCCCTGCACCAGCGACCCGAACGCCCGCGCCCGCCCGCTCAGGTCCAAAGCAAAGAGCCGGTCGAACGTCAACCGCAGCCCCGGCACGTCGAGCTTGGCGGACAGCTCCGCGGCCAGTAGGTCCGCCAGGGGTTGAACGGACCCGTGCAGGAACCGCCGCCAGGATTCACGTTGCCCGGAAGCGTCGCCGCTCGCGAACAGATCAGCAGACACCCCACCACGGCCGCGCCGGGTCTACCGAGTAGCGCCCGTGGATCACCGCCGCCGCCGGCAGAAACCTCGTGAGTGGAACCATTGGACCATGAAAAAGCCCGGTCAAACCGCCGTTGGCGACAGATCGGGCCCCTGAGAATATCCCCGCTGTGGGCGCAGCCGACAGTCAGAGGGTGAAGCCCCTGACCGCATGGCATGTCTACATGATATGCCATTGCCGCGTCAACAGCTGGGTAGAAAAGAAGGATGGCCATGAGAAGGCTATGCCACCAAGACTATCTAATTCTGGCTCGCCGAACGCTTGATCTGCATCAAGCGGCTCTGCGCTGGTTCCAGCGCAGCATCGTACGACTGTAGCGCCAGGAGGCACAAGTCCGGCACCGGGACCACGCGAGGTTCCGGTGCCGGGTCCTTCCTTACCCTGTTTTGGGAGGCCAACTTACGGCTCATTGCCATGCTTCCGCAACGCTGGTACCCTTGAAGCGCGAGGGGATACACGCAGAGCCAGGAGGCACCGCGCATGGCCGCCCAGAGGGACTAACTACGCTCAGACGGACTACACGATCCACGCAGAGCCAGAGAACCGTAAAGCGCTGACTGCTGATGAGAAACTTGACGCCATCATCAGCAGGCTTGACGCCATCGACTCAAAACTCGCCGAGCACGACCAATATTTCGCCAATATCAAGCAATACCTCAGAGGTATGACCAGCTACATGAACAAGGGGTTCGGGTTCAGTGACCCCGCCCTTGAGAGGCTGTTCGAGGAATCTACATCGGCATCGGAGCATCAAATATCACTATGAAGAACCCGAACCTCCCGCACCGAACCGCGTGGCATCTCCTGAACCGCATCCGGGAAACCTGGGAAGACGCGACCGGCACGGCACGGGAACAGCCACGGGAACCGGTCCAGGACCAGAAACGGAGCCGGGGCCGGCCGGCTTCGATGCGGTTTCGGCTCCGATACCGGACTCCCCCGAGAATATCGCGCGCGCTCATGTCAGGGCCGCCCAAGAAACGCTGGAGCTACCTTGAAGAACACCAGAACCGCGACCGGGTATAGAGCAATGCTTCAAATGAGGAAATCCCAATCCTGGTTGATACTTGTGGCCGCGATGTTGGCAGTTTCGTCATGTGCCACCGACATAATTCCTTTCGCTACCGGCGGCAGTAGAGCCGATGGCACCGTATCTATGGCATATGAGTATCGTTCCTTTGAAGAGCCAGTGATTGACTGGGAAGAAGTACATAGGGAAGCGCTCAGGATCTGCCAGAGATGGGGCTACTCCGAAGCTGAAGCATTTGGAGGCAGCAAACGAACCTGCGTGGCGGGGAGTCAGTACGGGTGCTCGATATACTCAGTTACAACCGAATACCAGTGCAGTGGCTAGCTCGTCGAGAACCGCGTGTCCATTAGGGACCATTCAATCCTCCTCAACATATGAGGAATTTGGCTCACCGGAACTGGATCCAGGGCTCGAAGAACGTCACCACCCGTGGGACACTCCGCTCGACAGCGAGCTGATCGCCCCGTCACAGCGCCGGCCTGGAACGCTGCTTCGCACTGGCCGCCTTGACAATCCTTCCGGCACAAGCATACATTTGTCCAATGGCTGACGCACCCAACAGGGGCACGGTCAATCAGGACGTGCCGAGCATTTCCTGGGATCCCGCCGAGTGTTCCTTCCGGCTGACCCTAATGGGCATCGAGCTGAAAAAGATCGATGATCCCAAGCAGGGATGCAAACTCCGCCTGCCGATGCCGGTGCTTTATGACATACGGATCAGGAGGGCCGGCGACCAGGATTGGCTTTTCGGCGTGGTCCTGCCGTTCCCCGGA
The DNA here is from genome assembly GCA_965221995.1 of Spirochaetia bacterium. GTDB lineage: Bacteria > Spirochaetota > Spirochaetia > SZUA-6 > Bin103 > CATQHW01. The sequence continues at coordinate 1,561,081 of OZ244929.1, forward strand.
GTGGAGGTATCGGGAATGGAACCGGGCGTCGAGTACGAAATCCAGACGACCGTCCTTTCGCCTGACAAGAGGCCCGTGCAGCAGCCCGTAATCCAACGGGTGAAGGCGGAACAACGATGAGTTCCCTGGTCGTACCGAGCTATCTCCCGTCCGCTGCGGAAATCGAACGCCCCTTGCCTCCGGTGAGCGACACAACACTCCTTAACCCACACGAGTCGTTCCGTATACCCGACCACTCCTTACGTCATCGGATTGTCATGCTCCCCACCAAGGCGCATGAGGACGACATCCGGGAGCAGATCAGCAACCTCGGCAAACTCCAGGACGGATGGCTCGACGGAACCGGGAAGGCGTGTGACCCCGAGGAGTTAGCTAATCTCGCAGAGCAGTTGGTCCGCCACTACCCTTTGGACGCACCGGAGCTGCGGCTATACCCAACCGGGGACGGGAACGTCCAGGCAGAATGGTGGATCGGAAACTACAGCGCGGTCCTTGAGATATTTCTCGATAGGACTGCCGCTGCGGAATGGTCTGATTGTAACCTCCAGACGAAGCAGGAGAACGCGCGCCCGGTGAACATCAACGACGAACAGGATTGGGAGTGGGTGGGCCAACGCCTTCAGTCGCTCAGCTAAGAACCGGCACGCTCCTCCTCCGACAGGTGAATCCCAACTGGTTCGTGAAGGGCCAGTTGAGCATCGCAGCCTTCAACCCCAGCAAGGAGCAGGACTACAAGGCGTCCGTAGACAACGGCGATACCACCACCGCGAGGGACTCCTACCTCCATCACCAGTCGAAGGGGTTGGCTACAATCGGAGTCGTGGCCGTCACGGCCGATGAAGCAACCTGCGAGAATCTGCCGGTGATAGCCGCCCCGGTAGCCGGTTGGCCTCACCACATGGTCTTGGATTTCGATGTACTGCCGGACAAACCCGCCAGGCGCACAGCGGCCCGCTTTCTCACATCCGCGGCGCGGCAGCGGGGCTGGCTTCACAACCCTCTCGGCCACGCAACGGGTTACGCTTGAGCCTTGGCACACCACAGGCACCAAGCGGACTCATCCGGCGCTGCGCGGCCCCGGTCACCCGCCCCTCTGACCTGTACGTGTTAGGGTACAGGTCAGAGGATTGGGTAACATAGTATATAATTCGCTAACGAAAGGGCATATTCCTCAGTTACCTAAGGTCTGGGCGCTTCTCCTATCATCGCGTCTACAGCGTATCGGGACCGGCCCCGAGCCAGTACGGATGGTCTCAGCGCGGCGGTAGCTTCCAGTGTCGCCCCTGACCCGGCATCCCGTCGCCACTACCGGGGGTAGGCGCCGTGTCCCCTGCTTGTACGTGATCGGACTTGTTAACAGGCGCAACCGCGAACCGCAGCTACGGCAGGTAACATCTTCAAGGACACTGCCTTCGACGAGGTCAAGAACCCCTCCACAGTCTGGGCACATCATTCCTGAACCGTCGAACCCCACGTCAGGTCAACGCCCTGCTCGGCGGCCCAGCTCCGGAACGCGCTTCTCATCCCGTGGAGCGTCGTCGCCGTGCCCAAGTCCCACAGCAGCGCCATGAGCGCCGGACCGGCGACCGCTCCGCGTCCGCGCGCTGAGGGGAAAACCAGACCATCGTCGCCACCGAGCGCCCGCGCCTCATCGAGCACCCGGAGCGCTTGGCGGGAGAGCGGTACGCGGTGCGGCCGGTTCGTCTTCACCCGCTCCGCTGGCACCGTCCAGGTCGCCCCGTCGATTTCGTCCCATCGAGCCTGCCGGGCTTCGCCGCTGCGGGTCGCCGTGAGGGTGCAGAACTCGATTGCCAAGCGGGTCCCCCACCATGCGCCCGACTCCCGCACCTTGCCGAGCACGTCCGCCACGTCAGCATGCGCCGCCGCTTGCGCGGCACTGGCGACGGACTCATAGTCGCCGCCCATGCGCGGCAGGGATCTGACCACCGGAGCCATCCCCGCGCATACCTGGGCGCTGGCGTGGCCGGTGATGCTGTCGATCTTCTTTCAGACGATGTACCAGGCGGTCGACGCGTTCTGGGTCAGCCAACTGGCCGACGAGGCGCTGGCCGCGGTGAACATGTCGCAGATCGCCCTGTTCGCGTCCGTCTCACTGACAATCGGCATCACCGTGGGCTCGGGCGTCCTCATGGCAATGAGCATCGGCGCCCGCGCCGTCGACGAGGCGGAGCGCATCCTGGGCCAGTCCTTCGTGCTCAACTTCATCGCCGCGGTGGTCCTCACCGCGCTGGTCCTGGCGCTGCGCACGCCGATCCTGCGCGCCGTGGGCGCCACCGACGCGATCTATCCGCTGGCGAAGGACTACCTGACCATCACCGCATCGGCGATGGTGCTGATGTTCCTGTTCTTCGCGGCGGTGTTCGGCTTCAACTCGCAGGGCGACAACACCACCGTCACCGTGCTGTTCGCCATCTCCACGGCGCTGAACATCGTGCTCGACCCGCTATTCATCTTCGGCTGGCTGGGCTTTCCGCGGCTCGGCGTGCGGGGCGCCGCGATCGCCACCGTCATCTCCCAGTTCGTGCTGCTGGTGTCCGGCATCACGCTGCTGGCCACGCGGGACATGATGGTGCGCCTCAGGTTTCGGCGGCTGGTAATCCGCGGCGACTCGGTGGCGCGGGTCCTGGCGATCGGCGTTCCGGCGTCGCTCACCAGCCTGATGGGCCCCCTGCTGATGGCGACGCTGACCGCCGTGGTGGCCAGGGCGTTCGGGGACCACGGGGCGATCGCGGTGTCGGTCGGCTTCCGCGCCGAGGTCTTCTCGCTGCTGCCGGCGATCGGCTTCGGCGTCGCCGGCCTCGCTCTGATCGGTCAGAACATGGGCGCCGGGAACCCCGAGCGGGCGCACCGGTCGTACCGCACCGCCCTCGTTTTCGCGCTGGCGTTCGGCTCCGGGATCGGCATCCTGGCGGTGGCGTTCTCGGGCTCCATCGCGCGCACCTTCACCGACGATCCGGTGGTGATCGACTACGCGCTCCGCTACCTGCGCAGCGTCCCCTTGTCCTACGGGGTGATGGGCGCCGGCATGGTGGTGATCATGAGCTTCCAGGGCATGCGCCGGTCGTGGCGCGGCGCGGCGATCTCGGCACTGCGGCTTGCGATCCTGTCGGGTTCGGCGATCCTGCTGGCCGAGGTCCTGGGCGCGCCCATCGGGATCGTCTGGCTGTCGGTGATCCTGGCGAACGTGGTCTACGCGACGGTCGGCTACCTTGCCTTCGAGCGCCAGTTCGCTCGGCCCGTGCAGCCCCACGGGCCGCCGAGGCCGCCTGCTCCCGACCCCGACCGGGATCCCGCCGCCGCCCAGCAGGTCGCGTAAGGTAAGGTACCGGGGCTGGAGGAGAGACGATGAGCGAGCGATACACCGTGCGCGCCGAGCGCTGCGACCACCGCGCATCGCCGGAGGAGATCTACCGGACGCTGGAACGCATCACGGAGCCGCTGACCCGCTCGTGGGAGCGGCTGGAACGCGCGCGCCGCATCGTCATCAAGTTCAACATGATGCACCCGGACACCGCCCGCCACCACGGCCGGCGCCAGGAGCTGGTGGACGAGGAGGTGATGCGTGCCGTGCTGCGGCTGCTGCGCGCCCGCACCAACGCGACCCTGATCGCCACCGATACCTGCGTGCACACGGCGGACAAGACCGTGCCGTCCAACTTCGAGTCGTCCGACGTGCTGCGCGAGTTCGGGGTCGAGCTCGTCGACGCCGCGACGCCCCCGCTGCGCCTCTACGACGTGCCCGGCGGCGGCAACATGTTCGACCGCTACCTGCTCACCTCCTGCATCGGCGAGGCGGACGAGTTCATCTCGGTCGCCAAGATGAAGAACCACCTGTTCATGGGCGTCACCCTGTGCATGAAGAACCTGTTCGGGTTGCCGCCGCCGAACCGGCCGGAGGGGCGCGTCCGCCACTACTTCCATCACGCCATCCGGCTGTCCTACGTGCTCCCGGACCTGGCCATGATCACCGACCCCTGCCTGAACATCATCGACGGGCTGGTCGGTCAGCAGGGCAACGAATGGGGTGGCCGGCCGGTAGTGCCTGACGCGCTGATCGCCGGCGACCAGACCACCGCCACCGACGCGTGCGCGGCCTACCTGATGGGACACGATCCGGCCAGCGACTGGCCCACGCCGCCGTTCCGCCGCGACCGCAACCACCTGCTGGTGGCAGCCCAGCGCGGCTATGGGACCGTCGACCTGGACCGGATCGACTTCCGGACCGATCTGCAGCCGCCGCTGGCGCAGTTCGACTCCGATCAGCAGGACCCGCCGCCGATCGTGGCCAGCATCCGCCGCACCGCCTGCGAGCAGGCGCTGTTCTATCGCGACGAGCGCGAGCGGCTGTTCCAGCGCTATGCAGGCGAGATGGTGGTGCTGCGTGACCGCGAGGTGGTGTGGCACGGGGTCGATCAGCCGGCGTTCGAGAGCCACGGCCACTTCGCCGGCGGCGCCGATCCGGGCAGCGCCTCGTTCATGAAGATGGTCGATCCCGAGGAGCGGGAAGGCGAGGCATTCGGCGTGTACGAGCGCCTGCTGCCCGGCATGGTGGCGTAGCGCCGCGGAGGAGGACGGACCGTGAAGATCAAGGCGATACGCGCGTTCGAGGTCGACCTGAAGCGGGCCAGGAAGTCGACCGGCCCGTTGCAGCGCGGCGGCCGCCAGCCGGCTGCTCCCACGGAGCGCTACGCGCGCTACCGGGGCGCCCGCAGCAAGGCCGGTGCGGGCTGGAAGCAGTGCGCGTGCCTGGTGACGCTCGACGACGGCACCGTCGGCCTGGGGATCGCCGGGTTCGCCGGCCCGGTCGCCTCGATCATCAACGACCACTTCCGCGGCCATGTGATCGGCGAGCCGGTGATGGCGACCGAGAAGCTGTACGACGTGATGGTCCGCATCAGCGCCGCCTACGGCGGCTCCGGCCTGACCGCGCACGCGATCAGCGCCGTGGACCTGGCGCTGTGGGACGCCAAGGGCAAGTGCCTGGGGGTGCCGGTATACGAGCTGCTCGGCGGTCCGCAGAAGGAGCGGATCCCGTGCTACGCCACCGGCTTCGACCTGGAGTGGTACCGGGAGCTGGGGTTCCGCGGGTTCAAGCTGCCCAACCCGTACGGGCCGGAGGACGGCACCGAGGGCATTCGCCGGACCGAGGAGATGGTGGCCGCGGCGCGCGACACCCTCGGCCCGGACGCGGAGCTCATGCTCGACTGCTGGATGGCCCTGGACGTTGACTACACCGTGCGGCTCGGCGAGGCGCTGCGGCCGTACCGGCTGCGCTGGATCGAGGACTACCTGCTGCCGGACGACATGGCCGGCTTTACCGAGGTACGGCGGCGGCTGCCCGGCCAGGGGCTGGCCACCGGCGAGCACTGGTACCTGGCGCGCCCGTTCGCGGAGGCCGCCGAGCGGCGGCTGGTCGACTACTTCCAGCCCGACTTGCAGTGGGCGGGCGGAATGTCCGCGTGCGTGCGCATCTGCCACATCGCGGAGGCCGCCGGCATCGCGGTCGCCCCGCACGGCGGCATGAATACCCCGTACGGCCAGCACCTGGCGATGGCCATGCCTGCGGTCACCTGGGGCGAGCGCTCCAGCGGCGTGTCCCCGCCGGGCGTGCCGCTGGCGGAGACCGTCGTGCTGCCCGGCACCCCGCTCATCGAGGACGGCTACCTGGTCCCGCGCGACGCACCCGGCTTCGGCATCGACCTCGACGACGACTGGCTGGAGAAGGTAACGGTCTAACCGCTCCCTGTCGCCGCGACCCTCCAGGCCGGCACCAATGTGCCTCGACCGGTCATGAACCGAATCGCTCATGGGCGATCTTGCTCGCTGGACGCTGTGGCTCAATTCGTGCGTATATATGCACAGTGGCGTTGGAAACCAATAGAAGCCGCATTCGACGCCGATTGGAAAGTGACGGATGGTACCTCGATCGCCACGGCGCCAATCACGATGTTTACCGGCACCCGACGGTCTCCGGGATCATCACGCTTCCACGCCATACCAGTCTGTCTGTGGGAGTTGCCCGATCCATCGCCAAGAAAGCCGGATGGCCACGGTATCAGGATGTAATGAGCACGGGAGGACAGCATGATCCGATATCCAGCATGGATCGACGGCGAGCAGGGATCCTATGGAGTTTCGTTCCCGGACTTGCCCGGTATTGTCGCCATGGGGACGACGGTGGATGAGGCGCTGATGCACGCCGAAGAGGCTCTGCGCGACTATGTGATCGAAGCGGAGCGCGACGGCGAGACGATCGCGCCGCCGTCAGCCATCGAACAGGTCGAAACGCCCGCCGGACATACCCTGGTCTCGATCCCATTGATCCGTCTGTCGGGCCGGAGCATACGCGCCAATCTCACGCTCGACGAGGGAGTCGCCGCGTTCATTGACGGCGAGGCTCGACGTCGAGGCATGACCCGCACCGCTTACGTGGAGTGGATGGCGCGACGCATCGCCCAAGCCGGCGGATGACATGACGGAGATCCGGTACCCCAGCCGAAGGGCGAGCGCCTGATGCTCGCGTGATGTTCTCATCGGATGGTCGCGGCCCGGATCGCCGAGGCGCGGCGGCACGCGCGTGAACTTCGGTATCGAACATCGACGCCGACTGGCTGGACAAGGTGACGGACTAGCGGGCCCTGTCGCGCTCAGTCCCCAGCGGGATCGGTGTCGAGCAGGAACCTCCAGGCCGGCACCACCTCGATAGCCGGTGCCGCAGTCGGTGCAGCCGGTCGTCGAAGAAGTCGAGGTAGAGGACGTTCCGGCGAGGGACGCCCTGCTCCAGCAGGCGCGCGATCGACTGGTACAGGTAGGTCGACTTGCCGCTGCGGCGTACGCCGATGCAGACGGTCGCCTTGCCGCGGACCGTTTCGATGCGCAGGCGCCGGGGCACGCCGGTCTGAAGCTCCATCTCCTGGAAGTCCAGGATCATGGACTTGAGGGTTTCCAGGAGAGGTCCTGAATCGGTCATTTTTCTTACCGGTCACCATGATAACCGGTAGCATATTCTTCCACAACGGCAGCGGAGGCGGTCGGTCCGGCGCTTCCTTGTGTGCCTCCGCCTCGGCTACACTCGGCGAGCTCGCTCAACCATGCATCGAGATGAGAATCGTCTCCAATAGAGGCACCGACCGCATGGTCGATCTGATTCGACCGTGGCTTCAACCCGGCAATCGGATGGACCTGGCCTCTGAGTCGCTGTCGCTCCATGCGTTCGGTGAACTTGCCCAGAAGCTCGCCCGCATGGCGCACGCGCGCCTTGTCCTGCCTCCCGGAGATGCGGAACTCGGACTGTTCGGGGCGGATGGAGACCGGGCTGCGCGCAACCGCCTGCAGGGCCGCTGGCTGGCTGGCCGCTGCGCGGACTGGGTCGAGAAGACGGTCGAGGTCCGCAGAGCCGACCGACCCATCCCGCAGGGAGCCGTCGTGCTGCGCAACGGTGAGGGAAGCCCGCAGCAAGCCGTGCTCGGTTCGTTCTCGTTCAGCACCGACGGGCTCGGCCTGGCTCCGGGGAACCCACTCAACCTGATCCAGGCATCGGAAACCGCCGAGGAGAGCGAGCGGTTGTGCGAGTGGTTCGATGCGCAGTGGGCTGCTCTGCCGCCGGATTGCAGCGCAAAGACCGGTGTCGTGGACCTGCTGCGGTCACTTGCAGCCCACCGCGATCCGCTCAGTGTCTATGCGTGGATACTGCACCACCTGTTCCGTACCCAGGGCGAGGAACTGGACGAGGAGCGGATCGTCAAGTCAGCCACGGGCATCCGCAACACGGCCGTTTGGAAGAAGCTCTTCAAGTTTCAGCGCGACGGAGTCGTCGGAGCCATCGACAAGCTCAACCGGTTCGGCGGGTGCATCATCGCTGACAGCGTCGGGCTCGGGAAAACCTTCGAGGCACTCGCCGTCATCAAGTACCATGAACTTCGGAACGACCGCGTCCTCGTCCTGTGCCCGAAGCGCCTGCGCGACAACTGGTCACTCTACCGCTCCAACGATCGCCGCAACTTCCTTGCCGGCGACCGCTTCAACTACGACATCCTCAACCACACCGACCTGTCGCGCGACGGCGGGCTCTCCGGCGACATCGACCTGGCCTACGTGAACTGGGGAAACTACGACCTCGTCGTCATCGACGAATCCCACAACTTCCGCAACAAGCGGACCCCCCGGCAGGGCGGCGAGACGCGCTACGACCGCCTGATGCGCAGGATCATCCGCGACGGCGTGAAGACACGCGTGCTCATGCTGTCCGCGACGCCGGTCAACAACCGCTTGGCCGACCTGCGCAACCAGATCGCATTCGCTACGGAAGCGGACGATGCCGCCCTCGCCGACCACGGCATCGATAGTATCGACGCCACCACACGGCTCGCGCAGAAGCAGTTCAACCGATGGCTCGATCTCGACGACGACGAGCGCACCCCGCCGCGGCTCATCGAGATGCTGGGATTCGACTACTTCACGCTGCTCGACCGGCTCACCATCGCCCGCTCACGGCGGCACATCGAGAAGTACTACGGAACGGCGCAGACCGGACGGTTTCCCGAGCGGCTGAAGCCGATCAACCTCAAGCCGGACGTAGACATCGCGGGAGCGTTCCCTTCCATTCGCGAGATCAACTCGGAGATCCGACGTCTCAACCTGGCTGCCTACGCGCCGCTGCGCTACGTGCTGCCGCACAAGCGGGAGGCGTACGACGCGAAGTACAGCACCAAGCTCGAACGGGGCGAGGGCTTCTTCCGGCAGGCCGATCGCGAGGAGAGCCTGGTACAGCTCATTCGCGTCAACGCGCTGAAGCGCATGGAGAGCTCGGTGACCTCCTTTGCGCTCACGGTGCGGCGCCAGCTCGCCGACGTGGAGGGCACGCTCGCCCGCATCGAGGAGCAGGCCGACGAGCTGGAAGAGATCGACATCGCGGAGGTGGACATCGAAGACCCGGCATTCGAGAGTCTCCTGGTCGGCCGCAAGGTCAAGGTCCTCCTTCAGGACGTCGACCAGATCCGCTGGAAACAGGATCTGATCGAAGATCGCAATCGCCTCGCGACGCTGCACGCGGCGGCGTGCCAGGTCACCGCGACGCGCGACGCCAAGCTCGCCGAGTTGCGCGCGGTGATCGAGCGGAAGCGCCGCCACCCCATCAACCCGGCCAACCGCAAGGTGATCGTCTTCACGGCGTTCGCGGACACCGCCCGCTATCTGTACGAGGAGCTGGCGCCGTGGGCTCGCGCCGAGCTGGGGCTGGAAGCTGCTCTCGTCACCGGCACCGGTGGGAACCAGACGACCCTGCCGCGACTGCGCAAGGATCTGGTATCGATCCTCACCGCGTTCGCGCCGCGCACCAAGGAACGGCCCGAAGATCTCGCCGCGGAAGGTGAGATCGACCTGCTGATCGCGACCGACTGCATTTCGGAAGGTCAGAACCTGCAGGATTGCGACTGGCTGATCAACTACGACATCCACTGGAACCCGGTACGGATCATTCAGCGCTTCGGGCGCATCGACCGGATCGGCGCCCCCAATGAGCGGATTCAGCTCGTCAACTTCTGGCCCAACCTGGAACTGGAGGAATACCTGCGTCTGGAGCAGCGCGTGAGTGGGCGCATGGTGCTGCTCGACATTTCCGCGACCGGCGAGGAAAATCTGATCGAGCAGCAGTCGGGCGATCCGATGAACGACCTGGAGTACCGCCGCAGGCAGCTACTAAAGCTGCAGGACGCGGTCATCGACCTGGAGGATCTGTCGTCCGGAGTGTCGATTGCCGATCTGACGTTGACCGACTTCCGCATCGACTTGGCGGACTACCGGAGGGACAGGTCGGATACCCTGGATCGCTTGCCGCTCGGCGTCTACGCGGTGACCACGGCTGCCGACGCCGAGACGCCGCCCGGCATGATCTTCTGCCTGCGCGCAGAAGGTCCAACCGGCTCGCATTCGTTCGAGCCGGGTTATCCGCTCGCGCCCCACTACCTGGTGCACGTCGGCGATGACGGTGCCGTGCTCCTCCCCTTCACCCAAGCGAAGCGGATTCTGGATCGCATCAGGCGTCTGTGTCTGGGCCGCGAGATCCCGGACGCCGGCGCGTGCGCGCGCTTCGACCGGGCGACACGAGGCGATCGTGACATGCGTCATGCCCAACGGCTGCTGGCGGCGTCTGTCGCCTCGGTCGCCGGCAAGCAGGAGGAACGCGCAGTTGCCAGCCTGTTCTCCCCCGGCGGAACTCATGCGCTGGCGGGTGAGTTCTCCGGCATCGACGACGTCGAGGTCGTGGCGTTCCTCATCGTGCTCGCGGAGGAAGCGGCATGACGGCGTTCGATCCCGTCGCGGCGCTCGGGCTCCCGGCGGACGCGTACGTCGACCGCCGCGTGCCCAAGACACTGCTGATCGAGAACGGCGCCGCCACCGCGACCGACAAGCGACGCATCCGCGACGGCGTGGAAGAGATCCGCTGGCTCGCCGTGCTGAAACCGACGACGGTAGGCGTGGCTGCGTACCGCGACGAGGTTCGCGAGTACCTGGAGGTCGCGGTACTGACGCTCACGCTTCGCCCCAGCGTACGCACCGAGCGGCTGACGGAGTTGGCGCACCGCGCGGTGCCCTACCCGCTGCTGCTCTTTACCGGGCAGGGAGAGGCCGTGGGTGTGTCGCTGGCCCACAAGCGATGGTCCCAGGTCGAAGCCGGCAGGACGGTGCTCGATGGTGGTATCATCAGTGCTCCGCTCGGCAGCGGTCGCGGGGACGAGTTGACCGATGCGTTCATGTGCGCTCTGGCGCTGCGCAGCGAGCCGCGAGCCACGTTGCAGGCGCTCTACCAGCGCTGGATCGACGCGGTTCAAGCGCTGAACGCCGCTCGCGTTACCGGGGAGTTCGTGATGCCCGGTTCAGCGGCGGCAGCGGCTCGGACGGCCGCGGCGATCGACGCGTACCGGAGCCTCGGCGCGCGGATAGCGAAGCTGCTCGCCGACGCCCGCCGCGAGAGGCAACTCTCCAGGCGGGTGGCACTGAACCTGGAACTCGCTGAGCTACGGAAGAAGCGCCGCGCCGCGCTGCAAGACCTCGAAGTCGAAGGTCACGAACGCATGAGTCGCCCGAGGCCGATTGAAACAGGACCGCTCTCCGCAGTGAAGACACAGGAGACCGCGTGAAGAAGCTGACCGCCGGAGACTCGGCATCCCGCTCCCCGGATGTAATCGCCGAGAACCTCGAACAGATGAAGGACTTGTTCCCGGAAGCATTCACCGAAGGCCGCGCAGATTTCGACGTCCTCAAGCAGCTCCTCGGCAGCGCGGAGGACGAGCGCGAGGAGAAGTACGGCCTCAACTGGCACGGCAAGCGCCAAGCGCGCCAACTCGCGCTCACACCCTCCACAGGCACCCTTCGGCCGTGTCCGGAAGACAGCGTCGACTGGGACACGACACAGAACCTGATGATTGAGGGCGACAACCTGGAGGTGCTCAAACTTCTGCAGAAGAGCTACACCGGCAAGGTGAAGATCATCTACATCGATCCACCATACAACACGGGCAACGACTTCGTCTATCCCGACGACTACAGTGATAATACCCGGAACTATCTGACGATTACCGGGCAGCTCGACGGAGAAAAATGGAAGCTGTCGTCGAACACGGAGGCATCAGGGAGGTTCCACACCGACTGGCTCAACATGATGTATCCGCGACTGCATCTGGCACGGCATCTGTTGCTTGACGATGGTCTAATCTTCGTGTCTTGTGACGACAACGAAGTGTCGAACCTACGGCGGATGCTTGATGAGATATTTGGTGAAGAGAGTTTCGTCTCACAGATCGTATGGAAGAAATCATACGGCGGCGGAGCCAAGACGAAGCATGTCGTAGTGTTGCACGAGTACGTCCTCTGTTTCGCAAAGAGTCGAGACACTATCGGCCGACTCGAGCTTCCTCCAAACCCAGAGACTCAGAAGTACTATAAGTTCCGTGATGAGAAATTCGAAGATAGGGGACCATTTCGAGTTCAGCCACTTGCCACGACGAGCAATGATGAACGTCCTAACTTGCGATACCCAATCCCCTATAACGGAGAAGCGATCTGGCCTGACAAACAGTGGCAGTGGGAGTATACGAGGACTATGGCAGCGCTTGAGAACGATGAGCTCGTCATCGCGAAGAAGAATGGAAGATGGTCTGTGAACTACAAACAGTACCTCAAGGATGAAAGCGGAACAGTACGCGGCGCCAAACCTTTCTCGATCCTGGAGGGTCCGTATACACAGATCGGAACGGCTGAGTTAGCCAGATTATTTGGGGATCAAAAAAATCTTTCCATTTCCCAAGCCTTCCGCGTTAATAGCTCGACTCATCCAGTACGCGCATCCTTCAAATAGCTTTATCGTTTTGGATTTCTTCGCGGGCTCAGGAAGTACGTTTGAAGCTGTCTTACGCCTAAACAAAGATGACTCCGGTCGCAGAAGGTTCATATCCGTGCAAGTTCCAGAACCAACAGGGCGTGATGATTTCGCAACTATCGCGGACATTACCAAGGAGCGCGTTCGCAGGGTCGGTACTGAACTCAAGGAGAAAGACGGCTTGGTCGTCGGAGACGTCGGGTTTCGAGTGTTTAAGCTCGACGCTTCCAACATCCGAGCATGGACTCCCGACCGTGACGATATAGAGGCGACGTTGCTCGACAATGTCGAGCACATCAGGGCGGGCCGTAACGAAGACGACATTCTCTACGAGCTGTTGCTGAAGCTCGGCCTTGACCTGTGCGTACCGATTGAGACGCGCGCCATAGCCGGCAAGACGGTTCGCTCCGTTGGCGCCGGTACGCTGATCGCCTGTCTGGCAGAGAGCATCGCGTCCGATCAGGTTGAGCCGCTCGGTCTCGGCATCGCCGACTGGCACGCCGAGCTTGAGCCGGCCGGCGACACCACCGTGGTATTCCGCGACAGCGCCTTCGCCGACGACGTGGCCAAGACCAACCTTACGGCCATCCTGGAGCAGCGCGGACTCGGCAACGTGCGGAGTCTGTAGCCGTGGACCAATGGCTAACGATCAATCCGGAGACATCGCGGTTGCGATACGAGAGAAGGTCCGGGCGGGGGTGTTCGAGTTCTCCGAACATGCGACGGACCAGACCATTGTCCGAGGCATTCGCGTCCAGGAAGTTCGCGAGGCGATGGCAGCGTGCGAGATCATCGAGGACTACCCGGATGACAAGTACGGTCCGAGTTGTCTGATGTTGGGCTTCACGACTGCGAAGAGGCCGCTACACGTCCATTGCAGCTATCCGTCGAGGCCGATTATCAAGCTCATCACCCTGTACGAACCCGATCCGTCGAGATGGCTGGAATTCAAGGTAAGGAGGCGGAACGGTGGCTGACGCCACGGGATGGAACGAGACTCTGGTGGACAGGAGGGTCACGTACCACGTCGAAGTTGACGGGCGCCTCTTCGTCATCGAGAACGTTCCGGCAAGGACCAACGTAGAGACCGGCGAGAACCACTTTTCTCCGGAGACCGTCGAGCGGTTGCACCAGATCATACGCGAACGCCCGAGCCCGACACGGACCATCCGGACGCCGGTGTACGAGTTCGTGTGATGCGAGCGCCGGATGGTCGGGTGGTGCTGAGCCCACAGCGTAGCGCAAGAGGTCTTCACCGGCCATGAAGCTTCGTTTCGAGCCCGACCTCGACTTCCAACGTCAGGCAGTGGAAGCGGTCTGTGGCTTGTTCCGCGGTCAGGAAATGTGTCGAACAGAGTTCACGGTCACCCGGGACGCGGCTGACCTTCCTTTCCATGACACGGGCCTGGGCATCGGCAACCGCCTGACCCTGGTCGATGACGAGATTCTCGAGAATCTGAGAGACACTCAACTTCACAACGGCCTGCCTCAGTCGGGGTCCCTGGAGTCCGGCGACTTCACCGTCGAGATGGAAACGGGGACCGGGAAAACCTACGTCTACCTGCGCACGATCTTCGAGCTGAACAGACGCTACGGTTTCACCAAGTTCGTGATCGTGGTGCCGTCGGTGGCGATCAAGGAAGGAGTCTACAAGTCGCTCCAGCTCACCGACGACCACTTCCGGTCGCTCTATGCCGGCGTGCCGTTCGAGTACTTCCTCTACGACTCGACCAAGCTCGGGCAGGTGCGCAACTTCGCCACCAGCCAGCAGATCCAGATCATGGTGGTGACTGTCGGCGCCATCAACAAGAGGGACGTGAACAACCTCTACAAGGACAGCGAGAAGACCGGGGGCGAGCGGCCGATCGACCTCATCAGGGCGACGCGGCCGATTCTGATCGTCGACGAGCCTCAGAGCGTGGACGGCGGGCTGGCCGGGCGCGGCAAGGAAGCGTTGGGCGCCATGAACCCCCTCGGTACGCTGCGCTACTCGGCAACGCACGTGGACAAGCATCACATGGTGTACCGGCTCCATGCCGTCGATGCGTACCAACGCAAACTGGTGAAGCAGATCGAGGTGGCGGCAGCCACCGTCGAAGACGCCCACAACAAGCCCTACGTCCGCGTGGTGTCTACGAGCAACCGGCGCGGGGTCATTTCCGCCACGGTAGAACTCGACGTCGAAGACGGGGCCCGGGTCCGCCGCACGGAGCGCAGGGTCCACGATGGAGACGACCTGGAGCAGGCGACAGGCCGTGCCGTGTACCGCGATTGCCGGATCGGCGAGATCCGCGTAGAGAAACGAAACGAGTTCGTCGAGCTTCGCGTTCCCGGCGGTGAAGAATACCTGCGGCGGGGAGAAGCCTGGGGCGACCTGGACGGCAGTGCCGTAGCGCGAGAGATGATCCGCCGCACGATTCGCGAGCATCTCGACAAGGAGAAGCGCCTTCGTCCGCAGGGGATCAAGGTGCTCAGCCTGTTCTTCATCGACAGGGTGGAACGCTATCGGCGGTATGAGGCCGACGGCAGCGCCGTCAAGGGCGATTATGCCGTGATCTTCGAGGAGGAGTATCGGCGCCTCGCCAACCATCCGGACTACCGCACCTTGTTTCGGGAGGTCGATCTCACCGCGGCCGCCGAGGATGTGCACGACGGCTACTTCTCGATCGACAGGAGGGGCGGCTGGACCGACACGGCGGAGAACAACCAGGCCAATCGGGACAGCGCGGAACGTGCCTACAACCTGATCATGAAGGAGAAGGAGAAGCTCCTGAGCCTCGACACGCCGCTCAAGTTCATCTTCTCCCATTCGGCCTTGCGTGAAGGCTGGGACAATCCCAACGTCTTCCAGATCTGTGCGCTGCGCGACGTCCGCACCGAGCGGGAACGGCGCCAGACCATCGGGAGAGGACTGCGCCTGTGCGTCAACCGCCAGGGCGAACGCGTGCGCGGCTTCGACGTCAATACGCTGACGGTCGTGGCGAGGGAAAGCTACGAGGAGTTCGCCGAGCAACTGCAACGGGAGATTGAGGAAGAAACCCGGATTCGCTTCGGCGTCGTGGAGATGCATCAGTTTGCGAGAATTCCGGTTGCCGGCGACGATGGGACTACCTCCGTCCTCGGCGTTGCGGCGTCGCTGGAACTCTGGCAGCACCTGCACGGGGCGGACTACATCGACGCGCACGGACGCATCCAGGACTCCCTGCGCGAGGGGCTCAAGGACGACAGCTTCACGCCACCGGAGCGATTCGACGCGCAGCGCACCGAAATCGCCGAAGTGCTGCGCGCGTTGGCGGGACGCCTCGACATCAAGAACGCCGATGAGCGGAAGGGGGTGCGCCCGCGCCAGGCGGTTCTCCAAGGCGCCGAGTTCAAGGAACTGTGGGACCGCATCAAGCACAAGACCACCTACCGGGTTCAGTTCGACAACGACGGACTGATCGCGCAGTGCGCCCGGGCGCTTCAGGATGCGCCGCACATTCCCCCGACGCGGCTGCAATGGCGCAAGGCCGACATCGCCATCGGCCAGGCCGGCGTACAGGCCACCGAGAGGAGCGGCGCGGCGACGGTGGTGCTGGACGAACGCGACATTCCCCTGCCGGACGTGCTGACCGAGTTGCAGGACCGGACGCGCCTCACCCGGCGCAGCATCCAGCGGATTCTCAGCGACAGCCGCCGGCTCGACGACTTCAAGCGCAACCCGCAGGCATTCATCGAGCTGGCGGAGCAGGCCATCAAGCGGTGCAAGCGGCGGGCGGTGGTGCACGGCATCAAGTACCAACGGCTCGGCGACGACCACTACTATGCGCAGGAGCTGTTCGAGAACGAAGAGCTGACGGGATATCTCAGGAACATGCACGCTGCCACCAAGTCGGTGTACGAGCAGGTCGTCTACGAGTCCGACGTCGAGGCCCGGTTTGCGGATCAGCTCGAAAAGAACACCGCCGTGAAGGTGTACGCCAAGCTCCCCGGCTGGTTCGCGGTGCCGACCCCGCTCGGGGCATACCGCCCGGATTGGGCCGTCCTGGTGGACACCGATGCGGGGACCCGCCTGTATCTGGTGGTCGAGACGAAAGGCAGCCTCTACGCGGACGACCTACGCCTCACCGAAGACGCCAAGATCACGTGCGGACGCGCGCACTTCGCGGCGCTGGAGGTGCGGGACCCGCCGGCGCGATACGAGGTCGCCACCAGTGTGGAGGACCTGCTTGCCGGCATCGGAACGGGCTGACCACGTGCTCGACGCAACTGCCAGGGGCATGTGTTGGGAGTACGACGCGCACACCACCAACGAAGGTCATGCTGTCTGCTGAGCGGATCTACGAAGATGGGCCGGCCTCTGCACGTTATCTGCACGACGCTCGTGCGGAGTCTGTGACGCCGTGAAGCAGCGCCGTCTGCGATGAGCCGATACGAGCGACTTATCGAGAGGATACTCCGCGGCAAGTCGGATGCCAACATCCGATTCGCCGACCTTCGCGCCTTGATGCGGCACTTGGGCTTCGACGAGCGCACGCGGGGAAGCCACTACCTTTATCGGAGACGCGGCGTCGTGGAGAAAGTCAACCTGCAGCGGGACGGCGCGAACGCCAAGCCCTACCAGGTGAGACAGGTACGCCGCGTGATCCTGAAATACCAGTTGGGAGGGACGAGTGATTCACAAGTATGAAATCATCCTCTATTGGAGCAACCAGGACCAGACCTTCGTCGCCGAGGTGCCGGAGCTGCCCGGGTGCATGGCGCACGGCGACAGCCAAGAGGCCGCGCTCATGCAGGTAAAGGAGGCGATACAGCTCTGGATCGATACTGCGCGTGAGTTCGGCGAACCGGTCCCGAAGCCGAAGGGCGAGCGCTTGATGCTCGCATGATCCTGAGCCGACAAGTGCCGGAGGGCTCGGCTCAGGCCGGGGCGAAGGCGACGCTGGTCGGGCGCGGCACCTCGATCGACGAGCCGGTGGGGACCGGCATGCCGTCGGCGCCGTCGACGCGGAAGCTGAATACGGTGTCGCTCTGCTCGTTGGCCGCCAGCAGCCAGGTGCCGGAGGCGTCCACGTTGAAGCCGCGCGGCGTCTGGCCGCCGGTGGGTACGTGCCCGAGCTGCGCGAGATCGCCCGTCTTCGGGTCGATCGAGAACACGGCGATCGAGTCGTGGCCGCGGTTGGAGCAGTACACGACGTGGCCGCGGGGATGCATGCGCACGTCCGCGGTCGAGTTCTCGCCCGAGTACCCGGCCGGCAGCGACGAGAGGGTTTGCAGGTGGGTGAGCCCGCCGTCGCTCTCGCACCGGAACGCCATGATCGTGGAGGCCATCTCCCCCATCACGTAGGCGAACGCACCGTCCGGCGTGAACGTCATGTGGCGCGGGCCGGCGCCGGGGGCCGACGCCGCATCCGAGATGCGCGTCAGGCGCGCCGGGCCGTGCTCGACGCGGTAGGTGACCACCCGGTCGATGCCCAGGTCGGGCACGTGCAGGAAGCGGCCGTCGGCGGTGACGTTCGCCGAGTGGGGGTGCGGCGCCTCCTGCCGCTCCGGGTTGACGCTCGACCCCTCATGCCGCACCTCGACCGGGTCGCCCGGATCGCCCCCGCCGCCGAGCGGCACCATCACGGCGCCGCCGCCCGTATAGCAGCCGACGAAGACCGCGCGCTCCCGCGGGTCCAGGCTCATGTGGCACGGCCCGGTGACGCCGAACTCCACCGCCGAGCGCAGCGTCAGCGCTCCCGTTGCGCGGTCCACGTCGTACAGCCGAACCGCGGTGCCGCTCGGCTCGCTGGTGAAACTATCCTCCGCGACCGAGTACAGCCGCGTGCCGTCGCGGCTGAACAGCACGTAGTTGGGGTTGGGCGCCTCTGCTGCGAGCTGCATGCCGGACAGCGCGCCGCCCTCCGTGTCGAGTTCGAAGCGGTAGATGCCCCGGCCGCGGCCGTGATCCGCCAGATCTATCTCGGTAAAGCTTCCCGTGTAGACGTACATGAGTTTCTCCTTCGGGTGTGTCAGCGGTCCATCCGCCGCATCCAGAGGTGCTCCAGCCGGTGCGGCGGTTCCCAGCCCAGCACGCGGGCCAGCTTGTCGTTGCGATACTTGCCGTGCGGGATCGTCGGGAACACGAAGTAGGTCTCGCACCGTGACGGCAGCCGGGCGTGGTCGACCTCCAGCGCGGCGCGCGCCGCCAGCCCGGTGTCCGGCCAGGCGACGATGTACGGCGGGATCATGTCCCGGCCCACGCCCCCCTTCTCGTGCTCGTCGAGCCTGCGCGGCGCGGTCGGGTGGCGCATCAGGTAGAACAGGAGCGTCTGCACGTACAGGTCGTGCCGCTCGCTGAAGACGCGCAGCACCTCGTGGCCGAGCGCCTTGGTGAGGGCATACAGGAGCGTTCCCGGCTGCGGCGGCATGTCCGGGTGCAGGCCGAAGTCGAACTCGTCGTACGAGGGGCCGGCCACCTGGTAGTAGGGGCCGGTGTTGACGATGGTGCGGATGCCGTGCCGCACGGCCGCGGCGGCCACGTTGTAGTTGCCGCGCACGTTGACATCCCAGGCTCCGTGCCGGTCCCAGCGCGACACCGACAGGTTGACGATCGCGTCCATGCCCTCCGCGGCAGCGATCACGCCGTCGTGGTCACCGGCGTCCAGTTGCCGGTACTCGTGGGCGAAGCCCGGCGGCGCCGCGTTGATGTCGGTCACGCGCAGCTCGTGCCGCCCGCGCAGCGCGGCCACCACGTGCGGCCCCATCGAACCGTTGCCGCCGACGATCAGCACCTTCACACGGGCACCTCTTCGGGGTATCCCAGGAGCTCGGCGGCCTGGCGCATCAGGTACCGGGCGTCCGCGACGGGCGACTGGGCGTGCACGACCGTGCATGCCTGGCTGACCGGCGCCGTGAGCGCGGCGGACACCACGGCCACCACGTCGTCGGTGCAGATGGTAGCGTCTCCGTGTGCGTCGGTGAGGGCGCTGCGCGAGCCGGGAACGACCGGGTAGCCGAGCCGCACCGTGACCACCTCCATGCGGCGTTCGCGGGCAAACTCCAGCGCGATCTGCTCGCCGAGATGGCAGCCCAGCAGCGCCGCATCGTCGGACGGCGGCAGCGGTCTCCATCCTTCGGTGACGGTGTGATGCGCCGCGTAGCCGGCCAGCAGCCGCAGCGAGCTCAGGTACACGCAGCGGCCCACCCCGGACTCGGCCGCGGCGCTCATCAGGTCATAGGCCAGGCGCGTCGCCCGATCCAGCACGGCCGACGCATCGGCCGGCCGATCCGAGTCCCCGTCCGGCAGCCCCGTCAGCACCACCGCGTCGAACCCGGCGGCCAGGGTCCGCGCCCCCGACTCCGGATCGATCTCCGGTTCGACATCGAGCACCGCGTCGTGACCGGTCAGGCGGTCGCTCAGGGTCCGCGCCAGCTCGCTCTCGCCCGGGCTCAGAAGCACGCGCATGCGGGGACGTTCGCAGCCTGAGGCCGACGAATCAACCCCGGCACCGCGGCGAACGGCCGTGCGCGATCAGGAGTCGCCGGCCGGCTCGACCACCCGTCCGTTCAGCATCTGCCACACGTTGCGGCTCCGCGCCATGTCGGCTGCCCGCTCGGTCACGGACGCTCCCGCTACCACCGGCACCACCGGCGTGCCCAGCTTGGCCAGCAGCGTCGCTCGGTCCGTGGCCCGCAGCACGTCGTGCCGGTCGACGACCGACGAGATCTCCGCGAGCACCATGACGTGCCGATCATCGGCACGCCACCTGCCGCGCAGGACCAGATCGGCCCACCCCACTTCGTCCCGGTCGCTCGCGGACAGAACGCCACGGCCCTCGGCATCCTCCAGCATGCCGGAGAGTTCCTCCGGTGTGACGACCTGCGCCTTGCGGATCAGGCGTCCGAAATAGGCATGCGCGCGCTCGTGGTAGCGGCGCTCCAGGTTCTCGCCCTTGAGTTGAGCGACGTCGTCCTTGACGGTCTTCATGTCGGTCTGGAGTTGCCCGATTTGCAGGACGACGCGACTGAACTGGCTTTCGGTGTCCCGCCGTAGCTCGGCTACCTCCTGCCGTAGCTCGGCTACCTCCTGCCGCACCTCGGCGACCTCGCGCCGCACCTCGGCGATCTGCTCGTCGACCTCGCGAAAGCGCTGCTCGGCATCACGGCGAAACTCCGCGATCTGCTCCGGCACGGCCAGGTACTCGTCGCTCAATACCAGGCGGCGCATCTCCGCCCGCCACTCCGGACGCTCTTCGAGCAGTCTCACCAAGTCGTGGAAGTCTTCAACCGTGAACGGCACTGCAGGGATCCTGGCTGAATGTACGCGCCGCCGCCCGGCATGTCGACGCCAGTGCCTGTGCACGCCGGCTTCAAGGAGCTCACCGCGCGGATCGTCAACATCGGCGACCGGCTGTCGAAGGTCGAGAGGATCATCGAAGAGGTGTTCTTGGGGCGCCGCAACCAGCCGGCGGACAAACCGGGAGAAGGCGCCGCGTAGTCGCTCCTCGCCGCAGGGGCTTGCGTACCGCCGTGCGGATGCCGTAGATTAGGGTAACAACGCTATGAACACGCGCGTATCCCTGCCGAGCCTACTCGATCTGCTTCTTGAGCTCCTGGGCCTTACGGCCTGGGGTGCCCGATGCCCCGCGGGAGCGCTCATGTAGCGCACCGAGCGGCACGAAGCAGCCCAGGCTTGACGGTCGACCCGATCGACCGATGAGCCTGGGCTTTTTTTGAGCCTGTGGAAGTCCTCAAGGATAAAGGAGAGAACCATGCAACGAGGCACTATCGACAAGTACCGGCCGTTCCCGCAGATCGATCTGCCGGACCGCGCCTGGCCGAACCGGACCATCGACCGCGCACCGATCTGGTGCAGCGTCGACCTCCGCGACGGCAACCAGGCCCTCATCAATCCGATGAACCTGGAGCAGAAGCTCAGCATGTTCTCGCTGCTGGTCGACATCGGCTTCAAGGAGATCGAGGTCGGGTTCCCGTCCGCGTCCGCCGTGGAGTTCGACTTCACGCGCACCCTGATCGACAACGGCCTGATCCCGGAGGGCGTGTATCCGCAGGTGCTCACGCAGGCCCGCGACCACCTGATCCGGCGCACGTTCCAGGCGATCGAGGGCACGCCGCAGGCGATCGTGCACCTGTACAACTCCACCTCCGAGCTGCAGCGCCGCGTGGTGTTCCGCAAGGATCGCGCCGCGATCCGGCAGATCGCCGTCGATGGCACCCGCCTGGTCCGCGAGCTGGCCGACCGCACCGACACCGACGTGGTCTACGAGTACTCGCCGGAGAGCTTCACCGGCACCGAGCTGGACTACGTCGTCGAGGTGTGCGACGCCGTGATCGAGGCGTGGGATCCCAGCCCCGACCGGCGCATCGTCATCAACCTGCCGGCAACGGTCGAACTGGCGACGCCCAACGTGTACGCCGACCAGATCGAGTGGTTCCTCCGCAACGTGCAGCGCCGCGACAGCATCATCCTGAGCCTGCACACCCACAACGACCGCGGCACCGGCGTGGCCGCCACCGAGCTGGGCATGCTGGCCGGCGGCGAGCGGGTCGAAGGCACCCTGTTCGGCAACGGCGAGCGCACCGGCAACGTCGACATCGTCACGGTCGCCCTCAACCTGTACACGCAGGGCGTGGATCCCGGGCTGGATCTGAGCGATCTCGGCCGTCTGATCGGAATCTCCGACGCCTGCACCGAACTGCCGATCGATGCCCGCCATCCATACGCCGGCGAGTTGGTGTTCACCGCCTTCTCCGGCTCGCATCAGGACGCCATCAACAAGGGCATGACCGCGCAGGGAGACGGGCTGTGGGAGGTCCCCTATCTGCCGATCGACCCCACCGACATCGGCCGCTCCTACCAGGCGATCATCCGCATCAACTCCCAGTCCGGGAAGGGCGGCGTGGCCTACGTGATGGAGGCCGAATTCGGCTGCCAACTCCCCAAGACCATGCAGCCCGAGGTGGGAGAGGTGGTCCAGACACTCACCGACCGCACGGGACGTGAGGTGAACGCGGCGGAGATCTGGGAGGCCTTCAGGAGCGAATACCTCGAAGCCGACCAACCGATCCGCTTCCTGGACTACGCGATCTCCAGCGACCCGCAGGACAGCTCACGCATGAACGGCCGCCTCACGGTGGAGATCGAGGGCCGGGAGACGGAGCTGACCGGCAGCGGCAACGGACCGATCGACGCCCTCAAGGGCGCGCTCGGCGAAGCGGGCTGGGGCGACTTCAAGCTCACCCACTACTCCGAGCACGCGCTGGGTCAGGGCACCGACTCCACGGCCATCGCCTACATTCAGGTGGTCCGCGACGACGGCACGCAGCGCTTCGGGGCCGGCACCCACCCGAATATCGCCAAGGCGTCCGCGCTGGCGCTGATCTCCGCGCTCAACCGCACCGTATCGGCCGGCGCCCGCCACCCGGCGCCCAAGGAGGCGGCGCTTCCGGTCACTTGACATGATGTCATGATGGGCGAAGAGGTCGCTCTATGGCATCTGAGCTGGTGCACGTCATCAATGTCACGGAAGCCAAGCGACGGTTCTCCGAGCTGATCGAACGAGTCGGCCGCGGCGAGCGGATCATCATCGCCCGTCGTGGCACGCCGGTCATGGGAATCGTTCCACCGAATGAAGTTGGCGAACCGGCCAGGGGCGTGACGCGTCGGCAACCGGTCGGCTTGGCCGCCGTAGCCGGTGCCCTTTCCGACTGGGACGACATCGATGACGCCGTTGCCGAGATCTACGCGCAACGCGGCGCCGTAGACCGGCCGGCCCCCGATCCGGTCTGACGGTTGTTCTGTTTCGATACCGACACCCTGTCGGCGGCGCTCCGTCGCAACCCGTCGCTCGCCGTGATCCCGGCATCCTGCCAGTTCACGACCGCCATCACGTACGGAGAACTCCTCTACGGCGTCACCCGGTGCCGGCGACGAAGCACAACGGATCGTAGCGAAGCTCTGTCGATCGTTCCCGCTTGGCATGCGGACGCATGACGGGGTTGCTCTTCGTTGGCCTGGGTGATCCTTGGTAGTATTGGCGACAACATGAGCGGCCCGAACGAAACTGTTTCCATGACGGTGGTGAACTGGAATGTCGAGTGGGCCACTCCCGGATCCTGGAGTCGTCGCGACGAGATCCTGAACCGTATCGACCGGGAAGCTCCGGACATCGTGTGTATCACGGAGTCGGACATCAGGCTGTTAGCCGCCATGCCAGGCCACACGATCCACTCTCAGCCGGACGGCGTAAAGGGGATCGACAACCTACGGAAGGTGCTCCTTTGGTCGAGAGAGCCATGGAAACAGGTCGATGACTTCGGAGTATACTCGATGCCTCCAGGCAGGTTCGTATCCGGCGTCACCCGCACGCCTTTGGGCGATGTTACGATCCTTGGAGTCTGCATACCCTACCAGCATTCGCGTACGAAGTGGACGGACGACAGTGTCAGGCGCAAACCCTGGGAGGATCACCGACAGTATCTGGCAGACCTTCCGAAGGTGTTCGAGCGAGCCTCATCGAAGCGATTGATCGTCCTGGGAGACTTCAACCAGCAGGTTGGGCAGAGCGGATATGCGCCGCCGGAGATTCGGGGTGCCCTGCGGGACGCCATCCCGCCAGGTATCACGATTGCCACCGCCGCGCTCGGTTTCGGCGGCCGAAGGGTGATCGACCACGTTGCGCTGAGCGAGGATCTGTCAGCGCGGTCTCTGCGGCTGATCAGCCGATTCCACCAGGAGAGGAAACTGTCAGACCACCCAGGGGTGGTTGCCGATCTGTCATCGCTGGTGTAGCCGACCGGTTCCAGTCGGTCTCGTCGGTCTTCTCCAAGGTGGCCGCCGCGATCGCCTTGAGCCGTTCGCTGATACTGATCACGGGCAACGTCCGCCATTTCGAGCGCGTCGACGGCCTGGAGATCCAGAATTGGCTGGATCCCGAGTCGCCGCGTTCGGGACAGACGCTACAGTAACTCCTCGTTCAGGCGGACGCCGAAGCCGGGTTCATCGCCGGGGTCGATCGAGCCGTCGATGACCTCGGGCTCGCCCAGCCACAGGTCATCGCGCGGCTCCTGCCATCGGTGCGGCATGGTCTCCGCCAGGTCGAGGCAGTCGGTGGCGACGATCACGTGCAGCCCCCATGGCTCGCCGCCACGGTGCAGGACGACCGGCACGCCGTGCCGGCGCGCCAGCTCCAGGATGCGCAGCGTGCCGGTGATGCCGCCGGCCCAGGTGACGTCGGGCTGCCAGAGGTCGAGCGCGCCGTGGCGGCCGATCTCCGCGAAGGCCGCCGGCGTGTAGTCGTGCTCGCCGCCGGCCAGCAGCACCGGCTTGACGCGCGGGCGCAGCGCGGCCAGCTCGGACAGGTGCTCGGGAGTCGCCACGTCCTCGAACCAGTACGGCCGGTAGGGCGCCAGCAACTCGGCCATGCGGGCGGCGACGTCGGCCGGCCAGGACATGTAGCAGTCCACCATCAGCCGCGCCGCCGGGCCCAGCGCGGCGCGCGCGGCCTCCAGTTCGCGGGCGGCGCTGTCGAAGTCCGCCTCGGTCTGCCAGCGGTGCGACAGCTTCACTGCCGGGTAGCCGTAGCGGGTCGCCAGCTCGACATCGTTGCCGGTGGCGTATGCGGGCACCGGCCCCTCCTTGGTGCGCGGGCCGATGAGGCCGTGCACGGGGCAGCGTTCGGCGCGGGCCAGCGCGTCATAGAGGGCCAGGTCGACCCCGCTCAGCGCCATCTGCGCCAGTCCGCCGCGGCCGTAGGGGATCGACACCCGGTAGAGCTCGTCCCACGCGGCGGCGATGTCGCCGGTTTCGTCGATCGACCGTCCGACCAGAAAGCGGCTGAAATGGTCATTGATCACGTGCACCGCCGGCTGGCCGCCGCCGCCGTAGCCGTGCCCGATCACGCCCGCGTCGGTGGTGACGCGCACCGCGATCTGCCAGAAATGGGCCTGCCACGCGTGAGGCGGCGGCACCTGCCGCCACTTCGGGTAGACGGCCCGCACCCCGGTCACCTTCATCGGATCAGCTCCCCCGCGCCGGCGACGATCCAGGTCTCGCGGCCGTCGGCCAGGCGAATATGCCACCACTCGCCCCGGTCCTCCAGCAGCCGGAACTCCGTGCCGCCGTGCAGCGCCGACCCGAAGCTGGGCTCGTACGAGTGGCCGTCGCCCTGCCGGGCGACCACCGAGGCGGCGGTGATCACGCCGCGCGGCGTGGATGCCTGGACCAGCTCCGCCGCGAGCGACCCTGCCGACGCGAAGGCCAGCAGCACGCAGGCGGCGCCGGCCGGCCGCAGCCAGCGCTGGCGCCGCACGCCGGCCACCAGCATGCGCAGCAGAACGCCCGCCCACACCGCGCCCCACAGCACCAGGAAGGCGATCGCGCGCGTCCGCGTGGGCAGCAGGTAGTGCCAGAACAGCACCACGCGCATCAACCCGGCCGACACCGGCTCGTCGATCCGGTCGGCCCGCAGCCGGCGCGCGTAGGCCAGCCCCTGGCGCACGTTGCGGTCCCCGGGAATGAGCTCCGCCGCCCGCCGATACATCAGCACGGCGCGGCCCATGTCGCCGAGCCGCAGATGGGTGTTGGCCGCGTTGTAGGCGAGCCGGCCGTTGCTCCAGCCGGTCGAGGACCCCACCCGCTCGTAGCGGAGCAGCGCGCCGCGCAGCGCCTCGGCCGCGGCCGCCGACTGGCCGGCGCTCTCGAGCTGGTCCGCCTGCCGGTAGAGGTCGGCCGCCTCGCCAAGGAGCGCGCCCGCGTCCATGTCACCGGCGGCCGGCTCCTGAGCGACCGCCCCGGCGGCGACGGCCAGGGTCAGCAGCAGCGCCACGGCCCGGCGCACACGGGTCACGAGCCTCCCCCTTGGGCCAGGATCGGGTCCGCCGTCTCCGCCCACTGCAGGATGCGGGCGCCGAACGCCTCCGCGGACTCGGCGGCAATACCCCCGTAGCGTGTCGCGTCCAGTCCCGCCAGCAGCTCCCGCAGCTCGTTCACCTGCTCCGATCCGACGCCGCGCGCCTCAAGCCCCCGCGCCAGCGGCTCGGGTCCCGGCGTGCCGTTCGTGCCCAGACGCACGCGCAGGTAGTCGTGCAGGGCGGCCGCCATCGCCGCCGCATCGTCTCCCGCATCGGCGATCGCCCGCCGCAGGCGAACCAGGGCGCCGCGCGCGGCCGGCGCCGCCGCGGCCAGCCGCCGCAGGCGCATCCAGAGCGCGGCGATGCCGGCCGCCAACGGGCCCGCGGCCAGCAGCAGCACGCCGCCCGGGGAACCCACGAACGCCGCGGTGTCGAAGCGCTGGCGCCGCAGCAGGCGCTCGCCTTCGTAGTTGTGGGCGATGCCGGCAGCCACGGCGGCGAGCCCCTCGCCTTCGGCCTCGCGCAGGGCGCCGCCCTCCACGTCGCGCAGCGTCACCTGCCGGGCCGGCTGCACGTCCAGCGCGATCGGCGCGCTGGCGGCCTCCGCATAGGCGCCGCGTTGCGGATCGAAGTAGGACAGACGCACCGGCGGGACGGCGCCCACCGACTCGTGCAGCGCCCGGACGGTGGTGCGGAAGGTGGCCCGCGACGGAAATCGCCCCGGAGCCCGCTCGACCCGCTGTGCTGCGACGCGGAAGTCGCCGGCCGCGTCGAGGTGGCTCAGGCCGAGCTCGACAAGGCCAGAGAGATCGCCCGACCCGCTCACCGTTACCTCCAACGTGATCGGATCGCCCACCTTCGCATCGACCGGCGCGGCGGTGGCGGCGATCTCGAAGGTACCCACCAGTCCCGAGAAGCCGCCCGGGCGCCCCGCTGCCGGCAGCGGCTCGACGGTGAGCGCCAGCGGCTCGGAGGAGATCACCAGGCGCCGGATGTCGCGCACCGTGCGGCCGAGCACGTCGCGCCCCGTGCGGAAGCTGGCGATCCCCTCGAACGAAACGGTGGCCGCCGGCACCTCGAGGCGGCCGGGCTCCCGCGGCACCACGATCATCTCGAAGGCCAGCGCAAGATGCGCCTTGCCGTCGTGGCGCAGGGCTCGCTGCGCCGCCGCAAGGTTGGTGCCGTGCACGGTCAGCTCCACGACCTCGCCCTGCGAGGGCAGGATCACCACGTCGGCGTCGGCGGCGTGCATCACCGGATGGGAGAAGCTGAGGAGCCGGCGCGGACCCAGCCCCTCCTTCCACATCCAGGTGGTCGTCAGCGTGATCGGCTGGCCCACCCACGCGCGGTCGACCGCTGCCTCGACCACCAACCGGTACTCCTCGATCGACGGAGGCGTGAAGACGGTCACGGCCAGCGGCTGGGTCGACAGGCGCTGCCCGTCCACCGTGACGGAGATCGACGGGATCTCGAGCTCGCCGGCACGCGAGGCGATCAGCTCGTAGTTGATGATGTAGCGGCGCTGCACCCGCCGGGTGGTCTGGCCCCCTGCGATCGTGATCGACTCGCTGCTGTTGGGGCCTGCCGACATCTGCCGTACTGACACGCCGTCCAGCGACGGCAGCTCGACCTGTGGCACCGCGTCGCTGCCCTCCACCGCGATCTGCAGGGTGAACGGCACGCCCATCTCGGTCTCCGCGGCGCTCACCGCCGCTCGCGCGGCCAGCGACTGCGCCGCGATCGGGATGCCGAGTCCGCAGAGCGCCGCCACGGCCAGGACGGCGCGGAGGAAAGCTCGTATGCGCGCGCCAGGAGTCTGTCGGATTTGCCGCGTAAGCGGGAACGCCGACAGACTCCGAAGCGAGAGGTGGGGATGGGCCAAACGCGGAGCCGCAGGCGACGGGTTTGGGGCGCTATGCAGGACTTCCACGGCTACCAGTCACGCTCGACCGGCTCGGTCGGGAGTTGCTCCTGCCGGCGCTGCTCCGCGCGCTCTTCCTCCTCCGCGATAATCGCCCGAGCCAGCTCGTCGGGGTCGAGCTCGTCGTCTTCTTCCCCGGCCGCCGGCTGCGGCTCCTGCTGCGAGGGCTCGCCGGCCTGCGGCGCCTGCTGCTCGTCTTCCTCCTCGCCGTCGGCGTCCTGTGGGTCCTGGCTGGAGGCCTGCTGTCCCGGTTGTCCCTGCTGCTCCTGCGGTTCGCCGCCCGACTGCTCGGGTGGCGGGAGCTGCTGCAGCAACTGCTGCAGGCGCAGCCGGGTGGCCTCCAGGTTGTGTGCGGCGTCCTGCCACTCCGGATGCAGGTCCAGCGCCCGCCGGTAGGACTGCGCAGCCGCGGTCAGGCCGTCGATCGCCGCCTGCGGATCGGCCGGCGCGCCGCCCTGGCCGATCAGCGCCTGCTCCACCGCACGCACGCCGAGGTTGCCCAGCGCGAAGTGGCCGGCAGCCGCCAGCTCCGGGCGGCCGGCCTGCTCGACCGCCTGCCGCAGCAGACCCACGGCGCCCTCCAGATCGCCCGCGCGGTAGGCGGAGATGCCGCTGTCGTAGAGCAGCTCCGCCACCCCGGGGCGGGCCTCCGACGCGGCGCCGAAGGCGCCCGCGGCATCCCCGAAGCGGCCGTCCGCGAATGCCTGACGGCCGTCGCGCTCGGCCTGCTCCGGGACCCCTACCGCCTGCACCGACGCCGGCGCCGCGAACGCCGCCGCCACAGCGAACAGAACGGCGGCCGCGGCCGGCGGGTGCGGCGCGCCCGCTCGCCTGCCTCCTCGCCGGCGGCGCCGGATCAGATCGGGCAGCAGGAACTCCAGCCCGAGCAGCACCAGCGCGACGGCCAGGAATGGCTGGAACCGCTCCTGGAACACCTCGCGCTCGGTCCGCTCCAGCAGTTGTTGATCGGCGCCGGCGATGAGCTGCGTGTAGAGAACGCCCAGGTCGAAGTTGCCGGTCGCCACGTTCACGTAGCGGCCGCCGGGCGTCACGCCGGCCAGCTCGCGCAGCGCCTGGGCATCCAGCGTAGTGAGCACCGGCTGCCCCTCGTACTGCACGTACCCCCCGTCCGCGTCCGGATCCGGGATCGGCTGCCCGGTCACCTCGTCGCCCAGCCCGACGGCGATGATGCGGGCGCCCAGCGCCCCCAGCTCGCCGGCCGCCTGCAGCGGCAGGCTCCCCAGGTCGCCGCCGTCGGTGATCAGCACCACGTCCCGGAACGGGCTGACCGAATCGCCGAACACGGAGTCGCGCACCACGCGCAGGGCGTCGCCGATCAGGGTGCCGCCGCGCGAGGTGCTGTCCGTCGAAAGCCGCTCCACCGCCAGTCTCACGAAACCGTAATCGAAGGTCAGCGGGCTCTTCACCACCGCCGTGCCGGCGAAGGCTACCAGCGCCACGCGATCGCCGCGCAGCACCTCCAGCGTATCCAGGATCGCCAGCTTGGCCCGCTCCAGCCGGTTCGGGGCGAGGTCCCGCGCCAGCATGCTGCGCGAGACGTCCACCACGAAGACGACGTCGCGACCGCGGCGCTCGACCGTGCGCGTCTCCGGGGCCCAGCCGGGCCGCGCCAGCGCGACGACGATGAGCACCACCGCGGCCATCAGCAGGCCGCCCTTGAACGGGCGCGCGTTGCGGCGCTCGACGTGCAGCCGGGGGCGGCCGCCCGCGAACCGCAGCAGCGTGCGGCGGCGGCGCAGGGACGCGAAGACGAACAGGGCGACCAGCGGGGGGATCACCCAGAGCAGCAGGAATGCGTCCGGGGAGCTCAGCCGCACGCCGTCGACGAGTTCCATCGCCCTACCCCAACCGCAACTACGGGGTGCGCCGGAACACGGTGGCGGCAAGCGCCGCGGCCGCCACCGCCGCGCCCAGGGCGATGAGTGCCCACGGCGCGAACCGTTCGCGAAAGTCGACGTAGCGGACCGACTCCACCTCGCTCTTCTCCAGGCGGTCGATCTCACCGTAGACCGCGATGAGCGACTCGGTATCCTCCGCCACGCGGAACAGCCCGCCGGTCCGTTCGGCCAGCGCCTGCAGCCCGGCCGCGTCCACCGGCTGGCCGGCCGGCAGCCGGAAGGTGCCGAGCGGGGTGCGCACCGTCTGCTCGGGAGCGCCCACGCCGATGCCGATCGCGTACACCTTGATCCCCCAGTCCGCGGCCAGCTCGGCCGCCTGCGCGGGCGTCCGCTGGCCCGCGTTGTGGCTGCCGTCGGTGAGCAGGATGATCACCTTGCTCTTGATCTCGTAGTCGTCGCGGGTGCCGAGCGCCTCCTCGGCCACGCGCAGGCGGGCGGCCGCAAGGGCCAGCGCGTCGCCGATCGCGGTACCGTCCTGACTGCGCTCGGTGACCACCTCCACGCCGCTCAGGAAGCCGTCGAGCGTCTCGTGCGACAGGGTCAGCGGCAGCACCGTCTCCGGATAGCGCGCGAAGGTGATCAGCCCCAGCAGGTCGTTGGGCCGCCCGCCCAGGTCGACCCCGTCGCCGTGCGCGAAGCTGGCCACCACTTCCTTGACCGCATCCAGGCGCGTCGGCCCGCCCTCTGCGATGGGGGCCACCATGCTGCCCGAGCGGTCGACGACGATCTCGATGGCGATGCCGCGGCTGACGTCCACCACCTGCTCCAGCCCCTCGCGCGGGCGCGCCAGCGCGACGATCAGCAGGGCCAGGGCCAGGAGCTGCAGAGCCGCCGGCAGCCACGCCAGGCGATGGCGCAGCGACGGCGCAATGCCTGCCGGCACTACCACCGACGGGAACCCCACGCCGACGCGAGCGCGCGACAGCACGGCGCGCGCCACCGGCAGCACCGCGACCACCGCCAGCAGCCCCAGCGCCCAGGTGGTCTCGAACCTCACGGCGCGATCTCCACGGCGGGCGCGGCTGCCGCATTCGCGGTCGCGTGCACGAAGCCGCGGGCGGTGGCCGCGATGCGCGCGGTCTCGTCCGCGGAGGGCCGTGCGCGCGCGAACTTGACCGCGTCGCAGGCGGCCAGGAACGCGCGCAGCGTCCGTTGCTGCTCGCGATCGAAGGCCGTCCCCGCCTCGGCGGCGGCCAGGAACTCCTCGGTGGTCTGCTCCGGGGCGCGCAGGCCGAACTGCCCTTCCAGGTACCTTCGCAGGATCGACGAGACGGTCACGTAGAACCGGTCCGGATCCGCCAGGTGGGCGCCGTCGCGCTCCAGCTCGTCGAGCGCGCGCAGCGCCACCACGGCGGGCGCCTCGGCGGGCACCGGCCGGCTGGCCGCCACGCGCCGCCGCCAGAGGATCGCCGCCAGCACCGTCGCGGCCGCCGCCAGTGCGGCGATGCCGGCCAGCGCGGGCCGCCACCAGCGCAGTGGCGCCCGGATCGGCGCGCCCACCTCGCGCAACTCCGGGAGAGCCGGCGCATCCGGCGCCGCCTCGGCCCCGGCCGCGCCGGCAAGATCGCCGAGCACGGAGCTCACCTGGACCGTCAGCGCCTCGGTCGACAGGCCGGCAGGCTCTCCTCCCGGCGCCAGCCAGCCGACCGCGAGCCCGGGAATCGCGTAGTCGCCGGCAAGGAACGGCTCGAGCCGGTAACGGCGCAGGTGCCGGGTGCGTCCGTCGTCCACGAGGGCCGGCGGCTCCGTGCGGAGCTCGACCTGGAACCCGCTGTCCGCGAACCGCTCGGGGTCGGGCAAGCGCACCGCGAACCGTTCGGGAGCGTCCACCTCGATTTCGACCCGGACGATCTGCGCCGTGGTGATCTGCAGCCGCTCCACCCGCAGGCGCACGGCGACCGGATCGCCGGCGTAGGCGCGCTCCACCTCCCACGCCGCAGCCTCGTCTGCCGCCCCTCGGCCGGACGTGCATCCGCTGAACAGCGCCACCGCGATGACCGCCATGAGCGCGAGGTGGGCGCTCGCCGCGGTGCGCCCCCTCAGGCCCAGGCTGCCCTCCTCTCCCGCATCCTGAAGAAGCGCACCAGCCGATCGACCCAGCTCGCGTCGGTCCGGATCGGGATCTCGTCGACGCCCAGCTCGCGGAGCTGCCGGCTGAGCGCCTCGCGCCGCTCGCGCGAGCGCCGCTCGTAGTCGCGCCGCACGCGCCGGCTACCGGTGTCCAGCAGGGCGAGACGGCCCGATTCGGCGTCCTCCAGTTCCACGATGCCGGACGGCGGCAGCTCGGCCTCGCGCGGGTCGAAGATCGACGCCGCGATCAGGTCGTGGCGGCGGGCGGCCATGCGCAGGTCGGTGGTGGCGGGAATCGGCGCCGTAGCCTCACCGGCCCCCGTCCCGCCCCCAGCCAGCCGCGACCACCACGGCATGCGGGCCCCTGTCTGACCGCCGTTCAGGAAGTCGGAGATCAGGAACACCGTCGCCCGCCTGCGCAGCACCAGGTTCAGGTAGCGCATCGCGCCGGCCAGATCGGTGCCGGTGCCGGCCGGCTGGATCGAGAGGATCTCGCGCACGATGCGCAGCACGTGCGTGATGCCCTTCTTGGCCGGCACGAACAGCTCGATGCGGTCGCTGAACGCCAGCAGCCCGACGCGGTCGTTCTGGCGGGCGGCGGCGAAGGAGACCACCGCGGCGAGCTCGGCGGCGACCTCGGTCTTGGCCGTGCCGGTGGAGCCGAAGCGGCCGGAGGCGGACACGTCGACCACGAAGAAGACGGTCAGCTCGCGCTCCTCCACGAACCGCTTCACGTGCGGCCGGCCGGTGCGGGCGGTGACGTTCCAGTCGATCGATCCCACGTCGTCGCCGGGCTGGTACTCGCGCACCTCGTCGAACTCCATCCCCTGGCCGCGGAACACGCTGCGGTACTCGCCGGCAAAGGCGGTAGTGACCGTGCGCCGCGTTCTGAGCTGGATGTAGCGGATCTTGCGGACCAGTTCGGGGGAGATCATGTACTCGGAGATCATGTACTCGGAGATCAGGGCACCGGCAGCGCTTCGAGGATGAGGGCGATCAGGTCGTCGGAGGTGCGTTCCTCGGCCTCCGCTTCGTAGGTGACGATCACCCGGTGGCGGAGCACGTCGGGAGCCATCGTCTTGACGTCCTGCGGGGTCACGAAGCCGCGGCCCTGCAGCAACGCGTAGGCGCGCGCCGCGAGCGCCAGATAGATCGTGGCGCGCGGCGAGGCGCCGTACTCGATCAGGTTGCCGACGTCGAGGGCGCCAATGTCGAGGTTGAAGGCGGCCGGCTCCCGCGTCGAGCGCACCAGGTCGACGATGTACTCCTCCACCTTCTCATCGAGGTAGATGCGGTCCACCAGCGCGCGCAGCCGTGCGAAGTCGGCCGGCTCCAGGATCCCTTCGACCGGCTGCGGCGGCTCGGTGCGCGCCACGCGCCGCACGATGGCCAGCTCCTCGTCGCGATCGGGGTAGCCCACCACCACCTTCAGCATGAACCGGTCGACCTGCGCCTCCGGCAGCGGGTAGGTGCCTTCCTGCTCGATCGGATTCTGCGTGGCCAGCACCATGAACGGGTCGTCCAGCGGATGGGTGGCGTCACCGATCGTCACCTGGCGTTCCTGCATCGCCTCCAGCAGCGCGCTCTGCACCTTGGCGGGGGCGCGGTTGATCTCGTCCGCAAGCACGATGTTGGCGAAGATCGGCCCCTTCTTGGTGGTGAACTCGCCGGTTCCCGGGTGGTAGACGAGGGTGCCCACCAGGTCGGCCGGCAGCAGGTCGGGCGTGAACTGGATGCGCCGGAAGCGGGAACGGATCGACTGCGCCAGGGTGGTGACCGCCAGCGTCTTGGCCAGGCCGGGGACGCCCTCGATCAGCAGGTGGGCGTTGGAGATCAGGCCGATCAGCAGCCGGTCGAGCAACCGGTCCTGACCGATGATCTGCTTGCGCAGCTCGCGCCGCACTTGCGCCAGGGTCCCACCCTCGCGCTCCACCTCTTCCGTTATCTCGCGTATGTCCACGTCAGGTGCCTTCCTCCATGTTCAGGCCTCCTCGATGTTCAGCAGCCGCGCCAGGTTGCCGCCGAAGAACAGGTCCAGGTCGGCCGCGGTCATGAAGCCCGCGTGCCGGAGCACGTAATCCATCGACTGGCGGTAGGTGCACGAGCGCAGCGCCGCCGGCATGTCCGAGCCCCAGATGAGCTTGTCAGGGCCCAGCTCCCGGTGCAGGCGCTCCACGATCGGCATCGCCCACGCGTACGGGTACTCGGTGTCCGGGGCCATGAGGTGCAGCATCACCTCCAGGTGCACGTTGGGGCGGCCGCAGCACGCGAACACCTCGTCCGGGATCTGGAACCGCTCCGCCCGCGGGCGGAGGACGATCGACTCGATTCCATGGGTATAGATGCACGGTATCTCCGGGTGCGCCTGCGCCCAGCGGTCCAGGCGGCGGACCTGCTCCAGGTAGGTGCCCAGGCGGTCGCGCTGAGAGGTGTACAGATACCAGAACACCGGCACGCCGCGCTCGGTTACCAGCGCCCACACCGGCTCGAAACAGGGGTCGTCGAAGGCGCGCCGGAAGTCGAGCTTGGCAAGCGCCTCCACGCAGAAGTAGAGCCCCACGCAGCCGTCGTCGAGCTGGCGGCGCAGCCGCGCCGCCTCGCCCGCCAGGTCGTCGCTCCACTCGTCGATCTGCGCCAGCGGCGCCAGGCGCGGGAAACGCCGCCGCACGTCCGGCAGGTAGTCGTCCAGGCGGCCGTAGAGGTGGTCGTGCTGGATCACGGCCCGGTCCACGCCGGCGTAGTCCATCTGTGCGATCAGCGCCTCCGGCGTCGCCTCCAGCGCGTCGAGTGACGGCGGATACCACGGCAGGTAGTACTCCTCCCCGTCCACGCGGAACTCCAGGCGGCCGTGGCGGCCGATGCGGACCTCGGCCGCCGGCATGTCGTCCAAGCCGTCCCCGTCCGGCGCGATCGGCGATCCGGACAGGCGGGCGTTGTCGGACGCGCGCCGGAACCCCTGGGGGTGGTACTGCACGTGGTGCTGCAGGAAGCGAAGCTGCAGCTCGGTCAGCTCCGGCGGGGCGGAACCGAGGCGCGGAAAGACGTGTGCGTGGCCGTCGATGATCATGCGTGCCTGCCGCTGCGTGGATGTATCGTGTTCATGTGCCGGCTCCTTTACGGTGATGTTACAGGTTCGTAACCGGCTGGCGCCTAGCTGGTTCTCCCTCCCGAGACCAGCACCACCTCGCCGGTGATATAGCTGGAGACCAGCAACCCGAAGATGGCGTCGGCCACGTCCTGCGGCTGCGCGACGCGGCCCATCGGGATCTGGCCGGCGATGGCTTGAATCGTCTCCGGACTGAAGTCCTTGATCCAGCGGGTCTCCACCAGCCCCGGCGCGACCGCGTTCACCTGGATGTCCGGCGCGTGACTGGCCGCCAAGCCGCGCGTGAGCGCGATCGCCGCGGCCTTGCTGGAGCCGTACACCAGCGAGCTGCCCTGCCCGGTGAACCCGGCCAGAGAGCTGACCGTGACGATGTGTCCGCCGCCGGCGCGCCGCATGTGGCGGATCGCGGCCCGGCAGCACCAGAACACCCCGTTCACGTTGACCGCGTAGATCCGCTGGAAGTCCTCCGGCGTGATCGCGTCCACGTCGGCCAGCGGCACCGGCCGCGTGGTGCCGGCGCTGTTGATCAGGAAGTCCAGCCGGCCCAACTCGCCCACCACCGAATCGAACATCCGCGTCACGGCCCCGTCATCGGCCACGTCCGCCTGACACGCCACGGCGCGCACGCCGTGCGCCCGCACGTCGGCGACCGTGCGCTCCGCGTCCTCGCGCGAGCGCGAGTAGTTGACGGCGACCGCAGCGCCCTCGGCCGCCAGCATCAGCGACGTCGCCCGGCCGATGCCGGTGCCGCCCCCGGTGACCAGCGCCACCTTTCCCTCGAAACGTCCCATCGTTCCTCCTGCGCGCAGGATACGACATGACGGCGATGCGGGTATCGCGTACGTGACGGTATCGGATACCGTGCGCCCATGGCCGACCTCCGCGTCCGCGAGCTGTGCGCCGGCGACCTGTGCAACGGCTTCCTGGAGGCGCTGGACGCGCTCCGCCCCGCCAGCCACATCGACGCGGCGGACGCGGTAGCCGTCTTCCAACAGCTTGACCGCAGTCCTGACGCGACGGTCGCCGTCGCCGAGCGCGACGGCCGCATCGTCGGCACCGGCACGCTGTTCCTCATGCACAAGTTCCTGCACGGCGGCAGCACTGCCGCCCACATCGAGGACGTCGCGGTCGCCACCGGCCAGCAACACTCGGGTGTGGGCCGTGCGGTCATCGAGTACCTGCTGGCCCGCGCGCAGGCGGCCGGCTGCTACAAGACCGTGCTCTACTGCGAGGACGCGGTGCTGCCGTTCTACCGCAAGCTCGGCTTCCGGCACACCACCAATGGCATGCGCTTCGATCATCACACGCCACCGCCGGCAGGAACGCCGGCAGGAAGAAGCGAGACGACGTGAAGATCACGAACGTGAGCACCACGGTCACCTGGGGCGGACGACGCAACTGGGTGATCGTCAAGGTGAGCACCGACACCGAGCTGGTCGGCTGGGGCGAGGCGACCCTGGAAGGCAAGGAGCGGACGGTCCAGGCGGCGATCGCGGAGCTGGGCGCGGTGCTGATCGGCCGGGATCCGCTGCCGGTGGAGCACCACTGGCAACGCCTCTACCGCCACGGGTTCTGGCGCGGCGGCCCGGTGGTCAACTCCGCCATCGCCGGCCTGGATCAGGCGCTGTGGGACCTGCGCGGCAAGGCGTGGGGCGTGCCGGTCTACCGGCTGCTGGGCGGCCCGACCCGCGACTACATCCGCCTGTACACGCACGTCGGCATCTACGAGCCGGACGAGATGGTGGAGGACGCCCAGCGCGACATCGCCGACGGCTTCACGGCGATGAAGACCGGTTCGTGGCGCAACGACATGCTGCTTCCCGAATCGGAGCGGCTGCGCATCTTCACCGAACGGCTCACCCTGCTGCGCGACACCGTGGGGCCGTCGGTCGACATCATGATCGACGACCACGGCCGTGGCCGGCCGTCGAGCGCCGCCCGGCTCATGCGGGCGCTCGCGCCGTTCGATCTGCTGTTCCTGGAAGAGACCACCCAGCCGGACGACCTGGAGAGCCTGATCCGGCTGCGCCACGCGGACCCGCCGATGGACATCGCGGTCGGCGAGCGCCTGTATTCCAAGTGGGACTACCGGCCGCTGCTCGAACAGCGGCTGGTGGACGTGATCCAGCCCGACCTGGGCCACGCCGGCGGCATCTCCGAGGTCAAGAAGATCGCCGCGCTGGCGGAGGCCTACTACGTGCAGTTGGCGCCGCACAATCCGCAGGGCCCGCTGTCCACGGCCGCCGCCGCGCACCTCGGCATGGCGATCCCCAACTTCCTGATCCTGGAGTTCGTCCGCCAGGACACCTACCGCGACACCGCCATGCGCGACGCCTGGACGATCGAGCACGGCACCCTCCTGGTCCCGGACGTCCCCGGCCTGGGGGTCGATCTGGACGAGGACGCGCTGCTGGCCAGCCCCTACCGCCCCGTGCAGCGTGGAGAGGGGCCCACACGCGCCGACGGCAGCATCGCCGATCCCTGAGCAGCCACGGGAACCGTCGCCTGACACGGCGACGCTGCAGCGCTACCGGGTCGCAGGATCTTCCGCGGACTCGATCTCGCGGAAGCCGGCGCGCAGGTCGTCCAGGTAGTGGGTCAGGTCCTGCGACGTGCCGCGCAGCTCTACCAAGGCAGCAGACTCTCCCGCGGGGGTGGTGCGTAACCGGGGGATGTCGAGCGAAAGCTGCTGCAGCGCGAGGACCACGGACTTGACGCGCAGGTCGATCACCTCGGTCTGCTCACGCAGGTGCGCGAGCGA
Source organism: Spirochaetia bacterium (assembly GCA_965221995.1). GTDB lineage: Bacteria > Spirochaetota > Spirochaetia > SZUA-6 > Bin103 > CATQHW01. Next base: position 1,599,091 of record OZ244929.1, read on the forward strand.
CTGGAGCTGTCTCTCATACTGGTCCATGGTCGTCCGATACTCGTGCCGGAGGTCGTGCGTGGCGGCCCTCTCCAGCTTGCCGCGCAGCGTGGCGAGTTGCGCGCTCACTTCCTCCGCCGACACGCGGGCGCCGGCCCGTTCCAGGTCGCGCCGCGCCTGCAGCAGGGAGCCGACGTGGCGAATGTAGGTGGCGAGTTCCGGCTGCAGCTCGGAGCGCCAGCGGGCCGCCTCCCTGCCCCCCTCCCTGAGCTCCGCCAGGATCGTTTCGCGCAACTCCGCCACCTGCGACAGCAGTGGCGCGTCGCCCGGTGTCAGGGCGATGCCGGCGTCCGACTCCAGCGCCGCCAGGTTCGCCGCCTTCCGTCGATCGAGGTCCACGCCCGCTTCCCTCAGGTCGCGCAGCAGGCGCCTTCGCCGGGCAAGCACCGACCCGTAGTGGATGGCCAGCGGAACGCCAAGTGCCCAAGCCGGGAAGATCACCCACGGGCCGCTCCCGGCGGCGAGCAGAACATTGATTCCCGCCAGAAACGCCGAGACGCCGGCGACCGAGCTGAGGTGATGGCGCAATCCGCGGCGGATGGAGAACAGCTTCCGCACCTGCTGCAGCACGCGCTTCGCCACCGGCGGCAGGGCGGCGGCATCGCGGGCATCCCGCGCGCGGGTGCGCACCTCGACGTAATGGTGCAGCAGACCGATCCCCCAGCCGGCCAGCGGAAACAGGAACCAGAGAAAGCCGGGGGAGAAGATCACGTTGACGAGCAGAAACAGGGAGTTGACCGCGGCGAACGTGATGCCGTGGATGGTGAACCCCGACCTGGCGTGCTCGGCCCGCTCCCGCGTACGTTCCACGAAACGGGCCAGCCGCTCGGGTAGCGCGTGGCTCCGAGCGGAGCGGCCGTCAGACTGCGATGATTTCGTCGTCATGGGAGCGCCGCGCCATCGTAGCAACCGAGGCAGCGCGATTCTATCGGCCCGAGAGTCTGATACAGTCACGACATGCAGGTACGCGAGCGGCTGTCTCCTGCGACGTTCATCGGCGTGCGCGGGGGCGACATCATCTCCTTCGGGTCCGGGCAGCCGGATCTGCTGCCGCCGCCGGAGGCGTTTCGGGTGCTCGCCGATTACCGGGGGTTCAAGTACGGGCTCATCTCCGGCATGGCCGAGCTGCGCGAAGCGCTCGCCGGGCACTATCCGGCATCGACCCCTGACAGCTTCGTCATCACCAACGGCGCCAGCGAGGCGCTCGACCTGGCGCTCCGCCACATCGGCCGCACCTGCCCGGCCGACCGGCGGCGGGTGCTGATGGCGCGGCCCTACTACTACTCGTATCCGCCCGCGGTCCGGTACGCCGGCCTCGAGCCCGTGTACGCCGACACCGTCGACGGCCGCATCGACATCGACGACTTCGCCGACAAGGTGGCCGGCTGCGCGGCGGTACTCGTCAACTCGCCGGCGAACCCCACCGGCCGGGTGCAACCCGTGGAGACGCTGCAGCGCATCGAGGAGTTGACGCGCGACCTCGGCGTCTACCTGCTGTCGGACGAGGTGTACCGGGATCTCATCTACGTCAGCGACAACCACACACTCGCCGGGCCGCACGTCGTCACCATCAACTCGTTCTCCAAGACCTATGCCATGTGCGGCTTCCGCGTCGGCTACCTGTGGTCGGAGGACACGGAGCTCGTGCAGGGCATCGTCGAGATGAAGACCCACACCTCCATGAACACCAACATCCTGGGGCAGGAGATGGCGCTGGCCGCCCTGAGCGCGCCGCCGTCCTACGTCGAGGACCAGCTCGTCATCTGGCGCGAGCGGCGCGACCTGATCTACGCCGGGCTGTCGGATCTTGGTCTCGACCTGTGGAAACCCGAGGGCGCGTTCTACGTACTGCCCAAGGTCGACGACCCGTACGGGTTCGTCAGCGAGATGTTCGAGCGCCACCAGGTGATCACCTATCTGGGCGAGTGGTTCGGCGCCCCCGACCGCGTGCGCCTGTCCTACGCGCTCGACGCGGACAAGATCGAGGCTGGCCTGGAGCGGATCGGCACCTACCTGTCCCGGAGGTGAACCGGAAGCCACTGCGCCTGGCGGTGATCGGCGCCGGCGTCATGGGCTGCAGCCACATCGAGCGGATCCGGGCGAGCGCCGAGTGCGTTCTGGCCGCGGTCTGCGACCCTGCTCTTGCTCTTGCGTGGCGAGCCGCCGGCGGCGAGTGCCCCGTACACGGCGACCTCCCCGAGCTGTTGCGGCGCGAGCGTTTCGACGGGGCGGTCATCGCCACCCCGAACGCCGAGCACCGCGACTGCGGCGTGCTCTGCGCGGAGGCCGGGGTGCCGATGCTGGTGGAGAAGCCGATCGCGGCCACCACCGCGGACGGCAGCGCGCTGGTGGCGGCGGCTGACCGCCACGGCGTCCCGGTCCTGGTCGGCCAGCACCGCCGCCACAGCGCCTACGTGCGACGCGCCAAGGAGGTGATCGACGGCGGCGAGCTGGGCCGCCTGGTGAGCTTCACGGCGCTCTGGTTCGTTCGCAAGCCGGACGACTATTACGCGGTCGGCTGGCGTACGCGCCCCGGCGGCGGGCCGGTCCTCACCAACCTGATTCACGAGATCGACCTGATGCGGCATCTCGGCGGCGAGATCGAGAGCGTGTACGCCGCCGGCAGCTCCGCGGCCCGCGGCCTGCCGGTGGAGGACTCGATGGCGGTCACGCTGCGGCTGGCCGGCGGCGCGCTCGGCTCGATCGCCGCCTCGGACGCGGTCGTGTCGCCGTGGTCGTACGAGCTGACCACGCACGAGAATCCGCTCTACACGCGCACCGACCGGAACTGCTACTTCCTGCTCGGCACCGCAGGGTCGCTGGCGTTCCCGCGGCTGACCCTGTGGCGCCACCCCGGCGAAACCGGGTGGCAGCACCCGCTGTCGGGAACGCCCCTGCGGGTGGACGCGGTCGACCCGATCGCCGCCCAGCTCGCCCACTTCTGCGCCGTGATCCGCGGCCGGGAGGATCCGCTCGTCTCGGGCCCGGACGGCCTGGCTACCCTGGCCGCCACCGAGGCGGTGCTGCAATCGGCCCACGAAGACCGCCCGATCAGGCCGGCGTCACGAGCGGCGTGAGGGTCGCGGCGCGATCAGCCCGCGTTCGCGCTCCGGCACTCGCTGCATAGCCCGTACAGGGTGATGTGGTGCGCTTCGGTGACGAAGCCGGCGGGCGCCAACGCGTCGACTTCGCTGAGACAGTCGTCCACCTCCCACAGCGAGTTGCAGATCCGGCACAGGAAGTGGTGATGGTGCGGCTTGCCGGCGCGCTCGTAGCGGGCCGGCGCGCCGGGAATCTCCACCGTCCGCAGCCACCCGGACTCCACCAGATCGCGGATGGCACGGTACACCGTGGCAATGCCCAAGCGAGGCAGGTGCTCGCGCGCCGCTTCGCAGAGCTCCGTAGGGCTCAGCGGCCGGTCAAAGGACTCGATGACCGCCTGGATAGCATCACGTTGACGGGTATTCCGCTCCATCTCGCTCCTCGCCTGGCGCGGCCCGCAACACACGCGCCAGCGCCGAAATGATCAGAAAGGCGACGACGCACACCAGGGCGACCGCCGCGCCCGATGCTACGCTCAGATGGTACGAGAGGTACAGACCCACCACCCCGGAGACGATGCCGATCGCGGCCGCCACCAGAACGGCGTGATGGAAGCGACGCACGACCTGCAGCGCCGCCGCGGCCGGCGCCACCATCAGCGTCACCACCAGCGCGATGCCGATGGTCTGCAGCGCCACGGCGATGGCCAGCGCCATCAGCACGTATTGGAGCGCGGTGAGCGACCGGCTGTTGAGGCGTAACGACGCCGCGAACACGCGGTCGAAGGTGACCAGCACCATTTCCTTGTAGAACAGCACCACGACGATGACGATGACCGCCGCGACCACGCCGATGCGGAGCAGGTCGGCGCCGCTCAGGCTCAGGACGTTCCCGAACAGGAAGTGCACCAGGTCCACGGCGAAGCTGCGCGCGGTGGAGATGATCACGATGCCCAGGGCGAACATGCCGGAATAGACCACGCCCACCGCGGCGTCCTCGCCGATGCGGAAGCGGCGGACCAGCGCCGACATGCCGAGCGCGGTCAGAATCGCCGTGCCGGTGGCCCACCAGAACAGGCGATCGCGGGACAGCCCGCCCACCAAGTAGCCCACCGCCACCCCGGGCACCAGCGAATGAGCCAGCGCACTGCCGATATAGGACATGCCGCGCAGTACGGCGAAGGTGCCCACCAGGGCACACACCGCGGCGACCATGGTCACCGCCAGCAGCGCGCGCACCACGAACGGATAGCCCAGCGGCGCGACCAGCAACTCGTTCACGGCAGCGCGCGCATCCGGGTCGGGTCTGCGGCTCCCGCCGGGTGTCCGTGATCGCAGTGACTGTCCGGCAACGCGAATTGCGTGCCGTCGGCGTCGGTGCGGAGCAGGTTGCTGCCGTACGCCTCGGCAAGCCGATCGGCTACCAGCACTTCAGAGGCCGGCCCGCAGCCGATCAACCGCCGGTTCAACAGCGCCACGCGGCCCATGCGCTCCGCCACGCCCAGGTCGTGCGTGGCCAGCAGCACGGTCACGGTGTCGCCCAGGGCGTCCAGGGTCGCTTCGAGCTGGCGGTGGGCGTCGGCGTCCAGCCCGGCGAACGGCTCATCCAGCATCAGCAGCTCGGCCTGCTGGGCCAGCGCGCGAGCGATGAACATGCGCTGCCGCTGGCCGCCGGACAGCTCGCCGATCTGGCGGCGGCGCAGCGGCGTGATCCCGACACGCTCCATGGCGGCCGCGACGATCGCCCGGTCGGCACGGTGAAGACGCCGGAAGTAGCCGACGCGGGCGACGCGCCCCATGGCCACCACGTCCTCCACCGTGGCGGGGAACCGCCAGTTGAGGTCGGCGTTCTGCTCGATGTACGCGATGCAGACGTGCCCGCCCGGATCGCTCCCGTACACCCGGACCGTCCCGATCCTGGGGCGGTGAATGCCTGCCACCACCTTGAACAAGGTGCTCTTGCCCGCGCCGTTCGGCCCCACCACGGCGATGCGCTGGCCGGCGGTCACCTGCATCGACACCGCCTCGATGGCGCTGCGCCCATCGTAGTCGGCGGAAACCGCGTCGACATCGAGCAGTGCCGTCCCCGGCGCGTGGGGAGATTCGCGGCCGAGCATGCGCATGGTGAACCGGCAGCCTACTCCGTTCCCGTCAAAACGAAAACGATTCCCCGTTATCGGCTATGAACACCTTCGGCCGGTCAGCTCCCGCCGAGTCCAGCGACGATGCGCTCGACGTTGGTGCGGATGAAGTCCTGGTACGTGGCCGCCGGACCGTCCGGCTCGCTCAGCGACCCGGTATAGACCGCGACCGCCTCGATCCCCAGGTCGTCGGCCACCACCTGTGCCGCCTGCGAACTGACGGTCAGGCCCACGAAGATCGCCGGCACCGCGTGCTCGGCGATCGCTTCGCGCAGATTGGCTAGGTGGCGCGCGGACGGCTCGGACGCCGTGCTGAATCCCGGGATGATGGTGTCCAGGACGGTGAACCCGTAGCGGTCGGCGAAGTATCCGAACATGCCGTGGTCGGTGATCAGGATCCGCCTGTCCCGCGGAATGGCAGCCACCCGTGCCCGCACCCACGCGTCCAGTGCATGCAGTTCGCGGGCAAGCGCGTCTGCGCGTCCCGCGTAGTCGGCGCCGTGGTCGGGATCGACCTCGGCGAGCGCTTCGGCGATCTCCACGGTCCATGCCGCGACCAGCGTCGGGTCCATCCACACGTGCGCGTCGAACTCGCCGTGGTCACGGTCATGCGCGCCTTCCTCTTCGTCGTGCTCCTCCTCCATGCGCCGGAGGTTCAGGTGCGCCGAAAGATCGACGACGCGCCGCGGTTCCGCACTCGCGATCAGGTCTCCCAGGAAGTCCGCCTCCAGCCCCGCGCCGTTGACGAACACGATGGCCGCATCGGCTGCCTGCCGGGCGTCCCGGGGGGTGGCCTGGAACGCGTGCGGATCCGCGCCGAGTGGCAGCATCACGTACAGAGACAGGCGGTCGCCGCCGACCCGGGCGACGATGTCCCCGGCGATGTTGGTGGTAGCCACGACCAGGACGCGATCGGCCACCGGCTCCTCCCGGCGGCCTTCGGCATGTGCTAGCGTGCCGGTCAACATAAGGACGGAAACGACGAACCTCCGCATGCTCCAGTGTCTCATACCTTCATGCTAACAATAAATCCTTATCATTTTCAAGGCATCCACCCCCGCCGCTGATTCGTCAACGGTATCCCGGCAGTCGGTCTCTGACTCCCTGTCTGTCCTGAGAACATTTGGAACTATTCCGTCCAGTATGTTGACTACGTTTCAACATACTGGCAAATTTGAAACATGCGGGTGGAGTTCCCTCTTGATCATCCGTTCGACTACCAGCTCGCCATGGACCGGGTGGCGCACTATCGAGCGCCACGCAACAAGATCCGCAATCTGTGCATCAGCGGCGACCTGATCCAGGTCAAGAAGGGACTGTACGTCGCATCGCCCTTCCCCGGTCGCCCGCCAGCCGTGAGTCCGCTTGCCTTGGCGGCGCTCATCTACGGACCGTCCTACGTCTCACTGGAATCGGCGCTGGTCCATCACGGGCTGATTCCCGAGCGGGTCGACGAGATCACCAGCGTCACGTGCAAGCGCGCGAAGCGGTTCCAGACCCCGCTCGGCCGTTTCACGTACCGTCCGGTGAACGAATCGACATTCAGCTATGGTGTCGGGCTGCAGTCCGTTGAGGGCGGTGCTGTCTTTCTTGCGGAGCCGGAGAAGGCGCTGTGTGACCGGATCGCCTGCATCCGCCATCTCACCGCCATGCGGGACATCCCCGAGGTGCTGGCAGATCATCTGCGCGTCGACCTGGACGCGGTCGCGCGGATGCGGTTGAGCGTCGTACGCAACATAGCGCAACGCTATCGACGACGGAACGTCGACGCGTTCCTGCGCTGGCTGGAGCGCCACGGAACGGCGACCCGATGAACACCGCGCTCCAGGCTCTGCTCGACCGCTACGAGCCGCGCACCCTCGCCGATTACGAGAACGCCTTGAAGGAAGTCGTGCAGGAGCTGGCGTTGCTCGGGTTGTGGCGCGCCAAGTTCTACGAGCACGCGGCGTTCTACGGCGGCACCGCGCTTCGCATCTTCCACGGACTGCCACGCTTCTCGGAGGACATGGACTTCTCCCTGCTGGCGCCCGATGAGGGATTCGACCTCGACCCGTACCTCGAAGCGATTCGACGGGAGCTGGCGTCTTTCGGATTCAGCTTCCGCGTCGAACGGCGAAGCAAGCGCGTGAGCACCGCGATCGAGTCCGCCTTCATCAAAGACGGTACGCGGGTCAACCTCGCTCACGTGGGCATGCCGGACTACCTGCAGGAACGACTTCCCCGGCTGCCGCGGGTACGCATCAGACTGGATCTGGATACGGACCCGCCGCCGCTCGCCCGCTACGAGGTGCTGACGCTGCTGACGCCCATCCCGTTTCAGGTACGGCTCTTCGATCTGCCGTGCCTGTTCGCCGGCAAGCTGCACGCGCTCCTGTGCCGCGACTGGAAGATGCGAGTGAAAGGCCGCGACTTCTACGACTTCGTCTGGTATCTCGGACGGCGGGTACGGTGCGACGTCAGGCACCTGCAGGCGCGCATGGAACAGACAGGCCACTGGGAAAGCGGTGACGACCTCGATGTCGTGCACCTGCGCCGGCTCCTGGCGCGGCGATTCGAACAGGTGGATTTCGATCAGGCCAGAAACGACGTGCGACCGTTCATACGCGACGACGCGGAGCTCGATCTCTGGGATCGCCCGTTCTTCCAGTCCCTCGCCCCACAGGTCGATGGGTGATCCGTCAGCCGGTGTTGCTCACCCCGGTACTTGTCGGCCACCACCTCGCCCTGCTCGGTGATGTAGTGGATAGAGCGTGCTCGCGCAGAAGGCGTCTTCAGAACGCCGCCGCCCCTAAATTAGCCCCCGGTCTCTCCCGGACTCAGAATAGCCGCGTCACGCCAACGGCGACGGCGACGCTCGCGGCCAAGCCCAGGGCGCCCTTGAAGGCGTCCTTGACCACCAGCATCACGCTCTCCCGGTTTGAACGCAGCGCGGTATCGAAACCGATCGCGAATTCGCGTCCGGCCAGCAAGCCAAGGAACACCCACGTGGTGCTCATGGGGACGTTGCTGAGCTCCTTGAAGAAGAACAGTACCAGCCCGTAGATCAAGTCGATGACCGTCGCCGAACGGATGTCCCGCGTGTTGATTTTGGTGGTAACGATGCGCTGGATCTTCCCGCCTCGTTGATAGAACATCCAGGCGAGCAGCGCCAGCATCACGGCGATGACCACTATCAACAGTTCAATGCCGATCGATCTCGGCAGGTAGACCGCAATGTTGGCCAGATCCTGGATCAGCCACTGACTCCAGAGAAACGCGGTGGAGGCCCACTGCAGCGCCACCCAGTACCCCGCCGGCGTGCGCGCGGAGGTCTCGATGAACCGTCGCTCGGCGAAGCGCATCACGAGCTGGTAGACCAGGTAGCCGACCACCAGCGCCACGCCGTACCCCAGCAGGGACTTGGTGAGCATACTGCCCAACCCGCGCGGGTTGAACGCTGTCAGGATCAGAAAGGTGGTGCTGACCGGAATGCCAAGTCGCGTCAGCCCCACGAGCACGGCCGGTGGAATCAGCATCCACCAACTGAAGGTCATCACCTCCGGAATCTTGGCCAATCTGCCGTAGGACACGTCGCCGTCCTGGGTGAAGTAGCCGAACAGGAAAACGGCAACCAGCACCGCGCCGGCGAACAGCCACAGAAGCCACCAGGGCCGGTGCGAGTTCGACACCAGGAACGTGCCGAGCGTCTGAATCGCGTCGTTGGCTACCACCGCGTATGCGGCCAGCATAAAGCCGATTATCATGTAGATTTCACTCACCGCAAACGGCACTATACTCTCTCCTCACCGAGTCCAAAAATTGATACCATGGAGACATGACGTTGACCATCGCAGAAGAGATGTTACTCCTGGTTCTTGACGAGGAAACCGGCAAGCTGCGGGCCAGGCTGCCGGTGCACTCGCTGCGTAACGCGGTAAGCGGCGCGCTGCTGATGGAGCTCGCCTTGCACGACCGCATCGACACCGATCTTCACCAGCTCGTGGTGACAAATTCGGCACCGCTTGGGGAACCCGCGCTGGATAGTACCCTCGCCCGGATCGTCGAGGACGGCGGGAATCGGCCGACCGGCCATTGGGTGGGCGTGTTCGCGGAGGAGTACGAATCCGTGCAGCCGCAATTGATCGACCGTCTGGTGGAACGGGGCATCCTGGCATGGCGCGAAGACCGGCTGCTATGGGTCTTCGGATCGCGGCGCTATCCGGTAGTGGACGGGCGCCCGCTCCGCGACGTCAAGCGGAGGATGATGGAGGTACTCCTGAGCGACGTGATCCCCGATCCGCGCGATGTGGTGATCATCTGCCTGGCCGACGCCTGCGCCCTGTGGGACAGCCTGATCCACCCGCGCGAGCTGGCAGGGCTGGAGCCGAGGATCGCTCTGATGGTCAAGCTGGATCTGATCGGCCAGTCGGTTACGCGCACGATTCACGATCTGCAGGACGCCACGCGCGGCCTGGAGTCAACGTGGTTCAGATAATCCTGATCTATTTCGGCTTGTGCCGACCGTGTCAAGCCACGTACCTATCCCGGCATGCCGCATCCTGATGTGACGCAGCTCGAGGCGTGCGGACAGCCTGCGACGCATCGCTTACGTTTTTCCAGTCCCTCGCCCCACAGGTCGATGGGTGATCCGTCAGCCGGTGTTGCGCAGGCCGGCGGCCAGGCCGTTGACGGTGAGCAGAATCGCCCGTTCGACGCGCGCGTCCACCCGGTCGGCGCTGCGGTGCCGGGCGAGCAGCACCACCTGCAGCAGGTTCAGCGGCTCCAGGTAGGCCGAGCGCACCTCCAGCGTCCTCTTGAGCACCGGGTAGTCGGCGAGCAGCGTCGGCTTGCCGGTGGTGGCCAGCACGTGGTGGAGCGCGCGCTCGTGCTCGGCGGCGACCAAGTCGAAGATCTGCCGGTGCTGCGCCGGCACCAGCGCCTCCACGTAGCGCTGCGCGGTCACCAGATCGGTCTTCGCAAGAGTCATCTCCACGTTGGAGATGAACATCCGGAAGAACGGCCAGTGCTCGTACATTTCGGTCAGCGTGTCCACCCCGGCGTCACGTGCGGCGGCAAGGCCGCTGCCGACCCCGTACCAACCGGGCACCACCTGCCGCGTCTGTGTCCAGCCGAACACCCACGGAATGGCCCGCATGCCGCCGATCCCATCGCCGGTCCCCGGCCGTCGAGCCGGTCGCGAGCCGATGTTGAGCGACGCCAGCTCCTCCACCGGCGTCGCGGTCAGGAAGTAGTGGACCAGGGACGGATGGTCGATCAGCGCACGATAGGCTTGGTACGCGGCTCGCGAGGTGATGTCCATGGCCGCGTCCCACCGTTCCAGATCCTCCGCCGAGCGCGTCGAGCTCCGGTGCAGCACCGCCGCCTCCACCGAGGCAGCGAGCGTCAGCTCCAGATTGTCGCGCGCCAGCCGCGGCAGCCCGTACTTGTCGGCCACCACCTCGCCCTGCTCGGTGATCTTGATCGTGCCGTCCACGGTCCCCCAGGGCTGGGCCAGGATCGCCTCCGCGGTCGGGCCGCCGCCGCGCCCCACCGTGCCGCCGCGCCCGTGGAAGAAGCGCAGCGGCACGCCGTACTCGCGGGCGACGTCGCGCAGACGGCGGGCGCATCGGTGCAGCTCCCACTGCGCGGTGGCGATCCCGGCCAGCTTGTTCGAGTCGGAGTAGCCCAGCATCACCTCCTGGGGGCCGCCACGCAGCCGCAACAGCTCGCGATAGCTCGGCTCCTGCAGCAGGTCGCGGAGCGTCTCCCCCGCCCGCCGGATCGACTCCGGCGTCTCGAACAGCGGCACGAAGCCGATCGCCGCACGGCCGGAGCCGATGTCGACCAGCCCGGCATCGCGCGCCAGCACCACCGCTGCCAGCAGGTCGTCGGGGCCGACGGTTTCCGAGACGATGTAGCTCTCGATCGCGCGCGCGCCGAACCGGTCCAGCGCCGCCCGGACCACACGCATCGTCTCCAGCGTCCGGCCGGGGTCTCCGCGCAGATCGGTCGCGGCAGTCGCGATCGGCCGGCGGTTGCGCAGCTCCTCGGCCAGCAGCTCGAACCGCTCCGCGGAGGACATGCGGGCATAGTCCGGCGCGTCGGGAAGGCGGCGGTACAGCGCGGCCAGCGTGGCGTGGTGCTTCTCGGCATGCTCGCGAACATCCAGGGTCGCGAGGTGGAATCCGAAGGCCGCCGCGCGGCGCAGCAGGCGGCGCAGCGCCCCGTCGGCGATCGCCTCACCCCGGTGGGCGCGCAGTGACCGCTGCAGCATCTCCAGCTCCGCGACCAGCTCGGCGGCGCTGTGGTAGTCGCGGCGCGGCACGTGCCGCGTGTGCTCGGCGATCCGCTGGCGGGTGTTCACCAGCCGCTCGCGGATGTAGTTGAGCTTCATCCGGTAGCTCTCGCCGGTGTCGCCGCGCTGGAAGCGGACATCGGTGGCCGGCAGCGCCTGGCGGTCGCGGCGCAGGCTGAGGGTCAGCTCCGCCGACACGCCGTGGATCTGCTCGGAGCTGCTCAGCTCCCCCGACAGGCCCTCGACGGCGGCGATCAGCTCGCGCAGGGCGTGGTCGTGCTGCAGCTCCAGCACGGCCATGGTCACCTCCGCCGTGACCAGCGGGTTGCCGTCGCGGTCCCCGCCGACCCAGCTTCCGAAGCTCAGCGGCCGCGCGTGCGCCGACAGCTCGATGCCGGCCCGCTGCATCTGCTCGTCCAACTCGTCGAAGAGGTCCCCGGTGACCTCGCGGAGCATCTCGTTCAGGTAGTAGATCGCCGCCCGCGCCTCGTCGGTAGGGCGCGGGCGGTGGACGCGCAGCTCGTCGGTCTGCCAGATCAGGTCGATCGCCTCGGCCAGGCGCCGCTCGATGCGCGCCAGATCCACCTCGGTCTGCCGCGGGTCGGCCCGTTCGTAGAGGAGCTCGCCGATGCGCTGCAGCTTGGTCAGCACCGAGCGGCGCGCCGCCTCGGTCGGATGGGCGGTGAAGACCGGCCGCACGTCGAGGCGCGGCGCCACCTCGCGCAGTGCGGCGCAGCGGTCGTCGTCTCCCTGGATGTGGTCGAACAGGGCGCGCAGCCGGCCGCGGCCGACCCCGCTCCTCGGTCCGTGCTCGCCGACCCGGTGGGTCTGCTCGGCGACGTTCGCCAGGTGGAAGAAGGTGGAGAAGGCGCGCACCAGGTTGGTGGTGTCGGCGATGTTCAGGTCCTCCAGGAGGGAGGTCAGCTCGGCGCGCGCGCTGCTCCCCGCCTCCGGGTCGCGTGACTGCTTGCTCAGCGTGCGCACCCGCTCGACCAGCTCCAGGAGCTGCGGCCCGTGCTGGCGGACCAGGGTCTGCCCCAGCAGGTTGCCGAGCAGCCTGATGTCGGACCGCAGCACCGTGTCGGTTCCGGATGAGCTCATGGTTGATCGTAGTCTATCGATACGCCTCGCGCCGATGTCTCAGCGTGACCACGACCATGCAGATACGGTCCTCATCGACGAAGCAAGAACAGACTCGATGCCGGAATGCGCATCACTATCGAGTCAAGCGTCAACATGTTCCCTATAGTGCACTGCTCCAGAACCGCCGAGCACCGATCACAGGGAGTTGGCGCGCTCGGTCACCGCGTGCAGCAGCACGTTGCAGCCGGCGGCACAGTCCTCCTTGGTGGCGTGCTCCATCTCGTTGTGGCTGATGCCGCCCGCGCAGGGGATGAAGATCATCGCCGTCGGCGCGCGCTCCCCGATGTGGCAGGCGTCGTGCCCGGCGCCGGACACGATCTGCATGGCATCGCACCCGACCGTGGCGGCCGCCCGGCGCACCGCATCGATGCACCCGGCATCGAAGCGCAGCGGAGACTGGTGCCAGATCTCCTCCAGTCCCAGGTGCAGTCCCGCCGCCGAGCAGATCGCCGCCGCCTCGGCTTCCAGGGCGGTTCTCATGGACGAGAGCCTCTCCTCCTCCCGGTGCCGAAGGTCGACGCTGAAGCTGACGCGCCCGGGGATGGTGTTGCGCGAGTTCGGGTGGACGTCGAGCTGGCCGACGGTCGCACAGGAGCCCGGCAGCTGCTCCCGGCCGATACGATGGATCGCCTCCACGATGCGGGCGGCGCCGAGCAGGGCATCCCGGCGCGTCTTCATCGGCGTCGTGCCGGCATGGGCCTCCTGGCCGGTGACGACAAGGTCGAACCAGCGCTGCCCGTGTGCTCCGGTCACCACACCGATCGTCTTCCCTTCCTGCTCCAGGACCGGGCCCTGCTCGATGTGGAGCTCGAAATACGCTGCCATCTCGTCCACCGACACCCGATCACCACCTACGCGACGATCCGCTTGCGCACCAGGCGGACCAAGGGATGTGGGTCGCGCACGGCCACGTTGACCATGGTGTGGAAGTTGGCCCCGGAGGCCGAGAAGACCTGGCGCCGGCTGATGGGGTTCAAGCTCATCCCTCTGGTCATCGAGGGGCGAGCATTCGTCGACCGCGAGCTGATGGAGGCAGCTCCTTAGATCTCTGGTTCGGAGATCATGATGCGCTCGCCATCACGCTCATCCACAACATTTGACAATATCCCGATCGCGGATCTGGTAGACGCATCGTATCCGCCCGCTAAGAAGCGTGGCCCGTACAAGCAACGAGAATCTTTGGAGGTAGTGAATGAAGGTGAAGAAACCCCGCGCCCGCCGAGGTAGCGCGGCCCTGATCGAGCAGATGCTACAAGCGCCCACCGTAGTGTCGGAGGCAAACGAGAAGGACTACCGGGACGGCAACTGCATCGTCCGCAGTTTCGCGGATGACTTCACGGATGAGCTTGATGGAGCCGCCCTGCTGTGCACGTCGAAGGATGCCAAGGCAGCGTTCAGACTGGATGTCATCGTGACACAGCCGCCCACCTACCTAAACGTGTTCGATCATGAGTGTGAAGCACGATCAGGGTCTCAGCTTCCGGGCACGTTCCGAGTGGGCCTCGGCCCGATCTATGCGTTCATCGGAAAGTGGAACCGGGAATGATCAAGCACGCTCTGACAAATCCCGCTCGACAAGGAGGACTACACCAAGGTCACGACTCAACTGACGGACGATCCGGGAGGGGCGTCCTACAGCGTGGGCGGCGGGCAGACCCGCTTGGCGCGTCTACCGAACATCGAGCGGGTGTTCTATGAGTTCTGCAAGCGCCTGAATCCTGACGGCGACGATGGTGTATAGGAGCCCGCCGGGCAACCCCGCTGTCGTTGACGGAGCCATTCAGCTTAAGACTTCCTCTATGATCCCAATCACACACAATCCATCCGACAGAGAAATCTTATGGCCCAAGGACCCGAGAAGGTGTCAGTATCGGCGGTTGCGGCCAACCGCCTTCTGAGCAACTGGCAAAGCCGGTCATTCCTCTTCCAGGTGAGCCGCAAGAGATCAGTGCGCCGATGTGTTCCTATGCTGCGCCCGTGGAGCCTGTGCCGGCCCCGGAGGATTGACAGGGTCGTCCTTGATGTTATGCTTGCCACCATGGAGGACGTGAATGGGACTATCCGAACTGATCAATAGGGTCGAGGCCGCGAAGCTGATCCAGGACGCCACAGAGAGGCGGGTTGAGCTTCCGGCGGCCTTTGCTGCTGCTTGTGTCTCAACGCACTATCAATGACTACACCTGCTATAGTTTATGACCAACATCGTCTGGATTCACTCGCTATCCTGGCCTCGCGAGTGAGTGAGCAGTTTAGCGTGAAGGTCTTGTACTCGATAAAGGCGTGCGCCTTCTTCGATGTCTTGCAAGCTCTCGTAAACTATCTGGCGGGGTTCTCCGTTAGTTCGCTGTTCGAAGCACGTTTAGTTCGCCACCTCTACCCTGACTGCTTGATCCACCTTACAACCCCTGGCCTGCGCGATGGAGAGTTCGACGAGCTTGTCAGCATCTGCGACTTTGTTACGTTTAACTCAGAGACCCAGCTCCAGCGTTTAGGCTCTAAGGCTGATCGTTTCGCGAGCGTTGGTCTACGGGTGAATACACATGTTTCGAAGGTATTAGACCAACGATACGATCCTTCGGGTAAGCGATGCCAACTCGGCATCCCGCTTCCAGAGTTGCCGAGGGTACTGTCCTCGTCGTCGATTGCCATTAATGGTCTGCACTTCCACACGAACGCAGATTCGATGGATTTTACACATCTTGAGGATAATGTAGAGGTTCTGGCGGAGTCGCTCTGCGGAGGTTATAGGTTTGCCTGGGTAGATTTCGGAGGCGGTTATCTGTTTGAACACATATCCGACTTCGAGCCGCTTCGTCGATCTGTCGAGATCGCGACGGAGAAGATAGCCGGGGAAGTCTTTGTTGAACCCGGTGCAGCTTTGGTTCGCACCGCTGGTAGCCTTGTTGCAACAGTAATTGATGCGTTCGAGCGCGACGGACAACGTATCGCCGTATTGGATACGTCTGTCAATCACATACCCGAGGCGCTGGAGTTCGACTATCAGCCGGATATATTGGAGAGCACCCCTGGCGGCGACTATGAATACTGCCTTGCCGGCAGTAGTTGTTTAGCCGGTGACTCGTTCGGCCACTACCGGTTCGACAATCCCCTGTCTGTGGGCGGAGTGGTTACATTCGCGGAAGTAGGGGCGTACGCACAATCGAAGGCCCACAGGTTCAATGGAATCAACCTGCCCTCCGTGTGGTTGCGTTCTCCTGACGGGGCGATGACCAAGCGCCAGACACCCGACTATTCAACCTTCGTGCAACACTGGATGCCAAATGATTGACGATGTGAGACAGAGGTCCATCGAGATTCGCGTTGACGTTGAGCGGCCCAACCTAATCGAGCAGGTGCGCGTCGCTGTAGAACGCCAGATCGGGAAGTCTGAGACACCGATCCGATTCGCCGTGACTGAGTCTACGGATGATCGATGGACTTGTGAACTCGCCACAACGCCAGAGAGACCTTCGGGACAAAGTATATTTGACTTCGATAGCCGGTCCCATGAGGACGCAGACAGCTTCAACATTGTTATGTTGGTGCCAACAGGCATAGGCGCTGTAGTGGGCGGACATGCAGGAGACGCTACGCCAGCCGCCATTCTCCTGGCGAGTGTATGCGACACGCTTATTACCCATCCGAACGTGCTCAACGCATCTGACATAATCCAAGTACCACCAAACGCTCTCTATGTTGAAGGAAGCATTATCACACAGCTAATGATGGGGACGGTCGGCCTGCACCGCAAACGAAACAACAGATTGCTGGTCTTGGTCCAGGAGCACCCAGAAGAGGTATTTACGAACGATGCGATCAACAGTGTCAATGCTGCGCGGGCGTCGTACGGGTTGAATGCCACTATTGCTATGATTGATCGCCGGTTCAAAATGAAGTCTGAATACAGCCCAAGCGATTCAGCCGCCGGGAGCATCAAGGGAATCGAATATGTATTTGATCTTTTGGATTCTCGACTGGGACAATTTGACGCTGTGGCGATTACCAGCGTAATTGATATTCCGGCTGAGTTGCACGAGAACTACTGTCGGTTGATTGATGACGTAGCGAATCCTTGGGGTGGAGTAGAGGCTATGCTAACTCATGCCGTATCACTTCGATATGGTGTCCCGGCTGCGCATGCTCCTATGATGGAGTCGAAGAAGGTGGCCGATACTGATTTTGGTGTAGTCGATTCACGATTGGCAGCAGAGTTTATTTCGATGGCGTTCTTGCAATGCATTTTGCGAGGGTTGCAGAAGAGCCCCGCTGTCAATGTCAAACCTTATCGAACCGATCGCGGACTCATGTGTTCGGAGAGTGTGTCGTGTATGGTCATTCCCGATGGATGCATCGGCTTACCTACCCTCGCAGCTCTGCAAAACGATGTGCCCGTCGTGGCCGTCAAAGGGAACTCCAATCTCATGCGCAACAACCTGGACTTGCTCCGGTGGCGACAACTGTATCGCGTCGGGAGTTACCTTGAAGCCGCAGGAGTTGTTGCCGCACTGAGGGCTGGCATCGACCCGTTCTCGACGACCCGTCCTCTAGATCTGGCACCTGTTGACTACATGTCAGACGGTGATCGCGCAAGATCTGCTCCTATCTCGTCTAGCATCCAGGCTAAGTGAGGTTTGGTGAATGCCTCTTGACAAACGAGACAAGCCAACGATCGAAGAGTTCGAAGAATGGTACAAGGACACCTTCAATCGCGATCTGAGGGGAAGCGGCTTGGAAGCGTGGTACAGCAGCCAGGCGGCAGACGGAGTTGCGGAGATCGTAAGTTCCACGTTCTGGAAGTCTCTTATGCGTAATCTGAAGCGTTGGGACACTGACTTCAAGAGCAAGCGTGAAGAGTATCCTCTGTTTGAGAGCTTGAAACAGTCACGCGATACGCTAAAGACAATCAACAAACCAAAGGACTATGAATCCGTGCTCAATAAGTCATATAGACGGAATGTATGGGAGAATGACAGGTACCCCGATCCGCCTGAAAAGGGACCGTGTACGGCACCTGCCGAGATATCGAAACGAGAGCGCGACAGTGAGCAGTGCTGGTTTGGTCCACACAACTGGTTTCGCGACTTCCCAGACATCTTTCGGACGCGCATAGTCGTGAATTTTTTTGATGGCGTAGGCTTTCTTGCCGGGAAGATGTTCGAGTTAGCTGAGCGAACCACTCAGGAAACTCCAGAAATCGAACCCCATGCGAGGCATGACGGGTATCACGCGACCCATCTTGGAACATATCACGAGATAGAGTTGTTGGAACACGACAGCAAGGAGCGTAAAGTAATCCCGGCTCAACTAGAGGTGCAGATCACTACCACAATCCAAGTAACTATCAATGACATGCTGCATCGAGTCTACGAGAAATGGCGGTCGGAAGAAATACCTGAGAACTGGGAATGGCAACATGACCATCCCGCGTTCTCAATCAACTATCTCGGCAGCACGCTCCATTACTTGGATGGAATGATTGTGACTGCACGTAGCCAACTGGAGGGTTTTGATGAGCATTGAGATACCGAAGTACATAACGGGGGAGACTCGAAAGAGTCTGTCTGATGTCGCACGCAAGGTAGGAGGCTTGTTACCCGAGACGGTGCGAGAAACGTTTGTTAGCACTCGATTTAGTCAAGGGTCGCTTGTGCACTCTGGAGTGTGGCTATTCTCTGAGAGTCTGATAGTGGAGATACGTGACCCCATGAGCAGCAATAAGACTCAGTTCGAAATTGGCCGCATCAGGAATGACGTTGATTGGATTCGGCTTACTGCACGTAACTTCAATCTCGCTGAGAATTCTGAAAATGCTGAGAATCCTGGAAATAAGGCTGAACTTGATCTTGAATTCACCACAAGGAGCGGTCTTTCCTGCGAGATCACTGCGAATGGAAAGGGCTGCTCAGATCTGTTTCGATTGTACACGGAGCGGTTCATTAGCAACTGGGCTGATGAGCTAGGAAACGAAGAAGAGTGCTGATCCGCAAGTCGGCTCGGCGATGTCTGACTCTGGAACCGCGACCCCCTTGACAAGCACGCACCGATCGACAGGAATGAGCTACTACAGGCACCCTCACTATCCGGCCCTATCCGTATAATATGGTAGGCCCCGCGCAGACACGCTCCTACGACGATCTCACGCGGCTCGGACGGATGTCGTCGTACAGGAGCACCGGCCGGCCGCCTCGGGCGACCAGGGTGATCGGGTGATCAGGGAGGACGTGAACGGAATCAGGGCGTCGACGAACGAGAGCAGTGACCGCGGTCCGGTCGGATTGCCGCTGTCGCGAATGGCCCGCGCGAGCAGCTCCACCGTCGGCTTATCCGCTTATCCATGGGCGACCGTCCCCGGCGTCGCTCTCAGCAGCCCATGACGGAACCGCGTTCAGCCGCCGAGACAAGCCCCCAGTAGTTCCGATGGCGGCAATCACCGGGCCGTCGAACCGCTCGAGCGCGAGCGTGACGATAGCGTCGCAGGCATGCGTTACGTCCAGCACGATGAACTCGCAGAGCCTCCCGTGCTGGTCTCGTAGGTGGCATCGTGGACACCAATGGGTAGCTGCCTTCATCAAGCTCTCATCATCTCATCAGTTCCCATAGCGGAGTCCGCTCCGCGTTGGATCCTCGGTAAAGCACAAGGATGTGGTCCGGTTCGGACATGAACCAAGCGAAGGATCTCCATGCCAGTTGACTTACCGACCTCTTGAAAACCGATGCGTCACGGTCCGCATATGCCGTAACGAACGCCACCTGATCGACAGCGAATCCGGCTTCTGCAGCGATCGTCATCGACGCTGTCTGCCTTGCCTCATCCATGGGGCCGTCGGTAGCCACGATCTCCACGAAGACCAGCATTGAGCGAGATGGGCCGAGATCAACGAGGATAAGATCCGGGAGATGTCGATCCGGCCGGATCCACAACCCGAGTTCTTGAGCCAACAGGTCGTCTCGTTCAACCACGTGATTACGGCTATCGCTCAGCCATATCACTCCCGGCCGCTCCAAGAACCGCGGTGCGAACTCCTCAACCGCGGCTTTCGAGATCAACGAGCTTGGCCCCGGCTCCATGTGCCGCGTCTCCCCGTTCGGGAATGTAATCAACACTCGTTCATCACCAGCGACTGCGCCCCGACGCAGGAGCGCAACGCGCGCAAGAGCTCCGCTCGAAAGGTTGTCTTCCTGCCAGTCGGTCGTTGCTCTCTTCAGGTCGTCTCCGACCAGACCCGGATCAAACAAGGACGCGAAGTCGCGAGTTAGTGCGTAACGCGGAAGCGGCGAAGTCGTCGGCAAACCCCCTCGCTCTATGACAGCGCCGACACGGACCAACCCATTGCGTAGAGTTTCGTCGCGTATCGGTTCACGCGTGTTTGCCGCGTACCACCTATCTACGATGTTGCCGGCCGCGGGCCGCATCGACTCGCGGAGCCACACGCGGCGCTCCCCATCATTGGTCAGCACGGCTTGTGAATCGGTCATCCGCGTAACCTGATCCGGCCGAAGCCAGCGGTCACTATCCTCTACCGCCCCCACGTACAGCATTACGAACACGGTCTTCGCCGCCATCTCGCGCGTCACGTAGCTCCGGTATGCGCTCCCTTCCGGAAACGCGCTCCGCAGCCGCGTTAGAATCTCACGGACTGGCAACAGTGGTCGCAATCGCATTGTCAAGTCCCGTTGCCATAGAGGCGCTCGACCGCAATCTCCAGCGTCTGGCGCTTCGCTCGCTGTTGCACGAGCCGCTCGATTCCCTTCATCGCCTCCGGCGGCGGGAGCGGCAACGACTCCAACTCGTATGCCGACACCGCGACGCTACCGTTGATGCAGCGGAACAGCCGGTCGACGATGGCACTGTTCAACAGCGCCGCAACGGCAGCCGGAGATACACTCGGATTGCCGGCGATCGGCCTGATCATGTTGAGATGGTTCTCGATGACGACCGCCCCGTGTTCATGGATGAAAGAGGCCGGCAACTCCGCTGCGATCAGCCGGCGGTCCTGTTCCTTCGCAGTCGTTCTCTGCAGCAATACGCACGGAACATCGGTCAACACCCACAATGCCTTGAAATTAGGCTCGAAATACGGCTGGTGGTTACGCCTTTTCGACCGGAACTCAAATACTCCCTCCGAGCGCACGGACTCCGCCCATACCAGTGGATAACGCCCCTTCCCAGGCCTGTCCCTCATGCTTGGCTTGTGGCGGTTCCAGACCAGCGGGCCCGTGCTCACCTTGTACCCATAGTCAGCCAGTCGGGACAGCATTGCATCTGCTCGACGGACGACCTCGCTCTGGATTTCAGTGCGCGGGATTATCCACGGTCGATCGGGACTAACCGGCAGACGAAACGACCCAGCCGAGGTAGTTTTGATCGAGCCGTCCGATTGTGGAGAGATGAAGTCGACCCTCCCCTCCCCAGGTTTCCCGCCGCGCCGATACGTCGAGAGCATCGTTTCCTGTAGCACGTCTGCGAAGACGCTACTGCGCTTTTCCACAAACGCGATGCTGACCGGCGGCGCGTCCCGGCCGAGTAGACCACGCAGCGCTTTGAAGTACTCACCGGCCAGAAAGCTCGTGGGCGTGACATATGCGATCACTCCGCCCACCCGCGAGTAGCGAAGAGCCAGGTCCGTAAACAGACCATAAAGATTCGCATGACCGAATAAGCTACGCCGGTAGATTGCTCGCAGTTCCGGTGACAACGTGGCCCGGCCGTACGGAGGATTGCCCACGACGAGATCGAATGATTCGCCGTCGGGCGTCTGTTCCAAACTGTGACAGACGTGTACCATCGACGGAAGCCGTGTTCCCGCCTCCTGGCAAAGGTCGCCAAGCGTCACCTCCAGGAACACCTGTGACATCCACGCGGCGAACGGGTCGATTTCGAACCCGTGCAGCCGCCGCACGATTGCCTTCAGCGCTTCCGGAGCACCGCAGCCTCGCCGGTGCGTCGCCATGCGTCGTGCCACCGGAGACAGGAACGCACCGCCCCCACACGCCGGATCGAGCACGAATGCCGATCCCCATTCCACGCCGGCCTCGGTGGCCATGTCCAGCAAGCGCTCACACAGAGCCGGCGGCGTATAGTACGCCCCGAGCTTGGCTCGCAGCTCTTCCGGCATTACCCCCGTGTACAACAGTCCGATCCTGTAGCTGGCATCCATCACGTCCAGATTGGCGGCGCTCGTACCGATGGTCACCGCCACACTCCTTGCTGCCGCCGGCAGTGAACCGATAGTGAGATCGGACGGCACTTCGCAGAGCGGCCAGTTGCGGACGGTTCCTCCGTATAGTTCGTTCCAGTATGCTGCTACAGCAGCGGACACCATTCCCCGCGCGAAACCTAGCCGCTCTTCCGTCCCGACGGACTCCGCGTGACCGCGGGCAATCAGGAGCGCTTCCTGCACGGTCATCGGTGCCGATCCTGTCCCGACCGCATGCTCCTCTCGCTACCGCTCGTCACCGTGGCCGATGGCCGCCAGTGCATTCCCACGCCCCCGGACCACAGCACAAAGTGTTCTAAGCGTCACGTATCCCTGGCTGACATGCTCGGCTCGCAGTGAGGTGAGTCACAATCAGAATACCAGTGCTCGCTATCGAGAGAGACTTGCGTTTTGCCAAAGGGAGCGGTTCACCCACTCCTGTATGGACGTAGTCTTCCATGTGTCGCTACCTTCCAACTCGATGTGCAAGTAGGGGGCGAACTTCTGTGCCCACACTTTGAGTGTCAACACGCCTTCGGATTCTTCCTTTTTCTCGGCGACCAAAGTGCAACTCCACTTCGGATCGGTCGGCACGCCACCGAGATTCTCGCGGACCGAGAACCCTTCCTGGTAAACTTGTCTCAATAGATCGTCGTACCGTTCGGGAGTAAATTCCTGCGTCCCACACGGCAACGCATCAATCACCCTCTTTGGTAAGTTCCAGGGAACGTCTTCGAAACGCTGACGTTGACAATTCCAAGAAACACTAAGACCGCTCGAAGACTTCCCTCTTGCCCGATTGATAAACATCGATACGTTCGATCTGTTGCTCTCCTCGGTGATAGCAGACAGCGTCCGGCGCAAGAAAGTTGCCAACCAATCCAAACCATCGGCTTCCGTGCATATCCCCCGATGGTCCTTCCACAGGAGCACTGCGACCGCACTCAACGCGTTCTTATGTGGATCAACGAACTCATTGACAGCCTCGATATCACCGTCACCAGCATCATGAAAGGACGCTTGCATTGCATCTCTGAGCTCGTCGTCAGGCATTACTACATGTCGGTTTGTGTCTGGATACTGCCTACTTGCGATCAAGTCTACCGTCGCACCCCACATCGATAACATGCACTCAACGCACATGCGCGGCATCTCACCGTCGGTCTCAACGAGAGAGTATCTCCATCTCTCATATCCTGAGCCACTCGCCCCGGAAACCTCACTCAAGAATTGTTGCAAGTTGCTTGATTCGATATAGTTGTGCAGGGATTGGAATCGCTCGTAGTATTCGTCCAATACCTGTTTCGCGCTGTGGCCTATATTTGAAAACAGACGTCCGAGATCATGTGTTACGTATTTTCGCCCCTTTTTCTTCAGGAGTTGCTCTACGGTTAGCCCTCTTTCACTTGCGAGTATCACTTTGAGGCTTTGTTCGAAGCCAGAGTAGCAGCCAGTAATGAACGGCCAATAGTTTGCTATCTCCGTTCCTGGATGAAGATCATGTGTCTTACCTGCTCTCTCGAACGCCTCTCGCGTACTCTTGTGGGCAGCTTGCAGCCTTTGCAGGACTTCCTGTCCCCAAGGCAATGTCCAAACACTGGGCTCGCCCATTGGCTATCCTCAAACCTCGGTCAGCTCAGCCGGCAAGGTGCCGGGAGAAGAACCTGACCCAGTTGCGGTACATGACGTCGGTGACCTGATCGTCGCCGTAGCCGCGGCGGGCCAGCACGTCGGCCAGACGGCCGTAGTCGACCACGGTGTCGATCTCCGCCGGCGCCCCGATACGCCCTCCCTGGCCGTCGGTGTCGCCGCCGATGCCGGCGTGGCGGGCGTCCCCGGCGAGCTGACAGATGTGGTCGACGTGGTCGGCCAGATCGCCGAGCGTGACGTCCGCCTTGCCGAACGGCCGCTGTAACCCGACCACCCTGGCCCAGTCGATGCCGCCGCGGTACAGCATGGCGGTGTCCATCGACACGCCGATCACGCCGTCGCGCTCGATGATCCCCCGCAGGATCTCGTCGGGAAACTGCCGCTCACCCGGAACGAGCGCCCGGCAGTTCTGGTGCGTGGCGATCACCGGGCCGTCGAACCGGTCGAGCGCCTGCGTGATGGTCGCGTCGGATGCGTGCGTGGCGTCCAGCACGATGCCCAGCCGGCGCATGTCGGCAAGCAGTCGGCCGGCCGGCGGGAACAGCCCGCCGTCGGTCCCCGTGCCGGTGCCGTGACCGTAGGCGCTGGTGTCGTAGTGGGTCAGGCTGACGATGCGCACTCCGGCGGCGTGGTACTCCGCGAGCGTCTCGGTATCCAGCACCGGGTCCGCGCTTTCCAGCCCCAGGATCACGCCGACCGGCAGCCGGTCATAGCCGGCCCCTGAGCCTGCCGCCGCCTCCCACCGCCCCATGTGCTCGGCCAGGTCGGCCGCCGACGTCAGGATCCGGTAGTGGCCGCGCCGCTCCATGATGCGGTAGTAGGCGATCTGTCCACAGGCCGCCGCATAGGCCAACTCGCCTGATCGATGCCCCCACAACTGCGCGCCCGGGCGATGGATGCGCGCGTTCACCTTGCCGATGAACGCGGCGATGCCGGCCCGGCGCTGCTCCGGCACCGATGCCATCAGCCCGGCCTGCACCTGCGGATTCTCTCCCGGCGCCCCGGCCGGCAGGGCAGCGCGGACGGCCTGAATCGGCTGCGTCAGGTCGATATTCAGGCCCATGGCGGCGCAGACTGGGTAATCCCCGTCGAATATCAACATGGCGCTTATCTCCCGCGGAGACTCAGGCGTCGCTCCAGTCGAACACCACGTTCATCATCGTCTTGTCCCGCTTGAACGCCATGTCGTACGCCTGCCGCATCTCGGTGTAGGGCAGCCGATGGGTGATCAGCTTGCTGGGCTGGAGCACGCCGTCGGCCATGAGCTGCAGCACGTGCGGCCGATGGTGGCGTGTGCCCGCGGCCACGCCAGACAGCTCCGCCGGTCGCGGATACAGGCTGGGATCGCCGCCGCTGACGGCGATCAGCGTTACCGCCTTGTCGTAGAAGAGCTGCATCGCCAGGGGGTTGAAGTCGAGGTCCTCCTCGCCGCGGCCGAGCAGGCTAACGATCGCCACGCGGCCGTCCCTGCGCACGATCTCCAGCGAGGTCCTGTAGGCCGGCCACGGATTGGCGGTCAGGATCACCAGGTCGATGCCGCGCCCGTCGCTGAAACGGTCGAGCTTGGCGTGCAGCTCCGGATCGTCGGACATGAGCGCCTCGTGCGCGCCCATGGTACGCGCCGCCCGCAGGCGGATGTCGCTGTTGCCCAGCGCGACCGTGCGGGCGCCGAACAGCGGCCCCAGCGCCACCGCGCCCAGCCCCAGGGTGCCGAGCCCGACCACGGCCACCGTCTCGCCCGGGCGGAACAGCGCCTTGTGGTAGCACAGCGCGCTCAGCGCATACAGATTGCCGTAGACCGCATCCTCGGGGTCGGCGCCGTCGGGGACCTTCGCGGGGTCCTCGCCAGCCTGCATGATGTACATCGACTGGTGCCAGGTGCCTGAGATCACCCGGTCGCCGACCGCAAGGTGCTGCACCGCGCTCCCCACCCCGCGCACGATGCCGAAGTTGCTGTCGCCGACCCCGCGCGGGTAGTCGGGCGCGCCGGGAACCCGCTCCGCGCCCTCGTAGTTGCCGCGGTCGGTACCGATCTTCAGGGCGCTGACCGTGGTCTGCACCCACACGTCGTCCGGCGCCAGGTTGTCGGTATCGAGGGTGTCCTCCTCGAGACGCAGGTCGCCGGGTCCGTAGAGGATGGCTTTCTTGTACGTGGTCATCGCGAGGGCTCCTCTTTCTGTTCGTCGGCCAAGTGCGCCTGCAGGCGCTGTGCCTGCTTGCGGCTGCCGATGTGGAGCTTCCCGTATGCCTCCTCCGACGAGGCGAACGGCGCGTCCCCGGTGCCGTGCCAGCCGAGCTGGGTGTACATCGGATTGCGCTTGCCGGTCTGCGCCTCGCGCCGCTCGATGTGGGCGGCCATGCGCTCCTCCAGCAGGGCGACCACGTCCGGTTCCCGGTCGGCCAGGTTGTCCAGCTCCTCCGGGTCGCGCGCCAAGTTGTACAGCTCCACCTCCGGCTTGAAGTGGAAGTCTGGCTCCAGGGCGTGGATGAGCTTCCACTCCGGCGTGCGCCAGCCGTGCTTGCGCATCCAGGTCGCCTCGGTCAGGTAGAGCTCGCTCTCAGGGACGAACGGCTCGCCCCGCGTCAAGGGCACCAGGCTGCGGCCGTCGAACTCCAGCCCCGGATCGACGCCCAGCAGCTCCAGCATCGTGGGCGTCATGTCCTTGGTCTGTACCCAGGGATCGACCCGCGTGCCGGCGGGCATCTGTCCGGGAGCGCGGATGATCAGCGGCACTACCAGGTTCTGGTCGTACAGGCCGTGGTGGTCGTACCAGCACTCGTGCTCGTCCAGGGTCTCGCCGTGATCGGCGGTGACCACCACCACGGTGTTCTCAGCCAGACCGAGCTCGTCGAGCACCGTGAACAGCCGGCCGATCGCCGCGTCCATGTAGGCGACCGCCCCGTCGTAGAGGCTGTTGACGAACTCGGCGTCGGTGACCTTGCCCGGAAACCACGAACTGAAGTAGCCGGCGAACGGCGCGAACGCGTACAGGCCGTCCAGCGAGTGGTTGGCCGGGTCGAGCTCGTCTCCCTCGTAGAAGAGGCGGTCGAACGGCGCCGGCGGCAGGTACGGGCTGTGCGGGTCCATGTGGCGCAGGAACAGGAAGAACGGATCGTCGCTACCGGCCACCGTGCGCAGATACGGGACCGTGACCTCGTTGAGGGCGTGCGCCTTGGGCATGCTGCCGGGCGATTCCCGCCACCCCTCGTACTCCACATAGGTCTGGAAGCCTCTGGAGGCCGCATTGCCGGGGAAGCCCACGCAGCAGGTCGAGTAGCCGGCGCGCTCCAGGATCCTGGGCAACACCGGCGCGGCCACGTCGCCCTTGTGGCGCAGCCCCACCACCCCGGTGCCGAAGCAGTCGTGGCCGGTGAGCATCGACGAGTAGGCCGGCGTGGTCGGCACGCTCGGGCTGAACGGATGGCGGAACATCGTCCCCTGCTCCGCGAAGCGGGCGATGTGAGGGGTGGTCAGGCGGTGGTAGCCGTAGAGGCTCATGCGGTCGCGCCGCAGGCTGTCGATCGCGATCAGCAGCAGGTTCGGCCGGGACCCCATCAGCGTGCCCCCAAGGCCTTCAGGCAGGCGTTGAGGTAGCCCGCGCTCTCCGCGGCGATGACGGCGCTCGCAGCCGGATCGTCCCACGTCTGCGCGCCGATCACCTCCAGGCTCAGCGCGCCGTCGTAGCCGGCCTCCGCCAGCACCCCGCAGTAGCCGGCCAGGTCGATCTGGCCGCGGCCGCATGCCTGTTGCGAGGGAGGTCCGGGCGAGGGTTCCCGCGACGGGCAGTCGCGGATGTGCACGTGCCGCACGCGGCCGACCACGGCGCGGAGCGCCTCCACCACGTCCTCGCCGGCGCGGTGGATGTGGCTGGGGTCCATGTTGACGCCGAACCCGGGCGAGCTGATCGCCTCGATCGCAGCCAGCGTGGTCGGCGTATCGTGCACGGCGCTGCCGACGTGCGCCTTCAGGCAGAGGGTGACCCCGTGCGCGTGCGCCTCGTCGGACAGCGCCGCGATCCGCTCCACGGCGGACTTGAGGGCATCCTCGTCCCCGGATTTGCCGCCGGAGCCGATGCACACCACCGGGATGCCGATCGCGGCGGCCGCCTCGAATGCCAGGCGCAGGCGCTCCTCGTTGAGGGCCGATTCCTCCATGGCCAGCGGCTGCAGGCCGTGGTCGTCGAGGATCGTCCGCATCTCGGCCGCCTGCGTGCGCCAGTTCGACAGTTGCAGGTGCTCGCACATGCCGGCCAGGGCCGCGACCTCGACCCCGTCGTACCCGGCCGCGGACAGCAGGCGCGCCGCGCTCGCGAATCCGGATTGGCCGAAGAGAACGGTGTTCGCTGAGAGCTTGATCATGAGTGGCCGCATCATGTCACTTGGCACCGGCCGGGCGCCACCGCGCCGGGGCTGGCCGGATATGCGCGTGCCGAGCTTGACCGCAACTTCCGTCCGCCGTTATGTTCGTCTGCTCTGCCATGGCATTCGAATCACGGGTCTACGCGTTGCGTATCGAGCTGCATCCCAACGCCGACCGCCTGGAGCTGGCCGCGATCGGCGGCTTTCGCTGTGTGGTCGGCAAGGACAGCTTCGTCGACGGCGACCTGGCCGCCTATATCCCGGAAGGTGCGATCTGTCCCGAGTGGCTGATCGCCGAACTGGGACTCGAAGGCAAGCTGGCCGGCAGCAGGAAGAACCGCGTCAAGGCCGTGCAACTGCGCGGATCGCTCTCGCAGGGTCTGGTCTATCCGGTCCGCGACGGGATGATCCGCGGGCGGCAGGTAGTCGAGGGGGACGACGTCACCGAGCTGCTGGAGCTGGTCAAGTATGAGCCGCCGATCCCGATTTCCATGCAGGGCGAGGTGCGCGCGGCGCACGGCGCGACCCTGAAGTACGAAATCGAGGACTTCAAGAAGTACCCGGACGAATTCCGCGACGGGGAACCGGTGGTCATCACGGAGAAGCTGCACGGCACGTGGTGCTGCCTGGGTTGGCACGCCGACCGCGGGCCGATCGTCACCTCCAAGGGCATGTCCGACAAGGGACTGGCGTTGCTGCTGGACGATGCGAACCGGAACAACCTGTACGTGCGGACATGGGGCACGCACCAGGAGGCTTTCGAGTCCGCGCGCACGCGGATCGCCGCTGACGGGCAGTCGTTCTATGTCCTGGGCGAGGTCTACGGCCGCGGTGTACAGGACCTGCACTACGGCCAACCCAATCCCGCGTTCGCGGTGTTCGACGCGTACGTCGGCGAGCCGGGAACGGGCCGCTACCTGAACCCCGACGAGCTGGCGGAGTCCCTGAGCGATCTGTTTCCGCTGGTTCCCGTGCTCTACCAGGGACCGTTCAGCCTTGCGAAGCTGCAGGAGTTGACCGACGGCGCCACCGCGCTGGGCGGCGCCCACGTGCGCGAAGGCGTGGTCGTGAAGCCGGCCGCCGAGCGCGTGTCGCACGAGTTCGGCCGTGTGATCCTGAAGAGCGTCTCGGGGAAATACCTGACGCGCAAGGGCGGAACGGAATTCAATTGAACCGCGCGTGACGCGGCACCGATCGATGCGGTCTACTTCCGGCATGCTGCGCTCACTTGCCGATCCGCCGCGCGAGTTCACGGTGGTGCCGCTCTGGTTCTGGAACGACGCGCTCACCGAGGACGAGCTGGTGCGCCAGATCGACGACTTCCAGGCGCACGGCGTCTACGGCGTCATGATCCACCCGCGTGTCGGCCTGCCGCGCGCCATCGGCTGGATGTCCGATCGCTTCCTGCACTTCATGCACGTGGCGATCGAGGAGGCGCGGCGGCGCGGTCTCCTGGTCTTTCTGTACGACGAGGGCATGTACCCCTCCGGCGCATCCAGCGGCCAGGTGGTCGCCGCCGATCCGGCGCTGCAGTCGCGCGGCCTGGACTACCAGGTGCTGACGGCCGGCGAGGAGCCGGCCCTGGAGCCGGGCCACCACTTGGCGGCGATCGCCGAGCGCGCCAGCGGCACCCGCCTCGCGTTCTACGACCGCCCGACCGCCTGCCATATCCGCGGCCTGCACTACACCGATCCCGACGAGGCCACCCGCGCCGAGGATGAGCCCACCGCGGCCGACCTGCTCAACCCGGCGGCGGTCGCCTGCTTCATAAGGCTGGTGTACGACCGGTTCGCCGAGGCGTTCGGCGAGCACTTCGGCACCCTCATCCGCGGCATCTTCACCGACGAGCCCAACGAGTTCGGCGGCAAGTGCCGCCGGGAGAAGGGCCGCATCCGGGCCGGCACCACCGGCGTTCGCATCCGGGCCGGCACCACCGGCGTGTTGGAGCACGTCGAGCGGCTGCTCGGTTACGACTTCACGCCTCGCCTGCCGGCGCTCTGGTTCGACGGCGAGCCGGAGGCGGCGCGTGCGCGCGCCGACTACAGCCGCGCCATGCGGCTGCGCCTGCACGAGACCTACTACCGGCCGCTCTCCGACTGGTGCGATGCGCACGGCATCGCCCTGTGCGGCCACCCGCAGTGGACGGACGACCTGGGCTCCGAGCGCTTCTTCCAGATCCCCGGGCAGGACCTCGTGCACGGCACGATCCTGCCGGGCAAGCCGGACGCCATCGACGGGCGCGAATCGGTGCAGGCCAAGTGCGTCTCCTCGTCGATGGTTCACCTGCGCCGCCGGCAGTGCAGCGAGGAGCTGCTCGGCGCCTACGGCCACACGCTGACCTACGAGCAGATGAAGTGGCTGACCGACTGGTGCCTGGTGCGGGGGATCAACCTGCTGTTTCCGCACGCGTTCTTCTACTCGGTGCGCGGCCACCGCCGGAACGAGGCGCCGCCCGACGTCGGCCCCAACAGCCCGTGGTGGGACCGCTATCGGGCCTACGCCGACTACTGCCGGCGGCTGTGCTACGTGGGTACCGACGCCCGGCACGTCTGCGACGTGGCGATACTGGCCGACGCCTGCTACGTGCCGTGGCGGGCGGCACGCGTGCTCTTCGCCCACCAGCGCGACTTCAACTACCTGGAGGCCCGCCACCTGTGGGAGGACGCGCGGGTCGACGCCGACGGCATCCGGCTTGCCGGCATGCACTACCGCGCGCTGATCGTCGACGGCTTCGACGACGGCCTGAACCCGCTGCCGGAGCAGGCCGCCGATCCGCTACGCCGGCTGGAAGCCGCCGGCCGCGTCCTGCGCTGGCCTGCCGATGACGGCGCCATGGTCGCCGAGCTGGAACGGCTGGCACCGGCCGACCTGCGGGTGACGCCGTCACAGCCCGACCTGCGCTACCGCCACGTCGTCAAGGACGGCGTGCACTGCTACCTGATCACCAACGAAGGCGTGCACCCGGTCGAGGCGCGCGTCGAGGTGGCCGCCGCCGGCCGCCGCACCTGGATCGACCCATTCACGCTGGAACGCCGGCCCGATGGCTCCGGCGAGTGCCGGCTCGCTCCCTACTCCTCGACCCTGCTTTGCGTGGAGCCGCAACCCGGTCGGGCGTCCGAACAGGAGTCGTCGCAAGAGGACCTTCAAGCGAGCGCTGAGATACTCGGCGACATCGTGTCGCCCGCGGCTTCCGCAGCCGAGTGGGAGGCCGAATCGGCGGGAGTGTAAACAGCCCAGGCAATCGAAAGCCAGCTCGCGAACGTACCCGTCGGTACAGGCGGTTCGATCAGACCGAGTCGTCTCCTGCCAGATCCTGTGTCAGGCACTCCACCAACGAGATGGCCGCCAACACGATCGATGCCGCGAAACCCAACGTGGTCTCGGTTTCCGAGTACTCGTCGCGATGTTGCCCGAAGTCTCCGACCGATTGCAGGTGGTCGAGTAGCAGGTAGGTCGTCCTGGTGACGCATCTGGTCTGACGAATCGTACGCTCGGTCCCGGTGGCGAGCCGCAGGATATTGCACTGAGCGCCAGGTTTGCGAGGCAGCCTGCCGCCGTCGTCCGTGTAGTTCACGTCGGCGTGGCGCCATTCCTCCAGCCATTCCGCTGGCAGCGTCCGGTCAGGCGGGAGCTCGGCGTCCCAGATGAGCGTCAGCGCCCGGTTTGCGATGCTCCTGACCCAAATGAGCGAATGTTCCGGGGCTGGTGTGAGGTCCCGGATCGCGTTGCCGACGTAGGCGCGAAGATCCTCGTCGGCGGCTTCCCGCGTTATCTGCTTGAGGCGCAACTCCAGGAGCGATCGAACGTGGGTCTCGAACCCGGACACAGTACCCAGGAGGCTGATCAGGTCGGCGACCGCGGGCGCCTGTTCCTTGGCGTAACGCTGCATGAGGCGGCACGAACTGCGCAGGCGATTGGCTGACACACGGCGGCCGAACCCCCGCTCCTCCAGCGCCTCTCGGCGCGTGGCGGACAACTCGGTCCGCGGCACGTCGTCTGCGCTCAGCGTACCGAGGTCAGCGCGCAGTTCTGCGTCGCAGTCGTCCCAGAGCGCGGCGAGGAGTTGCTGACGTTCGGTCAACACCGTTTCGGCGACGCGGTCGATCGACGACTTCGAGAGACGTGCTCCGCGGTGCCCCTCCCACAGCGCATGGAGAAGCGCGCAGAGCAGCACCGGCACACGGCCCGTCCAGTTGGTGATTTCCTTTTGTCCGGACTCGTCGAACTCGCATCCTTCGTCACGGAGCGGCTGCAGGAATGCCTCAAGGTCGGTGTCATCCAGAGCAGTGACCCGAACAGGTGTGTCGAAGAAGATTTCCCAGAAATCGGAAGTGCGGCTCTCCTCGGTCTTGCACAGATCACGCAGCGGCCTCCGGCTGCCGGTGACCAGTCGTAGGCTGCTTTTCTGTGCCAGTGCGCGAAGCTGATCCCACAAGTTCCGTGTCAGGCCGGTCCCGGCAAGCGCGTAATCGAATCCGTCGAAAACCACTAGCACGCGTTCGTCGCTATTTGCGAGTTCGTCAAAGACATCACCAAGCACCTCGTGAACGTTCTCGACGTCACTCTCGATCCACTCCGCGAGATCCCCGCGGACCGCCTGCAGCGCCGACCTGACTTCTTCCCCAACCCGCTGCATGAACTCCCGATCTGACGCTGGAGTCAGGCGCCGAAGATCGACGTGTACTACCGTCACGTAGCTTGGTTTCGCCCGATAGGCGCCGGCAAGATGCCGCAGGAGGACGGACTTCCCATAGTGCGCCGGTCCGACGACCGAAACGTGGTCCGGTGACGGTTTCAGCAAGTGGCTGTCCAGACGCCGATTGAGGTTCGCCCGACCCAGCATGGATGCAACCGACGGCCCCAGAACCTGATAAGGATTGGGCTTCATCGCGCGTCTGTGGACTCCTGCCGGACGCGCACCACCAGATCGTCGAAGTCCACGTTTCTCTTGAGCCACATGGCCATCAGAGGTATCGACAGTCGATACGTCCCGCTGCGATACGACTTGTCGAGGTCGATCAGCTCCAGCTCGCGGAGCTCGGCGATGTCGTCGACGAGGTCACGGTCACGTCGAACCGGTATCCCGTACTTGACGAACTCACTGCGGAAAAGAGAGATGTTGATGGCATCCGAACCGGCCGCAAGGCGGTCGCAGAGCTCAAGGATGAATCTGCGCCGTTCGCTGCCGGCGTAGCCCCAGAGGGTCTGGAAGTGCTCGTTATCGTGCACCATCTCCGTCGCCGCCCGCTCCACGATGTCGAGCGTGATCGCTCGTTCGTTTCCCGTAGCCGCCTGGTCGAACACCCGGTTGCACAGCGACTGAATGAGAAACGGATGGTACGCACACAGCTCCACCAGCCGATCACGCGCTTCATCCAGATAGCGAATGCGCCCTGCCACCGGTTGGGTGACCAGCAACCGAGCGTCTTCCTTTGGCAACGCGCTGACCCCGATCCGATAGCCGAACCCGAACAGCGCAGACCAGTACTCCTCCCGCAGCCGTTTCAGTCGGCGGGAGCCGGTGATGATAGCGCCCAGACCGGATTGATGCTGCAATAGATGGCGGACGTTCTCAGGGACTTGCGGACTGGTGATGCCGCCGTCGATACCCTCCTGCAGCTTGTCGAACTCGTCAAGCATAAGCAGGATCCGCCGCGGCGTCGCCGCCTCGACCGCCGTTGATAGATACGCCTCGAACGTCTCGAAGACTTGCTCGCCAACAAACGCCGCGTCAAGGGCGTCCCTGAATGCTTTCTTAAACGGGACAGCGGCGTCGCGTCGCGGCAGGTCGGGAAACCAAGTCTCCACGCCGGCGTCGTAGAGGCACTGACCCGTCTTCCGGGCGAGCAGCCGAAAGAAGTCGCGCGTGGAGACGCTGTCGGTGTCCTGGAGCGAGCAGTACACCGGAATCCAGCCGGGGAGCAACTCCGTTCTCTCAATCTGCTCAAGAATAGAGGTCTTGCCGGTGCGACGGTTCCCTTCAAGCAGAACCACGTTTGCACTCGGACCGAGCTGGCGCTTGATCCGCTGCATGACGTCTGCACGACCAAAGAACATCTTCGGCCGCCGCTCGGGGTTTGCCGTTTGGTACGGACTGTACCCCAGGTCTTCGTCTCGTGCCCCCGTGAGGTACTCCGCACGGTTCTCACGCACCAGCAGAGATACGGCGCCGTCGCCGCGCACGGCCGTACCGTCGAAATGGCGCGCCTCCCACTCTACGACGATCTGCAACGACCGTTCCTCGCCTGTTGGGAGCACCGCAATCGGCAGGTCGTGCGTGCCGCGCTCTGCCACGTAGTCGGCCGCCCTCTCCTCGGTCGTGCCGTCCGGGCGCCGCGCCGCAAGCCGCACGTTGCGCAGTGGAACCGCCGAGGCATTGGTCGCCCGGACGATCACCTCGCTCGCGTCCCCGGCGACCACCTCGGCCGGGTCCACATCGATGTCAAGGGTGATCGACCGCTGCATGGTGTAGACCTCGTGCTCGACGAGCTCGACCAGAACGCGGGTGACCGAGCGCAGCCGCTCAATGACGTGCCCCTCGGCGTCGCCGAGCGCTGACAACGCGTCATGGAGCCGGACCAGAGCGAACTCCAGTACCGCCAAACGGCCCGAGCCAGGCGGTATCGAGTCGATACCGTCCAGTGCTGCGGCCGCACGGCGCGCCGATGACAGCCACGCGTCGAGCGGTTGGCTTCCTTTCCCGGAATCGGCGGATGGGCTCAGGCCTGCGAGTCCCTGCCCCATCTCGGAAAGCGTTCTCAGGCCGTCGCCGGCGCCGACGACCGTACCTCCGCCAGCCGCCAGTCGCGCCGGCAAGGGTTTCTCCAGCCAGACAGCGACCGGATGCCCACTTACCTCGGCGAGCAACCGATGCAGCACGGCCAACGCGTCTGCGCCCGGCCCATCCAGCTCGTCGAGGACCGCGTCCTGCACGGCCAGCGTCGGCGCGGGAATCCTCAGCGCATCCAGAGCCCGGGCGGACATCTCACCGTCGTCGTCCACGGCATGCCACCCCATCCAAACCCCATATGCTGGTGAGTCTAGGAGGGCTGCCAGGAACTCCGGCTTGATCCTGTCGCGTACGCGAACCAACGCGGTGCGGAAGGCATCCCTACCCGATTCGAAGGATTCCTCGATCCGCTCGACCCCGCCAATGGTCGTGATGTCAGGCGTGTCACCAACATCGTACGTTGTCACAAGCAGATCCCCTGCCTTGAGGAACTCTTCAGGATCACGATCTACAAGCAGATCCAGGTCGTCCGTGATGCCACCCAGGCGTTCAACTGCGAGCGACGGGTCGGCCGCGACGACCTCGTCGATCGAGGCGTCCAGCAACGTGGCGGAAAGATGCTCCAGACGGTGGCGGTAGTAGCGGCGCACGACTGCATCCCGAGGGGTTTCCCACACCAGGACTCCGGGCGATTGCACTCCTGCCGGCTGTTCGCCGCGAGGGATGATCGCATCGGAGACGGCTCGGAGCGCCTCGGCGTCGAAACGACGCACGGGCGGGAGTCCACTCTCGTTCTGACCGTCCGGACCGGCCGACTCCTCCGTCACCGCCGCGTCCCAGGCGGCCGGCGTTGTGAGGGCAACCCGTACGGTGTCGCGGGGCTCGGCGCGACGAAATACGACCACGCTCATCGCGATGCTCGTGTGCGGCTCGAATGCTCTCGACGGCGCCTCGACCACTCCTTCCACTCGGTATTCTTCGAGCAGCTCCTTCCGCAGATCCGTCGATTCGTCACGGAGCAGCATTTGCTCCGGCACCGCGATCACCGCACGGCCACCGGGACGCAGGCACCCCATCACGTGCCGGAGGAACCGGTCCTCGATGTGGTCAGTCTGCTCTTCGTCGTCGCCCCACGGCGGCGCCGCCAGGATGCAATCGTACCCGCGCGCATCAAGATCGTCCGGCAACGGCCTGACGAGCGCGTCACCGCACGTCAGATCAGGACGATCGACGCCGGCCAGCACGAGTCTGCAGAGGCCGACTGGATAGGCCCGCCAGTCGGACTCGACACCGGCGATTGCCGCCGGTCCGACTGCCTGGTCCGGAGACGAGGCGTCGGTCGCGCCGCGCGTCCGGCGCAGCGCTTCGACCAGGAGCCCGCCGAAGCCGAAGCAGGGATCGTACACCTTCTCTCCCGGCGCCGGGTTGGCCAGCGCCACCATGAGATCGACAACCGGGGCTGGCGTGACGAACTGACCCACAGACTCGCCATGCCGGTGCACCATGAAGCGCACCGCCTCATCGAACACGGCGGCGGCGAGCCGGCGGCCTGCGGGCGTACTGAGATCCAGCCCCCTCAACCAGTCGATGATGTCCGCGAATCCCCGCGAGTCTCCCTGTTCAAACATGTTCGCGGCCGTAAGCTCGTCCAGATAGCGCGAGTCGTCGCCGGCGTAGAACGCCAAGGCGTCCTCCACGTCATCGGCCATCTTGGAGAGGTCGCCAGGAGGCCACTCGACGCCATTCCCCTGTCGCCGGGCCGGATCGCACGCGTACCACTTACCGATCAACAGATCAGCCATTACGCCCAGACCGCGGCCGGGAAACCACTTTCCCCTCGGATGGAGTTTGTCCGGAACTTCGGCGAGGAGCGCCCGGATGTCCGCGCGCGCCTGCGTCGTCGTTGCGTTCTGATGGTCGGTACCGTTCATCGTCACGTCGCTCAGTCAGTGTAGAGCAAGACCCATGCCATCATCGACTCTGCCCGTATTTCGAAAGCCAGTTGGTGAGGGTCTGGTAGCTCGCCAGCCCCACCAGCTCAGCGGCTCTGGTCTTGTTTTCGGACGCTTCCTCCATGGCGCGGCCAAGGTAGTGCTGCGCGACCTCCGCCAGGAGTTGGGGCAGGCTGAAGCCGTTGCCAAGCGGACGGTCCAGGATCTGCCGGCCGTGGTCCCGGGCGGCCGGGAGAAGGGCATCACGCAGGTCCTGCGCGGAAATGGCAGACCCGTCGGACCAGATCGCGGCTCGGCGCAGCGTGTTGGACAGTTCGCGCACGTTGCCGGGCCAGGAGTGTCGTAGCATAACATTTCTTGCCGAAGCAGATATTTTCTTCTCCCGGTAGCCCGGCTCACTCGTACTCTCAGCGTTGATCCGCTCCAGGAGTCGATCGGCCAGCAACCCTGTGTCTCCGGCGCGGTCGCGCAGCGGCGGGAGTTGAAGGACGGCCACCGCAAGGCGATAGAACAGGTCTTCCCGGAACCGGCCCTCGGCGACCTCCTCGACCAGGGTGCGGTTGGTCGCGGCGATGACGCGCACGTCCACATCTCGGGGCGTGGTGGCGCCCACGCGGACGACGGCTCCTTCTTGCAGCACCCGGAGGAGCTTAACCTGAGCGGCAGGCGGCAACTCCCCGATCTCGTCCAGGAACAGCGTGCCGCCGTTGGCCGCCGCGAAGTACCCCGGACGCGAGCGGTCGGCGCCGGTGAACGCGCCCTTCTCGTGCCCGAACAGCTCGGACTCCACCAACTCGGGCGGCAGCGCGCCGCAATTCACGGCGATGAATGGCCGGTCGCGACGCGGGCTCGCCTGATGCATGGCACGTGCCATCAGCTCCTTCCCGGTTCCCGTCTCTCCCTCCAGAAGAACTGGAACGGAGCGGGGCGCGACCCGGCGAGCACGCAGAATGACGCGCTGCATGACCGGGCTTCGATGGACGACCGCGTCGAACTCGGGCGCTTCCGGAGGCAGACCGGCGCTCAGACGTTCGAGCTCTCGGTCCGGCTGACGGAGCAGATCGGGCAGGAAGTCCGCCGAGATGTCGAACGGGACAGAGGCAGTCCTGACTCCGTGCTCCCGAGACGATTCGATCATCGCCGCTGGAAAGCGCGTCTTCGCCAGGAGGATCCAGACCGCGGCCATGGCCGGGGTGCCGGGGCTCAGGTGGAAAGTGAGCGCGGCACCCTTGCTGGCGGCGAGTGCCTGCTCGCATGCCCGAACGGCCGCGGTGTAGATCTCGCCGAACTCCGTGGGACCGGTGAGTTGCTGCCGGAGCACGTTGATCTCGGTCCTGCCGACACGCGCCTTGAGCCAGCGAAGGTAGCCGATCGCCTCGGCATCGTGATCGGTGAGCAGAAACGCGGCGTCGAACGTGATGGTTTCCAGAGCCTGGGCGACCGGTCCGACGCCCACTGTCGCGCTCTCCTCCACGGCGCGCAGATCCGCATGACCGATCCAACTGACAAGAATCTCGCGCACCTATCGAGCATAACAAATCATCTGCAAATACAACAACTCTTACCCTCGCGCGTCATTCAAGAGGACGTGTCGATACTCGCCTGCCGATCAACCCGAATTGCGAACGACAGAAGGCGCCGGTAGCATGAGCGCAAGCGTCAGCCGGGAACCGATGTCGAACATACGACTTCGCCCGCCTGGGCTCGGTCCGTGCCAATCGGTGTCCTGTTCCCGCTTCGAGAGACAAGCAGTCCCATCCATGAGTGACACGCCGCGACGCTACGGGCTCGATGACCTGAAGGGGGACGTGTTCGGCGGCGTGGTGTCTGCGGTCATGATGGTGCCGGTGGCGCTGGGGTTCGGCGTGCTGTCCGGGCTCGGGACCGGTGGCCGCCTTCTACGGCGCGATCGCCGTGGGGTTCTTCACCGCGGTGCTCCGCGGCGCGGCGCCGATGATCTCCGGGCCCAGCGCGATCGTGACCATCTTCACGGCGGTCATCATCGGCACCTACGCCGACGACCTGGGCGAGGCGTTCACGATCGTGATGCTGGCCGGCCTGCTGCAGATCGCCTTCGGGGCCCTGCGCCTCGGCCGGTTCGTGAACTGGCTGCCCGTCTCCGTGGTCCGCGGGGTGTTCGTGGGAGTGGGCTGCTACATCTTCATGAGCCAGACGCTGTGGTTCCTGGGCGCGCCGGTCGAGCCCGGCATCGGAATGGTCGCCATCATCGCGTCCTGGCCGCAGGCGGTGGCGAACCTGAACGGGGACGCGCTGGCCGTGGCGCTCATCACCCTGGCCGTGTTCATCGTGTGGCCGCCCAAGCTGCACCAGGTGGTTCCCAACGCGCTCGTGGCGCTGATCGTGATCGCCGGCACGCTTGCGGGCGCGCTGTGGTTCGACGCCGCTCCCCGTATCGGCGAGCCGCAGATCGGTTTTCCCTCCCCTGCACACGCCGGTGCTCTCTCCCGCCGTCCTGCTGGATGCCATCCAGCCGGCCCTGATCCTGGCGTTCCTCAGCTCCATCTACAACCTGCTGACGGCGCTGATCATCGATCCCATCACCGGCCGCACTCACAAGCCCAATCGCGAACTCTTCGGGTTGGGCGTCGGCAACATCGTCGCCGGACTGATCGGCGGTCTGCCCGGCGCCGCGTCGGCCCCGTGCTCGCTGCTCGCCGCCCGCTCGGGCGGGCGCACTCCGGTCACCGGCGTGGTCTGCGCCGCGGTGCTGCTGGCCGTCCTGTTCGGGCTGGGGGGCACGCTGGCGTGGATCCCGCACGCCGCCTTCGCGGGCATCCTGATCAAGGTCGGCTGGGACATGATGGACATCCGCTTCCTGCGGCGCATCCCCCGGCTGTCCGCCGACATCGGCATCGTCACGCTGCTGACGGCGGCGCTGTCGATCTTCGTCGACGTGATCTCCGCGATCGCCGTCGGCTTCTTCATCGCCGGCATGGCCAACGCACTGCGCTCGGAGCGGCAGGAGCTCAACCAGACCATCTCCACGCCGCTGCTCGACATGGTGCTCTTTCCGGAGGGCGAGCTCCCGCCCGACGCCGATCCGTTCCGCGCGCGCGTCGGACTGCTGTCGCTGCGCGGCAGCTACTCCATCGCCTCCGCGCGCGAGATCGTGCGCGTGATCAGCCCGGACCTGGCCGACCACGAGGTCGTGATATTCGACTTCAGCGAGACCGCGGGCATGGACGACAGCGCGGCAATGGCGCTGGAGGAGTTGATCAACGGGAGCGTCCTCGGCCAGGACAAGGGCTGCATCGTGGCGGGGCTCTCCGGCGACCTGGAGAAGACCCTCACCTCGCTCGGCATCTTCGACCGCGTGCCGCAGGAGGGCTTCGCGGCCGATCTTGACGAAGCCAAGCGGGCCGCCGCCCGGCTCCTGGATCGCTGAGGCCGCAACGCCCGGCGTTGGACCGGCCTCTTCATTGGGGTCGCGATTGATCGATTTCCGTGATTCTGCCTCAACTCATCACGCGGAGACGTTGTAACTGTCTGGCATTAGCGCCAGAGGTGCCTGTAAGTCGACTCGTCCCGCTTCATCACCCTGGAGATCACCACGTGCCGTTGCTCCGTATCAACCGTGTAGAAGATTCGCCACCGGCCTGCCCGGAGCC
This sequence comes from Spirochaetia bacterium, assembly GCA_965221995.1. Lineage (GTDB taxonomy): Bacteria > Spirochaetota > Spirochaetia > SZUA-6 > Bin103 > CATQHW01. The sequence continues at coordinate 1,639,246 of OZ244929.1, forward strand.
GGTACGTGCCTTTCACAATTCGGAGTGCGGTCGACCCTGGTGGTCGTGCATCAATTGCCAGCGAGTCGATCTTGCCTATGACGAGTCTGCGATCCTTCTCCGGCAGGGAAGCCACGTCGCTCTGTGCTTTGACATCCCACAGGATCTGGTACATTCAGCCATTCAGCCGCCGAACAGTTCCCGCTTGAACTGCTCATGGGTCTTGAAAGCGCTCGGTCCTTGTATGCAGTGCTTGTTCTGAGTCTCCATCAGGTCGCTTACGGGGACTCCTCGCACATCGTCTTCAAGGAACACCGTTAGCGCTCGGGACTCTGTGGAGAAGATGTACTCGCTCGTCTCAGACCAGACCTGCGTGTGTTCTTCTACTCCAGAGGCCGTGGACACGCTATCAGGATCGGGCTTGAGAGTGTGCGTGTTGGTCATTGCTCTTCTCCTTGCGTTTCTGTCAAGGGTCTGACCCTAAGAGTTCTCGATAGCGCATCCGTGCCGTTCAGGTGCAGTGACACCGTGTAGGTACCGGGCGCCGGGAAGACTACCGAGACCGGGAGGACTACCTCCACAGGGACGGCCGGATCGTTCACTATAATTTCACCGGACGAGCTGAACAGCACTGCGTGAGAGTCGTCGGCGACCATGTTCACCACGCATTCATGCCTGCCTGCCGATAGGTTCGCTACCGACACATAGACGTACCACGGAGGCAGCCCGATGCTTGGAAAGGAAGGTAAGTTAAAATGGTCGAAGACGCCGATCAATGCCTTCTTGCCGTTTCGTTCTTCGATGATCTTATCGGCGGTCAGAAGCGCCTGGACGATCCACTCGGTCATGGCGTTGGGGCTCCTGTGCGCATCATCAACCACCTCTGCAAGCAATGATTCGCGCGATCAGCGTACCGTCAAGTGATGCCCCGATTGCTGAACCAAACAAGACAGAATCACTCGGCAACTCATCTAATCTATCTGAGCTTGGATCGGCGCTTCCAGATCGGAATCGGAATCGGTGACAGTGGGGTCAGCAAGGGGCAGAGACTCGCCTCGTTCCAGGCTGACCTCGGCCATGTCGACGAGGGCGCTCGCCAGCAGTCGACGTGCCTGCTCCAGGTCCTCGCCCCAGCTAATGACACCGGGGACGTCCAACACTTCCGCGTGGACCCCGTCATCCAGGTATCTGTACATCGCCTTGTAGACCAGCATCGCTTAGGACAGAGCCTCGACCTCGACCACCTCCGAACGCTCGAACGAGCGGACGCACGCCTCGATGACGAGCTGCGCCTGCAGCGCGTCCACGCCGGAGGCATCGATCCGCTCCGGCGCCGCCCCCGCGTCGAGCTGGTCGACCCAGCGGGCGATCCTGCTGTCGAAGGTCTCGTTGAAGCCGAGCATCCCGCCCAGGTAGTGGAGGGTCTCCGCCTCCTGGCTCTCGCGCGTGAAGAAGGTCAGCCGCTGGCACGCCTCCTCCAGCAGGAAGCGCCCCTTGGAGCCGGTCACGTCGCAGGTCTCCAGGCCGAAGCCGCCGCCGGCGTCGTAGCTGCCGGTGAGCGATCCGATCATGCCGCCCGCGAACTCGAAGATGATCTTGGCGTTGGACCAGATGCCACGGCCCTCCCCCTTCATGAAGAACGCCGCCACCCGCCGGACATCGCCGCCGAAGTAGCGCATGACGTCGATCGAATGGGGGTGCAGCGCGCGGATGTGGAACCAGGGCGAGGTCTCCGCCGGGTTGTTGATCCACATGGTCATGCCGATCATGTGCAGGGTCCCCAGCCGGCCCGCGTCCACCCACTCCCTGGCGCGCTCGGCGGCCGGCGTGAAGCGGTGGTTGAGGTTGATGCCGTACGGCAGACCCTTGGCCGCTGCCAGCTCGACCATCTTGCGGCCCTCGTCGATCCGGTTCGAGATCGGCTTCTCGCCGAGCACCGGGAGGCCGGCTTCAAGCAGCTCCATGGTCGGTGCGAAGTGATCGCCGCCGTTCTCCTCACCCTTGGTGCAGACGCTGCACGCCGCAAGGTCAATGCCGCTGGCCAGCATGTCGGCGATGGAGGCGAACGTCCGCGCGCCGTGCGTGGCGGCCAGTTGCGTGGCGCGCGCCTCGTCGATGTCGCAGACCGCGACCACGTCGCTCTTGGGGTGCTTGGCGTATGCGTGCGCGTGACGGGTACCGATGCCGCCCGCGCCGACGATGCCGATATTCATGTCGCGCGGAGCTTACCACGGGCGCCGCCAGACGGGACTTCATGACGCAGACATCGGGATACGTGATCGCGAACGACGGCGTGCGCCTGCACTACGACGAAGCCGGCGCCGGCAAGGCGGTGGTGCTGATCCACGGCGGCGGTCTGAGCAACGTCTGGTGGGAGCGGAACCTGCCGGCGCTCGGCCGTCGGTTCCACGTGATCGCGCCGGACACGCGCGGCTGCGGGCGCTCGCAGCGCACCCCCTGGGGCCACCGCACCGCCCGCTACGCGGCGGACGTGCGCGAGATCATCCACGCGCTGGGGCTGCACGACGTGACGCTGGTCGGCTGGTCCATCGGCGCGCGCACCTGCTACTCCTACCTGGAGCTGTTCGGCGCGCACCGGCTGCGCGGCGTGGTGCTGGTCGACGAGACCGTGCACATCACCGTGCACGAGCCGCCCCCGCCCGGCTCGGAGCAGCAGCCCGGCGAGAGCGACCGCGACCACCGGCGGCGCACTATGCGGACGATGCTGGGTCCGGTGTACGGCCCGCGGGCCACCGAAGAGGAGATCGACCGGCTGACCGACTCCGCCTCCGGCTACGCGCCGGCCGGCGAGACGCTGGGCGCCGACTACAAGGCGCAGGACTGGCGACCGCTCTGCCCCGCGATCACAGTCCCGGTGCTGGTGACCACCGGCCGTCACAGCGGCGCGTTCCCCGGCTGCCAGTACGCGGCAGAACACATCCCTGCCGCCCGCCTGGAGATCTTCGAGGACAGCAACCACGGCCTGTTCTACTCGGAGGCGGAGAAGTTCAATCGAGTGGTCGCCGACTTCGTGAACGATCCTCTCCGGACGTAGCCCCGCCTTTGCGGTGGCGAAACGCCGCCGGTAGTGCCTATCATCGAAACCTGCTGACCGATGGCACCACGAACGACGACCAGGAAGCCAACGCCATCACCATCATCGCGCTCTCGCAGAACAGTCCCCTGAAGGCGATCGCGGTTCGTCGAGAACTCCATCGACGCCAACGCCTGCGTTGACGGGGAAGGATCCTCAGCCCTCCCTATGAAACCGAAGGCGCGCGGGGTAGCTGGGCCGCGGTATGCCACACCTCTTTGCCAATTATTGCCAAGGAATCGTATGCTTCGCGAACATGAGCACCATGAACATCTCCCTCCCCGACTCCCTGAAGTCCTTTGTGGAGGAGCAACGCTCGGCTCGCGGCTACGGCACTTCCAGTGAGTATGTGAGAGAGCTGATACGCAAGGAACGGGATCGCGAACATCTGCGCTGCGTGCTGCTCGAAGGCGCCGCTTCCGCGCCGACCGTTCCCGCAGACAGTGCCTACTTCGACTCGCTGCGAGAAGGCGTGCGCGGGCGCGCCACGGGGTGACCGACAGACCGGTTATACCCCGTGCGCAAGCGAACCGGGACATCGAGGAAGCCGTCGGTCACTACCTCGATGCTGCAGGCGAGGAGACGGCGCTCGGCTTCATCGACGCCCTTGAGCGAGCCTTCAAGCATATCGCCAGCCATCCGGCGACGGGTTCGCCGCGACACGCGCATGAACTCGGCTTGCCCGGTCTCCGGCACTGGCACCTGAAGCGCTTTCCGTATCTGGTGTTCTATGTCGAACGCAGCGATCACATCGACGTCTGGCGTGTTCTGCACGGAGGGCGCGACATTCCCGCATGGCTGCGGAACCCGGAGACGCTCTGAGGTCGCTCTGCGCCGATGACCGCAGCTCTACTACAGGTCGGCGACCTCCTCGATGGTCTCGGCGACCAGGGCGAACAGGTCGTCGATCTGCGCCGGCGTGATGGGCAGCGGCGGCGCCAGGGCGATGATGTCGCCGGTGACGCGGATGAACGCCCCCTTCTGAAACGCCTTGTGCAGCGCGGTCATCCCGCGCACGGCCGGCTTGCCCGGGACCGGCGCCATCTCGATCGCCGCCGTCAGCCCGATGTTGCGGATGTCGATGACGTGGGGCAGGCCGCGCAGGTCGTGCGCGGCGTTCTCCCAATGCTCGTTGAGCTCGGCCGCGCGCGTCAGCAGGCCGTCCCGCTCATAGACCCTGAGCGCGGCGCGCGCCGCCGCGCAGGCCAGCGGATGGCCGGAGTAGGTGTAGCCGTGGGTGAACTCGATCGCTCCCTCCGGCCCCGCCATGAACGCTTCGTAGATCTCGTCGCGCACCGCCACCGCCCCCATCGGCACGGTGCCGTTGGTCAGCCCCTTCGCCAGCGTGACCATGTCCGGCAGCAGGTCGAAGTGCGTGGCCGCGAACGGCGAGCCCAGCCGCCCGAAGCCGGTGATCACCTCGTCGAAGATCAGCAGGATGCCGTGCGCGGCGGTGATCTCCCGCAGCCGCTCCAGGTAGCCGACCGGCGGCACCAGCACGCCGGTAGAGCCGGACATGGGCTCCACGATCACCGCGGCGATGGTCTCCGCGCCGTGCAGGGCGATCAGGTCCAGCAGCGCGTCGGCGCGTTCGACGCCGTGCTCGGGCTGCCCGCGGCTGAAGGCGTTGCGCTCCGGATCGTGAGTGTGCGGCAGATGGTCGACGCCGGGAAGCAGCGGCCCGTACGGGATGCGGTTGGGGCCCATGCCGCCCACGGAGATCCCCCCGAAGCCCACCCCGTGGTAGGCGCGCTCGCGTCCGATCAGGCGGGTGCGCCCGGCCTCCCCGCGCCGCCGGTGGAAGGCGAGCGCGATCTTCAGCGCGGTGTCCACCGCCTCGGACCCGGAGTTGACGAAGAACGGGTGGCCGAGGTCGTCCGGCAGGATCGCCGACAGCTCGCCGGCCAGCTCGAACGCCGCCGGGTGGCCCATCTGGAAGGAGGTGGCGTAGTCCATCTCCGCGACCTGTCGCTGTACCGCCTCCACGATCTCGGCCCGGCCGTGGCCGGCGTTCACGCACCACATGCCGGCGATCCCGTCGATGAGCCGGCGGCCGTCGCGGGAGCGGTAGTAGACGCCCTCGGCCGACTCCACCAGCCGCGGGGCGTTCTTGAACTGCCGGTTCGCCGTGAACGGCATCCAGTATGTCTGCAGGTCCAGCTCGCTCTTCGTCGTTGACACCAGCTACCTCCGATCAGAGAATCGTCACCGGACCGTACCGCCCCGCAGGCTTGCGCTCAACCACCATCCATGCCACCCGATACACCACCGTACGGAGTCGTCAACGCCCGCAACTGCGGCATGACCGCGCGCGACGGCGTCCGGCTGGCCACCGACGTCTGGCGGCCGGCCCGCGACGGCGAGCCACTGCCCGGCCCGTTTCCCGCCATCCTGATGCGCACCCCGTACAACCGCGCACGCCCCACCCACCAGGAGATGTGCGAGTTCCTGGCCGGCCACGGCTATCTGGCGGCGATCCAGGACTGCCGCGGGCGCTACGCCTCGGAAGGCGAGTTCGTCCTGCTGGCGAACGAGGGGCCCGACGGCTACGACGCGATCGAGTGGCTGGCGTCGCTGCCGTACTGCGACGGCAACGTCGGCACCTACGGCACCTCCTACCTGGCCTGGGTCCAGAACGCGGCGGCGATCGAACGCCCGCCGCACCTCAAGGCGATGTGGGTCAACCAGGGCGGCGCCAACGGCAACACGGCGACGCTGCGCCACAACGGGGCGCTGGAGCTGCGCTGGCTCACCTGGGCGGTGACCTTCGGCACGGTTTCGCGCGAGGCGCAGCGGGATCCGGAGTTGCAGGCGAGTCTCACCCGCGCCGGCGAGCGAATGTACGAGTGGCTGACACGCCTGCCGTGGCGCGGCGAGGAGTCGCCGCTGGCCGGCCTGCCGGGCTACGAGCGCTGCGCGCGGGACCTCTACGAGCACGGCGACGCGGACGACTTCTGGCAGCAGCCCGGCCTCAACTTCGCCGCGCATTACGACCGCACCGCCGACGTGCCGACCATGTACGCCGGCTCCTGGTACGACTCCTACACGCGCGCCACGGTGGAGAACTACCAGGCGCTGAGCGCGCGGCTCGCCAACCAGTCGCTGCTGATGGGGGCGTGGGTCCACGGCGATTCCACCATGGACACCTGCGTCGCGGGTGACGTCGACCTGGGGCCGGAGATGCCGGTCGCGGGCAACCTGGCGGCCGACTTCAGGCACTTGGTGAAGCGCTGGTTCGACCATCACCTGCGCGGTGAAGCCAACGGCGTCGAAGCCGAGCCTCCCGTGCGCCTGTTCGTGATGGGCGGCGGCGCAGGCGGACGCACCGCCGAGCGGCGGCTGCAGCACGGCGGACGCTGGCGCACCGAGCGCGAGTGGCCGCTCGCCCGCGCGGTGTCCACGCCGCTCTACCTGACCGCCGGCGGGCTGCTGGCCGCGGACCCGCCGTCCGGCGCGGCCGAGCTGTCGGCCCGCTTCGATCCCGCCGACCCGCTGCCGACCATCTCGGCCAACACCTCCTCGCTCAACGAGATCCTGCCGGCGCCGCAGCGCTTCACGCCCGAGGCACCGAACGCCATGACGCGGGTGATGGTCGTGCAGGGCGGCGCCGACCAGCGCACGCGGCCCGACGTGCACGGCTGCGCGCCGCCGTTCGCGCCGCTGGAGTCCCGGCCGGACGTCCTGCTGTTCGCGACCGAACCCCTGACGGAGCCGCTGGAAGTGACCGGCCCCATCTCCGTGACCATCCACCTCTCCTCCGACGCGCCGGATACCGACCTGTTCGCGATGCTGCAGGACTACTACCCGCCGAGCGCCGCATGGCCCGACGGCTACCGGCTGAACGTCGCCGACGGCATCATGCGCGTGCGCTACCGCGACGGCATGGACCGGCCACAGCCGATGGAGCCCGGCCGGGTGTACCGGATCGCCTTCCCGCTGTACCCCACCAGCAACCTGTTTGCCGCCGGCCACCGGCTGCGGCTGCTGGTCAGCTTCTCGTCGTTCCCGCGCTTCGACGTCAACCCCAACACCGGCGAGCCGATCGGCCGCCACACGCGCACGCGGGTGGCGACCAACACCATCCACCTGTCGCCCGAGCACCCCTCGTCGGTCGAGTTGCCGGTCGTGGGGGCAGGAGCCGGTCCCGCATGAGCCTCCGCGTCGGGCTGGTGGGCTCGCGCTTCGCGGCCAACTTCCACGCCGAGTGCTACCGCGGACTGGGCGAGGGAGCCGTCACCCTGGCCGGGGTCTACTCGCCTACCCCCGAGCGCCGTGACGCCTTCGCCGAGCGCCACGGCGTGGCGGCATGCTCCTCGCTCGATCAGTTGCTGGAAGTCTCCGACGTGATCGACGTCTGCGCGCCCCCGTACTCCCACGAACCCTGTGTGATCGCCGCCGCCGAGGAAGGCAGGCACGTGATCGTCGAGAAGCCGTTCACCGGCGCCTTCGGCCCGGCGGACGATCCCGGCTGGCGGGGCGACCTCGCCTCCAAGGCCCAGATGCTCGAGCAGGCCATGGCCAGCGCCGCGCGCATGCGGCAGGCGGTGGAGCAGGCCGGCGTCACGCTCTGCTACGCCGAGAACTGGGTCTACGCCCCGTCCGTGCAGAAAGAGGTGGAGGTCATCGTCAAGACGCAGGCGCGCATCCTGTGGATGCAAGGCGAGGAGTCCCACTCCGGCTCGCACTCCCCGGTCTACGGCATCTGGGCCAAGACCGGCGGCGGCTCGCTGGTCGGCAAGGGGTGCCACCCGCTCACCGCCGCGCTTTACCTGAAGCGCGTGCAGGGACAGGCCACCGGCGGCGTCCCGGTGCGACCGCGCGCGGTCAGCGCCCGCGTGCATCGCCTCACCGGCGCGGCCGGCTTCCGCGACCTGGGCTGGCTGCGCACCGACTACCACGACGTGGAGGACTACTGCCAGGTGCACGTGGTCTTCGACGACGACACCGTCGCCGACATCCACTCCACGGAGATCGTCATGGGCGGCGTGCACAACTGGCTGGAGGTCTACGCGAACAACCACCGCATGCGCTGCAACATCAACCCGACCGACACCAACCTCCTCTACAACCCGGAGGAACGGCAGCTCGACGACGTGTACGTGGTGGAGAAGATCGGCACCAAGCAGGGCTGGTCGTTCCCGGCCCCGGACGAGGACTGGGCCACCGGCTACCGCCAGGAGCTGGCCGACTTCCTGGGCGCGATTCGGGATGGCCGGGAGCCGGCGAGCGGCCTGCCGCTGGCGATCGACACCACCGCGGTCCTGTACGCCGCGTATCTCTCCGCGGAGCGCGGCGGACAGGAGGTCGACGTCCCCCAATGAGTCAGGAGGCAGGCGAGGATAGCGTCGGAGGCGAGGATAGCGTCGGAGACGAGGATGTCTCCGCTGAGCTGCGCGTCAACCGCGACAGCGTGGTCGTGCTGGCCAAGACCGGCAGGCAGGCGAGCTGGCACCGGCTGACCGACGGCGAGCGCCGCTCCGCCGAACGCGAGCACGTCGACCTGATGCTGTCCATCGCCGCCCGCCACCGGATGCGGCGCCTGGAAGGCTTCCGGCTGATCGGGCCGCAGGGCGGCTGGCAGCGGTTCTGGCTGATCGAGTTCCCCGACCTGGACGGCGCCGAGGAGTGGATCGAGGCTGAGATGGCGCCCCCGTACGGGCGGTACGGCTTCTACGAGTACCATCTGACCCGGCCGCTGGCGCCGGAAGTCTTCGACACGTGGCTGCCTGGACCGCCGCGGGTGATCGCTCCGCAGGAGTCCGATCCGGCGTCGATTCCCGCGCTCGGCATCGACCGCTCCAGCGTGGTGGTGCTGCAGTTCTCCCGTTCCGACGGCGCCGACGGGCGCGCCGATGCCGAGCAGACCGAGGACCTGCAGCGGGTCGCCCGCGAGCACGGGATGCTGCGGCTGGAGTGCTTCCAGCTCATCGACCCGGTCCCGGCGTGGCACCGCGCCTGGATCTGCGAGTTCCCGGACCTGGCCGGCGCCGAGGCGTGGATCGAGGCGGAGGCGGCCCCGGCGCGCGCCGCACGCACCGACCGCATCTCCTGCCTGTCACGCCGCTGGTCACCCGCCTACTTCGCCGCCTGGTGCCGGGCCGACGGCTGAGTCCCCACGGCTGAGCACGGCGACAGAACCGAAGTCCATGCTCCTGGGACAGCCGCTGCCGGTGGTGGTGGCGGCCGCGGCGATCGTCGCCGTGTCGTCGACGCTGCAGGCGACCGTCGGCTTCGGCCTCGCGCTGCTGGCGATCCCGCTGCTCCATCTGATCGGCTTCGAGCCGCCGGCGGCGATCGCCATCTCCAGCTCGGCCATGCTGGTGCAGATGGCCAACGGCGTGCTGCGGCTGCGCGCCTCGGTTCGGGCGCGCGAGCTCCTGTGGCCGCTGGTGATCACGATGGCCACGATGGTGCTGGGGGTGCTGGCCCTGCGTGCGGTGGTCGCCGTGAAACCCGACCTGGCGCGGCAGGCTGCCGGCGTCGTGGTGCTCGGCGCCCTGGTGGTGTTGCGGGTCGTGCGACCAGCCCCGCGCCCGCGGGTCGCCGCGCCGTGGACGGTGCTGGCGATGAGCGCCTCCGGACTGCTGTCCGGCTCGACCGGCATGGGCGGCCCGCCGCTGGCGCTCTGGTCCTACGCGCACGAATGGCCGGCGGAACGTATCCGCGCCACGATCTGGGCGATCGCCCTGCCGGCGACCGCCGTGCTGCTGGTACTGCTGGCGGTCACCTTCGGCCCGAGCGCGATCCGCGCGCTGGCGCTCGCGGCGTTGCTCGCGCCGTTCGCGCTGGCTGGATCGAACGCGGGGCTCGCCCTGGCTCGGCGGCTGTCGGTGGAGCGGCTGCGCACCGCCGCCTTCGTGGTGCTGGCCGTGCTGGGCGTCAGCGCGATCGTCCGCCCGCTGCTGTAGACACCTGCCCGAGATGCCGGATCTCGACGCCGCCCCAGCGCTCGTTCAGGTATTCGGCGACCAGCCGCCGATGACAGTTGTGAGGCTGATCTTCGCTGCAGAGCAGACAGCTATCGCTTACGGTTTCCGCGGAGATCGTCTCTTCGATCCGACGCTCATGCATCAGCTCCAGAAAGCAGGCAGCATAACCGGTCCAGTCGATTCGACCTTTCCGGTAGTCGCTCAGCAGCTCGCGCGTGGGGGCCAAGCTCGGCAGGTGGACGTAGTCGATATCGCAGATCTCGCCCAGAAACCAAGCCAAGTCGTCTTGCTTCGCGAAACCCGACAGTTGCGACCCATTGTTGAGCCTTACGTCTACCACGCGCTTGACGCCTGATTCGCGCAACATCTCGAAGAATCGCCTCGCGGGTTTCCTGGTAAATCCTATCGTAGAGATCCTCACCGGCTTTGCCTCCTCGATTTCGTTTCAGAGCCCTTGCTGACGAAGCTCTTGCGGCGCGCTTGAAGCGCTATCGCATGTGCGACGACATCCTCCCGGGGTTGCAGCAGGTCGCCGTTCGGGTTCAGGTCAAACGCCACCAGCAATCGATCCATGGTCTTTCCATGCGGTTCGAGGTCTCCATCGGCCAGGATGTGCGCGACGGCGACGCCCGCTTCGTCGAGCGCGCGAGCGACCAGCAGCGTCCGGTGGCAGTCCAGCGGTTCCTTTTCAGCGCACATGAGCGCGATGCGATGTCTAGTGGACCCGCCGATAACCCGCGCGATACCGTCGCGAAAGCCGCTCGTACGAGCCACGCGTTCATAGTCGACACGACCTCCCTCGTAGCATTCGGGATCGTCCGGCCGGCCCCCGAGCTCGCGCCCGAGGAACACATAGTCAATGCCATGGGGCTTGAGCGAGGCGGCCAGCGCGTCGCGGTTGAAGTGGGGACGGAACCGGCTGTATGGAGCGGACCGCACGTCGGCTACGGCGCTGACCCGATGCTTCGACAGCAACGTGAGAAACCCCTCCAGCGAGTGATTGGAGTGGCCGATGGTGAGTATCCCGGAATCCATCACCCGGGCCGATCGCATGCGATGATTGCGGCGATCAGTTTGTAGCATAGCAAGCCCCCTGGTATGGCTCCCCAAGACTGACCGTGAGATAACATTCACCGATGTCGTAGTCGCCGTCCAACTTGGCCAAGTACTTCCGTTCGTACTCGGGATCGGTCACCCACAGCGCATAGTCACTGCCGGCGTGGGAAAACCGGGCCTGCACGCGCCGCTTGCGATTGCCGAACGCCTCGCCCGGGCTAAACACGGCGAGCTCGATTCGTTCGGCGTGAATGAGCCGCAGCGAATCCGTCACCAACTGCATCGACTCCTGCATCGACTCGTCCGGGATCTTGTCGTTACTCCCATTGTAGGTGCTGTGTCCGTCGATCCACAGCGGCGCGACGGGATCCAGGAGAGCAGCAAGATCGAACCAGGAATAGTTGCCCTCCTTCCGCCAATAGAATCGGTGGTCGAGCAGCAATTCTCCGTTTGCCAGCCCTCGGGGCGCGGCTCCAGCACCGGGATGTTGATGATGTCGAGCACGCGAGGGTCGCCGCCGTCTTTGTACTGGCGTTCGTACTCGGATACCTCCCGGCCTTCGCGCGCGCTTACGGGCCGCACCCAACTCCCGGGTTCCTTTCCATCACTCCATTGGCGGCCCGCAACGCACCGACCCATCAGTTTCCGCGAGTTGGCAAGGCAGATGATCCGTTTGCTGTCACTCCGGGACACCTGCTACTCCGCCGCCCGCATCACCAACAGCAGCTCACTGTCGTCGATCAGGCTGTATTCCGGCAGGCGGCCCGACAATTCCTTGCACTCGCGACGAATGATGGGCACGCCGTCGCCGCGCCGGTCCATCAGCCGCGTGCGGCCGAGGCCGGAAGGAGCGGTGCAGCGCGCCAACAGGGACACGATGAGCTCGTTCCGGTTCGCCTGGCGCAGGTGCAGGCTGTCCGGCGTGAGCGTGTTGGCCAAGGCTCCGGGAACGTACAGCTCGAGACGATCGCCGAACAGGTGCAGGCGCACGCGGGCGCCGGACATGGAGTAGTCGCGGTGGGCTACCGCATTGACCATCGCCTCGAATACGGCTCGCTCGCTGAACTGAGGGAGCTCCACCCGCGCGGTCTCCTTGGTCGCCCGCACCAGCATGTTGCGCCGGACGAAGTGGACGCTCTCGGCAATCTGCTGATCGAGAGGTCCGCCGATATCGCGCGCATCCGTCTGATAATCGGCGTCCGTCCGCTCGCCGGCGTAGCTGACGGCTTGAATGTATGCGTGGGGAAGCCATCGTTGCGGCTCCTGTGTGCAGAGCAGCACGCCGGCGAGCGTCAGCCGCGCACACCCGTCCACGTCGTCAGCGACGATGCGGAGCTTGCGCAACAGGTCGTCTTCGGACGCCCCGAGGGACACTTCCTCCTCGGGAGTAGCGGACTCGTCGACAATGCCTCCGGCCAGGAAACGACGGGTGAGTGAGTAGTGCAGGTCGGAGCGCGCGCTGGCGGGCACGACAGACTCGTCGAAAGGGATAATCCGGCTCTGACTGCGCTCCTGGAACAACCGGGCAAGAGCGTCCGGTGCCATCTCTCGCTTGGAGCTGCCGATCCTGCGAAAGTACCCTCCGGGGCTCTTGTGCACGAACAAGCTGCGCGCAACGTCTACCCTGAGCACCGGGACGAGCCGGCCGTCCTCATGCTCCAACTCCACCTTGAGGATGTCGGCGTCGAGCGCCGGAGCCACTGGGTCGTTGCAGATTTCCCGAACCCAGCCTTCGAGGACGTCCAGTTCGTCAGGAGCAATTTCCTGGATCCGGCGCGTCCTGTCGTGCACGCCGAGGACCATCGTTCCGCCCCGGCTGTTGGCCAGGGCGGCCAATTCGTCCGCGACGTCATTCCGGTCGGGGGCTCGGACACTGCTGCCGGACACCCGCACGCTCTTCAACTCCAGGCTGGAGTCCTCGCCAAGCCGGATGCGGCGCAGGAAGTCCACGTCACTCATGGTCCACCGCCCGATCATAGGTCAGATTCAGCCCGTGTTGGCAGAAGCCGTTCGCCCATCACCGAGCGCCCGCGTATCATCGGAGATACGCGGCGGATCAATTGGGATAGCGGACCTCAGGCGCTCGATGCCGGTTCAGGCCGTGCGCGCCCGCTACGGCCCGCCGACTCGTGGCACGGGTCTTGCTGGTGAATGGGCAACGGAGGTTCTCATGCGCACAACAGTACTCACGATCGTGATCGGCGCCGCGCTCGCCATCGGAGCGATGGCCGACGACGAGGTCTCGACCGTCGACGTTCTGGCGGTCCTCGAGGAGATCAACCAGAAGCTGGATCGAGACAGTCCCATCGCCTCAGCCGGAGCGCCGGATGCCGGGTTCGGCGGCGGCCCGTTCATGCCGCTGCGCTACCTGCCCGGCATCGCCGACCTCAACGGCTACTTCCAGACACTGGGCTCGTACGGTGCGATGAGCGAGTTCTTCTTCCCGATCAAGGACGGTGGCGCCGGTACTTGGCGCTGGAGCGTGGACGGGAGCCTGCAGATCGGTGCGGAATACGGAGGTTTCGGGCAGGACGTCCTGGGCTTCGCGAAGCACACGGAGGATCCGCTCGGACCGCGCGACACCGTCGACGAGGATGGCGACGGATACGACGACTACTACAGCTACGCCGGCTACGGACAGGGCTACTTCGTCGGCATCGTCCAGTACAAGTGGCCCGTCGCGTCCGAGCTCGTCTACCTGCAGGCCGGTGTCAAGACCGGCCTCGCCTTCGAGTCGGTGCGGTACGGCATGGACCGCCGCCAGGTGCTCACGGAGACCCTCGGCATCACCTCCGGCAGCAACGCCTGGCACCGGACCAGCCTGATCGGCGGCGTGTACGCCGGCGTGCAGATCCGCCTGGACGGCGACCTCAACGTCTTCAAGCTGGGGATCGAGGCCGGCGTGAACGGTCACTACGCCATCGGCGAGTGGGCACCGGCCACCGGCGTGCACAAGCGCACCCCCGCTCCGCCTGACACGATGCAGGCGCACAACTTCTGGTTCGCGATCGGCCCGCAGTTCCACTACTGAGTCCCCCATGCCACCGGTCATCGAAGTAGAACGGCTCCACAAGCGGTACGGCGAGGTGGTGGCGGTCGACGAGGTCTCCTTCTCCGTCGACGAGGGCGAGATCTTCGGGATCATCGGCCCCAACGGCGCCGGCAAGACCACCGCGATCGAGTGCGTGATCGGCCTGCGCACGCCGGACCGCGGCCGCATCTCGGTCCTGGGAATGGACCCGATCCGTGATCGGACCGCTCTGACGGAACGGATCGGCGTGCAACTGCAGGAGGCGGCGCTGGCGGAACGGATCAGGGTGTGGGAGGCATTGGACCTGTTCAGCTCCTTCTACGCGCGCACCGTGCCGTGGGAGCCGCTGCTGCATCAGTGGGGGCTGGCCGACCACCGTTCCGCAATGTTCGGCACCCTCTCCGGTGGCCAGCGGCAGCGGCTGTTCATCGCCCTGGCGCTGGTGAACGATCCGGAGGTGGTCATCCTCGACGAGCTGACCAGCGGCCTCGACCCACAGGCACGCCGCGCCACCTGGGACTTGGTGCAGGCGATCCGGGAGCAGGGCAAGACCGTGCTGGTGATCACCCACTTCATGGACGAGGCGCAGTTCCTGTGCGACCGCGTGGCCATCGTCGACCACGGCAGCATCATCGCCCTGGACACACCGGCCCAGCTCGTGCGGACGTTCGACGGAGAGAGCAGAGTCGTGTTCGACGTCTCCGCGGACGCCGACTGGTCACCGCTGCGGGCACTCCCGCAGGTCGGCGCGGTGGTGCAGCACGGCCGCCGGGTGAGCGGAGCGAACCTCACTCGAAGAGTGACGGTCTCCGGCAGCACCGACGGACTTTTGGCAGCGGTGGTGGCGTGGCTGGAATCGAACCGTATTCCGTTCAGCAATTTGAGCACCCAACAAGCCGATCTGGAGGATGTCTTCCTGCGGCTGACCGGGCGCGCGATCCGGGACTGATCCGATGGCCCTGACGACGAGCGTGCGCTCCTACCGGCGCCTTGCCTCGATCCAGTTCAAGCGCTTTCTGCGGGAGCCGATCGCGCTGTTCTTCACCGTGGCGTTCCCCG
Organism: Spirochaetia bacterium; assembly: GCA_965221995.1. Taxonomy (GTDB): domain Bacteria; phylum Spirochaetota; class Spirochaetia; order SZUA-6; family Bin103; genus CATQHW01. The sequence goes on from OZ244929.1 coordinate 1,654,394, forward strand.
TGCTGCTGGTGCTGCTGTTCGGCTTCATCTGGGGAAACGAACCGGGTGGTCCGTTCACGCCTCCGGGATTCGGATACATCGACAGTTACGTGCCGGCGCTGGCCGCGATCGTGATCGGCACCGTCGCGCTCATCGGTCTCCCGATCACGACGGCGGCGGACCGGAGGCAGAAGCTGCTGAGGCGGTATCAGGCCACGCCCCTGCGCCCGCTGGTCTATTTCGCCGCCGACGTGAGCGTCCACTTCGGCAGCGCCGTGCTGGGAATGGGGTTGGTGATCATCGTGGCGAAACTGGTCTTCGGCTTGCGGTTCGGCGGGAGCTGGGCCGCGGTGCTCGGCGGGTTCACGCTGAGCGCGTTGGCGTTCGTGGCGGTCGGCTACGTCCTTGCCAGCCTGGTACGGAGCGAACGCGTGGCTCAGGCGGTCGGGATGGCGATCTACTTTCCGTCGATGTTTCTCTCCGGTGCCGCCATGCCGCTGCAGACCATGCCCGGCAATGTTCGCGAGGTTGCCGTGTGGCTTCCTCTGACCCATGTCGTGCACCTGCTTCAGGACCTGTGGTTCGGCATCGGCTGGAATTGGCAATCGGGGCTGGTTCTGCTGGGCATGCTGGTTGTCGGCACCGTGGCGTCGGCGGCGCTGTTCCGCTGGGAGTAGTGGCATGGATCTGGGATCGCTGATCGACGGACTGCTCCGCTCCACGGCGGTCACGCTCGGCCTGATCGGCGTGGTCGAGGTCGGCCTGGATCCGCCGGAGGTTCGCACCGACGGCTCCGGCAGCATCACGATCACCGTGCATCTGCACGGGCATCTGACCGATCAGATGATCGACCTGATCCAGAGCTCGGCGCGGGTGGCGATCGACTTCGAGCTCCGCTACTTCCCGCGCTCGGGAAGGAAGCTCCGGCTGGTCAGCCGCAACGTGGTCCTGTTCCACAGCCTGACCGGCCGCTACGAGGTGCACCGCGGGGAGGAGGTGGTCTGGGCCGGTTCCCTGGAAGAGGCGGCGGATCTGCTCGGCTCGGCGACCGTGACGCTTGGACCGGTCGGCGCGGGACTGGCGGTCATCAAGGCGCGCGCATCGCTCCCCGACGTTCACGCCGGCGACACCCCCGGTGCATTGTGGTCGGGGGTCGTGCCGAGCACGTCGGTGCTGATCCCTGAGGAACCATGAGAGGCTATGCGCTTGCCCTGATCGCCCTGACCCTGGCCGCCGTCGCCGCCGTCACCCTGGCGGCGGTCGGATCGATCGATCGGCTCTCCGACCCGGCGGATGCGGTGCGGGCCGCCGCGCACCTGCAGGAGGCACGCGGCGCCGTGCGGAACGCCTATGCGACCGAGTCGGCGGCTACCGCTCGGACGCTGCTGGAGGAGGCGTCGCGGCAGCTCGATGCGGCCGGCGGGCTGCTCGCCGGAGCCGAGGTGGTACAAGCCGCGGTCAGCCGCACCGTCCTGGTCACCGTGTGCGCCGCGGCGCTGTTCGGGATTCTTGCCGGTGCGCTCCTGTGGTTCGGTTCGTTCCGGTGGGTAGTCACTCCCCTGTCCAGATTGGCCGAGCACATGCAGCGGCTGACCGACCATCCGTCACCGATCGACGTGCCGGCGCGCGGGCCGCGGGAGATCCGGGCCTTGCAGCGCAGCTTCAACCGGCTGGTCACCGCGCTGAACGACTACCGCGAACGGATCACGAACATGGAGCGCGCCAACATCGGCCGCTATCTCACGCACCAGTTCCGCAACTCGCTGACCCCGATCCGCCTGGGAGCCGACCAGCTTGCCGAGGCGGGGCCGGCCCCCGACACCCAGTCGATCGCCGCCATGCTGCGCGAGGAAGCGGCCAGGATGGAGGCGATCCTGGACCGATTCGTCACGCTCTATCGCTTCCCCGAGCCGGAACCGGCCGAGCTCGACATCGCCCTGTTGGCGCGGCAGCTCGCGGCCGGCTACCCGGGAATCCGGGTCGAGGTGCCGGGCGCTCCGGTGCTGGTGCAGGCCGATCGCACCCTGCTGGAGCAGGCGCTCGCCAACCTCATCCAGAACGCCATCGACGCCATGGCCGGCAGCGACTACGGTTCGGTCACCGTCTCGGTAGCCGGCCGGCCGGCGGTGATCACGGTGCGGGATCGGGGTGCAGGGATGACGCAGGAGCAGCAGGATCGCGCCTTCGACGACTACTACACCACCAGGGAGAGCGGCATGGGCGTGGGCCTGAGCTTCGTGCGGAAGGTAGCCGCCGTCCATGGCATCGGGTTGACGATGCGCTCGCGACCCGGACAGGGCACGAGCGTGGAAGTGGCATTCCCGTAACCGGCGTCCCATGCCGACCACCGTACTGATCGTCGACGACGACCGGAACGTCGGCCGCAGCGTCTCCATGGTGCTGGCCCGGCGCGGGATGGAAGCGCGCTGCGCGGCTCCTCCCGATTGGTCCTCGGCGCTGACGGAAGACGTGGACGTCGTGCTGCTCGACCTGTACCTGGGCAGCATCAAGGGCCGGAACGTCCTGGAGCGCCTGCTGGTGGAGCATCCGCTGGTGCCGGTGATCATCATGTCCGGCGTCGCCACCGCCGAGGAAGCGGTCGACTGCGTACGTCGCGGCGCGTTCGACTACCTGGAGAAACCGCTCACCGCCGAACGGTTGACGATCACGGTCGGCAACGCGGCCCGGTACCGGCAGGTACGTCTGGCCGCCCTGGCCGACACCGTGCCGGTATTCGCATCACAGAGCATGCGCGCGCTGGCCGAGGACTGTCGCAAGGTGGCGGCCACCGACGCCGCGGTGCTGATCACCGGCGAGAGCGGGACCGGCAAGGAGGTCACTGCACGCTACATCCACGGCTTGTCGCGCCGCAGCGGGCAGCCGCTGGTCAAGGTGGATTGCGGCGCCCTGCCGGAGAACCTGATCGAGAGCGAGCTGTTCGGGCACGCGAAGGGAGCGTTCACCGGGGCGCATGCAGACTATCCGGGCAAGCTGCAGGCCGCGGCCGGCGGCACCCTGTTCCTGGACGAGGTGGCGGAGCTGCCGCCCGCCGCGCAGACGCGGCTGCTGCGCTTCCTGGACTCCGGCGAGGTGCAGCGCATCGGCTCGACCGACGTCGCCACGATCGACGCGCGCATCATCGCGGCTACCAACGTAGACCTCGAACAGGGGGTTGCCGCCGGCACGGTGCGCCGGGATCTCTACTTCCGTCTGAACGTCATCCGTCTGCGCATCCCGCCGCTGCGGTCACGGCGTGAAGACATCGCCCCGCTTGCCGAGAGCTTCGCGACATCGCTGGCCGCGCGCCTGGGCGTCCAGCCGCGGGCGCTGAGCCGGGGCGCGGTCCGGCGGCTGTGCGCGCTGTCGCTACCGGGCAACGTGCGCGAGCTCAAGACGATCATCGAGCGGGTGCTGGTGCTGGGTGACCCTTCCGTGATCGAAGCGGACGACATCGACCAGGCAGCGGCCGGCGGCGTGGTGGAAGCCGGCGACCCGTTCGCCCGCACCATGCCGCTTGCCGAGGCGAAACGGCAGTTCGAACGCCGCTATCTGCAGCGCCAGATCGAGCTGCATGGAGGGTCGATCAAGCGGACCGCGGCGGCGCTCGGTATACTCCCGAACAACCTGAGCCGTCGCGTGCGTCAGCTCGAATCCACTGACATTCCCAAGGTCGAAGACGAGCCATGAAGCGCCGTATCGAGGTCACCTACGACTTGGACACGTCGTCCTCGTCGTACAGGGCGCAGTCCATGCTGATCCAGCCGCGGCGCCAGCGCGGGTCGGCCTTGAAGTCGGCGTACTCCCAGCGATCCTCGATCTCCTCGAACCACTGCTCGCCGTAGCGTTCGTCCCGAAGCTTGATGGAGCGGATCGTCATCGCAGCCTGAGGTCGCGCTCCGCTTCGTCCAAGGGCGTCGACGCGCCGCCCCTCCTGGTCAGGGCGATCTCATGGTCCTCCGCCGCCTCGAAATGCTCCTTGAGCGCTTGGTTGATGAAGTAGCTCTGCTCCCGGTTGGTGTCCGCCACCACCCCGTCGAGCTTCGCGGCCAGCGCCTCATCGATCGACGCGCTTACCACTCGCTTCGCCATTTCAGGCCTCCTGATGCTCGCCCTGCCATAGCTACGAATCCTATGAGAACAGCGATCATACCCCACGCCTCGCTCGCGTTTCTCTGCATTCTTTTTGTGACACTTGTTTTTTACATTATTACTGGCGTATACTGTTCTCGATGTCGAACGACGGCGATCGGATCGCGATAGACAAGCTGTGCGCGCTGGTGGATCTGCCCAGGCGCACCGTCCGTTACTACATCCAGGAGGGACTCGTCGACCGGCCCGCCGGGGCCAAGCGTGGCGCCTACTACACCAGGCGCCACGTCGAGCAGCTGATGACGATTCGCACCTGGCAGCGCGCCGGCCTGAGCCTGGAACGAATCCGCGAGCTGGTGTACGGCGGAGGAGAGACCTCCTCTCCCCTGCCCCCGCCACGCGCTCGACGCCCCGGAGACGTGACGTTGCGTACCCACGTCACGCTCGCCCCCGGCGTCGAGCTGGTGATCGATCCCCAGGAGGCCGGCCTCGGCGCCGAGGCCGTACGGTCGATCGTCCGTCGAGCGGCATCACTCGTCGAGCAGACGCGCAAGGAGGATGCAGAGAGATGAGAACGACCATGGCCGCGACGCTGGAGAGCGCCCAGGGACAGGTGGTGCTGGAGGCGGTGGCGATCGACGCCGCCGTCGACGACCTCATGACCGTCGTCGACGTGTGTCAGCGCTACCGCAATCCGGGCACCAGGCACATCGAGGCGGTCTACACCTTTCCGCTGCCGGTGGAGGCCGTCCTGCTCCGCTTCACGGTGGAGATCGGCGACCGGAAGATGGCCGGCACGGTCATCGCCAAGCCCGACGCGGAACAGCGGTACGAGGACGCCATCACCGACGGCGACGCGGCGGTGCTCCTGGAGCAGCCGCAGCCCGGGCTGTACACCGCGAGCGTCGGCAACCTGGCCCCGGGCGAGACGGCGACCGTCCGCTTCCGCTACGGGTTGCTGCTGCGCTGGAACGGCGACCTCGTGCGCCTGACCATGCCCACGACCATCGCGCCTCGGTACGGCGATCCGTCGGCCGGCGGCCTGGCCCCGCACCAGGAGCCGGAATTCGGGTTCGACGCCGAACGCTCCTTTCGGCTGCGGGTATCGGTGCGGGGAGTCCTGCAGGGCGCCCGCTGGGCATCCCCCTCGCACGACATCGCCGTCGCCCCGGACGGCGAGCGGACGGTGATCGAGATCGCCCGGCCCGCGGCGATGGACCGCGACTGCGTGCTGGAGGCGCGCGCCACCCGGGTGGATGCGGGCCGGGCGCTGCTCGACCGTGACGACGGAGACTGGGTGGTCCTGGCGAGTTTCCGGCCCGAGTTTCCCGACCTGGGCGAGAGCGGCGCGCACCGCTGCCTCAAGATCGTCGTGGATTGCTCCGGTTCGATGAGCGGCGACTCGATCGAGCAGGTGCGGATCGCCGGCGAGCGGATACTCGACAGCCTGCGGCCGGGTGATCTGTTCGACATCGTCGCGTTCGGCACCAGCCATCACGTTCTGTTCGGCCGCGAGATGCCCGCATCCCCGACGAACGTCGCGCGGGCGCGCGACTTCGTGCACCGCCTCGACGCCGACCTGGGCGGCACGGAGATCGAGTCCGCCCTGCGCGCCGCCTACGGCATTGCCGGCGAACCCGGCATGCCGCGCGACCTGTTGCTGATCACCGACGGCGAGGTGTGGGACACCGACGCCGCCGTCGCGGAGGCGCGCGCGTCCGGTCACCGCATCTTCACCGTCGGCGTCGGCAGCTCCGTAGCGGAGCCGTTCGTCCGCGCCCTCGCCCAGGCGACCGGCGGCGCCTGCGAGCTGGTCACGCCGCGCGAGGACATGGCCGAGCGAATCCACCGCCACTTCCAGCGCATCCTGGCCCCGCCCGCCGAGCGGGCTCGGGTCATCTGGCCCGCGCCGGTGCATGACGCGGTCCCCGACCCTCTGCCGCCGCCGTACCCCGGCGACACCATGCACCTGTTCGGATCGTTCGCGGAGCGTCCGCACGGTCCGGTGGTCCTGGAGCTGGAGCTCGCGGACGGCAGCACGATCAGCCACCGGCTGGAGATCGGCCCGCTGCCGCCCCGCAGCGCCAGTGCGGAAGGCACCGATGCCGCTCGATCCGACTTGGCGCGCATGGGCGCCGCCCAGCGGTTGCCGGCGATCGACGAGGACGCGGCGGCGACCGAGCTCGCCGTGCGCTATCAACTCCTCTCGGAGTGGACGGACTACCTGATCGTCCACGTGCGGGCGGACGCCGACAAGGCGGATGAGCTGCCGAGCTTGGTCAAGGTCCCGCAGGTGCTGGCCGCCGGCTGGCACGGGATCGGAACCGTGCACGATGCGTCGCCGATTCGTGCAATCGCGATGTACAGCCATGCGCCGCCACCGGCAGCAGCCGCCATGGGCGCGCCGCCTGAACGAGTCCTGTCGGAGTTGGCCCCTATGCCGCAGATCATCACCTCGACGACCGAGATCGTCGCGGCGCTGAACGAGCGTTCGCTGCCGGCCCTGCCGACGCTCGACGACCTTGCGGCGCTCGGCACTCCGGACGAGCTCATCGAAGACCTCCGGAAGCTGGTGAATGGAGACGAAGACCCCACGGCGGTCGTGATCGTCTTCCTGTATCTGCTCTGCGAATCGCCTGCCGGCAGCGATCTCGATCGCCGGCAGCGCCGGCTGATCCTCTCCGCCTACAAGAAGCTGGCGCCGAGAGCCGCCACGGTCAGCGCGGTCCGGCGCGTGTGGCAGGACTGGGACCCGCCCGGCGGAGGCGCCCTGGCTTACTGATGAACCGCGTGCCGGACATCCCGCGCCAAGGAAGCCGGCCGGCCGTTGCGGTACGCTGCGTGCGGAGGGTCATGCCCCATGAGCATTACGCGGACCGACTTCGGCCTCGCCGGCGGCAGCCCGGTGCACCGCTACGAGATGCGTAACGGCCGCGGCACCACCGCGGCGGTGCTGACGCTTGGCGCCAACCTGCAATCGGTGCGCACGCACGGCCGGCACGGCCTGGACGAGATCACTCTCGCCTACGACGACGTGGACCGCTACCTGGACCCCGAGTACCCGTTCTTCGGGCCCATCATCGGACGGGTCGCCAACCGCATCGCCGCGGGCGCCTTCGAGCTGGACGGCACCCGCTACGAGCTGGCGTGCAACGCGGGTGATCTGCACCTGCACGGCGGCGTGACGGGCTTCGACCGCCGCATCTGGCACGCCACCACGCACGAGGGTGAGGACGAGGATCGCGTCGCGCTGCGCTACCGGAGCCCGGACGGCGAGGAAGGCTACCCCGGAGAACTGACCGCGCAGGCGCTCTACCGGCTGACCGGGCACGACGAGCTGGTGATCGACCTGCAGGCATCCACCGACGCGCCGACGATCGTCAACCTCACCAATCACGCCTACTGGAATCTGGCCGGCGCCGGCAACGGCACGGTGGACGGGCACGACCTGCACCTGCACTGCGGGCACGTCCTGGAACGGGCCGCCGACGGGGTGCCCACCGGCGCGGTGATGCCGGTGGCCGGCACCGCGTTCGACTTCACCAGCTCGCACCCGATCGGCGAGCGGATCAAGCAGGCCGGCGGCTACGACCACTGCTTCGTGATCGACGGCGCGCCGGGGCAACTCCGCACCTTCGCCCGCGTGTACGCACCGGGCTCCGGACGGGTCATGGAGGTGGCCACCACCCAGCCCGGCGTGCAGCTCTATACCTCGGAGTCCCTGGAGCCCACCACGGGAGCCGGCGGACGCACCTTCGGCCGGCGGGGCGCCCTCTGCCTGGAGACCCAGCACTTCCCCGACAGCGTGCACCAGCCCCACTTTCCGCCCGTCGTGCTGCGCCCCGGCCAGACCTACCGGCACCGCACCGTGCACCGCTTCTGCGTGATGTGATACGGTAGCGGCCCTCACTACGTGGCCAACCAGCACCAGACGCTCGTCTTCGAAATCGACCTGTTATCGTAGGAGATATGGGCAGGACCATTGCTTGGGTGTTCCGCCTGATCGAGCGCATCGATCGTGTCCCGAGGCAGTACTTCAAGAAGCTCGCCGGAACCGATGATATATGGGAGTGCCGTGTGAGGACGACACGTGGTTCCTATCGCTTCTTTTCATTCTTCGGCAAGGGTGGCCACCTGATCATGACACATGGATACTCGAAACGGACCAGCAAGACGGATAACAAGGAAATCCGTCGTGCGGAACGCTATCGACGGCAGTATTTTGATGCACCGTAAAGGGAGTTCATGATGAGCGAAATTGAGCACTACATTTCCCAGAGAAGAATCTATGACTCTACGTTCTCAGAAGGATTTGAAGCAGGTTATCGCGACTTCGAGATAGGTGTATTGCTCAAGCAGGCCCGTGAGGAGGCCGGGCTCACACAGCAGGAGCTGGCGGACATGGTCGGCACAAGAAAGACCGCAATCTCCCGGCTTGAGAACCATGCCGAGGACATCAAGCTCTCCACTCTTCGGAAGGTCACGGACGCGCTCGGTCGCCGCCTGGAGCTGACATTGCGGTAATCCCGGATCGATCCGGACGGTGGGCGAGCGGGCCACGGTGCGCCCGGATCGCCCCATCACCCTGCCCGAGCACGACTCCGAGCCGGAGCCGGATATCGCCGTCGTGCGGCCGCTCGGTCGCGAGTACCTCGACCATCACCCCTACCCGGGCGACGACCACCACGGCCGGGGTGCTCACTCCTCTCGCGTTTCCCGATCTGCACGTCTCGGTACCGCGCCTGCTCGAAGGAAGCTGAACCGGAACATCAAGACCTATGTCCGCCAGCGTCGGCGACGACCGCGGCGTGAGCGTGGGCTATCTATCCGCGAACCAACTCACGCACTATCCAATGGTGTCGGTTCGGATTGTACGCCGTCCGGAGGTATCCCGTGTCACCGAACGAAAACGTGACTCCCTGGCCGCTGACAGTTGGCTGCGCGCCGACGATGCATCCCATCGCGGCATTGAGAATCCCTCCATGTGCAACCACGAGATAGCTTCCGACGCCACGCCTGATGACCCTCTCGAGCGCTCGTGCTGCCCGACTGTGGAATGACCAAGTGCTTTCTCCCGCGTCGGCGCTTACGACATGAGGCTGAAAGGGATTGTGGAAAGCCGGTATCGGATAACTGGCGCCGGCGACGTGATACGGCAACCCCGCAAGCGGGCCGTTATCCTTCTCCATCCAATCCTTATCGAGTTCAACCCCGATGTCCAGGACATCGCTGACGATTTGGGCTGTCTCACGGGCCCGCTTCAGTGGGCTCGCTATGATTGCGTCGAAACCGATCCCGGTTTCCCTTAGTTCCGCCGCTCGTCTCTCTGCCTGAGCGCGGCCGAGGTTGGTAAGCGGCGCATCATACCGGCCTTCATGAACCTCTTCGTCATCTGCCCTAGACCGCCCATGACGCATGCACACAATCTCGATCTTCTCGTTCATCATCGGAACCCTATGACGATCATAATACGACCTTACGTCGATAGGAGCCCGTATTCCTCGTAGGGGTTCGAGCAGGGGTTGCCGCGGCTGACGTGCATGCGGCCGGCGTCCGCCTCGATCACCACCGACAACACGCTGGTCCAGAAGCCGTGCGCGAGGTGGTCGTTGGCGTGCCGGCAGATCGACCGGGGCTCGTCCTGGTGGTCGCTCAGCGCCGCCTTTGCCGCGCCGACGTCGATGCCATCCGCGGCCCCTTCCAGGAGGTCATCGATGCGCCGCTTGCGCGGCCGGGACTCGATCAGCTCCGGGAACCGCTCGTTCACGCCGGTCAGCTCCGGATGCAGGCAGTGGTTGGTGTGCGTCAGCCAGGCGCCGCCGTCGTCCGGGCGCAGCACGCGCAGGTCGTCGATCAGGATCTCGAAGTCGGCCGGCCCCTGCGGCGTGGCCAGGATCAGGTTGGCCGGGATGGCACGGTGCGCGCTCCGCACCGCCTCGATCGCGGCGTCCAGGGAGTCGGCCTCCAGCACGCGGCGGACGATGAAGTAGTGCGGCACGCCCACCTCACGGGCCGGGGCCGGCAGCGCGTTCAGGCACACGCCGATGCCGCGCTCGCTGCAGCCGATGTAACCGATCAGGCCGGCCTGGCCGACCGTCAGCGTCGCCGGACCGATGAGCGGCCGGCGCGTGAGCACTACCGTATACGGATCGAGCGCCGGGTCGTTGTCCCAGTTCTGGGCGACCAGCGCGGGCCGGCGCGTCGCCAGCGCCGTGCAGCCGCCGTCGCCCGATCGCTCGGCGTCTTTCGGGTTGCGAAGCTGGTTGCGGACCTGCAGCAGCATCAACTCGTCCAGCGACACGCCGCTCGACTCGGCCATCCCGCGCAGCTCGGCGAGCAACTCCGGCGCATAGTCGGCGACGTACGGGATGCACGCGGAGGCGGTGGCGAGCGCCTGTTCGCGGCTGATCGATACCGTCTTGTTGACCCGCTCGACCGCGATATGCGCAAAGCCGCGCATCTCTTCCCGCACCGCCTCGCCGAGCTGGCGGCCCATCTCGCGCGGCGTCCCTGCGACCTCGATCTCGCGGTAGCGCGGGCCGGCGGTCACGACAGCCATCGCCCGAAGAACGCCGCCACCGAATCGAGGTGCTCCGGCAGGAAGAGGTGGTTGAGGTGGGGCCGGTGCACCTCGAACCGGTGGGCGCAGCCGGCCGAGGCGTAGGCCGGCCGCACCTCGCGCTCCATCTCGTCGACCCCGCTCGCGGGCATGTCCTCGTCCTCGGTGGGCGCCAGCACCATGAGCGGCCGCGGGCAGATGCACACCCGGACGATGCGGGCCTGGTCGAAGTGGCGGAGCAGGTGCGGGATGTACCAGGGGCTCGAGTGGCGGTCCAGGTCGCCCTCCCGGATGACCGCGGCCATGCTGCCGAGGCCGCCGGCCAGCGGCGCCGCGGCGCGGATCCAGGGAGCGACCGCCTGCGCCAGCCACGCGGCCTGCCCGCCCAGCGAGAAGCCGGTGAGCCCGATGCGGTCGGCGCTCACTCCGTCCGCCGCCGCCAGCGCGCGGGCCGCCTGCAGCGCCTCGCGCACGCGCAGCCCGACCGCCGTCCTCCCGAACGGCTCCATCGCCTTGGACTCCCGCTCCTGCTCCACCGGGTTGGGCTGGCGCGCCGTGGTCCCCCTGAGGGTGACCGCCAGCACGGCGAAGCCGCGCCGTGCCAGCTCGCGCGCCCAGCCGTGCAGCGGGCCGCGGTGGCGGAGCGGCCGGTGCAGCCGCTCGCCGCTGATCTGCTCGGCGCTGCCGCCGGTGCCGGGCATGCAGACGATCCCGCCCAGCTCACCGCCGGCCCCGGCTGATCGCATCAGGATGCAGGGCACGACCTCGTCGAGCTCGTTGCGGAACCGGAGCGGCGTGACCCTCACTCCGTCCGCGCCGGCTTCGCTCTCCCCCACGTCCACCGGGACCGATCCCGGACCGGGCACGTCCAGAAGGCCGAGCAGCTCGCAGAACCTGGCCTGCACCTCCTCGTCCGCGACCGAAACCGGATACACGGCCGTCATGCGGCGGTAGGCGGGGAGCGGGAGTTCGTTCATGCGCGTCGTGCCGCGAGCGGGTCAGTCACGCCGATCATGCTGTCCCGCGTCACCAGCTCGGCCAGCTCTTCCTCCGACAGCCCTTCCGTCCCGGCGGGACGGCGCGGCAGGACCAGATAGCGCAGGTCGGCGGTGCTGTCGACGACCCGCACCTGCACGTGCCCGGCAAGCTCCAGCCCGAACTCGCGCATGACCGCACGCGGCTCCACGACCGCGCGCTGACGGTACGGGCTGCTCTTGTACCAGTCTGGCGGCGGTCCGAGCAGCGCGGTCGGATAGCAGGAACAGAGCGTGCACACGACCAGATGGTGCACGGCATCGGTGTTCTCCACCACCGCCAGCTCGGCGTCGTGCGTGAGGGTGTAGCCGAGCTCGGCGACGGCCGAGCGGGGGTCCCGCAGGAGCCTGGCCTTGAACCCGGAGTCGACCCACGCCCTGGCAACCACCCGTGCGCCGTCCGACGCGGAGCGTGAGCGCACCCGCCGAATCTGCTCGGCAAGCTCACCGGGGGCAAGAACGCCCTTCTCCACCAGCAGCTCGTGGATGGCGATGGCGCGCCGGGCGGGCTCGCGGAGCTCGATGTCGGGATGGATGCCCGCGTGGTCGGGGCCGTGATCGCCGCTCATGCCGCGACTCCCGCCCGCTCGAGCCATCCTTCGTACACGTCGATCAGGAGCACGTCGCGGTCACCGCCGTCGTACCGTCCGACCCAGAGGTCGGTCTGGCTGAACTCCACGTGGTACAGCAGGCGCTTGGGGAGGCCGCTGCCGCCGTGGGCGCGAGACTCGGGATCGAAGAACGGCCCGCTCACCGCGCGGATCCTGCCTCGCCTGCCCTTGATGAACCACGGCGTGCGGTGGTGATGCCGTACGCGATCGCGTCGGACCACCACGGCATCGCCGGGAGCGAAGCGGCCCGGCGCCGCGGAGAACACTACTCCCATCTGCGGCCCACCGCCTTCACCCTGGCGTCGATCTCCTCGCGGGTCAGCACGCCCTTCTCGACCAGCACGGTTTCGAGCGAGGACGACCAGCGCTCGTAGTAGCTGTACGACTCGTACCGATCCGGCGGCAGGGACTCGATGCCGCGCCGCAACTCGTCGACGGTGAACAGCCCGCGATGCCGGAGCACGCCGACCAGGGCGTTGGTGAGGTGCTCCCAGTCGGCCAGTTCATGGGTCGAGCGGTCGATGGGCTCGCCGGTGGGCAGCCCGCCCCGGTCGTGCACGCCGCCGGGCGGGACGCTGGCGGAGGCCGGATCCATCACGAGCCGAGCTCGATCACCACCTGGCAGGCGCCGTCGTCGCCGGAGCGCGACAGCTCGTAGGCGCGCGCCGCGTCGTCGATCGGCAGGCGGTGGGTGATCAGTCCGTCGAAGTCGAAGTCGCCGCGGGCCAGGTGGTTGGTGGCCAGGCGATAGGCGTGGTAGCCATCCGCCTCGTAGGTGGCCGGCGTCGACATGACCACCTCGCACTGCTTCTCGTAGAGCACGCCGTAGTCGAAGGGGAAGGTCGGCGCGCGCGGCTCGCCGTACAACAGCAGGCGCCCCTCGGCTCGCACGAGAGCGACGGCCAGGTTGATCGAGTCCGCGCTGCCGGCCGCCTCCACTACCACGTCGGGGAGGTGCGCGCCGGAGATCGCCGCTACCCGCGCCGCCGCATCGGCCGTGCCGCCTGCGGGATCGACGGCCGCGGTCGCCCCGAACCGGAGCGCCGCCTCCCGCCGCGTCGCGATCGGGTCGATGCCGATCACCTGCCGTGCGCCGGCGCGCCGCAGCACCGCGTCCAGCACCAGCCCGGCCGGCCCCTGACCGACCACCGCCACCGACCGGCCGACCACGTCACGGAGCCGGTCGGCCGCCATCAGTGCACGGGCGAGCTGGTGCACCAGCGCCAGCCGGTGCAGGGGGGTGTCCAGGGTCTGATGGATCAGGTCGTCGATCGGGACCAGGATCTGCTCGGCCAGCCCGTCGAAGCCGGGACGACGGACGATCGCCACCTCGTCCACCACGAACGGCAGCGGCTTGACGCCGACGTACTCGATCGCTTCCACGCGGCCGACGATCTGGTGCGCGCAGGTGGACGGAGCCAGGGGATAGGAGTCCGGGGCTCCGTCGTACACGCGGCGCGTGTCGCTGCCGTCGATGGCGATGACCAGCGGGCGCACGACCGCCGTGCCGGGCTGGACGGTCAGATCGGCGCCCTCCTCGATTTCGACGCGTCCCGGAGCGACGATCCTGGCGCTCTTCATACCGCCGATCCTACCGATCTGGCCGGCGGCAGCAAGAGCCCGGTAGCACACAGCCTGCATGCACAGTCCACGGCCGCCGCTCGCCGAGGCCCGCGAACGGGCGCTCGAGAGCCGTTTGACAGCGACGCGGCCGGGGTGTAAACGCGACGCAGTCACATGCACGTCAAGCGCAACGACAACGAATCCCTGCTTCGTGAGTTGGTCAACGCGAGGCGGCTCGACATGGAGCTCGGCCCCCTTTTCGAGCAGCCGGCCCCATGTGCGGCGGGCGCGATCCACTGGAACCGGGTGCGCGGAATGATGCTCGGTCTCGCCATTGGTGACGCACTCGGGAACACGACTGAGGGCTTGCTCCCCGAGCGCCGGCGGCAACAGCACGGCGAGATACGGAACTACCTGCCGAACCGATACGCGGAAGGCCGATCGGTCGGACTCCCGTCGGACGACAGTCAGCTCGCGTTCTGGACCCTGGAGCATCTCGCCGACTGCGGCCGGCTCGTCCCGGAGACACTGGCGCACGCGTTCGCGTCGCGGGAGATCTTCGGCATCGGCCACTCGGTGCGGCAATTCGTCGCCGGCGTGAATGCCGGTCGACCCTGGTGGAAGGCATCGGCACGGTCTGCCGGCAATGGCGCGCTCATGCGCATCGCTCCGATCACGATTCCGCACCTCAGAACGGCGGGCCCGGCGTTCTGGTGCGACGCCGCGATCTGCGCCGCGATCACCCACAACGACCGCGGTTCCATCGGGGCGTGCGTGGCGTTCGCGGGCATGCTGGCTCACCTGCTGGGGCGTCATCAGGTGCCGGACCCCGACTGGTGGATCACGCATTACGTGGAAGTCGCGCGCGGAGTGGAAGGTGAGAGCGAGTACGTTCCGCGGGGTGGGACTCTTCAGGGCTCCTACCACGGCCCCCTCTGGCGTCTGGCGGAGGAACATGTACGGCCGCGCGTGGCTCGCCGGGAGTCGGTCCTTCAAGCCGGCAACGCGTGGTACTCAGGGGCCTACCTCCTGGAAACCCTGCCGACGGTTCTGTTCATTCTGGCGCGGCACGGCGACGACCCGGAGGAAGCCATCGTCCGAGCGGTGAACGACAGCAAGGACAACGATACGGTCGCGGCCATCGTCGGCGCGGCGGTCGGCGCCCTGCACGGTGAGGACGCCCTTCCTCGCCGCTGGCGCGACGGCCTACTCGGACGAACGGCGGCCGATGACGACGGCCGTATCTTCGAGTTGTTGGACCGTGCCGAGACACAGTTCAGCTACCAGGATTCGGGTCTCGATGCGTCCGATGACGTCGTAAGACCGCGAGCTGGAGCGCCGGTGGCAGAATCCGACCTCGCCGGAGTCCTCCAACGAGCGCAAGGCTGCCTGCTCGGACAGCTTGCTGGCGACGCGCTGGGTAGCCTCGTGGAGTTCGAGACACCGGACGCGATCCGAAGCAAGTACCCGGCTGGACCGAGTGAATTGGCCGACGGAGGCACCTGGAACACACTGGCCGGTCAGCCTACGGACGACTCCGAGTTGGCGCTGACGCTGGCCCGAACGCTGGTCGAACATGGGCGGTACGATCGGGAAGCAGTCAGGCGAGCGTACGTCTCCTGGCTGGAATCAGATCCCTTCGACTGCGGCGCGACCATCGCCAACGGATTGACAGGTCGCTCCAACCCCGAAAGTCAGGCGAACGGCGCGCTGATGCGCATCAGCCCGCTAGGCATCTTCGGGACGTACCAGGAACCGGGCGCGGTGATCGAGTGGGCCCGCGAGGACGCGGCGATCACGCATCCGCATGAGGTGTGTGGCCAAGCCAATGCGCTATTCGCGGCGGCGGTTTCCTTCGCGATCCGGTCCGGGGGCGGCCCCGACGACGTCTATCGGCACGTGCGGACACTGGTTGACGAGATGGCTGCGGTGCCGGCGCTGCACGACGCGGTAACCGCTGCCGCTCATTCCCCTCCCGCCGACTACGTCCGCCAACAGGGATGGGTGCTGATCGCGTTCCGCAACGCGCTGTGGCAGCTCCTCCACGCGCCGAGCATGGCGGCAGGCGTCATGGACACCGTCATGCGCGGTGGCGACACAGATACGAACGGCGCGATCTGCGGCGCGTTGCTGGGCGCAGTGCACGGCCGCGACGCGATTCCTGCTCAGTGGGTCGAAAAGCTGCTCAACTGCCGCCCGGAAGTGGGTCGTCCGGGTGTGCGCCGTCCACGGCCTGAGGTCTACTGGCCGGTGGATGCACTGGAACTCGCGGAACGACTCGTCAATCCGTACGGAGGCTGAACCGGCCAGCCGGCTACGTCGGTGCGATGCCTGCCGGACGCCGCGCCTTACCCCACCCCAAGCCGACCATAGGACTGTCGAACTTGCCGCTTGCGCGGCAACTCGACAGACTCCTGGAGCCCTCGCGATGAAACTGCTGTTCATGGACCCGCACGACGTGCACCGGCCCTGGGGCCACGTGCGGTTTCGCCCGACGCCGTTCCGGTATCTGGGCAAGACCGAGATGCGCGACATCATCTGCTTCGCGGCGCCCCGGCCCGACGGCACCGCGGACGTGTTCCACTACCAGATGAGCCGGCACGTGCCCTGGAAGCTGCTGCGCAGCGTGACCGCCGACGGCATCCGCTTCGAGGACACGCACGTCGTCTGCGAGCGCTCGGAATACAAGTGGCACTACGCCGCGCGCATGATGTACAGCCCGGAGCTGGAGCGCTACATCTTCATGAAGAACGCCATCCACGACGGCGAGATGCAGATGTACATCTTCCACAGCCGCGACGGCGAGAGCTGGGAGGAGCATCCGGGCGGGCCGGTGTTCGCCGACGGCGACGCCTGGGGCGCGATGTGGAGTCCCACCGTGCAGCGGTTCATCTACTACGGCAAGGGCTGGCAACGCTGGGACAAAGGGGGCGTCCACGACCTGGTCCTCAACGGGCGCCGGGTGGTGACGATCCGCACCAGCCAGGACGGCTTCAGATGGACGCCGGACACCGCCAGCCAGTACTTCGAGAAGCCCGAGTACCACAACAACATGCGGCTGCTGCGCGGGCGGCTGGTACCGATCGAGTTCCAGATCTCACCGGACGATGACGACCCGCCCGACCTGGAGTTCTACTCGGCCAACGCCTTCGCGTACGAGGGCCGCTACTACCTGCACGTGAACAACTATGCCGGCAGCTTCATCCAGCCCGGCATCGACCCGATGCGCGCCAACGGCCACGGCGTGTTCCTGCCCTGCGAGCGCTGGATCAGCCGCGACGGACTGAACTGGAGCCGGCCGTTCCGGGAGATCGACGCCGGTGCCTTCTCGCTGCACAACCCGATCCTGGTCAACGGCATGATGCTGTTTCAGCGCGGCGACCGCCTGCACGGGCTGCCGGCCGACCGGCTGACGTATGCCACGGCGACGACCAATTCGCGGTTCGAGACCGCCGAGTTCCCGATGCGGGCCGGTCCGCTGCGTCTGAACGTCAAGATCCCCGGCGACGAGTACGACAACCAGGAGAACCAAGCCTACGTGATGGCCGAGCTGATCGACGACCGCGACCGGGTGATCCCCGGCTACGAGCGCGACGGCTGTCTGCTGCAAGCCCCGCTCGACCGCCCCGACCACCCGCTGCTCTGGCACAACAACGGCCGACGCCGCGACGGCTCGGAGCTGGCCGGCTCGCTGGTGCGCGTCCGCTTCTACGCCCGCGCCTCCGCCATCTATGCTTTGACCGCATAGGCGGGTCCACAAGCGTCCGGCCCCCGTCTACTCTCCACCGCAACCGGAGGTCCGGACGTACCAATCTCCGGGATCACCACTCACAATTTCCTCAACCAATAGCGGTTCGCGGGGGCCATCCGATTGCTCGTCAAACCAGAGCGAGAAGAGGTTTCTATACCCATACCGATTCATATCTTCATCACTCAAATCGGCTCTGTAGACCCGCAGGTATCCAGGCTGTGGTCGCCGGTACATACCAGCAGGACCTCCGTCTATCACGTACCTGTACTTTCCATTTGCAAAATAGTAATATCGAAAAAGTGCGGTTCCTTCATAGAGCATCTCACCGTCATCGATGATCAAGTCCGGCTTACTTCCGTATGCTCTTCCCACCTTCCAGGAAGCATATCTATACGTATCATCGCCGAGGGAGTCTATCCTAATCCGATAGGTACAGGTTTCCCAGTCCAGTATCGGGTATTCGTACTCTCGCAAGCTATCGTGCAGTTCATTTCGATCCAATTCGACCAGCCGGATTCGTTCTTGCTTCTCTAACTCCGACTCAGAGTCTATTCCCACTAGCATACCGTCTTGGTCGAGCTCGAACCGTAGGTGACCTACGTAAAGGTATCCGTGCTTAGACACGGAGACGCAGCCTCCGTCCAACGCGATGATACTCTGAACTATATTCGCATCAAATACCTCTTTGTATCGCGCTAAGAACTCTTCATGAGAGTGCATACTAGGAAGGGGATACTTTCTCTTGAGCGGAAACCGGATAAGTTCTGCTAATTGCCCTACGTTTTCAGCAGAGTCGTATTCGGATAGCGCTCGCACAATTCGAATAAACCTGTTGACTGCTTTTACGTCTTCCTCGCTTGCCGCGAAGTACCCCCGTTCCACACACGATGATACGTCCGCGGACGGCGAGACGAGCCCGAACGCAAGTAGCAGCCCGGCAACTATTGAGATCCGTCGCACCCTTCCCTCCCAGTGTGAAAATGAACCACGAACCGCCGACCTCGACGACCCGTGGTCACTCATCCCGTGATCTGATTGTACAGACCTGCTACCTGTCAAACCAGCAACAGTCAGCCTTCGGCAGTCTGGACGACTATGGCTCCGTCGTCCGGTTTCATCAGCTCGGCACATCCTACGCGTCGCTCAGGTCCGACCAGAATGACCAGGAGGGCGATGATTCCGGCCACAGGCGTGCTATAGTGAACACGCCTTGAGTCGATCGGAAGTCTACCACAGCGCTCTTCAAGTACCGCCGAAACGTATCGACACGCCAAACCACGATCGTGGGTGATTCGCGTCAGTCCTGCGTTCTCGGTTCGCCGACGGCACCCGGTCGGTGTTCCACCGGGCGCACCCGTCCAACCAGACCGGACACGCCACGGCACGCGCGGTCATGAAAACGCTGAGGAGGATGGCAATCGAGCCATGATGGAGTTCAAAGGCTACCTGGGTAAGGTCGACATCGACGGTGAGGAGCTGTACGGAACGGTCGTCAACCTCCATCGCGACCATGTGGACTTCCGCGGCCGGACGATCGATGAGGTACGTCGGGCGTTCCATGAATCGGTGGACTTCTACCTCGACGGCTGCAGGCAGGACAGAGAAGAGCCGGAGCGGCCCCTTCTCCGGGAGATTCGTTGTGCGGCTTCCCGCCGATACCCACCGCCGCGCGAGCACGCTGGCTCGCATCACGGACGAGAGCCTGAATACCGTGGTGGTGGCGGCGCTTGAGGAGTAATCTATCGCACTAAGGGCGTATAGGGATAACTCCCCGTGCGCTTGCGCTTCTCCGCAGGCCCATGGGCGATCCACCGCCGGCCGGAAAGGCTAGGCGGTCACGCCCTTTCGACCGCCAGCGCAGTGCAGCGCTGTCCGTTGGGCTATAGGATGGCGTTCTATAGCCTATGGACTGGATCTGGCAACGTCCGGGGTGGCCTGACTTCACTTGGGATCAAGACGAGTTCACGCCGCTCGAAGGCCGCTTTCAGCATGATGCCGTGCGCCGGATTGACGCGTGGCGCCGTCTTCGCGAGGACGAGCAGATCGAGCTGCGGGTCGAATGGCTGAGCGACGAGGCGGCGGAGACCTCCGCAATCGAAGGCGAGTTTCTCGACCGGGACTCGGTGCAGTCGTCGATCCGCCGTCAATTCGGCCTCGCCCACGACCGCCGTTCTGCGTCGCCGGCGGAAGTCGGCGTCGCCGAGATGATGGTCTCGATGTATCGGGAGTTCGACCGCCCGCTGGATCACCGCACGCTATGGAACTGGCACCGGATGCTGATGCGGGAGCGGCGCACGCTCAGCGTCATAGGAGGCTACCGCCGCCATGCCGAGCCCATGCAAGTAGTCTCCGGCCCGGACCATCGGCCGACCTTCCACTACGTGGCGCCGCCGTCCAACCGGATGACGACGGAGATGGACCGTTTCATCGCCTGGTACGAACGCGCGAGCGCCGGGCCGAGCCGGCTGGCGCCGCTGACCGGTGCCGGCGCCGCACACCTGTACTTCGTCTTCATCCACCCCTTTGAGGATGGCAACGGCCGCATCGGGCGCGCGCTTTCCGAAAAGGCGCTGGCGCGGGCGCTCGGACAGCCGAGCCTGATAGCGCTCGCGCGGACCATATTCCGTCGCCGCAGGGCGTACTACGATGCTCTCAAGGCCGCCAACGAGTCGCTGGACATTACCGGTTGGCTAACGTGGTTCGCCGGGATCGTGCTCGAAGCCCAGACCTGGAGCGAACGCCGGCTGATTCGGACAATGGAGCAGACCCGGCTGTTCGACCGGCTACGCGGTCGGTTGAATCCGCGTCAGGAGAAGGCGCTGCTGCGACTGTTCCGCGCCGAGCCGGATGGATTCGAGGGCGGGCTCAGCGCGGACAACTATCGCCGTATCACCGGCACACCTGCCTCCACTGCTACGCGTGATCTGGCCGATCTGGTGGCCAAGGGCGCGTTGCGGCGTACGGGTGCCCGCCGGTATACCCGCTATTGGCTCGACCTGCCACCGTTCGACGAGTAGTGGGCGGGCGATCCGGAGATCAATGCAATGGAAGACGAACGACTGCTGGTAAACCGACAGAACTGGAACGAACGCACTCCGGTCCATGCGGCGACCGAGTTCTATGACGTCGAGGGATTCAAGGCGGGCCGGATCACGCTCACCGATGTAGAGCGCCGCGAGGTTGGCGACGTCGACGGCAAGACGTTGCTCCACCTGCAGTGCCACTTCGGCCTGGACACGATGTCATGGGCGCGTCTGGGTGCGAAGGCCACGGGTGTCGACTTCTCCGACGCCGCCATCGACCTGGCGAGGTCGCTGAACGATGAGCTGAAGCTGGACACGCGGTTCATCCGTTCCGACGTGTACGATCTGCCGGATGTGCTCGATGAAGAGTTCGACATCGTGTTCACGTCGTACGGCGTCCTGGTCTGGCTTCCTGATCTCGACAGATGGGCATCGACGATCCAGCGCCTGCTCCGGCCGGGCGGGACGTTCTACATCGTCGAGTTCCATCCGTTCGTGGACGCTGTCGAGGTTTCGGAGTCGGGCGCTCTGCACGCGACGTACGGATACTTCCACCGCGAAGTGTCAATCCAGGGAAACGAACCAAGCTACGCCGGAGCGCAACCGATCGAGAGCCCCGCGTGTGAGTGGCAGCACACCCTCGGCGACGTAGTGACGGCGCTGATCGAAGCCGGACTGAGGATCGAGTTTCTCCACGAGTTTCCCTTCTGCAGCCAGGAAAGGTCCGGAATGGAGCGGTGTGGCAACGGTAGATGGCGGTTTTCCAACGATGGCAAATCGTTCCCGCACATGTACTCGATCAAGGCCACCCGGTAGTGCATCACGCTGATGGAAGATCCGGCGGCGTCAGCAGCCACTCGTAGGCTGGCTGCGCCTCCACCCCGGCGGGAAGCTCGTCGGGAATGCCGTCGCGAGTGAGGGTCAACAATCGCTGGCGGGCATGAGGAAACCGTGCTCCTGCCGCAGCGAGCGCGCGCAACTCCCGGTTGGCGGTTTCGGGATCGGAGAGGTCGGCGCACACCTGCACGAGCTCCATCGAGCCGCCGGCACGGCGGGCCAGGAAGTCGACCTCGTACCCTTCCGGGGTCCGAACGTACGTCACGTCGAACCGCCGCCGTTCCAGCTCCACCAGTACCGCGGTCTCCAGCGCGTGTCCAACGTTTGCCCGCCCCGTTCGATCGAACAGTGGGATCAGGCCGGGATCGACCGGGTATGCCTTGCGCGGATTCACCATGCGCTGGCGCTCCGAACCGGACTCCATCCACACCAGCCGCACCAGGAAACAGTCCTCCAGATGGGCGAGGAGCTGGTGCAGCGTGTCTCTGCCGATCGCGATGCCCTGCGACCTGAGCCCCGCGTGGAACTTCTCCACGCTGAACAGCGACCCGGCGTTGCCCAGAAGGTGGCGGACCAGGGCGCGCAGCCCGACCACGTTCCGCACCCCATGGCGCTCGACGACATCGCGCAGCACCGCCACGTCGACGTAGTCGCGGAGAAGCTGATACCTCGACGGCACGTCGAGACCCTGCGCTTCCGGGAAACCGCCCTCCTGCACCCAGTCGAGCATCGCGCGTTCCATGTGGGACCGTTCCCGCCGGGTCAGGAACGCCGGTTCCTCGGGAATGGGCCTTCCTCGGTGACGCAGTGCTTCCTCGAATGAGAACGGATGCACCACCACCTGCCACGCGCGACCGCGAAGCGCGGTCGCGACCTCTCGCGACAGCAACGCGGCCGACGACCCGGTAACGAACACTTCCACGCGCTCGGTGTCGAGCAGGCGACGGACGAACCGCTCCCAGCCGGCGACCATCTGAATCTCGTCGAAGCACCACACCACCGCCTCGGCATCGCGGAGCCACGGAAAACGCCGGTAGTACTCGTCCACCACCGATCCCAGATGACCGGCATCGAGACCGGCAAGCCGCTCGTCCTCGAATAGCAGGTACGGCAGGCGTTCGCGGGGTATGCCCTGATCGGCATGCCGGCGGCGCATCTGATGCAGGAACGTCGTCTTGCCCGCGCGGCGGATGCCGGTGACCGCCGTCGCCTTGCCGGCGAAGGAGACCCGGCCGAACACGCGGCGAGGAGTGTGCTCAGGCAGGGGTCGACGCAGAGAGTCCGTCAGTTGTTCGGACAGAACGCGACGCAGCCGTACGGCATCCACTCTTCTCTCCCTATTTCAAGGAGATTATAGTCTACATTCCTCCTTGATGGAAGGAGAACTTACGGAGACGGCCTCTACGCCCGGACTATGCCCCCAGCGCGTCGGCGAGCGCCGTGCAGTCGGCGACGGTCAGGTCGTGCGGCTCGGCCGGCACCTCGGCACTGCCGTTTGGGCCCCATTCGGTGGGCCGCGGCAGGAACGCCGTGCGAAAGCCTACCGCTCGCGCGCCCCGCAGGTCGTCGTCGTGCGCGGCGACCATGAGGATTCGCTCCGGGGGCAGGTTCAGCCGCGACGCCGCCGTGGTGTAGACCGCGGGCAGCGGCTTGTAGGTGCGCGCGTGCTCGGCTGACAGGATGTGGTCGAAGCCGAGCGCGTTGTAGCTCGCCAGATCCTCCAGCAGCGAGACGTTGCCGTTCGACAGCGCGCAGACCGTGAAGCGGCTCCGCAGCCGCTCCAGCCCGATGCGCACGTCGGGCCATGCCGGCAGCCGGTGCCAAGCGTGGATGAACCAGTGGCGATCGTCCGTATCGAACCCCAGGCCGCGCTCGGCCAGCAGGCGGTCCAGGATCTCGCCGTGCAGGACGTCGATGGGCTCCCACGGCCGCCGGCCGCTGCGCACCTCCTCCATCGCCGGCTCGTACCCGCCGCGCCACGCGTCGGCGAGCCGTGCCCAGTCCGTGCCCTGACCGGTCCGCCCGTGCAGCTCGCGGCCGGCGTCGAACACGCTGCTGCGCCAGTCGACGAGCGTCCCGAACACGTCGAAGGTGAGCGCGTCGATCGACTCGGGTGCCAGCGGTTCGCCTTCGTTGTCGCGCTGCGTCATGCCGCTGCATCATAGCAGCCCTCTGGAGGAGCCGATGCCGAACCCCCGTGACGCCGACCTGCCCGCCCGCATCGCCCGCGCCATGGCGTACGTCGCCCGCTGGTGCGAGCGCCGCCTGGCCGAGGGCGTGCTGGACCCGCACAACTACGGCCGGGCCGTCGACGCCCTGCTGAAGGGATCCGCGGCGAGCGGTACGCCGGCGCCGGAGGCGGTCGTCGACGGCCTGCGCACCGTACTGCTGGACCTGACCGACAACCCGCTCGGATTCCCGCGGGTCGACGGGCAGACCAATCCGCACGACCTGCGCGAGATCGTGCAGGCGTTCACGGAGCTGGCGACCGCGCGCGACGACCGCGCCGCCCGCGAGCGGCTGGGAACGCTGCTCGACACCTGGATACGGGTCACCAACCCAGACGGCACCTGGCGGGCCGACCTGATCGCGGCCGAGCCCAGCCTGAAGCACCCGGGCTTCACCGACGAGCGCAACGGCATCGAGTCCCCGGCGCCGCGGTCGCGGGCGCGGAGCGTGATGGCTCTGACCCACCTCTTCCGCCTCACCGGCGACCAGCGCGCGCTGGAGCTGGCCGACCGCTTCGTGCGACTGGCGCGCGCCACGTCATTCACCGATGACGGCCGGTTCACCATGCAGGCCGGCCCGCATACGCACTCCGTCACCGGCACGGTGCATGGTCTGGCGGACTACGGGCTGCTGGTCGGCGACCTGGACACCGTCGAGCACGCCCGCCGCATCTTCGACGTAGGGCTGGCGCCTACGCGAAGCAGCTTCGGCTGGTCGATCGAGAGCCTCGGCGACGAGCGCGTGCCCGGGCGCGGCGAGATCAACAACACCGGCGACATGATCCAGACGGCGATCATCCTGGGACTGGCCGGCCGGCCCGAGTACTTCGGCGTCGCCGAGCGCATGATCCGCAGCCATGTGCTGCCAAGCCAGTGGCTGGCCGGCCAGGAGATGCGGAGCCCGGAGGACGCCCCCGACTACGCGGTGACCGAGTTCCCCCCGGACGCCGACGGCGGCTGGGGGTTCCCCAGCCCCTCGGACCGCCACGTCCCCGACCCGCTGGGCGCCGCCACCAGCATCCTGGACGTCACCCAGGGCGGCATCCAGTGCCTGTGGGCGGCGCTCCGCCACGGATCGACACGCCACGGCCCGGACACGAGGCTGAACCTGCTGTTCTCCACAGACCGCGCCGCCGCGCGCACCAGCAGCCGGCTGCCCGCGGCGGGTGAGGTGACCGTGACGATGCCAGCCGGCGGCAGCTTGTGGGTGCGCAAGCCGGATTGGCTGCCCTGGGAGGGGCTGAGCCTCGGTCGGGCCGGCGAAACCGGGTGCGGGCTCGGCTTCCGGCGCATCGAGCCGTGGGCGGTCACGGACCATGTGCCGGAAGGAACGATGGTCCGGTTGCGTTTCACTCCCGTGCGCCGCTCCGAGGAGGAGTGGGTGTACTGGCAGCGGCATCGCATGGTGTTCGAGGGCGACACCCTGATCGAGATGAGCCCTCGCGGCCGCTATTCGCCGATGTTCACGGAGTCGTCCTTCCAGGGCGCGGCGCCCGGACAGTAAGCGGCTCCGGTGCAGCATCAGCCGCGCGGCGGCTTCACGCCATACAAGCGGTCCCTCGCGGCGTCGGCGGTGAGGATGGAAACGGAGAACTGGATGTCAGCGCGAGAAGGTCATCGTCGCGGATCACCAAGGCCGATGCTCGCTCGGGCACGGGTCACCGATCGGATCGAGCGAGCACGGCAAGGAAGTCCGCCTGGTCCGTGCAGGCGAACGCCGCCGAAAGGAGCACGGCCTCGGGCGCCGCGGCGAATGCCGCCGCGCCGGCGGGGAACCCCTTCGAAACCTCAATGCCTCGCGACAGCAGTATCTGGCGGACCATCGCTGCGCGGGCTTCCGCGCGGCCGCGCTCGAACCCCTGGCGCCGTTGCGAGCGCAGCAGCGGGTCGTCGTCCGGTCCGGTTCCCTCCCGCGCGCCCAGCGCTCGTCCTACCCGCTCCAGCACCGCGCTCGTCTGCGCCGACGGCTCCGGCTCGTTCAGCGCCACGTGAATGTCTACCGCCGTCCAGCCGGGAAACGCGCGGCTCTCCGCTGCCACCCGGTAGCGGCCGTCCTCCAACAGATGGATCGTCAGCCCCGGCCGCCGCTCCCGCGGGCGGCTCGGCGACGGCGCGTCCGGCACGTCCACCCATACTTCGGGGAAGCCCCACGACTCGTACATCGACAGCTTGCCGCGGCGGGCGTCGGTGGTGTGGTCGACTTCCAGGACCACGTCGGGGAAGTCGTCCTCGCCGACCACCATGGCGGCGGCCGGCAGCTTTGCGCAGGCCGGATGCAGGTACAGGGACTCGTCGGCCTGCATGATGCGCTGCGGCTCGGCGCGCGGCCGGACGGCCGCACCGCCTGCGTGCCCGGCAGGCAGTGTTGTAGTGGCGGCCACGCACCAAGGTAGATCACCGTTGCGGGTGCATACAAGCTGGGTTCCGCGCCACGACGAGCTTGAACGGCCCAGACTGCCCGGCGGGCGGCCCCGCTGCTCGCTTCGGGCAGCGCCGGCAGAGCACCGGACTTCCCTCAACGCCAGATTTTCTGGTAACCGGCCACGATGAGGTCGCCCGCAAACGGCATCACGGCAGTGGCGCGGTCGTTTCCGGCGTCGCCCAGGTATCGCTCCCAAACCGGTTCGCCGGAGCCGTCCAGGCGCACCAGCCATATATCATGCTTGCCGGCGCCCGCCGATGTGCTCGCACCGCCGAGCACGATCCCCGTCTGTGGCCACGTCGCCACGGCAGCCGGCGCGTCGTGACCCGATCGGCCGTAGGTTCGATACCACTCCAGGTTCAGCGCCGGATCCAACCGAACGAGAACGGCGTCGCTGTCCCCGTCGTCGCTCCTGCACCAACCAGCGGCGACAACGCCCCCGTCATCGGTCACCGTGACGTCGCCAAACGCGCTGGTTTCGCAGGGAAGTGCAGGCGTCACCTCACGCCAGGTGCCGCCCTTGTCCCGGAAGTCCAACCAGCCGCGTCCTCGATCAGATCCGGTGGCGATCACCCCATCCGGTCGGACGGCAATGTCGGTGAGGCTGATCCGGCCCGGCACTGGCTCTCGCGCCGTGATCCGGAGGTTCCCGTCCGCCTGCGCAAGCCATCCGTGGGACCGGCCTCCGGGCTCACCTCGGACACCGGCGATGAGGACGCCGCGTTCCGTGGCGGCAAGGGCGACGACGCTATCGAAATGACCCGATTCGAGGGAGCGCTCCGCCACGGCGGTTCCCGCCCCGTCGACCGCGAGCAGCCAGGCAACGGTTCCTCCGCTGGCCACGCTGCGGAATCCGCCGAGCAGGTACCCGGCGGGCAACGCCGCGGCCGCGCTCAGAACCTCGGTCCCACCCCGGTCGTAGGACGACTCCCACAGAGTCATCCCGGACGCATCGAGCATCGCGGCCCAACCGTCCAGCCCGCCGGCAGGGTGCTCCGCCTGGCCCACCGCCAGTACCGCCCCGTCTTCGGTCGTAGCAAGTGCGCGGACGGCGTCAGAACCCATGCCGCCGAAGCGGGCCGTCCACATGATGCGCCCGGCGTCGTCGAGGCGCGCGATCCACCCGTCGTAACTGCCGGGACGTTCGACGCTTGACGGCAGGCCGACAGCGGACTGCGCGCCGAGCCGCAGCACGCTCAGCGCGACGAGCAACACCGTCAGGACGGTTCGTCCATGCCGGCGGAGCAGCGGACACCGGGGAGATCCCCGCACCGCTGCTCCGCCGTCCCGGCCGCTCAGAGGTCGGCTCTTATCCCTGCCTCCCGAGCGCCGCGTTGTATATCTGCACCAGCTCCTCCACGCCGAGGTCACGGAGCCGGCTCATGAAGGCGTCCCAGTCGCCCATGGGCTCCTGGCCGGTCGTGAACTTCACGACCATCTCGTCCGAAAGCGTGTTGATTGCGGTCTCCAGCACCTTCCTGCGGTCCAGCTCCTCATTCGTGAAGGTGAGCTGCGGTGCAGGATCGGCGATGACGCCGGCCGAGGCCAGCCACTCGCCGTCCGCGAACCTGACCGGCGCTGCCTCGTAGAAGGTCGGCACCGACGTGCTCTCCGGCCAGACGAAGTTGTTGAAGTTGCGGAAGGCCCGCCAGATGTTCTTGAACTCCTTGCTCAGGATCACCCAGGGCTCCGGAGCCGAGAAGTTTGCCGGATCGGCGATCTCCATCTCTGCGGCAAAGTCCTTGGCTTCACCCGTCTCAGGATTGTACGCCCTGGTGCCGGTGAACAGCCCCGGAGCGGGCCAGATGCGCATCCCCTGGTCGTTCCTGACGTAGGAGTAGTTCTCCTTGCCCATGGCCATGGCGTAGATCCCCTCATCGGAGAGCCCCCAGTTGATCATGCGCAGGATATTGTCCAGGTACTTCGTCTTGGCCGAAACCAACCAGAGCTGCCCAGTGTCGACGTTGTTGCCGGCCCGGCTGGCGTAATAGCGTTGTCCGTCCACCATCGGCGGCAGGATCGCCACGAACGGGTGATCGGTCATCTCCAGTTGGTCCTTCCCTTCACGGTCTCCCCAGAAATAGCCGTTCCAGATGTTGTCGACCCAGAAGTGCACCCGCTCCTGTCGGCTCAGCCCTTCCATCACCTCATCCGGCATCGACCACACATCCGGATGGATGAGCCCGTCCTCGTACGCACGGCGGACGAAGTCGACCATCACCCGAAAACGGGGGCTCAGCGGACCGTACTGAAACGCTCCGGCGCCGTCGTCGTAGTACATGTTCTGGCCGACGCCCCACATCATGCCGATCCGGTCGACGAACCGGCCGGGACTGCGGGCGGTCCACGGGAAGTTCTCCTGGTCCTTCGTCTCCAGATCGTATTGCTTGATCATCGACAGCGCGTTATAGAGGTCATCCATGGTCTGGATGTCTTCGCGCGGATCGATGCCGCGCTCCTCCAGGATGTAGCCACGGATGGCCGGTGCGCTGCCGAACGGTACGAAGTCGTAAATGTAGGCGACGCCGTACTGGTTTCCGTCCGGTGACTGCATCACGTTCTCGTACTCGGGGTACTTGTTCATGAAGCGCGCCAGATTCGGCAGATCCTCCAGATGCTCGTTGATCGGTACCAGCAGGCCCTTGGGGCCGATGTTGTCCGCGATGTCCTTGGGGCGCTCGACCCGATCGTGCCAGATGTCGGGCAGATTCCCGGACGCGATCCACGCGTTGCGTTTTATGACGAAGTCCGCGCCCGGAATCGCCTGGTAGTTGAAGATCACACCGCCCGCGTCAGCCATCTGCTGCGACTGCCACAGGTCCGCGGACCAATCGGTATCAGATTCATCGTACACGACGATATCGATCGTCGGCCTCTCGGCCCCGGCGCCTTCATCTTCACCGCTCGCCACAGCCCACGCTGCTCCAACCAGCAGCACGGCCAGGGCCAGCCACCGTCTCTTGTTCTTCATTACACCCTCCTATGGTGCTTTATGAGCCGCCACGTTCCGCGTCCCGGCTCATGTTCCTATCCCTTGAGCGATCCTATCAGTACTCCTTTCACGAAGTGTTTCTGTACGAACGGATAGACGAGAAGAATCGGGCCAACGGCCACGATGATCGTCGCCATCTGGATCTTCTTGAACAGCCCCGGATCGCGCAGCTCGCCGACATCCGAGGCACCCGCGGCATCGACCCACCCCGACTGCACCTGCAGCGCGCCCTGTATGACGATCTTGCGCAGCACGATGGAGAGCGGGTATTTGTCCTGGTCGGCCAGATACAACAGGGGCGAGAAGAAATTGTTCCACATCCCAACGGCGGCGAACAGACCGATGGTCGCCAGGATGGGCTTCGACAACGGCAAGATGATTCTGAGGAGGATGCGCCAATCGTTGGCGCCGTCGATGTACGCGGACTCCACCAGGGCGTGCGGCAGGCTGCGAAAATAGGTGCGAGTGATGATGATGTACCACATGACCGGCAGCACCGGCAGAACCAGGGCCCACACGGTGTTCATCAGTCCGATCTTCTGGATGAGCAGGAACTGCGGAATCAGTCCGGCCGGCAGGAACATGGTGAGGACGAACACCACCGTGATGACTCCCTTTCCCTTCAGGCGGCGCTGGGCCAACGGGTAGGCGGTCAGGGTGACGAAGATCAGCGTGCACAGGGCCGTCAACCCCGTGTAATACACGGAGTTGAGAAACGCCCGGGGAATCTCGTCGGTGCTGAAGACTATTCGGTAGGCCAGCAGATCGAACCCCTTCGGGAACAGCATCACCTCCTGGGCGGACACGCGCTCCGGGTCGCTCACGGAGAGGGAGAAGACGTAGACGAACGGGTAGAGCATCGCGAACATCAGCAAAACCGTGAGAGCCACGTTTGCGATATCGAAGACCCGCGAGCCGACGCTTCTCCGGTACTCCATGCCCTGCCTACCAGAGGCTCGATTCGCTCGTCTTGCGGCTGATGTAGTTTGCCGACACGAGCAGAATCAACGCGATGGCGCCGTTGAACAAACCGATCGCCTGGCCGTAACTGAAGTCCAGGCCGACGATGCCCCGTCGATACACGTAGGTCTGGATGACGTCGGCGGTCTCATAGATTCCCGGGTGGTACATCAGAAACACCTTCTCGAAGCTGACGTCCACGATGTCCGCGACGGCGAAGATCAGAACGATCTGAATGACCGGGAGAATGCTGGGCAGCGTGATGGACAGCATCTGCTGCCAGCGGCTGGCACCGTCGATGACCGCCGACTCGTACAGCTCGGAATTGACCCCTGCCAGTGCTGCCAGGTAGACGATCGCCCCCCATCCCATCCCTTGCCAGACGCCGGACCCGACGTACAGCGGACGAAACCAGCCGGCATCGTTCATGAACTTGACCGGTTCGATCCCGAAGACCCCCATCAGAGTGTTCACGATTCCCTGGAAACCGAAAAAGTTGTAGATGATGCCGACGATCACGACCGTCGCTATGAAATGGGGCAGATAGCTGATGGTCTGTGCGACCCGTTTGAACACCGCCGAGCGCAGCTCGTTGAACAGAAGTGCCAGGATGATCGGGGCCGGAAACCCGAAGACCAGCGACAGGCCCCCAAGCAACAGGGTATTGCGGATGATCCGTACGAAAAACGGATCTTCGAAGAACTGGCGGAACCACTTGAACCCGACCCACGGGCTGGCCCATTGGCCGCCGACCAGGTCGTAATCGACGAACGGTATGATCAGTCCGTTGAAGATCGGTACGTAGCGGAAGATGAAAAAAATTATAAATGCGGGCAGCAGCATGAGGTAGAGGTTGCGATCACGGACCGCATACCAGAGCACGCGCGCGGTCAGGGACTTGCCCGCGATCCCTGCCTGCACGGCCCGTTGCGCCATCGCTTATCCCCCTGCCGCCAGCCGATAGGAGTACAGGCTGCCGGAGCGGATCCGGAAGCGAAGCCGGTACTCGCCCGGCGTCAATCGCTGCAGATCGTCGTGGCCGAGCTCGGCGTCGACGCTGTCGCCGCGGAATTCTCCCTTCGCCAGCACCCTGCGTGCAGCGCCGCCCTCGCGCGGCAGCACCTCGATCATGACAGCGCCGGCGCGACCGGTCGTCCGTGCATTCACGAAGAGCCTCACACCTCCCAGCCGTTCCGGCGTCGTCGTCAACGTCCCCTCGTCTTCCCCGGCGTCCATGCTGATGAAACCATCCTGGCGGAGCCATGCGAGTCCGGTTCCGCATCCAACGCGTCCCATCTCGAACAGGCCCGGATCGTTCGCGCGCCGGTACGCCTTGGTCTCCCGATGCTCCCCCGTCCATCCGTTGTAGTACAGCCAGATACGTCCATCGCGCTCGACCAGCCCGTTGTTGGGTCCCACCATCCCGGCGTCGAAAGCACCGCGACTGCCTCGCGGAATCAGGGGGCGGTGTGCACCGATGCGCCGCCAGGAAATGCCGTCTCGGCTGGCCGCGAGATGGACGTCCATGAACCCCTTCTTGCGGATCAGAGGCTCATCCGGGTCGCCGTAGAGCACGTACAGCAGCCCCAGGTACCAGCCCTGATAGATGGATACCGGCATGCTGTAGAGTTCCACCCCTGCGGGATCTTCCTCGTCGGGGACCATGACCGTGCTGGTGGGCGTCCAGTGCACGAAGTCCGTGGAGGTAGCCCGCCCGATGAGCCTCATGTGCGGGAACCGGCGCATGCCTTCGTCGACCGGAGCGGGGCGGCCTTCGTACCATCCGTGCAGCGAGCCGATGGTCGCGTCGTAGGTATCGGGTTCCTTCGCTCGCTGTCCGGGTTTCCACGTAACGGGGCGCAAGAACGCCACGTACGCCTGCTGCTTCCGGTCAAAACCAAGAAAGGAACCGTCGTCCGCTGCTCCGAGGTAGATCGGGTTTTGCGGATGAGGCCGCCATTCCAGTCCGTCCGCGCTGCAGGCAGCGCACCAACCCCACGACCCCGCCGATCCCATCCAGCCGCTCAGAGCACCCGGTTTGTCGGCGCCCGAGCCCCAGTACAGCATCTTGTAGTGCTTTGCCGGATCGCTTTCGTGATCGTCACGGACGATGTTGACACCGCCAATGTCGTAGGCCACCACGTTGTTCCGCCGGTCACCGTTGAGTTCGTGGCGCCCCAGCAGCGGCTTCTCCCACCGGATGCCGTCCGTCGACTCGGCGTACGCGCAATGGAACGTACCGGTCGCCTCCCGGGCAAAGGCATACATCTGGTACCAGTAGCGGAAGCGTCCGCTCTCGAACAGCACCGTGCCATGGTTGTGCCCCATCGCCCGTTCCCACGGCAGATCCGGCACCACCACCGGATTGTCCCGGTACTTCTCCGCCTGGTGAAAGCGGCGGATCAGTCCCTGCCGGGACTCCACGTGGGCGTCGTCCAGGAACAATCGCCGGCCTTCGCGCATCCCGCGTGTTCCTTCACTCAGCCGCCCAGATGCTGTAGAGCCGCGTCTGGTACATCTTCAGCTCGAGGTAGATCTTGCGGTCGATCAGGCGCGATGGCAGCGGCCCGGTGGTCCAACGCAACGGGACCCGACGATGGTCCCCGTTGATCGGCCGGGCCTCTTCGAAGCCGAATCCGTCTACCGGCTCGCCGCGGTCATCCAGCACGCGAACCAGCAGCGACCCGGCCGGCTCCGTGGTCACGTTGAGGTAAATCGTGGGGGCTCGCAGCATGAAACCGCAGGTGGTCAGCTCGCCCCGCTCGGCGGCCTTCAACGCGACCAATCGTTCGTTCTCCCACAACGCCCACTGGACTATGTGTCGCCACTGCGTCGTCCGCGGCCACTTGTGGGGAAAGTTGTCCCGCCGGACGATAATGCCCACGTGATCCGCGTCGAATTCGACCAGGTCGTTTGTCGGGAAGACACACGCCGAAGGTGATTCGGCATCGGGGTCCCAGCCGGTGGCATCGACGGCTACCACCGGGTCGCCGGGAACAAAGTCGAACGCCTCACCGTCAAGACTGACGGCCAGATGCAGATCCAGACAGTCGTCCTGCCCGCGCCGGTAGCGACTGACGAAAAACAAGTGTACGTCAGAAGTCCCGGGATACAGGCTGTGGCAGTTGGTGTAGTAGTCGACGTTCAGGTCCTCGCTATAGGAGGGAAACAGTATGGGACGGGGCAGAGGCCACCGGTGAAAATCAGTCGTGCTGGTAAGGCCGATGCTGCGGCGCTGGGCGCGCTGCCAGTAGCGGGCGTAGGCGACGTAACGGGAGTGCTCGGCGTCCCAGTAGGGAGTTACCTCTTCGGCCATGAACGTGAGCACCGGATTCGGCGTCGGCGTCCAGTGCAGGCCGTCGGGAGACTCGGCTCCGAAAAACACCATCGCCGGACTGTCGGGCAGGGTATCGAGCTCTTCAGGCATGACGCCGCCGACGATCAATTCGTAGTGACCTCCGGCTTCGACCTGATCTCTGGGCATGCGCGATAGCTGAACCAGTAGTGACATGGGGTCGAATGGTTCACCTGCTTCCCGGCAGTAACGCACCAGATCCGAAACCGGCAGCCGGCCGCCAAAGAGGCCCTTGTAGCGGCCGGCGGGTGAGGCTGATGGGTCGACAAAGACCTTCATGCCCGAAAAGCCCCGTTCCGGAACCTGCAATGTTCCAAAGACGATGTTTGTACGCCGATCCTCGATCTCGACAACATCCAGATCGGGTGCGCGCCAGTTGACGCCATCATCCGATTCCAGGTAGCGGACCACCAGGGAGTGGCTGGTAAGGTCGAAGCCTGCGGCCTCTTCCCGGCTTTTTAGCCGCTGGGCTGCCGTTGCGTGCTCGCCGGTCTGCAGGCGACCGCCTGCCCACGCGCGGAAGCGGCCTCCGTCCTGGATGATCTGCGGATGCAGATCCGCAAAGGCGTCCACTCGCTGTCCGAGCGTCGCGGGCTGCGCCTCGAAGGCGACGCCGCTCGGTACGTGGAAGGGCGTTCCGATCACCTCATGTTTTCGAAAGGTCGTGGCTCCGAAATATTCCGCGGTAGCATGCAGTGGGTGGGGGATGCCGTCAGGATCCGACCATATGATCTTGCCGGGGAAAGTCAGCCCCGGGTCCAGGAACAGCAGATGCCGGGCGCCCAGGTCGTAGATCAGCTCGACTTCTTTCGTAGCGGGATACCGGCAGTAGACGTTGCGCGCGCCCTGGTACATCTGGGCCTCCCCTCGGCTATGTCATGCGGAGCTCGCCGGCACGGCCCGGCCTGGTGAGAGTCACGTCGAACAGGCGCTTCACGATGCGCCCATTCTCTTTGGTCACTTGGAGATGTCGAGCCCTCGGAAGCAGGCGCCAGCCGCCGCTGATGGTAGTGCGAGCGGACTGTTGAAGGTCAGTTTGGCAAGCACGGGCCACCTCCTGCCGTATTAGGGCTGCCTAATTAAGGAACGGAGCCACGCTACCCCTCTATCGAGATTCTGTCAACAGACAGGTGCTGCCGGTGCCGTTGTCGCGGCCGCTACGCGCCGGTGTTCGCTGGGAAATCCCACTCCCCCCGATAGGCTTGGTCGAAGACCAACTCCGAGTAGTAGATACCGTGCGCCTTCCGCTCGGCGGCATTCACGGCGACGCCGGCGTGGGCCGGGTCGTTCAAGGCGAACGTGCGCACGCGATGCACCACCGTCTGACGATCTCCCCCGGCATGTGCCAGCACCTTGGCCTGATCGACCACGGCTTTCGCCTCATCGCGGATCGGCATCTTCCAGTCAACCGAGTCGAACACCACCTGCGGCTCACCGGCAGCGAAGCCCCGCTCCGGATCGACCTCCCACTGATACAGCGGGTTGCGCATCCCCGGCCAACCCGGCCGGACGCGCGAGTCGTTGCTGTAGATCCGGATCACGCCGTCGGCGCAGCGGAACGCGGTCTGCAGACCGGGCGAGGGCACGTCGACGTAGACTGGCTGCGGCAGATCGGTGAGCGGATCGGCGGCGCGCAGCCACGCCACCCCTTCCTCGGGACGGCGAAAGGCGGGGCGCACCCGCGCGCTGATCGCCCAATCGCCGTCGCGGAGCCGCATCGGGCACGGCTCCCAGAGCCCTTCGGCCGAGACCGGCCCGGTGCGGGTCCACTCGTACCGGCCGGCCGCCGGGCCATAGGAGAACTCCAGGCATGCGACGCGCTCCGTAGATGGGCAGAAGACCGTCATGGGCGCCAGCCAGCGGGTGGCGTCGTCGTCGATCGGCACCGGGTTGGCCATGCCGGTGATCACGCGGCGTATCTCTGCACGCTCGCAGCACGTGTACCCCGACTCATAGCCCTTCTGCCGCAACGGCTGCACCGCCACCACCGGCGCAAAGGCGTCGGTGGCCGGATCGAAGCGCAATTGCGCCCACTCAACCAGCGCGGTCGCGTCAAGACGGTCCTTTCCTTCGTCGATCGTCTCGAGCGCCAGCCATCCGGTCTCGGGGTCGAGAGGGCGAGCGACCCGCTTCCACATGAAGGTGAACAGCCCGGCATGCGCCGGCACCCGGCCATCGATGAGCGCCCCGGCCGGCACGCCGAAGCCCAGCGGGCCGATCGTCTGCCGGCTGTAGACGCGGCCGTCCGAGCGAGCGTCCCAGTCGTCGGCGGTGGCGCGGAGCACCCCCTCGCATACCAACTCGCCGTCGTAGCTGCCCGCTCGGATCTGATACAGCGTGCTGCGATTGTCGTCCGAGCCGCGCCAGCCGCCGCTGGTCAGCAGCAGCAGAAAGCGGTCGCGGCTGAGTTGCAGGCCGCCGACATGGCGCGGGAACACACCATCGGTGCCGGCCTCGCCGGCGGTACGAAACCGATGGACCAGCTTGCCCCGGTAGTCCAGGGTTGCCACGGGCGTGCTCACCCCGGCCGGGGCGAATCCGGCCAGATGCCGTCCGGATACTCGTAGCGGATCGCAAGCTCGATGTCCTCCACGGTGATGTCGAACTCGTCGGCCAGGCGCTCGTTGCGCTTGGCCATCCGCAGGGTCACCTCGTTGCTGCCGCGCCGCGGAAGGTGGCCCGACAGGTCGTACTCGAACCAGTCCCGCCCGACCCAGCGCAGGTAGTAGGCGCCGGCCCGCATCGGCGTGTCGCACTCCAGCAGCTCGCCGTTCAGCGCGACCTCGACCTCGTCGTAGCCGGTCATGTTCGTCAGGTGGATGCGAAGGCGGCACGTGCTCAGACGGTCCGCCTTGCCGCGGGCGTCGTCGGCCACCTCGACCGTGATCGGCAGCGGCTCGGGACCGAGCACCGCCGGGATCTGGTGCTCGGTCTCCAGGCAGTTCGGGAACGAGTCGTGCGAGCGCATGACCACGTAGGTCTTGTCCTTGAACTCCAGCCGCATCGGATCGCCGATGTCGTCCAGCACGTCGCGGTTGTCGTAGTTGTAGGTCGGGGCGGTGCCGAAGTAGTTGAACACGTACAGGCCGGGAACGCCCTTCGACAGATTGCGCGCGGCGATCGCGCGCGTCATCTCGTTGGTCATGCGCGTCATGAGCGGCGTCTGCACGAACCAGCGCTTGTCATCGGAGTCGCCGGCCAGGTAGCCCTCCTCGATCGCGGGGTAGACCTGCGTGTCGGTCGAGGCGGCCAGCTCCACCCACTCGCCCACGTCCTCCTCCATGTCCTGGCCGAAAAAGCAGGAGGGCACGAGGATGTCGACCAGGCCGTCGCGCACCCAGGTGCGTACGTCCAGGCCGAGGCGCTCGCTGCCGGCGACGGTGTTCGGCACCCGCGCGGCGAAGCCGATCGGCCGGCCGCGCGCGTCGCCGATGCGGTCGATTCCGGCGCGCATCTGCCGCATCAGGTCGGTCATCAGCGCCAGGCCGGCCTGCTCCTGGCCGCGCTTGAAGTAGCCGGGGCAGCGCATGAAGTCGCACAGAAAGCCGTCCACGTCGTAGCGCTCACACGCCTCGAAGGCCAGTTCGCGCCGCTGGTCCCGGACCTCCCGGTGGGCGTAGTCCTGAAAGAAGCGCAGCACGTTCCACAGCTTGTCCGGCCAGCCGGCGGCGCCGTCCTCGCCGATCAGGTACTCGGGGTGCTCGGCGAAGAACTCGCCCGACCAGAGGTTGGAATCGTCGGCGTCGACTCCCCAGTGGTGCCAGTCGTTCATGGCCAGCCGGAACCAGAAGTCGACGCCGATGCGCTTGGCCTCCCGCACCTTGACCGCTTCCGGGTCGATGCCGGCCTCGAAGGCGAGTCGCAGGTGCTCGGCGGCGCGCCACAGCTTCACGTCGCCCACGCGGGCGCCGCGCTGCATGCGGTCGACGATGAACTCCGCGCCCTTCACCTCCGTCGGCCACCCCACGGTGAAGCCGGCGTTGGAGCCCATGGCGCCGACGTAGGCGTCCACCGGGCGGCCCTGGAAGAAGCCGAAGTGCGCCTGCGCGATCCGCTCCGCCGAGATCGGCGGGTGGTAGTACATCTCCTGACCGGCGTTCTGGTCCCACATCACCCGGTAGCGCCGCACGCGCCGGTCTCTGCGTTGATCGTCAGCCACTGTCATCCCTCCCCTGCAGCATCAGGTCGGCAATCCCACCGTAGCCGAATGTCGATCACAGCGACACCGGCCCTCGGCTCGTGCGGTTGCGGAGAATCGCGCTCTCCATCTCGTCGACCGTGGCCCGGAGATCGGCGTCGATCACCGAATGGATGCCGTGGAGCGCGGCGTCGATGAGCGCGCCGCCCGCGCCGATCGCATAGGGCAGCGGCCGGAGTCCGGGAGCCAGCCGGTTGGTTCGGCAGTTGGTGTAGGGCTCGTAGCCGTCGCTGCCGTTGGCCATCGGCAGCAGCAGCGTCTCGCCCAGCGGGCTGCGGGCGGCCAGCTCCAGCGCGATCTCCGTGAACGGCTCGCCGCCGTAGAACACCAGTCCCAGATCGTCGATCACCCAGACGGCGAGCGGTGATGTCCAGGCAGTCGGGAAGCGCCGGCCGGAGGCCAGCGCCGCCTTCATGTCCACGGCCCAGTCGCGCAGCAACGCAGCACCGGCGCGCCGCCGGTGAGCGTGCGCTCCAGACGTCCGGTCAGGTAGCCGGGGTACTCGGCCGAGACCGGCGCGTCGAAGATCACGACGCTCGGGTGGGCGGCGAAGCAGACCCAGCCGGCCAGCGGCGAGCCGTCCACGGTATCGATGCGCAGCACGCTGAGCCGCGGGTCCACCGGCCGGCCGCTGGCGAGTCCTTCGCGAAAGTCACGCGTGAACTTGACGCCGCCGTCAGGGAGCGGCAGGCGCTGATTGAACGAAGCGCCCGCGGCGAAGGTCTGCCCGAACCCGACGCGGGCCGGCTGCAGCACGCGGACCGCGGCCGTGGCGGCCTGCTCCGCGCGCTCGCAGACCAGGTCGAAGAACGGATGCGGTCCGTCGAGCGGCTCGGCGAAGGGCGTCGAGTGGCTGTGCGTGCAGTGCACGACGATCGCTCCGGCAGCCACGCCCGTGGCGCGCGCCAACCGGCGGCGCAGGTGGTCGCAGTGACCGGTGAGCAGCAAGACCAGGTCCAGGGTGACCAGCAGGCCGGCCGTGTCGTCGAGCTGGAGCGCCAGCGCCTTGGCGCGCAGCGGCGCCCCGCGCCGCTCGATCTGCACGGTCATCACCCCGTGGATGGCGTTGTCGACGTGCTCGGGACCCGGATCCATCGCGACCGAGGCGGCCCCTGCTCGGAACTCGGACATGCAGGTTAGGATAACCCTCCATCTCGTGAGTGACGCCCACCTGCCCCGCGGCTACCACCACCTCACGGCGCGTGCCAAGGGGCCGCTGATCGCGCTGCTGTCGCTGGCGTCGATCGCGCTGGGCGGGTACGTCTTTTCGCTCCTGCTGGAGCTGCTGCGGCTGCTGCGCGATCTTCTCACGGTCGCGCCGCGCGGCGGCGTCAGCCTGCTGCGGTTCCTGTTCGGCTTCGGACTGCCGATCCTGGCCGGAATCGGCTGGCTCGCCTCGGTGGTGCTCAGCGTCTATGCCTACAGCCGCTACGGGGTGCGCAGCCGCTGGCTCAAGCAGTCGGTGAACGACCTTCCCCCTGAGGCCCTGCTGGCCGCGGGCGACGGGTACCGAACGCTCTTCAGCCGGTTCCTGCTGGTCACCACGCTGGAGCTGTTCCTGGCAGCCGCGGTCCGCGCGGGCGAGCTGGCCGTCTGGGGACTGAACGGAACGTGGCTCGGCGAGCTGGCATTCGCCGCCGCCGTGCCGGCAGCGCTGGGCGTCGCGGCCGCCGCGGCACGCGCCGCGGTCGTCAGCGGATCGGGGTAGCCACCGTGCAGTGCGACCCCTCACCGTATGGCATGATGACGACCGTGGCTGTCCAGACCGTTCCGGCAACGCGCGATCGTCGCGCGAGCACGCAACCGCTACCGCTGGAGAACGGCGACCGGCTCACCCGCGGACAGTTCGAACGACGCTACGCCGCTCGGCCGGACCTCAAGAAGGCGGAATTGATCGAGGGAGTCGTCTACATGCCGTCACCGGTACGCGCTGCCAGTCACGCAGAACCGCACGCCGCGATGCTGGGGTGGCTGGCGATCTATTGTGCTTCCACACCAAGGGGCCGGGTAGCCGACAACGCCACGGTCCGGCTCGACCTGGACAACGAGCCTCAGCCCGACGCGCTGTTGCGCATCGACCCGGAAGCGGGCGGCCGCTCCCGGCTGAGCGCCGACGATTACGTCGAGGGTGCGCCGGAGCTGATCGTCGAGATCGCGGCGAGCAGCGCGGCGATCGATCTGCACGACAAACTGCGTGCCTACCGGCGCAACGGCGTGCAGGAGTACGTGGTGTGGCGGGTGCTGGACCGGCAGATCGACTGGTTCGTCCTGAGCGATGACGAGTACCGGCCGCTGTCCACGGATCCGGCGGGCATGCTCGAAAGCCGAGCGTTTCCCGGCCTGCGCCTGGCCGTCGATGCGCTGCTGGGCGGTGACACCGCGCGGGTCCTGGCCGAGTTGCAGAACGCTATGCGCACTCCGGAACACGCTGCATTCGTCGCGCACCTGCGTTCGTCGCGCACCGCAAGGGAGGGACGATGACCGAAACACAGAAGTACCTGTTCGACCTGCAGGGATTCCTGACCGTCGAAGACGTGCTCTCGGATGAGGAATGCGAGCTTGCCAAGCGCAAGATCCGCGAGCGCATGGAGCCGATGGACAAGACGCCGGACGGCTACGACGCGAACGGCACTTGGCAGAAGGCTTACGGGCTGGTGAACCTCGGCGAGCCGTTCACCACCCTGATCGATCATCCCAAGCTCGTCTCGGTCCTGACCGAGATCATCGGCCCCAAGCTGCGGCTGGAAGGCAACTACAGCTTCGTGCGCTCGAAGGGCTGTCCGCACTTCGAGATGCACGGCGGCCACCGCGGTGGCCGGGTGAACTTCCGCTATTACGTGCATGGTGATCAGATCTTCACCGGGCTCACCGTCGTGTCGTTCACCCTCCAGGACATCGCCGAGGAGGACGGCGGCTTCGCCTGCATTCCCGGCTCCCACAAGTGCGACTTCCGTGTCCCGCCGGAGGACCACAAGCGCCTGTTCGCGATCGACGGCCCGCTGGTGCGCAACATCGCGGCGCCCAAGGGCTCGGCCATCATCTTCACCGAGACGCTCGCGCACGGGGCCGCCTCCTGGCAGGCGGACGAGCCCCGCTACGGCGTGTTCTACAAGTACAACGACCGTGCGGCGACCTACGGCTACCGGCCCTATCGGATCCCCAGCAAGGAGACCCTGGCGAAGCTCACGCCGGAGAAGCGCATCTTCTTCAACGGCACCTGGGAGGCGTTCGGCCCGGAGGACAACCCCCACAACGACTACGCGGAGAGCTGAACACTCCGTTCACGCGCCTCGGACTCAGCGAACTAGCACGACGTGCCGGCGTTCGATTTCGGGATGAAAGCCGTCCGGCAGGCGTGCCCAGTCGTGCATCTCGACCAGAAAGGGGATGGTGGACTCGCGTAGAGCATCTTCCAAGTCGGCCAGACGAGGCGCGTCGATCTTGCCCAAGCCAGGACCGCGCAGCACGAGATCCAGGTCGCTGCCGTCGTGGCTCCGGCCGCTGACCCGGCTCCCGTAGGCCCAGACCTCCACGCCGGGCAGGTGCTTTCTCAAGAGCGCTTCGATGCACGCCCGATGACGGGCCGACAGGTGCAGCTTTCCTGCTGTCTCGAACTTGGCAGGAGGTTCAGCCATCGGCCTTCCCCTCGACGACGGCCGCGAGTTCCCGGGCGTCGTCGACGAAGCGTGGCAGGAGCTTCAGCGTGGCTTCGGCGAAGCCTTTGCCGTAGTCGTGGGCGGTGTCGTTGCGATTGTCGCGGTACTCCAGCCAGCGCTCGCAGGCGTCGGCTGGGATCAGACCGTGCTTGGCGGCATGCCGGAATACGTCCTTGAACGCGAGCCTGTCAGCCTGCCGGTTGCTGGCGAACCATGGCCGCAGACGCTTCTTCAGCAGCTTGCCGCTCTGCTCCAGCACCAGTTCGAACTCCTTGACGCATGCCGCCCGGTAGATGTCGTACAGGATGTCGTCGGGAACTTGGGCGCGGAGTGCGGCGAGCGCCTGCTCCAGGGTCTTGATGCAGCGCTTCAAGTAGGTGGTATCTATCTCGCTACGTCCCACGTTCTTGGTCCTGCCGACTCGACCCCCGTCCTGCTCACTCCAGGACGAACTGTCCAACGTGCGGCTAGAGTCTCGCGGATTTGCCGCGATGGCGGCAAGGCCGAGGCGAAGCACCAACAGGTGGTGACCATCTCCGATGCCTTGTGCTGGTGCTTTCAGTCGTGGGATACTACCGTCGGAATGACACGCTTGACCGTTACCATAGATGAGGAGCTGTTGAGTGAAGCGCAGGCTCTGCTCGCCTCGCCAACCAAACGGGACACCATTGCCACCGCGCTTCGGGAACTGGTGCGAGAGAGAAAGCGTCAGGCGGCGCTGTGTCATGCAGGAAGCATAGAACTCGATCTCGACCAGGAGATGCTCCGTCAGTACCGAGAGCAGCGGTGATCCTCGTCGACAGCTCGGTCTGGATCGAGTACTACCGGTCAGCGGGAGACCCGCGCTACAAGCGCTGGGTAGCCGACGCCATCCGCCAGGACCGCGCCGCGGTAAACCCGATCATCGCCGCGGAGATCCTGACGTTTACCAGGGACCGTGCGCAGTACGACGCTATCGCGGCGGACTTCACGGCGTTTCACTGGACGGCTGTGGACCGTGTGGTCAGTCTCCGTGCGTCGGACCTTGGCTACCGGCTGCGGCGAAGCGGGGTGACGGTGCCTGCTACCGATCTGCTTGTCTTTGCCAGCGCGCTGGAAGCGGGTGCCGAACTCATGCATCACGACGCGCACTTCGTACGCATCGCGGCTGAAACCCCACTCCGGCTTCACTCTCATGTCGAGTGAGCGCTCGATGGTCCATGCGCAGATACCAGTACATGAGGTCGCAGCCTGGAATCGGGCGTACGTGACGATGGCACCTCTCAGACTACCGAAGCCGATCGTCGTTGTGGCTGCCGTTGCGCTGCTGTCGGCCGGTTCGGTTTCGTTGGCGACGGCGCACGAGACTCCGGACGATGTTCCCCGCACCGCCGTGGTGTCCGCCTTCGCGCCGGAGCTGTCGATCCTGAAGGATGGGCTCGCCGATGCGTCGACGCACTCGGTGAACGGGGCCGAGTTCTCCCTCGGGCCCCTGCAGGGGCGGGACGTGGTGCTGTTCCTGAGCGGCATCAGCGTCGTCAACGCGGCGATGACGACACAGCTCGCCCTGGACCACTTCAATATCGAACGGATCGTCTTCTCGGGCATTGCGGGCGGCGTCGATCCGTCGCTGAACATCGGCGACATCGTGATAGCCGATCGATGGGGCCAGTATCTCGAGCTGGTTTTCGCCCGAGAGATCGAGGGGGAGTGGAGCACGCCGCCGTTCTTCGACTATCCGTACGAGAACTTCGGGATGATGTTTCCGCGGTCAGTCACCGTGCAGCGGGCCGGCGCCGACGCGCCGGAGACCCGCTTCTGGTTCCCCGTGGACGACTCGCTGCTGGCCGCCGCCCGCAGGGCGGCCGTGGATGTCGAGTTGAGCCACTGCACGGCGGACGACACCTGTTTGCGGCACACCCCCAGGATCATCGTCGGCGGTGCCGGGGTATCCGGAGGCGCGTTCGTCGACAACGCGACGTTCCGCGAACACACGTTCGACACTTTCGGTGCGCGGGTGCTCGACATGGAAAGCGCGGCCGTCGCGCACGTGGCCTACGCGAACGGCGTGCCGTTCATCGCCGTCCGGAGCCTGTCCGACTTGGCGGGCGGCGCCGAAGGCCAGAACCAGATGGAGATCTTCCTCGGTCTCGCCGCCGGAAACGCGGCCGCGGTCGTCAAGGCACTCCTGCGAGCGCTACCGGCTGAGGCGTAGCACAACGGTCGGCTACCGGATCCTGCCGGCAGCCGCGCACAAGACCCTTCCGCGCCCCTGTGCTCAAGCGAGGCGAACGTTGTGGACCGTGATGTCGAGGCGTGGCGCCCGCGAGAGCGGACCGTCCACTGTGAGGAGTTCTGCGCCCCA
Source organism: Spirochaetia bacterium (assembly GCA_965221995.1). GTDB lineage: Bacteria > Spirochaetota > Spirochaetia > SZUA-6 > Bin103 > CATQHW01. The sequence continues at coordinate 1,697,995 of OZ244929.1, forward strand.
GGCACGGGCCGTGGCCACGTAGAACGCATCATAGGCGGTCAGGTTGTGGCGATGCCGCCACGCGGACTTGGCCAGCGCACGATGGGAAATACGCTCCACCGGCCAGCCGCTCAGATCATCGAGTGCCACGAGAGCCCGGTCCTCGGAGAGCTCCTCGCGCAGCACCGCTCGCCGCAGCACGGCCACCACCTCTACATCCATCAGCTCCGGAGCCATCAGAACGGAATGCTCGGTCACCGCCGCGATGCTCTTGCCGAGCGGAGTCTTCAGGAGGTACTCGACCGCGGCCGAGGCGTCGATGACGTACCGTGTCACTCCCGTCTCACGTCCAGCTCACGTCGCGCCTCTTCCAGGAGCGACGCGGCCGTCACACGCAGGTCGGTCTCCGGACGCGCTGCGAAGCGTTCCGCCCATTCCCGCCGCTCCAGTTCATGCTCGACCGCAGCGAGCACGACTTCGCCAATGGTCCGCTTGCGAACACAAGCATGACGGCGGAGCCGCTCATGCAGAGCCGGTGGCACGTTCTTGACCTGCAAGTTCATGAAGCATGCCTATAGCATGCCATTGGCATGACCATCAAGCGCGGCCTTGCGCCACAACTCGCCCTCCCAGAGGCGCCGTACGAACTCCGTCGCGGAAAACACGTCGATGCCGTCGTCCGTGCGCCGGGCGCGCGGTTCCAGGCAGACGACGATGCGTTCCCGGACGCCGGGGTGCTCCTGTGTCAGCGTGCGCAGCCCCTGGAGATGATCGCGGGTGATCCGCGCGCTCGCCTTGGCCTCGACCGCGACCTGCATGTCCCCGAGTACGAAGTCGACGTCGATGCCGCTCGGCAGCCGCCAGTGGGTCAACTCCACGTCCAGCTCGCGGTACGCGATGCAGGCGGACAGCTCGTGAAAGAGCCAGTTCTCGAACGCCTTGCCGTAGAGCTGCGATCCCCGCATCAGCGCCCCGCGCCTGGCGAGCCGATTCACGGTACCGACGTCGGCGAAGTAGAACTTCGGCGCACCGATCACGCGGCGCTTGCGCCGCTTTCGGTATGCGGGCAGCCAGCGGCCGAGCAGCGTATCCTCCAGGATACCGAAATAGGCCTTGGCGGTCGGGCTCGATACCCCGCATTTGCGCGCGATGTTGGAGAAGTTTACGAGCTCTCCGTCGCTGAGCGCCGCGGCGTCCAGGAAACCCGAGAAAGCGGGCAGGTTGCGGACCAGTCCCTCGGCGGCGACCTCTTCGCGCAGGTAGTCGGCTATGTAGGCGTCGAGCAGGCGCCGCGGCCGTTCGGCCTGATACATGCGCGGCAGGTAGCCGTGGTTCAGCATCCGCTCCAGATCGAAGTCGTCGCCGGCCTCTCCTGCGGTGAGGCCGTGCAGTTCGTAGCGCACCGCACGACCTCCGAGCAGGTTGGCCGCCCCGCGCCGCACCTTTCTGGCGCTCGACCCGCACAGGGCGAAGTGCAGCCCGCGATTCTCGATCAGCCAGTGCACCTCGTCCAGCAGTGCTGGGACCTTCTGAATTTCGTCGATGACGATCTGGCGCCTCGGCGCCGGTGGCGCCGACTCCAGCTCCTGGCGCAGGTACTCGGGGTGATCGAGATAGCGCCTGAACTCCTCCCCCTTCAGCAGATCGACCCAGCGAGCGTCGGGGTAGCGCTGCCTGAGCAGGGTGCTCTTGCCCGTCTGGCGCGGCCCCCAGAGAAAGAACGTCTCGGTGCCGGGATCGGGCAGATCAAGGAACCGATTGAACATCTACTTCAATCTATCATGATGATTTGAAGTAGTGCATCAGGAGAGTGAGACCGAGGAACTGCCGTCGCGCCGTCACGTCGGGCAGAAAAAGGGCGCCAGAGCCGGCTCGTTCGAGTCGGCCCTGACGCCGTTTGTCAGGCGTGTCTGGCGGGGTCGCCCCGCCGCGCGGTCGCCTACTGGTCGCGGAACCAGACCTCCGGGCGGCCGAGGTCGCCGCAGTGCCAGCAGTTCTCGGGGTCGTCCTCGGGGACGTTGGCAAGGCTGTACGAAGTGATGACCGTGTTCACCCCACCGACGATGCCGATCGCCCACAGGTTGTCGGCGTGCAGGTCGGTGATCTGCTTCACGGTCGCGATCCGATCGTCCATGTCGGCCTGGGTCGCCAGCAGCCGGCGAAGCGCCGCGCCTTCCTTGATCACGTCCGGCGGCTCCTCGCCCTCGGCCCCGTCGGTGGCCACCCACTGCGTCCACTTGGGTGCGAAGTAGCCCTGGTCGTTGAACGGCGCTCCGAAGCTGGCAGTCGCCAGCTCATCGGTCGCGTAGGTGGCCCATGCCGGACCGATGTACGCCTGCATCTCGCCCGAATTGCGCACCGACTGCAGTCCGCCCCAGCCGTCGGTCGAGCGGATGTTCATGTTGACGCCGACGTCGCTCAGGTTCTGCTTGACGATGTCGGCCACCGCGGCGCTGTTGTACTGGATGCGGATCGTCGACGTGAATTCGAACGGCTTGCCCTTCCACATCCGGTTGCCGTCGTCGTCGCGCTCGTTCAGGCCGGCTGAGTCCAGCAGGCTGTTGGCCGTGTCCAGGTCGTAGTCACCGCACATGGTGGCGGCGCGCTCGTTGTAGAACGGACTGCGCTCGGAGTAGGCCAGCGGGCCGTATGGAACCGCGCCGTAGTAGATCAACGTGGCGATCGCCTCGCGGTTGATCGCGTGCGAGACACCGCAGCGGAAGTCGCGATTCGAAACCAGCTCACGCACGTCCGGATCGTTGGTGGTCTGGTTGAACTCGATGAGCTGCGCGCCGCCGACCAGGTGCACGTCACTCCAGCTCCGGGCGCGGATGATCTGCTCGTTCGCCTCGGCCGTCTTGGCGGCCGGGAAGATGTCCAGCCCCAGGAACAGTATCCAGTCGTACTCGCCGTTCAGCGCCCGCAGCTTGAGGACCGTCGGATCGGTGGTCGAATCCTGGCGCACCTCGTCGAAGTACGGAAGCTGCTGGCCGATCGCGTCGACCCCCAGGTAGTACGGATTGCGCTCGAACACGTAGGTGGCGGCCGGCGCACCGACCTTGAGCACCCACGGCGCCATCGTCGGCAGATCCGGATTGGCGCGCGGGAAGCCCTGCCCCTCGTCCATCCTGTCCTTGAAGAACTCGGCGGCACTGGCGAAACCCGCCTCCTTGGCCATGGCATCGACCTTGTCCTGCCCCGCGTACTTGGGATGGAACTGGCTCAGGTAGCCCTTGTGGAACCAGACGAAGTACCACTCGGCCAGGTATCCCACCAGGGCGATGTTGGGCTGCGGGAAGGTGAGGCTGAAGGTGTAGTCGTCGAGGGCCTCGAACTCCGCGTCCACGAGGCGGCGTGAGTCGCCGACGATCGCCGTGCCGAACGGCTCGTACTGCGCGACGTCTTCCACGAAGAAGGCGACGTCCTCGGTGGTCATCGGACTGCCGTCGGAGAACCTGGCGCCCTTGCGCAGCGTCATGGTCCACGTGCGGCCGTCGTTGGACGACTGCATGTCCTGGCAGGTGCGCAGGAACTGGTTGACCTGGCCGCCGTACTCGGCGGAGCGGCACATCACCCGGCCGGCGTGGCTGACGAGCGCCTCGGGGCCGTTCCCCCGAATCCAGGCGAGATCCTGGTAGGTGCCGATCTTCTTCACCTGGCTGGTGGGCAGCAGCACCAGCGGCTCATCCGGTAGCCGTTGCTCCACCGGCGGCAGGTCCATGGCATCCAGCATCGGAGCCTGCGTGAACGTCAGCGTCTGCCCGGTGACCTGCTGCCACTCCGAGAGATCCCAGGCGTTCTTGCCGTGGTTGTCGGCGATGATGGGAGCCGAGCCGGTGGCGGCCATGGCCTCCTCGCCTTCGCCGGCAGCCAGGGCCGTGGCGGCGCCGGCGAAGACAAGCAACGCCAGCAGGCCGTAACGAACGATATTCCTCGTCATCGGTCCTTCCTTTTCGTTGTGTGGATTCGACATGGTATGCGCCGCGCGTTCCAGCGCGCAAGCTCGGAACGTCCGCGCCGCACCGCTTGGCGGGACCCATGCCGGGCGCACCAAATAGAATAGAAAGGCGTCAGAGCCGGCTCGTTCGAGTCGGCCCTGACGCCGTCGTCAGACGTGTCTGGCGAGCTCACCCCGCCACGGTCGCCTACTGGTCGCGGAACCAGACCTCCGGCCGTCCGCGGTCGCCGCAGTGCCAGCAGTTCTCCGGGTCGTCCCCCGGCACATTGGCCATGTGGTAGGTGGTGACACGCGTGTTCACCCCGCCGACGATGCCGATCGCCCACAGGTTGTCGGCATGCAGGTCGGTGATCTTCTTCATGGTCGCGATCCGATCGTCCAGGTCGGCCTGCGTCGCCAGCAACTGGCGAAGCGCCACGCCTTCCTTGATCACGTCCGGCGGCTCCTCGCCCTCGGCACCGTCGGTGGCCACCCACTGCGTCCACCTGGGCGCGAAGTAGGCATGGTTGGTGTACGGCGCTCCGAAGCTGGCGGTTTCCAGCACGGCGGTCGAATAGGTACTCCACGCCGGGCCGATGTACGCCTGCATCTCACCGCTGTTGCGCACCGACTGCAATCCGCCCCAACCGTCGGTCGAGCGGATGTTCATGTTTACGCCGACGTCGCTGAGGTTCTGCTTGACGATATCGGCAACCTCGGCGCTGTTGTACTGAATGCGGATCGTGGCCGTGAACTCCAGGGGATTGCCCTGCCACAGCCGGTTGCCTTCATCGTCGCGCTCGTTCAGGCCGGCGCTGTCCAACAGGCCGTTGGCCGTGTCCAGGTCGTAGTCGCCGCACACGGTGGCTGCGCGCTCGTTGTAGTAGGGGCTGCGCTCCGAGTAGGACAGCGGGCCGTAGGGCACCGCGCCGAAATAGATGAGCGTGGCGATCGCCTCACGGTTGATCGCGTGCGAGACGCCGCAGCGGAAGTCGCGATTCGAGACCAGTTCGCGCAGGTCGGGATCGTTGGTGGTCTGGTTGAACTCCAGGAGCTGCGCGCCGCCGACCAGGTGCGTCCCGCCCCAGCTCGCCGCGCGAATGGTCTGCTCGTTCGCTTCGGTGGTCTTGGCGGCCGGGAAGATGTCCAGCCCCAGGAACAGCATGAAATCGTACTCGCCGTTCAGCGCCCGCAGCTTGAGGACGGTCGGATCGGTGGTCGCATGCCGGCGCACTTCGTCGAAGTACGGGAGCTGCTGGCCGATCGCGTCCACCGCCAGGTAGTACGGGTTGCGCTCGAACACGTAGGTGGTGGCCGGCGCACCGACCTTCAGCGCCCACGGCGTCATGGTCGGGAGATCGGGGTTGGCGCGCGGGAAGCCCTGGCCTTCGTCGATCTTGTCCTTGAAGAACTCGGCGGCACTGGCGAAGCCGGCCTCCTTGGCCAAGCCGTCGACTTTGTCCTGCCCCGCGTACTTCGGGTGGAACTGGCTTAGGTAACCCTTGTGGAACCACGCCACGTAGTGCTCGGCAAGGCGGCCCACCTCGGCGATGTTGGTCTGCGGATACGTCAAGCTGAATGTGTAGTCGTCGATGACCTCGAACTCCGCGTCGGCGACGTGGCGAGAGCCGCTGGTCACGGCCGTGCCGAACGGCTCGTAGTGAGCGACGTCCTCGACGAAAAATGCGACGTCCTCGGTCGTGAACTCGGTGCCGTCCGACCACTTGGCGCCCTTGCGCAGCGTCATGGTCCAGGTGCGTCCGTCGTTGGACGACTCCATCGCCTGACACGTGCGCAGGAACGGGTTGACCTGGCCTCCGTATTCGGCGGCGCGGCACATGACGGTCTCGTGTTGGCCGGGGCCGATGCCCTGCAGCCAGCCGACGTCCTGGTAGGTGCCGATCTTCTTCACGTCGCTGGTCGGCAGCAGCACCAGCGGCTCGTCAGGAAGCCGTTGCTCCACCGGCGGCAGATCCATGGCATCCAGCATCGGCGCCTGCGTGAGCGTCAGCGTCTGCCCGGTGGCCTGTTGCCATGCGGACAGATCCCAGGCGTTCTTGCCGTGGTTGTCGGCGATGACGGCCGCACCTCCGGCGTCGGCCGTCGCTCCTTCACCTGCACCCTCAGCCAGCGCGGTGGCGGCGCCGGCGAAGACGAGCAACGCCAGCAGGCCGTAACGAACGATATTTCTTGTCATCGGTCCTTCCTTTGGTACGGAGATTGCAATCCCTGCAGTCTATGGGCGGGGCCGGCGGCGCGCAACTCGGACGGCGTTCCGATCCGCGCCGAAGTCGACTCCCGGTTCTGCAAAGAGAGGCGCCAGAGCCGGCTCGTGTGAGTCGGCCCTGACGCCGTCGTCAGGCGTGTCGGGCGGGATGGTGCCCGCCACGGTCGTCTACTCGTCGCGGAACCAGACCTCCGGGCGGCCGGTGTCGCCGCAGTGCATGCAGTTCTCGGGGTCGTCCTCGGGCACGTTGGCCATGTTGTAGGAAGTGATGACCGTGTTGATCCCGCCGACGATGCCGATCGCCCACACGTTGTCGGCGTGCAGGTCGGTGATCTTCTTCATGGTCGCGATCTGGTCATCCAGGTCGGACTGGGTCGCCAGCATCTGGCGAAGCGCGATGCCTTCCTTGATTACGTCGGGCGGCTCCTCGCCCTCGGCGCCGTCGCTGTTCACCCACTGCGTCCACTTCGGTGCGAAGTAGGCTCGGTCGGCGTACGGCGCTCCGAAGCTGACGGTCTCCAGCACGTCGGTCGCGTAGGTGCTCCACGCCGGGCCGATGTACGCCTGCATCTCGCCCGAGTTGCGCACCGACTGCAGTCCGCCCCAGCCGTCGGTCGAGCGGATGTTCATGTTGATGCCGACGTCGCTGAGGTTCTGCTTGACCACGTCGGCCACCTCGGCGCTGTTGTACTGGATGCGGATGGTCGCCGTGAACTCGAACGGATTGCCCTTCCACAGCCGGTTGCCTTCGTCGTCGCGCTCGTTCAGGCCGGCCGCGTCCAGCAGGCTGTTGGCCATGTCCAGGTCATAGTCGCCGCACACCGTCGACGCGCGCTCGTTGTAGAACGGGCTGCGCTCCGAGTAGGCCAGCGGGCCGTACGACACCGCGCCGTAGAAGATCAACGTGGCGATCGCCTCGCGGTAGATCGCGTGCGAGACGCCGCAACGGAAGTCGCGGTTCGAGACGAGCTCACGCAGATCCGGGTCGTTGGTGGTCTGGTTGAACTCCAGGAGCTGCGCGCCGCCGACCAGATGGACTCCCCCCCAGCGCACGGCGCGGATGCTCTGCTCGGTGGCCTCGGTGGTCTTGGCGGCCGGGAAGATGTCCAGCCCCAGGGTGAACATCCAGTCGTACTCGCCGTTCAGCGCACGCAGCTTGAGGACCGTCGGATCCGTGGACGAGTCCTGGCGCACCTCGTCGAAATACGGGAGCTGCTGGCCGATCGCGTCGACCGCCAAGTAGTAGGGGTTGCGCTCGAACACGTAGGTGGTGGCCGGCGCGCCGACCTTGAGCACCCACGGCGCCATGGTGGGAAGATCCGGATTGGCGCGCGGGAAGCCCTGTCCCTCGTCGGCCTTGTCCTTGAAGAACTCGGCGGCGCTGGCGAAACCGGCCTCCTTGGCCATCTCATCGACCTTGTCCTGCCCCGCGTACTCGGGATGGAACTGGCTCAGGTACCCCTTGTGGAACCAGACGTAGTACCACTCGCCCAGACTGCCCACCTGGCCGATCTTGGGCTCCGGCCAGGTGAGGCTGAACGTGTAGTCGTCGATGACCTGGAACTCCGCGTCCGCGACCAGGCGCGAGCCGCCGGTGATCGCCGTGCCGAACGGCTCGTACTGCGCGATGTCCTCCACGAAGAAGGCGACGTCCTCGGTGGTCATCGGACTGCCGTCGGAGAACCTGGCGCCCTTGCGCAGCGTCATGGTCCAGGTGCGGTTGTCGTTCGACGCCACCATGTCCTGGCACGTGCGCAGGAACCGGTTGACCTGGCCGCCGTACTCGGCGGAGCGGCACATGACCCGGGTCGTGTTGCTGGCGACCGCCTCCGGTCCGTTCCCCTGAATCCTGGCGAGATCCTGGTAGGTGCCGATCTTCTTCACCTGGCTGCTGGGAAGCATGACCAGCGGGTCGTCGGGGAGCCGCTGCTCCAACGGCGGCAGGCCCATGGCATCCAGCATCGGCGCCTGCGTGAGGGTCAGCGTCTGCCCGGTGACCTGCTGCCATGCGGACAGATCCCAGGCGTTCTTGCCGTGGTTGTCGGCGATGACGGCGGCCTCGGCCGTGGCCATGGTAGCGCCGGCGCAGACAAGCAGCGCCAGCAGGCCGTAACGGACGATCTTCTGCGTCATTCGGTCCCTTCCTTTTCGGTTGGTGTGGATTCGAGATGGTACGCGCCGCGCGGCCCGGCGCGCAAGCTGGAACCCTACGACTTGTACGGGTCGGCGGCGTCGCGCAGGCCGTCGCCCAGGAAGTTGAAGGCCAGGATGAAGAACACCACGGCCGCCACGGGCCACAGCAGCCACGGAGCGAACAGGATGGTACGGAGCTGCTGTGCGTCCTGCAGCATCACTCCCCAGCTTATCACCGGCTCGTGGAGTCCCAGCCCCAGGAAGCTCAGGGCGGTCTCGCCCAGGATCATGCCGGGGATCGACAGGGTGAGCGACGCGATCAGGTGGCTCATCACCCCGGGAATCACATGCACGAACATCACCCGGCTGGTGGACCCGTTGTCGAGTTGGGCGGCGATCGCGTAGTCGGCCTCCCGCAGCGCCAGCACCTTGCCGCGCACCGTCCGCGCCAGTCCCGGCCAGGAGAGCAGCGCCAGGATCACGGTGATGGCGAAGAACACCCGCTCCAGCGGCCAGCTCAGCGGAATGGCCACCGACAGCACCATCCACAGCGGCAGCGTCGGGACGCTTGCGATCACCTCGATCACGCGCTGGATCACCGTGTCGACCGGCCCCGAGTAGTACCCGGAGACGGTGCCCAGGATGATCGCCAGGAAGAAGGTGATCAGCACGCCCAGCAGACCGATGCTGAGCGAGATGCGCGTGCCCCACAGCACCCGGGAGAACACGTCCCGCGCCTTCTGATCGGTACCCAGCAGGTTCAGGCGCGTGTCGCCGTCCACCCCCCAAAGGTGCAGGTCGGCCCAGAACAGCCCCCACATCTTGTAGGGCTGGCCATGGACGAACAGGCGCATCGGATAGCTGACGCTGCGATCCTCCACGTAGCTGACGCGCAGGGTCACGCGATCGCGCGTCTCGATCAGCGGATGGACGTACGGCCACGTGAGTCCGCCGTCGGGGCTGAAGATTCGCGGCAACCTGGGCGGAATGAGCTGGTTGGACTGCAACGGCGACACGTAGGCGCCACGCGTCGGGTCGTAGGGAGCCAGGAACTCGGCACATGCCAGCGTGAGGTACCCCATGGCCACGATCACCGCCCCGGCCACCGCCAGCCGGTGCTTGAAGAAGGCGATCCGCATCAGCCTCCACTGGCTGGCGTCGTAGACTTGGCGCGCGGGCGCAACGGGTGCCAGGACGTCGGCCGAGGCACTCATGGATGCGCTTCCCTACTCATAGCGAATCCGCGGGTCGGCGACCGCCAGCAGCAGATCCGAGATCAGCGTGCCGATGACGGTGAGGATCGCAAGGATCAGCATGTAGCTGGCGACCAACTGCATGTCCTCCGCGCGGATCGCGCGCAGGAAGACCGGCCCCATTGCCGGCAGGTCGAGCACGATCTCGGTGATCACAGCGCCGGAGATGAGCCCCGGCAGGATGCTGCCGGCGCCCGACAGAAACGGGTTGATGGCGATGCGCAGCGGGTACTTGACGATCAGGCGCCGCTCGGTTAGCCCCTTGGCGCGCGCCAGCTCGACATAGGGCCGCTTCAGCTCGTCCAGCAGGTTGGCGCGCAGGATGCGGATCAGCCCCGCGGTGCTGGCCGTGCCGATGACGATCACGGGGATCGCCAGGTTCTTCATCAGGTCCAGCACCTTCGGAATGCTCCAGGCGGCATCCTCGAACTCCTTCGAGAACAGACCGCCGATGGCACCGCCGAAGTACTTGGCCGAGTAGTACATCAACACCAGCGCCAGCAGAAAGTTGGGGACCGACAGCCCGAAGAAGCCCACCACGCTCCAGAAGTAGTCTCCAAACGAGTATTGGCGCACCGCCGAGTAGAGGCCGATCGGGAACGCCACCGCCCAAGTGAACAGCATCGATGCGATCGACAGCAGGATCGTGATGGGAAAGCGCTGCGCGAACACGTTCCTCACCGGCATGCGGTATTCGATCGAGTAGCCCAGATCGCCGACGATGAAACCGCCCAGCCACCTGAAGAACCGCACGAACGTTGGGTCGTCCAGGCGATACAGCTCCCGGATCGCCTGGATGTACTCCATGTCGACGTTTTCCCCGCGCTGCTCCATCGCCTCCGCCACCCGGCTGGCGTAATCGCCGGGCGGCAACTCCACCACGACGAAGGTGAGCACCGCGATCAGCGCCACCGTCGGGACCATGATCAGCAGGCGCCGGATGATGTAGGAGCCCATGCAGAGTGCAGATGATGATCGGCGGACGCGCCGCCGGTCAAACCCGTTGTGGGCTCATCGTGTAGCCATCGAGCGCATCGCGGGCCGCGACGAACGACTTCAGGGTGGCGGCGACCGTCGGGTGATCGGCGAACCGCGCCGGCTGCATCGCATCCGGCTCGAACGCCAGCCGGAAGCTGCGGCTGCGCGCCAGCCGGTCCAGGACGTCGCTGCCGACCCGATCGTCGATGCCGGCGTCGAGCGGGCGCGGCTCCGCGTCATAGGCGCGCGCCCGGTCCGGGAAGCACGAGAAGTACACCGGCTCCGGGCCGGCGGTGATCGCGGTGTCGATGTTCCACGGCCCGCGCATGGAGGCGACCAGTAGCGCGGAGCGGAGACAGCGGCATTCGCGAAGGAGTCCGTACGAGCGCTGCGTGATCGCCGTGCTTGCCCACCGGGCGACCGACTCTGGATCCCGGTCGCCGGCCGCTGCCAGCTCGGCGGCGATCGTCTCGTCGAGCCGGCCGTTCATCATCACCAGCAGCCCTGCCGGCCCGCTGACCGCGTCCGGTGCGCTCCGCTCCAGGACATCCGCGAACGCAAGGTGTTGCGCCACCGAGCAACTCGCGGTGATCACCAGGCCGATCGCCCGCGCGGCCAGGACGGCACAGGCGTCGAGTCCCGCCTCGGTCCCCGGCAGCTTGAAGCGCACGTTGGGAGTGGCGCGCAGCTCGGCCGACAGGCGGTCGTGCACGAACCGCGCCTCATCGACCATCCCTGCCGCATCGCCGGCACGGCGCGGATCGACCTGATAGGTGACCCATCCCTGGGCACCGCCGCTGGCATCGAAGATCGGCCGCAGCACGCGGGCGACACCGGCGACCACGCGCAGAGCCAGCTCGGCAGCGCGGCGCGCGGGTTCGATCGCAGGGTCGGCCACGATCGCGTCGCGGACCGGATCCCAGCGCTCCGGCGCCGCGCGGCACGCCGCGTCGATCATGATCGGGTTCGTGGTCACCAGCAACGCACCGCGGCGCAGCGCCCAGTCGAGTTCCTGCGGCGAGTCGTTGCCCCAGGGGTTCGCGCGCTCCCCGGCCACGGTCATGCGCGCCAAGCGCGCCAGGCTGCTCGCCTGGATCGAAGCAGCCTCCGAGCGCACCGTACCGCTCAGATCCGAGCGTCCGTGCCGGTCGAGGACCCGGCAGAGGTGTTCCGACGCGGCCGCCGCGGCCTCGCCTATCCCTTCTCCCGGATGGTGTGACCACAGCAGCCAAGCCGAGCGCAGATCAATGGCCAGCGCGGCGACCCCGGCGAGCACCGCGTCCTGCGTGGCGGGCGCGGACCGGTCGAGCGTGCGCTCGGCCTCGGCGGCATGGGCCTCGACCGCCGCCGGCACGCTTCCGGGTTCAGCGGCCAGCAGCGCGGCGCGGACCCGGTGACGCTCCGCCGCGATCACCCCGGCGGCCCGCCGATCACGACAGGCGGTAGATGCGCTCGGCGTTCCGGTGCAGCAGCTTGTGCTGCAGCCGCTCCGGCCGCCGGCTGACGATCTCGCGCAACGCGGCGACCCAGCCCGCCAGCGGGCTGACGGGTACGCAGACCGGCCAGTCGCTGCCGAACACGATGCGGTCCTCGCCGAAGCAGTCGATGCAGTGGTCGACGGTCGGCGCCAGGTCCTCCGCGGTCCAGCCCGGCACGCCGCGGGCCACGATGCCGGAGATCTTGCAGATCGCGTTGCTTCGTGCGCCCAACGCGGCGACGTCGTCCAGCCACTGCTGCCGCTCGTGGCCGTACACCTCGTCGTCCGACGGCCCGGTCTTGCCGGACACCACCTGCGGATCGGCGTTGCCGCAGTGGTCGAGGATGAGGGTGTTGCGCGGGCAACGCCGCGCGACCTCCACGGCATCGGCGAGCTCACGCGGACGGATGCAGATGTCGAACAGCAGCCCCGCATCCGCAAGCAGCGCCAGCCCGGCGGCGAATCGCTCCGAGAGCAGCGTCCCGGGCGCGATGGTCGGGGGGTGCAGAAGGTGACGGATGCCGCGGCACGACTCCTGCTGCCGTATGGCCGCCAACTCGCTCGCGAAGCCGGTGGCGTCGACCGAGCCGGAGAACACCGCCGCGGCGGTCGGCACCTCCGGCCGCAAGCACAACTCGGCTACCAGCTCGCGCTCGCGAGGCCGGTCGGATGCCGCCACGTCCACCTCCATGTACACCGCCCGCTCGATGCCGGTGCCGCGCGCCTCGCGCAGGTAGGTGTCGATAGTGTAGCTCTGCTGCAGCACCTCCGGTGTCTGGCTTAGCCACGGCGGGCTCAGCAGGTCCAGGTCCCAGAGATGCTGATGGGTGTCGACGATCGGAATCAGTCCCTCGGGTGTCCTCTCCATGGGGTCATACAACCTCCGTTCACCGGGAGTGTCGTCCCCGTTGATCATCGCTGCCGATGCCGGGGCCGCCGCGGCCGATGATGCAGGACGCCCCGGACGAGGGCAACTCGACGCCCGTCTCGACGGCCGGCACTTGCCCGTCTACCGTTGCGTCCATGGCGCAGCCGTATCCGCTGCTGTACGCGGTCGGCGATTCGATCTCGATCGGGTGGCTCCCTCACTTGGCGCATTGCATCGGCAAGGCATCCGAGCGTATGCCATCGGCGCGGTACACCGTTGCGCACGCGCCCGGGTGGGGCACCTCCGAGGTGCTGCGCGACCGGATGGCCCACTGGCTGCAGGGTCATCATCCGGCGGTGATCGCCTTCAACAGCGGCCTGCATGACATCGGCCGCGCGCGGGCGGAATGGCAACGAGCGGTTGCCCCCGAGCGGTACGAGCGGAACGTCGGCGCCCTGATCGGAGTCTTCCGCACGGCCGCGCCGTCCGCCCGCCTGCTTTGGCTGACGACGACGCCGATCATCCGCGCCCGCATGGATGCGACCGAGGGATACCGTGACTACAAGCGGGAGGAGGCCGACGTCGATGTCTACGATGCGATCGCGAACGCGGTGATGGCACGAAGCGGGATCGAGGTGCTCGATCTGCACGGCGCGGTGACGTCCGCCGGGACCGAACGACTGCTGGGTCCCGACGGCGTGCACTTCACCGAGGACGGTTCCCGTCTGCTCGGCAATCTGATCGGGCGGCGGGTGATCGGGGAGAAGTTGCGCCCCGCTGAGTCGGAGATCGTCTTGCCGGACAAGGCAGCCGACGAACGCGAGGAACAGAAGCAGCATGCGCAGGAGTTGGCTGACGCCGCACAGTGGTTGCCACGCCCCGCGCAGGAGGAGGAAGGATGAACAAGCCCAAGGGACGGCTCGCGCGCCGCTACCGCATCATGTGGGACCAGAACCACCCCTACGAGTCCATGTACAACCCGCCGATGGCGCCGGAGATGCATGGGGCGGGCCACCTCGGCTATTTCGTGGGGACCCCGGTGGACGCCTGTACGGAGGGGATCGGCCCCGACGCCGGCTACGTCACCGCGTTCCCTTCGCAGAAGACGCGCATGGAGTACCTGGTGGAGCGCTACGAGCGCGGCGCCACGCTCGGTGACGTCCGCTACTGGCGCCACGCCGAGAACCTGAAGCGGACCTGGGCCGCCGGTCATGACCCGCTCGGCCTGCAGGTGGAGGAGGCGAAGCGCCTGGGCGTCGACTACTGGTTCCGCCTGAGCATGAACGACTGGCACCACGTCGCCGACGGAAAGGTCTACCGGCTCGGCGGCAGCCGTTTCTACGAGGAGCGCGCCGACCTGCTGATCGGCAAGGAGGGAGCCGCCGGCTGGAAGGACCACCCGGCGACACAGTCTGCCCTGACCTGGATGCAGGACTTCGCGCACGAGGAGGTGCGCGCCCTGCGGCGCGACATCGCGCTGGAGGTGTGCGAGCGCTACGACTGCACCGGCTTCGTGTTCGACTTCATCCGCATCCCCGGCTACTTCCGCTTCGGGGAGGAGCGGCGCAACGCCCACTTGCTGACGCAGATGGTGCGCGAGACGCGCGCCGGCCTGGACGAGATCGGGCGGACCAAGGGCCGCGAGATCGGGCTGGCCGTGCGCCTGCCTCCCACCCTGGACGGCACCCGCCGCCTGGGGATCGACATCGAGGACTGGATCGACGACCACTTGGTCGACATCGTGGTGACATCGCCGTTCTTCCCGCAGGACACCGAGCACGAAGCGGCCGAATGGGTGGCGCTGGCCAGGAGCTCGCCCGTGCACCTGCTGGCCGCGATCGAGGAGGGCTACATGGCCGGCCACAACGACGGCCACAACCGCTGGTGGTACGACCCGCCGCTGATGACGCCGATGTCTCTCGACATGGTGCGCGGCATGGCCGCGCGCCACCACCGCGCGGGCGTCGACGGCCTCTACGTGTTCAACTGGTTCGGGACCCTGCCGACCTATGACCAGGACCTGGTGCCGGCGCTCGACGAGATCGCCGATCCCGAACGGCTGCGCCATCTGGACAAGCGCTACCTGGTGATGCGCTCGACGGCGTCGTTTCCCAACTGCCTGGACAACAAGCGGGATCTGCCCCTGACCATTACCGGCGATCCGGCGCCGCTGACCTTCGACATCGTCGACGACGTGGCCGGCGCCGGGGACTTGGTCCGCTCGGCGCGCCTGCTCCTGCACGTGGCCAACCCGACGATCGCGGACGAGTTGGAGGTGCGCATGGAAGGTCCGGACGGCGCCATGGCGCTGCCGTTGGCCAATCCGATGGAGCCGGGCGTACGGCAGGACCCGCGGACGGCATGGTTCATCTACGATCTGCGCGCGACGCCGCCGCGCGCGGGGGTGAACCGCTTCACCGTGCGCGCCAGCCGGCGCAATCAGCGCACCGCGGACGAACTGCCGCTGACCATCGAGGACGCGGAACTGGAGATCGGCTACGAGGGCACCCGCACCGGCAGACTGCCGGCGCACGGCGCCACGGCCGACGTTCCGTCCCTGGGCTTGCCGGTCAGTTGAGCGACTTCCGCCTACGACTCGCCTTCCGGCGCATCCCCTTCTTGCGGCTCGGCGGACGACGGCGGCGCGACGGCCGCCGCGATCTCCGGCCAGCCGAGCGCCGCCCAGCGCTCGCGGACCGCGCGCAGCCGCTCCATCGCGAAGTCCCGCGTCTCCCCCTGCATGACGGTGCCGCGCTCCACCTGCGCGATCAGCCGGTCCAGCCGCTGCAGGACCATCCGCTTCGCCGCATCGTCCCTGCCGGCGGCCGGACGACGCCGGACCGACCGCATCACCTCGCGGTGCCAGCGCTCCGGCAGCGCCTGGTCGTTTACGATGTCCGTGGTATCGGCAATCGCGGTGTTGATCACCTTCTCCACGTGGCGGATTCCCCTGGTGAGCATGAACTTCAACAGGAACGAGACGCCGCCCACCGCGGCCGCGGCGACCACGACTACCAGAAGGACCGACACGCCGCATCGCCCGCTCTTTGGCGGCGGTGCCGCCGACGATCAAGAGCCATGGCGGCGCAGTGTACGACGATCACGTCACGCCTGCCCTCTTCGGGCGGAGGACTGCCAGCCGCTCGAGCATGAGACAGTGAAGCGTCCGGCTTCGATGTGCTGCCCATAAGGCGCAGTCGCATGGCGCGAAAAGAGCAGGACGGCGGCGTCACATGCCCCAGACGGTGACCCGCGTTGCACCGGCGGTGGACGGCGCCTCACGGCGGAAGGTTTTCTCCTCCCAGCTCCGCTCCGTCGACCGGTCGAACAGGATCAGGTGTCCCGCCTCCGCTCCGCACCGGTCCAGGTAGGCGCGCGTCTGCTCCAGCCCCTCCACGACGGTCCGCTCCAGGTCCCCGTGCCGCACCTTGCACTCCACCACCCAGCGCCGTTCGCGCCCGCCCTGCGGCCACACGATCAGCAGGTCCGTGCGCCCGCGCCCCAGCGCGTACTCCCGCTCGATCCGCCCGCCGCCGTTGACGATGCGCTGCAGGTGCGCCTGCAGCAGCAACTGCGGCCCGGCCTCGTGGTATTGCTCGAAGCGCTGCACCCAGTGCTCGGAGTGCTCCCGGAAGAACGTCTGGAACGCCGCGAGCAGCCCCGTCACGTCCAGGTTGCCGGCGGTGTCCACGTACCACGCCATCTCCTGCGGCAGCGTCTCCTGCACCACGTAGTTCAGGTGGCGCGGCACCACCTCCGCGTAGATCGGGTTGGCGATGCGCGGAGAGCGCGGCGGGCCGCCGGCGTCCTGAGCCACCAGCCCCAAGTCACGGACGTAAGACAGATCCTCGGCCGAGCACTCGGTCTCGTCGGCGCCGGCCAGGATCGGCTCGATCACGCGGCGCACGCGCTCCTCGCGCAGCTTGTTCGCCAGGTCGTCGACATGCGTGTCGCGGCGCAGGATCAGCCGCTCCTGCGCCTCCAGGACAGCGGCCGCCGTGATCGGCCGCGAGCGGTCGCGGCCGGCGACGCTCTCGAAGCACGCCTCCCGGCACAGCGCGTTCACCAGCCACGGCTGGCCGGCGCTCCGCTTCCAGATCAGACCCAGCGCTTCCGGCGTGAACGCCTGCCCGGTCTGCCGGGTGTGCTGCGCGGTCAGCGACCGCACCTCCCGCTCGGAGAAGTCGCCGAGCCGAAGCGACTTGGACTTGATGTTGAAGGCGCTGCCGCCGAGCACCATGCGGTCCTCGGCCGTCGAGTGGATGCGGTAGTCGCGCACGTCGCGCACGCCGCACAGGACGATGCTGTGCGGGAACGCGGCCGGACGCTGGTCGTAGCCGGTGCGGAGCTGCCGCAGCACCGACAGCAGCGTGTCTCCGATCAGCGCGTCGATCTCGTCGATCAGCAGCACCAGCGGGCGCGCATCGGCCATGCTCCAGCGCGCCAGCGCCTGGCGCAGCGCCTGCCCCGGCCCGACGCGCTCCAGCAGGTCGGGCCAGAGCCGCTCCAGCGTCTCGTCGCCCAGCGTCACGCTTGCCCGAAATCCCAGTTCGGCAAGCACGGTGCGGATGCCCTCGGCAATGTTCTCCCGCATCGCCTGGCCGGCCTCGACATTGGCGTACACGCAGCGAAAGTCGCCCGCCTGCCCGGAGTTGAGCAGGTCGCGGAGGGCCAGCAGCGCGGAGGTTTTGCCGGTCTGCCGCGGCGCGTGCAGCACGAAGTACTTCTCATCGCGGATGAGGCCGAGCACGTCGTCGAGATCGATCCGCGTCAGCGGCGGGATGTGATAGTGCCGGTCCGCGCGGATCGGGCCTTCCGTATTGAACTTGCGCATGACCGAACTACCCGTCGGAGGCATGCTCGTCCGCAATCGCCTGCCGCAGGCGTTGCAAATCCGCGGCACAGCCGGCGTGCGTGTCGCGCCGCGGGGCAGCGGCGACCAACAACCGCATGTGGGCGACGTCCGCGGCATACTCCGCGCACCGCCGCCGATAGGTCGCGCGGTTCTTGGTGCAGATCAAGGTGTGTGGGCTGCCCGTGCGCTCGGTCTTGCAGCCGATGTCCAGCCGCTGACGGGCGATCATCGACTCGACGTGCTCGCGCAGGTCCTGCCGCGCCCTGAACCGCTCCGTCGTGGCCTCCGGCGAGTCGCAGAAGGCTTGCAGCCGTGCGCACAACGCGCAGCGATGCGGGATGCTGACCTCGATCACCCAGTCGGCGGGTTCCTCCGGCGGCGCCGCGCTGCGCGCCAGCAGGAAGTCGGCCGCATGTCGCCAGAGCGTGACGAAGCCGCCTGGCTCGGCCGCGTCACCGGTCGTGCCGCGAAGTTCCGCCAGCTTCGCCAGCGCCTCCGGAACGGCCCGATACGGCGGCGCCGTCGGGTGCTGCACCAGCAGCGCCGCGGCCGCCTCGGCGTCCGCGGGCGGCGCGCAATGCCAGAGGAACGCGAACAGGGAACGGATCGCCGAGGCGGACAGCGGCCGGACCGGTAGCCGCCCTGCCGCAAGCCGGTCGACCTCCGTGTCCGGATCCGTGACGCCCACGACCGCAGGCAACCCCCGGCAAAGTGCCCGCGCCGCGTCCGCCAGCGCCGGGCGCGGGTGTCGATCCGAGCCGGCGGACGCTTCGCCCTGCGGGCACAGGCGCCCGAGCAGGTCCAGGACGTCCTCCGGGACGAGCGGCAGATTCCTCTCGGTGAACTGCGGCAGCCACGCGTGCAGGGTCGCCGGAGCGATAGCCGCCACAGTCGCCAGCAACTCGTCGGTTTCGCCGCCGCTGTAGTGCGGGGTGGCGACCTCGCACAGGAACCGCCGCGTCGTCGCCTCGTCCCCAAGCCGCCGCAGCAGCCGCAACATGTCCCGGCAGGCGTGCGGCACGCCGTCCGCGTCATCGCGACGATAGAACCGAACGTCATCCGGCGCCGGCCACGTGTCGACGAGCTGTGCGGCGAGGCCGGGCAGGCGCCGCCGCGGCGCGGCGTCGTCCTCCGACCGAGCCAACTCATCCTCAAACACAGCGACGGCGCGCTCGATGCTTGCGCGAGCAAGCGTCCCCAGCGTCCTTGCCGGCGGCCACAGCACCAGGGCCGCGCGGCGATAGCTGCGGGATACCTGCACCCCCTCGTTGCCGGTCACGTGCCGATCCTCATCGTCCGGTTCCACGTCATCCAGCGCCCCGGACGGCAGCAACTCTCCCGGCAGCAGCGGCAGCTCACCGTAGTCGGGGCGCGAGCCGTCCGCGGCGACCAGTCCGAACAGAGATCGGGTGGAGTTCATGTACTCCAGGTTGTCCCAATCATCAGATTCGTCGTCGTCCTCGTCCCAGTCGTAGTAAAGCGCGTCCTCGTCCACGGTGCCTGACTCGTGGATGCTGAGGATCCCCGCGTACAGCGCGTGATCGGCCCGTTGCGCGGCACCGGCGAGGACGCGGCCCAGCGCCGCGTCGGCGTTCTTCAGCACGTCGAACGACAGGCCGGCCTGACTGTACTGATGCTCCAGCAGCCAAACCAGCTTGTCGCCTGCCGCCGAGGCCGATTCCCAGCTCCAGAGCCGGGCGGCAATCGCTTCCTCCTGCGACGCGAAGTCGGGCGCGGCCCGGAGCACCGCGGCGGCGGCGCCCCGCACGACCAGATGGTAGACCAGAACGATACGGTACCCGGCCGTCACCGGCCGGATCTCGTGGACGCAGTCGGCGTAGAAGGCTGCGAAGGCGAGCTCGGAAGGCTCGTCGGTGCGCAGGTCGACGATCGTGCTGCGCTGCCGGTGGCGGATGACCAGCTCGCCGCCGGCGCCGGCCACCGGCAGCGACACCACCAGCGTGGCGACCATGCCGTCGACCTTCTCCGTGTCCCGGTGCGGCGCGAAGAACCCGCCCGGCTCGTACACCAGCAGCTTGTACAGGTGCGCGAACGTGTGTTCGGGAGGGCAGCCGAGTCCCGTTGCAACCCGCTCGACGATCTCGCCCAACGTGTCGTCCCAGGCGCCGCCGGTGATGCTCACGCGTTCCGCGTCGATCTGCCGGCACGCGCGGACGGTGGTATCCACCAGCGTCTCCTCGCCTCTGCCGTAGGGCGCCTGTTCGGCCACCGCGGTCAGCGCACGCGCCTGCTCCTCAGTGATCGGAAAGGACAGCGAGCCCGCCCCGTCCACCGCCACGCGCGGCATCGGCGCCAGCAGCCGGTCCGCCGTGCAGTAGTCTCCGGGCCGGTCCACTGCCCGCAGCAACGCTTCCAGCTCCTGCTGCTTCTCGTTGTAGGCGATCTTCACGTTCGCCATCGTCAGACCACTATACCCGGCACGGCCCGGCAGCACGGGAGTCGGCGACGTTCGGCCGCCTTTGCGATCGATCGCCGATCCCCTACGCTGCCCTCGTGATCGAACTGAGCGACGCGCACCTGACAGCGGTGGGGCGCCGGCGGCGCATCATCGACCAGATGGACGGGATGACCCCGATCGACCTGCTGGGCATCCCGATGCAGGACTACGTGGACCTGCGCTTCCACCACGCCGACCTGGAGGGCAGCCAGATCGACGGCTTCATCTGGGACGTGGGCGACGGCGAGGACGCCTATGCGCTGTACGAGACCGAGAAGCTGCCACTGCTGGACGACCCCGGCCTCAACCGGTGGCGGGAGCAGGGGGTGGACTTCGTCGGCACGCTGGTCGAGGAGACCCGCCGGCGCGGGCTGGAGGTGTTCTGGAACAGCCGCGTGGCGCCCGTCGATCCGGCCCAGCCGTCGCTCGGCCAGCCGCTCACCGACCCGGCGCGCCGGAACTGGCTGAAGGAGGAGCATCCCGACTGGGTGCAGCGCTGCTGGTGGTGGAACGGGCTCTACGACCTGTCCTCGCCCGGACTGCGCGAGCACAAGGTGGCGGTGCTCCGCGACCTGCTGGCCCACTACGCCTTCGACGGGCTGCAGCTCGACTTCTCCCGCCACCAGCCCACCCTGCCGATCGGCCGCCAGTGGCAGCACCGCGAGGACGCCACCGCCTACATTCGCGGCGTGCGGAAGATGACCCTGGAGATGGAGGCGCGGACCGGCCGGCCGATCCTGCTGGCCGTGAAGGTGCCGGAGACGGTGGCCGGCTGCGCGGTCGACGGCCTGGACGTCGCCACCTGGGCGCGCGAGCTGCTGGTCGACATCTTCGTGATCGGCTCCCGCACGCTCACCGTCGACGTGACCGGCTTCCGCAGCATCGCCGCCGGCACCCCGATCCGCATCGCCGCCACGCACGACGCCCACCACTCCACGGACGGCTACTGCAGCCCCTCTCTTGAGGTCTTCGTGGGCGCCTTCTCCAACTTCTGGGCGCAGGGCGCGGACTTCGTGACCGTGTTCAACTGGCCCACCGCGCCCGAGGAACACTATTCCCGGCTGGGCTCCCAGGGCGACGTGATGGCCGGCACCTATGGCCAGCACACCGAGGCCATGTTCCTGATCGGCGAGCCGGCCGCCATGACCGGACGCGACGTTACCTACGTCATCGAGCGCCGCGGCGGGTTCCCCTGGACCGACTCCGGCTGCTTCTACTGCTGCAACCACGACCGGCCGCTGCCGGCCGAGCTTCCCAACCACGGGCAGCCCGTGCACCTGCCGCTCTTCGTCTGGCGGGACGTCGAGGCCGATCGAGTTGCCGACGCGCGCCTGCGCGTGATCCTCTGGGCGGCCGATCCGCAGGACCGGATCGAGGTGTGGCTCGGCGGCAGGCGCCTGCGCGAGCTCGGCCGCGACGCCTCCGTCAAGGACCCGCAGATCTACGGCGGCGGGCCTCAGCCGCATGCCGGCAGCATCCCCTCCTACGTCGAAGACCCCGAGCAGCAGCTCGTGGAAGTCACCTTCGAGCTGCCGGCCGCCGACCTGATCGCGGGCGAGAACCTCATCGCCATCGCCTCAGGCGTTCGCTCTCCCTACGGTCCCGCCATGTACGGCAACGGCATCGTCGTGGAGAAGGTGGAGGCGGACATCCGCTACCATCGCGAATCGGACGCATGAGCGATACGGAAGCGCGCGGCACCGGTCCGGCGGGGAAGCCTCTCCTGGAGGTCTCCGGACTGCGCACGTATTTCTTCACCAACCTGGGCGTGGTCCGCGCCGTCGATGGCCTGTCGTTCCAGGTGCCCGAGCAGCGCATCGTCGGCATCGTCGGCGAGAGCGGCTGCGGCAAGTCGGTGGCGGCGCGCTCCATCCTCGGCATCATCCCGCCGCCGGGACGGATAGTCGCCGGCAGCATCCGCTTCCATGGCTCGGCCGCCACCGCCGCCAGCAATGCCGCAGGCGTCATGGACCTGGCGCAACTCGACCCGAAGAGCGAGGAGTTCCGGTCCGTCCGCGGCCGGGAAATCGCCATGATCTTCCAGGAACCGATGAGCGCGCTGAGCCCGGTGCACACGGTCGGCAGCCAGATCGTCGAGGCGCTCTGCCTGTACGATGCGGACCTCACCAAGGAGACGGGCCGCGACCGCTGCGTGGACCTGCTGGCCGAGGTCGGCATCCCCTCCCCGCGCACCCTGATCGACTCCTACATCTTCGAGCTCTCCGGCGGCATGCGCCAGCGTGTGCTGGTCGCCATGGCGCTGGCCGGCAACCCTCGCCTGCTGATGGCGGACGAGCCGACCACCGCGATCGACGTCACCATCCAGGCCAAGGTGCTCGACCTGCTGCGGGGGCTGCACGACACCAACCGCATGTCGATGATCTTCATTACCCACAACATGGGGGTCATCGCCGAGCTGGCCCATGAAGTGGTCGTGATGTACTTGGGCACGGTCGTGGAACAGGGCGAGGTGTTGGCCATCTTCGACGAGCCCAAGCATCCCTACACGCGGGCGCTGCTGAACTCCATCCCCGGCATCGGCGTCGAGCCAAAGAGCCGCCTGGAGGCGATCGAGGGGACGGTCCCCGACCCCTACAGCCGGCCGCGCGGGTGTCCGTTCAGCAACCGCTGCGCGGAGTTCATCGCCGGCACATGCGACGCGGAACTGCCGCCGCTGTACCGCACCGCCGGCGGCCATACGGTGCGCTGCTTCCTCTACGAGGGGAGCGAAGTGGTCGAGCCGGGCGTCCCGGAACCGGAGCTCGCGGGGGAGGCGACCGCTGGCTGATCCCAACGGCACGGGCGGCGAGGCGACCGATGCCCTGACCGTCCACGGCCTCAAGAAGTACTTCCCGATCAAGCGCGGGATCCTCAAGCACACCGTGGGGTGGATCCGCGCGGTGGACGACGTGAGCTTCCAGATACGGCGCGGCGAGACGCTGGGCCTGGTCGGCGAGAGCGGCTCGGGCAAGACCACCGTGCTCCGCCTGCTGGTGCGCGCCGTGGAGGCCACCGACGGCCACATCGTGTTCAGGCCGCATGACGCCGAGCCGATCGACGTGGTCACGGCCGACCGCGAGCAGCTCGAGGCGGTGCGGCGCCGGATCCGCGTCGTCTTTCAGGACCCGGAGTCGTCGCTCAATCCACGCATGACCGTGCGCCGCATCATCGGCGAGCCGCTGATGGTCAACGACGGCCTGAGGGGCCGGCAGCTCGACGAAGCGGTGAAGCGGCTCATGCAGATGGTCGGCCTGCAGCCGGAGCAGCTCAACCGCTACCCGTACGCGTTCTCCGGCGGCCAGCGGCAGCGCATCGGCGTCGCCCGCGCGCTGGCGCTCGATCCCCAACTGCTGCTGGCCGACGAGCCGACCTCCGCGCTGGACGTCTCCGTGCAGGCGCAAATCCTCAACCTGCTCCTGGACCTGCAGCGAGACCTGCACCTGACCGTGCTGTTCGTCACGCACGACCTCAGCGTGATCCGGCACATGACCGACCGCGTCGCGGTGATGTACCTGGGGCATTTCGTCGAGGTGGGCGAGCGCCACGAGATCTTCCTCCGGCCCAAGCACCCCTACACGGAGGCGCTTTTCTCCGGCATCCCGCAGCCCAATCCGCACCGCCCGCTGCAGCGCATCATCCTGGAAGGCGACATCCCGGATGTCGCCAAGGTGCCGAGCGGCTGCCCGTTCCACACGCGTTGCCCGTATCGGCAGCCGATCTGCGAGGAGAAGCTGCCGCCGCTCGCGCCCGTCGGTGGCGCCGGCCACCTGTCCGCGTGCCACTTCGCCGACGAGCTGCACCTGAAGGGCGAGCAGGAACTGCTCGGCGAGGCGTAGTAGCGGCCGCCACGAGCGCTTGACCCGTCCACGGCGCGCTGACGATACTTGCGCGTCCCGAGTCGGGTGGACGATCGATCGCGAGTCGCCTGCAGCCCGTTGCGAGGGAACGTCAACATGGAAAGGATCGCCGTCGACTCCACGGTCCACTTCGGAAAACCGTGCGTCGCCGGAACGCGTATCACGGTGCAGGACGTCCTGGAACTGGTCGATGAGGATCTTCCGTTCAGTCAAATCATCCGTGACTACTACCCTGATTTGACCGTCGCGGACATCCATGCGTGCATTCGGTATGCCATCGCCTTGGTGGGAGCGGAGGACATTCATGTAGGGGCATCGCCGGCCTGAATGCGGTTTCTGCTCGACCAGGACGTGTATGCCGCCACGGCCCGGCATTTGACCGACCTGGGGCATGACGTCGTCCGCGCCGCCGAACTCGGTCTGTCGAGAGCTGCAGACGAGGAACTGCTTGAAGTTGCTCAGGCGCACGGCAGGCTGTTCGTCACCCGGGACAGGGATTTCGGTCGTATCGTTTTCTTGTACCGGCTGCGCGCAGGGGTCCTCTATCTGCGGATGTCGCCCTCCACGCAGGCGTCCGTGCATGGCGAGCTCGACGACGTATTGCAAACCCATGTCGAGGCGACGTTGTCACAAGCCTTTGTCGTCATCGAGCCAAGCGGCCATAGAATCAGAAGACTCACGGATAGGCCATCGTCGAGCTCGCCGCCGGGCCCCGGCGACGTCCGGTAACCTCCGGTGGCGCTATTCTATTGCCGTCAAACGGATGATCTACCTCGGCCCCGTCGTAGAGGTCGGCGACCGCCACGAGATCTTCCTCCCCGCCCAGGCACCTCTACACGGAGCGCTCTTCTCCGGCATCCCCAGCCGAACCCGCACCTTCGCTGCTGCTCATCATCCTGGAAGGCGACATACCCGAGGTCGCCAAGGTGCCGAGCGGCGTTCGTGCCATACGCTCTGCCCGTACCGGCCGCGATCTGCGAGGAGAAGCTGCCGCCGCTCGCACCGGTCGGCGGCGACGGCCCCCTGTCCGCGTGCCACTTCGCCCACGAGTTGAGCCTGAAGGGCGAGGATGCACTGCTCGGCGAGACCTAGCCGCCCCGCCAGTTCAGATGGACGGGAACGGGATACACCACGTTGACTGGTAACTCAACCCCTGCAATCGCTCTCACCCAGACCGAGTCTCAAAGAGTCACGCTGAAGTTCTACCGTGATCGAGTCCAGACATAGCAATGGATCAGGACTTGTCCAATATACCAGCGTCCCAAACGTCAGCAAGCGAATCAAGGAACGTCGAGATCCTTCTCATAACCATCTCCAGGTTTGCTACGTCCAAGTTGTGGAAGGGTAACGCCTCTGGGTATCTGAAGCCCACACCCCTTCTATCTGCTTCATGGAACTCCATTATACGGGATTCGACGGTCTTGAGCGTTTCATATTCATGATCATCTATGCCGTCCCTAGCGCGCGACTTCACGATCGCCCATAGCTTCTTGAGGTCATGCACTCTTTCGTAGCTGTCATCCTCTTCTTCAAATATATTGACCTTCTCAACGATGTCCTTGAGTCGCAACTCTATATACTGACGATAACAGAACAACAAGGGCCATACGAGAGAGTCATTTCTTTCATGTGTCGCCAACCACTCGATCAGCACATCGCCGGCGTTTTTATAGCCTCCCGCGATGGAGCCTATGTCCTTCCACGTCCAAAGAGTGTTTTGGGCGCCAGGTAGAAATAGGCGGTCGCCACGCTTAGGCCACGGAATATCCATCCAATCCCTCGCAGTCTCTTGCTATATTACGCCCCTCATGGTCAGCGGATTCACGAGCATCGGCCCGTGGTGCCAATGAACCAAGCCATGGCCGCTGTGCTGCTCCTACTCCTATACCGCCCTGACGGAAAGCAGAACAGCAGGTCTCGGCAGCTACGAGCCGCGTCGTCAGTCCCGCCCGTCGGCGTTGTGGACTGGATGACGAGACTAACATTGACCGGCCGGTGGGATCAATCGAAATCCAGTCCCCTACTGTAGCGCTCCGCGAACGCTTCTGTCTCCGACTCATCGAAGAAGTGTTTGACCTAATATCGAGTCAGGGTTCGAATCGATGAATCATCAGGAGCGGGACGCCTCCTGACTCGCTTACATCTGTGTTGACAGGATCGCGTCGGTTTAGCACGATGACGAAATGACCACCCGAGTCATGTTCGATCTAAGTGCGTTCTCACATTTGGTGAGCCAGAACGACTCGCCGATCTCTTTTCTGCACGCGCGAGATCGAAAGCGGACACGAGCATACGCGTCGTTCGCGTTCCTCGAGGAGCTTGCGTCGCTCAAGACAACGGACCCCGACCGGTTCGATAGGATCCGAGAGCACTACGTGGAAGCTACGTTCCCCCGATTGATTCTGCCTTGGAACGAATTGGTCCTGAGTGAAGTACGCGAAGGTCGGCCGATCACTCGCGACGAAGCCCTTCTCTCAGAAGGCGACTATCTCAGAATCATCAACCATCTTACTGAGGGCGACGTCAATGAGCTCGTCGCGAAGGAGGTGAAGCAACGCAAACTGACATACGAAGCCGAAATGAATGATGCGCATGTCAACATGTTGGAAGACCCCCTCCTTCGCGACAAGAACGAGACGCGACATGCTTTCAAGGAGTGGTTCGCCAATGCTGAGCACTTCGTACAATCTCGGGGAGAGCGCATTTTCAAACGCCGGGATATCGAGTACGGACGCCTGCCACATGTTAGAACGCTTCTCTTTTATTTCTTCGCGAAGCTCTACCAGGCAACCGTCGATCGGAGAAGACACCAAGAAGGTGATGGGTACGATCGAGCTTACGTTGTCGAAAGCGTGACGCTCGGCCACCTTGTGACGGACGACAAGAACCTGAAACGCACAGCGGCGCAGGTCAAGAATAGTGGCATTGAGATCTATAATATCGAGGAGTTCATCGCCTCGACGAGGCGGCCATGGAACGAGGAAACAACCTGATGAGATACTCGTCATCTCAGATTGAAGAGGCACGCGAGCAGTGAAACGGCTACTCTCCTTCTTTGTAGTCTTTGCCGTCATTTCGCTTGACAGCTCAGGTCAGCAGTACCCGGACATTCCACTTGAGAGACTGTTACCTGCATCGCAGCAGGAGGAAATGGGACTACGTAAACTCACGGAAAATGAGCGAGATGAGATCCGAGTCTTTATCATAGATATGTACCTCAGAGGAGTCGAAGAAGGAAGGAAGGAAGGAAGCGCCTCCTTCTCGGCTTGCGCAGATCGTAGAGAGCCGTATTGACGGCACGTTCAATGGCTGGGACGGCGATACAATCGTTGTTCTTGTTAACGGCCAGGTTTGGCAGCAGTCAGAGTATCACTATGACTACCATTACGCCTATAGGCCAGACGTACTTGTCTATCGTTCTGGCAACGGATACAAGATGTGGATTGTCGGAACCGATGAGCCAGTTGGTGTCAAGCAGCTCATAGCGCGCGATGGATAGAGCGGCAACGTCGCGAATGCTCTCAGGTCTACACACCATCTGTAAGCTTCCGTGCCGCCAACCTGCGTGGTTCCACGAGTCAATCCAGCGCTTGTCGACGGTGGAGATTGCGCTGGCGTATTCTATGGATTTGGGAAGGTCGCTCGGTATCGATTATCCCTCTGCTTGGCTCCAGTTTCCCTGTCGTACCGCGCGACGAACGCTTCCGTCTCCAGCTCGTCGACCAGTTGGTTGAGCTTGTCGAGGTCGATTCCGGGCCGGAAGCCGAAGTGATGCGGCTTCGTCTTCGGCGGAGCACGGTGCCCGGCTGACGGTTGCGGATGTCTGAGCCCTTTTCGGATCTCTTGGTACACCACCTGTCCTCCTACGTCCGCGGGTTGAAGCCGGGGGGCGGGATCCAGGGGCCGTTCGGGTAGCGGTAGGAGACCTCGATCTCCACGTCGCTGAGTACCAGCGGCAGCTCCTTGGCCAGGCGCGGGTGGCGTTCCGCCCGCACGCTGATGCGGTTGACGCCGACGTGCGGCGATGCCGGCGTCAGGTCGAACACCACCCACGCGCGCTCGCGGGGCGCCGCACGGCCCGCGGCCATGGGGTTGGCGATCGGCAACGGCTCCCCGCCGTTCAGCCGTACCTCCAACCGGTCCTCGTGGCATGGCTCGACCAGCAGCAGCTTCAGGTGCACGGAGCGCACGCGCGCGCCGGCGCGGGCCAGGTCGTCCGCGACCTCGATGTCGATCTCAGTCGGCTCCGGCCCCAGCTCGGCAGGGATCCGGCGCTCCTGCGGGAAGCAGTTCGGGAACGAGCCGTTGCGGCGCATCACCGCGTAGCGCTTGTCCTTGAAGCGCAGTCGCAGCGGCGAGGCGATGTCGTCGAGCGCCGGGCTGTTGTCGTACCCGTAGGTCGTCCAGGTGCCGGGAAAGTTGAACAGGTACAGGCCGTCCACGCCGGCCGCGTGGTGGCGGGCTGCCAGCCCCCGGAGCATCTCCACCGTCATCGCCTGCATGGGATCCGACTGCACCTGGTAGTAGGGGATGCCGTAGCCGGTGCGCATGCCGGTGATGAATCCCTCCTCGATCGCGGGATGGATCAGCACCGGCGTGCCGGCCGCCAGTTTCACCCACTCGCGCATGTCCTCCGCGGTGTCCTGGGCGAAGAAGGTCGACGGCACGACGATGTCGACCAGGTGGTCGGCGACCCACTCCTCGACATCCAGGCCGAGCATGGTGGCGCCCTCGATGGTGTTGGGCACGCGCACCGACAGGCCCAGCGTCTTGCCGCGCGCGCGTCCGACCTCGTCCAGCATCCGCCGCGTATCGCGGATCAACTCGGTGATCAGGTGGGCATTGGCACGCTCCTGACCGTGCTTGAACAGGCCCGGGCAGCGCATGAAGTCGTACTCCCAGCCATCGGCGTCGTAGCGCTCGATCGCTTCGGTGGCAGTGTCCAGGCGGATCCGGCGCACCTTCTCGTGGGCGAAGTCCTGAAACCAGGCCATGGACTCCTGCAGCCGCTCCGGCCAGCCGGCAACCCCCTCCTTGCCGATCAGCAGCTCGGGGTGCTGCTCGTAGTAGTGGCTGCCGATCAGCCGATAGACGTTGCCCTCGCTGTCGACGTGGTGCCAGTCGTTCATGCGGAGCTGCAGCCAGAAGTCCATGCCCAGCCGGTACGCCTCGTCCATCACGATCCGCACCGGGTCGTGGCCGTCGGCCCAGAGGCGGCGCAGGTTCTCCCCTCCCCGCCACTGAACGCCGCCGCCCAGCACCGCCCCGGCGTTCAGGCGATCCACCAGGAACTCCATGCCGTCCACCTTGGTCGGATAGGACAGCGTGTAGCCCGCGCACGGGCCGACGGTGGCGACGAACGCGTCCACCGGCGTGCCGGCCAGCCCGCCCACCATCAGGTGGGCCAGCCGCGCCGGGCTCACCGGCGGGTTGATCGAGCTGGCCGTGAAGCCGGAGTCGTCGACCCAGCTCAGGCGATAGTGTCGGGCGAGCCGCCCGCGCGGTTTGTCGTCAGCCATCGGTCCCTCTCACTCCCGCGAAGAAGTCGCGCCCGCGCTTGAACAGCTCGCGCACTTCCTCGCGCTGGCGGTCGCTGCCGTAGCGCAGCTTGTGGCTCACCCACTGCTCCAGGGCCACGTCGATGCCGTCGATGAAGTAGGCGGCGTCGGCCTTCGCGGCCGGGTTCGCGGTACCGGCTCGCAGGTAGATCGGACTGGTGTGCGCGAAGATCTCCTGGCCGTAGCTGTCGCGCTCGTGGCTGTAGCAGCGCGCCGCGATCCAGCCGTCGGCGGGCGGGGTGAACCGCTCGCGGATCGTCTCGGCGGCGGCGCCGGCCGGCCGGTGCCAGCGCTTGACCACCGCGCCGTTGCAGACCAGCTCTATGCGGTCCACGCGGTGATGGCTCTTGAGCTCCACCTCCACCTCCAGCTCGCGGTCGGGCTGCACCGCCAGCGTGTCGCCCGGAGCGGCGCCGTCGGCGCGCAGAAACAGCGCCGGCCCGTTGGTGATGAAGGTGCGGCCGGCCTTCAGCCCGTCGATCCAGCGGTCGTAGTCGAAGCCCTGCCCGCCGGTGTCGACGTAGACGCGGTTGTTGGAGCAGACGAACCAGTCCGAACCGGTGCTGGCCGGCAGCGGGATGCCGCAGTTGAGCAGCCGGTACCAGATGTCGTACTCGGGATCCATCCAGAACGGATCGAACAGGTTGAAGCCGTCCAGCTTGCCCAGGGCGGCGGCCACCGGCGCCTCCAGGCCGCGGCCGTTGTGGCACCAGAGGACGATGCCGTCCTGGGCGCGCGCGTCGTCGCAGGCGTGGCAGATCGGCGGATAGTCGGGATCGAGGTTGTCGATCAGCATCCCGCGGCTGACCGGCTCCACCAGGTTGCGGATGCGCAGGAACATCACGTGGCCGTAGCCGATCTCCTGCCCCCGCCTGCCCTGGCCGCCGTGGAAGTTGTGGCGGTTCTCCTCGCCGATGTCGACGACGTGGTGGGCGGTGCTCAGGTCGGTCATCACGCCGATCGGAAAGTGATTGCTTGCGTAGTCGAGATCCCAGCGCCGCAGCACGCTCACCACCGTGACGGAAAAGTCGTGCACGTGCCCCTCCAGCTCCAGCCGGTCGTCGCGCTGCTGTTCCTTTTCGTCGTAGTGGATATGGGTGTTGCCAGGGTACCAGCCCTGCTCGGTCAGATGCGACCAGCGCTGCAGCGGCAGCTCCAGATCGACGGTCTGCGTCTCCGTGACGTTGAGGTTGCGCTCCAGCGGCACGTACTCGGTGCCGCGCTCGACCAGCACCCGCACCCCGCCGGTCGGCACCGTGACCTCGAAGCTGCCGTCGCAGTAGAACGCCGGCGTGCCGGGTCCCACCTTGAGCACCGCTCCGTCGGGATGGATGAAGCTGCCGTTCGATGACAGCACGTGGACCGTGCACGCGGCGGGCTGGCCGCTCTTCTGATCGGTGATCGCCCCTTTGATCGTCGCCATCGACTCCTCCTGCGAACCATCGTCGCATGCTATCGTCGGGCAGGCATCGTATCGGGGGCCGGCCGCCCGTACCACCGAGATGCCGTTGCCGCCGGCTGTCGAACGCGCCGTCACCATGAGCCTGGATAACTTCGCGATCATCGAGTCGACCCTTCGCGAGGGCGAGCAGTTCGCCAACGCGTTCTTCACGACGGACGACAAGGTGCGGATCGCCACCCTCCTGGACGAGCTGGGCGTCGAGTACCTGGAGCTGACCTCACCCGCCGCCAGCCCCGGCTCCCGGCGCGACTGCGAGCGCATCGCGGGACTCGGCCTGAAGGCGAAGGTGCTCACCCACACCCGCTGCCACATGGAAGACGCCAGGATCGCCGTGGAGACCGGCGTCGACGGCCTCGACGTCCTGTTCGGGACCTCCAGCCTGCTGCGGCAGTTCTCCCACGGCCGCGACGTCGCCCAGATCATCGAGTCGGCCACCGAGGTGATCGAGTTCATCAAGGGCCACGGCCTGGAGGTCAGGTTCTCCAGCGAGGACAGCTTCCGGAGCGACCTGGTCGATCTGCTCACCATCTATCGCGAGGTGGACAAGCTCGGCGTCTCGCGCGTCGGCATCGCCGACACGGTCGGTGTGGCCGACCCGTTACGCGTGCACGAGATCGTGCGGACCCTGCGCGGCATCGTCACCTGCAACATCGAGTTTCACGGACACAACGATACCGGCTGCGCCGTGGCCAACGCGTATGCGGCGCTGGCGGCCGGGGCGACGCACATCGACGCGTCCGTGCTGGGCATCGGTGAGCGCAACGGGATCACGCCGCTCGGTGGATTCATCGCCAGGATGTACGCGTACGACCCCGATCTGGTGCGCAGCCGCTATCACCTGCCGGTGCTCCGGCGCGTGGAGAATCTCGTGGCCGACCTGGTCGGCATCGACGTGCCCTTCAACAACTACATCACCGGGTATGCGGCGTTCATGCACAAGGCCGGCATCCACGCCAAGGCGATGCTCAACAATCCGAGCACGTACGAGATCCTCGATCCCGCCGACTTCGGCATGGACCGGTACATCCACGTGGCGCACCGACTCACCGGCTGGAACGCGATCAAGCACCGCGCGCAGCAACTCCAGCTCGATCTCAGCGACGACCAGATACGCAGCCTCACCGCGCGGATCAAGCACATGGCGGACGACAAGCCGATGAGCCTGGACGACGTGGATGCGCTCCTGCGTGACGGGCACCGGTTGGAAGGTGGGAAGCAGTGAGCGCGAAGACGTTCGCTCAGACATTCGCGCAAAAGGCACTCGCGCGCGCGGCGGGCGTCGGCTCCGTCGAGATCGGGCAGGTCGTGGACACGCGGCCGGACGTGGTGCTGAGCCACGACAACACCGCTGCCATCCGGAAGATCTGGATGGAGCTTGGACAGGAGCGCGTGGTCATCCCGGACCGGATGGCGATCACTCTGGACCACGCGGTGCCGGCGCCCAGCACCGCGCACGCGCGCAATCACGCGGAGGTGCGCCGGTTCGTGCGCGAGCAGGGCGTGCAGCACTTCTTCGAGGTGGGTCGCGGCATCTGCCATCAGGTGCTGAGCGAAGAGGCGATCGTGCTGCCCGGCGGGCTGATTCTGGGAGCCGACAGCCACACGCCGCACTTCGGATGGATGGGCGCCTTCGGCGCCGGCATAGGCCGCAGCGAGGTGGCCGCGCTGTGGGCCACGGGGGAGTTGTGGCTGCGAGTGCCGGAGTCGTTGCAGATAACGATCGACGGCCCGGTGCCGCCATCGGTCACCGGCAAGGACATCGCCCTGCACCTGTTGTCGCGGCTGGGAGCAGACGGCGGCCTCTACCTCAGCGTGGAGTTCGCCGGCGACGGCCTCGCCTCCCTGAGCCTCGAGTCCCGGATGTGCCTTGCCAACATGATGGCGGAGATGGGCGTCAAGTGTACGTACCTGCCGCCGGATGGCCCGGTCTTCGACTCTATGGCCGCGGCGAGCGGCCGCAGCGCCGAGGAGCTGGCGCGGACGGCGCTGTATCCCGACCCCGGCGCGCCGTACGTCATGCGCGTGTCGGTCGACGCGTCGGATCTGCGGCCGATGGTGGCGCGCCCACACCGGGTGGACGACGTGGTGCCGGTCGATGAGCTCGGCGACGTCCGGGTCGATCAGGCCTTCATCGGCACGTGCACCAACGGCAGGCTGGAGGATCTCCAGGCCGTTCACCGCATCCTCCGCGGCCGCAGGGTCGCCGCCGGCACGCGGCTGCTCATCGTGCCGGCGTCGAGCCGCGTGCTGGAGGACGCCATGCGCACCGGTCTGGCGTCGGAGCTGATGGCCGCCGGCGCCATCTTCGGGACGCCAGGCTGCGGTCCGTGCATGGGCAATCACCTCGGCGTACTGGCCCCCGGCGAGGTGTGCATCAGCAGCGGCAACAGGAATTTCCGGGGCAGGATGGGCACCCCCGAGGCCGACATCTACCTGAGCTCGCCGGCCGTGGTCGCCGCCAGCGCCGTGGCCGGCAGGATCTGCGCGCCCGACGCGGTCGGCGCCGCTGACTGACGTGGCAGCGGGCAGGGTCTGGAAGTACGGCGATGACGTCAACACCGACGTCATCTTCCCGGGCAAGTACACCTACACGCTCCGGACTGTCGAGGAGATCAAGGCCCATGCCTTGGAGGATCTCGACCCGAGCTTCGCCCGTGAGGTCCGTCCGGACGACGTGATCTTCGCCGGCAGGAACTTCGGGTGCGGCTCCAGCCGCGAACAGGCGGTCACCTGTCTGGTTGCCAACGGGATAGCTGCCGTCGTGGCGGTCAGCTTTGCGCGCATCTTCTATCGCAACTGCATCAACAACGGCCTGCCGGCCATCGTCAGCCCGGAGGCGGTGGCCGCGATCGCGGGCGGCGAGCGCGTCGAGGTGCTGGTCGAGGAGTCGATCATCCGTAGCGAAGCCGCGAGCTACCGGTTCCCTCCCTTCAGCGACAACGTACAGCGGTTACTGGACGCCGGCGGTCTGATTCCGTTCGTGCGCGCTCGGCTCGCCCGGTGAGCGAAGCGGGGCCTGACGCGCGGGTGGCGCTGCTGCCCGGCGACGGGATCGGGCCGGAAGTGACCGCCCAGGCGTCGCGGCTCCTGCAGGCAGTCGGCGGGATCGACCTGGTCGAGCTTGAGGTCGGCTGGTCGGCGTTCGAGCGCTGCGGGGACGCCCTCCCGGACTCGACTCGCAGTGCTCTGGCCGGCTGCGCCGGTGCGTTGCTCGGCGCAGTCAGCTCCCCGTCGGCACGCGCCGACGGCTATCGCAGCCCGGTGGTAACCCTGCGGCAGGAGCTCGATCTCTACGCCAACCTGCGGCCCCTAATGTCGGCGCCGGTCGCCGGCAGCGTCGATGGGGTCGACATCCTGGTCGTCAGGGAGAACACCGAAGGGCTCTACGCCGGGCGCGAGCGCTGGGAGCAGCGCGAAACCGTCGCCGTAGCCGAACGTGTGATCTCGCGCCGGGCGACCGAGCGCATCGCTCGAGTCGCGTTCCGGCACGCCGTCGATCGAGCGCGGGGCGGCACGGCACGGGTGACGATCGTGCACAAGGCCAACGTGCTGCGGCTGACCGACGGTCTCTTCAGGGAGACCGCCCTCGCGGTGGCTCGTGAGTTTCCGGAGGTAGCCGTCGACGAACAACTGGTCGATTCGCACGTCTACCGGCTCATTCGCGAACCGCAGTCGTACGATGTCATCCTGGCCCCCAACCTGTACGGCGACATCGTCAGTGATGCCGGTGCCGCCCTGGTCGGCGGTCTGGGACTGGTCGCCGGGGCTAACGCGGGCGGCGGCTTCCTGATCGCGGAGCCCGTGCACGGCAGCGCCCCCGATCTGGCCGGCAGCGGCCGCGCCAATCCGATCGCGGCGTGCCGGGCCGCCGCCATGCTGCTGCATGCGCTGGGGCGTCCCTGCCCCGCTGCGGCCATCGAGCGCGCCGTGCAGGCGGTGCTGACAGCGGGTCCCCGCACGCCGGACCTGCAGGGGCGCGCCACCACCACGGCGGTCGGCGATGCCGTGCTGCGCCACCTGGAGCAGGAACTGCGGACGGTACCGAGTTGATCGAGCACGGACCTCACTACCGCCGCCGGTTCCCGACCGGCACCACGATCGTCGCCGCGCTGTGCGCGGTGCTGTGCGCGGCGCCGGCCGTGCTCGCCGCGCCGCCGCTGCAGTTCAGCGAGGTGGGCGTGCCGGCCGGCCTGGGCCGGGAGCATCCTGGCGCGATCTCCGCGCCGCCCCACGCGCCCGGCGGGGTGGCCGGCGACTTCGACGGCGACGGCGCCCAGGACCTGTTCTATGCCACCGGCGGCGGCGCCCCCGACCGCCTGTTCATCAACCGGCGCGACGGCACGTTCGTCGATCGTGCCGTCCCCGCCGGGCTGGCGCGCGTGCACCGCGCGCACGGCGCGGCGGCCGCCGACTTCGACGGCGACGGCGCGCTGGACCTGTTCATCCCCTCGGCCGGCCCTGAGGAGCCGGGGCTGCCGCCGCCCGGGCACCTGCTGCTGTACCGCGGCAACGGCGACGGCACCTTCAGGTGCTGCGCGCCGTATCGTGACCCGGACGGCCGGTTGGACCGCGGCGCCGGCGGCATGGCGGCCGCGTTCGGGGACTACGACCTGGACGGCGATCTGGACCTGTTCGTGGGCAACTGGGCATCCGGCATCCGCGGCAACGTGCTGTTCCGCAACGACGGTGACGGCGGCTTCACGGAGGTGGGGGCGCGTGCCGGCGTCGCCGACGACCTGGTGATCGCCTTCGCCGCGCAGTTCGTGGACCTCAACGGCGACCGCTACCCGGAGCTGATCGTGGCCGGCGACTTCGGATCGAGCCGCTACTACCGCAACGAGGGCGACGGCACCTTCACCGACCGGACCATCTCCTCCGGCACCGGCCGGGAGGCGAACGGCATGGGCAGCGCCGTGGCCGACCTGAACGGCGACGGCCGGCTCGACTGGTACGTCACCAGCGTCTCCACGCGATGGCCCATCGACCGGACGCCGGGCACCGGCAACGCGCTCTACCTCAACGTCGGCGGCGACCGCTTCGACGAGGTGGCCCGCCTCGCGCAGGTGCGCGACGGCGGCTGGGGCTGGGGCGTGGAGGCAGTCGACCTGGATCACGACGGGCTGCGCGACCTGGTCACCACCACCGGCTGGATCGCGCCGAACGGAGCCGATCTCTACGAGTGGGAGGACCAGCCGACGTTCCTGTTTCGAAACACCGGCGTCGATGCCGACGGCGTGCCGGCGTTCGAGCCGGTCGACGCCGCCGCCGTGGGGCTGCGTCACCGCCTGCAGGGCCGCGCGCTGATCACGCTGGACTACGACGAGGACGGCGACCGCGACATCGTCATCTTCAACTTTGACGCGCGGCCGTCACTGTTCCGCAACGACG
Source organism: Spirochaetia bacterium (assembly GCA_965221995.1). Lineage (GTDB taxonomy): Bacteria > Spirochaetota > Spirochaetia > SZUA-6 > Bin103 > CATQHW01. Next base: position 1,734,425 of record OZ244929.1, read on the forward strand.
TGGGCGGCCCGGACGGCCCGAGCGGCAGCGGGGACGCCGGCTGGCTGCGCGTGTTCCTGGATCCGCCGCGCGGCTCGGGGCTGGCCCCGCACGGCTGGGGCGCCGTGGTGTCGGTGGTTGCCGGCGGCCTCACGCAGCGCGCGGCGATCGGCGCCGGCGGGTTCTTCGGCGCCTCCGAGCTGTCGGCGCATTTCGGGCTGGGCGTGGCGGCGAGCGTGGATGAGCTGATCGTCGACTGGCCCGATGGCTCACGCACCGTGCTGCGCGACGTGGCGCCGAACCAGACCCTCACCGTCCGCCCGTGAGCCGGCCGGCTCACGGCCCGCGCGTCAGGTGATGAACTTGAAGACCGTCATCATGACCCCGAGCACGACGAACGCTCCGCCAACCAGCCACTGCATCGAACCGAAGCGCTTGTTCATGTCCTCGAAGCGCTTGTTCATGTCCTCGAAACGGACGTTGACCGCTGCGAAGCGCTCGTCGGACCGCTTGCCCATCTCTTCGAAGCGCTCGTCGGACCGCTTACCCATTTCCTCGAACCGCCGGTCCACTGCATCGAACCGTTCCGCGAGGCGCTCGTTCATCTCCTCGAAGCGCCGGTCCACCGCGTCGAACCGCTCCTCGGAGCGCCGATCCATCGCATCGAACCGCTCCGCGAGGCGTGCGTTCGTCTCCTCGAAGCGCCGGTCCATCGCATCGAACCGGACACCCATCAGCTCCCGCTGATCCTTGAGCTCCTGCTCGATCGTCGCCATGCGCTCCAGGATCTGCGGTCCGATCAGCAGATGCGGCGCCACCTCGACGAACCAGCCGTACAGGTTGCCCTTCACGTACGCGCCGATTCGCTGCAGGTCGCTGTCTCCGAGAGCCATTGCCGTCTCACCCATACCCTACCCTCATGTACCAGCAATGGTCACCTGGGCAGCCATGCTTCAGATCAACCGGGAGGACTGCGGCGAGCAGATTCACGCATGGCTCGCGTCAGTGCTTGCACGACAAGCTCATAGCCGTCCAGCGCTGCCGAAGCAGGCAGTTCATCCGCTGAGAACCAGCCGATCTCGGTATGCTCTTCCGGTGCGGCGTTCACCGGCTCGCCACTCCAACGGGACACGACAAAGACCGTGATTTCAGCCGGCTCGACCGGGGCATGGATGGCACCTATTGGGCGAAAGGACTCGATTGCTACCTGCAGCTCTTCAAGTGCCTCGCGCCGTAGCGCGTCCTCCAGCGATTCATCCCCTTCGACGTGCCCTCCCATCAGATCCCACACGCCCGGATAGTGCTGTACTTGAGGGGACCTCTTCACGAGGAGCACCTTGCCGTCCCGTACCAGCGCTCCCGCGACGCAGCGCGCGATTCCCGACCTGCTCACGCCAGGGTTGGCGGTGGAGGCAACAGTGAAGTTGGAGCGATCGGTCTCTCGGACGGAATCGATCTCATCTGCGCAGCGTCTCTCATCTGCCGGGCCGCATCGGTTATCGCTTGCAGACCATAGATCTCCAGGAACGACTTCGCGGCACCCTGATTGAACGTGCTCGCAGCGGAATAGGTCATCAATTCTCGCGAGTACAGGGAGTGTGCGGAGCGGCGGCCGACGACCGTCGCAGTGCCCTTGTGCAGTCTCATCGTCACCGTGCCCGTCACGTGGCGCTGTGTGCTACGGACGTAGGTCATCAGGTCCATCCAATGCGAGGTGAACCACATGCCATCGTATACCAGTCTTGCAAATTCATGCGATACGCCGCGCTTGAATTCGATCGCGGGCCGGGTCAGGACGAGCGACTCCAGTGCCTTGTGAGCCTGCAGCAGAACGACCGCTGCCGGCGCTTCATAAACCTCGCGCGACTTCAGACCGACTATGCGATCCTCCATGTGATCGATCCTGCCGACACCATGCCGACCGGCGATCCCGTTGAGCCGTTCTATGAGATCGACGAGCGACAACTCCTCTCCATCGATCGACGTGGGAACGCCAAGCTCGAACTCCACGTCGAGCTCGACCGCCTCATCGGGCGTGCCCTGTACACTCGCTGTGATCTCGAAGGCCGAATCCGGCGGTCGCGCGTCAGGGTCCTCCAGCGAGCCGGCCGAGATCGACCGGCCCCAGAGATTCTCATCGATGCTGAACTGAAACGAGTCGTCGCTCTCGTGGACCAGACCGTGCCGGAGCAAGTACTCCAGCTCGGTGTCACGCGAATAGCCTTCGTCACGAACCGGATTGATGAACGATGCCACGGGCATCAGCGTGCGCACGCCCAGTTCTATCCGTGCCTGATCGTTGCCCTTGCCGGTGCATCCATGGCTCAGCACCGTCGTGCCGTGCGAGCGAGCCACGTGGGCAAGGCAGTAGGCGATGTACGGCCGGCCGAGTGCCGTCGCCAGCGGATACGCGTCCTGGTAGAGCGCGTTAGCCTGAATCGCCGGGACGACGAAGAACTCGGCGAAGTCGGCCACGCCGTGCACCAGTATGAAATCGGCACAACCCGCTTCCTCGGCGCGTGCGCGGGTCTGGTCCGCGCACATCTGCTGTCCGATGTCCACGGTGACCGCAACCACATCGTGGCCCGCTTCCTTGAGCTTCAAGACGCTGAAGGTGGTATCGAGCCCGCCGGAGAATCCCAATATCACTACGCTCATCGTTTACCCTCACTGACCAGGGCATGTTGTGACGACAATCGATCACTCGTCAACCCAATAATTAGCGACACAAACCCGCATATAGAACGAAACAATTGATGCTATATGGTATCTATATGCGAATATTGGACAGGGATGTGATTGGATATCGAATCCAGTAGTCGAGATATTCAGACTGGAGTGGCGTGCCGGCCGAGCTCGTACACCGCGGCGCGCGCCTCCGGGGACGCGTAGGTGGCGCGGTCGTCCGGCTGCCACTCCACCGGGTCGACCAGGGTCATCTGGTCCAGACCGACGAGCTGGTAGCCCTGCGCCTGCAGGCCGTCGATGATCCGCGGGAGCGCGGCGATCAGCGGCAGCGGCCGCGCCAGGCGCAGCCCGTCGTCGTCCGTCTCCGCGCTGTCGTGCAGGTCGATGATCGACCCCGCGGCAAGCGACGGGTGCTGCAACGTGGCGTCGACGATCGCCTGCGGGTCGGTCTGGGCGTAGTCGGCCGGGTTGACGTCGGAATCGACGATCGCCATAGCGTCCGACATGGCCAGGGGCGAGTACAGGCACGTGAAATAGTTGAAGTAGTGGGCGCGCAGAAACCGGGTGGGACGGCCCAGGAGATTGCCGATCACGGCCTCGGCGCGGTCGAAGTCGCCGAGATGGGCGTGGTGAACATGGCTGTGGTTGCCGATGCAGTGGCCGCGCCGCACGATGCGCTCGAACGCCTGCGGCCACCGCTCGACCCACTTGCCGAGCACGAAGAAGGTGCCCCGCGCTCCCTTCGCCTCCAGGATGTCCATGATCTCGTCGGTGCGCGGCGGATTCGGTCCGTCGTCGAAGGTCAGCGCGACCTTTGGCTCGTCGCGCCGTGCGTGCGTGTAGTAGGTCAGCGGCATGGTGCAGGCCAGAGGCCGCGATGGTACGACGCCGCCCGTGCCCGACGTCAAGGAGTCTGCCGGAGATCAACGGACCGAGCGCCGTTCATGCAGATCACAGGCGTTTGAGCCGGTGGGATCCTCCCGCACCTCCCTGTCCACGCGTTTCATCATGTCGGCTATGGTCCCGGCACTCTGGACGCGGACGCTGGTTAGATCGAAGTCGGCTTTGAGCGCGTTGAAGTAGCTGCGCTCGGGATCCGTTGCTTCGCAGAGGACCAGAATCCTGGGTTTCCCGTCTTCCGTCGGACGTCGTCTCCCCCGATACCGCGGCTGCCTCATGACCGGTCGATCTTCAGGAGTCCGATTCGATAGTCACCGGCACCCCCCCGTACCGACCGCCGAGATACCCGCGCATCAGCGCCTCCTTGGGTCGGGGCCGGAAGTCCGATAGCGGCTTGAGGTGTGCCGCTTCGCTGTGTCGATCCTTTGCTGTAAACCAGATTTGCCCGCGGTCCAGCACGTCATTCAACAGCGTGACGTCGTGTAACGTCGCGATGAGTTGTGCACGCTTCTCACGGCCGCTGCCGGACTCGCTGTTGATGCGCCTGATCAGGGAAGCGACGAGCAGTGGGTGCAGACTCCGATCGAGTTCGTCGATCACGACGACGCGATCGTTGTCCATGATATCCAGCCACGGTCCGGACAAGGAAAACAACCTCTGAGTACCGTCGGATTCCTCCACCAGATTGAGGAAGTGACTCGCTTCACCCTGCGGATCACGGTGTCCCATATTGACGTCTACAACGTCGACCGTTGTCGATCCGTCATCAGGCAGTCGTTCTGCCAAGGCTGGAGGGAGCATCGAACGGACCTCTTCCAGGAGATGTTTTTCTTCGCGGACCGCGACGTCGGTGACGGGGATATCCGCTTCGTGGAGCAGGGTCAGAATTCGGGCCTTGAGATCCTCGCTCTCCCTGATCTTGGATATCGTATAACTAGGTGGTATGTCGCCGGCGGTCAATACGCTCAATTTTTGACACCAGTCCACCACGGGCCGGAAGGGTTCGCTGTTCAGTTGTGCGGCGGCGGAGACCAGCAGCGTGTTCGGGCGCGTGCTCGAACGCCACAGGTCCTTGGGACCGCGCACGGAAGGCCCGAACGTCCATTGCTCCCGTTCGGTTTCCCGGTCGTAGACTCGCTCCAGCAAGCGCCGCATACGCCCGCCCGGAGGCCAAGCCAGCAACCACTCCGCATGGACCCGACATCGGTCGATGGTGAACCCGTATTCATACGCGGTGCCCGCTTCGATGAACGAGAGCTCGAACGTCGTCGGGCGGGTGCGTGTCTCCGTGTCGAACAGGAACGGCAGATACGGAATTTCATCTCCCGTCTGACTCTCCTTCGACGACCCGACGACGAAGCGCGTCGCGAATGCAAGCCCCTGGACGAGGCGCGATTTCCCGCTTCCGTTGGGTCCGTAGATGGCGGACACTCGATTGAGCCGTGGGAAGCGCCGGACCCCGGTGTCGAACGCCCAGGTGCTGTCGGCGCGGGCCACCGCTTCGGCGCTGAACTCCTGACGGTCGCGGTAGCAGGTGTAGTTGGTAAGCGCGAACGAAACGAGCATGATGCGACTCCCGATGGGGTAATCGCCGATTCTCGCATGTTCTGCGCACAGAATGCAAATTAACGGCGTGTGTCGTCAGATTAGGTCAAGCCGCTTCCGTGGTATGCGCCGCCAGCTCGGCCGTGCCACGCCCGTCAGGCCGGGCCGCTGCCGTACACCTCCCGCGCCCGCTCCGGGCTGATCAGGCCGGCGCGCACGTCGCGCTCCAGCCGAGAGCGTTCACGTTCGGCCGGCGCTCCCCAGCCGCCGCCACCGGGCGTCTGAACGGTGAGCACGTCGCCGCGCTTCAGCGCCTCGACCGTCTTGGTCGGAAGGACCCGCACGCTGCCGTCGGCGGCGGTCACGGTGAGCATCGATCCGGCGGCGTTCTTCCCGCCGTCGAATCCCCACGGGGTGAAGCGGCGGCGGTCGGCGCCGGCGGTGACCACGGTGCGCTCCCCCAGGCAGCGGAGCTCGCGCACCATCCCGCAGCCGCCGCGCCGGCGGCCGGCGCCCTCGGTGTCCGGCACCAGCCCGTAGCGCACCACCTCCAGCGGGTACGTGCGCTCGATCACCTCCACCGGCGCGTTCCGCGTATTGGTTAGGTGGGTGTGCACGCCGTCCTCGCCGTCCAGGTCGTGCATCGCTCCCTGCCCGCCGGCGTAGGTCTCCACGTAGTTGTAGTACGAGTCCGGGGCGTCGGGGCGGTGGTCGGCGCCGCCGATGTTGAGCAGGTTCATCTCGCCCGAGCAGGCGGCGCAAACCCGCTCCGGGACGCACTGCGCCAGCGCTCCCATCAGCACGTCCACCACGCGCTGATCGGTGAGGATGTTGGCGTTGCCGATCGCCGCGGGGAAGTTCGCGTTCATCACGGTCCCTTCCGGGGCGGTGACGTGGATCGGGCGGTAGGCGCCGGCCGAGGTGGGCAGGTCCGGGTCGATCACCGCCTTGCAGGTGTAGTAGACGGCAGCGCGCGCAGCGCTCAGCCGCGCGTTCAGGGGCCCGGCCACCTGCGCGCTGGTGCCGTCGAAGTCGACGGTCAGCTCGTCGCCGTCGATCCGAATTTCGACCGCGATCCGCACCGGGGCGTCGGTGAAGCCGTCGTCATCGAGATAGTCCGCGAACCGGTACACCCCGTCGGGCAGCCCGCTGATGCCGGCGCGCATGCACGCCTCGGCGTGATCGAGGATCGCGGGGATGGCGTCGAGCGCCAGCCGGCCTTCGCCGGAGTCGAGCAGCTCCGCCACCCGCCGTTCCGCGGTGCGGGCGGTGGCGTACTGGGCCATGAGGTCGCCGCGCACCTCGATACGGGTACGCACGTTCTGTTCGATCAGCCGCAGGATCGGCTCCTGCAGCTCGCCGCCGCGGACCAGCGCGATCGGCGGGATCTGCAGCCCCTCCTGATAGATCTCGGTCACCCCGAACGGCATGCTGCCCGGCGCGTAGCCACCCATGTCCACGTGGTGGGCGGTGGACGCCGACAGGGCCACCAGCTCGCCCCGGTGGAAGACCGGCGCCACCAGCGACAGGTCCGGAAGATGGCCCGGACCCTCCGGATAGGGCAGGTTGCTGGCGTACATGTCGCCGGGCTGCATGGAGTCCGGCGGGAACTCGGCCAGGATCGCGCCGAGCACGCCCGGCATGATGCCCAGGTGGAGCGGCGTGCCCACCTCCGCCTGCGCGACGATCACCCCGTCGGGAGAGGCCAGCGCCACCGAGCAGTCGCGCCGGTCCTTGATGTTGGTGGAGTAGCTGGCGCGCACCAGGGCGGCGCAGCACTCCTCGGCGATCCCCAGCCAGCGGTTGCGCATGATCTCCAAAGTGATCGGGTCAATCACCGTGATCGGATCGATCGCGGCCGCGCGACCGGTTCCGCTGCGATCGCGCGCTACGTCAGCCATCGGTCCGTGATACCACCAGATGGCCGAAGCGATCCACCTCCATCCGGTGATCCGGGGGAACGACCGAGGTGGCGTCGAGTTGCTCGATGACCGCCGGTCCGCGCAGGGTGCAGCCCGCCCCCAAGTCATCGCGGGCGTACACCGGCACCTCCCGCTCGACGCCGGCGAACCGGGCCGCCCGCATCCGGCGCGGCGCGGGCTCGGCGTCAGCCGCAGGCACCGTGGGCAGCTCCAGGGGATGCAGGTCGAGCTCGACCGCCACCCAGGCGCTTGCCACCTCCACGGGATGGTCGTCGCGCCGGTAGCCGTAGCGCTGGTCGTGCAGTCCGTGGAACCGATCGCCGAGCTCCTGCAGCGCCGGCAACTCGGCGCCGACCGGCACCGACAGCTCGTAGCGCTGGCCCAGATAGCGCTGCCCGACCGCGCGGCTGACGGCCGGCGCGATGCCGTCGTACGCCCGGAGCTGTTCGCGTCCTTCCGCCTCCAGGTCGCCCAGCACCGCCCGCAGCTCCTGAAGGGCCGCCGCGTCCAGCCGGCGCACCAGCGTCCTGGTGCGGTCCTCGCGCAGGTTGGTCATCAGCAACCCGACCGCGGAGTGCACGCCGGGGGCGAGCGGGATCACCGTCTCGGCGACACCCAGCTCGGCGGCCAGCTCCGCGCCGTGCATGGGACCGGCGCCTCCGAACGGGCAGAGCGCGAACCGGCGCGGGTCGTGGCCGCGCTCGATGGTCAGCTTGCGGATTGCGGCGGTCATGGTGGCGTTGATCACGCGCACGATCCCCTCGGCCGCCTCGGCGACGCCTATCCCGAGCGGCGCCGCGACGCGGTCGTGGATCGCCCGCTCGGCCGCCTCCCGATCCAGAGTCATGCCGCCGCCGAGCAGGGTCCGGGTCCCCAGCCAGCCCAGCACCAGATCGGCGTCGGTGACGGTAGGCTCCGTGCCGCCGGTCCCGTAGCAGGCCGGCCCCGGCACGGCGCCGGCCGAACGCGGCCCGACGCGCAGGGCGTTGCCGGCGTCCAGCCAGGCGATGCTGCCGCCGCCGGCGCCCACGGTATGCAGGTCGAGCATCGGCACGCCAAGGGCCAGGCCGCCCATCTCCGTGTCGCGCGCGAACGGGATGTCGCCGTCCTGGATGACGCCCACGTCGAAGCTGGTGCCGCCCATGTCGCAGGTAATCAGGTCGGCCCTGGTCCCGCCGGCAGCGCCACGCGCCCGCGCCACCGCTCTGCCTGCGACCACGCCGCCGGCCGGCCCGGAGAGCACCGTCTCCACGCAGCGGCGCGCGGCCGACTCCGCGGTCATGACCCCGCCGTTGGACTTCATCACGTACAGCGGCGCCGTGAAGCCGGCCTCGCGCAGCCCGGCGCCGAGCCGGGTGACGTAGCGCTCGATCCCCGGCTGCACGAAGGCGTTCATCACGCAGGTGCTGAACCGCTCGTATTCGCCGTGCTCGCCCATCAGCTCGTGCGACAGGCTGACGGCGACACCCGGCAGCCGGCGCGCCACCTCCTGGCCTATCTCCCGCTCGTGGCGAGGATTGGCGTAGCTGTGCAGCAGCCCCACGGCGACCGCCTGCACGCCGGCGTCGCGGATGGCGTCGATCGCGGCGGCAAGGTCCGCGCGGTCGAGCGGGATCTGCACCGTTCCGTCGAAGCGCATGCGCTCGCGCACCTCGAAGCGCAACTCGCGCGGCACCAGCGGCTCGGCGCGGCGAGCCCGCAGGTCGTACATGCGCGGGCGCGACTGCCGCTGGATGTGCAGCACGTCGCGGAACCCCGCGGTGGTGATCAGCGCGACCCGCGCCCCGGAGCGCTGCAGCACCTGGTTGGTGGCGACCGTCGTGCCGTGGATGAGTATCACCACGTCGGCTGCTTGCATCTCGGCCCGCTCGGCTGCCTCCAGCGCGCCGCTGACGATGCCCGCCGCCGGGTCGTTCGGCGTGGAGGCGACCTTGTGGAACACCAGGCGGCCGCGTGCCGGGTCGTAGGCGACCACGTCCGTGAACGTGCCGCCGGAATCTACGCCGATGCGCACGTGGACCCGCGGCCTCGTTTATGCCCGGTTGCATCTTCCGCGAGCCGAAGGCTTGCCTCGATGATGTCCATCGCTTCATCGATCTGCGCCTCGGTGACGGTGATCGGCGGCATGAAACGCAGGACGTGGGAACCCGAAATCTCCATGTACCGTCGACTCAGCGGGCTGTCGTCTTCCACGATCGGAACGATCGGAAGCCACAGGCCGTGCTCGTAGCAATAGTTCGTCGCCATGGCAGCAGCGGAGAAATTGGGCTCGCGGCTCTTCTTGTCGGTCACCAGTTCCAGACCCAGACACAGGCCGAGGCCGCGGGCTTCGCCGACGATTGCCAATTCGCTCTCCAGGGCCTTGAGTTTGTCCATGAAGTAGACGCCTACCCTCCGCGCGTTCTCCACGAGATTGTCGCGGTCGACGATCTCGAGGTTCGCCAGGCCGGTGGCGCAGAGCAGCGGGTCCCCGGCGTGGGATGAGAATGGCATGAACCCTCGTTCCACTGCCGCGTCGGCGATCTCCGCGCTGGTGAGGACCGCGCACAGGGGCACGCCGCCGCCGAGCCCCTTGGAGCAGGTGACGACATCGGGCACGAAGTCGAAGTGCTCGAAGGCAAACCATCGGCCTGTCCGGCCAAAGCAGGTCAGCGCTTCGTCCGCCACCATCAGAATGTCCCGGCTCCGGCAGACCTCGACCATCCGCTGTATCCACTCCCTGGAGGGCACGATCTGTCCGGCAGCGCTCATCAACGGCTCGAAGAAGAACGCCGCCGGCCGGCCGGAGGTCGCCGTATCGAGGACGTACTCCGCCGCTTCGGCGCAGCCCAGGTTGCAGCAGGCGTCATCGCGGCAGAACTGGCAGCGATAGGCGTAGGGCGGGGGGACGAACGCAGCGCCGGTGGGCATGGGACCGTATCCCTCGCGCAACATGCCGCCCCGACCGGTGATGGATGCGCTCCCGTACGACTGCCCATGGTAGCCGCGCATGAGCGCGATCACCTCGAAACGTCCCGTATACTTCCTCACCAGGCGCAGCGCCATCTCATTCGATTCGGAACCGGTACACGCGAAGAAGGACTTCTGCAGCGGATCGGGTGCGATCTCGGCCATCTTCTTGGCCAACAGCACCTCGGACGGCGCTATGAAGGTGCTTCCGGTTTGAATGATCTTCTGTGCCTGGTCGCACAGAGCCTGTACGTACTCCGGATGGGAGTGACCGAGCGTTACGCAGAGCTGACCGGACTGAAAGTCGATGAACCGCCGGCCCTCCACGTCCCAAAGGTAGATTCCCTCGCCACGCTCAGGGACCAGCGGAGCGGTCCGCATCGGATGCCGCAGGAGATACCGATTGCCAAGATCGAGCCAGCCCTTGTTGGTCGTGGGTAACGACGCCATGAAACCTCCTGCGTTGAATCCAGCTATCGTGCGTACGCGGGCGGCTCGTGTGTGTGCACCTGCGCGGTCGCGTCGTCCAGCTCGCCTCCGAGCATGAAATCGTCCTCGCGTCTCTGCTCGACCAGCAGCGCCTTCAGCCGTTCCTCAAGCTTGCGCGCCCGCGGGTCGTCGCCGTAGCGGTTGCGGCACTCGGCCGGGTCTTCCTGCAGGTCGTAGTACTCCTTCACGCCCATCCGGTAGTGCCAGATGAACTTCTCGGTGTGGTCGAGCAGGAAGTGGCCGTACTCCAGGTGCTCGCCGTGCAGGTGGCCGCGGTCGAGGCCGTTCACCTCGCCTGAGATCAGCGGCATCAGCGACAAGCCGTCGCAGCGCTCGGGAATGGGCAGGCCGCAGGCGTCCAGCACGGTGGGCATCAGGTCGGCCAGCCCGACCGTGGTTTCGGGATAGCGGCCGCCGGTCGGCAGCGGCATCTCCGTGGGGAAGCTGAGGACGAACGGCACGCGGATGGAGCCTTCGTAGCCCACCGACTTCGCCCACCAGTGGTGGTCGCCGAGCATCTCGCCATGGTCGGCGACGAAGGCGAAGATCGTGTTTCGCACCAGCAGGGAGCGCCACAGGTGGTAGGCCAGGCGGGTGATCTGCGCGTCGATCTGGTCGATCAGCCCGTAGTAGCCGGCGCGCGCGCGGCGCATGTCCCTGGCCTTGAGCTGGTAGACCTCGCCCTCCGGGAGCGGCCCGCGCGTGCCGGCCACGAACGGGCTGGGCGAGCTGACGTAGCCGGCGGCATCCCCGATCACGGGCATCGGCAGATCGGGATCGCCGTAGTAGTGGTCGAAGAAGTGCGCCGGCGGATCCCAGGGCGGATGCGGCTTGCTGAAGGAGACGTACAGGAAGAACGGATGGTCACGGCCGTACGTCCGGACGTGGTCCTCCATCACCCGGATCGCCTCGGTGGCGGTCCAGGTGGTGACGTGCAACTCCGGCGGCAGCACGCTGGCGCGCCCGTGGTAGCTGTTGTTGGTCACGCCGGCGCCGAACAGGCCGAACTCCCCCCACCCCTTGTCGTCGAGCATGGACAGGTAGTCGTCGCGGTAGCCGGGGCTCAGGAAGCGGCCCTCCTCGTGCGTGCGCAGCAGATCGAACCCGTTGCGGGCGTCCTGCGGATAGACGTGGCGCTTACCGATGCTGTAGGTCCGGTAGCCGTTGCGCTGGAACACCCGGCACAGGGTGTCGGGCTCCGGCCACGGCTCCAGGTCGTCGAACCCGGTCATGCCGTGCGTCACCGGCCACTGGCCGCTGAACAGCGTGCGCCGCGCGCCCACGCAGGACGGCAGCTCGGTGACCGCGCGCGGAAAGTAGTGGCCGCTGGCGGCCATGGCGTCGATGCCAGGCGTGTGGATCATCGGGTCGCCGGCGACGCCGAGCACGTCGCCGCGCCACTGATCCGCCGAGATCAGGACGAGGTTGGGGCGTGCCGGGGCGCTCATCCCTCCTCCGGCTCGGCAGGAGGGTCGGTGTAGCGGCTGGCCTGCAGCCGGAACATCTCGGCGTAGCGGCCGTTCTGCTTCATCAGACTGGCGTGATCGCCGTCCTCCACGATCTCCCCTTCATGGAGTACGAGAATACGGTCGGCGCTGCGCACTGTCGAGAACCGGTGCGAGATGATGATCGTGGTGCGGTCACGGCTGCTCGCCAGGATCTGTTCGAACAGCTCGTGCTCGGCGCGCGCGTCGAGCGCGGCGGTCGGCTCGTCAAGGATCAGCACCGCGCCGGAGCGAAAGAAGGCGCGTGCCAGCGCGAGCTTCTGCCACTGCCCGCCCGACAGGTCCGTGCCGTCGGCCAGCGTGCGGCCCAGCATCGTGTCGAGCCCGCTCGGCAGCCGCTCGACCATCTCCTCCGCCGCCGCGGCGCGGACGGCATCCATGATCGCGCCGGTGTCTTCCAGACGCTCCATGTCGCCGAAGCCGACGTTCTCGCGGGCGGTGAGATGAAACTGCACGTAATCCTGGAACGCCACCCCGAAGAGCTTCCGCAACTGGCCGACGTCGTAGTCGCGGTAGTCGACGCCGTCCAGCTCGATGCTGCCGGCCGTGGGGTCGTAGAGGCGCGTGAGCAGCTTGACCAGAGTGGTCTTGCCGGCCCCGTTCTCGCCCACGATCGCTACCCTCTCGCCGGCACGCAGGCCAATGTTGAGGTTCCGCAGGACGGGGCGTTCGGTGCCGGGATACTCGAAGGACACGTCGGTCAACTCAATGCCTCGGGTAACGGAGGACGGTGCCGGCGCCTGCCGCCCCGCCGGCCGCAGCGAGCCGGCGTAGTCCCCCGGATCCAGGTCGATGAAATCGAAGTAGCTCTGCGCGTGCAGGCGGCTCTCGACCAGCATGCCCGCACCTCGGGCGGCATCCTGGAGTTGAGCCCGCGCCTTGTCGGCGGAATTGAACACCAGCACCAGCGTGCCGAGCGCCAGCGCGCCGCTGACCGCATCGACGGCGGCCCAGATCCAGATCGCCACCGTACCCGCCACCGACAGCAGTCCCAAAAGGCCCAGGCCGCGCACCTCGACACCCAGGATGCGCCGCTCCTGCCGATACAGGTCGACCCGGGCCCGGCGGTAACGCTCGAGCAGCGAAGCTCCGAGTCCGAACAGGCGGATCTCCTTGGCCGGCACTCGTTCCACGAGCAGCGACGCGAGGTAGTGGCACAGCCTCCGGATCGGTGTCTGAGTGTTCCACATCACGTACAAGCGACCGTTGATCCGCCCTCGGAACAGAAGCTCGGGCACCACGGTAGCGCCCAGGATGAGCACGGCCCACGGCGTGAACGTGGCCAACAACCCCAGCACCGACACCAGCGTGATCCATGAACGCAGCGAATACAGCAAAGCGACCGGCATAGCGCCGGCGTGCTGGTGGTCCCGATGGGCTATCTCCAGCTTGTTGTAGAAACGCTGATCGTCGAACAGCGCCAGGTCCAGCGATGCCGCCTTGCGCAGAAGCTGGCCCTGGACATGATTCCCCAGCTTGACGTAGAACGCGCGGCTGCATGACTCGCTGACTGGTGCCAACATGCCGCCCAACAACCACAGGACCGCCATGCCGGCCAGCGGCAACGCGAGCACCCGCAACGCCTCATCGGCCGACGCGGAGCCGGCCACGCCGGAAACGAGATCGATGGTCGCGGCCAACAACAGGATCTGCAATGGCACGACGACCGCCCCCACCACTGACGACAGCGTGCTGGCAAGGAACAGCCCCTTGCCCGCCCGCCAGCACAATGCGATCCCACGCGCGACGAAGCGCCCGAATATCACCACATTCATCGTTCCCTCCACGGCCCCCCCAAGCAGAGGGTACGGTGACTGCAACAGTTGGACGACGGACTCTTGCGCGTCGGCGCGTACGGGTGCACGCCGCCCGGCGGCGGCTCGGATTCTTCCTCGTTCGCCCTGCCACTATACCTTCATACGGCGCCGGTACGCGGAGCGCAGCCGCTCAGTCGGACGGCCGGGACGCAGCATCATCGTCCGTCCTGCCGCCCAGATCGCGCAGCGCCGCCAGCCCGGCCTGCGCCGTCTCCAGAGCCGGGTCCAGGGACAGCGCCTGCTCGAAGCTGCGGAGCGCCTCCTCGGGTCGGCCAAGGTGATAGAGCGTCGCCCCCAGGTTGGCGTGGGTCTGCGCGCTCGCGGGGTTGATCTCGACCAGCGTCCGATACAGGTCAAGCGCAGCCGCGTAGCGACGCCAACCGAACTGCAGCGCGGCGAGGAGATCGACCGCCTCCGCGTCGCGCGGGTCGATCTCCAGCGCGCGCTCGTAGTGCTCCGCCGCCTCCTCGGAGCGTCCCAGCTCCTGTGCCGCCCGCCCCATGAGCCGCCGCAGCAAACCTTCGACCGCGGCGTCGAGCTCAAGGGAAACCGCCCGCGCCAGCGCCTGCAGCGCCTCCTCGTAGCGTTGCAGGCGGAACAGCGCGTCGCCCATGCCGGCATGGCTCAGCACCAACTGCGGATCGATCTCCAGGGCGGCGCGGAACGAAGCGACCGCTTCCTCGTAGCGGCCCTGCTTGCGGAACGCCTCGGCGACTTTGTGCAGCACGGCCGGGTCGCGCGACAACTCCGTAATCCGGAGCCGGCCTGCGTCGGCCGCGTCCTGCGATCGGTCGGGCAGCACGAGAATCGGTCTCGGATAATCGGCGTAGGAGGCCATCAGCCGCTTCTTCTGCGCCCGCTCCGCCGCGAAGTTGGCGAGATGCCAGCCGATCTGCGGCCGGCGCCACAGCCACACGCTGGCACGATTGGGGTCCTCGTACTCCAGCGTCATCGTGTGCCAGCCGATCACGCTGTAACTCCAGGCGCCCACGAATTGCGCGCCGACGGACCACACGAGCAACGCTGCGAACAGCACCCGCGTGCCGCGGCCGGCGATCACCCGCTCGATGATCGGGACCATCAGCAGGGCCAGGAACGGCGTCGTGTCGACGATGGAGCGATACCCCCAGGTCAGGCCGCCGATCCAGTCGAACCACTTGCCGGCTACCAGGATCATCAGCGCGACCGCGGCCAGGAGGGGGATCAGCGGGCGATAGCGCGGGTCTCGCCATACCGCCGCCGCGCCGGCCAACCCGAACAGCAGCACCGGCGAGAACCAGACCAGCCCCCGCGACGGGCTGATGAACAGGCCCGGCAGGCTCTCCAGCCAGGAGCTCTGCCACAGACTGTCCGATCCCGTGTCGCGCAGAGCGATGATCTTCGACGCGACCGTCTGTCCGAACACGAATGGGCTGCCGAAGTAGTAACTGTTGTACGCGACGAGAATCACCAGGAACGGCAGTCCGCCGAGCACGTAGGCGGCGCACCGGCGGCGGTCCGCCCACAGCAGATACGCGCCCACGCACACCACCGCCACGGCGGTCGTCGGGCGGCACAGGACCGCCATCCCGAGCGCCGCCCCGCACCAGGCGGCGGCGCGCCGGCGCTCGGGGCTGCGCACCAGGAACCAGGCGCCGAGGCTCAGGCAGAAGGTGCTCGCCGGATGCTGCCACAGCGCCTGACTGCTGACCGGCCAGACACAGCTCCCCAGCCCGAACGCCAGCGCCGCCAGCAGCGCCGGCAACGGCTTGACGAAGGCGCGCGCCGCCAGGAACACGAACACCGCCGCGAGCGCGGTCAGGAGCGAGGCGGTCAGGGCGCCGCCGTGCCACCACCAGAAGTAGTCGGTCGCGATGTCCACGAGCAGGTCGAGCACCGCGTACACCGGCAGCCCGGCCAGCACCGCGCCGATGCCGAAGGTGTTGACGTAGACGTCGGGGCGCGTGGTCGCGGCCAGGTTGTAGCGGCGCTCCGGAGCCTTTAGCCCGCCCTGCCGGTAGGCCGCCTCGGCCGCGTCGTTCCAGGCCTCGATCGCGACCGGGCGGGGCTGCACGCCTGGCTGCTCCAGGGTCCAGAAGAAGGAGTGCGGCGCGTCCGGCGGACCGAGCGACAAGGAGTGCCGCTTGAGGAGGTTCACGCTGAACAGCGCGTTACCTTCCTGGTCGCCGCCGGGGAGAAAGTCGCCGTTGCTCACGTACGCGGCGAAGCACACGGCGAATAGCACGGCGGGAAGGGCGAACCTTCGCGCGGCGGCTCGACCCGCGGCGGTCGCTGCCCGACCGGCCGCAGACGCTCCCTTCGTACGCGGTCGTGCGCCGGGGCGGCCGGCGGGCTCGGGTCTGCGCCGTTTCCTGTTCCGGCTCCGTGCCATCACTCCTCCGTGCGGTATACGTAGCGGTTTGCTACCAGGAAGCTCGCGGCGCCGCCGAGCACGACACCGCACACCAGCGCCCCCGTGCGGTGGCGGGCAAGGAATTCGACGAAGCTGGTCAGCACCGTATAGCTGCGACGTTGACGGCGAGACCGAGCAGACTGCTGGCCACGAACTTCGTTCACTGCCGCACGCGCGGCTGCCGAGGCCGCTCCGCGAAGGTCAGGGCGCGATTGACCAGCCAGTTCCAGGTCACCGCAGGCCAGAACGCCAGAAACCGCGCCGCGCAGTGCTCTACGCCGATAGCGGCCTGCAGGCCGTTATCGGCCACAGGGCGGTCGCGGATGCTCACCGCTTTCCGTCCTCAGCGTCTTCAAAGACGGACACCTCCCCGGATGGTGACTTTTTGACTCGCGGCTCCAGTCCATGATACAGCGTATTCCCCCTTCAGATCCAGGCTAAGTGTAGCCCCTATGTCCAGCTTGCCGCCGACTTGGTAGCGCAGTGTGCCGTCCGCTAACGCCGTCAACGCGCCGTACGGCGTGATCAACGTCTGTTCCGCCGCGAGCATGCCGTAACTCAACTCGGCGTCCACGCGGCCCTGCGCTGTGCTGGGGGCGACGGTGGACGCCACGGATGAAACGCCGTTCTCCCACAGCCGGTCCACGCCGCTGGCGGTGCGCCCGTAGCTGGGCGCCACGCTCACCGACATGCCCTGGCGGTCACTCCTCAGATCAAGGCTCACGCGTCCTCCGGCCGCCCACTCCCTGAAGCCGCTCTGGTGCGCCACCAGCATTCGGCCGCGTCCCTCAATGTTCAGCCCCCAGGGCTCCGCGTAGCGCAACCCGCCGCCGACCTCCACCCCGGCACCGGCCATGTCTTCGCCACCGTCATAACGAACGCCAACCTCCAGCGCCGGCCGGATCCGGCTGCCCCATGGCAGCGCACGCTCGTGCGCTCCCTCGATCGCCAATCGCCCGCGCCACACCTGTGCCATCAGCGGCTCGATGAGTCCGCGGCCGGCCACGTCCGTCCGCGTGTAGGCGCCCTCGCCTCTGGCCGTCACGCTGCTGGTTCCGCCCGGCAAGAGTTGCTCATCGCTGAGCGTGGCCTGCACCCCGCCGGCAGCGCCCAGCCGCCTCATGTCGCTGCTCTGGACTTCGGCGGCCTCGTCGTCCACCTCAAGCTGGCCGCCCCCGTAGCCGACCGTCGCCCAGAGCCCCAGCGCCTCCAGCGGCGTCCAGCTCAGGTACGGATGCGCACTCAGCGTCCACGTACTCTGCGTCCCGGTGCCCGTCTGACCATCCTGCTCGTCACGGTACTCGAACGCGCCACGCGACCACGACAACGCCACTCCGGCGAGCACGTTCGTACTCAGCGGCGCATCGAATCCCAGGTGCGCACTGAACAGGCTGCCGTTCCACGTAACGCCGTCTTCCTCGCCACTCTCGGCGCTGCCAAGACTGCGGTAGTCCCCGGTCGCCCACACGGTCGGCGCGAAGCCTCCCGTCGGCTCGCCGGACGCATCTCCCGCGACCCCGCCGACGGCCACCGGCAGCGCGAACGCCGTGTCGCCCAGCACCTGCTCCAGGCTCGGCAACGCCCCCGTCCCGGCCAGCGTCCCGCCACGGTCGCGCGACGCCACCGCCTGATACAGCCGCTCCAGTCCCGCCGTGTCGAACTCGGCATGCTGGGCGTTTCCCGCCCGCGCCACCCCGACACGGCCGCTGATCGCTTCGATCACGCTCGCCGTCGTCGCCTGCGCCAGATGCGGCACCACCGCCTTGGTCGCGCGCGTGATGCGCTCCATCACGAGCCGTTCGTCGTCTTCGATCCGTACGGTGGTCGTCGCCGGACTCCCCGCGGTGACGCTGTCCGGCAGCGTGCCGAAGCCCAGCACCACCGTCTCATGCTCTGCATCCGGATCCTCGTTGGCCAGCACCGTGAACGTCTGCTCGACATCGCCCGCTTCAAACACCAACGCATCCGCCTGCAAGCCCGACAGCTCGTAATCGCCCTCTTGCGTCGCGCCCCGCGGGGTTGCCGTGATCGGCACGGTCACGGAGTCGGCTACCGCGCCGCTGAGCCTCACCGTGATGCTCACCGAGGCTCCTTCGGTGACTTCGTGTTCCGTCCCTACGAAGCTGACCTCAGGCAGCCCGGCACTTGCCGCACGGGCACCGGCGCGTGATTGGCTCTGCGTGACCGCTTCCTGCAGGTTCACCACGGCTACCGGTATTGCCCCAGACGGCACCACGCCCCCGAAGCCCAGCACCACCGCCTCGACCACCGTGTCCGCATCCACGTTGGCCGTCACCGTCAACGTCTGCGAAGTCTCGCCCACCGCAAAGGCAAGCATCCCGTCGGCGTTCAGTCCGCCCACGCTGTAGTCGCTGGCCTGCGTCGTCCCGCGCGGCGTCGCCGTGATCGGAATCGCAAGCTCATCGACGGCCGGCTGGTTCAGGCTCACCGTGACGGCCGCCGCAGCGCCGCCCTCCGTCGCCGTGTAGCTCGACGCCCCGAACTGCACGTTCAACGCCGTCGTGTCGTTGTCCTGCAGTGTCACCACCGTGACCGCCGGCTCTCCAGCAGGCGCCACACCCCCGCCGAAGCCCAGCACTACCGCCTCGTTCGCCGCGTCCGCGTCCTCCACCGCGCTCACCGAGAACGTCTTGCTGCTGTCGCCGATCGCGAACGTCAGCGTTCCTTCCGCGCTCAGGCCACTCACGGTGTAGTCGCTCGCCGTCGTCGTGCCCCGCGGCGTGACCGTGACCGGCAGCAGCAGTTCGCTCTGCGCCGTCTGGCTCAGGTTTACCGTCACCGTCACCGGCGTGCTGCCCTCGGCTGCCGCATAGGTCCCCGCACCGTAGGTCACTTCAAGCGCCGCGGAGTCGTTGTCTTCGAGCGTGACCTCGCTGCTCGCTTGCACGCCCGCAGACATCCCGGGCGGCAACGTCCCGAAGCTGAGCTCTACCACTTCGTCGGCCGCGTCGGTGTCTTCGCTTGCCGCAATCGTCACCACGCCCGTGCTCTGGCCCACGCCGATCGTCAGCGTTCCACCGGTGAGACCGCTCACCGTGTAGTCTCCGCTCGCGGTCGTGCCTCGGGCCATCACCGTGATCGGCACGGCCACCGCCGTGGTCGCCGCTGACGGCAGACTCACCGAAACCGCCACTCCGGATCCGCCCTCGGTCGCACGGTAGCTCGCCCCGCTGAAGCTCACGCGGGTCGCCGTCGACTCGTCGTCGACGATGGTCACCACCGAGCTTGTCACCGTTCCGCTGTTGACCCCATCCGGCAGCGCACCGAAGCGCACCTCCAACTCTTCATCGTCGCCGTCGCCATCCTCGGCGCCGACGATGATGAACGACCGCTCATCGACATCCGCCGCAAACGTCAGGTCGTTGGTCTCGCTCAGGCCGGTCACCTCGTAATCGCTCGATGCCGTCGACCCTCGTGGCGATACCGTTATCGGGATCGTCACCGCAGCCGCAGGCGCCGGCACCAGCTTCACCGAGACCGTCACCGCCCCACCTTCGGCCAAGCGGTAGCTCGCCGCCGCGTAGCTCACGCCATCATGGTCGTCATCCTGCAGCGTGACGACCGCTCGCGCTGTCGTGCCCGGCGGCACCCCCGCTCCGAAGCCCAGAACCACCACCTCATCAGCAGCATCCCCATCCTCGGCGGCCGTCACCGAGATCGTCTGCACGCGCTCGCCGCTCGAGAACTCGACCTCTCCGTCGGCACTCAGACCGCTCACCGCATAGTCGGCGGCCTCCGTCGTTCCCTGTCCCTGTACCGTGATCGGCACCGATACCGTGGTGATGGCCGGCTGGCTCAACTCTACGGTCACCGCAACCCACGGTCCGCCTTCAACCGCCGTGTAGCTCGCCGCCCCGAACGCAGCCGTCAGCGGCGCCGTGTCGTCGTCTTCAAGTGTCACTTCCGCCGTCGCTACCGATCCCGCAGGCACCCCCCCGCCGAAGCCGATCACGACCGCCTCGTCCACCGCATCGGTGTCCTGCACCGCCACGACGGTGATGTTCTTCGTGTCGTCTCCCGTGGCGAACGTCAGCAGGCCCGCGGTCAGGCCCGCGATCGCATAGTCCCCCACTGCCGTGGTTCCCCGCGGCGTGGCCGTGATCCGTATGCGCAGCTCTTGCAGTGCCGGCTGGTTGAGCCGTACCGGGATCGTCACCCCTGCGCCGCCTTCGACCGCCGTGTACGTCGAGCCCCCGAAGCTCACCGCCAAGGACGCCGTGTCGTTGTCCGTCAGCGCCACCTCCACGCTCACCGTCGTCCCCGCGGCCACTCCCACCGGCAACTCACCGAATCCCAACGACACCGTCTCGTCAGCGCTGTCAGCGTCCTCGTTCGCCGTCACCGTCAGCGTCTTGCTGCTCTCCCCTACCGCAAACGTTACCGCCTCCGCGCTCACCGTATAGTCCCCAGACTCCGTCTCGGCCCCAGCGCTCGCCGTCACCGGCACCGTCAGCTCCTCCACCGACGCCGCACTCAAGCTCACCGTCACCTCAACCCCGGCACCGCCTTCCACCGCCGTGTAGCTGCTCGCTCCAAACTCCACCGTCGGCGCCAACAGCTCTCCCAACCCAGGCTCCGACCACGCACTCGTCCCGTCCGCGCTACTCGCACGCACCTGCACCTCATACACCCGCCCGGGCAGCAGCCCCGTCGTGATCGTCGCCACCGTCGGGATCGCAGGGTGGCTGGACTCTACGGAGTCCTCTTCACCCGACACCCGGTGACTCAACTCGTACCCCGTGATCGTCGACCCGCTCGCAGGTCTTTCCCAGTCCACCACCAGGATGTTCCCTACCACCAGCACCACCGGTGGCTGCGGCTTCTCCGGCGCCTCGTCGCAGTACTTCAACTCCCCAAGGTCGCTCAGCGTCCCGTTCAACTGTGTCCTCAGCCCCTCGGGCACGCACCCGCTCAGTCGCGTCCGCTGCACCTTCAGCTCCACCAAGTCGCTCAAGCTCCCCAGCTCACTCGGAAACCTCCCGCTCACCTCGTTGCCCGACAGATCCAGCGCACTCAAGTCCGCCAGTTCGCTCAGCCCACCAGGCAACGTCCCGTCCAGCCCTCGGCTCCCAAGCCTCAGCTCCGTCACTCGCTCCGGCGTCCCCCCGGTCGTCACTCCGTCCCACGTCGACAGCGCCACGTCCGCGCTCCAGTTCAGCACACCCGTCCCGGCCAGCTCCTCCTTCGCTCCCAGCAGCGCCTCACAGTCGTCCACCTGACCGGCGTTGTTCGTCGGATCCGGCACCGCCACTCCACTCGAACACGTGTACTGCACCACCACGCTCAACTGCTGCGCCGGCAGGTTCCCGTTCGACGCGTCGTCCTGCGCCGCACCGGCTCCCACATCCACCGTCACCGTCCCCGATCCGCTCGGCCTCACCGTCGCCACGTACTCCGCCCCGCTGCCGCTCAGCGTCACCGTCCCACCAGCCACCTCAACGTCAGCCGCATCGAACCCCGTCACCTCCTCGCTGAACGTCACCGTCACATCGAACGGCCCGTCCACCGTCCCGGATGGCCCGCTCAACACCACCGTCAGCGGGTCGTTGTCGCTCAGCGCCACCTCCGCGCTCACCGTCGTCCCCGCGGCCACTCCCACCGGCAGCTCACCGAATCCCAACGACACCGTCTCGTCAGCGCTGTCAGCGTCCTCGTTCGCCGTCACCGTCAGCGTCTTGCTGCTCTCCCCTACCGCAAACGTCACCGCCTCCGCGCTCACCGTATAGTCCCCAGACTCCGTCTCGGCCCCAGCGCTCGCCGTCACCGGCACCGTCAGCTCCTCCACCGACGCCGCACTCAAGCTCACCGTCACCTCAACCCCGGCACCGCCTTCCACCGCCGTGTAGCTGCTCGCTCCAAACTCCACCGTCGGCGCCGACAGCTCTCCCAACCCAGGCTCCGACCACGCACTCGTCCCGTCCGCGCTACTCGCCCGCACCTGCACCTCATACACCCGCCCAGGCAGCAGCCCCGTCGTGATCGTCGCCACCGTCGGGATCGCAGGGTGGCTGGACTCTACGGAGTCCTCTTCACCCGACACCCGATACCTCATCCGGTACCCCGTGATCGCCGACCCGCTCGCAGGTCTTTCCCAGTCCACCACCAGGATGTTCCCTACCACCAGCACCACCGGTGGCTGCGGCTTCTCCGGCGCCTCGTCGCAGTACTTCAACTCCCCAAGGTCGCTCAGCGTCCCGTTCAACTGCGTCCTCAGCCCCTCGGGCACGCATCCGCTCAGTCGCGTCTGCTGCACCTTCAGCTCCACCAAGTCGCTCAAGTCCCCCAGCTCACTCGGAAACCTCCCGCTCACCTCGTTGTCCGACACGTCCAGCGCACTCAACTCCGCCAGCCCGCTCAGCCCTCCAGGCAACGTCCCGTCAAGCCCTCGGCTCCCAAGCCTCAGCTCCGTCACGCGACTGGGCGTCCCCCCGGTCGTCACCCCGTCCCACGTCGACAGCGCCACGTCCGCACTCCAGTTCAGCGCACCCGTCCCAGCCAGCGCCGCCTTCGCGGCCAGCAGCGCCTCACAGTCCGCCACCAGCCCAGCGTTGTTCGTCGGGTCCGACACCGCCACTCCACTCGAACACGTGTACTGCACCACCACGCTCAACTGCTGCGCCGCCAGGTTCCCGTTCGACGCGTCGTCCTGCGCCGCACCGGCTCCCACGTCCACGGTCACCGTCCCCGATCCGCTCGGCCTCACCGTCGCCACGTACTCCGCACCGCTGCCGCTCACCGTCACCGTCCCGCCGACCATCTCAACGTCAGCAGCATCGAACCCCGTCACTTCCTCGCTGAACGTCACCGTCACATCGAACGGCCCGTCCACCGTCCCGGATGGCCCGCTCAACACCACCGTCAGCGGGTCGTTGTCGCTCAGCGCCACCTCCGCGCTCACCGTCGTCCCCGCGGCCACTCCCACCGGCAGCTCACCGAACCCCAACGACACCGTCTCGTCAGCGCTGTCAGCGTCCTCGTTCGCCGTCACCGTCAGCGTCTTGCTGCTCTCCCCTACCGCAAACGTCACCGCCTCCGCGCTCACCGTATAGTCCCCAGACTCCGTCTCGGCCCCAGCGCTCGCCGTCACCGGCACCGTCAGCTCCTCCACCGACGCCGCACTCAAGCTCACCGTCACCTCAACCCCGGCACCGCCTTCCACCGCCGTGTAGCTGCTCGCTCCAAACTCCACCGTCGGCGCCGACAGCTCTCCCAACCCAGGCTCCGACCACGCACTCGTCCCGTCCGCGCTACTCGCCCGCACCTGCACCTCATACACCCGCCCAGGCAGCAGCCCCGTCGTGATCGTCGCCACCGTCGGGATCGCAGGGTGGCTGGACTCTACGGAGTCCTCTTCACCCGACACCCGGTGACTCAACTCGTACCCCGTGATCGTCGACCCGCTCGCAGGTCTTTCCCAGTCCACCACCAGGATGTTCCCTACCACCAGCACCACCGGTGGCTGCGGCTTCTCCGGCGCCTCGTCGCAGTACTTCAACTCCCCAAGGTCGCTCAGCGTCCCGTTCAACTGTGTCCTCAGCCCCTCGGGCACGCACCCGCTCAGTCGCGTCCGCTGCACCTTCAGCTCCACCAAGTCGCTCAAGCTCCCCAGCTCACTCGGAAACCTCCCGCTCACCTCGTTGCCCGACAGATCCAGCGCACTCAAGTCCGCCAGTTCGCTCAGCCCACCAGGCAACGTCCCGTCCAGCCCTCGGCTCCCAAGCCTCAGCTCCGTCACTCGACTCGGCGTGCCGCCGGTCGTCACCCCGTCCCACGTCGACAGCGCGACATCCGCGCTCCAGTTCAGCACACCCGTCCCAGCCAGCTCCGCCGTCGCCGCCAGCAGCGCCTCACAGTCCGCCACCAGCCCCGCGTCGTTCGTCGGGTCCGCCACCGCCGCACCGCTCGAACACGTGTGCTCCGTCAGTGAATCGTTGTCGCTCAACGTCACCGTAGCCGTCACCGTCGTGCCTGCGGCCACTCCCACCGGCAGCTCGCCGAACCCCAACTCCACCGTCTCGTCCGCGCTGTCAGCATCCTCGACAGCCGTCACCGTCAGCGTCTTGCTGCTCTCCCCAACCGCAAACGTCACCGCCTCGACGCTCACCGTGTAGTCGCCCGTCTCCGTGGTCGCTCCAGCGCTCGCCGTCACCGGCACCGCCAGCTCCTCCACCGACGCCGCACTCAAGCTCACCGTCACCTCGACCCCGGATCCGCCCTCCACCGCCGTGTAGCTGCCCGCTCCAAACTCAACCGTCGGCGCAGCCGTCTCTCCCAGCCCAGGCTCCGACCACGGACTCGTTCCATCCGTGCTCGTCGCTTGCACCTGCACCTCATACACCCGCCCAGGCAGCAGCCCCGTAATCGTGGTCTGCGTGCCCGTACCGGTGTATCCGGCGTCCGTGTACCTATCGCCGCTCCCTTCCTGCCGGTACTGCACGTCGTGGTCGTTGATCGCCGCCCCAGTGTTCACGGGCTCGGTCCAGCTCACCGTCACGCTCGTCCTGCTCGCCGACCTCACCACCGGCGGCTCCGGCTTACCGGGCCCCTCATCGCAGAACCGCAGCTGCCCTAAATTGTAAGATCTCAACCGATCCCTCAGGGAAGCCAGCACACACCCGCTCAATCGGTTGCCTTGGACGTAAAACTCCAGAAGAGTGCTCAGGCTGACCAATTCGCTCGGAATATTGCCGCTCAGGTCGTTGTCATACAGAAATATATACCTCAGATTGGTGAGGTTACCCAACTCCCTCGGAATGCTCCCACGCAAGTCGTTGCGGGATAGGCCCAAGTGCAGCAGATTGATGAGATCGCCCAACTCGTGCGGAATACTGCCGCTCAGATCGTTGTCGCTGAGCCGCAGCTCATTCAGGTTACTAAGGTTGCCTAACTCGCCCGGAATATTTCCACTCAGGTCGTTGTCACTGACTCGAAAGTACTGCAAGTTACTCAGGTTGCCCAACTCGCTCGGAATACTCCCGCTCAGATCGTTGCCGATGAGCTCCAACGCAATGAGGCTTCTGAGGTTGCCCAACTCGCTCGGAATACCCCCGCTCAGATCGTTGTTGGTGAGCCCCAACTCGTTCAAGTTGCTCAGATTGCCCAACTCGCTTGGGATACCCCCGCTCAGTCCGCACAATTGAAGCCTCAATACCTGCAGATTGACGAGTTTTCCTAACTCGCGCGGAATGCTCCCGCTTAGTGGGTTCAATTCCAGAGTCAAGGCTACCAAGTTGCTTAAGTCGCCTAGATCGCGCGGAAGTCCTCCCGATAGACGGTTGTGATTGAGATTCAAGTGTCGGAGGTTGCTCAAATCGCCCAACTCGCTCGGAATACCCCCGCTCAGATCGTTCCAATCGAGGTTCAAGTCCGTCAGGTTGCTCAAATCGCCCAACTCGCTCGGAATGCTCCCACTTAGCTTGTTGGCCCGGAGGTCCAAATGCCTGAGGTTGCTTAAATCGCCCAACTCGCTCGGAATTCCGCCGTTCAGCCCTCGGCTTCCGAGCCGCAAAGCCGTTACACGACGCGGCGTCCCGCCGGTCGTCACCCCATCCCATGAATCGATCGATAACCCCGTGCTCCAGTTCAGCGCCGCCGTCCCCGCCAGCGCAGCCTTCGCGTCC
Organism: Spirochaetia bacterium; assembly: GCA_965221995.1. Classification (GTDB taxonomy): domain Bacteria; phylum Spirochaetota; class Spirochaetia; order SZUA-6; family Bin103; genus CATQHW01. The sequence continues at coordinate 1,760,252 of OZ244929.1, forward strand.
AGCAACGTCTCACAGTCGTCCACTAGCCCTGGATTACCTGTAGGGTCACTCACGGCCCTCCCGGTTGAACAATCCGATTGCGCGTACAGCGTCGAAGCTACGCCGAGCAAACCCAACACCATCACCACGATCGCATGCCGAACGCATGCGGATGGTTGTCTGGTCCGCTGCAAGTGCTGTCGCTTCCGTCGTTGTGGCGGGCGCGGGCGGCAGTGTCGCCACGCCGAGAGAGACCGAAAGCTCATCAACCGCTCAGCCGAATTCATGCACCTCCCCAAGCTCCGGCGCCCTGCCGGTCGGGAGAACTCCGAAGGCGATGCGGTAACGCTCAAAGCAACGAACCGAGCGTACAACGTGTTCGTGATCGGCTGCAACAGCATTTCGCTAGTGTCCTGTATCAGAAATGGATTCGCAGTAGATCTTCAGACTTCCTGACCTCAGGCAGAATGAGGTGACACGTCTGGCGGCGGGTTGCCGGCCAACTCATAGACGAGCCTGAGTTCGGTGCCGGGATAGAGCGTGCGGGTCGCGTTGAGTTCCTCGATCAGGGGAACGAGCATCTGGTCGCAGGCGTTGCTGCCGAGACCCAGAAGCTGTATCCGCAGAACCCCTTCGGCAGGCTCCGGGATGATGTTGGCGTCGGAGGTCAGCAACGCGCGCAGCAGCCGGCGGGCATTCGGTTTCTTGCCCTGTGCGGTGAGCACCGGCGCCATCATGCGGGTCTCGGCGCGATAGGCGATCATCCGTACCACGTCCATGAACAGCCGCCCGCCAACCGGCAGGGCGTCCAGCTTGTCCGGCTCCGACAGGTCACCGGCGCGCACATGCGCGGGCGTATCGGAACGCTCCTGCTTGAGTTCGTCAAGTTCGGCGGCAAGCGCGTGGGCGTCAGCCTCAAGGCGGGTGGCGGTGTCCCGGTGCTGTGCCTGCAGGGCCTCGGCGATGCGATTGCGGACCGCTGCCAAGCGGCTGCGGACCCGCCTGATGGTCTTTTCGAGGGCGCGGCGCACGGGGTTGACCACCTGCGCGTCGGGGTCAAGCGGCTCCAGGTCATGGGTGGGCAGAGAGTCGAGGTTGAACTGCTCGCGCAGGTACTTGAAGAAGTTCTCCTGCGACCAGCGCGAGAACATGGCGCCGGCAACCTGCTCGCAGGGCATCTGTGGGTGGGTGGTGATCACCGCCACCTGACGACCGTTGGCCACACGGCGCCGGAGTTGGCGCACGGTGAGCCCGTTGCGCAGCACGATCGGCTGCTCGGCGAGATCGGCGGTGATGGTGCTGGTGCCGGCAGGCCCATGGATCGGTATCTCGACGGCGCCGAACCGCTCATCCGGCCAATCCTCGCCCTTGAAGTTCTTGTGCCAGGTGATGCAGGCGATGCCGCGCCGGGCCAGACGCTGGAACAGGTCCGGACTCCAGCCTTCGCGGTCGAACACCAGGGTGAGCGCCGGCGTGCCGGGCTGCGGCCCGCTCAGATCGGGGGCCGCTTCGGGCACCACGCCCAGTTGCACCAAGTGCGGCACCACGTCGTGCTCGAGCGCCTTGACCAGCTTCGGGTCCAGCGCCTTGTGCAGGCACAGCAGCGGCGCACCGCCGAGGGCGTTGACCCAGTAGCTCACGGACGCCGGCAGGCACAGCTTCTGGCGCGCCACGAAGTGTTTCGGCAGCCGACCACTGCGCCCGGCGTACACCTTCACGTGGCCGTCCACGGCCAGCGTGGCCCAGTCGTCCTCGTGCTCGGTGGCCCAGGTGCGAGCCAGCGCCGATTGCCATTCGCGCACGGTGTGCTCGGCGCTGGACAGCAGCCTGAGCTTGCGGCGCAGCGTCTTGGCCTCCGGACAGCGGTCGAGGCCGAGGATGGCGCCCCACTCGCCGGGCGCCTGATAGCGCAGGGCCTCGGGGTTGCGCACACGGCCCAGCGTCATGCAGGCGACGAACAGGAGGATGGTGCTCAGGCCATAGAATCCGGCCGGCAGGCGCAACAGGCGGTTGGCGGCGCCGAGCAGACCCTCGCGCAGCAGCATCGGCAGGGCCGTCAGGACGCCGCCGCAGGCGACCGCGTGGGCTGGCTCGGCGAACACCGGCGTGGCTTCGTTCATCAGGCCGGCGCTGGCGAGCGTGCGGCGTTCGACGTCGCGCGCCGCGCGGCCCAGAGGTGCGTGCTTGTCGCGGGCGTCGCGGGTGGCGCGGTCGGTGGCCTCAACCGGGTCGGCCTGCGCAGTGTCGGCCTGCGCAGCGTCGGCGTCGCTGGCGGGGTGCTCGGTGGCGGCAACCGCCTGCGCCGCCTCCGCGTCGGCGGCGGGCGTCCGTGTGGGATCGACGATGACGCCGGCGCGGCGGTTCTCGTTGAACCCGGCTTATTCGCGTAGGAGTGGAGAAAAAGTAGGCGCGTCCGCCGATTTGCAGTAGAGTCAAGGTGTTAGGCCAAAACTGCCGCAAAGGACGGGACACGCCGTGGGTGAGACTCTACCGATCTTTTCGACGACCTTCAACGGCTCGGTGCAGGTCGAGGCGCGGGCGGATCATCTGAGCGCCGACAGCGGCGCGCTGCTGCTGCGCGAGATCATGGAGCGTACCGGCATCGTCGACTGGATGGACGAGCGGCTGCTGGATCCGCGCAATCCGCTGCTGATCACCTATCCGCTGGGCGACCTGCTGCGGACCAGCCTGTTGCTGCTGGGCCAGGGCTGGCGCGACCAGGACGACGCCGACCGGCTGCGGCACGACCCGAGCTTTCGGGTGGCCAACGACACCCGCCGCGGCACGTGCGCGCTGGAGCCCGACAGCGTGCTGCCCTCGCAGCCGACGCTGTCGCGGTTGGTGGGTCTGTTGAGCGCGCCGACCAACCAGGAGGTGGTGCGTGAGGGGATCATCGAGCTGGCGCTGCGCCGGCTGTGGAAAGACAACGGGGGCCGGCGGTACAAGCGGTTGATGATCGACCTGGACGGCCTGCCGTTCGAGGTGCACGGGCAGCAGGCCGGCAGCCAGTACAACGGCTACTACGGGCAGCGGATGTTTCATGCGCTCATCGCCAGTTGCGCCGAGAGCGGCGACCTGCTGGACGGCACGCTGCGGCCGGGCGCGGTGGGCTCGGCCGACGGCGCGCTTGAGTTCATCCAGCGGGTGGTCGAGCGCGTGCGACCGCGGGTGTGCGAGTCGGTGCTGGTGCGTATGGACGCCGGGTTTCCCGACGGACAGACGCTCAAGGGCCTGGAGTCAGCGGGCATCGACTACGTGGCGCGCATCCGCAACAACGCGGTGCTGGACCGCATGGCGCAGCCGTATCTGCGCCGGGCGCCGGGGCGTCCGCCGCGCGAGGGACGGGTGTGGTGCCACGAGCTGCGCTACCAGGCCGACTCCTGGGAGCACCCGCGGCGGATGGTGCTGGTGGTGCTGGAGCGGCCCGGAGAGTTGTTCCTCGACTACTTCTGGCTGATCACCAACCTCAAGCGCAACCGCTACTGCGGCGCGCGGCTGTTGGGGCTGTACCGCATGCGGGGCAAGGCCGAAGGGCACATGGGAGAGTTCATGGACGTGTTGGCGCCGGCGCTGTCGTCGGCGCCGCGTGCGAAGAGCCACTACCGAGGCCGCCGCCTGGAGGCCGCCACCGAGCCGGAAGAAGCAGGAGTGCGGGCGCAGAACGAGACGCTGTTGCTGCTGAACCTGCTGGCCTACGAGGTGCTGCACGCCGGGCGCTGCGTGATGGAGCAGGCCACCGGCACCGGCTGGAGTCTGCGCCGGCTGCGCGAGCGGGTGCTGCGGGTGGCCAGCCGGGTGGTCCGCCACGGGCGGCGGCTGACGTTCGTCATCGCCCAGGACTTCGCCCCCGATTGGCAGCGGCTGTGGGGCAAGCTTGCGGCGCTCGACTGGGCGCCGGGCTGACGCTCAGCGCGGCACTCCGATCGGTCCGCGGGCGTTCTGCTACGGGCCGTACCATGTCCGGCCTATCCGCTCGGAAACCCCGCGAACCCGTCTGACGCGGTCGATCACGACCCGCGGATCGCTCATCCAGTGCCCCAGCCGATCACAAGCGTCAACCGAGGTCCGCGTTTTCGCCGATCCGCTCCGCGAACCGCCCCGAATCCTCAATTCAGCCAACTTTCGCACTGGAGGGCGAATAATCCGGGGTTACGGACCGACGCAGCGAATCGATGCAAGAAAGTAGCCAACGCCACCGCGGTGATCTGGAAGATGCCGTTGTTGGCTGAGACGAAATTCCGGAAGCTGAACGCTCCGGAGCTACTGCACGACGTGTGGGAGGGAGCCGAACACCGAGACGGAGTTCGCATCGACGAGCATCAGGAGCGGGACGCTGCCTGACTCGTTTACACACCTATTGACAGGACCTCCGGGTCGGTGCACAAGCTGGATCGAGGAGAATCAATGACCACCGCATACCGTTGGAATTGTGTGAGTGCGGAGGTGACATGGTCGCCTCGCGACGGGGCACAGCTCGTCTCCTTCCGGGACAAACTCTTTCTCCTGGGTGGCTGGAACCAGTACGCGAGCGAGAGGCCCGATCTCGCCGGCGTTGGCGCTGGCTCTTTCGAGTCGGAGGTGTGTTCGGAGGTATGGTGCTCGGATGACGATGGTGGCAGATGGTCCCTGGCGGCCACCGCGCCATGGAGCGGCCGGCACATGCACGGGGCCGTGGTGCACGATGATTACATCTGGATTGTCGGGGCCGAGAGCGGGACCCCCGACGACGTGTGGAAATCGAAAGATGGCGTGAATTGGGAACTCGTCGCGTCAACCGTACCCTGGCAGGAGCGCGGCAACCAGATGGTCACTGTCTTCGACGGCTCGATCTGGGTCATGGGTGGCCAGGCCAGCGTACCCGCCCAGACCAACTTCGTGGCGGACTTGAAGGCTGGGAAACCCTTTCCGCCGGCGCCTCCACCGTTGCGCGACGTCTGGCGGACACAGGACGGTCTGAGCTGGGAGCTGGTGACGGACAGCGCGCCATGGGCCTCTAGGGGTATGATCACCGGCGCGAATGGCGGCGTGCCTGTCCTCCACGATCGAATGTGGATCCTGGGCGGGGGATACGTTGGGACGGGCGGGACCACGTTGAGTTCACTGCGATACGACCTTGAGCAGCAGCCAAGACTGAAGACGCGCCTCTACCACAACGATGTGTGGTCGTCGGCAGACGGACGCGAATGGACCTGTCACCTGGCGAAGGGAGAAGCTCCCTGGCCGGCACGATCCTATCACGATACCGCGGCGTGGGACGGTAGGCTTTGGGTGTTAGGAGGGCACCGAGGAGTGGCGGACCACCCGGCTGAGGTTTGGACCGAAGGCAATCGCAGTGACGTATGGTATTCCGCGGACGGCGAACAATGGGAGGAACTGACACACACGCCCTGGAGCCGGCGCCACGCATGTGCTGTTCACGTCCACCGGGATGCTCTGTTTCTCGCAGCGGGAAGCGCGGTAACCATCTCGGCGGAGCAGGTAGAGCTGAGCAAGCACGACTTCACTCACCGCGTTGAGTGTGCGTGGCGTCCGGGGGACGTATGGCGCCTGGATCGCACTGCCGCCTCTGGGCGGCTGTGATGGTGGCAGAGGCGAACCGTTTTTTCGGTCCGCCGGTTCGTTCAGCCCCCGATGCGTCGAGGTAACATGTGCAGGCGGATTCGCGGCCACGCGCCGACAACCGGCGTGAGCATGTCCGCCAGTGGCGACCGCGCCATCGCGGTGCGCGAAGTGTGAATCGTCTCGCTCAAGCGCCGCGTCGGCTCGAACACCCTGTCGTTGCAGGGTTTGCGCCGGATCGCGGATGTCGAGTTCAGGAGGACGCCGGTGCGTCTGGATGCCATGCGATCACGCCCTGGTCGAGGCGCAAGTGGTCGAACAGCGGCTTCACCGCGTCCGGCAGTGCCGCGAAGGCCGCGCCGTCGAGCGGCCGAAGCTCCACGGGCCGGTAGCCGAGCCCCTCGGCACGCGTCTCGTAGTCCGCCAGCCCAGGGATCATGCTGGTCACGTCCAGCCACCACGGCACGAACTGGATGTCGAGCCAGAGGCGCCGTTCGGCGCCCGCGTTGGCGGCGGTCCGGTGCCACAGGCGGCTGTCGAACGCCAGAACGCTGCCGGCCGGGACCTCCGGGAGCATCTGCGAAGCGATCTCCGCGTCGGCGGCGTAACCGGGAGCGACGGCCGGGTTGTCGTGCGTGCGGTGGCTGCCGGAGGCGATCAGGGTGGCGCCTGCGTCCGCGGGAGCATCGGTGAGCATCCACAGCGTGGTGACCGCCATGGCCAGGTCGCCGTACGGCACGGCCACCCGATTGCTGTCGTCGCCGGAGAACGGCCAGTCGGCGTGCCAGCCGGTACCGGCGGCGCCGGTACCGGCCGCGAAGGCGTCGGTCCTGGCGATGCGGGACTCGGGGCCGAACAACCCCGCGGCGATCGTCGTGAGCCGCTCATCGACCAAGTAGGGAGCGAACGAACGGTCGCAGGCGATCACGCCGCGCAGCTTGGAACGGCCGTCGAGGGTGGCGGAGACGCTGTCACGCACCGTGGCCAGCTCGTCCTGCGGGATGACGTCGTCGATCACGCACCAACCCTCGGTCCGCACGCGGCGGAGCGCCTCCTCGGCGCCGACGGTGTGAGCCCCGTCGGAATCGCTCATGCCGCCCGGACCTTCTGGCCGACGACGATGTGGCGCAGCAGCGGCTTCACCGGTCCCGGCAGCGACTCGTACTGCTCCGGCGTGATCGGGATCACGTCGTCGGCGCGCAGGCCGCGCTCGGCCGCCCCTTCCTCGTACTGGCGGATACCGGCGGTCAGCACGTGGATGTTGTACCACCACGGCGCGTAGCGGACCGCCATGCCGACCCGCGTGCGGTCGCTGATGTTGTCGCCGTTGGTATGCCAGACGCGGCTGTCGATCATCAGCACGTCGCCCGGGTCCAGGTGCGGCTGCAGTTCCGAGGGGGCCGGCGTGTGCTCGCCGTAGCCGTTGTCGCCCGAGGGGTTGTTGCCGAAGCGGTGGCTGCCCGGAACGATCGCGGTGCCGCCGGTGGCGGCGCCGAACTCGGTGAGCGCCCACAGGGTCGTGATGTGCATCGGCGCGTCGATCGGGTACGGGTGCAGGACCTTCTGGTCCTGCCGCAGGCTGAACGGCCAGTCGCCGTGCCAGTTGGCGCGGCCGTAGCCGGGCGCGGTGACGATGCCGTGCGTCATGGAGATGCGCGCCGGCTTGCCCAGGCGCGCATGGGCCACGCCGAGCAGCCGCTCCTCGGCGACGTAGGGCGCGAACGCCTGCGTCTTGGCGATCAGCCCGCCGATGCCGATGCGCGGCTTGTCCGCGTCCGGCTCCCGCCGCGACACCTCCAGCACGGCCTCCCGCACGCCGGCCACCTCGCCCGGCGGGATCACCGAATCCAGGACGCACCAGCCCTCGACGGCGACCCGTCGAATCGCCTCGTCAACGCTCACTCGCGGCATGTTTCCCCTCGCCTGCTCGGCCCGTGGCGGGCGAACGCGCGCACCGTAGCACGGCCGGCCAAGCTCCGGCAGCGTTTCCGCCTTCCCGCATGCGAGGCCTCGCTCGCCCGGCTGATGCTCAGTACTCACTGTTCTTGCGCCGCGCATCGTCTACCATGCCGCGACTGACGATGAGGCGCAGAGCGATGCGGTTGACGGTCGCACTCGCACTCCTCGGAACGAGTGTGGTCAGCGCCGAGACCGCCCAGGAGATTGCCGGGACCGCCCTGAGATCCACCGTGCTTCTCACCGTGGAGGACGAGAACGGTCAACCACTGCGCTCCGGCATCGGCTTCCTTGTCCGTGACGGGCTGATCGCCAGCAGCCTTCACGTCGTCGAAGGCGCGTCGGCGGGATACGTGAGTCTCGCGGGTGAGGAGATCAAGTACGCGCTTGGGAACGTGACGGCGAAGGACCGCGAACGGGATCTGGTGGTGATCGAAATCCCGGCCACTGGGCTGCCCACGCTGCCCATCGGCGACAGCGACGCCGTGCAGGCAGGGGATCATGTCTACATCGCAGGGAATCTGCGGCGACCCGACGGCGCGTTCCTGGAGGGTATCGTCAGTGGTATCCGCGAGATCGAGTCCGGCACGGTATTGCAGATCGCGGCTCCGACCCCGCCCGTCAGCAGCGGCGGCCCGGTGCTCAACGCCGCGGGCGAAGTCATCGGTATCACGGTCGCCTCCGTCCGCGATGGACAGAATCTCATCTTCGCGATCCCCGCAAACCCTCTGGCGAAGCTGCTGGAAGGTCCGCTGCCCGCAGAGCCGCTCTCAACCTCGGAAGACGACGCCGGCGCTTTCCTGTCGCTCGGGCTCATGTACTACTACGGCACAGGGGTGCCACAGAGCTACGCGGAGGCAGCACGCTGGCTTCAACGCGCCGCCGATCAGGAGCAAGCGGAAGCTCAGTCGATGCTCGGGACCATGTACTACTTCGGCGAGGGCGTGCCGCAGAACCACCTGGAAGCCTCCCGCCTGTTCCGGCGTGCGGCCGAACAAGGCCACCCGGACGCTCGCCGCTGGCTCGGCACCCTGTACCACAACGGCACAGGGTGCCGCAGAACTACGCGGAAGCGGCACGGTGGCTCCGATACGCCGCCGATCAAGGGGACGCGGAAGCTCAGTCGAAGCTCGGGATCATGCACTACTTCGGCGAGGGCGTGCCGCAGAACTACCTGGAATGCGCCCGTCTGTTCCGTCTTGCAGCCGAAGCAGGCAACCCGGATGCTCGGCGATGGCTCGGAACCCTGTACTACGACGGCACAGGCGTGCCGCAGAGTTACCTGGAAGCGGCGCGGTGGTACCGACTCGCGGCCCACCAGGGGCAGGTGGAAGCTCAGTGGCTCCTCGGAAGCATGTTCAGTTCCGGCGTCGGCGTGCAGCAGAATCACGCGGAGGCAGCCCGGTGGTACCGGCGAGCGGCCGAGCGGGGATACGGCAGCGCTCAGTGGTCGCTCGGGGTGGCGTATCGCTACGGCAACGGAGTCCGAGCAAGCCGGGTCGTGGCCCATGCATGGCTGAACCTCGCGGCCGCACAGAGTCATGATCAGGCCACCAGCGAACGCGATGAACTTGCGCGGCAGATGACCGCGGCTCAGATCGCGGGCGCCCAGACCTTGGCGATGCACTGGTGGAATCGCATCCGGGGAGATGCGGAACCAAGAATACCCTGGACCAAAATGGGAGACTGACGGAGCAACGACGTCGCAGCTCCGCGCGAAACGAGCAACGGTGGGGTTGCCCGGCGAGAAGTGACATCGCCCCACTCCTGCAGGAGCAGCCAGAAATGGTGGGCGCCACGCAGGAGCTTCGCCTGCAGGTCATGGCCGTGCTGACCGATGATGACCTCGCCTTCTGCCGGAAACCTTGCGCGATCTTGGAAATATTTTTATCTTGTATTCATGGGCGCTCGCTGGACCTTCTATGGACGCCAGGAGGAGCTGGGCTCGCTCCTGGAAAGGATACGCCGGCGCGGCTGGTTCTTCGGTACGATCCGCGGGCGCCGGCGGATCGGGAAGACCGCACTCATCCAACAGGCGCTGACGACGCTCCAGGAGGATGACCCGGACGGTCGCACGACGCTGCTGATCCAGATCCCCGACAGCAGCCCTGCGGACTTGGCAGCGGTGTTCCGAAACGCAGTCCGGGAAGCGGGCTTGGAGGCTCGGATCGACGGATCACCCCCGATCCGGGACCTGCCGGGCGTAGCGGCTGCCGTGGGGGCGCTGTGCTCGGCGGGAACGATCGTGGCCCTCGACGAGTTCCAGATCTGCCACCAGGGGCCCCTCCGCGGCCTGCCGTCGCTCCTGCAGACGCAGGTCGACCGTCTTCAGGACCAAGACAGGGCCGGCGGACTGATCCTCCTCGGCTCCGTTCAGTCGGAGATGGAAGCCCTGCTCGACGACCGGCGCGCACCCCTGTTCGGACGCACGACGTTCGATCTGACGCTCGGCCCCTGGGACCTCCGGACGATCCTCGAGGTATGCCGCGATCACGGAGCCGAGGCCCCGGAGCGCTGCCTGACCCTGCGGACCCTCTTCGGTGGCGTGCCCAAGTATTGGCGCCACTTCGCCGAAGCGGACGGCCTGGACGCGATTCCCGCATGGGCGCCATGGGCGCAGCAGGTCTGCGAGAGGCTCTTTCTGCGCTCCGATTCGCCGCTGCGCGAGGAAGGCGACAGCCTCCTGGGACGAGAACTGCACCGAAACTACCTCGCCATTCTCCGAGTCGTGGCGCAGCGAAGAAGCTGTACCCATGGGGACGTTCGGGACGCGCTGCCCGAACTGACGAGCATGGGACCGTATCTGACGACCCTCGTGCAGGACCTGCGGCTCATCGAAAGGCAACTCCCCCTGTTCGCGCATGAACGGCAGCGACGCGCCCGATACGTCGTTGCCGACCCGTTCCTCAGCGCATGGCTCAGCGTGATGCAATCCGCGTGCCAGGCGGCACGAATCGAGCCGGCGAGCCGCGTAGCGGAGCGGCTGCTGCCAAGGCTCAGCACACAGGAGGGGCATGCCTTCGAGCGGATGGTACGGGAAGCGAGCGAGGAGGCATCCCGTGCCGGTGACACCGATTTTCCGATGACCGATCGCGCAGCAGGCTACTGGAACAGGGCGCAGCGAACACCGGGATCGGTGGAGATCGATGTCGTCGCCTGGAACGATGAGGAACAGCGCGTACGCTTCGGCTCATGCAAACGCAGCCCCGAAAGACACGATCGGATGTCGCTTAGCACGTTCCGCGGCCATGTTGATCGGTTTCTTTCCACCAAGGAGGGAAGTAGGTTCCGCGACTGGCATCGCGAACTGGCGCTGTTCTCCCCGCGGTTCCCGGCGGAACACCGCGCTGCCCTGGAAGCCGACGGCTGGGTCTGCCGTGACCTTGTCGACTTCCGGCGCATGCTGCTGCCGGCAGATCGAGGTGCGAATGGAATGCTCCCGGCATCGGCCAAGGTCGAGGGAGCCGAGTGAGCTCCGAAACGGCCTGCGCTCTCGTGACGGTGGAGAACGGCAACTGGGGAGCGACCAGCCTCAGATCCATACACGCCGTTCTGGCGTCCGCCGCGGGAGTTCTCACCGATGCGTTCGGGCGGGCACCCGACGCTCCGATACGCGTGGCCCCCTGGAGCCGCGCTCCCCAGGTATTCGACGGTCAGCGACCCTACCAGATCAGACTCAGCGCACGGGACAGGTACTGGAGTCAGTACGCGTACCAGTTCTCACACGAGCTTTGCCACGTCATGACCAACTTCGATCGTCACAAGGGGCACAAGCACCGATGGTTCGAAGAGAGCATCTGCGAGCTCGCCTCTCTGTTCGTGCTGCATCGTCTGGCTCAGCTCTGGAAATCGAACCCCCCGGAGGCCATCCCCGACGCTGCCGGATTCGCACCCAATCACCACATGTACGCCGAGCGCACCGCCGCACGATATCCTCGGCTGAACCGCGATCATCTTCCTGACTGGTTTGCCGGAATCCTCCCCGAACTGGAAACAAATCCATATGAACGCGAGATGTGCGGAACGATCGCGGTCGCACTGCGGAATGCGTTCCGAGCCGACCCTACCCTCTGGCAGGATTGCTGCCACCTGAATCACTGGGACCCGAATGCAGATGCGACATTCGCGAATTACCTGGGATCGTGGACCGCACACCTGCAAGAGCACGGCCTGGACGCCCGTGCGCCGGCTGCGATAGCCGAGCTGTTCAAGGTCGCCTGCTGACCGCCGCCGGGGCACTGCGGCCCGACCGCACGCGAGAGGAACAGCGTGCAATGATTGGTATGATCGAAGAGGGAGGGGCAGATTGACACCGGGACGTATGCACCGTACCGTGAATTCTCCGGTCAACCGGCATCGCCTCAGAGGTGCCCGGCGTCAATTGGTTCAGTAACCCAGCCGATCAAGCCAACGCCCACAAGTGCGCCTCCATCGGTGGAAAAACCGGACAACCGCGGGGAGTGAGATTGAATGCTGACGGAAGCAACACTCGCAAACATTCAACGGATCGAGCTTCGTGACGTGTGGCCCAGTGAGCCATCCGACTTTACGCCGTGGCTGGCCGACAACATCTCCGAACTGGGAGCGGCACTCGGTATGGAGCTGGAGCTGCGACAGCGAGAAGCAGATGTAGGCGGGTATTCCCTGGACATTCTCGCTTCCGACCTGAGCGGAAACCGCCCAGTTGTCATCGAAAACCAACTGGAGGGGACCGACCACGATCACCTTGGAAAACTGCTCACGTATGCGGCTGGATTCGATGCCAACGTAGTCGTATGGCTGACGCGAGAATTCCGCGACGAGCATCGGCAAGCCCTCGACTGGCTGAATCAGCGCACAGGTGAAGACACCCTGTTCTTCGGCGTGGTTGTCGAGCTCTGGAGGATTGACGAGTCCAGACCGGCTCCTCACTTCAATCTGGTGGCGGCTCCCAACGACTGGCGAAAAGAGAGTGTCGGCAGAGTCACGAAGCAAACCACGGGAAGCCCGTCAGCAAAGGGCGAACGCTATCGCGCATTCTTCCAGAGACTGATAGACACTCTGAGGGAACGTCACAGATTCACCTCAGCGAAACGTGCTCAGGCCCAGAACTGGTATACTTTCTCCTCCGGATACGGCCAGCGATTCAGATATGGCGCTAACTTCACCGCCCAGCAGCAGGCTCGAATAGAAGTCTATATCGACTCTGGAGATGAGAACGAGAACCGTACGCTCTTCGACGGTCTGGAGAAACATAAGGAGAATATCGAAGCTGAACTGGGATACGCTTTGGACTGGCAATCATTGGAGGAGAAGCGAGCTTGCCGGGTGGCGACGGACCGCGCTGGAACTATCGATGACAGCGACGATGTGCTCGAGGAGATTCATGACTGGATGGTCGAACGCCTGCTCGACTTCAAGAGAGTATTCGACAGTCACCTTCGAGAACTGACTGGCCGAAGATAAGGATCCGCCGCCATCTCCGACGAGCGGTGTTAGCGGGGTGTCGGCGCTTCGCGCACCTCGAGCGCGAGCACGCGTGCCGTGCGTCCGTGGCTGACGATCGACAGGTAACCGCCGCGTCGTTCGTAGGTGCGCCCGACCATGGCCAGGCGGTCGTCGAGATAGCACTCGATGACCGTGCCGAGCACGAATACCTGCAGCGTGATGACCGGCAGCGCGGCGTCGCCCCAGCTCCGATGGTAGGGGCCGAGCTCCAGCGAGCGGCGGCCGGCGTGGACGGTGAGCGGGATGCCGCCGCTGCCGTCGGGGTCGGCGCGCAGGCCGATGGTGAGGGTGGCGTCCTCGGCGAGCTCGACCGAGCACCGCACCAGGCAGTCGGCGGGCACCGGGCAGCGATAGCCTGTTGCCGGCAGGTCGAATCCGCCGTCCGCCGATTCGTGGACGACGTTCACGAAAGAATCCATCACCTCGCGGACCGGACGCACGCGCAGGTGGCCGTCGTCGCCCTGGAACAGCTCGCGCGGGACGTTCATCACGCTGTCGTCGTGGTCCCCGGACAGCGGGCCGAAATAGATGTGGCGGCGGCCGTCGAACAGGCGCTTGCCGGCCAGCAGCAGTGTGTTGTCGAGCTGAGCCGGCACCCCGTGCGTGAACGGCCCCTCGACGTGGCGCGCACGCCTGATGTTCTGCCCCCGCCGTGTGTAGAGCAGATGCCAGTAGTCGCCGATGCGGAACAGGTCCGGGCACTCGGGCGCTCCGGTCTCGCCCTCCAGCAGCGGCGGGTCCAGGAGCAGCGGCTCCGCCGGCTTCCAGGAGACCAGGTCGGTCGATACCAGCCGGGCGATGCCGGAGAAGTCCGAGCCCGCCAGTCCGGCGCACAGCAGCATCCACCACTCACCGGCTTCCTCGTGCCGGAACACGAACGGATCGCGGAAGTCGCGCGGATGATAGACGGCGCCGTCCGGCCCGAAGCAGTGCTCGCGGTGCTTCTGCCAAGTCACCAGATCGGCGCTGGTGGCGTGGCAGATAATCTCTGCGCCGTCGGGATTCGCCGGGTTGTGGCCGGTGTAGAAGACGTGGAACACGCCGTCGTGCTCGACGACGCAGCCGGTGAACATGTCACGCCCGTCCGGGCCGTGCGGGTCGCTCGGATCCCGATCCAGGGCGGTCGGCAGCTCGTGCCAATGCACGAGGTCGCGGGAGACGATGTGGTCCCACGGAACGCCGCCCTCAGTGTCACAGCGGATGTAGAAGATGTGGTATTCGCCTTCGTGATGGAACGGAATGGTGTCGCACAGCCTGCCGCGCGCGGGTCGGAAGTGCAGCGGCGAGCTGTGGTTGGCGGCGACCGGGACGCCGCCCCGTGCGGGTTCCCATCGTCCCAAATTGTTCATTTCAGTTCAGCTACGGCCCGCAAGCCTCGGCCTGTCGCTGACACGCCGCGTTCGGGCCGACCGCCGCCTCACGGCAGAGATCGAGCGGCGAGCGCAGGGCTGTAGATCGTGACGCCCTGCACGGCTTTCCCGAACAGGTGACCGAAGTGGGTGCGGTCGCCGGTGACGAGCGCACGACAGTCGAGGTTGATCGCCGCGACAAGGATCGGCCTGTCCTTGTCGTCGACTGGCAAGGCTCCCACACCTCGATCTCGATCGCCGCCATGGAGCGGGAAAATCTCGATCGTCTCCGCCAGTGCATCGAGAGCGGGAAGCGCTGACGGGTATCGTGCGACCAGGTTTCGCCTGGCTTCCTCCCACACATGCGCATCCGCAACCAACTGGTGCTCTGATTCGTGCAAACGAGCGATGAGCTTGCGCACGGCACCGGCAGTCTGGGCAGCGGAGAACAGGACATTCGCATCGAGGAATATCCGCACCTAACCGGGCCGCTTGACCTCGGAGTCGAACTCAGCCGCCAGCTCCGCCTCTGATTCGTTGAACTCTCGCACTCGTTCATCCGTGTAGATCTCGATTGGCAGCGCAACGGCTGGCCGTAGCAACACTCCTTCCGGAGTCGACTCAGCGATCACCAGGTTGTCGTCCGTGAGACCAAGCCGTCTCCTGAATTTCACCGGCAGTGTCAGAACGCCCCGTTTCGTTACGTTGATGACGCTTTTCACAATGCCATACTACGGGAAAGCAGGATAGAAGAGAAACGCAGAGCCTGTATTCCCGGAATGCGTGCACTCGGCCATGAAGGGCCTCCAGCGTCGACGGTTACGGCGTTCGCGACCCACGCGCGTGAATAGGCCGGGTCAGCCTCCCGGGCCGGCGGCGGTCACCTTGACCGGTACGCCGGCGGCCAGCGTCAGGGTCAGGCGCTCCCCGTCCACCGCGTGCTCGGGCGCCGGTCCCCGCCCGTCGCGGCTCAGGCTGTAGAGTGCAAGCCGCCGCCCGCGAAGCCCCGCCGGCAGCGTCCACTCCCTGCGTCCGCCGCGCAGGCTGTAGCAGTACACGCCATCGCCGAGCGGCACGAACCGGTCATCGCCGTCGGCGACCACCACGTCGCCCCAGGTCACGTGGAGATGGTCCGGCCCTTCGATGCACACCTGCGCCTCCACGCCGCCCGCGAAGCGGATCCGGACGCCGTCGCCCTCTTCGTCCCACGACAGCATCTCCCGCTCCAGGTAGAACAGGTTGAGCAGCGATCCCCGGTAGATCCGGTCGACGATCACGTCCCAGTTGTCCAGGAACGACAGGGTCGCCCGCGTCTGCTCGTGCAGCCACGGGAAATACTGCAGGAACGTCTCCTTGCCGAGCGAGGAGACGCTGACCGGACGGTACGTGATGTCTTGATGGATGGACTTGCAGATGCCGAAGTCCATGGTCGTCGCACCGCCGTAGTGGTCGCCGCGGCCGCCGCCCATCACCTTGCGATGGAAGATCTGCCGGGAGCGGTCGCTCGCGTCGTGGTGCCAGAACGCGGCGTTCAGCATCGTCGGGTCGATCGGCAGGCCGTTGTACCCCTCTCCCGACACGCTGATGCCGCGGTCGCGGAGCCACTCCACGATCGGCAGGAGGCCGCACACCAGCTCCTCGATCACGCCCACGCCGTCCGGGTCCGCTCCCGGCTCGCAGTTGGTCAGCCGCATGTTGTCCATGTGGATCGTCCGCTCCACCGGGACCTGCCGCATCATCGCCTCCAGGCGGCGGAAGATCGCCCCGCTCTCCACGTCGCGGGTGTGGCAGATGCCGGCGATGACCGACTCGTCCCAGGCCTCGCCGTCCTCGTCGAACACCGTCCCGCCCGGGTCGTAGCGCCGGCCCAGGAGCGCCTCGTCGAAGTCCTTGCTGGTGCGGTGGGCATCGTCGATGTTCGTGTGGTAGCTGAGCAGCCCCCCCAGCTCCTTGCACGTCGCCGCCAGCGCGCGCAGCTCGTCCGGGGTGCCGATGTTGGGGTTGTACAGGTCGAGTGCCGGGTACGCGGCTTCGGGTTGCTGGCCGTTCCAGTTGACCACGAAGACGGCTTGCGGGAGGCCGTCGGTCACGTGATGGATCGAGCGGATGATCCGCTCGCACTCCTCGATCGTCGAGGTGACGCCAACCTTGGAATAGTGGCCGCTCATGTCGCAGAGGATCTTGTACCAGAGCGACGTGCGGTACACGGAATCGCCGTCGGGCAGGCGGCGATTGACCCACAGGCGGTAATCGCTGGCGTCCACCCGCCCGTCCTGGTTGAGATCGCCCAGGAAGACGATCTCCGCCTCCAGCGGAGGCACCACGCGGTCGCGCACCCGATGCCGGTACTCGCCCAGGTGAACCTCGCACCGCCCTCCGGTGATCCGGTGTGCCTGCGGAAACAGCGGGTAGTTGGAGTGCAGGAACGCGCATACCGACTCCGGCTGGTAGATCGCGCCGTAGATGAGCGGCACCGGCTCGGCCTCGTCCGGGGCGCCGCGGACGGCGCCGTCGGCGTCTCGCAGCCACATCTTTCCCATCGCTTCGAGGTCGGGCTCGGTCGTGAACATGCGAAAGAAGCTGAATGTCGGGTCCTCGCAGACCAGCAGGGGGCTGTCCACCCACTCCAGGCTGGCGAGCGGCGCCCGATCATCCTCGATGTCCTGCATCCGCAGCGAGAGCGTCGCGCCGGCAAGCGAGAACGCCAGCTCGAACGCGATCTGCTGCTCCGGGACCACGACGCGGTAACAGCGGCCGTCGGCGATAGCGCGCGGCTCGATCTCCAGATCGCTCATGCGGAGCTCGGCGCCGTTCACCCGCAGCGTACCGTCACGGCTGCCACCGAAGACGCGGCCCGTGGGCAGGTGGCGATATCCGCGCACCAGTGGCAGGTTCGGATCCAGCGCCACCTGCAGCTCCCGGCTCTCGAGGATCACCGGCGCGTCGTTCCTGTCATCCTGCACGATGTGCGACCTCCTGACGCTGCCACTCTGTACACGCGAACGCCGTTGCCGGCAAGCGGCGACCCGTGACGGACCATGGTTGACCCCACCGGGCGGGTGCTCCATCGTCCGGCCGGCAGCGACTGATGGCGGCATCCATGGAGACCCGGCCCGACATCCTCCTCGCCGACTTCGAGGGTGACGACTGGGGCGGGTGGACGATCGAGGGCACCGCCTTCGGCACCGGGCCGGCGCACGACGCTTTGCCCGGTCAGGCGGATGTCACCGGCTACCTCGGCGGCGGCTATGCCTCCAGCTTCCACGGCGGCGACCCGGCGCTGGGCCGGCTGATCTCGCCGCCGTTCACCGTCCAGCGCCGCTACCTGAGCTTCCTGATCGGCGGCGGCCGGCACACCTACTACGGCAACAACGACCCGGGGTACGTGGCCGTCAACCTCGTCCACGAAGGGCATGTCGTGCGCACGGCGCCGCGCAGCCAGTGGGCACCGGACGGCTGTGACCACCTGGCATGGGACTGGTTCGACCTTGCCGACCTGGCCGGCACGCAGGTCCGGGTGGAGGTCGTCGATCAGCACACCGGCCCCTGGGGTCACATCCTGGTCGACCAGTTGGCGCAGACCGACACCCCGCCGGTCCCGTTGCCGTCGTTCGCGGAGCGCCGCTTCCGGGCCGGGCACCGGTTCCTCAACCTCCCCATCAGCCTGCGATCACCCTATCGCGAGCTACAGCTCACCGGCGGGGGGCGGACGGTCGCATCCAACACCGTGAGCCTGGCGACCGGCGACCCGGACTTCTGGGTGCCGGTCGACCTGTCGGCCTGGAAGGGGATGGACCTCACGCTGCGCATCGAGGAGCTCGACGACGCCGCGGCGCCGCCGGCCGCCGACCTGCTGACAGCCGTGTGCATCGGCGACCGGATGGTCGGCTGCGACGACCTGTACCGGGAGCCCGGCCGGCCGCTGCTCCACTACTCGCCCCGCCGCGGCGCGTCCTCGGACGCCAACGGCCTGGTCTGGCTCGACGGGGAGTGGCACCTGCACTACCAGCACGTGCCGGGCAACGTCACTCCCGGCAACCAGAACTGCAACTGGGGCTGGGGTCACGCGGTCAGCCGCGACCTGGTGACGTGGGAAGAGCTTCCCGACACGCTCTGGCCGGACGAGCGGGGTGTGGCCGTCTCCGGCTCGTGCGTCGTCGATCACCACAACTCGTCCGGCCTGGGCAGCCCCGGCCGTCCGCCGATGGTGATCTTCTACACCGCCTACGGTGGCTCCAACCGGCTGTCGCACGGTCGGTCGGTGGATGTGTGCATCGTCTACAGCACCGATCGGGGGCGCACCTGGCGTCCCTACGACGGCAACCCGGTCATCCGCAACATCGATCGCGGCAACCGCGACGCGAAGGTGTTCTGGTACGAGCCCGGGGGGCAATGGGTCATGGTGCTCTACATCCACAACGACGTGCATTTCATTCTGACCTCCGCGGATCTGCTGCACTGGCAGTTTCAAAGCCAGGTACCCGGCGTGCACGAGTGCCCGGAGCTCTTCGAGCTGCCCATTCAGGACGAGCCGGGCACGAGCAAGTGGGTGTTCTTCGGCGCGAGCTGCGACTACTACCTGGGTACGTTCGACGGCACGCGTTTCGTGCCGGAGACCGACATCATTCGCTTCAAGTACACCGACGGCAGCCTGTACGCGTCACAGACCTTCAACGACGCCCCGGACGGCCGGCGCATCCTGGTGGCCAAGGGCCAGGTGAGCGGCCTGAACCCGATGCTGAACAGCCTCATCACCTTCCCGATCGAGCTGACCCTGCGGCGCACGGACGAAGGCCTGCGGATCCATCAGAACCCGGTGGCCGAGCTCGACCGCCTGCGCACCGACACCGTGAGCGTGCCTGACCTCACCATGGTGAGCGACGACGCGCCGCTTACGGTGCGGCCCGCCGGCAGGCTCCTCGACATCGAGCTGGAGCTGACGCTGGCCGGCGCCCGCGCCCTGACGCTGGAAATCTTCGGGAAACAGATCCGGCTCGACCTGCAGGCGATGGAGCTGCAGTTCCACGAGGCGCTGGAAGACAACGACATACGGGCGCCGCTGTCCCCGGTGGACGGCCGGCTGGACCTGCGGCTGCTGGTCGACACGATCTTCCTCGAGATCTTCAGCGCGCGCGGCCGCTACTACACACCGGTACGGTGCGCCTTTCCGCAGGCCGCCGGCGCCGTACGCCTGCGGACCACCGGTGGGGCCGCACGCGTGGACCGCATGCGCATCCACGAGCTGCGATCGATTTGGGAGCAGCCGGACGAGCCCGGCCCTCAAGCCTGATCTGCGAGCGTCACCTTGTAAGGCACGTACGGCGGCATCCAGTGGAAGTCGATGCGGTCGTGCTCGACCCGGTATTTCCATCGGGCGGGTAGCGCCTCGTCATCCTCCTCGGGGCCGTCGCGGGTCAGCATGACGATCCGTAGCGGCTTGCCGTGCCATTCGCTCGGCAGGACGAAGCTCTGCCGGTCGCCGATCGGTGAATAGATGTACAGGGCGTCTCCCAGCGGGATGCAGCGCGTGTCGTTGTCCCTGGCGATCACCATGTCGCCGCGCACGACGGTCATGGTGTGCCGGGAAGTGATGTCCACGACGGTGCCGTCGTCGTACTCCATGTGGATGTCGTCGGGCCAAGTGCCGCGGCACACCACCATCTCGCGCTCAAGAAAATAGAGATAGAGCAGCGTGCCCAGATAGATCCGGTCGACGATGCCGCGGAAGTCCTCAAGGTAGCTGATCTCGAACTCGCGGCGCTCGTACGCGAAGTCGACGTGGATGTTCGACCCGATCCCGTAGTCGCGCGCGTACAGCTCGCCGAAGTGGCGGCCGGGGCCGCCGCCGACCATCTTCCGGTGCAGCATCTGCCGGCCGATGAGGCCGCAGTCGTAGTGGAACCATCCGGAGAACAGCAGCGACCCGTCGATGGGCATGCCATTCGTCCCTTCCGTGGTGAGGGTGATGCCCTTGTCCTTGAGCCACTCCGCCATGGGCAGCAGTCCGCAGTAGAGCTCCTCCAGCTCGCCGATGCCGTCGAAATCGCGGCCGACGGCGTTGCAGATGCGGGTGTTGTCGACGTGCAGGGTCCTGGCCACGGGCACCGTGCGCATCATCGCTTCCACGCGCCGCCGGAAGTGCCCCAGTTCCCAGTCCAGGGCGTGCACGACGCCGCAGGGTCGCCCACCGTCGCTGGGATCCCAGTCCATGGCGGTCATGTACGACGGGTCCCAGTCGGGGCTGTCGGGATAGGCGTCGTCGATGTTGACGTGATAGCTGACGGTCGTGCTGTAGCGGCGCTCGCACTCGTCGATGGCCCGCAGCAACCGGTGCCTGCCGCCGGGCCGCGGGTTGACCTGGTCCATCGACGGGTAGCAATCGTCGTGGCCCTGATATTGCCAGCCGACCAGGTAGATGAGCTGGGGGATGCCGTCGGCGACGTTGTGGATCGCGCGCACGATCTCCGCCATCTGCGGGTAGGTCGTGAACACCTGGTCGTTCTTGACCGTCAGGAACATCTTGTAGGAGATCGTCGACCGGTACAGCTCGTCGGCGTCCGGCAGGGTGCGGTTGACCCAGAGCGCCCAGTCGCTCCAGTCGACGGTCCCGTCGCCGTTGTAGTCCTGCAGGAATACCACCCTCACGTCGAGCGGCCACATCACACGGGAACGCACCCGGTAGCGGTAGTCGTTGAGGGCGACCGAGTAGCCGCAGGCGCCGTTGGCGTGGCGCTCCGGCAGCAGCGGGAAGTTGCTGTGCACGAAGGCGCACAGCCGGTCGGGGTGGTAGACGCAGCCGCGTATCACGTCGCATGCGGCATCGTCGCCGCAGACCGAGCCGAAATGCTCCCGCCACCACTTCTTGCCGTTCTCGCTGGGCTCGGAAGCCGAGATGCGGGCGTAGCGGTACTCCCGGTCGCTCACCTGCAGCAGCGGCGAGCCGCCGAAGCCGAGCGTCGCAAGCGGTCCCTTGATGCCGTCGATGCGCAGCCGCAGGCAGTCGGCCTCCAGGTCGAACCGGTAGTCGAACGAGATGTCGCCGTACGTGACGTGGAACGCCGCGGAGGTAGCCGTCGCGGAATGATCGAGGGTCAGATCGCCCCAATCGACCGCGGCGCCGTTGAACGTCAGGGGCGTCGGCTGCGGGTCTCCGAGCAGCGTCTGGCCGGTGGCGAGGTGGGTGTACGACGCGACGACCGGGATCCCGTCGTGGAGCTGCACGCGCAGCGTCCCGTTCTCAAGCAGCATGCGTCATGTCTGCCGCGCCGGGTCGGCTGCCTGATCTGCCAGCGTCACCTTGTAGGGCACGTACGTCGCCATCCAGTGGAAGTCGATGCGGTCGTGCTTCACGTGGTAGTGGGCGTCGGCCGGCAGCGCAAAATCGTGCTCCTCGACGCCGTCCCTGGACAACATGACAATCCGTAACGGCTTGCCGTGCCACTCGCTCGGCAGGACGAAGCTCTGCCGGTCGCCGACCGGCGAGTAGATGTACAGGGCATCGCCCAGCGGTATGCAGCGTGTGTCGTTGTCCTTGGCGATCACCATGTCCCCGCGCACGACGGTCATGGTGTACCGGGAGGTGATGTCCACGACGGTGCCGTCGTCGTACTCCATGTGGATGTCGTCGGGCCAGGTGCCGCGGCACACCACCATCTCGCGCTCCAGGAAGTAGAGGTAGAGCAGCGAGCCCAGGTAGATGCGGTCGACCATGCCGCGGAAATCCTCGAGATAGCTGACCACCACATCCCGGCGCCCGTAGGCGAAGTCGACGTGAATGTTGGAGCCGAGCGCGTAGTCGCGCGCGTACAGCTCGCCGAAGTGGCGGCCGGCGCCGCCGCCGACCATCTTGCGGTGCAGCATCTGCCGGCCGATGAGCCGGCAGTCGTAGTGGAACCACCCGGAGAACAGCAGCGTCCCGTCGATGGGCATGCCGTTCGTCCCTTCGGTGGTGAGGCTGATGCCCTTCTCCTTCAGCCACTCCGCCATGGGCAGCAGCCCGCAGTAGAGCTCCTCCAGCTCGCCGATGCCGTCGAAGTCGCGGCCGACCGTGTTGCAGATGCGGGTGTTGTCGACGTGCAGGGTCCGGGGCACGGGCACCATGCGCATCATCCCTTCCATGCGCCGCCGGAAGTGTCCGAGCTCCCAGTCCAGCGCGTGCACGACGCCGCAGGGCTTGCCGCTCTCGGCGGACATGTACGTCGGGTCCCAGTCCGGGCTTTCGGGATAGGCGTCGTCGATGTTGATGTGATAGCTGACGGTCGTGTCGTAGTCCCGCCTGCACTCGTCGATGGCGCGCAGCAGACGGTGCCTGCCGCCGGGCCGCGGGTTGATCCGGTCCATGGTCGGATAGTTGTCGTCGTGGCCCTGGTTCTGCCAGCCGACCAGGTAGATGAGCTGGGGGATGCCGTCGGCGACGTTGTGAATGGCGCGGACGATCTCCATCATCTGCGGATAGGTGGTGAACACCTGGTCGTTCTTGAGCGTCAGGAAGATCTTGTAGGAGATGGTCGAGCGGTACAGCTCGTCGGCGTCCGGCAGGGTGCGGTTGACCCAGAGCGCCCAGTCGCTCCAGTCGATGATGCCGTCGCCGTTGTAGTCGCCGAGGAACACCACCTTCACGTCGAGCGGCCACATCGTGCGCGAGCGCACCCGGTAGCGGTAGTCGTTGAGGGCGACCGAGTAGCCGTCGGCGCCGTTGGCATGGCGCTCCGGCAGCAGGGGGAAGTTGCCGTGCACGAAGGCGCACAGCCGGTCCGGGTGGTAGACGCAGCCGTGCATCACGTCGCACGCCGCCTCGTCGCCGCCGACCGAGCCGAAGTGCTCCCGCCACCACTTCTTGCCGATGTCGCTGTCCTCGAACGAGATGCGGGCGTACCGGTACTCCCGGTCGCTCACCTGCAGCAGCGGCGAGCCGCCGAAGCCGAGCGTCGCGAGCGGCCCGGAGATGCCGTCTATGCGCAGCCGCAGGCAGTCGGCCTCCAGGTCGAACCGGTAGTCGAACGCGATGTCGCCGTACGTGACGTGGAACGCCGCGGAGGTAGCCGTCGCGGAATGATCGAGGGTCAGATCGCCCCAATCGACCGCGGCGCCGTTGAACGTCAGGGGCGTCGGCTGCGGGTCTCCGAGCAGCGTCTGGCCGGTGGCGAGGTGGGTGTACGACGCGACGACCGGAATCCCCTCGTGGAGCTCCACGCGCAGGGTGTCGTTCTCAAGCAGCATGCGTCAGGCTCCTGCCGCGCCGGACTCGCGGGCTGTTGTTCTCACCGGCGAATTGGAACACGATGCCTGTCGATGGGCAACGCGGCGCCGGACCGGTTGACGGCCTACCGCCGTACCGTGGCCGCGCTGCGACGCGAAGTGCGGGCCGATCCCTGGTATCCCCGCTACCACATAGCCGCGCCCTTCGGCGCTGCCGGAGACACCCATCCCATCCACGTCGGCGGCCGCTACCACCTGACCTACCAGCACAGCTACGCGCCGGACTTCCGGGCCATGCACGGCCCCTGCCAGTGGGGCCACGTGGCCAGCGCCGACCTCGTCACCTGGACGCACTACCCACCCGCGCTCACCTCCCCCGAGCACGGCGTCGCCGCGGATCGTCACCTCTGGTCCGGCAATCTGATCGCGCACGAAGGCAAGGTGTACGCCTTCTACACGATCGAGAACCGGGACGTGTACCTGGCGGTCAGCGATGGAGAAGACCTGCAGGGCTTTCGGGCGCACCACGCCAACCCCGTCGCCACCCTCCCTGCCGACCACGAAGACCTGGGCATCCCCTACGACCCGGAGCGCGCCGACGAGCACCTGATGGGCATGCGCGATCCGTGGGTGTGGCGCGACCGCGACGGCTTCTTCATGGCCGTCGGATCCGGGCGCCGGCACAAGGCCGGCTCTCTGGTCCTGCTGTTCGAGTCGTCCGACCTCTACGAGTGGCGCTACCGCGGCGTACTGTGGTCGGCCGCCGACCCCGAGGGGGAGGGCATCTACTACGAGTGCCCGTGCGTGGTGCCCCTCGACGACGGCCGGCATCTGCTCAGCAACCTCAGCCACCGCCAGTACATGGTCGGCACGATCCGGGACGGCCGGTTTATCGAGGAGCGGCGGGACTTCGCCGATCACGGGCACAACTTCCTGGTCTCGGTCCTGACCCGCGACGATGCGGGGCGGCTGTTCATGTGGGGCTGGATCCCGGACAAGCAGCGCCGCACGCGCGACCCGGACATCCGCTGGGCCGGGGTGTTCACGGTGCCGCGCGAGTTCGTTCCCAACCGACAGGGCACGTTCGACGTCGTGCCCGCCCGCGAGATCGCCGCGCTCCGCCGCAACCACCGCCGCTGGGCCGAGCGCACGTTCGCCGTCGGCGAGGTCTGTGAGCTCGGCATCCTGGGCTCATCCGTGGAGATCGACCTGGCCGTGGACCCGGGGGCGCCGGACGATCTGGAGTACCGCGATTTCTCCTGCGGGCTGCGCATCGCCGAAGGACCGTTCGCCTGCGAGGTCACCTACTCGACCGCCGACGGACAGCTCCGCATGCTCACGCCTGACAACGAGTACACCGCGCCCGTGGGGCTTCCGGCCGGCGCGGAGGTGCGGTTGCGCGTGTTCGTGGACGCGTCGGTGCTGGAGGTGTTCGCCGGGGACGGCGTGCCGATGGCCAACCGCATCTACCCGCCAAACCCGGCGCGGTTGGCGTATCATTTCTTCGTGCGTGGCGCGCCCATCGACTCCAAGCACGTGGTGACGCTGCGGTACCTGGACGCGTGGGATCTCGACGGCATCGACAGCGGCGAGGATCACTTCACCGAACGGATCACGCCGACCGCCCACTACGTGCGCAAGGGGCGTGACTGAACCCATGGCGGACAGAACGGGAATCGACCGCGCGGCGCCGGTCGCTACCGTACCCCTGGCACGGCGGTTCCGGGGGCAACTCCAGTTGCAGCTCATGACCCTGCCGGGGCTGCTGTTCCTGGCGATCTTCGCCTACCTGCCGATGATCAGCCTGATCATCGCCTTCCAGGACTTCAAGATCCTGCAAGGCTACTTCGGCAGCCAGTTCGTGGGACTGAAGCACTTCACCTGGGCGCTCACCGATCCCGAGTTCTATCCCGCGTTCAGGAACACCGTGCTGCTCAGCCTCTATGGACTGGTGCTCGGCTTCCCGGTGCCCATCATGCTGGCCCTGCTGATCAACGAGATTCCCGGCACCGGATTCAAGCGGGTGGTGCAGACGACCAGCTACCTGCCGCACTTCATCTCCTACGTGGTCACCGCCGCCCTGTTCCTCCTGCTGCTCGACCGCCGCGGCATCGTCAACGACGTGCTGCTGGCCGTCGGCCTGATCGACGAACCGGTGCTGCTCTGGACGAAGGCCGAGTACTGGCGGCTGCTGGCGACGCTGGTGAACGTCTGGAAGGGCATGGGCTGGAGCGCCATCATCTACCTGGCGGCGATCGCCGGCATCGACGAGCAGCTCTACGAGGCGGCGATCATCGACGGCGCGGGACGGCTGCGGCGTATCTGGCGGATCACGCTGCCGAACATGACCGGCATCATCTCCGTGCTGTTGATCCTGAACATGGGAGGACTGGTGCGCGCCGGTCTGGACACGTCGTACCTGCTCGGCAACCTGTTCACCCGCGAGACCTCGTACGTGGTGGAGTACTACACCCTGGAAATGGGGCTGGAGCTCGGCCGCTACTCGTTCGCCACCGCGATCGGACTGATGCAGTCGCTGCTGGCGCTGATCCTGGTGGTCATCACCAACTGGCTGTCGGGCCGCATCAGCGGAAGGAGCCTGTTCTGATGGCGCTCGCGCGCATGGCCCAGTCGAGGGACGATCGCGTCACCAACGTGGTCGTGGTCTTGTTGGCGGTGATCGTCGTCGCGGCCACCCTCTACCCGTTCTACTACGTCATCCTGCTCTCGATCAACGAAGGGATCGACTCGGCGAAGGGTGGCCTGTTCCTGTTCCCGCGCCGCCTGACGCTGACCAACTACCGCGTCGTGCTGGCCGATCCTCTCATCGGCAACTCGTTCCTGGTGACCATCCTGCGCACCGCCGTGGGCACGGTGACCGCGGTGTTCTTCACGGCCATGGTCGCCTACGGGCTCTCCAAGAAGCAGCTCGTCTTTCGCAAGACCTACTCGATGATCGGCCTGATCACGCTCTACTTCTCGGGCGGACTGATCCCGACCTACCTCATGTACCGCGCACTGGGCCTGCTCAACAGTTTCTGGGTCTACATCATCCCCAGCCTGTTCGCCTACTATCACGCGCTCCTGTTCATGGCATTCTTCCGGGCGCTGCCGCAGTCGCTGGAGGACTCGGCGAAGATCGACGGCGCCGGCGACTTCCGCATCTTCGTGCGCATCGTGCTGCCGCTGTCCAGGCCGGTGCTGGCGACGATCGCCCTGTTCGTCGGCGTGTTCCACTGGAACGACTGGTTCGCGTCCGCGTACTTCGTCTTCGACCAGAAGCTGTGGACGTTACCGACGATCCTCATCAAGGCCATGGCGAGCCTGGAGGCGTTCTACAGGCTGAGCACCGCGCAGGGGCAGAGCCTCAGGCCCGGCGTGGAGAGTGTCACCTCCGAGATGCTGGTGACCATGGAATCGATGAAGTACGCCACGATCGTGGTCACCGTGTTTCCGATCACGGTCGCGTACCCGTTCCTGCAGCGCTACTTCGTGAAGGGAGTGCTGTTCGGCCACATCAAGGCGTAATCCGCACGCCACAGCGAGCCGCCCACTCCGTGCACTGCCTCTGGTACGACGCTCCGGCGGCGCTCGACCGGCCGGTCTCCGACCGGGATCGTCCCGCACGCGGCTGGAGCGCCGCTCTGCCGCTCGGCAACGGCCGCATGGGAGCCATGATCTACGGCGGCGTCGCGCGCGATCAGGTGCTGCTCAACGAAAAGACGATCTGGGCCGGACCGCCGGTGCCGGCCATGCAGCCGCACGCGCGGCGTCACGTCGCGGAGCTCCGGCGCCTGCTGTCCGCCGGCCGCTACTTCGATGCGGAGCGCTATTGTCAGGGCCATCTCCTTGCCCCGCGCATCACCCCGCGCAGCTACCAGCCGGCCGGCTACCTGGCGATGGAGCTCGGCCACGGGGAGGCAGCCGTGAGCGACTACCGCCGGCGGCTCGATCTGCGGACCGCGGTAGCCACCGTGGAGTATCGGTGCGCGGGTGTCCGCCATCGCCGCGAGGCGTTCGTGTCGGCCGCGGACGACGTCGTAGTGTTGCGCCTCGATGCCGATGAGCCGTGCGTCGGCGCCACGTTCGCGCTGCAGCACCCGGGCGGCGAGAGCGGCGTCACCGACCGCCGGGCCGGCGCCGAGCTGGTGATGACGTCCCGGGCCGGCCACGGCGGCGGGCACGCGGGAGTCCGGTTCGCGGTCGTCGTCCGCCTGGACGTCGACGGTGACGGCGGCCCGGTCGATACGCCTGAGTCGCTGCGGGTCCGGGGCGCTCGTTCCGTGACCGTGCTGGCCGCCATCGCGACCGACTATCGGCTCGACGACCCTGCGCGCCCGCTGTCCGGGGACCTGGTCGGCGCGTGCCGGCGGCGGCTCGACGACGCTGCCGGCCGGCCGTATGCCGAGCTGCGCGAGCGTCATGAGTCAGACCACGGACGCCTGTTCGGCCGGGTGGACCTGCAACTCGCGGTCGACGCGAACCGGGATCGGGCCATGGACGCGCGCGTGAGCGCCGCGGCAGCGGGCGTGCCCGACCCTGGGCTGCTGCTGCTCTACTTCCACTACTGCCGCTACCTGTTCATCGCAGCGTCCCGCCCCGGCACGCTGCCCGCCAACCTGCAGGGGGTGTGGAACCCGCTGCTTCGCGCTCCCTGGCACTCGGACTACCACCTCAACGTCAATCTCCAGGAGGCCTACTGGCTCGCCGAGCCGCTGGCACTGCCGGAATGTCACGAGCCGCTGTTCCACCTCACCGAGCGCCTGGCAGTAGCCGGCGGACGGGCGGCACGGGAGCTGGGATGCCGGGGATTCTTCGCCGGCGTCGACACCGACGCGTGGGGGTACGCGGCGGTGTACGGGGAACCGGTCTGGGGGATGTGGCTGATGGGCGCCGCTTGGTGCGCGCAGCACATGATCGACCACTACCGCTATACGCAGGACCGGGCGTTCCTGTCGGAACGCGCCTATCCCGTGCTCCGGGAGTGCACGCTGTTCCTGCTCGACTGGCTGGCGGCGGACCCGGAGGACGGCGCGCTGGTATCCGGGCCCGGCGCATCGCCGGAGAATCAATTCCTGGATGCGAGCGGTCGCGCCTGCAGCCTGTCGATGGGGTGCGCGTGCGATCAGGAGATCATCTGGCACACCTTCGACGGCTTCATCGAGGCCGCCGAAGTCCTGGAGATCGACGACGGCCTGCTGCACCAGGTCGGTGAGGCACGCGACCGGTTGGCGCTGCCGGCGATCGGCAGCGACGGCCGGCTCCGCGAGTGGCGTCACGAACCGGCGGAGGCGGAGCCCGGCCACCGCCATGTCTCCCACCTGTACGGGCTTATGCCGGGCTACCGGGTGCAGCCCGACCGCGATCCCGAGCTGGCGCGGGCGGCGCAGCGCTCCGTCGAGCACCGGCTGCGTCACGACTACGACGCGCAGGGCTGGAGCCTTGGCTGGATCGCCGCCATCCTGGCCCGGCTCCGCCTGGGCGATCGCGCGCTGGAGCTGATCGAGCGATCGTTCGCCCGCAAGCTCTATCCGAACCTGTTCGTGGACGCCCACGGCCAAGTCCAGGTCGGCGACATGATGGGCGTCGCCGCCGCGATCACGGAGATGCTGCTGCAGAGCCACGCCGGCGTCATCCACCTGCTGCCGGCGCTGCCGGCCGCGTGGGCCGACGGGTCCTTCCGCGGCTTTCGCGCACGCGGCGCCTGTTCGGTGGATGCCCGCTGGCGCGGCGGCGTGCTCACCGAAGCGGTCATTCGCGCGGACCGCGGCGGCCGCTGCCGCGTTCGCTACCGCAACACCGTGCAGGACCTGGAGACCAGGGCGGGCGTGAGCTACACCCTGCGCTTCCCAGCCGGCGCCGTGGGAGCGGGGCGACCGTAGAAACGCCGGCGATCAGCATCGCTGTAGGTGAAGTTCGGCCGCTCCATGTAGCTGAACACCGCGACCAGCCGCGCGGGCGGCGCCGTAACCGCCGTCACGCGGTGCGGTGAACGAAAGCCTGCGAATGTGTTGAGTGTTCCGGGCGTCAGGTGGAGCGTGGTGACGTGCGGATCCTGACCGTGCAGTAGCCGGACCACGCCGGCACGATTGGGGTCGATGGCGCTACGCAGGTTGCGGCGATACTCGAACACGCCGCCGCCGCCAGCGGCTCGCAGCAGCAGGGTCACGGTGAACTCTGCGCGGTCGAAATGCCATCCGAGTCCCTCGCCGCGCCGGTAGCCCATGACGTTGACACAGGCCAGCGGATCGGCCATCGGATAGAGCGCCGGCTTGTCGAACAGAGCCGCAAGGAAGTGCGGAAGGCCCGGCCAGCGATAGATCCGGTCCAGCACGCCGCCGCCGAGCTGATCGCCGGCCAGCGTCAGGTTCGAAGTGCGCTGCGAACGCGGCATGTCCCCGGCGTCGGAAAAATAGATGTTGTGCTCCGCCTCGTGATGGTAGGCACCGGCCGCCAGGGCCGCCTCCACCTCCGTGACCGCTTGCCTGATCGTGGACGGACGTACGAACCCCTCCAGGCTGAAGCTACCCGTCGTCGCCAACCCCTTGCGGCCGCGTTCCAGCAACTCCTGCCAGCGCGGAACGCCCGGCCGGTCGAGCGGGGAGCGGACGGTGTCGAACAGTGCCGCGGTATCGGCGTGCGCGACGCCACTTCTACCGGGTAAACGATCGGGCATCTGCGCCACCGCACCTGGGCTCAATTGACCGTCCTCACGCCGGTTACCGTTGCGGGGTCCCACTCCACCGTGCGCTCCCCCTGATACGGCGACGGCTGCCAGTCGTTGCCGGTAAAGGTCACCCGGTTTGAGAGCTCCACCCAGATGGAGCCCCGCTCGGGATCGTTGCGCACTCGCGGGGTGGGATTGCTGAACGTGTTGCCGCGCACCGTCACGTCCCGCGCGGAGCTGACGATCATGGCCCTGCGCGGGTAGTCCACGAAGCGGTTGTTCTCGAAGACGAGGTCCCGGAAGATCGGGTAGGCGGTGCGATAGAGGGAGCCCGAGTCGCCGATCGTGCTGGTGGGGTTGGGCGAGCCCTGCGGCGTGACCGGGACGCCTGCGGGCAGAAACGCGCTGATGTACACCACCGCCTTGCCCCAGTCGTTGACGTCGCAGGTGTGGAAGGTGTTGTCGCGGACGATCAGGTCCTCGACCCCCATCCCTTCCGACCACGTCCCGTAGCTGGCCCCGGTTTCGATCTGGATCGCGGCGCCCTGGTTCCGGTAGAACCGGTTGCCTTCCACCAGGCCGTGGGACGCCTGCAGGAGGACGCCGCGGGCGCGGTTCTCGTGGAAGTGGTTGCCGCGGATCAGGTAGTGGGAGCTGTCGTAGCGGCGGTTGAACAGGATGGTCTGCGGGTCCAGGTCCGGCGGCAGCACGTCGGCGAAGGCCAGCTCGCACTCGTCGTCCGGCAGGTAGCGGACGTCCGTGACCCGGCTCGCGAACCCGGTGGGTGACAGGTCCGGACGACGGAACTCGACCGGATCGCCCGCGTGCAGCGGCCGCTCGTCCTCCCGGACGTGGCGGGCGATCAGCGTGTGGCGCCGCACGTCGCGTATGCCCATCGAGATGTTGTCGTGGATGTTCAGGCAGTCGTCGCCGTGGAAGCTGAAGTCGCAGCCTTCGAGCCGGAAGAACCCGCGGCTCTGGGCCAGGTGCATGCCGTCCGACGTGGTGGTGATGCGGCGGGTCGCCCCCGGCCTCAGGGCGATCCTGCAGGCCACCGCCTCCCAGTTGCCGGTGTCCCCGCGGACGATGAAGCCGGCGCCGGGCGCCGAGTGGACGGTGATCCGCTGCAGCGACAGGTGCCGGCAGTCGCTGATCGTGAACGCCGGCGAGTCGTGCAGGAAGTGCCGGACCAGGTACACCGATCCCGGGTTGAACAACAACTCGGATAGCCCGGCCGGATCGAGGTGGCAGCGCAGGACGTCAGCGCCCACCTTGCGCACCCGGGTGAACTCGCGCCCGTACTCCCGGCCGCCTTCGCACCCGGGCGTGAGCCGCTGCGGGTCCAGCGCGTTCATCGTCGCGAAGGTCATGCCGGTGTCGACGTGGTCGTGCTCGGTGAACTCGAACTCGACCCAATCGCGGTCCGGGGCGACGGCGCGCACCTGAGCGACGCTGGCAAGCGGCGCCGTGCCCCAGTCCCAGTCGACCACCAGATCGCGCAGCACGACGCGCCGGCAGTCGGAGAGATGGATGAAGTCCTCGTCCCTGCTGAAGATCAGCTCCGCGCCGTTCCCGTCGAATGTGAAGTCCTCGAGACCATGCAGGCAGAGGGGACGCGCTGTCGCGAAGCGGTAGACCCCCGGCGGGACGCTCAGCGTGGAGATCCCGCGGTCACGGCTGGAATCGAGCGCCTTCTGGAAGGCGCCGTAGTTGTCGTCGGCGGCCGGGTCGGCGCCGAAGTCCCGGACCGACGCCCGTTTGGGCCGCAGCGGGGCGGGCACGGTCACGGGGATGGTCAGCTCCTCGGCTCGCATTCCTCTCTCATCCTGGGCGTTGACCGACGCCCGCTCAAATAAGAAGGGCACGCCGGCTGCTTGTACCGGCGTGCCCTTGCGACGAACCGAGCGTCGCTCGTCGTAACGAATCGTCACGCCCCCCGGGGGGCGCGACGGCTTACATGCCGATATTGGCGCGGTAGATGCGCGTCGCCTCGGCCTCGTACTTGTCGAGTCCCGCCTGCGCGGCCTTCTCCTGGAACTCCGCGATCAGGCTGACCGCCTCGTCCTCGGTATCCGCGAAGACCATGCGTGCGAAGTAGTCCTCGAACAGCTTCTCCACCCGCTCGCGGATGATGCCGACGTCGCTGTCACCGCGGATCGGCACGTACAGCTCGGGGCCCGACGTGAAATAGGGTGACATCAGCTCGGTATAGGCGAGGTCCTTCTCGCGCGGTCCGTCCCAGTTCGGCCCACCGGGCGCGATGCCGTCCAGATTGAGAATCGGCGGCAGGTTGAGACCGGCCGCGCCGGTGACGGTGCCCCAGTCGCCGCGGACCTGCTCCTTGAACTCGTCGAACCAGACCGGCACGCCGTCGGGGAATGCGGCGTTGGTCCAGATGTCGGGCCGGATCGAGAAGTGCGGTCCGTTCACCAAGTCAGCGCCCCAGGCGTCGCCCTGGATACCGACGCGCATGTCGATGTACCCCTCAGTCCCGCCGGCATACTGCACGAAGCGGATCGCGCGATCCGACTTGTCCGACGCGGTCGGAAACAGGTCGGCCATCCACGGCGTGCGCCACAGGCTGTAGGCATAGGTGTCCCACGGCGGCAGCGTGTGCTTGGTGGTGCCGGTCTCGCCGAGGGGTTCGCCACCGTGGCAGCCGTTGCTCAGGTGCACGATGACGTTGCCGCCCACCCAGTTCTGATGGACCTCGGCCGTCCACACCAGCGCCTCTTCCGGGTACAGGCCCTCACGCGCCAGCTTGTTCATGTACTTGATCGCCTCCGGGAACTGCGGGTGGCTGGTGTAGTACTTGACCTCCTTCGCGTCGGCGTCCACGTAGTAGCTGCCCCACGTGTGGTCGGTGCCGAAGTGGTAGGTGAACCAGTTGTGCTTGGTGTTCTTGTCGCCCAGGACGGCGATTTTGTCCGGGTGGTTGGCCGCCATGGCCTTGACGGCCTCATAGAACTGGTCGGCGTTGGTGATCTCCGGCGCGCCGATCTCATCGAAGTAGTCCTTGCGCACGACGAAGCGCGGCAGCCAGCACGGAATGGCGAACCCGACCTGTGCCAGCGTCTCGGAGTCCTTCGAAGCCAGGAAGCCGCCGAATCCCAGGCGATAGGTCTTGCCGTCGGTGTGCGCGTATCCGCTCAACAGCTCCGGGCCGATGTTGTCGTCCAGGAAGGCGCGGAAGCTCGGCGCATGCATGTCGATCAGCTCGTTGACGTCATGGAGCAGTCCGGCGTCCATCAACTGCGGCACGCCGGGATTGTTCCAGTCGACGATCATCAGGTCCGGCCAGTCGTTGCTGGCGATCATGAGGTTGATGTCCTGGCCCGTCGAGTCGTCCTCGAGCGGCTTGCGCACGTCAAGGTCGACCCCGGTCTTGGCGGTGACGCGTTCCGCTGCCGGGCCCTCCCACTGGGCGAACCAGCCGCGGTCCGAGTAGACCTTCAGCGTCACGGGCGACGTGTCCATCTCCCATTCCTCGGCGAAGACGGGCACGGCGGCGCACAC
This sequence comes from Spirochaetia bacterium, assembly GCA_965221995.1. GTDB lineage: Bacteria > Spirochaetota > Spirochaetia > SZUA-6 > Bin103 > CATQHW01. The sequence continues at coordinate 1,793,963 of OZ244929.1, forward strand.
CATCACTGCCGTGATTGCGAGTACCACGGTTCTTCTCATCGCGAATCTCCTTGTGCCTACGGTATTGGAGCTTGGCTCCTCGCTGGCAGATGCCATCTTCTAGGCGGGCCCACGGTAGCGCGCTTCGGCGTGCCCCGGCAACCCGCCGACCCGGCGACCGCCTCGTCGCAGGCGGCGTCGATCGTTCTTGTCGCGTGTATCTATTGTCTTTACGATGCCGCTTGTCATCCGACCGAGGAGGAGGGGCACGTGGCCGAGCAACGAACAGCCGAACGACCTCGAAAGTCGCTGGTCAATCTGCGGGTCAGCGCCGACGATCGAGATCTGATCACCCGCGCCGCCGCGGCTCTGGGCAAGAACCGTTCTGAATTCATGCTGGATGCAGCGCGCCAAGCGGCTCAGGACGCCCTGCTCGATCGCACGCTGTTCCGTCTGGATCCGGACCGCTATGACGCATTCATGGCGCTCCTGGACGCGCCGCCCGCACCCAGCGAGAAGCTGAAGCGCCTCCTGTCGACTCCGGCGCCGTGGGAGCGGTGAGCGAACCGCCCGCCCCTCTGCGAGCGCCCGAACCCCTGAGCGAAGCGCATCACGTCGGGTCGTTCTCGTGTGGTGAACCGGCGCTGGACCACTGGCTCAAGCGGCGCGCTCTGGCCAACCAGAACAGCGGCGCCTCCCGCTCGTTCGTCGTCTGTCGAGAGGCCGCCGTACACGGCTACTACGCGCTGGCGGCCGGATCCGTCGACCGCCGCGCTGCGCCGGGCCGACTCCGCCGCAACATGGCCGACCCCGTCCCCGTCGTCGTGCTCGCACGGCTGGCAGTCGCCGCGTCCGAGCAGCGCTCCGGGCTCGGACGGGCACTCGTCCGCGACGCCGTGAGGCGGATTCGCTCCGCGGCGTCGGAAATCGGCATCGCCGCGATCCTGGTCCATGCCCTGAACGACCGGGTAAAGCGGTTCTATCTCACCTGCGGCTTCGTCGAGTCTGTCATCGACGAGTCGGTCCTGCTTGCCCGCCTCGTAGACGTCGAGGCCGCTCTCGGACTCTGAGGACCCGGATGGACGGCGATGCCTCTCATCTTATCAAAAAGTATACATTTGCCACGCGTGCTTGGCCGCGCGACGCCCAGCGATACTGGTTCATCGACGAGATCACCGGCATCACGGACGGCTGGCCCGAACGGATCAAGTCGCCGTCGTCCATGCTACGAACCGACGCGCGCGGGTCCTTGCCGATGCGGGCACCCGGCCGCGCTCACTCCTGCTCCGGGTCGATGCCCGACCGGCGCAGCAATGCCGCCAGGCGTTGGGCGCGCCGACGGTCCTGCTCCGCACGCTGACGCTCCTCCGCCAGCAACTGCTCCGCGTGGTCGGCGCGCTGGCGTTGTTCCCGACCGGTCGGAATCAACACGCCGTGCTCGTCCATCCAGCGCAGCCATCTGCTCCGGACCGCCTCGAACACCCCTTCCCACAGCGTCAAACCCAACCGCAACTCGGGAAACCACGCCGACTGCTGCCGTTCGTATCCCCCGCCGCTCAACCGGTAGATGCGCAGATCTTCTCCCATCACCTGATGCAACGGATCGTGGATCACATAGTACCCGACTCCCATCCCCGCGTACCGCTGCCGCTTGCGGCCTACCTCGTTGCCTTTCTGGTTCGACACGATCTCCACCACCAGATCCGGCGGTTTGCCGAACTCCCACACGAAGTACGACCGGTGCGCCTTGTCCCGCCAGTTCTCGGCCACCTGTACGTCCAGGCTCACGAACACGTCCGGCACGATCGCCCGATTGCGCGGCTCCGGGAACACCCCCACGTTGGCCGCCGCCAGAAAGCTGCGCCCGCCGCCCGGACCGGACCATGAACTGTACAGCGGCTCGGTGAGCAGACGTTGCTGCTTCTCGGAGGGCATGTTGTCCACCGGCGTATCATCCTCGGTCACCAGGGTTTCGATATCGACGCCGAGCGCCGGCGCAGACGGCGTTGCGGCATCCCCCGTCGCAGCGACCGGGGTGCCGTGCGCCACGTTCAAGACCGGCCTCGCGAGCACTCCGGCCGGCGTCCGGTCCGTACCCGGGTGCACCCCCGAGGCTGGCTGCGCCGCGGGCTCACCGTTTGGCGGGTCAGGCGCGGCATGACCGGCGTTGAACGTTGGCGCGTCCATGTACTTACCGACTATAGCGAAAGCCGCCTCGTCCGTCCTGGTCAGCGGCACCTCCACGACCGCCGGTTTGGGTCCCTCAGATGACCGGTCAGACGTGCTGTGGAACTCTCGATCCTGTTGGGAAGAGCACACCAATGGCGGTCCCGCGGGGCAGGAGGCTATTCGGCGCGGTCCCAGGGAAACGTGAACGTGGGCTGCTCGGCGTAGCGGTCCTGCTCGAACACGATCCGTTCACCGCAGCCGGGCTCCAGGCGCACCCGCACGCAGGGGCGGTCGACAGTCGACCGAGCCGAGCCGGCGGATGCGGCACCGAAGCGGTGCTCGCCATAGGCTCCGGCCTGCACGACCACGGTGCGCGCCTCCGTCTGGTCCAGGTTGACCAGCGTCACCGCCACCTCGGTGTCCGACATCGAGTCCACCAGCGCCGCCACGTTCGGGGGAATGCCCGCCCGCCGGCGCTCGGGATCGAAGTAGCGCAGCCGGCTGTAGAGCGGGAACCCGTAGTGCGATGTCTCGATGCCGCCCAGCATCTGCTGCGTCAGCGCGGTCACCACCGCGGGATTGGCGCCCATCGGATCATCGGACATGCGCGTGTCCGGCGAGCTGGTGTCCTGATGCATGCGCTCGACGCGCCGCCGCATCTCCGAGAATTCCCGCTGCAGCGACTCCACCGGAAAGCCGGGATTGTCCCCGCCGAGGTAGCGCACCCAGTCGTCGCCGGCGATCAGCGTCTTGTCGGAGTCCTGCATCGACCAGAACCAGACCGGCATCGCTCCGTTGGTGTAAGGCTCGGGCGCGTAATTGTACCAGCCCGGCGCCCCTTCCTCCTCGCCGTAGTTCTGCGGGTACATGGTCTGGCCGTCGATCACCTTGGCGTTGACGTTCACGCCGTCGATCACGCCGCGCCACGTGTCCACGTAGCCCTGGTCGCCGCTGATCATCAGCGCGTTGCCGAACCCGCGCGGCGCCCGCTCGATGAACATGTGGCGATGGAAACGGCCGCCTGAGCCGGGGTTGAGGTAGTCGTCGATCGAGAAGCCCCAGCCGTAGGTGCTGCCCCACCAGCGGCCGTCGGCGGCGCCGCCCGGGGTGCCGTCCAGGCCCACGTTGGTGGGGATGATGCCCCCGTTGGCCTCGGTGCGCTCCTTCCAGGCGCCCACGTACTCGATGATCCAGTCCCGGTACTTGGATTCGCCGGCGATCATGTAGGCGTTGAGCGCCAGGGTGGTGGTCTGCAGGTTGAGCGGATGGTCGCCGACCACGTCGTTGTACTCGGCGAAGTGGGCAAGCATCTGCTCGTAGGTGGTCTCCTTGTGGCCGGGCTTGAAGCGGCCCTCGATCTCGATCCGGTCGCCGGTCCAGTCCAGCGCGGTCGCCTTGCGCAGCAGGGGACCGCGGCTGCCGTTGAACATGCTGCGGATCACCCGGTGGCGGGGGTCGTAGTTCTTGGCGATCGGATCCTCGTCCATGTAGAACCCGGCGTAGCGGCGCGTCCGGCTCTGGAACGTGCGGTCGTACGGGGTGCAGAGGCCCTGCAGGTAGAAGGCGTTGAATCCCTCGCCGTTGTGGCCCCAGTCGAACATGACCGGGAACTCCTTGAAGTACATGCCGTCGCGGGCGAACTCCACCTCGACCGTCTTGGCCTCCGTGTACTGCCGCAGGTGGCCTTCCCAGGCGCTCAGGTAGCGGTCCAGGACCACGCTGTCGGCGCCGAGCGCGTACAGCAGGGTCCATCCGGTGAAGTTCTCCGCGGCGTCGTCGGCGCCGTCGTCCCCTCCCCAGCGGGGCACGCAGCGCAGGTAGCCCCGCTCGTCGAAGTACTTGGCGTGGAACGCCTCGATGGCAGAGGTCTGGGCGCGCAGCAGCTCGCGCTGCATGACCGCCCACGCGGGCGGCGCCATCGGCGTGTCGATCGTCAGGAGCGAACGGGTGGCAGTCGGCATGGCCCGGATCATACAGGAGAACACACGCGCCGGCGGATGCGGACCGCGAGCACCCGTGTGGTAGGCTTCCCCGCATGGGCACCTCGCCTGCTCCCGCCTCGATGATGGCGTCACCGGCCGAGCGCGAGTGGAACCGGCACCGGCTTACTCCCGAGGAGAAGGAGGCATTCGCGCGCGACGGCTTTCTGGTCCTCCCGGATCGGTTGCCGGAGGCCGTGACCGACGGCCTCGAAGAGGCGTTCGACGCGGTGCTCGCCGCCGAGCGGGTCGCCCTCGGGTCAAGCGAGCTGGAGCGGCTCAACGTGTTCGATTTCCTGGGGCGCGACCAGCGGCTTCTGGAGATGATCGATTGGCCGGCGACCTTCCCCAAGGTGTTGGACATCCTGGGCTGGAACATCCAGATCTATCACTCGCACATGATCGTCACCCCCGGCGCCGGCCAGGGGGCGGACCCCGGCAAGCGCCACTGGCATCAGGACAGCGATCGGCTCAACCACGAGTTGGAGACCATCCCGCAACCGCGGGTATCGCTGAAGGTGGCCTTCTTTCTCACCGACTGCAGCGAGCCGGGCCGCGGCAACTTCGCCGCCGTGCCGGGCAGCCATCTCGACGACACGGAGATCGACCGCGAGCGGCGCGACGTCGATCCGCCGGGTGCGACCGAGGTGCTGGTGCCGCGCGGCGGCATCGTGCTGTTCGACCGGCGCGTCTGGCACACCGGCAGCCCCAACTACGCCGATTTCCCGCGCAAGGCGCTGTTCTACGGCTACAGCTACCGCTGGCTGCGCCCGCGCGACGACATGACCGTCGCCCACTGCATGGACCGTTGCGATCCCATCCGGCGGCAGTTGCTGGGCGCCAGCCCCTCAGGCGGACACGGCTACACCTCCCCCAAGCCACCGGACGTGCCGCTGCGCGACTGGCTGGAGCAGAACCCGCGTCGATGATCCAGTTCGACCACTTCTATACGTACGAGGAGATCGGCGCCGTGGTGCGCGAGCTGGCCGACGCCCACCCCGCGCTGTGCCGCGCCGGGTCGATCGGCCGCACGCTCCAGGGCCGCGACATCCAGCTCCTGACGCTCACCGACTTCGACTCCGGCGAGCCGTCCGAGCGGCCGTCCTACCTCATTCACGGCGGCATCCACGCGCACGAGCCGGCATCCACGCACGGCCCCCTGTACACCGCGCACCGCCTGCTGGCCGACCACGAGCGCGGCGGGCTGCTGTCGCGCGTGGTCCTCTACCTTATCCCCCGGCTGTGCCCGGACGCGTCGGAGTTCTGCGTGGCCACCACCGCCCGCATCCGCAGCCGCACCGACTTCGACAACCGCGCCCCGAACACGATCTACGCCGCCGACATCGACGGCGACGGCGCGATCCTGACGATCCGCCAGGAGCACCCGGACGGGACCAACGTCTGCGACCCGGACGAGCCGCGGCTGCTGGTCGACCGGCGGCCCACCTCGCCCGGGCCCTACTACCGGGTGTTCCCGGAAGGGCTGATCAATGACTGGGACGGCTCCGACGACATCCGCATCGGCGGCCTGCACGCCTTCTATCCCGGAGCTCCCGAGCTGCACGCCGGGCGCAGCTTCGACTTCAACCGCAACTGGTCGCACGACTGGCGCCACGAGGGCGAGCAGCAGGGCGCCGGCGACTACCCGTTCAGCGAGCCGGAGATGCGCTCGCTGGCCGAGTTCATCTTCAAGCAGCCCAAGCTGTGCGGGATCCTGGGCTACCATTGCGGGTCGGCGTCGATCATCCGGCCGCCCGCCTGGGGTCCGCGGGAGGACCTTGACGCAGGCGACGACGCGCTGCTGGAGGAGCTCGCGCAGGAAGGCGCCGCGGCCATCGACAGCCCCGCCGTCGCCACCAGCGATCCGATCGGGAGCAACCGCCGCGGCACCGGCAAGCGCGGCCATGCGCTCGGGTTCGCCTACAACCAGCTCGGCATCCCGGGTTTCGAGGTGGAGCTGGGCACGATCGCCAACGCCGCCGGCGTATCGCCCCACGAATGGCACGAGCGGGCTCGAGAGCCGGGCGGGGTCGACGCCATGTACCGCCAGCTCCTCCGCTGGTGGGACGAAGGAGGACGCCGGCACCGGGTATTCGAGCCGTGGCGCCGCTTCGACCACCCGCAGCTCGGCGCCGTGGAACTGGGCGGCCTGCTGTTCACCGCGATCGACAACCCGCTGGTGCAGACGCTTGCGCCGATGGTGGACGGCGCCTACCGCTTCACGCGCTCGTTCGCGGAGCGCCACCCGCGCGTGCGGGCCGAAGAGGTCGAGGTGACCGCGGTGGGCGGTGACGTGTACCGCATCCGCGCGCGCATCGCCAACCGTGGACGGCTGCCGACCAACATCACCAACCAGGGGCGCGGGTTGCCGCGCATGCAGCCGGTCCGGACCAGCCTGATGCTGCCCGACGGGGTGGAGCTGCTGTCGGCGCGGGGCCACCTCGACCTGGGCCACCTGCGCGCGCTCACCGGCAGCCGCATCGTCGAGTGGTTCGTGCGCGCCCCCGGTGGCGAGTCCGCGGCGGAGATCGGCGTGATCCGCGTGCTGGCCGGCACCGGCGGCGACTCGCGCGTGGTGCTGAGATGTCCGTGACGCCACAGCGGCTCGACCGGGAACGCGACGCCAAGGCGCTCCGCCGCATCTGGCGGGAGGTGGGCTGGATCGAGGAGGATACCCAAGAGCGCGCGCTCGACCTTTGCCGGGAGCGCTTCAACGGCTGGGTGGCGCGCCTCGACGGCGATGCCGAGTGCCTCGTGCTCACCTCCCCCGGATCGATGCGCTACCAGGAGGCGGACCTGCGCCTCTGCGGCATCATGATGGTGGCTACCAGCCGGGTGGCGCGCCGTCAGGGACTGGCCGGGCGGCTCACGGCCGTGGCGTTGGCGGAGGCCGCCGGCAGCGGCACGGCGGTCGCCGGCCTGGGAATGTTCGAGCAGGGATTCTACGACCGGCTCGGCTTCGGCAGCATGCCGTACGTCGTCGGCCTGCACTTCGATCCCGCCAAGCTCCGCGTCCCTGCGCGATTCCGCCCGCCGCGCCGGCTGAGCGCCGACGACGCCGCGCTGATGCACGCCAACCGCTGCGCGCGGATGCGCGTGCACGGCTCGGCGGTCTTCGATGAGCCGGCGGCCACGGAGTCCGACATGCGCTGGGCGAAGAATGGCTTCGGGCTCGGTTACTTCGAGGGCGACCGGTTGACCCATCACCTCTTTGCGGAGGCCGAGTCGGAGAACGGGCCGTACTCGATCTGGTGGCTCGCCTACCAGACCGGCGACCAGTTGCTGGAGTTGCTGGCGTTGATCGCCGGACTGTCGGACCAGGTCCACCTGGTACGGATGCCCGAGCCGTTGCACCTGCAGTTGCAGGATCTGCTCGACTGGCCGCTGCGCAGCCTGTCGGCCACGCGGAGCGCCAGGCGCGAGCAGCGCTTCGACGCGGTGTCGTGGCAGCAGCTTCGCATCCTGGACCTGCAGCGGTGCATCGCCGCCACCAGCGCCGGGCTGCCGGTGCGCTTCAATCTCACGCTTACCGACCCCGTCGAGCGTTATCTGGACGGAGCCGAGCCGGTGGAGGGCGGCTGGAGCGGAATCGCCGGCGAATATGCGGTCTCTCTGGATGATGCATCCGAGGCTGAGCCGGGCCACCGCGCCGGCCTCCCGGAGCTGCGCGCCTCAGCGGGCGCCTTCTCCCGTCTCTGGGCCGGCGTGCGGCCGGCCAGCTCGCTCGCCCTCACCGACGACCTGACCGGTCCGGTGGACCTGCTGGCCGATCTGGACCGTGCCCTGCCGCCGCCGCCGCCGCAGTTCGACTGGATGTTCTGACGCGGTCCAGGATCAGGACGCCGTGAGCCGCTACCTCGGACTGGACCTGGGCTCCACCAGCATCACGGCGGTGGTGATCGATACCGCTGCGCGGGCCGTGACCGCGGTCACCACGCGTTCCAACGACGCAGAGCGGACCACGGCGGCCGACCGGACGCGCGGGCGGTCCGAATGGGACTTCGAGCGCATGCTCTCGCTCACCGTGCGGTGCGCCGGAGAGGCGTGCGACGGGGCTCCGGTCGAGGCGATCGGCGTGACCGGGCAGCAGAAGGGCTGCCAGTTGCTGGCCGGCGACGGATCTCTCATCGGCCCGTACATCGGCTGGCAGGACCGCCGCACCGCCGAGCCCGCGGCTGGCGAGAACGGCGGCGGGACTTGGCTCGACCTGGTGGCCGAGCGAGGCGGCGCCATCACCCCGCGCGGCGAGCGGCCGCGCTTCGCCGATTCCGGTTGCCCCGTGGCGCATGGATTCACCGTCCCGCTGCTGTTCTGGCTGCAGCAGGCGGGGGAGCTGCCGGCCGCTGCGCACGCGGGCACCGCACCGGAGCTCCTGGTCGCCCGGCTGACGGGCACGCGCGCGGTCACCGACCCCACCAACGCCGCCGGCTGGGGGGTGTTCGACGTGATCGGCGGAGCCTGGAACGAGGATCTGGTGCGGCGACTCGATCTGGGTCCATCGCTGTTGCCGGAGGTGGTGCGGTCCTGCCGGCCGGGCGGGCGGCTCCTGCCGGAGATGGCACACGCTATGGGTCTGCCGCCAGCCGTGCCGGTCTCGGTCGCCTCCGGTGATCTGCAGTGCTCGTATGCCGGCGCGGTCGCCGATCGCGACGCCTCCGTGGCCGTCAACGTCGGCACCGGCGCGCAGTGCAGCGTGTTCATGGGCGACCTGGAGCCGCTGCGCACGCCGGGTCAGCCGTTTGACCACGGCTGGCTGGAGCTTAGGCCCTACATCGAGGAGGGCCATCTGCTGGCCGGCCTGGGCGTGGTGGGCGGACGCACGCTGCGCGCGCTGCGCGATTTCGTCCTTACCGTCGCCGACGCGCTGGGGCATGGCGACCGCGATCCCGACGCCGTCTACGACGACTTGGTCCGCTGCGCGAAAGCGGTGCCGGCAGGAGCCGACGGCGTGCTCTGGGATCCCTCGTTCACCGGCGGACGCACCGACGCGTCGGCGCGTGCCGGCGTGACGGGTCTGACCCCGCAGAACTTCACGATCGGCCACGTCGCGCGCGGGTTGCTGGAGGCGATGGCACGGGAGTTGCACGGCGGCTACAAGACAGCACGCCGGATGGGCGCCGGGCCGCGCACGGTGCTGGTCGGCTCCGGGAACGGCCTGCAGCGCAATCCGGTGCTGCGCGCCGCGCTGGCCGAGCGTTTCGGCATGCCGCTCACGATGGCGCCCAACCCGGAGGCTGCCGCGGTCGGCGCGGCGCTCTGCGGCGCCGTGGCCGCCGGCGAGTATCCGGACATCGCGGCAGCCAGCCGGCGGTTCCTGTCGCCCGCGTAGGCACGTGGCCCGACACACGGATCAGCCGGCGGCGGCGGTCTGCTCCACGATGAAGGCACGCAGCGCCGCGTAGCGCGGCTCCAGCGGCGTGGCCTGTTTGGGACGCTCCAGGAGCTCTTGCAGGGGCGCCGGGATGGGCGGCTCGACGCCGGTGGCCCGGCGCACGGTCTCCGGGAACTTGCCGGCGTCGGCGGTGGCCAGCACGACCAGCGGCGGCTGATCGGCGCCGTCGGCCGTGGATGGGCGCAGTCGGCGTGCGGCGGCGATGGCCACGGCGGTGTGCGGGTCGACCAGACGCCCGTCGCGCCGGTGCACGTCGCGCATGGTGGCCAGAGTGTCCGCGTCGCTGACCGCGCAGCCGCGCAGGTGGGCGCGAACGGCCGCGTGGTCGTGGTCCCAGCGCGCCAGGATGCGCTCGAAGTTGGAAGGGTCGCCCACGTCCATGGCGTTGGACAGGGTGGCGAAGCTGGCATGGGGCGTCAGTTCGCCGGAATCGAGGTAGCGCGGCACCACGTCGTTGCGGTTGGTGGCCGCCAGGAACCCGGTTACCGGCAGTCCCCACCAAGCGGCATACACGCCGGCGGTCAGGTTGCCGAAGTTGCCGCTGGGCACGCAGAACAGGGGCCGGCCGCTCGAGCGGAGGCGGACTCCGGCGAAGAGGTAGTAGAACGCCTGCGGCAGCAGGCGGCCCAGACTGATGGAGTTGGCCGGGCAGAGGCGCGCCGCGTCCGTCAGTTCCGGATCGGCCAGCGCGGCCTTCACCAGGCGTTGGCAGTCGTCGAAGGAGCCCGCCACCTCCAGCGCGTGGACGTTGCCGCCCAGCGCGGTGAGCTGCTGCTCCTGCAGGCGGCTGATGCGGCCCGACGGGTACAGCAGCACCACCTCGATACCCGCGCGCCGCCAGAAGGCGCGCGCCACGGCGCCGCCGGTGTCGCCGGAGGTCGCGACCAGCACCACGACACCCTGTCCGCCGGGGCTCGCGCGGAGCTGACGCTCCAGCAGCGTGGCCAGAAACGAGGCGCCGAAGTCCTTGAAGGCACAGGTGGGGCCGTGGAACAGCTCCAGCAGGACGATGTCGTCACGCAGCCGGCTCAGCGCCGGGGCGAACGGAAATGCCTCCTCGACCAGGGACTCCGCCGCGGCCGCCGGCCCGCCGGGCGACGGTGCCAGCTCCTCTTCCAGTAACCGGGAGGTGGCGGAAGCCGCCACCTCCCGGAACGAAGCCCGCTCCGACAGGTCGGCGATCTCCGGCCGAAGGTCCGGGGGCGGATCGGGCTGGTAGAGGCCGCCGCCGGGCGGCAGCCCGGCCAGCAGAGACGCGCTGAACGACAGCCTCACGCCGCGGTCACGGGTGGAGCAGACCTGCACCGCCGTCCTCCCCCGATCCGTGCCCGGCTCAGCGCTCCGCCAGCACGCGCGGCCCGGACGTACCGATCTCCGACACGTAGCTGACGGCCTTGAGTCCGACGGCCGCGAACGCGCTCTGCATCGCCTCCCCTACGGCGGTGGCCCGTGCCGTGGTCGCCGCCAGGGCGAACACCGCCGGACCGGAACCGGAGATCGAACAGCCGATGGCGCCGCCGGCCAGCGCCGCCTCCTTCACCCGGTCGAACCCGGGGATGAGCGCCGCCCGCACCGGCTCGGCCACCACGTCGCACAGCGAACGGCCCATCAGCGCCAAGTCGCCGGAATGCAGCGACGCCACCAGCGCCGCCAAATTCCCCCACTGCGCCACGGCGTGGGTCAGCGGAATCTGCGTCGGCAGGATGCGCCGCGCCGCCTCGGTGCGGATCTCGACGTCGGGACTGAGCAGAGCCACCGCCAGGCCGGCCGGCACCGGCAGGCGTATCAGGTCCGGCGGGTCGCTGCCGCGGATCAGGACGACACCCCCCAACAGGGCGGGCGCCGCGTTGTCGGCATGGCCGGCGCCAGCCGCCGCCCGCTCCGCCGCCAGAGCGCACGGCAACAGCTCCTCCGCGGTCACGGCATCGCCGGCCAGCCGGTTCACCGCGACCAGCGCCGCCGCGGCGCTTGCCGCCGAGCCGCCCAGCCCGGAGGCCATCGGCATCCCCTTGTGCAGCGCCAGCTCGACCCCGAACGGCTCGCCGAGCCGCTCCAGCAGCGCGCGCACGGCGATCACGGCGGTGTTGCGCTCGTCGCGCGGCAGGCGCCCGCCGTCCCCGGTGACCTCCCGCAGGGTCACCTCGCCGGCCTCTATGCGGCGCGCCTCCACGGTGTCGCCGGGACGCGCCACGGCGAAGCCCAGCACGTCGAACCCCGACGCCACATTGGCAACGGTGGCCGGCGCGAATGCCTGCACCACCCGTGGCTGGCCGGTCATGACCGCGGAAACGCGGGATCGCTCACCCTGCCGGGCATCATACCTTGAGCCGCATGCGACCAGTGGTGGCGCCGTTCCGCGGTCTCCGGCACACTCCGCCATGGCGTACTTCAAGAAGCTGGTCGGCGAGCAGTGCTACCTGTCGCCCCTCGATCCGGACGACGCGCCACGGTTCACCACGTGGGTCAACGACCCCGAGGTGGCTGCCGGCGTCACCCTGGCCCGCCAGGTGCTGGGCGTCGAGCGCATGCGGGACAAGCTCGCCCGGCACGCCGGCCGGCAGGCGTACTTCGCCATCGTCGCGCTGGACGGCGACGAGCTGATCGGCAACTGCGGCATCGACGACATCAGCGACATCGACGGCACCGGCGGGCTGGTGATCCTGATCGGCGACAAGCGCTTCTGGAACCGCGGCTTCGGCGCCGACGCCGTGCGGCTGTTGCTGCGCTTCGGCTTCCTGACGCTCGGCCTGAACAACATCCACCTCCGCGTGCACGCGTTCAACGAACGGGCCATCCGCTGCTACGAGAAGTGCGGCTTCAAGCGCTGGGGCTGCTGGCCGAACTCCTGGTACCACGACGGCGAGTTGCACGATAGCGTCTTCATGTACCTGCTCCGCGCCGACTTCGCGTCCGGGTAGCGGCGTTCGCCGGTCTCCGGCATACTCCGTCATGGCGTACTTCAAGAAGCTGGTCGGCGAGCAGTGCTACCTGTCGCCCATCGACCCGGACGACGCGCCCACGTACACCGCGTGGCTCAACGACCCGGACGTGGCCGCCGGCATCACCTTCACGCGCCGCATCGTCAACGTCGCGGGCGAGCGGGACGCGCTCGCCAGGCTTGCCGAGAAGCCCTATCACTTCGCCATCGTCGCACTGGACGGCGACAGGCTGATCGGCAACTGCGGCATCGGCGACGTCAGCGCCGTCGACCGCACCGGCGAGCTCGGCATCCTCATCGGCGACAAACGCTTCTGGAACCGCAGCTTCGGCACCGACGCCGTGCGCCTGCTGCTGCGCTTCGCGTTCCTGACGCTCAACCTGAACAACGTCAAGCTCACCGCGCACTCGTTCAACAAGCGCGCGATCCGCTGCTACGAGAAGTGCGGCTTCAAGCGGTGCGGCTACTGGCCGGACTCCTGGTACCACGACGGCGCGCGGCACGGCACCGTCATGATGTACGTGCTCCGCTCCGACTTTGATCAGAGTTAGCCGGTGCTGCGCTGCCGTACGCACCGGATGCGCTCGGCGGCGCGCTCGTAGCTCACCAGCCGGCGGATGAGGGCATTGTAGCGCTGATGCGCGTCGCGGCCATCGCGCTCGGGCTGCGTTCCCGCCACCCGGGCAGCGGCGGGATGAACTGATCGGGAGCGGCCAGCTCGACGACCTGAGACGGGATCTCCTGCCCGGTCATGGACTTGGCGCCGCTCCATACTCCATAGTGGTGCCGGCGTGAAAGAATCGCATCCGGAAGTCCCGTAGCGCGAGATCGTCGGCATGCGCCACCGTCTTGTTCATGCCTGTCGCCGGCTGGACCTGCTCGGCGAGTTGTAACAGCCACCAAGGATAGCGGCCATGAGCGAATATCAGTATTACGAGTTCCAGGCGGTAGACCGGCCGCTCGGCGAGGCGGACAGGCAGGCGCTGCGGGCGCTGTCGACGCGGGCGCGGATCACGGCCACGAGCTTTAGCAATCACTACCAATGGGGCGACTTCAAGGGCGATCCGCGAAGGGTGATGGAGCGCTGGTTCGACCTGCATCTGTATCTCGCCAATTGGGGGACGCGGCGGCTGATGATCCGGCTGCCGAAACGGCTCGTCGATCGTTCCCGGCTCGATCGCTTCCTGCGCGGCGTCGACATGATCGACATCCGGGAGTCGGGCGAGAACATTATCATCGATATTCACGACGACGCCGACGAGCCGCCGGCATACGCCGATTGGGACGACGGCCCAAACTGGCTCGCCGCGCTGGCGCCCCTGCGCGCCGATCTGCTTTCGGGCGATCCGAGGTTATTCTACCTGCTCTGGCTCACGGCGGCGGAGAGCGGTCGGCTGAACGATGACGAGACAGAGCCGCTGCGGGGCATCGGTCCGCTCACCGGCGCGCTCCAAGCGTTCGCCGATTTCTTCTACATCGATCCGGAACTCGTGCAAGCGGCCGCCGAGCTGCCCCTGCATGCGGACGGCGGGGTGCTCCCGGCCCATGCGGTCCGCGCCGCTGTCGCGGCCATTCCAGAGACGGAGAAAGCCGCGCTGCTTTGCCGTCTCGTCGATGGCGATCCTCATGTAGCGGCGGAGGTGCGATGCAGGCTCCGCGAGGCCGCGACCATGGCGGCGGGCGAGGCGCCTGCCGGCCGCCGGACCGTCGCGAACCTGCGCGTGCGCGCGGCGGCGATTCGCGAGGAGCGTGCCGTCGCCGAAGCGGAACGGCGGGAGGCGGAGCGCCAGCGGCGGGCGCGAGCGGCCGAGGAGGCGCGTCGGGTGCGTCTCCTTGCCGTCAGGCGGCGGGGAGCGGCTGCCGTGTGGAGCGAGGTCGAGACGGAGATCGAGAAACGCAACGCCGGCGGTTACGAGCGGGCGGTAGGCCTGCTTCTCGACCTGCAAGCGCTGGCCAAGGAAGATGACGCGGTGCAGGCGTTTTCGGATCGCGTGCGCTCCCTCCGCGACCGGCACGCCCGCAAGATGCGGTTCATCGAACGGCTGGCGAAGCTGGACGGACCGTGATGGACAACACCCGGGAGTCACCAGCTTCGCACCGTGGCGGACCAGTCATGGCCGCGGAACGCCCGATCGATCACCCTGCCGACATCATACCGAGTGTCTGGATACCGAGTGTCTGGACGGAGATCGGGGTAGCCCCATTCTCTCGAGAAAATGCGCCCGCGACGCGACTCGGGCCGGGCGCATTGACTCAAATCTCCGCAGCCGGGATGATCGAAGCATGAGCGCCGGCTTGCTGACCCTGTTCGGTGCCGTTGGCGCGGTCGCCGCCATGCTGACCGTGCTGCTGCCGGTGATTCTGGCCCAGGGCAAGGGCCTGCGTCGGGAGATCGACGCGCATGGCGCCGAGCTGCGACGGCAGATCGATGACGTGCGTCGGGAGATCGACGCACAAGGCACCGAGCTGCGACGGCAGATCCACACACAAGGTGCCGAAGTGCGACGGGAAATCGACTCCCTGCGCGGCGAGGTCGGCAGCCTGCGTTCCGACATGGCCGAGACGCGCCGCGACCTGCACGCCTTGAGTGACCGCATAGCCCGCATCGAGGGCGCGTTGACCGGCCCATGGCGCCCGACCAACGGCTCCCCGGCTCCGGAAGCGAGTCCCGCCGCAGCCGCCCCGCAGATGAGCACGTGACCCGCCTGGTCCGAACCCATGCCGAGGATCGCGCACTCATCGAACGAGCGGCGCTCGCGGTCGTCCGCCGAGTGACGCCACGATACCTGAGCGCTTCCGCGCCGTTTGGATGCGCTCGGCGGATTGTTCGTAGCTCCAATCGGCGGATGATGGCGCTGTAGCGCTGGTGCGCGTCACGGCCGTGGCGTCCGATCCGGCAACGCACTAGGCGCCTGTCCGACACCGGCAGCCGATACCAACGCACGACTTGCGCGACCACGCGAAGTGCAGTAAGTTGGCAACGGGTTCGACCCGGATCCCCAATCAAGGACCGAATCTCAGGAGGAAGTAATGAAGAAACGTGCATCTCTAGTAGCGGTCATCGCAGCGCTCCTCGCGCTGTGTCTGACACCGCTGAGCTGGAGCTCCGCCGAGTCCGAGGCGGCAGCGGAAGAGACGGTGACGATCCATATGTTTATGGGTAACTCGGGTGTCCCGCACCCGGCCGACGTCGACCCGAGCAGCAACTGGGCGATTGACGTCGTAGAGGAGTTGGCGAATGTAGACCTCATCCTGGAGGTTCCGAACTACCAGGATTTCGCTACCAAGATCAATCTGCTGCTGGCTTCGGGCAACCTGCCTGACATCATCCATGGCTGGCAGAAGGCCGATCTGGAGAACGCCGCCGACGCCGGCGCCTTCATCGATCACAAGCCGTACTACGACAACTCCCCGATCATGCAGGCGCGCGTATCGCAGCTTGCCTTCGACCTGGCCGCGACGCCGAACGGACTGCACTTCGCCATGCCGATGGTGATGAGCGCCCGCGAGCCCGGCTGGGGCAACCTCGTCCGCTACGACCTGCTCGAAGAATACAACGGCGGCGAATTCCCCGGCACGATCGACGGATACCTGGACTTCCTCCGGTGGGTCAGGGACACCTACGAGGGTTCCACGCCGCTCTCCTCACGTCTCGCCTGGGGCGGACGGCTGTTCGCCACGGGCGACGCCTTCTTCCTCTGGTACGGCGTACCGCCCTACGGCACACGCATCCAGGACGGCACGGTGCACCACAACTTCACGCTCCCGGCCATGAAGGAAGCCCTCAAGCTGTGGCGACAGGTGTTCGAAGAAGGCATCCTGGATCCCGAGTTCGCCACCAGCGATACGGCCGCCTGGGTCCAGAAGAGAAGTGAGCGGCAGGTCTCCATGTATTCCAACGCAACCGACCAGGTCATCCCCGGGTACGACAACCTGATGAACGCCGGCCAGGTATGGGTGTACACGCCGCCGCTCGATGAATACCCGGAAGCCTTGACGGATCCCAAGTACATGGCGGACCTGAGCATCAACTACGGCGTGGATATCTTCCCGATCTCAGCTCATCGCACCGGCATCACTGCGAATGCGGAGAACCCGGACCGGGCGTGGAGAGTCCTCGAAGCCTTTGCATCGGATGAGCTGTGGGACGTGATCGCCTGGGGCCGCGAAGGCAAGGAATACACGGTGGAAGGCGGCACGCGCAAAGCCACGGACCGCCTCTACTTCCGGGACCTGGACGACCCGGATGCCCACTACTGGACGTTGCACCTCGGCACCATCAGCGGATTTTGGCCGACGCAGGTAAAATACGCGGTACAGGCCGAGCGATACCCCATGGAGTGGCAGCGCGTTCACGACAGCGCGCAGTGGCTGATGGACAAGGACCGTGAGGTCGGCCTGAGCTACCTCTCATTCGTACCGACGGACCCGGATGTCAGCAGGAAGGCCGGTGAAGTCAATCCCTTCATCAGTGGGGCCATTGCCAGAGCCATCTCCGGGCAGATCACCCTCGACGAGTTCGATGAAGAGGTGGCGAAGTTCCAGGACGAATTCGGCTTCATCTACGATTACCAGACCCAGTACGTCCAGGAGCACAGGGACGAACTGCGCAGCAAGAACGTGAGGATGGTCGACTGGTAGGGCACAGCGACTGAAGACAGAAACGTAGCACCAGACCCCGGGGGCGCATGCTCAGGTATGCGCCCCCTTCTTTCACGGCAGGAGAGGCACGAACCAGATGGCAGCGACGGCGACAGCGGCCCGCGCGGTGTCGCAGCGGAAGATCACGAAGCGAGCTCTTTCGCTGTTCGCACTGTTCCTGCCGGCGGCGGTGTTGCTGTTCCTGTTCAATTACCTGCCGATCTACGGCATCATCATCTCCTTCAAGGACTTCACGCCCTATCGCGGCATCTTGGGAAGCGCCTGGGCCGGGCTCGACCACTTCCGGTTCTTCCTGTCCGATGCCCGCTTCTGGAACGTCGTCAAGAACACGATCTACATCAGCCTGCTCGACATCCTGATCGGGTTCCCCGCTCCCATCGTGTTCGCGCTGTTGGCCAACGAGCTGGCGAGCAAACCGTTCAAGCGGGTGAGCCAGACCGTCTCCTATCTGCCTCACTTCGTCTCGTGGGTCGTCGTGTACGGCATCATGTACCAGCTCCTGTCCCCGCTGCACGGCATGCTGAACAAGCTGGTCGTCCTGTTCGGCGCCGACCCCGTCCATTTCATGGGGCGGGCAGATCTGTTCCGGCCGCTCGTCGTCATCCTGGAGATCTGGAAGAACATGGGATGGGGGGCCATCCTCTATTTCGCCGCGCTGACGAGCATCGATTCCGACCTCTACGAGGCGGCCTACATCGACGGATCCAGCCGGCTCCGCATGGTCTTCTCGATCACCCTGCCCGGTCTGCTTCCCGTGATCATGCTGCTGTTGATATTCCGGATCTCACGCCTGTTTCTGGTGGAGTTCGAGAGGATCTTCGTCTTCGCCAACCCGCTGAACTATGATATCTCCGACGTGCTCGCCGTCTACATCTACCGCCTCGGGCTGGTGCAGGCCCAGTACAGCCTGACCGCGGCCATCGGCCTGGTGCAATCCGTCATCGCGTTCTGTTTGCTGTTCGCCGCGCACAGGGTTGCACGCAAGCTCACGGGGATCGGGCTATGGTAGGCATGCTGCGTTATCGGTCCGTTTCCCGGCGTGTCTTCGAAGCCTTCCTCTATCTCGGGTTCATCCTGCTGTGCCTCTGCATCGTCCTGCCCTTCATGCACGTGGCGGCGGTCTCGCTGAGCAGCAAGAGCGCCATCCTGAAGAATCAGGTGACCATCTTTCCCGTGGAGCTCTACACCAGGGCGTACGACATCATCCTGAGCAGCCGGCTCTTCTTCACGAGCCTTACCAACACCGTCCTCCTGACGCTGGTCAATACCCTGGTAGCGATAGTGATCGCGGTAAGCGCCGCGTACGCGCTGGCGAACAAGCACTTCCTGGGCATGCGCACCGCGCTGGTCTATACGCTCATCCCGCTGTACCTATCCGGCGGGCTCATCCCGTTCTATCTGATCGTGAATTCCTATGGGCTCAACAACACCCGGCTCGCCCTCATGCTTCCGTATCTGGTGGACCCGTTCTTGATCATCGTCTTCCGCAACGCCATCGTGCGGCTGCCGCAGGAGATCATGGAGTCTGCCGAGGTGGACGGAGCGTCCGAGTTCACGATTCTCTTCCGGATCGTCTTCGCCCTGATCATTCCCATGGTGGCAGCCTTCACCATCATCTCTGCGGTGTTCTACTGGAACATGTGGTTTCCCGTGCTCATCTTCATTCGCGACAAGTGGAAGTGGACGCTCCAGTACATGCTCCGCGACATCTACACCAATCCGTTGATCGGCGGCGGGCAGCTCGATGTCGGCAATATCGTCGAGGATCTCGAGAATATTCTCCCGCAGAACCTGATCAACGCGGCGATCGTCTGCACCGTGCTGCCGGTCGTCATCATCTACCCGTTTCTCCAACGGTATTTCATCCACGGGGTGATCGTCGGCGCCGTCAAGGGTTGAGCGGCCTGAGCCAGAGCAGCCGCCACCCGAAGGGATCGACAGCGCCATGCAGGCGAGCCGGTGATCGCTCCAACCCATCGACGATCGAGACCGTGGCGTGATCCATGCCGAGAAGCTCCCAGTTCACGGTGAGCGCGAATGTCGTCCACTCCCGATTCAGGTTCGACACGACGGCGAGCACGCCGTTGGCAGGGTGCCGGTAGAGGCTCACGTAGATGCCGGGGGAATCGGCGCGAATGTACTCCGCGTTTTGCCAATACGGCAGCCATTCGGCCTGGCTGCGGCCGAAATCATCCATGAGCCGCCAGATGCGTGAGGCCAGATCGAGGTCCTCCAGTCCTGGTTGGTTCATCGGCCTGACCGGGACATCGTGGATCAACGTGACGGCCCATGCCTGCTCGAAGGTGAATCCCTGGCCGTAGCAGAGGAACTCGGCCGGGACCCCCCACTGGCGGCCCATGAACTCCGCGCGGAACGCGTCGAGCGGAAGCTGCGTCGCGGCGTTGTCGATGCCACGGACATCCTGGAACTGCTCCCCGTCCCAATACGAGGTGGCGAACCCGAGCGTCGGCATGACCATGCAGGTCGAGTTGTGCGCGTTGATCTGCCCTTCAGGATTAACGGATTTTACCGCATTATGGATGCGACGCATGGCGCTGCGCACGCCGAAGATGGGATACGACTTCGCGACCGATCCGTCGGACCGCATGCTGCCGCATCCATGCAGGGTATTGATACATCCGGCCGGAAATTCCATGCCGTCGAGGTACACGCCGTCGATACCGAATTCGTCCATGGCCCGGGCGATGGCGTCGGCGACGAAGTCCTGCCATGCGCTGTTGAGGCAGACGACCCACGCCGACTGATCGGGCTGTGTCCGCGTATGAAACACCGGGTACCCGTATGATGGCATGGTGAGACAGACGGCCCCGAAGTCACGCCACTCGGGCGCCGCGCTGGAGATCAGGAAGCCGTAGTACAACAGGATCTTGAGACCCCGTTCGTGGCACGCCTCGACCCACTCGTGCAGCCGCTCGCGGTCGACCGGAATCGTGTGTGCTTCGATGTCGGTCCAGAACTGGTGCAGCACCACGGTTCTCACACCTGCCTGAACGCAGCGATCCAGAAACCGCGGCGACAGGGTCAGCGGCTCCGTGAACGCGGGCGGAGCCGGTCCGACGTGGATGCACCGGTAGTCCCAGGCCCCCTGTTCGTTCGCCTTGACCGGCGTGGCCTGCAGGCCGAACGTGTACCGCAGGGGCTGGTAGCGTTCCCCGCGCTGCCCGGTGATCGCCGCGTCCCGGATCACGGCATTCTCCAACTCCGGCGCGGTGTCCCATGCCTCCGGACGCCGCGACTCCGGCGCCAACCGCATCGGCGAGGAGATCAGGTGCAGCGTGAGCACCACGCGATCCCCGTCGCGGACGACCTCCGTGGCGGGCGTGCCCGGCGCGACATGCCAGTCGCGGTCGGACTCGCTGAACCAGGCCAGTCCGCGATCGTCGTCTCCCAGCCAGACGTACGGCCGGAAGCCCATCTTCACCGCGGTGTCCGGCAGTGCGCCGGCGTTCCTGGCCGTCCCCCATGCCCCCGGAAAGTGATACAGGTACTCCGCGTGCTCCGCGCGGATGGGAATCTCGATCGACAGGGAGTCCAGGTCGACGGCGTCGGCCGCGGAGACTTCGACGTCGAAGCGGATCATCCCGTCGAACTCGACGTGCGCCTGCACGCGCAGGTCGAGGTTCGCTGCGGTCAGACGCTGTTGGAGCACGACCTCGTCGAGATCCGACGCCACCTCATCGATCGTTTCCGCGGCGAACCGCACGCTCCGGCCGCCGGCGACCGCCGTCAGTCGAACGGGCGCATGCAGGATCCCACTGCCTGCCGCGGTCACCGATTCGAGCAGAGAGCCGGGAGCGAACCGGTACTCTCTCCCCCAACAGGAAACCGCATACGCTCCGTCGGCAATCGCCCCACCTTGAAGCGGAGTCCAGGCTGCGGGGACTCGCGAATCGAGCCCGGCGCGCGAGCCCCACCACTCGGGCTTGTGCGGTGGGTCGGCGCTCTGTATGAGATGCGTGATGCACTCGCGACCCCAGCGATCGACGAACGCCGCCTGCAGTTCACACGTGCCGCCCGGCACCTGTCCCAGGTCGAGCACGACCGCACGACCCGACGGCTGGTCGAAATCGTCGATTCTGGTCCGTACGAACGACTGGCGCCGCGCACGGTGCCATACCCAGAGATCGACGGCCGACCCCCTCGATATGAAGGCATCTCCCACCGGAACGACCGTTACGTGCAGCTTGTCTGCGTCGAATCGGGCATACGCACACAACGTAATCTGGCGAGGTGAAGTCCCCTTCTTCTTCATGACTTCCGTAGAGTGTATCGGCACCGCCAACTTCTTGACCACCATGACGTCGCAACGTAATCTCGGAAATCCATCGCCCGGAGGTCCTTAATCATGGCCCACGTCAATCATGGCCCACGTCAAACTGGCACTGATCGGCTGCGGCGGCATGTCCGCCACTCACCTGCGGCGCTTCCATCTGCTCAGCGACAGGCTGCGGGCGTACTGGTCGGCTACCGAGCCTCCGAGTAATCTGGAAGCTGTACGAAGCCGAGGAGCGCGACGTGGTCGCCGATCTGCCGGGGGGTCGGCGGCGCCGTCAAGGGCTAACGACGTTTGGTGGCGACGTTTGCTGGCCTGCACCAGAGAAGCCACCACTCGTAGGGATCGAGAACGCCTTCCGGGTGCGCCGGAGCTCGCTCCATGGCATGTTCGATCGAGACCGTAGCGTGATCGAGGCCGAGAAGGTCCCAGTTCACGGTGAGCGCGAACGCCGTCCGCTCCCGATTCAGGTTGGACACGACCGCGAGCACGCCGTTGCCAGGATGCCGGTAGAGGCTGACGTAGATGCCGGGGGCGTCGGCGCGGATGTACTCGGCGTTTTTCCAGTACGGCAGCCACTCGGCCTGGCTGCGGCCGAAGTCATCCATGAGCCGCCATATGCGTGAGGCCAGATCGAGCTCCTCCAGTTCGTTCCGGTTCAACGGCCTGACCGGGACGTCATGGATCAACGTGATGGCCCATGCCTGTTGGAAGGTGAAGCCCTGGCCGTAACAGAGGAACTCGGCCGGCACACCCCACTGACGGCCCATGAACTCCGTGCGAAACGCGTCGAGCGGGAGCTGGGTCGCCGCGTCCTCGCTTCCACGGACGTCCTGGAACTGCTCCCCGTCCCAATACGAGGTGCCGAACCCGAGCGTCGGCATGACCATGCAGGTCGAGTTGTGCACGTTGATCTGACCCATGGGGTTCCGTGACGTGACCGCGTTGTGGATGCGGCGCATGGCGCTGCGGACGCCGAAGATGGGATACGACTTGGCGATCGATCCGTCGGGCCGCGTGCTGCCGCATCCATGCAGGGTGTTGATGCACCCAGCCGGGAATTCGGTGCCGTCGAGATACACGCCGTCGATCCCGAACTCGTCCATGGCCTTGGCGATGGCGTCCGCGACGAAGTCCTGCCATGCGCTGTTGAGGCAGACCACCCACGCCGACTGATCGGGCTGCGGAGGGTCACGGAACAGCGGGTAGCCGTACGGAGGCGTGGTGAGACAGCCGGCCCCGAAGTCCCGCCACTCGGGCGCCGCGCTGGAGATCAGGAACCCATAGTACAGCAGGATCTTGAGACCCCGGTCGTGGCACGCCTTGACGAGCTCGTGCAGCCGCTGGCGGTCTACCGGAATCGTGTGCGCTTCGATGTCGGTCCAGAACTGATGGAGCACCACCGTTCTCACGCCCGCCCGGGCGCATCGGTCCAGAAACCACGGATCGAGGGCCAGCGGCGCCGTGAAGCCGGTTCCCGGCGGCTCCGGTCCGATATGAATGAACCGGTGATCCCACGCTCCCTGGTCCACCGCCTTGACCGGTGTGGCCTGCAGGCCGAACACGTACCGCAAGGGCTGGTAGCGTTCAACGCGCTGCCCGGTGATCGCGGCGTCCCTGATCACGGCGTTCTCCAATTCCGGAGCGGTGTCCCACGCAGCCGGACGCCGCGACTCCGGCGCCAGCCGCATCGGCGAGGAGATCAGGTGCAGCGTGAGCACCACGCGATCCCCGTCGCGGACGACCTCCGTGGCCGGCGTGCCCGGCGCGACATGCCAGTCGCGGTCGGACTCGCTGAACCACGCCAGTCCGCGATCGTCGTCTCCCAGCCAGACGTACGGCCGGAAGCCCATCTTCACCGCGGTGTCCGGCAGTGCGCCGGCGTTCCTGGCCGTCCCCCATGCCCCCGGGAAGTGATACAGGTACTCCGCGTGCTCCGCGCGGACGGGAATCTCGATCGACAGGGAGTCCAGGTCGACGGCGTCGGCCGCGGAGACTTCGACATCGAAGCGGATCATCCCGTCGAACTCGACGTGCGCCTGCACGCGCAGGTCGAGGTTCGCTGCGGTCAGACGCTGTTCGAGCACGACCTCATCGGGGTCCGACGCCACCTGATCGATCGTTTCCGCGGCGAACCGCACGCTCCGGCCGCCGGCGACCGCCGTCAGTCGAACGGGCGCATGCAGGATCCCACTGCCTGCCGCGGTCACCGATTCGAGCAGAGAGCCCGGAGCGAACCGGTACTCTCTCCCCCAACAGGAAACCGCATACGCTCCGTCGGCATGTGCCCCACCATCAAGCGGCGTCCAGGCGGCGGGTACTCCGGGATCGAGCCCGGCGCGCGAGCCCCACCAGTCGGGCTTGTCCGGTGGATCGGCGCTCTGGATGAGGTGCGTGATGCACTCGCGACCCCACCGATCGACGAGGACCGCCTGCAGCTCACACGTCCCGCCCGGCACCTCTCCCAGGTCGAGCACGATCGTACGACCCGACGGCTGGTCGAAGTCGTCGATCCTGGTCCGTACGAACGATTCGCGGCGCGAACGGTGCCAGACCCAGAGCTCGACCGCCGACCCTCTCGCTATGAACGCATCTCCAATCGGAACGACCGTTACGTGCAGCTTGTCTGCGTCGAATCGGGCATACGCACAGAGGGTGATCTGGCGTGGTGACGTCCGTTTCGTCGGCATGATTCCCGCATGTCTATCAGGTCTTTCCGCGTATTGCCAACGACGATCCCAACCGCCCACCCGCGGCGTGTTGACCACCATGACGCCCGGACGTAGGGTCGGATCGTCCCATCGGGAGGTTTCTCACCCATGGCCGTTGTCAAGCTCGCTTTGATTGGCTGCGGCGGCATGTCCGCCGCTCACGTGCGGCGGTTCCACCTGCTCCGCGACCGGCTGCAGCTCGTGGCGGCCGTCGACGTAGATGAGGCCAGGGCCCGGCAGGTCCGGGAGCATCTGCCGGACGTACGGGTCGCGACCGACTATCGCTCCGTCCTCGACCTGGTGGACGCCGCGCTCGTCGTTCTCCCACACCACCTGCACCACCCCGTCGCCAAAGAGTGCCTGCAGGCCGGCAAGCACGTGCTCCTGGAGAAGCCGATGGCGAACAGCGAAGAGGAGTGCCTGGACCTCATCGCCACCGCCGCGCGGGTCGACCGCATCCTGATGATCGCCTATTGCATGCGCTTCCACCCCGTGGTCGCGGCCATGAAGGCCGAGCTCGACAAGCAGAGCTTCGGCGAGGCGTTCCAGGTGAGCATCTGGACCGAGCAGATGACCCGCTACCCACCGGGGCACTGGGGGCACCGGGCGGCGACGCTGGGCGGTGGCCAGCTCTTCAGCCACGGCTGCCACTACATCGACATCCTGCTCTGGTATCTCGGAGAGCCCGTCGCCGGCACCCACCTGGGCACCAATACCGGCACGCCGTGGATGGAACGCGAGGGCACCTCCAACGTGACCATGAAGTTCGCAGGCAACCGGCTGGGCTACCACTTCGGTACCTGGGGCGCGCGCGGCACCCGCCTGCGCTACTCCATCCACGCCCACTGCACCGAGGGAATGCTCGAGGCCGACGTCAGCGGCCATCGCCTCCTGGCCCACGCCGGCGGGGAACGGAAGCTCCTCATGGAGAGCGACGCCGGCGCCGGCAAGCACACCGAGAACGAGATGGCCCACTTCCTCGACTGTATCGAACACGGCCGGACGCCGCAGACCGACGGGGAGGCCGGCCTGCAAAGCCTGCGCGTCATCTGGAGGCTCTACGAGGCCGAGCAGCGCGGCGTGGTCGCCGATCTGCGGGGGTTCGGCCTGCCAGCCCGCTGAGCCCCTGCCCGGTCCGCCGCCCGCGCGGGCAGAAAGAGAGCCCCCGACACGATGCCGGGGGCTCCAGAACGTACGGAAACGCTATCCCGCTACTCGTCGATCCACCACTGCTCCATGCGCAGCCAGCGGCGAATGCCCCAGGCGTTGTAGCCGACCGGATTGTTGCGGATCCGGTTGTGGACGTAATGGAAGTTGGCGGCGCCGCCGAGGGTCAGCTCGGTGCCGTCCAGGTTGTTCAGCAACACCAGCTCGGTGGCCTGGATCGCCAACTCCATCCGCTCATCCGGATCGATCGACTGGGCCGACGCGTCGGCCAGCCGCTTCAGCTCCAGCAACCCCTCGCGATAGGGCTCGGGCGGCGCCACGCCATCCTTGCCCACCGTCTCGAGCCAGTCGCGCACCTCGTACTGATAGAGGGCGTGCAGGTAGAGCGCGTCAGTGCCCCAGAACCAGTGGCCGGAGCCCGATGCGATCAGCGGTAACTCGCTGCCGATAAACCACGGCCGGACGCCTTCGCTCCACGTCTTCGGGAGGCAGAAGGTCTTGATCTTGAGGTCCCGATCCCAGTTCTCGCACTGGGCCGTGATCACCTCGGCGAGTTCCCAGTCGGAAAAGATACCGATGTCCAACTCGATGCGCCCGCCGTCGGAATACTGGCGGTAGCCGTCACTGCCCACCGCCAGCCCCAGGTCGTCCAGGATCTGGTTGGCCTCGGCCAGGTCGTAGCGCGTCCACTGGTCCAGGTGGTCCCACATCGCCTGCACGCGCGGGTCGGCGCTCTGGCCGATCGGCTTGTCCGGGTCCAGGCGAGGCCGGCCGACCAGCTTGGCTCGGAACTCGTACAACTCGGGGGTGGCGTAGGCGCGCATCATCTGCTCGTTGTCGATGCCGAGCTGCAGCGCCTGCAGGAAGCCGTTGTCCAGAAGCAACGCGGCGAGCTTGTCATCGTTCTCGTTCTGCGGATTCTCCAGCGCGTTGGTGATCCACGCCAGCTTGCGCTTGATGAACACCCAGTAGTTGTGGAACCCGGGCGGCGTGACCAGCCGGTAGTTGCCGTTGGCCTGCTGCTGGAACAGCACCGCGTCCACCGGCGGCCCCATGGCGTGCCAGTCATACTCGCCCGCGGCAAGCTGCAGCTTCTCCACCTCCTTGTCCTTGACGTAGGTTACGCGCAACTCGTCGGTGTAGGGGAGCTGCTTGCCCTCCTCGTCCACCTTCCAGTAGTACGGGTTGCGCACCATCACCATCAGCTCGCCTTCCTTCACCGTCTCCGGAATCCAGGGACCGAGGGTGGGGCGCTCGGTGTTGGTGCCGGCGCGGTGCACGGTGTTGAAGTCCTGCCACGCCTCGGTGGGGTCGCCCAGCTCCTCGTTGTACTTGGGATGGAACTGTTTCAGGTAGTGGGCGGGCTCCGGATCGAGATAGTTCCAGCCGATGTTCTTGTGGTAGTTGGCGAACGGCGCGGCGAACTTGATCACGATCGTGTAGTCGTCGACCATCGTGAACTCGGCCAGCTCGCCGCCGATGATGAAGTCGGAGGGCGCCACCGACAGCGGAGTCGCGTCCGGGTCGGGGGAGTAGAGCCTGATGTCCTCCCACTTGAACATCACGTCCGCGGCGGTGAATTCCTCGCCGTCCGACCACTTCACGCCCTTCCGGAGATGGATGGTGTAGGTCGTCAGATCGTCGCTCCACTCGATACTCTCGGCAAGGTTCGGGTAGCGGTGGGTGCCTGAAGGCACGCTGACGGCGATCAGCCCCTCGTTCATGTAGCGGGTGATGCTGCCGAAGCTGGTGTACAGCGCCTCGACGTGGCGCAGCGTGCCGCCGTACTTGCCGACCGCTTCGAACGCCTGCTCCACGGGGGGCAAGTCGGGCAGCCGCTCCTGGACCGGGGGAAGCTCCCCGGCGGCGACCTTGGCCGCCAGCACCGGCGACTCGCTGTAGCTCGCCATCGGGCCGTCCGGCGTGATCACCGGGACGATGTCGGCGCCTGCCGCTGTCATGACCGTGCCACAGAGGAACAGACATGCCAGCAGTGCCAGGCAATGCGACGCGCGGAAGCGCTTTCGGTTCAGTAGGTTCATGACCGACCTCCTAGAATAATGTTACCAGTGCACCATTTGTGACCGGCGTTGTCAACGTCGCGGCGCCGGAAGTGCCGGGCGCAGCAAGCAAAGAGCCCCCGACACGGTGCCGGGGGCTCCAAGAATACCGGGAACGCTATCCCGCTACTCGTCGATCCACCACTGCTCCATGCGCATCCAGCGGCGAATGCCCCAGGCGTTGTAGCCGACCGGATTGTTGCGGATCCGGTTATGGAGGTAATGGAAGTCGCCAGCGCCGCCGAAGGTCAACTCGGTGCCGTCCAGGTTGTTCAGCACCACCAGCTCGGTGGCCTGGATCGCCAGCTCCATCCGCTCATCGGGATCGAGCGACTGCGCCGACGCGTCGGCCAGCCGCTTCACCTCCAGCAGCCCCTCGCGGTAGGGCTCGGGCGGCGCCACGCCTTCCTCGCCCCCCGTCTCCAGCCATTCGCGTATCTCGTACTGGTAGAGGGCGTGCAGGTAGAGCGCGTCGGTGCCCCAGAACCACCAGCCGGAGCCGGACTCGATCATCGGTAGCTCGCTGCCCCTCCACCACGGCTGCACGCCTTCGCTCCAGGTCTTCTGCAGGCAGAAGGTCTTGATCTTGAGATCCCGCTCCCAGTTCTGGCACTGGGCGGTGATCACCTCGGCGCGGGCGGAGTCGGAGAAGATGCCGATGTTCAGCTCGATGCGCCCGCCGTCGGCGTATTCACGGAAGCCGTCGCCGCCGACCGCCAGTCCCAGATCGTCCAGCATCTGGTTTGCCTCATCCAGGTCGTAGCGCATCCACTGGTCGAGGTGGTCCCACATCGCCTGCACGCGCGGATCGGCGCTCATGCCGATCGGCTTGTCCGGGTCGAGCCGCGGCCGGCCCACCAGCTTGGCGCGGAAGTCGTACAGCTCCGGCGTGGTGAAGGCGCGCATCAGTTGCTCGTTGTCGATGCCGAGCTGCAGCGCCTGTAGAAAGTCATTGTTCAGCAGCAACGCGGCGAGCTTGTCGTCGTTCTCGTTCTGCGGGTTCTCCAGCGCATTGCTGATCCACGCCAGCTTGCGCTTGATGAAGACCCAGTGGTTGTGCCACCCGGGCGGCTTGATCAACTGGTAGTTGCCGTTGGCCTGCTGCTGGAACAGCACAGCGTCCACCGGCGGCCCCATGGCGTGCCAGTCATACTCGCCGGCGGCGAGCTGC
Organism: Spirochaetia bacterium; assembly: GCA_965221995.1. GTDB lineage: Bacteria > Spirochaetota > Spirochaetia > SZUA-6 > Bin103 > CATQHW01. Next base: position 1,822,485 of record OZ244929.1, read on the forward strand.
AGCTTCTGCACCTCCTTGTCCTTGACGTAGGTCACGCGCAGCTCGTCGGCGTAGGGAAGCTGCTGACCCTTCTCGTCCACCTTCCAGTAGTAGGGATTGCGCACCATGACCAGCAACTCGCCGTCCTTTACCGTCTCGGGAATCCAGGGCCCGAGGGTGGGACGCTCGGTGTTGGTGCCGGCATTGTGCACGGTGCTGAAGTCTTGCCACGCCTCGGTGGCGTCGCCCAACTCCTTGTTGTACTTGGGGTGGAACTGGCGCAGGTAGTGAGCCGGCACCGGGAGCAGGTTGTTCGTGGCGATATTCTTGTGGTAGTTGGCGAACGGGGCGGCGAACTTGACCACGATCGTGTAGTCTTCCGGCGCCGTGATCTCGGCCAGCTCGCCCCCGATGATGAAGTCGGAGGGCGCCAGCGACAGCCTCGTGACTTCGGGGTCGGGGGAGTAGAGCCTCATGTCCTCCCACCTGAACAGCACGTCCTCGGCGGTGAACTCGTGGCCGTCGGACCACTTCACGCCGCGTCGCAGGTTGATGGTGTAGGTCGTGAGATCGTCGCTGATGTCGAGGCTCTCGGCGAGGTTCCCGTAGCGGTGGGTGCCTTCGGGCACGCTGACGTCGATCAGACCCTCGTCCATGTACCGGGTGATGCTGCGGAAGTTGGTGTACAGCGCCTCGACGTGGCGCAGTGCGCCGCCGTACTTGCCAACGGCTTCGAACGCCTGCTCCACGGGTGGCAGATCGGGCAGCCGCTCCTGGACCGGGGGAATTTCCCCGGCGGCGACCTTGGCCGCCAGCACCGGCGACTCGCTGTAGCTCGCCATCGGGCTGTCCGGCGTGATCACCGGGACGATGTCGGCACCTGCCGCTGTCATGACCGTGCCACAGAGGAACAGACATGCCAGCAGTGCCAGGCAATGCGACGCGCGGAAGCGCTTTCGGTTCAGTAGGTTCATGACCGACCTCCTCGAATAATGTTACCAGTGCACCATTTGTGACCGGCGTTGTCAACGTCGCGGCGCCGGGGTTGTCAGGGCGCGGTCTATGCGGACAGAGTGACCCGCTCGGACGGAGGAGAAGTCATGGGAAAGCTGAAGCGGGACGGGCGCGTCATCGTCGCGGAGGGAGGGAGTTGCCCCTCGCTGGAGCGCCTGAGCAATGGCGACCTGCTGGTGGCGTACCGGGACGACACCCTCCCCAGGCTGGGCGTAAGCGTGACGCGCTCCACCGACGGCGGCCGAACGTGGCGCAAGGAGCACACCTTTGCCTACGGCGCCTCGGCGGAGCGAACGGACGACCAGTTCTACGGCCATCACGGCATGGCGCAGCTCGCCGACGGCACCATCCTGCTGCCCTACAACGTGTACGGATCCACCTACAGCGGCGTCTACAACCGCACCGTGTGCGTGCGCAAGTCCGTGGATCAGGGGCACACCTGGTCGGAGCCGATCGTGGTGATTCCCGGCCCGGGGCCGGCTGCCGGCTGGGCGGCGGCCGCCTCCTACGGAAAGATCCGCACCCTGCACGACGGAACCGTCATCCTGCCGATCATCGGCCGGAGCGAGGGCGACCGCTTCGGTCGCCATGGATACCTCACCTCGCATGACGGCGGCGAAACCTGGGACGGCTACGTGACCGCCGCCTGCGACCGATACTCCGGCGACGAGGCCGACTTCCTGCAGCTGCCCTCAGGCCGCATCCTGTGCGTGAACCGCGATCCGTCCAACACCCACGGGCACGGTGTCGGGCCGCTGTTCTGCAACTGGAGCGACGACAACGGCGCCACCTGGAGCAGCCACGAGATGGTGGGCTGGTCCGACCCGCGCTACGGCCACTCCCCGTCGCTGTTCCTCACGCGGACCGGCACCGTCATCTGCGGTTACCGGCACGTGGCGGAGATGGACCAACTCCACATCGGCAGCGTGGCGTTCTGTTACGTCAAGGAGGAGGGGCTGGACTGGAGCGGTGAAACCCATATCTGGGGCGGTGCCATGTACCTCTCGTTCCTGATGCAGTTCCACGCCATGGGACAGGGCTATCCCAGCTTCGCCTACGCCCGCGACGACCGCATCCTGGTCGTGCACCACAACCAGCCGTTGCCCGCGGTTGGCGAGCGTGACATCGAAGGCGTGTTCTACGTGGAGCAGGACGAGGATCCCGCTTGGCGTGGCGACGTGGGCTGAGGTAGCATCCCCGACCATGCTGGCCGCCGACTCCGGTAACGCGGCACGCGATGACCTGCTGATCGAGGTTCGCGACCTGCGCGTGGAGTTCCGGCTGACCGAAGGCCTGTTGCGCGCCGTGGACGGCGTCAGCTTCGAGGTGCGCAGCCACCAGACCCTGGGTGTGATGGGCGAGTCCGGGTGCGGCAAGAGCGTGACCGCGCGCGCCATCATGGGCATCCTGCCGATGCCCCCGGCCCACGTCACCGGCACGATCAACTACTACGAACATGGGCAACCCATCGACTTGGTGACCCTGGATCCCAAGGGGGACCGGTACCGCGACATCCGCGGCAACCGGATCAGCATGGTTTTCCAGGAACCGATGACCGCCCTCAGCCCCGTGCATGCCGTCGGCAACCAGATCGGCGAGGTGCTGCGGGTGCACCGGGAGATGACCCGTACCGAGGCGCGGGAGCAGACCATCGAGCTGCTGGACCGGGTGGGCATCAGCGACCCGGAGCGGCGCATCAAGCAGTACCCGTTCGAGTTGAGCGGCGGCATGAACCAGCGTGCCATGATCGCCATGGCGCTCGCGTGCCGGCCGAGGTTGCTGATCGCCGACGAGCCCACCACCGGCCTGGACGTGACGATTCAGGCGCAGATCATGAAGCTGATCCAGGACCTGCAGGCGGAGTTCGGCATGGCGGTGCTGTTCATCACGCACGACCTGGGGTTGATCGCGGAGATGGCCGACACCGTGCTGACCATGTACATGGGGCAGATCGTGGAGGCCGGCAGTGCCGACCAGGTCTTCTACGGCCACACCCATCCCTATACCGAGGGCCTGCTCAAGTCGATTCCCATCGTCGCTGCCGAGCATCACCGCCTGGCGCCGATCCGCGGCAGCGTGCCCAACCCCTATGCCAAGCTCTCAGGCTGCCGGTTCCGCTACCGCTGCCACCGTTACATCGGCGACATCTGCGACCAGGATCCCCCGCACTTCGGTGCCGCTCCCGGCCACCTGACCAAGTGCTGGCTGCACAAGACAGGTGAGCTGCACGAGGCCGCCGGAGCGGCCCGATGAGCCGGGACACCGCGCCCGCCGCCACACCGCTGCTGCGGGTGGAGCACCTGTTCAAGTACTACCCGGTGACCGCCGGGTTGCTGAAGCGCAAGGTGGCCGAGGTGCGGGCGGTGGACGGCGTCAGCTTCGAGGTGGACAGGGAAGAGACCTTCGCGCTGGCCGGTGAGAGCGGCTGCGGCAAGACCACGGTGGTGCGCAGCATCGCCCGCCTGGTGGACCCCGACGGCGGCCGGGTGCTGCTCAAGACCGATCTCCTGGAGGAGCACCGCGACGCCGACGGCTGGCTCGACCTGGCTACGCTGCCGGCCCGCGAGACGAAGCCCGTGCGCCGCGAGCTGCAGGTCGTCTTTCAGGATCCCGATTCGTCGCTGAACCCGCGCTTCACGATCAAGAACATCGTCGGGGAGCCGCTGGTCGTGCATCGCCTGGGCGGGCGCCGCGAGATAGCCGAGCGGGTGGACGAGCTCCTGCGCCTGGTGGGTCTGGACTCCAGCCACCTGAACCGCTTTCCGCACGAGCTCTCGGGCGGCCAGAAGCAGCGCGTCGGCATCGCCCGCGCGCTGGCCCTGGAACCCAAGCTGATCCTGGCCGACGAACCGGTTTCCGCCCTCGACATGTCGATTCAGGGCCAGATACTCAATCTGATCGAGGACCTGCGCGACAGGCTGGGGTTGACCATGCTGTTCATCGCCCACGACCTGTCGGTGCTGTCCCACATCAGCGAACGCATGGGCGTGATGTACCTCGGCAACCTGGTCGAGGTAGGCGCCACCACCGAGCTGTTCCGCAGGCCCAGGCACCCCTACTCGGAGGCGCTGCTCACGGCCATCCCGCAGCCCGACCCGAAGCGCAAGGTGGAGCGCGTGATCCTGGAGGGCCAGGTGCCGTCACCCCTCAACAAGCCGAGCGGCTGCCCGTTCCATCCGCGCTGCCCCTACCGGCAACAGCGCTGCGAGGCCGAGGTGCCCGAGCTGCGCCCGCTCGGCGACAGGATGGTCGCTTGCCACTTCGCCGAGGAGCTCGAGCTGCGCGGCTCGCTGCAGAGCGACGTGATGGGCCGGCTCGGCCTGAGCTGACCGGAGCGCGCAGGCACCGCGGCAACCCGAAGAGCGTTCCCTACCAGCCCTTCCAGCTCCCGTCGGCGTGGCGGTATTCGCGGAACGCGGTCGGCCGGTAAGGGAGGTCGGCGATGTCGGCTTCCTTGACGGTGACCCCGAGACCGGGCTCGTCGGGGATGTTCATGTACCCGTCCTCGACCCGAAACGGATGCTCGGCAAAGCGATCGAACTGCGCGAAGAAGCTGGCCGTGGTCTCCTGGATCAGGAAGTTGGGCATCGCGGCGTCGGCGTGGATCACCGCCGCGTGTCCCACCGGGCCGCAGACGTTGTGGGGCGCCATCAGCATCTGCTGCGCGTCCGCCAGGCGCGCGATCTCCAGCATGCGGTGGATGCCGAAGCACTCGGTGATGTCGGGCTGCAGGATGGCGCACGCGCGGCAATCGATCAGCTCCCTGAACTGCGCCACGGTGAACAACTTCTCGCCGGTGGCGATCGGCACCGGGCTGCGCGCGCTCACCTCGGCCAGCGCCGCTACCGAGCCCACCTTGACCGGTTCCTCGATGAACAGGGGGCGCACCGGTGCGACCGCCCGGGCGAAGGCGATGGCCAGCTCCGGCACCGGGCTGCCATGGGTGTCGAGCAGGATCTCCAGCTCGGGGCCGGCAGCCTCGCGCATCGCCGTCGCGCATGCCACCGAGTGATCCACGGCGGCCGGATCCAGCGGCGTGGCGCGGGTCTCCAGCGGATTGCCCTTGATCCCGGCAAAGCCCTTCTGCTGGGCGGCGACCGCGGTGGCGGCGGCTTCGTCGGGGGTGGCGAAGCTGCCCCCGTTCGAGTAGACCCGCACCCGCTCGCGGCGCCTCCCGCCGAGCACGGTGCTCACCGGCACGCCCCACGCCTTGCCGGCCAGATCGTACAGCGCCATGTTCACCGCCGCCGCGGCCGTGCCGTACACCGCCCCCCCCTTCCAGGGCGCGCGATCGGTGAGATCCTCGGTGAGGGCGATCACCTGCAGCGGGTCGGCGCCGAGCAGCAGCTCGCGCCAGGCATGGAGTTGCGCTTCCACGGGCTCGATGAGCCACTCCGCCGTCCCCTCACCCCAGCCGCTCATGCCGGCATCGGTGTCCAGCTTCAGCAGCAGCCACCCCTTCTCGGTACTGGCGATCGGCTCCCCCGTCACCGGGTCGTGAACCTGCTGCCCGGTGGCCACGCTGAACTTGTACGTCTGCACCGCGGTGATCTTCATCGTACTCCCCCTGTCTGACGCGTTACGGTAGCCGATTCGACGCCTCGCCGGCGCGCCGCCGTTCAGCGCGGTATGATCGCCGCCAGGCAAGGCAGGAGGTGATCCATGGGAGCTGACTCGCTCACCGTCGCGGTGATCGGCTGCGGCCGGCTGGGGCAGCACTACGCAGCGGTGTACGCCACCCGGCCCGACACCACGCTGGTGGCCATCGCCGAGGCCAACGCCGAGCGGCGCCGGGTGGTGGGGGAGCGCTTCGGCGTGACCCGCCTGTTCGCCGATGCGCGCTCGCTGTTCGCCGACGTGGTGCCGGACGTCGCGGCCCTGGTGCTGCCGGTGAGCTACATCAAGGACGCGGTGCTGGCGGCCGTTGCCGCCGGCGTCAGCGGGGTCACCACCGACAAGCCGATCGCCTCCACCCTGGCCGACGCCGACGCCATGGTGGAGGCCTGCCGCGGCGCCGGCGTCGTGTTCGGCGGCGGCAACCTGCAGCGTGCTCGCGCCGACGTGCAGGAAGCCGCGCGCTGGCTCCACGCCGGCGAGTTCGGTCCGATCACCGGAGCGGCGGTCCACCGCTGGGGAAGTGGCGGCGAGATCTCCGGCGGCGGCTGCCAGCACGTCTCGGTGCTGCGGCTGCTCACGGGCACGGAGGTCGCCGAGGTGGTGGCGTGGGGCACGCCGGAGCACAAGCTGGCCGACGACGAGGACGAGGAAGGACTGATCATCAACGCGCGCTTCACGATGAGCGACGGCATGGCGGTGCCGGTATTCGGCGACGAGACGCCGCAGACCGGTGTGGACGTGTGGACGGACCGGGCGCTGATCCGCTGGGATTGGGAGGCCACCACGGTCTATGCCGGCCGCGACGCGGCCGGCCGCCGCCTCCCCCTGGATCGCCCCTTCACGCCGATCGCCTACCCGCGGTTCTCCTACCTTGGCACCTCCATCGGTTCCTTCCTGGACGCGGTCCGCACCGGCAGCGAGCTGTGGATCTCGGGACACGACCTGCGGCAGGCGCTGGAGGTGGCGATCGCCGCCAAGCGCTCCGCCGCAGGCGGGTCCGTACCGATCGCGCTGCCGCTGGCCGATCGCACCCTGGCTCTCCGCCCGCGCCCCTACCGGTGGCTCGGCGGCGACGTGACCGGACGCGAGCAGAGCGCGGCGGAAGCCGCCGCGCCGTGGGCCGGCTACGACTGATCGACCCGAGCTCGGCCCTCAGTTGCTGCTGAAGGGGTCGGCGGCGTCGCGCAGGCCGTCGCCGACGAAGTTGAACGCCAGGATCGCCGCCACCACGAACAGCGCCGGGATCAGGTACCATGGGTTGTTGACCAGGTTGTTGATGTTCTGTGCCTCTTCCAACATGACTCCCCAACTCGTCATGGGTGAGCGGATGCCCAGCCCCAGGAAGCTCAGGCTGGTCTCGGCCAGGATCATGCCGGGGATGGCGAGGGTGAGGTTCACCAGCAGGTAGCTGGAGATGTTGGGCACCAGGTGCAGCGCCATGATGCGCCCGGTGCCGGCGCCGATGTTGCGCGCCGCCAGGATGTACTGGGTCTCGCGGTGAGAGAGGATCATGCCGCGCACCACCCGCGCCAGGCCGGTCCAGCCGACTAACGACAGGATCACCACGATGCCGAAGTAGACCTGCAGCGGGGTCCACTCCTTGGGCAGCGCGGAGGCGAGCAGGAACCACAGAGGCAGCGAGGGCACCGACATCAACACCTCGATCACGCGCTGCACCACCAGGTCCACCGCCCCCGCGAAGTAGCCCGACAGCGCGCCGATGAGGATGCCCAGCACCAGGCTGATCGTCACTCCGGCCCAGCCGATGGTCAGCGACACACGGCCGCCGTAGAGGATGCGCGAGAACATGTCGCGGCCCCACTTGTCGCTGCCGAGCAGGAAGATGCGCCCCTCCTTGACGCCGAAGAAGCGCAGGCTTGAGCGTACCGGCAGAAACCCCAGCACCGGATAGTCGCTCGCCCCCTGCACGAACAGGTGGATCGGGAACCGCTCGTCGGGGTTGGGCGTCCAGTGGGTCTTGAAGGTGGTCATGTCCAGGGTGCGGGTGGCGCCGTAGACGAATGGATGCAGGTGGAACCGCCCATCGAGGTCGAAGAAACGGATGCGCATGGGCGGGTGGTTCTCGAATCCCTTGGCGTTGTCGTCCAGGGTGTAGGGTGCGAAGAACTCGCACAGCATGGTGAGCGCGTACAGCACGATCAGCGTCCACAGGCCGACCATGGCCAGCCGGTTGCGGCGGTACTTGAGGCGCATGATGGAGCCGATGCTCCGGCCCTTGATCGGCGGGTCGCCGCCATGCCCGGTGGTCACGCCCGCCTCGGCCGCGCCCATCACTCGTACCTGATGCGCGGGTCTACCCACGCCAGCGTCAGGTCCGCCACGAGGTTGCCCACCACCAGCAGGGTGGAGAGCAGCATCACCATGGCACCGGCCAGGAATGCGTCGTGGTGCGTCACCGCGTCGTACAGCAACGGTCCGGTAGTCGGCAGGTTGAGCACGATCGACACGATCAGCTCGCCGCCGACCACCGCCGGAAACGCGAAGCCGATGCCGGTGATGAACGGATTGAGGGCGATCCGCAGCGGGTACTTGACGACCACGATGCGCTCGCGCAGCCCCTTGGCGCGGGCCGTATCCACGTAGGGGCGGCGCAACTGGTCGAGCAGGTTGCCGCGCAGCACGCGCATGGTGCTGGCCATCCCCGCGGTGCCGAGCACCACCACCGGCACCCATAGGTGCGCCAGCAGGTCGAGCACCTTGCCCAGACTCCAGGGAGCGGCGGCGTACTCGGACGAGAACAACCCGCCCGGGATCTGACCGAACTGGAAGAAGCCGATCACGATCAGCACCAGGGCGAGGAGGAAATTGGGGATGCTCAGACCGAGGAAGCTGATCACCGTGAAGACGTTGTCGCCAAAGGTGTACTGGCGCACCGCCGAGTAGATCCCGATCGGCAGCGCGACCAGGTAGGAGAACACGATGCTGCACAGGGAGAGGACGATGGTGAGCACCATGCGCTCGGTGATGAGCTGCGCCACCGGGCGGTGGCCGTAGGCGTAGGAGCGGCCGAAGTCCCCCTGCACGAAACGGCTGAACCACTTCCACCAGCGCACGTAGATCGGCTTGCCGATGCCGTACTGCCGTTCCAGCAGCCGGATCTGGCCCTCGCTCAATTCCGCTTCGCCGGTGTCCGCGATCTGTTGCGCGATCAGGATGTCGACGAAGGTGCCCGGCACGAGCTCGATCGCCCCGAACACCAGCATCGAGATCATGATCAGCGTGGGGACGACGCTGACGAGTCTACGGATGATGAAGTTGACCATCGGGGTATGTCCGCCTGCCGGTGCCGGCTTCCGGCAGTGTCGCCCAGCGGGGCGCGCTGTTCAACCTTCCTCGCGGAGCCGGGGATCGATCCGGTGATAGAATCGGGAGCGGCCAGCCTGCGGCGTTGTGGGCAAACCGGCCGGGCGAGGAGGTTCGCATGAACGACTCAGGATCCGAGGAGCATCCGCCGGAACGGCCGCAGTTCCGCAAACCGGTGCCGGAGGGCGTGACCGAGGTGACCGGCGTCGCGGTCGGTGAGGCGAGCGCGCTGGTGCCGTTGAGCGACGGCGCGCTGGGGCTGATAGCCGGCGGCCGGCTCCTGCGCTCCGACGACGGTGGTGCCACGTGGGGAGAGCCGCTGGCGCTGGAGTTGCCGGATGCGGGCCGGCTGCAGGGGCTGGCGTGCATCAGGCTGCAGGCAGGACCGCTCGCGCTCGTGTGCCGCGACCGGCAGGAGTGTTTCCGGCTGGTGGTGTCGGAGGACGACGGCCGTACGTGGCGGCAGCGCTCCACCGTCGACCTGCTGGGCTCGCCGTACTACGACGCGCTCATCGAGACCGGCGACGGCACGCTGGTCCTGCCGAGCCGCGAGTGCTACGGCAACGACGACCACCCGGGCCTGGAGTACCGCAAGGTCAGTACCTGGGGCACGTGGAAGGGGCTCCCGTTGCAGGTCTCCGGCCACTACCACTATCCGGAGATCGACATCGCCGCGGTGAGCCGGTCGCGGGACGAGGGCCGGACGTGGCAGCGCGGCGGGCCGCTGATGGGGTGGTTCGACGAGCACGGGATCGCCAACGGCTACGGCGGCATCAGCGCCTGCGACGAGCCAAGCGTCGCCGAAACGGCCGACGGACGCCTGCTGTTCTTCGCGCGGTCCACCGTGGGCCGCATCGTCGCCAGCTCCTCGAGCGACGGCGGCGAGCGCTGGACGGCGGTGCGGCCCACCGAGCTGGCCGCCTCCTACTCGCCGCCGCGCCTGCGCCGCATCCCCGCCACCGGCGACCTGATCTGCGTCTGGAACCAGGTGTCGCGCGAGGAGATCCGCCGCGGCCACCGGCGCGGCCGCCTGTCGGCCGCGATCTCGCGCGACAGCGGCGAGTCCTGGGAGCACTTCAAGACCATCGAGGTGAGCGCCGGCCTGGCGGACGTGGAGCAGATCGCCCCGGAATACCCGATCATCCCCGTGATCGGGCTGCCGGACGTCGGCGTGCTGCCGGACGACTTCGCCACCTTCGACTATGCCAACGTGTGCTTTGCCGGCGACCGGGTGTTCCTGATCTACCACCGGTCGTGGGTCGACAGCGGCCCCGAGGCGCGACAGGCGCGGACGCTGGGCGAACGCGGCAGGGGCGAGGCCGGCAAGCCGCGTGAGGGGGTGATCCGCAGTTATCCCCTCGACTGGTTCTACGGCTGACGATCGAAGAGTGAGCGGAGCGAACCCCACTCGAAGAGTGAGCGGCCCGGCGCCGGGCCTACGCACCAGGCCGCCGCCGTGGCGGATAGCGGCACGGGTGGGCGCGGCGCTGCTCTCCATCCTGCTGTCCGGGGTGATCTTCCTGCAGTTCCTGGACCTGGCCGCCACCGGCGTCGGGCTGTGGACCGGCCCGCGCGCGCTGTTCGCGTCGGTGGCGACCTACCTGTTCGGACTCGGCGAGCTGATCGTCGTCCTCACCATCTGGTTCGCGTACGGACGGGCGGCGCGGGAGGGGCGGTTGCGCACCGCCCTGCTCAGGGTAACGCTCTGGGAGGGAGTGGCGGCCCTCGCCTACCTGCCGGCCCGCCTGCTGATCTATCTCCCTCTGGTACGCTCCTTCGACGACCGCTTCATCGATGCATTCCGGCTCGTGGACCTGCTGCAGGGAGGCTTGGGAGTGATCCTGGTGGCGACTGCCGTCGGGGTCCCCTGGCGCCGCGGGCCGCGCGCTAATGGCGGTCCGGTGCGCTGACACGGCAGCTTGACCGCCGTACGCCCATACCGTATTGGAACATATGAATGACTCTATACACATCGGGATGAAGCCTTGCCATCCGGGCGAGTTTATCCGAGAGGAGGTGCTGGCTCAGTTCAACCTGAGTATTGCCAAGGCGGCCGAAATCCTGGGCGTGCGCCGCGCCACCTTGTCCGAGTTGGTCAACGAGAAGTCTTCGCTGTCTCCAGAGATGGCGCTACCGGCGCAGCGACGACGGCTCGACTCACGGACCGCCGGCCCGACTCGTCCCAGACGTCGATGCCGGGCGCGTCACCGAAGTACGGCGGCCACGCGCCCGGCGCCTACTATGAAGCGGGCCGCCAGCGGATCAGGGCGCCGGCGTTGCGGTAGTTGCCGTACGCGGTGAGGACCGATCCGTCGCCCACCGAGACCGAGAACTGGTGGCCGCACGCCACTTCGAACCACCGCTCCGTACCGAGTGCGGCGAAGTCGTCCACCACGTAGCGGTGCTCCAGGTCCCACGTGACCCCGTGATCGTGGCTCACGACGGCGTCGCAGCCGCGCCGGTAGGTGGCCAGGTCGCCGGCCCCGAAGTCGAGGCGGCGGATCACGGTCAGCACCAGGTCGTCGTTCGGCAGCCGCAGCAGCGTGACGTGGTGGCGGCCGGGGCCGAACACGTAGTCCATCGGCGTCCAGGTCGCGCCCTCGTCCGTGCTGATCGACACCGCGGTGCCCTCGAAGTTGTCGTAGTGCAGCGGGATGTACTGCGCCGGCATGTCGGTGCGCACGGCGGCGACGATGGACCCGTTGGCGGCGCGCACCAGGGCGCCCTCGCCTACCCCGCGCTCCACCCGTTCTCCGTCGAAATCGTCGTACCACACCCACTCCTGCGGCCAGCTCACCGGGCCCCAGGTGCGGCCGCCGTCATCAGACCAGCGGATGCAGCCGCAGCAGGGGTTCTGCGGCAGCGGTCCCTTGGACATCGTCTGCCCGGTCTCCGCCACCACCGTGGCGTTGCCGGCGGCGTCGCGATCGATCAGGGCATTGCCCTCGCAGTCCATCTGCGTGCCGTCGGGGGCCGGCGGCAGCCGGTCGCCCCGCTCCCAGGTGGCGCCGTGGTCGTGGCTATAGAAGCGGAAGTTGCCCTCGTCCGACCAGCTCGACATGAAGCTGAGGACGCCTGAGCCCAGGTTGGACAGCATCATCGGCCGGGTCGAGCAGTTCGGTACGTCGACGTAGCGCCAGCTCGCGCCCTGGTCGTCGCTCAGACCGATCACGGTCTGGTTGGATTGCGCCAGCGTCATGGAGCCGGCCACGCCGGCCACCGCCCAGCCGCCGTTGTCCAGCACCGCCAAGCCCCACGGAAACACGGGGCGATCGCCGTGCCACGGCAGGAAGCGGAACGCCGCCGGGTGGCCGATCTGGCCGCCCGCGCCGTCATGCTGCATCACCCAGTGGTCGCGCCACGCCAAGTCCGCGCGTGACGGCGTGGCCGGAAGCTGATCACTGCTCAGGGGTCGATTCATCGCCGATCCTCCTCGGGCGCGGGCCCCTCGTGCAGGAGTCTGTCGGATTGGCACCACAACGGCAATCCGGCAGACCCGGACGCCGCCGTCAGGAGCGGGCGCCGCCGCGCAGGTGGAACGAGTACAGCTCCGCGTCGCGCAGCAGGAAGCGGACGCGCCGGAAGCGGGGGACCTCCGCCGCCCCCGCGCCCGCCGCGCCGCGCAGGTCGGCACGCCCGTTCCAGCGCAGCACGTGCTCGACGGCGTCGCCGTGAAACGGTTCGCAGTCCTCGGCGGCGAAGCCGGGAATCACCGCGCCCGCCTCATCCAGGATCTCGGCCCGCAGGGAGCCGTGCCCGCGGCACGCGGCGTTGACCACCAGGGCGTCACCCCACGACAGCAGCGCCTGCGTCACCAGCACCCCCTCGCGTACCGGGTTGGCGCCGAGGGAGACGAAGCCGTCACGCCGCAGGCGCGCCAGGCCGAGGCCGTAGCCGACCGCGTCCCAGTCCCACACCTCGGGCACGTCGCGCCACGCCTCCGGGTAATCGCGCGCCTCATTGCCGCCGGCGAACCACCAGTCGTGATGGTTCTTGGAGCCGCCGTGGTACACCCACAACTCCTCGCCCATGGCCACCGGCGGACTCGGCACCGTGACCATGAACTCGTTCCACGAGCCGGGTGCACCGCGCTGCAGCCACGGCCGGCCGGGAGCGACGCGGTGCCACACGCGCCCGTCCCTGCTGTGCACGAGCTGCACGTCCATGGTGTTGCTCACCATGTGGAACACGTTGAGGAAGCCCACCCACTGGCCGCCCAGGCGCAGCGGCGTCATGCCGTAGAACGCATCGTCGATGTTGTCGAGCGCGGGATCGGGAGCCAGGATCGGACGCGGCTCGCTCCAGTGCAGGAAGTCACGGCTCTCGATCAGGAAGATGCGGCGTCTGCCCTGGCGCGTGGCGGCTCCCAGCGCGGCGTCGAATCCGGGCTCGCCGCCCACGCCCGGCTGGGCGGGGCGCTGCGGGCGCAGGGAGCCCCGCCCCGGAACCGACCGATAGTAGGGATGGCGCGTGGCGGCGAGGTGGGTCCGGGAGTCCGGATCGAAGGCCATGATGGTGACGTCGCCCCGCTCCCGGCCCAGGCGGCCGAACACCGGTCCCTCGGCGTAGGGGGTGAGGTGGATGCCGTCCGCCGACCAGGCGGCATGCACGGTGAACCGCGACTCGTTCTCGGCGACCGGCACGATCCGCGTGTAGAGCGTCTTGAAGCGCCGTTGCGGGTCGCGTTCCAGGGGGTCGTCGACGATGCAGATGTCGTATACCGAGCCGTAGTCCTCGGTGCCGAACACGATGTTGGTGTCGCGACCGTCCTCGTGCTGGATGCCCATGGGCGGCTTGACCCAGTCGATGCCGTCCTCGGAGCAGGCATAGAGCTGGCGCAGGCGGGCGTTCTCCCAACCATGGGAGCCGCCGCCGCGGCTCCACAGGCGCTCCCGGTCCATCTTGAAGTCGGTGTAGAAGCAGTGGAAGCGGCCGCTGTCGGGGTCGCGCCGCAGGTTCCAGGAGTTGCACGAGAAGTAGGTCACGTGCTCCCACGGCCGGTCGCGGCGGATCAGGGGGCTGCGCTGCTCCGGGACCGGATGGTGGATGGTCCGGGTGAGATGGTCGGCGACCTCGACCACGGCGTCGTCGAAGAAGTACTGCGGCTGATCGCCGATGAACAGGACGGTGCTGTCGAGTGCCACGACGGTAGGACCTCCACCCACTTAGCCATACCGCGCGCAGTTGGTACAGTCTGTGCCACGCGGCGCCGACGGAGGTGATGCCATGACCGACCTGCAGATCGTGACCGGTCCGAATCCCGACCCCATCGCCGCATTCGCTGCGGCCGAGCTGGCGCGCTACGCCCGCGACCTGTTCGGCGTCGCCGCGGCGGTCAACGCCCGGCCGGCGGCAGCGACGGCCAGCGTGTGGCTCGACGCGGGCGGCAGCGGGCTGGCGGTGCCGGACGACCCGCAGAGCTACACCCTGCGGCGCTTCACGCAACCGGCGGGCGGCGACCATCTGCTGGCCGCCGGCGGCAGCCCGGCCGCCACCCTGTGGGCGGTATACGAGCTGGTGCGCGGCTGGGGAGTGCAGTTCCTGCTGAGTGGAGACGTGCTGCCCGACGCCCCCGGGCCGTTGCGCCTGCCCGCCGCCGACCGCACCTGCACCCCGAACCTGCATACGCGCTGCTGGCGCCTGATCAACGACTTCGTCTGCGGCCCCGAGTCGTGGGGGCTTGCGGAGAACCGGCGCTTCATCGATCAGCTCGCCAAGCACGCCTTCAACGAGATCCTGCTGTCGCTATGGCCCTGGCAGTCGTTCGTGCACTACGAGTTCGGCGGCGTGGCCAAGCGCACCGGCTGCTCCTGGTTCGATTTCCGCTACCCGGTGGACGAGCACACCGTGGGCCGCGAGCTGTTCGGCGGGGCGGACGAATTCGAGAACCCCGACTTGGCCGGGATCGACGACTACCACGAGCGGCACGCCGCCGCACGCCGCCTCGCCACGGGGATCGTCGAGCACGCATCCGCCCGCGGCATCGGTAGCAGCATGTCGCTGTCGCTGCTGGAGTATCCCCGGGAGTTTCTGCCGGTCATTCCGGGGGCACGCGTGGCGCGCCAGCTCGCCGAGAAGACCTGCGTCCCCGGCAGCGACCAGGCTCCCGACGACCCGTTGCTCGTCGACCTGGCGCGCACCAAGATATCCGTCCACCTGCACACCTATCCCGGCGTCGAGCGCCTGTTCCTGGGCTTTCCCGAGCACCGCGAGTGGCTGGATCGGGCCGAGGACGCATGGCGCAGCCTGGATGACAAGTACGCCATCTCGGAGGTCCTGACGCTGGAGCAGGCGCTGGCCGCCGCGCGGCGCCGCACCGACGTGCACGGCGGGTCCGAGCGCCAGGTGTCGCGGGTGCTGGGCGACATCGCCATGCTGCGGCTGATCGACTGCGTGCTGGAGGACCGCAGCGTGCTGGAGCGCCCCGGCCACGCGGCGCCGGCGCGCATCCTGTACGGCCAGCCGGCCGAGGAGTTGCTGCCGATCCTGCCGCGCATCGCGCCGCCCGGCGCCGGCGTGGTGGCATTCATCGATTACACGGCGCGGCGCGCGGCCGATCACATCGAGGTGATGGATAACGCCGTGCCCGACGCGATGCCGAGCCGATTCATCTTCACGCTGGCCGACGACAACGTGGGGGTGCTCCCGCAACTGGCCACCGGGCCGTTGCACACGATCGCCACGCGCATGCGGTCGGACGGCTGGAGCGGGTTCAGCACCCGCCACTGGATGATCGGCGACCTCGACCCGACGGCGCGTTACCTGGCGCGCTCCTGCTGGGACGGCGACTGCACGCCGGAGTCGGCGTACCGGGAGCTCGCGGCGGGTGTCTGCGGCGAGGCAGCGGTGCCGTCGCTGGTGGCCGCCTGGCAGCAGGTGGATGCGATCACCGACGATCTGGACCGTCACGGCATGGGGTTCTCGTTCCCGGTGCCGGGGATGATGGAGAAACACTGGCAGGCGGGCGAGCCGCTGTCGGCGGAGCTGCGCGGCGTGCGCGAGCGCTACGCGGAGGCGCTGGCGCGAGTCGACGAAGCGGTCGACCTGGCGCGGCCGGCAGGGGTGCCGTTCGCGCGCTACCACGCGGCGCGGCTGCGCTTCGCGATGGGCTACCTGGATGCGGTGGCAGCCACCCGCGAGGGCGGAATCGCCGAAGCGGCCGGCCGCCACGGCGACGCGCTGGCCGGCGTCACCGGCGCCCTGGCCCACCTCACGGAGGCGGTGCAGGCGTACGCCGGGGTCGCCGCCGACAACTCCGACCGCGGCGCCATCGCCAGCATCAACGAGTACTGCATCCGCTTCCTGCGCACCACCCGCGACCGCCTCGCGGCGTAGCCGTCAGACGGCCGGGTGGTTGAGCTTCAGGCCACGCACGCCGAGGCCGTCGAAGCGATGGATCACCAGGTTGTCCAGGGAGGCGGCGAACAGGATGTCGCGTTCGGGGCCGGCGAAGGCGACGTCGGTCGGGCCGCGCAGGGCCTCGCCCATCCAGTCCTCGGCGAACAGCTCCAGGCGGCGGCTGTGCAGATCGAAAACGTAGATGGCGTCCGGGCGGTGGCACGCGATCCACAGCCGGCCATGCTCGTCGAAGGCGATGCCGTCCGGCACGTGGCGCGGCATGTGCAGCACGCGCTCGAAGCCGCCCGCGGAACCGTCGTCGTCGATCGCCACGCGGGCGATGCCGGCGCCGAAGGTCTCCACCAGGTACAGGTAGCGCCCGGCGGCGTCCAGGGCGATGGCGTTGGGAGTGTCGATCGCGCCCGGGTACCAGAGGCGCGCGGCGCCGCCGCCGGGCTCGATCTTGTAGAGCCGGCCGTTGACGGCGCCGGACCAGTCGCCGCTGTCGGACAGGTACAGGGCGCCGCGGCGGTCGAACGCCGGGTAGTTGGCGCAGAGAAACGGACGCCCCTCCGGTCCGGTGGCGTAGGTGGTGATATTCCCCTGTGGCGTGATCTTGACCACGGCGCCGAGGCCGGTCTCGGCACAGTACAGGTTGCCGGCGGCATCCACCGCCTGGCCCAGACAGCGGTTGGCGGTGGTGGCGAACTGCTCGGTGCGGTTGGTTGCCACGTCGACCCGGTACACTTGGCAGCCGGTGCCGGTGGTGTACAGCTCCCCGCGCGGGCCGACGGCAAGCGACTCGGGGTGGTCCACCCCACGGATGTGGACGATCTTGTCGTTGGCGAAGCGGCGCACGGCCGGCGCTTGGTTCATGGCTTCAGAGCAGCGGCGTGCCGCCGTCACGCAGCTCGTAGCGCCGGGGGTCCAGCGGCGTGTGGCCGCTCATCGCGGCGAGCGCCGCTTCGTCCAGCTCCACTCCCAGTCCCGGCCGCCGCGCCAGCTCGTCCACGTCGATGTGGCCGCCGGTCACCGGCAGCGGCTCCCGCTGCAGGCGGTCGAACCACGGCTGCAGGGGGCAGTGCTCCAGGATCAGGAAGTTCTGGATCGCGGCCGCCACCTGGGCGGAGGCCGCCAGCGCCACCGGTCCGTACGGATTGTGCGGCGCCATGAGGATGCCGTACACCTCCGCGTAGTGGGCGATCCGCAGCAGCTCGCTGATGCCCCCGGCGTGGCAGATGTCCGCCTGGCACACGTCGATCGCCTGCTGTTCGAACCACGGGCGGAAGTCCCAGCGCGAGACCATGCGCTCGCCCAAGGCGATCCTGACCCCCGGGAAGCTGTGCTTGAGCCGCGCCGTGGGTGCCACCGTGTCCTGGTTGGTGGGCTCCTCCACGAACAACGGGGCGAGCGGCTCCAGCCCCTGCAGCAGCCGATGCGCGGATTGGGGATCGAACATGCCGGCCGCGTCGACCATCAGCGCTGTATCGTCGCCGAGGATCCGGCGCAGCCGGCGCACGTCGGCCACCGCCACCTCCGCCTGGCGTTGCGCATCGAACGGCCGGCTGACGCTGCCGAAGCCGTGCTTGAAGGCGTCGAAACCCAGCTCGCGGGCGCGGCGGGCCGCATCTTCCAGCTCCACGCCGTAGAACTCGGGTCCGGAACGGATGTAGCAGCGCACCCGTTCCCGCACCCTGCCGCCGAGCAGCTTGAACACCGGCAGCCCCGCCGCCTTGCCGGCGAGGTCCCACAGGGCCTGGTCGATGCCGCTCATGGCGCTGCCGTGGACCACCCCGCGGCGCCACCAGAACTCGCGGAAGCCAAGCTGCCAGACGCGCTCGATCTCGGTCGGATCCACACCCAGCAGGCGCGGCCTGAGCTCGCTTTCCACGTGCGCCTTGATCGCCAGCTCGTGGTGCTCGGTGGTCGCCTCGCCCACCCCCTGCAGGCCGGCATCGGTGTCGACCTGGACGAACACCCAGTTGCGGTGCGCGCCGCCTCCGGGACGCGGCACGGCCACCACCGAGCAGCGTACGTCGGTAATCTTCATTCGGCTCACGCTTGACCTCCCGAGCCGCGCGCCGCGGTCACGGCTCCAGCTCCGGGTGCAGCGGGAACTCGACTACGCGGCCGTCCTGTTGCGCGGAACGGTACGCGCCTTCCATCATCTCCACGCAACGCAACCCCTCCACCCAGGTGAGACACGGCTCGGCGCCGGTACCGATCCAGCGGAAGAAGTCGCCGATCTCGCGCCGGTAGGCATGGTCGAAGCCCAGGTCGTCGAACCGCTCGTGCTGCGCGGCCGGCGCGTCGAGGCGCTGCCAGTACAGGTCGATGTGATCGAGCGCTGGCACCAGCTTGAATCCGCCGTGCCGGCACTCGCCCCACGGCCCCTGCGACTC
Organism: Spirochaetia bacterium; assembly: GCA_965221995.1. Classification (GTDB taxonomy): domain Bacteria; phylum Spirochaetota; class Spirochaetia; order SZUA-6; family Bin103; genus CATQHW01. Next base: position 1,841,159 of record OZ244929.1, read on the forward strand.
GCGGAACTGGTGCAGCGGAAACGACAGGCCGCCGACGATCGTGGCCACGGCGCCGGAGTGGAACCGGTACGTCGCGTGCACGATGTCCCGGAACCCGTAGCGGGGATCGTGCTGCGGCCCGAACACGGCGTGCACGTCGCGCGCGTCGCCGCACATCGCGCGGAACCAGTCGATCACGTGCACGCCGTGCATGTGGAAGAAGCCACCGCCGCGCGCCGGGTCCACCCACCACGTGTCGAAGAAGTCGTAGGGCCGGTTGTCCGTGTACTGCGCCACCGTGATCGACAGCGGCGGGCCGAGCAGGTCGTCGGCGGTCAGCTCCACCATCCGCGCCCAGGGCGGCCGCAGCCGCCGCTTGTGACCGACCATCAGCTTCACGCCGTGGCGCCGGCACGCCGACACCATGTCCCAACACTCCCGCGCCGTGCGCGCCATCGCCTTCTCGCAGAACACATGCACCCCGGCCTCTGCCGCCGCTACGGTAATCTCCGCGTGCACGTAGTTGGCTGCGGTCACCAGCACCGCATCGAGGCGCTCGCGCCGCAGCAGCTCGCGGTAGTCGCCGTAGCCGGGCACATCGGCACCCAGCGCGGCGGCCGTGGCAGCGAGGCTGCCCGCGTCGGGATCGCACAGCGCCGCCAACTCGGCATGCTCGACGGCGTAACCCGCCAGGTGCTTGCCGAAGTCCCCACACCCCACCAGCGCAAACCGCGGCCGGCGGGCTCCCGCATCGGGTGTGGCGGCATGCATCGTTCTGCTCATGCAGGCGAGATCCTACCGCGGATCACCGGCCTATTCGATGCTGCGTCGGGTGTGACAGGGACGCGCCGAAGGGCGTCCAAATCCTGCTTCCTTGACGCTCAAGCACTCGGTACATGAAAGCCGTTGTACAGTCGGCAGTTAGCCCGAGCGGCGCTTGAGCGGCAGCGCCCGTCGCGCATGAGAGGGAACGGTCTGCGAACCGCTGCGCGGCATCCGACTGGTAGTGTAGGAAGCACGAGGCGGCGAAGCAATTGCGAACCGACTCGCGTACTGGCCGGGTCATCTGCGCGGCCCGCACTGTCGTCGACGGCGAGCACGGTGCTCGGCGCGAAGTCGTCGCGACTGCGGAGTCCCGCCGTCGGTCCCTTCACCGCGCGCCGGTCCGGGTCCATGTCCTTGCGGCGGTCGGCGCGATGACACCGGTCGAGTGCATCGCCAAGTGGCGAGCGTAGGAGTTGAAGGAACGCTCGGCGTCGAAGGAACACGTCATCGATCTGAGCCACCTACTCGGCGAGCCCACACCGGCGGAAGCCGACCCGGCGGGCGAGTGGTACTGCTTCGAGCGCGACGCGCGCAAGGACACCGGCGGCGATGGCTGGGCCGATGTCTGGAAGCGTGGCTGCTTCGCGTGGGAGTACAAGGGCCGCCGCGCCGACCTCGACGCGGCGTTCAATCAGTTGCGGCAGTACGCGTTCGCCTGGGAGAACCCGCTGCTGATTGTCTCCGACATGGTGCGGTTCCACATCCGCACCAGCTGGACAAACAGCGTGAGCGTGACGCACAAGTTCACGCTCGACAATCTCGCCGATGGCGCGGCCCGCGACAGGTTCAAGTGGGCGATGTCGGACCCGGAGCGGCTTCGGCCGGGCGGGACGCGGCAGACGGTGACGGAGCGCGCGGCGGCGACCTTCGCGGTGCTTGCCCTGTATAATGCGCGCCCGCAGTGGCTAGCTGATGCCCACGCGGCCCGTGGTGCCGCCGTCGCACCGGCCACGGGTGGGATGAGGGGATTCCCGAAGATGAAACATCTATTGTACTGGATACTCGCCGCGATCTCGCTTTCCGGGTGCAGCACCGCGATGACACCGTCCGACCTCAGCGCAAGCGAGAGCGACAGGACGGTGAGCGCCAGTGCGGGGTTCGGTGAGTTTGATCGGGTGAACTGGACCGTAACCTGTGGGCTGCCAACACGGGACAACCCACTTATCGACCTCCTCTCGACCCAATTTGAGCTTGGGCCGTTCGCCCGAAACGCAGGCCACATGCTGGCAAAGAAACTCAGTCGGCCCCATCCCGAAGGGGGCCTCAGCACCGAGATGTGGGTGCTCTCGCCCGCCCTCGGGGACTGGTGGAGACTCAAAGCAATCCGGGTTCACCCGGAGGATCTCCAGAAGCTCACCTCGAACGCGGTCGAAGACATAGACTACCGCGACGTCCGCCAGATCGTGCAATCGCCATTCCTGCCAGAGCCCATCGTGGTGCGCGGAGGCGACGACGAGGCAGTGGTGGATGTGCAGATACTGGCTCGGCTGCCTGAGGTCTCCCGACTGCGATGCAGGCCGTAGTCCGTTCCGGTGGAGTTCTACCGCTGACAGAAACGGACCAGACTGCCATGGTACGTCCCGACTGCTATAACCGCCGAACACGCAACGGAGCCGAGTAACGCGAACGATGGAACCTTTGATCGTCCTCCTCGTCATCGCGGCGGGGTTGTACTTTGTTCTCCAGGGATTGTTCAGGAAGCGCCCGCGCAAGCGACGCCGCCCCCGCCGACAACGCCGCACGGGCACGCTCGCCGGGAAAGCCTATGTCACCGACGGCGACGGGATTCGCGTATCCGGGCAGGAAGTACGGTTCGCCGGTCTCGACGCGCCCGAGTGGGATCAGCGGGCCAAGCACCAGGACGGCTACTGGTTCGGACATGGAAAGCGTGTGAAGAGCGCCTTGATCCGCGAGATCGGCGGCAAGCGAGTTCACGTTACGGTCGAGGACTATGACAAATTTGGACGTGCGGTCGGCATCGTAACCTGCAACGGCAAGGATGTCGGGGAGTGGCTCGTCCGGGAAGGACACGCGATCGCTGCCTATAGCGACCGGTACAAGCACATAGAGCGGGAAGCGCGACAGTCCAAGCGGGGAATGTGGGGCCATGCTGTCAACATCGACCCCCGGCGGTGGCGGCATCGGAGTACGTCGCGGAGTTAGTCCCCGGCGCTGTCTCTCGGGCTTCGACTCATGCGACGGCGGGCGGAGGCAGGAAAGGCACCATCGGTGCGTCGGGTGTGACGCGCAAACCGCCGTATTGCGTAAGACCGGCGATTCGCATACCCCCACGTGGTGGGCCAGATGGCCGTCTAATTTGAACGGCTTAGCCCGAGGGCGCCTGAGCGGCAGCGATTGCCGCGCCTGCGATGGAACGGTTCCGGACCCGTTGCGCGGCTTCCGGGGGTTATTATAGGAAGCGCTTCTGGCGATGCAAGCGTAGCGTTGGCTCTACTATGGGGAGTCATCGCTTCAACGATGGGTGCCGACAAACCGACCTCGGGATCGGATGCAGGAAGGGTGAGCGGGATGCGCGAGGAACGATTCAAAGTCTGGTTGGGCGTCGATCGGAAACTGAGCGCCGGGACCGTTGGAAGTCGAATCAGCAACTGCAGGCGAGTCGAGCACTTTGAGGGCGATCTGGACGGCCATTACGATGCGGACGGGCTGAACGGGCTATTGGACCGGCTGAATCCAGGAGAGCCGAAGCACCGAATCCCCATTGATGGCCATGTCTACAACGGCACCGCAACGCTGAAGAGCGCGGTTGGCCTCTATCGCGCCTTCCGGAATGGGGGCAGCGGAACGGTCGATTCGGCCGGAGTTCCGGCGAAGCGGCGGCCGCAAGAGCGGCCGACCCGGCGAACGGGAGCGCACTGGCCGGTTTGGCACCAGCCGAACGACGAGGACCTCCTCAATCTTGCCCAGGCGATGGCACCGTTCGTGCGGTTCCTCAATCCCGGCATTGTCTACGCGGTCGCCGAAGACAACCGACGTATAGGGGCTGAGTGGCGCTCCCGGCTGGCAGCGCTCGGCATAGATCCCGCCATTTATCTCTGGGAAGGTTCGCCCTGCGCTTTTCCAGGGGTCCGGCGTTATGCCGGAAGCACGGAGATTGCGGTGTTCCGGCAACGGGCCGCGCCGGATGAAGCTCCCTCGCAATGCCTTGCGCTCGACGACAACGACTACCCGAAGCATCTATGGGCGTTCGTCTTCACCGGCAAGCCGTTTCGCAAGCAAGGGCCGGATGGCTACCAGCTTGCGCACCTCTTCGACCATAAGGAGCATGGGAACCGGTGGCGGGACGAGCTGGACCTCCCGCCGCACACGGACGAGCCGGCACCGCTATACGGGTTGTTCACGAGCGCGGCGAACTCGGTTTATGCGCCGGGCGCTTTCCTGAGGCCCACTGACTTCTCGCCCAGGCTGCGAAGCCTGATCCAGAGGCGTGCGCTGCAGCTCTACGGCGGCATATGCCGCATCGTTCCGCCACCTCTGGCGGTAAAGCCCTGCGAAGACCCGAGTTGGGCTCTCGACAACTTCCGGTGGAGCGCGCCCGTGGGCGGCATGGACCACGTTCCCGATTTTCTGGCGTTCCGCCGCGAGCGCACAGGCGAACTTATCGACAAACGGCATGCGGCCCTGCGGATCGACGGCAGCCAGTGAGGCACCGGAAACAGTACGGTGGCGGGGAACGCTTCGACATTCGGAGCTGGCAGAACCGGAGACAGCGGTGCGACGCTCGCTGCCGGGAGCGCGGGCAACGGTCGGTGCAGCGGTTGTCCACGCGACCGGGGGCAAGTGCGGCGGTCCGCGCCCGGGGACAGCCGCACCTGCGCCGGTGACACGGAACCGGACCGGCCCTTGGCGCGTCAGCGCGGCGCGACGAGTCCCGCCATCGCTTCGACGATGAGACAGCCGACACGCTCGGCGGTCTCGACGAGGTGGCCATCGGTCAGGTGCGCGTAGCCGCCCGTCGTGCGGTGCCGCCGGTGCCGGTCAAGCTTGCCGACCTGGGGCAGGATCTCGCCGGCCATCACGGCCTAGCTAAGCTAAGATAGCGCTAGCAATGGTGTGGCGCAGATCGTGCAGCCGTAGCGCGCCCCGCGCAACCTTGACAAACGGGAGCGTTCGCTTTACCCAGCCCTATCCTGGACGCCTGCAACACATCCGCGGAACTGGAAGCGAGCGGCACGGAACTGGCGATCCTGCCGATCGGCGCCACCGAGCAGCACGGCAGCTATCTGCCGCTGGCGACCGATTCGCTGGAGGCGGAGGCCGTAGCGCGCGGGGTGGCGGAACGGCTGGACGCGTTCCTGCTGCCGGTGCTTCCGTTCAGCAACTCGGAGGCGCATACCGGCTTCCGCGGCTCGGTGTCCCTCAGCCCGAGCACCCTGTTGACCGTGGTCAAGGAGCTGGCCCTGGACCTGATCGGACAGGGATTCCGCTACGTCGTGCTGCTCAACATGCACGGCGGCAACCTGATCCTGCGGCCGGCCGTGCGCGAGATCAACCGCAGCACCGATGCCGGCCGCGCGCTGTTCGTGCAGCCGTTCACCCTGGCCGCCGCGGAGCTGCAGGGCATCTTCCCCAACTTCGCGAACGAGGCCCACGCCGGCGGCTTCGAGGCGTCGCTGATCATGGAGATCGCACCGGACACCATCAAGGGCACCGTCCCGGACACCGTGCCGGAGAGCCCGGTCGAGGCGTTCGACTATCTGACCATGGCGCAGTTGAGCCCAAGCGGCGTGTGGGGCGAGCCGAGCCAGGCTGATCGCGAGCGCGGGCGCCGGGCACTGGCCGTGATGGTCGAGCACAGCGTCCGCCACATCAGCGCAGCGATCGCCCGCATCGAAGCCGCCGGGGCCGCGACGTGACAGGGCCTGCGATTCCGGAAGCCGAGCTGGGCGATCTGCTGCGCCGGCTGATCCGCCTCGATAGCTGCAACCCGCCGGGGCGGGAGGCGCCGGTCGCCGAGCTGCTCGGCGGGTGGCTGCAGGAGGCCGGGCTGGAGGTGGAGCTGGACCGCTTCGCCGCGGGCCGTGCCAACGTGGTGGCACGCTGGCGCGGCACCGGCGACGAGCCCGCGCTCCTGTTCAACGGTCACCTCGACACCGTGCCGGTGCAGCGCGAGCAGTGGCGCCACGACCCGCACGCGGCGGTCGTGGAGGGCGACCTGCTGCACGGCCGCGGCACGGTCGACATGAAGGGCGGCGTCGCCGCGCTGGCGATGGCCTGCGCCACGCTGGCACGGGCCGGAGTACGACTGCAGCGCGACTTGATCTTCGCCGGCACCGCCGGGGAGGAAGTGGACTGCTGCGGCTCGCAGCGGTTGGCCGCCAGCGCCCTGGGTCCGGTCGGCGCCCTGGTGGTGGGCGAGCCCACCAACCTGCAGGTGGTGACGGCGCACAAGGGAGCGCTGTGGCTGGAGATTGTCGCCAGCGGCCGGGCCGCCCACGGATCGATGCCGGAACAGGGCAGCAACGCGATCGCCGGCATGTGCCGGATCATCGAGCGGCTGCAGGCGTATCGGCCCGCACACCGGCCGCATCCGCTACTCGGACCGCCGACCGTCAACCTGGGGACCATCCAGGGCGGGGCCAAGGTCAACATCGTGGCCGACCGGTGTGTGCTGACGGTGGATCTCCGGAGCGTGCCCGGTCAGGACCATGCCGAGCTGCTGCGCGAGGTGCGCGCGCTATCCGCCACCGCGGCAACCGCCGAGACCGGTGTAACGGCGCAGATAGAAGTGCTCACCGACCGCCCCGCGATCGACACGCCCTTGCACGAGCCGTTGGTCGGCACCGCCCTGGAGGTGGCCGGACAGGTGCTCGGGGGAGCGCCCGCGCCGCGCGGCGTCAGTTACTTCTCCGATGCCTCGGTGCTTACGCCGACGCTCGGTGTGCCGACGCTGATCTTCGGGCCGGGCGACGAGCGGATGGCGCACCAGGTGGACGAGCACACCACGCTGAGTTCGGTGGTCGCGGCGGCGCGCTTCTACACCGCGCTGGCGCAGGCGCTGGGTTAACCCGTGGCGGCGCTCGCGATTACCGGTGAGGTGGTGGTGGCCGGCGGCGGCAGCAAGCGCCATCGCTCGCGCGCCGGGGCCGCCGTACTGGCCGACGGCAGCCTGTTCGTGGCCTACCGGGTGGGGCGCAACATGTTCCAGGAGTCCCACGGCGCGGTGGTGGCCACGCGCTCGGCGGACGGCGGGGCGACCTGGGAGGAGCCGACACCGCTGCTGGCCGAGCCGGGCTGGGACTGGTTCGGCGCCCAGCGCCTGCTGCAGCTCGACGACGGCACGCTGCTGATGCTGGCCGGCAAGGCGCGCTGGAACAGCGGCCGATTCCATACCTACGCCATCCGATCCAGCGACGGCGGCCGCACCTGGGACCCGCCCGGCCCGGAGGTCCGCGTGTTCGCCGCCTTCAGCGAGCCGTACGGCCAGGGCGTGGTGCACGGGGTGCCGGACGGACGCCTGCTGCTGGGTTTTCAGGGCAGCGACACGCCGGGAGAGCCCAACCTGGCCGCAATCGCATTCTCTCGCGACCGCGGCGATTCCTGGTCGGAGCGGGTGCTGCTGAGCCACGACGCCACGCTGGAACTGCGCGAGCCCGACACTCTGCCCCTGGCGGACGGACGGCTGCTCACCGTGCTGCGCACCGACGCACCGCCCTACGCCTCCTACCAGAGCTACTCCGAGGATGGCGGCCGGAACTGGACGCCGCTGGCCGCGACCGGTTTCCACGGCCACTGCCCGCGCCTGGCGGCGCTGCGCCGCGCCATCATCTGCGTGTATCGCGACATGCACGAGCAGCGGCCAGGCATCGGCTTCAGCGCGAGCTGGGATGACGGCGAGTCGTGGCACTACCAGGGGATGCTGTACCGCTCGCCGGGGCCCTACCAGGGCTGGGCCACCGCCTGCGGCTACCCGAGCGTGCTGCGGCTGCCGGACGGCGACCTGCTGTGCGCATTCCATACCGACTTCGTAGACGACGATTGCGAGATCCGCGCCGTGCGCCTGCGGGAGGTGAACCGATGACCCCACGCAGCAGCGACTGTCTGCACGATTCGTTCCGCGATTGGAACACGGTATCCGCGCACCGCAACGTCGAGCTGGTGCGCCGCTTCGCACGCGTGCCGCGCCGGCCCGACGTGCGGGTCAGTCCCGCGGACCTGAACTACGACGTACCGCCGGACGCCGACCTGCGACAGCTCGCGTCAGCGCAGGGAATCGATGTCGAGGCTCCCTGGTTCCGGCTCCCCGAACAGCGCCAACTGCGCTGCGGCTTCTTTCCCCTGGTCACGCGGCTGCACAGTGGGGCGCTGCTGGCGGTGTGGCGCGAGGCGAGCGCCCACGCCTACTGCTCCTTCGGGCGCACCGTGGCGGCGCGCTCGCTGGACGGCGGGCGCAGTTGGAGCGTGCCCTGGGTGGTCGACTTCCGGCGGCCGGGAGCGTGGGATACCGGCGGGCCTGAGAACCTGGTGCAGACCGGCGACGGCAGCCTCTGGCTGGGCGCCTGGGCCCGTATCCCGGAACCCGAGCCGGGCACCGTCGGCACGCAGCGCCCCGAGATGTACGTGCTGCGCTCGCATGACGAGGGGCGAAGCTGGGAGCAACTGCCCAAGCTCGGCGACGGCTTCCAGTTTCTCTGCTCGCCGATGCTGGAGCTCTCCAACGGCGAGTTCCTGTGGCTCGGCAGCGTCCCGGATCCCGCCGACGAAGGAGTCACCTCGTACACCTCGCTGCGGCGCGCGGTGTTCATCCTGCGCCGGCCCGGAGAGCCGCTCACCCCCGGAGCCGACCTGGTGGAGCTGGGCGGGCTGCGTTTCGAGCGCTACGGCGCCATGCGGCTCGGGGGGACCAACGAGTGTCACGTCACCGAGACCACCACACCGGGCCACCTGGTAATGCTGACCCGCTCCGCGGTCAGCGAGCACTACGAGCAGTCCACCTCGACCGACTACGGGCGCACCTGGTCGCCGCCGCGCCGCTCCGACCTGTGGCACACGCCGATCGCCAGCCAGCCCCTGCTGATCACGCTCGGCGACGGCACCCTGGTGGCCGTGCACGACGAGCGTGGCAACGGCCGCAGTCTGGCGGTACCGTCGTTCGACGGCGGCGCCACCTGGGACTTCACCCACCACCAGGTGGTGCTGGACGATCCGGAGTTTTTCCTCAAGGACTTCTCCTATCCGGAGGTGGTGGACGTGGGCGCCGGCCGCCTGCTGGTGGTGTTCTACAACGCCGGCCATCCCGAGGCGGAGAACAACGGCATCTTCGCCACCTTCCTCGACCGCAGCCTGTTCCGTACCGCCTTGGGGGGTGTGCGGCTGGCGGACGTCGGATCGGTGCGACGCGCGGACACCGTTGCCTGGTGGCGCTTCGACGAGGGTACGGGTGACACCGCGCACGACGACACCGGCCGCCACTACGGCGTGTTGCACGGACCCGCCTGGAGCGACGGCCGCTACGGCACGGCGCTGGCCTTCGACGGGCTGGAGGATCATCTGCGCGTGACCAACTGCCCGAGTCTCTGGCTGGGGCAGGAGCTTACCATCGAGGCCTGGATCCGCGCCCCGCATCCGGAGCGCGAGCAGACCATCGTCAGCCGGCTCCCCCACTACTGGTTCGGGCTGAACCGCCGGCGGGTCTGCCTGCGGCGCGGGGGCGAGGACGGCATGGCGGAGGCGAGCTGCCACGGTACGATGGAGCTGGCGGCCGACCGCTGGCAGCACGTTGCCGTGGTGGTGCGGGAGACCGCCGACTCGATGCGGCGGGTGCTGTTCTACGTCGACGGCGTTCTGGACGCGGCGACGGACCTGGGACGGCCGCCGGCGGCGACCCAGGCGCAGGCGCTCAGCGACTGGCGTCACACTCACGGCCCCACCTGGCAGGGGTGCTACACCGTGCCCCGCGCCGGGCCCACCCGCTGGGCCGCGCCGGAACACCTGTTTATCGGCAGCCGGCATGACCGCACGGCACCCTTTTGCGGCCGGATCGACGAGTTGGCGCTGCACCGCGCCGGCTTGAAAGCGCGCCAGCTCGCCGCCAGCGTGACCCGATACCGGCACCAGGACGGAGAGATCCGGTCGGCGGTGATCCGGCGCCCATCCGGTGGCTCCTGGGGCCGCTTCACGGCGTGTGACCTGGTGCCGGAGGGCACCGCCATCAGCTACGCGGTGCTGGGTCCGGACGGCAAGCTGTTGCGCGATCAGGTCACCTCGGGCAGCGATCTGGCGGATCTACCGGAATCCGCGATCAGGCTTCAGGCGCGCCTGCACAGTGAGGTGCCCGGCCGCACCCCGACGCTGTGGTCCTGGGCGCTGCAACCGGCGGCCGCGGGATCGTAGGACAGGGAGCGTGAGGGAACGACACGGCAGCGAGTGCGCCAGCGGCGGAACTGCGCAGCTTCGACAGCCGTGCGCCGGCCGCGGCCTGGTGACTTCGACTACGACGGCGACCAGGACCTGGCGATCTTCACCAAGGACGAACGCATCCGGCTGTTCCGCAACGATCTTGCGGCGCCGGACCGCCATTGCCTCGGGTCCTGCTCGACACCCGCACCCGCCCCGCCCTGGCGCCCGACGCCATCGGCGCCCGGGTCATCGTGCGCACCGCCGCACCGGCCGCCGGTGAGCAGATCCGCTACCTCTACAACGGCGGCAGCTACCTTACCAGCTCGGAGCTTTCAGCCCACTTCGGCCTCGGCGCCGCCGCCCGCGTCGCGAGCTGCGCGTAGAGTGGCCGGATGGCTCCCTGACCCTGCTCCACGACCTCCCCACCGACCAAGCCATCACCATCACCCCCTGAAAGCACGGGGCTCTGACTCTTTCCCGGTTCATAGGAGCAGTCCCCGGACACTTGCCGGCCGCCGGCGGCTACGTGGCCCTTTTGCCGAAGGAGCGTTTCATGGCAGTGGTGCGACGACATCTTTCTCGTATACGATCACCGCCGCGACAGCGTCAGTACGTCTTCCTGGGCCACCAGCTCCGCAACAAGGGGCCCCTGCACAGGATCGATGCTGGGAAACGTCGTCGCAGACCAGTGCAGGAACTCCTATGCCCTTGAGTGATGAGATAACAAGACGACGACAGGAAATATTCAGCGACGGTTACTCCATGTCCGTCGGTGAGCTGATCAGTATGTACGAGCACGATGAACTTGACCTTCATCCGCAATTCCAACGCTTCTTTCGGTGGACCAACCTGCAGAAGTCGCGACTTATCGAGTCGTTGCTCCTCGGAATCCCCGTGCCGTCCATCTTCGTGTCGCAAAGAACCGACGGGGTATGGGACGTCATCGATGGACTTCAGCGGCTTTCCACCATTCTCCAGTTCGTCGGAATTCTCAAAGACGAGAATGGGAACCTAAAGGAGCCACTTTATCTCACCGCCACCGACTACTTGCCGTCGCTGAACGGAAAGACGTGGAATGGCAATGAAGTCAGCGGGATCGGTCGCGACAATCAATTACTAATCAAACGCTCCAAGTTCGACGTCAAGATTATTTTGCGCGAGAGTTCAGACGCCAGCAAGTACGAGCTTTTTCAGCGTCTCAATATGGGCGGATCTCAGCTCTCTGATCAGGAAATTCGCAACGTCATGATCATAATGATCGACCCGTCGTTCTACGATTGGATCGACTCGCTGTCAAAAAATGAGCACTTTCAATCGTGCATCGCGTTATCTGATCGACTGTTGTCAGAGCAATACGACTTGGAACTGGTCGTTAGATTTCTCACTCTGTCCAGGATTCAAGATTCCGACTTTCGCGTAATCGACGATCTCGGAAGTTTCCTCAATACTGAGATCATTCGTCTCGCGGAAGATGACACGTACGACCGCAACCGAGAAGAAATGAAGTTCAGTGCGACGTTCCAGGTACTGGCAGATACGCTCGGAAGCGACGTATTTCGACGCTTCGATGCATCAAAGAGTCGCCATCTGGGTGGCTTCTTGATCTCTGCATTCGAGGTGTTTGCAATTGGAATGAGTCCGGATATTGGCGTCTGGCCCAAGGGAATGGCCGACGAACTAGTGCCCGACCTAGTAAAGGCCATTTGGTCAGACGATGCATTCACTGCAAACATCGGAAGCGGAATGCGGGCATCATCGAGGATCCAGAGGGTGATCCCCTACGCACGCAGGAGACTGTCCACATGCCTGTCCGAGATCAACACGAGTTGACGGACCGTCTCGATCGGGACATCGCTTGGCGCAAGCGGGAGCTGGTTAATCTAAGCACCATGGTCCAGCGGGAAAGGCGACACACACAAGGCGCTGTGCTTCGAGCTGCTGTCTGCCTGCTGTACGCGCATTGGGAAGGCTTCATGCGATATGCAGCCCGCAGCTATCTGGAATACCTATCCAACCGAAGGTTGAAGTATGGCGAGCTGCGCCGCAATTTTCTTGCCTTGGGTCTTCGCAGACAGATTTTGCGAGCATCCGAGGAGAGACGCACTACCGCACACACGGAATTAGTCAGGACGGTGTTTCAAGCGAGCGACGAACGCGTGTCATCGGAGATCGTGAATGCTATCGAGACCAAGGGGAATCTTGGCGGCGACGTGCTTGTAGACATTCTCGAGGCGGTCGGATTCGACGCTACATCGTACCTCACCAAGAGGGCGCTACTGGATGACCGGCTGCTGAAGAACCGAAATCGAATTGCCCATGGTGAGTATCTGGAAATTGATGCCGATGCTTACGCCGATCTGAATGAGATGATCGTTGGGCTAATGAACAGATTCAAGAACGATATAGAAAACGCGGCCGCTACGAAGAGTTACTTGGCCCATGCGCCGGAATTCGAAGCGCTCGATTGACGACGCTCCACTGACACTTTCGAGATGCTCCAGCGCGTCCATCAGGGCGACTTCGTGGCTCGGCCGACCGACGGGGACGCGCGGGCCGAGCACACGCGGAACGATTATGTCCCGACGCCGCACCATGCTCGCTACTTGAAGGCTACACTGAGGCAGCCGGAAGTAAGTTCCTCGCCAGAGCGGGGAGAAGTGTACTCGGCGTACCTACCTGTCTGCTTCTAACAGCGACCAGGAACGCAGCACCGGGGTGCGGCCCGGGTCGGAGCTGGTCAGGCGCGCGGCCAGCCGCAGCTCGGGGGCATCCAGGTCGGCCAGCGAGTCGCCCGGGCTGACGCCGGTGCGCAGGACGGTGCCATCCGGTGCGGTAACCGAGAACTCGATGGCAGTGGCCTCGGGTATGTACACTTTGGCGCCGAAGCGGCCCCAGCCGGAGGCGGGGCGCGGGATCACGCCGGAGGAGAGTTCGGCGTCGCCGCGGCGGTGGACGGCGATGCTGGCCCGTACCTCGCCCGGCAGCAGGCCGCTGCCGTGCAGCGCCAACTCGTCGATCAGGCCGGCGAAGGGAGCTGTCTCCCGGTCGTGCTGCAGGCCGATGTAGAGGTGGTCCTCGGCGGCGCGGATGGCGTCCGCCTGCTCGCCGATGTCCTCGTGGCGGCTGCGGCGCTGGTGATGCGCCTGCCAGCGCGGACCGGCCGACTCGTGCCAGTCGCTGATGGCGGCGGCGTGCTCGGCGCTGCCGGGGAGCGCGAGGTTGTCGTTGGCGTCCACCTCCCCGTCGAGGTAGAACAGCACCCGCTCGTAGGAGTCCAGGGTGATGCGCACGGCCACCGCGACGTGGTACCAGCGGCCCCCCTCCAGGGTGCTCTCCGCCAGGTTCTCCAACAGCGGGATGCCCGCCGTCCCACCACGGCGCAGGCACAGCCGGCCGCGGTGCAGCCCGACCCAGTAGTGCGGCAGCTTGGAGACGATGGTCTGGGTGCGCTCCGGCGCCTCGGTGGAGATCCACGCTTCCACGGTGAACTCGCGCGCGACGCGCAGCTCCGGGCACTCCAGCACGTAGCCGTAGTCGTCGCGGCCGTCGAACCGCAGCGCCGTGCCGCGCGTGCCGGGAACCCACACCGGCCCCGCCAGCTTGGCGTAGTGAGGCCCGCGGTCGTCGGCTGCCACGCTGCCCTCACCCTCGTCGAAGCGCCAGTGCGCGACTGTGGAGTCGCGCCGCACCGCGCCCACCTCGGCCAGCTCCACGCCGCGGTAGGCGGGGCGGAAGAAGCGCGTCTCCAGGAAGGTCCCGAAGATCCCGCTGCGCTCGCCGGTGTCATCCTTGTGGTCGTGGCTGTAGTAGATCGACAACAGGCGGCCGTCGGCGACCTCGGTGAGCTGCGGGTAGGCGAAATCGGCGCCCAAAGAGCTCTGATGGTCCAGCACCACCTGCTGGTGGGCGACGTCCCAGGTCGCGCCGTTGTCGAACGAGGCGGTGGCGACGATGCGGCAGTTCTGGCGCTGCCCATTGACCGCCACCAGGGTGCCGTCGGTGAGCGTGATCAGATAGGGCTGGCTCGGCACCGGCGAGTGCCACAGCGACGGCACCGCGGCGCTCCAGGTGCGCCCGTAGTCGGTGGAGGTGGTCTGGAAGTAGTGCTCGCCGTAGCCCTGGGAGCGCATCAGCATCACCAGGGTGCCGGGGATCAGGGTCTCGGTGACCTGTTCCTCGTCGGGGCCACCGAGATGGGGGTGGGCGAAGCGCTCGAAGCGCAGCCCTCCCAGCTCCACCACCTCGGCGTCGCGCGGCAGCTCGGCATCCGCGTCGCGCTGCACCAGCGTGGCCCGCACCGACGCGGGAAAGGAGGTCAGCCCCGCCTCGGCCGGTGCCGGCACGCTGCCGCGCCAAAGCAACTCGCCGTTTGACATCGCCAGCTCCGGCGACGCCGGGTAGAAGTGGTCGCCGAGCGGCGGCAGGGTGACCCAGGTGCGGCCGTTGTCCTTCGAGTACAGCGCGTAAGCGGTGGCGATCTGGTGGCCCGCCTGCTGCCCCGGGACGCGGCTCCAGGCCCCCATCCACAGGGTGCCGTCGGCGGCCTGCACCAGGTCCTCGGGACCGCCGGCGTCGACCGCGCCCGGCAACGCGAAGATCACCCACGGATCGCTCCAGCTCTGCCCACCGTCGGTCGAACGGGCCGCTACAGTACGGCCGAAGGAGCAGAAGGCATGGGCGCTGGCCTCGCGCCACACCGCCAGCAGGCTGCCGTCCTGCAGCGCGCGCAGCAGCGGGAAGAAGCCGCAGCGGATGTTGCGCGTCGCCGGCTCCTGAAAGTGCGGGCTGGCCACGTCGATGCCCTCGCTGCGCGCGTGCTCGCGCAGGCTCACCCCTTGCGGCACCCCGTAGCTCAGGTCGGCGGGGCTCACCCGCACGTGCGGCGCCGTCCGCACCGGCGCCGCCTCCCGCAGCAGCGCCACGCCGCGGCGCCCATAAACGCGGTCCCAGTCCCGGAACCGGTCGCTCCATATCGTTCCTGTGTCCGCCATACCCACCTCCCTGTCAGCGGTGGCTGAACGGGTCGGCGGCGTCGCGCACGCCGTCGCCGACGAAGTTGTAGCAGAGCACCGCCACGATCACGAACAGACCCGGGATCAGGCTACCACGGGTTGTTGCTGAACCACTTCCACCAGCGGATGTAGATCGGCCGGCCGATACCGTCGCGTTCGCTTCTTCAACGAGCCGTATGGCCGGGGGGCGGTGCGCGGGCTTCCGGACGGCCGCCTGCTGCTGGGCTTCCAGGGCAGCGACACGCCGGGAGACTCCAACCTGGCCGCGGTCGCGTTCTCGCGCGACCGCGGCGACACTTGGTCGGAGCGGTACAATGGCCCGGCATCGGCTACAGTGCGAGTTGATGGCGCCCCACGGCATCGACCTGACCGGCTACGGCCTGCCCTTTTGGCTGGACATCGAGCGGCCGCGCTACCCGGCTCTGGCCGGCGACGTGCGTGCCGACGTGGCGATCGTCGGCGCCGGCATCGCCGGGTTGAAGGTGGCCGACGCCGCCGCGGAACACGGTCTGGACTGTGTCGTGCTGGAGGCGAAGCAGGTAGGCGAAGGCGCCTCCTCGCGCAACCAGGGCTGCATCGTCACCGGGCTGCCGGTCTCCTACGGTGAGATGGCGGCGCGGGGCTCCCGCGACGTGGCCCGCTCCCTGGTCCACCTCAGCCACTACAACCAGGAGCTGCTGGAGCAGCAGATGGCCCGCCACGGCATCGCCTGCGACTACGAGGTGTCGGGCGAGTGCGTGCTGGTGCGCGGCGACCACGCCGACCTGGAAGCGGCGCTGGCGCCGCTGCGGCGCGATGCGGCCCTGATGGCGGAGGACGGCTTCGCCGCCGAGTACCTCGACGCAGCCGCGGCGCGCGCCGTCACCGGCAGCCCGCTGTTCGCCGGCGGGATCCGTTTCCACCGCGACGCGCAGTTCCACTCCGGCAGGTTCGTGGTGGGGCTGGGCGCCGCCGTGGCGCGCTCCCCGCGGGTGCTGATTTGCGAAGAGTCGCCGGTCGTTGCATTGGAGTCCTCCGGCGCCGGCGCCGCTCACCTGGTACGCACCCCGCGCGGGAGCGTGAGCGCCGCCCACCTGTGCGTGGCCACCAACGCGCTGGTGCCGCAGCTCCTGCCGGCCCTCACCGGCACGCTGCGCGCCGAGCGCGGGCAGGTGCTGGTCACCGCGCCCCTGACTGAGCGTCCCTGCCGCGGTTGCTTTGCCGCCGGCACCGCGTGGTGGCGCGAGGTCAACGAGGCCGACGGCCGTTTCCGGCTCCTGTTCGGCGGCGCCCGCAACCGCGACGAGCCGGACAGCCTGTTCCCGCAGTACGCGGCCGACGGCCGCCGCAACGCCCGCATCGGCAGCGCCGGGTTCCGGCCGACCCTTGCCCATCAGCGGCGCCTGCAGGCGCTTCTGGCCGAGCTGTTTCCCCACTTGGCCGATGCGCCGATCACCCACCGCTGGGGCGGGCTGCAGGCGTTCACCTTCGACGGGCTGCCGGCGATCGGCGTGTTCGACTCCGAGCGGCGCATCCACGGCCTGGCCGGCTTCTCCGGACTCGGCAACTCCTACTCGAACGTAGGCGCGGCGTACCTGGCGGCGCGCATCGCCGATTCCGGCGACGGGCTCCCGCCACGGCTGGCGGAGACGCTGAAGCTGCTGCTGGCACCGGGGCGCAGCGGCGCCCGCTGGCCCGGAGCCGAACCGACCCGGGCGCGCACGGGCGCCTACGGACTGGTGCGCCGCGCCACCAGGCGTCGGCCACGGAGATGAGCGACATGGCAACCGGCACATCGGCACAGAAGCTGCGCAGCGTCCACAGCGGACGGGCGGTCAAGGGCGTGGTCGCGCTCCTGTTCACTCCGTTCACCGCCGACGGGAAGCGGTTCGATGCCGCGAGCATGCGCCGGCAACTGGACTTCGTGCTGGAGTCCGGGGTGTCGGCGGTGGTCGCCTGCGGCAAGGCGGGCGAGTTCGAGGGACAGAGCCTGGAGGAGATCGAGGAGGTGCTGACCATGGTGCTGGCGCATGTCCGCGGGCGCATCCCGGTGGGCATGGGCATCATCAGCGTGGAGGAGGATCGCGGCGTGCCCGCCGCCGAGCTTGCCGCCCGCTGCGGCGCCGACTTCGCCATGACCAAGAAGTTCGGCAAGCGCGACCTGCACGGCTTCTTCAGCCAGATCGCGGAGCGGATCCCGGTGATGCTCTACGACCAGACCAACGAGGGCAACCTCGACGTGGCAGGCGAAGTCCTGCCGCTGGTGGCGGCCATCGAGCGGATCATGACCGTCAAGGTGAGCGGCAACGTGTACGCCTTCGACCAGCTCAAGCGATCCGCCCCGCAGGCCGCCTACATCTGCGGCTGGGACACCTTCTCCCTGCCGGCCTACGTCTCCGGGAGCGACGGCGTCGTGGCCGGCAGCGCGGCGTTCATGCCTGAGCGCGAGGTGGATCTGCACCGCTTGGCGCAGGCGCAGGCGTGGGACGACGCGCGGCGGCTGTTCTACCACCGCATGCTGCCGATGATCGCCTACTGCACCCCGGATCCCTACGCCTTCTCGGTATGCAAGCACATCCTGCACTGGAAGGGGCTGTTCGACTCGCCGGTGGTGCGGCCGCCTTACCTCAACGCACCGCCGTGGCTGCAGCGGGAACTCCGGGAGCTGGCGCAGCAACTCGACCTGGTCGACGGGGCCTGAGCGCACGCCCGATTGAGACGCCCCGACACTCGCAGTTCTGTGAGGTTAGTCTCTTTGCTCGTCGCCCGATCCTGCGAGTCGCTCCTGCGCATTCTTGGCAACCGATAGTTGCGCACTCTCGGGAGATCCTTCGGCGTGTAGAAATAGATTTGACAAACCTGCACGCCGCGGCCTGCCACCGGACGCCGATCGAGTAGATCCTATGTCCTGGACGCTACGTCGATGGGCACAACCAAGCGCTGCGCGAGCTGCTGCCGACGCTCGGCGATCGCGCCTCGGAGCGTCTGACGGTGGCCGTCACGTCGGAGTCGAGGTGCCGCCGTGTTGTAATCTCTCGCCATGGCTTGGCTTCTATTCATCGACGAAAGCGGTCACGACCGCTCCGCATCGCCCTACGAGGTGCTGGCCGGAGTGGCAATCCAGGACCAGGCCGTCCGCGCGGTCATCCGCCGACTGCACGAGGTAGAGATCCATTCGTTCGGCCGCCGCTACAGCGACGGGCCCCGGGAACTCAAGGGCAGGGTTCTACTGAAGAAAAAGGTCTATCGTCACCGGGAGCTGAACGCCGAAGTCGATGCGGCGGATATCCCCGCCCTTGCCCGCGCCGCTCTCAATGACGGCGCGCGGGCGGATGCCCGAATGCTGAAGGCCCTTGCGATTGCGAAGCTCAACTACGTCGCCTCCGTCTTCGAGACCTGTGCGGAGCTCGGCTGCCGCACGTTCGCCAGCATTGTCGAGACCGATGCCTGTCCCACGGCCACCGGCGGTCTGCGGAAGGACTACGCCTATCTGTTCGAGAGGTTCTTTTGCTTCCTGGAGGACAACAACACTAGGGAGCAGGGTATCGTGGTCTTCGACGAGCTCGAGAAATCGCAGAGCCATCTGCTGATCGACCAGATGCACCGGTACTTCGCGGACACGATGGTCGGCCAGCAGCGATCCAGCCGCATCATCCCCGAGCCTTTCTTCGTGCACAGCGACCTCACCACCGGCGTACAGATTGCTGATCTAGTCGCCTATGTCATCTCATGGGGCTTTCGCATGGCCCGGATGACCAAGCCCGCGCGGCCCGAGCTGTCGCAGCTCTCGAACCAAGTTGCCGGTCTGCGCCACCGGGCCATTCGCAAGCGGCTCGGCAACCCTGAATTCGAGATCTGGAGTTTCGCTCATATCACCGACCTGCGGACGCAGGCCGAGCGCGATGAGGTGGCGCCATAAAACCAAAAAAAGGCAATGAAGCGCCGAAGCGGCTTCAAAGCCTCCACGACGATACTGACCACTCCCCTGGGGGGCATGTCAAGCCTCGGTCCTGATCTGATCGACTTCGAGGTCACTACTTCCCTGGGAAGGGAATGTTGTTACCGTTTCGAGGCCGGCGACGGTCCTGATGCGGAATCCGCGGCTATCGACGATCCACCACTCTGTTCGCTTGGTCCACGTAGGCGCCGTCTCGCAGCAAAGGCGCGGAACCGGTGCAGTCCAGCCGGGCAGAGTGTTCCACATCCGCTCGAAAGCCTGCCCGGGCAAGGTGTTGGCCCGACACGGACGCCAACACCGTCCCGAGGAGGTCTGAGGTGCCGCTCTCGAAGGCCGCCTGGGCAGCCGTGGCCTCCGGCGACTTGCTGCCTTGCAGGTGGCGGATGACGGCGCCGGCACCGATCAGGTCTTCGACAGCCGGCCTCAGGCTGCCGTCGTCCCAGCGCTCGCCGCAGGGAATCACGGCGACCGTGCGCCCGATGCGGCCGGCGTATGCCGCCACGGATCGGATGTTGCGCAGGCAGCCGGCCAGCGTCGGCGTCCCACCCGTGGCGAGCGAGAGTGTGGAGCCGTTCGGGGGCGGCAGGACCAAGCGGGCTCAGCCCGGCTTCCGCACCTCGGGTCGGTCCCAGAGACGGCGCTTGGGAGCGAGCACGGCCAGCGCGTAGGCCACGATGATGCCGCCGGCCGCGAGCAGCGCCGCCGGCAGGCCGGCCACCTGAGCCACCGCGCCGGCGAGGGTCGAGCCGACCGGATTGAGCCCGAAGGTCTGCGCCAGCAGCCCCGTCGACTGGTCGCGCCGCGACGACGGCACCGTGACCTGCACCAGGGTGAAGAGCATCACGTCGTAGACCGTCATCCCCACGCCCAGCGCCACCGCGATCCCCACCGACAGCAGGAACGAGCGCGACAGCGCGTAGCCGATCAGCGCCACGCCGCACAGCGTGCACGCCAGCATGGTGACCGTTCCCTTGCTGCGCAGCTCGCCCGTCGCCGTCATCACCATCCCGACCACGATCGCGCCGAGCGACCCGGCCGCGGTCAGCACCCCCAGGGCGCCAGCCCCCACGCCTAGCACGTCGCGCGCCAGCACCGGCATCATCGAGCTGACGGAGAACACGCACAGCTCCATCAGCATGCTCATCATGAATACCGCCCGCACGCGCGGTATCCGCAGCGTGTAGCGGAGCTGGCGCACCAGGTCCAGGAACATCGGCCGCCGCCCGGTGACCGGCGCAGGCCGGCCCAGCTCCGGCGAAAGCCGTGTCAAGACCGCCGCGGCGCCGGCCCGGATCACCGCCAGGAGCAGGAACGCCACCGCGAACCCGAGGGCTGAGATGGTCACGCCGATCAGAGCGGAGCCGGCCATTCGGCCGATGTTGAACGTCAATTGCCGCGCACCCATCGCCCGCATCAACTGCCCCGGACCGGCCGCCCGCCGCAGCAGGCCGGTCGACAGCGGGATGTGCAGACAGCGTGCCATGCCGGTCAGCACCGCGGCGGCCACCAGGTGCCACAGGCGCAGCATCTCGAGCGCGTTCAGCACGGCGATCGCGATCAGCACCAGCGCGAGCCCCGCCTGCACCGCCGCCAGCGTGCGCCGCCGCTCCACGCGCGCGGCCACCACCCCGCCCAGGCCGCCGCACGCCAGCATCACCAGCCCCTCGATGCCGAAGATCGCGCCCACCCAGAACGGCGCGTCGGTCACCTCCAGCACCAGCCAGCCGGTGGCGATGACGCGCGGCAGCATCGCGCCGGAATCGAGCAGTTGGTGGGCGAACAGGCGCCACAGGTCCGGGGTCAGGAACGACCCTCTGCCCCCGGGAACGGCGCGCTCCGTGCGGATCAGGTTTCTTGCGGACCGCTCGAGACGGCGTAGATGAGCGCGGCCTGGAAATAGAAGCGCAGCCGCAGCGGCCGGCCTTCCAACTCCGCTCCCGTCGCCTGCCCCCAGCGCAGCGGCAATGCCTGCGCGTCCATAGGCCCCTGCACGATGCAGCGCTCCTTCTCGTAGCCCGGCATCACCCGGTCCTCGCCGTCGACCACCTCCGCCATCAGATAGGCACGGTTGTCGCCGTTGTCGATGCCGGGAGCCGGCACCGTCGCGTTCAGGCGCAACGCCCCTCCGTCGTGGGTGAACGTGCGCGTCTCGAATACGCCGTTGGATGCGGTCTGCACGTACGTGAGCCGATCCTCGCCTATTCCCCAGATCTCTTTCCCCTGATGGAAGCGCAGCATTCCGCCGGCCACCAGCGGGTTGTGCGAGATCACCACCGGGCCGGCGTGCATGCCGCGGAAGGGCCGCTCCCAGCGCAGGCCGTCGCGGCTGATCCACCACTCGGTGTCCAGCATGCCCGGCCCGTGGCCGTCGGGGCGCACCGGCGCGACGCCCGGCGGCATGAAGCTGCCCACGTAGTTGAGCACCTGCAGGAAGCAGGTCTCCCGGTACAGGAACGGCCGGGCGACGTAGAACTCCAGGTCAGGCGGGTCCAGCTCGTCACGCGTGATCTGATGCTCGCGCGCCAGCAGCGGTCCGCCCAGGCGCTTCATCGCCGCCACGCCGGCGAAGTCGAACCCCGGCTGCATGCCGTTGGCGAAGTCGTTGGGGTCATCCGGCGTCCAGCGCAGCCCGTCCCGGCTGGTGCGCACGGACACCGTGCGCATGCCGTCGCGGATCAGCTCGTTGAGCGGCTTGTCTGGTTCGCGGACGACCCCCTTGTTGTAGCAGATGAAGCGGTGCGCCGCCGGGCTCCACATCGCCCCCCAGTTGTCGCCCTCGCGGTACACGGAGTTGTGCGGGCTGGGCTCCCAGCGCTCGCCGTCGCCGGACACGAACGCGTGCGTGTCGAAGCTGCCGCCGTAGTCGCGGCTGTTCTTGAGCACCAGGTAGCGCTCCAACTCCGGGCTGTAGCTGACGGTCGCCGTGTGCGCCCACTCCGAGTTGGGCGGCTTGGGCAGGTCCGCCCCTTCCAGCACCACGCGCACGTCATGGAAGACCGTTCCGTCGTCGGTGTCGGCGCGCAGCACCTGCCACGGGATGCCCTTGGCGCCGCGCACGCCGAACACGTCGAAGCCGCCTCCCGCAAGCGGCCGGCAGAACGACACCCGGAACGGCGGCGGCTCGCAGTCGGCGAGCTTGCGCAGCCGGGATGCGCCTATGGTGGTGTGGCCCCAGACGTTCTGCAGGTCGTCGGCGTGGCAGAAGCGCAGGGTCATGCGCCGCCCTCGCCGCCCTCGCGGAAGTCGACGGCCACCTTCAGCGCGCCGTCGCCGCACGTGCGCGCCAGCTCGTAGGCGTCGGCCACGCGGGCCAGCGGCAGCCGGTGCGAGATCAGGCCGTCGACGTCCACGTCGCCGCGGGCGATCAGGTTGAGCGCCAGCTCGTAGAGCGCGGAGCCGGTGCCGTCCCGGATCGAGGAGGACTGCGTGTGCGGCCGCTTGCGGAACCACGTCAGGTACGAGAACTCGAAGGCCGGCTGCTTGGGCACGCCGAACAGCAGCAACTGCCCGAACGGGCGGACCAGCTCCACGGCCAGGTTGACCGACGCCGGCTCCCCGGCGGCGTCGATGACGATGTGCGGCTCCACCCCGCCGGCCGCTTCCGCCACCGCCGCCGGCACGTCGTCGCCGGCCGCGTCGATCACGTGGTCGGCGCCGAAGCGCAGGCCGGCGGCGCGCCGCGCCTCGACCAGGTCCAGGCCGATCACGGTGCCCGCTCCCATGCGGCGCAGCATCCGGTCGAACAGCAGGCCGATGCCGCCCTGCCCCACCACCGCCACGGTGGCGCCGGCCACGTCGCGCAGCTTGTTGCATCCGGAGATCACCGTGCCGAGCGGTTGCGCGACCGCCAGCCGCTCGGCCGGCACCCCCTCGGGAACCCGCACCAGCCCGTCGAGGCCGATCGCGAAGCGCTCGGCCATGCCCACGTGCGGTGACGGTATCGCCAGCACGCGCTCGCCCGGCTCGAACGGAAAGACCGTCTTGCCGCGGTACTCGACCGCCTCCACCACGCCGATCACCTCGTGCCCGCTCTGGCCGGGTTTCAGCGGGTAGGCGTCGGCCGGCTGACCGTAGACCGCGAGCAGGTCGCTGCCGCAGATCGAGATCAACTCGGGCCGGACGATCGCGTAATCGGCCGCCAGCTCCGGATCGGCGACGCTGTCGACCCGGACCGTGCCGGGTGCGGTGACGTGTGCCGCTTGCATCATGGACTCCTTACTCGTGCGTGCTCAACTCGTGCGTGCTCACGCGGTGACCGCGAAGATCCGCGCGCCGCGGAAACAGACCCGCAGCCGCGCCCGCCGGCCGGCCAGCGGCTCGGAGGTGGCGCCCTGCCAGCGCAGCACCAGCCGGGTGGCGTCGATCGGCCCCTGCAGCAGGCAGGCGTTCCGGTCGTAACCGGCGATCACGCGGTCCTGGTCGTCGACCAGCTCCGCCATCAGGTATGACTCGTTGTTGTAGTTGCCGAACCGGTCGCCCGGGAGCTGCAGGTTGAGCCGCAGCGGCCGGACCGGCACCGTGAAGGTGCGCGTCTCGAACAGGCCGTTGGAGCGGGCGCTGACGTTGGTCAGCCGGTCCTCCGGCACGCCCCAGACCTGGTCTCCGTTATAGAACAGCAGCTTGCCGGCCGCCTGGATGGGACCGGCCAGGATGCTCGCGCCCACGTCCTGGCCCCGGAACGGGCGCTCCCAGGTGAGCCCGTCGTCGCTCGCCCAGAGTTCGTGTCCGAGGGTGCCGGGGCCGTGGCCGTCGGGACGCATCGGCGGCAGCCCGTTGGGCAGGAAGCTGCCGCAGTAGGTCAGCACGTTGAGGAAGTGGCGCCCCGCGTACGTGAACGGCCACGACGCGTAGAACTCCAGGTCCGGCGGGTCGTCCGCGTCCGGCGCGACGTGGAACTCGCGCGGTACCAGCGGCCCGCCGACCTTGCGCATGCCGCGCGCCCAGCGCATGCCCAGCTTGTAGGCGTTCGGGGCCGATGGGCTCCAGGTGAGCCCGTCCGGGCTGCTGCGGATGCAGACGGTGCGGTGCGCGTCCAGGAACAGCTCGTTGACCCGCTTGTGCTCGCAGCGCAGCCAGCCCTTGTTGTAGGTGACGTAGCGGCCGGCCGGACTGCTCCAGATCGCCCCCCAACGGTCCCCCTCGGTATAGACCGGCCGCTTGGGCGCCTCCTCCCACGATTCTCCGTCGCCGCTGAAGAAGGCGTAGGTGGCGAAGCCCTCCGGCACCTCCGCGTTCTTCAGGCACAGGAAGCGCTCCTGCTCCGGGCTGTAGCTCACCGTGGCCACGTGCTGCCAGTGGGTGCCGTCCGGCAGGCTGTAGTCGTTCGAGTCGAGGACGACCCGCGCGTCGTCGAAGGTGCTGCCGTCGGCGGTGCTGGCGCGCCAGAGCTGCCACGGCGTGCGCTTGCCGCACCGGTAGCCCAGCACGTCCCAGCGTCCGTCCGCGCCCTCGGTCGCCAGCGCCATCAGGAACGGCGGCGATCCGAGGTCGGTCATCCGCCGCAGCGGCGTCGCCTCGATGCGCGTGTGTCCCCACACCACCGGCAGGTCGCGCCGGTCGATGAACAGCAGCCTCACCATCCGCCTCCTTCGCCGACCGCGCCGAGCTCCAGCTCCGGTGTCAGCAGATCGAGTTGCGCGTCGCCGTAGCGCCTGGCCTCGGCCGCGAGCAGGCCGAAGTAGTGGCTCCTGGCCCGTTCGCAGCGCGGATCGCTCGCGTCGTAGAACCGGTTGTGCAGCTCGTCCGGGTCGGCGCGCAGGTCGTACAGCTCACAGCGGTCCGTCAGATTCCACACCAGCTTCCAGTCTCCGTCGGTCACCATGCGCGACGAGTAGTGACCGTACCAGTCGCCGTGATACTGCGCGAAATGGACCGGGCGAGGCCACGGGGCGTGCCCGCGCGCGAAGTCCACCAGCGATTCGCCGTGCAGCGGTCCGGAGCCGAAGGTGGAGACCGGCTGCCCGGCGATCAGATGCGCGGCGGTGGCGGTCACGTCGGTGAGGTTCACCGGCTCGCGCTCGGCGCGGCGCGGCGCGGCACCGGGCACGCGCAGGATCATCGGCACGCGGTAGATCTCGTCGTACATGTAGGCGCCCTTGCTGGCGAAGCCGTGCGAGCCGGCCATGTCCCCATGGTCGGCGGTGAAGACGATCGCCGTGCTGTCGTAGAGGTCCAGCTCCCGCAGCCGCTCTATCAGCCGGCCGACCAGATGGTCGATCAGCTCGATGTAGGAGAAGTTACAAGCGAGCGCGCGGCGCAGCTCGTCGTCGGATCGCCGGTTGCCGGCACCGCCCGGCTGCGCCTCCAGCGCCGCCAGCTTGCGCTGGTAGATCGGCTTGCCGGCGAAGTCGTCGAAGCGGTTGGGCCACAGGGGGATGTCGGCCGGGTCGTAGCGCAGCCCCCACTCCTCCGGCACCAGCCACGGGCCGTGCGGGCCGGGGAAGGCGCAGAACAGCAGGAACGGCCGATCCGGGTCGCGGCTGCCCAGGAAGTCGCCGGCGTAGCGCGCCGCCACGCCGTCCGGGAACTCGTCGATCGGCACGTCCACGGTACCGGAGTGGTCCGGCTCGACCGAGCGCACCATCGGCCAGTGGTCGGTCGATGGATGCCACTGCGTGCTGCCCAGGAAGGGCGGATCCTCGCCTGCCTGCGTGCCCGGCCGCTGCGTGTGCTCGAAGGCGCTGGCGAACAGGTCTGAGGCGGGGCCGATGTGCCACTTGCCGAAGTAGGAGGTCTGGCAATCGGTCTCGGCGGCGGCCCAGTCCTGGATGGCGCGCACCGACGGCGGCAGGTGCCGGCAGTAGGAGTACTCGGGGGTCGAGTTGTTGAACAGGTGGTGGCCGTGCGGGTACAGGCCGGTCATCAGGCTGGCGCGCGCCGGCGAGCAGATCGCCACCGGCGTGTAGCCCCGGTCGAAGATCACCGACTCGGCCGCCAGCGCGTCCAGGTTGGGCGTGCGCACCAGCGGATTGCCGTAACAGCCCAGCAGGTCGCGGCGGAGCTGGTCGCAGAACATCACCAGCACATTGGTCGCGCTCATGGGCGACGATCATAACGACCTTCCGCTGGAGCCGTCCGGGGGGTAGCCTGAGCGCGGAGGCGAATGCGGCATGAGACGTGATCACGAAGGCAGGGTGGCGCTGGTCACCGGCGCGGCGCAGGGCATGGGGGCGGCGTGCGCGCGGCGGCTCGCGGCCGGCGGCGCCGCGGTGGTGGTGTTCGACCGGCAGGCGGAGCCCGTGCAGGAGCTGGCCGGCGAGCTGGACGGGCTGGCCTGCCCCGGCGACGTGACCTGCGCGGCCGACGTCGATGGGGCGGTGGCCGCCGCGCTGGAGCGCCACGGGCGGCTGGACATCCTGGTCAACGCCGCCGGCATCATGCTGCGCACGCGCTTCTTCCAGTTGGAGGAGGACGAGTTCGACCGCGTCGTAGCCGTCAGCCTCAAGGGCTCGTTCCTGACCAGCAAGGCGGTGGCGGAGCCGATGCGCCGCGGCGGGTTCGGCCGCATCGTCCACTTCTCCTCCACCGCCGGCCGCACCGTCAGCACCCTGGGCGGCTGCCACTACACGGCCGCCAAGCACGGCGTGCTCGGCCTGACGCGCGCGCTGGCCAAGGAGCTGGCCCCGCACGGCATCACCGTCAACGCGGTCTGCCCCGGACTCATCGACACGGAGATGGTGCGCGATACCGTCACCCCGGAACGGATCGCCGCGTACGAGGAGAGCTTCCCGGTCTCGCGCCTGGGCACGCCGGAGGAGGTCGCCGAGGCGGTGGCGTTCCTGACCAGCGAGCACGCCGGCTACATCACCGGCGCCCCCATCGACATCAACGGCGGCGGCTTCATGGGCTGACGTTCGCGAGCGCTCCGTGATACGGTCACGCACGTTACAACCGGCGCCGGAACGTTGCCCGGCCCGATGATGACAGGAGTGGTTGATGCCGCAGACCTCGCTCGCTCCGCCCGTCGTCGTGTATCCCGATACGGATGACCTTCCCATGCCCGAAGGTGGCTTCCAGTTCAACGCCGTCAGTTATGCCGTCCTCGCGTTGCGCGTGCACTTCGCCCACCGCGCTGATGTCTTCGTCGCCGGCAACATGTTCATCTATGATCAAGAGGGCAATCCCAACTCTTCTCTGGCGCCCGACGTGTTCGTCGTCTTCGGCATTCCCAACCACACCCGCTCGACCTTTCTCCTGTGGGAGGAGCGCACCCCCGACTTCGTGATGGAGATCGCCTCCCCCAGCACGGTCGAGCGCGACCGCGTGGAGAAACGTCGCCGCTACGCCACGCTCGGGGTCAAGGAGTACTGGCAGTACGACCCGGTGGGGACGCTGCTCGAGCCTCCGCTGCACGGCTCCGTGCTGGACGGCGGCGAGTACGCGGCGCTGCCGTCCAGGGCGTTGGCTGACGGGGCAGTCGAGGCGTACAGCCCGGTGCTCGGTCTGCACGTACGGATGGCCGGCGAGATGCTGCGATTTCACGACCCGGCGAGCGGGCGCGACCTGCTGACCCACCAGGACGAAGCCCGCGCCAGGCAGGACGCCGAAGCGCGCATCGCTGACCTCGAAGCTCGCCTCCGCGCCTTGCAGCGCTCGTCTTCTCCCGAGCCTCCGTCGGACGATCAGAGACGCTGAGGCTTTGCCGGCGCGGTGGCGTATACTGCGGCGCCATGCTGAGCGAGGCACAAGTCCGGGAGTTCCGTGACCAGGGCTTCGTCCTGGGCGACCGCGTGCTCACCGATGCCGAGGTGGACGAGCTGCGTGGCGAGCTGGAGCGCGTCCTGACCGCCACCGACTTCCCCGACGGCCGCCGCCCGGTGCGCTGCAGCGACCTGTCGAAGAACGAGGGCCGGCCGGTGTGGCAGATCGTCAACATCTGGCAGGCCAGCGACGCGTTCGCCCGTCTGACCCGCAACGCGTCGATCGTCCGCGACGTGGCCCGCATGACCGGCGCCAGGGAGCTTCGCGTCTGGCACGACCAGGTGCAGTACAAGCCCAGGGACATCGGCGGCACCACCTCCTGGCACCAGGACTCGCCCGCGTGGCCGGTGCTCACCCCGCCCGTGCAGATGTCGGCATGGGTCGCCCTGGACGACGTGGACGAAGGCAACGGCTGCATGTGGATGGTCGCCGGCTCCCACCGCTGGGGATCGGCCCGTGAGCTCCTGGGGGACATACACTACGACTCGAAGCTGCCGGCCGAATATGACGGCCATACGATCCTGCAGGTGCCGCGCCCGGTGCCCAAGGGGCATGTCCACTTCCATCACGGCCTGACCTGGCACGCCTCGTTTCCCAACACCTCCGGCCGTCCGCGGCGCGCCATCGCCGTCCATTACATGCCGGAGACCACGCGCTACGTGGCGGCCAACGACCACACGATGAAGCCGCACATCACCGTCGCCGACGGCGAGCAGATGTCGGGCCCCGTCTTTCCGCGGGTGTATCCGATCGACACGACCGAACCGGCCGCCGCGGCGGCCTCGCATACCTGACGACGGAGCAACCTATGAAACGACGCATGAATGGCGGCCAGGCACTGGTGCGCTCGCTGGCCGCCCAGGGGGTGGCCGTCACCTTCGGCGTGCCGGGCGCCGGCCAATACGAGGCGGTCGACGCCTACTTCGACACCGACGGCATCCGCTACGTCTCCTGCCGCAACGAGCAGCCCACCACCCACATGGCCGACGGCTACGCGCGCGCCAGCAACCGGCCGGCCAGCGCGCTGGTGGTGCCGGGCGCGGGCCTGTTCAACGCCTGCGGAGGCATCTCCACGGCGCTGCGCTCCTCCTCGCCCATCATCGTCATCAGCGGCTCCCCCGAGGACCGCCTCAAGGGCGCCTCCTCCAGCCTGTGGCTGGAGCCGATCACCAAGTGGTCGGCGCGCGCGACGAGTCCTGCCGAGGTGGCGGCCAAGGTGCCGGAGGCGGTGCGGGCGGCCTGCTCCGGCCACCCGCGGCCGGTCTACCTGGAGGTTGCCGGACCGGTGCTCACGCAGGAGGAGGAGGTCGAGATCGCCCCGCCTGCCACGATCGAGCCGCCCGCGGGCGACGCCGCCGCGCTGGAGCGCGCCGCCGCCATGCTCTCCGACGCCGAGCGGCCGCTGATCCTGGCCGGCACCGGCGCGCACCGCTCCGGCGCCGCCGCGGCGCTGGCCGCGCTGGCCGAACGGCTGCCGGCGCCGGTGGCGACCACCACGGCCGGCAAGGGCGCCATCTCCGACCGCAGCCCGCTGGCGCTGGGACATTCCCTGCGCGCCTACGCGCCGCTGGTGGAGTTCGCGCAGTCGCGCGACGTCGTGCTGGCGGTCGGCACCCAGGGCGGTCCGGCCGGGCTGCTGGGCGTCGACCCGGACCGGGTGATCCGCATCGACCTGGATGCCGCCGTGCTGGACACCGGCGTGGGGGCCACCGACCAGGCACTCGCGATCGAGGCGGACGCCCGCCTCGCCCTGGAGACCCTGGCCGGACTGGTACGTCCCGGCAGCGCGGAGGATCCGACCGCGGCCATCGCGGCGCTCAACGGCGTGCGCTTCGGCGACACCGAGCAGCTCGAGCCGCAGCGCTCCTACATCGAGGCGCTGCGGGCCGCGATCCCGGACGACGGCATCCTGTCCTACGGCATGAACCAGATGGGCTACTACAGCCGCAACTACTACCGGGTCTACGCGCCCGACACCTACTTCGACCCGCGCGGCAACCTGGGCTCGGCGCTGCCGATCGCCATGGGCGCCAAGGTGGCCCGGCCCGACACCCCCGTCGTGGCCTGCTGCGGCGACGGCGGCGTCCTGTACCACATCCAGGAGCTGGCCACCGCGGTGCTGCACGGCATCGCCGTGACCGTCGTGGTCTTCAACGACAACGCCTACGGCAACGTGAAGCGCTCCCAGCAGGAGGACTTCGGCGGCCGGCTCGTGGGCGTCGACCTGCGCAACCCGGACTTCATCCGGCTGAGCGAATCCTTCGGCGTGCGCGGCGCGCGGGTCGAGGACGCCTCGGCGCTGCGGCGGGAGCTGGAACGAGCCTTCGCCGGCGACGAGCCGGTGCTGATCGAGGTGCCCGTGGGCGAGCTGGAGCGGGTCTATTGAGTCGCCCGACCACCTACGCCGACCTGGGCGTGCGTCCGTTCATCAACTGCCGCGGCACCGGCACTTCCGTCGGCGGCAGCATCATGCCGGAGCCGGTGCTGGAGGCGATGCGCCAGGCGGCCGGCAGCTTCGTCTCGCTCGAGACCCTGCAGGAGCGGATCGGTGAGCGGCTCGCCCGCCGCATCGGCGTCGAGGGCGCGCTGGTCACCTGCGGCGCGGCCAGCGGCGTGCAGCAGGCGGCGGCCGCCTGCCTGACCGGCACCGACGCCGAGCGCGTGCAGCGCCTGCCCTTCACCGACGGCTGGCGCAACCGCTTCGTGATCCCCCAGGTGGATGCGCACGACTACCTCTTCCAGGTGATCGCCTCCGCCGGCGGCGTGCTGGTCAGGGTCGGCAGCAAGGAGTCCTGCCCGACCGCCGCCATCGAGGAGGCGCTCGACGACGACACCGCCGCGGTCGTCCACTACCTGGGCAAGCAGACGCTGGAGCAGCTCGCCGAGGTGGTCACGGTGGCCGAGCCACGCGGCATCCCGGTCATCGTCGACGCGGCGGCGCAGCTTCCGCCCCGCTCCAACCTCACCGAGCCGGTGCGCCTCGGCGCCGGCCTGGTGGTGTTCTCCGGCGGCAAGGGCCTGCGCGGCCCGCAGTCCAGCGGCCTGGTGGTCGGCAAGGCGGAGCTGATCCAGGCGGCGAGCATGAACGGCTCGCCGGCCAGCTCCGTGGGCCGCGGCATGAAAGTCGGCAAGGAAGAGCTGATGGGCCTGCTCGCCGCCGTCGAGCTCTTCCTGGACGGCAGTGACGAGGAGGACTATCGCCGCTGGCGCGCCGACGCCGAGCTGATCGTCGCCGGGCTGGAAGGGATCGACGACGTCCGCGCCACGGTCGACGACGGCGACCAGCTCTTCTTCCCCGGCGGCGTGCCGCGCGTCCGCATCGAGCTCCTGGGCGAGCGCAACGCCGACGCCTACGGCGCCCCGCTCCGCGACGGCGACCCCAGCATCTTCATGGGCGGCTGGGACCGCGGCATGTTCGCCGACCCCATGACCCTGCAGCCCGGCGAGGCCCAACAGGTCGCCCGCCGCCTCCGCGAAGTGCTGACATGAGTGATCCGGTCAGCTCCATAGTTCAGACCGAGCGCACACAAGGCCATCCAACACGACGCGGGCTGTTCGTTGACCTCGGTAGTCAGATTGGCCGAACTGTGATTACCTTCTTCACCAGCTTTCGTTATCCGGTCGCCTTGGGAGACGAGGACGTGGAGATGGTCGAAGGTTTGCTTCGTACCTTGAATCTCTCAAACGGAATCGCCATAGTGATCAACTCTCCGGGAGGGTCAGGATTGGCCGCAGAGCGGATGATCAATCTACTCAGATCATACAGCGGCACCGGCGAGTACTGGGCGATTGTCCCGGGCAAAGCCAAGTCAGCCGCTACCATGGTCTGTCTCGGCGCAAGCAAGATCCTCATGGGCCCGGCTTCAGAACTCGGGCCTGTCGATCCTCAGCAATTGGTACGCGGTAAGTTCGTCTCCGTTCACCATATCATCGACAGCTACCACAAGCTCTTCCGCGGTGCCGTGAAAGCCAAGGGGAACCTCGAGCCCTACCTCCAGCAGCTCTCGAACTACGACGCCAGGGAGATAAGTTATCTGGAAACCGAACGCGATCTAGCTTCTGACATGGCCGTCCGTTGCCTTCACACAGGGATGCTATCTAGCATGACTCCCGATGAAATCAAGCGGAAGATGCAGATTTTCCTGCTCCCACGGCACACGAAGGCACACGGACGACCTATCTACCACGATGAAGCCGCGCGCTGCGGACTCAACATTGAGTTGAGCGATCCAAGCTCCGAAGCTTGGAACCTTGTGTATGAGCTGTATATTCGCACTAGTGAGTTCGTCTCCCATAACGCAGCAAAAGCGATCGAGACGGCCGACGGATCCTGCTATATGCCGGCTCCCTCGGAAAGCGAGGATACCGATGCCTAAGCAGTCGAAGCCGACGGACACCGAGAGGTTGGCGCAAGCCGAGGATCGATATAATCGAATCATGGAGAAGATCAGGCCTTTTGTTCAGCCTCGCAGGGAGCAGAGACCCATCGCCCCGGAAGACTGGCGTCGAGGTGAGGACTTACCTGACGAATCTAAGCGACGGTTCCGGATCGAGTTCCATTGACGACGTTCCAAGCACTTGGTCGAGACTACTCATCCACTCGTACGACACGCTGAGCGCCCCTGTGTGCAGGGCGTGCCCTTGAACCGCACCGAGCTGAATATGGGCCCAACTTCCCTTGACACCGACGCATTCATACGCCGAATCGGTGAGCGGCTCGTCGATGCCTTCAAGGACGCGAACGCCGGTACAACTCCGTCGACCGTCGGTTCTGCAGCGGAGCAGCCGGTGAGACCTCAACTGCAACAGGTCTATCCGGACGGCATAGCAGCCGGTGAAGGCTTCATCATACACAGCTATGGTGCGACGAGCCGCCAGCAAGACGTCATCCTGACGAGCGCGATAATCCGTCCGGTGGTTCGATAAACAGAACACCGTAGACGACCTACCACATGTGCGAAGGCGTGATCGCCGTAGGTGAGATCGAAGTTCACTGCATCGCGGTTCACTGCAGGACGCATTCGACAAGGATCACTTCCGTGAAGCGGCCTGCGACGACACATCGTACATGATTCAATGCCGGCGCGCACCCGGAACAGATGCGTTCGATTCCCGGAGGGCGATTTAATGTGGCAACGCCAACAGATCACCTTAGAGACGACTTAGAGCTTCCGGCGAGAAACAAGGTTAGGTACGCAAGAAGAACACCTACCGTGGGTCTGCGGTTGTCCAGACAGGCTTACCGGGTCCGGTGCCTCTCTCGCTGATCTCGTATGGCTCTTCGAAGACCATCGGAGTTGCGGTCGCGGATCGTGGTTCGATGTACAGATCACCTTCAGACCGTCCACGTTGCTGCCGGACAAGATAGCCCTCCCGGTCAAGATTTGTCAATCTATTTGCCGCTGCACTCGGCTTTATCCCTTCAGTCGCAGCGAGCCTGGATGCCGTCACTTGGCCGCCCAACTCGTTAATGGTGTCCAAGGTGCTTCTTTCTGTTCTTGTTAGTGCACCGACTGGAATGCCCTCCCGAAGCTCAAAAGGTGAGTAGGAAAGATATAGCGGTAACTGATGCGCATGCGCCATGTAGCGAATAAAATCCCCTACCCCCGCGTCCGTAGTGCTGATGACGAGTCGGATCGTTCCGTGCTCGCCGCCCCGAATTCTCTGAGCGAGAGGTAGGATCAATTCCTGCAAGGCCGAGGGAGTGAACGCGATTCCCGCCAGATCCAAGACAAGAACCTGAGGTTGATCAGAAGGGTTCAGCTGTGCGGCCAAACGGTCGCGAGTGAGGGCCGCAACCCTTCGATCCTTGAGCAGGAGAGTCGTTCTTAGATCAGGGTCAGAAGATCCCCGAACCAAGCTGGACAGAAAGATCGTTCGTGCTGTAGGGAACTCATTCACTTGACCGATCCCCCGATGCTGTACCAGTTGCCGGCCAGCGCCGGCAGGATACTCAAGTAAGTGGGCGTGAGTCAACGCCGAGATGAAGGTTCGGCTTCTGCTCCATATTTCGTTCGATAGGTGGCAATAAAATCGCCATCCTCACAGATACAGCTGCCCGTTCCAGCCTTCAGCGCGGGTTGGGGCGAAGAGTCCACTAGGGGACGCAAGACGTCAAGCCGGCGCAGGAGGGTCTTGCGTCGAGCACCACCGGTCAATACGTCACGTACCGCTTCTGCGGCCAGCAGCACACCGGCAAGTGCCGCCTGGAAAGCGAGCGGTACTTCCAGTTCTCTCGGCGTCGCTCCCGCTTCTCCGAGAGGAATGATGCCGCCGCCGCAGATGCCCTCCACCCAAAGGTCACGTATCGGCCTACCGACATAAGGCTCCAGCGTCATGGCCGGAATGCCCCAAGCTGCCGCAACTGCGTCACAGAGCTCCTTGCCGGTCGCCACCCCGCTTCCCAGCAGAAAGCGAACCCTGTCCTGGAATTGAGGGATCATGAGGCCTTCAGCGACGATCTGATCTTCGCTCTTGGATTTCTGGGTTGGCAGGTAGAGACATGCAAGACAGGCGTCTTGACCCAAGAACGAATGAGAGGACACCCCGAGATCTCCTACTTGGGTCCACGCGTTAGCGATCCAACGCGGGAGGCTCCCCTGCACGGCTCGCCTGTCATGGGCGGAGTCGAGAGCAACCAGAACGCGCTCCCACTTGTAGCCATTGGCCCCGAGAAAGGACGCCCATGTTCCGTGATAAAGACGCGCATTTAGCGCGCCCCCAAACTCCTTCCCAACGACATCAACTTTGATGCCGCCTTCGTCGCTCCGTGCACTAAGAACGTAGCGCTGGAGATTGCTGAGTTCGACGACTTGTGGATCGACTAGGCAAATCTCGCCTATGAGCGGCGTACGCGATAGTGTCCAGGCGGCACTGTTGCCAACCGCTCCAACACCGACCAACACCAGGGGATCCGTCAGGGTCGACGCGGCAAGACTCGGAAAGGATGTAGCGTCGGGCGGGAAACCAATGTCGGTATCGAGCAACGTTCTGCCGTTGGGGAGAAAGAGGAAGCGGAACAAGTTGGCTGCTGCCAAGCAGGCGGCGAAGCCGGCTCCAAAAGGGTGGCCTAAGTCGCTAGTCATATATGGACCCGCAGTTCCTACCCTGGCCAGCCAGCCATCGCAGCCGGCGTACACCGTTGGCGCGTCCATGGTCGGTGCATCCATGCCGATCGAGAGGCCAACGTTTGCAGTTCCCGTCTTCGACACCTCGATGTTTGGGTTGATGCTACTCGCCAACGCGATCATGTCATCGGCGAACCGATCTCCGGCAGGAACGGTCACAAACGTGAGGCTAGGGTACAAGCGAGCCGCTAGCCTGACAGATAGATCGAGGAGGGCGCGCCCGTCGCGGCTGGTAGCCGCCTCCGTGCCGAAAGCGATTGCCACTCGGACACCCTCGAGTCTTTCGATGAAGACGTCGCGTTGAAACCCCTGAAGAACTTGCGAGATGGCGACGGCGTCGCGAGGAAAGAATTCAGCCAACGCCATTGTCAATCACCTCTAGCAAATCACTCAGGGAGCCGGTTACCTCGACCCATCCCCCATGTCCAAGACGATAGGCGGCGATATCGCTTGACCCCCAGCCGTCGCGCCCGAAGAAGGGAAGGACGATGGATAGGCTGCCGTTCAGGGTCGCTATCGGGTAGGTGTCGTCGGTCTCCGAGTGGTAGGCATTCCCTGGGTGACTGTGGACCTGCACTCCTATGACCTGCTGGGTTTCGTAGAGCCAGACGTTCAAGCGGTGGAGCTCGGAGCCGTCAATACGTACGCAGAGTCCGGCATCGAGTTTGTAGGAGGTTTGCTTAGGGATATGCACCTTGGCGACAGTGAACGTGTCGTCACCCCGCGTACCCGACCATAGAACGAACGACTCGTAGCCACGCCGTCCGGCAGATCGAATCGCCTTCTCGGTTTCGCGAATGGCGCTCGCTTCGATTCGAAACCGGCGCACGCTTCGCAGGGTCACTGAGGAGGCTCCGAGACAGCAAACGTAACTTGTGGCACAAGGTTGACGTTGAAGCCCTTCACGGGTTCGAGGCCGTACTTGGAAATCACCTCCAACAGGCGAACCAGTCGGCCTTCGCCAGCAGACCGGTGAATCCCCCACGGGTCACCCGAATGGCCGGGGTGGTCGTGATATTCCTTGACCCCGGCTACGCAGAGGAAGGGCAGGTCTTCCGGAGAGTGAGCCTGCATCAGATCCTGCGCCATATTCAGCTGCACTTTTGGGGCGCCAGGAACAGGCATCGGCATCTCCTGTCCGGGGATCGCGCGAACCAAGCGGGTGGGGAGTTCCTTGCTTAGAAGTAATCGTCCGGAGAACGGATCAATCAAGCGAACTGAGGGCGGCTCGGCGTCATAGTTCGTGTAGTCGAACTGGACGGCCGTCACGATCGCCGGCGGGATTGTCTTATTCGAGGCCAGAACAACGACTGCCGCGGGCCAGTGCGCCTTTACCAGAAACCACCCGCGAGCGCGGTAGTCAGCCTCGATGGAACAGAAATCGGTGATCTCGCGATCGAACTTGGCGCGGGATACCGCGGGGTCCACATACTGTTCGGTCGCGTTAGGCATGGCCCCCAACCCCTGCCTTCAGATTCAGGAACAGGCGAGCCTTGGGAGGGAAGCCGTAATCCCCGATCGTCTTCTTCAAGTCGAGAAGGTTGCCATCAGCGTCGCGGAGCTCCCAATTCTCTGCCGGCTGGCCCGAGTTCTCTGTCTGACGCAGCGCATCGGGGATGATCGTACCGAGGGCAGCGTCTTCGACGGCATCGACCACAGTTGGCTGGCCGTTGACGACTACCGTGATCGAGATCTTCTTTGGAGTGGACATGTTTGGTCCTCCTTTCGAGGAGAAACATACCACACGGACTTCACTGTGGCAAGTGAAGTTGGTGACTGAGCCGGTCGATGGGAAAACGGGAGCGTAGATGGCGCCACCGCGGACCCTTGGCGTGCGCGACCTACTTGGAGCTGCTTTGACGTGGCGGCCGGCGCCGACGCCGAGACGGACGGGAACGACGGAGTTGGACGTGGGGCCGCGGCACCTGGTCGCGCTTCGCTGGCGCCGACGGCGACTCTCGCCGTCAATGGGCAGGTGCTCCTCGCCACGGGCGGCGCCGACTACGACCGCGACGGCGGCCTACAGCAGCGGCGACGACAGCTTCGACCGCGCCGCCTCGGGGGACTCCGGCGAGCTCCGCACTACGCTTCGGCGTGTACCCCCTATCCGCGCCTAACGCTGCACGACCGCTTGGCGCCGTGGAGCCGAGCCGGCTACGCCGTACACGACGACCTGACGCCGGACGCTAAAGATGCCGACTCCATCGACACGAGCGCCGTATGCTCACAGGCCGCTTCGGATCACGCGGCACGCTGCTACCGGCGTCCCACGCCGGCGGC
Organism: Spirochaetia bacterium; assembly: GCA_965221995.1. GTDB lineage: Bacteria > Spirochaetota > Spirochaetia > SZUA-6 > Bin103 > CATQHW01. The sequence continues at coordinate 1,878,379 of OZ244929.1, forward strand.
TTTGAGCTCACTGCCACCGCTGAGGGGATGCTGGTGCACATGCGCTCTGCGGCGATGCAGGGCCGTGTGGAGGCGACGCGTCCCATCGCGCGCTGCCGATGCCTGGCGGGCTACTGACCCTGCAGGTCGAGATCGCCCCGGCGGCCACGGTCGAGCCTCCCGCTGGCGACGCCGCCGCGCTGGAGCGCGCCGCCGCCCTGCTCTCCGACGCCAAGCGGCCGCTGATCCTGGCCGGTACCGGCGTCCGTCGCTCCGGCGCCGCCGCGGCGCTGGGCGTCGACCCGGACCGGGTGATCCGCATCGACCTGGACGCCGGCGTGCTGGCCGCCGACCAGGCGCTCGCCATCGAGGCGGACGCCCGCCTGGCCCTGGACACCCTGACCGAGCTGGTGCGGCCCGGCCGGGCGGAGGATCCCACCGCGGCCATCGCCGCGCTCAACGGCGTGCGCTTCGGCGACACTGAGCAGCTCCAGCCGCAGCGCTCCTACATCGAGGCGCTGCGCGCGGCCATCCCCGACGACGGAATCCTGGCGTACGGCATGAACCAGATGGGCTACTACAGCCGCAACTACTACCGCGCCTACGCGCCCGACACCTACTTCGACCCGCGCGGCAACCTGGGCTCGGCGCTGCCGATCGCCATGGGCGCCAAGGTGGCCCGGCCCGACACGCCGGTGGTCGCCTGCTGCGGCGACGGCGGCGTCATGTACCACATCCAGGAGCTGGCCACCGCGGTGCTGCACGACATCGCCGTGACCGTGGTGGTGTTCAACGACAGCGCCTACGGAAACGTGAAGCGCTCCCAGCAGGAGGACTTCGGCGGCCGGCTGGTGGGCGTCGACCTGCGCAACCCGGACGTCATCCGCCTGAGCGAGTCCTTCGGGGTGCGCGGCGCGCGGGTGCAGGACGCCTCGGCGCTGCGCCGGGAGCTGGAGCGCGCCTTCGCCGGCGACCAGCCGGTGCTGATCGAGGTGCCGGTGGGCGAGCTGGAGCGGGTCTATTGAGCCGACCGACTACGCCGACCTGGGCGTGCGGCCCTTCATCAACTGCCGCGGCAACGCCACCGCCATCGGCGGCAGCATCATGCCGCAGCCGGTGCTGGAGGCGGCCGGCAGCTTCGTCGCGCTGGAGACCTTGCAGGAGCGGATCGGCGAGCGGCTCGCCCGCCGGATCGGCGTGGAGGGGGCGCTGGTCACCTTCGGCGCGGCCAGCGGCGTGCAGCAGGCGGCGGCTGCCTGCCTGACCGGCACCGACGCCGAGCGCGTGCAGCGGCTGCCCTACACCGACGGCTGGCGCAACCGCTTCGTGATTCCGCAGGTGGACGTGCACGACTACATCTTCCAGGTGATCGCCGCCGTCGGCGGCGTGCTGGTCAAGGTCGGCAGCACGGAGTCCTGCCCGACCGCCGCCATCAAGGAGGCGCTCGACGACGACACCGCCGCGGTCGTCCACTACCTGGGCAAGCAGACGCTGGAGCAACTCGCCGAGGTGGTCGCCGTGGCCGAGCCGCGCGGCATCCCGGTCATCGTCGACGCGGCGGCGCAGCTTCCGCCGCGCTCCAACCTCACCGAGCCCGTGCGGCTGGGGGCCGGCCTGGTCGTGTTCTCCGGCGGCAAGGGGCTGAGAGGCCCGCAGTCCAGCGGCCTGGTGGTCGGCAAGGCGGATCTCATCGAGGCGGCGCGCATGAACGGCTCGCCGGCCAGCTCCGTGGGCCGCGGCATGAAGGTGGGCAAGGAGGAGCTGATGGGCTTGCTCGCCGCCGTGGATCTCTTCCTGGACGGCAGTGACGAGGAGGACTACCGCCGCTGGCGCGCCGACGCCGAGCTGATCGTCGCGGGCCTGGACGGGATCGACGGCGTGCGCGCCACGGTCGACGACGGCGACGAGCTCTTCTTCCCCGGCGGCGTGCCGCGCGCCCGCATCGAGCTCCTCGGCGGGCGCACGGCCGACACCTACGGCGCCTCGCTCCGCAACGGCGAGCCCAGCATCTTCATGGGCGGCTGGGACGGCGGCATGTTCGTCGACCCCATGACCCTGCAGCCCGGCGAGGCCCGCCAGGTCGCCCGCCGCCTCCGCGAAGTGCTGACTCAGGGCTGAAGCGTCAGCCGGCCTCGCCCATGGCCTCGAAACTGATCTTGAGGCGTGTGCCAGTAGCCTGCGCGAACCGCATCAGCGTTGTCGTGGACGGGCATGTGCGTCCACCCTCCAGTCGAGCGATAACCGACTGGGTCGTGTTCATCCGCTTGGCGAGTTGCTCCTGCGTCAGTCCCGCTCCCTTGCGAGCCAGAATCACCGCACGAGCTATCTCGAACTCCAGACCGAATTCTTCATAGGCCGTCAGGTACTCCGGATCGCTGCTCCACTTCTGGTGCAGACTATCCATGCTTACTCCCATCTTCTTGTTTTCGTGAGTATTCGACGTCGACGTGTTCCATCAATATGAATTCTGTTTGGTCGCCCACGTCACCTGCGCCGGATACTGCCGAGACCGGTTGTCGATTGCCAGTTCATCGACGCCGACTCGGACTCCTGGTCTGCCGACCGCCGCTGGAACGACCGTATCGTAGTCGAAGAGAATCTCGTCCAGGCATGGCTGATCCTGTTCGAGCGCTATGTCCAACATGCGGAGCATCCATTCCGGGTGGATGCGGCGACGCTCCGGCGGGACGATGATCCGCCGGACTACATCTCGTTCCGTGAGGCGGCCATCAATCTGCTCATCCACCAAGACTACGGCGACCACGGCCGCAAGGCGTCGATCAGATTCTTCCGCGATCGGACGTTGTTCTGGAACCCTGGCGACGCCTTCGCCACGACCGACGAGCTCCTGGACCCTACGGAGAAGGAGGTGCGCAACCCGGCGATCGTCGCCGCGTTCCGCCGGATCGGGCTGAGCGAGCAGGCGGGGACTGGCGTGGGCGCGATCTATCGGCGCTGGCAGCGTCTCGGCCACGTACCACCGGTGATCGATAACGACAAGGCGAGAAAGTCCTTCGAGCTTCGCCTGCTGCGCGAGCAGTTGCTCAGCGAGGAGCAGCACTTGCTGCAGGCGCAACTCGGGGTGAAGCTCAGCGAGACGGAGGCACGGCTCTTCGCGTTCGCCTGCCGCCAGGGCGGCGCCTGGCTCACGGATGCGAAGGCGGTGACGGGCCAAGCGGGGCCGAGGGCTCGGAAGGTGCTGAGCGCGCTTGCCGTGCAAGGACTCCTGGAGCCGCTGGGAGATGCAGATCGATACGGCCTTGCCGGGCACCTCAAGGACAGCCTCGACGCCGCGCAGGTTGGTCAGTCCACGAGTGACCAAGGCCAGGAGAGCGTCGAGCGCTTGGTCAGTGACCAACCCGGCCGTCCTGACACCAACTTGGTCACTCCTCTGCTGACCACCTGTCCGATGATCAGCGCAAGATCATCGCACTGTGCGAAGCACCGCAGAAGCAGGCCCACCTCATGCCAGCAATTCTCGGTGAGCGGCGGTAGGGGCTTGTAGGGCGGTCTGACGGTGGTGACGCGGCCCAAGTGGAGGCGAGCGAGCACTTTGGCAGGCGCGCCATTGGCCACCACAGCCGGGTTTCAGGATCAAGCCGTGCGGCGAGCGGTTGCCGTGGCCGGTAGGAGGCGCACCGAAGCTTCGGGCGCAGGTTTCGCGGCGCGGTGGGCGGGCGTACGGCAGGCGCAGGCGGCGTTGCAGGCAACGGGTTCGGGGACTACGGAGACTGATACGGGGGCAGCGGCTGCGGTGGCGAGTTCATCCGTACCAGCACCTGGTCCCAGGAGGTGAACAGGAACAGCCGGAACGCCGAGCGCACCTCGTCCCAGAACCCGCGCCGGGAACTGAAGAAGGTGCGCACCCGCTGATACAGCCCATCGACCAGATCGAAGATCTGGTGCATGAAGAACGCCAGCAGGTTGAGCACGAAGAACGCCTCCGACAGATGCCGGTGGCCGTGGCCGAAGTTGTGCTCCAGGTGGTAGCCGTGGTTCTTGAGGGTGTTGAACCCTTCGTTCTCGATCTTCCAGCGCGCCCGCGCGGCGTGTACCAGTCCGACGATGTTGTCGGCGGTGGGCACCAAGTCGGTGACCCAGGCGTTCCGATAGGTCACCGTGCCGTTCTTGACGATGCGGAACTGGATGAAGTTGAGGTGCGGAGCGTCGCGATTGCCGTTCAGCGGTAGATCGGTGACCCATTCGTATTCGCGGCGTTCGCCGCGGTCTGAGGTAGCGTGACGGTTCAGCAGGTTGCCGCGGCGCAGGCCGGCGACGTCTTGGTAGAGGCTGCGATGGTCACCGGGCTTGGCGACCAACAGGAACGACAAGCGCTTGGCGGTCAACTGCTCGACGAACGGCTGCTTGGAATAAAGGCTGTCGGCCACGATAATTGCCGCCATGCGGGGATAGTCGTCACGGAGCCGCTCCAGCATCCGGTAGCCGGCGTTCAGTTCGCAGTCCTGCTTGCGGTACCGCCCGCCGTCGGCGTCACTGTTGCGGACGAACTCGGGGGCCAGCGGGAGCACTTCGCGCTTGTCGGGGTGGACGATGGCGGCCTGCAGAATGTCATGGTGATAGCAGGTACTGCCGTCGCGCGAGGTGGTGCTCAGGCAGTGCTCGCAGTGCACGGACTCGGAGCTGAAATACCGTGAGCCGTCGAGGGTGATCAGATAGCGGGCACCGAACAGTTGGTAGTGCTGGAGCCACTTGGCGCGCTGCAGGCGAGCGATCCAATCGGCGAAGCAGGGCAGGATGCGAGCATAGTCATGGCGGTCGAGCAGATCGCGGAACTGCGAGTCGGAGGGCAGTTGATCGACGCCGAAGGTGACCGAGAGATTGTTGGTCTGCACCTGCTGCTGGAAGCGGCGCTGGAATTGCAGCAGGGAGGGGTCTTGGACGAAGAACATCGCCAGAGCGCTCAGGTAGCAGTCGCGCAGGGCGTAGCGGACTTTGCTTGGTTGGCGTGCGTCGAGGATACCGGTTACGTACTCGGCGATCGAGTCGACGAGGGAGCGGAAACGAAGTAGATTCGGACCTCTCCGCAGTCCCCTGGCCATGCGAAGACAGCATGACGAGGACGGCGAGAAATGTCTAGTCCCGTAACTCGTTCAACTGCAATGAGATATAGTAAAGGCCTCAGTCTGTCCTCGCCAGAACCGTGTCACCCATGTCGATCCTCATCCATTCGCCGAGAATTGCTGACCTCATGCGCGAGACCGGGCTTTCGCACCGTACGTTCTTTCGGCGCAAGCGCTTGGAACCGCTCATTCAAGCCGGGCTGATCCGCATGACGCGTCCGGACGAGCCGAACCACCCGGACCAGGCGTATGTGGTGAGCGAGGCCGCGATCCCGCTCCTGAACGCATGGCGAACCGACGCCGGCCGCGACCGAGATCCATGAGCAGGGGTTGGACCATGCCGAGGTTGGTCACTCATGGGGTGGGGTTGGTCACTGACCAACCCGTTGCCCCCGGAACAGCTTTGGTCACTCCCGCTCGTGACTTGGTCACCGTACCGGTCACCACCCGGTGGTACGCATGGCTGAGCGAGACGACAGCTCCCAGAACGCACTCTTCCAAACCGCGATCGTCCCCGGAAAGGCCGGCAGCGGGAGGTTGTTCGCCGAACAACCTCCGCTACGTCCGAGCCGGTGGAGTGCCTCGGATTGACGTTCACGTCGGACGAGGCACGGCGCACGCACTTCCTCCAACGTCTGAAGGAGTGCCTCCCCGAGCTGCGGAAGCGCCCTGACTTTCCCGTCGGCGAGGACGAAGACATCCTGAGACTGTCCGATCCGCCCTGGTACACCACTTGCCCCAACCCGTTCCTGGCCGAGTTCGTAGAACACCACGGCCGTCCGTACGACGCCGACGAGCCGTATCACCGAGAGCCGTTTGCCGTCGACGTGAGCGAAGGCAAGACCGACCCGCTCTACCGGGCGCACGGCTACCACACCAAGGTGCCGCACAGGGCGATCGTGCCCCTCGATCCTGCATTACACGAAGCCGCGGGGACGAGGCTGGCCGGCGCCCGAGTGGGGTCCGCGCCGTACGGTGCTGGCCGATCTGTCGCCGGCGGCAATGTTCATCGCGGGCAACTACAACATTCCTTCGACGTCCATTCCTTCGCGGATGCGGCCGGACAGCTTCTTGACGAGGTCGAAGAAGAGACCGGCTGGATGTACGAAACGCTCCACACCGACGGCAAGACCAGGGGGGGATCAACTACACCGTATGGAGCGAGGTCTTCTCTTGCCCGGAGTGTACGGGCGAAGTGGTGTTCCTCGACGAAGCGCTCGACCAGAATACCAAGCGAGTTCGTGATCGATTCGCCTGTCCGCACTGCGCGGCGGTCTTGTCCAAGGACAATCTGCAGCGCTCGTTCCACACGCGCGTCGACCCGGCCGCGGACGAGCCCTGGAAACGCGTCCGGTTTCGACCGGTGCTGATCGACTACAGCGTTGCCGACGTGCGCTGCGAGAAGGCTCCAGATCGCGCCGACCTTGGGAATCTCGACCGCATCGAACACCAGACGGCACGCGACATCTGAACAAGTGGATTCGAAGTCACGAGAACAACTACGCCCCGCTAAAGACGTTTTGCGCGAATGTGCATGCCTGTCACTGCACGGTTGGCTATGCGGACTTGGCACAATACCAGATCGTCGGAAAACATCACTTCTGGACGGAGCGCGTGAATTAGGAAAAGCGTCCACACCTCGGGCCGGCCACACCTGCCGAAAAATGACGTCGTCGTACACGTAGAAATGGAAGCACCACGTGCCGCGAATCTCCTGCTGCGGCACCTTGATCAGATACAACTTGCCGGGCACCACCGGGATCTTGTAGTAGCTCTCTCCGTCGGCCTAGACCTGTCCGGCGTAGCTGGCTCCCTCTTATCGTCAGGGGATCCTGTTCCTCGCCCTCGTTATCGAACGTCTCCTCGACGACATGCGGCTGGTAGGCCGCCATCGTGGTCTGCCCGTCAGTCCGCCGTGTCACGGTCGGCGATCTCCTCGGCGACCTCGGGAGACGCCCGCCCCAGCGCCAGCGCTCCGAACATCAGCACCGCTGCCGCTGCCAGGATGATCAGCCTCCGCGAAGTGCTGACCGCGTAAGCCTCGACGCCCGAAGCCTCTCAGCAATCGCGGATTTCGCTGATGCGATCGATGCAGGAGGCCTCGACCGCGCGCGCCTCGGCGATCAGGCGGCGCTTGTCGTCCGCGGAGCCGGACTTGTCCGCAGCGCGGTTCAGCAGATCCGACACCGAACGGTACCGTGCGGCGAGCCAGCGCGCCGCTCCGTCGCCGAACGGCTCGGGCGTATCGTCATCCGAAAGGTCCTGGAGGTAGTCGGCAGCGCGCGCCCGGCACTCCGCCCAGACCAGCGCGTTCCACCAGTTTCCCACCCCGTCGCCATGGCCGCCGTCGAGGGCATCGAGCCACGTGTCGTACGCTCGCGCGCCGACCGCGTAGGGTGCCTCGGTGTACCGGTCCGGGTGACGCCACAGATCAAGGGCGAAGTCCATGGCGTCCGAGACGGCGCTCTCCGGCCGCGGCGAGCAGGTGGTGAGGGTGAAGAACGTCACCGGAGGGCCGTCACGGAACTCCTGCCAGATTCCGAACGAGAGCCGCGCGGGCGTCATCGAACAGTCCGGTCCCCAAGGCTGCGCCAGCATGAAGCCATCTTCGTCGTAGCCGAGCAGGAGCTGATGCTCCATGTTCAGCAGGGAACAGACGACGCCAGCGTCGATGGCGCCGCGCAGGCGCTCTTCCAACGCCGCCCGGCGGGCTGGATCAGCCGTCGCCGTCAGCGTGCCCGCGTTCTGCATCGCCAAGCCCAGGTTGGTCAGCAGCTCGAAGAACCGGTCGTAGCGCCACAGGTAGGGTCCGCTCGGACAGAGCTCCTCATGCACGTCATGACGAAGGCGTGTCCGGACAGGACGAACGCGTGACCCGGTGTCCGGGAGATGCCGTAGTAGTCGAGGGCGCCCATGACGACGCCCATCATGGTGGTGTTGTAGGGCGGTTGCTTCAGCCCGTGCAGGCGCACGTCCCCGTCTCCTCCGCCGTGCGCGGCATCCTCCACGTGGGCGCATCGCTCGCCGTCCATGGGCGCCCACGATAGCAAGTCCCGGGGGCAGGCAGGATCATGCCAGGGCCCACCATCGCCCCGGCGAGGCAGAGCGGATTCCTCGCACATATTTATATAAATGATGACTTATGGTACTCTGGTATGCATCGCTATCGACGCATCTGCACAGGAGTTCGCCCTTATGTCTCAATCGGTAGCCGGTTCGCGTCCGGAGTGGGTCTCCGACTCGCTCTACCCCTTCGAAAGCCGTTTCTTCGCCGCGCCGGCCGGCCGCATGCACTACCTCGACGAGGGATCGGGCGCGGCGATCGTGTTCGTGCACGGGAACCCGAGCTGGTCCTTCGAGTTCCGCGATCTCGTCGCCAAGCTCAGCGGTCGGTTCCGCTGCGTCGCGCCCGACCACCTGGGGTTCGGTCTGTCGGCGCGCAGCCAACGGCCCGAGGACCATCATCCGGCCTCCCACGCCGGGAACTTCGCGGCGCTGCTGGACCACCTCGACCTGGGGGATGTCACTCTCTTCCTTGCCGACTGGGGCGGCCCCATCGGCCTGGACTTCACGCGCCTGCACCCCGAACGGGTTTCCCGGATCGTGATCGCCAACACCTGGGCGTGGCCGGTGAACGGCGACTTCCACTTCATCTCGTTCAGCTTCCTGATGGGCTGCCGGCTCGGACGGCTCATGATCGAGCGGTTCAACGTGTTCGTGAACAAGGTCATGCCGGCCGCGTTCGGAGACCGGAGCCTCCTGACGTCCGAAGTCATGGAGCACTACCGGCGCGCCCAGCCGACCCCGGCCGCTCGCCAGGCGAGCTCGGCGTTGCCCCGGCACATCGTGGGAGCGTCCGACTGGCTGAGCACCATCTGGAACGAACGCGAGACCTTCGCCGGCAAGCCGACGCTGCTGTTGTGGGGTTTCAGGGACATCGCCTTTCGGCGCAAGGAGCTGGAGGTCTGGAAGTCGGCGCTGCATTGCTGCGATGTCCACGAGTTCCCGGACTGCGGTCACTTTCTGGCCGAGGAGGCCCCGGACGAAATAGCCGCCCTGCTGCGGACGTTCATGTCCGACGGCGAGCGGCCCGCCTCCTGAGGGCGCGGTGAGATGCCGGGCACGATGGAGCTGGTCGCCGATCCCATGCGGCGCGAGATCCTGAGACGCATCTGGGAAACCGAGCTTCCGGTCAACTCGCTGGTGGACGCCTTCGACGTGTCTCAGCCGGCGATCTCCTTTCACCTGCGTGTGCTGCGCGAAGGCGGTCTGGTTCGCGTCCGCCAGCAGGGCACGCAGCGCTACTACCGCGCCGTGCCCGACGCGTTGGGAGAGTTGCGCTTCTATCTGGAAGCCTATTGGAAAGACCGATTGTCCCGTCTCAAGGACGAGGCCGAGCTCGAAGCCAGGAGGAATCGACGCCGTGCACGACAGCTTCGATCTCACGCAGGAGATTGACATCGACGCCAGTCCGGAACTGGTATTCCGGTTTTTCACCGACGCGGAGTTGCTGGGACGGTGGCTCTGCGCACACGCCGAGATCGACCCCCGGCCGGGCGGAGCGCTCACGCTGAACGTGACCGGCACCCACATCACACGCGGCATTTTCCGGGAGGTGGAGCCCGGGCGCCGGCTGGTCTTTACGTGGCTGTTCGATCACGTGCAGCCTCCCATGCCGACGACCGTGGAGGTCACGTTGACGCCGCTCGGACGGGGCACGCGTGTCCGCCTCCGCCACTACGGTTTCGCGGACGAGACACTGCGCGACCGCCACGCCAGTGGCTGGGAGCACTACCTGCCACGCCTGGCTGCCGCCGCTTCCGGGGCGGACCCCGGACCGGACGCCTGGCGCACGGACGGCGCCGACGATCCGGTCCGGTAGCGGCTGCTACGGAACGGCTCCGCCCGGCTACTCCGCCTCCGCCAGGAGCACTTCCTGTACTTCGACGGCCGTGGACTTGGTCACTGACCAACCCCGCCAGCCTTTCGGGAGGTTGGTCAATCCGTGAGTGACCAACCTGGAGCGGAACGCCGGCCGGCTGCGAGGGGCTGACTCAAGGCCGGTCTGGTGGCCGTCGTCCCCGGGGCGGTAACCTGAAGGGAGACAACTGCCGATGATGTGACGCGACCTGGTCCAGGAGTAGCGAGGTATGAAGCGCAAGCTGCCGCTCGGCATCCAGACCTTCCGGCGGATGCGAGAAGAGAACCGCTACTACGTGGACAAGACCGCTTTCTGTTGGCGTCTGGTGGAAGAGGGCGACCGCTACTTTCTGTCGCGGCCGCGGCGGTTCGGCAAGAGCCTGTTCCTGGACACCCTGAAAGAGCTGTTCGAGGGCAACGAGCCGCTGTTCCGGGGCCTGTACGTGCACGACAAGTGGAAGTGGTCGGTGCGCTACCCGGTAGTGCGGCTGAGCTTCGCCAGCGGGACCTTCCGCAAGCCTGATCTCGTGGACGAAGCGGCGAGGGCCCAGCTTGAAGACATCGCGGCCCGGGCCGGCGTCGCGCCCCCCCGCGGCAGCGCCCCGGTGCGTTTTCGCCGCCTGCTGGAGGCGCTGTGCGAGCACGCCGGGCAGCGGGTGGTGGTGCTCATCGACGAGTACGACAAGCCAATCCTGGACGCGCTGAACACGCCGGAGGCGGCCGAGGCGAACCGCGACGACCTGCGCGGGCTGTACGCGACCATCAAGGACGCCGATGCCTACGTCAAGTTCGCGTTCCTCACCGGAGTGAGCAAATTCTCCAAGGCGAACCTGTTCTCCGACCTCAACAACCTCACCGACCTGACCCTGGACGCGGCTTTTTCGTCCATCTGCGGCTACACCGACGCGGACCTGGACACGACGTTCGCACCGGAGCTTCCCGGGCTGGACCGGGAGGAGATACGCCGCTGGTACCATGGCTACAACTGGCTCGGCGAGGAACGGATGTACAACCCGTTCGACGTGTTGCTGCTGTTCAGCAAGCGGGAGTTTGGCCCGTACTGGTTCGAGACCGGCACGCCGACGTTCCTGATCGAGACGCTGCTGCGGCGGCAGGTGGACATCCCCTCCCTGGACGGTTTGCGGAGCGACGACGCCTTGCTGTCGAGGTTCGACGTGCGGGACATGGCGCCGGAGGCGCTGCTGTTCCAGACCGGCTACCTGACGATCCGCGATGAGGAGCGCGCCTTCGACGGCACTCCCCTCTACCGTCTGGGGTACCCGAACCACGAGGTGCGCCGGAGTCTGAATGCGAGCCTCCTGGCGGCGCTGACGCCGCCGGACGCGACGCGCCGGAACCCGGGCCTGACGTTGGTGGAGCGGCTGCGGGCGCGCGACTTCGCGGGGATCGAGGGGCTGGTGCGAGGGCTGTTCGCGAGCATTCCCTACGAGTGGCACACGCGCAACGAGATCGCGCGTTACGAGGGCTACTACGCCAGCGTGTTCTACGCTTGGCTGGCGGCGGTGGGGCTGGACGTGACCGTGGAGGACAGCAGCAGTCGCGGGCGGGCGGACTTGGCGGTGCGCTTTGCCGGCGACGTGTTCCTGTTCGAGTTCAAGGTCGTGGAGCAGGCGGCCGAAGGCACGGCGCTGGCGCAGTTGCAGGCGCGGGGCTACGCGGAGAAGCACCGCCCCGAGGCGGCCGACGTGTACCTGATCGGGGTGGAGTTCAGCCGCGAGCAGCGCAACGTGGTCGCGTTCGAGACGGCGAGCGGTTGACGGACCGCACCGCCGTCAGCCGCTCAAAACTGATCTTGAGGCGCGTGCCGGTAGCCTGTGCAAACCGCACCAGTGTCGTGGTGGACGGACGCGTGCGCCCACCCTCCAGCCGAGCAATCGCCGACTGCGTCGTGTTCATCCGCTTGGCGAGTTGCTCCTGAGTGAGTCCCGCGCCCTTGCGAGCCAGAATCACCGCACGGGCTATATCGAACTCCGGACCAAGTGCGTTCGACAGTCCAAGCCACAAGTCGCTTGATTATATCATTTTTGCTATGATGCCATAGGATGGCCGCCTCGCTCCGAGGACCCCCGGCTCAACCAAGGCGTCGTGGACTTGGTCACTGACCAACCCCGCCGTCCCTCGGAAGGTTGGTCACTCACGGAGTGACCAACCTGGACCGGAACACCGGCCGGCTGCGTGAGGTGCTCACTCAAGGACGGACCGACAGTCCGCCGATGCGTTGGGGCGGCGCTGACCGTCTCCATGGTGAAGCTGCTGGTCAACCGATTCATCGTCGGACAGGAGATGACGTTTCAGCCGCCCGGCGGGGAGTTCCTGCTCTTCCTCGTGGTGGCCGTCATCCTCGTCCCGGTTCAATCCGGGTTCGAGGAGGTGTTCCTCCGGGGGTACCTCCTGCAGGGACTCATGCAGTTCCTCAGGAACAAGGTCGTGCTGGCAATCCTGACCGGCGTCATCTTCGCGCTTCCGCATCTCGCCAATCCGGAACCCAGGTCGATCGCTATCTGTTGTTCCCCAACGTCCTGGTCGACGTGCTGATCCTGGTGCTGGCTCTGGCGATCCTCAACCACAAGTACAAGTGGGTGAAGATCGGGAGGTAGCTCGCGAACCGGAGGGCTGCCGGCCGGCTACCCGGCCTCCGCCAGGAGCACTTCCTGCACTTCGACGGTGAAGTTGCTGCCGAAGTCCTCGTCGTAGGAGACGACTTCGAGGTAGAGCCATTCTCCGGAGAAGCTCTCGATCAGGGCCGACTTGTACTCGTTGCCGTTGATGTAGCCGGCCGATGCAAGCTTCTGTCCGTGGATGCCGTCGTCGTAGACGTAGAAGTGGAACCGCCAGGTGCCGCGGATTTCCTGCTGCGTCACCTTGATCAGGTACATCGTGCCGGGAACCACCGGGATCTTGTAGTAGCTTTCCCCCTCGGCCTGCACCTGTCCGGCGTAGCTGGCGCCGTCGATCGCCATGGGGTCCTGCTCCTCGCCCTCGTTGTCGAACGTCTCCTCGATGACGTGCAGCTCGAAGTTGGCGCCCGATCCCTTGGTGTGACGGCCGTCCACGGAGAAGTAGACGGTGTCGGCCTCGGCGATCACCGACAGGACCTCATCCTCGCCCCTGAGATTGTCGGACGTCTCCTGAACGACGGCGAAGTGGGCGTCTCCGTCATGCGCATGCGTGGATTGGTCATCGTCGGACTGCTCGCCGTGAATGGACAGGTCCGCATCCATCGTCGGCGACAGCAGCTTGATGGTATAGGGCCGGCCCGGAGTCGACGCGAAGAAGTAGTAGCTTCTGCCCTCCCCTACCGCGGACGCGATCTCCTCGCCTACCGGGATCTCCATGGGCTCTTCCGCTGAGCCTTGATCCTGCAATCGGTCGCGCTCTTCGACGGTCAGCGTGAACGGCGTTCCGGAACGGTGTTGTCCCCGGACTTCGACGTAGAGGACGTCGCTCGTGGTCGACACGGTGACGAACTCGCCCTCGGTGTAGCGCTTGCTCGACCGCCCCAGCTCGTCCCGGTACAGCGGATCGGAGAAGACCAGCAGATCGGCGTTCACCTGCAGCCCTTCGATGGCTATTCGATAGGTCGATCCGACGGTCAGACCGCCCAGTTCGTACAGGCTCGATCTGCTGCCCACCTGTCCCTCATAGGAGACCTCGCCGTCGAGCCGGATCGGTGACAGCGCGGCGACTTCATCGACATACATCTCGCTCCTGGTCAGAAGGAGCTTGAACTCCGATTCCTTGTAGTCGTAGTTGTGCAGGATGAAGTACGCCGCATCTTCCTTGGGCGTGAACTGAATCCGCTCGTCGTTGTCCTCGGCGTTCGTCGACCGGCCGAGCGAGTCCCGCAGAAAGGTGTCGTCCGAACCCAGGTAATAGATGTCGAGATCGGCGGACAGTCCGGTCATATCGAGCCGGTATTCGGCGTCCGCTTCCACGTGCGTCATGAGATACTTGCGTTCGTGGTCGGAATGCGTCGTGCCCGAGTATTCCTGATCGACCGTCAGCACGATCGGATCGGTCTTGTCGTATCCCTGGTTCTCTTCCTGTGCCCCGGCAAGGATGGGGACCAGAGCGATGGCAAGGACAGCGAGAACAGTGCGGCACTTCATGGATGCCTCCAGGAGGTTGAACGGCGTGATAGTAGACCGGGCGTTCCGGCCTCGCACGGAAACCTACGGCGCTGCCCGCCTTCGGTCAACGCTCAAGCCGCGGCCCGGCGAAGCGGCTGACGGGCGCCGTAGGTCAGGGTCCGCCACAGCCACTCGGCCGGGCCGAAGCGGTACCGGCGCATCCACCAGCCGCTGATCAGGAGCTGCCCGGCCAGGATGGCCACGGCGATCACGAGCGCCAGTGACGGCGATACGCGCCGCGCCAGCCCGAGGCCGTACCCGTAGAACAGCAGGGTCGCGATGACCGACTGCAGGAGGTAGTTGGTCATCGCCATCCGGCCCATGGCCGCCAGCGGCCGCAGGAACCGCTGCCAGCCGGGACGGTGCCAGAGCAGCGCGATGCTGGCGGCGTAGGCCATCGCCAGGAGCGGGCCCGCGACCGTTCCGTTCACCCACAGGCACATCAGCGCGCTCAGCGTCGGGAGCAGGCTGGCACCCGTGGCCGACAGCGCCGCGACCGGCAGCCCGATCACCAGGCCCCAGGAACGCACGCGCCGCAGCAGAGCCAAGTGACCGGCCGCTTTCCGGGCCAGGTGGCGGCGGCCGCCGGCCAGCCCCAGCACGAACATGGCCAGTACCGTGGGTGCGAGCACGAGCTGGATCCACGCGTTGCGGCCGTAGCTCTGCACACGGGTCGCTGCCGTGCGGGTGAAAGCCGGCTCCAGGTAGGCGGCCGTCATGGTTCGCGCCTCGGTCCTGAACTGCTCCGCGGTCTCGCGATCGCTGGCGGCGATCTCCGCCGCGCCCTCAGGCGACACCCGCCCCAGCGCCAGGGCGCCGAACATCAGCACCGTGGCCGCTGCCGGGACGATGAGCAGCCACTTCACCCAACGGTGCAGGATCTCCGGACGCGCGCGCCGCAGGGGGAGCAACAGCAGCCCGAGGATGGCGTAGAGCAGGAGGATGTCCCCTTCCGACAGCAGCACGATGTGCACGACCCCGATCAGGCCCAGGATCGCCGAGCGGCGGAGGTACAGCCGGGGAAAGCCCGCGGCAGCGCCGCGTTCCTCGGCGCGCAGGAACTGGGTGGCGAAGCCCCATCCGAACAGGAACGAGAACAGCGTGAAGAACTTGCCCTGTGCCAGGGCGAATACGCCCGCGGCGACCAGTCGATCGAGCGGTGACCCTTCGTACCCGAAGCCGCCCAGGCTCCCTGGAGCCTTGAACCACATGATGTTGACGAACAGGATCCCGCACAGCGCGAACCCGCGCAGCACGTCGACGACTTCGATCCGCTCCGCGTCCCCGATCGGACCAAGGGCAGCGGCCTGCTGGCTCACCGTCGCCCCTTCGCGTCGCCGATGACCATACTGGCGACGATAACAGGAACGGCGGCCACGCTTCGCCTCTGGCAGTGCCGCCAGCGACCGTCCACGTGCGCAACCGTCGCGGCACATGACTCGGATCGACTTGGACGTCGACGGCCCCGACATTGCGATTCGGATGACGGAAAGCTATGCTCACCTCTGGAATTGGCAAGTCCACCACTTTCCGGAACGCCCACGATCCAGCCTGTGACCGTCCCTCTTAGAGAGGATCCAGCGGGTGTCTTACGCATAGGCGACACCCATGTGTTGCTGGAGGTTGTGGTACAAGCATTTCAGTCTGGCGCCACTCCCGAGACGATCGTCCAATCCTACGACACGCTGAACCTTCCTGACGTATATGCCGTCCTGGCCTATTGCCTCATGCATCGAGAAGAGATCGACGAGTATATGCGCCGCTGTGACGCCGAGGCCGTAGACGTACGCCGCCGCGTCGAGACGACGCAAAGGGACCAGCGCGGCGTGCGCGAACGACTTATGCAGCGGGCGAGGGACGGTCGGATTGCTCCGGCTGCTGAGTGACGAGAACTCCGACAACCACATCGTGCGCGGCTTGGTCCGACGACTGCCGGACATCGACTTGGCGCCTGTCCAGGAGCATCAGCACGTATGGGTGGCGTAGAGAGCGTGAATGACATCCGATTTGGCCATTCATTCACGCCTTCTTGTCTCAATGGCGTGAATTTGATACCTTCTCCAACCAATGGCGACCTCGCAGCCGCTCAGAACGCGTATCCGGGATCTCAGACGCGAGTACGAGGCGTTGCGGCTGGGCAAGGAGTCGCTGCTGGCGATGATCGACGAGGCCGAGATCCCTGAAAGCGTATACAACTCGAATGCCATCGAGAACTCGACGCTCACGCTCGATGAGACCGAAAGGATCCTGCTTCAGCAGGCGCTCTCCCGGAACGTGACCGTAAGGGAAGTCTTCGAGGCCAAGAATCTCGCGCGAGTCGTCGAGTACAGCCGCAATAGAGCAGGCGCCGACGAGCTGACGCGCGACCTGATAGTACTCTTGCATCAGATGCTGCTGGGCGGCATAGACGATGCCATCGCCGGCCGCTTCCGCCAGACCGGGGAGTACGTCCGCGTCGGCACTCACATCGCCCCGGCGCCCGAGCAAGTGGAGCCCTTGATGGCATCGTCCTTGCTCGACTATTCCAGCGATCTTGACTCCTACTTCCTGGACAGGATCGCCCTGTTTCACCTGCAGTTCGAGACTATCCATCCGTTCTGCGACGGCAACGGGCGCATGGGTCGGGTCATCATCAACTTCCAACTTTGCCAACTAGGATTGCCCTCCATCATCATCCTCGACAAGGAAAAAGACCTCTACTATCAAGCGTTTCGAGACTACGCCGGACGGAACCGGAGCCAGACCATGGAACGCATCCTCGCCCTGGCTCTTCTGGAATCGTTGCACAAGAGGCTCAGTTACCTGAGAGGTGACGCGATCGTCAGACTGTCCGAGTACATCAGGCGCCGTGGCCTGTCGGCGCCGGCCGTCACCAACGCCGGCCGGCGCCAGACCATTCCAGCGTTCCGCGAGAAGGGAGTGTGGAAGATCGGAGAGCACGACACACCATCCGAGTAGCGGGCGTGAATGAAACCCGATTGTCGCCTTCCATTCACGCCTATTTGCTTCAATGGCGTGAATCCACCTCCGAGTCCCGTGTGTGGAGAGCTACCGGATGTTCGCGGTTCGGCGTCCGCCCCGGCGATCAGAGGAGGCTGTCCGCTCTCAGCTTGGCGACGAACGCGGCGTGTTCCGGCGTGTCGATGCCCCTGTTCAGCTCGGATAGCACGGTGACGAAGTCGCCGTCGAGGAGCGAGTTCACCGCCATGCGCAGACCGGGAAACGTCCGGCTGTGCAGAATACCGTCGGCGGCCGGCGACAAAGGCCTGTACTCGTCGTCGGTCAGCACGAACCAGTCGATCGTGCGATCGTAGACTCGCCAGACTAGGTACTCCAGCACCCCGTTGCGGCGGTAGGCGTGCAGCTTGTCATGCAGGTCGTAGGCGGCGCTGCTCGCCACCACCTCCACGACCAGCTCCGGCGCCCCCGTCACGTAGTCGTCGCCGTCAAGCTGCGATTGACCGATGGCCGCCGACTCGATGCGCATGAGCACGTCGGGCTGCGGTTCGTTATCCCGGTCGAGGCGCACGGTGGCGTTGTCGAGAACCGATACGCCGGGGGTCGACGCGCTGTAGACGCGGAGCCAAGCCAGCAGATCACCATGCTTCTCGGCATGGGTCGCGCGGACGGGCGACGGCACGTGGACAATTCCCTCGATCAGTTCCGCTTTCTTGATGTCGGGTCTGGCGAGGTAGCGCCTCTCGAACTCACGACGCGGGAGCCTGTCGCCGTTTTCCAGGAGAGTGACCGTAGGGGTGGGGACAGCGAGCGCTCCGACCGCCGAGCCGGTCGGGACATCACAGCGGGCCGTCGATCGGCGGCAAGGAATCATGCGCGCAAGCGTGAGACCCTCACTTCACTCGATGCGGAACAGGCGGCATGCGTTGCCCGCATAGATGCGCCCCAATTCCTCTCCGGGAAGCCCGATTTCCTCCAGGGTATCAATCAGGAGTTGGATCTCCACCCACGGGTGGTCGCTGGCGAACACCAGGCGGTCGGCGCCGGCAAGCTCGTAGGCGACCCGGACGGCCGGCGGCCACGGCGAAGCGGTGTCGAGATGGACCCGGCCGTACAGCTCGGTGGGCGTCTGCGAGATGCGCTCGATCCCGCGCTTCATCACCTCGGTCTGGTTGCGGATGCGGCCCCACAGGTACGGGAGCACGCCGCCGCAGTGCGGCTGCACCACCTGCAGCGCGGGGTTGCGCTCCAGGACGCCGCTGAGCACCAGGCGCAGCGCCGCCAGGCTGTGGTCGACCATCAGACCCACCATCGGAATCATCGAGTGATCGCTCATCTCGGCGCCCCACGGCGGCACGCACGGATGCAGGACCAGCGGCACGCCGAGTTGCGCGATGCGGGCATAGACGGGCTCCAGGGCGTCGGCGTCCACGGGGCCTGTCCCCACGTGCGAGTAGAGCATGACCCCGCGCAGGTCCAGATCGCCGGCCGCGCGGTCCAGCTCCTCGATCGCCGCGGCCGGGCTCTGCCACGGCAGGCAGGCCAAGCCCACCAGGCGCTGCCGGTGGCGGGCGCACGCCTCGGCCAACTCGTCATTGCAGACGCGCGCAGCCTCCACGGCCAGCTCGCTCTCCAGCAGCTCGGGGCCCGGCATGTTCACGCTCACCACGCTCACGTCGATGCCCGCGGCGTCCATGTCGCGCAGCTTGCGCGCCACGCTGTAGTCCTCCAGGTCGAGCCGGAACGACTGCATGTCGCCGTAGGCGACGATATAGCGTCCCGCCCCGCCCGTGGTCGTGGGCGATCCGGGGTTGCGCGTCAGCGCCTCGGCATAGCCGGCAGGGAACAGATGGCTCTGGCAGTCGACCTTCATGGCGGCGCAGCCTGCGGTGCCGGCGGCAGGTCGTCAACGGATTGCCGGCATGCTATACCGGTTCGGACCGAGCGCAACGATGAGTGATCGCAGCTTCCGAGTCGGCGTCGGCGGGATGATCCAGGAGTCGCACTCCTTCTCGCCGGCCAGCTCGTCCCTGGAGCGGTTCCGCTCCGGGCTCTACCTGCGCAGGCGCGAAGTCTTCGACACGCTCGGGAGCTGCCGGCACGAGGTGGCAGGGGGGCTGAGCGAGCTGCGCGAGGCGGCCGTGCCGCTGTTCTTCGCCTTCGCGGCCTCCTCCGGACGGCCGCTGGACGACCCCACCTACTGCCATCTACAGGACGAGTTGCTCGGCGCCATTCGCGACGCCGGCCCCCTCGACGGACTGCTGCTGGTCACGCACGGAGCGATGGTCACCGAGGCGGACGACGACGGCACCGGCCGCCTGTACGCGGCGGTCCGCGAACTGGTCGGCCCGGACCTGCCGATCGTGGCCACGATCGACTGCCACGCCAACGTCACGCAGCGCATGGTCGACCTGACCGACGCGATGGTCTTCTACCACACGCAGCCGCACGTCGATCACGTCGAGACCGGCGCCCTCGGCGCGCGCATCCTCACGGGAATCCTGGACGGCGGCCGCCGGCCGGCGAAGGCGTTCCGCTCCCTGCCGATGGTGCTGCAGGGCGAGAACGGCAACACCACCGGCGGGGCGTTCGAGCCGGTGATGCGCGAGGTGGTCGCCGCCGAGGAGCGGCCCGGCGTCCTCTCCGCCGGTGCGTGCGCGGTGCAGCCGTGGATGGATCTGGCCGAGTACGGCTGCACGGTGATCGTCTACGCCGACAGGCAGCCTCTCGCCGACCGCGAGGCGGACCGGCTGGCCGGCATCTTCTGGGACGCCCGGCACGACTTCATCCCGGTTCTGACCCGCATCGAAGACGCGATCGCGCAATCGGCCGCTCCGGGCGACGGAACGTTCGTCTTCGGCGACAGCGCTGATGCGCCGGGCTCGGGCGCCACCGGCGACAGCACGGCGCTGCTGCGGGCGCTGCTCGACGCCGGCTTCGGGCGCTCGGCGCTCCTCAACATCGTCGACGCCGCGGCGGTCGATGCCGCCGAAGCCGCCGGTGTCGGCGCGGAGATCCGCCTGTCGATCGGCGCCTCGCTCGACCGGACCTTCTACCAGCCGGTGGAGATCACCGCGCGGGTCGTCGGGCTCGCCCCCGGCCGTTTCCGGCACGAGACCGCGGCCAACACCGGGTTCCCGTTCGACCTGGGCGGGGTCGCGGTGCTGGAGGTGGGATCGATCTCGGTCATGGCCATGCGGCTCGCCGTGGTGCAGTGGGACCCGGAGATGTACCGCTGCGCGGGGCTGGAGCCGACGGCGTTCCGGGTCGTGCAGGTCAAGTCGCCCGGCGGCTTCCGCAACGCCTACGGGCCGCTGGCCGACCGGATCTTCATCGTCGACCTGCCCGGCCTGTGCAGCCCCGACTTCTCGCTGTTCCCGTGGAAGCGGGTGCGCCGGCCGATCTTCCCGCTCGACGACATCCGCGAGCCCGAGCCCTGGCGCGCGGCGGGCTGAACGGCGCGACTCCATGTACTTCTCGTACTCCCGCGAGCACGCATTCAAGGAAGTCGGCCGGACCCGGCAGCTCTTCATCGACGACGACGTGATCGCCAGCGTGCAGAACATCACGCGGCGGCGGCACTCCCCTCGCAAGCACCCGGCCAACCCGCTGATGCGGCGCGACCAGCCGTGGGAGGACACCCCGTACTTCCGCACCAGCGCCTTCGACGTGATCAGAGACCCCGCGGACGGACTGTTCAAGTGCTGGTACGAGGACGTGCAGAACTACTTCGCGATCCGCCCCGGCATCGGCCTGACCGACGCGCGCGTCTGCTACGCCCAGTCCGCCGACGGCGTGCACTGGGAGAAGCCGCGGCTCGGCATCCGCGCGATCGACGGCATGGACACCAACGTGGTGCTCGACCTGTCGCCGCGGGCGCGCGCCCGGACGCAGACCGTCATCCTGGACCCGGCGGAGGAGGACCCGTCGCGGCGCTTCAAGATGCTGCACGTCCAATACGAGCGGCACGACCGCCCGCCGCCCGGGCTGCGGGCCGACGCGCACTCGTTTCCGGCGCAGAACCTGTACGGCGTCGGCCTCTGCATGCAGGTGTCCTCAGACGGCGTGCGCTGGCAGCCGCATCCGGCCAACCCGATCATCCCCTACTGGGCTGGTGACGTGGAGATCCTCACCTACGACCAGATCGACCGGAAGTACGTGCTGTACGGCCGGGCCCGCAAGTGGACCTCCCCGCCGCGCGCCGGGTTCGCGGCCGGCGACATGCCGGTGTGGCCGGACAAGCCGGACGGCGTGTGGAACACGCGCCGGTGCGTGCATCGCCTGGAGAGCGACGACTGCCTGAATTGGTCCGAGCCGGTCATGGCCTTCGAGGCCGGCGCCGGCGACAACCTCGACGACGGGCTCTACGGGTTCGTCCCCTGGCGCGTGGACGAGATGCACCTGGGGCTGCTCAACGTCTTCCACCAGGTGGACAACGTGATGGAGGTCTACCTGCACCACGGCCGCGACGGCCGGCAGTGGAGCCGCCTGCACGAGCACCGGCCGCTCATCCCCCGCGGCCCCGAAGCGTACGATCCGCTCGGCGCCGAGACGCCCTCCACGCCGATCGAGGTCGGCGACGAGGTCTGGATCTACTACGGCGGCATGAACGTCCACCACGACTGGTGGATCTCCGGCCAGGCCGCCGGCCTGGACCTTCCCGAGGTCCACGACCAGGAACTGTCCCGCGACGGCCACCACCTCTGTCTGGCGACGCTGCGGCTGGACGGCTGGGTGTCGCTGACCGCCGGGGTCTACACCGGGATTGTGGAGACCAAGCCGGTCTTCTCGATGGCGCCGCATCTGGCGATCAACGCGTGCTGCCGGCCTGGCGGCTTCGTGGAGGTCGAGGTCACCGACACCGCCGGGCAGCCGCTCGACGGCTACGGGCGCGAAGCGTGCGTGCGGTTCACCGGCGACGCGGTTCGGCACCGGATGCGGTGGGCGGGGCGAGACGCCGTGAACGTCGAGCCGCGCGGCATCAAGCTGCGCTTCCACCTGCGCGACGCCGATCTGTACGGGTTCCGCTTCGAGCCCGCGTAACGGGCCGTCCCCATGTACTTCTCGTACTCCCGCGAGCACGCCTTCAAGGAAGTCGGCCGGACCCGCCAGCTCTTCATCGACGACGACGTCATCGCCAGCGTCCAGAACATCACGCGGCGGCTCCACTCCCCTCGCAAGCACCCCGCCAACCCGCTGATCCGGCGCGACCAGCCGTGGGAGGACATCCCGTACTTCCGCACGAGCGGCTTCGACGTCATCAGGGACCCGGCCGACGGCCTGTTCAAGTGCTGGTACGAGGACGTGCAGAACTACTTCGCGATCCGTCCCGGCATGGGCCTCACCGACGCGCGCGTCTGCTACGCCCAGTCCCCGGACGGCGTGCACTGGGAGAAGCCCCGGCTCGGCATCCGCGCCATCGACGGCATGGACACCAACGTCGTGCTCGACCTGTCGCCAGGGGCGCGCGCCCGGACGCAGACCGTCATCCTGGACCCGGCGGAGGAGGACCCGGCGCGGCGCTTCAAGATGCTGCACGTCCAGTACGAGCGGCACGACCGCCCGCCGCCCGGGCTGCGGGCCGACGCGCACTCGTTCCCGGCGCAGAACCTGTACGGCGTCGGCCTCTGCATGCAGGTGTCCTCAGACGGCGTGCGCTGGCAGCCGCACCCGGCCAACCCGATCATCCCCTACTGGGCCGGCGACGTGCAGATCCTCACCTACGACCCGATCGACCGGACGTACGTGCTGTACGGCCGGGCCCGAAAGTGGACCTCCCCCTCGCGCGCCGGGTTCGCGGGCGGCGACATGCCGATGTGGCCGGACAAGCCCGCCGGCGTGTGGAACACGCGGCGGTGCGTGTATCGCCTGGAGAGCGACGACTGCCTGAACTGGTCCGAGCCGGTCATGGCCTTCGAGGCCGGCGCCGGCGACAACCTCGACGACGGGCTCTACGGGTTCGTCCCCTGGCGCGCCGACGAGATGCACCTGGGGCTGCTCAACGTCCTCCACCAGGTGGACAACGTGATGGACGGCTACCTGCACTACGGCCGTGACGGCCGTCAGTGGCACCGCCTGCACGAGCACCGGCCGCTCATCCCCCGCGGTCCCGAGCCCTACGACCCGCTCGGCGCCGAGACGCCTTCCGCCCCGCTCGAGGTCGGCGACGAGGTCTGGATGTACTACGGAGGCAAGAACGTCCACAACAGTTGGTGGATCTCCGGCCGTGCCGCCGGCCTCGACCATCCCGAGGTCCGCGACCGCGAGCTGTCCCGCGACGGCCATCACCTCTGTCTGGCGACCCTGCGGCTGGACGGCTGGGTCTCGCTCACCGCCGGGGTCTACACCGGGATCGTGGAGACCAAGCCGGTCTTCTCGATGGCGCCCTGTCTCTCGATCAACGCGTGCTGCCGGCCCGGCGGCTTCGTGGAGGTCGAGGTCACCGACACCGCCGGTCAGCCGCTCGACGGCTACGATCGCGAAGCGTGCGTGCGGTTCACCGGTGACGCGGTCCGGCACCGCGTGCGCTGGGCGGGGCGGGACGCCGTGAACGTCGAGCCGCGCGGCATCAAGCTGCGCTTCCACCTGCGCGACGCCGACCTGTACGGGTTCCGCTTCGAGCCCGCGTAGCTGCCGTCGAATTGCCGCCCGCGCGCCGATCGGACAGACTGCGCCCCATGGGAACGAAGCAGATCGACGCGTTCGCGGCGCATGCGAAGGACGCGGAGTGGATCAAGGACGGACTGCGGCCCTACTTCCGGTACCGGGACCTGGGCATCAAGAACGCCACGCAGGGCCGGGTGATGGCGCAGGTGATCAAGGCGGCGAAGCCGTGCAAGGGCCCGATGGGCTATCACTCGCACGTCCTGGATTTCCAGATGGGCTACATGGTGAAGGGATGGGCCCGCATGTACTTCGAGGGCTTCGGCGAGATGCGCGTGGAAGCGGGCGACGCCTGGTACCAGCCTCCCGGCGTCAAGCATGAGCTCCTGGAGTACTCGGACGACTGGGAAGTGATCGAGATCACGATGCCCGCCGAGTTCGAGACCCAGGACGAGACCCGGTAGGGACCGGACAGCCGGCGGCCGGCGGGCCAAGGCATAGGCGTCATGGAGCTGAAGCTTGACGGGAAGCGGGCCATCGTCACCGGCGGCAGCCGTGGGATCGGCCGTTGCTGCGCGCTTGCGTTGGCGCGCGAAGGCGCCTCCGTGTGTGTGGTCGCGCGCGACCGGTCACGCCTGGACCGGGTGGTCGAGGAGATCGCGGCACGGGGCGCGGCCGGGCACGCCGTGGCCGCCGATCTGGCGACCGCGGACGGCTGCCGGGCGGCCGTCGAGCAGGGCGCCGCCGCGCTCGGCGGGGTCGACGTGCTGGTGAACTGCGCCGGGGCCGCCCAAGGGGGCGACGTGCTGGGCCTGCCGGTGGAGACCATCGAAGATGCGCTGGCGCTCAAGAGCTACGGCTACCTGCGCATGGCGCAGCTCGTCATCCCGTACATGAGACGCAGCGGCTGGGGCCGCATCGTCAACATCGCCGGCGCTGCCGGCACGAGCCCGGAGCGCGGCAATCTGCCGGTCAGCCTGGCCAACATCGCGGTGCTCAACATGACGAGGGCGCTCTCCGACGCGGTCGCCGGCGACGGCATCCTGGTCAACACGATCTGTCCCGGCCTCACCAACACCGAGCGGGCGCGGCGGCTGCATGCCACGCGCGCGGCCGAAGAGGGACGCGACGTGGACGAGCTGATCGCCGAGGTGGGCCGCGGCCTGCCGGCGGGGCGGATCGCCGAGCCCGAGGAGATCGCCGAGGTCGCTGTGTTCCTTGCGTCCGGGGCCTGCTCCTACGTGTTCGGCAGCTCCGTCTACATGGACGGCGGCGCACGGCGCGGCACGCCGTGAACGGCATGGACACCGGCATCCCGCCCGATCTGCGCGTGGTCGTGACTGCCGGCGCGCGGGGCATCGGCCGGGCCATCGTGGAGGGGTTGCGCGAGCACGGCGTGCGCGTGCACCTGTGCGACATATCGGCCGAGGCGATCGCGGAGTGCCGCGCCGCGCTGCCCGACGTGACTGCCTCGGTGGTCGACGTGGCGGCGGTCGACCAGGTCGACGCCTTCTTCGACGCGGCCCTGGACGCGCTGGGCGGGCTCGACGTGCTGGTCAACAACGCCGGGATCGCAGGTCCCACCGCCGCAGTCGAGGACATCACCGTCGAGGACTGGGACCACACCGTGGCGGTGAACCTCAATTCGCAGTTCTACTGCGCGCGGCGGGCGGTGCCGGCGCTGCGGGCATCGGGGCGCGGCGCGCTCATCAACCTGTCCTCGGTCGCGGGCCGGCTCGGCTACGCCTATCGATCGGTGTACGCGGCCACCAAGTGGGCTGTCGTCGGCTTCACCCAGAGCCTCGCCAAGGAGCTCGGTCCCGACGGCATCCGCGTGAACGCCATCCTGCCCGGCGTGGTCGACGGCGAGCGGTTCGATAACGTGGTCGTCGCGCGCGCGGCAGCGCTCGGCCGCACGGCCGAGGAGGTGGAGCAGGAGTACCTGAGCCACGTGTCGCTGCGCCGCAAGGTGAGCACGCGCGACGTCGCCAACATGGTCCTGTTTCTCTGCTCCGAGGCCGGCCGCAACGTCTCCGGGCAATCGCTCGGCGTGTGCGGCAACGTCGAGGTGATGTAATGGTGGACGGAAAGACGATTCTGGTAACGGGCGCCACCGACGGCATCGGGCTGGCCACTGCACGGGCGCTGGCCGAGCGCGGCTGCGCGGTGATCGTGCACGGGCGCACCGAGGAGCGCGCCGGTGAGGCGGCGCGCGAGCTGGCCTCCACCACCGGCAGCCGGCAGGTATCGTCGGTGGCCGCCGACTTCGGCTCGCTGGCCGCGGTGCGGGCGATGGCCGAACAGATCCTCCGCACGTGCCCGCGGCTGGACGTACTCATCAACAACGCCGGCATCGCCGTCCGCAGCCGGCACACATCCGCCGACGGCTACGAAAGCACCTTCGCCGTCAACCACCTCGCGCCCTTCCTGCTGACCAACCTGCTGCTCGACCGGCTTCGCGAAAGCGCTCCGGCGCGCATCGTCAACGTCAGCTCCGGCGCCCACGCCAGCGGGCGCGTCGACTTCGACGACCTGCAGATGGAACACGGTTTCGACGGCTGGCAGGCCTACTGCAACTCCAAGCTCGCCAACGCGCTGTTCACCTGCGAGCTGGCGCGCCGCGTGGACGCCGGCGAGGTTACCGCCAACTTCCTGCATCCGGGCGTCATCGACACCAAGCTCCTGCACGTGAACTTCGGCGGCGGCAGTCCGGTGGCCGACGGCGCCCGGACCCCGGCGTACCTCGCCCTGGACCCTGCAGTGGCGACCGTCACCGGCGCCTATTTCGTGGAGCGGCGCCGCACCCGTGCATCGTCCGCGGCCGGCGACCGCCGCCTGGCCCGCGAGCTGTGGCGCGTCAGCGCGGAGCTCACCGGTTTGGCGTAGCGGACCGCCCTATCTCACGCGGAGAGCGCGTCGAACAACGCGTGCGCGATGACCAGGTGACCCGCCCCATTGGGATGCACCGGCTCGGGGCAGAATGTCTCGGAATCCCGGTACTGCAACTGCTCACGGAAGACATCCTGAAGCCGCACGAGTCGCGTGCCGAACTTGACACTCATGCGCTCGACGACGTCGATGTAGGACGGAATCAGATTGAGCACCTGTCGGCGGAATGAGTCCGCCGCCGTCTCGACAGAGATAAAGAAAGGCGTGATCAGAACGATCGGACAATTCAGCGACTGGCGGGTGCGCTCGAGCAGGGCATCGTAGATCTCTTCGAATCGTGCGGGCGGTACGGCATCCGGATCCTCGCGGAGGACGCTGTGCAGGTCATTGATGCCGATCTTGATCGACAGCTTGTCCGGCTGGTGATAGAGCACGTCATCGGTCCATCGATCCTGCAGGTCGGTCACGCGATTGCCGCCGATTCCCTTGTTGAGGTATCGGATCATCCGATCCGGGTAGGCCGCCGTGGTCATGTCCGCAAACAGGCGAACGTACCCGTCACCCAGCGGCGCTACCTCCGTCCGGCGCGCACAGTCGGTGATGCTGTCCCCGATGAACAGCATCGTTTCGCCGTCTTCGATCCAGAAACCCATTCCTGCCCTCGCTTCCGGATGCTAACGCGACGTGCTTGCGAGAGTCGATGGAGGCCGGCCGCAGCGCGCACGATCTTGATATGGCGCGTGCGTGCGTTTGGGGACTTTGGCGGGATCTTCCGGGTTTCGGGCGGCGATCGACGGCTGACGCTGTTCCGCGGCGCGTCCATGACGATCACGCGGGCGGCCCTCGCCGTGAAGTCCGCTCCGTATGGCGGTCGCGGTGATGGGCGAAGCACAGCAATCTGAGGTTCTCCGGCGTCGCACCGCCGCCCAGGGCGTACGGGAACACGTGATCGATCTGCAGCAGATGCCGTGAGGCGCATCTGCGCCCGGTGCGTGGATCGACGAAGCGGCAGCGTCCTCCGTCCCGTTGCCAGATCTCGCGTTTCACCTCCGCTGAAATGGCGCGACCGGCCCGAGGGCACGACTTCGGCGCCGAAGTGGAGATGTCGGCCGGCCGTGCCGGCTGCTTCGCTACCGACGGCGCTCGACCGTTCGAGTCCCGTTCTGTGTGCGGTGTGCCTCCCGGCTGCGCAAATCGCTGTGCCGGCGAAGGGACGCCGCGGGGTGAGCCTGCCGGCGCCTTCGCCGCCGAAGTCAGGGCGTCCGTGTGCGCGGCGGACCGCTTCGGCGCCGACGCAGCGGCCCCGTCGGAGTCTACCTTCCGCTTCGCTGCCGGAGGTCGGTCGGGAGCGCTACGGGTGCGTCCACGGCGCGGGGGACGGCCCGGATCGTGGCGGCCAAGGCCTTCGTTGACCAGCCGTCCCACGAGCTGCCCCACCGTCATGTGCGGATCGACGTGCGAGAGCAGCCCTTTGAGCTGCTCCAGCCCCCGGTGGCAGTCCGCGTCGATAATCGCCTTGAGCTCCCAGCGCCCCTCGCCCAGCGGTCGCACCCGATCCGCCGGCACTGCCAGCGCAGGATCCACGTCGGCCAGCATCTTCGTCACCTCCCGCGTGCTCTTGCCGGCCGCTTGCTCCACCAGCGCCTTCTGCGCCGATACGTCCAGCACCGGTCCCGGCTTTGGTTCCGGCGCCGGCCGCGCCGAGCCGTTCGGTCGCACGGCCGATCCTGTCCCGGTCCCGGTCCCGGTCCCACGCGCTCGCTCGCGATCACGCCGTTGGAAGGCGGCCTGCAACTGCGCCGCCGCGTCTAGCGTCAGCGAGCCGTCCCAGAGCCGCTCGCGCACGCCGTCGATCCTCGTGCACAGCTTCATGGCGTTGATCCGCCGCCACGTGGCGGCGTCGCTGTAGCCGAGCCCGCGCTTCACGTAGTCGAACAGGCTGGAGAAGCCGCGACTCAGGTATACGCGACGGGCTTCGATCTCGAGCAAATGGTCGATGACGAAGACGTGGATCTGGTGATCGAGGCCAGCGAGCTTGCCGATCTGCTCCAGGAGCTGGTCGTCCGAGAGGGCGGAGACGGTGGAGTTGATCTCAGTATGACCGGCGGTGGTTACCATACAGTAAATATACTTAGATAAATAACTTGCGGCAAATATACCGCAGCTTTTTGGGCACCGTTCGGCAGCCGTATCCGGCTCTCGCGATCGCGCACCTGCGCCCGTTCGTGCAGCCGTACAGCCGCGAGCGAGTGGCCTCGCATGATCCGCGCCGGTCAGTCATACCCACCTGATTTCCGGACGACCCGATGGCGCAACGCGACTGCTGGTCCGGCGCGGCCGGCGCGGCTACACTCCCACCCGGGGACCACGATGACATCACTTGCCGAACAGTACCTCGACGCCGTGCAGGCCGGGCTCACGGGCCTGGAGCAGCAGCTTCCTTCGATCGCGGCCGCGGCCACGCGGGCCGCCGAGCGCGCCTGCGCGGGCGGCCGGGTGTGGATCCTCAGCGACGAGGAGGGATTCGTCAGCGAGCTCCAGCATCGCGCCTCCGGCCTCATGATGATGAAAGGGATCCCCGGCGGAGAGGACCTGGAGCTGGACGACGCCGTCTCCGCGGGAGACGTGGTCCTTGCGGGCACGCAGGACAACGCCACCGAGCGGCAGGGGGCGCTGCTCGACGGTCTCGCCGAGCGCGGCGTGGCCGTCACCCTGATCGGCTCCGCCCACTCGCCGCTCCGTCCGAAGGCGGCCGCGTTCATCGACACCGGGCTGCCGGCGGGCAGCGCGCCGGTGCTGCCCTACGGCGATGCGACCGTCTGCCCCCTGGCCGGCGTCCTCACCATCTCCGCCGGTTGGCTCTGGAGCATCGAGCTGGCCAACGCCTGCGCGGCGCTCGGCAAGGCGCCGGTATTCCTGATGAGCGGCGGCCTCGCCACCGGCAGGGACCGCAACCAGCAACACGAGGGCAAGCCCTTCCACGACCCCGGCGAGTACACGATCGTCCCGTCGCCGGCGGGTCAGAAGGGGCGCGAGCTGCTGTCCGAGTGGCTCCGCTGCCTGGTCGGCATCCGCGCGACCGAGCTGGGCCGGATCGCCGAGATCGGCGCCGTCGCCGCCGCCGCCCGCGCG
This sequence comes from Spirochaetia bacterium, assembly GCA_965221995.1. Taxonomy (GTDB): domain Bacteria; phylum Spirochaetota; class Spirochaetia; order SZUA-6; family Bin103; genus CATQHW01. The sequence continues at coordinate 1,908,092 of OZ244929.1, forward strand.
GCCGGGCACTCGGTCTGGTGCGCCTCGATCGGCCACAACCTGCACTCCCAGCGCGGTCTGGCGGGCGACCCCGGCTTCTTCCGGCTGATCTTCCCCGAGCGGGGCGAGAAGGCCGACCTGCAGGCAGGCGACTTCTTCATCTTCAACGGCTACTACACCTTCCCGGACGACGAGCTACCCGCCGCCCGCGCGACCGTGGAGCGGTCGGCATGGATCCTGGGCGGCAAGGAGATCGAGACCATCTACCCCCACCCCGGCGAGATACACGTCAACGCCTACTGGCGCTACGGCGACGCCAGCATCAACCTGCCGGGCTACGACGTCCGGGTCGTGCCTCCGTCCGGCGTGCTGACCACGGCCATGCTCTGGCTCCTGCACGCCGCGGCCGCCGACCACATCCCCGCCTGAGGCGCCGGCGCGCCGATGGAGCCGATCGCCCATATCGACGTCGCCGAAGAGTCCCGGATCGAGGTGTTGCTGGCCGCGCCCGGCAACCACTCCTGGCCGGCGATCGACAGCGAGTCGATGGACGGCTGGGTCCCCGACCTGGGGCTGACCGGCTACGCCAACTACAGCATCTATCGACCGCCCGCGGTGGCGGCGGCCGGCATCACGACCACCGTCCGCCACCGCTTCCGCGTCCCGCCCCGCAACCCGAAGCTGCCCGGCACCTACTACCTGGGAGCCCTTATCTACGATCAGGCAGGCGAGGAGTTCCCGCTGGAGCTCAGCCTGGGCTCCGAGGAGGTGGGACGGGTGGAGCCGCGGCGCCACGACAACCGCCGCCACCTCATCGTCATCGACCGGCCGATCGTCTTCGACGACCGGGTCAAGTGGATCCAGTTCGCGAGCGCGGGGCGCGGAGCGTGCCGGATCGAACGCTTCGTGCTGCTCGCGCAGGCGCCCGAGCCCAGCTCGTTCGCGCCGGCCATCGAGCGCCTGCACGTGGAGGTCGACGCCTCCGGCGATGCCGCTGCCGCCACCGTCCACTGCCTGACCTTCCCGCCGTCGTCGGTCGCCGTGTCCGTCCGTGACGAGACCGGGGCAACGGTCGCGGAGCCCGCCCCGGACGGCCCGTCGACCCTGCACGCGATCGCGCTTCGGGACCTGCCGCTCGACCGGACCTGCACCGCACGGCTGGTGGCGACCGAGCAGGACGGCGAAACCACCAAGTCGGCCTGCGAGTTCAGCACGCGCCGGCCCGAGCCGCATGCCACGAACGCCGAAACCGACGTCGAGGCCGACGTCGAGCTGTGCGACGTCGGAGCCGCCTCGTCCCTGGCCGGGCTGCCGCTCACCTTCGGCGTGCCCGTTCGGCGCGGCGCGCTCTCGTCGGTCGGCGACGCCCGGCTCCTGTGGGGCGACGGCGCTGACGACGCCTCGGCCGCCCAGACGAGCATCCACAGCCGCTGGCCCGACGGATCGGCACGCTGGGTGCTGGTCGACGCCGCCGTGCCTCCTTCGCTCCAGCCCGGCGGCCGCTCTGACTGCCGCGTGCTGCTGACCCCCGCGGAAGCATCGCCCCCGGAGGCCGGGCTCAGCGTCGAGCACGGTCACAGCGCCGTCGTCGTGGTGAGCCGGACGCTGCGGGTATCGGTGCGGCCGCGCGCCGAGGACTGGATCGTCATCGAGCGGCCGGCCGGCACGCGGCTCGCCGGCGGCCCCCTGAATCGGGCGCTGCGCGTGGAATTGGCCGACGGCACGCCGCTCGATGCCGCCGCGAGCTCGGCGTCCGTCGAGCACGCCGGCCCACTGCGCACCACGGTGCGCTGCGATGCGCTCCATCGGGACGCGTCCGGGCACGCTCGGCTGCGCAGCGAGCTGCGCATCCACGTCTACGCGGAGCAGCCGTTCGTGAAGATCGACCACCGGCTGGTGGTGCTGTGCGCGGATCCGAGCGCCGATCCCGTGTTCGAGCCCGGCGTGGCCGAGGAGCGCGCGCTCCTCGGCGTCCGCTCCTGCGTGCTGGAGGTCCCGTTCGCGGCCACCGCCGTGGAGCTGGCCGGCGAGCGGTTCGAGGTCTCGGCCGACCGCCCCTGGAGCCTGCGCCACGAGCACGACCTTGCCCATGACGTCGTCACCGCCGCCGGGCGGCAGCGCCGCGACGGGCGCACGGCCGGCCACGCCCGCGTGCGCTCGGCCACCGGCCACACGCTTGCCGCCGGCATCCGCAATTTCTGGCAGAACTACCCCAAGAGCATCGCCGTCAGCGGCAACGCCATCCGTCTGGAGCTGCTGCCGGAGCTCTCCGGCGAGGAGCTGCCCGGCGACGACGAGGCGTGGCAGCGGCTGTACCGCTGGCTGCAGGACGGGCGCTACCTGCTGCGCGAGGGCATGGCGCTGACCACGGAGCTGCTGCTCGGCCTGCCGACGGACGGAGCGGGCCACACCACCGCGCCCCTGTTCGACTGGCTGGAGGCGCCGGTCGCGGCCCGTCCCGGCCTCGCCTACACCAATGCGACCGGGGCGCTGCCGCGGCTCGCCGCCAAGGACGGTTCACCGCAGCCGCGCTACGAGCGGTTCGCCGCCGAAGCGCTGCGCCTGTTCCACGAGGACCAGGAGCGCTGGCGCGCCTACGGCCACGTGAACTTCGGCGACTGGTACGGCGAAGGCGACTGGAGTTGGGGCAACAACGAGTACGACACGCCCTACTGCGCCTACTGGGAGTTCCTGCGCGGCGGCGAGCCGGGATGGGCCGCGTGGGGCGCGCAGGCGGCGCGGCACCTGGCCGACGTCGACACCGTCAACGCCTTCCACGATGCGCGCCACGTGGGGCTGCAGCCGCTGCACATGCCCGCCCACCTGGGCGGCTACCTGCCTCCTTACTTCCGCAGCAAGGTCCCCGGCACGCGCGGCGTCCCCTCGCACATGTGGGCCGAGGGCCCGCTGCTGCACTTCCTGCTGACCGGTGACCAGGCGGTGCGCGACTCGCTGCTGCGATCCGCCGGCTGGCTCCTGCAGCCGGAGCGGCTGGACCACTACGAGTTCAGCGCCGTGCGCGAGGCCGGCTGGCACCTCATCCACCTGACCATGCTGGCCTCGGCCACCGGCGACCGCCGTGCCGCCAACGGCGCCGCCGTCGTCGTCCGCCGCATCCTGGAGAAGCAGGACGCCACCGGCGGCTGGACCCGGATGCTCACCTCCGGCCACTGCTGGTGCGGCTACCCCCACTGCCGCGGCAACATCGCCTTCATGGTCACCGTCCTGCTGTCGGGGCTGAAGCGCTACTACGACCTCACGCAGGAGGAGCAAGTGGCCGGCGCCATCCTCGCCGGCGGACGCTGGCTGGTCCGCGAGACCTTCCATGACAAGACCGGCCACTTCATCGGCGGAAGCTGCAAGACCATGCAGCGCATCGCGGAAGGCGAGGTCTTCGGCACCCAGATCATCATCGAAGGTGTGGCCGACGCGTTCGCGGTCTCCGGAGATCCCGAGATCGGCCGCTGCCTGCAGCGCGCCCTGCCCGCGATCGGCGTGATGCCCGACCTGGAGGGCCACCGCGATCTCGGCAAGCGCCTCTCCAGCCAGATGCGCTACGTCCCCACCGTCCTCGCCGCCCTCGAGGAGTCCCTGCCCGCCAACTCCAAGCAGGACTCCACGTCCTGACGGACATCCCGTACGTGTGAGCGGTACGCCTCCCGTCGATGAAGGACACGACGAATCTGCAGGGTAGCGCCGCCGACGCCAGCGCCCGGAATCTCGCGTCCCCGCTCGCCTTGTGGATGCCCCCAAGGCCCGATAGCGCGCGTCGCCAAGCCACACAATAAGCACCGCGGTCGCGTGCCAAACCGGGTTCATGCGCCAGGCACCACAGCCGCGAGCCGTTGTCCGCCCACAGCGTGATACGCGACCCGTCAGAGGCTGCCACGTCTCAGCCCCTCCACGATCGCTACGCCCACGGCACACCCGTACACGCCGAGCACCGCCAGCGTCCCCGCCAACAGCACCAGCCCAAACAGCACCAACACGCGGAGCACCCCGCGCATGTCCGCCCACCTCCCTAGCTTACTCATAGCGCACTCTCCGCGCCTCCCCGGCCAACGGACACAGCCGCAGCCGTCCGCACGCAGTTTCCATCCCCGCCCGCCCCTCGCGCTCTCGCGGAAGGTACACGTTGGCGGTCGACCTCGACCTGAACGACTGCGCACGCAGCCCCTCCGAATTCAAGAGATACAATTGCGCACCCTCCGTCAATTCGAATTCCACAGCGCAATCCCCCGGCCCAAGACGTCGCCGTTCCAGCCCGGACAAGCGGCGATCGCTAGCTGTCTCCCTGCTCAGAGCCTTCCTGCTCCTGAAACGCCTCTGATGAGCGCCGCGGCCCGCGTGTCGGTTCTGATCCGCCGCGCGGACCACGGCTATGCTCTCAGCAGAACACCGGCCATCGTGCGCACAGGATGGCCTGGCAGACTCCGGTCGGGTTGAAGAGCACGCAGTGCCAGAACCAGAGTTGCAGCCACCCCGGCAGGCTGTGCGCGGTGGCTTCGATGAGCGGCGGCCCGGTGGCAACCACACCGACCCCTGCCACGAACGGCGCCACGCTGGCGCCGGCGACGCGTCGAGCGAGTCTGCGGACGATCATCACGGATCACCCCCTGCCCGCGCGAAGTATCGACGCGGACACTTTGTTAACGCTCCCCGCGTCCGTGGCGCTTTAGGCCTCGGTGAAAGCGCCCTGGCCGTTCCGGGCGCACTACCTACTACCCTACGCGGCGGCAGCCCGATTGTCGGGTCTGTGCCTTGCCGGCGCGGCGAACCAAAGGAGTGCTTCTCTGGCTCGGCGGCCTTTTCCGGCGCGGTCGTCCGCGGTGCTCGGCCGTCGCAGTCGCCGCGCCTTGTATGCAAGGTCCCCGTGTGTCAATGGCAATCGAAAACTGCTCACTTTGACCGCATTCGAGCGGCGGACCGCCCTGACCTCGTCCTGACGCTCGGATGGGGTTCTGGGGGTGGGGCGGCTGTCTGCTCCGGTCGGAGAACGCGCACGACTGGTGGACCCGGCGCCGAAGGGTTGGGAGCGCGTCGAGCTTGGCGGCGGCTCCGAGGGACCCCGGACGGCAGCCGTAACGCCTCTCCAGCCAGATGCTCTGCGTCCCAACCGTCCTCGCCACGCTCGATGAGTCCCACCCCGAGCACGCGCAGCGATTCGAGGCGTTCTACACCGTCAGCTCGGCGCGGCGCTCACGAGGACCCCTTGGCTATCGAATCCTCTACGCTCTCAAGACGTTCCAACCAGCGTCGAAACCCGGGGCACGCGACACGCATGGCGCATAGCCCGATCCCCAGAGCAGCCAAGTTGCCGTGGAGAGGCTTCTGGTATGCAGGCAGAATCTCTTCGACGCGCTTCGACGGAGCGGAGTGCGGAGAGTCGTCAATCTCCTCCGGAGTCCCACAGTGATTCACGATTGCCTGAAAGCTCGACGCGAGATCGGGACGCGCACGCCGCGCGCGAACCCGTCGCAGTCGCTGAAGAGCAAGGCCTCGAACTCATGCATCACGATATAAGGGATGAATCGGCGCGGGTCGAAGCTCCCGCGCATCTCACGTCCGACGTCGGCGGCGATGGCTGTCTCGACGGTCTCAGACCGTTGCGACGGCTCACGTGTGCCGGCAACTGCCCGACCCGGCCAAGCTGTCTGGCCATCCTGCGGCATTCCGTAGTAATCGACCATGGTGGTCGCGACGCACCTCGGATCCTCCCGCAGGTGATGGACAACGTCCCGGCGCGCCGCCGGCCACGATTTGATTCCGCCACGCCGGTCGCGTCCGCGGGCACTTCCCATCAGCCGTGCGGCAACCAGCGAATACCCTCGTCCCAGTAGATGCGAAGCGAGAATCTCCTTGACAAAATCCTCTTCCGTCTGACCCTCGACATGTACCAGCAGCCGCCTCACCCGGCGGTATCCTTCGAGAGCGCTTCACGAGCAGGACGGCCGCCGATCTCGTTCTTTTCCCAGAGCTGTCCCAGGCTGTAGTCCTCCAGCCATGTGATCAACCTGTCCCGATCGAGGCGTTTGAGCTCCGTTCGGCCATCGACGCGATCGGCCACCAGTACATCCTCGGGCTCGAAATGGTCCAGTAACGTCGGGGACTGGGTCGCGATGACGACCTGCCGCTTGAGGGAGCACTGTCTGACGAGGGAACCGAAGAGGGTGATCGCGTACGGATGCAACCCCAGTTCCGGCTCGTCCAGAAGAATAACGTGGGGCTGAAGCTCGGTCGGCTGCAAGAGAAGCGTCGCCAATGCGATGAATCTCAGCGAGCCATCGGAGAGCGATGAGGCGTCGAAATAGGCGTTCGATCCCCGGTGCCGCCACTCCAGACGGATCTTGTCCTCGTTCAGTGCCTGGGGCTCCAGGACGAAGTCCTCGAAGAAGGGCGCTACCAGCCGCACAGTGCGTACGATCATGCGGTACGATTCCTCTTCCTTCTGAAGCAGCCGGTACAGAAACGCCGCGAGATTGGACGCGTCTTCGCGCAGGTACCGGTTGTCATGAAGATCGGCAGTCCGCTTGATCGGCGCCTGCGCGCTCGTGTCGTGAAAGTGATACACGTGGAAGCGCTCGAGCTGATCTCGAATGAAGTCCAGCAACCCGGTTCTACCCGGCCTGCCCATCACTATGCTCCCGAGGGTGGTCCCAGTCGTGCCCATCAGACGATCGTCTTCGGCTGCCTCCAGGCTCAACTGGAACCCCCCACCGCCGTGAAACGTAACTACTACCGTTAGTCTTCGCGTGACCTTCGACCCGAAGTGCAGTAGCCGGTCGGCACCCCCGGATCGCTCGACATACGCGTCCAACGTCTTGTCGCGGACGGCTTGCAGCAACGAGAACACACCGATGAAATTCGATTTTCCCGATCCATTCGCCCCGATCAGAACATTGATCGGGTGGAGAGTAAGGTGCTCGATCCGTTCGATGCTCTTGAAACCTTCGATGCTGATCGACCTGATCTCGGGCTCCATAGGGCGTTCGTTCTCTGTCAACTCGACACCTCGCTGATTTCGAGACTGCAAACCAGGTGCTCGGCTCCGCGTATCGAAGCTCTGTTCGTGTAGTGGACCGTCACAATCGGAGGCACACCCTGACTTGGTCCGCTGTGACAACGCGACCTGCCTCGACGTCGCGCTCGCCTTGTTCAATCGCTATCGCTTCCCCGTCCGTCACCGGCTCATCGTCGACCGGCGCACTCGCAAGAGCCGCCTCCACGGCGTTGGACCCTGACAAGGCCGACAATCCTTGCACCACACGCTTCACGGTTTCCAACTCGCTCTCCGGCAAGTCATCCACCAACTGATGAATCTGTTCCTTGGTGGTCATTCGGCGCCTATCGTACAGGAGTACAAGTACGCTTCCGCACCGTCAACGCTTCGCTGACAATTCCGGCCGCTCATCAGTGCTCGGCTGCCGATGCAGGCCGCCGGCGTGCAGGTCCATCGCCAGGCTCCGGAAGTCGCGCACCCGATGGATCGTGCACAGGTCGGCGTCGTGCTGGTCGCGCGAGTCGCGGCTGGTGCGCGACAGCAGCACCAGATCGTCGCCGTCGACCACCGCGCTCGGATACATGAAGCTGCGGTGCACGTCGTCCGGCCAGCGGGCGACGCAGCCGGCCGGGAACCAGCTCAGGCAGTCGATGCTGTAGTGCAGGAACAGCCAGCGCCGCTCGCCGGCCGAGCGGCGGTAGCGCGCCTGCTCCATCCTCTGGCCCCAGCCCAGATAGTCGCGCGAGTTGGTGACCAGGTTGCCGAGCATCCAGTACATGCCGGACGGCCGGTCGTGGATGATGAAGAACTTGCACTGCCCGCCCGGCCACGGCACGAACTGATCGAACCGCAGCCGGCCGGCCGCGGCGTCGAACTCCAGCGCGGCGGCCACGTGCGCCATGCCCTGCGACCGGATCGTACAGCGGACGAACACGCGAATGTGATCGGCAACCTCCACGGTGTTGGGCTCCAGCCAGGCGAACGGCCGCGTCCTGGCACCCGGCACGGCGCCCGCTGTCGCATCCCCGTGAAGTGCGCTGCCGATGAGAGCCTGCGGCATCTCGGGAGCCGCCAGCACTCCAGACATGCTCCACCCGTCAGGGTCGAAGGGCGAGCGGCGGCGGTCGAACCGGACCATCACCTTGCCGGCGTACATGCCGTCCGGCAGGTCGTAGTCCATCGCCCACAACAGCTCCCCGTCGCGCTCCAGCATCGCGGTCGAGATGTTCCAGAGCGGTCCGCGCAGGAGGCAGACCGGATCGCTCCAGCTCCGCCCGCCGTCGTCGCTGCCCACCAGCAGGAAGTCCCGATGGGACTCTTCCTGCACGAACATCAGGAGCCGGCCATCCAGGACGAACGGACGCCCCTCCTGGTAGGGCAGCGTGGGGGCCTCGTCCCACGTCGTGCCGCCGTCGTCACTCACCAGGATGCGGAGGTGCCGGGTGCCTGCGTCCGGCGTTCGCGCCCTCCCCCACTGCGGCGCGGCGATGATCAGCCTGCCGTCCGGCAGACGGGCCAGGTTGGGGTCGTGAAAGAAGAAGCGGGTGTGGTCCGGCACCTGCGCGGCGATCACGTGCTCCTGGGCCAGCGGCTCGACGTTGGGATTGCCGTGGCTCCCGCGTTCCCTCGACTGCACGATTCCTTCCTGCCAAGCATTATGCCGGCTGGCCGCCTTTCCTCGAAACGGGCGCCTGAGCGGTGATCGCCGGACTCGCCGCCTTCGCGGCACCGCGCTACCCTCCCGCGATGAGCGCCAGCCGACCGAACATCCTGTTCCTGATGACCGACCAGATGCAGGGGCGCGTGCTGGATCCCGGCAATCCCTGCCAGACCCCGCACTTCGATCGCCTTGCGGCGCGCGGCGTGCGGTTCCCGCGGGCATACACGCCCAACGCGGTCTGCTCGCCCGCGCGGGCCAGCCTGATGACCGGGCTGCTCCCACACTCCCACGGCGTGCTGGAGGTCATCCACTGCGTGGACGACGACCAGTGCAATCTCCGCACGGAACATCCGCACTGGGCGCAGCGGCTGCAGGCGGCCGGCTACCGCACCGGCTACTTCGGCAAGTGGCACGTGGAGCGCAGCAACGACCTGCGTCGATTCGGCTGGGAGGTGGACGGCGGCTCGGCGAGCCCGCTGTTCAAGGAGCGGCAGCGGGCAGCGGGCGCGGCCGCCAAGGACGCGGGCTCCTTCAGCCTGCGCAAGACCAACGACCACCCGGCTGGCTATGACCGTACGCTGCTCTACGGCGTCACCGACGCCCCCCCGGAGCAGCGGGGAGTCGGCGTCACGACGGCGCTCGCCCGCGACTTCCTGCGCGACGCGATCGCCGGCGACGATCCGTGGTGCTGCTTCGTGAGCGTGACCGAGCCGCACGACCCGTTCGTCACCGGCGAGGCCGCCTTTGCCCGGTACGACGCCGACGCGATACCGTTGCAGCCCAACGTGCACAACGACCTGGCACGTCAGCCTGGCATCTACCGCAAGGCGGGCAGGACGTGGCGGGACATGACCGACCGCCAGCGACGCGAGGCGGCCGCCTGCTACTACGCGTCGATCACCGAGATCGACGCCCAGTTCGGGACTCTCATCGACCTGGTCGACGCCGCCAGCCGGCGCGACGACACGATCGTCGTGCTGACCAGCGACCATGGCGAGCTGCTCGGCTCGCACGGGCTGTACTGCAAGAACGTCGGCGGGTTCGAAGAGGTCTATCAGATCCCGCTGGTGATCTCAGGCCCTGGAGCCGGCGAGGGAGTCGTGAGCGAGGCGCGGGTCGGCCTGCACGACCTGGCGCCGACCCTGCTGGAGCTGGCCGGGCTGGAGCTGGCCGGGCTGGCGCCCATCGGCGCACCGGACTCGCGATCGTTCGGGATGGTCCTCGCCGACGAGCGCCACGCCGGCGAATACACGCGCGGGTTCGCCGAGTACCACGGCGGCCGCTACCGGCTGACGCAACGGATCGTCTGGGACGGCCCGTGGAAGCTGGTCTGGAACGGCTTCGACTTCGACGAGCTCTACCACCTCGATGACGACCCCTACGAGATGCACAACCTGATCGACGATGCCGGCCGCCAGGAGCAGGTGGCAGCCCTCATGCGCTACGCATGGCAGGTCGTTCGGGACACCGGCGACAGCGCGCTGTTCAACTCGCACTATCCGATTCTGCGCCTCGCCCCGGTAGGCCCGCAGATACTGGACGAGGAGAGCCCGCCCAGGAGGCACCCATGAACGAGCGGCTGTTGCGTTATCGCAGCGGAGGTCCGGTCGACCTCGGCTACGGGCTCGGGACCGCACCGCCGCTCATCCTGCGGCGCGGCGACCGCCTGGACCTGATGGTCGGCACCGACATCTGGACGATGGGCGGCCGGGACGACCGCGGGCTGCCGTGCTACGGACCGCCCGCCAACGCCGCGATCGACGAGAACCTGGGATGGTCGTCGGTGGAGCGTCGCGGGCAGCGGCGGGTGGCCGCGCTCAGGACCGCGGACGACGGCACGCCGCTGGAGTTGTGGTCGTTCGCGAGCGGCGACCTGCGGCGCTATCGCGTGTCGTACGATGCCTCCTGGACCTTCCGGCCGGCCGGGAGCGCATCGTTTCCCGCGCCCGAGGCCAGCAAGGGACTCGGCACGGTGCAGCTCCTGGCGCAGGCCGACAGCACGGCGGCTCCGCATCTGCTCCTCGGGGATAACGACTGGAGGCAGACGCAACCCGTGCCCGCGCAGTGGAACCCGGACCTGCCGTTCCCGGAGGACCTGCGCGTCCGCTATCTGGACGGCGTCTGGAGGGGACGAGACGTGACGGGCCGGGTCTACGTGGCCCGCAACGAAGGCGGATCCGACCCGCGCTACCATCGGCTGCAGACGGTCCACGCCGGCGACCCGGCATCGCCCGTGCTCGTGGACGGCCGCGCGTCCCCGCTGCTGGTACGCCCCTTCGCCGACGGGGAAACGCATCTGTTCGTGGCCGACTTCCGCGGCGGTCTGTACGACTACCTGCTCGACGCGGCGGCGGTGGCAGCACAGGGGCCGGTGGCCACGCTGGAAGCAGGCAGACTCGAGCCCTGCGGCATCGCGACGCAAGACGGACGGCCCCTGGGCTTTCCCGGCTGCATCGCCAGCATCGGCGCGTACGACCTGACCGGCAACGGGTATCCCGATCTGCTCTGCACGATGGAGGACGGCTACCTCTACGTGGCCGTCAACGACGGCGGCGCGTTCGCCCAGCCGGTCCGGCTGCGGCAGGAACGCGACGTCATCAAGGCCGGCGTCCTGGCCGTCCCCACACCGGTGCGCTCGTCGACAGGCCGCCTGGACCTGTACTGCGGCAACGCCAGCGGCGAGATCCTCCACCTCCGCAACATCGCTACGGACGGCGCTCCGGAATTCGCACCGCCGACCGTCATCACAGCCGGCGGCAAGCCGTTTCGGCTCGTGGCCGGTCCCTCAGGCTCGGTGCAGGGGCCGGAGGAGCTGACCTGGGGGTACGTGGGCCCGACGGCGGCCGAGTGGTCGCAGCCGGGGGTGCCGGATCTGATCCTGGGCTGCATCACCGGCCAGTACTGGCTGCTTCCCGGGATGCGAGGCGAGGCCGGGCTGCAGTGGCATGAACCGGTGGCGATGACCTGCGAGGGCCGACCGTTCGTGGGCACGTGGCGCGTGCGTCCCAGCGTGGCCGACTGGAACGGCGACGGAGCGCCGGAGCTGCTCACCCTGGACCAGCATGGCTACCTGGCACTGTACGCGCGCGATGCGGATGCGGGCCCGCAGGCGGTCCGCCCGCTTGGCCGGGTGCCCGCCGAGTCCGGCGACCCGCTGTACATCGGCGGTCCCAACCGGTTCCCGGAGTTCACCTTCATCGGCCGTTCGAAGCTGTTCGCGTACGACTGGGACGGCGACGGGCTCCTGGAGCTGCTGATCGGCACGCACTGCAAGCTCCTCCCCACCCACCGCGAGCTCTACCGGCTCACGCAGGAAGCGAACATCGGCGCCGGCGTGGTCCTGATCGACAACACCGGCACCCCCGAAGCGCCGCTCTGGGGCTCGGCCTCGGCGGTGGTCGCCAGAGACGGGCGCCCGCTGCTGTTCGGATGCCACAGTTGCGCCCCGATCGTCATCGACTGGAACGGCTCCCCGACCATGATCGTCGGGACCGAGGACGGCTTCCTGCACCGCTACGACCTGGCCGAGCTGGGTCTGTCCCGCGACATCGTACCGCCGCTGCCGAATATGTCGGCCGATTCTCCGTAGCCACCGGTCCGACAGGGTCGTCGGTGCCCGCACGGTCACCATGACGATTCGCGCACCAAGCGTCAGGCGTCCAACACCTGCAATCCTTCGGCCTTGGCGGCTTGTGCAAGTCGCTCATCGAAAGCAGTGAAGGTGAAGGTGACGCCCCCTACTTGCTGCCGAAACTCCAGCGCCGCAGCCAGATGGATGGCATCGAATCCACGCAGAGCATGGGCAATCGCCAACTCGCCAGCCATCGTCTCATTGAGATCCATGATCGCGAAGTCGCGCCACTGTTTCCGGAAGGCGGCTGTGACGAGCTGGAAGCTCTCATCGTCGAGATCGCCTTCCCGCCGTCGACGAGCCAGCGCGGCGAGCGTCTCGGGATACGCTACGCGAGATGTTGCAACCACGTGTGTCATCTGTACCCACCCATGCACCGCATCGCTGTGAACCTCGTCCAGGTACAACTTCACCACACTGCTGGTGTCCATGTAGAGAATCAACGGCGTTCTTCGACAATCGTGTCTGAAACGGCGCGGCCCCGTGCCCGTACTCCTCTGACACCGGCTGGTTTGGCTCCGCTCCACTGCAAGCCGCCGCGGGCAGCCGCGGCCCGAACCACTTGGCGCGTGACGTTCGTCTGCCGGATGTGGTCGGGCGTGTCGATCTTGTCACCGTCATAGTGTCCCCAGCCTTCAGACTCGGCCGTTTCGATCAATTCCCTGATCAATCCAAGAGAGGGTAGTCTGGCTTGTCCTCTCGCCGGCTGCAGCTTGTCATGCCGACGCCAAATGAACCGGTAGCCATGACGGCAAGACCCGTCGGCCTGATCGACGTACCGACACCACTGAAACGCCAACTCCCAGCCGTCTGTCATCTTCGGATCGAACGTCCTCGCTTCGCGTTCGACATTCACTCGTACCATAGGTTCCTTCGCTGATGTTCATATCATCGCATCCGCACATCAGATCGATGCACATCAGCATATCGCGAAGCCTGCCCCGCGGCAATCTCACGGTGAAGCGGGGAACCGATGGCACTACTCCATCGTCCGCCCGTCCAACAACTCGTTGCCCACCGCCGTGTTGTCGCTCTGTGAGGGCTACCGAAAGCTCGGATCGGGGACCTCGGCGACGTACACCTGCGCGAAGCCGCCGCGGTCGCTGGTGAACACTACCTGCCGGCCGTCCGGGGAGAAGGCCGGGTGCGGGTGGGTGTGCTGCGGGGCGTACACGGTCGTCGGGCCGTCGTCGTACGGGCAGTGGTCGGTGTCCCAGTGCGCGCCCTCGTTGCTGGCTTCGGACGCGCACAGCGGCTGCGGCTCGCCCACCCCGTCGGCGGCGTCGAACAGCATGAGCCCTTTGTCCGGGAAGGTGGTGTCGCTCACCAGCCTCGATCCGTCGCGGCTGATGGCGGCGTGCCAGGCGTTGAAGGAACAGACGCGGCGCACCTCACGGGTGTCCACGTCGATGCCGATCATGCCGTGCGGCCACTGGGTGGTGACGATCTCGCGCGTGCCCGGACGCCACGTCTCGTGCACGATCCACTCCTTGGCGGCCGCGTCCCGTTCGTAGGCCAGCCGGTTCCCGCTGCCGTCCCGCCGCGCCACCCAGATGCGCGCGTGGTAGGAGCCCGCGTAGCGGAACCACTCCGCGTCGTCGGGATGGAACTCCGGATGGCCGATGCCATCCGCCTCCAGCACGTACTCGGCGGCGCCGTTGCCGGTATCGACCACCAGCATGCGAGATCGCTCCCCGAAGCTGACCGGCACCGCCCACCAGCGGTCGTCATGGCTGACCGTGGTCGTCCCCATGGCCGCTCCAACGTGGCCATCGATCCTGGTGCGGCCGTCGTCGAACGAGAAGAGCTGCTCCTCCCGCCGCGAGGCCACCTCGACCCGCCAGCCGCCGCTGACGTCGGTGAAGTACACGTGGCGTCCGTCGTGCGAGGGGTGGACGGACCACTCCACCAGACCCTCGTGCTCGGTGAGCTGGACCAGCGTCCCGTCCTCCTGCACCTCCACGAAGATCTCCGCCCGTCCGCTGCGGTGCGAGACGAACACCAGGTGCCGCATGGCGTCGTCCATCGCCGGCAGGTAGTAGAACGGGTGATGACTGATCGACGGGTGGTCGGTAACCTGGCGGACGCGCACACCCGTGTTCGGATCGGTGCGCGTGCGCCCCTCGGGTGGGTATTCCATGCTGTTCACGTGGCGGAGTCTGTCGGATGCGGCCCGAGAGCCGCAAGTACGGCAGATCCAGAGTTCCCGGCTACCTGGTCCGTTGCACCGCCCGCTCGACCGTCTCGGCCAGCCAGGCGTTGAGGCTCTTCCCTTCCGTCCGAGCCGCCGCCGTGGCTGCCCGGTGCACCGCCGGGCTGACTCGGAGGGGGATTCGACCGAAGAACGGCTTGTCGGGCGTGCGGCCTCGTTCAGCACAGACCGTCAGGTACTCATCGACGGAGTCAGCGAACGCTTGCCGCAGCTCCACGACGGTTTCCCCCTGAAAGGTGATGACATCGAGCGTGTCGATTACCTCGCCGTGGAAGATTCCAGCGTCGTCGTCGAACTTCACCGCCGCCCGGTATCCGCGATACTCCATCATGGATTCTGTCTCTCCTCGTGACCTGGGTGGACGCCGACTGCCATCAGGACCCCACCTATGCTTGAATCCGAACCAACCCCGGTGCAACGCGCAACCTGCGATTCTCCAACGAGAACCGGCCTTCGCTGACCCACCGTCGCCCCTCGAAACGACCGGCCTCCACCGCGACCGAGCCGCTTCCCTCGATGCCGATGGAAGCCTCACCCGTGCCGACGATCAATCCCTCCTCGGCCGGCATGACAAAGCCGGCCTGACTATCGGCGATGTTCAGCTTCACTCCGCCGACCGTCACGTCGAACGGCCCGTCGCTGAGGGTTCTCACCGTACTCCCTTCCATCAACACCGTGCCCTTCCCGCTATAGGAAACGGGCTTCTCCAGCTCCACCCGGTTGCCGAAGATATCGATCTCCATCTCGACTTCCATGTTCGCGCTCTGCGAATACCAAACGATCAGCCGTTTGCGATTCCGAGCTTCGATCAGAGGAATCATCGCGTTCTTGATCGGGTACAGCGCACGTTTGAACCTCACTAATGCCGCACTGTCGTTCACGACCGTGTGCGGATCCGGCGCTTCCCACAGCAGGTTCCCCAGGCCGCCCATCTTCAGCACCGTATAGTACGGCAACATCGGTAGGTAGTGTTTTGTGGGGATCGCTTCCGTCGGCGACTCCGCGGCGAAGGCCAGATTCCTCCCACGCTGACCGACCGTCAATTGATTCGGCTCGACGACGCTGTATACGCCGTCGATTCCCACGAAGTCGAGATTCGGGCAGACCCGCAGGAATATGTCGATGATATACGGCGCCCACCACGGGCTGTTGACATAGACTGGCAGTGGATAGATCGCCTTGAAGGCATCCGTGAGCGTCCTGGTATACTCCGCGAAGCTGGTGAACATGAACTCCTCGCCCGTAGAGTATCTGCTCGCCTTGTACTTCGCTGCGCAGAACTCGCAGACACAGCGGATGTGCTTCTGTGTATTGTCCTTGCACTCAGCCCATTGCTGATAGAAGTACTCGTTGTTGAGCTGCACCATGACCACCGTGCGATTCGCGTCGGAGTCTCTCAGATGCATCGCGACCCTCTGCAGGTATCTCGTTTCCCGGTCCAGCGTCGCGGGATCGTTCGGGCACAACGGAGGACCGCCCGGGTGGTACTCGATGTCTACGTTGTGAACTATGCGCCCGAATCCTGCAGGATCGTTCTTGATGTAGTCCGCAGTGTACTGCGGATACCGCTCTCCATCGGTCAGTTCCTCGCACTTCCCGCAGACGTTGCTGTTGAACAGATTCACGACCAGCTTGAGCCCGGCCGCCTCCGTGCGCTCGATGAACCAGTCCAGGAACGAGAAATCGTACCGGTCTCTTTCGCTCTCCATCTTGGCCCAAGGGACACCGAAACTGATCGCCGTAGCATTCATGTCACGATAGGCATCGATGAACTCCACGACCCATTGGTCCTGTCGCGTGCTGCGCCAGATGTCGCACTGCGCCCCGAGAATGGCGAACGGTTCACCGTCGACCACGAGCGTGCGCACACCTCCGATGTCTCTGATCGACGGAATCATCACTCACCCTCCACGTATTCCATGACGATGCTGTCACGGTCACCGATACACAGATTGGTCGTCCCTGCTATCTCGCCTTCTGGCACCTCCATCATCCTGTATACATCGTTGCCGCCTTTCTCGTCCCACGGCGCCGCGTGCGGGATCGCCCAGTGATTGTTGAAAACGTGGTGGACGCCGAGCCCACCCGGAAGGGGACTGAGCCGGATGCTCTCCTCGCCCTGCCCCACAGAACACACCGTCCTTCCTCTCTCGGTGAGCTGCAGCTCCGAATACAGGAGATTGTGTTTGCTACCACGGAAATCGTTGGTTCCCCGCCCTCCGGCATCCATGCGGCCGTACAGATAGAAGTCGATCTCATCCTCTGACCACGGCCAATCCGGCTGTTTGCCGTAGACACGTCGATCGGGTGGGTATCTGCGTGCCGTCCCCTCGTCGCGCCCGATGTGATCCGCGGAATGGCAGCTCCACCGGCCGTCCCGCCTGAAGAGGTGACTGTCCGCGCTGTCGTCCACGCGGTAGCCGATGCCGATCTCGTTGGCGCCATCCGCACGGTCACCCACACGGTACCGCGTCCGTATCAACCCCGCGGCGTACACCTCGACCTCGATCGTGCACGCTGGCACGTACTCGTTCTCGAACCCGGCCTCGATTGCCACGAGCACGAACCGGTCGCCTCTGCTTGCGGTGACTCGGTGGGTGTGCAGCCGGGCCATACCGGCGATCCCCCAGTTGAGGTAGGGACCGCCACACAGCACCCGCTCGCCTTTCCAGTACGCGGTCGACAGATCTCCCGTGGAGCGATCGAACCGACACATCAGGTCGTCCGTCGACACGTCAATGGAAACGGGAGTCGCCTTCACGTCCGGCGCATCCGCGTCGTACACGGAGTCCCGGTATCGGTACCGCGGCTTGCCCAACGTGAACCGGAACGCCTCCTCCACGGAGTCCCCCCGAAAACTCACCTCGATCCGGTCTCCCAACCTCCAGCCTCGACCCGGAATCGTCAGACACCCGATCCCGAACGGTCGGAGTTCCGACTTCAGCTCCTCAAGCTTCCCACCGTTCACGTTCACGTCTATCGACAGCGATCCAAACCCGGTGTGCAGAAAGCGATTCTCGAACTCGATCTGGAGCGGCTCGCCATCGTCGGGGCATCTCAGGCACTTGCTTCCCCGGGCGACTATCGGGGAGTAGGCCTTCTTCATATTGTAGTATTCGGGCTTTTCCCTGCCCCATGAATCCAGAATTCCCCAGCAGCATCCGTTGCCGGAGAATCGCTGGGACGCCTCCTGCTGTGTGTCCACGCCGTTCCAGATGGCTCCGCCCAACGCGCCTTCCGAACGATATATCCTGTCCCAGTATGCCTGCAACTGGATACCGAAGTGATCTCTCACACCCGGATCGAATCTCACCTGCGCAGGGTTGTCTCCCTTGCCGTCCAGCAGATGGCAATACTCATCGTAGATGGTCGGCTTGCTCCTCCCACCCATTTCCTCGTGAATGGACGGGTAGTGGACGCTGTACAGGTCTACGACATCGTTACCCCAGCTCACCTTGACCGGCCGCGACGGATCCGCCTTTCTCACATGCTCGTACATGAGCTGAAAGTGCTCGTCCCACTCGCACTCGTTGCCGATGGACCAGAAAACGATCGAGGGGTGGCTCTTGTCGCGTTCGATCATCTCCCTCAGGGGCGCGAGAAGTCGTTCTCTCCGGCCGGAGTCCCGACGGCGAGCTCGAACGCTCCATACCGCGGAGTGCTCGGACTCGACATAGAACCCGAGTCTGTCACAGAGATCGTAGAAGTGAGTGGTCCGTGGGAAGTGTGCCGTGCGTATGTAGTTCACGTTCCCCACCTTCATCGCTCGCAGATACCGTCCTTCGACCTCCGGCGGAAAATACAGGCCGCTCAACGCGTAGTAGGCCAGGAAGTTCACGCCTCTCAACTTCACCCTCTGCCCGTTGACGTACATCTCGTTGCCCCGGACTTCCACCTGCCTGAACCCGACCCGTCTCTCTATGGTCTCCGTCTCGACGCCGCCGACGATCAACGCTGCCCTCAGCACATAGAGAAATGGCGTCTCGGCCGTCCATTGTCGAGGGTTGTCGACCCACAAGGACGCCGTGTACCGCCTGCAACCCCCGCTGAGCTCCAGGCGATGGTCCTCCGATACCCGGCGGCCGTCGACGCCTCCCACGGTGATCGATATGGCCCCATCCCTCGGCGGGAACACGCCGGAAACGCAGATCGTCAGTCGCGCGTGCCGATAGTCCGCATCGAATTCCGTCACGTAATGGAGGGAGGAGATGTAGCAATCCGGAAGCGCCAACAGAGCGACCCTGCCTATGATGCCATAGTAGTTGATGAACTCGGTTTCGTGTGCACCGCTCCCGTTCTCCAGGTGCAAAGCCAGATCATGCGTCTGTCCCGCCACTGCCCGGTTCGTCAACTCGCAGTCCCATTCGGTGTGGCCGCCGATGTGTGTCTTGATCAGCTCCCCGTCGAACCAGACTTCCGTCTTCGCGGCCGCCTTTTCCATCTTCAGGAAGATGCGCTTGTCTTCGAACGCCTCCGGTATCGCGACCTTCCTGTGGTACGCACACGGGACTGAACCGCACGACCAGTCCTGGCTGTCGAACGCACCGCCATGCTGCTCGATGGGCACGATGACCGCCATGCCCTGAGAGTCCAGGTTGCCCGGTACCGAGACCCGTTCCACGGTTCCCCCGGTCTTCCCCGTCTTGCACAACTCTTGGGGCGCATCGCTGGTGAAGTTCCACGTGCCCGCCAGGCTCACCCTGAAATCCCGACATCCGGCCACCGACTCGGGGACAGGGATCACGGTAACGGCGCCGTCCCCCTCCCCGCCCACGTCATGCACCACCGAGGCCATCATCCCTTGACCGACCCCAGCACCAGCCCCTTGACGAAGTACCGCTGCAGAAAGGGATACACCATCATCATGGGAATCATCGACACGATGATCTTGGCGTTGTTCAGCGTCTTCGAAGAGGTCTGCGACATCCTCTTGATCTCTTCGACCGTAAGCCTGGTGAAGTCATGTTGTCCGAGCACGAGAGTCTGGATATAGGTCTGCAGCGGGTAGTTTCTTGGCGAATTCATGTAGATCAAGCCGTCGAAAAACGCGTTCCAATGCCCCACCATCGAGAACAACGTGACCGTCGCGATCGACGGCACCGACAGCGGCAAGTAGATCTTCGCCAGAATCGTGGCCTGCCGCGCACCATCGACCGTCGCCGCCTCTTCCAGCTCCTTCGGCACCTGCCTGAAGAAGTTCATCATGATGATGACGCTGAATACCGGGACGGCCCCCGGCAGCACGAGAGCCCAGATGGTATCCACAATGCCGACCGCGTTCACGATCATGTAAATGGGAATCAACCCGCCACTGAAGAGCATCGTAACCAGCAGCAGGTAGATGTACACCTCACGTGCCCGAAAGACCGACCTTTCCTTCGAAAGCGGGTACGCCATGAGCAACGTGATCACGAAGTTGACAATTCCCCCCAACACGACACGCTCTATCGAGATGAGAAACGATCGAAAGAACTGTCTGTCTTCAAGGATGATGCCGTACGACGTCAGGTTGATTTTGCGCGGCACCAGAAACACGGTCCCCGCCTCCACGATCGCTCTGTCGCTCAGCGAAAGAGCCAGCGAGTTCAAGATCGGAATCAAGCACACCAGGCCCAGGCAGCCCACCAGGACCATGATGACCGCGTCCGCTGCCTTGTCGATTCGACTCGACGATGTGACCGCCACCGCAACTGGCCTTCAGATCAAAAGATGCGGTAGTTCGCGTACCGGGACGCCAGCCCGTACGACAGCCAGATGAGAAAGAAGCTGACTACGGACTTCAGCAGCCCCACAGCCGTACCGATACCATATTGCCTCCCCACAAGGCCCACCCGATAGACGTACGTGTCGATGATGTCCCCGGTGGAATACACCAGCGGATTGTATAGATTCAATATCTGTTCGAATCCCGCATTGAGAATGTTCCCCAGGCTGAGCGTCATCATGAGGATCACGGTCGAAACGATGCCCGGCAGCGTAATCAGCATCAACTGCTGCAACCGTCTGGCGCCGTCGATCGCGGCCGACTCATAGAGGGCGGGGTCGATGGCGGTCAGCGCGCCCAGATAGATCACCGTACCGAATCCGAACGATTTCCATGCGTCGGTGAACACGATCACGGGCCTGAACCAGACATTGCTCGCGAGAAACAATATCGGTTCTACGTCGAATACTCTCAGCGCGTTGTTGACGAATCCGTCGTAAGAGAACGTGTTGCCGATCATCGCCGCAAACACAACCCAGGAGAGAAAGTGCGGAAGGTAGATCACCGTCTGCACGGCCCGCTTGTACCAACGCAGTCTGACCTCGTTCAACAGCAGTGCCGCTACCAGCGGAATGATCAGATTCACGACGATCTTCGCGACCGCGATGACGACGGTGTTGACGAATACCTGCCTGCTGTCCGGAATCTGGAACATGAACAGGATGTTGTCGAGCCCGACCCATCGCGACCCGAAGAAGCCCTTCGCGGGCACGAACTTCTGGAACGCGATGACGATTCCGAACATCGGAATGACCGAGAACACCACAAGGAGCAGCGTCCCCGGCAGGAGCATCAAGTGGTAATCGAGATTGCTGCGCTTGGTTTTCATGGGCCCGAACCGCTGACAGCCTCCCCGTCAAGGAAGGCTGTCAGCCCCAAGCAGCACGGAGCACGACGGGGAGACGGCGCGAAAGCCCGGTGGCAACCGCGTGCCGGCCCTTTCACACCGGGATTAACGGTTGACCGCTGCGACGACCTCCTCCGTTATCTGGTCTCCGCCGATGCTCTTCCACTGCGCGACGAACTCGTCGAAGGCGTCGATATCCGATTCGCCGGTGATGATTCTGAGCATCATCTCGTCCTCGATCTTTTCCAGCGAGGCCCATCGCTGCTCCATCGTTGGAGTGATCCCGAAAAAGACGACCTCTCGTCTGAGAATGTTGTCGCCGTAGGTCAGCGACTGACCGTCATACCGTGCGGTCGCTTCCGCCCATGTCGAGGTGTCCTGCCTGGGATTCGCCCGGTCCGCGACGATGGCATCGTACATGAGCCGGTCGAAGACCTTGAGCGAATCGGGGTTGTCGTTCCTCAGTGCCTCGTCCAGCCGTTCATACGTCCGGTAGACGATGTCCTCATAGTCGAGCTGCAGGGGCATCGACCACCAGCCCATGGTTCCCTGGTTCTCTTGGACGAGCTCCTCGATCTCGTGGGCGAGCGACGCGAAGCGCGCCTCCGTTTCGACATTGAGCACCTTGATGATGGCATCCGGGTACTCATAGCCTTTCCTGACCACGAGGTTGCCGTTGTTGGGATTCTGACTGTAGGCCCAGAACTCGCCGGCATCGTTCACCGGCGCGACGACCGGCTTCCAGATGGCACTGCGGTCGTTCTCCACGGAGTTGTTGAGCGGCCAGTAGGCTGACCACCAGGGGCCGAACATCATTCCGGCTTTCCCGCCGGCGATGACCGAGTTGGCATCGTCACCGCTACCTACCCGCGTGACGAACTCCTTGTCGATCAGCCCTTCCTGATACATCTGGGTGACGAACCGCAGGGCTTCTTTCGTCTCCGGCGCTATCGTGCCATACACGATGTCGCCCGCGTCATCGCGAATCCAGAGACGTGGGAAGGCACCGAACACCGCAAACACCGGGTCGAGTCCGTGGATACTGTTGTAACGCATCGCGACCTTGGGCTCGATCGTAAAGCCCACGGTGTCGTCGACACCGTTTCCGTCGGGATCGTTTTCGACGAACGCCCTGGCGACGTCGATGACCTCGTCGAGCGTCTCCGGGACCTCCATGCCCAGCTTGTCGAGCCAATCCATCCTGATCCACAACATCTGTTGGGCGCCGCCGAGATTGGTTCCGGGAATGGCCATCATCCGGCCGTCGAACATCACGGTATCGAGCAGGCGATCTCCGTAGGATGCGTGAATGTCCTTGATGTAGGGCGAGACCAGCTTGTCATAGTATTCGGTCAGATCCGTGATCAGGTCCGCTTCGACGAGCGAGAGCAGTATCGGTTCGCTTACCATGAAAGCGTCGGGCAGGTCTCCACTCACCATGGCCAGGGAGATCTTGTCTTCGAAGCCGCCCGGGTCGACTTCCCAGAGAACCTCCAATTCGACGTTCAGCTTGTCGCTCACGTAGTCGACGAAGGGATTGTCCTCGATGGTCATTCCCTCGGGAGCGTTCGCCCATCGGTGGACACCCAGCCTGAAGGTTACGGTTTCGTCGAACGGTGCAAAGGGATCTCCGCCGATCGCCCTTGCGGCGGCATCCGTTTGCGTCTCTTCATCGCCCGCGGCCCAAAGCGTAGCGAAAGGAATGAGCAGTGCAATCGCTATTGCCATTACCTTTTTCATCGTCGATCCTCCGTCTTGACGGCTCGGATGTGATTCAGGGATCGTAGGCGCGCCTTCAGAGAGCTGTCAAATGAGATGAATACCACACGCCGGAGTTGATGGGTCAATCATTCACCCGGCAGACGGGAGGGTCGTATGGAGGTGTCGATGGAACGGGAACGGAGCGAGGAGGAGCGTAGCCGCCGGCGGCTGGATGGCCGGGTGGCGCTGATCGCCGGCGGCGCGGGAGGCATGGGCTCGGCTGTGGCGCGACGGTTCGCGGCGGACGGGGCGCGGGTGGCGGTGGCCGATTACCGGCTCGACGCTGCCGAAGCGGTCGCCGCCGAAATAACGGGCGCTGGCGGCGCGGCGCTTGCGGTGGCGCTGGACGTGACCGAACCGGAC
Organism: Spirochaetia bacterium; assembly: GCA_965221995.1. Lineage (GTDB taxonomy): Bacteria > Spirochaetota > Spirochaetia > SZUA-6 > Bin103 > CATQHW01. The sequence continues at coordinate 1,931,309 of OZ244929.1, forward strand.
GCGTGGCAGGCGGCCGTGGAGGAGGTGGAGGCCCGCTTCGGGAGCCTGACCACCATGTGCTACCTGGCGGGCGGCAACCACCGGGTGAGCTACGACGAGATGACGGTAGCGCAGTTCCGGCGCATCCTGGAGTTGAACCTGACCGGCATCTTCATCGGCATCAAGGCGGTGGTGCCGGCCATGCGCCGCGCCGGCGGCGGCTGCATCATCAGCGTCGGCTCGCTGGCGTCGCTGCGCGCCGGCGGCGGCGCTCCCGCCTACGCCTGCAGCAAGTTCGGGGTCAGCGCCCTCACCGCGGCCACGGCGGGCTCGTACGCGGCCGAGGGCATCCGCTGCTGCCAGGTGAACCCCGGCCACGTCGACACGCCGTTCATTCGCGGCTCCAGCGACCACAGCCCGAACGACTGGTCCACCTCGATCGACAACCCGGCCAACTACGAGGGCCGCCTCCGCGGCACGCCATGGGGACGCCTCCCCCGGCCCGAGGAGATCGCCGAGGCGTTCGCCTTCCTCGCCTCCGATGCGGCGGAGATGATCACCGGCTCCGCCATCACCGTTGACGGCGGCGGCGGCTTGGTCTGAGAGGGAGGCGCGCCTCGCGAACCTTGAGGTTACAGCAGCCGGCTTACGGAGACCGCGACGCCGGGGAGAGCCAGCGGGTGAATGACGCCGCCATCCAGGGTCTGCTCGGTTTGGTAGGTTCCCGCGCCCGGGTCGCGGAACACCAACACGGTCATGTCCCTGAGATTCACGACCCAATACTCCGGAATGCCCGCTTCGGCATATAGCCGCTTCTTCTGGTCGAGGTCCTTGCTCAGGCTCGTGTTCGCGTACTCGATGAGCCAGAACACGTTCTCCGGATACGGGTGATGGTCGCGATACGCTGGCCCCAACCGTTCCACGACTGCCAAGTCCGGCTCCGGTTCGGAGTCGACTGCGGTGAGTGTGATCGGCTTTGCCTGGCGCATCTGGGCACGCTCACCCAACAGCCGCATCAGGTACTCCCCAGCGTCGACACTGATGGATGCGTGCGGCACCCCTTCGGGCGACATGACTACGATCTCTCCGGCGAGCAACTCCACCGGCTGATCATCCAGGATTCCCTGGTCGACGAGCCGGTGGTACTCGGCCACCGTCCAGGTTTTCGTCATCAGGGCCATGACTACTCCTCGTCGTCCATCATAGCCTGAGAAAGCGGCCCCGGACCGCGGGGATCCGGAGCCGCTGGAAGCACAACCTCTGTCGTCAGTTCAGGAACTGGGACAGCGGCTGCAGGTGCGGGACACCCTCGACCAGGTTGTCCTGCTTGAGTTGCTCGTACTCCTCGAGCCCGGCCTTCATCAGCTCGGCGAGGTATTCATCCCACTGGGAGTCCACGTCCGCCTGCCCGGTCGCGAACCTGGCCATCCACTCGTTGATGACCGGCCCGATCTGCGCGCGCAGGTCATTGTGGCGCTGGCGGTCGCGGTCATCCGCGAACGCGATTACGTCGCGGGTCTCCAGGAAGGCGCGGTCCGCCACGCGTCGATCCATGTCCCTCAGCGTGTGGTAGAGGGCGTTGGACGACAGGCGGCCGACATCCGACATCATACGGAACGCGGCCTCGCCAAGGAAGTCGGGATCCTTGGTCGCAAGCGCGCGGCCAAAGCCGTCGGCATCGAAGTCCCAGCCGACTCCCTGCTTGCCCCAGCCGCCGGTATGGTGGCCGCTGGCGTCCGTCTGGTACACCCAGTTGAGCAGCCGCATGGCGGCGTCTTCGTCCGCCACGGTGGTGCTCACCGACAGCCCGCTGTCCGAGAAGCCACCGCGGGTGTTGGTGATGCACGCCGGCACCACCTTGTCACCGGGTTGGACCGTGATCGGGTCCAGGAAACCGATGACCTGATGGTAGCGCGCCGCATACGCCCTGGCGGCCGCTTCGGACGTGTTGGAGGCTTCGTGATCCGCGGCGGTGATGCCGCGCTCGGCCATGAACGCGCCCTTGCGTCCCGGCATGGAGAACGCGCCGAAGCCGTACTCGAACGCCACCCGGCCGGCGTTGTATGCCTGCTTGACCTGCTCCTCGGTGCCGGTGATCCACTCCTGGTCGATCAGCCCGTTCCGGTAGAGACCGGCCAGATAGCGGAGCATGTCGCGGTAGTTGTCGGTGGCCTCCTCGACCGTGCCCATGGGCGCGAACTTGACTCCGAACATCTCCCGGAACCACATCAGGGTGGCCCATGCTGCGCGCGTCATGATCGGGATCATGTCCGGGAACTCCGCCTTGATCGCCATGGTCACCTCGCGCAGCTCGTCGGTGGTGGTCGGCGGATCCATGCCGATGGCCTCCAGCACGTCCACGCGGTAGCTGGCGGCGTTGCAGATGCCGTTGTAGCCGAAATTCGGCGCCATCCAGAACTCGCCCGTCCCGTCGCCGAACAGACCGGAGTGCGCGGCGATGTCGAGGCCGCGGTCCTCGATGGCCTGCCACATGTTGGGCGCCTTCTCCATGGTGACGTCGCGGAGCGGCATCAGAAACCCGTCGTAGCCCAGCGGCCGCACGGTGTTGTCGATGATCCGTCCCATGACGTCGGGCATGTCGCCCGCGGCGGCCGCGAGCTGCAACTTGTCGCCGTAGGACTCCTCCGGAATCCCGGTGACGTCGAGCTGCACCTGCGCCTCTTCCAGGACGATGGCGTAGATCGCTGCATCCGAGGTCAGGTTCGGGTTGTCCGTCCAGTAGACCAGCGTCGGCGCTGCCGCGGAACCCTCCTCCTCGCCGGTTGCAAAGGCTCCCGCTGCGACCAGCGCGAGCATCGTGGGGATGAGAATCAGTTTCTTCATCCTGCCTTCCTCTGCCTCACCCTCCGGGTGAAGCGTGGTGTGACGCCTCCCTTTGACAAAGGGCTGGCCGCGTCATGAGCGACCGCGGCGCCGCTATTCGCTTGTCTGCGCTTATCCGGTCACAGCAGCCGGTCGATGGAGACGGCAACGTCGGGGACCGCGAGGGGATGGATGACGCCGCTCTCTACTCTCCGGCATAAGAGCTCATCGATGCGTGAGGCTCACCTTAGAGCGGCCCCGGACCGCGGAGGTCCGGAGCCGCTGAAACAGCCTCTCTCGTCAGTTCAGGAACTGGGACAGCGGCTGCAGGTGCGGGACACCCTCGACCAGGTTGTCCTGCTTGAGTTGCTCGTACTCGTCGAGCCCGGCCTTCTTCAGATCGGCGATGTATTCATCCCACTGGGAGTCCACGTCGGCCTGACCGGTCGCGAACTTGGCCCGCCACTCGCCGATGATCGGATTGATCTGCGCGCGCAGGTCGTTGTGGCGCTGGCGGTCGCGGTCGTCCGCGAACGCGATCACGTCGCGGGTCTCCAGGAAGGCGCGGTCCGCCACCCGTCGATCCATGTCGGCCAGTGTCTGGTAGAGGGCATTGGATGACACGCGGCCGACGTCCGGCATCATCCGGAACGCGGCCTCGCCGATGAAATCGGGATCCTTGCTCGGCAGCGCGCGGCCGACGCCCTCGGCGTCGAAGTCCCAGCCGACGCCCTGCTTGCCCCAGCCGCCGGTATGGTGGCCGCTGGCGTCCGGCTGGTACACCCAGTTCAGCAGCCGCATCGCGGCGTCTTCGTCCGCCACGGTGGTGCTCACCGACAGGCCGCTGTCCTCGAAGCCGCCACGGGTGTTGGTGATGCACGACGGCACCACCTTGTCACCGGGATTGACCGTGATCGGATCCAGGAAGCCGACGACCTCATGGTAACGCGCCGCATACGCCTTGGCGGCCGCTTCGGACTCGTTGGAGGCGGCGTGGTCCTCGGCAGTGATGCCGTGCTCGGCCATGAACGCGCCGATGCGTCCCGGCATCGAGAACGCGCCGAAGCCGTACTCGAACGCCACCCGGCCGGCGTTGTAGGCCTGCTTGAGCTGCTCCTCGCTGCCGGTGATCCACTCCTGGTCGATCAGCCCGTCCCGGTACAGTCCGGCCAGATACCGGAGCATGTCGCGGTAGGCATCGGTGGCCTCCTCGACCGTGCCCATGGGCGCGAACTTGACGCCGAACATCTCACGGAACCACATCAGGGCGAACCCCTGCGAGCGGGGCATGATCGGGATCATGTCCGGGAACTGAGCCTTGATCGCCATCGTCACCTCGCGCAGCTCTTCGGTGGTGGTCGGCGGCTCCATGCCGACGGCCTCCAGGAGGTCCACGCGATAGCTGGCGGCGTTGCAGATGCCGTTGTAGCCGAAGCGCGGCGCCATCCAGAACTCGCCCGTGCCGTCGCCGAACAGACCGGAGTGCGCGGCGATGTTCAGGCCGCGGCTCTCGATGGCCTGCCACAGGTTGGGCACCTTCTCCATGGTGATGTCGCGGAGCGGCATCAGGAACCCGTCGTAGCCCAGCGGGCGCACGGTGGAGTCGATGATCCGACCCATCACGTCGGGCATGTCGCCCGCCGCGGCTGCGAGCTGCAGCTTGTCGCCGTAGGACTCCTCCGGAATCCCGGTGACGTCGAGCTGCACCTGTGCCTCCTCCAGAACGATGGCGTAGATCGCCGCATCCGATGTCAGGTTCGGGTTGTCCGTCCAGTAGACCAGCGTCGGCGCTGCCGCGGAACCCTCCTCCTCTCCGGTCGCAAAGGCTCCCGCTGCGACCAGCGCGAGCATCGTGGGGATGAGAATCAGTTTCTTCATCCTGCCTTCCTCTGCTTCACCCTGCGGGCGAAGCGTGATGTTTGCGCCGCCCTTTGACAAAGGGCTGGCCGCGATGAGGCGGCCGCGGCGCCGTTACTCCTTCAGTGATCCGATCATCACTCCCTGTACCAGGTACCGTTGCAAGAACGGATAGATGATCAACATGGGTATTATCGACACGAACACCGTCGCGTAACGGAAATTCTGCGTGTAGGCGGCGAACTTCGCCTCCCGCTCCGCGTCGAACACGTCGCCTGACAGCTCCTGGCGCTTGGCCACCACCTCCTGCAGCACGATCTCCCGCACGATCATCGTCAGCGGATACTTCTCCGCATCGTTGAGGTAGATCAGCGCGTTGAAGTAGCTGTTCCAGTGGCCCAGGGCGTAGAACAGGCCGATCGCCGCCAGGCCCGCCTTGGAGAGGGGCAGGACGATGCTGGCCAGGATCCGCCACCGCCCGGCGCCGTCCAGGAACGCCGACTCCTCCAGGTCCTCCGGAATCGACTGGAAGAAGGTGCGCAGGATGATCATGTTGTAGGCCGCGATCGCGCCCGGGATGAGCAGCGCCCACATGGTGTTGACCATGCCCAGCGCCCGCACCAGCAGGTAGGTGGGGATCAGGCCGCCGGAGAAGAACATCGTGAACACGATCAGGAGCATCACGAACTTGCGCCCCACCAGGCCCTTCTTGGACAGCGGGTAGGCGCACAGGCAGGTCATGACCAGGTTGATGGTCGTCCCGATCGTCACGTAGATCAGGGAGTTGCGGTAGCCGACGCCGATCATCGGGTGGTCGAGGATGAACTCGTAGGCGCTCAGGTCGAGGTGGCGCGGCAGCCAGGTGATGCCGCGCGCCACCTCGTTCGGGTGGCTCAGGGAGATGGAGAACACGTTGATGACCGGATACAGGGTCGCCGCGCCGGCCGCGAGCAGCACCGCGATGACCAGCAGGTCGAACCGCTCGACCCGGCGCACGCCTACCATTGGCCTGCGCCTACCATAGGGAGGTCTCCGACACCTTGGAGCTGACCTTGTTGACGATGACCAGCAGGATCAGCCCCACCACCGACTGGAACAGCCCCACCGCGGCCCCGAAGGAGAACTCCCGACCGCGCAGACCGACCCGGTACACGTAGGTCTGGATCACGTCGGAGACGCGGATGTTGAGGTCGTTCTGCATCAGGAACACCTTCTCGAAGCCTACCGACAGGATGCTCCCGGTCCGGAGGATCAGCAGGATGATCGCGACCGCCATCAGGCTGGGCACCGACACGTGCCGGATGCGCTGCAGGCGGCTGGCGCCGTCCACGGTGGCCGCCTCGTAGATCTCGGGATTTGCGCGGCTGAGGGCAGCGAGATAGATGATCGCCCCGAAGCCCACGTCCTGCCAGATGCCGGAGATGACGTAGACGGGACGGAACCAGTTCGAGTCGGCCATGAAGTAGATCCGCTCCAGGCCGACCAGGGCGAGAATGTGGTTGATCGATCCGTCGCGCGGCGACAGCAGCAGGGTGAGGATGCCGACGATGGCGACGATGGAGATGAAGTGAGGTAGGTAGGTGACCGTCTGCACGGTCCTCTTGAAGCGCGGCAGGCGGCACTCGTGCAGCAGCAAGGCCAGGATGATCGGCGCCGGGAAGCCCCACACCAGCGACCAGAAGGAAAGCTGGAACGTGTTGTTGATCAGGCGAAAGGAAGCGTTGGAGGAGAAGAAGCGGATGAAGTGGTAGAAGCCGAAGTTGTCCGCCCACGGGCTGCCCAGGATGCCCTTGCTGATCTTGAATTCCTTGAACGCCATCAGCACCCCGTACATCGGCTGGTAGTGGAAGATCAGGAAGAACAGGACCGGCAGCGCCAGCATGACGTACAGCGCGCGGTCCTTGCGCACGCGCGCGAGCAGGGCCGGCAGCCGGCTGCGAAGCCCGGTGGGCGCCACGGTCGGCTGGCTGGCCATGCTCAACTCGGGTGCTCCGCCAGGGCGTCCGTCAACGCCCACAGCAACGTCGGGATATAGCGCGCTTCCTGGGTCAGCGCCTTGCCGACCCGCGGGCGGCCGAACACCTCCTCGCCGGCCAGCCCGATGTCGGCCAGGTTTTGGCGCAGGATCGTGGCGATCGCGGCGCTGGGCGCAATACGGTTGGCGTCTGCCAACCCTTCAAGCACCTGCACCGAGAACTGGGCCGAGGGGCCGTCACCGGCCTCCGCGCACGAGGTGTAGCGGAAGTGCCCGGCCGCGGCGTCGTAGGTGTGCTCCACCAGCCAGCGGACTCCTCCGGTAATCGCCTCTGCCACCCTGTGATCGCCCGTCAGGTCATGATAGCGCCGCAGCGCCGACAGCAGCACCCCGACCATGAAGCCGGCCTCACCGCGCGGGCGCGGCAGCCGGGTACCGCCGTGGCTGGCGGTCAGCACCCGCACCCAGCCGCCGCCCGGGCTCTGCGCGGCCAGGATGCGCTCGACGATGATGGCCGCCGCGTTGAGGTAGCGGGGATCGTCGCCTATGCGGTCCAGGGCGCACAGATGGGTGAGCTGCCAGCCGCATTCGCGGGCGTTGCCGATGGAGAAGTAACGCAGGTTGGCGGTCATCCAGCGCGCGGTGTGCTCCAGGACCTCGGCAGCGAAGGGATCGCCGGTGAGCAGGAAATGGAGCACCGGCCCCTGCACCCACATGTGCGACGGCATGGTGGAGGAGCCGCTCATCTTGCTGCGGAAGAACGGCGGCAGATAGCCGCCGACGTGGCCCGGCATGTGGGTGACCTGGGCGCCGACCTGACCCGGATCGCGCGAGAAGTTGCAGGTGTCGATGTCGAGCAGATGGCGCGCCGCCTCGTAGCCCAGGGCCAGCCAGCGCGCGTCTCCGCCGCGCAGGAACTCGGTGAGGTGGCAGTAAGGGGCGTCGTACTCGTTGTTCTCCCAGAAGCCGCCGGACCCGGCACTGCCCTTGAAGGTGTCGCCGAAGTTCATGAAGCCCACCTCGTGACGGGTGGAACGGTGCTCCAGCCACTCGCTCAGCGCGCGGTCGACCATCCGCTCGTAGGGCGGATGGGGCGAGTCGTGCTTGGCGGCCAGCGGTTCCAGGGCGCCGGTCCCTACCACGTAGTCGAAGTCGGGGCGGACCGCCAGATGGCCCTGAAACCAGTCGGCGGCGGCGGTCCGACATTCCGCGTCGTCCGCGAAGCACAGAAGCATCTCCGTGGTGAGGGCGCTGCCAGCCTTGATCCGGTAGCACCCTGACGGCCGGTCGAGCCAGAAGTACAGGCGATGCCATTCGCGTTCGTAGTCCGGTAGCTCGACGGCGCCGAGCGCCGGAAGCAGCTCGACGGCGACCGCGTCCGGATCGCACCGCACCGCCTTCGGATAGCGCTCCCAGAAGTCGCGGACTGCCAGGAGGCACGGGCCGGCCTCGGACCTGATCGCCACGCGGCCCGACGCATGCCCGGCGACGGTGCGGGTCTCTCCTCCGCTCTCCACACGGTAGGCGCGATCATGTTCGTGCGCGACGCGCACCGGAGCGTCGGGCCGCGGTGACGCCGTCTCCCCGCCGGCGATTCCCGCCGCCTGGACCGGCTGCCACGGCAGCCGCAGCTCCAGGGACCGAACGCGCACCAGCGACGCGCGCTCGTGATCGGCGCCGTCGACGTCGTCACCAGCCGCCTCGTGCCCCTCGAGATGGGCAAGGTCGCCGTGCATGGCCGCGCCGGCGATCGGCGTGACCACCACCAGCCGCTGCACCACCTTCAGGAACGGCTGGCCGGCGTACAGGTGCACCAGCACGGTGGCGCGCAGGTGCTGCACGCCCTGTGGATCGGCGACCGGCACCTCCGCGCGGATCACCAGCCGGCGTGGACCCGCTTCCTCGATCCGCACCTCCTGCACCGGCTGCGACGCCAGCGGCAGTCCGCTGCCCAGCGCGCCGTGCCAGCCGCCGCCGCTGACGATGGTCGTCCAGCGCTCGCCACGGCGGATCTGGATATGCTCGAACAGGCGGCCGCCGCGCCGCACGGTCACGCGCAGGTGGCGGTTGCCCGCGCTGACGACGCCCTCCTCCTGACTCCAGGTCAGGTCTCCGGAGGCGCTCGGGGTCGCGGAGTCCGCCCCGGCGAGCCGCACCACGCCGCGGGCCGGCAGCGCTCCACCGTGGCAGCCTACGTCCAGCAGCGCCCAGCGCGCGCTCCCGTCCGGCCAGCGCGCGTGCACCCGCACCTGCGCCTCCTGCCCGTCCGGGTCCGCGCCCGGCTCCGCCGCAGGACCGGCGAAGCTGACCCGCGCAGCCGGGTCCCTCAGCGCGCCGCGCGTCAGAGGCACGGCGAAGGTCATCGGCATCCCCGCGGGCGCGCCGGTCCGGCAGCTCGCCGCGCCAGTGCTGTCGTCGCGCCCGCAGTCGACCACCTCGATCGGGATCGTCAGGTCCGCCGCGCCCGATTCAGCTATCGGAGCGGTCGCCGGCAGATCGACGGATGCGCGCGTGACCTCGCCACCGGGCTCACGGGCCTCGACCTCGATGCGGTACGGCTGCCCGGGGAGCACCCCGCGCAGCGGCAGCGCCAGGAGCGGGTAGCAGTCGTCGCCGGTGGCCGTCACCGCGGCGCCGGCCCCTCCCAGCGGGGTCGCCGTCGCGGTCACCGTCACCGGCTCGGAGGCGGTGCCGTGCAACTCGACCGTTCCGTGGCCGCTCACCCGGGTGCTCAGACGGTCCAGACGGGGCGCGAACGACGATGCGTCGGGCAGCTCGCCAAGAAACAGGACCTTCTCCAGATAGCAGGGGCCGGTGCCCTCCGCACGCACCGTGAACGGCACACCGCCGCCCAGGATCTCGACTGGACGGTCGGCGACGATCAGGTGCCGGCGGTTGTCCCAACGCGCCGGCCGTACCGTGCCCACGAGCTCCGAGCCGGCCAGCATCGTGTAGCGGTAGTCGTCCCGCTCCGATGCATACAGCAGCAGCCCGATGTACTTGCGGCCGCTCACCTGCTCCCGTGCCGGCGACTGCCAGAAGCGGTGGCGCAGCATCGCCGGTGCGCCGGACGCGGCCACCGACGGCGTGCGGTAGAGCCCGTAACCCACCCGGAACGGCATGCTCTGCTGGCCGATGTTGATCTGCCAGCCGTCGATCACCTCCGCTTCGACGGCTTCCAGCGCCACCGTGTCGTCGCGGGCGGCGATGCCGTCGATCCGGTCATCGCCGGCCACGTCGACATGGCCGACGAACGGTTCGCTCACGGCGGTGTCGTCTCCTGGTGCGTCAACGCCCACAGCAGGGCCGGAACGTAGCACGCTTCCTGGGTCAGTGCCTTGCCGACCCGCGGGCGTCCGAACACCTCCTCGCCGGTCAGCCCGATGTCGGCCAGATTGCGGCGCAGGATGGCCGAAACCTCGGCGCTGGGGGCAAGGCGGTTGGCGTCGGCCAACCCTTCCAGCACCTGCAGCGACCACTCCGCCGAGGGTCCGCCACCGCCCTGCGCACACGAGGTGTAGCGGAAGTGCCCGGCCCCGGTGTCGTAGGTGCGCTCCACCAGCCAGCGCGCTCCGCCCGCAATCGCGGCGGCCACCCGGGGATCGCCCGTCAGGTCATGATAGCGGCGCAGCGCCGACAGCAGGACTCCCACCATGAAGCCCGCCTCGCCGAACGGGCGCGGCAGCCGGCGGCCGCCGTGGCTGGCGGTCAGCACCCGCTCCCAGCCGCCGCCGGGGCTCTGCGCGGCCAGGATGTGCTCGACGATGATGGCGGCGGCATTGAGGTAGCGGGGATCGTCGCCCATCCGGTCCAGGGCGCACAGATGGGTGAGCTGCCAGCCGCACTCGCGGGCGTTGCCGATGGAGAAATAGCGCAGGTTGGCGGTCATCCAGCGTGCGGTGTGCTCCAGGACCTCGGCAGCGAAGGAGTCGCCGGTGAGCAGGAAGTACAGCACCGGCCCCTGCACCCACATGTGCGACGGCAAGGTGGCGGAGCCGGCCATCTTGTTGCGGAAGAACGGCGGCAGATAGCCACCGACGTGGCCGGCCATGTGGGTGATCTGAGCGCCGACCTGGGACGGGTCGCGCGAGTGGTTGCAGGTGTCGATGTCGAGCGTATGACGCGCCGACTCGTAACCAAGGGACAGCCAGCGCGGGTCGCCGCCGCGCAGGAACTCGGTGAGGTGGCACCAGGCGGCGTCGTACTCGTTGTTCTCCCAGAGGCCGCCGGACTCGGCACTGCCCTTGAAGGTGTCGCCGTAGTTCATGAAGCCCACCTCGTGACGGGTGGCACGGTGCTCCAGCCACTCGCTCAGCGCGCGGTCGACCATGCGTTCGTAGGGCGGATGGGGCGAGTCGTGCTTGGCGGCCAGCGGTTCCAGCGCCCCGGTCCCGCCTGCGTAGTCGAAGTCGGGGCGGACCGCCAGATGCCCCTGAAACCAATCGGCGGCGGCGGTCCGACACTCCACGTCGTCCGCGAAGCACAGCATCAGCTCCGTCGTGAGAGCGCTGCCCACCTTGATCCGGTAGCAGCCGGACGGCCGGTCGAGCCAGAAGTAGAGCCGGTGCCATTCGCGTTCGTAGTCCGGCAGCTCGACCTCTCCGAGCGCCGGGAGCAGCTCGACGGCGACCGCGTCCGGATCGCACCGCACCGCCTTCGGATAGCGCTCCCAGAAGTCGCGGACCGCCAGCAGGCACGGGCCGGCCTCGGACCTGATCGCCACGCGGCCCGCGGCATGCCCGTCGACGGTTCGGACCTCTCCCCCACGCTCCACGCGGTAGGCGCGGTCATGTTCGTGCGCCACGCGCACCGGAGCGCCGGGCCCTGGCGACGCCGTCTCCCCGCCGGCGATTCCCGCCGCCTGGACCGGCTGCCACGGCAGCCGCAGCTCCAGAGACCGAACGCGCACCAGCGACGCGCGCTCGTGGTCGGCGCCGTCCACGTCGTCACCCGCCGCTCCCGGCTCCTCGAGATGGCTCAGATCGCCGTGCATGGCGGCGCCGGCCAGCGGACTCACCACCACCAGCCGGTGGGTCAGCGTCAGGAACGGCTGGCCGGCGTACAGGTGCACCAGCACCGTGGCCCGCAGGTGCTCGGCGCCGCGAGGATCTGCGACCGGTACCTCCGCGCGGATCACGACCCGCCGCGGACCCGCTTCCGCGAGCCGCACCTCCTGCACCGGCTGCGAGGCCAGCGGCAGTCCGCTGCCCAGCGCACCGTGCCAGCCGCCACCGCAGGCGACCGTCTTCCACGCTGCGCCCCGGCGCACCTGGAGCCGCTCGAACAGGCCGCCGCCGCGCCGCACGGTCACCCGCAGGTGCCGGTTGCCCGCGGTCACCCTTTGGGTGAGGTTCGCTCCGCTCACGACGCCGGCCTCCTGACTCCAGGTCAGGTCTCCGGCGGCGGCCGGAGCCGCGGCGTCCGCGCGGGTGAGCCGCACCACGCCGCGCGCCGGCAGGGCACCGCCGGGACAGCCGGCGTCCAGCAGCGCCCAGCGCGCGCTGCCGTCCGGCCAGCGCGCATGCACCCGCACCTGCGCCTCTTCCGCGCCCGGCTCCGCCGCCGGCTCCGCCGCGGGACCGGCGAAGCTAACCCGCGCGGCCGGTTCCCGGAGCGCGCCGCGCGGCAGGGGCACGGCGAAGGTCAGCGGCATCCCCGCGGGTGCAACGGCCCCGCAGCTCGACGCTCCGGTGCTGTCGTCGCGCCCGCAGTCGATCACCTCGATCGGGATCGTCAGGTCCTCCGCACCCGCTTCAAGCACCGGAGCGGTCGCCGGCACCTCGACGGATGCGCGGCCGACCTCGCCGCCGGGCTCGCGGGCCTCGACCTCGATGCGGTACGGCTGTCCCGGCAGCACCCCCGGCAACGGGAGCGCCAGCAGAGGGTAGTAATCGCCGCTCGCGACGGTCACCGGGGCGCCGGCACCCCCGAGCGGAATCGCCGTCGCGCTCACCGCCACCGGCTCGGAAGCGATGCCGTGCAGCTCGACCGTTCCGGCGGCGGTCACCCGCGTGCTCAGCCGGTCCAGGCGCGGCGCGAACGACGATGCCGCCGGCAGCTCGCTGAGAAACAGGACCTTCTCCAGGTAGCAGGGGCCGGTGCCCTCCGCGCGGACCGTGAACGGCACGCCAGCCAGGATCTCGATCGGCCGCTCGGCGACGATCAGGTGCCGGCGGTTGTCCCGGCGCGCCGGCCGCACCGTGCCCAGGAGCTCCGCGCCGGCCTGCAGGGTGTAGCGGTAGTCGTCGCGCTCGGACGCGTACAGCAACAGCCCGATGAACCTGCGGCCGAGCACCTGCTCCTTCTCCGGAGACAGCCAGAACTTGTGGCGCAGCAGGGCCGGCATGCCCGACGCGGCCAGCGAAGGCGTGCGGTAGAGCCCGTAACCGACGCGGAACGGCATGCTCTCCTGGCCGATGTTGATCAGCCAGCCGTCGATCTCCTCGGCTTCGACGGCAGGCAACACCACCGCATCGTCGCGGGCGACAAGGCCGTCGATCCGGTCATCGCCGACCATGTCGACGTGGCCGATCATCTGCTCACTCACGGCTGAGCCAACCCAGTCCGTAGCGCCAAGGTGGGGATGGGCCAAGAGCGGAGCCGCAGGCGACGGTCTTGGGGCGCTATGGGCGTGGGTAACTCACCGCCAGCATGGCCTCGACGTCCATCGGGTCGCAGCCGAGCTCGCTGCGCAGCGCCGCGAGCTGCTCCTCCTCGGAGCGGAGCTCCAGGCCGTCCGCGAGCGGCAGCGCCAGCTCCTCGCCGCCGCGCAACTCGGACTCCCGGCATGCCTGGGTCATCTCCAGCGCCATCAGCGCATCGCGGTCGGTGTACTCCCAGCCCCGGCTCGCCAACTGCGCGGCCGCCTCCTGCGAACCGCGGTGCCGATGCACGGCCAGCACCAAATCGACGATGTGCCCGGCCACCGCGGCGCCGTAGTAGCCGCGGCCGGTGCGGGTCGGAACGCGATACGGATTGACGTACTCGATGGTCCGGCCCTCCAGCTCGACCGTGGAACGGGTCCAGATGGCGTCGGCCTCCTCATGCACGACCGGGCAGACGATATCCGCCTTGCCGCCGTTGGCGAGCGACTCGTCGCTGCAGATGCGCACCTCGGCTATGCCGTTCCAGTTCTCGGTCGGCGTCTGCACGACCGTGCCGCGGGAACCTGCGACTTCCGTATAGCCTGGCCGCGGGTGCCGGCCCAGGTTGCCCTTGACGTTGCCCGCCAGGTCCACGACCAGGCGGTCGCCCGGGAACGTGAAGAAGTTGCAGTGGAACATTTCGTCGACGTGATGGCGGTGCGGCATCGAGTTGTACGGGGCCACCGGCATCACGTGGCTGATCGTGCGCGCCGTCAGCGGGTGCGACTCGTAGAAGACGATCCAGCGCGAGTTGTTGTGGTAGCCGGTGTGGTCGTACATGCACAGCACGCGCCGGACCTCACCGATCGCCCCGGATGCGGCCACTGTCTTGCCGATCCGGTCGAACGGAAAGCGCCAGAAGTTCTCGCCGATCCGCAGGACGACGTTGCCGGCCTCGGCGCGCTCGGACATCTCCCGGCCCTGCCCCAGCGTCATCGCCATGGAGGTCTCCACGTCATGGTGGATGCCGTTCGCGGAGAGGAACGACGAGATCGAGTGATGCGAGGGCACCGGCGTGACCACCAGCGCCGCCTCCGCCACCTGTGAGTCCACCAGTTTCTGGATGGAGTCGAACGGCCGCGCGCCCAGTTGTGCGGCCAGCGCGTCCGAGTGCTCGGCCACCGGGTCGCACACCGCGACCAAGTCCAGCCATTCGCCTAGGTGGGGGAGGATCGGCGCATAGACGGTGCTGGCCCGGTTGCCGGCGCCGATCAGCGCCACGCGCAGCGGCTTGTCAGTGCTCATGGGGGCACTCTACCGCGAATGCTCGCGTCCTGCGCGAACCCTTCGGCCAACCCGGCCCGCGCCGAGCGTCAGCGGGTGAAGTCGCGGGTCAGATCGAGCGCCAGGTCGCGGAAGCCGCGCACGCGATGGCACGTGACCAGGTTCGTGTCGTGCTGGCTCGCTCCGCCCACCGAGGTCCGCGACAGCACGACCAAGTCGTCGCCGTCGATCAGGTTGGAGGCGTAGCTGAACGACTCGGTCATCTTGCGGCTCATCGCCACGCAGCCGGCCTGGAACCAGTTCTGGGCGTCCGCGCTGTAGATCAAGAGCAGGATACGGCGCTCGTTGGCGACGATGCCGCGGAAGCCGATCTCGGCGAGCTTGTCGTTCACGGGCGTCAGCGTGTCGGAGATCGGATTCACGCACGTCCAGAACAGGTCGGAGACCTGGTCGTAGATGATGTGGAACTTGCACTGACCGCCGGGCATCGGACAGTACTGGCTGAACCGGTAGCTCATGGTGCGGCCGTCGTCTGCCAGGTCGCAGATGGCTGCCAGGCCCACGGTGGCGCGCCCCAGGACGTGCAGCCGCAGCAGGTTGCGCAGCCGGCCGCGCACCGAGATGAGATTGCCCTCGATCCAGCAGTCCTCGGTGCCGGTCTCCGGCGGATAGGCGAAGGTGTTCATCGGGTGCGGCGCGCCGGGAAACCGCTCCATCGGCGATGCCCGCCACGCCGCGGGATCGAGCAGGTCACCGCTCAGGTCTCCCGCCATCACGAACGACTCCCAGGAGGAGCGCCCGCCGCCGGCACGGCCCACCCGCGGGCACGTCTCGAAGGCGCGATAGACCTGACCGCCCTGGAACGTCACCGCCGTCGGCGCGCCGTGGCTGCGCCGGTCGCACACCTCGACCTCCGGCGTCCACGTGTGGCCGCCATCCTCCGACCGGCTGATGACGACCTCCCGAGACCGGCGACGGTTGCCGATCATGTAGAGCCCGCCTGAGTGCACGAAGCAACTCGGCCAGATGATGTCGGTCCTGCCGCGCAGCTCCCAGGTCCTGCCGCCGTCCGCGCTCACCCGCACCTCGGTCTGGTTGGGAAGCGTCTCCGTGTACGGCTTCGGCTGGAACCACTCGTAGGATGCGACCATCTCACCTCCGGGCAGGCGGGTGATCCCCGGCGAGCCGGCAAAGTGCCGCTCCTTGTCGGGCGACTCCGCCACCACGACATAGTCCTGCGCCAACGGCTGCATCGCTGTCTTCCTCCCTGCTCTTCGCGACCGTTCCAGTCCAGAATATGAAGAGAGCCGGGCCCGCCGACAGCCGGCCCGGCTCTTGTCGACCTCGTTCGAGGCCTGCTCAGGCTACGTGCCTGCTCCGTCTACTTGACGGTGTCGAACCACGCGTTGGCTTCGCGGGTCAGGATGTCGCCGCCGCTGCGGCGCCACCGGGCGACCACGTCGTCGTAGTCGTCGATGCTCTGCGTGCCCAGGACCACCTTGTAGAAGAACTCCTTCAGCACCTTGTCGACGTCCGCGTACTCGGCCTGTGAGGGCAGCGCCACCTTCAGCGGCTGCTCCACGGTGTTCTGGCTGGCGATGGTGTCGTACAGCGTCTGCCGTTGCACACCGCTGGCCCCGCGGCTCACGTTGTACCAGGGCATGAAGACCCACAACGGGTTGGTGGAGAAGCCGCCGGCCAGATTCTGGCCCAGCTCGCCCTGGCGGCGCGGGTCGTCCAGCCACTCCTCGGTCTGACCGAAGTAGTTGCCGTACTCCGAACCGTCCCATGGGATCCAGTGCCATGGCGTCGCTTCCTCGCACACCTTCGTCGTATCACCGGCGAAGCAACCGAGCGCCGCCGAATAGTACAGCTCGCGGTCGGTGGCGATGGCGTTCAGCACCTCCAGCAGGCGATGGAGCTTGTCCTCATCCCGCTCGAGTTGCCGTCCGAAGACCACGTACGACGGCAGCAGGCCGCGTACCGACATGCCGGCGTCGCCGCGCGGTCCGATCGGCGGCTCGCCGGCCACGTAGGGATGGTAATCGGTCACCGACGCGTGGGCGTCCGGATCGATCTCCGTAAAGGCGATGATGCTGTAGTGCCCCTTGCCGGAGCAGTCGTCCGGCCAGCAGTCGGGATCGGTGTAGATGTAGGAGCGGTGCTCGGGATGGGCCAGGTGCCACTTGCGGTTCAGGTGGCCGCCGCCGTCCCACTCGGAGTCGTCGGAGCCGAGCGAGGAGACGTAGCCGATCTTCTCGTTGGCGAACTTCCACGAGACGTCGTTGGCGCCGTCCGTGCGCCCAATCTCGGTGACCCACTCCGGATCGATGATCTCGCGGGCATACCAGTCGGCCAGCAGCGCCAGCGCCTCCTTGGTGCCGGGATCGGTAAAGCCGTACAGCAGCTTGCCATCCTTCTCGATCCATTGGAAGGCAAACGTCCCGTGGGCGCCGAAGATCTCCTGGAAGAAGCCGGCAGGGGCGGTCTCCTGGTCACCCGGCGCGGTAATCGCGTAGGTGTCCTGGCTGCCGCTGCCGTTGGGGTCCTCATGACGGAACTTGAGGTACGCCTCCTCGAACTCGTCAAGTGTCTCTGGAACCTTGGTGATGCCGACGTTGTACAGCCACTGCGCGTTCCAGGCGATGCCGCGCCGGTACACGTTCCACGGGCTGATGATCGGCAGCCCCATGTGCTTGCCGTCGATCTCGCCGTACTTCCATACTCGCGGGTCGCCGAACGACTCGACGTGAGCGTAGTACTCCGGCATCACTTCGCGGATGGTGTCTACCGGCAGCTCGGCCAGGACTCCCTGATCGGCGTAGGTGGACAACTGCACCGGATTCATCCGCATGGCGATCATGTCCGGCACTTCGCCGGCTCCCAGCAGCACGTTGAGTTTCTCGAACTGGTTCTCCGTCACCACCCAGTCGAACTGGACGTTGAAGTACTCGTCCAGCCAGCGCTTGGTCATGTTCAGTTCGGCGTTCCGGCGATGCATGTTGGTCGCCGCGCTGGTGTACGTGTACTCCTGGGCCGCCAGCTCGAAGGCGAACCCGCCGAGCAGCAACAGGACCAGCAATTTTGAGAGTTTTCGCATGTTCTACGTTCCTTCCTTGTGTTTGCTTCGCGCGTTTGGCGATTCACTCGCGTCCAGACGCGCGGTCGAGATTCGGCCCGGAGGGGCCGCCGGGGCGATGCTACCCCTTGAGAGACCCGATTATCACCCCCTTCACGAAGTATTTCTGGATGAACGGATAGACCGCCAGAATCGGCGCCATGGCGACGAAGATGGCCGCCGAGTGGAGGGTTTGCGGCCGCACCGGCCGCAGTGACGCTTCGTCGAATGCCCGCTCCGCCTGGATGGTGAGCGTGTCGCTGGCGGTGATCACGATGCGCCGCAGCCAGATCTGCAGCACGTGCTTCTTCAGGTCGTTGACGTAGATGAGCGAGTCGAACCACGCGTTCCAGTGCGCCACCGCGCTCCACAGCCCGATGGTGGCGATGACCGCCGTGGACATGGGGGCGATGATGCGAAACAGCACGACGACCTCGTTGGCGCCGTCGATGCGCGCCGAGTCCTCGATCTCGGCCGGGATGGTCATCAGGAAATTGCGCATGATGAGCAGCCAGAACGCCGGCGCCAGGTTGATCAGGATGAACACCAGCCGCGTGTCGATGAGGCTCAGGCTGCGAACCAGCATGTAGGTGGGGATCAGGCCGCCCGAGAAGAACAGTGTGAAGACGAAGATCGACGTATAGACGTTGCGGTGCGGCAGGTACTTCTTCGACAGCGGATAGGCGGCGCACAGCAGCACCAGGACCGTACCGAAGGTGCCGGCCACGGTGCGCAGGATGGTGTTGAGGTAGCCCCAGTAGAGGTTGCTGTCACGGAGAATCACCTCATACGACTTGGTGGAGAAGGGACGCGGCCACAGCATCACGTTGCTCAGGTAGGCGCTCGATCCATGCGTCAGGGAGACCGCCAGCAGGTTGACGAACGGGAACAGGATGGTGAGCGAGAACAGCAGCAGGAACGCGGCGTTGAAGACGCCGAACACCCGTTCCCCGGTGGTGCGGAGTATCACGCCGGCCGCTCCCTACCAGATCCCGTATTCGCCGAAGCTCTTGGCGGCGCGATTGACGATCACCACCAGGATCAGGCCGATCACGTTCTTGAACAGGCCCACGGCCGCGGCGAAGCTGTACTGCAGCTCCACCAGACCGACGCGGTAGACGTACGTATCGATGATGTCGGCCACCTCGTAGACCGCCGGGTTGTAGAGCAGGAAAATCTGGTCGAAGCCGGCGTCCAGGATGTCACCCACGCGCAGGATGAACATGATGATGATCACCGGGATGATGGACGGGATCGTGATGCTCCACGCCTGCCGGATCTTGCCGGCGCCGTCGACGATCGCCGACTCGTGAAGTTGCGGGTCCACCCCGGCGATGGCGGCCAGAAAGATGATTGACCCCCACCCCACCTGCTGCCACACGCCGGTGGTGATGAGGACGGTCACGAACCAGTTGATGTCGGCCAGAAAGTGGATCCGCTCGCCGCCCAGGCCGGTGATGATCAAGTTGATCACCCCGGTGGACGGGGACAGGATGGACCGGATCACGCCGCCCAGGACGACCCATGACAGGAAGTGCGGCAGGTAACTGATCGTCTGGACGGTGCGCTTGAATTGGCGCTGACGCACCTCGTTCAGGAGCAGCGCCAGGATGATCGGCGCCGGAAAGCCCCAGAACAATCGATACAGGCTGATGAGGAGCGTGTTGCGGAAGACCCGTCCGAAGTCGGTGGTGCCGTTGAACAACCGCACGAAGTGATCGAGCCCGACCCAGGGGCTGCCCCAGATGCCGTCGAAAAAACGATACCTCTTGAACGCTATGATGATCCCGTACATGGGGCCGTACTTGAAGACGATGGTCCACACGAGCGCGGCTGCCATCAGGGCGAACAGATAACGGTGACGGTAGTACTGCTGCAGAACCGACGGACGGTTGAGGGAAACGAGGTCGGCCTGAACGGCGGTGTCGGGGTGGGCTCGCAGCAACGCCATCCGAAGCGGGACGCTACCACCTCAGGCGGGAGCGGTCAATGGATCCGGCCGCCGGGAGCCGGCGCGCCCAACGGGCTCCGATGGACCCTCAGCGGGTGAAGTCGCGGGTCAGATCGAGCGCCAGATCGCGAAACCCCTTCACCCGGTGGCAGGTGATGAGGTTCGTGTCGTGCTGGCTCGCACCCCCCACCGAGGTCCGCGACAGCACGACCAGGTCGTCGCCGTCGATCAAGTTGGAGGCGTAGCTGAACGACTCGGTCAGCTTGCGGCTCATCGCCACGCAGCCGGCCTGGAACCAGTTCTGGGCGTCCACGCTGTAGATCAACAGCAGGATGCGGCGCTCGTTGGCGACGATGCCGCGGAAGCCGATCTCGGCGAGCTTGTCGTTCACGGGCGTCAGCGTGTCGGAGACTGGATTCACGCACGTCCAGAACAGGTCGGAGACCCCGTCGTGGACGATGTGGAACTTGCACTGCCCGCCCGGCATCGGGCAGTACTGGCTGAACCGGTAGCTCATGGTGCGGCCGTCGTCCTCCAGGTCGCAGATGGCGGCCAGGCCCACGGTGGCTCGCCCCAGCACGTGCAGGCGCAGCAGGTTGCGCAGCCTGCCGCGCACCGAGATCAGGTTGCCCTCGATCCAGCAGTCCTCGGTGCCGGTCTCCGGCGGATAGGCGAAGGTGTTCATCGGCTGCGGCGCGCCGGGAAACCGCTCCATCGGCGATGCCCGCCACGCCGCGGGATCGAGCAGGTCACCGCTCAGGTCTCCGGCCATCACGAACGACTCCGAGGAGGAGCGCCCGCCGCCGCTGCGGCCCACCCTCGGGCAGGTCTCGAAGGCGCGATAGACCTGCCCGCCCTGAAACGTCACCGCCGTCGGCGCGCCGTAGCTGCGCCGGTCGCACACCTCGACCTCCGGCGTCCAGGTATGGCCGCCGTCCTCCGATCGGCTGATGACCACCTCCCGCGACTGGCGCCGGTTGCCGATCATGTAGAGCGCGCCTGCGTGCACGAAGCAGCTCGGCCAGATGATGTCGGTCTTGCCGCGCAGCTCCCAGGTCCTGCCGCCGTCCGCGCTCACCCGCACCTCGGTCTGGTTGGGAAACGTCTCCGTGTACGGCTTCGGCTGGAACCACTCGCAGGATGCGACCATCTCCCCGCCCGGCAGCCGGGTGATCCCCGGCGAGCCGGCGAAGTGCCGTTCGTTGTCGGGCGACTCCGCCACCACCACGTAGTCCTGCGCCAACGGCATGGCTGTTCCTCCTTCAGCCTTCTTCTTCTCGTACGCCCGCCATCTTTCCGAGCCAGTACGGCTTGCGGCCCGGCTTCGGCGCGACGTCCTTCGGCACTACCGCCTCCACGCCGTGCTCGATGAGCACGTCCCAGTAGGGATCCCTCGTCTCGGCCAGCATCTCCAGCAGGCGTGCGCGCTGCCGATCGCACTCGGGCGGGTTTCTGTCCGCCAGGTTGTTCTGCTCGAACGGGTCGTTCTCGAGATCGAAGAGCAGTTCGATCCGGTGCTCGTTGAAGGCGTACTTCCAGCGTTCGTTCACCAGTCCGCGCCAGTCCGGCATAGCCAGGTCCCAGCGCGGGCTGCCCACCATCTCCAGGAACACGTCCCGCGGGGCGTCGAAACGCTCGCCCCGAAGTGCCGGCGAGAAGTCCGTGCCCTGATTCCAGCTCGGCACCTCGGCGCCGATCAGCCCCAACGTCGTCCCCATCAGATCGACCAGGCTGAACATTCCGTCCTTGAGTCCTGTCGCCGGGATCTCTCCCGGCCAGTGGAAAATCGCCGGAATCCGCACCGACTCTTCATGACAGTGCTCCTTCTTGTTGTAGAGCCCGTGACAGCCCATGTAGTCCCCGTGATCGCTGAGATACACCGTCAGCACGTCCTCGAACCCCGCCAGCCCACGCACACACTCCATGAGCCGGCCGATGTTCCAGTCGAGGTTCTCGATCATGGCGTAGTAGGTGGCCAGATGCCCGCGCATCTCCGGCGTGTCGGTGAAGTTCGGCCGCACCTGCAGCGCGCCGGGATCGAAGCGCTTCCAGCCGTCGGGAACGATCAGCGGGAAGTGGGGCGGCGTGACCGACAGCACGAGAAACAGCGGCTGGTCGAGATCATAGCTGCGCAGGTACTCCTGCGCCTTGTCGGCGAGGGCATCGGTTTCGTAGCCATCCAGAGGTGTCGGGTCGGCGCCGTCGAGCTCGTAGATCGAGCTGTTGAAGTGCCGATTCAGGTTCTCGAAGCCGTACCAGTCCTCGAAGCCTGCGCGGAAGCACTCGGGCGTGCGGTTGCGCGATCCTCCCTCGTAGCGCCCCGTCGTATCCTCGGTCACCGACGCCGGCACCTGGTTGCGCACGATGCCGCAATGCCACTTGCCGAAGTAGGCGGTGCGGTAGCCGAGCCCGCGCAGCAGCGTGGCCGTGCTGGGCGCCGTGGGCTTGAAGACGTCGAAGAACCCCGCTACCGGTCCGGCGTGCGCGTGACGCCCGGAGAAGATCGTCCCCCGTGACGGCGTGCAGATCGGGCAGTTGGCGTAGGCGCGCTCGAAGCTCGCCCCCTCGCCGGCAAGCCGATCCATCCACGGCGTTCGGACGTTGGGATCCCCGGTGTGGCTCATGGCCTGACCCCGGTGTTCGTCGGAAAGGATGTAGATGATGTGGGGTCTTGTCACCGAATCGCTCCTTTGGGCGGTGTGGGTGCGAGCCGCCGGCTGTCACATACTACGGTGTTCACCCGAACGGCAAGGATATAGGAAATGACACGCGACGCCGGCCGTGGTAGCGTCAGCCTGAACTTCCCGACAGGAGGAAAGCATGACTGGACGACGATTCGTACTGTGGTCGACCGCTATCGCGCTGCTCGTCGGAGGCGCACTCATCGTTCCGGCGGAGGGCAGCGACGAAAGTGGGGCGAGCGCCGACGTCACCTACGAGTACGACTGGGCCACGGGCAACGCCCACCGGCGCTCCGATGAGAACCACGCCAAGGCGTGGACGGAAGATCACTTCAACATCAAGGTCAACTGGATCCGAACTGACAATCAGGTGGCGAAGCTCAACGTGATCCTGGCCGCTGGTGACATTCCGGACATGATCACCATCGGAATGGATCTTGCCGGCTTGGCGACCTACGTTGACCAGGGCGTTCTGGCCGAGTTGCCGCTGTCGATGATCGAGGAGCACATGCCCGCGTACATGGACACCTACCTGGGTGGTTTTGACGTGCCTGACCTGTGGTCCTTCAGCGAGTTCAACGGGAAGAACATGGGACTGCCGAAGCTGAGCCCCGGCGGCGACATTCGGAGTGCCATCGCCTGGAACGCCCAGTGGCTGTTGAACACCGGTTTCACGGAGATCCCGGCAACGCTGGACGAGTTCGAGGCGGCATTCAGGGCGTTTCGGAACGACGATCCGGACGGAAACGGGAGAAGGGACACCTACCCGATGACAGCGCCGGGAAATCGTCAGGATGCCCCGAAGGGGTTCTTCGACGAATTCTTCGGTGCCTTCGGGACCTCCCCGTACGAGTGGGTCGAGAAGGATGGGAAGCTGGTGTACGGCTTCACGGATCCCGGCACCAAGGAAGCGCTGGCGCTGCTGGGCGGTTGGTACGCAGAGGAGCTGATCGATCCGGAGTGGGTGACGGAGATCGCACGCAAGGATGGCGAGAACGACGTTTCCTGGAAGTTCGCCAACGACAAGATCGGATACGTATCGACGCTGGGAGCTGACGACAACCAGTGGGACGGCAACGGCCATCTGAACCGGAAGTGGGCGCAGTTTCGTGAGGATCAGTGGCCGTACATCTGGACGCAGAAGTGCCGCCCGGAGCCGGGGTGCGCAGCGGAGATGTGGCTCCACGAGCATCTTGGTTTCAAGGAGATCGATGCGTCCGCCCATCCAGGCTACCACCCATACGTGAACGGTGAGCCCCCGGTCGGGCCGAGGGGTGACGCCGGCATGCCGGTTCGCGGTCTGGTCCCCGGCTACATCGGCTTCGGGCGACAGCTCGAACGGGAGCAACCGAAGTACATCCGCCTCCTGGAGGTCCTCGACGAGATCTCATCGAACCTCGACACCTACTACGAATCTGGAAAAGGCAGGCGGGAGTTTCCGGACTTCGAGACCTGGATATGGGTAGAGTGGGACAAGGGCCCCGTGTACAAGTACAATCAATGGACCGAGTACCGCCTGCAGAACATCGACAACTACTTCGGCGACTACTCCGGCGGAGGCTCCATGAACCCGTTCTGGGGCAGTCACTGGTGGTACATGCCCGCAAACGGACCCGGTGGATTCCAGCGGATGCGGACGCGAGAGAACATAGGCTCCTCACGGACCGTCGAACGGCCCTTGAAGCTCACTCTGCCGTCGGCGGTCGAGTACGCGGACCTGGACAAACCCTTGAACGAGTTCTTCTATCGCGTGATCCTGGGGCAGCAGAGCGTCGAGGACTGGGACTCGGTGGTTGCGACGTGGCGGAGCAACGGTGGCGACGTCCTCACGCAAGAGGCAAACGAGATGTTTGCCGGTATGAAGTAGCATGCCGGTATGAAGTAGCAGGGCGCAGGGACCTGCGTGCTACCGATACGTATGAAAGGGGAAGCTCAGCTTCCCCTTTCTCGTATCACTGACCAGCAACCATGAGTCGTCGCGCTCATCTTGTCCCCCGCCCGGGGGACCGATACGGTGGTCCTCAATGCTGAAGTTCGCCGCTAGCCGGAGAACCGGTACCGAGATCGCAGCGGACAGGCAGTCGATCGTCGCTCGGTACGCCAAGTACCGCTACCTGTTCCTGCTGCTCGCCGCAGCCTTCATCTGGACCATCATCTTCAGATACGGCCCCATGTACGGGGTCATCGTCGCGTTCAAGAAATACCGAATATTCGACGGCATCTGGGGCAGCGAGTGGGTCGGCTTGGCGAACTTCGCCCGGCTGTTCAGCGGCACCACGGAGTTCGGCGAGGTCTTCCGCAATACCTTGCTCATCAGCATCTACCGGCTGGTCTTCGGTTTTCCGGCGCCGGTCATCCTGGCGCTGCTGCTCAACGAAATCTACCAGACGCACTTCAAGCGGGTCGTGCAGACGATCAGCTACCTGCCCCACTTCCTGTCCTGGGTGGTGCTGAGCGGTGTCATCGTGCAGATCCTGTCGCCGTCCACGGGAGTGGTGAACACCGTCATCAAGGCGTTCGGGGGGGCGCCGATCTACTTCCTGACCGACACCGGCTGGTTCATTCCGGTGCTGATATCCACGGGAGTGTGGCAGGCGGTCGGTTGGGGCTCGATCATCTTTCTGGCGGCGATAAGCGGCGTGGACCCACAGCTCTACGAGTCGTCCGTCATGGACGGCGCCGGCAAGCTGCGGCAGGCCTGGCATATCACGATTCCGTCGATCGTCCCGGTCATGATTATCATGCTCATCCTGCGCTTCGGCGACATGCTCGACGCCGGCTTCGATCAGATCTTCAACCTCTACAACCCGGCGGTATATGACGTGGCCGACATCATCGACACGTACGTATACCGAATAGGGCTGGTGGAGCTCAACTTCAGCCTCTCCGCGGCGGTCGGGTTGTTCAAGAACGTGATCGGACTCATCCTGGTGGTGGTCGTGAATCGAATCGCCAAGATCTTTGGCGATTACGGGATCTGGTAGGCGGAGCCATGATCATACGCACGACCGGAGAACGATTGTTTGGCGCGGGAAACGCCCTCTGCATGGTGCTGTTCTGCCTCACGATCCTGTACCCGTTCGCCAACCTCCTCGCCCTGTCGTTCTCGCGGGGCGACAGTCCGTACCTGAGCAGCGTATCGCTGATACCTCGGCCGTTTACGACCAAGTCGTATGAGCTCGTCTTCGAGGACGGTGACCTGTACTGGGGATTTCTCAACACGGTCTTGCGCACGGTGTTCGGAACCGTGGCGTCCGTGGTCATCATGCTCGCCGCCGCGTACCCCTTGTCCAAGAAATACCTTCCACACCGAAACTTCTACACGTCCGCCTTCGTGTTCACGCTGTTCTTCGGCGGCGGCCTGATACCCACCTACCTGCTCGTGCGAAGTCTCGGTTTGCTGGATTCCCGACTGGTGCTGATAGTCGCCAATCTCGTTCCGGTGTTCAATCTGCTGATCATGCGGAACTTCCTGATGAGCACTCCGGAAGAGCTGGAGGATTCGGCACGGATCGACGGAGCCAATGACGTTCTCATCCTGTTCCGGGTCGTCGTCCCGCTGTCGATGCCCGTGATCGCCACGATCGGCCTGTGGACGGCGGTCTCGCACTGGAACGCCTGGTTCGATTCCCTGATTTACATCAACGACGACAAGAAACACGTGCTGCAGATCTGGCTGCGTCGAATCGTCATCGAGGCAACCGATCCCATCACGGCCAGACTCGATGATGACCTCAAGCGGGAACTCGGGCTGCCGGCGGCACCGTCGACCATCAAGGCCGCAGCGCTATTCGTGGCGATGGCGCCCATCCTCGTGGTGTATCCGTTCATCCAGAAGTACTTCGTCAAGGGAGTGATGCTGGGATCTCTGAAGGGATAGGAGAGCAGCGCCTCACCTACAGGTTCATCTGCCAGGCTTCCAGCCCGTCGAAGAGGGCGCTGCCAGACTCCACGATCAGGCCGATCCGGCCCGTGGGCTCGCGTGGCAGGCTGTAACACTGGATGAGGAGTTCGTCGTAGTAGAGCTCCACCAGGCCACGGCGGGCAAGCACCCGGAACCGGCACTTCCGTCCCGGCACGACCGTCGCCTCCACGATGTCGTCCGGCTTGAACGTCGGATACGGAAGCACCTTGGTGGAGCCGCTGGCCCGGAAGGGGCCCAGCTCGGCCCGGCCGCGGGTCTGCAGCACCATCCCCGTGCCCGCATGGGTCTCCGCGTCTTCCTCGAAGAACACGCCGATGCCGCTCCACCGCTTCGGCGGCTCTTCGATCCGCATCGTCCCCTCCAGGACGATACCCCTATCCAGGTCGAACCGGTTGGCCAGCAGGGCCACCCCTCCGCCGTTCGGCTCATGCGCTTCCAGCCGGACGGGCGACATGTGCCACCGGTGCCCGGCAGCGTTGCGATAGGTGGGCACCCCCACCACGGCACAGCGGGTCAGGTCGATGCCGATCCTCTCCCCCTTCACCGCTTCGTTGCCTGGCCAGTAGCCCAGACGCAGGTGACCGTCAGCGTCCACCACGGCCTTCTTCAGCGGCGGCATCCAGGACCTCGATCCCCGCCCGCATCGCGCCACGGACTTGTGATTGACCAGCGTCTCGCAGCCGGCGGCGTGGAATCGCATGAAGACATTGTAGGTGGGCGGCAGCCGATAGCACTCCGTTTGAGGGCGGAACGGCCCCTCCGGACGGTCGGCGACAAATACGTACATCCCTTCATCGCGTCCGAGGTGCTCGCGTACCTGCCGGTTCCCGAGCATGTGCTCGGCGTAGTGCTGGATGAGGTAGTAGCGCTCGCCGATCTTCTCGACACCGGCCACTTCCCCGATGCTCATCGGCGGCCACTCCCCCCAGTCGATGGTAGCGGGCGGCTGCGCCCGCCAACGGATCCCGTCGTCAGACTCGGCCAGGGCGAACGACTCGAAGGCGATGCCCTCGGTCCGGTTCCACGGTCTGGCCGTGAGGTATCCGCGGAAGCCCGTCCCGTCCTCCTTCGGCAGCACCCACAGATCGTCCCACCGCCCGACGGGGGTATCGTCGTACCAGCGCGCGTCGGGACCGAACCGGTATTCGTCTCCCAGCCGCCGCCAGCGGATCAGATCCTCGGACGCAGCGAAGTGGATGTACTGAACGCCGTTGCGCCGCTCGCTGAAGCTGAGCAGGTACCGGTCGCCCGCCTTCCAGGGCCGAGAGATGCCGCCCATGGCATCGGTCGCGTCACTCTTGGTGAAGATGGGGCCGATCTCGTCGAAATGGACGCCGTCGGCGGAAGTGGCCAGTGCCATACCATCGCACCCGCGTCCGGTATGACCGGGGCTCTTGTACTGGATGAACAGATAGTGGATCCCGTTCTGGCAGTACAGACTCGTGTCGTACGATGCGACCGCGTCGATCGTGGGCTGGTAGAACATCCGGTGCGCGCCCTGATCAGAGTCCGTCGATCCGTTCCGCGGCGGCGCCCTGCCGGTTCCCGGTCAGGTGCCGGCTGCCCCCGGGCGCCGGCCATTCGGGAAGCGCGAAGGTCCCCTCCTCCACCGGGTCGGCGAGGGAGCGGCGCCGCGCGCCGCGCAGCCAGTGCCGGCGGCCCAGGAACAGGGGCCGGTAGCGCTCCGGCAGGTCGGCGACGAAGGCGTCTGAGAGCTCGCCGTCTTCCCAGCTCTGGTACATGGTCGGGGCGTAGCCGCAGATGACGATGGCGCGTTCCCGCTCGCTACGGACCTGGCCGGTGGCGTGGATGAGGGTCTCCCCGAACAGCAGGGTCGATCCGGCGGGCGCCACCACCCGGTGGATCAGCGAGCGGTCGCGGTAGGCGCAGGCGATCAGCTCCTCCGGCGGCTGCGCGAGCTTGTGGCTGCCGGCGATCACGGTGGTGCCGCCGTCGTCGGGGCCGAGCTCGGTGAGGTTGGTCAGGGTCTTGACGAAGTTGCAGTGGAACAGGCCGCCGTCGCGGTGCGTCCCGAACGGCACGTCGGTGCCGCGGTGAAAGCGGAACGTGGCCGGCGAGGAGAGGTCCGCGTCGGGATCACGGCGGTTGATGTGGGCGTTGACCTCGACGATGCGCGCCTCGCTTCCCATCAACTCCTCGGCCATGCCCAACAGCCGCGGGTGGATGGCGTAGCCGGCGATGGCTGGATCGGCCTCGACGATCGCGCCCATGTAGACGTGATGCGGCTCGTCCTTGAGCAGGTTCGCGCCGCGCACCCGCACCGCCGGGTCGCCGCTGCGGTCGCGCGCGGAGTGCAGCTCGCGCTTGAGCCGCTGCAGCGCCTCCAGGATGCGCCCCGTCTCCTCCTCTGACAGCGTCCCCGGAACGACGACGTAGCCGTAGATCTCCAGGTGGAGGCGTTGCTCGGGGGTCAGCGCCGGGAACGGCCGCGGGAAGTCGCCGGCGTTCGGCCCGGGTTCGGCCATCTCGGCCACTACGCCGGCTGCGGCTGCTCCCGCATCACCGGAGCCACCTGCGCCGCCTGCAGCGCCGCGCGCACCTGCGCCTTCTCCGCCTCGTCGAGCGGCAGCACCGGTTCGCGCATCAGCGGCGTCGAGAACACGCCGCGCTGGTACAGCGCCTCGTTCATGCGGGCGTGCGCCTCACCCGAGGGCTGGCCGATGCCGTAGATGGCTTCGGCCATCGGGAAGATATGGTCCTGCAGCTCCCGCGTGCGCGCGAAGTCGCCCGCCTTCATCGCCTGCCACGCCTCGCAGATCAGCTCCGGGATGCAGCCGGCGAAACCGATCAGCGCGCCGTCGACGCCCACGTACATCGACGACAGCAGCGATTCGTCGTGGCAGGTCAAGAGCGACAGGTCCGGCGCATGGCGGCGGAACAGGCGGCAGTCGCGCTCGTACAGCGCCATGTGGCGGGTGCCGGTCTTGAGGGCCTTCACGTTGGGGATGCGGGCCATCTCGATGACCGTCTCGGCCGGGTAGAACGCCTTGGTGGCGAACGGGTACAGGTGGATGACGATGCCGATGTCGATCGCTTCGGCCACGCGCTGAAAGAACCGCACCGGCGTCTCCGGCTTCATCCCGAAGCGCAGCCAGTTGTGCGGCGGCATCAGCAGGATGCCGTCGGCGCCGGCATCCTGGGCCGCCTGCGCCTGCTCGATCGCCTCCAGCGTCCCCTCGGCCGACACGCCCGAGACCACCAGCACCTCGCCTGAAACCTCGCTCGCGATCACCTCGGTGACGCGGCGGCGCTCGGCCGGCGACAGCGAGGTGATCTCGCCCGTGTGGCCGTTGCAGACCAGCCCGCGGATCTCGTCGAAGCCGGCCAGCCAGCGCACGTAGCGGCGCAGCTCCCCTTCGTTCACGGAGTAGTCGTCGTGCAGCGGCAGGCACGTCGCCGGAAAGATGTCCGTCCACCGTTCGTCGTTCATGGGACCTACGATAGCAGGATCGCCGCTACGGGGTCTTATTCGCTGATCACGCCCGCGCGGCCCTTGCTTACGCAGATGAAGCGGACCGGGACGTTTACGAAGGACTCCACGCGATCAATCAGTTGACGCGCCCCGCGCGGCAGGTCGGAGCGCTTGCTGACGCCGTCGAGCGGCCCCCCCACGGGCTCCAGCTCCTCGTACTGGGGCTGCACGTCGCCGAAGCGGCGCACGTTCGCGGGGACACGGTCGATCCGCTCGGTCCCGAGCGAGTAGCCCACGCACACGCGGAGCTCGGAGAGCGTCGACAGCACGCCCAGACCTGTTACGGCCAGCGCGGTGACCCCCGTCACCTGGGCGGTGTGCCTGAGGGCCACCAGATCCAGCCAGCCGACGCGCCGCGGCCGTCCGGTGGAGGTGCCGTATTCGCTGCCGGCATCTCTGATGCGCGCGGCGGCTTCCCCCTGGATCTCCGTCGGGAACGGCCCCGCTCCTACCCGGCTCATGTACAGCTTGGCCACGCCGACCACGTCGCTCAGGGAGGCCGCCGTCAATCCGGTGCCGGCCAGCGCTCCGCCCGGCGAGCACACGCTGGACGTGCAATAGGGATAGGTGCCGAAGTCCACGTCCAGCAACGCCGCGTGCGCCCCCTCGAACAGGATGCCCTTGCCGCTCCGCCGCGCGGTCTCCAGCACGTGCGCGGTGTCGGTGATGAAGGGGGCGAGCCGGCTCCCCCAGGCCTCGCACTGCTCCATGATCGGTTCGCATTCGAGCTGCCGGAATGTTCGTCCCGATTCGGCGGCAAGGGCGCCGAGCAGGCTGTTCTTGAGCGACACCAGACGGGGAAGACGCGAGCTCAGATAGGGCCGATCCTCAATGTCGGCCATGCGCACGGCGGTGACGCGATGCGCCTTGTCCGCATAACACGGGCCGATGCCCCGGCGCGTGGTCCCGAGCTCGCCGTTCTCTCCGGACGCGAAGGCGCGGTCCATGAGCTCGTCCTCGATCTTGTGGTACGGCATCACCACGTGGGCGCGATCGCTGATCGCCAGACGGCCGGGGTCGACCGCATAGCCCTCGCGCTCCAGCTCGTCCATCTCCTTCAGGAGCTGCGCGGGATCCACGGCGGTCCCGTTGCCGATCACGTTGAGCACGCCGTCCCGCAGGATTCCCGAGGGCATGAGGTGAAACGCCTTGCGCCGGTCGCCGAGCCAGATCGAGTGGCCGGCGTTGGCGCCGCCGTTGTAGCGCACCACCACGTCGAAGTCCCCGGCCAGGTAGTCGACGATCTGCCCCTTGCCCTCGTCCCCGAACTGCAAACCGCAGATACAGCAGCCGCCCGCTCCTCGACCGATCCCATTGTTGCTCACATGATCACTCCGTCCATGACGGTACCCTATCCTTGCATACCGCGCCGGCCACGACGGCTGCGCCCGGCACAGATGGCTGCTCCGCCCGCGCCATGTGTTGATCTGGTTGCGTATTGCAACTATATTGACTGCATCATGCCGAGCATCACCATCCGAGGTCTGGACGAGCAGGTTCTAGAACGAATTCGATCCCTCGCCCGGGCCGAGCGCCGCAGCATGAATGGCGAGCTGCTGGTACTGATCGACCGTGCCCTCCAGGCCGAGCATCGTTCACCGAGCCAACATGCCAACGCCGTGCCCAAGGAGGCTCAGATGAAGATCTGGCGCAGTATCGCCGGGTGGTGGGAGGACGATCGTTCCACCGAGCGGATCATCGCCGACATCCATGAGCATCGGACCCTGGGCCGCGAAGTCAACCTGTGATCATCCTCGATACCGACACGTGCGTGGAGCTCCTGCGCGGGAACGAGCGCGTGATAGAGCAGCGCGCGCTGACCGACGACGCGATCGGTGTCTCGTTCATGTCGGTGGCCGAGCTGTACTACGGCGTGGAGCGCTCGTCGAAGCCGGCCCGGAGCCGGCATGCGGTGGACGCACTGCTTCTGTCGGTCCTGGTCGTCGAGTCGGATCGCGCGATCGCGCAGCGGTTCGGTCAGCTCAAGACCGAGCTGTGGCGGGACTCGGTGCCGCTGCCGGACGCGGACCTGTTCATTGCCGCCACAACACTCGTGCACGGCTCGCTCCTGGTGACCGGAAACACGCGGCACTTCGCGCGCATCGGGGGGCTGCGCCTGGAGCGCTGGACGTAACCGATCAGGCGAGCGTGTTCGGCCTGGAGTCGAAGCCGAGCAGGCGCTTCAGGGTCGGGGTGGCGCGCTCGACCACCTCGTCGGAGACGATCCTGATCTGATCCTGCTGCGGCTTCAGGAACGCGCGGCAGAAGAAGCCGAGCAGGCACACGCGCTCGCGATCGGTGCGGTTCGCGGAGGAGGCGTGCCACAGCGCTCCGTTCATGATCATCACGGAGCCCATAGGCCCGGTCACCTGCAGCTCGTCGTCGTAGCGCGTGCCCGGCTCCGGCAGCGCTTCGAGCCGCCGGTGGCTGCCGGGAACGCAGCGCGTGGCGCCGTTCTCCGCCGTGAAGTCGTCGAGGAACCAGATGCTGTTCGCGGACAGCGGGAAGCCGGGACGGGGCGCCGGCAGTTTCCCCAGCGGATGGTCGATGTGCAGGTCACCGGCCGGCGCGCCGGGGCCGATCACGTTGACCGTGAACGAGCTCAGCGTGCAGTCGGGGCCGAGCAGGCAGGTCATCGCGCCCAGCACGCGCGGGTGCTGAATCGCCTGCTCGAACACCTCGCCCTTGTTCACCAGATTCCAGACCCGCTGCGCCTTCTCATCCAGGTATACGTGCTCGCCCGACGCCGCGCGCTCGTGCTGCGCCAGGGCCATCGAACGGTCGCGCAGCACGTCCGCCTGCGCGGCCGTGATCGCGTCCTCCAGCACCACGAAGCCGCGTTCGTCGAGGCGGGACCGCTCCGTTTCGCTCAGCACCGCTTCCCCATCACACTACGGCTTGCTGAATCCGTTCGGCCGATCGGTCCGGATCGCGTGAGAGATCGCGGACGCTCCAGCGCATCACCGTCCGCCGCGCGGCCCCTCCGTCCCGTACGCTGAGCACGCGACTGCCAGCGTGACGGCCGTCACGCTACGGCCCCTTCGTCGGAGGTGCCGCGACGACGGTCGGCGAGCAGTATCGTCTGCAGGGTTTCGATGACCCCCTCGATTCGGGCCATGCGCTCCGTGATATGGGCACGTTCGCGCGCGGCTGCGGTGAGCTGGTCGGTGATCCGGCGGAACCCGGCGAGCATCATTCCGGCGATGGTGACGCCGACGGCAAGGACCGCAATGAGCACGGCGGCGATTTCAATGGTCATGCGTCGACGGATTGGCCTGCTCTGTTCGCGTTGGAGCCGGCATCTCAGGGCTGATGGTCGACGCTCACCATCTCCTCGTCGTTGCCGACGAAGCGCTCGATGGTGTTGTGGGTGGCCGGCCTGGTGCGGAAGTCGGCGATCCAGGGCGGGCGGAAGTACGCCTGCTTCTCCCGCGGCAGCGACTCCAGGACTGCCGCGGGCAGGGTCAGCCGGTGCCAGTGGGTGGCGAGGTGCGCATAGGCGTTGAGCACCGCCACCCGCGGCGTGTCGCGGCGCCACTCCGGTCCGGCGTGACACAGGTTCTCGGTGAAGAAGATCGCACTGCCGGCCGGGCACTCGTAGGTCGTCAGGAACGGGCTGCGCTTGCCGGGCTCCAGCGACATGTGGTCCGGGTGCATCGGGAAGTTGCTCTTGTGGCTGCCGGCGATGAAGTGGGTGCCGCCGTCGTCCTTGGCGACGTCGGTCAGCTCGAACACCACGCGCACCATGCCGGCGTGGATGCGGCCGTTGTTGACCCGGTACCCGAAGATCGGGTCCCCCTGCTGCGGTCCGCCGCCGTGCAGATCGCCGTGCGCCTCTCCTTTCGAGCGCCACACGCTGCCGCTCGACTCCAGGCGGATTTCCGGGCCGATGATGTCGTGCAGCACGTCGACGACCCTGGGGTGGTCGATGAGCACGCTCGACGGCCCGCCCGGCACCGCCCGATGCGCGGGCGGCAGCGAGTCGGGATCGTGCTTGATGCGGTCGATCTGATCGAAGATCGCCTCGATCTCGTCCGCCGCCAGGATCGCGGGGCGCACCACGAACCCGGCCAGATCGAAGTGGAACCGTTCCGATTCGGTCATCGCCATCGCGTTCTCCTCGCTAGCGTGGATCGTCGCTCCGGGCTACGAACTGGCCGGCGGCGCGCAACGCCTCCACCCCCGATTCGGTCATGGTGACCGGAAAGCTCACCGGGCGGTTGCCTTCGAGCTGCGACTGATAGATCGCCATGATCATCTCCAGGGAGCGGCGGCCGACGCGGCCGTCGCTGCGCAGCGTCCCCGTGCCCTCCAGCGCGTCGAGCAGCTCGTCGAGGGCGGCGCAGTAGGTGGAGGCCGGTGCCGGCCGCTCTTCCGGGGTCTCGGCCAGCTCCCGCCACGCGAAGCCGCTGTCGGGCTCGACGTCGCCGGGGTGCGACCGGAACAGGTGCACCTGCTCGCCCTGCATGCGGATCACGCCGGTCGAGCCGCTCAGCAGGAACGCATGGTTCTCGTAATCGGAAAGCTCCGCCCCGTGCACGATGCCGGTCGCGCCCGAGGTGAACTTCATGAACGCGGCGCTGAAGTCCTCCACCGCCCACGGCCGGGAACGCTGCTCGGCCATCCCGCACAGCCACTCGACCTTGCCCGCGAACAGGTCCATCAGGTCGAAGTAGTGGGTGAAGTCGTGCAGCAACGGCCCCTCGTTCTCGCTGCGCCATGACGGCGCCGGCTTGCCGCCGTCCATGGAGCACGCGATGTAGTTCAGCTCGCCGATGGCGCCGGCGGACACCAGCTCCCCGGCCCGGATCCACTCCGGGTGCCAGCGCCGGTTGTGGTTGATCTGCAGCAGCACGCCCGCGCGCTCGCAGGCGGCGATCATGCGGTCGCACTCGCCCAGCGAGAGCGCCATCGGCTTCTCGCAGATGATCGCGCGCGTGGCCGGCGCCGCCGCGCAGTCCTCCACCATGGCGCAGTGCAGCTCCGGGTGGGTGGCGACGATGCAGATCTCCGGCGCCGACTCGGCGAGCATCTGCCGGTAGTCGTGATACAGCGCCTGAACGCCGAAGCGTTCGCCGAACTCGACGAGCTTGTCGCGGCCGCGGTTGACGCCCGCCACCAGCCGGCAGCGGTCGCTGGCCGCTACAGCCGCGGCATGGTTGTCCGGCAGGTCGCTGAAGGTGAACTGATAGCCGACGCGGCCGGTGCCGATCAGAGCGACCCCATACATGCCGCTACACCCGCTCGAACTTCTGCAGGCGGTCGCGAGCGAACGGAACCTCGCAGACGTAGAGGTCGCCGTGCGAGTCCTCCCAGATGCCGTGCGGGGCGCCCTTGAACTGGCCGGGCTCGTCCCCCTTCTGGCCCCAGCGGCCGATGACGCGGCCGTCCAGATCGACCAGCGCCACCGTCCCGTCGGCCTCGGCAAGATGGACGACGTGCCGGTCGTCGATCACCAGGTCGTTGGCGGCCTTCACGTCCGTCCACTCCTCGATGAAGTCGCCTTCCCGGTCGAACACCTGGATGCGCGCGTTGGTGCGGTCGATGACCAGCAGCCGCCCGCGCGGGTCGACCTTCACGCAGTGCGGGAGCTGGAATTGCGCGGGACCGGCGCCCTCGACTCCCCAGGAGCGCACCAACTCGCCCTCAGGCGTGAACCGGTGCATCCGCTCTTGGCCGTAGCCGTCCGAGACGTACAGATCGCCCCACGGCGCCCGCACCGCCCAGGTCGGCCTGTTGAACGGCGCACCGGGCTCGCCGGCCCGGCCGCGGGTGCCGATGGTCTGCACGACGGTGCCGTCCAGCCGGCAGATCTCCACGGTGTGGTGGATGATGTCGGTGATGTAGGCGAGCTGGTCGGGCCCGATCCAGATCGAGTGAGGTCGCTTCAGAAAGTCCTCGCCCCAGGTCTCCACGTAGGTGCCGTCGCGCTCGAACACCCGGATCACGTCGTTGGGCTCCCGGTCGGCGACGTACACGCGGTCATTGGCGTCGGTCGCCACCGCGGTGACGATGCCGATCTGCGCGCGGATGGCCGGGTCCCCCCAGTCGGGCACCAGCCGGTATCGATAGTCGTTCACTCCCACGGTCATGCGTGCATCTCCTTGTCCGGTTCGATGGTCAATTCACGCCGGAACAGTATCCACATGGGCGAGTCACCCACCTCGCTCACCGCCAGCGGAGTCAGCCGCCCATCCGCCGGCTCGATCCGGTAGGCGGCGATCCGGCCCGAGTCCTGCCCGGCGGCCAGCAGCAGCCGGCCCGCCGGGTCGAGCTGGCAGGCGCGCGGCACCGGCTCCGTGGGCACGATCTCCCGCAGCGCCAGCGCGCCGCTCGCGGGGTGCAGCGCGAAGTTGGCGATGCTGTCGTGGCCGCGGTTCGGAGCGAACAGGCCGCACCCGTCAGGGGTGATGCGGATTTGCGAACAGGTATTTTCACCTTCGTAGCCGGGCGGCAGCGTGGAGACGGTGTGCCACCGGGTCAAGGTACCGTCCCCGGTGTCCAGGCGGTAGGCCGTGACGCTCCCGCCCTGCTCGTTGGAGACATACACCAGCGGCAGCCGCGGGTGGAAGCAGAAGTGGCGCGGCCCGCAGCCGTTCTCGCCGATCAGCCGCGGCGGCGTGTTGGGCCGCAGCGTGCCGGTCCGCTCGTCGAACAGGAACTGGTGCACGGCGTTGGAGCCGACCGGCTCGGCGATGGTGCAGGAGAAGGCCCAGCGGTTGGTCCGGTCGGTCTCCAGGATATGCGCGCCGACGCCGGTGTCGAGCAGGCAGAGCGGCACGCCCGCGGCGACGCCGTCATCGCCGATGCCGTGCACGGCCACGGCCCCGTCCGCGTAGTAGGCGGACAGCAGGAAGCGCCCGGTGCGGTCGGTGGAGACGTAGCAGGCGCCCGACGGGGTCGCCAGCTCGCCCGCCGGGGTCAGGCTCCCGTCGGGCTCGATCGTCAGGGTGCTGATGCGGGCGTCACGCCGGCGACTGACGTACATCAGGCGCTCGCCCGGAGCGAACGCCATCGGCGCCGGGCCGCCGGCCAGCGCGTACGAACCGGCGGGGCGGAGCGCCCCGTCGGCGGGGTCGAGCGTCAGCCGCGCGACGCGGTCTTCTCCGCTGAGCGCGACGTACACGGTAAGGGTGGGGGCGATGGCGGATGGAGGGTAGCAGCGCCCGCCGATCACCGTCCATGATGCGTCCCCGACATGGCTGAACGACGCCTACGAGTTCTCTTTCTTTCGCAACCGGGCGTACCGGTTACCGACGGTCGCACCTACCGCCATCTGGCGGCGGTCAGCGAACGGCACGACACCAGAGCATTCGACGACACGATGCCCGCGGCACCGCAGTTCGACGGTATCGAGGTCGTGGTCGACATGGGCGGCAACGCCAGCAAGGAGAAGATCGACCTTGCCGCGGCGGCCGGCGTGCGCCACTTCCAGGTGCAGACCAACGGCCTGGACCACGTCGAGGTGGAGCACATCCTGGGCAAGGGGATCACGCTGTCGCACTGCCCCGGCTACCTGAGCGCGGACGCGCTGGCCCAGAACGCGATGATGTTCATCCTGCTGCTCGCCGCCCAGTACAAGAAGGCGGTCGGCAACTTCCAGGGCGGCACCTACTACAACCCGGAGGGCATTCGGCTGGCCGGGAAGAAGCTCGCGATCATCGGCTACGGCGCGAGCGGTCTGCAGCTCGCCCTGCGCGCCAAACCGTTCGGGATCAAGGTCTCCGCCATCGACGTGCGGATGATTCCCACGGAGGTGCTCGACCAGGTGCCCCTGGAGTTCCTGGGATCGCCCGAGGACATGGACGACGTGATCGCCGAGTGCGACATCCTGTCGGTGCACCTGCACCTGCACGCGGGCACGCGCCACATCATCGACCGGCGGCGCATCGGCCTGCTGAAGCCGACCGCATGGGTGATCAACGTCGCCCGCGGTGCGCTGATCGATGAGCAGGCGCTCTACAACGCACTGCTGGCCGGCAACATCGGCGGCGCCGGGCTGGACGTGTTCGAGCAGGAGCCTCCGAACAGGAAGCATCCGGTATTCTCGCTGCCGAACGTGTACGCGACGCCGCACACGGCGGGCGGCACGGAGTCGACGACCGACAACCGGGCGCGCTTCGCCGCCGACAACCTGGACCGGATCGCCCGCGGCGAGGAGCCGCGCGGCCTGATCACCGGCCGCATCTCGTGAGCGGCATCGGGACCGATGTCTTCCGGGCGCGCCCCGAGGGCAAGGTTGACTAAGTCTCGTGACTAAGTCACGCCATGCTCCATGGCACAGGTGACCGTCCATGAGGCCAAGACTCACCTCTCAAGATTGATCCGTCGAGCGCAGGCTGGTGAAGAGGTGGTCATCGCACGGGGCGACACGCCGGTGGTACGGCTGGTCGCCATCGACGGCGCGCCGCGAGGGCGAAGACTGGGCGAGGCTCCCGGACTGGTGGAGTACATGGCCGAGGACTTCAACGCCCAGATCGACGACTTCGGAGCGTACGCGCCATCCGAATCCTGATCGATACGCAGGTGTGATCCGTTCGATCGTCTTCTCGTCGCGCAGGCGATGGTGGCCGGCATGAGTCTGTTGACGTCGGATCGAAGTCTCGATCGATATCCGATCGAGACCTGTTGGTGAGGAACGACGATGGTTGAACGAGACGACGCGGCAGCGGCAGCCCGGGAATGGCTTGCCCTGCTGGACGCGGGGGAGTATCAGGCGTGCTGGGAGGGAGGCTCGTCGCTGATGCGCGGGGCGGTAAGCCCGGGCCAGCTCGCGCAGTCGCTGCGCTCGGCGCTGGAACCGATGGGCGCTCCGCAGTCGCGCTCGCTCGACGGCGCCGACTACCATGAGACGCTGCCGGGAGCGCCGGACGGGCGCTACTGGGTCATGCGGTTCTCCGCATCCTACGCGCGCAAGCAGGCGGCGACGGAGACGGTCACCGCTTCATGGGACGGCGACGCGTGGCGGGTGAGCGGCTACTTCATCCGGTAGCGGCGGCGTCACAGGCTGAGGCAGTGCGGCGGGTTCGGCTTGCCGGCCCGCTCCGGCCGTCGTAGAGTTCGGCGGCCCTCCGGCCCCTCCCCCGAACATGGCGAACGTCGCACCCCCACCCGCCGCCCACCTGTCGACCGCTGAGCTGAAGCCCGACATCAAGCGCGTCCTGCGCAAGCAGACCCGCGCCAGGGCATGGCGCATGCGCTCGTTCTACGGCCTGCTGCTGATGGCGTTCGCGCTGTTGGCGGTGTTCAAGTACGCGCCGATCTGGGGCGTGTCGATCTCGTTCCTGGACTTCAACTTCTACGACGGCATCCTGGGCAGCGCCTGGAACGACTTCGCCCATTTCCGCCGCCTGTTCCGGGAGCCGTTCTTCGTGCGTGTGTTCCGCAACAACATCATCCTCGGCCTGCTGCATCTGGCGATCACGTTTCCCGCGCCGATCGTCCTGGCGCTGCTGCTCAATGAAGTGCGCCACGTCGTCTACAAGCGCACCGTGCAGTCGATCGGCTATCTCCCCCATTTCATGTCCTGGGTGGTGCTGTCCGGCATCCTGCGGGAGTTCCTGTCGCCGAGCACCGGCTTCGCCGGGTGGCTGTTCACGCAGCTCGGCCTGGACCCGATCAACTGGTTCAACGGCGTGGAAACATTCCGAGCGCTGTTGGTAGGCACCGCCATATGGCAGAGCGCGGGCTGGGGATCGATCCTCTACCTGGCCGCCCTGTCGTCGATCGACCCGCAACTCTACGAGGCAGGCGCCATCGACGGCACCAGCCGCTGGCAGAACGCCATCCACATCACGCTGCCGTCGCTGGTGCCGGTGATCACCATCCTGTTCCTGCTGCGGCTGGGCAACTTCTTCGAACAGAGCTTCGAGCACGTGTTCATGATGTACAACGCGGCCGTGTACGAAGTGGCTGACATCATGGAAACCTACATCTACCGTGTAGGAATCCAGGACGGCGACTTCGATTACACCACCGCCGTCGGACTGTTTCAGAACGTGCTGGGCGTGATGCTCCTGGTGATCGTCAACCAGATCACCCGCCGCCACAACGAATTCAGTGTCTGGTGAATCGAGTGTCTGGTGAATCGAGTGTCTGGTAGGGCCAAATGGCTCTCGTAGCAAACCGCGCCTCGATCTCCGGCAAGCTGTTCGACAGCGCCAACTACCTGTTCCTTGCGTTGTTCGCGCTGTCGATCGCCTATCCGTTCTGGACGCTGATCCTGCAGTCGTTCTCCTCCATCGACGCGGTCAACAGCATGCGGCTGAAGATCTGGCTGGACTCCTGGCACCTGGAATCGTGGGGGTTCGTTCTGCAGGATGGAACGATCGGGCTGGCCTACTTCAACACCATCTTCCGGACGGTAGTAGGCACGGCACTGTCCCTGCTGGTCACCTTCAGCGCCGGCTACGCGCTGTCCAAGACGCTGTTGCCCGGCCGCGCGGTGCTGACGTTCCTGTTCGTGTTCACCCTGTTCTTCCAGGGCGGGCTGGTCCCCACCTACCTGGTGGTGCGCCGGCTCGACCTGATCAATACCCGGCTCGTGCTGATATTGCTGCCGGCGATGAGCGCGTTCTACATCATCATCTGCCGCAACTTCCTGATGACGATCGACGACTCGCTGGAGGAATCCGCGGTCATCGACGGCGCCGGCTACTGGCGCGTGCTGTTCCAGATCATCATCCCGCTGTCGAAGCCGGTGCTGGCGACGATCGCGCTGTTCTCGGCGGTCTATCACTGGAACGATTTCTTCCTGCCACTGATCTACGTCCACGATGACGAAAAACGCGTGCTGCAGGAGTTGATCCGCGACCTGATGATGGACCTCAGCCTGCTGCAGACCGACGAGTTCATCGCCGAGCTGACGGAGGAGCTGCGCCAGTCCGAGCATTTCCGCGAGCTCATGCGCATTCCGCCGCAGGCGGCGCAGGCGGCCACCGTCCTGCTTACCATCGGACCGATCATCTTCGTCTACCCGTTCCTGCAGAAGTACTTCGTCAAGGGTGTGATGCTGGGGTCGTTGAAGGGCTGAACGGCCCGTGCCGGCGCCGGGAGTCAGCGCCAGACCGTCTCGAACAGCCGCAGCAGGTTCGCGCCCATGATGCCGCGGACCTCCGCATCGCCGTAGCCGCGCCGGATCAGACCCGCGGTCAGGTTGGGCACCTCCTCCGGCCCGGCGATGCCGCTGGGGAAGACCCAGGGCGGCGGCGGGTACGCCCTGGGGCTGAATCGCCCGGAGTCCCAGCTCTCCTGCGGGATCGAGCAGAAGTCCAGTCCGAAGCCGATGTGCTCCAGCCCCACCAAGGCGGCGATGTGGTCGACATGGTCGAGCAATTGTTCCAGCGTCGGCTCCTGCCAGCGCACCAGGCTCGGAAAGGCGGTGACGCCGATCACGCCGCCGCGGCAGGCGACCGCGGCGATCGCCTCGTCACGGAGATTGCGCGGATTGCGGCAGACCGCGTCGGCGTTGCAGTGGCTGGCGACCACCGGCTCGGACGATGCCGCGATGGCGTCCATCGCGGTCCGGTGCCCGGCGTGCGACACGTCGATCAGGATCCCCGCCTCGTTCGCCGCCTGAACCACCCGAACGCCCGGATCGCTCAGGCCCGCGTCGGTGGGCTCCATGCAGCCGTCGCCGAACGGGCTGTGCTCGTTGTAGGTGAGCTGCAGCATGCGAATGCCGAGCCGCTGCAGGTTCCACGCCTCATCGGGATCGTCGGCCAGCTCCAGCGGCGGCTTCTGGACGTGGAAGATGACGCCGAGCCGTCCGTCCGCCTTGGCTTCGCGGATGTGGCGGGGCTCGGTCACGTGCACAAGGGTGTCATCGTCGCGGAATCGCCTGAACCACGCCGGGAGCTGTGCCCGGCCCGTGCTGGCCGCGAAGGCCGTGGTGCCGCCGGCCCGGATGCGCTGCCAGTACGCACCGCGCTCGTCCGCCCGCGCCAGCACCTCGGCGCCGTTGATGACGATCAGCTCCCGGTGGTCCATCGCGTCCCCGTGCTCCGCACGACGCCGAGCAGGGTGTCGACGTAGTCGCGAATCCCGAACAGCCGGCACCCGGCGTCGCCGACCAGCCCCCGGCTCAGCCGGCCCGTGCGATCCCACAGCGCTCCCAGGCGCGGCCGGTCGAGCCCCACGAACGCCGCTCGCGGGTCGGACTGCCGCCGCTCCTCCCACCACATCGTCTCCACCACGTGCACGTAGGTCGACGAGTGGTAGTCGACACCCAGCATCAGCAGGCGCCCGCCCCGGTCTCGGGCCCGGACCATGGGCGAATGCGTCCCGTAGGTCCGGCCCCAGGGCGGACGGTCCCAGGGGCAGGGCAGCCCCTCGTCACGGCGGTGGCCGTCCACGATGCTCCTCGCCTCCCTGCCCCGCGCGGCGACCGAGTGCGAGTAGTGGTCCGACCGGACCGTCCCCGGCATCAGGCGAAAGAACTCGGTAAGCCACCCGACCGATGACGGCGTGGTCTGCGGGTCCCAGTGCGCGGCGCGCCAGTCACGCCCTCCGTCCAGGTTGAAGGACGGCATCAGGAGTAGCCCGTCGCCGATCGCATCCATCAGGGCGTCGACGACCGACTGCGCGCCGCCGGACACCTCGCCCAAGCTCTTGAACGAGGAATGGACGAACAGCGTGTCGCCGGCGCGCACGCCGAGCGCGCGCAGATCCCGGGCCAGTGAGGTTCGCGTGTGCATCAGGCAGATTCCGTGAGAGACTACCGGGAACCGCTGCCATGAGCACGACAGCTCCGGACGCCCTCGCTGCGCAGGCGGCTCCCGTCGAGCACGACTGGGCCGCCAACCCCAGGATTCAGTGGTATCGGTCGCCGCTGCCTATCGCGGAGTTGCGCGGCCTGTCGCAGCGCCGGACCCTGCGCCCCTTGCTGCACTGCCTTGGCTTCATCGCCCTGCTGACGGCCACCGGAACGGCGGTGGTGCTCACCCATCGCCACCTGAGCTGGCCGTGGCTGATTCCCGCTCTGTTCCTGCACGGCACCGTGTTCCGGACGCTGCAGCACTCGCGCCACGAGCTTTCGCACCGCACCGTGTTCCGCTCCAAGGTGGTAAACGAGGTGTTCCTGCGCCTCTTTTCCTTCCTGCACTGGTCGAGCCCCGACCACTTTCGCGCCAGCCACGTGCGCCACCACCAGTACACCGTGCACGACGACCTCGATCAGGAGGTGCGGCTGCCGCGCCCGCTACGGCCGTTGCAGTGGGCCGGCCGCTTCGTGCTGGCGGTGCCCGGCATGATCGGGGAGATCAGGGCGCTGCTGCGCTGGAGCCTGGGCCGGCTGGCCGACAATCCGTGGGAGCAGCGCTGCTTCGCCGACCGCCCCCGCGGCCAGGGCGACGCCGCCAAGCGCGCGGGGCTGTTCGGCTGGGCGCGCGTCGTGCTGGCCGGGCACGTGGTGCTGGCGGCGGTGTTCGTCGCCACCGGCCAGTGGATGCTGCTGCTGGTGGTGACGTTCGCCCGCTGGCTGGCGCCGTGGCTGAGCTTCATGTTCATCGAGACCCAGCACTCCGGGCTGTGCTCGGACGTGCCGGACTTCCGCCGGTGCTGCCGCACGGTCCTGCTGGGACCGGTGACCCGCTTCCTCTACTGGCACATGAACTACCACGTCGAGCACCACATGTACCCCAGCGTGCCGTTCTACAATCTGGGCAGGCTGC
This sequence comes from Spirochaetia bacterium, assembly GCA_965221995.1. Classification (GTDB taxonomy): domain Bacteria; phylum Spirochaetota; class Spirochaetia; order SZUA-6; family Bin103; genus CATQHW01. The sequence continues at coordinate 1,974,649 of OZ244929.1, forward strand.
GGCGGGCCATCGCCGCCGACCTGCCGCCCGCGCCGCGCGGCCTGTGGCGGTCGTGGGCTGAGATGCTCCCCATCCTGTGGCGCCAGCGCCGCGACCCCGGCTACGTCTTCACGCCTCCGCTGCCGACAGGATCGAGCTGACGTCCGGCGTCCGCGTGCCGCGGAGAGGTGCCGCACGTTCGCGTCAACGCCTGCGCCGGCGCAACGGATGGTATGATCCTCAAACTGCTCCAAGGTACCCAGGATGCTGAAGACACTCTCCTTGCAAGGATTCCGAGGCTTTGAGTCCTACCGTCTGACGGACTTGGCGACCGTAAACCTCATCGTCGGCAAGAACGACTGCGGCAAGACGACGGTCCTCGAAGCCGCGTACCTCCTCGCTTCGGAGGGGGCTCCGGCCGCCTTCTACGACATTGCCGAGCGTCGCAACGAGCTGAACCACAGAATCGAGTCGATTTCCGTGCCGAGTCCCCTTCGTTACGAAGTTGGCGTATCCCCCCTTTTCTACGGGCATTCGTGTCGGCCCGGAGTACGATTTGCGCTGTCGTCGGACGACGGCATCCGAGGACTGTCGGCGCTGATACTGCCGCTCGAAGAGGTCAAAGAATCACAGATACGGGAGTCCAGGAAGACGTATGTATTCGGAGGTGAACATCCCGAGTTCGGGCTCCGACTTTCCAACGGCGAAACCCAAGACCCCGACGTGGTTCTGGTAGACAGAAACGGCGCTGTCCTGCATCACCTTTGGCATCGCAACATCAGGAAAGTGGCTCCTGAGTTGCCGTCGGTTCGCTTTCTCGGGCTGGAATCGGGAGCCTTCGATCTCCTGCAACACGCATGGAACGAAGTGGTGACCGAGGGCCGAGAAGACGAGATCGTGAGGGACATGAGGCTTCTCATGCCGGAGATCGAGACCATTCATTTCCAGACCGGCTACGAACAGCGCGGCTTCGGGACTATTCTGGTCGGACGTAGTGACGGAGGTCGGCGCATTCCGCTCAGCGCGTACGGCGATGGCCTGCGCCGCCTGCTGGCGTGGAGGCTTGCCTTTGTCGGGCTGGACCATGGATTTCTGTTGATCGACGAAGTCGACGCCGGCATGCACTGGACCGTCATGGAAGACGTATGGCGACTGATCGTTGAAGTAGCGAGGCAATCCGACACCCAGGTCTTCGCGACGACGCACAGCTATGACTGCATTCGCGGGCTCGGATCACTGATGAAGTCGCGACCTGACTTGGCTGCCGAAGTCTCCCTACAGAAGGTGCACCGGTCGCTGGAGCAAGCCGTAAGCTTCGCCGGCGATCAGATCGCGACCGCCGTGGAACAGCAGATCGAGCTCCGCTGACCGATGCCACATAACGAACCTTCCATTCTTCGCGTCGAAGGCAAGGACGACATCCACGCAATCGGCCATCTTCTGTTGAGGCACGGCATAGACTGTCGGGGCATCCGGGTCGACATCAAGAGCCCGGACAGCAATGGCGACGAGACGACTGGCGGGCGGACCGCACTCCTCGAAGGAATGAAAACAGAGGTGATGAGCAGTACCGACCGTTCGGTTGGCTTCATACTGGATGTGGATGCCGAGGAAAACGCCGAAGATCCGTGGCGGGCCGTTTGCGCTCAGATCGGGGGAGTTGGCCTGACGCTACCGGCCGCGATTCCGGAAGAAGGCTTCGTCGGCGAAGCGAGCATGGTTCAGGCGCGCGTGGGAGTCTGGCTGATGCCGGACAACCGTCGGGCGGGCGCCTTGGAGGAGTTCTTGCGCGGCCTCGTCGACACCGACGACTCTCTGCTTCCGATCGCAGAGCGATCGACGCATCATGCCAAGGAGGCGGGCGCGCACTTTCCCGTTAGCGCAATGAGCAAAGCCGTGTTGCATACATGGCTCGCTTGGCAGGAGAGACCTGGCTTGCCCTATGGCTCAGCTATCCGCGCCGAGTACTTCGGGCACGACAGCGCCGCAGCTCTGATGTTCGTCGAGTGGTTCAAGCGCGTCTTCACTCACCATCTGACGGAAGCCGCATGATGCGCTTCAGGTAGGCGTCGAACAGGGGAGCGGTAAACGCCGTGTCGCCGTGGGCGGGGCTGAAGATCATCCCCTTGGCGATCAGCCTCGCTCGTACCGGGGCCACGGCTCGAACCGATCGGTCGAGCACTTCGGCGACTTTGCCCGAACGGTGCGGGCCATGGCCGAGCTCGGCCATGGCACTGAGATAGCGCTTTTCGGACGGCGTCAGGCGGTCGAACCCCGCGCGGAAGAAGCTGGCGTCCAGTTCGGCGGTCGCCTGCCGGCTTGCCGCCTCCACGTCGGCGACCGTTACGGGAGAGGATGCCGCGCAATCCCAGCAGTGCTTGCCCCATTCCTGCAGGAAATAGGGGTAGCAGCTTGTCTGCTGCAGGACGGCGTCGAGCGCATCCGGATCGAAACCCACGCCAAGCCGCTCGGCCGGCGTCTCGATTGCCTGTTTCGCGGACTCGCCGTCCAGAGCGCCGATCACGGGAAAGGTGAACAGGCGCTCCGCGTACGACTTGGCGGATCCCGTCCGGGCGACGAGCTGGGGAAGGCCGGCGCCGACCAGCGTTACGGGCAACTGGCGTTGCGCCGCGCGGTGCAGCGCGGCGATCGGCACCGCCAGCTCCTGCTCCTTGACGTACTGCAGCTCGTCGACGAACAACGCCAGCGCGGTCTGCCGGTCTTGCGCCGCCTCGCCCACCGACTCGATGACGGCGGTAAGGTCGGCGTCCAGGTCGCCGCTGTCGGCGAGGCCGCGTTCCGGGACGAGGTCCAGGCTCACGTTGAGGTCGCCGGCACCGATCTTGATCGCGCTGACGAATCCGGCGAGGGCTTGGAGCGCTCGGCGTACGGCTCGGCTGGTCGACGCAAGACGGCTCATCCTGACCACCGCCGCGTACAGTGGCGGGACCAGCAGCTCGGGGAGGGGTCGTTCTTCCGGTGCCTCCAGCAAGACGGTGGTCAACCCACGACACTGTGCGTCGTGGCTGATGCGGTTCAGCAACACCGTCTTGCCGACGCCGCGCAGACCTACCAGCAGCATGCTCTTGGCCGTCAAGCCGTTGCGGATGCGGTCCAGGGCAATCGCAGCGTCATCGATCAGTTTGTCCCTGCCGGCCAGCTCCGGCGGCGGTGCGCCGGCCCCAGGGGCGTAGGGATTGCGTCTCGGGTCCATATCAACCGAGGTTATCCAAGGTTATCGTGATGAGCAAACATTCGACGTGGCAGCCGGAACGAACGATTCAACTGATGTTATCCGAGGTTATCATGCGGCGATAACCTACTCCTGGGAGTACTCGGTCCGCCGGTGGTGCAGCGGCCGACAGAACCCGAAGCTAACCGCTCACTCCCCCACGGCGCCGAAGGCAGCCTGCGGTTCGGCATGGACCGTGGCTGCGGCTCCCGCCTGGATCTCCCGGACCTCCGACTCGACGGCGGCCACGGCTTCCTCCCCCGAGGCGACCTCCAGCATCAGGGTGGCCTGATGCTCACCACCCGCCGGGAGCTCCACCACACGGCCGGCGTCGCGCTCGACGCTCTTGAGGTTGGGGAAGTTGGTGCCCGGCTCCAGGCCGGTCACGTAGCCGTCGCGCTCGCCGGCGGTGTTCTTCCACAGGCTGAAGCAGGGCAACTCGCCGACGTCGAAGCGCATCACCGCCGCGGCGGTCCGCGAGGCGTTGACCAGCGCGGCGAGGGTGGCCGTATCGCCCGTCCGGACGGCCGGCCGGAACCAGTACGCCTGCTGGACGAAGCCGGGGGCCGGGCCGTGGTAGCGGTCGATCTCCGCCACGCCCTCGGCCGAGCGGGCATCGCGCGGCGCCGCCTCCGTGAACGGCAGCAGCACGCGGCTGCCCTCTCCCAGGAACGGCGGGCCGTAATTGCAGTGGTAGAGAAGCTGCAGCTCGGCCGGCGTATCCTGCAGGTTGCCCACCGTGTCGGCGATGGTGATCCGCGACGAGTCGGGACCGGCAGAGATCGAGGTCGACAGCCGCAGCGACGGCAGGAACAAGCCGGCCTCGTCCACCTGTCCGGTGACGGTGATCACCCCCGCGGCGGGGTCGGCGGTCACCCGCACGGTGTGCGCGGGCAGGTTGGCGATCATGCCGTGCAGCGGCAGCTCGACCGCTTCCGCAAGGCCGCCGGCGTCCACCCTCGTGTCGGGCCCCGGCATGCCGTTCGAGTCCAGGCCGCAGCGCACGATCCACTCGTCGAAGCCGCGCAGCCAGCCGACGCCACCGCGCTCCAACGGATTGATGAACGCCGGATGCACCGGGCCGCGCACCGGCGACCGCCAGCCAAGAGCGTGTCCGCCGTAGCTCCCCCGCCACACGCCCATGCCGCGGGTCGGCACCACGCTGAAGGACAGCTCCCCGCAGGTCACCTCGACGAGATCCACGCCGTCGCGGAGTCCGCCGCGCAGGCGCCGCTTGCGCACGGTGCAGCCGGGAATGCCGAGCTGCTCCGGTCCCAGGTCCAGCGTTTCGACCCACAGCGCCGACGCCGCGTCGGTCAGCACCCAGCTTCGTTCCATGACCGCCGACCATAGCGAGGGGCCGTGCCCGTGACAACGCGGCGGAGAGGCCGCGCGTCGTGGCCATCGACTGCCGAGTCGTGCAACGCTCCTGACGCACAATGCACACCATGGGTCCAGGGAGCTGACCATCACTCCCTCCCAGCCACCTAGCGTCCTGACTCTGGCCTCTCAGGCTCGCGGATTCGACCGGCTGCGTGCCCACCACCCGGACCAGGCCGAGGCCGGCATCGAACGGCTGCGCGAGGCGGCGGCCCGTGATGGGAGAGAGGCGCTCGGCACCGCGCTGGAAACGCGCGCGGGACAGGTCTTTTTCTCGTTCCTCTGCGGCAACAGCCCGCACCTGAGCCTCCTGCTGCAACGCGACCTGGAGCTCACTCAGGCGCTCGTCGAGGAAGCGCCCGACGCCATCACCGGCCGCGTGCGCGGCGACCTGGCCGCCGCGGATCCGGCCATGGACCGCGACCGGCTGATGACCTTCCTACGCCGCCAGCGCAACCGCGTGGCGGTCCTGGCAGCGGTGTACGACTGCCTCGACATCCGCGGCGTCATGGAGTGCGCGGAGCTCCTGTCCGACATGGCCGACCACGCCGTGCGCCTGACCGTCTCCCACCTGCTCCTCGACCGCGTCGAGCGCGGCGACCTGGAACCGCCGGACAGCGAACGGTGGGGGTATTTCGTCCTGGCGATGGGCAAGCACGGGTCCCGCGAGCTCAACTACTCGTCCGACATCGACCTGATCGTCCTGTACGACCCGCAGTCCGTGCGCTACACCGGCTCCAGGACCCTGGGCGACTGCTTCGTGCGGGTCACGCAGGACTTGGTTCGCATCCTCCAGTCGCGCACCGCCGACGGCTACGTGTTCCGCACCGACCTGCGGCTCCGCCCCGACCCGTCATCCACACCGGTCGCCGTCACCGTCCACTTCGCCCTGAACTACTACCAGCGCTTCGGTCGCACCTGGGAGCGGACGGCGCTGATCAAGGCCCGGCCCGTCGCCGGCGACCTGACGGCCGGCGCCGCGTATCTGGAGCGGCTTTCGCCGTTCATCTGGGACGAGGCGCTGGACTTCACCTCGGTCGAGGAAATCCGTTCCATGAGCCAGCAGATTCACGACTTCCACGGCCACGGAGCCGTCCGCGCGGCCGGCCACAACGTGAAGCTCGGCCGCGGCGGCATCCGCGAGATCGAGTTCTTCGTGCATATGCACCAGCTCGCCCACGGTGGCCGCAACCGCCGCCTGCGCGGTGCCCGCCTGCTCGCCATGCTGGAGACGCTCGATCGCGAGCACCACATCATGCCGCGCGAGACGGCCGCCCTGCGCGACGCGTACCTCCTGTTGCGGCGCATCGAGCACCGCCTGCAGATGGTCAACGACGCCCAGACCCAGAAGCTGCCGGAGTCCGATGAGGGGCTGGAGCACATCGCCACCTTCATGGGGCTCGACTCGGCGGAGGATCTGGTGCGCCGGATCGAGTCCGTGGCCGCGGAGGTCCACGACCTCTACCGCACCCGCTTCAACGTCCCGGAGAGCGAGCAGGACATCACGGCCGCCCTTCTGGACGGACCTGGCCTGGAGGGACCGGACGAGCATCCCGACGCCGTCGCGAAGCTGGAGGCGGCGGGATTCACGCAAGCTGCCGCGGCCATCGAGGTGTTCAAGGGATGGGCGGAAGGACGGCATGCGTCCACTGGTTCGGAACGGGCCCGCACCATCATCCGCGAGATCTTCCACGAGATCGTCGACGCCCTGGGCAAGACGCCCGATCCCGACGACGCCCTGGCCCGCCTGGACCGGTTCCTGGCGGCCCTGCCCGAAGACCTCGCCTTCTTCTCCATGCTCAGAGCCAACACGTGGCTCCTCAACCTCATCGCGGTCGTGATGGGCAGCGCACCCCGGATGGCCGACGTCCTGGAGGGCAACCCGCGGCTGCTGCAGGCCGTGCTGGACCCATCGTTCTTCCTGCCGATCCCGGAGCGGGAGCAGTTGGCCCGGGATCTCGATGAACGCCTTGCCGGCCGGCGGGACGCCGCGGAGCGGGTCGAGCAGGTGGCCGCCTGGGCCGGTGACCGTCGGTTTCAGGTGGCCGTGCAGGCGCTGGAGAACCTGGTCACCGTGGACGAGGCGTCCACGTCCCTTTCCGACGTCGCCGGCGCGGTCATCGACCGCCTGCTCCGGGACGTGCTGGACGGGGAGCACGAGCGGCACGGAGCGGTGCCGGGCGGCGGCTGCGCGGTCGTGGCCAGGGGCAGGCTCGGCGCCCGGGAGATGATCTTCGGCTCGGACCTGGATCTGCTGGTCGTGGCGGACTTCGAGGCCGAGGCGAGGTCCGCGGGACCGCAGCCCATCGAAGCGCGGATCTTCTATCGACAGGCGGCCGCGGAACTGATCTCCGGCCTGCGCAGTCCATCGACGTACGGCCGGCTCTACGAGCTGGATGAGCGCCTGCGGCCGTCAGGCGAGATCGAACCTCCCGTGACGACGATCGACGAGTTCCGTGACCATCACGCCGGCGCGGCGTCGACCTCGGAGCTGATGTCGCTGACCCGGGCCAGCGTCGTCTGTGGCGACCCGGCCACGGCCGATGCGGTCACCGCGGAGATCCGGCGAGCGCTCTCCCGCTCCCGGGATCCGGGACGGCTGCTGGATGACGTCGCGCGCCGGCGCGAGGCGATCGCCGCCGAGCATCCGTCCGAAGATCCGTTCGACGTGCAGCACGTGCGCGGGGGGCTGGTGGACCTGGAGTCCCTGGCCCAGTACCTGCGACTGCGGCACGCGCACGAGTCCCCGGAGGTGCTGGTGGGAGCGACGGCGGCCTGTTTCGAGGCCCTGGGCGTCGCGGGCCTCATCCCTGAAGAGGAGGCGAGCTTCCTCGCCGGCGCCGTGCGAATGCAGCGCAGCATTCAGGCGATGCTGCGCCTCACGTGGAGCCGGGGGGCTCCGGTCCGCGACGCCCCGGAACCGATGCGCCGGAAGCTGGCGACCGCCCTGGAATGTGCCGGACTCGACGAGCTGGATGCGAAGCTGCGCGAGACGCAGCAGGCATCGTTCGCGATCTGTCAGCGACGTGCAGGTGCCGTCAGCCGGCGGCCACCTCGAACGCGGTCACGTTGCGCGTCTCGCGGCTGAACTCCACCCCGATCAGGTGGATCGGCTCGCCTCCACCCCGGTACTTGGCCGCGTAGTCCCGCTCCCGCAACTGCGCCAGCGCAGACCCCGGCGGCGCCAGCTCCATCACCTTGAACTCGAACAGGTACACCTGCCCGCCGGCACGCACCGCCATGTCGAGCCGCCCGTGGCTGCTCGACTCCTCCACCACGATCTCGTACCCCAGTGCCGCGAAGTACGAGTAGAACACGCTCGCGTAGAAGCCTTCGTAGTTCGCGATGTCGTTGTTGGTGTGCCATTGGTACGGGATGCTCGCGTAGAAGGCATGGAACAGATCTCTCAGGCCTTCGCAATCGACCGCCTCCAGCAGCCGCGCCAGGCGCATGCTGTTCGCCGTTTGCCGCGCCGCGTCCTGCACCAACCGGCGCAACAGCACCCGGTTCAGGCTCTGGCGCACCTCGCGGTTCGGATAGCCCAGCCGGTACAGCGCCTCCCCGCCCAACTCCTCTTCCCCTGTGATGGTCAGGTAGCCGGTCTGGAACAGCAGCGCCTCTGTGCCGATCTCCTCCACGTCGAAGGTCGACAGCAGTTCCTCGGTGCTCACCGTCTGGTCCAGCGACACCGTGGACACCCGCCGCTCGACCAGCGTGTCCACCAGGAACGCCGGCGTCCCCGTCTCGAACCAGTGCGCGGCGAACCTGCGGCGGCGCAGCAGCAGCAGCACGTCGTACGGGTTGTACACCTTCTCGTCGCCCAGCCAGCCATAGCCGTTGTACCACTCCCGCACCCGCTCCCGGTCCAGCCCGGCCAGCTCCGGCGCGAACACCGTCTCCAGGTCCCGCTCGGTGTATCCGCAGATCGACGAATAGACCGGATCCAGCGTCAGGTCGGTGAGGTTGTTCAACTGGGAAAAGAGGCTCACCTTCGAGAACTTGCTGATGCCGGTCAGGAATGTGAACCGTACGTGCGCGTCCGAGTCCTTGATCACACCATACAGGCCGCGCAGGTAGTCGCGGTTGGCGCACGCCACCTCCGGCTTCTCCACCAGCGCGTCCAGGATCGGCTTGTCGTACTCGTCCACCAGCACCGCCACCCGCTGCCCGGCATGGGTATGCAACGTGCGGATCAGATGGGCGAACCGTTCCGGCGCGGTGGCGTAGCGCGGGCTTACGCCCGCCTGTTCGGCCACGCCCTCGAGTTGCGCCATCACGCTCGCGTCCAGATTCGCGGGTTCCTTGAAGTTGCCGCCGCCGAAGCTCAGGCGCACCACCGGATGGCGCTCCGACCAGTCGTGGCGCTCGTGGATGGAAAGCCCCGCGAACAGCTCCTCGTTGCCCTCGAACAGCTCCTTCAGCGTGTCCAGGAACAGGCTCTTGCCGAACCGCCGCGGCCGCGACAGGAAGTAGTGCGTGCCCTCGTGGAGCAGCCGTTCGACGTACGCCGTCTTGTCGACGTAGTAGCAGTCCTGCTCGCGCAGCGTGCGGAAGGTCTGCATCCCGATCGGCAGCCTGCGCCTGACCATGGCGTATCTTAACCCGACCAGGCACGCGGCATCCCGCTGGCCAGCGGGCGCCGCGGACGGCTCACCAGCGCAGCGATGCGGCGAGGGCGCCCCGTCGTGCTCGAACGGCTTTCGCACGAAGTCCGCCGTGAGCCCGCCGGCATCCCTGGTCCCCGGCCCGCAGCCCGCCACGGCCGAAGCGGTCACGGCCCTGGGAGGCGCGGGCGTCATCCCTGAAGAAGAGGGGGCAGTAAGAAGAGGCGGTTTCCTTGCAGAGCGGTGCGGATGCAGCGCACCATCCAGGCGATGCTCCGCCTCACGTGGAGCCATGGAGCTCCGATGCGCGACGCCCCGGCACCGACGCGCCGGAAGCTGGCGAGGAGCTCACCGGCCTCCGGGAGCCGGTCGAGCGGACCACAGAAGGTGTCGGCGACCAGCACCCCGGCCGAGATCACGTCCGCTCGGTCGCTCACCTCCATGGCCGCCGACGCTATACGGAACCCGCCGGCCAGTCGTCCAGCGCCCACGGCGGCGGCTCCACGTAGTCGGGCAGCTCCGGCGTGCCGATCACGCCGCTCAGCCGCCAGGTGTCCAGATAGAACCGCGCCGCGGTCTCCACCGCCTGCATGATGTGAAACGCCTGGGCGAGCTCACCGCCGATCGCGAAGGCGCCGTGCCACTTGAGGATCGCGGCCGGGCACTCGGTGAGCGCGTCGGCCATCTGCTCGTCCGCGGCACTCCACTCCATGAAGCGGCGGGCGGCGACCACCCTGACCTTCCGGCCCAGGTAGATCAGGCCGTTCTCGTCGATCGGGCTGAACTCGTCGACGTAGAAGGACAACAGGGCGGGGTGATGCGGATGCGCGTGGATGATCGCCCGTGCGTCGGTCTTGCGATAGATCGCCCGGTGCATGGACAGCACGCTGGAGGCGTGCTCCACGGGATCGTCCGAGTCGACCGCCGCCCGGATCAGCCGTTCCGGCACCAGGTCGTTCTTGAAGCTGCGCGTGCGCGTGATGACCAGTTCCTCGCCCACGCGCACGCTGGAGTTGCCGCCCTTGAGGTGGAGCAGCCCGGACTGCACGAGCAGATCCGAGTACAGCGCCATGTCGTCAGCGATCCGTTGCACATCGTTCATCAGCCGCCCTCCGCCGCCCGCAGATAGGATCGGAACGCCGCATCGTACGCCGCTCGGTGCGCCGCATCCGGCGTGAAACGCCGCTCCGGCCCGCGCACCGCTGCGATCGCGGCGCGGTGATCGGCATAGACCCCGGCAGCCACCCCCGCGACCAGCGCCGCACCCAGGGCGGTGGATTGCCGGCTCTCCGGCACCGTCACCGGAAGCCCGGTCACGTCGGCCAGGATCTGCGACCAGAGCGTCGATGCGGCGCCGCCGCCCGTGAAGCGCAGGCCGTCGATCCGCGCCACGCATTCCTGTAGCGCCATGAGGGCGTGGCGCTGCGCGTAGGCCACCCCCTCCAGCACGGCCCGGGCCAGATGGCTGCGCCCGTGCGACAGCCGCACGCCCAGCACCTGCCCGGCGGCGTCCGAGCGCCACAGCGGCGTGCCGGCGCCGGCCAGATGCGGCACCACCAGCAGGCCGTCGGAGCCCGCTGGCGCCTGGCCGGCCAGCGCGTCCAGCTCCGCAAAGCTCATCGGCCCGCCCGCGCGCTCCGGATCGGACACCAGCTCGCGCACCCACCGGTACGCCGATCCGGCGGTGAGCAGCAGTCCCTCCGCGTCCCAGTAGCCCGGCAGCGCCGACGGGCAGCAGGTCAGGCGCGGATCCATCACCGGCCGGTCGGTGATCACCCCCAGGGCGCCGGCGGTGCCGATGTAGATGCTGGCGATGCCGGTCTCCTCGATGCCGGCGCCGATCTTGAAGCAGGCGGCATCGGAGCCGGAGGCCACCACCGGCACCCCGGCGGCGATGCCGGCGGCTTCGGCGGCCGCCGGCGACAGCGGCCCCACCACCGTGCCCGGCGCCACCAACTCGGGCAGGGTGCCGGCATCGACCTGCGCCGCCGTCAGCAACTCGTCGCTCCAGCGCCGCGAGCTGAGGTCCATGAGCCCGACGTACGGGCCGTACGACTCGTCGCATCGCCAGCCGCCGCCGGTAAGCCGGTTGAGCACCGCGGTCTGAGGAATCGCGTACGTGGTGGCGGCAGCGGCCACCTCGGGCCGGTGCTCGCGCAGCCACATCATCTTGGTGACCGAGGGGGTGGGATCGAGGGGAATCCCGGTCAGGGCCAGAAACCGCTCCGCGCCCAGCGTCCGCTCCAGAGCCTCCGATTCCTCCTGTGCGCGCCGGTCGTACCAGAAGATGACCGGTCCGGCCGGGCTCCCGTCGGCACCCACCGGCAGCACGGTGGCGCGCGACCCGGTGACGCCGATCGCGTCGATCTCATCGGGCCGGACGCCGGCGTCGGCAACCGCATCGCGCAACACCTGCAGCGGCCACTCGGTCAGCACCTCGCCCCCGCATTGCGCCCAGCCCGGCGCCGGGGCGTCGCTCGGGCAGTCGCGGCTGGCGGCGCCCCGCTCCCGGCCGTCGGACGAGAACACCGACGCCTTGATCTCCGATGCGCCGGCGTCCAGCGCGACCAAGCAGCTCACGACCAGGACCCCCGCGCAGACAGGGCCAGTTTGCCGGGACAGAGGATGTGATGCGGGTCCAGTCCGTCCTTCACCCGTTCCAGCACCGTCATCGCCGTGCCCAGACCCTCGCGTATGACCGGCAGGCGCGCAATCCCCGCGCCGTGATGGTGCGCCACCGCCGCGCCCGCCTCCAGGGCGGTTGTAAGCGCCACCCCCCAGATGCGTCGCAGGATCGCTTCCGCGGCCGCGGCATCGGCCCCGCCCTCGCCTGCCGCCGCACCCAGCACGATCATGTACAGGGAGGTTCCCTGCGGATACGCATGCGAGAAGTGGCCCAGAACCTCCACCGCATGCGGGGCGAGCGCCGCCTTCAGCGCCCGGTAGGTCGCAGCGATGCCGTCCCAGCGATGGGACACCTCGATCGTCTCGGCGATCCCGGACGGCTCGTTGAGACGGTTCTCCACGGCCGAGAAGTCGAACCGCCGCTCCATCCACGCCGCTACCGGCTCGGGCCCGATCGGCGTACCGCCGTGCGCCGCGCAGCGCCCGAGCGCCGCGCGCTGCTCGGCTTCCGCGATCTCCGTTACCCCTTCACAGCCGAGAAACATCACACAGCCGCGAAAGGCGGCATCCCGCAGCACGTGGCGCGACTCGTCCTGGTCGTAGAAGCGCAGCACGAACGGCCGGATGCCGCACTGCATGATGCTGCGCATGGCCTCCAAACCCGCGTCGACCGACGCGAACAGTACCGCCTCGAGCAGCCTGGACTCAGGCAGAGGCACCACGCGCAGCGTGACCTGGGTGACGATGCCCAGGGTCCCCTCCGCACCGATGAACAGCTCCTTGACGTCCGGCCCGAACGGCGGCCGCACCGCCGGTTGCGTCTGCACGACCTCACCGGTGGGGAGCACGGCGGTCAGCGCCATCACCAGGTCCTCGATGCCGCCGTAGCGGGACGAAAACTGCCCGGTCGCCCGCGTCGCCACCCAGCCGCCCACGGTGGAACGGTCGAGCGACTGCGGCGAATGGCCGAGCGTCAGCCCGGCATCGTTCAGCGCCCGCTCCAGCCGGTCGCCGCGCACGCCGGCCTGCGCGGTAACGAGCAGGTTGACGCGGTCGATCGACGCAGGCGCGTCCATCCGTGACAGATCGACCGTGACGCCGCCGGTCAGGGGCAGCGGCGCGCCGGTGACCGACGACCCAGCGCCCCACGGGGTGATCGCGATGCGCCGCTCGTGCGCCCACCCCAACAAGCGCGCTACTTCGTCCTGGTCATGCGGGTATGCCACAGCCTGTGGCAGGTAGGTGTCCCGGTCCTGCTGGCGTACCTTGATCGCCACCGACCACGCGTCAGAAGCGTGCCGCCGCAATTCCTTCAGGTCCGAGCTGACCCGGCCCGGCGGCAGCAGCGCCCGCAGGCTGGCCAGCCAGTCGCTCATGGAACGCGGCCTACCGGTACGGATCGGCGGCGTCGCGCAACCCGTCCCCGACGAAGTTGAAGGAGATCACGAACACGATCACTGAGATCGCCGGCAGCAGCAGCCACGGCTGATTGGCGATGATGCGCACGTCCTGCGCGTCGTTGAGCAGCACGCCCCAGCTTACCACCGGCGCCCGCAGCCCCAGCCCCAGGAAGCTCAACGCGGTCTCCGCCAGGATCATGCCGGGGATCGACAGGGTAAGGTTGACGATCAGGTAGGAGATGAACGACGGCAGCAGGTGCCTGCCGATCACGCGCGGCGTGCCGGCGCCGGCGACCACGGCCGCCATCACGAAGTCCTCCTCCCGCGTCGAGATCAGGCGGCTGCGCACCACGCGCGCCAATCCCGCCCAGTTGACCCCGGCGAGGATCACGGTGATCACCAGGTACACCTGCAGCGCCGACCATTCGCGCGGCACCGCGGCGCTCAGCGCCAGCCACAGCGGGATCTGCGGAATGCTGATCACGAACTCGATCACCCGCTGGATCGCGTCGTCGACGCCCCCGCCGAAGTAGCCGGAGATGCCTCCCATGAGCGATCCCATCACGAAGGTGAGCGCTACGCCCACCAGGCCGATCGACACCGAGATGCGCGTCCCGTACACCAGCCGCGAAAACAGGTCACGACCCAGCTTCTCGGTGCCAAGCAGGAACAGCGTCGCGCCCTCGCCTCGTACGCCGATCAGATGCAGATCCATCGGGAAGAGCCCCCACAGCTCGTACGGGGCGCCGCGCACGAACAGGTGCAGCGGATACCGCCGCTCCGGATCTTCGGTGTAGATCAGCGCCAGGGTGTCCGGATCGATCCGCTTCTCCCAGCCGTAGACGAACGGCCGCAGATGGAAGGCGCCGCCGGCGTCGACGAAGTGGATGCGCTGCGGCGGCGCAAAGACGAACTCATTGCGCTGGAACGGATCGTCGACCGCGAAGAATTCGGCGAATGCCGCGACCAGATAGAACAGGGCGAGGATCGCCGATCCGCCGATCGCCAGGCGGTGCTTCCTGAACTTGCGCCACATCAGTCGCCATTGCGACGCGATGTAGTAGCGCTCCTCGGCTGCCGGCTGCACGACGGCCGTCGCTACCGGCGGTGCCACTACGTGTGGATTCCCCGGTCCAGACGGATACGCGGGTCGAGCATCACCAGCAGGATGTCGGAGATCAGCGTGCCGACGAGCGTGAGCAGGCTCAGGATCATTACCACGCTGCCGGCCAGGAACACATCCTCGTTCAGGAGGGCGCCGTAGAGGACCGTGCCGGTGGTGGGCAGCGTCAGGACGATGGAGACGATCGTCTCCCCGGAGACGATGGCAGCCAGATTCCAGCCTATGGTGCTGACGATCGGATTGAGCGCCACGCGCACCGGGTACTTGTAGCGGAGGGTCTTCTCCTCCAGTCCCTTCGCCCGCGCGGTGATCACGTACTGCTTGCGCAGCTCGTCCAGCAGCGTGCCGCGCATCACCCGCATCAGTCCCGCGGTCCCCGCCAGGGCGATGATCAGCACCGGAATCGGCAGGTGCCGGAGCAGGTCGAGGAGCTTGGCGAAGCTCCACGCCTGGCCCATGAACTCGGGAGAAAACAGGCCGATGACGCTGACGCCGAACAACCTGATGAACAGAAACAGCATGATGATCGCCAACAGGAAATTGGGCACGCCAAGGCCCACGAATCCCAGGCCGGTAAAGAGGTGGTCGAGGAAGGAATACTGGCGGGTGGCTGAGAAGATGCCGACGCTCATGCCGATCAGATAGGTGATCAGAAGCGAGGAGATCGACACCACCATCGTGACCGGCAACCGCTGTTTGATCACCTCGGTCACCGGCTGGCCCCAGCCGTATGACGGGCCCAGGTTGCCCTGCAGGGCGTTGAACAACCACCGGAGATACTGCCGGTAGAGCGGCATATCCAGCCCGTACCGCGCTCGCAGCGCGTCCATCTCGGCCTGCTGCATGCCGCCGATGGAGGCGCGCATCGCCATCAGGCGGTCCACGTAATCGCCGGGCGGCAGTTGGATGACGATGAACGCCACGACCGACAGCAGCAGCGCCAGCAGCACCATGTAGAGGAACCTGCGGGCGATGTAGGAAACCATGGGCGCTCGGGTAGCTTGGTGTTGACCGTGGGTCGGGAGGAACCCCGGGGCCGCGCCGTGATGAGCCGGGGTTCCGGCCGTCTACACGGCGTAGCGATCGCGGGACCGCTACGCCGTAACGGCTACTCCTTGAAGTACAGCGTCTCCGGGCGGATCAGCTTGGAGGTGCCGATCAGCACCGGGGCGTTCAGCGTGTCCCGTTCCACGTTGCCGAGCGTGCGGCGCGCGATGAACGGCAGCTTGCTATAGCCGACGATGCCGATCATCCAGAAGTTCTCAGACCACCACTCCATGATCTCCGTGCCGGCTACCTGCAGCTCTTCGTCGCTCATCAGGTGGGTCCGGTTCACCAGCTCCAGGATGCGCTTCTGCTCCGGAGGAGGCTCGATCCCCTGGGCGCCGCCGGTCTCGAACCACGTGTGCCACAGCGGCGCGGTGAAGTGCGTGCGCAGCGTCGCCTTCGGGCCGTTGAACGCGCCCGGGAACCGCCAGCCGACCTCCTCGGATCCGTCCACCGGCCATGCGGAGACATCGTAGTCGCCGCTGAACAGCTTGGGCACCATGTTGCCGAAGCCGATGGTGGTCATGTCCACGCGAACGCCGACATCCTCCCAATACTCCTTGACCAGCTCGCCGGTCTCCACGTTGCCGGGATACTCGACCGGCATCTCCATGAAGAGCGTCAGCTTGTCGCCGCTCGGCAGCAGGCGATAGCCGTCGCCGTCGCGCTTGTCCAGGCCGATCTCGTCCAGCATGGCGTTGGCCCGCTCCGGGTCGAAGTCGGCGTACGCTTCGGCCCACTTCGGGTCGTAGAAAGAGTTGTCGTAGAACACCGTGCTCTGCACCGCGGTGCCGACGCCGCGGTGCACCACCTCGTTCACCTCGTCGCGGTCGATGGCCAGCGAAAGCGCCTGACGGAACCGCTTGTCGCGGAACAGGTCGCCCTTCTCCTCGCCCTCCGGCCGGTTCTGGTTGATGTACATCGGGTTCTCGGCCGGATAGACGCTCGGCACCATGAAGGCGTCGTAGTTGGCCGACTCCGCGTTGGCCAGCAGCAGCGGCAGGTCGCTGGACACGATGCCGAACGACACGAAGTCGAAGTCGCCGGCGATGGTGCGCAGCTTCAGCGTCTGCGGGTCGCCGTAGAAGATCGCCCGCACCTGATCGATGTACGGAAGCTGGTTGCCGACCGGGTCGATGCGGTGGAAGTAGGGGTTGCGGTCCAGGATCAGACCGTCGGTAAGCTCCTGAGTCACCGTCCACCCGTACAGCGTCGGCAGCTCCGGGTTGGTCACGCCGGCGCTTGAGCGCTCGGCGAACAGTTGATGCCAATCCTCGTGGCCCGCCTCCTTGGCGAGCGCGGTGGCGTTGTCGTTGAAGTCGATGTGAAACTGCTCCAGGTAGTGGCGGGGCATGAATGCCTGATTCTGCGCTCCGTAGCCCTGCACCTGCGTGAACAGCCAGATCGCGTTGGCGTTGGGGATCGCGAACGTCATCCGCACGGTGGTGTCGTCCACCTTCTCCACCTGCATCGGCTCGCCGCCGAATATGAACTTGGCCGATACGGTCGGGTGCAGTGTCTCGTTGAGCATGAACGAGTCCCACCAGAACACCACGTCATCGGCGGTGAACGGCGCGCCGTCGCTCCACTTGTGCCCCTCCCTGAACTGCAGCGTGAGGGTCCGGAAATCGTCCGACAGGGTCGCGCTCTTGGCGATGCCGGGCTGGTGGTTATTGTACCAGCGCACGTCGCGGTTGAGCGTGAACTCCTTGACGATCTGCCAAGCCGGGAACCAGTTGTTCTTGCCGACGCCGGGCAGCGTAATCGTGCCGCCATACTTGCCAATCTCGCGGAACGGAACCGAGACAAGCGGCTCGTCCGGCAGCCGATCCGCGACCGGCGGCAGCTCGCCCGAGGCCACCCGGGCGTCCAGGATGGGCGACTGGTTGTAGCTGGCGATCACCGTACCGGTGAGCTGTTCGTAGTCGGAGAGGTTGTAGTCCGACTGCCCGTCGCGGGGCAGCGAGGTCAACATCACCTCCGTTGCGACGCCGCCTGCCTGCGGGGATTCGCCTTCGCCGGAGGCAAACGCCACCAACGGGACGAAGACGATGAGGGCTACCAGTGCCTTGCGCATGCTGGCCTCCTGTTCCGGGTCGGATGCTCGTCTTGAGGCGCCCGGAAGGCCAGGCGCCTTCGCGACGTTGCGTCAGGGTATCAGTGCATGCCCGCGGTGTCGACGCGCCGGGCTGATCGTGCTCAGCAATCGTGTCGGTCGTCGTCGAGGTCGAAGGCCGGCTGCATCTCCCAGATATCCAGCGACCGGACCGTCGCCGTCCCGCCATCGCTGAACAGATCCAGGCCGCGGTCGCCGGTGCCGGCGGTGAGCACCATGCTGCAGGTGTGGCCGTTCACCAACACCTCCAGCAGGCATCGGTCCAGGAACAGCCGCATGGTCACGGGATCTCCGCGGCGCAGATACGCCCCTCCGCTGAGATGGGCTGGGCCTTGCCGCTGCTCCCGATACGGCGAGGAAATGACGGCACCGTCGACGCCGAACCGATCGGTGGCCGCCTCGTAGAACACGCGGGCGCACGACCCGCGGTCAGCCGCCAGGCGCACCAGCAACCCGAAGCGCGCTGCGTTGCCGGGATCGAACGTGCAGACGATCTCCAGCGCATCGCCCGCGATGCCCGACAGCAGGCCGGCGGCGCCGGCGGCCACGGGCAGGCCGCGTCTGGCGACGTGGCGCCCGCGCAGCGCCTCCACCTCGCGCACCGGCTCCTGCAGCAGGCGATCGCCGTGGAGCGAGAGCACGCGCGGCAGCACGTGCAGCCCGTGCCACGGCGCACCCCCGACCGCTCCGTGCGCGTGTCCGTGCTCGGCCAGGATGATGCGCCGCGGCGCTCCTCCCGGCCCCTTGCGGTCCACGATCAGCGGGTTGCAGCAGTGCACGGGATTGCCGTAGTCGATTGGTTTCGGCTCCGGATCGTCGGGCGTGAACCGCAGGCGCTCGCGGTCGAAGACGCCGACCCAGTAGACGACCGGGCGATTGCCGGCGATCAGTACGTCGCGATCGCCGAACGGCACGATGTAGGGGAACTCGGTCAAGCCCCAGCGCTGCGGGCTGTCCTGCGGGTCGGGATGCTTGGTGACGCTCCACACCTCGCCCCGCTCGGTCCAGTGCTCCAGGTCGGGAGAGGTCAACGCCACGATCCGGTCAGCGCGATCACCCGGTCGCGAGCCGAAGTACTGGTCGGTGGTGAGCGTGACCCAGCGGTCGGCTCCCTCCGAGTCGGTCCGCCAAGTATGGCCGTCGTGATGGATGCGGTTGGTGATCACCGCCCGCTTGTCGCCGAAGGAGACCATCCCGTCGGTGCTGCGGGCCAGCACGCCAATCTTGCCGCGCATGCCGTGGGCCGTGTAGAGCATGGCCGGCAACCCGTCGTCGTCGATCACGTTGTTGGTCAGCCAGATGCCGTAGACGTCGTAGTCGGAGTCGGCCCAGCACGCCACCGGCATGTCCTGCCAGTGGATCAGGTCGTCGCTGACGTAGTGGTCCAGATGGGTGCACGACAGCGACACCAGGATGTTGCGGAAGCTGAACACGTGGTAGCGGCCGTCGTGGTAGAAGGCGCTGCACGGATCCTGGATGAAGCCCATCGGCGCGGTCAGGTGGTAGATGGGCCGGCGTGCATCGCGCGCCATGTGACGGCGCATTTCCCGCCCCAGCTCACGGCACCGCTCTACGTCCCGCGCGCGCGACGCGTCGTAGAACGCGTTGTACTGCGCCAGCGCCTTCGCGGCGGGCGAGGCGTCGTGTCCTGCCCCGTCCTCCGCCGGCCCTTCCTCGACGGCTGCCACGCCCGAGAGCTCCGCGACCTCGCGATCCTCCAGCGCGCGGTTCCAGAACGCCGCGTGGTCGATGGCGCCGGCGAACAGTCGCCGGAAGATACCGTCGACGATCTCCATCGGGAATTCGGGCAGCGGCGGATCCGCAACGCGCCAGCCGCCGATGGTCGTCGGTCCGGCAAAGATGGCTCGTGGGTGCTCCCCGATCTCGACCAGCCAGACGATCCGCCCGTCGCATGCCAACGACAGCTCGCCGCCCTCGGCACCGCCCGGATCGCGCCGTCTATAGCGGACGATCAGGTCATGCCAGACACCCAGGCGGATGGTGCCGAGGAGTACTTCCCGGTACAGAGCCGACTCGCCTGAGCACACCCCGAGGTGAGCCACCAGCAGCCCCTCTCCCCGATCATCGCCATGGATGAGCAGCGCGAACAGGTTGGTATAAAACACCCCGCCCGGCTTGTCGGCGCGCAGCCGCACGCAGGCGGTGAACGACTCCGCCGACAGGTCCACCCCGCCGGTCGCCGGGCCGGTCGAAAGCCACGCATCGCCGTCGAACAGCGCCGCCCGGCCGTCGCCGCCGCGCCGCAGCGACTCCTGCCGTTCGGCGCCGGACAGGGCAACCCCGACCTGCACGGAACCGTGCGTGGCCAGCGGGTGAGCGGAGCGAACCTCACTCGAAGAGTGGTCGGCGCCGTTGCCGTTGCGGAGATCGCCGAGATGCCAAACCGCGACCGCGTCATCGAACGGCGTACGCACCGCCGCCACCCGCTCAGGTTGCCGTCACGCCGGCCGCCGCCTGCACCGCCAGCTTCAGGGTCACGATCTCATGCGGCTTGACCGGGAACCGCACCTCGGTCATCTCGCGGCCGCACCGCTCGACTCGTGCCACCGGCAGCGAATCGTGCGGCTGCTCCAGCATGTTCGCGCGCCAAGCCTGCGTCACCGCCGCCGGCACGGCCAGAGTGGCTTCCTGCGGCCGGGTGGAGATGTTGTACAGCCGGACGATCAGCGCATCGTCCTCCTCCGCCTTCTTCATCGCGCAGACGATGAGGTCGTCGGGCTCCAGGGACAGCAGGCTGGCGTTGCCCGGCAGCGACCCGCCATCGGCGCGATAGCCGGGCTCGTAGTCCCGGTCGTCCAGGTTCTCGATCTGCCAGGGAAACATGGTCGGGTAGCGCAGCGGGTCCGTTACCGTGTAAGGCGACGCGAAACGGTGCGCGTCCAGCCACACTCGGGCCTGCTGCCAGTCGCCGGCGTGCGGTATCAGCGCGTAGGCGAATTCGTTGGCGCCGATGCACTGCGCATCGGGCGTGGCGATCTTGTACGGCCCGGTATTGAAGAACTCACGGCCGATCCAACCGGTCGAGCGCAGCAGCGTGAGCGACAGCGTCACACCGCCGGCGCCCTGCTCGGCCGCGTACTCGACGATGCCGCGGTTGAGCACGGTGAGCCCGTGCGTGCCGTCGGTGACGCTGACGAAGGACTGCTGCGGGCTCTCCGGCACCGGCGGCTCGATCCAGCCGATCGCTTCCGGGAGGGCGATGTCCCGCTCGATCACGTGAAAGGCGCTCTCCGCATGGACGCTCTGCGCCCGCAGCCCCGTCTCGAACCGTACCCGCAGACGGTGATCCTTTGCCGCGTTCTCGATCCGGGTGGCGAACTCCACGCGGCGCCCGCGCGCCGGCAGCGTAACGAGCGTCGTGATCGGACACGGCACCAGCCGTTCGCTGCGGCTCTGCAGATCGTCGCTGAGCCCGGCCGGCAGCAGCAGGTCGATGTCGACCTTGAACGTGGCGCACACCGGCCCCTCCTCCACCAGGCTGATGCGCGCGGCGGCGCCCTGCGTGGAGATCACCTGGGAGTTGGCGGTGCGATAGTGGTGGTACTCGCCGCAGGCGCTCTCCTCATCCTCGAAGTAGTGCAGCCCGCGGTAGGTGTGGCCGGTCCCCTTGTCGGTGACGGCCACGGTGCCGTCTGCTGCCACGGTCACGCGCAGGGCGTCGTTCTCCATCGTGCGCCCGGCGATGCGCAGGTCGGTCGCCGGCACCTGCGGACCGGTCAGCAGGGGATGGTTATGCAGCGCGCCGGTGGCGCGGATCTCGCTGTAGTAGTAGGTCCGCAGCCCGTACGCCGGCAGCTCGTCGGCCAGAAAGGTCAGATCGAAGGTGCGCACGCGTCTGCCCGGCGGATAGGAGTGCCCGAACGCGGTGAGCTGGTCGGTGAAGATGAACTCCTCCCGGACCTTGTGGTCGCGCACCTGCGCGGCGACCTGGCGGCCGTCGGCGTCGAACACCACGTAGCGCGGCGCCCGCCCCTCCTGTATCACCGGCCGCGCGATGCGCGCGCTCACCACCTGCGCGCGCGCGGCGGGATGCGGGTTGTACACCACCAGCGGCCGCAGCGGTCCATGCTGCCCGCTGTCCTCGGCCAGCTCGGGCGGCGTGGTGTCCATCGCGCCGGTGAGCACCTTGAGCGCGCGGTGCCTGACCTGTTCGCCGATCTGCGAGCTGTGCGCGTAGCGCTGCATGGCGTCGCGGTACACCACGTCCTGCGAGCAGCCGCAGATGGTGTCGTGGAAGTGGTTCTCCGCCAGCTTGCGCCACGCCTTGGCCAGGAACGGTTGCGGGTAGCGGTCGCCGAGCAGGCACCACGCCATCACCGCCAGCGGCTCCGCGTGGCGCTCCAGCAGGGTCTGGGTGCGGGCGTTCTCCTGCTTCACGTAGGGTCTGGACGAGTACACTCCACCAAGGATGAGCTGGTAGGCGCCGTGGCGAAGCTCGCCGCGATGGCGCGGCAGCCGCGCAGCCTCCGGCCGCACCAGATCGAAGTAGTCCACCAGGGTTCCCTGCTCGACCTGCACGTCCGCGAGCCGTTCGTTGGCGCTCGCCACGATGCGCGGCATGCGGGGGTCCGGCACGCAGCCGTCCGAACCGTGCATCAGCACGTAGTACGGAAGCTCCTTGGGCTCCATGGCGGCGATCGACCGGCCCAGCCGATCGGCGGCCTCCTCAATCGCTTCCGGCAGGTGCCAGGCGTTGACGTACAGGAAGTGGGTGGCGACGACCTCCGACCCGTCGGGAGCCTCCCAGACGAAGTCGGTGCCGAACGGCCCGATCTCCGGCGAAGCCCCTCGCATGAATGCCGCGGCATCGATGTCGAACCCGCGCAGGATCTGCGGGAGCTGCGCCACGTGGCCGAACGCGTCCGGGTTGTACCCGACCTTCATCACGCCGCCGTAGCGCTCGGCCACCTGATGGCCCAGTAAAAGGGAACGGATCAGCGATTCGCCTGAAGGGATGTGCTCGTCCGGACCGACGAAGAACGGCCCGATCGCCAGGCGGCCGCCGGCGACCAGGCGGCGTATGTCCGCCTCCCGCTCGGGCCGCATTTCCAGATAGTCGTCGATGGCCTGCGACTGGCCGTCGAACATGAACACGCGATAGTCGGGATCGCGCGCCATGATCGCAAGCAGGCTGTCCACGACGTTGTGAACCAGATGCCAGCGGAGCTGCTCGAACGATCGCGAGTGTTCCCGGTCCCAATGGGTTTTCGGGATCAGGATCGCCTTTTTGCTCTTGCTCATATCGTGCCGGTTGATCATAGCACCCGGATTCTGGCAGACAGTACTCGATGGGCGCTTCCATGGACGCCGTGCTCTCAGACGCGGATCGCGCCTTCTGGGACGAGAACGGGTACGTGGTCGTGCGTGACGCGGTGCCCAAGGCGCACGCGTCGGCCGCGACCGACGCCATCTTCGAGTTCCTGGACGTCGACCGGGACCGGGCGGACGCCTGGTATCGCTCCCCATTCCTGGGCGCGGTCGAGCTGTACCACCACCAGACATTCTGGGACAACCGCCAGTTTCCTCGCCTCTATCGCGCCTTCAGCGAGATCTGGGGCCGCGACGACCTGTGGGTCAGCATCGACCGCGCCAACATGACCCCGCCGGAGAATCCGCCGGCCTATCGGTGGGACGGCGCGCTGCATTGGGATCTGGATACGGTCGAGATCCCGATGCCGCTGCGCGTGCAGGGCGTGCTCTATCTCGCCGATACGGCGGAGAACCAGGGAGGCTTTCGCTGCGTGCCGGGATTCCACCGCGTCTTCGAGGAGTGGGTGCGGACGCAACCGCCGGACCGCTCCAAGTGGCAGCTCGACCTGAGCGGATGGGAGGAGCGGCCGATCGCCGCCGCGGCAGGGGATCTGGTGATCTGGAACAGCCTGCTGCCGCACGGCAACGGCCCCAATCACGCAGAGAAGCCGCGCCTGGCTCAGTACATCTCCATGTATCCGCCGGTCGAGGAGGAGCGCGAGTGGCGGATGCGCTCGTGGCGCAACAGCGAGCCGCGGCCGCCCCGCGCCATCTTTCCCGGCGACCCGCGCGGCTGGGAGCAGCGCACCGGTCCGGCGCGCCTCACCGACCTGGGCCGCCGGCTGCTGGGCATCGACCCGTGGTAGCGTATCTACATGCGGTTTGAGCGAATCACCGTCGATCCGGCGCAGATGGGGGGAGTGCCGTGCGACCTGCGGTTAGCCCCTCGGCAAGTCTTGCCGATGCCCTGCCCGCTTCAGGCGATCGCGGAGCGCTCCATTTCCTGCCGCAGCTCGATGACATCGGCCGGCGCGTGCAGTTCCACGTCACGGCGACCGACCACCTCGCCGGCCGCCACCTGCCGATTGAGCGCGGCGCCGGCTGCCAGTCCGATCGGCAGGGCATCCGCTGCCAGGGCGTCGGCGGCCGGCATCAGGCGTCCCCAGACGGTCGAGCCGCCCTCCCCGTCCAGCACCTCGCCCTCGCCCAGCTCGCGCTTGGCGACGGCCACCACGTCGGCCGCGAACCGTTCGGGGGCTCCGGTAGGCTCGCCGCGCAGCGCCGCGGAGGCGATGCTGATGCCGAGCTCCAGCCCGATCAGGTGCGCGGGGCGATAGAGCGCCGCGTACCGGCCGCTCCGATCGGTCGCGACGCCGTACTCGCCGAAACAGCGCGCCGCATAGTCCGACGGCGCGGCGAACGTCACGTATACCCCCCAGCGCAGATCGCGCTCGACCGGACTGCCGTCGCGCTGCAGTGACGAGACCACCTCCACGGTCCCCGCGTGCGGGAGCGTTCCGCCGTCGCCGGCCGGCTTCAGCTTCTCGGCAAGCTCGTCGCTCCCGCACGGCGGAAAGCGCAGCCCGCCGGCCGCCGGCCGCAGCCCCGTCGCGTTCGCCACCGCGGCCATCTCGATCGCGGACTTGGTGCCGTCCAGGAATGAATTGAACATCCTGGCGTTCATGCCGCCGCGAGCCGCGCGCTCCGGGCTGATGCCGTAGTGCTGCCACACGGTGTCCGGCGTGGAGGCGTGATAGGCCGGCAGGTACTTGGTGCCCTTGCCGGCGCACACCACCTCGAAACCGCAGGTGCGCGCCCAGTCGACCAGCTCCACGATCAGGGCCGGCTGATCGCCGTAGGCCAGGGAATAGACCGTGCCGGCCTCGGCCGCGCGGCGAGCCAGCAGCGGGCCGGCCAGCACGTCCGCCTCCACGTTGACCATCACCACGTGCCGGCCGGCGGCGATGCAGGCCAGTGCGTGGCGCACACCGGCGACCGGATCGCCGGTCGCCTCGACCACCACCTCCGGATCGCCATGGCCGAGCACGCTGTCCGCGTCCGGGAACATGCCGATCGCCGCGATCTCCTCATCGCTCCAGCCCGACCGCCGCAGCGTGGCCTGCGCCCGCTCCGGCGCCAGATCGCACACGCCCACGACCCGCATCCCCGGGGTGGTGCGCACCTGCGCCAGGAACATGGAGGCGAACTTGCCCGCGCCGATTAGGGCGACACGCACGGGATCCGAGGCGCGTGCTCTCAGGAGTCGATACATGCCGCGACTACGACCGGTACTGACCGAACATGTCAACACCGGTTCGGGTTACGGAGAGGACGCCCCTCCCCGCTGCAGGTCCAGCCAAGCAGCGCGAAAGGCGCTCCGTTCGGGATCGTGGCGCCGAAACGCCTCCACGACGCGGCCTCTCGCCGCCTCCTCGGAGAAGCGCAAGGTGTCGACCTCGACATCGTACCGGCCCCACGTGTGTACCCCATCCTCCAGATGCGATCGGCCCTCACCGACCCTTCGATCCCCGCGAACCCGCTCTCTTCGCTCCAGCTCGCCTATTTCGCAGTGTACGCCGACGAAGAACACCGCGTGATGACGGAGCAGAGTGACGAGATCGACGTACCAACTGCGGAACTCGATCACGTGCTCGACAATCATGTCGTTGCCGGCATCCGCCATGGCCGGGGCGCACCGGTGAAACCCGTCGAAGAAGCGCGCCCTGATGGTCCGCCACGCCCACTCCCCGGTCTTCGCCTGCCGATCGACCGACGGCAGAACGTCTGCGGCGACAAGCTGGTCCGGTGGCCGTACACACCTTGTCAAGCGTTACCTATTGCGGTAACATAAATCCCCGTGGCGAGGACTCGCCGTGGCGGCTACCTCTAAGAACTCAGCACGAGGGTAACCTATGAAGATCCTTTCGGTACGGTTCAATAACCGCAAGAAGTCATTCGAGGTCACGACCCGTTCCAAGAGCTTTCTGTTCCCTTATGTAAAGGCCGACCCTGCCCCGACCGCCGACGATTCGGTGGTCCGGGTCCGTGTGGATGAGGAACTAGCTCGGGAGGGTTTCGTCTATACCTTGGAGTCGAGACGGGAAGCTACGGTCCACATTGAGCAGATTCTTGAATATAACCAGGATCCCACCTACCTGCGCGATCTGTTGTTGTACAAGCTCACTCTCGAGGCTCAGCGGAGAGTGAATGCCACCGCCCTTTCCAAACGCGAGATCATCCGACGCCTCGGCACATCTGCCACGCAGTTCTATCGACTATTGGATCAGACGAACTACCGAAAATAGGTTGATCAAGTCCTGACTCTGCTTCACGTGCTCGACTGCGATGTCGATGTCATCGTGAGCGACAAAGCTCTCGAGGCCGGCGCGCCTGATCGCTGATCACGAGGTGGCGACGACCCACGGTACAAGGGAGGCGTCAACAGCCCTTGACGGTACGGCGAGCCTCGACGATGATCAGTCAACTTGGTCGCGCGGGAGGGGGCGGCCTGGATCTCGACCGAAAGGAGACAAGTATGAAGCGTATCGCTTCCCTCATCGCGCTCGCCGCGCTGGTCCCCGGGCTCGTCCTGGCACAGCAGGCGGCCCTCAGCCGCGAGTACACGCCGCCCAACTACGTGCTGGACGTAGCCGACTACCCGACCTCGTTCAGCGAAGCGCCAGACCTGGCCGCCAAGGTGGCTGCCGGAGAGTTGCCACCGGTCGAAGAGCGGCTGCCGGTGCACGAGGACCTGCTGGTCCTGGAAGGCGGCTCCATCGGCACGTACGGCGGCTCGATCGTCATGTCCACGGTGGGCTCGACCGAGGCGCTGAACCGCAACGCGTCGGCGTTCGACAAGTTCCTGTTCTGGGATCCGACCGGCGGCAGGCTGGTGCCGGCGCTGGCCAAGGCCTGGGAGCAGAGCGACGACGCGCGCTCGGTGACGCTCTACCTGCGCGAAGGGCTGAAGTGGTCCGACGGCCACCCGCTGACCACCGAGGACGTGCGCTTCTGGTACGAGGACGTGTACCGCAACACGGAAATCCAGCCCGAGCCGGAGCCGGGCCTCACCCCCGACGGCGTGCCCGCCCGCCTGGTGATCATCGACGACTACACGCTGCGCTGGGAGTTCGACGAGCCGTACTGGACCTTCCCCGAGCAGTTGGCCTGTCCGTTCTGCCCGGTCGGCCGCGGATTCACCCTGGGATTCTGGCTTCCCGGCGGCCCGGTGGCCCCGGCCTACTACATGAAGCAGTTCCATCCCACGTACGCCGGCCAGGACGCCGTCGACAAGATGGCCGCAGAGGCCGAGCTGGAGAGCTGGGTGAGCCTGTACGGCAACAAGATGAACTGGGGCCTGAACCCCGATCTGCCGGTGATCACCCCGTACAAGACCGTGGCAGGCAACCTCAACGCCAGCGCGTTGTGGAGGGTCGAGCGCAACCCGTACTTCTATGCGGTCGACTCGGCCGGCAATCAACTCCCCTACATCGACACCTGGGAGCTGCCCAAGGTGGAGACGGGCGACATGGTCTACCTGCGGCTCGCGGGCCGGCAGGACGACTTCAACTGGCGGCTGCCGAAGCTCGACCAGGTGCCGTTCATGCTCGAGAACAAGGACCGCGGCAACTACGACGTCTACTTCGACTACGCCAACGCCGGCTCCGCGTCCATGATCTCAATCAACCGCACGTGGCGCGGCGATCCGGAGATCGAGGCGCTGCTGAACGCCGCGGACTTCCGGCGCGCCGTATCACTCGGCATAGACCGCGAGCAGTACAACGAGGCGTGGATGCTCGGTCTGGCCGTGCCCGGCTCGCCGGTGGTGGCGGATCATCACCCGATGAACCCGGGCCCGGAGTACCGGACCCTGTGGCACACCTACGAGCCTGACCGGGCCAATGAGCTGCTGGACGGGCTGGGGCTGACCGAGCGCGACTCGGATGGGTTCCGGCTGACCCCCGGCGGCAACCGCGTGACGATCAGCCTGGCCGTCGTGCAGACGCATCCGGATTGGGTAGGCCAGACCGAGATCTTCGTCGAGGAGATGAAGGAACTGGACCTGGACATCAGGCTGTCCGTGATGGCGAACGAGCAGGCGAGCCAGTGGCGGGCGAACAACCAATACCAGTTCTCCTGGGGCGCCAACTGGGGCTCCGAGGACTTCTGGGGCGGTGGCGCCCCAGCCGCCGGGCTACCGGTGACCAACATCGCCACCAACGGGCAGCTCTGGGGCGTCTACTACGAGACCCGCGGCGAGAAGGGCGAGGCTCCCGACCCCGAGACCGCGGGCGATGTCCTGAAGGTGTGGGAGCTCTACGACAAGGGCCGCGAAGTCCCGGCCGAGGAGCGCTACGAGCTCGGCAAGGAGATCTGGAGCATCCTGATCGACGAGGTCTGGACGATCGGCATCGCCGGGCAGGTGTGGTACCACCCGCGCGTGCTCAACAACCAGTTGGCCAACGCGGCCGGAAGCTGGTGCGTGGACGGCAAGTGCCGCTATCCCGGCTCCTCCCACCCGGAGCTCTGGTACTGGTCGTCGTCCAAGGAAATGTAGCGATCGACCGTTTGGCGCCGGGGCGGGGTGCACCTGCCCCGGCGTTTTCGAAGTGCCGTGAGTGATCGATGACGAGCTACGTCGTCCGTCGTCTGGTGATGGCGGTGGTGACCGTCGTGGTGATCTCGATGCTCACCTTCCTGATCATCCAGTTGCCGGAAGGCGACTTTGTGGACAGCTACGTCCGCGAGCTGGAGTCGTTCGGCGCGAACGTGAGCCTCCAGGAGGCGGAGCACCTGCGAGAGATCTGGGGCCTCAAGCGGCCGTTGCCCGTGCAGTACTTCAAGTGGATCACCCAGTTGCTGCAGGGCAACCTGGGCACCTCGTTCTCGATGCAGCACCACCGGCCGGTCAGCGAGATCATCGCCGACCGCCTGGTGATGACGGTGGTCCTGGCCGGATGCTCGCTGGTCTTCACCTGGATCGTGGCGCTGCCGATCGGCATCTACTCCGCGGTCCGCCAGCGCACCCTCGGCGACTACACGGCGACGGTGGTCGGCTACGTGGGGCTGGCGACGCCGGACTTCCTGCTGGCGCTGGCGGTCATGTACTGGGTGTTCCTGCTCTTCGACACGAACCTCGGCGGGCTGTTCTCCGACCACTACCTGGATGCGCCGTGGAGCCTGGGGCGACTCTGGGACCTGCTCAAGCACCTGCCGGTCCCCACCGCCATCGTCGGCCTGACCGGCACGGCCGGCCTGATCCGCATCATGCGCGCCAACCTGATCGACGAGCTGCGCAAGCCGTACGTGGTGACCGCCCGCAGCAAGGGCATGACCGAAGGCCGGCTGATCGCCAAGTACCCGGTGAGGCTGGCGCTCAATCCGTTCGCCAGCACCGTCGGCTACATCCTGCCGCAGCTTGTGTCCGGCAGCATCTTCGTGGCGCTGGTGATGAGCCTGCCGACGCTGGCGCCGGTGCTCTACCAGGCGCTGCTGCGGCAGGACATGCTGCTGGCCGGCAACATCCTGCTGATGGTGAGCATCCTCACCGTGATCGGAACCTTCCTGTCCGATATGGTCCTGCTGTGGATCGACCCTCGGATTCGGGTGGGGGCGCGCTGATGGCGGAGGCACCGGTCCGCGCCGGCACGACAGCCACGGAAGGCGAACGGCAGGAGGCGCTCTACTCGCAGTGGCGGCT
Organism: Spirochaetia bacterium; assembly: GCA_965221995.1. GTDB lineage: Bacteria > Spirochaetota > Spirochaetia > SZUA-6 > Bin103 > CATQHW01. The sequence continues at coordinate 2,004,126 of OZ244929.1, forward strand.
CACACGCATCCGCTTCCTGCGCCACAAGGCTGCCGTGGTCTCCGGCGTGCTGCTGTGCTGCTTCTACCTGGTCGCGATGTTCGCCGACTTCATCGCCTACTCCGACCCCAACGACAACGAGGCGTTCCGGCAGCTCATACCGCCGCAGCGCATCCGGCTGTTCGACGACGGGCGCTTCAGCCCGCACGTGCTGGAGCTCAAGCACGGGCGCGACGCGACCTTCCGGACCGTGTTCACACCGGTCCCCGACAGCAAGATCCGCGTGCGGCTGTTTGCCCGCGGTTACGAGTACCGGCTGCTCGGGATCTTCCCGACCGACCGCCATCTGCTCGGCACCGTGGAGAAGCCGACCGAGGAGAGCCTGTTCCTGCTCGGCACCGACAACAACGGCCGCGACCTGTTCTCCCGCCTGGTGATCGCCAGCCGCATCTCGCTGTCCATCGGGCTGATTGGCGTAACGCTCGGCCTGATCCTGGGCATCCTGCTGGGCGGGATATCCGGCTTCTACGGCGGCGTGGTGGACTCGACCATCCAGCGCCTGATCGAGATCCTGCGCTCCATCCCCACCATCCCGCTATGGATGACGCTGGCCGCGGCTCTGCCGCACGGCTGGAGCGTGGTGCAGCGCTACCTGGCGATCACGGTGATCCTGTCGTTCTTCGCCTGGACCACCCTGGCACGCGAGGTGCGCGGCCGCTTTCTGGCGCTGCGCGAGGAGGACTACGTGCTGGCCTCCGAGGTGCTGGGGGCGACCAGGAAGCGGGTCATCCTGCGTCACATGGTCCCGGCCATGAGCAGCCACATCATCGCCACCTCCACCCTGGCCATCCCCGGCATGATCCTTGCGGAGACCGGCCTGAGCTTCCTGGGGCTGGGGCTGCGCCCGCCGGCCATAAGCTGGGGCGTGATGCTGCAGGACACGCAGAACCTGCGCGCGATCGCCCTGTCGCCGTGGCTGATGACCGCGGTCTGGCCCGTGATCGTGTCGGTCCTGGCCTTCAACTTCGTCGGCGACGGGCTGCGCGACGCCGCCGACCCATACAGCATCTGAGCCGATGGCTCCGGGGCGCCTGAGCCGGCAACAGCTCGCCTTCTACCGAACCTTCGGCTTCCTGCGCTTCCCCGGACTGTTCGCGGCCGAGATCGAGGCCATCACCGCCGCCTACGAGCGGATCTTCGCCGCCAGCGGACGTGTCCACGACCACAAGCAGGCGCTCTACCTCATCCCCTTCGCCGACCGCAGCGAGTACCTGTCCGGCCTGATCGACGATCCGCGCATCGCCGGACCGGTCGCCTCCATCCTGGGCTCCGACTACAACTACGCCACCAGCGACGGCAACTACTACGTGGGCGACACCAGGTGGCACTCCGACCAGCACCTGGACACGCCGTTCCACTCTGTGAAGGTCGCGTTCTACCTGGACCCGGTCACCCGCGATTCCGGCTGCCTGCGGCTGATCCCCGGCAGCTTCAACCACGGCGACGCGTTCAGCGACGCCCTGCACGCGGTGGTGCCGATCTCCGCGCAGAACCGCAGCCGCGAGGTGTGGGGCCTGCACGGCAGCGAGGTGCCGGCCGCGGCGATCGAGTCGACGCCCGGCGACATGGTGCTGTTCAGCCACAAGACCAAGCACTCCGCCTGGGGCGGCGGCAGCAAGCGGCGCATGTTCACCTACAACTTCGAGGAGCGCATGACCGGCGCACAGGTGCCGTACCTGGCCAAGACGCTGGCCGACGTGCACGCGCGCAACGGCGCGATCTATGGCGAGGCGATGCTGCGCACCGCCGGCCCGCAGCGCCGGCGCCACCTGGAGCAGCGGCTGCGCGTCGCCGCCGAGCACGGCATCATCGCCAACGACGGGAGGACTGCATGAAGGCGCACATCCACTGGAGCAGGGTGATCTGCCGCCGGCCGGGCCGCTACCTGGCCTGGCCCACCATCGCCCGCAGGGAGAACGGCGAACTGCTGGTCGCCTTCTCCGGCGAGCGGGAAGAGCACTCCTGCCCGTACGGCAAGACGCAGCTCATCGGCAGCTCCGACGGGGGGGCGACCTGGTCGGATCCTGTGACCATCGGCGACGCGCCGCTCGACGTCCGCGACTCCGGCATCCTGGTGCTGCGCTCGGGCGTGATCGTGGTGAGCTTCTTCACCGTGCCGACCTGGTCGAGGCTGGACGGCTACCGCAAGGTCTACCCGGCAGAGCAGGTCGACGACTGGCAGCACTACCTCGACACCGTGTCCGAAACGGAGCGGCGGCGCTGGCTGGGCAACTGGACGCGACGCTCCACCGACGGCGGCCGCACCTGGGAGGAGCCGGTGGACTCCATCGCATCCGCGCCGCACGGCCCCATCGAGCTCCGCGACGGCCGGCTGCTGTTCCTGGGCGTCGACGCTCCCGGCGAGCCCCCGTACCGGCTGCTGGCCGTCGAGTCGGTGGACGAGGGGCGCTCCTGGCGGCGGATCGGCACCGTGCCGGTGTCGGCCGCCGACCACGCCGTCGCCGAGCCGCACCCCGCCGAGTTGCCCGACGGCCGCCTGGTGTGCCTGTGGCGCTACCAGCCGGAGGAGCTTACCGAGCACCGCTACCTGCGCCAGACCGAGAGCGACGACGGCGGCCGCACCTGGACCGAGACGCACGCGACGCCGATCCTGGGGTATCCGGCGCACCTGCTGACGTTGCGGAGCGGGGCGCTGCTCGCCACCTACGGGCGGCGCGTGCCGCCGATGGGCCACCGCGCCTGCCTCAGCCTCGACGGCGGCGCGAGCTGGGACGCCGGCAACGAGATCGTGCTTCGCGACGACGCCCCGGACATCGAGCTCCCCTGGCCGGCCACCTGGGACCTGGGCTACCCCGCCACCGTGGAGCTGGCGGCCGGCGAGCTGCTGACCGTCTACTACCAGATCGCCCCGCCCGACCGGAAGCCGGGCATTCAGGCGACCCGCTGGTCGCTTGCCTGACGGGGTCGCTCAGTTGACCGGCGCCTCCGCTCCGGCGTAGTCGGGCAACCGCCCGGCCAGCGCGCGGACGCGCGCGTTGCCGTGCCGGGCCAGCAGCTCGTTGGCGGCGCGCACGCGCGGTACGGCGCGCAGCTCGGCCCGATGCCGGTCGTTGCCGGGCATGCGCACGAACTTGAGGATGATCGACCGCCGCGGATGGACCTTGCCGTAGACGGAGTGGAACAGCCAGTTGTTGAAGAACACCACGTCCCCGGGATCGGTCTCGATCGCGTAGGCGGGAACGTCTTCGCCGCGCTGGCCGAAGTACCGCCGGTCGTCGCCGGCCCTGGTCGCCTCGTGGAACGGCAGCAGCGACTCGTGCAGCAGCGCCCGGTGCGACCCCGGGATGACGCGCAGCGCGCCGGTGTCCCGGCGCAGCGGGTCCAGGTAGAGCATCACCTTGAGCCGGTACGGCTCCATCTGCTCCCGCAGCCAGCCTCCGTCCGCGTGCCAGTGGTGGTCGGCCAGGCTGTCGAAGCCCCACATGCCCTCCGAGCCATCCCACAGCACGTCCTCGCCGAGCAGGTCGCAGACCGCCTGGTAGATGCGGTCGTCGGCGACCAGGTCGGTGAGCATCGGGTTCCGCTCGACGAACGGCGACTCCCAGACCGCGTCGCCGTCGCCCGGAACATGGCCCAGGACCTCCGCGCACACCGACTCCATCTCGCGGAGTGCGGCGTCCACCTCGGCCGAGCTCAGCGCGCCGCGGCGTAGCACGACCCCCAGCGCGTGGAACTGCGCGACCTCGCCGGCGGAGAGGAATCGCGGAGCCTGAGATTCCATGCGGTCAGTGTCTCACACGGCAGGCGACGGCGGAATGGCCGGCCGCGCTCAACCGGAGTAGGCTCGTCGCCGCGCCGTCGTAGCGCGCGCCTCCTCATGAAACACGCCACCGTTCGAGTCGAGATGATCCCGTCCGGCGGCGCCCTGGGCGCGGAGATCCGGGGACTGAACCTCCGCCAAGCGCTCGACGCTGCGACCGTGGCAGAGATCCGCCGGGCGCTGCTCGACCACTGCGTGCTGGTCTTCCGCGACCAGGCCATCGGCGAGGAGGACCAGGTCCGCTTCACCGGCTACTTCGGCCGCCCGGTCGAGCACGTCCGCCGCCAGCCCGACCGGCCGGTCAAGGAGATCTTCCTGATCTCCAACATCGAGGAGAACGGCCAGCCGATCGGCGCCCTGGGCCACGGCGAGCTCAGCTTCCACTCCGACCTCTCCTACCTGCGCTGCCCCGGCACCCTGTCCCTGCTCTACGCGGTGGAGGTCCCGGAGAGCGGCGGCAGCACCCAGTGGTGCAACGGCTACGCGGCGTACGAGGCTCTAAGCGACGACCTCAAGACGAGGGTGCACGGCCTCCGCGCCGTCCATCGTCACCCGGTCGAGGACCAGAACCCGCCCGAGCCGGTGGACCACCCCGTGGTGCGCACCCACCCGGAGACCGGCCGCAGGACGGTGTACGTCGGCCCGCACCTGACCCGGTCGATCGTCGGGATGGAGCCCGCCGAGAGCCGCGCGCTGCTCGAGCGGCTCTTCGCCCACATGACCCAACCCCGATTCGTGTGGACCCACCACTGGCGCGTCGGCGACTTGGTGATGTGGGACAACCGCGCCACCATGCACCGGCGCGAGCCCTTCCCCGCCGACCAGCGCCGCCTGATGAAGCGCACCCAGGTCCTGGGCGAGGAAGTCCCCTGCTGACGAACATCTGAAGCTCATCGAGACTCGCTCAATCCTCTGGAGCGAGGCAGATGCCATACTCAACTCAACGGTAGTCAACAACGCAGTTGACAACTACTATGTAGTCTACGTATCGTTTGAACAGGACACTGGAACGATGACTTCATCTACCGGCCGCTGGGTCAGCGGCTCCGACTTCTTCGACCGAGACGCCGAACTCCGCATCCTGGAGCAACGCGTTCGAGACGGCAACCATATGCTCCTGACCGGACAGCGGCGCATGGGCAAGACGAGCATCGCGCGAGAGCTCGGACGGCGGCTCACGCGGGCCGGCGGATGGGTAATGCTCCCCACCGACGTACAGGACGCGATCTGCCCGGAGGACGTGATTGCCGACATTGCACGGGCGGCCCACCGGGTTCGCCCAATCGTGGCGCGGCTGCGAAGTATGGCTCAGCGAGCACTCGACACCGTTGAGGAAGTCGGAGTTGGCGAATTCAGGTTGAAGGTTCGCGCGGGACTGAACGCCGGCAACTGGCGAGCTCACGGGGACCGGCTCCTGCAGGGCTGCGCCGAACACGACAAACGCGTTCTCCTTGTAATTGACGAACTGCCCATATTCCTGAAAGGCATGATGCGCGAGGCTGATGGAGCCACGCGCGTGGAACGGTTCCTTAGCTGGCTGCGAGGCGCGTTTCAACGTCTCGGCGGTAACTCGCCGGTACTCATCGTCTCCGGCAGTATCGGGCTCACGCCGATGGTGCACCGCCTCGGAATACCTGATCGCATCAATTACCTTGAGCCTTTTCGCGTGGGGCCGTGGAGGCGTGAAGTCAGTATCGCCTGCTTCAAGCGGCTCGCGAAGAGCGCCCCGCTGTCTTTCGATGACGATGTTGCCGGAGCGGTATACGACGCGCTCGGGATCGGCGTACCGCATCACGTCCAGTCGTTCTTCGCTCGTCTGCGCGAGTTCGCCATCATGGAGAACCGAAGTCGTGTGACGGTGGCCGATGTCGAGACGGTCTACCGCACCGGACTTCTCGGCCCTTCCGGTCAGAATGACCTCGCGCATTACGAGACCCGTCTCCGCGATGGGCTGGACGACGAGAGCCTCTCCATCGCCATGGAGCTCCTCGCGGAGGCGGCCACGCAAGGAGCGTTCACGGCCAGTGCACGTGCTCGCCTCAGCGAGCTCTACTCTCGTGTGGTTGACAACGCGCCCGGCCGCATTACAGAAGTCCTCGACGTGCTGGTCCACGACGGCTATCTGGAAGAGTACGATGACAGCTACCGCTTCCCGTCCCGCCTTCTGAAGGACTGGTGGGCCGCGCGCTTTCGCGACCATCATGTTCGCGTCGAAGACCGTTCACCGCATGGGGCCGAGACCTGATTCGATGAGCGAAATGAATGGTCGCGTCTTACGTAAACGCAATCCCGGATTGCTCCAGCCTGACGACGTGATCAGAGAGCAGTTCGTGGTCAGAGAGCACGAACTCGCGACCGTGCTCGAAGTCCTCCGCGGGAACGTCGACGCCGACTCCTGCCAGCACACGCTGATCGTCGCCCCCAGGGGTCGCGGGAAGACGATGCTCCTGGCCCGGGTCGCCGCCGAACTACATACCAACCGCGAGTTCTCCTCGCGCCTCCTGCCCGTCCGCTTCATGGAGGAGAGCGACGAGATACTCAGCGCCGCGGACTTCTGGCTGGAGGTTCTGTTCTATCTGGCAAACGCTATCGACAAGCAGAACCCTGAAGTCGCACGGAACCTGAGGGCTACCCGGGATGATCTCTCTTCCCGGTGGCGAGAGCGGGAGCTCGACGAACGCGCCCGGGTCGCCGTCCTGGAGACGGCGGACGCGCTTGGAGTGCGCCTCGTTCTCATGGTCGAAAATCTGCAAGCGCTGTGCGCCAATGTCGACGACGCATTCGGCTGGAAGCTGCGCAAGACGCTGCAGACGGAGCCACAGATCATCCTGGTCGCCACCGCGACCAGCCGCTTCGAGGCGCTGGACGACGCCCAGGAACCGTTCTTCGAGCTCTTCCGAATCATCTCTCTCGTACCGTTGGATGCCGCGCAGTGCGGACGCTTGTGGAAGGCCGTCAGTGGTGAAGCGGCAGACGAACGCCAGCAAAGGGCGCTTGAGATCCTGACCGGAGGCTCACCCCGATACGTGGTCATCCTATCCGGATTCACCCGCCACCGCTCCATGCGCCGGCTGATGGAAGAGTTGGTGCAACTCATCGACGATCTCACTGATACGTTCCGTGGCTACCAGGAAGCCCTGCCCAAGACCGAGCGGCGCGTGTTTCTGTCCATCGCCGACCTCTGGCAGCCGTCGACCACGGGCGAGATCGCCGTACGAGCGCGGATGGACGTACGCACGGTCTCGACCATGCTCGGGCGGCTCGTCCAGCGTGGCTCGGTGATCTCCGAGGGGAGTGGCAGGAAGCGGCTGTACGGAGTTGCAGAACGCCTCTACTGCATCTACTACAAACTGCGCCGGGAGCGGGACGAGGCGGCCGTCGTGCGGAATCTGGTCCGCTTCATGGCGGTGTTGTACAGGGAGCCCGAGATCGTCGAGATATTCGACACCCTCAAGCTGGAGGCCTTGCAGTCCCCCGCTATCCTAGCAGGAATCGAACGTGCACGGATCGAGGCTCCGCAACTCAGAGAATTCGCCGCCGAGTGTGCGCACACCGCCCAAAGGTCGATCGACACGGCAATCAAGCGAATCGAACATGCAGACTATGACGCCGCGATCGCCGCGTGCGACGACGTGATCACACGATTTGGAGCGAGCGAAGTAGTCGAGTTGCAGGTACAGGTACTCAAGGCCCTGATCAACAAGGGTGTCGCCCATGGCCGCCGTGGGGACCGTCTGCTGGAGATCCGGTCCTACCGCCACGGAATCGAACGCTTCCAGGGCAGCGACTCGTTGGAATTGCAGCACCGGGTTGCCTCCGCGCTGTTCAACACAGCAGTTGCGCAAACGAGAATCGGCGACCACGTCTCGGCGGCCACGACGTACGATGGCATGGTCCGGCGGTTTGGAACGAGCAGTGATCTCCCGCTGAGAGTCTACGCTGCAAAGGCCCTGTTCAACAGGGGCGCGTTGCACGGGTATCTCGGCGACCACACCGCGGCCATCGGAGCCTACCGCACCGTGCTCGAACGATTCGGAGCATGCGACGCTGTCGAGTTACAGATAGAAGTGGCGAACGCGCTGTACAACACGGGAGTCTCGCTGGCGCACTCCGGCGAGCACTTCGCCGCGATCGAGGCCTGCGATGCAGTGATCACCCGCTATGGTTCGAGTGATGCGCCGGAACTCGAGCGTCCAGTGGCACGGGCATGGCTCAACAAAGGAGTCGAGCACGCGGCGCTTGGCGACTATGTGGCGGCGATCGCAACGTTCGACAACATCGCAAGACGTTATGCGAGCCGTGATGAGGCGGAGCTACAGGTGCGGGTCGCCAAAGCAATAGGCTACAAGGCGACTATTTGCCATCGACTCGGGGGCGCGGACGCCGCGATTTCGGCATCCGAAGAGGTAGTCGAGCGCTATGGCGAAAACGATACACCAGCATTGCGCGTCCAGGTCGCAAGGGCGTTGGTACAGAAAGGCGCCGCCCTCGGTGAGCTTGGCCGTCATACCGAAGCGATCTCAGGCAATAACGAGGTATTTAGACGATATCGAAAGAGCCAAGCGCCTGAGTTGCAGGAACTCGTCGCCGGGGCGATGAACAACAAGGCCGAGTCCGAGAAGCTGACGGGAAACCGCGATGCGGCGATCGCGAGCCGTGACAAGATCGTCAGTCTCTATGGGACGAGCGATTCGCCGGCGATGCATGTTCAGGTTGCCGAGGCTTTGTTTCAGAAAGGCATGCTGCAGATCGAGCTTGGCCACCTAGAGGAAGCGCAACGGACTGCCGACGATCTCGAACGGAGGCTCTCGGCCATGACCGACGGAACGCGAGCCTCCTGCGAGTGGAAGGCATCGTTCGTCCTCATGGCCGCGCTGCTTGCACGGGGAGCGATCACGGGCGCCATCGATGCGTTCTGCTCCGTGTATGCCGCGCTCCGCTCAGACCTGGAACCGATGATACCTCGTGTCCTCGAGGGTGTCGCCATACTGCTCTCGGCCGGCGTACCGGAAACCGAGATCATCGCAATCTTGCGGACGGAACAGGAAAAGGCCGCTGCGCTGGCTCCGCTCATCATCGCCCTGCGTCAGCGCGACGGCGAGACGGTTCGTGCGCCCGCAGAAGTCCTGGAAGTTGCCGCTGACGTGTGCAGGCGAATCGACGCGACACGCAGTCCGCGCTGGGCAACGCCTCGCCGGACGACTACTGATCTTACCGATCGGCAACCGGCGTAAGGTCACCAGGGCGAATCCAGCACCCAGTTACGCATGGCCCCCTCCACGTATTCGTACACCGTCGCCTTTTCTCCCAGTTCAGGTGATGTGAGCAGGTAGTTCAGGTCTGCGTGCGCCGGAGCGACGTTGATGATGTCCTCATGAGGATCCACTTTATGCAACGCTATTCGCGAGTTCAATAGGGACAAGAATAATCCACGCACTCCTCCATAGTGCGCTTCGAGGGCTCTGTAGATCGTATCGTTCTCATCCTTGATGAGTTCCATTGCAGAGCCCCGTATGACTTCTGCGTAGAAATCGTAATCCTCGTCATCTTCCTCCTCCTCACCAACCGGTGCGAATCCTTCCATATGGGCAATTTCCCAAAGCACATCCTCGTCTAGCTTCAATGATGTAAGATATTCCGAGACACCTGGATGACCGGAGAAACATCCGTCCAGCATCGGCCCTTTTGGTTCCTGCTGATAAATCCCCAGGTACATCGCCAGCAGACAGATGGCTCGCAGTTTTAAGATCACCTGAGCGTGCTCGTCATCTTCGAATCTCGTATTGCTGGCGAGCCCGCACCTCATCAGGCCTCCCCATGACTCCTGATACCATCTCAGCTCGGGATGATCTATCATCACGCACCCAAACTCTTCGAAGAACGTCGAGACATCATCCCAGTCCAGCTCCTCTGTCTCGTACTCGGCGGGGGCCGGGAGGTCAGTAGCGACAGCGAGACTTCCGTGTTCGTTCTCGTCGCGGTCGGCAACGGAAGCCCGTCGGCGATCCGACGCCGTTTCATCGACCTTCTCGTCTCCCGTTCGCGGTGCAATCCCCATGCGTTCGAGTTCGGACCAGAGCGGCTCCAAGGCCCGGTCGGGATCGCGGTAGAAAACGCCGCCACGAATGCGGACGAACCGCCAGCCGGCTCGTTCGAGATCACGTTGCCGGGCCATGTCGGCGTATTCGCGCTCCAGTGTATGCACTATATCCCCGTCGCATTCCACCGCCAGACGGTTCTGCCTGCCTTCTACGACGAGATCGATCCGATAACGATGAGTCTCCGCGTCGCCGACGCCCACCTGTGTCCGCACGCGGTAGCCTCGATGCGTGATCCTCTGAAACACGTCGCGTTCAAAGGCACTTTCGAACTGTTCCTCGTCATGTTCCGTCACGGTCTGATTCAGCGCGCCGAGCATGAAGGTCAACAAGCGTCGCCGCATGCAAATGGGACTCAGTGAGTTGACATCCACCGTATGGAAGAGCCACATCTGGTCGCGTGCGCGACTTGCCGCTACGTTGAAACGTTGACAGTAGCGGTCTTCGCGGTAAGACATCGTTCCGATTCGCCAAGACTCGCCATGCTCATCAGCCTCGGCCGCTACCATGCTCAGGAACATGACGTCGCGCTCGTCTCCCTGAAATGCGTAGGCATTCCCACATACCAAGCGCCGTTCTTCGATATCCGCAGGGTCCACGCGTTCCAACAGTTTCTTCTCGATCAGGCGTGCCTGTCGCTCCCCTTGCAGGCTGATCACGCCCATCGTCGCGTTGGCGTACTGAGGGTCGGCGATGCACTTGGCGATCTGCTCGACGATCGCATCCGCCTCGGGCGGATTGCGAGCCTGTCCCTCTTCGCCCGTTCGATAGCCGTCCGGCACCCGCCGTACCACCAGCGGCTTCAGCCGATCGGCCGGATAGGTGCGCAGTGGATCGAGGGGGGTCCCGTTGGACGCGTAGCAGAGATCGTTTGAGAACTGAATGATTTCAGGCACACAACGAAAATGCTCCCGCAGCATGACATTTTGTCCTCCGAAGCGAATGTATGCATTGCTGTACAAGCTGCTTTGCGGCAAGAAGGCATTGTGATGCGGGATTCCATCAAGGTAGCGCTTCTGCAGGTCGGCGATCGTGTCGTCGGGTGTCCCGATACCAGAAGGACTGATCTGTTGATCGTCGCCTACGACCACCAGTTTTCTTGCGACGTAGAATAGAAACGAGCTGTCGATCCCAAGTTGACTTGCCTCGTCGACGATCACCAAATCGTAGAACTCCGGCTTGGGATTCATCAATTCGGCAACGAGGTAGCGGGGCATGATCCAGACCGGAATGGCGTCTCGACATTCGTCCATGTAGTCACGGGCTTCCCGACGCAGGCGGGCAAGTCGGCTAGAGCGGCCCATTCGTACCCCCATCGCACTGACGGTCTCACGCCAGCCCCTCAGAGCGGCCGCTTGACGGACCGACAGCCGGGAGAAAAAGAGTGCCCATGCACGCAGAACGGCACTCTTGGTGAGCAGGTCTCTGATCTCCGTCTCCGTGTCCGTTCGTAGCTGCTCCAGTTTCTGCTGATGGGACGGGTCGCAACGTTTACGGAGCCACGTGTCGGCAATCGCCCACCGCCACGCGTCTTCCCACGCATTGAGCCGATCATCCCAGGAGGTTCCTGTCCGTAAACTCGCAAGTTGTTGAGTGGGAGTGAATTGAGTTCGAAAAGGGCTGGACAAAGAAACGGTGTTTCGGCTATCGTCGCTGCTACTAACCGCAACCGACAACCGAAACACCGGAGGTCACGATGCGCATCAACCGCACCGCTCAGCCCAGCGTATTCCAACCGGACGAAATTGTCCATCCGCGCGGCAGCCAACTGGAACGCGCTTCCGAATGGCTTGACGAACATCCCGAACTGCTCGATATGGTCGGCGCCTGCGTGGCCGGTTCTCCCTCCTGCGGTCGCCGCGGGCTGACCTGCGAGACCATCCTGCGCTGCGCGGTGCTCATCCATCTGGTGGGCTACTCGTATCGGGATCTGGAGTTCAAGCTGATCGATTCGGCGTCCACGCGGCGCTTCGCGCGGATCGATCCGTTCAACCCGCCGAAGAAATCGGCGTTGCAGAGCGCCATCAGCGCGATCGACGCTGACACGTGGCAAGCGATCAACGGCGTGCTGGTGCAGGACGCCAAGCAGCGGGGGATCGAGTCGGGAACGCAGGTGCGCATCGATTCGACTGCCACCGACGCGGACATCCTGGAGCCTCAGGACAGCCGCCTGTTGTTCGACGGGGTGCGGGTGCTGACCGAGCTGCTGCGCCAGGCGCGACAGCGGCTGGCGAAGGTGTCGTTTCGCGATCACTGCCGCGCCGCCAAGCGGCGGCACCGTGAGATCGGCTCGCAGCGCGACGGCAAGCGGCGAGCAGCCACCTACCGGCGGCTGCTGCGCTTGGTGGGGCGGACGATCGGCTACGCGCAGGATGCGCTGCTTGCGGTCACGTGCGGCGTATCTGAGCCGTGGGCCGAGAGTTGGTGTGCTGAGACACGCTCGTGTCTGGATCTGATCGAGCGCGTGGTGCAGCAGACCGAACGGCGGGTGTTCGACGGCGAAACGGTGCCTGCGGGCGAGAAGGTGGTGAGTCTGTTCGAGCCGCACGTCGACATCATCGTCAAGGGCGGGCGCCGCACGCACTACGGGCACAAGATCAACCTGAGTACCGGGCGCAGTGCGCTGGTGCTCGATGTGGTGGTCGAAGACGGCAACCCTGCCGATAGCACGCGCTGCCTGCCGATGCTCAAGCGCCATGTGGAGACCTACGGGGAGCCGCCGCAACGGGTGGCGTTCGATGGCGGCTATGCGTCGCGGGAGAATCTGGATGACGCGAAGAAGCTGGGTGTGGAGCACGTGATGTTCCACAAGAAGCGGGGGATGGAGCAGACCGAGATGACGCCGTCGGCGTGGATCTACGGGGAACTGAGACGCTTTCGGGCGGGCGTGGAAGCGGGCATCTCGTATCTGAAGCGCTGCTTTGGGTTGGATCGCTGCCGGTGGTCCGGCCGCGAAGGCTTCCACGCGTACGTGCACTCGGCGGTCTTCGCACACAACCTGATAAGGCTGGCTCGCTTACTGCCGACCTGACGACCGCCAGCGGCGGTTCTGACATTATCGGTTGCCTGTCTCACGGAACGATCTGCAGGACAGGTGCGTATTTATCTCCCAATAGAGCCCACATATCGGGACACTCAGACCACCAATAGCGTCTCGGGTGTGGTCATTTCCAAGCTGTCTGCGACCGATTCGCGATCCGTCACGGGCTCCGTACAGGCACTCCAGGACCCTCTGCTGCCGACATCGGTCCAAATCGGGTATTCCCGGACAGGAACCAGGAGGCATCCTGAGCGGTCGAAACGAGACAATGTGGCAGCCCCGGAACCACGGCCTCGAGTCTGCCCTCGATCCAGCGTCGTTTCCGCGCGTCCTCTCGTAACGCCTCGGTGAAGCTGACCTCCGCGTATCCGCGGCCGTAGGAGGCGACGTTGCGTTGTCGCACGGCGTTCTCGAGGTCTGCGACGACCGGATGGGCGTCGGGCCGGCCGCGTACGCTGGCTATCGCCTCTGCCGCTTCATTCACCTTTCGAACGGCTTGGTGGTAGCGGTCTTCGACAACGGCTGCGTCGATCAACGTCAACCACGTTGCGGCCTCGCCATTCGACCAATCGGGTGCTGGAATCCGACTCGGTATCGCCGCCATCTCTCCGGCAAGCACGCGACATTCATCGGCGTAGCTGCGCGCGTTCTCCATTGCGGAACAGAGCTCCGCTGCCACGGCGAGACACTCCCTGTAGTCTTGCGGGAGATTCGCGGCACCGACGCGACTCCAGACCGCTCGCAGGTCGTCGTGCGCGAATTCGCACGTCAGGTAATCGAGTACGACTCGCAGCCCGCGGCTGTCCGCTGCGCCTGTGCCGTCCACTCGAACCTCGTCCTTGAGATAGTCGATGCCGTGTAGACTGCGAGGAGTGAACAGCCCGAATCGCTTCCATTTGCCGCCCGATTCAAGATGTGCAAGAGCCGTTTCTACGTCACCCCGTACAGTCCTTCTCTCACGGCCACTCGGAATCAGGACACTGCGCTCCTTCACCTGATCACGCAGCGACTCTATGCGACTGAGCAGTTCCCGGATCGAAGCGATTATCCCATCCCAACGGCCAGGCCGGCCCGCAACCGTATCCCGAATGACACGCGGCAGCCAGGGATCACGATCGACGGCCAACATGCGGCGCCGGTCCTCAAGGCGACGAAGGCGATCGGCGATCTCTGCTCGCCGGCCGGGGTCAAGCTGCTGCAAAGGCCGATAGGCAGGATGAGCACACGCATCCTGGTTGCCATCGACCGACGTCGCAGCGCTTTCTTCCGCCGACACCGAGGCCTCGAAGTCCGCCGGAGCTATCAGCGCGGCCGATTGCGGGATCCGCAGGTCCGGTCTTGCGCTCATGGCGCCCTGACTTTGGGAACGACGCACGATATCGAGCCATGCGGTCATCTCCTGGTTGGAGAGAGGGACACCGCTGTCCGCGCAATCGGTCCGATCCGGAAGACGCAACCACTCGAAGCGCTCTCTCGCGGACGCGACACGCCGCGCAATCGCGGATGCGGTACCGCGGTAGGTTCCGTCAACCATGGAATGTTCGTCCGTCTCTTCGGCGCGAAGCCTTCGAAGTTTCGAATCCGCTTCGTCCAGGCGGCGACGCGCATTCCCGAGGTCGTTGTCGATCTCAGTTAGCGTTCGATCACCCGCGCTGGGCGAGTGAGAGGTTTGCTTCGTGGTGATTCCTTGAATTGCCCTATCGAGCTCGGCGAAGGCATCGACCCCCTGACCCAACAGGCTGACACAGAGCGCCTGGATCTCGTCCGGAAGCTTGTCCTTGATCACCCTGAGCGCCTGCGGGGTCTCGGCAGTCACGAGCACCCGCTGGCCCGTCGCCAGCAGATGACAGATGAGATTCGCGATCGTATGACTCTTACCCGTGCCTGGCGGCCCCTGAACCAGTACCCCGCGCTGGCGATCGATCGCGTCGACGATTTGACGCTGTTCCCGGTTTGTGGGAAGCGGAAAAAAGACCTCGGGCGTCGGCTGCACAGGAGCGACGCCGATACCGATATCCTCGACCAGTCCCTGCCAACCTGTCGGAACCGCGGTCGCACCGTCCGAGAGCTGCTCGATGAGCGCATCGTAGATCCGACGCATGCCGATCTGGGTCCGCTTCCGCAAGATCAACGCGGGCGAGAAGCTCACGACCGGCTCCGCGCCCCCACCGTGAGCCGACTCACTCAGAGCATCCGACCACTCGGCGTTCGCGCGCAGCGCCTGGGTCCATGTCCGGAGTGCGCGATGCATGACATCCTTGTCCCAGACCTCGTCGTCTATTTTTTCCAGTAGCGTCTCAGTCCTGTGATCGTCGAGGTACGGACGACGCTCCGCATCCAACATCTCATCTTCGAATCTCAGGCGAGCGCCTTCACCCGGCGGCTCGACGCGAATGACGCCGGCGTTCGCATCGAATTTGATCTCGACATCTGCGACGACGACGTGCCGCCGAATTGGAAGCGCGGTGCGCCAATCAAGCAGTCCCAAGCCCAACACGACTTCGACGACCTCGCCCTGCTTCAGCACTTGTGTGCGCAGCCGGAACAGATCCGCATAGACTTTCTGAACAGCTTCGCGTCGGAGGTGCTCCTCAGCCCAGTTTTCCCAGCGAAGGCGGTAATCGTGGTACGCGGCCTGCACCTCGGGATGATCCGCGAGCGATCTCGTGACAGGAGGCGTATCGGCATCGCCCTGTTCCGTGCCTGCCGCGGGCACGGGTATCCGTTCCCGCAGTGGCGAGATCTGCCGAGCTGCTCGCCTGATCTCCTGGTCATCGACCCAAGGTACGAGAATCTCGGGCAACTTCGGGGTCGGTTCGAATGCCTGCTTACTGACCTCCAGCCAAGCATCACGTGCGGTCAAGCCGTCGTCCCAGGCACCGCTCCGACATTCTGCCTCATGCGGCATGTCCGAGAACCAGAGCACGTCTTCGTAATGGTCGACCTCGCGCACGATCGTCATCCGGTGACCGACGAACTCTCTCAGATATCGCGCAAGCCGCAAGACCGGAGCCTCGCTATCTGTCGCCGAAGAACGTTCCGAATCTGACACGTCAACCAGTGAGTATGGCCTGTCGGACGATAACTGTCGGCCGAAGGCTCAGGGCCATCTACTATATCACAAGATAGTGGCGAAGGCCGCCGCCTTTGGCACCGATTCGGCTCCTTGACCAACTCCGATTCCGCCAACGGTAAACGTGCTTCTTCCGCCGAACTCAGCAGCGACAAGCTGACGAACGTGCCCCATGCCCTTCGCCTTGCGCCAATCGACAGGAGCGGCCGGCGGATAGCACATCAGATCAGGCTCCAGTCGAACACCGCGCCCAGGTAGCCGTCCTTGCGGTTGGTGAGCCCTTCGTAGACCGCCTGGCAGTCGGCCGGCGAGGCCACTTGGTCGAGCAGCGGTTCGACCAGCAGCCGGCCGGCGGCGATCCACTCGACCAGACGGCGGTAGTTGGTCTCCAGGTCGCGCACCCGTTCGGCGGGATGCGCCGGCCAGCGCCACTCCAGCGATCCGATCATGCGAATCGCTTCCAGGTGGATGCGCAGCAGCATCGGCGTCACGTCGAAGGTGGCGCGGGCGCGAGGGCTGCCGAGCAGGATCACCTCGCCGTGGCGCCGGGTGGCCATCACCGCCTGCGCGACCACTTCGCTGATCCCGATCGCCTCGACCGCGACGTGCACGCCCTCGCCCCCCGTCCACTCCAGCACGGCGTCCTGCAGGTCGAGCGCGCCTGGGTTCACGGTGCGCTCGATCCCGCACGCGCGCGCCTTGTCCAGGCGGTAGTCGGAGAGGTCGGCCGCCATCACGTCGGCGCCCGCCATGCGGAAGAGCTGGGCGGCGAAGTTGCCGACCAGCCCCATGCCGATCACCAGTACCGTATCGCCGGGCTGCACGCTGGAGGAGCGCAGCGCGGAGATGCTCACCCCGGCCATGCGGGCGAACACCAGATGACTGCCGGCAGCGTCCTTCGGCACCGGCAGCGCCAGACGGGCGGCGTCCGCCTTGACCAGCGACGCGTGCCGGGAGAAGGAGAGCACGCGGTCGCCCGCGCGGCACATCTCCACGGCCGATCCCACGTCCAGAACCCGGCCCAAGTGGCCGTAGCCGGTGTGGCGCGGGTACTTGGCCCCGGCGCTGAACGGCATGTCCCGCACCAAGCCGGTGAAGCCGGCCCCCTCGGTGCCGGCGCTGACGATGGAGTACTCGGCCTCCACCAGCGCCTGGTGCGGCTGCAGGGCGGCGTCCAGGTCGAACTGCTGCAGTTCGATGCGGCCGGGCTCGACGACGACCAACTGTCTACCCTTCATGCGCGCCCCGCTCGGGTCGGCATCGGGTCGCTTGGAAGCAGCATGCGGCCGGAGGGGAGCAATCAGCCGCGCCGGTCGCGGATGAGCGCCTCCAACTCGGCGACTCGTGCCTCGGCGGCTTGGCGCGCGGTGGCCTCCCGCTCGGCGCGTGCATGCTCTTCGCGGTGGCTCAGGAGGTCCCGCCCCGTCGCCGGATCGTGGAACCGCATCTGCCGCCCCGCCCGCGCTCGCAGCTCCAGCCCCAGCACGTCGCTGACCAGCGTCAGCACGCCGTCCGCCGAACGCTCCGCCGCTTGCACCTCGTAGCCGTCCGCGGTCAGCCGCAACCCCTGCAGCCGCTGCGGCAGATAATCCCCCGTCGGGTCGTACTGCCAATACTCCCTCACGCCCAGCCGCTCGTACACACGCCGCTTCGGTCCCAGATCATCGCGCCACGTGTTGGGCGACGCCACCTCCAGCACGAAGTCCGGCGCCTTCGGCTCTTCCCATAGCCGGTACGACGGTCGCTCGTGCTTCGCCGCCCCCATCACCACGAACACGTCCGGCGCGATCGAAGCGCCCGTATCGCCTTCCTGGTAGTAGATCAGCAGGTCCCCCGACACGTACACGTCCACCCCCTCCGCGAACCACGTCTGCAGGGCGTCGAGCGCGTAGATTATCGCCGCCCGCTGCGCGTCGCTGTCCGCCATCGGCTTGCCGTCCGAACTGGGGTAGTCAATCGCAATCGGAGCGAGCGCCTGAGTTGCCATGGGCCGGCCTCCACCGCGAAACACCATAGCACGCGGGAGCCCGGTGCCCGGAAGCTATACCTTGGCCAGAGCGGCGGAGTAGGCTCGCGGAAGGCCACCTACATGTCCCTCCCGTCCCCGTACCGGCAGATGGCGTTCGCCGACGAGTTGCTCGACCGGCCGGACGAGCTGCAGGACGCCTACGAGCGCGACGGCTACCTGTTCTTCCGCGGCGTGCTGGACCGCGCGGAGGTCGACCGGGCGGCCGGCAAGCTGCTGGAAGCGATGCGCGCGGAAGAGCTGGTGGACCCGCCCCCGGATGGCTCCCGGCCGGCGCGGTGGAGCGGCCGGGCGCTCGATGCGATCGACGACAGCCCCTTCTACGAAGTGCCCTACTACCCCGAGCTGCTCGACACGGAAACGACCCAACGGTTCCTGCTCCGCGTGTTCGCCGAGCCGGTCTTCATGTTCCGCTCCCTCACCGTGCGCTACGCGCTGCCGGCCGACGACCGCCATATCTCGCTCCCGCACCAGGACCACTTCTTCATCCGCCACACGGCGGCGTTCCGCACGCTGTGGGTGCCGCTGCTGCCGATCGAGCCGGCCGGCGGCGCCCTGGCCGTGGCCGCCGGCTCGCATCGCGCCGGACTGCGCCGGCACGAGGAGACCGACGTGCTCTCCTACGTGCTCAAGGGACGCCGGCAGCGCGGCCTGCCGCTGGCCGAGGTCCCGCAGCCCTGGCACACCACCACCTACCGGCCGGGCGACGCGCTGATCTTCCACAACCACACCCTGCACTGGGCGCTGCCCAACGAGTCGCAGTCCGTGCGCCTCTCGGTGGACGTGCGCTGTCAGCCCGCCTCCGAGCCGCGTTCGTGGCAGTCGCGCACCACGCTCCCCGAGCAGCGCGAACTGCGCCGCGCCGCGCAGGCGATCGCGGCCGCCGAGGGCATGAGCGAGGACCTGTTCGAGAAGGTGATCATCGAGATGATGGCCCAAGGCGTGCCGGCCGAGCGCGAGCGGATGGTCGAGCTGGCGGCGGCCCTGGGCTGAGAGATGCTCCAGCGTGGGAACGTCGAACGTGACCGGGCAAGACACGGTCTTTCCTGACGACGCGCTTCCGCTGCCGATCCCGCCTGAGCTGCTGCGCGACCTGCGTCGCATGAATCCGTGGTGGGAAGGCGATCCCATGCCCCCACAGCCGGCGACGCGCCGGCACCTGGTGAGCTGGATACGCCGCCGGCTCGACGCCGAGATAGCCCCGATCGTCGTGGTGCGCGGCCCTCGGCAGGTCGGGAAAACGACCGCTCAGTTCCAGATCATCGCCGACGTGCTCGACGAAGGCGTACCTGGCCGCAATGTCCTTCGCGTCCAGTTCGACGAGCTGGAGTCGCTCCGCGGGATCGAAGCACCGATCCTCGCCATCGCCGACTGGTTCGAACGGAACGTGAGCACGGCTCGGTTCAACGAGCTGGCACGCGCCGGCCGCAAGGCATGTCTGTTCTTCGACGAAGTCCAGAACATCGACGCCTGGGATGCGCAGCTCAAGTCTCTCGTCGACAACTCCGCGGTACAGGTCGTGGTCACGGGAAGCTCCGCGCTGCGGATCGAGCTGGGCCGTGACAGCTTGGCAGGACGCGTCAGCACGGTCGAGGCAGGCGTGCTGTCGCTCACCGAGATCGGCGCGCTGCGCGACCTGCCGGCGCCGCCGCCGTTCCTCCCCGACAACGGACTGAGCTTCCTCATCGACAAGGACTTCTGGCGGCAATTGCGCGCGCACGGGCAGACGAACATACAGGTCAGGAACGAGACGTTCCGCCACTTCTCGGAGCGCGGAGGCTATCCGATCGTCCACAAGCAGGCGGATACCGACTGGGCCGTGCTTGCCGATCAGTTGAACGAAACGGTGATCAGGCGCGTCATTCAGCACGACCTCCGGTATGGCGCTCGTGGCCGGCGGCGGGACCCGGTGCTGCTGGAAGAGCTCTTCCGTCTGGCCTGCCGCTATGCCGGGCAGACGCCTACGGCTGCGGCCCTTGCGGACGAGGCTCGCCTGTCGCTCGCCGCGAACGTCGGCGGCCAACGGGTGGTGCAGTACCTGAAGTTCCTCGGGGATACCCTGCTGTTGCGTTTGATTCCGCCGCTCGAGATTCGGCTCAAGAAAAGAAGAGGGAGTGCCAAGCTCTGCCTGGTGGATCACGGCCTGCGCGCAAGCTGGCTTCAGGAGCAGGTTCCCCTGACCCCGGAGGCGCTGGCGGCACGCCCCGAGCTCACCAGCCTGGCCGGCCACCTCGCCGAGAGTGTCTTCGGATCGGTCGCTTCCACGATACCCGGCCTGGATATCGCCCACGTTCCCGAACGGAGTACGGACCGTGAGGTGGACTTCGTCCTGACCGTCGGCGCTCAACGCGTGCCGGTCGAGATCAAGTATCAGCGCCGGATCGACCCCCTGCGCGATACGCTGGGCATACGTTCGTTCGTCGAGAAGTCCGTCAACAACGCCGCGTTCGGTCTGCTGATCACCCAGGACGATGCCGCGTCCGTCGACGACCCCCGCATCGTCAGTCTGCCGCTTTCCACCTTCATGCTCCTCAGATGACAATCAACCTGTGATATTCTCTTCATCGGCGCAGCCTGATGAACAGCCTTGGCGGAGTCAACTTCGGGTGCCACCGGCATTGAGCAAGACACTCGCAGACGCGCGTTTCTCGAGGAGACTTGGATGAGAAGGAAGCGCAGAAAGAAACTGATTCATGAAGGCAAGTACGTCGCCGAAGTCGAGGTAGAAGTGATGACGAACGACGACGAATGGGCGCCGTATATCTCCCTGAAAGACGCGTACAAGATCGATGATGTACGAGAAGCACTCCGGCGCGGGGACATCAGGACCGCGGCCACCAGCGCCAAGGTGTATACGCTATCGCCGGTGTCCACGTGACCGCGACGAGAACGGAGTTGTCGAGCTCCGCGCCCCGGATACGCGCGCTGTGACGGCCATGGATAGCCGTCGATCAACCGGCCGCCGGCCCAACCTGCTCTACATCCACTCGGATCAGCACAACCCGTTCGTGACCGGCTGCTACGGGGACCCCGTAGTGGAGACCCCGCACCTGGACGGGCTGGCGCGCCGCGGCGTGACGTTCACCAACGCCTACTGCCCGTCACCGGTCTGCGTGCCGTCGCGGATGGCAATGCTGACCGGCAGGCATCCGCACGAGATCGACGTGTGGACCAACCACCACATCCTGGGCAGCGACCACCCCACCCTCGCGCACGCTTGGGGCGCCGCCGGCTACCGGCCCGTGCTGATGGGGCGCATGCACTCGGTCGGCATCGACCAGCTCCACGGCTACGCCGAGCGGCCGATCGGCGACCATGGGTCCAACCATCCCGGCGGCGGAGAGGTGCCCAGGGAGGCGCGTCGATCGCTCGAAACGTCCGGCGCCGGACAGAGCGGCTACCAGGTGCACGACGAGGACGTCGCGGCGGCGACCATCGACTTCCTGAACCGGCACGGGATCCGCAGGCGCGCGGGAGTGACCGACGAGCCGTTCTGCCTGTCGGTGGGATTCATGCTCCCGCACGCCCCCTACGTCGCCCGCCGCGCCGACTTCGACCGGTACCGCGACCGCGTGCCCCTGCCGCGCGTGCGCACGCCGTTCGACGGCCGGCTGCATCCGTTCGAGGCATGGTGGCGCTCCTGGAGCAGCGTCGAGGAGGTTCCCGACCACCTCATCCTGCGGGCCAGGACGGCCTACTGGGCGCTGATCGACCGGATGGACGCTCTGATCGGCGACATCCTGGAGGCGCTGCGCAGGAACGGCCTCGAGGACGACACGCTCATCGTCTACCACTCCGACCACGGCGACATGGCCGGCGAGCACGACCTGTGGATGAAGCGCTGCCACTACGAAGCGTCGGCGCGCATCCCGGCGATCGTGTCGTGGCCGGGCGTCCTCCCGGAAGGGATCGCGTGCGAGCGCGTGGTCAGCGCGCTCGACCTGAACGCCACGATGCTGGAGGCGCTGGGCGCCGACCCGCTGCCGGGCTCGCACGGCCGCAGCCTGCTGGACCTGATCGGCGGCCGGCAGACCGCCTGGGACGACCTCGCCTACTGCGAGTACTGCGTGTACGAGGGATGGACGACGCGGATGATCCGCCGCGACGATTGGAAGTTCATCTACTACCACGGACACCGTCCGCAGCTCTTCAACCTCCGCGAGGATCCGGACGAGCTGGCCGACCGGAGCGGCGATCCGGCGAGCGCGGCGATCGTCAAGGAGTTGACGGCCGCCGTGCTCGCCGACTGGGACCCGGACGCGGTGGAGCGCAAGATGGACGAGCGGCGCCGTGCCACCGATCTGATCGCCGCCTGGTCACGGGAGACCGGCGCCCCGGAGCAGTTCGTCTGGCCCCGTCTCCCCGGCATGGACTACGTGGAGCCGGGTTGACCCACCGGCGCTACTGCTGCTTTCGCATGTACTCCAGCCACGTCTCCCTGGTCGACTCGAGCTGCTCCGTCAGAACCCGGCGGGAATGGTCGTCGGCGAATACCGGCGCGCGCGAGAAGTAGCGCAGCAGATCGTCGATCCCCTTGAGCGACCGCCGCTTGGCCTTGGCCTCCAGCCGGGAAACGCGTCGCTCGCGCACCGCCGGATCCAGTTCCCGCTCCGCCTGCAGCACGTCGATCTGCTCGAAGTAGGGCCGGGTCCATGCCTCCGGCACCTGGCCGGTGCTGGTGATGTACTCGGCGTTTTGATGCCGCTCGTGGACGACGCGGCCGAGCACCTTGCCGATGATCACCACGCCCCAGCGGACGCCGAGCGTGAACAGCACGATGATGGCGACGAAGGCGAGCAGAAGCGGCAGCATGGGTCGAACCCATCATAGCGCCCCGGCACGGGTTGACCAGAAGCCAACGGCAGCACAGACTCCAGACTCTCGTGGATACCGCTACCCAGGCACCGGTACTGGAGCTCAACGACCTCAGGACCCACTTCTCGCTGGACGAGGGCATGCTGAAGGCGGTCGACGGCGTCAGCCTGAGCGTCCGTCAGGGCCAGACGCTCGGCATCATCGGTGAGAGCGGCTGCGGCAAGAGCGTGACCGCGCAGTCCATCCTGCGCATCGTCCCCACGCCGGGACGCATCATCTCCGGCGACATCGTCCTGCACCGCGACGGTGAGCCTGCCGTCGACCTTGCCGACATGGACCCGTTCGGCCATTCGGTGCGCGCCATCCGCGGCAAGGAGATCTCGATGATCTTCCAGGAGCCGATGACCAGCCTGTCGCCGGTGCACACGATCGGCAATCAGATCGAAGAAGCGATCCTCCTGCACAAGACCAGGGACAAGAAGGAGGCGCACTCGCTGGCGGTCGACATGCTGGACAAGGTCGGCATCCCCAATCCGTCGCAGCGCATCAACGAGTACCCTCACCAGCTCTCCGGCGGCCTGCGCCAGCGGGCGATGATCGCCATGGCGCTGTCCTGCAATCCCAAGCTGCTGATCGCCGATGAGCCGACCACCGCCCTCGACGTCACCGTGCAGGCGCAGATCCTCGAGCTGATGGCCCAGCTCCAGGAGGAGTTCGGCATGGCTATCCTGTACATCACGCACGACCTGGGCGTGATCGCCGAGATCGCCGACGACGTGGCGGTGATGTATCTGGGCCGCGTGGTGGAGCACGCCGTGACCAAGGAACTGTTCCGCAACCCGCTCCACCCCTACACGCGGCTGCTGCTCAAGTCGATTCCGCGCATGGGCAAGGACGCCAAGCAGCGCCTGGAAGCGATCGAAGGCACCGTGCCGATCCCGCTCGACCCACCGCGCATATGCGGCTTCTTCGGCCGCTGTCCGGATGCCATCGCCGGCACCTGCGATAGCGAGGTGCCCGGACTGGTCGAGGTGTCGCCCGGCCACTCGGTGCGCTGCTACCTGCACAGCGAACAGACCGAACCCATCACCGACACGCCGGAACAGTCCCGGCGAGCGTTAGGAGCGGCGCGATGAGCGATACCGACAGCCGCGCAGCCGCGCAGCCGGCTGCCGCCACCGGCGGGGCGCCCGCCACGAACGGAGCACGAACGCTCCTGAAGGTCGACGAGCTACGCAAGTACTTCCCGATCGAGAAGGGATTCCTGCGCCGCGTGACCGGTCACGTCAAGGCGGTCGACCGGATCAACCTGTTCATCAACGAAGGGGAGACACTCGGTCTGGTGGGCGAGTCCGGGTGCGGCAAGACGACCCTGGGCCGGTGCATCCTGCGTGCCATCGAGCCCACCGACGGCTCGGTCAATTTCCAGTTCCAGGCCGCCGACGCCCCGATCGACATCACCAAGCTGGACAAGAGCCGGCTGCGGCAGATCCGCCGGCACATGCAGATGGTCTTCCAGGACCCCTACTCGTCGCTGGACCCGCGCATGACCGTGCTGGACATCGTCGCCGAGCCGCTGGTCGCCAACCGTCTGGCGCGCGGACAGGAGCTGGAGGACCGGGTCAAGGAGCTGGTGCGGATCGTGGGACTGGAGGTCAAGCACCTCAAGCGCTACCCGCACGCCTTCTCCGGTGGTCAGCGGCAGCGTATCGGCATCGCCCGCGCGCTCGCGCCGCAGCCCGAATTCATCTGTTGTGATGAGGCCGTCTCTGCCCTCGACGTCTCCATCCAGGCGCAGATCCTCAACCTGCTGGAGGATCTGCAATCCGAGTTCAACCTCACCTACCTGTTCATCGCCCACGACCTGAGCGTCATCGAGCACATCTCCGACCGGGTGGGCGTGATGTACGTCGGCAAGATGGTCGAGCTGGCCGAGACCGAGGAACTGTTCGGCAACCCCAAGCATCCGTACACGGAGGCGCTGCTGTCGGCGGTGCCGCAGCCGGATCCGGAAACGCACATGGACCGGATCATCCTGCCGGGAGAGGTGGCCAATCCCGCCGACCCGCCTTCCGGATGCTACTTCCACCCGCGCTGCCTGTACGCCAAGGACCGGTGCCGCACGGAGGAACCCTCCTGGGAGGAGGTGGCCCCCAAACACTTCGCCGCCTGCCATTACGCCAAGGAGCTGAGCCTCAAGGGCGTCCAGTAGGGTCCGTGCCGGTGCTTGCCGCCAGGTGGAAACCGCTGGTCGCCGTCACCACCTACTACGACCGGGACCTGATCGGGCCCGCGCTCGCGCCGTTGCGCGAACGGGCCGAGGTGCGCTTCGGCCCGCCGGTGGGCCGGAACCTGCAGGCGGCGGAGCTCGTAGCAGCCCTGTCCGGCGCCGCCGCCGTGATCGCAGCCGACGAGCGCTACGACACGTCGATCCTGGCCGCCGTGCCGACGCTGCGCATCATCGCCCGCGAGGGGGCGGGCTACAACGGCATTGACGTCGCGGAGGCGACGCGGCGCGGCATCGCCGTCACCAACGCTCCGGTCGTGCACGAGGCCACCGCCACCATGACCCTCGGGCTGATGTTCGCGCTGGTCCGCAAGCTGCTCATCTCCGACCGCGCGGTGCGCGCCGGCCGCTGGACCGACCGGGGGCTGTTCCTGAATCCGGGGCTGGACGGCCTGACGCTGGGCCTGATCGGCTTCGGGATGATCGGGCGGGGCGTCGCCCGCCGCGCCCTGCCCTGCGGACTGCGCGTGCTGGCCCACAGCCGCTCGCTCACCGCGGAGGAGGCGGAGCGCCACGGCGTCACCGTTGCCTCGTTCGAGCGGGTGCTCGCCGAGTCGGACATCGTCAGCCTGCACGTGCCGCTCACCGATCGCACCCGCGGGCTGATCGGCGCGGCGGAGCTCGCCGCCATGCAGCGTGGCGCCTACCTGATCAACACCTGCCGCGGGCCGGTGGTGGACGAGCCGGCGCTGATCGACGCGCTCGCCTCCGGCCACCTGGCCGGCGCCGGCCTGGACGTGCTGGCCGACGAGCCGCCCGACCCGGGCAACCCGCTGCTGTCGATGGAGCAGGTGGTGCTCTCCCCGCACATGGGCGGCGACACCACGCGCACCATGGTGCGCGCCGTGGAGGTCGCCTGCGACAACGTGCTGGCCTGCCTGGACGGCCGCACGCCGCCGAACCTGCTCAACCCAGGCGCACGAGTCCGATGAATGCGGACTGACGACCCCGGCGCTGTGCGTCCGAATCTGACGTATTGACGTGTTATCCTGGTCTTCGATATGGTATCCGCTCACAGCATGGAGGTCGCCTGACGTGTTCGTGGACTACTTGACCGAGAGCCAACAGGGTATCCTGCTGCACTACGCACACGAGGTCATGTTGGCAGACGGGATCATGGAAGCCGACGAGAAAGCACACATGGAGGTGTTGCGCAAGCAGGTCCGTCCCGGAGTCGAGGCGGAACACGCCCCCATCGTTGACCTCCCCAAGCTGTTCGACCGACGCGCGAGCCGCATCGCTCTGTTCCTGGAGCTGACCGGCATCGGCTATGCTAACGAGAAGTTCGACCCTCATCAGTCAGCAATGCTGCGGAACGTAGCATACGCTCTCTCCTTGACGGACCACGATGTGCAAGCCGTCAATTCCTGGATAAAACGTCAACTTCTCCTGGTCAAGGAAGCCCACAGCCTGATGGTGGAGCGCTAAGAACATGCCACTTCCCATCATTCTCGCAGGCATCGCTGGCGCTGCGATCGGAGGGGGGATCGGTGCCCTCATTGATGCCTCCCAAGATAACGAGGAAGCTGACGAACTGAACACCGAGTCTCAGGTCATCTTTGGAGAAGCAAAGGAGCGTCTCAAAACCTCGCGTGAGCACTGCGCTAAGCAGCTTGAACAACTTGGCCAATTGCGACGCGATATTGGCGCTTCTCAGATCAAGAAGGCTGCTTTCCTTTTGTCCAAGATCCGACGGGTCGAGTCATCCGGTGATATCGATCGGCCCACGCTCCCGCCCGTCTCGGATAGGGAACTGCGCGAGATGAGGACAATATCCGATTCCGCAAGCAGCGACTCGTTCATCCTCGGTACCGGAGCCGGCGCGCTTGTGGCAGTTGGCGGTTTCGGGATCGCTTCGATAGTCGCGGGAACTGCCGGTACCGCAACGCTCGCTTGGCTCGGTGGAGGCTTCGTGGCAGCGGGAAGTGTACTGCTAGGTGGTATCTTCGTAGCCCCAGCCATCTTGGTCGGAGGTCTGGTGCAGGCCGCCGAGGCGGAAGAGAACCTAGCGCAGGCGATCCGCATTCGTGCTGAGGTCGAAGAGGCAGTGAGCAGGATGCGCGCGGCTACTTCCGTGCTCAAAGGTATCCGCACGGCCGCTAAGCAATATTACCAAATGACTGCGAAATTGTCCGACAGGACAACGCTTATCCTTGATGATCTCGAAGTGGTGATTGAGAAGAGAGCGTTCCTAGGCGTCGTCGACTATTCGAGACTCAATGAGGGTGACAAGCGCAAGGTCTACGCCGCGGTCGAGTTCGTCCGAGGACTCAATACCCTACTCCGAGCGCCAATCATCACGAAAGAAGGGGCTCTCAGGAACGACTATAGGAAAGCCCTCAAAGAGGGACAGCGACTGCTGGACAGGGAGACGTAGATGGCAAACAAGAAGAGTAGGCGCCACGACGCGGCGAGTGTCGCTGGTGCCATGGCCGGCGCCGGACTCGGATCGGCGGAGGCGGCGGCCTCCGATGAACTTCGACAGGGTCTGGCTCGATTTCTTGACGCAGCCGACTCGGGGGTGGACCCCAAGAAGCTCAAAGGTAACCTCTTCGAGTACATAGAAGCCGCAAAATTCAATGCCGACGCGGTAAGACGAGGGGTCGATGCCAAGGCCGTCGTGACCGCCGCTCATGGCCAGCCGCAAGCTTCGTCTGACATCAATATAGTGCGCAGAAGTGATGGATCGCTACTCGATCAGGCCCAATTGAAGGCGGGTGATCGCAATTACGAAGCGTATGCGCTGTCGGATCCGAAATACGACGGCATGAAAAAGGTCGTGCCCACAGACCATGTAGAAGGAGTCAAGGAGACTCGCGATTGGCAGTCCAAACGCACTGATCTACGCAACTATAAGGATACGGCAAATCGCGTTAAGGGCGAGCTGGAATGCGAAGGGGCATCATCGGGCAAAACCACGTATGACGAGCTTGAACGAGCCACCAAGAGCCCCAAGCCCTACGCTTCTCGACTCGAGCTTGGGCAAGTTGGTCGCGAGATCGCCGTCACGGCAGGCAGCGCCGCGGCAGCCGGTGCGGTGATCGGGGGAGCGATGTCGCTGGTGAGGAACGTCGCTGCCTACGCGAAGGGTGACATCGACGACAACGGGGCCGCGAAGAACGTCGCCGCGGACACACTAAGGGCGGGCGCGCGCAGTGGTGCCACGGGCGCAGTTGGTGCGGCCATCCGCAATGTAGCAAGCACGGCAGGCGTCAAAGTGCTCGCCAGGTCGAACGTCGCCACCGCAGTGGCTGCGGGGCTCATCGACGTCGGGGTTACGGTGTACGCCTACGCCAAGGGTGAGGTATCCGACAAAGAAGCAGGTGAACGCCTTGGCAATACCGCTTGCAGCACCGCGTCGAGCATCGGCATAGGTGCGGTAGCCGGGGCGGTCTTCGGGCCGGTAGGATCCGTTGTCGGAGGGATCGCCGGCTACCTGCTTGCCACACAGGTGTACCAGTCGTGCATCGCAGTGCTCAATGGCGCCCGTCTCGCCAAGGAGGAAGCCGACCGGATCATGGCTCTGTGCCGGCAGGCCGTTCGGGAAATGGATGAGCGACGGAAGCAGTTCGAAGCCGCATTGGCTGCCTACTTGGGTAAGCGCCAAGCGATCTTCGACCAGTCGTTCGCGGACATCGACCGCGCTCTCGTTACGAACCAGCCCGACGATGCGGTCCGAGCCCTCGGCGACCTCCTAACGGCATGCGGACAGAGGCTTCAGTTCGACAATTTTCGAGACTTCGACAGATTCATGACCGCATCCGAAAAACCGCTTATGATCTAATCGAGAGTTATCAGGTAGTAGTGGAGACGGAAGACCCAGATCGGTAATAGTGGTCGACGCAGAGAAAATAGAGCGCTTGATTTGAACAGAAGGTAACGCGAATGCCAGAACCAGCAAACGATGCGACGATAGCGTGGCGACTCGGGTGGTACCATGGGCATCATGAGATCATTTCTCAGAGTAATATCCGTATGAGTTGTACCGGTCTTCCGTGCGCATTGCAGCAGCACGAGAGTCATTGGTCGGATGGATATGGAGTCGGATGTTGGGATGCCGAGAGTCAACTCAATGGCAGCAACAAGAACGATCGTAGGCCAATAAAGAGGGAAGTTGACGACAAGGTCATAGCTTGGAAGCTTGGCTGGAATAGCGGATATGAAGACACTGTTGCAGGACATTCCGATAAGTTTGATCCCACCGTGTGCCATTCCAGCTATATGGATGATGGGCGTGAGTCAGGCATCCGTGACGCCAAGGAGCTTGTTGAACGGATAGGCAGGAACCAGGGCGCCAAGCGGTAGAGTCGATCGGGGGGGTACGCTACTCGCCAGCCCCTCGGGAGGTGTTGCGTTGCACGCCAGTGGCGCGCTGAATGGGCTCCTCTGTCAGTCTAAGTGGGAGGAGCGCCATGTTTCCGTTTTTTTTTTCTGATCCGGCGATTGGTCTCCTCGCCGGGGCAGCAGCACAGGTCCTGCCGCTCCAGAAAGAGGGAGGTCCTACCGGTCTGCCGTGCCTCATGGACAACGCGAAAGCACCCCTTATCCCGGATCAGCCTGCTCAACCCGCCCGCGTAGCGCTCAGGAGGTCTGCTGCAGCGCCGTCCACAGCAGTTCCTGGGTCGCCAGGATGTCCGCCCTCGCCATCGCCGCGCGCAGCTCGTCGCGATCCACCACGTCGATCACGCGCACCAAGTACTGCACGTTGCGGATGAACCGCGTGGCGCTGGCCGCGCCGTCCTCCCGCCACCAGATCACGTCGACGCCCAGGAAATCGCGGTAGCCGACCTCGCGGAGCCAGTGGAGCATCTCCATCGACTCCCACAGGTGGGTCGAGGCGAAAACGGTCGACAGATCCTGCGGAAGCTGCGTGTCGTTGAGGTGCACGTGGTACAGCAGTCCCCGCCGGGCGGTATCCCAAGCGGCGTAGGCCAGGTTCTCCTGCGCCATCATCGAGTGGCTGCACTCGAGCTGCACGCCCAGGTTGGGTCGGCCGAGCTGCGCGATCAGGTCCAGCACGGCGCTGGCGCTACCGATCGCGGCGCGGCCCCGCGGGGAATAGGGCCGGTACTCCAGCGCCACGCGCAGGTCGCCTGCCGCTTCGCAGATCTCGTGCAGCGCCTCGGCGATGCCCTGCTGCAGCGAGGGGAAATCGCGCTGGAAGGGATAATCGGCGCCGTCCATCGGCACGAACACATAGATGCCGGGACCATCGAGCCGCCGCGCGATATCCAGCGCGTTCAGGCACATGTCGATGGCCGCGCGGCGCTCGGATGCGTCCGTCGAAGTAAAGGCCGCCTCCCCGAACCGGCCGCGCACGTACGGCTCCCCGTGGTGCACCATCGAGCACTGCAGTCCGCGCTCGTCGAGCCGTCGCTTGACGAGCGCCGCGTTGCCGGCGGTCACGGTGGTGCCGCTGAAGAACTCGACGCCGGACAGATCCGGCACGGTGTCGAGGCTCCGAAACGCGCCGTCGATCTCCGCGTCGGTCGGCTGATCGACCATGCGCGCGCCGAAGTGGTGGTACAGGCCGTCAGAGAATCGTGGTTGCCATGTCATGAATCGCTACCCTCCGGCGAGCGTGCTCGCCTGCCCCCCTGCTCATCTGGCCTCTACGCATCAGAGAGGCGAAACGAGAACAGACTCGCGTTCTTCAGATAGACGCGCAGCTTGGCACCGCGGCTCGCCACCGCCGGCGGCAGATGCCGGTTGCCGGACCAGCTCACCGGGTAGCCCACCGCGTCGCCGTGAAACGTGTCGCACAGCTCGCGCTCGAAACCGCGCACCGGCTGATCGTCAGCGCCTGCGAGCTCCACGTCGACGTAGCCTCCCTGCCCGCAGCGGGCGTTGATCAGCAGGCGATCCCCGCCCCCGACGAACGCCTTCGTCGCAAGGATCCCCTCGCGCACCGTCGCGTCGATGGACACGAAGCCCTCCGGACGCAGCGTCGCCACGCCCAGCGCCGTTTCGCCACCGGTGAAGCCGGGTTGAGCCTCAGGGACATCCAGCCCCTCCAGCACGCCCTCCTCCCACCAGTCGTGGTGCAGGTTGGAGCCGCCGTAGTAGATGCGGATCTCGTCGTTCATAAACAGTGGCGCGTTGCAGGTTTCGACCATGTAGCAGTCCCAGGAGCCCTCCTCGCCCCGGTCCAGGAAGGGTTCCCGGCTGACGTGACGCCAGTGGAACCCGTCGCGGCTGGAGACCAGGCGGATGTCCTTGGTGTTGTGGGTCCGCTGAAACACGTCCAGAAACCCGAGCCACAGGTCGCCGACGCGGAACCGCGTCAGGCCGTAGAACTCGTCGTCGAGGTTGTCATGCTCGTCGTCGGGGGTGAGCGCCTCGTCCAGCACCGGCCAGTCCAGGATCGTGCGGCTCCTGGTGGTGAAGATCCGCCGCTTGCTCATCCCGAACCGGTCGCCCGGCCAGTAGGGATCGCCCCAGCCGTCCACGTCCGGCAGCCGCGGATTGGACCGCCGCGCCTGCATCGCCCGTTGCCGCGTGTCCAGGTAGTAGTGGCCGGAGACCGTGTCGGGATACAGGATGATCACGTCGCCCAGCGCCCGCTCCCGGATCCAACCGAACGACACCGGATCGTCGTGCATGCGCCACGTGCGTCCGTCCGCGGAATGGATCGCCCTGATGGTCGAGTCCTCGACCCCCTCGTGCTCGTGCCAGATCAGGCTCTTGAACCGCTTCTGCGGATCGTCGTCGAGCGGATCGTCGATGATCGAGAAGGCGTGCACCTTGCCGAAGTCGTCGTCGCCCAGGCAGATGTTGGTCCGGCGGCCGTCCACCACGCGGTAGTCCAGCTCCGGCTTCGTCCAGCGAACGCCGTCGGAGGACTCCGCGTACAACATGCGGTTGCGGCAGGCGTTGTGGAACGCGAAGGAGATGGCGCCGATCGAGAAGCGCTCGGCCTTCAGGAACGTCGGCAGGTCCATGCCGATGTCCTCGTACCAGCACCGGTAGAGGCGCTCGGCCGGGTCGTGGCGCACGTTCCAGCAGTTGGTGCGGAAGTACGGGACCATCTCCCACGGCCTGTCCTTCCTGAGCACCGGGTTGGCATCGTGCTTGTCGGGCCGATGCATCGTCCTGGTGACGAAGTTCACCATCTCGATCAGGTGGTCGTCGACGAAGAGCTGCGGCCGCGCGCCGATGTTGATCGGCAGGCTATCCATATCGGTCGGCCTCCAGAGGGAATCGATCCGTACCGTATCCTGTTTGCCGGTCTTCCGGGAGGGGGTGGCCTGCAAGGCGGCGCAAGGCGGTGCTCCCGCTTGACGATGCGACGGGATGGGAGCACGCTGCCTCCGCTATAGCCATGTGACACAAGGAGGCAGGGATGCTTCGACGAACGCTTCGCGTGCTCGGATTGGTGATCGGACTGACCGTACTCACCGGCCCGGGCGGATTCGCCCAAGAGATGCCGACCATGGATGTCGGGCCGACGCTCGGTGATTCGCAGGAGTGGGCCACGCTTTCCCAGTACCAGAGCGAGACGGGAAACACGATCACGTCGTTCAACGAGTCGCCGATGCTGAGCGCGATGGTAGCCGCGGGAGAGTTGCCGCCCATCGAGCAGCGGCTGCCCGCCGAGCCGTTCGTGCAGAAGCCGTACCACTCGATCGGCACGTACAGCGACCGGCCCTTGCGGCTCATCAAGAGCGACACCGAGGGTGGACCGCTCGGCGCGATCGTCCATCACGGCGCGATCGAGTGGAACCGCGGAACCACCGATCTGAAGCCCTGGGTCGTACAGGACTTCCAGTACGCCAGCGACGGAAAGGCGCTGACCCTCACGCTGAGAGAGGGCCTGAGGCTCTCCAACGGCACCGAGCACACGGCGGACGACTGGCTGTTCTGGTGGGAGGACATCGCCCAGAACGACGACATCGAGAAGTTCATGGGCAACTTCACCGTCGCGGGCGAGCCCATGACCGTGCACAAGATCGATGACCATACGGTCGAGTTACGCTTCGCCGCGCCGTTCTGGAACGTGCACCTCTCCCTCTACGGAACCCGGCGCGCCGGGCTGCTCGACCGGGAGACCATCAAGAAGTACCACATCGACTACAACGAGGACGCGAACGAGCTGGCCAAGGAGCACGGGTTCGATAGCTGGGCCCTGCTAGTCAGCGGTCTGGTCAGGAACCCGTGGCGGCCCAGCCAGCAGTTCCCGCACGATCTGAACCTCGAAATCGCGACGACCGGTCCGTGGCGGTACAAGGACTCGCCGACCGGCGCCGTGGTCTGGGAGCGGAATCCCTACTACCACCACATCGATCCGCAGGGCAATCAGCTCCCCTACATCGACTCGGTGATCACGACGGTGCTCCAGGATCCGGAGACGGTGAGGCTCAAGATCATCGCCGGCGACGTGGACTGGGACAACGGCGAGCTGACGCTCGAGCACTACCCGCTGCTGCTGGAGGAGCAGGCGAAGGGCCAGTACCAGGTCCGCCTCGCCGCGGGCGCGAACGCGGCCGAAGCGACCATCTGGACCAACCTGACGTATCGCGCCGATCCGGTGCTGGCCGAGATCCTGTCGGACGTTCGCTTCCGCAGGGCCCTGTCGCTGGCCATAGACCGCGACGACATCAACGACACGATCTACTTCGGCGAAGCCGTGCCGCGCCAGAACACGGTGGCGCCGCCCGTGTCGTACTACAAGGAAGAATGGGCCACCGCGTACGCGACCCGCGACCTCGATGAAGCGAACCGGCTCCTGGACGAGATGGGCCTGGGCTGGGACGGCGATCGCCAGTGGCGGCTGCGGCCGGACGGCGACGTGCTGGCCGTCGAGGTGGTCACCCCGGGCGAGATGCAGAGCGCACCGATCGTCGAGCTGGTGGTCGCGCACTGGAAGGAGATCGGGGTGCGCGCCGATCTCAAGATGACCACCAAGAACGCCTTCTACGAGACCGTCTACGCGAACGACAGCCAGATCGCGATCCGCCCGGACAACCACGGCCTGCCGGTGATGCAGATCCTCTACCGGGCGCTGTGGCGGCGGCCGCAGTGGTGGGCGCCCCTGTGGCACGACTGGCTGGTTTCCGATGGTGAGAAGGGCGAGGAGCCGCCGGAGTGGGTGAAGGAGTACAACGACATCATCAACTCGGCGTCGACCATGGATCAGGCGACACTCGACCGTGAGATGGCAAAGGTCTTCGATCGCAACGCCAGCGATCTGCTGTCGATCGGCACGGTCGGCATGGTCGCCAGCCCGGTGCTGATCAGCAACGACCTGGTCAACATCGCCGACCGGTTCTGGAGCAACTCCGGAGTGCTGGCCTACGGTTTCGGCAACCAGCAGCGGCCGCAGGAGTGGTACTGGAAGAACTAACAGCCCACAGTAGAGAGTGCGCAGTAGAGAGTGCGTGCGGAGCCCCGCCCGAGCGGCGGGGCTCCCTTGTCTGCAACCGGAGGCTTGATGGGCTCGTACATCGCTCGGCGTTTCCTGTTCATGCTCCTGCTGCTGGCGATGCTTACGGTCGCGGTATTCGTCATCATTCAGCTCCCGCCCGGAGACTTCCTCAGCCACTACGTGACCCGGCTGGAAGCACAGGGCGTGTTCTTCGATCAGGAACAGACGGAGCAGTTGCGGCGGATCTACGGCCTGGACCTGCCGATGCACCGGCAGTACCTGCGCTGGCTGGGTCGCATCGCGAGCGGCGACCTGGGGATGTCGCTGCAGTGGCGACAGCCGGTTTCGCGGCTGCTCGCGGACCGGTTGCCCTATGCGGTCATCGTTGCCGTCGCCACGCTCCTGTTCACCTACTCGGTGGCGATTCCGATCGGCGTGTACTCGGCTACCCACCAGTACTCGCTGACCGACTACACCGTGACGACGCTCGGGTTCATCGGCCTGGCGACCCCGAACTTCCTGCTGGCGCTGATCCTGATGTTCCTCGCCAACCGGTATCTCGGCTTCAGCATCGGCGGCCTGTTCTCGATCGAGTATGTGGACAAACCATGGTCGGCCGCGAAGGTGCTCGACCTGCTCGGGCACCTGCCGGTGCCGGTCGTCGTCATCGGCACGGCCGGTACGGCGCAGCTCATTCGAGTGCTGCGCAGCTCACTCCTCGACGAGCTGTCCAGGCAGTACGTCATCACCGCGCGCGCCAAGGGTCTCGCCGAGTCGAGACTGCTGTTCAGGTATCCCGTTCGAGTCGCACTCAATCCCGTCATCAGCACGGTCGGCTGGGTCCTGCCGGAGATCTTCTCCGGTCAGGTGATCACGGCGATCGTTCTCAGCCTTCCTACCATCGGCCCGTTGCTGCTGGCCGCGCTGGTAGCGCAGGACATGTTTCTGGCCGGCTCCCTGGTGATGGTCACGGCGCTGCTCACGCTCATCGGCACCTTCATCTCCGACATCCTGCTGATCGCGGTCGACCCGCGAATCAGGATGGCCGGCTGAGCGCAGGATGCGTGAACGCACCTTGCCGGCGCGATCGAGTGACCGGTCGGAGGAGTACCACCTCGCCTCGCAGTGGCGCCTCATGGGGCGCAAGTTCCGCAAGCACAAACTGGCACTGGCAGGGAGTGCGGTGCTGGCGCTGTTCTATCTGACGGCCATGCTCGCTGGATTCCTGGCCCCCTATGATGCTCATCACCGGTTCCGCGACTTCATCAACACCGCACCTCAAGGACCACGATTCATCGATGCGAACGGCCGGTTTCACGCACGCCCCTTCGTGTATGGGCTCACGTCCGTGCTGAATCGGGAGACCTTTCGGCGCGAGATCGTCGCCGATACTTCGCAGCGCTACCCGGTGCGATTGCTCGCTCGCGGTGACCGGTACAAGTTCTGGGGCCTGTTCACCACCGACGTACACCTGTTCGGCGTCGACGAACCAGGGGTTCTGTTGCTGTTCGGGACCGATGCGCTCGGCCGTGATCTGTTCTCACGGAATATCCACGGCGCCCGGGTGTCTCTTTCCGTGGGGCTCGTCGGGGTGATCCTGAGCTTCGTGCTGGGCACGATCCTGGGCGGGATCTCGGGGTACTTCGGCCGCGCAGCCGACATGGTCATTCAGCGGATCATCGAGTTCCTGCTGTCCATCCCGACCATACCACTGTGGATGGCCCTGGCGGCATCGCTGCCCCGCGAATGGAGTGTCATACAGGTGTATTTCTTCATCACCATCATCCTTGCGATCCGTGGATGGTGCGGTCTGGCGCGTGTCGTCCGCGGCAAGCTCCTGGAGTTGCGCGAGGAGGATTTCGTCATGGCGGCACGCATCTCGGGAACCGGCGATGCGGCGATCATCGCCAAGCACCTGTTGCCCGCGTTCATGAGCTACCTGATCGTCCACCTCACCCTGTCGATTCCCTTCATGATTCTGGGCGAGACCGCGCTGAGCTTTCTCGGCCTCGGGTTGCGGCCACCAGCGGTGAGCTGGGGAACGCTGCTGCGAGACGCCCAGAACGTTTCGGCCGTGGCGCTGTTTCCGTGGTTGCTGATCCCCGCGGTCTTCGTGATCATCAGCGTACTGGCGTTCAACGCCCTCGGCGACGGCCTGCGTGACGCGGCCGACCCTTACAAGTAAAAGGAGCTCCCACATGACTCAGTCACCGATCAACATCGGCCAACAGCCACAGTTGTTCTTCGACAACTACATCATCGAGATGGTCAACTTCGTTACCCGGACCGTGCACCAGCCGCGACGCCACGGAAGCAATCCTCTCATCCGCAAGGACCGGCCGTGGGAGATCACGCCCCACTTTCGCACCAACTGCTGGAACGTGCGCTACGACGACCAGGAGAGGTGCTACAAGTGCTGGTATGAGGACACCGGGCTCGACTACGCGCGCGCGTTGAAGACGCGACGGGAAACGCTCGGTCCCATCGACTCGCGCGTCCACGACGCCAGTCGGCACCGCATGCTGTACGCGGAGTCGGACGACGGTCTGAGCTGGACGAAGCCGGAGCTCGACTACTGTCGCGTGGATGGCCGCAAGACCAATATCTGCCTTGGCGATGAGACGTTCGGAAAGGTGCACGCGTTTACCATCATCGACGATCCGCTCGAATCGGATCCGGCGCAACGCTACAAGAGCATCTTCTGGCACGAGATGACCAATATCGAAGACTCCAGCATTCGCGCCGTCTACTCGGCGGATGGCCGTTCTTGGCATGCCTACGACCGGCCGGTCAGCTTCGGCCATGTCGGCGAGCGCGCGCTGGGGGATGTGATCATCCTGTACGCGGACACGGTGACCGGTCAGTACTACCTGGACACCCGGTCCACCGCCATGTGCACCCGCGAAGGCAACCCCAAGCTGCCCACCGGCAGCGGGTGGGGAGATCCCTACTATCCCGGCGATGGTTTCGGGATGACCAAGCGCCGGGTCTTCAGCACCAACAGCAGGGACATCCTCAGTTGGCCCGCGCTGGATGAGACCATCGTCCCGGACGATGTCCACGACAACCTGGACGACGAGTTCTACGGCCTCACCCGGTTTCGCATGGGCGAGCTGTGGGTCGGCTTTCTGGACGTGTTCCAGCGCACGCACAACACCAAGGACGTACGCCTGGTCTATAGCCGCGACGGCTACCACTGGACCCAGGTGAGCCGCAGCTCGCCGTTTCTGGAACGGAGCGCTGAGGGCAACTGGGACTGCTACATGGTGGAGATCTGCAATACACCTCTGTTCCTGGACGACGAGATACGCATCTACTACGGCGGCGCCAACGTGCACCACGACTGGTGGACGCACGGCGAGATCGAGGGGCTGGACGTGCCGGAAGCCAAGGCCGGGTTCGCAGGCGGCGAGACCGCACTCGGCTTGGCGACGCTGCGCCCGGAGGGGTTCGTCTCGATCGACTCGACCGTGCGCGACGGGGTGATGATTACCCGGCCGTTCGTGAGCCAGGGCAACCGCCTGGTCGTCAACGCAATCAGTGGCCCCAGCGGGTACCTTGAGGCCGAGCTGACGGATGCCGACGACGACGTGGTACCGGGTTTCGGCCGGGACGCATGCGACACGTTCAAGGGCGACTCGACCGCCCACGTCCTTTCCTGGTCGGGACGGACGGACCTGCCGCAGAGGGTACTTGCCAGCGGCGCGAAGCTGCGCTTCTTCAGCCGCCACACGAGCCTCTACTCGTTCCGCATCGGCTAGAGCTAGAACAGAACGCAGATGGCCACGCGGAGCGGACGGACGATCGTGCGTGCCGAGCGACTGTACGACGGACCGGCAGCCTGCCCGTGCAGGAGGCGGCGGTCGCGGTGGAAGCGGATCGCATCGCCGCGGTGGGCGAGGCGGCGCGCATCGATGCCGGTCCCGCAGACCGCGTCATCGACCTGGGCGACCTCACGCTGCTTCCCGGCCTGATCGATGCCCACGTGCATCTGTCCGGTCCGGCGCCCACCGACCTGGACCCGGCGCACGTCACGGCCAGCCCGGGTTATCGAGCGCTGTCCAGCGCCGCGCAGGCGCGCGCGCTGCTGCACGCCGGCTTCACGGCCGTGCGCGAGGTGGGGTCGGAGACCGGCGTGGCGCTCGCCAGAGCCATCGATGACGGGGCGGTGGAAGGCCCGCGCATGCTGGCCGCCGGCCGCGTGATCATGCGCACCGGCGGTCCGTGGCCGGGCCGGCCGCGCGCGCGGCCCGTCGAGGGGGTGGATGCCTGCCGGCGCGCGGTGCACCTGGCGGTCCGTGAAGGGTCGAGCCTTATCAAGATCGGCACCTCCGCCTACCGCGACGCGGCCACCGAGCACCTGTTCGGCGAGGTGCCGACCTTCACCGTGGCGGAGATCTCCGCCATTACCGAGGAGGCACACACCTGGGGCCTGCGCGTGGCCGCCCACTGCGCCGGGACGCCGGCGGTACGCAACGCCGTCGACGGCGTCGTCGACACCGTCGAGCACGCCTTCAACATCGACGCCGACACCATCGCCGCGATCGTCGAACGGGGCGTATGGGCGGTGCCGACCCTGAGATTCACCCGTTGCTGCAACCTGCCGTGGGCGGAGGCGACCTATCGGCAGCAGATCGCATCCTTGCGCGCACTGCACGAGGCGGGAGCCCGCATCGCCGTGGGCTCGGACAGCACCGGCGGACCGTTGCTGCCGCACGGGCACGGGAACGCCCGCGAGTTCGCGTTGATGGCCGAGGCGATGCCGGCCGCTACGGTGTTGACCGCCGGCACGCTCGGTGCGGCACGAGCCATGGGGCTGGACCGGCAGATCGGCAGCCTGGAGCCCGGCAAGCTGGCCGATCTGGTGGCCGTGCCCGGCGATCCGCTCGCCGACCTCGCCGTGCTGCAGCGCGTCCGCTTCGTGATGCAGGGCGGCCGCGTGGTGGTGGGATAGGCGGATGGCGATCGCAACCACGCTCGCGGTCCCCGATCTGCGGACCGTCGATCCCGGACCGCGACGGCTGACGGCCCGCTACGCGACCGCCGACGGCACGCCGATCAGCGGTGCCGCCGTCACCGCCACCGGATCCACGTCCGCTCGATACAGAGCGTGCTGACCTTTCTGCTGGAGCGGACCTCCATCCGTAGTCCCTGAAACGCCCGGCTGGACCAGGGATCGTCTTCATGCAGTAGGCCAGGGCCCACAACGGAGGCATCTCTCACAAAGGCTACGGCCACTGTCCAGCTACAGCCGATAAGAGGAAGATATGGCGAACTCATGACCAAGCACTCGGTCACCCGGTGGTACCACCTCGCGATCGCTGCCGTAGTACCGCTGGTGCTTACGGTCTGCGTCACACCGACCTCCATCTCCCAACTCGGCGACCTGGACCTGGACGTCGACCCGCCGTCTGCCACGGCGCTCGCAGCCGCCGAACCGGAGGCGCCGGCGCTGCCGCTGAACGAAGTCGCGGCTGCCCCGCAAGCGGTCCAGCCCGCGCTCGATGCCGGACTCCTCGGCGCTGGGGGCGTGGCGGCTGTCACGCCCCACCTCGAGCCGAAGCGGCCCCCGCATCCGGTGAGGCTGGCCGTGGCGCCAGTGGGCGAGGTAGGAGTGCCTGGGACTCTCGTAGGCGTCGGGGCCGACGGGACGCCTGAGCAAGCCGATCAGATGGAGCCGGAGCGGCCCCCGCACCCGTTGTTGCTGGCCGTGGCGCCAGTGGGCGAGGTAGGAGTGCCTGGGACTCCCGTAGGCGTCGGGGCCGACGGGACGCCTGAGCAAGCCGATCAGATGGAGCCGGAGCGGCCCCCGCATCCGTTGTTGCTGGCCGTGGCGCCAGTGGGCGAGGTAGGAGTGCCTGGGACGCCGGTAGGAGTCGGGGCCGGCGGGACGCCTGAGCAAGCCGATCAGATGGAGCCGGAGCGGCCGCCGCATCCGTTGTTGCTGGCCGTGGCGCCAGTGGGCGAGGTAGGAGTGCCTGGGATCCCGGTAGGCGTCGGAACTGACGGGACGCCGGTGCAAACTGAGTACGTGATGCCGACGCGGCCGACGCTTCCGGCGATGGCCGCGGCACCGATAAGCGCGCCGGGCGAGTTTGGGGTGCCGGTAGGCGTCGGAACTGACGGGACGCCGGTGCAAGGCGAGTACGTGATGCCGACGCGGCCGACGCTTCCGGTGATGGCCGCGGCACCGATAAGCGTGCCGGGCGAGTTTGGGGTGCCGGTAGGCGTCGGAACTGACGGGACGCCGGTGCAAGGCGAGTACGCGATGCCGACGCGGCCGGAGCATCCGGTGCTGGTAGCGGCGCGCATCGGCATGCCGGGCGAGCTTGGGGTGCCGGCAGGGGCCGGCACCGGTGGGACGCCGGCGCTTGGCGCGCACATGGAGCCGCCTCGGCCGCCGCATCCCGAACTGCTGGCAGCGGTACCGATGAGTGCTCTTGGCGAACCTGGCGCACCGACGACTGCAAACCTTGCCGGCGCGGTGCGCGGACGTGCGGGGCTGGTTCCACCGACCACGCCGACGCATCCCGTCATGGTCGCGGCAGTGCCCGTGCCCCTGACCTACCCGCAGCCGGCGGATGCCGTCGGTCCGACGATCATTCAGCCGCCCACGGACACGGACTTCGATCGGGTGCGCGTGCTCATCGCGCGCGCCGAGGAAGTGGACGCGCAGTTCTACGACCCGCAGAACCTGGACGGGGCTCGCGAGGCTCTGGGCATCACCGAACGGATCCGCAGCGTCGATCCGGGAGGATCACACATAGCGTTGCGGGTCGCCGAAGCGCGGGCCAATGCCGCGTTCGAGAACTCCGTGCGGCTGGCCGCGGAGCGGCTGCGCAACCTGCTGCAGGACCGCCTCGAGGAGCTGCGCGAGATGCAGGCGGATCTCTGGGTGCCGGCGTCCTTCCAGGAGATGGTCGACGCGGTGCAGCGGGCTGAGGATCTGTACCAGTCAGGCGACTACTTCGGCGCGTACCGGCTGGCCCTGGCCACCGCCGACGACATGCTTGCCTTGCGCGATTCGCTGCTCGACTGGCTGGAGCTGTTGTACGGCGCGCGAACGGAGACGGAGCGCTGTCTTGTCGCTGCGCGGCAGCTCGACACGAGCGACTGGTCCGCGTCGAGGCTGAAAGAGATGCGGTCGCTGTACCTGCAGCTCAGCGCCCTGTACCTGACCGGCCTGGAAGCCATCCAGTTCTATCGGCTGACCGACGCGGAAGAGGCGTTCGGCGCCGCGACAGAGGTGTGTCGCAGGTTGATGGCCGTGGCCGATGATGTCTACACGGAGCAGATGGAGCGCGCTGCCGCGCTGCTGCAGGCGGTGATGGAGGAGATCGAGGCGGCATCGAAGCTGCACGTGGCAACGGAACTGGGCGACGTGATCATGCCGCAGCCATGGTCGGGCCAGCCGGTGTTGGACGCACTGCGCGCAGGCGGGGCACAGCGCAAGGCGGTACTCGACGGGGTCGATCCCGGGGATGCGCCGGCCGATCTGGAAGCGGCCAAGGGGCTGCTATGGACGTTGGCAACGGCCAAGAGTCTGTGGATCGAAGGAGTGGTGGCGTTCGATCGCCGGAAGTACGGTCAGTCCATCCGGCTCTTCGAAGACGCCCGCCGCTACGTCGAGCGTTACAAGTTCTACGCGGTGCTCGGCATCCATGTCGTGCAACTGATTCTGGAGCGGCGCGAGAGCCTGTGGCGCATCGCGGAATACCCGCGCTGGTACGAGGATCCGTTCCTGTGGCCGAGGATCTGGCGGCGCAACCGTGACCTGATCCTGAACCCCGACCTGATCTACCCGAACTGGCAACTCATCATCCCAGCGCTCTGACAGAAAGAGCGGCGGAAGTCCGCCGCTCTTTTTCTGTCCGTTCCCGTCGTGGACCAGGCATCGTCCTCATGCAGTAGGCTAGTAGGGCCCACAACGGAGGCGTCTCTCACCCAGGCTGCGGCAACTGTCTATCTACAGCCGATAAAAGGAAGGTATGGGCGAAGTCATGACCAAGCACTCGGTCACCCGGTGGTACCACCTCGCGATCGCTGCCGTAGTACCGCTGGTGCTTACGGTCTGCGTCATACCGACCTCCATCTCCCAACTCGGCGACCTGGACCTGGGCATCGACGTACCGTCTTCCACGACGCTCGCGGCCGTCGAACCGGTGGTGCCGGTGGTGCCGCTGATCGAAGTCGCGGCCGCCCCGAAAGCGGTCCAGCCCGCTCTCGATGCCGGCCGCTTCGGCGTTGGGGGGGTGGCGACTGTCACGCCACACGTCGAGCCGGTGCGGCCGCCGCATCCCGAACGATCCGAACTGCTGGCATCGGTACCGATGAGCGAGGTAGAGGTGCCTGGGATGCCGGTAGGCGTCGGAGCTGACGGGACGCCTGCGCAGGGTGAGTACGTCATGCCGACGCGTCCGAGGCATCCGGCGCTGTTGGTGAAGCGAATTACCGTGCCGGGCGAGTTCGGCGTGCCGGTAGGGGCCGGCACCGGTGGGGCACCGGCCATGGGCGCGCGGGTGGAGCCGGTGCGGCCGCCGCATCCCGAACGATCCGAACTGCTGGCATCGGTACCGATGAGCGCTCTTGGCGAACCTGCCGCACCGGCGACCGCAGACGGAGCCGGCGCGGTGCGTGGACATGCGGGGCTGGTTCCGCCGACAACCGCGCCGCATCCTGTCATGGTCGCCGCAGTGCCCGTGTCCCCGACCTATCCGCAGTCGCCAAGCGCCGGCGGCCCGTCGATCATTCAGCCGCCCTCGGACACCGACTTCGATCGGGTGCGCGTGCTCATCGCGCGGGCTGAGGAAGTGGGCGCGCAGTTCTACGACCCGCAGAACCTGGACGGGGCTCGCGAGGCTCTGGGCACCACCGAACGGATCCGCGGCGTCGACCCGGGCGGATCTCACGTAGCGTTGCGGGTCGCGGAAGCGAGGGCCGTTGCGGCGTTCGAAAACTCCGTGCGGCTGGCCGCGGAGCGGCTGCGCAAGCTGCTGCAGGACCGCCTCGAGGAGCTGCGGGAGATCCGGGCGGATCTTTGGGTGCCGGTGGCCTTCCGGGAGATGGTCGACGCGGTGCAGCGGGCTGAGGATCTGTACCAGTCAGGCGATTACCTCGGCGCGTACCGGCTGGCCCTGGCCACCGCCGAGGACATGCTTGCCTTGCGTGATTCGCTCCTCGACCGGCTCGAGTTGTTGTACGGCGCGCGAACGGAGACGGAGCGCTGTCTGGCCGCTGCGCAGCA
This sequence comes from Spirochaetia bacterium, assembly GCA_965221995.1. Lineage (GTDB taxonomy): Bacteria > Spirochaetota > Spirochaetia > SZUA-6 > Bin103 > CATQHW01. Next base: position 2,047,893 of record OZ244929.1, read on the forward strand.
GCTCGACACGAGCGACTGGTCCGCCCCGAGGCTGGAAGAGCTGCGGTCGCTGTACCTGCAGCTCAACGCCCTGTACGTGACCGGGCTGGAAGCCATCCGGTTCTACCGGCTGGCCGACGCTGAAGAGGCGTTCGGCGCTGCGATCGAGGTGTGCCGCAGGTTGATGGCCGTGGCCGATGAAGCCTACACCGAGCAGATGGAGCGGGCCGCCGCGCTGCTGCAGGCGGTGATGGAGGAGATCGAAGCGGCATCGAGGCTGCACGTGGCAACGGAACTGGGTGAATTGATCACGCCCCAGCCGTGGTCGGGCCAACCGGTGCTGGACGCGCTGCGCACAGGCGCGGCACAGCGCAAGGCGGTCCTCGACGGGATCGAGCGCGAGGATGCGAACGATCTGCACAAGGCTCAGGCGCTCTGGATCGAAGGCGTGGTGGCGTTCGATGACGAGAAGTACGGTCAGTCCATCCAGCTCTTCGAAGACGCCCGCCGCTACCTGGAGCGCTACAAGTTCTACGCGGTGCTCGGCATCCATACCGTGCAACTGATTCTGGAACGACGTGAGAGTCTGTGGCGCATCGCGGAGTATCCGCGCTGGTACGAGGATCCGTTTCTGTGGCCGAGGATCTGGCGGCGCAACCGTGACCTGATCCAGAATCCCGACCTGATCTACCCGAATTGGCGACTGATCATCCCGGCGCTCTGAGTCACATGCAGTAGGCTCAGGGCTCACGACGACCAACACGAGGAGGCCGACATGAGCGGACACGGCGCGACGGACGGCATTCAGCGCATCGACGCACACGCCGCGAGCCTGGATCCATGGCCCATCCCGGCGGCACAGATCAGAGGGGGCAACCCAACCGCGGCCGGACGGATGCTCTGGCAGTCCGCCGACAAGCGGCTCGGCAACGGCGTCTGGTCGTGCGGGGTCGGGTCGTTCGACTGGGAGTACACGTGGGATGAGACCATCTACTTCGTGGAGGGCGAGGTCACCATCTCCGATCACCGCGGTGCAGCGGCGACCTACCGGGGCGGCGACCTGATCTTCGTGCCCACCGGAACCAGGTCGACGTGGCAGGTGAAAGCTCCGGTGCGCAAGGTCTTTCACCTGCGCTCGGCGACGCCGGTCGAACTGTAGCGATTCTCCAAGCCCCGCGCGTGGGCTGATAGACGAAAAGAGCGGCGGAAATCCGCCGCTCTTTTCATTCCGTTCCGGTCGTGTGACCGGTGAGGCACGTTACTGCCCCAGGGCCTCCTCGACCGAGATCTTCCCGGACTTGAAGTCGGGAACGTTGAAGGTGAGCTTGGCCAACTCATCCAGCAGGCGCTGCGCGCCGGCGTTCAGGTACTTCTCCACGTAGGCGTCCCACTCGGCGTCCACGTCGAAGTCGGCGTTGGTCATCGCCTTGAAGTAGAACTCGTCGCGGATCGTCCACAGCGCGGCGGTCACCTCGCCGGCGATCGCCGTGAAGTCTGTCTGGTTGAAGACGTCTTCCTTGTACGGCGGCAGCGAGAACTGCTGGCCGGGGCCGGTGAAGTAGTGGTCGATCCACGCTTGGTGGTGGGCGTTACTCGCACGCGCGACCGCGTACCGGGCCGGGAACGTCTGGTGCGTAAAGTAATGGCCGCCGACGTTCTCGAAGGTCCAGCCCTCGAGCGCCTTGCGGGGCGAGTTGGACAGTGCGATATCACTGGAGCGATCGGGCTCGCCGTCCCACTCCCAGTGCACGCCCTCCAGGCCGCCCGGGCTGCCGGCCATGATCCGGCCGAGCGGATCGAAGTTCACGTAGTCGTAGATCTGCAGCAGGCGCCGCAGCTTCTCGTCCGACACGCTGCGGTTGACGGTGTAGGCGACCACGCGGCTCCCGAACGGCAGCGCCTGGTTGTTGTACTTGGTGCGGTACGTGCCGTTGTGGCTGAGGCCGGTGAATGCCATCCACTTGGCGCCGTCTTCGCGCACCGCCGTCCATCCCTGTCCCTGGCCGGTGCCTTCACCCCAGCCGAAGCCGGTGACGCCGCAGGTGGTGCAGATGCCGTAGACGCCGGAGGCGATGCGGTCCTTCCACTGCTGGAAGTTCACGGCCGGCAGCTCCGGGTCTATGTAGCCTTCCGCGTACCACTTCTGCAGCCGCTTGGCGGCGTCCCGGAAGCACGGGCAGTTGCCGTCCATGACCAGCTCGCCGTCGTACGGGGGCACCGTGTCGCCGTCGTAGTCGTAGCTGGGCTTGTTGTTCAGACCGTAGGCGTAGAGGACCAGCGAGGCGCGGAACATGAACGCCTGCGTCTGGTCGCCGGTGAACCCGTACGGGATACGCACCTGGCCGTCACCGAAGTCGAGCTTGTCGCGGAACGCCGCCAGCACCGACTCGAACTCGTCGATGTCGTGGACGGCGGGTTCCCAGTAGAAGGTGTCGGGCTTGTTCTCCGGGCTCTGGTCGACGGCGTCGAAGAAGTCGGTCATGCCGACTCGTTCCAGCCAGTCGTAGCGCAGGTAGTGCTGGGCGCCGTTGCCCTCCTTCCCGAACTGCTGCTGGAAGCGCGGGATCGCCCAGTACTCGTCTGTCGACCCGGGGGCCAGGAAGTAGGCCCAGCCGGCCGTGCCGATCTCGTTCATGGCGTCGACGTAGAACGGCATCTCCTCTTCGATCATGCTGCGCGGGATGGTGCGGTAGGCGCCTTCCATGAACTTCTGATCGTGGAAGTTCCACACGTACCAGGCATCCGGATGCTCGCCCGACGCCACCAGCAGGTTGTGCTTCTCGCGGTCGTTCTGGTGGTAGCGGATCGTGTCGATCTCGACGTTGAACTTCTCTTCCAGAAGCTGCTCGACCACCGTGTTTTCGCCGACGTTGGCGCCGCCGACCCCAGCCCAGGTCAAGGGCATCGGACCGCTGGCGGCCATCTCCCCCTCGCCGGCTGCAAACAGGCCTGCCGTCGGCAGCAGCAGCAATCCGAGCAGGACTATCGATAGCTTTCTCATCGTCGCTCCTTGTGTTGAATGGCCGGGTCGGATCACCGACTCGGCTAGATAGGGTCGATTGTACGCGCCCGCGCGCGCTACGTCACCCTCCGGACGGCTTGTTGGGGTACTACAGGCGGCCGATCGCGGCCAGCGTCTCCCACAGGCCGAGCTGGTCGACCGCGTGGTGCCGGTACACGCCGACGGCGTCCGCGCCCGCGGCCAGCGCACGGCGCGCGCCTGCCAGCAGCAGGTCCGGCTCCTGGAAGCTGCCGGCGTGATAGCAGGAAAGCTCGACGTACAGGGGGATGCGGCCGGCCACCACGCGGGCGGCGTGGCGGACGCGGCGCTCGAGCGCGTCCGGGTCGCTTTCCGTGCGGAACCACAGGTACAGCTCGTCGAGCACGCCGCGCTCCGCCCACGCCGGCCAGTCGTGCAGCCCGTGCAGTGAGCGGTCGGGTTCACGGGCGATGATGGTGGCCGAGAACACCGCCTGCTCCGAGATCGCCTTGACCCGCTCGCGCGCCTCGACGAGCATTTCGGTCACGTAGCCGGCCCGGAACGCCAGCCACTCGGGGTCGTCCGCCGGCAGTGCGCGCGCGTCGCGGCCGGACGCCTGCCGGTACTCCTCCACCGTCCGCTCCTCGTACCCGGCCGGCACCAGCCCGTCAGCGTTTTCCATGCCGTTCACGAACTCCACCTGCACGCCGTCACCGCCGGAGTCGGCCAGCGCCTGCGCGATCTCCGCCGCCTGCCGCTCGCGGACCTCGGGAAACGCGGGGCTGAGGCCCAGGCGGTCGCAGAAGCTGAGCGTGTCGGAGCCGTCGGCGGTCCTGGCCCGGTACTCGGGATGCGCGGCCGCGAACGGACCGACGCTCGGCTCGCCACGGTTGGGGCCGACCAGGATCGGCCGGTGGCGGTCCAGGATCGCGCGCGCCTCCGGTGCGCGCGGGTCGACCCCAAGGTAGTTGAGCGACCACGTGTAGGAGACCGGCCGCTGGCCGTGCGTCGGCAGCGGCGTGCAGGCCACGTAGGGGTGGACCTCCAGGCCGCGGCTCCGCGCCAGTTCGACCACGTCGGGAGCGCCCGGACCGATCAGGCGGGTGACGCCGGCATCGACCGCCCGATCGATGTAGCGCGCCGCGCCGTCGCACTCGATGATGCCCCAGAGGGTCAGCGGCCTGCTCATCGACTGCACTCCCACTCAGTGGGAGGCCAACGTGCCAGATCGGCGGGGCAGTCATCGTCTGCATCGAACAGGATGAGGATCGCGGAGCAGTCAGGCTGCAGGAGCGCCAGTCGGACCGCTTTCTCCAACTCGGCTTTCTGCACCAGTTGGCTGCGCTTACGGCGGATCGAGCGGCTCACGCGAACCTCCCAGGTCTGCGCTTCGTCGCGCAGCCGACGCAGCAGCACAGGCACGGCCTCGACTTCTCCGTAGCCTTCCACGATCGGCTGGAGGGTCATCCAAGTTCGGAAGCGAAGAGCCGGCCCTGCTGCGGGTCGACCGTGAACAGCTCCGCGGAGGTAAGGGCGTTGGATCGCAGCAGCTCCCCCGCGCCCATCAAGTGCTCCCGCAACGCGGTCCGCACAGCTTCCGATACCGGAGCTACGCGTGATGCTCCCCGATCCCAACTGACGACCCGGAGATGCCGGTCCGCGATCCAGGAAGCATCGAGAATGTCCGGGCTGTGCGTGGTCACGATCACCTGCATGAAGCGGCTCGCATGCCGCACCACGTCGAGGACCGCTCCCAACGCTCCGGGATGCATCGTCACCTCCGGCTCCTCGATTACCAGTACGGAAGGCGCAGGTCGTTGAAACACGGCCGTAAGCAACCCGAGTGCCCGAAGCGTGCCGTCGGACATGCTGAACGACTCGAATCTCACCGGCTCGGATGTCCCCCAGTCCTGGGAGAATTCCAGCGTGAGCTTGTTGCCGTGCTTCTTGGGCTTCACGTCGACGGTATTTGGAACGATGCTGCTCAGGAGCTGGAGTATCCTGTTCCAGCCGTCCGGCGACTCGCGCTTGATTTCGCGTAGCACGCTCGCCGCGTTGCCTCCGTCCGACCGCAGCCGTATGCCGCCGTCCGGATCCTGCATCTCCCGTAGCACCGCAGGTTCGATACGATACGTCTGCATGTTCGCCAGGAAACGGATGACCGGCTGAAATCGCACATCCCCCCCGATCAATGGGAGAGCCAGCGCATTCGCATCTACGGCGGGTTCCAGCGACTGTGCGCTGCTTTCGAACGACGTGACCGTACGATCAAACCAGTTGTGCACCCCATCCGACCTGGTGACGATGCACTGCTCGCGGACCACCTCGAAACCGTAATTCTTCAGTGCCCGCAACTCGAACGCGTACTGAGCTTCACTCGATGCCTCGTTCAGGTCTCGTAACGTCACCTTGACTCCAAGGTTGGATGGGCGCCCGCGGGCCGAACTGCGATTGGCGACGGCGGAGAATCCACCGCGCCGGTCGAATGCCGCCTGCAACGGGGAGGTCATCACTTCGGCGAGAAACCCAAAGGTATCGGCGAAATTGCTCTTCCCCGAGCCGTTCTGCCCGATGAGGAACGTCGGATTGTCGAACTCCACCACGTCGCGCGGGAAACTCCGGAACCGCTGCAGAACGATGTTGCTGAGTGTCGGCATCGCGTCTACCGCCAAACTGTTGCCATCGTTCGACGCTACCCGCACACCGCGCGGAACACGCGCAGGTAGTTCAGGCCCAGGACGCCGCGGATCACCTGCTCGTCGTGTCCGCGGGCAACCATCCCGGCGGTCAGACGGGGGTACTCCCCCGCGTGCGGGATCACGGTGCCACCGCCGTCGAAATCCGATCCCAGCCCGACGTGCTCCGGGCCCGCCACCTCGATCGCGTGATCGACGTGGTCGAGCAGCTTATCCAGGTTCGGCTCGGTCGCGGAAACGAACTTGGGCACGAAGGTGATTGCCACCAGTCCGCCGGTGGCGGCCACCGCCTCGATCTGCCGGTCGTCCAGGTTGCGCGGATGGCTGCACAGGGCGCGGCAGTTGCTGTGCGAGGCGATCAGCGGCTGATCTGTCTCGGCCACGACGTCCCAGAATCCGGCGTCGTTGAGGTGCGATACGTCGACCAGAATCCCGAGCCGGTTGAGCTCGTGCACCAGCGCGACGCCGTGGCTGGTGAGTCCGCCGGACGCGGGCTCCTCCGCTCCGGCGGCCGCCCAGGAGATGGGGTTGTGCGTGATGCCCACCGATCGCAGGCCGATCGCGTACAGGGCGGAGAGGATGTTCAGGCTGCGCTCCAGCCCGTCGGAGTCCTCCAGCGCCAGGATCGCGGCCACCGCCCCGTCCTGCTTCGCCTGCGTGAGGTCCGCGGCGGTGCGCGCGATCCGGAAATGGTCATCCTCTGCCATTTCGGCCATCAGGATGCCGAAGCCGTCCAGGGCGTACGCGGCGTGGTTGTTCCATGCCTTTGTGACGCAGACGGCGAAGAACGCCGCATCGATGCCCCCGTCGCGCATGCGCTGCAGGTCGAGCTGCGTGCGAGCCCCCTCGGGAGGCCCGTGGAGCGCCCCTCGGAGTTGCGCGATGGTGCCGCTGTCGGCATGGCGCGTCGACGCGCCGCCGAGCCCGCTGCCGCTCGACACGCCGGCGACGATCGAGTCGTTGTGGCTGTCGATGACCAGCGCGTCGCGGTGCAGTTCCAGCGGATCCATGAGGCGATGGTGCCGGTCGGCCCGGTTTTGTTCAAACGGGCCGCCGGCCCGGCTCCCGGCAGGCCGCGCTTGCCCGGACGGACCGTGACAGACGATGCTCGGCGCGCATGGCTGCGGGCGTGACGAACGTGGATCTGGCGCTGTGCGGCGGCGGTCTGCAGAGCGGGCTGATCGTCGCCGCCTTGTGCGGGTCGGGCTCTGCCCGCACGGTGGCGCTGGCCGAGCGCGAGGGGATCGGCGGCAACCACACCTGGTGCTTCCATGCCGGGGACCTGTCGCCGGCGATGCTGCGCCACGTCGAGCCATTCGTGGCGTACCGGTGGAGCTCCTACGAAGTCCGCTTCCCCGGCTACCGGCGGGTGCTCGACACCCCGTACGCGATGATCTCGAGCGAGCGCCTGCGCTCGGAGGTCCTGCGCATGGTGGCCGATCGCGCCGGCTCGATGGCGTGCGAGCACACGCCAGCCGAGGTTGCGGACGCCGGCACCGTGCGGTTGACGGACGGTCGAACGCTTGCCGCGCGGACCGTGATCGACGCGCGCGGCGGCGGCGGCGCGGCCGTACCGTGCGGCTTTCAGAAGTTCTACGGTGAGGAGATCACCCTGCGGCGCGGGCACGGTCTGGCCCGTCCGATCGTGATGGACGCCACGGTCGCGCAACGCGACGGCTACCGGTTCATGTACGTCCTGCCCCTCACCCCCACGCGGGCGCTGGTCGAGGACACCTCCTTCTCCGATGGCCCCGAGCTGGACGAGGACGAACGCCGGTCGGGGATCGCCGACTGGCTCGGGAAGCACGGCTGGGAGGCGCTCCGGGTCGAGCGCACCGAGCGCGGCGTGCTGCCGATGCCGATGGCCGAGGCCCCGGAGGATCTCCCGCCCCGTCGGTCGGCTGCCGCCGGCCCCACCGTCATGCAGGGCGGCTATCGCGGCGGCTGGTTCCACCCCGGCACCGGCTACTCCCTGCCGCTGGCCGCCGAGCTCGCCGAGCTGATCGCGACAACCCCGGCGGACGCCCTGCCGGCGGCGGTCGCCGCCGCGACGCACGAACGGCGGCGGCGCGCCCGTTTCTGCCACCTGCTCAACCGGCTGCTGTTCCGGTGGTATCCGCCGGAGGCCCGCCGAGGCATCTTCGAGCGCTTCTACCGCCTCCCGGCGTCCACCATCGCCCGTTACTACGCGATGCGGCTGCGCCCCGTCGACAAGATGCGTATCCTGGGCGGCCGCCCCCCCGCCGGCCTGTCGATCCCGGCCGGGCACGGCGGCCGGCTCACGCAGGCGTCGGGAAACGGATGACGGCTCACCCGCCCGGCACGCCGGAACGGCCCGGCGGCCGCGTCGCCGCCGACTTCGACCGAGTCGCCGCCTCGTACGACCTGCTGGTCGGGCTCAACCCCGGCTACCGCAGGCACCTGCTCCAGAGCGCGCAGCGACTCGCATTGCCGAACGATGCACGCATCCTGGACCTCTGCTGCGGCACCGGACAGTCGACGCTGGCGCTGCGGTCCGCGTATCCGCGGGCTACGCTGTGCGGCCTGGACGCCGCGGCCGAGATGCTGCAGGTGGCGCGCAGCCGCCCGCAACTCGCGGCCGTCGAGTTCGTCCACGGCGACGCCATGGACCCGGGCGCCGTCGGTGTCGACGGCCCGTTCGACGGCATCCTCATGGCTTACGGCATCCGCAACGTGCCCGACGCAGACACCTGCCTGCAGCGGGTGCGCGGTCTGCTGGCCCCCGGAGCGCCGGTCTGCTTCCACGAATACTCCGTGACCGGCTCGCCGCTCCGCACCGCCGTGTGGAAGGCGGTGACCGCGCTGATCATCATACCCAGCGCGCGCGTGGTGACCGGCGACGACCGGCTGTTCCGCTACCTGCGCGACAGCGTCCTGTCGTTCGACAGCGTGAACGGGTTCGAGCACCGCCTGCGGCAGGCCGGGTTCACCGGGGTGCGGACGCTGCCGGCCGGCGGCTGGCAGCGCGGCATCGTCCACTCGTTTCTGGCCCGGCGCCCGGAAGCCGGCCGATGACCGGGAGCGAAGCGCCACGGGTGGCGGTGGTTGGCGGCGGCATCGCCGGCGTGGCGGCGGCCGTCGTGCTGGCCGAACGCGGCATCCGCACCACCGTGCTGGAGCGCGAGCCCGGCCTGGGCGGGCGTGCCGGGGCGTTCCCGGTCCGGCTGGCCACCGGGGAAACGGTGCAGATGGAACGCGGCTTTCACGCCTTCTTCCGCCAGTACTACAACCTGCGCGCGCTACTGCGGCGCATTTCACCGGACCTCGACCTGCTCGAGCCACTCGACGACTATCCCATCCTGGGCCCGGCCGGGGCGTACCAGTCGTTCGCCCGGCTGCCCAGGCGGGCACCGTGGAACATCGTCTCCCTCACCCGCCGCACCCCGTCGCTGACCCTGGCGGCGCTGCGTCGCGTGCGGCTGCGCTCCGCGCTGTCGATGCTTGCCTTCGACGCCGAACGCACCTATGAACGCCACGACCGCCGCTCCGCCACCGAGTACCTGGACTCGCTGCGCTTCCCGCCCGACGCCCGGCAACTGCTGTTCGACGTGTTCGCGCACTCCTTCTTCAATCCGGAGGGCGGCATGTCGGCCGCCGAGCTGATGATGATGTTCCACTTCTACTTCACCGGGAATCCGGAGGGGCTGCCGTTCGACGTGGCGCGGCAGCCGTTCTCCACCGGGATCTGGGAGCCGATGCGGCGCTACGTGGAGGAGCGCGGCGCCACCGTCCGCACCCGCACCGAGGTCCGCGGCATCCGGCGCACCGCCGGCCGGTGGGCGATCGACACGGCGGGCGGAGCCGATCCGGTGGCGACCGATGCCGTGGTGCTGGCCCTGGACGTGAGCGGGCTAAAGCGGCTGCTGCCCGCCACGCCGTTCGATCGCGGCGACTGGGCGGCCCGCGTGCGCGCCCTGCAGGCGACCCTGCCGTTCGCGGTGTGGCGGCTGTGGCTGGACCGCCCCACCGCCGCCGAGCGGGCGCCGTTCGCGGGCACGGCCGGCTTCCCGCTGCTGGACAACATCTCCCTGTTCCATCTGTTCGAGGACGAAAGCCGCGCATGGGCAGCCGAGCATGGCGGGTCGGTGGTCGAGCTGCACTCCTACGCAGTACCGGAAGGGACTACCGAGCGGGAGCTGCGGATGGCGATGCTCCGCGGCCTGCATAGCCTGTATCCGGAGACCCGCGACGCGCGGCCGCTGGACGAGGTGTACCTCCTGCGCAGCGACTGCCCGGCGTTCGCGCCCGGTTCGCGTGCCGGCCGGCCGGGCATCGAGACCCCGCACGCCGGGGTCTACCTGGCCGGCGACTTCGTGCGCATGCAGCAGCCGAGCGCGCTGATGGAGCGCGCGGCCGTATCCGGGATCGCCGCCGCGAACGCCATCCTCGCCGAACACGGGCTGCGCCCGGAGCCGGTGGCGTCGATCCGCCGCAGCGGCATCCTGCCGACGGCGGCGGCGTGAGCGGCGACCGCCGCGATCGCGGCTTCCTGTTCGGCCGGCCGCCCACCGGCGCCGAGTCCGCCCCCAAGCTGCAGCGGCTCCCCGACTGGCAGCAGTCGGATCCCAAGTGGATCAAGGGGGCGCTCCGGCGGGCGATGGCGCTCCCCGGCGGCGGCTGGCACGTCATCGACGCCGTCCGCGCGATCGGTGACCGCCCGCGGCGCTACCGGATCGCCGGCCGGGAGCTGGTGGTGTGGCGGGGCGCCGGCCGGCTGCTGGTGGCGCCCAACGCCTGCCCGCATCTCGGGGCGTCCCTCGCCGAGGGACACGTGCGCGACGGCTGTCTGGTCTGCCCCTGGCACGGGCTGGTCCTGGACGAAACAGGCCACGGCGGCTGGCGGGTGCTGCCGAGCCACGATGACGGCGTGCTGCTCTGGGTCCGGCTGGACGGCGCGGAGGAGCCCTCGAAGCAGCCATGCCTGTGCGTGCGGCCGGCCGGCGGCATCGACGCGGTGATCCGCATGGAGGCGGCCTGCGAGCCCGAGGACGTGATCGCCAACCGCCTGGACCCCTGGCACGGCGCGCACTACCACCCACACTCGTTCGGCCGCCTGCGCGTGATCGAGCAGACGCCCGACAGCATCGTGGTGCGGGTGACCTATCGCGCCACGCGCCGCATGGGCGTGGAGGTAGACGCGCGCTTCGACTGCCCCGACCCGCGCACCATCGTCATGACCATCATCGACGGCGAGGGCGCCGGCTCCGTGGTGGAGACCCACGCCACGCCGGTGACGCCGGGCCGCTCCGCCATCATCGAGGCGACCGTCGCCACCTCGGACCGGTTCGGCTTCCGCCTGGCACGCCGTGCCGCGGGCCTGGTGCGCAGGGGCATGGAGCGCAGAGCCCACCGGCTCTGGGTCGAGGACGCCGCCTACGCCGAGCGCCGCTACGCCCTGCGCACCGGCAACGTCTGACGGCACGCGAGGCCCACCACCGATCAGTTACTCTGGCAAGAATACCAGCGGCGCAAGCGACGAGGGACGTAGATCATGGCGCTCACGCGAGACTTCAAGGAAACCATACAGATACGTATCAAGCGAGACCCGACGTTCCGCGAGGAGATGCTCAAGGAGGGGGTCGAATGTCTGCTTGCCGGCGACATGGCTACCGGTAAGGCCGTGCTGCGAGACTACATCAACGCGGCCATCGGCTTCCAGGAACTAGCCAAATTGACCGCGAAGTCCCCCAAGAGCCTGATGCGCATGTTTGGACCCAACGGCAACCCGCAGGCTCGGAACCTCTTCGAGATACTCGGCTTCCTGCAGCAGCGCGAGGGACTGCATCTCAAAGTCCACACCCTTCACTGACGCGGCAACCCTTGATGCCCAGCCTGTCGAGTCGCATTCTTGATCACGCCTTGCTTCTCCCCGAGGCCGCTCCGATTTGCCCGATTGCCCTGCTTCACCTGGGAAGCCCGGGCGGCGATCGACCAGGCGTTGTCCCGGCTCGTCCACTCCGAGCAGCTTATGCGGGTTTGCCGCGGCGTCTACATGCGCCCCATCGAGACCCGGTTCGGTCTTCGCGCGCCGGCGATCTCATTCGTGCCCTGGCCTGGCTCGGCCCGGACGAAGTCGAGGACGGGCTCACCCAAGCCGTCTCTGGGCTCTCGAGCGACGACCTGGCCGAGCTGGCGGTTGCTCGCGCAACCATGCCGGCATGGATGGCTGCGGCGGTGAGTGCGTTGATCACGAATGACTGATCAACGCCAGTCCCGGCACTGGCATGATCTGGTGCGGTTGGATGACGCTGACATCGCGGCACCTGCGTTGGCCGACCGAGCGCTCGCGCATTCGGTTGCACGCCACAACGCGATGTTCTTCGCGGAAAAGGACGTGGCCGGCAACTGGACGGAATCGCCTCTTGAGCTAGGCTCGACCCCTACAGCCCGGCGGCGTGGGCGCTGTGGAAGGTGTCGGCGCCGCCGCGCAGGCCGTCGGGTCCGCGCGTGATGGCCACGGGGCTGGCGAACGGGCTCATGCCCTCGGTGCTGTAGCGCGGGTCGATCACCGCCACGCGGTGGCGGCGGGCGCGCAGCTCCTCGACCACGTCCGGGTCCAGGCGGCCGTCGACGGCGGTCAGCGGCGTGCTGCAGTCCAGGCGCGGAGCGTCGATCGCCTCCTGCGGACCCAGCCCGAAGTCGAGCATCTTCACCACCAGGCTGGTGACGCAGTTGGTGATCCGGCGGCCGCCCGAGGCGCCCACCGCCATCCGCACGCCGCCTTCGCCCAGCACCAGCAGGGGCGACATGTTGTTCAGCGGCAGCTTGCCGGGCGCGATCGAGTTCACGTGTGCGGGCACCGGGTCGAACCACATCATGCCGTTGTTGAGGATCACGCCGGTGCGCCCGGCCACCACGCCGGAGCCGAAGCCGGACATCAGCGTGTTGGTCAGCGACACGGCGTTGCCGTCGCCGTCCATCACGCACAGGTGGGTGGTGCCGTCCTGATAGGCCGGCGCGCTGCCGGGTGGACGCTTCGGGGCCCGCCGGCCCTCCTCGCGCCACGGATCGCCCGCCTTGAAGTGCGCCGGCGCCTTGTCGCGGATGCCGGCGTGGCGGCGAGCCGCGTAGGACGGCGACGTCAGGCCGCTCCAGGGCACGTCCGCGCTCTCCGGGTCGGCCAAATAGGCGAAGCGGTCGGCGTAGGCCAGCCGCGCGGCGCAGATGTAGCGGTGCAGCGCCTCCGCGTCGTTGTGCTCGCAGGTGCTCAGGTCGCTCCCGGACAGCAGTTGCAGGGTCATGGCGCTGGTGATGCCGCCCGAGGCGAACGGCGCCACGCGCACGCGCGCGCCGCGGTAGGCCACCTCCAGCGGCGCCGGGTCGGCGCCCGTCTGCCAGTGGAACGGCCGGTAGCTCTCCAGGTCGGTGAGGTCGAGCGTGCCTCCCGCGTCGCGCACCGCGTCGACCAGCCGGCGGCCGATCTCGCCGCGGTAGAACGCGTCGGCTCCCGCCTGGCCGATCGCGGTCAGCGTGTCGCCCAGGTCCGGATGACGGATCTTGACCGGCTCCGCGCGCAGCAGGTCGCCGCGCGTGTAGCGCCTGCCGGGTATCTCGATGCCGGCCGGCAACTCGCCCGCCGGCAGGAACACCCGGCGCAGCTCCGGGTAGCGCGTGAGCTTTCCCACCTGCCCCGCGAGGGCCATCAGGTCATGGAACTCGGGGGCGAATCCGTACTGGGCGAGCTCCACGGCCGGCGCCACCACCGCGTCGAGCGGCAGGCGCCCGAACGCAGCGTGCGCGGCCGTGAGGCCGGCCACCGCGCCGGGCGTGGCGATGGAGCGCGGGCCCTCCAGGTTGGCGTCATCCTCCACGCCCGGCCAGCCGAACGAGCCCACCGCCGGCGCGCCGGTGAGGCGGTACATGTCCGGCGCGGCGGCCAGGGGGGCGCGCATGGGAAAGGCGAACACGCCGCCCCGTTCGCCCATCTGGTAGACGAGGTATCCGCCGCCGCCGATGCCGCTGGAGGCAGGCTCCACGACCCCCACCGCGAACGCGGCCGCCACGGCCGCGTCTATGACGTTGCCGCCGGCGCGCAACGAGCGCAGGGCGGCGGCGCTGGCCAGCCGGTGCTTGGTGGCCACCATGGCGCGCTCCCCGCGCGCCTCGCTCTTGCTCGCGGCGAATACGCTCTCACTCACCATCGGTACGCCCATCCCCGACCTCCTTCGTCTGCAGCCTGAAGTCCAGCATCGCGTCGCCGTCGAACAGCCCCCAGCCGCGGAAGCGCTCTCCAGCCAGCAGGTGAGGGAGCCACTCGCGGTCGTCCGCCCACATTTGGTCATACGGGATCGCGTCGAGCGGCACCCACATGGGCTCGGCCTCCTCGGTTTCCGCAGGCGTTCCGTGCGCCCCGTTCGCAAGGAACACGTGCATGTGGGTCGAGTAGCCGTCCAGGAACTGAAACGAGATCACGCCTCGATGGCTCAGCCGGCCGGCGCGGACGCGCACCTCTTCCCAGAGCTCGCGCGCGGCGCCCGCCACGGGAGTCTCGCCTTCCTCGACGCGCCCGCCCGGCGCGTTGACCTTGCCGGCACCCAGCCCGCGCTTCTTGCGGATGAGCAGCGCGCGATCACCTTCCAGGACGAACACCACGGTGGTGACGTCCACCGGCACCCAGGCGTCCCAGTCGATGTCGCGCAGGGAGCGCGCATCCGCCAGTGCCGGCAACGGCAACGGCAACTATGCCTTCTTGGCGTACGGCGGCATGGGCCAACCCGACTCGGCGCCGATGCGCATGGCCCGTTCCCGCTCCTCCGGCGACAGCGGCGGCACCGCCACGGCGCCCAGGTTCTGCTCAAGTTGCGCATGGTCCTTGGCGCCCGGAATCGCCGCCGTCACGCCTGGAGTGTCCAGCACGAAACGCAGCGCTGCCTGCACCATCGTTCGACCGCGCTCGGTCAGGAAGCGCAGCTCGGCCAGCTTGGCGAGCGCCGCGCGGGCGCGCGGGGTGGTGAACCGCTCGTGGCGCCCGTCCGCGTCGTCGAGCTGCTGGGTGTCGAAGTACTTGCCGGTCAGGGCTCCCTGGCCCAGCGGCACGCGGATCAGCGTTCCCAGGTTCGCTTCCAGCGCGAGCGCCAGCGCGTCATCGGCGGTCGGATTGACGATGCTCAGCCCCACCTGCGCCATCGCCAGATCCCCCAGACCCAGCAGCTCGCGCATGGTGTCGGCGTCGTTGGTGGAGATGCCCCAGCAGCGGATCTTGCCGGCCTGTTGCAACGCCGTGAGCTCCTCGACCACGGCCGGCATCAGCTCGCTCGGCGGCACGCCGTGCAACTGGTAGATGTCGATGTAGTCGGTGCCGAGCCGCTGCAGGCTGCCGGCGCACGCGGTCTGTACGCGGTTGCGCGCGTCGGCTTCGCTGTCGCCGTCGACCGGCGGCGCCACCTTGGTCGCGATCACGTAGCGGCTGCGGCGGTCGGCCAGCGCGCGGCCGATGATCCGTTCCGAATGGCCGGCGCCATAGCCCTCTGCGGTGTCGAGCAGGTTCACGCCCAGCGTGTCCGCGTGGTGGATGGTGCGCACCGACTCCCCGTCGTCCATGCCGGGCCATCCCCCGCCGCCATGCGTGCCTCCCATCTGGTAGCAGCCCAGGCCGATGCGAGAGACCTCGATGCCGGTCTTGCCGAACGTTCGGTACTCCATGGTATATCCCTCGTCAGCGCTCGACCGGCACCGTGCGGCCGGAGTCCATGCTGCGGTGGACCGCCTCGGTGAGCGCCATGTACTGCACGCCGATCTCGAAAGTGTTGCGCTCGATCGCGCCCTCGCCGCGGATGGCGGCGCAGAACTCCTCCTCGACCCGCCAGCCGGGCGGCATCTGCTCGCCCGGGCGGGGCTTGGCGGGCGGAATCGGCAACGGCGCAAGCGCGTCGTCGTCCCGCCGGGCCCCGAGCAGTTGCCCGCCGGCGATGCGCAGCGTTCCTTCCGAGCCGTAGATCGTCGTCCCCGCCATGCCGTGGCCCATCACGCTCGAGATCTGCAGGTGCAGGGTGGCCCCGCACGCCATGTCGGCCAGGATCTCCAGGTGGTCGGGAAGCTGCATGGCCTGCGCGACGCCCGCGTCGTCCCGTCGCGTCGTCACGAACGTCTTGCCGATGGCCGTAACGCATGCGGCGGGTCCCACCCAGCGCATGATCGTCTCGTAGGTGATGCCCAGCGAGCCGACGTTCAGCCCACTGTAGACGGCGTTGTCGCGCCACAGCATCGGCGCCTCGCGGTCGATGAAGCCGCCGCCGCCCAGGTGCTCGACCGCCAGCACGTCACCGGCGTACCCGTCGGCGATGTGCTGGCAGATGGTCACGTCCATGCCCAGGGTCATCGCCGCCGGCACCACCTGCGTGACCAGCTCGGGACGCGCGCGCGATGCGGCCAGCATCTCCCGCGCCTCGGCCAGGTTCAGGGCGAGCCGCGCCTCGGTGAGCACGTGCTTGCCGGCCGCCAGTGCGGCGAGCGTGACCGGCTTGTGCAGGTAGGGCCAGGTGCCGATCAGGACGGCGTCGACGTCGTCGGCCTCGACCAGCTCGCGCCAGTGGTCGTGGACGCGGCCGATGCCGTGCTCGGCCGCCGCCCGCTCGGAAGACGCGCGGGAGCGGTTCACGACGCTCACCAACTCGACGTCGGGTTGGGCTTTGAGTCCGGGTATATGGCGGTTGCGGGTGTTGTTGCCCGCGCCGACGATGCCGACGTGGATCGTGCCGTTGGTTCGTGCCATGGCCGGGGATGATAGCGGGGGCGCTACGAGCCGGCGAGCACCTCCGCGAAGAGCTCGCGATCGATGTTGCCGCCGGAGAGCACCAGCGCGACCCGGCTGCCGCGCATCCGCGACCGCTCCTGGAGCAGTGCGGCCAGCGGCGCGGCGCCCGCGCCCTCGGCAACATTGTGCGTGTCGGTATAGTAGACACGCATGGCCGAGCGCAACTCGGCATCGGAGACGGCGACCACGCGATTCACGCCGGACAGGATCAAGGCGAGCGCCTCCTCGTCGGGGACGCGCACCGCCATACCGTCGGCGATCGTCGGGGCCGGCCCGGTCGGGCGCGCCTCGCCCGCGGCGAACGAGCGTTGATAGGCCGGCAATGCTGCCGAGACCACGCCGATCACCGCGGTCGTCGGCGACAGCGCATTGCGGGCGGCCATCACCCCGCAGATCCCGGAGCCCAGGCCGATCGCGACGTACACCGCGTCCAGGTCGGGAACCGCGCGAAACAGCTCCATGCCATAGCTGGCGACGCCCAGGACCAGCTCCGGGCTGAAGGACGGCATCAGATGCCTGCGCTCACCGACGGCCAGGCGGGCCGCCTGGGCATACGCTTCGTCGAAGTCGCGGCCGTGCTCGACCAGGTTGGCGCCGAAGGCGCGCATCGCCGCGTTCTTCTCGCGGCTGTTGCCGGCCGGCATCACCACGGTGGCGGAGAGCCCGGCGCGACGTGCCGCGAAGGCGACGCTCTGGCCGTAGTTGCCGCGCGTGGCGGCGAGCACCTCGTTCACGCGCGGCTTGGCGCTCCGCAGCCGGTCGATGGTCACCAGCGCGCCGCGCAGCTTGAAGGACCCGATGGGGGTGTGATTCTCGTGCTTCACCCACACCGAGCATCCGGTCCGCTCGCACAGCAGCGGCCAGCGGTACTGCGGGGTCGGCGGCATGGCGCGGTAGACGATCTGCGCCGCGCTCTCGATCTCGTCGAGTGGGGGAAGTCGCGCGTCGGACACGCCTACAACGTACGCCGACGCGAGGCCGGCGGTAACCCTCGCGGGACGAGATCCCGGCGTGATGCTTGCGTGGTGAAGGCTTCGGTGGTCCCGCTCATGTCCCTGTCCAGGGATCGACGAGTTCGACTCCCGTACCCTCGAAGTCCCGCACGTTGCGCGTCACTACGACAGCGTCGCGGGAGCCGGTTCATGGCGGCCTCCACTGTGTTTCGTCGTGTGCCGGCCGGCATGATCGCGACGCCGTACAGCAGTTCCGCTTCGCTCACAGCGGTCAGGTAGACCTCCTCCGCGTCGCACTCGGCAATCCACGCCACGACGGTAGGAGTCGGCGCAGGACGCATGAGTTCGGACGCGACGTTGGTGTCTATGACAAACACGAGAAGCCATTCAGGAGAGATCCGGAGGCTCGCGCATCGGACCGCGCGGGGGTAGTTCGAGTTCGACGCCACCAATGGGAGCGAAGCACTCGCGGGTGAACGTTGCCAGATCCCGCGGACCGGCCCGCCCACCGTTCACGGCGTCGCGCAGGATGATACGTACCTCTTCCTCCATGGAACGGTGGTGCTCGGCGGCGCGCATACGCAGGCGCGTCTTTACGTTGTCGTCGAGATTGCGGACCGTGATGCTCGCCATCCTCATGCCCTCCCGGATAGGTTCCGAGCCCACTCTATGCGATGATTGCGATGCAACCAAGGTGTCTCCCGTTCGCGACCACACCCTTCCGAGCCCTTCGGACTCGCGTCCGCCCCCCATCCCCAACCTCTCCATGAGTGGGCGGTGCGGGGTCTGACCCTTGCGCGGCAGACCCGGCCAACTCATAGTCCCCGCCCATGAGCCATGCAGCGATCGAGCGCTCGATGAGCGTCTCCTGGGGGGCACCGGGAGCCGTCGACGACGAATCCTACTGGGAGCGGATTCGTGCCCGGTTCCCGTTGGATCCGGACCTGGTCTACCTGAACAGCGCCGCGCTCGGCGTGCCGCCCGATCCGGTGATCGCCGCCGTCCACGAAGGCTACCTGCGGCTGTCGCAGGACCCTGACGCCGGCAAGATCGACTACCGGCGCTACAACGACGAGGTCGCCATTCCGGAGCTGGCGGCGCTGATGGGAGCGCGGCCGGAGGAGCTCGCCATCAACCGCAACGCCTCGGTGGGGCTGGAATTGGTCGCCGACGGCGTCAACGGCCTGCGCGCCGGGGACGAGATCCTCACCACCAGCCACGAGCACCCGGTCGGTGTGAAGCCCTGGCGCGCCAGAGCTGCCCGTGAGGGACTGGTGGTGCGCGAGGTGGACCTGCCGAGTCCCGTCGAGGACGCGGCGCAGTTGATCGAGCCGCTGCGCGCCGCGATCACCGACCGCACCCGCGTGCTGGCCTTCTGCCACGTCACCCGCGGCGGCATCCGCTATCCGATCGAAGCGATGTGCCGATTGGGACGCGAGCACGGCTTGATCATCGCCATCGACGGCGCACAGGCGGTCGGTCGCGTACCGGTCGACGTCACGGCCTACGACTGCGATCTGTATGCGGCCAGCATGCACAAGTGGTTGCTCGCGCCGTCCGGGACCGGCGTGCTGTACGTACGGCAGGAGTTCCAGGAGCGCTTCGGCACGGTCACCACGCCGCCCGGACCCACCGCCTCGCGGTACGAGGAGGAGGGCACGTTCGACCTGCCGACGCGCGCCGGCATCGGCGTGGCGGTGGCGTGGCTGCGACAGATCGGCATGGGCGCGATCGAGGCGCGCAACCATCTGTTGGCCGACAGGCTCCGCGCCGGGCTTGCGGAGATTCCCGGCATGCGCATCGTCAACTCACCCAAGCGGGAGTTCGTAGCCCCTGGGACGACGCTGGTCGTCCCACCGGGCGGCGACGCCGCCGGCTGGCGGTCGCGGCTGCAACAGCGCTACAACCTGAGGGTCGACGACCACGTCCGCGACGGCCACGACGCGCTGCGCATCTCCACGCACTACTTCGTGTCCCCCGCGCAGGTCGACCGCCTGATCGCCGCCATGGCGACCGAGGCCCGGTAAGCCCTATCGAGGAGCGCAGTCGTGGAAGAACTCAAGATCTGGGCGGTCGATAGCCACGGGGACGCCACGATCACACCGTTGAACTACGCCGAGAGTACGGAGTCCGAAGGGTTGCTGGAGGACATCCTCGCGCGAAACCCGGACATGCTGGAGGAGGGCCTGCAACTCGTAGGCCGACAAACCGGAACGGCAGGCGGTCCTCTTGATCTCCTGGGCGTGGATCGGCATGGCAGGTTGACCGTATTCGAGCTCAAGCGCGGTTCGCTGAACCGCGACGTAGTGGCGCAGGTGATCGACTACTCGTCCGACCTGGATGCTATGGACTCGCACAGATTGTGCCGGCATATCGCCGATCAATCCGGCCGCCTTGGAGTCCAACGGATAGACGACTTCGAAGAGTGGTACAGCCAACAGAACTACCCTGAAGACTCTACACTCACGCCCGTGCGTATGGTCTTGATCGGACTGGGAGTCGATAAGGCAACTGAGCGGATGGTGAATTATCTGGCACGGAGCGGTGTGGACATTTCACTGGCGACGTTTCACGGCTTTAAGCAGGACGACAGGATCCTTCTTGTCAGACATATGGAAGTGGATAGGCCCCACGAGGGGGTGAAATCGGGGTCGACTGTCAGTCGCGCGCAGCGATTTGACGAACGAGTTCGGTCGCTGGGGCTTCAGGACTTGGTCGATGCGGTGACCGACACGTTGTCCGACGTGTTCAGGATCCAAAGTGTTTCGTTTTCGAAGAATCACTCGACTACGCGGCGTCACTTCTGTTTGGACTATTCCTGGCGTCAAGGGGATCTCAAGAGCGGTGCGACTCTGTTCATCGAACTCGGCGAGGGCGGTATCATGGTTGGGTTCCATTCTGTCGCCGTTGAATTGGCGACGCCGGAGGAGTTCGACAGACTGGGACGCGAAGATATCCACTTCGAAAAGACTCCAAAGGAGTCGTATCTGACATTTGGGCAGATAGACTACGGACTCAAGGTGTCGCTACCATCGCTCGGAACGTGGAGCGAGCACCGAGAGCCGCTCGTTGCACTGGTGAGAAGGGTCCTGGACGCATACGCCGACGCCAAGCAGGAGGCTCCGTCCAGGAGTGGCGAAGACGGCGCTTGAAACACGAGAGCCGGACCACGGCAGTCCAGCGACTCCTTGACGAGACGCCCCTGCCGTCCCTCCAGTCACGCGCGACCCTTGGCATGGCGAGCGGCCGACCGCTGTAGCCAACCGGCGACGATCAATGAGGTCGGGAGTCGAACACCTCCGTCAGGCTCTGCGCGTCAAGCAGGGCATCGAGCCATGCATCGATCTCCGCCGCCGACCCGACCGCCATCCGTGCCCGAGCACTCTCCGGAACGGGACCGAAACGCCGATGCAGAAGACGAAGCAACGTCTCGGCCTTGCCCTCGGCTTTACCTTGGGCCTTGCCCTCCCGCACCCATGCTTCCGCGACGGTTGACATCAGCGCCTCCCAGCCTTCCGGCTTCGCTGCCCGCGCCGCCGTCTCCAGCACCGCGGGCGTCAGCTCGTAGGTCCTCACAATATACGAGAGCACCTGCGGACCGCCACGAAACGCGTGGCGCCGGCCTCGATCGACTGCTCGTCCAGGTGCGCCTCGGCGGTCGGGGACCGGCGAGTGCTCCGATGATCAGCCGCCACGTCGCGCACCGGCCACATGCGCTTCGTGCCGGTGGTGACCACCATCAGGTCGTTCCTGGCCGCGGCCGGCAGGACCGCGTCGCGGTAGGCCTGCGGCTGGCGATCGAAGAGCTCCTCGCTGATCGCCGCCACCACCTTGACGTTGATCCCCTGCTCTTCCAGGTGCGGCAGCGCCTGCACGAGGTTGAAGGTCGAGCTCGACCCCTGGGCCAGCACGTAGCCGTGCCGGGGCGTGCCGGGATCGAAGTCGCGGATCACGTAGAAGCCCTTGGCGGCCGCCTTGAGGTCGGTGTCGGCGAACGTCGAGTGGTCGGCGACCGGGAAGTCCGGGCGCGCCACCTCGATCACCATCACGCCGACCAGCGGGTCGCGCGCGGCGACCTCGGCGGCGGCGAAGTAGCCGGGCGCCACGTCGTTGTAGTCCCAGAAGCTGAGCCGCGTCCCGGTCAACCTGACCGCCTACGACTGTGACCTGTATGCCGCCAGCCTGCACAAGTGGCTCCTGACGCCGTCGGGGACCGGCCTGCTCTACGTCCGGCAGGAGTTCCAGGAGCGCTTCGGCACGATCACCACGCCGCCCGGCCCCACCGCCTTGCGGTACGAGGAGGAAGGCACGTTCGACCTGCCGACGCGCGCCGGCATCGGCGTGGCGGTCGCGTGGCTGCGCCAGATCGGCATGGGCGCGGTCGAGGCGCGCAACCACCTGATGGCCGGGCGGCTCCCCGCCGGGCTGGCGGAGATTCCCGGCGTGGACATCGTCAACTCACCCAAGCGGGAGTACGTGGCTCCGGGGACGACGCTGGTCGTGCCGCCCGGCGGCGATGCCGCCGGATGGCGCGCTCGACTGCAGCAGCGCTACAACCTGAGGGTCGATGACCACGTCCGCGACGGTCACGATGCGCTGCGCATCTCCACGCACTACTTCGTCTCGCCCGCCCCGGTCGATCGGCTCATCGCCGGCCATTGCCGCCGAAGCT
Source organism: Spirochaetia bacterium (assembly GCA_965221995.1). Lineage (GTDB taxonomy): Bacteria > Spirochaetota > Spirochaetia > SZUA-6 > Bin103 > CATQHW01. Next base: position 2,069,947 of record OZ244929.1, read on the forward strand.
GCGTAGCACTGCACCACGGCCCGGCTCATTGCCCCACACCACTCATCCCTTACTCCACGACCTGTATACGCCTAAACGCCTCGCCCTGCTCGATTGCCACGCTCCGCCGGTCACCAAGATCGATGAGTCCGTCGAGAATCCTCAACAACCCTCGCGCCTGCTCGACGTCTAGCGGGAAATTAGCCGCAGCAAGCCGCTCTACGACCTCCGCCAACCTTCCCGGCAACTCCGTCCCGACCCACCCCCCCTTCTCCAGCGCCCCCTCCAAGGCTGAATCTACTTGTACAACGAACGCTTCGACAGGATACGCGTCGCCGGCCCGCTCACACAACGTGATGAACTGGCCCATAACCAGCCTTGACCACCCCACGGCGGCTACTACGCGCGTTACTGTCGGCATGACCAATTCGATCTCCGACCAATCCCCATTTGCGAATCTCTTCGCACCATCCGCCCGGTGTATCTCAACAAACAATAGCACCTGAGTCAGTCTCAACAAATCCACCTGATGAAGACTACTATGCCCGTACCCCACTCCCCCGAACTCTCGGTCCATTACGAGGCGACTTGCACAATCACTAAGTATCTCCAACGTATTCGGCAGCACTCGCTCTGCATCGAGCAAATGGCGCGCGACTACCGAGCTTGCGAACGTTACAAGAACCGTCAGACCATTATCGTTGGGAGCGAGGAATGGCCCTATCAGGTCATCCCTCACCATTTCCGCTTCAAAGTACGGAGCAACCCTCGCGAGCAGACCCCCTAAACGGCTGTTCCATTCAACTAGCTCCGATCCAGCGTCCGACGATCGCCTCCTATCGTCCGACCGTGCGAGCATGAGACGTTCCGAGGTCCACTTTACAAGACCCTTGAGCATCGTCTCGACCAACGGTTTATAGACATCCGACTGGCACCACGCCTCGACTGGCATATATCCGAGCACGGTCGCAGCAAATGCAGCATTGAACGATGGATTTGGATCAACATACACACGGTCGTCCCGCTCAGAATCGTTCACACGTGATTCGCACCACGCGTCGGGCATAGATATCGGCTTAGCAGCAGCGTCTATGTCCAGCGATCGCAAGGTCTCCCTGAGACACTTACGACGTCTCTTCTCATTAACCGTGTTGTCCACCGCACCAGATCTGCCAATTTTCGGCCGGTACACGATAGCAAAGCCAATTGCTAACCGTGCCGCCGCCCATGCGACACCAGGATCTCCATCGCCAAGCAGTTTCTCGAATGCGAGCTTCCGGATCTCTTCACGTGGATGGATGCTGAGATGCATGAGTTGACGGGCGGGGTCTCTATCAGAGTCGTTCGTCTCTCGAAGATAACCAAGAGTGGAAATGAGGAATCTTATTGGATGCCATGGAATCTCTGAGCCCCAGAACGTGTCTGCGGGTTCTTCCATTCTTGCAATCCTGACCATAACGTCGCGAGCCCACTGAAGCTCATCGGCTGACGGGGCACCAAACTGTATGACGCACGCCGCTATTGCAGAGATCGCGCTCTGTATAGTGTGTGCTCCAATCTCCTGGCGCTTCCTGAACATCTCTACGGCATCTCGTTCACGCGCCCACAACACAGCCTCGATTAGGTTCATCCCGTCGGTTAGAGCGCCGTCCGTTATTGAGTTCGCAGCCCATGACAGACGTGTTGCTTCTCCCAGATAGGTCGCAGCTTCGGTGGCCTTCGCTACTTCTCTCGTTGTCGGCTTCACAGGATCGTGATAGAGTACTTGATGGCCCTCTTCGCACTCCTGGCTCCTGTAGTTAACAGGATCCCCCATGGGAGCGAACCACGCCGCGCAATCTCCAAGCCATGCCGTAGTTTTTTCGTCTGAACGGTTCTCCTCGGTCAGGTACGGTAGTTCATCGGGAAACCGGGAGAGAGCCTCCTTGAAGCGGCGGCCCAGTTCCCGATCATTCCCAAGCGCGAATGCTTTGGCTAAGCTACGGACGTCGCGGCAGCGGCTAAGTCGCATGTCCAGACAAATACCTCCGTCCCCTTGCTGGGCGACACCGCTTGACCCGCCGCTGAGACCAAACCAATACCGCCCCCAGTCGGGTTCTTGACTCACTCTCCTTATGTCGTGATGCCATAGACGCTGGCACGTTGCTATCGCCAGCGTTGTATTCGTGAGTTGACTCGTTTGTAGCGCTACAACCATGGAAAGGCCGAGAACGGCGTAGCAATCGTTGCCCTCCACGATCTCCCGTATGATCTCGTCGGTGTCCCGTCCGCTTTCAATCTGCCGGAATGCCCAATTGCCAAGCGATAGGAAAGCACACTCGAGCGGCGGAGCAGCCAAGTGACCCATGAACCAACTGTACACATGCCAATCCCCCCAGAACTCCTGGCTACCCCAGGGGAATTCCACGACAACGGGAATTGGCGTCCCTCTTCCAATTCGGTCAATGTCGTGCACCTGACGCCAGCCTCTGGTTGCGTGGTTCGCCAAGTCCCTAACGAGCCCCAAGGCGGCTTCTTGGTCGTTAGCGAAAAGGCCGCGAAAGGGTTCACGCATGTAAGATGGCGGATAATAGAACGCATGAAACTTAGCAACGCCCACGTCATCCAGGCTCGCACGTTCGACTCCGCGCACGAACGGCATGTGTTCCGCTTCCCGTCGCTGTTCTGACGTTCGATCCGCGTCCGGAATTGCAAGGACACGGTGCCACTGCTCCCAGCGCTCGCGCTCTTCACGGTCCTCACGACGCGTTCGGTCCTGAGGCAACTCCGTCATGACCTCAGCTTTCCCCAAAGACACAATCAAGTCAGATGCCACGCCCGCGACGATCGACGTGAAGCCGACCAGATCGCTGTAAGCCTCGCGCCGGACGACCTCGCTATCGATGGCGCGTTTTAGAAGATCCCTCGCGCGTCCAGAGTACACCTTGGCCGAAAATAATACGATACTCCGCATCGCTGTCGCGAGATTTGATCGCGCCTCCCTCCCAAGCTTCCTCCAACTTCCTAGCTCGTCTGCCCCTGCGGCCTGACCCTCGAGATCAACCAGCCAGTTCTCACAAAACTCCAGAATCTTTTCCGACCGTGCATTTACGACCGCACCGAATGCGTACTGCCAGACACTGAACACCTCTACCACCTTTGGTATGAGGCGCACCGGCAAGTTGGATGCGAGCCCAAACAACCAATCGAGAAACCGAGCCCAGCCATAACTATCCGCAGGCCACCCGATAGTGTACGCCCACCGCTCCCGATCCGATGCTTCCTCCTCACCAGTCGCCTGCATCAGGAGTATTGGATTCAGCGTCGTGTGAAGCGCCTGGAACCACACTAGCACCTTGTCTAGTAACTCGTAGTTGTTCTTGGACAGCAGCGAATGGTATTCATTCAACCCGTTCTTGAAACTCGCCGATAGCGGTGGTGCCGTAAGCCACTCACGATACCACTGAGCACGTAGCGTCTGCGTCGCAAGCCGATTAACGCCGTCGGTCCACTTTCCAGGGGATAGCATGGCATGCTGCGCCAGCAGCCCAACCACCCTCCCCAACAGAGGGGGCTCAGCCGTGTCTCTAAGGGTGCGTATCCAATTCGATCCCTGCTCCACAAGTAGCCGGAAGAACACCCACTCGAAGTAGATGTCATGCGCAAAGGAGTAGAGTACTCCCTCCCCACGTTTCCGAATTATGTCGTCTTCATCAAGAGCCCCTATTTGCGCAATTGTTGCGTCCGTCAACGCCCGAACACCGATGTCCCTACCGAGATCGCGTACGCCCTTCTCCGCAAGATCCAATAGTGCCCGCTGCCGTTGGGGGACGCTCTCCGCCGGTGCATCGTGCCCGCCACCGCCCCACCAAGCGTTGATCAGGTCCACCTCAGTCTGAGGGGCCGAAGCGTCCTGAGTGACACCCCGAGCAAGGACGCAAGCAAAAAAAGGTCGACGAGCAATTTCTCGCACACTCGGCGAGCCCATCAATAGACCACTCAGCTCGGGTTTCGCCCGCGCGAGCGATGCCGTCTCGGCGTCACTGAATTGTTTGACAAGAACGTCCGCGATCCCCCCACTATGGCAGAACGTCTCCGGAAACCACGCCCGATATGCCTCCAGACCTTGGTTACGCGAGCTTGCCAAGACCTTCCAGTTAGACAGATCATCGCTCTCCTCAATCGCTCTTACGATATCTATGATGATGCCCCTCTGATCGGGCCGAATACGGTCTATCCCGTCGACAAAGAGCGTGGGTGTTCCGGCGGTTCCGATTTCAGTAAGAAGATCTGGGATGCGGTGGTGTTTCACCCCAATTGATACGGCGAATGTTAGCCAATCACTTCCGTGCAACCGATCCGACTTGAGAAACAGGATCGGGCCGTGATTGGCGCGTTTGTTGGCGACTCGTTTCAATATCGACGACTTCCCACATCCCGGCAAGCCGCTGATGTTCACTATCCGACACTGAGCGAGACGCCGCCGCACATCCTCTTCTATCGCGGGTCGCTTCACTCGGAACCCTTCGATGTTGTCGGAAATGGCCGCCATACAAGCGGTAGAGTAGGACGCGAGACGCTGGACATCGCCCCGATAGTTGGGAGCAACGCGAAGTCGCACGATCCCTTTCAGTTGGCGCAGGAGCGTGTTTCGCGTCCACTTGCGCGCAGCGCTGGCCCCATCACGTGCGATGCGGCATAGGCGGTCAAACAGAAGGATCTCGTGTCCTTCCTCGGCAACGAGGTCGCGCAGCTGATTGAAGACCGCGGCTCGTAGGGCGCCACTTTCCATCAGTCCGTCCAGTCTCAGAGCAGCGAACTGCCGATAGAACCTCGCCTCGTCATCCGGTGACTGTGGGCCAATGAGGCATGAGAGCTTGTCGCGAAGAGTCCGGGCGGTGCTGGAAGCCGATCCGCCCTTAGCAAAACGAGCTGCGAACTCATTAGCGGTCGGGCTGCTTATGGCCCACTGGATCAATCGTCGGAGATCACTAAATGCGGCGGTTGCCACGTCCTCGACCGCGAAACCGTACCGATCAAGATCAGGCTGAAAGTCGAGAGCCGTGCGCCTCGCCAATGAGCGTCCAATTATGTCGCGGAAGTCACGATTGGAATTCGCCGCACTGATCGTGATTTTTCGTTTGACCTGGAGGCTCAATCGTCGCCCGATGTCGTCGTGTTTGAACTCGACGATGACATCGTCCAACGGGTCACTGTGTCCGGCCTGTTGGATCGCTACACTCGTAACGGTACCCTCTTGACCCTGCGCGTGCCCTTGGCACAGGAGAGCGGCGAGATAGTACGCCGTCACAGTGTCCTCGAAGGTAAACCCCGATCCGGCAGTTAGCTCTGTTGACGTCGCCCGGGACGTTGGGTCTTCGGTCAGACTAAGCCTCGCGAATTCGGGTCTTGATTTTCATGATCGTCAGACGCCCAATGAGACTGACTTCAACAGGACCCATACGGTATTCTGTTGACCGTTGCGTCGCTCCCCCGGAGGTAAGTTCTTCCGAACTACCCTCCCGGCGACAAACGAGCCGGCCCTATGCTACGCCAATCAAGATAAAGCTGCCAGGGCCTCCCGTTGGCGGGCGAGCCGCTGGTCGCGGTCGGTGGCGAAGCGCGTGATGCCGGCGTCGATCGACTGCTGATCCAGGTGCGCCTCGGCGATCACGTCGGACTCCTTGCCGCCGGTCAGCCAGCGGTCGTGCCAGTCGGAGACCAGCGAGTACTCCGAGGTGAGCGGCCCCACGTCGCGCACCGGCCACATCCGCTGCGTGCCGGTGGTGACCACCATCAGGTCGTGCTTGGCCGCGGCCGGCAGCACCGCGTCGCGGTACGACTGCGGCTGGCGGTCGAAGAGCTCCTCGCTTATGGCCGCGACCACCTTGACGTTGATCCCCTGCTCTTTCAGGTGCGGCAGCGCCTGCATCAGGTTGAACGTGGAGCTCGAACCCTGGGCCAGGACGTAGCCGTGCCGGGGCTTGCCGGGATCGAAGTCGCGGATCACGTAGAACCCCTTGGCGGCCGCCTTGAGGTCGGTGTCCGCGAACGTGGAGCGGTCGGCGACCGGGAAGTCCGGGCGCGCCACCTCGAGCACGATCACGCCGACCAGCGGGTCGCGCGCGGCGATCTCCGCGGCGGCGCAGTAGCCGGGTGCCACGTCGTTGTAGTCCCAGAAGCTGAGCGTGATGACCTGTCCGCGCGGAAACAGCTTCCACACCTGCGGCGCGAAAATGCCGAAATGGGTGCGCGCGTCGGCGGCCGTCTCCGGGCCGGAGTGGCCGGCCAGGATGTGCAGGACGCCGACCCGGAACGGGCTGTCCTGGTTCTGCTGGCTCCACACGCGCGCGGGCAGATACATGAACGGGGTGAACGCGCCGTAGCTGCCGCTCAGCGCCCATACGCCCGAGTGCACGTTCGGGTCGAGCGAGGCGCTCTGCCCCACCAGCCCCACGGCGGTTGAGGCGTTGCCCGCCTCCTGGATCGCCGCCTTCAGCCGCGTGCCGCCCTGGTTGGCGAGCGGATCGTAGTGGCCGGTGAGCGATCCGTTCTCCACGTTGATCGAACCCGACAGGTCCGCCGACACGGTCAGGAACCGGTTGTCGGTGACGTGGTTGAGCCACTTGACCACCTCCGAGATGGCGCGGCGCGTGCCCTGCACCTGGCCCGGCTGCTTGAACAGCTCGATGCCCACCTCCTCGGTGGTGCCGTCGGCCCTCGTGACGCTTACCGCCTGCGGCTCGACCGGGATGGCCGCGACGCGCAGTCTCTCGTCCTGAAATGGGTCCTTGCGGTTGTCGACCCGCAGCATGACATCGTCGTTCACCTGGTCGCCGATGCGCGCCAGCCGGTCGCTCAGCCACTCGCCGAGCCCGTCCTGCTCCAACACCGACATGACCACGTCGATGTTGGTCTTGAACTGGCGCAGCCGCTCAGCCTCGTCGTCGACCGGGCCGTCGTGGATCCCCTCGAAGGTAACCCCGAAGCGCTCCTCGAAGGTGCCGGCCAGGGCGACGAAGTACGGGACGTTCATCTTCATCTCGTAGGGGTGGCTGTGGTAGCCGACCACTTGCTCGCCGAATCCGGGGATGGTCCCGTTGTGGGCCGCCGGCCACCACCCCTTGGTCGTCCGGCCGATGACGATCATCGGCCGCCGGTCGGCCGGGTCCCACTCCTCCATGGTCTTCAGCGCTGCCAGGACCTGGTCGTAATCGTTGCCGTCGTCCAGGGTCAGCACGTTCCAGCCGTAGGCCGCCCACTGCTCGGCGATCCGGTAGCCGTCGAACGACTCCGACACCACGCCGCCGATCAGCGAGTCGTCGATTCCGGCGTTGTTGAACGACAGCAGGATGCGCAGCCGTTTGCCCACCTTCTGGGCCACCGCCTGCGTCTTCATCTCCTGTGAGTGGCCGGACGTCATGGCGAACTCGCCTTCCAGGGCGACGATCTTGGGCGAGTCGCCGGCGCCCATGAAGTCCCAGAAGGCGGCCTTGCCGGCGGCGGTGGCGATGCCGATGCCCGACGGTCCGCCGTTCACGTCGTTGATGAGATCGGTGGTCTCCGCGTGCCCGGCGAGCGAGCGGATGCCGCGCAGCTTGGCCTGTGCGAACAGCGGGTCGTCGGCCAGGCCGTTGTCCTCGAGCAGCGTCGCCAGCGCCCCCGCTCCGCGCCGGAAGCCCAGGCAGTCGATCGGCAGCATCGCGATCTCGGGATCGACCTGGTAGCGGCCATGACCGGTCGCGACGTAGCGGCGGGCCATCGCCTCGCCCATGATCATCCACAGCGCGTACAGGGTCGGGATGTTGTGGCCGCCGGCCACCAGCAGCTTGTCCCCGAACGGGTGCTTCGGCCGGCGGTAGTCGTAGCGCAGGCCGCCGTGCTCGGGCCCCACCAGGTGCAGGGCGACGTTGTACGGCGTGTAGGCCAGCGGACCGCCGAAGTGGCCGGTCTGCGCGTAGTTGCCGAGCAGCGTCAGCGTCATGGCGGTCAGGAAGCCCACGTCCTCGAGCCGCTGGCGGTCGTAGGCGGGAAGCTGCACATTGTGCTCGGCGGACTCGCCGGCGGGTGCGGTAGTGCGAACCAGAACTGATGTTCCGTCAGTACCCATTGTCGTCTCTCTTGTCGGCACCGGCGGCGCCTGCGAGGGGCCGCGGTGCGTGATGGTCTTCAGAGAGCACCGCGGTCGCGCGGCGCTATCGCTTGAGCCTACCGCACGGTGCGCCGGTCGTCACCCATGCCCCATTTATGGATGCTCAACGCGGCGATCCGTCCGTAGTGCCTGCGATTGAGGGTGTGCAGGGCACAGCGATGCACGATCACCACTGCGGCGACGATCATGTCCGCCAGTTTGCCTTCACTTCGGCGAGGCGGCGTTTTTCCTCCTCCGCTTCCTGCTCATTCAGAGACCCGCGAACCCGCGACCCTGCATCGCTTGACCGCCTGCTGCAGCCGCCGGTACTCGGGAGCGCCACCGGCGGGCGCTCGGCCCTATCGCAGCGCATCAAACGCGCGCTCGAACCGACCGCTGAGCTCGTCCATCCCGGCCCGCTTCTGAGAGCCGTCGAGGTCGGTGCGGCGGATCATCACGTGCGCCTGCTTCTCGAAGTCATTGACGAGTTGGCACGCCTCGACGATGGATGCTTGGTTCGGCTCCGGTATGACGATGCAGCCGCCGTTGTCGCCGTGGATCAGATCGCCGGTCCGCACCGTGATGCCGCCGACCTGCACCGGCTCGCCGTAGCCCGACCAGCGCAGCGCCGCGTGCTGGATCACGCGGGCGATCGCGAACACGCCGAATCCCTGATCGATGATGCCGGGCAGGTCGCGGACGCCGCCCGAGGTCACCATGCCGATGGCGCCGGCGGCCATGAAGCCCTTGGCCATGCCGTCGCCCATCACGCACTCGCGATACGGGTCGGGGCCGACCGTCTCCACCACGATCACGCGCGGCAGCTCGCTCGCATGGATCGCTTCCATCATCTCGAAGTACTCGTCCGTCTGCGGGCCGCCTGCGGGGGTACAGGTGTCGATCCTGATCGTGATCGCCTCTCCCACCAGCGGCGGCAGGTCCGGCGTCATGCACTGGATGCGGCCGTCCATGGCGTACGTGTGCGGCTCCGAGTGGCCGAGCGCCGAGAGGGCATTGCAGACGAGGGCGGTCTCCGAATCCGCGAGGCTTTCGATGAGTGCATTGTCCATCAGGAGCGCGAGCCTACCGGCCGCACTCTCAGGCGGCAAGGCGCGAACCAGCCACGACCGAGAGCCGGAGCCGAAGGCGACGGGAGTAAAGTCATGCTCTGGTGTCGACCTGATTGGCGCGACAGCGGCAATCAGGTCGACCCCGGAGCACAAGGTGGGGATGGGCCAAGAGCCGGAGCCGAAGGCGACGACTCTTGGGGCGCTTGACCCCCCGCGGGCATGCCCCGACACTGCGGCGTCATGCGCATAGTGGTAGTCGGCGGCGGGGTGATCGGGCTGAGCACGGCCTTCCATCTGGCCGATCGCAACGCCGGCCAGGTGATCCTGGTGGAGAAAGGGCCGATCGGCGACGGCTCCAGCTCACGCGCCGGCGGCATCATCACCGGCCTGATGGGCACGGAGACCGCCGTCCGCGCCCGCAAGATCAGCCTGGAGCTGTTCCACCGGTTCAGTCGCGAGGTGGACGGCTACACCTTCCACGATGTCGGCACCCTCAATCTGGCAGCCGACCAGGGCGCCGGCCCGGTGCAGATGCTGCCGCTCTACGACCGTCTGGAAGCGCCCTACGAGATCCTCGATGCGGACGAGATGCGGCGCCGCTGGCCGCTGATGGCGGTCCCGGACGACGCCTGGGCGCTGTACGACCCGATCGCCGGCTACAGCGAGCCCGACGAGTACGTGGCCGCGATGGCGGCACACCTGCGCAAGCTGGGCGTCGAGATCAGGGAGTTCGAGCCGGTGCTGGAGTTCCCGATCCAGGGCGACCGGGTAATCGGGGTCCGCACCGAGGCTGAGACCATCGACGCGGACGTGGTCGTCTGCGCCTCGCACGTCTGGTCGATCCGGTTGCTGGAGCAGTTCGGCTGGCACATGCCGTCGAAGGTGTTCGTCCATCAGCGCTACGTCTCCACGCCGGTGCCGAAGCCGGTGATCCTGCCTGCGGTCAACGACCACCCGCGCCACGGCTACTACCGCCCCGCGTTCGGCAACCGCGTGCTGATCGGCATCGAGACGCCGGACCGCGAGGAGGTGCCGCCGCCGGAGCGGGACACGCACCTGTCGAGCTTCTCCGTGGACCCGGCGATCCGGGAGCGGGAGCTCAACCGCCTGCAGTACGTGGTGCCCGGCGTGGCGCCGCTGTCGTGGGAGATCGAGAAGGTGGGGCTCCTGGCCTACTCCGCGGACGGCGAGCCGATCCTGGGACCGGTGCCCGGCGTGCGCGGCCTGATCTGCGCCGGCTGCTTTCACTCCGGGGGCTTCGCTTACAACCCGGTGGCCGGCCTGCTGGCAGCCGAGTGGGCGGTGGACGGCCTCACCAGCATCGACATCAGCGCCTTCGCCCCGGACCGGTTCGATCCGCAGCAGGCGAGCGCCTACATCGACTCCCACATTCGCCACGGCGACTACCAGCACTCTCTCCACGCGGGCGGCCGGCATTGATCGCCGATCCGAATCGAGCACGGAGGACCACATGCCCGAACCGCTGAATCCCGACAAGATCTCGGTCGCCGTCATCATCGGCGGCCACGCCTACGACGTGCCGGCGTTCAAACGGCTGTTCGATTCGTTCGAGGACGTCGTCGCCTACCCGCAGGACATCAGCAACTTCTCGCGCGCGTGGGGAGTGCCTCCCGACGCCTACGACGTGCTGCTGTTCTACAACGCCGGCGGCGACACGGCCGATGATCTGGACGCAACCTGGGGAGCCGGCACCTCCGCGGCGGTGGAGGCGGTCGGCCAGGCCGAGCAAGGCGTGGTGATGCTCCATCACGCCATCCGCTCCTACATGGCGTGGCCGAAGTGGTCAGCCCTCCTGGGCATTCCCCACGAGCAGCGGGAAGGATCGGAGTTCACCGTGGAATTCGGGCAGACCATGCGGGTCAGCGTCACCGACCCCGGCCACCCGGTCGGCCGTGGGATCGAGCCCTGGGACGTCGTCAACGAGGCGTGGCCGACCATGGCGTGGACGCCCAAGGCGGACGCGACGGTCATCATGACCACCGACAACGAAGTGACCAGGACCAAGACGATGGCGTGGTGCCACCACCTGGACAACGCCAGGGTCTTCTGCCTGACGCCCGGCCATGACAATGAGGCGTACTCGCAGCCGGGCTATCGGACCACGCTACACCGCGGCATCCGCTGGGCGGCAGGCCGGCTGTAGCCAGCGCCGCTCCCGATTCGCCCGCGGCGCCCGCCGGGCGGGTCAGTCGTTCATCCGAGGCTTGGCGCCGTAGTGCTTGAACGACGGCATGAGACGCCCGGCGCTGATGCCGCCGTCGACGTGCAGCACCTGCCCGGTCACCCAGTCGGCGTCGCTCGATGCCAGGTAGACGGCGGCGCGGGCGATGTCCGCGGGCGTGCCCCAGCGGCCGAGCGGCGTGTAGCGCATCCACGCGTCGTGGAGCGCCGAGCCCTCCTCCGGAGGCGGGTCGTTCGGGACCGGCACCGCCCCGGGAGCGATCGCGTTGATCTGGATGCCGTGCTCGGCCAGATCGAAGGCGGCGCCGCGCGTGAAGCCGATGATCGCCGCCTTGCTCGCCTCGTAGGGGGCCGCGTAGTGCGTGCCCGACACGCCATGGACGGACGACATGGTGATGATCTTGCCGCCGCCGGTGCGGGCCATGAGCGCCGCCGCATGGCGCACCGTGAGGTAGGTGCCGACCACGTTGACCCGCGTCACGCGCTCGAACTCCTCCGTGCCGAACTCCAGCAGCGGCTTCAGCGCGCCGCCGATGCCGGCTACCGCCGCCGCGATGTCCAGCCGGCCGAAGCACTCCTCCGCTTTCGCGACCGCCGCGGCCACGTCCGCCTCGCAGGCGACGTCAGCGCGCACGATCTCCGCGCGCCGCCCGGCGGCGCGCACCGCCTCGGCGGTCCGTTGCGCTCCCTCGGCGTCGCCGCGATAGACCACGACGCAGTCGGCGCCCTCGGCAGCGAACTCGCGGCTGATCGCGCCACCCAGCCCACCGGACGCCCCGGTGACCAGCGCCACCTTGTCCCGTAGTCGCATGCCGCGAGCATACCCCGAAGCATCCGCTACCAGTCCGGGTCGTTCCGGAAGTCTTCTGACAGTTCCCGCTTGCGTTCATCCGGCAACCAGGACACGCGGATGCCGTTCAGTCCGGTGTTCCGCCAGATGGTCGAGCAGGGAGTCGTCCTCCTCGGCGCGGGTGCCGTGTCCCAGGCGCTCCACCTCGAGGAAGCGAATCGCCCCCCAGATGCTCTGCGGTCCTGCCTCTTCCCCTGCGTGGGCGGTGGTGTGGAAGCCCATCCGGCGGGCCTCCTCGTAGAGGTCCGCGAATGGCTCCGGCGGGAAGCCCTTCTCGGACCGCCGAGCCCTATGCCGACGACTCCAAGGTCCTGCACGTCACGGATCTCCTGCAGAGTCCGCGCGGCTGCCGGTAGCGCGGAGTTCCGAACCAAGTCGGCCACCAGCGCGATCTCGATTTCCGGCACCCGGTCGAGACCGCTCCGTATCGCCGCGGTCACACGCTGCGTTTGCAGCCCGTGTCGGCGGAAGTCTGGCGGCGAATAGAACGCTTCGACGTACCGGACGTTCTGTCGCGCCAGATCGCGCGCCACGGCTTCGGCGATGATGGTGAAGTCTTCGTATTCTCGAAGAAAGCCGTTCTTCCAGTTCCAGGTTTCGATGAAGTGCCGGAAGTCCCGGTACGCGAACTTCCGAATCAGCGCTTCCTGATCCGGCACGGAGGGATCGCCGCCGTACTTGCCCAGGAGCTCCCACAGCGTGGCGTACGGAATAGCCCCCTCGAGATGGACGTGGAGCTCGACCTTCGGGACCCGTCGAAACCAGTCATCGTGCGCACTTGTCACCGTCATGCCCGATGCTGTAGAAGAGACGACATCCATGGGTAGTGCCTACGGCCCGATTTTGCTGGTCATTCCGGCGGGGACGTGGGCCCTCATCCCGGAGATGTCCGTTCGGTAGGGTCAGCGTCGCCGATTCTCGGCACGTGAAGGAGGCCCTGCGAATGGTGCAGGGCCTCTTTTATTGGTTGGCTGACGATCATCAACGCGCCAGGTTTGCGCAAACGCTCTTGGCTGCGAACGCGTGGGCCCGGGCCGCGTTCTACCTGGGTTGCGTCGCCACGAGTCGAGCAACGGCTCGGCGCCCGTATCTGAGAAGGGTCCCCACGACTCACGCCCTGGCCAGCGCGGCCCTGGCCGTCCGGCGCTGATCCTCCAGTCTGGCCGTCGCGGTGCGCACCTGTCTGCGTTCCTCTGCCTCGCTCCAGCCCAGCTCGCGCGCCAGCAGCGCCGCCACACGGGGGACGCTGGACCGCGCCGCGTCGCTGTCCAGGAATGCCAGCCGCGTACGCCGGGAAACGATGTCGTCGACCGTGCAGGCTGCCTCGTGACGGGCGGCGTGCACCACCTCGGCCTCCAGGTACGGATGGCGTGGCGCCAGACGTCCGCCAAGCCCGGTGCCGGCAAGTTTCGCCACCCGGTCGGCGTCCGTGCCGAACGCGCGGTCCAGGTGACGGGCGATGTCCTCCGCGAAGCCGTAGTCCCGCCGCAGGCGGCCGGGATCCGGCTGGTATCCATCGCCACCGGCAAGCGGCGTGTGACGCGTCTGGGAGGCGCGCTCCGCCGCCAGATCGGCCACTTCCACCGCGCGGTTCACGGCGTGCACCGCCATCGACCGATACGTGGTCCACTTGCCGCCGGCCACGGTCAGCAGGCCCGAATCGCTCAGCTCCAGCAGATAGTCACGGGTCAGGGTGGCCGTGCCGCGGTTGCGTCCGCGACCGGAGGGCACCCGGCGGGTGGGCGTGACGATCAGCGGCCGCAGCCCTGACCAGGCGGCTGTCACGTCACCCGGCCTCACCTGCAGATTGAGGTAGCTGCGCAGGTGGCTGACCAGATAGGCCAGCTCCTCCGCCCCCGGCACCGGATCCGCGGAAACCTCGGCCGCCACCTCGGTCGTGCCGGCCAGGGTGCTTCCCTGCCATGGCAGCACGAAGATGACCCGGCCATCCTCGGTGCGGGGGATGAGCAGTCCCGTCTCGCCGGCGGGGAACCTCGAGCCGAGCACCACGTGGCTGCCGGCGCTCACACGCAGCAGCGGCGGCCCCTCCGCGGCGTCCAGCCGCCTGATCGCGTCGACGAACGGGCCCCCCGCGTTGATCACGACGCGGGCCCGGATCTCCCAGGCCGCTCCCGACAGGCGGTCCCGTACCGCGACAGCCGTGACCCGGCCCGAGCGGCTCTTGCAGAGACGCTCGGCCTCGACGTAGTTGGACACCGCCGCTCCCTGCTCCGCCGCCGTCAGAGCCAGCGCCAAGTTCATGCGGGCGTCGTCGAACTGCCCGTCGTAGTAGACCACGCCGCCTGAAATCTGCCGCGGCCGCCCCTGGCCGACGAACCGTTCACGCAGATGAGGAAACCGCGAAATCGCCTCCTCCCGCGGGATGAACTCCGACCGTCGCAAGGCGTACTCGCCTGCCAGGCGGTCGTAGAGCGTGAGCCCGATGCGGTAGTAGGGCAGATGGCTGCGCTGGTACAGGGGCACGAAGATCGGCAGCTCCCGGACCAGGTGCGGTGCAACGTCCATGAGCGCCTTGCGCTCGCGCAGCGCCTCCCGGACCAGCCGGAACTGGGTCCGGTCCATGTTCTTGATCGCCTGCTCCAGATAGCGGACGCCGCCGTGCACGAGCTTGGTGCTGCGGCTGCTGGTGCCGCCGCCGAAGTCTCCGCGCTCCACCAGCGCCACCCGCAGCCCGCGCGTGGCGGCGTCCAGCGCGCAGCCGCATCCGGTGGCGCCCCCGCCGATCACGAGCACGTCGAAGGACTCGTCGGCCAAGCGGCGCAGGTGCTCGCTCCGGTTCACGGGTAACGAAACAATGCACTGCACCCAGGCGGCGGGGCTACCGCAAACGCAGCGCCGTAGGGAGCGAAACTGACTCCGCGTGGCCATCCAAGCGCCGCTGCGTGCCCGGCCGCGCGCGTTCTCTTCACCCAGGCGGTGCGTGAGTTACAGTGCGATCCGTGGCCGCATGGATCAAACGACCACACGAATCCCACGAGGCCCGCGTACCGACGCGCACCGATGTCGGCCGGTGGCACGCTCTGTTTCTCGCCCTGGTGAGCGCGCTGTTGCTGCTCTCCGTCAGCGGTTGTGAGGATCTGCTGGACCTCATCGATCCGCCGGCACCGGCAACCCCTCAACTCCCCGCCGCCCCTCTTCCAACTCTTTCGATTGCGGACGCGGATCTTGTCGAGGAAGGCGCGGACGCCGAGTTCGCCGTGACGCTGAGCGCTGCGAGCGAGGTGCCGGTGACCGCGCGCTACGTGACGGAGGACGGCACTGCGCATGCCGGACCGGGGGGCGACTACACGCACGCGAGCGGCTCGGTGACCTTCGCGCCCGGTGAGCAGGCGCAGGTCATCGCGGTGGAAACTTTGCCCGACGACGTACAGGAAGTCGAACGGGAGCGCTTCACCGTGCGGCTGAGTGCCCCGGAGAACGCCACGGTGGGCGAGCACGGCGTGGCCAGAGCGACGATTCTGGACAGCGGCGATCCACGACTGCATGCGACTCGCATAGAACCCGGATCCCACTCGGGGCGGCTCGAGACCGCGGACGATGTCGGTGCCTTTTTCGTCGAAGTCGACTCCAGCGCTCTGGTAATCGCCGCCACCGACCGCGGCAAGGCCGCTCACCGGAACTCCGGTTACCGCGACACCGTCGTGAGACTCGATGGCGGCAATGGATTCTCCATGAATGGCGACAACATGGACGAGGGGCGGGTCATACTGCTCACGGCAGACACCGTGAGAATCTACATCCGGGTGTCGAGCGACGGTCCCACCCCATACGACCTGTTCGTCCGGGTGCTCGACGAACAGGACTACCCCTGGATCTCCGACGACGTAGCCGATTCGTCATTCGACATCGAGTTCCACTACGTCGGATACGAACCAACCCCGGCGCAGGTAGAAATCTTCCGCCACGCCGCCGAGATCTGGGAACGTGCCATCGCCCGCGGCTTGGCGGACATGTTCATCGACTCGTCGGAAACGACGTGCGAAGACGGCGACGCTTCACTCTTCGGCGCGCACATCGACGACCTTCTGGTGTACGTCAGGCTGGAGGGCATCGACGGTCCCGGCGGTGCCTTGGCCGAGGCGGGTCCATGCTGGATACGGCTGCCGCCGAGCCACCTGCCGTTCATCGGCACCGTGACCATCGACACCGCTGATCTGCCGGTGATGGAGCTCAACGGCGTTCTGGGCAAGGTGGTCACGCATGAGATCGGCCATGCACTCGGGTTCGGCATCATCTGGGATCAGTTGCCGCCCGAGGGGCCTCCGTTCCTCCAGCAACCTTCCTACGTTCCAGGCCGCGGCAAAGTGGACGACCAGGACACCCACTTCAGTGGGCCGGCGGCCGTCGACGCCTTCGATGCCGTGGGTGGCGACACGTATGCCGGCGGCGCCAAGGTGCCGGTGGAGAACGACACGGGAAGTTACGGCATCGGAGCGCTCGATGGGCACTGGCGCGAGTCGGTGTTCGGCCACGAGCTGATGACGAGCAGTCTGTCCATTGAGCCGGGCGTGCATGAGCCGCTCAGCATCGTGACCATCGCCGCGCTGAAGGATCTGGGCTATTCCGTCGACGCCGCCGCCGCCGAGCGATACACGCTGCCGACCACGCCGCCGGGCACCGTCCGCACCGCGCCACAGGTGCTGCACCTGCTCAACGACATCAGGCAGGGACCCGTCAGGGTGGAAGATCCGCTCGACCAGTCCCTCGACGTCATCCTACGCTGACGGCAGAACAGCGCTGACTCACCGGCTCGCTACCCCTTGATCGCCCCCATCGCCATTCCCTTGATGAAGAAGCGCTGGAAGAAGAGGAACACCAGCAGCGTCGGCAGGCTGGCCAGCAGCGACAGCGCGCCCTGGATGCCCCACGCGACGCTGTACTGACCGCGCAGGGAGACGATCCCCAGCATGATCGTGCGCTTGTCGTCGCTGTTCACGAAGATCAGGGGCCACAGGAAGTCGTTCCAGATCCAGGTGAACTGCAGCGTCGCGAGCACCGCCAGCGCCGGCACGCTGATCGGCAGCGCGACCCGAAGCAGCACCTGACCCTCGTGCGCGCCTTCGACGATCGCGGACTCGCGCAGCGCGTTGGGGACGGCGGCAAAGAAGTTTCGCATCAGCAGTGTGCAGATCGAGATGCCCATCGCTATGTGGACGATGATCATCGGCCACAGGGTGTCCAGCAGGCCCATTCGATTGAACAGGCGGAACAACGGAACCAGGATGACCTGCGGCGGAAAGAACATCCCCGACACGATCACCAGGAACAGCAGCTCGCTGCCGCGGAACGGCAGCTTGGAGAAAACGTAGCCGCACAGGATGCCCATGGCGATCGACCCCACCGTGGCGGGCACCGTGACCAGGAAGGTGTTGATGAAATAGATCCTGACCGACGGATGGCTCAATGAAACCGAGAAGTTGGACAAGTCGAGGGTCCGGGGAATCGTCCACAACGTCCCGAAGGCAATGTCGCGGTTGCTCTTCAGTGCGCTCAGGATCACCCCCACCGTCGGGGCGAGAAACAGCACGGCCAGCACCGCCAGACATGCGAACAACACAGGCGTCCAGGGGAACGGGCGCCGCGCCGGCGCGACGGCGGTGTCAGTCATACAGCTCGTCCAGCTTCTTGAGCTGCCGGAAGTAGACGGCGATCACGCTCAGCGTCATGAGGAAGAGTACGACCGAAATCGAGCTGCCGTACCCCATCCGGTACTTCTTGAACGACTCGCTGTACATGAACATCGCCAGCGTGTCCGAGGAGTGAAACGGTCCGCCGCCGGTCATGATGAACAGGATGTCGAACGCCTTCAGGGAGTTGATCACCGACAGCGCCACGGCAACCACCGTGGCCGGGCGCAGCAACGCCAGCACGACATGGCGGATCCGCTGCCTGCGAGTGGCCCCCTCGATCTCCGCGGCCTCGATCAGGTAGGGGGGGATCGACGTCAGGCCGGCCAGGAAGATCACCATCGCCAGGCCCACCTGCTGCCATGACCAGGCAACGATGACAGAGTAGAGGGCGGTCTCGGGTTCCGCCAGCCATGCGAAGATGGGAGGCTCTCCGGTGAACACGCCGATGGTCGCGTTCAGAAGGCCCCAGTCGGGCTGATAGATCCAGATCCAGATCTGCCCCACCACCACCGCGGCCAGACAGATCGGGAGATAGAAGATCGACTTGAACACGTTGGCGCCGGGCACGCGAACGTCGAGCATCAGCGCCAGGGTCAGCCCGCCCAGGGTCGGCAGGACGATCGCCAGCAGCGTCCAGATCAGCGTGTTCAGGGTGGCGTTGGTGAACAGCCGGTCGGTCACCACGCCGGCGAAGTTGCGGAGCCCCACGAACCGGAAGTTGGGATTGAACCCGTTCCAGTCCGTGAAGCTGTAGAAAAAAGTGTTGAGCAGCGGCCAGACGACGAAGACCCCGAAAACCGACAACGGCAGAAACAGCAGCGCGATCCGCCAGAAGAGCTCCCGTTGCTTCATCGTCCGGCCGGTCGGAGGGAGACGGCGTTCATCGCGTGAGCGCCGTCTCCCCTCCCGGTGAGCCTGCTAGCTGTCGAATACGGTCCTGACGCCTGCTTCGGTGTCGGCAAGATACTGGCTGTAGTTGGCGGGGTCGTCCATGAACCGCGCAAACATGTCCAACCCGTACTCCGCCGCCGGCGGCGTGGTGGCCAAGTCGTAGTTGAACGCGAAGGTGTCCGCGTTGCCGACCGCCGCCAGCGCCCGCAACATCACGGACGTATAGGTGCTCTCATCGACCTTGACGTTGGGTGACAGAGCGCCCTGTACCTGTGCCCACTTGGCCTGGGACGCCGGGTCGCTGGCCAGGAAGGCCACGAGCGCCTCGGCGTTGGCCCGGTTCTCGGAATTGGCCGAGATCAGCCACCCGTCGACCGGCCCCACCACCGCGTTCGGCACGCCGGCATCGATCATCGGGAACTCGAAGAAGTCGTAGTCGTCCCCGGCCATCAGTCCGTTGCCGTTCCAGTACCCGGTGATCCAGGTTCCCATCAGCGTCATCGCGGCGTCGCCGCGCGCCACCCGGTCCGAGGCCTGGTCCCAGTCATCGGCGTTCGCGTTCGCGGCGAAGTACCCGGCGTCGACCAGATCCTTCCAGAGTTGCATCGCCCGCTGCACCTCGTCGTCGGTGTAGGAGGCTTCGCCGGCCATCAGGCTGGCGCGGTACTCCGGACCGGCGGTGCGCAGCAGCAGGTAGTCGAACCAGAACTGCGCGGGCCAGCGATTCATGGAGCCGAGCGCGATCGGGGTGATGCCCTGCGACTTGAGATTCTCGCACAGCGCCAGGAACCCGTCCCAGTCGGTCGGGAACTCGGTGACCCCGGCATCGGCCATCACCTTGCTGTTGTAGAACATGCCGGCGTAGTGGTAGCCGAACGGCACCAGATAGCGTGCGCCGTTGTACATCGTGGCGCCGTCGGCCACCGACTGGGCCACGACGTCGTCCAGGCCGTGCTCGGCCCACATGTCGTCGATAGTGCCCAGGCTGCCGGCGTCGACCACGAACTGCGTCCGCGCCCCCGCCCAGTAGCTGAACACGTCCGGCAGGTTGCCGCCCGCGGCCCGCACCAGGATGCCGGCCTTGAAGTCCTCATGCCCGATGGGACTGTCGACCACCGTGGTCCCGGTCGCCTCCTTGAAGCTGCCGAAGATCTCCTCCAGTCCGGCCCGCCCCAGGTCACCGCCAAAGTAGTGGGTGATGGTGACCTCGCCATCGGCCCAGCTCATCGTTGCGATCAGAATGAAGGCGAGCGCAAGTCCGAGCGCCCTGAGCGCCGTTCTGCCCCCCTTCCAGATTCTCTGTTCTCTGTGGTGCATGGTGCTACCTCCTGCCGGCTGTTTATGGGCGCATCTCCCATTCCTGTCAATGCGACCAGGGACGCCGGCCCCTGCGCTACACTTCCGGCGCCCGCGCCCATTCCCCATCCACGGAGGACCGACGTTGGACAGCATTCGAGTCGGCTTCATCGGCACCGGCCGCATCTCCGACCTGCACGCGCTGGAGTACCTGCGCAACCCGCACACGCAGATCGTCGCCCTCTGCGACAGCGACCCCGATCTGGCCTCCGCGCGCGCCGCCGCCTGGGGGCTCAAGCGCCCCGTGATCTGCAGCGACTACCACGAATTGCTGGCGCTGGACGAGGTCGATCTGGTCGAGATCCTGCTGCCGCACCATCTGCACCCCCAGACGGCGCTTGCCGCCTTCGCCGCCGGCAAGGCGGTGTTCCTGCAGAAACCCATCGCGCTGAACCTGGCAGATGCGGATCGCGTGATCGACGCCGCCGATCAGGCCGGCGTGCCGTTCCGGGTGTACGAAAACTTCATCTTCTATCCCCCCGTGGTCACGGCGAAGGCCCTGGTCGACGAGGGAGCGATCGGCGAGCCGCTGACCATCCGTCTGAAGAGCAACGTCGGCCGCAGCGAGACCGCTTGGCCCATACCGAAAGGGGCGCAGGAGTGGCGTCAGGACCCGCGCCGCTCGGGGGGCGGGCCGCTTCTGTTCGACGACGGCCAGCACAAGTTCGCGCTCGCCTGGCACTTCATGGGGCAGGCGGAGGAGGTGCACGCCTGGATCGGCAGCACGCAGGCCCCGGATGGGTACGTGTTCGACGCCCCCGCCATGGTCTCGTTCCTGTTTCCCGGCGGCCGGTGCGGCAATCTGGAGGTGGTCTACTCGCGCGATCTGGAGATCGACTCCCGCCACTACGCCCAGGACGACCGCGTGGAGATCACCGGCACCCGCGGGGTGATCTGGATCAACCGCGGGCACGGGCAGTTGGGCGAGGTCGCGCCGGTGCAGCTCTACCGCGACGGCGTGACGACCGACTACCGCTCGATGGAGATCGGCTGGGAGACCAGCTTCGTGCACGCGACCCGACACGGCATCGAGGCGCTCCGGCGCGGCGAGCAGCCGCGCCTGTCAGGCCGGGACGCCCGCGAGATCCTGCGCTTCGCCCTCGCCGCCCAGGAGTCGGGACGCACCGGCGCAACCGTCCGGGTATAGCCGGCCGGGACTGGATCCAGCGTTGATCCTTGCGAACGATCCGGACATCGACTACCCCGCCCTGGTGAGGCGCGGCTACGACACCTGCGCTCAGGCGTACGACACGTCACGGAGACTCGAGCCCGGTATCGAGCTCCAAGCGCTGTCGAGCCGGCTGGAGGATGGTGACTCGGTGCTGGATATCGGCTGCGGAGCCGGGGGCCCGATCGCGCGGTCGCTGGCGGAGCGGTGCCGCGTCACCGGGGTGGATGTATCTCGGGAAATGGTGCACCGGGCGCGGCGAAACGTGTCCGGCGGACATTTCATGTGCGCGGACATCATGTCGGTGGACTTCCCGCCCGCCAGCTTCGATGCGGTAGTGGCGTTCTACTCCGTGTTTCACGTGCCCAGAGAGCAGCATGCCGATCTGTTTCGCCGTGTCCACCGCTGGCTCAAGCGGCGCGGACACCCTGTTGTGCACCCTCAGCGATTACCCTGAGGCGGGATACACGGAGGACGGCTTCTTTGGCGTGACGATGTACTGGAGCAACTACGGCATCCACGAGTATCGCGAGATCCTCACCGGAATCGGATTCTCACTGCTGGAGGCATCGACGACCGGTCACGGCTACCAGGAAGGGATGCAGCAACCAGCCGAGCGTCATCCGCTGGTGCTGGCGCGAAAGGAATGCTGAGATGGAGACGACTGGTGCAAGCTGTTACCGTAGCGTGCCTGAACCATGGCCCCGGAACCATCGGACAGTGACGGCCACTCCGCACCGAGCCCTGATCTCCGTGAACGCCTGCTGCGTTTCGTAGAGGGTGGAGACCGATTGCACGCACCGCGCCGGGGTGGTATGAGTTCCCATGTACATTCCGAGTGCGTTCGGCGAGCCCGATGTCGACGCCAATCTCGATTTCGTGGAGCTGCAGGGGTTCGGTGTCCTGATCAGCGTCGGCGCTGCCGGTCCGGTGATCACGCATCTGCCCGTGCTGGTGGATCGCGAGCGGGGTCGCATCTGTCTGGTGCGCGCGCACGTCGCCAAGGCGAATGACCACTGGCGCAGCCTTGACGACCGGCCTGCCACGGTGGTGTTCAGCGGACCGCACTGCTACATCTCGGCCGGGTGGTATCGCGAGCGGCGGGTCGTACCGACCTGGAACTACGTCGCGGTGCACCTGCACGGCAGGGCGCGACTGGCTTCGGGAGTCGACGAAACGCGCCAGATGGTCGCTGACTTCGTCGAGCACTACGAGTCCGGATTTGACCAGCCATGGACCATTCCCGCGGACGAGCGGGACTACATGGACGGTCTGCTGAGCGGTATCGTGGCCTTCACCATCGACGTCGAACGCATCGAAGCCACCTGGAAGCTGAACCAGAATCACGCG
Source organism: Spirochaetia bacterium (assembly GCA_965221995.1). Classification (GTDB taxonomy): domain Bacteria; phylum Spirochaetota; class Spirochaetia; order SZUA-6; family Bin103; genus CATQHW01. The sequence continues at coordinate 2,092,574 of OZ244929.1, forward strand.
CCCGCACGACGCAAGCGCGTGATCGACGCACTCCGCGAGTCAGGAAGGTCCGATGAAGTCCGTATCGCCGATCTCATGCAGCGGCGGACGTAGGTTCCATGACAGTCGACTACCCTCAACCCGGACGTGGAAATCGCGTGCGCTCGATCGCTCTGCCATATCCTCCAGGAGTTCTCGGCATCCAACATCTGCCGCCTGGGCTATTTCGAGACCTAATGGGCTGTTGCTGCTGCGGATCGTTGACCGATCGCGCGTTACGGCGTAGGTTGCTCGCGTGGTAGCAGTCGATCCGCAGACCGCCGTTCGGCCGCGGCGGACCGATTCGGCCTTGGTCCTGCGCCTGCAGCCGGCGATCGACCTCACGCGCGAGCAGTTCTTCCACTTCTGCCAACTGAACTCGGAGGTACGTATTGAGCTCACGGCTGACGCGGAGATTGCGATAATGCCACCGACAGGCGGGGAGACCGGGGCACGCAACATGCGTGTGGGCGCACAGGTGGCTCGCTGGGCCGATGAGGACGGCTCCGGCGTCGTGTTCGACTCCTCTACCGGGTTCGAGCTTCCCAACGGCGCCGTCCGGTCACCGGACGTAGCCTGGGTGGCGAACGCGCGCCTTGCGCGGTTATCAGCGGAAGAGAAGCGACGTTTCCTGCCGCTCTGTCCCGACTTCGTCATCGAGTTGTGCTCCCCCACCGATTCCGTGGCCGAGGTCCAGCAGAAGATGGAGGAATACCGGGCAAACGGCGCTCGACTGGGCTGGCTTTTGGATCCCGACCGACGGCGAGCGGCCGTCTATTGCGCCGACGGTCGCGTGGAGTGGCTCGAACGACCGATCTCGATTGCCGATGATCCGGTGCTGCCGGGGTTCATTCTGTCCTTGGCCGCCATCTGGGAACCTGCAATTTAGACTCCCGATTTACTGTTCACCCGCCGAAGCTTCGGAGAAGGTTTGATCGCATCGGCCGGTCCGACAGGGGTCAATCAGTTCTCACACTTCTAGCTCCTCAGCATGCCACGCGCCCACCGCTGGCGCTCCCAACAGCACAGCAGCAATCTCTTGCATGCTGCGCTTCGGCCACCAGCCTTCCGGTCCATAGAGACGCTTCACCTGGGCGGGGGGAATCGTACGCTCACGGTGAGTGGACACCGAATAGCCGTCCGGCATGGTGCAGCGCTTCACTTCAGGTTCTTCCACTGAAGACGTCCGTTGAGGAGAATTGACGGAGCATAGCTCGCGAGATAGCGTTTTGGCCATGGCCGTCGCGTACCTCAACGTGGATCTGGAAATCGAGGGACTTCGGCCGCTCTTCCATATCCTCCAGGAGTTCTCGGAATCGGACATCTGCTGCCGGGGCTGTTTCGAGACCGGGCGGGGCCACTCGTCTCGGTCGAATATCGAGAATCGACGCGAGGCTTCGCAGTTGCGTTCGAACATGCCCGGAGCGGACTGAGCACCGACCCCGACATCCAGATCGCGGACTTCTGCGACACGATCCTCAGCTTCAAGGACGAGGCGCGAGCCGTGTGGAACGGCGCCTACCGGAGGACGTTCAACCTGGGATACGAGATCGACGACGCCATCGAGAGCTTCCGTTCCGAACTGGCGCCGGAGACGCTGCAGCGCATCGCGGGCGTGGGTGCCTCCGTGATGGTGGTCATCTATCCTCCGCCTCCTTCAGAGTCTGACGAAACCGTGAGCGACAACTGAGCGAGCAGCTACTCGGGCTCCACGACCACCGCCGTCCCGTACGACAGGATCTCGGACGCGCCGCTCATGATCGCCGAGGTGGTGAACCGGATGTCGGTCACCGCGTTGGCGCCACGCTGTTGCGCATCGGCTGCCAGCCGGTCCACCGCTTCGCCGCGGGCGTCGTCCATCATCGTGGTGTAGGAGACGATCTCGCCTCCCACCATCGTCTTGAAGCCGGCCATGATGTCCCGGCCCATGTGCCGGGAGCGGACCGTGTTGCCGCGCACCAAACCGATCGTCTTGACGATGCGATGGCCGGCGATCGTCGCGGCCGTTGTCAGGATCATCCTTCGTCCCCTTCTGCTGACCCGGAGTGCTCGAGTGCCAGCGTAGTATAGGGGAGTGACCGCACAGCGATTCGTCCAAGCGTTCACCCGACTTCACGACGAACCGCGGCCCGAGCACGAAGTCACCGCCGCCGTCTGCGTGGTGCTGGGTGGTCCGGACACCGTCCCGGCGCTCTGCTTCATCAAGCGCTCCGAGCGGCCCGACGATCCGTGGTCGGGCCAGATGGCGTTTCCCGGCGGCCGAGTCGCCCATGCCGACGCGAATGCCCGCGCCGCGGGCGTCCGCGAGACGGCCGAGGAGGTGGGGCTCGACTTGCTTCGCTGCCGGTACCTGGGCGCCCTGCCTTGCATGCCGATCACCCGCCGGGGGAGGCCGCATCTCGGGTGGCTGCAGCCGTTCGTGTATCTCTGCTCACCCGACCTGCCGGTGCTGCGTCCGCAGCCTTCCGAGGTCGCCGCGGCGATGTGGATCCCTATCGAGCATCTGACCGACCCCGACCATCGCACGTCGGTGGAGATCGCGGACGGCACCCGCCGCCTGGTGTTTCCCGGGGTAGCCTACGGCGGCGCGGTGATCTGGGGCCTCACCTACCGGGTGCTGGGCTCTCTTCTCGACCTTGCCCGCTCATAGGTTGCCGAGGGTCATCGGTTGCAGCGACGTCGCGGGGGAGGCGCTGCAGGACCGCGGCTTCTTGCGCATGCGATATTCCTGCGACATTTTCTCCGCACTCTTCGTGGCGACGAGGTGCAACGGCCTCGAAACCTACGACAGATCCACGAGGAGGAAACGATGACCAACAATCGTTCCATAAGAAACACGCTCATGACGGCACTGCTGATCGGCTTCACAGGGGCGGCGGCGATCGGCGGCTGTGCCGGCGTCACGGACGAGGGCAGCGGCGAGCATGGAGCCGAGGGCGAGGAGTCAGGCACCCGGCTCACCCTCGACCAGACCTACGATGCGGTCCGCAACGGTGCGCGGCTCATCCTGCGCTACGACGCGGAAGCCAACGCCTTCGTCGGCACCGTGCAGAACACCACCGAAGGCACCCTGCCGATGGTCCGGGTGGAAGTACACCTGTCAAACGGCACGGAGCTCGGTCCCACGACGCCCGTTGACTTGGCGCCCGGTGAGACGAGCAAGGTGATGCTGAACGCGATGACCACGGCGTTCACCGGCTGGACAGCCCACCCGGAAGTGGGCCCCGGACACGGCGCGGGCGGTGAAAGCGACGGCGAACATAGCGGCGGCGGCGAAAGCGACGGCGAGCACGGCGGCCGCGGTGAGAGCGGCGGCGAGCACGGCGGCGGTTGAGGCCGCGTGAGACGACCTCGGTATACAGGGCGCGGCGCTTATCGGGCGCCGCGCCCGTATTATCGATTCCGGGAGGCGTGATGCCGAGTCGCACGATTCTGATCGTCGAGGACGAACCGCGCATCGCCCATTGGCTGAAGGTCCACTTCGAACGAGCGGGGTTCAGCGCTGAAGTCGCCGGCGACGGACGCACCGGGCTCGCCCTCGCCCGCTCGCGCCGTCCCCACCTGATCGTGCTCGATCTGATGCTGCCGCGCCTCGACGGGATGCAGGTGTGCCGCATCCTGCGCCGCGAATCAGCCGTGCCGATCATCATGCTCACGGCGCGCGAGAGCCATACCGATCGCATCGCCGGGCTGGACAGCGGCGCCGATGACTATGTCGTCAAGCCGTTCGACCCCGACGAGGTAGTGGCGCGCGCCAAGGCGGTGTTGCGGCGCGCCGATGACACCGTGCAGCGGGTTCTGAGGTGTGGCACCATCACGATCGACGACACGACCCGGCAGGCGACCGTCGGTGACAGCCCGATCAACCTGAGCCAGGCGCAGTTCGCGTTGCTCTCCACGTTCATGCGCCATCCGAATCAGGTGCTCACCCGTGAGCAACTCATCGCGCTGGCCTTCGACGACGATTTCGACGCGTACGATCGCGCCATCGACAACCACATCCTCCGACTCCGCAAGGTGATCGGCAGAGACGGCAAGCAGCCGATCCAGACGGTGTACGGCTCCGGTTACCGATTCGTTCCGGAGCATTCGTGAACCTCCCCACCGCATCGTTGCACCGTCGCATCCTGCGCGCGTTCGTGCTCATCGTGGTGCTCGCGTTGGTGCTCGCCATTGGGGTCGGATACTTCGTCACCCAGAGGCAAATGGACGAGTTCGTCCAACAGCTCATCGCGGTCGAAGCGGACAGCGTGGCGCTCAGCCTGGGCCGGGCCTACGCCTCTTCCGGCGGCTGGGCGACGGTGGACCGGGTGCTGTCCGACGCCGGCTACCGCTACGACGAGGGAGCGGGGGGACACGAAGGCCACGGTGAACGGGAAAAGGACGGCTCCGAGACGTTCCACGTCGAGCGCGTCAGGATCGTCGTCGTCGACGCGGGAGGCATGGTGATCCACGACAACCTGTCCCGGCTGCGACCGGGGATTCCGGCCCGGGAGTTGGGCGGAGAGCGGGTTACGGTGATCGATGGGGAGACCGGCCGTCGGGTCGGTGACGTGTACGTGGACGTGGAGCGCGCGTTTCTGGCGACCGAATCGCATGGACTCCTGCGCCGCATACTGACCACGACGGCGCTCGGCGGCGGGCTGATCGCCGTCGTGGCTCTGGCGCTGGCGGCCTGGATCTCGCGCCGCATCACCGCCCCGGTCACGCGTCTGACCGAAGCCGCCCGGACCGTCGCCCGACAAGGTGCCATCACCCTTCTTCCGATCACCTCAGCCGACGAGCTCGGACAGATGAGCGCGGCGTTCAATCGCATGACGAATGCGCTGCAGACCCAGCGCGATCTTCGCCGGCGGCTGATCGATGATCTGTCCCACGAGCTGAACACGCCGCTGAGCGTCATCCAATTGGAAGCGAAAGGGCTGCTCGACGGCTTGCAGGAGCCGGCCCAGGCGGCGGACCGGATCGTCCGGGAAGTGACGATGCTGCATAACCTGGTACGTGATCTGAACTGGCTGGCGGAAACCGATTCGGGCGAGTTGCGGCTCGACCGGGAACCGTGTTCGGTCTCCCAACTGGTAAACGCCGAGGTGCAACGGTGGCAGCCGCAGGCTCGGCTGCGCCGTATAAGCTTGTCGTTCCAGCCGCGATCCGTATTGCCGGAGCTCGATTTCGACCGGATGCGGATGAGTCAGGCGCTCGGCAACGTAGTGCACAACGCGTTGCAGCATACGGATGCAGGCGGACGGATCACGGTGGTGGCGGCACGGGAGACGGACGGGCGGGTGACGATTACCGTGGCGGACGATGGCGCGGGAATCGACGCGGCCGATCTTCCGCATCTGTTCGAGCGCCTGTACCGCGCCGACGAATCCCGCACCCGCCGGACCGGAGGCGTGGGGCTGGGGCTGGCAATCGCACACGCCATCGTCACCGCGCACGGGGGTACGATCCAGGTGACCAGCGCCGGACGCGGGCAGGGGACGACCGTACGTTTCTCCTTGGCGACGGCCGGCGACTCCGGCACTCGCAGCGTCAGGAGCTCATGAACTCTGCGACGTCGATCGGCTCGCCGCCGCGCTTCGCGGACTCCCAGCCTGCCAGGAGCGGCGCCAAGGTGTAGAGGCCGTCATGGTAGTCGTTCAGCAGCGCGCTGCCGTCGCCCGTTCTGACCGCCTCGCAGAAACGCCGGTCCAGCTCGAACCATGGATTGAAGTCCTCCGCCTCGTACACCGTCCGGCCGTTCATCTCGATGCGTTCGTAGCCGTGCACGCCCAGATAACCGCCCTCGAAGCAGATCAGGAAGTGGGGCTCGTTCGCGGGACTGCCCCGATACCCGCAGACGAACGTCATGGTCATGGTCGCGCCGTTGGTCATGACGAAGTTGAACGACGCCGACACCGGCGTCCGGTACGGCGGGCGATCGGTCATGAACGCCTGTGCGGTCTTGATGTCCAGTCCGCTCATGAACCGGCAGTAGTCCACGGCGTGCGGTCCCCAGTCGAAGAAGGCCGCTCCGTAGCTGCGGATATACGGGTCGGAGGCGCCCCGCGCCGGCAGGTCACGGAAGCTCTGGAAACGGATGTGGACGACTTCCTTGTCCGCAAGCAGGCGCTTCGCCTCCTGAAAGATCGGTCGATAGCGCTCGCGAAAGCAGACGGTGGAGAGCACGCGTCCCCGGCGGATCGCGGCGTCGATACGGCGCGCGGTCCGCATTTCGGTCGCCTGCGGCTTCTCGCTGAACAGATGGATACCCCGCTCCGCGGCGGCCGCTTCCACGTCGCCGCGCGCGGCTGCCGGGACGATCGACCACAGCGCGTCCAGCGATTCCTTGTCGAGCATCGCCATGCCATCAGTATGGACGCCGGGGATATCGAAGCGCGCGGCCGTGTCCCGCGCCGCCTGCGCATCGATGTCGCAGACGGCCACCACGCGCACGCCATCGACGCGTGCCAGGTTCGGCAGATGCTGAGTATTGGCGAAGTTGCCGGCCCCGTAGACGCCGACGCGAAGCGGACCGTCCAACTCAGTCGTCGTTGACCGCCTGCAGGAGGGCGTGGATGTAGCCATAGGTGTACGCGAACCCCACCTGCTGCGGCTCGGCTCCGGAAATGCCGGGGACGTGGTCGGGCATGATCATGTATCGGTAGCCGACGTCCTTGAGAGTCCTGAGCGCCTTCAGCATGTCCACGTCGCCCTCGTCCGGGAACACCTCGACGAAGTTGCCCAGGCCTCCCTTGATGTTGCGGAAGTGGATGTTGAAGAGCTTTCCGCGCTCACCGAAATAGCGGATCACGTCGTAGATGTCCGCTCGCGGATTCTCGAGGGACTCGGCCATGCAGCCGAGGCAGAAGTTGAGGCCGTTGTAGGGGCTGTCGTAGAGCTCGATGAGCTTCTTGAAGCCGTTGACCATGCCCAGCACGCGGGCGACGCCGCGGTACTCGACGCCGTAGCCGATGCCGGGATCGGACGGGTGGCAGGCCATCTGGATCCTGTACTCCTCGGCCACCGGCATGATGTTCGCAAGCCAGTGGTCGATGCGCTCCCACATCGTGTCCTCATCGGCTGCGCCGCCCTCGAAGGTCCCGAGCGATTGGTCCAGCTTGTCGAGCTCGAACGACGACAGCTTGGCGCCGCCCCGCCCGTAGCGCGGCTCCGTGCGCAGATGACCGAGCAGGGTGATGTTGTAGTTGAGCCCGCGCAGCCCCGCCGCGGCCGCCATTCGGACGGTCTCGCACACGCGCTCGATCTGCCGGTCGCGCTCGTCGCTCGGCCCCAGGAAGATCGCCCCGGCGGCGTTCACGAACGCGCTCCGCGACCCCAGCGGGATGTGGATCATCTCCAGGTCGATACCGTGCCGGGCGAAGCGTTCGCGCATCGCCTTCAGCGTGTCCGCCGTCCAGTCCTGCCACGGTTCCGACGGCGTCTGGTCCACGTGCATGACGCCGAGCTGGGCCAGCACCTCGATGTCGGTGTCGTGCCGGCAGCCGAACTGCGTGCCGATGTACATCGACTACCCCTCAGCCGCCGATAGTCTGCGCGAGCTGCGCCGGCGAGATCTGGTGATGACTCAGGACGGTCGTGGCGCCGCCCTGCTCGATCTTCAGGAGCTGCGGCGACTCATGCCGCACGCCGTAGCGCTGGGCCACCTGACTGGACAGCTTGCGCTGCTCGATCACGTCGACCCAGTAGACGGGCAGATCGAACGTCGTGCTCTCCACCACTTGCGCCGCCGCCGCCGACACCGGGCAGGCGGTCGAGTGCTTGTAGATATAGCAGTCGTCAGGCAGCTCCGATTTCCTCTCCATCCGCTTGATCACCGCGTCCTCCTCACCATGCGTATCGCCACCCGCTGGTGGCGCGGCATCGTACCACGGAGGCGGTCACCCGCTGCGCTTCAGCCGGCCGGTCTTGAGGGCGTGCCGCTCGAGCGGAGAACGGTCAGCGCATCCCACGTGGCGGGAAACCCTCCGAAAGCGCTCATCTGCAACATGACCTCCTCGATCTCCGTCCTGGTGGCCCCGCAGCCCAGCGCCCGGTCGATGTGCACGGCGAGCTGCTCCGGCCTGCCGAGCACCGTCAAGGCCGCGATCGTGCACAGCAGGCGAGTCCTGATGTCCAGCCCGGCCCGTCCGTACAGGTCATGCATCACGTGCGTCATCACGAGTCGCTCGAGCTCCGGATGAAGTGCGCGCATCTTCTTGGCAGAGGCTTCCGCAGCGGCTTCGCCGAGCATCGTCGAGAGCACTCTGCGCCCGGATTCGTAGCGTTCGCTATCGGTCATGGCTCCTCCCGATCCACGTCATCGCATCGCACGGCGCGAAGTCATGGAACTAGCCGCTTGATTTGACACCGGATCGCCACCCGATGCAGCTTGGCGGTCGAGCACAGCAGCGGTATGGAGCGCAAAGACATCGATCCGCGGGCGTACGTTGAGACCCGTAGCGGCCCATGACGCCCAAGGAACGGTTTGCCAAGGCGGGCTACCTGTGCCCGGTGCCGGCGTTGTCGCCCGCGGAGGCGGCCGCCTTCCGATCGAAGCTGGAAGCCCTTGAGGAGGCGGAGCCGGAGCGGGCACCCACCATCCTTCGCCACAAGGGCCACGTGGCGCTGGCCTGGCTCTCGGCACTGGTGCACCACCCCGGGGTGTTGGACCCGGTGGCGGAGATCCTGGGGCCGGACCTGCTGTGCTGGACCAGCAACGCCTTCATCAAGAACGTCGGCGACGGCACGTTCGTTTCCTGGCACCAGGACGCCACCTACTGGGGTCTGTCCTCGGACGAGGTGGTCACCGCCTGGATCGCCCTGTCGCCCAGCAACCCCGACAACGGCTGCATGCGTGTGGTTCCCGGCTCCCACGCGGCACGGCAGATCCCGCACAAGGACACGGTCAACGCTCGAAACCTGCTGACCCGGGGCCAGGAGGTCTCCGTCGAGGTGGACGAGAACGAGGCGGTCGACCTGGTCCTGGAACCGGGACAGATGTCGCTCCACCACGTCCTCATCGTGCACGGCTCCGCTCCGGCGGCGCGCGGCGACCGGCGCATCGGCATCGCGGTTCGCTACGTCCCCACCTCCATCCGCCAGACGTCCGGCCTCCGCGACACCGCCACCCTGGTGCGGGGCGAGGACCGCTATGGGCACTTCGACCTGGAACCCATACCCAAGTCCGATATGGACGCCGCGGCGATGGCCGCCTATGACAAGATCCTCGCCGCCAGCACGGCGCTTCTGTACCGGGAGACCGACGGGGAGTCCTGATCGGGCCGACATCGGCTCTATCCCTTGCGCAGCACCGCCCCGCTCCGCTCGCCGGTGAGCGCGCCGTCCCGCAGGGTGAGCGTCCCGTTGACCACCACGTGGCGCATGCCGGTGGCGAGCCGGTTGGGCTCGAACGTCGTGGCGGTGTCGGCGAAGCCGCCGGCATCGAACACGGCGAGATCAGCCCGCATCCCCGGCGCCAGCACGCCCCGGTCGGAGAGGCCCATGATGGCCGCCGGCCTGCCGCTGAGCTTGTGAATGGCCGCCTCGGGTGTCAGGCGCCAGGTCTCGCGGACCATGAAGCGCCAGAACCAGGCGGCCCAGCTATAGGCGCCCATGAACGCCGAGCCCGCCAGCGGGCCGTCGGGGGCCAGCGCGGTGGCGTCGGACCCCGGCACGCACAGGTCGTGCGCGAACACCGACTCCTGCATCTCCTGCGTGTAGCTGCGCATGATCACCATCGGCGCCTTGTCGACACCCACGCTGTCCCGCAGCAGGTCGCAGGCGGCGTCGAACGCGCTCGATCCGCGGCGGCGGCCGATCTCCTCGAAGTCCAGGCGAGCCAGGTCCGGCCAGACGTCGTTGTCCAGCAGGTACACGCGGCCCCAGTCGCCCAGCCCGGTGATGATGGAGCGATGGGCGCGGATGCGTTCCCGCGCCTCCGCCGTGCCCAGGTAGCGCGCCTGACTCTGCGGGCTCTCGCCGAGCAGCCACGGCGGCAGCATCGCGTAGAGGAACGTCAGGCCGTGGAGACGGGTATGCATGTCGAAGGCAACGTCGTCGCCCGCGGCTCGCGCCTCGTCGACCGCGTCGACGCAGCGGGCGGTGTGCTCCAGGCCGCTGCGCGGCGCCAGGTGGGAGACCTGCAGCCTGACCCCGGCGGCGCGGGCGGTCCGGATCGCCTCCTGAACCGCCGCTACCGCGCCCTCATCCCGATCCCGGGTGTGGGTCGCGTAGAGGCCGCCGCGCCGGGCCGCGGTCGCCGCCAGCGCGGTGATCTCCGGCTCGCGAGCGCCCTGTTCGGTGGCGTACTCCAGGCCGGTCGAATAGCCCCAGGCGCCGGCGTCCATGGCTTCTTCCAGGAGGTGCGTCATGGCCGCTACCTCGCCATCCTCCGCCGGGCGGTCGTCCAGCCCCACGGTCGCCAGACGCAACTGGCCGTTGGGCACCAGGGTCATGACGTTGACCGCCGGGCGGGCCCGCTCCAGGCGCTCCAGGTAGGCGACCGGGGTGGACCAGTCGATCGGCACCTGGCCGTCGAAGCCGTAGATGATGCGGGACGACAGCGCCGGATCCCTGATCGGAAAGCAGCCGTGCCCGCAGTTGCCCACCACCTCGGTGGTCACTCCCTGGTGAATGGCGCTGACCGCCCGCGGATCGACCAGCAGGGTGTAGTCGGAGTGGCTGTGGATGTCGATGAATCCCGGCGCCACGGTGAGACCGCGGGCGTCGATCTCCACCGGCGCGGCGGCGCCGATCCGGCCCACCTCCGCGACGCGCCCGCCGCTCACCGCGACATCCGCCTCCACCGGCGCAGCGCCGGTGCCGTCGAACAGCAGCCCGCCGCGGACTATGAGGTCGAGAGCCTTCGAGGAACGGCTCAGGCTACTCGCTCCTGGTGAGCGCGCTTGATTCGCTTTCCATACCGCTCACAGAAAAAGCGCACACACTCAGGGGCGAGATCGATGGCATGCTCGTCATACGCACCACTTTCGGGATTGGGCCAGATCAAGGCGTAGTCTCCGCGCACGTGCCTGAACCGCTCCTCGTCTTTGAGCAACGCGAATACACCACCAGGATTCTCTTCCACGAACAGCGGACGGAAATCCAACTCGTAAATGGACACGTCCAGGTCTTCCTCAAACCACACCCGCAGGACGAAGTCGGCGAGGTGTTCGGTTTTCAGGACCCCTCTTTCCTGATGGTCTAGCCACCTGCCCTCATCATCGGCAATGGCCTGCCACTCTCTCCATTTCATAGCGCCTGGCCGGCTACACCATTCAGGGAGCCGGCGGGGGGAGCACGGACCAGCCGCCGCTGCCGGGCTGCTCGAAGGAAACCCGCACGGTGATGGAGATGCCGCCGCGCACGCTGAAGGCGCCGGTCACCTCGCAGGCGATCGGCTGCAGCGCGGCGACCAGGTCGTCGAGGATGCGGTTGGTCACGTGCTCGTGGAAAGTCCCCTCGTCGCGGTAGGACCACAGGTACAGCTTCAGCGACTTGGACTCCACGACCCGCTGGTCGGGTACGTAGCGGATCGAGATGGTGGCGAAGTCCGGCTGCCCGGTCATCGGGCAGACGCAGGTGAACTCCGGGCACTCCAGGCTGACCAGATACGGGCGGCCCGGATGGCGGTTGGGGAACGTCTCCAGCCGCTTGGAAGGCTTGGTGACCCCTTCCGCGCCCAGCAGGGTCAGTTCGTCGCCGACGCCGGGATCGTCAGGCACGGGGCTGCAGGCCGATGCGAAGCGGCGTGAAGTCGGTCCCGGTGTCGAAGTGGTCGACCCCTTCGGTCCGCTTCAGCCAGCCGACCACGGCATAGGTCAACGGGGTCGCGACCGCCTCGTATACCACCTTGAACAACCACTGCGCCACCACCAGCCGCAGCACCTGTCCGGCCGGGAACACGCCGATGAAGGCGACCGTGATGAACACGCCGGAGTCGACCAACTGGCCGACTACCGTGCTGCCGATGGTACGCAGCCACAGCAGCCTGCCCGACGTGGCCACCTTGAGCTTGGCGAGCACGTACGAGTTGACGAACTCGCCCAGCAGGTAGGCCAGGAACGACGCGGCCACGATGCGCGGGACCGCGCCCAGGGTGCGCATGTACGCGTCCTGGCCGTCCCAGAAACCTGCCGGCCGCAGCCAGCCGCCGATCGCGATCGCGGCCACCGCCACCGCGTTGCAGGCAAAGCCGATCCAGATCACCCGGCGGCAGCGCCGGTAGCCGTACACTTCCGTGAGCACGTCCCCCAGGATGTAGGTCAGGGGGAACAGGATCACGGCTGCCGGGAGGATCACGGTCGCGGTGAAGGCGACCTGCTTGCCGGCGATGATGTTCGATACCACCAGCGTGGTCACGAACAGCGCCGTGATGGCGTCGAGGTAGCGGGGGCGGACGGACTGCGGCTTCATCGAGCGAGCCTAACCGTGCCCGCCGAGCGGCGCAAGAATGATCCATCGCAAGCGGGGGTTCTGACGCTTCGTAGAACGCCCCCAGACCGCTCCCTCGGCGCATGACTGCCGCGGAACGCGCGCGGTACCATGGGCCGGCAGTAGACAAGGAGTACTTCGGTGCCGACACCACATGATCTGACGCGACTGGGCCAGGCGGTCTGGCTCGACTTCATCCAGCGCAGCTTTCTGCGCGACGGGGGGCTTTCCCGGCTGGTGGCCGACGGCGTGCGCGGGGTCACCTCGAACCCCACCATCTTCCAGAAGGCGATCGGCCAGAGCGACGACTACGACCAGCAACTCCGCGAGGTCCCGCGCGGCGCGTCCACCGAACAGGCGTACGAGGCGTTGGCGATCGCGGACATCGCGCGCGCCTGCGACGAGTTGCGCCCGGTGTACGACCGGCTCGATGGCCGCGACGGGTTCGTGAGCCTGGAGGTGAGCCCCGCGCTCGCCTTCGAAACGGAGGGAACCGGAGCGGCCGCCAAGCGGCTGGCCGCCGCGGTCGGCCGGCCCAACCTCATGATCAAGGTGCCCGGCACCCAGGCCGGCGTGCCGGCGATCGCGGAGCTGATCGGTGCCGGCATCAACGTCAACGTCACGCTCCTGTTCTCGGTAGCGGGCTACCGCGCGGTGGCGGCCGCCTACCTGGACGGTCTGACCACGCTCGCCCAGCACGGCCCCTCGGTCCCTGGCGGCCATACGGTGAGCCGGATCGGTTCGGTGGCGTCGTTCTTCGTGAGCCGTGTGGACACGGCCGTCGATGACGCTTTGCCCGCGGATTCACCACTGCTCGGCACGGCGGCCGTCGCCAACGCCAAGATCGCCTACGAGGCGTTCGGGTCGATCTTCTCCGGAGACCGCTGGGAGACGCTGGCCGCCGCCGGCGCCCGCGTGCAGCGCCTGCTTTGGGCGAGCACCGGCACCAAGAACCCCGCCTACTCGCCCACCATGTACGTGGACGAGTTGATCGGGCCCGATACCGTCAACACGATGCCGCCGGACACGCTCGACGCCTTCCGCGCCGGCGGCACGGCTGCCGTCACGCTGACCGGCGGGCTCGACGAAGCGCACCGTCAGATCGAGGGGCTGGCCGGTGCCGGCGTCGACCTGGACCGGGTGACTGCGGACCTGCAGCAGGCGGGTGTCTCGGCGTTCGCCGACTCCTTCACCGCCCTGCTCGCGTCGGTCGAGCACAAGCGCGCCGAGCTGGCCGCTTGCGCCCGGGAATCGTCGCCTGCGGCTCCGCTTCCCGCCCAGCCGGGCCTCTCGCGGAGCTTGCCGGTGGCCCGGCAAGCTCCTTGAGGTTCCGCTGCGACGCCTCCTCCCTCGCGGAGGAGCTCCAGGCATGCGAACGGCGCCTGCGATCCGAGCGGATCGGCGAACGGTTGCGCGCGCGCGACCACACGATCTGGGGTCCCGACCCGACCGAGGTCGCCGACCGCCTGGGCTGGCTCACGCTGCCAACGGCGATGCGCGCCGAACTGGAGACGATCGAGCGGGTCGTCGCCGATGCGCGGGCCGCCGGCCTGACACGTGCGTTGCTGCTGGGCATGGGCGGCTCCAGCCTGGCCCCCGAGGTGTTCAGCCGCGTGCTGGGCACCCTCCCCGGCTACCTGCGCCTGCGCGTGCTGGACAGCACCCATCCCGATGCCGTACGCGCCGGGATGGCGGAGGAAGCGCCGGAGCGCACACTGCTCCTGGTGGCGACCAAGTCGGGCGGCACCGTGGAGACGATCAGCCTGTTCCGGCACCTGTACACGTGGCTGGACCGTGCGCTCGGCCGCGCCGCGGCGCAGGCGCGCGTGGTCGCGATCACCGATCCTGGCTCCGGCCTGGAACGTGAGGCTCGCGAGCTCGGGGCCGCACACGTCGTATACGGCGACCCGGAGGTGGGCGGCCGCTACTCGGCGTTGTCCAATTTCGGCCTGGTTCCGGCGGCGCTCATGGGCGTGGACGTCGCGCGGCTGCTGGACGTTGCCGCGGCGGAGGCGGTGCAACCGATCGAGGACAGCGCCGGGGTCGCTCTGGGCGCCCTGCTGGGCGCCGCCGAGCGATCCGGGCGGGACAAGCTGATGCTGCGTTCGTCGGCGACCCTGGCGCCGCTCGGCGCCTGGATCGAGCAGCTCATCGCGGAGAGCACCGGCAAGGACGGCCGGGGCATCCTGCCCGTGGACGGCGAGATGGAGCTCGAAGCCGACCGCTATCCGCCCGATCGGGTGTTCGTCAGCCATCGCTGCAGAGCCGAGCCGGCCGCCGGCCTCGACGATCTCCGCGACGCCGGGCATCCGGTCGCCGAGTGCGTCCTCGATTCGCTGGACGAGCTCGGCGCGGTCATGTACCGGTGGGAGGTCGCCACCGCGGTGGCCGGCGCGGTGATGGGCATCAACCCCTTCGACCAGCCGAACGTGGAGTCGGCGAAGGTCAGCGCCCGCAACATGGTGGCCGCCTACCGCGACACCGGCGCGCTGCCCGGCCTGACGCCCACCGCGACCCACGGCGGCCTGACCCTGTACGGCGCTGGCGCCGCAGAGACAGACGATGCCGCCACCCTTTCCGGCGAGCTCGCGGCGTTCCTGCGGCCACCGACCGCGGACGGCACGCGCGGTTACCTCGCGCTGCACGCCTACCTGGTTCCGACGCCCGAGACCGACGCGGCACTGGATCGGCTGCGGCGGCGCATCCTGCAGCGCTGCGGCGTCGCCACGACCTGCGGCTACGGCCCGCGCTTCCTGCACTCGACCGGCCAGCTCCACAAGGGCGATGCCGGCGCCGGGTCGTTCATCCAGCTCACGGCCGATGTCCGGCGCGACCTGCCGATCCCGGATCGTGCGGGCGCAGGGGCGAGCTCGCTGTCGTTCGGCGTATTGATCGAGGCGCAGGCGCTCGGCGACCGGCAGGCGCTGCTCGACGCCGGGCGCCGGGTGCTCCGGGTCGGGCTGGGCGCGGATCCGGTCGCCGGGCTCGACACGCTGAGCGCGGCGATCCCCTGAGGGAACAACACTGATGGAGCAGCCGATGCCGGACTTCGATCCTCGCGAGCAGCGCCGCATCATGGGAATGTTCGCGACCGGCGTCTCCGTGGTGACGACCGGAACAAGGGACGCGGGCTGGGCGATGACGGCCAACTCGATCCTGTCGCTGTCGCTCACCCCCCCGCTCATACTGTTCGCGGTCGACCTGCGCAACGCCATGCGCGATCGGCTGACCGAATCGGCTGCCTTCGCGGTCAACATCCTCCGTCGCGACCAGGAGGACCTGTCGCAACGCTTCGCCACCCCCGGCCCCAAGAGTCTGGAAAGCGTTCCGCTACGTACGGCGGAGACCGGCGCGCCGGTGTTTCGTGACGCGCTGGCGTGGGTGGACTGCCGACTCACCGAGCGGCTGCCCGGCGGCGATCACGAGATCTTCATCGGGCAGATCGTCGCCGGGGACTCCGAGAGCGGCGATCCGCTGCTGTTCTTCGGCGGTGCCTACCGCAGCATTGCGCCGAAAACGCACGCCTGAGCCGGACGGCCCCGCGACACCAGCCGTGCGCGAATTCCCCAGCATCGATCTGGTTCTGGTCCGCCATGCGCAGGCCCGCAACCGGCCCGGAACGGAATACGATGCCGACTTCGCCAGCATGGGCTCGGTGCTTCACCTGCGCCACGATCTGCGTAGCGAGTATTGAGGCTGCGCCGAGGCGCTCGGCCTCCCGGGCGGTCCAATCCGGTATGATGGAGGCGCCATGCCAGTCATTCCCTCACAACTGCACGCCCCCGGAGAGGCGATCGACGGCTTCACCGTCCGCTCCGTCGATCCCGTGCCGGAGGTGCGCGGCCGCGCCTACCGGGTCGACCACCGGGCGAGCGGCGCCCGCATCCTGCACGTCCACTGCGACGACCCGGAGAACCTGTTCTCGATCAACTTTCCCACGCCGCCGCCGGACGACACCGGGCTGCCGCACATCCTGGAGCACGTGGTC
Source organism: Spirochaetia bacterium (assembly GCA_965221995.1). Classification (GTDB taxonomy): domain Bacteria; phylum Spirochaetota; class Spirochaetia; order SZUA-6; family Bin103; genus CATQHW01. The sequence continues at coordinate 2,108,997 of OZ244929.1, forward strand.
CTGGCCGGCTCCAAGCGGTTCCCGGTGCGCGAGCCGTTCTTCGAGATGCTGAAGATGAGCATGGCCACCTTCATCAACGCCATGACCGCGCCCGACTGCACCTACTACCCGGTGGCCAGCAACACCCGCAAGGACCTGTTCAACCTGGCCGAGGTGTACTTCGACGCGGTGTTCCATCCGCTGCTCAGCGAAGATTCCTTCAAGCGGGAGGGGCACCACCTGGCCCCCGCCGACCCCAAGGACCCGAGCGGCGCGCTGTCGGTGACCGGCATCGTCTACAACGAGATGAAGGGCGCCTACTCCAGCCCGCTCGCGCGGCTGCAGCGCGGCGCCATGCGGAAGCTGCTGCCGGACACCATCTACGGCCGCTCCTCCGGCGGCGAGCCGGAAGCGATCCCCGACCTGACCTATGACGCATTCCGCCGCTATCACGCCGACCACTACCAGCCCGGCAACGCGTACTTCTTCCTGTATGGAGACATCCCGACGCGGGACTACCTGGATTTCCTCCGCGACCGGCTCTCCGGCCTCACGAGTCGCACGCCGGTCGTCGACCTGGGCCTGCAGCCGCGCTGGTCCGCGGCACGCCACTTCGACGACACCTATCCGATCGGCCCGGGCGAGGCGACCGACGGCAAGACCTACCTGTTCCTTGCCTGGCTGGCCGCTGACGCCACCGACGTCGATGCCGCGATCGAGTGGTACCTGCTCGACACGATCCTGCTCGGCCATGAGGCGGCGCCGCTGCGCAAGGCGATCATCGACAGCGGCATCGGCGCCGACATGGTCTCATCGGGAGCCTTTCCGCTGGGACGGGAGATCGCCTTTGCCGTGGGGGTCAAGGATAGCGAGGCGGACCGCACCGACCGGTTCACGGAGCTCGTCCTGTCCTCCTTGAGCGACATCGCCGACCGCGGGGTAACCGCCGAGGAGGTCAGCACGGCCCTGCAACAGGCCACCTACCATTACCAGGAGATCCAGCCGATGTTTCCGCTGCACGCGCTGGATCGAGTCCTTGACGCCTGGATCTACGGCATGGACCCGTTGACGTTCCTGCGGCTGGGCGAGCACCTGGAGGCATTCCGGCAGCGGTACCGCAACGATCCGACGCTGTTCGAGCGGTTGATCCGTGAGCAGGTGCTGGCCAATCCGCACCGCCTGAGCATCTGTCTGCGTCCCGATCCGGAAATGCAGGAACAAACCGACGCAGCCTTCACGGAGCGGATGAGCGCGCTGCGCGATACCCTCTCCGACGCCGATACCGAACGGATCGCCGAGCAGGCCGCCGCGCTGCAGCGCAGCAACAGCCAGCCCAACAGCCCGGAGGCGCTCATCAAGCTGCCACAGCTATCGGTCGGTGACCTGCCGGACGAGATCACGCACATCGACACCACCGTGGGCCATGTCGACGGGGTGGATCTGCTGCGCAACGACGTGTTCGCCAACGGCGTCAACTATCTGGCCCTGTCGTTCGACCTCGTCGGGCTGCCTGCCGACCTCTGGCCCTTCATGCCGCGCTATACCTCCGCGCTCCGCAAGCTCGGCGCCGCCGGACAAGACTACGCGGCGATCGCACGTCGCACCGCGGCCACCACCGGCGGCATCGGAGCCGGCACCGGCATCGGCTGCCACGCCGAGGCGCCGGATCGGCCGGTCTGGCGGTTGACCGTGCGGCTCAAGGCGCTCGACGACCAGATGGAAGCCGCCCTGGGACTGCTGCGTGACCTGCTGTTCGGGGTCGACCCCGGCGATCGGGAGCGGCTGCGCGAGGTCATGGTGCAGACGCGCTCCCGATGCCGTACCCAACTGGTCCATCAGGGGCTCGGAACCGCGCAGACCTACGCGGCCCGCGGCATGAGCGAGGGCGGCTACCTGCACGACCTGATGGGCGGGCTGCCGCAGCTCGACCAGTGCGAAGAGGTTGCGGGTGCCTTCGACCAACACGCGGACGCCCTGATCGGGCGGATCGAGTCGATCCGCGACTTCCTGTTGAACCGCGACCGGCTGGCGGTGAGCTTCACCGGCAGCGATGCCGCCTTCGACCTCACGTCCGCCGCCCTCGCCTCCTGGATCGCCTCGATGCCGGCCGCGCCGGTCGTCCCCGGGCCGACCGGATTCGAGCCGCTGCCGCCGTCACATGCCGGGCTGGCCGGGCCGATTCAGGTCGCCCACTGCGCCAAGGTGCTTCCGGCGCCGCCCGCCACCGATCCGGCCGAGGCGCCGCTGCGCGTGGGTGCCCACCTGATCCGCATGGACTACCTGCTGCCCGAGGTCCGTTTCAAGGGCAACGCCTACGGCGCGAGCTTCTCCTACGACCCGCGCGCATCGCGCGCCGCCTTCGGCTCATATCGCGATCCGCACGTGGCGCGCACGCTCGGCGTGTTCGATGCCACGGACCACTACGTGGCCGAGGCCGAGTGGAGCCAGCTCGACATCGACCGCGCCATCATCGCCACCGCCAAGGGCGACTTCCGCCCGGTCCGCCCGACCCAGGCGACCGGCGCGGCGCTGCAGCGCCACCTGAGCGGCACCACGCCGGAGCTGCAGCAGCGGCGCTACGAGGCGTTGCGCCGCGTGACTCCGCGGGCGGTGAAGGAAGCGCTCGCCGACCTGCTGGCGCCGTCCGAGCAGGCTTCGGTCTGCGTGGTTTCCAGCCGCCAGAAACTGGAGCAGGCCAACAAGGAGCTGGAACGGCCGCTGGCCGTACGCGACATCCTGCGCCCCGGCGCCGGCGGCCGCCCGTCACCCGCAGCCGCAGCCGCGGGGTAGCGACCTCCCGATGGGCTCGGTCGAACACGGCGCGCAGCTCACCGGGACCGGGAAAAGACGCCACCCGCTGCTCACCGACATCCGCCGCAGGCCGCTGCTCTACCTCATGGTCCTGCCGGCGGTCGTCGGCATCGTCCTGTTCCGCTATCTGCCCGCCTACAACATGGCCATCGCCTTCCAGAACTTCAATCTGCTGGACGGTGTGTGGGGCAGCGACTGGGTCGGGCTGAAGTGGTTCGGCAAGTTCTTCCGCGATCCGTTCTTCTTCCGGCTGGTCAGGAACACGTTCCTGATCGCCTTCTTCAGTCTGATCTGGGGCTTCTGGCCGCCGATCCTGCTCGCGCTGCTGTTCCATGAGCTGCGGTTCGATCGCTTTCGCCGCGTAAGTCAGTCGATCAGCTACCTGCCGCACTTCCTGCCGACGGTGGTGATGGCGGGTGTGGTGCTGGAGCTGTTCTCGACCGGAGGACTGGTGAACCGGATCGTCGGTGTGGTCGGGATCGAGGGCATCCGTTTCTTCAACGAGCCGGGCTGGTTTCGGCCGCTCTACATCGGTTCGGGAATCTGGCAGCAGGTCGGCTGGAGCTCGATTATCTACCTGGCGGCCCTGAGCGGCGTCAATCCCGAGCTCTACGAATCGGCCTACATGGACGGCGCCGGCCGCCTGCGACGGGCGTGGCACGTGAGCCTTCCCGGAATCGCTCCCACCATCTACCTGCTGTTCATCCTGGCGGTCGGACAACTGATGTCCGTCGGCTTCGAGAAACCCTTTCTCCTGCAGAACCCCGCGATCTACGAGACCGCCGACGTCATCGAGACCTACGTCTACCGCCGCGGCATCATCAATCAGGAATACGGCTACTCCGCCGCCGTCGGCCTGTTCAACAGCGCCATCAACCTCGTTCTGCTGCTGGTCGCCAACCGGCTGACCGGCCGATACACGCAACACTCCCTGTGGTAGTGCCCGCGGCAAGGCCGTCCCGATCATGACGGTCATACGGGAGCGGTTCGGGCTCGCCGACGCCGTCATCATCCTCGCCGTCGTGCTGCTGTCGGCGTCGATCATCTACCCCTTCTGGAACATCTTCAGCGTCTCCATCAGCAACCCGGAGGCCATCGCGCGCGGCGACGTCACGCTGTTTCCCATCGACCCGCGCCTCGACGTCTACAGCGCGGTGCTGTCGAATCCGCGCATCTATCGCGCCTACTTCAACACGATTCTGTACACCGTCACGTCCGCGGGCCTCACCCTGCTGATCGGCTCCCTCACCGCCTACCCCCTGGCGCTCGCCGGATTTCAGGGCAGGAAGTACGTGACGATCCTGCTGGTGGTGAGCCTGTTCGTGATGCCGGGGCTGATCCCCACCTATCTGCTGATCATCTCGCTCGGCCTGCGCGACACGATGTGGTCCTTCGTGCTGCCGGCCGCGTTCAACGTCTGGTACATCGTCATCATCCGCACCAACTTCCAAGCGATCCCGGACGCTCTCCTGGAGTCCGCCCGCCTGGACGGCGCCAACGACCTGACGGTGCTGTCCCGGATCGTGCTGCCGGTGTCGAAGGCGATCCTGGCGACGATCGGCATGTTCGCGGCGGTGCACATGTGGGGCGTGTTCTTCGAGCCGATGCTGTACCTGGTAGACGAACGGAAGCTGCCGCTGTCGATCGTGCTGCGCAACGTGCTGGTCAAGGATACGGTGGGCCTGCTGTTCGGGTCGCACGGGGGCGAGCGGGAGTTCTTCGACAGCGCATGGCTGGGCGATTCGTCGCTGCGCGGCCTGATCATCGCCATCAAGATGGCGACGATCATCGTCACCATCGGGCCGATCATGCTGGTGTACCCGTTCGCGCAGCGATACTTCCTGCAAGGCCCGCTGATCGGGTCGATCAAAGGATAGTATCAGGGCATAGGAGAGCGCAGATGCGCAGCAAATATCTGTTTCTGGATGATCGGCACATCAGCGCCGGGCAGCTCGCCTGGCAGTCCGCGGACGGCCGGCACGTCCCGCTGCTCGCCCCGGAGGAGCCGGCCACGCGGGCGTTCGCCACCGGTCGGCAATCGGTGCCGGCGGGCGTCCGCCTGCTGGCGCAGCCGGCGCAGAGCACCGATCCGTTCGCGGTGCCCGCGAGCATGCAGCGGCTGGGCGGCTCCTCCTACCCGCTGGTGAGCTACGAGGAGGGCCGCTACACGTGGCGGTTCTTTCAGACCACCTACCGCTCGGACGACGATCTGGGCGCCTACTCGCAGGTGCCCCCGGCCAGCCGCGACGTCTGCTGCCTGGAATCGCCGGACGGCTTCGCGTGGACCGAGACCAGCCGGTGCCCGATCGAGGAATTCGGTCAGCGGGGTCAGGACGGGGGCGGCTTCCTGGTCGATCCGGTCGGTACCCCGGATCAGCGGTACAAGGGTCTGTACACCTCCCGGCCTCCGGACGATCAGGTGCAGGCGCTCTGGGAGGAGTACCGCACGCTGCCGCGGCGGCACCGCGACGAACGGGCACGGCCGGATCTGCTCTTCGGCGTATACGCGGTCACCTCCCCCGACGGCCGCGACTGGAAGACGCATCGGACCCCGCTGCTGACGGGGATCCACGACCACGACTTCAGCCTCTATTACGACACCGAGTTGGCCAAGTACGTGCTCTATACCCGGCTGAACCGCAACGACCGGCGCTGCATCGCGCGCGCCGAGGCGAGCGACTTCTGGGACTGGGGCCACCCCGAGACGATCATCCACCCCGGCCTGTTCCACCATCTGAGCGAGGACATCTACCTCAACGGGCGCACCTCGTACCCCGGCCACGACGATTACCACCTGATGTTCACGACCCGCTACCGGCGGGCGACCGAGGGCGGCCGGGTGGTGCTGTATTCCAGCGACGACGGCATCCTGTGGAAGGAACTGCCGGAATCCGAGGTGCTGGGCACGGGCGGCGCCACCACGGTGGGCCGCTGGGACTCGGGCTGGCTGTACGTCCTCCAGGGCCTGGTGCCGCTGGACGGCGACAAGGTGGCCGTGCCGTATCTGGGCACGCCCTACCCGCACAAGTACCCGCGCTGGGAGCAGGTGGTCGCCGGCACGCAGCAGTTCGCCTGGGCGTACTGGGAGACGGACCGGCTGGTGGCCGTCCGCGCCGACGAGCTCGGACAATTCTGCAGCAGACCGGTGGTGCCGGCGGGCCGGACGCTCCGAATCAACGCCCGCACCAGCCTGTCGGGTTACGTACGCGTGGGGATCGAGGCCCGGCTCACAGACCCGGAGCACGCCGCCGGCCGGCCGATCGGGAGTTGCAGGCCCCTCAGCGGCGACTGCCGCTGGCAGACCGTCGACTGGAGCGGGCAGACCGACATCAACGTCGCGGACGACACGCCGGTGGCGCTGCGGTTCGAGCTGCGCCACGCCGACCTGTTCGGCTTCGAGTGGGCGGCGTAGCCATGGCCACGACCATTCTCACCGGCGAACCATACGCCCTGGCGGGCAAGCGGCTGGCGTTCACGAGCTGGTACTACGTGCGGGTCGGCGGCTTCGCCTGGATCGACGCCGCGGGCGACAACGTCACCGTGGCCGGCAACGCCGCCCCGGAGGAAGCGACGTTCGTTCCCAAGGACCGGCCATCCGGTATCAGGCTGCGCTCCGAGCCGGCCCGATCCTGCCGGGAACCGATCATCGAACCCGATCCACGCATCGAGACCGAGGTACAGGTGGGCACCATCCTGCAGCGCGGCTCCTCCTATCAGGCATGGGGCACCAGCCGCCTCCACGACGGATCGACGCGACCCGCCTACTTCGAGTCCACCGACGGCGTGAGTTGGAAGCGCCCCGGCCTCGGCGTCATCGACCACCACGGAACGCGTGACAACAACTACATCGAGGAATTCGGCGGATCGGTGTTCTTCGATCCGGCCGGCGCCCCGGAGGAACGGTACAAGGCGATCGAGGAAGGCTACATCACGCAGGAGCAGCTCGACGCCTATCTGCGTCAGCGCCCCGGCGACTACGATCCGCAGGCGATCCGCGCCGAGCTCAAGGAAGGCGACCTGTGGTGGCGGGGCAGCAACATCTGCGCCGTGGTCGGCTGGATCTCACCGGACGGCTTCCGCTGGCAGCGGCTGGACATGCCGCTGGCAGTCATCCACTCCGACACGCGCATCGTCTGCCATTACGACGCGGCGCTGCGGAAATACGTGGGCTATTTCCGCGAGTGGTACACCGGACCGCGTGCCGAAGGGATCCCCAACCCCGACCCGCTGCCGTGGAAACGGGCCGGCAGGCGGGCGATCAGCAGGGCCGAAACCGACGACTTCCGCAGCTTCCCGATGCCGGAGACGGTGCTCATTCCGCGCTATGACATGCACCCCGCCGACCAGCTCTACACCAACTGCCGGACCGCCGTACCGCACGCACCCGACCAACACCTGATGTTCCCGGCAGTCTACGTCACCTCCGACGACACCAGTTACATCGACCTGGCGTCGAGCCACGACGGCAGGACCTGGAACTTCGTGCCGGGCGCGCCGCTGCTCGAGACCGGAACGTTCGGCGCCTGGAACGGCGGCTGCGTGTTCGGGTTCGAAGAGCTGCTGGAACTGGCCGACGGCGACTTCGCCCTTCCTTATATCGGCCACAACGTCCCGCACAAGTACTCGCGCGGTCAGTTGGCGAGCCGCAGCGCCTATGCGCTGTGGCCCAAGGGCCGCCTGGTGGGGATCGAGGCGGCCGAACGGGGCGAGTTCTCCACCGTGGCCGTGGTCGCTCCGGGACGGCGGCTGTACATCAACGCCGTTACCAAGCGAGCCGGCCACATCAAGGTAGCGATATCCCGGCTCGGCGGATCGTTCGTCGAGGGGAGGGACTTCGCCAATGCCGTACCGCTGGTTGGCGACCTGTTCCGCGCGCCCGTGACGTGGCAGGGGCACGACGACCTGGGCGTCGCCGAGGGAGAGGCGATGATCATCCGCTTCAAGATGGAACGCGCGAAGATCTACTACCTCGACTTCGCGTAGCGCGTGGTATCGTACGGCATGGTGACACGGCAAACCGCGTCACTCGTACGTGACGCGGTCGTGGAGGCGATCGATCCACTGGAGATCATACTGTTCGGATCGGTCGCGGCTGCGGCATCCGGCAACGATCTCGACCTGCTGGTCGTGACCGACGACCCGGACGGTGCACCGGAGAGCGAGAGTGCCCGTGAGCTGACCGCGGTGCTGCGTTCCTTCAAGCGCACGTTCGACATCGACGACTACATTCTGACCCGCTCCCAATTCGCCGAGCAGCTTCGGCGCGGAAGCGTGTTCCTGCGCAAGATCGTCAGCGAGGGGATCTGCATCTACATGAGAGAAGGCATCAAGGAGTGGCGCCAGCAATCCGATGAGGAGCTCAGGACGGCCGAGTATCTGCTGTCCGGCGGGTTCTATCGCGGCGCGTGCTATCACGCGCAGCAGTGCGTGGAGAAGTCGATCAAGACGATGCTCTTGGAACGTGGCTGGGACCTGGAGAAGATCCACGGCATCCATCGGCTGGCGGCGGTAGCCGAGGACTATCAATTGCAGATTCCGTTGCAGCCGGCTGACATCGACTTCATCGACGAGATCTACCGCGGCCGGTACCCGGCGGAGTCGGGTCTCCTGCCACTGGGCACTCCGACCAAGGCGGATGCCGATCGGTCGGTCGCCGTAGCCAAGCAGTCCGTCCGTGCGTTGCACGGGCTGCTGGAAGAGCGCAAGCGCGAGCCGCGCGGCAACGGCGGCAGCCTACCGGACAGCGTCCCACCATCGGGCGCGAACCCGTCGACACAGGCGTAGCGACGATCGCCGGCTGGGAAGCCCTGGTCATCAACGGCACCTTCGCGGACGTGCTCGCCGAGCACCGCCCGCGCATGGAGGCCGCCGGGCTTCGCGTCGTCGTCCCTGACGTTCCCAGCCTCACCCCGGAACGAGTCTACCGGCTGGCGGAACACGCGGACGTGATCTTCGGTCCGGGCGTCGGCCTCGACGCCGAGTTGTTCGGCCACGCGAGCCGGCTGAAGATGGTCTCCTTGGCATCCACCGGTTACGACCGGGTCGACCTGCGCGCCGCCACGGCCGCAGGGGTCACGGTCACCAACGCGCCGACGCCGCTGATGAGCGCCGCGGTCGCGGAGATCACCATCGGTCTGATCCTGGGCATGGCCCGGTCGATTCCACAGAATTACCACGAGCTCGTCGCACACGGCCGCGCGAACCGGCCGATGGGCGTCCTGATCGCCGGCAAGACGCTCGGCATCGTCGGCCTGGGCAGGATCGGCAGGGTGGTCGCGGAGCGGGCGCGGGCGCTCGGCATGCGGGTGCTGGCATTCACGAGCGACCGGTCGTGGGACGCCGCCTTCGCATCGCGTCACGCCGTGCGGCGGTGCGCACTCGACGCATTGCTCCGGACCAGCGATTTCGTGTCATTGCACTTGCCCGTCACGCCCGACACCATCGGGCTCATCGGTAAACAGGAGCTGGCGCTGATGAAACCGAGCGCGTATCTGATCAACACCGCACGCACCGCGCTGGCCGACCGGGACGCGCTCCACGCGGCGCTGGCCGGGGAGCGGATCGCCGGCCTGGGCTCCGACGTCATCGCCGACGACGACCCGGACATCGAGATGCTGCGCCTGCCCAACGTCGTGGGACTGATGCACCTGGGCAACCGCTGCGTGGAGGCGGTCTTCGAGGTGATGGAGACCGCCATCGACAACGCGCTGACCCCGCTGCGCGGCGGCCGTCCGGCCCACCTGCTGAACCCCGAGGCGCTGCATCCGGAACGCCGAGCGAACGCGCACGCGCGACCCCGACGGTCATGAAGATCACCGACGTCAGTTGCGTGCCGGTGCAGGCCCCCGGCCGCACGCTGGTCCCGATTCTGGTCGACACCGATGCGGGCCTGACCGGCGTGGGGGAGGCCGGCCTGCAGCGCCGCTGGCACGCGATCGCCGGCACCGTGGAACACCTCAAACAGTTCCTGATCGGTGAGGATCCGATGCGGATCGAGCACCTGTGGCAGCGGATGTTCCGCGGGGGATTCTATCCGGCCGACCGCCTGATCGGCTCCGCGATCGCCGGCATCGACATCGCACTCTGGGACATCAAGGGACAGGCGCTCGGAGTCCCGGTGTACGAGCTGCTGGGCGGTCGCTGCCGCGATTACGTGGAGTGCTTTCTGCCGGCGGACTACCTGCCGTCACCCGATGCCCGACCGGTAGGGGATGCGCTGCCGGCCATGCTCGCGGGTGACCCTCAGGCGGCGGCGGACGTTGCCCGGCGCATGCTGGCCAACGGGCACCGCTTCTTTCGCACCGGTCCGTCCCACGTGCCCGGCGAGCCGTTCGAGCCGCTGCATGCGGCGCGGCGTCTGGCCAGACAGCTTGCCGCGGTGCGCGAAGCGGTCGGCGAATCGATGGAGCTGATGGTCGACTGCCACACGCGTCTGGATCCGCCGGAGGCGATCTGGCTGTGCCGGGAGATCGAGCCGCTGGGCATGTTCGTGGTGGAGGACCCGATCCGTGCCGAGCACCTGGAGGGCTATCGCCACATCCGCCGGCACGTCCGGGTGCCGCTGGCTGCCGGCGAGCAGTGGGCGAACAAGTGGGAGTTCCGGCCGGCGATCGAGGAGGATCTGATCGACTACGTGCGCACGGACGTGTGCATCGCCGGGGGCTTGAGCGAAGCGCGCAAGATCGCCGGCTGGGCCGAGACCCATTACATCCGGCTGCTGCTGCACAACCCGCTGGGGCCGATTTGCACCGCCGCGTGTCTGCACCTCGATCTGGCCTGCAACAACGCCGGTCCACAGGAGGTCGGCTTTCCGCCTGCCGACATGCTCCCCGACGTCTTCACCTGCGCCTTCGAGCTCGACGGCACGCGCCTCTCCGTGCCGACGGCGCCGGGGATCGGCGTCACGTTCGACCGGGAAGCGGCTCGAGCGTACCCGGCGGAGATGACCGAGCCTCCGCACCTGCGCCGTGAGGACGGCGCCCACACGAACAACTGAAAAGAGGGGAGGCGTGAGCCTCCCCTCTTCATCATGGCATCGATCGCTGCCGATCAGCTCATCGCGGCGTGCCAGCGGGCGGCGGCGGCGTTGTACAGGTCGACCAGCGCTTGCGCACCCAGGTCCTCGACCTCCTGCACGAAGTCCTCGTACTCCGCCATGGGCCGCGTGCCCAGAACGAAACGCAGCACGTTCTCATCCACGAAGGTCTGGATGGGAGCCAGCAGCTCCGACTGCATCTCGGCCTCATCGGCGGAGAACTTCAGCAGCGGCAGCGGCGGCAGCATCCAGCCGTTCGCCTGGAATTCGTCGTGGCGGTCGATCATGTCCTGGGCATGGGTTTGCCCGGGCGCCGCGAAATGCAACTCGCCAAAGCGCACGGCGGGATCCAGGAAGTTGAACCATCCCTGGAACCCGTGCTCGCGGTAGGAGTTCAATCCGTACTTCTGATAGGGGGGCGTCTGCTGGAACTGGGCGTCGAACGCCTCGCTGTCCAAGCCCTCGTAATTGACGTGGTAGAAGCGCATCCCCGACGGGTAGGCCGCGTCCGCCTCCCAGTGCAGTCCTTCGATACCCAGGTTGAAGAAGATCGCTCCCTCTTCGCTATATCCCCAGTCGACCATCTCCAGGATCTCGTCCTGAACCTCGGAGTCCTTGTACAGCAGGTCGCCCCAGGTCAGGTTGACCGGATCATGCGGGATCACGTGACCGGTGCTGCCGTCCGGGCCGGTAAGGGCCATGCCGAACTGCAGGTCCCACCCCTTGGCCACCTTGCCCGGGTTGTTGGTCGCCCACGCGGACCACTCGAAGGTCAGGCCGACCTGCCCGTCGTTCCAGTGCCGTTCCCAGACATCCTCGGCCATGTTGTGAAAATCGGGATGCAGCAGACCGTCGTCGTACAGGTCCTTGAGCGCCAGAATCATCCACTGCAGATTGGGCGTGCGGGTGATGATGTCGTACTCGCCCGAGTCGTAGTCGAAGCTCACCGGGTAGTTGGCACCGGCGCCGGAGACGTTCATCCCGAACGCCTTGGGCACCTCGCGCATGAAGTCGGTGAAGCCGTCGCGCATCAACCACGCCGGAGCGCCGTCGAGCGCACGCGACATCGCCTGCAGCGCGGCCTTGAACTGATCGTAGTTCATGACGCCCGTATCTCCGGTGAAGCCTCCCTCGCGGAGCAGATCCAGCCGGAGGATCGGCGCCTTGCGGATCCACGGATAGCCGCGGAAGCGCGGGAAGTTGTACAGGTTGCCGTCCGCCTCGGTCAGCGTGGCCTGGGCGCCCGGGTTGCGCTCCAGCACGGCCTGGAACTCGGGCAGATCGCCGGCAGCCAGGCGGTCGTTGTAGGGCTGCACCAGCCGCTCGCCGTAGGTGGCAAGATCGAAGTCCCACGCGGCGAACAGGTCGGCCATGTCACCCGACGAGACCAGCAGGTCACGCTGCTGCCGGAACACGTCGTAGTGGTAGTGGACGAGGTTGATGTCGACTTTGAATCGGTCCTCGATGTATTCGAAGAGCGGATTGTCCTCGTTCGCGATGTCCTGGTACGAGTGATCGTACATCCTGAGCCAGTCGAAGGCGGCCGGCTCCTCCATAGCGCTTTCCTGCGTCGCCGTAGCGAACGCCGAGAACGCGATCAGCGTGAGAGCTGCGACCGCGACCAGCCGCTTGAGCGAATCGTACATGAAATGTTACCTCCTGCTCGATGGATCGGGAGAGAGTCCCACGCTCAGGGCCGATCGTCAACGCTCGCGATGTGCCCGCGTCAACTGCGCTCGCACGGCCGCGGAGCCACACTGCTCAGCCTTTGACGCCACCGGCCGTGATCCCGACGCTCTCTTCGATCTTTCTCCGCGCGATGAGGAACAGCGTGAGCGGCACGATCATCCCAAGCACGATCAGCGCGAAGATGGCCCCATAGTCGCTCTCGTGGTCGCGCGTGAAGTTGTAGATGAGCAGCGTCAGCGGCTTCGTCTCCTGCTTGCGCAGGAACAGAAGCGGTATCAGGAACTCATTCCAGACGGCCGGGAGCTGCAGGACAGCCAGTGACAACACCGGAGCTTTGATCAAGGGAGCGCTGGCCCACCAGACGTGCAAATAGTAGATTGGAGGTAGCGCCGTCATCGAACGGCGTTCGCGAACGCTCTCTTCGCTGAGCGGCCGCAATCGGCAACCAACGCTCTATCAGTCGAGTGTCAGCCATTCCTCACGTCCACTCCGCGGCACGACTGCGCTATCGTTCTTGAGCCCGAAGAACAGCCTGTAGATCAGTTTCTCGCCCAGTCGGTCCGCCAGCCCGTTGGAGGGGAATCATCGGGGAGCCGGAGTCAGGCCGTTGCGGTGACTCGTTTCACTTCGCTGAGGGGAACCGCCAGCGTCGTGGGCTCCGAGACGACACCATCGCTCAACTCGGGTGTGAGTATTACCACGACTTGCCGCGTGGAATGCCCATATACTTCGTTCACGGTGGCGCGGACCGTGTACCTGTTCCCCCATGGAATCTCGACTATTTCGCCAAATTCCGGCTCGGTGTCCTTCATGACTTCCTCTCCTTCACCACGGTCGGCGGGTGCCTAGTTCGCCGGCGAGTTCAGTGGCCACTACCGTGTCGAGTTTGTCGACCAGCCTGCTGACGGCGCTCTTGAACGTGCGATATGAACGCAAGGTAGGCCTCATGCGGTAGCGCTGGACCAGCGACCGGATCTCGCTTTCGTTGCCGTGAGCGATAGCATTGCGAAATCTGACCAGCAGCTCAAGGCGATCGATATCTTGGTTCGCTCGGACGTAGAGACTCTCGAGAGCGGGGATGAGCTTCAACCCCATACGCCCGAAGTCCTTCTTCAGCGCGTCTCGCCGCGGGTTCCTGTTGTCGAGCTCGCGGCGCTGCCGCAACAGGCTGTCGAGCGCCGCGACTTGCCGTGGATTCGCCTGGGACAAGTATACCCGCACGGCTTCGTCGTGAAGCTCCCGGCAATACACTTGAAACTGGCCGACGAGGGCCACGAACAGACTCCGGTTCAACTGGTCCGTACCCCAGCGGCGCCCTCTGCCGGTTCCTCCGGCAGCCGTGTGGATCCGTTCCAACTGGTCGAGGCGCGCCACGCACTCCGTGTCCCACACGTCCTTGGCTCCGGACATGAGCGCCGCCGTCAACCGTCGGCCCGGCGCCTGGGCTCCGTGAGGAGGAACCGCAGCGCGGTCAGGACACGGCGCGGATGCCGGCGGTGCATGGCCATGCCCAGCCAGTAGGCGGCTTCTTCACGCCCCATGTTCTCGATCCCTTCGGCCACCGCCCGCATGTTGTCGCGGCTGCGCATGGGAGCCAGCGTGCGGAACAGCAACCCCAGGGTCAACGCCACGTCTTTCGTCACGGTGTAGCCGCACTTGCGTCCGTTGCCGGATTGCGGCTTCACCCCGGCCTGCGCCAGACGCTTGAGCACCCGATGCTCGACCAGCTCCAGATGGCGTCCGCAACGAACCAGCCCGGTGTTCTTCCCCGCCCGGTGTATCGCGGATCTCTTCGCCGGCAGGGCCGGTCGCGGACCCGCTCCTGCTCGCACGTCGCGTACCGCCTGGCGTTGGTACTTCTTCCGGTTTCTCCTGCCGGGGCCAGATGCCGGCATTGCGGGCGTACGCCATGGTAAACACCAGCGCCCGCTCGTCGATCGTGATGTCCGCCGCCGGATCTCCGGGACCGAACAGCAGATTGTTCCGCAACGCCCGCAGTGCGGAGCCCTCGGCGCCCTTCCGGGTGTAGATGCGCTCGATCAGCTCGGGCACGCGATCCACGGCGCCGCCGATGGTCACGCCGTCGTAGCTCAGGACGACGAGGCGCGGCCGTCCGTCGCCGACGTCATCCGGTACGTCGAACGGTCCACCGGGAACACCGCGGTCTCGAACACCCGTCCGCCGAAGATCTCGCGAATCCGGTCGTTCAACTGCACGCGCGCTTCTTCGGCATCGACGTGCTGCTGCTCACGGCGGATGATCTGTGTCCGGCGTGGTGGGCCGCGTCGATCTCCTGCGCCAGCGCTCGCTTCTCGCGCGGGCCGGCAGCAACGTCGTTGGAAATGGCGGGCGCAAAGGCGCTCTGCCCCAGGCGCGTGACGATCTCCTGGCAGATCGGTTCGTTGCCTGGATCGACGTGATGCAGATGAATGGCGGTGGCGTCCGCGGGCCGTTGCTCCCAGAGCTGCGCGACGGTGCGTGCCAGCAACCTCAGCATGCCGCGTACGCGCTGGAAGTTGGCAAGCGTCGCGGTCTTGCCGGTCAGGGTCTCCAGCACGTCCGGGTGCAGCGGATAGCCAGCGGCGAACGTCTGCGCGGTCTCCGGGCGGACGGCGACGATGGGCAGCGCGTCCCGGTGCGCGGTCCACTGCTGCCGGTACGCATCCACGACGGAAGGAATCGGTGCCTCGTCGATGCGCTCGAACAGTCGGCGACGAAGCACCTGGACGGTCTCGTCCTCTCCGGTGGAGTTCAGCAGCGTCGCCTTGCGTGCCGAGACGCTCTTGGTCTCCGCCATCCGGTCGGCGATGAACTGGTTCTCTTCGTTGTAGGCATCGACCGCGGTGCCGTCCTTGCCGATCGCCAGCGTGTACACGAGCGCCAAGTCGGCGGCGAAGTCGGCCTCGGTGACCGCCCCGCGCAGGACGTCGTCGCGCGGCTGGCAGGTACAGAATATCGTCGGGACGGTCATCGCCTTCACACCTGGGCAATACTCATGGAAGGAGCCACGGATCGTCTTCCAGGTCAGACGCCAAGCGCGTCCGCACCTCCCCGGGAGTGGCCCAGGTCGGCGGCGCTGGCGCGCGGGGCCAGCCAAGTGAGCCGGCCGCCGCGGCCCAGGCGCTGCACGAGCACCGCCAGCTCCAGCAGGTGGTAGTCGCCCCACATGCACGCCTCGCCGTTGGGCACGGCGCTGCCGGCCGGCACGTGATCCCACCCATTCGGGCGGTGGTAGACCGTGTGCAGCAGCAACCCCTGGTGACTCGGGTCCTCCGCCAGGTAGGGAGCCGCGAACAGGGTGCGGGCCATGGTCACGCCGGCCTGCGTGTAGCGCCGCGCCGCCTCGTTGTCGGTGCCGGTCAGCAGCGCGCCCAGGCGCAGCAGCCCTTGCGCGCCGATCGCCGCCGCCGAGGAGTCGACCGGCTCGGCCGGGTTGTCAGGCTCGGCCGGCCGGCTGCGCCAGTCGCCGAGCTGTACCAGACCCGGCGCGCCGGTGTCCCAGTACGGGATCCCGTCGCTGGCCGAGTTGGCGATCAGGAAGTCTGCGGTAGCCCGCGCCACCTGCAGCAGCCGCGCGCGCGCCGTCTCCACCGACTCCATCGACGGGACGGCCAGATCGGCCACCTCGCCGGGATCGCACCACGCCAGCATCTCCAGCAGCTCCGGGTAGCCGAGCACGGCCCAAGCCAGGCCGCGGGTCCAGGTGGAGAACGGCGAGTATCCCTGCTGGCTGCTCGGACAGCGGTAGCTGCCGTCGTTGGTGTTGAAAATCGATTCGTGGGCGACGCGGCCCGCGATGTCGTAGGCGTCGCGCCCGTCGCCGTAGTACACGTTGTGGCGGGACGTGGTCTCCGCGTGCCGGAGGGCTCGCCCGAGCAGCGAGATGCGGCGGTCGCGCTCGCCCATCAGGACGTGCCCCAGGTCGTGCGCGGCGGCGAGCACGCGCATCGACCGGATGGTGTCGATGAACAGCGAGTGCGGCCCGTTGAAGGAGTAGACGTAGCCCAGTCCGTCGGGAAGCCGAGTCCAGCGTGCCGCCTGCACGGCGCCGGAGACCCGGACCGCCAAGCGACAGGCCTCCACGTCCCCGTCGCTCGCCTGCCAGTGGCCTTCCAGGGCCAGCCGGAGCAGGTTGCCGTAGGTGCTCATGGTATTGAAGCCGTGGTCGTGCACGCCGACGTGGCTCAGGTGCGGCGCCATGTGGTCCACGGTCTGCCGTCTGCCCAGCTCCAGCAGCTCCTGGTCGCCGCCGCCGTCGAATGCGAGCAGGGCGCAGCCGTACTGGAAGCCTTCCGTCCACTCCGTCCAGCCGCGCTGCGTGTAGCGGCCCGCGACCGTGTAGACCGGAGCGCCGCTGCCGGGGTCCCTGGTCTCGTAGATGTTGCGCACCTTGCCGGCGGCGACCTCAAATACCCCGTGCGCGGCGTCCGCCAAGTCCGCGGCGCTTGCCGTCATGTCAATCTGCATGGTTCCTGATCACCAACATACTCCATGTCCCGCGTGGCGGCGTACTGAAACGTCGGATCCACCGTCTGTCACTTGCCGACAGGCACCAATCCGACGTACAAACTGGCATGTGGGAGTCGATGACATGACGCGAACGAAGCCCCTCAAGCAACAACGCTTCAATGTCCGGCTAACGGCGGACGCGAAAGAGCGGATCGAGCGTGCCGCCTCCCTGGAGGGAAAGACGGCAAGCAGCTTCATGCTGTCCTGCGCACTCGCTCAGGCCGAAATGACGATCCGGGAGCATGAGCACATGATCCTGAGCCGTACCGATGCAGAGGCGTTCTTCGATGCGCTCGCTCATCCACCGAGGATCACCGGCGAACTGGCTGCGGCCCTGAAGGAGCATGAACATCGCGTGAGCTGGGAGTGACCCCTCCACCGCTCACCATCACGGCGCTGGCCCGCCAGCATGACCGGCAAGGTTTCTCCTCTGGAGTGCCTGAGCTCGACTCCTATCTGAAGACACGAGCTGGTCAGGACATACGAAGACGCATCGCCAGGGTGTTCGTGTGCTGCGCGCACGGCAGCGATTCGATCCTTGGCTTCTACACGCTGAGCTCTCTGTCGGTCGACGTGAGCAGTCTCCCGCAGAACATGGCGCGCAAGCTGCCCAGGCATCCGATTCCCGCAGCACTCATCGGCCGTCTGGCGGTCTCCGAACAGAACCAGGGACAGGGCATCGGCACCATGCTCGTGGCTGATGCCGTGAAACGGTCACTGGCCGTAAGCGAAGAGATGGCAATCCATGCCCTGGTCGTGGACGCCAAGGACGAGGCTGCCGAACGGTTCTATCGACGTTTCGGATTCCTGTCCTTCGTGGGACAGAGCAGGCGGCTGTTCCTTCCCCTGGGCTCGGTTGCCTGACTCCCCCACTACAGGCGCTTCAGGTGGAAGCCGCCGTCGACGTCGATGACCGTGCCCTGAGAGAAGGGGAACGCCCCCGAGAGGAGCGACGCCACCGCCGAGCCGACGTCCTCGGCTGTCCCCCAACGCCGCTGCGGGACCAGGCCGTCGGCGATCAGCGCGTCGTACTTGGCGGTCACCGCCGCGGTCATGTCGGTGCGCATGACGCCGGGGCGCACCTCGTAGACGGCGATGTCCTCCTCGGCCAGCCGCGCCGCCCACAGCTCGCGCGACATCGACAGCCCCGCCTTGGAGATGCAGTACTCGCCGCGCGAGGTGGAGGCGTACTCGGCGGAGATCGACGTGACGAACACGACGCTGCGCGCTCGCGCCGGGCGCGCCTCCGCGGCCAGCCAGCGGCTCGCCACCGCCTGCGTCAGGAAGTGCGGGCCGGCCAGGTTCACGCGCAGCACCTCGTCGAAGGACTCCTCGGTGGCGTCGATGAGGTCGTCACGCCGCCGCGGCGCGATGCCGGCGTTGTTGACCAGCGCGTCGAGCTCGCCGTACTCGGAGTGCACCTCGTCGACCAGCCGCTGGCGGTCGGCGGCGACGGCCACGTCGGCCCGATGCGCGGTGAAGCGCTGGCCCGCGGGCGAGCCGGCCGCCATGCGCTCCTCGGCCTTCCGGCAGCAGATTTCCAGTGTCTGCCGCGCCGCCGCCTCGTCGCTGCGGTAGCAGATCGCCACCGAGAAGCCGTCGGAGGCCAGCGCGATCGCCACCCCGCGGCCCAGGCCCCGGCTGCCGCCGGTGACCAGCACGGTGCGGGCCTGCTCGCTCATCGACATCACCCGCCGGCGGCGGGCTCGCCGTCCACCTGCAGGACGGGCCGGTTCAGGCGCGGGTGATAGGGAGGTTCCATGACCAGCCGCTGCTCGGGGCTCATCAGCGCGAGCATCTCGGCGGGCCAGGCGTGCGGGACGTAGGCGAGGTTGCCGGGCGAGAACCGGAACAGCGCCGTGCGGCGCGGGTGGTCGGCCGTCCACGGCAGCGTGCCGTGAGTGACCGCCTCGGTGAAGATGATGCAGTCACCGGCCTTGCACGTGATCTGCTTCACGAACTCGCCATACGCCTCGCCGCGGCGCAGCGCCTCTGGACACGGGAAGTTGCCCTTGTGGCTGCCGGGCACCACACATAGGCCGCCGTCGCCGGGGTTGACGTCGGTGAGCTGGTAGGCGACGACGGTCAGGCCGTTGTGCATCCTGCCGTCGCGCACGATGTAGTACTGGTGGCGGTCGAAACCGGGCCCGGAGGAGCCGTGCAGCACGTGGCCCTCGGCGCCCTTGCGCATGGTGAGGATGCCGAGGTTGTGGTCGAGCCGGAATCCCGGGCCCAGCAGTTCGTCCAGGTAGGGCACGACCTTTGGGTTGACCAGCATGTCCCGGAACGGACGCCCGAACGGCTCCTCCCACGTCAGCGCGCCGTCCAGGTCGCCGCGGCCGGTGCTGCCCCGCAGCACCTCGGAGCCGCCGGAGAGCGAGAGCTCGCCGACCCGCTCGCGGATCTCGCCCGTATGCCGGTCGATGGCGGCATTGGTCAGCGCGACGTCGTCGGCCGGCAACGCGTCGCGGACGACGATGTAGCCATTGATATCGAACAGGTATCTCTCGTCTTCGGTCACTGGCGGCCCCCCGCCAAGGGTGCCGCACGGGTCGCCGTGCCCGCAAGCAGCCGGCCGTCCGCACGCGGACGGTCATCGTTGCGCAGATGGACCGATCCTGGTCAGAGTGACGGCGTGGCTCCCTCCTACCGTCGCGTCGCCTCGCTGAAGTCGGCCGAGCAGTTCGCCGAACACCTGGACGGGATCGGCATCGCCAGGCAGCTCCCCTTCGCCGAGGGCGATACCGCCGGCCCGCTGTCCGAACCCCTGGCCCTGCCGGACGGCCGCACCGTCGGCAACCGCTTCTGCGTGCAGCCCATGGAGGGGTGGGACGGCACGGCGGACGGGCGACCCTCGGAGCTGATCGAGCGGCGCTGGCGCGCCTTCGGCCGCAGCGGCGCCAAGTTGGTCTGGGGCTGCGAGGCGGTGGCCGTCGAGCACGCCGGCCGCGCCAACCCCAACCAGCTCCGCATCGGCGAGGACACCATCGGCGACCTGGCCGGCCTGCGCCGCACGCTGGTCGACGAGCACCGGCAGCGCTACGGCACGAGCGACGATCTGCTGGTCGGCCTGCAGCTCACCCACTCCGGACGGTTCTGCCGGCCAACGGACAAGGCGCGCTCCGAGCCGTGGATCCCGGCGCGCCATCCGGTCCTCGACCAGCGCTTCGGCATCGCCGGCGACCATCCCCTGGCCACCGACGAGGAGATCGAGGCGCTGGTGGAGCGCTTCATCGCGTCAGGAGTGCTCGCTCAGCAGGCCGGCTTCGAGTTCGTGGACGTCAAGCACTGCCACGGGTACTTCGGCCACGAGCTCCTGGGTTGCCGCGACCGGCCGGGCCGGTTCGGCGGGGATCTGGAGCACCGCACCCGCTTCCTGCGCGAGGTGGTCGCCGGGCTGCGCCGCCGCGCTCCGGGGCTGCTGATCGGCGTGCGGCTCAGCGCCTTCGACACGGTGCCCTTCCAGCCGTCAGGCGACGAGGGCACCGGCGAGCCGACGCCGGTGGCGCTGCCGTACCGGTCGGGGTTCGGCGTCTGTCAGGACGATCCGACCGCCCTGGATCTCACCGAGACCTTCGCCCTCCTGGAACTGCTTGAGCGGCTCGACATCCCGCTGGTCAACATCACCGCCGGCAGCCCCTACTACACGCCCCATCTGCAGCGCCCGGCGCTGTTCCCGCCCTCCGACGGCTACCTGCCGCCCGAGGATCCGCTGGTGGGCGTGGCGCGCCAGATCGACGTCGTGCGCGAGTTGAAGCGGCGCTTCCCGGCGCTGATCTTCGTCGGGTCGGCGTACAGCTATCTGCAGGAGTGGCTGCCCGCGGTGGCGGCCGAGGTGGTGAGCCGCGGACAGGTCGATTCGGTCGGCCTGGGCCGCATGATGCTCTCCTACCCCGATCTGCCCCACGACGTGCTGAACGGCCTGCCGATGGCCCGCAAGCGCATCTGCCGCACGTTCAGCGACTGCACGACCGCTCCCCGCAAGGGACTGATCTCCGGCTGCTTCCCCCTCGACCCCTTCTACCGCGACCACCCCGAGGCACAGCGCCTGCAGGAGCTCAAGGCCGCTTCGGCGCCGTAACGCCGGTGTGGGCGGCACCGGCGTTCAAGCTTGGTTGCGAGTCGCAGGTAGCGTTCGAGAAGCCTCTCCGCCACACACGGGCTTTTTTGCGAAGTGCCGTCGCTGGTTCCTTGCGGACGAAGCGGCCGCACGGCTATACATATGTATACGGTAGGCACGTTCGCAACGGGACGAGCGCGACAGGCCGGAGGAGCACTGAAGTGGCGGACACGCTGGCGATGTGCGTTGGGTGGCTGATGGGCCGCAGCGTCGGCGCGCGGCAGACCGCGGGCACGCGCTCCGACGCCGCATGATCGACGCCCTGCTGAACGCCGGCAACATCGCCTTCTCGGGCGCGCTCGCCATGATGCTGCTGATCGCGGCGGTGGAAGGAGTGGGGGCGCTGATCGGCGCGAGCGTTTCCGAACATCTCCAGTCCCTGCTGCCTGACACGGACGTGGACGCGAACGCCGAGATCGACGTCTCGGAGGCCGCCCTGGGGCCGTTCACCAAGGCGTTGGGGTGGCTGCGGGTCGGGAAGATTCCCGTGCTGATGCTGCTGGTCGCGTTCCTGACCATCTTCGGCCTGGGCGGCATCGTGCTGCAGAGTCTCGTCAAGGGTGCATTCGGTTCGTATTTGCCCTCGTGGATCGCCGTGCCCGTCGTCGGTGCGGGCTCGCTGTTGCTCCTGCGCGCGGTGGGCGGCGTCCTCTCACGCGTGATCCCGATGGAGGAGACCGACGCCGTGACGGAGGACTCGTTCGTCGGCCTGGTCGCCACCATCACCCTGGGCACGGCGCGGCAGGGCAAGCCCGCCCAAGCGAAGCTGCGCGACCCACATGGCCATACCCACTACGTCATGGTGGAACCGGACGACCCGCAGGACGCGTTCGCCGCGTCGGAGGAGGTGTTGATCATCCGCCGGATGAACGATCGTTTCGCGGTGGTCGGCTATGAGAGCGAAGTACTCAAGGACGCCACCCCAAGGAACCTGAAGGAGAAGGAACTATGACCGATATCCTGATACTCGCCGGCATCGTCGTCGTGGCGATATTGACTCTCGGCCTGATCATGGCCCGCTTGTACCGGCGCGCCTCGAAGGAACTTTCCTTCGTGCGCACGGGCATGGGCGGGCAAAAGGTCATCATCAACGGGGGTGCCCTGGTGCTGCCGATTCTGCACGAGATCATTCCCGTGAACATGAACACGCTGCGGCTGGAGGTGCGGCGCGCCAACGAACAGGCGCTGATCACTCACGACCGCATGCGGGTCGATGTCACCGCCGAGTTCTACGTGCGTGCAAAACCGACCGCCGACTCCATCGCCAACGCCGCGCAGACCCTCGGCCTCAAGACCACCAGGCCGGATGAGCTGAAGGTGCTGGTGGAGGGAAAGTTCGTCGATGCGCTACGCGCCGTCGCCGCCGAGATGGCGATGGAGGAGCTGCACGAAAAACGCGTCGATTTCGTACAGAAGGTGCAGCAGGTGGTGTCCGAGGACCTGCTCAAGAACGGTCTGGAGCTCGAGTCGGTCTCGCTCACCGGCCTCGACCAGACGAGCGTCCAGCACTTCAACCCCCGCAACGCCTTCGACGCGGAAGGTCTCACGCGCTTGACGCAGGCTATCGAATCCCGCCGCAAGACGCGCAACGACATCGAACAGGACACCGAGGTCGAGGTTCGCACCAAGAACCTCGGCGCCGAACGCCTGAAGCTCGACATCTCGCGCGACCAGGAGTACGCCCAGCTCTCCCAGGCACGCGAGGTAGCGATCCGCAAGGCCGACCAGACCGCGGAGATCGCCATCGAGGAGGCGTCCAAGAACCGCGACGCCCAGGAGGCCGAGATCCAGGCGAAGCGGCAGGTGGAGATCGCCAACATCGACGCCGAGCGCACCGTCGAAGAGCAGCGCATCGCCATGCAGCAGGCGGTGAACAACCGCGAGATCGAGCGCGACCGGCTGGTCGAGACGGCGCGGATCGAACAGAAGAAGACCATCGAGCTGGCCGATCAGGACCGCACCATAGCCGTCGCCGAACGGTCCAAGGCGCAGTCCGAGGCCGAGCGCGCCGCCAACCAGGCACGCTCCGCGGCCGTGCGCGAGGAAGAGCGGGTTGCCACCGCACGCGACGTGGAGGTCGCCGACCGAGTCAAGCAGGTGGAGCTCGTCGACGCCCGCAAGGCCGCCGAGCGGGACGCCATCGCCATCGAAGTGAAGGCCGAGGCCGAAAAGCGGGCCGCGACCGACCAATCGGAAGCGGTGCGCACCATCGCGCAAGCGGAGGCCGACAAGCAGCGGATCGCAGCGCAGGGTCTGGCCGAAGCCGCAATCCTGCAGGCGAACGCGGCGGAGCGCAGATACGCGGTCGACGCCGAAGGCAAGCGGCGGGCCCATGAGGCCGACAATCTGCTGTCCGACGAGCAGATCTCCATGCAGGTACGCTTGGCGCTGGTGGAGCACATGCCCGAGATCATTCGGGAGAGCGTCAAGCCGATGGAACGGATCGACGGCATCAAGATCTTCCAGGTCGACGGCCTGGGTGGCAACGGTGGCGGCAACGGTGCCGCGCCCGCGGGCGGCGGCAATTTGGCCGATCAGATCGTCAACAGCGCGCTGCGGTACCGGGCGCAAGCGCCGCTGCTCGACACCCTGCTCGGCGAGCTCGGCCTCGACCCGTCGACCGTGGGCGGCCTGACGAAGTCGCTCGACGCCGGCACGGACGGAGCCGACGCGGATAGCGCCGACACGGGCGAGGAGGAGCAAGAGTAGCTCGGCGGAACGGGCAACCCACCTGCCGCTATGGGACCGAACGCAGGGCGTTTTGCTACCGTAGCGGCAGGGTTTGACATGAGCATCCCGAATACCCTGACGGGAAGCGCAGGGGTCGAGCAGTGACGCGCGTCACCGACGATCTTCTCGACCGTATGGTCCGTGCGATCGTCGACGAGGTCGATCCCGAGCAGGTGATTCTATTCGGCTCCCGCGGACGCGGTGACGCACGAGACGATTCCGACGTCGACCTGATCGTCGTGGAGGCCGAACCCTTCGGCCCGCAGCGACATCGCCACCGCGAGATGGTAAGGCTCTACCATGCGGTCGCGGGCTTCCCCGTAGCCGCCGACGTCCTCGTCTACTCCACCGAGGACGTGAACTACTGGCGGGACTCCCTCAACCACGTCCTGGCACGTGCGCTGCGCGAAGGAACAGTGCTCTATGAGCGACCCTAAGTGCGCTCGCATGATGTTCCGTGCGGCCGAGCGTGATCTTCTGACGCTCCGCAGCATGACTGCTGACGCCCCGGACGAGGCGTTTGGATTCCACATCCAGCAGGCAGCGGAGAAGGCACTCAAAGCTTGGCTCGCCCTGCTGGGCAAGGTCTACCCGCTCACGCACAATCTGGAAGCGTTGCTCGAACTCTTCTCCGAAGGAAACGACGTTTCACGTCGTTTCCGGAAGCTGATCGATTACACCCCATACGCGGTCGAGTTTCGCTATGAGGGAGTCGAATCCGGTACGGATCCTATCGATCGGACGGGTGCTCTGACGCTGGTCGAGGCGTTGCTGGCTCACGTCCGGCGGCAGTTGCCAGACACGCAGAGCTCGTGATGCCGAGGTCATGCAGGCGAACGCGGCCGAGCGGCGCTACCCGATCGACGCCTGCTTATCAAGCCTGTGGAGTTGAGATCTGGCCGTCCTCGCGTACTCTATCGTCCAGGCCAAGCGATTTGCTCACCTCCTCAGCGGAATACACTTCTTCGGTACCTTGGCGGATGCGCTCCAATACGTCGGCGGCGAGGTAGTAGTCCTCCATGTCCTCAACAGCACGCTCAATGAGCTCACGGACGTAGAAGTCCTTTGCGCGCCCCGACTGCGAAGCCAGAAAACGCCATGTCTCAGTCTTCGTTTCTATCGATGTGAGCCCACATCCTATCACAGAGTTCCGGCCTTCTGGATCAGTGATGCGGATCTGCCCCGCCGCGGTCGTCGAGCACGCCGGCCGCGCCGACCCCAACCAGCTCCGCCTCGGCGAGGCCGCTCCGTCCACTCCCGCTTACGCACGAGCCCCCATCGCTCCCCTTGACGCTTGTTCACATTCCTGCTAACCTCTCGACCGTTGAAGAGGTCGATCGAATTCTATGCGACAAGCAGCGGCGCGGTCCCGATTGAAGAGTTTCTCGATACACTCTCGGATAAAGTGGTTCAAAAGATCATCGCTGTTGTGGAACTCGTTGAAACCGAACGGATCGTCTCGACAAGGTTTTTCAAGAAACTCTCCGGTACTGAGTTGTATGAGTTCCGGATACGGTGGGAATCGAACATCTACCGGTTGTTGTGCTTCTTCGACCGCGACAACAAAGTGGTGATCACCCACGGACTTGTGAAGAAAGCGCAAAAGACTCCACAACGTGAGATTCAAAGGGCCGAGAGATTTCGTCAAGACTACTTCGCACGGAAGGCAAAATGAGTGACGTGGAGAAATACATCCAAAAACGTGAGGCGAAGAATCCCAACTTTCGGAAGGAGCTGGACGAGGAGCGACGCAATCTGAGAATCGGCATGCTCATCAGGGAGCTACGGCTCCAAAAAGGCATGACCCAGGAAGAGCTTGCTCAGGAAGTCCGGACGACGAAGAGCGCTATCTCGCGACTGGAGAATCACGCCGAGAACATGACGCTGGCAACCCTCGAGAAAGTTGCCCATGCCCTTGGCAAAGTGGTCCACATAGCCCTCTCCTGACGCTCTCAAACACCTCGACAAGCCGATAACAATTGGATGAACGAACACTACACGTATCGCGTCACGTGGTCTGCGGAAGACGATGAACACGTAGCGCTCTGCGCCGACTTCCCGTCGCTGAGTTGGCTGGCGCCCACTCCCCAGGAAGCTCTCGCCGGGCTCCGCGAGCTGATCCAGGACGTCGTCGCTGACATGCGGGCCAACGGTGAGACTCCGCCGAAACCTGTGCCGGACCTGCTGTGAAGTTCGCGAATGACCCAGCCTGAGAGCGAGGCGGACGCCCGCATCGAGATAGACGAGCTGCTGCGACAAGCGGGCTGGGACCCGGCCGACAAGTCGATGGTCGGCACCGAGATCCACTCCGCGGCCGACGACGGCTCGCACAGCCGCGCCGACTACGTCCTCTACGACCAGCGCGGGCGCCCGCTGGCCGTGATCGAGGCCAAGAAGAACGCCATCGATCCCTACGTCGCCAAGCAGCAGGCGCTGCCCTACGCGCAGTCTCTCGGCGCGCCGTTCATCTTCCTCGCCAACGGCGAGCTGACCTACTTCTGGGACTACCAAAACGACGACGCACGCCAGATCACCGGTTTCTTCTCCCGCCGCGACCGGGAACGGCTCGTGGAGATGCGCGCGACGCGCAAGCCGCTCGCCACCGTCGAGATCCCCGAGCACTACATCCGTCAGGGCGAGGCCCGCACCGTGCGGCCTTATCAGGCCGAGGCGATGCGCTCCCTCGATCACGCCTTCGAGCTGGGCAAGCGCCGCTTCCTGATCGAGCTTCCCACGGGCACCGGCAAGACCGACCTGATCTGCCTGTACCTCAAACGGCTCCTCCAGGCCGGCTGGGTCGAGAAAGTGCTGTTCCTCGTGGACCGCGACCAGCTCGCCCTGCAGGCTGGAGGCAATTCAGGACATCCTGTCGGCGTATCCCAGCTTCTGGCTGCGCCCCGGCTCGGCGCGACAGGAGCAGCAGATCACCGTCGCACTCCTCCAGACCATGATCGGCCGCGTGGACGAGTACACCGCCGGCTACTTCGACATCGTGATCGCCGACGAGTGCCACCGCTCGATCTACGGCGCGTGGCAGGCGGCGCTCACCCGCTTCGACACGATCCACATCGGCCTGACCGCGACCCCTGCCAGCTACATCGAGCGCAATACCTACGACTTCTACCAGTGCGAGCCGGGCACGCCCGACGTCTCCTACTCGATCAAGGACGCGTTCCGAGACGGGTACCTGGTGCCCTACCGCTTCGCTACAGGCATCACCGAGCTCCTGGCCGAGGGCGCCGACGTCGACGACGAGCACTACGACCCGCTCGAATTCGAGCGCCGCTGGACCAACGCGGACAGCAACCGCCTGATGATGGCGGAGTTCGACCGCCTCGCGTGGGAGACCTACACGGAGCTGGCGCCCGGCCAGAGTCCGGGTCCGGGCAAAACGATCGTGTTCGCCATCACGAAGCACCACGCGGCACGCCTCGCGCAGTACCTGAACGAGCGCCACCCCGAGCACCAGGGTCGCTACGCGGAAGTGATCACCTCCGACGTGGCCGATCCCGACGCCCTGATCCGGCAGTTCAAGCGCGAGACCCTGCCCATGGTCGCGGTCAGCGTCGGGATGCTCGACACCGGCTTCGACTGCCGCGAGATCCTGCATCTGGTGCTCTGCCGGCGCGTGCGCAGCCCCATCCTCTACCAGCAGATGCGTGGCCGCGGCACGCGCACCGCTCCGCACATCCAGAAGCGGAAGTTCGTGATCTACGACTTCCTCCGCAACCGCCAGTACTTCAACGACAGGCTCAAGCAGGTGGTGGCTCAGCTCAACGAAGACGTATTCAGGACCGCCAGTTGAAACAGACCACCATGGCCGGTACGACTTGGCAGTGCTTGGCATGGAACCATTATGTGGTTACACTAACGTGTATGAAGTCACCCTGAAACGGAAGGTTCTACGGCGCATTCAAAGGCTGCCCGATTCCGTTCAGCGTCGGGCAGCAAATCTCTTCGAGGATTTGCGGGACAAGGGACCGATAAGAGACAATTGGCCGAATTTCAGCAAACTTGGACAGGATCGATATCATTGCCACCTATCCCACAGATGGGTGGTCTGCTGGTCCTACACCAGAACGTCAGAAACCATCGAGGTGTACTATGCAGGCAGTCGTGAAAACGCCCCGTATTGAGATCAACATCAAGGGAGATATTCCCGAGAAACTGATGTCCGTGCTGGAAGAGGAGTACGGTGAACAGATGCACCTCCTCGATCAGAACGACGAGGAAAGCGTGAACGTCTTTGAGACCGCTTGGTACCAGGATGTCAGATCGACGATGACACCGGGTGAAAATCTGAAGATTTACCGGGAGAATCACGGTTTGACACAGGCGCAATTGGGTGAGATGCTTGGCGGGACACCTCGCCAGCATATCTCGAACATGGAGAGACAAGTGAGGTCGATAAGCTTGAAGACGGCGAGGAAACTGGCGAAGCTGTTCAAGGTGTCTCCTGAGAAGTTCATCTAGTCTTCGCCAAGAGTACGGAAACTTCACAAGTGGATCACACCCTGCGCCGCAAGCTCGACCGCATCACCGACATCCTGTGGGCCGGCGGCGTCACGAACCCCGTCACCTACATCGAGCAGATCTCCTACCTCATCTACCTGAAGCTGCTGGACGAAGAGGAAGCCACCCGTGAACTCCGGGGCCGCCTCGGGGCGGGCGACGGCCCTAGCCTCTTCCCGTTGCAGGCCAGCCGCTACCGCTGGTTCAAGTGGCGCTTCAAGAGCGGCGACGCCCTGCGCAACTTCGTTCGCGACGAGGTCTTCCCCTACATGGCTTCACTGGTCAAGGACGAGCCGCAGGTCGCCGAGTACTTCCGCGACGCCGTGCTGGAGATCGTCGATCCCAACGTGCTGAAGCACTTGGTGCTGAACGGGATTCGCCGCGCCAGCCTCAAACGCGCCAACGTCCTCTCGGAGATGAGTGGCCTCGCCGAGGACGACATGAACCGGCGCTACGCAGTGATCCTGTCGAACCCACCGTTTGCCGGTCAGATTCCCACCGAGTCGATCCGCCGCGACCTGCCTTCGAAGTCCAGGAAAAGCGAATTGCTGTTCCTGGCCCTGATGCTGCGCTCCCTTGCGCCCGGCGGTCGCTGCGCCGTGGTCGTACCCGAGGGCGCTCTGTTCGGGTCGACCAAGGCACACAGGGAACTGCGCGAGCACCTCCTGCGTCAGTACAAGGTTCAGGCGGTCGTCTCCCTGCCGGCCGGCGTGTTCAAACCGTACGCCGGCGTCAAGACCTCCGTCCTGGTCCTACGCCGCCCGTCGAACGGGCCCGAGAACGGCGCCTTCGCGACGACGCAGGTCTGGTTCTACGAGGTCCGCAACGACGGCTATGACCCCGACAAGATACAGGGCGGCGGGCGTCCGGAAACGCCGACGAAGAACGACATACCCGCCCTGCTCGGGGCGTGGGCCGATTACAAGGCGTCGCGCTTCCTGGAGCCGCCCGGCGCGGAGGCCGGCGCCCTCCTCGACCCAGGTACCGAGGAGCCGCGCTGCTGGTGGACGCCGTTCGAGGCCATCGCCAAGAACGACTACAACTTGGCCGCGTCACGCTACAAACCGCGCGTTGCTCAACCGGTCCCCGACGAGGACCCGGCGGAACTGATCCGTGAGGTTCTGGCGATCGAGCGCGAGATCGCCGAAGGATTCGAGAAGCTGCTGACCGAGGTGGAGCGGTGACGCCCGTCACCGACGATCTCCTGGACGGCATGGTCCGTGCCATCGTCGACGAGGTCGATCCCGAGCAGGTGATTCTGTTCGGCTCCCGCGCCCGCGGCGATGCACGCGACGATTCGGACGTCGACCTGATCGTCGTAGAGGCCGAACCCTTCGGCCCGAAGCGACGACGCCACCGCGAGATGATAAGGCTCTATCATGCCGTTGCGAAGTTCCAGGTTGCTGCCGACGTCCTCGTCTACTCCATCGACGACGTAGGCTACTGGCGCGACTCCCTCAACCACGTCCTGGCACGTGCGCTCCGCGAAGGAAGGGTGCTCTATGAGCGACCCTAAGTGCGCCCGCATGATGTTCCGCGCGGCCGAGCGTGATCTTCTGACGCTCCGCAGCATGACCGCCGATGCGCCGGAAGAATCGTTCGGATTCCACGTCCAGCAGGCCACGGAGAAGGCATTCAAAGCATGGCTCGCCATGCTGGGTGAGACCTATCCACTCACCCACAATCTCGAGGCGCTGCGGGACCTTCTTGCCGCTCACGGAGTCGCAACAGAGAGTCACCGAAATCTGATCGAATACACGCCATACGCCGTCGAGTTTCGTTATGAAGGCGTTGGTTCATGTACCGAGCCGATCGACCGTGACGGTACGCTCGCGCTCGTCGATTCCTTGCTGGCAGAAATACGGCCCCTGATAGGACCGGTGGAAGGGACGTAATGGAGTGGGCCCCGTCTCCCGCTTCGTGACGTCGCGCCTGCCAGCCCGCGCCGGCCCGACCTCGTTCGATCCTACGCAGACGGTTTGGCATCTCGGTGTCGACCAGATTGAAGGTAAAACCGGTGTGGTTCTCAGCAAGCGCTGCAGTCGACCGAGATCTCTCGATCGTCTTGCCGAGGCAAGGACAGGACCGAACGACGGTGGTCTTGATTACATCAATACCGTCGCGAAGCTCGCCTTCCGGACGTACCAGCAGCACCAGAACGACGACTGGACCTCGCGTTCGCTGGATCTGATCGATCGTCTTTGCCTTGAAGGGCGCCCCGGCACGGGAGACGAATTCGAGCATTTCGAGCGATAATGGAGCACGGCGCCCACGCTCGTGGTCGACCCCGCCGACTTCAAGCGCCCTCTATTCTACGCCAGCTAACCCGACTTGAACTTCGCGGCTTCCTCCGAGCCGCCGGTGGCGTCGCCCTCGCTGTAGGAGTGGGCGCCCGTGCCGGCGAGCCCGCCACCGTGCACGATCAGGTACTCGTCTCGGATCGGCGTGCCGTCGAACCAGCACTCCAGGATCTCGCGGACGCCGGCCGCGTAACGGGCCTGCGCCGACAGCGAGGTGCCCGAGGTGTGCGGCGTCAGGGCGTGGTTGGGCATGGCCCGCCACGGGTGATCGTTGGGCGCCGGCTGCGGGAACCAGACGTCGCCGGCGTAGCCGGCGAGCTGGCCGCTCTCCAGCGCGCGCACGATGGCGTCCCGGTCGCAGATCTTGCCGCGAGCGGTGTTCACCAGGTACGACCCGCGCCGCATCTTGCCGATCAGGGCGTCGTTGAACATGTGCTCGGTCTCCGGATGGAGCGGGCAGTGGATGCTCACCACGTCGCAGGAGGCGACCAGGGACTCGACGCTGTCGTGGTAGGTCGCGCCAAGCTCCTGCTCGACGCTCTCCGGCAGGCGGTGCCGGTCGGTGTAGTGGAGATTCACGTCGAACGGCTTCATCCGCCTCAGCACCGCCAGGCCGATACGGCCGGCGGCCACGACGCCCACGTCCATCCCCTCAATGTCGTAGGAGCGAGAGACTGCATCGGCGATGTTCCAGCCGCCCCTGACGACCCATCCGTACTGCGGGATGTAGTCCCGAACCAGCGCCAGCATCTGCATGACGGCGTGCTCGGCCACGCTGATGCTGTTGCACCACGTCACCTCGCACACGGTGACGTTGCGGTCGATCGCGGACTGCAGGTCGACGTGGTCCGAGCCGATGCCGGCGGTGATGGCCAGCTTGAGGTTGGGCGACTTGGCGAACCGCTCGGCGGTCAGGTAGGCGGGCCAGAAGGGCTGTGAGATGACCACGTCCGCGTCGGTCATCTCCTTTTCGAACACGGAGTCAGGGCCGTCCTTGTCCGCCGTCACCACGTACTGGTGGCCGCGCTCGGCCAGGAACGGCGCCAGGCCGAGTCCGCCGGAAACGGAGCCGAGCAGATGGCCGGGCGTGAAGTCGATGGCGGACGGAGTCGGCAGGGTCTGGCCGTCCGGATACTGGGGAAGGGTGGGAATGCTGTTGCGGGCGTAAGCCGGCGGGAATCCCCCCACGGGGTCGTCGTACAGGACGCAAAGCACTTTCTGAGCGGACATGTAATCCTCTGAAATCTGGGCTCCGCCCACCATAGGCGGAATCGTCGTGCCCCGCAACGCGATTCAGCCCGCTGCGTTCACGCCGGAGCGGCGACCCTCCAACCGCCCGCCTCGGCGGCACGGGACATACGCTCGTCATAGCAGACGATGCGCGTCAGGGTGGCCCCGAACAGCGAGGCCGTGCCGAGATGGACGGCGTCGAGCGTTCTCAGGCTCGCCGGCTCCATCGCCCCGGCCAAGGTGAGCACCCTGTCGTTGATCCGGACCAGATCGATGCGCGACAGGACGTCCCGCGCCCGTCGCGACGCAGGTTCCCCGAGCGGCATGACGGCTCTGGCGACCTCGGCGCGAGCCAGAGCGCTCGAAACCAGCCGGCGCCCGCGGACGTACCGCCGCAGCGCCGCCGACTCCGGCTCGCGCACCACCAGCTTGACGATGGCGGACGAGTCGAGATAGGTGACGCGGCTAGTGCTCGTCTTCACGGAGCGATGCAAGCCGGGCCGAGGGCAACTCGACGCCGGGCTCGGCCGTGAGGGGTGGAGGAGCATCGTCCATCGAGCCCTGCGCCTCCATCACTTCCCCCGCGGAACGGAGCCGCTCCAGCGGTGACGCGTCAGGAATCCGGCTCAGGATCGCGACCGGCCGGCCCCGATTGGTCACCTCGAAGGTCTCGCCCGCCTCGACGCGACGGAGGTAATCGCTCGCCCGCTGACGAAGCTCGCGGACGCCTATGGAGTCCATAGTGCTACATGTAGCACATGCCCCGCGCATCCGCAAGACGCGACGCCAGCCCACGCACGGAATCTCGCATCGCGGTGCATACTCGGGGCGCCATGACCACGGCGCTGGATCTGGACGAGGGAGCGCTCACGCAGCGCTTGGCCTCCCTGGGGGAGCCGGCCTACCGCGCCCGGCAGATCCGCACGCACCTGCTGCGCCGCGGGGTGCTGGACTACGGCGAGATGACCGACCTGCCGGCCGCCGTGCGCGACCGGCTGGGCGACGAGTTGCCGGCCACGCCGCTGAGCCTGCGCGAGCGCCGGCCCACGCCCGACGGGCAGACGGTGAAGCTGCTGCTGCGCGCACTGGACGGCGAGCTGATCGAAGCCGTATCGATCCGCCACGGCGGCCGTCACACGGTGTGCGTCTCCAGCCAGGTGGGATGCGGCATGGCGTGCGCGTTCTGCGCCTCCGGGCTGGACGGGGTGGCGCGCAACCTCTCCGCCGCCGAGATGGTGGCGCAGGTGCTGCACGCCGCCGCGCACGGTCCGGTCACCAACGTGGTCTTCATGGGCATGGGCGAGCCGCTGGCCAACTTCCCTCGGCTCATCGAAACGATCGGCGTCCTGACCGACCCGGACGGCATCGGCATGGGCGCGCGCCGGCTGACCGTCAGCACCGTCGGGCTGGTGCCGCGCATCCGCGACCTGGCGGCTACCGGGCTGCCGGTGGGGCTGGCGATCAGCCTGCACGCGAGCGACGACGCGACCCGGCAGAGCCTGGTGCCGGTCGCCGAGCGCTACGGCATCGCCGATCTGCTGGACGCCGCTGACCACTACTTCGCAGCCACCGGACGGCGGGTTACCTACGAGTACACGCTGATCGCCGGCCGCAACGCGGAGCCCCACCACGCCCACGCCCTCGGAACGCTGCTGGCCGGCAGCGGATCACAGGTCAACCTGATCCCATACAACCCCGTCCCCGGCCTGCCCTTCGCCGAGCCCGCATCCGACGCGGTACGGCGCTTCGCCGCCATCGTCGCCGGCCACGGGGTGACCGTCACGACCCGCAAGGAACGGGGCCGCAGGGTGGACGCCGCCTGTGGCCAGCTTCGCCGCATCGCGCGGGCTCCCGCACCATGATCGACGACCGCAGCCCGGATGTCCTGGTCGTGGGCGGCGGCGTCATCGGCATGAGCTGCGC
Source organism: Spirochaetia bacterium (assembly GCA_965221995.1). Classification (GTDB taxonomy): domain Bacteria; phylum Spirochaetota; class Spirochaetia; order SZUA-6; family Bin103; genus CATQHW01. Next base: position 2,142,835 of record OZ244929.1, read on the forward strand.
CTGGCATCTGACACGGGCCGGAGCCCGCGTGACGGTGGTCGAGTCAGCCACGATCGGCGACCGGCTGGCCTGCTCCTACGGCAACCAGGGCTTGGTCTGCCCTAGCCATGCCGTGCCGATCGCCGCGCCCGGCGTGGTCACGCAGGGACTGCGCTGGCTGTTCGATCCGGCCAGCCCTCTGTACATCCGCAGCCCGTGGCGGGCCGAGATGGTCCGCTGGCTGTGGCGTTTCGCGTGTGCCTCCACACCGGCGCGGGCCGAGGCCGGCACGGCCGCGATGGCCAAGCTGCTGCAGCACAGCGCCGAGCTGCACGCCCGCATGGCTGCCATGGCGGCGACGGCAGCCGCGGACGGCGACCATCCCTACGGCTACGCCGCCGACGGCGTGCTGTACGCGTTCCTGACGGAGGAGGCGCTGCAGCACCACCTCGAAGAGTCCCATCAGGCCGCGCGGCACGGCATCCCGTTCGAGCAGCTCACCGGCGAGCAGGTGCGGCAGATGGAGCCCGCCCTGTCGCCCCGGGTCACCGGCGGCGTGCTGTACCCCGGCGACGCGCACGTCGATCCCCGCTCCTTCGTGCGCTGGCTGCACGCGCAGGCGGTGGACGCCGGCGCCCGTGTCGTCGAGCAGACCGACGTGATCCGGGTGCAGCCGGGCGGACCGGGCACGCGCGCCTCGGTGCTCACCTCGCGCGGCGAGATCAGCGCCGGGCAGGTCGTGATCGCCGCCGGCTCCTGGAGCCCGCGCATCGCTGCCGGGCTCGATCTGCGCCTGCCCGTGCAGGCCGCCAAGGGCTACTCGATCACGTTCTCCAGCCCGTCCTGGCGGCCGCGCCGGCCGGTCAACCTGGGAGAGGCGCGGGCGGTGGCCACCCCCCTGCCGCACGGCGTCAGGATCGGCGGCACGCTGGAGCTGGCCGGCCTGGACCGCTCCATCACGGTGCGGCGCGTGCAGGCGATCCTGGAGGGCGCCGCACGCGTGGTGCCGGGCGCCCGCTTCGATGCCGGCGCCGCCGACGCCGAGGTGTGGCACGGCCTGCGCCCGCTCAGCCCCGACACGCTGCCGATCATCGGCCGGCCGCGCGCGCACCCCAACGTCGTCCTGGCCACCGCGCACGGCACGCTGGGCGTATCGCTGGGTCCCGCCACGGGCGAGGCGGTGGCCGCCCTGATCGGCGGCAGCCGGCCCGCGGTCGATCTGCATCCGTACCGCCCCGACCGCTTCGCGTAGCGTATTCCGTTCGTGCATTGGCAAGGAACTATGAGTTGACGACGTGACGGCGCTCTCAGTTCAGACGGAAGCTACGGTTACCTCCTGCTCCAAACCGAGCTTGCGCAGCAGCATGAGCGCCTGTTCCATTCGATCTCTCGTCGCCTTGAGCGGCTTGCGCTCCTTCGTCTCCGCCATTGCGTCGTACCCGTAGCCACCGTCTTCGCGCAGAAAGACGATGGTCGCCGCCAGCTCAAGGACGATATCGGATACCTCCTGCATCTTCTCCAGCAGTGACCGTGCCGACGTGGCTGGAAGGTCCCCAAGACGGTCCCGGACCCCGGAGTTTCCCTTCGATCTGAAGATGGCATAACGGATTCCGTACGACCCGAGCCGTTCCTCTATCTCGATCCGGCCCTCCGCTCGTGCGTCGATCAACCCGTCGACAAGCGCGAAAGAGTACGGCCCATAATGGTGATAAATGAACGGAAGGTCCAAGTTCGCTCCGCAGCGATGCAGGAGATACGCCTCCTTCTGCAGCCGTGTCCGGCCGACCACCTCGCCACCGTGCAGCGCGATCAGGTTGACGACAATATCTGCGACGTTCACCTTCTCATCTCCTTGAGGATCTCGTCGAGTTCCACGACTTTTTCCTTATCCGGTGCGTAGACACGCTGAACACGTCCGAGCTTTTCGTCACGGAGCGCCTTCACGATCGGAGACTCTTCGGCGATGTCCTTCGGTTCGTTCATCTCCGAATGCACCTTCACAAGAACCTTGCTGAGGGCCGAAGCGTCGTCGTCGAAGTCATACCACGTGTACGGCGTAATCGTCGACTGGTCGAACAGCAGGTCGTCCAGCCATTCGAGTTGGCGTTCCTGCAACTCGCGTCGAAAACGCAAGTACAGGTTGCCCTGCGGTTCATCCCATGACCCGATTTCGAGGCACTTGTAGAGGTGACGGTCGCGAAGACGGCTGGCAAGATCGGCGATGCGCGGGTTTCGACAATCGGCATACTCTGCAAGAGCGGCCCAGATCGCGGCGTCGTCGAGACGGAGGTACGCGTCGAGCGACCGCGTCTCGGACGTGAGATATCGCAATATGGGTTCCCGGCCGGCCACGTCGCTTTCCCGCAACGCGGAGGCGGCGGCTTCCAGTAGCGCCTCGAGCATTTTTTCGGCGGCCCGCGTCGTCTTGTGCATGTACACCGTCCAATAGAGCCGGAACCGCGCCTCCAGATATTCCTCCGCGACGCCGATCCCCTTGGGCCCGAGATACAGGCACTGCACCGGGACGTAATCCTGTTCGCCGATGGTGACCGAACCGACTTCCAGACAATCGAGCAGCCAATCGCTGTCGACGTCGCCGAACTGGACGCCGGTCATCATTCGGTCCCGCTGGATGTAGTCGATCCGGTCGGCGTCGAACTGGCTGGAAACGACAGCGGCGTAGACGTCTTTCGCCTCCTCCTCCTTCAGCAGCGCGCCGACCTGTTCCGGCAGTTGCTCATCTACCTCCCGCAGCACGCGGTTGACGTCGGTGTCGCCCCGGACGATCTCCGCGCTCCAATCCTCGTGACGTTTGGGCAGTCCCGTCGTTCGGGCGACGTTCTCGAACGCATGACTGAAGGGCCCGTGTCCGACATCGTGCAGGAGAGCGGCCAGAAGTGCAACGCGCGCCCGGTCGCGGTCGTGCTTCGCTCCCTGCTCGCGCGCGATTACGTCCAGCAACCGGCGCGCCACATGGTAGACGCCGATGCTATGGGCGAACCGGCTGTGGGTTGCCCCGGGGTAGACCATATCGGAGAAGCCGAGCTGCCGGATGCGGCGCAGCCGCTGGAACTCCTTCGTGTTGAGCAGGCGCCACGCGATCCGGTCCGTCTCGTTCCCGCGCGGGTCGCGGCCGCCGAACATGATGAGTCCGTGAACCGGGTCGCGGACCCGCTGCTTCCAGCCGTCGCCCATCGTCTTCCAGCCAGATCATACGCGACGGCGGGGGCGCCCGCGCGGGACACTCCCGACCTGTCGTACACTAAGAACCGCAGGCAGGAGGTACCCATGGCGCAGACGCTGCGCATCGGACAGATCGGCATCGCCCACACACACGCCACCAAGGCGGTGCAGCCGGAGTCGCAGCCGGTGCTCCGCCGGCTGGACGCCGAGATGGTCGGCGTCCATGAACCGGATCCGGAGATGCTCGCCGCGCGCGGCGGTCGCGAGGCCTGGCGCGGGGTGCGCTTCATCGACGATCCCGACGAGATCCTGGGCGACGACACGATCGGCGTCGTCTTCATCGAGACCTGGCCCTGGGAATGCATCCCGTGGGCACGCCGCGCCATCGAAGCCGGCAAGCACATCCACCTGGACAAGCCGCCGGGCACCTCCGTGGAGGCGCTGCGCGAGCTGTACGAGCTGGCCGGCAGATCCAATCTGTGCATCCAGATGGGCTACCAGTGGCGCTACAACCCGGGCCTGGAGATGATTCAGGGCTGGGTGCGCGACGGCCTGCTGGGCCGCGTGAACTTCGCCCGCTTCCGGGCCGGCAGCGAGCCGGAGTACTACCACCGCAACCAGCTCCACCGCTACGAAGGCGGGATCATGATCGAGGAGAATTGCCACCTGTTCGATCAAGTCGCCTGGATGTTCGGCAAGGCGGACGCCATCCATCCCTTTCTTCGCTCCTCGGCGCGCGGTTTCGAGGCGATGCCGGACGGCACCGACCTGGGCGTGATCGTCTTCGACTACGCTCAGCAGGGGGCGCTGGCGGTGATCGAGGGCACCTCGCTGGAGACGCAGTCCGGACCGCACCGCCGCGTGGAGGTGCACGGCCTGGGCGGCAGCGCCATCCTGGAGCCGATCGAGCCGCCGCATATCCAGCTCTGCCTGCGCGAGCCAAAGCCTCCCTATCAGGAGGGCTGGCAGGACATCGAAGTGGAGTCACGTCCCCGCTACCTCGGCGACCTGGAGGAGCTCATTCAGGTCGCGCGAGGCGAGCGCACTCCGCGCTTCTCGCCCGAGCACGACCTGATCGTGCAGGAGATGCTGCTCGACGCCTGTGGAGGAATGCGATGAGCACCGACGCGACCAATGCCGACGCGACTGTGGACCTGCGCAGCGACACCCTCACCCACCCCACCGAGCGCATGCGGCAGGCCATGCACGCCGCCGAGGTGGGCGACGACACCTTCGGCGACGATCCCACCGTCCAGCGGCTGGAGGCGATGGCCGCCGAGCGGCTCGGCAAGGAAGCGGCCGTGTACGTGCCGAGCGGCAGCATGGGCAACAGCACCGCCCTGATCACCCACCTGGAGATCGGCGCCCGTTCCGGCGGCGGCCGGCCGGCGCTGGCCGTTCACGAGACGCACGCGCACATGTTCTCGAGCGACCGCGACCGCTTCGCGCGGGCGCTGTTCCCGGTCGAGTCGGCCTCGGTGGATACCGAGTGGGGAGTGCTCGCCCCCGACCACCTGCAGCAGGCGATCGCCGGCCATCCGGGCGCAGAGCCACGGCTGCTGTGCATCGAGAATACGCACAACTACACCGGCGGCGGCGCGGTGACGCCCGCGCAGGTGAACGCCGTGACCGGAGCCGCACACGCGGCCGGCATGCGCGTGCACTGCGACGGAGCGCGGCTGTTCAACGCCGCGGTCGCGCAGGGGCTGACCGCCGCCGAGCTGGTGGAGCAGGTCGATTCGGTGATGTTCTGCGTCTCCAAGGGGCTCTCCGCCCCGGTGGGATCGATGCTCTGCGGCGACGCGGCGTTCATCGAAGCCGCCCGCGACACCCGCAAGATCCACGGCGGCTCGATGCGCCAGGCCGGCGTGATCGCCGCCGCCGGCATCGTCTCCCTGGAGGTGATGGTCGACCGGCTTGCCGAGGATCACGTCCACGCCGCGCGGCTCCGCGCCGGGCTCCGAACCATCGACGGCATCAAGGTGGTCGAGCCGCCGATCCCGACCAACTTCGCGGTGGTGGACGTGCGCGGCCTGGGCTGGACCGCCGACGAGATGCTCGACCGCTACCGCGCCGAGGGCGTGCTGGGCGGTCCGCGTCCGCCGACCCGCGTCCGCCTGGTGGTCAACCGGCACATCGGCGCCGCGCAGGTCGATCGGGTGATCGAGGCCACCGGCCGGATCGTGGCCGGCCGCATCGCAGTCGAGTCCGCGGTTTCCCGGTGAGCGGTCCCCGCGCCGCGCTTGCGGCGATGCGCTGGCGCAGCATCGGCCCGCACCGCGGCGGCCGCGTGGTGGCCGTCGCCGGCGATCCGGCCGAGCCGCTGGTGTTCTACTTCGGCGCCTGCGCAGGGGGCGTCTGGAAGACCACCGACGCGGGCCGCTTCTGGCGCAACGTCTCCGACGGCCACTTCCGGACCGGATCCGTGGGCGCCATCGCCGTGGCGCCGTCCGCGCACCGCACGGTGTACGCCGGCATGGGCGAGACGCAGATCCGGGTCGACGTCACGCACGGCGACGGCGTGTACCGCAGCGACGACGGCGGCGAGTCGTGGCGCCACCTGGGCTTGGCGGCCACGCGCCACATCAGCCGGATCCGCGTGCATCCGCGGGACCCGGACACGGTGTACGCGGCAGCGCTGGGCCGCGCCTTCGGCCGCAACCCGGAGCGCGGCGTGTACCGCTCCACCGACGGCGGCGCCACCTGGGAGCGGGTGCTGTACCGCAGCGAAGCGGCCGGCGCCGACGACCTGACCCTGGACCCGAACCGGCCGCACGTGCTGTTCGCGGCGCTCTGGCAGGTGATCCGCAAGCCCTGGACCGTCAGGTCCGGCGGTCCCGATTCCGGCATCTTCCGCTCCACGGACGGCGGCGACACCTGGCAGGAGCTGACCGGCCGGCCGGGGCTGCCCCGCGGCATCCTGGGCCGGATCGGCATCGCCGTCTCGCCGGCGCGGGCGGGCCGCGTGTGGGCGCTGATCGAAGCGCGCGACGGCGGGCTGTACCGCTCCGACGACGACGGCGAGTCGTGGGAATTGGTCAACAACGACACCGAGCTGCGGGAGAAGCCGTTCTACTTCACCCACGTGTACGCCCATCCCACCGATCCCGATCAGGTCTGGTCGCTGTGCAAGAAGGTGTACCGCTCGACCGACGGCGGCCACACGTTCGACGTGATCTCCACGCCCCATCACGACGACCACGACCTGTGGATCGACCCCGCCAACCCGATGCGGATGATCGAGGGCAACGACGGCGGCGCCACCGTCAGCCTGGACGGGGGCGAGACCTGGAGCAGCATCTACAACCAGCCGACCGCGCAGTTCTACCGGATGGAGGTGGACGACCGCTTCCCCTACCGGGTCTACGCCACGCAGCAGGACTCCAGCGCCGTCAGCGTGCCGTCCGACAGCACCTACGGCGCCATCCGCTGGGCAGACTGCTACACCACCGGCAGCGCCGAGAGCGGCCACATCGCCGTCAAGCGCGACGACCCCGACATCGTCTACGCCGGAGCGACCGGGAGCAGCCCCGGCGGGCCGGGCAGCCTGATGCGCTACGACCACCGTAGCGGCCAGGTGCGGCTGATCACGCCCGTGCCGGCCATGGACGGATCGAGTCCGCCGGCCGAGTGGCCGGCACGCTTCAACTGGACCTTTCCGGTGCTCTCCTCCCGCCACGACCCGCGCGTGCTGCTGACCGCCGGCAACGTGGTGTTCCGCTCGACGGACGAGGGCGGAAGCTGGGAGCCGGTCAGCCCCGACCTCACCCGCAACGACCCTGATCGGACGGTCGCCTCCGGTGGTCCAATCACCGGCGAAGGCCCCTCCGACGTCTATTGCACGATCATCGCGCTGGCCGAGTCGCTCCAGCGGCCGCGGGAGATCTGGGCCGGCTCGGACGACGGCCGCGTACACCGCACGCGCGACGGCGGTGAGAGCTGGCTGGAAGTGACGCCCGGCGACCTGCCCGAGTGGTCGTCCGTCCTCTGCCTGGAGCCGTCCCCGCACCATCCGGACCGCTGGTATCTGGCCGCCACGCGCTACCGGCTGGACGACACGCGACCGATGCTGTACCGCACGACCGACGGCGGTGCGTCGTGGCAGTCGATCACGGGCGACCTGCCCGCCGACGACTTCACCCGCGTGATCCGCTGCGACCCGGAGCGCCCGGGGCTGCTGTACTCCGGCACCGAGACCGGGGCGTACGCCTCGCTCGACGACGGCGGGTCCTGGACCAGGATGAACGACGCGACCGAGCGCTGGAGCCGGCTGCCGGCGGTCCCCGTGTACGACTTGCGCGTCCACCAGGGCGACCTGGTGGCGGCCACCCACGGCCGCTCCTTCTGGATCCTCGACGACCTGACCCCCCTGCGGCGCGCGACCGACTGCTCCGCAGGGCTGGTACCGCCGCGCCCCACGGTGCGCACGCTGCCGCAGGTCGGCTGGGATCCCTGGGCCGGCCCGCAGAAGACCTACCAGATCGGCTCGCTGGGCGTGGAGGCGACTTTCGTGGAGCATGAGCGTGCCGGCGACGGCCGCCGCGAGTTTCTCGACTCGGGCAGCCCGCGTCCGCGGGGAGCGCTGATCTACTACTGGCTGCCTGAGGGCTGCCGGTCCGCCACGCTTCACATCGCCGACGCAAGCGGCCGGATCGTTCGCCGGTTCGCGAACGACAGCGCGGACCCAACCGCCGGCGACCTCCCCTGTGCCGCCGGCCTCAACCGCCTGATCTGGGACCTCACCTACACCCCGTACGCACCCTCACCGCACGCGGACGATCCGTTCGACAGCGGCGTGGCGCCGCTCGCCGCCCCGGGCGAGTACCGCATCGAGCTGGTCGCCGACGGGACGAGCAGCGCGACGGGCGTGCACGTGTCGTCCGACCCGCGGGTCGGCGCCGATCCCCGGGACCTCCTGGAACAGACGGAACTCCTGATCCGGATGCGCGCCGCGATCGCGGAAGTGATGGGCGCGCTCGACTTGATCGCGCGCCGCCGCGAGCAGGCAGACCCGCCGACCGAAGCTCTGGACGAGGTGGAACGCATCCTGCACCGCGTCGTGCCACCGGGCGACTTGGCACGCAACCACGTGGGCGGCGTGCTCGAGGGCCTCGCCAGCCTGGCGCCGGTGGTCGCCAGCGCCGACGCCGCGCCGACCCGGCAGGCGCGGGAGGCATTCGAGCGCTGGCACGGCCAGGGAGAGGCGGCGCTTGCGCGGCTCGCGGTGTCGCTGCCCGACGAGTAGGCCGCTTCCAGCACCGTCTGCCGGGAATGCACTGAGCAGGCGCCGTGATCCTCCCGTGATTCAGGACCCGAAGACCGCGCGGCGTAGCGTGTCGTTCAATCTCGTCTGCCAGCCCCGCCCGCCGGCGCGAAAGTGCGCTGTGATATCAGCGTCGAGCCGAATACTGATGCGCTCCTTCGTCGGTCCCTTCTGCTTGCCGCGGGCGCGACGGGCCCGTTCCACGATATGTGGCACGACCTCGCTCGCCGGCCGTGCCCGCCTGAACCACTCGTCGGTAAGCTCGGGCGTATCGGGGTCGGCGGCGATGCCGGCGTTGATGATGGCGTCTTCCTGGGGCGTTGGGATGACGGTGTCCGATTCAAGCGGTCGCATATCGTCTGCAACGTATGCACAATCAGGGCTGGTGATCAAGTCCCCCGGTCCAGCCGCGGCGGCACCTGTCTGATCGTGCTGAATCCGCGCCATAGGGGAGTGTGGGCATCGCCTACATGAATGGCAAGGTGCAACGGACGGGTCGCGGGGACGTTGGGAGTTGCTCCCCCGACTGGGCGAGCTGCCCACAGCCGAGTAACCGGCAGTCCTCCTCCGCACAAATGTGACGATGCAGCAGGAATAGATGGGCGATATCGGGTAGATTGCACCGACGATCCGCCGGTGGGCGGCCGCCTCAGTGGCGCAGTATGAGAATAGGTTTCGGGAGAAGCCGTTCTACTTCACCCACGTGTACGCCCACCCCACCGATCCCGATCAGGTGTGGTCGTTCTGCAAGAAAGTGTACCGTTCCACACCACCGGCAGCGCCGAGAGCGGCCACATCGCCGTGAAGCGCGACGACCCCGACATCGTCTACGCCGGAGCGACCGGGAGCAGCCCCGGCGGGCCGGGCAGCCTGATGCGCTACGACCACCGCAGCGGCCAGGTGCGGCTGATCACGCCGGTGCCGGCCATGGACGGATCCAGCCCGCCGGCCGAGTGGCCGGCACGCTTCAACTGGACCTTTCCGGTGCTCTCCTCCCGCCACGACCCGCGCGTGCTCCTGACCGCTGGCAACGTGGTGTTCCGCTCGACGGACGAGGGCGGAAGCTGGGAGCCGGTCAGCCCCGACCTCACCCGCAACGACCCTGATCGGACGGTCGCCTCCGGTGGTCCGATCACCGGCGAAGGCCCCTCCGACGTCTATTGCACGATCATCGCGCTGGCCGAGTCGCTCCAGCGGCCGCGGGAGATCTGGGCCGGCTCGGACGACGGCCGCGTATACCGCACGCGCGACGGCGGCGAGAGCTGGCAGGAGGTGACGCCCGGCGACCTGCCCGAGTGGTCGTCCGTCCTCTGCCTGGAGCCGTCCCCGCACCACCCGGACCGGATGAACGACGCGACCGAGCGCTGGAGCCGGCTGCCGGTCGCACCGGTCTACGACCTGCGAGTCCATCAGGGCGACCTGGTGGCGGCCACCCACGGCCGCTCCTTCTGGATCCTCGACGACCTGACCCCCCTGCGGCGCGCGACCGACTGCTCCGCGGGGCTGGTACCGCCGCGCCCCACGGTGCGCACGCTGCCGCAGGTCGGCTGGGATCCCTGGGCCGGCCCGCAGAAGACCTACCAGATCGGCTCGCTCGGCGTGGAGGCCACCTTCGTCGAGCACGAGCGTGCCGGCGACGGCCGTCGCGAGTTCCTGGACTCGGGGAGCCCGCGCCCGCGGGGAGCGCTGCTCTACTACTGGCTGCCGGAAGGCTGCCGGTCGGCCACGCTCCGCATCGTCGATGCACACGGACGGGACGTTCGCCGGTTCGCGAGCGACGGCGCGGACCCGCCCGCCGGCGATCTCGCCTGCGCCGCCGGCCTCAACCGCATGGTCTGGGACCTCACCTACACCCCGTACGCGCCCTCACCGCACGCGGACGATCCGTTCGACACCGGCGTGGCGCCGTTGGCCTCCCCCGGCGACTACCGCATCGAGCTGGTCGCCGACGGGACCAGCAACGCCACGAGCGTGCACGTGACGTCCGACCCGCGTGTCGGCGCCGATCCCCGGGACCTCCTGGAACAGACGGAACTCCTGATCCGGATGCGCGCCGCGATCGCGGACGTGATGGGAGCGATCGCGGCGATCGAGCGCCGCCGCGAACAGGAGACACCGCCTACCGAAGCCCTGGACGAGGCGGAGCGCATCCTGCACCGGGTGGTCCCGCCCGGCGACTTGGCACGCAACCACGTGGGCGGCGTGCTCGAAGGCATCGCCAGCCTGGCGCCGGTCGTCGCCAGCGCCGACGCCGCGCCCACCCGGCAGGCGCGAGAGGCATTCGAGCGCTGGCACCACCGGGGGGAACCTCGATAACCCGGTCGAACTCGGGATCGTCCACCCAAGCCGCGGCCAAGTCATCAAGATCGTGCTGACGCCGCTCCGCCGCCGCCATGCCCGATTCTCGATCCAACGCGCGCAAAGCCCTCTCGTTCGAGCGCTCCCGCGCCCGGGGAAAGGCGGTGCTCGCCAACTCGACGGGCTTACGGCGCGGTGACGGGGTCTGCCGGTGCGCGGTCGCGGCATCGATGTTCGCCGGCTTCAGGCGGCGGCGCGGCAGTTCCGCTTGACGATGTGCCGGTAGCCCGCCGACGATAGGTCTGAGGCACATGAGCACCACCTATCCGCTCGTGTTCACGTACCGGGTCACGGTACAGGGGCCGCTAACGGTCCCCCTTGGTGCGCGCCGCTCTGTGCAGGTTCTCGACGAACGTAGCATGTCGGGGAGTGCGCAAGCCGCTCTGCAGCTCCATCAGCACCCGCGCGGTGTCTCCCTGCAGCAGCGCATCGACGGCAAGGCGCAGTCCGGGAAACACGTGGCTCTCGATCGTGCCGGCCGAGTCCGCGGTTAGGGGCCGGTACTCGCCATCACTCAGAACGAACCAGTCGATCTGCCGGTCCAGGACTCGCCACACCACGTACTCCTGCACGCCGTTGCGCCGATACGCGCGCAGCTTGTCGTGCAGATCGATCGCTGCGCTGCTCGCCGCGATCTCGACGATCAACTCCGGGGCGCCCTCGACATAGTCGTCGGCGCTGATGCGGGAGCGGCCTCCCGCTTCCTCGTCGATGCGCAGCAGCGCGTCCGGCTGAGGATCGTTGTCCAGATCGAGCCGCACCGTAGCATTGTCGTCTGCCCACACTCCCGGCGTGGAAGCGCAGTAGGTCACAAGCCATCCCAGAATTGCGGCGTGCGGTCGTGAGTGACTGGTAGAACGTACCGGTGACGGCATGTAGACGACCCCCTCGATCAGTTCCGCCTTCTTGAGATCCGGCCGGGCGGAGTATCGCCGTTCGAACTCTCCGCGGCTCAGCCGGTCGCCGTTCTCCAGCGGCGGCGGCTGCGTGCTGGTGGGCCAATCGCTCGTTGCCGGAACGGTCTGGACAGCCACGGTATCGATCGTACCACAGCCATTCGGGATCGCAGCGGCGCCGGCACGGGCAGGAGGCCAGCCGACATCGACGATGGCGTTCGCTGCCCGGAATGCGGCGCTCGGGGACGTTGCGCGGATCTCCCGCGTCTAGCAAGATACGCACCCGCGCCGCGGGTCCGTCGAGCCGCATCATGTCCAAAGCCCCCTGCTACGTCACCACCCCCATCTACTACGTGAACGACCAGCCGCACGTCGGTCACGCCTACACCACCGTGACCACCGACTTCCTGGCGCGCTGGCACCGCTCGGACGGCCACGACACGTACTTCCTGACCGGCACCGACGAGCACGGCGAGAAGGTGAACAACGCCGCGGCCGAAGCCGGCGAGGACACGCAGGCGTTCGTCGACCGCGTCAGTGGCCGATTCCGCGACGCCTGGGAGGCGCTCGACATCTCCCACGACGACTTCATCCGCACCACCGAGGAGCGCCACAAGCGGGTGGTGCGCACGCTCCTGCAGCGTGTCCACGACGCCGGCGACGTCTACTTCGGCGACTACGAAGGGCTGTATTCGGTCGGCCAGGAGCGCTACGTGGGCGAAGACGAGCTGGTCGACGGCAAGCTCCCGGAGGACCGCGACCCGCCGGTCCTGCGCCGCGAAGGCAACTGGTTCTTCCGCATGGAGAAGTACCGCCACTGGCTGCGCGAGTTCCTGGAGTCCAATCCCGGCTGGGTCCATCCCGACGGCTACCGATCGGAGATGCTGGGCCTGCTGCGCGAGCCGATCGGCGACCTGTCGATCTCCCGGCCGCGCGAGCGGCTGCCGTGGGGGATCGCCATGCCGTGGGACGATGCGCACGTCACCTACGTCTGGTTCGACGCGCTGATCAACTACGTCTCCGCGCTCGGTTACCCGGACGATCCCCGGTACCACACGTTCTGGCCGCGCACGTGGCACCTGATCGGCAAGGACATCCTGCGCCAGCACGCCATGTTCTGGCCGACCATGCTCAAGTCGGCCGGCCTGCCGCTGCCGGAGCGCATCCTGGTCGGCGGCTACCTGTCCGGGTCCGACGGGCGCAAGATGAGCAAGTCGCTCGGCAACGTCCTGGACCCGTTCGAGCTTGCCGACCGCTACGGAACCGACGCCGTGCGTTACTACCTGCTGCGCATCCTCCCGTACGGCAACGACGGCAACGCCGGCGAGCACGGTCTGGTCGAACGCTACAACGCCGACCTGGCCAACGATCTGGGCAACCTGATGTCGCGATCGCTCACCCTGGTCAACCGCCATCTGGGCGGCACCATCGGCGCGCCGCAGCCGGGGCCGCCCGAACGCGAGGTGCAGGAGCACGCCGACGGCCTTGCCGATTCGGTGCGTGCCCTGATCGCCAGGATGCGCGTGAACGGCGCCCTGGAGGAAGTCCTGCAGTTCGTGCGCCGCCTGAACCGCTATTTCAACGACCAGCAGCCGTGGGCGCTGGCCAAGGACCCGAAAGAACGCGAGCGCCTGGAAACCGTGCTCTACACCGCGGTGGAGGGGCTGCGCATCGTCGCGGTGCTGCTGGCGCCGGCGATGCCGGCCAAGTCGGCGACGCTGCTGGCTGCCGTGGGCGGACAGCAGCAGAGCGTCCGTGATGGTGTGCGCTGGGGGCTCACGCCGCCCGGCACCCAGGTCGACCCCGCCCCGCCGATCCTCTTCCCGCGCATCGACACCGGCAAGCAGCCCCGGACAAGGAAATCGGCGGCGCAGCACGCCGAGCCGCCGAAGCCCGCCCGCCCGGAACCCACCGTCAAGGAACCCGAGATGAGCGACGACAACCTGATCACCTTCGACGAATTCGGCCGCGTCGACCTGCGTGTCGCGGAAGTCCTGACCGCCGAGCGCGTCCCCAAGACCGACCGCCTGCTCAAGCTCGGCGTCCGCATCGGCGACGAGGAGCGCACCATCGTCGCCGGTATCGCCGCCTGGTACGAGCCGGAGCAGATGGTCGGCCGCAAGATCATCGTGGTGGCCAACCTCAAACCCGCCAAGCTGCGCGGCATCGAGTCGCAGGGCATGCTGCTTGCCGCCGAGGACGACGCCGGCAACCTGGCCCTGGTCGAGGTGCCGGGCGACACCGCCAGCGGCGCTCGGGTCAAGTAACGGAGCGGACACGGCAGAAGTGGACAATCATCAGTAGGAAGGATCATGAGTAGAAAGATCCGCATGGGCATGGTGGGCGGCGGACGCGACGCCTTCATCGGCGCCGTGCACCGCATGGCCGCCGCCCTCGACGGCCACATCGAGCTGGTCTGCGGGGCGTTCTCCAGCGACCCCGACAAGTCGCGCGCGTCCGGCGCCGACCTCTACCTGCCGGCCGACCGCGTGTACGGCACCTACCCGGAAATGATGGAACGGGAGGCCGCGCTGCCGGACGGTGAGCGCATGGACTTCGTTTCCATCGTCACGCCCAACAACGTCCACTTCCCGGTAGCCAAGGCGGCGCTCGAGGCCGGCTTCCACGTCATGAGCGACAAGCCCATGACCTACGACCTGGACGAGGCGCTGGCGCTGCGCGAGCTGGTCCGGTCCACCGGGCTGCAGTACGGGCTCACCCACAACTACTCCGGCTATCCCATGGTCAAGGAGGCGAGGCGGCTGGCCCGCGACGGCTCGATCGGCCGCATCCGCAAGGTGGTGGTCGAGTACCCGCAGGGGTGGCTGGCCAGGCTGGAGGAAGCTACCGGCATGAAGCAGGCCGCGTGGCGAACCGATCCCGCGCAGGCCGGCATCAGCTCCTGCATCGGCGACATCGGCACCCACGCCGAAAACCTGATGGAGTACATCACCGGGCTGTCGATCACGGAGCTGTGCGCGGACCTGACCACCTTCGTGGAGGGCCGCAGGCTGGAGGACGACGGCAACGTGCTGGTGCGCCTGCAGCAGGGCGCCAAGGGTGTCCTGTACGCCAGCCAGGTCTCCGCGGGCGAGGAGAACGCGCTGGCCATCCGCGTCTACGGCGAGCAGGGCGGCCTGGAGTGGCACCAGATGGAGCCCAACACCCTGATCGTCAAGTGGGCCGACCGCCACCGCGAGGTGCGGCGCACCGGCGTGGGCGAGCTGTCCGAGGCGGCCGGCGCCCACACCCGCCTGCCGCCGGGCCACCCGGAGGGCTATCTGGAGGCGTTCGCCAACCTGTACCGCAACTACGCCCTGACCCTGCAGGCGCGCCTGGAAGGCACCGAGCCGCCCGCCGGTCTCGATTTCCCCACGGTCGACGACGGGGTGCGCGGCATGGCGTTCATCACCGCCTGCGTCGCCAGCTCCGCGAGCGACCGCAAGTGGTACTCCTTGGAGGAGGCATGACATGGGACGTCCCGTAACGCTGTTCACCGGCCAATGGGCCGACCTGCCGCTGGAGGAGCTGGCCGCCAAGGCGGCGGCGTGGGGCTTCGACGGCCTGGAGCTGGCCTGCTGGGGTGACCACTTCGAGGTTGACAAGGCGCTCGCGGACAAGGGCTACGTGGCCGCCAAGCGCGAGCTGCTGGAACGGCACGGCCTCAAGTGCTTCGCGATAAGCAACCATCTGGTCGGCCAGTGCGTGTGCGACTTTCCCATCGACGCCCGCCACCAGGCCATGCTGCCGCCCGAGATCTGGGGCGACGGCGATCCCGAGGGGGTCAGGCAGCGCTCCGCGGAACGGATGAAGGAAACCGCCCGCGCCGCCGCCGCGTTCGGGGTGGACACGGTCGCCGGCTTTACGGGCTCCAAGGTCTGGTACGCGGTCGCCGGCTTCCCGCCGGCGGTCGACGGCATGATCGACGACGGCTACCGGGACTTCGCCGACCGCTGGAACCCGATCCTGGACGTCTACGACGCCGAGGGCGTGCGCTTCGCGCTGGAGGTGCACCCGTCGGAGATCGCCTACGACTACTGGACCACGCAGCGCACGTTGCAGGCGGTGGACCGCCGGCCGGCGTTCGGGATCAACTTCGATCCCAGCCACCTGGTGTGGCAGATGGTCGATCCGGAGCAGTTCGTCCTGGACTTCGCCGACCGCATCTACCACGCCCACGTCAAGGAATCGAAGCGCAACCACAACGGCCGCAACGGCGCGCTGGCGTCGCACCTGCCGTTCGGGAGCCTGCGCCGCGGCTGGGACTTCGTGTCACCGGGGCGCGGCGACGTGCCCTTCGAGCGGGTGTTCCGCGCCCTGAACGCGATCGGCTACCAGGGCCCGCTGTCCATCGAATGGGAGGACTCGGGCATGGACCGCGAGCAGGGCGCGCCGGAGGCGCTCGCCTTCACGCGCCGCACCGACCTGTCCGCCTCCGCGATCGCCTTCGACGCAGCGTTCAGCCAGCAGGACTGAGGCCTACAGATGAAGCGAACACGCTACGCACAAGTGGGCACGGGTGGGCGCGCCCGCTCCTTCTACGAGAGTATCGCCTCCGACTACACCGACTCGGCGGAACTGGTGGGGTTCTGCGACCTCAACCAGACCCGCATGAACTACGCCAACCACCTGCTGCAGGAGCAGTTCTCCTACGCGCCGGTGCCAACCTACCGCGCGGACGCGTTCGACCGCATGGTGGCCGAATGCAAGCCGGACGTGGTCATCGTCACCTCCATCGACCGCACCCACCACCGCTACATCGTTCGCGCCCTGGAGCTCGGCTGCGACGCCATCACCGAGAAGCCGATGACCGTCGACGCCGGCAAGTGCCAGCAGATCCTTGACGCGGTCGAGCGTACCGGCAGGAACCTGCGGGTGACGTTCAATTACCGCTACTCCCCACATGCATCGCTGGTGCGCCAGCTCCTGATGGAGGGCGTCATCGGCACGGTGACCGCCGTGCACTTCGAGTGGCTGCTCGACCTCGTGCACGGCGCCGACTACTTCCGGCGGTGGCACCGCGACAAGCGCAACTCGGGCGGCCTGCTGGTGCACAAGGCCACCCACCACTTCGATCTGATCAACTTCTGGCTGGACAGCGCGCCGGAGCTGGTGATGGCGCTCGGCGGCTTGCGCTTCTACGGGCACGAGAACGCCGAGGAGCGCGGCGTCACCAACTTCTATACCCGCGCGCACGGCTCGGAGGCGGCCAGGGACGACCCGTTCGCGCTGCACCTGGATCAGAGTGAGGCGCTGACGGAGATGTACCTCAAGGCCGAGCACGAGGACGGCTACTTCCGCGACCAGAGCGTGTTCGGCGACGGGATCAGCATCGAGGACACGATGGCGCTGCTGGTCCGCTACGACTCCGGCGCGGTCATGAGCTACTCGCTGACCGCTTATGCCCCGTGGGAGGGGCTGCGGATCGCCCTGACCGGGGACCGCGGGCGGTTGGAGCTTACGGTGCGGGAGTCGAGCTACGTGAACGCCCAGGGCTCCAAGTCGCAGGAAGGCGTGGCCAAGGAGCGGGAGTTGCGCATCTGCCCCCACTTCGCGGAGCCGTACGAGGTGGAGATCCCCGAGCCCGAAGGCGGCCACGGTGGCGCCGACCCGCTACTGGCCGCCGACCTGTTCGGGGAGCCGAAGCCGGACCCCCTGCGGCGCGCCGCGACGCACGTCGACGGGGCAATGTCCATCCTCACCGGCATCGCCGGCAACATCTCCCTGGATACCGGCAACCCCGTCCATCCGCAACGGCTGGTCCGCTGGCCGGCAGGCAGCCGCTCGCCGTCCGGCGCTACTTGATACGGGTTGCGATGCCGGCGGTGACCGTCCAGACCGTGCCGGCGGCTGCAGCGATGCGCCGGTTGGCAAGGCCGGCCAGCTCCTGGAACAGCCGGCCCTCGGAGGTGGTCGGGAACAGGCCGTGTCCGACCTCGTTGGAGACGATCAGCACGGCGGTGGACGCGCCGGTCGCGCCGCGGACGATCGCCTCCACCTCCACGGCCACCCGCTCCGATGCGGCCGCCCGGTCGACCACGCCGTCGCGGAGCATCAGATTGGTGACCAGCATCGTCAGGCACTCGACCACGATCACCGCCGGCGGCGCGGGCAGCCCCAGGCCGTCCCGGATCGCGGCCGCCACGCGATAGGGCTCCTCCACGGTCCGCCACTCCCGCGGCCTGCGCCGGCGGTGCGCGGCGATGCGGCGGCGCACGTCGGCGTCGCCTTCGAGGGCCGTGGCGATCACCAGCACCCCGCCCGCCCCGCGCCCGGCGGCCACACGCGCGCGCTCGCACGCGAAGTCGCTCTTGCCGCTGAAGGTACCCCCCAGGATCAGTTCCACGTTCGACATACGCTCCGCGTCCTTGCTATCGCCGGCACGATCGGACCCTTCGGGCTCGCTCGCGCCCCCATCCCCAACCTTGATCGAGTGTGGGTGACTTGCCGCAGGGCGGCAACTCGCCCAGACTCGATCTTGAGCCGATGATACCCACGATACGCGTCGTGCAGTTCGGCTGCGGGCCCATCGGCTGCCGCATCGCCCGTCTGGCAGCCGGCCGCGCCCATCTGCAGCTTGTCGCCGGCATCGACATCGATCCCGCCCTGCACGGGCGCGACATCGGCGAGGTCGGCGGCGGCGAGCCGCTCGGTGCGGTGATCGTCGGCTCGTGGGATCGGCTCCCGGACGACGCGGCGCCGGCGCTGGCGATCCACACCACCGGCTCCAGCCTGCAGGCGGTGGCGCCGCAGCTTCGCGCGTTGCTGCAGAAGGTGTCGACGTGGTGTCGACCTGCGAGGAGCTCGCCTTTCCCGACGACACCAACGCCGCGCTAGCCGCGGAGTTGCACGAGCAGGCGGTCTCAGCAGGCGCGACGCTGCTCGGCACCGGTATCAACCCCGGTTATCTGATGGACGCGTGGCCGCTGTACATGACCGTCCCGTGTCAGACGGTACGCGCGATCCGTGTCACCCGCGTTCAGGACGCGAGCGACCGCCGCGGCCCGTTTCAACGCAAGATCGGCGCCGGCCTGGAAGAGTCGGAGTTTCGCCGGCGCGCGGCGGACGGGGAGATCCGCCACGTCGGGCTCACCGAATCGGCCCGCATGATCGCCGCCGGCATGGGCTGGTCGCTGGACGACCTCACCGAAACCATCGAACCCATCATGGCGTCGCGCGCGATCGAGACCGGCCACGTGTCGATCTCAGCGGGTCAGGTTGCGGGTGTCCGCCAGGAGGGCGTAGGCGTGGCCGCGGGACGGCAGGTGGTCACCCTGGAGTTCCGCGCCGCGGTGGGACTGGACGAGTCCTATGATGCCGTGTCGATCGACGGCGTGCCGCCGGTGGAGGCGCGCATCGCCGGAGGGGTGCACGGCGACCTTGGGACGGCGGCGGTCGTGGTCAACGCCATCCCGCGCGTGGCAACGGCCGCGCCGGGGCTTGTGACCATGAAGGACCTGCCACCGCCACTGGCGGTTGGCGCATGATGGCGAACGGGTGGGCGCGCGTTTCCGGACTTGATGGGCGGCGACGCGATGGATAAGCTCTCGCCTTCCCCCGACATGCCAGCACAAAACGGTCGTTCCATGGGCACACTCCGTCTGTTCTCCGGGCGCGCCAATCCGGAGCTGGCAATCGAGATCGCGCAGATCCTGGGCGTCGATCTCGGCCAGATCAGCATCAAGTCGCTGAACGACAGCGAGACCCACGTGCAGATCGAGGAGAGCGTCCGCGGCGCGGAGATCTACCTGGTGCAACCCACCTGCCGCCCGGTGAACGAGACGCTCATGGAGCTGCTGATCATCGTCGACGCGATGCGCCGCGCGTCGGCCGACCAGATCACCGCCGTCGTGCCCTACTACGGGTACGGCCGCCAGGATCACAAGTCGACCGGACGGGAGCCGCTCAGCGCCCGCCTGGTCGCCGACCTGCTGGCCAACGCCGGCGCCGACCGCATCGTCTCGGTCGACCTGCACGCGCCGCAGATCCAGGGGTTCTTCAACAAGGTGTCCGACCATCTGACGGCGGTCACCACGCTGGCCAACCATCTGCGGCAGCGCGACCTCTCCAACGCGGTGATCGTCGCCCCCGACGTCGGGCGCGCCAAACTCGCCGAGAAGTACACCGACATCCTGGGCCTGCCGATGGTGCTGATGCACAAGCGGCGTCAAGGAGTCGGCGGCTCGAACATGGAAGTGGAAGCGGTGGTCGGCGACGTCGAGGGCAAGAAGCCCATCATCATCGACGACCTGATCGCCTCGGGGTCCATCCACCAGCAGGCCGATACGCTCATGCGCAACGGCGCGCAGCCCGCCATCATCTCGGTCACCCACCCGGTGCTGATCGGACAGGCGCCGGAGTTGCTCACCCGCCCGTCGATCGAGGAAGTGCTGGTCACCAACACGATTCCCGTTCCCCAGGAACGCCGTGCCGGCGGCCTTGTCAAGGTGATCTCCATCGCGCCCCTACTGGCCAACGCGATCCTGCGCATCCACGAACGGCGTTCGGTCAGCGAGGTATTCACCCAGCAGAATCTGCTGTTTCCCGTGTGACGCGGAAGTTTCCCGCCACGCTCTTGCCGCGGCGCCGGTCGCCGCGCCATCATTGATACGTCGGAGGATACGTTTGTCAGACAACATGCCGAGCTCGGCCGCCGAGCCGATGCAGCGTGAACACGGAGAGGGCTTTGGCGGGGGATTCAGCCCGCGTGAGGGTGGCGGCGAGCGCGGGGGTCCGGCCGGTCCCGGCGGGCGCCGGCGCCCCTACTACCGGCGCAAGGTCGACCGGACCAAGAACCTGGACATCACCTATCGCAAGCCGGAGATTCTGGAGCGATTCATCACTCAGAGCGGCAAGATCCTGCCACGCCGCGTGACGGGAACCTCCGCCAAGAACCAGCGCCGCCTGGCACGCCAGATCAAGCTGGCGCGGGTGCTGGCGTTGCTGCCCTACAAGCGCCACAGCAGGCCCGGAGAGGGCCACGCCAGGCCCGGAGACGGAGAGAGCCGCGGCAGGCCCGGCGAGAGCCGCGGCAGGCCCGGAGACGGAGAGAGCCGCGGCAGGCCCGGAGAGAGTCACGGCAGGCCCGGAGACGGAGAGAGCCGCGGCAGGCCCGGAGAGAGTCACGGCAGGCCCGGAGAGGGAACGTAGCGCCGGCACATCCGAGAGACTCATTGGTCCGCGGCAGGCGGCCCCGGTAGAGTATTGCGGTGAACCGGCTCGGCACGCGACCCGACCGATTGCAGCGCGCGCCCATGGCCGCAGCAAGGACCGCGGCGACGGTCATTCTGATCGCGCTGATCGCGGGCTGCGCCGACAAGGCCGAGGTGGCCGGCGAGCACATACGCGTTCGGCTCGTCAGCGAGCAGACCACGGTCACGCCGGGTAATCCCTTCTGGGTGGGGCTGCTGCAGACCCTGGACGACGGCTGGCACACCTACTGGCGCAACCCGGGCGACTCGGGAGCAGCCGCCCGCATCGACTGGCACCTGCCCGCGGGCTGGACCGCTTCGCCGATCCAATGGCCGATCCCCGAGCGCATGCCCTACGGGGATCTGATGAACTACGGCTACTCCGGCCAAGTGCTGCTCCCGGTTCTGATCACGCCCCCGGTCGACATCGCGAGTGGCCGCGCAGAGCTGGCCGCGGAAGCACTCTGGCTGGTGTGCGCCGACGTATGCATTCCCGGAGAGGCGCGGCTGACCTTGACGCTACGCGTGCGGCCACAGCCCGAGCCTGCTGACGCAGAGGCGAAATCGCTCTTCGATCGCTGGCGAGCGCGCATTCCCGAAGCACTCGACGGCGCCCGCGCCGAGCGGCGCGATGAGCGGGTCGTCATCACCGTCCCGCTGCCGGGCGCGAATGACGCCCGGCAGATCTGGTTCTTCCCGCATGCCGGCGGCACGGTCGTGCATGCGGCTGACCAAGAGCACCTGGTGACTGGCCCTGGCTCCGTCGACGTGCTGGTGAAGCCCGGGGCCGCCGAAGCCGACCATCTGGACGGCGTGGTGGCCGTGACCACGGACGCCGGCACCCGCGGATTCGCCATCGACACGCCGATCGAACATCGGACCGACGCTCGTGGCTGAGGGCCTGCCGGCGCGCACTGACGGCGCGGGCGACCTACGGAATCTGGCCGCGCAGGGGCTCCCGGCCCTGCAGCGCCGGCTCGCCGCCTTGCTCCACACCGATCGCACCCGCCTGATCACGGCGCTCTACCGCCTCGACGTGGACGAGGCTCACGCGCGGCGGTGGCTCGCTGCCGCCGCCCGTGACCGCGACGTCACGCGGGCGGCGGCCGGGCTGGCGGACCTGATCGTCCGCCGGCTGGACGCCAAGCTGCGCACCACGGCGGCCCATCGCGCGCGTGCGGACCAGACGGCGCCGAGATGACCGGCTGCCGCGAACCGCTGGACAAGCCGCGGTGCAACTGCGCGGTCGTCGGCATCTACGGCAACCGGAACGCCGCCGTTCTCGCCTATCAGACGCTCTATGCCATGCAGCATCGGGGGGACGAGAGCACCGGCATCGTCACCAGCGACGGCACGCAGATCTACCGCCATGTCGGCATGGGAGAGGTGCGGTCCGTCTTTGCCGACCAGAGCATCCTGCGCGGCCTGCGGGGAAACCTGGCCGTCGGCCACAACCGCTACTCGACCACCGGCGCCACGCTGTTGCACAACGCCCAGCCCTTCCTGGTCGAATTCAAGGAAGGGCCCACGGCGATCTCACACAACGGCAACTTCACCAACACCGCGTCCCTCCGCGAAAAGCTGGTGGACGACGGCGCGATCTTCCAGACCACCTCCGATACCGAGGTGGTGCTGCACCTGATGGCACGGTCGCCGGCGCCCGATCTGATCGGCAAGATCAAGGATGCCTTCGGCCGCGTGAACGGCGCCTATGCGATCGCGATGATCACGCGCGACCGGGTGATCGGCCTGCGCGATCCGCGCGGCTGGCGGCCGCTGTGCCTGGGCCGAAAGGGGAACACCCACTACCTGGTTTCGGAGACCTGTGCGCTCGATCTGGTCGGCGCGCGCTACGTCCGCGAGGTCGAGCGCGGCGAAATCGTGGTCCTGGGCCCGCAGGGCGTGGAGAGCTACCGGCTGGAGGAGCGGGCGCCGCAAGCCGCGTGCGTGGTGGAGTACGTCTACTTCGCCCGCCCCGACAGCCGCGTGTTCCACCAGTACGTGGATACCGCGCGCCGCCGGCTGGGCGAGACGCTGGCTGGCGAGCACCCGGCCGACGCGGACATCGTCATCGCCGTGCCGGACACCGCCAACACCGCGGCGCTCGGCTACGCCAACCAGTCGGGGATCCCCTACGAGCTGGGGATCATCCGCAACCACTACGTGGGACGGACCTTCATGGCGCCGCGCCAGGATCAGCGCGAGTTCCGCGCCCGGGTGAAATTCAACACGGTCGACGGCCTGCTGAAGGGCAGACGGGTGGTCGTGGTGGACGATTCCCTGGTGCGCGGCACCACGCTGAAGCAGCTCCTGATCGACATCCGCAAGGCCGGCGCCGCGGAGGTCCACGTGCGCATCTGTTCGCCGCCGATCATCGCGCCGTGCTTCTACGGGATGGACTTCCCCACGCGCGATGAGCTGATCGCCTCCGACCTCTCGGTCGAGGAGATCCGCCGCTACCTCAAGGTCGACACCCTGGGGTTCCTGTCCCTGGAGGGGATGCTTGCCGCCTGCTCCGGCACGGCCGCACGCGGGTTCTGCGACGCGTGCTTCACCGGCAACTATCCGTTGCCGCCCCCCCGCGCGGCGGCAACGGAGGCGGCACGGTGAGCCCCACCGGCACCGCCGGCAACACGGCGCTCGACGGGTACCGCGCCAGGCGCGACTTCTCCCGCACGCCCGAGCCTGCCGCGGGCGCCGACGACGGCGGCGCCGAGCTGCGCTTCGTCGTGCACCGTCATGAAGCGCGACGACTGCACTACGACCTGCGGCTGGAGACGGACGGCGTGCTGCTCTGCTTCGCGGTACCGCGCGGCTTCTCGTACGACCCCGCGCAGAAGCGGCTGG
Organism: Spirochaetia bacterium; assembly: GCA_965221995.1. Classification (GTDB taxonomy): domain Bacteria; phylum Spirochaetota; class Spirochaetia; order SZUA-6; family Bin103; genus CATQHW01. The sequence goes on from OZ244929.1 coordinate 2,166,552, forward strand.
CCGTCCACACCGAAGACCATCCGCTCGAGTACGTGGCGTTCCGGGGCGTGATTCCGAAGGGCCAGTACGGCGGCGGCACCATGGAGATCTGGGACGACGGCACCTACCTGATACGGCGCGCGCCGAGCACGGCGGCGGCCCTGGCGGCCGGGGAGATCAAGGTCGTGCTGCGCGGCCGGCGGCTGCGCGGCGAGTGGCATCTGGTGCGCACGGCGGGCGCGGGCGACGACTGGCTGCTGTTCAAGGCTCGGGACCGGTACGCGCGCTCACCCGGCGATCCGCCTGCCGCCGTGGACCTCAGCGGCGCCCGCAGAGCGCCCGTGCCCGCGCGGCCGCGGCCCATGCGGCCGGCCGACGAGCGGGCGGCGTTCTCCGATGCGGGGTGGCTGTTCGAGATGGAGTTCGCGGGCCGGCGCGCGCTGGCCGTCTGCCGCGACGGACAGGCCGAGCTGCGCGGTGCGGATGGAGGAGCCGCCTCCGGCTTCGACGCGATCCTCGCCTCCCTCTGCCGGCTGCGCGCGGAGCGCGCGGTGATCGACGGCGTGCTGGTGGCGGTGGACGGACACGGGCGTCCGTCGCGTGCCGAGCTCGACCGTCTGGCCGCGCACGGCGACACCACCGGGGTCGCGTTCTACGCGTTCGATCTCCTCCACTACGAGGAGTGGGACGTGCGCGGCCTGCCGTTGGTCGAGCGCAAGGCGCTGCTGAAGTCGGTCCTGCCGCCGGGCAGCACCGTGCTGTACGTGGACCACGTCGCCGCGGACGGACAATCCCTGGCCGCCGCCGCATCGGCAGCCGGCCTGCACGCGCTGGTGGCGAAGGGCGTCGACTCCCCCTACCGGCCGGGACCGCAGGACACCTGGACGCGCGTGCCGATCAGCGCCGACGGCGCCGCCGACGACCTGCCGATCGACGAAGCGCTGCGCCGGCGGCCGGCGCCGGCGGCGGACGCAGCACGCGTGAAGCTCGGCAACCTGGACAAGGTCTACTGGCCGGCCAGCGGCCACACCAAGGGCGACCTGATCGACTACTACCTGACGGTCGCCGAGTGGCTGCTCCCCTATCTGCGCTCACGTCCCATCCACCTGCTGCGCTATCCCGACGGTGTCGACGGCGAAGGGTTCTACCAGAAGCAGGTGCCGCACCTTCCCTCGTGGGTTCCCACGGTGGACGTGTCCACCGATGGCCAGGAGGCCCGCTACATCGTGTGCGGGGACCGCGACACGCTGCTGTACCTGGTCAACCTCGGCAGCATCGACTTCCACCCGTGGCTGTCCAGGATCGACGATCTGGACGCCCCGGACTGGGCGGTCATCGACCTGGACGCCAAGGGATCTTCGTTCGCGAAGGTGGTACGGGTGGCGCGCACGCTCGCCAAAGTGCTGCACGGGATCGAGACCGCCGGCTATCCGAAGACGTCCGGCAAGTCGGGCATGCACGTGTACGTGCCGCTGGCCGGCGGCTACACCTACGATCAGGCGCGCCTGTTCTGTGAGGGACTGGCGCGCGTCGTCGTCCGCGAACACCGCGACATCGCCACCGTCGAGCGGTCGGCCGCCCGGCGCGGCGAGCGGGTGTACGTGGACTTCCTGCAGAACCGCCGGGAGCAGACGGTGGTGCCGCCCTACGCCGTGCGGCCGGTCGCCGGGGCTACCGTATCCACGCCGCTCTCCTGGGACGAGCTGGACGCCGATCTCTCGCCGGCCCGGTTCACCATGGACACGGTGCCCGAGCGGCTTGCGCGCTCAGGCGACCTGTTCCGCGACGCGCCCGCAACCGGCCAGGATCTGGCGGATGCCGCCGGCAAACTGGAGGGCTACCTGGGCATGTCTTCACCCCGATAGCGGATGAACGGAGATCGGGAACCGGGCGGGTCCGGGAGGCGACGCCGATCTTCCGCAACGAGCAGACAGGCCAGTGGATGCTCACGCGGTTCCCCGACGTGTACGAGGCACTGCTTGCCGTTGACGCAGCCGATGCGACACACTTGCGGTGCCCATGGAAAACGAGCGCAGCCTGATCAAGTCAGCTCCCAATGGCCTGTTCCTGGCGGGCGCCGGTGCCGTCATGCTGTTCGCCAAGGGGTTGCTGTTTGCAGGGCCGATCGAGTATCTGGTGGCGGGCGCGGCTGCCATCTGGGGTGGCTACATCCTGCTGACCGACCGCACGCGGCGCAACGCCGGGCTGGCCAGCCTTGCCGGCGCCGGCGTGCTGGTGCTGTTCGGCGGGCTGCTGCAAGCCTTGCCGGCGCCGGCGTGCTGGTGCTGTTCGGCGGGCTGCTGCAAGCGGGCGCGGCGGTTACCGGCATCGGCCTGATCGTTGCCGGAGCGGTATCCTTCTTCTCCAGCCTGTTCCGTCGGCGCGGCTCCTGACGCGGCGCGACCGGCCTCGGCCCGCTTGACCGGTCCCAGCCAGTAGCCGGCCCGTCAGTGCAGCGACGGCCCGGTCAGTTCCTGACGGCCGGTCACTGCCTCATCAGCCAGAACTCGACACGGCGGTTCTTCCAGCGGTTGCGCTCGTCGCCGTGAGGGACGATCGGCTCGGCGCCGCCCAGTCCGATGGTCGTCATCCGGCTCCCGTCGATGCCGCGCTCGATCAACGCGGCGCGCACGGCCTCGGCCCGTGCCGCGGAAAGCGGCAACAGCACGTTCTCCTGCTCGCGACGGGCCCTCTCTGCGTCAGCCCAGTACAACGATACCGCGTGCCCTTCCAACAGGATGCTGTAGGTGCCGTAGCGACGCAGGATCTCGGCCAGGCGATCCAGCGTCTGCAGGTTCCTGCGCGTCTTCTCCGGGTCGCCGAGCCGCTGGTAGTCGGCGGTGTTCGGCGCGAAGTTGATACTGGATATGCGAATGCGCAGACGGTCGCCCTCCCGCAACACCAGGACGTCGATCGGCACGACCTTGGCTGCCGTCGTCCGGTTGCCGACGTGATCGGACACCTCGAGCTGCAGCGTGTAGTCGACCGCGGCCTCGACCAGCTCACCGGTTTCCGCTGAGACGCCGCGCCACTTGAAGCCCGGCGGCGGGGCGCTGCCGCTGCCGCTCGACGAGTCGAAGACCTGGCCATGGGGGTCCAGGATCCGTAGCGTCCATGAGGCAATGCCGCCCTCGTCATACGCGTCGAGGAGGATCATCAGCTCATCGTTCACCCCGTCGGCGTCCGGCGAGAAGGGCAGCGACGGCGTGTCCAGCTCCGTCTCGATCGTCGCCCGCGGCGGCTCCGAGTCCATCAGGAACGGATCGGTGGCAGCTTCGTTGACGTTTCCCTTCACGTACTCGATCCCCAGGGAGGCGCGGAAGAACCCGTCCGGCGCCTTGTCTCCGGCGTCGGTGCGGCCGTCCCAGACGAGCACCTCCGGCAGCGGCGCCGCGCCCCGTCCCCCGCCGTACACGCGGACCGGGCTGGCGGTGCCGTCGTAGATCGTCAGCGCCCAGCGGTCGATCTGAACGGCGGTGGTGGCGGAGATGAGGATGTCGATCGTGTCGCGGTCGCCGTCGCCGTTCGGGGAGAAGGCGTCGCCGTCGGCGGTGACCGCGGCAACGGTGGTGACGGTATCGACCCGGATCCCCTCCAGGACCGCGCTCACACTGTTGCCTCCGGCATCGGCGCTGGCGATACGGTAGGTGTAACTGCCGTCCGGCACCGCGACGCCGGCATCGGTGCGGCCGTCCCACACCAGGTCCGGCAGAGCCCCTTCTTCTTGCCATTCCCGTCGCAGGACGACGGCACCGTCCCGATCGTCGGTGATCGTCGCGTCCCACCGGTCCCCCGGCGTCGCCTCGTGGGTCAGCGTGATCGTGTCCCTGCGTCCGTCGCCGTCCGGGGAGAACAACAGATACGGCGCTCCGACGCGAACCGCCGGCGGCCGGGTGTCCACCATCACCGACTCACCGGCAACCTCGCCCACGTCGCCCTTGGCGTATTCGACCGTGAACGTCGCCAGGTACTCTCCGTCCCGCACGCGCTCGCCCGAGTCGTCTCTGCCGTCCCAAGCCAGACGCATCGGAAAGATCGTCTCCAAGACGCCGCGGTAGGTGCGCACCGCATCGCCCGCAGCGCTGGCGATGATCAGCTCCCACGCCTGCAATTCGAGGCCCTCGGTAACCCGGACCTCGAAGAGCACCTCGTCGTCCACCCCGTCGCCGTTCGGGGAGAAGCCGGTCGCGGACAGTTCCATCCACGCCCCGCCGGTGCGGGTATCCACAACGATCGGCGGCAGTTCCCCGGTGGTCACGTTGCCGGCGATGTCGGTGCCGCGCACGCGGTAGCGGTACTCGCCGTCCGGCACCACGGTCCCACGGTCGCCGGTACCGTCCCAGGTCAAATCGTTCAGCGCACCGTCACGCACCGTGTGCTGGCGGACGATCGTGCCGTCGGCAGCCGTCAGCTCGGTATGCCATTCGTATTCGGCGTCCGTGGCGTGCTTGATCTCCAGCACGTCGCGACGGCCATCCCCATCGGGTGAGAACAGGAGATAGCCGGCCTCGGCCTCGAATGTCGGGTAGACCGTGTCCAGGATCATGGGCAGGTCCAGCCGATGCTCGATGACGTCACCCTTGCGGTAGACGACGGTGAAGACCGCGAAGTATTCGCCGTCGGGCGCCATGTCTCCGGTGGTGGTGCGTCCCAGCCAGCGCTGTGTCTCCGGCAACTCCCGGCCCCCGCGGAAGATCCGCACCGGAGCGTCGGCCGGATCGAGGATCGCGAGGGTCCAGGTCTCCACGGGAACGTCCGGCGTGGCCGACAAGATGAACAGCATCGCGTCACGTTCGCCGTCCGCGTTGGGCGAGAAGCTGGCGGCGTCGCCGGCCCGGTTGGCTTCGGCGATGTCCGCGCGAGCCTCCGTCGGCCGCGTGTCCAGCCGTATGCCGGCAAGAAGCGCGGTGACACTGTTGCCGGCGGCGTCGGTAGCCGTGACCTGGTACTGATACGTCCCGTCCGCAGCGGGCGTCCCCTGATCGTCCATGCCGTTCCAGTGGTAATCGGCCACCTGGCCCTGCCAGCTCGCGGTAGCGACCGCCACCCCGGCCTGGTCGATGAAGCGAGCCTCCCAGTGCTCCTCGACGCTCGATGCCTGCGTGATGAGCAGTTCGTCCTTGATGCCGTCGCCGTCCGGCGAGAACACCAGGTCGTCCGTGCTCGCCTCGATCGTCGGGAATGTCGTATCGAGCGTGATCGGTCCGGCTTCGGCGGCGGCCGTGTTGCCGTTGGCGTAACGCACCGCGAGCCGTACCGAGTACTCCCCGTCCGGGAACGGCCTGCCATCGTTTGCCAGGCCGGTCCACGTGAAGGGCGCTACCGCCGTCTGGCTGAGGTCGCGATACCAGACGGTGCCGTCAGCGTCGACGATCTCGAGCTGTGCCCCCTCGATACTGTCGGTGACCGAGAGCTCGGGAGTGATCTCCACGGTGTCCTGCAACTCGTCGCCGTTCGGGGAGAAGTGCGTGCGGCCGGCCCGCAGCGAAGCCGTCGCTTCGCGGGTATCGATGGTGAAGGCGAGCGGTCCCGAGGAGAACGCGTTGCCGGCGCCGTCACTCCCCGACAGCTCGTAGATGAAGCTGCCGTCGGCGACCCGTATGCCGAGGCTGTCGCGGCCATCCCACCGGAAGGTGACGCTCGCATCCTCCGGGCGCTCGGACCACACCCGCTCACCGCGTTCGTCCGTGATCGACACCAGCCAGGATCCGTCCCCGGATGCCTCCTGAGTCACCAGCAGGAAGTCCCGGACGCCGTCGCCGTCGGGCGAGATCGTGTCGTAGAGCAACTGCACGAACGCGTCCGGTGGCGTGACATCCAGCCTGAACGGCGGCGACGAGACGACACCCGTGCTGCCGTTCGCGTACCGGGCCGAAAGCACCAGCGTGTAGTCCCCCTCGGAGATCACCGCTCCCTCGTCGTTGCGCCCGTCGAAGCGCAGCGGTTGCGGCACCGGCGCCGGCCCCGCCATGGTCCGCATCACCCGCCCATCGGGATCTCGCACGTCGGCCCGCCAGTCGACCAGACTGTCGTCCCCGTCGATCGTCACCGGGAAGCTCATCTCATCCCGGACGCCGTCGCCATTCGGCGAGAACGCGGGCATCTCCAGATCGATGCCCAGCCGCCGCGTCACGGTATCGATGACGATCCCGTCGACCTTGACGAGGGTGTCGTTTCCGGCCAGGTCCCGGGCGCCTATCCGGTAGCGGTAGGTTCCGTCCGGGAGCAGCCGACCGTCTTCGTCCCGGCCGTCCCAGAGAAAGTCCGTCGGCTGGCCGTCGGTCCACCTGAACGTGCGGACCACCGCTCCGACGCTGTCCAGAAACTGTCCGAACCAGCGCACCTCGCTCGAACCGGACTGCAGGATCAGCAGACTATCCCTGCTCCCGTCGCCGTCCGGGGAGAAGATCAGGTACCTGGTCTCGACCGTGACCGCCGGCGGCGTGTTGTCCACCAGCACCTGCCTCGGCTCGGAGCGGCCCGTAGTGCCGTAGTCGTCGGTGATCTCGAGCACAAAGCTGTAGAAGCCTTCCGCAACCGGGTCACCGTCGTCGTTGCGGCCGTCCCAGGTGAAGGACTCGGGCACCTCGACCGAGGCGCGCTCCTGCAACCCCAGGTCTATCAGCAGGCGCGGGATGCCGCCGGGGACGGGCTCCCCGCTGTCGCCTGCCATGGTGCGCACCGCGCCGCCGTCCTCGTCGCTGATCACCAGGCGGTACGCCTTGACCACGCCGCCGATCTGCTGGATCTCGATCGCGGGCACCAGATTGGTGGTGTCGTGTTCCCCCTGCGAGTGAGCCGGCGAGATGTGCGGAGTGTCGGCGGTGACCGCCACCGCCGGGGGTGGCTGTTCCTCATCTCCCAGCGCGGCCAGCCAGCCCGTCGCGCACAACAGCAGGGCGCCCGCAACCAGGAGCCGAACCGGGCTCACCGGGCACGGGTGGACACACGGGTCCGACATTGCCCGGCAACGAGTCAGCGTCGGTGCCGTGTCCGAGGGCATCCTGCCGGCGCTATCCTGGATGCGTTCAGGCCACGCGGTGCTCGGCAAGCAGATCGAAGTCGATCTCGATGCCCAGCCCGGGTGCATCGGGAACCACGACCTGCCCCTCGCCATCCAGGGTGAGCTTGGGGTTGAACAACCGTCCGCGCAAGGGATCGATCGTCTCCCGGTAGTACTCCAGAATCAGTCCCCCCTGCACCGCCGCGACCAGGTGGATGTGGATCTCCTGCGCGCCGTGCGGGGCGATCGCCAGATCGTGCGCGGCGGCCAGCGCGGCGACATTCATGAACTCCGTGATGCCGCCGACGATCTGCGCGTCGACGTTGAGGATGGCGGCTCCGTCGTGCTCGATCAGATCGCGGAATCCGTAGCGGGTGTACTCGTTCTCGCCCGTGGCGATCGGGATGCTGGTGGCCGCGGCCACCCGGGCATGTCCTCGATAATCGTCGGGCGCCACCGGCTCCTCGAACCAGAACACGTCGAACTCCTCGATGCGCCGGGCGAAATCGATCGCCTGATAGGCGCTGTAGGCGTTGTTGGCATCCAGCAGCAGGGAGATGTCCGGGCCGATGGCGTCGCGAACCACGCGCACGCGCTCGACGTCCTCCCGGATCGCTACGGCGCCGACCTTCATCTTCACCGCCCGCGCGCCGAGCTTGAGATTCTCCTCCATCTCCTGGGCCAGCTCCCGCAGTCCCTTGCCTTCCTCGTAGTAGCCGCCGGCGATGTAGGCGGGAATGCGGTCGGTATAGCCGCCGAGCAGCTTGTGGACGGAACGGCCGGTCGCCTTGCCGATCAGGTCCCAGACCGCGATGTCCAGCGCGCTGATCACCTGGGTCGAAATGCCGCGGCGGCCGACGATCTTGGGCTCCCACATGTCGTCCCACAGCCGCCGGTAGGTGAACGGGTCGCGGCCGATGAGCGCCTTCTTGAAGTGCCCGACCAGCGCCTCGGTGGTCGCGCCCGGGCGGCCGGCGGCGGTGCCCCCGGTCCAGCCGACGCCCGTGACGCCCTCGTCGGTGTGGATCAGCACCGGCGTGAAGGTCACGTCCGTATAGGTGTACTTGCCGTTGCTGATCGGCACGGGGCGCGGCCACGCATAGCAGCGCACGTCGATGTCAGTGATTTTCATACGCTCTCGATCATAGGATCCCGCTGGTCACGGGCCAAGCCCGCGGGGCATCGCCGCGGGGGCTGCCCGCAGTCCGACCCCTGGTTCTCGTCGACGACGACTCCATATCTCTATCTTCGGCAGGTTCGAGCATCTTCGGCACTTTCGATCTGCGTCTGTAGGGCGAAATTGACAATCCGAGCGTTCGCTCGCTACCGTCCGCCCCTGTGGCGACCGCTCCGGCCGAGGACACGATTCCCAAGCTGTTCGCGCGCGTCTGCCACGACCACGGCCTGATCGCGGCTCAGCTCAGCAAGGACGCGCAGGGCCGATTCCAGCCCACCTCCTACTCCGAGCTCCACGCCGAGGTCGGCGACTTCGCCGCCGGCCTGCAGGAGTTGGGCGTGCGCCGCGGCGATCGGGTCGGCCTGCTGGCCGACAATCGGCAGGAATGGCTGGTTGCCGACCTGGCGATCCTTGGTCTGGGCGCCGCCGACGTGCCGCGCGGCTCGGACAGCACCGCCGACGAGTTCCGCTTCATTCTGGCGCAGGTTGAGTCTCCCCTCTGCCTGGTGGAGAACAGCGCCCAGCTCGACAAGGTGCTGTCCGTGCGGGCCGACCTCCCGTCCCTGCGCACCATCGTCGTGCTGGATGCGGAGGTCTCCGCACGGGAAGAGCGCGGCGGCGTGCTGGTGATCCCCTACGCGCAGGTGCTCCGCGTGGGGCGCATCGTCACCGAGCTGCAGCCCGACTTCTATCGACAGCACATCGAGCAGGGTGCCGCCGACGATGTCGCCACCATCATCTTCACGTCCGGGACCACGGGCGAACCGAAGGGCGTGGTGCTGTCACACCGCAACTTCGTGTTTCAGACCGGCTGCATTCCGGAGTTCCTGAGCATCGAGCCGGGCCAGATCTGGCTCAGCGTCCTGCCGGTGTGGCACTCCTTCGAGCGGATCTTCGAGTACTGCACCATCTCCAGCGCCACCACGCTTGCCTATTCCAAGCCGGTCGGCAGCATCCTGATCGCGGACATGGCGGCGGTGCGTCCGCACTGGATGGCATCGGTCCCGCGCATCTGGGACGCGGTGCGCTCGGCCGTGTACCGCAACGCCGAGCACGAGGGCGGCGTCAAGAAGGCGCTGTTCGGCCTGTTCGTCGCCGCCGGCGGCGTGCACACGCGGGCCCGCGCACGCGTCCGCGGGCTCGTCGCGCACCTGCAGCCCCGTTCGCGGCGGGCGGAGCTTGCGGCCGGCCTCGTTCCCTTCCTGCTGATGTATCCCCTCAAGGCCCTGGGGGCCGCGCTGGTGTTCGCGAAGATCAAGGCGCGGCTCGGCGGCCGCTTCCGCGGCGCCATTTCGGGCGGGGGCGCCCTGCCCGACTACGTGGACGAGTTCTTCGCGGCCGCCGGCGTGCTGCTGCTGAACGCCTATGGCCTGACCGAGACGGCGCCGGGCGTTGCGATCCGGCCGGAATCGGCGCCCGTGTCCGGTACCGTCGGAAGGTTGTTGCCGGGGACCGGGCTCCGTATCGTCGACGACCAGGGACGCAACCTGGGGCCCGGGCAGCTCGGTGTCGTCCATGTGCGCGGGCCGCAGGTGATGCAGGGCTACTTCAAGCGACCCGATCTGACCGAGGCGGTCCTGCACGACGGCTGGCTGGACACCGGCGACCTGGGGATGACGACGATCGGCGGCGACCTGATCATCCGCGGTCGCGCCAAGGACACTATCGTGCTGATGGGAGGCGAGAACGTGGAGCCGATGCCGATCGAGGAACGCATGCAGGAGTCCAAGTACGTCGACCGCGCCGTGGTCGTGGGCCAGGACCAACGATCCCTCGCGGCCCTGGTGGTGCTGAACGAGGAGTCCGTAACCGAGCACGCCGCGGCAGCCGGGATCAAGGGCGACCTGCAGGCGCTCAGCGAACACCCGCAGATCCGCACACTCATCCAGTCGGAGGTCAGCGCCCGAGTCTCGGCCGCCAACGGCTTCAAGCCGTTCGAGCGGCTCTCACGCATCCATCTGCTGCACCGACCGTTCGAGGTCGGCCGCGAGTTGTCGCACAAGCAGGATGTCAAGCGTACCGCCGTGGCCGAGCTGTACGCCGAACAGATCGCGCGGCTGTTCGCCTGACGATGGTGCCGGATCCGAACGCAGCCGTCACCGGCACGAACGAACGGGCACAGGCGCCCGAAGCCTGTTCTTCGGTGCGGGTCGACGCCCGCGACCTCACGCGCTGCGTCGCCGCAGCCTTCCGGGCGGCCGGAGCCACGGATGCGGATGCCGAGTGCGTCGCAAGCGCACTGGTGGCGTCGGACCTGGCCGGACACGCGTCGCACGGGATCATCCGCGCGCCGTCGTACCTGGAGGCGATCGACCAGGGCTCCATCGACCTGCGCGCACGGCCCGAGCTGACCGGCGAGGACGGCGCCACCGCGCGCGTCGACGGGCACGACGGCTTCGGACAGGTCGCCGGCCGGTTCGCCATGGACATCGCGATCCGCAAGGCGCGCGAGCACGGGGTGTCCAGCGTGGCGCTGGTGCGCACCACCCACGTCGGCCGGCTCGGCGACTACGTGGAGCTGGCAGCGGACGCGGGGATGGTCGGCCTGGGCTTCTGCACGGCCACCAGCGCCGCCGGCCGGGTCGCCCCGTTCGGCAGCGTGGAACCGGTGTTCGGGACCAATCCGTTCGCCGCGGCCATCCCGTCCGCGGACGGCCGGACGGTCCTCTGCGACTTCGCCACCAGCGTGGTGGCGGAGGGCAAGCTGCAGATCGCGGTGAACAAGGGAGAGTCGGTCCCGGAAGGATGGCTGCTCTCACCCGACGGCCAACCCACCACCGACCCGAGCGACCACTATGCGGGCGGGCCGTTGCTGGCGTTCGGCGGCTACAAGGGCTCGGGCCTTGCCATCGTCACCGACCTCCTCGCCGGCGTCCTGGCCGGCAAGGGCACCCGCGCCCTGCCCGGTCTGGTGGCGGGCAATGGAGTCCTGTTCATCGTGATCGACATCCGCCGCCTGCGCCCGCTGGACGAGGTGCTGGCCGGCGTCGCGGCGCACAGCGGCATGATCAGGAGCGCGGCGCCGGCGCCCGGCGTCGAGGCGGTCATGGTGCCGGGGGACCCGGAGCGCCGCGCCGCCGCCGAGCACGAACGCCGCGGCGTCCCGATCGATCAGGCTACCTGGCGCGCCCTGACCGAAGCGATGGCGTCGCGCGGCGTCGCCCCGCCGCCGTGCATGGCCGACCCGGACGATCCGTAGCCGCCAGCCCGAGCTCGATCGCGCGGAGCTGCAGCCTGATCGCCACGCGCGGGTCCACCGGCTCGACGCCGAAGCGCGCAAGCTCGTCCGCTACCGCGCCGCCGCGCTGCGTCCGCAGCGTCAGCGCCGGCAGCCTCGCACGCAGGCCCGCATATGCCCCTGCCCCACCGGATACCCGGAACAGCGGCACCTCGGTAACCAGGCACAGCGGCGCCTCCAGCCCGGGCGCCGCGCGGGCCGCCTGCTCCATCGAGCTGTCGTGGAACAGCGCGGCGATGTCGGTGTCGCCGGCAGCCCGGAAGTGCGCACGCATGGCCGCCCCGGTCGGCGTCGTGGCGAATCCCGCTCCCAGGTAGTGGAACCCCTTTTCGCCGCGGCGATCCTCGTCGTGCAGCCCCATCCCACACGCGGCCGCCGCACGGCTGAACGCTCCCCGCAGCCGCACGGTGCGGGTGACCCAGCCGCGCTCGATGAGGAGCGCTGCCCCCTCGGCGAATGCCATCCCGTGCAGGCTGGCGTGCAGGCGAACGGGAGGCGCGCCGGCCAAAAAAGCCGTCACCGCCGCGTTCTCCGGCCGCATCGCCGGGAATCCGAACTCCACGTCGCGGCCCGGCGGCTCGCGCAGCACATGGCGCAGAAAGGCGTCGACCGACGGCCAGCGCTCGATCCACGCGCGATTGGCCTGCTCGCCGTCGGGATTCACGTGCGGAACCACCCACAGCCGCCACCGGCGGAGCACCGACTGCAGGGCAGGCTCGGGCCGAACAGAGGCCGCGATCAGCAGGCGCAGGGTCTCCGGTCCCACCGGCTCGTCGGCGTGCGCGCCGCCTATCAGCGTCGCGTGACGGCTGCCGGTACCGATCACCGCGCCCAGCACCGGCCGGCCCCGTTCGCTGACGCCGATCGTCCGGACGCCGGCCTGCCGGCCCACCTCCATCCGCCATTCCGCACCGGTCGCGAAGCGCCCGCGCCAGCGGGCGCCCAGGGTCGTCAGCGAAGGCATCTCGCGGCGCACCATAGGGTGCCATGGTACCGCCCCGGAACCCGTCGCCTCCGGCGCCGGACTTGCCGCTCGCGCGCCACATCCGCCAGACTCCCGGCTATCGGTATGACCCATGACGACGGCCGCGACGGCAAGGCGGTCACGCTCGGACTCTCGGCCAGCTTCGGCTTCGGCGACCGTATCGGGCTGGCGACGCCGGGCCACGTGCAAGCCCTGCGCGCCGCCGGGGTGCCGATCCAGCCGATCTTCCCGCAGCAGTCCATCCGCGAGATGCAGCGCACCGGACGGACGCCCGACGACGTGATGACCGATGCGCTGGCCGGCATGGCGCAGGCCGGCTGGGACGGTCCGACCGGGGCGGACGCCGATCATCTGAAGACCCCGGACGACGTGGCGGTGACCACCGCGGCCGGCTTTCGTTTCTTCACGATCGACCCCTCGGACGCGGTGGACGAGCACGCCGACCGCTACGACGAGGCGACGCTGCGCGAGCGCTACGCGGCGGTTCGCGATTCCGTCGACTGGGTGTCCGAGTACCGCGGGCGCACGGTCACGCTGCCCGGAGACCTGGCGCTGGAGCTCACCGAGGAAGCGTGCCTGCGCTGTGCGGTCAAGTACGGACCGGCCCTCAATCTCGCCGCGGATCTGGCCGAGGTGATCCGCTCGCGCAACGCCGGCCGCGACTACGAGATAGAGCTCTCGGTCGACGAGACCGAGCAGCCCACCACCCTGGCCGAGCACTACATCATCGCCGACCAGTGCCGGCGGCGCGGCGTCCCGCTGGTGGCGCTGGCGCCCCGCTACATCGGTGACTTCGAGAAGGGGGTCGACTACAAAGGCGACGTGCAGGCGCTGGAGAGCTCGCTGCGGCAGCACTTCGCGATCGCCCGCCACTTCGGCCCGTACAAGCTGTCGCTGCACTCGGGGTCGGACAAGCTGTCAATGTACCCGGCGCTGTCACGCGCCACGGACGGATGCTTCCACGTGAAGACCGCCGGCACCTCCTACCTGGAAGCCCTGCGGGTGGTGGCCCGCCACGACCAGGCACTGTTCCGGCGCATCATCACCTTCGCCCGCTCGCGCTATGACACCGACAAGGCCACCTATCACGTGTCGGCTTCGGTGGAGCGGGTGCCGCCCCCCGAAGGGCTGAGCGGGCCGGAGTTGGAGGCGGTCTATCTGCAGCGCTGGCAGGACGTGGCGGCGGGCCAGGGCTTCCGTGAGCCGGGACGCCAGATCCTGCACTGCACCTTCGGCTCCACGCTCACCCACCCCGAGCTCGGTCCGGCCGTGCGTTCCGTGCTGGAGGCGCACCCGGGTACCTACACCGAGGTGCTGGCCGAGCACTTCGCCCACCACCTGCGCAGCCTGGCCGCCGGCCTGTAGGCCGTTCGGTCCCTCACCCCATCGCCAGCAGCGCGCGAATCCCCAGGTTGCCTGCCGCCAACACGGCCAACCCCATGGCTGCCGCGCGAAACGCCCGCTCCGGCAGGCGGCGGACGATCAGTACGCCGATCGCGGCCCCCGCGAGCACCACCGGCGCGGCCACCGCGTTGAGCGCCAGGGTTGCCCCGGTCATGGTCCCGATCGCCAGATGGAACGGCACCTTCAGCAGGTTGAGGATGAAATAGTACCAGGCACCGGTGCCCATGAACTCCTGCTTTGGCAGGCGCATCGCCAGCAGGTAGGCGGTGAGTATCGATCCGGAGGCGTTGCTGATCATCGAGGTGGCGCCCGCCAGTATCCCGAGGACGATGGCGACTGCGGCCCGGCTGCCGGCGACCTCCCTCTGCGGCGCGCCCGGACCCTCCGCGGCTCCGAGCAACCTGCGCAGCGGCCGCCACGTCGCCACGGCTCCCGCTGCGACGGTCGCCACCACGATCAGCGCGATCAGCAGGCGGAGCTGCGTGTCGTCGATCACGCGCAGGAGCACCGTCCCGGCGACGATGCCGCCGAACGCGGCGGGCACCAGCTTCACCAGGTACGAGCGGACCACGTGGCGCCGGAAGTACACGATCGCGACCAGGTCGGCGACGATCAGCAGCGGCAACACGATCGCCACCGATGCCCGCACCGGGAACGCCGCCGCCATCATGGGCGCCACCACCGTTCCAAGCCCGGGCAGACCGGTCTTGGTAACCCCCACCAGCAGGGCGCCGCCCATCAGCGTCCCCCACTGCGTCGCCGTCAAGAGAAACAGGCCACGTTCCTTTCAGGCGGACCGGACGGCCTGCGTGCCCGCGGAGAACCGGGGTAGGATCGGCGCACCGACATGTTGTTTCTGCTCGGAGAAACGCTGCAGCAGGTGTTCGGTCCGTTTCGACTGCTCAGCTCGCACTTCGTCGTGGCCGGCGCCGCGCTGGTCATCTCGTCGCTGGCCACTTGGATACTGTTGCCCAGGACCAGCGGACTCCTGCCTCGCGACCGCGGACGCGAGTTCGCGGTGGACAAGGAAGCCGCGCTCGGCAAGCCGACCGGCGCGGGGCTGGTGTTCGGCATCGTGTTCGGGGTCGTTGGCGTGCTCACGGCTCCGCTGGAGCTCGCGTACCTCGGGGTGCTGGCCTGCGTGACGCTGGCCATGGTCGCCGGGTATCTGGACGATCGCAGTGCCGGCGGATGGCACGAGTACCGCACGGGGCTCATCGATCTGGGGATCTCCCTGGCAGCCGCGGTGCTGCTGTGCAATACGGAGCCGGCGCAGATCTGGCTTCCGTTCACGACGACGGTCGTGACCGTGTCTCCCGCGATCTGCATCGCCGGCGGCACCGTCCTGATCTGGGCCGCGATCAACGCCACCAACTGCACGGACGGTGTGGACGGCCTCTCGGGGACGCTGGCGATCCAGGCACTCCTGAGTCTGGGCGGTCTGCTCTACTTCGTGCTCGGCAACGTTGAGATCTCCGCGTACCTGCTGCTGCCGCATTACGCCGACGGTGCCAAGTGGGCGATCCTGTCCTTCGCGATGGTGGGCTGCCTGACCGGCTACCTGTGGTACAACGCCCACCCCAGCCAGCTCCTCATGGGCGATGCCGGCTCGCGGGCGGTGGGGCTGCTGCTCGGCATCCTGGTCATCAAGTCGGGAAACCCGTTTCTGATCTTCATCGTCTCCGGGGTGCTGCTGGTCAACGGCGGCACCGGGCTCATCAAGGTGGCCCTGCTGCGCTTCCTGCGCATCTCGATCTTCGCGAACCTCCGGTTCCCCTTGCACGACCACATGCGCAACAACCTGGGCTGGTCCAGCACACAGGTCATGGTGCGGTTCACGCTGGTGCAGATCATGTTCACGCTGGTCTCACTGGTGATCCTGATCAAGGTGCGCTGAAGGCGTTCCCCCCACGTCCGCCGGGAGTCCGGCACTCCCGCTGTGCTCTTTCAGGGGCTGGCCACAGTGCGGGCAGAAGCGGCCGTTCGCGGGCGACTCAACGTTGCCTTCCTTGCGCTGTTTGGCCAGCTCCTCGATGAATCCGGAGCTGACGATCCCGGTCGGCACCGCCACCAGGCCGATGCCCATCACCGCCACCAGGCCGCTCAGCAGCCGGCCCCAGCCGGTGACCGGCACCACGTCGCCGTAGCCGATGGTCGTGAGGGTGACGACCGCCCACCACAGCGATGACAGGATGTTCGGGAACTTGTCCGACTGCGCCTCGCCCTCGATGTAGTACATCAGGATCGAGGCCACCAGCAGCAGCAGGGCGGTCATCATGACCGTGATCAGCAGTTCGTCGCGCCGCTCGCGCAGCACCTTGCCGAACAGCGACACGGAGCGCAGGTAGCGGCCGAGCTTGAGCAGCCGCAGGAACCGGGCGATGCGCAGCACGCGCACGACGCGCAGATCGACGGCGATCAACGGCAGGTAGAACGGGACGATCGCCAGCAGGTCGATCAGCCCGGCGGGCGAAACCGCGAAGCGCAGCGCCCCGACCACGCCCCCCTGACCCGGGCGGCGATAGCGGGCCGTCCACAGCCGCAGGACGTACTCGACAGTAAACAGGCTCACCGAGGCGATTTCCAGCACGTGCAGCGCCCGCGCCAGCCCGTCGGTGACCCACGGCAACGTCTCGATGACGATGGCCAGCACGTTGACGCCGATCACGCTGATGATGGCGATGTCCACGCCAGCGCTCAGCCGATCGTCGTCGCGCGCGCGCTCCAGGACCTCGTAGAGGCGCCGGCGTATCGTCCCGACCATCTGCGGTTGACTGTAGGTCCTTGCGGGTTTAGCGTAAACACATCGCTATGCAGACGATCCTGGCTACCCTCACGCTGGTCATCGAAAAGGTCCCGCACTTCGCGGTAGGCATGCTGCTGGTATTCCTCGGCAAGCTCTTCTACAACCTGACGACGCGCTACCACATCGACCACGAGATCGCGGACAACGGCAACGACGCCATCGGCATCAGCTTCGGCGGCTACCTGCTGGGACTGGGGTTCGTGATCGCGGCCGCCGCCCGCGGCTCCGGCCACGGCCTGCTCACGGACCTCATCAACCTGGTGATCGTGGGCATCATCGCGATCTTCCTGCTGCGCCTGAGCGGCATCATCAACGACCGGCTGGTGCTCCACTCGTTCTCCACCGAGCACGAGATGGTCCAGGAGCGCAGCGTGGGGACCGGCTTCGTGGTCGGCGGCATGACCGTGGCCACCGGGCTGATGATCTCCGGCGTGATGGACGGCCAGAGCGCCAACTACCTGTCGCTCTTGCGCGACATCGCCGTCTACTGGCTCGTGGGCCAGGCGCTCCTGGTGCTGGACGGCCTGGTGTTTCAGGCGATCACCAGCTACGACGTGCATGGCGTGATCGAGGACGACAAGAACGTCGCGGCTGGCGTCAGCTTCGCCGGATTCCTGGTCGCGCAGGGCGTGATCGTGCGCACGGCGGTGGCCGGCGCCGGCAGCGATCTGGGAACCGAGGTGCTGATCACCGCGGTGATCGCCATTTGCGGCCTGATACTGCTGGTGGTCGGGCGCGTGATCGCCGACCGCGTCTTTCTGCCCCGCGCCGCCCTGTCCGATGAGGTCCGGGCCAAGCGCAACACTGCCGCCGCCGCGATCGCCGCGGCCAGCTTCATCGTCGTCGCGTTGATCTACTCCGGGGCCGCCGACCCGAACGTGGCGCTGGCACCTCTCGCGGAGGGCGCGGCAGCGTCTCCATGAGGACCGCCCCGTGATCCGCCCTCGCCCGGTTGCCGGCAAGGTAGCCTGCGTCATAGCGATCGCGAGCATCCTGCTGCTGGTGGCCGATGATGCGCTGGCCCGCCGCATGGGCGGCTTTTCGGGCGGGCGCTCGTTTTCGAGCCTCGGCTCCTCGCGATCCTTCTCGTCACGCTCCACCCGCTCGGCGTTCGGCTCCAGCAGCCGCACCTCCACGACGCGCAACAGCCTGTCGGGCACGCGCGGCGTGTCCTCACGCTCCAACACCGGCGGCGTCAGCCGCTCCCAGTACCAGCGCTCCCGCGCCGCCGGCACGACCTTCCAGAACCGCTCGCAGGCCGAATCCGCCTTCCGGCAGCGCAACGCCGGCCAGTTCCCGTCCCGCTACACCAGACAGCCGTCCACCCGGCCGAACCACATACCGCAGAGCACGAGGGTGGACGGCCGCAACGTCAACGTCACCTACAACACCGGCCTCGGCGGCTACGGCTACCGGCACCCGACCCTGGGTACCTGGATCCTGTACAGCGCGATGACCGACGCTGTGATGATGAGCGCCCTGATGAGCCGCGGCGGCTACTACTACGGCGCCGCTCCCGGCACCTACTACGGAGGCGGCGGCGGCTTCTTCACCGGCCTGATCCTTATCCTGCTGATCGTCGGCGTCATGTGGGTGCTGCTGCGCTCAGCCGGCCGCCGTTTCTGAACGCACGCCCAAATGCGGAGGTCCTGAGCATGAGCGGGCGCACGCCGCCCCACGCCGGCAACCGGGGGCGCGGGTTGTTGGGGGGGCTGTTCGGACGCAGATCCCGCGCGGAGCCGGAACCGAGGGCGACGTCCACCGCCGATCCGCGCTTCTGGCGACAGCTTCGTCCCGGCGGCTCGGTGAGCCTGCGCGACTTTCAGGCCATGGAGGAAGCGGCCGAACGCGGCCTGGACGCGGACGGGCTCGACTACCAGATCGGCAACCGGCGTGCCATCGAGGTGCGCTCCGCCGCCGGCACGGCCGTCGCCGAGTACCTGCTGTTCGATCTCACCAGCGCCGATCACATCTACTTCCTGCTGGCGGTCATCCGCGGCGACGACCTGAACCTCCGCGTCTACTTCATCGCCGACGGGCTGGCGCCGGGGCCGCGGGCGGCGGTGCTCGAATCGGGGGGCACGTGGTTCTTCGAGACGCCCGCCGACCCGGACCGGTTCGTCCCCGCGGAGCTCGAATTCGCGCGGCATCCGGCCTTGCCGCCAATCGTGGACGGTGGCCGTGAGGTCCAGGCCGAGTTCGTCTCCCACGGCGGCGCCCTGTACGGCGACTACGCCGACCGCGACGGCAAGCGGGTCCCGGTGATCCTGATGGAGTACGAGACGCAGGCCGACCTCCAGAACCCGCTGCTGCTGATCGTCGAGGAGGGAGGTCTGGATGCCGACGGCGACTCGATTCCGGAGGGCGGCTTCATGACGGTGCTGATGGGCAGCCGGATCGACCGTGGTCAGGTGGAGGTGTTTCCGGGTTGAGCGACTCACTTTCCTTCTACAGCGACAACAGTTCCGGAGCCCATCCGGAGGTGCTGGCGGCGATCGAGGCGGCCAACGGCGGTCACGCCCTGGGCTACGGGGAGGACGAGCACACGCGCCGCGCCCAGGCGGCGTTCGCCCGCCACTTCGGCGACGGCGTGCAGGTGCTCTCGGTCGTCAATGGCAGCGCCGCCAACGTGGTGGCGGTGGCAGGGTGTTGCCAGCCGTACGAGGCGGTGATCGCCACCTCGGCCGCGCACCTGGCGTGGGCGGAGTGCGGGGCCATCGAGCGCCTGGTCGGCTGCAAGGTGCTGGAGGTCCCGCACGAGCACGGCAAGATCGACCTGGACGCGGTGCAGCGCCTGGTGACGGCCGAGCCTGACGAGCACACCAGCCGGCCGCGCCTGATCTCCATCACGCAGGCGACCGAAGTGGTCACGGTCTATACGCCGGCGGAGATCGCGGAGATCGCCGAGCTTGCCCATGCCCACGGTCTGCTGCTGCACGTGGACGGCGCGCGCATCGCCAATGCCGCCGTCAGCCTGGGCATGGGGCTGCGCGCGTGCACCCGCGATCTGGGCGTCGACCTGCTGTCCTTCGGCGGCACCAAGAACGGGCTGCTGATGGGCGAGGCGGTGGTCGCCTTCACGCCGCTGGCCCACCTGGGTTACGTGCGCAAGCAGGGCCTGCAGCTCCTGTCCAAGATGCGCTTCGTGTCCGCGCAATTCAGCGCGTTGCTCGAAGGCGATCTGTGGCATCGCAACGCCGCGCACGCCAACGCCATGGCCGCCCACCTGGCGGCTCGGCTGCGCGCCGAGACCGACGTGGAGATCCTGCATCCGGTCGAAGCCAACGGCGTCTTCGTGCGGCTGCGGCCGGAGGTGATCGAAGCGACCATCGGCCGCTTCCCCTACTACGTGTTCGACAAGGAACAGGGCGTTGCGCGCCTGATGACCACGTGGGACACGACCAGGGAGTTCATCGACGGCTTCGTGGACGCCGTCCGCGCCGTTCCCTGACCACGGTATGATCGGCGTTTCTGCCCCATGAACGTCGAAGTACCCGAGCCGATCAAGGAACGGTTGTCCGCCGCCGGAGTTGCGGACGGGGACATCCTGCACGCGGTCAACTCCGACCTGCGTCTGGACGGCCGCTACGGCGAGGACTGGGCCGTCGCGACGCCCACCTCCCTGCACATCGTCACCGCCGGCGACATCGACAGCCTGGCGCTCGACCGGATCGGCCCCGTGCAGGTGGAGAGTCTGGTCTCAGGTGGGCTGCTCACCGTCGGCCGGAACAGCGCGGACGGGGACAGCGCCGACGGGGACAGCGCCGACGGGGACAGCGCTCCCCCGGAGGCGTCCGAACGGCTCCTGCTGCGCTTCAGCAACAGCCGGGCGCGACAATTCGGAGCGTTCGCCGGCGCCGTCGCCGCCCTGCAGAAGGGCGACGAACCGCCGGCCGCCGAGGCCCTGCGCGAGCAGACCTGCCCCACCTGCGGCCTGCGCTACCCCGATCAGGAGCGCGCCGTCTGCCCGCGTTGCATCGACAAGCGCGGCCTGTTCGTGCGCGTCCTCGGCTACCTTCGTCCCTATCGGCGCCTGGTGGCGCTCATCGCCGTCACCATGCTCGCCTCCACGGCGCTGAAGACTTTCACGCCGCTGCTGTCAGGCCGCGTGCTGTTCGACGACGTGCTGGCTCCGGCCGGGCGCTTCCACGGACGCGTGCTGGAAGTGGTGCTGCTGATCGCCGCCGTGCACGGCGCCGCCGTCGGAGCCCAGATGATCTTCCAGCGGCTCAACGCGCGGGTGTCCGTGCACATGGTGTACGACCTGAAGTCGCAGATCTTCAGCGCCCTGCAGCGGCTGTCGCTCGGCTTCTTCGCGCGCAAGCAGACCGGCGGCCTGATGGTCCGGGTCAACCACGACTCCATGAACCTGAACATGTTCTTCATCGACGGCCTGCCCTACTTCGTGGTCAACCTGGTACAGATCCTGGCGATGGTCGCGGTCATGGTCGCGCTGCAGCCGGGTCTGGCGCTGCTGTTGCTGCTGCCGGCGCCGGCCGTGGTCCTCATCGTCAGCCGGCTGTTCCCGAAGCTGTGGCGCCTGTTCGGCCGCCAGTACCGCTCGCTGGCGGTCCTGAACGGGATCGTCGACGACTCGCTCACCGGCGTGCGCGTGGTCAAGGCGTTCGGGCAGGAGCAGCAGGAGATCGATCGGTTCACGCCTGCCAACGACGAGGTACGCGGAGCGGAGCTGCGCACGCAGCGAACGCTCGCCGCCCTGTTCCCCTCCGTCGCCTTCCTGACCCATGTCGGCGCACTGCTCCTGTGGGCGGCGGGCGGCTGGCAGGTGATCGGCGGCTCGCTCACCCTCGGGGTGCTGATCACCCTGGTCACGTACGCGGCGTTGCTGTTCGAGCCGCTGCGCTTCATGACGATGTTGCTCGAGTTCTGGTCGATGGCCATGAACTCCGCGCACCGCATCTTCGAGGTGGTGGACGCGGTGCCGGAGGTCGCCGAGCGCGCCGACCCCGTGGCGCTGCCACACCTGCACGGCGCGGTCGAGCTGCGCGGCGTCACCTTCGCGTACGAGCCCAACAAGCCGGTACTGCACGACATCGACCTCAGCGTCGCCGCCGGGGAGGTGCTTGGACTGGTCGGCCACACGGGCGCAGGCAAGTCGACGCTGATCAACCTGATCACCCGGCTGTACGACACCGACACGGGGCAGGTGCTGATCGACGGCATCGACGTCCGCGACCTGCGAATCGCCGACCTGCGCCGCCAGGTCGGCATCATCCTGCAGGATCCCTACCTGTTCGACGGCACCGTCGCCGAGAACCTCGCCTACGGCCGGCCGGACTCCACCCACGCACAGATCGTCGCCGCCGCCAAGGCGGCGTTCGCCCACGATTTCATCACCCGGCTCCCGAACGGCTACGACACCCGCATCGGCACCCGCGGCCACGGCCTGTCGGGCGGCGAGCGGCAGCGGCTGTCGATCGCCCGAGCCGTGCTGATCGATCCGCGCATCCTGATCCTGGACGAAGCCACCTCCTCGGTCGATTCCGAGACCGAGGAAATGATCCAGCTTGCGCTGGAACGGCTGATCCGCGACCGCACGACCATCGCCATCGCGCACCGGCTGTCGACCCTGCGCATGGCGCACCGCCTGGTGGTGCTGGAGAAGGGCCGCCTGGTCGAGCAGGGCACCCACGACGAGCTGGAGGCCGCCGGCGGGATCTACGCCACGCTGGTGCGCAAGCAGCGCGAGGCGCTGCAGGTCATCGGCATCGGCGTGCAGCGATGAACGAGCGACGCGACGGCGAAGGCCCCGATGCCGCTGCCGAGAAGCGACGCCGGGCGCACCGGACCCGCATGCTGAAGGCATCCGAGATGGAGCTCGCGCGCACCGCCGGGGGCTTCGTCACCTTGACGGTGCGCGGTGGGGAGCAGCCGGAGCGCTACGAGCGGATCAGCGCCTTCCGCGCCTTTCCGCTCAGCGCCGCCGGGCACTACATCTCGCTGCGCGACCGCGAGGGCGACGAGATCGGCATCGTCGAGTCGCTCGACGACCTCACCCCGGAGCAGGCGGCGCTCGTCCGCGACGAGCTCGACCGGCGCTACTTCACGCCCCTGATCGAGCGGGTCGAGTCGCTCAAGGAGGAGTTCGGCTACTCCTACTGGACGGTGGACACCGACGCCGGCCGGCGCCGCTTCACGGTGCAGAGCGGCAAGAACAACGTGACGATGGTGGGCGAGGGCCGGCTGGTGATCGTCGACGTCGACGGCAACCGCTTCGAGGTGGCCGACTACACCCGCCTGGACCGCTCGGTGCTGCGCACGCTGGAAGGGCTCCTGTGAGCGGCCGGACGATGTGGCCGCGGCCATGAGGCTGCGCTTCGACCTGCCGGCCGACGTCGCCGGCGAGGTCGCCGAGATTCTGGCAGGCGAAGAGGTGCGCTACGCGCTGCCGGCGGACCTTACCGCCGACTCCCGCTACGGCGACGGCTGGACCGTGGTCACCGCCACCCGCGTGGCGGTGCGGCCGGCCGGCGAGTCGTCCTGGCGGACGGTCGCGCTCGCGGACGTGGAGCGGTTTCAGGCCGACAACATGGTCGGCTCGGGTCGTCTGATCGCCGAGCCGGCGGCGGCCGACGGCCACGACGGCGAGGGCGCGCGGACGCTGGCGTGGTATTCGATGCGCCATGCGCCGCGCTACGCGACCGTCGCCCGCGCCCTCAACCGGATGATCGAGGGCCGGGACATCCGCTACCGCGATGAGCCGGACGAGGGGATCTGCCCCACCTGCGGCCGCCGCCGTGAAGCGGGCACGCGGGTCTGCCGGTCGTGCACGAACAAGGCCGCCATGGTGCGCCGGCTCTGGGAGGTCGGGAGGAGGCAACTCCGCTGGGTGGTGGCTGCGATCGCCCTGTTCGCGGCCCACACGCTGCTGGCGCTGCTGCCTCCGGAACTGACCCGCATCCTCATCGACGACTACCTGACGCCGCGGCGCGCCGAGCTCGCCGGCGTGCTGACGCTGATCGGTGCACTGGCCCTGGCCTACGGCGGCAGCGCGCTGCTGAACGCCCTGAGCCGCCGGGCGACGGCGCAGGTCGCCACCGGCCTGTCCGGCGACCTGCGCCGGATGGTGTTCACCCACGTGCAGAAGCTGTCGCTGGCCTACCTGAGCGCCCGCGACGCCGGCGACATCCTCAACCGGGTCAGCAGGGACACGCGCAAGATCCAGCAATTCATCAACTTCTGGCTCACCGACAGTATCGCGCAGGTGCTCTTCCTGGTCGGCGTCGCCGTCATCCTCTGCCTGCGCGAGTGGCGCCTGGCCGTGCTGGTGCTCGTCCCGGTGCCGGTGGTGATACTGCTGTCGCACAGCGTGTGGAACCACGTGCGGACGCTGTTCCGCCGCGAGAACCGGATGCTCGACAAGGTCGACACGCTGCTGGAGGACATCCTGGCCGGCATCCGCGTGGTCAAGGCGTTCGGCCGCGAGCGGTCGGAGGTCGGCCGCTTCCGGCAGCGCTCGGCCGAGCTGCGCGACGTGATGCTCGCGAACGAGCGGACCTGGGCCGTCCTGACACCGACCTGGACCTTCGTCATGCGCACCGGTGAGTTCCTGGTCTTTCTGGCAGGCGGCTACCTGGTCCTGGGGGCGGAGATGAAGGTGGGCGAGCTGGTGCAGTTCGTCCAGTACGCGATGATGATCTACGGACCGCTGGCCATGATCGCCGGACTCCCCCGGCGGTTCGCCGAGTCGATGAGCGCCGCCGAGCGGGTGTTCGAGATCATCGACGAGCCGCCCGAAGTCGCCGATGCGGCCAGTGCCCGCCGCCTGCGGATCGCCGGACGGGTGAGCTTCGACGCCGTGGTGTTCGGCTACCAGAGCCACGAGCCCGTGCTGGAGGACATCTCCCTGCAGGTCGAGCCGGGCGAGCTGATCGGCATCGTCGGCCACTCCGGCGCCGGCAAGTCCACCCTCATCAACCTGCTGATGCGGCTGTACGACCCCGACGAGGGTCGGATCACGATCGACGACGTCGACCTGCGCGACATCGAGCAGCGCGACCTGCACCGCCAGCTCGGCGTGGTGCTGCAGGAGACCTTCCTGTTCGCCGGCACGATTGCGGAGAACATCGTCTACGCCAAGCCGGACGCGACCCGCCGGGAGATCATCGCCGCCGCCAAGATCGCGGGCGCGCACGACTTCATCTGCGCCTTCGCCGACGGCTACGACACCACGGTCGGCGAGCGCGGGCAGAGGCTCTCCGGCGGCGAGCGCCAGCGGGTGGCGATCGCCCGCGCCATCCTGCACGATCCCCGCATCCTCATCCTGGACGAGGCGACCGCGGCCGTGGACTCGGAGACCGAGGAGATGATCCAGGAGGGCATGTTCGCGCTGCTGCGCGGGCGCACCACCTTCGCGATCGCCCACCGGCTGGCCACCCTGCGCAACGCCGACCGCCTGGTGGTGCTGGACAAGGGCCGGATCGCCGAGGTCGGCAGCCACGCCGAGCTGATGGCCGCCGGCGGCATCTACCACGGCCTGGTGCAGTCGCAGCGGCGCATGCACCGCTCGCAGGCCCTTACCGGATGACCGCGGAGCCTCGGCGGACACTGTACGTCTCCGACCTGGACGGCACGTTGCTCCGCAGCGACGGATCGCTGTCGCCGTACACCGTCCGGAGGCGCCGCGGCGATGCCGTGCAGATCCACAGCCACGACGCCACCGCCGTCATCGGCTCCAACGACGACGACGCCGTGGTGCGGTGGCTCGAACATCGGCGGCACACGGACCGATGACAACGGACCCTCGTCAGGCGCTCTACATCTCGGACCTGGACTGGACGTTACTCCGGAGTGACGGATCGCTTTCGCCATACAGTCTCAGCACGCTCACCGGCCTGATCCGCGATGGACTGCGTTTCACAGTGGCAAGCGCCCGAAGCTGCGCGTCGATACGCCCGCGCCTTGCCGGCCTGCCGCTGTCCCTGCCGGTCGTGGAGTTCAACGGTGCCTTCGTCTCCGACTTGCCGAGCGGCCGGCACCACGTGGTCAACGCCTTGCCGCCGGATATCGCCGAGGACCTCTACTCACTCCTTGACGACGCGGGATCTACGCCGTTTCTGTCCACCTATGACGGCACCGCCGACCGCCTCTACTACAACCACGTCTTCCTCCGCAACCACGGCATGCGCTGGTACCTGCACCATCTACAGAGCGAAGGGGATCCGAGGCTCTGCTTCCGCGACGCCCTGCACCTGGGGCTGCGCGACCAAGTGGTGTGCCTCACGGCCATCGACGAACCATCGAGACTCACGGAGCTGGAAACCGAGATCCACCGTCGTCATGGAACGGCGGTCAGCATCCACTGCTTCGAGAATCACTACTCCCCCGGCTGGTACTGGCTGACGATCCACGACGCTCGCGCCACCAAGGATCAGGGTGTAGCCGGCATCAAGCGGCTGCAGGGTCTCGAGGACTGTCGACTGGTCGTGTTCGGCGACGAAGCCAACGACATCGGCATGTTCCGTATGGCCGACGAAGCGTACGCGGTAGCCGGCGCCGTTCCCGAGCTCGCCCGGCACGCCACCGCCGTCATCGGCTCCAACGACGACGATGCCGTCGCGCGTTGGCTCGCACATCGGTGGGAAACGGGCGAATGACGCATCTGATCGAGATCGACCACATCGTTCCTGGGAACCTCAGACTGTGTGGTGCCCATCACCGCCACCGGCACGCGCAGGGCAGGTCAACGCGTGAGCCTGCATCGCGCGACCTTGCGCCGTGACCGCTGCCTCCCCCAAGGGCGTGCCTCGGTCGGACTCACCCACACGAAACCCGGAAGACCCACCCATGGCGACACGCCCAACGTCGCGACCCGCTTAGCGGGAATATCGATTGACGCCAATGCAAATTCCGCGCGCATCCTGGCACATGGAAGGATCAGCATATGCAGGCAACCGCGAAAGCGCAGCTAGGGACTGCTTCCATGCGCAGGAAGTACATCAGGGTAACGGAGGCGCCACATTCCCGGATGTTGCGGGTGGAACGGATAGCGGGACCATCGCCACGTTTAGTTTCGACCTGCCGCAGATTTATAGACCGACTTCCAGAAGACGTAGACGAACGGACAGTGCTTGCTACGAAGGGAAAAGCGCGCTCAGCACCTGCTGAAGGATCGGAATCAGCACCGCCGCGCCGACCAACACCGTCAGGAGCCAACGCGTCTGGACGGCGATGTGCTTGTGGACGTCACCGATCTGCGTGTGGACGTCACCGATCTGCTTGTGAATGTCCCGAAGCTCCGTGCCGAACTCGGTTCGCAGGGCACCGATCTGGTTGCCGAGAGCCGTGCTGAACTCGGTTCGCACCTTTTCGATCTCCGTGCCGACACCGGCGATCTGCTCCTGTTGCCTGGCAAGCTGCTCCTGTTGCCTGGCAAGCTGCTCCTGTTGCATGGCAAGCAGCTCCTGCTGCCTGGCAAAGCCGGCGTTCACCTCGTTGCGCAGCCGGTTCTCGGAATCGCCTATCTCCTTGCGCAGCCGGTTCTCTGATTCGCCTATCTCCTGACGCAGCCCGGCCTGTGACTCGCCCATCTCCTGACGCAGCCCGGCCTGTGACTCGGCGATCTCCTGACGCAGCCGGCTCTCGGACGCGCCCACGTGACGCAGGAATCGTTCCTCCAGGACCACGAAGAGCTGCTCCTGCTGCTCCTTGCGCTGTTGCCCGTGATCGTGTTCCTGAGTGGCTTCGGCCTCCCGGAACATCTCCACCAGGGAATCGGTCGCGGCCTCTCCGAGCCGCTCCTGCAGCGGACGCGGCACCGACAGCACTGCCATGGACTCAACCTTCAGGCGACTACCACGCAGGTGTCAATGCAGGCACCGGCAACGCACGATCGTCCGCGCGTCTACCAGCCGACGGTGGCGTGCACGGTCAGGGTGTGCTCAGGGGCGGCGCCGTGCGCGGGCTCGCGGCGGGTGGCCTCCAGGGCCAGCTTCAGGCCCAGCTCCGGCTCCAGGCTGAAACGGGCGCCGGCGCGCCAGGTGCGGTCCTGCGCCGAGTGCGCCACGCCGAGGTACGGCGTCGCCGTGCCGCCGCCGGCGGCCAGCAGGCCGTAGCTCAGCTCGGCGTCCAGCCGCCCGGCGGCCACCACCTGCCCGGCGGCCACCTGCCCGGCGGCGCCCAGCGCCGCTGCGTCCGGCAGCGACCACAGCGCCTGTGCGCCGGTCACGGCGGTGCCCCACGACGGCGCCACCCGCAGCGCCAGACCGCGCCCCGGCGGGTCCGGATCCAAGGTCAGCGTAGCGCCGGCGCTCCATTCGCGGAAGCCCGCGCTGACGGCCCCCATCAGCATCCCCGCGCCGGTGTCGATCGCCGCCGCGTCCGCGGCGTCGAGCCTCAGCTCACCCAACGGCGCGTAGCCCAGCAGCCCCCACACCAGCAGCCGCTCGTGCAGCCGCAGGCGCACGTAGGGATGCACGCTCAGCAGCCACGTGCGCAACTCACCGGAGGAAGCGCGGGAGGAAGCGCCCGCGGCGGCGTCCGGCGAATCGCCAGCCACCAAGGGCGTTTTCTCTCACACTTAGTAAGCGTGACGCTCGCTTTCCCTGTCGCAAAATTCCAATGCACGGGATCCGCATCCACTCGGTGATGACGCGGTGTAGGCCAGTATAACCAAGCAAGAAACGCGCCGGCTACTACAATAGAAATCGCCAGTGGAATCCAGTGACCGAAAATAATCGCAATTGCTTCCCCGACGAATAGGGAGAATATCGAAGCAGTAATGGTCCTGACGTTGGAAGACGACCGCAGGTCCTGCCATCGAGAGAGACTGTGCATGCACCGGATAGTGTCACATCAGCCTCCCTTTGCCCAGTCCAAGCTATGAATTGGGCATCGCGGTCCATGTGGACTGTGCCGGCTCCTCTCTGGCAGGTTTGGGGTTATCTTGCTGGCTTGCGACGCTTGCGCCACTCTGTGGATGGCACTTCCCGCATGTCCACGGGACGGAGTAGACGCTGCACTGCTTGCTCAAACGTCATATCCTGCGCGCCTTCCATTTTGATCGGTTCCTTCATCTCCGCTGCCGTTGGCTGGTAGTCGCTTGAGGGGACTTCGATCGTGCGGCTCTTCTTCTTTACGGTAGTCTCTCGCATAGTTCGTCTACCTTGTCCTTCATCTCTCTCAGGGAGTCATAGGACTCAGCCAAGGTAGAGATTTCTTGCTTGACCGTGCCGACCTCTTGCTTGATCTCGTCAAGGCGAGTCATCACACAGTTGTTGACCGTATTCTCCAGGCCGTCAAAGCGGTTCTCCAGCTTGTCGAACCGCTCGATCAACTCTTGCGCCCAGGATGGCGGTGCTTCTGCTGTGCTCATGAGACTGGTATACAGTAATGCCGTGTTACTGTCAAACAATGCAGGCAACTCTTTTTGCAAAAGGAAGTTACGTGTTATGAGGGGTGAGCGTCAAGCGACGGTAGTAAGCCAGAAGTCGTCAAGAATTAATCTCACGCTTGAGACGTGCCAGTTCGAGCTTCGAGACAAGGAATGGGAGCGGGCCGCCTTGTAGAACCGACCACCCTGTGACCGTCAAGACGTAGACGAAGGGACAGCGCTTGCTACGAAGGGAAAAGCGCGCTCAGCACCTGCTGAAGGATCGGAATCAGCACCGCCGCGCCGACCAACACCGTCAGGAGCCAACGCGTCTGGACGGCGATGTGCTTGTGGACGTCACCGATCTGCCTATGAATGTCCCGAAGCTCCGTGCCGAACTCGGTTCGCAGGGCACCGATCTGGTTGCCGAGAGCCGTGCTGAACTCGGTTCGCACTTTTTCGATCTCCCTGCCGACACCGGCGATCTGCTCCTGTTGCCTGGCAAGCTGTTCCTGTTGCATGGCAAGCTGCTCCTGTTGCCTGGCAAAGCCGGCGTTCACCTCGTTGCGCAGCCGGTTCTCGGAATCGCCTATCTCCTTGCGCAGCCCGGTCTGTAACTCGGCGATCTCTTTGCGCAGCCGGTTCTCTGATTCGCCTATCTCCTGACGCAGCCCGGCCTGTGACTCGCCGATCTCCTGACGCAGCCCGGCTTGTGACTCGCCGATCTCCTGACGCAGCCCGGCTTGTGACTCGCCCATCTCCTGACGCAGCCCGGCTTGTGACTCGACCATCTCCTGACGCAGCCGGCTCTCGGACGCGCCCACGTGACGCAGGAATCGTTCCTCCAGGACCACGAAGAGCTGCTCCTGCTGCTCCTTGCGCTGTTGCCCGTGATCGTGTGCCTGAGTGGCTTCGGCCTCCCGGAACATCTCCACCAGGGAATCGGTCGCGGCCTCTCCGAGCCGCTCCTGCAGCGGACGCGGCACCGACAGCACTGCCATGGCCTTAACCTTCAGGCGGCTATCACGCAGGTGTCAATGCAGACATCGGCAACGCAACGCACGATCGTCCGCGCGTCTACCAGCCGACGGTGGCGTGCACGCTCAGGGTGTGCTCGGGGGCGGCGCCGTGCGCGGGCTCGCGGCGGGTGGCCTCCAGGGCCAGCTTCAGGCCCAGCTCCGGCTCCAGGCTGAAGCGGGCGCCGGCGCGCCAGGTGCGGTCCTGCGCCGAGTGCGCCACGCCGAGGTACGGCGTCGCCGTGCCGCCGCCGGCGGCCAGCAGGCCGTAGCTCAGCTCGGCGTCCAGCCGCCCGGCGGCCACCACCTGCCCGGCGGCCACCTGCCCGGCGGCGCCCAGCGCCGCGGCGTCCGGCAGCGACCACAGCGCCTGTGCGCCGGTCACGGCGGTGCCCCACGACGGCGCCACCCGCAGCGCCAGACCGCGCCCCGGCGGGTCCGGATCCAAGGTCAGCGTAGCGCCGGCACTCCATTCGCGGAAGCCCGCGCTCTCGTGCACCAGCAGCCCGCGCCCGTCGGCCGTCACCGTCAGCCCCCACCCCGGCAGCGCGTAGCGCAGGCTGCCACCCACCACCAGCCCCGCGCCGGTCTCCGCGTCGCCGCCGTCGTAGCGCCCGCCCACTTCCAGCGCCGGCGTCAGCAGCCCGCCGCCGAGCGGCACGCCGCGGTAGGACGCGCGCAGCAGCAGCCGCAGCCGCTGCACCTCCGCGCTGCTCGCCGCCAGCCCCGCCGCCGCCTCCGAGCGCATCCGCAGCAGCAGCCCGTCCGCCGTGGCGGTCACCTCCAAGCCGCCGCCCGCCGGCGCCGCCAGCAGCGTGCCCTGCGCCCCGACGGCCCCCATCAGCATCCCCGCGCCGGTGTCGATCGCCGCCGCGTCCGCGGCGTCGAGCCTCAGCTCACCCAACGGCGCGTAGCCCAGCAGCCCCCACACCAGCAGCCGCTCGTGCAGCCGCAGGCGCACGTAGGGATGCACGCTCAGCAGCCACGTGCGCAACTCGCCGGAGGACTCGCCCGCGGCGGCGTCCGCGGTGAACGTGCCGGCGCCGCTGCTGTAGGCCAGCGCCAGCCCCGCCAGCAGCCGCTCGTGCTCGTAGTCGGCGCCCAGCGTGGCGGTGAGCACGTCGCCCTGCAGGCTCAGCTCGCCCTCCTCGCCGGCGAAGTGCCCCCAGGCGCCGCGGCCCCACAGCGTCCAGCGCGCACCACCGCCCGCCTCCCCTGCCCCGGCCCCGGCCACCAGCGCGAACGAACTGCCCGCCAGCAGCTCCCGGAACCCCAGCGTGCCCGTCCGCCCCGCCGACTGCGCACCCCACACCGGCTCGTACCCCGCCGCCGCCGCTTCCTCGGCCGCAGCGGCGTCCGCCGCCGCGCTCAGCGACCGCCCGGCGATCGTCGCCTGCGACCCGCCGCCGCCGCCGCTCAGTCGCTCGCTCACCGCCTCCAGCACCTGCCCGCCCGCCGTGCGCCCGAACCGCGCCAGCCACGCACGCGGCAGCGGACCCTCGTTGACTATCGTCCCGGTCGCCTCCCCGTCGCTCACGTGCGCCCCCACCGCCTCGCTCAGGCTCAGCGTGAACGTCTCCTCCCCCTCGTCCACCGCGTCGTCGAGCACCCTCACCGCGATGCTCCGTTGCGCCTCGCCCACCGCGAAGCTCAGCGTCCCGCTCACCGCCTCGTAGTCCGCGCCCGCCCTCGCGCTGCCGTCCGCCGTCGCGTAGCCCACCGTCACCGGCGCCACCGCCGCCTGCGCCAGCGTCACCACGAACACCGCCGCCGCGTCCACCCCCTCGGTCGCGCGCGCGTCGGCCACCACCAGCCCCGACGACGCCCACACCGTGAACGACACCGTCAGCTCCTGCAGCGGCTCGCCCTCCGCATCCGCCTCCGCGTACGCCGTCGCCCGCAGCGTGTAGTCCCCCTCCGGCAGCGCCTCGCCGTGCTCGACGCCGTCGGTGGCCCCGTACAGCGTGTAGGGCTCCTCGTTCGCGATGACCGACACCTCGTCCTCCGCTCCCGGCCCGGTGAGCTCCAGGCGTACGCTGGCCAGCACCGCACCCAACGCCGTCTCCACCCGCAAGCCGTAGCTGCCCCCGTCCGGGTCGGCCACCACCACCACCGCGCCGTCGGTCACCGGCCCCAGGTCCTCTCCGGCCGCCGCGTCCACCAGCACCACCTGCGTCAGCACCGGCGCCGACACCGTGAACGACACCGCTAGCCTCCCCAGCGGCTCGCCCTCCGCATCCGCATCCGCGTACGCCGTCGCCCGCAGCGTGTAGTCCCCCTCCGGCAGCGCCTCGCCGTGCTCGACGCCGTCGGTGGCCCCGTACAGCGTGTACGGCTCCTCGTTCGCGATGACCGACACCTCGTCCGCCGCTCCCGGCCCGGTGAGCTCCAGGCGCACGCTGGCCACCACCGCATCCAACGCCGTCTCCACCCGCAAGCCGTAGCTGCCCCCGTCCGGGTCGGCCACCACCACCACCGCGCCGTCGGCCACCGGCCCCAGGTCCTCTCCGGCCGCCGCGTCCACCAGCACCACCTCCGTCAGCACCGGACCGGCGATGCGCGTGAGCAGCTCCGTCGACAGCCGCCGCCCGTCCACCGTGCAGATCGCACCCGCCTCCTCGCACGGGCGCTCCCCAACCAGCCGCACCTGCACCGCCGCAACCGACTCCGGCGCGATCGTCACCGCCCACGCGCCCGGCTCGCCGGCCACACGCGCCGCCCCCGTCACCGTGGCGCCGCTCACCGCCAGCGCGTGCTCGCGCAACCCCGCCTCGTCGATCGTCACCTCTTCGCTGAACACGATCCCCAACACCAACTCCTGCGCCGCCCCCGCGTGCCGCTCCGGCACCCCCTCGAAGGCCGCCGTCAGCGCTCCCGCCCGCGTCGCCGGCGCCCCCTGCTGTTCCCGCACCACCGTGAACGACACCGTCAGCGTCTGGATCGGTTCGCCCCCGCGGTCCGGCTCCGGGTACGCCGTCGCCCTGAAAGTATAGTCGCCGGCCGGCAGCGGCTTGCCATACGCCAGCCGCGCCGGCGTGCCCCAGTCGCCATGCAGCGAGTACGGCCGCTCGTTCTCCGTGCGCGCATACTGCACCGGCCCGTCGAGCTCCAGGTACACGCTGCCCACCGTCACCCCGACGTCCGGCCACACCCGCAGCGAGTACTCTCCCGCCGCCGGGTCGGCCAGCACCACCGTGTCGCCG
Organism: Spirochaetia bacterium; assembly: GCA_965221995.1. Classification (GTDB taxonomy): domain Bacteria; phylum Spirochaetota; class Spirochaetia; order SZUA-6; family Bin103; genus CATQHW01. The sequence goes on from OZ244929.1 coordinate 2,199,694, forward strand.
TCCTTCACCTTCCCGTAGTTGCGGTGCGATGAGCTCACCAGCGTGACGCTCACCAGCGGGTGCGCCGCCGCCCACCCCTCCGTCGACGCCCGCACCGGCGCCGACACGGGGCCCTGCTTCTGCGAATAGCGCCCCACGGGCACGTAGTGGTACACCGCCGCCACCCGGAAGTACCGCACACTCTCCCGGCCGATCCGGTCCCACGTCGTCGGCGTCGGGTCGTCCAGCCGGAACCACTCGCACCACAGCCGAATGTCCGGGGACGGGTCGGCACAGCGCGGCCACTCCTCGTCATCGGCGTCCCGCATGAAGCTGCTGATCCAGTCCAGCCCGTCCCACGACACGTCCACGCGATACGCGATGATCTCGATGTCCGGGCCGTGCGCCGGGCGCTCCCACGACAGCAGCACGTCCCACGGCGAGAACGCTTCGGCGGTCAGGTTCTGCGGCGCCCGCGGCTCGCCCGGGTACATCACCACCCACCGCGCGTACGATTCCCCAGCACCCACCGCGTTCACCGCCCGTACCGAGTAGAAGTGGCTCCGGCCGTACTCCAGCCTGCCGGGGGCCACGCTGCGCGCGTCGGCCCCGCCCGGCACTTCCTTCCAGGCGCTGAGCGCCGCCGGCCCCGCCACCCGGTACTCGTAGCGCAGGATCGGGCTGTTGCCGTCGTCCGCCGGCGGCGACCAGTGCAGCGTGATGTCGCGCTCATCCTGCGTGCCGCGCCGCCACCACAGGCCGGGCGCCTGCGGCGGCAACTCCGCCACCAGCCTCACCAGCACCTCGCCGCTCTGCGGCTCGTTGAACCCGTCGCTCACCTCCACCGTCAGCTCGTAGACCCCGTCGTCATTCGCGTCGCCCGGATCATCGACCGAGGTGCGCGCCGTCTTCAGGCGCAGCTCCCCGTACGCGTCGAGCGTGAACAGCGCCTGGTCGGCCCCCCCGGTCAGACGCCAGGTCGGCAGGTCAGGGTCAGGGTCAGGGTCGCTCGCCCGCAGCCTCCCCACGCGGGTCCGCCCCACGAGCGCCTGCAGCTCCCGCGTCACGATCACCGGCACGTGGTCGTCGTCGACGATCGTGACGATCGCATGCGCGTAAGTTTCAGGGTTCTCCGTATAACCGATGCGTTCGTGAAGGCCGTTGCGGAGCATACGGATGCCGAAGGTCTCGTCAGGCTCGGCGATGTGATCATCGACGATCTCGATGGTGGTCGAGCCCTGCGTCTGCAACTTGGCGAGCGCGATCGGAGGGGGGGGCTGGACGTAGTCGTCCTCAGCCTTCGCGGTGTCCCATAACAAGGTGAACACCACCGTATAGGGGAACGCCACCAAGACGTCCGACACCAGCGTCACGACGAGGTCCTCGCCCTCCGTCACCTGCAGGCGCCGGGGTATGCTCACGGATGCCCTGTCGTGGTCGTGAATCTCGACTATCATTTCACTCGCCGCCAAGGGAGTGACGTGCGGCGGCAGCGCCGCCTGGTCGATCTCCAGCTCCAGGTACTCGACTTTCTCGACCACGTCGTCGTCGACGATCTCCAGGGGCTGCGACACCGTGCGCACGTACCGCCCCGCGAGCAACTCGAAGTCCGCCGCGCGGAACAGGTAGATGGGGGAGCTCCACGCGTAGTCGCTGCCGGCGTGCGCCGTCCGGGCCACCGCGTCGACGGTGACCCGGAAGTCCTGCGCCGGCGGCGAGGCGCCCGCCGTCGCCGCACGCAACTCGATCGCCGGCCGGCCCGCGTCCTCATCGACGTCTAACTCATAGTAGTACCCCGTCCAGCCGGCGGTGAACGCCAGCGTGATCGCCGGCTCGTCGTCGTCGGTGATGGTGATGGTGCGCGGTTCGCCGAGCGCGTCGGCGCCGCGCCGCGCCGTCACCCGAATCTCCTCCGCCTCGTCGTCCTCGGTGTCGTCGACCGCCGTGATCGTCGCCGCCACCGCGCCGTCGCCCGCCGCCAGCGTGAGCTCGTAGGGTGACGGCACCACGGTGCCGAGCGCGTCGGTCACCGTGAAGTCGCTCCCCGGCACGGCCGTGCTGCCCGTGAAGTCGAGCCTGATCGGCACCGCCGCCGGGAAGGTGACGCCGTTGACGACCCGCACCGTCACCGCCGCCGCGCCGGTGTCCTGCTCGGCGATGACCGCCTCGTCCACCGTCAGCTCCCACGCCGGCTCGTCGTCGTCGGTGATCGTCAGCCTCACCTCCCGCGGCGGCGCCACGCCCGCCGCGCTCACCGTCGCCGCCACCGTCACCGTGCGATCCCCGTCCACGCGATTGTCGCGCGCCGTGATCGTCACCGTCCCGCCGCTCGCCGTGGCGTTCGCCGCGAAGCTCAGGGTGGTGCCGCTCACGGTGATGTCGCCCGCCGTCGCCGGCGCCACCGGCGCCGCCGTCACGGTCACCGTGAACGGCTGCGGCAGCGACCGTGACACCGTCGCCGTCACCCGGCTCACCCCGCCGTTCTCGGCGATCGCCGCAGGCTCCAGCAGCAGCGACGCCACCGAGATGTTCAGCACCTCCCGGTCCCGAAAGTCGGCGGCGGCGTTGCCGGCGGCGTCCCGCACCGCGGCGGCGGCCGCGTCGGCGGCGGTCGGGTCGCCATAGCTCACCGTCACCGTCTGGCCCGGCGTCACCGCGCCGGCCAGCGTCAGCGTCACCGTGTCGCCGCTCGCCGCAACGCTGCCGACCGCGCGCGAGTTGCCCGCCACCGTCACCGTGAAGGCGCTCGCCGCGGCGGTGGCGGTGCTCGACAGCTTCTCGCTGAAGGCCAGGAACATGCGCTCCCCACCGCTCGACGCCTCGGCGCGCAGCAACGTCGGGCGCACCCCGTCCACCTTGTGGCCGGCGTCCGCGGGCGCGCCGGGGTGGGTCAGCTCCGCGTCCGCGCCGCCCGCCGTGATCGTGCCGCCGGCCAGCGCCAGCGCGCCCGCGGGGATGGCGACCCCGTCGGCGTCCGCGTCGCCCTCCGCCACGGCGTAGGCGAAGGTCAGAGCCGTGCTGCCCGTGCCGCCGGCGTACGTGGCCGTCCGCCCCGCCCCGCCCACGTCCAGCTCCAGCTCCGGCGTGCCGCTCACCGTCACCGCCGCGCTGAACGTCACCGTCGCCTCGATCACGTTGCCGATGGCGTACGTGTCGTCGTCCGCTCCGCTCCGGTCGGGCTCGGAGGTCAGCAGCGCCGTGCGCGCGCCCGCCGCCGCCCGCCTCACCGTCACCGTATAGATCTGCGTGGTTCCGTCATAGGGGACTCTCACCCGCACCTTGAACGTGTTCTCGCCCACCGTCAGGCTCACCTGGTGGCCGGCGGCGCCCGCGTCCGCGTCCGCCAGCGGCGCCTCGTCGGCGCCCAGAAACACGACGGTCGCGTCGTCCGCGTTCGCCGTGGCCGTCACCGTCACCGCCTCCACCGCGTTCGCCACCGACGCCGTGTACCTGGTCGTCGCCGGCAGAAAGGCCGGCGTCAGCGTACCGTCGCTCAGGCTCAGCACGCGCAGCGTCGCGTCCGCCGGGTCGTCGTCGAGGATCGCCAGGGTCACCTCGGCCGGCGCCGCCACCGCCTCCGTGCTGACCGTCCCCCACACCTGCACCGTCTTGACGATCGGCGTGTCCACGCCGTTGTCGCGCGCCCTGATCGTCACCGTCCCGCTGCTCCGCTGCGCGTTCGCCGCGAAGCTCAGAAAGACGTTCTCGCCGAACTCCACGTCGTCCACCGTCGCCGGCTCCACCGGCGTGATCCTGACCCTGACCGTGAACGCCTCCGGCACCGTGCGCGACAGGGTCGCCGTCACCGTGGTCGCGTTGCCGCCCTCCTGGATCGAGTCCAACGACAGCTCCAGCGTCACCACCGGCAGGGTCAGCACCGCCTGGTTCTGGAAGCTGACCGCGTCGTTGCCGGCGCTGTCCTGCACCGCCGCGGCGTCGTCGGTGTCGGCGGTCGGGTCGGTATAGCCCACCTTCACCGTCTGCTCGCGCGTCACCGCGCCGGCCAGCGCCAGCCGCACGCGCGAGCCGGCCACCGTCACCTCGTCGACGCCGCGCGCGGCGCCGTCCACGGTGACGGTGAAGGCGCTCGCCCCGGCGGTCATGGTCGACAGCGCCCCGTCGTAGGCCAGGTTGAGCGTCTGGCCGTCGGCCGAGGCGCTCGCGTACCTCAGCACCGGCCGCATCCCGTCCACCTTGTGGCCGGCCGCGGCAGGCGTCCCCCTCCACGCCAGCACGGCGGGGTTGCCGTCGGCCGCGATGCCGCCGCCCGCCGTCAGCGGGTTGGCGCCGATCGTCACCTGGACCGCGGTCGGGTCGCCCTCCGCCACGGTGTAGGCGAAGGTCAGCGCCGTGCTCCCCGAGCCGCTCGCGTAGGCGGCCGCCCGCGCCGCGCCGCCCACATGCAGCTTCAGCGTGGGCGTGCCGCTCACCGTCACCGCCACGTCGAACGTCGTCGCCGCCGCGATCGTGTCGCCGATCTGGTAGGTGTCGTCGTCCGCTCCGCTCGCGTCCGGGTCGGAGACGAGCTCCACGGACTGCAGCTCGGGCGCCTTCCGCGTCACCGTCACGGTGTAGGTCGCCGCGGTGCCGTCGTGCGCGCTCACCTGCGCCCTGATCGTGTTCTCGCCCACCGCCAGGCTCACCGCGTGGCCTGGCTCGCTCGGCTCGGCGTCCGGCAGCACGGCGCCGTCGCCGTCCAGGAACGCCACCTCGGCGTCGCCGGCGGCCGGCGTCGCGGTCACCGTCACGATCGCCGTCGCGTAGCCCACCGACGCCGTGTAGCGTTCCTGCTGCGCAGAGAACGTGGGCGTGAGCGTGCCGTCGCTCAGGCTCAGCTTCCGCAGCGTGGCGTCCGCCGGCTCGTCGTCCTCGATCCTCAGCGTCACCTCGTCCGGCGCGCGCACCTCCGTGGTGCTCACCGTCGCCGCCACCGTCACGATCTTGTCCGGGGCGTCCACGTCGTTGCCCCGCGCCGTGATGGTCACCCGCCCGCTGCTCGCCGTCGCGTTCGCCGCGAAGCTCAGGGTGCTGCCGCTCAGCGTGAAGTCGCTCGCCGCCGCCGGCGCCACCGGCGTCGCGGTCACCGTGACCGTGAACGCCTCCGTCCACGCCCGCGTGACCGTCGCCGTCACCCGGCTCACGCCGCCGTCCTCGGCGATCGACACAGGCTCCAGCGCCAGCACCACCACCGGCAGGGTCAGCACCTGCCGGTTCTGGAAGCCGGCGGCGTCGTTGCCGGCAGCGTCCTGCACCGCCGCGGCGTCGTCGGCGCCGGCGGTCGGGTCGGTATAGTCCAGGGTCACCGCCTGCTCCTGCTGCTGTTCGGTCAGCGCCGCGACCAGCACCAGCGTCACGGTGTCGTCCGTGGCCGTCACGTCGTCGATGGCCTGTGCGCTGCCGGCCAAGCGGACCGTGAAGGCGCCCACCCCGGCGGTCATGCTGGACAGCTCCTCGTCGTAGGTGAGCACGATGCTGCCGCCGTCCGTCGAGGTGGCGACGCGCAGCAGCAGCGGGCGCACCCCGTCCACCTTGTGGCGGTCATTGTCGTTCCTCGCCTCGTGGGTCAGCACCGCGGGGGTGCCGTCGGCGGCGATGGTGGCGCCGCCAGCCGCCGCCAGCTTGTCGGCGCCGATGGCCACCCCGTCCGCGTCCGCGTCGCCCTCGGCCACGGTGTAGGCGAACGTCAGCCCCGTGCTCCCCGAGCCGCTTGCGTAGGCGGCCGTCCGCGCCGCGCCGCCCACGTCCAGCTCCAGCTCCGGCGTGCCGCTCACCGTCACCGCCACGTCGAACACCGCCCTCACCTTGATCGTGTCGCCGATCTGGTAGGTGTCGTCGTCCGCTCCGCTCGCGTCCGGGTCGGAGACGAGCCCCACGGACTGCAGGGCCGGCGCCAGCCGCGTCAGCGTCACCGTGTAGGTCTCCGTGGTGCCGTCGTGCGCGCTCACCTGCGCCCTGATCGTGCTCTCGCCCACCTCCAGGCTCACCGCGTGGCCGTCGGCGGCGGGCCGTTCGTCCGGCAGCACGGCGCCGCTGCCGTCCTGCAACGCCACGATGGCGTCGTCCGCGGCCGGCGTCGCCAACACGACCACGGTCGACGTCGCGTAGGTCACCGACGCCGTGTACTCCCTTTCGTCCGGGGCGAACGGGGGATCGAGCCTCACGGTGTGGCCGCCCGTGCTTGCCAGGTGCAGCGCGCTCAGCGTGGCGTCCGCCGGATCGTCGTCGACGATCGTCAGCGTCACCCCGTCCGGCGCCAGCACCTCGGTCGTGCTCACCGTCGCCGCCACCGTCACGATCTTGTCGCGGGAGTCCACGGCGTCGTTGTGCGCCGTGATGGTCAGCGTCCCGCTGCTCGCGGTCGCGTCCGCGGCGAATTCCAGGGTGCTGCCGCTGAGCGTGAAGTCGCTCGCCACCGCCGGCGCCACCGGCGTCGCGGTCACCGTGACCGTGAACGCCTCCGTCCACGCCCGCGTGACCGTCGCCGTCACCGTGCTCACCCCACCGTCCTCGGTGATCGACACAGGCTCCAGCGCCAGCACCACCACCGGCAGGGTCAGCACCTGCCGGCCCTGGAAGCCGGCGGCGTCGTTGCCGGCAGCGTCCTGCACCGCCGCGGCGTCGTCGACGTCGTCGGTCGGGTCGGTATAGCCCAGGGTCACCTCCAGCTCCTGCTCGTCGCGGGTCAGCGCCACGGTGAGGGTCAGCGTCACCGTGTCGCCATTCGCCGCCACCGTGCCGACGGCGCGGGCGGTGCCGGCGACCGTGACCCGGAAGGCGCTCGCCCCGGCGGTATCGCTGGACAGCTCCTCGTCGTAGGTGACCAGGATGCTGCCGCCGTCCGCCGTGGTGGCGGCGCCCTGCATCCTCGGGCGCACCCCGTCCACCTTGTGGCCGGCAGCGTCGTTCCTCGCCACGTGGGCCAGCACGGCGTCCGTGGCCCCCGCCACGATGGTGGCGCCGCCCGCCGCCGCCAGCTTGTCGGCGCCGATGGCCACCCCGTCCGCGTCCGCGTCGCCCTCGGCCACGGTGTAGGCGAACGTCAGCCCCGTGCTCCCCGAGCCGCTTGCGTAGGCGGCCGTCCGCGCCTCGCCGCCCACGTCCAGCTCCAGCTCCGGCGTGCCGCTCACCGTCACCGCCACGTCGAACACCGCCGCCGCCGCGATCGTGTCGCCGATCTGGTAGGTGTCGTCGTCCGCTCCGCTCGCGTCCGGGTCGGAGACGAGCCGCACGGACTGCAGCTCGGGCGCCTTCCGCGTCACCGTCACCGTGTAGGTCTCCGTGGTGCCGTCGTGCGCGCTCACCTGCGCCCTGATCGGGTTCGCGCCCGGCGTCAGGCGTACCTGGTGGCCCGGCTCGCTCGCGTCGGCGTCCGGCAGCGCGGCGCCGTCGCCGTCCTGCAACGCCACCGTGGCGTCGCCGGCGGCCGGCGTCGCGATCACCGTCACGATCGCCGTCGCGTAGCCCACCGACGCCGTGTACTCCGTCTCGTCCGGGGCGAACGCGGGCGTGAGCGTGACGCCGGTCACGCTCAGCTCCTGCAGCGTGGCGTCCGCCGGCTCGTCGTCGAGGATCCTCAGCGTCACCTCGTCCGGCGCACGCACGTCCGTGGTGCTCACCGTCGCCGCCACCGTCACCGTCTTGTCCGGGGCGTCCACGTCGTTGCCCCGCGCCGTGATGGTCACCGTCCCGCTGCTCGCCGTCGCGTTCGCCGCGAAGCTCAGGGTGCTGCCGCTCAGCGTGAAGTCGCTCGCCGCCGCCGGCGCCACCGGCGTCGCGGTCACCGTGACCGTGAACGCCTCCGTCCACCCCCGCGACAGCGTCGCCGTCACCGTGCTCTCCCCGTCGTCCTCGGCGATCGACTGCGGCGTCAGCACCACGGTTACCACCGGCAGGGTCAGCACCTGCCGGCCCTGGAAGCCGGCGGCGTCGTTGCCGGCAGCGTCCTGCACCGCCGCGGCGTCGTCGACGCCGTCGGTCGGGTCGGCATAGTCCAGGGTCACCTGCTGTGCCTGCTCGTCGCGGGTCAGCGCCACGGTGAGGCTCAGCGTCACCGTGTCGTCATCCGCCGCCACGCTGTCGACGGCGCGGGCGGTGCCGGCGACCGTGACCGTGAAGGCGCTCGCCCCGGCGGTGGCGCGGGCCAGCACCTCGTCGTAGGTGAGCACGATGCTGCCGCCGTCCGCCGAGGTGGCGGCGCGCACCAGCAGCGGGCGCACCCCGTCCACCTTGTGGAGGCCATTGTCCTTCCTCGCCACGTGGGTCAGCACCGCGGGGGTGCCGTCGGCGGCGATCGTGGCGCCGCCCGCCGCCAGCTTGTCGGCGCCGATGGCCACCCCGTCCGTGTCCACGTCGCCCTCGGCCACGGTGTAGGCGAAGGTCAGCACCTTGCTCCCCGAGCCGCCCGTGTAGAGGGCCGTCCGCGCCTCGCCGCCCACGTCCAGCTCCAGCTCCGGCGTGCCGCCGCTCACCGTCACCTCCGCGTCGAACGTCATGCTCACCCTGATCGTGTCGCCGATCTGGTAGGTGTCGTCGTCCGCTCCGCTCGCGTCGGGGTCGGAGGCGAACTGCGGGAGATGCGGCAGCGTGGGCGGCTCCCGCGTCACCGTCACGGCGTAGGTCTCCGTGGTGCCGTCGTGGGCGCTCACCTGCGCCCGGATCGTGTTCGGGCCCACCTCCAGGCTCACCGCGTGGCCTGGCTCGCTCGCCTCGGCGTCCGGCAGCACGTCGCCGTCGCCGTCCAGGAACGCCACGGTGGCGTCCGCCGCGGTCGGCGTCGCGAACACGACCACGGTCGACGTCGCGTAGCCCACCGACGCCGTGTACGCCATTTCGCCCGGGGCAAACTCGGGATCGAGCGTGACGTCGTTCGTGCGACCCGGGTCGTACAGGCGCAGCGCGCTCAGCGTGGCGTCCGCCGGCTCGTCGTCCTCGATCGTCAGCGTCACCTCGTCCGGCGCCAGCACCTCGGTCGTGCTCACCGTGGCCGCCACCGTCACGATCTTGTCGCGGGAGTCCACGGCGTCGTTGTGCGCCGTGATGGTCAGCGTCCCGCTGCTCGCGGTGGCGTTCGCGGCGAAGCTCAGGGTGCTGCCGCTCAGCGTGAAGTCGCTCGCCGCCGCCGGCGCCACCGGCGTCGCGGTCACCGTGAGCGTGAACGCATCCGGCAACGCCCACGGCAGCGTCGCCGTCACCGTGCTCTTCCCGCCGTTCTCGGCGATCGACGCAGGCGCCAGCACCAGGGTCACCAGCGGCCGGGTCAGCACCTCCCGGCCCTCGAAGCCGGCGGCGTCGTTGCCGGCAGCGTCCTGCACCGCCGCGGCGTCGTCGACGCCGTCGGTCGGGTCGGTATAGGCCAGCGACAGTGGCTGCTCCTGCTGTTGCTCGGTCAGCGCGACGGCCAGGGTCAGCCGCACCGTGTCATCCTCGGCATCCGCGCTGCTGACGGTGTGCTCGGTGCCGGCGACGGTGAGGATGAAGGCGCTCGCCGCGGCGGTGACGCCGGCCAGCTCCTCGCTGAAGAGCAGGACGATCCCCGTGCCGTCGCCCGACAGCGTCGCGCGCTGCAGCGTCGGGCGCACGCCGTCAACCCGGTGGCCGGCGTCGGCGGGCGCCGCGTCGTAGGCCAGGTTGGCGGCGGCGCCGCCTGCCGTGATGCTGCTGCCGCCGGCCAGCAGGAGCTTGCTGGCGGCGATGGCCACCCCGTCCGCGGCCGCGTCGCCCTCGGCCACCTTGTACGCGAAGGTCAGCGCCGTGCTCCCCGAGCCGCCCGCGAACGCGGCCAGCCGCGCCGTGCCGCCCACGTCCAGCTCCAGCGTGGCCGGGCCGCTCACGAACACCGCCGCGTCGAACGTCACCGTCGCCGCGATCGTGTTGCCGATCTGGTAGGTGTCGTCGTCCGCTCCGCTCGCGTCGGGGTCGGAGGTGAGATCCACGGACACCACGGCGGCAGCCGCCCGCGACAGGGTCACCCGGTAGGTGCCCATCGCGGTCCCGTTCTGGGCCGTCACCGTCACCCTGAGGGTCTTGGCGCCCACCGCCAGGCTCACCTGGTGGCCGTCCGCGTCCTCGTCCGCGTCCGCCAGCACCGCGCCGGTGCCGTCCAGGAATGCCACCGCCGCCTGCGGGTCGCGCGCCGTCGCGGCCACCGTCACCGCCGCCACCGGGTGCGCCACCGCCACCGCGTACCGCTCCTGGTGCGGATCGAAGGCGGGCGCCAGCGCCGCCTCCCCGAACGACAGGCCGCTCAGTCTGGTGTCGTCGTCGTCGTCGATGGTCAGGGACAGGGTCTCCTGGCTGCTCTCGGAGGAGGTCCACCGCAGCGGCTCCGGAGCCACCAGGGTCAGGGAGATCGTCTCGTCCCCCTCCTCCTCGTCGTCCTGTACCGTCTCGACGGGTACGCTGAACGCCGCCGCGTTCGGCGGCATGATCAGTGCGTCGGCCGCGACGGTGTAGTCGGTGCCGAACAGCGCGCCCGTCGCCGCGTCGTCGGCCGCGCCGAAGGCGGAGAACCGGCGCTGCGCGCCGGAAATGTCGGCGAACACCACCCCGTTGGTGATCTCGATCGTCACCGTCGCCTGCTCCCCCTCGCCCACCGTGGACGGCTGCACGGACGCCGCGAACTGCGGAACGTCGTCGCCGTGGAGGTCGATCGCGGCCGAGCGCGCCGCCGGGTCGGGCGTGTAGGAGGCGTCCGCCGGCGGCTCCAGGACCGCCGTGACGCTCAGCCCCGTTCCCTCGTACGCGGTGTCGTCGACGATCGCGAGCGGCAGCTCCGCGGTGGCGGCATCCTCCGCGAACGCGACGTCGTGCTCGACCCCCTCCGCGGTCAGCCCGGCGATGAACTGCCCCGATCCGCTGACGGTCACCGTGACCGCCAGCGGCGACCCCAGCGCGCCGGCGCGCGCCAGGTGGAACACCGCGTGCGCGTCGCTGCCCTCCGTCACCGGCAGCACCGTTCCGTCCGCGGCTGCCGGCGCCCGGATCGAGACCACCGGCGGCAACCGCGTCACGCGCAGCGTGTAGGTGACCGCGGTCACCTGGTCGCCGGCGGTCACCTTCACCCGGATCGTGTTCTCGCCCGCGGCCAGGGCCACCTGCTGCCCGTCCATGCCGGCGTCGGCGTCGTCCAGCGGCGCGTCGGCGGCGTCCAGGAACGCCACGGCCGCGTTGGCAGCGCTCGCCGGCGCCGTCACCGTCACCGTCTCCACGTCGTTGCCGACCGACGCCGTGTAATCCGTGGTCTGGGCGTGGAAGGGCGGCGCGAGCGTGCCGTGGCTGAGGCTCAGGCTCCCGAGCGCCGTGTCCGGCGGTTCGTCGTCGGCGATGGTGAGGGTCACCGCCGCCGGCGCCACCACCTCCGCGCCGCCGGCCGTGCCGGCCACGGTCACGGTCCTGTCGGGGGCGTCCACGTCGTTGTCGTGCGCGTCGATGCGCACCGTGCCGGTGCCCTCGGTCGCGTCCTCGGCGAAGCTCAGCATGCTGCCGCTCAGCGTGAAGTCGGCCGCCGTCGCCGGCGCCACCGGGGTCGCCGTCACCGAGACCGTGAACGCGGCGGACGCCGCCCGCGACAGGCTGGCGGTGACGATGCTCCTGCCGCCATCCTCGGGGATGGTGGCGGGCCGCAGCGCCAGCGTCACCACCGGCAGGTGCGCCACCTCCTGGCCGGAAAAGGTCGCGGCGTCGTTGTCGGCGAGGTCCTGCACGGCGGCCTCGTCGTCGTCAGCCGTCGGATCCTCATAGCCCACGCTCACGGTCTGGTCGCTCGTCACCCGGCTGGCCAGGGTCAGCGTCACCGCGGCGTCCTGCGCGGCCACCTCGGTGACGGTGTGCTCGCTGCCGGCGACGGTGAGGGTGAAGGCGCTCGCCGCGGCCGTGACCGGGGACAGCTTCTCGCTGAAGGTCAGCACGATCCGCTCTCCGTCCGCCGAGGTGACCGCGCTGGCGAGCATCGGCCGCACGCCGTCCACCGGCAGCGGCGAGGGGGGATGCCACGCGGCGTGCTCCAGGAACACGGGGTCCTGCCCGCTGCCGTGCACCACCGGGCCGCTGACGGCGTTGGCGGGCACGTGCAGGCCGTCCTCGTCCAGGTCGCCTGCCGCCACGACGTACTCGTCGAACAGCAGCAGGCCGAGGTCATCCGGGGAGGTTCCGCGGGCGGGTACCTGCAGCGTCCGGTCACCGACCACGAGCGTGGCGTGCACGGCGGGGAAGCCGTCCGGCGCGGCGATCTCCCGGCTGAAGCCGGCGACCAGCGCGACATCGTCGCCGATGCCGTAGATCCCGCTCGCCGGCGTGTCCCTGAGCGACAGCGACGTGATTCTGGCGATGTCGCCCACGCGGTGGGCGCCGTTGTCGGCCAGCCCGTCGTGCTGCAGGCCGACCACCCCCTGGCCGGTGTCGATCGCGCCGCCGCCGAGCTGCAGCCGGCCGGCCGGCACCGCGACGCCGTCGAAGTCGCGGTCGTCGTCCAACACCTCGTAGGCGAAGACCAGCGCTGTGCCGCCGCTGCCGGACGCATACTCGGCGTGCCGCGTCGTAGCGCCCACGTCCAGCTCCAGATACGGCGTGCCGCCCGCCCGCTCCACGGTTACCGGGCCGGTGAAGGTCACCGTCACCTGCACGGTCTCGCCGGCGCCGTAGATCTTGCCGCTGGAGTGATAGTCGTCCGCGGTGGAGGTGATCGCCAGCGCGTCGGCCTCGACTGCCGGGGCGCGCAGCACCGTCACCGCGTAGGTGGCCGTCGCGCTGCCGTTCTGGGCGGTCACCTGCACCCTGAAGGGATTCACGTCCGCGTCCAGGCGCACCTGATGGCCCGCCGCGTCCGGGTCGGCGTCGGTCAGCTCCGCGTCGTGCCGGTCCAGGAAGCCGACGCTCGCGCCGGCGTCGCGCGGCGTCGCGGTGACCGTGACCGCGGCCACGTCGCCGGCCACGGACGCGGTGTAGCGCTCCACCGCCGGATCGAAGACGGGCTCCAGCGGCACCCCGAGCGCCAGATCGCGCAGGCCGGCGTCGTCGTCGTCGTCGATGGTGAGGACGGCGGCCGGCTCCGGGGAGACCGCCTCCAGGCCGATCCGCTCGAACAGGTCCGCGCGGACCAGCGTCGCGTGCAGCGTCTCGTCGCCCTCGACCAGGTCGTCATCCACGGTCGCGATGCGGACCGTCCGTGCGGTCTCACCCACGGCGAAGCCGATGGTCGCGGTCGTGGAGTCGTAGTCGACCCCGGCCGTCGCCTCGTTCGGACTCAGCGCCAGCGACACCTCGTACGGGAAGTCGGCGACCCCGTCCGCCGACAGCGTGACGACGAGGTCCTGGCCCTCCTGCGCGCGCGCGTCGGCGACGCTCACGGTGAACGCGTCGTCGTCCGGGAGAATCTCCACCCGCAGCGTGGCCTGGTTCGCGGGGACGTCGACGTCCGGCGGGAAGGTGTCGCCGTCGATCACCAGCTCCAGATACTGCGTCCGCTCGACCACCGCGTCATCGCTGATCGTCAGCTCGTGCGACACGGTGCGCACGTAGCGCTCGCCCTCCCGCTCGAAGTCGGCCGCGTTGAACACGTAGGCGGGAGCGGACCACGCGAAGTCCTGCGCGGCCGTCGCGGTCCCTTCCACCGCGCGCAGGGTGACCTGGAAGTCGGCCGGCGGCCGCGCGGCGCCGGCGGTCCGCGCGCGCAGCCCGATGCGTACCGTGCGCCGGTCCTCGCGGACCCGCACGATGCTGGCGCCGGTCTGCACCGTCAGCCCGTCGACGTCGAGCGCCAGCGAGGTCGCGGCTTCGTTGTCGACGATGGAAATGGTCTGCTCCGCGCCGACCGGGACGCCGTCGTGCTGGAGCGCGAACCGGATCTCCTCCCCGTCGTCGTCCTCCGTGTCGTCCACCGCGGTGATGCGGTACAACAGCGGCACCCGCGGCCCGACCACCGCGGTGCGCGGGTAGTCGGGCGGCGTGAGCTCGGTGCCGGCGTCGTCCTGGACCGTGAAGTCCACCCCCGCCTCTGCCGACCCGCTGAAGGAGAGCGTGAACGGCTGCTCCGCGGCGAAGCTCACGCCGCCGGTCTCCACCGCGATCACCGCCGAGCCGGCGGGGTCCGACCCTTCCTCGATGAAGCCGGGGGCGACCGTCACCTGCCACGCCGGCCCGCGATCGACCAGGGTCAGGGTCCGCGCGTCGATCGCGGTGCCTTCGAGGCTGAGCGCGAGCGCGAGCGTCTCGTCGTCTTCCACGACGGCGTCGTCCTTGGCGGTGATGGTCGCCGTGGTCTCGGTCGCGCGCGCCGCGAGGGTCAGCCCGTAGGGAGGCTGCAGCTCGTTCCCGTCGCCGTCGGTGACCGTGAAGTCGGTCCCCGCCGTGGCGGTGCTGCCGGTCAGGTCGACTTCGATGGTCCGATCGGTCGCGAAGGCGGTGGCGTTGCTGCTGGCGACCGTGACGGTCGCGCTCTGCCCCTCCGCGAAGCTCAGCGACGCGGGCTGGTAGGACGCCGCCAGCACCGGGGCCGCGTCGTTGTCCAGAAGATCGAAATACACGAAATGGGCATCGGCGGCCACCGAGTAGGTGGGACTGGAATCGGTCGGCGCCACGATATTGAAGAACATTGCGCCCTCTCCGAAGAGGGGGGCGGTGCCGTCGCGGCCCAGGTACACGTTGTTGTCCGCCGACGTCACCCGCCGCACCACCGTGTCGGCGCCGGCTGCGAACCGGATGGTGCCGTCATTCTCCCCCGCAACGGGGGGGATGAGCGCCGGCGCCCCCGGCCGCAACGGGGGATCCAGCTCGATGTCGACCCCAATGGGAGGCCCGACGGAGATCGCGACGTCAAGCGGCGCGTCGGTGGCGCCGTTGCGTCCGACGGAGACGTCCGTGGACGCGCCCTCCGCCAATTGCAAGATCGACATCGACACGACTGACACCGTGGGCCCCGTGCGGGTCACGGTCACCGTGTAGGTCCTGGTGTTGCCTTCCGGGGCGGTCACCTTGACGGTGATCCTGTTGGCGCCGAAGCCGAGCGCGACCTGGTGGCCGGCGGTGCCGGAGGCGGCGTCGTCGGGCTCTATCTTCACGCTGGCGCCGGCGGCGTTGGCGGTCGCCGTGACGGTGACCCGCGGCGTGGCGTTGGCGACGGTGGCCGTGTAGTCCCGGGTGTCGGCGGCGAACGTCGGCTCCAGCGTGCCCGCGCTCAGCGACAGCGCGCTGAGACCCGGGTCGAACGACGCGTGGCGGAGGCTGCCGTCCACCTTGTGCGCAGTGCCTGCGTCCAGTTTCGGGTGGCCGAGAGCGGCGGCGATCGTGCTCTGCCCGGTGTCGATGCGGCCCCCGTTCAGCGCCAGCCGGTTGGCCTCGACCACGAAGCCGGTGCGGTCCTCGTCGTCCGCCCCCACGGTGTAGGCGAACGCCAGCGCGGTGGTGGCCGAGCCGCGCACGTATTGCAGCTTCTTCGAGCTCTGACCGCTCGGCGGATAGAACGTCATCTGCAGCGAGGGCGTGCCGCGGACCGTGACCGGCGCGTCGAAGTTGACCGTGACCTCGATGGTCTCGCCCAGCCCGTAGGTGTCGGCGGCCGCCTGCGGCGTGGAGGAGACGACCAGGTCGCCGTCGACCGCCGCCCCCGCGCGGGTGACCGTGACCGTGTAGGTCCGGTCCGTGCCGCCTTCGCCGGTCACGCCGGCCGCGGTGACCGTGATCGTGTTGCTCCCGTGCTCCAGCGCCACCTGGTGGCCCTCCGTGTCGGGGTCGGCATCGTCCGGTGAGATGGCCACGGCGACCGCGGCGGACGCCTGCGGCGCGACCGTGATCGCGGACACGTGCACGCCCACGGCCGCCGTGTAGCTGGTCAGGTCGGTGGCGAACGCCGGGCTCAGCGTCCCCGGGTCGAGCTCCAGGCCGCGCAGCCCCGCGTCGTCGTCGACGATGGTCAGGCGCACGGTGCGGTCCGGAAAGCTCACCGCTTCCAGACCCGCACCCTTGGAGATGGTGATCACGGCCTGCTCGTCGCTCTCGACTGCGTCATCGTCGAAGGTCCGGATCGTGACGCGGCCCGACCGCTGGCCCTGCTGCAGTCGCAGCCGCTCGGGAGCCACGTCGTATTCGCCGGCGGCGGTCCCCGCCAGTTCCAGTCCGAACTCGCCGCTGGGCAGGACCACCTGGTTGGTGAGGGTCATCGTCAGCGTCGCGCTCTCGCCCTCCAGCACCGGGTCCGGCTCGACCGTCACCGAGAACGCCGGCCGGTCGTCGTCGGCGACGTCGATGGTGGCGCTGCCCGCCGACGCGCTGACCGCGTAGGATTCGTCCGCCGCGGCGACGATCGCCGCCTCCACCTGCCCCGCGCGCTCGGCCACGTGGTCGTCGGCGATCGCCAAGCGCACCTCGGCGGCGCCGGCGCCGGCGGCGAACCTTGCCTTGTACACCACCGCGCCCCCGCTCAGCTCCGGGATGAAGCGGCCCGGTCCGCTCACCGTGACCGGCACCCACCGCGCCGCCGCGGTCAGGCCGGTGCGCGCCAGCGTGAACACCACCTCGGCGCCGGCGCCCTCGGTCACCGTGGCCTGCGCGGGGGCGATGGAGATCTCCGGCACCTCGTCGTCGGCGATGGTGAGGGTGGCGGCCACCGGCGCCTTCACCGCCTGCATGGTGGTGCTCACGCTCCCCTGCACCGTCACCGCCCGGTCCTGCTGGTCGTCGCTGTCGTCGACCGCCGTGATGGTGACCGTCCCGGTGCTGTCGGCGGCGTCGGCGGCGAAGCTCAGGGTGACGGCGTCGCTGAGCGTGAAGTGGTCGGTGGTCGCCGGCGCCACCGGCGTTGCCGCCACCGTCACCGTGAACGCCTCCGAGGACGGCGGCGCCACGGCCGCGGTCACCGTGCTCACCCCGCCGGCCTCGGCGATCACCGCCGGCGTCAGCACCAGCGTGACCGCCGGGGCCGTCCCCACGTCGTCGTCGTCGATGGCGATGGTCTGCGCCGTGCCGACGGCGGCGCCGCCGTCGGCGGCCGTGACCAGGATGTACTCGCCGTCGTCGTCGACGGCGTCGTCGACGGCGATGATGGTGGCGACGGCCGCGCCGGCGCCCGCCGGCAGGGTGAGCGCGTACGGCCGCCCCAGCGCGGCGCCGCCGGCGAACACCATGAAGTCGCTGCCCGCCGTCGCCGTGCCGCCGTCGAACCCCAGCGTGATCTGCCGGTCCTCCGCGAACCGCACCCCGTTGGTTGTGCGCACCGTCACCGTCGCCGTGCCGCCCGCCTCCGCGATCGCGGCCGGCGCAACCGCCACCTCCCACACCGGCAGGTCGTCGTCGGCCACCGTCACCGTGACCGATCCCGCGCCGATCCCGTAGCCGTCCGCGTCCACCGCCTGCAGCGTGAACGTCACCGGCGCGTCGCCGGTGAACACGTGGTCGTCCAGCGTACCGACGGTCACGTGGTGCCGGCTCTGCCCCGGCGCAATCTCCGTGGACAGCGGCGAGGACAGGACGGCCACGCGGCCGGTGACGGCGATGGCCACCCTGGTGAAGCGCTCGCGCGGCGGCGCCAGCGCCACCGTCAGCGGGATCGGCTCGCCCTCCTGGACCGCGGCCGGCGCCGCCAGCGTCACCGTCTGCAACGCGCCGTCTTCGTCCTCGCGCACGGTCAGGCGCTGCGGCGGCCCGAACCGGTTGCCGGCGCGCCAGCCGGTGACGTCCACCTGGCGGTCGCCGGTGAAGCGGTCGTCGTCCACCGCCGTCACCACCAGGCTGCCGGTGGCCTGGCCGGCGGGGATGGTGATGGCGTGCGCCCCGCCCGCCCCCGCGAAGCCGGCGGCGTGCTGCAGCCAAGTGCCGTCCACCTTGAGCCGCACCGTCTGCTCCTCCGCGAAGGTCGCGCCGGTGAGCGTGGCCGTCACCGTCGTGCCGGCGGGATCCCCCTCCAGGATGGTCGCCGGCGACAGGCTCAGCGCCCCTATCGGGTGGTCGTCGTTGGCGATGATCACGGTCGCGGCCGTACCCAGGCTCACCTGCGCCGGCGTCTCCGGCACCCGCTCCAGGTTGACCACCAGCGTCTCGTCGGCCTCGATCGTGCGGTCGTCGGTGATGCTCAGCGTGCGCGTCGCGTGCGCCCGGCGACGCGTGCCGCCGTCGGCTTCCGCAAAGTCCGCCAGCGCGAACGTGATCGTCTCCGAGAACGCCGGGTAGTCCGCGCCGGGCGTGGCCGTGCCGCCGGCGGTGAACAGCCGGAACGCGACCGGGCCGGCCGGCGGCTGCGCGTCAGCGGTGGCCGCGGTCAGCCGCACGCTGACGTGCCCCGCGCCCTCCGGCACGGTCGCCTGGCGGGCGAATTCGTCCGCCGATCCCACCTCGACGATCACCGTGGTCGGCAGCGCTTCGTCGTCGGTGATGGTGACCGTCGTCCGGTCGGTGGCGACGGGGATCTCTACGAACGGGGGCAGGCTGTCCGGCCGCCGCAGGCGGATCTCGAAGGTCTCTTCCCCCTCGATCGCGCGGTCGTCGACGATCACCACCGCCTGTTCCTTGCGCGCCACGTAGCGCCCCGACTCCAGCGCGAACTCGGCCGGGTGGAAGGTCAGGCGGGTGGTGCCCGACATGCGGTAGTCGGCGGCGTCCGCGGTGCCCGGCACGGCGGACGCGATCACCTCGAACGCCCGCTCGTAGGGCGGGAAGGAGGCCGGCAGCTCTGCCACCAGCGTGACCGTGACCGCCGCGTCCCCATCCTCGCGGGCGGCGAGCGCCGGCGGCTCCAGGCGCACCGTCATCGCCTCCGCGACGGTGACGGCGACCGCCAGCGACGGCGCGCTCTCGCCGGCCGTGTTCACGGTCCGCAGCCGGTACCGGTAGGGGGTGGCCGCGGCGACGTCGTAGAGGACCAGGGTGTGGGCATCGCGCAGCACCGACGCCGGGCCGGTGGCGGCGGGGTGCCAGTCGCCGTAGTCGCCGCTGCCCGCGCGGCGCTGGTACTCGTACCCGCTGATGGCGCCGCCGTCGGCCGGCGGCGGGCTCCAGCGCAGGGTCACCGTGCCGGTGCCCGCCACCGCCGTCACGCCGGTCGGCGCGCCCGGCACGGCGGTCGGCGGCCGCGTTACCCGCACGGTGTAGGTATTGATCGCGGTGCCGTCCTGGGCGGTGACCTGCACCGTGATCGTGGTCTGGCCCACGGGCAGGCGCACCTGCTGGCCGGCGGCGGTGGCGTCGGCGTCGGCCAGCGCCGCGTCGGCAGCGTCGCGGAACGCCACGCGCGCGCCGCCGTGCGTGGGGGTCGCCGTGACCGTCACCACCTCCTGGTCCGCGCCGACCATGGCGACGTAGCTCAGCGTACCGGAGGCGAACGCCGGCGCCAGCGGCGCGGCGCCGAGCGACAGTCCCGCCAGGGAGGCGTCGGCGCTGACCGCGTCGGCGACGGTGATGGTGCGCGCGCCGATGACGAGGTCGCCGTGCGCGGCGGTGACCACGATCGTCTCCTCGTCCTCGGCCACGCCGTCCGCCACCGCCGTGATGGTGGCCGTGACCTCGCTCGCGCCGGCGGCCAGGGTCAGGCCGTAGGGGTCGTCGAGGGCGCTGCCGCCGGCGGCCACCGTGTAGTCGCTGCCGGCCATGGCCGTGCCGGTGAACGTCAGCGCGATCGCCTGCGCCTCCGCGTAGGTGGTCCCGCCGGTGCTCACCGTCACCGTGGCGGCGCCGGCGCCCGCCTCCGCGATCGCCGCCGGCTCGACCGTCACCGCCCAGGGATCGTCGTCGACGATCGTCACCGTGGCTTCTTGGCGGGGCACGAGGAAATACCCGGGAAGTCCAGCGCCTTGTTGCAAACTGACCTTGAACGTCTCGTCGCCCTCGAAGGCGTCGTCGTCCAGGATGGCGATCGGGTGTGCCACGCGCGCGATCCAGCGCCCTCCCTCGAACGCTAAACCGGTGGAGAACAGTCGCAGTTCGGCGCTCTGCGTCTCGTAGTCCTCGTTGGGTGTCGCCGTAAGCCGATTTGTGACCAAGGTGACGCGTATGTCGTCGCTGTCCAGGTCGTACGGGCCCCAGCCCTCCGGAATCTCCACCACAACCCTGAGCACGACCTCGCCGGCGTCCTCCGCCACCGTGTACGTCGCCGATTCGTGGCGGACCTGCGCCGGCGGACCGACGGTGGCCGTGACCGCCGCGGAGGCCGCGCCCGGGCCCGCCGCGTTCACCGCCCGCACCTGGTAGGAGTACGTCCTGCCGTGCCCAATGTTGTAGTCGACCAACGTGGTGGCGTCGGCCAATCGAACTACGGTACCGGTGGCTTGGACCCGCAGCCATCGATTGCTTCGTCGGAACTGGTACGTGATCTCGCCGCCGCCGTCCACCGCCGGCGGCTTCCACGTCAGGGTCACCTTGCCGGTCCCCACCTCCGCGCGCAGATCCGTGGGGGCGCCGAACGGGTCGTCGTCGGCGATGGTGATCGTCTGCGGCGCGCCGATCGGGCCGCCATCGAGCATGGCCGTGACCACGATCTCCTCATCGCGCTCGCTGGCGCCGTCGTCGAGCGCCGTGACGGTGGCGGCGACCGCGCGCCGGCCGCCCTTCAGGGTGAGCCGGTAGGGCGGCAGCAGCGGCTGCCGGCGGCCCTCCGCGTCGGGGGCCGTGACCAGGTAGTCCGGCCCCGCCGTCGCCGTGCCGGCGAAGTCGAGCGTGACGGTGCGATCGTATGGGACCGTCACGCCGCGGCTGTTGCCCACCGTCACCGTCGCGCTGCCGCCCGCCTCCGCGATCTCGGCCGGACCGGCCGTGAGCGCCCACGCCGCAGAGTCCACATCGTCGTCGACGATGGTGACCGTGGCGATCACGTTCTCCCCCTCCACGATCGTCGACGGGCTCGCCGCCGGGATGGCTGTCTGGCCGAGCTTCTTCCTCACCACCACCCGGAAGGTGTCGTCGCCGTCGGGCCGGTCGTCGTCGACGAGCTCGATGTCGACACGCTTCCTGGCAACGTACCAGTCTCCCTCCCGTGAGAAGAAGTCGTCGGCGCTAAACTTCTTGTCCACCGGGTCACCCGGCCGGTAGTTGCGCATGCCGCTGATGCTGACGTCCTCGGTGTCCATTGTCACGAAGAAACTCCCCGGCCTGGGCCGCACCCGGGCGATCAGGGTGACGGGCACGGACCCGTCCCCCTCTCGCACCCACCGCGGCACCTCCACGCTGTACTCGGTGACCCTATCATTAGTGTCTTGCAGGTACACGGTGGCCGTGGCGGGGCGGCCCGCGGCCACCCACGCCGGCAACGCGCCGAAGCCCAGCAGCACGCCCCGGCCCGGATCGTAGATGAGGTCGCCCGCGGCGCGGACCGTGAGGCTCTGCGCGCTCTGGGTGGCGGTGAAGGTCAGGCCGCCAGCCGGCTGCAGCGACCAGTCGCCGGCGCGCGCGCCGCCGAGGCTTTGGGCGGTGATCGGGATGACCACCTCGCGCCCCGGCACCGCGCTCAGCCGCACCGTCACCACGCCGCCCTCCTCGTAACCCTCGGTGGCGAGGGCGTCCCGTCCCTGGTACAGGTGGGGCGTGAACTCGAACGACGCGGTCACCGGCGCCGGCTCCGCGCCCGGCATCGCCGCGCCGGTGCGCGCGGCGTCGCCGGCGCCCAGGCCGCTGGTGGCGCGCACCTCGAACCGGTAGGACGCGCCGTCGGTGAGCCCGGTCACGGTGTGCAGGACGGTGTCCGGGCCGCTGCCCGGGACGTCGGTCCAGTCGGGCTCCCAGGTGCTGCCGTCGTCGGCGCTCTGCCGGTACTGGTAGCCGGTGACGGCCGCGCCGCGGTACGGCGGCGCGGTCCACGCCAGCACCACCTGGCCGAAGCCGGTGACGGCGGTCAGCCCCACCGGCGCGGCCGGGGCCGACGCCGCGCGCGGCGTCGCGGTGACCCGCGCGGCCGCGCCGGCGCCCTGCCCGTTCACCGCCCGCACCTCGATGGTGTAGGTCGTGTCGTTGGTGAGGTTGCCTGCCGTGAAGCCGGTGGTGTCCCCGCCGCTGCCGGGGACGGTGCCCCAGGTGCCCCAGGTGCCGCCGCCGTCGCTGCTGACCCGGTACTCGTAGCGACTGATGCCCGAGCCGCCGTCGGACGTGTGGGTCCAGGTCAGCGGCAGGCTGCCGTCGCCGAAGCCGGCCGCCAGGCCGCTCGGCGGCCCGGGCGCGGTTATGCCGGTCAGGCGCACGATTACCGGCTCCCCCGCCGGCCACGCCTGGAGCGGGTAGCGGACGTGCAGCGACCTGCGCGCCGTGTGCTGCCAGAACCACTGGTTCCCGAAGGCGCTCCAGACGTCCGAGAACTTCAGCGACTCGTCGCCGAGGCGCAGCACCAGGTCGTTGCCGACCGACCGCGGAAGCCGCCTGGACAAGCCGAGGTACAGGCCGGTGGTGGTCGCATGAAGGCCACGAGCGAAGAAGCTGTTGTACAGATACTCGACCCTGTAGGTGACGCCGCCGGCGGTGAACGAGGCGGGCTCCAGCGATCCCGCGCCCATGCCGGCGGCGCTGTACCCCGCCGCCTCGTCGCCGAGAGCGTCGCTGATGAAGAGCCTGCCCGTGTCAGGGTTGGTCCCGGTGTCGGGGTCCACAAGGCCCACCGTCATGGTGGCGCACAACATGTCGGTGTCGGCGCACTGCGCGTGGGCGGGGCCGGCGAGCAGCAGGGCCAGGCAGGCGAGCGCGAGCCCGGCGAGCGCGCGCCTCAGCGGCATCGGCGGGGCGCGCATACGCGACGACCGGAAACGCCACATAAGCCCGCCGCGCGCCGGATAGACCATCACGTATCGGCATCATAGCACATAGATATCGATTCGTTCCATTCTCATTAATGATGCAGTTTCATGCCTTTTTTGATATGTTTTGTGGAATCACGGGCCGATTTGACCGGCAGATCATATTTGATATAGTTCCGACGGCCGGCGATCGGGCACGTCGTGCCTACCGTCCCGAGCGAGCAGAGCAGGGACTTACGCTCGCTGCATGCGCATATGTAGTGCGAGACGGCGCGTCAAGGGTGGAAGAGATTGCGTCCTAAACCTTAAGAGAGCCGCACTATTCTCATATTTGATATAGTTCCGACGGCCGGCGATCGGGCACGTCGTGATCGTGGTCGACAGCGGCCGATGCAGGGCCGGACGAGGAGCGTCGCGTGGCATCGCAGGGGTGAGCTGCGCGGTACCGCACGACGCGGTGGGGGCATACCGCTGACGGCGATCCGGGAGCGGCGGATGCCGGCGGCGGTACGTCAGGCCGTGCCGGTCACGAGGGGAGCAACACGCTCATCACCCGCTGCAGGACCGGAATCAGCACCGCCGCGGCGACCAACACCGTCAGGAGCCAACGAGTCTGGACCGCGATGTGCTTGTGGACGTCACCGATCTGCTTGTGGACGTCACCGATCTGCTTGTGGACGTCACCGATCTGCGTGTGAGTGTCACCGATCTGCGTGTGAATGTCGCGAAGCTCCTCGCCGAGCTCGGTTCGCAGGGCGCCGATCTGGTTGCCGACCTCGGTTCGCAGGGCGCCGATCTGGTTGCCGACCTCGGTTCGCAGGGCGCCGATCTGGTTGCCGAGAGCCGTGCTGAACTCGGTTCGCACCTTTTCGATCTCCGTGCCGACACCGGCGATCTGCTCCTGTTGCCTGGCAAGCTGTTCCTGTTGCATGGCAAGCAGCTCCTGCTGCCTGGCGAACCCGGCGTTCATGTCGTCGCGCAGCCGGCTCTCGGACGCGCCGATCTCCTGACGCAGCCCGGCCTGTGACTCGCCGATCTCCTGACGCAGCCCGGCCTGTGACTCGCCGATCTCCTGACGCAGCCCGGCTTGTGACTCGACCATCTCCTGACGCAGCCCGGCTTGTGACTCGACCATCTCCTGACGCAGCCGGCTCTCGGACGCGCCCACGTGACGCAGGAATCGTTCCTCCAGGACCACGAAGAGCTGCTCCTGCTGCTCCTTGCGCTGTTGCCCGTGATCGTGTGCCTGAGTGGCTTCGGCCTCCCGGAACATCTCCACCAGGGAATCGGTAGCGGCCTCTCCGAGCCGCTCCTGCAGCGGACGCGGCACCGACAGCACTGCCATGCCAGCCAACCTTCGGGCGACCATCCCGCAGGTGTCAACCGCCGGATCGACATCCTCATCGTCAGGTTCCGGCGCTCAAGCTGACCCGCTACCGCTGCGTTTCGGTGCCGGCCGCACCGGCTCCTGCCTGCATGGCGAGGGGTTGCGCATCACCGTGGCTAGCGCTCGAAGCTGCTTCCTGGTCCGCGCCGCTATTGGCGGTCTGCGGCTGCCGTTGCCGATCATCATCTACTACACCGCCGACAGCCTCCGGAACGAGGGCATGCGGCGGTTTCATCGGACCCGGCAGGATTCCGAGGATCCGCGTCTGGTGGTGTTCGGGGATCAGGTCAACGACATCGGCATGTTCCGCACGGCCGACGAAGCGTACGCGGTCGCCGGCGGCGCTCCCGAGCTCGCCGAGCACGCCACCGCCGTCATCGGCTCCAACGACGACTGGCATCTCTCGACCACCTGTCCCACGGCCTCAAGGATCAGGTGGTGTGCCTCACTGCCATCGATACGCTGCCTCGCGTTCGGGACCTGGAGAGGACATGGCATCGCCGAGTCTGACTCCACCGAGCGCCAAACCAGCAGAGACGCTTACCGGAGTACTCTGACCCAACACTCGGGAAGCAAGCGCCAGCGCAGGTCAAGTCTTTTCGGAGAAGATTCGCTTGCGGAGCGCGTCCCAGGGCACCGAGCGCTCCTCCGGCAGGACGTTCTCCAGCGCCGCCAAGCGGTCACGAATCAGGCTTCGCTGCCAATCGGGGACCGGAATCTCCCCCGGGGCCAGACTGTCCCAAAGCTCGACCACGAGCTGGATGCGCTCCTGGGCCGAAAGATTGAGTGCCTCTCTCTGGATCTCGGATTTGGCCAACCTTGTCGTAGCATACCCGTTTCGTTCGACCGTCGCGACGTAGAATCCGGCTGGCGACCAGATCAGCGACATCGGCATGTTCCGCATGGCCGACGAAGTGTACGCGGTGGCCGGCGCCGTTCCGGAGCTCGCCGAGCACGCCACCGCCATCATCGGTTCCAACGACGACGATGCCGTCGCGCGTTGGCTCGCACATCGGTGGGAAACGAGTGCATGACCTCTCGGAACCGCCCCGAATGACCACCGAGTTCGGCAAGCGCTGCACGTCTCGGACCTGGACGGCACGCTGCTTCGCAGTGACGGTCGCCCTTGCCCTACAAGCCGTTCAGTAGTACTGCCGAATGTAGCCGTAAGCCCGATCGAACAGCTCTAGGTCCTGGTGCAGGCGGTACTTGAACAGCGTTTTTCTAAGCGCCTTCTTCACTTCCCGCTCGCCGGCGTGGGTCGTCTGCCAGCCCTCGAAGCGGACGTGCCGGACGATCTCGTCGATGTCGTTGACGACTCGCTCGACCATGATGGGGGTACTGTCGTTGCGAGCCTCCTCGAACAGCTCGGTCAGCGCGGCCTTGCCGCGTTCCTCGGGTGTCGCGGGCTCGACGGTACGCTCCGTCTCGACGACGTCGCGGGCGAGTTCGAGCAGTGACTTGAGGAACTCGATGCTGACCAGCAAGCCCTGCTCGTGCTTCTGCCGCAGCTCTTCGAGCCGCTCGCCGAGGGCGCGGAAGCGGGGGTCGTGGAGGTGGTTGCGCAGGCGGTTGGCGACCTTGATCTCGATCTCCTTCGACTTCTTGTCGGGGTCCGGCGTGCCGAGCACCGCGTCCAGGACGTCGGCGTCGAGCACAACGGTCTCCAGATCGTCGCGGACGGTGCCGACGTGGACGTGCCGATGAATGAGATCGATGGTCTTGGCGCCGAGGGTGTGCCAGAGAAGTTTGCCCGTTCCGGTCGCAGGCTTCACCGACTCGTAGACTTGGCTCAGCCAGCGGTAGTCGGCCTCGTACGGCTCTAGACTCGGGTCGGGGGAGAGCGCTTCCCAGAGGCGCGCGAGGTAGCTGTAGTCGGCCGCGAAACGATCGCGGATCGCATTGTCCGGCAGACATTGCTGGGCGGCGATCAGACCCTCGTAGCCGGTGACGGTGCGGTCGACGCCAGGAAACCACGCAAGGCACGTCTGCACCGCCTCGGGGAGCGCGGAGACCAGCTCGCTGATGTTGGTGACGACGCGGGTGATGCCCTCCTCGTCGAACTGGATCGCCTGGGCGACATCGTCGAAGATTCCCAAGTAGTCAACGATCAGCCCGTGCGTCTTGGTCTCGCCATACGGCCGGTTCGTGCGGCAGATGGCCTGCAGCAGCGTGTGATCCCTGAGCGGCTTGTCCAGGTACATCGTCTGCAGAATGGGAGCATCGAAGCCGGTCAGCAGCTTCGACGTGACGATCAGGATTTTCAGCGGATCGTTCGGGTCACGGAAGCGGTCGAGCAGCCGCTCCTCTGCGTCCCGGTCCCGCCGGTAGGCCGCGTACTCGTCCTCGCCGCCGTGTACGGTCATGACGACGTCTGATGTCTCCGGCGGCAGCACTCGGTCGAGCGCCTGCTTGTAGAGCACACAGCTTTCGCGGTCGTAGGTGACCACCTGTGCCCCGAATCCGTTGGGTTCCACCTTGTCCTGGAAGTGCTTCGCGATGTCGGCGCAGATTCGCTCGACCCGTTCCGGTGTCTTCAACAGCACCGCCGTGCGGGCCGCTGTCTTCGAGAGCTGCTCGCGGTCCAGATCGCTGAGGCCACCGGTCAATTCCTGGTACTCGGCGTCGATGGCGTCCCGGTCGATATGCAGCTCCGGCAGACGCGGCTCGAAGTGCAGCGGCATCGTCGCGCCGTCGCGGATCGACTCCTCGAAGCCGTAGCGGCTCAGGTAGCCGTACTCGTCCTCCTCGGCGCCGAAGGCGAAGAAGGTGTTGTGGTCGGCACGATTGATCGGGGTACCGGTCAGGCCGAACAGGAACGCGTTCGGCAACGCCCTGCGCATCTTGCGACCGAGGTCGCCCTCCTGGGAACGGTGGGCCTCGTGGACCACAGTATGGCGTGCTCGACGCGTCAACCCTCGCGTCGATCAGGCTGACGATCCACTCGGCTTCAACGCGAATGCCCGCCAGATGCGGCTCACCGTCGCCGCACTTCCCGGTCAACGATAGCACCCCCCACATTTACTGGTCAAGCACTTAAGATGCAGCACACTAGACCTCCTCAAGCCCCACGGTCCCCGCTCGGATGCCTCATCGCCCCACAGAGGGCCGACGACTCCCAAGCCGATCCTCCTCGAACCAATCACCACCGACGATCCCGCCCCCCTGCCAAGCCGGTCCCCTTCGCTCCCATCCGACGTTGGAGATTCCCGCCCTCTGACCCACTTGACTTCCAACCCGCACCGTGTTACCTTCTTCGTAACAATCCAATGATCACTGAGTTTTACCGCGCAGGAAATTTATGGACCTCTACGTCAGCAATAACCGGCTGCGCGCATCGCTTGAGGATGACACCACCCGGACGCGTCGCTACGGCCGCGCCATGAGCCAGAAGCTCCGACTACGCCTCGCGGCCCTCCACGCCGCCGAATCTCTCGCAGACTTCTGGCCGCCGAACTCCGGGCCAGAACGGTGCCATGAGCTCAAGGGCGACCTAGCCAGATTGTTCTCCGTCGACCTGAAGCCACCGTACCGGCTCCTGTTCCGACCGATCGAAGCAAACCGACCCGTGGACCGTTCCGATGAGCAGCAACGCTGGAAATCCGTCACCGCAGTAGAAATTGTCAGGATCGAGGACACCCATGGATAGCCATCCCGAAACCTTGCTTGAGCGCGTCACCACGTCTCATCCGGGCGAAACTGTAACAGACTACCTCGATCTCCACGCGTGGTCCCAGCGAGAACTCGCACGTCGGACCGGACTTACCCCGAAGACGATCAGCGAGATCTGCAATGCAAAGGCTCCGATTACGCCCAACACTGCTCTCGCTCTCGAGAAGGTATTTGGCCGACCAGCCCACTTCTGGCTGAACCTCCAGATGATTTTCAGTGAAGCGATGGCCCGGAGCCGCGAGCTCTCCAAGGCCTCCGATTGGACCGAATGGGCGAACCGGTTCCCTTTACGAGACATGCGACGCCTAAAGTTCTCCTTGCCATCCGGTCACTCCGAGGCCGACGTACTCTTGAGCTTTTTTGGAGTTTCCTCGCCAGAAACCTGGAGATCTGTCTGGGACTGTGCCAGCGTCACCTACAGGCAAACACGGAAGTTCAACACTAGCGAGGAGTCCATCGCAGCCTGGGTCCGTGAGACTGAGCTCGTCGCGAGCGGATTGGAGGTCGCGGCGTTCGATGAACATCGACTACT
Source organism: Spirochaetia bacterium (assembly GCA_965221995.1). Classification (GTDB taxonomy): domain Bacteria; phylum Spirochaetota; class Spirochaetia; order SZUA-6; family Bin103; genus CATQHW01. The sequence goes on from OZ244929.1 coordinate 2,227,958, forward strand.
GTCCTCCATAGAGCACCTGCGCCCCTTAACGCGCACGAGAGCCGAAGAGGTCATAGAACCTGTGCAGCAGATCTGTGCCGCCACGGGCGTAGCTGTTGTCTGGGTGCCCGAACTTCGGCACACCGGCATCAGTGGCTGTGCGCGCTGGATTAGTGACAAACGTGCTCTTGTTGGTCTCACGCTACGCTACAAGACCGACGATCAAATGTGGTTTACGTTCTTTCATGAAATCGCTCACATTCTACTGCACCGCCACAAGCACGGCTTTGTCCTAGATAATGCCGCAACTGATCTATCCGATCGTGTTGTCGATCCGGAAATGCAGCAGCTCGAGATGGAGGCAAATCAATTCGCGGCCGACACACTCATTCCACCCCAGATGCTCGGCGACTTCCTGCGCCGTCAGTCCTTCACAAACGACTCCATTCACGATTTCGCAGAGACACTTAGTGTGGGACCAAGCATCATCGTAGGCCGGTTGCAGCATGAGGGGATCTTAGCGCGACATGAAGGCAACGCGCTGAAGCAAAAGCTCTCTTGGGAGTTCACCGACGAGGCGTAGACCTATGGTAGGCAAGATCTTTATTACCCGCACGGGCTACGATCCCCAACTCGGCAAGCACGTCAAAGACCCTTACTTGGGTCCAGATCCGACGCTAGGCGCATGTCGTCCAGATCTTCGACGCCAACTGTCGGAGGGGGACCACATCTTTGTCATATCTGGAAAGGTACCAGGCGCGGAGCAATTCGTAATGGGTGGATTTGAGATCGAAGCCAAGATGAATGCCGTCGAAGCAAACGAACGCTTTCCGCAACACCGACTCCAACGACGCCCGGACGGTCAACTCACAGGGAACATTATTGTGGATGATCATGGGCTGCAACACGAACTCGACGATCACACTTCTTTTTCGTCGAGAATCAGAAACTATCTCTTAGGGAAGAACCTAATCGCACTGACCTCCTCCTCAGAAATCGCTCAGGGTCGTGCGGAAGCACTTGAGGCTCTGCAGGAAATCTTGAAAAAGAAGGGAAGTTCGCCCATACAGGTGGTTGGTCGCTGGGGGTCGACGCTCACCGCGATGCAGGTGCTTCACCTTCGAGATTGGCTCGGGCGTATCAAGCAGGACACTCTCAACTAGATCCAGAACTCATGCAAAGGGGGCGTATGATGAAGTCGCCGCGGCAGGGAACACCTCACAGGCAGCATTTGACTGAATCGCACGGGCAGCAACTTCGGTTCGACCGGCACGAGGACGGGGGTCAAGTCGCCACTTCCTGCGAAATTGTATCGGTCGGCAAGCGGCGCGACGGCGGAACTAGGTACTGATGTCTGACTCATAGAGCCGACGCCACTGAGAAGTATGGGCGCCGCGCGACCGCATGTCGTGGGGCCCACATCCCGGTGATCACTGAACACGACACCTTGGATCTCTATCTCGACAGCTACCCTGGTGGGGTTGCTCTGTGGGGCGCCGTCCCCCCAGTCTACGACACGACTGCGCAGCCCCTCGATCGTGGGATCCACGCTCACGCTCGCGAGGCGCTTGGCAGCGACAAGGTCCTCGACGATACCTTCCGCCTTCCTGAGGAAGAGGGCGTCCACCTTCATGCATTCGCCAACCCCGACGACAAGCAGCCTGTAGTCGACGAGACGTTTTCGGAAGTAGTTGTCGATGGACTTCGCCTTGATCCTGAAGTGGTTCGCGTATCGATGGCGCAGGCCGCACTCCCGCATCTCCGTGGGCGGATCCTTTCTGCCAGTTGTCCTTTGTGCGAAGCCCCCAAGTTCTGTGGTGGAGAATCGGCATTTACCCCCGGCCGTATCCATGTCTGCGACTCTTGCGGCCATGAGTTCTCGCCGCGCAGCCGAGCGCGAAAGACTATTCTGAACCCACTGCCCGGAGCGTTGCAGCGCTTGGCAGATCAGGCTCCGAGGTGCCGGCAGAATCATGACATCGGTATCTTGCCGGATGCGCCATAGTAGTACGCTCCTGGCGAGGCCCGAGAACGGCGGAGGGGTTGCCGGGTGGCGGATAGGGCTTGTTGACGACGTGCTTCTACTGGGCCATGATCTGCCGCCGGCCACTCAGGCGCAGGGCATCGGGACCATGCACGCTGGCTGCACCGAAGGCGGTAATGACGTGAGGCCTTGCCGTCAATTTGCACGGTCCCAATGCGAGCTGTAGCTGGAGATGAGCTGCCGCTGGTAGGCGGACGCCACCCAGGGCCAGGGGGAAAGCGCACATGACCGACCACGACCGATACCTGTTCGATCTACAGGGCTACCTGACGATCCCGGACGCGCTCAACGCCGACCAGCTCCGGGCGATGAACGCACTCCTGGACGAGCACATCGCGGCGGAGATGGCCGCGGACGATTCGACCCATCGCTTCGGCGGCATGCTGCGCTGGGGCCAGCCGTTCCTGGACGTCATCGACAACCCCAAGGTCGAGCCCTGCCTGCGCGAGGTGCTCGGCGACGGCTTCCGCCTGGACCACATCTACCTGGACGTCATCCGTAGCGGCCTGAGCCCGATCGGCGCCGGGCTGCACGGCGGCGGCACGCCCTACAGTCCGATCATGTCCTACGACTTCCGCAACGGCCGCATGTACAGCGGGCTGTTCGTCGCCGCCTACAACCTGGCCGACGTCGGGCCGGACGATGGCGGCTTCGGCTGCGTGCCCGGCAGCCACAAGAGCAACTACCCGTTCCCGGACGACTGGAAGGACCTGACCTGCCGGCCGCCGTTCGTGCAGGCCGTAACCGGGCCGGCCGGCACCGCGGTGCTGTTCACGGAGGCGCTGACCCACGGCGCGCTGCCCTGGGCCGGCGCCGGCGAGCGCCGCACGCTGTTCTACAAGTACCACCACCACGGCGCATCCTGGGCGTCCAGCTATCCCGTTCCGGACGACCTGCCGGTCACCGAACGGCAGCGCCGCATCCTGGAGCCGCCCCACGCACCCGGTCTGGGACAGCCGCTCGCCCACGCCCGATGAGCGCCGCCATGATCGATCGCGACGAGGTTCGCGCCGGCCTGACCGGGCCGATTTCGTCGCTCACCACGCCGTTCACCCGTGACGGCGCCGTCGATCACGACGCCCTGCGCACCCTGATCGACGCCAATCTGGCCGGCGGCAGCAGGACCGCGCTGCTCACCTGGGGAGACAGCCTGTTCTCGGTGCTGACCGACGACGAGATCGCCGCGGTCACGGCGACCGTGGCCGAACACGCCCGCGGCCGTGCCCTGACGGTCGCCGCCGACAGTGACTGGTGGACGGGCAAGACCGTGGAGTTCGCCCGCTACTGCCGGGAGATCGGCATCGACGTGCTGATGGTCAAGCCGCCCGTGTGGAGCCCACCGGGCCGGGCGGAGTTCGTCGAGCACTACCGCGCGGTCGCCCGCGAGATCCCGGTCATGCTGGTGACCAATGTCTGGGCCGGCATGCCGGACGTCGCGCTGTCGGTCGTCGCCGAGCTCCTCGACCGCGTCGAGGGGGTCATGGCGTTGAAGGACGACGGGGGGGGCGAGCTGGCACGCAGGCTGACCGCAATGGCCGGGGAGCGATGGGCCGTGTTCGCCGGCGGCCAGAAGCAGAACCACCTGGATCTCGTCCACTACGGCGCCGTCGGCTACATGTCCACGTTCGTGAGCTTTCAGCCGCAAGTGACCCGGCGCTACTGGAACGCGGTCTCCGCCGGCGACTGGGCCGCCGCGGCCCGTGTCGTCGAGCAGGACGACTGGCCGCTGTTCGATTACCTGATGGCCCTGCCGGGCGGCTTCGACGGCGGCTTTCACGCCCTGCTGGAGGTATTCGGCGTGGTGCCGCGCTGGCGCCGGCCGCCCCTGGTCAACCTGGATGACGCCGAACTCGAGCGGCTGGACGCCTTCTGCCGAGAGCGCGGCTGGAAGTAACCGACCTCGCCAGGACATGGAGACCACCCGGCACGAGATCCACTTCGCCGACGCGCGGCGCATGTCCGCGGTCGGCGATGACACGGTCGACCTGGTGGTGACGTCTCCTCCCTACCCGATGATCGAGATGTGGGACGAGCAGTTCGCCGCTGCAAATCCGTTGATCGGCGCGACGGTGTCGGAACAGGACGGAGTTCGCGCCTTCGAACTCATGCACTCCGCACTCGATGAGGTCTGGAGCGAATGTCACCGGATACTCCGGCCCGGAGGATTGGCGTGCATCAACATCGGCGACGCCACCCGAAAGATCGGCGGCGAGTTCCGCCTGTTCTCCAACCACAGCCGCGTCCTGCAGAAGATGGCCAGCCTGGGCCTCTCCATCCTCCCCGACATCCTGTGGCGCAAACCGACCAATGCGCCGAACAAGTTCCTGGGCTCCGGCATGCTGCCCGCGGGCGCCTACGTCACCTACGAGCACGAATACATCCTGATCGTGCGCAAGGGCGGTCTCCGGCGGTTCTCGCCCGCTGACAAGGGACGACGGCGTCGCAGTGCCTTCTTCTGGGAGGAACGCAACGCTTGGTTCTCCGACGTTTGGATCGATCTTGTGGGAACCAGGCAGCTTCTGGGCACTACCGAAGTTGCCGATCTGGATGCCCGCACGCGGAGCGCGGCGTTTCCGTTCGAACTGGCATATCGTCTCATCCAGATGCACTCTCTGATCGGCGACACCGTGCTCGACCCGTTTCTCGGCACGGGAACGACCACGGCCGCAGCCATCGCCAGCGGACGCGCCAGCATCGGTTTCGAAATCGAGGACAATCTCGAACGACCGATCCGCACCGCCATCGAGATCGCCGTGCCGCTGGGCCGCACGTACGCGCAGCGACGGCTGGATGCTCATCTCGAATTCGTGCAATCCCGGGAAGACGCGGGACGGCCCTGCCGCCATGTCAACCGCCATTACGGGTTCCCCGTGATGACCAGGCAGGAGACCGACCTCCAGTTCGCTGTCCCTCGTGCGACGGAAGCAGAGTCGGCGCGAACCTTCTCAGCCCATCATGAACCCGCGCCGCTGCCGACTCGTGCTGCGCAGATCGCGCTACCCCTCGCGAGCACGCCATGAAGATCAGGCTCACGCCACAGGACCTACGCGGACGCCTCATCGGCAGTCGCCCGGCGTACGAGAAGTACGTCAGCCCTCTCATAAACCTCGCCAATCGTTTCGCTCAGGCAACGAGGCGGAATCAGGTTGGTCAAGTTTCGGAGTTGATTCGCCAGTGTCCTGCTCAGGACTACGAGGGTTGGCGCGATTGGTATCTCACCCGTCACCCGACGGCGATCGATCAGGCTACCGATCGCATCGTTTCCATGCTGGAGCGAATGCGCGACGCAATGGACGACATCGATCGCGATACGGTTCGTCGTTGGGTAACAGAGCTCGTACTGGAGCAGACGTATGTTGGGCTCCGCGTTGAGCGAGCGATTCTCGAAGAAGCCGCCCAGAAGTTGGGCAGAACGTTGCGCCTCTCGTCGCCGGAAGACGAATCGCGGGGAATCGATGGCTACCTCGACGAACGACCTGTTTCGGTGAAACCAAGCACCTACAAGACGATGGATGCGCTCCGCGAGACAATCGACGCACGCATGATCTACTACGAAAAGAAGTCGAACGGAACCATCATCGCCGATCTCGATGAGCTTGAGCGATGAATCGGCACGAATTGTCCGCTCTGATCCGCTCCGGTGAGAGCTCCGGCGTCGAGTTCAAGCGGGACGACCTGCGACCCGAGCGTATGGCCCGGGAGGTCGCCGCCCTGCTTAATCTGGAGGGAGGCCACATCCTACTTGGCGTGGAAGACTCAGGCTCGGTGACAGGCCTTGCCCGTGACCGGCGGCAGGTCGAGGAGTGGGTCATAGAGGTGGCTCGAAACCACGTCCTCCCGGCGACGATTCCCTACTGGGAAACGGTGGAATGGCGTGAAGGGGTGACCGTCGGCGTCGTGTCCCTCCCCGCGGACGCGCCGGACAAGCCGTACAAGGCGAAACGCGGATCGGCATGGGTCACGCAGGTGCGTGCCGGAACGACGACGCGAGACGCTACCGATGAAGAGGAGGCTCGCCTCTACCAGCAGTCGGGACGGCTGCAGTACGACCGCAAGCCGGTACCCGGTACCTCGCTCGCCGATCTCGACCGGCGCCGCCTCGTCAACTACTTCCGCGACCTGCGCCAGCAGGACTTTCCGGAAGTAGAGGACGAGGATGCCTGGATCCGGCTGCTCGTGAACACGGAGATCATGGTCGAGAGCCGCGGCCGCGCCATAGCGAGCGCGGCCGGCCTGCTCCTGTTCGGCGCGCGGCCCAACCGGTATCTGCCGCAGGCGGGCGTCAGCGCGGCGGCATACGCGGGAACCGAGAAGGACTACGACGCCAGAGAGCGGGCGACGGTGCGCGGCCCGGCGGTGTCGCTCGCCTTCGAGCGCACGGACGCGGACGGAACGCGCTATCCCAGACAACCGCGTAGCTTCTCCGAGAGCAGCGAATTCACCGAGGGCGGCGTCATCGAGCGAACCCTCGACTTCGTACGCCGGAACACCTGCGTGAAGGCCTGGATCGACACCGGAGGGCGGCGACAGGAGCGATGGGAATACCCGCTGGAGGCGGTGCGGGAGGCGATCGTGAACGCGATCGCCCATCGTGACTACACGATCACGGTCAGCGACATCGAGATCTCTCTGTATGCCGACCGCATGGAGATCGTTTCTCCCGGCCGGCTGCCCAACACGGTCACCGTGGAGAAGATGCGCGCCGGCTACCGGGCCACGCGCAACGAGCTGGTGAAGGAGGTACTGCGCGACTACCGGTACGTCGAGGCGACCGGTCTCGGGGTGCCGCGCAAGATCGTGCGCGGCATGCGCGAGCACAACGGCACCGAACCGGATCTGATCGAGGAGGACGACCACTTCACGGTACGCTTGTGGAAGGAGCGCGCTCAGGCGACGCGGTAGCGCTCGAACCGGGACTCGTCGATATGACCCGTGAGACGATTGGTGGATGATGTGTCAAAGCCGATCGCCGCCGCAACAGGTGGCACCGCGGTCCAGTTCCTGGGGCCGTCTTGGAGGATGATGCAAAATAAGGTGGGCCTTCAGGATTCCGTTTGATGCGATGCTATGTGACGTGGCCAGCGAGGTACCGATCGCGGTCGCCGCTGACTCGGATCAGGGGGCATGGGAGTGGGAGGTCCGCCGGCGGCATCAGGTCGAGGCGTTCCTGATTGTTCCGAGACCGGCTCGGCAGCGAGCGCACCGCGAAAAAGGTCGAGAAATCTTGCCTCAGGGTCTTGACGGCAATGTGCGCCTGCGAGGTGGCACGCCAGCGCATGCTGCGGCCCCTTCCGGCATCCCGGAAGCTCGCACACCCGTGCGGCCGCGCAGCACCCCCTTCAGCGCGCGCTGCGCGCCGAACAGATGCCCGTCCCGGACCGGGCAGAAAGGTCTATTTCAAAACCGGGGTTATATTTACTCCATGGATGCCGCCACTCTTGACGCCCCCGCCATCACCTCCACCGTCGGCGCTCTCTCCGACCGCAAGCTGCTGCGCCAGACCAGCACCCTGGTCCGCCACGAACGCCACCTGCAGGGCGCCGTCATCGACCACCTGGCCGAGATCGACGCCCGCCGGCTGTACTTGCAGCGCGGCTGCTCCAGCCTGTTCGACTACGCGGTGCGCGAGCTCGGCTACAGCGACGCTGCCGCCGGGCGGCGAGTCGGCGCCGTACGGCTGTGCGCCGACCAACCGGATGCGCGCGAGCGGCTGCGCGACGGTTCGCTGACGCTGAGCGCCGCCGCCGAGCTGCAGTGGGCGTTCGACCGGCAGCGGCGGCGGGGGTCCATCTCAGGGATCGCGTCGAGCGCACCGGCGGGGTCAATCCCGGTGGGCTCGGCGGCGGCGGAGAACGCTCCGGCGACGGAGGAGCGGCCGGCGGATTCCGTGCCGGCCGCAGCGCCGAACGCCTCCGATCCCGAGCCGCCGCTGGTGCTCGATGCGGCAGGAAGGCACAAGCTGCTGGAGGAGGCGACCGGCAAGAGCGCTCGCCAAGTCCGCCGAATGCTGGCCGACCTGGACCCGGAGCTGGCGGTGCCGGCCGACCGGGTGCGCCCGCTCGGCGATGGCCGCTACGAGCTGAAGGCGGCCGTCGACGCCGACTGCCACCAGGGGCTGGAGCAACTCCGCGGGCTGCTCTCGCACGTGGACCCGCGCATGACGATCGGGCAGCTCGTCGGCCGCATCGTGCAGGAGGCGCTCGACCGCCACGACCCGAGCCGGCCGCCGCGCCGGGCGCGCGCCGGCAACCGGTCGGCGGCCGGTGACTCCGAGCCCGCTGCGGCAGCGAAGGACCACGCCGGACCGGAACCCGATCACGCGGTGACGGTGCAGGACACCGCGCTGCCCGCCGCTGCTATTTCGACGCCGGAGCGGACGGCGCAACCGACACCGAGCTCCGCGCCTGCGCCAAACCGGCAGGCAGCGACCGAGCGCCGGGCCGCTGCCGGGAGGAGGCCGGCCGGCGCCGCCACTCCGACGGCGAAGCCGCGCTTTTCGGGCCGCGCCATTCCGGCGGCGGTGAAGCGACAGGTCTGGCAGCGGGACGGCGGCCGCTGCAGCTACGTCGATCGAGAGACTGGACGCCGCTGCAACTCACGACATATACTCGAGATAGACCACATCCTGCCGTATGCTCTGGGCGGCAGCAGCGATCCCGTGAATGTCCGACTTCTCTGCCGAGTCCATCACCGCCATCGGCATGCGTCTCTGGCTCAAGGCGCGTTCCTGAAGGATGAGACGTGCTGCCGCCCGCGTCACCCCTCCCGTGCGCTCGCCCACACGAAACCCGGAAGACCCCATAAAGTATAGGAGAGCCCATGTCCACGATCCGCACGATTACGATTGAAGGCTTCAGGAGCATTGCCGGGCTGCGCGGGCTGCAACTGCGCTCTCTCAACGTCCTGATCGGCGCCAACGGATCAGGCAAGTCCAACTTTCTAGCCGCGCTCAAGCTCCTGCGCACCGCTATCTTGAGCTTGAATCAGATGTCGGATGACATTCTACGCGCGGGCGGCGCTGACCGTCATCTCCACTTCGGGTCCAAGACCACGCCCACGATGAGATTCAGAGTCGAATTCGCGGACTCACTGACTGACTTCAGTGTCGACATGCGCCATGGGTCTGATGATCGATTGTTTCCGAGGATTTCGGTTGCCGAAACCGAGTTGCCTGCGGACTTCATGGAACATCTCACGCCGCGGCCCGGAGTCGCTCCTCTTTTTGAGTTTCTTCGTTACCGGATCGAGCACTGGCGTCTGTACCATTTTCACGACACCGGCTCCACCTCTCCGATGAAAAAAACGGCCGACTTGCACGACAATCGCCGGCTGCGCCCCGATGCGTCCAACCTTGCGGCATTCCTATACTTGCTGCGCAAGAAACACGGCGGAGCTTACACGCAGATCCGCAACACGATCCGGCTAACCGCCCCGTTCTTCGAAGACTTCTCCATGGCGCCGTTGGAGCTGAACGAGGACAAGATCCGGCTTGAGTGGCGACACGCAGGATCGGACGGGTACTTCGACGCGTCGTCCCTGTCCGATGGTTCGCTCCGGTTCATCGCCCTGGCCACACTGCTCCTCCAGCCGGCATCGCTCCGTCCGCGGGTCGTGCTCCTTGATGAGCCGGAGCTTGGTCTGCATCCCTTCGCTATCACCCTGCTGGCCTCCATGTTGAAGCACGCGGCTGTGGAGTCGCAGATTATCGTCGCAACGCAGTCGCCCGTGCTGCTGGATCACTTCGATCCGGAAGACGTGCTGGTGGCAGACCGTGTGAACGGAGCGACGAAACTTAACCGGCTGGATGGTGACAAGCTCCAAGCGTGGCTGGAAGACTACAGCCTGGGGGAACTCTGGGAAAAGAACGAATTCGGCGGCCGGCCTGTCCCGGAGCAGACGGGTCGGCAATCTTCGGCATGATGCGACTGGGCGTTCATGTGGAAGGTCAGACAGAAGAGCAATTCGTCAACGAACTGCTCGCCTCTCACCTTTACGGACAAGGCTTCTCGCACATATGGGCCCGCCTGTACGGAAAGGCTCGGAAGCGCGGCAGAGGCACGGCCTGGCCGGCGGTCCGTGGTGAAATCGTGCGGCACTTGAAAGAAGACAGAACGATCATCGCAACCACCATGGCGGACTACTATGGGATGCCGCAAAGCGGTTCCAAGGCGTGGCCGGGGCGCGTTACGGCAGCCAAACTCCCGTTTCCACAGAGAGCGAAGGCCGTCGAAGACGCGCTCGCCGCTGACATCCAGAGTGCCATGGGATCCAAGTTTGACGGACGTCGCTTTGTCCCGTTCGTCATGATGCACGAGTTCGAGGCCCTGCTGTTCAGCGACTGCGAGCGATTCGCCATAGGGATCGATCGGGTCGAATTGGCGAGCTCCTTTCAGGAAATCCGGGCTGCTTTTCCGAGCCCTGAAGCGATCGACGATTCACCCGTTACGGCCCCGTCCAAGAGGATCGAGGCGCTCGTCCCTGGCTATGAGAAGCCGCGCTTGGGAGTGCTTGCCGCACGGGAGATCGGCTTGGAAACCATGCGCGCCGAATGCCCGCACTTCGATTGCTGGGTCTCGCGGCTTGAGAGACGAACCGCCTGACCCTCTTGATTGATGGGGACGCCGGCGCGGCCGACGGGGAGCACGCGGCACCTACGGCATGTCGCTCCCCGACCATACGATCGAGGCCCGCTTCACGTTCCGGCTGTGGGGCGAACGCGCTCAGGCCACGCGGTAGCGCTCGATCCGGGACTCGTCGACCTCAATTCCCAACCCCGGGCCCGGCGGCACGTGCACCATGCCGTCGGCGTCGATGCCGATCGGCTCCGGGATGATGCCGTGGAGTTGCTGGTAGCTCTCCACGGGCCGGTACGGCGGGTCGAGCATGTACTCCACGTACGGGCTGTTGGTCAGCGTCGCGCAGAGTTGCAGGTGCGCGGCCAAGCCGATGCCGCAGGCACCGTGGTGCGGGACGAAGCGGCGGCCGGCGAGCTCCGCGGCCGCGGCGACCTTGCGCATCTGCGACAGCGGCGCGCTGGCCGCGCAGTCGGGCTGCAGCACGTCGTAGGCGCGGGCATCGAGCAGCCGGGCGAAGGCGGCCGTACCGCGGTCGCCCTCGCCGCCGGCGATCGCAAGCTCCGCCTCACGCGTCAGACGGGCGATGCCCTCCACGTCGCCGCGCGGCAGCGGCTCCTCCAGCCAGCCCACGCCGAGCCGGTGCAGCTCGCGCGCCGTCTCCCGCGCCCGGCGGTAGTCCCAGGCCGGCCGCAGCGAGCCGGGTCCCACGCCACTCGCCAAGTTGGCGTCGACCAGGATCTCCATCGAGTCGCCGACTCGCTCGCGGACCGCCCGCACCATGGCGATGTCCTCGGCCATGGTCGGCCGCGCCGTGCGCAGCTTGATCGCCGTGAAGCCTTCTTCGCGATAGCGCGCCGCGTCATCGGCCAGCTCGGCGTCCGGCTTGCCGACCACCGGCGAAACGTAGGCCCGGATCCGGTCCCGGCAGATCCCCCACAGGCGTGCCAGCGGCTGCCCGGCCTCCTTGCCGAGCAGGTCGCACAGGGCCATGTCCACCGCCCACGCGCCGGCCGCCTCGACCGCGGGGGCATGCGCCTGCAGCCAGACGCTGTCGGCGCCGAGCAGGGCCGGCGCCACCGCCGCCACGGCCTCGCGGGCATCGCCGCCCATCGCCCCGTAGCCGACCGCCCCTTCCGCCGTGCGGACCCGTACCAGCGTCATGGTGCGTGACCGCTCCAGCGCCTGCGGCGGCGACCACGCCTTGCGGTACGGCCGGGGGTGTGGCAGTTCCAGTACGACCGGCTCGACAGCGGTGATCTTCATCGCGGCCCATGGTAGCCCAGCGCACACGTCGCCATGAGCCTGTCGGACTTGCCGCGCAAGCGGCGGGTCCGACAGACTCATGGCCCGCGGCGGGGACGGGCCGGAAACGGAGCCGAAGGCGACGATTCCGGGGCGATGCGCGGCGCCACGACGCGGCACCGCCTTGGACGGCGCGGAAGCGTCCCACGAAGGAGAGACAACGATGGCGTCAACGAAATCGAGCGGCATGGACCACCGTCCCGCCGGCGAGTACCGGCGCGTGGTCGAGCCGGGCGAGTTCCCGATCGCCGCGATCCACATGGCCCACAACCACCTGCGCTCGATGTGCGCGGCTCTGGTCGGCGCCGGCGCCGAGGTGCGGGTCGTCTACGACCGCGATCCGGCCAAGCTTGCGCTGCTGCGGGAGGACTTCCCGGACGCGCGCGTGGCCGCCAGCGAGGAGGAGGTGCTCGACGACCCGGAGGTCAAGCTGGTCGCCGCCGCCGCGGTGCCGTGCGATCGAGGTCCCACCGGCGAGCGGGTGATGCGGGCCGGAAAGGACTACTTCACCGACAAGTGCCCCTTCACCACCCTTGCTCAGCTCGAATCGGCCCGCGCGGTGGCCGCCGAGACCGGCCGCAAGTTCATGGTCTACTACGGGGAGCGGCTCCACAACGAGGCGATCATCCGCGCCGGGCAGCTCATCCACGACGGAGCGATTGGCCGCGTGGTGCAGGTCGCCAGCTTCGGCCCGCACCGGCTGGAGGCGCACAACCGGCCCGCCTGGTTCTTTCGCCGGGAGCAGTACGGCGGGATCATCTGCGACTTGGGCTCACACCAGGCCGAAAAGTTCCTCCACTTTGCCGGCGCCGCGGGGGCGCGAGTGCTGTCGAGTTCGGTGGCCAACTACGGCAACCCGGAACATCCGGAGTTGGAGGACTTCGGCCAGGCCACCCTGGCGGTCGACGGTGCCACCTGCTACTTCCGCGTCGACTGGTTCACCCCCGACGGCCTGCGCTCCTGGGGCGACACCCGGACCTTCGTGCTGGGCACCGAAGGATACCTGGAGGTTCGCGCCCACGTGGACGTGGCGCGCGGCGACGGGCCGGTGCTGAACCTCGTGGACGGCCGCGGGGAACGCTCCGTGGAGGTCGGCACCGGCGGCTTTCCGTTCTTCGGTGACCTGATCCTGGATTGCCTGGAACGGACCGAGAACGCCATGACCCAGGAGCACGCGTTCCTGGCCGCCGAGCTGTCCCTGCGGGCGCAGGCCGATGCGGAGGTGCTTACGCCGGCCTGACGGACCGCCGGCCGCAGGCGTTCAGGCCGGCCTGCGCGGATCGTTGAGCGCCGCTTCGGGCACGCCGCCTTCCAGCACCGTGCGCACGCGTTGCGCCGCCTTGGTCTTCAGCTCCACCACCGACTCCTCCGTGTAGTAGGCGTGGTGGTCGGTGAGGATCACCGTGTCCAGCTCGCGCAGCGGACTTTCGTCAGCCAGCGGCTCGGTTTCGAACACGTCGAGCGCGGCGTAGCCGATGCGGCCGGCGCGCAACGCGTCGGCCAGCGCGGACTCGTCGATGATCCCGCCACGGGCGGTGTTGACGATGATCGCCGTCGGCTTCATCGCCGCCAGCCGCGCGCGATCGATCATGCCCCGCGTCTCCGGCGTCAGCGGAGCGTGAATGGACACGTAGTCGGATGCCGCCAGCACCTCGTCGACACCCGCCGGCTCCGCCCCGGCGGCCCGCATCTCGGCCGCGTCGACGTACGGATCGTGGGCCAGCACCCGCGCCAGACCCAGCCCGGACAGCTTGCGGTGGAGGGCGCGCGCGATCGCCCCGTAGCCCAGCAGGCCGAAGGTCTTGCCGCGGATGCGGTAGGACGGGCGATTGCGCCGAAACCCCCAGCCGCCGTCGCGGATGCCACGGTCGGTGTACGGGATCTTGCGGACACAGGCCAGGAACAGGCCCAGCGCGTGGTCGGACACGTCCTCGATGCCGTAGTCCGGAACCCGCGCCACCCAGATGCCGCACTCGGTGGCCGCGGCGATGTCCACGTTGTCGTAGCCGACCCCGTAGCGGCAGATGATCTTGCAGCGCCGCATCCCCTCGATGGTCGACCGCGGGACAGGCTCCAGGTTGACGATCACGGCGTCGGCGTCACGCACGCCCGCCGCGATGTCTTGAGGATCGGTCGATCGCGTCACCTCCAGGGTGGCGATCGGTCCCAGGATGCTCTCCTCTTCCTCGTATGCCTCGAACCGATCGTCGATGATGGCTACGCGATAGCTCACTCGGTTACCTGCCGGGCCCAGCTAAGCATGGCCGGCGGGCGCCATCAACGGTATCCTTCATACATGCTGACGGAACGAATGAGCCTTGCACTGAACGACCAGCTCAACGCGGAGTTCGCCTCATCCTACGCCTACCTCAGCCTCGCGGCTCAGTTCGGGACGCAGAGTCTGCCGGGACTCTCCCACTGGTTCCGCACGCACGCCGAGGAGGAGCAGGCGCACGCGATGAAGATCTTCGACTACATCCTGGCGCGTGGCGGCACGGTCACGCTCGCGGCGGTGCCGGCCCCTCCAGCCCCCGCCGCATCGCCGCGTGAGGCGTTCGCCGATGCCTTCCGCACGGAGTCGGAGGTGTCCGACGCGATCGACGCGCTGGTGGAGGTGGCTGTAGCCGAGAAGGACCGTGCCACCCAGGTGTTCCTGGACTGGTTCGTGACCGAGCAGGTCGAGGAGGAGGCGCTGTTCAGCGAGCTGCTTACGCAGATCAACCGCATCGGCGACTCGGAGGTGGGGCTGTTCGTGTTCGATCAGAAGCTCGCCGAGCGCACGACCAACACGTCAGTCACGGGAGCCTGACGCCCCGTGTCCCGATCAAGGCTCGCTCCGCCGGCGATCCGGACGGCCGCCGTGGTGCTGGCGTGCGCGCTCGTTCTCACGCCGTCCGCCTTCGCACAGTCCTCTGCCGCGGACTCGCCCCCGGAGTACGGCTACGGCACCATTCCCTTCGGCGCCACCGCCCGCGAGGTGCTGCGGGACCTCAGCGGCGCCACGATCGATGCGGACGACGGCGGCGCGGCGCAGTTCATCGGCCACTACGAGGTGCTGAGCGATTTCTTCACCGCGGGCCTGTATCCCAACTTCCTCGGCGTCGAGGAGCTCAACACCGAGGTCACGCGCATGTACCGGGTCAGCCACGGCACGTGGGAGAACGTGGTCGCCCTGGAGCTGTACTTCTTTCGAGAACCCGAAGCGGACGAAAAACCCGACTCCTACCGGTTGTTCCTGGCGCGCAAGACGCTGAACACCTCCGGCGCGGGCAGCCACCTCGCCGTATCGGAAGGCCTGGAAGAGACGATAAGCGGCGTTCTGGAGCTGCCGGCCGACAGCTACGAGGTGGGGTATCAGCCGTTCGGACAACTGTTCGCCCTGGCGGCCCGGATTTCGATCTGGGAAGTGCCGGCCATCGACGTGTTTCTCATGGTCTTCCAGAACATCCTGGTGTCGAGCAACGCCGACATCGTGTACCGCGACCGCGCCCTGTGGGAGCAGTACGTCGATGCGGCACGCCGGCAGCGTGACGTCGGGGAAGAGAAAGACTCCGACAAGGCACGCTCGGTCGGAAGCAGCTTCTAAAGCTCGGCTGCACGGCAGCGCGACGGCACCGCCGTTCGCCGCTTCCCACTGAACCCGAATGATCGATCTCGCGGTCGTCCACTATCACCTGCTGCCAGGCGGCGTCACCAGCGTCATCCGCGACGGTCTGTGCGCGATCATCGAGCATCGACCGGGGCTGCTGCGTTCCATCTATCTCATCGCCGGGCGCTCCGACGGCGTGGAAGCCGTGCGTTCCACCCTGCGTGCGGCCGCAACGGCCGCAGGCGCCGATACCGTGGTGCAGGCGACGGTCGACCCGCTCCTGGACTACGGCGCCCGCGGCCCCAAGAACCCGGACGACTGGAGCTTCGCCGGGCTGAGCCGCGCGGACACGGTCTGGTGGATCCACAACCATCACGTCGGCAAGAACATCCCATTCACCCGCGCGTTGCTGCGCGTCGCTGCGCGTCGCGAGGCTCGCCTCCTGCTGCAGATTCACGACTTCCCCGAGTGCGGCCGGATCGACGGATACCGGGGGCTACGCGCCGCCCTCGGCAACGATCTGTATCCGTTCGGCCCCCATCTGCACTACGCGGTCATCAACCGCCGCGACCACCAGGCGCTGACGGCGGCCGGGATCCCCCGCGGGTGCCTGCACCTGCTGTGGAATCCGGTTGCGCCCAGCCCGATCGAACCCGGATGCGAACGCCTGGCGCCGCTGATGCCGGCCGGCAACCGACTCTGGCTGTACCCGGTGCGCGTCCGCAGACGCAAGAACGTGCTGGAAGCGGGACTCCTGGCACGGATGGCCGCCGATGCGGCGGTCGGGGTCACCCTGCCGGCCAGCTCGGCCGCGGAAGCCTCGTACCATCGGCAGGCCTGCGCGCTGTTTCGTGGCGGCACCCTGCCCGGACGCATGGGATTCGGCGGGCAGCCGCGCTTCCGGGCGCACACGCTCGCAGAGCTCGCAGCGGGCGCTGACGCGGTCGTGTCGAGCTCCATCGAGGAAGGTTTCGGCTACCAGTATCTGCACGCGCGCCAATGGGGGCTTCCCCTGATCGCTCGCGACATCGAAGCGCTCGACGGGTTTCGCGATCTGCTCCACTCCCCGTCGACCGCGCTCTACGATCGGCTTCTGTGCCCGCTGGAACGGGCCGAACGCAACCATCTGGCCGGGCGGTATCGCGCCCGTTTGCGACGCCTTCGGCCATTCGTCCCGCAGGCGGCACTGCGTGAGGTTGCCGAGCGCATCGAAGGCGCCGTCGCCGGACCGTTGGTCGACTATTCGTATCTCAGCGTGGAACTGCAGCGGGCGGTGGCCGTGCGCTGCAGTTCCTCCGAGGAGCTGCGCCGTGTTCGCGAAGCCAACGAAGGCATGATGGAGCAGGTGCGCGCCGTGCGTCCGCCGCCGGCACCGGACCGGCCGGACGACCTGCTGGAGCGACGGTTCGGCGCAGCCGCATTCGCCGAGCGGGCGGAACAGGTGCTGTCGTGGAAGGCAGCCACCTGCGGCCACGGCATGGCGGATGCCGATACGGTGGCCGCGCGCTTCGCCGCCGCGCCCTATCAGCGGCTGCTGTTCGATCCGGCGTGACCGTCGATTTGGGGCCCGCGCCGCATGGCGTTACCTTCTGGGAGTCCTGATGCCTGCCCTTCCTCCCTTCGAGCTCATCCTGGGACGGCTGCCGTCGCTTCGTGAGCAGGTCGCCGATCAACAACACACGCTGCTGGCAGAACTCGCCATGGTTTCGGAGATCCCGGCGCCGACGTTTCACGAGCAGCAGCGCGCCGAGTTCCTGCAGGAACGTTTCAGCCAGTTCGGCTTGGCCGATGTCGTTCAGGACGACTTGGGCAACGTCGCTGCCGTTCAGCCTGGCACCGAGGGCAGCGGAGCCATCCTTCTCGTCGCTCATCTCGACACCCTGTCTCCGGAGGGGACCGAGCACCACACGGAGGTACAGCCCGACCGGGTCGTCGGAGCGTCGGTCGCCGACGACGCCCTGGGGCTTGCCGCCCTCGTCACCCTGCCCCACATGCTGGAGCGACTGGGGATCACCTTGCGGTCGGATCTCCTTCTTCTCGGCACGGCCCGCTCCCTCGGTCGCGGCAACCTTGCGGGCCTGCGGCTCTTCCTGGAGAACGCCCGCTTGCCGATCCGAACGGCGGTCTGCGTGGAAGGGGCTCCCCTCGGACGCTTGAGCCACACCTCGATCGGCATGATCCGCGGCGACGTGATCTGCCGCATTCCCGAACAGCACGACTGGACCCGATTCGGCGTGGCCAGCGCCATCGTTACCGTCAACGATGTGATCAACCGTATCCTGGAGATCCCGCTGCCACGGCGGCCGCGCTCCACCGTCGTGCTGGGCGAGGTGAGAGGCGGAAACGCTGCCCACACCGTGCCGACTCGCGCCACGCTCCGCTTCGAGGCGCGCAGCGAATCGGGACGCATTGTCGGCGACCTGTTGCACTCCATCGGCAGGATCACGCAGCAGGTCGCCGCCCAGAGCGGTGAGCACGTCGAGCTGGAGCTTGTCGCCCGGCGCCATCCCGGCGGCATCGGTCCGGATCACCCGCTGGTTGACCGCTCGCGACGGATCATGAGCCGGTTGGGGCTTTCGCCCCGCATGACGCCCAGCACCTCGGAGCTCGCGGCGCTGATCGATCGGCGGGTGCCCTCGATCACCATCGGCATCACCGAGAGCGCTCACACCGGGGATCCGAACGAGACGGTCTTCATCGAACCGATGGCCACCGGCGTCACGCAGCTCCTCGGCATCCTGCTGGCGATCGACGGGGGCTACTGTGTCGAGTGAGCGAAGCGAACCTCACTCGAAGAGTGAGCGGAGCGAACCTCACTCGAAGAGTGACCGCGCGTCAAGCGACGGCCTCGGCGACGTCTGGCTGCAGCGCAACACCTACCACCACTCCGACTTCGACGACCTGGGCGAGCTGGTGGCGGCCAAGGAGCGGCTCGGCACCTCCATCTCGCTGTGCATTCCGGCGCTCAACGAAGAGCCAACCATCGGCAAGGAGGTCGTCATCTTTCGCTCCGAGCTCATGGACCGGTATCCGTTGCTCGACGAGATCGCCGTGCTGGACTCCGGCTCCGAGGACGCCACGCGTGAGGTGGCGCTTGACTTCGGCGCCGAAGTCTACCTGGCCGAGGAGATCCTCCCGCACCTGCCGCGGTACCGTGGCAAGGGCGAAAACCTGTGGAAGGCCATCTACCAGCTCCGCGGCGACATCATCGTCTACGTCGACGCCGACATCCGCAACATCCATCCCCGCTTCGTGTACGGCCTGGTCGGCCCCCTGCTGGCGCGCCCGGAGATCGGCTACGTCAAGGCGTTCTACGACCGCCCGGTGGCGATGTCGAAGGGGATGCGGCCCACCGGCGGCGGCCGCGTGACCGAGATCCTGGTGCGGCCGCTGTTCTCGCTGTTCTTCCCGGATCTGGCCACGATCATCCAGCCCTTGTCGGGCGAGTACGCGGCGCGGCGCGGCGTGCTGGAACAGCTCCCGTTCCCGATCGGCTACGGTGTCGAGACCTCGCACCTGATCGACGTCTACCACCGTCACGGACTGGACGCGATCGCCCAGACCGACCTGGACCGGCGCGTGCACTTCAACCAGGACACGCAGGCGCTGGGCAAGATGGCGTTCCGGATCCTGCAGGCGTTCCTGCGGCGGGCGACCGCTCAGGGTGCGATGCGGGCGATCCCGGAGCTCGGTACCGCGCTGCACCAGTTCCAGGCGCGGGACATGGACTACGAGCACGTCGTCAGCGAGATCGAGGAGATCGAGCGCCCACCGATGATCGAGCTGCCGGAGTACCGCCAGCGGCGCGCCGAGCTGTCGCGGGAGCAGGCGCGGCAACCCGGCGCGCGCTAGTCCTTGGGTCCCACCAGGCGGTAGCGGCCGGCCGCCCAATCGTCGACGCCGCGCCGGTAGTACTGCGATGACGGACGTCCGCTGGCGCCACCGGGCAGCGCCGTGAAGGCGATCTCGTCAGCGAAGTCCACGATCAGCCGGTACGACGGTCCCGACGCCTTGGCGCGACGGCCGAACCGGTTTCCCTGCTGAACGGTCGAGGCGTCGCCGCGTGCCAGATAGGGCCCTGCCCGCAGCAGACGCCCGACGGGCGTATCGCCGAGGAGCACGTGGTTGACGACGATCGGATCCTCTCCCCATGGCGGCTGGTCCGCCCCGACCCAGTCCAGGACGGCCGGCACGATCGCGTCCCAGTCGACCGCCGCGAACGGCGGACGGGCAGCGATCCACGCCTCCTCGATGAGCCGGAAATTGAAGTTGAAGAACGGTCCGGCGTCGGCGGCTGCCAGCGTCCCGGACGGGAACAGGACGTCCTTGCAGGCCGTCAGCAGTAGCCCACGACAGAACTGGGAAAACGAGGTCGCCTCGCGGCTGTCGGCCTCCATGCAGCAGTCCCAGGACAGCAGCCGGCGGCCGAGCGGATGCAGACGCAGCCGGTCGCGCAGGAACCGCAGGATCCGCTCGGCGCGCAGCGAGTAGACGTCGGTCTGAATCCGCATCATGTCCCGCTCGGTCAGCGGTCCGCCCGATTGCCGGTGACCGGCCTCAAGCATCTGCCGGATCCTGTCCGCGCGGTCGGCTGACGCGGTCATGGTCTGCGACGCAGCGTCGCCGCCGAACGGCTGATTCGCCACGACGACAATGCCGGACGCCGGATCGCGCTCGACCGGAAACCGGCCGGAGTCACGCAGCCCGTCCCAACCCACGCCGTCCCGCCACGCCGGCATCGGCAGCAGACCGCTCAGGCCTCCTCCCCGCTCGGGAACCGCGGCGTTCATGCCCCGGCCGACGCGGCCGCTCCGGTCGGCCAGCACCCAATGCAGGCCGGGCAGGCGGATCGAGCCGACCGCGGCCAGCCCCTCATCCAGGTCGCGGGCGGCGTTCAGCGCGACGATGCCGGCCATGCTGCTCCCGGACAGCGGGAATTCGCCCGCCCAGCGGCGGGTGAGGTAGCGCCCGGCCGTGTGGGCGTTGCCATCCAGAGCGCCGTTCTCGCTCTCGTAGAAGGCGGCGAGCTCGGACCTGCCGGACCGCGTGCGGATCTCTTCGTGCCGCACCGGGAACGGATGCCAGCGGCCGGCCCGGAGATAACGGCCGTCACGACACTCCTCCACGAACAGATCCTCGCTGTCCGCGTGCGCGTAGGTGACCCCCCACGCCAGGTTTCGGTTCCAGCCGGACGCGAACACCGGTCCGCCCGCCACCGTGGCTCCCATGATCCAGAGCCCGGGCGTCTCCAGCACCGCTTCGTACCAGACGGCCGGCAGGCTGGTGATGTCCAGATGCGGGTCGTTGCAGAGCAGCGGTGTGCCGGATGCCGCCAGCCGGCCGGCGACCGCCCATGCGTTGCTGCCACCGGGTGACGGCGGACTCGCCACGCGCGCCCCATCCGGCCGCGCGGTATCGGCGCCCGCCGCCCGGTGGCCGTCCACCCGGTGGCCGTCCACCACCAGCCGCCGGTAGTCCTCCTGCCGGTAGCCGTCGGCCGGCCGGCCGAACAACTGCCTCCAGGCACGAAACGTCCCGGGATCGGCAGCCAGCGCCCGTGCGATCGCGAGCTCCATGTCTCCCTGGCCGTCGTCCAGTCCTATGTAGGCGATGGCCCGCAGGCAGCAGAGGAGGTCCTCGTGCGTGAACGGTTCGACGCGATTGCCGGTGAGCCGCAGCTCGAACGGCCGATGACCGCTTTCGATGACGTCGTTGAGGCCGGCGCAGTATGCGCGCACGACCGCCGTGCCATGCTCCCCCAGCCCGGCCAGATCGTCGGCAGACACCCGACCCAGGCGGAACGCCCGCGAGCGGCGGTCGCTGTCGATGAGCTTGGGGATGTCGCCGAACGCCTCGGCCAGGCGCCCCTTGCCGAGCGCGCGGGTGGCGAATACCTGGAACAGGCGATCGGTCGCGTGCATGAAGCCCAGCCCGTAGTAGCCGTCGAGCAGCGTCTGCGCGCGGATCCGCGGCGTGCCGGAGGTTTCGCGGGCGATCTGCACGTCGCGTGACGGGATGCGCAGGCCGCCGGGGCGAGTACGAACGGGGAGACGCACGGCTCCAGGTTGGGGAAAAGCACGGAAACAGGCAACAATGAACTCGGGACGCTCCGGAGGCTGGCAGCGCACCCGCCGTGCCGATACGATTCCGGCTCCATGATACGAGTCGCGGCCGTGCTGGCCGTCCTGCTGGCCGTCCTGCTGGTCGCCTGCACGGCCTGCCGACAGGTCACCGAGGATCCCCGACGGCTTCCCGACGACCAGCGCGCCCGCTCCAGCTACAGCATCGGGCTGAAGATCGGCAGCGGCCTGGCGGCGCAGCCGATTGACCTGGATCTGAACTGGGTGGAGCGAGGCATCCGCGACGCCTTGGCCGGCCAGGCCATGCTGAGCCCATCACAGACGGATGAGGAATTGCAGGCGGCGCAATCGATCATCCGTGCCGGCGAGGCCAACGCCGCGGCCGGAGAGGCGTTGCTGAGCGAGAACCGAGGTGATACGGCAGTCACCGAGCTCGACAGCGGCGTGCAGTACCGGGTGGTCTCGGCCGGCACGGGATCGCCGCCACGCCTCGATCAACTCGCTCTTCTCCAATACCGGGTCACCATCGCCGGCGGACAGGCCATCCTGGATCTGTTCGAGACCGAGCAGACCGAGACGGTTCGCGTCGGCGACCTCATCCCGGGGCTGATCGAGGTGCTGACGCTGATGGCGCCCCAGTCTCGCTGGGTGGTAGCGATCCCGCCGGAACAGGCCTACGGCGAACGGGGCAGGCCGCCCTTCGTCGGCCCCAACGTCACGCTGGTGTTCGATGTCCTGCTCCTGGGGATAGACCGGGGTGATTCCGGATGACCGGGCCGAGCCGCACCACGCGGGTCGACACCGCCCCGCACGCTCCCCGCGTGGCGGTCGAGACGCTGGGCTGCCGCCTCAACGCCTACGAGAGCGACGCGCTGAAGGCGGACTTCGCCGAGCGCGGCTATCGCGTGGTAGCGCCGGGGGATGCAGCCGACGTGGTAGTGGTCAACAGTTGCACCGTGACCGACCAGGCCGATCGCAAGTCGCGCAATGCCCTGTACCGCGCGGGGCGCTCCGACGCCCCGAGCAGCCCGAACGAAAGCCCGCACCCTCTGGTAGTGGCCACCGGCTGCATGGCGACCGGTCAGCGAGACACGGTTGCCACCATCCCCGGGGTCGACTACGTGGTCGACAATGAGCACAAGGCGGGCATCGCGGCGCTGGTGGACGCCCACCGTGCCGGTGAGATCGCCGCCGCGACCGGACGCCCGGCCGGCCCGTTCGCGTACGGCAACGGCGAGCACGCGGCGCGCGCACGGCGCTTTCTCAAGATCCAGGACGGCTGCGACAACCGCTGCAGCTTCTGCATCATCCCCTTCGTGCGCGGTCGCGCGGTGAGCCGGCCGCTCGCTGAGATCCTCGACGAGGCGCGCGGCATCATCGACGCCGGCTTCCACGAGATCGTCGTCACCGGCGTGAACCTGGGCCGCTACCGGCATGACGGCACGGATTTCGCCGAGATGCTCGAGGCGCTACTTGCGCTACCCGGCGACTTCCGCGTGCGGCTGTCGTCACTCGAGCCCGACCGCCAGGTCGAGCCGGCGATCGACCTGCTGGCCGACGACCGCCTGTGCCCGCACCTGCACCTGTGCCTGCAGTCGGGCTCCGACCGCGTGCTGCTGGCCATGCGCAGGCTCTACGACCTGCGGACGTTCGAACGGCTGCTGGAGCGGGCGCGGCGGATCCGGCCCGACCTGAACGCCACCACCGACATCCTGGTGGGATTCCCGGACGAGACCGACGAGGACTTCGACGACACCTGCCGGGCCGTGCAGCACCTTGGCTTCTCCCACTGCCACACCTTTCGCTACGCCAGGCGCGACGGCACGCGGGCGGCGCGGATGTCCGGGCAGGTCGACGAGCGGGTCAAGCAGCGCCGGAGCGCCGTAGTGCGCCGGCTGGCCGCCGCCAACCGCGACACCTACCTGCGCAGCCTGATCGGCGCCCGCCAGAGGCTGCTGGTCGAGTCGGTGGAGGACGGGAGGGCGCGCGGGTACGGAGAGTGCTACGTGCCGATCGAGGCGCCGTGCGACGACCCCGACCTGACGCGCGGCTTTCTGGATGTACGCATCGACGGCCTTCCGCTCCCGGGCAGCGGCGCGCTCACGGCCACGGCCCCGGGCAGCGCTGCCGTCACGGACGCCGCCGGCCGAAGAACAGCCGCCCGCCCCATTTGAGCAGCGCGAACAGGGCGGCGGCCAGCACGAAGAACCAGATCATCGGCGCACCGAAGACCAGCCACACGCGCAGGCGCTGCAACACGAACGCCACCACGAAGGCGACGACCAGCATGGTCATTAGCCCGGTCAGGCGGTTGAAGCCCGGCACGCTGTCGAAGTCGACGTTGCGGCGCATGACAGCCAGGGTCGCCACCATCGCCGCGATCGGCACCAGGTACATGACCACGTTGACGTCGAGCAGATTCTCCCCGGAGAAGAACAGGGCGTAGAGGACGAGCACGGCGGCGAACGTGCCGGGCACGCAGGCAGCGTACACCAGCAACGCGTAGAGATAGCGCCACGGCGCGCGTCCTCCCCGGCCCCTGCCGTGCAGCACGCCGATCAGCGCCGTGACGATCACGACGGCGCCGAATCCGATCAGCAGCGGCACGCGCAGCGAGTCGGCCGCGGTGATCAGCTCGCGCAGTGTCACGTCCGGAGAATACCCCGACGCTGAGGCGCTCGTCAGATGTGACCGGAGCGTCTGGGAACCTCGGTTCGGCACCGGCCGCCTGCGCGTGTCAGGGTTTGCCGTCTGTTCCATCAGGATCGTTCGGGAAGCGGAAACCGAACGCCTGACGTCGCTCGATGCTGGAAACCGAAAGCAACAACATACTCGGCCAACCGCGCTCACTTCAGAGGACGTGGAGCCTTTGAGGAGGGTAAGCCAAGCGCGGCCGGAACCGCTGCCCCGCTACGACGTTCCGTCGGTCAATGCTGCTTCTGTTCTCGACGTGACGCGCCGAGCAAGCGGATCAGTCAGCACTATATCATCAGCACAGAATTCCTTGCCTGATAAAGCCCTAAACCTCATGTACGAACGGGCACTCGCATCGGCACTTTGGCAGTATTCCGATACGACTCAAGAGCCGAACCTAACGGAGTCCGAGCCTGGCTGTAGATAGACTTGCTGTGTGCCATGATGGTTTGTGCTCGACTGATGAATTGTTCATCGGGCTGCTTGATAGCAATGTCGAAGTATGCCGAAATCGCTTCGGAAAGATTGGCCGCCATTTCCTCCACAGTGGACCCTTGGGTTACGAGACCAGGGACACCCGCTACTTCGGCCCAAATATACCCATCTTCCTTGTGCATTTTAACCTTGAGTGTCACACGACGACCCGGCTCGGTGTTTGAAAAGATACGCTTTAGCCGTCGTACGCGACGACTTCTTCGCTTCATGAAATCCTCTCCTCAGGTTTATTTGTCCGGACGCCGCAATCGTACTCTGAATTCTCCGATTCTCCTGCCTTCTTCCCCCTTGGACTGATGTCATCTCCTCCTCGCTGCATACCGGCCCTCCGGCGCTACCGCGATCCCTTGCCATGGTCCGGTAGACGCCGGACACCGTATCGCCAACTGCCCCCGTCGTGCTCTATGGTGGACGACTGGAGTGACGAAGACCCGCCTCCATAGCAGCGGCGGCCGGTTGGCCCGCACGTTCCACCGGGAGCAGTTCGTGCGGCAGTAGTGACGGTCGGCGCTCGCGGTGCGGCCGGTAGACGCCAGAGGAACGAGAGGAGCTATTGCCGCGTAAATCGCTACCGCGACGGCACATATCGTTGGTACGCGCCGGTGGTCCATGATGGCGGTCTTCGGGAGGGTCATCGTCAGGAGCCTCCGACCAGCGAGGCTGCAGAACCAAATGTACCCCTGGCGGCATATTTGTCAAGCGATATTGAAGGCTGATCTGTAGCGATTCACAGCGGTGCGAGATCCGTCCGCATTTCGTCCGTGAGCATGTAGGAAATCACATACGCAAGAGCCCCGGCTTTCCGTGGCCGGATTTCAGCGTATCCCCTGTCGACCAGCAACTCCAGCTTTTCCTTGGCGTCGTCAGGTCGTAGCCGGTACGCATCGCCACGTCCGTCGGCGCCACGATACCTCCGCTCTGCTCCGCGCACATGAGAATACGTTGCTGTAGTCGCCGATCCTGCGATTGCGGGGGCGGTGATGCTTTCGTCTCTCTCGGCGGAGACGTGCGGGGAGCAGCTCCTTCTGTAGTCCATCTTCGGAATACAGTCCACGCTTCGTAGTCTCTTCGCGTCCTCGAAGCGTTGCGACCGGGCTTTGCAGCCCGTGTCGTTCTCAACTATCGGATCGTTGGCGGAGTGATGAACCGCCTTGAGGCGCGCGGGTCGCTGCACCAAGCCTCCCCGGCCTTGTGTTGGTGGGACCAAGGTTGGCCGAGTATGTTACTGCCGGCATCGAAGCCCAGAGGGTACTGCCGTCGTGGGCCGGCAGCCAGCGATCTGCTATGGTTCGGCCGTGGCGGAGAGTGTCGTCGACGCGCTCCTCACCGCTTCCCGGTCACTGGCTGTCGCCGCCGATCGGGCCGCGTTCGGGCCGCCGGTCGCGTGTGTTTACAACCCGCTGCGATACGCCGGCGCCGCGCACCGGCGCTACATCACCGCCTATGCCAGAGACGGCATCCGCGCCGTTTTCCTGGGCATGAATCCCGGACCGTTCGGGATGGTGCAGACGGGGATCCCCTTCGGGGACGTGCGGACGGTCACCGACTGGCTCGGCATCGCCGACGGCGTGGAGCCGCCCCGGCGCCAGCACCCGGCGCGGCCGGTGCTCGGCTTCTCCTGCACGCGGCGTGAGGTCTCCGGCTCCCGGCTCTGGGGCCTGTTCGCCGAGCGCTTCGGCACGCCCGACCGGTTCTTCGGCGAACACTTCGTCCTCAACTACTGCCCGCTCGCCTTCCTGGGCGACACCGGCCGCAACATCACCCCGGACAAGCTTTCGGGACCGGCGATGCGAGCGCTCCTGGCCGCCTGCGACCGCCACCTGCGTGCGGCGGTGACGGCGCTGCGGCCCCGGTGGGTGGTCGCCCTCGGCGCCTACGCCGAGCGCAGAGCCAGAGGAGCCCTGCCCGACGCACAGCGGGTGATCCGGCTGCTGCACCCCAGCCCGGCCAGCCCACGCGCCAACGCCGGTTGGGCCGGGCAGGCGACCGCGGAGCTGACTGCCGCGGGTATTTGGAAATAGCCATCCGTTACCGGTCGATTCCGGCCGGCCGGCAGATGGGATACTGTTCCCGGCATGTACGATTCCCTCGCAGCCCTGACCGACGGGCGGACCGGCCGCTGCTCCTCGTGGGACACCACCGGCCGCAATCAGGATCGCTGGTCCATCGCTCCCGGGGAGACCCGCACCCTGGCCGACATCGAAGGTCCCGGCGTGATCACGCACCTGTGGTTCACCCAGCGCAATCATTTCCGCGAGTGCCTGCTGCGGATCACCTGGGACGACGCGCCGCACGCCAGCGTGGTGGCGCCGCTCGGCGACTTCTTCTGCCTGGGCCACGGCATCGTCAACAGCTTCCAGTCGGCACTGTTCACCGCTTCGACCAATCACGACAACCGCTTCGATTCCGGCTGCGCGCTCAACTGCTACGTGCCCATGCCGTTTCGCAGGCGCGCGCTCGTGGAGCTCGTCAACGAGAGCTCCGAGGAGCACATGCAATACTTCTACGTCGACTACGAGCGGCTGCCCGAGCCGCGCGGGGACGCCGGCTACCTTCACGCCGAGTTCCGACGCGCCAACCCGTTCGGCGGCTGGGGTCACGAGATTCAGGTCAACACGCCGGAGGCCAACGTCGTCAATCGCGCCCGCACGGCATGGGAGAACAACTACGTCATCCTGGACACGCAGGGCCGCGGCCACTACCTGGGCTGCAACCTGTCGGTGACCAATTTCCAGGGCACCTGGTGGGGCGAGGGCGACGACATGATCTGGGTGGACGGCTACCGCTGGCCGCCCGACCTGCACGGCACGGGCAGCGAGGACTACCTCAACCAGGCGTGGGGGATGCAGGACAACGCCTTCCTCCGTAACGGCTCATCGATCCACGAGAAGAACACCGGGGGTTACCAGACCAGCTACGTGCTGCACCTGGAGAACCCGGTGCGCTTCCGCAAGGAGATCAAGGTGACCATCGAGCACGGGCACGGCAACCACCTGGCCAACGAGATGTCTTCCACCGCCTACTGGTACGCGGCCGAGCCCGCCGCGGTGGCGGAGCCGCCGCCGGCCGCGCAGCGCCTGCCGGTGCTGAGGGACAATCAGGGCACGTGGCTGCACGACCCGGCGCGCCGGCACCCCGGACGCGAGGTGCCCCTGAACGCCGAGATGCGCCGCATGAAGGAGCGGGCGGCCCGCCGGTCGCAGGCCTGAACGGCCCGCGGCCGGCCGCGCACGGCCAGCGGGCGGCTATTCGCGGTCAGCGATCGCGGCCGACCGCATCGGCACTGTCCCCACGCGGCAACTCGATGATGAAGCGGGCGCCGCTGTCGTGATTCTCCGCCCGCACGCGGCCGCCGTGAGCCTCGACATGCGCTCGCGCGATGGCCAGGCCCAGCCCGCTGCCGCCTTCCGGAGCGTGCTCGCTGCGATAGAACCGCTCGAAGATGTGCGGCAGATCCCCCTCGGAAATCCCGGATCCATGGTCGGTCACGGACAGTTCCACCTTGTCCTTGCTCTCCCGGATGTCCACGGTCACCGTGCTGCCGAGCGCGGTCCAGTCGATGGCGTTCTGGACCAGATTGCCGATCGCCGCCTCCAGCGACCGCTGATCGCCCGCGATCGTGGCCGGACCGCGCTCGACCAGCTCCACCTGCACCGAGCGGGACTCGGCGCGCGCGCGCAGCAGCGCGATCGCGTTCCCCGCGGCGTCGGCCAGCTCCAGGGGACGCCGCTCCAGGCCGGCCACGCCGCCTTCCAGGCGGGCGATGTCGAGCACGTTGGTCGTGATCCACTCCATGCGCTCGATCTGCCGCAGGCACTCCGGCAGGAACTCGCTGCGCATCTGCTGGTCCTCCGGATGACGGTGCATCAACTCCGTGAAGGTGCGCAGCGCGGTCAGCGGCGTGCGCAATTCGTGCGACGCGTCGCCCACGAAACGGCGTAGCACGTCGCGCTCCCGCCGCAGCTCCTCGATGGTCGTGCCGAGCCGGGACGCCATGGCGTTGAAGGCGCCGGCCAGCTCGCGCATCTCACCCTTGCCTTTCTCCGGCGCACGGACGCTGAGATCGCCATCGCCCATGCGCCGCGCGGATGCGGTCAGCGACGAGATCGGCGCGGTCATGCGGCGGCCAACCACCAGCCCGATCAGGGCCGCCAGCACCGTGGTCACCACGCCCGCCGCCACGAAGGTGTCGCGCAGGCCGCGTCGGACCTCGTGCAGAACTCCCGGCGCGGAGCCGATCTGCACGTGGCCGACGGGCCGCGCCGGATTGCCGATCGGCACCGTCACCGCCGGCTCGATTCCGGCTTTCGGGTCCTCCCGCGCCGTCTGCCCGGTCGCCGCATCGTGCTCGAGGCTCAGCCGGTTTCCCAATAGATCGCGCCGGACCCGCATGCCCCGTGCGTGGGACTCCAGACCGAACCGTCGATACACTTCTTCACGCCACCGTTCCATCGCCGACAGGCGCGGACGTTCCAGCAGCACCAGCATGGCCGAGCCGATTCCGAGGTCCCCGAACGACGGAAAAGCCCAGACCAGCTCGTAGTCGCTCACGCGGCCCGAGTCGGCCAGCACGCGACGTGAGCGGTCCAGGATCCAGACCCGGACGTCGCCCATGAGTGCGGAGGTCTCCGCCAGATGCTGCAGGCGGCGTTGGTTCAGGATTGGGGTGGGTGTGAAATACGGCAGGCTCTGGGTGGCGATGACCGCCGCGGTCTCCCGCAGCATGTCGCGCTCGCGGCGCTCCACGAGCCTGCCGATGACCGCCATGGAAAGGCCCCCCATGACGGCGATCGCGACGATCGAGATGACGGCGAAGCTGAGAACCAGCCGCCACCTGATCGTCGCGAACACGCGGATCACCGAATCGGCTTACCCGAATCGGGGCTACAGGGCGCTGTCGGCGTCCATGGCGCCGCTCGTGTCCTTGTCCGCCTCGTCGTGACCACCTCGCCGCCACCGCCGCTCATAGCGCTCGCGCAGATCTTCGAACCGCTTGCGCATGTCTTCGACGCTCGGCAGCGCCCGATAGCGGATGCCCAGCATGGCCGCCTCGGTCTCCGGGTTCGCACCCAGAGTGACCATCGCCGTCATCTCTTCTCCGTCGCGCTGGTAAGAAATGCTCACCTCGGCGCCGGGCTCGTGACCGCCGATGAGCTCAAGGAGCTGCTCGGCAGGTCCGTCCAGGGCCTGGCCGCCGACCGCGGTGATCCAGTCGCCGGCCTGCAGTCCCGCGTTCGCGGCCGCGCTCTCCCCGGCGACCTGCATCACGACCACTCCAGGCTCGTCGGATTCGATGCGGAACCGGAATTCGCGCCGGTCGGGAGCCATCGGCATGCGCAGGCCGCGCTGCGGCAGCAGATCCACGCGGGCGCCCGCTGAGCCCGTGATCGCCAGTCCGATGCGCGCCCGGCCCCAGATGCGGTCGATCGCCACGATCTGATCGCGGGTCTCGTCGCCGTGCCTGATGCTCAGCGTCACCTCCGACCCTTCCGTAGCGGCCAGTGCCTGCACCAGATCGCGCGCGCTCCCCAGGTCGGTTCCGTCGATGCCCAGGATCAGGTCGCCGCGCTCGATGCCGGCGGCCGCCGCGGGTCCGTCGGGGTCGACGCCGGTGACGATCACCCCCAGCGGCATCTCGTCCTGGCCACCGTCCTGCGCGGCCAGCGGCAGGCTGATCGCGAGCAGCGCGACCGTCGCGACTGCCAGTACCTTCGTCCGTCTCGATGTCATCGCAATTACCCTCCATGCGATTGAAGCTGGTATAACGATCGACGATGCGGATTGCGACCCTGTTTCCGCAGAATTAAGTTTTCGTAACACTCGCGAAGCGGTAGCCGAACCCGCGAACGGTCTGAATCCAGCGCGGCGAGGCCGGATCATCCTCGATCTTCTCCCGCAGCCGGCGCACGTGCACGTCGACGGTGCGATCGTAGCCGATGTCCGCGGTGTACCCCCACACGGCTTCGATGATCTGCGCGCGGCTGAGCAGCCGCTCGGGCCGCTCGGCCAGGTAGCGCAGCAACCGAAATTCGGTCGGCGTCAGGTTCACCCTGCGGCCGTTGCGCTGCACGGCCATGAGATCGGGATCGATCACCAGATCGCCGAAGCTGATGCGCTCGCTGCCGGCAGCCGCGGCCAGCTCGCCGTAGGCGCGCCGCAACAGGGCGCGAACCCGCGAGACGAGCTCCCGGAGCTGATACGGCTTGACCACGTAGTCGTCCGCGCCGAGCTCCAGGCCGAGCACCTTGTCCATTTCCTCGTCACGCGCGGTGAGCATCAGGATCGGTTCGCGCCGGCCCTCGCTCCGGATCGTGCGGCACACGTCGAAGCCGCTCATGTCGGGCAGCCGGATGTCCAGGATCAGCAGCCGCGGATTCCACGTCCGGAACAGCTCCAGGCCGCTGGCTCCGTCGCGGGCGCAGCGCACCGTGAAGTCCTCCTTGCTCAGTCCGTACTCCAGGCCGCGCGCCACCGAGGCGGAGTCCTCGATCACCAGGATGCGGTCGCCGCTCACCGCCGCCCATCCCGAGACAGCGCCGCCTGCGCCAGCGCGGCGCGCAGCTCATCGAAGCCCTGCCGGTGCAGCGCGCTCAACGGGATGGCTCGCGCCGAATCGCCCGGCTCCATGACGTCGGGCAGCGGCATGCCGTCCTCCACGCGATCGACCTTGTTGAGCACGGTCACCGTCGGGCGGTCGGCGGCGCCGAGCTCGCGCAGCGCGCGCACCACCTCGGCCGCCTGCTCACGCGCCATCGGGTGGTGGGCGTCGACCACGTGGATCAAGAGATCGGCCTCCACGACCTCTTCGAGAGTGGCGCGGAACGCGGCCACCAGATTCGCGGGCAGCTTCTGGACGAAGCCCACGGTATCGGTCAGCAGCAGCGGCACGTCGTTCACGTGGATGCGACGCGTGGTCGGGTCCAGGGTCGCGAACAGCCGATTCTCGGCCCGTACCCCGGCGCCGGTGAGGGCGTTCATCAGCGTGCTCTTGCCGGCGTTGGCATAGCCGACCAGCGCCGCCACCGGGATGCGGCTGCCCCGCCGGCGTTCCCGGTGACCGGATCGGGCATCGGCGATGGTCTTCAGGTCCTTGCGCAGCCGGCTGATGCGATGGCGCACGCGGCGCCGGTCCACCTCGAGCTGGGTCTCACCCGGGCCGCGCGCCCCCACGCCCGCGTTGCCGGCCGAACGGCCCCCCGCTTGGCGCGCCAGATGCGTCCACATGCGGGTCAGCCGCGGCAGGCGGTATTCGAGCTGCGCCAGCTCGACCTGGATCTTGCCTTCATGGGAGCGGGCGTGGGCGGCGAACACGTCCAGGATCAGCGCCGACCGGTCGAGCACTTTGACCTCTTCACCGAGGATCTGCTCGAGGTTGCGCTGCTGGTTCGGCGCCAGCTCGTCGTCGAACAGCACCACGTCGACGCGCAGAGTGGAGGCGAGCTCCGCGATGTAAGCCGCCTTGCCGGAGCCGATGTAGGTCGCCGGGTTCGGCCGTGGCAACCGCTGCCGCTCCTGGCCGACGACCGCCAAGCCGGCCGTCCGCGCCAGTTGCCCCAGCTCGGCGAGCGATGCGTCGAGTGGCCACCCGTTGCCGTCACGCGTCAGCTCGCAGCCGACCAGCAATACGCGCTCAGCGCCCATCCAGAGCTCTCATCCGTCCCAGGATCGCGCGGCCTCGGTCAGCCGTTCCGCCGTGGGCCCCGCGAGCCGCACCAACGCCCCGGTCACGGCCGAACGGTCGTCGTCCACGGCGTCCCGCAGTTTCTGCAACTCGCCCCGAGCGTTCTCCAGGGCCAGATTGCCCGGCGCGCCGGGGTAGTCCTTGGCGAGTGCGGCGGCCAGGGCCGCGTCGTCCCGCGGGGGCGCACCGTCGCCGGCCTCGCGAAGCTCGGCGCCGACCTGCCGGTAGGCGTCGCGGAACGCCATGCCGTGAGCGACCAGCTCATAGGCGCGGTCGGTCGCCATCAGCTCCGGCGTGCAGCCGTCCCGCAGCCGGCGCTCGTCGACCGCCAGCCGCGACATTGCCAGATGCATCACGGTCACGCAGCCCGCTGCCTCCTCCAACGCGATCAGGAACGGACCCTTGGTCTGCTGCAGGTCGCGGTGGTAGCCGCTCGGCAGGTGCCCGGTGATCGCCCGGATGGTCGCCGCCTGACCGTCGACGAACGCCGCCTTGGCCCGCACCAACTCCAGCAGGTCCGGGTTGCGCTTCTGGGGCATGATGCTGCTGCCGGTGGTGAGCTCCTCCGGCAGGCGGAAGTACCCGAACTCCGGCAGCGTGAACACGAGCAGGTCCTGGGCGAGCCGCGCGAGCGTGCCACAGACGCGGCCCGCCGCCTCCGTGACCTGCGCCTCCACCGCGCCGCGGCTGGTGTTCACGTACAGCACGTTGTTCTGGACGCCCGCGAAGCCCAGCGCCACGGCCACCATCCGGCGATCCAGCGGCAACGGCACACCGTACCCGGCCGCCGCGCCCAGCGGACTGCGGTCGTTCCGGCGATAGGCGCACGCCACCAGATCGGCGTCGTCGATCAGCGCCTCCGCGAACGCGGCCGCCCACAGCCCGACGGTGGACGGCATCGCCGGCTGCATGTGGGTCCGGCCGGCCATCGGCGTCCGCGCGTGCGTGTCGGCGAAATCCAGCAGCGTCCCGGCCAGCTCGGCGATCTCGGCGCGGAAGTCGAGCAGCCACTCGCGCGTGTACAGACGCAGCGCACCGATCACCTGATCGTTGCGCGAACGCCCCGTGTGGATCTTCTTGCCGGCTTCCCCGACCCGCCCGGTCAGGAACCGTTCCAGGGCCGAGTGGCCGTCCTCCTCGTCCTCGCCGATGCGAAACCGGCCGGCGTCGATCTCCGCAAGCGCCTCCTGCAACGCTTCCTGCAACGCGGCGAGCTCGGCAGTCGACAGTATTCCGATCGCGCCGAGCATGTCCGCGTGCGCGAGGCTGGCGACCGCGTCGGCCTTCAGCAGCTTGCGGTCATGGATGCGATCGTCGCCGATCGTGAAGCGTTCGACGGCCGGGTCCAGGTGCCCGCCCTTGTCCCACAGCTTGGCCGCCGCCCGGCTCACGACGCACCGTCGTCGCCGACGCGGGCGATCCATACGTTCAGCATCTTCTCGGTCGCATCCGCCGCGGCGAGCACCTGATCGGAGTTCACCCCTTTGGTCGTCAGCGTGTCGCCGTCGCCGCGCCACGTGATCGTGCACTGCACGATCGCATCCGAATGACCTCCGGGCGGGATGGAAACGACGTAGTCGATCAGCTCCGGCAGCGTGAAGCCGACCCTGCCGGCGATCAGGCCGACGGCATTCATGAACGCGTCGTACCCGCCGTCGCCCTGGGCCGAGTCCTCGTGGATCGCGGTCTCCTCCCCCCCGGGAGCGGTGTAGCGCAGCTTCACGGTGGCCGTCGATCGGAGGCCGATGGCAGAAACGACCACGACCGATGCAAGGACGAAGTGGCGCTCGTGGGGCCGTGCGAGCACGTCGTCGACGATGTAAGGGAGGTCCTGCTGGGTGATCGTCGCCTTGCGGTCGGCCAGCTCCTTGACCCGCTCCAGCACGGCGCTGCGCTGCTCGCCTGAGAGCTCGATGCCCAGCGCGTCCAGGTGATGCTCCAGAGTCGCCTTGCCGGCCAGCTTGCCGAGCGCGTAGGAGCGCTCCCGGCCGAACCGCTCGGGGAGCAGTCGCCCCTGGTACAAATCGCCCTTGCGATCGCCGTCGGCGTGGATGCCGGCGGTCTGGGTGAACGCATTGGCGCCGGAGATCGCCTTGTTGGGAGGCACGCGCCGGCCGGACACCACGTCCACCCGTTCGCTCACCTGCACGAGCTTGCTCTCCTGGACGCGGGTGGTCATGCCCAGAAAGTCGTGCATGCCGACCACCACCTCGTCCAGCGGCGCGTTGCCGGCACGTTCGCCCATGCCGTTGACGGTGCAGTGCACCCCGGAGATTCCGGCCGCGACCGCCGCCAGCGTGTTGGCGGTCGCCAGGCCGTAGTCGTTGTGCGCGTGAAAGTCGAAGCGCCGATCGGGAAATCGGCCCAGGATGGCCTCCACCATCTCGGTCACCATCGACGGCGACAGCACGCCCAGGGTGTCCGGCAGCATGATGCGCAGGATCGGCGTGTCGGCCAGGCCGTCGAGGAGCTCCAGGACATAATCGCGCGAGTCGATCATGCCGTTCGACCAGTCCTCCAGATACAGGTTGCAGGCCACGCCGAGCCGCTCCGCCTTACGGACCGTGTCATCGATGGCCTGCCGGTGCTGATCGGGTGTCTTGCGGAGCTGCTTGGTCAGATGCTTGAGCGACCCCTTCGCCAGCACGTTCATCACCTTCCCGCCCAGGTCGGCGATCCAGCGCGCGGACGCCTCCCCGTCTGTGTAGCCCAGGATCTCGACGCGGTTGGCGACCCCATGCGAGGCGGCCCACCTCAGGACCGTCTCCGCCCCCGTCCGCTCGCCGGCGCTCACTTGGGCGCTGGCGATCTCGATGCGATCCACGCCTACCTCTTCCAGCACGAACTGAGCGAGGGAGAGTTTCTCGTCCGGCGTATAGCTGACGTCACGCATCTGCTCGCCGTCCCGCAGCGTGGTGTCCATCACCTCGATCATCGTCGCGTCGTCTCCTCCTTCAAACTCCGTGAGACAGAGATCCCTCTATACGAGAAAGGCCGTGAGCTTCCGGGAGCCCACGGCCTGCCTCAATCATCTCGTCGTGATCAGCTAGCGCACATGGGACCCTCGGAGGCCCTGGAGAATCTCGATCGGAGTGCGCCGTGCCATCGCTGCAAGCTACCGACGCGGACGATCACGCGTCAAGGGCACCGGCGCGTCGCGTTCGCCGACCGCCCGGGAGACACTGCCGACGTCGGCCGGCGTCACATGCCCCAGACCGTGACCGGCACGCCGTCTGCGCACGGTGCGCGGCGGAAGATCTTCTCCTCCCAGCTCCGCTGTGGCGCGCGGTCGAACACGATCAGGTGGCCCGCCTCCGCCCCGCACCGGTCCACGTAGGCGCGGGTCTGCTGCATCCCGTCCGCGACGGTCCGCTCCAGCTCTCCGCGCCGCACCTTGCACTCCACCACGAACCGCCGCTCGCGCCCGCCCTGCGGCCACACGATCAGCAGGTCCGTCCGCCCGCGCCCCAGCGCGTACTCCCGCTCGATCCGCCCGCCGCCGTTGACGATCCGCTGCAGGTGCGCCTGCAGCAGCAACTGTGGCCCGGCCTCATGGTAGCGCTCGAAGCGCTGCACCCAGTGCTCGGAGTGCTCCCGGAAGAACGCCTGGAACGCCGCGATCAGCCCCTCCACGTCCAGCCCCCCGTCCGCGTCCACGTACCACGCCATCCGCTGCGGCAGCCCCGCCTGCACCGCGTAGTTCAGATGCCGCGGCACCACTTCGGCGTAGATCGGGTTGGCGATGCGCGGCGTGCCGTCCGCCTCCTGAGCCACCAGCCCCAGGTCGCAGACGTAGGCAACGTCCTCGGTGGTCCACGCCTGCGTGTCGACGCCGGCCAGGATCGGCTCCACCACCCGCCGCACGCGCTCCTCGCGCAGTTTGTCCGCCAGGTTGTCGAGGTGCGTCACCCGCGCCAGGATCAGCCGCTCCTGCGCCTCCAGGACGGCGCGCTCGGTGATCGGGCGGGAGCGGTCGCGGCCCGCCTTGTCGTCGAAGCACGTCTCCCGGCACAGCGCGTTCACCAGCCACGGCTGCCCGGCAGTCCGCGTCAGGATCAGCCGCAGCGCATCCTCCGTGAACGCCTGCCCGGTCGCCGCCGTGTGCTGCGCCAGCAGGTCCCGCACCTCCTGCTCCGAGAAGTCGCCCAGCCGCAGCGACTTGGCCTTGACGTTGAAGGCGCTGCCGCCGAGCACCATGCGGTCCTCCGCCGTCGAGTGGATGCGGTAGTCGCGAACGTCGCGCACCCCGCACAGGACGATACTCTGCGGGTAGCGGGCCGGGCGGTCGACGTAACCGGTGCGCAACTGCCGCAGCACCGCCAGCAGGGTGTCGCCCACCAGGGCGTCGATCTCGTCGATCAGCAACACCAGCGGCCGCGGGTCGGCCATGCTCCAACGCAGCAGCGCGTGCCGCAAGGCTTTGCCTGGCCCTACGCGCTCCAGCACTCCCGGCCAGAGGTCCTCCAGCGTCTCGTCGCCCAGCGTCACGCTTGCCTGCAGCGCCAGTTCGGCAAGCACGGTGCGCATGCCCTCCGCCACGTTCTCGCGCATCGCCTGGCCATCCTCGACGTTGACGTACACGCAGCGGTAGTCTCCCGCTGTCCCGCCGTTCAGCAGGTCGCGCAGCGCCAGCAACGCCGAGGTCTTGCCCGTCTGCCGCGGGGCGTGCAGCACGAAGTATTTCTTGTCCCGCACGAGGCCGAGCACCTCGTCGAGATCGATCCGCTCCAGTGGCGGGACATGGTAGTGGTCCGCCGCGACGACCGGCCCCTCGGTGTTGAACGTGCGCACCGCCGCCAGTGTGGCATCGTGCAGAGCAGACGTCACTCCGCCGCCTTTGATCGTGACCTTGATCGATCCCTTGCGTTTGCGCGCCGGCGCGCCTCGCCTATACTACGCACAGCAGCCGACCTCGGTGAGGCGGCAAGCCCCAGCCGGTCCCGTCGGAGCCGACGCGCCGGCCGTACCCCAGATGGGGACGGCACGGCAGAAGCGGAGAGGCTCCCCCATAGGGTCCGCCTTGGGCGAAGGA
Source organism: Spirochaetia bacterium (assembly GCA_965221995.1). Taxonomy (GTDB): domain Bacteria; phylum Spirochaetota; class Spirochaetia; order SZUA-6; family Bin103; genus CATQHW01. Next base: position 2,265,430 of record OZ244929.1, read on the forward strand.
GATGCCCATGGACCGGTCCCGCTCCACGCTGACCGACATCACCCGTCCCGACCGCGAGCCACTGGTGATGATCACCGCCTACGACGCGGCGAGCGCGCGCCTGGCCGACGATTCCGGGGTCGACCTGATCCTGGTCGGCGACACGCTGGCGGAGTTCGCTCTGGGATACGACAGCACCGCCCCCGTGACCGTGGACGAGATGCTCCATCACTGCCGCGCGGTCACCCGCACCCGCCCGCGCGCGCTGGTGGTCGGCGACATGCCGCTCGGCTCCTATCAGGTCTCGGACGAGGAGGCGGTGCGCAACGCCATCCGCTTCGTAAAGGAGGGCGGCGTCGATGCGGTCAAGCTCGAGGGGGGGGAGGTGCGCGCGCGGACCGCGCGGGCGATCGTCGACGCGGGCGTCGCCGTGATGGGTCATATCGGCTACACCCCGCAGTCGGCGGTCAGCTTCGGATCTCACATCGTCACCGGCCGCGACGCCGAGACGGGGATCGGGCTCTACCGCGATGCGGTGGCCCTGGAACGTGCCGGCTGTTTCTCGATCGTGCTGGAGGCGGTGGTACGGGCCGTTGCGAGCCGCATCACGGCGGAGTTGACCATCCCCACGATCGGCATCGGCGCAGGCAGAGGCTGCTCCGGTCAGGTACTGGTGTTCCACGAGCTGACCGGCATCCACTCCGGTCCTTCGCCTCGCTTCGTGCGCCGCTACGGCGAGGCGGGCGCGGAGATCCGCCGGGCGATCACCGCCTTCGCGCGCGACGTGCGCAGCCGCGCCTATCCCGACAAGGAACACGCCTACCTGATGCCGGCCGAGGAGATCGCCCGCTTCGACCACGCGCTGGCGACCGAGCGCCGCGATGCGGGCCTGCAAACGAGGACGGCATGAGAGTCGTCGAGCGGATCGACCAGGTACGCTCGTTCGTGCGCAGCGTGGGCCGGTCGACCGTCGGCCTGGTGGCGACACTCGGAGCGCTGCACGCGGGACATCGCTCGCTGGTCGAGCACGCCCGCGCCGCCGGGGACACCGTGGTCGGCACCCTGTTCCTCAATCCCACGCAATTCTCGCACGACGCCGACCTGGACTCGTACCCGCGCACGCGTGAGGCCGACCTGGAGCTGTTTCGCGACGCCGGCGCCTCGCTGGTGTTCGCGCCACCGGTGCAGACGATGTATCCGGTCGGCTTCGACACGACGGTGGTGCCGGGGCGCGTGGCCGAGGGGCTGGAAGGAGCGTCGCGCCCCGGACACTTCCGCGGGGTCTGTACGGTGGTGGCCAAGCTGCTGAACATCGTCACGCCGGCGCGCGCCTACTTCGGGCAGAAGGACGCGCAGCAGGTATCCGTAATCCGCCGCATGGTCACCGACCTCGACATGGACGTCGACATAGTTGTCTGCCCGACCGTCCGCGATCGCGACGGAGTGGCGCTGAGCTCGCGCAATGCGTTGCTCACCGCCGGGCAGCGGGACCGCGCGGTCGCGATCCCCCGAGCCCTGGCGGCGTGCCGGGGCCGGTTTCGATCCGGGGAGCGGGATGCGGAGGCGCTGCGCGCCGTCCTCCGCGACCGCCTGCGCGGCACGGTCGACCTGGAATACGTGAGCGTCGCCGATCCGGACACGATGAGGGAGCTGCACACCGTCGAGCGTCCGGCCGTGGCGTCGGTCGCGGCCCGGGTGGGCGACGTGCGTCTGATCGACAACGTGCCGCTGGAGCCGGTGAGCTGATGCTGCTCTGCGTGGACATCGGCAACACCAACATCGTGCTGGGGACATTCCCGCCCGACGCACCCGAGCACGCTGCTCCCGCCGCCACGTGGCGGCTGTCGACCCGCGCCAACGTGCAGGCCGATGAGTACGCGGTGCTGCTGCGAGCGCTCCTGCAATTGGAGGGGCTGTCGGAGGAGGCGATCGATGCGGTGGCGATCGCCAGCTCGGTGCCGGCGGTGCAGGGAGTGTTCGCCACGCTGTGCCGCAGCCGGCTGCGGCTGGAGCCGCTGATCGTCGGCGTCGGCGTCAGGACCGGCGTGCGCGTGCGCTACGACAGCCTGCGCGACGTGGGCGCCGACCGCATCGTCGACGCCGCGGCGGCATTCGCCGAGCACGGCGGCCCGATCTGCGTGGTGGACTTCGGCACCGGCACCACCTTCGACGCGATCGACGCGTCGGGACAGTATCTGGGAGGAGCCATCGCCCCGGGCATCGAGATCGCGGCGGACGCGCTCGCGGAGCGGGCCGCCAAGCTGGGGCGGATCGAGCTGACGGCACCGCCGCACGCGATCGGCACCAACACCACGCACGCGGTGCAGTCCGGACTGATCTACGGCTACGTCGGCCTGGTGGAGGGGATGGTCGCGCGCTTCCGCGCCGAGCTCGGCGGCGCCGCATACGTGCTGGCGACCGGCGGGCTGGCGGATAGCATCGCCCCGCTCACCCGCGTGATCGACGCCGTCGATCCGTGGATCACCTTGAAGGGCCTGCGGCTGACCTGGAACGCGAACGCGGAGAGGAAGCCGTGAACGCCGCAGGGGACCGGAGCCCCTTCGCCGGTCGATCGGTGCTGGTGTGCGTCACCGGCGGCATCGCCGCCTACAAGGCGGCTGCCCTGGTCAGCGAGCTGGTGCAGCTCGGCATCCGCGTGCGCGTCGTCATGTCGGCGGGCGCCCGCAGGTTCGTCCAGCCGCTCACCTTTCAGGCGATCACCGCCGAGCGGGTCGTCACCGACCTCTTCGACCCCGACCACGCCGGCGTCCAGCACGTGCAGCTTGCGGCCACGCACGATCTGGTCGTGGTGGCGCCGGCGTCCGCTAACACCATCGCCCGGCTGGCCGGGGGCGCGGCCGACGACGTGGTGGCGGCGACCGTGCTGGCCAGCCCCGCGCCCGTGCTGGTGGCGCCGGCGATGGAGAGCACGATGTGGGAGAAGCCAGCGACGCGGCGGAACGTCGCGCAGCTCGCCGCAGACGGCATGACCATCATCCCGCCGGGAACGGGCCGGCTGGCCTCCGGGGCGTACGGGATCGGCCGCATGGCCGAGCCGGCGTCGATCAGCCGATACGTCCGGTACGCCCTGGGCGCGGACGGTGACCTGGCCGGCCGCGCCGTGCTGGTCACCGCCGGCGGCACGCGTGAGCCGGTGGATCCGGTGCGGACCCTGACCAACCGCTCGTCCGGCCTGATGGGCCGCGCCGTCGCGGTGGCCGCGCGCGACCGCGGCGCCGCGGTGACCCTGGTCACCACCGCGGCCTGCGATCCGGAGCCAGGCATCACGCCGGTGTCCGTGGAGAGCGCCGCCGAGATGGCCGATGCCGTCAGGGAGCACCTCCACGGCCGGGACGCGCTCGTCATGTCGGCGGCGGTCGCCGACTTCCGTCCCGCGGCGCCGGCGGACGCCAAGATCAAGAAGGCGGCCCGGCCAGCGCTGACGATCGAGCTGGAGCCGACCGAGGACATTCTGGGCTCGCTTGCGGGCGGAGGCGACGGCTGGCAGCGGCCCCCGGTGGTGGTCGGCTTCGCAGCAGAAACCGAGCGGCTGCTGGAGCGAGCCCGCCGCAAGCTGGAAACGAAGCGGCTGGACCTGATAGCCGCAAACGGGGTCAGCGCGGACCACTCGCCGTTCGGCGCCGACAGGGTCGCCCTGACGCTGATCGATCGGACCGGGACCGAGGAGTCTCTGCCGGAGCTGACCAAGGAACAGGCGGCGCACCGCCTGCTGGACCGGGTGGCAGCGCTGCTCGGTACGTGAGGCAGGGCTGCCGCCGCGGAACTCTAGCCGGTCTTCTGGTCGGACTCCGCGGAATCCTGCAACGTCTTGCGGTCGCCTTCGGCGCCGTCGGCGTCCTTCTGGCCGACGGTCAGACCCTTTTCGAACTCCGCCTTGGCGCGGCCGATCGAGCGCGCGAACCGCGGGATCGCCGAGGCGCCGAACAGCACCAGGACGATCACGCCGACGATCAGTATCTCCGGATGACCAAGCATGCTTGCTACCTCTCTACCGCGTCCCCGGACGAGGGCCGTTCACTACGGGCGTGATCAATATAACCGTCTCCCGCTCCGGCGTCTCCCGCTCCGGCGTCTCCCGCGCCGGCGTCTTCCTCGGTCGGCCGCGTTTGCATGGGGTGGATCGCGTCATCGGGCGGCGACGGCGCATCGCGCTCGAGATCGGTCCGCTCCAGCGCCGCGCCGAGTTGGCGCATCTCCGCCCTGGCCTGCGCGGAAACGGACTGGATGCGCCGCACCACCCGGCCGACCGTGCGCGCCGCGCGCGGCAACTCGCTCGGCTTGACGAACAGCACGATCACCAGCGCGATCGTGGCGATCTCCCACAGCCCCAGACCGAACATCAGTCCTCTCCCAACCGGAAGATACGGGCGATCAGGATCGTCAGGAAGAACATCGCCACCATCGGCAGTGCCAAGCCGATCTGGGACACCACATCGGGCGGCGTGACCAGGGCGGCCACGCCGAAGATCCCGACGATCGCGAAGCGACTCACGCGCAGCAGCGCGCGGCGGGTGACCACGCCGGCGCGCATCAGCAGCAGCAGCACGACCGGCATCTGGAACATGAGCGCGAACACCAGGAGGAGCTGCAGCAGATAGAACACGTTGCGGTCGTAGCTCAGCAACAACCCCACCCGCTCGGGCACGAACCCCGGCCCGGTGAGAAACTCGACCGACAGCGGCACCACCTCGTAGTAGCCATAGAGGAACCCGGCGCAGACCAGGACCATGCTGGCCCAGAGCGCGCCGGCGATCACGCGCCGTTCCTTGCGCTGCAGGGCGGGAAACACGAACCTCATCACGTTGTAGCCGTGCACCGGCAGCGACGCGACGACCCCGGCCAACAGGGCCACCTTCATCCGCACCAGGAACCCCTCGAACAGCGAGGTCGCGAACAGGTGCTGCTCCCCGCCGAGCCGTTCCTGGATTGCCGCCAGCGGTGCGAGCAGCAGATCCAGGATCCACTCATAGAACCCATAGCAGACCCCGGCAGCCATCAGCGCCGCGACCAGCGACACCATCAACCGGCGCCGCAGTTCCTCGGCATGCTCCAGGAACGTCATGTGGCGCTCGGGCGAGCGCGGCTTCGTCGCGCGAGGGCTCATCCACGCTGCGCCGTCGGTGCCGGCCGTCGGTCCCGATCCACGGTGGCCTCCCGTCCGACCCGCCGGCGGACCAGCAGCGCGATCGCCGTCAGGAACACCACCTCGATCGCGCCGTAGATGAGCAGGCCGGACAGCACCCCCTCGGTGAACCCGTAGGAATGCAGCCCCACCCCGAGCTCGTTGATCCCGAACCAGGCGAGCATCACCACCATGATCCCGACCACCGAGCCTGTCGCCATGCCGTACTCGCCGATCATCTTGCCCATCCGCGCGTGGAACAGGATCGCGCACCACAGCACGATCATCAGCGCGCCGTTCTCCTTGGGGTCCCATCCCCAGAAGCGGCCCCAGGACTGATCGGCCCAGATGCCGCCGAGCATGGTGCCGACGAACGACAGGGTCAGTCCGAACGCCAGGGCGCCGACCAGCAAGCGGTAGGTCTGCCGCAGGCGCGGAGCGCCGCCACGGCCCTCGACATACTGGAACAGGTAGACGTGGCCAACGAATCCGGCGAAGACGCAGGCACAGTACCCGGAGGTGATCACCACCACGTGGGTCGACAGCCAGAAGTTGGTGTCCAGGACCGCCTGAAGCTGCCGCAGCGTGTCGCCTTCGGCCGCGAACTTGCCGGAGATCCACAGCAGCAGAAAGCCGATCACCATTCCGCTGACGGCGCCCAGACGATTGCCCCGATGGCGCAGAACCAAGCCGGCTCCGGCCGCGCACCAGGAGACGAACACGAACGTCTCGTACAGGTTGGTGACCGGCGGCCGGCCGCTGATGATCATCCGCAGCAGGATGCCGCCGGTATGGATGGCGAATCCCAGCGCCAGGGCGCCCACACTCGCCCGTTCGGGCAACGGCCGGTTGATCAGCATGGCCAGGAGCGCCAGCGCCGTGCCCAGCAGGTACGCCCAGCGTGTGTAGGAGAGCGGGTCGACGTGGCGGTAGAACAGCTCCAGCACCGGGTCGGGCAGCGGCAGCGCACTCCCCAGCCGCTGCTCCCGAGCGAGAACGAAGGTCTGCGCCGCCAGATCGAAGCGTGTCTGCCGTTGCTCGACGTAGGCCACCTGCAGGTCGCGGAGCGCGGTCAGTTCCTCGGCGACCTGGGAGGCGACGTGCGGTTGCGCAAGCGCCTGCCAGGGGCTCAGCCAGCGCTCCCCCTCGGGTGACGGCAGCGGTATCAGCGGCAGCGGCAGGGAGCCGTAGAGCTGATCCCACACGCGGAGGTTCTCCAGCAGCCGCAGCAGCGTCCGGTCGGTATCGTCGAGCCTCCCCGAGCGGCGGTGCCGGTCGACCACGGCGGCGGCGCGTTCCTCCAGCAGGGGCCGCCGCAATGCCAGATCCAGGTAGCTGTACGGCCCCATCGACGGAAGCTGCAGGGCCTGCGCCGCCCCGTCCGAGTCGACGTAGAACGCCTGGTCGTCGGGATAGGTGAAACCGAAGGCGGCGAGCAATCCCGAGAACTCTACCAGGTTGTTCCAGACACGGATCAACTCCCGCTGGACCAGGTTGCGCTCCTCCGCCGGCAGCTCGGACGCCAGCGCGGCCAGCTCCTCCAGGTCGATCGCCCCGGCGCGCAGCTCCTCGAAGCTGTAGCGCCCGCGCCCGCGCGACGGCACGCCGATCGCCTCCAGCACCTCCGGGTGGTCGATCAGGAACACCTCGTCGCGATAGGTCTGCTGCGGCGCCAGCAGCACCCGTGCAAGCCAGTCGATCGCCGGCAGGCCGGCATAGCGCTCGCGGCCGGAGTAGCGCAGCAGCGTGTTGCGTGCGTAGCTGTCCAGCGGCTTGCGGCGCCCATCCTCGATCGTCAGCAGCGGGCGGAGCGACGCGGCGCTGGCGAGCCACGGTTCGGGCGGCTCGTACCCGGTGGAACGGTCGTCGCGGCCGAAACGGCCGATCATCGACAGCGCCAGCAGGCACAGCACCGCCAGCAGGACGAACAGGACGATGCGCAGCGGCTTGGCCAAGCCGCTGCCCGGCCCGATCAGCGGAGCGGCGTCGGCGCTCATGGAGCCGCCTCGGCAGCGGACCGCCGGCGCCGGCCCGGCCGGACAAGGGTCTGAACGAAGTGCACGATCAGGCCCACGCCGATGATGGCGGTGGCCACGTAGGGCACCAGGCGCCCGCGGTTCTGCACCACCGCCAGCGTCGAGTACGCGGCGCCGGTCGCGTCGAACTCGTAGGACGCCTGGTAGAAGGTGAATCCGCTGAACCGCAGCGGTTTGTTCATCGAGATGCGCACCGGCCGCCGGGTCCCGGGCGCCTCGATGACCACGTCGCTTTCGAACGACCGGGGCGTGTCGGTGCCGGGGTGGAATTCGGCGCGGAAGTCCTCCAGACCGATGAGCGCGGGCAGCACGTAACGCGTCCGGCGCAGGGAAAAGCCATACCGCTGGCCGTCCAGCGTCACGCTGGTCGACGTCGGATCCAGGGCCCACAGGGCGAGCTTGGCGCCTTCGGAACCGCCGCGGACGTGCATGATCACGCCGGGCTGGTTTTCCTCCGGGCGTACCGAACGACGGCGCGGCTGCAGGTCGGCGATGCCGCGGGCGTTCACGAGCGGGCTGCTCTGGCCCGCCGCCGGCAGATAGGCGTCCGCGCTCGGGTGATTCTCCTCCACCAGCAGGGTCAGGCCCAGCCCCGGCAGGGCGACCTGACCGCCGGGAGCGAGCCGCCCGAGGTCGACCGCGCTGACGTCGCGCGCGTCCGCACCTTCACGCCAAGCGGCTACCTCCCACTCGTGGTAGTCCTCGCTGGTGTTCCGCCACTCCCCTTCCTGCAGCCGCAGGAAGGACTCCTGCGCGAAATAGGAGACGAAGAACATGCCGAAGAACATCACGAACATGCCGAGGTGGATGATCAGGATGCCGACCCGCGACCAGCGGTAGACGAACCGGACGGCGGTGACCGCCACCAGGTTGACGAACAGCACCCAGAGCACGAGTTGGGCGCCGGGTAGCGGCACGATGCCGCCCACCAACGTGATCCACGCTCCGAAGTAGCGCTGCTGGGCGTCGTACAGGCCGTGCGATACCTGATGAAAGGTGCCGAGCAGCGTCAGCAGAAACAGCAGCGCCAAGCAGACCACGGTGACGCGCAGGTCTATCGCCAGCCGCACCAACGGGCTGCGCCTGATTACCTGTGCCAACATCGCCCGCTATTCTCCGTTTCCGTACCCGTCACCGGCCGATCGTGGACCGAGCGAGCTCAGCAGGTCCACGAACGCGGAGCGCTGCTCGACCAGGGCGCCGGCGGGCGCCTCGGCCTTGACGAACATGGTCTGCCCTCCGACCGAAGCGATCGCGGTCAGGAACGCCGTCGCGTCGTGGCCGTCAACCAGGGGAGTGAAGTCGAAGAGGGTGAAGTCCAGGTCGGCCCGCACGGGCACCGCATCGCCGAGGAGCTTGCGCACCCGTTCGGGAGGCAGGTCGAGCCCGAGCTGCGTGAGCCAGCGCCGCACGTTCGCTTCCACGCCGCCGGCATCACCTGCCAGCACCACCACGGTGCTCTCCCCTCCGCCCGGCAGTCCGAAACGAGCCAGGCGCAGCCCGTCTCCCGGCAGCTCGTTCCAGTCGGCCGGGGTGACCCAACGCCAGCTCCCGTTCGTCCCCGCGACCGAGCCGGTCCCGCCACCGGTCGAATCGAACAGCGCGCTGACCGGCGTGGGCGCCACCGTCACCTCCCGGTAGGTCCGGATCTCGGCCTCGCGATCACAGCTCACGAGCGACACCAGCGCTGTCAGCGTCATCGCGAGGAGGACGGGCTTCCGTCGAGTATTCGAACCCATGACCCCGCTCCCCAAGGTAGGGCCAGCCCCGGACCGGTTCAAGCGCCTGAACGGCAACCCGTGGCAGTCACACCCGTGGCAGTCACACCCGTGGCAGTCACACCCGTGGCAGTCACGATGCGTCGAGATCCGCCAGGCGACGCACGGAAGTCACGCTGGATCGCGGCACGGAGACGCTGGGATACTGCTTCCAGACCCCGTACTCGGCCGCTCTGGACAGATACTCGGCTTTCGACACGCCCCCGGTACCTTCCTCGTGGGATGCCGCGTCCATCAGCAACAGGGCATCGTCGCGTTCTTCGAAGAAGCGCCCGACGTACACCGGGCCGTCGGTGTCGACCACGACGGTGATACCGTGCAACTCGCCGAGGTGCCGGTGCTCAGGTGCCGCGAACGGTTGTTGCCCAGCCACCGGTGGGTCGCCTTCGTCCGGCATGATGTTCGACCGACTCAATCACAGTGCCGGCCGTCACTCGCAGTGACGGTCGAACACCTCCCTCAGGTCGGTGGCGATGGACCGCGGATCGCGCCCCTCGATGCGATGCCGGGGAAACAGGTGCACCAGCTCTCCCTCCCGGAACAGCGCGAAGGAAGGACTCGAAGGCGGATAGTCGGCGAAGTAGCTGCGCGCACGCTCGGTCGCCTCCAGATCCTGTCCGGCGAACACGGTCGCGACACGCTGCGGCTTGGGGTCCTGCTGCAGGGCGAGTGCCACCGCAGGCCGGGCGCTGCCGGCAGCGCATCCGCACACCGAATTCACCACCAGTAACGCAGTGCCGTCCGTGTCCTCCATGAACCGGTCCACATCGTCGGGGGCCGTAAGCTCGGTGACGCCGATTTGCGCGAGCTCGTCGCGCATTGGCTGCACCAACACGGGGTCATATGGCATGGAATACCTCACTCTGGGGATAGCTGCCTCGCGTCGACGGCAAGCCCTTTCCCCGGATGTTCTGTTGGTTGCCACCTTATCGAATGTGCGGAGTCTCGTCGACCCGCGGACGCGGTGCCGTTGGCTCCCATCGCGGACTCAGGCCGGCCCTGACAGGGCACGATACCGCCGAAGCGCCGCTCCCGCCCGCGGAACTCTGCCAGCGCCGCTTGCAGATCGGCCCGCCTGAAGTCCGGCCACAGCGTTGGAGTGAAGACCAGCTCGGCGTAGGCGGCTTCCCACAGCAGAAAATCGCTCAGCCGCTGCTCGCCACCAGTCCGCACGATCAGGTCGACCTCCGCCAGGTCGCCACCGCCGCCGGTGAGCAGGCGGGCGAAATCGCACCTCGTCGGCTGGTCGCCGGCCGCAAGCAGGGCGGCCGCGGACACGATGGCGTCGCGCGCCGAGTAGTCGGCCGCGATGCGCAGCAGCAGTCGGTCGCAGGCCCGCGTCGCCGCCTCGCTGCGATCGATCTCGCGCTGCAGCGCCCTGGGGAACCGATCACGGCGACCGATGAATGAAACACGCACCCCCTGCCGCACGCAATTGCTGGTCTCCCGCTGCAGATACCACTGGAACAGCGATAGCAGGAGCTGCACCTCGCCGGACGGCCGGCGCCAGTTGTCAGAAGAAAACGCGTAGAGAGTCAGCACGCCGATGCCGAGGTCGGCGGCCGACTTCACCGCCTCGCGCACGGCATCGGTGCCGGCTCGGTACCCGTCGTAGCGGGACAGGCGCCGTGCCTGCGCCCAGCGCCCGTTGCCGTCCATGATGATGCCGACGTGCCGGGGGCCAGCGTCCGCTGAACCGGTAGCGCCGTTGTTCCCCTGTGCGTCGGCGCTGCCGTTGGCGCGGGCGCCTCCGTGGCGTGCCTGGAAGCCTGCCATCACGCTCCCCCCAACGCGCTGGTGGGCAACGGATACCGGGCCGACTCGTCTTCCGGGCCTGAGCCCGGAGAGCCGGGAAGGTCGCTGCCTAGGCGGCCGATCGCCGAAATCAGTGCCTCCATATGTCGCAGGTACGCCTCCAGCGCCTGGCGACCCGCCGGAGTCAGGGAAAACGTGGTGCGGGGCTGACGCCCGCGGAACCCCTTGCGCACCGCGAGGTAGCCGGCGTCCTCGAGCCTGCGGGCATGCACGCTGAGGTTGCCGTCAGTCACGCCGAGCAGCGACTTCAGTTCCCGAAAGCTCATCGACTGCGCCGCCGACAACGAGCTGAGTATGGCCAGCCGGGTACGCTCATGCACCATGGTGTCGAAGTTCCTGGCACTGGCGGCCAGACCTTGCGCAAGATCCAGCGACGGCCCCCTCTCCCGCGCCGCGCGTTCGCCCTCAGCCGCCATGTCGGTGGGCGATGTGGACGCCGAACGCCACGTGCAGGACGCCGAAACCGCACACCATCAGTACCGGGCCCGTCGGGGTGTACAGGAGTGCCGCCGCGCCCATCAACAAGAAGCCGGTGCCCATGACCGCCACGCTGCGCACCGAGAACGCGCCGCCGGTCAGGGCGGCGATTCCGTACAGGCTCAGCCAGGAGCCCGGCATCAGGTGGTGGGCGCCCGCCGCATCGAGCGCTCCGGTAAGCAGCGCGCCGACGGCCACCGGCGGCATGAAGGTGAGGACGAACGACTGAGCCGGCCGCGACCAGAGGGACAACCCGCCGTGTCGCGCCTTCAGGGCCATTGTCGTCAGCCCGGTGATGAAGGCAATCACGGCGGTGAGCAGCCAGATCGTCAGCCATCGGTCCGGCATGAGTTGCGCAGCGCCGTAGGCGATGATGGCGCCGGCGCCCATCAGGATCATCCCGACACCGGGGACCGCGTCGAAGCGGACCGCCCGTTCCATGGTTGTGCGGATGAAGCGCAACTCGTCCGCTGCCTGCCGGTCCGTCGCGATCGGAGTGGTCATCGCGCGCAGTGTGGCACGGACTTCGTTCGGTTTCAAGTTCTTTATCTTTCAAAGTTGCCCGGGCTTGCCCGCGTCCTCACCCGATTCACCACCTTCGCGGCCGCCGGTCGGCTCATCCGGTGGCGCCGTCGACGCTCCGCCCTCGACCGCAAGGCCCTGTCGCCGAACACGCCGCGCCCACCGACGGCGCGCCAGCTCCTGCATGTCGGTCGCGCGATCGGTCTCGTCGACGATCTCCAGACCCAGCAGCGTCTCCACGATGTCTTCCACGGTGACGATGCCAGCGGTCCCTCCGTACTGATCCACGATCAGCGCGATGTGCTCGTGGCGGCCCAGCAATCGGGCGAACGCATCGCGTAGCGACTGCGTGTCCGGCAGCGGCAGGATGTCCCGGCGGAGCGACTCCACGGTACGCTCGCCCTCCCCCCGGGCGACGGCGAGCAGCAACTCGTAGCGCAGGACGTACCCGGTGACCGAATCGATGCTGCCCCGGTAGATCGGTATCCTCGAATGCCGCAGGTCGGCGTCCGGCACCTCGGCGAGCGTCAGCGACTCGTCGAGCGCCACCACCACGGTGCGCGGCGTCATGGCGGCCCGGACCGCCAGCGCTCCGGATTTCATCACGTTCTCGATGATGCGCGACTCGTCCGCCGCGATGACGCCCTGGCTGTGGCCCAGGTCTGCGATGGCCCGGATCTCGCCCCGGCTGACCCGGGAAGCCGGCCGATCGCGGGCGATCAACGCCGCGATGCGGTTGGCGAACACGACAATCGGGTACAGAGCGACGATCAACCCCTGAGTCGTCCACGCCGCAGGCATTGCAAGACGGCGCCAGTAGGTGGCGCCGAGCGTCTTGGGGATGATCTCCGAAAAGACCAGCACCAGAAACGTCAGCCCCCCGGTGGTAAATCCGACCCACAGGCTCTCGAAGACCGCACGCGCCTGGTTCCCCACGAGCGCAGCGCCTGCGGTGTTGGCGACGGTGTTCAGGGTGAGTATCGCCGCAAGTGGCCGGTCGATGTCGTGCTTCAGCCGATGCAGCAGGTGACCGGTGCGGCGTCCGACGCGCTTCATGGCGGCCACGTAGCTCGGCGGCACGGTCAGGATGACCGCCTCCAAGACCGAGCAGAGAAACGAGAAGACCAGCGTAAACGCCAGGAAGATCAGCAGCAGCGTCATGATCTGTCGCCTACGTCCGGAACGGCGGCGATCGTTCCGTTCTCCACAGGTAGCGGTCGGACAGCACGTTGAGCGGCTTGGCCGCCAGGTTGAAGTTGGAGCCGAGCTCCGCCAACACGGTCTCCATCTGCAGCTCGTGGGCGGTCTGATGACGGGACGCCAGACGATAGAAACGCGCTCCGTTCTCGATCCAGTCGGCGCGCACGACGGCGGCGCTGCGGCCACCGATCGCCCGTATCCGCTCGGGCAATATCCCTATCGTGAACAGGCAGAGATCCGCCACGCGCTGGTACGCCGCGAACCGCTCAGGTTCGGCGGCCAGCGCCGCCGCCTGGATCATGCTGTCCAGGTCCAGCGTGTCGAAGCGCAGCATCCGTGCACGTCCGCGCTCGTCCGCCACCGCCAGCGTCACCGTGCGCACGTGGACGAATGACACCAGCAGGAGCACGAGGTAATCGAACACGTGCGGTTTGCTCAGCAGCGCGAGGGCCGCGCCGGCATCGAACACCACCGCGGCGTGCCGTCCGGACGCCTCGATCGTGAACCTCCGCGAGCCCAGGTCGCGCCGGACCCGCGCCACCAGCATCGAGAAGAACAGCATCGGGGAGACACGGAGCAACGGTTCTTCAGTCCGCATGACCGCTTCCGCGAGCAGGTCGGACACCAGCATGCCTTCCCGAATCTCCCGGTCCTCGCGAAAGGCATCCCCCAAGCGTCCCCGCACGGTGTGCGCAGGCGCCACCGCGTGCAACACGAACGCGACGTCCGCGTCGGCGTACAACGGGCCCAGATCGATCAAGCCACACCATACTACACAGAAACCCCAGGGGCGCGTCACCTCCCTCGAAGACCGGCCCAACGCCACGTCCCCGTACCGGCAGTCACCGATTCCGATCTTCGCGGCTGTCCTGACAAAAAAAAGCCTGGCGACGACCTACTCTCCCGCCCTGAAACGGGCAGTACCATCGGCGCTGGAGGGCTTAACTTCCGTGTTCGGGATGGGAACGGGTGGGACCCCTCCGCTATGGTCACCAGGCGCACACAAACAACGTCGGTGGGCCGTGAAGACGCATGCTGGCCCCGCAGGGCGTGCAGCCGCAACGGACCGAGAAGGGTAGAAAGGTGATATGGACAAGCCAAACGGTAAATTAGTACTGGTCAGCTGAACACATTACTGTGCTTACACTTCCAGCCTATCGACCAGATCATCTATCTGGTACCTTCAGTCTGCGCCGAAGCGCAGACGGGTTGCCTCATCTCGAGGGGGGCTTCCCGCTTAGATGCTTTCAGCGGTTATCCCTTCCGAACATAGCTACCCAGCACTTACCCCTGGCGGGATAACTGGTACACCAGCGGTTCGTCCACTCCGGTCCTCTCGTACTAGGAGCAGCTCCTCTCAAGCAACCGACGCCCATGGAAGATAGGGACCGAACTGTCTCACGACGTTCTGAACCCAGCTCACGTACCGCTTTAATTGGCGAACAGCCAAACCCTTGGGACCTGCTACAGCCCCAGGATGCGATGAGCCGACATCGAGGTGCCAAACAGTGCCGTCGCTGTGGACGCTTGGGCACTATTAGCCTGTTATCCCCGGAGTACCTTTTATCCGTTTAGTGACGGCGCTTCCACGCACAACCGCCAGATCACTAAGACCTGCTTTCGCACCTGCTCGACTTGTAGGTCTCGCAGTCAAGCCACCTTTTGCCTTTGCACTCATACGCTGATTTCCAACCAGCGCGAGGTGACCTTTGCGCACCTCCGTTACTTTTTAGGAGGTAACCGCCCCAGTCAAACCGCCCACCAGACACGGTCCGCGCAACCGATTCAGGTCCACGCGTTAGATACCTAATCGACGAAGGGTGGTATTTCAACAATGGCTCCATCCAGTCTGACGACCAGATTTCAAAGCCTCCCACCTATCCTACACATCGCAGATCAAGTACCAATGCCAAGCTACAGTCAAGGTTCCGGGGTCTTACCGTCTAACCATGGGTAATCGGCATCTTCACCGATACTACAATTTCACCGAGTCCCGCGTCGAGACAGCGCCCAGATCGTTACACCATTCGTGCAGGTCGGAACTTACCCGACAAGGAATTTCGCTACCTTAGGACCGTTATAGTTACGGCCGCCGTTTACTGGGGCTTCGATTCGGAGCTCTCACCCCTCCTCTTAACCTTCCAGCACCGGGCAGGTGTCAGTCCCTATACATCTCGTTACCGATTAGCAGAGACCTGTGTTTTTGGTAAACAGTCGCCTGGGCCATTTCTCTGCAACCTCGTCTGAATCATCGGCCCGAAGGCCGACTCTCCCCCCGAGGCCACACTTCTCCCGAAGTTACGTGTGTATTTTGCCGAGTTCCTTAACGCGGGTTCTCTCGAGCGCCTTAGAATATTCTTCCCGCCTACCTGTGTCGGTTTGCGGTACGGTCCCTGGCAGGCACCCCTTAGAGACTATTTCTTGGCGCCAGCCTCAATGCACTTCACGTCAGCCCGAAGGCTTCAGCTCGCCTTAGCGGCTCGAACTCAACGGGGGGATTTGCCTCCCCGCTTCGACGTCCTCACCGTTTGGACCGGGACAACCATCGCCCGGCTGCACGTCTTCCGACGCGTCATCACTGTCGGCATCTCCTGCCAGAGGTACGGGAATATAAACCCGTTTCCCATCGACTACGCCTTTCGGCCTCGCCTTAGGGGCCGACTAACCCTGGGCAGATTAACTTTACCCAGGAAACCTTAGGCTTTCGGCGGACGGGTTTTTCACCCGTCTTTTCGTTACTCATACCGGCATTCTCAATTCTGTCGCCTCCAGCGCCCCTCACGAGACACCTTCATCAGCTGCCAGAACGCTCCCCTACCGCTCGCCACGACGCCCTAAGGTGCCGCGACGAACTCGTGACTTCGGTGGCGAACTTGAGCCCCGTTACATTGTCGGCGCACAAGTACTTAACCAGTGAGCTGTTACGCACTCTTTCAAGGGGTGGCTGCTTCTAAGCCAACCTCCTGGCTGTCTTTGCACCTGCACTTCCTTTCCCACTTAGCTCGCGCTTGGGGACCTTAGTCAACGATCTGGGCTGTTTCCCTCTCGACCACGAACCTTATCGCCCGCAGTCTCACTCCCGTCCATCATGTCACGGCATTCGGAGTTTGGTTGGGGTAGGTACCCGGTGAAGGGCCCGAATCCATCCAGTGCTCTACCTCCGCGACACTAAGACGAGGCTAACCCTAAAGCTATTTCGGGGAGTACCAGCTATCTCCGAGCTTGATTAGCCTTTCACTCCGATCCACAACTCATCGGTGCCTTTTTCAACAGACTACCGTTCGGCCCTCCACGCTGTGTTACCAGCGCTTCAGCCTGGCCATGGATAGATCGCTCGGTTTCGGGTCTACAGCATGCAACTAATACGCCCTTGTCAGACTCGGTTTCCCTGCGGCTCCAGCACTACTATGCCTTAACCTCGCTGCACACCATAACTCGCCGGTTCATTCTGCAAAAGGCACGCCATCACCCTGCATAAAGCAAGGCTCTGACCGCTTGTAGGTCTACGGTTTCAGGTTCTATTTCACTCCCCTCTCGGGGTTCTTTTCACCTTTCCCTCACGGTACTTGTTCGCTATCGGTAGCTACCTCGTATTTAGCCTTGGAAGGTGGTCCTCCCAGATTCCGGCAGGGTTTCACGTGTCCCGCCGTACTCAGGTGCGCCAACAACAGCGCTCGATCGGATTTCGTGTACGGGGCTTTCACCCGCTATGGCCGCCCTTCCCAGAAGCGTTCCACTATCCGATGATCACGCCGCAGGGAGGCCTTACAACCTCCCTCGTTCGCGTCCTGCAACCCCGTACCGACAACGGTGTAAGCCTGTCACGCCGGTACGGTTTGGGCTGTTCCCCGTTCGCTCGCCGCTACTAAGGGAATCTCGGTTGATGTCTTTTCCTCGGGGTACTTAGATGGTTCAGTTCCCCCGGTTTCGCCTCACGACCCCTCAGAGTCGCGATGTAGAGCGTTTGACAGCTCTATGGGTTACCCCATTCGGCAATCCACGAATCTCAGGATGTTTGCTCCTACTCGTGGCTTATCGCAGCTTACCACGGCCTTCCTCGCCGAGTAGCTCCAAGGCATCCACCGTAGACCCTTGCCCGCTTGCCATATCACCCATCTCCCCTTCCCTGTGTCCGATGCCGGCTGTAAAAGACCCCGTCAGATCAGCTGCGGCCTCGGAGGTGCGCTGACTTGAAGCCGCGCACCGATTTCAAAGAACCGTCGTCACAAGGCGCGAGCGAAATCGCCGCTCAGCGCCGTCATCATCTCAATATCACGTGCGTGGCCGGGAACACTCCGCGTGGCGCGACTGTGGAGGCATGGGGACTCGAACCCCAGACCTATGGCTTGCAAAGC
The DNA here is from genome assembly GCA_965221995.1 of Spirochaetia bacterium. Lineage (GTDB taxonomy): Bacteria > Spirochaetota > Spirochaetia > SZUA-6 > Bin103 > CATQHW01. Next base: position 2,282,735 of record OZ244929.1, read on the forward strand.
CATCGCTCTAGCCACCTGAGCTATGCCCCCGGCGATCGGTACAGGCAATCGACGGTTACCGCCGCGCGCATCTTTCAATGCGGGCTGCGACGGGCGTCGAGGTTCTGTGTCTCGACTGTAAGCCCGAGCGCTTCTGTGACAACGAAAGGGAATAGGGAAGAGCGGGGTCCCGTGCAGGCGAACACGCCTGCTGGTCGGCCCCGGCCATCGTAGGCCGGCGACGACACGTTCTCTTGAAAAGGAGGTGATCCAGCCGCACCTTCCGGTACGGCTACCTTGTTACGACTTTACCCCCCTTACCAGGCATACCTTCGGCGCCGCCTTCCTTGCGGTTCGGCAAACGACTTCGGGTACCCCCAACTCGGGTGGTATGACGGGCGGTGTGTACAAGGCCCGGGAACGTATTCACCGCGCCATGCTGATGCGCGATTACTAGCGATTCCACCTTCATGGAGTCGAGTTTCAGACTCCAATCCGAACCAAGGTCGGCTTTCAGCGATTTGCTCAACGTCGCCGTCTCGCTACGCTCTGTACCGACCATTGTAGCACGTGTGTAGCCCAGGACGTAAGGATCATGATGACCTGACCTCATCCCCACCTTCCTCCGGTTTGTCACCGGCAGTTCCGTCCGAGTCCCCAGCATTACCTGTTGGCAACAGACGGTAAGGGTTGCGCTCGTTGCGGGACTTAACCCAACATCTCACGACACGAGCTGACGACGGCCATGCAATACCTGTGTGCATGTCCCGAAGGACAACCCACTCTCATGGACCTCCATGCACATGTCAAGCCCTGGTAAGGTTTCTCGCGTATCATCGAATTAAACCACATGCTCCACCGCTTGTGCGGGCCCCCGTCAATTCCTTTGAGTTTCACCCTTGCGGGCATACTCCCCAGGCGGTGCACTTAACGCGTTAGCTCCGGCACAGAGCACTCAACGCACCCTACGCCCAGTGCACATCGTTTACGGCGTGGACTACCAGGGTATCTAATCCTGTTCGCTCCCCACGCTTTCGCGCCTCAGCGTCAGTCTTTGGCCAGAAGCTCGCCTTCGCTACCGGTGTTCTTCCTGATATCTACAGATTTCACCCCTCCACCAGGAGTTCCAGCTTCCCCTCCAAGACTCTAGCGCAGCAGTTCCCAGCGCATTCCTCGGGTTGAGCCCGAGCCTTTTACACCAAGCTTGCTGCACCGCCTACGCGCCCTTTACGCCCAATAATTCCGAACAACGCTCGCCCCTTACGTGTTACCGCGGCTGCTGGCACGTAATTGGCCGGGGCTTATTCCTCAACTAACGTCATCGACGAGGCGTTCCACTCCTCGCCTTATTCTTCGTTGAGAAAAGGGCTTTACAACCGTCAGGCCTTCATCACCCACGCGGCGTCGCACCGTCAGGGTTTCCCCCATTGCGGACTATTCTTAGCTGCTGCCTCCCGTAGGAGTCTGGGCCGTGTCTCAGTCCCAGTGTGACCGTTCACCCTCTCAGGCCGGCTATCCATCATCGCCTTGGTGAGCAGTTACCTCACCAACTAACTAATGGACCGCAGGCTCATCCCAAAGCGACACAATTGCGCCTTTCATCCGAGACATCCAAACCTCGGATCACATGAGGTATTACTCTATGTTTCCATAGACTATCCCACACTTCGGGGCAGATCACCTACGTGTTACTCACCCGTTCGCCACTGTCCCCTGACGCTTCAGCAAGCTGGAGCATCATGGTTCTCGTTCGACTTGCATGCTTAAAACACGCCGCCAGCGTTCGTTCTGAGCCAGGATCAAACTCTCCGTGATATGAGTAGGACTTCCGCCCGAAGGCTTCCGCCCTACAAATTTACATTTGAGGACCCCACTCTCCCCATCCCTAAGATGTCAAAGAAGCGCTGAGATCCGGACCGTGTTCTCGGACCGAATCCCGCTCACGGACGGGCACTGCCCATCCGCTCTGCGGCCCCGTCTATGGTCGGGCGCCGCAGAAATCGAATCTATACACTATCGGTCGGTGCCGTCAAGCGGTCGGGAGCGTTTTTTTGATCTTTCTCATCATCGGGGACCGACTCCCCGGCCGTCCCCTGAGCGGCGAGCAGCTCCAGCGCTTCTCGCTTCGCCACGCACCGTTCGGTCAGATCGTCGATCTGGGTCATGAGATCCTTCACTCCCGGCGTGCCGTGCGACACCGTGGCCTGACCCTGCACGCCCAGCCGATCATGGATCAGCGCTCCCAGCTCCTCGAGCAGCCGAGATCGCTGCCGTTCGAGCTGCAGCAGGTCGAGCCTGAGGGCACCGCGCTCGCCGAGCTCCCGAGCCTTCGATCGGGCGCGATCCAGAGCGTCGCGTGAGCCCCTGAGCCCTTGATTGACAGCCCTTTCGACGCCGCGCCAGAGGCCGCTCCCAGCCATACCGATGCACAGTTTACCATGATCGACGGGACGCGACCACATCGTCGGCCACGCAACCGTTCCGGGACATGGCGCATGACGACCGTCTGTCGACCGCGGGCGCACTTACCGACTACACTGCTGCCGTGGCCCGATACAAGATCAAGGATCCCGCGCTCGCCGATCAGGGCTCGCTGAAGCTCCGCTGGGCGGAATCGCGCATGCCCGTGCTTCAGCACCTGCGCCTACTGCATAGCGAATCGAAGCCGCTGACCGGCATGCGCATCGCCGGCTGCCTGCACGTGACCAAGGAAACCGCGATCCTGATACGCGCCCTGCGCGACGCGGGCGCCGACGTCGCCTGGTCGGGCTGCAACCCCCTGTCCACTCAGGATGACGTCGCAGCGGCGATTGCGGCCGAAGGGACCCCGATCTACGCCTGGCACGGGCTCTCCACCGACGAGTTCTACTGGTGCATCGACCAGACCCTGGAGATCGACCCGACCCTGACGCTCGACGACGGTGCCGACCTCATCTTTCGCGCGCACGCTGCCGGGGACGGACTGACCACAGGCATCATAGGCGGCACGGAGGAAACCACCACGGGCGTACATCGACTCCGCGCCATGGCCGACGATCACGCCCTCAAGTACCCCGTAATCGCGGTGAACGATGCCACCACCAAGTGGGACTTCGACAATGTCTACGGTACCGGCCAGTCGGCGCTGGACGGGGTACTGCGCGCCACCTCTGTGCTCCTGGCCGGCAAGCAGCTCGTCGTCGCCGGCTACGGACACTGCGGACGCGGCGTCGCGCAGCGCGCACGCGGCCTTGGAGCGAACGTCGTAGTGACCGAAATCGATCCGATCGCCGCACTGAAAGCGATGCTGGAAGGGTTCAGCGTGTCGACCATGGATGCGGCCAGCGCCGTGGGCGACGTGTTCGTTACCACCACGGGCATCCGTGACGTGATCACCCGCCGGCATTTCGAGCGGATGAAGGATGGGGCGATCGTCTGCAACGCCGGCCACTACGACTGCGAAATCAATCTGCACGACCTGTCGGAGCTCACGGTGAGCTCCGAGGAGGTACGGACCAACAATCGCGAGCACGTCCTCCCGGATGGCCGCCGGCTGTACGTTCTTGCGCAGGGACGTCTGGTGAATCTGGTCGCCGCCGAGGGCCATCCATCCGAAGTGATGGACATGTCGTTTGCCAACCAGTTTCTGTCTCTGATCAGATTGGCCCGGGAGGGTAGCTCCATGTCGCCGCTCGTGTACCCGGTGTCCGCAGAGCAGGATCGGGAGATCGCCGCCATCAAGCTGCACACGATGGGTATCGAGACCGACGAGCTCACCGCAGAGCAGCAGGCGTACCGTACCGACTACGCTCAGGGCACCTGATCCCCCGAGCCCCAGCGACGTCGTTCGTTCGCCTGTTCCTGATCTCATGCAGCTGGTTCTCCTCGGACCGCCGGGCGCCGGCAAGGGCACGGTCGCAACCACTGTGGCGAGTCGTACGGGCATGCGGCATATCTCCACTGGCGATCTGTTCCGCGCAGCGGTGAAGGATCAGAGTCCCCTCGGGCGGCGCGTGGCCGACCTGCTGCAGGCAGGCACCCTGGTCCCCGATTCGCTGACCATCGTCTTGGTGCGCGAGCACTTGGCGACGATGCCGGACCGGGAGGGATTCATTCTCGACGGCTTCCCGCGCACCGTGCCGCAGGCCGAGGCGCTGGCCGGGTTCGCGCACATCGACGCCGCGGTCGAGCTGATCGTGCCCGAGCAGGAAGTGATTCGACGCCTGTCCGGACGCCGCACCTGCGCCCTGTGCGGGGTCACCTTCAACGTCGCCTCGATGCCGGCAAACGCCGCTCTCTTCTGCTCACCCGTGCAGCGCGAGGACGACGATCCGCAAGCGATCCGACGGCGGCTGCACGCCTATCGGGCGCAGACCACTCCGGTGGTCGAATACTACCGGGCAACGGGTCTGCTGCGGGGCATCGACGGCACGGCCACGCCCTCCGAGGTCGCCGATCGCATGCGGGCCGTCCTGTCCGGCTGAATTCGCCGGCACGGGCGGCCGAGTCGGAACGTGCAATCCACCACGAAGACCTGGTGCTGACGTGCGAACCGGGCGGTGTACACGGCCGCCCCGCCCTTCTATGATGTAAGCGCATACCTGATGGCCGATATCGCCGTGGCCGGAATGGCCGTCATGGGCCGCAACCTGGCCCTCAACATCGAAAGCCGCGGATTCACCGTCGCCGTCCACAACCGCACCACCAGCACGCTCGAGGCGTTCGTCGACGGTGTGGGTGCGGGGAAGCGGCTTCTGCCGTGCCGTACGCTGTCCGAGATGGTCGCGGCGCTCAGCCGCCCGCGGCGCATATTGCTGATGGTGCAGGCGGGCGCGCCGGTCGATGCGGTGCTCAACGAGCTGCAGCCGCTGCTGGAACCCGGCGATATCATCCTGGACGGTGGCAACTCGTACTTTGCCGACACCGTCCGCCGCTGCCGGGACGCGGAAGCCTCCGGCCTGCTGTATCTGGGTACCGGGGTGTCGGGCGGCGACGAGGGGGCGCTGCTCGGGCCGAGCATCATGCCCGGCGGCAGCGCGGCGGCCTATCAGGTGGTGAGCCCCATATTGACGTCGATCGCCGCCAAGGTGGACGGAAGCCCTTGCTGCACGTACATCGGTGCCGGAGGTGCGGGGCACTACGTCAAGATGGTGCACAACGGTATCGAGTACGGGGACATGCAGCTCATCGCCGAGGCGTACTCCCTGCTGCAGCAGTTGTGCGGCATGTCCTACGCGGAGATGCACGAACGCTTCGCGGAGTGGAACCGAGGCGATCTGGACTCGTACCTGATCGAGATCACGGCGCGGATCCTGGCCGCAACCGACCCTGAAACCGGGGCGCCGATGGTGAACGTCATCCTTGACAAGGCGGGCCAGAAAGGGACGGGAACCTGGACCGGGCAGTCCGCGCTCGAGCTGGGCGCGCCGGCGCCGACGATTGCCGAGGCGGTATTCGCGCGCTCACTGTCGGCCGCGAAGCAGGAACGGATCGCCGCCGCCGCCATCCTCCGCGGCCCCGGCGCCTCCTTTGCGGGCAACCGTGAGGATCTGGCCGACGCGATCGGGACGGCACTCTATGCCGCGAAGATCTGTTCCTACGCTCAGGGTTTCGCGCTGATGCGGACCGCTGCAGCCGAGTACGGATGGAGGCTCGACTATGGGGGGATCGCCATGATCTGGCGAGGCGGCTGCATCATCCGCGCTCGCTTCCTGCAGCGGATCAAGGAAGCCTACGCCCGCGCAGCGGACCTGGCCAATCTCATGCTCGACCCGTATTTCGCCGACGTGCTGCACCGGGCGCAGTCCGCATGGCGTCAGGTCGTCGGGGCGGCGACTCTTGCCGGGGTGCCGGTCCCGGCGTTCGCCTCCGCGCTGAGCTACTTCGACTCGTACCGAACCGCCCGCCTGCCGGCCAGCCTGATCCAGGCGCAACGTGACTACTTCGGCGCCCACACCTACGAGCGGGTCGACCGCCCCGGCACGTTCCACACAAACTGGGCCAACACAGACTGGTCAACGACATGAGCACTACTTCGTCACTGTTCTCCCTGGATACCACCGTGGCCATCTCCGGCGGCGGAGCGACGCTGGCGATCGGGATGGCGCGAGGCCTGCTCGACGCCGGAGCACGCGTAGCGGTCTGGAGCCGGCGGGCCGAGACGGTCGATCGCGCCCTGACCACCCTGAACGCTCCCGAGCGGACGGTCGGCTTCGTCGCCGACGCCGGATCGCCCGACGCGATCACGCACGCACTGAAGCATACCGAGGAACGTCTGGGTTGCCCGGGCGTCCTGATCAACGCGGTCGGCGGAAATCTGAGCAAGAGCGCGTTTACCGAGATCGACATCGACCTCTTCCGGCAAACAGTCGAGCTCAACCTGATTGCGGGCTGCGTGGTTCCGACCAAGGTCGTCGCCGCGCACTGGATCGATCGCGGGCTTGCGGGATCGATCATCAACATCGCGTCCATGTCCTCATACAAGCCGCTGTCCGGCGTATGGGCCTACGGAGCAGCGAAGGCGGGGGTGCTGAACCTCACGGAAGCGACCGCAAAGGAGTTCGCCCCGCACCACATCCGTGTCAACGCCATTGCACCCGGCTTCTTCCTCGCCGAACAGAACCGGAGACTGCTGGTCGACGAAGCGACCGGCCAACCTACCGGGCGGGGCCGACAGGTGCTCGGCCGCACGCCGTTCGCGCGCTTCGGCGAGCCGGAAGAGCTGGCCGGGGCGGCGATATTCCTTGCCAGCGAGGCGGCCTCCGGGTTCGTGACGGGAGCGACCATACCGGTCGACGGCGGCTTTCTCGTGGACAGTATCTGAGTCCATGGCAAACCGATGCTCGTGAGCGCCTGCATGGCGCAACGGATGAGGGGGAGGAAATGGCGGACCTTCTGACGCTGGAGCGCTCGGAAACGTTGACCTACGAGGAAATCTGCAGCCGTATCGAGGCCGGCACCCCGCGAGCGCTGTTCGAGTCGCGACGGGTACTCGCGATCACCCCCGATGCGACCCGCAGCGCGCCTCTGCCGGAGCTGGTGCGGGCCGTCGACGAAGTCATCGGACCCCACGCCCGGCAGCTCGACTACATGGTGGCGCTGGGCACGCATCCGATCATGTCGGACGACGCGATCGCGCGGCTGTACGGCATGAGTGCCGGTGAGCGCGCTGACCGCTTCGCCGCCAGCCGCTTTCTCAATCACCGCTGGGACACACCCGGGACACTGAAGCGGATCGGCTCCTTCACGGAACGGCAGATCTCGGACGCCACGGACGGCCGTTTCGCCGAGGCTATCGACGTCACGATCAATCGGGCAGCGTTCGACTATGACCTGCTGCTGATCGTTGGCCCGGTGTTCCCTCATGAGATCGTCGGCTTCTCGGGGGGCCACAAGTACCTGTTTCCCGGCATCTCCGGCGGCGAGTTTCTGGACTTCTTCCACTGGCTCAGCGCGGTCATCACCTGCATGAAGACGATCGGGCACAAGGACACGCCGGCACGCCGCGTGATCGAGCAGGCCGCCGAGTTGGTACCCACCGCCTGTCACCTGGTCGCGATGGTCGTGCAGCCCGCGCAGGAGCAACCGGAGCACGCCGGTCAGCCGCCGGAGCTGGCCGGGCTGTACGTGGGGGATCCACGGCACGCGTGGAGCGATGCCGCCGACCATTCCGCCCGGATTCACATCACCCGCACGCCGCGGCGCTACCATACGGTTCTTGGCCACGCGCCCGCGATGTACGACGAGCTGTGGGTGGGCGGCAAGGTGATGTACAAGCTGGAGTCGGTGGTTGAGGACGGGGGACGCTTGATCATCTACGGCCCGCAGATCGACAAGCTCTCGGCCACCTGGGGCACCCACCTGGAACGGGTCGGGTACCACGTCGCCGACTACCTGGTGGCGGAGCGGCACCGCTTTCCCGACGTTCCGCGCGGCGTGCTGGCTCACTCGGCGCTGGTCCGCGGCGTCGGCGAATACCGCGACGGCGTGGAGCGCCCCAGAATCGACGTCGAGCTGGCCACCGCCCTGCCACGCTCCCTGTGCGAACGCATCGGGCTCGGGTACCGGGATCCCGACACGGTGAGACTGGACGACTATCGGAACCGCGAGGACTCCGGCGTCCTGTACGTCCCACACGCCGGGGAGGTGCTGCATCTGCCGGCGACCGGCTGAGCCAGACCGGTTGCATGTCGAGTCCCTTTCATCTGTTCATCGACTTCGATGGCGTGATCTGCGATTCCGCCGCCGAATGCCTGTTCAGTTCGTGGGTAGCCCACGACCGAATCGGCCGACACTCGCAGCGTGACGGACCGGCAGGCCCGGACGCGACCACGCCGCCATCGGTTCCGGTCACGCTGCGTGAGCGATTCCTCCATCTTCGCCCGTTCATCCGTGCGGGTGACGATTACGTCCTGATCCAGCACCTGCTGGCCACGAAACTGCTGGCCACGAAACTGCTGGCCACGAAACGCACCCCTGCACATCAGGACGAGTTCGATCAGGCTCGGCGCGAGGCGGGTCCGCGGTTGCTGGCGCGCTACGGGGATGTCCTCAATCGCGTGCGCCAGGAGCTGATGGCTCACGACCGCAGCCACTGGCTGCGCCTGAACCCGCTCTATCCCGGCATGGCCGAGCTCCTGCGGGCCGCCGACTGGGGCACCACCTGGATCCTCTCCACCAAGCGTCCTGCGTACATCGAGGCGATCCTCGCCTTCCACGAGATACCGGTGCCCGCGAGAGCCATCCTGCACGCGGCAACCGTTTCCAAGCTGGAAATGGTTGCCGCGGTGCTCGAAGAGCGGCAGGCCGGACGGGCAGCGCTGGTCGATGATCAGCTCGATCACCTGGTCGGCAACGACGACCCGCGCATCGAGGTGTATTTGGCCGCGTGGGGCTATGCCAAGCCGGAGTGGCTGCAAGACCCGCGCGTCCCCTCGCTCGATCTCCCGGAACTGCGCGGCCTGCTGGCACGGGCGATGACCGGTAGCAGCTCATGATCCGCGGACTGCTGCTGGTCTGCTACCTGCTGATCCGCTTCCTGGCCGGGGACCTGCGACTGGGCTGGTGGAAGCTGTCGGGAGCCGCTCCCCGACCGCGACCGTCGACCCACCGGCCGAGCGGCACACAGGATCGTGAGCGCCGGCTGCGCGCCGCGGTATCCCTCTTCATGCTCCGCGAGGGACGACGAGTGATCCGCCGTGCGGGAGAATTGACCGGCTTCTCGGTGGTCACCGAGTCGGCGCTGCCGGATCTCCCGCCGCTGTTCGTGCTGGTCTGCAACCACCAGAGTCTGCTGGACATCCCCGTGCTGATCTCGACACTGCCGGGACGGACCCTCAAGTTCATTGCAAAACGATCGCTGAAGTACGGGGTGCCGCTGGTGTCGAAGTGCCTCCGCTACGGCGGCGACGCACTGATCGTCCGGCCGCGCGGCCGCATCGACACTGCCCAGATGCGGCGGCTGCTCCGCGAGCTCCGTCGCTTCTCAACGCTCGCCGACGAAGGTGCCTGTCCGGTGATCTTCGCGGACGGCACCCGCTCACGGGACGGCGCCGTGCACCGGTTCCACAGCGGCGGGCTGGCCACCGTTCTGGAGCGCCGGCCGTTGCCGATCGTGACGGCCGCAATCGACGGCGGCTACCGCCTGCGCGGCCTCACCGGGCTCGCCCGCATGGGTACGACACGCTACCGGGTGAAGTTCCTGTCGGTGTACCAGCCGCCGGACAACAAGGGGGAGTTGCGTACGCTGGTGCAGCGGATGCACACGGAGATCGCGGCACAGATCGATCGCTGGCGGCGCGAGACTCCCGTGCTCACACCGGGCTGACCTCCCAGCGCCGGTTCGCCTCATCGAACTGGAAATCTCCGAAACCGACTCCGAAGACCACCCCGTCGGCTCCGCTGATGCGGGCGCGCTTGGTGAGCGCATTGAGCTCGATCACGCGGAACCGGCCACCCTGGTAGTACACCGATTTGCCTTCCTTGGGGACCGAGCGACGCACCTCCTGATAGTACTCGTACTCGTACGACAGGCAACACAACAGACGCCCGCACTGTCCGGAGATGCGCCGGGTATCGAGCGACAGTCCCTGCTCGCGCGCCATGCGGACCGCCACCCGCGGGCGGCGGTCCGTGACTCCATTGCAGCACAACACCCGGCCACAGATCCCTGCCCCGCCGACGATGCGCGTCTCTTCGCGCATAGCGACCTGCTGCAACTCGATGCGCAAGCCCACCTCGTCCGACAGCTCGCCGATCAGACGGCGGAAGTCGACCCGGTTCTCCGCCGTGAAGTAGAGGATCAGCATGCCGCCGCTGAACACCAGGTGGGCCGCGACCAACTTCATCGTCGCGCTGAAGCCCTGGAGCCGGCGGCGACAGGACCGCAGTAGTTCGTCCGCAAACTCGCGGTTGCGCTCATAGTCATCCAGATCCTCGCCATCGGCCTGCCGGATCACTTCGAACAGTTCGGCGCCGCGGAGCTCCGTTTCATCCTGTACCGGGCCCAGCACCCGAGCGATCTCCGAGCCATGACGAGTCGGAACGATGACGCTGGCATCGTTCTCCAGATCGACCGCCACGGATGCAGACGGCACGCACAGACAGGTCTCGCTGGAGTGCAGCAGCTTCACCCGCACGACCCGGCCACTCACCGCGGCAGGAGTGTTCATGCCGACTTCGTCAGGTAGCTCGACACCGGACGATCGTCGGCCATCTGGTCGCCTTCGCCGCCCGCGCTGCACCGTCCGCAGAACCGGCCACCCTCTTCGACGATCAGTCGTGGCGTGCAGATCGTACCGATCATGGTGGCGGTCGAGCGCAGTTCCACGAGTTCGGAGGCGACGACGTCTCCGCGCACGACGCCGGCCACGATGACCGTACCCGCGTGTACCGTGCTTTCGGTTCGACCGGTGCGGCCGATGAGGACCTGACCTCGGGCACGGACCTCGCCGTTGAATTCGCCGTCGATACGCAGCATCCCGTTCAGGTCAACTCGTCCGCTCATCCGGGTTCCCTGTCCCACGATCGAGTCGACCGTCCTCTCGCCGGCAGCGCCGATGTGGCGGTCCCGATCGGTCGTCATCGTGATGCCGCCGCGGTGATCGCGGAGACCGTGAGGAACTCTTCGGGGTTGCGGAGCTGCCCGCCGATGCTCACCTCGTAGTGCACGTGGGGACCGGTCGAAAGGCCGGTGCTGCCCATCTGACCGATCGGCTGACCACGCTGCACCGTCTGCCCGGCTTCCACCAGCACGCGATCGAGGTGCCCGTAGCGGGTGACGAAGCCGTACTTGTGGGCTATCTCGATCACGTTTCCCAGGTTGTTACGCTCGTAGGCGACCCGTTGGACGGTTCCGTTGGCCGTGGCGACAACCCCGGCACCGCGGCGCATCGCGATATCGATGCCGCGGTGGATGTAGAAGGCGCCCGTGAACGGATGCCGCTGCGGGCCGAACTGGAAGCTCACGTACCCGCCTCCGCGAACCGGCCACAGCGTGGGCACATCGACCAGCAACGCCCGCTGAGCCGCTACCGTATCGTTGAGCTCGGTCAGCGGCGTCATTGCGGCGTCCAACGCAGCACTGAGCTGCCGGAGTGCGGTCACGCCCGGCGATTCGTCCGCCAACGCGGCGGGTTGGCTCACGAAGGCGGCCAGATCGCCGTCGCCGCCGCCCCGGAACGCCGCGCTGGCGGTAAGGTTCTCGGAGCCCAGCATCCGCTGAAGCTGATCGAGCAGCACTCGGAACTCCTGCATCGTTTCCTGCAGCGCGATCACCTCGTCACCTACCGATTCCAGCGCCAGCTCGCTGGCACTCAGCGATCGATTGACCGCCGCGATCCGCTCATTCGTCGTGGTGAAGTGGGTGGAGAGGACCAGGAACGCGCAGAGCACGACCAACAGCAGGGTGCCGAGAGACAGCAGCATGAAAACCGAGAGCTGCAGGTTGTATGTGCGACGTTCACTGTGGGGAATCAGCATGACCGTGAACCGCTGGTTCCCTTTGCGCGCGAGTGAGCGCAGCGCATGCTTGAAGCGCCGCGCGACCACGAATGCATGCGGGCCGCTCAAGGTCTCCACCAACGCGTCGCTCCGACGACGAAAGCTTGATTGCACAGCAATGTCTGCGATGGCTGCGGGGTTACCGCTCCGGCACCATCTTGACCGAAGCTTGGCCGCCACGTTAGCGTTCCGCTCGCTCTCCTGTCAAACCGGCGCGCAGGACCACTCCCTACCCACCGAAGAAGAAAATGCAGCTGTTCGACACTCACGCCCATCTCGGTCTCATCCACGACGACCCGATCGAACAGTTGCTGGCGGTGCAGGAGGCCAAGCATGTCGGCGTACAGGCGTTCGTCTGTATCTCCAACAATCTGGACGACTTCGCCGACACCTACGAGCAGCTCGGCCAGGATCCTGCAATTCACTACAGCGTGGGCATTTCTCCTTCAGAGGTTGACCGCCTCCCGAACGGTTGGGAGGCAAGGCTGGCGAAACTGGCGGGCGGCGAACGAGTGGTGGCAATCGGCGAGACCGGGCTCGACTACTACCGGAAGTACGGCGACCGCGACTCACAGATCAGCCTGTTCGTCCGCCAGCTCGAGATCGCCGATCATGTCGGGCTGCCGGTGGTGATCCACAATCGGGATGCCGGCCCCGATCTGCTGGCGGTGCTGCGTGACAAGCTGCCGACACGCGGTGGCGTGCTGCACTGTTACTCGGAAGACCTCGAGTTCGCGAGACGTGCGCTGGAGCTCAACCTGTTCATCTCCTTCGCCGGCAACGTCACCTATCGCAGCGCTCGTACCCTGCAGGAGGTGGCGGCGGCCATCCCGCTGGAACGGCTGCTCCTGGAGACCGAGACCCCGTTCATGGTACCGGCGTCCCGCCGTGGCGAACGCAATCGGCCCGCGTATCTGGAAGAGACCGCCCGCTTCGTCGCCGACCTGCGGGACATGCCGCTGGACCGGTTCGCGGCCGCCGTGTTCGCCAACAGCCAACGTTTCTTCCAGGTGAGCGCCGGAGGAGGTGTCGCTCACCCGTGACGCACCATCGGCATCGTTCACCGGAGCCGGCTTGAGAGCGCTGGTGGTCGGCTCCGGGGCGCGGGAGAGCGCCCTGGCCTGGGGACTCTCCCGTAGCTCGACGGTCAGCCACCTGTACGTGGGCCCCGGCAACGCCGGCACCGCGGAGATCGCGCACAACCTGATCGACCTGAACCCTCTCGACGCGGACGCCGTACTGGCCGCATGCCGCAGGCACGCGATCGACTTGGCGGTGATCGGTCCGGAGGCACCGCTGGCCGCCGGCGTCGTAGACCACCTGGACGGCGCAGGAGTAGCCGCGTTCGGGGCATCGCGCGCAGCCGCTCGGCTCGAGTCGAGCAAGTCGTATGCCAAGGACTTCATGGACCGGCACGGGGTGCCGACGGCACGCTCGCAGCGTGTCCAGGATGTCGAAACGGCGACGCGGGTGTTGCGGAGCTCGAAACGTCCTCTGGTGGTCAAGCGCGACGGCCTTGCGGACGGCAAAGGCGTGCTGGACTCGGCCGACGTGGATGCCCTGGTGGCGTTCGCCCGGGACGGGCTGCGGTCGGGTTCCATCCTGCTGGAAGAGCACCTGAGCGGCCCCGAAGTGTCCGCATTCGTGCTGCTGTCAGGAGGGGACCGGACCGGCTACCTCCTGTTGCCCTATTGCGCTGACTACAAGAAGCAGCACGAAGGCGAGGTGGGACTCAACACCGGCGGCTTGGGGTCGATCACCCCGCTGCCGTGGATCACCGACGAGCTCGACCGGCGGATCCGGACCCGAATCATCGAGCCCACGGTGCACGGCATGGCCGAGGAAAACCTGAACTACCGCGGCGTACTCTACGTCGGCCTGATGGTCACCGACGACGGTCCCAAGGTGATCGAGTACAACGTGCGCTTCGGGGACCCCGAAGCCCAGGCGCTGATTCCCACTCTGGACACCGACTTGGCCTCCCTGTTCGAAGCCGTCACCGCGGGACGGGTGCCGGCGGCCGCCCGTCAGGGCCGGGCGGCCGCGTGCGTGGTGGTCGCTTCCGGCGGGTATCCGGAGCGGTATGAGACCGGTTTTCCGGTGGACCTGCCGGTCGGCGCCGCGGATCGCGGACTGATCTTTCACGCGAGCACGCGGACCCGCGATGGTCGCGTGGTGACCGGCGGAGGCCGCTGTTTTTCCGCGGTCGGCGTAGGCCCCGACCTGTCCACGGCAGCCGACCATGCCTACGACCTGGCCGAACGGGTCCGCTTCCACGGCGGCTGGTACCGCCGTGACATTGCCGCCGCCTACCGGAGCACCCGGTAGAGCGGCCCCGGGGCACTTGGCCCCCGGCAGTCGGTCGCCGGCAAACCGACTGCCGTCAGGGCGCGCTGCGACAGGCCGAAGCGCGCGCGCATGCTGCGCGGTACAGCACTATGCCGGCAGCCACGGCCACGTTGAGCGAGCCGACGCTGCCGACGGTCTCTACGGTCACCAGCACGTCGCAGCGCGCGCGAACGCCGGGACGGATTCCCGACCCTTCCGACCCGACGACAACGACGCTGCGCTCGGCAAATCGGTATCGGTCCAGAGGTTGTCCGTCGAGGTCGGCCCCCACAACCCAGAAGCCGCTCCGCTGAAGCCGCGTGAGCGCCCGCGCCAAGTTGGTGACCGTGACGATCGTCAGGTAGGCCGTCGCTCCGGCGGCCGCTCGAATCGCCGCTGGCGTGACGGCCGCGGCGCGGTCTGCCTGCAACACCACCAGATCGACACCGAAGCCTTCCGCGGAACGAAGGATCGCTCCCAGGTTGGCGGTATCGGTGACCCCGTCCACGGCCAGCACCAAGACGTGGCCTTCGGTTCGAGCTGCGATCTCGTCCAACTGCCGGTCGTCCGTTCGCGGCCGTCGATCGCGAATGCGCAGCAGCGCGCCCCGATGGCGCGCTGCGTCGGCGTGTCGGTTCAACTCGCCCTCGCTCATGCGCCGTACGGGAACGCCGGAAGAGGACGCCAACTCCGCCAGCTTCCGGTGGCGAGCTCCGGCGCGCGCCAGCAGGAGCACGCTGCCGGGCGGTGGAGCCGAGAGCAGCTCCTCGATGGCTCGAAAGCCGTGCACGTACCGGTGACGCGCGTGGCTCATCCCTGCCCGATCCCGTTCCCGCGTCATCCCTCTTTGCGGAACACCAGGATGTTCTGATGCACCATGGAGGGAATGTACGCGTACTGGTAGCCGTACAGGTGCAGGGCCTTGGCCACGTCGTACCAGACGAGATTGGCCTTCCACACCAGGCCCGGAATGGCGCTGAGGATATCGGCCAGTTCCGCGGACAAGCAATGGTAGCGGCCCTGCAGGTACATGTCGCCGATGAACGTGGCCAGGTAGCGGTTGCTGTCCAGCAGGTCGGTTGCTTGGGTGAAGATCCTCCCCATGGCGTCGAGCCACGCCTGCTTGCTCGGATACCGAACGTCGTTGTGGGCTTGTAACCGTGTCGGTCGCCTGGGTGCGGCCGGCTGCCCGAACCGCTTGAATGTGCCTGTGGACCGCGGAGCGGTCTCCATCTGCCAGTACGGGACATCGGTGAAAATCAACTGGAAGCGGCGCCCGTGCATCGTCGGGAGCACCTCCGTGGCATCGCCCGCGTGGGTCTCCAGACCTCCCAGCCCCTCCAGGTGGCACACACGCCGATAGAGGCGAATCCAACGCGGATTGATCTCGATCCCGGTCGCGTTCCGGTCGGCGATTTCCGCCCCGAGCAGCACGCCGCCGACGCCCATGAACGGATCGAGCACGGACTCCCCCGCCTTGCTGAAGATGCGGACCAGGTCCGCGCACAGCTCCGGTGGCTTCTGACCGCCATGGGCTCGCCGGATGTGGTGCTGACGGTCCACCGGATAGGGGCGGCTGATCACCGAACGTGTCCAGTACAGCCACTCCTTGCCGGTGAGGTCGTTCAGCCGATTGCGCTCCGAGTAGAACCCGCGGGATCGGCCGTCGGAATGAAACAGCTCCTGCTTGCCCGCGCTCATCGCCGCGGTCCGACCATCACGAGATACTCGGTCACCGATCGCCGCCGCGCCACGCCCGCACCACGGCCAAACACCGGATACGGACGCGAGAACGTGCGCACGGGTCCATGGCAGCGCGCCAGGGCCACCAGATCGGCAATCGGCACGATGCCCTCCGAGTTGTAGGAGATCGTGATCCAGCGCGCGCGCAGGGCCGCGAGGAGCGCGGCGATCGCCCCCGCTGCGCCGCGGCGGGTGCTGAGTGGACTCTTCAGATGGCCGCGTGGAAACTTCCGCGTCTTTCCCGACAGCACGGGCTGCTGCCATCGGGCGATGTTCTCCAGGACGTGATAGTTGTCGATGTACTGACGCGTCGTATAGGGGGGGTCGAGGTAGACGAAATCGGCATCGATGTTCGGTGCCATGTCGAGCAGGTCTCCGGTGAGCACCTTCGCGCCGGGTGCTTCGATCGTGCGAAGCGGCACGAGACGAAGAGGCTTGTAGACTCGCGCGTCGACCAGGTGTCGGCCTTCCTCGACGGGCCTGCGGCCGAGGTGCTTGAGGTACGCGTCGTATTGCCCGACGGTGTTGGCGGCTCGGTCACATGCCAGCAACAGGCTGGCAAGCAGCGCCGCCCGCTCGGGCGCGCCGATCCAGCCGGTCTTCAGGAGCAGGTCCACCCGTGGACGGATGGCATCGATGCGCATGCAGTTGTCCTGCGTGAAGTAGGTGCCCGAGTACCATCGAGTCGCATAACCCGACTGCGGTCGCATCGCGTTGAGATGGTGCAGCGCCGCGCGCAGTCGCTCGGGATCGGGGCCGGCCAACACGCCGTCGAGGATCAACGTGTTCGAACGCAGATTGTCGACGCAGGTGACGCTCCCAACGCCTCGGGACAGCATCTCCAGGCCGATCGCACCGGTCCCACAGAAGCCGTCGATGAAGGAGGTCGGCTTCCCGGAGACGGCGAAGATGCAGTCCGCGACCCATCGGGCCAAACGCTGCTTGCATCCCAGAAACTTCCGGCTGGTCGCGGTCACGGTCGCACCGCGGACGCCCGTGCCCGCATCCCCGATCTCCGTAGCGTGCAGCATCTCCGTTCTTTGGGCGCTATGCCTCGGGAAGCTCGATCGTGAAGCGTGAGCCGCCCGCCACGGGATGCCAGGTCAGCGCACCGCCGGCCCGCTCAACGAGTTTGCCGCTCAGGTGCAACCCCACACCGGTGCTATCATCTCCGGACGTACCCAGCTCGAACGCGGCCGCCGCCGTCTTGTCGTCCATCCCGCCGGCGTCGTCGATCACGTCGATGACCGCGGACCCCGCCGTGCCCCGGCGGGAGGCGATGCGGATCGTGGTGGAGGGGGCGTCTCTACCGGCGTGGGCCGCATTCTCGACCAGACTGGTGACGACGATGGTAAGGTCGCTCGGTCCGATCGCGGCCATGAGTCCCGGCTGCAGGTCGACGTGCAGGGTCGCGCGGCGGGGGCGCACGGCGATACGCATGGACTCGGTCACCGCCTGTACCACCTCCGTCACGTCGGCGTCGCGCGCGTCGTCATCCTTTATCTCACGCAGCAGCCGCTCCAGATCCTGGTGAGCGGCGCGCACGTTGCGGCGGATGAGCTGGAGGCTCCGCTGCGCGTCGCCGTCCGAGCCTGCCGCAGTCCCCCAGTCGGCTGCCAGGCCGATCGCGGACAGCGCGTTCTTGACTCCGTGAACGGCCCCGGCAGCCAGTTGACCGACTGACACCAGCCGGCTCTGCATCTGCAAGGTCTCTTCCGTGTCTGCCAGCTCGTCGCGTGCCGCATCCAGATACCGAGGCCGAAACGGACCGGTATACAGTTGATTCGCCACCACCGCAGCGACCAGCAGTGCCAGCTCACACCAGAGCCCGGGTGCGATCTCCGGCAGACCGAGCTCGGTCGTCCAGCGTTCGTACAGCGCACCGGCCACAGCCAGAGCGGCCAGCCCCACGACGCCGATGCGCACCCGTGGGCGTACCGCGATGGCACCGGACGCCAACAGCCGGAGCGGCCCGGCAGCCGCCGATACGGTCAGGAACAATGACGACAGCGCCAGTGCGGGCACCGTGCCTTGCAGTCCGAATGCCGCGATCAGGCAATTCTGCACGATGAGCGAAACGCAGAACGCGTGCCACACGCGGGGCGAGACACCGCGGTCGCGCACCGCCAACCATGCGCCGGAAAACCAGATCACCGCCTGGGCGCTCAGGATCTCCACGACAGCGCCGGCGGGCATCAGCCGGCCGATCGCCCGCCCCGCCAGCGTCGCCAGCAACGCCACCTGCCAGACACCGGTCCAGGTCCAGCGTCGCTGCCAGGCGGCCGCCAGGCCCAAGGGTACCGCAAGCGTGATGAGTGCGATCGCCCCGATCGTGGTGGGATGTACCGTGGCCGGCTACTCCAGTTCCGCAAGCGGCACCGGATCGGGGCTGGGCTCCTCTCCGACTGCCACAGCCACCTCGCCGAGCAGCTTCTTGGCATGCGACGAGAGCCGATCCGGCACCTTCACCGCGACCTTGATGTACAGATCGCCGCGTCGCCCGGGATTGTCCAGATGCGGGACTCCCTCGCCGCGCACCCGCAGCAATTTCCCCGGCTGAGTTCCGGCCGGCACCTTCACCCGAATCCGGCGATCGTCGAGCGTGCGCACCAGGATCGAGGTCCCCAGGGCGGCCTGCGTGAACGCCAGCGGAATCACGCAGTACAGGTCATCGCCGTGGCGCTGGTAGCACGCGTGCGGTTCCACGTGCACGAACACATAGAGATCGCCGGCAGGTGCGCGGCCAATCCCATCGTCTCCCTGTCCGGCGAGCTGGATTCGCTTGCCGCTCTCCATGCCGACCGGTATGGTCACCCGCAGCCTTCGCTCCTTCTGCTCGCGCCCTGTGCCGCGGCATGCCGGGCACGGGTTCTCGATCACCTCGCCCTCGCCGCCGCACGAAGGGCAGGCCGTCGCGATCGAGAAGAACCCGGAGTTGCGGCGCACTTGGCCGGATCCGCCGCATGTCGGACAGATGCTGCGTCCGCTGCTGCCTTCGGTGCCGCTGCCGTCGCAACGAGAGCACGCTTCCTGTCGGCGATAGGCGATCTCTGCCTTGGTGCCGAACACCGCGTGCTCGAACGGTATGCGCAGGTCGTAACGCAGATCATCGCCACGGCCGGCACCACTGCGACGACCGCCACGCCTGCGATCGGTGCGCGTGAAGAACGAGTCGAAGATGCTGCCGACATCGCCAAAGATGTCTTCGAAATCACGGAAGACGTGTGAGAAATCGTGCGGCTGACCGCCGGCGATGCCGTCCACTCCGGCAAAACCGAACTGGTCGTACGCCTGGCGCTTCTGCGGATTGGACAGCACGTCGTAGGCCTCGGTTGCCTCCTTGAAGCGTTCCTCGGCCTGACTGTCGCCGGCATTGCGGTCCGGATGGTAGCGTACCGCCAGCTTGCGGTACGCCTTCTTGATCTCGTCGAGCTGCGCGGACCGGTCTACACCCAGAACCTCGTAATAATCGCGCTTGGCCATCGCTCCGCTATCGTCCCAGACCGCCGTCTGCTGCGCCGCCCCGAAGGGCCGGGCGACGGGTGGCCCGTCTATCCTCCCTTGGAGTCTGTCGGGATTGGCGCTGACGGGCCATCCGCCAGACCGCTACCTGCGCCCTCCGCCTAGCTGCGCTTCTCGTCGTCGTCGACCACCTCGTAGTCGGCGTCCTGCACCGAACCGGCGCCGGCTTCCTTGCCGTTGGCGCCCTGATCGGCGTCGCTCTGCGGGTCACTTCCGGAGCCGGTATCCGGCGCACTGCCTGCGGCAGCACTGCCTGCGGCATCTCCGGCATTGGCGGACGCCTTCTGCTGGGCGTCCTTGTACACCTCTTCGGCGAGCTTGTGGGAGGCCTGCTTGAGCGCCTCGGTCTTGTCCTTGATCGCGGCGGTGTCGTTGCCTTCGACGGCCTGCTTCAAGTCCGTGATCGCGGCGGTGATCTTCTCCTTGTCGTCGCCGCTCACCTTGTCACCGAAGTCGTTCAGCGACTTCTCGGTGGCGTAGATCAGGCTGTCCGCCTCGTTCCTGGCCTCGGCGGCCTCGCGCGTGCCCTTGTCCTCGTCCGCGTGGATCTCCGCGTCCTTGACCATGCGATCGATTTCGTCCTCGGACAGACCGGAGGAAGACTCGATGCGGATCTTCTGCTCCTTGCCGGTACCCAGATCCTTGGCGGATACATGGACGATCCCGTTGGCATCGATATCGAAGGCGACCTCGATCTGTGGGACGCCGCGAGGCGCCGCGGGAATGCCGATCAGGTCGAATCGGCCGAGGGTGCGGTTCTGGGTAGCCATCTCGCGCTCGCCCTGCAGCACGTGGATGGAGACCGCGGTCTGGTTGTCGGCCGCCGTCGAGAAGATCTGGCTCTTGCGGGTGGGAATGGTCGTATTGCGCTCGATCAACCGCGTGAACACCTGCCCGAGCGTTTCGATGCCAAGCGACAGGGGAGTGACGTCCAGCAGCAGGACGTCCTTGACGTCGCCGCCCAGGATACCGCCCTGAATCGCGGCCCCGACCGCGACCACCTCGTCGGGATTGACGCCGCGGTTGGGGTGCTTCCCGAACAGTTCGGAAACCAGTTGCTGGACCGCAGGAATGCGCGTGGAGCCGCCCACCAGAATGACCTGATCGATCTCGTCCGCGCTGACGCCGGCGTCCTTGATCGCCTGCTCGCACGGGCTCCGCGTCTGCTGAACCAGATCGTCGATCATCTGCTCGAGCTTGGCCCGCGTCAGCGTGTATTGCAGATGCTTGGGGCCGGAGGAGTCCGCGGTGATGAACGGCAGATTGATCTCTGTGCTCTGCGTGCCGGAAAGCTCGATCTTCGCTTTCTCCGCCGCCTCCTTGAGCCGTTGCAGCGCCATCCGGTCGTTCGACAGGTCGATGCCGTTGTCGTTCTTGAAGCTGGTGATCAGCCAGTCGATCACGCGCTGATCGAAGTTGTCGCCGCCAAGGTGCGTATCACCGTTGGTGGACTTGACTTCGAACACTCCGTCGCCGAGCTCCAGGATGGAGATGTCGAAGGTGCCGCCGCCGAGGTCGTAGACCGCGATCTTCTCCTCTGAGCCCTCCTTGTTGAGGCCGTAGGCGAGCGCGGCGGCGGTCGGCTCGTTGACGATCCGCTTCACGTCGAGGCCGGCGATCCGGCCGGCGTCCTTGGTCGCCTGTCGCTGCGAGTCGTTGAAGTAGGCGGGGACCGTGATCACCGCCTCGGTCACGGTCTCGCCGAGATAGCTCTCCGCGGTCTCCTTCATCTTCTGCAGCACGGCGGCAGAGATCTCGGGAGGCGAATACTGCTTGTCGTCGATGTGGACCCGCACGTCGTTGCCCGAGTCGGCGACCCGATACGGGACCATCTTGATCTCTTCCGGAACCTCGGCATGGCGGCGGCCCATGAAGCGCTTGATCGAATACACCGTCCGTTCCGGATTGGTGACCATCTGGTTCTTCGCCGGTTGGCCGACCAGCCGGCCCTTGTCGGTGAACGCGACGATCGACGGCGTGGTGCGCTGGCCCTCCGAGTTCTGCACCACCGTCGGCTCGCCTCCCTCCATCACCGCAACACAGGAGTTGGTAGTCCCCAAGTCGATGCCGATGATCTTGCCCATGTTATTCGCCTTCCTTTGTGTCGGCAGACACATCGCCCCGTGCGCTTGCCGGATCGTCGTTCGAGCCGCTCAGCGGTTGCGCGACCTTCACCCGAGCGGGCCGCACCACGCGGTCGTGCAACAGGTAACCTCTCTGATAGTCCTCCACCACCGTGGCGACCTCATAGGTGTCGGTTTCTTCCGAGGCGATCGCCTGATGCCGCTCCGGATCGAACGGCTCCCCCTCGGAGGCGAAGCGACAAAACCCCCATTTGCGCTCCAACAGACCGATGAGCTGCTTTTCTATCAACGACACGCCGTCTCGCAGGGACCCGACATCCGCGTCCTCGCCGGTCTGGATGGCGCGTTCGAGGCCGTCGATGACATCCGCAAGGTCGAGGAGAACCTCGGTGTTCGCGTAGCGGATGGCCTCATCCCTGTCGCGGTGCAGCCGTCTGCGAAAGTTCTCGAAGTCCGCCTGCTTGCGCAGGAGCTGGTCCTGCAGGGCGGCCACCTCCGCGGCCAGATCGCGACCGGCGGTGTTCCCCGCACTCGTCTCGACATCCGCGGCACCTTCGGCACCGTGCTCTCGGTCGGCACCGTGCTCTCCGTCGGCACCGTGCTCTCCGTCGGCACGTGCGTCGACCGCCGCTTGGTCGGCCGCCGCTTCATCGGGCCGCTGCGGATCTCCCTCCCGCGGAGCAGCTACGTCGTCCGGAGCGCCCTGCTCTGTCCTGTTTCCGTTGTTGCTCATCTCTGTCCGCCGGCCCAGCACTGCCCGCCGGCCCAGCACCCCCTGCCGGCTCGCCTCCTGCCGGCACCGTCCGCACGATCAACCCCGTCCGCACGATCAACCCCGTCCGCACGAGCAATCCCGTCCGCACGAGCAATCCTGTCCGCACGAGCAATCCCGTTCCGCAGGATCAACCCGCAGGCCGGTCCGTCGCCGACGTCCCGGGTACCGTCAAAGTCGATGGAGGGAAGATAATAGCGCCCCGAAAGCACCGTCAACAATAGACCGGACGCACGCAGGGGCTTGCCAGTCCGTCCGGAACAGCCATCCGCGGAGGCTGATATCGCCAACAGCGTCAGCCGACCGCGCCGTTGGACCGTCAGGCGTTGGGGAGAGCTCCAGTCGCCGGTTCCCCTGCGAGGATCAGCTCCACCTCGCCCCGGCTCAGCTTGGTCGCGCGGGCGATTTCCGGGATCGACCAGCCCTGGCCCGCGAGCTTGCTTACCGTCTCGCGGCTGGTGACGCCCGGTCGCGACCCAGCCCCCACGTCGTGGTCCTCCGCCGGCGGTGCCGCCGCCGCGGCTTCGAGATCGCGCACCGACGCGCGGGCCCGCTGCCCGATCTGTTCCAGACGGGTCTCTGCCCGTGCCAGCCAGTTCCGGGCTGTCATCAATCGCTCGGTACGGCTCTCGAGCTCACTGAGCAGTCCGTCGATGCCCTCGAGGCTGCGGATTACAGCATCCGCGTTCTCCTTGTTGATCGCCAGCGCGTCGACGCGGCCCTCCAACTCGGCCAGCCCGGCCGCGAGCTCGAGCACGCCGGGCCGCAACCGGGTGACCTGTTCGTCGAGCTCGGTGAGCTTGTCCGACAGAGCCTTCTCCGCCGTGTCCTCGACGCGTCTCAGCCGACCTTCAACCGCGGCTGCGGTCGAGTCCAGGCCCGCGATCCTTTCCTGCAGCGCCGTGCGCTGCTCGTCGACCCGACGCAGCCGTTCGTCTTCACCGCGCAGCCGACGCAGATTGTCATCCACTCGCTCGCTCATGTTGACCAGCTCGGCCAGCGCAGTGTCGTACCCGTCGATGCGGCTGCGGATTGCCTCGATCTCCCCCGATCGCTCCTCGAGGTCCCGGCTGCGCGCGGCAAGGTCCTCCTGGACCTCGCGCACGGAGCGGAGCAACTCCTTGCCCTGCTTTACGCTGATCTGCACCTCGATAGCGAGATCCTTGATTTCGGCGCTCTTTTTCTCCACAAACGTCGACAGGGTTTGCATCACCCGGTCGCCGTACCGCTTTACCTTTTCGAGCGAACGGTTGTTGCGGTCGAGCTGGCGAAAGACAAGGATGACCGCCAGCACAACCACGAACGTGATGGCATCTCCAAGCCCGACGATAGGCATGTATCCCCTCCCAGTGGGATTGGCCAAGTCTATGGCCGTGCGGCCGGGCTGTCAACGAATCAGGAAATCCGGGCCGACGGCAGCCCGATGCCGGCCGAGCCTAGCGCCGCTAGCAGCGAGTCGTAACGGAGAAACGTCAGGTCCGCGCGGCTGCGTTGCTCCGTCCTGCGCGCGCGGTGTGCGGTCAGCATCCCCACCGCACCGGCGCCGAGGATGTCGTACCGGTAGTGATTGCCGACGTACAGCACCCGCTCCGGGCGTACCTGCAAGCGTTCGGCAACGTACCGGAACGGCTCCGGGTTGGGCTTCAGGTAGTCGGTCGTTTCGGAGGTGACCGCACAAGCAAATCCGCCCAGGCCCATGCCACGCAGCTTGGCATCCGGCGGCATGTCCGAAAGAACGCCGAGCGTCGCCCCACGCCCGCGCAGCTCGGCGAGGGCGCGTGGCACGCCGGGATACAGACGCACGCCGCGCAGGGCGGCCGGCAGCCGGGTGTACACGACGTCGTCGATCAGAGCTCGCGCGGCGGCCGGTCCGATCCCCAGCCGCTCGGCTACCAGGTCGGCCTGCAGGGCATGGAGATCGGCGATCGGACGGATCGAGCGCACCTCGATGCGTACGTGGCGGAAGGCGCGAAACAGGGCGGCGTTGCGCAACACCAGACGCCAGGATCGCGCCGCCGCCTGGCGGGTGGGGTACAACGTGCCGTCAAGGTCGAATACCACGGCCTCCGCGAGCAGATCGCGTCGCTGGCCCATAGGCTCCGGATGGCGACTCAGCCGGAACGGGTGCGGATCTGGATGGTCACCACGCCGTAGACCGGATCCTGGCCCTCCACCGGCTCATAGCGCCATTGGCGCAGCGTCTTGGTGATCTCGTTGTTGATCTCCGTGGATCCCGAATCACGCTCGAACCTCTCGACCCTCACCCACCCTTGCGGCTCGACGCGGATGTGCGCGATCACGGTCGCATCGACGATCTCGTCAGGGTATTTTCCCTGCAGCGCGGGGTCGACTACGTTCAACAACGGCCGCAATCCCAGAGATCCCGACACGTTCCATCCTGCCGGTAGCCGCAGGTCCGGCCCCGCGGCCCCGTCGACCCTGTTGCTGGCACCCTGATCCCCGCCGAGGCTGGCGGTGCTGTCGCGCCCGCCCGCGCTCAACGCTCGGTCGAGCTCCGGTATCCGCGACCCGATGCTTGCGGTTTCTGCGGACGGCGCGGCCGCGCCTCCGTACACCGTGGCGTCCACCGGACCCGGCTTGGCCGACCCCGGCGCGGGATCGGCGAGCGGCACGGAAACCAGCTCCGTGCCGCCGGTCCCGGTGCCGGCGGCGTCGGCCATCCTGGCCGTCGGGGTCCCGCTCATGCGCACCGGCGCCAGCGGCGCGACGACCTCGCGATTCCGGCCGATGACCCCGGGATCCCGTACCACGGGGACCGAGCTGTCGGCACTGACGCCCTGTGCGGCGCTCACGTCGGGCGTCGGGTTCGATGCGCTCCGGGCGTACACCGATTCGTCTACCGGCAGCGCCAGCCCGTCCTTGAAGGTGGTGGGAACGTCGCCCTGCCCGGTCTGCGCCCCGGCTGCCTGCCCCGCGAACGGGGCCGGCAGCGCGACGGCCGCGCCCGAACGGGGCGCGGACTGCGTGGCGCCTTCGCCGGCAAGCGCGCTCAGACCGCCACGCCCGCGCAACTGCGCCGACTCCACCGGCTGCCGAAGCGTCGGCGTCCAGGCCGTAGCGGGTTTGGCCGGCGCGTCCTCCGCTGCGGATTCGGTTCGGGGCTGCGTCCTGACCGGCGCCGGCTCCTGCCTGGTCGCGCGTTCCGGCGCCGGTTGCGCTTCGGGAGCGGGCCGCTCGGTGGCGGCCGGTTGCGGCGCGGGCGCGGGCGTGGGCATGGCCACCGCCGGAGTCGTGGCTTCCTGCTTCGGCACCGGCGGCAGCGGCCGCTCGGCGACTTCCCTGCCGGGGGCATCGCGAGTCTCGGGCGCGAGCAATTGCACCGTCAACGGTCGCGTGTAGTCCTCGAAATCGAGGTCGAACAGCTTGTGCGCGATGATCAGCAGCGCGCCATGCAGCACCGCTGCCGCCAGCACGCCGACGAACATCCGCTCCGATTCCTCCCGGAAGGTCACGGTATCGCTTTCCTCGGGGCCAGGCGAGTCCGCAGCGCTACGGCGTTGATCCCGTTCATGCGCAACACATCCAACACGTAGACCAGAATCTGTGAGGAGGCCCCTTCATCTACCTCGACGATGATGCTCTCCACCGACTCGGGATCGATGCCGTCCTCGCCGAACGCGTTCGCCAAGCCGTTCAGGTCGAGCTTCCGCTCGTTGAGATAGATCACGTCCTGCGAGTGCACGGTGACGATCAGGCGCGTCATCTCGGTCGGCACCGCCGTCGCCGAATCCGGCAGGGTCAATCCGATCGCGGGGGTAATCTTGAACGTCGAGGAGACCATGAAGAAGATGACGAGTTGAAACACGACGTCGATCATGGGCACCATGTCGACGGTCGTCCTGCGCTGCAGCCGACGCCTGCGCAGTGTCATCATTCCCCCTGGACTCCCAGCAGCAGCACCAGCTCGCTGACCCGGTTCTCGAGTCTGACGATCGTATTGTTGGCCTTGCTGACCAGGTAGTTGTAAAACATGATCACCGGGATGCCGACGATCAGGCCGGCAGCGGTGGTCAACAATGCCTCCGAGATGCCGAGCGCCAATTGCGAGGAGTCGGCCACGGAACCCGCCTCGCCAAGGACGCCGAAGGCGTTGATGTTTCCGGTTACCGTCCCCAGCAGGCCCAGCAGCGGCGCTACGTGAGCGATTGTCCCCAAGGTGGGCAGGAAGCGCTCCTGCTTGGGGATCTCGACGTTCGCCGCGTCCATGATAATCTCTCGCACCACGCGGTTCGGCTGGTGGCGATGCTGGATACCGACGCTGACCAGGCTGGAGATCGGCGACGGGTTCGCTTCGCAGATCGCCAGGGCTTCGTCGAAGTGGCGCTCCTGCAGGCGGCTCTTCAGCCGGTTCAGCAACTTCTCCTCATCCACCCGCGTGCGGCGAAAATACAGCATCCGCTCGATGACCACGACCACTGCCACGACCGACAGAAAGATGATCACGACCATGATCGGACCGCCTTTCCGAATGATGTCCACGGCTGCCCTCCCCCTTCCCTAAAGGTTGACTTCGACGCCGAGCGACGCCTGGAATCCGGGCTCCTCGTACGGAGCCAGCTCGTACCGCGGCTGATCGGATAAAGGCTGCAGCAGATCGGCGAGACCGGCGATGATGGCGAAATTCTCCGAGACGTTGTAGAAGCCGCTGGCCGAGACGATCGGCAGGCCTACGTCGGGCGCCCGGTACCGGCCGGTCTCAAGCGCGCTGGGGAACACCCAGTCTATGTTGTTTTCGATGCCGAATCGGCCGCCGTCCCAGGTTGCACGCATGCCCAGGCTGAGGACATGTGGGGCCTGATACAGCGGGACGTCGAAGAAGGCTCCCGACCAGTCGAGGTTGAGGGCAGCCGTGGGGTTGATGTCCCAACGCAGCCCGAGGCCGGTCTGCAGCGTGCCGGCCTCTTTCTTCTGCACCACCTGGTGCAGTCCGGACGCGCCAGGTTCGCCGGTGATGTCGACCCGGTTGGTGCCGGTTTCCCCGCGCACGGAGGCAACCACGTGCACGTCCTCGCCGACCGCCGCCCGCACCGATGCGTCGCCGAACCACTGGCGCGTGTCGCGCAGCTCCCGCGGCTCCTCGATGAACTTGAGCGTTCCATACATGCCGGCGAGGTCGCGGCCGATGATCTCGCGGCCTGCCGCCACCCGCAGGGTGATCAGGTCGTTCGGCGTGCCGTCCACGGACACTTCGAACGGGATGCGCAGATTTGCGGTGTCGTCTTCGGATGCGTACTGCACCCCGGCGCGCGCGCCGAGCCGGATCGGCACCGCCAGGTCGTAGGCAAGTGCGAGCTGCCCCAGCAGCCGATGCGCGGTCGGCTCGTCGGTACGCACGTGCCGGAACTCGTAGTTCGTCTCCACACCGATCTCCAACTGACGGAGCTGCGCCGTCACGCCCGCGGACGCGCGTCCCTGCCATTCGGTCACGGCCAGCTTTTCGCTACCCCTGAATTCGCGCGAGGCGCCCCGGCCGCCGATCTTGCCGCTTATCGTGACGACATCGGACGGCCGCGCCAGCAACAGCAGGTCGCCGTCGACCAGTTGGTCGCTCAGCCCGTGACCGGCAAGGACGGACTTCTGCAAACCGTCCTCGACCCGCCGATAGCGGCCGCCCAGACCGAGCTCCGCGCCGCCGATGTCGCTGCTGTAGGCGCCCTGCAGGTCGTCGGTGCGATGGTATCCCTGGAACGGTGCCGCCGGCCCGAATCCCTCCTGCAGATGGTGGTCTACCTGCAGATGAAAGTCCGGTCCGGTACCGGCATGCTGCAGACCGATGCTGCTCCTGAGCAGCCCGTTGTTGCCCGCCGCGACCGCTGCCTGCAGCGCCAGACCGGGCCCCAGCAGGCCGGTGCCGCCGCCGTCGCCGGCGCCGTCTGTCAGCACCTGCGGCAATTCGGGCGTGACCACCCGCAACTCATCAGCCTCCGGCAACGGCACGGCCAACTCCGGCTTCCTCAGCTCCGCCTCCGGCGGCAGGCCCGGTTGCACCTGGACCTCCGCCACGTCTTCGATGCTCAGCGTGAGGTCGGGTACCTCAAGCTCACGCGCTGCCGGCTCAGACTCGCTGGCCTGCCCGTAGGCGGTTACGGTCAACGCGGCCGCCAGCACGGCCCCCAGCGCGGCCGCCATCGGGTACCCGGCGACGCGTCGCGCCGCTCGCACTCTCATGTTCGTCATTCCTCACCTACCATCGCGCGCGCCCCCGGAGCCCACTTCGACTCCGGAAAGTTGTCCAGAATTCGCTGCGCAAGCGCTCTCGCGGCATCGGGCCGACCGGCTTCGGCTTCCGCCTTGGCCGCTTGAAGGATGGCCTCTACGCGCAGTTTCTCCTCAGCTCCGTCGACCAGAGCGGCGTCGAGGAAGGCCTTGGCCGCCGCTGTCGGGTCTTCGCGCCGCAGGTAGTACTCGCCGAGCAACATCCGCGCGCGCGCGAGAACGGTCGGGTCGCTCGCGGCCGCGGCCACATCCTGCAGCAATCGAAAGGCGCGGTCGGGAGGCGCCGTGTCGTCCAGCAGGTACAGACCCGCCAACTCGAGCATCGCCTTGCGGCCCGCCGCGGTCTGCTCGCGGCCGAGCCGCGCCACCGATGCCGACAACTCGGCCTCCCTGCCAGTGAGGCCGGTCATCAGCAGCTTGACCTCCGCGATCCGCTGCTCCGTGCCCAGCGCCTTCGCCTGATCCGGATGGCGTGTCAGCAGCTCTTCGAGGCTTGCCAAGGCTGCGCTGTAGTCCTCTTCCGCCAGGTATGCCGTCGCCCGCAGGTTCAGGGCTTCGGGATGAAAGGAGCTTTCCGGGTAGCGATCGATCAGATTCGACCACATGAACACCGCTTCGAAACGTTCTCCGGAACGTTCCGCCGCCAAGCCTCCCCAATACAGCGCGGCTGGGACCGACTCACCGGACGGAAACTCCTGTCGATACTGGAAGAACACGTCCTTGGCGCGACCGTAGTCGTCCTCTTCGAACAAGGCTTCGGCGCTCCGGAACAGCGCCTCTGCGCGCAGCGAGCTGTCCGGGTAGCGGTCGACCAGTATGTCGAACGCCCTCACCGCAAGATCCACGTCTCCGGCCTCATCGGCGGTTTCCGCGTACTCGAACAGCGCGTCGTCGGCCACGCCGTCGGTGGGGTGGCGCTCCCACACCTCTTTGTACGAACGTTGTGCCTCCGCTAGGCGGCCCAGATTGCGGAGGCTCTTGGCGTACATGTAACGGGCCCGGCCTGCCAAGCCGGCCCCCGCGCGCCGCGCCAGATTCTCGAACCGGAGAGCCGCCTCCTCGAACCGTTCTTGGCTGTAGTAGGCCCAGGCGGCGAGGAACAGCGCCTCGTCATCACCCGCCCGGCTCCCCAGCACGGCCGCCGCCTCACGGAACTCGCCGAGCCGGTACAGCGCCCAACCGAGCCAGTAGTCCGCGTCCGCGGCCAGATTGGCGAGATCGTCGAGCAAGGCCCGCTGCAACCCCGGCCGGCGTATCAGCTCGATCCCGTGGCGATAGCGCTTGAGTGCGATCTCGGACACGCCCTGCAAGTAGGCCGCCACGGCATCCGCGCCGGGATCGCTCTCGGCGAGATCGGGGAACGCCTCCCGCAGAGAATCGGCGTACTCCGTCACCGCCGTGTGATCTTCCAAGTCGAACGCCAGCTTCATGCGGTCGATCTGCGCGGAAACGTCCGTGGGGAGCAGTTGGATCAGCTCGGCGATATGCTGCAGAGCGGCCTCCAGCCGGCCGTCGCGCCGCGCCACATTGGCCTGCAGGCGCAGCAGATCGGCGTGATATCTGCTGCCCTTGACGACTTCCTCGGCCTCCGCGGCCGCCGCCGCGGCCTTCGCCAGGTCGCCGGCTCGGTAGAACGCGTAGGCGCCCAGATACGCCACCTCGGCAGTGCGTGGCTCCCCCTGATGCCGCGCCCCGAAGTCGCTGTACAGGTCGGCAGCGTCGGCGAACCGTTGCTCCTCCAACGCGATATCGGCGAGGATCATCTGCGCCGCCGCCGACCGTCCCGGCGCCATCCGGAGGAGATGTGCGAGCACCTCCTTTGCTTCCGCCAGGAGATCGGCCTCCGAGGAACGGTCGGTGCGAAGCAGGGTCATCGCCAGGTACAGTGGCGCGGTGCCGTCCGTCTTGCCGGCAGCCAGTTCGCGTTCCCATACCCTGCGGAGGAACAGTTCGGCGAGCTGGTTCGCGCCTCGTTCGTAGTTCTCGATGCCCAGGCGCAGCCAGAAGTCGGTCAGGATCTCGGGGGATGAGGCGAAGCGACGCTCGGCGCTGTCCGTCCAGCGCTGCATGGCTTCGAGATCACCGGCCCGGCGCGCCGCGGCAAACAACCGGCGGTGCGCGGCCGCCGAGATCTCGGGCGCGGCCGACACGAGCTGCCGGTAGCGGTCCGTGGCCAACGGCGTCCGGTCGAGATCCCACAGCGCCTCGGCCTCGTAGAACATGATCTGGTCGCGATACTGGCGGGGATACGATGCGGTCGGCAGGCCCGATGCGAAGGCCGCCAACTCCTCATGTTGGCCCCCGGCCAGGTAGCTGTGCGCCAACAGGACTGCGGCGTACGCGGTCGTGGCGTCGGACATGCCCTCGCTCTGACGGAGCAGCTCCGAAAGCGGCTCCTGCGCCGCGGCAACGCGGCCAGCTCCCAACTCGGCGAGGCCGTGGTACAGCAGTGCCTGCGGTCGGCGTTCTGGCGCGGCGCCTGAGCTCACGAACCGCTTGAGATCACGCGCCGCAGCCTCGAATGCACCGAGCTGATACCGGGTGATACCGGTCCAGTAGGGGATCTCTTCCAGGAACGACGCCAGCCGGTAGCGGCCTTCGATCAGTTCGAAGGTCTCCAGCGCTTCCGCGTACCGGCCGAGGTGGTACAATGATACCCCCTTGCCGAAGTGGACGTCCGCAATCGCTTCGGAGTTCGGGTATCGAGCGAGAAAGGTGTCGTAGACCTGCATGGCGAGCTCGTAGTCGCCGTCGGTCATCCGCCTTGCGGCCTCGCTCAGCAATTCGCCCTCGTCGGCCCAGAGTGCGAGCGGCACGGCGGCTGCACTCGCAGCCACGGCAAGGCATACGCCGGCACGGGACACCTTGCTTCCGACGAGGCTCGACATCCTCAGCAGCCGACGGGCACCGGCAGACACGTACCCGTTCATCACTCCTATTGAATGACGGTACGAAACGTCCCGTTCTTGACGTGGAACTACAAGATAGTTGTCCCCGGACCCGTACCCGCGGCGCTGTCATCGGATGCGTCGGGCGCATCGCCGTTCCCGGCCACGGGGCCGCCCTGCATGGCGCGCCGGGCCGATCTGGTGACGACCAGCGCGGCCACCAGATCGTCACGGATTTCGGCGAGCCGGGCGCGGAGTCGCGGATCGACCCGTTCGGTCTCCTGCCACAGGCGACGGCTCGCGCCATCGACCGTATAGCGGGCCTCTTGAAGAAGGTGCCGGACGCGGAACAGCAGATTCACTTCATAGCTGCCGTAGACCCGTCGTCCGTACGCATTCTTGCGGGGGCCGACCTGGGGGATGGAACGCTCCCAGTAGCGCAGGATATGCGGCTTGACGCCGAGCATTTCGCTGATCTGTCCGATCGAGTAGTACGTTACCGACCCCCTCTCAGCGCCTGCCGGATCGTTCGCGTCCTGGCCGTTCGCGTCCTGGCCGTTCGCGTCCTGGCCGTTCGCGTCCTGGGGGCCCGCGTACCTCGATGATGATCGGCACCCGGTCGAACCCCAGGTCGGCCCTCGCCCGATTCTCCAGGAAACGTCGATAGTGGGCGGGAACCTGGGCCCGGTTGACGAAGAACAGCAGCCGCACGGGGCTCGTGCCGGTCTGTACCCCGTACTGGACTCGCAGCGGCGGGCGGCCCGGGGCCGCTCGCCTTCCCGAGTCGGCAGCCCCCGGCGTCCGGTTCCAGCGTCGCACCGCGTCGTTGATCCGGCTGGTCGAGACCAGCCGTGCGCGCTGTCTGCCGACCGCGACGCAGGCTTCGGTCAGGCTCGAGACGCCGGTGCGCTCACGGGCGGACAATGTGACCAGCGGTACGTACGCCAGTGCCGGGAGATGGTAGCGTGCCCGCGCGATCACCTGATCGCGCTGGTGTGGTTGGAACAGATCCCACTTGTTGAGCGCTACCACCAGCCCGTTTCCCTTGCGAACCGCCAACGACGCCAGGCGCTTGTCCTGTTCGGCGATCTCCTCCTGGGCATCCGCCAACAGAACCACCACGTCGCTCTGTTCCAAGGCGGCGACGGATCGTTGGGTGGAGTAGTACTCCACCGGTTCGTGTACGCGGGCCCTCCGGCGCAGCCCCGCGGTGTCGACCACCTCGAAGCGCACGCCATCTGCGGCGAAGCGGCCGGTCACCGGATCGCGGGTGGTGCCGGGCGTGGCGTCCACCAGGGCCAGCGACCGGCCGGTGAGCGCGTTGAGCAGCGTCGACTTGCCGGTGTTGGGGCGGCCGAGCAGCGCAAGACGAACCACGTCGTCTTGTTCGTCCTCCTCGGCGACCGGGTCATGAGCGTCGTGGCGAGCCTCCCCCGCAGCGGCGAGACGCCTGCGGGTGATGTCGGTCAGCGTATCGATGCCGCGGCCGTGCGCGGCGGAGATCGCAACCACGTCGCGGAAGCCGAGTTCATGGAACCGAGCCGCCTCGACGTCTCGAGCGGCATGGTCCGCCTTGTTGACCGCCACGATCGGATCCTTGCCGCATCGGCGCAGATCCTCCGCCAGCGTGTGGTCGTCGGCGGTTGGTCCGTCGAAGTCGACGACCAGCAGGACCACGTCCGCGGCGGTGGCGGCGTCGCGGGCGCGGCCTGAGACCTGACCTGCAAGCGGTTCGTCGGCAGTCCGATCTCTGACCACCCGATCGCTGACCACCCGATCGCTGACCACCCGATCGCTGACCACCCGATCGCTGACCACGCCGCCGGAATCCACCAGCGTGCTCGTCAGGTCGCCGAGGTCCCACATGGCGTATCCCAGGTCTCTGGTGACCCCGGGATCCGCATGTGTGATCGCCTGCCGGAGTTTGCAGAGCCGATTGAACAAGGTGGACTTGCCGACGTTGGGCCGCCCGATGATGGCGACGGTCATGATCTGATGGGAGCCTCCAAGGAAGTGGCACTCCTGATGGCACGGTACGTCCAGGGCGCCGCACTGTCAAACTCGTCGCGTGACCCGAACCGTTACCGCGTCAAATTGGTCGATCGGGGTGCCGATGATCTCAATAGGAATGGCTCGCAAGCGCTCGTTGGTGGGTTTCGTCTTCTGGTTGGGCTTGGTTGCCGCAGTGCTGGTGGTGTTCGTGTTCAGTCGTCCGACCATCGAACGGGTTCTGGAGTCGACCGACTTCTTCTCGGCGGTGAGGCCCAGGAGTGATGCCCCCGTAGTCGTGCTGCGTCCATCCGGACAGCCTCCGAACCGATACGTGAATCAGAGGCCTGCGCCCGGACAGGCTGACGCGACCGCGCCACCGATCGACCCGGAGCCGGAAGCCCAGTCGCAGCCCGCTCGCGAGACGAAGCCCGATTCGCCCGTGCCGCAGCGTACCGCCCGTGTGTTCTTCGTCATGGTGGATGAGAACGGCGAGATACAGCTCCACGGCGTGCAGCGGACGGTCAGCACCGACACCACGCCGCTCACGTCGATGCTGCGCGAGCTCCTGGCCGGACCGACGGATGCGGAGCAGCGCCTGGACCTCATCAGCCTGCTCCCGGAGGAGGTGGAGTTGCACCGCGTGTCCGTGCAGGACGGCACCGCGATCATCGATCTCGGCCAGGGATTCCGGTTCAGTTCGCTCGGCCGGGAAGCACTTCTGGCGCGGCTGAAGCAGCTCGTGTACTCGGTCACCGATCTTCCTACCGTCGACGCGGTGCAGGTGCTCATCGATGGAACCAACGTCGACTATCTGGGGCCGGAGGGCATCTACATCGGCCAACCGCTGACCCGGGACTCGTTCGACCACTGACCGCCTCTGCCGCACGCGGCCATTGCGGCCTGCGCGCCGGGCCGGAGAACGTCGTCAGCCTTGGCTGATCCGCAGGCGTTCGATCGATAGCGCTCGACCGCTCTCGGCATCCACCTCTACGTGGACCGCGTTCAGCACGCTGGGACCGTCGGCCACCGCGAGCTTCAGAGGCATCTGCGACAGACTGCGCCTGACCGACGTACGCTCGTCGAAGCCGATGACCCCCCCAACGGGGCCGGTCATGCCAACGTCGGTGATGTAGGCGGTGCCACCAGGGAGGATGCGTTCGTCCGCCGTGGTCACATGGGTATGCGTGCCGATCACGGCCGACACCCGGCCGTCCAGATGGAGTGCCAACGCCTCCTTCTCCTCGGATGACTCGGCGTGCAGATCGACAACGATCACGGCTGCCCTGGGGCGGAGGGCAGCGACGGCGCTGTCCGCCGCCTGGAACGGACACCGCGGTGACGGCAGCGCATGTCGGCCCTGCAGGTTGAGCACGGCGACGTCAACCCCGGGCACACTCACGACGCACCACCCGTGTCCCGGCGCGTCGGACAGGTAGTTCTCCGGGCGCAGTAACCGCTGCTCTCGATCGAGCGTGAAGTGCAGCACCGAATGCTGCCACACATGGTTGCCTGATGTGATCACCTGGACTCCGAAGCCGAAGATGCGGTCCACCACCTCCGGCGTCAGCCCATACCCATCGACGGCATTCTCCCCATTGGCGACCATGACCGCGGCGCCGGTGCGCCGCTGCAGGCCCCGCACGTTGGCGAACACGGCTCGCATGCCGGCGTCGCCGACGATGTCCCCAATCAGTACGATGCCGACCTTCACAGCGGGCTCATCGCGGGGATGCCGGAACCGCTCGGCAACGGAATGTCCGGATGGATCCATGGGCGGCAGGTCAGGCTGAGCCAACGGTGCGTAAGCGAGGCGACCGTCTTCGAGCGCTTACCGCGCGTACTCGGTGACCCGGGTTTCGCGGATCACCGTCACCTTGATGCGGCCGGGATACGTGACCTCGTCTTCGATCCGACGCGCGACCGCACGGCCCAACTCGCCAGCACGATGGTCGGAAACCGAGTCGGCGCTGACCAGTATGCGCAGTTCGCGGCCCGCCTGGATCGCGTAGGTCTTCTCCACGCCGTCGTACTCACCGGCGATTCGCTCGAGATCCTCCAGCCGCTTGAGGTAGTTGTCGAGTGCTTCCCGGCGCGCTCCCGGACGGGACGAAGAGACGGTGTCCGCTATCTGGACGATGATGGCCTCCACCGTCTCGGGCTCGATGTCGTTGTGGTGCGATCCGATCGCGTTGCACACGATGTCGTTCTCACCGATCCGCTTGGCCAGATCCATACCGAGCTCGGCGTGGCCGATCTCGCCGTCCGAGACCATGCCCTTCCCCACGTCGTGCAGCAGTGCCGCCCGTTTTGCGGATTTCGTGTCGGCGCCTGTCTCGACGGCGATGAACCCGGCTAGTACCGCGGCTTCCTTGGAGTGGGCAAGCTGGTTCTGGCCATAGCTGGTTCGATAGCGCAGCCGACCCAGCGCCGCCACCCCGTCCGGGTGCATGTCGTGGATGCCGAGCTCGAACAGTACCCGCTGCCCCTCTTCGAACAACGTCTGCTCCAACTCGCGCATCACCTTGCGCACCACCTCCTCGATCCGCGCCGGATGGATGCGCCCGTCCGACACCAGCCGCTGCAGTGCCAGTTTCGCGGTCTCCCTGCGGACTGGATCGAAGCACGAGAGGATTACCGCTTCCGGCGTATCGTCGATGATGACATCGACGCCCGTCAGGGTCTCCATCGCGCGTATGTTCCGCCCTTCCCGGCCGATGATACGGCCCTTCATCTCGTCCGAGGGCAGATCGACCGAAGTGACGCTGGTCTCCGCGGTGATCTCGGTCGCCAAGCGTTGCATCGCAGAAATGAGCACCCCACGGGACCGCCGCTCGGCACCCTCGACCGCCTCCGCCTCGATGCGGCGCACCACATCGTGCGCGTCCCGGCGGGCTTCTGTTTCGACGTTGGCGGTCAGTTGCCGCTTGGCCTCTGCAACCGTGAGCTGGGCAACCTTCTCCAGCTCAGCGTTCAATGCCGCCCCGGCCTGACCGACGGCGTCCTCTCGCTCCTGTACTTGCTGCTCGCGCGTGACGAGTGCTCGCTCCTGACGGCCTACGGTCTCAAGTCGCTCCTGGAGGCCCTCTTCCCTCTGACGGATCTTCCGCTCATAGCGCTCGATATCGCGCCGTTGATCGCGGGCTTCCCGGTCCAACGTCTCGCGCTCGGCGAGCAACTGGTCCTTTGTCTCGATAAGGGCTTCACGTTTCTTCTCTTGTGCCTCTCGTATTGCGTCTTGGAGAACTCTTCTTGCCTGCTGCTCCGACGAGGCAAGCTCGAATCTAGCATATGACCATCGGACGAGCCAGCCGATCAGCAAACCGGCGAGAGGAAGAATGAAGAACCATACCAGTCCCATTTCGTTCCTCCATGATGGCTGACACCCACGGTACGGTCCCCGCCGGGCAAAGTCAAGACAGGGACGGTGGGTCGTCGGCCCCCGTAGCCCTCACCAGTCCCAGCCGCCGTATGAGGGAATGCACGTCCCACGCGCCAGCGTCGGCGGTTGCGGCCAGCAGCAGGTAGGCGGGCTCTCCGTCCGCCCTGGCGGGCAGGAGGGCGAGGCGGCCGATCCGCTCGCGCGCGGCGGTCGGGAACCGGCCTTCCAGACCGGGGATCATGTGCAGCGGGTCAGCCGCGATGAGCGCTACCCGCCGCGCGAGGTAACGGGCGGCCACCGGATCGTCAACCGCGAACGCAAGCGGGGCGGCCCAACGCCGCAGGAGGCCGGTCACCTGTCGCGACCGGTATCCGCCCGATCGATCGCGGACCAGGAGGGCCGCACCGATCGCATCCACTCGCCGACGCAGGCGGTCTAACGCTTCCCCGAGTATCTTCGCCGCATCGTCGTCAACCGTGCCTGCCCTGAATGCATCCAGGTCGATGCCGTATGCCATCACCGGCAGCGGCTCGCCATCGTGCCGTCGCGCGGCCACTTCATCGTGGGCGGGACGACGATCCTCCGTCTTGCCGCCGATCACCGCGGCCGCCAGCCGGCGCAAGCCCGGGTCGCGCCCCGGAGTGCCGCCGTACGCGTGGGGCTGAACCCGGTAGACACCGCCCTCCACCGCGACCGCTGGCAGATCGTTCGACACCAGATCGAGCAACTCCCGCATCGAATGGACGCTGACGTACGCCGACGGCCTGTTCCGTTCTGATGCTGCGGGGCGCTCCGACCGCAGCGAAGTCCCGGTATTCGGGGCCGCAGGCAACTCCTCGAGGTCCTCGCTCCCCGCTGCCGAGGTTACCGGGGCCGGCGGCTTCACCGGCGTGCGCAGGCCGCCCACGGCCGGCAGTTGCTCCAGTCTCTCGAACTCCGGCGGACTACCGCCGCCCGCTCTACCCGACACCCCTCGTTCGTCCCGGGCATCAGTTATAGCAGAGAACGGGGATCGCAACGGATCAGCCGCGCAGACGGCCCCAGACTACCGCACAGCCACAGAGCACGAGCAACCCGACTACGCACGTCCTGCCCGGCCTCGTCGTCGTGCCGCCGCCCGCTGGTGCCGGTTCGTGTGCGTCGTTCCGTGCAGCCAGCAACGCCCGGTCCAGACTTCGTACCGGATTGCGCAGATCAAAGCGCACGCGATCGTCCATGAGACGGGCAAGAAATGCCAGGCTCGAGGCGAGCAGCGCCCCCGCCGTTCCGGGCAGCCGCAGACGCGAATCGACCACGAGCCGCGAGAGGAACAGCAGTCCGCCCAGACTTGCAGCCTTGCGCGCGCCGACGAGCAGCGCTCCCTCCGTAACCGCGAGGCCGCCGATGCGCAGAAGAACCCGACCGGTCGGGGAGAGCAGATTGAACGCGACGGTCGCCGCAAGAAACACCACGGTACGCCGCAGGCGCAGCCGCGGCTGCACCAGCCATGCCAGAGCGGCGAAGGCGAGTGCCTGAGCGGCTCGCAGCAACAGATCTTCCTGTGCCACCAGCGCAGCGGCCAACAGCACGCCTGCCGCCAGCCGGGTCGGAGCCGACAGGTTGCCGTCGAGCCA
Organism: Spirochaetia bacterium; assembly: GCA_965221995.1. GTDB lineage: Bacteria > Spirochaetota > Spirochaetia > SZUA-6 > Bin103 > CATQHW01. The sequence continues at coordinate 2,321,251 of OZ244929.1, forward strand.
GCGAGCCGCGGCAGCTCTCAGCGCGGGCAACACCGAGCCCTGCGGCCTCGCTCTTGCCCCATCCACAAACTCGCCGAGTGGCCGCTCACGCGGCAACCCGACGAATACTCAGGTAGCTTCGTCCGTGTCGGCCGGCCGGTCGAGCAGTTCCAGGATCACCATCTCGCTGGCGTCCCCGTATCTCGGTCCGAGCTTCAGCACACGGGTGTATCCGCCGGGCCGGCTCTGAAAGCGAGGGCCCAGCACGTCGAACAGCTTGGCAAGCACCGCCGGATCATGCAGCCGCCGCGCGATGATCCTTCGACTGTGGACGCTGTCGTGCTTGGCGCGCGTGATCATCTTCTCCGCGTTGCGGCGCACGGCAAGTGCCTTGGCGCGCGTGGTGCGGATACGTTCGTGACGGAACAGCGCAGCCACCATGTTGGAATGGAGCGCCTTGCGGTGGCTCGGCGTGCGGCCAAGCGGGTTGTAACCAACGCGGTGTCTCATTTCACTCCGCCCCCAATCTGCATCGCCCCCAATCTGCATCGACTGCCGTGCGCGGTGATCACTCTTCGGTCCCACCATGCGCCACCGTATCGGCGCTCACCGTATCGGCGCTCACCGTATCGGCGCTCACCGTATCGGCGCTCACCGTATCGGCGCTCACCGCATCGGCGCTCACCGTTGCCTCGGTGCCGCCCACCGCCTCCGCTTCGGCCACGTCGTCCTGATCGGCATCGACGGATTCGGCGCTGGCAAGTCGCTGGCGCACAGCGCTGTAATCGCTCATGCCCAACTGCAAGCCGCGCTCTTCCAGCCGCTTCTTGATTTCGTCGAGGGACTTGCGCCCGAAATTGCGCGTCTTGGCGATCTCGTCCTCGGTCCTCCGGGTCAGATCGCCGATCGTGCGGATGTTCTCGTTCCGCAGGCAGTTGCTGGACCTCACAGACAGCTCCAACTCCTCGACTGGGGTGTCCAGCAACCGGCGCAGCCGTTCGTCCTCGAGGTCAAGCTCGTCAGGGTCGCCAATCTCGTCCTCTTCGAAGTTGATGAAGATCGTGTAGTGATCCTTGGCGATCTTGGCTGCCTCGGCGACCGCGTCCTCCGGCTTCAGCGTGCCGTCGGTCCACACCTCCAGCACCAGCTTGTCGTAGTCGGTCCGCTGTCCGACACGGGTGTTCTCCACTGCGTACTTCACGCGCGTGATCGGCGAGAACAGAGCGTCGATGGGAATGGTGCCGACGACGTCGATGAAGCGTTCGCTGTTCTCCGCCGGCAGATAGCCGCGCGAGAACTCGATCTGGACCTCGATCTCAAGGTTTGCGTCGTCCATGAGCGTGGCGATCGGCTGGTCCGGAGTCGTCACCGTTATGCCCGAGTCCACCGCCAGATCGCCGGCGATCAGCGTCCTGGCGCCGGACGCTTCCACGTAAATCATCCGTTCCTCGACCCCTTCGTCCAGCGCCACCCTGACCTGCTTCAGGGCGTTGATGATGTCCGGCGTGTCTTCCACGACGTGCGGGATGGGCTCGAATTCACTGGATACGGTATGCGACGATCCGTCCGCCTCGCGACTGGCGATACGCACGGCCGTGATCGCATATCCCTGGATCCCCGAAAGCAGGATGCGCCGCAGGCTGTTACCGATGGTGGCACCATAGCCGCGCTCGAACGGATACGCGATGAATTTCCCGTAGGAGGCCTCCACGTCGGTATGCTCGAAGACCATGCCCGTCGGGCGATTGAGCCCCTTCAAGAGGTTTTTTCGCGCCATCAGCCCCTCACTTCGAATACAGCTCGACGATAAGCTGCTCGTTGACGCCTTCGAGATCAGGCACGTCCGCCCGCCGCGGCAAAGCCAGGACCCGACCGCGCATCGAATCCGGGTCGACCTGCAGCCACGGCAGCGTGCCTGAACGGGAATACTCCTTCAGGCTGTCCTTGACCGCCATCATCATCTTGCCCCTTTCCCGCAGTTCGAGCACGTCGTCCTTCTGCACCAAGTAGCTCGGGATCGTCACTCGCTTGTCGTTGACCATGACGTGGCCATGCGACACGAGTTGCCGCGCCTGCTTGCGCGAACTCGCGAAGTGCATGCGGTATACGACGTTGTCGAGCCGCTGCTCCAACATGCGGACCAAGTTCTCGGCCGTCACGCCGCGCTGCCGGTTGGCGCGTTCGAAGAAGATGTGGAACTGTCGCTCCAGCATGCCGTATATGCGCTTCACCCGCTGCTTCTCGCGAAGCTGCATGCCATAATCTGACAGCTTCTGCATGCGCGACCGCGGGGCCTTGCCCGGTTTGCCGCGCCGCTTGGTGATCTGACACTTTTCGGAATAGCAGCGCGATCCTTTGAGGAACAACTTCACCCCTTCCGCGCGGCACAGCCGGCAGGCAGGGCCGATGTAGCGAGCCATCGCTACACCCGCCGCTTCTTCTGCGGCCGGCAGCCGTTGTGCGGAATCGGTGTGACGTTCCGGATCGTGCGGACGCGCAGGCCGAGCGCCCCGAGCGATCGCACGGCCGATTCGCCGCCTCCGCCGGGGCCCTTGACGAACACGTTGACTGCCATCAGGCCGTGGTCCATCGCCCTTCGGGCAGCGGTCTCCGCCGTGGTCTGCGCCGCGAACGGAGTGGACTTCTTCGCACCGCGGAACCCGAGGGACCCCGCCGACGCCCACGACACCGCGTTGCCCATCAGGTCGGTGATCGTCACGATCGTGTTGTTGAACGTCGCCTGGATGTAAACGTTCCCTTCGCTGACCGCTCGATCTCGTTTGCTTTTCGATTTTGCCATCTAAGTTTACTCGCAACCGTCCTTTACTTCGCCGTGGGCGCTTTCTTCCTGCCCGCGACCGTCTTCTTGCTGCCCTTGCGGGCCCTTGCATTGGTGCGCGTGCGCTGTCCGCGCACTGGCAGGCCGCGCCGGTGGCGTATGCCCCGATAGCAGCCGATGTCCATCAGCCGCTTGATGTTGAGCGACGCTTCCGTGCGCAGCGGCCCTTCGACCACGTAGTCGCTTTCGATCACGCGCCGCAGCTCGTTGACCTCTTCCGGTGCCAAGTCGTTCAGCATCCGCTCCGGAGCGACCCCGGTCTTGTCGCAGATCGCAACGGCCGAAGGCGCTCCGATTCCATAGATGTAGGTCAATCCGACGCTCACGTGCTTGTTCGGCAGATCGATCCCGGCGATCCTTGCCATGTCGTTACCCCTGTCGCTGTTTGTGTTTCGGGTTGTCGCAGATGACGCGGACCACGCCGCGACGCTTGATGACCTTACAATTCGCGCACATCTTCTTCACGCTGGCTCTGACTTTCATGATGCCCTCTTACAGATTGCGGGCCCGTACGCGGCCCTTGCGGACGATGCCGTCGTGGTGGTGCATCTTCAGATGCCCCTCGATCTGACTCATCGTATCCAGGTCGACGCCGACCATGATCAGCAACGACGTCCCGCCCATCAGAAACGCGACGCTCGAAGGAAACCTGAACAGCGCCTGGATGATGGATGGAATGATGGCGATCACCGCCAGGAACAGCGCTCCCGGCAGGATGATCCGGTTCAGGATGCGCGTCAGGTACTCCGTCATGTTGTCGGAACTGATGCCGCGGATCGAACCGCCGTTCTCACGAATCTGCTTGCTGATCTCGACCGGATTCAGGGTGACCTGCGTATAAAAATAGGCGAAGAACACGATCAGCAGCGCGTAGAAGAGCATGTATGGCAAGCCGTTCGGCGTCAGCCACGCCGCGAACCGCGAGAGCCACGGCACGCCGCCGCCCAGGTTCTGGGCGATCTGCAGAGGAAAGATCAGGACCGACGAAGCGAAAATAACCGGTATGACACCTGACGGATTGATCTTGAATGGCAGATACGCGTTCTGTGCGCCGTACACCTTGCGGCCGATGACCCGCTTGGCGTAGTTGACGGGGATCCTCCGCTGCCCCTGCTGCTCGTAGATCACCAGCGAGATCACGCCGATGAACGCGCCGAGCACAAGGACAAAGAAGACCGGGTTCAGGTCGCCGCTCTGCACCTGCTTGATCATCAGGTAGATCGCGTCAGGTATGCGGGCCACGATGCCGGCGAAAATCAGCAGCGATATCCCGTTGCCGATACCGCGCTGCGTGATCTGCTCGCCCATCCACATCAGAAAGATGGTGCCCGCGGTCACCGTCACCGTCGCCAGAATCGTGAACGGGATGCGGTCCATGATGATCGCGCCGGGGATCTGCCCGGCGAAGGTCGTGACGGTCAACGACTGAATGATGCACACGCCCACCGTGGCGATGCGCGTGTAGCGCGTGATGCGCTTTTTGCCACCGTCCTCCTGCGAGATCTTCTTCAGCTTCGGGAACACCAGGACGAGCAACTGCATCATGATCGACGTGGTGATGTACGGCACGATCCCCAACATGAAGACCGAGAAGTTGGTGAAGGCACCGCCCGAAAAGAAATCGAAGTAGTCGGTGATGCCGATGCCGCCGGACTGCTGGGCGGCGTAGAAGTTCCTCACGGTGCTGACATCGATCCCGGGGATGGGCAGAAAGGCGCCGATCCGGAATATCACCAGGATCATCACCGTGAACAGGATCCGGTCGCGCAGGTCGCGGATCCGAAAGATGTCGAGCAGCGGATTTGCCATCAGTTCGACTCGTCGGCTGCCGGATCGTCCGAAGCGGCGTCATCGGGTCCGTCGCCGGTCAGATGGATCGAACCGCCGGCGGCCGTCACTTTCTGCCGAGCTCCGGCGGATGCGCGATCGAGCCGCACGGTCAGTGCCCGTTCAAGGGCCCCCGATCCGAGCAGTTTTACCGGCACCCTGATCGACCCGATCACGCCGGCTTCGACGAGCGCCTGTCGGTCGACGGCAGTGCCGCTCTCGAAGCGGTTGAGGTCACGCACGTCGATTGTCTGGTATATCTTCCGGAACGGGTGGTTGCTGAAGCCGCGACGGGCGATCCGTCGATACAACGGCATCTGTCCGCCCTCGAACCCGGGACGGACCCCACTTCCCGCGCGCGCTCGCTGGCCCTTGGTGCCGCGGCCCGAGGTGCCGCCACGACGGCCGGCCGAGCCGCGACCGACGACGCGCCGCTTGCGCGTGGCACCGGCCGGCCGGCGAATCCGCGGCGTATCCGCGGCACTGGGCGCGTCATTAGCACTGTCAGGTGCGTCGCTCATGAGATCTCCTCGATCGCCAGCAGGTAGCGTACCTTGCGGATCATACCGACGACCGGCGCGGTGGCGATGTGCTCGGCAGACGACCCGATGCCGTGCAGCCCGAGCGCCGCAACCGTTGCCCGGTGCCTGGGACTACGCCCGATGACGCTCCGGGCGAGCGTCACGCGCACGCGCGCGCCGTCCGCCAGTCGCAGCGGGCCGTCAGGGCCTATGGCAGCCACTATCGCCACAGATCCGACACGGTCTTGCCTCGGCGGGCGGCGACCTCGGACGCCTCCATGATCTGACCCAGTCCCTGGAACACGGCCTTCACCAGGTTCATCGAGTTCTGCGAGCCCAGCGACTTGCTGAGCGCATCACGCACGCCGGCGGCTTCCAGTACGGCCCGTACCGGACCGCCCGCGATCACGCCTGTTCCCGGCGCCGCGGGCTTCAGCAGCACCTTCGCGCCCTTGAACACCCCATTGACCTGGTGTGGCAGCGTGCCCGCCCGCATCGGTACGCTCACCATGTTGCGCCGCGCCCGTTCCGAACCCTTGCGAATCGCATCGGCGACGTACGCCGCCTTGCCGAACCCGAAGCCGACGTGTCCGTTCCTGTCGCCGACCACCATCACCGCAGAAAACGAGAACCTGCGGCCACCCTTGACTACCTTGGCGATACGATTGAGCCGCACGAGCTTCTCGAACCCCTCACCGCGATCACCGCGTTCCCGGTTTCTGTCGCCCACCCGTTACCCCTCGAAATCTACAGTACGATGCCGGACTTGCGTGCGCCGTCCGCTATCGCCTTGATCTTGCCGTGATAGGGATAGCCGTTGCGATCGAACACCACACTGTCTATCCCGCTCGCGCGCATCCGCTCGCCCGCGAGCTCACCAAGACGGCCGAGCTCGGACGCGCGGTTGGGCACGTCAACCGCAGCTTCCCGATTCGAAACCGCCACCACGGTGCGCGCGGCATCGTCGTCGATCACCTGCACGTAGGTGTATCGATTGCTCTTGAAAACCGTCATCCGCGGGCGTGCAGCGGTGCCGTGCACCTTGCCGCGAATGCTCCGCTTACGACGAAGGCGACGCACCATCTTGGCCGGCGCACGCATCAGACGCCAGCTCCCACGGCCGACTTTCCTACCTTGCGCCGCACGTGCTCATCCGCGTAGCGGATGCCCTTGCCCTTGTAAGGCTCCGGCGGCCGTACCGAGCGCACGTCCGCGGCGAACTGACCGACGCGCTGCTTGTCGATCCCGGAGATCAGAATACGGTTGCCGCCCTCCACCTGGACCGCGAGGCCGTCCGGAATCTGCATCTGGACCGGCTGCGAGTAACGGGCGTCGACGACCAGCTTCGGTCCCTGGAGCTCGGCGCGGTACCCCACACCGTTGATCAGAAGCTCGCGCGTGAACCCGACCGACACCCCGGTCACCATGTTGGCGATCAGGTTGCGGGTCAGCCCGTGCACGGCACGCGACGACCGTTCATCATCGGTTCGGGTGACGGCGACCGTTCCGTCTGCGACCTCGACCCGGACGGTCTCGGGCAGCGCCGACCTGAGCGTGCCCTTGGGACCGGCAACATCCACCTGGCTCTCCTGCACCGACACGTCCACGCCCGCCGGCACCGGTATCGGCAGCACTCCTATTCGTGACATCGGACTACCAGACGCTGCAGATCAGCTCTCCGCCAACCTGCTGCTGAGCTGCCTTGCGGCCCGTGATCACGCCCGACGATGTGGAGACGATCAGCGTCCCGTAACCGTTCAGAATGCGCGGCATGCCGCGATAGCTCCGATACACACGACGCCCCGGCTTGGAGATCCGCTGCATTCCCCGGATGACCGGCCTGCGCTGGTCGTCGTACTTGAGGAAGACGCGGACCGGGCCCTGACCGTCCTGGCCGACGCGTTTGAAATTGCGCACATAGCCCTCGGTCTTCAACGTCTTGACGATCTCAAGCTTGAACTTCGAGGGCACGATGTCCACGCTCTCATGGCCGGCCATGCCCGCGTTGCGGATCTTGGCCAGCATGTCCGCTACCGGATCGGTCACACTCATGCGACTACCAGCTCGACTTCGTCACGCCGGGTATCAGCCCCCGGCTGGCAAGATCCCGGAAGCAGATCCGACACATCTCGAATCGACGCAGATACCCGCGTGCCCGCCCGCAGCAGCGACAGCGGTTGACCTTGCGTGTCGAGAACTTGGGTTTGCGCTGCGCGCGCACGACCAGTGCCTTGCGTGCCACCTATACCTCCATCTTCCGTGCCCGGGAGCCGGTGTCGCCACCGCCGTGCCGGTCGGTCGCCGCCCGTACCGTTGCCACCGTCGTCACTCCTCTCAAAACCGTCACTCGCTGCGGAACGGCATTCCCAGTCCGCCGAGAAGACTCCGGCCCTCCCGGTCTGTACGGGCCGAGGTAACGATGGTGATGTTGAGTCCATGAATCGAATCGATGCGATCGTAATCGATCTCCGAGAAGATGATCTGTTCGTCAACGCCCAACGAGTAGTTGCCTCGACCGTCGAACGAGTTGGGGGACAGCCCTCGGAAGTCCTTGATGCGGGGCACCGCCGCGTTCACGAAACGATCGAAGAACTCCAGCATGCGGTCGCCACGGAGCGTCACCATGGCGCCGATCTCCATGCCAGCGCGAATCTTGAAGGCCGCGATCGAGCGCCGGGCGCGGGTGGTCACCGCCCGCTGGCCGGCGATCAGCGTGAGCTCACTGACCGCAGTGTCGAGCAGTTGGCGGTTGGTGGGCGCCATTCCCACCCCCATGCTGAGCAGGATCTTGGCAAGCTTGGGCACTTGCATGACGCTGTCGTAGCTGAACTCCTCGATCAGGGCTGGCACCACCGTGTCCCGGTACAAGACGAGCAAGCGCGGCGCGTAACCCGAGCCTGCGGCACCGTTCCCGTTTGCCGTGCCGTTGCCGTCTTTGCTCTTGCTCACAGCTCCTGCCCCGTGCGCACGGCGACGCGGCGCGTGCCTGCGCCGCCGGCCTCACATCGAATCCTCGAACGCCCTTCCGGCGTACTCAGCATCACGTTCGACAGGTGGATCGGGGCCTCTATCTCCGAGATCCCTCCCTGCTGGCGCTGCTGGGTGGGTCGCATCGTCTTCTTCACCAGATTGAGCCCTTCCACGACGACCTGTTGCCGGTCGATGTCGATGCGCAGCACGCGGCCGGTCTTGCCCCGCTCCCTGCCGGCGATCACCACGACCTGGTCATCGCGGCGCAATCGTACACGGGCTTGGCGTACCCGGGCTTGGCGTATCCGGGCTCGGCGTACCCGGGCCTGGGCACGGCCGGCTCCGCCCTTGGCCGCCACGGCTACAGCACCTCCGGAGCGAGGGAGACGATCTTCATGTAGTCACGATCCCGCAGCTCCCGGGCCACCGGCCCGAAGATCCGCTTGCCGGACGGATTGCCGGCCTCATCGATCAGCACGCAGGCGTTGTCGTCGAAGCGGATATAGGTGCCGTCGACGCGGCGCGTTTCCTTCCGCGTGCGAACGATCACCGCCCGCACCACGGTCCCCTTGCGTACCGCCGCGGAGGGTATCGCGGTCTTGACCGCGACCACGATGCGGTCGCCGACCCCGGCGCTTACGTGGCGCGTGCCGCCGAGCACCTTGATGCACTGCACGCGCTTGGCGCCGCTGTTGTCAGCGACGTTGAGATAGCTCATCGCCTGTACCATCAGTTGCTCCGTTCCACGATCTCAAGCAGCCGCCATCGTTTGTCGCGACTCAAGGGCCGCGACTCCACGACGCGGACGCGGTCGCCGATGCGGCATTGATTGTCCGCGTCGTGCGCCTTCACGCGCTTCGACCGGCGGATGTACTTCTCGTACATCCGGTGGCGCTTTTGCGAACTGACCAGGACCACGATCGTCTTGTCCATGCGGTCCGAGACCACCGTACCGGCCAGCACACGCAACCGTTCCGTACTACTCATCGCTGTCGGATCCCCAGTTCGTACTCTTTTGCTATCGTCTTGGCTCGAGCCAGCCTTCGCCGCAACACGCGTACGCTGACCGGGTTGTCCAGGTGGCCGACCACGGCGTCGAACCGTGCCTTACGATACTCCGCCACCAGCTCGTCATGCTTCAGCAGCAACTCCGGGTAGGCCAGTTCGCCATACTGCTCTTTCACGACAGTGCCCTCATGCCTGTGCTGCCCTCATGCCTGTGCTGCCCTCATGCCTGTGCTCCGAACAGGCTGCCGCGGGCGTAAATCGTCGTCCTGATCGGCAGCTTGCTGCCGGCCAGGGTAAGCGCGTCTCGCGCCAGAGCGCTGTCCACGCCGGCGAGCTCGAACATCACCGTGCCGCGGCGGACAGGCGCGACGTAGTATTCCACGTTGCCCTTGCCCTTGCCCATGCGGGTTTCGGCGGGCTTCATGGTGTACGGCATGTCAGGAAAGATCCGTATCCACACCTTGCCGCCACGCTTCACATGACGGGTCATAGCCACCCGAGCCGCCTCGATCTGCCGGTTGGTGATCCATTTGTGCTCAAGGGCGACCAGACCGAAGTCGCCGAACGCAAGATCCTGCTGGCGCTCTCCGCCGCGCCGTAGCGGCCCGCCGCGCTGACGCTTGCGGAACTTCTCCCGCTTCGGGGCAAGCATCGGCTACGCCGCCTCCTCGCGACCGCGCTGCCTCTTCAGCAGCAGGCCCGCATCGTCCTTCATGTCGCGGCCGAACACCTCGCCGTTAAAGACCCACACCTTGATGCCCAACGAGCCGACGGTGGTCACCGCTACCGTGAAGCCGTAGTCGATGTCGGCACGGAAGGTGTGCAGCGGGATACGGCCCTCCTTGTACTGCTGGACGCGCGACATCTCGGCGCCGTTCAGCCGCCCGGCGGCGCGGATCTTGATGCCCTGCACGCCGGCGCGCATCGCGTTGTTGATCGCCATCTTCATGACCCGGCGGAACGAGGCCCGTCCGCGCAACTGGCGCGCGATGTTCATCGCGATCAGCTGCGCGTTGGTTTCCGGCCGCTGGATCTCCTTGATCTTGATCTGGATCTTCTTGCCGACCTGGCGCTGCAGCTTGGCGCCCAGTTTCTCGATGTTCTGGCCCTTGGCGCCGATCACCACGCCAGGACGGCCGGTATGGATGATGAGCGCGATGCGCTGAGGGTGGCGGATGATCTCCACCTGGGCGATGTCGGCGCCGCGGGTCTCCGGCGCGCTGTCGATCGTCTTGCGCAGAGCCAGATCCTCGTGCAGCGTCGCCGCGTACTCGCGCGGGTCCACGTACCACTTGCTGCGCCATGACTGGTTGATCCCCATGCGCAGCCCGATCGGGTTGATCTTCTGTCCCATACTAGGTCATCTCCTCCACCGCTACCGAGATATGGCAGAGGCGGCTCACCTGATGATCGGCTCGACCGCGCCCACGCACCCAGATGCGCTTCAATCGCGGACCGTCGAGCACCTGTAGCTCGCGAACGTACAACGTCTCCTCATCGAGATCCTCGTTGTGAAACAGCGCGTTGTCGCCCGCCGACTTGATCGTCTTTCGCAGGAGGGCGGCACCCCTGTGTGGCATCGCCTCGAGCAACGTCAGCGCCTCGGCATAGGGCTGGCGACGGACCAGATCGGCGAGCGGGCGAACCTTGCTCGGCGAGATGCGCAGGAACCGGGTATGGGCGGTGTAGCCGCGTTTTCCCCTGACCATCAGCGCCGTACCGCCTTACGGTCCGACCCGGCGTGGCCGCGAAACACCCGCGTCGGAGCGAACTCGCCCAGCTTGTGCCCCACCAGGTTCTCCGTGATGTAGACCGGTATCCAGTTCTTGCCGTTGTAGACCGAGATGGTCATCCCGACCATCTGCGGAATGATGGTCGAGCACCGAGAATACGTCTTGACCATCTGCTTGTCGGACGACTTGGAGGCCTCGATCACCCGCTTGAACAGACCCGGCGAGACGAACGGCCCTTTCTTGATCGATCGCGACATACCCTACCTCGTCACCATTCCGGTCTCGTGTACCGCCATCAACGTCTGCCGACGATGAAGTCGCTGGATCGCTTGCGCTTGTTGCGCGTCTTCATCCCCTTCGTCAACTTCCCCCATGGGGATACGGGATGGCGCCCCCCGGACGCCTTGCCCTCGCCGCCGCCGTGCGGGTGATCGACCGGGTTCATGGCCACGCCGCGCACCTTGGGCCGCCGTCCCTTCCAGCGAGCCCGGCCGGCCTTGCCCAGCGATACGTTCATATGATCCTGATTGCCGATCTCCCCGATGGAGGCCATGCAGCGCACGTGGACGAGGCGAGTCTCCCCGGAGGGCAGCCGCACCGTGGCGTACTCCCCCTCGCGAGCGACCAGGGTGGCGCTGTTGCCCGCGGCACGCACCAACTGGCCGCCGCGCCCGGGCGTCAACTCCACGTTATGGATGGCGATTCCCAGCGGCAGGTCTCCGATCGGCAGGGCGTTGCCGATCTCGATCGGCGATCCGGGGCCGCTCTGCACGGTCGCACCGACGCGCAGGCCGCGCGGTGACAGCAGGTAGCGCTTGTCCCCGTCGGCGAACACCACGAGCGCCAAGTCCGCGCTGCGATTCGGGTCGTACTGGATCGAATGAACCGTGCCCGGGACGCCGTGGTTGTCCCGCTTGAAGTCGACCATCCGGTATTGGCGCTTGTGGCGCCCGCCCTTGCGGCGAACGCTGATGCGTCCCTTGGAGCGACCCGCTCGATAGGGGCGCGCTTCGGTAAGCCGCTTCTCGGGTCTTTCGTCGCTCAACTCCGAAAAGTCGCGGACGGTGGTATAGCGGGATGACGGTGTCGTCGGCTTGCGGTTGCGTACCGGCATCAGACGCCCTCGAAGATTTCGATGGTCTGGTCACGCGACAGGGTCACGATCGCCTTCTTCCATGAGGCGGTGTAACCGCGCCGATAGCGGACACGCTTCGGTTTGCGGGGGACGTTGATGATGTTGCAGCTCACGGGCTTGACGTCGAACAATCGCCTCACCTCCGCGAGCACCTGGTGCTTGGAGGCGCGCGGGTCGACGCGGAAGCTGTACTTGCGCGACTCGCGCAAGGAGTTGGACTTCTCGGTCACCAGCGGCTCGAGGATTATCTCACCTGCCATCGTCGCCCCCCAGATCTGCGCCGTACCCGGCGCCGCCGTACCCGGCGTTCAACTGCGCCACCGCGCCGCGCTGCAGCAGCACCCGGTCCCCGTACAGCAGTTCGTGCAGCCGGAGCCGTTGGCTGGAGAGAATCCGCAGCGAAGACAGGTTGCGTCCGGCGCGTCGGGTCATCGGATCGTCGGCGCCCAACACCAGCACGGTCTTGAGTCCCGGCGACAGGGTATCCAACGTCGCCGCAAGCTCGCGCGTGCGGCCCGACGGGGAGTGCACGCCGTCGACGACCATCAACTGGTTCTCCCGGCACTTGCAGGTGAGCACTGACCGTATCGCCAATCGTTTCACCTTGCGCGGTATCCGATAGCTGTAGTCGCGCGGCTGCGGGCCGAAGGTGATGCCGCCGCCGACCCACAGCGGTGATCGTCTCGACCCCGCGCGAGCGCGCCCCGTACCCTTCTGTCGGTGCGGCTTGCGACCGCCACCGCGCACCTGGCCGCGGCCCTTGGTCGCCGCCGTCCCGAGGCGCTGATTGGCAAGCTCGTTGCGCAGCGCTTCGTAGATCGCGCCGTCCGAGACGTCGCTGTCGAACACCCGGTCGTCCAGCTCGATCTCACCGGAAGGGCTCCCGTCCGCGCCAACCACCGGAACCGTCATCCCGCACCGCCTTTGCCACTGCCGGCCGTGCCACTGCCGGCCGTGCCACTGCCGGCCGTGCCACTGCCAGCCGTGCCATTGCCGCCGGCCTGCTTCTTCTTGGCGCTCGCCACCAGCACCTGCCCGCCGCGACGGCCCGGAATCGGCCCGGCGATCATAAGCAACCGCCGTTCCTGGTCGATCCGCAGCAACTCGAGGTTCTGGACCGTGGCGCGGCGGCCGCCCATGCGTCCCGCCATGCGAGTGCCCTTCAGCACCCGCGACGGCCACGCGGACTGTCCCGTGGAGCCGCCGGAACGGTGAAACTTCGAGCCGTGCGTCGCGCCGCCGCCCCGAAAGCCGTGCCGCTTGATCACCCCCTGGAATCCCTTGCCGAGCGACACGCCCTGCACATCCACGAAGCGCCGGCCGGCAAAGATCGACAGGTCCAGTGGCTGCCCGACCTCGAACTCCCCGTCGAAGCCGCGCAACTCCGTGATGCGGCGCGTCGGGTCGATGCCCTCCGGGAATTGACCGGCATACGGCTTGGTCAGCCGCCGCTTGCGAGCCGTCCCCCAGCCCAGAACCACGGCGTCATACCCGTCGCCATCGGCAACGCGCGTACCGATCACGACGTTGGGCTCGACGCGCACCAGCGTCACGGGACGCACCGCACCCGCGTCGTCGAATACCTGCGTCATACCCACCTTGACGCCAACTACCGCTACCACGCCGCGCGCCCCCCTACTGCCTGATCTCGACGTCGACGCCGGCCGGCAACTCGAGCTTCATCAGCGCATCCATTACGGCGCTGCTCGGCTCCAGGATATCGATGAGCCGCTTGTGGGTGCGCATCTCGAACTGCTCGCGCGATTTCTTGTAGACGTGCGGGGATCGGAGCACGGTGAATTTGTTGATCCGGGTCGGCAGCGGGATCGGACCCGCGACCCGCGCCCCCGCCTTCTGCACGGTCTGCACTATCGCGCGCGAGCTCTGGTCCACGAGCTCGATATCGAACCCTCGCAGCCGCACCCGAATCCGTTCCGTAGCCATCGCGCGTACCAGCCAGTCTCCCCCGGAACCTCAGTCGAGGATCTCCGTCACCGCACCGGCGCCGACGGTGCGTCCGCCTTCGCGGATGGCGAAGCGCAGTCCGCGCTGGACCGCGATCGTGTTGATCAGCTCGATATTGAGCTCGGTGCTGTCGCCGGGCATGACCATCTCCTTGCCTTCCGGAAGGGTTACGCTGCCGGTGATGTCGGTCGTCCTGAAGTAGAACTGCGGCCGATAGCCGGCGAAGAACGGCGAGTGGCGGCCCCCCTCCTCACGGGTGAGGGCGTACACCTGCGCCTTTACCTTCTGGTGCGGCGTGATGGAAGCGGGCTTGGCCAACACCTGGCCACGCTCGACGTCCCCGCGTTCCACACCGCGCAAGAGCGCGCCGATGTTGTCGCCGGCCTGTCCTTCGTCGAGCAGCTTGTTGAACATCTCGACGCCGGTCACCACCGTCTTCTCGGTATCCCGAATCCCGACGATCTCCACCGTCTCGCCGACCTTGACGCGACCGCTCTCGACGCGGCCCGTCACGACCGTTCCGCGTCCGGCGATCGAGAAGACATCCTCGATCGGCATCAGGAAATCCTGATCGACGTCGCGCTCCGGAAGCGGACAGTAGGCGTCCATGGCCGTCAGCAACTCTTCGATCGGCTGGTTCGCCTCCGCATCGCCGGGATTCTCCATCGCGGCCAAGGCCGATCCCTTGATGATCGGCGTATCGTCGCCAGGGAACTCATACTGGTTGAGGACATCCTTGATCTCCTCTTCCACCAGCTCCAGGAGCTCCTCGTCGTCGACCATGTCGACCTTGTTGAGGAACACGATGATCGACGGCACCTCCACCTGGCGAGCCAGCAGGATGTGCTCGCGCGTCTGCGGCATGACCGAGTCCGGCGCCGACACGACCAGCACCGCTCCGTCCATCTGCGCGGCGCCCGTGATCATGTTCTTGATGTAGTCGGCGTGCCCGGGGCAGTCGACGTGTGCGTAGTGCCTGTCCTCGCTCTGATACTCGACGTGCCTGGTGTTGATCGTGATACCACGCGCCTTCTCTTCCGGCGCGTTGTCGATCTGGTCGTAGGTCATCACCTTGTCGCCGTACTTGTTGGCGCAGTACTGCGTGATCGCCGCCGTCAGCGTCGTCTTCCCGTGGTCGACGTGGCCGATGGTTCCGACGTTCATGTGCGGCTTGGTGCGTTCGAATTTCGCCTTTGCCATCCCTTATGTCTCCTTGCCCTCTTCTCCTCAAGCTACGGGAGTATGGTTCCGTTCCGCCGCGCGGCCCGCGCGTTGGATAATCTCTTCCTGTACCGCAGCGGGAACGCGGCGGTAGGCAGCGAACTGCATCGTATGGTTGCCGCGCCCGCTGGTCATCGAGCGCAGCGCGGTAGCATACCCGAACATGCACCGCAGCGGCACGGCAGCGGTCACCACCTTGCCGCCGAACCGGTCGTCAACCGATCCGATCTGACCGGATCGGGCGCCCAAATCCGCGATCACATCGCCCAGATGTTCTTCGGGCGCGCACATCTCGACGGCCATGATCGGCTCCAGGATCGCCGGTCCGGCGCGGCGCACCGCATCGTGATACGCCATCGTCGCAGCCACGCTGAAGGCGACCTCGCTCGAGTCCACTTCGTGGTAGGAGCCGTCGAGCAGCACGGCGCGAAAGTCCACCATCGGAAAGCCGGCGATGGAACCGGTCTCCTTGGCCCGCGCGATCCCCTTCTGCACCGCAGGAATGTACTCCTTCGGCACGGCGCCGCCTATGACCTTGCTCTCGAACACGAATCCGGCGCCGGGCGGCAGTGGCTCGAAGCGCATCACGACATGCCCGTACTGGCCGCGACCACCGGTCTGGCGCACGAAGCGCCCTTCGGCCTCCGCCGCCTTGGTGAGCGCCTCGCGGTAGGCCACCTCCGGCCGGCCGACGTCGGCATCGACCGCGTACTCGCGCAGCAACCGCTGCACCAGCACGTCCAGATGCAACTCGCCCATCCCGGAGATGATCGTCTGGCCCACCTCCGCGTCGTAGCGCACGTGGAAGGTCGGGTCCTCTTCGGACAACGCGCGCAGGGCCAGGCCGAGCTTGTCGGACTCCGCCTTCGACTTCGGCTCGATCGCGATGGATACGACCGGATCGGGAAACACCATCGACTCGAGCAGCAACGGCGAGTCGGCGTCGCAGAGCGTGTCCCCGGTGGTGGTACGCCGCGCGCCTACCACGGCGCCGATATCGCCGGTTCGCAGGGCGTCGACGTCCTCGCGGCGATTGGCGTGCATGCGCAGGATGCGCGTGGCGCGCTCGCGCACGTCCGCGGTGGCGTTGAACACGTACGACCCTGACGGCAGCACGCCCGAGTAGACCCGCACATAGGTGAGCCGGCCGACGTAGGGATCGGTGGTGACCTTGAACGCCATCGCCGAGAACGGCTCGTCATCGGCCGGCTTGCGGTCCACGTATTCGCCGTCGGCGGGCCGAATGCCCGACACCGGGCCCTTGTCCAGTGGCGACGGCAGATAGTCGACGACCGCGTCCAGAAGCAGCTGGACGCCCTTGTTCTTGAACGCCGCGCCGCACAGCACCGGAAACAGCTCACCTCCGCAGGTCGCCTTCCTGAGCACCTCTCTCACACGCTCCGGGGAGATGTCCGCGCCGTCCAGGTACTCCTCCATGAATGCGTCGTCGTGGTCGGCGAGCCTCTCGTACAGATCGATCCGATGTCCTTCGGCCGTCGGCAACAGGTCGGCCGGAATCGGCCGCGCGCGGTATTCGGTCCCGTGCCCGGTGTCGTCCCACTCGACCAGCATCATCGAGACGAGATCGATGATGCTTGCGAACCCAGGGCCCTCGGTTGCCGGAATCTGGACCGGCACCGCGTCGGCTCCGAGCTTGTCGTGCAACTCATCCACGACATCCGCGAAGCGCGCGCCGGTGCGATCCATCTTGTTGACGAACACGATGCGCGGCACCTTGTAGCGGGTGGCCTGCTTCCACACCGTCTCGCTCTGCGGCTCCACGCCGCCGACCGCGCAGAATACAGCCACCGCGCCGTCCAGGACGCACAGCGAGCGCTCCACTTCCACCGTGAAATCCACGTGGCCGGGAGTGTCGATGATGTTGATGTCATGCTCCCGCCACGGGCAGGAGGTGGCGGCGGCGGTGATCGTGATGCCGCGCTCCTTTTCCAGCTCCATCCAGTCCATCTCGGCCTGGCCGTCGTGGACCTCTCCGAGCTTGTGCTTGCGCCCGGTGTAGTAGAGCATGCGCTCGGTCGTGGTCGTCTTGCCGGCATCGATGTGCGCCATGATGCCGATGTTGCGTGTCCGCTCCAGTGGATGGGACCGCGCTGTGCCACGCCGATTCGTCCGTTCCGCCATCAGTGGTGTACCTGTCTCTCCCGTCTACCAGCGGTAATGGGCGAACGCCCGGTTAGCCTCGGCCATCCGGTGCGTGTCCTCTTTCTTCTTGGCGGCCGAGCCGGTGTTGTTGTAGGCGTCCAGAAGCTCCGCGCCCAGCCGCTCGGCCATCGAACGCCCGCGGCGGGCGCGGGCGAACTGCAGCAGCCAGCGGATCGCGAGCGCGACCTGCCGGTCTTCGCGAACCTCCACCGGCACCTGGAAGGTCGATCCCCCCACACGCCGCGACTTCACTTCCAGCATGGGCTTGATGTTGTCCACCGCCTTGTGGAACATCTCGATCGGCTCGCCCTCTCCCTTGCCGTCCATGAGGTCGAGCGCCTGATAAAAGGTACGCGCCGCCAGCGACTTCTTGCCGCGCAACAGCATACTGTTGATGAACCGTCCCGCAAGCGGGTCGCGATACCGCGCATCGCGCACGTCGCGCCGCTGCGTACTTACGCTACGTCTGGGCATTTCCGTCGACTCCCTGAACTATCCCGCTACCTGAACTATCCCGCTACCTGAACTATCCCGCTACCTGAACTATCCGCTACCTGAGCTATCCGCGACCTGAGCTATCCACGACCTGAGCTATCCACGACGAGGTGGCCGGGTGCGACCCTCAGGTCTTCGGCCGCTTGGTGCCGTACTTCGATCGCGCGCGACGCCGATCGTCGACACCGAGCGTGTCCTTGGCCCCGCGCACCACGTGGTAACGGACACCGGCCAGATCCTTGACTCGCCCGCCCCGGATCAGGACGACGGAGTGCTCCTGCAGGTTGTGCCCGATCCCCGGGATGTAAGCGGTAACCTCGACGCCCGAGACCAGCCGCACGCGCGCTACCTTGCGCAGGGCGGAGTTCGGCTTGCGCGGGGTGACGATCATCACCCGCGTGCACACGCCGCGCTTCTGCGGGCACGATTGCAGCGCAGGACTATTGCTGGTCTTGGTGCTGCGCTTGCGTCCGTTCCGGACGAGCTGATTTATCGTCGGCACTTTTTTCTCCTCACACTCCCACGAACGCCCACTTCACGAGTACACCCTTTTTCATGCCGGCGGACCTGTCGGCATCCGACTCAGGCTGACTGCAGGTGTCTACGGCTTGATAAAACCGAGCCACCACCTTACGCGCCTTCCACACGGAGCGTCAAGTAACCCCCGGACCTACCTTTTGGCGGCACGGCGATGGGCAGGCGAGGCCCCACCGACTGTCCTGCGGGGCTCGCTTGCCGTACAACGTACCGAGCGGGGCGGGCCTCGTCAAGCGCCCGCAACGGGCGCCCGTCCGCAACCTGCGCCCGTCCGCCACGCCGGCCTCCCCAATCAGACGGTAGGCACCTCGCTCACCGGATCACCCAGCTCTTCCGACATCATGTCAGCGCGAATCTGAGCCTCCCGCTCCTCCTGCTCCTTGCGTTTCTGCTCGAGGATCCGCTGCACGGTGACGTCGAGGTTCTCCATGTTCTCGTCGAACAGCTTGACGTCTCGGTATGCGCGGATGCCAGTGCCGGCGGGAATCTGATTGCCGATGATCACGTTCTCCTTCAGGCCGCGCAGATAGTCGGAGGATCCGGCGATCGCGGAGTTGGTCAGCACCCGCGTGGTCTCCTGGAACGACGCCGCGGATATGAAGGAATCGATGTTCAGCGACGCCCGAGTGATGCCGAGGAGCGTCGGCTGCGCCACCGCCGGCTGACCTCCTTCCTGAATCACCTTCTCGTTCTCGGTCCTGAACCGGTGGCGGTCGACCTGCTGGCCGAAGATGAATTCCGTGTCGCCTACCGAGACGATCTCCACCTTCTTCATCATCTGCCGAATGATCATGCCGATGTGCTTGTCGTTGATGCGGACGCCCTGCAGCCGATAGACCTCCTGGATCTCGTTGACAAGGTAGGCCTGCAGCGCGTTCTCGCCCAGGATGGCGAGTACGTCGTGGGGGTCGGTCTGCCCCTCGCACAGCGGCTCGCCGGCCTCGACGGTGTCCCCGTCGCGCACCAGCAGATGCTTGCCCATCGGCACCGCATGCTTGTGCTCGTCACCGAAGGAGTCCTCGACCGAGAGCACGCGCTTGCCCTTGCTGACGCCACGGAAATGCACCACGCCGTCGATCTTGGCAAGCACCGCCGGATTCCGAGGGCGCCGCGCTTCGAACAACTCGCCGACGCGCGGCAGACCGCCGGTGATGTCGCGGGTCTTTACGCTCTCCTTGAGCAGCTTGGCCAGCGTGCGTCCCGCCTTCACCCCGTCGCCCTCCGAGACGTTCAGGTAGGCCGAGCCCGGCAGGTAGTAGACCGCCTCCTCGCCGTCCTCGGTCTCCACGACGAGGCGCGGCTGCAGCGTCTCCGCCGAGAACTCGGTGATCTTCTTCTCGATCTTGCCGGTGTCCTCGTTGATTTCCTCGCGCAGCGTGGTGCCGAGCACGATGTCGTCGAAGCGCACCGTACCGGTCACTTCGGCGATGATCGGTTCCGCGAATGGATCGAAGTAGGCCATGGTCTCGTCCTCGGGGACGATCTGCTCGGTTCCTACCATCAGCTCCGAGCCGTTGCGGATGTCGACGCGACGAGGCTGCGCGGTGATCAGCACCTGCCGATCGACGCGGTGCACAAAGCCGATCTCCAGGGCCGTGATCTGGTCGCCGTTGCGGCGCACCAGCGGATCGTCCGCCAACACCTGCTGCCCTTCGGCCGCCAGCAGCTCGTCGTCTCCGTCGAGCGCTATCCGCTGCAGCACGCGGTTGACGATCAGGTGTCCCTTGCGGGTGAACAGCCGGTTGCCGTTGTCCAGTTCCACCACGTTGCCGTGGATCTCCCGGATCACGCATGGATACGGCAGGTAGACCCGATTCTCCTCGCTCACACGGGTCGCCGCGCCGCCGACGTGAAACGTCTTCATGGTCAGCTGCGTGCCCGGCTGTCCGATCGACTGCGCGGCCACGATACCCACCGCTTCGCCGATCTCCACCGTGCGGTTCGAGGCGAGGTTGCGGCCGTAGCACTTGCGGCAGACGCCGCGCTTGGACTCGCAGGTCAGGACCGTGCGGATGCGCACGGTCTCGATGCCGATCTGCTCAATGTGTTCGGCGAGCTCGTCGGTGATCTCCTCGTTGAAGTCGACGATGATCGCGCCCGAGATCGGGTGCTTGACCCGATCCAGCGTGAACCGGCCGGCGATGCGGTCGCGCAGCGGCTCGACGATGTCCTCACCGTCCTTGATGGCCTGCCGGTCGATGCCGTTGATCGTGCCGCAGTCGTCTTCGCTCACCACCACGTCCTGGGCGATGTCGACCAGTCGGCGGGTCAGGTAGCCGGCGTCCGCCGTCTTGAGCGCCGTGTCGGCCAGCCCCTTGCGAGCGCCGTTGGTCGAGATGAAGAACTCGATCACCGACAGCCCCTCCTTGAAATTGGAGCGGATCGGCAGCTCGATGATCTCACCGGACGGGTTGGCCATCAGCCCGCGCATGCCGGCGAGCTGGCGAATCTGCTGCCGGCTGCCGCGGGCGCCGGACGCCTCCATCACATGCATGGGATTGAAGCCCTGCCGGTCCGACTCCAACTCCGCCATCAGCTCGTTCGTGATGTCGTCGTTGGTGGTGCTCCAGACCTCGATGACGCGGTTGTAGCGCTCCTCGTTGGTGATGTGACCCTGCAGGTACTGGTGGTGGATCTCCTCCACCTGGTGGCTGGCTCGATCGATGAGCTCGGGCTTCGAGGCCGGCACCAGGATGTCCTCCATGCCGATGGTCGCCCCGAACTTCGTCGCGTAGTGAAACCCGAGCTCCTTGATGGTATCGAGCGCCTGCACGGTGACGTGCGGCCCATGGTCGCGATAGCAGTCCGCGATCAGCTTTCGCAGCTTGCCGTCATCGAGCTGCTCGTTGATGAACTCCATCTCCTCGGGAAGGTCCTCGTTCATCAGAACGCGCCCAGGCGTGGTCTCCACGTACTCATCGGCCATCTTGAGCTTGATCCTGGCGTGGTAGTCCACCGAGCGCGCGTCAACCGCCCGCAGCACCTGTGCGGAAGTAGCGAAGTGCTTGCCCTCGCCGGCGACGCCGGCCCGCGAGCCGGTCAGGTAGGCGATGCCCAGTATCATGTCCTGCGTCGGCACCACGATCGGCGATCCGTTGGCCGGGTCCAGCAGGTTCTGGCTGGACAACATCAGCGTCCAGCTCTCGATCTGCGCGTCGGGGGTGAGAGGCACGTGCACCGCCATCTGATCGCCGTCGAAGTCGGCGTTGAATGCCGCGCACACCAGCGGGTGCAGCTTGATCGCCTTGCCCTCCACCAGCACCGGCTCGAAGGCCTGGATGCCCAGCCGGTGCAGCGTCGGCGCCCGGTTCAGGAGGACGGGGTGCTCGCTGACGACCTCTTCCAGGACCGCCCACACCTCCGGGGTCTCCTCCTCCACCAGCGTCTTGGCCTTCTTGATGTTGTAGACGACGTCGTCCTCCACCAGCTTCTTCATGATGAAAGGCTTGAACAGCTCCAACGCCATCTTGGTGGGCAGCCCGCACTGGTGCAGCTTGAGCTCCGGTCCCACCACGATCACCGACCTGCCCGAATAGTCGACACGCTTGCCCAGGAGATTCTGCCGGAAGCGGCCCTGCTTGCCGCGCAGCATGTCGGAGAGGGACTTCAGTGGCCGGTTCGCCGCGCCCTTGACCACGCGCTTCTTCTTGGAGTTGTCGAACAGCGCGTCCACCGCCTCCTGCAGCATACGCTTTTCGTTGCGGATGATGATGTCAGGCGCGTCCAGGGCCAGCAGCCGCTTGAGGCGGTTGTTGCGGTTGATCACGCGCCGGTAGAGGTCGTTCAGGTCCGACGTCGCGAACCGGCCGCCGTCCAGCTGCACCATCGGCCGCAGCTCCGGCGGTATCACCGGGATGACGTCGAGCACCATCCACTCGGGGTCGTTGCCTGAATCGCGGAAGTTCTCGACGATCTCGATGCGCTTCAGGAGCCGTTTGTCGCTCTTGATCCCCTTGTCCATCATCTTGCGCCGCAACTCGGCGGCCAGTGCGTCGAGGTCGAGCGACTCCAGCAGCGTGCGGATCGCCTCCGCACCGATGCCGGCCGTGAAGCCCATGGCATGCCGATCCCGCGCCTCCAGGTACTCCTCCTCCGTGAGGAGCTGCATGCGCTTCAGGTCGGTGTCGCCGGAATCGATGACAATGTACTTCTCGTAGTACAGGATCGAGCGGAGGGCCGCGATCGGCAGATCCAGCAACAGCCCCAGCCGCGATGGAACCGAGCGGTAGAACCAGATGTGCGACACCGGGGCCGCCAGCTCGATGTGGCCCATGCGCTCGCGGCGCACGCGCGGGTGGGTGACCTCCACCTGGCAGCGGTCGCAGATCACGCCACGGTAGCGGATCGACTTGAACTTTCCGCAGTAGCACTCCCACTCCTTGGTCGTGCCGAAGATCCGTTCGCAGAACAGGCCGTCCTTCTCCGGCCGCAGCGTGCGGTAGTTGATGGTCTCCGGTTTCTTTACCTCTCCATACGACCAGTCCCGTATCGCGTCAGGCGCCGCGATGCGAATGGTGATCTTCTCGAAATCTTCGTACTCACGCATGAGCCCCTCCCCTCCTGTCGGATCTCTGCGACCGCGGAGCGCGTATTCCCATCGGCAACCTGCCCATCAGAAGCGGGCTCCCTCGCGGGTGATCAGCTCCTCGTCCCGTTCGGTGAGCGCGACCGGCTTGCCCTTTCCGTCGAAGATCGTGATGTCGAGAGCCAACCCGCGCAGCTCCTGCACCAGCACGTTGAACGACTCGGGGATGCCGCCGGACTCGAACGGCTCGCCCTTGACGATGCTTTCGTACACCTTGGCCCGGCCGTTCATGTCGTCGGACTTGACGGTCAGGAGCTCGCGCAGCGTGTTGGCCGCGCCGTACGCCTCCAGGGCCCACACCTCCATCTCGCCAAGGCGCTGACCGCCGTTCTGGGCCTTGCCGCCGAGCGGCTGCTGGGTGACCAGCGAGTACGGCCCCGTGGAACGCGAGTGCATCTTGTCGTCGACCAGGTGGCTGAGCTTCATCATGTAGATCACCCCGCACGTGACCGCGTTCTCGAACGCCTCGCCCGTCAGCCCGTCGTACAGCGTGATCTTGGAGCTGGCCGGCAGATCGGCCTCGGTCAGCTTGGATTCGATCATCTCATTGGATGCCGACTGGAATACCGGGGTCGCGTACCACTCGTCCAGCATCAATCCGGCCCAGCCGAGCTGGGTCTCCATGATCTGGCCCAGGTTCATCCGGGACGGGACGCCGAGTGGGTTGAGCACCACGTCCACGGAGGTTCCGTCTGCCATGAACGGCATGTCCTCTTCCGGCAGCACGCGCGCGATCACCCCCTTGTTGCCGTGGCGGCCGGCCATCTTGTCGCCCTCCTGCAGCTTGCGCTTGGAGGCGACCAGGACCTTGACCACCTCCTCCACGCCCGGGCTCAGCTCGTCTCCGGCCGAGCGGCGCATGCGTTGCACGTCGATCACCGTGCCTTCCACGCCGTGCTGGATGCGCAACGATGTGTCGCGCACTTCCTTTGCCTTCTCGCCGAAGATCGAGTTCAGCAGCTTGAACTCCGGCGTGGAGTCGGTCTCGCTCTTGGGCGTGACCTTGCCGACCAGGATGGACCCGGACTTCACCTTGGCGCCGATGCGCACGATCCCCTCGGCGTCCAGATGCTCGAAGGCGTCCTCGGCCGTGTTGGGGATGTCGCGGGTGATCTTCTCCGGGCCGAGCTTGGTCTCGCGCACCTCGACGGAGAACTCCTTGATGTGGATGGAGGTGAACACGTCCTCCTTGACCACGCGCGCGGAGACCAGGATTGCGTCCTCGTAGTTGTAGCCGTTCCACGGCATGAACGCGACGATCACGTTGCGGCCCAGCGCGAGCTCGCCCGCGTAGGTGGACGGGCCGTCGGCCAGAACCTGTCCGGCCTCGACGCGGTCGCCCACTCGGCATACCGGCTTCTGCAGGAAGCAGGTGTCCTGGTTGGTGCGCTGGTACTTGACCATCGCATAAGTGTCGATCTCGCCGTCGACGGAACCGTCCCGGCGCACCTCCACGCGCTGGGAGCTCACGTACTCGACCACGCCCGCCCGCTTGGCCAGCACCAGCACGCCGGAGTCGTAGGCGGTCTTCTCCTCCATGCCGGTGCCGACGCGCGGCGGTTCGGGAATGATCAGCGGCACCGCCTGCCGCTGCATGTTCGATCCCATGAGCGCGCGGTTCGCGTCGTCGTGTTCCAGGAACGGAATCAGCGAAGCGGACACCGAGATGATCTGCTTGGGAGAGACGTCCATGTACTGGATGGAGTCCGGCTCGCGGGTGATGTAATCACCGCCGCGACGCACCGGCACCAGCGTCTCGGTGAACTGCCCGTCGTCGTCGATCGGAGCGCCCGCCTGAGCGATGAAGTACTTCTCCTCGTCGATCGCCGACAGGTACTCGATGTCGCGCGTGACGCGGCCGTCGACCACCTTGCGGTACGGGGTCTCCAGGAAGCCGTAAGAGTTGACGCGCGTGTAGTTCGCCAGCGACACAATCAAGCCGATGTTCGGCCCTTCCGGGGTCTCGATCGGGCACATGCGGCCGTAGTGGGTGTAGTGGACGTCGCGCACCTCGAACCCCGCGCGATCCCGCGACAGGCCTCCCGGTCCCAGCGCGTTGAGCCGCCGCTTGTGGGTCAGCTCGGCCAGCGGGTTGACCTGCTCCATGAACTGCGAGAGCTGACTGGAGCCGAAGAACTCCTTGATCGTGGCGACGATCGGCTTGATCGAAACCAGATCCTGGGGCCGGATCGTGTCCGCCTCCTTCAGTGACATGCGCTCCTTGGCGATGCGCTCCATGCGCGAGAAGGCGATCTTCAGGTGGTTGGTCAGGAGCTCTCCTACCGAGCGGATACGACGGTTGCCCAGGTGGTCGATGTCGTCGACGTTGCCTTCGCCGATGTAGACCTTGGTGAGCATGATCATCGTGTTGACGATGTCGTCCGGCACCAGCGTGTGCGTGTCCGGCGGCTCGGCGTAGTCGAACTTCTTGTTGAGCTTGTAACGCCCCACACGCCCCAGGTCGTAGCGGCGCGAAGAAAAGAACATGCTGTGCAGGTCCTTCTCGGCGCTCTCGATGGTGACCGGCTCGCCCGGCTTGATGGCCGAGTAGACGCGGATGACCGCGTCTTCCCTGGTCAGCTCGTCGTCCTCGCCGGTGGAGACCAGCCGGGTGTCCTCCCGCTCGAAACAGTTGACCACGATCGGGGAATGCAGACTGTCCGGATGGTCGAAGTCGATGACCTCGACCTTCGGCACCTGCAGGTTGCTCAGCTCCTCGACGTCGTGCGACAGCAGCTTCTCTCCGGCCCGGTACAGGCGCGTGTCGTCACGATGGACCGGTCGGGCGAGGATCTTGCCCACCAGTTGCGACTTCGCATCCGGTTCGGCCGACACCGGCAGGGTCGTGCTCCGGTAGAACAGGTCGACGATCGCTTCGCGGCTGTCGAATCCCAGCGCGCGCAGGAACACCGTGGCCAGCAGGCGCTTCTTGCGGTCGATCTTGGCGTAGATCAACTCCTTCTTCTGGTCGATTTCGAACTCCAGCCAAGAGCCGCGGTACGGGATGATCCGCGAGGCATATACGCCTTTTTCGTGCGAGAAGATCGCGCCCGGCGAGCGGTGGATCTGACTGACCACCACGCGCTCGGCGCCATTGATGATGAAGGTCCCGCGTTCGGTCATGAGCGGGATGTCCCCCATGTAGATCTCCTTCTGACGGATCTCACCCGTCTGCAGGAACACCAGGTTGATCTTGGCCTTGATCGGGATCGCGTACGTCAGCCCCTTGGTCTTGCAGGCGCTCTCCGAGAACTTGATGTTCTCCTCGTCGAGCGAGTAGCCGGCGTACTCCAGCACCATGTCTCCGTTCGGGCTCTCGATCGGAAACACGTCGCGGAACACCTCCTCCAGCCCCTGCCGCTCCGGTCCCTCGCCGTCGCGCAGCCGCTGGCGCTGCAGCAGGCGCTCGTAGGACGAGATCTGGATATCGACAAGGTTGGGCATGGCCATCACATCGTCGCTGCCCCGGCCCATGAACTGGCGCGGGACCTTGGTAAGCGTACCGGGCATACCTAACTCCTCCTGTCAACAGGGATGAGACGCGTGGTTATGTTGTCGATCGGTATCGCGAGCCGGGCTATTTGAGCTCAACGACGCCGCCAGCGCTCTCCAGCTTGTCCTTGGCCGTGTCGGCCTCTTCCTTGCTGACCATCTCCTTGACCGGCTTGTCGCCGGCTTCGACCAGATCCTTGGCCTCCTTGAGGCCGAGTCCGGAGAGGGCGCGAACTTCCTTGATGACCGGGATCTTCTTGCCGTCGGCGAATCCCTTGAGGATGACGGTGAATTCCGTCTGCTCCTCTTCCTCCGCCTCGTCGCCGGCGGCCGGCATCGCCGCCACGGCGGCGACCGGCGCCGCGGCGGTCACGCCGAACTTGCCCTCCATGGCCTTGACCAGTTCGGACACCTCCAGAACGGTCATCTCCGCGATCCCGTCCATGATCTGTTCAGCTGTCAGCTTGCCCATCGTTTGCTCCTAATCGTTCTTTTTCTTGTGTCGGTCGGTTATGTCTCAACCGTCTGCTTCATTCGCGCCGACCTGATCCGCGCCGACCTGATCCGCGCCGACCTGATCCGCGATTGCCAGCAGGGTTCCGATCAGCTTGCGGATCACCCCCTGCAGGACGCCTGCCACCGAGCGGACCGGTCCGTTCATCGCGCTCAGCAGCATCGCGTACAGCTGGTCGCGTGGCGGCAGGGCGGCGAGCGCCTCCACCTGGGCCGGGTCCAGAATCTGCCCGTCGACAATCGCACCCTTGATCACCAGCGGTGAATCGCGGCGCGCGTCAACGAGTACCTTGCAGGCGGCGCCCGGCTCCTCGCCCAGCGTGGCCACCACCGTCGGGCCGGTCAGGGACCCGTCGGAGGTCGGCAACTGCAGCGAATCGAGGGCGATCCTCATGAACCGGTTCTTCACTACCCGCAGGGTGGAGTCCTGCTCACCCAGGGCCCGCCGCAGCGCGGTCATAGCGCTGACGTCCAGGCCGGTGTGGTCCGCGTAGACCGCGTTCGGCGTCTGCTCGAGCATCTCGCGCAGGCTTGCCACCGCATCACGCTTGTATTGCTGCGGCTCGCGGGAGGCGACGGTTTCCGGAGGGCTGGCCACGTCGCTCATACCGCTATCTTCACGCCGGGGCTCATCGTCGTACACACCGCGACGCTTCGCAGGAAATCGCCCTTGGTGTCGGCTGGGCGCTTTCGCTCTACTTCCGCGACCACCGATCGCGCATTCTCGGCCAGCTCCTGTGCATCCATGCTGAGCTTTCCGATCGGCAGGTGGACGACGCCAGTTCGATCGGCGCGAAACTCCACCCGGCCGCGCTTGAGCTCGGCGATGGTGCCGGCGACGTCCTGGGTGACCGTACGCGTCTTCGGATTGGGCATCAGGCCGCGCCGGCCGAGGATCGGGCCGAGCCGGCCGACGTTGCGCATCATGTCGGGCGTGGCCACGGTCACGTCGAACTCCAGCCAGCCGTCCTTGATCTTGTCGATCAGATCCTGACCGCCCACATAGGTTGCGCCGGCCTCCTCGGCCTCCGTGGCCTTGTCGCCTTCGGCGAACACCAGGATCCGCTGCTCCTGTTCGAAGCTGTGCGGAAGCACCATGGTGTCGCGTACCGTCTGGTTGCCCCTGATGGTCACGCGCACGGCGATTTCCACAGTCTCGTCGAATCTCGCCGGAGGCAGGCCCTTCAGGAGCTTCAAGCCATCATCCACCGGATAGGTGCGCTGCCGGTCGATGGCTTCAAGGGCGGCGCGGTAGCGCTTGCCGTTTCGTGCCATTCACTTCTCTCCTTTTCGGCGGTCGAGCCTGATCAGGCTTCGACCGTAACGCCCATGCTGCGAGCCGTGCCGGCGATGATGGCGATGGCCGCATCGTCGTCGACGGCGTTGAGGTCGGGGCGCTTGGTCTGGGCGATCTCCAGCAACTGCGCCCGGGAGATGGAGGCCACCTTCTCCTTGTTCGGCTCCGGCGAGCCCTTCTCCAGACCGCACGCCTTGCGGATCAGCACCGCCGCCGGCGGCGTCTTGGTCACGAAGGTAAAGGTCTTGTCGGCGTAGATCGTGATCTCCACGGGCGTCGTGAGCCCTGGCTCCAAGCCCTTCGTGCGCTCGTTGAACTGTTGGACGAACATCGGCGCGCTCACCCCATGCGGGCCGAGCGCCGGCCCCACCGGCGGCGCTGGCGTCGCCTGACCTGCCGGAATCTGTACCTTGACCACCGCCGCGATCCGTTTCTTGGCCACGCTTACGCTCCTCTAAACCTTTTCTACCTGCATGAAGTCGAGTTCCACGGGCGTCGAGCGGCCGAAGATACCGACCATCACCCGAAGCTTCGCCTTTTCTTCGTTGATCTCCTCGACGGCTCCCGTGAACGAGTCGAACGGGCCGTCGATGATGCGCACGCTTTCGCCGATCACGAACGACTGCTTGGGCTTCAGCGTGCGGTCGCTCTTGATTTCTCCCGCCTTCTGCAGCAGGTCGCGCGCCTCGTCGGAGGAGATGGGTTGCGGCTTGAGGTTCTTGGTGGCACCGACGAAGCCGGTCACCCCCTGAATCTGCCGGACGGCCGCACACACGTCCATCCACGCTTCGCCTTCCAGGTCCATCTCCACCAGGATGTAGCCGGGAAGGAACTTGCGCGAGGTCACTTTCTTCTTGCCGTCCTTGACCTCGACGACCTCTTCGGCCGGCACCTTCGCGTCGAACAGGTGGTTCTGCATGCGAGGCGACTCGATCAACCGCGCCAGATGCTTGTGCACCTTGTTCTCGAACCCGGAGTAGGTGTGGACCACGTACCAACCCTTCGCCATTCCTTGAAACCTGTCCTCAACCGAACCTGTTCTCAACCGAAGTCTGTCTCAACCGAAGCCTGTCTCAGCCGTTTTCCGTGCGTGTGCTGCCGCTCAGAAGACCAAGTCGATCGCCTGGAACAGCAGGAAGTCGATCAGCCCCAGCGCGAGCGCGATCAGGGAGACCGACACGAGCACCACCTTCGTCGAACTGGCGACCTCCTCGCGGCTCGGCCACGCCACCTTGCGCAACTCCGCGTAGCTCTCGCGAAAGAACTGTATGATCCGACCCACGATATCGCTTCCTCAACTCGCTTCCAGGCCAGGCAGGATTCGAACCTGCAACATCCGGTTTTGGAGACCGGCGCTCTAACCAGTTGGAGCTACTGGCCTTCTGATGCCTTCGTTCTGCGCCCGCGCGCCTTCAACCCGATTCGTCTCAGCGTCCTGATCGTCTCAGCAACACTGCCGGCTACTTGACCCGCGCCTCTCGATGCACCGTGTGCGTGCGGCAGCGGGGGCAATACTTCCTGAGCTTCAGCTTGCCTTGCGTATTGCGACGATTCTTGGTCGTCGTGTAGTTGCGAAGCTCCAGGCCGTCGTGCTCCGTGCACGCCAGCGCCACCAACTCCACCACCTTGGTCTTGGCCATCGAGTACTCCGTTGCCGAAGGGTCATATAGGAATACGGGAACGCGGGGCACGTGTCAAGCGGGCACACGTCACCCCCGCGCGGAACGGCCCGGAACGAGCCTCCGACCGGATTTGAACCGGTGACCCCCTCCTTACCATGGAGGTGCTCTACCAGCTGAGCTACAGAGGCAGCCCCTCGTGCATGGCAGCAGGTTCTACTACCTATGCGCCGACGCCGCAACCCCCGTCGGCGACCGAGCGCCCAAGCCCCGCCGCGAGCCGGCCGGCACCGGGCCGGTCACGGCCGAAAGAGCATCAGCGCGGACTGCCCGTATCGCCGGCGGTCGACGAGCGTGAGCGGCACGGCCGCAGGCTCGAGCGGGTCGGCCGCCGGGCAGTGCAGCACGAGGCAGCCGGCTGCGTTCACGAGGTCCGCCCGCGCCAGCGCGGTCAGCAGTCCCTGTTTGTGCCGGTACGCGTAGGGCGGATCCACGCACACCACGTCGAATCGTTGCCCGCGCCGCCCGGCCACCATGATGAACCGTTCGGCCGGCGCCGTGATCACCGTAGCGCGCACATCGACGGCGGCGAGGTTCGCCTGGATCGTACGCCGCTTGCGCGCGTCGCGTTCCACCGCGATGATCGGCCGCGCCCCGCGGGAGGCAGCCTCGGCGGAGAGCAGACCCGAGCCGGCGAACAGATCCAGGAACGAGCGGCCCCTCACGCCGCCGTCGATCCCGCCCGGCACGCCGCCGAGCACGCCGCTGAGGATCACGAACAGCGCCTCGCGCATGCGGGCAGTCATCGGCCGGGTCCCTGGCGGCACCCTGAGCGCACGGCCACGGGCCGCGCCGCCGGTCACCCGCATGACCGTCCCCCGGCGACCGCCCCGGCGTCGGCGGTGCGGTGGTGGCGGCGTGCGTCCGTCTGCGCCTGCCGCATCAGATCCAGGTCCGCGGCCAGACGGGCGGCGCGCAGCGGCGGCAGACCCGTCTGGCGCGTGCCGGCCAGCTCGCCCGGTCCACGCAGCGCCAGATCCAGGTCCGCCAGCGCGAAGCCGTCAACATGCTCCTTGAGGGCGCGCAGCCGCTCGACCGCCTGCGGCGTGAGCTCGCTCCCGTAGACGAAGAAGGCGTACGCCGGATCGGCGCCGCGGCCGACTCGGCCGCGCAATTGATGCAGCGCCGCAAGGCCGAAACGCTCCGCGTGTTCGACCACCATGCAGGTAGCGTTCGGGACGTCCAGCCCCACCTCGACTACGGTGGTGGCCACCAGCGCGTCGACGTGGCCGGCGTGAAAGGCGTTCAGGGTCGCGCGCTGCTCGGCCGCCGGCATGCCGCCGTGGGCGAGACCGACGCGGAAACCCGACAGGCGCTGCCGGAGCCGCGCGAACAGCGCGTTCGCCGACGCCGCGGAGCCGTCCGGATCGGCCGCGGGCACAGCCGCGGGGCGATCCGGGGCCGCGGTGAACAGGTCGCCGCTGTCGTCCGCCGCCGCGGCGTCCGACACCGTGCCGTCGTCGCCGATCGACGGACAGACGAAGTAGGCTTGGCGGCCGGCGGCCAGCTCGGATTCGACATGCCCGTATACCCGCTCCCGGTGCCCCTCGCGCACCAGATGTGTGCGCAGCGGCGGCCGGCCGGGCGGCTGCTGGTCGATCGAGCTCAGCGTCAGGTCACCGTAGAAGGTGAGCGCCAGCGTGCGCGGGATCGGCGTCGCGGTCATCAGGATCAGGTCGCCAGCGGGCGCCTTGGCGGCGACGGCGGCGCGCTGGGCGACCCCGAACTTGTGCTGCTCGTCGATCACCACCAGCCCCAGATCGGCGAAGCTGACCGGATCGGAGAGCACCGCGTGGGTGCTCACCAGCATGTGCAGGTCGCCGTCGGCCAGCGCCGTCAGCAGTTGGGCGCGGGCGGCGCGGTCGGTGCTTCCGGACAGCAGCGCGAGCCTCACGCCCAGCGGCTCCAGCAGCTCCGACGCGGTCTCCGCATGCTGGTAACAGAGCGCCTCGGACGGGACGACGATCGCGACCTGCTGACCGGCCTCGACCACGCCGGCAGCCGCCAGCAGCGCGACCAGGGTCTTGCCACAGCCCACGTCGCCCTGCAGCAGCCGAGCCGAGGTGTAAGGCCCGTAGAGATCCTCCTCGATCTCCGCCAGGGCCGCTCGCTGCGCTTCGGTGAGCGAAAACGGCAGCCGGGCGAGCATCGCCGCCTGCAGCCGCCCGGCGCGCCGCCGGGACGCTGGCCGCGGCCGGCCGGCCGGTGAGCGGCGCGCCAGCTCCAGTTGCAGCAGAAACAGCTCTTCGTACGCCAGCGCCCGCCGCGCCTCCTCGGCCGCCTCGGGATCGGGCGGACCGTGGACGCACGCCAACGCCGCCCCCTTGTCGGGCGGGCGGCGGGCGGCCGTCACCGCCGCGGGGAGCAGATACCGGGCGGACGGAGCGGCCGCCGCCAGGGCGTCATCGACCAGGCGGCGCAGCGTGCGCTGCGCGAGACCGGCCGTGGCCGGATACACCGGCAGCAGCGTTCCGGCGGCCATCTCTTCCGGGCTCATCAGCTCGAAGCTGCCGGCCTGCAGCCTGCCGTTTCGGCGGTCGAACCGGCCGTACACCAGCACCCGCTGCCCGGGCATCAGCGTCCGGCCGAGTTGCGGCCGGCCGAACGCGTGCAGCGTAGCGGTGTCGCCGGCGTCGTCGGCGATGGTGATCGTCGGCGTGCGGCGCCCTCGATACCGGAAGGATCCGACGCGGACCACCGTGCCGCTCACGCAGGCGTCGCTGCCGGCGGCGACCTGCGCCAGCGGCAGCAGCCGGCGGCGGTCCTGGTAGCCGCGCGGCAGATGCATCAGCAGGTCACCGGCGGTGCGCACGCCGAGGCGCGCCAGCCGATCCCGCGTGGCGGGGCCGACGCCGCGGAGCGCAGCTACATCGGCGTCCCAGGCAATGGTACCGCTAGGGAGTCTGTCGGATTGGCGCGCCAGCGGCATATCCGACAGACACCGTAGCGAATCGGTGGGGACGGGCCAACGGCGGAGCCGGAGGCGACGACTTTGGGGCGCTCAGAACGGGGAGCTCAGGAACTGTGCGACGAGCCACCGCACCACGATGTTGCCGACGATCAGGATCACCAGCAGCAGCACGGCGATCAGACCCAGATAGGCCACCTTCTGCACCGTCTGCCCTCGCTCCTTGAGCCACTCGCCGAGCGACACGCGACGGGACACGAAGGTGACCATCGGCTGCAACGTGTGGTCGAGCATGTTCAGAAGGCCACCGCCCTGCTCCCAGCGCATGGCGGCGATGAACGCACGCGCCACGGCCATGATCATGAACACCACCACCAGCACCGACGCCGCCGACCAGGTGACCAGGAGGAGCTGCGCCAGGACGATGCCGACCGTGACGCGCTGGGCGGCCGCCAGCCGCTGCAGCACGTTGCCGGCAACGATCAGGACCAGGATCGCCGCCGCGGGGGAGAAGTCCAGCACGCCGACGCGCAGAAAGCGCAGGCGCTGAAACCAGCGCAGATAGGGATCGGTGACGCGGGCCAGTACCTCGGTCGGTGCGTTGTGATCGGCTCCCCGGAACCAGGTGATGATGATCCGCAACGCCACCAGCACGAGGTAGACCAGGACCACCGCCTGCAGAATTCGAAACAGATCGGTCATTCCGCCCATGCTTTCACCACCAGCGGCGATTCGGTCAGCGCCTGAAGCATCTCACCGTCGCTCGATATCGAGAGCTGTGGCCCCGCGCGGATGACCACTTCCCCGGCTTCGGCGTCTACCGCGCCGCCACCGCCGGTAACGGCGCCGTCCGCCAGCGTGCCGTTACCATAATGCAAAAAGAGCTGGCACTGCCCGGGGCGATCCATGCAGAGGTCGCGCAACGCCACCAGATCGTGCTCATCGCTCGCCTGCAGGCGCAGGTGCACGCTCCGATAGGGTCGGTCGGGCAGACCCTCCGGAGCGGAGATCGCTTCGGCCAGGATCTTGCTGCTGCCACGGGAGCGGTCCACCCGGCCGCTCACCGCGATCACCGCACCGGTCGTGAGCCGTTCACGACCGGCATCGAACGCGTCGGGGAACACGACCACCTCCGCGGTGACGCCGTAGTCCTCCAACTGCGCGAACGCCATGCGCTGACCGGATCGGGTGGCGATCTCCCGGATCTCGCCGACGATGCCGATGGCGACCACCGGCGATCCGTCGGATCGAGAGTCCAGCGTCGCCAGCTCGGCGATCCCCTTGACCGGCCGCAGATCAGCGTAGTCGTCCAGCGGATGGCCGGTGAAGTACATGCCCAGGTTGTCGCGCTCGTCCTGCAGCATCGTCGCCCGATCCCACTCCTGGTGCCGTGCGAGCTCGGGCCTCGCGGCCTGCACCTCCTGGTCGGCGGCGAACAGGTCCTGCTGGCCGTGGGCGGTGCGCTGCCGCTCCGCATCCGCCGACTCCAGCAGCCGCTCCAGGTTCTCCCACAGGGTGGCGCGATTGTGACCCACACCGTCGAACGCGCCCACGCGGACCAGCGTCTCGATCACCTTGCGGTTGACCGCGCGCTGATCGGTGCGGGAGACGAAGTCGATGAAGTCCTGATACGGACCGCTGCGCTCGCGTTCGGCGACGATCGAGTCGACCGCGCCGGTGCCGACGTTCTTGATGCCGCGCAGGCCGAAGAGGATGCGGCCGCCGTCGACGCTGAAGTCGCCCGCCGACGTGTTGATGGACGGAGGCAGGACCTCCAGCCCCAGGTCGCCGGCCTCGGACACGTACTCGGCCAGCTTGTCGGTGTCGTGCATTTCGTTGGTGAGGTTCGCGGCCATGAACTCGGCCGGGAAGTTCGCCTTCAGGTACGCCGTTCGGTAGGCCACCACCGCATACGGCGCCGCGTGCGTCTTGGGGAAGCCGTACTCCGCAAACGGGACCAGCGACTCGAACAGCTCCGCGGCGACCTGGCGATCGAAGCCGTTGGCGACCGCACCGTCGACGAAGCGCGAGCGCTGCTTCTCCATCTCCTCCATCTTCTTCTTGCCCATCGCCCGCCGCAGCAGGTCGGCCTGCCCCAGGCTGAAGCCGGCCACGGCGCGGGCGATCTCCATCACCTGCTCCTGATAGACGATCACGCCGTAGGTTTCCCGCAGGATCGGTTCCAACTCCGCCACCTTGTGGCGGATCGGGCGGCGGCCCGACTTG
This sequence comes from Spirochaetia bacterium, assembly GCA_965221995.1. GTDB lineage: Bacteria > Spirochaetota > Spirochaetia > SZUA-6 > Bin103 > CATQHW01. Next base: position 2,356,344 of record OZ244929.1, read on the forward strand.
GCGTCGACGAACTGATCGATGAATTGCATCGGCCCCGGCCGGTAGAGGGCGTTGAGCGCGATCAGGTCCTCGACACAGGTGGGCTTCACGCGCGCCAGGACGGCCCGCATGCCCGCACTCTCGAACTGGAACACGCAGGCCGAGCGCCCTTCGCCCAGCATGCGGAAGGTGGCCTCGTCGTCCTCCGGGATGGTCTGCACATCCAGCTCGATGCCGCGCGCGCGCACCATCGGCAGCGTGCGCTCGATCAGCGTCAGGGTCTTCAGGCCCAGGATGTCGATCTTCACCAGCCCGCAGTCCTCGAGGTATTCGTGCGAGTACTGGGTGGAGATCGCCTCCGTGCGCGTGTCCCGGTAGAGGGGCACGAAGTCGGTCAGCGCCGAGGTGCCGATGACGATCGCCGCGGCGTGGGTGGAGGCGTGCCGGCTGAGGCCCTCCAGCTTCAGCGAGGTGTCGATCAGCTCGCGGTGCACGTCACTGCGCTCCCGCACCTCCTGCAGGCTCGGCTCCTGCTTGAGGGCGGCGCTCAGGTCGGAGTTCGGCCCGCCGGGGATCAGTTTGGCGATCTCGTCCGCCTCACCGAAGGGGATCTCCAGCACGCGCGCCACGTCGCGCACCACGGCCCGCGCCTTGAGGCTGCCGAAGGTGATCACCTGGGCGACGCGGTCGGACCCGTACTTCCGTGTGATGTAGTCGATGACCTCGCCGCGCCGCTCGTAGCAGAAGTCGTTGTCGAAGTCGGGCAGCGTCACCCGCTCGGCGTTCAGGAAGCGCTCGAACAGCAGGTTGTAGCGCAGCGGGTCGATGTCGGTGATGTGCAGGCAGTAGCCCACCAGCGACGCGGCCCCGGACCCGCGGCCCGGCCCGACCGGGATGCGGGATTCGCGGGCGAAGCGGATGAAGTCCCACACGATCAGGAAGTAGCCGGCGTAGCCCATCGAGCCGATGACGCCAAGCTCGTAGCGAAGCCGCTCCTGCGCCTCCTCGGTGGGGTTGCCGTAGCGCTCGCGCATGCCTTCCTCTGCCAGCGCGACCAGATACGACTCCTGGGTCTGGCCGCCGGGGACCTGGTAGGTGGGCATCTGCGGCCCCGGCATCGGGATTTGCAGCGTGCACTGCTCCGCGATCGCGCGCGTGCTGAGGAGCGCCTGCGGCAGATCCGCGAACACCCCGGCCATCTCGTCCGGCCCCTTGAAGTACAGCTCGCTGTGCTCCTGCTTGAGCCGGTCGGCGTCCGAGCGCCGCTTGTTGGTGCCGATGCAGATCAGCACGTCCTGTGCATCGGCATCGTCCCGCCCGCAGTAGTGGATGTCGTTGGTGGCGACCAGCGGCAGGCCCGTGCGCTTGGCCAGGTCCAGCAGGCGCTCGTTCTGGAGCTTCTGCGCCGCGGGAGCGCCATGGTCCTGCAACTCCAGGTAGAAGCGGTCCGGACCGAAGATGTCGCGGTAGCGGCCGGCCAGCTCGGCCGCATCGTCCAGGCGCTCCTGTTGCAACAGCATCGGGATCTTGCCGGACATGCAGCCGGAGAAGCCGATCAGGCCCTCGGCGTGCTCGGCGATCGCCTCGTCGTCGATGCGCGGCCTATAGTAGAAGCCCTCCGTGTAGCCGATCGTGGAGAGCGCCATGAGATTCCGGTACCCGACCTCGTCGACGGCCACCAACCCCATGTGGTGCGACCGCGAGTGGTCGCCGCCGCGGTCGTGGCGCGAACCCGGCGCCAGGTAGAACTCGCAGCCGATGATCGGGGTGACCCCTGCCGACCGGCAGGCGCGATCGAAGCGCGCGACGCCGAACATGTTGCCGTGGTCGGTGAGCGCCAGGTGCGACATCTCGTGGCGCTGGGCGCACTCGGCCAGCCCCTCGACGGTGGCCGCGCCGTCCAGCAGCGAGTGGTCGGAATGGACGTGCAGATGGACGAAGTCGGATGCCTGCGGCACACGGCAACGGTATCCCGTTCGGCGGGAGAATTCCACGTAATGCCGGGGAGGGCCGTAAACGACCACGAGTGGCGCGCCGCGACCGGAGAGCTGGCGATCCTGCGGCGTCTCACGCCCGCTGAGCAGGTTCGGCTGTGCGCGCTCACGGGACGATTCCTGGCCGGCAAGCGATTCGAGGCGGCCCGCGGCGCCGAGCTCGACCCGGAGCTGCTGGCGCGGGTCGCGGCGCAGGCGTGCCTGCCGGTCCTGGCGCTCGACCTGGACTGGTACGCCGACTGGTCGACCGTGGTGCTGGTGCCGGACCGCTTCACCGCCGACTTCGAGGAGGTCGACGAGGCCGGCGTCGTCCACGAATGGGTAGAGGACGCCGCGGGTGAGTTCTGGGACGAAGGCGGGCCGATCGTCCTGTCGCTGGTCGACATCGACGCGTCCGGCACCGGCGAGGGGTTCAACGTGGTCATCCACGAGGTCGCCCACAAGCTCGATGCGCTCGACGGCAGCCTGAACGGCCGACCGCCGCTGCACCCCGGCATGGATGCGCGCGAGTGGGCCCGCGCCTTCACCGACGCGTACACGGCGCTCTGTGAAGCACCGGACGACTTCGCGCTCGACCCCTACGCCGCCGAGGCGCCGGAGGAGTTCTTCGCGGTGGCGAGCGAGTACTTCTTCGAGCTGCCTGCGACCCTGGCCGACGAGCACCCCGCGGTCTACGCGCAACTCGCCGCCTTCTACCGCCAGGACCCCTGCGCGGGCGCCTGACGCCACGCTCGCTCAATGCATCGCGAGCTGAGCAAGGAACCGTTCCGACCGTCGCCGGACCTCGGGCCGGTGGCGCGCCAGCGAGTGCGTGTCGTCTTCGAACACCACTAGGTCGCATGGTCCGCCGGCAGCCGAGATCTGCTTCGCGAGTTCGCGCATCTGCTGGGTGGTCGCCACCGTGTCGAGCGCTCCATGGAGCAGGAGAACGGGGCGCCCGATGTGTGCCGCGGCGGCGAACACGGATCTGTCCTGCAGCGCCTGCCGCCGCCGCTCCGGGTCCGCTGGAAGTGCTCGATCCCGATGCAGCGGATGCATGAGCATGTTGATCGCCGGGCAGGTGCAGACCGCACCGCAGAACGGCGAATCGCGGCGAGCGAGCGCCATCAAGCTCAGATAGCCGCCGTAGCTGTTACCGAACAGCGCCAGCGGACGGCCACGACCGAAGGAACGCTGCCACCAGACACCTGCGTGGATGACGTCATCTACGTCGCTGACGCCGTACCACCCGGTGTTAGCCGTCTTGAGGCGTTCCCCGTAGCCTGCTGACCCCCGGTAGGCAACGCGCACGGCCTCGTAGCCGCTCGCGACAAGCTGCATCGCCCACGTGTCGTCGGGATCGAGCGTCCCACCGGGGCCACCATGAACGTACACGACGGCAACAGAGGCGGGAGCCGCGGGGATCAGCCGCTGCACGGGTTGCTCCAGGCCGTCGGCGGCGCGCACGGTGAACTCCTCCACGCGACAGGACGGCTTGGTGTCGTCGGTCTGCTCGGCGACCACCGTACACGCGTCCGCGCCGTCCCACCGGTAGAGACGCGAGTCCTCGCCGAGAAACCAGACCTCGCCGGGCTGGGCACCGAAGGCGGTCTGCAGCCCCGTCGGACTCCCCCGGATGCCGGTACCGAAGTCCAGGCGAAGCCGCGACGTGGGTCGAACTTCGGGCCACCTCACCCAGACGATCTCGTCTTCGAGAACCCACAGCAGCCGGTCGTCGGCGGGCGAGAACGCGGCCTCCGTGATCACCCCTTCCCGCCACCTCCATCCCGAATCCACGCCCCGTTCATCCACGACGCCGGCCGCGAAGCCTTCGTCGGTCTCTCCGTGCAACGCGAACCACCGGCCGTCCCGCGACCACGGAAAGCGACCGAATCGCTGCCTTCCCACGCTCCCGTTCAGCAGCGCGAAGGCCGACCCATGGCCGCCTCCGCCGCCTACCCGTACCAGGTGGACCCGTTTCGGCGTGCCGGGCTCGCCCAGGTCCTGGCGATGGAACGCGATCCTGGTACCGTCCGGGGACCAGTTTGGAAACCGGTCGCTCGCATCGGGGGCGTCCGTCAACCGGCATACCTCGCCCGTTGCGACAGTGCAGTGATAGACGTCCGGAGGACATTTGTCCGAAACCCGCTCCGAGGGCCGTCGATGCGCTGAACGCCAGATGCCGCCCGTCGGAAGACCACTCGCTGAAGCCGGCCTGATACTCGGCATCGCCGAAGACGAGCCTTGACCTCCGCGTTGCCAGATCATGGACGAGGATGCGTCCATCATTCGTGCCGTACGTCAGCGCGCTTCCATCCGGCGACCAGCGGGCATGAACCGGCAGGTCGTGCGGTGGAATCTCGTCGACGGTGCGGCCGCTGCCGTCGACGATCCGGAGCCACGTGTCGCCGACGAAGCTCGCGCACTGAAGCACGAGGCGACCGGTGGCGGAGTGGTGGTCGAACGCCCTCAACATAGGGGGTCTTCCGGCTTTCGTGTGGGTGGAGCGCCCGGGAAGTGACGACGCCGGAGACCCAGTGAGGCTTACACTGATGGCATGCGTGACAAGGAGCTGTACGCGAGGATCGTGGGGATCGAGGCGCCGTGGCGAGTCGAAGACGTGGAGTTGAACCTTCAGCAGGGCGAGGTGGTGGTACGGGTGGCGCACGACGGCGGCCCGCTGAGGTGCCCGGAGTGCGGCAGGCCAGCCAACCGCTACGACACCCGCCAGCGGCGCTGGCGGCATCTGGACACCTGTCAGTACCGCACGATCCTGGCCGCCGAGGTGCCTCGGGTCCAGTGTGAGCACCACAAGGTCAAGCAGATTGAGGTGCCGTGGAGCGAGAGCCGCTCGCGGTTCACCGCGCTGTTCGAGGCGGTGGTGATCGACTGGTTGCAGGAGGCGAGCACAGCGGCGGTGGCCCAGCAGTTGGGGCTGAGCTGGGATGAGGTCGATGGAGTGATGCAGCGTGCGGTGCAGCGCGGGTTGCAGCGGCGCGAGGTACAGCTGCCGGCCCGCCTTGGCGTGGATGAGACGTCGTTTCAGAAGCGCCATGAGTACGTGACGGTGATCAACGATCTGGACGGCAAGGTAGTGTACGTAGCCGATGGGCGCACCAAGGAGTCGTTGGAGAAGTTCTACAAACAATTCGACAGTGAGCAGTTAGCGCAGGTGCATACGGTCGCCATGGACATGTGGGAGCCGTACATCAGCGTGACCACCCAGTACGTGCCGGACGCGGAGAACAAGATCGCGTTCGACAAGTTCCATATCGCCGGGCACCTCGGGGACGCCGTTGACCAAGTGCGGCGAGCCGAGCACCGCAGGCTGCTCGGCGAGGACGACGAGCGCCTGAAAGGCAGCCGCTATAAGTGGCTGACCAACCCCGAGAACATGGATCACGAGCGCTGGGAGCGATTCGCCGAGCTGCGCGACAGCGCCCTGAAGACCGCCCGTGCGTGGGGCTACAAGGAACATGCGATGACGCTGTGGGACTACAAGAGCCGCACCTGGGCGCGCAAGGCATGGCAGGCGTGGTACGACTCGGCGATCCGCTGTCGGCTGGAGCCGGTGAAGCGAGTGGCGCGCATGATCAAGCGCCACCTGGACGGCATCGTGACCGCCGTCGTCACGCGGGTGACCAACGCTCGGGCGGAGTCGATCAACGCGGGCGTGCAGAAGCTGAAATACTCAGCGCGCGGCTTTCGTAACCGCAAGCGCTTCCGCAACGCCATCTACTTTCACCTCGGCGGTCTTGATCTCTACCCCGCCGGTGTCGACCGCTGACCCCCCTATCCACCCGATTTCCTGAAGACCCAACATAGGCTGTGTCCGGTCCACAGCGACGCAGACCGCGACCGCACCGCTCAGATGCAGTTGCGCGTGGGGCGCGGTCTCCCGTGCAATAAGTCTGCACCCGTCCCCGCTGTGTCGTCAGAATCACGCGCATGATCGTTCACCACGCACATGCCCACGACAGAGCGCTATTGCTATTCGTTATTCGCGCGCTCTTCTGACGCGCCACCACTCGGGCGACCGCTCGGCTTCACGTGCTCAGCAGGAACGTCTCCCGCGATCGCGCCGGCCGGTGGCGGGACGATGTCCCCGGCACCACCGGCTTTCGGCCGATAACCGTCGGGGATCCCGTAAGGAACGCGCTTGGACCCGCTATCCTGAGGTTGATATCCCCGCTTCTCGCTTCCTCGCCCCTGACGATTCATGATTTTTGCCATATTCCGCCTCCCGATGCGTCAGCTCGACGAACTGAATGTACTCGCACTCGCTGCGCGAGATGAGAGCTCCCTTGGTGGCCGGAAGCGGCTCCAGGAATTGCCCCTCTTTCGTGATTTTCCACAGTTGTTCCAGATACATGTCTTCGGCACTCGGGTATGATGACGCAAATGATCGGGCATCCATCGCGCCTCCGAGAAGGCTGCCGTTCTTGAGCCTGACGAGGACGAAGCACGGAATGTGCAGCCCGAAGAAATAGTCCCATGCTTTGGGAGTAGGGTGGACGATACGCTGTGCGATGAAAGGGATGCTGATGAGCATCCGAGGTATGAACGGCCACGCGATCGGGACGATCACGAATATGCCGGCCAACATCGCCGCTTGTCCGAGAGTGCCGAATTCCCGCGAAATGGCCAGCCCCCACCAACCAACGAGTATGTAGTTCAGCAAGCCGAGCATCAAGATCGCGACAAGACTGCCGCTCGGCCGTGTGGTCCTGGCCGGAACGATAATTCGCCATACCCCCCACGAGAGATAACCGGGAAGTACGAAGAACACCAGAAGTGGAAGCGTCTCCGGATCCAACAGCTTGTCCACCGGAAATCACCGTCTCCTAACCGTGTTGTAGGTTCGATTTACCACGTTCCATGCCACGCGAAAGCGTGCATTCATGGTATCAGACGGATCGGGGTTGTGCCAACAGCGTTCGACACAACGCCCTTCGTTCGCCATTCTCGACATCAGACAGACACAGCCGGCCACGCTGTACCCTCCAGGCACTGCCGCAAGTGGGATGCATAGCGGCTCCGGTCGCGATCTTCGGCCCGCACGGACAGCCCCTGATGCTGCCGATCGCCGGTGTACGGCGGGATCACGTGCGTGTGCAGATGCCAGACGTCCTGGTACCCGGCCGGCTCGTGCGAAAGGGGACCACGTCCGACGCAGCGGCGGCGCGGCCGCAGAGAAGTCCCGACACCACATGTATCTACGGTACACGGTCCAAGGCATGTCGACGATCCGGCGGATCATCGATCACGGTCGTCCACGATCTTGCCGTCTTTCAACGTGATCAACCGGTCCGCCATCCTGAGGACGCGATCGTGATGCGATGCGATCACGCAGGCGTGGGCGGACCTGTGCCGCTCCAGGTAGGCACACATCGTCCGTTCCGCCTCCCGGTCGAGAGCACTGCCGGCCTCATCGATCAGGAGCACGCTCGGCCGTCCGCGGGCGATCGCTCTCGCGAACGCGATCGTTCTCGCCTCGCCCCTCGAAACCCGCACCGCCCGTTCGCCGACCGGATCCAGCGGCGTGTGCCCGTTGCGCCGCAGCATCTCCTGCAGGCCGCTCACCTGCATCGCGCGGGTCGCCTCCTCATGAGACCGTCGCTCGCCGGTACCCGCCACCACGTTGGCCAGAATCGATCCGGAGATTAGCTGCGGCGTTGACGGCACATAGGCGCCGATCCTGCGGAGCTCCCCGGCCTGGCGGGGAGTCCCATCCACCGCGATCGACCCTTCACCCGGCCGGTACAGTCCTCCCAGCAGCCGCAGCAGCGTCGACTTGCCGCTGCCGTTGTCGCCTGCCAGCGCGACGATCTCTCCCACGCCGACCGACAGATCGCTGACCTCCAGCGTGAAGGGCGCATCCGTACGCTCGTGCGGCGGATACGTGTATCTCAACTCCGACACCTGGATACCGAAGCGCACGCCGCCGCGATTCGTCCCCGAAGAATCCGGCACGGCCAACCGTCGCGAGCCGAGAGCATACGCCGACTCCATCCGCGACCACGCGGCCCGCATCTGTCCGAGACCGGCAACCTGAGCGGACACCTCATGGAACGTTGCCCGCAGTGCCTCCACAACGACCAACGCGGCGATGAGCCCTCCAGGGCCTTGCGTATCGGACGGCGTCAATACCGCCGCCCCGATGATGGCCATCTCCGGCAGGAGTGCGATGGCCGACATCGACACCCTCGTCCGCCACAACGCCTGCGCCTGACGCGTGACCAGCGATCCAATCGACGTTTCGCGCGTTTCGAAGACCCGCAGCGCATGGCTTCCCAGGGCCTGAGCTCGCACGCTTGGCGCGGCGGTCCACGCCTCCTCGATGTCGGCCGATGCCTGCGCCTCCATCTCCCGGGCAGCGGAGTGTACGTGCCGCGTCCGCCGTGACAGGAGCACCTGGACAACCGTCACCACCGGAATGGTGCCGAGGGCGACGAATGCCACCACACCATGGGTCATCCAGAGTATCCAGAACGACCCCGCAGCCTGGACGGCAAGCGACACGGCAGCCAGCGGGAACCGCACCAGAACGCGAGCGACAAGCCGTGTGTCGACACTCAGCGTGCTCGCAGCTTCACGACCACGTTCCTCGAACCGGTCCAGGTCGGCCCTCGTCAGGGCGGTCGAGATCACACAGCGCGCCTCATGGCTCAGGGACTCTTCCGCCACGGACGCCATCCACCGGGATACGGCACGGAGCACGGCCAGCCCTACGCCGCAGGCGGCGACGAGCACGACTCCGCGCCAGAACAGGGCCTCGTCCCGGCCGCCGATCGCATCCAGAGCGTCGCGCAGTCCGGTCGCGGCGCCGAGCGGCAGCACCTTCACGACGACGTGAAGCGCAGCGTAGAGGCCGACGATCGGAAACAGGTAGCGCGCCGCGCGCAGCAGAGCGCCCTGTAATCCTCCTCCACTCACGACGGCGCCATCCGTATCACGCGGTCTGCGCGATCGAGCAACTCGTCACGATGCGTGACGACGATGACGCTGCGCTCGCGCGATCTGGCGTGCAGCTCGTCCGCCAGACGGGTCGTCGCGCCGCGACTCAGGCCCTCGAACGGCTCATCGAGAAAGGTGAATAGCCGGTCCTGCGCGAGGACGCGCGCCAGATCGATTCTCTGCCGTTGACCGGTCGAGAGGCCGCGGCCGAACGCGCGTACCGGCGTGTCCAGCCCCTCGCTCAACCATCGCTCCTGGTCGAGCAGTCCTGTCGCACGACATGCGGCCTCCAGCCGAGGCGGCGCGGCACCACGATTGCCGAATCGCACGTTCTCGCCAACGGTTCCTTCCACCAGCAGGGGCCGTCCGAACGCGCATGTCAGATGTGAGCGATACGCACCGATCGGCCATTGCTCGATCGCCAATCCGTCCAGCGTTATGCTCCCGTTTCGGATCGGCAGAAAACGGAAGAGCACATACAGGAGCGTTGTCTTGCCCGATCCATTCGGCCCCCTGATCAAGGTCAGCCCTCGGTGCGGGATCCCGGCATCCACCTGCATGGGAGCGGCGCCATCGATAGGCAACGTCACGCCACGCAGTACGAAGCCATGATTCGCGCGCACGGGGGCGGCGCTCTCAGGGTGAGAGTCGGGTGGTTCGACGGCGATCTCCGAGTCGTTCGCGCTGCGCAGGAGCGAAGCCAGTTTCTCCAGCGGACCAAGCGCTCCTGCCACGTTCACGACCGCGCTCGACGCTCCCCGGAGCGGCCCCCACATCAACCTCCCCAGGGCCAGAGCAGCCACCGTGCCTCCGGCATCACCTCCGAACTTGAGCGAACCGTATCCGGCGACCATCAGGACCGCCACCTCTATCAGGCTCTGCGCACCGTGCGTCTGGACCAGGTTGAGCCACCCCTTGCGACGTTCGAGCGCCGCTGACGATGCCGCGAGTGACCGGGACCGTCGGCGATAGCCTGCCATCTTGGCCGACTCAAGCCCGAAAGCGCGCACGGCAGCGCCGGCGTCTACGAACTCGCGCGCAAGGGTGTTGAGTCTTCCCGAATAGGCGCGATTGCGAGTGGACAGCCGGCCAATCCCCCAGCGCCCGGCGAGCCCGGCAGCGACACCCAGGAACGCGATGGAGACGATCACCGCCGTGGTCACGATGTCCACCGTCATCGCCAGATACAGTCCCATGCCGAGCAACGCGAACGGGTCTCTGATGAGTGCGGGCGCGAGCTGGGCCGCCACCTTCGAGCACGCATCACAGTCCGACTCGAGAGACTGCACCAGGTCGCCGGTCGAACTGCCGATCACCGAGCGCAACGGCATCGAGAGGCTTCGGCTCATCACCATTGTTCGAAGTTTCCCCCGCAGCACGATCCGAAACTTCTCTTCCAGGACGGGCTGAACGTAGCCGCGCCCGATGTTGGCGATTCTCATGAGCGCATAGAGCAGTCCGGCGACCATCAGATTCGTTGACGATGAGGTCAGCGCCTCCGCGATCAATCGCAATCCGTGTACACGTCCTATCTCGAGCAGCACACCCGACAGCGCAACGACGCCGGGCAATACCATGCTCATCCGGGAGATGTGCGTGTACCGCGCCAACTCCCACAGCAGCGAGAACGCACGCCGCAGGGAATGGACGTGTGCCGTCAGCTTGCTCAACCTGCCTCCGTCCTCGATTTCATGCCGGCATCTCACGACTCGATCGGGCAGCGCTATGAGCCGGTCGAGGTGTAGCGCCGCACGCCGAGCTGCCACAGGCCGGCGACCAGAATCAGGAAGATGAACCCGGCGATCGGCGCGAGCCAGGCGACGACCGCCGGCGCTCCCAGCGGATCGGGCCGGTCCAGGACGTGCACCACCGGGAAGTACGTGACCGTGCCGATCGGCACCAGGAAGAGAAACAGATACCTGAGTGCGCGGTGGAACACGGCGATCGGGTACTGGGTCGTCTCCACGCCTCCTTTGGTGACGACGGCGAAGATCAGCAGCGTCTCGGTGGTCCAGAACGACAGGGCCGCCGAAAGCATGAGCAGCGCGAAGAAGGCGGCGACCCCGCCGGCGAATGCCCACAGCAAGAGCGCTACGTCGCCTATCCCCGGCCCGCCGTCAAGCGCGGCGAGCGCCCACGCCAGCACCACGGCGGCCAGCAGCAGCCGGCCGATCGTCTCCGGTGCCAGTGCGGCGCCCAGCACCTGCAGCAGCGTCGCGCGCGGGCGCAGCAGTACGCGGTCGAAGGTGCCGTTCTTGACGTCGGACTCGACCGAGCCGAAGCCGCGGCCCACCCCCTCGGCCACCGCGAACACGACGTGCACGACGCCGTAGAACAGCGCCACCTCCGAGAGGGTCCAGCCTCTGATGCTGCCGAAGCGTGTGAACAGCGCGACGATGCCGAGTAGCTCGGTGACTGCCTCCATGACGTGACCGAGCGACTCCATCAGGAACGACGATCGATATTGCATTTGGGAGCGCAGGTTGGCTGCCGCGTAGCGCAACGCCATGCGCAATGGCCCCGGGCCGTGCCGCGCCGCTCGCAGCGCCTTATCCACCCTGGATCACCACCTTGCGCAAGCCGCGGGCCAGCAGCCGATGGCCGCCGGCTGTCAGCGCCACGACCCACGTCGCCTGTATCGCGAGCGCCTGCACCGCCGCTGCGCCAGCCAAGTGGCCGGAGTAGATGCGGAACGGCGTGTCGATGAGCCCCGCGAACGGCATCAGCTCAAGCACGGCCTGCGCCCACTCCGGAAGGTAGGGCAGCGGCACTACCATCCCCGAGCAAACCCAGGCGACCCCCGGCACGAGCGCGTTCCAGCCCGTGGAACTGAGCGTCCGCAGCATGATCGCCTGCCCGAGCAGCGTGATCGCGGCGCCGGTCAGCACCGCCAGCGAGATTCCTGCGGCGAAGCCCAGCGCGGCTGCCGCGTCCGCGGGCGCTCGGAGCGCCCACTCCGGACGCCCGAACAGGGGCAGCAAGACCATCGCGAACAGCACCAGCGGAGCAGCGCGAAACACGGTCCTGCCGATCCGCCATCCGATCGCGCTGATCGCCCAGTTGGCGTACAGGTCGAGTGGGCGCAGCAACTCGTAGGCGACCGTCCCGCTCTGGATTCGCTCGGACGCTTGCGGGTCGACGCTCAGGGGGAACAGCCCGAACAGCGCCTGTCCCAGCCAGACGTAGGAAACGAAATGCACGTTGGAAAAGTCGCTGGCCTCCGGCGCGCTGCCGTAGAAGCCATCCAGGATCATCAGCCGCAGCAGCCCCCAGAACACCTGGGTGGCCAAGGCGGCGAGAGCCACCGCGCGATACTGCAGCATGGCACGCAGGCGGGCGGATCCGAGCGCGACATAGCCGCGCAGGTTCGTTACGGGCGACATCGCCTTCAGCTATGGCGGCGATAGAGCTCTGCGATGATCCGCTCGATCGGCGGATCCTCGACGAACAGATCGCGAAGCGGATAGCGATCGGTGACGCGGCGGATCAGCTCGGCCGCCGATACGCGGCGCGGATCGAACCGCAGGCGCACGCGATGGTCGCGCCGCTCGACCACCTCGGCATCCGGGACGGAGAGCTCGCAGTCCCGATCCTCCAGGTCGACCGAAAGATAACGCTCGCCGGCCACCGCGGCGCGCAGCTCCGCGACCGAGCCGTCCAGGACGATGCGCCCCGCGCTGATCACGATCACCCGGTCACAGAGCGTCTCGATGTCGTCCATGTCGTGGGTGGTGAGGATCACGGTCACGCCGCGGTCGCGCAGCCGGCCGATGAAGTCGCGCACCGCCAGCTTGGCGACGGCGTCCAGGCCGATGGTAGGCTCGTCCAGGAACAGCAGCGTCGGGCGATGCAGCAGCGCCGCGGCCAGGTCGCAGCGCATGCGCTGCCCCAGGCTGAGCTGCCGCGCCGGCGTGTCCAGCAACTCCTGCAGGCCGAGTAGCTCGTCCAGCTCCGAGCGTGTCTCCGCGTAGCGGTCCTCGGGCACCCGGTAGATGTCGCGCAGCAGATCGAACGACTCCACCACCGGCAGATCCCAGAGGAGCTGCGTGCGCTGCCCGAACACCGCGCCGACGGAGGCGACGTAGCGGCGCCGGTCGATCCACGGCGTCATGCCGTCGATCACGCAGGTGCCGGCGTCCGGCACCAGGATGCCCGACAGCAGCTTGACGGTGGTGCTCTTGCCGGCGCCGTTCGGGCCGATGTAGCCGACCAGCTCACCGCGTCGCACCGTGAAGGAGACGTCTTCGACGGCCGTGACCACGCGATGGCGGCGGTGCACCACGCCGGCGAGCGCACCGAGCGTGCCCGGTCTGCGCTCGGCCACCCGAAAGCGCTTGGTGAGACCGGCGGCACGGATGTGGATCTCGGCAGCGGACGACGAAGCCATGCGACAATCTCCTGATCGGCCAAGGACGCCGACCTCGTCCTTGCCGCCCGTGAGCCGATCCGGGCAGAGGATCACGAGGCCGTCATCGGTGAAGGAAGCGAACGATGACGGTACCTCAACGCCGCAGCCGCTGGAAGAGCTTCAGGCCGGCGATGGCCACCGATTCAGAAGCTCGCGAAGGCGGGACGCGTAGCGCTCGCGGTCGCGGTCGTCGGCTCGCACTGAGAGCCCCCGGTCCTTTCGATCGCCGGTGTACCGCGGGATCACGTGCGTGTGCAGATGCCAGACGTCCTGGTCGCCGGCCGGCTCGTTGTTCTGCAGCACCGTCACGCCGTCTGAGGGATACCCGGTGCGGATGGCGAGCGCCACGCCGCGCACCACGTGGGCGATGCGGCCGGCCAGCTCGTCGGGAAGCGTGTAGACGTTCTCATGGTGCGCCAGCGGAATCACCAGCGCCTTGCCGGGGTTGACCGGGTTCCAGTGCAGCGAGATCTGCACCAGCACGTGCTCGTCGCGCCACGCGGTGAACTCCGACTCCGCGCCGGCCGCTGTGGCGCAGAACGGACAGCGGTAGCCGGTCGGTTCGTGCGAAGGAGGGTCAGCCACCACTGTTCGTCCGCAATCGGTACCGGAGCGTGATGCTGCGCCGGGCATCCAGCCAACCGCCCGGTGGCGGTTCTTCCTCGGCAACCACGTCGACCTTGAACGACTTCAGAGACGGTCTGCCGTAGCCGATCCACGCCTCCTGGGCCTCTCTGAGGTCATCGAAGGCGCGTGTTCGGCCCATCACGTCGACCTTCGGATCGTCCGGCATGAAGGTAATCCACGAGCCGGAGTCGACGTGATGAAGGATATAGGGGGTCTGTTCCGTGCGTCGCACGGCATACCGGAACGCTTCACTCGTCGAGAAGAGGAACACGAGGAAGCCATACGTTATCGCCTCAGGAAGCGAAGCGGACGCAACGGGCAATCCCGCCGGTATGTCGTCGATTATGAGCTGATCGTGGGCGTCCGTGTGGTGGGCTCCCTGCAACGTCATGAATCCCGAGGGACCACGGAACCCGCCCGTGAAGGTCGCGCCGCGTTTCCGAAGACGTAACAGCGGGGCATAGAAGCCGCGCATGAGAAGCGGGACGAGGAGGACTCCATCGTGCGCGAGCTGGCCCAGCCACGCCGGCGGGATGTCCGGGCATCCGACGGTGGCGATCATGCGATCGAAGGGCGCCGCCTCCGGCCACCCCTCGCCGCCGTCGCCAGCACGGAGATTCACGCCCGGATGGCCTGCCGCGGTCAGATGCTCGCGCGCCTGCTCGACCAGATCGTGCTGGATGTCCACGGAATGCACGAGGTCGTCACTGGCGACGCCGTGCGCGATCAGCCCGGCGTTCCAGCCCGACCCCGCGCCGATCTCCAGGACCTTCATTCCCGGCTCCAGTCCCAGTTCGTGGAGCATCATCACCACCAGGGCCGGCTGTGACGCGGCGCTGTGCTCCGGCGGCGACCTCATCATGAGCCCCTGGTCCGAATAGATCGCTTCGAGCGCTTCCGGCGACGGACTCGTCCGATCCACCGTCACCCATTCGACGGGAGCCCATGGATCGTTCGAGTTGACGCCGTCGGCGAACCGCTCGATGAACAGGTGACGCGGAAGGGCGCGAACCGCCGACTCCAACCACGGCGACTCCTCGATCGCCCGGCACTTCGGCCGCAGCTCCGCGATCAGCCGCTCGATGTGCTCATCCACCATCGCGCGCCACCCTGATCGAAGGTTGCCGCAAGCACGGCCGGCCCGTATATAACTGTCGCGTGACCGAGCGCCAGGCTGCCGCGGAGATCGAGCGGCTTTCGGCGGAGATCCGCCGGCACGAACACGCCTACCACGTGCTGGCCCGGCCGGAGATCTCCGACGCCGAGTTCGACGGGCTGCTCGATGCGCTGGTGGAGATGGAACGACGGTACCCGGAGCTGGCCAGGACGGACTCGCCTACCCGGCGGGTGGGCTCCGACCTGACCCAGGAGCTCCCCGAGGTCGAGCACACCGTGCCGGTGCTGAGCCTGGACAAGGCGTACGACATGGCCGGCGTCGAGCGCTGGATGGACAAGGCCAGAGCCGCGGACCCGGATACCGCCTTCGTGGTTGAGGAGAAGATCGACGGCACCTCCATCCTGCTGCACTACCGCGAGGGCGTGCTGGAACGGGCGGTCACCCGCGGCAACGGCCGCAGCGGCAACGACGTGACCGAGAACGTGCGGACCATCCGCACGGTGCCGCTGCGGCTCACCGCCCCGGAGACGCTGGCCGTGCGGGGCGAAATCTTCATCCGGCGTGCGGCGTTCGACGCGCTCAACGCCGGCGTGGAGACGCCGTACGCCAACGCACGCAACTTCGCGGCCGGCAGCCTGCGGCGGGTGAAGAGCAGCGACGTCGCCACCGTGCCGCTGGAGATCTTCGTGTATGAGGGCTTCATGGCCGACCCGCCGCCCACGCACACCGGGCTGCTGTCGCACCTGCACCGGCTCGGGTTTCGCATCAACCCCGCCACCGTGGTCATCAGAGATGACGCGGACGGCTCGCGTTCCGCGGATGAGCCTGCCGACTTCGATGTGATCGATACGGCCGCCGCGGCGCAGTACGTGGAAGAGCGGGCCGCGTCCAGGCCGGAGCTCGCCTACGACATAGACGGTCTGGTGCTGAAGGTCGATCGGCTGGCCGCGCGCGAGGCCATGGGCTCCACCGAGCACCATCCGCGCTGGGCGATCGCGGTCAAGTTCGACGCGCCCGAAGGGGTGAGCGTGGTGCGTTCGATCCAGGTCCAGGTCGGCCGGACCGGCCGGGTGACGCCGGTCGCGCGCATCGATCCGGTGCTGATCGCCGGTTCCACGATCGCCAACGTCACGCTGCACAACCAGGATTACGTCGACAGTCTGGAGCTGGCGGTGGGCGACACCGTGGCCGTGTCCAAGCGCGGCGACGTCATCCCCGCGGTGGAGCGGGTGCTGGAGAAGGACCCGGCGGGCGAGCCGGTCTGGCGCATGCCGCCGGAGTGCCCGTCGTGCGGGAGCACCCTCACCGTGCAGGGAGCGCACTCGTTCTGTCCCAACGCCAAATGCCGCGACCAAGTGCGAGGGCGCCTGCGATTCTTCGTCGCCCGGGACCAGATGGACATCGCAGGACTGGGGCCGGCGACGATCGATCTGCTGGTCGATCGGGGATGGGCTCGCGACATCGCGGACCTCTATCGCTTCGATCCGGAGCTGCTGCTGGACCAGGAGGGGTTCGGCGAGCTGTCGGTAGCCGCGCTCGCGGCCGGCATCGAAGCGAGCAAGGCCAAGCCGTTCGCCATCGTGCTGCCGGCGCTGGGGTTGCCGGACCTGGGACCCAAGGTGACCGATCTGCTGCTGCAGGCCGCGTTCCGCGATATCGACAGCCTGTACGCGGCGGTAGACACCGGCGACCCCGCCGTGTTCACCGCGATCGACGGCATCGGCGAGCGCACGGCGGAGAGCATTATGCGCCAACTGGGCAAACCGGACCCTCTGACCGGTTCTCGCATGTCGACCTGGCGGGCCACGCCGCGCGGACTGATCGCGGCGCTGCGCGCCCGCGGGCTGCGGTTCGCCGTGGATCCGTCCGACCCGGCCTTCACCGCAGGCGCCGGCGGCGGGGAGCAGCCGTTCGCCGGACAGACGTGGTGCGTTACCGGATCGTTTGAGGCGTTCAAGCCGCGGGCGCGTGCCGCCGAGGAGATCCGCGCGCGCGGCGGCACGGTGACCAGCGCGGTATCCAGCGCCACCACTCACCTGCTCGCGGGCACCGGCGGCGGCAGCAAGGTGACCAAGGCAGAGGCGGCGGGCGTCCGGATCGTCGACGAGCAGGCGTTCCTCCGCATGCTGGGCCGGTCCGCAGGTTGACGGCATGATCCTGGCGATCGACATCGGCACCACGGCGGTCAAGTGCGCCCTGTTCGCGGGCGGCGGTGCGCATGCCGGTGCGGCGGCGCCCGGGACATGCATCGCCATCGAGCGTGCGCCCGTGGCGGCCGAGGGGGTGCGGCAGGAGACCGACGCGCGGCTCTGGTCGGACGCGGTGCAGACGGCCATCGCGCGCCTGCCGCGGGGGGTCGAGGCAGTCACCACCTGCGTGGTGACGGGCAACGGGCCGACGCTGATCCCCTGTGACGCCGACGGCGCACCGGTCGGTCCTGCACTCACCTGGCTGCACGCCCGCGCCAAGGAGGAAGCGAAGGAGGTGGCCGAACGGACCGGGATCGTGGTTGACGCCTCCTTTCCGCTGCCCAAGGCGCTGTGGCTGGCCCGGCAGCGGCCGGCCACATTCGAGCGATCGGCCTGGCTGCTGTCGTGCGCGGAGTGGGTGGTGTTCCTGCTCACGGGATGCGCTCACACCGCGATCGGCGCCCACGGCGTCGACCGGTTCTACTGGTCGGGCGAGGCGTTGGCCGCGCTCGGTCTGGACCCCGGCCGCTTCCCGCCGTTCGCCGTCGCCGGCGAGGAGATCGGGCGGGTCACCCGGCAAGCGGCCGAGCGGTTCGGGATCGCTGCCGGAGCCCGCGTGTACTCCGGCGCAGCCGACTTCCAGATGGCGCTGATCGGGTCGGCCACCGTCGAGGCCGGCCGCACCCTGGACCGCAGCGGCAGCTCGGAGGGGATCAACCACGCCAGCCCCGTGCCGGTCGACGACCCGCGCCTGATCGTCGCGCCGCACCTGGTCGACGGGCTGCACAACCTGGGCGGCGTGACGTCGGCCAGCGGGCGGGCGCTGTCGTGGCTGGCGCACTCGGCGTCGCCCATGCCAGTGGAGGTAAGCGCAGCGGTGGAGCGCGGGGCTGCCGCTCCGGCCGGAGCGCGGCGCGCGCTGTTTCTGCCCTACCTGTCGGGCGAACGCACCCCGCACTGGAACTCGGAGGCGTCGGCCGCCTTCCTGGGGCTGACCCTCCGGCACGGCTGGGACGAGATGGCGCGCGCGGTGCTGGAGTCGGTGGGTTTCTCCATCCGTCAGATCATCGCCATCCTGGCCGAGCACGGGTGCCGCGTGGAGCGGTTGACCGCCTGCGGCGGCCCGGCGCGCCTTGCCGCGTGGAACCAGATCAAGGCGGACGTCACCGGCGTGCCGGTGCGCACGCTGGCCAACCCGGAAGCGGATCTGGTCGGCTGCGCGTGCGTGGCGCTCACCGCCGAAGGTCACTTCGACGATCTGGCGTCAGCGGCGACCGCTCTGGTGCAGCCCGGCCGCGAGTTCGAGCCGGACGGGTCGCTGGCCGAGCTGTACACCGAGCTGTTCGATGCCTACCAGCGCGCCGGCGAAGCGCTGCAGCCGCTCTATCCACACCTCGGCGGAGGTTGCGGCACAGACAAGCCATGAGCACACCGCGTCAGGCCCGACGGCCGCCCGGCGCCGCTTGATCGCGATCGCCAATCAACAACTTATAATAATCGCTTACATAAAAAAACAACACGTTGTTTTATGGTTCTGCCATGAAACGAGACGCTTCGGTGTTTCTTCAGCGATCGACTACCTCGTGGAGATCGACGCCCGCATCGTGCCCGTGGAAGTCAAGAGCGGGGCGGCCGGCGCGATGAAGAGCCTGCATCAGTTCATGCTCGACAAGGACCTGCCGGTCGCCGTTCGGCTGGACCGCAATCCTCCGTCGCTGCAGCTCGTCGATGTGAAGACGACGCAGGGCCATCGCGTTCGCTACCAGCTCCTGAATCTGCCCCACTACCTCACGTGGCGGCTGCCGCGGCTGATCGCACAGCTTCGCTGAACGCGGACGGCGAGATGGATACTACGGAGCCCAGCGCAGATCGGGCTCGAAGGGGAACATCGGGCGGCGTCGATGACGGTATTCGAACGCGGTCATGTTCGCCGCCGTGCTCCCGGGCGTATCCACACGAACGAACGACGGACAGACTTCACGGTAGGCGGCCAGCGGTGCGTTGACCCCCTTGGCGACGATGAAGCGAAACGTCTTCGGGTCGATTCCGAAGTCGGTGAGCTGATGAAGGCTGAACGGCACCATGCGCTTCGAGGTGAGCATGATGACCATGCCTTGGGTGCTTTCGACCACCGCCGTTCGACCCTGGTCGTAGTGATGGACACCGCCGTGACGGACCTCCGGCTCGAAGAAGCGGCCGTCGAACACGTCCAGAATCCGGCAATCGATCGCAAGAGTTTCGCCGTGCAGGCGGTCGGTCTTGCCACCGATGCGGAGCGACAGAACCGCGTCGCGGCCTGCAGTCTCCGCCGCCGCGACCGATTCGGGATCGTAGATACAGACGAACGCGCTGCCGGCACCGCGCCGATGGAGCTCGGCAGCGAGCGCCGTACCGTCACCCGCGGACCCGCCGCCGACATTGTCGCCGACATCCAGCAGACACACCGGGGGCGGCAGCCGGTCCGCGCGGTCGACCGCGTCCGAGACGCCCGGCAGGTCTGCCTGCAACTCGTCCCTCATGTCCCACAGAGCCAGCGCGATCTCGTCGGCCGCTCGTTTCGCGGCCGACGGGTCGCCGTTGGCGACCACGGTCACCGCCGAGCCCATCTCGGCGACGTCGGCGTACGGGAACCCCAGCCAGAGGCTCGCCGAGAGGATGTCCGGGCGTTCACGGACGGCGTCGATCTTCTCTACGAGCGCCCGGAGGGGCGGTTCGTCCGTGCACTGCTTGTCGATGCTGATCGCCACCGGCGGAAACACCGCGGCCATTCGAGGCGTGATCGCTCCGTTCAATCGACCGACCAGCAATCGGGCTGCTTCCAGGCCGCGGTCACGCTGGTCGACATGCGGGTTCGTCCGGTACGCGACGATCGCATCGACCGCGTCGGCCATGCGCTCCGAAAGGTTCGCATGGGGATCCCCGGTGGCGACGATCGGGACGTCAGCGCCAACGAGCGCGCGGACCGCCTGCAGCCAGTCGCCGTCCATGTCCGGCACCTCCTCACTGACCGCGGCCCCGTGCGGCGCCACCAGAAGCCCGTCCAGCGGGAGCTGAGACTGGATCTCGGCAAGAAGGCGGCGCTTCAGCTCCGCATACGCGTCGGCTGCCACCAACCCATATGGCAAGGCACGGGCACCGAAGAGCGGAACCGCCGTAACGCCCGCCTCCGCCAACCCGGCGAAGAAGCCGCCAAGCTCGTGTTTGGAGCCGGCGACCGCGTCCCGCAACGAGTCGCCCGCCGCCAGCAGGTTCCCTCGGAACGCATCCATGCCGGTCGGCGCCTCGATGAAAGTGTTCGTCTCATGCTGCAAACCCACGATCCCGACTCGCATCTGCTCGTCTCCCCTGCTCTGGTGTCCGGCTGCATGTTAGCGTGTCCCATGGCAGGCTCACCGAGCAGGCCTCCCAACGTTCTGCTCGTCATGAGCGATCAACATCACGCGGGGGTCATGGCTTGTGCCGGAGACCGGGTTGCCGCAACCCCGAATCTGGACCGCCTCGCTGAACAGGGTACGCGCTTTTCCAACGCGTACTGCACCTACCCGCTGTGCGGCCCGAGCCGCATGTCGTTCATGACCGGCCGCCATCCCCACGAACTGGGTCTGTGGGACAATGAAGGCCACCTCGGCAGCGATATCCCGACGTTTGCGCACGCGTTTCTCTCCGCAGGATACGACACCGTCCTTTCGGGACGCATGCACTTTGTGGGGCCCGATCAACGGCACGGCTATGCCGAACGGCTCGTCAGCGAGGTTGCCGAGTCGGCGTATCTCGCGGCCGGCTGGAAGCTGGACAGGGTTCTTGGCGACCTCGTCGATACGCCCGGCATGAGCCTGACGGGAGTGATCAAGAGCGGGCCGGGCCAGACGGGATATCACGCCTATGACGAGGCGGTCACCCGTGCGACCACCCGGTGGCTCCGCCATCGGAGCCGCGGCGAACACGACAAACCATTCCTGCTTACCGTCGGTTACACCGCCCCTCACTGTCCGTTCGTTGCGCCGCCGGAAGACTTCCGAGCCTACCGCGACAGGATCACGTCTGCGGACCTGCCTCCGCCGGATGGAAACCTGCATCCGGCAAACGCGGCGAAGCGCACGCGGTGGGGGATCGATCCTCCACCACCGCTCGATGCGCAGTGGCGATCACGGGTGGCCTACTACGGTCTCTGCACGTTTCTGGATCGGCAGATAGGAACGATCCTGACCGCCCTCGCGGACAGCGGACTCACCGAGAACACCATCGTGATCTATTGCTCGGACCACGGGGAGATGCTCGGAGAGCACGGGATGTGGTGGAAGAGCACGTTCTACGACGGTGCAACCGGCGTTCCACTCATCATGTCGTGGCCTGGCCGGATTCCGGCCGGTCACGTGCGGGTGGAGAACGTGAGCCTGATGGACATCGGACCGACGCTCCTGGATCTGACCGACGTCGACGCCCTCCCGGGGGCTTCGGGAAGCGGTTTTCGCCAGCTTCTGACGGGAACCGATACCGCATGGAAAGACACCGCGTTTGCCGAGCATGCCGAGCGAGGATCCGACGTGGTATGCCGCATGGTTAGAACCGGTACATGGAAGTTCAACTACTACCGTGGGATGCAGTCGGAGCTGTTCAATATGCGGGACGACCCCGGAGAAACGACCAATCTGTCGGGCCGGCCGCACTACCGGGATCTGGAGCGACACCTGACCGAATTGGCTCTACACGACTGGCGCCCCGACGATATTGCCGTCCATATGAAGCGCAGATCCCGAGAGCTGACCCTCATCGGCAGATGGGAAATGGCGGCAGCGCCGTCGGAACCGGATCCGTCATGGTTCTCCGAGGTTCCGGAGAACTGGGTCGACAGCGGTGTCACCGGTCCGGCGGATGACACTTCGTCAACAGACGAATGACGCGACCACGCTCAATTCGTGACGACAGGTGCGACAATACCGCATCCCCGCCCCGCCACGACGTTGACAAAACCGGCGCTTGCGGGCACAGTCGTGCTCCCGTGAGGGACGTCGGACCGCTGAGGATGGTAACGCTGCTACCGGAGTTCCCCCAGCCGTGATCCGCGGCACCACGCAAGCCGGTACGGACGGCGCCGTCGTCGCCCGCGGCGTTCGGCTCCGCCGCATCCAGAGCACCCGCACCCGGGCGAAGCTGCGCAAATACGCCGGCATCTACGTTCTGCTGCTCATCCCGGTGGCTTATCTGCTGGTGTACCGCTATTACCCGATCCTGCTCCAGGCCGTCGTCGCGTTCAAGGATTACAAGCTCTCCAAAGGCGTATTCGGCAGCGACTGGATCGGTCTGGGCAACTTCCGGGAGCTGTTCGACATACGGGACATCGACCGCGTCTTCGTCAACACCGTGTACATCAGCCTGCTGCGTCTCGTCGCCGGGTTCTTCCCACCCATCATCCTGGCGATCTTCCTCTACGACCTGCATTCCGGCAAGCTGCGGCGCGCCAGCCAAACCATTCTCTATATCCCCCACTTCTTTTCCTGGGTGATCATCTACGCGATAGCCTTTGCCTTGTTCACGAAGACCGGCATCGTCAACAGCGTCATCGTCGCCCTCGGCGGAGAGCCCAAGGACTTCCTGGTGAGCACGGCGGCGTTCCGGCCGCTGCTCATCGGTTCCGGCGTCTGGAGGGAGGTGGGCTGGGGCACCATCATCTACCTTGCCGCGCTGACGAATCTCGATCCCGGCTTGTTCGACGCAGCCAAGATCGACGGCACCGGCCCCCTGCAGCGAATACGCTACATCACCCTGCCCGGCATCAGGCCGGTCGTGGTATTCCTGCTTACGCTGTCGATCGGTCGCCTCTTTCAGTCCACCGGCGTGGAACAGATACTGCTCTTCTACTCGCCCCCGACCTTGGAGGTGGGTGACGTGATCGGCACCTGGGTATACCGGCAGGGGCTCACCAAGCTGCAATACAGCCTGGGCACGGCGCTGGCGTTCATCGAGTCGATCTTCGGCCTGGCGCTCATCCTGGGCGTCAATCAGTTCGCGAAGAAGCGCCTCAAGGTCGGCATTTGGTGACCGGCGGATGAGGTGCGGACCGTGAAGCTTCACGGCAGCGAATTGAGCTACCAGGTCGGCATCACCACGGCCGTGGTAGCGGTATCGATCACCTCGTTCTTTCCGCTCTTCTACGTGGTCGTCCTGTCGTTCGTCAGCGAGGCCGAGTGGGTCAGAAAGGGCGGCATTCTCCTGTGGGTCGACCGCCCCATCCTCAACGGCTACAAGACGGTCCTGAAGAACCCGATTCTGTTTCACAGCTTCTTCATCAGCGTGATCCGCGCCGTGTCCGGCACCGCGCTGGGCGTGTTCTGGGCGATGGTCACCGGCTTTGCGGCATCGCGACGGGACATGATCGGCAGAAACGTGCTGATCACGCTGGTCCTGGTCACGTTCCTCTTCAGCGGCGGGCTCATTCCTACCTACCTCGCCGTGTTCCACACCCGCATCTACAACACGTTCCTGGCATTGATCGTGCCGGGCATGATCGGCGCGTGGAACGTGCTGGTCTTCAAGCAGTTTTTTCAGAATGTCCCCGGCGAGATCGAGGAGTCGGCCGACATCGACGGCGCCAGCCAGATCACCATCGCCTTCAGAATCTTCGCACCGATGAGCAAGCCCGTCATCGCAGCGCTCTCCCTGTTTACCGCCGTGGATCTGTGGAACGAGTGGTTCACGGCCCTCGTGTTTACCAAGGACACCGAGCTGCGGCCGTTCATGCTGTACCTGCGCAACATCTTCAACATCGCAAGCAACCCGTTCGCGGGAGGGCAACTCCTCCTGGATCCCGCGATCCGCTCGACGCCGGTCAGCGTGAAGATGGCCGTGACGGTGGTGGGAATCGTGCCGATCATGTGTGTCTATCCGTTTCTGCAACGCTACTTCATCAAGGGGGTGTACACGGGATCAGTCAAGGAATAAACAATGAGGACGCTAAGCGGCGGTCGAGCACCCGTCCGTCCGCGTCGTTCGACCGAATCGACACGGGGAGGCCGGTGCGCCTCTTCGTCACAACAATTGACAGGAGTATCCTGATGAAAGGAATCAGATTCGCGGCCGCCGTGGTCGCGACCTTCATGGCGCTATCCAATTTCGCCTGGGCTTCGGGCGAGGACGAGGGAGCCATGGACCAAGTGCCGGAGATCGAGCTGATGTTCGGCGGCTGGGTCAACCAGCCGACCGACGACAACGACCCGTTTCGCGCGTATCTCAACGAGACCTTCGGCGTGGACATCCGCATGAACAATACCGCGGAGTTCAACAACGAGATCCTGACGCGATTCGCCACCAACGACCCGCCGGACATCATCAAGTTCAGTGCCGGCGCCATCGGCGAGAGCTTCCTGACCCAGCTCTATGAAGAGGGCTTCCTGCTGGATGACTGGAACACGTATGCGTCCAGCTTGCCTACGTGGATGGAATACATGAACGACTACGCGGAGGACTATCTCACCGTGGACGGGAAGCTGACCGCTCTGTCGACCGGCGGGCCGCCGAACATCTGGGGCTTCCAGATCCGCAAGGACTGGCTGGCGAATCTCGGCCTGGAGGTGCCGGCGACAGCCGACGAGCTCATGAGCGTGGCGCACGCCTTCACCTACGACGACCCGGACGGCAACGGCGACGACGATACGTGGGGCCTGACGTCGGCCGGCAGCGGTCAGGGAGTCGGCGAGATCAGGAACCTGAAGCTCATGTGGGGGCCGATCGACTTCTACATCGCCGACGGACAGGCGTCTCACTACGTCGTCGACGGAACCGAGAAGGCGTTCCTGGACTTCATGCGGACGGCCGTCGCGGAGGGCGTCATCGAGCCGAACTGGTACACGATCGCGTGGAACGAGCGGAAGGCGCCGCTCTTCCAGGGCGTGCTGGGCACCGCGTGGTATCCCGGCGTGCTGGTCACCGAGTTCGTCAACGAGGGAGGCAGATCCGTCGAGGAATCGGTGGAGCTCTGGACGCACCTGCCGATGCCGCAGGGGCAGCCCGGGGCCGGCAAGCTGAATCCTCCGCGGTTCTTCGACCGCATGTTCACCCTGTCCCGGCAGGCGGAGGAGGATTCCGTCAAGTTGGAACGGATCCTCGCGCTCATCGACGGGGTCGCGTACCCGAATCCCGGCTACTTCGCGATCCGCTGGGGCGTCGACATCGACAAGGGAGTAAGGCACGATCTGCCGGGAGGCTACACCGCCATCATTGCCGGGCCGGGCACGGAGCGCTATCGATCCGTCGAGAACTTCCTGGGCGCGGCCGACTGGGGCAACTGGATGTCGACCCGTGCCGACTTCACCATCTTCACGCCGGCGACCAGCGCGGACGATCTGCCGGCGACGGTATTCAGCGAGATTGAGCTGAACAACGGCGCGCTGGCCGAAGAGACCTACGCGCCCGATGCGTATTTTCTGCATCTGGATCAGACGCTGGCCGGGGAGCTGGATACGATGCTCGCCGAGTTCGAGTACAAGTACATCGTCGGTGAGACCGACGACTACGAAGGCTTCATGAACGAGTGGCTGGCGGCCGGGGGCCGGGAGCTCCTGGACGAGGCGACCGCCCAGTTCAAGGCGCTGGGTATGATCAACTGATCGGCGATTGAGACAGTCGAATGCCGACGGAGGCATTCCTGGGAGCGCCGACCGGCTTTCGGTCGGCGCTCCCTTTCGGAACGGTCGGTCAGACAGGAATAAGGACATGAGCGCTTGGGATCCGGGGTGAAGCTCACGTGGGCGTTCGAGGGACGCGGTTTCTCCGTGGCTGCGGAACGAGGCGGCGCGATGGCCATGCAGCGTGTCGGCGGCTCGGTGGAGGTCGACGGCAGCACGCTGCACCTCGCGGATGCCGAGGTCGGCAGCGCCAGCGGCGCGGACGCGAAGGACGGCGCGGTTGCGGAGTTCCGGTTCACCACACCGGCTCTCGTCTGGCGGTGGGAGGCGGTCCCCAAGGGAGCCGCCGTCGAGCTGACGGCATCGATCCGCAACGCCGGCGCGCATCCGGTCGCGATCGGCGACTGGAACGTGTTGCACATGCGGGCCGGCGAAGGCGCGAGCCTGCGTGTCGGCGCGGACGCCGGCAACGTGCGGTTCTTTGGATGGCGCCCATGGGACATGCGGGTGGAGTTGCTGTCGAGCGGATCACGGAGCCACGAGTCGAGCAACCTGTGTCACCTCTACGATCCGTGCAGCGGAGAAACCCTCGTCTGCGGGTTCGTGACCGTGGACCGGATGGTGGGCAAACACTCGCTGCTCTACGGCGCCGGGGTGGTGGAATACCGTGCCACGTGCGAGCTCGGCGGAGTCGAGCTGCCGCCCGGCGACTCGATCATCTCCGAGAGGATCCGTGTGGGTATCTTCCACGATCCGTACGACGCGCTCGTGGATTGGGCCGACGCCGTTCACCGCATCTATCGACCAACGTATGCCGATGACCCGCCGGTAGGTTGGTGCGGAGGCGCCTGGATCGATGCCTTCAGCGCAGAGGAGGACTGCTGGGAAACCGTGGCCCTCGACAACGCCGACGCGCTGCGCCGGAAGCTGCGCGGATTCGATGTCCGCTACCTGTGGACGAGCCAGACCAATCTCATCGATGGCATCCCCGGCGACTGGCTGCGGGCGGACGAGGGTCAGATCCCCAGCGGTCTGGCCGGGTTCTTCGCGAAGCTGCGGGAGCGCGGATTCGTTCCCGCTCTCTGGGTGGCTCCGTTCTGGTTCTTCGCGGAAGCGGCAGGAGCGCTGGAGGAGAATCGCGAGAATCTGCTCAAGGACAAGAGCGGCGCACCGATTTGCGAGCGGCGGAGCTGGGAGTTCGACCTCCACTCGGATCCGGACGACAAGCCCCGGCTCCACCAGTACTTCCTGGACGGCTCCCATCCCGGGACCGCCGAGCATGTCCGCCGCATCTTCGCGGCATACCGGAAGCTGGGCGTCCGCTACTACATGCTCGACTTCCTGGCAGTGAAGAAGGATGCCCGCCTCCACGATCCGACCCGAACGCCGCTGCAGGCCGCCCGTTCGATTCTCCAGGTCATCCGCGATGCCGCGGGGCCGGACACCCATCTGCAGACGGCGGTCTCCTCCACTCCGGGGTACGTTGGGCTGATCGACGCCGCTCGGGTCGGACGCGACTTCGGCGAGGGGCGGCCGCTGTTCCCGCCCTACAACAACTGGCGCAACGCGGTCTACGCGCTGCATGACCGCCACTTCGGCAGCATCGAGTACCTCGTGCAGAACGCGGCCGCCAGCTTCTTCACCCACCGCCGAACCTATCTCAACGACTTCAACCTGCTGACCGTCGACAAGCCGGTGCCGATCGAACATGCGCGGGTCGCCGCCACCGTGTTCGGCCTGGGCGGCAGCCCGCTCATGCTCGGCGACGATTACCGCCGGATCGATCCCGAACGGCTGCGCCTGGTCAAGCTCTGTCTCCCGCGGACACGGGGGGTGCCGGTGCCGGTCGACCTGTTCGATGACGTCCACCCGGGGGGATACTCGCGGATGCTGAAGCTGGAGATCGACACCGGCTGGGACACGTACGTGCTCGTGGCGGTCTTCAACATGGACGATGAGGCGTATGCCACCGATCTCTCGTTCTCACGTCTCGGACTGGAGTCGGAGTCGGCGTATCGCGTCTACGAGCTCTGGACCGAGGAATACCGGGGGACCTTCAAGGGTCGCTTTCGCGCGGTAGTGCCGCCTGCCGCCTGTCGGCTGTACCGGATATCGCGGGCGCGTCCGTATCCATGGCTGCTCGGCACCGATCTGCACGTCCAGCAGGGCGCGGTGGAGATCGCGTCGCTGTCGTGGGACGGGCCGGGCATGGCGCTCTCCGGCACCGCCACACGGCCGGCCGGCGAGAGCGGAAACCTTCTCTTCCTGATGCCGCGCAGCATGAGCTTGATCAATCACGGGGGGTCGTTTCTGATGAAGGAGGTACTGGACATGAACGTCGTCATCCGCAAACCGGTCCACTTCGCCAGCGAGCGCGAGGCCTTCGAGCTTCGCTTCAAGCCGCGAGGCACGCCGTATGTGTCGCGCAAGGGGTGGCTGCCGTATACCACGGAGCAGGAGTGGCTGGAGTACGCGGAGCGACACCGCTCACCCGGCGACCCGCGCGTATTTGAATGAAGGAGCATGACATGCACGAAGTAACCAACGACGAGAAGTTTCTGTTCGACCTGCAGGGCTATCTGATCCTGCGCGGGGCGATCGATCGGGGCCTGATCCGGGCCCTCGACATGGCCGTGGTGGAGAACGAAGCGATCGACCACGACGAGAGCTGGGCGGAGGGACTGCCGGTGGTCACGGCCGCGCACTTCATCAAGGACACCTGGGTCGACCATCAGATCCGGTTGAACGGCCTGCCTCGGCTGGACCCGATCTTCGACGAGCTCATCGCACATCCGGCACTCATGCCCTATCTCACGGAGTTCATGGGCGAGCCGCAGCTCGTCAACACGTGGTCGATATCGAAGTACGAGGGGCGCGGAGCCTCAGGCTGGCACCACGGGATACCGACCGAGCAGTACACCGTGCGCGACGGCGTCATTCGATCGACCATGGTGAACGTCGCCATCATGCTCACCCCGAATCACCCCGGCGACGGGTGCTTCATCGTGATCCCCGGCTCGCACAAGAAGAACCTCGAGCTCGATCAACGCTGGCGGACCGCAGGGCTCGATACGCCCGCGTCGGTCGAGATCACCGGCGATCCGGGTGACCTGATGATATTCACCGAGGCGCTCACCCACGCCGGCGCCGCGAAGACCAACTCACGGCGCCGAACGACGCTGCAGTACAACCACGTCCACCGCCAGCGCGGCGGCGGCATGTGGGACCATCACAACGTCCGGCACTACTGGATGCCGCCGTCGATCCGGGCGCGCTTCAACCCGGCGCAGGAAGCGCTCACCCATTGGATGGCGTACACGCTGCCCGATCGGTCGATCCCGGGCGCCGACAGGATCGACGACTGACGTCCGATCGTTCCCCGCGAACGCCCACTACTCCGAGCTGCAGCGATACCACTCGCGTTTGGGATCGAAGAACTCCTCGTTGACAGACGTGCCGATGCCGGCGCGCGACGGCAGCGCGACATGGCCGTCCACGACCTCCGGCACCTCGTCGATGAGGTGGTGGTACACCGTGTGGATATGCGCCCGCACCGTCTCCTGCAGGACGCAGTTGGGCACCGCGGCGTTGAGGTGGAGGCCGGCGTACAGCGTGAGCGGTCCGGTGCAGTCGTGGGTGCTCACCGGGATGTTGTAGGCCTGGGCCATGTCGGCGATGCGTCGAGCCTCGGAGATGCCGCCCACCCAGGTGGGGTCGACCATGATGAAGTCGGCCGCCCGCTTCTCCAGCACCTCCGCGTAGTCGGGCCGGGTCAGGAGCATCTCGCTGGCGCTGATGGAGATCGCCGCGCGATCGAACGGCCATACCTTCAGCGCCGAGTAGCCCAGCTCGACCAGTTCCGTGGCCAGCGCCGCCGGCTCGTGCGTCGCCTGCCAGGTATCGGCCAGAGGCCCCGGTTCGCCGATCGATCCCATGCCGGGCCAGCCGTGCGCGCCGCTTCCGGCTCCATAGCTCGGGTGGCCGCAACTGTTGTAGACCCGTACCCGCTCGCGCACCGGCCCGCCGAGCAGGCGATGGATCGGCTGCCCGGTTGCTTGGCCGAGAATGTCCCACAACGCCAGGTCGACCGCCGAAAGGGCGCGCAGCTCGGCACCGCGGACGCCGAAGTTGGCGGCCCGCTCGTACAGGAAGCGCCAGTGGCTCTCGATCGCCAGCGCATCGGCGCCCAGCAGGCGGTGGCGGAACCAGTCGTGGATCACCGCCTCCACGGCTTCCGGCAGGTAGTAGCTCTCCCCGCAGCCCACCAGCCCCTGATCGGTGTGGATGCGGCAGAAGATCAGCCCCTGAAACAGGTCCTTTGGGCGGTAGGTCTCGATCCTGGTGATGCGGAGCGCCGCGTCGGGCACCGGCAGCGGCGGCAGGTAGTTGGCGCTCATTGCGCGCTGCGCCTCGGACCCCTGTGTCCCATGGCACGCAGGCTGTTGGGGTTCATCTGGAACGGGCCGCCGCCGGCAGACACTTCGTCGAGCCGTGCCTTCAGTTCGGGCGGCAACCGCCAACCCACGGCCCCTGCCACCTCCTCGACGTGCTCCGGCAGGTCGGGTCCCACGATCGGCGCGCTGACCGCAGGATTCGTGAGCAGCCAGGCGATCGCGACCTGCGCGGGCGTCTTGCCCAGCTCGCGGGCGACCTCGACCAGGGCTGCGAGGATCGGTTCGGCATACGCCACGACCCGGCCGGCGTCGGCACGTCCCCGCCAGTAGTTGTCGGCCGGAATCGGCCGGCCGCCGCGCACCTGTCCGGTGAGCATGCCGATGGCCAGGGGGCTGTAGGTCATCAGCCCCAGACCATGACGTTCGCACAGCGGTATGAGATCCCTCTCGGTATGCCACCGGTGCAGCAGGCTGTACTGGTACTGGAGCATCGCCGGACTGGCCAATCCCTCGCGTTCGGCCGCCCACAACAGCTCCACGACCTCCACGGCATGGTGGTTGCTCACCCCCACGTGCCGCGCCTTGCCCTGGCGAACGACCTCATCCATCGCCTGCAGCGACTCCTCCAGAGAGACGGCCGGGTCCGGCTGGTGCATGAGGTAGATGTCCACGTAGTCCATCTGGAGACGGCGCAGGCTGTTGTCGATCTCGCGCAGGATGTTACCGCGCGACAGCCCCCGCTCGGATGGTGCGTCGCCCATCGCCTGGCCCACCTTGGTCGTGATCACGAGCCGGTCACGATTGCCGAGGCGCTTGACGGCCCGGCCCAGGAGCCTCTCGCTGCGTCCGCGGCCGTACACGTTCGCGCAGTCGATGAAGTCGATCCCGAGCTCCACCGCCCGCTCTATCGTGGCGATGCAATCCGCTTCCGTGCGCAGATGGGCGCGATGACCACGGACCGCGACGCCGAGGCAGAGCTCCGACGCACGGATGCCCGTGGTGCCGAGTTGCCGATACTCCATCGACGTCATCTTGACCGTCGCCATACCGCCGTGTCACCAGCGCGATGCACGGTTGGGGTGAACGGGTCGATCGGCGAGCGAGGCGGCTCATCTGTTGCAACAAATGGACTATATTGTCCTTCTATTGCCATGAAACTTGTGGAGCTCGCCGCTCGGGTACCGTCGAACGGACTGTTCAGGACCGGGCAGATTCTTGCCGGCGAGCGCTCCCCATCCGATCTCCGGCGACAACTGCATCGGTGGGCGCGGAGCGGTCGGGTTCTCCAACTGCGGCGCGGAGTCTACCTCCTCTGCGCGCCGTACGCGAAACTGCCCGTCCATCCCTTCGCTGTCGCCGGAGCGCTCAAGAAGGCCTCCTACGTGAGCCTGCACTCGGCTCTGGCGTACCACGGAATGATCCCGGAGGGCGTCCCCGTCACCACCAGCGTCACGAGCGGACGGCCGGAGGAGATCGACACCCCGCGCGGGCGCTTCCAGTTCCGTCACGTGAGCACGAGATTGCTGTTCGGCTTCTCCGATGTCGAGATGGCTCCGGAGCAACGCGCGTTGCTCGCCTCGGCCGAGAAGGCACTGGTGGACCTGCTCTATCTGACACCTCACAGCGACGGTATCGCCTATCTGCGGGAGCTTCGCGTGGTGCCCTCCGAAACATTTGACCGGGACATCCTGCACCGGACGGTCCAGCGTGTCGGGTCGCGCAAGGTCGAGCGCGCGGTGCGACTGCTGCTCGACCTCTGGGACAGCGAGGATGCATGGGCATGAAGTCTCTGCTCATGGACCTGTTGGCAGACGAGCCGGACGCCGTCCAGGGACGGAACACCGCCCGGGAGTACCTGCAGGCACGCATTCTCCTCGCCCTCCAGGACCACGGTGCATTCGCCGACTGGGCGTTCGTCGGTGGTACGGCGCTACGGTTTCTGTACCGGCTCCCCCGCTACTCGGAGGACCTGGACTTCTCGCTCCTCGCCGCCGGGCGAGATGCCCGCTTCGAATCGCTGATGCGCTTGGTGCGCAACGATCTGGCGGCCGAGGGATACGCCGTGGAAGTGACCGCGCGCATGCGATCCGCGGTCGCCATCGGCATGGTGAAGTTCCGGGGGCTGCTGCATGAAGCGAGGCTCTCGCCGCATACAAGCGAGGTGCTGGCGGTCCGGGTTGAGATCGACACCAATCCACCGGCCGGCGCCGACTGCGAAACGACGATGGTCCGCAGGTTCGGCATGCTCAATCTGCTGCACTACGATCGTGCATCGCTGTTCGCCGGCAAGCTGCATGCCGTGCTCATGCGCGGCTACACGAAGGGGCGCGATCTCTACGACCTGGCCTGGTACCTGTCCGATCCGGAATGGCCGGCGCCGAACCTGCGGCTGCTCAACGGCGCCCTTCGCCAGACCGGCTGGGCCGGCGCGCCGGCAAACTGGAGACGATGGACTGGACCGCGGCGCGCGGCGATGTCTCTCCGTTCCTGGAGCGGCGGCAGGATGCGGAGCTGGTCGATCGCGACGTTCTGCTCTCACTTCTCAGTCGGCCACGGGGGACGTAGTCCGCTCCACCGACTCATACGTTGGCTGCGTCGCGGCGAAATGCCCAGCCGGTGAGACGCCGCTCGAGCCAAGCGAAGATAGCGTACATGCCGATCCCTTGCGCGGCCAGCGCCCACAGGCCGGCGAACACCAGCGGCACCTCGAAGTTGGCCTGCGCGGTCAGCATCATGAGGCCGATGCCGACGTTGGCGGCCACCGTCTCGGAGACCACCGAACCGACGAACGCCAGGGTAATCGCCACCTTCAGGGAGCCGAAGAAGTACGGCAGGGCACGCGGGATGCCGACCTTGAACATGATGTCGCGCTTGTGGGCTCCCAGCGCGCGCAGCACGTCCTCGAGCTCCGGCTCCAGGGTCGCCAGTCCGGTGGCGACGTTGACCACGATGGGGAAGAAGGAGATCAGGAACGCGGTGAGGATGGCCGGCGGGGAGCCGATGCCGAACCACAGCACCAGGATCGGCACCACCGCCACTTTCGGGATGCAGTTGAAGCCGATCATGATCGGATAGAGGCCGTTGTAGATGATCTTCGACCAGCCGATGATCACGCCGAGCAGCAGGCCGAATCCCACCGCGATGCCGAAGCCGGCGAGCGTCGTCCACAGGGTCTGCACGGAGTTGACGATCAGCGCGCGACGGAACTCCCCGAACGTGGTGAGGATCAGGGTGGGCGGCGGCAACACGTAGGAGGGGATCCGGAACACCCGGCACACCGCCTCCCAGAGCAGGAAGCCGGCCAGGGTCATCAGCCACGGCGACAGCTTCTCCCGCCAGCGAATGCGCACCGCCGTGGCAGGCTGCGCGGGCGATTGCGGACCTGATTCAGCCGGGGTCGACATCAGATGACCCGGTACTGCGCGATGTGGTCGCGCAGCTCCTGGACGATGGCAACGAACTCGGGCGTGTAGCAGTCCTCCGGTTCGCGCGGCCGGGGCAGGTCGATCGACCGGGCGACCTCGATCCGCCCCGGGCGTGCGCTCATGACGTGCACGGTATCGGCCAGGAACACCGCTTCGCGCAGATCGTGGGTGACCAGGATCACCGTGAACTTCCTGCGCTGCCACAGGTCGCGCAGCACGCACCACAGCTCCTCTCGCGTGAACGCATCCAGGGCGGCGAACGGTTCATCGAGCATCAGCAGGTCCGGCTCGTGAATCAGGGCGCGGCACAACGACGCCCTCTGCTGCATGCCGCCGGAAAGCTGCCACGGGTAGTGATCGCCGTACCCGGACAGGCCGACCAGCGCCAGCAACTCCTCCGCCGCCGCCTCGTACTGTGCGCGCCGCGAGCGAAGCCGGCGCCGGTGCGGCTGCACGATCTCCATCGGCAACAGCACGTTGTTCAGCGTGGAGCGCCACAGCAGCAAGGTCGGGTTCTGGAACGCCATGCCGACGATCTTCAGCGGACCCGTGACCGGCTCACCGGCCACGATCGTATCGCCCGCACGGGCCGGGAGCAGGCCGGATACCAGCTTCATCAGCGTCGACTTGCCGCACCCGCTCGGCCCGACCACGGCGGCGAACTCGCCACGGCCCACCTGCAGGTCCAGGCCGTGCAGGACGAGCGGGGCTGCGGGGTCGCCGCCGTAGGTCAGGCTGACGTCGCGCAACTCGACAAACGCGTCCTTCTGTGTGCGTTCGGTCCCGCCCGCCCCCACGGCGACGCTACTGTAGCATCCGCTCCGAAGCAGCCGGCAGATACTCGTCGGTGAACACGGCCTCCGGTGCCGGTGGCGTCATGCTGAAGTCGTAGGTCACCCCGATCTGATCGATCGACGATGTCAGCCGCGCCAGGTCGACGCCGCCGAAGCCGTGCTCCTGCACGTACGCCGTGTTGACGTTGTCGGCAATGGACATCTCCAGGCGCTCCAGCTCGACCGGTTCCCGCGCCACCAAGTTGCGCTCCAGCACGTGCTTCACCGCGGCAGCCGGGTCGGCCACCGTATCCTGCCAGCCCCTGATGGTGGCGCGCACGAAACCGGACACCGCATCCGGGTTCGCGGCGGCGAACTCGGGATTGACGATGATCGTGTTGCCGTACAGGTCGAGCCCGTAGTCGGACATCAGGAACACGCGGATCTCGTCCGGCGGCACGTCATTGGCCTTGAGGTTGAGGAACGAGGAGAAGGAGAAGCCGGTGATGGCGTCGACCTTACCCGCCACCAGCATCGGCTCACGCACGGGAAAGCCGATGTTCTCGATCGTCACCTTGCTGGCGTCGATGTCGTTCTCCTTCACGAACGCCTTCCACTGCGCGTAGGCGCCGTCGGGAGCGGGAGCGCCGAGGATGCGGCCTTCGAGGTCGCGCGGCTCCTCGATGCCGGTGCTGGCAAGCGTCACGATCGCGAACGGCGGCGCGTCGTAGATCATCAGAATGCCCTTGATGCCCACGTCCGGGTTCTGGTCGCGGAACTTGATCAGCGAGTTGATGTCGGCAAAGCCGAACTGGTAGACGCCGCTGGCGACGCGCGGGATCGCCTCCAACGAGCCCTGACCGGTGTCGATGGTGACGTCCAGCCCCTCTTCGGCGTAGTAGCCCTTGTCAAGGGCAAGCAGGTAGGCGGCGCTCGGCCCCTCGAACTTCCAGTCGAGTGAGAACTTGACCGAGAGCTGATCGGCGCCGGCGGCGACGGCACCCAACGATGCGCACACGACGGCGGCCAGCACCAGCGCTGCGCGATGAAACCTCTTCATGGAAACCTCCTGTTTGCGAACCGCATCAAGCGTACCACCCCGGCTGGGGCATCGCACCCCTCTGGCCATGCGACGGTGGGCGATTCCTACTCCGTGGCGGATGCCAGCCGCTGCAGGCAGTCGATCCCATAGATCAGCGCGCGGGGCAGGTGAAACGGGTCCTTGACCGCCAATCCCTTGACCGCGACACCGGCCGGGCGGCCGGCGCGATCCAGGTTCTGATGCCAGTCGCCCGTGGCGGCAGGAAACCGGCTGAAGGCGTAGTCGTGCACCCGCCAGTACCACTCCATCAGCCACTCCTGTCCGGTGAGCTCGTAGAACCGAAGCAGCGCCACGAACGCTTCCGTATGCGGCCACCAGACCTTGGCCTCGGGCTGGTGCCAGCGCGGCGTGCCGCCGGTCAGGTGGCAGGCCAGAAAGAGCCCGCCGAGCTCGGCATCCCAGCCGCGCTCCAGGCTCCAGCGGACTACCTCGGTCGCGACGCGCAGGTGCTCGGAGCGCCGCGGGTGACCGCGGTAGACGCGCTCCAGGAACCACATCGACTCGATCGCGTGGCCGGGCACCAGCGTGTTGCCCACGTCGCTATCGCGGTACTGGCCGCCCGGCAGCACGAACTCCAACAACGCCTCCAACTCCGGATGCACGTGCCAAGCGAAGACGCGATCGGCAAGCTCCACCGCCCGCGCGCACAACGCATCGTCGCGTGCTATGCGGCCGACGTGATCGAACACCATCGCGAACATCATCCAGACGCCGTGCGCGTCGAATGGGCGCGGAATCGGGTGAGGCTCGGTCGGCAGCGCCTCATGGCGCTCCAGCAGGGGATCGAGCCGGCGCACCGTCTGCACGGCGGCGTCGAGTGCGGCTCCGTCCCGGGTCGCGCGCGCGTACTCGGCAAGCCCGTACGCGGCGAAGCCGTCGACGTAGACGCTGGCCGGCGGCCGCGACACGCTGCCGTCGCGGTGCAGCGCGAAGTGCCACTTCCCCTCGTCGTCACGACCGTGACGGAGCAGAAACGCTGCGATCGGCCCGGCGATCCCCAGCCACGCACGATCGCCGTCGAAGTCGTTGTACAGGCTGGCGAAGGTAAACAGCGCCCGGCCCTGCGACCACAGGTACTTCTCCGTCGAGGTCACCCGTCCGTCGTCGGTGATGATGTTGGTGATCCCGCCATGCTCGCGGTCGATCGTCCGCTCGACCCAGAACGGCATGACGTGCCGCGTCAGGTGCTCGCGGTAGAAGCGCAGCAGGCCGGCAAAGCCGGCATCGCGCAGCTCTGCGGTTGCGGCGTTCATCCTGCGCCCAGTATGCCTGCAACTCAGAGTATTCTCTGATGATCAACGACGGAACGCTTGCTCGGACTACGGGCCGAACATTCAAGAGCGGCGCCGATCCGCTCTTGACGATTCATGACCGCCCACATGCTCCTGTTCCGCGAATAGTCGCATTCGAGGAGCCAACGGGACGCTTCAAGACGAGCTTCAAGAAGCTTGACCGACGCAAGCCGCCCATCACGGATCCCGGAAGGCTGTTCTTCGGCTCTACTCGGTCTGAGTCAGGGCGAGCTGGATCGCCTCCGGCAGCCGCTGGACGACGCGTGAAGAGATCAGGAATTCGCGAGCGCCCTGAACGTCGGCGGCGTAGAAGTCCTGGTCGTAGGGGACGAGGCCGACGTCGATGCGCGCAGGCGGCCCGGGGTCCAGCACGTAGCCGATGCGGATCGTGGGATCGCCTGCCGGGGGCTCGCCGGGCAGCTCCAGATCCGCGAGCAGCCCGATGATGGCCTGGTACAGCTTCTTGGCGGGATCCTCCGCAATGGCGGCACCGTTCAGCGTGAACGTCTCTTCCTCATCGTCCTCACCGCCGCGAATCACGTCGAGCGTGTAGGTCTCTGCGCCGATCTCCACGGTGACCAGATCGATCGCGGTGATGTTGACCAGCGCCAGGAACCGGCTGACCAGCTCGAACGGGGCCACCTCAGCGAACCGCTGCACGTCGCGCGCGTCGATGCCGTAGATCGTCGGCTCCTGGGCCTGTTTCACGTACAGCCGGTCGCGGCCGTAGCCGCTGCCGAACTGCAGGTGCAGGACGCCGCGGCCGTGGTTGACGACGAGCTCCATGCGCGGCGGCGCCAGCCCGTAGGCGACCGGGTCGTCGGCCTGGTCGGCGATGAACTCGTCCACGCGGATGGCCGATGCGGCGTTGATCAGCTCCTCGACCTTCTCACCGTCCGCGCCGCGCTGCATGGCGTACGGTTGCACCAGGACGTCGCGCGACATCACGTGCGGCATGCCGTGCGGCTCGAAGTAGCGGACGATTTCCGTGGTGCCGTGCTCGTTGACCACCATCAGCCGATTCACCGATGCGGTCTCGACGCGGGGCAGGCGGCGCACGCGCAGGTCTTCGATCGTCCACGCCATCTGGTTCTTGTTGTTCTGCCAGACCGTGAACACCCGCGAATCGCCGTCGATCATGATGTAGTCGGTGTTCCGGCTCGGCGTGCGGTCGCCGAACGTGACGGTGCGCTCCGTGCCGTCGGCCAGCTTCACGCGGCCGGCGATGTCGCCGCGGTCCAGGCCGTAGATCGACAGATCGTCCGGGTCCTCCGCGATCACGTCGCGGGCCCAGAGGCGTGCGAACATGGACACGATCGTCAGGATCCGGTTCGGGTCGAGTTCCGCATCCTCGTGTCCGGGCACGACCCATGCTTCGCCCTGCCTGCGCAGCGACAGCCCGGTGTCGGGCGTTCGCAAGTCGATCTCCAGGATGTCCTCGTCCGGAACCTGGAGCACCTTGACGTTCTCGTCCGGGAGCGGCGGCAGCGGCGGCGGCGGACGGTTGATCAGGAACAGGTACGCGCCGACCAGCGCCGCGATCGCGACGCCGAAGACGGCCAGCAGGATTCCGCGTTTCACTGCCCCGCCTCTCCTACAGGTGCCGGCGCCGCAGCCAGACCACCAGGCCCGCTCCCAACACGAGCAGCGGCACCACCACCACGACCGCGCCGGTGAAGATCCAGGTCGACAGGTTGTTGAGACGCAGCGGCAGCATCAGCGTGAACTTCGGGCGCACCGAGATCGTCTCCTCCCGTTCGAAGACCCAGTTGATGCTGTTCACGATCAGGTCGACGTTGCCGGGAAACGACTGCTGGAAGTCCCCGCGCAAGAAGAAGGCGGTGGCCAGCACGACGATGCGGGTGTCGTCGCCTTCGGCGGTCGGCGCGGGGTCCGTGACGGCGACCCCGAGGATGAACGGCCCTCTCGGGTCGCCTTCCTGCGGCAGCAGCTCGCCGCTCTCGGTGGCGATGAGCTCGGCGCGCGCGAACGCCTCCGCGGAACTCTCCAGCAACGGCTGGATCTCCAGCGATCGGCGGCGCACCTCCAGCTCCTCGATCCACGCGGGCGCCGGCAGCAAGACCAGCCGCCGGTCGAGCGAGATGGGCGAGGTGATCGGGTGGCTCACCACTTCCGGCACGAGCAGATTGGGCTGGTTCGGCAGGTGACGGCGGGAGTCCCGCTCGATCACCCACTCCTGGCGATACTGGACGCCGTAGCTGCGCAACAGCCCGTTGAGATTGACCAGGTCGATGTCGGTGACCTTGCTGAGCGCGAAGATCGCCTTGCCGCCCCCTTCCAGATAGGCGCGCAGCTTGGCCACTTCTTCCTCGGTGTAATCGGTGGTCGGCGCGGTCACCATCACGATCGTCGCGTCGTCGGGGATCGCCTCGACCTGCAGCAGATTGAGGTCCTCCAGCGCGAAGTTCTCGATCTCCAGGATCTGGCGCAGCCCCAGGGCGGTGACGTTCTGCTCGCGGTGGCCGATGATCGAGTAGATCTTCGGATCCTGGTCCGAGGTCACGTACAGCATGGCGGAGGTGACCTGCTGCTCCACGTTGAGCCCGATCTGGCGGTTGTTCTGCGTGAGCCGCAGCGAGAAGACGCTGATCACGCGGTGCTTGTCCTCGGTCGCCACCACCAAGTCACCGGCCCGCAGGCCGCCTTCGTCGTCGAAGCGATCCGCCTGCGTGGGACTGCGCTCCGGGTCGAGGGTCTTCACGGTGATGTTCTTCGAGCGGTCGGCGTACAGGTTGAGAATGTCGTCGATCTCCGGATTCTCGTCGCCCAGCGCGTAGACGCCGTAGATCGTCAGCGGCTCCTCGATCCCGTCGGCCACCTGCCTGGACTGCTCGGACAGCGAGTAGATGCCGCTCTCGGTCAGGTCGAACTCGATGTCGAGCTGGTCGACCACCAGATTGACCAGCACCAGGGCGACCACCGCGATCAGGGAGACCAGCGTGGCGTAGCCGCCGTAGCGGACCTTCTTCTGCTCCTTGAAGTCGAACGACAACAGATTCTTGAAGTCCATCGTCCCCTCCTCAGGCCCAGCGCCGCTTGTCGATCATCCGCACCGTCAGCAGCAGGAAGAAGGCGCTGAAGGTCAGGTAGTAGACGATCGGACTGAGGTTCAGCAGGCCGCGGGCGAAGGTGTCGTACCGGTCCACGGGTGAGAACCACACCAGGAACCGGTTGATGAAGGTGTCGTAGAAGGTGATGTCGAGCACCACGATCACCACCACGACGGCAGCCGCGACGATCGCTGCCCCGGCCGTGACGATGATGTTGCGGGTGGCCAGGAAGGTCAGTCCGGCCACGCCGGCCCCCAGCGCCGCGGTGAAGATGATGCCGGCCGACTGGTCGGCGGGGATCAGCCGCTGCAGGCCGGGCATCACCCACATCAGGAACAGGGTCACGAAGGTGACGATGGACGCCACCACCAAGCTCTCCGTAATCGAGGAGATGAAGCAGCCGACCGCCACGAACGCGGCAGCCAGCAGCAGGAAGCCGACGTAGGCGGTCACGATCTCACCGGCCGGCAGCGAGCCGAAGAACGACAGCGCGATCGGATACGTGGCGGTGATCAGCAGCATGACGATGAGCACGGTCATGGCGGCGCCGAACTTGCCCAGGACGATGTCGGTGAGCTGCAGCGGCACGGTCAACAGCAACTGGTCGGTGTGCAGCCGCCGCTCCTCGGTGAACAGCCGCATGGTCAGCACCGGGATGACGAAGATCAGCATGAAGCGCATCTGCGCCAGCACGCCGCCGTACAGCGGGCTGCGCGGGAACGCGATGCTGAAGGTGAACGTGATGCCGAACAGCACCAGGAACAGCCCCATCGAGATGTACCCGAACGGGGATTGGAAGTAGGCGCGCAACTCGCGCCACCAGATGGCTGCCATCAGCCGGCCTCCTGATCGGAATCCTGATCGGAATCGTCCTCGGTGAGCTGCAGGAAGATCTCCTCCAGCGTCACCTCCATCGACTGCATGCCGAACAGCGGCAGCTTCGCCGTGGCGAGGGCGAAGAAGATGGGCTCCCGCGGGTCGGTGTCGCCGGTGTCCACCTCCAGGTCGACGGTGCCCATGGCGTCGCTCTGCCCGGTGACCCGCACCGAAGCCACGCCGTCCACGTCCTTGATCGCCGCCTGCGCGGCGGACGCGGCGCCCTTGATGCGCAGAGACAACCGGCCGGAGCCGGCGAGCGCCTTGCCCAGGTTTTCGGCCGTGTCGCTGGCGACGATCTTGCCGTGGCTGATGATGATGATGCGCTCGCACACCGCCGACACCTCCGGCAGGATGTGGGAGCTCAGGATGACGGTGCGCCGCTCGCCCAGCGTACGGATCAGATCGCGCATCTCGATGATCTGGTGCGGGTCGAGCCCGATGGTGGGCTCGTCCAGGATGAGCGCCTTGGGGTCGCCGACCAGCGCCTGTCCCAGTCCGACCCGCTGCCGGTAGCCCTTCGACAGGTTGCGGATCAGGCGATCGGCGACGTGGTCGATGCCGACCGACTTCATGATCTCCTCATTGGCGTCGTCGCGGTCCGCGCGATCGACGCCCTTCACGCGGGCGACGAACCGCAGGTAGTCGCGCACCGTCATGTCGACGTAGAGCGGCGGCAACTCCGGCAGGTAGCCGAGCGTGCGCTTGACCCCGATCGGGTCCTCCAGGACGTCGACGCCGTCGACGGTGACCCCGCCGTCGGTCGCCGACAGGAAGCCGGTGATGATGTTCATCGTCGTCGACTTGCCGGCGCCGTTGGGACCCAGGAAGCCGACGACCTCGCCGTCTTCCACGCGGAAGCTGACGTCGTCCACGGCGGTATGCGTGCCGTAGCGCTTGGTGACGTTGGTTACCTCAATCATCGCCTCAAACCGTGTTCGGTGTGGTGTTGATGAGCGCCGCGCACGTGGCACTCGTATGCCGCGGCCGGCCGACCACATACTATATAGGAAGATGGAAGGGGTGGGGCAAGCGCCTGCCGGCGAGCGCTATCTGGTGTCGACGATCTGCCGCGGCAGCCGCCCGGACGAGCCCTCCGGCCACCTGTACGTCGTGGACCCGGAACGCGGTGTGCAGGGCTCCTGCCCGGTGCCGCCTTGTGAGCACCTGCAGCGGGAGCCGAACCCACGCGGCGGCATCCGCGGCGGCCGCGGGCTTGCCGCCGACGGCGACACCGTGTACGTCGCCAACGGCTCGGAGGTGCTGCGCTTCGACCGCTCCTGGCGGCGGCTCGCCGGCATCGGCCACCCGTGGTGCGGCAACGTGCACGACATCACCCTCCACGACGACCGCCTGTGGGTCTGCTCGACCGCCAACGACGCGCTGGCGGCGTTCGATCCGGCCGGCCGTCTGACCGATCTGGTCGACCTGCGGCCGGCGGCGGGGATGGCCGGTGACTCTGCGCGCTTCGCGGCGGCCATCGACTATCGCGACCCGGCCGGCTACCCCCTGGAGGCCAGCAACCTCCTGCATGCCAACGGGGTCGGCTTCGACGCGGACGGCGCGCCACTGGTGACGGTCGGTCGGTTGGAGGCCGAGGGTGACGCAGGCCGCCGCGGGATGATCGCACGCGCCGACGGACTCGGCTCCCCCATCTCGGTCGCCGACGACGTCGCCGTACCGATCCACAACGTCCTGCCGATGGCCGACGGCACCGTCCTGACGCTCGACACCGGCGCCGGCCAGCTCCGCGTCCTGCGTCCCGACGGCACGGCGGGCTCCCTGATGCTGGCACCCCCGGCGCCGCACGGGTTCCTGCGCGGCATCTGTCCGGCCGGCGACGACCGGCTGCTGATCGGCGAGCGCAACCGACTCCTGGTGGTCGATCTCGGCACCGCTCAGACGGCCGCGCTCACGCTGAGCGAGTCACCGCGCGAGGCGGTGTACGCGATCGCGCCGCTGCCGGCCGGCTTCGAGCCGCTGCCGGAGTCCCTCACCCCCTGAGGAAGGTACGAAGGCGGTTCTGTCTATCCGTACGAGGGCGTCTTCGGCTACAACTGGCAGCGCGAGTTCCTGGTTTACTCCGAGTTCTCCGTTGACAACTCCGCCTGTCGCAAGACGAGCTGCGTCGCGTCTTCGGCCAGATCCGGAGGGTAGCCGTGCTTTGCCAGCAATCGGCGAACATTGCGCCGCAGGCTCGCCCGTACCGACTCGCGATGGGTCCAGTCAAGCTTGGGCATGTTCTTGACCATTTCGGTCAGTTTCCGGGCCAAGAGACGCAGCGTATCGCTCTGCATCGCTTCTCTGGCTGACCTGTTCTCCGCCAGAGCGTCGTAGAAGGCAGTTTCCTCGCCGCTCAGGCCGAGTTCTTCACCGTGCCGCTGCGCGTCTCGCAGGCTCTTCGCCAAGTCGATGAGCTGCGAGATCATCTCGGCGGTGGTGATCGCCCTGTTCGTATAGCGCAGCATCGCGTCTTCGAGCGCCTCGCGAAACTTGCGGCTCCGGACAATGTTCGTGCGCTCGGTGATGCGAATCTGGTCATTGAGCAGCTTGCGCAGCGTCTCCAAGGCCAGGTTCTTCTGCTCCAGCGCCGCCACCCGACCGAGGAACTCATCGCCAAGGATGTCGAGGCGGGCGTCCGACAGCCCCGCGACGGCGAACAGGTCGATTACTTCGTCGGCATCGATCGCGCCGCCGATCACTTGGCGCACGGCGGCGTCGATGTCGCGTTGCCGAGCGTGACCGGCGCCACCGCCGGTATCGTCTGCCAATCGATTGCGAATCATCGCCACC
The DNA here is from genome assembly GCA_965221995.1 of Spirochaetia bacterium. Taxonomy (GTDB): domain Bacteria; phylum Spirochaetota; class Spirochaetia; order SZUA-6; family Bin103; genus CATQHW01. Next base: position 2,399,941 of record OZ244929.1, read on the forward strand.
ACGCGCTGGAAGAAGGCGAGGTGCGCCGTGATGGCCTCGGTCTCCGGGCGCGGAACCGCCAGCGCGAAGGCCGCCGACAGCTCCTTGACCAGCGTGCGCAGGCGCTTCCAGCCATCGTTCTGCCCAAAGACGTGATCGATCGCGCGTAGATACACCAGAAGCACGGCTTGCGGTTTGGCGTCGAGCGCCTGCTCGTAGTCGCAACCGTGGAAGAAGCCACGTAGTTTCTCGAAGGCCGCTTGCATGGCAGGCACAGCCTCGTTCTGCACCTTCCTGACGGCCTCGCCCGTGCCGCCGGCTTGGGTGTAAGTCGCGAGCGCATCTCCTAACTGGTCGGCTAGGCCCAACAGGTCCACGATCAATCCACCGGGCTTGTCGCCGTAGACGCGATTCACGCGCGCGATGGCCTGCATCAGGTTGTGCCCGGCCAGCGGCTTATCCAGATACATCGTGTGCGCCGGCGGGCAGTCGAAGCCGGTGAGCCACATGTCACAGACGATCACCAAGCGCAGGTCGTCGTTGGGGGCCTTGAAGCGGAGTTCGAAGAGAGCTATGACGGCCTCGTGCAGCAACTCCTGGCCACCGACTGGAAACAGGTGGTCGCAGAGCGGCAGATGAGCTGGGACACCTTCCTGGCCGAGAACCCCGGGATCGCCGCTCTCGGGGGGTTCCCGACGCACACGGCGATCCCGGAAGTGGACGCGCAGCTTTAGTTCAGCGCACACGAGCCGGCCCGCCGGCCGGTTTGGTCCGAACCGCGGCCGCCGGTCTCGTCCGAACCGCGGCCGCCGGTCTCGTCCGAACCGCGGCCGCCGGTCTCGTCCGAACCGCGGCCGCCGGTCTCGTCCGAACCGCGGCCGCCGGTCTCGTCCGAACCGCGGCCCCGCCTGCACGATGGGCGGGGCCGCTCTCTGTCGGGCGCTGCCGGCGCGCCCTTACTGGTAGCGCAACAGCCGCGGGCTGCGCAGCGCGATCAGGACCGACAGCCCGATCAGCAGCACCCCGAAGATCGCCACCGCCGCACGCACGCCCAGCAGCTCGGCCAGCGCGCCGGCCGGCAGGGCTCCGGCCGGGGCGAGCCCGAAGTTCATCGCGTAGATGCTCACCACCCGGCCGCGGTACTCGGCGTCGGCCACCTCCAGCAGCAGCGCCTGATTGAGCGCGCGCCGCAGCGCGTCGCCGATCCCCACCAGGACCGTCAGCACCACCGCCACGGCCAGCACCGGCACCGCCCCGATCATCACCAGCCCCGCTCCTGATGCCACTGCGCCGACCAGCAACACCGCGCCGCGGTGGCGGCGCCCCGTCCAAGCCACGTAGGAGGCGCCGAGGATCGCGCCAAGGCCGACCATGCTGGACAGCAACCCCAGCGTACGTGGCCCGTGCTGGTACACTTCGACCACGAACACCGGCAGCAGAAACCGGTACGGCATCGCCAGCACGGTGAACGCCAGCGCCACCACCATCAGCGCCACCAGCAGCTCGTCGTTGCGGGCGTAGCGCAGACCGGCGCCGATGTCGCGCAGGAACGACCGGGACGCCTTGCCCGGCGCGCGCGGCTTCCCCGAGTGGCGCACCAGACCGGTGCACACGACCGCGACCAGATCGGCGATCAGCACGGTCACGTAAACGCCGAACGGTCCGACGCTGTCATACAGCACGCCGGCGATCGCCGGCGCCAGCAGGGTGGTGGCGCTGAAGGAGACCGACACCAGCGCGATCGCGTTGCCGGTCGAGTCATCGCCGACGATGTCGACGATCAGCGATTGGCGCGCGGGCACCACGAAGGCGAACACCACCCCCTGCAGGGCCGAGGCTGCCAGCAGGTGCCCCCAGCCGATCACGCCGAAGAAAATCGCAGCCGCCACCGCGGCGACGCCCACCGCCATCAGAAGCTGCCCGATCTGCAGGATGCGCTTGCGCGGCAGCCGGTCCGACAGCGCGCCGCCCAGCAGCGACAGGGTCAACATGGGCACCGCAAAGCCCATGCTGACCAGCCCCAGGACGAACGCCGAGTCGGTCAGCTCATAGGCCAGATAGCCGGCGGCGATGAAGGTGGCCTGGTTTCCCCCCATGACGATGGAGTTGCTCAGCCACAAATAGCGAAAATCGCGGTGGCGCAACGCGCTGAAGCGCGATCGCCACGCGGACCATTCGCCCATCTATCGCCCGAAAGCCTCTATCGCCCGAAAGCCGCCGCCTGGCCGAGGACGGCGCGCGGCGAACGGCGCCGCTTTTCGGCAACCCGACAAGCTCCCGGCGCCGCTGCCCTCACCATCCGAGCGCGTAGCCGATCACGCCACGGGGCGACACGCCGCCGCGGATCACGCCCTGTTCCGCGTCGATGCGGACGGCCATCGGCTTGCCGTGCCCCCACGGGCCGGTCATCCGTACTTCGTGGCCGCGCCGGCGGAGCTCGTCCAGCACGCCCGCCTCGATGCGGCTCTCGGCGGACACGCCGCGCTGATACGCCCTGCGCGGATAGAACGACGACGGGAAGTGGGTCGAGTGCACCGTCGGCGCCTCCAGCGCCTGCTGCAACGGCATGCCGAACACCACGTGATTCAGGAACACCTGCAGCGTCCACTGGTCCTGGCCGTCGCCGCCGGGGGTGCCGAACACCATCTCCGGCCGGCCTTCGCGGGTCACCAGACTGGGCGTCAGCGTGGCGCGCGGCCGCTTGCGTCCTGCCGCGGCGTTGGCCCGATTCGGGTTCAGGTAGAACATCTGCGCGCGGGTGCCGATCGGGAAGCCCAGCCCCGGCACCACCGGGGAGGAGCCGATCCAGCCGCCGGACGGGGTGCAGGCGACCATGTTGCCGTCGGCATCGATCGCGTCGCAGTGCGTGGTGTCGCCCATGTGCGCGTGTCCGGCACCCTCCCCCGCCTGGCGGCCGGTGACACCGAGCGCCGCGCGGTTGTCGGCCAGCACGTCGGCAAGCGGCAGCCCCTCCGCTCCCAGCGGTCCGGCGACGAGCTCTCCGGAGGCGTCGTCGCCGATCGTCTTCCGCCGGTCATCGGCGTAGCCGGCCGACAGCAGGCGGTCCAGCGGCACCCGATCGTGCTCCGGGTCGCCGTAGTAGGCCTCGCGGTCGGCAAAGGCGAGCTTCGCGCACTCGATCACGGCGTGCAGGTAGTCGGCCGAGTTGTGGCCCATGCCCTGCAGGTCGAAGCCGTCCAGCAGGCGGAGCTGCTGGAGGAAGACCGGTCCCTGCGTCCACGGACCGCACTTGTGGACCTCGACGCCGCGGAAGTCGACGCTGCTCGGCGTCTCCGCCGCCGCCCGCCAGGCGGCCATGTCATCAATGGTCAGCAGCCCGGCGTGCTCCTCGCCGCTGCCGTCGAGCAGCGGCTCGGCGATGAAGCGGACGATGCGCTCGGCGATCGGACCCTGGTAGAAGGCGTCGCGCGCCGCTTCGATGCCGCGTTCGCGCCCGCCGCCGGACGCCTCCTCGGCGGCCACCATCATGCGCAGCGTCGCCCCGAAGTCCGGGTTGCGGAACCGCTCGCCCGTGCGCGGGATGCGGCCGCCGGGGCAGTAGATCGCCGCCGTGGAGGGGTAGCGCTCCTGGAACAGGGCCGCCTTGTCCTCGGTGCTGCGGCTGAACGCCGGATAGACCGGAAAGCCTTCCTCGGCCAGCTCGATGGCGGGGGCCAGGATGTCCGCGAAGCGCAGGCGGCCGAAGCGCGCCACCGCGCACGCCCAAGTGTCCAGGGTCGCCGGCACGCAGGCCGGCAGGTAGCCGTCACCGGGAATCAGATCGATGCCGTGCTCCCGGCAGTAATCGATGGTGAGCGCCGCCGGCGAGCAGCCCATGCCGCTGATCGCGAACGGTTTGCCCTCCGCCGCCGAATAGATGAGGGTCGGCGCCTCGCCGCCGATCCCGTTCGAGTACGGCTCCAGCAGGTTCAGGCAGATGCACATCGCCGCCGCCGCGTCGATGGCGTTGCCGCCCTGCTCCATGATGTGCACGCCGGCCGCCGTGGCCAGATAGTGCCCGGAGGTGACCACGTAGCGGCGGGCCATGATCTCCGGGCGGGTCGTGAAGTCGCTCATCGTCCCACCTCGTTCAGGAAGTCGGCCGCAGCAGCGGCGGCCGCCGCCATGTTCTCTTCGATGGTGACGCCGGACCGCTTGCGCGGCGCGTAGCCGTGGTCACCGTCGGTGATCCAGGCGATCCGAATGCGGTCGGGCAGCCCGAAGCCGGGCACCTCTTCGCGGTCGCCGAACGGGTCGCGCTCGCCCTGCACGATCAGCGTGGGTGTGAGCAGGTCGCCCAGGTGCTCGGTGCGCATCCGCTCCGGCTTGCCCGACGGGTGGAACGGGTAGGCGAAGCAGACCAGGGCGCGCACGCCGCACTCGTCGGCCACCATGCTTGCGATGCGTCCCCCCATGGACCGGCCGGCGATCGTCAACTGCGCCGGACCGCCGATGGCGCCGATCACCGTATGCCACGTATCCACCAGCACCGCCTCCGGATCGGGCCGCGAGCGGCCTTCGGCCATGTACGGGAACGGGAACCGAAACACGCGCAGCCCATGGGTTGCGAGCGCGGAAGCCAGAGCCGCCATCGCTTTGTGGTGCATCGACACCCCGGCGCCGTGCGCGAGCGCCAGAGGCGGCCCATCGTCGGGACCGTCGATCAGGAAATCCGGCTTCCAGTCAGCCATCAGCGCTACGCGGCGAACTGGCCGCTGGCCAGCAGCACCAGGGTGCAGGCGCGGAGGACCGGGATGCCCCGCTCCTGCAGCCGCTGCTCGACCCGATCGGATTCCGCGCCCGGATTCAGGATCACCCGGCTGGGAGCCAGAGCGATGATCTGGTCGATCAGCTCCTCGCCATGCCGGGGTCCCACGTAAACGGTGAGCGTGTCCACCGGTCCGTCGATCGCCGTCAGATCTCTGGCGACCGGCAGGCCGTCGATCTCATCGTGCGCGGGATGGACCGGGATCACGTGATGGCCATGCTGCCGCAGGCGGCGCACCGCCTGGTTGGAGGTGCGGTCCGGTTTCGGGCTCGCCCCCAGGACGGCGACACGTTGGGCACTCATGGCTCGCGTCCAGGGTAGCACGCCGGAGCCCCACCGTTTGCCGCGCTCGGCGTCGGTTAGAATGCCGCCAAGGAATTGCTGAACCGATGAAGATCGAACACATCGCATTGAACGTCCCCGATCCCGCCGCAATCGCCGACTGGTATGTCGCCAACCTGGGCATGCAGGTCGTACGCCAGAGCGGCGCGCCCACGTACACCACCTTTCTGGCCGACAGCGACGGCGACACCGTGCTGGAGCTGTACCGCTTCGACGAGGCGCCGCTGCCCGACTATGCCGCGCAGGATCCGATGGTGCTGCACCTGGCCTTCTCCTCCACGAACGCCATCGAGAAGGCCAGGCAGCTCGCCGCGGCCGGCGCGCAGTTGCAGGGCGAGCCGCGTGCGACCGGCGGCGGCGACACGCTGATCTTCCTGCGCGACCCGTGGGGCATCGCCCTGCAGCTCGTGGAGCGCAGCCGGCCACTGCTCGGGTGACGGCCGGCATCAACCGCCCGATCACCACGCGCGACCGGCCCCCGGACACCTTCGAGCCGATCCGGTGAGCCGCCGCCCGATCGCGCTGGGGGCGGTCGGACACCTGCTGCTGGAGATCACCAACAACTTCCTGCCGGTCACTTACCCGCTGCTGATGCCCCTGTTGGGGCTGTCGTTCACGCAGGTCGGCCTGATCGCGCTGGTGCACTCCGTGTGCGGAACCCTGCCGCAGCCGTGGCTCGGCGCGTTGGCGCAGCGCTGGGGACCGGAGCGCATCATCGTGATCAGCCTGGCTTGGTCGGGGATCTTCATGGGGTGCATCGGCTTGACCGGCTCCTTCGGGCTGGCGCTGGTGCTGGCCGGGCTGGGAGGGATCGGCGGCGGTGCGTTTCACCCCGCCGGGTCGATGAGCGTGGCGCACGGCGCGGCCGGCCCCGACGGGCGTCAGCGGCGCGGGGCGGCCATGTCGCTGTTCTCCGTGGGCGGCAACGTCGGATCGGCGCTGAGCCCGGCCCTGATGGCGGTCGCGCTGGGCCTGTTCGGCCTGCCCGGCACCGGCGCCGCGGTGGTGGTCGGCCTGGGCTCGGCGCTGCTGGTCTGGCGGCTGCTCACTCCCGGCGCTCTCGCTGCCGGCGACGGATCGGCCGAGGGCGACGCTCGTCTGCGCGCCGCGGCGCCATCGCCGTCCTCATCATCGGGGCCGCGGGCGGAGCGGCGCGTCTATCCGGTGCTGCCGCTGGCCCTGATCGTGCTCTTCGCGATGGCGCGAAGCTGGTTTCAGCTTTCGATCACCAGCTTCCTGCCGACCTGGACCGCCGAATCGCTGGGCTCCACGGCTTGGCCACTGGTGCTGTTCATGGGTTCCGTGGGCGCGGGCAGCCTCTCCGGCGGCCGCCTGTCCGACCACATCGGCCGCACGCGCACCCTCCTGGGCGCTGCGCTGCTGACGATCCCCGCGCACCTGACCTTCATCCACGCGCCGCCGGCGGTGCAGCTCGTGGCGCTGGCGGTGCTCGGCGCCGCCCTGGGAGCCACCCTGCCGGTGACCATCGTCATGGCGCAGGAGCGGCGTCCGCACGCGACCGGCGTGGCCGCCGGACTGGTGATCGGGCTGGGCGGACTGCCGGCCGGCATCGGCGCGTCGGTGACAGGGTGGCTGGCGGATGCGTTTTCGCTCCACGCCGCGCTGCAGTGGACGGTGCTGGCCTTGGTGGTCGGCGCGCTGGCCGTTATCGCGCTGACGTTTCTGGAGCAGGATCGCGGGCGTCGAGCACCTCCGCACACGCTTCGCGAAACACCGCGAGCGACTCCTGCAGCGCCTCCTCGCTGATCACCAGCGGCGGGGCGATCTTGACGCACTCGCCTGCCACTCCCACCGGCGCGAACAGCAGCAGGCCCTTGCGGAAGCACGCCTGGGTGATCGCCGCCGCCGTGGCCGCGTCGGGCTCGCGCGTGCCGGGCCGCATCACCTGGATGCCGGCCACCAGCCCGCGGCCGTGCAGACAGGCGAGGGACGACGCATAGGGTTCGACGATCCGGGCAAGCTCCGTCATCAGGATGCGGCCGAGCGTCTCCGCCCGCTCGACCAGGCACTCGCGCTCGATGAGGTCGAGGTTGGCCAGCGCCGCCGCCACGCCGGCCGGATAGCCGGAGTGCGTGGAAGTCATGGACCCCGGCGGATACAGGTCCATGATGTCGCGCCGCCCGATCACCGCCGCCAGCGGCAGGCTGGAGGTGATGCCCTTCCCGCAGGTGATCAGGTCGGGGGTCACGCCGTAGTGCTGATAAGCGAACATCCGCCCGGTGCGCCCGAAGCCGGATTGCACCTCGTCGAAGATGGTGACGATGTCGTGCTCGGCCGCCCAGGCGCAGAGCGCCTGCGCGTATTCATCCGGCAGGAAATCCGGCCCGACCCCCTGGTAGGACTCGGTGATGACCCCGGCGATCTGCTCCGGTACCACGCCGGCATCGGCAAGCGCGGCCAGGAAGGAGTCGAACGAGGTGTCCGGGTTCTTGAACCCGTCCGGGAACGGCACGCGCACGAAGGTCGATCCCTCCCCGGCCAGCCACTCGTGCTGGGCGGCCATGCCGCCGGCGAGCTGCGCGCCCATCGTGCGGCCGTGGAAGGCGTTGCGGAAGGAGACCAGCACCCGCTTGGCCGGCCCGTGCGTGCGCAGCCCGTAGGTCTTGGCCAGCTTGATGGCCGCCTCGTTGGCTTCGCTGCCGGTGGTCACCACGAACACCGTGTAGTTGTCGGGGTCGGGGGCTAGCGCCTGCAGGCGCACGGCGAGGGCCGCGCGCCGCTCGTGCGGGAACACGTAGGCGGACAGCAGCGGCCGTGACACCGCGTCGGTCACGGCGTCGCGGATCTCGGCGCGGCCGTGGCCGGCGTTGGTGATGAGCACGCCCGACGACCAGTCGATCCAGGTGTTGCCCCAGCGATCGGACACCTGGAAGCCGTCGGCGCGGTCCCAGACGATCGGCGGCTGGCCGGCCATGGCACGCGGCTCGGCGGCGCGCAGCCGCTCCAGCACCGGCAGCGACTCGGGTACGGGCAGCGGCGTGCAGATGCGGCGGTGCCTGGTCCTGACCGGCGGCACCTCGACCGGCTCCAGCGAGTATTCAGCAGCCATCGATGACCTCTGGCGTCCCATCGTACTGGATGCGTGCCGCCACGCCGTCCGCCGCCAGCGACCGCCGCGCCGCCTCCACCACCAGCTCGTTGATGCCGCTGTTGAGCGGCGTGGCGATGAGCCCCTGCCGGTCGATCTCCTGCAGCCGGGCGCGCCGCTCGTCGAGCGGCAGATCGCGCAGCGCGAGCGCGGTCCGCACGCCGGTGGCCATGGACTCGAAGCCGTAGCCGATCGTGTCCGCTCCGGCGCCGTCCCGCGGCGCCAGCCGGAAGAAGTCGGGATTGACGAAGTTGAACCGGCTGCCACCCGGACCGGTGGCCGCGACGTAGGCGTACTCGACCCCCCGGTACTGGTCGTCATGGTCGATCAGGCCGGTACGGCCGTCCCCCTCGCAATACAGCGTCATGCCCTGGTCGTTGGAGCCGGCGCCGTCATCCGGGTAGCCGAGGCCGGCGCTCACCGACAGGATCGCGCCGTTCTCCCAGTGGACCCGGCCATGCGCCCAGAGATAGCCGGTGTTGCCGTTGGGAAAGGCGCCTGGGGCGCCGGCGGCGCTGACCGCGACCGGACGCAGGCCGGTGATGAAGTAGACCAGATCCACGTAGTGGCAGCCCACGTAGGTGAACGGATCGCTGTTGTCGCAGGTGAACCAGTTCTGGAAGTTGGAGTGGCGGTAGAAGTAGGGCTCGAACAGCCTTGCCTCGCCGTAGGCGAACTCCCCGAAGTCGCCGCGCCCGTACTGACGCCGGGCGATCAGCGAGCGGCGGTCGAAGCGCTTGTGGTAGTCGATGCCCACGAACAGGCCGCGCTCGGCGGCAAGCTCGCCGATCCTGTGCCCCTGTTCGAAGCGCTGCACCAGCGGCTTGACGCTGTAGACGTGCTGATCGCGCTGCAGCGCGTCGACGATGACGCCGTGGTGCAGGTGGTCCGGCACCGCCACGAATACCAGTTGCTGCGCGGCCAGCGCATCCAGGGCGCGCAGGTAGGCGCGCGGGTCGCGGTCGCCGGAGCTCAGGTCCGGATGGGCCGTAAAGCCCTGATCCGGAAACGCCTCCGCGAGCTCGGCGTCACCGGCGAGCGGCGCCAGTCGGGCGGTGCTGGTGGCGGCGATCGAGATGGAGCCCACGTCCCCGCACCGCTGCAAGTGGTACAGAGACGGCAGGATCACGTCCCGCGTGAACATCCCGGCGCCCACCACGACGACGTCGATCGGCCCGCTCGCACTGGGAGCGCTGTTGGATTGAAGGATACTCATACGGCGGGTACGCATCGCCAACGTGCGCGACTGGTCGTCATGGTATGGGCGTGATCGGACATCGTCAAACCATGAGATCGTTCCCCCTCCTCCCGCAAGCCGGCTACGACCATCTATTCGAGGCGCCACCCGCCCATCAACTGCTTGACGGAGCCGCGTGAAACTCCCAATATATCAGCAGATCGGCACGCACACACGTACCGGAGAAGGTGAGTCACGCATGCGACGTGAAGACTATATCGATATTCTACGGGAGATTCGTAGCGGTAACCCGTGTTTCAAATGGACCGATCACCGTCTACGACGTGCCGGAATCCATGGCTCTCGGGATGGCTGACGCAGGTTGGAGTGGTCAGCTCCGGTTGTTGGAATCCTACGCGGACCGATGGCTCAATCGGGCAGCTACTATGAGAATCGGGAACACTTGACTCGTATAGTGTCACGAAGGAGGTTGACCGGCCCGGTCCAGTTCGTTTCGAATCTTAAGCAATTCTGGCACTTGAAGACGGCCGAGGTCGTCGGCCTTCTCGGCTTCGACCAGTCCGACGCGGACCACGTAGCCGCCGTCCTTGACGGACTCGAAACATTTCGGGGTCGGGATGTTCGAGACCGGATCGCATATCTGTTCGCGATTCGGGCGACGTTGAGTTCCCTCTTCCGCGATCTGGACGTTGAGAACGAGTGGTTACGGGAGCCGCATTCGCTGCTGCACGGACAGTCGCCGCTGGCACTGTTGTCGAACGGTTCAGTTGAAGACCTGCTGCTCGTCAAGGAATATGTAGACACGGTCGCCGGACGGTAATCGTGCTGGAGAAGATTCTCAGTCGCAGCAGTCGCCGACGGGTGTTCCGATTGGCGGTCATCCCGGATGACCTCAGGGACGAATTGCAGTTGGACGCTCAGAGCAGCGACGAGCTGCAGGAGATACTGAACGCGGTCGGGTACCGCAGGGACCTGGAAGAACTGTGCGACGGCCCGTTTCGCCCAAAGCCAAGATTGGGTCGCAAGACTCGATTCTCCGACGGGTCTTTTTCCGTATTCTATAGTTCCTTGGACACCACTACCGCTGAGGCGGAGATCAGGTATTGGTTCCCTCGCTTCTGCGAGTACGCCGGCTCTCCTCGGCCGGCGTACTATCATCGGTTAGCTGCACCTTCCGAGGGACCGAGAAGGACCTGCGCCCGAAGGCGACCGAGTGGCCGGGCTTGGTCGACAAGACCGACTACACGTTCTGCAATCAGCTCGGCGCCGAAGCCATGCAGTCGGGATTGGCCGGCCTCGTTACGCCGTCTGCGCGGCACGACGGAGCTAATCTGCCGGTGTTCAGACGCGATGCGGTCAGCGATCCCGAGTTACTTGACGTCGCAACCGTGACTTTCGACCCGAACACCGGAGAGACAACCGTGCGATGATGACCGGCCGCCACGCGTGTCATCCAGGCGGCGATCGCGAGCGGGCGCCGTGGCGCAGGCGAGGAGCTGATAGAGGTCGGCGTTGGGAACGCTCGCACGGCCTGCCAGCCGCTCCGACCGCGCACAACGCTGAATGTCCGGCTTCGCCAACCGGTATAGTGGGGTGGCGGTGTGGGCACGCCGACGACCGCCACCCTGGAGTCATGGGTGAGGACCATTCAGAGCATCCGTCTCGACAACTTCCTCTCCTTCGGACCCGGAACGGAGTGGTTCGACCTGAGCGACCTCAATGTCCTGATCGGTCCGAATGGAGCGGGAAAGTCCAATGTCGTCGAGGCATTCGAGCTGCTGCACGCAGCACCCGGTGACTTCGCAGCGGCGATCCGTGACGGCGGCGGCGCGCAGGAGTGGCTCTGGAAGGGGAACGGAGCTTCAACGAAGGTTACTTTGGAAACGAGAATCAACACTCCCATCGAGACTCTGGGACATCATCTCGTGTTCTCCGTCGTCCGCCACCGCGTGGAGATCGCTGAAGAGGTACTGCGGAACGAACCCTCGCCCGAGGCCAATTGCTATCTCCTCTACCGAACACCGGACGGCACTCTCATGCGTCGCATGTTGATGCCGACCCAGTCCTGGATCCCGGGCGGTGACGTGCCTGAAGCCGGGGACATTCCGCCGCTAGGCGATCTCTGGCGCATGGGAGAGATCGGCGCCAACCTGTGAGCAGCATCGGCATCTACATGGAGGGCGGAGGTCCAACCAAGTCCTCCGGCCGAGCCGCGCTGCGCCAGGGAATGGAACGGTTCCTTGCGGCGTTGAAGCAGCGGGCACGAGAAGCGTCATGGCACTGGAAGCCTTGCCGTAGAGACGAGTTGTCATCCGGGGACGCTCGCGAGCAACCGACCCCGAATCCGCTACTTTTCTGTCGTACGCGAAACCTCGTCCTCGGACCGTCCCTGATCCGGTGCAGGAGCAGCGCTCCGTGATTCGGCTTCCGGTTCCTGCCCGGCCTCCTCTGCGTCCGTCGGGGCCTCAGCTTCTGCCTCTCGCTCTTCCGATTGAGCGGCAGGTGCTTCCTCGGTAGCCGCAGGAGCCTCCGTCACTTCAACCTGCTCTGCTGTCTCCTCTTGGACGGGCTCGCTCGGAGCCTCGTCTCCACCACGTGTCACCAGGATCACGACGATGCCAATCCCGACAAGCACGACGACGGCCAAAATCGCAACGATGCGTCCGACTTTGGATGTCTTTTGGTACATGGCGCCACGCTACCTTGAAACGGCCGAGCCTGCCATGGGCAGGGAGCCGCGGGCACGGTACTGCGGATCAGGCGGCCTGATTCATGCGGATTCCATGCGCATCAAGCGGATCCGCTGCGCCAGAGCGCCGATGCGCGCGAGGAGATCATCTATCGTCCCCGACAGGTCGAGGGCTGCAATCTTCAGCCGCTTTCCCGCATGGCGAACCCGATACGCGGCGAGCTCCGCCTCGCCTTGGGCGTAGATCAGCAGCCCTCCCGGCAGGGCGAGCGCCGTTGCGTAGGCCTCGACGAGCGACACGTTCTCCAGCCGCGCGCCGATCCAGCGCAGACCGTCACGGGAGCGCCGGGAGCGCAGCCGCATCCTGCCGAGCCGGACCGCGGCCGCCTTCACCAGACGGTTGGCGGTGACGTCGTCGGTGAATTCGTCGTAGCGCACCTCTCCACGGGCACGGCGACGCCGAACCTGCGTCGAAGCTGGTCGTCGATGCGGATCCGTCCGCGGACGGTGTGCAGCGCCTCCTCCTCGGTGAGGTAGCCGTGGAGCAGTCCGCCGGCAAACGCGCGGCGGGCGCCAGCGGCCAACGCCGGCGCCGCTCTGCGCGTACTCCTGCAGGTCAATCGGTCGCATCGTTCGATCCGGCTCCGTAGCGAGCGATCCTGATGGAGGCAGCGCTCGACTACGCGATCATGCGGGCGGTCGCGCTGGTCCCGGAGTGGCTTCCGAATCCTTACATCCGCCACGCAGACCTCCACTGGTACGAGGTTCATGGAATCGGTAGAGTGAGTACGGGAATCAAACGATTCCTGCATTGATAACATGGAAGATCAGTACGCAATGTGTATCGCGAACAGAGACTGCGATGATCTGGAGAAACGGAAGCTCTATCGGATAGTTCCTGACCAAGGGGCCGCGAAAGAAGGATACCTGCGCGTCATGGACGAATCCGAGAAGACTACCTGTACCCGCAGTCGTACTTCGCGATCGTCGACGTGCCGCATCAGGCTCACGCGATTCTTCGCGCGACAGAGTAGCCTCCAGGGCGATGACGCGGCACCAGCCACGGCCTGCTTGACTTTGGTCTTGAGAAGCAGATATTTTGACTGATCAAAATAACGGACAGGACGTCATGATCGAGACCAGGGGGCTGACCAAGTACTACGGGCGCACGCGCGGGATCGACGGACTGGATCTGAGCGTGGAGGCCGGCGAGTTCTTCGGCTTCATCGGGCCCAACGGCGCCGGCAAGTCGACGACGATCCGGACCCTGCTCGGGCTGCTGCGCCCGACGCGCGGCGGCGCAACCGTGTTCGGGCTGGACGTGACCAGCCGCGGCACCGAGATCCGCCGCCGGCTCGGCTACATCCCGGCCGAGGTCGGCTTCTACGGCGGCATGACCGGCGAGGCGATGCTCCGCTTCGCGAGCCGTATGCACGGGGTCGAGCCGGCCTGGGGCCGGGAAGTGGCCGCCCGCATGGACCTGGACCTGCAGCGCAAGGCGGACGAGCTGTCCACCGGCAACCGCAAGAAGCTGGCCATCGTGCTGGCGCTGCAGCACCGCCCGGAGCTGGTGATCCTGGACGAGCCCAGCGCCGGCCTGGACCCGTTGATGCAGGGCGTGCTGTTCGACCTGCTGCGCGAGGAGCACGGGCGCGGCGCCACCGTCTTCTTCTCGTCGCACGTGCTGGACGAGGTGCAGCGCATGTGCCGGCGCGTGGCGATCGTGCGCAATGGCAGGATCGTGGAGGTCGCGGCGATCGAGACGCTCCGCCAGCGCCACCTGAAACGGGTGCGGGCCGTGTTTCCCGGTGATCCGCCGGCGCAGGCGCTCGCGATCGAGGGCGTCACGAACCTCGCGGTGGAGGACGACAGCGCCCGGTTCGACTTCACCGGGCCGCCACGAGCGTTGCTCGCGCTGCTGGCCAAACGCCGGGTGGTCGACGTCACCATCGAGGACCCGACCCTGGACGACGTGTTCCTGCACTACTACGGCAGCGACACCGAGGACGGGGACGCGGAGGAGGCCCCGTCATGAATCCCGCTTGGCACCTGTTCACGCACGAGCTGCGCCGCAACCGCCGGCAGGCGATCGCCTGGACCGCCATCGTCGCCGGCTTGGTGGTGCTCTACTCGTTGTTCCTCCCGTCGATAGCCGAATCCGGCGACACCTTCGCCAGCATGCTGGAAGCCTACCCGGACGCGGTGCTGAAGGCGCTCAACATCGAGAACCCTGCGATGTTCGTGGATCCGCTGGGCTTCCACGTCACGGAGAGCGGGATCGTGATCACGATCCTGGGCGGCATCTTCGCCGCTTCGCTGGGCGCCAACCTGCTGCTCAAGGAGGAGCGCGACCGCACAGCCGAGTTCCTGCTCGCGCAGCCGCTGTCGCGCCTGCAGGTGTGGGCCAGCAAGACTGCCGCCGCCTACGTCTACGTGGTCGCCTTCAACGCCGTGACCTTCGCCGTGTCCGCGGCCGCGGTCACCGGCTTCAGCCCCGACCCGGTCGATCTGGGGGCACTGTTTACCTACAACGTGTACGTGCTGCTGCTGACCGTGCTGCTCGCCTCCCTGGGCCTGCTGTTGTCGGCCGCGGTGCGCCGCGGGCGCAGCATGACCGGCGTGGCGGTGGCTATCGCGCTCGGCGGCTTCTTCGTGGACGCCATCTCCAAGACCACCGAGAAGGCGCGGCCGATCGGAAACCTGAGCCCCTACCGGTTCCTGGACACCTCGATCCTGGATCCCGACTACGCGCTGACGGCCGGGCGGCTCGCCTACTTCCTGCTGGGAACGGCGGTGCTGCTGACCGTCTCCGCGCTGTGGTACCGGCGCAAGGACATCGTGGTCTAACATCGCCCCGGAGGGCGCCAGACATGACCATCGCCGAGAGGATCGCCGACCGCGCGCGACAGGAGGGACTGGAACTCTACTTCGGCCTGCCCGGCTCGGGCGCGCTGATGGACCTGATGGAGGCCGGACGCCACGTCGGCCTGGACCTGGTCCTGATGGGCCACGAATCCAGCGCCGCCATCACCGCCGCCTACTACGGCCACCTGCGCGGCGGCGCCGGGCTGGCGATCGGGATCAAGGGCGCCGGCGCCGGCAACCTGGCCGCCGGCGCGGTCAACGCCTTCTTCGAGCGCATGCCGGTGGTCTGCCTGTGCGAGCGCATGGGGTCAGGCGCGCGTAACGACATGTCCCAGGTGTGCGTGCAGGAGCCGCTGTTCGCCCCCGTGTCGAACGCCACCCTCGAGATCGACGCGGCCGGCGACCCGGGCCGCACCATCGACGCCGCCTTCGCGGCTGCCACGGCGGGCCGGCCGGGGCCGGCGCTGCTGCAGTGGCCCTCCGACCAGACGCAGGCCGATGCCGGCAGCGGCCCCACCGAACGGCCCGAGCCCCGTCTGGGCGGACCGGCGCCCGACGACGCGGCGATCGCGCGGGCGGCGCGGCTGGTCGGCGGCTGGCGGCGGCCGGTCGTCATCCTGGGCCCGGACATCGCCCTGGCCGGCGCGTCCGGGGCGGTGCGCGCGCTGATCGACCGCATGCGGCCGGCGGTGCTGCACGGCTTTCACGCGCGTGGCATGGTCCCCGAGGACGACCCCCGGTTCGCCGGCGTGTTCATGGCGTTCCCGGGGCCCAACATACTGGCCAACCGCATCCTGGCCGAAGCGGACGGCGCGCTGTTGATCGGCGTCGACGGTCTGTCCGTCGAGGGAAGGTGGGACACCGCGCTGGGGATACCCACCTGCGAGCTGGCGGCACGGCCCGACTTCGAGATCGTGTCACCGGCGGCGGTGCGCGTCGACGGCGACCTGGCCGCCTCGCTCCCCGCCCTGACGGCCGCCCTGCCGGCACAGACCGGCGAGGGCTTCCCCACCGAGCGCGTGGCCGCTATCCGCGCCGACATCCTGGCGCGCTGTTTCGCCCGCCCGCCGGAGGCGCGGCTGGCCGCCCAGGATGTGGTGCAGATCGCCCGCGAGCTGCTTCCGGAGGACGGCATCATGGTCTCGGAGACCGGCGTCTTCATCGTCATGCTCGACCACCTGTGGCCGGTCACGCAGCCGGACACCTTCTTCGGCTCGGGCGGAGGGCGCACCATGGGCCTGACCGTGCCGGCGGCGCTGGGCGCCAAGCTCGCCCGCCCCGAAACGCCGGTGCTGGGCATCGGCGGCGACGGCAGTCTGCTGATGCGCCTGGGAGAGCTGGAGACCTTCGCCCGCACCGGCGCGGCGGTGCCGCTGCTGATCATCAACGATCAGGCGCACGGCACCATCCGCTCACGGCAGAAGACCCGCGGCCTTGACCCCTACTCCCTGCAGTTCGCGCCGGTCGACTACGCCGCGGTCGCGCGCTCCAGCGGCCTGCGCGGCGCGACGGTGTACGACCCGGAGACGCTGCGCCGCGAGCTGGCCGCGGCGCTGGCCGCCGACGTCGCCACGCTGATCGACGTGCGCGTCGACCCGCAGCCCTATCAGGACAGCTTCGGGCCTACCATCGGCGTCCTGTCCTGAGTTTCTCTGCACCGGCGCGCAACACCCGTAAGCATGCGGTAGGATCGGAGCATCTCTAGATCTCACAGGAGGTTCGCGATGACGATGACGAAGAGCATCCTCGCCATCCTGATAGCAGGATTGGTCGTAGCCGGTACCTGGGCGGCTCCCGTCCAGGAGGACGAGGCCATGGCCGAGGAGATGAGCCCCATCGACCTGCTCGCCCCGGTCGATCACTCCGCGTGGGAGCGCGGCAGCCACGGCGGCCGGTTCGTGGTGACCAACATCTCCGACGCCAAGACCTTCAACCCGGTGGTGGCCAAGGAGACCTCGACGACCGACATCACCGATCGCATGTTCGCGGGGGTCGTGCGGCGCAGCCAGCTCACCCTGGAGTGGGAGCCGGGCCTGGCCGAAAGCTGGGAGATCTCGGAAGACCAGAAGACCATCACGCTCTCCTTGCGCAGCGGCTTGACCTGGTCCGACGGCGACCCGATCACCGCGGACGAAATCGTGTGGAGCGTCAACGAAATCTACAAGAACGAAGAGGTGGAGACCAGCATCCGCGACGCGCTGGTGATCGGCGGCGAGTTCGCGGAGTTCGAGCTCATCGACGACCTGACCTACCGCATCGTGCTGCCGTCGGTGTACGCCGGCATCTTCGAGATCGCCTCGATCGGGCCGATGCCGCGGCACATCTTCGAGCCGCTGATCGAAGCGGAGGGCGCCGCCGCGGTCAACTCCTTCTGGGGGGTCGACACCGACGTGAGCACCATCGTCGGCAACGGGCCGTTCCTGATCAGCGAGTACCTGCCCAGCCAGCGGGTGGTGATGACGCCCAACGCCAACTACTACGAGCAGGACGAGTGGGGCCAGCAGCTTCCGTACCTGGACGAGTTCGTGATCGAGTTCGTCGAGGATCAGGACACCAAGCTGGCCCGCTTCATCGCGGGCGAAACCGATGCAATAACACTGCGCGGTGAGGACTACGGCGTCCTGGTCGACAGGCAGGAGTCGGACGATTTCCTGATCTACAACGTGGGTCCCGCATCCAGCACGCAGTTCATCACCTTCAACCAGAACCCGATCGAGGGCGAGGAAGACGGCGGCATCGAGCCGCCGGCGCTGACCTGGCTGTCGAACAAGAGCTTCCGGCAGGCGATGGCGCACCTGATCGATCGCCAGACCATCATCAACAACATCGCCTTCGGCTTCGGATACCCGCAGTACTCGTTCGTCTGGACGGTCTCCCCCTACTACTGGGAAGGCGCCCCGGACGCCGCCCTCCAGTATGACCCCGAGCGCGCCAAGGAGCTGCTCGACTCGATCGGCTACACCGACCGCGACGGCGACGGCTTCCGCGAGGATCAGGACGGCAACAAGATCGAGCTCATCCTCAACACGAATTCCGGCAACACGGTCCGCGAGCAGATCGGCGAGTTGTTCACCCAGGAGGCACAGGCCGCCGGCATCGACGTGACCTTCAAACCGGAGGCGTTCAACGAGCTGGTGACCCGTCTGGTCGCCTCCTACGACTGGCACATGATCCTGATCGGCCTGACCGGATCGGTCGACCCGGTGGGGGGCGCCAACGTGTATCCGTCACGCGGCAACCTGCACATGATCGAGCCGGGCCAGGAGTCCCCACGCCGCGACTGGGAGGCCGCCGTGGACGCCGCCTGGGACGAGGCCAACCTCACCACGGATGAGGAGCAGCGTATCCGCGGCTTCCGCAAGCTGCAGGAGCTCTGGATCGATGAGGTCCCCTGGGCCTACACCTTCGCCCCGGCCACGATGCACGCCTACCGCAACAACATCGGCAACATCAAGCCGCACCCGCTCAACGGCTACGGCATTCGGGGCATCGCCGACCGGCTCTTCGTCAAGTAGCCGGACGACATTCGAGCCCGGGACGAGCACGAACGTCCCGGGCTCTCCATATCGCTGAGGGAGCACTCGCATGCATCCACGGTAGGGACTCGCGGCCATGAGCCTGTCACTGCTGCGCGTCGTCGGCCGGCGGCTGATGAACGCCGTGCCGATCCTGTTGGTGACGCTGGCCTTCGCCTTCTGGCTGATCCAGCTCGCGCCCGGGGACGTCTACACCGCGTACGCGCTCAACCCGGAGATCCGCGCCGAGGACCTGGAGCGGTTCCGCGCCAACTTCGGTCTGGATCAGCCGTGGTACGTGCAGTTCGGCCGTTACCTGTGGAACGCCGCGCAGGGCGACTTCGGCTTCTCGCAGACCTTCAAGGCGCCGGTGTTCGTGCTGGTCCAGCAGCGGGCGGCCAACACGGTGCTGCTGTCGGTGGTGTCGCTGCTGCTGGCGTGGGGGTTCTCGATTCCGGCCGGAATCATCGCCGCCGCGCGGCAGTACCGGTGGCAGGACCAGTCGATCGCGGTGCTGGCGTTCTTCGGGCTGTCGATCCCGAACTTCTTCCTGGCCTCGCTGCTGCTGTACGTGATCTCCGCCACCGGGAGCTGGCTGCCGATCGGGGGCATGACCTCGATCGATCACGACCAGTTCTCCACGTTCGGGAAGATGTGGGACCTGGCCAAGCACCTGATGGTGCCGGCGCTGGTGATCTCCACCGCGATCACCGCCGGGCTGACGCGCATCATGCGCGCCAACATGCTGGAGGTGCTGGGCCAGCAGTACATCACCACCGCCCGCGCCAAGGGACTGGCCGAGCGGGTGGTGATCCTCAAGCACGCGCTGCGCAACGCGATCAACCCGATGATCACCCTCCTGGGCTTCAGCATCGGCGACATCCTGGGCGGCGCGGCGCTGGTGGAGATCGTCACCGGCTGGCCCGGCCTGGGCAAGCTGATCCTGTCGGCGCTGCTCAACCAGGACCCGTACCTGGTGTCCGGCAGCCTGATCTACGGGGTGATCCTGCTGATGCTGGGCAACCTGCTGGCCGACATCCTGCTGGCGATCACCGATCCGCGGATCCGCGTGACATGAGCGCCCCAATCACCGCGGCCGCCGGCGGTGCCGTCGAGGAAGCGGTCGAATCGCTGCTCGGAGGCTTCAGGAGAAAGTTCCGCAGGCACACGCTGGGAAGGATCGGCGCCGTGACGCTGCTGGTGTTGTACGCCCTGGCGCTGCTCGCCGACCCGCTGTCGCCGGCGACCATGCGCTGGACGGACAAGACCAAGTCGTATCAGCCGCCGACGCGGGTGCACTTCAGCTACCTCGACGGCGGCCGCGTGGTGGTGCGGCCGTTCGCCTTCGAGATGCGCATCGTCAGTCAGGCGCTGCGCACCTACGGCCGCGTGCCGCGCCACACCATCCGCGTGATCTCTCAGGAGACGGTCGCCGGACGCGGCGACCTGCGCGCCGTGGCCATGCAGGATTCGGCGGCGGCGCGCGCGAGCGCGGCGGTCGCGGCGTTGCGGCGCCACTACGGGCTGGCGCAGGACCACCCGGCGCTGGCGGAGTTGCGCGCCCTGATCGCAGAGGTGGAGCGCGACCCGAGCCGCGATCTGCACCGCACCGTGCACGTGGAGCTGGGACTGCCGGCCACGCCCGTCGCGGAGCTGGTGATCGCCAAGGGCAACAAGAACTTCGTGGGCTTCTTCGTGCGCGGCGTGCCGTACCGGTTCCTGGGGACGTTCACGGCGCGCACGCACCTGTTCACCTCGCCCACCGGCGGCTTCTTTCCGCTCGGCACCGACCACGCGGGGCGCGACCTGCTGTCGCGGCTGCTGCACGGCGCGCGCGTATCGCTCACCGTCGGGCTGATCGGCGCGTCGATCACGCTGGTGATCGGCCTGTTGATCGGCGGCGCCGCCGGCTATTTCGGCGGCGCGATCGACAACCTGCTGATGCGGTTCACCGAGGTGCTCCTGGCCTTCCCCGCGTTCTACCTGCTGCTGGCGCTGCGCGGCACCTTTCCGCCCACCCTCAACAGCGTCCAGGTCTACTTCCTGATCATCCTGATCGTCTCCTTCGTCGTGTGGGGGGGCCTGGCGCGCATCGTGCGCGGCATGGTGCTCTCCCTGCGCTCGGAGGACTACGTGCTGGCGGCCCGCGCGCTCGGCCTGGGTCCCTTCAAGATCATCCGCCGCCACGTGCTGCCCAACACGCTGTCGTACGTGATCGTCCACGTCACCCTGACCATCCCCGGCTTCATCCTGGGCGAGTCGGCCCTGAGCTTCCTGGGACTGGGCATCACCGAGCCGCAGGCGAGCTGGGGGCTGATGCTGTCGGTGTCGCGCGGCTACCGGATCTTCCAGGACTTCCCCTGGATCCTGCTGCCGGGCATCTTCATCTTCATCGCCATCATGGCGTGGAACTTCGTGGGCGACGGCCTGCGCGACGCGGTCGATCCGCGGAGCCGGAATTGAGCGACACCTCGGGCGGCGCCGCCACGGTCCTGGCCGTGGAGGACCTGCAGGTCAGCTTCCACCTGCACGACCACGTGGTGCGCGCCGTGGACGGCGTCGGCCTGCACGTGGACGAGGGGGAGACGGTGGGCCTGGTCGGCGAATCCGGCTGCGGCAAGTCGGTCACCTCGCTGGCGATCATGCGGCTGATCCCGCAGCCTCCCGGACGCGTCGAGCGCGGCTCGATCCGCCTGCGCGGGCGCGAGCTGACCGCCCTGAACGACCGCGACATGCGCGCCGTGCGCGGCAACGACATCTCGATGATCTTCCAGGAGCCGATGACCTCCCTGAACCCGGTCTTCTCGATCGGCGACCAGATCGCCGAGGCGTTGCTCCTGCACCGCGGCATGGACCGCCGCGAAGCGCGGCAGGAGGCGGTACGGCTGCTGAGCCTGGTGGGCATGTCCGATCCGGACTCGCGGGTCCGCGACTATCCGTTCCAGCTCTCCGGCGGGTTGCGGCAGCGGGCGATGATCGCGATCGCGCTGGCGTGCGAGCCGGCGCTGCTGATCGCGGACGAGCCGACCACCGCGCTGGACGTCACCATCCAGGCGCAGATCCTGCGGCTGATGCGGTCGCTGAAGGAGCGGGTCCATTCGTCGATCATCTTCATCACCCACGATCTGGCGGTGGTGGCCGGCTTCGTCGACCGCGTGGTGGTGATGTATGCAGGCGTGGTGGTCGAGTCGGCGCCGGTGCGCCGGATCTTCAAGGAGCCGCAGCACCCCTACACGCAGGGGCTGCTGGCTTCCGTGCCCGTGCTGACCGGGCCGGCCTCCCGGCAGCCGCTGCATGCCATTCCCGGGCACCTGCCCGACCCGCGCCGGCGGCTCCCCGGTTGCCGCTTCGCCGCCCGCTGCCCGCAGGCGATGCCGCGCTGCAGCGAGGCGGAGCCGGCGTTGACCTCGCTCGACGAGACCCACCAGGTGCGCTGCTTCCTGCACGGGGAGGCGGCGCGGCCGGTGGAGGAGCGGCTGCCGTGAGCGACGCGCCGCTGGTGCAGGTCACGGATCTGCGCAAGGAGTTCGCGGTCAAGGCGGGCGGCTTCGGCCGCTCCCGCGGGACGCTCACGGCGGTGGACGACCTCTCGATCGCGATCAGTCACGGGGAGACGCTGGGCATGGTCGGCGAGTCGGGGTGCGGCAAGACCACGGTCGGCCGCTGCCTGCTGCGGCTCTACGAACCGGAACGCGGGCGGGTCTTCCTGGACGCCGATCCGGAGCTGGTCGACCAGGTGGTGGCGCTGGACCGGGAGGCGCGCGCGCTGGGCGCGTCGCCTGACGCGAAGCGGCGGGTGCGGGAGATCCGCGCGCGCGCCGACTCGCTCGCGGCCGGGCTGGACCTGCTCAGCATGGAGCGCGCGCGGGTGAAGCAGGCGCGGCGCAAGCTGCAGATCGTGTTCCAGGATCCGTGGGCGTCGCTCAACCCGCGGATGCTGGTGGGGGACATCCTCACCGAGGGGCCGCGCGAGTTCGGCCTCACGGGCGCGGCGGTGCTCGGCGACCTCACCGCGAAGCTGCTGGACATGGTCGGCATGCCCCGGCATGCGGCCGGCCGCTACCCGCACCAGTTCTCCGGCGGCCAGCGGCAGCGCATCGGCATCGCGCGGGCGCTGGCGCTGGAACCGGAGCTGATCGTCGCCGACGAGCCGGTGTCGGCGCTGGACGTCTCCATCCAGGCGCAGATCGTCAACCTGCTGCTGGAGCTGCAGCGCGAGATGGGGCTGGCCTACCTGTTCATCGCGCATGACCTGAGCATCGTCCGCTACGTCTCCGACCGCATCGCGGTGATGTACCTGGGCCATCTGGTGGAGTTGGGCGACGCGCGGGCGATCTGCGAGCGGCCGCGCCATCCGTACACGATCTCGCTGATGTCGGCGGTCCCCGTCGCCGATCCGGACGCACCGCCCCCGGACCTTCCCCTGGAAGGCGACGTGCCGAGCCCGGTGAATCCGCCCTCCGGCTGCCCGTTCCACCCGCGCTGCCCGCAGGCGATCGACGAGTGCCGCCGTTCGATGCCGGCCCTGACCACCACCGCCGACGGCCACGCCTTCGCCTGCCACAACCCGCCGACAGCCTGAACGCCCGACGTTACGACTCGTGCTCCGTTCGCCACAGAACAGGATCTGTAACATGTCCGTCATCGACAGTTGAGTCGGAACCTCGGTTTCGAATAGGCTGGCTACAGTCCTCTCCGTGAGACACAGACGTCTCAACTAAGCTAATACGCACCGGGCTCAAGGCAGTCCTTTCTCCGCCGCTCGACCGGGGAGGTCTATCCCCAACGGGATCCGGGCAATGAACTCGCGCGCTAGCGAGGCGCACTCCGCGGGATTTTCCAGAAGCAGAAGGTGCCCCGACTCGGGAATGAAATCGTACTCTATCGCCTCGACTTCGTCTGCATTGAATGTCGGCAGATAGGATGTAGGCAGCGTCGGATCACCACCGATGACTTTCGTCGCCTGCCCGCACGTGGACAAATCAATCAGCGCGGAATAGCTCCTGACGTATTGCAGGATTTGCGCCTCATACTCGGGTGGACATCGAAGCTCGTAGCCACTCCGATCGGCAGAGCGTCGGAGCGTGGTCCGAGTCATCAGCTCGATGACTCCGGGCACCACACTCTCGAACATCTGCGAACGGCTGAGATAGCGCGCATACGCTTCCCTGCTCTGGAACCGGCGCATGCGTCTTCTCGCCACGGCCCCGTGCCGCTCGGTGATGACGTCGAGCGCGATGTCGTCAAACATCGGTTTATGAATTGGAGGATCAAACAGCAGTCGAGCTGCCAGGCCGTGCACTCTGTGAGGAGAAGATACCGTCTCGGAGTTCAAACTTGGCAGGAGCGACAGAACGGCCGAGAGCGAATGATACAGCCCTACCGTCGGCCTGCTCCCGCACAGACGATGGATGGCTGCAACGACGCGATCCTGATCGCACACCAGAGTCGGAATCGTATGCATCGTGCGAGGCCCCGTGGCATTCCACCCGTGGTTCCTGAGGTCGTAGACAAACAGGTCGAAGTCATCCATCAGCAACGACCAGAACGGATAGTAGAGGTCGATCGCCAACCCAATTCCGTGACACATGACGATCCGGGTTCCATCTGGATTACCATGTCGACGCACGGCGGTTACGGTATGGTCATCAAGCCGGACCTCGTACACCGAGCGCGCCTTCGGGAGCTGCCATATCTTCTCCATGTCCATCATGCAATCTGTGGCTCTCCCGTGCGACTACGCTTGCACGTCGGAGTGAGATCAACAACCCGTCTTGTAGATATTCTCCCAAACAGCATGGCCATTTCCTGAACGGTCAATGCTTTCTTCCTGAACTGTTGCGATCACTGCCTGAAAAGCTCCGAGGTCTTCATGGAGAAGTGCCCTTTATGCCCGGATTACTCACGGCGCGGTGGCCATGGCGTAGCTGAACAGAAGGTTCGGGACGGTTTTGCGCTGCGAATGGCGTCGGCGTAGACGGCGGTGACGCTTGGGAATCAGCCGGGCCGCTCGGACAACGATCCGGGGCCAGTGTTGTCGATGTCCGGGGTTCACAGCGCCCTGCGAGCTGGGTCGCGGGGCATAGTGCGGCCCCGTAGGAGCACGGTCGGTGACGGAGAGAGCCGGAAGTACGCGTCACCCGGACGGCGGCTGCCTGCGGGGCTAAGGCGCGAAGTTCGGCACCAGTCGGAGCGGGAGGCGTGTATGCGGGTTCAGTGACGGATGTCGGCGCGCCGTGCGGCAACCGGGGGGGGCGATCTGGCCGAACCAGCCCAGACAGAGGCAGCAGCGCAATCGGCAGGGAAGCATCTCAGACAGAACGGCCTCGAACCGCAGCGCGGCGGTTGGTAAAGTGACAGCCCGTAGGCGTGCTTGCAGGGCTGGCAGAACGCCCCGGCGGCGCTATCCGGCGGGCGGCCAGGGGCGGTTGTAGCTGGCTTGCGTGGCCAGCCCAAACACTTCCCACACCGCGCGGATCCGCGCGATCGTCTGTTCGCTGGCGCACAGCCGTAAGTTAGACCATATCTCGTGAGAGCCCGCCGCCTGCCGGTTGAACTCGAAGCCGAGCCGCTTGAGCCTGCGCGCGACCTGCCGGTAGCGAAATCCGGCAAGTCTGCCCATCCGCTCGGATCAGGTGCCGACGATCAGCGGGTAATCAAGGCTGTCGCCCACGGTCGTCAACCTCGTTGATCGAGAGAGTTCCGACCGCGCTTCGATCAGCTTCTTCGCGACGTCCCGGGCGATCTCCAAGGTCTCCGTCACCGTGCGGCCTTGGGCAACGAGGCCCGGAATTTCTTCGGTGGTCGCCAGATACACGCCCTCGGGGAGCCTCTCGATATGCAGGTTGACGATCTGCTCCATGTCAGACGTAAACCCGATCGCCGGCGAATCGGCAACACCGAGACACCGAACACTTTCAGTTGGCTAGCGTGCGAATGGACTGGTCGCATAGCATGCGGTCACGTTTGAACTCCGGGGTCGCCCTCTCGGTGAGCGCCGCCTTGCTGCGGCTCACTGATCGGAAGGGCGCGCTGAAGCGGATCTCGGGCGCGCGTGCGAATTCTTGCCGTGCGCGACACCGGACCCCGATTGTTGCGGGTGTTTGCGGTGCATATACTGAGCGCAGGCGTGTCGCTGGATTTTCGGAGCAGGCTGCTGCGGACTCTGCGCGCCGTGGAACCGATACTCGGCGTGCCGGGAGTCCTGGTGGTGGGGTCCGAGGTCCCGAACCTGTTGGAGCCGGACGCACGGTCCTCGCTCGTGGTTTCTCAGGACGTCGACATCGCCGTGCCGGTTGCCAGCCACGCCGACGTGAAGGCCCGTCTGTCTCAGCTACGCGGGCTGTCGCCCTCCCGGGAGGAGCCTTCCGTGTGGCTGCCGGCTGGCGACGACATGATCGAGGTCAACTTCATCGGAATGGATCCGGACAGCGATCGTTCCGGAGAGACGTACGTGCTGGAGGACCGGGAGTTGCCGCTTCTGGTGTTCCGCGCTCTCGGGCTCCTCCGGCCGGGCCCGCCGGTGACGGTCGAGGGCATCGCCATTCCGGTGCCTCGGCCTGCGGGTCTGCTGCTGGAGAAACTGGTGACGGACCGCAGCGGCGAGAAGGGGGATCGTGACCTGCTGGTGGCGCTCGGCCTGCTTCTGGTATGCACCGCGCCTGATCTGCAGGAACTGCACGGATCATATCGGACGCTGTCCGACGAGGAACGCCATGTCGTGACATCCGCCCTGAGCACGCTGTCGCTGATCGAGCCCGTGGCCGACATGCCGGATCCCATCCCTCACCGACAGCGCATCGCGGCACTCATGACGCGACTCGAGGACAAGGAACAGTGACCATGACCGACCGGCTCCATCGGCGTGCCCGCCTGATCCGCGAGCGGGAGCTGATCCGGGCGTGGGAATATCGGCAGAGAGACCACGCCAAGGGGGTGTGGTATCGGTTTCGGCGAGTCTTGGTCGATGCGGCCGAGGCGTGGGTGATCGACGATCGGGACGCGGACCGGCTGGCGATATTCGGTCGAACCGAGCTCCCCGTGGGGGGCGAGCTGCATCCGCCGAAGCGCATCTTCTTCGTCACCGCGGAGGAGCTGGCCGGCGCACCTTCCCGCCGTCGTGTACCGCTACGGCTGGCAGGCGCGCTTCTGGGGGCACGGAACCTGGCGCTCATCGCGTTCGCCGGCAGCCGCCACGCACCACCCGCGCAGCCGGAGTCAGGATCCCAGAGTGCGTGACGCTGATCGGCCGGCGCGCACATAGCGCCGCTTGGGATCCCGCGGACCGCTGCCCACTTCGCGGACCAGTCCGCGCGAAACCAGCTTCGCGAGGCGAGTGCGCGTGGCGCGCGGCGAGCGCCCTATCGCCTCGGCGACTTCGCTCGTGCTGTGCCCGTCGCCCTGCTCCAGCAGGGCGAGGATTGACCGATCGACCGGATCGACCGACACGGACCCCGTCACCTCGGTCCGGATGGTGACCCGCAGCCGCAGGCCGACCTCCTCCCACGCGGGAGGAGCCAGGCCGGCATCGCGACATGAGGCGATCATGCGCTGGATGCCGCTTCCCCACTGCTCGACCAGCCCGAGCTCATGGAACACGCGCCCGATCGTGCGATTGCGCAACTTCGAGATACCCAGCGGCAGATCGTCGAGCGTGAGCCCGAACGGCAGCAGGCCCGGGTTCTCCACCTCCAGGCGATCATCGAAGATCGCGACCCGGATCGGCGCACCCCGCTGTGAGTAATCCGCGTGGGCGACGGCGTTGACGATCGCCTCGCGGACCGCGGCCGGCGGCAGGTTCCACTGCTCCTCCCGCCGAACCGGACCGATGGATACGCCGTGCAGCGCGTGCTTGCCCACGAACGCGACGGCGTCTTCGATCGCGCGGATGAGCGGCGTCTTGAGTTCCGCATGGTCGAGAATCGCCGCTCTGTCGGTTCCGGCGAAGCGACCGGCCTGGATCCAGGCGTCGGGGAAATGAACGAGGCGATCGACTCCGAAGAGCAGCACTCCGCCCGTGGTAGGCACCAGCCGACCCTGATGACGAGTGACGAGCCGGAGGGTCTCGAGGTTGTGGCGTGTCAGCTTCCGCGCCGCGGCAAAGAACTCGGAAGCTGCTCGGAAGTCGACCGCTTCCGAGTCCAGCGCCGGAAGCGGCTGCTCATCGAATGAATCACCGGAGGCGAAGCGCTGCATTTCGGCGATCAGTGATCCATCCGCCAGGCGGTTGGTTGAGCCGACCCGCACGTACGTACCGGCTTGCAGTCCCTCCCGCGCGATGAAATGCGGCCGCGCCGGGCTCGGATGGACGTGCACCGCCAGCACCTGCAGGTTCCGGAACGTCAGGATCTGCAGGTCCGGCAGCAGGCGCGGCCTGACCGAGTCGCTGATCAGATTGGCCGCTCGTTCCTCCACATCCAGCGGATTCTCCACTCCACGCACGTGCGCGGTTCGGTCCTCGACGCCGATGAGAATCGTCCCTCCCGTCGTATTGGCGAACGCGACGACCGTGCGCAGCGCGCGAGCCGGTGAGGAGAGGTCGCGCTTGAACTCCAGATCCTTGCCCTCGGGCCGGCGCAGCATCTCGACGAGATCCATTGCTCGGCAATCTACTCTGAAGCCATGCACGGCGCCAAGCTGCCGAGTTCCGTGCCGAGCCGGACACCGCGCCGGTGCCGGGAGGCGGACTGTTGCCGGATCTTCTTCGTCACCGCGGAAGAGCTGGCTGGCTCACCTTGCCGCCGTCGCGTACCGCTGCGGATGGCAGGCGAGCTGCTGGAAGCCCGCAACCTGGCGCTCATTGCGTTCGACGGCACCGATGCCGTGCCGCCGCACAGTCGCTGACTGGCCGCGACCGGGGGCGCGGCTCACATAGCGCCGCTTGGGATCGCGTCGCCGCGCCGGGGCAAAGAACTCGGAAGCGACTCGGAAGTCGACCGCTTCCGAGTCCAGTGCCGGGAGCGGCTGTTCATCGAACGAGTCGCCGGCGGCGAAGCGCTCCATTTCAGCGATCATCGGCGCATCCGCCAAGTGGTTGGTTGAACCGACCCGTACGTAGGTACCGGCGCGGAGTCTTTCCCGGGCGATGAAATGCGGTCGCGCCGGGCTCGGATACACATGCACCGCCAGCACGTGCATGTTTCGAAACGTCAGGATCTGCAGATCCGGCAGCAGGCGCGGCCGGACCGACTGATCAGACTTGCCGCACGTTCCTCCACGTCAAGTGGCTGTTCAACCCCACGGACGTGCGCGGTTTCGGTCCTCGACCCCGATGAGAATCGTCCCTCCCGTCGTATTCGCGAACGCGACGACCGTGCGCAGTACCCGAGCCGGTGAGGAGAGGTCGCGCTTGAACTCCAGATCCTTGCCCTCGGGCCTCCGCAGCATCTCCACGAGGTCCATTGCTCGGCAATTTACTCTGAAGCAGCGGTCGGCGCCAAGCTTCTGAGCTCTTGGCCGGACACAGATCGTCACCGAGGCTGTAGCATCGAAGCTATCGTCCTGTACAATGACGGCGGGGCGCGGTTTACCCGCGTAGCCCGGACCGGACACTGTCCACACTTCTCCGCGCTTCATGCCTCGTCGAAGTCTGTGATCGCGTCAATGAATGCCTGATCCTCAAGCTCACCTACGCTCTCCGCTACGGCCCTGGACTCGCGATGAGCGACTGCACGAAAACCAGAAGCCTTCCACTGCTGCTTCTCCGCGGCTTGATGCACATCCCAAATAACTCCATCCATCAGCTCGACGATCTCGCTGAACTCCAGGACTCCAAGTTCCCGTCCTGCGCCGAGAGCACTGACTTTGCGCACCGTTCGTACCAGCGCGTCCGTCTCCCGAAGAGCCGACTTCGGCTCAACTGTCAAGAGCCTTGCCAAACTGGCTACAAACGCGTCCACCACGATGGTCGAACCGAATACAGAGCTTCGAGACACAATCATTACGATCAGCTTCTCCCAGTAATCCTTGCTCCGTCGCACCACGTCTCGGACCATCTCCTTTCGCACGACGCCGCTGCGCTCCGTCACGCGGGCAACAAGCCGTTCCCGCCACCATGCCCGCGCTAGCGGGCAGTCCACGTACACGCTCCGGTTGCCGCGCGCCTCGGGCAGGCCACTCATACGCCGTATCACCGACCGTACGCAGTCATCGATTCGTTTTGGCTCACCGCTCGCAAGCGAACGGTCGATACGCTGGGCCCCTGTTGCAGCAGCGCTTCCATCTACGGCCAGATACGAAGAGAGTATCTTGCCTCCTTCGATGTGCTGAGAAGTCACCGCAGCCCAGAACGTAGGGCTACACGCATAGCGTAGCGTGGAGCGACGCCAGACCATTTCCGATAGAGCCCCCCCTCTACGTCTGGCGGTGGCTCGCGGTACATCTGTTCGGACAGTACCTCATCGTACAGCGGAACCGTGCTTCCTTCCGCGATGAGTCCGAGGTCCCGTAGAAACGCGATAAAGCGATCGCTTTCGCGCACCGCACCGAGAAACTCCCGCTGTCGAGAAGATCCCTTCTCGCGCAGCAGGTCCTTGCGGAATTGGGTGTATGTCGCTCCGTCAAATTCCTGATACGACACTTCACTCATCCTCCTCTTCCACACTTGGCAGCCTGTGAGGATACAACGCCGTCGCCACGCGCTCCGGGCTAAAATCCCGCTCGTCCCAGACGTGAAAAGATCCCGGGCGAGATGAACGTCGAACCGAAATCCATCCTTGGTGTTCGGCTTCACTTCGAACTGACCACTCTCCAGATGGTCATCCAGCTTGAACGTCAGAAGCTGAAGCAGCGAAGACTGTAGCTGGAAGGACGGTCCCAGAGCGAGCTTGGCGCCCTTCGGGACCGTGATTGTCTTGCCATGCCACAGGTCGGCGATGCCATCTCGTTGCGCGTCGAACGCACACCGGTCGATGGGCCACCGGCCGCGACCGAGATTCTCGTACCCATACTCGAACCGGTCTCAGCGCCCCGGAGGATCAACCTGCGCGGGCTTGGAGGAAACTACCTCGACGCGGATCACCGGCTGCTCGATACCAGAGGCACTCCCCCCGGTGGGCTCGAACGTCACTTCAATGTCGTGGTCCACGCCTCGAGCGAGCCTGCCAAGAGGTACAGCCGTCGCCGTCCCTTCCCATATCACGGGTCCGTCAACTCGGCGAACCACGGTGATTGTGAGCGCGTCATCCTGCCACAAATGATCGCAGGTCACATCCGCCTTGGTGTTGGACTGGGAGGTACCGGATCGGGATTCGGTATCGGTGCGGGGCCTGGTAGCGTTCGCTGCGCCGTGCGCCGGCCAACCTCGACAGGCGTGCCCCGGAACGACATCTGCCTGGTCCCCGATCCTGCTCCGTCCGAGCCCCGTGACTCAATCGTCAACACGTCGTCCGGGCGGTATTCCCCTCGAACTGCTGCATATGCTCATCGAACCGGCCCGTCGTGGGTCCGACGGTAGTCACACCTTAGGCATCGCTTCGAAGCATCATGTGCTGGCATATGCACCGGCGTCCAGCATGATGCGGTGGTAGACCTCGACTGCCTGCAGCACCTGGGCGCAGTCCACCCACTCCACGGCGGCGTGCGCCTGGTCGATGCTGCCGGGGCCGAGCACGATGGAGGGGATGCCGGCCGCGCTGAGCTTGGCGGCGTCTGTGCCGTATGGCTCGCCGTCGACGGACGCCCTGCCGGTGACCGCCCGCACGGCCGCCACGGCGCCGGCGACGATCGCGGCATCGGCCGGCGTCTCCATCGGTTCGATGGACAGATCCTCCCGGATGTCGATGGTGACGCCCGCATGCTCGCCGGCAACCCGCTCGGCGATGCGCCGGTACGGCTCCAGCACGGCCGCGAAGTCCTCGCTCGGCAGGACGCGGCGGTCGAGCTCGAGCCGGCACTCGGCCGGCACGAAGTTGACCTGCAGCCCGCCGTGGATGGTGCCGACGTTGTGGGTCGGCACGCCGGTGATGCCGTCATCGCGCGCGGCGAAGCCGCCGGCCTCCTCCTCGTCGAACGCCGTGATGAGCCGGGCTGCGGCGCTGATCGCGCTGGCGCCCAGGTGCGGCTTGGAGCTGTGCGCGGCCGTGCCGTGCACGCCGATCACGGCCCGGATGATCCCCTTGTGGGCGCGGATGATGCGCAGCTCGGTCGGCTCGGCGACCACGGCGGCCACGATGTGCGTGCCGCATGTCGACAGCGCGTCCGCCAGCGCGGCGGCGCCCCGCATGCGGTACTCCTCGTCCACCACGCCCGCGTACATCACGCTGATCGGCGGCGGCTCGCCGGAGCGGGCGATGCGCAGCATGGCGTGCAGCATCGCCACGCCGCCGGCCTTGGTGTCGCTGGAGCCACGGCCGAACACCCTGCCGTCCTTTACGGCCGGCAGGAACGGCTCTATCGTCATGCCCTCGGCAGTGGCGGTATCCATGTGGCACTCGAACAGGATGGCCCGGCGCGGGTCCCGTCCCGGCAGCGTGGCGACCACGTTGGGCCGCCCCGGCAGCGCGTCCCACCGCTCGCATGCGATTCCCGCGTCCGCGAAGAAGCAGGTCAGGTAGTCGGCCATGCCGCGCTCGCCGTCGGTGCCGCCAGGTAGTCCCGGGTTGACGCTCGGGATCGCCACCACCTCCTGAAGCGTCGCGATGATCGGGTCCGTGCTGCGCTCGTGAGCCACCGTACTACCTCCGGAGGGGCTGCCTCCTCGGCCGATGATACGCCACCGGCCGCGCGGAGCGAACAACTGCCTGCCGGTGCGCTGGCCTTCGTGGCCGTGCTGGCGCTGCTGTGGGGCGGCAACTCGGTCGGGCTGAAGATCGGCCTGGAGTCGTTGCCGCCGATCACCCTGTCCACCGTGCGCTTCGCGCTCGGGTGGGTGCTGGTCAGCGGCTGGGCGTTGCTGCGCGGCCACCCGCTGTCCATACCGCGGTCCGAGCTCGGCTGGGTCGCGGCGTTGTCGGCGCTGTTCGTCGTGCAGACGATCGCGCTCACCGTGGGCACCCATCACACCTCGGCCGGCCACTCGACGATCATCATGAGCGCGTTTCCGTTCTTCACGGCGCTGTTCGCGCACGTGCTGGTGCCGGGCGACCGGCTGACGACCCCGGTGGCGATCGGCATCGTGGTGGCCTTCGGCGGGGTGGCGGTCACGTTCATCGGGCGCGACATCTCCACCGGCGCCACGGCGCTCGGTGACGTGGTGCTGCTCGGCAGCTCGATGGGGCTGGCGCTGCGCACGGTGTGCGCCAAGCGGCTGTCCCGGCGGATCGACGCGCTGCGGCTGCTGTTCTGGATGATGACGCTGAGCCTGCCGCCCTACGCGGCGCTGGCGCTGATCTTCGAGGATCCGTTCGCCACGCCGCTGAGCGCGCGCTCGGCGGTCGCTCTGGCCTACGTGGGACTGGTGGTCGCCGGCTTCTGCTTTCTGTCCTGGTTCTCGATGCTGCAACGCTACAGCCCGAGCAGGCTGTCGGTGTTGTTCTTTCTGCAGCCGCTGGCCGGCCTTGCCGGCAGCCGCCTGCTGGTCGGCGAGCCGGTCGGACCGGCTGTGATCGCCGGCGGCATCCTGGTCGCGGTGGGCATCGCGGTGGTCAACCGGCGGGAGCGGCCGGCCCCTGATCGTCCGTGACCATTCCTATAAGATCGCGGCGATGAGATTCATTCAGGATAGGGTGGTAGCCGGCGAGGTGCTCACCGGCTGCTTCTGCACCATGGGGTCGACGGTTTCCGTCGAGATGGCCGGCCATGCGGGATTCGACTTTCTGGTGCTGGACATCGAGCACGGCGCCGGGGACCTGGAGGCCCTGTACGGGCAGCTCCAGGTCGCTGCCGGCACGCCCGCGGCGGCGCTGGTGCGGATCGCCTGGAACGAGGCGCCGCGTTTCAAGCGCGCGCTGGACGCGGGCGCCGACGGGATCATGGTGCCGTACGTGCAGACGCCGGAGGAGGCGGCCGCGGCGGTCGCGGCGATGCGCTACCCACCGTCCGGGATCCGCGGCGTCGCATCGTCGGTGCGGGCCACGCGCTTCGGCGCCGATTTCGCCGCCTATAGCGCCGGCGCCGACGAAGGGTTGCTCACCGTCCTGCAGATCGAGACCGCCGCGGGCGTCGACGCCGCGCGGCAGATCGCTGCGGTCGACGGCGCCGACGTGCTGTTTGTCGGCCCCAACGACCTGAGCTTCAGCCTGGGCATCCCGCGGCAGTTCGACCATCCCGACTTCATCGACGCGCTGCAGCGGGTCGCCGACGGCGCCAGGGCGGCGGGCAAGGCGGCCGGCATCCTGCTGCAGACGCCCGACCAGGTCCCGCCGGTCATCGAGCGCGGCTATACCTTCATCGCACTCGGTTCCGACGGCAGCTACGTCGCGAATGGCGCGCAGGCGGCGCTGGCCGCCCTGGCTCCCTACCGGCACGCCGAGGAGAAGCACAGCCCATGACCAGGTTCATCGCCACCGCCGCGGTTCCGGCAATGACGCACCGGATCCTGCAGCCGCACGGACCCATCGAAGTCACCGCCGACAACTCCCAGGCGGCGTTGGAGGCGTCGATCGACGACGATGTCATCGGCCTCATCCTGCGCGGCTCCTCCGGCGCCCCGGGCGACCTGATCCGCCGCGCCGCCGGGCTGCGCGTGATCGGCCGTACCGGCGTCGGCTACGACGCGGTCGACGTGGACGCCGCCACCGAGTGCGGCGTCGCCCTCATCACCACACCCGGCGCCAATGCCGCCACGGTGGCCGAGGCCTCGGTCGCGTATCTGCTGGCGCTCAACAAGCGGATCGTCTACTGGGACGAGCAGATGAAGGAGCGCAACTGGGCATCGCGCGAGGCATTCCTGGCCTGCGACATCGCCGGACTGACCGTGGGCATCGTCGGCTTCGGCAACATCGGCCAGGCGCTCGCCCGGCTGCTCGGGCCGTTCCAGGTCACGCTGCTGGCCCACGATCCTTACGCCGATGCGGCTGCGGCCGAAGCCCTCGGTGTCGAGTTGGTGGAGCTCGACGCGCTGCTTCGGCGCGCCGACACCGTGTGCCTGCATACCGCGCTCACCGAACAGACCCGCGGGATGATCGGTCCCGACCGGATCGCGGCCATGAAGCCGGGCTCGTTCCTGATCAACCTGGCGCGCGGCGGCGTGGTCTCAAGCCTGGACGCGGTGCTTGCGGGGATCGAGGATGGCCCGCTGGCCGGAGCGGCGCTCGACGTGTTCGATCCCGAGCCGCCCGACTTCGATCACCCGATCTTCCGCCATCCGGCGGTGCTGACCGCCCCGCACGCCATGGCGATGACCCGCGGCGCCATGGACCGCATGGCGGAGATGATGTCGCACGGGATGGCGGCCGTGCTCGACGGCGA
The DNA here is from genome assembly GCA_965221995.1 of Spirochaetia bacterium. Lineage (GTDB taxonomy): Bacteria > Spirochaetota > Spirochaetia > SZUA-6 > Bin103 > CATQHW01. The sequence continues at coordinate 2,434,753 of OZ244929.1, forward strand.
GCGGCCGCCCCACGTGGTGGTCAACCCGGAGGCGCTCGACCGCGGTCGAGCGGCGGCCGCCCGTGGCTGATCCGGTGCGCCCCGCGGTTCGCATCGTCTTCCTGGACGACGCGATGTACTCGATGGACGGCGACGTCGACTTCAGCGGCATCGCCGGTCAGGGCGGCTACGTGCGCTACGCCAACTCCACTCCTGAAGAGGCGGTCGAACGCGGGCGCGACGCGCAGATCCTGATCACCAACAAGTCCAAGGTGACCGCCGCCGCGATTCAGGCGGGCCGCGACCTGCGCCTGGTGGCGGCTGCCGCTACCGGCTACGACAACGTCGACGTGCAGGCGGCCGCGGCGCGCGGCGTCCCCGTCTGCAACGTGCCCGGCTACGCGGAGAACACCGTGCCCCAGCACGCCTTCGCGCTGATCCTCAACCTGGCCACACAGGCTTACCGCTATGCCGCCGACGTCGCGGCCGGCGACTGGGCCGCCGCCGACGGCTTCACCCTCTTGCGCTATCCGACCTTCGAGCTGCACGGCAAGGCGATCGGGATCATCGGCTTCGGGACGATCGGGCGCGGGGTGGCGCGCATCGCCGAGGGGTTCGGCATGCGCGTGATCGCCCACGACGCCCTGGGCATCCCCGACGGCGCCTACCCCAACACGCAGCTCGACGAGTTGCTGCGCGCAGCGGACGTGGTCACCGTGCACACGCCGCTGATCGAGGCGACCCGCAATCTGATCGACGCCGGCGCCATCGCGCTGATGAAGCGCTCGGCGCTGCTGATCAACACGGCGCGCGGCGGCATCGTCGACGAGCAGGCGCTGGCCGAGGCGCTCAATCAAGGCCGGCTGGCCGGCGCCGGCTTCGACGTGCTCACCACCGAGCCGCCGCGGGACGGCAACCCGCTCCTGACCGCGCGCAACGCCCTGATCACCCCGCACTCGGCCTGGTCGACCCGCGAAGCACGGCAGAACCTGATCACGCGCACCGCGCAGAACATCCGCGCCTTCCTGGCGGGCACGCCGCGCAACCTGGTGAACTGACAGGCTCGGTTCCCCGCGCGCCGGCAGAAGTCCACAGGAGACAAGTCCACAGGAGACGGGGTCCCGCGCTACGGAATCAGCGCTGCCATCACTCGCTGCATGATCGGGATCAGCACGGCGGCGGCGGCCATCACCGCCAGAATCCATCGGGTCTGGACGGTGATTTCCTTGCGGACGTCAGCGATCTGGGTGCCGAGGTCGGTGTGCACGGCGGCGATCTCCTTGCCGAGCTCCGTACGGACGGCGGCGATCTCCTTGTGCAACCGCTCCTCGGTTTCGGCGAGATGGCGCAGGACTCGTTCGTCCAGAACTTCGAAGGCGTGGGCTTTCTGGATCGCCCGCTGCTGTTCCTGATCGTCTTCGAGCTGGCGCAGCATCTCCACCAGAGATTCGGCAGCGTCGTCGCCCAATCGATCGTGCAGCGGACGCGGGATCGAAAGCAGGGCCATGGACGCAGTAGTCTATCCGATCACGATAGTCTATCCGATCACGATGACCCTGACCACCGAGCGCCCGCGCGGGCCGCGCGGGTAGTGTCTCGCGCGGGGGTAGTGTCTCCATTTGCAGGGGTAGTGGGTCAGTTTGCCGGATCAGGCAACTCCAGCACGTCCGTGAGCCGTCCCCGCCAGTCGGTCGGTCAGGCGGTAGTGAGTCAGTTTTGATGTGCGCCGGTCAGGGCAGCGCTATAAATGGTGTCGTCCCGCTGCCCTGCGTACCGCCGATCGCGTGTTGACGGCGTGCACGGTTCAACTCTACGGTGAGCCGTGAGGCGCTCCCAATGAACCTGTTCGTCGTCATCTCGAAGCAGATCGTGCAGAGAGACGTTGATGACGCCTTCCCGAGACGCAACTACGCCCTGTCAGATCATGCCTGGATCGTGGCAGATGAGACGGCCGTCTGTGCTGAAGTCTCGGGCAAGCTTGGCGTTCTCAAGGATGGGCAACGTGGCGTCGTGACGGGAGTCTCGGGGTACTACGGCCTGTACGACGTAGCGCTGTGGCAACGAATGGCGGAATGGGGCGGTGAGTAGCGACACCCCAACAGAGACGCCACATGGAGCAGGCGCTCGGAATGGCAACGGCCAAGACGCCCGCCTTCGTGCTCTGGAAACGAAAGTCACGAAGCTGGAAGCGCACAGAGAGCACGTCGCCACTCAAGCATGGGTGCTCACGAAGATCCTTGCGCTGTCGTCTGGCCTCGCCTTGGGCATTACCAACCCTGGTAGCGCTGGCAGTGAAGCTCATCGCTCCCTGACCCCTTCCCGCTCAAACTGACCCACTACCCCAAGCTGAACCAGGCCTCAGCTCCCCGGTCATAGATGAGCAGGTGGAAGTTGGGTTTCAGCGCCGGAACCAGCGCTTGCGTATGCGGGCCGCGCCTGCCTGCGGTTTGGCCAGATCCCTGGCCGCGACCGCGATCACCTTGCCCGCGGTCGACGCCGGCACGATTTCCGTGTTGATCACCAGGTGATACAGGGAGGGGTCGTCCCAGTCGGCGTGGTAGTTGCGGGAGATGAACGCCGACCGGCGCCGATCGCTGTCACGGACAAGCTGCAGCGCCTCGCGGGCGGCGAGCCCTTCCAGCGCGCCGACCCGTTCAGCGCGCGACTGTTCGGAGGCGGTGACGCGCACGCGCAGCACACCCGGCACGTCCTGCAGGACCATCATGCCGCCGCGGCCGATGATGAGGACGTCGCCGCGCTCGGCCAGCTTGCGGATCGCCTGGCGGACCACCTCGTGGTAGACCTCGCGATCCAGCACGTGCGTGGTCTCGCCCAACTCGTCCATGAGCGCGCCCGGCGGAATCGCCGCATCCCCGAACCCCGACGCACGATAGGCGCCGGTGGCGGCCGCCGCCTCGAACCAGCGCTCCAGGATGCCGCGCAGCCCGGTCTCGTCCTGCTCGTCGACCTCGCTCACCCGTTCCTCGGGGACGCCGGTGGCGCGCGCCACCTTGCTGATGAGCTGCTTGTCGACCACGTCGTAACGCAGTTCCTCGGCCACCTGATCGACGATGTCGGCGGCGCCGGATCCGAGCTGCCGGGAAATCGTGATGACACCCATCCTGGTCCTACCTCCGCTTCTCCTGGATCCGCTCCTTGTCCTTGATGGCCGCGGATTCCAGCTTGTCGATGAGCAGGTCGACCCCCTCGTGCTCGTCGTACGACTCGATCTCCACGTGCAGTTCGCTGCCCCAGCGCAGGTGCAGGTTGGCCCCGAACAGGATCGATCCATGATCGGCGGTGAGGGTCACGCGCAGGTCGACGATCTGGTCGTCCACGTGGCGGAGCCGCTGCAGCTTCTTCTCCAGGTACTCTCGGGTATCCTTCGCTACCGGCATGTGCACGCCCTGGATGTCCAGATTCATCGTCCACCTCCCACCTGCCATCATGGTGGCGACAGCGACGCGCCGGCGACATAGGCATCAGGCTGAGGTCGCCGTTCGCGATTGCTGATGGCCGGCCGGACGTGGCACGAATGGATGGCGTGAATCCCCGGGTTGACGGAGCTGCCGAAGGCGACCGGCAGCGCCGCGCGCCGGCCCTGACCCGGGATCCGAGCTTCCGGCAGCTCGTCATCGACATGGCGCAGGAAGGGATCGCCGTCGTCGACCCGCGCGGCGAGGTGGCGCTCTACAACGCCAGCATGGAACGGATCACCGGCTACGCGCAGTCGGAGGCGCGCGCCGGGTTTCCCGGTGCGCTGATCCGCGACCCGGATTCCCGCCGGGAGGCGCTCGCGCAAATCGAGCGCGCCTTTCACGGCCGCCCGATCGACCGGCACGAGTGGGAGATCACCCGCAAGGACGGCGCCACGCGCATCGTGCTGGCCTCGGCGCGCGGCTTCTCCTACCAGCGCCGCCGGCTGGCGATCATCCTGGTGCTGGACGTGACCGGGCAGCGGCGCGACCAGCGGCGCGCGAACGCCTACCTCGCCCGGCTGCGGCGCCTGTCCTCGGAGATGGTGCTGGCCGAGGAGCGCGAGCGCCGCCGGATCGCGAGCGACATTCACGACGGCCTGGGCGACGAGCTCAGCCTGGCCCGCATCAAGGCTGCCGAGCTCACCTCCGCCTACCCGGCGGATCGGCGCGTGGCGGAGCTGGCGCGGATCCTGGAGCGCTGCGCCGGCGACGCGCGTGCGCTCACGTTCGCGTTGGCACCGCCCGTGCTGCACGAGCTCGGCCTGCATGCCGCCCTGGAGTGGCTGGTCGAACGCCGCAACGTGCGTTCGGGGGTGCAGATGAGCTTCTCCGGAAGAGAGGAGCCCGACGACCTGACGGAAGCGGAGCGGATCCTGTGCTACCGGTCCGTACGCGAGTTGCTGCGCAACGTGGTCAAGCACGCCGGAGCCCGGTCGGTGGCGGTCACGGCGCGGGTTCGCGCAGGCGTGTACGAGATCGAGGTCCTGGACGACGGCCGCGGCTTCGACGTGGAGGCCGCGCTCTCCCATGCGGAGGGAACGGGCTTCGGGCTGTTCAGCGTCCGCGAGCGCCTGCGCCATCTGGGTGGCCGGCTGCTGATCCACTCCACCATCGGTTCGGGAAGCCGGGTGACCATGCGTCTGCCTCGCCCCGGAGAAAGCAGGCGCGTATGAGACCAGCCGTCCACGGTCTCATACGCGCCGCCCTGGCGGGTTACGCGGCGGGGCTGGAAGCGCACTGCCAATGCGCCAGATGGGGGGGGCCAGCCCGCCGCGGATCGCCGTTCTCTGCCCCAAGGATGCAGAACGACCGGCGCCGAAGCCATCAGCCAATCCCCGAGACCGTGATTCGGAATTACCGGCACCACCGTTCCGGTTTCGGTCGGTGCCTTGTCCGACGCCGGGCGAGGCGGCAGAGTCACGGTAGCGGATCCCGATGATGAGAGCGAACGTACTCCTGGTCGACGATCACCAGATCATGCGCGACGGCCTGCGGGCGTTGCTGGAGCGGCAGAAGGGCATCACCGTGGTCGGCGAGGCGGCCGACGGCCCGTCCGCGCTGGCGCTGGCGCGCAAGCTGCGGCCCGACGTGGTGATTCTGGACATCAGCCTGCCCGGTCTGAGCGGCATCGAGGTCGCCACGCGCATCGCCGCCGAGCTGCCGTACACGCGCACCGTGGCGTTGTCCAAGCACGACGACCACCGCTTCGTGGCGCGCATGATCAAGGCCGGCGCCTCCGCGTACCTGATCAAGGACTGCGCGTTCGATGAGCTGACCGCCGCGATCGGCACGGTGATGCGCGGCCGCAAGTACCTGGGGTCGGGCATCGCCGGTACGGTCATCGATCTGCTGCAGGGCGTGGACGAGCCCGAGTCGGTCCTGTCCGCGCTGACCGACCGCGAACGGGAGGTGTTTCAGCTCCTGGCCGAGGGCAGGACCGCCAAGGAGATCGCCGCCACGCTGAACGTCAGCGTCAAGACGGTGGACACCCACCGCCAGCACGTGATGGCCAAGCTGCAGGTCGGAAGCGTCGCCGAGCTGACTCGCATCGCGATCCGCGAAGGCGTGGTGCCGCTGGACGACTGAAACCGACAGCCGTCGCCAACAGGGCTCGCAACGCACCCCTGCCTTCTACCACAGTCATCGCGCTCGGATAGTCAAGTCGACTGCGGAGTTGATTCCTGAATGACGCATTATTTCCTGGACTACCAGCAACAGCCTGTATTACACAGGTAGCACATCCTCTATGACACGCTTTACGGATGGATTCCTGGAGTTCAATGCCACGACAGCGCCACGCCTTACTCGGATCCCGGCGAGAAGGAGTCCCGGGTATGAAGGAATCTCAAATGCCTCAGCAACGCCGATGCGTTGGTCGCGGAACGGTATCATATCTCGCGATTCACGACATAAAGCGATTGACGGCTGTCGCCGTTCGTGAATAATAGCCATGTCGCACATAATGCACTTGATGCACCAAGGTTTCCCCTTTCCCCGTTTTTTCCTGAATTGCGTATCGACATCGCGATCGCTTCCTGAATTGCTGAAGCATTCCCGAACGCCGCGTCGCCATTCCTAAGCCGCCATGCAGTTATTCAAGGACGACATGCGCTTTGCGTATCGCGAGTTGATCACTCCCGGCATGGTGACGCTGGGGGCCGCTGTCATGGGCCTGTTGGCTGCGCTGTTCGCGATCTGGGACCCATGGGACTTCAAGAGCTCACTGACCGCAATCCAACGCGTAGCGTTCAGTGCTTTCGTCGGCACTTCCGACCTGCTGATATCCTACTCGGGCGGGATTCTTGCGCTCTACCTGCTCCGCTTCCGTTCGATGCGACAGGTACTGGTGGGACTGGCTGCCACGGCCGCGATACTCGCCGTACCATGCGGTGCTGTCATCTACACCGGCTTCTCTCTGTTCCATGGCCGACAACTCTCCCTCACCTCGGTACTGATTATCTATGCGGTGAACGCGATGAACCTGCTGTGGGCGACGGGACTGGTTTTCTACGTGCTCGTGCTGCGGCTCAGATGCCTGTACCTGCTCTCGATCCAGACCAGCAAAGATGACGCTCAACCGCTATCCGGGAGTATGACTCCCGATGCTCAAGAGCTCGACGCCACTCGTTCGCTGGAGGCGATCGAGCGGCACGACGAAGGAGCTAGCGCCGCGACCGCCCGTGGCGAGGCAGCGCAGAGCGCCGACGGCAGCGCTGCCGAGTCGAATCAGCTCATGGCTCGAATACCCGCGAAGCTGGGTGAAGACATCGTGTACTTGCACGTTGCGGGGCACTATGTGGAGGCGGTCACCACCTCCGGATCGGCGGTCATCCTGATGCGCCTCGCGGACGCCGTCGCCGAACTTCACGACCGGGGGATGCAGGTACACCGCTCTTATTGGGTTGCCTCCCGTCACATCGTTCGTTTGTACCGGCGCGATCACCGGATGGTGCTGTGCCTCACCGGTGACCGGGAGATTCCGGTGAGCCGCCCCTATCTCCGTGCGGTTCGCGACGTGATCCGCAATGCGGATGGCGCTCCGACGCGCAGCCCCGACCTGCGATGAGCGCGCCGCCGGGTGGTGTCGGTCGGGGGCTCAGTAGCTCAGGTGTGCGCCCATGCCGAACGTGTATTCCGGTGAAGCGGCGGGTTGCCCGCGCCGCACCCCCTCCACACTGAGCGTGATGCCGGGATCGATGCTCATGCGGCTGCCCACCTTCCATTCCCGAGCGCCCGACTCGGCCGGGGTTTCGCGCATGGCGACGTACGGGGTGACAACGCCGCTGCCACGAAGGTCCAGCCCGTAGCGCAACTCGGCGTCCAATCGGCTGAGCAAGGAGGGCCGGATCGGGGCCGATGCCAGGAGGGCGATGTCGGACAGCTCCCCCAGTCTCCGGGGATCGGTCGAAGCTGCGCCCCAGGACGGGGCCACGCGCAGCGCCAGTCCGCGCCCCTGCTCGCCGGGATCGAATCGCAACGCGCCGCCGGCGCTCCACTCCCGGAAGCCGCCGTCCCCGTGCAGCAGCAGCGCGCCACCGCTCGCCGTCACGGTGAGGCCCCAGGCAGGCAGGGCGTAGGCCAGGCCGGCGCCGAGCACCAGCCCGGCGCCGCGTTCTGCGTCCCCGTCGTCGTAGCGCACGCCCACCTCCAGCGCCGGGCTCAGCGCGCCCCCCGAACAGCGGCAGGTCGCGGTAGGCCGCCTCCAGCAGCAGCCGCGAGCGCAGCACCTCGGCGCTGCTCGCCGCCAGTCCCGCGGCCTCCTCCGAGCCTATCCCCAGCAGCAGGGCGTCGCCCTTGGCGGTCAGCTCGAAGCCGCCGCCCGGACCCGCCGCCAGCAGCGTGCCGCGCGCGCCCAGCGCGCCCATCAGCAGCCCCAGCTCGGTGCCCACCGCCGCGCCCGGCTCCGGGTCCAGCTCCAGCTCGCCCAGCAGCCCGTACCCGAGCAGGCCCCACACCAGCAGCCGCTCGTTCAGGGTCAGGCCCAGGTAGGGGTGCACGCTCAGCAGGCTGGCGGTGACCTTGCCGCCTGCCGCGCCGGCCTGCCGGTAGCTGCCGCTGCCGGCGCTGTAGGCCAGCGCCAGCCCGGCCCGTACCGCGCCGTGCGCGTAGTCGGCGCCCGCTACCGCCGAGGCCACGTCCCCGTCGAGCTCCAGGGCGCCCTCGCTGCCGGCGAACTGCGACCACCCGCCGCGGCCCCACAGCCCCCAGCTCCCGCCGCCCGCCGGCATCGCAGCCCCGGCCCCCGAGCTCAACGGCAGGGCGAAGGAACTGCCGGCCAGCAGCTCGCTGAACGCCAGGGTCAGCCGCGACTCGCTCCGGGCTAGACTTAGACCTGGATCCTCCGCACGCTCGTGCGCGGCCTCCGCCACGCTCAGCGGCCGCCCCGCCACGCGGGCCCGTGCCGCACCGGAGGGCGCGGCGAGCCGCTCCTCCACCGCCGCCAGCACCTGCCCGCCCACGGTGCGCGCGAACCGCGCCAGCCACGCACGCGGCATCGCGTCCGAGTTCTCGATGGTCCCCGTCGCCTCGGCGCGCGCAATCCGGGTCGGCCACGTCGCCTTCGAGAGCGTGAGCGTCATCGTCTCCGCGCCCTCGTCGTGACCGTCGTCGAGCACCGTCACCTCGATGGTCTTGTCGATCTCGCCCACGGCAAAGGTGAGCGTGCCCGATGCGGCCGTGTAGTCCTCGCCCGCCACCGCCGTGGCGTCGCTCGTCGCGTAATCCACCGTGGTCGCCCGGTGCCGCGCACGGCTCAGCGTGACCACGAAATCGAGCGTCGCCCCGGCTTCTTCCAGTACCGTCGCATCCGCCACCGACAGCCACGCCGGCCCCGGCACGACTCCGCGGATGCCGTTCCGAAGTACGCGCCCGTCGGCCGTGCACACTGCTCCCTGCGTATCGCAGGCACGGCCGGGCGCAACCGCAAGGATCACGTCGCCGAGTCCGTCCGGCTCGACCTGCACCCGCCAACCCACGTTGCTGCCCTTGGTGATGCGCTTCGCGTGAGTGACGGTCGCGCCGGTCGTGGTGAAGAAGCTGTCGCGCATCGTGCGAAAGCTGAGCCCGTCGGCCGGCGGCTCGCTGAAATGGAACGCGAATCCGAAGACCGAGCCGTGATGCTCGGCCGGCAGGTCCTCGAAGCGCCCGGTGAACGCGGGCCGGGACGCCGCTGCCCCGATCGTCGCTTCACCGCGTGCCAGCTCCTCCCCCGACGAGGGGTTGCATACCGTCAGGTAAAACGTCCCCGAGCCGCCGTCGAGCAGTTCCACGTCCACGGTGCGCCGGTCGTCGCCGGCCGCAAACACCAGTTCGCCCTCCGTCGCAACGTAGTCCGCACCCGCCGCCGCGGTACCGTCCTCCGTCCGGTAGCACACCCGGTACTCCGCCCGAACGGGCGGTCGCGTCCTCACCGTGAACGTCACGCCAGCTCCGGCCAACGAGGTCTCGGCGGTCTTCCGAGCCGGTGGGCCGGCAGTGTCGTGGCGAGCGCCCGAATCCTCACCGGTCGCGCGCCGCGAGCGCCCGGGAGACGCGTGCTGCGCTGAACTTGCGCTCTTCCCTTCTGTGGAGGTCGAGACCTCTACCCACATACTCGACGTCCTCCCGCACACCACCTCCGACCAACCGACCTCCTTATACTTCTCGCGACGATCCTCATATGCTTCCCGATATTCCGCCCTCACCCGATAGCAGCGGTACTCCCCGGGCATCCCGGGCTTCCCGGGCCGCAGGGGCCAGTCCTCATAGTTCGTCTGCGTCACCCCCTCTGGATCCCAGATCGTTCCCCACTTGCCGTTCCGGCTCGGCCCGGACTGCACCCGATAGCGGCGGACGCCCGATTCGTTGGGCGCCTTCCACTTCACACCTAACGTCTGGGGGTGTATCTGATCCACCTCGCAGTCTATCCGATCCAGCTTGAGGTCCATCTCATACTGCATGCAGGCCTCATCATTCCGCATGGGGTCCAGATGAAACAGCCTCGGGAGAAGCTCCACAGGCTTCGGATCAAGGTCGTTCATGAAATTCCTTGGCACACAGCGAACGGCGACGTCCTCGGAATGAAGGCTGTTGTGTATGCCCCAGCCCAGGTGCTGACAATCCGCCAGAGATTCCTCGTCTCCCTCGCATTCCAGGTTGTCAAGGAAGATCGGACGGGCGCCCGTGGCTTTCGGATTGAGCGGCGTTACCCGGAACTTCGGCTTGAAGGTCCCATGCAGGTGTGAACGGTCAAAGTCCAGGTCCAGCATCGCGCACGCCACACGTCCTTCCACGTCCGTCCAGTAGTCGTCGCTCACGGTCCCGAACACCCCGCCGTGCGAGATCTCCACCCTGCCCTCCAGATGCGCCGGACAGGACACCGGTTTGCCCACGTCGGGACGGTTTGGGTTCGCCGCGTCGAACTCCCGACAGTCCCCAGCGCCTTCACGGTCAGCGCGGTAGATTGAGACGCCTTCGTTCACCAATCGCAACAGCCCCTCTGGTGGCCACTCGGTCCCCGGATCCGACCACTCCCCCGTGCCCTCGGCGTTCTTCGCCCGCACCGACACTTCGTAAGCGGTGTTCTCGCTCAGCCCCCCGATCAGCACCGTCAGCACAGTCAGCGTGGTGCCGGTCACCTCCGTCCACGCGAGCGTCTCGCGCTCCCGGTAGCGGTAGTCGTAGTCCGTGATCGGCGGTCCCGTGTTCGCCGGCTCCGTCCACGTCACCTGCACGCTGGTCGCCGATGCCGCCGTCAGCCTCGGCGGGTCCGGCTTCCCCGGTGCCTCGTCCACGTCGGTCACCGTCACCACGACCGTCTGCGGCGTGGTCCTGGCGCGCGGCCCGCTGCCGCTCCTCGCGCTCACCTCCAGCACGTACTCGTTGTTGCCCGCCGCGTTCACCGGCGTCGTGCTCGCCACGTCCAGCGGATCCTCGTAGTTCGGCGCCGCCTTGAATCTCAGCACGCCCGTGATCTCGTCCAGATCGAACAGGTCATTCCGTTGAGGGTTCGTCAAGGAGAACCTCATCACATCATCACCTCATCACATCAGGGGCTCAACAGCCAGCCGCGAACCGGACCACCATGCCGGCTGCGACGCAATCGCGAAGGACCGTGGCGTCTCCCGGCATATGCCGGGTCGCCCGCGGAACACAATAGCCCAGCATGGGCGTGGGTAGCTCCCGCGACGTGGGTGCATACGCGGGAAGCACCCACACCTTGGAGACACCAACGTGTCCGGAGCGATTGCAACGGCCCGGCACCTTTGCGTGCCGCCGTTTCGCGTCCGGTTTGCCCGTACTAACCTGTGAGAATAGAATGTGCGCTCAGGGAGGGGTGACCGAGCGGCAATGGTGCTGAGCTGATACCTCAAGGCACGGGTGCCATAACACCCGTCGCAGGTTCAATTCCTGCTCCCTCCGCTACTTACGCAACGGAAACCCCCGCGACTCAGGGCGTCATCTCCCTGGCGCACGACAAAACTATGCCGAACTCGGCATGGTTTGTCAAGGACAAATCCTCCACCCTACCCCATTCCATCACAACCGCATCTCCCGAGCCCCGGACGGCCGCCCGTTCGGATGCAGAGATCGGTAAACAGAAAGAACGTGCTGATCAGGAATGCGTGAGCGGACGACAAGAGCGCAGCAGCTCAGTAGCGCAGGTGTGCGGCCATGCCGAACGTGTATTCGGGTGGACCCGCGGGTTGCTCGCGGCGCATCCCCTCCACGTCGAGCGTGATGCCGGGGTCGACGCTCATGCGGCTGCCCACCCGCCATGAGCGAGCCGCCGACTCGGACGGGATCCCGCTCATGGCCACGTACGGGGTGACGACGCCGCTCCCGAGCAGGTCCAATCCGTAGCGCAGCTCGGTGTCCAGGCGGGTGAGCGCGGACGGCCGGATCGGGGCGGACGCCAGCCGCTCGATGTCACGCAGCTCCCACAGTCCGCGGGGGCCGGTCGTGGCACGTCCCCAGGCAGGGGACACGCTCACCGCCAATCCCCGCCCCTGCTGGCCGGGATCGAATCTCAGCGAGCCGCCGGCGCTCCACTCCCGGAAGCCGGCGTCCTGGTGCAGCAGCAACGCGCGGCCGTTCGCCGTCACGCTGAGGCCCCAGGCAGGCAGCGCGTAGTCCAGGCCGCCGCCGAGCACCAGCCCGAAGCCGTTCTCGGCGTCGCCGCCGTCGTAGCGTACGCCGACCTCGAACCGCGGGGTCATCGCGCCGTCGAGGAGCGGTGCGTTGCGGTAGCTCGCCTCCAGGAGCAGCCTCAGGCGCATGATGTCCGCGTCTGCCCGCGCAATTCCCTCGGCAGCGTCGGAGCGGATCGCCACCAGCAGGCCGTCCGCCTTGGAGGTCAGCTCGAAGCTGCCGGCCGCTGCAGCCGGCAGCAGCACGGCGGACCCACCGAGCGAGCCCGACAGCAGGCGGAAGTCGGCAGGAAGGCGCACGGCGTCGGACGGACTCAATTCCATCCGGCCAAGCAGCCCGTAACCCAGCACTCCCCACAACGCAACCTGGTCGTGCAGCGCCAGCCGCAGGTAGGGATGTACTCCCAGCAGCGTAGCGTCGATGTCGGCGGAGTCGCGTGGGCCCGCGCGCAAGGAACCGCGGCCGGCGCTGTAGGCGAGAGCGAGTCCGGCCATCATCGGTCCGCGCGCGTAGTCGGCGCCGAGGATTGCGCTGACCACCTCGCCTTCCAGCGTCACGTCATCCGCACCGGCAAAGCGCGACCAGGCGCCTTGGCCCCACACCGCCCAGTTGCCCCCGTCGCCGTCGCCGTCCGCCGGCACCGCCACGTTGAAGGAACTGCCCGCCAGCAGCTCGCGGAACTCCATGACGCGGAACCGAGCCGATTTCGCGGCGAGCGGTGCCGCTTCGCGCTCCGAGGAGGACGATTCGGCAGGAGCTTGCAGGCGCCGGCCGGCGACCGCCGCCTGCGAGCCAGCATGCCCGGCACGCCCGGCGCCGCTGAATCGATCTTCGACCGCCGCCAGCACCTGGTCCGACGCGGTACGGCCGAAGCGTGCCAGCCACGCCGCCACGTTCCAGCCGGGATCGGTCTGCCCGGTGCCCGATTCCGACCACGGGCCCGTGCCCTCCGCGTTGCTGGCGCGGACCTGTACGTCGTACCGGGTACCGCCGGCCAGTCCGGCGATGGTGACCGTCAGCTCGGTGAGCGCGGTATCGGTCACCTCCGTCCAGCTCCCGCGCGGCGCGTGGGTACGGTAGCGGTAGTCGTAGTCGTCGATCGGCGGCCCATCGTTGCCGGGCTCGGTCCACGTCACCAGCAGGGTGCTGGTCGAGGTCCCCGTCACCGTCGGCGCTTCCGGCGCGAAGGGTGGCTCGTCCACGTCCGCCACCGTCACCACCACCGTCTGCGGCGTGGTCCTGGCGCGCTCCCCGCTGCCGCTGGTGGCGCTCACCACCAGCAGGTACCGGTTGTCCTGGGCCTCACTCGCCGGATCGGTGCTCAGAACGTCGCGCGGCGCTTCGTAGTTGGGCGGCTCCTTGAAGCTGAGCGCCCCCGTCGCGGCGTCCAGCTCGAACAGCTCCCGATCCACCCCGCCGGTGAGCGCGTAGCCGGTTACGCTGTCCTCCGCATTGGCGTCCACCGCCTGCACCGTGCCCACGGCGGTCTCATTCTCCGCCACGCTGAACGCCGCCGACTCCTCGGTGAACGCGGGCGGCAGGTTGACGTGGGTAGAGCCGGTGCCCGATTCAGACCATTCGCCCGTACCCTCCGGATTCGTTGCGCGCACCTGGACCTCGTAGCGAGTTCCCTCGGCGAACCCGCCGAGCGTCACCCTTCGCTCGGTGAGGGTGGTGTCCGTCACCTCCGTCCAGCTTTCCCGCGGCGCGTACCTGCGGTAGCGGTAGTCGTAGTCCTCGATCGGCGGCCCATCGTTCCTGGGCTCGCTCCATGTCACCAGCAGGGTGCTGGTCGAGGTCCCGGTTACCGTCGGCGCCGCCGGCGCGAACGGTGGCTCGTCCACGTCGGTCACCTCCACCACCACCGTCTGCGGCGTCGTCATGGCGCGCTCCCCGCTGCCGCTGGTGGCGCTCACCTCCAGCACGTACTCGTTGTTGCCCGCCTCGTTCACCGGATCGGTGCTTGCCAGGTCCAACGGATGCTCGTAGTCAGGCGGCTCCTTGAACGTCAGCGCGCCCGTGGTCCCGTCCAGGTCGAACAGCTCCCGATCCACTCCGCCGGTGAGCGCATAGCCGGTTACGCCGTCCGTCTCATCGGCGTCCACCGCCGCCACCGTGCCCACCGCGGTCTCGTTCTCCGCCACCGTGAACGTGGCGGGCCCGGTGAACACGGGCGCCGTGGACGCGGCCGCCTTGGTCCGTCCGTGCTGTGCCGGCGACCATGCGCCCGACCCCTCCGCGCTCTTCGCCCGCACCTGAACCTGGTACGCGGTATCTTCGAGGAGGTCGTACAGCATCACCTCCAACACGGTGATCGAGGTGTCCATGACCTCTTTCCAGTCATCCTGCGGAGCTTCCATCTCCGTCGAGGCTGCCAGCCCGCGGCCCCGTGTCTCGGCCTGCGCCGATTGCCGCGGCATCTGCCGCCGGTAGCGGTAGTCGTAGTCCTCGATCGGCGGTCCGGTGTTCGCCGGCTCGGTCCAGGTCACCATCAGGCTGTCCGTCGAGACCGGGGTCACGTCGGGCATGTCAGGTGCGGCGGGCGGCTCGGGCTCGTTGGTCACCGTCACCACCACCGTCTGCGGCGTGGTCTTCTCCCGCTCCCCGCTGCCGCTGGTCGCGCTCACCTCCAGCACGTACTGGTTGTCGCCCGCCGCGTTCGCCGGTGTGATGCTTGCCACGTCCAGCGGCTCCTCATGGTTCGGCGCCGCCTTGAACGTCAGCGCGCCCGTCATCTCGTCCAGCTCGAACAGCCCCTGGTCCACCCCGCCGCTCAGCGTGTAGCCGCTCACGCTGTCCTCGGCGTCGCTGTCGCTCGCCTGCACCGTGCCCACCGCGGTCCGGTTCTCCGCCACCCGGAACTCCGCCGACGCCGGCGTGAACTCAGGCGCCGCGTTGGCGTCCGTCGTTCCCGTACCCGGCTCCGACCACTGCCCCGTGCCCTCGTCGTTGATCGCACGCACCGCCACGTCGTAGGCCGTGTTCTCGCTCAGCGAGCCGATGGTCGCCGTCAGCACCGTCAGCGCGGTGTCCACCTCCTCCGTCCAGCTTCCCTCCGGATCGTCGGTCCGGTAGCGGTAGTCGTAGTCCGTGATCGCAGGCCCCGTGTTCGCCGGTGCCGTCCACGTCACCCGCAGGCTCGTCACCGATGCCGCCACCACCGTGGGACGCGCCGGCGCCCCCGGCGCCTCGTTCACGTCGGTCACCTCAACCACCACCGTCTGCGGCGTGGTCTTTTGCCGTTCCCCGCTGCCGCTGGTGGCGCTCACCTCCAGCACGTACTCGTTGTTGCCCGCCGCGTTCGCCGGGGTGGTGCTCTCCGCATCCAGCGGCACCTCGTGGTTCGGCGCCGCCTTGAACGCCAGCGCCCCCGTCATCTCGTCCAGCTCGAACAGCCCCTGGTCCACCCCGCCGCTCAGCGTGTAGCCGCTCACGCTGTCCTCGGCGTCGCTGTCGCTCGCCTGCACCGTCCCCACTTCGGTCTGGTTCTCCGCCACCCGGAACTCCGCCGACGCCTCCGTGAACTCAGGCGCCGCGTTGGCGTCCGTCGTTCCCGTCCCCGGCTCCGACCACTCCCCCGTGCCCTCGTCGTTCTTCGCACGCACCGACACGTCGTAGGCCGTATTCTCGCTCAGCGAGCCGATGCTCGCCGTCAGCACCGTCAGCGTGGTGCCGGCGACCTCGGTCCAGCTTCCTTCCGGATCGTCCGTCCGGTAGCGGTAGTCGTAGTCCTCGATCGCCGGCCCCATGTTCGCCGGCGCCGTCCACGTCACCCGCAGGCTGGTCACCGATGCCGCCACTACCGTGGGGGCATCCGGCGCGGCGGGCGGCTCGGGCTCGTCCATAACCGTCACCACCACCGTCTGCGGCGTGGTCTTTTGGCGTTCCCCGCTGCCGCTGGTCGCGCTCACCTCCAGCACGTACTCGTTGTCGCCCGCCGCGTTCGCCGGCTCGGTGCTCGCCAGGTCCAGCGGATCCTCGTGGTTCGGCGCCGCCTTGAACGCCAGCGCCCCCGTCATCTCGTCCAGCTCGAACAGCCCCTGGTCCACCCCGCCGCTCAGCGTGTAGCCGGTCACGCTGTCCTCGGCGTCGCTGTCGCTCGCCTGCACCGTCCCCACTTCGGTCTGGTTCTCCGCCACCCGGAACTCCGCCGACGCCGGCGTGAACTCAGGCGCCGCGTTGGCGTCCGTCGTTCCCGTCCCCGGCTCCGACCACTCCCCCGTGCCCTCGTCGTTCTTCGCACGCACCGACACGTCGTAGGCCGTGTTCTCGCTCAGACCCCCGATCTCCGCGGTCAGCACCGTCAGCGCGGTGTCCACCACCTCCGTCCAGCTTCCCTCCGGATCGTCGGTCCGGTAGCGGTAGTCGTAGTCCTCGATCTCAGGCCCCGCGTTGGCCGGCGCCGTCCACGTCACCCGCAGGCTGGTCACCGATACCGACGTCACCGTGGGGACGGCCGGCTTCGCCGGAAGCTCGGGCTCGTCCGTCACCGTTACCACCACCGTCCGCGGCGTGGTCTTCTCGCGCTCCCCGCTGCCGCTGGTCGCGCTCACCTCCAGCACGTACTCGTTGTCGCCTGCCGCGTTCGCCGGTGTGATGCTTGCCACGTCCAGCGGCTCCTCATGGTTCGGCGCCACCTTGAACGCCAGCGCGCCGGTGCTCCCGTCCAGCTCAAACAGCCCCTGGTCCACTCCGCCGCTCAGCGTGTACCCGCTCACGCTGTCCTCGGCGTCGCTGTCGCTCGCCTGCACCGTCCCCACTTCGGTCTGGTTCTCCGCCACCCGGAACTCCGCCGACGCCTCCGTGAACTCCGGCGCCGCGTTGGCGTCCGTCGTTCCCGTCCCCGGCTCCGACCACTGCCCCGTGCCCTCGTGGTTCGTCGCACGCACCGACACGTCGTACTCGGTGTTCTCGCTCAGACTCGCGATCTCCGCGGTCAGCAGCGTCAGCGTGGTACCGGTCACCTCCGTCCAGCTTCCCTCCGGAACGTCCGTCCGGTAGCGGTAGTCGTAGTCCTCGATCGCAGGCCCCGCGTTGGCCGGCGCCGTCCACGTCACCTTCAGCCGCACCGGCGACAGCGCCGTCACCACCGGCGCATCCGGCTTGCCCGGCGCCTCGGCCACGTCGGTCACCTCCACCACCACCGTCCGCGGCGTGGTCTTCTGCCGCACCCCGCTGCCGCTGGCCGCGCTCACCTCCAGCACGTACTCGTTGTCGCCCGCCGCGTTCACCGGATCGGTGCTCGCCACGTCCAGCGGCTCCTCGTGGTTGGGCGCCGCCTTGAACCTCAACGCCCCGCTGGTCGCGTCCAGCTCGAACAGCCCCTGGTCCACTCCTCCGCTCAGCGTGTAGCCGGTCACACTGTCCTCGGCGTCGCTGTCGCTCGCCTGCACCGTGCCCACCGCGGTCGTGTTCTCGGCCACCTCGAACCTCGCCGACGCCGCCGTGAACTCCGGCGCCGCGTTGGCGTCCGTCGCCCCCGTACCCGGCTCCGACCACGGACCCGTGCCCTCGTCGTTGGTCGCCCGCACCGACACGTCATAGGCCGTGTTCTCGTTCAGCGAGCCGATGGTCGCCGTCAGCACCGTCAGCGCGGTGTTCACCACTTCCGTCCAGCTTCCCTCCGGAGCGTCCGTCCGGTAGCGGTAGTCGTAGTCCGTGATCGGCGGTCCCGTGTTCACCGGCGCCGTCCACGTCGCCCGCAGGCTGGTCACCGACGCCGCCGTCACCGTGGGGACGGCCGGCTTCGCCGGCGGCTCGTCCACGTCCGTGACGTCGATGGTAACGCTGACCTCGCCACGGTTGCCGTTGCCGTCGTCGGCTTCGACGGTGACCGTATAGGCGTCCCGTGCTTCGTAGTCGAGCGCGGCCTCGGTGCGCAGTTGACCGGTCGCCGCGACGACGTCGAATACCGCCGCATCGGTGCCGAGCAGGCGGTAGCTCAAGGTGTCGCCGGCGTCCTGGTCGGTGGCCGCGACGGGGGCGCCGACGTCCGTGCCCGCCGCCGTGTTCTCCGCCACCGCGCGCGGCGTGGCGGCGCCGAACACCGGCGAGTGGTCGTCGTCCTCGATGGTCAGGGTCACGTCGGCCGGATCGATCGCCCCCTGGTCGTTGCTCGCCTTCCCGCTCACGGTCACCGTCTTGGGCGCCGCGTCCACGTCGTTGTCGAGCGCGGTGATGGTGAGCGTCCCGCTGCTCGTGTCCGCCTGCGCGGCGATGGTCAGCACCGTGTCGCCGCTCACCGCGAAGTCGCCCGCTTGCGCCGGCGCGACCGGCGCCGCCCACACGCGCACCGTCGTCTCCGCGCTGGACAGACGGTCCAGCGTCGCCGTCACCACGGTAGCGCCGCCATCCTCGGCGATGGCGTCCGATGCCAGGTGCAACGTCACGGCCGGGGTGTCGTCGTCGTCGGAGACCGTGATCTGCGCTGACCGCGGCGGCCGTACCCTCAGGTCATTCTCCACCGTGGCGGCAAACGTGACCGTTGTGTCGGGCCCGTCCACCTCGTCGTCCACCCAGGTGATCTCCACCGGCTGGGCGCGCGTCTGACCGGCCAGGATCGTCTGCACCAGGTCGCCGTCCAGTTGGTAGGGCGGCGGCGGGGCCGGCGGGGGGCTGCTCCGCGTGCCCAGGGCGCGGCCTTGCGCCCGGACCGACTTGGTGCTGCGCGAGCGCCGCGGCGCCTGCACGCTGCGCAGGTTGGCGCCACCACCGGCCGGCCGGTCCGGGATCGATACCGATATCGTCACCTCCGTGTCCGCTTCCGACGGATGATCGAGCACCGCCGTGACCGTGCTGGTGCCGCCGTCTTCGTCGATCTCCTCTCGCGACAGCTCGAAACTCATCGCCGGGATCGCCTCGTTGTCGAGGATACGCAGGAACTCCGCCGCCGGCTCCGCCACGCCGTGGCTGTTGAATGCCGTGGCCGCCACCCGCACCGTCTTGTCCGCTCCGTCCTCGTCGTCGTCCCGCGCGGCGATGGTCACCGCCCCGGTGCTCTCGGTTCTGCCGGTCGCGATGGTCAGCGCGGTCCCGGCCTGCGTGAAGTAGTCGCCGGTGGCGGGGTCGAACGGCGTGGCCGTGACGGCCAGCGTGGTGGGCTGGCTCGACGCGCCGGTCAGCGTCGCCGTCACCGTGGCGATGCCGCCGTTCTCGGGAATGTCGCCGGCGGACAGCACGAGGGTCGCTACCGGCGTCGGCTCGTCGTCCGCTATGGTCAGCTCCAGGGAAGCGGGCGCCGCCACCCCGTTGCCGCCCGCCACCGTGGCCCCCACCTGCAGCCGCTTGTGCGGCGCGTCCACGGCGTCGTCCACCGCCGTGATGCGCACCGCGCCGCGGCTCACCAGGGAGTCGGCGGCAATGACCAGCGTGGTCCCGGCCTGGCGGAAGTACGCGCCGGCCGCAGGCTCCAGCGGCGTCGCGCTGACCGTCACCGTGATCTCCGCGCTGGAGCGCCGGTCGAGCAGCGCCGTCACCGTGGCCGTTCCCCCGTTCTCGTCGATGACGTCGGCGGATCTCAGCAGCGTCACCCGCGGCACCGGATCGTCCTCGCTGATCGTCAGCTCGCGCGCCGCCGGCGCCGCCACGCCGCGGCCGCCGGCCACCGTCGCCGCCACCTGCACCCGTTTGTCCGCTCCGTGCACCCGGTCGTTCACCGCCGCGACCACCACCTCGCCGCTGCTTTCGGTGCTGCCGGGAGCGATGGTCAGCGTGGTGCCGCTCTGCGTGAAGTACTCCCCGGACGGCGGCGCCACCGGCCAGGCCGTCACCGTCAGCGTCGTGGCCTCGGTCGAGGTCCCGCTCAGGGTCGCCGTCACCGTGCTCGCGCCGCCGTCCTCGCCGATCCTCTCTTCGCTCAGCGCCAGCGTCGCCCGCGGCGTCGCCTCGTCGTCGATGATCGTCAGCTCGCGCGGGATGGGGTCGGCCACCGCATGGGCGTTGGCCGCGGTGCCGGCCACCCGCAGCCTCTTGTCCGGCCCGTCCACGTCGTCGTCGACCGCCGTCACCACCACCTCGCCGCTGCTCGCGGTAGTCCGCGCCGCGATGGTCAGCAGCAGGTTCCCGCTCAGCGCGAAGTCCGCCGCCAGCGCGTCACCGAGCGGGGTCGCGGCGATGGTCACCGTGGTGTCCTCGCTCGACGGTCCGCTCAGGGTCGCCGTCACCGTGCTCGCGCCGCCGTCCTCGCCGATCCTCTCTTCGCTCAGCTCCAGCGTCACCCGCGGCGCCGCCTCGTCGTCGCGGATGGTCAGCACCTGCGCCGCGGGCGCCGCCACCCCGTTGCCGCCCGCCGCCGTCGCCGCCACCTGCAGCCGCTTGTCCGGTCCGTCCACGTCGTCGTCGACGGCCGTGACGGTCACCGTGCCGGTGCTCTCGTTCTGCCCCGCCGCAATGGTCAGCGCGACGTTCCCGGTCACCGCGAAGTCGCGCGCTGCCGCCGTGCCGAGCGGTGTCACGGACACCTGCAACGCGGTGTCTTCACTCGCCGTGTGGGCGAGCCGAGCCGCTACCGTGGCCGAGCCGCCCTTCTCGGCGATCTCCGGCGGCGACAGCACCAGCGTTACGGTCGGCGCCGCCTCGTCATCGGCGATCGTCAGGTCGTGCGCGTCAGGCTGCTCCACCCCGTGCAGGTTGGCCGCCGTGCCCGCCACCCGCACGACTCTGTCCGGCCCGTGCCCGCTGTCGTTCACCGCCTCGATCTTCACCACGCCGGTGCTCGCCGTGCTGCCGGCGGCAATGCTCAACACCGATCCCTGCTGCCGGAAGTGCTCGGCGGTCGCCGGCGGCAGCGGCGTGGCGGTGACCGTTACCGTGGTATCCCGGATCGACGTGCCGCTCAGCGTCGCCGTCACCGTGCTCACGCCGCCGTTCTCGTCGATCGGGTTGCCGTCCAGCAGCAGCGTCACCGTGGGCGTCGCCTCGTCGTCGGCAATCGTCAGGTCGCGCGGCTGCGGCGCCGCCACCGCGTCGTTGCTCAATATCGAGGCCGCCACTCGCAGGGTCTTGTTCGGCCCGTCGACGTCGTCGCCGACCGAAGTCACCGTCACGGTGCCGGTGCTCTGCATGCCGGTGGCCGCGATCGTCAGCACCAGGTTGTCGCTCAGGGAGAAGTCGGTGCGCACCGCCGGCGCGCGCGGCGTCACCGCCACCTGCAGCGTCGTGTCCCGGCTCGAGGCGCCGCTCAGGATCGCCGTCACGATGCTCACGCCGCCGTCCTCGACGATCTCTTCGGGGCTCAGCTCCAGCGTCACCGTCGGGGCGCCGTCGTCGTCGACGATCGTCAGGCGCTGCGCCTCCGGCGCCGCCACGCCGTTGCCGCCGGTCAGGGTGGCCGCTACCCGCACGATCTTGTTGGTGCCGGCGACCGTGTCGTCGGCGGCCGCCAGCGTCACCGCTCCCGTGCTCTCGGTGGCGCCGCGGGCGATGGTCAGCGTGCTCCCCGTCTGCGTGAAGTACTGCCCGGCCGCCGGCGCCACCAGCGTCGCCGCCACCGTCAGCACCGCCGCCTCGCTGACCGGATGCGCCAGCCGCGCGGTCACCGTGCTCACGCCGCCGTGCTCGCCGATCACCGACGGATCCAGCACCAGCACCGCCGCCGGCAGCGCTTCGTCGTCGGCGATCGTCAGTTGCACCGTGGCCGGCGCCGCCACCCCGTTGCCGCCGGCCGCGGTGGCGCTCAGCGCCACGATCTTGTCCGGCCCGTACACGGCGTCGTCGACCGCCGTGACCGTCACCAGCCCGCTGCTGTCCGTCGTGCCCGGCGCCAGCGTGAGCAGCGTCCCGGCCTGCGTGAAGTACGCCCCGGTCGCCGGCTCGGACGGCGCCGCGGCAACCGTCAGCAGCAGCCGTGAGGTCACCGGGTGCGCGAGCCGCGCGGTCACCGTGGTCACGCCGCCGTTCTCGTCGATCGGGTCGGGATCGAGCAGCAGCTCCACCGCCGGCAGCGCATCGTCGTCGGTGATCGTCAGTTGCACCGCCGCCGGTCCCTCGACGCCGTGGCCGTTGCTGGCGGCACCCGCCACCCGCACCTTCCTGTCGGGGCCGTGCACGGCGTCGCTCAGCGCCTCGATCACCACTTCGCCGCTGCTGGCGTGCGCGCCCGGCGCGATGGTCAGGCTCGTGCCGCGCACGCTGAAGTAGGTCGCGAGCGCCGGCGACGCCGCGCTCGCCGTGACCGCCACCGTCGTCTCCCGGATCGACTTGACGTCGAGGCTGGCGGTTACCGTGGCGGTGCCGCCGTTTTCGCCGATGGCCGGAGCGGACAGCTTCAGCGTCACCACCGGCGTGGCCTCGTCGTCCAGGATCTTCAGCGCCTTGCGCTGCGGCGCCGCCACCCCGTCGCCGCCGGCCACCACGGCGGTGACCCACAGGTTCCTGTCCGGCGCGTCGACGTCGTTGTCCACGCCGGTGACGGTCACCGTGCCGCTGCTGGACGTGGCCAGCGCGGCGATGGTCAACACCCGGTTCGGGCTCAGCGCGAAGTCGCCGGCCGCGGCCGGCGCGACCGCCGTCACCGCGACCGTCAGCGTGGTCGCCCGGGTCGACGCATGGGGCAGGCGCGCGGTCACCGTGGTCACGCCGCCGTGCTCGCCGATCGCCGGCGCCGACAGCTCCAGCTCCACCACCGGCGTGGCCTCGCCATCCAGGATTCTCAGTTCCCGCGCAGCGGGCGCCGCAATGCCGTTGCCGCCGCTGATCGTCGCGCTCACCCGCACGCGCTTGTCGGGGCCGGCGGCCTCGTCGTCCTGCGCCACGATCGCCACCTCGCCGCTGCTCGTGATCTCCCCGGCCGCGATCGTCAGCGTCGCACCGGTCTGCGTGAAGTACTGCCCGGCCGGCGGGTCGAGCGGCGCCGCGGCCACCGTGACGACCGCGTCCTCGCTCGACACGCCGCTCAGCGTCGCCCACACCGTGGCCACGCCGCCGTGCTCGCCGATGGTGTCCGCCGACAGCTTCAGCGCCGCCGTCGGGGTCGGCTCGTCGTCCGCGATCGTCAGCGGCGTGGCCGCGGGCGCCGCCACCCCGTTGCCGCCGCTCACCAGGGCCGCGACCTGCAGCGTCTTGTCGGGCGCGTCCACGGCGTCGTCGACGGCGGTGATCTTCACCTCGCCGCCGCTCGCGGTCTGTCCCGCCGCGATGGTCAGCACCAGGTTCGCGCTGAGCGTGAAGTCTTCCACGGTGGCCGGCGGATCCGGCGCCGCCGTGATCCACAGGGTCGTGTCCGCGCTCGAGGCGGCGCTCAGCGTCGCCGTGATCACGCTCTCTCCCTGCGCCTCGCCGATCCGGTCCGGCGCCAGCTCGAGCTCCAGGGTGGGCGTCGCGTCGTCGTCGCGGATCTCGAGCACGCGCGGCGCCGGGGCCATGGCGCCGTTGCCGCCGGCCACCGTCGCCGCCACCCGCACCTGCTTGCCGGGCGAGTCGGTGGCGTCGTCGAGCGCCTCGATGCGCACCGTGCCGGTGCTTGCCGTGTGCCCCGCCGTGATCGTCAGCGTCGTCCCGTGCTGCACGAAATACGACCCTGCCGCCGGCTCGTGCGGCGTCGCCGCCACCGCCAGCGTGGTGTCCTGGCTCGAGGCCCGGTCGAGCGTCGCCTGCACCAGGCTGGCGCCGCCGTTCTCGGCAATGGACGGCGTCGCCAGCACCAGCGACACCCGCGGCGTGGTCTCGCCGTCGAGAATGGTCAGGAACTGCGCCGCCGGCGCCGCCATCCCGTTGCCGCCGGCCACCGTCGCCGCCACCCGCACCTGCTTGTCGGGCGAGTCGACGTTGTCGTCGAGCGCCTCGATGCGCACCGTGCCCGCGCTTGCCGTGTGCCCCGCGGCGATCGTCAGCGTCGCGCCGTGCTGCACGAAATACGACCCTGCCGCCGGCGCGTGCGGGGTCGCCGCCACCGTCAGCGTGGTGGCCACCCCCGAGCGCTCGCTCAGCGTTGCCGTGACCACGCTCACGCCGCCGTTCTCGCCGATCCGTTGCGGCGACAGCACCAGGGTCAGGGTCGGCGTGGCGTCATCGTCCACGATCGTCAGCGTCTGCGCCGCCGGCGCCGGCAGGCCCGGCACGCCGCTCACCGACGCCGCTACCTGCACGGTCTTGTGCGGCCCGTCGAGCTCGTTGTCGTGGGCCGTGATGGTTACCGTGCCGGTGCTCGCGCGCCCGCCCGCGGCGATCGTCAGCGTCGCCCCCGCCTGCGTGAAGTCGTCCGCCGTGGCCGGCGCGTGCGGCGTTGCCGTGACCGTCAGGACCGCCGCCGCGCCCAGGTCCGCGCCGCTCAGCGACGCCGTCACCGTGGTGCGGCCGCCATTCTCGTCGATCCGGTCCGCGGACAGCAGCAGCGTCACGGTGGGCGGCGTCTCGTCGTCCACGACCGTCAGCTCGTGCGGCGCCGGCGGCGCCACGCCGTTGCCGCCGCTCACCGTGCCGGACACCGACACGGTGCGGTCCCCGGTGTACACCTCGTCGTTGCGTCCCGTGACGGTCACGGTGCCGGTGCTGGCGGTGGCATGCGCGGCCACCGTCAGCACCGGGTCGGCGCTCAACTCGAAGCCCCCGGCCACGGCCGCGGCCGCCGCTACCGTGACCTGCAGCAGTTCGCTCGACCCGCCGCTCAGGCTCGCGGTCACCGCCGACGAGCCGCCGTTCTCGCTGATGCGCGACTGCGACAGGGCCAGGGCGAGCGCCGGCAGCAGCTCGTCGTCCACGATGGTGAGCGTCCGGGCGGGCGGGTCGACCACCCCGTCGTCGTTGCTGGCGGCGCCGGCCACGCGCACCGTGCGGTGCGGGTTGTCCACGGTGTCGTCGCGCGCGGTGATGGTCACGGTGCCGATGCTCCGATCGGCGCCGGCGCGGATCGTCAGGGTGGTACCGGCCTGGGTGAAATACTCCCCGGACGGCGGCTGCAGCGCGGTCGCGGTGACCTGCACCGTCGTGTCCGCGCCCGAGCGGCGGTCGAGCAGTGCCGTCACCGCCGTCGAGCCCTCCTTCTCGCCGATCGCATTCCGGGACAACTCCAGGCTCACGCGCGGCACGTTCCCCGCGGGGTCGAACGTGGTGCCTGCGTCGTCGTCCTTTATCGTGAACGTGCGCGGCGCCGGCGCCGACAGATCCGCCACCCCGCTCACCGTGCCCGCCACCTGCACCGTCTTGTCCGGCTCGTCGACCTGGTTGTTCACCGCCTCGATGCGCACGGTGGTGCTGCTGGCCGTGCTGCCCGCCGCGATCCACAACCTGGTGCGGAACTGGCGGATGTCCGCGTCGCGGGCCGGCGCCGCCGGCGTTGCCGCCACCGTGACGGTCACGTCGCCGCGCACGGCGTGACCGAGGGAGGCCGTCACTTCCACCACGCCGCCGTCCTCGGCGATCGTGTCGGCCGACAGCGACAGGCTCACCACCGGCGCGGCGTCGTCTTCGCCGATGGCCAGCAGCCGCGGCGCCGGCGGCAGCGCCGGGCCGCCGGTCACCGCGGCCGTCACCGACACCCGCTTGCCGGGCACGTACCGCTCGTCAGCCACCGCCGTGACGGTCACCGTGCCGATGCTCTCGTTGGTGCCGGCCGCGATGGTCAGCGCGGCCCCGCCCAGGCTGAAGTCGCGCGCCAGCGCCGGAGCCACCGGCGCCGCCGCCACCGCCAGCGTGACCGGCGCGGTGACGGTGCTCGCCAGGCGCGCCGTCACCCGGCTCACGCCGCCGTCCTCGGCGACCGCGGGCGGCGCCAGCACCAGCTCGACCCGCGGCTGCGGCCGCTCATCCACCGCCACCGGCAGGACGACCGCCTTGGTGAGCCGGTAGCCCCAATGCCCGGTGGTCGCCTGCAGGTAGTCGTCCGTGCGCGGGTCGTAGCTGTCGGGAACCCGCGACTCGCCGCCGGAGGGAATCTCCGGCAGCGCGCCGATGTCCGCGTCGATCGCCGCGGTGGTGCCGGCGATGCGGGTCACCTGCAGCGCGGCACTGCGCACGGCGCCGGCGGGAATGGTCACCGTCGTGGCGCCGCCGTCGATGGTGCCGTTGGTCACGCTGACCGGCAGCACGATGTCGAATGGCGCGCCGTAGGCGGCCACGGCGCGGAAGCGGCCCGATCCCTCCGCCCGCAGCGACACCTCCAGGGGAAAGTCCGCGCCGTGATCGCGGCTGAACAGGTTGAGCGAGCGCAACGGCGCCGGCAGGCCCGCGAAGGTCCGCTCCGGGAGGCTGCTCAGGTGGTGGGGCTTGCCCGGTGCGCCCAGGCGCACGTGGCGCAGCTCCGGCAGCCCGGACAGGAGGTCCGCCGGCAGGCTGGTCAGCGGGTTGCCGTACAGCTCCACCGTCCACAGGCGCAGATTGCGGGAGAAGATCCCCGCCGGCAGGGTGCCGAGCTGATTGTCGAACAGGTACAGGTGGCGCAGCCGGCGCAACGGGTGGAACACGTTGGCCGGCAGCTCGGTGAGCCTGTTGCCGATCAGCCTGAGGATGTCCAGACCCGGCACTTCGATGAACGCGTCAGCCGCCAGCGCGGTCAGCTCGTTGTCGCGCAGGTCGAGAATCCCCAGCACCGGCATCCCCACGAGCTGGTCCGCGGCTATGCCGGTCAGCTTGTTGCCGACCAGGTAGATGCGCCGCAGCGACCGCAGGTCGGCAAAGATGCCCGCGGGGAGAGTGGTCAACTCGTTCCCGTGCAGCAGCAGAACTCTCAGCCCCGACAGCCCGGCGAATGCCGCGGACGGCAGGGTGGCAATGTCGTTGCCGATCAGATCGAGCAGGTAGAGCCGCGGCTGGCCCGAAAACACGTTCGCGGGCAGGGTGACGAGGTCATTCTCGCCCAGGTCCAACTCCCACAGGTCGACGTCGCGGAACACTCGTTGCGGCAACCGGATCAGGTCATTGCCGGCCAGGTTGAGCAGGTGCAGGTTGCGCAGTCCGAAGAAGATGCCCTCGGGAAGGCTGCCCAGATCGTTGCCCGCCAGGCCGAGATACTCCAGCTTCGCCAGCCCCGAGAAGATCCCCTCCAGGAGCGTTCCGACCTGACCGTACGACAGGTCCAGATAGGTCAGGTTGGTCAGCCCGGCGAAATCCCCGGCCAGGAGGTCATGGGCGGTGGGCGCGGTCCCGGTCAGCAGCAACTGGCTCACCGCGGCCAGGTGCTCGGCGGTGACGGCCGCACAGGAGATGCCGCCGAGTTGTTCGAGAATCCCCTCTCGCACCCGCCGCGAGCGCGCGCAGATGCCGCGTATCGTGTGGTCGTCGTCGCGAATGGTGAGCGTCCGCGGCGCCGGCGGCTGTACCCCCCGGCCGCCGGACACGTGCGCGCTCACGGTCACCGATCTCGCGTCCTGCTCCTCGTCGACGGTGTTGGGCAGCGCCTCGATCCACACCCGCCCGGCGCTGTTGCGCGCGCCGGGGGCGATGGTCAGCGCCGTGTTCGCGCTCAGCGCGAAGTCGCTCGCCTGCGCCGGCGCCTGCGCCGCCGCCGCCACCGTCACCACCGTGGCCGCGCTCGACGGACGATCGAGCGCGGCCGTCACCGTGCTCACGCCGCCTTCGTCGACCGTGTCCGGCGCCAGCGCCAGCGTCAGCACCGGCGTCGGGTCATCGTCCTCGATGGTCAGCGTGCGCGCCGCCGCCTCGACGCGCCCGGTGTGCGCCGCCGCCGTCACCGACACGGTCGTGTGCGGGGCGTCCAGCTCGTCGTCGAGCGCCACAATGTGCACCGTGTTGGTGCTGTCGGCCACGCCCGCCGCGAACACCAGCGTGCTGCCGCGCAACTCGAAGCCGGCGGCCAACGGCGAGGCCGGCCCCGACGCACGGATGGCATGGATGGTCACCGTGGTGGACGCGGCCGGCGGCGGCGCGTAGGTTGCGGTCACCGCGCTGCTGCCGCCGGCCTCGCCGATGCGCTCCGGCGACAGTGTCAGGGTCACCGTCGGCGCCACCTCGTCGTCGACGATGGTCAGCGTGCGCGGCGCCGGCGCCGCCGCCCCGTCGCCGCCGCTCACCACCGCTGCCACCCGTACCTGCCGCGGCGGCCCGGTGACGGCGTTGTCCTGCGCCGTGATGCGCACCGTCGCGCCGCTCGCCGTGTCACCCATCGCGATGGTCAGCACCGGGCCGCCGCTGACGCTGAAGTCGCCGGCGGCCGCCGGCGCTACCGCGGTCGCCGTGACCGTGACCGTGGTCGCCTCGCTCGCCGCCCGGTCCAGCGCGGCCGTCACCTCCGCGACGCCGCCGTTCTCGGCGATCGACCGCGGACTGACCGTCAGGGTCACCGCCGGCGCCACGTCGTCGTCGACGATGGTCAGCGTACGCGGCGGCGGCGCCGCCGCCCCGTTGCCGCCGCTCACCACCGCTTCCACCAGCACCAGCTTCGGCGGCCCGGCGGCGGCGTTGTCCTGCGCCGTGATCCGCACCGTGCCGGTGCTCGCCGTGGCATCCGCCGCGATGGTCAGCACCCGGCCGGCGCTCAGACTGAAGTCCGCGGCCACCGCCGGCTGCACCGCCGTCGCCGACACCGTGACCGTGGCCACCTCGCCCGGCGCCCGGTCCAGCGTTGCCGTCACTCCCGCGACGCCGCCGTTCTCGGCGATTGACGCGGGCTGCAGATGCAGCGTCACCGCCGGCGCCGTGTCGTCGTCCAGAATCGTCAGCGTGGCAGCCCGACCGGCCGCCGCGCGGCCCGCGATCACCGCCGGCAGCAGCAGCACCTGCTTGTCGGGGGCCGCGATGACGTTGTCCCGCGCCGTGATGAACACCGTCCCGCTGCTCTCCAGCGCGCGCGCCGCCACCGTCAATACGGAATCGGCGCCGAGCGTGAAGTCGGCGGGGCGCGCCGGCGTCACCGGCATCGCCGAGACCGCCACCGCCGTGTCGTTGGCGGAGGGTGCGTCGAGCACCACCGTCACCGCGCTCACGCCGTTCGCCTCGCCGATCGCCGCCGGACTCAGCTTCAGCCGCGCGGTCGGCGCCGGCTCATCGTCGATGATGTCCACCACCACCGCGCCCGGGCTCCCGACGCCGGCGGGATTGTGCGCCCGCGCGTGGATCCGCACCCGCTTGTCCGCGTTGTCCAGGCTGTTGTTGACCGCCGTGAACACCGCCTCGGCACTGGTGTGCTCGCCCGCCGGGATGGTCAGCGTCGTCGTGCTGAGGGTGAAGTCCGCCGCCGTCGCCGGGGGCGTGGGCAGCGCCGTCAACGTCACCGTGGTGTCCTCGCGCGACAGCCGGGTATCGCTCCCGTGCAGGTACGCCACCACCGCGCTCTCGCCGCCGTCCTCGAAGATCTTCGGCCGCGTCACGATTACCGTCACCGCCGGCGGTTGGTCGCGATCCAGCACCGTCAGCAGCGCCGGTTCCACCGGCGTCGAGCCGCCGCGCGGGGTGACCCGGACCCACTCGGTCCGCGGCAACCCGTGCGCGCCGTCGCTGCCAATGGCGAGCGTCCTCACCTGATTGCCCTCCAGGGCCGCCGCCGGGATAAATACGAACTCCTCACCATACGACAGGTCGTAGAGATCTCCGTCTACCAGGTCATAGGAGAGACTGGTAACCCCCGCGCGGCTCTTGCGGATCTTCACCCGCACCTCGCCGCCCTCGGTGGCGATCGCCGGGTCCAGCTCCAGCCACACCCGGATCTGCTCGCTGTCGTCCTCCAGGACGGTCAGCGTCCGTGGCGGCGGCGGCGCCACGCCGTGGCCGCCGCTGACCGCGGCGGTCACCTGCAGCGTCTTGTCCGCTTCGTGGTCGCTGTTGTCGACCGCGCTGATGGTCAGCGTCCCGCCGGCGCGGCGCGCGCCGGCCGCGATCGTCAGCACCCGATTCGCGCTCAGCCGGAAGTCGTCGTCGACGGCCGGCGCGTGCGGCGTTACGGACACGGTCACCGTCACCGCCGCGCTCGACGGCCCGCTCAGCGCCGCCGTCACCGTGCTCGACCCGCCGGCTTCCAGGATCGTGCCCGGCGCGAGCTCCAGCGTCACCGCCGGCAGCAGCTCGTCGTCCAGGATGGTCAGCGTCTGCGCGGCGGGGCCGGTCACCGCGCGCAGGTTGTGCGCCTGCCCGGAAATCACCACCGTCCGGTCGGGCGCGTCCAGCACGTCGTTCACGCTCGTGATGCGCACCTGCCCGGTACTGTCCCGCGCGCCGCTGGTGATGGTCAGCGTGCTGCCGTGCCGGGCGAAGTACGGCGCCCCCGGCGATCCCGCCGCCGCGGTGACCGTAACCGTGGTGTCGTCGCTCGACGGGTGGCTGAGCCGCGCCGACACCATGCTCTCGCCGCCGTTCTCGTCGATGGCGGACGCGGACAGCACCAGCGTCACCGCCGGCGTCTCGTCGTCGTCGGTGATGCGCAGCGACACCGCGTCGGGCGCGACGATGCCGGCCGGCGCGTTGAACAGGCTGGTGCCCAGCTCCACCGTCCGGTCCGGCGCGTCGACGTCGTCCACCGCGGCCGTGACCGTTACCGCCCGCCCGCTGGTCACGTGGTGCGGGAGAATCGTCAGCACCGGGTAGTCGCTCAGCGTGACGTGCGGCGCAGCGGCGATCCGCATCGACACCGTTTGGCTGGTCGCGGCGCTGAGCCGGGCGCGCAGCGTGGTGGTGCCGCCCTCGGCAATCTCCGGGTCGGTCAGCGCCAGCGTCACGGTCGGCGCTCCCTCATCGTCCAGGATGGTCAGCGTCCGCACCCGCGGCGCCGGCGCGCCGCTGCCGCCGGCGACCGTTGCCGACACCTGCACGCGCTTGTCCGGGGCATCGACCTCGTTGTCCACGGTCGCGAGCTCCACGATCCCGGTGCTCGTGGTGTGCCGCGCCGCGATGGTCAGCGCCCGGTTGGCGCTCAGCGCGAAGTCCGTGGCCAGCGCCGGCGGCAGCGCGCGCGCCGCCACCGTCACGATGGTCGCCTCGATGGTGGGATGGTCGAGCCGCGCCGTCACCGTGGTCAGGCCGCCGTTCTCGCCGAGGTGGTTGTCGGTCAGCAGCAACGCCACCGTCGGCGTCGGCTCGTCGTCGGCGATGGTCAGCGTACGCGGCGCCGGGCCGGTCACCTCGCGTTCGCTCACCGCGGCGGCGCTCACCGTCAGCGTCCGGTCGGGCGCGTCCAGGCGATTGTCGACCGCGCTGATCCGCACCACCCCGGTGCTCGACCGGGTGCCGGGCGCAATGGTCAGCGTGCTGCCGGCCTGGGTGAAGTCCTCCGCCAGCGCCGGCGGTTGCGGCGTGGTGGTGACCGTCACCGTGGTCGCCACGCTGGCGGGATGGTCGAGCCGCGCGGTGACCGTGGTCTCGCCGCCGTTTTCGACGATCCGCGGGTGGCTCAACAGCAGGCTCACCGCCGGCGCCGCGTCGTCGTCGGCGACGGTGAGCGTGACCGGCGCCGGCTGCCCGGCCAAGCCCTGCGCATTGGTCGCGGCGCCGGTGATCGACAGCGTCCTGGCCGGCGCGTCCACGTCGTTGTCGACCGGCGTGACCCACACCGTGCCGCTGCCGGTGCGCTCGCCGGCGGGGATGCGCAGCGTCGTGCCGCGCTGCGCATAGTCGGCCGCCGTGGCCGGAGCGGCGGGCGCCACCGCCACCCGCACGGTCGTGTCCGCGCTCGACGGGTGGTCGAGCGCCGCCGTCACCGCGGCCGAGCCGCCGTTCTCGGCTATCTCGGCGGGGTCCACGGCCAGCGTCACCGCCGGCGGCGCGTCATCGTCAAGGATCGTCAGCAGCTTCGGTTGCGGGACCGGCAGGCCGGGAAAGCCGCCCTCTGCCGCCACCTGCACCGTCCGGTCGGGCGCGTCCACGTCGTCGGCCAGCGCCGTGATGGTCACCGTACCGGCGCTCGCGGTGTGCCCGGTCGGGAACGTCAGCACCGGCTCGGCGCTGAGCGTGAAGTCGCCGGCGGCGGGCCCCTGGACAGCGGCGCTGACCGTGTAGGTGAGCTCCTGGTTCATGGCGCGGTCGATCGTAGCCGTGATGCCGGCCGTTCCGCCGTCCTCGTCGATCTCGTCCACGGTCAGCGCCAGCGTCAGCAGCGGCGCCGGCTCGTCCTCCCGGATCGCCAGCGAGCGCGCCGCCGGCGGGCCCGCCAACCCCTGGTCATTGGTGGCAGTGCCGCTCACCGTCACCTCCCTGGTGGGACCGTACAGGTCGTCGTCCACCGCGGTGATCCGCACCGTGCCGGCGCTCCTGCGCTGGCCCGCGGCGATGGTCAGCGTGCTGCCGGCCTGCGTGAAGTGGGAGGCGAGCGCGGGCGCGACCGGCGCCGCCGTGACCGTGACGACCGTGGGCGCGCTGGAGCGATGGTCGAGCCGCGCCGTCACCCGGCTTGCGCCGCCGTTCTCGCCGATCGCCGCCGGATCGAGCAGCAGGCGCACGGCCGGCGCCGCCTCGTCGTCGGTGACGGTGAGCGTCAGCGGCGCCGGATTGCCCGCCACCCCGTGCAGGTTCGCCGCCTCCCCGGCCACGGTCAGGGTCTTGTCGGGGGCGTCCACGTCGTTGTCCACCGCCGTGATGCGCACCGTGGTGCTGCCGGTCGTTGCGCCCGCCCGAATCCGCAGCGCCGTGCCCTCCTGCGTGAAGTCCGCCGCCACCGCCGGCGCCACCGGCGCCACCGTGACCCGCACCGTGGTGTCCTCGCTGGACGGATGATCGAGCGCCGCGGTCACCGCGGCCACCGCGCGCCGCTCGTCGATGGTAGCCGACGGATGCACCTGCAGCGTCACCGCCGGCGCCGCGTCGTCGTCGGTGATCGTCAGCTTCGCCGGCGCCGGCTCCGGCAGGCCGGGAAAGCCGCCCGTCGCCGCCACCTGGATCGTCCGGTCGGGCGCGTCCACCTCGTTCGGCAGCGCCGTGACCGTCACCGTTCCGCTGCTCGCCGTATCGCCGGCCGCGATCGTCAGCGCCCGGTTCGCGCTGAGACTGAAGTCGCCGGCGTCGGCCGCGCCCAGCGGCGTGGCCGATACCGTGTAGACGACCTCCTCGGTCACCGGATCTTCGAAGGTCACCATCACCGCCACCGAGCCTGCCGCCTCGGGCATCTGGAGATCGGTCATCTCGATCTTCACCAGCGGCGGCGCGTCGTCCTCGTCGATGGCCAGCTCGCGCGCGGCCGGCGCCGTCACCCCGTGGTCGTTGTCCGCCGTGCCCGCCACCTGCAGCGTGCGCGGCGGACCGAACACGGCGTTGTCGAGCGCCGTGACCAGCACCGTGCCGGTGCTGGCGCGGGCGCCGGCGGCGATGGTCAGCGTGCTGCCGAGCTGGGTGAAGTCCGCGGCCTGCGCGGGCGCCACCGGCGCCGTGGTCACCGTCACCGTGGTGGGCGTGCCGGAAGGATGGTCGAGCCGCGCCGTCACCCGGCTCTGGCCGCCGTGCTCGCTGATCGCCGCCGGGTCGAGCAGCAGATTCACCGTCGGCGCCGCCTCGTCGTCGGTGATCGACAGCACCGCCGGCGGCGGCGCCGCGGCGTAGCCCCGCGCCACCGTGGCGCCGATCCGTACGCTCCTGGCCGGCGCATCGACGTCATTGTCGACCGCGGTCACCGTCACCGTGCCGGTGCTCGCAAGCGCGCCGCGCGCGAACGCCAGCGTGCTGCCCTGCTGGCGAAAATCGCCCGCCACCGCCGGCGCCACCGGCTCCGCGGCCAGCGTGAGATGGATCGACTCCGCGGGCGCCACGTCGACCGTGGCGCGCACGGTGGTGGATCCCGCCCGCTCGCCGATGGCATCGTCGGTCAGCGTCAGGCTCACCTGCGGCCGCGGCTCGTCATCGTCGATGGTGAGGATCCGGGGCTCCGCCTGCACCCCGCGGGCGCCGCTCACCGCGGCCGTCACCTGCAGCGTCTTGCGCTCCGCCGACAGGCTGTCGTCCACCGCCGTGATGGTCACCGTCCCGGTGCTGCCGGCCTGGCCGGCGGCGATGGTCAACACCCGGTTCGCGCCGACCGTGAAGTCCGCCGCCAGCGCCGGCGCGACCGGCGTGGCCGCGACCGTGAGCGTGACGTCCGCGGCCAGGTGCGGCGCGACCGTGGCGGTGACCTCGGTCGCGCCGCCGGCCTCGGCAATGCGGTCCGCGCCGAGCAGCAGCGTGATCACCGGCTGCGGCTCGTCGTCTTCGATGGTCAGGGTGAGCGCATCCGGCGCCGCCACCCCGCGTCCGCCGGCCACCGCCGCCGTCACGCGCACCTGCTTGTTGCCCGCGTACACCGCGTCGTCGGCCGCCGCCAGCGTCACCGTGCCGGTGCTCGCCAGCGCGCCGGCGGCGATGGTCAGCGCCGTCCCGCTGTGCGTGAAGTCGGTCGCCAGCGCCGGCGGCACCGCGGTGGCGGTTACCGTGAACGTGGTGCGCTCGCTCGACGCCCGGTCCAGCGCCGCGGTCACCAGCGCCGCGCTGCCGCCCTCGGCGATCGGGTCCTGGGACAGCGCCAGCGTCGCCGCCGGCGTGGCGTCGTCGTCGGCGATCGTCAGCGTCGCCGGCGCCGGCCCCGACACCCCGAGGGCGTTGTCCGCCTCCCCGAACACGGTCACCGTCCGGTCCGGTTCGTCCGTGTCGTTGTCGATGGCCGTGATGCGCACCGTGCCGGTGCTCGCGGTGGCATGCGCCGCGATCGCCAGCGTGTCGCCGGTCACCTCCAGCACGCTCCCCGCCGCCACGCTCACCAGCACCGAGACGGAAACCGTCGTGGCCTCCTCCGACGGCCGGTCCAGCCGCGCCGTCACCAGCGCCGAGCCGCCGGCTTCGGCGATCTCGGCCGGCGTGAGCTCCAGCGTCACGGCCGGCTCCGGGTCGTCATCGTTGATCGTGAGCACCTCCGGCAACGGCGGATCGACGGCGGCCACCCCGTCCAGGGTGGCCTCCACCAGCACCTCCCTGGGCGTCGCGTCGGTGTCGTTGTCGAGCGCGCCGATCGCCACCTCGCCACTGCTCGCCGTCGCGTCCGCGGCGATCGTCAGCGTGGTGCCGGTCAGCGTGAAATCGCCCGCCACGGCGGGGTCGAGCGGCGTTGCCGTTACCGTCACGGTGACCGGCGCGTCCATGGCGGCTGTGACCCTGGCCGTCACCAGCGACCGGCCGCCGTTCTCGTCGATTGCCGGCGGCGTCAGCACCAGCTCGATCGGCGGCGCCGGATCGTCCTCCACGATGGTCAGCGTCTGCACCGCCGGCGGCGCCGCGCCGCCGGCCAGCACCGACGCCGCCACCTGCACCGTGCGCTCGCCCGCGTAACGGTCGTTGTCCACCGCCGTAACGGTGACCGTGCCGGTGCTCTCGGTCTGGCCCGTCGTGATGGTCAGCCGGCGGTTGCCGCTCATCCGGAAGTCGCCCGGCACGGCCGGCGCAACGGCGGACGCCGACACCATGAGCGTGACGTCCGCCTCGGCCGCTGCGCCGAGCGCGGCCGTTACCGCGGTGGCGCCGCCGTTCTCGGCGATGCGCGGCTCCGTCAACGCCAGCGTCACCGTCGCCGCATCCGCGGCCGCCAGCACCGTCAGCGGCAGGCCGCTGCCCCTGGACAGCGCGTACCCCCGGTGCCCGGACACGTCCGTGTAGTGACCCCCGCGCACAAAGGCGGGCGGGGACGGCAGAGCGCCGAGGTCTACGGTCACCGCCGCCGACGAGCCCTCGGTGCGGGTCACCTCCACGGCCTCGCTGTGCACGGAGCCGGCGGCAATCGTGACCGTGGTCGCTCCGCCGGCGATGCTGCCGTTGGCGACGCTGACCGGCAGCACCATGTCGAACGGGGCGCCCGACGGTGCAACTGCCCTGAACCTGCCCGTGCCGGCCGACTCCAATGACACCACGAGCCGTACGGAAACCTCTCCGGTAAACAGCTCCAGCGGCGCCGACAGCCCGGCGAACGCGCGGTCCGGAAATGTCCTGAACTTGACTGCGGAATGGTCGTAGTTGACGAATCGCAGCGTCGACAGTCCCTCGAAGATCCCTTCGGGCCAACTCGTCCAGGGGTTGGTGATGTGCAAATCGACGATGCTGGACAAACCGGAAAAGACGCCGCGCTCCGCCGTATTGATGGGGTTTCCGCCCAGACTCAACTCGGTCAGCGAGGACAGCCCGTCGAAAGCCCCGGCGGGCAGATGGCGGAGTCCCTGGTGCCAGAACGTGATCACGCGCAGATTGGAGAGCCCTTGGAAGGCGCCGGCGGGCAACGTGCGAAGGCCGGGAAACTTGGCAGCGTCCATGTGGAAGTTGCGCAGGTTCGACAGTTCCGACAACGCCCCCGGAGTCAGTGTCGCCAATTTGGCGTTGTAACCGAGTTTCAGCGTTTCCAGGTTGGTGAGCCCGGCGAAGATGGCCGGCGACGGCAGTGACTTGAGTGCCGTGTCGGCGATCGAGAGCTCCGTCAGGCTCGACAATTCGGCGAAGACGTGGTCCGGCAACGCGGTAAGGTACAGCGTACCCAGGTAGAGTTCCCGCAGGTTGGCCAGACCCGAGAACACCCTGCGGGGCAGTTCGGTGATGTTGTCCGTCGGCCTCAGCCCAGTGTCGTGCGGCTTGGCTCCGGTGATCCCGAGCTCGGTCAGACCGGACAGCCCGGCGAAGTCCCCGGGAGTCAGCGAGGTGGTGGCCGGACCCGTGTAAATCCAGAGGGTGTCGATCCCCGCCAGGTGCGCTTCGGTGACCAGCGCGCAGTCGGAGACGCCATCGAGCTCTGCCAGGATCTGCTCCTTTACCCCGGCCGTGCGGTCGCAGATGCCGTTGGTGAGCGCCGACGGGTCGTCTTCGACGATCGTCAGCGTCTTGGTGGCCGTTAACAGCCACGGCAGCCCGCGCACCACCGAGGCCGACGCCTGCACGCTCTTGTCACCGGTGTGCAGCACGTCGTTCACCGCGGCCACCGTCACCATCTGCGCGCTCTCGGTCTCGCCCGCCGCGATCCTCAAGACCCCGGATGAGCCATGATAGGTTTCCTCATTCAAGGTCAGACGGATGTCGGAGCGCAGCGCCGGCGCCACCGGCTGCAGCCTCCAGCGCACCTCGGTGCCGGTGCGCACGGCCGTGTCGATGGCCGCCTTCAGCGTTGCCGTGCCGCCGTTCTCGGCGATGCTCGGCGGCGACAGGGCGATCGAGACCACCGGCCGCGGATCGTCTTCCGTGATCGTGAGGGTGCGCACCG
Organism: Spirochaetia bacterium; assembly: GCA_965221995.1. Classification (GTDB taxonomy): domain Bacteria; phylum Spirochaetota; class Spirochaetia; order SZUA-6; family Bin103; genus CATQHW01. The sequence continues at coordinate 2,471,905 of OZ244929.1, forward strand.
GCGGGGCCACCGCACTGCCGGCGGTCACCTGCGCCGATAGCTCGAACTCCTTGTCCCAGGCGAACTCGTCGTTGTCGACCGCGGTGATCGTCACCGTGCCGGTGCTGGCGGTCTGTTGCGCGGCGATGGTCAGGGCACGATTGGGACCGAACGCGGCGTCGAACACCGCCGCCGGCGCCCGCGGCGTGGCGAACACCAGCAGCCGGACCTCGGCGCCGGCAGCGCTGTCGAGCTGCGCCGTCACCGTGGTGGAGCCGCCGTTCTCGGCGATGGACGTATCCGTCAACTCCAGCGTTACCGCCGGCGCCCCGGTGGCGGCAATGACCGTGACCGGCAGCCGGCCGGCATCCTTGCCGAGCCGATATCCCGTGTGACCGGCGGGCAGCGCCGGCAGCGTGCCGATGTCGGCGGTCACGGCGCCGGTGGAGCCGGTGGTGCGGGTCACCTGCAGCGCGTCGCTCTCGATGCGGCCGGCGGCAATCGTGATCGTGGCCGCGCCGCCGGCAATGCTGCCGTTGGTCACGGTGACCGGCAGCACGATGTCGAACGGCGCGGCGGACGGCGCCACCGCCCGGAAGCCGGCGGCTCCGCTCGCCCTGAGATGCACCGGCAGCGAGACCCCGTTCAGTGCCAGCGTCGTCAGCGGCGCGTCGAGGCCGTAGAAGGCGCGCGCCGGCAGGTGCGTGAAGGGGGTGACGCCTTCCGCCTGCACCACCCGCACGTGGCGCAACCGCGGCATGCCGGCAAAGATCCCCTCCGGCAGACCGGTCAGTTGGTTGCCGCTCAGGTTTACCTCCTCCAGTCGCACGAGCGGGGCGAACACGCCGGCCGGCAGACTCGCCAGGTCGTTGTCGTGCAGGTACAGCGTACGCAGCTCCTCCAGCCCGGCGAACAGTCCGGCCGGCACGGCGTCCAGCCCGACGCCGTTCAGATGGAGATTCCGCAGCGCCGACAGCCCGCCGAAGATCCCTTCCGGCAGTTCCGGCAGTTCCTGCAGCGCATCCGTCCCGTCCACCCGCAGGGTGTGGAGGAGGGGCAGGTTGGCGAAGTCACCTGCGCGCAACGCCGACGGGCCTGTGACCACGAGAGTCGTAAATCTCAGATCGTCCACGTTCGTCAGGCTGCAGTCGTCGACGCGGGAGACCTGCGTCAGGATCGCGTCCCGGACCTCCGGCGTGCGTGCGCAGATATTCACCCGCGGCGGCTCCGCTTCGTCTTCCACGATCGTGATCACCGCCGTGGGCGGTTCCTCGTCCTCCTCCGCGGAGTCTTCCACGGTGGCCGAATGCCGGACGGCCGGCGCCGCGAAGACATGCACCTGCTTGTCCCCGGTGTAGTACTCGTCGTCGAACGGCACCAGGTACGCCGCGCCGCTGCTCTCGATCTCTCCGGCGCTGATCCGCAGCGTGGTGTCACCGAAAAGAAAGAACCACGAGCCCGCGGGCCCTGAGCCACGTTCCGCCCGGACGGTAACGAACACGTCTTCATCCCGGGGTGCATCGAGCACCGCCGTGATCGCGACTTCGCCATCGGCCTCGCTCATGCTGGTCCGGGAGACCTCAATCGCGATTCCCGTGCCGACCGTGTACCTGGTCGAGTCACCGGGCACGTCCGTCACCGTCACCCCGAGGGAGGTCGACGCGCTGTTGCCGTCGGCGTCGGTCGCCGTGACCGTCACCGCGTAGACGTTGTTCTCGCCCGCGTCCTGGGGGAGCTCGTGGTCGCGCGCCGGCAGGCCGACCTGCCCGGTCGCGGCATCGATGGTAAAGTACGCCGCGTCAGCGCCCCCGATCGTCCAGGTCACCGGCCAGATCGGTTCATCTCCCGCAACACCCGGGGTCGGCGACGTCCACACTTGGTTCTCGGCCACGCTCGCGTCCGCCAGACCGGAAATCGTGAAGTCCCGGTCCTCCAGCACGTCCTGCACCGTGACCGCGATCGACTTCGTCGCCGTTCGGCCCTCCGCGTCGGTGGCCCTGACCGTCACCTGGTAGACGTTGTTCCCATCCGCGTCCTCCGGATCCTCCCAATCGCGCGCTGCCATGCTGACGACACCCGTGGCGGCGTCGATCGTGAAGCGCTCCGCGTCAGCCACCGGCACCAGCGCCCAGGTCGCCGAACCGCTCGGCGCGCCTCCCGACAGCGTGGGCGGCGGCGACGACCACGACTCGTTCTCGCTCACGGTCGCGTCCGCGAGGCCGGAGACGGCGAACGGCGCGTCCGGCACCACCACCACCTTGATGGTGTCCTCGTCGGCTTGGGAGGTCTGGGCGCCCCGGACGGTCAGCGTGAACTCCAGCTCCGTATACGATTGCGGCGCGAAGAACACCCGGATCTCCTCGCCTGCGCCCTCCTTGGACGCCAGCGGCACCGCTGGCCCACCGGTCTGCTCCCAGCTATAGGCCAGGTTCGTTCCCCACTCGCGGCCGTCGCTCCCCTTCCCGTCGAGCTCCACGCGCGCGCCCGCCGCCACCAGCATGAATTCCGGCCCCGCGTTCGCCCCCGGCGGATAGCTGGCATCGCGTATCTCCTCCAGATTGACGAGTGGTTCGAAGATCCCCGCCGGCAGCTCCGGTTGGTGGTTATATTTCATGTCCAGAATACGGAGTTGGGGCACATCGTCGAAGAGGTATTCCGGCAGCGGCGAAGGTATGCCGTTCCAGAAACGAAAGGAATATACCCGGATCCAATGTAGCGCCGGCATGCCGGAAAGAACGCCGGGCGGCAAGTCCTCCGCGGCAGTCACTTTCAGTACCATCCACGTCATGTTGACAAGACCGGAAAAGTCTCCCGACTTCAGAAGTGTCTGATCCCTCATTGCGACATACATCGATTCTACCGATGCCATATGCTCTTCCGTAACCCTGCTGCAGTCACCGTCTATTTCGTCTTTGTACTTCTCCTCGACACTGTTGACGATGTGGATCCGAAGGCTGAGCGGCCGGCTGCAGAAGTCGGTTATCTGGGCGGCGGCGGGGAGGGCGGTCCAGCAGATGAGCGCGACGGCGGCGCCGAGCACCAGCGCACGCCGGTGGGGGTACGGCGCGGGAGCGGGCGTGCGCGCGCGGCGCCGCACCGGTGGCCGGCTCCCGAAGCGACGAGTGCTCCGGCAGGAACGGCGAACGGTCGCGCGGCCGCCACGTGTGAACCCCAATCTCACCAACCCGTGCTTCTACACGGTCAGACTTATATAGGAGCCCCTCAGAGCCGGTAACCAGTGACGGTATGCTGTCCGGGAAATAGCGTACCGCTAGCAGGAAAGTTCCTGAGTTGCGTGCTCGCCTCCTGTTCGACGTGGTAATCGTCCTGGTTTACTCGCAGACGTTCGCGGAATACTCCCTGCGGATTCCTGAATGCCCTGGTGTGTTCACGTCGGCATGCGCATCACGTGGGGAAGCGTCATTGCATGCTGTCAGCCGACCGACTCCATCGGACGTGCCGGGCAGGCAGGTCGGCTCCACGCTCAGCGTGCGCTCAGGACTGCACGGTGCCGGTGAGGCTCAAGGCCTATGCCCGATGGAGCGCGGCGCGCTCGTGGTAGACCCCGTCCAGGCTGAGGCCGAAACCGGGGGCGACGTGCAGGCGGCTGCCGAGGCTCCAGCGGCGCGCGTCGGGGGGAGTGTGGCACTAGCCTGCATCGATCACGGGAACGGTCACCTCATGGGGTGTTCCCATCGTATAGATTCCCCCCGCGAATACATCTTCCATCGTGACAGTGACGGTCCGTTCGGACGTGACTGTTCCGTCGTTACCGACCGTATGGTGGAGCGTTGCGGTTGAGTCGGATTCGGAGGGTTTCCTCCAGCGTATCCCATCAGTGGTTCTGTTCAGGTGACGCCTCGCTTCCCTCCAGCGGGTCCCGCTGGCCACGGTTCCCCGCCTTCAGCGGTACTATCAAGGCGCTACGACTTCCTGCCATGCTTGCCCTTCGACTTATTGATTCGTCAGCCTGTCTGTTTCGCATCTATGCAATGACGCGTCAAGACGATGAGCGCTCTGGAGTTCTTGAACGGCGCACTTTTTCCTGAACGGGCAGACGACCTTCCTGGATGGAACATGTCGCTCCGTGACGAAGCGTTTCGAAACGGCGGCTTCCCGAGGCTGTTCGTCAACGCCTGGACGGCCGATGTTGGTCGCTGGACAGCCCCCGTCCTCGTGGGTGAGCAGCCCGCAGCCGCGTACCTCGGCCACGAGCCCCCACTCCGGATCCGACCACGCGACCCGCGCGCCAACTTCTGCCCCGAAGCCCGCCTCCGCATCGCCGCCGTCGTGGCGCACCCCGATCTCGAGGCTCGGCGAAAGCCGTCCGCCGGCTGCCCGTAACCCGCGCCATGTCCCCTCGAGACCGATCCGTAGCCTCATGACGTCGCCCACGGCGGCCGCGAGCCCGGATGCTTCGGCCGCCGTGGTGCGCACGCCCAGCGCATCGGACTTCACCGCAAGCTCCACGCCCCTGCCCTCGGGCGCGCGCACCAGCAACCCGCGCACCCCCACCGCCCCCATGACGAGGTTCATGTCAGTCTCGATGGGCGACGCACCCTCGGGATCGAGACGCAGAGTCCCCGCGGCGTAGCCCACCACCCCCCACACCGACAAGTGCGGATTCGGCGCGTAGCGCCCGTAGGGGTACAGCCCGGTTAGCGTCGACGCCACCGCGCCGCGGCTGTGAGCGAGCAGCACACCCACCGTGGCGCGCTCGCCGCTGACGTGCACGCCCAGCATCCCGCTCGCCACCTCACCCGACAGCGTGAGTTCACCCTCGTGGCCGTCGAATCGCGACACCGCCCCGCCGCCCCACAACGACCCGGAGCCCGACTGCTCGGTCCCGCCGGTCAGCGCAAGCGACGAGCCGGCCACGATGTCCCGCTCCGTCACCTCGCGCGACTCTACGCCGCGCTCTCCGTCGCTCGTGAGCCAACTCGTTAGCGCCTCGGCGCGGGCCTCGGCATCGCGCCGATCCAGCTCATCGGCCGACGCACCGGCGCCGACCCGCTGCCCTGCGACGCTTGCCTCGATCCCGGGCACCCGCGACGCCGCGAGCCGCCCCTCGACCGCGTCGAGCACCTGCTCGGCCACCGCGCGACCGAACCGCGCAAGTACTGAAGTACGCGCCCGTCGGCCGTGCATACTCCGCCCTGCGTATCGCAGGCACGGCCGGGCGCAGCGGCAAGGATCACGTCGCCGAGTCCGTCCGGCTCGACCTGCATCCGCCAACCCAAGTTGCTGCCCTCGGTGATGCGCTCCGCGTTGGTGACGGTGGCGGCGGTCGTGGTGAAGAAGCTGTCGCGCATCGCGCTGATGCCGAGCCCGTCGGCCGGCGTCTCGCTGAAATGGAACGCGAATTCGAAGACCGAGCCGTCATGCTCGGCCGGCAGGTTCTCGATGCGCCCCGTGAACGCGGGCGGGGACGCTGCTGCCCCGATCTTTGCTTCACCACGTGCCAGTTCATCCCCCGACGAGGCGTCGCATACCGTCAGAGAATACGTCCCCGAGCCGCCGTCGAGCAGTGCCACGTCCACGGTGCGTCGCTCGTCGCCGGCCTCAAACACGAGTTCGCCCTCCGTCGGCACGTAGTCCACACCCGCCGTCGCGGTACCATCCTCGGTCCGGTAGCACACCCGGTAGTCCGCCCGAACTGGCTGTTGCGTCCTCACCGTGAACGTCACTGGCGGGCCGGTATTGTCATGAGGAGCGGCCCAATCCTCACCAGCCACGCTCCGGGAGCGCCGCGCAGACGCATGCTGCTTTGAACTTGCGCTCTCCTTCCACGTCCGTCCAGTAGTCGTCGCTCACGGTCCCGAACACCCCGCCGTGCGCGATCTCGACCCTGCCCTCCCGATCCGCCGGACAGGTGACCGGTTTGCCCATGTCGGGGAGGTTCGGGTTCGCCGCGGCGAACTCCCGGCAGTCGTCAGCGCCGTAGACTGAGACGTCTTCGTTCACCAATCGCAGCAGCCCGTCTGATGGCCACGGCAGCATCTCGTCGTCCGTCAGCGTCATCTTGGTGTCCTTCACTTCGAACCCCATCGCCACCCCCTCCACCGAGATCGTCTCCGCGCCCTCCGGCAACACGTCCTGCATCGGCGTAAAGGTGAACGTTCCCGTCCCGCTCAACATCTCCGCAGGAATCGTCACGCACAGATCGTCCACCGTTTGATAGTCCGTCCCTCCGTCGCACCGTCGCCCGTCTTGCCCACCGTCACCGTCACCGTCGTCGCTGCCGACAGCGTCACGCTCCCGACCAGCGTCGCGGTCACCGTCACCGTCGCCGTCTCCGCGCTCGGTACCGTCTCCGGCGTCCCGTCGCCGTCGGTGTAGCTCACCTCTACCTTCAGCTTGTTGCCCTCGTCCGCCGTCGCCACCAAGTACATGCTCGTCGTCGCTCCCGTGATCAACGTACTCGCCGACGCTATGCCGCACGGAGCGCTGATTGGGCAGTCCTACGTAGGACTGCAGGTCGTCCGTGAAGACCTCGGTACCCTGAGCGATCCGATCGTACGCGAATCCGTGAAGCACGGGCCGTGATACCCCAGGCACGACCTCAGCGCTGATCGTGTTAGTCTGGCGGTGCTTCGCGCCAGCTACCACGGTCTTGCCGACGGTTCCTCGGCCCTTGTTCAGCTTCTTGTTCTTGTGCTTGTTCCGCTCTTTTCCACCAAAATATGCTTCGTCTAACTCAACCTGCCCAGCAACCGGCTCCGCTTCCTCGTTCCAGTTTTCGCGAATGCGATGCGCCAAGTGCCAAGCGGTCTTTTGGGTCACGTTCAGGTCGCGGTGCAGGTGCATGCTGGACACGCCCTTGAGCCCGGTGGCGAGCAGGTAGATAGCGATGGCCCATACGTCGAGCGTGAGCTTGCTGGACTGCATGACCGTTCCGGTCTTGACGGAGAAGTCCTTGCGGCAGTCGCGGCAGCGGTACGGCTGCGGCTTGCGCGTAGAACGCTCCTGGACGTTATTCGAGTCGCACTTCGGGCAGGTCACCTTCTGTAAGTCAATACCCATTCATTGCTTACGGACCGTCTACGTCGTCAAGCGATCAGCCTCACGTTTTTCCGTAACACGTTTTGCCAAAAACACTTGCGCCGTATTGCCCCTGCGGTCTTCATCCGGTATCCTTGAGTCGTGGACCACCACAGGGATCAGACCCCGAGCCTCCCCATCCGAACCGCGTGGCACCTCCTCCACCGCATCCGCGAAGCATGGGAAGACGCCACCGGAGCGGAACCGGAACCGCTACAGGAACCGGAGCCGAAACAGGACCAGGGGCCGGGCCGGCCCAGGTCCATGCGCTACCCGGCTCCGATCCCGGATTCGCCCGAGAACATCGCCAAGGCTCTGATGTCGGGACCGCCGAAGAACAAGTGGCGGTACCTCGAAGACCAAGACGAGCAGGAAGGATCAGAACCATAGGGGTCCCCAATGACCTTGAGGAGGGCTTGAAATGGAAGAACAATCGTGGAGCTTGAGGGTTTCACAGGCCACTTGGCGGCGCGGATGGAACGCGCTGCTTGATGCTTCAAGATTATCACGATATTTCACCGAGCTAAGCAACCGCCTAGTGTCGGCTGACTATTTCGTCAAATTCGTGTTGGCTGCATCCGCATCTGGTTCTGTCTTATCTTATGTGATGGAGGACTGGCTTCCTGACCCCGCAGGATACGCCCTGACGGTCATGACCGCCGCTTTGGCGTTCTGGATTATGATCTACGACTACAGTGCCAAGATTGTGGTATCCCGCGAAGTTCGCGACCAATATCAGAAGCTGGAACTCACGGCTCGTCGCCTGTGGTCTGACCTCGCGAATATGGATGAGGCAGAAGCAAGAAAACTGATCAACGACTTAGAGTCGGAGATTCAGGACTATCACTCGCTCCCCGACAAGGCAAATGTCCGCTATCGGAAACGTCTCAACAAGAAATGCACGCAGGATGTCACGGAGTTGATAAAAGAAGAATATGGCTAAGAACAAGATCGAAAAGCGCTCTGCGCCGCCATGGCCAAGAAAGGTGCCACGTCCCGAGCCGCCAGCACCACCACAAGCGACACCACCACCACAAGCGACACCGCCGGTACGACCAACTCAGGACGGTGGTGGTACCGGTAACTGATACCGGCGCGGGCTCCGGGCACTGGTTTTCCGTTTCTTGAAGGGGTCTTCAGGAATTCGTGTGGAAGGACATCACATGAGGACCGGCGGGTAGAGATTGAGGCCGCCGAAAACGCCGAGCCGGGAGTGGCAGCGGACGGTGTCCCGCAGCAGGACGCCGCGGAGGAGTGGACGACGACCTTCGCCGCGGCGAGGTTCACGGGTCCTGATTACTGCACCCTGCCGGCGGCATTGCGGCATGCGCACCGGCGCCAAGAAAGTCGAGAAATCGTGCTGCGGGGACTTGACGGGTTTTTGCGCGTGCGAGGTGGCCTGCCACCGCACGTTCCAGCCCCTTCCGGCCTCCGAAGAGCTCACGTATCCCTTCGGCTGCACAGCACCCGGTTCAGCGTGCGCTGCGCGCAGATTCATTGCCGGTCCTGGACGGGAAGAAGACGTGCATCTCAAAACTGTTAGTATACTTACGGCATGAAGACCGCACATGTCGCCACCGCCGCCCGGCCCGCCATCACCTCCACCGTCGGCGCCCTCTCCGACCGCGAGCTGCTGCGGGAGACCAGGAACCTGGTCCGCCACGAACGGCACCTGCAAGGCGCCATCATCGACCACCTGGCCGAGATCGAGGCGCGCGGCCTGTATCTGGAGCGAGGCTTCTCCAGCCTGTTCGACTACGCGGTGCGCGAGCTCGGCTACAGCGACGCGGCCGCCGCTCGGCGCATCGGCGTCATGCGGCTGTGCGCCGATCAACCGGACGCGCGGGAGGGGTTGCGCGACGGCTCGCTGACGCTGAGCGCCGCCGCGGAGTTGCAGTGAGCGTTCGACCGGCAGCGGCGACGCGGGTCGATCTCCGGCACCGCGGCGATCGCACCGGTGGGGTCGGCGGCACAGAACGATCCGGCGCCAGACTCCGCGCCGGCCGTACCGTCCTCCGCCGAGCCGGAGCCCCCGCCGCCGCTGGTGCTGGATGCGGTCGGGCGGCAGAAGCTGCTGGAGGAGGCGGCCGGCAAGAGCGCCCGGCAGGTCCGCCAGATGCTGGCCGACCTGGACCCGGAGCTGGCGCCGCGGGCCGACCGGGTGCGCCCGCTCGGCGACGGCCGCTACGAGCTGAAGGCGGTCATCGACGCGGAGTGCCAGCAGGGGCTGGAGCAGCTCCGGGGGCTGCTCTCGCGCGTGGATCCGCGTGGTTCCGGATGGTAAATGTCTTGATGGTAGTTAGTTGCGCGATCGAGCGCGTGAGCGCGTCCCCGGCCACGTCCCACAGTCCGCCAAGCGCTTACGGTAGGAACACGCCCCGCTCGCGCGGGTCTGCGTCCGGCGGGTTCTCGTTCAACCGGTCGGCCGTCCGCTCCGCACACTCGCGGGTGTCCGCGAGCGCCACAACCTCCCCGCCCTTGCGATTGTCCACCACCGCGAACCGCTCCGGTCCGGTCCACTTCACCGGCGGTGATGCCCGGTCCACTACCTCGAACCGCTCCGCTACATCCGCCATGCCGGGGAGTCTACCACCGAACCGCCCATGAGCCGCGCGAGGATTGCCGCTATCGGGGATACCGGAGAAACACCCGGAGCCCGTCATAAGCGCGCGTTATACGCGCCTCCGGGTCCGGGTCCCTCGCCTCGCGTTGCCACGCCTCGCCGCGAGCCACGCCTCGCACAGCCTCGCCTCGCCATGAGTCCCTCGCCTAGCCGCGCCTCGCCATACCTGGCCCGGCCTCGCCATGAGAGCAAAAGTTACGGCCGATCCGTCCGCTGTATCAAGCCTTCGGACTGCGCGCGCGCACCGCCTCGGCGGTCTCCGCGATGGATCCGCGCCGTAGCCGCTCACCGTGGAGCGCCTCCGCGAGCCTCGCCACATCGCGCACCGCCCGAGCCAGATCTCCGTCGCGCAGCTCGTGGAGGTGGTGCTCGCGCGCGAGATCGGCCACCGCAGCCACCGAGACCCGATCGCCCATCAGGTCAACCCTGCCAGCTCGGCAGCCCGATCAGCGTCCATACCAGCGCCGGTCAGGGATTGGTACGCCCTCGACCGCCCGGCCAGATCGCTTGCCATCAGCCTGTCGAAGCCGAGCGTCAGTCCCGGGACCGCCAGCTTGTCGGCCAGCTCCACGGCCAGCAGCTCGCCGAGCGGCTGCACGCTGCCGTGCAAAAACCGCCGCCAGCTCTCGCGTTGACCAGCGGCGGCCGAGGAGTCGAACAGTCCCGGAGGGAGCCCGGACGCAGCCAGTATCGCCACCGCGGAGTCGGTGCGGAGCGTAGCAAGGGTCGGCGGCGGATCAGCGCCGAGCCGCTGCGGCTTCCAGTCCGCGGCCGGTGCAGCTCCTCGACCCTCGCCCCATGCGGCCGCGACCGTCTCAACGAGCGCGGTCTTGCCGCGGAGCGTCTTCACGTCGCGCCTCAACTTTGCGAGCGGATCGACCGGATTGCCGTCTTCATCGACCTCGTCTTCGTCACCCACCGGGGACTGCGGGATCGGCAGCACATGACCACGGGTCCCGCCGGCTTCGTCCGCGAGAGCGCTTTCCAGCTCGGCGTGCAGCCGTCCGGTAAGGGACGCCCACTTGAGGGGCGAGATACCACACCACGGCCGCGCCGGGTCGGTGCTGTATCGCCCGTGGACAACGGCCGCGCCCGGAACCGATCTCGTGATCGTGCTGGACGGTCCACTCATCACAACCCTGTAGCGCCACGTTGACGGGTCTGCCTGACCACGCACGTCCCATGACGCCACCGGCAGCAGTCGGACGCCATCACGGTCCGCCTCGATGAGGTGGAGGCACTCTCCGCGCCGAATGAGATCCCGCGCCATGGCCGCCAACACCGCCGGGGTCAGCGGCCGCGTTGCCGGGTTCGCCGGGACGACCTGCGCGAGCGCGAACGCCCGGGCGTATTGTCCTGCAGCAGCTTCGAGCGCCGCCGTTTCGGAGGGGTCGGCCTTCGTCCCGCCGGCCGCGTGGTGTAGCAGCGCGTCGACAACAGCATCGGTATATCCAGCGCCTGCCGAGCGCTTCTCCGTCCGCCCGAACGGCCACATCAGAGCGCCCGCCGAACCTTCCAGGGAGACAGCAGCGACATAGCGCCGCTATGCCTTAAAGCGCTAAGCGCGTCGGCCGCGTAGTCGCGGCTCTTGACCATCGGGCCGATGGTCTCGCTATCACCGCCAGGTCCCCACGCCGGACGCTCCGCGAGATAGCCGGCTGTGCGGATCGCCGCCTCCTGCCGGACCGCCGCCGGAGCGTCAGCGCCGTATCGCTCCACAAGCGCCTCCGCGACAGGGAGAAGCCGCTGCGCGTGATCCTCCGTGGTGTCGATGGCGGCCGTGAGCGCCGCGGCATCAAGCGGCGCCGCCGCCTGCCAAATCAACCTGAATGTCCTCTCTGCCTCATTTAGTCCGTCACTCGCGTAGTCGTCCGATCCGCCGACAAAAACCCGGTAGGTTGTCCCCTGTATTGTCTGAGTAACCGGCGCGTCCGCGACGGCCGGCACGTATGAATCACGGTCGTTGAATGGTGACCCGGACACCCGTAGGTCTGTCAGCTCGCCCTCGATCGCGTCCGCCCGGATCGCAAAGCCCTTGCGGTGCTGGTAGTCGACCTCGGGGAAAACCACGGTCATCGTCTGCGACTCGGAGCCAGCAATCCATTCCGTCTCCGTAAACGTCGCGTTCGTGCTCGCCGCCGCAAAGACCAGTGCCATGATCGCTACATCCATATCCTTCGTCGCCTCGCTGGCGTCCCCGCCTGTCGCCTGCGCTCGACCATACCGCCGTTTCCGCGCGGAGCCCGTGAGACCACGGCCAGCGCTTGGAGCACGGCCCGGCGCACAACCTCAATCTCCACCCCGGTCCCCGGTTCGGTCTCAATCGTCACCGCGTCCGCGACCACGTCGGCCGGAGGGATGCTGTAGAGCGCTTCAACGCCGAAGTCGGCCGCGCCCGCGTCCAGGTTGGCGCGCAGGTCCTGCGCGTAGGTGCTGTCGGGTAGCCGCTCGACCTCGAAGCGGAGCGCCTCCGGGGTGTCCTCAAGTATGAGCGTCCCGCGCCGCAGGGAGCCAAGCGGTTGCTCGTAGTTCCGGCCTGCGAGTAGCTGGACCTCCCGTAGCCGCTCGCGCAGAACCTCATCGGCCGCTGCGTCGAACGCATCCGCAAGCGTGTCGCCCAGCTCCCGCTGTAGCTCCTGGAACGCTTCGAGCTGCCAGCTAAACGCACCGCTGGACACCCGCACCTTGCGCCGCGGCCCGCGGTCATTGGTCACGCGGTCACGGCCGTAGTGGAACGCGCCAGAGAGCCCACGGCCGCCGACGCGAACCTCAACGGCCGATTGCTGGTAGGCAGGCTCATCGACGATGCCGAGTCCCGGCAACGTCGCCCGCTGGACCACACGAACGCCGTTTGTGCGCCGTTCCTCAAGCGCATTGAACTCGACCGACAAGCCACGGGTCAGCCCTTCGCCAACCAGCGATAGCACCGAGTCGTAAGCGTCGCCGGTCGGCAGCTCGGCGTGCATAGAGAGCGCCGCCGGGGAGTCGAGCAGAACCAGGTCCCCGCGCCGCCGGGACGCCACCACAAGATCAGGTTGGTGCATGACGTTGAGCCGGGTTTCCGCCCCTGAGCGGAGCCAGCCATCGAAGGCAAACATACTGAACCGCTCACGGCCGCCGGGTATCTGCGCCTCGGTGCCGTACTCCATGACAGTCCCTTCGAGCCGCCGGCCGGGGAGCCGCCGCAGCTCACCCCGCCGCGTCTCAATCATGCGAGACGATACGAGTCCTGAACGAACGCCTCCGGCCGCAAGAGAATCACGTCGCCTACCAGCATGATACCGGTCACGACCACCTCGCCCTTGGCTGCCGAGCTGTACGGATCGCGGATCAGTTGCATGCCTTGCCACGTCGGCATGACGGCCACGCGATCGTTCATCGGGTTGGCGCGCCGCACGATCGCTTGCTGGATATTCGACGCTGGATCAGCGATCCGCCGGGACGTGCGGAGCCCGCCGGTGCGGTCCATCAACCACCCCTCGGCGGTCATTGAGTCCTCATTGGCACGAAACACTCCGGCCGCATGGCGGTATGTATGCGGCCCGACAAGCTGACGCACCCCGCCCAGGTCCACCGCGAACAGACCGTCGACGTGGGAGGACGCAGCCGCAACGTACCGCGCGAAGTCCTCCGCGTTCGCCGCTGGCACGGCCGGGTCGGTCAGGATATTGAGCAGCCCGTTGATCGTGCCGTCCCCGGTTCCGCTGCCGTTGATCGCCTGATTGTCCAGCTCATCGGACAGCACCGACGCGATGTTCATGCGCAGAGCTTCCTCCATGCCGGAGAGCCGAGCCGCGTCCTCGACGGTGAACCTGAACGAGCCCGTGACCCTCCGTGGCTGCGACATCGTCACGGTGAACGCTCCCGCGTCTTCGGCTGCGGCGGTTGACTTCGCCTTCGGGCCGCCGGTCAGGGACGTGGACAGCACCGGGAAGCCAGCGTCGCCGGTCTGGACGGTCGGCATCTCGATACCGAGCCACGCCGCCGCCGATCGGTCGAATATCGCCGGGACGATGGCGGCGAGGGTTTCGTCGGTCGTGGACGGAGCCGGTGTCACCGCGCGCTGCTCCGGGTCGCGTCTGTGCTCGAAAAGCTCAAGCGGGACCGAGCCGGGACACCCGCTGGCGGCCGATAGCTCCGCCTCGGCACCATCGACCGGGACGCCATCCAGCGCCGCGGTCATGTAGCGGGAGAGCCGCGAGCGGGACCGCAGCTCCCGACGCTCGCCGTCTTCGCCGTCGCCGGGGTCGGTGTCCTTACCGGCCGCAGCTTCCTCGGCTGACTCGGAGATAAGCGCCGCGCGGTGCCGAGCTTCGAGCGCCGGATACTCCCCGGATAGTGTCCGCATTTCCGATTCTTCCGCCGCGGACAACTCGTCCTTGCCGGATAGCTGGTTGAGCTTTTCGCGGACCTCGGACAGCCGGACCGCGAGCTTTTGAGCATTTGTCATGCGCGCCACGCTGCGCGCCAGTGCCAAGGGGTTTCAACCCTACGTCCCCCGGACCAGCTCGCGCCACGCAGCTTCCGCAGGGGTGATCGGGCGCGCGTGCGCTGCGATATGGCACGTCCTGCAGAGCGTTGCCAGCCGCGACAAGTCCGCGTGCGAGGGGTCCCCGTCCGCGTGGTGAACTTCGAGCCGGCCCGCACGGCCGCACCGCGTACAGCGCCACGAATCACGATCGAGCACCCGGCGGCGCACCCGCTCCCAGTAACGTCGAGGAGGACGCGGACCGCGACTACGCGACCGCATGGCGTCTCCTCCTTGGTGCTCCCGCTGCCATTCGAGGACCTTCTGAGACGGCCGCGACGATCGCCACGGCCACGTCATCGCGGGCCGTCCGCTTCCTCCCGGTGATACCGCCTTTCAGCATCCGTTGCTCGCCCATCGAGTCGGACACGGTGCGAGAGTTCGCGAGGGATTGGCGGATCAGTAGGCGCGGCTTCGCCCATACCTTCCCGCCCTTCACCGCGCGCCGGAAGTCGCGCACCCGCCCCGGTGAGTCCTTCAGCCCGCCCATGCTGGCAGTCGTCAGCACCGCCGGAGGAAAGTCCGCAGCGTCGAGCGCCTCCCGCAGCTCCCGCTCATGGTGATAGTCCGCCACGATCCGCGCCGGCCGCCCGAAGCGCCGCAGCGCCTCCCGGATCAGCTCCGCGACGGGGACCACCCGACGCCCCATGACCAGCAGATCGCCGTCCGCGTGCATGGTCATGTAGTCGGCCGCATCCGTCCGGGACCGGTCCGCAAGGGACGGCAGCTCCGGAAACGCCGCCAGAGCTTCACAACGGCCCGTGGCCGGCCAGAAACTCGCCACCGCGGCCATGGCGTCACCCCCCGAAAGGTCTACTCCCCATACGGATGCACCGGCCGCTGCCGGCAACTCCCCCACTTCGCAGCGCTGCCAGTCCTCTACCTCGATCAGCACGCTAACCTCATGGTCTACCGCGCCCATGTTGCAGCGGAGCGCCCGGTACGACGGCAGCAGCGACGGGTCGGCCGCGGCTTCGATCGCCTCCCGCTCGTACACCCTCCGCAGCTCCGGCAAGTGAGGGAGGGACGGGTTAGCCGCCTCCCACGTATCCGGCAGAAACGGGTCCGCCTCCGAGTCGGCCGCGTACACCACCCCGCTCCGGACCAGCAGCCTCGAAAACCAGTGTTGAGGGTCGGCGCTGCGCGTGCCGATGGCGAACAGCCGCGAGCCGGGGAGCTTGCCAAGCCGGGAGCGGATAGCCGAGTAGATCGCCTCGGTCTGCGTAGGCATCCACTGGGCCGGTTCGTCCGCGACGATCAGCGACGGTGCCGAGCCGTGCAGGGTCCGCGCGTTCGCTTCACGCGCCCGGAACGAAGCGCCGGTCTCCCGGTCCTCGATCAGCGCCGCCGACTCCGAGCGCAGCACTCGCCACCGATCGGGGTCCGCGTCCGTGATCGGCTCCAAGAACGCCTGGACGTGGTCCGCCAGGATCAGCGCCTGCGTGAACGATCCAGCCACGCCGATCACCGTCCCGCGCGGTTGCGCCAGGGGACCGGCCACGGCCGCGGCGCAGACAGCAGCCGCGAGGGTCGTCTTGCCAGCGCCCGCGGCCACGGTCAAACCAAGCTCGCCACCCGGCAGCGCCTCGAGCCGGTCGAGCAAGTCGACCTCCCAGGGCCAGAGCGTGAGTGCAGCGCCTACACCCTCACCTTGGGTGACCGCGAGCGTGGAGCACCACGCCGACAGCCCGGCCGGGAGCTGCGGGCTAGGTCGCTTCGTTACGCCACGTTTACGGTCCCGGTATCGCTTCGATCGGACTGCCACGGGGGACCGATTAGGCACCGTTAGGGTCGGCATATCTCTGACATTTTCATATCGTGGCGTCCGCGGTGCTCTGCACTGGGGGTGCTGTGGACTCCCGGCCCGCCCCGCGAGCCGCAGGGGTCCCCGCACCCCTCCGCAGCACCCGGTCAAGCGCGCGCTGTTCGTCCGCCTCGGTGAAGCCGAACCGCTCGCGCAGCTCCGCGCGCTGCGCCTCGATGGTCCGCACCCGCGCGGCTTCCTGATTCCTGGTCATCCTGTCCTCCCTTGTTCTACTTTTGTTCCCCTTGTCACCCCTTGTTCCCCTTCTTTCCTTATGTAGCTGAAATGTGCACATTTTGGCCTCGTAGGGAATAAAGGGAACAAGGGGAACAAGGGGAACACCACGCCGCTACGCCGCACGTCGCCATACCCGCCGGAGGCCGTCGCCGCTGCGCTCGCGCCGCTTCTCGTAGCCCATGAGTCGAAGCGCAGCGCTCACTCGTAGCTGATCACGGCGCGATGCCTTCCCCGCCGCGTCTTCATCCGGTGCGAGCCCGCAGCCAGCCACGGCCGCGGCCAGCGTGAACCCCTCCCGGTCGCTCGCCCATGCGTTGACTCGATCCTCGATCAGTTCGTCAGCGCGGCGCGCGTGTTCGTTCGTCTCCGCCTGCATGCTGGCAAGCTCGCGCGGCAGCCACGCCTCGGCGCCGCAGTGATACAGATGGACCGCCTCGGCCCATACCTGCGTACGGTGTTCGTCGAGATACGCCCGCATCCGCGCCACGTCCCCGCCCGTGACGTGGACGGCCACGAACCGCCGGTTGCCGGTCGGATCGTTCGGCAGCGCCGCCTCGTTTGCGGTCCCCACGATGATGCAGCGCCGCAGCATCGTTTCCGGGTTGCGCCGGTAGGCAAGCCGCACCATGCCGTCGTCAGTGCGCGACAGGAACGCCTTGAGGCTCTCCAGCTCTGCCCGCGTGCTGCCGGCCATCTCGCCCACTTCCACGATGAGCCGGCCCTGCAGCGCCTCGGCACGCTCCTGCGGCGCTGCGGCCAAGTGCAGCCCGTCAGAGAACCAATCCGCCCGGTGCTCGGCCGGTAGCAGCCACTGAAGCACCGTGCTCTTGCCGATGCCCTGCGGTCCGACAATCACCGGCATCTCGTCTTGCTTCACGCCCGGCCGGAACGTCCGCCAGACGGCGCCCAGGGTCAGATACCGGGACGCCCATCGTTCGATCGCCTCCGGTGTCCGCTCCCGGTCGATCGTGAACGCGACGCGCAGCAGTTCCTCGGCGCGCGGTTCGCCGTCCCATTCCGGCAGCCGCCGCAGCCATTCCTTGACCGGGTCCACTTCCCGCCGGTAGAGGATCGAGTCCAACCACAGTTGCCAGGACTCGCGCCCATAGTGCAGCGGTCGCTCGCCTCGCTCCGTCTGGTAGCTGTACCGCTGCGCGATCGTCCGCCGTAGGTCCGCCGTGGATCGGTCGGTCATCTCTTCCCAGTCGTCAGACTCGAAGCCTTGCGTCATCTCAGCCCGCGACGCGCGCAGGTTGTAGCGCGTCCGAACGCCGAGCATGACAAGCGCGTTCTCAAGCGTCTCCGCGTCTTTCGCCTCGAAGATGTATGTCCGATCGGATGGTGCGATCACCCTAGCCACTTCCTCGCACCCTCTGAGCCGCTCGCGAATCAGGCCAGCGGCCGGGACTCGATCCACGCCTCCACCTCCGCCCGCTGCCACGCGACCGCCTGTTCTCCAAGACGGACCGGCCGGGGAAAGTGTCCACTCTGGCACCATCGCCACAGGGTACTTTTCGCGACTCCGAGCACCCGCAACACTTCCGCAGACCGCATGAAAACCGATTGATAATCGTCCATGTGCACACGGTCCTAAATGCGCCGCGAGAGTTTCAACCCTACGCCATGTCCGATATATTGCGCTGTTACAGCGCACGAAAAACCCCGCACCCTCCGGGGAGCGCGGGGTTAGAATCCGATTGTAAAGCGGTGCTAAGACGGGTCGGACTTTACGATATAGTCCGCCCACGCTTGCATGACCTCGCGCCGCCGCTCGAATAGGTCCGAGCGCTGGTAAGCACCCTCAACGCCGACGACAACGTGAGCTAGGCACATCTCCGCAACCTCGCGGTCAACGCCGGTGTCCGCGCACCATGAGCGGAACGAAGCGCGCGCCATCCCGTGCAACGTGGTGCCGGTGTCCAGCTCCCGGAGTAGCGCCATGAGCACCCCGCCCGCTACCGGGTCGGTCCCGCGCGCCCGTGGGAAAATCACGTCCCCGCCCTTGCTCAGCTCCCGCGCGTCCGCGAGCACTTCGAGCGCTTGCCGACTCAGGGGCACCCGGTGTTCCTTGCCCACCTTCGAGCGGACGGCGGGGACGGTCCATGTGTCGCCGTCGATCTCGGACCATCGAGCCTGCCGAGCTTCGCCGGAGCGGGTCGCCGTGAGCACGGCGAAGACGATCGCCGAGCGCGTCCCCCACCATCCCCGATGCTCTCGTACCGCCCGGAGCACCAGGACCACGTCGGCATGCTCTACGGCCGCGTGGTGGACCTTCTCCCCGTTCCCGTTCTTCGGCAGCGCCGCCTTGACCGCCTCGGAGGGATCGTCCGAGCGGAGCCCTTGCGCGACCGCCCACTTGAGAATCGCGGAGATACGGGTCCGCACCCGGTGAGCGGTTTCCGGCCGCTTGTGCCATACCGGGTTGAGCACCGCGAGAATGTCCGCCGCGCCTATCCGGTCAACCGGCATCGGACCGAGCGCGCCCGCGTGGTCACGGAGGGAAGCGCGCCACTGTTCTTCCGTCCGGCCGCTGTCCTTCCAGCCGGGAGCGTGTAGCGCGATCACCCGGTCCGCCGCTTCCGCGAACGTGGGGACTCCGCGCCGACCGCGGACCGCTCGCGGATCGTCCCCGCGGTGAGCCGCCCGCTTGCACTCAAGCGCCAAGTCCCGCGCCTCCGCGAGCGTCACCACCGGATACCCTCCGAGGCCAAGATCAACGCGCCGACCGTTCACGGTCCCGCGCCATACCCACGTTCGAGCGCTGGAGCGCAGCACCCGGAGCCGCAGCCCGAATTGATCCCCGTGGACCCCCGGCGGTGCGGTCCGAACGCGCGCCGCGGTCAATCTGTTAGTCATCCCGTTTCCCTCCGTGCGTCCCACAACCGAGCGGGACTACACGCAGTTTGACGGGTCCGGTCGAAACCGTCAACCGACAGACAATATCCTACATGAGCACCAATTGCGGGACCAATCGGTCCATACGAAACCGCATGGAACACTAACCATACGCGGAACGTGGACCCGCGCATGACGCTGGGGCAGCTTGTCGGACGCTTGGTCAAGGAGGCGCTCGACCGCCACGACCCGAGCCGGCCACCGCGCCGAGCGCGCAGCGGCAGTCGGCCCGCGGACGCGAAGGCAAACGCCCCGCCAACTCCGACGCCGGAGCAGGCGCACGGGCGCAACGCTCCGGCGGCGAAGCACGCCGCGCGTCCGGCGGACACCGCGGCGGCGCCGAAGACCGACCCGGACCCCGGCCACCACGCCGCTTCGACGCCGGAGTCGCAGCCGGCTGTGCAGCGACGCGCCGCTTCGACGACGAAGGACGCGGCGATCCCCGCCGGCGCCGCTCCCACACCGGCGCGGGCGGTTCGGCCGATAACCGACCAAGTCGACGGGCGCCGCCACTCCGGCGGCGAAGTCATGCGCTTCGGGCCGTGCGATTCCGGCGGCTGTCAGACGACAGGTGTGGCAACGCGACGGCGGGCGCTGCAGCTACGTCGATCCACAGACCGGGCGCCGTTGCAACTCAACGCATCTGATCGAGATCGACCACATCGTCCCGCATGCGCTGGGCGGCGGCGCCGATCCTGGGAACCTCAGACTGTGTGGCGCCCATCACCGCCACCGGCACGCGCATGGCAGGTCACCGCGTGAGCCTGCATCGTGACCGCTGCCTCCCCCAAGGGCGTGCCTCGGTCGGACTCACCCACACGAAACCCGGAAGACCCATTCGGTCAAACCTCGCCGGCTCATTCGCCCCGGCTCTTTGTTGGTGTCTTGGGGTGTTGGTGGTTGGGATTCAGGTCAGTCCCTGAAGTCGATCCTGACCTCGCGCAGCCGTGGCGAGCGACAGCCGTAGAGCGACGTGAACGTCGCGCGGTACTGCACGAATCGCGTCGAAGGCCATAGATCGGGAATCGATGCACCCGAGCGCTCGAACATCGTTCCCTCACCACCGGGGCCCATCCACGCCGCCCCTTCCAGACCGTCTGCGCGCTCCGCGCACCGCACCTCGAACTGCAGCGCGGTCGTCTCCGGCACCTCGGCCTCCCAGGTGATCCGGGAGGGGCGCCGACTCCCGGTCTCGTGCGGCGGCGAGGTATAGCGTTCGATCGGCGCACGCGTGTAGGCGTTTCCGGGCAGGCGCGCGTTCAGCCGGTGCGGCCCCATGCCGGGGAGCGGCGTCGTGCGGTCGTTGGAGAGTCCCTCCGGGCCGTTCCAGAAGATCTGCGAGTCCACGACGTGGCCGACGTCGTTGCGATGGCAGGCCACGAACAGGTCGGTCCAGCCGTTGCGGTTGAGGTCGATCGGCAGCGCCTCGAATCCCGCGTCGGCGTGCAGTTCCAGCAGGTGCTCCAGGTCCAAGCGGTCGCCCAGGTTCCAGAAGATCTGGATCGGCACGACCCGCGTCAGGTCGGTCGAGTAGGCGGGAACGATCAGGTCCAGCAGACCGTTGTTGTTGAGATCGGCAACGGATATCTGCCCGGGCGAGAATCCGCCCTTGTAGTCCTGGGCGTTGTCCCAGCCGTAGCCGTCGGGGCCGCCGTAGAAGATCGTCAGGGTATCCGGCTTCCGGTGATAGTGCCCGGAGCTCGACACCACCAGATCCAGCCAGCCGTTGCCGTTGAGGTCGGCCGCCGTGTTGACGGCCCCCTGCCAGTCCTTCCACATGGGGATGCGCTGCGTGCGATCGAGGGAATAGCCTTCCGGGCCGCCCAGGTAGATCAGCACGTAGCCGCGCTTGTCGCCGACCATCACGTCCAGGTATCCGTTGCGGGTGAGGTCGGCCAGGTAGCCGGTGGCGCCGCAGAACGTCGGGAAGATGTCATAGCGGTCCGCGCTGAAGCCTTCCGCCGAGCCCCAGAAGATGCGCGAGGAGTTGGCGAACGTCTCCGGCTTGTCGTCGTACGTGTGGCTCAGTGCCAGGATGTCCAGGTAGCCGTCCCCGTTGAAATCGGCCACCTGCACGCACGGCAGGAAGCACGGCAGGTCGTAATGCCGGTCCGGACGGAACCCGTCCGGGCCGCCGGGGAACACGCGTACCCCCGTCATCTTCCCGAAGGCCAGGTCGTTCCACCCGTCGAGGTCGAAGTCCGCGATGGCGCAGTCCCCGCACTCGCCGCCCACCGGCAGCTCCTGGCGCCGGTGCACGCCGTAGTCCGCGCCCGGCCCGCCGAAGTAGATGTAGGAGGGAAGCGTCGGGCTGGTCTTGGCGTGCCCGGTCATGGTGTTGCAGAACACGATCACCGGCTTGCCGTCGCCGTCCAGGTCGCCGGCGGTGACCCCCTCCGCCCCCATCGTGGCCACGCGGCTGCAGCGATCGGGCGAGTACCCGTCCGCACCGTTCCAGAAGATCGCCGAGCGCGTGTTGAAGGTCTCGTCTTCCTGATACTTGCTGACGATCAGCTCCGGCCGGCCGTCGCCGTCCAGATCCGCCACGTGCGCCCAGTGGGCGAACTTCAGCGGCAGGAACTGCTGCACCTCGGTCAGATCGTCCGCGGTGCGGATCTCGATCCCGCGGAGCGTGGCGACGATGAGCTCGTCCCGGCCGTCGCCGTCGACGTCCGCTGCCGTGGCGTAGAGCGCGCCGAGGTGGAACTCGCCACTGAGCCCCTCCGTCTCGACAATCAGGCGGTTGTCGCGGCTGAACCGGCCCTCGTCGTTCCAGTAGATCTGCACCTTGTTGTTGCCGCAGAACAGGATCTCCGGCCGCCCGTCGCCGTTGAAGTCGGCCAGGAAGACCTGCGTCGCGGTGTCGGTAGGAAGCCCCTGAGGCGTCGCGTCGAAACCGTCCTCCGTGCCCCAGTAGAGGTAGGAGTCGATCTTGTACTCGAACTCGTGCCGATAGTTGGCCACCACCAGGTCGACATGACCGTCGCCGTTCAGGTCGGCCGCGGCCACCGACCGCGCGCCGATGCCGATGAGTCCGTACTCCTCCCCCACGTCTTCGAACCGCCGATCCGGGCGCTGCCGGTAGACGTGCAGCGGAAGCGGACGGCCCGGGTTGTGGTGGTCGACCCAGGCGGACGGAAAGATCAGGTCCAGACGCCCGTCGCCGTCCACGTCGACGGCGGCCACGTCGTACGCGCCGACCGTCGGCAGATCGGTCCGCTCGCCCGTGAGCCCGCCGGGCCCGCCCCAGTAGACGTGGCAGAGCAGCTCGCACGAGACGCCGTTGGTCGAGTTGACGACGATCAGGTCCTGGTGCCCGTCGCCGTCGAGGTCGACGATCCGGCACATGTCCCCGCTGTCGGTGGGAAGCTCACGCCGTTCCCAGTCGGAGCCGTCGCCGGGGCCGGGCTTGTAGATCCACGTCGGCCCCCGCTCGTTGTAGCCCTGGGCGTTCGGCAGCACGATGTCGACGTAGCCGTCGTTGTCGACGTCGGTCCGGTGGATGGTCTCGATGATCCCCTTCGCGTTGACGTACAGGTTGCTGCCGCCGTCCTCGAAGCTCCCCGCGGCGAACGCCTCGAACCCGCGGTGCACCCAGGACTCTTCGCTCATGTTTCCCGGTCTCTCTGCGCGGCAGCCTACCCAACCCAGAACCTCTTGCACACCATGTCCTTCTGCGTCATGGTCGCTCGGTTCTCATCCTGATCGTCGCGCGAAAGCGCAAGGAGGAAAGAGATGAGACTACAGGTGCCGGGCTCCGAGTCGATCGTCAACGTGGGTACTCAAAAGCAGCTCTTCATCGATGACTACATCATCGAAACGACGCGCTGGATCACGCCCCGCCAGACTGAGGCGGCACGCTGGATTCAGCCTCCGGCCCACGCCCGTCCCGACCTGGACGGATGGAACGAGGGCACGGACCGCATCCAGGGCGATGTCCCCGGCCACCTGTTGCGGGCGACCGCATTCGTCCGGCGCACCATCCATCAGCCGCAGCGTTTCGCCGGCAATCCGATCATGAAACCGGAGTACCCATGGGAGGGGGAGTCCGCACCGTGGCCCGCCAACATCATGTGGGATGAGGAGGATGGGGTCTGGAAGATGTGGTACAACGGCCTCACGGTCGTCGACGTTCCCGTACGGAGGCACTACTACCGCTTCCTGTATGCCACCTCCCGGGACGGCATCGACTGGGACCGGCCGACGCTCGGCCTGGTCAAGGACCCCGCGGGCAACGACACCAACATCATCTACCAGGGCAAGGGCCAGTACGTCCTCAAGGAGGCCGGGGCCGCTCCGTCCCGGCGCTACAAGATGGTGTACTCCACCGCCGACGGCGGGGTGCAGCACCCCATGGTCCAGCACTCGCCCGACGGCCTGCGCTGGGAGCCGGCGCCCGGTCCCTACGACCACAACCGCGGCGACGAGAACCTGGCGATCCTCCACGACCCCGTGAGTCACAAGTACGTGGGCTTCTGCCGCCCGGTGTATCCGCGTCCCACGCTCGTCCACCGCACCGAGCGTTCGATCCTGCGCATGCAGAGCAACGACCTGATTCACTGGTCCACGCCGACCCACATCATCGACAGGGACAGCCTCGACGACCTGGATACCGACTTCGAGGCGATGGCCCCGATGTTCTACGAGAACATGTACCTGGGCTTCCTCAGGGTCAGCCACACGGCGCCCAACTACATGGACAGCCGGCTGGCCCACAGCCGGGATGACTTTCACTGGCAGCGCGTGCGGACGTCTCCCTTCTTCTCGCCCGGCCCGGCCGGCAGTTGGGATTCGAAGTCGATCACGGTGAGCCGGGCGCCGGTGCGGGTCGGCGACGAGCTCCGGGTCTACTACACCGGCGTCGACCACCAGGAGAACACCGCGGTCGGGCTGGCAACGCTGCGCCTGGACGGTTTTGCCTCCATCGAGTCCCCTGCGAACGACCGGCACCCGAAGAACAACCCGGCGACCCTGACGACCAAGCCCCTGTTCTCCCCCGGCAACCGGCTGACCGTGAACGCGTACGCCGCCGGCGGCTCGATCGGAGCCGAGCTGATCAGCGTCGACGGCCACGTCATTCCGGGTTACTCGGCGGAGGACTGCGATACGTTCACCGGCGACAGCCTGTCCCACACGTTCACGTGGAAGGGGAACCCCGACGTGGGCGGCTACCTGCCCGCGCGGATCCGTTTCTACCTGGAGCGGGCGCGCCTGTACGCACTGCAGCTTCCGCGCGCTTAGCCCGTGATCGTCGCCTCCACCTCGCCGTCGCCGGCCGGCGCACGGTAGCTGCCAGCGCCGCGCACCGCTTATCGGCAGGAGCGACAGTCAGGCGCTGGCGCACCTCCCGGTACCCGCTCGACGGCGTCGAAGCGCTGCTCCGATGCTCCGATAGTCGGAGTTGACCGGCGTCAGAATTGTGGAGCCGCCAGGGGCGGAGACCCGACGAACAACACTTGGCCTTCCCGACGATTCGCTCGTTGCTTGCGGCCCACTCAAGGATACTTCGATCGTCCTTTGCTGCCAACCCAACGTCGTGGACACTCACGATGTCGACCGACGGCACCCGCCTTATGAGCGTTTCTACGACGTATGACTCGACATTCTCGTCAGCCAGAAAACGTACCAACGTTACGCGGGGGAGCGGGCTCGTTTGCGCAGGCGATGTTGCCAATCGCTGGGCGAACGCCCTTTGGCTTCCATCTCCATACGTCGCTCCTCGTCGCGCTGAACCAGCTCCTTCAAATAGGCGTTCACTTCCGCCTTTCGGCGTAGGCAGTAGCCGATCACGGAGTACACGTCGCCAGTGGTCAACCTGAAGTCCTCAGCTATCTGCTCCGGCGTGCGCGAACGGTGCAGGAACGCTTCGACCACGGTTTTCAGTGTAACCCGCGTTCCGGCGACACGAGCCACGCCATCCTCGTCCAGCGTCAGAGGCGGTGGTTCCGGGGAAATATCCAGGTTCATGGACTTCTCTCCTGCTCCTTGGATACTACCACCGATCGCTGTTCGTGGCAACAGAGCGCATTGACTCATCCAAGATCCACTCGAACGCAAGCTGATGCCTCATCGAAACATCCACTCGAACGACGACGCCACGGTGGCGGCGGAGGTCAAAGGAGATGGGGCTCACCATGGAGCAGCAGAAGGCGTTCGCCAGCCAGATGGCCAAGCGCTACCGGCAGGCGTCCAAGAAGAAGAAAGGGCAGATCATCGAGCAGTACATGGGGCTGACCGGCGCCCGGCAGCCGCTGTCGTTCAGCCGCGGCTCAGCGAAAGGGCGACCGGGCCAGGACGCGTGTCCTGCCCGGTCGCCGCATGCGCGAAGACCGAAGCCTGAGGGAACGGCGAGCTTAGCCGCTCTCCCCGCTCATGTGCGCCCTGACGTCGGTCGTCTTCTCGTACGCCACGATGATGTCGTCGTAGCCGGCGGCGCGCAGATCGGCAAGGTAGGAGTCCCAGGTCTCGTCGATGTTTACCTTGCCCGTGATCGCCTCGACCATGTACGTCTGGGCGATGACGTGTTGCTCCGGCAGGTACTTGGCGAGCACGTCGCTGATATCGGTCGCGTTGAAGATGTCGAAACGTCCGAAGATCGCCATCTGATCCCGCTGGTTGGCCTCCAGGTACTCATTGAAGCCCTTGTAGGTGGGTTTCCACCCCAACCGCTCGCGATCCAGCAGGCCCCACACGGCGTCGAACCCGGCCACGCCTTCCTTGTAGGGGTCGTCGTACTCCTTGCCGGGGATCGCCGAGATCGCCGAGTTGAAGGGCTCGCCCGCCCAGTCGAAGTGCCTTCCCGGCTCACCGAAGTAGGCGTAGACGCTCAGCTCCGGATCGAGGTTGATGTCGTCGATCATCCACAGAATGCGCGCCAGCTTCTCGTCCTGTACGTGGGCACCGACGAAGGTGAAGTAGGCGTTGGTGAAGTAGCTTCCCCGGGCAACGCTGCCGCGGTACTGGCTCTTGCCGTTGCTCCCCACGGTGAAGGGGGTCAACATCAGCTTCGACGTCGGTATGGACTCCAGCACGTTCATGGGAGCCCGTCCCATGAAGGACTTGTTGGCCGGATCGGCGTACACGATTCCCGCGTCCTGGGCCCCGAACATGCCGGCGGCCCACTTCTGATGGCCCGTGAGGGTGCTCTGCCCGGTGATCGCGTCCGGGTCGATGGCTCCCGCATCATACAGGTCCGTCATGTACTGCAGGTAGGACCTGAAGCCATCGGTGGCGTACCACATCTTCAGCTCGCCGTTCTCGTAGTGGTTGTAGTCGTCTCCGAACTTGCCGATCGTGCCGAAGGCGCCCAGCACCGAGTCGATCAACAGCGTCGAGATCCCGAAGGTATCCTGCTCGCCGTTCCCGTCCGGGTCGTTCTGCGCGAAGGCGATCATGATGTCCTTGAACTGATCCAGCGTGAACGGCTCCGTGGTGTAGTAGAGCCTGTCGGCCGTGTTCACCAGCTCGCCGTTGGGCTCGATGCCGACCGCCTCCAGCCAGTCCAGGCGGTACCAGTTGGAGTGGGCCGGAAAGTCCCGCTCCCGCAGCGCCCCGAAGCCGATGTAGGCGCCGGCATCGTCCGGGGCCACGTTGAAGTTCCAGCCGTTGTACTGATCGAAGGCCACCGCGACCTTCGGCGCGTACTCCTCGATCATGTCCCGCGGAATCGAGCGGATCATTCCCTGTTCGTACGCGCGGTTGTGATCCAGCCGCACGACGCCGGTGTCTGGCAGGTCGTTCGCCGCCGCCAGCAGATAGAACTTCTCCGCGTCCTTGTAGTTCATGAGGGAGGGCTCTATCAGGTCGACGTTGAAGCGCTCCTCCAGGATCTGATGCAGAAAGCTCCCCTCCGGGAATCCCCTGTCATGGGTTCGGCCCAGCCAGGTGATCTGCATGACCTCGTCCTCGGCAGCCTGCGGCTGCGCGGCCATGGTTCCCGACGCAAAGACGCCGATCGCCGAAAGAGACGCCAGCGCGAGCACGGCGACCCCTCTTCTGACCATATGATTCATTCCGTTTATCTCTCTTTGGCTTGTACTCATGAGCCCTGATGGCGCGCCCCGTTCCGGTAGCGCCCCAGGTCTCTCATCGATATGAATCCGCTCGTCGCCGCGCTGCTGAGCGGACGGCGGCCGACTCATCCCTTCAAGGACCCGATCATCACCCCCTTTACGAAGTATTTCTGCAAGAACGGGTACAGCAGAACGATAGGACCGATCGTGAGAATCATGGTCGCCGCAACGACGTTGGCGGAGTTGATCTCCGCCTCGGTCCTCAGCACGTAGTCGTTGAGCACCTGCTCGTCCTGGCGATAATGCTCGATGAGTCGCTGCAGCAAGGACTGCAGCACGAGAAACCTGTTCCCGCTCAGGTAGATGCGGGCGTAGAACCACTCGTTCCAGTGAGCCACGGCCACCCACAGAGCCACCGTGGCCAGCAGCGGCTTCGACAGGGGCACCATGATGCGGAACAGGATGTACGGGTAGCCGGCGCCATCCACGAGCGCAGCCTCCTCCAGTTCTTCGAGATGGGAGGCCATCAGGTAGTTGCGCATGATGATCATGTAGAAGACGTTGAACATCTGCGGGATCACCAGGACCCACAGGTTGTTGATGAACCCCAGCCCACGGATCAACAGGTAGGTCGGAATCAACCCGCCGCTGAAGAACATCGAGAACACGAAGAAGGCGGTGATCGCGGTGCGCCCGGGGAGGCGGCGCTTCGACAGCGGGTAAGCCGCGAACAGACAGGTGATCGTGGTGAGATAGACTGCGGCCACCGTCCGGAAGAGGGTGTTCCGGTAGGCGATCAGGATGAGTCCGCGGTCGAAAATGTATCGGTAGGTGTCGGTGGACCAATGGGTGATCCACAGGCGGAACCCCACGCCGGATATCTCGCGCGGTCCGGAAAACGAGAAGAGAAAAGCGTCCCAGAACGGGTAGAGAATCGTCGCCGAGAAGCACAGCATGAAGATGACGTTTGCCGCGTCGAAGGCCGCCTCGCCAAGACTTCGCCGTGCCATGCGCGTCCTTACCAGAGGCCATATTCGGTGTAGCGCCGAGCGAGGTAGTTGGCCGAGATCACCAGCATCAGACCCACGACATTCCTGAAGAGCCCCACGGCGGCGGCGTAGTCGTACTTCAGCTCGACCAGCCCGACCCGGTACAGGTAGGTGTCGATGACGTCCGCAACTTTGTACACCAGCGGGTTGTAGAGGTTGAAGACCTGGTCGAACCCGGCGTCGAGGATCTGTCCCATCCGCAGGATCAGGATGATGGTCATCAGCGGGTACAGGGACGGCAGGCTGATGTGCAGGGCCTTCTGCAGACGGCTGGCTCCATCCACTTCGGCGGCCTCATACAGGCTCTGGTCGACCCCCGCCAGCACGGCCAGGTAGATGATCGCCGACCATCCCACGCCTTGCCAGACCGAGCTGCCCACCAGGATGGCCAGAAACCCCGCCTTGTCCGTCAGCAGGCTGAGCGACTGGCCGGTGACGTTGGCGAGGAGCACGCCGATGACGCCCAGCGAGGGCGACAGCAACTGCTTGATGATGCCGCCCAGCACCACCCAGGAAATGAAGTGCGGCAGGTAGGAGATCGACTGCATCGTCCGCTTGAAGGGCAGGCTCATGAGCTGGTCGATCAGGAGCGCGAAGACGATGCTGGCGGTGAAGCCGAAAGCGAGCTTCAGGAAGCTGATGATGATGGTATTGCGCATGACCCGGTGGAATCCGGGACTCGTGAACAGGAACCGGAAGTGCGCGAAGTCGTTCCATGGGCTCCCGATCACGCCGTGCTTCATGTTGTAGTCCTTGAAGGCCACCAACAGCCCGTACATGGGGGCGTAGTGGAAGATGGCCCAGTGCACTACCGGAACCGCGAGCAGCAGATACAGGAAGCGCATGCGCACCATGCGATCCCGGGTCGCCTTGCTGATACCCGGCAGGAACTTGCGAGTGCTTGCGTCGGGATGTGCCCGGTCGAGCACCGCCATCAGCGTGCCTCGGCCGGAGCCGGCACGCCGGTCAACCGCACGGCCGGTTGTGCTGTCACTGCGTGCCTCCTCCCCACCGCCCTGACGTCGGGGAACGTCCGCCTGCAGCCCCGCTGAGGCGTCCCGGCGGGCAGATCCCTCCGGCGACCCGCTCAGGACGCTCCATCGTAGCCGGTCCCGCAAGGAGGATCAACAGCGAGAACGACGCGTCATGACGGAAGTCAGCCGCGAAGCTGGAAGGAGTACAACCTGGCCTCGCGCAGGTAGAAACGCAGGCGCACGGTCTTTCCCAGCAGCTCCTGCAGGTCGGACTTCCGGCTCCAGGAGACCGGCAGGTCGAACCCGTTCGCCGTTACTCCCTGACACTCACTGCAAGCAAAGCCGGGAATCTTCTCCCCGTCGGTGGCGACCACTTCGACCTTCAACAGTCCGCGGCGAGCGTCGGCGTTGACCTGCAGCCGCCGGCCTTCCACCACGAAGGGCTTGGTCATCAGGACGCCCAGCTCATCCCCGGCCGTACGAGCGACCAGGCGTCCGCGGGGCAATCGCGCCACGCCGACGGCGTGCTTCGAGCTTGCCGAGGCGGGCGAGACATTGTGGCAGCCCAGGTGCCCGGTATCGTCACGTCCATGTTGTAGAGCCGCGGGGGTCCAGCTCATCGGGACGGATCACCACTTCGGGAAGCGACCAGTGAACGAAGTCATCGCTGACACAGCGGGCGATCCTGCGGTTGCAGCCGATGTAGCGGCTCCTGCCCTGGGAGATGCGCAGCGAGCGCATCGGCGTGTAGGGAAACACCTTGAGGTGCCGGTGGACCTAATCTTCGGTCTCCCAGCGCATGACGTAGTCGGACTCGTCCGGAAAACGTGGGCTGAGGTCCTGTCCTTGCACTCGAACTTGTCGTCGGTCTGGAAGTCATCGATGTAGACGCTGCGGTCGGGGAACCCGAGCTCATCGGGGTCGTACCTGATGTCCAGAGGCAGGACCGTCGGCCGGCAGAACAGCACGTACTTGCCCAGCCGCGCGTCGTACACGAAGGAATGGTGCGCCTCCTCCCGCGGACGCAGCCACGGGAACTCGCCGGCTATGAAGGCCCGCAGTCTATCCGCTATCGCAGGTGTAGCCAATCTTGCGCATCGCCGCATCGAGCATCCGCACGAACGGAGGGGTAGACAACCAAGCGAATACCGCCTATCACGGTGTGCGCAACTTCCCGATTGCAAGAAGGAGATTACGACAGATGGTCACAGAAAATCAGAGACGCGTCGAACCTTATCCCGATCCGCCGATGGAACGGCAACGGCTCCTCCTGGAAACCTATGAGTATCGCATGCCGTTCAACTACCCGAACGTAGCGGTCAACCGGCTCTATCTGAAGGGCATGGAGTTCCACGGCGTGGAGATGAATCCGATCAACTCGATCGGTGTGGACCAGGAGCACCTGCCCCCGGACAACATCACGATAGAAGAGGACGAGCCGATCGTCCGCGTGGTCGTGATCGGATCGGCGTGCACGCCGCCGGGCTGGGTGCAGGTCGAGGCCTTCCCGACCGCCGACTTCCACAAGCCGGTCGACGTTCCCGGAACCGCGGCTACCAGGTTTCGCATCAACAACCTCTGGGGCACCCACCTGCGCTACGATGCATGGGCGGTGGAGTCAGGCGACGACATCAAGGACAGCCGGGGCCGCGGCTACGATCCGCTGCCGGAGGCGCGCAAGGCGATCCGCCCCGGTCTGCGCACGTACGGCATCAAGGCGCACTATCGCGAGAATCCGCTGGTCGGAATGAGCTGCGCGATCTTCGAGATCCCCCAGTCCACCAGAGTGAGCATCACCGGCGGATCCGAGATCTGTGCGTGGAGCGATGACGACTACCCGGATGACGTCCATTACTCCTCACGATCATTCGCACGACGTTGGCCGTGGGAGGATAGGCGGCGAGGCACGCCGGGCGCTCTCCAGCTCGAAGCGGGAGAACACCGCGCGTCCCGGCTCCCCCTTCGCCGAGTAGGCGCTCGCGAACACGCCGACATCCTGAGCGTCCGCGGCCGAGCTCACCTGAAACACCTGTCCCGCGCGCCACAGCGTTCCATCAAGACTGGTCCAGGCGGCGTAACTGGGCCCCGTACGCCTGATGCGAAACCAGATGGGATACTGGACGGGGAACCCGTCCTTGGTGTCCAGCACGCCGTCGCCGTCGAGATCGGCCCCCCAGTAGGGAAGACCTCCATACTTCGGGCAGACGCAGAGCATCAGGTAGCCCGCGCTGACGGGCGTCCGGGCGATGCGGTTTCTCACGATCAATCCGGCGGCTGCATACGGTCCGCTCGGATCCTGGCTCTCCAGGAGTACGGACACGACATAATCGCCGCGCACCCGGGTGTAGGCGCTGGCGAACTCCGCGCCGGTGGCGTCCCAGGCGGTGGTCAACCCGCCACCCGCCTTCACCTCGATGCGCCGGCCACAGCGGGCGAACTGAGCCGGAATGTTGTTGAAGGTCAGCCAGGGCCACTCCAGGCCGCCTATGCTGGCGTGCCCTGCCTCCTCACCGGGCACCAGGGAAAGTGCGACCTCACGCTCCTCACCCGCGTCGAGCCTGACGGTGCTGGCGCACCGCCGGACCCCATCTACCTCGAGCGGCACCTCGACCGACCCACTCTCCCCGCCGACGTTCCGGACCACGGTGCTGAAGGTTCGCCGGCCGCCGGTCCCGGCAACCACCCGCACCGGCTCCAGGAACTGAAAGCGCGCGGGAGTGGCGGGGATCCGGGTCGTGGCCACGCAGTCGGCCACACGGACCTCGTGGAGGCCGCCTGCGTAGAGGCGCTCCGTGCGGAATCGCACCGTCCGCGACTCGCCCTCACCCAGCCACAGCCACCGGCCGCCGGCTTGCAGGCCGTCCACGGTCGCGGCGATCTTCACGAATCCGGCCCGGCCCTCGTTCGAGAGAGCTACCGACAGGGACAGCTCCCGGCCGGGATCAGCCATCGGCGGCACCTGCAAGTCGGAGTAACGGCATGGCCCTCCCGCCGGCACGATTGCGCCGAGCGGAACCCCGTCGGCGACTGCCGCCGCGTCCGCACCCACTCTGCCGGCAAGTCCGGCCAGGTCCACAGCGGCGCAGGACTCCCCCTCCACGCCCACCAGCGGCCCGGCAACCGCCGCTGCATTGCAGTCAACCAGGCGCACGTCCCGGGAATCCCGGATCAGGACCGGGGGGCCCGTACCGGCGCCATCCACGTGCAGTCCCTCAATGGTCAGCCGCCGGGAGTCCTGGAACAGCAGAGCCGCCCCCCCTCCTGCCTCCTGGCCGATGCGCACGTTCTGCAGGCTCAGGCCGTCCACGAACCGGCCGTGCAGCCACGGCGTTCCATCCGGAGGGTCCTCCAGCGCGACGTCGCGCAGCGTGATGTTGCGGATCGGCGCGTCCGCCAGGCCGTGCACCCGTGAAGGCGCGCTCACCCCTGCGATATGGATTCGCTGGAATCGGAGTCCATCGATGACGCACCGGCTGACGTCCATCGACGTGAGGTCCAGCAGGCCGGCTACCTGAGCCCCGCGGATGTCGTGCACGTGGACGCCCTCGATGGCGCGGCGCAGCGTCTCGGGATAGTCAGGACGCATCATCTGCACACAGAACAACGCGCCGGTGCTCTCCAGCCGACAGTCTGCTATTTCGATGTTCTGGAAGACTCCGTGCGTCCCGGTACCGATCTTGAACGCCGGGTGGGTCGTGTTGCGGATGCACACGCGGCGTATCCTGATGTCACGTGACACGAATCCGCACTGCGGACGCGTCGCGAACTCGTAGCGGTGGCTGTCGTTCTTCAGGCAGACCGGATCGTCCCCGCTGCCCTCAATCGTGACGTCCTCTATGAGCACGTCCTGGCAGCAACACGGGTTCAGCCCGTCGGCGAAGCTGTTGAGGATCTGCACGCCGGCCACCGTGACGTGCCGGCAGCCCCAGAAGGTGACCGCCCATCCCGGCGAGTCGACGACCCTGATCCCCTCGACGCGAAGGTTCCGGCAGTTCTCGAATATCAACGGAAGCGGACCCCGATGCCCGCCGTCCAGGGCCAGGTTGCCGTCGATCGTGCCGCTGCCCAGGATATGGACGTCGCTGGCACCGATCGCGTGGATGAAGGCGAACCGCGAGCTGGTGTGATGCACGTAGCTGTCCGGCGAGGGGGAAACGAAGTCCTGCATGCTGCGGCTGGCGACCAGTGAGGCCCCGGCTTCCAGGTGCAGCGAGACGCCGCTTCGCAGCATCAGGCTGCCCGACAGGTACGCTCCGGCCGGTATGCGCACCTCACCATTGCAGCGGCCCGCGGCGTCGATCGCCGCCTGGATCGCCGCGGTGTCCAGTGTCTGCCGGTTCCCGACGGCGCCGAAGTCGCGCACGTTGCAGGTGGTCATGAGTGGAAGCCCAACCTACCCGTCAATCGAAGCGTGATGCTACGCTAGGCGTTTGGGGAACCCCCGCCAAGGGCGAAGCTACATGGCATCCCAGATTACGACAGAGCCTCTCCCATCGTGACGGGTGACGTGAATCGGAAGCACGCATACGCGCTGGAAGACCTGCGTTTTCTGAAGGCTCACACCGATCGGCGCGTGAAGATGACCATGCCCGGTCCGATGACGGCGATGTACTGGCTCACGAACGAGCACTACGCCTCCGAGGCGGACCTGGGCATGGCGATGGCGAGGGCTCTGCACGAGGAGATGCTGGACCTTCAGGCGGAAGGATGCGACGTGATCCAGCTCGATGAACCGCAGGCGATCCAGCGTCCTGACGCCTTTCGAGAATGGGGGCGCGCGGCCCTCGACCTCGCCTTCGAGGGGATCGAAACGACGACGTGCGTTCACTTCTGTCTCGGCTTTCCGCCGGTCAGCGAAACTCCGACGATGCGGGACCCGGAGCGCGTCGCAACCCTCGCCCGCCTGCTTCCCGAAATCGGTTCGTGTCGGGCTCGACAATTCGCGTTCGAGTGCGCCAGCAGCCGCATCCAGCCCGAGTTCTTCGCCGGACTTCCAGACGACAAGCAGATCGTCTTCGGTCTCGTGGACGTCGGCTGCACCGCCGTCGAGGATCCTGGGCGCATTGCAGAAACGATCGGACGCTCTGTCAGTGTTCTCGGTCGGGACCGGGTGTGGGCGGCACCCGACTGCGGGCTCGTCTGGCTTCCGATCGACACTGCCAGAGAGAAGCTCCGCGTCTTGGCGGAGGGCGCCAGGCTGGCATCCTGATGACCCGCTTCCGCCAGTAGCCGCCCGCGGCTACAGCGTGATCCAGCACAGATCGCCGTCGCCGTAGCGGCGGTGCTGGACCGCCTCCAGCAGGTGGTCGACCGTGACGCCGTCCGAACGCTCCAGGTCGGCGATCGTGCGTGCCACGCGCGCGATCGAGTGATAGGCGCGCGCGGACAGGCCGAGCTTGTCCACCGCTTCGCGCAGCGCCGCACGGCCGGCCGTGTCCAGCCGGCAGTGGATCTCCACCGCCCCGGCCGGCAGCTCGGCGTTGCGCTCCCAGCCCATGCCGCGATAGCGGTGCCGCTGGCGCTCCACCGCCTCCGCGACGCGGGACGCGATCCGGGCGCTGCCCTCCGGAGCCGGCGCCTGCAGGTCTTCCGAGCGCGGCGGCGACACCGGCACACGCACGTCGATCCGGTCCAGCAGCGCCCCGCCGAGCCGCCGCCAGTAGCGGTGCACGTCGGCCGGCGAGCACAGGCAGACCGCCGCGTCCCGGCCCAGGTTCCCGCACGGGCAGGGGTTGGCCGCGCAGATGAGCTGGAAGCCGGCCGGGTAGCGCACCGAGTAGCCGGCCCGCACCACCGTCACCTCCCGCGACT
Source organism: Spirochaetia bacterium (assembly GCA_965221995.1). GTDB lineage: Bacteria > Spirochaetota > Spirochaetia > SZUA-6 > Bin103 > CATQHW01. Next base: position 2,506,858 of record OZ244929.1, read on the forward strand.
CCAACGGCTCGCGCAGCGCCTGCAGGAGCGCCGTGCGGAACTCCGGCGTCTCGTCGAGAAACAGCACGCCGCCATGGGCCAGCGACACTTCGCCCGGCCGCTGCATGCGGCCGCCGCCGATCAGCCCTTCGAGCGACGCGCTGTGGTGCGGCATGCGGAACGGCGGCCGCGTGATCAGCGACCCGCCCGCGCCCAGGGTGCCGGCCACCGAGTGCACGCGGGTCACCTCCAGCGCCTGCCTGCCACTCAGCGGCGGCAGGATCCCCGGCATGCGCCGCGCCGCCATGGTCTTGCCGCTGCCCGGCGGTCCGAACAGCAACGCGTGGTGGCGGCCCGCGGCGGCAATCTGGAGCGCGCGCTTCAGCCGGTCCTGGCCGCGCAGGTCGGCGAAGTCCCCGACCGATGCATCGGCCGGTGCCGCGTCCGGTGCCGCGGCGCACCGATGCTCGGCGCGTGGCCACGTCTCCGGGCGCGCCTCGCGGAGTGTCTTGACCGCCTCGGTGAGCGAATCGACGCCGACGATCGATCCCCGGCCGAGCGCCTGCGCCTCCGCCAGGTTGCTTCGCGGGACCACGAAGCGTTCGATGCCGCCCTCCAACCCGGTGCTGACCGCGGCCAGCGCGCCATGCACGGGCCGGACGTCACCGCGCAGGGTCAGCTCGCCCAGCACCATGATCCCCACCTCGTCGTCCCAGGGGACCTGACCCGAGGCGGCGATCACGCCCAGCGCCAGCGGCAGATCGAACGCGGAGCCCCTCTTGGGAACCGCGGCCGGTGACAGGTTGATCAGGATGCGGTCGTCGGGAAACGACAGCCCGCTGTTGCGGATGGCGACGCGGATGCGGTCGCGCGCTTCGCGCACCGCACCGCCGGGCAGACCGACGATGTCCACCACCGGCATGCCGCGCCGGATGTCCACCTCCGCCGTAACCAGAACGCCCTCCACGCCGATCGGGGCGTGGCAGGCCACACGCGCCAGCATTTGTCCGAGCCCTCCCCCGGGTGCCGCATCGCGCGGTTCCCGTCACGGCAGAGAGCGCTCGGACCGGCGGCGGCGCTTTAGCGTCGCCGCTTGCGCCCGGCGGCGATCGTCTCGGTGACCAGCCGATCGCAGGCTTCGTTGAGCTCGACGCCGGCGTGGCCGCGCACGCGCCGGAATGCGACGCGGAAGCCGCGCCCCTGCAGCGCCCGCTTCAGGGACTGCAGCTCCTGCCAGAGGTCGCGGTTCTTGACCGGCGACCGCGACTTGGTCTTCCAGCCGTTGGCCTCCCAGCGCCGGATCCACTCGCTGATGCCCCCCTCGACATAGCGCGAGTCCGTGACCACCGTCACGTCCCCGTCCGCCCGCTCCTGCGCCAGCTTGAGGGCTTCGATCACCGCCTGCAGCTCCATGCGGTTGTTTGTCGTATCGGCCGCGTAGCCCGCGTCGCGCACCTGTTTGCCGGCCGCCTCGGCCACGTAGGCCCAGGCGCCGGGACCCGGGTTGCCCAGGCAGCCGCCGTCGGTGTGGATCGTCATGAGCGCGCCGCCAGCAGGGTGACGACCGCGCGGGTGCCTTCGGTACCCCGTTCCAGCACGAGCGAGCCGCCGTTGTGCTCGATGAGTGCGCGGCTGATGTAGAGCCCGAGCCCGTCGTGGCCCGGTTTGGTCGAATAGAACGGCTCGAACACGCGCGAGCGCCCCGGCCCGAGGGGGCGGGCTCCGGAATCCTGGATCTCGATCACGATGTCGTTCCCATGTTCACGTGCGCCCATGGTAATCCGCGAGCGCGGACGCACGCCCGCTTCCTCGGCATTGACCAGCAGCTCGGCCAGCGCCCGCGCCAGCTCGGCGGGATCGCAGGCCACGACCAGGTCTCCGCCGTCGGTCAGCTCCACGCGCAGGTCGCTGCGCCGCCCGGCGCGCCGGTACGCCGCCGCGAACAGATCGGACACCTGCACCGCGACTACCGCGGCACCGGCCCTGGTACCGTCATCGAGCCGCCGCAGCGCGGCGAGCACGGTCAGCGCCGTCCGGCGAAACCCGCGGATGCTGTCGAGCGCTCCACTCGGCAGCCGCAGCGGTGTGGCGTCCGGTGGCCGGGAACCGTCGCGCACGGTCTCCAGCTCGGCCTCCAGAGCGCTCAGGGCGCCCGCGGCCGCGCTCATGGAGCCGCCGAGCAAGCGGTGCAGCGCGCGCGTGAGCACGCGCAGATCCCGCACGCCGCGGGAGCCGTCCCCGCTGCCACGCGCGGACGCCTGGGCGGGACCCACGCCACCCGTACGGTCGAACGCACGCACCAGCAAGGCATGGAGCGCAAGCAGCGCCACCATCAGGGGGCTGAGCACCAGATAGGCGGCGACTCGATCGCCCAGCCCGTAGCTGTCCACGATCTGCCGCTGCGGGTAGTCGCCCGCCCCGGCGACGAACAGCAGCAGCACCGCCAGGACGATCGCCGTCGCCCAGAACCGGTTGATTCCCCGGCGCTGATCGACGCCCGGGATGTGCCGGGTACCGACCAGGAAGAACACCGGCAACGGCAGCAGCAACAGATCGGCTATCGCTTGCGTGGGTGCCGGAAAGCCGCTTGCCGCGGCGTGAACCGGGAGGCTCAGCAGCAGGTACGCGGGCAGCGACACCAGCACGCCGCCGATCGTCCACAGGATGGGTTCGCGCGCATGCGGCGTCCGGGCGCGGCGGTACGCCCTGAGCAGCAGGCCCAAGGACGTCGCCACCGCGACCGCCGTACCCCCGGCGGCCACCGTGCCGGCAAGCTCATGGCGCGCCAGCCATCGCAGATCGCCCCCGGCCGCCGCGGAGAAGGCTCCCATGTGGAACGCCGCCATCAGCGCGGGGAATCCCAGGCCGGTGGCGACGATGGCGATCCGCAGGCGCCGCGACAGGCGACTCTGCGGCAGCGCCAGCACCGCCATGGCAAGCAGCCAAGGCGTGAGGTTGGCGGCCTGCGCCAGTGTGTGGCTGAGGGCCGACTCGGACGAGAACGGCCGCGCGGCCACCGTGACCGCGTAGCTGAAGGCAGCCAGCGCCGCCATCCGGCACGCCGCCCGGTAGGAGAGGCCGCGCACCAGGAGGTAGCCGGCCACGAGCAATCCGGTCGAAACGATGGGGACGAGCACGCGATCGAGCGGCCGCACCTGCACTTCGGCGGCCGTCCCGCCCAGACGGACAACCGGCTCGACGCCGGCGACCAGCCGTACCAGGTAGTAGACGGCGACCACCGCCGCGAGCGTGCCGATCATGACCAACCGCTGCTGCCGGAGTTGGTCCCGTCGGGACACTTCGCCCAAGGCGACGGATTTCATCGCGGTACGGCCGGCGGCGTGGTGCCCCTGCCGGCGAGGCGCGCCGACGGCGGGCGCGCGCCGCGGGCGCCTGGATCGGAGCTTGACATCGCGTCCCGAGTGCGCTTACCTCAGGCGCATGGCGGCGTAGCTCAGTTGGTAGAGCAAGCGGCTCATATCCGCTGGGTCAGGGGTTCGAGTCCCTTCGCCGCTACTTCCCCTCCTTACGAAGCTCCGGTTGCCGGTGGTTCGCGACACGCGCGGACAGGCGGCCCGTGTCGATCTGACACTGAACACCGGCTGGGACGCAGGACGCGTCCCAGCAGCCTTGGCAGACCTGCGGGTTCTGCCGAGCGGAATAGCAGGGGCAGGATTCGAACCTGCGACCTCCGGGTTATGAGCCCGACGAGCTGCCAACTGCTCTACCCTGCGTCTTCTTGTCGAATAGTAGCATACTGCGGGTAAAGGCTCCCCGTCAAGCGAGGCCTCTCACTCGGGGGACGGCCCTTTCGCGGCGCCCCGCCGCAGCTACCGACCGCGCGAGCGGGGCGCTCCGGTCGCGGCTGATGTGCTCAGCGCTTCTGTTGGGTCTGGATCTTGCGCAGTTTCTTCAGGCGCTTGCGTTCCATCGCCTTGCGCCGCTTGTTGCGAACGGTCGACGGCTTCTCGAAGTACTCGCGCCGTTTCCATTCGCGGACGATCCCCTCCTTCTCGACGATCCGCTTGAATCGCTTCAGCGCCTTCTCGAGAAGTTCCTCTTCACCGACCTGTACGAACGCTATGGCCCCTATCCTCCTTCACGGGTCGCCGGCGCGCAGCGCCAACCAACTCCGCAGTCGGTCATGATAGCGCGAGACGCGGTCATGTCAAACCGCCCCCGTCACCCTTCATCATCGGCACAGGTCGAGCACGACCATATGCAGCCGGCGTTCGCCGTCCGAGTAGCTCGGTTCCAGCCGGTACACCACGTCCACGATGTCGCCGGGGAGGATCTCGCCCGCCGTGGAGCCGGCGCCCCAGTACAGCGCCGGCCAGCGATACGGTCCGGCATCCAGCAACAGCTTGCAGTGCTCGGAGGCACGGCCGAACAGGCTCACTTCCGACACCTCGAGTCCGCGCGTCCGGAGCACCAGCGGGCCATTGCCGATCCCGGTCGGCTCGACCGCCGCGACGACCCGATCCAGCGCCGGCGTCAGCTCGTGCGCCGGCAGCTCCGCATCGAGCAGCCGTGCCGGCTCCCCCGCGCCGTGCGCGCCGCTGCCGCTCCGGCCGGACCAGCGCCGGCGCAGCTCCGTGAGGGCTTCTGCCGGTGCCACGAAGCCCCCGGCGCTCCGGTGGCCGCCGCGCGAGGTGAGCAGGCCGTCCGCCTCCGCCAGAAGGCGCAGCGCATCCACGCCGCTGTCCGGGCTGCGGATCGAGCCTGAGATCGAGCCGTCATCGCAGGCGACGATCGCCACCGACCGGTCCAGAAAGCGGCTCAGCCGATAGGCGAGCGGGCCGGTCAGTCCACGCGCCAGCTCCAGGTCGTCGACCACCAGACACCGCGCCTGCGGGTACTCGCGCGCCAGGTGGCGCGCCCGGGGGACCAACCGGTTCCAGGCAGCCGCCGTCTCTCGCCGGCGGCGCGCATCGAGCTCCAGCAGCCGATCCGACAGGTCCGCGCACTCGGACCGCGTCCGGCTCACGAGCAACTGCACCGCGTGGTCGCCCTCGCCGTAGCGGGCCGCTGATCCGATCACGGGGTTCAGGACCCGGCCGACCTGAGCAGCGGTCGGCTCCGGAACGGACCGGCCCACCCGAAGCCAAAGCTCCAGCAGTCCGGGGCGGTCGGACCGCGCCAGCATCCCGAGGCCGCGAGCGGCGATGCGCCGGCTTTCGCCGGTGAGCGGCATGCGATCGGCCAGCGTGCTGAGCATTGCCAGGTCGTACGGCAGTTCGGACGCGACCACCTCATGCCCGCCACCCGGCGCCTGCCGGACCGCTTCGGCGAGCTTCAGCGCGACCGCACCGGCTGCCAAGCGATCCGATCCACCTCCTCCCGAGAGCGCGGGATTGAGCATCAACGCCGTTGCCGGCACATCGTCGAGCGACGGATGGTCGAGCGACGGATGGTCGAGCGACGGATGATGGTCCACCACCAGCACGTCGATGCCGCTGCGCGACGCTTCTCGAGCCTCCGCCGGTCCGATCGTGCAGTCCACACAGACGACGAGCTCCGCACCGGCCTCCTGCGCCTCCCGCACCTCGCCGGTGCGCAGTCCGTGGCGCCCGCCCGACGGGATCCGCCACCGCACGCGCGCGCCCAGACGGCCAAGCAACTCGACCATGATCGCCGTCGCGGCAATGCCGTCCACATCCGGGTCGCCGAACACGCACACCTGACGGCCGCCGCAGCGGCCGATGCGCTCCACCGCCGCCCGCATCCCGTCTATTCGCACCGGCGGGACCGGGCCGCGCCCCAAAAACGCATCCACCTCGACCGGCGCGGTGATGCCGCGGCGCACCAGTACGGCCGCCATGAGCGGATCCAGACGGTGGCGCCCGGCCACGGCGCGAACCGTGGAGGGCTCCGCGCTCGGCAGCCTCCAGCCGCGACCGCCGTCCCCGGTCACGCGCCGCGGCCCAGCTCGGCCGTCTGCAGCGGCCGGTAGGTGGCGCCTTGCGGCAGCAACACCGATCGGAAGAGCACCAGTGAGCGGAACGTGCCACGCGCCGGCGGCAGACGCATCCGACACAGGCGCTCACCCGTCTGCCGGGGCACGCGGCGGACGCGCGCCAGGGTGACGTGCGCCAGGAAGTCGGGCGCCGGGAAGGCGGGCGCCAGGAAGCGACGGTCTTCCTGCTCGCCGAGCCGCAGGCGGAGCGCGTGTGCCAGCGCCCGCAACTCGTCGGCGCCTTCCTCCATGCCGAGATGTACGACGCGCGGCCGCGCCGCGGACGGCAGCAGCCCCAGCCCCGCGAGCGTCGCGGGCACCGGCGCCGCCTCGCCGGCCACGTCCCGGCAGATGCCGCTCAGCCGACCTGCCTCCTCGTCATCCACCTCGCCGACGAAATGCAACGTCACGTGAAGATTGTCCGGGGCGATCGGCCGCGCATCCGGGAGCTCCTGGCCCACCGCCGAGCGCCACGCCGCCAGGCGGTCCAGCGCGCCGTCCGGGATCGGCAGGCCGAAGAACACGCGCACGCTCAGGGAGTCTGTCGGACCGGCGCGTCAGCGGCAATCGGACAGGACCATCACAGCACGCCGACACCCGACTGCAGCGCTGCCAGCGGCGTATCGAGCGCGCGCTGCACCATGCGGTACAGGACGGTGGTCAGCCCGCGGTCATCCTGCAGACGCACGGCCGCGGCGCGAGCCGGGGTCAACCGTTCCGTGTGGCTGAGATACGCTCGCGCTCCGGGACTGAACGCCCCATCCGCGGGAGCCGAGCAGTCCGCGCAGCGAATGTCGCCATACCGCTCGGACAGGTAGCCGGCGCCCGACGGCGCCAGCGGCCGGTCGCACGCCGCGCAGGCGTGCAGATCGGGTTGCAGGCCCGAGAACTTGAGGTACCGCCAGATGAACTGAACCGACAGGCCGCGCTGAACCGCCTGGTCGGACGCATGCAGGGCCTGCAGGCAGCCGAGCAGGAGCGCGTACAGATCGGCTGGTTCCGCAGCGCCCGGCGACCTGAGCACCACCTCCGCCCACAAGGACGCCGCGAAATAGCGCGGCACGCTGGCTCGGATGCCTGCGAAGTCGTCCCGGCACGCGATCTCCGTGATCTTGTAGTGATCCTTGACCGGATCCCGGTAGATGCGCAGGTCGGCGTGGATGAAGAGCAGGGTGGTCAGCCGCAGGCGGCTGGTGGTCTTGGCCGCGCCGTACGCCATCGCGCGCAGCAAGCCGGCCGAGGGACTGAGGATCGTGACCAGCCGGTTGATCTCCCCGACCGGCGTCGTGCGCAGAACGAGAGCCGGCGAGCTGATGTGGCGACGCGTCAGAGCACGAACCCGAGCGATCCTCGGACCATAAGTAGTTGTCGCGAAAGCGACAAGCTCCTACCTTGCATGCATGCCGCCGTTCCCGCCACGGCACATCGTCCCCGCGGCGAGCACGCTCCCCAACCGTCTGGTACTGCTCCCCCTGACCGGCAAACCGATCTTCCCCGGCATACTGACGCCGCTGGTGGCATCGCCGGGCGCACAGACTGCGACCGTCAACGCGGCGCTGGAACTGGGCGGCTTCATCGGACTGGTGCTGACGCGCGATCCGGATGATGACAAGCCGGCTCCGGACCGGCTGCATGAGGTGGGCACCGCCGCCAAGGTCGTCCGCAAGATCAACCTCCCCGACGGCGGGCTGAACGTGTTCATCTCCACCATCACCCGCTTCCGCATCGCCAAGATCATGGATCCCGGCCCCCCGCTGGTGGCCGCCACCCAGCATCTCGACGACACCAACCTCGACAGCGACGAGGTGCACGCCCTGGCACGGGCGCTGATCTCCGAAATGAAGCAGGTCTCCGAGGGCAACCCGCTGTTCTCCGAAGAGATGCGGCTGAACATGGTGAACATCGACCAGCCCGGCAAGATCGCGGACTTCCTTGCGTCCATCCTGAACATCGAACGCCAGCAGCAGCAGCACATCCTGGAGCAGCTCGACGTGCGCGAGCGCATGGAGCAGGTGCTGGTCTTCATCAAGAAGGAGCAGGAGCTGCTGAAGATCCAGAAACGGATCCAGGGCGAGCTGGAAGAGAAGATCTCCAAGAGCCAGCGGCAGTACTTCCTGAAGGAGCAATTGAAGGCGATCAAGGCCGAGCTCGGCATGGCGGTCGACGCGAAGAGCGACGAGTACCAGCGCTTCAAGGAGGCATTCGAGGCCCTCCGGCTCGACGGCGAGGCGGCCGAGCGGGTGTCGGACGAGCTGGAGAAATTCGCGCTCATGGACCCCAGCTCGGCCGAGTTCGTGGTCACGCGCAACTACCTGGAGACGATCGCGACCCTGCCCTGGGCAGAGCCGGAGCCGGACCGGATCGACCTCAAGCGCGCCGCTGCCGCGCTCGACGCCGACCACTACGGACTGGACGACGTCAAGGAGCGCACGCTCGAGTACTTGGCGGTGCGCAAGCTCAATCCGTCCAGCCGCGGGTCGATCCTGGGTCTGGTGGGACCGCCCGGCGTGGGCAAGACCTCGATCGGCCGCTCCATCGCACGCGCCCTGGGTCGGGAGTTCTTCCGCTTCTCCGTGGGCGGCATGCGCGACGAGGCGGAGATCAAGGGCCACCGCCGCACCTACGTCGGCGCCATGCCGGGCAAGATCATCCAGGGCCTGCGTATCGTGAAGACGCGCAACCCGGTGTTCATGATCGACGAGATCGACAAGCTGGGCACGTCGTTCCAGGGCGATCCCTCCTCTGCGTTGCTGGAGGTGCTCGACCCCGAGCAGAACGCCGCGTTCCGCGACCACTATCTCGATTTGCCGTTCAACATCTCCGACGTGCTCTTCATCGCCACCGCCAACACCCTGGACACGATCCCGGCGCCCCTGCTGGACCGCATGGAGATGATCCACCTCTCCGGCTACATCGACACCGAAAAACTGGAGATCGCGCGCCGGTTCATCATTCCCAAGTCGATCGCGCGGGCCGGGTTGCCGCGCGGCTCGGTCCGCTACCGGCGCAACACGCTGCTGGCGATCGCCGACGGCTACGCGCGCGAGGCCGGCGTGCGCAACTTCGAAAAGGCGCTGGACAAGATCCACCGCAAGATCGCGCGCACGGTGGTCGAGACGGACCCGGACCCCGGCAATGGCCACGGTGACGGCGCTCCGCTCGTGATCGACCGCGATCGCGTTGGCGACTACCTCGGCAAACCCATCTTCCGCGACCACGATCGGCGCCGCACCATGCGTCCCGGCACCGCGACCGGTCTGGCGTGGACGCCGCTCGGCGGCGCCGTGCTCACCGTGGAGGCGCTGGGCACCAGGGGTCGCGGCGGCTTCAAGCTGACTGGCCAACTGGGCGACGTCATGCAGGAATCGGCCAGCATCGCCTACTCCTGGACCCGCCAGGCGGCGCGGCGGCTCCGCATCGACGACGTCTTCTTCGACGAGCAGCAGATCCACATGCACATCCCGGCCGGCGCCACCAAGAAGGATGGACCGTCGGCGGGAATCACCATGGCAGCGGCGCTGCTGTCGCTGGCGTGCGGCAAACGGCTGCCCCGCTCGCTGGCCATGACCGGGGAGCTGTCGCTGGTGGGCGACGTACTGCCGATCGGTGGACTCAAGGAAAAGGTGATCGCTGCCCACCGCAACCGCATCCGTGAGATCATCATCCCGCGGGCGAACGAGGTGGACATCGAAGACATTCCCGAACGCCTGCGGCGCGGCATCAGCTTCCATCCGGTCGGTACGATGGAACAGCTTGTCGAGATCATCCTTTGAGCCGCCGCGGCCCGGGGTTCGGCCGCAGCCCGGGGTTCGGCGGCAGCACCGGGGTGGGCCCTAACACCGGGGTGGTCAGGGCGCTGGCGCTAACCGTGGCGGCCGCGGTCGCGCTGTCCGCGTGCGCGGGACCGGAGGAACCGGCACCTCTGCACCCGGCGTTCGGCGTCACGCTGGAAGCGCTGACGGCGTTCATCGAGCCGCTCCCCGAATCGATGCGGAATCGCATCCTGTCGGAGCCGGCCGTCTTCCTGGACCTGATGGCCAAGACGCTCGACCAGCCGGCCGACGTGCTGGTGCTGGTCGACAAGGAGCACGCGATCTCCGAGGACTACCGGCCGGCCGATCTGGTCGCTCTCGACGACCGGGGCTTCACGGTCACGCGGCCGTCCATGCGGCTGCGGGCGCTCGTCCTGCCCGACCTGGCCGCCATGACGGCAGCGGCGCGCCTGGCCGGCACCGACGTGACCATCTCATCGACCTATCGCTCCTACGCCCGGCAGTCCTTCCTGTTCGCCTCCGCCGTGGAACGCGACGGCCTGGAGCAGGCGTCGAGTCTCGTGGCGCGGCCGGGTCACTCCCAGCACCAGCTCGGCACCGCCATCGACTTCGGCAGCATCGACCTGGGCTACGGCGAGACGCGCGAGGGGCAGTGGGTGCTGGCCAACGCGTGGCGCTTCGGTTTCTCGCTGTCCTACCCGCAGGGATTGGAGGATGTCACCGGCTACCAGTACGAGCCGTGGCACTTCCGGTACCTGGGCCGTGCCGGCGCCGAGCTGGAACGCCGCTTTTTCGGCCTCCAGCAGGTGTTCCTCACCCACTACCGCCACCTGATGCCCGCCCTGCAGGCCGCCGCGGCGTCTGCCGCCAACTCGGCATCTGGTCGCTGAGCACCTCAGGGAGCAGCCAGCACCTGCGCGGGCAGCTCCACCGATCCCGGCCTGAGCAGCCGACACGGCCGCGTGGTGGCGTCGACCACCGTCGACGGCATGGGAGACCCTAGCTCGCCGCCGTCAACGATCAGGTCGACCGATCCACCGAAAGCAGCCACGATCTGGCTTACGCGCGAGAGCGGCGGCAGGCCCGAACGGTTGACGCTGGTCGAGAACAGCGGCGCGCCCACGCAGCGGGCCAGGCGGCACAGGAACGGATCATCCGGTACCCGGACCCCGACCGTCCCGCCGCCGGCACGCGGGAACACGATGGTCAGCGCTCCGGGCCAGTAGCGCAGCAGGCGTTCCGGGAGCTCACCGACCACGCCGCAACGCCACAGCCAGCTCCGATCGGGAATCAGCACCAGGAGCGGCCGATCCTCCGCCCGGCTCTTGGTCCGCCGGATGCGCGCCTCGGCCGCCGGTGCGGCGCCGATCAGTCCGTAGATGGTGTCACCGGGCAGGATCACCAACCCGCCACGACGGAGCGCTCGGCAGCAGATCGGCATGATCCTGCGGTGACTTCCGGGCAGCACGGTCGCTGCGCGATCGTACATCGCTCCGCGATCGTTCATCGCTGCGCGATCGTTCACGGAACCTGAGCCGTGCATAGAGCAACCCTCCTGCGGCGAGGCCGGCCAGAAGAAATACCAGGCGGGGTGCCTGCGGCGGATCGGTCCCCGTTACCACGGCACCCACCTCGTAGAAGGTCGACCGTTCACCCGTACCCTGCAGACGGATCACCCGCTCGCCGGGCGCATACAGGCCGAGATCCCGCGCGTACCGCCGGATCAGGTCGGGGCTGGTGGACAACGCGTCGAACTCCGCCTGCAGATGCTGGTTGATCTCCTGCAGGGTCTCCACGTTCCGCTGCAGCGCTTGGCGGTGTTCCTGCATGCGGTCCATCGCGATGGCGACAGTTACCAGGTTCAGGACGGTATACACGAAGTAGGCGGTGACCGCGCAAGACAGCCCGCGAAGCATACCCATCCTACCCCTTGATGGTCGGCACGGGCTCGGTCCGCGTTGAGGATGAACCGGGTGCGATCGGTTACGTTGACAGCGGGACGTACGGCCGGCTCATACTGGACGATGCCGTTCGGCCGGGTACCGCCGGGGAGGCGCTGAGGACATGCCACGCGCAGCCGATACGGGCAACGCCGGACATGCCCCCGAACCCGAAGAAGCCTCCCACGTGGGGAATGGAGTCTGGGTGAAGCGCTGGTCGACGGGCACCACCGACCCGGGGCCGCTGACCGTGGTACCGCCGGAAGAGGACCCGGAGCTCGATGCCGGAGCCCCGGACCCACTGGACCATACCCCGCTTCGCCCCGACCCGCTCGACCCCGCTGCGACCGGGACGACGCTTCCGGCCGGCATCGAGCGGGAGCTGCGCGCCGTTCACGGCGCGATCGCCGACCTGCGGCGCGAGCTGCGGGAACTGCGAACCGGTCGCGAAGAACGCGGCTGAGGGGCCCGCGCAGCCGGTTCCACGCCACTGCGGCGTTCACACCTCCGCCGGGTTCACTCCCGGTACGGCAAGCTCAGTTCCTGCAGATCCCGCGTCAGGAACGACTCCCCGAACTCCGCACGAGCCTCGCTGACGAGTTGCCGAAGATCGCGCTCGGTATAGCGCGGGCTGTAGTGGATCAATCCCATGCGACCGACCCCGGCCGCGTGGGCGATACGTCCCGCCTGCTGCGCGGTGAGGTGCTTCTTGGCGCCGGCGTCGGCGGCAAGATCCGCACAGAACATGCCTTCGCAGATCAGCAGATCTGAACCGGCCACGAACGGGGCCAGACCCGGGAAGGCCGCCGTATCGGTAACGAAGCTGAAGCTGCGTCCGGGGCGCGGCGATCCCACCACCGTTTCGGGCGCCACCACGGTGCCGTCGTCGAGCCGCACCGGTTCGCCTCGTTGCAGCGTCGACCACAGCGGTCCGCGCGGGACGCCTGCGGCGATCGCCTGCTCGGGATGAAACTGTCCGGGACGAGACTCCTCCACCAGCCGGTAGCCCAGGCAGGGCTTGGTGTGCCGGACGCGCAACGAGTCCACGCGGTACCCGTCGCCCTGCATCACGGTGATGTCGTCATAGAACTCGTGCACGATGATCTCGTAGTTGATGAAGATGTCCAGCACGCGCAGGGTCTGCTCGATGTACTGACGGATGCGCGGCGGGCCGTAGATGTACAGCGGTTCGGACCGGTCGACCTGCGACGACAGCGACAGCATGCCCGGAAGTCCGGTGACGTGATCCGCGTGCGTATGGGAGATGAAGATGCTGGTGATCTTCTTCCACTTCAGGTTGAGGCGGCGGAACGCGATCTGCGTGCCCTCGCCACAGTCGAACAACAGCAGGTCGCCTTCGCGGCGCACCAGCACGGAGGTCAGGCCACGGCCCGGCAGCGGCATCATGCCCCCGGTGCCCAGGACGAAGATATCGAGGTTCATGCGGAGATGGCAGTGAGGAGAAAAGCCACCCGAGGTGGCCGACGCAGAAGTATAGAAGTCTGCCGGATTGCCGCGCAAGCGGCAGTTCGGCAGACTTCTCTACCGGTGGGATGGGCCGAAAAGCGGAGCCGGAGGCGACCTCCGTCATGACCGGATCGCCGCTCGCTCGCTCGCTCCGCCACAGCCGGACGGTGGCGGCCATCCGCGCCTTCTTCACCGACGCCGGCTACCGCGAGGTGACCACACCTGTCGCTTCGCCCACGCTGCTGCCGGAGCCTGCCATCGAGGTGTTCTCGACGCGGCTGCACCGGTCCGGCGCGGAGCCGGCCGACGGCGACGGCCTGCCGCTGTTCCTGAGCCCGTCTCCCGAACGACACATGCGCCGGCTCATCGCCTTGGGGTCCGGCCCGATCTTCCAGCTCGCTCCCGCGTTTCGAAACGGTGCCGAACTGGACCGCACGCACAGTCCGGAGTTCACGATGCTGGAGTGGTACGCTCCCGGAAGCGGATATCTCACGGAGGTGGATCGCCTGGAGCGGCTCGTGTCGTCGCTGCCGGCGGAGGCGCCGCTGCCCGTCCCGTTCGACCGCGTCACCGTCCGCGATACGGTGCTGCAGGCTGCCGGCATCGATCTCGACGCCGTCGATGACCGGGATCGCTTCCGTCGCGCGGCCGACTCCGCTGGCGTGCGGACGGCCGACGATGATACCTGGGAGCAGATATTCAACCGAATCTGGCTGGCCATGGTGGAGCCGAACCTGCCCGCCGGCCGAGGTACGGTCGTATACGAGTATCCGCGCCAGGTGCCGACCTTCGCACAACCGATCACCGGCACCTCGTACTGCCGGCGATGGGAGCTGTACGCACGCGGGTTGGAGGTCGCCAACTGTTTCCAGGAAGAGACCGATGCCGATCGGCTGGCGCGGGTGATCGAGCGGGAGGCGGCACGGAAGCAGCAAACCGCCGTGATCCCTCACCCGCCCGACCGGTCGATGGCCGATGAGGTGCGTGGCGGTCCGGAGGTCTGCGCCGGCGTGGCGCTCGGCGTGGAGCGGCTGATGATGGCGCTCGATCAGCGGAACGAGATCAGCCAGGTGATCCCTTTTCCGCTGCACCATACGGTCCGGCCGTGATAGGGTCCGGCGGGCGGTTCAAGGCGATATGAAAGCAGGCGCAATCGACAAGGGAATGTACGTGCTGTTTCGGGGGGACCCGTACCTGGTCACCGAACGCGAGTTCGTCAATCCGGGCAAAGGGTCGGCATTCGTCCGTCTGAAGCTCAAGCACGCACGCACCGGACAGGTGATCCGCGAAGTGATCAAGTCGCATGAGACGATCGAGGAAGCCGACGTGGAGGCGCGGGACGCGCAGTATCTCTACACGGATGCCGACCATCTGGTGTTCATGGATGCCGGTTCCTACGATCAGTTCAACGTTCCCGTGGCCAGCGTCGACGACGGCGCCACGCACTTCCTGAAGGAGGGCGAGTCCTATCAGGTGCTGATGTGGGGGGAGGATCCGCTCGCGGTGCAGCTTCCTCTCAAGATTCAGTTGGAGGTCGCCGACGCCCCGCACGCCGAACGCGGCGATACCGCCACGGGCGCCACCAAGCCGGCCACCACCGAGACCGGACTGACGGTGCAGGTGCCGCTGTTCATCAAGCCCGGCGACCGCATCGTCGTCAACACGACCACCGGCGCGTACGTCGAACGGGCCTGACCGCACCCATCCCCGACACCCGCGCACTACCGCACGACCCTGTTGGGGACGGAGCCTCGTCGGCTCCTGCGCTGCGCGCGCATGGCCTGCTGCACAAGCGGGTAGTGCTTCCCTGGGCCGGCCGCGCCCTGCAACTGTGGCTATCCCAGTCGCTGTTCAGCGCAGACGACATCGATACGGGTACGCGCGCGCTGCTGGATTCGATCGCCGATCGTCTTCGGGACCTGCCGGTGCGCCGCGCGCTGGACCTGGGTTCCGGAACCGGCGTCATCGGCGTGGCGCTGGCCTGCTTGTGGCCTCAAGCACGCGTCGTCCTGAGTGACCGCGACGCGCTGGCGGTCGCCGTCAGCGCCCTCAACGCGCGGGAGAATGGCACGTCAGGGGCCACTGCGATCGGCTGTCTGGGCGTACCACACGCTCACGCCCCGTTTGACCTGATCGCGGCCAATCTTCCCGCCAAGGTGGGGGAACCGGTGCTGAGCATGCTGGTGCATCAGGCCACGGCCGCGGCACCACGGGGCCATCTGGCCCTGGTGGTGATCCGCGCGCGACAGGGCCTGGTTGAACGCGCGCTGCAGGGCCGCGCGCGCATCCTGCAGCGACGCGAGCTGCAGGCGCATACGGTGCTCGTGGCCCAAGCCACGGATCAGCCGCCGGCCGACCAAGGGCTTGCCTCCTACCTGCGCGGCGAAGCGGATCTGCGGTACGGCGGCCACGCCGTGCGGCTGCAGACGGCGTGGGGGCTGCCGGATTTCGACGCCGTCCCCTACTCGCTGCGCACCGCCGAGCCCCTGATATGCGGAAATGCGCTCGGATCCCGCGTGCTGATCTGGAACCCGGGGCAGGGGCTGATCGCATGCGCCCTGGCGGCGGCCGGCGAGCCGCCGGCGATCACGGTCGCAAGCCGCGACCTGCTGCAGTTGGCGACCGCCCGCCACAATCTGCGACGGAACGGCGTCGACGCAGCCGGGCTGCACGTCCCGTCGATCGCCGGTGCCGCAACGACGGGCAGACGCTTCAGCGGCGTGATCGCCGCGCACGCCGAGATCGACGGCCCCTGGTGGCGATGGGTGCCGGAGGCCGCCAACGCGTTGCTGGAGCCGGATGGCCGGCTGCTCCTGGTCGCCCGCAGCACGCCCGTCGACCGGGCCCTACGCTCCCTGACTGAAGGGCGCCCCCTGACTGAAGGGCGCCCCCTGACTGAAGGGCGCCCCCTGACTGGAGGGCGCCCCCTGACCGGGATGGCGAAACGGCAGGACCGGCGCCGTCGCGGCTACCGGGCGGTGTTGCTGGAGCGGCGTCCCTCACCCCTCTGAGGCAGCTCGCTGCTCCTTCTGCAGGCGTTCGGTCCACGGGCTGTCCGGATAGCGCTCGAACAACCGGCTACTGAGCCGGTCGGCTGCCCGATTGGCACCCTGTTTCCGCCGCAGCTCGACGGCGTAGTACAGCGCTTCGGAGGCGATGTCCGCATCGTTGGGGAACCGCAACGCCACGTTCGCCAACTCGTTGGCGGCCGCTTCCTCGCCATCGGTCTCCACCATGAGCTGCGCCCGGCGCAGGTGCGCCTCGGCCTGCCTGCCGCCGCCCGCCACCGCGACCTCCGAAACCACGCGATACGCATCGATCGCACGCTGCGGCTCGCCGGACTGCCGGTAGCCTTCTGCCAGCAGGAAGTAACCGTCGTCGCGCTCCGGCCCCGGGCTCAGATCGGGCAACGCTTCCTGCAGGATCGAGACGGCGGCTCCCGGCTCGTCCGACTGGATCAGCATCGCGTAGTCGTACATCACGCGAGCGCGTACCTCCGCGGGCAAAGCGGCCTCACCGGCCACCGCCGCAACCAGGTAGTAGCGTTTGGCACTCGCCGCGCCGATCGCCTGGAAACCCGCGCGCAGCCCCTCGAGCGCCCGTTCGCGCAGTCCGGTGTCGTGCGCCGCCAACAGCGTGCGGAAGTGGAGATCGGCGGCGTCGGCGTAGCGGCCGAGCGCCTCCGCCGCCACCGCCGCGGCCGACAGCGCCCGCCGTCCCGGTCCGTCCTCACCAGCGTCCGCCGCGACCTGCTGCAGGGCCTGCAGGCCGGCGTCTTCCTGCCCGTGGGCAACCAGGTACTCCCCGTACCGCAGACCCGCCTCCGCCGCCATCAGGCCGCTGGGCGCCCGCTGACGCAGTTTCGCGAGCGCAGCCGCTGCCTCATCCGCGTGCCCGACAAGGAGCGCCCCGTCCACCAGCATGTACAGGACCTCCTGCGCCAGATCGACACCGCCGGTGCCGGCGCCGGCCCCTTCCGCCGGCTCGCCCTGTCCGGCGCCGGCTTCCCGCGATTCGATGGTCGTCAGGGCGGTGGTGAGGAGATCCCGTGCCGGATCGGGCCGATCCATCCGCAGTTCGCTGAGGGCGGCGCGGTAGAACGCCGACGGCACCTGCGCGGCGTCGGGAAATCGCTCGGTGAACTCCAGATACGAGTCGCGGGCCGGATCGTAGCGGCCGCCCTGGTAGTGGGCGGCGGCATACAGATAGGAGGCTTCGGCCGCGACCGTCTCATCGGGTGCCTGCGCCGCCACCGCCAGCGCGGTGTTCGCCTCGTCGGACCGCCGCAGGCGGTAGTACACGCGGCCCAGCGCCAGATGCCGATAGGGTTCCCAGACGCCGCCGTCACCGTCGCGCAGGTAGAGCAGCGCCTCCTCGTACTCTCCCGCGTTGTACAGCTCGGCTCCCAGAGCCAGGCGAGCACGCCCGTTGAGCTCCCCGGACGGGCCGGCGTCGACCACCTCACGATAGAAGCCGGCCGCCCGCTTGTGCTCGCCGCGCGTGCCGTAGATGCGGCCGATGCGATAGATCGCCTCGAGCGACTCGGGAGGAGCGCCGAATCGCCGCAATTCC
Source organism: Spirochaetia bacterium (assembly GCA_965221995.1). Taxonomy (GTDB): domain Bacteria; phylum Spirochaetota; class Spirochaetia; order SZUA-6; family Bin103; genus CATQHW01. The sequence continues at coordinate 2,524,545 of OZ244929.1, forward strand.
GCCAGCAGACGGAGCGCACGATCGTCCTCATCGATCGCGACCGCCGCATCGGCGACTCGCAGCAGCCCCACCATCGTTGCCTGGGCAGGTCCTGCGGATTCCAGGACGGCGTTGGTTGCGGCGGCCTGCCTGGCCAGCCACAGCCGCTCCCACGCGTCGAGCGCCGCCTCCGTGTCGCCCAGCGCCTCCCGCGTCTGCGCCAGGATCTGCAACGCCTCGGTCACGCGCGGGTGATTGGGGTATTCCTCTGCGAAGCTCTGCAGCGCTTTGGCTCCGGCTTCCAGCTCGCCGTCTTGAATCAACAGGTAGGCCCGGTTCAACATCGCGTTGGCCGCCAGTGCCGCCTCCGGCCCGTGGCCGGCCCGTTCCAACCATTCCAGACCGGACGGACGCTGCTCGGTCTGCAGGTAGGACAGCGCCAGATAGTAGGCGGCCCGCTGTGCGTTGGCGTCGTCAAGGCCGGCGGCCAGGGCTGCGGTCAGCGCGATCACCGCGCCGGCGGGATCGCCCAGTCCCAGCGCGGCTTCGCCCTTGACCTGGTGCAGCCGTCCGGGGAGCGGCGCCGCCGGCTGCGTCTGCAACACCGCATCGGCGGCCTCTGTCGCCAGCGCGAACTCCTCCATGCTCAGGTACAGGAAGGGAAGACGGGTCAGCGCCACTCCCGCCAGCTCACCGTCCGGGAACAGCTCCAGATACCGGCGGAAGCGCTCCGCGGCCGCCGCCGGCTGCCCCGCCAGGAGCGAGGCATCGGCCTGCGCGAACAGCGCCTGCGGGGCACGGGGACTGTCGGCGTGCGCGAACAGGATGCGCCCGAAGGTCTCTGCCGCCTCGCGATAGCGGGCGGCCTGGTAGGCGATCTGCCCGGCGCGGAACAGCGCGTCGGCCCGCTCCGACGCCGGCAGCTCGTCTACCATGGCCAGGTAGGCGCGCTCGGCATCTGCCGCCCGGCCCGACTGTTCGAGGGCGGTGGCGTGCAGCAGCAGGGTACGCCAGCGGTAGTCCGATGGCGCGTCCGTCCGGTCGAGCTGGCGCTGCGCCAGCGCTGCCGCCTCGACCGCGCGCCCCTGCGCCAGCAGGTTCGCCGCGTGCCAGTGATCGAGGACGGCGACGTGCTCGGAATCCGGGAACAGCCCGGCGAACGCCCTCAGCAGCTCCAGAGATGTCGCGTGTTCGGCCAGGTGGTACCGGGCGAGGGCGAGCAGAAAGGTGGCGTCGGCGCGCAGCGGCGAGTCCGGGTGGCGGTCGACCAGCGTGGTAAGCGTCTCCACGGCATTGGCGAACAGACCGTCGGCGAAGGCGTCGGCGCCCCGCTGGTAGAGATCGCCCGCGTCCTGAGCGGCAGCCGGCAGGGCCAGCGTCAGGAGCAGCGCAACCCGCAGGGCGCGCGTCGGCGACGCACCCCGGCCGAAGAAGCCCGACAACTCAGGTGGTGACGAGCTCTTTGGCTGGCTGGACGGCGCGCCGCTTGCGGAACACCAGCCGATCGTCCTTGACGTCGACCGTCACGCCGCTGCCGGGCGGGAACCGGCCGCGCAGGATCTCCAGCGACAGGGGGTCCTCCACCTCCTTCTGGATCAGGCGCCGCAACGGCCGCGCTCCGTACTTCTCGTCGGAGCCATTGTCGATCAGGTAGCCGCGCGCCCGCCGGCTGACCCGCAGGTCGATGTTGTGTTCGGCGAGCCGTTCGCCCACCTCGTCCAGCAACCGGTGCAGGATCTTGTCCAGGTGCTCGCGCTCCAGGGCATGGAACACCACCACCTCGTCGACCCGATTCAGGAACTCGGGGCGGAACAGCCGATTCATCTCGGCCAGCGCCGACGACTTGATGTCCGCGAACCGCATCGCGTGTCGCTCGGTGCGGAAGCCCAGCGATCCGTCCTGGATGATCTCGCGGGCGCCGGCGTTCGAGGTCATGATGAGGATGGTGTTGCGGAACGACACCGTGTGGCCCAGGTGGTCCTGGAGCTGGCCCTCCTCCAGCACCTGCAGAAGGATGTTGAACACGTCGGGGTGCGCCTTCTCGATCTCGTCCAGGAGGATGACGCTGTAGGGCCGGCGCCGCACCTTTTCGGTGAGCATGCCGCCTTCGTCGTAGCCCACGTAGCCCGGCGGCGCGCCCACCAGGCGCGAGACGTTGTGCTTCTCCATGTAGTCCGACATGTCGACCATGATCAGCGACTCCTCGTCACCGAACATGAACTCCGCCAGGGTCTTGGCCAACTCCGTCTTGCCGACGCCGGTCGGCCCCAGGAAGACGAAGGAACCCATCGGCCGCTTCGGGGATGACAGGCCGGTGCGCGACCGGCGTATCGCCGCGGCCACCACGCTGATCGCCTCTTCCTGGCCGACCATGCGCTCGTGCAGCTCGTTCTCGATTTCCAGCAGGCGGCGCGACTCCGATTGCGCGATACGGGCCAGCGGCACTCCAGTGATCTCCGAGATCACCCGCTGGATGTCCTCCGGCTCCACCAGCCGCTGCTCGCCCTGGTTGGTCTGGGCCCACTCACGCTCCTGCTTCTCGAGTTGCTGGCGCAGCAGGCCGACCTTGTCGCGTACCGCGGCCGCCCTCTCGTAGTTCTGGCTGTTGACCAGATTGGTCTTCTCGATCATGAGCCGCTCGATCTCCTGGTCGAGCTTGACCAGATTCTTCGGCCGGGCACTGTTGTCGATGCGGCTGCGCGATCCCGATTCGTCCAGCAGGTCGATCGCCTTGTCGGGCAGGTGACGGTCCGAGATGTAGCGGGCGGAGAGCGCCGCCGCCGCCTCCAGCGCCTCGTAGGTGTAGACCACGCCGTGGAACTGGGCGTAGCGGTCCTTGATCCCCTTGAGGATCTCCACCGTCTCGTCCACCGACGGCTCGTCCACGAACACCGACTGGAAGCGCCGTTCCAGCGCGGCGTCGCGCTCGATGTACTTGCGGTGCTCGCCCAGCGTGGTCGCGCCGATGCACTGCAGCTCGCCGCGCGACAGGGCGGGTTTGAGCATGTTGGAGGCGTCGATCGCCCCTTCGGCACCGCCGGCGCCGATGATCGTGTGCAACTCGTCGATGAACATGATGATGTTGCCGGTGGTGACGATCTCCTTCATCACCCGCTTGAGCCGCTCCTCGAACTCGCCCCGGTACTTGGTGCCGGCCACCAGGGACGCCAGGTCCAGCGTCAGCACCCGCCGGCCGTGCAGGACGTCGGGAGCGGTGCCGTTGACTACCTTCTGAGCCAGCCCTTCGACGATCGCGGTCTTGCCGACGCCCGGCTCGCCGATCAGCACCGGATTGTTCTTGGTGCGCCGCGCCAGGATCTGGATCACCCGCTGGATCTCGCGGGCGCGGCCGACCACGGGGTCCAGCTTGCCCTCGCGCGCCAGGGTGGTCAGGTCGCGGCTGAATTCGTCCAGGGTCGGCGTGGGCTTGCGGGTGGCCGTCTGCGTGCGCCGCTTCGGCGTCGCGGAGCTCTGCCGAGCCTCACCCAGCCCGTTGATGCGGATGATCGCTTCGCGGAGCTGTTCGGGGGACACGTTGCGCTGCGCGAGATAGCGATACGTCGCGCCACCCTCGTCACGCGCCGCGGACAGGAGCAGGTGTTCGGTACCGACGTAGACATGGCCCATGTTCTTGGCCTCGTGCGTCGCGCCCTTCAAAACCGTCTGGGCGCGCTCGGAGACTTCGATGTCGCCGAGAATGAGGCCGCCCTTTCCCTGCGTCAGGCTGCGCTCGATGTCCCGCCGCATCTCGTCGATGTTGACCTTGACCCGCTGCAGCGCCTTGACCGCGACCCCTTCGCCATCTTTGAGCAGCGCCAGGATGATGTGCTCCGGCAACAGTCTCTCGGCGTGACACCGTTTCGCCTCTTCCTGGGCCCTGAATGAGATGACCTTCTGGGCGCGCTGGGTCAGGCCCTTCCACATCATGTCGTGCCTCCGTGGTTCACGTTCCCGGGGAGCTTCCGCATCGGTTGCGATGCATCGCCTCAGGAAGTATCGCAGAGGATGGCCCGCCGATCAATCGCCAAGCCAGATCATGTGCGCACCGCAGGCGCCGGGACTCCCCGTGTACCGGCTCGGAGCGCATCGCGCCGATGCGCTCCGAGCCAACGGAGGGGATGGGCCAGGGCCGGCGCCCGCCGGGCGCGGGCCCTGGGGCGCTAGCGCTGTCGGAGCGACTCGACCGGCCGCAGGCGCGCCGCGTGCAACGCGGGGCGCACCGCCGCGATGGCCGCCGCCACGGTCGCGGCCGCGCCGACGGCCACCAACTGCCCGGGATCGGGGCGTACCGATCCGCTCCAGATAGAAGGAGCGGTCGATCAGCCGCGTCGGTCCGTCGGCTCCGGACAGCAGCAGCGCCGCCGCGTTGACGGCCCACTCGATCGCCGCAAGCAGCTCGTTGACGTTGACCGCCGCCGCCAGCCCCAGCGCCACCCCGGCCACGCTGCCCGCGGCGCCGCTGATCAGGCCCACCGTCAGGAACGCCATGCCGACCTGATCGCCTGAACCGCCCATGGCACGCACGTACGCCATCTCCGCGCTTCGCTCCAACAGCAGCATGCGCAGTGCGGAGGCGACGTTGACCATCGCCACCAGCGCGATCACGGCCATGATCAGCGTCAGCCACACCTTGGTGGCGCGAAAGGACCGGTACGCCGACCGTTGCAGGTCGAACCAGGAGATCAGCGCCGCGGGCGGTACCAGCGTTCCGAGGTCGGCCAACAGCGCGTCCAGCCCCCCGAACGGATCGCGTGCCTTGACGCCCACGAACCGAAATCCGGTGGCGCCGAGGTCCGCTGCTGCCGACGCGGCGATAAACGCGAACGCGCCGTCGAGCTGCTGATATCCGGACCGGTATACGCCGGTGATACGCACCGTGGCGAACCGTCCGACCCACAGCCCCACCAGATCTCCCGCGGCCACACCCAGGGTGTCCGCCGTCTCCCCGCCGATCACCACGAGGTCGTCAGTCCCGAGGTCGAACGCGCCTGCCACGCTGAGATACCGTTTCAGACCCGGGTCGCGTTCCAGCAGGTCGGGACTCACGAATCGCACCTGCACGCCGGCACGCAGCCCGGTTGCACTGAACAGCAGTCCCTGGCTACGCAACTCCGTTGCGGCCAGCGTCACCCCGGGAACCGCGCGCACCGCCTCCAGCAGCGCATCGACATTCCTCCCGGGACCGCGCAGTGCGATGCGCGCATGATAGCTGTCCACCTCCAGGAACCGTCCCGTGATCCCCTCGATCATGCCGTCGGTCACCACCAGCACGACGATCACCGGCACCAGGCTCAGGGCGATGCCGAGGATGGTGCCGGCCAGCCCGGGGCCGCCGCGGGCGTGACCACGCCCGGCGATCATGAGGCCCAGCCACGGCGCGACGGGGAGCCTCATCCCGTGCCGCCGCCGGCAGGCGGCGGCGATTCGCAAACCCCCTCGACGAGCACGCCGTCTCGGAGCGTCAGGACGCGCTCCGCCCGCATGGCCAACTCGGTGTCGTGTGTCACCAGCAGGCAGGCGGCGGCGCCGCCGGCGACCAGCGCGAACAGCAGGTCGGCGACGGCCTTGGACGCCGCCCGGTCCAGGTTGCCGGTCGGCTCGTCGGCAAGGATCAGCGCCGGCTGTGCCGCGAGCGCCCGCGCCACCGCAACCCGCTGTTGCTCGCCCCCGGACAGCTCGATGGGGTACCGGTGGCAGGCGTCGCCGAGTCCGACGCGGTCCAGCAATTCCCGGGCCATGACGGCCGCGGCGGCGTGTGGGCGATTCTGCAGGCGCGAGGGCATCAACACGTTTTCGAGCACCGTGAAATCGCGCAGCAGGTGATGGAACTGGAAGATCAGGCCCAGCTTGCGGCGCTGCACTGCCAGCTCGACCTCGTCCAGCACTGTGAGATCCGTGCCGCTCAGGCGGACCGTGCCGGACGTGACGCGATCGAGGCCGCCGGCCAGATTGAGCAGGGTGCTCTTGCCCGAGCCGCTGACCCCGGTGACCGCGACCGAGGCGCCGCGGGCGAGATCGAGATCGATGCCGCGCAGGACGACGCCATCCCCTGTCGCCAGGCCGTAACGCTTGGTGACCGAGCGCATCGCCAGGACCGGATCGCTCACTCCCGCGCCTCGCGCATGATGCGCTCCGGCGTGATGCCGCGCAGCCAGCGCCCCGCCGCCAGCGCGGCGGCCAGCCCCGCGCCGATGGCGACGGCGCAGGTGAGCACCGCCTCGTGCAGCAGGACGCGGTTGGGAATCTCCTCGAGAAAGAGCGCGGACCCGGAGAACCCCTGACGCGGCGACGGCTGTGGCGCGAAGCGCGCCGCCACCTCCAGCAGAGCGTTCATCGCCGACTGGGTGAGCGTGAGCAGCGCGGTCAGGTTGTCGGCGATCGCCAGGCCGACCGCCAGACCGAACACCACGCCCACCACCCCACCCGCCGTCGCTTCCACCGCGTAGGCCAGCCGAAGCATCGCAGGGGTCGCTCCCAGTGCCCGCAGCACGCCGATCTCCTGGCGACGCTCCTGGATTCGACGCCGCATGCCGTGGAAAACGTTGAAACCGACCACCACGAATACGAGGGCGATGAGCATCGACATCAGCAGCTTCTCGGTGCGCAGCGCGCCGTAGAACGCCTGGTTGAACTCCCGCCAGGTGCGCACCTCATAGTCCCGGTACTCTGCGGCGAGGATCGCTTCCACCGCTGCGCGCGCAGGTGCATCGCGAAACCGATTGGCCAGTTTGATGCCGTACTCGAGCGGCAGTCCTCCCCCCGTCGCCATCTCGGCGCTCGACAGCGACGTCAGGGCCCAATGCAAGTCGAATTGGGTGAAGCCGCTCTCGAACGTGCCGGCGACGACCAGTTGCGCTGCCCGCGGCACCGGCCGTCCGCCGACGGCGGTGTCTATCAGGTACACGGTAACCGCGTCGCCGACGCCGACGCCGAGCCGGGCCGCGGCCGCCACGCCCAGCGTCACCGTGCCGAGGTCGAGCGGCGCCGCGCCCAGACCGAGCTCCTTGGCGAACGACGGCTCGCGGGCCGCGACATCGGCGAGCGTCGCACGCAGGGTCATCGGGTGACGGACGGCCGATTGCGGACGGCCGATCAAGGCCGTGAGGTCGGCGAGCGGCGTCACCGTCCGCACCGTGGGCTGTCCTTCGATGTCCGCCAGGATGCCGGGGGAGATGGGCTCGTGGCCGTCGCGGCTGAGGCGCAGGTGAAACGAGCCGATCTCCACCAGGTCTTCGATGTAGCCGAGCTGCAGCCCGTTCATGATTCCGAGCACGCTGGTCAGCATCATCACCCCGGCGCCCATGCCGACCACTGCCAGCGCCAGCGAGGCGCGGCCGCGGCGTCCCCGCAGATGGGCGCCCACGAGCGCGAAGGCGACCCGGAGGTCGCCGCCGGCGGCAGCAGCCTGCGTCGGCGCGGCCGCAGCGCTCCGCGCCTGCTCAGCGCCCCAAAGCCGTCGCCTACGGCTCCGTTCTTGGCCCATCCCCACCTGTGCCGGCACCGCCATCGAATATGCGTTCCCGGATCACCTGCCCGTCCTTCATGACCTGCTCGCGGATCCGCACGTCGCCATGGAAATGCACGCGCAGATAGGGGGCCCCGTCGCGGTAGTAGTCGGTCTGACGGATTGACTGCTCATCGTCCGCGACGGGCCACTCGTACCTGGTGACCGACACCAGTTCATCGTTGTGCTCGTACCGCACGGAGCTCAGACGATCGTCCGGTCGGTCTCCCGAAGCGGACGCCGCCTGCGCCCCCTGGACGTATTCGTACTCCCACCGCTCTTCGCCGGCGTCGGTCTCCCGCCAGGTGCTGACGATCCGACCGGAGGTGTCGCGGTGGTGCCGGAGCATCTCGACCTGCCGGCCGCCTTCGGTGGTGAGCGCCTCCAGAACGCGACCGGCCGCGTCGAAGCGGGAGGTGGTGCGGCGGTCCCGCGCGGGCTCGATCCTGGTCTCGGCGACCAGCACACCGTCAGGCGAGCGCTCCAGCTCGCGAACGGAATGCAGGACGTCGTCGCGCCATTCCTCGACCTCATAGCGTTCGCCTGCCAGATAGCGCGACACCAGCCGGGTCGTCCCGGTGGTGACGGCCTCCTCGACCAGCGCCCCGCCGGCGAACACGAAACGGGCGCCGAGCTGATCCGCTCCCGGGCCGATACGGATGAAATCGCGCAGTTGGCCGGTGGCGGCCAGCTCGTAGGTCGCGGTATACCGCACGGCGCCGTCGCTGCCGGTCGCCTCCACCCTCACCACCCGCGGTTCGTACGCATAAGCGGTGCGGCTGACCAGCACGCCGTTATCGTAGGCGGCCACCTCCGTCAGCTTGCCCGTGTCGTCGAAGCTGCGCTCGGCGACCAGTTTCCCGTCGGCGTAGTCGGACTCCCCGACGAGGCTGCCGCCCGCGTCCCGCCGTGTCACCCATCGCCGGATCTGGTTGCCGCCGTCCAGCAGCAGGCGCTCGTCCGCGGCCATGTCGCCTTGCTCCACCGCCGAGCGGTGCACCAGGACGAACCGGTGTTCGGCGGCCGCCGCCGCCGAGATCTCCTCGAAGGGTATGCCGATCTCGTTCGAGCGGTAGTAGACGGCCTGACCATCGGCGCTCACCGTCGTGACGCAGACGACAGCGGTGACCGCGAGAGCCGCCGCGAGCGCTGGCAGCGACGGGCGGATCGCGCTCACGCGCCGTCGCCGAGCAAGCCGGTGACGTAGGCGTCCGGGTCGAAGCGGGACAAGTCCTCCATCCGCTCGCCGGTGCCTACGAAGGAGATGCCCAACTCGAGCTCGTGGCAGATGTCCAGCACCGTCCCGCCCTTCGCCGTGGCGTCGAGCTTGGACAGCAGGATCGAGTCCACGCCGGCGCCGTCTCGGAAGGTGCGGGCCTGATCGAAGGCATTGCGGCCGGTCGTGGCATCGACCACCAGCAGTCGATGCAGCCCAACCTGGCGGCGCTCGGCGATCCGCACCAGCTTGCGCAACTCGGCGTCGAGTCCGGCGTTGGTGTGCATGCGCCCGGAGGTGTCGGCCAGCACCACGTCGATCGAACGGGCGGTAGCGCTGTCGATCGCGTCGAACAACACGGCGCCGGCGTCGGCCCCCTGCCCTTGCGCGACCACCGGGATCCCCAGGCGCTGCCCGTGCACGCTGAGCTGCTCGACCGCCGCGGCGCGGAACGTGTCGGCGGCGGCGAACAGCACGCGGTTGCCGTGTCGCTTGAGCAGCGCACCCAATTTCGCCAGGTTCGTGGTCTTGCCGACGCCGTTGACGCCGACGGCCATCACCACCGACACCGACTGAGGGTCGAGCTCCACGACCGCCGCGCGGAGACGCTCGAGCACCCGCTCGCGGATGGTCGCAAGCGCCCGCTCGCCGCGGCCCGCCCGGCCGTCCAGGCCCTCGAGCAGCTCATCCACCGTGCGCGGTCCGATGTCCGCTTCGAACAACGTGTCTTCGATCAGGTCAAGACGTTCCGGCTGCGAGCCGAACAGCTCGCGAAGCCTCTTTCCAAGGCCGAACATCAGCCGGCCGGCCGGTCGGCCGTCTCCGTATAGTCGATCATCACCCCGATGGTACGCACGAGCCGGTACACGGAGTAGCCCGCCGCCGCCACCGCACCGACCGTGACGCCGATGGTGGCCGGCTGCCAGGCGATCGGCCCGCCGCCGTCGTACCGGGCGACGTCGCGCGAGGAGAAGTCGGTGACCAGTGCGCTGAGCAGCAGCGGCGGCAGCAGCGACACGGCGAACCAGCCCAGCTCCTCATAAAACCGATCACGGCCGCTCGCCTGCGCCGCGACACCGTCGAAACCGGCCGGCAGCAGAGGCACCGTGAGCGTTGCCGGCGTGCCCGGTCCGATGCGCGCGGCGGTGTCGGCGTAGCCGTCCAGCACCAGCGACACCGCCGCATCCGTCGGTGGACGTGACAGCCGTAGCGGCGTTACCCCGGCATAGGCGGACGCCACGTACACAGCGGCACCCGTCGGCCGCGAATCGAGCAGCACGGCGCCCAGGTCGCGTGGCACCAGCTCCACGGCGACGCGCAACTCCTGTCCCGCCGCCAGGTCCACCTGTTGAACCGACGGGTGGTAGCCGGGACGGGACACCGTCAGCGCGGCGCTGCGCGGCATGGTGTAGCGCAGCACCGTCGCACCGATACCGATCAGCACCCCGTCGAGCCGCACGGCGCTGTCCGCCGGCACCGGGTCGACCGCGAGACGGGACCAGGGCTGACCCAGCAGCAACGGCGCGAGCCCGTCGGCGACCGGATCGATCGCGGCAAGCAGCGCGTCGGCCTCTCCCGCTTCGTAATACGACCAGACGGTGCGCACCAACGCCGCGTCGAAGGCGTTCAGTTCCAGGACCAGATGATCGGAGCGGGTGTCGAGCTCACCCCAGATCAGCAGGTCGATATCACCGGCGGCGGCGACATGGCGGGGCAGGACGCCGACCGGAGCGTCCGCCTCCACGAGCTCCACCCCGTCGATCCCAGCCACGCGCTCGCGCAACAGCCGCGGCAGCATCTGCGCCAGATAGCGGTGCTCGGCGGCGAGATCGCCGCCGATGAGCGGGCTGAAGCCCACCCGCCGACGTTCCGGCGCGGAGCCGTCGCGCGGTTCTTCGGCAGGAGCGGACAGAGCGGCCGCCCAGCAGGCCGCCAGGAGGAAAGCCAGCCATCTTCGGGCCCTCACCCGTGACCTCTCAGCCGGTGGAGGCCATGCGCAGGTACGACTCGATGAACGGATCGATGCGTCCGTCCATCACCGCCTGTACGTTGCCGTTCTCGTGCTTGGTGCGGTGGTCCTTGACCATCGTGTACGGGTGGAAGACGTAGGAGCGGATCTGGTTGCCCCAGGAGATGTCCTTCTTGTCGCCCTGAATCGCCTCCAGCTTGCTGCGGCGTTCGGCCTCATGGTGCTCGAACAGGCGCGAGCGCAGCACCTTCATCGCGGTTGCCCGGTTCTTGTGCTGGCTGCGCTCGTTCTGACACTGGACGACGATGCCGGTCGCCAAGTGAGTGATGCGCACCGCCGAGTCGGTCTTGTTGACATGCTGGCCGCCCGCACCCGATGCGCGGTAGGTGTCCACCCGGATCTCCTCCGGGCGCACCTCCACGTCGGCCGCATCGTCCAGCACGGGCGACGCGAACACCGATGCGAAGGTGGTATGGCGGCGCTTGTTGGCGTCGAACGGCGAAATGCGAACCAGACGATGGATCCCGGTCTCGGCGCGCAGGTAGCCGTAGGAGTATTCCCCGGAGAGCTGCATCGTCGTGGATTTCAGGCCTCCTTCGGCTTCGGTCAGGTCGATGACCTCGGTGCCGAGGGAGCGCTCCTCTGCCCAGCGGAGGTACATGCGCAGCAGCATGGAAACCCAGTCGCACGCCTCGGTGCCGCCCGCACCGGCGTGGATGGTCAGGAAACAGTCGGCACGGTCGTGCGGGCCGGCAAGTAGTGATTGCAGGTTGAGCGCGCCGAAGCGGTCCTCCAACTCGACCAGGCCCGCCTCGATCTCCTCCGACAACTCCTCGGAGCCTTCCTCCTCGGCGAGCTCGCACAGGGTCTCCAATTCGCCGGCAGCAGCGCGCACGCCCTTCCACGGTTCGATCCGGCCCTTGAGCCGCTTCAGCTCCGCCAGCGTCGTTTCCGCGGCAGCGCGGTCGTTCCACAGCTCGGGCGCCGCGGTCAGTTCCTCGAGCTCGGCGAGACGCCGTTCGGACTGTTCCGGGTCAAAGACGCCTCCATGCGGCGTCGATGTCGGTGTAGAGCACCACAAGCCGTTGCCGCAGTTCGGAAAGCATCACCTGAATACCACCTCGGCCGCCATGCTATCACGGGACCCGGTCGGCGCGCAGGCGCGAGAAGGCGATCGATGCCCGGCGCGTCCAGCGCGCGCCGGCCACGGAGCGCAGCCGCCAGACGATCACCAGCCCGCGGTACTGGTACTCGCCGTCGACGTGCACCGGCGCATGGATCCCTGCCTGAGCGTCTCCGGTGCGAATCGTCAGCCGGGCCGCGGCTCCGGGATCGTCGATCTCGACCAACGTCGTGGGTCCGAACGAGACCGGTTGGCGGAGCACGCGCTGCGAGCCGCGTGGCCCGACCGCACGCGCCGTGCTGTCGGCGGCGACCGCAAGGTTGATCTCCACGCCGAGCCATGCGTCCACGTCGCTCTCCGCTGCCAGATCGTAGCGGACCTCCAGGGAGCGAGCGCGGAATCGGTAGGACTTGTGCAGCGTCGCGGGGATCGAGCCAGCCGGCTCAACGCCCGGAATGGGGGCGACCGGAATGGCAACGCCGCGACGCAGCAGGGTGAGACGATCGTCTTCGACGGACTGCACGGCGTACCGTGCGCCGACCGAGCCGGGCGCGGAGCCGAAACCGCCGCTGTAGTCCGCGACCGTGGGCGCGGATGCCAGGAAGTGATCCAGGAAGCCGCGCTTGAGGTAGCGGTCGGCGTCCTCCGGTCCCGCGTCATCACCGCGGGTGAGGGTGTTCATGTAGTTGACCGAGCCCGGCAGGTAATCCAGCTCGAACAGCATGCCCCCGGCGGTGTGCACGTAGGCGTTGTACAGCCGGCCGTGATACAGCAGTTCGGGGTGCCCGTCCATGTCGTAGTCGGTCCGTATGATCGACGGTAGAAACGACGTCTGGTCCCGCGCCTGCGTCTCCGCCTGCAGCAGGGACTCGTATACCGCATCACGCGTGCGGCGGGTGCGTATCCCGCCGTCCGGACGGTTCCAGTACGCGTGGCCGCACTGTCCCCGCCACAGGTCGTTGCGAGCCGCGCGGCGCCGCTCGCGATCACCGCGCACCTGGTTCACCAGCAGATTCGCGTGGACCATCTTCGCGTACAGAAGGCGGCTGTCAGGCAGGCAGGACAGATGCCTGCGAAACACGCCGCGATCGCCCTCCCACGCCATGCCCCGGCGCGGAGGCGAGCTTTTGCCGAGGTGCATGCCGCAGTCCAGATGGACCAACCCGCCGGTACCGTGTCGTCGCAGGTACGTACGCGGCGTGGTGGGCACGATACGCGTGTCGGCGCTCACCAGATCCAGGAACCGCTCCAGCCACCGGTGGTCGCCCAGCCGTTCCGGCTCGTCGAGGGCGACCACTACCCTATTGCCCTCCACGTCGCCGGCGCAGCACAGCGAAGCGACGGCTTGCTCCGGTGAGGCGGTTTCCATGAGCTCCGACAGGCGATGATGAATCGGGATCATCGACAACACCCTGCCCTCGTCCTCGGTAAGGTGAGCACGGTGGATCTGGTCGCCGGTTACACCTGCGGCCTCGAACTGCAGGGAATCGAGGAACGCGTACTCCATGCCCGATCCCACCAGGGAATGCGGCAGCGACGGCTCCCATACGCAGTCGGCCAGCCACGCGCCTCTCGGCCGGGTTCCGAAGCGCACGCGAAGCTCCGTCGTCAGCTTCTCGATCTGTCCGACGCGATCGAGCGCGGGGATGATCGACAGGATCGGCGCGAAGAAACCCCCGCCGAGAGGCTCCATCTGTCGTCGCTTGACCATCTCGCGCAGCAGCATGATCAGCTCCGGGTGGCACCGATCGATCCACTCCAGCAGCTCGCCGCCCAGGTGGAGCATCCAGGAGCAACGCGGGAACCGGTAGGCGAGCTGCGCCAACGGCTTGTAGTGACCCTGGTAGCACGACTCCAGATCCTCGTCGGAACAGCCCACGGGCCGCTGACTGCACGCGCCGAGGATCAGGTTGACCGTGCCGCTCGCACCGTTCATCGGCGCTGCGTCCGGGCGGGCGCTGCCCACAACCCGGTGCCCACGGCGATGCCTGCCGACACCAACGCCAGGGCGATCACGGAGCCCGGCGGACGGCGCGAGGGCGCCACATCGGCCAGCAGGCGCCGCTGCACGGTCACGGCGCCCGCGTCGACCAGCAGTCGGCCGACGCCGCGGGCTTCGGCGATCACCCGCTCCAGCCAACTCTGATCGTAGATGACGACCACCCGCTCGTCCCGGATCAGGCGCCGCGCGCCTGCGTCGAAACGAAACGAGGACAGGGGCAACCGCTCGCCTTCCTCCGGAAGCCGGTACGCGCGGCCGTACGGCAGGCCTTCCTGGAAGGCGATGTGCGTCACGTAGTCGGCGGCGGTCGGCATGGTTCCCCGGTTCCCGTCCCACACCCCCAGCCACGCCAGCTCGTCCCATGTGAGCGCTGCGCCGCGGGCATCGGGGGCCGGCACACCCACGGAGGGCAGCGATACGCCCGCGACCGCGACCACGGCCGCCACGGCGACCAGAGAGCCGGCAAGCACCGCCGCGCCCACACGCCGCCCGCGCGGTTCAGCCGGCGCCCGCGTCCGGGTGAACCGCAGCATGGCGGTCGCGGCGACGGAACCCATGACCGCCGCGCCGACCGCGAAGCCCGTCAGCGCGCCGCCCAGCAGGAGGCTGGCCGTCGTCACCACCACGATCACGGCTGCAGCCCCGGTCGCCGCTCGCGCCGGCACGGGGCCGGGCAACCGCCGCAGCGCGGGAATCACCGCGGCCGCGGCGATGACCGCCACGCCGCCGGCGTTCAGCGCCGCGACCGCCCACGGCACGAACATTCCCGCCATGCCAAGCGCGGGCGCGAGACGGCCGGCTACGACGCGAACCCCCAGCTCTGCCAGAGCGATTGCGACGACCATGCCGGCTGCCAGAAGCCGCCTGCGGACATCGAAATCCAGCACCGTGAGCGCCGCCGCAGGTGACCGGAGTGTCAGGCGCAGCAGCAGCCCGGCCGGCGGCAGACCGGTGCGCAGGTAGCTGAGGCTTCGCTCCGCCCCGTCGGGCTCGGTGGCGACGAAGTAGCCCGCGACCGCGCGCATGAACGGGTCGAAGCGTGGGTCCATCGCATCCAGCCGCCGCGAAAGGCTATCGGCGGGATATTCCTCAAGCCCGTCGAAGACCGTGAACCTCACCGGGGCGGCGCCGGTCAGCGACCCGGCGAACGCCCGCTCGACCGGGTCGCCGCCGGTCTTGCCGTCGCTGACGAGCAGGTAGTACCCATCCCAGATCTGCGCGTTCGCCGAGAACAGCGAGACGGTCGCCGGTGCCGCCACGGAGCCGACGACCAGCGCGGTGAGGAGCATGCCGACAATCACTGGCCTGCCGGTGCGATCCCGCGCCGCATCCTGCTCCGGACGCGATGCGGCCGGGCGGCGCGATGCGGCAGTCGGTAGGCGCATCCGTTCACTATCGAACCGGGCCGGAGGAAGTGTCAACGCGGATCGGCAACACGGTTCCCACGCCATCTGAAGGCTCATCATCGAGCGTGCCGGCGCCCGGTGCGGTAGCATCGGGACCGTCAGCCGCTGCCGGCGGACCCTCGCGACGACCCGCATGACCCGATCTGCCAACACCCATGAGGCCCAGCGCAACGACGCTGGCCGGCGCATCGACCGGGTGCTGCGCAGGATGCTGCCGTCCACACCGCTGAGCGTCCTGTATCGCCTGTTGCGGACCGGTGCGGTGCGTCTCAACGGCGCGCGCACCAAGCCGGACACCCGTGTTGCGGCCGGCGACCGGATCACCCTGCCGGCATCGCTGTCGCCCGCTCCGGCGGGTGCGGCGCCGGCCGCGAACGGGGCGGCCGAGCGCACGGCGCCGCCCCGACCGCAGCTTGGGGCGCGGCTGGCGGCCATCCTGGACAACGAGCACGTGTTCGTGACCAGCAAGCCGACCGGCGTGGCGATGGCCGGCCCTGCTACCGATCGACCGCTGCCGCTCAGCCACAGTCTGGAACCCATCCTGGCCGACCGTGTCCCCAGGTCGCTGTCGTTCCGGCCGGTCGCGGTGCACCGCCTGGATCGCATCTGCTCCGGCCTGCTGATCTACGCAAAGACGATCGACGCGGCGCGGGACCTGACCGCCCTGCTGCGCGAAGGCCGGGCGACCAAGGTCTACCTGGTAGTGGTTGAGCGGGTGGTTCGCCGGGCGCGACGGCTGGAGGGACGCCTGCGCTACGACTCCACGCGTCGTCGAGCGGTGATCGACCACGCGGCCCGGCCGCTGTTCGCGTACCTGCGTCCGATCAGTACGGTGGCCGGCATGACCCTTGCGGCGGTGTCCACCCGTACGGGCCGGCGCCACCAGGTCCGTGCCCTGTGTGCGGAGGCCGGCATGCCGCTCGCCGGCGACCGGCGCTACGGCTCGCGACGGCGGCAGCGGCCGTTCCTGCACGCGTGGCTGCTGTGCTCGGCCGACCCTTCCCTTCTGCGCTGTACTGGTGCACCGTGGGTGGAGGCACCGCCCGAGATCGAGCGGCTCGCCCGGCACTCTGCCGACTGGGAGCGAGCGGCCGCCTCGTTGCGCGCGCGATACACTGATCGCCCGGTACATCGATGACTTGGTTGCGGACTCTGGTGCATCACCTTACGTGGCGTCTGCGCGGCGTGCGCGTCACCGCGCTGATCGGCCGCAGCGGCACCGGCAAGAGCTTCCGGGCTCAACTCATCGCCACCCGCCACGGCATGGATCTCATCATCGACGACGGGCTGCTGATCAGCCACCAGAAAATCCTGGGCGGCCGGTCGGCGAAGGTCGCCAACAACGCGCTCGCCGCCGTGAAGGCGGCGGTGTTCCACAATCCGCGTTCCGCTCAGGGGGCGCGGCGGCGGATCGCCGCCATGCGCCCGCGCCGCGTGCTGGTGTTGGGCACCTCGGCGAAGATGGTGCAGCTGATCGCCCGCCGGCTGGGGCTGCCGGCGCCGCACAAGTACCTGCACATCGAGGAGATCGCCAGCCGCGCCGAGATCGACGCCGCGCGGGCGGCGCGCGAGTCCGAAGGCAAGCACATCATCCCGGTCCCGCCCGTGGAGGTGCGCCGGGACTACGCACACATGGCGATCGACGCCATCCGGATCTTCTGGCAGCGCGGGGTGTTGCGGAACAAGGGGATGGTGTTCGAGAAGACGGAGGTGCTCGGAGAAAGTCGCGGCGCGGTGTCGGTGTCGGAGGCGGCGCTGACCCAGATGGTGGCGCACTGCCTCGATGAGCATGATCCGCGCCTGCGTCTGGCGCGCGTGATCGTCAGCAAGTCCACCGGAGCGTGGGCCTTGGAGGTGATCGTCGACGTTCCGTCCGGCGTGGCGGCGGGACCCGGACTACACGACCTGCGTGAGCTCATCATGTCCAGCCTGCAGCGTTACGCGGGTCTCATGCTGAGTCAGGTGGACGTTACCGTGGGCAGCCTGCTTCCCGACGTTGACGGTAATCCATCCGCGTGACGGCCGTCGGAGACGGGCGTCCGGGGACGGGCGTCGCCGAGCGCCGGCCCCTCTACCGCCGCTGCGCCGGGCGTGACCGGGTACGGTGTCGCCGGCGCTCGGCGTTCCGCCCATCCTGACCTTCCCTGGGCGCCGTCGGGCTCCGCCCGACCGCACCCCGCCCGGAACCCGTCGCCCGGGGCTCCGCGTTCCGCCCATCCTGACCTTCCCTGGGCGCCGTCGGGCTCCGCCCGACCGCACCCAGGGACGCGACGATCGAGCGGGCGTCGTCATTCGTGATCATCAGCGGCGCAAATGCCTCCTTCACGCCGCGCAGCGTAGGCTCGCCCCCGTTCACCGTGGCAGCCAGTGCCGCCATCGCCCGCCGGCGCACCGACTCTCCGTCCGGCGACGTGCGCTCGATACGGGCCAGCTCCACGATCAGGGGATCCTGGCGGCGCGGCCGCACGCGCCCGGCCACCGCCGGAAGCAACACGGCCAGCAGCCCCAGCCGCGCGCAGTCCAGCAGGATGTCCGAACCGTTCCCCGAAGCCAGCAGCTTGCGCAGCTCCTCGCTCAACCGGCCGGTCGGGCACTCGCCTATCAGTCCGGCGTGCCGCCGGATCAACCGCCGGTACTGCTCGGGCAAACGCACGCCCAGAAAGGACGCGTACTTGATCGCCCGCAACATGCGTACCGGGTCATCGACGAACGCCTGCTCGGGGTTGCCGATGGTCCGCAGGCGGCCTGCGGTGAGATCGCGGAAGCCGCCCACGTAGTCGACGATCTGCTGACGCCGGGGACAGTAGTACAATCCGTTGACGGTGAAATCCCTGCGCAGCGCATCCTCGGCCATGGTTCCGTAGTGGTTGTTGTCATCCTCGCCCGGACCGCGAAAGGTCGACACCTCGAGTATCCCCTCCCGGCCGGCCGGCACGTGCACCAACTTGAACCGCCGGCCGATGATCCGCGCGCGGGAGAACAGCCGCGTGACCATGCGCGGGCGGGCGCTGGTGGCGATGTCGAAGTCCTTCGGGGAACGCCCGGCGAGCAGGTCGCGGATGGCGCCGCCAACCACGTACGCCTCGTGGCCGGCGCGCTGCAGGCGGCCGACGACCGCCAATGCGTCACGATCGAACTGCTCACGGTCGATCCCGTGCTCGTCGCGCATATAGACGCGGGCGGCGACGGCGTGCTCGCCGTCGCCCGACGTTCGGTACCGCCTCAACACCTGACGCAATCCTACCCGGTCACGTGGCGGGAAGCACGCGCCGGCTGCGTACGCACGCCCGGCTGCGTCCGCATGCCCGGCTGCCGATCGCCCCGCGGGCGTTCCTGATGCCGATACCTGCCGGCGCGATGGACATGCCCGTCTATCGGCACCGCCGGCGCATCCTGGATGCGCTCGACTCGCACCGCGCGGTCGTGGTGGAGAGCCCGACCGGCTCGGGCAAGACCACGCAAATTCCGCGGCTGCTGTACGAGCACGGCTACGGCCGCACGGCGCGCATCGGCATCACCCAGCCGAGGCGGATCGCGGCGGTCTCCGTGTGCCGGTACCTGCAGCAGCTCGCGGCTGCCGACGGCGTTCCGGAGGATCTGATCGCCTACAAGATGCGGTTCGAGGACACCACGACCCAGTCCTGCGCCATCAAGATCATGACCGACGGCATTCTGCTGCAGGAGATCAAGCTCGACGCCGATCTGCGCGAGTACCAGGTGCTGGTGGTGGACGAGGCTCACGAGCGCAGCCTCAACATCGACTTCACGCTGGGCTTGCTCAAGCAGGTGCTGGCCCGCCGCGACGATCTGCGCATGGTGGTCTCCTCGGCGACGATCAACGCCGAAGTCTTCTCCGCCTACTTCGGCGGTTGCCCGATCGTGCGCGTTGCCTCCCGCACCTTTCCGGTCGACGTCCACTACCGGCCTATCCATCCCGAGAACGATCCCGAAGCGACCCAGACGGCGATCGCAGACATCGTCACCGAGATCGACCGCACCGGCGAGCCGGGCGACGTCCTGATCTTTCTGAGCGGCGAACGCGAAATCCGCGGGTGCATCGAAACCCTGCGATCCTTGCCGCTCAGGCAGCCGCTGCAGCCGCTGCCGTTGTTCGCCAGGTTGAGCGGGGACGAACAGCAGCGGGTGTTCGACGACTACCCGGGGCGCCGCAAGGTGGTGGCGGCGACCAACATCGCCGAAACGAGTCTGACCATCGACGGAGTCGTCTCGGTCATCGATCCCGGGCGGGCCAAGCTCAACGCCTACGATCCGCGCACGTTCACTGCCTCCCTTACCGAAACACCGATCTCCCGAGCCTCCTGTGACCAACGCAGGGGCCGTGCGGGGCGCACGCGGCCGGGAGTGTGCTACCGGCTGTACGACCGGCGGTCGTTCGACGATCGCCCGGCGTTCACCGAAGAGGAGATCCTGCGAACCGACCTGACCGAGGTCGTGTTGCGCATGGCCGACCTGGGTATCGACGACTTCGAAGGCTTCGACTTCATCTCGCCCCCCGGCCGTCCGCACATCCGGGCCGCGGTGGACTCGCTACGCTGGCTCGGCGCGCTGGATGACGGGCGCCGCCTGACCGGGATCGGCGAGCAGATGGTCCGATTTCCGATTCTGCCGCGGCTCGCGCGCATCATCGTCGAGGCCATCCGCTGCTACCCGACCGTGATCGACGAGGCCATCACCGGCGCCGCCTTCCTGTCGACGCCGTCGCCATTCCTGTATCCGCTGGGCGAAGAGGAACCGGCGCGCAGCGCTCACCGGGCGTTCCATCACCGCCTCGGCGATTTTGCGGGATTCCTGGATCTGCTGCGCGCGTTCGAGCACGCCGGTGACCGCGAAGGGTTCTGCAAGCGGCACTTCCTGGACGATCGGGTGCTTGGCGAGGTTGCCAACATCAAGCGACAGCTATCGCAGATCGTCTCGGACATGGGTGTCCCGCTTTCCCACGGAGGCCCGGTGCACGACTACCTGTGCGCGATCGCGCGCGGACTGATCCAGTCCGTGTGCGTCAACACTGGTCGCGGGGTATACCGGTCACTGTCCGCGGAACGGATCCACATCCACCCCGGGTCATCCGTGTACCGGGAGGATGCGCGTTTCATCGTCGCCGGCGAGATCGTGCGCACTTCGCGCCTGTACGCCCGATCGGTCTCCCCATTGCGCACGGCGATGCTTGCGCGCATCGATCCGCGCCTGGCCGAGGAGTTGGTCCCGGAACCGCGGACGCGGGCGCAATCGGGGCGTGACCGTGCCGATCGTCGCGACGGAGTCCGCACATCACGAGCCGGGCGCGGCCGCGCCAGTCTGCAGCTTGCCGGGATGACGCTGCCGCTGTCCGCCGGCAAGGGCTCGCGGCGCGTTGCGATACTCGAGTGGAGCGCGGTCCGCGATCGGCGTCTGGAGCTGGCGAGCGCGAACCAGCGCGACCTGGGCGACGTGCGCGGCGTGATCCGTGAGGACGGCGGGGAATTGCTGCGTGGCGCGCCGCTGGCCGCCATACTGCAGGCGCTGCCCCACCTGCGTCTCGACGAAGGGGTCCTGCGCTCGTGGCCGGAGCGACGGTTCGACCCGCACGCCGACCGAGCGCCGCTGCTTGCGGCCGCGGAACTGGCCCTGCGTGTCGTGCCACGAGGCGCCGGCAGCCGCCGCCTCGGTTTCCTGTCCCTGGCGACAGACGGCTCCGGCGGCTTTCGCCTGCAGCCACGCCGCGGATGGCGGCATGCGCTCGAGGAGACGCTGGGCAGCCTTCAGTCGGTGCCAGGCGGTTCGCAACCGCTGCAGGGACGCTTGCGCGATCTGCTGGAGCGGACTTCCGAGCGGTAGGTCCGGCGCTGCCGCGGGCGTCAGCGCCCCGCCGCGGTGAGCACGTGCAGCACCTCGGCGCGGTCGACGGCGCGCACGAAGGTGTCGCCCACGCCGCGCTGCAAGACGAAACGCAGTTGCCCGCCCCGGCGCTTCTTGTCGGTCGCCATGGCCTCCACCAGCTCCTCCGGCGGTGCCTGCGAACCCACCTGCAGCCGGAACCGGAGTGCCTCGAGCAACGCCAACACCCGCGCCCGGTACTCCCACGGGGTCTCCCCGAGATGCACCCCGAGATCCATGGCACGGGCGATGCCCCACGCCACTGCTTCGCCGTGGTTCCACGGTCCGAAACCGGTCACAGCCTCCAGGGCGTGGGCGAAGGTGTGTCCCAGATTGAGCACATCGCGCAGGCCGGTGCGCTCGGTCGGGTCCGCCGCCACGATGCCGCCCTTCACCTGCAGACACCGGCGGACCACCGCGCAGGCCGCGTCCGCATCGCCGGTGACCGCCGCAACCCCGTCGCGTTCCAGCAACTCCACCAGGCCCGGATCGCCGAGGAGCGCGGTCTTTACCACCTCGGCCATCCCGGCCGCGAGCTGCCGGGACGGAAGACTCGCCAGCGCCCCCGGCCAGATCACCACCTCTGCCGCCGGGTAAAAGGAGCCGATCAGGTTCTTGCGGCCTTCGTAGTCGATTCCGGTCTTTCCCCCCACGGCGGCATCGACCATCGCAACCAGGGTCGTCGGGATCAGCACCAACCGCACGCCGCGCAGGTACACGGAGGCCGCGAACGCGACCACGTCGCACAGCACGCCGCCACCGAGCGCCGTGACGCGGGCGCCGCGATCGAGTCCCGCACGGTGTGCGGCGTCGATCACCCGCTCGACCAGGTCCCAGTTCTTGTCCGTTTCCTCTGCTTCGAGGCAGAGCGCTTCGGGAGATCCGGCCGGGAGCAGCGGCGCGGTGTGATGGTCGCAGACCAGCAGTGCGTTGGCCGGCGGCCCCACGTCGGCAGGCCGCAGCGCCGGGACGAAACGAATGGTCGAAGGAGACGATCCGAACCGGAAGACCAGATCCGACGTATCCGCGGCGTCAGGCGGGGGAGTCAAAGCGGAGCCTCGGGCGACGATCTTGCGAGTGCGACGCTAGGCGCGCGGCGCGGAACGGGGATCGACGAAGCGTCCGTCCTTCGTTACCACGAAGTACAACTGCGCGGTGTTGTCATCGGCGGTGACACCGAGCTTGCCGATCTCCGAACCGACCTGTACGCGATCGCCGACCTGCACGAGCACCTGCTCATTGTTGAGGTACGCGTAGACATAGCGATCGTTGCGGACCAGGACCACATACCCGTAGCCGCGACGCTGCCCCGACCAGGTAACCGTTCCGGAGGAAACCGACCTGACCGGTTGCCCGGGAGCCCCGCGGATGGCCACGCCGCCCAGCTTTCCGGTGAGCGTCTGCCGCTCCCCGTCGGTGGGCCACAACACCGGACCGTCAAGGTCCGCCGTGCGACCGCCTGCGCCCTCGAGGGTCAGCACGGTCCCGGTGGCCAGATCACGCGGATCGTTGATGTCGTTGCTGCGCATCAGCTCGGCGACATCCAGATCGAACCGGGCCGCGATCGAGTACAGCGTATCTCCCTTCACCATCGCGTAGGTGACGGGCATGGACGGACCGGCGAGTTGCGCCTCGCGGGACGACGCGGCCGCGGAGCCGGTCCCCCCCGCGTCCGCGATCGCCAGTGACTGCAGACCGCCGTCAGCGCCCGGCAGTCGCAGCCGCATCCCCACCGGTACCCGCCGGGCGTCCGTTATGTCGTTGGCCGCCATCAGCTGCTGCACCGGAACGCCCAGCTCGCGCGAGGCGCTGTACAGCGTGTCACCTCGCTGCATGACGTAGTAGCGATCCTGGCCGTGCGCACAGCCAACGGTCCACACGCAAATCGACAACAGCACCACCGCTCGCAGCACGACTCCCCTATCTTCGGCGGCTCGCTCCCGGAGGTTGAGTCCGCCGGGATGGAACCCGAGTCGATCGGAAGTAACGTGGCGGGTGCCAGCAGGCCCGGCGCGCGGGAATCGGGCTGGGGAGATTCGAACTCCCGACCTCTCGGTCCCGAACCGAGCGCGCTAGCCACTGCGCCACAGCCCGCGGTTCTGTTTCGGGAGCGACGGGACTTGAACCCGCGGCCTCCGGCTTGACAGGCCGGCGCGATAACCAGCTTCGCCACGCCCCCGGATGAGAGCCGGAGGGTGCGCCGCCGTGACACGCTTGTCAAGGCCGGCACGCGTGCCGGCCGTGCCGGGTGACGAACCGATCCGCCCCTTGCGTTGACAGCGGCTGGCGGCGAGGCTAACTTCGTCGTCCATGGCGCGGGGCGGTAACCCGCTGTCCGTAGAGGCACGCAAGAACCGGTCGTACCTCCTCTACGGGTTCAGTGTTGTGATAATGGCGATCATCGGCGTGTCGATGATCGGTACGCTGGCCCCGTCCGGGGTCGGAAGCGGCGGGTCGTCGCTCGTATTCGGGATCTACGACGGCCAGGAGCTTTCCTACACCCCGACCAACTACTTCGGGGCTTCGTACGAACGATACTACCGGGACTACACCACGCAGGTGCCGGAGGGCACCGATCAGCGGCTGCTGCGCAGCACGATCTGGCGCCGCGCGTACAGCGCCACCGTGCTGCACACCGCGCAGGTGCATGCAGCGGTGGCCGGCGGCGTCCACGTTTCCCAACAGCGGGTCGACCAGACACTGATCGAGCAGGTGGCCAGCTACGAAGACCTGGAACAGATGCCGGTGACGGCGCGGGAAGGCAACCTGCAGCGCCTGCACGAGCTGCTGCTGCGGCAGCGCTATCGGGAGGATCTGACGCGGGGACGCCTGAGCACTGACAATGAGGTCGCCTTCTACGAGGAGATGATCCGCCACGAACGCCGTTTCGAGTTCGTCAGCCTGAGCCATGACTCCTATCCCGACTCGGAGGTCGCCGCGTACGGCGAAACCAACGCGGGCGACTTTCGCCGCGTCGACCTCAGCCGCATCCAGCTCACCGGTGGGGCGGAAGCCGCCGAGCAGATCAGGCAGCGCATCGTGTCCGGCACCACCACGTTCGAAGACCAGGCGCGCGCCCATTCGCAGGACGGGCTCCGCGATTCCGGCGGCGACATGGGATTCCGCTATTTTTTCGACGTGAGCCGCGACTTCAACGATCCGGAGACGGCCGAGCGGCTGTTCGCCCTTGCCGAAGGCGAGGTCTCCGCCGTGCTCGAGGGTCGCTCCGAAGGCGTCCTCTACCTCTACCGCGCCGACAGCCGCGTCATCGAGCCCGACTTCTCGGACGCGGACACCATCGCCACGGTCCGGGCCTACCTGCTCGACTTCGAGCTCGGCCAGGTGGAAGACTACCTCCTGGCGCAAGCCGACCGGTTCGCCGTGGCGGCCTCGCAGAGCGATTTCCACACGGCCGCCTCCGATCTCGACCTCACCGTGCACGCTACCGAGTGGTTTCCGATCAACTTCCGGAACTCGGCTTCGCTGCGACAGGTCAGGGCCGCGGGTGACCAGTCGCTGTTGAGCGGGGCCGCAGGGTTCGAGGACTTCTTCCAGCAGGGTTTTGCGCTGCAGCGGATCGGGGACGTGTCGGCGCCGGTCCGCCTGACCAATCAGGTGATCGTGCTCAGCCTGCTCGACGAGCGCGAGGCACCGCAGGAGCACCTGCGCAACGATGCCCTGGGGGAGAGCATGTTCGGGTGGTTCACCACACAAGCCATCGACGCAGACCTGGTATGGTGGGTCAACACCAGTGGCCTGCTGGAGGACAACTTCTCGCAGGCGTTCGCCGCCATCACGAACGGCAGCGGCGGGTAGCGGAGCCGTTCGGGAACCGCGACGGCGGGCCCGCTTTTCGGCCCCCGGAGGCCCGTGCACGGCGCGGGGATATCTACGCGTCAGCGCCGCGCAGCACCGCCATGAACGCGTCCTTGGGTATCTGTACGGCTCCTACCGCCTTCATGCGCTTCTTGCCGGCCTTCTGCTTCTCCAGCAGCTTGCGCTTGCGCGTGACGTCACCCCCGTACAGCTTGGCGGTCACGTCCTTGCGATACGCGTTGATCGTTTCGCGGGCGATGATCTGACCGCCGATCGCTCCCTGCACCGGGATCTTGAACTGATGGCGCGGGATCTCGTCACGCAACCTGCGACACACTTCACGCGCGCGGCGCACCGCCGAGCCGCGGTACACCAACTGTGCCAGCGCGTCCACCGGCTGGCCGTTCAGCAGGACGTCCAGCCGCACGATGTCGGTGTCACGGTAATCGGCGACCTCGTAGTCGAATGACGCGTAGCCGCGCGTGACCGACTTCAGCCGGTCATAGAAATCGGTCACGATCTCCGCCAGCGGCAGGTCGAAACGGAGTTCCATGCGCGTCTCATCCAGGTAGTTGAGCGACTGCTGGATGCCGCGCCGCTCCAGGCAGGTGGTGATCACCGCGCCGACGTACTCGGACGGCGTGATGATCGATGCACGGACATACGGCTCCTGTGCCTGCTCGATGCTGCCAGGATCCGGATACTCACCCGGCGTGTGCACGCTGAGCTCCGAGCCATCCTGAAGCCGCAGCCGATATTCGACCGACGGGGCGGTCAGGACCACGCCCAACCCGAACTCCCGCTCCAGCCGCTCCTGAACCACCTCCACGTGCAGCAGGCCGAGAAACCCGCAGCGGAAACCGAAGCCGAGCGCCACCGACGACTCCTTGGCGAAGCTCAGCGTGGAGTCATTGAGCTGCAGCCGTTCCAGTCCTGCCGCCAGCTCGTCGTACTGATCGGCATCCATCGGATAGATGGCCGCGAAGACCACCGGCTTCGCTTCCCGGAAGCCGGGCAGGGGCTCCTCGCACGGACGGTCCGCCTCGGTGAGGGTGTTGCCGACGCGCGCATGCCCCACCGATCTGATCCCGGCCACCAGATAGCCGACCTCGCCGGCGTTCAGGGCGGCCGCCGGCTGCGGCTTGATCCCGAACAGCCCCAATTCCTCCACCCGGTAGGTGGCGTCGTCGCCCGTCCAGAAGCGGATGCGAGCGTCCGGAACGATCCGCCCCGACACCACGCGGACATGCACCACCACGCCCCGGTACGGGTCGTAGGCGGAGTCGAACACCAACGCCTGCAGCGGCGCGTGCAGGTCTCCATCGGGTGCCGGGACTCGCGTGACGATCGCTTCCAGAAGCCGGTCGATCCCCTGACCGGTCTTGGCGGACACGGGCACCGCGTCCTCCGCGTCGAGCCCAAGGTCCCGTTCTATCTGCCCCCGGGTCCTGTCGATGTCCGCCGCCGCCAGATCGACCTTGTTGATCACCGGAATCACTTCCAGGTCGTGCTCCAACGCGAGGTAGTAGTTGGCAAGAGTCTGTGCTTCCACTCCCTGGGTGGCGTCCACCAACAGCAACGCGCCCTCGCAGGCGCTGATCACGCGGGACACCTCGTAGGTGAAGTCGACGTGTCCGGGGGTATCGACCAGGTTCAGCAGATAGCGGGTGCCGTCATGCTGATGCGGAAGCGAGATCGCCTGCGACTTGATGGTGATGCCGCGCTCGCGCTCGATCTCCATGCTGTCGAGCAGCCGATCGCGGAACTCCCGATCCGACACGACGTGCGCGCGCTGGATGAAGCGATCGGCCAGCGTCGACTTGCCGTGGTCGATGTGGGCGATTATGCAGAAGTTGCGAATCTGCTCGCGCACGAGCCGACTCCCGGGACGCTCCCTCAGGGGGTCCATTTCCGTGCCGCGTTACGGGCAGCGCGCTGCCGGCCGGCGACAGGTGCGGCCGGCCGGGCGTGGCGTGGTGGTTGTCACCGTCTGGAAATGGACCCCTCAGGCCGGCCGGCTTTCGGGCAGCGCATCGCCGCCGGAGAGGTCGTCGCGCTCGGGGAAACCGAGCAGGATGCGGATCTCCGCGTCCTCGATCGTCTCCCTTTCCAGCAACGCCGTGGCCAGCGTCTGCATCTGATCGTCGTTGCGCTTGAGCAACTCGGTAGCCTGCTGCAGCCGCGACGACATGATGGCGCCGACCTCCTGGTCGATGTGGCGAGCGGTTTCCTCCGAGTAGTCCTTGTGCCGGGCGATCTCCTTGCCAAGAAAGATCGGTTCGTCCTTCTGGCCGTAGGAAACCGGTCCCAGCGTCTCGCTCATGCCCCATTCGCAGACCATGCGCCGCGCCAACTCCGTGGCCTGCTCGATGTCGTTCTGGGCTCCGGTGCTGGTCTCGCCGTAGCGCAGCTTCTCCGCGGCGTAGCCCCCCATGGTGATGGTGATGCGATCCAGCAGCCAGCCCTTGCCACGCGTGTACATGTCGTTCTCCGGCAGAGAGAAAGAAACGCCGAGCGCCCTGCCGTGCGGGACGATGGTGACCTTGTGCAGCGGGTCGGCGTGCTCGAGATGGTAGTGAAGCAGCGCATGGCCGGCTTCGTGAAAGGCGATTATCTCGCGCTCGGACGGTTGGATCACCTTGGAGCGGCGCGCCAGGCCCATCATGATCTTGTCGCGCGCCTCCTCCAGGTCCGCCATGCCCACTTGGTCCTTGCCGTTGCGGGCGGCCAGCAGCGCCGCCTCATTGACGATGCTGGCCAGATCGGCGCCCGAGCAGCCGGGAGTGGCGCGCGCGACCCGATTGATGTTGACGTCGCTGGCGAGCGGGATCTTGCTGCTGTGGATCTTGAGGATCTCCTCGCGGCCCTTCACGTCCGGCATGTCGACGACGACCTGGCGATCGAAACGGCCCGGCCGCAGCAGAGCCGGATCCAGTACGTCGGGCCGGTTGGTCGCCGCGATGATGATCACGCCGTCCTTGGTGTCGAAGCCGTCCATCTCCACCAGCATCTGATTCAGCGTCTGCTCACGCTCGTCGTGGCCGCCGCCGTAGCCGGCGCCGCGCGTGCGGCCGACCGCGTCCAGCTCGTCTATGAACAGGATGCATGGGGAGTGCTTGCGGCCCTGCTCGAACAGGTCGCGGACCCGGCTGGCGCCCACGCCGACGAACATCTCCACGAAGTCGGAACCGGACATGTGAAAGAACGGCACGTTCGCCTCACCAGCGATCGCCTTGGCCAGCAGGGTCTTGCCCGTTCCCGGCATCCCCACCAGCAGCACCCCCTTCGGGATCTTGGCGCCGATGCGCGAGAACTTGGCGGGATTGCGCAGGAATTCTACCACTTCCTCGAGCTCGTACTTGGCCTCGTCCTGGCCGGCGACATCGGTGAAAGCGATCTTCTTGCTGGTGTCCAGGTAGCGCTTGGCGCGGCTCTTGCCGAAGGAGAAGGCGCGGTTTCCGGAGCCCTGCACCTGGCGAAACATGAACCAGATAAAGAAGATGCCGAGCACCCACGGCAGAAACTCGATGAAAATCCGGAAGGGCGAGACCGGCTTCGGCCCGCCGGTGATGCGGACGCCGTTGCTCTCCAGCCGGTTCAGGAGTTGGGGGTCGTGGTAGGGGATGGTGGTCTTGAACGGCTCCTGGTTGTCGCTGAAATGGCCCAGGATCTCGAAGCCGTCGACGATCTTGACCTCCGCCACCTCGTGCCGGTCGACGTAGGTCAGGAAGACCGAATAGGCAATCTCCCGCGCAAAGCCGCGCTCGTTGTTGTAGACCACCAACACCACGAACAACGCGATCAGGGCGAGCAGCGTGATCAGCGCCACCCGGTTGTTGAACGGCAGCTTGGGTAACCCGGGGTCGGGCTTCTTCGGCTCTTGAGAACGGTTACTCACGACTCCTCCTCCACGCGGCCGATCGCGATCACCGCGCCCGTGCCGTCACCAACACCTTCGGCACACCATGCGCTCCGCATGTCCCGGTAGCCGAACGCGGCACCACAGACTGCCAGCACACCACGTCTATCGGCGACCACGGGGATCATCCACCGATGCGCTTCCGGTGCGCCCCACTCGCGCAACAAGGCGGCGAGCGGTTTCACGCCGGAGTGCAGTCGGATCTCGTCTCCGGGCCGACACGACCGAACCAGGAGGGGTCCGTCAACCGAGCCGATCCGCATTCCGCCTATGGATACTGCGCCGGCAACCGTTCGTTCGCCAGCGATCCGCTCTGCTCTTCGGATTTCGACATTCGTCTCCGGTATTCTATACGATCCGCTGCCTACGGCGTTCCAAAGATAGCCAGTTCTGGTGCCTTGGACAACCGCGGTCGACATGACCAGATGGTCAGCGACGCGTTCGATGACCACGCCGTGCCCGGCGGCCCGCACCCGTGGAGCGTTGCGTGCCGCCGCCTGCTGGATCGGGACCAGGAAACGGCGCGGCAGGCGGCGCGGACCTGCGCCGCGCAGCAACCGATCGTAACCCTGGTAGAGCGCCTCCATCTGCAGCGCCCGCGGCGATGTCCGAAATGCCTGCCAGGGGAGCGCGATGCCGAGAGCGGTCCGCCTCCAGGGCAACCGCTCCGCCGCCTGTGCCGCGATGAAGTCCTGAGTCTCCTCGGCCTGCCGCCCCAGCTCGGCCAGACCCGCCGCCGCCCCCGGGAAGCTGCGCTCGATGTCGACCAGCAGCCCGCGCACCCGGTTTCGGGCAAACCGCGGATCGCCGTTCTGGGAGTCATGGCGGAACGCCAGCCGTTCGACATCCAGCCACGAGCGCAGATCGTCCCTGCGCAGCGCCTCGAGCGGGCGGATGATACGGCCGCGCCGGGCCCGCATGCCGCCCAGGCCGGAGACGCCCGTTCCCTGCAGCGCCCGCATGAGCACGGTCTCCGCCCGATCGTCGGCGGTGTGCCCCACCGCGATCCAGGCGGCGCCGCACTCGCCGGCCAGGCCCTCCAGGAAGCGGTAGCGCGCGGCGCGGGCGGCTGCCTCCGGGCCACCCGGATCGGGCGGCTCGTCCGGGTTCGCGACGCCCACTCGCAGCGCAACGCCCAAACGGCTGGTCGCCGTCCGCGCGTGGGCGATGTCCCCGTCGATCTCGCAGCGCGGACGCAGGCCGTGGTCGAAATAGGCGGCGATCACCTCGATCCCCAGCCGCAGCCGCAGCCGGCACAACAACGCCAGCAGCGCCGTCGAATCCGAACCGGTGGAGTACCCGGCGACCACCGTCTGGCTGCGCCCGACCTCGAGCGATCGCAGCGCACGCTCGACCTCAGCCGGGATCGTACGAGTTGACCGCATGCATCACCCGGTCCATCGGTTCGTCCACCAAGCGCACTACCTGCTCGGCCGCGAAGCGCTCGGCCGCCTCGATTCGCTGCCGATCGTCCCTGCCCGGCGTGCCCAGCACATGACCGATCACTTCGCGGCCGGCATCCGGTCTGCCGACGCCTACCCAGAGTCGGGGAAACCCTCCGCCACCGGCGGCGGCGATGATCGATGCCAAGCCGTTGTGGCCGCCGGCGGAGCCTGAGCGCTTCAAGCGTACCGCCCCTACCGGCAAGTCGATCGAATCACAGATGACCAGCAACTGCGGCAGCGTGCAGCCGCTGAACCGCAGCAACGCCGCAAGCACGTCGCCGGAACGGTTCATCATGGTCAACGGCTCCGCCAGGAAGACGCTGCCGCCGCCGGCCGAGACGCGCGCCACGGCGTAGCGGCCGATCCCGCGTCGCTTCAACCGCGCGCCGGCCGCATCCGCCAGCGCTTCCACGATCCGAAACCCGACATTGTGCCGGGTGTCCGAGTAGCGCGGCCCGGGGTTGCCCAGACCGACCACCAGCACGCGGCCCTCAGCAATAGCCGGCTTACGTATCCTCGTCGGTATCCTCGGCGACCTCTTCTGCCTCTTCGAGCTCGGCCTCATCGACCTCCTCTTCCTCCTCGGCCAAACGGTGCGCGACGAGGCAGACCACCTGATCGGCGGGGCTCAGGACGCGAACCCCATCCGGAATGTCCAACTCGCGAACATGGATCGAGTCGCCGCCGTCCAGCCCTTCGATGTCGACCTCCAGGCTCTCCGGCAAGTCCTTCGGCACGCACTCGACGTGCAGCTCGCGCAGCAGCCCCTCCAGGATGCCTCCCTCGCGCACGCCGACGGGGGTGCCGACGAAGTGCAGGGGAACGTGGGTGCGAAGGGTTTGACCGGCTACCACCTCCAGGAAATCGATGTGCAACAGCGTGTCCGTGATGCGGTCGGTCTGGTAGTCCTTGATGAGTACGTCGCGTTCGCCGTCGCCGGTGGAAAGGGAGATGATCGTGCTCTCGGAAGCATGGCGGAACAGCCGCTGCACCTCCGTCGCGTCGATGGAGATCGACTCGGTCTCGGCCGCGCCGTACACTACCGCCGGCACCCGGCCTGCACGGCGCAGCCGGCGCGACTCCCGCGTCCTGGTCTTCGATCTGGGCTCAGCCCGTAATGCTAGTCGCTCCACTTGTCTGCTCCAATGAATACGTCTGGGACGGCAGGATTCGAACCTGCGAATGCCGGTACCAAAAACCGGTGGCTTACCGCTTGCCGACGTCCCATCGACACAGAATTATACGGACGGTGAACAGCATTTGAAAACCGCTGCCTTGACCCCACCTCTCGACGCCTCGTCCGCCCGGTCGGCGCACGACCGGTTCGCGACGGGTCCGCCGGTGCTCGCGAGCCGGCCCGGATCACCGCCGCACGAGCGGCGCGTCGCCGTGAAGGACGACGACCTCATCGACTACGACGACTTCGACGATGACGAAGACGTCGACGACGAAGAGATGGACGACGAAGAGATGGACGACGAAGAGATGGACGACGAAGAGATGGACGAGGAGGACGAATTCGACGACGACGAAGACGACGGCAGTCTGGGGGAAACCTACTTCGATCGCGCGTCCGGGGCGGGGCGCGAACCGCCGTCGCGGAACACGGCTGGACTCCGGAACCAGAGCCGCTCGAGCTCGTAGAACCGCCGCTGCTCGTCGGTCATGAGGTGGATCACGACAGTTCCCAGGTCGACCAGCACCCAGCCGCTGTCGTCCGGTGCCCGGCGCAGGCTGTGCCCGGGGCGCTCGCGGCCGGCGTCGCCCAGTTGGCTCAACGCGGTATCCAGATGGCGCAGCAGGCCCCGCAAGTGGACGTGACTGCGCGTGGTCGCGATCACGAAGTAGTCGGTCCAGCCGTTCTGCCGGCTCACGTCGAGGACCACCGTCTCCTCGGCCTGGTGTTCGACCAGCAGTCCGGCGACGGCCATGGCGGTTCGCAGGCTGCCGCCCCCGGGGTGGCCGGTCTCCTGGCTGGCCATGTCAGCGCGACTGACAGAAGCGGCCGTTGAAGTCACGACCCAGGATCACCGTCACGTCCACGGTGGCCGACGACGGGTCGGTCACCCCCGTGTCGCCGGCCTGCGCCGCACCCGCATCGCACCGAATCACTTCCGCCGCCCGCCGCGCCTGCTCCAGGCCGCCCCGGCGGACGACGACCAGGGTGCGTTCGTAGTCGGTGTGGTCGGCGTTGTCCACGGCCACGATCCGGTAGCCGAAGCTCTCGAACACCGTCGCCGCCTGGGCCGCCAAGCCGCTCGTGCGGGTGCCGTTGAGCACCTCCACCGAAGCAGTCACGTGCGCGTCCTCCGCATCCAGCGGCACGGACAGGGCGGCAACGGTCTGCTTGACGGAATCCCTGAGGAGAGCGCCCTCTTCGTAGGGGAACAGCAACGGGCGATCGCCGGCGTCCTGGACCCTGCCCAGGACGCGCAGCAGACTGACCCGGTCGGTGTCCAGCTCGACCAGCGTGGCGAGCAGCCTGTCGAACGCGCGCCGATTCAGATCGGTGACGACCGAATCGTACAGCAACCGCTGCGCGGTGGGATCGGCGAGCACCGCGGCGCCGTCGGCAAAGGATCGCAGCAGGCCCTGCAGCAGCCGGTGCACCCGTTCCACCCGCTCGGCGGCGGACTCCTCGGTGGTCCGGTACGAGAGATAGGCGCCCGCCATGTCACCATCCAACACCACGCTGCCTGACGGCAGCAGCACGCGACGATCCGCTTCCAGGATCTGTATCGTGTCCGGGATGACGACGTCCACGCCGCCGAGCACGTCGACGAGCTGTCCGAGCCCTTCGTACGACAGGTCGAGGTAGAAGTCGAGCTTCAGATCGAGGAGCTCGCCCAGGTGTTCGGTCAGAGGGGCGTGGCCGTCCGGGCCATACAGCGCAGCTATGGCGTCCATTCGCTGTGGATCCGGAAGCACCACGCCGATCGACCCGGGGACGAACAGCAGAGCCGCGCGGCCGGTCCTAGCGTCGAGCATGAGCACCTCGAAGGAGGGCGGCGGATCGTCGATGGGCAACATGACGGCCACGGCGATACGGCCCTGGGCATCGATCAGGTCGCTCACCGCATCGCTGCGCAGCCTTACGAAGCTCAGCACGAACGCGCCGGTCGCAATGACCACGATGAGCCCCGTGATCACGCCGGTCACCGCCCGCCCCCGACGGGCACCGGCTACCCTCATGTCGCGCGATACAGCCCGTGGGAGAGGATGTACTCCAGGACCGCGGGCGGCGTGAGATAGTCGACCGGCAGGCCGGCGCGCAGCCGGTCACGGATGAGCCGGGATGAGAGCGGCATCCGGACATTGCGGACGACCCGATGCGGAAACGGCAGTAGCGCGCTGCCTTCGAGCCGCCGGCCCAGGACCAAGTCGGCCTCACGGGCCAGGTTGGGCGCGTCGCGCCACGACCGGTAGTCGGCCGCCAGATCGTCGCCGATGATGACACCCAGCCGGCCACGAACCGCCCCGATGTCGCGTACCGTGTCGATGGTGTAGGAGACGCCTCGACGGTCCAGCTCGCACGAGTCCACCGAAAAGGCGACGTGTCCGGCGACCGCCAAGCGCAGCATCGCCAGCCGATGTGAGCCGGCGACCAAGTCGTCGACTTCCTTATGCGGTGGAGTGTGTGCGGGCACGAATACTACCTGCCCGTAGTCCAACTCCACGCACACGGTTGCGGCGAGATGGAGATGGCCGTTGTGGACCGGATTGAAGGTCCCGCCGAAGATCGCCGTCCTCACGGCACGCGGTCCGGCGGCGGGTCCGGCAGCGGGCACGGGACCGTCGGCGGCCGCACGCACGGGCACAGGTCAGCGCGCGACGGGCTGCTCCGCAGGGCCGCGAGAATCAACAGGGCCGCGAGAATCAACAGGGCCGCGAGAATCAACAGGGCCGCGAGAATCAATACCGTCGCCGGCATCGACGCAGACGAAGCTGCGGTTGCGACGTCGGTAGTATCTGACCAGACCGGAAGACCGCGCGAACAGCGTGTCATCGCTGCCGCGGCCGACGTTCGGGCCGGGATGCACCCGCGTTCCGCGCTGGCGTACCAGAATCGCGCCTGCATGCACGCGCTCGCCACCGTAGCGCTTGACGCCGAGCCGGCGGCCGACCGAGTCGCGCCCGTTGCGCGAACTCCCTCCACCCTTCTTGTGAGCCATGTTCTGCCCCTCTTACCCGTGTACCGGGCCGCGCCCCACGTGGATCATCGCTGCATGTCCTCAGCCCGCAGTCTCAGGGAAGCCGCAGCCTCAGGAAGCCGCAGCTTCCCGGCTTGCGCCGGCGACCACGTCCTCTATCATCAGGCGCGTGTAGCGCTGCCGATGACCTTGGGTACGCTGCGTGCGCTTGCGGCGGCGATAGGTGGACACCCTGATCTTCTTTCCGCGCTCCTCACCAGCCACACGCGCGCGAACCCGTGCGTCGGCGACATACGGGTCGCCGACCAGGACATCCTTGCCATCGGACACCAGCAGGACCGAGTCCAGGTCGAGTGACTCCGCCGGCGGCGCCGCCAGTCGATCGACGACGATTTCAGTACCGGGACTCACCCGGTACTGCTTTCCCTTGATCTCTACGAGCGCATACACGCCTACACGTTAGTACGCTTCGGCGTCGCGGTCAAATGCTTGAGCAGGCGAGTAGTGGGTCATGACCCACTACCGAACCACGCCGAGGTTTGACCCGGTAACGGAGCCGTCGTTAGGGTTAGGCTCGGGGTTCCGGGCCGGAGTGGTGAAACGGTAGACACTGGGGACTTAAAATCCCTTGGTCCGCATGGACCGTACCGGTTCGAATCCGGTCTCCGGCAGGTTCGCCCGCGCGGTCGGCGAGAGTCGTCGGCATCCGCGAGCGGTCAGCACGTTGCAGGCGTCGTCGAACCACGTCCCCGGAAGCCGGCCTGCGGGTCATGTCGCCACACGTCGCTGCCGATAGTATAATGTGCGCGCCATGGTTACCGTTCGTCGGTTCGTGACCGCAATTGGACTTGTCATGTGCCTGCTCGCCCTGGGCATGCCGGCCTTCGCCCTGCCGGCCGACTTGGCGGCTCTGCCTGCAGAGAAGAAAGCCGAGATGGCCGAGTCGTACTACCTGGCGGGCCTTCAGTACCAGGAAGTCGGCAAGCATGAGTTGGCCGAAGGGATGAAACGGCTCGCCTTCAGCCTGAACCCGGATCTCGATCCCGAAGCCATCGAGGAGCGGCAGCGACCGAAGATCGACCTGCCTGACCTGCCGCCATCGGCGGAACCTGTCGACACGACAAGCTGGACCTCCAGCTTGCTGGTATCGCAGCTCCTGCGTCTGGCAAGCGCCTTCCTGGCCCATGACTCCGGCGCGATCGTGTCCATGCTGGACGGCTCGGTCTACGTGGCGGGAATGAACGTGACGCGTTCCCAGGCGCATGCGGCACTGGACGCGCTGTTCGAGCAGCGCTCGTTGACGGGCATCTCCCTCGCCCAGATCTACGACACCGACAACGTGATGGCGCAACGATACGAGATGGGAGCCGGCGTCTTGGCGGACGCCTTCCAGGTGACCCTGGACGCGCGCATGGATCTTTCGGCCGACGTGCCGTTCTGGGGCACGCAGCAGCGGTTCGTGCTCCGCCCCGTCGGAGACACTTGGTTGGTGTCGGCGATCCTGTTCTCGGCAGAGCACCAACTCCCCGCGAACTGGTCCCCCGCTCCCATGGAGTCCGCCGCGGACGCCGACCGGCGGATGCGCGCCTCAACCGCCCGAAACAGGGACATCGCCGACCGGAGTGCGGTCGCCGAAGCGGTGATCGACGGCGCCGACCGGTTCCTGGAGAAGGACACCGACGGCGTGCTGGCAGCGGTCGACAACGCGGTACGGCTCCCGGACGGCTCATCCGCGACGCGCGAGTCGCTGCGAACGATGCTGAACGACTACTTCGGCCGTACCCCGTACCGCGCGCTGCGCGCCAGCGAGGTGATCACGCTGGGCCCGGTCGAGCGGCTGGACGGGGACGACGGGAGCCCGCGGTACCGCGTCGAAGTCAGTTTTGGGGATCAGTATCAGGAGGCGTTCCCGTCGATCCGTTCCGGGCAGAGCCTGGACCTTCGGGACGCTGACGGCCGCTGGGTGGTTTTCGCCATATCCTGAACGTTTCCACGTACCCGCAGTCGTCGGGCAGATAGCGCGAGAACAGCGCGTGGAAGATGGTCAGGCGTTTGCAGTTCGAACAGGTCGACAGCCGTGACTCGTAGACCGTGCAGAGCTTGGTCGACACGTCCAGAAACCTGCATGGAGAATCGCGGTCGATGACCAGTTCGCCCTGCACGCGGTCGCGTCGATAGCAGCACTGCCCGCACTGCGTACAGAGATCGTCCCACTTGCGCTGCAGGTCGGTGAACATCCCAGCCAGCTTAGCGCGAACGTGCCACGGAAGCGAGCTGCCATGATCGCCGTGTGGCTCCATCGGTACGGGCCGGCCGCCGTGTCCGCGATCGCCGTGCCGTTGGCCCTCCCCAACGAGCTGGCGCTGCTCGGCAACCCCTTGCTCGGTCCGTTCGCCTTCGCGCCGCTGTTCCTGTCGATCTACCGCAGCCGCTCCTACGCGCAGGCGGCCGTCGCCACCGTGCTGTTCATGGTGGTCGCCACGCCGCTGTCGTACTACTGGCTGTTGTACTTCCAGGAGTTCGCGATCTGGACGCTGGGTGGCCCCGTCCTTGGTTACGCGTTGTTCGGGGTGCTGCTGGGGCCGATGTTGCGCGCCGTGGCCATCGCGGCCGGCCCGCTGCGCCCGTACGCCATCGCCGCCGCATGGACGGTCTACGAGTTCCTGAAGTCGTCGGGGTTCCTGGGTTTTCCCTGGGGGCTCGCCGCCTATCCGGTGAACACGATCACCCCGCTGATCCAGTTCACCGCGCTGACCGGCGTGTGGGGACTGTCGCTGCTGATGGCGCTGATCAACGCCGCGGTCGCCGAGGGCGTGCAGCGGCCGTGGCGGCAGCAACCGGCCGGCACCTACCTTCTGATCGCCGTGCTGGCGATCGGCGCGCTGGGCTACGGGTTCGTGCGGCTGGGCACCCAGGCGCACCGGGAGCCGGGGGCCGGAGCGGGCACGCCGATCGAGGTGGCCCTGATCCAGCACAACGTCGATCCGTGGGGCGGCGACGCCGACGAGCAGGACGACAGCCTCCGCACCCTGATGCGGCTCACACGCCGGGTGCTTGACGGGAGCGAGCCCGACCTGATCGTCTGGAGCGAGACCGCCCTGCTCGACCAACCGGTCGGCGAATATGCCGGCCGCTACCGTGGCTTCGACTTCGAGCACCGCCCGAACGGCGATCCGCTGGCGCCGTTTCTGCGCTCCCTGGACATACACCTGATCACCGGCGCGCCATACGTAATCGATCCCAGGGCCTTCGAGTACAGCAACGCCTCCTTCCTGATCCATCCGGGAGCGGACCGGTTCGACCACTACCGCAAGCAGCAGCTTGTGCCGTTCGCGGAAGCGGTGCCGTTCTGGGAGGTCGGATTCATGCGCCGTTTCTATCGGTCGATGGTAGGAATCGGCTTCGGATGGGTCGCCGGCGAACATCCGACCGCGTTCACCGTCGTCACGTCCGACGGCCGCAGCGTGCGCCTGTCCACGCCGGTCTGCTTCGAGGACGCCTTTCCGGCCCTGAACCGGCGCTTCGTGCGCGCCGGCGCGGAGCTGCTGGTCAACCTCACCAACGACTCCTGGTCACAGACCGTGTCGTCGGAGACCCAGCACCTGGTGGCGGCGCGCTTCCGGTCGGTGGAGACCGCACGGCCGCTGCTGCGTGCGACCAACGGGGGCATCACCGCGGCCCTGGACGTGTACGGCCGGCCGATTCCCGGGTCGGTGTTGCGGCCGTTCACGGAGGATGCCGCCCTGGTCACGCTGCACCTGCCGACCACGCCCACCACGACGCCGTATGCCGCCTTCGGCGATTACCTGCCCGTAGCCATGATCATCACGCTGATCATCCTTCTCGGCCGACATGCAGCCAGTAGCGGCCGCCTTCGGCGATCACCGAGCACGGCACGCCGAACAGCCGTGACAGATTCGCGTCGGTAAGCTGGGACTCCGGCGGTCCGCCGCCCGCGCCGGCACCCGCCTTCATCAGCATGACCCCGTCATAGGAGCCGTCCAGCTCCTCGATGCTATGCGTGACGTACACCACCGTGGCGGGCGATGCATCCGCGGCCGATCCATCGGCGGCCGAACGGTTGACGGTGGTACGCAGCGCCGTGAGGAACTCTTCGCGCGCCCGCGGGTCCAGGCCCGCACAAGGCTCATCCAGCAGCACGAGCGCCGGGCGAGCCGCGAACGCGCGGGCGATGAGCGTGCGCTGCCGTTCACCGGTGGACAGCGTCACGAACCGTCGTTCGCGCAGCGGCCACATGCCCACCGCATGCAACTCCACCTCCGCCCGTGCCGACTCCGACGACTCGATCCGATCGTACACCACGAAGGTGCCTCGCATCCCGGCGACCACGGTCTCCAGGACCGTCTGGAAGCGGGGGACCCACTGCAGCAGGTCGGCGTGGACCCAGGCGATGGCGCGCCGTAGCGGGCCAAGGTCGACCCGCCCGACCCGGTGGCCAAGCAGATCGACGGTGCCGGACGAGGGATGCGCGCGGCCGGCCAGCAACCGCAGCAACGTGCTCTTGCCGCAGCCGTTGGGACCCAGGACCGCCCAGTGCTGGCCCGGCTCCGCCGACCAACTCACGCCCTTCAGGATCGGGATCGCATCGATGCGCAGCGTCACGCGGTCGAGCGCGAATGCGGGAGTCCCGCCGCTGCGCGGCTCCCCCAAGCTGCGAAGCGTCAGTCGCCGACCGCCGAGGTGTTCATGGAGCGGAGAAAGGCATCGTTGGTCTTGGTCTTGCGCATCTTTTCGATCAGCAGCTCGGCAATCTGCAACTCGTCCATCGGGCCGAGCACTTTGCGCAGGATCCACAGCTTGGCCAGATCCTGATCGCTCAGCAGCAACTCTTCCTTGCGGGTGGCGGTTTGCTTGATGTTGATCGCCGGGTAGATCCTGCGGTCGGCGATCTTGCGGTCCAGGCGCACCTCCATGTTGCCGGTGCCCTTGAACTCCTCGAATATGACTTCGTCCATGCGGCTGCCGGTTTCGATCAGGCCGGTAGCGACGATCGTCAGACTGCCGCCGTGCTCGACATTGCGCGCGGCGCCGAAGAAACGCTTCGGCTTGTGCAGCGCGTTCGAGTCGACACCGCCGGACAGGATTTTCCCCGAGGTCGGTACCGTCTGGTTGTAGGCGCGCGCCAAGCGGGTGATCGAGTCCAGCAGGATCACCACGTCGCGTTTGTGCTCGACGAGGCGCCGTGCCTTATCGATCACCATCTCCGCAACCTGCACATGCCGCGTGGCCTGCTCGTCGAACGTGGAGGAGACTACCTCGCCCCTGACGCTGCGCTTCATGTCCGTGACCTCTTCGGGACGCTCGTCGATCAGCAGCACGATCAGATAGACCTCGGGGTGGTTCTCCGTAATCGCGTTGGCGACCCGCTGCAGCAGCATGGTCTTGCCGGCCCGCGGCGGCGACACGATCAGCCCGCGCTGACCCTTGCCGAGGGGGCAGAACAGGTCCATCATGCGCGTTTCCAGGTTTCCGTCCGCGGTCTCCAGGTTCAGGCGTTCGTCGGGGTACAGCGGCGTCAGTTGGTCGAACGGCACCCGGTTCTGCGCGACCACAGGCGGATTGTCGTTGACCGTCTCCACGAGCAGCATCGCGAAGAACCGCTCGCCGTCCTTGGGCGGGCGGATCTGACCATGGACCGTGTCGCCGGTCTTGAGGTTGAACCGCCGAATCTGCGACGGCGACACGTAGATGTCCTCCGGGCCCGGAAGATAGCTGTTGTTGGGCGATCGCAGAAAGCCGTATCCATCCGGGAGGATCTCCAACACGCCGTGCGCGTAGACTACGCCACCGTTGGCATGCGTGTGTTCCTTGAGAATGCCGAAGATGAGATCCGTCTTCTTCATCCCGACCAGGTTTTCCGGATTCAGGCCGATAGCGGCCGCCTGCGCTCGTAATTCCGGAAGGTCCTTCACGGCGAGATCACTGATCAGGAGCTTCTCACGCGGCGTGCCATCGTCGACGGAAGGCGCACGCAGCCCGTCGACCCCGTCGTTGCCCGAGGCCTGCGCCTGTTTCTCGGCCGCCTGCTCGGCCTGCGCGACGGCGGCCTGTTGGGCCGCGGTGCCGTCGACCCCGCCGAAGCCGTCCTTGACTTCGATCCTGAGCTTCTTTCGCGGTCGTGAACGTCTGCTTGTGCTTGTGCTTTTTTCCGGCATGATGCTCCCCGGGACTCCCCGCGGAATCGGTGCGGCCGTTCCGTCCGGTACCTGCCGAATAGCGTTCTGGCGGCCCCGTACTTGGCGCTGGGAAGGAGTGAGTGCTTGCCGAAAGTTACTCGCCCAACGAATGCGGTGTCAAGTGCCGGCGACGCGCCCGCTTCCTTACCCTTCCGCGGGTGCCGCGGACGTGTCCCGCTCCTGCGGAGAGCCGCTCATCTCCAGCTCGCCTTCGAAGACGGCGCCGTCCGCGACGATCAGCCGCGCCGTGCCTACGTCGCCGAACACGCGCGCGGTCGCCAGCATCTCGAGGCTGTCGGTCGCCCTGATATCGCCACGCACGGTGCCGCCGATCACCGCGGACCCCACCTTGATCTTCGCACACACCAGCGCGTCCGCACCGACCAGGAGCCGCCCGGCAGAGTGGATCTCCCCTTCGAAGTTGCCGTTGATCTGCAGGGCGCTGTCGAACCGCAGGAGTCCTTTCAGATGCGTCTCCGGCGACAGGGTGGTCGGCGGGGCATCCGCCGTCGGACGCTCCGGCCTCTTGCGTCCGATCACGATCAGGAGCCGGTCACGCCGGCGGAGGCGATACCGGCGAGCCGCCGGTGGAGTTCCTCGAGAGAGACATCGCCAGCCTTGAGCTCATCTCCTTTCCGTTGCAGGTCACCGATCTCCCGCTCCAGGGCGTCGAGCTTGGCCAGGATCGCCCGCGCGTCACCCTTGACCCGGTCCGCGAGCGTCTCGGTCCTTCCGGCGCCGAGCTCGTCCACCATCCGCAGTTGCTGCTCGAGTGGCCGCCGCACATGCTGGGAGAAGAAAATCAGCGACTCGTTCAGCGACTCGATCACGCCGATCCGATGCTCGCGCCGCGTTACCTGCTCCTGCAGATGGCGCCGGTGCAGTACCGCCCGCATGCGGGCAAGCACCTCGGTGAAGTTGAACGGCTTGGTGATGTAGTCGTCCACGCCCAACTCCAATCCCTGGACCTTGTCCTCAACGTCGTCGGCCGCCGAGAACATGATGATCGACACGTCGCGGTAATCGGCGAGCTCTTCATCGTGCTTGATGCTGCGCGTCACCTCCCAACCGGTCATCCGCGGCATCATGTTGTCCAACAGGATCAGCGCCGGGCGGAAGCTGTGCAGCTTGTCCAGCGCTTGCACCCCGTCGGAGGCGGTTTCCGTGCAGAAGCCGAGCTTCGACAGCATCAGGTCGAAGATCTCGACGTTCGTGGCTTCGTCGTCGACGATCAGGATCTTGTCACCGGTCACGGGACGATCATCATCCCGCCTGGCAGGCCGTTGTCAACGCGCACCCGCGAACGGCGCAGAACGGCTCCGCTCGTGGCGGCTGCGATCAGCAGGAACGCCGCGGCGGTCAGCGCTATGCCCAGCCAGTCACCGGCGCGGGAATACAGGGTCGTCGCCGCGTCGAAGACGGGCACGTCCCCGATCAGGGTACCCTCGACGCCCGGCTCCAGCGTTGCGGTAATCCGGCCCGATGGCTCCACGATCGCGGTGATGCCGCTGTTGGCCGCGCGCACCACGCTCCTGCGGTTCTCGGTAGCGCGAAACACGGCCATCGCGAAGTGCTGCATCTCCGCGGGCACGGACTCAGACCACGCATCGTTGGTCATGTTGACGATCACCTGCGCTCCGCGGTTGACGAACTCGCGGTTCAGATAGCCGAAGGTGTCCTCGAAACAGATGGGCGTCGAGAAGCGCACGCCGCCGGCCTCGAACACGGTCCACTCATCGCCACGCTCCCAGAAATGGGTATCGAACTCCACCAGCAGGTCGCGGATGAAGCGGGGTCCCCAGTCCGGGAAGTGCTCGGTGAACGGCACCAGGTGCAGCTTGCGGTAGGTCTGTACGATCTGGCCACCCTCGTACAGCAGCGCGGCGTTGTAGTCCACCCGCTCGTCGCCTGCGGCAGTGCGCCTCTTCTGTCCGTCGTCGTTGCCGACCACGAACGGCACCGTCTGCTCGTCGAGAAACGCCCGGAGCTGGCGGACCAGCTCGTACTTCCTGATCGCCTCCTGGTCGCGCGCGCGGTAGCGCGTATGCCAGTCGATGCCGGGCACGAACGACGTCTCGGACCAGATCACGGCGTCGGGGTCCTCGGCCAGCGCCTGCCGGCTCTGCCGCAGCAGGACGTGCAGGGAGCGCTCGTAGGCGAGGTACCCGCCGTCGCGCCACGGATCGATGTTCTGCTGGACCAGGGCGACCCGCCACTGCGGGGCGTCGCCGTAGTCGGTCGGCAGCGCAGCGCCGTAGACGACGGCCCCCGCGAACAGCAGCGTCCAGACTGCCGGAACCGCTGGACGCGCGCGCAGGAGCCGGCCCACGCGCCGCCGCAGGTCGCCCCGCAGGGCCCGGAGCGCCTCCACCGCGTGGGCGACGTAGCTGTTGGCCAGCACCACGAGCAGCGACACGCCCCACACGCCCGCCACCGCCGCGGAGCGTACCAGCGGCCCGAACAGATACTGCGTGTAACCGATGACGCCGTACGAGTACCCCAGAAACCCCTGCGTCTTCAGATACTCGTAGGCAACCCAGACCACTGCCTGCCAGAGCGGCGCATACCGCGGAAAGCGGTCGGTCACCAGCTTCAACACCGGAAAGAGCACCGCAAGATAGATCAGGTGGATGGTGGGTACGAACAGCAGCGCCAAGGGGTGAAAGGTCCCCAGCCAGTAGTTGAACAGGGCGTAGCTGCCGAACCCGTAGAGAATGCCGTACAGGACGACGCGGCTCCAGGGCGTCCTGCCGATCACCCAGAACAGTGGCGCCAGCGCCACGAAGGCAAGCGGATACCACCCCCACCTGGAGAGCGGATTGGGAAAAGCGAGTGCGAACAGCGCGGCAGACAACGCCAGCGCCGCGATCTCGGTGACGACCGGCAACCACGGCCTGCCGGTGGAGCGACCTGCCACGCCGGCGGGGACGGCCCCCCGATTCAGATTGGCCATGTCCAGATGTGGCCGGTCGGGTGTGGCCCGGTCGGGTGTGGCCGGGTCGGGTGTCGCGCTGTCACACTTGGCTGGACCAGGCACGCTCCTTCAGCTCGCGTCCCGGGCGGAACGAAGCCACCCCGTGGTTCTCCACCTCCACCCGTTCGCCGGTGCGCGGATTGCGCGCGACCCGGCCCTTGCGGGGTTTGAGTTCGAAGGTGCCGAAGCCACGCAATTCCACGGCGCGTTGGCCGATGATCCCGGCCTTCACCTCATCGAAGAACAGATCCAGAATGCGATGGATGTTCTTCTTGCTGACCGGCACTTCGGCGTAGATGCTTTCGATGATCTCCGCCTTGGTCAGTTTCTCAGCCCTTTCGACCTTTTCAACCGCCACCAGATCGCTCCTTGTGGCCCCGCACGTCGCTAGGTCGTCGCGAACCGCCGTCGCAGACGGCCGGCAAGGCGGCGCTTGTAGCGCGCGGCCGTACGCCGGTGCACGACGCCCTTCGAGGCGGCCTTGTCCACGGCGCGCACGGCATGGCCAAGCCGCATGACGGCTTCGGACTCTTCCCCATCCAGGGAATCGACGAACGATCGAATCGCGGTGCGCATGCGGCTGCGCACGGACCGGTTGCGCAACCGGCGCGTGATGTTCTGGCGCTGGCGTTTGGCAGCGGAGAGTTTCGCGGGCATCGCCAGCCAAGCTACCAGTGC
Organism: Spirochaetia bacterium; assembly: GCA_965221995.1. Lineage (GTDB taxonomy): Bacteria > Spirochaetota > Spirochaetia > SZUA-6 > Bin103 > CATQHW01. The sequence goes on from OZ244929.1 coordinate 2,568,798, forward strand.
GGGAAAGCGATCGTCAAGGCTTCCGGCGGCACGGCTGCCCTGATGGTCGGTGCGTGGCGTCCATCACGGCACTCACACCCCGTCTCCGATGACGAAGCGATGGTGCCGCTTCTTGCCGGCCCGCACGATGAAATGATCGCCAGAGACGTGCGCGGACGTGACCGGCTGATGCACGTCGGTCCACTGCCGGTCGTCGAGATACGCGCCGCCCTGCGCGATCAGCCGCCGCGCCTCCGAACGGCTCGACGCCAGCCCGGCCCGTACCAACAGGTCCACCAGGGTGAGGCCGGAACCCACCTCCGTGGCCGCCAGTGTCGAGGTGGGCAACGCCCTCGTGACCGTGACCTCCGGCTCGCTGACATCGAAACGGTATCTCGCCGGGCCGGCCTCAACGACGTGGTCCCGAGGACGATGGAACAGCGCCCGGCTGGCCTGGCGCGCACGCTCCGCCTCCTCGGCGCCGTGCACGAGCGTGGTCAGCTTCATCGCCAGCCGCTCCTTGGCCGCCACCACCGCCTGGTCGCGCAGCCGGCCCAGCTCCTCCACCTCGGCGTCCGGCAACAGCGTCAGCATCGCCAGCAGCGTGCCGACGTCGGCGTCCGGGACGTTGATCCAGTACTGGTAGAACCGATACGGGGTGACTCGCTCCGGGTCCAGGAACAGCGCGCCCGCGGCCGTCTTGCCCATCTTCCTGCCGTCCGCGGTGGTCACCAGCGGCCAGGTCAGGGCGTGCGCTTCGACCCGCTCCACGCGACGGATCAGGTCGACACCGGCCAGGATGTTCGCCCACTGGTCGTCGCCGCCGATCTGCAGCAGGCACCCGTGTCGCCGGTGCAGCACCAGGAAGTCGTACGCCTGCAGCAGGAGGTAGTTGAATTCCAGGAACGAGAGCCCCGTCTCCAGCCGGCGGCGGTAGGTTTCGAAGCTGAGCATCCGGTTCACGGAGAAACGCGGGCCGATCTCGCGCAGGAAGTCCAGGTAGCCCAGCTCGGCGAGCCATGTGGCGTTGTCGACCACGATGGTGCGGCTCAGATCGATGATGCGGCCCACCTGACGCTGCATCAGCTCGGCGTTGCGGGCGACGGTCTCGAGCGGCAGCAACGGCCGCATGTCGTCCTTGTCCGATGGATCGCCCACGCGGGCGGTGGCGCCGCCGATCAGCAGCACGGGCCGGTGGCCGGCGCGCTGCAGATGCGCCATCGCGAGCAGCCCGACCAGGTGCCCGGCGTGCAGGCTGGGGCCGGTGGGGTCGATGCCGAGGTAGAAGGTGACCGCATCGCCTTCGAGGAGCCTGGCGAGCGACGCGGCGTCGGTGGTCTGCTTGACCAGCCCGCGTCGGGTCAGGGTGGCCAGCACGTCCATCAGGAGCCTTCCGTACGGGAGTAGCCGGCCGTCAGCTCGGCGAGCTGCCCTCGCAGCGCGTCGCGATGGACGCGGATCTGTTCCATCGAGTCGCGCAGCCGCACGGTAACCGTCCCGTCGTCCCTGCTCTGGTGGTCGACCGTGACGCAGTACGGCGTGCCGATCTCGTCCTGGCGGCGGTAGCGCCGGCCGATGGCGCCGCCCTGGTCGTAGAAAATGTCGTGGTCGGCGCGCAGGTCGGCGGCCAGCTCGCGGGCCAGCTCGGCCAAGCCGTCCTTCTTGAACAGCGGGAAGACCCCCACCGTGATCGGAGCGATCGCCGGGTGGAAGCGCAGCACCGTGCGCTTCTCCCCTTCCACCTCGTCCTCGTCGTAGGCGTCGGCCAGCACCGCCAGCACGGTGCGGGTCAGCCCCACCGCGGTCTCGATCACGTACGGCACGAACCGCTCGCCCTGCGCGCCCCCGGAACTGCCGTCGTCGAGGTAGGTCAGGTCCTTGCGGGACAGCTCGGCGTGCCGGCGCAGATCGAAGTCGGTGCGGTTGTGGATCCCTTCCAGCTCCTGCCAGCCCGACGGAAAGTCGTACTCGATGTCCACGGCCACCTTGGCGTAGTGGGCGATCTCGTCCGGCCCGTGCGGGCGCAGCCGCAGCCGGGACGGCTGAATGCCGAGGTCGGTGTAGTAGCGGTAGCGCGCCTCTCGCCACTGCTCGAACCAGCGCTCGTCCTGGCTGGGGTGGACGAAGAACTGCATCTCCATCTGCTCGAACTCGCAGGTGCGGAAGATGAAGCTCTTGGTGGTGATCTCGTTGCGGAACGCCTTGCCGACCTGGGCGATCCCGAACGGTACCTTCACCCGTCCGGACTGCACCACGTTCTTGAAGTTGACGTACGCGCCCTGAGCGGTCTCCGGGCGCAGGTAGACGTCGGTGCCGCCGTCCTCCACCGGCCCCAGCGTGGTGCGCATCATCATGTTGAACTGGCGCGCCTCGGTCAGCTCCGCCTGCCCGCACTGCGGGCAGCGGCCGGCCGGGTCCGCGAGGTGATCGGCGCGAAACCGCGCCTTGCAGTTGCGGCAGTCGACCAGCGGATCGTTGAAGGCGCTGGTGTGCCCGGACGCCTCCCATACTCGCGGGTGCATCAGGATAGCGGCGTCCAGACCGACGACCGGCAGCTCGCCGCGCGTCATGGTCCGCCACCAGCGGTCGCGAAGGTTGTTCTTGAGTTGCACGCCGAGCGGTCCGTAGTCCCACGCAGAGGCGAGACCGCCGTATATGTCGCTCGACGGGTAGACGAACCCGCGACGCTTGCAGAGCGATACCAGTTGATCGAGTGTCGTGCGTGTCATGTTCCTTCCTGTTGCGGGTCCGGGGAGTCTCCGGCCAGTGTGGCCAGCGCCGCGTGCAGCCGATCCCGACAGGACGCCGCGCCCAGGATCCGCATGCTGCCGAACAGCGGCGGCGACACGCGCGCGCCGGTGATCGCCACCCTCACCGGCATCATCAGGTCACCGAACCTGACGCTCACCTCGTCGGCAGCGGTGCGGAACGCCTGCTCGGCGGCCTCTTCGTCCGGGCCGCACGCGGCGTCGACCAGATCGAGCGCCCGCTCGAGCACGGCCGCCGTCCGTTCGGGGTCGAGGCGCTTCGGCACCAAGTCGCCGGCATCGAAGTGCAGCGCGCGTCTATCGGTCTCTGGGTCCACGACCGTGCCCTCTGCTTCGGCCAAGGACCCGTGAGCCCCGATCGATGAGCGGTATCCGACCACCGGTTCGAACAGGAACCTCGCCATGGGCACCACGTCGCTCAGCAAGGTGAGCCGCTCCCGCACCAACTCGCCCACCGCCGGCGCCACCCGCTGCGGTTCGGCGGCTCCGGCCTCAGCAAGCCACGGCTCGAGCCGCCGGGCGAGCGCGGCCACCGGCAGCGCGCGGATGTAGGTGCCGTTCATCCAGCGCAGCTTGTCGGCGTCGAAGATGGCCGGGGAGGCGTGCAGCCGCTCCATGCTGAACGCGCGCTCCAACTCCTGCAGGCTGAACAGCTCGCGCTCCCCGGAAAGCGACCATCCGAGCAGGGCGATGTAGTTCACCAGCGCCTCCGGCAGGTAGCCCTGGTCGCGGAACTCCGCGACGCCCATCGCCCCATGGCGCTTGCTCAGCTTCTTCCCGTCCGGGCCGTTCACGACCGGCAGGTGGGCGTAGCGGGGCGGCTCCCACCCGCACGCTTGGAAGATCAACACGTGCAGCGGCGCAGAGGAGACCCACTCCTGTGCCCGCAGGACATGGCTGATCCTCATGTCGTGGTCGTCGGTGATCGCCGCCAAGTGATAGGTCGGATAGCCGTCGGACTTCAGCAGCACGGGATCGGGATTGATGTCGCTGTTGCGCCGCTCGATGGGACCCAGCAGGTCGTCCCGGTACCGGGTGGCGCCTTCCAGGGGCACCTTGAACCGCACGACGGACGGCTCTCCCCGCTCTTCTCGCTGCAGGCGTTCGGCCGCCGACAGGTCGCGGCAGCGGCGGTCGTATCCGCTGCCGGCCTCGCGCACGCGCTGCAGGCGTTCGGGATCGCAGTAGCAGCGATAGGCCTGTCCGGAGTCCACCAGCCGCTGCGCGACGTCGCGATGGCGCTCGACCCGCTCCGACTGCACGTACGGGCCGCAGGGTCCTCCCACCTGCGGCCCCTCGTCCCAGCGCAGTCCCAGCCAGGACAGGGTATCGTACACGTCGGCCAGCGCCACCGGATCGAAGCGGGTGCGATCGGTGTCCTCGATGCGCAGGATGAAGGTGCCGCCGGCCGAGCGCGCCAGCAGGTAGGCGAACAGGGCGGTGCGCGCCCCGCCGATGTGGTGAAGCCCCGTCGGCGACGGGGCGTAACGAACGCGTAGTGACACGGCTGCTCCCGGTGAGCGGGCACCATAGGGACGGCCCGCCACCGCGTCAAACGACGTGCCTGCGACTCCGTCCGAGCGGGCACGCTAGGGCCGGCCCGCCACGGCGTCAACGACGTGCAGGCGTGGACGAGTACGGCCGCCGCCCGATGAGCGCTCTGGATACGGCCGCCTGCAGCTCCGCTATTCGGCCCGTCCCCGCCTGCTCTAAGATGGCCGCCGATGATCGAGCGACCACATTCGCAGATCCTGATCGATCGCCTGTGGCCTCCGGCCGGGCGCACTGCAGACCGGGGCTCCCGCGTCACCAACCTGTTGCGCGTGCTGTTCCTGGCGCTGGTCGGCAGTGCGCTGATCGCGGTTTCCGCGAAGATCAAGGTACCCATGGTGCCGGTGCCCATGACCATGCAGACCCTGGTGATCCTGGTCATCGGCATGGCGGGAGGGTGGCGGCTCGGCGGACTTACGGTGCTGCTCTATCTGGCGGAGGGAGCGGTAGGCCTGCCGGTCTTCGCCGGCACCCCGGAGAGGGGAATCGGCCTCACCTACATGGTCGGCACCACCGGCGGCTACCTGCTGGGCTTTCTGCTGGCGGCGCTGCTGATCGGCCTGCTGGCCGAGGCGGGGTGGGACCGCAGCGTGCCGCTGGCAGCGGTCGCGATGCTGATCGGCAACGTCGTCATCTACATCCCGGGACTGCTGTGGCTGGGCAGCGTCGCCGGCTGGGACAACCCGATCCTGCAGTGGGGGCTCACCCCCTTCATCGTCGGCGATCTGGTCAAGCTGGCCATCGCAGCGCTGCTGATGCCGGCCGTCTGGCGGCTGGTTCGCACGAACTGAGCGCGCCGGCCACCGTGGTCGGCCGGCGGATCCTCGATGCCGGGGCGGCAGCCGCGCCGGTGGTCGACTTGGCGCGGCAGGCGCCGTTGCGCGCCGTCCTGACCACCGCGGCAGCCGGCGACATGAGCGACCCGGCGGCGTGGCGAAGGACGTGCGACGCGCTCGGCATCGGACCCGAGCGGGTGCGCCGCGTCGTGCAGCGGCACACGCGCCGCGTGGTGGTCGCCGGCGGGCGCGCGACGGAGGCTACGCTGCCGGCCGATGGCCTGATCGCCCGCCACCCTGGCGACGTGCTGGGCGTGACCGTCGCCGACTGCCTGCCGATCTTCCTGATCCCTCGCGACGGCCGGCTGCCCGCGTTGCTGCACTCCGGCTGGCGCGGCACCGGCATCGTCGCCGACGCGCTCGCCTGCCTGCAGCGCCGTTTCGGCCGCTCCCCCCGGAACTACCGCGCGATCATCGGTCCCGGCATCGGTGCGTGCTGCTACGACGTGCCGGCTGAACGGGCGCTCCGTTTTCGCGCCCGCTTCGGGCCGGAGGCGGCCGACGTTGCAGGTGCAGCAGGCCGCATCGACCTGCGCGCCGCCAATGTCGCCCTGCTCCGGCGTGCGGGCGTTGCCGGGATCACCGTGTACGACGACTGCACGGCGTGCTCGCCCGCGCTGATCTCCTTCCGGGCCGAGCGGGCGTCCGGGCGCGACGGCACCCGGCGCATGGCGGCCCTGCTGGGAGCGTTCGAGAGCGAGCGCCCCATTGTCGTACCATGAGGACGGGGACGGAGAACCTCCCCAAGGAACACCATGCCGCCCATCCGCAACGTAGGGATCATCTCGCACATCGATGCCGGAAAGACCACGACCACGGAGCGCATGCTCTATTTCACCGGGCGCACCCACCGCATTGGAGAGGTCGACGACGGCGAGGCGACAACCGACTGGATGACGCAGGAACAGGAACGCGGCATCAGCATCACCTGCGCCGCCATCACCTGCTTCTGGGCCGACCACCAGATCAACATCATCGACACCCCGGGTCACGTCGACTTCACCGCCGAGGTCGAGCGTTCGCTGCGCGTGCTGGACGGTGCGGTGGCGATCTTCTCGGCCGTGGAGGGGGTCGAGCCGCAGTCGGAGACGGTGTGGCATCAGGCGGACCGTCACTCGGTGGCCCGCATCGCGTTCGTGAACAAGCTGGACCGCGCGGGCGCGTCGTTCGACGCGGTGCTGCAGCAGATGCGCAGCGTGCTCTCCGCCGAGCCCGTGGCGCTGCAGGTACCGTGGGGCGAGGACCGTGATCTGCGCGGGCTCGTCGATCTGATCACGATGGAGCGGCTCTCGTGGAGCGATGACGGCACCGCGATGCAGCGGTCGGCGGCGGATCCCGCCGATCCGGAGGTGGCGCGCCCGCGGGAGCTTCTCATCGACGCGCTTGCGGACGGATCGGACGAGATAGCCGAGCGGTATCTGGAGGGCCGCGAGTTGCCGGCCCCGCTGTTGCGTGAAGCGATCCGCGCGGCGGTGGCTGCAAGCAGACTGGTACCGGTGCTCGCCGGCGCCGCGCGACGTAACATCGGCATCCAGCCGCTGCTGGATGCGATCGTCTGGTACCTTCCGGCGCCGGACGAACTTCCGTCCCTGCAACTGATCGACCGCGAAGGCAACGCGGGGAACCTGCCGGCGGTAGCCCGGTCGCCGGCGGGGCCGCCCCTCGCGCTTGCCTTCAAACTCCAGAACGACCGTGAATCCGGGCCCCTGAGCTTCATCAGGGTCTATTCCGGCACCTTTCGCCGTGGTGACCGCCTGCTGAACCGCAGCGAGGAGCGCACCGAGCGGATCCAGCGCCTGCTGCGCATGCACGCCAACCGACGCGAACAGATCGATTCCGTGAGCGCCGGGGACATCGCCGTGGCGGTCGGATTGAAGTTCACCCGCACCGGCGACACGCTGGGCGACCGGCAGGGCGGTGGCCAGACCGGTCGTGGACTGCTCGAGCGCATGCGCTTTCCGCTGCCGGTGGTGTCGGTGGCCGTGGAGCCGCACTCCGCCTCCGATTCGGCCGAGCTGATCGCCGTCCTGGAGTCGCTACGGCTGGAGGATCCCACGTTCGCGGTAGAAGAGAACGAAGAGACCGGGCAGCTCCTGGTCTCCGGCATGGGAGAGCTGCATCTGGAGGTGCTGATGCGGCAGATCGCCGAGCGGACGGGGATCGACGCCAACGTCGGCAAACCGCAGGTTTCCTTCCGGGAATCGGTCGCAGCCGAGGTCGAGCATCACGAGCAGTTCGAGCGCGAGATCGGCGGCCGGCCGCACCACGCGCGGGTGGGTCTGCGCATCTCGCCGCGCAACCGGGGCGGCGAGTGCACGTTCGATCCCGGCACGGTCCCGGCGGCCGCGGGGCTTCCCGCGGAGCTGTGTGCGGCGATCGCACGCGGCATCGAAGCGGGCTTCTCCTCCGGCCCTGGATTCGGATACCCGCTGGTGGATGTCTCGGTCGAGCTGATCGACTGCGACTACGATCAGGAGCGCGCCAGCCGGTTCGCGTTCGAAGCCGCCGCTGCAAGCGGGTTCGTCGCCTGCTGCCGCAAGGCTGCGCCGATCCTGCTGGAGCCGGTGATGAGCGTGGACGTCACCACCCCCAAGGAGTTCGTCGGCGAGGTGCTCGGCAGCCTGCAGATGCGGGGCGGTGCCATAGAGACGGTAGAGTCGATCCACGCCGCCGAGCGCGTCAGCGCCAAGGTGCCGCTCGGGGCGATGTTCGGGTACACCACCGATCTGCGCAGCGCCACCCAGGGCCGCGCCGCGTACACGATGGAGTTCGCCCATTACGCACCGTCGCGCAAGACCTGAAGGCGCCCCGCAGCGCCATCTCCCGGCACCCAACGCGAGCGGGTGCTTGACAGCCCAATACCGCACGCCTAGCGTCGCCGTCCAGAGTCCAGCCCGGAGCATCACCGTATGAGTGTCCCGACAGACCGAATTCGCAACGTCGCGCTGGTAGGCCACAGTGGCACCGGCAAGACCACGCTGATGGAACAGATCCTGGTCCACGGCGGCGTGGTTCCCAAGTTCGACCCCGGCAAGTCCGTAAGCGACTGCACGGAGGAGGAGATCGCCCGCAAGATCTCGATCTACAGCGCCTTTGCGCACATCGACTGCGACGGCCGCAAGGTCAACCTGATCGACTCGCCGGGTTCCGGCGACTTCATCGGCGAGGTGGTGGCCGCGCTCGGCGCCGCCGAGTGCGCGATCGTGGTGGTCGGCGCCGACGTCGGCGTGCAGATCGAGACGGCCAAGCTGTGGCGCCGCCTGGAACGCGACGGAACGCCCCGCATCGTCTTCGTCAACGGCATGGACAAGGAGCACGCCGACTTCGATTCCGTGCTCGAAGACCTGGGCCGGACGTTCGGTGGGACCTTCGCACCGCTGAGCGTCCCGATCGGAGCCGGCAACGCGTTCGAGGGCGTGGTCGACGTCGTCGGCCAGCGCGCGCTGCTACGCTCGCGCAGCGGCGACGCTCCGATCCCGGACGGAATGGGCGACGCCATCGAGGAGCGGCGGCTCGCGCTGATGGAAGCCGCCGCGGAGGGCGATGACACCCTGATGGAGAAGTATCTCGAGGACGAGATGCTGACCGACGACGAGATTCTGCGGGGCATGACGGAGGCGGTCGCCGCCGGTCAGGTATTCCCGGTGCTCGCCGGGTCGGCCCTGCACGGCGCGGGGATCCCGCCGCTGCTGGACGCGATCGTGCGCACCGTGCCGTCTCCGGCGGGTACGACGGTTCAGGCAGACGGCACCGGCGAGACCACCCCGTGCAAGATCGACCCGTCCGGTCCGGCCTCCGCGCTGGTGCTGAAGACCAGCGTCGACCAGTACGCCGGCCGATTGTCGTTCGTGAAGGTCATCACCGGCCGCCTGCGCTCCGACGCCGATCTGATCTGCGCGCGCACCGGGGCCAAGATCCGGGTGACCAAGTTGAGCACGCGCCAGGGCGAGAAGCTCGAGGACGTGCAGGAACTGTCCGCCGGGGACATCGGCGTGCTGAACAAGCTGAGCGACGTCACCACCTGCGACACGCTGCACGCCCCGGAGGCGGCGGTCACTTACGCGCCGCTCGACTTTCCGCAACCGGTGCACGCGCTCGCCTTGCGCACCACCTCCAAGCAGGACGACGACAAGCTCTCGGAGATCATCGGCAGAACCGCGGATTCCGATCCGACCTTCCGCGTCCGCTACAACGGCGAGACCCGCGAAACCGTGGTCGCGGCGATCGGGGAACTGCACCTGGCGGTGGTCCTGGGCCGGATCCGCGACGGCCACAAGATCGAGGTGGAGACCGATCTGCCCAGCGTCGCGTATCGCGAGACGATCAACCGGCCGGCCGCCGCCGACTACCAGCACAAGAAGCAGACCGGCGGACACGGCCAATACGCCAAGGTTTCTCTGGAGATCAAGCCGCTGCCGCGAGGTGAGAAGTTCCGTTTCGAGAACGGCACCGTCGGCGGCTCCATCTCCCGCGGCTACATCCCGGGGGTGGAAAAGGGCGTCCGGGAGGCGCTGGAGTCGGGCGTCCTCGGCGGCTATCCGGTGGTCGACGTGGAGGCGAAGGTAGTGGACGGACGGGAGCACTCGGTCGACTCCTCCGAGCTGGCCTTCAAGCTGGCGTCGCGGGAGGCGACCAAGGCGGCGCTGGCACAGGCCAAGCCGGTGCTGCTGGAGCCGGTCGTCGACCTGGTCGTGCTGAGCGACGATCAGTACCTGGGTGACATTCTCTCCGACCTGAGCTCACGGCGTGGTCGCGTGTTGGGGCAGGAGCCGATAGGGTCGCTGCAGGAGACCCGCGCACAGGTACCGCAGGCGGAGATGCTGCGCTACTCCATCGACCTCAAGTCCATGACCTCCGGCACCGCGTCGTTCGAGATGACCTTCAGCCACTACGCGCCGATCTCCGGCAAGGTGGCTGAGGATGTGATCGCCCGCGCCAAGCAGTCAGACGAGGACTGACGCAATATATCGGGCGGGCCGACGCGCCACGGGGGCGGGATCCACCCCGTTACCGTATCTTTAGCGGCAGATGGTCGCGAAGGCGTGTCCTTCTAACGGGAGCCGTGTCCGTCTACAGGAACAGCACGCTCGCCAGCAGGAAGTGGATGACGCCGACGGCGATGCCGGCCAGCCCCAACGGAGTCCGATACGGCTTCAGCGTCTCGTCGATCTTTGCGATACCGGTAGCGCCGGCGTCTGATGATTCGGGTGCGGCGTCGCCTTCGCCCGCTTCGTCGCCGGCGGCGACCTGCTCGACACCGTCGCCCGGCAGCCGCCGTTCGCGGCAACGGTCGATCATGAGCATGGCGCCCAGCAGCATGCCGGCCATCGCCGGCAGGAAGTCGCCGACGATGATCACCTCATCCGGGGAGCGCCAGAAGAGCTTCACGAATCCCACCACCACGGCGATGGCGCCCAGCGTACTCTTGGCGCGGTTGCTCGCCGCGAAGCGCCGCAACGGCTCCAGAACGGGCGCCCGGTCGACCAAGTAGTCGGCCGCCACGGTCGCACCGGCGGCGATGGTGCTCAACACCGACAACAGGTAGATCTGCACAGCGCAAGGGTAGCGCCACGCTCCCGCCGGGTCAACAACGAAACGCGGCGTCTATAAGGACGAACGGCGTGCGCTATCCGGGATCGTCAACGTCGGCTACCACGCGCGACACCGCCGCCGGCAGGTCCTCCGCCAGGAACCAGCCTCGCTCGTGGTACGAGCGGCGAGCCGCCGCGGCGTGGATCAACACCCCCGCGCAGGCTGCCTGATAGGGCCCGAGCTGGCGGCCGGCCAGCAGAGCGCCGATCACCCCGGCCAGCACGTCTCCCGACCCGCCGGTCGCCAACCACGGCTGCATGCCGTCCACGAGGCTCAGAGGCGGCGCCGCGGGCTCCGTCACGTCATCGCGTGCGTCCGGTGCGGCGACGTAGGTCACGTGCCCCTTCAGCACAACCGCCGCACCGAATCGGGCGGCCACCTCGGCCGCCGCGGCGGCGGGATCGGCCAGCACCCCGGCGACGGTGGCATCGAGCAGCCGGGCCAACTCGCCCGGATGGGGTGTCAGCACCCAGCGGCCGGCGAGCCGCTGAACGCGGTCGCCCGCTCGCGCGAGCAGCGTGATCGCGTCGGCATCCAGCACGCCGCAGCACGGCAGGGCGAGCAGCCGTTGCAGCCACTCCGACCGGGCCGGCCCGGTCCCCCACCCCGGCCCCACCACCACGCTGTCGAATCGCCGGGTGAGCTCGCCCGGCTCCGCGGCCTCCGACCACGGCGCGACCATCACCGACGTGAGCGCGCCGGCCTGGATCGGATAGGTGTCGGCATCGGCGTGCAGCGTCACCAGACCCGCGCGGCTGCACCCTGCGGCTGTCGCGGCCAGGCGGGCGGCCCCCGCAGTGCCGGCTGAGCCGGCCAGGACCGCTACGTGCCCGCGCATCCCCTTGTGCGCGTCGGGTCGCACGGCCGGGAGCAACGATGACAGCGCCGCGGGGCCGAGCAGCCGCGCGGTGGCGCCGGCGATACCGGTGAGCACGGCAGGAAAGCCGAGCGGGACGACGATGATGCTGCCGCAGGCGGGACGCGCGGCGGGCAGGTAGAGCGCGCGCTTCGGCAGCTCCAGCGCCAACGTCCAGTCGGCGCGGACCGACGGCATGCCGGCCGCAAAACGGTCTCCCACGCCGCTCGGCGCATCGAGGGCGATGACCCGCGCCCGGCTGCGGTTGATGCGCTCCGCCAGCGCGGCCGCCGGCCCGCGCAGCGCTCCACGTTGTCCGGTGCCGGCCATGCCGTCGATCACCCATCCGCACCGGAGGGCGGCGTCCGCCGGCTCCTCCAGCACGGTGATGCCGAGCGCCCGGCAGATAGCGAGATTGGCCGCGCACTGGCTTCCGTCCGCAGGTTCGCCATGGCTCAGGAGCACCGTCAGGTTGCTCGCGCCGATGGCGTGCAGCTGGCGGGCGATGACCAGCGCGTCGCCGCCGTTGTTGCCGCGCCCGGACACGACCGTGACCGGCTCCTCCGGAACGGGCCGGCGCCAGATCCGCTGTTGCATCGCGCCGAGCGCCTTGAGGCCGGCGTTCTCCATCAGGATCGGCGACGGAATACCGAAGCGCTCGCAGGCGGCGCGGTCGATCGCCGACATCTGAGCCGAGTCGACCAGGCGGTGGACGCCTGGGTCGTCCACCAAGCGCAGTACGCCCGCGTCCGCGGCGGTCAGCGCCGTTGCATCAGGAGGTCGGTTCTCCACCAGAAGAAATCCACGTGTTCCGGCCCGATCCGGGCACCGTACAGTACGCCATCCGTCGCCACCTGCAACTCCGAGAACTGCAGAGCCGGATCTTGCAGGGTCAGCTCGACCTGCGCCAGAGGGCGGCCGTCCGCATCGGTGATGGTGAGCTGAGCGCGGTTCGACCCGGCGTTGCCGGTCCCGTCGGGCCCGGCGTGTGCGACGAAGAACAGCCGCCCGCCGGCGCTGCCGATCAGGCGGAACGGCGCATGGGGCGAACGCGGCGCCGCGAACGCCCGGCTCGGGTCCCCCTCACCGCTCACGCGCCAGATGTCGGAGTGCCCGTCGGGCAGCCTCACCGTCTCCACCAGCAGGTGCGGCGGCCCCCGTGCGTCGGCCAGCACGGACGCGATCTCCACGGTCTCCGGGACACCGTCCGCGGCGCGGAGATCGTCGACCGCGAGCCGGCGCCGGAAACGCAGCACGCCCTGTGCGTCGAACCAGAACGCCTGCCACGCGTGGGTTTCGCGAGTGACGACGAACAGTTCGTCGCGCTCGGTGACTACCAGGCGATGCACCCACCCGAACGGCGTACCGCTCACTCCCTCCCGGCCCAGGTAGCCCAGGTCGGCGCCCGTGCGGTCGAATCTGCGCACGACGTGGCTGCGCGTCACTGCATCCTCCGTCTGCCAGTCGGCGGGCGAGAGCCGTTCCTGGACGTACATCGTCCCCTGCGAGTCGGCCGCCACCCGTCCCAACGGGCCAAGCGAACGGCTGCGCGCAACGCGGGTGGATACGGTGTCCGGTCCCGCCTCGGCCAGGCCGACCGGCTGCGGGTTCAGGCGCGGGTCGTACAGCAGCAGCAGCAGGTCTCCGAACGAGGAGAAGCGCATCACCTTGCGCACCGGCGCGTTGACCACGTGGAACAGACCACCGGTCAACGAGAGGCGAACGCCGGCCTGTTCGTAACCGGGGGCGAGCTGCACCTGGTCTTGCAGCGGTCCGACCGACAGGCTGAACAGCTCCTGACGCGTCACCTGCGACGCCCGGTTCGCGCATCCGGCCGCGGCCAGGGCCGCAGCCAGCGCGGCGGCGAGCAGCCTTGCCGCCGCCCCGGTCCGGCCGGCGCGCCCGTCAGACTCCTTGACCCTGGATTCCAACCGTCGATACACTCGCCATATGCGGGGTTTCCTGTCCCGCGTACTCGGCTCAAAGTCCAACCGCGACCTGAAGGCCCTGGTTCCGCTCGTGAACCGGATCAACGAGCTGGAGTCGCGGATGGCCGCTCTCTCGGAAGCCGACTTCCCGGCGTGGACCGACAAGCTGCGCAAGCAGCTCGAGTCCGGCGAACCGCGCAACCAGATCCTGCCGGAGGCGTTCGCGCTGGCGCGCGAGGCGGCGCGCCGACAGCTCGGCGAACGCATCTTCGACGTCCAGCTCATGGGTGGGATCATCCTGGACCGCGGCGCGATCGTCGAGATGAAGACCGGTGAGGGCAAGACGCTGGCCAGCGTGCCGGCCGCCTACCTCAACGCGCTTTCGGGCGACGGCGTGCACATCGTCACCGTCAACGACTACCTGGCCGAACGCGACGCCGAATGGATGGGCCGCGTGCACCGCTACCTGGGCCTGAACGTGGGCGTGGTCCTGTCGCGCATGGAAATGCGCGAGCGCAACGAAGCCTACGCATGTGACATCACCTACGGCACCAACAACGAGCTGGGGTTCGACTACCTGCGCGACAACATGCGCTGGGATGCCGACGCACGCGTGCAGCGCGGTCACCGGTACTGCATCGTGGACGAGATCGACTCGATCCTGATCGACGAGGCGCGCACCCCACTGATCATCTCCGGGGCAGCCGAAGACGATACCGAACGGTTCGCGCAGGTCGATGGGCTGGTGGGCGCGCTGCGCGAGTGCGCGAAGGACCCGGAGACCGACGACTATCCGGAGGAGCCGAGCGGCGACTACAAGATCGATGAGAAGGGCAAGCGCGTGTCGTTCACGGATGAAGGACTCAGCGCAGCCGAACGGTTGCTGCGCGGCAAGGGCCTGATCCGCGGCTCACTGGTCGACGACGAGAACTTCGAGTACATCCACTATCTGACGCAGGCGCTGCGCGCCCATCGGTTGTTCCAGCGCGACGTCGACTACGTGGTCGAAGAGGGAACCGTGCAGATCGTGGACGAGTTCACCGGGCGCATACTGCATGGCCGCCGCTATTCGGACGGCCTGCACCAGGCGATCGAGGCGAAGGAGCGCATCCCGATCCTCAAGCGCAACCGGACCCTCGCCTCCATCTCGTTCCAGAACTACTTCAAGCTCTACGACAAGCTGTCCGGCATGACCGGTACCGCCGATACCGAGGCGACCGAGTTCAGCAACATCTATGGCCTGGACGTGGTGGTCATACCCACCAATCGCCCACTGGTGCGGGCCGACCATGACGACGTGATCTTTCTCAACGAGCAGGACAAGCTGGCGGCGATCTGCGACGAGCTGGCCGCCTGCCAGCAGGCGGGACAGCCCGTGCTGGTCGGCACCGTCTCCATCGACAAGTCCGAGCAGCTTGCCAGGCTGCTCCACAGCCGGGGGGTGGCCCATGAGGTGCTCAACGCCAAGGCGCACGCGCGCGAGGCGGTGATCATCGCGCAGGCGGGGGCCGAGGGCGCGATAACGATCGCCACCAACATGGCCGGCCGCGGCACCGACATCAAGCTGGGCGGCAACCCCGAGTATTCGGCCCGCCGGCGGCATGCCGCCGACGGCGGCAACGGCCACGACGCCGAAGAGCGATTCACGTCCATCTACGAGCGCGAGCTCAAGGACTGGCGGCCCCGCTACGACACGGTGCGCGGCGCCGGCGGGCTGCACGTGCTCGGCACCGAGCGCCACGAGTCGCGCCGCATCGACAACCAGCTCCGCGGCCGCTCGGGCCGCCAGGGCGATCCCGGATCATCCCGCTTCTACATCTCGCTCGACGACGATCTGATGCGGCTGTTCGGCGACAACCTGCGCAGCATGATGTCGAAGGTGGGCATGAAAGACGGCGAACCGCTGGCCCATCCGTGGCTGAACAAGTCGATCGCCCGCGCACAGAAGCGGGTCGAGGAGCGCAACTTCGAGCTGCGCAAGCACCTGTTGGACTTCGACAACGTGCTCAACGAGCAGCGCAAGTACATCTACGGCAAGCGCGACGAGATCATGGCGGATGAGGATCTGCTCGACCGGGCACTGGAGACCGCCACGGAGGCGGTCGAGGACCTGACCGGTGCCGCCGAGTTCTCCGTGGCCGGGACGCTCTCGACGCTGCGCTCCCGGTTCGGGTTCGGCATGCCGGAAGGCGAGTCGGAGCTGGTCGATGTACGCGGCGGGGCGCTGCGCGACCGGGTGGTGAGCGCGATGAGCGACCATCTGGCCGAAAAGGCGGATCTGGTCGGAACGGCCAACTTCAATCTGTTCATCCGCTACGAGTACCTGCGTCTGATCGACGCGCGTTGGCAGGATCATCTGGAGAATCTCGACGCGCTGCGCGACGCGGTATACCTGCGCACCTACAGTCAGAAGAACCCGCTGCTGGAATACAAGCTGGAAGGCTTCCAGATCTTCGACGAAATGCTGGCCGGCATCCGCAGCGCGATCGCGGAGAAGGTCTTTCGCGTCACGGTCAGGACCGGGGACGGCACGGCCGGCCCCGGCCGGTCGGCGCGCAGGCGCCAGCCGCAGGGCATGGCGACCGTGCATCGAGAACTGGGCCAGTTCGCGGCGATGCAGCAGCAGGGCGAGGCGGCAGGCGCGGCGAAGATTCCCGCCCGCCGGGCGCCCAGCCGGCACGCAGCGCCGGTAGGCTCGGCCGTCGCAGTGGCAACGCCCGCCGGGGCAGGGCCGGCACTGCCGGGGCCGTCCGCGCCGCAGGCGGAACGGAAGATCGGACGCAACGATCCGTGCTACTGCGGAAGCGGCAGGAAGTTCAAGTTCTGCCACGGACGCTGACGGCCCGCGTACGGATCACGACTCCATGCAGATCCTGGTAACCAACGACGACGGCCCCGAGTCGCCGTTCGTGGCCCCGCTGGTCAGCGCCGCCGCATCGCTGGGTTCGGTCACCGTGGTGCTTCCCGCCACCGAACGAAGCTGGACCGCGAAGGCGATGACCCGCTACGCCGACCTGCCGCTGGCACGCCGCGACCACCAGGATCGTAACGGCAAAGCCGTGACCGGCTTCACCCTGGGCGGCACGCCGGCCGACTGCGTCAACGCCGGCTGCTACCTGCTCAGTCCGCGCACACCCGATCTGGTTCTTTCCGGGGTGAACGCCGGCGAGAACACCGGTGTCTCCTACGCGGCCTCGTCCGGCACGATCGGCGCCTGTCTGGAGGCCAACATCGCGCTGGTCCCGGCGATCGCCCTCTCCCAGCAGCTCACCCCGGCGGGATTCGCCCGCTGGGCCGCGCGCGCGCCGGCCGATCCGGGGACCGAGCTCGGAGACGCGCTCGCCCGGCTCGACGGTCTGCTGCCCGCGCTGCTGGCCGACCTGCTGGACAGGGCCCATCGGCCGGCGAACGGCGAACCCGCTCGACCTTCCACCTGGAGCGTGAACATCCCGGCGCGTCTGGCATCCGACTGGCGGCTGGTGCCCTGCCCGCTGGATCGCGCGCGGTACGGCTCCTGCTTCGAGCGACATGGCGAGGTGCTGCGGCACGCGGGAGCGGCCGCGATTCGCAGCCCGGACGCCGGCGCCGACATCGACGTGCTCGCGCAAGGATCGGTCAGCCTGACCCGCATCGATCTCTGGGCCATGGGCCAGGACGTCGGCCCCGTCTGATCGGCTGCTACCGCCCCAAGAACCGGCGCCGAAGGCCCCCGGGGCAACCCGTATCCGGCTCGGAGCGCATCGGGCACCGATGCGGTCCGAGCCAAAGGAGGGGCTGGGCCGCGAGCGGCGCCGTGCAACGGCGCGGCTCGCGGGGCGCTACAGGCCGGGCACCTGCGAGGCCGGATTGATCGGCTGCCGCCGGCTCCACAACTCGAAGTGGAGATGGGAGCCGGTGGACATCCCGGTCGACCCCACGCGGCCGATCGTGTTGCCGGTGCTCACCCGCTCGCCGACGCGGACGTGGACGGCCGACAGGTGCGCGTACAGCGACTGGTACGAGCGCGCCTGATGGTCGAGCACGACGAAGTTCCCCAGGACGTTGTTGCTCGCCACCCGCTCGACGCGGCCGTCCGCGGCCGCACGCACGCGCGTCCCGTGCGGCGCGGCGATGTCGATACCGCGATGCATGCGCCACTTGCCGCTGAAGGGATCGACGCGCATCCCGAACGCGGAGCTCACCCACCCGCCGTGCAGCGGCCGGTTGAACCCCAGACCCATCCTCAGCAGACGCTCCAGGCCGGAATGCTGGGCGCCGGGGAAAAACAGCGAACCGCTGACCGACTGGGCGTCGGCTCCGGGATTGGCGGCCAGCACGTCGCTGCCCGCCAGGCCGTGGCTGCCGGCCACGGCCTCCAGATGATCCCGGCTTTCCACCACCAGAAAGAGCCCGTCCTGATTCGGGATGGAGAACACCTCACCGAGGTCGACATTGTGGACGCCCGAGCCGGCGTCGCGATTGAGGCTGGACAGCGTGTCGAGCGTGAGTCCGAACCGGTCCTTGATTCTCGACAGATTGTCGCCGGGCTGCGCCGCGTAGCGCATCGTGGCGACGGGCAACGGCCACGCCGCCGACCCCGCGCCGCCGGACGGCAGGACGGCCGCGGGCACCGCGTGCGGCTCGTGCAGAACCTCGAACCACCGCTTCGGGAGATGCAGGTAGTCGCGTTCGAGGGTGGCGCGCTTCGTCAGGTACAGTCCGCCCGACTGCGCGGCAATCAGGATGACCGACAGGATCACGATCCCTATCGGCAGGATACGATCTGCACGCCCCTCCACGAGCGGGAGGAATGCTAGTGCAGATAGCGCCTCGGGTCAACAGGCTCGCCGGCCTTGAAAATCGAAAAGTGCAGGTGGCTGCTCGCGCTGTCGCCGGTGGATCCCATCGTGCCGATGATCTGGCTCTGGGCGACCAGGGTGCCGGCCGGCACGTGCGCCTGGGACAGTTGCGCGTACAGTGTCTGGTAGCCGTCGGCATGCACCAGCACCAGGTACCGTCCGTAGTTGCCGTTGACTCCCACGCGCCCGACTCGACCGGCCATGGAGGCTGCGACGGGGGTACCGGCCGCATGCTCGATGTCGATGCCGTCATGGAAGCGACGGATGCCGGTAACCGGATCGGCATGGTACCCGAAGGGCGTGGCGACCTTGCCGGGTGCGGGCTTGAGGAACAGTCTGCCGAGCACGGCGTTCCGTGCGTGCACCGGCAGCGACGCGCCGGGGATGAACAGCTTCTGACCGACGCCGAGCACGGAAGACCTCAGGTCGTTCCAGTCCAGCAACTCCGTCAAGGGCACACCGTGCCGGGCGGCGATTTCACCCAGGGTGTCGCCGGATCGCACCACATAGGAGAGGCCCGACGCGTTCGGTATGGACAGTTCCACGCCTGAGCGCAGATCGCTCACATCGCGAATGCCGTTGAAGCTGATCAACGTATCGAGGTCGACGCCGAAGCGGTACGCGATCTCCGAGAGCGAATCGTCCGCCTGCACCAGATACGAGCGCCACGACAGGTCAGCGGCGACGCTCCGCTCGCCGGTATCCGTCGAGCGAGGGGCGGCCGGAACCACGTCCCGGTGTATGAGGCTGTCGGCAGGCCCCGGTCCGGACACCGTCAGCGGCTCGTGCGGCCGGGCAGCAGCGATCACCAGACTGGCGGGAACGACCGCTGAACCGATGGCCAGTGTGGCGATCACCACCGCGCGCAGCCTGCCGCGCAGGCGCCCGCGCAACCGGTCGCGCAACCGGTCGCGCAACCTGCGCCACCACATCGCATACCGCGAGGCGCCGCGCGCGCGGCCGCCCGCATTCGCCTTCTCGGTCGGGATGATCGTCAGCTGCACGGCCTGACGAGGGCTGAAGTCGAAGGGTTCATCGAACCGCGATCGGTGCGGACGGGGTCTGGGGGCGTTCTGCTTTTTCAACTCGCGGACGAACGCGGCACGAACGGGACCGCGTGCGGCGACTTTCTGCTTGTGCAGTGCACGTACCATCGTCCTCTGTATCGACAGATCCGGGGCTACCTATTACATTTGCGTGGGACCAGACGGCACCGATGTTGGAAGCGCGCGAACGCTACCGCATGTGGACGGTGATCATCGGCTTGGGCGTCTTCGCCGTGGCGATCGCGGCTCGGTTCGTCTGGCTGATGGTCGTGCAGCCGATGCCCGATCCGCGCTCCGCGGTGCAGGTCGCCGATGTCGAGCGCGGGCCGATTCTGGACCGTAACGGGCGCCTGCTGGCGATCGCCACACGTTTCGATTCGGTTTCGGTCTGGACCCCGGACGTGACCGACCCGACGGCAACCGCTGCGACGCTGAGCGAAGTGCTGGGACTCGACCGGTCCCGGCTGGAAGAACGGCTCCGCAGTCGACCCTACTTCGCGTATCTCAAGCGCAAGATCACGCCCACCCAGTCGGCGCAACTGCGCACGCATCTGCAGGCCGGCGAGTTGCGTGGCGTATCGCTGAAACCCGAGTTCGGGCGCACCTATCCCGAGCAGGAACTGGCCAGCCATGTGCTCGGCTTCGTCGGGGTCGACGACATCGGACTGGCGGGGATCGAAAACACCTTCAACCACGTCCTGTCGCCGGCTGTCATTCGGCCGGGACAACAGTTGGTGCGCGGCCATCAGGTCGTGCTCACCATCGACGTGAACGTGCAGTACGCGATCGAGCAGATCGCGGTCCGCGCGCGGACCGAGCATCGCGCCGACTGGGTGACGATCCTGGTCATGGTGCCGAGCACGGGCGAGCTGCTGGCATACGCCACATCGCCGCGCTACGACCCGAACTCGATCGATCAGAGCTCGGCGCAGACCCGCACCAACCGTCCCGTCGCGGTCGCATTCGAACCCGGTTCCGTGTTCAAGGTGTTCTCCATCGCGTCGCTGCTGGAGCACGGAGCGGTGACGCCGGACGATACCTTCTACTGTGGCGGCCACTACACCCGCCGCACTCCGGGCGGCGGTACGATCCGGATCGCCGATCTGCGTGCTCACGGCACGATCACCACCGCGGACATCATCAGGTACTCGTGCAACGCCGGGGCCGCCTACGCCTCCGACCGGATCGACGGCGAGAGCTTCCATGCAGCGCTCAGCGCATTCGGGTTCGGCTCCGCGGTCGACCTTCCCTTCTCCGGGGAGACCGCCGGCATCTTCCACGACGTCGACCGCTGGTCGCTGCGCTCCAAGCCGACCGTGGCGATGGGCCAGGAAGTAGCGGTGTCGGCGGTTCAGATCGTGCGTGCGGCCAGCGCTATCGCCAATGACGGGATGATGATGCGGCCGCGTATCGTCCGCCGGGTGGTCGCCGCCGACGGCACCACCGTCAAGGACTTTCCGCCTGAACCGGTGCGACAGGTCGTGAAGCCCGCGGTCGCCCGCACCGTGCTGGCCATGATGGCAGGGGCGACCGAACCCGGCGGGACGGCGGTGCTGGCACGCGTTCGGGGGCTGCGCGTCTCCGGCAAGACCGGCACCGCGGAGATACTGGACGAGAGCACCGGCTCCTACTCCGACGATGCGGTGATCGCATCGTTCCTGGCCATCGCGCCGACCGACGACCCACAGGTGATCTTCTACGCCGTCATCCACAATCCGCGCGGCACGACCCGGTACGGCGGCTTGATCGCGGCTCCCCTGTTCGCGGAGGCCGCGGAGTTCCTCGTGCCGTACCTGTCGCTGTCGAACGCCGATGCACCGCGCGTGCAGTACCAGGGTGCCGTCACGCGGCAGACGCCGCCGGTCCCGGAGCCGGAGACGGCGATCGGCGACTACCGGGGTCTGCCGAAGCGCAGCCTGTTGCCGTTGCTGAGCGACAGACGATTGCGCGTGCGCCTGGTCGGCAACGGCTTCGTGCATTCGCAGAGTCCGCCGCCGGGGACACCGATCCGCGATGGTCTGGAGGTGCGCATCACCCTGCGTTGACGGCAGGCCGCGCTGCTACGCCGGCCGCTCCGAGCGGCCGGTCCCTCGCGTCAAATGCCGCGCTTGACGTTGGTGAGCTTGGTGCGCAGACGCAGCCGGGCTTTGGTATGCAGCTGCGATACGCGTGACTCGGTCACCTCCAGCACCTGGCCGATCTCCTTCAGAGTCAGTTCCTCGTAGTAATAGAGAGCAAGAACCTGCTGCTCGTTCTCCGGCAGCTCCCGGATCGCTTCCACGATCACCCGCCGCATCTCTTCCTTCTCGGCGATGGTGGCGGGTCCTGATTCGGTCGGCGACTCGATATTGTCCTCGATGGAGACGCGATCCTCGTCCTCGCCGCCGTGCCAGACGTCGTTCAGCGATACGACCGCGGTGCCGGCGATCCGTACCAGAATCCGCTGGAACTCCTGCACGCTGACGCCCATGCTGACCGCGATCTCCTCGTCGGTCGCCGCGCGTCCGAGGCCGGCCTCCAGTTCGCGGACCTTGTCCTCCACTTCACGCGCCTTCTGACGCACCGACCGCGGCACCCAGTCGATCGCGCGCAGCTCGTCGAAGATCGCGCCCCGGATGCGGGTGACCGCGTAGGTCTTGAACTTGACGTGCTTGGTGGGATCGAACTTGCTGATGGCGTCGAACAACCCGAACATCCCGCACTGCACCAGGTCGTCGAAGTCGACGGCGCTGGGCATGCCGATCGCGACCCGCCCCGCCACGTACTTCACCAGCGGCGCGTACTGATGAACGAAGTACTCCCGGATGGACGGATCCCGCTGTCTGCGGTACTGTTTCCACAGGTCGTTTTCCGGCATCTTCTGCCAGCGCGGATTCGCCTTGGTCACGAGCGTTCCGCTCCCTGCTGATCGACGCCGCGGCTTCCCCGCACCGTCGTCATCGGTTTCCCCAAGCCATCGAGTCTGCATCATGTTAGCATGTATACATCAGAGCACGCCAGTGCGGCCACCTCTGGTCCGCAAGCAGCTTCCCGAAACACTCGTTCATATCGATCCCCTCCCCGAGTCGACAGACGCGTGCGCGTAACGGATGGCGCTCACCGCCATCCCCAACCTCCTTCATGAGTCTGACGGAACTGCCGCCGTTCACGGCAATCCGCGAGACCTCGAAAGACTACGCTACAGGATGAATCGTGTCAGGTCCCGATCCTCGATGATGCCAGCCAGCCGTTCGTCCACGTACTGGGCGGTCACCGTGATTTTCTGACCCTTGGTGTCGGGTGCGTGGAACGACACCTCCTCGAGGATGTGCTCCAGAATCGTGTGAAGCCTGCGCGCCCCGATATTCTCGGTGCTGGAGTTCACCTCGTTCGCCACTTCGGAGATGCGCACGATCGCATCCGGGGTGAAGTCGAGCTCCACTCCCTCGGTCCCCAGCAACGCCGTGTACTGCTTGATGAGAGCGTTCTCCGGCTGGGTGAGGATCCGCTCGAAGTCCTCTCGGGTCAGTTGCTGCAACTCGACGCGAATCGGGAAGCGGCCCTGCAGCTCAGGGATCAGATCCGATGGTTTGGACATGTGAAAGGCGCCGGCGGCGATGAACAGCATGTGCGTGGTGTCAACCACCCCGTGTCGGGTATTGACCTTGCTGCCCTCGACGATCGGCAGGATGTCGCGCTGTACACCCTCCCTCGAGACGTCCACGCCATTACGGCCCTCGCGCGAGGCGATCTTGTCCAGCTCATCGAGGAAGATGATACCCATCTCCTGTACGCGTTCGATCGCCAGCTCCGAAACCCGGTCCATGTCGACCAGACGGTCGATCTCCTCGTTCAACAACATCTGCCGCGCCCGCTTGATCGACGCCTTCCTCTTCTTGGTGGTCTTGCCGCCCAGCAGGTTCGGCAGGTTGAAGTTCAGGTCCATCTCCTCAACGCCCTGCCCGGAAAGAATGGACACGTTGGGCATCTGCTGGGCGCTGAGGGTCACCTCCACCGGCCGATCGTCGAGCTCACCGCCTCGCAGCTTCTCGCGAAGCTTGTCGGCGGTGCTGTTGCCCGCGGCGGGCCTGCCGGCAGCGGGCCTGCCGGCAGCATCGTCCGCGGGAGTGCCTCCCGCCGGCCCCGGCAGCAGAAGCTCCAGCAGATGGTCTTCGACCCGACGTTCCGCCTCTTCCTGGACGCCGGCCTGCTGCTCCGCCTTGACCATGGCCACCGCCACGGAAGTCAGGTCACGGATCATCGATTCCACGTCGCGGCCGACGTAGCCCACCTCGGTGTACTTGGTGGCTTCCACCTTCAGGAACGGCGCTCCGCACAGCTTTGCCAGCCGTCGCGCGATCTCCGTCTTGCCGACGCCGGTCGGCCCGATCATCACGATGTTCTTGGGGGAAATCTCATCGCGCAATTCGCTCGGAAGCTTGCGTCGGCGCATCCGATTGCGCAGCGCGATCGCGACCGCCCGCTTGGCCTTGTGCTGACCGACGATGTGGCGATCGAGCTGCTCGACGATCTGCGCCGGCGTCATCTGATCCAGGTCAACTCTCATCGGCCATGTCCTTGAGTGAAACCTCCTCGATCACGATCCGATCGTTGGTGTACACGCAGATGTCGGACGCGATCGTCATCGCGCGCTGCGCTATCTCCCGAGCCGAGAGGTCCGAGGCGTCCAGGTAGGCCCGCGCTGCGGCAGCGGCGTACGCTCCTCCCGAGCCGATCCCGACGACCGGATGGTCCGGCTCCAGCACGTCGCCGTTGCCGGTGATCAGAAACGTGGCGCGAGCATCCCCGGCCACCAGCAGCGCCTCGAGCCGCCGCAGGACCCGATCGGAACGCCATTCCTTTGCCAGTTCAACCGACGAACGCATCAGGTCCCCACCGTACTCCTTCACCTTCGCCTCGAACCGCTCGAACAGCGTGAAGGCGTCGGCCGTGCCGCCGGCGAAACCCACCGCGATCCTGCCGCCCATCAGCGTGCGTACCTTGCGCGCGGTGCTCTTCACCACGGTCGCCTCCAGAGAGACCTGACCGTCGGCCGCCATCGCCAGCGTGCCGTCGCGACGGACGGCGACCACGGTGGTCGCGTGCTGCTTCACGGCGTGGCTGCCGATCGCTGCCGAAGCGCATGCGGGTGGGCGATCGCGTAGACGTCACGGAGCCGGTCCACACTGGTATGCGTGTAAACCTGGGTGGTGGACAGGCTGGCGTGGCCGAGCAGCTCCTGCACCGTGCGGATGTCGGCCCCGCCGTTGAGCAGATGCGTCGCGAAGCTGTGCCGGAACGTGTGCGGAGAGACCGGTTTGCCGACCTGGTGACGGTAACGGCTTACCGCCAGGCGCATGCCGCGGTCGCTCAGGGCGCCGCCACGCCGGTTGAGAAAGACCGCGGGCTCGGACCGGGAATCCGGATGCGCGACGAGCCGGTGGCGGAGGTATGCCTGCAACGAATGGGCCGCCGAGTCGGTCAGGTACACCATCCGTTGCTTGCCGCCCTTTCCGGTCACGCGGGCGGTACGCTCCTCGAACCGGATGTCCTCGAGCCGCAGGCCCGCAACCTCCGCGACCCGGCAGCCGGTCGCGTACAGGAACTCAAGCAGGGCCGCATCGCGTGCCGCCAGCAGGCCGTCTCCCGTCGCCTCCAGCACGGCCGCGGATTCCAGCACGGCCGCGGATTCCAGCATGGCCGCGGCCTCGTCCTCGAACAGGAACACGGGCAGCCGCGAGTCCGCGCGAAGGCCACGCAGACCGGCGGTCGGATCCGGCGTATCGGCGTCATAGCGCCGCAGGAACCGATAGAAACAGCGGATTGCGCTCATCGCCCGATTTACCGACCGTGGTCCCAGGCCGTCCTGCACCAACGATGCGATGTAGCGGCGTACGGCGGCGGTTTCCACCGAACGCGCATCCTCGGTGCCGACCGACCGCAGAAACCGCTCCACCTCCCGCCGATACGCTGTGACGGTGGCAGGCGAGCTGTGGCGCACCGCGCGGAGATAGGCGACGAAGGTGTCAACCATCGTCACCACCATAGCAGGGTGATGCGCCATGCAGCTCGGACCGCAGCGACTGCGAAAGCCTCCTGCCCACGCCGGCATCGCCGCCGGTGGGGCTCGATGACGACGCCCGCGCGTGGCTGGCGGTGTCGATGACCGGAGCGCCGTCGGCCGCCAGTGCGGCGCTGCCGGCCGAACACAGTG
The DNA here is from genome assembly GCA_965221995.1 of Spirochaetia bacterium. Classification (GTDB taxonomy): domain Bacteria; phylum Spirochaetota; class Spirochaetia; order SZUA-6; family Bin103; genus CATQHW01. The sequence continues at coordinate 2,594,385 of OZ244929.1, forward strand.
CGTGACCCGACCCGGCGGCATGCACCAGCACCTCTCGGCCCTGATCCAGGGCGTGATCGGCCGTGATGAGCGCTCCTGATCCCGCCGGCGCCTGAATGACGACGAGCGTGGTCGACAGGCCGCTGATGATCCGGTTGCGGCTCGGGAAATGATGCCGGCGCGGCTGCGTTCCCAACGGGTACTCGGAGAGCAACAGGCCGCCGGTTGCGATCAGCGAGCGTGCAACCGATGCGCTCGAGGCCGGGTAGATCGTGTCGACGCCGGTTCCCAGAACGGCCACCGTGCGGCCACCCGCGGCCAGGCAACCCCGGTGAGCCTCTGTGTCGACGCCGCGCGCAAGCCCGGACACTACGGTCGCGCCCCGCCGTGCCGCTTGAAATCCCACCTCGAACCCCGCGCGCCGGCCCGCGCCCGACGGGCGGCGAGTTCCGACAACAGACAGATGATCGGTGCATGACAGGAACTCTGGGTGATGACCACGGTAGTACAGCAGGAACGGCGGATCGTGGATCGCCGTCAACAGCGGAGGATAGCCCCCGCTACCGTACAAAATGCAGCCTCCGCCAAGCTGCGTCAAGCGCGAGCGCTCCCGCACGGCTGCCTCCACGAGCCGGCCCGGTTCCTCCGGGACGGCGCGCAGACGCCGTGCCGATACCGCCTGCACCGCGCGCGGGGTGAGTCGCGAGACGGCATTCACATTCGCGGTGTGATCGAACAGCCGCAGCTTCTCCGTCGAATTCAGGCAGCCGATGCGATCGATCGCGAGAGCCGCGATGAGAAGATCACCGACCGGCTCCCCGCAGCGTCCGTCCGCCTCCGCGACCTGCCCCTTGGCCTGCAATTCCGAGCTTCCTCCGACTAAACAAACGGCAACAATTCCGAGGCGCTTTACTTTCCGGAGCTCCCCTTACTTTCCGGAGCTTCCCCGCGGATGGTGACGCCGATGCGCGTCACGCAGGTCGGTGGCGTCCAGATGGGTATAGATCTGGGTAGTGGAGATATCCGCGTGGCCGAGCAGTTCCTGGACCGAACGCAGATCGGCGCCTCCCCCGAGCAGGTGGGTGGCAAACGAATGGCGCAGCGCGTGCAGCTTGCCGGCGACCCCAGCCCGGACGGCGGCGTCCTGAAACCGTTTCCACATGCCCGCGCGCGTCAGCCGGCGGCCGGAGCGGTTGAGGAACAGCGCCGCCTCGGAGGCGTCCCTCGCCAGCGCCGGCCGCCCGTCTCGCAGATATCGCTGGACCCAGTCGAGCGCGGCGCCCATCAGCGGCACCAGGCGCTGCCGTCCGCCCTTTCCGGACACGGTGACGAAGCCCTGTTCCGGATGCAGGGAGGTCACCTGCAACGCCACGGCCTCGCTGACGCGCAGCCCACAGGAGTAGATCATCTCGAACAACGCCCGGTCGCGCAGCCCCGACGGGGTGGCGATGTCCACGGCTTCCAGCATCCGGTCCACGTCGGCAGCGCTGAAGACGGTGGGTAGCCTGCGGGTCGGACGCGGCGGCTCGATCAGCGCGGCGGGATTGCTCGCGGCCCTGCCCTCCGCCTGCAGGAATCGATACAGCGCTCGCAGCGCGCTCACCGACTTGGCGGCGGTGCGCGCGTCGATCCCGTCCCGCTGGCGCTCGATCAAGTAGTCGATAATGTCGGCGGCGCGGGCGTGCTCTACGGGGATGCCGCGGCCGACGCAGAAGCGTTCGAAGGTCCGGCACTCCTGTCGGTAGGTGGCGACGCTGGTAGCCGCCAGCGCGAGCTCGGCGCTCAGATGGACGCCGAACTCAGCTTCGAGCTCGCTCAGGGTTCGCTCTGCCGGGGCTCGCTCTGCCGGGACTCGGTGTGGGCGGCGCGCTGCTGTTCTCGCAGCACCGCAGGGACGTTCAGGTCATCGCCTTCGCGGCCCCGTTGAAACCCCCCGTTGCGGTGGCCTCGTCCCCCGTTCAGGCTCATCCACTCCTCATAGGAGAACACGTCGACCTCGTCGTCGGATGGCTCCTCCTGCTCGGGCGGCGCAGCCTCCCGATTGAAACCGGTGGCGATCACGGTAACGCGCAACTCGTCGGTGAGGTCCGGATTCGTCGCCATCCCCGCGATCACCAGCGCATCGTCGGACGCGGCGGTGATGATCTTGAGCACGTCCTCGTACTCGGTCAGACACAGGTCCTCGCCCCCGGTCACATTGACCAGGATGCCCTGTGCCCCGTCGATGCGGGCGTGCTCCAACAGGGGATTGTTGATGGCATTGGTCGCGGCATCCACAGCGCGATTCTCGCCCGTGCCCACGCCGACGCCCATCAGCGCATCGCCCTTTTCCTTCATCACCGTGCGCACGTCGGCGAAGTCGATGTTGATTTCGCCCGGCTCGGTTATCAGGTCCGATATGCCCTGCACACCCTGGCGCAGCACATCGTCGGCAAGATAGAAAGCCTCCTTCATGGAGGTCTTCTTCTCCACGACCCGCAACAGCTGCTGATTCGGGATGATGATCAGAGTGTCCACTTCCTTGCGGAGCCGCTCGATCCCCTCTTCGGCCAGCATCATCTTGCGGGCGCCTTCGAACTCGAACGGCTTGGTCACGACGCCGACGGTCAGTATTTCGGCCTCCCGAGCCGTGCGCGCGATCACCGGGGCGGCGCCGGTGCCGGTGCCACCGCCCATGCCGGCGGTGATGAACACCATGTTGGCATCGCGGAGCACCTCTTCAAGCCGCTGCTGATCCTCCAGGGCCGCCTTCTTGCCGATTTCCGGGTCCCCACCGGCTCCCAGCCCTGCCGTCAGGCGCGAACCGATAGGCACCTTCAACTCCGATCGGCTCAGTTCCAGCGCCTGCAGGTCGGTGTTCACCGCCAGGAAGCGCACGTTGCGAAGCCCGGAGGCGATCATGCGGTTGACCGCGTTGCTGCCGCCCCCTCCTACTCCGAGAACCTTGATCTCGGTGAGCGTCCGTGGTTCCCCATCATGTATCTCGATCGTCATCGCTCCCCTCCTTCGATGACCGCACTAACCATATGACTTTCATATGAATTCGCGAAACCAGCGTTTCATGCGGTCCCAAACGCTGTCGTAGCCGCTTTCACTGGTATCCATGTCGAAATGCTCCGGGCGCCGTTTGCCGTGGCCGTACATCACCAGGCCAACGCCCGTCGCGAACTGCGGACTTCGGTACTCCTCCACCAGTCCGCCCAACGGCGTCGGATAGCCGATCCGTACCGGCAGCCCCAACACCTCGGTCGCCAACTCCGCCGCACCGGGCAGCAGCGCGCCCCCGCCGGTGAGGACCGCACCGCCGCTCAACAGGTTCAGGTAACCTGCGCGATCCAGCTGATCCTTCACCATGCCGAACACTTCGGTCATGCGCGGCCGGATGATCTCCGTGAGGCGGCTTCGCCGGACGGGCCGTGGCGGCCGCCCGCCTACCCCGGGTATGCTGGCTTCGATCTCCTCGTCATCCAGATCGTCCGGATGGCAGCTGCCGGCCTCGTGCTTCAGACGCTCCGCCACCTCAAGGGGCGTCTTCAACATGATGGAGATGTCGCTGGTGACCTGATCACCGCCGAGCGCGAGCACGCCGGTGTGGTAGGGGGCCCCGTCGAGATAAACCAGGATGTCGGTGGTGCCGCCGCCGATGTCGACCAGCAGCACGCCGAGCTCCTGTTCGTCCTTGCTCAACACGGCTGCGGCAGCGGCCAACGGCTCCAGGACGATGTCGTCGGCCTTGAAGCCGGCGCGATTGATGCAGCGGATGATGTTCTGCGCCGAGGACACCGCACCGGTGACGATGTGGACCTCGGCCTCCAACCGCACGCCCATCATCCCGACCGGGTCCCGTACGCCGTCCTGCTGGTCGACGGTGAACTCCTGCGGGATGACGTGGACGACCTCGCGGTCCATCGGTATGACGATCGCCTTGGCGGCGTCGATCACCCGCTCCACGTCCTCACGGGTGATCTCACGGTCCCTCCCGGTGACCGCCACCACGCCCCTTGAGTTGATCCCCTCGATGTGGCCTCCGGCGATGCCGGCGAAGGCGCCGGTCACTTCGCGGCCGGACATCATCTCGGCGGCTTCGACAGCGTTCAGGAGCGACCGGACGGTGGCGTCGATGTTGATCACCACGCCGCGGCGCAGTCCCCGCGATGGGGTGGTTCCGACGCCGATGATCTCCAGGCGGCCCTCGTGACCGATCTGCGCGACGATCGCGCACACCTTGCTGGTACCGATGTCCAGACCGACGATCAGGTCGTCCCGTGCCACATTACCTCCTCACCCTAGGCGCCCGTCGACCGCACGTGCGGAGCGGCCACCTGCGATCCATGCGCGGCCGGTTCGACATAGACCGCTTCACCGGCGCGAAGATCGAGCTCCTGCGGCAGCGGCGACGTGCCGTCCGCTTCGAGCACGTCAAGGGCCACGAAAGCATGCCTGATCGCCTCGATGTCCAGGCGCGGGCCCAACCGCACCGCCACCGGATAGATGCTCGGATAGAACGACAGGTCGAGCGCCCCCGCGTCGGTGATGGCCACCACGACCTCGGAGATCAAGCCGTACAGCCGTGAATCGCCATCCCGTATGGACGCCAGAGCGGAGATTGCCGGCAGCACATCCTCCGGCAGCGTGAATCCCGGTCGTGGCCGCTGCACGAAGCGCAGTCCGGACACGACAGGCAACTCCGGCGTCGTGACGGGGTCAACTTCGACGATCACCCCGGTCGCGTCGAACACCACCGGCACACTTCGGTCCTCGATCGTCGCCAATGCCATCGCCAGCGGCTGGCGACGCACCACGTGGATCTCCAGCGTGCCGGGGAAGCGGGTTCGCACCGATGCCGACAGCACCATCGGATGCGCGGCGATCCTCTCGGCGACGGCCTGGATGTCGACATCGAAGACATGATCGTCGTCGTCGAGTCCGGCGATGCGCTTCAGCTCCACCTCCGAGACCGGGAATTCGCCAAAGACCGCGATTTCCGTGATCAACAGCCGGGGGGCGATGAGCCTGCTGAACAGGACTTGGGTCAGCAGTCCCACGACCACGACGCCGCAGACCAGCAGCACCGCCAGCGCAGCCCTACGCACCGCGTGCTCCCACGGTTCGCATGCGGCCGGAACGCCCGGCGTCCGCCGCCAGGGATGCCCCGCCGGCCGCGCGCCGGCTGACGCCGCAGAGCACGCCTGCCATCGCCAGAGTCATCACCATGGCGGAGCCCCCGGAGGAGAACAGTGGCAGCGGAATCCCGGTTGCCGGCAGCAGGCCGGCGACCACCGCGATGTTGGCGAATGCCTGCACCGTGACGGAAGTGGTGACACCGCACGCCAGGTAGGCGTCGAAACGATCCTGAGCCGTCCCGGCGATCTGGTAGCCGCGGGAGGCGAACGCCACGAACAGCGCCAACACGATCGCTACGCCGACCAGCCCGGTCTCCTCGCCGACGACCGCGAATACAAAATCGGCGTGAATCTCCGGAACATCGCCGAGCTTGCGGACTCCCTGCCCAAGGCCAAGCCCGGTCAGCCCGCCGGAGGTCAGCGCCTGACGCGCCGCCAGCACCTGATACCCCGATCCGGTCGGGTCCGCCTCCGGATTGAAGAATGCGATCACCCGCTCGACGCGATGTACGCGCGTGAAGATCATGATCACCGCGAGCGGGATCCCCACCGACGCCAGGGCGACGAAGTATCGGAACTGCACGCGTGCGACGAAGAAGATGATGCCGGTGACCAGCATCAGTAGCGCTGCGGTGGAAAAGTCGTTCTGCAGGTAGATCAGCGCCGCGAAGACGCACACCACGATGACCGGCGGCAGCAGCGTATTGACGGCGTCGGTTCTTGCCTCGTACTTGCGCGACAGCATCGATGCCAGATAGAGGACCAGCGTGAACTTGACCAGCTCCGACGGCTCGTACGTAAAACCGGCCACCGGCAGCCAACGCCGCGCCCCCTGGATCGGCGTGCTGATGCCGGGAATCAACGTCAGCGCCATCAGCACGGCCGACAGCGCCAGCAGTGGAATCGACAGGCGCTTGAGGACCTCGCCGCTCACCCGTGAGGCCGCCACCGCCGCTATCGTCCCGATCAGGATGAACAGTGCCTGGCGCCTGACGAAGTACAGCGAGTCGCCGAAAACCTGCTGCGCGCGGTAGTGCGAAGCCGACAGCAGCACGCCGAGCCCGATTCCCGTGAGGGTGATCAGGATGACGATCAGGGTCAGATCGGTGCGGCGGTTCGCCGCCGGTGCATCGCCGTTAGCCATCACACGGACCTGCTCGATCTCCGGCGTCGACGCCGAGCACCGGCAGCAGCCGCTCGATGCGGAAGGCCCGCGAGGCCTTCAACAGCACCAGATCACCGTCCCGGACGATGGCGCGCAGCGTGCCGTCGATCTCTTCGATGGTTTCCGCCCATAGCGCGCGGTCCGTCATGTCCGCGCCCCCGATCGCGTCGGCAAATGCCTTGCAGAGCGGACGTGTGGCCGTTCCGAAGCAGCACAGGATCTCGACCCCCGCGTCGATCAACGGCCACAGCAGGTCGAGGTGCGCGCGGGCACCGTACCGGCCGAGCTCCAGCATCGGCCCCAGCACTACCACCCTACGAGCGTTCTCGGCACCCGGCCGCGATCCCATGTCGCCCAGCATCGTCAGGGCTGCCCGGACCGACTCGGGGTTGGCGTTATAGCCGTCGTCGATGACCGTGCACCGCGCACGATGCACGGTCAGTCGGCCGGGCGCCGGTCGTACGCCTTCCATGCCCGCGGCGACGGTTCGAGGCTCGCATCCCAGCTCCGTGGCCACGGACAGCGCCGCCAACGCGTTGTCGAGATTGTGACGACCGGGTAGAGGGAAGCGGAATTGGAGCCCCTCCCAATGGATGGACCAGCCATCCAGCCCCAGATTCTCGCTTCGCTCGTACCCGATCGTCGAATTGGATCCATACCGAACGACCCGTGCGCGAACCCCGGCCAGCAACAGGTCGGCTGCAGGCTCTCTCTCCCGCAGGTAGACGCGACCGGTTGGCGGGACCGATCGCAGCAACGCACCCTTCTCACGCGCGATGTCGCGCCGACTGCCAAGCCGGCCGACGTGGGCGCTGCCGACGTTGGTGATCACGGCGTGGTCCGGCCGTGCAAGCGCAGCGTAGCGCTCCATCTCGCCCACGGAGGAGATACCGACCTCGAACACGGCAAACCGCTCTTCACCGGTCATGCGCAGCACCGACATCGGCAGGCCGATCTCGGCGTTGAACGACGCTTCGGATACCAGGCTGCGGCTGTCCCGACGCAGTATCGAGCCCAGGACTTCCTTGGTGGTGGTCTTGCCGCTGCTGCCCGTGACGGCGATGCGCACCGCCGCGTCATGGAGCGCGCCGTGTCCGCGCGCCAGGTCGTACAGCGCGGTCAGCGGGTCGTCGACCGCGATCAGCGTTCCTTGTTCGCCAGGCTCGAGGTGGCCAAGCTCGATGTGACGGTCCGCTCGCACCAGCGCCGCCGTGGCTCCACGCCGAAACGCGTCGTGCACGAATTCGTGACCGTCGGCATGCTGCCCCGGCAGGGCTACGAACAGAGAACCCGATCGAGCGCGGCGCGAGTCGTTGGTGACGGCGCACACCCACGCATCCGCGTGGCCATGTACCCCGGCACCGAGCATGCCGGCGATCTCGTGCACGGTGTAGTTCATCGCGAAGCCGTCCCCTGCGGCTGGGCTCCCGCCGCGGCCGCCGGTTCGACGATGGTCACGTGCGCCGGGCTGATCGGGGTCAGCCCCAACTCCCGCCCCGCAAGCTCCGCTATGCGTTGCGGCGATCGGTAGATCGCGATCGACGCCAGCAGTCGCTTGTTGCGCTCCAGCCACGCGGTCTGCTCGTGCTCCAGTGTCCGCAGCTCCTCGGCCAGAAGGTGCCGGTGCAGTCCGCTCCAGGTGGTCACCAGCACAGCCAGCGGGATCATCAGCGCCACGAAGATCGTGAGCAGCCGCTGGCGACCGGACGTGATGGTCATGGGAGCCGCTCCAGCACGCGCAGACGAGCGCTGCGCGACGCGGGATTGGCCCGCACTTCCGCGTCGTTCGGGACCTCCGGCCGTTTTGTCAACGCGATCATGTGAGGATTGCCGGCCGGGTACCGCTTGACGATGCCGTCGTCGATCGAGTGAAAGGCGATCACGGCGAGGCGTCCTGCCGGGCGCAGCGCTCGCGCGGCGGCGTCGAGCGAACGCCGCAACCTGCCGACCTCGTCGTTGACGGCCACGCGCAGCGCCTGGAAGACCTGGGTGGCCGGATGACGGCTGCCTCCGCGCCATGGCGTGCGAGCCAGGATGGCGCGCACCAACTGATAGGTGGTTTCGATTCTGTGCCGCGAGCGCGCGTGCTCGATCGCCAGAGCGTTCGCACGCGCGTTCCGGTCATCGCCGTAACGGGTGAGCAGATCGCGCAGATCGGCGGGCGAGCCGCGGTTTACCAGATCGGCGGCGGAGACGCCCTGGCGCGGGTCGAAGCGCATGTCCAACGGCTCGTCGCGCATGAACGAGAATCCGCGCGCACCGCGCTCGATGTGGAAGCGAGACATTCCCAGGTCCATGAGCATCAGATCCACCGTGCCGGGGGCCATCTCCCCCAAGGCCTCATCGGACCACGCGTGCCGCAGGCGGAAGCGGCCGCCATACGGCCCCAGCCGATCGCGGCTGCGCGCCAGCAGCGCCGCGTCGGCATCCGATCCGAGCAGCGTGATGTCCGGGTAGCGTTCAAGCATGGCCGCGGCGTGCCCGGCTTCCCCCAGCGTGACATCGACGAATGTGCTGGACGGACGCGACGGCCGCAGGTGATCGACCACCGCTTGCTGCAGCACCGGGACGTGGATCCGCCGAGAAGGGTCGGCCCTGCCATGGTGGCCATTCAGAGCGTGATGCTGCCGCCGATCTCCTCGGCGGCCTCCTTGTACTGGTCATCGGTGTCCAGCTCGTAGGCCCGATACGTCTCTTCGTCCCACACCTCCACGTAACTGTTGATGCCGAGCACGATGCATTCCTTGTGCAATCCGGCGTAGTCGCGCAGAGTGGGCGGGATGGCGATCCGCCCGCTTCGGTCGATCTCGATCTCCTGCGCAGGAGCGAGGAAGCGTCGCTGGATCATCCGATCCCTGGCCAGAAACAGCGAGGAGGACCCGACCAGCTTGGTCGACACCACCTTCCACTCCTCCGGCGGGAACAGCCACAGGCATCGATCGATCGCGCGCGTCAGGACGACCAGATTGCCCGCGATGGCCCGGCGAATCGGGGCCGGCACCATCAGCCGACCCTTCTCGTCCATCGCGTACCGGTACTCGCCAGAGATCACGCCTTCATCCCCTGGGGGCGCAGAAGCCTGCTACCGGAAGGTCTTCCACTATTTCCCACTTTCTCCCACGAACTCCCTATATTAGGTAGCCCCCACCACATGTCAACTGCCGAATCGCCGCTGATCCGGCCCCAGCGTTCCAACCGAAGAACATCGCTCCTAAATAGTAAACATTTGTAGGCAGTTCGGAGCTGACGTGCGCCCGATTTGACACCGCCGACAGGACGCCCTTACCCTTCCACGAGCGTCGACGCAGAAAGCCCCGTGACCCTATATCGAGTACATTTCAGGTGGCGGAACAAAGAGGTGCAGCTGGTGGCGGAGAGCCTGGACCTCACCCATCCCTACTTCGTGTCGATCAAGGGGATCGTCTTCAAGGAAGACGAGAAACTGATCATCAACCCCTCCGAGGAGGAGATCAGGCGCACGTTCGGCGATGCCTCGCACCTGATGATCCCGTTTCAGACCGTCTCCCTGATCGAGGAGTTCGCAGCGGACTCGGGCTCGCGCATCCGGCCGTTCACGCTGGTGGAGGACTCCTCAGGAGAGGGTCTCGACGAGCACTCCGATGAGGACGGCGGAGAACAGACCCTGTAGGCCGAACAGACCCTGTAGGCCGAACAGCCCCTGTAGGCCGAACAGCCCCAGTCTGCGTTGAGCGGTCAGTCAGACTGGGCGGCGCGCGGTTTCCAGTAGCTGTGCAGCGTGCCGCTGCGTGGCACCCTCGCTGTGGTCGCCCGCGAGCATGCGGGCAAGCTCGTCGACCCGGGCTGTGCCGTCGACCACGGCGGCGATCACCAAGCTGCGTTCCCCGGAGGTCCGTTTCTCGATCCTGAGGTGCGCGTCCGCCCGCGCCGCCACGGTCGCCAAGTGCGTGATGCACAGCACCTGCTGCCGTTCCGCGATCCGACGCAGACGCTCGCCGATCGCTACGCCGATCTGCCCGCCGACGCCGGCGTCGATCTCGTCGAATACGGCGGTCGCCGTTCCGCCGGCGCGAGCCGGCACCGCGTTGAGCGCGAGCATCACCCGCGACAGCTCGCCACCGGCGGCCACCGAGCGCAGAGGGGCGAGACCCTCGCCGGGATTCGCCTCGAGCAGAAACTCCACGGCGTCCGCCCCCGTCGCCCCAATCCCCTCCGGACGCGGGGTGACGGCGACGGCGAACCGGGCCCGTGGCATGCCGAGCCGGCGCAGCTCCTCCTGCACGGAGCGTGCCAGATTGGTCGCCGCGCGCTGGCGGGCGACGCTCACCGCGGTGGCGGCGGCTCGAAGCGACCGCTCGACGGCGGCCGCGCGCTCGACGTACCCGGAGATCTCCTCTCCGGCCGACACCAGGCTGTCGAGTCGGCGCCGACAGTCGTCGGCGTGTGCCAGCGCGGCCGCTTCGGTCCCGCCATACTTGCGGGTCACGCTGCGGATCGCCGCCAGCCGATCCTCCACCGCCAGCAGCTCACCGGGCTCCACCGTTTCGCTCTCCGCCTTGCCGAGCGCATCGGTGATGTCCTCGACTTCGTAGAGCACGGTCTCCACCTGCTGGGCGAGCGCGTCGAAGCGGCCGTCGATGGCGGCAAGCTCGCCGATCGCCTGCAGCGCGGCGCGCAGATTGGCGCCGGCGCCTCCCTGTGTCTCGGACGTTGCCGCCTTTGCCGCGGCCAGGAGCCGCTGGATCTGCTCCATGCTGCGGAGCACGCGCTGCCGATCGAGCAGCTCCTGCTCTTCGCCGTCGCGGAGCTCCGCCTCGTCGATCTCCGATGTCGCGTGCTGCAGGAGTTCGCGGTCGTGCTCGGCGCGTTCCAGATCGGCCCGCAATCCATCCAGACGGTGCCCGAGCTCGGTGAGACTGCGCGTGTCGGCGGCGATGGCGGCCACCTGTTCCTCGACATCGGCGTACCGGTCCAGCAGCCGGCGTTGCTCGGCCGACGACAGCAAGGCCTGATGCTGGTGCTGCCCGTGGATCGCCAGCAGCATGCGGCCGAGCTCGGCGTATTCGGACAGCGGAACCGGCACCGACTGGACGAATGCGGCTCCGCGGCCTCGCCGGCGAGCAACGCGCCGCATGAAGAGCGCCTCGGCATCCAGCTCGATCGACCGCGAGCGCAGCCACCGGTCGATCTCCGCGGCCTTCGGGGGATCGAACACCGCGGTCACTTCGCAGACATCCGAGCCTGAACGAATTTCCTCGGCGGATATGCGGGTGCCCAGGGCGACGCCGAGGGCCCCGATGACGATCGACTTGCCGGAGCCGGTCTCGCCGGTGATCGCGGTCAGCCCGGGGCCGAAGGTGAGGTCGATGGCATCGATCAGGGCATAGCCGCGGATGTGCAGCGCTTCAAGCACCTGGCTCCCCCGCCCAGTGCAGCTTGTGCCGCAATACCTCGTAGAAGTTCCGCCGGTCCGACCGAATGATCAGCGCCGAGTGCTCGTAGCGTCTGAGCACCACCCGGTCGCCGGGTTGCAGCGGCAGCGACTCCTGTCCGTCGACGGTCAACATCACTTCGGTGCGCTGCGGCTCTTCCACCGTGATCTCCACCACCTCGTCGGCCGGTACCACCAACGGGCGATTGGAGAGCGTGAACGGGCAGACCGGATTGAGCACCAGCGCCTGCATTTCCGGATGCAGAATGGGACCGCCGGCCGCCATCGAGTAGGCGGTGGATCCGGTCGGTGTCGACAGGATGACCCCGTCGGCTCGGTAGCGTCCAACCGCGGTGCCGGACAGCACCACCTGCAGACGGGTGATCTTGGGCGTGCCGCCGGTAGAGATGACGGCGTCGTTGAGCCCGGGCAGCCGCGCCACCTCCAGGCCAGCCCGCATCACCGTGGCCACCACCATCAGACGAGGGCTTACCGCCAACCGCCCACTGCGGTAGCGCTCGAACGCCTCGCTCCACTCCGTCTTGGCGATCTCCGTAATGAAGCCCAGAGTACCAAGATTGACCGGCAGGATCGGCGTCTGTCGCTCCGCCACGATCCGCGCGCAGGTGAGCAGCGTGCCGTCGCCGCCGAGCGACAGGGCGATGTCGGGCGCTTCGCCGCAGCGGGCGCGCGCATCGGCCTCGATACGGCGTGTCTGCACCGAGTTGCGCTGCAGGTAGCCGGCAACCTCGTCCACGAATTCGGCATCGGGATTGCCGGGCTTGTGCACCAGAAGCGCGCTGGTCACTGTCACGTCTTGCGCCACAAGGTCCACGTTCGTGCTGGAGATCACTACGGCAAGGTCGCCAGGACCCGGGCGATGACCTCGACCCGTCCGTCACCGAGCAGCGGGTACAGCGGAAACAGGACGCAGCGCCGCGCCAGCGAATCGGCTGCGGGGTACGCCCCGGCGTTGGCATCGTCCGCTGCGCCGTTACTCGAGAGCCTTCCGGCCACGATCGAGCCCCCGTACGCCGGGCGGGTCTCGATGCGGGCGCGGGCAGCGTATCGCTGCACCTCACGAGCACCGTCGGCGACCACTACCGGATAGGAAAACGGCACCTGCACACCCCCTTCGTCGCCGTGGGGAAGGCTCAGCGGGCGGTGGCGGGTACGGGTGATCGCCGCATGGTATGCGTCGCGGATACTGCGCCGCGTCTGCATGTCGTCGTCGTAGCGCTTGAGCTGGGCGAGGGCCAACGCGGCATTCAGGTCTGCCAGCGGCTCGGCACGGTCCGCGGCGACCTCGCGGGCGGACGCCAGCAAGGCATTCGTCCTGCACAGCAGCAGGGCGCCTCCTGCCGCGGTCAGCAGACCGGTCTCCGCCAACGAAACGACCGCGAGGTCCGCGCGAGGCCCCGGCGCCGCGTCGCCGTCGTACCCGCCCAGCGAACAGGTGACGTCCTCGATCACCGGCAGATCCCAGGTACCCACGCGCGTCAGGTCGGGGACGAATCCCAGCGTATGGTCCATCAGGACCGCGCGCGCGACTTCGCGAGCCTCCTCCGCAAGGTCAAGGTCCATCACGCCGGAGTCGGCGCTCACATCCACCACCACCGGCACCAAGCCGCTCGCCGCGACGGCTTCGCGATGCGCCTGCGGGGCCAGCGCCGAGCACAGTACGTGTGCGCCAGCCGGCACATCGATCGTGGTGAGCGCACAGGAAAGCGCCAAGCGGTAGTCGGCCAACGCGATGCCGCCGGCCATGCCCAGAGCGGCCGCCACCGCGGCGGTCAGCTCCCGCGCACGGTCGCCGGGGCCGATCTCGTCGGTGACCAGACAGCCGAGCACGCTATCCATCTCATCGCGCCGCACCGTCGGACGAAACACGGGAATCCGTGTCCGGAACACGGGAATTCGGTTCACGCAGGCTCCCGGCCCGGCGCGACCGCTGCCGCCGATTGCATGCACAGTGGCACGAACCGGCAGTCTACTCCGCGGGTGGTCTGCGTCGAGCTGCCGCAGCGACGTATGGTGGTCATCACCTGGTACCCGTCCATCTTCCCGATCGGGATGAGCATCACGCCTCCGTCCGCAAGCTGCTCGACCAGTGGCTGCGGCACCGAGGGAGAGGCCGCGGCAACCAGGATACGATCGAATGGAGCCGCCTCCAGCCAGCCGAGCCCGCCATCGCCGGTGCGGAAGTCGACGTTGGAGAATCCCAGGTCCGCCAATACCCGCCTCGCTCGATGCTGTAGTGCCGGGATGATCTCCACGGACCACACATGACCGGCAAGTTCGGCCAGGATCGCCGTCTGATAGCCGCTGCCGGTCCCCACCTCCAGAACGCGCTCCCGGCCGGTGAGCGCAAGCAGCTCGGTCATCAGGCCCACCATGAACGGCTGCGACATGGTCTGTCCGAAGCCGATGGGCACGGGGTGATCCTCGTAGCAGCCGGAGCGCGCAACGAAAGCGGCAAACCGGTGGCGTGGGATCCGCCTCATCGCCGTGATGACACGCCGATCCGTGATGCCGCGACTCTGCAACTGACGGTGTACCATGCGGCAGGCATCCCGGTGGTCATGGCCCGACGCGGACAACCGCCGGCCACGGTCATGCATCCGTCAGAGGACGGCTCCTTCCGTACGCCGCTCGTCCTTCATGTGCAGCTTCGACAGCTTGTACGCCTTCAGCAACTGCTGAATGGCATCGTTCACCGCCTCGGTGCGGTCGTGGTAGAAACCGTCCTTGACCATGCGGTCGATACCGGCCAACAGGTCGGACGAGGTTTCGACGTATGTTTTCGACACCGCGCACCCCCGTCATTCACCCGCCGCCCCGGCAGCGTCACTACCGGCTGCGAGCGGGTTCGGTCATCCTGGGCCTGGCTAGACTCGAACTAGCGACCTCACGCTTATCAGGCGTGCGCTCTAACCACCTGAGCTACAGGCCCCCGTTTCGTCGTTTTCCCATGATACCTCAGATCGGGGTGCCTGTGGGACCGCCATCGGATCATAATCGCTGCTGGCACGACCGATGAACATCGCCCGCGCGACCGCCAACGCGCTGACCCTGAGCCGCGCGTTCCTGGCCCCGCTGATCCTGATCGCGCTGACCAGCGACATCGGCGGAGGGGCGGGCCCGGCGCTGATCCTCACGGGGATCGCCGTGGCGACCGACTATCTGGACGGTGCGATCGCGAGACGCTTCGCAGTCGTTTCGCGGTTCGGCAAGGTCGCCGACGCCCTCACCGATGCGATGGTGTTCGTGGCGATCTTCGTGGGCCTGGGCGTCCGTGGCGTGCTGCCGCCATGGCTGCCGGCGCTGATCGCGGTTCGCGAAGCGACGATGCACGGACTCATCCGACCGGCACTGCTGCGCCTGCGGATCGACGCCGGGGCGCGGCCGGTCGGCAAGCTCAAGACCGTGCTGCAGGCCGGGGCGGCGATCGCGGTCCTGGTGCTGCTGTTGGTAGCGCCCGAGCACGCCCGCGCTGTGGCGGTGCCGGTCGTTGGCGCCGCGGCCGTCGTTTCGATCATCTCCCTGTACTGGTACGTCGATCCGATCGCGGCACGCCGCGGCTGGGACGGGCTGACGGTGAGCATCGTCGCCACCTGCCTGAGTCTGTGGCTGCTGCAGCTCGCGATCGTCGCGGTCGCCGCCGAGCTCGGCCTGTCAGTCGGCGCAGCCCTCTACACGCTGCTCCACACGGTGGTGGCCGGCGCGCTGATCGTCCTGCTTCTGAAGCGCCGATGCGATTTCGCGCTCCTCGGCGGGCCCGGCCTGTCGAGGGTCAACCCCTCCAACGTGTTGACGCTGGCGCGGCTGACCTCGATCCCCACCGTGGTCCTGCTCATCGCTGCCGCGGCCGACCGGCGCGCGCCGGTGTGGCCGGTGCTGGCGTTGCTGTCGGTCGTGCTGCTGACCGACCTGGCCGACGGCGCGCTCGCGCGGCGAAGGGGTCAGGTGACTCGCATCGGCTCGTACCTGGACTCTTCCACCGATTACCTGCTGCTGGGAACGGCGGCGATCCTGTCTTTGATCTACAGGATCGGCACGCCCTGGGTGTTCGCGGTGCTGATCGGGCGGCTGACCATCCAGTCCGCGGCGGTCCTGTGGATCGTGTCAGCGGGGCGGCCGCTGCCGTCGGCTACCCGACTGGGAAAGGCATCGATCGCGGCCGGCATGGTGCTGCTGGCGGTGGAGCTGGCGGCCGCGCTCGGGGGGCGGGTCGTGCCGTCCTCAGGGATCCTGGCGCTGCTGCGCACCGTGGTGGAGCTCGCGTTCGCCGGCGTCCTGGTCGCGTCGGCCGTGGAGAAGCTCGTCCTGCTCACCCGCACGGCCCGTCAGTCGAGATCCGGGATGTCCTGAGCGGGCCGCCATGGACGATCACCCGGCCGCTACTTGCCCTTTCGCTTCTTGTTGCGACGCTTGCTGACCGGCTGTACGCGCGGACCCGCGGGGCGAGGCGCAGCCGCGGGGGCGGGGGCGGGGGCTTCGGCCGCAGCGGCCGAGGAGTCCGCCCCACCCGGATCGGGACCTGATCCTTCCGGCGTGGGCGGCGTTGCGGCGGGAGCGGCGCGACTGCCAGATGCCGGGCGCATACGCCGCTGCAGCAGCAGCACGATCGGCGAGGCGATGTACATGGACGAATAGGTGCCAACGATCACGCCAATGATCACGGCCAGCGCGAAGGTCTGGATCGGCCCGGTCGCGAACACGTAGATGGCGAGCACCGCCAGCAGCGTCGTCAGGGAGGTGATGACGGTCCGGGACAGCGACTGCGTGATGCTGGTGTCGATCACGCGGCGCAGATCGGCGTCGCGCATGAGCGACACGTTTTCGCGC
Source organism: Spirochaetia bacterium (assembly GCA_965221995.1). GTDB lineage: Bacteria > Spirochaetota > Spirochaetia > SZUA-6 > Bin103 > CATQHW01. The sequence continues at coordinate 2,610,910 of OZ244929.1, forward strand.
ACGCGGTCGAAGATGACGATGGTGTCGTTCAGGGAGTAGCCGACGATGGTCAGCAGGGCCGCGATCGTGGCGGTCGAAACCTCGAGCTGGAAGGTACCGAGCACGCCGATCATCACCAGCACGTCGTGAGCGACGGCCACCAGCGCCCCTACCGAGTACTCCGGGCGAAAGCGGACGCCGACGTACACCATTATGAGCAGCAACGCGACCACGACCAGCCAGACCGCCTGCTGGCTGAGGATCTGGGAGAACCGCCTGCCGACGAAGTCGGTGGAGCGCAGGATCAGGCTGTCATCGCCGAACTCGTCCGCCAGCAACGCCCGCACCCGTTCCTGGACCGCCTGCAGCTCCGAGTCGTCGTCCGACGCCACCTCCACCCGGATCACGAACTGCTGGTCGGAGCGGGCGCCGATCGTCTTGATGCTGAATTTGTCGAGCGGAGCGAGCGCGTCGCGCACCCGGTCGATCGACACCGGCTCAGTGCCCTCGGCCCCGGCATGCAGGACCAGACGGCCGTCGCGGGGCTGCGGGCTCTCGGCCAGGAGCGCGTCGGACGCCAGCCCCGGCTCCAGAGCCCTCGCGGCCTCAACGCCCCGGACTTCGGAGATGGCGGCGGCCATCGCCCCGAGCGACGGGTATTCCGCGAAGCTCAGCGGCGTCTGCTGCACCTCGGTGGCGCGCAGGACGATCCGGTCAGTGGCCTGCTGCACCACGACCTCCAACTCCGCTCCCTCCTGCAGCTCCACCACCAGCGCGGGACGCGCGATCTGAATCTGCTGCGACAGACCGCCGGCCAGGTCGACAGACAGATTGAACCCGCCTCGCTGCACGGTCATCGCCAATCCGGCCACGATGACGATGAGCGACAGAATCATCATCGGCAGCCGGTAGCGGGTGAACTCTATCGTCGCGTGCACTACGCCGGCCTCCCTCGCCCGCCGGTCCAACCCAGGCTCAGACGCTCCACGCGCAGTACCTCGATCATGAAGTCGAAGATCAGCCGCGCGACCACCAGCGCGGTAAACATCGAGGACAGGATGCCGACCGAAAGGGTCACCGCAAAGCCCTGGATCGGACCGCTGCTGATCTGCGACAACACCACGGCGGCGATGAACGTGGTGATGTTGGCGTCCAGAACCGCGCGGAACGCCTTGGCGAAGCCTGCGCGCACGGCCGCAGCCGGCGACTTGCCGGCACGCAGCTCCTCCTTGATGCGTTCGAAGATGATCACGTTGGCGTCCACCGCCATGCCGACCGTCAGGATCACCCCCGCGATGCTGGGCAGGGTCAGCGTGAAGCCCAGCACGGAGAGGATCGACACGACGAAGAACAGGTTGAGCGCCAGCACCAGGTCGGCAATCAGTCCGGCGCCGCGGTAGTAGGCGACCATGAACACGAACACCAGCAGGGCCCCCACGGCAACGGCCCGCAGACTGGCCCGGATCGCGTCTTCTCCCAGTCCGGCGCCGATCTGCTGCTGGCTGACGATGTCCAGCGGCACCGGCAGCGATCCCGTACGCAGCACCAGCGCCAGGTCCTCCGCCTCGCGCTGAGTGAATCCGGTGACCCGCACCTGTTGGCGAATCGCCTGGGAGATCTGCGCACGCGCTTTCACGCGGTCGTCGAGCACCACCGCCAGGACCTCGCCGACGTTCTCCTGGGTAAGCTTGAAGAAGATATCGCCCCCTTCCGGGCCCAGGAAGAACAGCACCTCCGGGCGGCCGGTGATGGGATCGCGGTCCACCCGCGAGTCGCTGATGTACTCACCCGACAGCCCCTCCTTCTCCTTGATGACCGCGTAGCCCAGGAGCTGGTCCACCTCGTAGGTGTCCTTCTCGTAGACGCCGCGCAGCACGGTGCCCGCAGGCAGCACTTCGGAATCGCGCAGGCTGCCGTCCGCGGCAAGGAAGTTGCCCGGATTGGCGCGCTGGTAGTCGTCGAAGGCGATCTGGCCCTCCGGGTCGACCAGGTGAAAGCCCAGCCGCCCCTTGCCGACGATGAAGTTGCGCATCCGCTCCGGATCGGGCGCGCCCGGCAGCTCGACGATGATGTAGTCGTCGCCCTGCTGGTTGATCGACGGCTCGGTCAACCCGAACTGGTCGATGCGGTTGTTGAGAATCTCGAGGGCGCGGGCGAGCGCGTCCTGGCGGTCGGCGTCGGTGAGGGGTCCGAGATCCCCCTCCAGCGCCTCGAAATCGGGCTCGATCAGCACGTACATGCCGCCCTGCAGGTCGAGCCCGAGCTGCAGGCTGCGGGTGGTCAGTTCCTTGAGTTCCAGAAGCCGTTGCCGGTGGTCGGACTCCAATGCGCCCAGCAGCGTGGATTCGCTGGGGAACCCGTCGAGCAGCGCCTGCACGGTCCACGGTGACGGCACCGGCTGCCTTTCGAAGCGGTATTGATCGCGCGCGGGAGCACGCAGGAAGCGCAGATCCTCCGGTATCGATGCGTGAGGGCCGCCGTCGACCAGCGTCAGCAGTCGCTCCAGATCGACGCCGGCCCGCTGCTGCGACACGATGCGGATCTGCTCGCGCGACGAGGTGGCAAGCTGCCGTTCGTCTTCCGGAAGCAGCACGTGCCAACTGATGGTAGGCATCAGGAACGCTACAGCGATCCCGACGAATACCAGGATGATCCCGAGGCGGAGGCGTTTACTCATCAGATCAGCGTTACCGTGAGGGAGAGCGCCGGGAACGGTCCAGCGCTACGACTTGACGTCGGTACCGTCCGGTGACCGGACGGCCGCTTTGTCGAATTCGATCTTGGTATCGTCGTCCACCTTCAGCGTCAGCGTACCGGCATCTTCGCGGATGGCGGTGATCACCCCGTGCAGCCCGCCGATGGTCACCACTTTGTCCCCTTTCTTCAGGCTCTCCAGGTACACCTTGGTGTCCTTGCGCTTCTTGCTCTGCGGGCGGAGCACCAGGAAGTAGAAGATCAGGAAGATGGCGGCGAACGGCAGAATCAGCCCGATTATCGGGTCGTTGGCTTGCATGCAGCGAGTTTCCTTAGAGTTCCGTTGGTTTCCTAACGGCCGTGAGCGAACCGGAAGAGATCGTCGGCTCGCCGACGGCGCGAAGCTATCACGCGACGAGTTCCGGCACAACCGCGGCGGCACACCGCGACGGACACACCGCGATGGACATGGTCATACCCGCTCGACGCCGGTCACGGAGTCGGGCACGCCGAACACCCCGAACCGGGCCCGGAGTTGGTCCACGTCGGCCACCGGCACGAGTCCATCGGCGTTGTAGGAGTTCAGCACCGCCTGCTGCGCCTCGGCGTCTCCATCGAACTCCGCGGCACACAGCGCCGCCTTGTACAGCCCGCGCTCGAGCAACCCTTCGCACGACAGCCGCGCATAGCGTCGCCGCGCGGCGCGGTCGACCATTGCGACGCTGCCACGGTAGCCGATGGTGAACATGAAGTCCGCACGCGATAGCCCGCGGGTTCGCCGCCTGTTCGCCGATAGGTTCATGTCACCGACAGGTTCATCAAGCAGATGAGACAGGCCTCACGCCCGCACAGCGCGGACGTGAGGCCTCATCGTGTTCGCCGCAATACCGGTTCGCCGAGTACAGGGCGGGATCGATTTCGACAGAACGGTCGGTAACCCCGGCCTCTCAGTAGCCCATGCCACCCATGTCACCGCCCGGGCCGCCCGGAGGTCCCGCGGGAGCCTCCTTCTTTTCCGGCAGATCGGTGATCGTGCACTCGGTAGTGAGCAGCAGGCCGGCGATGGACGCGGCGTTCGTGAGCGCCGAGCGGGTGACCTTGGCCGGATCGATGATCCCGGCGCCCGACATGTCGCACCACTCCATGGTCTGCGCGTCGAAGCCGATGCCCGGCGCCTCGTTCTTGGCGCGCTCGACGACGATCGATCCGTCCATGCCGGCGTTCACGGCGATCTGGCGGATCGGCTCCTCCAGCGCGCGCTGCACGAGCTTGAAGCCAACGCGTTGCGCTTCGTTGAGGTCGTCCAGGTCCCGTTCGCCCAGCTTGCCGGCCGCCTGCACCAGCGTGGAGCCACCGCCCGGAATCACGCCTTCCTCGATGGCAGCGCGCGTGGCCGACAGGCCGTCCTCGACGCGGTGCTTCTTTTCCTTCAGCTCGACCTCGGTGGCCGCGCCGACGTTGACCACGGCGACGCCTCCGGCCAGCTTGGCCAAGCGCTCCTGCAGCTTCTCCTTGTCGTAGTCGGAGGTGGTCTCATCGATCTGCACCTTGATCTGCGCGATGCGGTCGGTGATGTCCGGCTGCTTGCCGCCGCCTTCGATGACGGTGGTGTTCTCTTTCTCCACCTTGATGCTCTTGGCCGTTCCGAGCTGCTCGAGCTCGGTGTTCTCCAGCTTCAGGCCCAGTTCCTCGGCCACCACCTGACCGCCGGTGAGGATGGCGATGTCCTCGAGCATCGCCTTGCGTCGGTCGCCGAAGCCCGGCGCTTTCACCGCGCAGGCGTTGAGCGTGCCGCGCAGGTTGTTGACAACCAGCGTGGCCAGCGCCTCACCTTCGATGTCCTCGGCGATCAGCAGCAGCGGCCTGCCGGACTGCGCCAGCTTCTCCAGCAACGGCAGCAGATCCTTCATGCTGGAGATCTTCTTGTCGTGGATCAGCACGTACGGATTCTCCAGCACCGCCGTCTGGGTGTCACGGTTGGTGACGAAATACGGCGACAGGTAGCCACGGTCGAACTGCATGCCCTCCACCACCTCGAGGTTGGTCTCCATCGACTTGGATTCCTCGACCGTGATGACGCCGTCCTTGCCGACCTTCTCCATCGCGTTGGCGATCAACTCGCCGACGGTCGGATCGTTGTTGGCGGAGATGGCGGCGACCTGCGCGATCTCCTCCTTCTCGTTGATGTCCTTGGCGACGCTCTTGATGTGGTCCACCGCCAGGTCCACCGCAACGGCGACGCCGCGCTTGATGTCCATCGGGTTGATGCCGGCCGCGACCGACTTGAGTCCTTCCTTGATCATCGAATAGGCGAGGACGGTCGCCGTGGTGGTGCCGTCGCCGGCCACGTCGTCGGTCTTGGTCGCCGCTTCCTTGAGGAGCTGCGCTCCCATGTTCTCGAACGGGTCTTCGAGCTCGATCTCCTTCGCGATCGTGACCCCGTCATTGGTCATCGTTGGAGCGCCGAATTTCTTGTCCAGAACGACGTTGCGGCCCTTGGGGCCCAGCGTCACCTTGACGGCGTTGGAGAGCTTGGTCACGCCGGCAAGAAGCTCCTTCCGCGCCGACTCGTCGAACTGCAGTTGCTTAGCCATGGATCACCCTTTTTGAAGAGTTATGTGATTTGGGATAGTTGAAGCCAAGATAACAACTCCGGCCGCCAGCGCCAACATCCGCGGTCAATTTTCTGTCGCCGGGCACTCGAGCTCAACTCCCAACGTGAGACTGCCGCTCCACACTCGGGTGATCGTCCCCGATCGGGAGCCGGCGCGAAGCCGCAGCGCGCCGTGCCGGTCTACCCCGAGCACCACGCCGGCGACAGCTCCGCCTTCCTGCTCGACCCGCGCCGGACCGCCGACCCCGGCAAGCCGCCCGCGCAGCCGGTCGAGCCAGTGGTCGCCATCCAGCAGTCGGTGCATCGCCGCCAGCACGTCCCGCTCCAGCCGGGAGCGTTCGACGCTGTGCCCGAGGCACAGGGCGAGCGACGTGGCATCTCCCGCGTCGGGCGGGAACGACCGCTGATTGCCGTTCATGCCAACGCCCACCAGCAGCCATCCTCGCGTGGCCGTGCACAGCACGCCGGCCAGCTTGCGCCCACCGATCAGCAGGTCGTTGGGCCACTTGATGGACGGCGACAGACCCCGCGCCGCGGCCACCTCGGCCAGCGCGCAGCCCACACGGAGCGGCACCGTGGAGGGCTCCGCCGAGGTCTGGTCCTGACGCAGCATGAGTGTCAACAGCAGATTGGCCCCGGCCTCCGACCACCAGCGGCTCCCCGGACTGCGACCGCGCCCCGCGCTCTGCCGATCGGCGGTGACGACGGTCCCGTGCGGGGGCGACGCTGCGACAAGCCGGCCAGCCTCGTCCATGGTGGACGTGGTGGTGTGCAGCCGATGGATCGACGCGCCCCACGGGCTGGTCGAGCCCAAGCTGGTCGAGCCCAAGCTGGTCGAGCCCAAGCTGGTCGAGCACGATTCGATCGACGGTCGGACGGTCACCTGGACCGGCTTACATCGATACCATCAACTCCTGCGGCGAGCACAGAAGCTCAAGGAAGCGCGACACGAAGGTGGCGGCCGGCACGCCGTCGACCACGCGGTGATCAAACGCCAACGAGACGGGAAGGACCACGCGAGCCTCGATCGCCCCCCCGTCGACCACGCGGGGCGTCTGGTGGATTCGGCCGATGCCCAGGATCGCCACCTGCGGCGGAAAGATCATCGGCGCCGCCCACAAGCCCCCGAACGGCCCGAAGTTGGTCAGAGCGAAGGTGCCGCCGCGCAAGTCGTCGGCGTTCAGCGAGCGGTTGCGGGCCGCCGCCACGAGCTGCTTCATCTGGTGGTCGATCGTCAGGATCGTGCTGGAGTCGACATCGCGGATCACCGGCAGCAGCACCCCCGCCTCGGTATTGACCGCGAAGCCGATGTTGACCTCGCGGTACACGGTCACCTCCTGAGAGACCGCGTCGTAGGTGGCGTTCAGGACCGGGACGTCGCGCAGCGCGGTCGCGAGCGCCTTCATGAAGAACGGCTGGTAGCTGATGTGCGTGGTGCGGTTGCGATTGGCCTTCGTGCGCAGTTCCACCAGTTCGTCGACCTCGCCCAGATCGTGGACGATCGCCGTCGGGATCCTGCGGCTGATCTCCATGTTGCGCGCGATGGTCTTGCGCAGGATGGTCAGTTCCACCCGCTGCCCGGCCGGCAGGTCCACCGATCTGGTGAGCGGGTCGTCGATCAGCGGGAAGCCGAACGCGTCCTTGCCGAGCGCCGGCGGCGCGGCCACCGGCATGGCGGCATGTGCCTCGGCGGCGCAGCAGATATCTTCCTTGCTGATGCGACCGCTCTCGCCGGTTCCCCGCACGGAGCCCAGGTCGACGTTCAAGTCACGCGCCAGACGGCGCGCGGCCGGGGTCGCCAGCGCCGGCCCGGACGCGGCGGTACGGCTGCGCGGGAGTTCCGGGGGTTCGGCCGCGGGGGGCGGCGCCGCCCCGTCGTCACCCGCGCCCGCCGGGGACGCCTCGTCGCTCGGGGGAAGCAGGTCGTCGCCGGCGTCCAGTCGACCGACGATGGTGGCCCCCTCGGGCGGCCGCGACCCGTCGTGTTCCGAGCGGTCGCCGGTCTCGGTCCGTTCGGCGCCGTTCTCCTCTCCTTCCACCTCGATGTAGGCGAACGGATCGCCGACCTTGATGATCTGGCCGGCCGCGGATCCGAAGCGGCGCAGCACGCCCGTCTTCGGCGAGGGAATCTCCGCCACCACCTTGTCGGTCTCGACGATGGCGAGGACGTCGCCCTCCTCGACCGCATCGCCCGGCTGCAGTTTCAACTCCAGGATCTTGCCTTCGTGCAGACCCTCGCCGATGTCCGGAAACTTGAACTCATACATCGCTCAACACCGCCTCATTTGCCCACCGCCTCATTTGCCCACCGCCTCATTTGCCCACCGCCTCATTTGCCCACCGCCTCAATAGCTCAGCAGCCGCCGGGCCGCGCTCACGATATCGGCGACGCTGATCAGGTAATGGCGCTCATGCCGTGGCAGTGGCACGACGATGTCGCTGCCGGTCAAGCGCGCGGGCGGTGCCTCCAGGTGCAGGAACGCCTGCTCCGCGACGGCGGCCGTCAGCTCTGCGCCCACGCCGTACGAACGCGGTCCCTCGTGCACCACCAGCAGGCGCCCGGTCTTGCGCACCGAATCGACCACCGACGCCAGATCCGGCGGGTAGATCGTGCGCAGGTCGATCATCTCCACCGAAGCCTCGTCCCGGAGCCGGCGTGCCGCGGCGACCGCCTCCTTCATCTGTGCCCCGTAGGAGACGATGGTCAAATCGCTGCCGGGAAGCACCACCCGGGCGGTGCCCAGCGGGATGGCGAAGTCACCTTCCGGGATCTCCTGTCTTGGCGCCTGATAGACGCGCGTGGGCTCCATGAAGATCACCGGATCGGGGTCGCGGATCGCGGCGATCAGCAACCCCTTGGCGTCGTGCGGCGTGGACGGGATCACCACCTTGATGCCCGGGACGTGCGCGAGGATCGCCTCCATGCTTTCGCTGTGGTGCTCCAGCGCTCGGACGCCGCCACCGTAGGGCATGCGGATCACCAAGGGCGCGGTGAAGGCGCCTTGCGTCCGGGTCCGTATCCGCGCCACGTGGCTGATGATCTGGCTGAACGCGGTCCAGATGAATCCGCTGAACTGGATCTCCACTACCGGGCGCAGTCCCGCGACCGCCATGCCCAGCGCGCTGCCGACGGCGACGCTCTCGGCCAGGGGCGTATCGAAGCACCGCGAAGCACCGAACTCCTCCTGCAAGCCCGTGGTCGCGCGAAACACGCCGCCGTTGACGCCGATGTCCTCCCCGAAGGTGATCACCCGTTCGTCGTGCCGCATCGCGGTGCGCAGCCCGTCGTTGATGGAAGAGACCAGATTGACCAGTCTCACCGGCGGCCTCTCATCGGTCGCTGCAACACCCGTCGCCGCGCAACTCGCGCAGCCGCGCCAACTGGTCCTGCAGGACCGGCGGAGTCTCCGCGAATGTGTGGCGGAAGCCGGCCTCCAGGTCGGGGTCGGGCGCCGACTCCACCTCCTCGAACGCCTTCCGCGCCATGGTACGCGCCTCGGCCACCAGCGAGCGGGTGTCCGCTTCCGTCAGCAGTCCCCGATCCAGGAGGAGCTGCTGCAGGCGCCTGACGGGATCATGCCGCTCCCAGGTGCGTTCCTCCTCGCGCGTGCGGTAGCGGCTCGGGTCGTCGGTGGTCGTGTGGGCCCCCACGCGGTAGGTGATGCCCTCGATCAGCGTCGGCCCGTCGCCCGCCCGTGCGCGCCGTACCGCCTCCCGCACGACCTGATAGACCGCGGTAATGTCGTTGCCGTCCACCTGCACGCCGGCAAAACCGTAGCCGGAGGCCTTGCCGGCAAAGGACGGCGCCGCGCACTGGGCGTCCCGTGGGGTCGACAGCGCGTACTGGTTGTTCTGGACGTAGAACACGGTCGGGGTCTTCCAGACGCCGGCGAAGGTGAGCGACTCGTGGAAGTCACCTTGTGACGTGGCGCCGTCGCCGCAGTAGCAGAGCACCACGCGGTCGCGCCCCAGGTGACGCTCGGCGAACGCGAGCCCCACGGCGTGCGGAAGCTGTGAGGCGATCGGAATGGACACCGGCGCCAGATGATAGCGATCGATGTCCAGCCGGCTGCCGTCCTCGACGCCGTACCAGTACTGGAAGTGAGTGGTGATCGGCAGGCCGCGAACCAGCAAGGCGCCGAGCTCGCGGTAGGCGTAGACGATCCAGTCGTCGTCGCGCAGCGCCATGGCGCCGCCGACGCTGTTGGCCTCCTGCCCGACGGCGGGCGGATACGGCAGCAGCCTGCCCTGCCGGGTGAGGCTGACCGCCCACTCGTCGATGGCACGCGACTGGATCATCACGCGAAACGCGTACAGGAGCTGCTGGTCTGTCATGCCGGGGTCGTCGTGGCATTCGGGAGCCAACGCCCCCTCCGGCGTCAGGCGCTGCACCATGGTCTTCCTCCTGGACCGCGGGTCGGACGGCCGAATGCGGCGGCGCTCACGTGCCCGACTCCGGAACCTCCGCCACCCGGTTCGGCAGCGAACCTGACCGTCGGTACGGTCGGCTCGATCCTGCGGGTGGCAGAATCAAGGACGCGGGTTGTCCGGCTGACCGGACTCACGGCTCGCCCTCGTGCCATGCACCGTGCAGGGTACCGCTCCGGGCGGGCACACGCAACCTGCGGCCGGTACAACCGGATGAGCCCACGCGAATGCTGGCTCGCCGTCGTTCGCCGCAAGCGCTCGGAGGAACCGAGTGGACTTGCGTGAGCGGTGGCCGGTCCGGCAGACTCCTCACGGTTGGGAATGGAGGTCGAAACGGAGCCCAAGCCCTCGGTCCTGCCGACGCTGACGTCGCTCGGAGTCTGCAATGCGGCTGCGCTCGCGAAGCGTATCGAGCGGTGCACGGCCGAGCCGACCGGAGAGCAGCGCTGGCAACGGATGGTCCGTGAGGTGCTGGCCGAGCCTCTGCCGTTCACCCGTATTCCCTTTGCGGTCCACCGGCTGTGCTTCGCGGCCGCATATTCGGACCGCGACCCTGACCTGCCGCCGGCGCCGGCGTGGCTGCCGGAGATGGCGGCCGGAGACACCAACGTCCGCAGGCTGGCGCAGCGCGTGGGCGCCGACGACGTTGCCGCTCTGCACCGCTGGTCGATCGAGCATCGCACCGAGTTCTGGGAACTGATGTGTGAGCAACTCAGGATCGGCTTTCGCGGCAATCCGGGGCCGGCGTGGCGCGAGGGCCACTGGTTCCCCGAAGGGCGGCTGAACATCGCCGAGAACTGCCTGCAGCCGGGCGCGGCCGACGACCGGCTGGCGATCATCTATCGCAAGGGAGAGGACGGACCGCTGGGCGGTATGAGCCGAGCCGATCTGGCGCGGCTGGCGTACGCCGTGGCCGGGCACTGCCGCGCCCGCGGGCTGCAACCGGGCGCCCGTGTGGCGCTCTACCTGCCCATGACGGCGGATGCAGTCGCCGCCTACCTTGGCGTGATCCTGGCCGGCTGCACGGCGGTTTCGATCGCCGACAGCTTCGCGGCGCCGCAGGTGGCGATCCGGCTGCGCATCACCGACGCATCGCTGGCGATCGTCGCCACGCGGACCTACGAGCGACTCTTGGATGCCGCTCCCGACCTGGACGCCATCGTCATCGGCGAGCTCCCGGACGGACGCCGGCTCCGCGCCGCCGATACCCCCTGGGAGCAAATCATGTCCGCCGACCCGGCCGATGCGGTCCCCTGCGCTGCCGGGGCCCACACCAACATCCTGTTTTCCTCCGGCACCACCGGCGAGCCCAAGGCGATCCCGTGGACGCATCTGACCCCGATCAAGTGCGCGACGGACGCCCTGCTGCTGCATGACGTACGGCCCGACGACGTGTTGGCGTGGCCGACGAGCCTGGGGTGGATGATGGGCCCGTGGCTGATCTACGCCGCGCTCCTCAACCGGGCCACGATCGCCCTGTACTACCCCGGCCCGAAGGGGGCGGACTTCGGCAGGTTCGTGCGTGACGCGGGTGTCACCATGCTCGGGCTGGTGCCGACGCTGGTGCGCCTCTGGCGCCGCTCCGGCTGCATGGAGGGAATCGACTGGAGCTGCATACGCCGCTTCAGCTCGACGGGTGAATGTTCGGACCCGGACGACCAACTGTACCTGATGGCGCTCGCCGGCTACCGCCCGGTTATCGAGTACTGCGGAGGCACGGAGATCGGCGGCGCCTACCTCTCGGCGACGATGGATCAGCCGGTGGCGCCAGCGACCTTCACGACTCCGGCGTTCGGATTGGACCTGGCCATTCGCGACGAGCACGGGCAACCGACGACCAACGGCGAGCTGTTCCTGGTGCCGCCGTCGGTGGGCCTGTCCACCGAGCTGCTCAACGAGGACCACCACGACGTGTACTTGGCCGGCACCCCGATCGTCGGCGGACGGCCGCTGCGCCGCCACGGCGATCACATGCAGCGCCTGCCGGGAGGCTACTATCGAGCCCTCGGCCGCGTCGACGACACGATGAATCTGTCCGGGATCAAGGTGTCCTCCGTCGAGATCGAGCGTGCCCTGTCAGGAGTGGACGACATCAGCGAGTGCGCGGCTGTCGAGGTTGCGGATCGCCACGGCGGCCCGGATCGCCTGGTGATCTTCGCGGTTGCGACGAAGCCGGTACCCGACCCGCTCCCGGCGCTGCAGCGCGCCCTTGCCGAACGGCTCAATCCGCTGTTCAAGATCTCGGAGGTCTGCCTCATCGATGCGCTACCTCGGACCGCCTCCAACAAGGTGATGCGGCGGGAGCTGCGAGCGGCATACGCGGCCGAACGCTGCGCGGTTTCCAGGGCATCGACACGGCGCCGTCCCGTGCGCACTATGTAGCGCGCAACCCGGCGCCGTACCCAAGTGGTAAGGGAGAGGTCTGCAAAACCTTTATGCACCGGTTCGATTCCGGTCGGCGCCTATCTCATCGGTCCGGGGCTCAGAAGCGCTCCGTGATGGTGAGCTCCAGCCAGCTCGTGCGGTAACCGGTCAGCGCGCCCATCACGTCCTCGTGCGCGGTCTGCAGCCCGGTGACCTCCGCGCGCTGCACGCGTCGGGCGCGCGCGATGGGGTGCGGATCGGAGACCCCCTTGGCCAGGACGATCCTGCGACTGTCCAGTCTGGCGAACCACGCGTCGACCGCCGTGTCGCCTGCGGCCCACGGCAGGACAGCAGCGCCGTCTTCCGCCGCCGGGTCCACCGGCACCCAGCCGAAGTCCTGCAGGTAGAACTCCGCCCAGTAGTGCGGGACCGCCCGGTCGCCGTCGCCGATGAGGTATCCGGCCACGGGCCGTGCCGGGATACCCGCGGCACGGGCCACCGCGCTGAACGTCAGCGCGTACTCGTACGGCGCCGCGAGGCGTTCGTCGATCGCGGCCGCCACCACCTCCATCGGTTCCGCACCGGCGGGCGCGATCCGCGCGCCTGCCGCGGAGGCGGGCTGCAGACGGGCGACCACGTAGTCGAATGCCAAGCGGGCCCGCCACAGCGGGTTGACGTACCCCCGCATGGCTCGCTCGGCGATAGTCGGCAGGCGTCCACCGGACGGCACCACCGCGTCGGCGCCGGTGAAGCGTTCGTAGAACCCGCTGTCGGTGCGGTAACCGCGTACGGACGACGGCTCGATGCTGGCTTGAATCGCATAGCGCCGCACCCGGTAGTGGCTCCGTATTTGGTAACTGCCGCCCGAGACCGGATCGCGCAACTGGAACAGCCCGACGCCCGCGGGATCACGATAGATCGGCCGCCCGTCGACCGAAGGCTCCGCTTCGTGCCGCTGCGCCGGCGTCGCCGGAATCGTGGGGATCCACAGATAGAGCTCTGCGCCGGCGGCGGTACTCGCCGCCGCGATGCCGACGGCGTAGGTCGCTGCGTAGCCGCGCGGATCGTGATAGCGCACGGTCCCCACCTCGCTGCGGACCTGGAAGTCGTGGGCGGCACTCACGCCGGTTGCCGTGCGTACGGACACCCCGCCCGAGCGGGCGCCGGCCGGCACGCGCACGACGATCTGACGATCGCTCCAGCGGACGTGATCCTGATCGACGGAGGAGCTCTCCACAACGAGGTCCGGCCACTCCTGCGCTCCCGCCATCGCCGAGGCGGCAGCATCACCGCCGGCCGCCGCCGTGAAGCGCACCGCGCCGGCGGCGGGCGATGACCCGAAGCCAGCGCCACTGATCGTGATGCGGGCACCGACAGTACCGGCCGCCGGGCTCACCGCCGTGACGATCGGGGGCCCTTCGGGCCGCCGGTCGCCGGCAACCGGTCTCGGCAGATCATCGCGGTGGGTCAGCAGCAGCCCGCCGCTGACGCCTGCCCGAGTCACCACACGCACGAGCCCGCTGGAGAACGCCGCGGGCGCGACGACCACGATGCGCCGGTCCGACCAGGAGCGGTACGCGCTCGTGCGCGGCTCCCGGCCGGCGAAGGTTACCGCGCTGGTGCCGCGTTCGCGACCGAAGAACCGGCCCTGCAGGCTGACTACCCGCCCGGGGGCGGTCACCTGCGGCGCCACCGTATGCAGCCGTGGCGATGGCGTCGCCATCGTGGAAACCGCGAATGCCGCCGCCACTACCAAGCTGAGCGCCGCCACCGCGCGGGCGGCGCCCGCGCTCAGCCGCCTGCGGATCACGGCGCGGAATCAGGAGACGACTTCGAGCTGTTCCGCCGCCCCGTTCTCTTGGTAGAGATCTACCTGCACCGCCATCACGATCACCACGGCCACCGGTCCGTCCTCAGCTTCATGGCGCTGTACCGGATCGACTGGAAACGGCTCGCTCCGGAAATGGAACCGTCTGGTACTGCCTTGCAGTTCCCGCTCGCCGCCGAGCGGGAAGAACAACACACTGTCGCCGAGCGCCACCGGCATGGCTCGATAGGCGCTTGCGACCGGTTCATCCCCGTAACCGCCTTCCGAGTCGCCGACCCAGATCTGGCCCTGCACATGAAGTATGAGCTCGGTTTCGGTATTCCAGAACGGCGTGAACAACGCCTCTACCCGCAGACGGTTCTCCTGCACCAGGGTGGCGCCGACCGCCCGTCCTGGCTCGGTGGGCTGCGACTGATCCAGCTTCATGATGATGTCTCCGTCCAAGGTGACCAGACTGATCGCCAAGCGGATCTCGAGCGGGCGGGTAGCCCACTCCGCCAGCGGGTCGCTCGGCGCCGATGAAGAGGAATCGCTTTGTGCGACAACCGGCACGCCGCCGGCGGCGAGGGTCATCAGCATGGAGCAGGCCAGGGAGCGGAGCCCCCGGCACCTACGGCCTGGCTGTCTCAAGTTCCCGTTCGTGCACGATGACAGGCAGTCCGACAAGCTGATAGCGCGCGGGAGGCAGCTTCACCTCCATCACCGCCACGCGGTCGCCGAGGGACGCCGGCGCGGATTGCTGCAACTCGATTTCGTGCAGGATCTGCGGCGCGCTGAAGAGCTGCAACTCGCTGGTCTCGGGCAGCGCCAGCTCCAGCATCGCCGCGCGCGCCGCACCGGCGTACGGCGCCACCGGGTCATCGGGGACGGCAGCCGTCCGGCTCAGCGCGGCGGCCAGTCCCCACTCGCCCGCCGCCAGCGGACGGTCCCCGAGCGCCACGGTAAATACGAAGGCGATCGCCACCGCCGCGGACGCCGCCGCGATCGGCAGTCGCAGCGACCTGCGGCGCCGCGCGGAAGCAACCGGCGCCTGCGCGTCGATCCGCCGCCAGACCCGCGCCGCCGCCTCTTCCACATCGGGCTCGTCGCACTCCAGGAGACGGTGCGACACGGACTGGAAACGCCGCAGACGAGTGCGGCAGTGCTCGCATCCGGTCAGGTGGGCCTCGATGCGCTCGGAGCCGCCAGGCGGAAGCTCGTGGTCGAGGAAGCTCGAAAGGACGGGGTCGTCAGGACACATGCAGACTGCTCGGATCGAGGATTTTGGCCAGGCGCTGGCGGGCGCGAAACACCCGCACCTTGACGTTGCTCTCGCTGAGGTGCAGCACACCGGCGATCTCACGATAGCTCAAGCCCCCGTACTCGCGCATCACGAGTGGCGTCCGCAGGTTGACGGGCAGCTTGCCCAGCGCGTCGTGGACCGCGGACTGGGTCTCGGAGCGCAGCACCTCGTCATCTGCCGTCTCATCCCGGGTCCCCCGCGGCGCGCGCGTGACGTCGCGGTTGGCTCGGAACTCGCGCTTTCTGCGCTTCTCCACGTTGAGCGACAGGTTGCGTACCACCCGCAGGAGCCAGTATTTGGTCTGGTCGAGGTCGGGGAGCGGAGCAGGACGCCGCAGGTAGCGCATGAACGCCTCCTGGCAGATGTCCTCCGCCAGCCCCTGGTCGAGGCAGATGCGGTAAGCCACCCGGTACAGGGTGGGAAACAGGGTTCGGTAAATCTGGTCAAAGTCGCGGCTCGCTACACCATTGGACAACAACATCGACGACCCCTGGTTACAGCTTCGGTGAACTCTTTCCGTTCGCATAGCGCCAGCGCACCCCGTCGGGCCGATCTTCAAGCAGTATGCCGCGCGTGGCAAGCTCATCGCGAATCCGATCCGCGGTGACGAAGTCCCGCTGCGAGCGGGCGGCCGAGCGCTGCTCGATCAGGTCACACAACTCCGGGGCGAGCTCCGTACTGCGTGAACCGGCCGCCTCGATGCCGATCGCCAGGATGCGGTCCATGCGCCGCAGGACCTCGAGCTTGGCGGCCGCGCCCACGCGCGGCTCCTTCACCAGGCCCCAGAGCACCGCCAGACAGCGTGGCATGTGCAGGTCGTCCCGCGCGTGGCGGCGAAAGTCCAGCCAAGCCTCCTCCGCGAGCTCCTCCGCGCCCGGCGGCTCGGCACCGGCGGCAAGCTTCGCGAACTCCGCGACGCGGTCGAGCAGGCGGCGGCGGGCGGAGCGGGCGGCCTCCATCCCCTGCGCCGAGAAGGTGTGCTGGTCGCGATAGTGCGCGCCCAGGCAGAAATAGCGGTAGTCGAGCGGCTCGAAGCCGCGCTCGACCAGCTCGGACACGGTGGCGATGTTCCCGCCCGACTTGGCCATGCGCGCCCCTTCGATCACCAGGAACTCGCCGTGCACCCAGTAGCGCACGCATGGTTCGCCGGTCGCTCCGTCCGACTGGGCGATTTCATTGGTGTGATGCACCGGGATGTGGTCGACGCCTCCGCAATGGATGTCGAAGCGCTTGCCCAGGTAGCGCCTCGACATCGCGCTGCACTCGATGTGCCATCCGGGATAGCCGCGCCCCCAGGGCGAGTCCCACAACATCGCCTGCCGCTCGAACTTCGACTTGGTGAACCACAGGCCGAAGTCGTGCGGGCCGCGCTTGTTGGCATCCACCTCGATGCGGGCGCCAGCCTGCAACTCCTCCAGGTCGAGCCGTGCCATCTGGCCGTAGCACGGGAACGTGGAGATGTCGTAGAAGACGTTGCCGGCTGCCTGGTAGGTGTGGCCACGCTCCGCAAGCCGTTCGATCAGCGCGATCATCTCCGCAATGTGCTCGGTCGCCTTGCACACCACCGTCGGCCTGGTGATGTTGAGCGCCCGGCAGTCCCGGAAGAACTGATCGGTGTAGTGCTCGGCGATCTGCTCCACCGACAGGCCTCCGGCGCGGGCGCTCTTGATCATCTTGTCCTCGCCCTCATCACCATCGTCGGTGAGATGGCCCACGTCGGTGATGTTCATGACGTGGCGGACCTCATAGCCGCAGTCTTCCAGGGTGCGCCGCAGCACATCCTCGAACAGATAGGTGCGGAGGTTGCCCAGATGCTGATCGAGATAGACGGTCGGCCCGCAGCAGTACATGCCGACCCGGCCTTCGACCAGGGGTACGAACGGCTCCACCCTGCCGGTCAGGGTGTTGTGCAGAAAGAGCGAGTCTTCGATTCCCGCGATTCTACGCGCCGCCACGGCACCGGGCAAATCGAGGCGCGCGGCGCGCGGCCCGCGATCACCGGCGCAGCGTGAGGCCGATCCCCCAGTCGCCGTCGTCGTCGAGATCCAGGCGCGCCTGGTTCCGGGCTTCCCTCAGCACGCACTCCACGCGGGCGCTCCACTCTCCGGCCCAACCCGCCGCCACGGTGAGCTGCAACTGCGGGGCCACCTGCAGCCGCGCCCCCATCTCGACGCGGGAGGTCGTGCGGTTGCCGGCCGTGCTCACCGATCCGGACAGCCAGCCGCGGTTGCCTCGATCACGCGCCTCCGCCCGGCCGGACACGCGCACGCGATCCGACGAGCGCGTCTTGCGATGCGAGATCTCGGCCCTTCCGGAGAAACCGGATGTGGAGCCCGCGCCCACGGCCAGCCGAGCGGACACCACCCGCTCCGGCGCCGCGTCCGCGCGCCATTGCGAGCGCAGCTCCAGCGACTGGCCGGAGGCGCCAGCGGCACGCATGCGGATCGCCGTGGTCGCTCCGGCGGCATGCTTGGCGTCGCCGGTGAAGTAGCCCCGGCCGGCCAGCGCCAGCGAGCCGTCCAGCGTGAGCCAATCCGTGACCAATCCGGCGCTGACGACTCCCGCGCCTGACAGCGGCAGCCGGTCGGCCGCCATGACGATCGGCACGGCGATCACCTGCAGCAGGTTGCCGGTTCCGCGAATACGGGCGGCCGCGTGGATCATCCGCTCCCGGGGCTCCGTGCGCGCATCGGCCGCGCCGACGGGCTCAGGCGTCAGACGGCTGAATACGGCCGCCAGCTCGGCTTCCAGCCCGGCATCGTGACGGATGCGTCCACCGATACCGAACCGCTCCAGCGTCGCGGATCGGCGCATCACGTAGAAATAGCCGGCGTCGGCTCGCAACGCCGCACCGAACCGCCCGGAGGGGACCTGTGCCGCGTCCAGGAACGGGGAACCAGCGACGGTCAGGGCGGAGCTCCACGGATACAGGCCGAGCGGCGAAGTCATGACGAGCCGTGCCAGACCGGCAAGCCGCAGCGGCCCCATCGTCAGCGACTCGGTGTCGACCCCGGCGACGGAGCGTCCTCTGCCCCGGTGGGTGCGGGCCATCAGACGCACCTCCTGCAGGCGAAGATCGAAAGCCGCGGCGTCGATTTCTGGGCCGTTGCCGGCGAGGTCGACCTGCAACTCCTGCGCAGAGGAGGCAGCGGCGACGGACAGCGCAAGGACGAACGGGATGATGCGAAGCGTCATGCCGACCCGATCTAGCAAGAACGGTGCCAGCCCGCGGCACGCCACCGCGGCGCCACTCGCGCCGGTCTTTACATTCGCTTACAAAACGACCATCTCGACCCCATGACGCCACAGTCGGCGGCCGGGCGTAGCGGCGGAAGGCGCCGCGCGCTTTCATTGGGCGATCACCGTGGCACACGACCGCACGCGGATCACTTCCCGGCTGGCGACGAGCGGAGCGTCGCTGAACTGGCGTGAGATCGATCGGGTGCTCGTCGAGCTCAAGCTGGCCGGAACCATCATACGTGACGTCGCGCAGACCGGACCCGCGACCCTTCTGTTTTTGTTGCACCGCCCGGGCGCTCCCGAACGGGGTGTCGGCCCAGCCCGGCTCACCCTGATGTGCTGTCTCGCCGCCGGAGCCAGCCGGCTGCATCGCACCGCCGCGCCGTTTCCCTCAGGGCGGGAGCCGGCACCGCGCTTCGTGAACTTCCTGCGCGCTCATGTGCGCAACAGCCGCATCGTTTCGGCACTGCAACTCGGCACGGAGAGGATCGTGCGCATCCACTGCGGGGCGGGGGTGCGGCCGCGCATCATCTGGTTCCGTCTGTGGAGCGGGGCTTCGAACTGTGTGGTCACCGATGAACAGGGTACCATCCTCGAGGCCCTGTTCCGGCGGCCGCAGCGTGGGGAGACGGCCGGCAGCCGTTTCGACCCGTCCGTGCACGGCGGCGGGCGGGACGCGCAGCGGTACCGGTTGCGTCCTCTGTACGGCGCCGGCGATTACAACGCCCGCCTCGATGCGTCCCACCAGGCGCGGGAACGGATCGAACGCGCGTTGCGCGATGCGCACGCCGTCCGCCTCAGGTTCGAGCGCGAGCGTCAGCGCCGCGCCATCCGCATCGCCAGACTGCGAGCCGCACTGAAGCGCGCCGCCGACTACCGGGCGATGCGTGTGGCCGGACAGACGATCCTGGCCAACGCCCACCTCATCGACCGAGCGGCGACACGGTTGCCGGCGACGGATGGCGGGGCGGACATCACGCTGATCCCGGGCTGGTCGCCGGCCGAGAATGCGAGCCGCTACTTCCGTGAGTATCGTCGGCGGCGCGCGGCGGTCGAGCGCATGCGGACCGAGCTGGCCGACGCCCAGCGACACTGGGAGGCGTTTCGGGCGCGGGGCCCGGTCGCTTGCGTCGCCGATGCCGGCGCCGCGTCGAAGCCGGCCTCCGGACAGCCGACCCGGCCGCCGTCTCGCGGCGCGGCCAGCGTCCCGGGCAGCCTGTTCCAATCGACCGGCTGGGTGCTGCGCGTCGGGCGATCGGCGTCCGCAAACGACGCCATCCTCCGTTACGCCGCCCGCGGCAACGACTACTGGTTCCACTGTCGAGACCATGCGGGAGCCCATGTGTTCCTCACCGCTCAGCGAGGCAAGAACCCGCCGCTGGCGGTGCTGCTGGATGCCGCCACCCTGGCCGTGTTCTTCAGCAAGGCTCGCAGGAACGGCAAGGCGGACGTGCACTACACGCAGGTCAAGAACCTGCGGCGCGTGAAGGGCGGCGAGCCCGGAGCGGTGATGCCGCTGCGCGAGAAGAACCTGTTCGTGAGGCTCGATCCGGCGCGGCTGCGCCGCTTGCTCGGCGCAGGCGTAACCGGTGGCGATGCCGACGCCCAGCGGCCGGTCTCCGCACCCGCTACGCCGCGCCATCCGCCGTAAGCCCTCCGCCGCAGGCTATCCGCTATAGTACCGACCGACGTGGAACGGCCCGAACGGCTCGATCTGAACGGCGAGGCGCTGCTCGGCATACCGGCGGGGCCGCGGCACAACCAGTACAGCCTTGCCCAGCTCGGCGCGGTGGCGCAGTCCGACGGCTGGATCGTCTCCGACTTCGACGCCGAGCATCCGCCTACCATTCAAGTCTGGCGCTTCGCGGGCCACCGGCACCACGGGGAACAGGTCTACGTGGTCGGTCCGTGGGTCGACGGGGTCACCCTGGACGCAGCGCTCGCGGAGCGTCCGTCACCGATCCGGAGCCGACGCCTGCACCGGCTGGCGATGGCCCTGGAAGCGCTCGCCGAGCGGGTCGACTTCACCGGGCCGCTGCAGGGCGACGCGGTGGTGTTCACCGATGACGACCGCCTCCTGTTCCTGCCACCGGCGGTGATGCAACGGCTGAACGGCGTCAAGTCGCCTGCCGAGCGCTTGATGCACGTCGAGCGCTACCTGCACCCGCATCGCCAGGGTCCCGATCAGCTCGCGTTCGCACTGGGCGTCGCGGTCTACCGGATTCTGTGCGGCCGCTACCCGTTCGACGGGGATTCCGAGGAGGACATGCACGACCGCGTGCGCGGGTTCCCGGTGGTCTCGCCCCGCACCTTTCAGCCGTCGGCGCCGGAAGAGCTGTGCGACGCGGTGCTCGCCTCCCTGGGCCAGGGCACGAAGGCCGTGCCGACCCTTGCCTCGTGGGGCCTGCTGCTGGGCGGCGGTGCCGCATCGGACGCGCTGGCGGAGCTCGGCGATCCGGCGCCGGAGGTGCTCCGCGCGGCGGAGGCCGAAGCCGAACAGGCCGAGCGCCGCTTCGCGCGCAACCGGTTCTTCAACCGCAACTGGCGCCGCCTGCTCGGCTGGGGGGCCGGCGCGGCGGTCGCGCTGGCGATCCTGGTGCCGATCGTCGGGCGCGGGCTGGCGCCGCCGGTCACGCGCGGGCTCGAGCCCGCGGAGGTGGTCGAGCTGTTCTACGAGTCCATCAACGCGATGGACACCGAGCCCATGGAGGATGCGGTCACCGGCGACGCCGGCCGCGGCCTGATCAACGAGACCCTGCACATGTTCCTGGAATCCCGCATGGCGCTGGCCAACCGCGGCGGCAGCAGAGTGGTGTCGGCGCCGGAGTGGGACGAACTGGGCCGCCTCGAGGCGCCGCCGTTCCGGGTGTACGGGATCACCGATCTGGAGATCCACGCGGAGCAGGGCCAGCCCCAGCCGATCTTCAGGGCCCGCTACCACTTCTGGACGCCCAACCTCGAGGGCATGGTCAGCGACACCGACCCGCCGGGAGTGTTGGTGACCGAGCGACTGTGGCTCCGCTGGGACGGCAAGGACTGGGAGATCGAGCGGCTCGAGTCGGTCGAGCGCGAACCGATACCCGCCTCGGCGCTGGAAACGGAGGACTCGTCGGGCGCCGAGGACCAGGGAGGAACGGCCAACTGACCGAGCGGCGGCCGGCCGCGGACCTGCGTGGGCTGCGTGCCACCGTCATGGGGCTGGGCATCAACGGCGGCGGCCTGGGGACGGCCCGCTTCCTGCATTCCCGCGGCGCCCGCGTCACCGTCACCGACCTCAGGACGGCGGACGAGTTGCGGCCGGACGTCGACGCCCTGCCGGCAAGCGTCCGCCTGGCACTCGGCGGCCACCGCGTGAGCGACTTCGCCGGCGCCGACCTGGTGGTCAAGAACCCCGGCGTGCCGTCCGACTCGCCGTTCCTGGCGGCGGCGGCCGCCGCCGGCGCCGACGTGCAGACCGACCAGTCGCTGTTCCTGGCCCGCTGTCCGGCGCCGGTGCTGGCGGTCACCGGCAGCAAGGGGAAGTCGACCACCGCCGCGGCGCTGGCCGCCATCCTGCGCGAGGATGCACCGGGAACACGGCTCGGCGGCAACATCGGCGGCTCGCCGTTGGATTTCCTGGACGAGCTCACCGCCGACACGCCGGTGGTGCTGGAGCTGTCTTCCTGGCAGTTGGGCGACCTGCGCGGCCGGGGCCTGTTGGCGCCGTCGGTGGCCGTGGTCACCAACCTGCTGCGCGATCACCAGAACCGATACCGCTCGATGGAGGAGTACCTGCAGGACAAGCGCGTCATCGCCGAGGGACAACCGCCGGGCGCGGCGCTGGTCCTCAACGCCGATGATCCGTGGCACCGGCGCTTCGCCGACGGCGCCGCCGCCCGCATCGTCCTGTTCTCCGTCCGGCACCGCCCCGCGGGGGACGGCGCGTGGATCGAAGACGGCGCAGGCCGGATCTCGGTCCGCGGCCGGGCCGGCGTGGCGTTCGGCGCCGCGCAAGGACCCGCCGGCGGCGGCCACGGCCGAGTCATCGGCGCCAACCTGCTGGCAGCGGCGGCTGCAGCAGCGGCGTTCGGCAGCGAACCGGCGTCGATCCGCCGCGCCCTGAGCCACTTCCGCGGCCTGCCGCACCGGCTGGAGCCAGTGGGCGAGGTGGCAGGCGTGCGTTTCGTCAACGACTCGGCCGCCACCATCCCGGAGGCGACGGTGGCGGCGTTGGGCACCCTGTGGCCACCTGTCGTGCTGATGGCCGGCGGTGCCGACAAGGAGCTGAGTTTCTCCGCCTTGGCCGCTACGGCAGCTTCGCTGGGCCCCGACGCCCTGCGTCGCTGCGTGCTGCTCGCCGGCAGCGCCACGGCCAAGCTCGAAACGGCGCTGCGCCGGGCGGGTGTGGGGTGCGACGGGCCGTTCGATTCCTTGGAGGACGCCTTCGCGGCCGCGCTGCGCGCAGCCGTTCGCGGCGCGACGGTGCTGCTCTCCCCGGGCTGCGCCTCGTTCGGGATGTTCCGCAACGAATTCGACCGCGGCGACCGTTTCCGGGCGCTGGTGCGGCAGCACGCCGCAGCGCGTTGATGTCGGCTGTCCGCATGCCTATGTTGTCGACGTGTACACGATCCTCCTCATGGCGCACTCCTACCTGCGCTGGCCGCTGCTGCTGCTGTTCCTGCTGCTGCTGGCGCGCGGCGTGGCCGGCTGGGTCCGCCGGGCGCAGTGGCAGCCGGTGGACACCGGGTTGCTGCAGGCGACGACGCATCTGCTGTCGCTGCAGTTCCTGATCGGTCTGTTGCTGTACGTGGCGTTCAGCCCATGGATCCGGGTGGCGTTGGAGGATGTCGGCGCGGCGATGCGCGACGCGCAACTGCGTTATTTTCTGGTGGAGCACGCGCTGCTGATGGCGATCGCGGTCACCTTCATGAGCATCGCCACCGGGCGCATCAAGCGTGCGCCGGCCGAGCGGCGCTTCCGCGGCATGGTCATCGCGGTGCTCGTCACGCTCATCCTGGTCGGAGCGGCGATACCCTGGCCGGGCATGAGCGCCGGCCGGCCGCTCTTCCGGATTCAGGCGCAGACGGCCCCGGCGTTCTTCTGACCGGCTGAGGATCAGACTCCCGCGCTCGGCGTACGGCCACGCTGCAGGTACCACGAGCGTGTCTTCTCCGCGGCGCGAAAGGCGGCGTGACGCGGCCGGTTGAGCACCGCGTCATACGCCGGCGCGCGGTGCACGATCGCCCCCCCGAATCCGGTCTTCATGCGATAGAGGCCTGCCATCGGCAGCGCCGGATCCGCGCTACGGGGAATGCCGAACAGGTCGTAGGTATGGCAGCCGGCCTCCCGGGCCAAACGCATGGCAGCCCACTGCAGGCCGTAGTTGGGCATCGCCTGCCGGTGGCGGTCCGACGACGCGCCGTACAGGTAGCGCGCGCGCCGGCCGAACAGCGACACGACGATGCCGGCCACCTCCTCACCCGCGTACTCCGCCATCAGCATCAGCAGCCGCGGCCGCCGTCCAGGGTAGGTCGCGGCAGAAGCGAACAGTTCGCGGAAGTAGTGCAGGCTGTGCCGCGTGATGCCCTGGCGGCGCGCCATGTCGCGGTGCATGCGGTACCAGCCGTCAAGCCCGGCGGCGCCCGCTTCGCGCACCACGACGCCCCGGCGCTCGGCGAGGCGGACGTTGTATCGGGTCTTGGGTTTCATGGCTGCCAGCAGATCTGCTTCGTCGCGCCGCAGGTCCACGATCACCGTGCTCAGCGGCTGCACGGCTGGCGCGGCGCGCCGCGCGCCGCGCCAGCAAGCCTCCGGCCACGGCGGATCGAAGCGCACGGCGAAGCTCGCCGCAGGCAGCAACGGGTGAACGGCGCGGGCCACGCGGTCAAGACAGGCGCCGCTTTCCCCTGACGGCGCCGCGGCCTGTGGTCCGAGCGGGCAATACACAAAGGTGCCCGCCGGCGTACGGCGGCCGAGCAGGAGCAGGGTACCGGTGATGCCCGCGCCGGTTACGGCGACCGGCAACGACAGCCATCCCAACCGACGGCGAAATGCTCCCCAGAAGCCGCTCTGCAGCAGTTCGTCTCCGACCAGCTCATCGGGCTCGACGCGCACGGCCCGAACCTCGTCCAACTCCGCCACACACCAAGCATGCACCGAAGCCGGCATCGAGCGCGCCGGGTTACCCCCTCAGCGCCGCAGCGCGCTGATCAGCCGGGTCGCCTCCTCCGCGGAGAGCTTCCCTTCCTTGAGCATCTCCAGCACCAGAGTGACCTCCGCCTCCGTGTCGGCGGCGCCTGCCTGTTCCCGTTTCGGGCCATCGTGCCGGCCGCGCCCGCCATGCTCGTGCGAGCGTCCGCTGCCGCGCCATCGCGCTCCACCCGGCCCGGGCCGGAACCCTCGTCCGCCACGTCCGGGACCGCCACGCCCCGGACCGCCACGCCCCGGACCGAACGCCTCGTACACCTGCCGCGAGATCTCCTCCCCCAGCTTCCCGAACTTCAGGCCGTAGCCGCGCATCTCCTTGAGGAAGTCCCACATCTCGGCCGGGATCTCGAACGAGAAGTCCGGATCGTCCCACGCGTGGTCATCGTCGTCAGCGAACGCCCGTTCGCCCGGCCGCCGGTCCTTGCTTTCGAAATCGTCGAACCTCACCAGCTCACACCTCCCCAGCGTGTGTACGAAGATCGAGAACGCGCCGGACCCCAGCGTCACCCGCGCGAATCCAGGGCTGGTGGTGACCACCGGCGATCCGAGCCGGTTCAGCAGCCGCCCCCTCGATTTGACCGTGGCGGTCACGTCCGCGTCGGCCGGCAGCGCCAGCACGACGCTGCCTGAACCCGACATGATCGAAACCTTGCCGTCGCCCGTCGGCCGGACCTGCAGGGCCATGCGGCCGCTGGCGTTGTGGAACTTGCCGCCGGTCAACTCCGCGTCGCGCACGGTGACCTTGCCGTTGGCCGCGGAGACGTTCAGTTGCCCCGCGATCCGCTCCGCGGTGATCGAGCCGTTCGCACAGCGCACCTCGGCGGTCCCGGTGAGATCCTGCAGCGTGACCGCGCCGTTCGCCGTGCGAACGCGCACCGTCCCGTCCATGCCGGCAACCAGCACCCGGCCGTTGGCGGTATCGGCGGCAAGCTCCCAGGAGCGGGCCGCCGGGAGCGACAACTCCAGCGAGCCGCTCACCTCTGCGTCTTCGTCGCGCCGCGGCTCCGTGATCTCCAGCCGGTCGCCGTCGCGCACGACCTGGATCGCATCCAGCCCGTCACCCGAGAGGGTCCCGCGCTCGCCTTCGACCGCGCGCGCGATGATCCCCCGCCGGCGCGACGCCAGACGAACGGCCGCGACGCCATCCAGGTCAAGCGTGATCTGATCCATCGTTACCTCCCTCGGCGCTCGTGTCCTCCGCATGCAGCCGCCGTATGACCTCCTCGAGCGACAACTCCCCGTCGCGAAGGCAACGCAGCAGCCGCAGGCGGTCCCGGTCAGGTGCCGCCGCGGCGTCGGCTTCGGCGCCGGCCGCGTCGAGCGCGGCATTCACCGCCTTGAGGCGCGCCTTGACGGTCGGATAGGACAACCCCAGGCGCCGTTCGATCTCCCGAAGATTGCCTTCCACGTGC
Organism: Spirochaetia bacterium; assembly: GCA_965221995.1. Lineage (GTDB taxonomy): Bacteria > Spirochaetota > Spirochaetia > SZUA-6 > Bin103 > CATQHW01. Next base: position 2,636,937 of record OZ244929.1, read on the forward strand.
AAAAACAGCCGCACGAAGTGCAGCAGGTCGGCCGGCAGCGCGCACAGGTCGCAGCGCTCGAAGCGACCGCGAATGGTGACGCCGCATGAACCGCACGCGTATTCGCTGACCTGCAGCCGCTGATCGCAGATCGGGCAGGCCCCCAGTGAGGGTTGGACATCCGACGCCATGTCCGAAGATTAAGAATCTCCCTTTACATAGTCAACTATACTATGAACTTTATTCAGGCATGGTCCTCCCGCTCCCAAGGACTCATGCCGGCCGCTGGCTTCCCGGTTTGACCTCGGACCGGATCAGGGTATATCGTCGATAGCGTGTAAGGGTCGGCGTTCGCGGCCGGTCCCCGTCCCCCTCAAGGGAGGAGTCCCATGTCAGAGAACGATTCATCCGTAGCGCGCCGCGCCCCCGGCAGCTTCAGCCCGCGGGCGGTGGGCCTCATGCTGGCCGCCGTCCTGCTGGTCATCATCGTGTTGTCCAGCTTCTACGTCGTCGACGCGCGCGAACGCGGCATCCTGTTGCGCTTCGGCAAGTACGTGGGCCACGAAAGCACTCCCGGCCTGCACCTCAAGCTGCCGTTCGGGGTCGACCGTGTCTACAACGTGCAGACGGAGGTGCTGCACAAGCTGGAGTTCGGCTTCCGCACCGAGGAGGCCGGGGTGCGCACCGTCTTCTCCACCCAGGAGTTCCCGGAGGAGTCGGTGATGCTGACCGGCGACCTCAACATCGTCGACGTGAAGTGGTCGATCCAGTACCGCATCATCGAACCCGCCAAGTGGCTGTTCAACATCGTCGACGGAGAGACGACGATCAATGACATCTCCCGGTCCGTGTTCAACCGGCTGGTGGGCGACCGCGCGATACTGGACGTGATGGGTGACGAGCGGCCGGTCATCCAGTTGCAGGCGCAGGAACAGATGAACGCGCTCTTCGGCGTCGGCGGCTACGACATCGGCGTGCGGGTGGATGCGGTGCAGCTGCAGAGCGTCGTGCCGCCCCGCGGCGCGGTGCAGAACGCCTTCGAAGACGTCAACAAGGCGATCCAGGACCGCAACCGGCTGATCAACGAGGGCAAGGAAGCCTACAACCAGACGATCCCGCGGGCGCACGGTGACGCCCTTCGGCTCATCGCCGAGGCGGAGGGGTACCGGGCCGAGCGGATCAACCGCGCCGAGGGTGACGTGGCACGCTACGTGCACCTGTACGAGGAGTACCGGAAGAGCCCGGAGGTCACCCGCACCCGCCTCTACTACGAGATGTTCGAGGAGGTGTTCAAGGACGCGGAGGGCACCGACCTGATCGACAAGAACCTGACCAACTTCATACCGCTCAAGCAGCTCGGACAGGAACTCTCACTCGGAGGAAACCAGTGAAGCGCTTCATCACGATCCTGGTCGTCGCAGGCGCTGCCCTGCTGATCTTCTTGATGCTTGGGCCGTTCTACGTGGTGCAGGAGGGGCAGCAGGCCATCGTCCTGCAGTTCGGCCGCATCGTGCGGTCAAAGACCGACGCCGGGCTGGCGATCAAGGCTCCGCTGATCGATCAGGTGGTGCGGTTTCCGAAGAAGATCATCTCCTGGGACGGCGAGCCGACCCTGGTGCCCACGCAGGAACGGCAGTTCATCTACGTGGATACCACGGCCCGCTGGCGCATCCTGGACCCGGAGCTGTTCTATCAGTCGGTCAGCGATCAGCGGGGAGCGCAGACGCGGCTGGACGCGGTCATCGACTCGGCGGTCAAGGAAGTGATTTCCAATAACCGGCTCAACGAGGCCGTGCGCAACTCCGACGTGATCAACACGATCGTGCGGCGGAGCACGGGCGATTCCCAGGACGCCAGCTCGATCCTGGGCGACACCTACACGGAAATCGAGTACACCTCGATCGAGAAGGGACGCGACGAGTTGTCCAACGAGATGCTGAAGCGTGCAAAGCAGACCGCGCCGATCTACGGCATCGACCTGCTCGACGTGATCATCCGCCAGATCCGCTACTCGGACGACCTGACCGAGAGCGTCTACGGCCGCATGATCACCGAGCGCCAGCAGGTGGCGCAGGCGTGGCGCTCCGACGGCGAGGGGCTGAAGAACGAGTGGTTGGGCAAGCGCGAAAAGGAGCGACTGGAGATCATCTCGGCGGCGGAACGGACGGCCAAGGTGATACGCGGTGAGGCCGACGCCGAGGCGGCTGCGATCTACGCGAACGCCTACAACGTCGACCCCGAGTTCTACGCCTTCTTCAAGGCGATCGAAGCGTACCGCAGGCTGCTGCCCAATTTCCAGAAGACACTTTCCACCGACGCGGAGTTCTTCGACTACCTCTACGACCAGCGCTGAAGGCGCGGTGACCGGGCCCCGCGGTCCGGCGCAAGCGACGGCCCGATCGTGCCGATGAATACGATAGGGTCCGATTGATGCACGCATCCGCGCTTCCTGCGCCCGCGAGCGGGCGAGCCGAGCGCCGGGGCGCCGAGCGTTGCCGGTGCATGGCATGAGCGATCTGCCCAGAGTTGCGCGCCGGGACTTGGCGGATCTGATGGCCCGCATCGACGCGCAGCGCGTCCGCGGCGAGGCGAGCGGCCCCATCGACGCGGTCCAATACGATTCGCGACAGACAGGTTCCGGCGCGCTGTTCGTCGCGCGGCCCGGCAGCAAGGACGACGGCCATCGGTTCATCGCCGACGCCGTGCGCCGGGGCGCGCGCGCGGTGATCCACGAACGCGATCTGCCGGCCTACGGCCCCGACGTGTGCTACCTGCAAGTACCCGACGCGAGGACGGCCCTGGCGGCCGCCGGCGCCTGGCATGCGGGCGACCCGGCGCGCCATCTTGTGCTGCTCGGCGTGACCGGCACGGATGGCAAGAGTTCCACGGCGTGGTTCACGAAGCTGCTCCTCGACCGGCTCGACCTTCCTGCCGGACTGATCTCGAGCGTCTACGTGGACGACGGGAGCGGCGTGGTGGACACGCCCTGGAGGCTGTCGACCCCCGAAGCTCCGGAGTTGCATGGACTGCTGGCATCGATGACCGACCACGCCCAGCGTGCCGCGGTCATCGAAGCAACCTCGATCGCACTGGCGGCCGGCAGGGTGCGCGGGCTGCCCCTTGCCGCCGCCGCGATCACCAACGTCACCCACGAGCATTTGGAGTTCCACGGCGACTGGGAAAGATATCGTGACGCCAAGGCGGCGCTGCTGGACCTGCTCCGGGACCGCCCGGCCGGTTCCCCGGGCGTGGCGGTGATCAACCGCGAGGACCCGGCGTGGGAGCACCTGTCCGCGCGCTTCCCGGCGGCGCAGAGCTTTACCACCGATCCGGCCGCGCCCCGCACGGGTGGCGGGGCCGACTGCGCCGCCACGGTTCTGGCAGCCGACGGGTCGGGCCTGACCCTGGCTGTCGAGTTGCACGGCGTCCGCCGCCGTTGCCGCGTACCGCTCCGCGACCCCGTGCAGGCCGGCAACATCGCCGCCGCCTGCCTGTTGGCGGCCGGCGTCACCGGCGCCGCCGCGGACCAGGTGCTCGATGCGCTGTCGGTTCTCAGCCCGCTTCCCGGCCGCATGCAGCCGATCGCCAACGACTTCGGCTTCACGGTGATCGTCGACCATGCCCACACGCCGGCGGCATTCGAGCAGCTGTTTGCCGGGCTGCGGCTGCGCCGGCTCGAGGATACGGCCGCGAACGGACGCACCATCGTCGTGTTCGGCTCAGCGGGCGAAAAGGACCGCCAGAAGCGAGCCATGCAGGGCCGGATCGCTTCCGAGCACGCCGACGTCGTGATCCTCGCGGATGAGGACCCGCGCCGCGAGGACCCCCTGCTGATCCTCAAGGACATCGCCGAGGGCTTCGTCTCCGGGGCGCCGGCGCCAAGGCTCATCCCGGACCGGCGCGAGGCGATCGGTGCCGCCGTGGGATTGGCACGGCCGGGCGACACCGTTCTGCTGCTCGGCAAAGGGCACGAGCGCAGCATCGAGTACGCCGACCACGTGCAACCGTGGGACGAAGTCACCGAAGCGTATTCGGCACTTCAGACACATGATTCTCGATTTCAGGAATGATGGCGCCATGATATCGATCAGAGCGGCCGCGGCCTTCGCCGCCTTGCTCATGGCGAGTGTTCCGGCTTTGGGCTTGCGTATGGCGGAGTGGTCGATCGATCCGCGCGCGGACTTGGATGAAGCCGAGCTGGTCGGCCGGCTGCAGGAAGTGCTGTCCTCCGACGACATCGGCATCCCTCCCGATCTGCCGTTCCGCGTCGGGGTCGAAATCGGTGTCGACGATAGCGACGGACGGCTGGATCTCGTGATCACCAGCGCCGACCTGGACGCCGATCTCACGGTGACGTCCACCGTGCGCACGACGCCCTCCACCAGGCTCGAGACGGTCGTCGCGGCGCTGGTCGCGGACCTCGGGTACCTGCAGGCGGCGCGCGCCGGCTTTCCGCCGCCGATCTACCTTCCGCCGGACATCACCGACGTGATCGATGGTGGAAGGATCGCGGAACTGATCCGGACCGTCGATCAGGCGACCGGCGATGCAGAACCCGTAGCGGAGCCCCAGTTCGGACAAGACGCACAGATCCTGGACCTGGCCGCGCACGAGGCCGGCGTGAGCGTGTTGTTGACCGGAGGCTCAGCCGAGCTGGGGCCGCGCTTCGAGTTGATCGCTGCCACCCCGGCATCACTGCTGCCGGGGGCACGCCCGCCCGGCGTCACGGCCCCACAGGAGATCGCCCGCACCAGTTGGACCCATGACATGCTGGCGATCGACCTGAACCACGCGCGCATCGTGCGCCGCCGCAGCGGCGAAAGCGACGCCGCCTTCCTCGACCTGCCGGCCGGCGCACGCCGGCTGGACGCGGTCCCCGGCGGCGGGTTGGCCGCGCTTACCAGGAACGGACCTGCCTACGTACGCCTGACCGAACGGGCCATAGAGCAGCGCCCCGTACCGGTCGCCGCACCGTTCATCACCGCCATGGACATCGACTACCAGCGGCGCATGGTGCTGTACGACCAGTTCGATCGCAGGATCGTGATAGCCGGCCTGGATGGTCGCGAGATCGGCTCGATTCGCCCTCAAGTGGACCCGCGGATGCTCCCGTTCCCGCACGCGCTTGCAGTGCTTGCCGACGGAACGGTCCTTCTGGGCGGATCCGGGCTGGTCTGGGCCTTCGACGAGCTCGGGCGGCCGAGGTGGCTGCTCACCGCTCCACTCGGGGGCCGCGAGACCCTGCCGGCCCAGTTCGTGCTGGAACCGGCACCGGGCGAGGATGCGTTCTACCTGCTGGACGGACCGAGGACGAGGATCCTGCGCTTCAGCGCACACGGCGCAGGCGGACCGGACGATGCCGTCGCCGCCTCAGGGCCGATCGAAATCGCCAGGCAGCTCGCCGAGCTCGCGCTCTCCGACGCGGTCGCATCACGGGAATGGGGCGACCTGCCGCAAGCGAACGACCGCGCCAACCTCGCCGTGGAGTTGTACGAATACGCCCTCGGCCTCGCCTCGGACGATCAGGCGAGCCAGGCCGGACTGGAACGCGCGGTCGATGTCCGCGGCGATGCCGAGTCGGTGATCTTCCAGGAGCCGTTCCTGGTCCTGAGCCCGGACCGGCTGACCCTTGCGGCCGCCGAGTTGCAGTCACCGGTGAACATCCTGGTACAGGTGGAGAATCCCGGAGTGGTGGCCCGCACCGGGGTCAGTCTGCTTGCTGCCGGCGTGCGGGTACCGGTCGGCCGTATCGAGCCCGGCGAGCAGGTCGAGGTGATGCTCGATCTCCCCGAGAGCCTTCTGATCACTCAGGAGTCGATTTACCTCGACGTCGGCGTAGTGATCTCCGCGGACGAACCGGGCGGCTCGGCGCCACGGAGGATGTTCGTGATATTGCCGCTCACGGTTTCCGCTCCTCCATGGGAGCAAGTGGTAGCCGGAACGTCTTCGCCACCGGGCTGAATCCCTGTTGGACGAACAGCGGCTCGAGGTCCTGCTCCTGGTCGCACAACTCCACTTCCACTGAGGAGAAGCCCCCCCTCGCCGCCTCGTCGATGAAGTGCGAGAGCAGTGCCCGTCCGATGCCCAGCCCCCGGAACTCGGGGGCGACCGCGATCGCTCCGACCCACATCGTATCGCCCCGTTCCGGAACGCCGCCGATGAAGCCGACGATTCCCGGACGGCTCCCGCGCGCGACCATCACCAGCGCGTCAGGATCTGCCTCCACCGCAAGGGGCCGGGTCGGCGACGCTTCCCGCAGGGACGCCCCATGCAGCCTCGCCACGTGCTCCAGCTCCGGGGCCTCGGCACGGCCGAAGGCGAACTCGCTGGCCACCAGGTCGTCGGTCTCTTCCGGCTCCGGGCCGAGCCGCGCCAGCCCGCGCGACCGGCGCTCCAGTTCATACCACTCCGTCACGATCCGCCGCATCTCGGCCATCTTGAAGCGATACCACAGCTGCTCGACGGACGGGATGTTCCGCAGCTCGTCCTTGAAGGTGCGAAACACGCGCCCGCGAGAGTTCAGCGCGTCCCGCAGGCGGCCGCGATGGATGGGATTGCGCAGTGTTGGCACGAAGCGCTCCATGAGCTGGAACCCGTCGATCGGGCGCCACGGGGGAATCGGCACGAACCGATCCCCGAGATGTGCCCCCCAATCCTTCACCATCTCCGCGGTCTCCACGTCCACGGAGTAGTCGGCACCCTGGTCCTCCATCGCAAACACGATGCGGTCCACGATCTCCGGAACGAGGTCGAACTTCACCGACTCCCTGCCACCCACTACTATATCGTCAAAGACGAACATGACTGAGCACAGGCACGGGCGATGGCAACGATAGAGATGATCGCGGCGCGGGAGATTCTGGACTCACGCGGCAATCCCACCGTGGAGGTGGAGGTAGGGCTGGAAGGCGGCGCGCGCGGACGCGCTGGCGTGCCGTCGGGGGCTTCCACCGGCGCGCACGAGGCAATCGAACTGCGCGACGGCGGTGACCGTTACGGCGGCAAGGGAGTCCTCAAAGCGGTGCAGAACGTGAACACGCGGATTGCTCCCAACCTCGTTGGGTACGATCCCGTCAATCAGGTGGGGATCGACCGCGAGATGATCGATCTGGACGGGACCGCGAACAAGCGTGTGCTCGGAGCCAACGCGATTCTGGGCGTTTCCCTGGCGGTGGCTCGCGCAGCCGCTACCGACCTGGATCTGCCGCTGTACCGCTATCTCGGCACGTTCCATTCTTCCCTGCTGCCGGTACCGATGGCCAACATCGTCAACGGCGGCGCTCACGCGGACAACAGCCTGGAGTTTCAGGAGTTCATGATCGTCCCGATCGGCGCTCCCAGCCTGCGCGAGGCGGTGCGCATGGGAGCCGAGGTCTTCCACGCGCTCAAACGGGTGCTCGGCGAACGCGGTTTGTCGACGGCAGTCGGCGACGAAGGCGGCTTCGCCCCCGATCTGCCGTCCGACGAAGCCGCACTCGGCCTGATCATGGAGAGCATCGAGGCGGCCGGCCTGCAACCGGGCGATGACATCGCCATCGCGCTGGACCCCGCAACCTCGGAGCTGTATGACCCCGACACCGGCCGCTACACGTTCCGGAAGACCGGCAAGGCGGCGATGACCTCCAAAGAGCTGGCTGGTTTCTGGGCGGACTGGGTACGGCGCTATCCGATCATCTCCATCGAAGACGGCATGGCCGAGGACGATTGGGAGGGGTGGCAACTGCTGACCGACGCCCTGGGCGACCGCATACAGTTGGTGGGCGACGATCTGTTCGTGACCAACGTCGAGCGGCTTGCGCGGGGCATCCGCGCAGGGGTGGCCAATTCGATCCTGATCAAGGTCAACCAGATCGGCACGCTGACGGAGACCTATGAGGCGGTCGACATGGCCCGCCGGGCCGGCATGACCGCGGTGGTTTCGCATCGCTCGGGTGAGACCGAGGACGCCTTCATCGCCGACCTGTCCGTCGCGCTCGCGACAGGCCAGATCAAGACGGGATCATTCTCACGCTCCGATCGACTGGCGAAGTACAACCAGCTCCTGCGCATCGAGGACGAGTTGGGCGATCAGGCCATCTATCCGGGCCGTGCCGCGTTTCCCGGCGCCTGAACGGTAGAGGACCGCGAACGTACGGGCTCTGTCCCGAGCTATTGCCCTCCGGAGTCCATCGCGGTAATCCGGCGCACCGCCGGCGGCGGGAATCCCCGGGCCAACAGCCGGCGGGCGATCGCGTTCCGGCTGTGGCCGCCGGCTCGCAGGGCCGCAGCGCTCGACCGCAGCAACTCCTGTTCCTTTGCGACCGGAAGTTCCTCTGCCACGACCGCTTCCGCCACCGTGTCCCGAACGCCACGTTTGATCAATTCCGCAACCAGCCGGCGGCGCCCCTCGGTCTTGCGTCCGGTGCGGACGGCCACCCATGCGCGGGCATAGCGCTCGTCATCGAGAAGGCCGGCACGGGTCAACGAATCGATCACCGCCTCCGCAGCGGCCGCGTATCCTCTCTGGTGCAGCTTCCGCCGCAACTCGAAGACCGAATGCTCGCGGTGTGCGATCAGCTCCTTGGCGAACTCCAGGGCCGCGATAGCGGGCCCGGTCAGATCCGCCACGCCGTGCTCACGGAAGCATGCGGGCTCACGGAGGCCGGCGGCCGCGTGACCAGCCCTGCGACGAGCCTAGCGCCCCAAAACCGTAGCCTTCGGCTCCGCTTTTGGCCCATCCCCACCTTCCGCGTCGGAGTCTGTCGGCCTTCCCGCTTGCGCGGCAAATCCGACAGACTCCTAGCGCTTGGAGAACTGAAAGCGCTTGCGCGCCTTCGGGCGGCCATACTTCTTGCGCTCCACCATGCGGCGGTCGCGCGTTAGGAAGCCGTTGGCGCGCAGGCTCTCGTGGTTGCTGTCATCGTATGCATTCAGGGCGCGCGCCAAGCCGTGACGGCTGGCGTCCGCCTGACCCGTCGGTCCACCGCCGGACACGTTGATGATGACGCTGAGCTTGCCCAGGTTGTCGGTGACATCCAGCGGAGACGTCACGCGCTGCACCAGCTCTTCAGAGTTGAAGTAGTCGTCCAGCGACTTGCCGTTGACCTTGATCTGTCCGGCCGCGACCCGCTGCAGATCGGTCTCTCCGGCGCCGGACCCGGCCATCGGTTGGCGCAGGAAGACGCGCGCGACCGCGGTCTTGCGGCGCCCCGTGCCCAAGGCGAGATTGATGCTGTCTGTTTCTGCCATCAGATGTGATCCAGTTCGAGGGGTTTAGGGTGCTGACCCTGATGGGGGTGGTCGGAGCCGGCGTAGACGCGGAGGTTGCGGAACAACTCTCGGCCCAGGGGGCCCTTGGGGAGCATGCCGCGTATGGCCTGCTCCACCGGAAACGCCGGCTTGCGGGCGATAACGTGCTCGAACGTCTCGCTGCGCAGCGCCCCGGGGTACCCCGAATGGCGGTAGTACCGCTTGTCGCTTCGTTTGTTTCCGGAGACGGCGACCTTGGCTGCGTTGATGACCACCACGCGATCCCCCAGGTCCTGGTGCGGGGCGAAGTAGGGGCGATGCTTGCCACGCAGCACGCTGGCCACCCTGGCCGCCAGCCGGCCGAGCGGAGCGCCGTCGGCGTCCGCGATGTACCACTGTCGCTCGATGTCGCGAGCACGCACGAATACCGTTTTCATCGCTTGCCGTGCCGCCTCCCTACGTCGAAGAGCCGGAGGCTCCCTGACCGCCGGACCCACCGGATGACGCGGCGGCCTCCGCCGCTTCCGCCTCCTTCGCTTCGCGCTCTTCCTTCTTGGCTTCCATCTTGTCCTTGATATCCGCAAATCCGACAAACAGCGCGATCAGCCCGACGAGAAGGGCTGCAACGGGAATGCCCCCTTTCAGAACGGCGATGACGTCAGGCCACCACTGCATGGACCACGGCACCGGCAGTACCGAGTAGACCGCGAACAACAGGAGCACCAAGCCCACCAATAGAGCAATCATCGTCGCCTCGTGCGCTGAGAGTCCTCTAAGGATAGCGTTTCCCGGCGCGTCAAGCAACTGCTCGGCAGCAGCACCCTCGATTTCCTGATCTCGATCGGCGGCGTGGCGCTGTTCCTGGGCCTGACCTCCTACGACACGCAGGTGATCAAGCGCTGGCAGGCCGAGGCCGGTACCATGCCCGGCGGCGGCATGGACGAGGTGACGTTCGTCCGCCTGTCGGTGCTCGGCGCGCTCAAGCTCTACCTGGACATGCTCAACCTGTTTCTGTTCCTGTTGCGGCTGGGGCGGCGCTAGCCTCCGAGGCGAACAACCGTATCAGCGTCGCCGCCTCGCCGGCGGAAACCTCGTCCGGCAGGATGCTCGGCCCAGGGTGGGACGGTGAGAGCAGGACCCCCGCACGCAGGAACCGATCGAACACCGCGTCGTAGGCGGCCGCATCACAGCGCGCCGCCACGTACGGTCCACGCCGTTCCCAACCAGCGCATCCGTCGGGATCCGGCCAAGCGTCCTGCGCCCAGACCGCTCCGCCGTAGCGCGGCAGCCGGTCCAGTCCGGCCAGACCGGCTAACAGAAGCGCCGCCGGCTGCGGCGCCGGTGCGAGCAGCGCCGCCAGTTCGCCGGGCACCGCCCCGCGTGGCAGGCAGACCGGCGCCGGCGCCTGCCCGATCGTGGACGGGAGCACCGGCACCACGGCGCGCCAATTCGCGGGAGGCGGCGTCGGCCCGGCGAAAGGCCGCCAGATCCCCGCCACGCGCGCTTGCGCCGGTCCCGTGTCGAGCGCGGGATCGTGGAGCTCTTCTGCCCCGATTCCCAGGTGCTGGAGGACCAGGCGCACCTCGGCGTCACCGCCGGTCAGGAGCGGCTCGAACCCGGCAAAACACTGCTGCAGGCGGCCGCGCAACCGCCGTTCATAGACGGACGGCAGCCCGCCGTTCACCCCCCGGGACAGGGCGCCCTTGATCCGCGCCAGCGAGCGATCGGGACGATGCCCCAGCAACGCGCGGCCGCCGCTCTGCCACAGGTCCAGGTAGCGCCTGCCGCGGTGGTCGTACAGGCGATAGCCGCGTGCCCGGCGGATCGGTCCCAGCCGCTCCAGCCGCGAGCGGACGGCGGGGTCGGTCCCGGTCATGACCGAATCCGCTCCAGAGCCGAATAGCGCAGCGCGAACGAGGCTTCGTGCTCGGTGGCAAAACGTACCGTCACGAACCACGTGCCGGCGCTGCTCCAGCGGCGGGTGACAACCCCGCTTCCGTACTCGTCATGGTAGACCTCGGCGCCGGCCGGGAAGTCGTCGGCCTCGCCTCCCTGCTCGGGAGCCGCGCCGTCGCGCGCGAGCAACCGGTCGGGGATCTCCGCCAGGAACCGGCTCATCTGCTGATCGCGTCGCTGCCCGAACACGGTACGGCGAGCGCAGGTAGTGAGGTGCAGGTGGCGCCGGGACCGCGTCACCCCGACGTAGAACAGGCGGCGTTCCTCCTCCAGGTCGCGGTCGGCCTGATCCGGATCGCCGCTGCGGTCACCCGGCAGCAGCGGGAACACCCCTTCCTCCAGCCCGGTGATCACGACCCGCTCGAACTCCAGCCCCTTGGTATTGTGCATGGTGATCAGCGTGACGGGACGGATCGCCCAGCGGTGCTCATCATCTCGTTCGCCTCCGGCGTCGTGCAGCCCGGCCGCCTCCAGAAAGCGCTGCAGCTCCTGACGGCCGGATCCGAACGCCTCGGCGCTCGCTGCCAACTGCTCCAGGTTGCGCAGGCGGCTGCTGCCGGACACCGCGTCAAGCCGTCCGTAGTGCTCGGCAAGGCCCGAGCGCTCCACCGTGGCGGCGACCAGCGACGCCACCGAGGCGTGATCGGCCATCTCGCAGAGCTCCTGATGCAGCTCGAGAAAGGCCTCGATCCCGGCGCGGGCCCGGCCCGGCAGGGTACTCCGCGCGGCGCGCGCCCGCTCGATAGCGTTCAAGGTCGACGGTCCCACGTCGAAGAGGGTCTCCGTCTGGGCCTGCGCGGGCGCCCCCGACCGCACCGAAAGAATGCGCTGCAGGGTCTTGGGACCCACCGAGCGCCGCGGCGTGGTGACCGCGCGTCTGAACGCGACGGCGTCGGCGGGATTTGTCGTCAGGACCAGATAGGCGAGCGCGTCCTTCACCTCCTGGCGCTCGAAGAAGCCGACGGATCCGACCAGCCGATACGGTATGCGCAGCCGCCGGAAGGCGGTCTCGAACGGCTGCGACTGGAAGTTCATCCGGTAGAGAATCGCGGTTTCCAGATCGGGGTCGCGATCGACCAGCTCGCAGCACAGCCGGACCTCCGCCTCCTGATCGGGCAGCTCGTGCAGCCTCGGGGCCGGCCCAGGCCCGTTCTCGGTCCACAGACTCTTGCCAAGGCGGTCTCGATTGCCGGCCACCACCCACTGCGCAACCTGGAGTATCTGCGGGGTGGACCGGTAGTTCTGCTCCAGGCGAATGATCTCCGCGCCCGCAAAGTGGTCGGGGAACGACAGGAATGCCTGTACGTCCGCGCCCCTGAACCCGTAGATCGACTGGTCGTCGTCGCCGACCGCGCAGACGTAGGCGCCGCCACGTGCCAGCAGGCGCAGCAGTTGGAACTGCGCCCGATTGGCGTCTTGATACTCGTCCACCAGCAAGGCGCGGAAACGGCCGGCGATCTCGGCGCCGGGCTCACCGGACAACAGATCGATCGCGCGCAGTATCAGGTCGCCGAAATCCAGAGCGTTGCTGCGCTCCAGATGCTCCTGATACGCCGCGTACAGCTCGTCCAGCGGCAGTTCCGCCGGCGCGCCGAGCTCGTCGAGATCGTCGCTCGGGCGCAGGCCGTGGTCCTTGGCACGCGAGATCAGCTCGCCGGCCGCCTTGAGCTCGTCCGCAGCCCATCCGCCGCCGGCCGCGTCACGCAGGACCGAGAGGGCATCGGCGCCATCCAGAATGGAGAATCTCGGATCGATGTCGGCTCTGGATCCGTAACGCCGCAGCAGCCAGTTACAGAACGCGTGAAAGGTGCGTATGTTCGCTTCGGCGGCCGCCGGCAGCATCGCGGTAGCCCGGTCGCGCATCTCCCCGGCGGCCTTGTTGGTGAAGGTCACCGCCAGCATCGCCCACGGCGGGATGCCGCGCCGCTCGGCCAGGTAGGCGATCTTGGTGGTGATCGCCCGCGTCTTGCCCGAGCCGGCTCCCGCCAGTATGAGCAGCGGGCAGCCCCAGTGCTCCACGGCACGCCGCTGCGGCCCGTTCAGCACCTCGAGATGGCGTTCGGTCAGATTCCGTTCGGTCAGATTCCGTTCGATCAGCCCCATGTCCCCGCCGGTTTCCGTGCCGGGCAGCGTGCGGTCGATTGGCGTCAGGCGCGGCCGGACAGGATCGACATCGACGCCTGATCGCTTCCCGCGCCGCGCTGCAGGGTGAGGTTGACCCGGACCGGCTCGACGGTTCGGTCGACACTGTTGAGCAGCATGCGCAGATCGATCCGGGAATCCCCGTCCAGGTCCAGCAGCCGTTCCCCGCCGACCGCGAGCAGCACCTCGTTTTCCCCGTACCTGATGACCAGGCCGTTGTCGTATCGGGCCAGCAGCACGTTGTGCCGTCGATCTCCGATCGGCACCTGCAGCACCGTGCCGACCGGCAGCACCCGGATCACCGCGTCACTGGTCATCACGAACGGCGTCGCCGGAGCACCGGCCTGCTGCTCCGCACTCCGTTCGGCTGCGGCCCGTTCGCCCAGCGCGGCGGGCGGGATCACCCAGCGCACCAAGGCGGCGACACCAGCAGCGAACACAAGCAGCGCCAGCGCGAGCACCGCCACCAGCGGCGACCGCCTGCGGCCGGGCGGGACCTCGGCGGCGGCGGAACTGGCGGCCTGGCGCATCCGGTAGCGGTCGATCAGTGGCTCGGGATCGATCTCCAGGTAGCCGGCGTAGCTGCGGATGAATCCGGTGACGTAGGCATCACCGGGGAAGTCGGAGTAGTCCTCGGCCTCGAGTGCCTCCAGGAGATTCTTGCTGATGTGGATGTCGCGCGTTGCCTGCTCGAGGGAGATGCCGCGCGCCGTACGGGCTTCGAGGAGAGGCGTGCTCTCCGTCGTTTCCTGGCCGTCCTCCGTCATGGGTTCAGTCAGCCTCCCCGAACAGGATATCGCGGTAGACGTTCGCGTCCGGGGGGGATTCGTACTGGAACCGCGCGTCCGGTATCGATCGGTCGGTTCGTGCCGCGCGGAACTCGATGGCAATCCGATCCCCGGAGCGATACTCGCCGACGATGCAGCGTATCAGCTTGTCGGCGTCGACCGCGACCTCGATCGTCTCGAACGCCTCCTCCGGGACCCTCCGTTCCAAGACGAGCCTGACCACGTGCTGGCCGGATCCGTCCCCGAGCGCCACGGGATCGGGCCCCTCGTCGTAGCGGATCGCGTAGTTGTACCGCAGGAAGCGCAAGCCCATCGCCGCCGTCAGCCCCGCCGACAGCGATTCTGCCGCAGGGGTCGCTGCGGCGGCGAGCCGCTGCTCGATGATGTAGTCCAACGCAGGGATGTAGATGGTGAGCAGCTCCCCGTTCGATACCAGCACCTGACCATCGGGCATGGTGAAGTCGATACGCAGCAGATCGGGACGCTTGAATGAGAGGGCACCTTCCATCCGCGACAGTTCCACCTCCCGCTCTTTGGAGCCGCAAGCCGCCGCGCCGGCTTGCACGCCGTCGTCCGTCACCGGTCCGAAACGGCGGGTGGCGACCACCACGTTCGCCTGATAGTCCTCGATGGCGGCGTACGTCCGGGCGACATCCTCGAAGAACACCTCGGCGGTCACCAGCTCGCGGGCAACCGTCACATCCGCGACCGCAACCATCCCGACCACGAGGACGGCGGCGCCCAACCGTCGAGTCCGACGCCGTCGGCGCGCCTTCCGGTCTGGCGCCTGTCCGGCAGCCTTGCGCCGCACTGCGTTGCGCATGCCGATGCGGACTACGTCCGACGCTGCTGCAAGGCGTGGATTCTGTCGCGCAGCTCCGCCGCCCGCTCGTAGGCTTCCTGCTCCACCGCCTCATCCAACGCGGTGTTCAACTGCTCCAGCACGGTCTGTGCGGGGGCCTTGATCTGCTTCAAGGCGGTGCGGAGGTACTGAAGCGACCGCAACCGTTCATAGTGGTACGTGGGCGTGTCGACCTCGTCGAGGGCGCCGATCTCGTCGATCGCCCGCTGCAGCATATCGCGCGCGGCACCCGGGTTCTCGGCCCCGAGCTGCAGCATTGCGCCTGCCACGGCGTTCATTCGAATCATGTAGGGGCGGTACTGCAGAATCTCCTTCTTTTCGTCCGCTTCCTCGACGAACCGCTCCACAAGATCGCAGATCTGGAGGTTGTGGCTCGTGTCGCTGATGGTCCGTTCGAAGTCCCCCATCTGAAACAGGATCAGGTAGCGATAGTAGTAGAGGATGCCCTCGTTCTGCAGCCGCAGGAAGTCGTCATGGTCGATCAGGAAGCTGCCGGTCCCGGCATCGTCCCAGGAGTGGAGGCGATCGAGCATCTCCGTCAGCACCGATTCCTTGCCGAACGGGCGCAGGCCGTCCGGCCGTCCATCCAGTTCGTACTGCTCTATGCCGAGCGGCTGGCGCACCTGCAACACGCGACGCCCGTCGCGCGCCTTGATCACGCGGTACTGGTCGTCAGCATCGTACTGCCAGTCCGCGAGCATTTCCGTCAGGTCACGGTCCATCGGTTTGTCGCCACCCCGCACGGCAATGATAACGACATGCCGAGGCCGGGACGCAACCCCGTGCGGATCCGCCTTGCGCGCGGGTGGTATCATCCCCCGACGATGGCCGTTCATGTCATCGACCTTTCCGGGTCGCTCATCGAGCGTGAGTCGACCGCCACGGTGTACCTCGACGAGTTTCGCTCCGCCGTGCTCGGCGCTCTGGACGCGTCGGCCGGGGACAAGGCGATCATCGTCACCGGGGGCGGCGATCTGGCGCGCGACTACCAGGCTGCCTATCGCCGGCTGGTGACCACCCCCACCGATGAGGCGCAGGACTGGATCGGCATCGCCGCCACGCGGCTGCACGGCGAGTTGCTGCGCCACGCCTTCTCCCCGGACTGCACCGCGCCGGTGATCACCGACCCGACCGCCGTTTCCGGCTTCCCCGGCCGGGTGATGATCGCGGCCGGCTGGAAGCCGGGGTTCTCCACCGACTACGACGCCGTGCTGCTGGCGCAACGGTTCGGCGCCGACACCGTCGTCAAGATGTCCAACGTGGCGATGGTCTACTCGGGAGATCCCAGGCAGGATCCCGATGCGCGACCGCTCACCCGCGTGACCTGGGGCGAATTGGCGCGGATGAGCGATGGGGAGTGGCAGCCGGGGAGCCGGCTGCCGTTCGACCCGGTGGCTACCCGCGCCGCCGGCCGGGACGGAATGACCATGATCTTCACCGGCAGCGACACCGACAATCTTCGGGCCATACTGGAGAGCCGACCCTACCGCGGAACCACGATCGAGGGCGGTTGAAGAGCCCCCTCCCGCGTCGCTCCCGGCCGCCGGGCCGCCGGTGGATTTGACATCGGGTACGGCGCGACTACGATGGGGCCGAGGCACGCGTGCGGCACCACCAGCGCCGCCACCCGTGCACGTCACGCCGGCGTGATGAAATCGGTAGACATGCCAGACTCAAAATCTGGTGGGGGCGACCCCGTGTCGGTTCGAGTCCGACCGCCGGCATCGCGGCTCACACGGTGAGCTGGACCAGCTCCAGATCGTTGCTCGCCAGGTCATAGAGGCCATAGGCTGGATCCCTGCCCATGGCGCTCAGCGTGCCCGGGTTGGCCAGCAGCACCGAACGGCCGCCCGCGGTGATCCGCTCCACGTTGGCCACGTGGTCGTGGCCGTAGAACACCGCGTCGTACTCCCCGCCACGGGCGAGCGCCCGCGCCAGCCGCGGGTAGTGCTGCATGGCGATGCGACGCCCGCCGACGGTCAGCTCCGCCAGCTCCGCGCCGTGGAACCGGAAGTTCGGCCTTCCGGCGGTTCGCGTGGTCATCAGGTAGTGGTCGCCGTCGACGTTGCCGGCCACCAGATCCACCTGCCCGGCGAACCCGTCCAGCAGACGCAGCAGCGTAAGCGGCGCACACACGTCGCCGCAGTGCAGCAGGTGCGTGCACCCGGTGTCGGCGAGACGCCGGCACAGCGCATCCAGCGCGGGCCAGTTGTCATGGGTGTCGGCGACGACCGCGATGCGCACCGCTCAACTCCGGCCGTCAGCCATCGTAGCGCTTCAGGGCGATGACCGCGTTGTGACCGCCGAATCCGAACGCGTTGTTGATCGCGGCACGCATGGGAGCCGACTGACCGCGGTTGGGCACGTAGTCCAGGTCGCACTCGGGATCCGGCGTCTCATAGTTGATCGTCGCCGGGCAGAACTGCTCCTGCAGCCCCTTGACCGTGGCGATCGCCTCCACGCCGCCCGCGGCGCCGAGCAGGTGCCCGACCATCGACTTGGTCGATGAAACCTTCAGCTTGGCGGCATGATCGCCGAAGACCTCCTTGATCGCCCGCGTCTCCGTGACGTCGTTGAGCTGCGTCGAGGTGCCGTGCGCGTTGACGTAGTCGAACTCCTCGGGCCGCAGGCCGCTCGCCGCGATCGCCATCTTCATCGCGTTCACCGCGCCCTTGCCCTGTGGATGGGGAGCGGTGAGGTGGTTGGCGTCACAGGTGACCCCATAGCCGACCACCTCCGCGTAGATCGGCGCGGAGCGCGCCTTGGCGTGCTCCAGCTCCTCCAGGATGAGCGTTCCCGACCCTTCGCCCATTACGAAGCCGTCACGGTCCTTGTCGAACGGCCGGCTGGCGCGCTTGGGATCGTCGTTGAACGAAGAGGTGACCGCCTGCAGCACGGAGAACCCGGACAGGGCCAGCGGCGCGACGGCCGCCTCGGCGCCGCCGGTCACCATGACGTCCACCGTTCCGTCCTTCACCCATCGATACGAATCGCCGATGGCGTCGTTGGCTGACGCGCAGGCCGACACGACGGTGTACGACGGACCGTGCGCGTGGATCTTGATCGCGACGTGGCCGGCCGCGATGTTGCTGATCATCTTCGGCACCAGCAGCGGATGGACCGCCTTGGGGCCGCGGTCGAACAGGCGCCTGAACTCGGTGTGCAGCGTGTGGATGCCGCCGAAGCCGACCCCCAGGATGACGCCGGTCCGCTCCGGGTCCAGGTCATCGGTCGACAGACGGGCGTCGCCCAACGCCTCCAGCGCCGTCACCATCGCGAACATCGCGAAGCGGTCCAGGCGGCGTGCCTCGCGGCGATCCAGGAACTGCGAGGGATCGAGGTCTCTGACCTCGCCCGCCACCTTCGAGGGATACTCCGAGACGTCGAACGACGAGATGTGGTCGATCCCGCACTCGCCGTTCTTGACCCCATGCCAGAACGTCTCGACGTCATTGCCCAGGGGAGTGACGGCGCCGAGGCCGGTAACTACCACACGTCTGTCCATTCCCTTCTCCTTCGTCGGGTTCCGCTACATCAACAGCCCGCCGTCCACCTGCAGCACCTGTCCGGTGATGTAGGTGGAGCGGGCCGAGGCGAGGAACGCCACCATGCCGGCCACGTCCTCGGGCGTTCCGGTGCGGCCGAGCGGGATCATGCCGGTCATGTTCTCCCGTAGCCCGTCACTGAGCGATGCGGTCATGCCGGTCTCGATGTAGCCGGGAGCGACCACGTTGACCCGAACGCCGCGGCTGGCCACCTCACGCGCGAGGCTCTTCGAAAAGCCGATGATCCCGGCCTTCGACGCACAATAGTTCGCCTGGCCGGGGTTGCCAGTCAAGCCGACCACCGACGAGATGTTGATGATCGACCCGGAGCGCCGCCGGGCCATGTCACGAGCGATGAGCTTGCACGTCAGGAACGTCGCCGTGAGGTTGAGCGCGAGCACCGCGTCCCAGTCCTGCCGCGACATGCGGAACACCAGTCCATCCCTGGTGATGCCGGCGTTGTTCACCAGGATCTGCACGCCCTGGTTCTCCGCCAGGATCTCCCCGATGCGGGCGTTCAGGGCCTCCTCGTCGGCCACGTCGGTCGCCAGCCACGTGTACTGGCCCTGGTCGCCCAGCCGCGCCGCGTCGCCATCGGCCGTCCGCGAAAGCGAGTACACCCTGGCGCCGTCCCGCAGCAGGGCTCGGGCGACCGCCGCTCCTATGCCGCGCGAGCCGCCGGTCACCACCGCGACCGCGCCGTCCAGGCTCATGACAGGGCACTCAAGAGGGGGCCGCCGCGACCGCCTCGATCGCCTCCAGGGTCCCTGCCGCCTCGCACCGGAACTCGCCGGGAAAACCCCGGAACAGCCCGGCGAGCACCTGTCCCGGCCCGACCTCCAGATAGCGATCGTAGCCGGCCGCCTGCAGCGCCGCAACCTCGTCGGTCCAGCGCACGCTGGACACCACCTGCCGGACGCAGAGCGCTCGCGCCTCGCTTCCGGACGTGACCTGCGCGCCGGTGACGTTGGCGTACACCGGCCGTTCCGGATCGGCGAACGGGATATCCGCCAGCACCTCGGCCAGCCGATCGGCCGCGTCCTGGATCAGCGGCGAGTGGAACGGCCCCGAAACCTTCAGCGTGATGAAGCGCCGGGCGCCCGCCTCCTTGCAGGCCGCTTCGGCATCGCGCAGGCCGCCGGCCGTGCCGGCCAGCACCACCTGCCGCGGGCTGGAGTAGTTGGCGATGAAGATCGTACCCGCCGGCAGATCGCCGATCGCCGCTTCCACACGCTCGGGCGCCAGCCCGATCACCGCGGCCATCCCCGAGCGGCCGTCAGCGGTATCGGAGGCTCGGCTGGCCGCCTCCATCGCGACCCCGCGCTCCCTGGCGATCGGGAAGATGTCGGCCGCGCCGATCACCCCGGCCAAGTGCAGCGCCGAGTACTCGCCCAGGCTGAACCCGGCGAAACCGTCGCCGGTCACGCCGTGTTCGCCCAGAACGATGGCGGCGGACAGGTTGGCAAGGCTGACCGCGATCTGGGTGCGGTCGGTGGCGCGCAACTCCTCTTCGGTACCGTCGAACAGCAGGCGCCGCAAATCGGTGCCCATGGCGTCGGAAGCGATCTGGAACAGCTCCTTCACCGCTTGGCTGTGCTCCCAGAGATCACGGGCCATCCCCGGGTACTGGGCGCCCTGCGCCGGGAACAGGAAACACGTCCGCATCGGATGGTGCTCGCGTGCAGGGTAGCCCCGCCGGCCCCGGCAGGTCAACGCGCGGACCGGACCGCAGGCCGCTTGACCAGTTGAAGACGGGGACTCTACATTCGGCAACCGACAGTCGTCTTCGAAGGCGGAAGCCTCCCACACCGCTCCAAGGAGACCAGATGGGCGCAAGAATTGAGGGGATCGGCGCCTACACGCCATCCCGACGGATGTCCAACGACGAGATCGCCGAGTTCCTGGACACCTCCGACGAATGGATCCGATCGCACACCGGCATCGGCTATCGCCACATTGCGGACGATGACGAGGCCGCCTCCGATCTCGGAGCGGCGGCGGCAAAGGTGGCGATGGAGCGCTCCGGAGCGGACCCCGAATCCATCGACATGGTGCTGGTAGCCACCGCCTCCTCCGACTACGTCGGCTTCCCGTCCACCGCCTGCATCGTGCAGGACATGATCGGCGCCAGGAACGCCGCCGCGATGGACATCGGCGTGGGCTGCACGGGATTCGTCTACGGCCTGGAGACCGCGAAGGGATTCATAGCCTCCGGCGCCGCCAGGCGGGTGCTGCTGATCGGCAGCGAGGTGCTGACCCGGATCGTCGACTGGACGGACCGGAGCACCTGTGTGCTGTTCGGGGACGGGGCAGGCGCCGCGGTGATCACGCCCTCGTCAAACGGCGGGATCCTCGACTCGGTGCTCAAGGCCGACGGCTCGGGCGCCTCCTACCTGGCGCGGGAAGTCGGCGGCACCCGCACGCCCTTCAAGCCGGGCCGCGACGCGGAGCGCGACCTGCTGATCAAGATGGAGGGCCAGCCTGTCTACAACTTCGCGGTGCCGGCCATCATCGGGGTGATCCGGGAGATCCTCGCGCGCAATCGCCTCACCATCGACGACATCGCCTACATCGTCCCGCATCAGGCCAACCAGCGCATCATCGAAGCCGCCGCCAAACGGTCGAGGATTCCGTACGAGAAATTCTATCTCAACATCGAGGAGTACGCGAACACGTCGGCGGCGACGATCCCGATCGCGCTCAACGAGCTGTACGAGCACGACAAGTTGTCGTCCGGCGATCTGCTCATCACGGTCGGCTTCGGCGCGGGGCTCACCTTCGGAGGCAACCTGCTGAAGTGGTAGACGGCTGATGGCGGCAGCGGGTTGAAGGAGGCAGGCGGGCCGCGTCCGGCGGCCTCACCTCCCGAGCGAACTACGCGCGGGTGAGTTTGTGCACCAGGTTCTCCACGCCCACCTCCGACACGTAGATGTCGCCGTGCCGGTCGACCCACACGCTGTGCGCCCCGTGCGAGCGGTCGGTGGGCTGCTCCGGCAAGGGAATGTCGGCGAGCTCGTTGCCGTCCCCGTCCAGGATCACCAGGCTGCCGTCAGCCAGGTAGACGGTGCCGTCGTCGCCGACGAACAGGCCGCACGGACCGCGCTTGTCGCGCCATTCGGTCACTTGGCGCCCTGAGTGGTCCAGGATGCAGATCCGGTTGTTGGGCTCGCGGTCGGCGACCAGGATGTGACCGCGATGGTCGCACACCACCGAGTGCGGCAGCGTGAACCGGCCCGGCCCCGCGCCGCGGCCGCCGAAGGTCGCCAGCAGCTCGCCGGCGGCCGAGAAACGGTGCAGACACTCCTGACCGTAGCCGTCGGCGACCCATATCTCGCCGTCCGGAGCCACGACCGCACGCGTGGGCCGGTTGAACGGCATGCCGGCCGCGCCGGGAACGCCGGGGGTGCCCAGGGTCTGCGCCACCTGTCCGTCGGCGGTGCAGATGCGCACCGTGTGGTCGCCGCAGTCGGCGACCAGCACGCGGTCGTGCTCATCGATCCACAGCTCGTGGGGCACGCTGAACACGTCTTCACCCCACGTGGTGATCAGGTTGCCGTCACGGTCGTACACGACGATCGCCGGGTCCGGTTCGCGGTCGATCACGTACACCCGGTCGCGGCTGTCGACGGCCACGCCGGACGCGATCCCCAGCGTTCGCCCCTCAGGGCCGCCGCCCCAGCCCTCAACGAATCGGAATGCCTGCTGCATAGTTCACCTCCGACACGCAGCATGACGCCCCCAGCGCCGCAGCGTCCAGCAGCGCCCGCACGGCGGCGCCGGTACCTGTCGCGTGTTGACGATTGAGGCTACAATGTTCCGCGCGCGCCGTAGGTAACGGAAGGTCGCGCTACACTCGGCAGCTTGCCATATGGAGCGATGCTCATGACTACGAACCAATCCTGGTGGCCGAACCAACTGAGCCTGAAGGCTCTTCGTCAAGACTCTCCCGCATCGGACCCGATGGGCGGAGACTTCGACTATGCGGAGGCGTTCAAGAACGTCGACGTCGGAGAGCTGAAGAAGGACGTCGAGCAGGTGATGACGACCTCCCAAGACTGGTGGCCGGCGGACTACGGCCACTATGGGCCGCTGTTCATCCGCATGACGTGGCACGCCGCGGGCACGTATCGCATCACCGACGGCCGCGGCGGCGGCGGCTCGGGCTACCAGCGCTTTGCGCCCCTGAACAGCTGGCCGGACAACGGCAACCTGGACAAGGCGCGTCGCCTGCTGTGGCCGGTCAAGCAGAAGTACGGCCGCAACCTCTCGTGGGCCGACCTCATCATCTTCGCCGGCAACTGCGCCCTGGAGTCGATGGGGTTCAAGACGTTCGGGTTCGCCTTCGGCCGCCCTGACGTCTGGGAGGCTGACGAGACGGACTGGGGGTCTGAGACCACGTGGCTCGGGGACGAGCGCCACGACGATGACGGTGAGCTCCAGGGACAGCTCGGCGCCGACCACATGGGTCTGATCTACGTGAACCCGGAGGGTCCGGGCGGCAACCCGGACCCCACCGCCGCCGCACAGTACATTCGCAACACGTTCGCCCGCATGGCGATGAACGACGAGGAGACGGTCGCGCTCATCGCCGGCGGCCACACCTTCGGCAAGGCGCATGGCGCTGCCCCCGAGTCCCACGTCGGTGCCGACCCGGAGGGCGCCTGCGTGGAGGCGCAGGGCTTCGGCTGGCGGAACGCTCACGGCAGCGGCAAGGCCGGCGACACGATCACCAGCGGCCTGGAAGGCGCCTGGACCACCAAGCCCACACGGTGGGACAACAACTTCATGGAGAACCTGCACCATCACGAGTGGGAGCTGACCAAGAGTCCGGCCGGCAAGTCGCAGTACGCTCCCGTGAATGCACCCCAAGTGGCCACCGTGCCGGATGCTCACGATCCCTCCAGGAAGCACGCCCCCTTCATGCTCACGACGGACCTCTCGCTGCGAGTGGACCCGGTCTACGCACCGATCTCGAAGCGCTTCCTCGACAATCCGGCGGACCTCGAAGACGCCTTCGCCAAGGCGTGGTTCAAGCTGCTCCACCGCGACATGGGGCCGCGCAGCCGGTACCTCGGACCGCTGGTCCCCGCAGAGCCGCAGTTGTGGCAGGACCCTGTGCCCGGCGTCGACCATGAGTTGATCGGCGAGCAGGACGTCGCGCACCTCAAGGCCGAGGTGCGCGCCTCGGGCGTGTCCGTGTCCCGGCTGGTCGCGACCGCGTGGGCGGCGGCGGGATCGTTCCGCGGCACCGACAAGCGCGGCGGCGCCAACGGGGCGCGCCTGCGCCTCGCACCGCAGAAGGACTGGGAAGCGAACGACCCGGCCGAGCTGGCGAACGTGCTGCAGACACTGGAAGGGATACAGGCGGAGTTCAACGACGCGCAGACCGGCGGCAAGCGGGTCTCGCTAGCCGACCTGATCGTCCTCGCCGGGGGCGCGGCCGTCGAGCAGGCTGCAGGCAGTGCCGGGCACGACGTGCAGGTCCCCTTCACGCCCGGGCGCACGGACGCGTCGCAGGAGTGGACGGACGAGGAATCGTTTGCCGTACTCGAACCCACCGCGGACGGGTTCCGCAACTACGTCAAGGACGGAAACGGAGCGGCAGCGGCAGAGCAGCTGGTGGAGCGGGCATGCATGCTGACGCTGACCGCGCCCGAGATGACGGCGCTGGTTGGCGGCATGCGCGTCCTGAACGCGAATACGGGCCAGTCCGCACACGGCGTCTTCACGGACCGACCGGGAACGCTGACCAATGATTTCTTCGTGAACCTGCTCGACATGAGCGCCGAGTGGCAGGCGTCCTCATCCGATGGCGTGTTCGAGGGCCGCGATGTGGCCGCCGGTGACGTCAAGTGGACCGCCACCGAGGTGGACCTGGTGTTCGGCTCGAACTCCGAGCTCCGGGCCATCGCGGAGGTCTACGGGTGTGACGACGGGCAGGAGGCGTTCGTGCGCGACTTCGTGGCCGCCTGGAACAAGGTGATGAACCTCGACCGCTACGATCTGGCCTGATTGCAGTCAGGCTGCGCGCGACAGTCGACTCTCGAGCAAAGGGAGTTCAACAGGAGCACGGTGCGGCAGCGGGCGAAGGTTGGACTTCGCGCCGTCGAAGCGACCGCGACCACACGCGGCCTGGAAGTCTGGCCCATCCCGTTGCCCAACCGGGCGGACCGGCTTCAGGCCGGTTCGCCCTGGTTGCCCGGCCGTGAGCCGTTGATGTTCGCAGCGACGAGGAGATACCGGGAGGATCGCCGCTGGCTCGAGGCGCTATTCGGTGGGGGCGGAGGCCACGTGATCCGGGATCAACTGCCGCGGCCGTTCGCCGCATACGGACGAGTGTTTCCTCCGGTAAAGATCACCCATTACCTCACTCCGCTCCGTTCAAGGCGGTAGTCCCGAGGTGCGCCGCTGGAGCGAGCTGGCGGCGCTCTGCGGAGTGGATTTCACCCCCGCCACGACTTGGCCGGACCTGGAGCGAGCCATCTGCGCAACGGGCGATCACGGTCTGCATGATGTGGGGCATGCGGAGATCGACAACACCGTGTGGGACCTATCGGCCGCGTGGCGCACCGTGATCGGTAAGGCACTCAGCCGTCACGATCACTCCAACGTGGTGTTCTACGCCGTGTGGGACGGACACGGCACGCTGGGCCGACATCCACGGTCACGATTGCCTGGACCACGCCATTTCGGTCTGCCGTTTCGCGGCTATCACGTCTGGTCGGGCGGCTACGAGCACTTTGGGACATTCTGCGCAATGGAACGACGCTCGCCGGCCTCCAACATGCCGCCTTCGGGCTGTCCACAGGACCTTGCGTGGCCCGAATCGCGCACTTGGTGCTATCTCACCGACACCGATTGGAGCTCCGTCCTGATCAGCGGTTCACGGGCGGCCATCGACGAACTGGTGCGGGCGCGGGAGGTGGAGATCCTGGAGATCGACGGAGACGCGCCCAGCATGGTGCTGAGCGAGCTCTGAAATGGCAGACGCCTTCCTGCATCGAGCTTGGTTCTCGCGGGTCTTCAGGAATTCGTGTGGATGGACGGCCCATGAGGCCCGGCGGGTAGAGATTGAGGCCGCCGAAAGCGCCGAGCCGGGAGTGGCAGCGGACGGTGTCCCGCAGCAGGACGACGCGCAGGAGTCGCTGGCGACCTCCGCCGCGGCGAGGTTCACGGTTCGTGATTCCTGAACCCTGCCGGCACGGCATTGCGGCACGCGCACCGGCGCCAAGAAAGTCGAGAAATCGTGCCGCGGGGGCTTGACGGGGTTTTGCGCGTGCGAGGTGGCCCGCCACCGCACGTTCCAGCCCCTTCTTGCCTCCGAAAAGCTCACGTGTCCCTTCGGCTGCACGGCACCCGGTTCAGCGCGCGCTGCGCGCCGATTCATTGCCGGTCCTGGACCAGTAGAAAACGCGTATCTGAAAACCAGTGTTATATTTACGTCATGAAGACCGCACCTCTCACCACCGCCACCCTGCCCGCGATCACCTCCACCGTCGGCGCCCTCTCCGACCGCGAGCTGCTGCGGGAGACCAGCAAGCTGGTCGGCCACGAACGGCACCTGCAGGGCGCCATCATCGACCACCTGACCGAGATTGGGGCGCGCGGCCTGTATCTGGAGCGAGGCTTCTCCAGCCTGTTCGACTACACGGTGCGCGAGCTCGGTTACAGCGACGCTGCCGCCGCTCGGCGCATAGGCGCCATGCGGCTGTGCGCCGATCAACCGGACGCGCGGGAGGGGTTGCGCGACGGCTCGCTGACGCTGAGCGCCGCCGCGGAGCTGCAGTGGGCGTTCGACCGGCAGCGGCGACGCGGGTCGATCTCCGGCACCGCGGCGATCGCACCGGCAGGGAGGGCGGCGGCGGGGTCGGCGGCACAGAACGATCCGGCGGCAGACTCCGCACCGGCCGTATCGTTGCCCCCCGCCGAGCCGCAGCCGCCGCCGCTGGATGCGGTGGGTCGGCGGCAACTGGTCGAGGAGGCCGCCGGCAAGAGCGCCCGGCAGGTCCGCCAGATGCTGGCCGACGTGGACCCGGAACTGGCGCCGCCGGCCGACCGGGTGCGCCCGCTCGGCGACGGCCGCTACGAGTTGAAGGCGACTATCGACGCGGAGTGCCAGCAGGGGTTGGAGCAGCTCCGGGGGCTGCTCTCGCACGTGGACCCGCGCATGACGCTGGGGCAGCTTGTCGGACGCCTCGTCAAGGAGGGGCTCGACCGCCACGACCCGAGCCGGCCGCCACGCCGAGCGCGCAGCGGCAGACGGCCCGCGGACGCGAAGGCAAACGCCCCGCGAACTCCGACGCCGGAGCAGGCGCACGGGAGCAGCGCTCCGGCGCCGCAGACCGACCCGGACGCCGGCCACCACGCCGCTTCGACGCCGGAGTCGCAGCCGGCGGTGGAGCGACGCGCCGCTTCGACGACGAAGGACGCGGCGATCCCCGCCGGCGCCGCTCCCACACCGGCGCGGGCGGTTCGGCCGATACCGACCTCCGCGCCGCCGGCGAGCACCCAGGAGGAGACGGCCCGCCGAGCCGCTACCGGCGCGAAGCCGACGGGCGCCCATCACCGCCACCGTCACGCGCAAGGCAGGTCACCGCGTGAGCCTTCACCGCGTGAGCCTGCACCGTGACCGCTGCCTCCCCCAAGGGCGCGCCTCGGTCGGTCTCACCCACACGAAACCCGGAAGACCCGTTCTCGCTCACCAACGGAGCGTCCGCAACGTGACTGCGGTGAGCCGGATAAGCGGGCAGCGGCAGCTCCCTATACATCAGCCTTTCTCTTCGCCGCCGATCACCCGGACTTCGCGTTCCAGCCGCTAGCCGGCCAATACGAGCGGCAGGATGACTATCACCAGCACGGTGCTGGCCCACAGCGCTTCCGGCGTACCCGTATCGCGTTGTCGGTCTGGTTGCCGTGCCGAGTCGTAACGGGAGACCAGGTGTTGGAGCAGTAGCCCCAGGCCGATGCCGTAGAACATATGCCCGATCAGGGAGGCGTAATTGGCCGAAACCGCCGCCAACGACCAGTCGACAGGTTGCCGCAAAAGTGCCGGGAAAAGCGTCAGCGCCCCGACCAACCACCACAGCACGCCATACGATACTCCCCAACTCATCCCTGCTCCGGGGCTGTATGCCTGGCGCTGAAACAGCAGACCGAAGCTGCTGCCGACCAGGATCGAGATGGCAAAGTGCACCAGAACGCCGACAAAGGGCGAGCGGGAGCCGACCAGGCTGGCGACGCTGGGAAGTGCGCCGACGCCGTACATGACGAAGGTGAAGAGTATCCCGCCCAGAATACCACCGGCCTGCCCGATCAGGAGGCCGCGGACGCTGCGTGTACCGGCACCTTCACGCGTGCGGCTGAGCGGATCCGAGTCCACGAACAGGATCATCCACAGGCGATTGACGAGCGCATAGACCCAACCGACGACGGCCCCATAGAGGAGATGCGCCACCAGCGACGAAAAGTTCGCCCGCGCCGCTTCCACGGTCCAGTCAATCGGATTGTGGGTGAACAGCGGAAGCAGCGTCAGCGGGCCGAGAATCCACCAGAGCACGCCGTAACCCATGCCCCAGATGAGAGCGGAGCCGGCGCCGCCTACGTTGCGGTAGAACAGGAGGGCGAAGGTCATGGCGATGACCAGGCCGATGAGATAGTGCAGCAGGCCGCCCGCCGTGGGCGAGCGCATGCCCACCATACCGGCGACGAGGGGAAAGAAACCCGCTGTTTCGATGCCCCACAGGAACACCCATGCGCCGAGCAGTCCGCCCACTGCGCCCACGACGAGCGCCTGCACGAGCGGCGGCACCAGCTCGGGAACCCTCGGCTCTGTCGGCGACGGATTGGCGGCGGCGGGGATGAACGGGAGCAGGCGGCCGACACCGTACATCGTCAAGCCCAGCACCGCCCCAAAGCCGACCATGTGCGCCAGGAGTTGCGGAAAGCTGCCCTGTATCGCCGGCACCGTCCACTGCAGACCGCGTCCATCCACGAGCGGTAACAGCGTCAGCGGACCCACCAGCCACCACAAGATGCCGTACGCCTGTCCCCACATGAGGGCCGATCCGGCGGTTCGCACCCGCAAGCCGAACCCCAGACCGAAGAGCAGGCCCAGGACGCCGCTCATCAGCACGTGGACTGACCAGCCGGTGGCAGGCGCTGCCAACAGACCCGAGACGCTACCGCCCAGCACCCCGGCGATCGCCCCAGCCAGCAGACGATTGCGCGTCATGACTGCACGTCCCGTTCTGACTCGGCGTCGAAGCTCATGGTCTGCACGATATCAGGCGGGAAGAACACATCCAGAACCCAGTCCAGCAGAACGCGCAGCCGCTTCTCAAGGTTGGGGAGCTTCGACAGGTAGATGGCGCGCCACATGATCCATGCGAGAAATCCGGAGAAGCGATAACCCAGCACTTCAGCCACCGCCAACTGGTGCCCCAGCGCGGCCAGGCTGCCCAATGTCTTGAAGTCGAACGGTTGCAGCGGCTTGCCGCGGATCGCGGCCACAACGTTGTGGCCCAGGAGCTTCCCCTCGCGAAAGGCGTGCTGTGCCGTCGGCGGGTAGAAGGAGCCCGCGTCGTTGGGGATGGGGATCTGGGCGCAGTCGCCCGCCGCCCACAAGGCTGGGGTTTCGACTGATCGCAAGTCGGACGAGACAGGAATCTGCCCGCGCCGCGTCAGTTCAACGCCGAGTCCATGTACGATCGGATTTGGCTGATTGCCTGCCGTCCACACCACGGTGTCGGCTGCAAGTCTGTCGTCGCCAATGATGATCATCCCCGGCTTGGCTCCGGTGACCCTCTTGTTGGGGAAGAACTCGACGCCTCGCGTGGCCATCTTCTCCTGCGCGAACCGCCCCAGGGACTCACTCAATTCGGGCAATATGACGTCGCGGGGATGAACCAGTACAAACCGCACGTCGTCCGGCGCAATGTTGGGATAGTAGGGCAACATGCCCCGGCCGAAGTCGTTGATGCCGCCGATCAGCTCGACGCCGGCAAAGCCACCCCCAACGACCACGAACGTGAGCTGCTGACGCTTCTTCTCCGGCTCCTGTTCGAAGTCAGCCCGCTCGAACCTGTCGATGATCTGATTGCGGAGTCGTATGCTGTCCTGCAACGACTTGAAGGTGAGGGTGTTCGCCTCGATGTCCCGGTTGCCGAAGAAGCTGGGGACGCATCCCGTCGTGATCAACAGATGGTCGAATGCCAGGCTGCGGTGCGGCGAACGTACGTCGGGACTCAGATCGACACGACCTCGTGCCCAATCGACGCTCGCGACTTCGCCCTGTACCACGTGCACCCGTCGAAAGAAGGTGCGCAAAGGCGGACTGATGTGCTGCGGATTGACGGCGCTCGATGACACCTCCGACAGCAGAGGTGTATGCACGAGATAGTTGGTCTTGCTGACCAGCCATACGTCCACGCCGGGATCGTCGGCGAACGCCTTGTCGAGGGACTCGGCTGCGCTTACGCCGGCGTAGCCACCGCCGACGATGACTACGTTCGTCTTCGTAGCCGGTGCCGACGAGGGCCTTGCGGCTGGCAGCAAACGCAGGCGTTCGCACACCAGGCCGTAGAGGAACCCGGTCAGACTACCGTGTAGCACGTAGGCGATCAGTTCCGGGACGGTGCTGGCCGCTGTGTCCACGTGCCACATCGGAGCGTCCGCGTTGAGGATGGGGAAGAGGCTGAGGGCAAAGACCACCCACGTCACCACCCCTATCACGACACCGCCCATGACGTTCTCCGGGTGACTCCCAGGTGTGGGACGGAACAGCAGTGCGTAGACAGCGCCCAGCGATGCACCTGCCACGAGCAGCCGCATCGCTCCTCCGGAATCGTTCCTGACAATCCCGTCAGGCGTCGCGATCGGGCCGAGTGTCATCAGAATCACTTCCAGCACGGCAACGATGAGGCCGAGCAGCAAGCCGGTGATGAAACGGCGCGTCACTTCGCCGCCCAGACTAACAGGATTCCGCGTCGTCATCATCGCCTTGCTGCGTGGATGGCGTCGACGGCCGCGATCACTCGCAGCGCTCGGGACTACCCATGGTAGCGCCCGACTGCTGGATCAGCTTGGCGACCAGTCCGGTCCAGCCGGTCTGGTGGCTGGCGCCGAGGCCGGCGCCATTGTCGCCGTGAAAGTACTCGGGGAACAGGATTAGATCGCGCCAATGCGGGTCCTGGTGGAAGATTCCCTGGGCGCCGTAGAGTGGGCGTTCTCCCTGCCCGTTGGCCAGGAACAGACGGATCAGGCGGCGGGACAGATCGGTGGCTACCTCGTCCAGAGTCATCCAGCGGCCTGAGCCGGTGGGACATTCGACCTGCAGATCGTCCCCGTAATAGTGGTGAAATTTCTGCAGAGATTCGATGATCAGGTAGTTGATCGGGAACCAGATCGGGCCGCGCCAGTTGGAGTTGCCGCCGAACAGGCCGCTGGTGGATTCGGCAGGTTGGTAGTCGACCGTGTGCGCCTGACCATCGACGTGGAAGGTGTAGGGCTGCGCCTGGTGAAACTTCGAGACCGAACGGATGCCGTACTCGGAGAGAAACTCCTGTTCGTTCAACAGTACCTTGAGCACCCGCAACAGCCGCTCACGGGTCAGGATCGACAGCAGCCGCCGGCGCCCCAGGCCAGGCACGTCCACGCTGGCCATGTTGCCGGTGAGATGCGGGCGGTTGTTCACGAACCAGTGCAGGCGGCGATCGAAGATCGCCATATCGTCGATCATGTCGGGCTCGATGGTTTCGACCGCGAACAGCGGCAGCAGGCCCACCAGCGAGCGCACCTTGAGGGTCGTGGTACGGCCGTCGGGCAAATGCAGGACATCGTAGAAGAAGCCCTCGGCGTGGTGCCAGAGGCTGTGTCCGTGGTGCCCGGCCTCGGCCATGGCATAGGCGATGCGCAGGAAGTGTTCGAACAGCTTGGTGGCCGTATCCTGGTAGACGGGGTTGTCCCGGGCCAACTCCAGGGAAATCTTCAACAGCGTCAGACAGTAGGCGCCCATCCAGGCGGTGCCGTCCGATTGATCGATGTGCCCGCCGGTGGGCAGTACCGCGCTGCGGTCGAACACGCTGATGTTGTCCATTCCCAGGAACCCGCCCTGGAACACGTTGTTGCCCTCTTCGTCCTTGCGATTGACCCACCAGGTGAAGTTCAACAGCAGCTTGTGAAACACCCTCTCCAGAAACGCGCGATCAGGGGTGCCGGTCACGCGGCCGTCGATCTTGTAGACGCGCCACGTGGCCCAGGCGTGGACCGGCGGGTTGACGTCGCCGAACGCCCACTCGTAGGCGGGGAGCTGGCCGTTTGGATGCATGTACCACTCGCGGGTCATCAATTCCAACTGCCGTTTGGCGAAGTCGGGATCGACCAGGGTCAGCGGGATGCAATGGAAGGCCAGGTCCCACGCGGCGTACCATGGGTACTCCCACTTGTCGGGCATCGAGATGATGTCGAAGTTGGTCAGATGATCCCAGTCCTGGTTGCGTCCCCGGCTGCGGCCGGACGATGGCGGGTCTGCGCTGGGATCGCCCTTGAGCCACTGCTCGACGTCGTAGTAGTAGAGCTGTTTCGACCACAGCATCCCGGCGAGCGCCTGCCGCTGCACGTTCCGCTCGTCGGCGCTGAGCCCGTGGCAATGCACGGCGTCGTAGAATTGCTCCGCTTCGTCGCGGCGCTGCGCGAATGTGTCCTGAGAGTTCGCGAATGGGTCGTCCTGCGCTGTGCGTGACAGGCGCAGACGGCAGGTCATCGATGCGCCCGGGGCGATGCTCTGCCGATAGACGGCCGCCACCTTGGTTCCCAAGCGATGCGGATTCACGGCGTCGGTCTCACCGTCCACGATGCAGCGGTGGAAGGCATCCTTCACGTAGGGACTCGCGTTGGGCATCCCGAACAGGCGCACGGCGTTGTTCTCGTTCTCGGTGAACAGCAGCTCGGGCGCTCCGGCAGCGTACAGCAGGTACTGGCCCGCGGTGGGGTGGTCGACCTGGACCGCGGCGGCCGCTTCGGTTCCCTCCGGCGCCGGGATCTGACGCAGCACCGGCTTGCCGGAGACGTCGTTCATCGGGCTGGTCTCGTACCCCCAGCTCCAGGTGTTGCGGAACCACAGGGTGGGCAGCGCCCAGCACTCCGCCGGCTCGGGGCCGCGGTTGAGCACGGTGATTTGTATCAGGATGTCCTCCTGATCCGCCTTGGCGTACTCGACGAACACGTCGAAGTAGCGGCCGTCGGCGAAGGCGCCGGTGTCGAGCAGCTCGTACTCGGGTTCGTGAAAGCCGCGGCGGCGCCCCTCCGCCTCCAGGTCCGCATACGGGAACGCGGCGTGCGGATACTTGTAGAGCATCTTCATGTAGCTGTGGGTGGGTGTGCTGTCCAGGTAGAAGTAGTATTCCTTGACGTCCTCGCCGTGGTTGCCTTCGGCGCCGGTCAGGCCGTACAACCGCTCCTTGAGGATCGAGTCGTGCCCGTTCCACAGCGCCAGGGCGAAGCACAGGTACTGGGAGCGGTCGCTGATCCCGGCCAAGCCGTCCTCGTTCCAGCGATACGCCCGGCTGCGGGCATGGTCGTGCGGGAAGTAGTCCCAGGCCGTACCGTAGTCGCTGTAGTCTTCGCGTACCGTGCCCCACGCCCGCTCGCTGAGGTAGGGCCCCCACTGCTTCCAGTTGGCCGTGCGCGCCTGATGAGCGGCGAGGCGCTCATGTTCAGCGGTCTGTCTCACGTTCGGTTACCTCTTTGGCAGTGGCTACCCGCGCTGCGGGTTCGGCTGCCCGCGCTGCGGGTTCGGCTACCCGCGCTGCGGGTGCCGGTCCGGCCGCCGGGAGTTGCCTCCAGGCGCGCAGCACCTCGGCCACGCTCCAGGCCTGCGCGACACAGCCGCACGGGAGGTGCGGCGGATCGCCGTCGAAGATTTCGCTGATGGTTCCCAGACCGGCGTCGGCCAGGTGATCTTTCAACGGGGCGAGGATCCCGCGGGTCGCCGCCGGGTCCCCGTACACGCGGTAGTGGGCGGTGGCGAAGGGCCCGAGCAACCAGCCCCACACGGTGCCGCGATGGTAGCCCGCGTCGCGTTCGGCCGGACCGCCGCCGTAGCGGCCGACGTAGGCCGGATCGGCGGGCGCCAGGCTGCGCAGACCGTACGAGGTCCAGAGCCGGCGGCCGCACACGTCGACCACGGCTTTGGCCTGGGCGTCCACCAACAGGGGGAACGGCAGGGATACCGCGAAGATCTGATTGGGCCTGAGTCGGTGGTCGCAACGGCGGCCGTCGGCCGCCGGCTCGCCCTCCGGGCCGTCGATCACGTCGTGGAGGTAGCCGCCGGCAGAGTACCAGAACCGCCGACGGAAGCTGTCGGCGGCCTGTTCGGCCGCGGCGCGGTAGCGGGCGCAGGCTTCCGCCGCGCCGAGACGATGGGCCAGGTCGGCCAGCACGCGCAGGGCGTTGTGCCACAGGGCGTTGACTTCGACCGGTTTGCCGATGCGCGGCGTGACCACCCAGTCGCCCACCTTGGCGTCCATCCAGGTGAGCTGAACCCCCGGCTCGCCGGCGTACAACAGGCCGTCGTCCGCGTCGACGCGAATGGCGTGGCGCGCCCCGCTCCGGTGCCAGTCGACGATCTCCGCCAGCGCGGGAAACAACTCCGCGACGAGCGCAAGATCGCCGGTGTGCAGCAGGTACTGATGGACGGCATGGAAGTACCAGAGGGTGGCGTCCACCGTGTTGTACTCCGCCACCACCGCGCCGTGATCAACTCCGTCAGGAAACCGGTTGGGGAGCATGCCCCGGTCGAGGTAGTGCCGAAAAGTACGCAGAATATCGGCGGCAATCGCGGCACGGCCGGTGGTCAAGGTCAGCCCCGGCAGGGCGATCATGGTGTCGCGCCCCCAATCGCCGAACCAGGGATAGCCGGCGATGATCGTTCTTCCCGCCGCCGCCCCGGCTGCCACGTTCCCGGCCTCGGCGGCCGGCGCCTGGACGGCGCCGCTTGGGCCGGTCCCGTCCCCGTCCGCGAGCGAGCGCCGCACCACGAATTGGTCGGCGGCCAGCGTCAAGTGCCGGATCCACGCCGGTTCCTCGGCCGGGAGCGCCCGCAGCAGGTCGGCCTGCCGCGCGCGCTCCCGCGCCAGCGACTCCCGGCCGCCGTCTGCAGCGACATCCTCCAGTGAGCAGGAAAACGTCAGCGTCTCCCCCGGCCGGAGCGTGCAGGTAAACGATCCCGGCGAAAACAGATCCTCGGCTTCGTCCAGACCGCGCTCCGCCTCCATACGGTGTCTGAATCCCCAGTACCAGTCCGGATGCGCGCGGAACGCCCCCCGGTCGGCGACGATCCGGCAGGGCTGCGCACCGGCGGCCGGCCGCACTGCGACCCCGCCGGCGATCGGATCGATTGCCACCTCCCCACCATCACGCGTATGGCCGTGAAAATCGCGCCACGTGACGAGCGGGGTGGCGGTCAGGGAGACGGGGCCGGTGGCACGCGCCAGCGTGAAGCTCAGACGAACGGTGTTGTGCCCGTGGTCCATCCAGATGCGCTGCTGCAGACGCGCGTCGGCCAACGCCCAGGTCCAAACCGGTATCAGGTGGTCGAGATGGAACGACTCGATGCAGCGGTAGCCGTGCGGGTCGATGGTGCCGGCGCCGAACTCATTGGTAAAGAGAGGATAGCGGGTCTCGTCGTAGCAGGCCCGGGTATCGATCTTGGCCACGGTGAGGGTGCGCTGCTGCGGTGGCCGCAACGCGGCCACGAGCAGGCCGTGATAGCGGCGCGTGTTGAGTCCCGCCACGGTCCCGGAGGCGAACCCGCCCAGGCCGTTGGTTACCAGCCACTCCTTGCGAATGGCGGTCTCGAAGCGGCCGCAATCACCCCGGCCCAGCCTCACGGCCTGCGCGGGATCACAGCCGTCCGGGCGAGCGGGACGGCTCACTCAGGTGCCGCCCGCGTAGCCGCTGACCGGCATTCATGCCTCCCTGCGGCTCTCGTCCCACATACGGAAACCGCCGACGAACGCATTCTCATTTGGGCCGAGGAACGTATCCGGCGGCAGCTCCTTGAGGAGCTTGGCATTGCCACCGCCCAGCACGACGTAGTCGGAAACCAGCGCGGCTCGCAGACATGCTACCACGGCAGCCACTTCCTTGCGCCACTTCTTTTTCCCCAGCCGCTCCAGACCACGATTGCCGACGTAGTCCTCGAAGGTCATCCCATTCTTGTAGGGCAGATGGGCCAGTTCCATCGACTGGACCGCTCCCGGCAGGACCATCGCCGAGCCGAGACCCGTACCCAGCCCCAGAAACAGCATCCGACCGCCTCGATAGCCGCCGAGGGCCTGCATCGCCGCGTCGTTGATCACCTTCACCGGGCAGCCGAACGCGGCCTGAAAGTCGAACTCGACCCAGCCGCCTCCCAGGTTCCTGGGCTCTCGCAGGATCCTGCCGTCCAGCACCGGGCCCGGATACCCGATGGAAACGACGTCGTAGTGCAGACCCTGCGACAGTGTCCTGACAGCAGCGACCATCTCCGCCGCCGTCATCTTGGACCCCGACGGAACGGCGCGCCGGTCGGCATCTCCCGTGATCCTTGTCTTCACCTTGCTGCCGCCGATGTCGATAACGAGTACGTTCATTCTCCGGTCACTCCCATTTCCGTAGGAGGCCCCGCTAGCGCCTGCAGTTCCACTCCGAAGGGCCGAGTGGCGGGTGGCCCATCTCATCTTCCGCTACGGTATGTCGGATATGCCGCTGACGCGCTCCTCGGACAGACACGCCATGACGTGCCAACCGGCAAGACCGGTGAGGCGGCCCGGGCCACTGGACAGCCCGGAACGTACCATGATGTGCATTCATATGGTTGTCTACCGCCCGTTGCGGGCATTGCGTGGCCTGATCCGGGACGCCGGGGGACGATCTGTACGCAACTGACGCGAACCTCCCTCCTCGCCGCCGATCACCCGCACTTCGCGTTCGAGCCGGACCTCGAACCGCTCCATCACGGCCGCCTCCACGGCCGCGGCCGCCGCCAGCAGCTCGGCGCCGGTGGCGCCGCCGTGGTTGACCAGCACCAGGGCATGGCGCTCGGCCACGCCGGCGCGCCCGAAGCGGCGGCCGCGTAGCCCGCACGCTTCGATCAACTGCGCCGCCGGCACCTTGTAGCCGCCGTCAACCGTCACCCCGGCGAGCCGCGGGCAGCGCTCCCGGACCCGCGCGTAGTGTTCGGGAGTGAGTACCGGATTCTTGAAGAACGAGCCCGCGTTGGGCAGCAGTTCCGGATCGGGGAGCTTGCGGCGGCGCAGGCCGATGATCGCCCGGCTCACGTCGGCGACCGTGGGATCGGCAACCGCCATCTGCGCCAGCTCGTCGCGCACCCCGGCGTATTCCAGGGACAATCGCGGCCGCTTGCGCAGACGCAGCCGCACTTCGGTGACCAGCATCCGGTCGCGCAGGCGGTGCTTGAAGACGCTGTCCCGGTAGCCGAACGCGCACGCGGCGCCGTCCATGGTACGCGGCTCGCCGCCGGCCAGGGGCACCGCCTGCAGGTCGACGAATACGTCGGAAAGCTGCGCTCCGTAGGCGCCGATGTTCTGGATCGGCGCCGCGCCCACCGATCCCGGGATCAGGCTGAGGTTCTCGATGCCGCCCCAGCCGCGCGCCACCGCGTAGCCCACCAGCCGGTGCCAGTCATGACCGGCGGCGGCCGTCACGATCACCGACTCCGAGGCCTCCTGCACCGCGATGCCGCCGGCGCGCGGCATGATCACGATCCCGGGGTAGTCGCCGGCGAACAGGACATTGCTGCCGCCGCCGAGCACCATCCGCGGCAGGCGGTCGAAGCGCGGGTCGCCGAGCAACTCGGACAGCTCCCGCGCCACGCGGTCCGGCGGGCCGTTTCCGACGCGTACCAGATAGCGCGCCGTCGCCGCCACACGTAGCGTGTTGCAGGCGGTCAGCGGAGCGTCCGTCTCGACCCGCACCGCACCCTCTCCCTCGTTTGCTTGCGGCGGGGCCGTGATCAGCTGCTCAAGCGCTCCAGCACCCGGTACAGCGCCTGGGTGCCACGATCCTCCAGACCCTCCGCCATCGCCGCCGTGTAGAACTGGTTGGCCAGCGACAGGCCCGGCAGCGCCAGCCGCATCGCCTGTGCCTCGGCCAGGGCGATGCCCATGTCCTTGACGAAGTGCTTGATGAAGAAGCCGGGCTCGAAGTCGCCCTTGACGATGCGCGGTCCCAGGTTGTTGATGGCGAAGCAGCTCGCCGCGCCCTTGCCGATCACGGCGATGATCTCGTCGCGGTCCAGTCCCGCCTTGTGTCCGTACAGCAGCGACTCGACCACGCCCACCATGGTGGAGGCGATCAGGATCTGGTTGCTCATCTTGGTGTGCTGTCCGGCGCCGGCCGATCCCATGTAGGCGATGTTCTCGCCCATGATCTCGAAGTAAGGCATGGCGCGGTCGTAGTCGGTGCGATCGCCGCCGACCATGATCGCCAGCGTGCCGGCCCGGGCGCCCGTGTCGCCGCCGGACACCGGCGCGTCCAGGGACGCCACGCCGCGCTGCGCCGCCTGTTCGTGCAGCCGCTTGGCCAGCGCCGGCTCCGAGGTGGTCATGTCGATCACCATGCTGCCGCTCGCGGTCCCCGCCAGGACGCCTCCCGACCCCAGGTACACCTCCTCGACGTCGCGCGGGTAGCCGACGATGCTGAACACCGCCTCGCTGCCGTCCGCCACGCCGGCCGGCGTATCGCACCACACGGCGCCTGCGTCCAGCAGATCCTGCGCCTTGTCCTTGGAGCGGTTGTGGACCGCCACCTCGTATCCGGCCTTGCGCAGATGCAGGCACATCGAGCGCCCCATCACACCGGTTCCGATCCAACCAATCTTGCTTGCCATTCGATCTCCGTTCCCCCTTTCGGGGTCAGTATACTAAGGCGGTGCAGTACCTTCAGACGTCATTCGGCAAGACGTCATTCGGCCAGACCGCATTGGGGCAGTCCGCCCGCCTGCAGCGGGTGCAGCCGCCGATCATCCCGCGGATCCACCGGCTCATCGCCGACAACCCGGGCACCATCTCCCTGGGGCAGGGCGTGGTCGGCTATCCCCCGCCGCCGGGGGTGCGGGAGGCGCTGGACCGCTTCCTCGCGAACGCGGACAACCACAAGTACGCCTCCGTGTACGGCATCCCCGCGCTGCGCGAGCGCATCGCCGCCAAGCTGGCGCGCGAGAACGGGATCACCCTCGGCGACGAGCACGAGCTGATGGTGACCGCCGGCGGCAACATGGCGTTCGTCAACGCGCTGCTGGCGATCTGCGACGAGGGGGACGAAGTGGTGCTGATGTCCCCGTACTACTTCAACCACGAGATGGCGGTGACCATGGCCGGCTGCCGGCCGGTGCTGGTCGCGACCGACGACGACTTCCAGCTCGATCTGGACGCCGTGGCGGCCGCCATCACGGCCAACACGCGCGCGGTAGTCACGATCTCCCCCAACAATCCTTCCGGCGCCGTCTATCCGGAGGCGGACCTGCGCGAGCTCAACCGCCTGTGCGCCGAGCGCGGCGTGTACCACATCCACGACGAGGCGTACGAGTACTTCCTCTACGACGGGGCCGAGCACTTCTCGCCGGGGTCGCTGCCGGATGCCGGCGACCACACCATCTCCCTGTTCTCCCTCTCCAAGGCGTACGGATTCGCGAGTTGGCGAATCGGCTACCTGCGCCTCCCCGCGCACCTGCACGACGCGGCTGCCAAGATCCAGGACACGATCGCGATCTGCCCGGCGGTCATCTCGCAGTTCGCGGCGTGCGCGGCGCTGGATGCCGGCGTCGGCTACTGCCGCGGCTATCTTGGCGCGATCGCCACCCGGCGATCAGCGGTCCTGCAGGCGCTCGGGGGGCTGGGACCGCTGGTTGAGGCCCCCGCCACCCGCGGCGCGTTCTACGTACTGGCGCGACTGGCGGCCGACGCCGATTCGGTGGAGGTCGCCTCAAGGCTGATTCGCGAACATCATGTCGCGGCCGTGCCGGGAGCGGCGTTCGGGCTCACCGACGGCTGCTACCTTCGCATCGCCTACGCCGCCCCTGACGACGCCACGCTGGCGGAGGCAATGCGGCGGCTCGCAGAGGGGCTCCGCCGGATCGTATAGTCGCCGTATGAAGCTCACCGACACAGATCTGCGCACCGGCTACGACGACGCCGGCTTCCTGACCGGCATCGTCGTGCTGGATGCCGCTGAGGTTTCGACGGTGCGCCGGGCGTTCGATGAGCTCGAACGCTCGGTGCCGGCCGAACAGCGTCAGATCGGCCTGCAGGGCCGCCACTTCGAGGACGATTTCGTGTGGCGCCTGGCCACCGATCCGCGCGTGCTGGACGTGATGGAGCAGGTGGTGGGACCCGACCTGATGCTGCTCGGCACCCACTTCTTCAACAAGCAGCCGGACCCGGACGCCGCGTCGTTCGTCGCCTGGCACCAGGACGTCACCTACTGGGGGCTGGAGCCGGCCGAGGCGCACAGCGCCTGGATCGCCATCGACGACAGCGACGCCGCCAACGGCTGCATGCGGGTGCTGCCGCGTTCCCACCGCGAGGGCGTGAAGGTGCACGGCACCGCGGGCCGGCAAGGCAACCTGCTGTCGATCAACCAGGAGATCCCGGACGACCAGCTCGACACCGCGGACGCGGTCGACCTGGAGCTGCGCGCCGGTCAGATGTCCGTCCACCACGGCCGGCTGGTGCACGCCAGCAACCCCAATCGCTCCACGCGGCGGCGCTGCGGACTGGTGGCCCGCTACATCTCGCCCGCGGTCAGGCAGGGATCCCCCGACTCCTACGGCGGCCTGCACGAACCGGTGCTGGTCCGCGGCCACGACCGCCACCATCACTTCCCCGCGCGCGAAGCGCCGTTCTGAGCCACCGAGCGACCGCCGCCCCGTGAAGTACGTGCCGTTCGGCCGCACCGGGCTGAAGATCAGCCCGCTCTGCCTGGGCTGCCTGAACTTCGGCCCGACGACCGGCGAGTCGGAATCGCTCGCCGTCATCGGCCGCGCCGCCGAGCTGGGCATCAACTTCCTGGACGTGGCGGACGTCTACGGCGGCGGCGACAACGAGCGGGTGGTCGGCCGCGCGCTACGCGAGCTGGGCTGCCGGGACCGGATGATCGTGGCCACCAAGTTCACCGGCCGCCTCGCCGACGCCGACCCGGCCGACCCGAACGCCGAGGGAGCCAGCCGCCACCACATCATGCGCGCCTGCGAAGCGTCCCTGCACAGGCTGGGCACGGACCACATCGACCTCTACCAGCTCCACAGCCCGCGCTACGACGTCGCCGCGGATGAGACCCTGCGGGCACTGGAAGACCTGATCCGCGCCGGCAAGATCCGCTACGCGGGGAGCTGCAACGATCCGGCATGGAAGCTGGCCGACGCCATCCACACCGCCGAACGCACGGGCGGAGCGCGCTTGGTCAGCGAACAACCGCCGTACAGCCTGCTCGACCGCGCCGTGGAACGCGAGCTGCTGCCGGCCGCGCAGAGCTACGACGTGGCGGTGATCCCCTGGGGGCCGCTGGCCAACGGCATGCTGACCGGCAAGTACCGGCGCGACGGCGGCGCCCCGGCGGGAACCCGTTTCGCCGACCGCGGTCAGACCGATCACTTCACCGACGCCGCCTACCGGATCGTCGCTGCGGTGGTCACTCTGGCCGCCGCGCGCGGCTGCACCGCCAGCCAGCTCGCCCTTGCCTGGTGCCGCCGGCACCCGGCCGTGACGTCACTCATCATCGGTCCGCGCGACCGGGCGCAGCTCGAGGACAACGTCGCGAGCCTGCGGATGGAGCTGTCGGCGGACGAGCTGGCCACGCTCGACCGCGCCGCCCCGCCGGGCAGCAGCGCGGTCCCCTACTACCTCAAGTCCCCCGAAGCCTGGCAACCGCAACGGCTTCGCTGATGACGCGACAGCCGTCAACACCGGAGCGGCGTTGCGCGAATTGACAGTCCAGCGCGCCTTGCCCAGGCTTCTACCCGGTTTTCCCAGCGTGTCTGGACCCGCCGTGCGTGTCCTGCACAGGAATTCATCACAGGAGTTTCTTGCATGGCAGCAACGGCAGAACGCCTCAGCGAGCTCGTCCCACGAACATCCGGATCAAGCGTCTTGCCTAAGTTGAGCATTCTGGAACGTAAGGTGATTCCGTACAGGCACTTACCATTTTTGTTTGTCACTACATTCGATTCCTTCCATGGGTCGGAGGCGTAGCGGGTACCCGCAGCGCCTGGTAAATCGTGCGATGCGCCAACTCCGGCTGCGACGGACGCCGTATCCGCAGTACCGTGCCATCGGTGCAGCGGTGCACGATGGTGACCATCTGATGGGTCGCCAACAGATCTCGGACCGTCGGCCAAGAGCGGTGATCGCCGTTCTCCTGCAAGCGCCGCTCGATGGCATGCAGCAGGTGGTAGGCCAGCACCGAGATGAAAATGTGCGCGTCCACCCGCTCGCTGCGCTGATGGAACACCGGACGCACCCCCAGGCTGCTCTTCAGGTAACGAAACGA
This sequence comes from Spirochaetia bacterium, assembly GCA_965221995.1. Taxonomy (GTDB): domain Bacteria; phylum Spirochaetota; class Spirochaetia; order SZUA-6; family Bin103; genus CATQHW01. The sequence continues at coordinate 2,678,981 of OZ244929.1, forward strand.
CCGTTCGATGCGGGACAGCATCACGTACAGCTTCCAGACGTCAGCCTGGGCCAACTCAGTGCGATCGGTGCGCAGCAGATAGGTGCCGTCCAACTCTTCGGCGAGCACCTGCGCCGCCTCGTCTCTGGCCCACCCTACGTGTGCTCGTCCGTCCTTGTCGGTGTCCATCCGCAGCGTGTAATACCGCCCCACCCGCGGATAGCGCTCCCGTAGGCGGCCAATCGCCTGGTTGATCTTCTCGGGATTCTTCAACCTGCCGGCTGCCACCCGCTTCTTGAGTTTCTCGGCATCCTCCTCGAACCGTCGTGCGAACCGCTCCCGGATCGCCCGATCCTTGCTCTCGCGTGCCGCGCTGTAGCACAGCACGTACAGCTCCCCCGCATGGCGCCGCAGTTGCGCCGAGACGGTCGTCTGGCCCTGCTCGTCGACTTTCACCGGCTCGAACCTGGTCTTGTCAACCTCGCCAAACAGCTCCTGGCGCTCACTCTGTTTGGTGGTCACGATATAGTGATGACCGCGCTCGCGCAGGAGCGCCACGTTCTCATCGGTGGCCAACCCGCGGTCCATGACCACCGTCGCACGGCCCTCTGCGAGGCCGCCCATCCGGTGCTGGAGGCTGTCGAGCATCTGCGCCAGCGTGTGCTGGTCTTTCGTGTTGCCGGCGAACACCTCGTGCGCTTTGGGAAACCCCTCGCCATCGAGCACCAGACCGACGACCACCTGTTTGCGGTCTGAGCGGTGATCGCGCGAGTACCCGTGCGCCGCTTTCTCGTTGTTCGCAGCTACGCCCTCAAAGTAGGTGGAGGTCAGATCGTAGAGAATGATGGTTTCCTCCAACGCGAACAGCTCCCGCTCACGCGCTGCCAACTCGCGCTCGATGGCCGCCCGGTGCGCGTACAACCGATCTGAGATCCGGTACAGCCGATCTTTGTTGAGGCTCATCGCCGCGCCGGGCATCAGTTCATCGAGCGCGCTACGGGCGAACCAGCTGACCGTGCTCAGTTCGCTGCTCGGTGCTACCAGTCTGGCCACCACCTGGATCTCGGCCAGCCGGCACTGGCGTTCGGAGAACCCCTGACCCTTGAGGATCTGATCGCAGTGCAGTTGCTCCCAGAACATGTGGGCGACGTGTTGCGGGCCCAGTTCACGAAGGTGCTCACTGCTACTGCGTTCGGGATAGACCTGCTTGGTCGGCCCCTGATCGCCGTGCTGCGCTCGTTGGCGCTGTTGTTTGTGGCCGATCCGTTCGGCGAACGGAGCCGCCAGTTCATCCAGATCACCGGCGCCGAACGGAATCAGTTCCTGGTGATTGAGCAGGTCTTCGATGCGTTCGGCCAAGCGCGGCCATTCAGATTTGGGCAGGTCGAGGGTGCCGAGGCTCAGGATGAGCCGCTGGCGGGGGCCGCTATCGGTGCGAACCGACTCCAGAAGGCGATGATAGGTGTAGGAGCGCCCGTTGCGCGAGACTTTGACCTGACCGATGAACACGCGCCATAAAGGTACTGACAGAGACAAAGGGAGTCAAGACAATAGTTCGACAACTATGATAATGCATGCGTTTTATAACTACATCGCTCACATCGCCCTCTCCCAACTGTCTCCCCCCGTCAGATCCGTCGATTCGCCCCAGTAAGCGCCATATCTCGCTACACCGGCCCCAAAAGTGCTCAACTCAGGCTAGTTCGATGGTCGAGTGCTGGTGGCGAACGCTCCGTGAAGCCGCGGATACGGCCATCATTCACGTCGACCTGACGCCGCACGCGGCCCGCACTGCCTGTGCTCTGGCCTCACTGGACAAGGCAGAGCAGGCACGGTGGCGCCGGTACCGGCACGGCCGTCCGCGGCGCGAGTTCTGCCTGTGCCGGGCGGCGTTGCGCGCCGTTCTCTGCCGGCAACTCGGCTGCGGCAACGATCAGCTTGCGTTCGAGACCTCGCCGTATGGCAAGCCGTTCGCACTCGTGCGAGGCACTCGCGTGCCCATTAGCTTCAACGTCAGCCACAGCGGCAGCCATGGCTTGATCGCGCTGGCCGGACACGGGCGCATCGGTGTCGACGTGGAGGAACGGCGCCCGTGCCATGACCCCGACGGAGCGATCAGGACGGCGTTTGCGCCCGCCGAACAGGCGGAGCTCGCGGCCGCGCGCGGAGCGCGGAAGGCCGAGCTGTTCTTCAGGCTCTGGACGCTGAAGGAAGCGCTGCTCAAGGCGCTCGGCGTCGGCCTGTCACTGGATACGTCCGGTTTCGAGGTCCCGCCGGCCTTGCGCCAGGGAGCCCCGACAAGCCTGTTTCGGTTCCCCCACGATCCCACGGTGGGATGGCGGCTCGACAACCTGAGCAACGCCGATTTCGCCGCCGCCGTCGCCCACGAACTGAAACCGGAGGCTGAATGACTTCGGAACCCGTGTGGGCTAACCCGGGCTAACCCGAACCGCTCTCGATGTGCGATGTCCCCCTCGACGGGGACACCGATCCAACCCTGTGGACGATTCGACGATCGGCTCGGCGCAGTTGCTCCAAGCTACAGCGCTATTCCGCACTTGGCAGCGATGGCCGTCGCCAGCCGTTCGAAGTCCCGGTAGCAGTCCTGCACGGCGTGGATATGGGCGCCCAGGGCCCCGTCTGCCGCCCTGAGCTGGAACATCGGCTTGCGCGCCTCCTGCGCCATGGGCATCAGACTGCGGTAGTGCTTCAACGTAGCCAGACAATGGTCGTCGTCCGTCGATACGTCTTCTGCGGCGCGATCGCCCAGGGCTTCCGTACGGTAGACCCCGGGAATCCGAGTGATCCACTTCTGGTATGCCTGAACGGGACGGCCCACGCGCACGGCATGCTGCATGACGATATATCCCGCCGGGTGGATCTCGGCAGCGGGCAGCGACAGGTCCGAGTCAGCGGGGCGGCGGCGCACCCGGTCTTCCCATTCCAGGCGCCAGTCCCGGAGCGTAGGGCCCAGGTTGCGCAGCCCCTGCAGCGAGAACAGGTCGGGAGCCAGGGGAACGGCAACGAAATTCGCGGCAATCATGGCGGCACGATTGATCGCACCGAGATTGGGGCCGACGTCGATCAGCACGAGCTTGGCTTCCCGCACCTCTGCGGCCCGCAGAATCGTACGATGGAACGCAGATTCCGTGCGGAACGCCGCCTCGTCGCCGTCCAGACAATCGGGCCACGCAGCCGATAGCTTCGCCTCGAAACGGGACAATCCCAGATCGCCCACCACTACACCGAGATCGGTCGTGATGTGCTCTACGTGAGGCTGCGTGATGTCCCCAAGCCCGCGGAGGATCGGCGAAATCGATCCCAGAATGCTCGCGGGATGATCGCCGTCGTCCGGCCACAACTCCTCGAGTCGGTCCTCATCGAGGAACATGGCCGTCAGGTTCGCCTGCGGATCGAGGTCCGCGGCGACGACGGAAACGCCGAGCTCGGAGTACATCCAGGCAAGGTGGTAGACCAGCGTGGTCTTGCCGACGCCTGCCTTGTTGTTGAAGAAAGCGATCGTTCTCATCGCTTCCCGCGGATCGTCGCCAATACGTGCGAAGGCTCGAAGGTGAATTCCGCAGGGGGGTTGCCGTTTCTGCGCAAGGCCTCCTGCGCTCGGATCACGCCGCGGCCGAACGCGTTGACATAGCCGAGTGTCGCCATGGCTCCGGCGACAACCGGATTGCGGTAGTCGGTCTGCCGGGGGAAGTTCTCCGGGGACGCCATGCCGTACAGGCCTCCGGGATTCTGGACCTCGATACGGTCGTCGAACCAGTTGAGGCGCACCGGAGCGTTCGACTCGTAGGAGCGGTGCATGATCGCATTCAACAGCAGCTCGCGCAGAGCAACCGGCGGATAGTCGGCTTCGGTCCGTTCGCGAAACGCCGATTCGGCCACCGGACGGGAATGCGCCGACAGCGACAGGAAGGCCTGCATCTCGCGCAGAACCGTGAGCAGGTCGCCGTGGAATCGCTTGTCGCTCACCGGATCGGCTGCCATGGTGGTCCCGGCCCAGCGGACATATTGCACGTAGGAACCGGGAATCCAGCGCAAGGGATCCTTGGCGAACAGCAGCGCGCCCGCGTTCGTGGGACAGTGGGCGGCCAGATCATAGAACCGAAGAGAGGCCATCTGTTCATCGCGGCTTCGTCTGTTCTCCGCCAGAACATCCCGCTCGACCGCGGCGGGGAGGTAGCTCACCAGGAACAGATCCGGAACCAGATCGTCCATCGTGCACCCGCGACAGGGGCGAGCGTCGAAGGTCTTCTGGTGGACGGTTCGCTTCTCGATGAGGACTCTCTCTTCCTGCTAATTGGCGCCGCGGCGCGACGGCCCGACGCGAATCCAGATCCTGCCCTTGTATCGCACGGGAGGCAGGTCGGACGGCAGCACCTCCATCACGGCCACGTCTCCGCCCGGCAGCGAGTGCTTCTGAACCGTGATCGCCGGCAAGGGTTCGAGGTTTATGTTCGAACGCAGTGCTGCGAGGTCACGCAGCAGTCTGTCGGTGACCGTCAGACCGCTCGGGTTCCCCGCGTCATCCACTCCCACCAGGAGATACCCGGCTTGCCGGTGATTCGGAAAGTCATTGGCGAAGGCGCAGATCGCCTCGCCGAACTTGTCGGTGTTGTTCGTGGACGTCGTACGTTCCGACCGGTCGGACTCGATGTCTGCCATCAAGGCGCGCAATCCGTCGTCGGTCAGCATCGGCGCCCAAAGGATAGCTTGCTACAGGTTGTCCGCGTAACGCGATCGTCGCTCTCGTCAGCTTGACGCGGCCGCCCGGAGCCACGCGCCGGCGATGTGGCGATGGCGCTCCAGCATCTCTTCGACGCCGGCCGCGACCAGCACCCCGTCGCTCACCAGCGACCGGCCGGCGACGATCGTGTGGCGAGGGTGCGCCGGACCGCAACGCAGCAGCGCCTCTACGGGGTCGGACAGTGCCCCGGCGAACGCGATGCCGCCGGCATCGGTTCCGGTGACCGGCCAGACCACCAGGTCGCCCGCACGCCCCGGCGCCAGGCAGCCGATGTCGTCCCGCCCCAGGCAGGCGGCGCCGCCCAGGGTCGCCATCTCCAGCGCCTCGCGCGCCTGCATCGCCCGCGCTCCGCCGCGCAGACGCGCCAGCAGCAGCGCGCCGCGGGTCTCCAGCCACAGCGACGCGCAGTCCGCCGACGCGGAGCCGTCGCAGCCGATGCCCACCGGCACGCCCGCGTCGCGCAGCTCCCGGACCGGGGCCAGGCCGGCACCGAGGATCTGGTTCGAGCTCGGACAGTGGGCGACGCCGGTGCCCCAGCGCCCCAGCCGCTCGATCTCCGCCTCGCTGGGGTGCACGCAGTGCGCGACCCAGGCGCGGTCCGACCCCCAGCCGACCCGTTCGAAGTGCTCGACCGGCCGGCAGCCGAAGGCCGCCTGGCAGTAATCGTTCTCGCCCGCGTCCTCGGCCAGGTGGGTGTGCAGCCGCACGTCCAGCCGCTCGGCCATCTCGGCGGTGCGCGCCATCAGCTCGGGCGTGACCGAGAACGGCGAGCACGGCGCCAGGGCGATGCGCACCATGGCGCCCGGCCCCGTGTCGTGGTGGAGGGCGACGAGCCGCTCGGAGTCGGCCAGAATCTCGTCATCCTCCTGCACCACGTCGTCCGGGGGCAGGCCCCCGTCCTTGACCGACAGGCTCATCGAGCCGCGGGTGGGGTGGAAGCGGAATCCGAGCTCGCGCGCCGCCGCGATCTCGGCGCCGATCAGGTCGCCGGCGCCGCGCGGATGGAGGTACAGATGGTCGGTGCTGGTGGTGCAACCGCCCAGGGCCAGCTCGCAGAGCCCGACCCAGGCGGACACGTAGGCGGCCTCCTCGTCCAGGCGGCTCCAGACCGGATACAGCGTGCGCAGCCAGTCGAACAGGTCGCCGGTCAACGCCGGCGCGAACGCGCGGGTCAGGTTCTGGTAGAGGTGATGGTGGGTGTTCACCAGCCCCGGCGTGACCAGGCAGCCGGCCGCATCGATCACCCGTTCGGCCGGCGGCTCCCCTCCCGGTTCGCCGACCGCCGTGACCATGCCGCCGCTGATCGCCACCCAGCCGCCACGTATCTCGCGGCGCTCGGGGTCCATCGTCACCAGCAGATCGGCATCGCGGACGCACAGATCCACTCGCCGGTCCGCCCGCTCGCCACGCATCGTGCTCTCCATGTCCGCCGCTACCGTTCCCCTGCCCAGGGGACGCTGTCAAAGCGGCCGACCCGCACCGGCGCAGCCGGGCTACGCTACCATCGGGTTCCACCGCGTACCGGTGCGCCAAGGAGGATCGGTTTGAAGGCAACCCAGGTCAGGAGCTTCCCCGTGCAGGACGACGACGGGCGCCGCTACTTCATCGTCAGGATCGATACCGACGCCGGCATCCACGGCCTCGGCGAGGCAGGGATCCGCAACTGGAGCGGGTCGATCGCCCGGGCCGTCGAGCACCTCGGCGAGCTGATCGTCGGCGCCGACCCCTGGCAGACCGAGCGCCTGTGGCAGTTGATGTTCCGCGGCGGATTCTTTCCGGCGGACAAGGTATACGCCTGCGCCATCAGCGCGATCGACATCGCGCTGTGGGACATCAAGGGCAAGGCGGCCGGGTTGCCGGTGTACCGCCTGCTCGGCGGACCGGTACGCGACAAGGTGGTGTGCTACCCCCACTCGCAGGGGAAGACGACGCAGGCGCTGGTGGACAACGCCCGCCGGCAGGTGGACGAGGGGTGGCGCTTCGTGCGCTGGGGACAGCCGGAGACCTCGGGCGTGTTCGAGGCGCCCCGCAGCGCCGTGCTCGACCCGCACAAGTCGGTGGCGATCGCCGTGGAACAGATGCGCGCAATACGCGAGGCCGTGGGCCCGGAGATCGAGCTCTGCTTCGACGTGCACACCCGGCTCGACCCGCCGCACGTGATCCGCATGTGCACGTGGCTGGAGGAGTTCCACCCGTTCTTCATCGAGGACCCGATCAGGTCGGAGAATCCGGCCAGCTACCGCAATCTGGCGCGCCACATTTCCTTGCCGATCGCAGCGGGCGAGCAGTGGGCATCGAAGTGGCCGTTCCGGGAGGTGATCGAGGAGGAGCTGATCAACTACGCGCGCATCGATGTGTGCATCGTCGGCGGCCTGACCGAGGCGCTCAAGATCACGCACTGGGCGGAAACCCACTACATCGACATCGCCCCACACAATCCCCTGGGGCCGGTCAGCGCCGCCGCCTGCGCAGCGCTGTGCATGGCGTCCACCAACGTCGGCGTCCTGGAGATGCCGCAACGCCCCGGCACCTTCGCCCGCACGCTGTTCCCGCAGCAGATCGGCTGGCAGGACGGCTTCGCCTTCGCCCCCGACACCCCCGGCCTCGGGGTGGACATGGATCTCGACGTGGCGGCGGCCTCGCCTGTCACCGCCGCCGACTGGCCGCCTCGCCTGTCCCGCGAAGACGGCGCCTTCACCAACTGGTGAGCTACCGGGCCCGCTGCGGCCCGTCCACGCGAACGGTCACGATTTCCGTGCCGTGGTACTGCTCGTGACGGACCGACGAGGCGATGTGCCGCAGGAGCCGCAGCGACGTCTCGCGCTCGTCCGGGACCTCGGCCGAACGCGGGTCGAGCAGCGCGATCCGGTCCTGCAGGTTCTCGTGCCCGCTGGAGGCGACGAACTCCAGCACCGCCCCTCCGTCCTGCTTGTGCGCGACCAGCAGCAGCCGCCGCCGTTCGCGCGGCTCGCCAGCCTCTTCCTGACCGATGAGCGACAGCAGCGTCTCCTCGCCGGCGGCGTCGAGCCGCTCGGTCATCGCCGCGTCCCAACCGTTCCGGGATGCGAATACGCCCAGAAACTCCCTGATCTTCGGCAAGTCCGAAAGGTCGGTCTCCACCTCGATCCGGCGGCGGCGAGGCGCGGTCAGCTCCATGAACAGCGTCATGAGGATGGCCACCAGGCCGCCGGCCGTCATGCCGTTCTGCAGCAACCCTCCGGCCACCTGCGAGAAGTACTCGGGGAACACCACGCCGCTCTGGAAGCCGACTCCGGCCCAGAACGAGATGCCGACCACCAGTCCCTTGCGGTAGTCGATGCCGTCCTGCACGACCATCTTCATTCCCGTGACGAACAGCATCGCCAGCAGCACGGTGATGTAGGCCGCGGCCACCGGCCCCGGAATCGCCAGCACCACGGCGAGCGCCTTGGGCAGGAACGCTACGGCGACGAAAATCGCCCCGATGGCAACCCCGACGCTGCGCGCGCCGACCCCGGTGAGCTCGGTTACCGCGATGCTGGTCGAATAGGTCGTGTTCGGTACCGTGCCGGCCAGGCCGGACAGCAGGTTGCCCGCGCCATCCGCGGAAACCGCCCCCTGCACCGCACGGAAGTCCACCGCTCGCGGCCGCCGCCAGGATACGCGCTGGATGGCGGCGCCGTCCCCGATCGTCTCGATGGCGCCGACCAGCGTCACGAACACGAATGCCGGCAGGAGCGCCCAGAAGACCGGCCCGAAGCTCAGATCGAAGCCCGGCCAGCCGCGTGCCGGAACGCCGATCCATGCGGCGCCGGCCACCGATGCCAGGTCGTAGATGCCGAACAGTCCGGCGACCAGCGAACCGACGACCACACCGATGACGGGTGCCCAGAGGCGGAGGGATCCCGTGGCTTTCAGTGCGAGTCCGGTGATGACCAACACGGTCACCAGAGCACTGAGCGGCGCGGACAAGGGCGGAGCGCTCTCAGGCACGTCCTTGAGCGTATCGAAGACGATGGGCATCACCGTGACCGCTATCAGCATGATCACCGTGCCTGCCACGGTGGGGGTCAGCACGCGCCGCAACAGCGAGAGCCGCGCGGCGAGCACGAACTGAAACAGCGCCGAGATGACCACCAGGGTGGCGAGCATCGCCGGCCCACCCTTGGCGAGCGCCGTGACGCACACCGCGATGAATGCTCCCGACGTGCCCATCAGCAGCACGTAGCCGGCGCCGATCCTGCCCACCCGGACCGCCTGCAGCACGGTGGTGACGCCGCTGACCGCGACCGCCGCGAACACTGCCCAGGTAAGGTACGTTTCGCTGCCGCCGGCGGCGCGGACCACGATGGCCGGCGTCAACACTATCCCGCCCAGGCAGAGAATGGCGAGCTGCAGGCCGAGGCCGAACGTAAGCGCGGTCGGCGGCTTGTCGTCGGGCTCGTAGCGAACGCTGGTGCGGTCTCCTGCTCGCTCGCTCTGCATGAGCTCTACCTCCCGGCTCCATCTGCGGTCCGTACACGACACGCCGTCGACGGCTGCGCCGACGATGGTAACGGGTCAGGCCAGAATGAACATTACCGTGTAGCGTTCCGCAACTCATGAAGCGAGGAACGAGATGAAGATCACGGAGATCAAGACGTACCTGATGCAGGCCGCCAAGGGCGACGACGCCTGGTCACAGCGCAACTGGCTGTTCGTGAAGGTGATCACCGACGAAGGGATCTACGGCGTCGGCGAAGCGAGCGGCTGGCCGCGCGTCGTGGAGACCGCGATCCGGGACCTGAGCGCCATCCTCATCGGGGACGATCCGTTCCGGATCGAGCGCATCTGTCAGAAGATCATGACCGCGATGATGGGCCACGGCATGACCGGTGTCGTCGGCAGCGGCGCCATGACCGGCATCGAGATGGCGCTCTGGGATCTGAAGGGCAAGGCGCTGGGCGTGCCGGTGTACGAGCTGTTCGGCGGCACGATCCGCGACGAGGTGAAGCTCTACGCCCATGCGGGAACGCCGGAACGGAATGAGGAGTTGGTCTCGATGGGCTACGGCGCGCTCAAGACCGGCGGCACCGACGGACTGCCTGCCAAGGTCGCGCGCCTGCGCGCGGCCCTGGGGCCGGACGTCGACCTCATGGTGGACGTCCACGGGCCGCCGTGGCTCACCACCCGCGACGCCATCGCCCTCGGCCAGCGGCTCGAGGAGTACGACCTCCTGTTCTACGAGGATCCGGTAGCCCCGGAGAATATCGAGGGCATTCGGCGCGTGGCGGAGTCGGTCAACATCCCGATCGGGGTCGGAGAGCGCCACTCATACCTCTGGGGCGTTCGGCAGCTCCTGGAGGAGGAGATCGCCGACGTCATCCAGCCGGATACCGGACGTGCCGGCGGCTTGCTCCAGCTCAAGAAGATCGCGGCGCTGGCGGAAGCGCACTACGCCGTCATCGCGCCGCACGACGGGTCGCTCGGGCCGGTCGCGGAGATGGGCGCCGCGCACGTGCTGGCGACGGTCCCGAACTTCCTCCTGCTCGAGCACTTGGCCGACGACGTGCCCGCCCGCTATGAGGTGATGGAACCGCAGCCGCGCATCGTCAACGGCAGCATTCTCCTGAGCGACGCTCCGGGCCTCGGTGTGGACATCGTCGAGGACGCCATCGCCAAGCATCCGTCGACCGGCAACGTAAGTGCGCTGGCCGAGGAGCACGACCACCTCTACGTCGCGCCGCGCCTGCGGCGCGCACGGTTTCTGCAATAGCGCGGCGAGACGACCTCAGGCGGTAAGCCACCGTCCGAAGCCGGCGCCCCAACGGTCATGCCCGGCGCTCAGCCGCTTGGCACCCGAGCCGTCGACCGCGACGGTCCACAGCTCAGGCGGCTCGGTGACGCGCGCACGTGAGAAGACCACCGCGTCCCCGGCGGCCGACCAGGAGGCGTGATAGTCCCATCTGCCCTCCTCGGCGGGGGTGATCTCCTGCGCGTCCCCGGTGTCGGGGTCCAGGGCGCAGAGTTGCGTGCCGCCGCGCGCCAGCTCGGGGGCGTAGACCAGCTCCTCGTGATCGGGGAGGGAGGCGTTGAAGCGCGCGTCCGCGTGCGAGTCCGGCAGCAGCCGGGTCCAGGTGATGCGATCGCGGCCCGGTATCCAGGTGGTCATGTTGGAACCGCCGCCCCGGTAGCCGTCGGCGCCGTAGGAAGTGCCGAACCAGTGGGACTGTCCGGCGGTCACCACCCGGTGGGCCGTACCGTCGGCATGGCCGATGCACAGGTCGGCGGCGAAGTGAGCGGGATCGGCGGCGGAGTGGCAGTCCAGATACGCCAGCCGGTCGCCCGCGGCCGACCACACGGGCGCGAAGTACAGGTGCCCGGTCCGCGCCGCCACCATGGTTCGATCGCCGCCGGCGATCTCGATCACCTCGATGCTGTAGGGATAGACCCTGGGGTACGTGCTCGACTTGTCGCCGGTGACGTGACAGGCGATGCGGGTCTGGTCCGGACTGATCTCGGCCCCGTAGTGGAAGCCCTGGCCCGGGTGCGTGAGCGCACGGCAGCCGCCGCGGTCGATGTCCATCAGGTACAGGTGCTGCGCGCCGTCGACCATGGCGCTGACCAGCAGCCGGCGCCCGTCGGCGAACGCCGCACTGGAGGTGAAGAAGCGGCTCGGACGGTCGGAGACGTGGAGGGGTTCGAGCCTGCCGCTGTGCAGGTCGTAGAACCAGAGGTTGACCTGCACGTCGCCCACCACCATCCGCGCCATGGTGGTGTCCTCGAAGCTGTGCAGGACGAGGCGGCCGTCGGGCAGCGAAGGCCCGAACTGCCAGCGCTGCTGACCGGGCACCTCGATATCGAGAAACCGCTCGCCGCTGCCGTCCTCTGCGACGACACCCAGCCGTCCGCCGGCGTGGAAGCCGATCAGGCGACCGGGCATGTTCCGATCCGTTCCGAGATGCCGGTAAGCACCAGACCACCCTAGGTCGACCCGAAAGCGGCGTCAACGATGGAGGCCGGGACACCGCCCGGCTTGCCTGTTCAGCCACACCGCGCGCGTGCAGAGTGTGCGTGATGAGTGAGGCGATCGACCGCGCCTGGGAAGCGGCCCTCGACGAGCTGGGCGCCAGCGACGCCGACGTCGACCGCGGCCTCCGCATCCACCGCGACGCCATCGTCTGCGATCCCGTGTCCGGCGGCGCCCGGCCGTGGTCGCCGGCGATGAGCGCGCTCGCCCGCGAGCTGATCCGCGAAGGGACGGCCCCACAGGACATGGAGCTGCAGCTTCAGGAGGTGGCCGACCGCGACGTGGTGGCCGACGCCGAGGTGCGTTCCGAGTACCTGGAGGCGTGGCGCCGCTCGGGCGTGACGCTCGCCAACGACTACGGCCACATGTTCTGTTCCTGGCGGACCGAAGGGTTCAGCGGCCTGACGGGCGACCTGATGATCACGCTGCGCTCCGTGGCGCGCACCACCGCCGTGCTCGATGCGCTACGCGATCACCTGATCAAGTTCCGGCGCGCTGACGACGTGGTGGCGGCCAAGCGCGCCGGCAAGCACTGCATCATGTGGAGCACCGGCGGGCCGCCGCCCTGGATCGAGCACGACCTGGGCAACCTGGAGATCTACCACCGGCTGGGATTCCGGCAGGCGCAGATCCTCTACTACACCAACCGGCTGGGCACGCAGTGCTACGACCGGCTTGATCACGGCCTCACCGATGCGGGCGTGGACTACGTGCGGCGGCTCAACCGACTGGGCATCGTCGTCGACTTGGCCCACTGCGGCCGCCGCACCCACCTGGACGCGGCGGCCGCCTCCTCGGCACCGGTGATCGACAGTCATACGGGCTGCACCGCGGTCCGGGACCATCCTCGCAATCTGGACGATGAGACCATCCGCGCCATCGCCGACACCGGCGGCGTCGTGTCGATCCTCGGCGGCCCCGGCCGCCGCTTCCTGGCCGAGCCGCTCGGCGGGCTCACCGACTGGCTCCGCCATGTCGAGCACGTCGCCGAGGTGGCGGGCATCGACCATGTCGGCGGGCGCGGCTCCGACGTCTCCTACCGCGGCTCCATACCCGACGACATCCGGCCGCACCTGTTCGTGGACGCCCCGGAGCCGATGGACGGCCAGCTCGACGGCAGCTTCGCCTGGGTCGCCGCGCCGTACTTCACCGTGGCGCTCGCCACCCGCGGCTATACCGACGAGGAGATCGCAGCCATGGTCGGCGGCAACTACCTGCGCGTGCTGCGGGACGTGTGCGGATGATCCGGCTGTGCACGTTCGCGTCCGACATCACGCCGCCGGTCGGCCATCCGCTGTGCGCGGGCTGGTATCCGCCGGCGCAGGCGATCGGGGAACGGCTGCAGGCCCTCGGGCTGATTCTCATCGCGGACGGCGAGCCGCCGGTCGTGCTCTGCGCGCTCGACTGGGCCGAGCTCAGCAACGGCGACTACGACCGCTGGCGGGCGGATCTGGCCCAGGCGGTGGGCACCGAACCCGATCGCGTGGCCGTGCACTGCACCCATGCGCACGACACGCCGTGGCCGGACCGCGACGCGCAGGACATCCTGGATGCGCACGGCCGGCCGGACGTGATCATGGCCGGTGACTGGGCGGAGCGGGCGCGCGCGGCAGCCGCCAGCGCAGCCGCGGCGGCGATGGCCGAGCCGCGGCCCTGCACCCACTTCACCACCGGCGAGGCGCGGGTGGACCGCATCGCCTCCAACCGGCGCCTGATCGGCCGGGACGGCACCGTGTGGGCCATGCGCTTGACCAGGACGCGTGACCCGATGGTGCGCGCCGCACCCGAAGGGCCGATCGACCCGATGCTGAAGACGATCGGATTCTGGAACGAGGACGAGCCGCTGGCCGCCGCGCACTACTACGCCGTGCACCCCACCAGCGTGGACGGCACCGGCGTGGTGAACCCGGAGTTCGTGGGGCAGGCGCGGAACCGGCGGACCGCGGAGTCCGGGGTGCCGCACCTCTACTTCACCGGCTGCGCCGGAGACGTGGCCGCCGGCAAGTACAACGACGGCATCGCGGACAACCGCGAGCTGTTCGCCGGCCGCATCCACGACGCCATGATCGCTGCCGAACAGGCGGCGGAACGCCATCCGCTCACGGAGTTGCGCTGGATCGCGGAGCCGGTGCTGCTGCCGCCGCGCCCCGACCTGGACGAGGACGCCCTGCTGGCCCGGATCCGCACGCCGGCGACGGCCGCGGGGAAAGATCTCAGCCGGGCTGCCCTGATGCTCACCTACCTGCGCCGGCGCGAGCGCCCGATCCCGGTCACCTGCCTGCACTTCGGCGCCGAAACGGCGATCCTGCACCTGCCGGGCGAGACCTTCATCGAGTACCAGCTCCACGCCCACGCGGCACGGCCCGGCGCGTTCGTGGCGGTGGCCGGCTACGGCGACCTGGGACCGGGGTACATCACCCTGGAGCGGTCGTTCGCGGAGGGCGGCTACGAGCCGACCGACGCCTTCGTGTCCGGCGACTCTGAGGCGATCCTGCGAGGCGCGATCGACCGGATTCTCCGCGGATAGCCGAAAGGGCTGAGGTTCCGTTCCGCGGCGGCCCGCTTCATGCGGCCGACCGCTTCAAGCGGCGGGCTGCTGTTCGTGGCAGATCTCGTTCTTCTCCTGTTCGGTAAGGGGCTCGTCGAGCAGCCGGCAGTAGTGGGGCGCGCCGTCGGCGTGCCGGCGGGCGAAGTGCCGGCAGTCACGGCACTGTCCAAACGGTTTCCGCTGCCGCGCATCGAGGCGGGAGGACAGTATCGATTCGAGCCCCCGCGCGATCTCCGCTCGTTGCGGTCCGGACAGGCGCCGGATCGCGGTCACGGTCTCGACGAGCGGGTCACGCATCAATAGTGTGCGGCCGGCCGGACTGAGCGACAGGCGCCTGCCCCGGCGGTCGACGGGGTCGACCTGCTTCGTCACCAAGCCCCTGGCCTCGAGGGCGTGCACGGTCTGTGACACCGTACCCTTCGTCAGCCCCAGGTAGGCGGTCAGCGCCGCGGGCGTCCTGGAGAATCGATTGGCACGACCGAGATAGCGCAGAGCCTCCCATTGCACCGGCAACAAGCCCCCGGCGTGTGCATCGGTGCTCAGCAGGCGGCCGATCCGTTCGATCAGCGCCGCGATGCGCTCCGGGCCGTCGCCGGTGATCGCCGTATAGTCTCGACTCGAAACCAGTCTTGCAATGCCGGCCCGCGGCACCTACACATGCTTTATGGTCTCGACTCGATACCATGGAGGTTCTATGAAACGCATACTCACCGGGTTGCTGATCGCCGGCGTGTCGCTGCACGGCGCTCTCGGCCACGAGATCGAGAGCGAGGTCGACGCCAGCAAGCCGGCGGCCTTCGACATCGTCAATGCCGGCGCCACCACCGATGGCCGTCTGATGACGTTCATCATGGAGGTGGCCGGTCAGGCGGGCAGCAGCAAGCCGGTCGCGATCGGTCAGTTGGCCGGCGCCAAGGTCGAGTCCTACGTCTGGCCCACCAGCCTCGATCCCGCCGTGGCCGGCTTCGATCCGGGCTCGGGCATCCTGTCGCTGGCGATCACCGCCCACCCGGACTTCGACGACACCCCGCTGTACGACGAAGACCGGGACGGCGATCCCGCCAATGACGGTGCCGAGTGGCACTCGCACTGGGTGGTTCTGGTCCCGGACGCCGCGTGTGGCGCCGGCCTCAAGGTGCGCGACGTGTCGCCGGGCGTCGATCTGCTCCCGGACACGGCGCCACACCTGCCGATCGCGCTCGACAGTCCGGGCATGAGTCCGCTGCTGAACGGCACGACGGCCAAGATCACCGTCCCGGTCAGCGAAACCGAGAACGTGTCGTTCGATGCGGTGACGGCGGAGCTGCAGATCAACGAGAACGCCGAGGCCCCGCTGCTGTGCGTGATCGGCGTACACGACATCGCCTCCGGCGACCTGTCGATGCCGGGCCGCGTCACCGCGAGCCAATAGGCCGTGAGCCTGTGAGCTTGTCGGGGGTGCCGGCAAGCTCATAGGCTCTGACAAATGACCGGCACCCAGAAATACCTGTTCGACCTGCAGGGCTTCCTGGTGGTCGAGGACGTGCTCACCGACCAGGAGTGCGAGACCGCCAAGCGCAAGATCCGCGAGCGCATGCAGCCGCTCGAAAAGACTCCGGACGGCTACGACGCGAACGGCACCTGGCACGCTGCCCGGGGACTCCTCGACGCGGGTGAGCCGTTCCTCTCGCTGATCGACCATCCCAGGCTGACGGAGGTGCTCACCGAGATCATCGGCCCCAAGCTGCGCCTGGAGATCACCTACAGCTTCGTGCGCTCCAAGGGCTGCCCGCAGTTCGAGATGCACGGCGGCCATCGCGGCGGCCGGGTCAACTTCCGCTACCACGTGCAGGGCGACCGGATCTTCACCGGCCTCACCGTGGTGTCGTTCACGCTGCAGGACATCGCGGCCGCGGACGGCGGGTTCGCCTGCATCCCCGGCTCCCACAAGTGCGACTTCCCCGTCCCCGAGGACCACAAGCGGCTGTTCGCGGTCGACGGCCCGCTGGTCCGCAACATCGCCGCTCCCAAGGGGTCGGCGATCATCTTCACCGAGACGCTGGCACACGGCGCCAACCGCTGGCAGGCCGACGAGCCGCGCTGCGGCCTGTTCTACAAGTACAACGACCGGGCGGCCAGCTATCACTACCAGCACTCGGACGGCCGCATCCCCGGCCCCGACACCATGGCGCGGCTCACTCCGGCCCAGCGCGCCTTCTTCAACTCGCCGTGGGAGGCGTTCGGACCGGAGGACAACTTCCGCAACGAGCTGCCGGAAGCCTGACACTAGCGGGCTCAGGAGGGTCACGCCCATGAGGCTCATAGACCGCACAATCGCCTACCCCGAGGGTCCGGAGGGTGCCGCCTACGAGCTCGCCGGTTACCTGACCGCCGACACGCTCGACATGATCCGCGTGCGGACGCTGGAGGTGCGCAGCGACATCTACGACCACTGCACGATCAGCTTCTCGGTCGACAACGGCCGGACCTGGTCCGAGTCCGAGCCCTATCCCGTGCGGCGGGAGACGCCGGAGGGCGTGTATCGGCAGTCCTTCGGCAACACCTTCGTCGATCCGGTCAACGGACGCCTCCTGGTCACCGCCAGCCAGACGCTCCTGCCCACGGACCAGATGCTCGAAGCCCTCATCCACTCCACCCTTACCTACCGCGTCTCCGAGAATGGCGGCAGGAGCTGGCTGTTCGACGAGCAGGTCGTCCAGCACGGCGACGCCTACTCCGCCGAGTACCCGATCGACGGCGTCTGGACGGGCAAGAACGTGGCTCATGTCGCCAACGAAATGGTCTTCTCCTCCGACGGCCGCCTCGTCCTGCCGCTGCAGCGCACCTGCCTGCAGCACGACGGGACGCTGTTCTGCCCGCCCGGCGCGCTCTCCTACCACGACCTGATCATGTTGATCGGCGCCTGGCAGGACGACGGCCGCATCAGGTGGACCGCCGGGCAGCCGGTGACGTTGCCGCCGGAGATCTCCACTCGCGGGGTCACCGAGGGAGCGGTGGCGGAGATGCCCGACGGCCGCTTCCTCATGGTCATGCGCACGAGCAATGCCGGCAACCTGAAGCTGCCGGGGCACAAGTGGTACTGCGTCTCCCACGACGGGGGCGACACTTGGGACACGCCGCGGCCGTGGGGCTACACCGACGGCAGCCTGTTCTTCTCACCCGCCAGCTACTCGACCATCGCCCGGCACTCCTCGGGAGGCTACTACTGGTTCGGCAACATCAGCCCGCACAACCCGGAGGGCAACCTGCCCCGCCACCCGCTGGTGGCCGGCTTGATCGACCCGGACAGTCTCCTGCTCAGACGCGATACGGTGATGGTCGTGGACACGCGCCGGGGCGACGAAATGCCGCCGTTGCTGGGCAACTTCCAGGTATACGAGGAGCGCGGCACCGGCCATCTGATCGTGCGCTCGACCCGGCTGTGGGTCGAGCAGCAGGGGGAGCGGCGCGCGTACCGCGGACACGCCTACCTCTACCGGATCGAACCGTGACCAGGAGCGATGCCATGGAGGCGCATCATGAGTGAAGACGAGAAGGGCACGTTGTGGATCGAACCGCGCTGCCGGCCGTTGCCCATCACCGACTACGGGATCACGGACTTCCCCGAACAGATGGTGGTGCTGGGCGACGATCGCCTGCTGCAGGTGACGGACAACGCCTGTCGCACCAGCGCCGACGACGGGATCACCTGGTCGGCACCGGTGCCCATGACCGACGGTTCCGAGCCCGGGGTGCCACAGAGAGGCGCCATGCTGCGGACCCGGGACGGCGACATCGTAATGACCTACGGCGACTCCACGACCTACCGGTGGGGTTGGAACGAGACCACCAATGAACCCGATCCCGACGTGCGCTGCGACGTGTGGTCGATCCGCAGCCCGGACGAAGGCAGGACCTGGACCGACCGCCAACTGATCTTTCAGGGCTTCTGCGGCGCGGTGACCGACATCATCGAGACGCGGTCGGGCAACCTGGTCACGCCGGTGCAGCACCTCTGGCGCGAGCCGGCCCGCCACGTCCAGTTCACGTGCGTCTCCACGGACGGAGGCCGGAGCTGGCGACAGAGCAGCATCATCGACCTGGGCGGCCACGGCCATCACGACGGCGTCTGCGAGGGCACCGTCGCCGAGCTCTCCGACGGACGGCTGCTCATGCTGCTGCGCACCAATCTGGACCGCTTCTGGGAGGCCTATTCCGATGACGGCGGCCTTTCGTGGCGGGAGATCCGGCCCAGCCCGATCGACGCCAGCAGCGCACCGGGCTACCTGCTGGGCCTGCGGAGCGGGCGTCTGGCGCTGGCGTGGAATCGGCTCTACCCGCAGGGAGAGGACAGCTACAGCCGTGTCGCGCTCCCGTACGCGGAGCGCCCGATGAGCCTGCACCGCGAGGAGCTCTCGCTGGCGTTTTCGGACGACGACGGCCGGTCGTGGTCGGAGCCGGTGGTCATCGGCCGCATGCGCGCGGACCGGATCACCTATCCGTACGGCCGGCTCTCCTACCCCTACCTGTTCGAGCGCCGCCCCGGCGAGATCTGGGTGGTCACGACCCACAACCGGCCCAAGCCGCCGGGAACTCCCCTGGCGGTGAGCGTACAGGAACGCGACTTCGTTTCCGGGAGGTGAGCGCCATGGCCTTGGAGGGGACCTTCTTCGATCTGTCGCGCTGCACGCCGCGTTCGGTGCTTTCGCCCGTGCCGCGCAAGGGGTTCTGGCGGACCGCGCCGTGGGAGGGCGCGCACCAGGACCAGCGCCTGTCGGGAACGATGCTGATCGTGGGTCAGGAGACCCGGCCGCGGCCGATCACGCTCGACCCGCAACTCGACGGCCCGCACGAGCTCTCCCTGGGAATGGCCCAGTTCGGGGCGATGGGGCCGAGCTCGATCATGATCCGCCTGGACGACGACCCGGGCTGGGTCATCCTGCGCAACGATCCGTTTGACGACGCCGCGAACGCCCATCACACCCGCCAGTCCGTCCAGGACTGCCCCTTTCGCGTCGCCGACATGACGGGCCGGAAGGTCCAGCTCGCGCAGGTCGAGTGGGGTGATCGGCCGGAAGGCGCGATGCTCGCCTACCTGCGCGCGGTGCCGACCAACCAGGCTCGCCTGGAGCGCGTCCGCAGCCGCGGCGACAAGCGGTTGGTGGCGATGAACGACGGCCACGGGATCTTCTACATGGGCGTCGCGGAGCCGGAAGAGCTCTGGTACTTCATCCTGCCGTACCGCGACAGCGGCTACCGCTCGATGCTCTTCTGCATCTCGGGCGCCGACCATTGCAACTACCCCACCGAGGTCGGCTCGCTGGAGGGCGAGGGGCTCGACGACTTTCCGACCGCCGGCTACCGGCGCTACACGGAGAGCCTCGCGGGTCTGATGCGCCGCGGCATCGACCCGATCGCCACCGTGCGCGACATGTGCCGGTCCATCGGGCTGGAGTTCCATCTGTCGATCAGGATGGGCGCGTTCGCGATGGAGCCCCCCTACGACGGGGTGTTCATATCGCGCTTCTACCGCCGGCATCCGGAGCTGCGCTGCGTCGACCACGACGGCCGTGCGATCTCGCGGCTCAGCTACGCCTTCCCGGACGTGCAGCGGCACGTGCTGGCCATCGTCGACGAGCTCCTCGCCTACCGGCCGGACGGCATCAACTTCATCTTTCCGCGCGCGCAACCGTTCGTCCTCTACGAGGAACCGTTCCTGCAGCGCTTTCGCTCTCTGCACGGCACCGATCCGCGCGAGCTGCCGGAAGACGACCGGGACGTGCTCGAGCTGCGGGCGGCCATCATGAGTGAGTTCATGGCCGAGGCGCGCAGCCGGACGCGGAAGCGCGGCGCCGAGCTGTCGGCGCTGGTGCTGTCCGACCGCCGGTCCAACGAGCTGCACGGACTGGACGTGGTGCGCTGGGCCCGGGAGGGCCTGCTCGACGAGATTCACCCGACCGTCTGGGACTACCGCCGCTGGCGCGTCGTTCCGGAGGCCGACTACTTGGTCGAGCCGTGCCGCGCCGGCAACTGCCGGCTGATCGTCAACCTGCATCCGAACGAGATCGGCAACGAGGAATTCCTGTCGACGGCGCATCGCTACCACCGGGAAGGCGTGGACGGCTTCTCCATCTGGGACGGCAACCCGACGCAGCCGGTGACGTGGCACCTCTACCGCGCCATCGCCCACGTCGATCAGCTCAGCGGAGCGGCGGCAGGGCCCCCGGCGGAGCCGACGACCTTCCCGCTGACCCAGCTCGGCGACTTCGTCATGGACCGCTACAAGAGTAGCTGGAGCTACTAGCGCCCCGCGGGGTAGGCTTCCTGCACAGACTGCGGTGATCGCCGTCATCGGGGCGATCAACTCTCGCCTTGATGACGGCTTCACCACGTCGCAAGGAGACTACATGACGAGGCACAGCAAGAGAGCGCATGTCCTGATCGCTGCGATCGCACTGGGACTGACGCCGCTCATCGCTTACGGGGCGGCGCAAGCCGACCAGGCCGCGGCCGCCGGGCCCATGCCGATCACCTGGCACTGGGAAGGCAACGACGACCGGGAAGACCTGGACACCTGGGGCATCGATCAGATCGAGGAGATGTTCGACGTCGACATCGCGGTGGACGGCATCAACTACTTCCAGGAGAAGGAAAGAGTCGAGTTGATGCTGGCCAACGGACAGTTCCCGGATTTCGGGTATCTCTCAGGAAGTCACGCCAACACCTTCGAGATCCACCGCGAGGGAGTCACGCGCAGCATTCCGATGGCGATGATCCGCGAGCACGCACCCATGTACGCCAAGCTGCTCGACGACTCCGGCTACGGGTGGATGGTGAATGCCAATCCCGCCAATGCCGACGAGGTGCTCTCGCTGATGGGAGCGGCGGAGAACGTGGCGCAAGCCCCGTTCAACGGCTTCGTCGTGTTCCGCCACGACTGGGCTTCGAAGGCGGGCCTGCCGATGCCGGGCTACGAGGACATCAAGGAGGCGATGGACCCGGTCGGCCTCACCTACTTCTACGACCACGACTTTTCCATCGCGGACATCGAGCGCTTCCTGGTCGCCGCGCGCGACGATGACCTGGACGGCAACGGCAAGCAGGACACGATCCCGCTGGGCGCCAGCGAGACTATCGACTGGAGCTTCGAGCCGTTCCTGAACATGTACGGCCTGACCTCCAAGCCCGACTACACGTGGGAGGTCGGCGGTGAGCTGCACCTCTACAACACGCATCCGCGGTACAAGGACTTCCTGAATCTGCTGGCCGGCTGGTACTCGGACGGCCTCATCGACACCGAGTTCCCGACCCTCACGCGCAGGAAGAAGTGGGAAAAGGAGACGCTGCGCACGTACGCGATTTCCACGACCTACTGGAACTACAACGTGCCAGCGGGCGAGGGCACCGCCGCTCCGGGATCGTTCGCGAAGCTCGACGAGGACGTGGACGTCATCATGACCTGGCCGCCGGTCGGTCCCGGCGGCGTCGAGGAGCGCGGCATGGCCCGCCACGTTCCGTTCGCGCTCGGCAGCTATCACGCCTACATCAACGCGGACGTCAGCGACGAGAAGCTTGAGCGGATCCTGCAGATCTACGACTGGATGATGATGACCGACGAGGGGTACGCCCTGAACGCGCGCGGCCAGGAAGGCGTGCACTTCGACTGGGAAGGAGAGCCGTGGAGCTCCAGGCTCACCTTCGACGCCGAGCGCGTGAAGGATGGACGGTTCTACACCTACCCGCCGATGTACACGATCGACCGGCTCAAGTTCCTGTACTACTCGATTCTCCATGACTGGGCGAAGGACAACGTGTACAGCGGCAAGGGCTACGGCATGCTCATCTATCCGGCTCGCTACGACCTGTTCAACGAAACCGGATACAACGACAAGAAGGTCCAATACGGTGATGCGCTCAACACGCTCCGCGACGAGTTCTATCTGCAGGCGGTCACCGGCAAGGTCGACGTCGACGCCGAGTGGGACGCGCACGTGGAGCGCTGGATGAGCATCGGCGGCGCCGAGCTGCTGGCAGAGCTCGCCAAGGCCCCCCGTGGACGGGAGCTGTTCGCCGGACAACGCGTCTATTGAGCGATCGTTCGGCCCGAACGACCCATCTCGAAGGGGAGCGGTGCAACCGCCGCTCCCCTTCGCCAATACCGTCTCATGGATCCGTCCCATAGATGAGGTTCGCCACCGCACAGACCGCGAGCGCCGCCCTGCAGCGAACCGCGCTCGGGCGGCGAACCGCGCTCGGGCGGCGCGAACGATGGCGCAGAGCCAAGCGGATGCGGCTCCTGTACCTGGCGCTGCTCCCCGGACTCGCGCTCCTGTTCGTATTCAACTATCTGCCGATCTACGGGATCATCGCCGCGTTCAAGGACTATCGCTTCAACCTGGGCTTCTTGGGGAGCGAGTGGAACGACTTCCATCACTTCAAGATCCTGTTCGGCCACCCCTTCTTCTGGCGGATCTTTCGCAACACCGTCATCATCAGCTTCCTGCGGATCGCCTTCGGGTTTCCCGCTCCGATCATCCTGGCGCTCCTGATCAACGAGCTCGCCAACCAGAAGCTCAAGCGGGTCGTGCAGTCGGTGAGCTACCTGCCGCACTTCTTCTCGTGGGTCGTCCTGGCCGGCATCCTGGTCGAGGTACTCTCGCCTCAGCGCGGCATCGTGGGCTACCTCTTCGGGCTGGTCGATCAGCCCGCGCCGTTGCTGCTGACCGATCCCGGCCTGTTCCGGCCGATGCTGGTCGCGACCGGGATCTGGCAGGAGGTCGGCTGGGGGTCGGTCATCTACCTCGCGGCGATGGCGGCCATCGACCCGGAGCTGTACGAGACCGGCCGGATCGACGGCGCCAACCGTCTGCAGCAGGCGGTGCACATCACGCTGCCGTCGCTCCTGCCGGTGGTCACGATCCTGTTCATTCTGAGGCTCGGCACCGTGCTGAACGCCGGCTTCGACCAGATCTTCAACCTGTACAGCCCACTGGTCTATGAGGTGGCGGACATCATCGACACCTACGTCTATCGCCAGGGCATCATCGAGCGCCAATACGGGTTCACGACAGCGGTCGGGCTGTTCAAGAACGTGATCGGTGTCGCCCTGATCGTCGGGTCCAACAGCGTGATCAAGCGCTACAGCGAATACGGGCTCTGGTAGCGGATACCGTCCATGGCCGGCAAGGCGCTGCTCGACTCGACCCTGGATGAAACGCAACGACTCGTACGCGCACCGGGCGCGCGCCCCTGGCTGCCGCGCCGGAAGACCGCCGGCGGAGTCGCGTTCGACGCCTGCAACGGTCTGTTCTTCATCATCCTGGCCCTTTCGTTCCTCTATCCGTTCTGGCACACCATCATCCTCTCGTTCTCCGGGATCCTGGACGTGCGGACGCTGGGGCTGCACATCTGGTTGGGGAGATGGCAGACCGGCGCTTACGGCTACATCCTCAGCGACCCGTTGACGCTCGTCGGCTACGTCAATTCCATCTTCCGCGCCGTGGCCGGCACGACGCTGACCCTGGTCGTCACCTTCCTGACCGCCTATCCGCTGGCGAAGCGCACCCTGCCGGGACGCGGGTTGGTGACCGCCTACATCCTGGTGACCATGTTCTTCGCCGGCGGCCTGATTCCGACCTACCTGGTGATACGGAAACTCGGCTTGATCGACTCGCGCTGGGTGCTGATCCTGCCGCTGCTCGCCAACGGCTTCTACATCATCATCATGCGCAACTACCTGATGACGGTGGACCCGGCCTTCGAGGAGTCCGCCTTCATGGACGGCGCCAACTACCTGCAGATCATGGCGCGCATCGTCGCACCGCTGTGCAAGCCCGTGCTGGCCACGATCGCTTTGTGGACGATGGTGCTGCACTGGAATAGCTGGTTCGACGCCCTGATCTATATCCGTGACGAATCCAAGATCGTGCTGCAGCTCCTGCTGCGCCGCCTGCTCCTTGCCGAGCAGGCCACGCTCGATCGCATCCGGGAGTTCGGCGGACCGATCGATGCGGAGGATCGGCTTCCGTCCGAGGCGGTGAAGGCCGCCACCACGCTGATCACCATCGGTCCGATCATCCTGGTGTACCCGTTCCTGCAGCGGTACTTCATCAAGGGCATCTTCCTCGGCTCGCTGAAGGGATAGCGCCCCAAAATCGTCGCCTTCGGCTCCGCTTTTGGCCCATCCCCGTTCTCGCCGACGGAGCAGCGCCGCGTGAGCGTGGCCGGCCGGCCGGTACATCTCACCGCCACCGAGTATGAACTGCTCCGTGTGCTCTCCCTCAACGAGGGGACGGTGTCGACCCTACGACTCCCTGCTGCGGCGGGTGTGGGGCGCTCGGCACGACGGCGATTGGGAGCTGGTGCGCGCGTTCGTGAAGAACCTCCGCCGCAAGCTCGGGGACTCTGCGGCCAGCCCGGCCTACATCGTCAACGAGCGCGGGGGCGGCTACCGCATGGCCCGACCGGGCGACCCGTGAGAGCTGAGCGGCCTGCAGCGAAGTCCCGATGCCGCGACGCCACGCGACGCATTGCTACTCCTGACGAACCGGACAGGCCTTGCGTCTACCGGGCATAGATGGGAAACGCGCGGCAGAGCCCCGCCACGATCTGTTGCGCTTCCTCCACATCCCCGGTAGCCGCTGACCGCAGCACGGAGGCAATAGCCTGTCCGACGCGTTCCATCTCGGTCTCTCGGAATCCGCGTGTGGTAGCGGCCGCGACTCCCAACCGCAACCCGCTCCACTTGGCCGGGTTGCGGACGTCAAACGGGATCGGGTTCTTATTGGATGTGATACCCGCTTGTTCGAGCATGCGTTCGGCAGTCTGGCCGGTCAATCCGGTTGCGGAGAGGTCCAGCAGGATGATATGGGTATCGGTTCCGCCGGTAACCACCGACAAACCGCCATCGGCCAGAACCGCGGCAAGTCTCGCGGCGTTCGTCTTGACCTGGTGGGCGTAGCGTCTGAACTCCGGTTGCAGCGCCTCGCCCAGGCAGACTGCCTTCGCGGCGATGACCTGTGTGTGGATGCTGCCCTGAACGCCGGGAAAAACAGCAGACTGCAGGTTTTTTCGCCAACTCTCATCGCGGGCGAGGATCATGCCGCCGCGCGGACCCCGCAGGGTCTTCGTCGTCGTGCAGGTAACAATGTCGGTATGTGGAATCGGAGACGGGTGCGCGCCGCCCGCTACCAGGCCGGCAATATGCGCCATGTCCACCATGAAATAGGCACCGACCGTCATGGCAGCATCGGCCAGTCTTTCGAAATCCAGGGTGCGCGGATATGACGACCCGCCGGCAATCAGAAGCCGCGGCTGTACCTCCCGGACCTTTGCTTCGACTTCGCCGTAGTCGATCATGCCAGTTTCGCGCGAGACACCGTAGTGGTGGGCCTCGAACCATCGGCCCGAGAGGTTCGCGCGAAGCCCATGGCTCAAGTGGCCGCCTGCAGCGAGGTCGAGACTGAGCACGCGGTCTCCGGGCCGGACCAACGCGAAGAACACGGCAAGATTGGCTTGACTGCCGGAGTGCGGCTGTACGTTGGCATACGCGCAATTGAACAGTTCACATGCACGCTCCACGGCGGCCTGCTCGACTACATCGGCAAATCGTCCGCCGCCGTGATAGCGGGCACCGGGATATCCTTCAAGGGTCTTGTTCGTCATTTCATGACCGAGTGCGTCGAGCACGGCGCGGCTGACGATATTCTCGGAAGCGATGAGCTCGATCTGGTCCTGCTGACGCCGGCTCTCGCTGGACAGCGCCTCGGCGATCAGCGGATCTCGTTGCGCGATATCGGACGTAAAGAACTCGGTCATGGTCGTAGGCGCTCGGCAGCGCCCAAGAGCGACTGATGCCGGAAATAGTCGGCTTCCCGCTTGTCGCTGATCTCGAATGGCGCGATCGGACGATGTCGTGTCATCGGTACCACTACCTCCCGGCTCCGCTCTTGGCCCATCCCCACGTTCCGCTACGGAGTCTGCCGGATTGCCGCTGCCGCGCCAAACCCGACAGACTCCCAAGGCATGCGTAAATCGCAGATCGCTCGTTCGCCGATCACCAACCGCTGGGGGGAGGCGCCGTTGCGCCCGGTACCGCACGAGGAGTTCATCGTCTACCGCGGGAGCGACGGGCACGCGTACAGCCACCATCCACAGCTCACGTCGGTCAACGGCCGGCTGGTCGCCAGTTGGTCCCACGGCATACGCAACGAGGACGATCCGGGTCAGGTGATGTGCTACGCCGGCTCCGATGACGCAGGCGTTACCTGGAGCGAACCGCGTACGGTGCTGCCCCGGCGGCCCGGCCGGTACGCGGACGTGGTCTTCACCGGCATGGGGCTGCGGCGCCACGGGGGCAGGCTGATCGCCTACCTGGGCGTCTACGAATACAACGACACATGCCTGCGCGCGGGCGTCGAACGGCCCGGCGGCGGCAAGGCCGCCATCCCCGCAGGCGAGCAGTGGACGCTGGACACCCATACCGAGGTGGCGGTTTCCGTGGACGACGGCGAGACCTGGCGCGAGCCGGTGCGAGCCATCGAGCGGTTCATCCCCAACATGCCCCCCGCCGCCGTCGCGTCCGGTCGCCTGATCATGTCCGGGAACCTGCGGTACCCGTACACCGACGACGCCGCGGGCGTCTCCGGCTGGCGCGACGCCGTGCTGCCGCGGCTTCCGGAGGGCTACGTGGACGACCCGGAGGGCTTTCACAAGGGCTGCCGCCAGCGAGGCGATCCCCATGGATACTGCGAGGGCTCCTTCTTTCAGACCGACGACGGGGTGATCCACATGATGCTGCGCATCGCCGACCGGGAGGCGGGACGGCTGGCGGTCACCGAGAGCCGCGACGACGGCGTGACCTGGTCGGAGCCCGCCGTCACCGGCTACACCGACGCCTGCAGCCGCTTTCAGTTCGGGCGCCTGCCCGACGGTCGTTTCTTCGGCCTGTCGTGTCCGCAACCGCGGAGTCGCCGCACGCCGATGATCCTCGCCACCAGCGATGACGGCTTGGTATTCGACCGCCACTACCTGCTCGGCGGCGAAGAGTCGGCCGGTTCCCGCCTGCCGGGCCATCACAAGGGCGGCCGCTACGGCTACCCGGTGCTGCATCTGGACGGCGACAGCGCCTACGCCATCCATTCCATCGAGAAGGAAGACGTGGCCGTGTGCCGGTTCCGCCTGCGCGACCTGACCTGACGTCGTGAAGGCCGAGACTGCGTCGCTCGCTCCCTGAGCCTTGCCGGCGCACCGGCCGGCCCATACGCTGGTGCCATGATTGCCATCGGCGAGCCGGAGCTGTTCATCGAGACCCCTGACCCCGGCACCTCGGTGTTCGGCAGCGCCGACTACTGCGGCCCGAGCGGGACCGGGATGCTCTGCGAATACCGGTACGAGGTCATCAGCGACATCGACGACGCGCGCTTCCGGCGCTGGAGCGGCGACAACGGCCGGACGTGGAGCGATCCGGTCGAGCTGCCGGTCACGCATCGACGGGACGACGGCACCATCGTCCGCCGGACTTCGTCGGCCTGCTTCGTCGATCCGGGATCGGGCCACCTGGTCTTCTCCGGCACGGAGCGGATCCAGGACAGCGACGACGCGTTCGATGCGCTGACCCGCTTGTCGCGCTTCTACGCCCTGAGCGCCGACGGCGGCCGCTCGCTGTTCCACCAGGCGCCGATCATCCAGCAGGGGGAGGGCTACGACCGCTGGCACCCGATCGACGGCGTGCACACCGGCCGCAACGCCTTCACCGGCTTCGGGCCTCCCGTGATCCGCGACGGCGGACTGCTGCTGTTCCCGGTCAGCCGCACCGCGCTCGACGGCGACGGCCGCTACTTCAATCCCTACGGCTCCAGCTATATCGAGACGGGCTGCCTGGCCGCCCGCTTCAGCGGCGACCAACTCGTCGCCGAGTCGGTCACCTGGATCATCCCCGACCCGGAGCGGACGACGCGCGGGATCTTCGAGCCCACGCTGGCCGCGCTCGATGGGGGCCGGCTGCTCATGGTGATGCGCGGCTCCAACGGCGGGCGCCCGGAGCTTCCGGCCTACAAGTGGTTCTCGATCTCGGAGGACTCCGGCCGCACGTGGAGCCCCGCGGAGCCGTGGACCTACGAGGACAGCGAGCGATTCTTCTCGCCGAGCTCGATCTCCCATCTGGTCCCGCACTCGGACGGCCGGCTGTTCTGGTTCGGCAACATCTCGGAACGGAACGCCGAGGGCAACAGCCCCCGCTACCCGCTGGTGATGGGACTGGTAGACCGCGCCACCAGCCTGCTGCTCCGCGACTCGCTCGCCGTGATCGCGGAGCGTGCGCCGGATCAGGACGAAGGGGTCCAGTACTCGAACTTCCACGTGCACGAGGACCGGGAGACCCGCCAGCTCGTCCTGTACGTCAATCACTACCAGCCCAGCGGCCTGCCGCGGGCAGGCGAGTTCCACACCGGCTTCACCGGCAGCGTCTACCGCTATCGGATCGCGGTGTAGCGACGACTCCGCGCGGACGATCGTCTCCGTGTGACGAACGGCGAGGCCACCGTGTGTTAAGTTCGTGCCATGGCTGAGTACCGTGTCGCCGCAATCCCGCGGCCGGCTCGGCACAGCGAGCCGGAGTCGTTGGAATTTCCGGGCTGCCGGACGGTATGCATACCGCGGGAGGCGATCTCCGACTACGAAGGCCGCATCGAGTATTGGGATGCCGCCACGGAAGTAGCCATAGTGTGCGATCCGGTCAGCGTCTACCACGAACAGGGAGGGCAGCGCCTCGGAGCGCTCACCACGATGATTGCCCAGACGCGGGGCTCGCCGACCGACACGTTCGGCGCCGCCGACCTCCTGGTCCGCGACGCGCGTGGCGAGCGTCAGCGCATGATGCAGGCCGACCAGGCGGTGTATCTGGACCCGCGCGCGACGCGGCCCTCGGGTCCAGCGATCGAGGTAGGCGGCGACGCGTTGCCGGACGTGGTGCTGGAGGTGGACAGCACCACCGACGTGCGCCGCGGCAAGCTCGCACTCTACGAGTCGTGGGGCTTTCCGGAAGTGTGGGTGGAGGTGCCTGACACGCCGTCGCCAAGCCGTCCGGCGGGGCTGCCGGCCGGCTTGACGATGTACGTGTTGGACGACGGAGGCTTCCGCACGGTGCCGAGCAGCCGGGCGTTCCCGGGCTGGACGGCGGAAGAGATCCACTTGGCGCTGAACGAGCCCGAGTTGTCGGATGCAACCACGGCAGCGCTGCGCCGTGTGGGGCGGGCGCTGGGTGCGGCTGAAGGCACGGGGCCAGATGACGATCCGTTCCTGCGCGCAGAGCGCTTGGAAGGCCGGCTGGAGACGCAGCGCACGGCGGTGTTGCAGGTGTTCAAGACGCGGGGCCTGCCCGTATCGGCTGCGCTGCCCCGCCGCTTGGGGCAGTTGCAGGGGGTCTCCACCGCAGCGCTGGTGCAAGCGACACTGGAATGCCGAGACGAGGCGGACTTTCTGAGGCTGGTGGCGCACCGACGATAGGGTGGCGATTCGACTCAGGGGCATCACGTGGGACGACCCGCGCGGGTGGGGGCCGTTGCAACAGGTTGGCCGCGCCTTCGCCGGCACGCACGCGGGGCGCGAGGTCTCGGTCGAGTGGGACATCCAGCCGCTGGAGGGGTTCGAGAGCGCGCCGCTGCCCGAGCTGGCGAGCCGCTACGACCTGATCAACATGGATCACCCGCACGTCGGCGAGGCGGTCGCCGCGGGCTGCCTGCTGCCGATCGACGGCGTCGCCGAAGACTACGTCGGCCCCAGCCGCGCCAGCTACGAGCTCGACGGCGCGCTGTGGGCGGTCCCGGTCGACGCGGCCTGTCAGGTCTCCGCCCTTTATCCCGGCCGCATCGCCGAACCGCCGCGTGCATACGCCGAGATTCCGCGGCTGGCCGCGTCCGGCGTCCGGGTGGCCTCATCGCTGGTGGGAGTGCACGCGCTGATGGCACTGCTGACCCTGCTGGCTCAGGCCGGCCACACGCTGCCGGCCGAACGTGAGCACAGCCTGCCGCCACGGGCCGCGCTCCACGAAGCCGCCACGCTCCTGCGCGCGCTGTGCAGCCACATGCTGCCGCAGTCGCTGCGCTGGAATCCGCTGCAACTGCTGAACGCCATGGCGCGCGGGCAGGTGGACTACGCGCTCTTCACGTTCGCCTACGTCGGGTTCACGCGCCGCGGCGTGCGCTTCCATCCGGTGCCTGCGCTTGCCGCCGACCGGCCCACCGGCGGCGCGGTCGTCGGTGGCACCGGACTTGCGGTCTCGGCCGGCAGCGCGCAGCCGGACGCGGCAACCGACCTCGCCCGCTTCGCCGGCTCCATGCGGGTGCAGACCGACCTGTGGGCCCGGCACGGCGGCCAGCCCGCCCATCGCCACGCCTGGCAGGAGCTCGCGGTGACCGATCCGTTCTACCGCGACCTGCTGCCCGCCATGGCAACAAGTGTCATCCGCCCCCGTTTTGCCGGCTGGAACGAGCTGCAGAGCCGTGCGGGCAACCTGGTGAACCGCTGGCTCGCGGACGACGAGCGCACCGTCGGACCCCTGGACGTCGGCCTGCGCCGGTTGTGGAAGAGCACGGCCGATTGATGCTGAGCCTCGCCTCCCGATGACGCGCTGACGACGTATCTCCTGGCCTACACGGTCAGCGACGCCGAGTCGATCTTGTAGGCGTCGATACGGTGCGATACGATGAGTCTTCTTTCCACCACGGCAATGAAGACCGAAGTGAAAACCAGACTTCACTGGCTTGTGGACAAACTTCCCGAGGAGGAGGTCCACGCTGCGGAGCGCTATCTCGAGTATTTGGCGGAACAGGCAGATCCGCTCGTCACGGCGCTGTCGAACTCCTCCGAGGTGGACGAGCCACTCACCGATGACGACCGCGCCGCGCTTGAAGAGGGACGACTCGCGCTCGACGCCAGCGATACCGTCAGCGATGACGAACTCCGTTCCCAACTCGGGATATGACGTGGAGGCTGGTCTGGACCCGGCGACGCGACCAAGCGTACTGAGTACAGCCAGAGGTTATGCGAACACGGCCCATCGGTGGCCTTGACCGGCTGCGCGATGCGGTCACCATGGGACCGACATGCTGAGCGAGTACCGGTATCCCTACGGCTCCAGCTATATCGAGACGGGCTGTCTGGCCGCCCGCTTCAGCGGCGACCGACTCGTCGCCGAGTCGGTCTTCATGGATCTTCCCCGACCCGGAGCGGACGACCCGGGGGATCTTCGAGCCCACGCTGGCCGCGCTCGATGGGGACCGGCTGCTGATGGTCCGGACGCGGCTGTCGACTTCGCCGGCTTTGCCGGCTCCATGCGAGTGCAGACCGGGCTGTGGGCCCAGCACGGCGGCCAGCCCTCCCCTCGTCGCGCCTGGCTCGATCTCGCGGGGACTGATCCGTTCTTCCGCGACCTGCTGCCCGCCATGGAAACCAGCGTCATCCGCCCCCGGTTCTCCGGCTGGAACGACCTGCAGAGCCGCGCGGGAAACCTGGTCAACCGCTGGCTCGCGGACGACGAGCGCACCGTCGGAGACCTGGACGCCGGTCTGCACCGGCTGTGGGAGAGCGCGCCCGTTCGACGCTGAGTCCCCGACGGTTACCACCAGCCGCCCCACCGCCCCACCCGCTCCTTGACCGTCGGAAGCGAGCGGACCTACAGTGAGCGGATTATCCTACTTAGGAGGGACGCCTTATGCTCAGGCATCTGTTGCCCTTGACCATCGCGCTGCTCTGTGCCGGCGCCATGGCTTTCGCCACGGGGACCACGGAGGATGCTGCCGCAGGTGAACCATCCATGGCCAGGATCGAGTACGATCCTGAGTCATCCACAGGTGGGCTCACCGTCCCGTGGGTGAGCGAGACATACAGCTTCGACTGGGTCAAGGCGGGGCCATGGCCCAACGACGGCGTGTGGGAGGGCATCGTCCGCGAGACGCTCAACCTCGACGCGACGGTGACGAGCTTCCCATTCGCGGAAGCTGGGCAGAAGATCGAGTTGATGATCGCCTCCAACAGCCTGCCCGAGCTGCTGTTCAACTGGGGGGTCGACGTGAGCAAGATCGACGAGCTGGGGATCGCCGGTCAGGTGCTTGCATACAACGACTACCTGGACGTCATGCCCAATTTCCGCAACCACCTCGCCGAGGATCCGGGCCTCGTCGGGCTGGTGGCCGCGCGCGACGGCAGGATCTACCGCTACATGTCCTGGGGCTCCTACGCGCCGACCGGTCTGTCAGGATCCTCTCATCTGGTGCGACAGGACGTGTTCGATTCCTATGGCATCGAGACGAAGTGGGACACCTACGATGACTTCCACGACACGCTGAGCGCCCTGAAGCAGGCCGAGCCCGACCTGTTTCCGTGGGGGACGCGGCGGTTCTCCAACATGTTCGCCGCCATGTCCAACGGCTTCGGCACCGGCTGGGGCGGACGATGGAACGCCATGTATTACGACGATCGAAGCGATAGCTGGAAGTATTCCATCCTCGACGCCGGCATGGAGCAGTTGGTCGCTTACCTGAGCAGGGCGTACGCGGAAGGCTTGCTCCACCCCGAGATCCCGACCATGAACAGTGACCGGTTCTTCGAGCATTGGGTGGACTCAACCTACCGGGGACTCGCGGTCAACACCGGCGACACGCCGACATGGGAAACCAGCACCTTTACACTCGGTGGGGAGCCGGTCGAAGTACGCTACATAAAGCCGCCGATCGCCGCCGGTATCGACGGCGCCCGGCCGCTGTTCTATCGCTTCCGCATCGGCGCGTGGAGTCCCAATCGAGGATTTCTCGTCACCAACAAGGCGAAGCAGCCCGAGGTCCTGTTCCAACTCCTGGACTACATGTTCAGTCCGGAAGGCAGATGGTTCTTCACCTGGGGCGTCGAAGACGTGACCTACCGCTGGCACGAGCACCCCGAGCACGGGCGCATCCCGCTGCCGATCGGCACCGACCCCACCGCTCTCACCATCGACATGGACTACTACGACGCGCTGGTGGCCGATCTGCAATGGGGCATCGGTTTCGGCGAGTGGGGTGCTTTCACGCTGTCCACTCCCGAGCGGGGACGCCCGCCGTACGGCTCGGCCGCGAAGGAAGAGTTGCAGCTACGGGCAGAGCCTGACTTCCGCTATCTGAACCCCCGCGTCATGCTCGACGCCGCTACTCAAGAAGACATCGCGGCGATTCGAGAGCAGCTTGACCGGCTGGTGGAGGAAAATCTGACCACATTCGTGATCGGCCGGCGACCGCTCGGCGAATGGAGCGAATTCGTACAGGAGGTCCGCGATACCGACGTCGACGCGCTGCTGGAAATGCAGAACGCGGCGTACCAGGAAACACAGAAGATCCTGTCGGGGATCTGACCCGGACCGATGGTGGCGCGAACGGAAGAACCGTGCGCCTACCGATGACGACGAGGGGCGGGCTGCTGCCGGATCGTACGCCGCGGTCGGCCCCTCGCTTGCTGCGCAGCGACAGACGGCAGCGTCCGCGAGCCGGATGTGCGTGAAGCCGCCTCCGCCGTTCGCCGTCGATCGCGTGATCGTACGCTTGCCGCCGACACGCTCACCGGCGGGAGCGACCTTGGGAAGCGTGTGGTGCGCGATCGCTACCTGCTGCTCATGTTGCTTCCGTGCATCCTGTTCCTGCTGACGTTCAAGTACATCCCCATGTACGGCGCCATATTGGCGTTCCGCAGGTTCGACCTCCTCAACCCGTTCGGCGGCGAGTGGGTCGGCCTGCGCTACTTCGAGATGTTCTTCAGCTCCCGCAACGCGGGAGTGGTGATCCGCAACACCTTCATGATCAATGTCTGGAGCGTGGTGTTCGGCTTTCCGGCGCCCATCATCCTGGCGCTGCTGGTCAACGAGATCCACGTCCGCTCGTTTCGTAAGACCTTCCAGGTCATCTCCTACATGCCGCACTTCATCTCGGTGGTGGTGATCGCTGCCATGATCCACCTGGCCACCTCGCCGGGCTCCGGCTTCATCAACCACATCCTGGCATCCCTGGGATTCGAGCCGATCTACTTTCTCATCGAGCCCTCCTGGTTCCGCCCGATCTACATCGGCTCCGGCATCTGGCAGGAGGTCGGCTGGGGCAGCATCATCTATATGGCTGCCATCGCCGGCGTAAGCCGGGAGCTGTACGAGGCGGCGGTGGTCGACGGCGCAGGCAGGCTGCGGCAGGCGTTGCACGTGACGCTGCCCGGAATCATGCCCGCCATCACCATATTGTTCATTCTCCGTATGGGCAGCATGTTGAGCGTCGGTGCAGAAAAGGTGTTGCTCCTGTACTCCCCCCTCACCTATGACAAGGCCGACGTGCTTGCCACCTATCTCTTTCGGGTAGGACTCGTGCACGCCAACTACAGCCTGGCTACCGCCATCGGGCTCGCCAACTCGGCGGTGTCCCTGCTACTGATCGCGTTCGTCAACTGGCTGGCAAAACGCTATACCGCTATCGGCATCTGGTGATGCGGTCGCGCAGCAAGGTGCGTCGCTAGATGCGCAGCACAGCCGGCCACCGCCTGTTCGACGCCTGCAACTACCTGCTCATGATCGCCCTGAGCATCACCTTCCTCTACCCGCTGCTCAACGTCGCGGCGACATCGGTGAGCAGCGGCATGCGCGTGGTCGCAGGCACGATCGGCGTGATCCCGGTTGACGTCGATCTCACCGCCTACCGGATAGCCATGCGCAATCCCATGCTGTTGGGAGGCTACGGCAACTCCATCTTCTATGCGGGTGCCGGCACCGCAGCCAACCTGGTGTTGATCTCGCTGGCCGCCTACCCGCTGTCGAAGCGCCACCTGGTGTTCCGGGGGCCGATTTCCTTCTTCATCGCCTTTACGCTGCTGTTCTCGGGAGGGCTGATCCCCACGTTTCTGCTGGTCAAGTCGCTCGGCCTGTACAACACGAGGGCGTGGATCATCGCTACGCAGTTCTACCATGTGTTCTACATCGTGATGCTTCGCACCTTCTATCAGCAGCTCCCGTCGAGCCTGGAGGACGCCGCCAAGATCGACGGTTACAACGACCTGCAGATCATGTACCGGATCTACATGCCGCTCTCGAAGCCGATCCTCGCGACGCTGGCGCTGTTCTCGATCGTCGCCTACTGGAACGACTACTTCAACGCCCTGGTGTATCTCCTGGACAGCGCCAAGCATCCGCTGCAGCTCGTGCTCCGCGATTACCTGATCCCCGGTGAGAGCGTCTACGCGACGAACGACATCTTCCGCTTGGAGTTCACCCGCGGCGACTTCAGCGAGATATCCCGACTCGAGATGGCGGCACAGCTCCGCAACACCGTGATCGTGCTCTCCACGGCGCCACTGGTAACGGTGATGCTCGCGGTGCAGCGATACTTCAGGCGAGGGGTCCTGATCGGCGCGCTGAAGGACTGAGCCTTACCAGAGCGCCGCTACGTCTCCCGCGTGACCTCGCCCAGGGTGAACCGTGGGCGGGAAGGCAACTCCAGCGCGGCGTGCCGATAGAACGGGTACACGCTCCACTCCACTCCCGCCAGGATGTCCGGCGTGCCGTCCGCGTCCATGTCGCCCACCCACGGATGGGGACCGTGGTTGGTGATGCGGATAGGCTCGCCGTACATCATGAACGGGCGCGGCGATGCGAACACGGGTCGCCCTTCATCGCCGACGTTGCGTAGCAGATAGATACTGGTTCCGGCCAGCGTGCCGTGGTGGGAGCCGGCCACCGCGTAGATCAGGTCGATCAGGCCGTCGCCGTCCCAGTCGGCGGCGCGGAACGTTTCGCCCCAGTGGCGGCCACGTTCGACGATGCTGTCATTGATGAGACGGCCGTCCTGAAGCCGCACCGGACCCGCCGATCGGAGCCTCAGCTCGCCGTCCGCCGCGCGGTACTGCACGTACAGGGTCGCCTTGCGCTGCTGCCCGTGCTGGGTGATGACATCGGTGAAGCCGTCGCCGTTCCAGTCCGCGAAGGCTGCCCCGGTGCGCCAGAAGAACGGCCAGTCCAGCCAGGGATACGGTTGGTTGGGCGTCGTCTTGTCATCACTCAACCGTCCGTCCTCCGCGCGCCGCGCCTCCGAGTCGGGGTAGCCGTCGACCTCCAGGAAACGGCGAGCGCCGAACAGCGGCTCTCCCGGTCGGCCCTCATTGCGGTGCCAGATGATCCGGTTGGTCTCGTTGGGAAGCATCAGGTCGGGAAGTCCGTCGCCGTCCCAGTCGACGAAGACCGGATAGGGGTACCCCATGTTGTGCCAGTTGTGGCTGTGCAACACCTCATCGCGCAGGATGCGGATCGGTTCCCCGCCGGCGTACAGGTATCGGGGCTCATCGAACACGGGCGCCTGCGAGGTTCCGCGGTTGATCAGGATGCGCGGCCAGCCGTAGCCGCCTCCGACCAGCAGGTCCCAGTCGCCGTCGCCGTCCCAGTCGGTGGCGTTCGGCCAAGCCTGATCGCTCAGGGCCATCGGCGTCGAACGCGACTCGGCGCGCTTCCACAGCCGGAAGACACCCTGCCCGCCGGAGTGGGACAGATGCTCATAGAACAGCACCTCGGCGTAGTGGTCGGTCAGGACCAACAGACCGGTCCGTTCGCCCTGATCGGCGATCCCCAGCTTCCCCGGCAGGCTCGGCGGCGGCTCCATGCGCAGCGGTTCGGGCGCACCGAATCGCGGGGGAACGCCACCGAGATTCGGGCTCCACACGATGCGCAGATGCGACGGCTCGCTCTCCACCGCCGTGACGAGTCCGATGAGGTCGGGACGAGCGTCAGCGTTTACGTCGAAGAAGAGCGGGTCCTGAATCTCCAGCGTGGCACCATCGTGACCGCGCACCCCATCCAGCCCCAGGTCGACGGCGCGGGCGGGCTGAAACGGCCAGCCGGCCGGATTGGTGTTCGCCAACAGGTGCGATCCGGCGACCACGTCCAGGAGGCCGTCGCCGGTCAGATCCACCGCCCTGACCGGTGTCCAGTCCGCGCCCTGCCTGGAGATCGTGCCCGCGGCCCGGTAGCGCGGCACGCCGCTCGGCTCGCGCCGGCCGCTGTCGAGGAAGAAGGCGATGGTGTCCCCACCCTTTTGCGAATAGACGATGTCCATCCGTCCGTCGCCGTCGAAGTCGGCGAGGTCCACGGTCATGTAGATGTGGCTGAAGAACTCCGGCTCGCCACCGGCAGCCGGCTCGAACCGAAGCCGTACGAGCTCGGCGAATTCGAACGCGTGGTCCGACCCGTGCCGCGGATACACGAATACGCCGTCCCACGGCCACCCCGGCCGGTGCGCATAGTTCCACGCACCCACCAGGTCGGCCCGACCGTCGCCGGTCAGGTCCACGAGGCGAGCCGGGTAGGCCAGCGTCACCGGCCGCAGTACGTCGGCGTGCGCGTGGTCCCACCGCAGCAGGTCGCCCACGCCGATCAGCGGAACGCCGGCCTGCGGCAGCAAGGGCGGCCTCCGCTCGACGGTTCGGAAGCAGATGCGGTAGTCGCGGCGAGACGGGTCGGTCACGACGAACTCCAGACGCCCGCGGTCGCCGTACGCGAAGTGCTCGCTGCGGGCAAACGGCACTCGTTCCCCCGATTCGTGGAGGAGCTCCAGGGAATTGGGGTCCAGCACACCCGGCAGGCCGGCCGAGCCGATGATCGACGCAAAGTCGATCTCCGGATCCATCGGCACGTTGGCATACGGCAGCTCGTCGCTGATGCGCAGCGGCACACAGTAGCGAGGTTCATCCGCGGCGACCGCGCTGCCGGACGGAGCAGGGAGCTCACGTCCGCCTGCCGCGGCACCCGCACGTACCGTCGCCACCGGCACGGCGTCACTGCCGCGACCGGCCACGAGGTCGAACCGCAGCTCGGGCGGAGCGCCTGCGATCCGCCACACGACCGAGAAGGGCACGAACACGACGAGGCTGAGCAGGACCAGCGCTCCGGCGCCGAACGCTATCGAGCGATGACGGGTCAATTCGCCTACTACCATGTCCCATAGTACCCTGACAGCGTTGCGTGCCGCACCTGACACCCTGACGAAGCCACCTTCCATGCGAATTCGATCGGTCCCGTTTGAGGCGCCCCCGTCGGCCGCGGCATTTGCCACCCAGCGCCACATCATCCAGCAGCATCTGCGCGATCTCCTCGGTTGGCCGCCGCTCGCGGGAGCACCGCCGTTGTCACCGCTGGACTGCTATCGAAGCGACGCCGGCAGCTACGTCCGGCACAAGGTGCGCTACGGCAACGAGACAGATGACGTGGTGTGGGCGTGGTTGCTCGTTCCCAAGCGGCTGACGGACCGTGCTCCTGCCGTCATCTGCCTTCCCGGCAGCTTCATGACGCCCAACTGGGGCAGGGACGCGCCGGCCGGCTTGGCCGGGCCGGAGCACGCGGGAGACCCGGAAGCATACGGCGCCGATCTTGCCCGACGAGGGTACGTAGTGCTGTGCCCTGACCACCCGGCTGCCGGGGAACGAACCAGCCCAGGCCGGCGCTCGCACGATACGACGGAACTGGAACACCGCTTCCCATCCTCCACCAGGGTAGGGCTGTCGGCGTGGGACGTGAGCCGGGCCGTGGATTTCCTCGAGTCGCGCCCGGAGGTGGAACGCCACCGCATCGCGGCCATGGGGTGGTCCCAGGGAGGGCAGATGGCGGTCATCGGCGCGGCGCTCGAGCCGCGCATCGCGGTCGTCGTCTCGGTGTGCGGCTGGTCGCCGTGGCGCGGCCTGCCGGAGCGACAATCCGTCAACCTGATCCAGCCGTACAACTACCCGCGGCTTGCGCCGTACGCGAAGGCAGGCCGCACGGCGCCGATAGACATGGATCACGTGGCCGCCTGCGTGGCGCCCAGGCCGTTCCTGAACCTGAGCGCCCGAGAGGACGGCACCTTCCCCAACATCGCCGAGCAGCAGGCGGCGCTGGAGCAGATCACAGGGCTGTATGCAACCCTCGGCTACAGCGATCGGTTTGCCCAGGTGTGGGCGGACGGACCGCACGCATACGGGACTGCCGCCGCTCGCGAAACCGAGGCTTGGCTGCACCGATGGCTGTGGAGCGGCTCGTCGCCTGCCGTACGCATGCGAACCGATCCGCCGCCGGCGACGGGTGTTTGACCATGCGAGCACGGCCCATCGGTGGCCTTGAGCAGCTTCGCGATGCGGTCACACTGGTCGAGGCAGCGTTTCCGTTCTGGTCCGAACGGACCGGTCGGGACTTCGATCACTTCGCGCGAAGATTCGTGTCCGACAGGTCCCTCTACTTCACTTTGGAAGACTCGGCCGGGACGATCGGCGTCGCGCTCCCGACGATGGACAAGGACATAGTGGTGCTCGACACCGAGTTCGTCGCGCCGAGCGCGGATTCTCCCACCGCGCGCGCAGTCGTGGCGAATGCGATCTCGGCGGCGGCGGTGGCCATGAACGCCACTCGCATGGCGGTCCCGGCAGGGTCGCAGTTGGCCGAAACGTATGAAGAGATCGGCTTCGCGCCCACGCTCTTCCTGCAGTTCGACGGAGCACGGAGTCGGTACTGGCGGCAGCAGGCAATCGACCGGCTCGATGATCTGCGCCTTCTGGAGGTGCGTTCCCATGGACAGGACGTGTCGCAGGCCGTCTTCCGTCTGGAGCACGTCGAGCGGCGTCTACTGGCGGACTGCGAGCGCAGCATTGCCGCCTGCAACGGTTCGTTGTTCATGATGCACCGGTGGATCGGGCCTTCGGAACAGCGCCTCGATCCTGACGGCTCGGTCATCTTCCGGAGACCGCGATACGTCGTCACGCACTATCCGCGCTTCCGGAAGCCTGCGCTCTCCGAGGTTCGGCAGGTCGATCCGCGGGGGGAGGTCATGGGCGCCGACACCGCGCGAACGATCGTCTCCGGAGCGACGCCGGGGTGTGGCCTCACGGAGGCGTTCCGGGCACAACACCCGACGTTCGTCCAGCATCTTGCGCCTGTCCGTGCTCGCGTACGGCTACCGGGTGACGCCGGCGACCTCGCACGGATCGTATTCGCGGTCGACAGAATCGACCGGTTGGATCCACGTGGCACGTTCGCCGTGCAGTGCCGCAAGACGGACTGCACGATCGCCGGCCCGCATGACGAAGCACCGTACGGCGCGAGAGACGTAGAGGTACGGGTCGGGTCCCACTTGGAGGCAAAGGGACTCACCGTCGATCGAGATCGTCCTGATCAGGTCGTCTCCGTGCTCTGTCGGGGCCATATGCCTTGGTGGGCGTGTCCGAGGTGCGAGAGAATCTCGCTGCCCATGCCGACGAACACCGGCGGCGGAGCACACGGACGCGAATGGTGTCCCGAGCCGGGCACAAGCTCGAGGAAGCCATCGACGCGTTCCGGATACCCGTCGGCCGTGCGACCAGGGCTCTGGACTTGGGCGCCGCTCCCGGCGGCTGGACGGCGGTTCTCGTCGAGGCCGGAGCATCGGTTGTCGCGGTAGATCCCGGTGCGCTCTCGCCGGCCGTCGCCGCCCACCCCCGCGTCTCACATCTACGATGCCGGATCGAGGAAGTGTCCTGTGCCGGCTCTCCGTTCGGACTGATCGTGAACGACATGTCCCTCGATCCTCCCGAGTCAGCGGCGCTGATGTGCCGGGCAGCGCCCAACCTGGAATCGGGTGGCCCCGCTGTGATGACCATCAAGCTGCCATCGCTCCGTGTGCACACGCACATCCGTGAGGCCACCCGGATCCTGGAACATGCGTATGACGTCGTGGACGTACGACACCTCTGCCACAATCGACAGGAAGTCACCGCGTCCCTGGTCAGGCGAGACATAATCGCCGACGGCTGGCAACGCCACCTCGTCAAGCGACCCCGATGAGCGCGACGAAGCTGACGACCGCTCGGCTGGAGTTGCACCCGCTGGATGCCGAGCGCGACTCCCACGCCCTCCATGCCATCCGCAGCGACCGACGGGTCTGGTCCACCATGGGCGACTCGCAACCCCCTGATGCCGATGTGGAAGCCACGGGCATGGCGGAAAACGGCGGATGGAGCTGGACCATCCGGGCGGCGGCTAGGCAGCAGCTCATCGGCTCGGTGTCCCTGTTCCCCGGTGACGAGGTGTCCCGGTCGCTGACCTGGTACCTGCGCCCCGATCACTGGGGCGACGGACTCGCGAGCGAGGCGGTCTCCGCGGTCGTCGATCACCTGCTCGGCATGGCCGGCTTCGCCCGCCTGGATGCGTGGATCGACCATACCAACCGCCGTTCGATCGACGTCGCGCGCAACGCCGGGATGACCGAGTACGGCCGCATGGCCTACTACTCGGACGTACAGGCGAGGATCGTCCACAACGTCGTGATGGGACGCGCGGCAGGTGACCCGGAACCGGCGCTGCTCGGCCTGCGCCCGCAACTGGTCGTACGGGACGTGGAACACGTCACGCGCCTGCTCGTCGACGGCCTGGGCATGCATCTGGACACACGGACACCGGGCACCTTCCCGGATGAGAAGCGCGTAGCGATCTCCGGGTTCGCCGGGGCGCCGGCCATCGCGATCCGTCCGGCATCCGCGGGCGAATCGATATCACCCGCCGTGATCGAGCTGGACGTGGGCGGCAAGGTGGACGAGCACGTGGCCAGGTGCACGGCACTCGGCATGCGGATCGCTCCGCCGGCGAAGGTGCATTGGTACCGCTGCTACGAAGTCGACATCGGCGACGGGCACCGCATCCGGCTGCGAGGCTCCAAGCATCCGGGGCTGTAACCTTCGGTCAGCGGTAGGATATGAGCACCAGACCGGTCACACGGCCGAACTCGGCTGCATTCTCGGTAACGAGTGGCAGCGCGTAGCGCACGCTTGTCGCCGCGATCCAGAGGTCGTTCGTGCCGATCAGTCGACCCTCCTGACGAAGCGCTCTGGCGATCCGGCCGTAGGCGAGTGCAGTGCGGTCATCTATCGACAACAGATGGTGATGCGTGCGAACGGTCTGCAGCAACGGATCCTCCGGATCGCTGAATCCCTCCGCGAACTCGCCGAGGACGAC
This sequence comes from Spirochaetia bacterium, assembly GCA_965221995.1. Lineage (GTDB taxonomy): Bacteria > Spirochaetota > Spirochaetia > SZUA-6 > Bin103 > CATQHW01. The sequence goes on from OZ244929.1 coordinate 2,721,237, forward strand.
GGACGACAGGTACAGCTCAAGGTCAGGGGCAGCCGCCAGGAAACGGTGCGCCGGACCGTCTGCCTCGCCCCGATCGCTCTCGCGCTGAAGGTCGATGAGGAACGTCGTGTCGAGCGCTACTCGATCCGCCATCGATCCGCCGGCGCCGGGTCTGCAAGCTGTGCTGCATCAAGGCGGTCGAGATCGGCTTCCGGCATGGCCGGCAAACCGTCGAGTGCCGCAAGCATGGCCGCTGCCGTTCGTGGGGCAGGCGGCCACACCGCGCGTTTGATCACCTTCGAGAAGGATTCGTCAGGCATGCAACGAGCGTTCCGCAACCGCTCGTACGCCTGCAGATCAATCGATATCGTCTTCGTCGCCATACGTGTATGTGTATGTGCATTTGTATGCTGTGTCAAGCTCGACTTGCAATGCGCTACCAGGAAACGGCGTCGCTCCACAGTTCCGCAAGGAACGTGCGCCAGTGTAGGAGCCGAATCCCGTCGTCCGTGCGCCGGTCAAGCTCGTCGAAGGAGACGAGGAACAGCGAGTGGAATCCGTCCTCTTCGGCCAGGGCTCGCAGACCTCTCAAGTCGCGGTCGGACACCCGGCTGGAGGCCTTGACCTCGATCGCCGCCGATGAGCCGACCAGGAAGTCCACCTCGACTCCGCCCTGCGTCCGCCAAAAGGTCAACTCGCTCCGAATACGCCGGTAGGAGAGATAGCTGCGCAGCTCCATGGCGATGAAGTGCTCGAACGCGATGCCGTACTCGCTGCTGTTCCTGTTCAGCGTGCGGATGCCGCGCAGAAAGTTGGCCACCCCCACGTCGAAGAAGTAGAACTTTGCGGTCGCCACGGCCTTGCGTCGCCGCGACCCACGCCAGGGTTGCAGCAAAAACCCGACGAAGGTGTCCGCGAGGATGTCGAAGTAGGAGCGCACCGAGGTGGCGGGTACCCCGGTATCTCGCGACACGTTCGCGAAGTTGAGCTGCTGGCCATTGGAAACGGCGGCCACGTTCAGGAACCGCGCGAAGTGCGTGAAGTTCTGGACCAGTGCCTCGGCCCGTATCTCTTCGGCGAGATACGTGTTGACGTATGCGTCGAGCTCCTCCTCCGGGTACTCGGCGTCATGGACCTGCGGCAGCCCGCCGTGCAGGAGGTACCGGCCCAGGTCGATCTCCGGCACCTCCGCGCTCGTCAACGGGAACAGGTTCGCCTGCCAGGCGCGGCCGCCGAGGAGGTTCACCCCGCCCCGCTTGAGCTTGCGGCCGCTGGAGCCTGAGAGGACGAAGCGAATCCCTTTCGTCTCGATCAGGTCGTGCACCTCGTCGAGGAGTGGTGGCAGCTTCTGAATCTCGTCGATGACGACGACCGGAGGCTCGGTCGAGGCGTCGACCCGGCCCTCCGCCACGATCTCGCGCAATCGAGAAGGATTCTCCGCCAGCGGCAGGTATACGCTGCTGCGCAGGAGATTGACGATCGCGCGCGAGTCGAACTGCTCGCGGAGCAACGTCGTCTTGCCGGTGCTGCGGGGACCGAACAGAAACAGCGACTTTCGCCTGGCGAGCTTCCTGACGTCCAGCGTTCGCGGGTACACGCGACCGAAGCATATCTGGCGCTATCCTCGAAATCAACGTCCGCTCCGATAATTTTCGTTGGAATTCATCGGCACAGCCGCTCATTTGGCTGCGGCGTGCCCCTGCCAGCGCCGCGCCATCCTCACTCGATGGTCACGTACCAGGGACTCAGCCAGGCCTTGGCGCCGTCGATCTGGGTGATGCGCAGCCAGTAGGCGTGGCGGCCCGGCGGTGCGGCGCCGTCGCGGAAGGTCGTCGCGACGTCCAGGCCGCTGCCGGTCGGCGCCATCTCCATCACCAGACGGGTGTCGATGCCGGGGCCGGACACCGTCACCGGCTGCCGGCGCACCTCGCCGAGGCTGGCGCGGTGCTGAAGTACGCCGCTGTGGAAGCTGAGCGTCGCCGTGTCCGGGCCCTCCACACTGACGAGCAGACCGTCGGCGTCGCCGGTGGTGACCGAGCGCCAGGTGATGCGGTCGCGGCTCGTCTCGTCCAGGCCCTCGGCTGCCGAGTCGAAGGCCCAGCCCTCGGCGGCGCCGAACGTGCCGCCGGCAATGGACAGCGATCCGTCCCAGCGCAACATGCGCTGCCGGTCGCGGTTGCGCGCGCCGGCCCAGCTCACCCGCACGCGGTCCTCGGCGCGCGGCAGCCGCTCGGGGAAAGTGGCCAGCAACTCCGTGTCGCGGAAACAGTCGATGCGCTCCACGGGTGCCGTGCCGGCCACGCTGACGCTGATCCGGGGTGCGCTGGCGGCGTCGAACGCCGCGCCGACGGGATGGCCGTCCGCGCTCGCCTCGACGTGGATGCGCGGTCCGGAGGTACCGTAGCAGCGGCGCGCGCGCAGCGCGGACACGATGCCCTCGCGGCTCAGCTCGCCCGCGAATACGCACGCCAGCCCGCCGTTGACGCCGAACGTGCTGCGCCCCGGGTTGGCGGTGCCGGGGCGCCCCTTGTGGTCGTCGCTGCCACAGACGAAGCCGATCTGGTATCCGCGCTCCAGCGCGTCCCGCAGAAACCACTCGAACTCCCCCCACTCAGACAGCACTTCGATGACCGGCTCCAACTCGGGATCGTGCCAGCTCAGCTCGGCGCGGCGGCCGCCCATGTGCGGAACGATCACCGGCCCGGCGGCGTGGCCACGCAACGCCGCGTACAGGTCGCGGACGTGCGGAGCGTCGGCATCGGCGCCGTCGGCCCGTGGCGCGTCGCCCACCAGTACCCGGCTCGAACGATGCAGCGGGCCGTCGGCCTGTGTGTAGTAGACATTGCGGTCGCCGCCCGACGGCGTATTGCCCGACCACTCCCAGCCGACGAATGCGACGTACCGGCCCGGCTCGTCGTGGCCGTTCGCCTGCCGCTTGATCTCGTTCCAGACGGCGTCGGTGATCTGCAGATCGTTGCCCTGATGGCCGGCGAAGTCCACGAAGGCGACGTCGCGGGCGTAGGTGAAGTGGGCGGAGACCGGTCCGGTCCCGACCGTCTCGTTGCTCTGGCCGTGGAGGTCACCCCAGTAGGAGTGCGGATCGCCCTGCGCGGCTCGGCACACCAGCGGATTGGCCGTGGCCGCCTCCAGGCCATCGGCGCGCACGGTCACGCGATGGACGCCCGTTGCCGTGGCGCGCACGTCCTCGAAGCGGTGCGCGCCGCCGTCGTCCGGCCGGAAGGTGTACCGCTCGGGAAGCCCGCTCAGCCCGTCCGCGTCCAGCTCGATGCGGCCGGCGAAGTCACGGCACACGTTTCCCCAGCGGTCCTCCACGCGTACGCCGAGCCAGCCGGGCGAGCCCGTCGCGGTCACCGATGGACCGACGGCTACCACGCGGTGCGGCCGGCCTCCGGTCACCTGGACCACCGGCGACGGCACCACCGTGTATTGCCACGCGCCCGCCCAATCCACGGCCACCCGGAACTCGAACGTGTCGTTGATGAAGGTCTGGGCGCGGCTTCCCGGGCTGCCGCCGGAGGTGTCGCCGAGCGTCAACGTGACCGTATCGCCCTGACGCAGCCAGCCGTCGAACACGTCCACGGTCACGCAGCGCCGCCAGGGCCGGATGTAGCGCTGCCGCTCGTAGGCCGCGCGCAGCTCGGCGCTGCCGGTGGTGGCAACGTTGGCGAAGTCGACGGCGCCCGGCTCCGCGAACTGCGGCGTCCCCCAGTCGCTGGTGTCGCGCCAGGCGAACTTGATCGATCCGCCGTCGTCGACGCCGCGCTCGCCCGCGTGGTAGGTGATCCGCCACGTGCCGGTCGAGCCGGCCTCGATCGGACCCGCGGGCGCTATCTCCGCCCAGCCGTGCAGATCGCGCGCGCTCACCGCCACCCCCGCTGGCCGCTCAGGCCGCGATCCGGCTGATACTCGTACGCCGGTTCCGGCATGCCCAGCAGGCGACCGTCGCGCACCCACGCGCGATCCTCGCCGTAGAGCTCGCCGGCCATCAGCCCTTCCATCTCCCCAGCGACGCCGGCGGTCCCCTGCGAGCCGTACAGGTCGTGCAGCTCCTGCGGATCGGCCTCCAGGTCGAAAAGCTGCAGGCGATTACCGGCGGGATAGTAGATGAGCTTGTACCGGCCGCGGCGGAGCATGCGCATGGCCGCCGCCCCCTCGTGGTGCTCGCAGTACAGGTGGGTCCGCCGCTGCTCGCCGACCAGCGATTCACCTTCGACGCTGGCCGGCACGTCGATGCCGCACAGGTCCAGCAGCGTCGGCATCACGTCGCGCAGCGCCGCCAGCCGCTGGTCGGTGCGGCGCGCGCCGACCCTCCGATCCGCGGCGGTGCCGACCAGGATCATCGGCACCCTGGCCGAGTACTCGTACATGGGCGGCTTGGCCAACAGGTGGTGGTTGCCGAGCATGTCTCCGTGATCGGAGGTGAACATCAGGACCGTGTCGTCGAGCAGACCGGCTTCGCGGAGCTGGCCGATCAGCAGGCGGATCTGGTGATCGATGTACGTGCACTGCGCGTAGAAGCCCATGCGCGCCGCGCGGATCTCGTCGCCGTCCAGGCCCTCGTTGCGCCGGCCGCGGTGCAGCTTCAGCGCGTGGGGCAGCGTCTCGAAGTCGCGCGCCCAGTCGCCGACGAACGGGGCGTCCACGCCGAAGTGCTCGTAGTGACGGAGATAGTCGGCCGGCGGTGTGATCGGCGGGTGCGGCGCCGCGTACGAGCAGTACCAGAACGCCGGCCGCGTGGGGTCGCGGCGGCGGATCGTCTCGCACATCTGCCGGGTGGTCCAGAACGTCTGGTGGAACTGCTCGCTCAGATGCCAGGGCCGCACCGTGTAGCTGTTGTTGCCCATGGCATGGGTCAGCTCCTGGCCGCCGTAGCCGTGGTCGTGCAGGTACCGCTCGTAGTCGTCGCTGCCGCCGCCAAGGTGGTGACGGCCCTCCTCGTTGAGGATGACGTCGTCGAAGCCGATGCGGTCGCGCTGCGGATAGACGTGCAGCTTGCCGACCGCGTACGCCTGATACCCCGCGTCCCGGAAGGTCTGCGCCATGGTCGGCAGCGACGGGTCCATCGGCTCATGCTCGCGGAAGGTGCGGTCGCCGTGGGTGCGGGCGCTGGTGCCGGTCATCAGCGCTCGCCGCGCGGGGATACAGGTAGGCGTGGTGGTGTAGCCCTGCGCGAAACGCACACCGTTGCGGCAGAGCTGATCCAGCGTGGGCGTGAAGACGTGCTCGTGGCCGGCGGCACGCAGCAGCGGACCCGGCCAGTGGTCGGCACAGATGAGAAGGACGTTCGGGGCGCTCATCGGCGCATTCTATCCGGTTGACGCAAGTATGGTGCCCCTCTAGCCTGGATGCCAACCTTCGCTTCAGGGAGACCCCCATGAAAACCGCACTGATCGCCTCGGGACTCGTACTGGTTACGGCCCTCGCGTTTGCCAGCGGCGTCCAGATGGATGAGGATGCCACGGGACCGCAGATGTCGCCGGGACCGTTCGGCAAATACGACCCGCCGATCGAGGTTTCCTTTGTCGGCTGCCTGAACGAGAGCATGTTGACCACGGTCATACATGAAGGCAATTCGCTGGAAGACAACATGTGGACCCGCGCCTTCCTCGACAGGCTCGGCATACAGATCACCTACGACTGGATCGCGCGAAGCGACGAAGAGTGCGGCCAGAAGTGGAGCGTCAGCGTCGCCGCCGGCGACGTCCCCGACATGATGGAGGTCCAGTTGATCGACCTCAAGCGCCTCTACGACGCCGGTGCCCTGGCTCCGCTGCAGGACGCGTATGACCAATACATATGGCCCAAGCTCAAGGAGGAGAATCTCGACTTTGCCTCCAAGGAAGCGTGGTCGTCGGTCAGATTCGACGGCGAGCTGTACGCGATTCCCGAGGTGTGGGGACGCGACGGCGGCGAAGCCAATGCGTTTACCTGGGTACGGAGCGACTGGCTCGAGAATCTCGGTCTCGACGTCCCGGTCACGTTCGATGACTTCGTCGCCGTCGCAGAGGCGTTCACCCATCAGGATCCGGATCAGGACGGCCAGGACGACACCTACGGCATGGTGCTGCACCGCGACAACTGGGGCATGCCGGGCGGCCTGGAGCCGTTCTTCAACGCCCATCACGCCTATCCGAACATCTGGATCGAAGACGGACAGGGCGGGATCGTGTTCGGCTCCGTGCAGCCGGAGATGAAGGCAGCCCTGCGCGCACTGCACGATCTGTACGAGCGCGGCATCATCGACGAGGAGTTCGCCGTTCGCCCCGCCGACAAGGTCCCGGAAGAGATCGCCTCCGAGCGGGTCGGCATGATCAACGGCCCCTTCTGGATCTCCCTGTGGCCCCTGATGGACAGCATCAACGTCAACCCGGAGGCCGACTGGCTTCCCCTCATCCCCGCCACGGTCGACGGCACGGAGTTCCGGCCGTTCGGGAACATCGCCATCACCGGCCGCTACGCCGTTCGCAACGGCTACTCCAATCCGGAAGCCCTGATGAAGATGATGAATCTCTACCATCAGCTCGTCAACGAAGAGGCCGACACCTACGGCTTCGTCAAGGACGGCGACAAGACCTGGGAGGTCTGGCGGTTCTCACCGATCAAGGCAGGCCAGAACCTCGGCGCCAAGGGCATCCAGATCGCGATCGCCGAAGCGCTGGAGACGGGCGTCGTGGATCCGGTGCTCGAGTCCGGAGAAGGCAAGCAGCAGTACGCCAACGTCCAGAATTACCTTGCCGGGGATCGGAGCAACTGGGCGTGGTACCGCATCTTCGGCCCCGGCGAACCAGGCGAGATCACCTACGCCGGTCTCTATCATTACTGGGACAACGACCGGTTCGTGATCGACAAGTTCGCCGGCGCCCCACCCGAGGCGATGGTCGACAAGTGGGGATCGCTGAGCTCTCTGCAGAACGAGGTCATCATCAAGATCATCGTCGGCGACTACGAGGCCGACTATTTCGACGAGTTCGTCGAGGACTGGCACAAGCTCGGGGGCACGGAGATCACGGCGGCCGTCAACGAGTGGTACAGCTCCGCGTCCAACTAGCCCACATCGGACCAGCAGCGCCGCGCACGCGGACACCGGAGCCGGGCTGGATGACGGATCTCCTTGGGAGGGATCCGTCATCCACTTCCCGCGATGCATGACCTACAAGACCAGGCGGCAACTGCCACTCGACGTGATGGTGCTGCTGCCGCTGCTCGTCCTGATCGTCTTCTCCTACGTGCCGATGGCGGGGATCCTCATCGCCTTTCAGAAGTTCATCCCCGCCAGGGGTCTGTTCGGTGACCAGAAGTGGATCGGCCTCGACAACTTCATCTATATCGCCAACCTTCCGCACGCACCGCGTGCCTTCCGCAACTCCCTCATCATAGCGTCCCTGAAGATCGTGTTCGGCTTGGTCGTCCCGATCATCGCGGCCCTCCTGCTGAACGAAATCCGTATCAAGGGATTGCGGCGCACGATCCAGACCGTGATCTACCTGCCCCACTTCCTGTCGTGGGTCATCCTGGCCGGTGTGCTGATCGACATTCTGTCGCCGTCACGCGGATTCGTGAACAAGATGCTCACCGCATTCGGCTTCGAGCCCATCTTCTTCCTGGCCGACCCCGGCTGGTTTCGCGTCATGATCATCGTCTCCCACGTCTGGAAGGAGTTCGGGTTCGGAACGATCATCTACCTCGCGGCGATCACGACAATCGATCCCGGCTTCTACGAAGCCGCCGTCATGGACGGTGCACGCCGCTTTCGGCAGATGTGGCACATCACCATTCCCGGCATGGCGATGGTCATCATACTCATTGCGGCCCTCAGCCTGGGAAGCGTATTGAACGCGGGATTCGAGCAGATTCTCAACCTCTACAATCCGCTGGTCTACGAGACCGGCGACATCATCGACACCCTGGTCTATCGCATCGGCATCATCGAGGCGCAGTACGGTCCGTCGACCGCGATCGGACTCTTTCAGTCCGTCGTCGCGTTGATCCTCATCTCCGCGTCCTACTATCTCGCGTATCGATTCGCGAACTACCGGATCTTCTGACCGGCTCATGAATCCCGCACGGTCGGGCAGGATCGAGATCTTCGCCGTGGCAAACGGCCTGTTTCTGCTGGCGCTCGCGCTCCTCTGCATCCTGCCGTTCGTACACATTCTGGCGATCTCGCTCAGCAAGAGCTATCTGGCCGCCGCCGGCCGGGTGAGCTTCCTTCCGGTCGGATTCACGCTCGCGTCGTACGAGGCCGTGATCGACAGGCGGGACTACTGGCAGGCGATGCTGGTGTCGGTTCAGCGGCTCGGTCTGGGCGTATCGGTGAACATGGTCCTGACCGTCCTCGCGGCATATCCTCTCTCCAAGGAAGCCAGGCAGTTCCCGCGTCGAACGTTCTATGTGTGGGTCATGTTCTTCACGATGCTGTTTTCCGGCGGGTTGATCCCTACCTACATGGTCGTCCGTCAACTCGGATTGATCGACTCGATCTGGGCGCTGATCCTGCCGGCCGGCGTTCCCGTCTGGAACGTTCTGATCCTGCTCAACTTCTTTCGCCGGCTGCCGGTGGAGCTCGAGGAGTCGGCCGCGCTGGACGGTGCCGGCCACTGGACGATCCTGTGGAAGATCTACATCCCGACATCGCTCGCCGCACTCGCCACGCTCGTTCTGTTCGCAGCGGTCACCCATTGGAACGCCTGGTTCGACGGCATGATCTACATGCGGTCGCTGGAGAAATATCCGCTGCAGACGTTTCTCCGTTCCATCATCGCAGTCAAGGACATGACCTCTCTGCGCAGCATGACGCTGCACGAGGCTCGCGACTATGCGACGATCTCCGACAGGACCTTGCGCTCCGCGCAGATTCTGCTCGGTGCGCTGCCCATCCTGCTCCTGTATCCGTTCCTGCAGAGATACTTCGTCAAAGGAATCGTGATAGGCAGCGTCAAGGGGTGATGCGGTAGCGTTCGCCCCGGTTGGATCAAGCAGCCGCGACCGGCTATGGTGGCATGGCCGAGGTCCGAGGAAATGGAGGAACGCGTATGTACAGGATCGGGCAAGCCGAACTCGACAGATTGGCCGAGGTCTTCAAGAGCAAGAGACTGTTTCGATACATGGAAGATGCGGAGGGCGAGTGCCTGCGCTTCGAGAAGCGGTATGCTCGCCGATTGGATGTGGCCCATTGCTTCATGACGGCCAGCGGCACCAACTCGCTGACCGCGGCGCTCATGGGCGCGGGAGTCGGGCCCGGCGACGAGGTGATCGTGCCCGCCTGCACCTACATGGCTACCCCCGGTTCGGTTCTGGCCGCCGGGGCGATCCCGGTCATCGTCGACATCGACGAGAGCCTCGGATTGAGTCCGGACGCATTGCGCGATGCGATCGGACCCCGAACCCGTGCCGTGATGCCCGTGCACATGTGGGGTCTGCCCTGCGACATGAACGCGATCATGCATATCGCCCGGGACACCGGCGTGCTGGTGATCGAGGACGCGTGTCAGGGAGTGGGCGGCGCCTACGAGGGCAGGATGCTCGGGTCGATCGGCCACATCGGCGCATTCAGCTTCAACCACTACAAGAACATGAGTTGCGGCGAAGGGGGAGCGGTCGTGACCAGCGACGACGCCTTCGCCGAACGCATCGAGTGCGCGATCGATCCCTGCCGGTTCTACTGGGACGGAAGGAAGGACACCTTCGCCGGGTACATGGCAAACGGCGCGCGCGCGTCGGAGATCGAGGGCGCGATCATGAACGGCCAGCTCGACCGGATCGACGAGATGGTGGACGCCATGCGGGGTCAGAAGGCCAGGATCGTCAGGGAAACGGAGCCGTCCGGCCTGTCGGCCAGTCCCAACAACAGCCCCGGCTGGGAGTGCGGAACCCACGTCACCTACCTGCTCCCGTCGCCGGCGGCCGCCGATGCGTTCGCGGAAGCGAGCGGCGGCTGGGTAGCGCTCAAGACGGGACGGCACGTGTACACGGAGTGGGATCCCGTGCTGCAGCACCGTGGCGCCCACCACCCGGCGCTGAACCCGTTCGAGCTCGAGCAGAACAAGGGCTGCCGCATGGCCTATTCGAAGGAGATGTGCCGGCAGTCGATCGACATTCTCGGCAGGACGGTATGCGTCGAGACCCATCCCGACAACACCGACCGTGACGTGGCGCGGATCATTCATCGGATCAACCGTGCCGCGGCTTCCCTGGTGACCGGCGACGCCGCATGACGCCCGGCGAGGGCATCGAGTTCTTCGACTGCAATGCCTACGCGGGCGTGGGTCTGTTTCCGCCGCTCGAACCGGCCCTCGTCCCGGCCGCCCTGCTGCAGGAGATGGACAACTGTGGCGTAGACCGTGCGCTCGTGAACCACGATGGTGGAGACTTCTCCCACCCGCTCGAATCGAACGAGGAGATAACGGCATTCTGCCAGGGCAGCGAGCGCCTGCTGCCGGTCTGGAACATCCTGCCGCCGCAAACCGAAATGCGAGTGGACGATCTGCTCGAGAGAATGCGGGATCATGGAGTTGCGGCACTGCGGGCACGTCCGGACGCTCATCGCTATTTGCTCAACGAGGTGACGATGGGGACGGTTCTGGGCGAACTGGTGGATCGACGCATTCCGCTCTTCGTGAACGTCGAGGAGGGGTGGCAGCTTCTGTACGACGTGCTCGACTCCCATCCTGACCTGGTGCTGATCGCGACCGATCACGGCTGTTGGGGCGATGACCGCTTCTTTCGCCCGCTTCTCGAACGCTACCGCCACTTCCATATCGACACCTCCCGCTACGAGCTCGATGGCGGGCTCGAGGACGTGGTGAAGACGTATGGCTCTCGACAGATGCTCTTCGGGAGCTCCTACCACCATGTCCCCATGGGAGGATCGTCGCTGCTCGTCAGGCATGCCGAGATCGGAGAGGACGATCGCGCGGCCATCGCATCGGGCAACCTGGAGACAATCTTCGGCGAGGTACGACTATGAGGCCCCGTTTGTCGTCTCACATCGTAGCCGAATTCGCCGAACATGGCCAAAGTTCATCATGTCCCGTAGTCAATACTCACGCGCACATGGGGCCATACAGCAGAATCTACATGCCGCGCCACCGCGCCGAGGACATGATCGCCACCATGGACCGCTGCGGCATTCGCAAGACGTTCTTCGCGCATCACCGGGCCTTGCGTGACAGCGAGCTCGGCAACCGGGACGCGGAGGCGGCAATCAGGCGGTTTCCCGAGCGATTCGGCGGGTATTGGGCCGTCACTCCCCTGTACCCGGAGCGCGTACGCAAGGAAGCGGCAGAGCTGGACCGGCATCCCGGGTTTGCCGGATTCAAGATACTCGCGGCCTACTACCGGGTCGCCGTCACGGACCCGCGATGCAAGCCGGTGTGGGAGCGGGCGCATGACGAGCAGCTCCCGGTGCTGCTCCATACCTGGGGGCATGACACCTTCGCCGATTGCCCGCACATCGAGAAGATCGCGGAAACCTATAGCCGGGCGACGATCATCATGGGCCACGCCCAGTACGGCGATTGGGACGGCGGCATCGAGCTGGCTCGACGCTTCCCCAACGTGTACCTGGAGCTGTGCGCCGCCTACCACGTGAATGGAAGCGTCACCAGGATGGTGAACGCTGGCGTGCAGGACAAGATCCTGTATGGCGACGACCTGCCGTGGTTCAATCCCCACTACGGCATCGGCTGCGTGCTCTTCTCCAGGATCTCCGATGCGGCGCGCCACGCGATCCTGCACGAAAACGCGGAGCGGATCTTCGAACGGTGGCTCTGAGCCGAGCTAGCGCTGGCAGCGCGGCCACCCCATTGAGCCCGAGATGGGAGGGGACCGGTTCGTGGTCGGCTTCGCCTCCGCCTACGGCCATCGAAACGTGACAGCGTGAGAGGAGGCACAGAGCCGTATTGCATTCCTGCGCGATGGGTAATACCGTGTTCCCATGAAGACCCTTACCGTCAAACTGCCGGAGCAACTGGCCGCCTCGCTCGAGCGTGAGACCAAGCGCGCGCAGGTCTCGAAGTCGGAGATCGTCCGTGACATCCTGGAACGGCACCTGAGAGCCGCACCGGCTTCTGCGCTCGATCTCGCCGGCGATCTCGCCGGTTGCGTGGACAGCGGTATCGATGACCTTTCTTCCAACAAGGCCCGTCTGCAAGGCTTCGGACGCTGATGTCGTGGCTGTTGGACACTGGACCGCTGGTCGCCTTCTTCGACCGGCGGGACCGGTTCCATCAGTGGGCACTGGACCAGTGGCGACGGGCTCCGATGCCGCTGCTCACCTGCGAGGGGGTGCTGGCGGAAGCGACGTACCTGCTGCAACAGCATGCAAGGCTGAATCCCGCGCGAGTGTTGGCACTGATCGAACGCGGCGTGGTGGCGACACGCTTTCAGGTCAGTGAGCACTCCGGCTCGTTGATGCGCCTGCTCGAAAAGTACGCCGACCAGAACATGCAGTTCGCCGACGCCTGTCTGGTGCGGATGTCCGAAGTCACCCCCAACTGCCGCGTATTCACGCTCGACCGAACCGATTTCGGCGTCTACCGCCGCATGGGCCGCCGGGTCATCCCCCTCGTTGCTCCCGCAGAGGCGTGACCGCGGTCAGAGGGAGGCGTCTTCGCCGGACCGGACGTGCCAGCTTGCGCGGCAATCCCGTAGACACATAGGCTCACCGCATGACCGCCACGCAGAAGTACCTGTTCGACCTGCAGGGCTACCTCCTCGTCGAGGCTGTGCTCACCGACGAGCAGTGTGAGACCGCCAAGCGCAAGATCGCCGAGCGCATGCAGCCGCTGGAGAAGACGCCCGACGGCTACGACGCGAACGGCACCTGGCACCGCTGCGCGGGCCTGGTCGAGGCCGGCGAGCCGTTCATCTCGCTGATCGACCACCCCAAGCTGATTGAGGTGCTGACCGAGATCATCGCTCCCAAGCTGCGCCTGGAGAGCGCCTACAGCTTCGTGCGCTCAAAGGGCTGCCCACAGTTCGAGATGCACGGCGGCCATCGCGGCGGCCGCGTCAACTTCCGCTACACCGTGCAGGGGGACCAGATCTTTACCGGCCTCACCGTGATCTCGTTCGCCCTGCAGGAGGTTACGCCCGAAGACGGCGGCTTCGCCTGCATTCCCGGCTCCCACAAGTCCGACTTCCGGGTCCCGGATGAGGACCGCGCACAGCTCTACGCCGTCGACGGACCGCTGGTGCAGAACATCCCCGCTCCCAAGGGATCGGCGATCATCTTCACCGAGACGCTGGCCCACGGCGCTAACCGCTGGCAGGCCGACGAGCCTCGCTACGGCCTGTTCTACAAGTACAACGACAGGGCGGCCACCTACCACTGGCAGCGTGACCGCATTCCCGCCGCGGAGACGATGGCGAAGCTGACCGACGCGCAGCGCGCCTTCTTCAACACCGCCTGGGAGGCGTTCGGCCCCGAGGACAACTTCCGCAACGAGCTCCCCGAAGCGTGACCGCTCAGGACCGCATCCCCGTCAGGAGCTGCCCATGACCTCCATCACCGCGACCACGCCGTACACGCAGCTTCCCGCCTGGGCGGTGCTGGAACGGCGGCTGTTCGACCTGCTGGACGCCGCGGTCGATCCGTTCCTGGACAAGTACACCGATGCCGACGGCGCCCTGATCTGGCGCGACGCCGCGACCGAGGGGTACCCCAGCCGCGACGGCGCCGACGACTTCTACGAGAGCTTCGGCAACTGGCCCCTGTACTACCTGCTCGGCGGCGGCGACCGCCTGCTGCCGCTGAGCCACCGGCAATGGGACGCGGTGACCCGGCAGCTCACCTCCTACGGCGTGCTCACGCGCGAGTACGAGCTGGGCTACGACCAGTTCCACCAGTCGGAGAGCTACATCTACTTCTATGCGCTGTGCCTGGCCGACCCCGGCAACGCGCTGCTGCGCGAGCGGGCGGAGCGCTTCGCAGGCTTCTACCTGGGGTCTGACCCCGAGGCGCCCAACTACGACCGGGAGCGGCGCCTGATACGCGCCCCTCACAACGGCGCCGGCGGGCCTCGCTGGGGGACCAGTGACCACGCACCAAGCATGGGCTGGTCGCCCAGGATGGCCCGCTACGGCCTGCCATACCACGACCTTCCGGGCATCACCTCCTACGACGACCTGCGCGATCCGGCGCTGGCCCGCCGCATGGGCGAGGTGATGGAGGAGCGCATGGGGCGCGGCGACGTGGCCGGCAACCTGTGCGTGACCAGCCTGATCACCAACGCGTTCCTGCTCACCGGCGAGGAGCGCTACCGCGAGTGGGTCCTGGAGTACACCGACGCGTGGCTGGCCAGGGCCCAGGCCAACGGCGGGCTGCTGCCCGACAACGTCGGCCTGTCCGGCCAGATAGGCGAGTATCTGGGCGGCAAGTGGTACGGCGGACTGTACGGCTGGACCTGGCCGCACGGCTACTACAACATCGGCTACGCGGCGGTGGACGCCGCGCTCAACGCCTTCCTGATCAGCGGCGAACGGCGCTTCCTGGACCTGCCGCGCAGGCAGTTCGACACGGTCTGGGAGCAAGGCCGCGACCTGCCGTACGCCGAGCTGGAGATGAGCCTGCCCGAGCACTTCGCCGCGCAGCCGCCGGACGAGGTCGAGTTCGTCGTCCCCTACCGGTACGGCGACCACGGCTGGTTCGACTTCCAGCCCATGTCGACCCGCGTGCCGGCCGCGCTCTGGAACGTGACCGAGGCGGACGAGGACTGGAATCGGCTGCTCGCCATCCGCGCGCGCTCCACCGCCGACTGGCGCCGGGTGGTGCCCATGCGCGGCAAGGAGGACGCCGACCACGAGCCCGCGTGGCTGGCCTATCTGTGCGGGGACAACCCGGACTATCCCGAGATGATCCTGGGACAGGCCTACGCCCAGGCGAGCCGCCGCCTGGACCAGATCCGCCGCGACGACGCGGACATCACCACCGTGCACATCCACCACTGGCAGGACGCCAACCCCATCACCACGGAGGCGCTGGTGCAGCTCACCACCGGCTCGCCGCAGATCGTCTACAACGGCGGCCTGCTCAACTGCCGCCTGCGCTACTTCGACCCGCAGCGCCGCCGCCCGGGCCTGCCGGCTGACGTCGCCGCGCTGGTAACATCCGTCGACCGGGGAAGCCTGAACCTCCACCTGGTCAACACCAGCGGCTTCGCCGACCGCACCGTGATCCTGCAGGCGGGTGGCTTCGGCGAGCACCGGTTCCGGGAGGCCGCGTTCCCGGAACGCGTCAGCGACTACCCGGGCGCCATCGGCAACGGCCCGCCGCCGGAGGTCCGCACCGCGCCGCGCACGGTCGCCGGGGGCGGCCGCTACCTGCAGGTGGTGCTGCCGGCCGGCACCGAGCTGCGGCTGACCCTTGCGATGGACCGCCACGCCGGCACACCCGGCTACCATACCCCCTGGGACTGACCGACGGGTCACCCGCCAAGGAGCACCCATGTCAGAGCACGAGGAACGCCGCGTCGGGCCCCAGCACATGCCGGACGGCCTGACGCTGCCCATTCACGGACCCGACTTTCCCCGCGCCGAGCCCGAGCTCATCCGGGAGCTCAGCCGAGTCAGCGCCGCCACCGCCGCGGCCGGCCTGCACGGCATGGGCGTGCGGCAGAGCTTCGTCCAGGGGCCGGTGCAACGACTGCCCGGCACCAGCATCATCGGCACCGCCGTCACGCTGCAGTTCATGCCGCAGCGCGAGGACATCGCCTCCGGCATCGGCCAAGAGCACACCGAAAAGGTCAGCGCGCTGTGGAGCGTGCTCGACGAGATTCAACCCGGCGACGTGCTGGTGGTACAGGCGTACGGAGACCGCTACACCGGCTGCCTGGGCGAGATGCTGATCACCTACCTCAAGGGCCGCGGCGGCGTCGGCCTGGTGGTCGACGGCTGCATCCGCGACTGGCCCAAGGTGCGCAACATCGGATTGCCGCTCTGGACCGTGGGGGCCACCCCGCACTACGCCTCGCAGGCGTCGCTGTTTCCCTGGGCGTACAACGTGCCGGTGGCGCTCAGCCGGGTGCTGGCCATGCCCGGCGACATCGTCATCGCCGACGACGACGGCGCGGTGATCGTGCCCCGCAAGATGGCGAGCGACCTGGCCGTCGGCACGACCGCCCACGAGGAATGGGAGGAGTTCAGCCGCCTCCGCCTCGCCGAAGGCGGCTCGATCAGCACGTACTACCCGCTGAGCGAGGAAGGACAGCGCGAGTACGAGCAGTGGAGGGCCGATCAAGATCGGGCCGAGCAGGAGAGCACCTGACGATCTGAACCATGCTGGACACCAACGCCCTCATCGCCTCGATTCGGGCCGGCGAGGATACCGAGCTCGAGCTGAAGGAGGTGATCTTCCGCGGGAACCGGGTCGCGTTCGCACGCGATGAGTCCCGTGCGGGGGCACGGCTCGCCGAGGTGTTCGTGAGCATGGCGAACACGCAGGGCGGGACGGTGGTGATGGGCGTCCGCGACACCGACCGAACGCCCGTCGGCATCGATCCGGACAGACGCGATCTCCTGGAGCAGTTCGTCATCAACGCGGCGACGGTCAATTGCGTCCCCATGATCGTTCCGGCCCTGAATTGGGAGTACCTGCCCGGCGCCGACCAGACGCCGGTGCTGTGCCTGATCGTCGAAGTCCCACCGTCGCAGTTCGACGTGCACCAGACCAGCGACGGGCGGTTCCTCCATCGTATCGGCAGCCACCGGCGGCTGATTCCCGCCGAACGGCTGGCCCGCATGCTGAGCGCCCGCCGCATGGCCAGCCCGATCGAGGAACGGCCCGTGTTCGGCAGTACGCTCGACGACCTCCACGACCTGCGGCTGGAGCGGTACTTCCGCGACCGCTTCCCGGACTGGTCGCGGCCGGACGACTGGGCTCATACGCTCGTGACGCACAAGCTGGCAGCTTCGACCGATTCCGGTGTCACTCCTACCCACCTGGGAATCCTCCTGTTCGCCGAGCAGCCGGAGCGGTATCTGCCTAGCGCGTACGTGGACGTGGCCGCATACCATCAGGACACGGCCGACGGCAACACCGTTGACAGCAGGCGCATCACGGGGCCGTTGCCCGAGCAGATCGGGCAGGTGCTCACCTACTTCCGGTCTTCCCCTCTGATCCCCACCGCATCCCGGAAGGACGGGGACGGCCGCCGCGACTATCCGAGCTACGCGCAGACCGCGCTTCAGGAAGCCGTCGTCAATGCCGTCGTCCACCGCGACTACGAAGCGCGCGGATCGCAGATCATCATCCGCCTGTTCCCCGAGCGCATCGAGTGCCAGAACCCCGGCGCCCTGTACAACACGCTGACCGTGGAGAATCTGTACGCGGGGTGCCAACCTGCCCGCCGCAACCAGTTCCTGGCCGGCTTCATGCGCGACTACCAGAGCCCGCTCACCGGCACCAGCTACATGGAGGCGCGCGGTGAGGGCTTTCTGAAACTGGTCCGCGACTCGGAACGCCTGTCCGGCCGCCGCCCCGTTCTGGAGCAGATCGGCGACGCGACCAAGCTCACGATCTTCGCCGCGGTGTACGGAGCGTAGCGAGCGCCTCGCGCACCTGGATCCAAGCTTCGCCCGTTGCTTGGCGGGGCAGACCGCCCGTGCCAAACTGCGCCATGGCTGCGCCGGTCGTCGCCAACGTTCCGGCGCCGGCCACGGAGCGCCGCGAGCCGGAAGCGCTGGAGTTTCCCGGCTGCCACCCGGTGCGCATCCCCCGCGATCAGATCGACGATGACGAGATCCGCATCGAGTACTGGGACGCCGATACCGAGATCGCCATGATCTGCGACCCGCCGGTCAGCTACTACCACGAACGCCCGGCATCGCGTCTCGCCCGGCTGGCCGACCGGATTGCGGCGGCACGCGGCGCGCCGATCGAAGCGGGCGGCCACACCGACCTGCTCGTGCGCAACGCCCGCGGCGAGCGCCAGCGCATCATGCAGGCCGACCAGATCCTGTTCCTGCGCCCGGCGCAGACCGCACCGGCAGGCAACGCGGTCGAGGTGAGCACGGACGCGTTGCCGGACGTGGTGCTGGAGGTGGACAACACCACGGACGTCCGGCGCAACAAGCTGTTGCTGTACGAGTCGTGGGGCTTTCTTGAGGTATGGGTCGAGGTGCCGGAGGAGCCCCAGCCGAGCCGCCCGGCGTCGCTGCGTCCCGGCTTGACGATTCACCTGCGGGATGGCGGCGGCTTTCGCCCGGCGGCGGCGAGCCTGGCGTTTCCCGGCTGGACGGCGGAAGAGATCCACCGGGCGATGAACGAGCCCGAGCTGTCCGCGCAGACCGCCGAGGTGCTGAATCGCGTGGGGCGGGCGCTGGGCTCAGCCGAAGGGACGGGACCGGACGGCGACCCTTTCCTACGCCGCCACCGCCTGGAAAGCCGCGCCGAGGGCCGTGCGGAGGCGCTGCGCGCAAGCGCGCTCCAGGTGCTCGAGTCCCGCGGCATTTCCGTTTCGGCTTCCCTGTCCGAGCGGCTGGCAGCCATGGAAGGCGTATCGGAGCGGCTGGTGACTGCGGCGTTGGCCTGTCGAGACGAGGAAGACTTCCTGCAACTGCTGTCGAGAACGTGACCGCGCCGGGTGTGCCGGCTCCGCTGGCCGTCGGCGGCGACCTGCGCACGGAGCTCACGCGGCACTTGGTCTCGCGCGCCCTCGACCGGCTGCACAGCCGCGACCGGGAGCGCGAGCAGTTGCTCGCCGCCGGACGCTGGCGGGAGCTGGGCGACGCAGTCCGCGGTCACGTCCGCGCGGCGTTCGGCCCCATGCCGTTCGCGGACTCGGGGGCGGCGGTGGACGCGCGGCTGGTCAGCCGCCACGAGACCCGCCACTGCGGGATCGAGAACGTGTTGTTCGATTCGTTTCCGGGCTGGGAGGTGAACGCCTCCGTCTTCGTCCCGCACGGGCCGGGGCCGTTTCCCGCGGTGGTGCTGCCGGTCGGACACTCGGGCAAGCAGCACGCTGCGTACCAGGTGCCCGCGCAGGCGTTCGCCAGCCTGGGCTTCCTGGCCGTGCTGTTCGATCCGCCGGGACAGGACTCCGAGAAGAAGCCCGGCAACGACCACTTCGCCGACGGCGTGCGCACCTACCTGACCGGACACTCGTCGAACCGCTACTTCGTCCTGGACGCGCTGCGCTGCATCGACTACCTGGCCACCCGCGCCGACGTGGACCTGAGCCGCGGCGTGGGCATGAGCGGCGTAAGCGGCGGCGGCCACACCACGCTGTTCGCGACCCTGTTCGACGACCGCATCGCCTGCCAGGGCCCGAGTTGCTGCCTGAACCGCATGGCCGACCACCCGGTCGGCGACCTGTACGCGCCGTGTCCGGAGGGCTTGTGGTGGAACCGCATCGGCGGCGGGGTCGACGAAGTGGACGTGCTGCTGGCCGGCATGCCGACCCCGACCCTGCTGATGGCCGGCCGGCGCGACGAGGTGTTCCACATCGAGTGGAGCCGCAGCCTGGCGGCCGTGTGCGCGGACGCCTTCGCCGCGGCCGGGCACGGCGAACACTTCGATTTCTTCGAGGACGATGCCGGCCACGACTACACCCTGGCGCAGGTGCGCCGCTTCACCGCCTGGATGAACCGCTGGCTGCTCGGCGAGCCGGAACGGCCGGTACCCGCACTCGATCCGGCGGACTTCCCGATGCTCCCCTACGGGCACCTGCGCTGCCATCCCTCGGCGGTCGAGAACATGTACACGCTCAACGCCGATCTGGCCCGCCGAAAGGCGGCACGGCTTCCCGAGCGTCTGGACGCCGCGGCGCTGGCCGAAGCGGTACGCGCGGTCACCGGAACCCCGGGCGGTCCCGCCCGCTGGTCGGTCGGCGAGCCCTTCCAGCTCTGGTCGCAGGATTACCACGAGGCGCTGGCGGTCACCGCGGACGGTCTGTCGATGCCGGCCGGCGTGCTGCGGCCTCGCCCGCCGGCGCGGTCCGGCGCCCTGGTCGTGTACGTGGACGATCGCGGCCGCCACGCAGCGCTGGAGCGCAACGGGCTCGCGGCGCGCCTGTCGGCCATGTTCGAGCGGACACCGGGCGCCGTGCTGCCGGAGCTGGTCGTCGCTGACCTCCCTGGCTGGGGCGAGTCGCGGCCGGCGCTGGCGCCGTTCGCGGCGGCCGGCTGGGGCGGCATGGACCGGATCCTGTCCTATCTGGCGTGCGCGATCGGCGACGGTCTGCTGGCGGTCCAGACCAGGGCATTGGTGGAGCTGGTACGCGTCGTGGCACGGGAGCGCGCCGGCGCGCCGCTGGCGCTGGTGGGCCGCGGCCTGGGCGGCGCCGCGGTGCTGCTCGCGGCGGCGCTGCTGCGCGACCCGGCCGCCGCGGAGCCGGAAGCCGCACCGGTCCTGGTAGCGGCGTTGGACTTCCCCGCCCGCTTCCTGGATCTGGCAACAAAGGCCGAGTACCGCTGGCCCGCGGCCGCCTTCCTACCCAACGCGCTCCGCCACCTCGACCTGCCGCTCGTGGCGCGCTCCCTGGCGGTCGACCACCTGCTGCTGGCCAGCCCCCTCGACGCGATGCGACAGCCGTTGCCGGCTCCCGAAGCCGCTAAGCTGTTCGGCGACCTCAGCCCCGGCTGTGTCCTGATGCCGGAGTGCGACGAAGCGGAAGTCGACGCTCATCTGAGGCCAGCGCTTCGCGCCCGGGCATCGCTCCAGCACGATTAGGCGAGCCGGAACTCACTCGTCGGCAAGCCTAAGCAGGCGTTCGCCCCGCCACACGCGTACGACTCGCACGGCGTTGGGGTCGCGCCTCCTCGATCGAGACTTCGCGACCTGCCTCGACATCGGCGATCCCCTGCACGACCGCCCGCATGAACTCCCGCTCTTCCTCGGCGGCTTCGTATTCGGCGACGGACTGCACCACGGCGACGCCGCGCCCGCGGCTGGTGAGCAGCACCGGGCGGCGCGAATCCGCGACCTGCCGGACCACGCGGCCGGGGTTGGCCTTCAGGTCCGTCAACGGGATGATGTCCTCAGAGAACTTTACGGCCATGGCAACTGCTCCTGATCCGAACAAGAGGATGGGACACTTTACACGACCTATGAACAGGTACGGTTAATGGGTCCAATAAAGGCACCGCGGTGATCGATCCCTCGTTTACCGTATGGCGCCCGGAGCGGGGCGAGCTGTGCCTGCCGATGGACGGCAGGGAGCTCCGCAATGCCAACACCCTCGCGCTGCCGGTGCGCAGCCCGCGCCAGACCGCGGCCCGCATCGCGCTGGAGCTCCTGGACGCGGAGCAGTCGGTCGTCGCCGGGACCACCTTTGCGCTCGATTGGGAGGGCGACAACGTCATCCAGCTCTGGCCCGACACGCTCGACCCGCGCTCCGGCGCACCGAACCGTGAGCGACTGGCCAGAGTCACCCACCTGCGCCTGCGGCAGCGCTCCGCGGGCTGGTGGCCGGTCGAGCTGGGCGTCGGCGCGCCGGCCCTGAGCGACCGGCCGCCGGCGTGGCGGGTCAACGAGAGCGACACCGTGATCGAGGCCGGCTGGCACCAACTCGCCAGCCATCCGTTGCAGTGGTCGCTCGCGAGCGATCCCGGCGGCCCGGCGCCGCTGCACTACTCCCCGTACGGCGAGCAGTCGTTCGACACCGGGACCGGCCTCCGTCATGCCGGCACCGCCCCCTGGCTCAAGTTCGGCTATCCGATGCATGAGCGGCCGGGTCGCCTGACGGTGCGCCGCCGCTTCGACCGGGACGTCACCGGGCAGCGCGAGATCCTGGCCAAGCTGGTCTGGGACCGCGACACGCTGCTGACGGTGACCGCCACCGTCGACGACGGCCGCACCATCTTCCTGTGCCGCGACCTGGAGCCGGACGAGCTCTGGCGCACCATCGGCGCTCCCCTCGACGGCGCGCGGCACCTGCACCACATCGACATCGAAATCCGCGAGGTCCCGGGGCGGCGCGTGCAATCGCGCGAGGTCCTGGTCAGCCTGTTCTGGATCCTGCTGCGGCGCGACTCCGGCCTCGATCGGCAGCCGCTCAACGAGGTCGATGCCCGCCTGGTGCGGGCGCACGACAACCACCCGGAAACCGTCCCGACCGCCCGGCGGACCGTCCGCCAAGTTCCCTACCACGAGCCGGCCGAGTCGGCCACCCCGATCGGCAACCCGCTGCGCGACGGTCTGCCGTTCGGCTTCCTGATCGGCCGCGACGCCCTCCCCACCCTGCGGCAACGGGTCGCCACCGGCCCGGCCGCCGCGCTGTTCGCCCGCATCCGCGCGGAGGCGGACCGGGCGCTCGCCACTGACCTGGTGGACCGCAACTACTACGGCACGCCGTACGGGGGCGGCATCGGCCAGCCCAAGGGGGTGATGGGCGCCGGCATGCGCCTGTTCGCGCCCACGGTCGCCCTCACCCATCTGCTCACCGGCGAAGCCCGCTACGCGGTCGCGGTGCGGCGCTGGCTGCTGCGCGCCGCCCACGCGCTGGACTGGCGCGGTGACCACGGCGGCTGCGTGTCGCGTCCGAACGTCGGCGACCGGCTCTGGTACTGGGACAGCTTCACCGGCTGGTACCCGCGCGGCTTCGCCGGCTACATGAACCACCCCTTCATGGTGGCCGACGTCGCCTTCGGAGTGGTGGTGGCATACGACATGGTCTACCACGCGCTGGACGATCGCGAACGCGCCGCGATCGAGGAGGCCTTCGCGCGCTGCGGCGTCTACATGCTGGCCGATAAGCTGCAGCAGCGCCGCGACTACTACGTGGCGATGAACCAGGGGATCCTGTTCGCACTGCCGCTGCTGATGATGACCGCCTTCCTGCGCGGCCGCGATCCGGCTTACGAACGGCTGTTCGCGTGGACGCAGCAGTTCCTGGCCGAGTTCGCGCGCCGGCCGTGGAACGACGAGGGAGTGTGCGGCGAGGGGCCGGGGTACGGCGTCGGCACCCTGCTGGAGCTGGTGGAGGCGCAGCCGATCATCGCCGCCTGCACCGGCGCCGGCATCGACGAGACCCTTCCCCGCTCCGCCCGCAGCGTCATCCGCTACGTCCAGCACGTGCGCTCTACCTGGGACAGTCCGGTATGGGCGCATCGCCCGCACTTCCTGGGGCTGTCGGACGGCAGCGATTGCAGCTGGGTGTCGGGCGAGGTCTGCGCGTTCTTCGCCGGCGCCCTGGGCGACCCGGTCGCCGGGCTGTTCTGGCAGGAGTCGTTCGCGGACTCGCCACCCGAGACGCTGACCTGCCTGCTCAATCTGCCTGACGAGCCGGCGGCGGCGGAGCCGGATCTGCCGCCCGCGCACGTGTACCGCGACCAGCCGATGGCCTTCTTCCGCACCGGCTGGCGGCCCGGCGACACGCTGCTGTGCCTGAACGCGCTCCGCCAGGCGACCGGTCACGGGCATAAGGACCGCGGCAGCATCATCTTCGAGTTCGGGGGCGAGGCGCTGGTCCCCGATCCGGGCATGATCGGCTACAGCGACCCCGCCTCCGACCAGTACCACGAGACGTTCTGCCACAGCACCGTCACCTTCGGTCAGCGCAGCCAGCTCGGCGGCACCGGATCGTTCCCGATACAGGTGGTCGACTTCGCCTCCTCGTCCGGGCCCACCTGCCCCGGCGCCGAAGGAGGCATCGACTGGGCCATCTTCGATCTGACCCCGGTGTACGGCGAGGCGCGCCGCGTGGTCCGCCACCTGCTGTTCCTGCGGCCCGACGTGTGCGTGCTGTACGACGAGGTGGAGCTTGAGTCCGCGCTGCCGGTGGAGCGCAACTTCACCCTGCTCGGCGCTCCGATCGTCGACGGGCAGGCGGTGGTCGCCCGCACCGAGCGCAACGCCCTGCACCTGCTGGCCCTGGGCAGCCAGCCGCAGACCGCCGCCGCCAGCGGCTGGGGCACCCACTGGCCGGAGATCCCCGCGTACCGCGTGGTGGTCGCCACCGCCACCCCGACGAAGCGCTTCCGGGGCCTGACCGTGCTGACCGCGGCGGACCGCGATCAGCCGCAGCCGCGCCTGGATACGATCGGCGACCGGAACGACCTGCAGGCGGTCAGCATCACCCGCGGTGAACGGCGCGACTTGGTGGTGTTCGGCGACGGCCCGCAGATCGGTACCGTAGAATGTGGCGAGTCCGAACTGCAGGTCGCCGGTCAGGCAGCCGTGGTGCGGCTGAGGAACAGCGAACCGATCGGCTGCGCCGCCCTCGCCTCCGGGCGTGTGGTCTGGAACGGCCGAACGCTTGCCGGCGGCGTCTCGGGACTGCAGGCCGCGCTGATCCGATCCCCATGAACCCGCAAGGAGCGAACCGCACATGAAGATCACCGACGTCGATGCGCTGCACATCCGCATCGAGGATCCCAACATCGGCCTGTTCGACGGCTCCTACGACGACTGCCTGATCGTCGTGCGCACGGACGAGGGGCTCACCGGCATAGGCGAGGTGGAATCGCTGCCGGCCGCCATCCAGGGCATCGTGCGCTCGCGCGCCGCCCACAACCACGCGCGCGGGTTGCGGGAGCTGCTGGTCGGTCAGGATCCGACCGATCCCGAGCGCCTCTGGCAGCTCATGTACGACGCCACCGACTACGTGGGCCGCCGCGGCCTGATGATGCACGCCATCGGCGGCATCGACCTGGCGCTCTGGGACATCGCCGGGCAGGCGGCCGGGAAGCCGATCTCCGATCTGCTCGGCGGACGCCGCCGCGAGCGTATCGAGGCGTACGGGACCATCTATCCCATGGCGCGCGAGCCGGAGGCGGTGCGCGCGCAGATCGCCGCGGCGCGCGACCTGGGTCTGCGCAACTTCAAGTTCTCGGCCGACCCGTGGTGGATGGACGATCTGGACGACACCGCGCGACTGCTGCAGGCGGCGCGCGCGGAGGCCGGCGCGGAGGCCAAGCTGATCGTCGACGCCGCGCTCTCCTATCGGACGGCCGAGGAGGGGCTGCGCCTGCTGCCGGTGCTGCTGGACGTCGGCATCTGGTTCCTGGAGGCGCCCCTGCCGCTCGACGACGTGGCCGGCCACGCGCGGATGGCCGGCCGCGGCCTGCCGCTCGGCGTCGGCGACCTGGGGCTCACGCACGTGGACGAGTTCATCGAGGCGATGGACCGCGGCAAGGCCGACATCTGCCAGCCCGACATCACCATGGTGGGCGGCTTCACCCACATCAGGCGCATCGCTGACGCCGCGGCCGAGCGCGGCAAGCGGGTGATCACGCACGGCTACAAGACCAACATCGAGATCGCCGCCAACCTGCATTTCCTGGCCACGCACCGCGACGCCGAAGTGCTGGAGTACTCGACCAGCTCCTCGCCGCTGCGCTGGCGGACCACCAGGGAGCGCATCCCGATCGACGCCGACGGCATGGTGGCGGTGCCGTCCGCCCCGGGCTTGGGCGTGACCCTCGACTGGGAGTTCGTCGCCGCCCACCGGTACAACTGACGTCGCATCGGACACGGCGCGACGGTCGGCTCAGTCCATCCCGGCCCTGAGGGACGCGACGCGCTCCGCCTGCCAGGGCTTTCGCTCGCCGTAGTACGACTCCCGCGGCTTGATCGCGCCCGCCGCCGGTGTCACCTCGCGCAGCATGATCAGCAGGTCGCTGAACCCGCCGCCCGAGCGAAGCCGCCGCGGCCACCGGACGCCTTCGGCGAAGCCGGCCGATTCCGCAAGGCCGCGCTGCTCGGCATCCTCGGCGGCCACCATCAGCGCCAACTGCCCGATGCCGAGCGCGGCGGCGCGTTCGGCGGCGGCGTCCAGCAGATCGGCCGCACGGTCGAAGTGCGCGCGGCCGAGGCGAAAGCTCAGCTCCGCCACGTGTTGCTCGCAGAAGGTGTCGAGCCGCCGGAAGGCGACCGCGCCGACCACGCGGGAGCCGCTCGCCTCCAGGACCATGAACGCGCCGTTGCCGTCCTCGGTCGCCCGCAGCACCCGAATGAAGTGACTCTCATACCGCGTGTCACGGAACGACTCCGAAAGCGGATCCTTGAGCAGCCAAGCCGGATCGGGGTGGTTGTACAGGACGCACAGCCGGGCCAGGTCGCCCCAGTGCGCCTCGCGGATGGTCGCGGCGCCGGCGGCGAACCAGCGCCGGTCGAAGTCGGCCGCGCCGGGGGCCAGGAAGCGCATGCCGTCGCCGAGGTGGTAGCGGAATCCGTGGCTCTCGTACAGATGGCCGGCCACCGGGTTGGACGTGCACAGGTAGAGCGCCCGGCCTCCCTGCGCGGTGAAGTGATCGACGAGCGCTCCCACCAGCGCCGAGCCGACGCCGCGGCGCCGGAAGCGCTCATCGGTGGACACGAACTGCAGCGCGCCGACGTCGCGGGTGTCCTCCGGCGCGTAATAGCACATGGTGCCTGCGATCTCCCCGTCGATGCGGCCGATGAAGTGCGGGGCGTGCATCCAGCGGCCGAGCTTGCCCTCCATCATCTCTTCGCGGATCAGCGGCCACCAGCAGAGCCGGTTCCAGTCGCAGGAGCGGTCGAACGGCGGTTCGGCGATCTCGATGGCCAGCGTGCTTCCGTCGCGTAGCCGCGCTTCCAGGGCCGGTGAGCCGTTCATACCGATGAAGGTGCCAGGAATCTGCCGCCAGGGATATACTTCCGCTGCCGGGATCGTAGCGACCTGGAGACGATGAACGAGAGAATATGCCAGGAAGCCTGACCGCCGAGCAGACCGACTTCTACCACCGCCAGGGCTACCTGGTGGTGGAGCACCTGCTCGGCGACGCCGATCTGCGGCCGGCCCGTGAAGCGATGTGCCGGAAGGTCGACGCGATCGCGGCCGAGCTCCTGGAACGCGGTCTGGTGGACGATCTGCGGCGCGACAGCCCGTTCGAGACCCGCCTCGCGGAGCTGTTCGACGGCAAGACCGACGAGGAGTTCCTGGAATACGGGCGAAGCTGGCGAGACCGCGATCCCGGCTACTTCGAGCTGATGGCGAACCCCCGGATCCTCGACGCGGTCGAGTCGCTGATCGGCGCCGAGATCTTCGCGAATCCCGTGTACAACACCCGGCCCAAGGTCCCCAAGGTCGCCGCCGGGGCCGTGCCGTGGCATCAGGACAAGTCGTACTGGCCCGGAGCCAGCTCCAACCCGGTGATCACCGTGTGGGTGCCGCTCGTCGATGCCGACCTGGAAAACGGCTGCCTGCACATCATGCCGCGGACCCATCGGCAGCGGCTGCTGTCGTGGCATCGCGAGACGGTGACCGGCACCGGCTACCTGGAGACGGACGCCGATCAACTCGGCGCCGAGCACACGGCGGTGCCGCTGCCGGTGAAGAAGGGAGACGCGATCCTGTTCAACGATCGCTGCATCCACTCGTCGACGCCCAACCGTTCGAACCACGTGCGCTGGGCGATCGATCTGCGCTACCAACCGACCGATCAGGACCCGATGCTGCACATGGGCGTCGGGTTCCTCGCCAGGAGCCGCAGGCACGCGGCGCGCGTGGCGACCCTCGAGGACTGGCTGGTGGAGCGGCCCGCCCGGCGTCTCCACTAAGTCCTCACCCACAACACCCAGCAAGAGAGATTCCGCAGACGATGAAGATCCATGTACAGGGAGCCGAGCTGAGGGGCCGGTTCCAACTCCGCGACGCCGCCGTCGACGCCCTGGCCGAGCGCTACCGGTCGGCCAGGCGCGTCTACTTCACGGCGAGCTTCAAGCACGAACGGCGCCATAGCGCCGACTGCTTCATGATCCCCGCCGACGAGCAGCTCGACTGGATCCTCGAAGACACCGAGATCCTGGAGCGCAACCTCCACGTCGATCCGGCCCGTACCGACCTCCTGAGCCGCGCCCTGGCGGTTCTCGAAGAAGAGCGGCCGCTCCACGGAGAGCCGTTCGCCGACGACGAGCTCCAGCACCTGCGAGGGCTCAATCTCTCAACCCTCAGGCCCGGCATGGTGATCGACGGTGCTCCACCGGAGGAGGAGCTGCACCGCCACGTCCGCAACCTGCATCGCGCGCTCGGCCGCCTCTTCTTCTACACGGCCGGCAAGACCGAGGCGCGCGTGTGGGACGTGAGCGGCGGCGCCGCCATCGCCGAAGCGGCCGGGCAGATCCACAGCGACCTGGAGCGTGGCTTCATCCGGGCCGAGGTGTTCAACGTGGACGAGCTGGACCGGTTTCGCACTCCTCAGGAGGCGAAGACCAAGGGCCTGCTGCGGGTGGTGGACCGCGGTTACCGCATCGCCACCGGCGACGTGATCGACGTAAAGTTCAACGTGTAGCGGCGTCAGATGATCTACCACATCGCCACACAAGGCGAATGGGACGCACAGGCCGACGGGCCGACGTACGTGCCCGCCCGGTACCGGAAGGACGGGTTCATTCACTGCTCCGAGCTGCAACAGCTCGAAAGGGTCGCCGACTACAACCTCCGCGGCAGACGCGATCTGCTGCTACTGGAGATCATGCCGACCAGGCTGCAGCCGGAAACACGCTACGAGCAGGGCGGCCGGGAGAAGTATCCTCATATCTACGGCCCTATCAACAAGGACGCGATCAGGCGGTCAGTACCCGTGGCATGCAACGCGGACGGCCTGTTTGGAGGCGTGTTCGACGCGATCTAGCTTGAAGGCCGCCGTCGCGGAACGAACCCTCTTTCAATAGCCCCAATCCTCGTGCGCGAGCGGCAGGGCGTTGAGCTCGTCGCGGTATACGGACCATTGCGGCAGGTGCTGGTCCATCAGTGCGCGGAACTGATCGGTGTGGTGCCGCTCCAGGAGGTGGATCATTTCGTGCATCAGGACGTAAACCAGACATGAAGTCGGCTTCTTCGCCAGCTCCAGGTTGAGCCAGATGCGCTTGGCTTCGGCGTTGCAAGAGCCCCGGAGCGTCTTCATTCTCTTGATCCGCACGTCGCCCACAGTGACACCGACCCGTCGTTCCCACTTGGCGCGCAGCGCCGGCGACTGACCACGGAGCTGGGCGCGGTACCAGCGCTGCAGCACGGTCTCGCGGGTGTCCCGATCGGCGCCCGGAGGAACGAACAGCCTCATCGTTGAGTTGTTGAGCAGACGAACTGCGGGCCGACTGACGTGCTCGACCACGTCGAGCCGATAGCGGCGACCCGCGAAGTAGTGACTTTCGCCGGTCACGAACTCGTTCACCTCCCGCCGCACGGTCTCGTAGTGGCTGACCTCGGCCTTGATCTCCTGCGCCTCGGCCTCGGTATAGCCGGCTTCCCCTATCTCATTGGCTACGTTGGCACACGCCCGCAGCAACGCGGCGGTCAGCTTGTAGAGCGTCAGCCGTTCGCGTTCGTTTTCCTTGAGTTGCTCGCCGTCGCCACTCTCGGCGGCGCCCACCGTGCTCACGCCGGCGTCACCCTCGATACTCCACCAGCGCGGAGCGGCCCTGGATCTCGACGATGCGTACGCTCCGTTCCGTTCCGTTGGCGCCGGTGAGGCGCAGGTCCTCGCCAAAGTTGAACTCGACGGGTTGGGGTCTTCCTCCGTTGACCGTTATCTCGAACGTGTATAGGAAGAGCCGGTCCTTTGGAGCCCGTATCGGATTGATCCACCCGGCAAGTCCCGGCACCGAACCAACCGCCTCGTGGAAGATGACCGAACCTCCGCCCGGCAGGGAAGTCAGTTCCAGGGCAAGAGATCCATCGTCCGGAGTCCAGCCCGTGCTGATGCATGCGCGGAAGCCCTCCCGCGCCGCGAACACGGTCATGGGAAGGTGCGTCGCGTGCAATTCCAGGTGCGCCATGCCGTCTTCATCGGTGATCGCGCGCTTCCAGGTCCGGTCGGGAAACAGCGCCAGCAGCTCGACGTGGGCCACCGGTGCGCTCTGGCACCGGGCGATGACGACGCTGCGAATCCCGTTCCTCCCGGCGAGCGCCGCGCGGCGCACCGTCGCCGTGAATCCGCCGGAAACGGAAAACTCCGGCTCCGGGAGACCGGCGTCCAGGCAGCGACGGGTCATGTCGAGCGTTCCGGTTCCGGACTGCTCGATGTACTGATTCAGATACAACGGGGCCGCGATCAGCGGATTCCCGGGAACGGATGCGTGCGGCTGCTTCAGTTGCTCGATGGTGAGACTCGGCGGCAACCGCCCCGGATTCAGGATTTCCAGACGGTCGGCGAACAGCATCACCTGCACGCTCCCGCTGCTGGTGTAGTCGCGGTGCGCCACCGCGTTGACGATCGCCTCGGTCACGACCTCTTTCGGGATTTCATAGGTGACCGGCGCGCGCACGCTGTCCGCCCGGGTTCCCACGTGGAGCGCGATCTTGCTCAGCACGAAGTCCACCGCCTGATCCACCAGAGCAAAGAGGTTGCCCTCGAACTTCTGGTGCGCCGGAATCGGCTTGACGACATGCCTCCCGTGGAAGTGGGCGCAGGTGACGCCCGAGGAGATCAGGAATCGCTGCGGCGACTGCCCGAACAGCAGCACCGCCGCGTTCGTGAGCTGCCCATCGTTTCGCAGGTTCAGGTGTTCGAGCAGGGTCTCCGGGGGAGCATCCTCCGGGAGTGGAAAGCCGCGGACACGGCGCGCCGTGCGCACGAATCGCGTCATCAGCTCGACATCGAGGTCGTCCAGCGTCGCCCCGGCACAGGAGGCGGCGTCGAACGGGCCGAAGCGAACGAGTTCCTTCGCCTCCAGGTACTCCACGAGCGCCGCGTAGAGGCCGGCGAGGAGCTCCTCCCGGGTGTTGAATCGTTTTCGGACCAGCCCGGCCTCGGCGCGCCGGATCAGCGCCTGCATTTTCGGGTGGCGGGGTTCTTCCGCTTCCCCCTTGACGAAGATCAGGTGGTGCGCGCCGATCTCCGTCGCGCGATCGAACTCACGCTCCGTGGGCGAGAGCCCCTCATTGTCCTCGAACCCGTAACCGTTGCCGAACAGCCCTGCATACAGGTCGCACCCCTCTACCTCCTCCAGGTAGAGATGATCCGGCCGCCGGTCGGTGGCCGGAACGTCCTCGAACACGAACACGTCGAAGAACCGCCGCAGTAGTGGATCGCCGCGCACGTAGTCCCGCAACGCCACGCGCTCGTCCGCGAACTCCCGCTGGACGCTGCTGACGAAGATGCGGATCGGGGTCATGAAGCTATCGCTCGCCCTATCTCACCACCCCCGCAAACGAGCAGATCGCCTTGTCGGAGACGGAATCGCTGCAGGTCGGCCCGAGTCATCGGAACCGTGTCGATGTCGTCCACGTCAATCCGTCCCCATTGAACAGATCGATTGCCGAGGTACGGCTTCGGTACTCCGGAGTTTTTCGCTGCGTCGACCATCTTGCCGAGTTGGACTCTGAACTCCGCGCCGATGGTCGACACACGCCAGTCCTGCGGAATCAGGCCCCCATCAGAACGCTTGTAACCCTGCGGAACCGTCGACACTTCATTGGCACGAGGTGTGGTGACTGGTTGTCTTGCTGAGATCATGTCAATTCCCATCGCGGCCGCTGGTGGCTTCGTAGGCCAGAAGGACGTACCGAGCCCGGGCACTGCCCACTCGCCTCGCATGGACCCTGATCCTGGCGGGGCGATCGAGGATTTCGTTTATCGCGTCGGCATCCTTGATGGAAGTGTCGATCTTTCCCGAAATGACCTCGCCATTCTCCTCGCTCCGGAACTCGAATTCGCGGCGAGCCGGCAACGCCCCTCGAAAGTGGCCCGAGATGTTCAGATCCTCCTCGAACATGTGGTCCTGACTCAAGCGGGTTTCGCTTTGGCGGACTTGGCCCACGTCGGCAAACCGAAAGACGTGATCCTTGAATTCAAGCGCGCAGACGGCGTCGTGATCCGCCATCTGCTTCAGGAATGCGCGCACGGCATTCAGCGCACGCGGATGGGCGTCGGCTATGGCGTCCGTCAACTTCTCGTCCGTGTCAACGGTGGCCTCCAGGATCGACATTGTCAGGTCGACAGCCGACTCGACGCAAGACGGCCCGTCAAAGAGCTCAGGACGAGGAGGCTCGGCGAAAGCGTCGTCCTGCGGGGCTTCTTGGAGTTCGAAACCAAATGACCCCGAGGCCGTGTCCGTTATCAGCAACCGGTAGTTCTCACGGTTCGGAAGTCTCCCACGCGATCCGATGGACGTGTTCCGGCTGGCCCCGATCGCCGCGACCGCGTCCGTGAACGCCGTGACGGCGGCCGCACCGAAGTCGGCGAATATGCCGTAGGAACCCGCGATGGGCTTCCCGCGAAACGTCAAGCGGAGCTTGGCTGGTTGGCGATCTGGGGCCTCCTGCGACGCCAAGGACTCCTCGACCTTTCTCTTGCGAAACTCCAGACCCTGCCGTTCTATCACACTTGAGGCGGGGAGCTGCGTGAGCAAGGTTTCCAGAGTCGCCCGTTCCGCTTGAAGAAAACGAACCTCCCGTGTATTCATGGCTGGCCTCTATAATAGGCAGATCGAGCAACGAGTGACTCCGGCGCCGCCGCGTTCAAATTGCACGAAATACGCACGTCGACGCCGAAGTCTTCGGGGGCCGTCGCCGGAGAGAACAGCCGATTCGCGGTTTCTCAGAAGATTGTGCAGACAGTGTCTGCACAATCGCCGGCAGTCCGCCGGCCCAAGGGAGGGCGCTGCTACAACCCGCGACGCCGTCGCGGATTTCCGGCAGTCGGCTGCATCGGATAGAGCTAGTACTTCGAGGCGTATAGGTTGGCGTCTTCGGGCAACGTGACAATTGGTCCGACAGCGTCGGACCAATTGGCTTGCGTTGCCGATAGAACTGGCGATAGAGCTTCAAGCGGGTAGTGGACGCGCCCTTGATTCCCGCTTGGCGAAACCGGTCCGCCACGCGTGACAGGAGCTGAGCGCCGTAGTTGGCCCGATCAACGCCGTTCTGCTCGTACTTGACGAGGTACCATCCGAACAGCCAGTTCCGCACGACCAGCGAGCGGTTGACAGCCCGGACCGCCGAGCTCCGGGTTTCCTCGTGTGTCCGCCGGCACAGCTCCACCAAGTGCTCGAAATCGAACGCGCCACTCATGGCGACAGGCCCATCCGCCGCAAATGGCTCTCGACCTTGGCGCCGAATTCTTCCACGTCGTGTTCCAGCGCCGGAAGGGGCCGCGCGTAGCGCTCTTCCAGCTCCCGGACGCGCCCGGCGAGTTGCTGCGTCAGCCGTTGCACCTCATGGTCGATGGCGGCCCGGATGCTGGCGGACCACTTGTCCTCGACCACCAGCGTCTTGATCTCCGCCTCGGAGAGCGTGGTGTAGCGGGCCAGCACCGCTCGGTCCAGGTCGGCATGGGCCTCCTTGACGGCCTTCCCGGCCTTGGACTCGGTTTCAATCAGAGCTATGCAGCGCGTGAGGATGTCGCGCTCCTCATCGCGCTCCGCTTCGCCGCGGATCGTCTTGAGACGGTGCTTCACGACCGCCCCGGTTACTTTGCCGCGTTCGTTCGTGACCTCCGGCAACAGTCCCTCCTCTCCTCCGACGGAATGCTCCTCGACGAATTCCTCCAGCTCGCGGGCGGCGGTCTCGTGGTCATCCTGAAGCCTCTCGATGGCGGCCTGCTCCGCGGCGAACCAGCGCGCCACGATCAGCGCCGGAGGAATCAGGTCCATTTTGTACTTCTTGCGCTTGATGGTGAGATCCGCCGTCTCCCTGATCTTCCGTTCCTTGTCTTCGATGATACCGCGTGGTTTGGCAGCCTCGACCCAGCCGGCGTCGGCGATGAGGTATACGTCGTCCTGCATCACCTCGTCCCAGTAGTCCATCAGCCGCTGGTACACGTCGTATCGGTCGAGCAGAGGCAGATCCGCGAACCGCGCGAGCAGATCCTCTGCCAGGGCATGGATGACCATTCTGGGAAGCGCGCCGACTTCAAGGCCTCGGACAAGCTGCTCGTGCGTGTCGTGCCAAGCGTCCAAGATGGCCGCGACCCGCCGCTCGTACGCCTTGAACTCCGCAGAGCTGAGGATGGTGGCTTTCACCTGCAGCGCTTCGACGCGAGCGTCGCTATAGCCGGGCCGCCCGTTCGCTGCGAACAGCGTCCGGCGCAGCGAGGGAAACACCGTCCAGTAGGGGGCGAGCGTGTCGAGATCGCAGTCGGGAATGCCGCCGTGCAGGTGCGCGTCGAGGTCTTGCAAGTCCTCCGGCTCGCTGGCATCGACGTAGCGCGGAATGTTGAGGTTGCAGTCGTTGGCGGGGCCGGCGACCTCGGCCAACGGCACCATGCGCGAGTAACGCGGCACCTCGAGCTGCCGATTGAACACGTCCACGATGCGATGGATGTCCTGGGCGCGCAGGCGGTTCTTGTTGCCGTCTTTGATGAAGCCCCGACTGGCGTCGATCATGAAGATGCCGCGGCGGACGCCGGCGTCCTCCTTGTCGATGACCAGGATGCAGGCAGGGATGCCGGTGCCGTAGAAGAGATTGGCGGGCAGGCCGATGATGCCCTTGATGAAGCCGCGCCGGATGAGGTTGCGGCGGATGTCCGCCTCCCGGTTGCCGCGAAAGAGAACTCCGTGGGGCAGGATGATCGCGCCCTTGCCTCTGCTCTTGAGCGACGTGATCAGATGCAGGAGGAAGGCGTAGTCGCCGTTCTTGGCCGGCGGGATGCCGTAGGCGAAGCGCCGATACCGGTCGTTGGCCGGATCGAGGCGCCCAGGTCGCATTGTCCATCTCCTGGCCGTAGACGGTAATGCCGGCGGGCGCCTCGTCCGCGGCCTTGAGCAGCAGCGAGCCGGAGCCGCAGGTC
This sequence comes from Spirochaetia bacterium, assembly GCA_965221995.1. Classification (GTDB taxonomy): domain Bacteria; phylum Spirochaetota; class Spirochaetia; order SZUA-6; family Bin103; genus CATQHW01. Next base: position 2,755,866 of record OZ244929.1, read on the forward strand.
GGGTCGTAGATCGTGTGATCGGGCCGCGTGCATGGGCCGATGCCGACCACCTTGGCCATGATGCGGGACACCTCGGCCGGCGTGTAGAACTGCCCCTTGCTCTTGCCCGACTCGGTGGCGAAGTGTTGCATCAGGTACTCGTAAGCGTCGCCGAGCAGGTCGTCGCCCTCGGTCCGGTTGGCGCGGAAGTCGAGCCGGTCGAAGATGGCGACCAGCTTCGAGAGCCGGTCCTGCATCTCCTTGCCAGCGCCGAGCTTGTCTCCATCGTTGAAATCAGCTACGTCGATGACCCCCTTGAGGTCGTTGGCCTCGGCGAGCCGGCCGATGATCTTGTTGAGCTTGTCGCCGATCTCCTTGTCGCCCCTGAGTTGCACCATGTCCGCGAAGCCGCCGCCGGCCGGCACTTCGATGAGCGCATCGGGATTGCCGGCGTACTTGTCGGACACGTACTTCATGAACAGCAGGGTCAGTACGTAGTCCTTGTACTGCGAGGCGTCCATGCCGCCGCGCAACTCGTCGCAGCTCTGCCAGAGTGACGAGTAGAGTTGGGACTTCTTCAGGGCCATGGACACGCCTCGGTCGAATTCACGCCTCGGACGCCGTGACCGCACATCGGCGCCGACCTCGTATGCCGTATAGCGTCGCCGCCGATGGCGCCTCCTCCCGCTTCATGGCGAACATCGACTTGCGTGCCTCCTGTACGAGCGGCATGAGGCGGGCGACGGTAAGGCAATGAATGGGCCTGCTCCTTGGGACGACACGGCCGGCGTCATTCGCGCCGCCCTTCGTCGCGGCCGCTCACACGGGCGACGTCGTCAGTGCATGCGATGCCTTTCGACCGCCTGGCGTTGTCATCGCTTCGGTACTCCCAAAGCCACTCACGAAGTGGCGGCAGTCCCAAGTACGCCTGTTGAGTCAAATCCGCCAGATTTCTCGGCTCCCCCATTTCGACGGATGCGTAATCGCTCAATTCTTCTCGTTCCTTCCATGCCTCTTGCATGTTCACCGGCGCGAACATCTCCGTACCTGTGAGCACGATTACCGGATTACGGCAGTGCCCTCCCGCATACGGCCTACGACCCCATTTAGCGAGCCCTCCAATGAGATTGCGCTCCCCACGAGATAGCTCTGACTTGAGCGTAGCGCACACTAGAAACGTGCCCGGCATCCGTCTGCCGACCTGTTTCAGTCGATCGACGTCCCTTCGGCAGAACCCATTTTGAGCGAAAGACTTTGCCTCCCCGATCAGAAACACCGGGTCACTTCGGATCTCATAACCAAGATCATCTCTTTGCATCCAGCACGCGAAGTCAATCTCCATGCGCTCTCCACTCACCTGCAAGTCCAGGTTCGTCGACAGTGTCACGGTAGCGTCGTGCCCTTCTTCCCTTACCAGACAATTCAGGGCCAGCAGGGTCGCGTACGCACCATTCGCGTAGTTGGGGACGCTGTACGGGCCAGTCACGCGAAACTTCCATGGCGAGTTATTGTAATCCAGCGTTCCTTCCGGGAACCTGAATTGTTTCAAACAGCGCTCACAAGAAACCGTTTGCGCAAGGTCATCAAGACCATACCAATTCTGTCCATCGCAGTTCGGGCATGGCACCGCCAGTCCGCTCTTTATCGCTCCTGCTTCAACGAATGCATCGAGGATCGTCTTGACAGGCTCCAAAGTAATACGCGCGTCCGGTCGACGCCGTATTACCTTCAGCCACTCCTTCACCGGCATGGTTCGTTCTGCCTTCTTCGCCATCTTATCGAGAAGGGTCAATGTATCAATGTCTTGTAGTATCCAAATACGCGATAATCCATCCAATGATGACAGCATCTGATCAGCGACTCTTCCCGCGCCCGACGGCGCAGCATCGACACCGTGTCTCTTGAACCAGTCGACAACTGCCTTCCTTCCCGACATCAACATCACGTAATGTCGATGGTCCTTGAACCGCTGAAGAAGAACGAAGCCTTCCCGGTCGACTAGAAGAGGATCGATCCCGCCATGATAGGCAGCGGATACAGCGGTCGACGGAAGCGCAAGTGCCAGTCGATGCCTGTTACCGTAGTCCTTGAGTGACAGCCCGTTCACCCAAGCCGCGTGCCCGACGCCATGCCTGGGAGCGAATCCAGGCGAGAGCGCCTGGAACCGGATGGTGCTTCCGTTTTCCTCCACAACCGGCACTTCAATCTGCGCAGACTCTGCCTGAATCCGTACAGGGCTGATGCTCGATCCAGAGTTCTCGTAATCGCGCGTCCATATCGGATCGTACCGAAGCTTGATTCGCCAAGTTCCCGTTGGCAGATCACAGAACGCATCGCGCACAAGATCCTCTGCCTCCTGAGCAGAGAAAGAGTTTCCAACCTGCACTGTTGAAGGAGCCGTGAGACCTTGACCATTTCGCGACATCGAGTGATGGTTTCGAACCATAAGGTCACAGACGTACTCCTTTAGGTCTGGCAGCCACTCGGAGCTGACGGGAAGTACCGCTCTCTGGACTAATCTCAGATTCCATAAATCCAGCAGATCCAGGGGAGATCTCGGATTCATGACGAAGACTCTCAGGTCCCAACCGGAATTGTAGTTGGCAGTCAGATCATGATGCGTGAATGTCAACGGAGTATGTCCATGTTCCTTAAACAATCGTATCCAGGATGATGGCTGACCCATCAGAGTTGTCGGATTGAATGTGTCATGGAATGCTTGTTGAAGGTACAAGAGCTCCTTGTATTCTGGAAATCCCCCGAACACTGCGTCCAGATATGCACCATGGTGAGTACTGTCGTCAAACTCCGCTACGAGCATGTCTCGCCGGTGGACGAATCTTCCCTCGGTGCGATAAAGCTCGCGATACACATTGAGCATGCTAAGACCGAATGGAAACGTACTGTGGGGACCGTAGCCATCACGGGTATTCATGAAATCGACGAACGTGACAACGCGAGAGCGAAGGCTTGGATGGGCAATGTTTGCAATCCCGATGGATCGAGCGAGTCCGGGTTCTGTCTCAACGAACACATCGGGCTCAAAGAACCGAACGTAGCCCTGGGCAAGTTCACGGCCGGCAGGCCGCCTATGGGGACCGCGGCGCCACGCCGCCGGGATCGACCTACTAACCGGAATGATGGGGTTGTACATCCCTCCCCAGAGACAGCTGCAAAGTTGAAAGATGCTCCGCAGACCGCGGAGATTCGACGGGCGAACTAGGAATCCGATGCGCGTCGGTCGGAGCTTCAAGTAGCCGGTCAGGAAACCCACGACGGACATCTCTCTACGGCCTCTGTGATAGTGGTCTGCACAAATGTGCCGCTCTCATCAGCCTCCCGTGCTACGTGACGCTCACTAGGTCCTGACGGATTGGCCAATCGTACGCAGCCGGCGAGGAGTTGCGGCATCACGTCTGGCTTCAGCGCATCGCAGTCCAGATTGGCGCACATCCAAGCGTGATGATACACGAGAGCTCCAGAGTGAGCGGCCATCAACTCACATCGTACACGCTCGGGCCGATGGACACCGCAGGTCCGATACGGTCGAACGGGATCGCCTGCATGCCGGCTTCGTAGGCGAGTGATCCCGTCGCCAGCCGCAGGTCGTCGTTGGGCTCGTCCGCGATGCCGGGATCGACCCCGACCAGGTTGCCGTCGTCCGGAAGCAGGTTGGGGTCGACGTCGCGCAGCGTGAGCAGCCAGCGGCCGCCGTAGCAGAGGTAGTTGACGATTACTGTTGGCAGTGGGCTCGAAGCCGCCGCCGGCTCGTACGCGGCATCCAGCTCGGCCAACTGGGGAGACCATTCGGCATAGGGCGGCTCGTGGTGGTCCATCGCCTCGAGCTTATGCTTCTGAAGCCGTGACTGCACATCGGCGCGCTACCTCCCGCGCGAGCGACCGAAAGTCGTGGTAGCAACCCTTCACAGCATTGACGTGGCCGCCAATGGCACCGTCCGCCGGCTTGAGGGCGAACATCGGCTTCCGAGCCTCTTGTGCAAGGGGCATAAGGCTCCGAAAGTGCTTCAGCGTGGCGAGGCAGTGAGGGTCCGCCTCCATCGGAGGGCACGAGACTTCGCTATCCCCAAGCACCGAGCGGCGATATGCTCCCGGAATACGGTCCATCCACCGTTCATATACCTTGACCGGACGGTTCAATCGAACCGCGTGCTGCAGGACTACGTAGCCGATCGGTTGCATGCCGCCCTCCGGCAGATCGAGTTCGGTCAGGGGACTTCGTTCCCGTCGCTCCGACCAGCCCTGCCGCCACCGACCGAGCGTCGGTCCCAGATTGCGAAGCCCCTGTAGAGAGTACAGATCCGGCGCCAACGGCACTACGACGTAGTCCGCAGCGACCAAGGCGGCTCGATTGAGAGCGCCGACGTTCGCCCCGACATCCAGCAGAACCAAATCCGCTCGACACTCATCGGCTGCCATGCGCAGAACACGCCAGATAGCTGACAGCACACGGAACGCACGGGGTTTCACGTCGAGGCAGTCAGGCCAATTGCTTCCCAGCACGTCTTCGGCGCCTGACAACAGCATGTCGCCTGGAACCAGTGCAATACCCGATGACGGCTGTGCGACAAGCGGCCTCGTTACGTCTCCCGTTCCGTCGAGGAGAGGCCGCAGTGACGAATAGATCGTTCCATCAATGCCATCGTCAGCCCAGAGATGCTCCAACTCCTCGTCTTCCAGAAACATGCTGGTGAGGTTGGCCTGCGGGTCGAGATCGGCCACCACGACGTTGTAGTCGAGGTTGGCGTACATCCATGCGAGGTGATAGACGATCGATGTTTTCCCAACTCCTCCCTTGTTGTTGAATCCCGCGATGCTCCTCATGTCGCTGCCCTCACGATGACGGCAACCAGCGCGTTCTCGAATCGGAATTCCGGCTCGGGGTTGCCATACGCAGCAAGCGCCTCCCGTGCGAGTGGCACACCGAGTCCGAACCGCTGAGCAAACCCGAGATTGTACATGACCTCGGCCAGTAAAGGATTGCGATAATCAGTGTCGCCGGTGCCAAAATTCTCCGGCGTGATCCTGCCGTACAGGCCGCCGGGACTGACGACTTCCACTCGGTCGGCGAACCAGCGAATGCGCACCGGTGTATTGGTCCCTTCATAGCTGCGGTGCATGACCGCATTGTGGGCGAATTGGCGCAGTGCATCAACGGGATAATCAGGCCGGCGCACCTCGCGCGGCTCCCCGGCGACCTGGGTTCGAACCGATACGTTCAGTTCGAAGAGCTCATCGAGCCGGCGAACCACATCATCCAATCGGCCGGTCAGGTGCTTCTGGTCCCTGATCGGATCCGTGATCTCAGTGCCGTCGATGCGCAGGAACTGGACATATGCTCCGGGAACGAGTGCCTGGGGATCCTTGCCCAACGCGAGGATCGCGCCCCATGTAGGGCTAGCCGACTGGACCAGCCGTAGCGAACGCAGTTGATGCTCCGGCGATCTCTCATTCCGCTCCAGGACTTCGCGAGCGATGGCATTCGGCAGATATTGGGTACGCGCGAAATCCATGTCGAGGTCGTCGACGCGTGCGCCGCTGGCGGGCCTCATGTCGAATGGCAGATCCGCCGCGCGACGACGCTCGGCAAGCAGACGCTCGTCCTCCACGGACCCTTCGCGCACGGATGGGCCGACGCGAACCCACACGCGGCCTCTGAACCGAACCGGAGTGTTCGAAGAGGGCTCGACAATGACTGCTGCCACAGTGCAGCCGCGCAACCGCCGCTCCTGCACGGTCATCGACGGCAATGGCAAAATGTCGCCCTCTCCATGGATGTTCGCCAACCGTGTGAGCAACTCGTCATCTATCGACAGCGACGCACAGGACCCGTCATCCCGCACGCCGACCAACACGACACCCGGCTTCCCGTTCCTCGGCAGATCATTCGCGAATGCGCAGATATTCCGGCCGATCTTTCTGCCGTCGGAGGCGTTTTCCTTCCGCTCCACCAAGTCGGACTCCATGTCCGACCTGAGCAACTCGAGTTCAGCGTCGGTGTAGGCGGCCATCAACTCTCATTGTGCATGTTCGGACCGATGGCCGCCGCAGGCCCGATGCGGTCGAACGGGATCGCCTGCATGCCGGCCTCGTAGGCGAGCGATCCCGTCGCCAGCCGCAGGTCGTCGTTGGGCTCGTCGGCGAAGCCGGGGTCCACCCCGATCAGGTTCCCGTCGTCGGGCAACAGGTGCGGGTCGACGTCGCGCAGGGTGAGCAGCCAGCGTCCGCCGTAGCACAGGTTGTTGACGACGACGTTGCCGGTGGGCTCGAAGCCGGCTCCGGCTTCGTACACGGCGTCCAGCTCGGCCAACCGCGGGTACCGCTCGGCATAGGGCGGCTCGTGGTGGTTCATCTCCTCGAGCCGCGGGCGCATGGTGTCGTAGACCATTTCCCGCCACTGCTCGGTCAGGCACTGGCCGCGGCCGTCGAGCTGGATGGCCGGCTCGCAGTGCACGAACAGGTTGTTCTGCACCCGGTTGTCGCGGCCTCCGCCGATCAGCACGGCGCGGGTGCAGCGCAAGAAGACGTTGCCGTAGATCGTGGTCCCGCTGGCGCAGTCGTCCAGGTAGACCGCGCGCACACCGTGCCGGCCGTAGCCGAAGATGCCCAGGTCGTGGAAGAAGTTGTGCCGCACCACGTTGCCCCGCTCGGTCCAGTCGCGCCCCATGTAGAAGGCGCCGGCGTCGCCGGTCTGGGTGCAGACGTGATCGATCTCGTTGAGCTCCACCACGTGGTCGTTGCCGTGCAGCAGCACCGCGGTGTGCGGCGCATCGTGCAGGTGGTTGTGCGCCACCCGGTGGCCGACGCCATGCAGGTCCACCCCGGGTGTGTAGGTGAGCTGCAGGCGGCTGAAGTGGTGGATGTCGCAGTTCTCGACCACATGGCCGGCAGGTGTCAGCGTGCGGCGGTCGCCGCCCGAGAGCTGCACGCCACCGGCGCCGGTGTGGTGGATCCGGCACCGTTCGATGCGGTGGCCGCTGCCCCGTTCCACCCTGATGCCGTATTCGCCCGTGTTGCGGACCTCGCAGCAGCAGAGGGCGGAGGCTTGGCCGCCGGCGATGCTGATGGCGTCGCCTCGGCAGCACTCGATGGTGAGGTCGCGAAGATGCACGTGCGATGCATCACGGAGGGCGACCACCGGCTCGGACAGGACCGACACCGTGACCGTCACCTCCTGCGGTGACGGATCGCCGGGCGGCCAGAAGTACAGGACGCCGGCCTGCCGGTCCAGGTACCACTCGCCCGGAGAGTCCAACTCCTCCAGCACGTTCAGGAAGTAGTAGCGCTGCCCGGTGGTGTAGCCGTAGGCGCCGGGCTGGTCGGTGGTGACCAGGCGGGCGTCGAGGTCGATGGACTCGATGCGCTGGTAGGAGTCGGCCCAGTCGTAGGTCCAGTAGCCGTGCACCAGCGCTTCGGCCGGTTCGCGCCAGCCGCGCGGCCGGTCGCCGAAGTACTCGAAGCTGCGGTTGGGCTCGTCGCTGCTGGCGTCCCAGGGCACGTCGTCGGTGCCGCTGCGCCCCGGCACGTCGACCCGCGCGATGTTCACGAACGAGTGAGTCGGCCAGCGCGCCAGGGTCATTCGGCGGTCGTCATGGAACACCTCCAGGGCGGTCGGCCGCCGGCCGCGCCCGATACCCACCGGATCGAGGGTGCCGAAATCGCTGATGCCCTCCGCGCGCAGGTCCGCCACCAGCACGTGGCCTCGGGCGGCTGGCGACAAGCGCTGCCACGCCTCCGCGGTCGCGCCGGACTCGGCGATCGGCCGGAACCCCGACACGGTACGTCCACCGATCAGCCGCACCTCCTCGCCCGGGAAGGCGCGGTAGACGACCGGCGCGTCCTCGCTGCCGCCGTCCTCGGCTCCCAGCTCGAAGGTGGCCTCCCGCTGGTAGGTCCAGCCGCGCAGCCACACCGTCGCGCCGCCGGTCGCCCCGGAACGGCGCCGCTCCCGCAGCGCATCGCGCGCCGCCTCCAGGGTCGCGAACGGCCCGTCGCCGCCGTCCCCGGTCCGATCGGGATGACGGCCGCTCCAGGCGTCGTCGCCGGCCGGCGATACGTACAGGTCGATGCAGCTCTCAGACATTCACGCGCTCCCTGCGATCCTGGTCAAAGCCTATCACCGTGCCCTGATGCACGGGCCGCGATGGCGCTCGATGCTCCGCTCACTGCCGTTATCGGGACGCTCACGGCGACGGCCCCGCATCACCGGCGGCTTCCTCGGGAGCGTCGAGGGCTTCCTCGGGCTCGGGAGGCTCGACGGCCGGCCTTACCGCATCACTGCGGGCCAACAGCGTTTCGATGACGGCCAGCCGCGTGTTGATCTTGAGGAACTCGTCACGGACCACCACCAGATCAATACGCGCCGCTCCAATTTCCCTTCCGAGTAGCGTCTCGGCAGCTTCGACTCTGTCCTCGACACCCTCGATGAGTTTCTGGACGCGAGTCCGGATGTCCTCGATTGTGGCGTCGTGCCGGTCCTCGATGCGGGAGAGCTCGGCGGTCACGAGGATTGTTGCGGCCACGCCGAGGGCCAGCAATGCCACAATGACGGACAGCACGGGTGCCCACTCCCGGAGCTTCCGCCATCCAGGTTCGAGTTGCGGCGATGCTTCCGGTTGCATCATCCCCGCGGGACGTGCGTCAGCCACCGACCACGCCGCTGCGACGCGGTCAGTGCTTCGCCTGTAGAAGACGAGCACGCCCAGCAGAATGAACAGGCCCACCATCAGGACAACACCAACGATGGCGAACAGCCATGCTGCCGCCTGTTCACCATCACGGCCGCCCGATCCTACACCGCCATGTCGGCGGGTGAGGGCGGCGATCTCGACGCCCGGCGCGGCGTCACTCCCCGGTCGTGCAGCCCTTGCAGGCTGCGCGGGACTATCCTACGCCACCCACCGCTGACGGCCCATCGTCACCGTCGACTTTCGCCACGGGCTGCTAGGGCAGCGCTCCTATGGTGACCCGGCCACCATCTGCGACCTGAACGGTCAACTCGAAGCCGTATAGCAGAGACATCCCGACAAGAGGATCACACTCCACCTCGTCCACGGCAATCCGTCTTGAGGTACCATCCCATGTCACGGCGGCCTCGTAGATATCGAATACGCTGTCACTACCGTCAGCCAGCATCGCCCGCCCTCGCCGACGCCAGACAAGCCTCAACGCCTGAACGAGCGCCGCTGGAAGTGTGAGATAGCCGTTGAAACCGGTGTCGATAACGGCATCGATATCACGTCTCAGGCTGCTGGATCCCTCCACACTCAGTGAGATGACGGCCTCACGGTATGCATTGACATGGCCGCCTATCATGCATCGCTCGCCTCGTACCGAGATCCAACCCGTCGAGCATATCGGGATCCGACACGCATCGTCCACACTTGCGCGTCCAGTACGCGGGACAGAAGCCTGTCGGATGCCGCCAGTTCGTCATGATCGATCTCATAGGCTCCCGTCTCGATGTCGATGACGACGAAGTTGCCCTCGTCGTCAGGGCCGACATGAGGTTCTATCTCTCGGTCGTAGATCTCATCGCCGCGGCGGGCGAACTCCTCTTTGCTGTACCGAGGCTTTGGTGCGGGCATCCTATTCCTCCTCAACGTACTTCATTGACAGCAGCGCCAACGCGTAGTCTGCATCGGCACGTCATGCTCGCGGGCGCTCGGGCCGATGGCCGTCGCAAGTCCGATGCGGTCGAACGGGATCGCCTGCATGCCGGCCTCGTAGGCGAGCGATCCAGTCGCCAGCCGCAGGTCGTCGTTGGGCTCGTCCGCGAAGCCGGGGTCCACCCCGATCAGGTTCCCGTCGTCCGGCAGCAGGTGCGGGTCGACGTCGCGCAGCGTGAGCAGCCAGCGGCCGCCATAGCACAGGTTGTTGACGACGACGTTGCCGGTGGGCTCGAAGCCGGCGCCGGCCTCGTACACGGCGTCCAGCTCGGCAAGCTGCGGGTACCGCTCGGCGTAGGGCGGCTCGTGGTGGTTCATCTCCTCGAGCCGCGGGCGCATGGTGTCGTAGACCATTTCCCGCCACTGCTCGGTCAGGCACTGGCCACGGCCGTCGAGCTGGATGGCCGGCTCGCAGTGCACGAACAGGTTGTTCTGCACCCGGTTGTCGCGGCCGCCGCCGATCAGCACGGCGCGCGTGCAGCGCAGGAAGACGTTGCCGTAGACCGTGGTGCCGCTGGCGCAGTCGTCCAGGTAGACCGCGCGCACACCGTGCCGGCCGTAGCCGAAGATGCCCAGGTCGTGGAAGAAGTTGTGCCGCACCACGTTGCCCCGCTCGGTCCAGTCGCGCCCCATGTAGAAGGCGCCGGCGTCGCCGGTCTGGGTGCAGACGTGGTCGATCTCGTTGAGCTCCACCACGTGGTCGTTGCCGTGCAGCAGCACCGCGGTGTGCGGCGCGTCGTGCAGGTGGTTGTGGGCGACCCGATGGCCGACGCCGTGCAGGTCGACCCCGGGCGTGTAGGTCAGCAGCAGGCGGCTGAAGTGGTGGATGTCGCAGTTCTCGACCACGTGGCCGGCAGGTGTCAGCGTGCGGCGGTCGCCGCCCGAGAGCTGCACGCCGCCGGCGCCGGTGTGGTGGATCCGGCACCGCTCGATGCGGTGGCCTCTGCCGTCGTCCACCCTGATGCCGTACTCGCCGGTGTTGCGAACCTCGCTGCAGCAGACGGTGGCGTCCCGGCCGCCGCTGATGGCGATGCCGTCGCCCCGGCAGCACTCGACGGTGATGTCGCGGAGCCGCACGTGGGAGGCGCCGCGGAGGGCGACCACCGGCTGCGACAGAATCGACACCGTGACCGTCACCTCCGGCGGTGACGGATCACCCGGCGGCCAGAAGTACAGGAGCCCGGCCTGCCGGTCCAGGTACCACTCGCCCGGGGAATCGAGTTCCTCCAGCACGTTCAGGAAGTAGTAGCGCTGCCCGGTGGTGTAGCCGTAGGCGCCGGGCTGATCGGTGGTGACCAGGCGGGCGTCGAGGTCGATGGACTCGATGCGCTGGTAGGAATCGGCCCAGTCGTAGGTCCAGTAGCCGTGCACCAGCGCCTCGGCCGGCTCGCGCCAGCCGCGCGGCCGGTCGCCGAAGTACTCGAAGCTGCGGTTGGGCTCGTCGCTGCTGGCGTCCCAGGGCACCTCGTCGGTGCCGCTGCGCCCCGGCACCTCGACCCGCGCGATGTTCACGAACGAGTGAGTGGGCCAGCGCGCCAGGGTCATACGGCGTTCGCCATAGAACACCTCCAGGGCGGTCGGCCGGCGGCCGCGCCCAATACCCACGGGATCGAGGGTGCCGTAGTCGCTGATGCCCTGCCCGCGCAGTTCCGCCACCAGCACGTGGCCTGTTGCAGCCGGCGACAGGCGCTGCCACGCCTCCGCGGTGGCGCCCGACTCGGCAATCGGCCGGAACCCCGACACGGTACGTCCGCCGATCAGCCGCACCTCCTCACCCGGGAACGCGCGGTAGACGACCGGCGCGTCCTCGCTGCCGCCGTCCTCGGCTCCCAGCTCGAAGGTGGCCTCCCGCTGGTAGGTCCAGCCGCGCAGCCACACCGTCGCGCCGCCGGTGGCGCCGGAACGACGCCGCGCCCGTAGCGCATCGCGCGCCGCCTCCAGGGTCGCGAACGGCCCGTCGCCGCCGTCCCCGGTCCGATCGGGATGACGGCCGCTCCAGGCGTCGTCGCCGGCCGGCGATACGTACAGGTCGATGCAGCTCTCAGGCATTCAGATGCTCCTCGCGATGCTGGTCAGTCTATCACCGTGCCCTGATGCACGGAGGTTACAATCGGGAGAGTTCTGGTGAGCGACGAGATATATCACGATGTTCTGGCGGCCCACATTCGTCAGCAGCTCGGGATTCGCGTGCAGTCCATCACTCCCTTCCGAGAGGGGGCGGAGTTCACCGTTTTGCGAGCGGCGATCGGTGCAGGGATCGAGGTCGTGCTGAAGACGGCACCTCGCGAGGACATGGGCAACGCCAACGATCCTTCGTGCTCTGCGCGTGCCCTGCTCTCCCAGGAAGAGCATCTGAGCCGCTACGTCCGCTCGCGGGGGATCCCGGTTCCGGTCACGTCGGTCACGTACGGCTTGTTGACCGAAGGCCCGTACCCGTGCCTGATTCAGGAGTTCGTCGAGCATGATGAGAGTTGCGCGGTGAGCGACGATCACCTGGCTCATCTGCTCAGCCGGATACACGCCTGTACCGCGCCGCGAAACCTGGTTGCTCACGAGGGCCTGCCGTTCGTCTCCTGTATCGCACGCCGGATCGTCCGACGGGCTCATGAACTCGGAAAGGCAACCGGAATGTCACTCGCGGTCCCGGACACCGACCGCATCGAGAGCGTCCTCAAGCTCCGCAGCTACCGCCCGTCCCTTCTGCACATGGACATCCGTCCTCCCAACATCCTTGCGAAGGCGGGCTCGATTCGAGCCGTCATCGATTGGTCCAATGCTCTGATGGGAGATCCCGCGATGGAATTCGCGCGAATCGCGGAGTGGTGGCGGCCGTGCACGCGTCTGCGCGTTGCATACGAGAGCATCTGCGACCCGATGCGGACGCCGCGAATCGTCGACCTTCTCTATCGCCTCGACGCGGCTCTCGTCCTGGGGCTTCTGCATTCAACCGAGCGGCCCAATCCCGAGGCCGCGAGGACAGCCGTGTGCCGCGCAACGAAGTTGGCTGACGCTGTACGGTCGGCGATGGTGTGAGGGGGACCCGTGCGGGAAGCGACGATGTTCTCCCTGAAGCGAGCTCGAAGCTGAGTGCCGTCTTGCCGTCGTGCTCGGTCGACACGCCGTCTTTATCTGTTGTCTGCGCGCCACTGTTGTCCTTTCTCGAGCCGTCCCTGAAGCGCCGCTGACTCCGAGGCCATTGTCAGTGGTACAGGCACCTCGCCGACACGGTTGTCGCTGGTGTGTGTGCTCGATCGGAAGCGAATCATGGACGACCCGGCATACAAACGACTGCTCACCCACCAACGCATCGCCAGGGACCTGCTCATCGGGTTCATCGCCCCGCTGCGCCCCGCCGGCTGGGCCGAAGCGCTCGACTTCGCCACCCACCGCGACGGCGCCACCGAGAACGTCACCGACGAACTGCGCCGGCGGCTCGGTGACGTGGTCTGGTCGATCGACCGCCGTGACGGCCGCGGCGGAGTGCAGACGCTGCACGTGGTGATCGAGCATCAGTCGCGCGTGGACTACTCGATGCCGCTGCGGTTCCTGAACTACACGAGCCTGCTCTACCAGCGGCTATACCGTGACCGCACCACGTGGAGCAAGGGCGATCGGGCCGATCCGGTGCTGCACGTGGTGGTGTACAACGGCGACACGCGATGGGACGCGCCGCTGACGCTCGCCGGGCTGGTGCAGGGGACGGAGCAGGACGGTCCGGCGCAGCTCGCTACGAGCTACGACGTGGTTGATCTGGTGGCGGTGAAGGCGGATGATCTGCCGCGAGCGAACCTGCTGCGATGGGTGGCGGAGGTGGAGCAGAGTGTGCAGGCAGGCGCGTTGCCGGAGCGGGTGCGGGAGTTGGGCGAATGGCTCGCGGAAGCGGGTGAACCGGGCCTGACGAGGAGCTTCGACCTATGGCTCGGCGTCCTGGGCCGGAAGTGGGGCGTGGAGTTGCCGTCGATCCGTGAGTACGAGGAGGTAAGCGCCGTGTTGGCGGAGAAGATCGATCGCTGGGGAGCGGAAATTCTGGAGCAAGGGATCGAACAGGGCATCGAAGGGCAGAGAGCGTTGCTGCACCGTCTGGCGGAGCGCCGGTTCGGTCCGGCGGCGGCTGAACGGTTGTCGGCGGTGCTGGCCGGCGTGACCGACGCGGATCGCCTCGCCGAAGCGGGGGAGTGGATCGTGGACTGCGCCACGACCGCCGACTTCCTGGGCCGCGTGAGCCGCGCCGGCACGTAACCCCGGCCGCCCGCCGCGCGCATCGCTACTCGTAGTAGGCCAGGTGGTCGCCCTCGGCCGCCCACAGCTCGTCGAACATCTCCCTGATCCTGGGCAGCGGGACCACGGCGGCGGTCAGCGGATCGAGGGCGCAGGCGTGAAAGGCGGCTTCCCGGTCGCGCTCCAGTACGGCCTGTACGGCCAGCTCCTGCACCGCGATGTTGCTCATGTTCAGGGCCGCGCATTGCGCCGGCAGCGGCCCCACGAAGGTGGGATGGATCCCCTCGCCGTCGGCCAGGCACGGCACCTCGACACAGCAGCGGTTGGGAAGGTTGGTGATCGAGCCGTGGTTCATCACGTTGCCGTTGAAGGCGAATGGCCCTCCGGTGAGGCGCGCTTCGATGATCATCGAGGCATATTCGTGCGAGGCGGCCAGCGGCGGCACGTCCCCGTCACCGTCCTGCTCCCCGCCGGAGTCCTTCATCCAGTCGCGCACCCGCGTGTTCTCCATCGGGATGGGGGCGCGGCTGGCGACGCCGTAGTGGTCGCGCAACTCCCGGGTGCGGTTGAAGTAGGGCAGGTATTCCGAGTTGTGGGGCGTGCTCTCGGTCACGAAGTAGCCGAACTGGCGCATCATCTCGGCGCGCACCCGGTCGTCGGCGAAGGCCTCGTGCGTGTCAAGCAAGGCGCGCAGCCGGGGATACAGGTCCTCCTTGCCGTGGCGCAGCCTCAGCACCCACGCCTGGTGGTTGATGCCCGCCACCAGGTAACTCACCCGGTCGTAGTCCACCCCCAGCGCGCCGGCCAGCTTCCTGGTGGTGCCCTGCACGCTGTGACACAGGCCCACGTTCCGGATCGAGGAGCCGACCGAGTGCAGCCAGGTGAGCATGCACATGGGGTTGGTGTAGTTGAGCATGATGGCGTCGGGACACAGGCGTTCCATGTCGCGCGCGAACTGCAGGTGCTCGGGCGCCGTGCGCAGGAAGCGGAACACCCCGCCCACGCCGACGGTGTCGGCCACCGTCTGCACGACCCCGTAGGAAAGAGGGATCTCCACCTCCGAGCGGTAGGGCTCGCCCCAGTACGCCGGGCCGCCGATGGAGACCGCCGTCACCACGCAGTCGGCATCCGGCAGCAGCTCCTCGCGGTCGTTACCGGCCACCAAGGTGCCGGGCAGTCCGTGCGCGTCGATCGCGCGCTGCACGTAGTCGCGCACCTGAGCGAGCCGCCCCTCGTGGATGTCGCACAGCGCGATGGTGGAGTCGGCGAGGCTCGCGCGCGCCAGGATGTCGATCGACAGCCGGCTGCCGAAGCCGCTGCCCGCACCGATGATCACGATCTTGGCCATGGCGTTCACTATATGCTCCGGGCATGAAGATCGCCCACGTGCGCCCGACCATCCTGAGCGTCGACCTGCCGGACCGCGAGGTGTTCGCCTACTCGCAGGCCTGGTTCCTGCGCCGCCGCGCCCTGGTGGTGGAGATCGAGACCGCCGACGGCACCGTCGGGTATGGGGAGGCGTTCGGTCCCCCGGCCACCAACGCGGCGCTGATCGACGAGGTGTACGCCCCGCTGCTGCTGGGGCGCGACGCCCTGGATCGCGAGACGCGGTGGCTGGAGCTTTATACCGCGATGCGCGACCACGGCCGCAAGGGGACGGCGCTGGAGGCGCTCAGCGCCGTGGACATCGCGCTGTGGGACCTGGCCGGGAAGCACTTCGGGGTGCCGTGCCACCGGTTGGCGGGGCGCACCTACCGCCGCCAGGTCGCCGCCTACGCCACCGGCTTCTACCGCAAGCGTGCCGCCGGCAGCCTGACCGGGCAGGCGCCGCTGCTCGTGGATGAGGCCCTGCGCTACGTCGCAGCGGGCTTCACCGCCCTGAAGCTCAAGATCGGCTTCGGCATCGACGACGACGTCACGGTCGTGAACGCCGTGCGCGACGCCGTGGGTCCGGACGTGCGGATCATGGTGGACGCCAATCACGCCTACGACCGGGCGGCGGCGCTGGAAGTCGCCCGCCGGATACTTCCGGCGGGCATCGACTGGTTCGAGGAGCCCCTGATCCCGGAGGACCTGCGCGGCCTGGGCCGCTTCCGGCGGGAGTCGCCGATCCCCATATCCACGGGCGAAGCGGAGTTCGGGCGCTGGGGCTTCGCCGATCTCCTGCGCCACGAAGCCGCCGACATCGTGCAGCCGGACTGCTGTGCGGCCGGCGGCATCACGGAGACGCTGAAGATCGCCGACCTGGCCGACGCCGCGCACGTGCGTTGCATCCCCCACGTCTGGGGCACGGGAATCGCCGTCGCCGCCTCGCTGCAGGTGCTGGCCATGATCGCCCCCTGCCCGCCTGCGCTCATTCCGCGCGAGCCCCTGCTGGAGCTGGACCGCACCTGCAACCCGCTGCGGGAGGAGCTCAACCTGACCCCGCCGGCCGTCGGCCCGGGCATGGCCTTCACCATCCCCACTGCCCCGGGCATCGGCGTCGAGCCCGACCGCCGCGTGCTCGAGAGGTACCGGGCGACCTCATGACGTAGCCGTGCCGGGGATCAGGACACCACGACGTCCGCGCCGCCCGAGAGTATCCGGCCGCCGCGGCACGCCGCCGCGCTGATCCGCGACACGCCGGGTGCGTTGGCCGTGACCTCGCCGCTGATGTCCGCGGCCGCCACGCGCGGCGTGCGGCTGCTCCAGAACACCTCCAGCGATGTGGGATCGAGGAAGAATCCGCGTTCGCTGCGGACCGTCAGGCGGAACCGCACCGTTTCGCCGACGGAGAGACGCACGAACGGACGGCCGTCTTCGGCGGCCACGATCACCGCCGCGATCGGATCGCACGGGTCGGCGAACGGGTGCTCGGGCTGCAGGCCGATGGCGGCCAGGTCGATCGGCTCGATGCCCAGCGCCCACGCCGGCGAGTCGTGCCTCAGCCGGAAGTCGCCGTGGCGGGCATCCATGAACCGTGGATCGGCGGTCAGCGACGCCCGGTCGTGGCCGGTGGGATGCGACCGCCAACCGTCCAGGTCGGTGACGCCGGGCACACCATCGACCAGATAGGAGCCGTCAGGGTCGAAGAACAGGTTGCGGTCCGCGGCCGCGAAACGGTCTTCCGACCAGTTCTGGAAGCTGTAGACCGCCGGTCCGCAGTCGGCGAACACGTTGCGCGTAAGCATCAAGTCGCGGCAGGGCTCGCCGGCCATCTCGAAGCAGCCGAAGCAGGCGGCGGAGCCGTTGTCGGCCACGACGTTGTCGCGGAAGACGTTGCCGATCCCCTTGGCGTAGATCGGATGGCGCAGCAGGCCGAGCTCGCCGCGCGCCGCCGCGCGGCTGCGCTGCAGGCCGTGCACGAGGTTGCGCTCGACGGTCATGCGGTTGGTGGCGTCGTCCAGGTAGATCCCGAAGCCGAAGGAGAAGCGGATCTCGCTGTCGCGCACGCGGTTGTTGCGCACCACGTTGTCCAGCCCCGGGCCCCACGACTCGAACACGCCGGTGTCCTGCGAGTCGGTGTTGGCGTGCGACAGATCGTTGTATTCGACCACGTTGTCGCGCGAGTGGATGAACTCGTGGGCGTTCTCGCGGGTGACCGTCACGCCGTCGATGCGGCTGCCGACGATCGTGCCCGGCCGCGGGCCCTTAATGCTGATCGCGTAGCGCGGCGTGTGGTGGATGCGGTTGTGCGCCACGGAGCACTCCCCGGCGCCGGAGAGCTGGATGCCGGCGCCGTGTCCGACGCACCGCCCGGTGTGATGGATCAGGTTGTTGACGATCCGATGGCCGCGGCTTGCGAACCGGCGGGTCAGCCTGGGCGCGTCGGCCTGCACGCCGGTGTGGCCGATGTCGTGCAGCCAGCAGTCGGCCACCGTGACCTCGCGGTTGGCGCCGTCGATGTGGACGCCGTGCAGACCGGTGGCCGTGATCTCGCAGCCCACCACCGCGACCCGCTCGGCGCCCGCAACATGCACGGCCGCCGACGGCTGCCCGGAGCCTTCCCCCGCCGCCGGTCCCGCGGATGACCGCTCCAGGTGGGTCGTCAGTTCGTGCGGGCGATCGCAGCCGCGCAGCACCAGGTTCTCCAGGCGCACGTCGGTGACCGCTGTCCCGTCCCCGCGGCCGCGGATGACCACCAGGCCGGACACGGCCGTGGCGCTGATCTCGCGGCCCGCAGTGTCGCCGTCGAGTTCCAGCAGCACCTCACCCGTGCCGCGATCCAGGAAATAGCGCGGCTCCGCGGCCGGAAGCTCCAGGAACTCGACCGCCCCCAGCAGGAAGAACCGCGTGCCCGGACCCAACGGATAGCGGGTGTCATGGGCCAGCGTCAGCGTGCCGCCCGCACGGTCCAGCTCCGTGACCGCGACCACCTCGGAGAACCAGTTCCACTCGCCGCTCTCGCCCCCCGGCCACACGAAGACCCGCAGCGCGCCGGGGTCCGCGATCGGCGGCAGGTCCCCGGTCGGAATGCGCATGCGGCGGCGCGGTGCGTCCGGGTCGTATCCCAGCCCGCGTGCGTAGTCCTCAGCCGGCCAGCGAACCTGCGTGCAGCGCACGCCATCCACGAGCAGGGAGCCGAAGCGCCGGTCCCCGACCGAGGCCTGCCAGCGCCCGCGGCCGGCCGGCTGCCAATCCTCGACGAGGTGGGTGCCGTCGAGCACCGCGCGCCCGCCGCCGGGCCGTGAGCGGATGGTGAGCTTGTGACCGTCCTGACCACCGTCGTCCTGACCACCGTCGTCCGGGCCGAGCTCGACCGGCCGCGCGAGGCGATGGACGGTGGGCTCGAGCTCGATGACCACGTCATCGGTCCACGGCCGCGGCAGCTCCCGTACCGCCTGCAGGGCGTGCTCGATCGTGTCGAAACCCGAGTCACCGACATCGGGCGACACCGAGAAGCCGGTCATGACCGCCAAGTGTAGGTGGCGGGCGCCGTCATCGGCTATGGTTCCCGCCGATGCCCGAGCGCACCTCGCAGAGTCCCGCCCTGTACCGAACCGGCGCTGGCGGCCGCGTGTTCGACGTCGCCAACTACCTGTTCCTGATCCTGCTGTCGGTGTCGATCCTGCTGCCGTTCATGCGGCAGATCACCATCTCGCTCAGCACCGCGGACGAGGCGCTCAGGTTCGGCGCGCACATCCTCCCCAACTTCCAGAAGGTCACCCTGGCCTCATACGAGCGCATCTTCCAGACCGACGCGATCGGCCGCGCCTACTTCTGGACCCTCGCGCGCACCAGCATCGGCACCACACTCACCCTGCTGGTGACCGGCATGATGGCCTACCCGCTGGCCAAGCCGTACCTGCCGCTGCGGCGCTTCTGGACGGTGTTTGTGGTGTTGACCTTCTTCTTCGCCGGCGGGCTTATCCCCACCTTCCTGCTGGTGCGCAGCCTGGGCCTGGTCAACACCATCTGGGCCCTGGTGCTGCCGGAGCTGGTATCGGCTTTCGCCCTGATCGTCATGCGCACCTACCTGATGACCCTGCCCGAGGACCTGGAGGAGAGCGCGCGCATCGATGGCGCCAGCGATCTGGTGGTGTTCTTCCGCATCGTCATGCCGATGGCCAAGCCGGTATTCGCCGTGGTGGCGCTGTGGACGATCGTCGCGCATTGGAACGCGTGGTTCGACGCGCTGATCTACATCACCGATCCGCGCATCAAGGTGGTGCAGCAGATGCTGCGCCGCGTGCTGCTGGAGAGCGACTTCAGCTACGCCGGGCTCGGCACCACCGAGACCGCGGCGCAGATGATGGCGCAAGAGCGGCTGCTGCGGGAGTACACGCCGGAGACGATCAAGGCAGCGATCCTGATGGTGTCGACGCTGCCGATCCTGCTCGCCTACCCCTTCATGCAGAGGTACTTCGTCAAGGGCGCCCTGATCGGGGCGCTGAAAGGGTAAACTCACGGAGGTTCCCCGCATGGCTCAACGATCCGACGCCGCGACCGCAGCCTCGACCGAGCTGCTCCAGTATCGCAAGCCCAGCCTGGTCAAGGAGATGTACCGCCACCGGTACCTGATCCTGCTGATGCTGCCGGGAATCGCCTACTTCGTCGTCTTCCGCTACGTCCCGATTTACGGCGTGGTGCTGGCGTTCAAGGACTTCGACGTCCACCAGGGCATCCTGTTCAGCCCCTGGGTCGGCCTCACGCACTTCCGCCGCCTGTTCGAGCAACACGCCGTGGCGCGCGTGTTCTGGAACACGGTGGAGATCAGCGCGCTACGCATCATCTTCGGCTTCCCGATGCCGATCATCCTGGCGCTGCTGATGAACGAGATTTTCAACACCAAGTTCAAGCGGACGGTGCAGACCATCTCCTACCTGCCCCACTTCCTGTCCTGGGTGGTGGTGGCCGGCCTGATCACCGAGCTGCTGTCGCGACGCGGGATGTACGGTTTCATCGTGCGCCTGCTGGACCTGGAGCCTACGGTGCTCCTGACCAGCCAGACCTGGTTCATTCCGATCCTGATCATCAGCGCCATCTGGAAGGAGATCGGCTGGGGCACGATCATCTACTTGGCCACCATGTCGAGCATCAATCCGGAGCTGTACGAGGCGGCGGTGGTCGACGGCGCCAGCCGCTGGCGGCGCGCGCTCAGCATCACCCTGCCCGGCATCCTGCCGGTGACCGCGATCCTGCTGATCCTGAGCATGTCGCAGATCCTCAACGCCGGCTTCGATCAGATCTTCAACCTCTACAACGCCCTGGTGTATGAGATAGCCGACATCATCGACACCTACATCTACCGGGTCGGCCTGCAGGGATTCGAGTTCGAGTTCGGCACCGCCGTGGGGCTGACCAAGAACGTGATCGCCCTCGTGCTGGTGCTGGCGGTCGACCGGATCGTGCGGCGCGTCACCGGCTACGGCCTCTGGTAGCGGACTATGGCGCTGCAGAAGTCGTTGGGCGAAAAGACCTTCGATACCGCCAACGCCATCCTGCTGGTGCTGTTCTGCCTCACGGTCCTCTACCCGTTCATGCGTCAGATCACGCTGTCGCTGAGCACCGCCGAGGAGGCGATGAAGATCGGCTTCAAGGCGTTCCCTCGGCCGGGAGCGATGAGCCTGGCCTCCTATGGCCGCCTCCTGCAGACCCCGGCGATCGGCAACGCCTATTTCTGGACCATCCTGCGCACCGCGGTGGGCACCAGCCTGACCGTATCGGTGACCATGATGATGGGCTACCCGCTGGCCAAGCGCTACCTGCCGCTGCGCACCTTCTGGACGATCTTCGTGCTGATCACGATGCTGTTCTCAGGCGGCCTCGTGCCGACATTCCTGCTGGTACGCAGCCTGGGACTGGTGAACACGCTCTGGTCGCTGGTGCTGCCGATCCTGGTCGACCCGTTCACGCTGATCATCGCCCGCAACTACCTGATGTCGCTGCCGGAGGAGCTGGAGGAGAGCGCCCGCATCGACGGCGCCAACGACCTGACCGTCTTCGCGCGCATCGTCGTGCCGGTGTCGATGCCGATCATCGCTACCGTGGCGCTGTGGACCATGGTGCTGCACTGGAACTCCTGGTTCGACGCGCTGCTCTACATCACCAGCCCCAAGATCAAGGTGCTGCAGATCCTGCTGCGCCGCGTGCTGCTGGAGAGCAACTTCGCCTATTCGGGGCTGGGAGCCGACGTGCAGGCGATCCAGCGCCAGGAGGAGCTGGTCCGGCGGTACACGCCGGAGACGATCAAGGCCGCCATCCTGATGGTGTCGACGGTGCCGATCCTGTGCACCTATCCGTTCATCCAGCGCTACTTCGCCAAGGGCATCATCCTGGGCTCGCTGAAAGGGTGAGGATGGGGTGAGGATGCCGTCCCTCTGGAAAGCAACCCCCGCGAGGTGTATCCTGCGTGGCTGGTACGCAGACTCTTCCAAGGAGAAAGAAACGATGAGGAAATCGCTTACCGTCATACTCAGCACACTGATGCTGCTCGGCAGCGCGGGCTTGGCGCTGGGCGCCGCCCAAGCCGAGGGAGCCGCAGGCGCACCGCTGGAGATCCGCTGGTTCGGCCTGCGCCAGATTCCGGAGGAGCGCACCGAGGTGTTCACCACGGTCGAGGCGTGGATCGAGCGCGACCTGGGCCGCAAGGTGACCATCCTGCCCGAAGGGGTGGACGCCGACGCCGAGGTGACCGAGAAGCTCAACCTGCTCTTGGCCTCCGGCGACATGCCGGACGTGTTCCCGGTCTGGTGGAACGAGGAGATCATGAAGCAGGGCACCGCCCGCTTCGAGCTGTCCGACGTGCAGGAGTACATGCCGGGCATCTACCAGGCGCTGGTGGACGTGATGAAGGTCGTCGGCCTCAACGAGCAAGGCACCTGGGATCGCTTCCACCGCGATGGCAAGCTGGTGCAGATCCCGAACGTCTGGTTCGGCGGCCAGTTCCCGCACGGCATCGCCTGGCGCATCGACGTGCTGGAGGGCCTGGGCTTCGACGACGCGCCGGGCACGTTCGAGGAGGTCGAGGCGGTCTTCGCGGCCTACAAGGCGGCGAATCCGAATGACTTCCCGTACTCCTGTCCGGCCAAGGGGCTGACCTGGCAGTGCTTCCCGCTGATCTTCGACGGCACCGGCTGGGCGCAGTGGCGCTGGAACCTCCGTGACGGCCAACTGGTGCACGGCTTCAACCAGCCGGAGATGAAGCTGGGCTACGAGCTGGCGCACGACTGGTTCGAGAAGGGCTATATCGATCCGGAGTTCCCGACCATCGACTCGGCCACCAACGTCAACCTGTTCCGCAACGGCGAGACCATCGTCAAGGAGTGGATCGGCTACGGCTCCTGGGAGGACTCGCACGACCTGCCCGGCACCGAAGGCAACTGGATCCGCAAGGTGGTGCCGGAGGCGCGCATCAAGATGGGCGCGTTCCCGCGCTTCTTCGATGACGTGCGGCCGGCGCGCTACGTCTGGAATCCCTTCCACGGCGGCTCCTACGGCTTCGGCCGGCACCTGGAATCCCGCCCCGATGACCTGCACTTCATCATGCAGATCATGGACAAGCTGAACACGGATGAGGCGTACAACACGCTCACCAACCTGGGCATCGAAGGCACGCACTGGGAGACCAACGAGTACGGTTTTCCGCAGCGCAAGGATGAGTTCCTCGGAACCGACGCCTCCAAGCAGATCGGCGCCGGCTACTTCTGGGGTGCTCTCTACAGCTACACGCCGCACCGGGCGAACTGGCAGAACCCGCTCCAAGCGAAAATGCTGGAAGACTTCCACAAGAACCCGGACGGCATCTACTCCGACGCCAGCATCCGCCGGGTTCCCACCAACCGGTTCTTCCCGATCACCGATGAGAACGGCGATGACCTGTTGCGGAAGCTGGACGTCGGCGGCCAGATGAACGTGCTGTTCGTCGAGCTGATCACCGGTGCCAAGCCGATGTCGGCGTTCGACGACTGGATGGCGCGCTGGGAAGAGGGAGGCGACCTGCACATCGTTCGGCAGCGCATGAACGAGATCAACCTCAAGTTCCAATAGCACTCCGAGGTCGATCCGACACTCAAGGGCGCGGCCGTCATGGCCGCGCCCTTTCTGTTTGGAGGGAAGTGCTGTTTGGAGGGAAGCCCGCTGCTGCCCTCAAGCCGAGTGCCCCCTCAGACGGAGTTCAGGGCTTCCTCCTCGCGGTCTTCGAGAATCTCCATCACCTCGGTGCGAATCCCGTCCGGCGCTTCGAAGAAGGCGATCTTGCGGCGGCCCACGGCCGTGTCGATCTCCTGCGGCTCGATGAGGAAGCGCACCCCGGCCGCCCGCAGCATCGCCACGTGGGCTTCGTGGTCGTCCACCTCGTACACCACGTGCAGGAACCCGGGCGGCAGGTCCATGCCGTGCGCCTCCTCGTAGGGAGCGCGGTCGAAGATGAGCAGGCGCGTCTGGCCCATGCGGACGACGTCGTACCGGCAGCCGAAGGCCACGCCGCTCATCCGGAACTCGGCTCCCATGTGCTCGACGTAGAAGCGGGTGGTCGCCTCCACGTCCGGCGCCTTGATGGCGTAGTTCCACATCCCGCGTACCATGGTCCCCTCCCCCCCAATGCCTATGAAAACACTGCGTCAGCGGATTCTGAAGTCCTCGTAGAAGGACCGGTACCGTTCGACGTCGACGATGTCGAAGAACTCGGCGTCGTCGATCATCTCGTCGCGGATCGCGTTCCAGTCACGGGTCTCGGCCAGCTTCCGCATCGCCCGCATCAGGCCCTTGCCCGCAGCGTAGATGCCGACCAGCGACCCGATCACCAGCGGGTAGCCGGCCCGCTCGAAGCTGGAGATGGGCAGCGGCTCGGCGGTGGCGAAGATGCCGACCAGCGGCGCGTCGATCTCGCGCGCGAAGTAGTCGACCTCGTCGTCGGTAAGCGCCATCACGAAGATCGCGTCGGCCCCGGCACCGGCGTAGGCCTTGCTGCGCCGGACGACCTCCTCCATGCGGTTCTCGCCGTAGTACACCTCCCGCGGCACGGTGCCGATCACGTCCGACCGCACGATGATCTTGAAGTCGGGATCCGTCTTGGCCCGCGCGGCGGCCTCCACCTTGCCGCACATCTCGTCGGTGCTGATCAGCTCGTTCTGGGGGATGCCGGGCAGGAACGGGCACTTGGACGGCAACGCCTCGTCGTCGAGGTGGATGCCGGCCGCGCCGGTGTCCTCGAAGTCGCGGACGGTATCCATCACGCTGATCGCGTTGCCGTAGCCCTCCTCCGCGTCGACGATGACCGGCACGTCGACCGCCTTGACGATGTTGCGGGCGATGGCGAGGCGGTCGGTCTTGCTCATCAGGGCCAGATCGGGCTTGCCGAGCGAGGCTGCCTCCGTGGCGTAGCTGCCCACGTACACGGCATCGAACCCGGCCTTCTCCACGATCCGCGCCGAGAAGGCGTCGTAGGCGCCGATGGCGACCACGGTGGCGCCGCTTTCCATTCCCTTGCTGAGCTCTGCCGTCGGTTTCATCGCGCTGCCTCCATGATCGAGTCGATTCTGCAGAAATTGTCCCGGAGCTCGAACGCACCCTGCTCCTCCGCCTCGGACGTGACCTCAACCAGGTCGACGTCGCGCTGATCCTGCGCCGAGAGCAGCGCCGCCGTCGCGTAGCGGTTCAGGTCCCTGCCCTGCTCGCCGGTGCAGATCGGCGTGCCCCCGTCCGTCGCCACCCCGATGAAGTGACGGGTGCAGGCGACGAACGACGTGGACCAGTTGCGCTCCCGGGCCGACAGGTGATCGAGGTACGTGCTTACCCGGCCGTCCACGAACACCGCGATGGGCGGAAAGGCGCTGCTGCTCGACATTCGATTGCCCTTGAACAGCGGGCGGTCTCCCGCGCCCGCGCACTGGTGGATCCACATGACGCCGCGCTCGCCGCAGATCTCCACGAAGTCGTCGAGCCAGACGTCGCTGGGGATGGCCAGCCTGGTCGAGAAGTTGAAGTCGATCTGCGCGTACTTCGCAGGCTCCCCCGGGCGCGTCCGGAACTTCGCGCGGATGAAAGCAGGGGCATCCAGCGGGGTCTCCGGGTCGATCCAGGAACTGACCCGCTCGATGTCACGATCCATCAGCCAGCAGGCGAGCGAGAACTTGTGCAGGCCGTCATCCCCGACCAGCACCGAGGAGCGGCTCTGCTGTACGTCGACGGGGACCCAGAAGTGCGGCCACGGTGCGCCGTCGCGGACTCCGCCGATGGTGTGAATGCGGACCGAGGTGAGCGCGCCGATGATGCCGTCGTCGAGCAGCCGCTTCGCCTCGTGGTAGACCGGGTAGAACACGTAGTTCTCGTACAGGCGCAGGACCGTGCCCGAGGCGCGGCATGCCTCGATCATCCGGTCGCACTGCGCGATGCCCACGGCCATCGGTTTCTGCACGCTGACGAAGGGCACACCGGCGCCGGCGCACTGCACGACGTGAGCGTAGTGTTGCGTCTGCGGGGTGAGGATCTCCACGAGGTCGAGCGTCTCGCCGTCCAGCATGCGCTCGACGCTGTCGTAGGCGCGCGCCGCCGGCATCTCCCAGCGTTCGAGCCAGCCCCTGGCGCGTCCCAGGTCGAGGTCGCACACGGCGACGATCTCGGCGTCGGCGCAGCCGCGGTAGCCCAGCACGTGCTCGTCGCTGATGAAGCCGGTGCCGACCAGGCCGGCCTTCAGCATCCGCTCGCTCCGGCCTGGATCCAGCTCCGCGCGGCCGGCGTCAGGCACTCGCAGCCATCGGTGGTCACGGCGACGATGTCCTCCATCTTGATGTCGCCCACCTCCGGATGCTGAAACTGCGTCTCCATCGACATGACCATGCCTTCCTGCAGCACGTAGGACGGATCCCCGCGCACCACCGGCGGCTCGTGGGGCACCATCCCGCAGCCGTGCACGATGTGCCAGCCGTGCTCGGCGTACGCGGCCTCCGATAGCAGGCGCTGCCCTCGCTCGTTCAGCTCCCCACACGTCATGCCGGGGCGGATCTCGGCCTGCAGCCGGTCGTTGACGGCGATGCAGTCCGCGATCATCTGCTCTGCGCGCGCGGAGGGCTCGCCCAGGCACGCCATGCGGCACAGGTCGGCGACGTAGTCCCCGCTGCTGCTGCCGGGATCGACGCGCAGCACCTCACCGGCAGCCCAGACACGCTCGGAGGGCCACTTGGTGGTTGCGCCGTCGGGACCCATGCAGATGATCAGCCACTGCAGCTCCAGGTCGCGCAGGGCCATCTCCGACTGCAGCCGTCGATGGATCAGGGCGGTAGTATCCCCCGGCCCGCTTGCCGCAAGCGTAGCCTGAACGGCGGCGACGGACCCGGCGGCGTTGCGGCGCAGGATCTCCACCTCGGCCGGCGTCTTCACGGCCCGCAACTCACCCAGGAGGCCGGTGGCGTCCACCAGCTCGGCGTCCGGGAGCTCTGCGTGCAGCCTCCGGTACGAGCTGGCCGGCAGGAACTCCAGCTCCACGCCGACGCGCCCCGCCGTCAGACCGCGGCGGCGCAGGCAGCGGAGCGCCCCTTCGGTCGCGGCACGCGTCGACTGAAAGAAGGGGCTGCGCCGCGGCTCGGTGAGGTGCCGATCCGGGATCCAGATGTGGTGAGAGGCAAGGCCGGCCTCCTCGGTCATGCCACCGACGAAGAACGCGTCCTGCAGGCGGCCGCGGGGAATCCCCACGAACGTGAGATACCGCTGATCGGCTGCCCGCGCCATGCGCGCATGGAACCAGTGATAGTAACCGCCGGTCAGGTATCGCGTGTTGTGGCGCGAGCTTGCCAACAGCACGTCGACGTCGTACTGCTCCATGAGCGCCTCGAGCTTGCGCCCGTCGAAGGGAACGTCGGCCGCTGGACTCGGCACCATGACGAACGCTCAGGCTACTACACCCGCGATCGAACGGTCATCCTCTTCCAGACCCGCGTCATAGGCACTATCAAGTCCCCTCGCCGCGCTTCCAACTCACTCTCCCCCATCCGCCATCCCCACCGCGCGTCTCGGGGACGCCTTCGTTCCGGGCCAGGATTCCCGCCTCCCAGCCCCTCCACCCCTCCACTATCTCCCCTGTTGCCTCACCCAAATATCCACACGAAGTGAATCGGATGCCTCATTCAAATATCCACACGAAAGATGGGCGGCGGTAAAGGGGGTGCGGTGCGGGGAGGGGTGATGCTGCCTGTGGATAGGTGGACAACCTCAGCGCCCGTGACATCGCCATGATCCATGCGGCTGAGGCGGCCGCCGACGCTCGCCGGCGCTTGGGTGCTGGGCTGTGAGCACCGCGCCGAAAGCCGCCTTGATGTCGTCCAGGGCGGCGAGTTCCTGCTCGATGAGGCGGATGGGGCTCAGCCGGCACGCTCGGCTGGATGGCTGCGCTGCTGCACCAGACTCAGCAGTTCATCCTGCAGGCGCACCACCTCGCGTTGCAGCTCGGCGGGGTTCAGGATGTCGAATTGACGCCGGAGTCGGTCTTTGCGGTCCTCGGACACCTCCGGGCAGCCCATCACGCGCTGATACGGGGTCTGCGGATCGTCGTAGACCCGCCGCACCCGCGCGCCCTGGCGGGTCTTGGAGATCAGCTTCTGGGATGGGTAGAAGAAGTTGACCAGCAGCCGCAGTCGATCGTAGAGCTCGTTGAGCAGCTCGACCTCCTGCTCGGTCTGCAGACGCAGGTAGCCGACGTGGCGGCGTACCACGTCGTTGTTCTTCTGCTCGGTGAAGTTGTTGTCGTTCTTGCGATTGGGGCGCGAACGGGTGAACTCGATGCGCTGCTGGCCGCAGTAGCAGTGCAGGTGGTGGTTGATGAACTCGCTGCCGCTGTCGGTGTGCAGGGCGCACAGGGCGAACGGCAGCCACGAGCGAATCAGCAGCAGCGCCTGGAAGACCCACTTCTGCGCCTTGTTGAGCACGGCCCGAACCTCCGTCCACTGGGTCATCCGGTCGGTGAGCACCAGGGTGAAGGCATGCTCGCCGCCGGTGATGCCGCCGTCGTGGCCGACCAGATCGGCGCCGACCTCGCCGCGCCGGGCGTCCTGCCACTCGGTGAAGGTGCGGATCGGAATCTGGTTCATCAGGCGCGTGGTCGGCTTGGTATGGGAGCGACCGCGTATGCGCAGGGCGCGTTTCTCGGTGCGCAGCAGCCGGTCGATGGTGGCGGCGCTGATGCGCTGGAGCTTCTGGCGGGCATCGGGGTCCAAGTCGAGCTCGCCAAACTTCTCCAGAAGCGGCACTTGCGCGCGCAGGACCGCCACCAGGCGTTTGGCGCACAGGCAGCCGAACCGGTACCAGACCTTCCTCAGCGCCGCAACGACCTGTTCGTCGTAGAGGCGCGGTCCGCGGCGCCGGCGGCGGCGCTGGCCGACCACGATCTTGACCACCTCGCCATCGCGGCGCTCCAACACCGTCTTGCCCCACATCCGCAGCACCCACCCGGCGTGGTGGCGGGTGCAGCCGTGCAGTTCGACGAACTCGTCGAGCATCGCCGTCTTCTGTCGTTTGCTGGCGCGCCGGTACCGGTCGGCCATCTGCTTGGTGAGCGCCTTGCGTTGCCCCATCGTGAGCCCCATCTCCTGCGACCTCCGCCCCGATGGTGGGCTGGTCGTTCGTGTGGATGTTTCGATCAGGCACCGGTTTCCGTTCGTGTGGATGTTTGATGAGGCAATGGGGTGGCAATGCCAAAACCGGCAAAGGGGGTTGACATGATCAGGCCGCCTTGGTCCAGACCTCCGGGCGTGGCTGGAAATGATGTTCCAGGTCACCGTTCAGCACCGCCAAGCGGGTGCGCAACACACATTCGTTGTCGTGCGGCCTCCATCTCATCCCGTTGCCCTTGAAGCGCCGGCCCACGACGAACTTGCACTGTCCCTCCACCGAGCCGCTGCCGATCGGCCAGCCGGCTGCTCGGTAGCGACCGTAGTCCATGCGCTGCTGGTTGTTCACGAAGTAATTGATCTGCTTCCACCCGCCGTCGGTGTCGGTGAGTTTCGCCACACAGCGCTTCATCTCGTGGATCAACTGCAGCGTCTCCCCGTCGTAGAGCAGCGTCTTCCACTGGCGCACGCGCTCAGAGCGCATCGCGGGCGCCAGCAGGTCGCAGAACTCAGCCAGATGGCCGGCCGCATGGTAATAGTCCAGGATCTGCACCGCCCCGGGAAAATGCGTCATCGCAAGCTCCCAATTGTGGCGCGCCCCGTCGGCGATGAACAGCGTCTGCTCGGCATCCATGAAGCCCATCTGCATGCCTGCCTGCGCGGCGTACGGCTCGAAGTCCTTGCGCGGCCCGTAGCGGGCTCCGGTCCAGCGGTCGGTGATCTTCTTGCCGTCCCGCTTCTCGATCACCACCAGATTGCACTCCTTCCAGCAGGTCTGTGCGCGCAGGCTCTTGCGGCCCGTTACTCCCAGCAGTAGTGAGATTTGCGGGCTCGTGGTGCCGTCCACCTCGACCACCATCAACGGGCATGGCTGCCCATGCTGTGCCGCATCGATCAGTTCGGCTGGATCGTCGGGTATGCGCTCGCCGGTCTTCTCAGTCGTGCGCTGCACCGCCGTGGAGCTCACCGCATACCCCAGCAGCGCCTCCAGCTTGGTCGCTGAGCGTTCGTAGGCCTCGTCGGCTCCCAGCATGCAGATCAGCATCGTCATCAGCGGCGAGAACCCGAAGCACCCCTCCGATGCCCAGCTTCGCGTCCAGCGGCGCGAAACTGCCGGGCTGGTTGCGGAACTTGTAGCACCGCCGCGGTCGTACCACGTGTTCCCCAAAGCGGTTGATGAACCGCGGGTTGCGCACCTGCTCGAACACCGCTACCTCGCCGTCCACCATGATCCGGTTCGCCCGCGTGGGCTCTTCGACGCCTTCGACAACCTCCTGGACCATCAGATCGCCGACCCAGTTCAGGAACTCCACAATCTCCTGCTCGGCGTCCTGCAGGCCGATCTGGCCCCCGTTCACCCGCGTTGAGAGCTCCTTGACGATCCGCTCCGGCAGTCGTTACAAGTTCATGACTCTTCATGGCCTACCTGCCTCCTGTGTGGTTACTTGTGAGCAGGTAGGCCTTTCTTCGTCATGGAGTCAATGGGTTACCGGTTTCGGCGTTCCCACCCAGGCAATGCGTCTCCTTGACACGCCGGGACCCGAAGGCGCATGATCCGCCAATCCCGCTCTATTAGTGGCCCCATCTCAGAGGACTCATATTCGCTAACGACCCGGCGCCTATTTGTCAGCACCAATGTCAGAAAACCTATGGAAACGCGACGATCAGACTCAAGGCAAGCACCTTGTTCTTCAACACTACTTGACCGGCTGGTTCCCGATCCTAGGCCGATCCAACGATCGCCTTCTTTTCGTTGACGGTTTCGCTGGACCCGGAGAATACGCCGACGGCGAGCAAGGTTCTCCTCTTATCGCCCTGGAGTGCGTAGACGTCATAAGGCTTCTGGCAGACTTGATGGTGTCAAGGTTACCTGTGTCTTCATTGAGGAAGACCACAAGAGGGCGGATCACTTAAGAGGCGTGCTCGACGGTCTTTCCGTTCCCGATACGAAACCCATAGTAATCTCGGGGACCTTCGACGAGAATATGAAGCAAATACTCGACTTTGTCGACCGGGCAAGGTCGACACTTGTACCCTCGTTCGTAATGATCGATCCTTTTGGCGCGAAGGGCGTCTCGATGAAGGTCGTCGAGAGAATCCTCCAGAATCCAAAAAGCGAATGTATGATTTCGTTTATGCGCGAGTCTATTCGCAGATGGCGGGACCATCCAGAATGGGAGAGGCATCTTGATGGACTGTTCGGAACAGATGAGTGGCGCGATGCAAGGGCGATGGACGAAGTATCTGCCATGCAGTTCCTTCATGATCTGTTTGAGCGTCAGTTGAAGTTCCACGGCGCAAAACTCGTTGTTCCTTTCGACCTATGGCGAGGAAATCGCCACGTCTATACGCTCTATTTCACTTCCGGTCATCTGAAGGGATGCGATCTTATGAAAGCGTCGATCTGGAAGGTAGAGCCTTCCGGAAGCTCCCGGTTTCGTCACTCGAATCAACTTGGGATACTGTTTCCCCATGACAGAAGTCGTCTGGAAAGCGAACTGCGGAACAAATTCGGGAATATCCCAACTCCGATCGAGCGGATCGAAGAATTCGTCATGGGCGATGAGACGATCTTTCACAAGGGGCACCTTAGAAAAGAAACGCTTTCGCCATTGGAGAGGGAAGGAAGGATCACCGTCGAGAGGCCGGTTAGGGTGAGGAAAGGCTCGTTCCCACTCAAGAAAGGAGTAGTTGTTACGTTCTAGTTGGCGTGGGGATAGAGTTCCATGTGTCTCCGTCCAGGAACCGGCCGGCCTTCTTCTTACCGAACCGTCCCATCGTTGTAGTCCCTCGCGTGGCGGTAGAGCGTGGGACGGCGTCAACGGTACTGATCGGTGCCCAGTCTCCCCACTGCTTGAAGTGGAACGGCGTTGCATGAGATTGGCACTGGTGCTTGAGGGAGCGGAACCAGCAAGGATTAGTGGGCCTTGAGTGTGGTCCGCTTTCCCCGCCCGCTATGACCCAGTCTATTTTGCCAATCCAAGCGGCAAGATCAAGTGAGCCAAGAAGCGGCTCGCAGGATACGAAGCGGACGACCGACGGAATATCGGCAAGAAATGGAAGGCGGATATTGGCCCAATGTTGATTCTCGATGGTAGTCCCGATCCAGACGTTATTGGGCCAAGTCTCTTCCCAAGGGACCATGTCGCGGACAAGATGCGGACGCTTCGTCAAGAGTAGCCAATCCAGGCTGGGCGTGTGTTCGATGAGGTTCCATAGGCGCTTTCGCCACGGATCAAGGTCTTCCCTCAATTCGAACACGTCGGCCATAGATGCACAGAACACACGAAATCGCCGTCCGGAACGGTCGGCTTCGGAGTCCCAGATTTCTGGTTGCCTCCACGTCGAGTCGCTTAGGAAACGGCGGGCGCTATGGGCGCCCCACAGGTCGTGCCCGGTTCGCTTCGCCCAGGTCTCTGCATAGCAATGGGCGCACGCCGGGGAAACCTTTGAGCATCCCCACCAAGGATTGAAAGTATGATCGGTCCACTCGATCCGCGAATCTCGCGCCATCGACCAACCTCTCACTTGATTGAAACACTTTTTGACGTGGAGGTCAAGGGTGAGTTCAAATGACGGCCCAGACTGCATTTATGGGATCCTCGAGGAGTTCATTGGCAAACACCGACATCGGCAAGTGACAGAGCGGCTGGATTCGGTGTACGGCGACCTCCGGGAGCGACGGACCCCGAGGAACCACGCCAGTCTGGAGGGCCTGCGGGAGCTCACGGCAGAAGGCTCATGGTGGGATCTGGTGCGCGGATCTCGGCGCCCGTTCGGGAGTGAACCGGGATTCCGGCGCCCGGTTCTGGTTGTACAGGCGGACAGCTTCAATCGGAGCAGAATCGGCACCGTCCTGTGCGTGCCGTTCACCACGAATCTCAAGCTCGCCGATGCGCCCGGCAACGTCCATCTGGACACCGCCGAATCCGGCTTGCGCAAGGAGTCAGTGATCGTCGTATCCCAGGTGACCTGCCTTGACCGCATCAGGCTGGTAGAGAAGGCGGGAAGCATCGAGCCGGAGAGTCTCCGGGAAGTGGAAGCAGGTATCAGGCTGGTGCTCGCACTATAGCCTAGCCTGAGGATCGCCGCGCGCTATCCCGGGCTAAGAACCTCTTCCATCATGACCGGGCGGCCCTGTGAGACCGACAGTTCCGCGGCTTGCCCCATGGCCACGGCCATCAACCCATCCCGTATGCCAACCCCCGGTTCCCCGCCGTCGCGAACGACGCGCTGGAAGGCGAGGTGCTGAAAGTAGGTGGCTCCATGGTGAGCGCCGAGCCGCAGCGCCGCTTCGTCGACCTGCACGTCGATGGTCCGAATCCGCTCTGGCTCCCGCCGCACTTCAGGACGCGACGGCATCTCCCGCTCCCCAATCCACACCACGCCTTCGGGCAGTCCCACCTCGACCTGCCCAGCCCCGCCGCTCACCACGATCTCGGTCTGATGGCGCGACTGCTCGGCGAACATGCACAGATCCAGGCTGGCTCGAGCGCCCGTCGCGAAGTCGACGATGACATACGCGTTGTCCAGGATGTCCGGCTGCTCGCCCCCGTAACGCTCGTCGAGGTGGTTCACGTCGCGGCCACCGGAACCCATCACCCGAATCGGCTCGTCCCCGAGTAGGTGCCGCATCAAGTCGAAGAAGTGACAACATTTCTCGACCAGCGTTCCGCCCGTGTTGCGCGCAAACCGATTCCAGTTCCCGATTTTCGGCGAGAACGGGCGCCGGTGCTCCCTGATGGAAACCATGCGTGGAGCCCCCGTGACCCCACGCTCCACTTCCTTGATGAGTGTCGAGACCGGCGGGCTGTATCGCCCCGCCATGCCCACCCAGGTAACAGCCGGATACGCGTCGAGCAGTCGCTCGAGCTGCCGGCAGTCCTCGGTGGTCGTGCACAGGGGCTTCTCCAGCAGCAAGTGTGGCGAGGTGGCGCCGGACCGCTCGACGATGCGCTCCACTACTCCCCGGTGCGTGTGGTTGGGCGTTGCCACGACGAGCACGTCGACCTCGACGTGAGCCATCAGCTCCTCCACCGCGGCAAACACGCTCGCATCCGGCGCGACTCGAAGGGCTTGGTCGATCGAGGCCTCGTGCCGGTCCGCGACCGCCACCACCTCACCGCCGGGAATTGCCGTGATGTTCCGCAGATGCTCGCGGCCCATGTCGCCGACACCGACGACTGCATACCGAAGCGACTCAGCCACCTCGTTCCCCCTCCAGGTGGGCGGTGACCTCGATGGTGCCGGACGTGCCGTCGAGCGCCAGCGCGATGCGGCGCTGCACGGCCCCGCCCGGCAACGGGAGATCGTCCACGCGGATGCGCGCGGCCGGCGGCGCCTCGAGCCGTATCCGGCCGCGCCTGCCGGTGATCACGATCCGCTGCCCGTCGACGGTCACCGGCAACGCGGTCTGCCAGTACCACTCGACGCCGGTGCCGGCGGCAAGCTCGTAGTCGTCCCGGATCGTGAGCACCGACGGCTCCGGCGATGACCAGCTCCGCCGCCAGCGCCGGTACCAGCCGGCCCAGCCCGGACTCAGGTCGACTTCGGCGCAGAAGCCGACGTCATCGCCCTTCGCATGCGGCTTCACGTCGGCCGGAATCGGACACTCGGGATGCGGTCGCGCATCGGTGCCGGCCGGCACCAGCATGGTGTGCCGCTCGCAGTTCTTGAGCAGCCCGGCGTACGGATCGGAGTAGTCGCAGGTGCCGGGGTCCAGCGCAAAGGTCTGCCCCGCGAACTCCAGCACGAAGCTGCCCTTGTCCTCATGGGTGTGCCCAGCGCCCGCGCGGTTTCCCATCAGCAGCAGCTTGACGGTGTGGCCGTGCAGCGGGCGGTGGGAGGCGACGATGCCCATCTCCGGGAGCACCACCAGCGCCGGCGGCGGCGGGACGTGTGCCGGGATCCGCTCCGCCTGCGCCATGGCGTAGAGCGAGGTGAGCGCGAAGCCGGGGCGCCGTTCGGCACACCGGTAGGCGGTCACCCAGTCGCTCTGCGGCCGTGCAGCCGCCAGCAGCGCCAGCCATTCGCTGTCCAGCACCGCGCGGGCGTCACAGATGGGGATCACGTCGGTGTCCTCATCGGTGGAGACCAGCGCCGCCGCCAGAACGTCGCTGCGCGCCAGCGCGGCCGGCAGGTGGGCGTGCGGGGGCTCACCGAGCGATCGGCTGTGGTGGGCCAGCGCGTGGAGCGCACGGGCCATGGTACCGGCGAAGTAGTTCGGCCCCTCGACGAAGCCGCCGTCGGGGAGAATGATGCCCTCCAGGCTCGCTGACAGCTCCTGATACGCCAGCTCCTGATACGGAGCGACGCGCGGCCAGTCGCTGCGCAGCACCCCGTAGGCGGCCAGGCGGCCGGTGGAGAACAGCGCCAACTGGTTGCAGTGATGGATATATTCGTGTCGCCAGGCAGAGAAGTTGACGGCTCCGATGCCGTCCTCCGCCAGGCGGCGCTGCAGCAGCGCCCGTCCCGCGTCGGTGAGGAGATCGTCGGCAAGATCGAGCGCATGGGCCAGGTCCGAGCTGGTCAGCCCCTGCAGGAAGGCGCGGCTCTCGAACGCACTGCCGGGGAAGCGCGAGATGAAGCCCCAGTCCCACACCGGCGTCAACGCCGCCGCCAGCGCGAACTCGGCGCCGCGGCGGAGCAACTCCGCGTCCTCCAGCACCACCGCCGCCTGCAGCGCCGCGGCGGCCTGCCCGATGCAGGCCACGCCGTGCTCGCGCTCGCGCCCGTAGCGGGTGTCCGGCGCCGTCAGGATCACGTCGTTCACCAGGTCCGCCGGATCGGTGGCGAGCGCCCGCGCCCGTACCTCCGCGAACGGCGACCGCTCGCCACGGGCGACCATCGCAGCGTGAAACCTCCGCGCCGCCGCCAGCTCGTCGGCGGTGATCACCACTTCCAGCGACGGCTGCAGCCGCGGCCGCACCGAGGCGGGCTGCAGCAGGTGCTCCATGGCCTGGGCACGGTCGCGGTGCGCGGCCAGGTGGCGCGCCAAGAGGTCCCGGTTCTGCAGCCCCACCCAGTTGAGCCATCCCGCGCCGCTGCCGCCGTCCGGCGAAGCCGTGATCTCCAGTCGGAGCGCGTGGATGTGTACCGCGCCGTCCAGCTCAACGGCGTACTCCCGCTTGAGCGCCGGCGCACGCTCGCGGCAGTGCCGCTCGCCCGCATCGGTCTCGACCGCGATCGTCACCTCGGCTCCCTCGGGCGCCACCAGCGAGAACAGCAACCGGTCGTAGCCGCCGCAGTCCAGGTCCAGAGAACGCTGCATATGCAGGGCCGGGCCGGAGCGCGGCGCCCTGGTCCAGGAGAACTCCACCCAGCACCAGAACTGGCGGACCTCCAGGCCGTGCCGGCGACCGTCGTCGACCTGCCATTCGGGAAAGCGACTGAGCTGCGGATCCCAGAACGGCTCGAACACCGCTTCGGCGACGTTGAAGGGAATGGCGCGCATGACGGCGCTATACTCTCCGATCGACCATGGCCGGCGCCACCGCTCCCCTACTACCCCGGAACGACTCGGACGGCCCATGAGAGTCGTCGCCTCCGGGGTGGTCTACGACGGGGCCACCGCGCCTCCGTACGGACGCCGCTCCATCCGCCGGACCACGGTCTGTCGCGCCGGCGACGGCACCCTGTACGTGTCGTTCCGTCGCGGCACCGACCACGAATCGATCGACGGCCACCCGATCACGCTGGCCAGCACCGACGAAGGGACGACCTGGGAGCTCCGCTACGACGGCTACGGGCAGGGCGCGCTCGACGGCACGCCGGGGCAGTTCATGTCGCTGGCCTGGTACGAGACCGAGCCCGGCGTCCTGATGGGCACCGCGCTCTGGATCGACCACTCCGACCCGACCCTGCCGTTCATGAACCCGGAAACCGAAGGGCTGCTGCCGGAGAAGATCGTGCTGGCGGTCTCCACCGACGGCGCGCGGACCTGGGACTCCCGGCAGGTGATGGACACCTCCCCCCACCGGGCTCCCTCGCCGTGCGCGAACCACGTGCTCAGGCTTGCCAACGGAAACCTGATCCAACCGTACGAGACCCACAAGGAGTGGCACGATCCGTCGCCGCTCGACCCGCGCGACTACCTGCGCCTCTCGCACGACGGCGGCCGAAGCTGGCCGGACTGGATCGAGGTCGCCAGCCACCCGCGCCGCGCCCGCTACTACTGGGACCAGCGGCTGGCGGTACATCCCGGCAACGGACGCCTCGTCGCCATGTTCTGGACCCACGACCCGGCCGCGCGGGAGGACCGGGACGTGCACATCGCGTGGGGCTCGGCGGACGCCCGGCAGTGGACGACGCCCGCCCCCACCGGGCTGCCCGGACAGCACTGCCAGCCGGTGATCGTCGACGAGCGGACGGTCGTCGCCGTGTACGCCGATCGGGTGCGGCCGGCCATCGTCGCCTCGATCAGCCGCGACTTCGGCAGAAGCTGGGACCGCGACCGCGATCTGGTGCTGTACGGCAGCGGCGCCGGCACCGAGCCGGGTGTCGGAGAGAACCTGGATCTGGCCGGCCAGTGGAACACGATGGTGCGCTACCGGTTCGGACACCCGCGCGCGATCCGGCTCCCGTCAGGCGAGGTGTTCGCGGTCTGGTACGGAGGCGACGATGACGCCAGGCAGGCGCTCTGGGCGCGGCTGGCGGTGGAATAGGCGCCGTCAGTCCTCGGCGTAATCGACCACCACGTCGTCGCCGTCGACCAGCACAGGATAGGTCTTCACCCGCACGGCGGTGTCGGTCAGGCAGCGGCCGTCGGTGATGTCGAATGCCCAGTTGTGCCACGGGCAGCGCAGGATCTCGCCGTCGCGCTCCATCGTGAGCGTGGCGCCGGCGCTCGACGGCGGCCTGCTGGCGACGTACCGGCCGCTCACACGCCCGGTGCACAGCGGCCCGAGCTTGTGCGGGCAGATGTTGCGCAGCGCGTAGAAGCGGCCGTTGACGTTGAAGACGCCGATGCCGGCCCGCCCGCGGAACGGCACGACGATCTTGCGTTCGCCCACGGGTATCTCCGCGACCGTGCCGACGACCACGCGGCGAGTGCCCCGCGCGCTGACGCCTGCACGCCGGCCGCCGCTGCCGCTCACCGGGTGGGCATGCGCAGCATCTCCAGCGCGTTGTCCGAGAAGATGCGGCGGCGCAGGTGGTCGGAAATGCCCGGCAGCGCCGTGACCGGATCGTTCTGATCGAAGTGCGGGAAGTCGCTGCAGAAGATGAGCGTCTCGTCGGCGTGCAGCATCTCCAGGGACTGCTGCAGATGCTCAGGCCGCTCGGGCTCGTGCATCGGCTGCGTGCCCACCCGGATGTGCTCGCGGAAGTACTCGCTGGGCAGCCGTTTCAGCCACGGCGTCTGATCGCCGATCGCCTTCCAGTCGAAGTCCAGTTGCCACATCAGCGAGACCGCCCACATCTGCTGCACCTCGATGATCCCGAACATGAGGGTCGGGAACTTCTCGAACACGCCCTCGACGATCAGCGAGGCAGCCTGAGCCATCGCAACCGACTGACGGGCCAGACGGGTCTCCACGTAGTAGGTCGGGTACCCCACGGGGGTCGGGGTGTTGCCGCTCGGGCCGCCGCCGCCGACATGGGCGATGACCGGCAGGTCGTGCTCGGCACACGCCTCCCAGATGGGATCGTGGTAGCGGTTCCCGAAGGGCCGTGCCGTGTTCAGGGGGACGTGCACGGCCACCGTGTCCCTGCGGTGGGCCAGGCGTCTGATCTCGGCGACGGCCTGCACCGGGTCGGTCGCGGCCACCAGGATGGCGTTCACCACGCGGTCGTCCTTCTCCAGCCAGTGCTCGATGGTGTAGTCGTTGAACGCCCGGCACAGCGCCGCCCCCCAGTCCGGGTCGGGTACGCCGCACGCGCCGTAGATGTCGGAGGGCGACCCGGTCAGGAGCGCGACGTCGATGTTCCAGGGATCCAGCAGCTCCCGCTGCGTGAACCTTAGGGTGAAGTTGAAGTCGCGGCGTTTGAGGTCGGGATCCTTGAGGTCGGTCCGGGTCGCGCGAAACGGGACATTGGGGTAGGGGTTGCCGCCGATATGCATCCCCTGGTCGACCAGATGCTCCTGATGGACCTTCGACAGGTAGGGCAGGAGCTGCTCGGGCTTCTCCAGGCTGTGATGGACGTCGCAGTCGACGAGCCGAAAGGCGGACTCCTTCCGTGCGGTCCAGCCCGGCGCGGCGATCGGTGCGGCGCCAATCCTGGCCGGGCCGGTGTTGGCCGGGCCGGTGTCGGTCGGGCCGGTGTCGGTCGGCATGGGTGCCCCTCCTCCACCGCCGCCGCGAGCCCTACATGGCCTCGGCGAGCGGCGGCACGTCCACCGATTCCAGCAGATCGTCGACCGCCGCATCCTCCGTCAATCCCTTGGCGGAAAACTCGGACTTGAGCAGCAGCCGCTTGCGCAGCACCGACGGCGCGAGGTCGCGGACATCCTCCGGCGTGACGAAATCACGGCCGCGCACCGCGGCCAGCGCCTGGCCGCCCTTGAACATGGCCAGCGACCCGCGCGGCGACACGCCGATCATCAGGCGGTTGTCCTCCCGCGTCCGGTTGACGATCGCCAGGATGTAGCGGCGGATCGACGGCTCGACGTGCACCTGCATCACCGCCTCCTGCATTTCCAGCAGCGTGTCGATCCCGGTCACCGGGAAGATGCGCTCCAGAGGCGGCTCGGCAATGCGCTGCATCACGATCACCGACTTCTCCGCCTCTCGCGACGGGTAGCCGATCTTGATCGACAGGAAGAAGCGGTCCTTCTGCACCTCCGGAAGCGGGAAGGTGTCCTCCGACTCCACCGGGCTCTCGGTGGCGATCAGCACGAACGGATTGGGCAGCGGCTGGCTGCGGCCTTCGACCGAGACCTGGCCTTCGGCCATCGCCTCCAGCAACGCGGACTGCGTGCGCGGCGTGGCGCGGTTGATCTCGTCGACCAGCAGCATGTTGGTCATGATCGGGCCCTCGCGGAAGTCGAACTCCCCGGTCTTAGGGTTGAAGACCGACACGCCCAGCACGTCGGCGGGGAGCAGGTCCGGGGTGCACTGCAACTGCCGGAATTCGCCGCCGATGCTCTTGGCCACCGCGCGGCCCAGCACGGTCTTGCCGGTGCCGGGGACGTCCTCGATCAGCACGTGGCCGCGGCACAGCAGCGCCACCAGGACCCGTTCGACCGAGTCGGGCTTGCCGAAGAACGCCTGCTCCACCGAGCTGCGTAGGCGCTCGGCCCATGCTTGCACGTCTGCCATCGATTCACTCCTCTCTGTGTTGCCAGGGAACGCCGTTCATGCTGCCGTCGCCGCCGATCCGATTCGTGCGGGCGTTCGCCTCGTCACCGCGTCACCGGCGCCAGCGAGGCGTCCGGTGTGCGGGTGGTTTCCGGTTCCTGCATGCGCTGGCGAGTCACCTCTTTGACGAGGTTGTAGTAGGTCTGTGACCGTTCCTGAGGCGGGTCACTCGCCGCGTAGGCGATCTGTTCGAAGATGGTGCCGATCTCGGTCAGCGCCGTGGTGTTGGACGGCGAGCGTTCCGCCACCAGCATCAGGTACTCCAGCGGCCCCATCCACTTCCGAAACGGCACGCCGCCGCGGTCGGCCCAGCGGATCAGGCGCACGAACGCCTTGGACGCCTGCCCGATCGCGCGCTGGCGCTCCTTGTCGAGCTCCGCGTCCCGCGCGCGGGCAGCGGCCCTGGCCGCGCTACGGTCGCGCGCGCGCTCGACCAGCGACTCCCCGAACCGCGCCAGCGAGCGCCGTGATCGGGCGAACGCCTGGATCATACGCCGCACCGACTCGGCAAAACCGGTGAAGAAGCGGACGATCGCGGCCGCCAGCCGGGCGAGCGGCCGTGCCTGGCGCAACCGCTCCCGATATTCTCGCGACAGCAACGGTCGGACAAGGAAATAGAGCAAGCCGATCAGGATCAGCGCGCCGATGGTGATGAGCACGACCCGGACCAGCTTCTCCAGGAAGTCGTTCTCCTCGCGCTCGCCGCTCAGGTCGCCAAGGTCGGGTTCCCGAAAGTCATCTTGAAAGACCTCCGTGTCCCCGCCCTCGCGAACCTTGACCTTGACCTCGCGCTCCGGCAGCCGCAGGCGCTCCTCCAGCCACTCCATGAAGGCGCCGATCGCCTCTGCCGGCAGCAGTGCCTCGCGGCCGGTGAGCGGCATCACCACCACGGCAACCAACAGCAGCGTCAGCACGGTGGCACGCACCCGGCGGCGCTGCAGCGCCGCCGGCACCGGCAACCCTTCGCCCAGGTGCTGCTGCTCTTCCATGAAGCCGTTGACGATCGCCAGAAAGACCAGCCCAAAGCCCACGTGGCCGATCGCCAGCAGCGTCCACCACGGGTCGATCGGATCGACCGCGATCAGCAGTATCAGAAACGCGATCAGGGACAGCGACTGGAACCACAGGATGGCGCGGCGCAGCGCGCGCATGCGAGCCGAGGAGATGGTCGCCTCCTCGGAATAGTCCCGGAACGCGGTCTTGAGCTGATCGCCGTCCTGGTTCACCACCAGCGCCAGGAACGCCTCACGCTCGCGCATGTTGCGGTGCAGCCCGAAGGCGATGATCCAGTAGACGAACGTCAGCGCCAGCGGGTACAGCACGTCACCCTTCGCCGGATTGATGTCGCCGCGCAGCAGGTGCCCCTGCGCCAGCATAAACAGTACCAGCGTGCCGATCAGGATCAGCAGCAACTCGCGGAGGCGCGGCGCGATGCTGTTGGTTCCCTCTGCGGCCATGCGGTTGGCCGATACCGCCTGGATCACGCCGACCAGCAGCAGCACCGCCCACAGGTAGCCGGGCAGCGGCAGCACCGCGTGCAGGATCATGGCCCGCACGAAAGTCTCCACCGACAGCAGCAACAGGAAGGGGATCGCGATCGACAGGAACGGATGCAGCGTGTTGCGGTAGAAGCGCAGGCGGGCAGGATTCATCGCTTGATGAGCTCCGAGCCGTAGCCGCGCACCGCGTGCGATCGGATGCCGGGCACCGCCACGTCTTCTTCACGGGTCTGGTGCGTGGAGACGATGAACACCTGCAGGTCATGGCCGCGGCGGCGCAACGCCAGCAGCGAGTCGTTCTGAGCACTCGTGGTGGGCGGGGTCACCACCATCACCTTGGCGCCCGTGGGAATCGGCACACCGGACGCCAGCACGTGACTGGTGAAGTCGATCGGCTCCTTGCCGACGGTGACGCGGGCCAGCATCTCCAGGATGCCGATGGCGTGGCCCACGCCCGCCCGCGCCGGCTCCGACGGCGGCCGGTCGCTGCCGCGGATCGAGCCGGTGGTGATGATGCCCACCTCCTGCTTGATGCTGACGAAGAAGAACAGCAGGCTGCCGCCCACCTCGATGGCGCGTTCCATGAGGTGCTCGCGCTGGCCCATCGGGTAGTCCGCCTCCGTCAGGTTCAGCACGATCATGACCGGGTAATAGATGGACGGGGTGTACTCGGTGGAGAACAGCTTCCCCATGCGCGCCGACACCTTCCAGTTGATCCGCTTCAGCTCGTCGCCGGCCACGTACTCGCGCACGGAGCGGAACCGGGTCGTGTCCTCGTAGAGACGGCTGGACACCGTGATGCTGCCGGACGGCAGGCCGTCCTTCTCGTGCATCTCGACCGGGAACACCGCCGGATAGACCAGCACGGTGCCGGGCGTCGGCGGCTGATGGTCCCAACTGAAGAAGCCCATCGGGTCGGCGCCGCGCAGCCGCACCGGGCCCAGCGAGAACTCGCCGCGGTAGTGGCTCTCCGCCTCATAGGTGATCTGCCGGTGCCCGCCCGGGGGCAGGGCGACCATGAACGAGCCGCCACGGACCACGAAGTTGCCGTAGGTGTCGGCGACCGTCAGGTAATGGATCGGGATCGGGCCGCGGTTGTGCAGGTCGAGGGTCACCCGGAAGCGCTGGAAACGCTGCGCGTGGATGAGCGTTTCGCTGCGGGTCACCTGCACCAGGCGCGGCACCAGGTAGGCGTACAGCAGCGACAGGCCGCGGACCACCAGCAGTGCCAGGACCGCGAAGCGGAACGGACGGAACGGCGCGAACAGGAACGTCCCCAGGAGCGTCAGCGGGAACAGGAGGTCGACGAAGAAGCGCAGTCGCCCCCCGGCGTTTATCGCCACAGGGTCAGCCGTCGGTAGCTGCTGAGGCGGCGACCGGCTCCCGTGGCGTGGAGTCCAGCAGTCCGTCGATGATCAGATCCTCGTCCAGCCCCTTGAGTTGGTGCTCGGACTTGACGCTGATCCGCTTGAGCAGCACGCCCGGCGCCAGATCCACCACGTCGTCGATCGTGGCACTC
The DNA here is from genome assembly GCA_965221995.1 of Spirochaetia bacterium. GTDB lineage: Bacteria > Spirochaetota > Spirochaetia > SZUA-6 > Bin103 > CATQHW01. Next base: position 2,799,084 of record OZ244929.1, read on the forward strand.
GTGCGGCCGTTCATCGCCGCCACCGCCTGCGCGCCCTGGTACAGGGCCATCGATGCGCGCGGTGAGGCGCCCAGATTGAGCCGGTTATCGTTGCGGGTCGCCCCCACCAGGGTCAGGATGTACTCCTGCACCTCGTCCTCGACCTCGACGTCCAGGATCTGTTGCTGCAGCGACAGCACGGTCTCCAGGTCGGTGGCAGGCGCAAGGTCGGTGACCGGATGGGAGATCCGGCGCTGCGCCAGCATGATCTCTTCCTCCGCTTCCGGCGGCGGATAGCCCATGCGCAGCGTGAGGAAGAAGCGGTCCTTCTGGGCCTCCGGCAGGTTGAACGTCCCCTCGAACTCGACCGGATTCTCCGTCGCTATCATGAAGAACGGCTGCGGCAGCCGGGTGGTCTTGCCCTCGACGCTGATCTGCCCTTCCGCCATCGCCTCCAGCAGCGCGGACTGCGTGCGCGGCGTGGCCCGGTTGACCTCATCAACGAGCAGGATGTTGGTCATGACCGGCCCTTCCTTGAAGTCGAAGTTCCCGGACTTGGGGTTGTAGACCGAGACGCCAAGCACGTCGGCGGGCAGCAGATCGGGCGTGCACTGAATACGCCGGAACTCGCCGCCGAGCACCAGCGACAGCGCCCGCGCCAGGATGGTCTTGCCCACGCCCGGGACGTCCTCCAGCAACGCATGGCCACGGCACAGCAGGGCGATCAACAGCCGGCGGATGACCTGCTCCTTGCCGAGGATCACCTTGCCAACCTCGTCGACGATCAATTGCGACCAACTGCGCACGTCCATAACGGCCCAGTGTAGGCGGTTGAGCCGTCATCGACAACCTCCCGACGCGATCTGCAGCGATCTGCGGGCAGGACCGGACGGCGATCGCTCGGGCCTCAGGACGCCTACGGTGCGGGAGGCGGGAGGGCGGGAGTGACCGGCTGGCCCGAACGAGCGCTTTCGTAGATCGCCAGGACGATGGCGACCGCGGCCATGGCGTCGCGGCCGTCGATGTCAGCCCTGGTGCCCTGCAAGATCGCCGCGGTCACCTCCTCATACTGCCGCCGATGGCCGGCGATGCCCACGCCGGCGGGGTCCGAGGCGCCCCCACGGTCCGGGTCGGTGTCGGCGCGGCGCGCGCGCAACGCCTCATCCTCATCGGTTTCGTCCGCGAATTGCCACTCGCCGATGGTGTCGCCGAGCAGCACCGCGCTGCCGGTGGTGCCGCCGATCTCGATGCGCCGCTCGAACCCCGGATGGATGGCCGTCGACCCCTGGATCGTGCCGAGCGCCCCGGACGCGAAGCGGACCGCCGCCACCGCCGTGTCCTCCACCTCCAGCCCGGCGTGGGCGCGCCGCGTGGTGAACGCCTGCACCGATTCGATCGGGCCGAGCAGCCACTGCAGCAGGTCGATGGTGTGGATCGACTGGTTCATCAGCGCTCCACCGCCGTCCAGCGCGCGGGTGCCGTGCCAACTGTCCTGGTAATAGCTGGCCGGCCGCACCCACTTGACGATGGCGTCGCCGACGACGATGTGGCCGAAACGCCCCTGCTCCAGCGCTTGTTTGATCAGGAGCACGTCCGGCAGCGATCGCGACTGGAACACGCCCGAGCAGATCACCCCCGCGGCGTCCGCCGCGTCGACGATGCGGCGGCAGCGCTCCAGGCTGACCTCCAGCGGCTTCTCCACGAACAGGTGCTTGCCGGCCGCCGCGGCGGCCAGCGCCGGCTCCAGGTGTGCCCCGGACGGCGTGCAGATGCTTACGGCGTCCAGGTCGGGATGCGTCAGGAACGCGTCGAGGTCACTGCACGCCGCGCAGCCGTGCGCTTGCGCGAACTGCCCGGCGCGGGCGGCGTCGCGAGACAGGCATGCCACCAGCCGCGCGGAGGCGACCCCCGCCAGCGCCTGGGCGTGCATGCCGCCGATCAGACCGGTCCCGACGATCCCGAAGCCGACCGGCACGGTACCGCTCCGCTCAGGCGCCGGGCCGCCAGATCGCCGGTCCGCGGGACGAGCCGGCCACCGACTTCAGCAGGCCCCGGTCGCGTTTTTCCTGGGCCGGATCCAGGAGGGTCTCCAGGCGCCGGTCGTCGAGCAGCGGCACGCGGTCCTTCTGCGCATGCTGCTCCTCCGGATCCAGGTCGGCGACGATGACGCTCGGCGTGTCCTCCGCCGCGCGCGCAAGCACGTGGCCCTTGGGGCTGACGATGAGGCTGCGGCCACAGGTGCGCAGCGAAGGATCGGGGTTGATGATGTCAGACCCGGCGACGAACACCGTGTTGTCGAGCGCTCGCGAGCGCACCGCCAGCTCCCACTCGTCGCCCGGCCCCAGCCAGGCGGTCGAGATCACGCACAGATCGGCGCCGGCCAGCGCCGCGGCGCGGCCGATCTCCGGGAACCGGGTGTCGTAACAGATCCACGACGCGCAGGTGACGCCGGCCAGCTCGTAGGGCTCGACCGAGGTGCCGGGCTGGGCCCAGTCCTCCGTCTTCCAGAGGTGGATCTTGCGATAGATCCCGGCGATGGTGCCGGTCGCATCGAGGGCGAGCATGGTGTTGTAGCGGATGCCGTCGGTGAGCTCCGGCAGGCCGAAGACGATGGCGATGGCGTGCTCACGGGCGACCTCGCGCATACTCGCCACGCCGTCTCCGTCGAGCGGATGGCAGTGGTCGAGGACCTCCGGCGCCGGCAGATAGCCGGTGAGCGCCAGCTCCGGAAAGACGATGATCTCGGCACCGCGCGACCGGGCCTCGCCCGCCTGATCGCGCATGATTGCCACGTTGTCGGACAGGCTGCCGGCCTGGAACTGGCCGCAGGCGACTCGTATCGCGCGCATCGCTCCTTGTACCGGCGCAGGCACGCCGGCGTCAACCGTACGGGCCTGATTGACCGCGGTCCGACGGGCCGCGAACATCGGCGAGCATCGACTGGGAGGCCCGATGTCCGACCGATTCAAGCTGCTTCTGGAGGCTCACCTCATCCTGCTGGACGACGGCGGCCGGGTCCTGCTCCTGCGGCGCTGCAACACCGATTACGAGAACGGTAGCTACAGCCTGGTTGCCGGCAAGGTGGAGGCCGACGAGGAGGTCACCGCCGCCGCGATCAGGGAGGCGCGGGAGGAGGTGGGAATCGAGATACAGCGGGGAGACGTCGAAATGGCATGCGTCATGCACCGCAAGGCCGACGACGGATTCGTGTCTGTCGCGTTCTTTCTGGCTGCCCGCTCCTGGAGCGGTGAGGTGGTCAACGCGGAGCCGCAGCATCACGACGCCGTGGAGTGGCGCACCTTCGACCACCTGCCACCGACCGTGATCCCGTACGTGCGCCACGCCCTCGGCAACTACCGGCACGGCCGGCGCTACGACAGCTTCGGATGGGACCGGATTGGACCGGTGAATCGCGACCTCATGTCCGATCGATTCAAGCTGATCCCGGAAGTTCAAGTTTTTCTGATGAACGATCACGATCAGATTCTGCTCCTGCGGCGGTTCAATACGGGCCATGAAGATGGCAACTACGGTGTGGTCGCTGGGCACGTAGAGGCTGAGGAGGAGGTTGTGGCGGCGGCCATCAGGGAAGCGAAGGAGGAGGCAGGCATCCATATCCGGCCTGCGGACATCGAAGTAGTGGGAGTTATGCACCGGAAGGCGGGGATGGGTCGCGTGTCATTCTTCCTGGTCTGCCGCAAGTGGCGCGGCGACATCGTCAACGCAGAGCCCGAGAAGTGTGATGACCTGTCCTGGCATTCGATCGGTGACTTGCCCGCCAATATGGTGCCGTGCATCAGACAGGGCCTGAAGAACTATCGGAATGGCAAGTACTACCAGGGTTTCGGGTGGGACGAAGAGGAGTAGCTCACCGAGATCTGGCCGACCGATTGTCGGGGACAGTCCGAGGGCACCGATGAAGGCCGCGAATGTCGGACTGCGGGCGGCGATCGCGGCCGGCGTGACATGCTCGGCGATCTGTCGGTCGTGAGATGTCTTGATGAACCGTTTCCCGTTGTCGCGGAAGACACGCTCAAGCAGGTCGGCGGGGCGCGGGTGGTCCTCGGGATTGCTGCGGATACTCACTCTGGCACGCGGACCGAGCACGGAGCGCACCGCGTCCGGATCGCAGGCCAGCCATCCTTCCAGCGCATGGTCGACGACGGCGTACCGGACCGGGACCGCGAAGTCGCGGCTGAGGCTCTCCCGAGGCTGGTGGGTCTGCTTGAGCAGCCGGTCCGGATCGGCCCCTTCGGCGTCGATACAGATGAGAACGAGGTCGATGTCGCTGTGCTGACGCAGCAGGGCTCGAATGTATGGCCTTACTCGATCCGATCTCAGCATCAAACCCTGCGGGATCACGCGGGTTCTGATGCCGGCCGCGTAGCCTAGCTTTCTGATCAGGATCGGGATGGTGTCCTTGTCGCTCTGTCCCTCGACGAACAGCCCCAGGCTCACGGAACCCCGCCGAGGTAGCCCGAGTACCAGGCTTCGCCGGCTCCCAGCTCGCCCACCAGCTCGCGGAGCTGGTCCTCCCTCCTCAACGGTCGCAGGGTGGTACAACCCCGTTCCTTCTCGACTACGACGAAGTCCTCGTACGGAAGCCAGCGGAGCAGGTGCGGGGAGTGAGTGGCGACGATCACCTGCGTGTCGGCGGACGCGGACATCAACATGTGGGCGACGGCTTCCAGCATTCGGGGATGGATGTCCGCCTCGGGCGACTCCAGACAGATGAGATCGGGTGGCTTCGGTGTCACCAATGCGACGGCAAGAGACAGCGCCAGCAGCGTGCCGTCGGAGAGCCCCCATGAACCGATGGGACGCGGCACGCTTCGCTCCTGTAAGGCCACGTAGGTCTGTCCGTCGCCGTGGATCGGCGAGATGAGCCGTTCCACCGTGGGGACGCACGCCTTCAGGATCTCGACCGCATCGGCGAGAGCCGGGCTGCCGTCCGAGAACAGCGTGTGTATTACGGTCGCCAGATTGCCGCCTGTTTCATCGAGCCGGTACTCGCGTCTGATCGGCTTGGGACCTCTGGTTGCGCTCGGCGTCAGACCGTAGAAGCCCCAGTCGGGAAGTCTACAACCGACGCGTTCCGGTACGATGTGCTTGCTGAATCCGAAGTGTGCCACGCTGAACGCACCGCCCGGATGACCGATCTTCGCATCGCGAACGAACACGCCTTCCTTACGACGTTCGATCAATGACGTGCCGTTGGCGGCCACGGACTCGGCGACGGAAACCGCGGCACCGTTTCCTGTTCCTCGGATCGTGGTCGCGTATGAGGCAGGCAGATCCGAATCCCGTTGCCAGTCGAGCTCGATTCTCAGGTCGGAGTTGGACTCACCGCCCCAGATCAACTCCTCCCAGCCACCCCGACTCTCGACTTCGTCGCCCAGCTTCCGTCCTCTCCAGGCGAATGCGTCAACGAACCTCAGCGCGTCGATCACGTTGGACTTCCCTGATCCGTTTGGGCCGATAAGCACCGTCAACCGCTCGGGCTGCAGTTCGACGTCCATGAGGCTGCGGAAGTTCCTGATCGCCAAGCGGGAGATCATCTGCAGTTCATCCTACCTGCTCTGGTCTGGATCGTCATGAGAACACCGGTCAGGCCGGCACGTTCTACGACGGATTCGGATGGTAAGGGCGAGGAGCCGTCGGGCGGTTCAGGGGGCGAACCGGTAGACCACCGCTAGCTGCGCGGCGTCGGTGACGCTCGAGTCTCTATGGTCGTAGATGTTGATACGCCCGGTGCCGCAATCCCCGAACGCGTCGCAGGCGAGCACGCCCGTGATGCCCTGAAACCCGGTCATCGCTCCCATCGCCCCCCGGAGCGCCGCGCGATCCAGGTGGAGCCTCCCGCCCTTCGTATACGGATCGCCATCGTGCACGGATGCCATGCGTCGCAGGCCCAGCTCGCCGTACGCGAAGTCGGCAACCGCGACGGCGCCATAGAGATCGTTGTTGGAAACGCGGAAATATCCAGCATGATGGTCGGACCCGCGGGTTCCGTTCAGGTTCGAGGTGAGCACCGGAGACGTGTTGGATGGCGACACCATCACCAGACCGGCCCTGCCGATCACCGGTGACGCCGCCACCGCGGCGGCCGAGCACGAGGTGTCCACGACGCCGACCACCCGCGGGTCCGCGGCGATCCGCTCCGCCCCCACGCGTCCGCCCGTCGGGCGAGCACCCGCTGTCCAGCTCCCTGCGCTCGCCCCGACCGAACGGGCCGATCCGTGACCGGTCCATAATCTGCGTGCTGGGAAGCTGATATGATTGCCGGCATGGCGGCCCTGAGCGAGCTGGGCGGGTACTACGCCGCGGCCATCGCCGACCGGTTCCCGGATGCCACGGTGCTGTTCGGGCCAGCCTACAAGGGCATCACGCTTGCGGCACGGCCGGTCGACGGCCGCGCGCTGATCGACGGCGATCTGCGCGTCCGTATCGACGTCTATCTGCAGCAGTACGCGCCTCGCTGACGGACAGTCCGTGCGCATTCGGCGGCGTCTGAACCCCCTGCCCCCCACGCCGCGCAACCGCCGCCGCATCGAGTCGCGGGTCAAGTGGCTGGGGCTGCTGGTCCGCTACGGATTACGGCCCGTCGTGCGCACTACCTTCGGACCGTCCGAGCCGTTGCGCGAGCCGGCGCTGGTCGTGTCCAATCACTCCTCCCTCCTCGACCCGATGTTCCTGTCGCTGGCGGTGGGCCGCGCCGTCCACTTCCTGTCGACCGAGCTGGCCTTCTCCGGCGGCGCGATGGGATGGGTCAACCAGTTCTTCGGCGCCGTGCCGAAGCGCAAGTTCACCGCCGATCCACGCGCGATCCTGCGCCTGCGCCGCTGGCGCGACCTGGGTGGCTCCATCGGGCTGTTCCCGGAAGGAGAGCGGACCTGGGACGGCCGTCCGCTGCCGATCCTGCCCGGCGTGGAGAAGCTGGTGAGGGTGATGGATCTGCCGGTGGTGACCGTCCGCGTCTACAACGGCTGGCGGCAGTCGCCGCGCTGGGCGGCCACCCTCCGGCGCGGCCGCGTCCACGTCGAGGTCGATCCGCCGCGCCGCTTCGCCGGCAGCGACTCCCTGGCGTCGATCCGCCGCTACATCGGGGAGCGCATCAGCGTGGATGCCGAGGATGGCCCGTCCTGGCCGGTGCGCGGGCGGCGGCTGGCAGCGGGGATCGGCAACGTGCTGTTCGCCTGCCCCGCCTGTCTGCGGCTGGACGCGATCGACGAGCGCGGCGACATGGCCTCCTGCCGAAGCTGCGACGCGGCGTGGCGCGTGGACACCGAGTCACGGCTCCATCCCGCGGCCGGCGGCGAGCCGATGACCCTGCGAGCGGCCGCAGACGGGCTGCGCGACCGCTTTCCCGAACCGTGGCTGCCGGCAGGCGGCGCCTTGCCGGCCGGCGAGCTGCTGCGCAGCGAGCGGGTCCGTCTCTACGACGTCACCGATCCGGACCCGCTCCTGATCGGTCGCGGGCCGCTGGTCCTGACCGCGGACTGCCTGAGCGTCACCGGCATGACGCCGTGGTCGATCCCGCTGGCTCAGATCCGGGCCGAAGCGGTGGATCTCAAGCGCCGGCTGAACTTCTCCTCCCGGCGCCGCGTGTTCGAGGTGGTGATGCCGAACGAGTCGGTGATCAAGTGGGAGCTCTTTCTACGCCACGTGCGCGGACGGAGCGCAGCCTCGGAGGGTGGTGACCTCAGAGCTCGTCGGCGAAGCGGTGGCGGATGAACCGTTCGTACAGGCCGGGGGCGAGCCGCGAGAGCAGCAGCGCGGCACGCCCGGTCGCCGACAGCACCAGGAACCGACGACGACGACGGACCGCGGCCAGGATGCGGCCGGCCACATAGTCGGGGCTCGCCGCCGCCCCCATCTCCACCCGCGGGCGGTCGATGCGCTTGCCGGAGGCGTCCAGCGCGTTGGCGACGATGCCGGTATCGACGAAGCTGGGGCAGACCATGAGCACGCTCACCCCGGTGCCGATCAGCTCGGCTCGCGCGGTTTCGAACATGCCGTGCAGGGCATACTTGGACGCGCAGTACCCGGTGCGGCCGAGCAGGGGAGCGAATCCGGCGATGCTGGAGGTGACGACGATCATGCCCTTCCGTTGCAGCAGCGAGGGCAGCGCGGCCTGCGCGCAGTAGAGCGAGCCGAACACGTTGACCGCGATCACCCGCTCATACACGACCGCGGCGGTGTCCCGGAACGCGCTGCGGTGGCTCATGCCGGCGTTGTTGAACAGCAGGTCCACGCCGCCGAAGCGGGCGCAGACCATGCCGACGCACGTTACGACGTCGGCGTGGTCGGTGACGTCGCAGCGGCGGACCAGATGCTCCACGCCCGCCTCGGCGAGCGCCGCGGAGCGCTCCGCCAAACCCACCTCGTCGATGTCCAGCAACGCCACGCGAGAGCCGGCGGCTCCGAAGCGGCGCGCCAGAGCGAAACCGATCCCACCGGCGCCGCCGGTGATCAACGCGACCTTGCCGTCAGGATCGAATCGCTCGGCCATGGTCGCACTATGGAGTCTGTGGGATTGGCGCGCCAGCGACAATCCCACAGACTCCGTAGCGGATAGCTGGGGATGGGCCAAGAGCGGAGCCGCAGGCCGGCGAAGCCGGGAGCCGCGTCTCGCGAAGGCGTCTGTCGGATGGGCCGCGCCAGCGGCAGATCCGACAGACTCCGCAGCGGAAGGTGGGGATGGGCCAAAGGCGGAGCCGTAGGCCGGCGAAGCCGGGAGCCACGTCTCGCGAAGGCGTCTGTCGGATGGGCCGCGCCAGCGGCAGATCCGACAGACGCCGTAGCGGAAGGTGGGGATGGGCCAAAGGCGGAGCCGTAGGCGACGGCTTTGGGGCGTGAGCGGCAACACGGTCCTGGTCACGGGGGCCACCGGGTTTTTGGGCCGCAATCTGCTCCCGGTGCTTCTCCAGAGCGGCTGGACGGTGCGCGCGCTGTGCCGGCGCGCCGAGTCCGCGCCGGAGCTCGCCAGCCTCGGAGCGCGGCCGCTGAACGGCGACCTGTTCGACTCCCACGCACTGCGTGAGGCGATGGCCGGCGCGCAGGCGGTCGTGCACGCCGGCGCCGATACCGCGATGTGGCCCGCTCGCAGCCCGGCCGGTTTGCGGGTCAACGTGGGCGGCACCCGCACGGTCCTGCAGGCCGCGCGCGCCGAACGGGTGGACCGGATCGTGCACGTGGGCAGCGCCAACTCGTTCGGACCAGCCCCGCACGGAGGGCAGACCGACGAGCGCACGCCGTTCCGCGGCCGGCGCTACGGCCTGGGGTACATCATCGGCAAGCAGCAGGCGCAGCGGGTCGCGCTGCGTGCCGATCCGCCCGCGATCGTGGTCAACCCCACCTTCCTGTTCGGGGCCCACGACCGCGTGCCGGGTTCCGGCCGGCTGATCCAGCAGCTCGCCGGGTCGCCGGCGGTCTACCCCTATCCGGCCGGACGGGGCCGCAACGTCGCCGGGATCGTCACGGCCTGCCGCGGCGTCGAGCTGGCGCTGCGCCACGGTGTCCCCGGCGAGTGCTACGTGCTGGGCGGCTCCGACCTGGGCTACCGGACCTTGTTCGAGCTGATCTGCGCCGTGACCGCAAGCCGTACGCGGCCGGTGCCGGTGCCCGGGTGGCTGATCCGCTCGGCGGGGATGGCGGGCTCGCTCGCGGGCCACCTCACGGGCAGCGATCCGGGATTGACGCTGCCGCTCGCCCGAGCCGCGTGCGAGTCGTTCCACTACTCGTCGGCCAAGGCAACACGTGAGCTGGGCTACGTGCCGGACGATGTCGCCGGCGTCGAGCGGGCGATCCGTGCATCGTTCGACTGGCTCCGCGACACCGGCCGCATCCCCGTTCGGGCGGGCGGGCGGCCGATGAGGATGGCACCCGGTCGATAACGCGCCTGGCGGAGATCGGTGGACGCCGTGCATACCTCCGAGATGCCGCGAGTGCGGTATCCTAACGCTCGTCGTGACCCCCGACGCGATACGGGCGCGCATCTTCCTGCACGGAGTGCTGGCGCAGATCCCGGCAGTGTGCGCCGGCGATGCCGAATCCCGCGAGCTGGTGCGCGGTTGGCGTACCAGCATCCAGTTCGCGCAGGCCGGCGGACCCGCCGCATCGCTGCGCTTTCGCGACGGCGCGGTGACCTTCGAGCCGGTACGCCGGACGGCGCCGGGGCTCAGCCTCTGGTACCCGAGCGACCGCGCGCTGGTGCGCTCGTTCACCGGCAAAGGCATGCCGATCCCGCTCTTCGGCGTCTGGCGGGTGGGGCTGCTGCGCGCCTTGCCGACGCTGACGCGCCGACTGAGCTACTACCTGAGCCTGGGCGAGCCCGACGGCGGCGGCGGGGACCAGGCGCTTACGCTGGCGCTGCGCATGCGCCTGGACGCCCTGGTTCGCTCGGTCGCCGTGCTGGCGGCGGTGGACGCCAGGGCGCGCCGCACCCTGCGGGAGGCCCCCGACGGTTCTATCGCCCTGCGGGCGCCCGGCATGGCGGACGTCGCGGCCCGCAAGCGCGGCGAGCGGCTCACCATCGAGCCGCAGCCCGAGGCGGCCCCCAACCTCACCCTGACCTTCGCGTCGGTGCGCTGCGGCCATGACCTGCTGGCCGGACGGCTGGAACCGGCCGCCGCGATCGGGCTGGGCAGCATCGAGCTGCGCGGCCAGACCTTGCTGGCCGATGCCGTCTTTCACGTGGTCGGCGACGTGCAGATGCTGCTGGCGAGCTGATGGCCGCACCGTACCGATTCACGCGCAGCCGCGAGCTTCTGGCGCGAGCGGTGGAAGTCATCCCGCGCGGCATCTACGGCACCAAGAGCCCGGCACTTGTGGTCCCGGGCTCCTTTCCCTACTACGCCGAGCGCGGCGCCGGCTGCCGATTCCAGGACGTCGACGGCAACGAGTACATCGACTTCCTGTGCGGCTTCGGCGGCAACCTGCTCGGCTATGGCGACCGTGGCGTCGACGATGCGGCATACGCCGCCTTGCGGCGCGGCTTCGGCTTCAACACGCCCTGCCCGGAGATGGTGGAGCTGGCCGAGGCGCTGACCTCCCGCATCGCCGGCATGGACTGGGCGCTGTTCGGGGTCAACGGCTCCGACATGACCACCTACGCGCTGCAGACCGCTCGCGCGCATACCGGACGCCGCAAGCTGCTGGCCGCCCACGGCGCCTACCACGGCGCCCACCCGTGGGCGGTGCCCGGCCATGCCGGCCTGCTGGAGGAGGACCTGACCCACGTCCATCGCTTTCGCTGGAACGACCTGGACAGCGCCGCCACCCTCTTCGACCGCTACCCGGACGACGTGGCGGCCGTGATGGTCACGCCGTACCACCACCCGGCGTTCGCGGACTCGGAGCTGCCGGGCGCCGGGTTCCTCGACGGCCTCTGCGAGCTCGCCCACGATCGCGGCGCGCTGGTGATCAGCGACGACATCCGCGTAGGCTTTCGCGCCCATCTGCAGGGCTCGCACGTGCGCTTCGGCTACCAGCCCGACCTGTGCTGCTACTCGAAGGCGATCGCCAACGGCTACCCGATCGCGGCCTGCCTTGGCCGCCGCGCCGTGAAAGGCGCGGCCAGCCGCGTGTTCTGCACCGGCACCTTCTGGATGCACGCGTACCCGATGGCCGCCGCGCTCGCTTGCCTGCGGCGGATCGAGGCGGACGGCGTGATCGAACGGGTTGCCACTCTGGGCGAGCGGCTGATCGCCGGCCTGCACATGGCGGCCGCCGGCCACGGGCAGCGCCTGACCATAACCGGCCTGCCGGCCATGCCGTTCGTCCGCTTCGCCAATGAGACCGACTTCCATCGCAGCCAGTTGTTCTGCGCGGAAGCGACCCGCCGCGGCGTCTACTTCCACCCCCACCACAACTGGTTCCTGAGTGCCGCCCATACCGAGGCCGACATAGACGAGAGCCTCCAGATCGCCGATCACGCGATGGGGGCTGTGGCCGAACACTTCGGCTCCGCGTGAACGGCACGCGTGGAACGGGACCGCAGGATAGAGTGGCGGACGGCAGGATAGACTGCTGTCCGTGATCCGTCGCACCCACGCCGCGTTGCTCGCAGCGCTGATCGCCCTCCCGCTCTGCGCAGGTGCACAGACGCTGGTCTCACCGAACGATCCGATCTACGGCCACTTGCGGCTCTGGGAACAGCGCGGCCTCATAGACTGGCTGCCGCCGCTCCGGCCGCTGCCGGCGCCGATCGTGCGCAGCGCGCTGCAGCGGGTTGCGGACTCCGAACACACGACCGATCGCCAGATCGCCGGGCGCCTGCTCGCGCGCTACTTCGGGCCGTTGCCGGTGCAGGGCCGGGCGCAGGTCGGCCGCCGATCGAAGACAGAGATCGCCTCCGACGGTGAGCCTGCCGCTGGCGCGCTGCCGGCACAGCTCGCGGTCCAACTCGCGGCGGGGATCGAGTTGCCGGTCAGCGATCAGGTCGGCTTCGGACTCGCCGCACGCACGCTGGCCACCTCGGTCGCGCCCACCTCCGTGGCGCCGCTGCTCACGCCCGATCCGTACGACCCGGGAGCGCCGGGGGACGGCACGACGATCCTGGGCGAGGACTTCGATATCCAGGTGGAGCTTGCCGGCAACGGCTTCGTCGGCGCGCATGACCTGGGGTCCGGGCCTGGCACCTGGTACGTGCAGGCCGGCTTCGGCCGGAGCTCCTTCGGCTACGGCGAAGACAGCCCGATCGTCTCGGCCGCCGCAGCACCCGCCGGCTACCTGCTGGGAACGTACCGGGGATCCTGGGTCGCCTACTCGGCGATGTTCCTGGACCTGATCGCGAAGTACGGCATCTGCAGCGCGGGGACGAAGGAACGGGGCCTCTGCGACGCCGAAGGCGATCGCTATTCGCTGCGCACCCGCGCCAGGAAGGAGCACGGCTTCCATCCCAGCAAGTACCTGGTGGTCCAGTCCCTGAGCTTCTACCCCACGGACTGGCTGGAGCTGACGGCGCTGCAGTCGGTGACATTCGGCGGCCGGCTGTCACCGACCTACCTGCTGCCGGTGTTCCCCAGCCTGTATACGCAGATGCAGCTCGACGACTACGACAACGCCTTCGTCGGCGCTGCCGCCCGTGTGCGGCTGCCGTACGGCGCTTCCGCGAGCGCCGTGCTGTACGTCGACGACGTCAACCTGACGAAGATCCGGCGCTTCGACTTCGACTCCGACCAGAACAAGATGGCCGTCGACCTGGAGGCGAGCATCGCCCCTCCCCTGCCGATCCTCACCGTTCTGACCGCCCGCTATCGGATGGTGACGCCCTACATGTACGCCCACCATCCCTCCGCCCTGGACTACCTGCAGTACACCCACGAGGGACGGCACCTGGGCACCCTGCTCCATCCCAATTCCGACGAAATCCAGATCCAGGCACGGGCGTTCCCAATCGAGTGGCTGGGAATCGATCTGTCCCTCCGGCGCGTGCGGCACGGCGGCCCCGCCGGCGGCTCGGTCTGGGACCACGGCCTGGTCGACGGCACCTTCGTGTTCACCGGGCCGTCGACGTTCCTCAAGCAGGAGGTGCTGGAGCACGTCCTGCAGGCGCGCGCCGGCGCCGATCTCAACGTCGACCTGCAGCCGGTGGAGCTGAGCGTCGGGCTGGCCTACACCTTCGAGCAGGTGAGCAATCGCGACCTGATCCGGGGCGCCGACGCGCAGGCACACCTGCTCGAGGTGAGCACCTCCATACGTTACTGATCCGCCCGTGCCCCGAGGCGGCCGATCACCTCGTCGAGCGGCGGCCTCACGCCCAGCTCTGCAGCGAGCTCCCGCGCGCGCGGCGACATCTTTTGCCAGGTGCGGCCGAGTACCCGCCGCAGCGTTGCCGGATCCCGACCGGTCGCGAACCCGGCGAGCTCGGCCTCCAGAAACGACAGGCACGCCGCGTCCTCCAGCACCTGCGTCTGCGGATCGCGGCCCAGCCCCTCCTTGCGGATCAGCGCCGCCACCCGATCGATCAGCGCGGCGGGAACACCCAAGCCGTCGAGGATGAGGGCGGCCTGCTCGGCGTGGTGGCGGGCGCAGGCGCGCCGCCAGCGCAGGTAGCCTGAGCGGCCCTCCGGAAAGCGGGTACGTGGGATCTCCCAGCGCCGCAGGTGCTGGGCGCGCACCGCAATGGCCAGCGCCGCCGACGGCCGCGGCGTCAGGAGCCCCAGCCAGCGCGTCATACGCCGACCGTACTCGAGAGCCTGACCCGCGGGATCCTGTCGGTTGGCCGCGTCGATGCGGACCAGAGCACTCCGGATCAGCTCAGGATCGATCTCCATCCGCGGCGTCGCCGGTGACGAGCACCGTCAAGCGGACATCGAGGTGAGCTCGTCCCGGACGCCCTGCAGCACCTGACCGTAGCGGTCGTCCACCATCATGAGCTGCTGGCGCATGAGCCCCACGTACTCGGGGTCGTTCTGGGGGTTGATCTGCACCCGCTGGCCGGTCTTCTTGGACAGCTCCTCCTCTTTCTGCTGGCGGCGCGGCTCGTAGGCGCGGTCCACTTCCTGCCGCATGCGGTTGCGCTCTCCCAGGTACTCCTGGAAGAACTGCTCGAGCTGGTTGAGCAGCACCTTCAGCTTTCGTTCGTTGGTGCTGAGTGCCCCGAACCCTTCGCCGGCGCGGCGGCTGCGCTTGAGGGCGAACTCGTCGGTCGGCAGGGTGAGGTTGCTCAGCAACGCATCGCGCACCCCGCCACGGACCCAGCCGGCCTGCTTGCCTTCGAACGGCTCCAGCAACTCCTGCAGGTCGACCTCCAGGTCGCCGAGATAGCGGGACACCAGCTTCTTGCCTTCGGTGCTGAAGCGGCTCTGCTCGAGATTCTCCTTGTCGGGGACGACGTCCTTCGTCCGCTCCAGGGCGATCTCCCACGACGACTTGATGGTTCCCATGCCCCAACTGTCTCCTTGCGTTTCATCGGGCTGGGCGGACTTGAACCGCCGACCCCACGCCCCCCAGACGTGTACGCTACCAACTGCGCCACAGCCCGAAACGGAAGCGCCCGGCGGACGCTTCACCGCCAGAGTGTACCGCCGGTCGCCCGCCGGAGTCCACGCGCACCGCGCCGCATTCGCCGCATTGCCTGCGGCCCGACGCCTGCTGTCCGGTGCCGGCGCCTCAGCCGTCGCCGGCCGCCCGCGCGGCCACCATCGCCGCGGTGCGGGTCGACAGGCCGTAGAGCTGGATGAAGCCGCTCGCGTCCTGGTGGTCGTAGGTGCCGGCGCTGAACGACGCCAGCCCTTCGTCGTAGAGGGAGTACGGCGACCGGCGGCCGGCCACCGCGATGCCGCCCTTGTACAGGGTCAGCGTCACCGCACCGGTGACGCGCGCGCACACGCGCTGCATGAACGCGTCCAGCGACGCGCGCAACGTCGAGAACCAGTGGCCGCCGTACACCGCGTCGGCATAGGTCATCGCGAGCTGCTGCTTGGTGCGCAGGGCGTCCGCCTCCAGGGTGAGCATCTCCAGCTCGCGCAGCGCCGCGTACAGGATCGTGCCGCCGGGCGTCTCGTACACGCCACGGCTCTTCATGCCGACCACCCGCGTCTCCACGATGTCGGACCGGCCGATGCCGTGCGCGGCGCCGAGCTCGTTGAGCCGCTGCACCAGCTCGACCGCGCCGTGCCGGACGCCGTCCACCGCCACCGGGATGCCGCGTTCGAACTCGACGGTGACCTCCTGCTCGCGGTCCGGCGCCGCCGCCGGCGACACCGAGCGCTGGAACAGCGTCTCCTGCGGGCGCCGGCCGGCGTCCTCCAGGTCCCCGCCCTCGTGGCTGAGATGCCAGACGTTGTCGTCGCGCGAATAGATGTTGCGCCGGGAGATGCCGGCCAGATCGATGCGGCGGCTCTCCGCGTAGGCGATCGCGTCCTCGCGAGAGCGGATGTCCCACAGCCGCCACGGCGCGATGATCGCCAGATCGGGCGCCAACGCCCGATACGCCAGCTCGAACCGCACCTGGTCGTTGCCCTTGCCGGTGCAGCCGTGGGCGACCGCGTCCGCCCCCTCCGAACGCGCCGCCTCCACCTGCACCTTGGCCTGCAGCGGCCGGGCCGCCGAGGTGCCAAGCAGGTACTTGCCCTCGTAGACCGCGCCGGCGCGCAGCATCGGGAACAGGTACTCCTCGACGAACTCGCGGCGCACGTCGCGCAGGATCAGCTTGGCGGCGCCGGATTCCGCTGCCCGTGTCTCCAGCCCGCTCAGGTCGTCGGACTGGCCGACGTCCGCACAGACGGCCACCACCTCCGCTCCCGGATAACGTTCCTTGAGCCAGGGGATGATGATCGAGGTGTCCAGGCCCCCTGAGTAGGCGAGGGCGATCCTCGTGATGTCTGGCCGTTTCACATCGGTCGTTGCCATGACGTGCTCCTCTGATCCGCTACAGTCCGGAGAGCGCCGTGTCCATGCAGCGCAGCCCTTCGGTGATCTCGTCGGCCGAGATCACCAGCGGCGGCGCGATGCGTACCACGTCGTCGCCCGAGCGCAGCACCAGCACCCCCGCGGCCCGCAGCGCGGTCGACAGCGCCTGAATCCTGGGCTGGTCGCCGGCGGGGCCACTGGTGGTTCCCGGGACGTGCACGCCGCGCAGCAGCCCGGCGCCCACCACCGGTCCCAGGCCGTGTGCCTCGCGCAGCGACTCCAGACCCTGCCGGAGCTGCTCGCCGCGTTCGCGGACGCCGGCCAGAAACGCCGGATCGGTGAGGATGTCGAACACGTGCGAGGCGAGCGCGCAGGTCACCGGCCCGCCGCCGAAGGTGGTGCCGTGCTCGCCGAAGTGGAGCCGGTCGTTCACCGCCGCCGGCAGCAGCACCGCGGACAGCGGCAGGCCGCCGGCCAGCGGCTTGGCCAAGGTGATGATGTCCGGCTCGAGCCCGGCGCTGTCGGAGGCGAACAGGTGGCCGCAGCGACCCAGGCCGGTCTGCACCTCGTCGGCGATCAGGATGACGTCGTGCTCGGCGCGGCATGCGTTGAGCGCTGCCGCGAACTCCGGCGTCATGGCCGCCAGCCCTCCCTCGCCCTGCACCACCTCGACGATGACGCCCGCGAACGTTCCGTCCAGCTTCGCGCGTAGCGCGTCGACGTCGTTGTAGGGGGCGATCTCGACGCCGGGCAGCATGGGCCGGAACGGCTCCTGGTACTTGGGCGTCGGGGTGCAGGCCAGCGCGCCGTAGGTGCGGCCGTGGAACCCGCCGGTGAACGCCAGGATCTTGTGGCGCTCGGCGTTCTCCCCATCCTTCCCGCCAGGGCCGCGATGAGCGTACATGCGCGCGAACTTGAGCGCGGACTCGTTCGCCTCGGCGCCGCTGTTCATGTACTGCACGGCCGCGAAGCGGTCGCCGGTCAGCTTGCCGGCAAGCTCCAGCGCCGGGCCGGTGGTGTACAGGTTGGAGACGTGCACGAGCTTGCGCATCTGCGCGGCGGCGACCTCGGCCAGATCATCGCGCCCGTAGCCGAGCGCGTTCACGGCGATGCCCGCGCCCAGGTCCAGGTAGCTCTTGCCGGCGGCGTCGGTGAGACGGCACCCGCAGCCGTGGTCCAACAGCAGCAGCTCCGGCGAGAAGGCGTTGGGAAAGGGATGGTCGGTGACGATCGCGTCCTTGATCTGCATGGTCAGGTTCTCCTCTGATCCGTGGGGTTATACGGTGTTCCGGTCATTGAGCGATTCAGCCGGTGGCGCTCCCGCGTGGTCCGGCGCGTGCAGCACGGTTCCCCGCCTGCCGTCGAGCAGGGCGCGCAGCGCGCCCGCCGCGTCGTAGTCGCCGATGTGCACGCGACCGACGCCCGCGGTGACGGCGGCGATAGACGATCTGATCTTCGGGATCATGCCGTCGGTGATGGTCCCTGCTTCGATCTCCCGATCCGCCGCAGCGGGACCGAGGCGTCGCAGCACCGCCCCGTCCTTGAGGACGCCGTCGATGTCGGAGATGAACAACAGGGCGGCGGCGCCGATCGCGGTCGCCACCCGGAAGGCGACGGTGTCCGCGTTGACGTTGATCCCGCCGCCGGCCCCGTCGTCACATACCGGGCTGACCACCGGCACATAGCCGGCGTCCATCAGCGTGGTGAGCAGGCGCGTTTCGACCCCTTCGATCCGTCCGGTGCGGGTGCCCGCTGGCACCGCCTCCGGCCGCGCCGCCAAGGTCGGCCCATCCGAGCCGCAGATGCCGGCTGCACGCACCCCCGCGGCGCTCAAGGCGCGCACCAGCCGCTTGTTGGCGCTGCCGGCCAGCACCATGTCGACCACCTCCATCTCCGCCTCGGTGGTCAGCCGGATGCCATCGTGGAAGCGCGGCTCGTGGCCCAGGCGCAGGCTCATCGCGGTCACCTCGGCTCCTCCGCCGTGCACCACGATCACCCGCCACGCGCCCGCCAGCGAGGCCAGCTCGCCGGCAAAGATGCCGCGGAGCTCCTCTTCCTCGAGCGCGCGGCCGCCCAGCTTGATCACGGCCGTCGGCAGCGCCGTGCCCGCGGCGGTCATGGCGTTCCGTGCACCGGCAGACCACGCGCCTCCGGCAGCCCCATGCGCAGGTTCATGGCCTGCACCGCTTGGCCGGCGGCGCCCTTCACCAGGTTGTCGAGTGCCGCGAACAGCAGCACCGCGGCGCCGTCCACCCGCCAGGCGATGTCACAGCGGTTCGATCCCCATACCGCACCGGTGCTCGGCAGGCGACCGTCCAGGAGCCGCACGAACGGCGCATCTTCATACGCGGCCCGCAGCGCATCTCCGACCGCTGCCGCGTCGGCTCCCGCCGCGGCCGGCGCGGTGATGGTGGCGACGATGCCGCGCTTCATCGGCGCGGTGTGCGGGGTGAACCACAGCGACGCGCCCGGGCGCACCGCCTCCATCTCCTGCACCATCTCCGGCACGTGGCGGTGGCTGGTGCCCGGGTTGTAGGCGGCGGCGGTCTCGCTGCGGTCGCAGAACGTCCACGCGGCGTCCGCCTTGCGGCCGGCGCCGGACAGCCCGGTGACGGCGCAGGCGACGATCGGGTCGCCCACCAGGCCGGCCGCCAGGACCGGCAGCAGCGGCAGCAGCACCGTCGTGGGGAAGCAGCCCGGACTGGCGATCAGGTCGGCCGACCGGAGCCGTTCCCGGTACCGTTCCGGCAGGCCATACACCGCCTCACCCAGCAGGTCCGGCCGCGCCGGCGGCTGACCGTAGGCGGCGGCGAACCGCTCGGGATCGGCGATGCGGAAGTCCGCCGACAGATCCACCACCACCGCTCGGCCAAGGAACGGCTTGAGGGTCTGTGCCGATGACAGGTGCGGCAGGGCGGAGAACACCACGTCGCTGCCGGCCGTGGCCGCCTCGTCGACCGAGGCCAGCGTGCCGCCCGCGACCGACGCCAGCCCACGCGGCGAAAGCTCCGGCACCGCCTCCGCCACCGGCGCACCCGCCCGCGAACTGGAGGCAAGCAGCAGCGTCTCCACGTCCGGGTGCTCGGCCAGCAGGCGCGCGAGCGTCGCCCCCGCATAGCCGGTCGCGCCCAGCACCGCCACCTTCATCGCGACAACCCCACCACGCCCGGCACCGCCGCAGCCAAGCCGCGCAGACACCGATCGCGGTCGACGCCCTCCCGCAGCACCGCCAGCACGGTGTCGTCGCCGGCGATCGTTCCCGCCAGCTCGTCGATGGGCAGGTTGTCCAGGGCTCGCGCCACGCTGGAGGCGTGTCCCGGCAGGGTGCGCACCACCAGCAGGTTGCCGGAGAAGATCAACTCCACCAAGCCGTTCTTGATGTCGTTCACCAGCCCGGAGCGCGAGCCGGCCATGGGCTCCGCGTCGGCGAATCCGTAGCGGTAGCCATGCTCGCCGTCCGGCACGCGCGCCACCCGCAGGTCGCGCAGATCACGCGACAGGGTCGACTGCGTCACGGTGAAGCCGTCGCGCGCGAGCGCCGCCAGCAGCTCTTCCTGCTGCGTGGTGCCGCCCCGTGTGATGATCCTGCGGATCGCCGCCAACCTGAGTCTCCGATCGGGCATAGCATAAACATGCATTATTTTGCATGCTTGTCAACGGAGTCGGCCTCGCCGTTACCGCCGCTCCGCGCTGCATGCGTCGCCGGCAGCGCCCGAAACCGACGCCCACCTTCAGATCGCGATGGGATAGGCGTTGGTCCAAAGCGCCAACGTTGTCGCCTGCAGCGCCGCCAGCATGACGGCGACCATCCAGAATGGCGCCCTTCGCGTCGGCAGCGCGGCGAACACGACAGCAAGCGGGAACAGGACGACCAGAAGTCTCGGCATGGACAACGGCGACCGGTAGGACGACGAAAGCGATACGAGCACGTGCGCCAGCGACCAGAGCAGGAGCGGCAACCCGATCTGCCTTCGTGCTACTACCAGAACCGCCAGCACGGATATGGTAAGCGACGCGCCGTATACGAGTGCGGTGGTTCCGTTCAGCAACCCGAAGGAGCCGTCATTGCTCCATGCGGTGAGCGAACGATACAGAACCAGCACCGGATTGACCCAGGTATCGTCGTGCCACTCCGCCTGAATCTCGGCGAATGCCAGCGGACTGCCGGCCACCTGCCAACACACCCCCATGAAGACCGCGAGCCCCGCCGGCACCAAGCATAACCAGAACACGCGACGGTCCACCGCGGCGGTGAGATCGGACCACACGATACGAGGAACGAGCGGCAAGCGGACGCGAAACTGCCGCTGGCGGAGATACTCCCATGCCAGGAGCCCGGCGATGAGAACTCCCAGCGGGCGGGTCATCGCGCTCAACCCGCCCAAGGCAGCGGCCACCGGCCAGTTTCCCCGGCGGGCGTAGTACCAGCAGCCGATGGTGAGCGCGATGAACAGCCCCTCGCTCATCATGCATGAGAACACGTAAGCAGTGGGAAACAGGAACAGGAACAATACCGCCTTCTGCGCGGTTTCGGAGTCCTTTTCGAACTCTACCCAGCGGTACAGCACGTATGCGCCGGTCAGGATCGCCGCATTCGAGACCAGGAGTCCGCCCAGGTAGCTGCTACCCAGGAGTGCCCCTGCGAACCTTGCAAGCCAGGGGTACAGGGGAAAAAAACGCGTAGTTCGCCTGGCCGTCCGAGTCTTGCCCCGCCTGGTAGCCCACCTCGGCGACATGGTGGTACCAGCGCGCGTCCCAGGCGCCCCAGATGTCAAGCCATGCCTGCCCGGTCCCGACGCCGAAGTGCATCTGCACGTTACCGATGGTCGGCAACGGACCGATCCACTCTCTGGCCAACACGCCTACGACGGTCAGCGCGACGCGCGTCGCCAACCAGACGCTGGCAACCCACACCATTGCCGGCAGCCACCCGTCTGCGGCGCGCGCGTCTCCCCGCGGGGTCGGGTAGGGAACAGGGGTGCGCTCGCCCATGCCCGAGCTGTCACGTCTCTGCCGCGCCGCCGGCCGCCGGGCGGCGGCGCGGCGCTTGCGCTTCACCTTTCGCGCGATGACGGCGCGGCCCCGTTCCGACTCCCTCCGGACACGCTTAGCACTGCGGCCGTCCACTCAGGTCAACTCCTGCTCGGCGGCCCTGATGACTCGTTGCCTTGCACACGCCGCACGCGCCAAGGAGCGTGATCTCACCACTGCCGTCGCCCACGCAGTGGCGCAACCGTTTCCAAGCCGAGGCTTCCCTATGCACGATACCACACGACCCCCGATGCCATAGCCCGACCCTCCCCCGCTCGAAGGCGCCGGCGCACTCGTAGCGCACGTCCCCAAGGCACCTTGCTGCCTGGCTCGGTGGCTCGCCGCCGGGCCGAGTCCATTCGCATGACCCGCGGGGTCAAATCGTTTAGCGTCCCGTCCATGCCGTTCGATCCGTACCGGCGGGCCAACCCGTCCGTGCTCGACATCGCCCCGTACGTCCCCGGCACGTCCCTGGAAGAGGCGATGGAGACGTCCGGCCGGGACGAAGTGATCAAGCTGGCCTCCAATGAGAACCCGCTCGGCGCCTCGCCGGCCGCGGTGGCGGCCATCCGCGCCGCGCTCGACCTCTCCCACCGCTACGTGGAGTCGAGCGCGCGCCGGGTGCGCGAACGGCTCGCCTCCCTCCTCGACCTGACCCCGGACCACCTGATCGCCGGCAACGGCTCCGATGCGCTGCTGCTGGCCGCGGCGATGACGTTCGTGCACGCGGACGACGAAGTGATCGTCCCGGAGATGACCTTCAGCATGTACGAGATCGTCGCCCGGATTATGGGCGCGCGCGTCGTGCGGTCGGCCATGGCCGGCATGGAGATCGACGTGGACGCGATGCTGGCGATGGTCACCCCCGCCACCAAAGCGATCTTTCTCTGCAACCCCAACAACCCCACGGGGACGCTCATCGACGCGCGGAGCTTCGCCGAGCTGTTGGCGGCGCTGCCGGATGACGTGCTGCTGATCCACGACGAGGCGTACGCGGACTTCGCAGACCCGCGGCTGCGCCCGGACACGGCCGCGCGCGTGCGCGGCGGTGCCGCGAACCTGCTGGTGACCCGCACCTTCTCCAAGAGCCACGGCCTGGCCGGCGTGCGCTTCGGCTTCGCCTACGGCGATCCGCGGGTGATCGAGCTGATGCACCGGGTGCGTCCGCCGTTCGACCTGTCGGTCACGGCGCAGGCCGCCGGCCTGGCGGCGGCGGACGACGATGACTTCCTGCGGCGCACCCTGCAGGTCAACCGCGACGGCAAGCAGCAGCTCACCGCCGGATTCGATGCATTGGGCCTTCCGTTCGTGCCCACGCATGCCAACTTCATCATGGTGCGGGTCGGCGAGCGGGCGCCGGCTGTGGCCGACGCGCTCCTGCGGCGGGGGCTGGTGGTGCGATGCTGGACGAAGCCGTCGGCGCTCGCTGACTGGCTGCGGATCACCATCGGCACCGAGCCGGAGAACCGGTCGCTGCTGGCGGGGCTGGCCGATGTGCTTGACTCTCAAGGGCCGTAACGGACGGGGCGGGCTCGGCCGCGCCATCGTCGTACTCGGCCCGCTCTGCCTGCTGGCGGCGTGCGAGGTCGCCGCTCCCGAGGCCCACGAGCTGTTCTGGAAGCGCGTGGTGTTCGAGGACCTGCGGGTGGGCCGCACCTACGAGACCCTGACCCTGTTCGCGCGGGTCAGCGACGCCGACGGCCTGCAGGACCTGGAGGCGCTGTACGTGATGAACGACGACGCGCAACTCTTCTGGCGGCTGACGCCGCAGGACTGGGTGGTCGACCGAACGGATGGAGGCACCTGGATCGGCTCGACGGCGCTGGCGATGCCGGAGGACGAGCCGTTGCCGGCCGGCGTCTACCGCGTGATCGTGCAGGACATCGCCGGCCAGACCGCGGAGATCCGCTTCCAGATCGCCGGGACCGCGGGCGCTGCGGCACGGCGGCGGGCGGAGGCGATCGAAGTCACGATCGAGGCGGACGAGCTTGCCGTCACCGGTCCGTTTGCCTCCTACGAGGTATGGCTGTATGGCAGCGCCGGGTCACGGGTGGCGGCCGCCACCTTCGCGGAGCGCATCGACCTGGAGTCCACGCTCGCGAACGACACCCGCACCGAAGAGCTGCTGGTGTACGTATACGCCGCACCGGCGGACGGGCCGACCGGCTACCTGAGCGGGCCCTACGCCTGGATACGCGGCTAGCGAAGCGCAGCCACGCGCCGTCCCAGCGCGAGAGCCATGCCGTCGGGATGCCGCCGAACAGAATCGAACTGTTGACACAGGGATTTTCAGTCCCTTGCTCTACCAACTGAGCTACAGCGGCGTCGGAGCGTGTTCTACCATCTGAGAAGACCGCAGACAATACCCGTGCCAGGCTGCCGGTGGCACGGCATTCCGCTGGCGCGGCCATTCCGACAGACTCATCGGCAGGCATGCCCGCTCACGTCGCCCACCTGCTGTTCGCCGAGGAAGCGGTTCGGCGTCTCGGCGTGCACGGCGAGGGGCTCCTCGGCGCGGCGGGCAACGCCCTGCGTCTGGGGGCTCAGGGGCCGGATCTCTTCTACCACGCCCTGCGCACCCGGCCGCACGGGTTCCGCTTCGGACCGCTGATGCACCGCGCTCGCTTTGGCAGCCTGGTGGAGGCCTTCCTGCGCCACGCCCCGCCGGACGCAGAGACCGTCGCGTTCGCGGCCGGCATGGCCACGCACGCGGCCCTTGACCGCTCCTGGCATCCGTATGTCGTCTACCACGCCGGCTGGGTCGTGCCGGGCAACCCTGCGACGCGGCGCCTGCGCCGCTGTCACGCCTTTCTGGAGCGCGTACTGGACGTTCTGCTGGCCGAGCGGCTGCGCGGTGACGTGCGGGGGATCGACGTCTTCTCCGCGGTGCACCTGGGCGAGGAGCTGCCGGCCGGCCTGCGTGCAGGGCTGGTCTCCGCCATCGCGGAGGTCTACCCGCGTGCCCACGATCCGGGCACCGACGACGCGCGCGTCGGCAACGCCTACCGTGACTCCCTGCGCTTCTTCGCGATGACCGACCCCCGCAATCCGGGGTTCCGCCGACGCGCGATGGAGATGGAGCGGCGCGAGCAGGGGGGGCGGCGGCGCCTGGCGGTATTCCATCCGGTGACGATCGACCGCAGCGTCGACTGGGCCAACGAAACGCACCGCCGCTGGTGCCACCCGTGCGACGGCGCCGCGGTCTCCACCGCCAGCATCTTCGATCTGTTCGAGCAGGCGCTGAGGGAGGTCGACCCGATGCTGTGCGCCGTGCGGGACGCCGCGGAGCACCGCGCCGGTTCTGCGGCGGTTGCGAAGGCAGTCGGCGATCATGGCCTGAACCTGACCCGGGGCGGCGCCCGCTGCGCGCCGTCGGTCTGCAACCCGCTGCCGGTCGCCGATCTGCTGGACGCGCAGTACCGCGAGCGGTAGCCCAGGCAGGCCTCCGCGCACGGCCCTACCGGCCGCGGTTGATGCCCGTCGAGCAATTCGGCTCCCGTCCCGCGATACGCCGGCTGCTGGGCGAACTCGCCCGCGCCAGGGAGCCACGGTCCCCCGCTGTGGTAGCGTGGGGTGCGCGTGGCTCAGCGACTGACATGAGGCGGAAGCTCCCCATCGGCATCCAGACCTTCCGCGAAATTCGCGAGGACGGCTGCTACTACGTCGACAAGACCGCCTACGCCAAGCGGCTGGTGGACGAAGGCAAGCACTACTTCCTCTCCCGCCCCCGGCGCTTCGGCAAGAGCTTGTTTGTGGACACGCTCAAGGAACTGTTCGAGGGCAACGAACCGCTATTCCGGGGTCTTGCCGTCCACGACGACTGGACTTGGTCGACGCGCCATCCCGTGGTGCGGCTCGACTTCAGCGCGGGCGGGTTCAAGGCGCCGGAGGACGTGCACCGGGCGACCATGGCGCAACTGGACGCGATCGAGGAGGACGCCGGGGTCGCGGGGCGCTACGACACCGCGCCGGAGCGTTTCCGCCATCTGATCCGCGCGCTGCATCGACACACTGGGCAGCGCGTCGTCGTGCTGGTAGACGAATACGACAAGCCGATCCTGGACGCCTTTGGAGCGCCGGACACGGCCCGCGCCAACCGCGACTTCCTGCGCGGGCTGTACTCGACGGTGAAGTTCGCCGACGCGCACGTCAAATTCAGCTTCTTTACCGGCGTGAGCAAGTTCACCAAGGTGAGCCTGTTCTGGGACCTGAACAACCTCACGGACCTTACCCTCGACGCGCCATTTTCGTCCATGTGCGGCTACACCGAGACGGATCTGGACGCGGTGTTCGCGCCGGAGCTCGACGGCCTGGACCGGGAACGCATCCGCGAGTGGTACAACGGCTACAACTGGCTCGGTGACGAGCGGGTCTACAACCCGTTCGGCCTCCTCCTGCTGTTCCGCAGCCGCCGGTTCAAGGCGCACTGGTTCGAGACCGGCACGCCGGCGTTCCTGATCGACACACTGCTCACGCGGCAGGTGTTCGCCCCGGCGCTGGACGGCATGCTCGGCGCCGACGACCTGCTGTCGGTGCGCTTCCACGATCAGATCTACCTGTTCGAGTTCAAGGTGGACGAGGCCCAACCGGACGGGAGAGCGCTGGCTCAGTTGCAGGAGCGGGGCTACGCCGACAAGTACCGCCACCTCCGCCAGCCTATCCATCTGATCGGCGTGGAGTTCAGTCGAACCGAGCGCAACGTGGCCGCGTTCGCCGTGGAATCGACATGAACCGGTGTGCTACCGCGGCGCACACGCCGACTCCCGGCGAGCTCGCCCATCGGGCCAAGGACGAGGCGCGCGACGCTGGCTACGAGCGCGCCGGCCTCTTCCTGCTGCTGATCGACCCGGACGACGCCGCCGGGATCCTGGGCGCCCTGGACGCTCAGGAAGTCATGGGAATCTGCAGCGTGATCGCCCGCCTGGGCACAGTGAGCGAGCGCGATGCCCGCCGGATCATGGAGGAGTACGGCGTCCGGCCGTCCTCGGTCCGGTTCACGGCGACGGGGGGACCGGCGGCCGTGCGCCGTCTGCTCACGGCCGCCTTCGACGCCGGCCATGCCGAGCGACTGCTGGGCCGCATCCGCGACGGGCTGTCATGATAGGTGTGGCATGATAGGTGTGGCATGACGGACGCCGCTCCGCCCCGCGTGGCGATCAGGGACGTGGGCGCGCACGACGGCCAGGCGGTGGAGCTGGCCGGCTGGCTGTACAACACCCGCTCCAAGGGCCGCATCCTGTTCCTGCAGCTCCGCGACGGGACCGGGCGCATCCAGGCCACCGCCATCGACGGCGAGACGGAACCCGGCTCGTTCGAGCGTGCCGCCCGGCTCCCCCTGGAGTCCAGCCTGATCGCGCACGGCACGGTGCGGACCGAGCCGCGCGCCCCCGGCGGTTACGAATTGCAGCTGCATGCGCTGCAGGTCGTGCAGGCTCCGACGGCCGAGTACCCGATCGCCAAGAAGGCGCACGGCGTCGACTTCCTGCTGGCCCACCGCCATCTGTGGCTGCGCTCGCGCCGGCAGGAGGCCCTGATGCGGCTGCGCGGCGAGCTGCGCCTCGCGATGCACGCCTTCTTCGACCGGCGGGGTTTCGTGCTGGTGGACACGCCGATCCTCACCGGCGCGGTGGGCGAAAGCGCGTCGTCCCTGTTCACCCTGCCCTATTACGACCTGGGTGAGGCGCATCTGGCGCAGACCGGACAGCTCTATCTGGAGGCGGCCTGCCAGGCGCTCGGCAAGGTGTACAATTTCGGCCCCACGTTCCGCGCGGAGAAGTCCAAGACGCGCCGCCATCTGAGCGAGTTCTGGATGCTGGAGGCCGAGGTCGCGTTCGCGGACAGCGACGCCAACATGCAGCTCCAGGAAGACTTGGTGCTCGCCGTGGTGGAGCACGTCCTGGCACGCTGCGAAAGCGAGCTCGCGACGCTGGAGCGAGACACCGCGCCGCTGGAGCGGCTGGCCCCGCCGTTTCCGCGCATCGCCTACGATGAGGCCGTGCGCATCGCGCAGGCGTCCGGCGCCGAGTTGCAGCTCGGTGAGGATCTGGGCGCGGACGAGGAGACGGCCGTCAGCCTGAGCTTCGACCGGCCGGTGTTCGTCACCGACTACCCGCGCGCGGCAAAGGCGTTCTACATGAAGGGCCACCCCACCGACCCGGACCGGGTGCGCTGCTCCGACCTGTTGGCGCCGGAAGGCTATGGCGAGATCGCCGGCGGCTCGCAGCGCGAGGACGACCTGGACGCGCTGGTCGCCGCGATCGAGGCGCACGGCCTGCCGGTCGACGCCTACGAGTGGTACCTGGATCTGCGCCGCTTCGGCTCGGTGCCCCATTCAGGGTTCGGCATCGGGCTGGAACGTACCCTCGCCTGGATCGCCGGCATCCCCCACGTGCGCGAGGCGATCGCGTTTCCCCGCACGCTGCAACGGTTGT
Source organism: Spirochaetia bacterium (assembly GCA_965221995.1). Taxonomy (GTDB): domain Bacteria; phylum Spirochaetota; class Spirochaetia; order SZUA-6; family Bin103; genus CATQHW01. The sequence continues at coordinate 2,826,884 of OZ244929.1, forward strand.
ACCCTTAGGCTAGGCGCGCTGCATGAGCTACTCGCGGGGCACCGCCTACCTGCTGTGGGCGCTCTGTCTGTTCGGGGTTTCCGGGATCCATCGCTTCTACCTGGGACGGATCGGCACCGGCATCCTGTGGCTCTGCACCTGGGGGCTGTTCGGGATCGGCAACATCATCGACCTGTTCACGATTCCCACCATGGTCGACGCGGAGACCGCGCGGCGCCTTCCGGCGCGGGCTCCGGGCGGCCTTCCGCTCGACCCCGATGTGACGGCGGCTGCCATCGAGCCGATCGAGACCGTGATCCTGCGGGCGGCCAAGGCACACGGCGGGGTCGTGACGCCCACCGAGGTCGCCGTGGACGGCGACTACAGCCTCGACGAGTCCAAGGCATGCCTGGACGATCTGGTCTCCCGAGGGCACGCGGAGTTGCGCGTGCGCAGGAGCGGCGGCATGGTGTACGTGTTCCCGGACCTGCTCACCCCGGAGGCGGAGGATCTGGTCGAGCCGCTCACCTGAGCCGCCGCGGTTTGACACCAGGCCCGGCCGCTGACCAGCGCCCCAGAACCGTCGCCTGCGGCTCCGTTTCTGGCCCATCCCACCCGCTCAGTGCGGAGTCTGTCCGCTTGCCGCATACGCGGCAATCCGACAGACTCCGCACGTCTCATGAAGGTCGACGAGCTCCGCGATATCTATCTGGCCTACTTCGAATCCAAGGGCCATGCGCGCATTCCCAACCACTCGCTGATTCCGGAGAACGACCCTACGGCGCTGTTCGTGATGGCGGGCGTGCACCCGCTGGTCCCCTACGTGCTGGGCGCCCCGCACCCGTCCGGACGGCGGCTCGTCAACGTGCAGAAGTGCATCCGCACGATCGACATCGACCTGGTCGGCGACGAGTCGCACCTGACGCTGATCGAGATGCTGGGCAACTGGTCGCTCGGCGACTACTTCAAGCAGGGCGCGATCGAGCTGAGCTACGAGTTCCTCACCGACAGCCGCTGGCTGGGCTTTCCGGTCGAGCACCTGCACGTGACCTGCTTCGCCGGCAACGAGACGGTGCCCCGCGACGAAGAGGCGGCCGCCGCCTGGCGGTCGCTGGGCATCGCCGAGGATCACATCCACTTCCTCGAGGAGGACAACTGGTGGGGACCGGCCGGCCAGACCGGCCCGTGCGGCCCGACCACGGAGATGTACATCGATCTGCACCCCGACGCCGGCGACGACGGCCGCACCCCGGGCAACGGCGACCGCCACCTGGAGATCTGGAACGACGTCTTCATGCAGTACGACAAGACCCGCGAGGGCCGCTTCGTGCCGCTCGGGCAGCCATGCGTGGACACCGGCATGGGCGTGGAGCGGACCGCCGCGGTGCTGCAGGGCGTGGCCAGCGTATACGACATCGACGTGCTGGCACCCGTGGTCGCCACCGCTGCCGGCCAGGCGGGCGTCACCTACGGGGAGGATGCCGAGCGCGACCAGTCGATCCGCATCCTGGTCGACCACGTGCGCGCCGCCGTGTTCATGCTCGGCGACGAAGCCGGCATCACCCCCTCCAACCTGGGCCAGGGCTACGTGCTGCGCAGGATCATCCGGCGCGCGATCCGGCATGGGCGCAAGCTCGACATCCCGGGCGAGATGCTGCGCGCCACCGCCGAGAGCGTCATCGACCGCTACGGCGACGCCTACCCGCAACTCGCCGACAACGGCAAGGCAAACCTGACCGAGCTGTCGCGGGAGGAAGGGCGCTTCTCCGCCGCGCTGGCCAAGGGTGAGGCGGAGTTCGCGAAGATGTTGCCGCTCCTGCGCGAGCGCACCGACAAGGTGATCCCGGGCGACGTCGCATTCCGGCTGTACGACACCTTCGGGTTCCCGCTGGAGATCACCGCGGAGCTCGCCGGCGAGCACGGACTGAGCGTGGACGGCGCCGGATTCGACCGGCAGTACGCCGAGCACCAGAAGCGGTCGAAGGCCGGCGCCGACAAGACCTTCAAGGGCGGGCTGGCCGACGCCAGCGAGGTGGTGCAGCGCCTGCACACCGCCACGCACCTGCTGCATCAGGCCCTGCGTGACGAGCTGGGCGAGCACGTGCAGCAGAAGGGAAGCAACATCACCGCCGAGCGGCTGCGCTTCGACTTCTCGCACGGCACGCCGATGTCCCGGGACCAGATCGAGCGCGTCCAGGACACCGTCAACGACCGCATCGCCGACGACCTTCCGATCAGCATGCAGGTGATGAAGCTGCAGGACGCTCTGGACGGCGGCGCCATCGCCCTGTTCGGGGAGAAGTACCAGGAAGACGTGAAGGTCTACTCGATCGGCGGCTACTCCAAGGAGGTGTGCGGCGGTCCGCACGCGGGTCGCACCGGCGAGCTGGGCCGCTTCGGGATCGTCAAGGAGCAGTCGTCCTCGTCGGGCGTACGGCGCATCCGCGCCGTGTTGGAGCCCGTTTCCTGAGCTGGAGCCGCGCGACGGCTCAGACCACCCGGCCCTTGGTGGAGCGCGGCTCCCGCCCCGGAGCCGCCCGGAACGCCTGTCCCAGAGCGCGGCCCAACGCCTTGCACAGCGCTTCGGCCATGTGATGGGAGTTGTCGCCGTAGCGCGCCGCGGCGTGGACGTTGATACGCGCTCGTCCGGCCAGGGCCGTGAAGAACTCGCGCAGCAGCCAGACATCGAAGTCACCCGCACGGTCCTGCGGAAACGCCGCGTCGAACCGGCAGTAGGAGCGCCCGCCGGCGTCCACGGTCACCTCCGCCAGCGCGTCATCCATCGGCACCACCGCATGCCCGAAGCGGACGAGCGGGCCGCCCTGCTCCATCGCCACGAACAGGCACTCGCCCAGGACGATCCCCACGTCCTCCACGACGTGATGGGCGTCCACCTTCAGGTCGCCGGAGGCCTTCACCTGCAGGCCGATGCCGCCGTGGAACGCCATGGCGTGCAGCATGTGATCGAAGAACGGCACGCCGGTGGACACGTCGACGGCCGGCACGCTTTCCTGGTCGACAGGATCCAGGTCCAGACGTACCGCGACCTCGGTCTCCTTCGTCGTCCGATCGAACGAGCTCTGCCGGCCGGCCATGGGATCAACGCGCAGCCAACCGGCTGACCAGCCGGTCGACGGCGCGAAACCGCAACTTATAGTAGGCGGGATTGGCGATCAAGTAGACCGCCGTCGGCTCCATCCGCTCTATCACCTCCAACCCCTGGGCGGCCAGCGTGGCCCCGGTCTCGACGATGTCCACGATGCAGGGCGCCAGCCCCAGGACCGGCGCCAGCTCCACCGAGCCGGTCAGCCGGATGATCTGCGTGGGTATCCCCTGCCGGCTGAAGTAGCCGCGCGCGAACCGCGGATAGGAGGTGGCGATCGTCAGCTCGCGGCCATCCGCCAGGATCTGCCGCAGCGTGGTGCCTCGCCTGGCGGCCAGGCAGAACATGCCGCCGCGGAAGTCGAACCGGTGCAGGCGCAGAAAATGGCCGTCCGCCTCGCCGAGCACGTCGCTGCCGCAGATCCCCAGGCCGGCGATACCGTGATCGACGTAGATGGGCAGATCGTGATTTCGCACCAGGATCGCCCGCATCTGGCCGCTCCTGTCCTCGGCAAGCAGCTCGCGAGGCCCGAACGTCAACTCATGGCCAACCGACGCGATACATTCCAGTATCGCCGCCAGAAGCCGGTCGGTCTTCGGCAGCGCGATGCTCAGGGCGGGGGCGTCGGCACGGCTGGGCATCGTCGCGCTATTGGATGACCGCGCGCCCGTCGGCCCGCAGCGCCTCCGCCTGCCGGTACGTAGCCGGGAAGGGGCTGCCGCTCAGATCCACCGGCTCGTTGCCGGCGATCTCGACGCCGCGCGCCTGACGCTCCAGGCGTCCGAGCAGCAGCGCGAAACCGGTCGAAGGGCAGTCGCCGCCGAAACGCCCGAGCAGGCCGTCGTAGCGACCTCCGACCGCGACGGGTCCGCCCGATCCGGCTACGTAGGCCGACAGGACGATCCCGGAGTAGTAGGACTGCATGCCGAGCTCCGACAGATCCAGCCGAATGGGATGCAGATCCAGCGTGCGGAGTGCCGCGGCCACCGCCAGCAGATGGGCAACCGCCTCGCGTGCGGCGACAGGCAAACGGTCCCCCAGGTCGGCCAGGCGCGCCTCGAGCTCCTGGATGTCGCCGATCATCGCGAACAGTTCCGCGAGCGCTTCCGCATGGGCCACGCCGGCCGCGGACGCGCGCTCGCGCACCGAGTCCCACTCCCGGTAGCGAATCGCCCTGCGAAGCTCGACGCGCTCGGCGTCGGGAACCGCCGCGTAGCAGCCGTCGAACACGGCACGCGATCCCACATGCAGCGCCACGTCTTCCACGCCGGCATGCTGCAACGCGCGCAGACACAGCGCGATGATCTCCGTGTCGGCGTCCGCCCCGGAGCGGCCGATCAGCTCGGCGCCTACCTGATACGACTCGTTGTGCGAGATGCTCTCGGCATCCTCATGCCGGACGACCGAATCCGCATAGCACAGACGCAAGGGCAGTTCGACGCCACGCAGCGTGCGGGCCGCCAGCCTGGCCGCGAACAGCGTAACGTCCGATCGGACCAGCAGCAGCTCTCCGTCGCGATCGATCAGCCGGTACACCCGCTCCAGCATGTCGGGGTCCAGCACCGGCCGGAACGCCTCGAAATAGTCGAACACCGGCGTCTCCACGAGCCCGTACCCCCAGAGCGCGAACAGATCGAGCAGCCCTTCGCGCAGCCGGCGACGAGCGTTGGCCCGTCCGAACGACAGTCCGCCGCCCGCGCGAGGCGCTTGCAGCAGGAGTCTGTCGGATTGGCGCGTCATGCGGCCGGCATGGGAGACTAGTGAGGATGAAGTCCGGCTCTCACCAGTGGTCGTAGGAGACGATCTGCTGGAGCGGCTTGCGGGGCTGAGGTGGCGTCGGCTCCGCGGAGTAGCCCAACACCAGCAACAGAACCACGCGCATGCGATGCGGTACGCTCAGCAGATCCTTGACCTCCTGTTCATCGAACGTCGTGATGAAACAGCTCTGCAGCCCTTCCGCCTCGGCCTGGAGAGCCATGAACGTCGTGGCGACCGCCACGTCGATCGGGTGCGAATACTGCCCGTTGGGCATCATGTAGTCGATGTTCGTGGTACACGCCGCGATGACCACCGGGGCCGAGCCGACGTTCTGCTCACGGAACGCCGCCGCCGCGATCTTGTCGCGCAGGTCGGCCTTGCGGATGACGATGAAACGCCACTCCTGCCGGTTCTTTGCCGAAGGTGCCAGACGGCCCGCCTCGATGATCTGGTCGAGCTTGGCGGTGTCGACGGCCCGACCATCGAAGCGCAGACAGCTGCGCCGTTCCGCGATCTCCGGGAGCAGCGCCATACCGCAACACCATAGCCGCCGCCGTGCGGATTTGCAATTCCGCTTGCCCCCGCTGTTTGCGATCTGCCTGGGCGCGCTTCTGGCCGCTGCCCCCATCGCTTCCGGCCAGACGGTACGGGCGGCCGCGGACCTCGCCGCACTGCAGACCATGACACCGCGCCCGGCCGGTTCCGCGGCGGAGGCCGAGGCCATACGCTATGTCGAGACCCGTCTCCAGGCGCTTGCGGTACCGTACACGGTGCATCCGGTGGTGGCCCCGACGTCGGGCACCGCGGTCCCCGGCGCGATCATCGTCTCGGTTCCCGGTGGTTCCGATCGGACGCTGGCCGTGATCGCGCCGCTCGACCATCGAGCGGAGGCGCTACCCGGGAAGTACGGCTCGACGGCGGTCGTCACGGCGCTGCACCTGGCGGCGCGGGCCACTCGAAGCCCGCTGCCGCTGACGCTGTGGGTAGTGTTCGTGGGTGCCGACAACGCAGCGCCCCACGGCCCCACGCCAGGCAGCGCCGCGCTCAATTCCGGGATTGCCTCCCTGGCGGCCGGTTCCGCTCTGCGCGAGTCGGCCGCGGTGATCTACCTGAACCTGGATACCATCCCCGGCCGGATCGTCCTGCGTACCGACGGGCTCGCGTTGCAGACGCCGCGCTGGTTGGTGGATGCTGCGGTCAGCGCGCTCGACCACACCGGGCTCCCGTTCACGGCCCGCAGCACCGCGAACCAGCTCGCCAGGATCGGCCTGCCGCTCACGCGATCCCGGGCCGATCCGTACCTGGCTGCCGGTTATCCGGCGATTGAGCTCGCCGGCGACCACTCCACCGGCCACACGACCACGATCGACGCCTGGATCGACGACTTCGGGTCATTTATCGAGTCTCTGAGCAGGCGGGTGACGACGGCAGGCGGCACGGACTGGGAGCGGCACTACCTGTTCGTGCAGGTGGGCAGGTTGCGTTTGGCGCTGGATGAGCTCGGCGTGGTCGCGTCGATTGCGGCCGCACTGTCCCTCGCCCTGGCGCTGGCCTTCCTGATGCCGGGCCGTCTGCGGCCCTATCGCCGTCTGGTGCTGCGCTCCGCGTGGATGCTGCCGCTCGCCGCCACGGGCATCTACGCGGCACTGAGCGCCGCCAGCGCGCTGCTGTCGGCGCTGCTCGTGGTACGCGATCTCCCCTCGCTGTGGCAACGGGTCCCTGCCCTGGCGGTGGCCTTCAAGGGGTCGATGGCGCTGCTGCTCGTCCTCGTTGCGGTCAAGGCACTGGCGCTGGCCACGTGTCGGATGATGCCCGGCACCGGTCCCGCTACGGACACTGAGGACCGGCGCTCCCTGGAAGCCGGGGCCCTGTCGACCGGCGCGGTGGCGCTGCTGGCGGCGACGATCGCCGCCGTCACCACGATCGATCCGGCGGCAAGTCTGCCGTTCGTCTGCTCCTTTGCGGCAGCGCTGATGTTCTGCCTGACGCGGCTGCGAGCGGTGAAGATCATGTGGCTTGCCGCTTCGGTCGCCGCGCCGGCCGCCGCGGTGGCCGACCTGACCGGCGCCGGGGCCGACGCGCTGCTGAAGGCGCTGCTCCTATCGCCGAGGACCGGCGACGTCCTGCTCACGGTTGCCATCCTGCCCTTCGTGCTGATGACGCTCCGCCTCACCTTGAGGTCGTCGGAGCCGCTCGCCGTCTGGGGAGCCCGCCGCCGGCTGTCGCCGCTGATCCTGGCGATGGCGCTCGCCAGTGGGGCCACCGGCCTCACACTGTTCGTCTACCCGTCGGGATGACCGACACGCCGGCCGGCACCCCGCCGGGGGTCGTGCTGCATGTCGACCTGGACGCGTTCTTCGCGTCGGTCGAGCAGCTCGACAATCCGGCGCTGCGCGGGCACCCGATCGTCGTCGGCGGTGTGCCGCCCGGACGCGGGGTAGTCGCCTCCTGCTCCTACGAGGCGCGTCAATACGGTATCCGGTCGGCGATGCCGGCCGCCGAGGCGTCCCGACGGTGTCCACACGTGGTATTCGTGGCCCCGCGTATGCAGCGCTACGCCGAACGCTCGCGGCGGGTGATGCGGGTGTTGCGCAGCTTCAGCCCTGACGTGCAGCCGATCTCGATCGATGAGGCATTCGTCGATCTGTCGGGTACCGAGCGGCTGCATGGACCGCCGCAGGAGGCAGCCGCAGCGCTCCGCGCGCGCGTGGCGGCCGAGCTCGGCCTGACCATCACCGTCGGCGGCGCCACCGGGCGCTATGTCGCGAAGCTGGCCTCGGCCGCTGCCAAGCCGGACGGCCTCTTGATCGTGCCGCCGGGTGAGGAGTCCGCGTTCGTCGCGACGCTGCGGCTGCAGGATCTGTGGGGCGTGGGAGGATCGACCGTGGCGCGACTGCACGCCGCAGGCATCCATACGGTGGCGGCGCTGGCCGAGCGCACCCCGGCATCCCTGGAGGCGACGCTGGGCTCGGGTGCGGCGCGCTTCCTGCACCTTGCCGCTCGGGGCCGCGAGCCGGGGGCAGGACGGCTGTGGCCACGCCGCCGCTCGGTAAGCGCAGAACGCACCTTCGCCGCGGACAGCGCCGATCCAACCCGGTTGAATCGAGCCCTCCTGGGGCTGGCCCACCGGGTGATGCAGCGCATGTTGGAGCACTCCTTGAGCGGCCGGACCGTAACGATCAAGTACCGTCACGCCGACTTCAACACCTTCTCGGCGCGCCGATCGCTGGAGCGGCCGATCGCATCGGCCGCGGAGCTGTACGACGTGGCGCGGGCCCTGCTCTACCGGCGTTGGAACGGCACCACGCCGCTGCGACTGCTCGGCTGCGGAGTCGCGGACGTCAAGGCCTCCGGGTACGAACAGGCGGAGCTGTTCGCACGCCGCTATGACCGCGAGCGTCAGATAGAGGCAGCGCTCCTGGATCTCCGCCGACGAGACAAGGGGATCAACCTGCGCAAGGCGACGTTGCTGGACCGTCCTGCGAAGTGACCAGCAGCAGGCGTTCGTACGCTCCACAGTCTGCGGGATAGCCGCGTAAGCGGCTGTCCGACAGACTGTGGAGCCAAAGGCGGGGATGGGCCAAGAACCCGGCGCCGCAGGCGCCGTGTTCTTGCGGCGCTATCCTCTCACCTGAGCGATCCAGCCGTCCATATCGTTGCTGTTCCGCAGTTTACCAAGCAGACGGTCGGCTTCCGGGCGCGATGTATACGGGCCGATCCGCACCCGATGCATGCTGACCCCGTCGGCGTCGTGGGCGGTGATCCGCCCGGCATAGCCCAGCTCCCCCAACACCTTGTGCAGGTCGTCGGCTCGTGATCGGGAGGAAAACGAGCCTACCTGGATCCAATACCGCAATTCGCCGGTTGCGCGTGGGGCAGGCGCGGGCGCCGGCGCGGGTAGGGTGGGAGACGGTGCCGGCACCGGCGCGTTCGAGATGGACGCCGGCGACGGCGTCACCGTTGCTGCCGGAATCGCGGCTGTCGGAGTCGAAGAAGTCTGCGGCGTCCGCGACGCGAGAGCCTCGCCGGACGTCGGGGACTCGGTTGACGCCTGCGACTCGAGATCGCCCACCACCAGGGTTACCTGCCGGACGGGATCCGTCGCCTCTTGCAATCCCGGGGTCTCCTGGTCGCCTCGCACGTACTCGAACGGATCGAACGGGGACTCGTCGGCGTCGGTCACCGCGACTTCGGTCGCCTCCGCGCCCCGCGGCCGGAGGAAGTAGAGTCCCCCCGCCAGCACGATGATGACCAGAAGGCTGACCGCAACGACCGCCCAGAGAATCCGTTGTGTATCAGCCGCTTGCTTGTCCATGCGTCTCCCTCCATCGTCGGCGGCGCTAGAGGATGAGCTCGATCTGGCGCCGGAGCACGCCTCTCGTCGCCACGTTGTAGATGGTGCGACGCGAGACACTACGTGTATCGACGCCGGCGGACGGACGCTTGAGCCGCCGGCCGCGTTGCGCCCACATGGCCCCAAGCACGGTGGCGCCCCGTTTGCGGTCGACCACCACGGCCCGATACAGGCGCAGCAGCACCGGGGCGTGCACCCACAGCACCAGATCGCAGAGTGCGTCGAGCCCCAGCGGGTACAGCAGCGCTGCGTCGATGACGACTCCGCTCGGCTCGACTTCCACCAGCGTCCTCACACTGCGCACCATCACCGGATGGACGATCGCGTCCAGGCGGCGTCTGGCCTCCGCGTTCCCGAACACCAGCGGCCCCAGACGCCGGCGATCGATCTGTCCGTCGGGATCCAGGACGCCCCGGCCGAAGGCGTCGACGACGCGGTCGCGTTCCGTGACCAGCGCCCGGTGTCCGAGCCGGTCGACGTCGATCACCCGGTAGCCGGCAGCCGCAAGGATTCCCGCCACCGCGCTCTTGCCGGAGCCGAGCTTGCCAGCCACCCCCACCACCATGTGTCCGTCCATGAGCGTCCATGAGTCTGTCGGAATGGTCGCGTGAGCGACCAGTCCCGACCGACTCATGGAGAGGTGGGATGGGCCAACAAGCGGAGCCGGAGGCGACGGTTGTTGGGGCGCTGTCGGATCGGTCGCGTGAGCGACCAGCCCAGTCAGCCGTCGCCGGTCACCGCGCTCGGGGACGACCCGGCTTCGGCTTGGCACTGTCCGGAAACACGCGCCCGGTGAACAGACGGAACTGCTCGTACGCCTGTTCGGCCAGCATCTGGCTGCCGTCGATGACAGCGCATCCCGCATCTCGCGCACGCCGGAGAATCGGCGTCAGAACCTCACCGTAGACCAGATCGTAGACCAGCTCATGTCCACGAAAGGCGTACTCCACCAGCGGGTCGCCCGGATTGTCGGGAAGCCCCATGCTGGTTGTCTGGACGATCAGCTCGCTGTAACCAGGCACCTGCGCAAGCCCGGCCGCATCCAACGCGCCCGCCGTCGCGCCGCTGTCTCGGGCCAGGGAATGCGCTCGCTGCTCGGTTCGATTGAGGATCAGCAACTCGGTTCCGAGCGAGCGCAGCGCGAAGGCAACCGCCCGCGCCGCGCCGCCGGCGCCGACTACCGTCGCACGGCGGGGAGCGATCGACATGCGGCGGAGCGGCGCCAGAAAGCCGTGCACGTCGGTGTTCTCGCCGCGCCACCCGTTGCGCGTTCGCACCAGGGTGTTGCACGCGCCCACCCGCCGAACCATCGGACCGGCGTCGGACATGCGGGCAGCATGCCCCTTGTGCGGGATGGTCACCGAACAGCCGTCAAGCGGCAGGAGTCGGGCCAGGCGGTCCAGTTGCGCCGCGTCGTCCAACTCGATCGGCACGTAGACGGCGTCGAGCCCCGCCGCCGCCAGTGCCGGGTTGTGTATCTGCGGAGACCGCGAGTGCGAAAGCGGCGTGCCGATCACTCCCAATACCCGGGTGCCCGCATGGATCGATCGGAACCGGTAGAGCTCCACAATGGTGTCCGGATCGAGGTGGCCGGGCGCGGCGGAGCGTGCGGCGAGCGAACAGAATGTCAGGAAGTTGCCCAGATGGGCCGCCAGGATACGCGTGGGGAGCCCGAACCGTCCCATGCCCAACACGATGCGCTCACCGTGAGCGTCTGAGGGTGCACCAAGCCGCTGTGCGCACTCGAACAGGTCGACCATCTCGCTGCCGGTCCGCGGCGTTACGGCGGCCTTGGCGATCTCCCCCCCCGAGCGGGGAAGCTCGCGTATGACCCGTTCGATCTGGTCCGGAACACCGGCGGTGTCGTGCAGCGACCGGACCACCCTGGTGCCGGCGGGTATCAACCCATCGAACGAGCGATCCACGTCCGACTCCAGGTCGACGTAGTCGTACGCGCCGGCCGCGGTGCCGATCAGGCGACGGCGTGCGCGCTCGTCGGCGCGAAACCGCCCACCCTCGGCGGTGCGCCGAATCGTGAGGATGGCGGGTATCCCGACCATCTCGGGGAATCTGGGGAGCTGACCCAGCTCCCCGTCATCCAGAAAGTCGGCCCGCAACTCGACCAGGTCGATGCGGGCTGCGTTGGCGCGCGCCAGTTCGGCCGCGCGCGCCAACGTGGGCTCGGTCAGTGCCAAGCAGAGCCTGGCCGCCCCGACGTGACTGGCCGCCCCGACATGCCTGGCCGTCCCGGCGTGACTCAGAGCGCCGGGATGATCAGTTGCCAGCCCGGATAGATCAGGTCGGGGTTCTGGATCAGGTCACGGTTGCGCCGCCAGATCCTCGGCCACAGGAACGGATCGCCGTAGTGGAAGTCGTATTCCGCGATACGCCACAGGCTTTCACGCCGTTCCGGAATCAGTTTCACGGTGTAGACGTTGAGGACCGCGTAGAACTTGTAGCGCTCCAGGTAGCGGCGCGCGTCTTCGAAGAGGCGGATGGACTGACCGTACTTCTGGTCGTCGAACTCCACGACTCCTTCGATCCACAGCCCCTGAGCCTTTTGCAGATCGTTCTGGCCCTCGCGGTCGATGCCGTCGAGCATCGCGTTGCGCTGCGCGGGGCCGGCGCGGAGCTCGTCCAGCACCGCCTGACCGGACCACGGCTGCGGTCTGATCACGTCACCCAGCTCCGTCACCACGTGGAGCCTCGATGCTGCCTCGATCTCCTCCATCACCGCCTTCATCAGCGCGGCGGCCCGCTCCATCTGGTCCATATAGGCATCGTCGGCGACCGCCATCAACCGGCGGCATACCTCTACCGCGGCGCCGAACGCCTCTTCAGCGTCGGCCAGCCGGTAGCTCTGCATGGCTTCCAGGCCGGTCAGGTACAGCGCGTTGAGCTGCTCGTACAGCGACCGCAACTCCGCCAGCCTGGAGGCCGTCCAGTCGCTCGTGTCGAGCTTCTGCGCCGCCGCAAGACAGCGCTCCGTCTCCGTGCGCTTGCCGGACAACAACTCCAGCCGATCGAGCAGCGAATCACGCAGTGCGAGCATGTCATCCGCGGTTGCCAGCGCCAGCCGGTACGCTCCCATCAGATCGCCTGCTGCGAACATCTCTTCGACGCGCTGCACGGCGTCGACCATCTCCTGGAAGGATACCGGCACCCAGAGATCCGCCTGGATCTCCCGCAGCTCTTCGAGGCGTTCCGCCAGCAGCTTGCGCAACCGCTCCGCGGTCAGCCGCACCGTATTCTCGAACGCGGCAATCGCGTTCGCTTCGGCCACCGCCAACGCCACATGGGATCCACCCGGGTCGGCGGTGCGAATCCGTTCGGCGAGGGCCAGAGCCTCACGGGCTGCGTTCAGATTCTGCGGGTCGTAGAAGTCGGCGTCGACCTCTTCGGCACGCGCGATGAGCACGCGCACCCGGTCGAAGTCGGCGTCCGTCGGACCCTGAATGACCGTCGGTCCGACCGCGCCCGCTGGCGACGGCTGCGTCAGCGACGCGGGCACCGACCAGTCGATCTGCGGGTGCGGCGGCGCCATCGGCGGGACCATTCCGGCGCGATCACGCACCGCGTCCGCTCCGCCGGCGCCCGCCGGTGACGCGGGTTCGGCGAGCGCGGCCATCATCAACGCCCCCGGCGCCTCCGGATGCAGCGGTCGAGGAGGCTCCAGTTGCGCGCCGAGTAGCGACGCCCCTCCGGCGCCGGCTCCCACCGGAACACCCAGCCCGCCGGGCACGCCCATCCGCGCCGCGTCCATCTGCGGATGCCCCGGACGCACCGGCACAACATACGCAACCTGCAGCGCCGACCCGTCGGCACCGACACCTGCCGGCACACCTATCTCGCCCGGCACGCCCATCCGCGCCACCACCATTACCGGATGCCCAGGAGGCGCCGGTATCACCTGCTCAGCCTGCCCCGGTGCTCCGTCGGCACCGACACCTATCGGCACTCCAATCTCGCCCGGCACGCCCATCCGCGCCGCGACCATCACCGGATGACCCGGACGCCCCGGTATCACCTGCTCAGCCTGCCCCGGTGCTCCGTCAGCATCGACACCTACCGGCACTCCAATCTCGCCCGGCACGCCCATCCGCGCCGCGACCATCACCGGATGACCCGGACGCCCCGGTATCACCTGCTCAGCCTGCCCCGGTGCTCCGTCAGCATCGACACCTACCGGCACTCCAATCTCGCCCGGCACGCCCATCGCCATCGCGATCATCACCGGATGACCCGGACGCCCCGGCACCATGGTCGCAGCCTGCTCCGGCGTCCCGTCAGCACCAACGCCTACAGGCACTCCAATCTCGCCCGGCACGCCCATCGCCATCGCGATCATCACCGGATGACCCGGACGCCCCGGCACCATGGTCGCAGCCTGCTCCGGCGTCCCGTCAGCACCAACGCCTACAGGCACTCCAATCTCGCCCGGCACGCCCATCCGCGCCGCGACCATCACCGGATGACCCGGACGCCCCGGTATCACCTGCTCAGCCTGCCCCGGCGTCCCGTCGGCACCAACGCCTACAGGCACTCCAATCTCGCCCGGCACGCCCATCCGCGCCGCGACCATCACCGGATGACCCGGACGCCCCGGTATCACCTGCTCAGCCTGCCCCGGTGCTCCGTCGGCATCGACACCTACAGGCACTCCAATCTCGCCCGGCACGCCCATCGCCATCGCGATCATCACCGGATGACCCGGACGCCCCGGCACCATGGTCGCAGCCTGCTCCGGCGTCCCGTCGGCACCAACGCCTACAGGCACTCCAATCTCGCCCGGCACGCCCATCGCCATCGCGACCATCACCGGATGACCCGGACGCCCCGGCACCATGGTCGCAGCCTGCTCCAGCGTCCCGTCAGCACCAACGCCTACAGGCACTCCAATCTCGCCCGGCACGCCCATCGCCATCGCGACCATCACCGGATGACCCGGACGCCCCGGCACCATGGTCGCAGCCTGCTCCAGCGTCCCGTCGGCACCAACGCCTACAGGCACTCCAATCTCGCCCGGTACGCCCATCCGCGCCGCGACCATCACCGGATGACCCGGACGCCCCGGCACCATGGTCGCAGCCTGCTCCGGCGTCCCGTCAGCACCAACGCCTACAGGCACTCCAATCTCGCCCGGCACGCCCATCGCCATCGCGACCATCACCGGATGACCCGGACGCCCCGGCACCATGGTCGCAGCCTGCTCCAGCGTCCCGTCAGCACCAACGCCTACAGGCACTCCAATCTCGCCCGGCACGCCCATCGCCATCGCGACCATCACCGGATGACCCGGACGCCCCGGCACCATGGTCGCAGCCTGCTCCAGCGTCCCGTCAGCACCAACGCCTACAGGCACTCCAATCTCGCCCGGCACGCCCATCCGCGCCGCGACCATCACCGGATGACCCGGACGCCCCGGCACCATGGTCGCAGCCTGCTCCGGCGTCCCGTCAGCACCAACGCCTACAGGCACTCCACTCCAATCTCGCCCGGCACGCCCATCCGCGCCGCGACCATCACCGGATGACCCGGACGCCCCGGCACCATGGTCGCAGCCTGCTCCGGCGTCCCGTCAGCACCAACGCCTACAGGCACTCCAATCTCGCCCGGCACGCCCATCGCCATCGCGATCATCACCGGATGACCCGGACGCCCCGGCACCATGGTCGCAGCCTGCTCCAGCGTCCGGCACCAACGCCTACAGGCACTCCAATCTCGCCCGGCACGCCCATCCCGCGATCATCACCGGATGACCCGGACGCCCCGGCACCATGGTCGCAGCCTGCGTCCCGTCAGCACCAACGCCTACAGGCACTCCAATCTCGCCCGGCACGCCCATCGCCATCGCGATCATCACCGGATGACCCGGACGCCCCGGCACCATGGTCGCAGCCTGCTCCAGCGTCCCGTCAGCACCAACGCCTACAGGCGTCCCAGGTACGCCTACCTCGCTCGTCGGCACCACGGCCAACAACACGGGAGGCGGCGGCGGCTCAGGCTCCATCTCCGTGCCCTCATCCGGCGTCCCGTCAGCACCAACGCCAACAGGCGTGCCGGGCACTCCCACCTCGCCCATCGGTACCACCGCCAGCAGCACCGGAGGCGGCGGCGGCTCAGGCTCCATCTCCGTGCCCTGCTCGGGCATCCCCTCAGCCCCGGCACCAACCGGCGTTCCAGGCTCTCCCACTTCGCCCATCGGTACCACGGCAAGTACCGCCGGATGCGGCGGCGGTGCCGGCTCCATGCGGGCGGCGACGTTCGCCGTCCCGCCCGGGCCGATCAGGCCGGCGTCGGGAGCGGGCTGGGCCGGTTGCGCAAGGACCGCGACTGCGATTGCCGGCTGGGTCGGCGGCGCCGGTTCACCCGCTGCCACCGCCGTCGTCGATGGCAGCTCGACATCGACGTTGCCTAGCTCGGAAATGGAATCAATTGCGTCGGGCGGCGTATAACAGACCGTAAGCACCAACGGCACTACGGCAGCGATCGCGAGGCGGTACCACCTGGTGACCGAGTGCTTGGTCATGAGCTCGCCGTTACCTTCCTTTCTCTACCAATTAGACAGTGGCCGCAGCCCGAGTGAGAGACGCTTCGGTCTCCAGGTCGAAGTAGTGGACTCGCTCCATGTTCGGGGTCAAGGTGATCTCGGCTCCAACCCGTACGTCCACATCAGGCCCCACCTTCGCGATGAGCTGATTGGATTCCACCGCCAGGTAGATGTGTGTCTCAGCTCCCAGTGGCTCGACGACGTCGACCGCCGCCACGAGGGTGCTGCTGCGGGTATCCTCCGTGTAGGTCAGGTCCTCCGGCCGGATTCCCAGCAGGACGTCGCGCCCGACGTGAGACCGCAGGCGGTCCTGGTGGGCGGGGGCGACCTCAAGCTCGATGCCGGCGTCGCTGACGACGAGCCTGCCGCCCGCTTCCTTCAGGCCGACCTTCATGATGTTCATGGGCGGTGAGCCGATGAAGCCGGCCACGAATCGGTTGACCGGCGTGTTGTACAGCGCCAGCGGCGTGCCGATCTGCTGGATCACGCCGTCGCGCATGACCACGATGCGGTCGCCCATGGTCATCGCCTCCACCTGATCGTGGGTGACGTAGACCATGGTCGCCTGCAGGCGGGTATGCAGCGAGGCGAGCTCCGCCCGCATCTGCACCCGCAGCTTCGCGTCCAGGTTGGACAGCGGCTCGTCGAACAGGAACACCTTGGGCTTGCGGACGATCGCGCGACCGACAGCGACGCGCTGCCGCTGTCCGCCGGACAGGGCCTTTGGCTTGCGATCCAGCAACTCCTCGATGTCCAGGATCTGCGCCGCGTCACGCACGCGGGTTTCGATCTCGCTGCGCGGGTACTTCCTGATCTTCAGTCCGAAGGCCATGTTCTCGTACACCGACATGTGCGGGTAGAGCGCGTAGTTCTGGAACACCATGGCGATGTCGCGATCCTTGGGCGCGACGTCGTTCATGCGCGTGCCGTCGATCGAGAGCTCCCCGTCGGTAATCTCCTCGAGTCCGGCGATGCACCGCAGGGTGGTCGTCTTGCCGCATCCCGACGGACCGACGAGTACCAGGAATTCCTTGTCCCCTACGCTGATGTTGGCGTTATCGACCGCCTTTACCCCGCCCTCATAGATCTTGGACAGGTTTTGGAGTTCAACGGTAGCCATGCTGTTTTTCTCCTGGCCGCGCATGAGAACCCATGCTGCGGCTGATTATGTTATTGCCTTGACCTTAACCGGCCGTTCTCTTCTGTGTCAACGAGCGGCGGCGGATTCTCCGGGACGGCCGGCTCCGTCGCGGCTGGCCGCCGCTGCCGCCACGCGTCGATCGCTGCCGCCAGCGGCGGCTGGTCCGCACCCCGCGTCTGCGCCCACAGCCACGGCAGCACCACCTCCTCGCGCAACGGGTCCCAGTCGGCGTTGAGCGCCGCCGGAGCGTGCAGCTCGCCCGCAGTGGGGACGCGCCCGAGCAGGAACGGATAGTGAGCGGCCATCTCGTACCTGGCCACCTCGATCAGGGCCGGCAGTCCGCCGGCGATGCCGAATCCCGTGAGATGCTCGCGATGGCTGAACTCGAGCAGCGCCATCTGGGTGGTCGCCTCGAACAGCCACAGCAGGAACGCCCGCGCGCCGCGCGGATTGCGCGCACCGGCACGGATCACCGCATAGGTCAGGTCTTCGCCCGGCTGCAGCCGGTCCGCCCTGCCGAGCCACCGAACGCCGAGCAGATTGCGCCGTTCCCGGGGAATGTCCACAAATCCCTGCAGATCGGTCAGAAAGAAGTCGATCCGGCCGTCCAGCAGCATCTGCACGAACGGCCGCGCGGGCGTGAGATCCTCGCCGAGCGGGTCGGCCGGGTATTCGTTCGCGCCCGCGGCAATCAGCCCGCGTGCAAGCTCGACCGCGCGGTCGACCGCCGCCTGCTCCAGGCCGATCCGGCCGTCCGGCAGTAGGCGGAAGGCGCCGTAGAGAACGGCCGCCTGGTACACCAGCTCCGCGTCCCAACTGACCGGCGCCGAACCGCGAGCGGCCAGTTCCTCCGGGGTGACCGCGAACGATGGAATCGCCTCGTCGCCGGCTCGCACGACGATCACCGGAAGGCGGAACGACAGGGGCAGAGCGATCTGCGCACCGCGCGCCCGCCCCGCCTCCAGCAGGTTGGGGAAGAACGCGGAAGCATCGAGCCGGCCGGGTCCAAGCAGCCGGTCCAGCGGTCGCAGCCGCCGCACCAGATCGCCGCTGGCGAGCCCCGGACCGACCAGCACGTCGGCATCGGTGCCGCCGCGCGCGAGTAGCCCGGCCGGACCGTCGACGTAGCGGATGACGACGCGGTAACGATCCTGTGAACGGTTGTACTGCTCCGCGTAGGCGGCGACGTCCGCGTTGGCCGTGTCCACGTGGACCAGCGTTCTCGACCACCCTGCACAGGCGGCCAGACAGCCGGCCAGGGCCGTGATGAGCAACCCCCGCGCCGCGGGCGCGCGGATCAACCGGACGCCGCGGCGACGCCTCCGGGTGCGTCCCCCTGCGCCGCACAGCGTTCGGCGGCGGCGTAGATCTCGGCATACAGCTCCGGCAGGTCAGCCGTGTCGACCCCCGCGAACGCCACCCGCAGGTGTTCCTCGTCGACGGAGATCGTCCCTATGCCTCGCTCGTACAGCAGGTAGCGCCGCACCGCTTCCGCGGTGCCGCCCGGCAGGTGGAAGCACATGAAGTAGCCGGAGTTGAAGGGCAGCGGCCGGATCGCCGCGCTCGACCGCCTGCCGAGCTCGCGAACCGTGGTCAGATAGCGCCGCCGGAGCTCTTCCTGGTTGGCGGCGCGCTGGCTGGCGTGCTCCGGGTGGTCCAGGGCCGCCAGCACCAGGTGCTGCGCCATCCGGTTGGCACTGGACACCGTGGAGCGGATGGCCGCCATCGCCTTCTGCTCGAACGCCCGGTAGTGCTCGGCCGCAAGCCCGGCGGCTCCGACCGTGACGAAGCCGATCCGGAAGCCCCAGACGTACTCCTCCTTGGTCGGTCCGTCGATCTTGATCGCCAGCAGGTTCTGATGCAGGTCCGCGAGGCGGGCGAACAGCGACTCCTTCAGCGTCTCCTCTTCGTAGAACAGACCGTGATAGGCGTCGTCGACCAGCACCACCAGGTGAAGGCCGCGCTCGGCCCCGCTGGCGAGGACCGCGGTCAATCGTTCCGCCTCCGCCCGCTTCGGCGAGTAGCCGGTTGGGTTGTGCGGGAAGTTGAACATCAGCACGACCTTGGAGCCCGCCGGATGTTCGGCGAGCGCCCGTTCCACGGCGCCCACGTCCATGGACGCGGCTTCGGCAGCGAAGAACGGGTAGCTGTCAACGCGGGCGCCGCGCCGTTCGCCCATGATCAACCGGTAGTTGCCCCATACCAAGTCCGGCAGCAGCACCGGATCGCCTGGCTCCACGAACAGATCGGCGGCGATCGCGATCCCCGCCGTCAGACCGGCCGTCACGACCGGCCGCGACACCGCCGCCGCCAGCGACGGGTTCTTGGCGCGAATCTCGGCCGCCCAGCGATCCCGGAGACCCGGTATCCCGGCGGTGGGCGCGTACGCAAACGCCTGCTCGGCGGTCAGACTGGGAAGGCGCTCGGCGATCGCCGGCAGGTGCATCGGCTCACCGCCGCTGGCGGCCAACCCCACGGTCGCGTTGAACCGGTCGGCGTGCTCGGCCGCTTCGGCCGACTGTGCGACGACGCCCTTGGGGAAGTACAGACGAATGCCCACCCCGGAGAGCGAGCGGCCTATCGCGGTGGGCTCGAGGACCCGGTTGAGCTCTGCGGCGAGCGGGTGAATCGCGGATGTTTCGGACACGCAGCGGAGGATACGGCCGGGCCACAACCCGGTCAACGACTCGCCCGAAGGCCTGTTGACACCACGGAAACGCGTCGGCATACTTGGCGCCTACCATCGGACCTCTTCGCTGCTGACCACAGCGGGGGACGCCCGCCGTAGCGGCGGGCGTTTTTTTGGGCACCAGCCGCCGAGCCATGCTTGACAGGGCTCGGCGGCTGGTGCCCTGTGTGAGGATGACCGACACTCCGGCCGGCGTGCGCGACGACACCCCTGTAGGGGTGCGTGGCGACGTCCGCGAGTTGACGCTGCTGTTCCAGATCAGCCGCATCCTCGACGAGAGCCTGGATCTGCGCGAGGTGGTCGGTCCTGTCCTGGAGGCGCTGCGCAACCGGCTGAGGGTGCGCGTCGGTGTGCTCAGCCTGTTGAACCGCGAAACCGGAGAGATCTCGATCGAGGCCGCGCTGGGCCTGTCGGAGCTGCAGCGCGAGCGCGGCCGCTACAAGATCGGCGAGGGCATCATCGGCCGCGTCATCGAGACCGGCCAGCCGGTGGTCGTGCCCAACGTGGCTGACGAGCCGCTGTTCCTCAATCGCACCGGCGCCATCGATACTGGACAGGCGTCGGGGGAGTCGTTCACCTGCGTGCCGATCAAGCTCGGCAACCAGGTGGTCGGCGCGCTGGCCACCGGCCGGCTGGCGGAACCGGCCGCCTCGGAAGACATCGTGCGCCTGCTGTCGATCGTCGCGTCGATGATCGCGCAGGCGGTCAAACTGCGTCAGACGGCGGAGGAGCAGCGCCAACGGCTGGCGGCCGAGAACGACCGCCTGCGAGGCGAGCTCCAGTCCCGCTTCCGGCCGTCCAACATCGTCGGCAACTCGGAAGCGATGCGTACCGTCTACCGGCTCATCGAGCAGGTCGCCGGCAGCGAGGCGACGGTGCTCATACGCGGGGAGACCGGCACCGGCAAGGATCTGGTAGCCCATGCCATCCACTACAACAGCCCGCGCGCGGAGCGCCCGTTCGTGAAGGTCAACATCGCGGCGCTGCCCGATTCGGTGATCGAGAGCGAGCTGTTCGGCCACGAGCGCGGTGCGTTCACCGGCGCGGTCGCGTCCCGCAAGGGCCGCTTCGAGCTCGCCCACGGCGGCACGATCTTCCTCGACGAGATCGGCGACCTGACGGCGCACATGCAGGTGAAGTTGCTGCGGGTGCTGCAGGAGCGGGAGTTCGAGCGCGTCGGCGGGATCACTACCATGCGCAGCGACGTGCGGGTGATCGCCGCCACCAACCGCAACCTGGAGAAGCTGCTGGATCAGGAGCTGTTCCGCGCCGACCTGTACTACCGCCTCGCGGTGTTTCCCGTGCACATCCCGCCGCTGCGCGAGCGCAAGAGCGACATCATGCAACTCGCCGACCACTTCGTGGAACGCTACGGGGTACGCCGCATCTCCACGCCGGCGATCGACATGCTGATGAGCTACCATTGGCCCGGCAACGTACGCGAGCTGGAGAACTGCATCGAGCGGGCCGCCCTGCTGTCCAGTGATCAGGTGATCCACGGCCACCACCTGCCGCCAAGCCTGCAGACCGCCGACGCGACCGGCACCGGCCCGCGCGGGACGCTGCAGTCGATGGTGGCGCGCGTCGAGCGCGAGCTGATCGAAGAGGCGCTCAAGTGGGCCCGCGGCAACCTGTCCGCGGCCGGCCGCCGGTTGGGGACCACCGAACGGATCATGGGCCTCCGGGTCCGCAAGTACGGCATCGATCCCCATCGATTCCGGAACTGAGCCGGTTCCGGCACCTCGTTCTCCCCGTCCGCACCGCGGCCCAGGTATTACCAATCGGTAGGAACCATGTTTTTTACATACCGTTTGGTAGGAAACTGCAGGAGAGGACACCACCAAGTCGTCCGTGCACCCCAATCATGGTCTCGTCGTGATTGGCATGGATTTTGCTTCTGATCGCACATGAAACTACCTCAACCACCAAAGCGCCATGTCCTGGTGCTCCTGGGCCTGGGGATCGCGTTCGCGGCCTTCGCGGACGCCGACTCCAATGTCGTGGCGATCGACACGGTCTGGACATTGTTCGCGGCCGTCCTGGTCTTCCTGATGCAGGCCGGCTTCGCGATGCTCGAAACCGGCCTCACCCGAGCCAAGAACGCGGCCAACATCCTCATGAAGAACCTCATGGACTTCTCGATCGGATCGCTGGTGTTCTGGGCGGTCGGCTACGCGCTCATGTTCGGTGCCAGCAAGGCCGGCCTGTTCGGCTTCAGCGGCTTCTTCCTGGGCGGTACCAGCGCCGCCGACGCCGGGGGCGCCGACACGGCATCGACCTTTGCCGGCTGGCTGTTCCAGGCGATGTTCGCCGCCACGGCGGCGACGATCGTGTCCGGCTCCATGGCCGAGCGGACGCGCTTCCCCGCCTACATGGTCTACAGCGTGTTCGTGACGGCGCTGATCTATCCGATCGTCGGCCACTGGATCTGGGGCGGCGGCTGGCTGTCGAACCTCGGCCCCGGCTTCGCGGACTTCGCCGGCTCCACGGTCGTCCACTCCACCGGCGGCTGGCTGGGTCTGGTCGGCGCCATGGTTCTCGGGCCCCGGATCGGCAAGTACGTGAAGAACGGCGCCGGCCTGACCGCGCGCGCCATCCCCGGCCACAGCCTGCCGCTCGCGTCGCTGGGGGTCTTCATCCTCTGGTTCGGGTGGTTCGGCTTCAACGCCGGCAGCACGGTGGCCGGCACCGACCTGAGCATCGCCCTGATCGCGCTCAACACCAACGTGGCGGCCGCCGCCGGCGCGGTAGGCGCGCTGTTCACCGCCTGGATCTGGTTCCGGAAGCCCGATCCCACCTTCGCGCTCAACGGCGCGATCGCCGGGCTGGTGTCGATCACCGCCGGGTGCGCGTACGTGGCGCCGGCCATGGCCGTCCTCATCGGACTGCTTGGCGGCGTGCTGGTGGTGCTGGCGGTCGAGCTGCTGGACAAGGTGTGCAAGATCGACGATCCGATCGGCGCAGTGTCCGCGCATGGTGTGTGCGGCGCCTGGGGTACCCTGGCGGTCGGACTGTTCGCGAATGAGGCCATCGGCGGCGTCTCCGGCCTGTTCTTCGGCGGCGGCCTGGCGCAGCTCGGCGTGCAGTTCGTGGGCGTCGTGGCGGTGTTCGCCTGGACGATGGCGGCCGGCTTCGTGCTGTTCTCGGTCATCAAGGCTGCCATGGGTCTGCGCGTCAGCCGCGAGGAAGAGTTGCGCGGCCTGGACATCGGCGAGCACGGGGCCGAGGCGTACTCGGGCTTCCAGATCTTCTCATCCCAATAGGAGGCGACAAGTGAAACTGATCATTGCGTACATACAGCCCCACAAGCTGGGCGACGTGAAGCAGGAGCTCTACCAGGAAGAGGTCTTCAAGATGTCGGTCACCAACGCGCTGGGCTGCGGCCAGCAGCGCGGCTACACGGAGACCTACCGCGGTGTCGAGACCGAGGTGAACCTGCTCAAGAAGGTGCGCCTGGAGGTGGCCGTGAACGACGGCTTCGTCGCCCGCACCACCGACGCGATCATACGCGGCGCCCGCACCGACTCCATCGGTGACGGCAAGATCTTCATACTGGACCTGCCGGAGTGCATCCGCATCCGCTCCGGCGAGCGGGGAGAGGCGGCGATCGGGTAACGCGATACGCGTCTTTCCTCACGTAACCAAGAAGGGCTCCGCGACGGCGGAGCCCTTCTTGCGTCAGGCCTTGAGCCAGCAACGGTAGGCGGCGTGGACGCGCTCGGTCACGGCCGCGAGCGTCTCCACGAGCGTCCTCTCGGTCGCCTCCGCGCCCAGCAGGCGGCGCGCCAGCGCGATCAAGGCGGGTCCTTCCGCCGGGATGGCATGCACCTGACGATCGTCCAGCACCTGCAGCAGGTGCTCGGTGCGGCGCAGCAGCGCATAGTCCTCGGCGAGCGCCTGCGCCTCCGCATCGGCCAGCAGACCGGCCTCCGCCAGCCGCTCGATGCCGGTGGGCGTGTGGCCGCTCAACACCTGCGGATGCTCACGGGCGTTGGTGAGTTGCAGTCCCTGCACCAGGAACTCGACGTCCCGAATCCCGCCGCGGCCGTTCTTGACGTCTATGCCCCGCCGCAAGCGGCCCGACCCGACCGCCGCCACCGTCGCGGACGCGGTGTGCGCATCGCGCATGCGGCCGATCGTGCCCGCCACCTCGGCATGGCCGAAGCCGCGCCGGATGACCGGCTGCAGGTCCTCGATCAGCCGCTCGCCGAACCCGATGTCCCCCGCGACCGCACGGCAGCGCAGCAACGCCTGCACCTCCCACAGTCCGGCATGCCGTCCGTAGTAGTCGACGAACGCCTTCGACCCGGTGACCAGCTCCCCCGACCCTCCGTAAGGCCGCAGCCGCAGGTCCACCCGGTAGGCGTGCTGCTCGCCGGTGTGCGCGCTCAGATCCTGTCGCAGCCGGGCCGTGAGCGCCCTGGCGCGGTCGCGGAGGCCGGCCGCCCGCGTGTCGTACACCGTCACCAGATCGATGTCGGAGCTGTAGTTGAGCTCGCGGCCCCCCAGCTTCCCGAACGCCAGGATCGCCACGCCGCGCCCGAGCGGCTCTCCGAACAGATCGAGGCTGATCCGCTCCAGCGCGGCGGACACCACCGCTTCGGCCACCGTCGCCAACTCAGCGGTCGTCACCGCGATCGGCGCGCCGAGGTAGAAGTCGCGCGCGGCGATGCGCAGCAGCTCGCGGCGGCGGAACAGCCGGATCGAGCTCAGCCAGCGATCGCGGTCCGAAGACAGCGCATGCAGGTCGGCCAGCATGGCCCCGAGCGAGCGCGGCCCGTGCAGCCGGCGCTCGTCGGCGATCCACTCGAGAAACTCCGGACTTCTCACCAGGGTGTCCACCAGGAACTGGCTGGTCGCGAACATCGACAGCAGCAGCGACAGCCGCACCGGTTGTTCCAGCATGGCTGCGAGGTGCGCCTGCGGGTCGGGCTGCACCGCCACGAACCGCTCCCAGTTGTTGAGCGCCATGTCGGGATCGGCGCTGCGCGCGAGATCGTCGAGCGCAAGGACCATCAGGCGCGCCATCGCGCGGCGCCGCTCGCCTTCCCCCGACAGCGACACGATCCGGACGATGTTGCGCATCGCCCGCCCGGAATCGTGGAACCCCGCCCTGCGCAGGAAGGCGAGCTCCGCTTCTCCGACCGCGACGGTTCCGACCGCCACGGTTCCGACCGCGAGCACCAGATCGGCCGGCCCGACCGCGGCGACGCCCCAGGGCACCGATTCGTGACCGAACCGGCGGTCGACGAACGACCGGACCGCGGCGGTGTGCACCTCGAAGTCGGTGCGCAACTGTGCCGCCTCACCCAACCCGCCGCGGCCGCCGTAGCCGATGCGCCGCGCCAGGTGCGCGTACTCGGCGCTGTCGGTAGCGGGGAGCAGCAGATCCCGGGCGGAGCCGCGCAGCATGCGCAGCCCGTTGATCAGACGCCGCAGAAAGTCGTAGGAGTCGGTGAGCGCCTGCGCATCCGCGTGGTCGATGACCGCCAGCCTGCGCAGCTCATCCAGAGCCGCGTGCACGCTGGGCGTACGCAGCGCCGGGGTGTCCGAGCCGTGCACGACCTGCAGGATCTGCACCGTGTATTCGACGTCGACCAGCGCCCCCGGGCTGAACTTGGCGTTGGCCACCCCGTCGGGGCACTTCTCACGAACCTGCCGCGCGCGCAGATCGGCAAGCGACGCCATGTCCAGCGATCC
Organism: Spirochaetia bacterium; assembly: GCA_965221995.1. GTDB lineage: Bacteria > Spirochaetota > Spirochaetia > SZUA-6 > Bin103 > CATQHW01. The sequence goes on from OZ244929.1 coordinate 2,852,158, forward strand.
GCGCGTGTACAGGATGCTGTCCCGCAGCCGCTCGATGCGAGCTCCCAGGGCCGCGTCGCCGGCCACCGCGCGCAGCCTGACCAGCGCCAGGCGCTCGTAGGACAGCGCCGCGCCGCCGACGTCGTAGTAGGAGGCAAACGTCTCCAGACTGCAGGCGAGCGGGCCCGAATCGCCGTAGGGGCGCAGACGCGTGTCCACGTCGAAGATCCCTTCCCGCTTGGCCGAAATCAGCTCCTCCGTGTCCCGCACCAGCCGGTGGCAGAACTCGCGGTTCGGCAGCCGGTCGGCGCCGGTGGTCGATCCCTGATCGCCGTACACGAACAGCAGCTCGATGTCGGAGGCGTAGCCCAGCGCCCGCCCGCCGAACTTGCCCAGCGCCAGCACCGCGTAGCGGGATTCCAGACCCGCGAACGTGCATGGCGCACCGTGGCGCCGGCAAAGCTCGCCGTAGGCCATCGCCACCGCCGCGGCCACCACCGCCTCGGCCAGCTCGGTGAGGCGCTCGCTCAGCTCCCGGAAGCCGAAGCCTTCGGTCAGCAGGTGATCCAGGTCGAGCAGGAACACCTCGCGGTCCTTGAAGTCGTTGAGCGCCTGCTTCCTTGCCACGAGATCATCCGTCGGGACGCGATCCAGGGCATCGGCCAGCCGCACGGCGCACGCGCCGGCCCGCTCCGCGTAACCCGTGGCCCCGGCGTCGCGCAGCCGCGGCAGCAGCGTTTCGTACTGCAGCCGGACGAAGTCCTCCCACAGGTAGTCGCTGGCACCGAGCAGGCGCGCCAGGCCGCGCAGCACCTCGGAATCGCTCAGCAACTCCGCCCAGCCGCTCCGTGACGGCCGCTGCAGCAGCTCGCCGGCCAGATGGCCGAAGCGCCCCAGGGCCGCGAACGGGTCGGGTGCCTGGCCGAGGAAGTGCGTGAACTGCTTGGTCAGGAGCGCCGCCAGTTCGATGCGCGCCAGATCCTCGGCCGCCGCCAGGGCCGTGCCGGCCACGGCGGACACCACGAACTCGTCGGCGATCCGCCCCGCCTCCGTGGTGATCACCACCTGATCGATGACCACGCCGAGTGTGGACAGCGCGGTGGCGAACGAGTACAGGAAGAACGGCGTGTCCTGCGAGGCGATCCCGAGCCGAGCCCGGCCCGAACGGGCACCGGCGCCGTCCGGCAGCACTTCCGCGTGGACCTCGACCGGATAGAGGATGGGTTCCTCCGGAGCGTCGGCGGCCACTGCCTGAGCCACCAGCTCATCCACGTGCCGTTTGGCGGCCTCGCGTCCGTCGCGGTCCAGCTTCACCAGCACGGACCGCAGCTCGGCGGCCGCCTGCTCGGCGAATCGCGCGGCGCGAGCCGGCGCGACGCGTCCGATGAAGCGGTCGACCATGCGCGCCCGCAGCCGCCCGCGAGCCTCCGCGGCGTCGCCGGACCGCGGCAAGGGCGCGCGCCGGGGGTCGACCCGCCGCCGGCGACGCGCGGGACGGCGAGCCGCCGGACTCTGCTCGGCGGCGGGCGCCTGGTCGCGTGCGTAGGTAAAGGCGTGCCCCTGCTCGATGCTCAGACCCAGGGAGCCCAGCACGCCGGTGATCAGCGCGAACTCGTCGCGATAGTCGAAGGCGACGACCGTGCAGGAAAACCGCCCGAACTCGGTCGATTGCACCGACACGGCGGCCGGCATGTCCGCCCCGAGGCGATGGGCGGCCCGTACGTGCTGTACAAGCTGCAGCTCGGTGAACGTGTTCACGTACCGTTCACCGAGCCGCGTGAGATGCTCGTCTACGAACTCGGCATCGATCTCGGGGCAACGGACGATGACCCGACGGCGCAGGGCCAGACCGGCACCGCCGGTGCCGTCGCGTCTGTCTTCCTCAGGTTTCGTAGCGCCTCAAGTATCCTCGACTGTCCTCAAAATGTCGCAGGCCTCAAAATGTCGCAGGCCTCAAATGTCGTAGTAGAGCGCGAACTCCCACGGATGCGGACGCAGATCCATCTCCTGAACCTCGTTCTCCAGCTTGTAGTCGATCCACGTCTCGATCACGTCCTCGGTGAAGACGTCGCCCTTGGTCAGGAACTCGTGATCGTCGGCCAGCTTGCCCAGCGCCTCGCGCAGCGATCCGGGGGTGGTCGGCACCTTGGCCAACTCCTCCGGCGGCAGGTCGTACAGATCCCGGTCGAGCGGCTCGCCCGGATCAGCCTTGGTCACCACGCCGTCGATCGCCGCCATCAGGAGCGCCGCGAACGCCAGGTACGGGTTGCATGACGGGTCCGGGCACCGGAACTCGGCGCGCTTCGCCTTCGGCGAGGGGGAGTACATCGGGATGCGCACCGCCGCGCTGCGGTTGCGGCGCGAGTAGGCCAGGTTGACCGGCGCCTCGAAGCCCGGCACCAGCCGCTTGTAGCTGTTGGTCGACGGGTTGGTGAACGCCAGCAGCGCCGGCGCGTGGCGGAGGATGCCGCCGATGGCGTGCAGAGCCATCTCCGACAGGCCCGCGTAGCCGTCGCCGGCGAACAGGTTCTCTCCACCGTTCCAGATGGACAGGTGCGTGTGCATCCCGGTGCCGTTGTCGTTGAACAACGGCTTGGGCATGAAGGTGGCCGTCTTGTTGTAGCGCCGCGCGGTGTTCTTCACCACGTACTTGTACTTCATCATCCGGTCGGCCATCTCCACCATCGGGGCGAAGCGCATGTCGATCTCGCCCTGGCCGGCGGTGGCCACCTCGTGATGCTGGGCTTCGACCGTGACGCCGATCTCCTCCATGATCAGCATCATCTCGCTGCGCAGATCCTGCAGCGAATCGGTCGGCGGCACCGGGAAGTAGCCTTCCTTGTAGCCCGGCTTGTAGCCCAGGTTGGGCTGTTCTTTCCTGCCCGAGTTCCAGCGTCCCTCATCGGAGTCGATGTAGTAGAAGCCGGAGTGTTCGTTCTGGTCGAACCGGATGTCGTCGAAGATGAAGAACTCCGCCTCGGGTCCGAAGAACGCGGTGTCGCCGATGCCGGTCGACGCCAGGTATGACTCCGCCTTGCGCGCGACGTTGCGCGGGTCGCGCGTATAGTCCTCACCCGTGATCGGATCGCGGATGTCGCAGACGAACACCAGCGTCTTGCGAGCCATGAACGGATCGATGAAGCCCGTCGTGGGATCCGGCATGATCAACATGTCGGACTCGTTGATGGACTGCCAGCCGCGGATGCTGGAGCCATCGAAGCCCAACCCACCTTCGAAGTCATCGACATCCAGCGATCGCGCCGGAACCGAAAAATGTTGCCAGATGCCCGGAAAATCGATGAAGCGCAGGTCGACGACCTCCACCTTTTCTTCCTGAATGAGCGCCAGTGCGTCTGACGCCGTCTTGAGTTCCTTCATGAACCCTCCTCTCCATTGGTTATGATAACAAGAATCGTGCCAATTACAGACTGCCCTCAGAGCCGCATAATCATACATTTAGGTAGGCACGGTCCCCTCATGCTCACATTAATGTAGCTCGTCTTCCGAAGTCTGCCAAGTTCGTGTTAGGCTTCCGCAACCATGGATCAGAACGAAACCGCTACTCCATCCCGCACCCTCGCCATCGTGAAGCCGGATGCCGTCGCGGCCGGCCATACCGGAGCCATCGTACAGATGATCGAACAGGACGGTTTCACGATCCGCGCCCTGCGCATGACCCGCCTGTCGGCCCAGCAGGCACGCGCGTTCTATGCGGTGCACGCCGAACGACCGTTCTACGACAGTCTGGTGGAGTTCATGGTCTCCGCACCCGTCGTCGTGGCGGCGCTGGAACGAACCGGCGCCGTCGCCGCATGGCGCCGGCTGATGGGCGCCACCAACCCGGCCGAAGCCCAGGAAGGCACCGTCCGCGCCCGGTTCGGCAGCTCGATCGAGCGCAACTCCACGCACGGATCGGACTCTACGGAGAACGCCGCCGCCGAGGTCGGCTTCTTCTTCTCCGCAGCCGATCTGCTCTGACCGCCCCGATCCGATGATGGCAGCACCCGCCGCCGGACCGGCCGCACGCCGTCTGGCGCGCGAGCACGGCCTCGATCTGCGCCGCGTGCGCGGCAGCGGCCGCGGCGCGCGCATCACCCTGGACGATGTCCGGCGGGCTGCCCCTGCGCCCGATGCCGCCTCACCGGTCACCGCGCGCGCCGACCTGAGCGATCTGCTGGACCGGCTCCCGGCGCTCGCGGCGCTGGGCGGGCAGCAGGAGACGCCGCTGACGCCGCTGCTGATCAAGGCGGCGGCCGTCGCCCTTCGCGCCAGTCCGGAGCTGGCGCCGCTGCACATCGCGAAGGGCGGCGAGCGTTGGGCGCTCGACGGCGGTGCGGCGGTGGGCAGCCTGGGCATCGCGTCACTGACCCGGGCGGCCGCCGGAGCGCGGATCGCGGCATCGACACCCCACAAGGTGATGACGTGCGGAGCGTCGCTGCGGATGGACGGTCCCGTAGTCGACGCCGCCTATCGGGACGGCGTCATCCGCGCCCGCTGGCACCTGGATCTCACACTGAGAAAACCCGACGACGCGGCCGCCGCGCCGTTCGTCCGCGCGCTGGTCGCGCTGTTGGAGACGCCTCTTCTGCTGCTGTCGGCGTGACCCTGTGCGGCGTCAGGCGACCGCTTCGTGACGGGGACGCGCCAGCGTGTAGCGCAGCAATGACGCGAGGTGCTCCGTCGCCGTGCCGGGCTCGAATTGCTCCAGCTCGGCCTGCGCCTCCGCGGCGGTCCGCCGTGCGCGGCCCGGAAGCGCGGCGCGATCCCCGTACACCGCATCGCCGTCCAGATAGTCGTCGATGAGCTGGAACACCATGCCGAAGGCGCGGCCGAAGCGCGCGTAGGCTGCCGCCCGCTCCACGCCGACGCCGGCGACCAGGGCGCCGCCGTAGCAGCAACCGGCCATCAGACCGGCCGTCTTCGAGTCGATCACGTCGTGGTAGAGCCTCTCGCGCACCGGCAGCTCGCCGCGCAGCGCCCCCTGCTGAACCATCTCGCCCAGGCACATGTCACGGGTGACCGTGCAGAAGCGCTCGAACAACGCCACGCGTACCGGATCGGCCGCCGGCAGCCGCGCGATGACGGTAAAGAACTGTGCGTACATGACATCGCCGATCAGCACCGCCATCTGCGTGCCGAACCGCTTGTGCACCGCCACCTGTTCGCGGCGCACGTCCGTCTGATCGATGATGTCGTCGTGGATCAGCGAGGCCGAGTGCAGCAACTCGGTGGCCGCGGCGAGCTGGATGACCGCGGGGCATGCCGCCGCGGCCCCCGCCGAGCGGGCCGCCAACAGCACCAGCACCGGCCGCAGCAGCTTGCCGCGCACGGAGCGGAGCTGCTCGATCAGCGCCCGCAACCGCTCGTACTGACCGACCAGCTCCTGGCGCCCGGCAACCACCGACACGATCTGTCGGTCCAGCTCGTTCCCGGTCGCGTCCAGATCTGCGCGCAACGCGCCGTAGATTCGCGTGAGGATCATCTCATCGGCACCGCTTGCGGGGCGGCACGAGCGCCTAGAATTCGTCGAAACGGATCATCTCCGGCTCGACACCCAGGTCGTCCAGCATCTTGCGCACCGCGTTGAGCATGAGCGGCGGTCCGCACAGATAGTACTCCACGTCCTCCGGGGCCTCGTGATCGTCCAGGTAATGCTCCAGTACCACCTGATGGATGAAGCCGACCGGTCCGTCCCAGTTGTCCTCCGGCAGCGGCTCCGAGAGGGCGATGTGGAAGCTGAAGTTGGGAAACTCCTTCTCGATCCTGCGGAAGTGGTCTTCGTAGAAGATCTCCCGCCGCGAGCGGGCTCCGTACCAGTAGCTGACCTTGCGGCCGGTCTTCAGCGTATGGAACAGGTGGAAGATGTGCGAGCGCAGGGGCGCCATGCCGGCGCCGCCGCCGACGTAGCACATCTCCCGGTCGGTCTCCTGCATGAAGAACTCGCCGTACGGCCCGGAAATGGTGACCGTGTCGCCGACCTTGCGGCGGTAGACGTAGCTTGAGGCCAAACCCGGCATCACCTCCTCGAACGCCCGCTTCTCCCGGTTCACGGGCGGCGTGGCGATGCGGATGTTCAGCATGACGATGTTGCCCTCCGCCGGGTGGTTGGCCATCGAGTACGCCCGCGCCACCGGCTCCACGCCCTTGGTGTGCAGGTCCAGGACCCCCAGGCGCGTCCACTCCTCCAGGTACTCCTCTTCGATGCCGAAGTCCTTGAAGTCGGCCTCGAACGGAGGCACCTCGATCTGGATGTAGCCGCCGGACTGGAAGTCCAGGTTCTCACCCTCCGGCAGCTTGAGGGTGAACTCGCGGATGTAGGTGGCCACGCTCTCGTTGGTGATCACCTCGCAGTCCCACTTGTTGATGGAGAACACCTCGTCCGGGACCACGATCTCCATGTCCTCCCGGACCTTCACCTGGCACGACAGCCGCCAGTCCTCCTTGGACTCGCGATAGTTGATGTGCGACTGCTCGGTCGGCAGGATGTCGCCCCCGCCGGCGGTCACCTGGCACTTGCACACGCCGCAGGTGCCGCCGCCGCCGCACGCCGACGGCAACATGACGCCGGCATTCGACAGCGTCGACAGCAACGTGTCGCCCGCGTCGGTTTCGATCGCCTTGTCGGGATCGCCGTTGATGGTGATCTTGACCTTCCCTTTCGGCTTCAGGCGAGTCTCCGCCGCCAACAGCGCCAGAGTGAGCGCGACGATGACGATGGGGAAAACGATGACGCTGCTGATCACGACTGCCACGGCGGTTCCTCCTCTCCGAGTGTGCCTGTCGAGTGTGCCTTGCTAAAGCGTTCCGCTACAGCGTGATGCCGGCGAAGCTCATGAACGCGATCGACATCAGCCCGGTCAACAACATGGTCATGCCCAGCCCGCGCAGGGCCGGCGGGACGTTGGAGTAGCGGATCTTCTCCCGGATCGCGGCCATGGCGACGATCGCCAGCATCCAGCCGATCCCGGATCCCAGCCCGAACACGGTCGACTCCAGGAACGTGTAGTTGCGTTCCACCAGGAACAGCGATCCGCCCAGGATGGAGCAGTTGACGGCGATCAGCGGCAGGTAGATGCCGAGCGCGGTGTACAAGGCGGTCGAGGTCTTCTCGATCACCATCTCCACGAGCTGCACCATGACCGCGATGACCGCGATGAACGCGACGAAGTTCAGGAAGCTGAGGTCGACCTCGGCCATCTGCGGGCTCACCCAGCCCAGGGCGCCGTCGGAGAGCAGGTACTCGTGCACGGCCCAGTTGATCGGCGCCGTGATGCCCAGCACGAAGATGACCGCGAAGCCCAGCCCGACCGCGGTCTTCACCTGCTTGGACACGGCCAGGAACGAGCACATGCCCAGAAAGAAGGCCAGCAGGATGTTCTCGATGAAGATGGCCCGGACGGCCAAGCTGATCAGCGCCATGGCCTACCCCTCCTCCTGAGCGCCCTTGGCGATCAGGCGCTGCACCCAGATGAGCAGCCCGAGCAGGAAGAACGCCCCCGGCGGCAGCGCCATCAAGCCGTTGTTGACGAACCCGGAGTCGTACAGTGCCTGCGGCACCACCTGCACGCCGTAGATGTTGCCGGCGCCGAGCAACTCGCGGAAGAAGCCGACGATGACGATGACCGCCGCGTAGCCCAGGCCATTGCCCAGTCCGTCCAGGAGCGACGGCCACGGCTTGTTGGCCATCGCGAACGCTTCCAGGCGCCCCAGGATGATGCAGTTGGTGATGATCAGGCCGACGAACACGGAGAGCTGCCGCGACACGTCGTAGGCGTACGCCTGCAGCACCTGGTCCACCAGGATTACCAGCGAGGCGACCACGGTCATCTCCACGACGATGCGCACGTTGTAGGGTATGAGCTTGCGCAGCACGGAGATGATCACGTTGGAGGCGACGATCACGAAGGTGACGGAGATGCCCATCACCACCGACGGCTTCACCTGGGTCGTCACCGCCAGGGCGGAGCAGATGCCGAGCACCTGCGTCGCGATCGGGTTGTCGTCGATCAGCGGGTCGCGAAACGCCTTGCGGTTCCTGGCCGAGAACAGCGGTTCGCGTTCCGCGGTGCGTGTTCCCTGAGCGACAGCGGCGTCAGCCATGGGTCCCTCCTCTCATGTCGAACTCCTTATCCTCCCGCACGAATCCGTTCGAAGAAAGGTTCGTACAAGGCGACCTTCGTTTCAAGCAGGTTGCTGACCCCGCGGCCGGTGATGGTCGCTCCGCTGATACCGTCCACGTAGTAGTCGCGATCCTCGGCGGGGATGCGATTCTCCACAGTTCCCTTGACGACGCGAATCGTGCGCAACTCACCCGCGTCGTAGATCTTCTTGCCCACGAAGTTGTCCTGGAACCACGCCTGCTCGATCTCGGCGCCCAGGCCGGGGGTCTCCCCGTGCGCGTAGAAGGTCATGCCCCGCACCGTCTCCAGGTCGGCCTCCAGGGCCAGGTAGCCGTACAGCGTGGACCACAGACCCTTGCCGAATACCGGGATCGCGTACACGGTCTCGCCGTCGGCGGCGGTAGCCATGAATACCGGATAGCGGTGCTGGCTGGCGTCGGGATTCTGCAGCACCGCCTCCAGATCGAGGGATTCGCCCGACACCCCTTCGACGACCATGCCGTCCGGGTCGACCGCGAAGCTCTCGACCGACTCCTGGTACATGGCGTCGATCTCGTCCAGCTCGATCTCCCGGTCGCGGTCCAGCACGCCGACCGCCATCAGGATGTTGCGCTTGACGTTGACCTCCTCGTTGAACTGCTGGCGTTCGCGGAGGGCGTCGGCCGCCAGCGCCAGCAGCAGGCCGAAGACGGCGGTGATGATCAGGATGAAGCCGATGCTGTAGGGCTTACTGTGCTGCACGTGCCAGCCTCCGCCGCATGTTGGCCTTGACCACGTAGTGGTCGATGAGCGGTGCGAACATGTTCATGAACAATATCGCCAGCATCACGCCCTCCGGGTAGGCCGGGTTGACGGTCCGCACCAGGATCGACAGCGCGCCGACGATGGCGCCGTAGATCCACTTGCCGGTGTTGGTGGCGGCGGCCGACACCGGGTCGGTGGCCATGTAGACCAGGCCGAACGCGAAGCCGCCCATCACCAGGTGGTAGTGCGCCGGCAACGCCGCGAAGCTTGCCGGGCTCGGGGCTACCAGGTTGAGCAGCAGCGCCATGGCGATCCCACCCAGAAGCATGGAGAGCATCACGCGCCAACTGCCCACGCCGGTGGCCACCAGCAACAGGGCTCCCAGGATGATGGCCAGGGTGGAGGTCTCGCCGACGCTGCCGGGAATGGAGCCGACAAACATGTTCCACCACGTGAAGCCGGCGGCGGTGAGCTCTGCCACCACGTCGCCGGTTTCCAGGGCCCCTTCGGCGATCACGGCCAGCGGCGACGCCGCGGTATGGCCGTCCACGGCCACCCACACCAAGTCTCCGGAGATCTGCACGGGATAGGCGAAGAACAGGAACGCCCGGATCACCAGCGCCGGGTTGAAGATGTTCATGCCGGTGCCGCCGAAGATCTCCTTGCCGATGACCACCCCGAAGGAGGTGGCGATCGCGAGCTGCCAGAGCGGAATGGTCGGCGGCACGATCAGCGGCACCAGCAGTCCGGTGACCAGGAACCCTTCGCTCACCTCGTGCTTGCGCACGACCGCGAACAGCGCCTCCCACGCGCCGCCCACCACGTAGGTGACCGCCAGGATCGGCAGCAGCTTGAGCAGACCGATCCCGAACGCCCGACCGACCGGGACCGCGCCCGGATCGGTGCCCATGGCCACCAGGTTCTGAAAGCCGATGTTGTACATGCCGTACAGCAACGCCGGAATCAGGGCGATGATGACCGTGGCCATCATCCGCCGCACGTCGATGCCGTCGCGGATGTGCACCCCGCCCTGCGTGCGCGTCGGCAGGGAGAAGTTCATCGACTTCAGCATGTCGAACGCGTAATACAGCCGGTGGAACTTGCCGCCCTCCTCGAAGTGCGGCTCCACCTTGTGGATCAGCTTGTCGATCACGCTCACCGCGCCGTTCTCATTTGGCCCGTCCTCATTTGGCCCGTTCTCATTTGGCCCGTCCTCGTGTCCCGGGCCCTCACCGTCCGGTCGCTTCATGTCACCGTCTCACCGTCATGTTTCGCCCATCACGCTTCACGCTGAATCAGGTCGAGTCCGCGCCGCAGGATCTCTTGCCAGCGGATCTTCGACGGGCAGATGTACTCGCACAGGGCGACATCCTCCTCCGCCAGCTCGTAGATGCCGAGCCCCTCCATCTCCGGGATGTCGTCGGCCAGGATGCTCTTCATCAGGAACTCGGGATACACGTCCATCGGCAGCACCTCGCGGTAGATGCCGGTGGCGATGAAGGCCCGCTCGCCGCCGTGCAACTCGGTGGTGGCGGTGAATCCGTCGCGGCCGGCGAACAGCGCCGGCAGCCAGGCCGATGGAAAGGTACGGGAGCGGCTGGCGGTGGTGACACGGGGCATCGCCCAGCCCATCAGCTTGTAGCCGTGGTGCTCGGGCAGCACGGTCACGGAGGTGTCCATGAAGCTCAGGAACCCGTCTGGACCGACCGGGCTGCCGGTGAGCGGGTTGCCGGAGATGTAGCGCGCCTCGCGGTCGGCGCGGCCGCCGGCGACCGTCTCGATCGGAGCGCCGAGGACCGTGCGCACGTGCGTCCGCCGCGGCGCGGAGGAGCCGCTCGATGCGACCACGATGTCCGGGACCAGACGGCCCTCTTCGAACAGGCGCCCGATCAGGATCACGCCCTGCAGCGGGCAGACCCACACGGCGTCGGTGCGCTTGGCGATCGGGGCGATGTGGTGGATGTGCACGCCCGCGTTGCCGGCCGGATGCGGGCCGCGGAACGCGTGGCGCTCCAGGCGGTCGACGTTCTCCACCTCCGGCAGCTCCAGCGCACCGTCGGTGCAGAGGTGGAGGTGCCCGTCGGTGAGGCGTGACAGCGCCTGCAACCCGGTGCGGAACGCGTCCTCCGAGCCGCGCAGCAGCACCGCGCAATCGGCGGCCAGCGGCGCGGTGTCGATGGCGGGCACGAAGATGTCGCGCGGGGTCACCGTCGGGTCGGGTGCCACCGCGAGCGGCCGCTGCGTGATGGCGGCGAGCAGGCCGCTACGCTTGAGCGCGTCCAGGACCTGGCCGCGGTCGGCCGATGCCAGGGCCGGCGGGTCGAGCGACAGGGCATCCTGACGGCCGTCCGACTCGACGACCACCTTCTGAATGGCTCGGCGTGCGCCGCGCTCGACCGCAGTGACGGTGCCGGAGACCGGCGAGGTGAACAGGACGTCCTCGTGCTGCTTGTCGTGGAACAGGGGCGACCCCACCTTGACCGCATCCCCGGGCTCCACGTCGGGCCGGGCGATGATGCCGCGAAAGTCGGGCGGCTTGATGGCGACCGCGGCCGGCAACGGGGCGTCGATGACCGCGTCATCGGGCCGGCCGGCCAGACGGATGTCGTGTCCGCGTTTGATTACTCGATTCACCGGATCTACTCGTCGACGCACGCGGCAGTCCCCCGCGGCTGCAGGAGGGCGGTGTTGCCCTGAGGTACCTCTGTTAGCGGGGATCCAACGCCGTAGACGCCGCACGGACCCTACGGAACCGAGTTGCGGGTTGTCAAGGAGTCCGATGGAACGGCCGCGCAAGCGTCCGGTCCATCGGAATCCTTGAGAGGTGGGGATGGGCCGATTACCGGAGCCGGCGGCGACGGTAATTGGGGCGCAAGAAGAGGTTTTGACCGTGCGGCGGGTCCGCCCGTAGGTTTTCGACAGCCCCATGCGGTACGACAAGCTGACCTCAAAGGCCCAGGAGGCGCTGCAGAATGCCGACTCGATCGCCCATCGCCATGACCACGGCACGATCGAGGTGGAACACCTGCTTTGCGCCCTGCTGGAGCAGGCCGACGGCGTCATCCCACCGCTGATCGAGCGGCTCGGCGTCGACGGCGCCGACCTGCGCGCGGGCGTGCAACGGCTCCTCGCCGAGCGTCCGCGGGTGTATGGCGACGCCGGCACCGCGCAGCTCGGACGCGAGCTGGCGGTCGCCCTGCGACGCGCCGAGCACGAAGCCGAACAGCTCCAGGACGAATACATCAGCACCGAGCACCTGTTCCTGGCGCTGCTGGAGAGCGACGGGCCGGTGGCCGGTCTGCTCCGCGACGCGCGCGTCAGCCGCGACGCGGTGCTCGCGGCGCTGAAGGAGATCCGCGGCGGCGCCCGCGTCACCGATCAGGACCCGGAGGGCAAGTACAACGCACTGGAGCGCTACTGCCGCGACCTGACCGAGCTGGCCCGGCAGCAGAAGCTGGACCCGGTGATCGGCCGTGACGAGGAGATCCGCCGCGTCATGCAGGTGCTGGGGCGACGGACCAAGAACAATCCCGTGCTGATCGGTGACCCGGGCGTGGGTAAGACCGCGATCGTCGAGGGGCTGGCGCGGCGGGTGGTCGAAGGCGACGTGCCGGAGTCGTTGCGCGACCGGCGCGTGCTCACCCTGGACCTCGGCGCGCTGGTGGCCGGCGCCAAGTTCCGCGGCGAGTTCGAGGAGCGGCTCAAGGCGGTGATCCAGGAGGTCACCGGCTCCGACGGGCGCATCATCCTGTTCATCGACGAGCTGCACACGCTGGTCGGCGCCGGCAGCGCCGAGGGGGCGATGGATGCCTCCAACCTGCTGAAGCCGGCCCTGGCGCGCGGCGAGCTGCGGGCGATCGGCGCCACCACGCTCGACGAATACCGCAAGCACGTCGAGAAGGACGCCGCGCTGGAACGCCGCTTCCAGCCGGTCATGACCGCCGAGCCATCGGTGGAATCCACCATCGCCATCCTGCGCGGCCTCAAGGAGCGCTACGAGGTCCACCACGGCGTACGCATCCGCGACGAGGCGATCGTCGCCGCCGCGACCCTCTCCAACCGCTACATCACCGCGCGTTTCCTGCCCGACAAGGCGATCGACCTGGTGGACGAGGCGGCCAGCCGCCTCAAGATGGAGATCGAGAGCCAGCCCACGGAGCTCGACCGTCTGGAACGCCGGCTGCTGCAGCTCTCGATCGAGCGGCAGGCGCTGGCCAAGGAAGACGATCCGGCATCGCAGGCACGCCTCCGCGAGCTCGAGCAGGAGCTTGCCGAGGTGCAGGGCGAACGGGACGCGATGCAGCTCCGCTGGGAGAACGAGAAGCGCCAGATCGACGACGTGCGTGACATCAAGGAGCAGCTCGAGCGGCTGCGTCTTGAGCAGGAAGAGCGCGTACGCCGCGGCGACCTGGCGGCGGCGGCCGAGATCCGCCACGGGGCGATGCCCGCGCTGCAGCGCCGCCTGGACTTGCAGGCCGCGGAGCTTGCCGCGGATGCGGGCGCGGACGAGGAAGCCGGCGATGGCGCCGCGCGCCTGCTGCGCGAGGAGGTTTCGGAAGAGGACATCGCCGCCGTGGTATCGCAATGGACCGGCATCCCGGTGTCCAGGATGCTGGAGAGCGAGCGCCGGCGGCTGCTCGAGTTGGAACGGATCCTCAGCGACCGGGTGGTCGGCCAGGACGAAGCGATCGCCGCGGTCGCTGACGCCATCCGCCGCAACAAGAGCGGACTGGCCGATCCGGAGCAGCCGCTCGGCACGTTCATCTTCCTTGGCCCTACCGGCGTCGGCAAGACGGAGCTGGCCAAGGCGCTGGCGGCCTATCTGTTCGATGACGAGCGCGCCCTGACGCGCATCGACATGAGCGAGTACCTGGAGAAGCACGCCGTCTCCCGGCTGATCGGTGCGCCGCCCGGCTACGTCGGCTACGAAGAGGGCGGCCAGCTCACCGAAGCCGTGCGGCGCCGTCCCTACTCCGTGATCCTGTTCGACGAGTTGGAAAAGGCGCACCCCGACGTGTTCAACGCGCTGCTGCAGCTCCTCGACGACGGCCGTCTGACCGACGGTCAGGGCCGCGTGGTGGACTTCCGCAACACCATCGTCATCATGACCAGCAACGTCGGCAGCGACCTGATCCAGAGCGCGGCGGACCTGGAGGACGTGCGCGACCGGATCGGCGAGCTGATGCGCGCCACCTTCCGGCCCGAGTTCCTGAACCGAGTCGACGAGACGATTCTGTTCCACCGCCTGGCCCGGCAACACATCGAGCGCATCGTCCGCATCCAGCTCGACCTGATCGCCGAGCGCCTGCGGGGGCGGCGCATCGAGCTGTCCGTGACTCCCGCCGCCTGCGACTACCTGACCGAGCGGGGATTCGATCCGCAGTTCGGGGCGCGTCCGCTCAAACGGGCGCTCACATACCTGGTGGAGAATCCACTGGCACGCAAGCTGATCGCCGGCGAGGTGGCCGACGGCTCGACCGTGGCGGTCGACGTGGTGGACGGCGAGCTGGTCTTCGATGCCGTCGGCAGTCCCGCATCCGCGGCACACGCCGGCGCCTCGTAGCGGGCTCCCAGATAACCCGCTCCGCCGCTTACCGCCTCTTGGGACCCGAGGTCGTCAGCGCGTTCACGCCGCGATAGCCCAGCAGCAGAACGCCGATCACCGCGTAGATCAGGAACTGCAGGCTGACCTGCTTGAGCTGCAGGGCGTAGTGGACCACGCCGGCGGCAAGCGCCAAGTAGGCCAGGCGGTGCAGCACCGTCCAGTTCTTGCCGAGCCTTCTGATCCAGCCGGTGGTGGAGGTCACCGCCAGCGGCGCCATGGCCGCGAACGCGGTGAGCCCGACGATGATGTAACCGGCGCCGACGATGTCCAGGATCATCAGGTCGAACGCCAGGGCGAAGTCGAGGACCGCGTAGATCAGCACGTGCAGGGTGGCGTAGGTGAACGCCAGCAGCCCGAGCGGCCGCCGGTAGGTGGCCAGCCAGTTCCAGCCGGCGATGCCGCGCAGCGGCGTCACCGCCAGCGATGCCAGCAGGAAGCGGATCGCCCAGTTGCCGGTACGCAGCGTCACCTCCTCCACCAGGAAGCTGCTGGTCTCGAACGATCCGCGGAACCAGCCCTGCGACAGGTTGACCAGCGGCAGCAGCGCGGCCGCGTACAGCGTCGGCTTGACCAAGCGCGCCCGCTCGGCCGGCCGCGCGTCCCAGAACTGCCGGAACGGATTCACCGCTTCATCCCAGCACCCCAAACACTCGCGGAGCCGTCAGTAATTGCGGCGCAGGTCCAGGTCCTCGTACAGGTGGGCGACGTACTCCTCGTAGCCGTTGAACAGCTCGGTGCGCCGCCTCCGGTTCTCGCCGATGCGGGTTTCGGTCGCCTGGCTGTAGGGCACGGGGTTGACGCGCGGATTCACGTTGGAATACCAGCCGTAGTAGCGCGGATTGGCCTGGTTCCAGGTGGCCTTGGGCTGCTCTTCGGTCAGCTCGATGGAGACGATCGACTTGATGCTCTTGAAGCCGTACTTCCACGGAACCAGCACGCGAAGGGGGGCGCCATTGGTATTGGCCAGCTCCTGCCCGTACATGCCCGCGGCCATCAGGGTCAGCTCGTTCATCGCCTCGTCCATGCGCAGCGCCTCCTCGTACGGCCACGGCAGGTAGGCGTTGTTCTTGTGCGCCGGGAACTGCTCCTTCGAGTACAGCGTGACGAAGTGCACGAACTTCGCCTTCGAGGTCGGTTCGGCGGCGCTGATCAGCTCCGCGAGCGGAAAGCCGGCCCAGGGGATCACCATCGACCATCCTTCCACGCAGCGCAGCCGGTAGATGCGCTCCTGCAGCGAGAAGCGTCCGATCAGGTCGTCGACGTCCAGCGTCAGCGGCTTGCCAACCTCGCCCGAGACGGTCACCTGCCAGGGGCGCGGCTGGAAGTCCTTCGAGTTCTTCGCGGGGTCGGACTTCTGCTTCCCGAATTCCCAGAAGTTGTTGTAGGTGGTCGCCTGCGCGATAGTGTTCTGCTTCTCGTCGGTGCTGTATGGGCTGGCTGCCGCGTTCGCGAACAGCGACCGGTCCAGCGACCACGACAGCGCCGGTGCGCCCAGGACCAGGGCGGCGCCGGCCGCCGCGCCGCCGGCGCGCGCCATGAACTGGCGCCGGTTCAGGTAGACGTCATGGTCGGTGATCTCCGACGGGACGATTTCGGCGTTCAGCCGGCTAGCGAGCGATCGCTTGATCATGGGTTCCTCCTCCCTGATGCATTGGCTCCCCGATGCGTTGGCAGTTTATCCAGACGCTCATTCCTTCCATATAGTGCTCCCGCTTCCAGATCGGCAAGCGGTCCTTGACCTGGTCGATCACGTACCGGCAGGCCGCGAACGCCGCGTCGCGGTGCGCGGCGCTCACCCCCACCCATACCGCCAGGTCGCCGATGGCCAGCTCCCCGTGGCGGTGCACGCAGCGCGCGCGCAGGATGTCGAAGCGCTCGTGCGCCTCGGCGATCACCCGCTCGCCTTCCCGGAGGGCGAGCTCGGAGTAGGCCTGGTAGTCCAGTCCGACCACCGAGCGGCCGTCGTCGTGATCCCGCACCCACCCCTCGAAGGCCGCGTAGCCGCCGGCGCGCGGGTCGGACAGGTGGCGCCGCTCCTCGGCCGGATCGATCGACAGCTCGGTCAGCGCGAAGCGCTTCTCCATCAGCATTCCTTCATCCGCCCGCCACCGGTGGGATGAACACCACCAGGTCGCCGTCGTGGAGCGGTTGATCCCACGAGACGAAATCGCCGTTGCAGGCCACGCGCAGCCGGTCAGCGGGCAGGCTGAAGGAGAAGCGCGCGCGCAGGTGGTCGTACAACTCCGCGACGGTGGCGGCGGCAGTCCGCACCGACTCCTCCTCCTGGCCCCGCTCCTCGCGCAGGATGGCGAAATAGCGGATGCTGACCGTCACGCCCGCGTCTCGGCCGGCCGGCCCGCCGCATGCCGCCGTGCGCTCAAGCGCCGTCGGCATGGAAATCTCCGGAACGGTAGTCACCGCTCCTGCCGCCGGATTTGGTCAGCAGTCTCACATCCTTGATGACGATCCCACGGCTGATCGCCTTACACATGTCGTAGACGGTCAGCGCCGCCACGGTCGCACCGGTGAGCGCTTCCATCTCCACCCCGGTCTTGTGGGTGACGACCGTCCGGCATTCGATCGACAGCTCGCCCGCAGGCGTCCGGTCGATGTCGATCGTGCAGTCTTCCAGGCCGATCGGATGGCACATCGGAATCAGCTCCGCGGTCCGCTTGGCCGCCATGATTCCGGCGATGCGCGCGGTGTGGAACACCGGCCCCTTGGCGGTGACGATGTCGCGCGCCGGGCTGTTTTCGCCCGCGCCGGTCAGCCGCTCCCGCACGGCCGGAGGCAGCGATACCAGCGCCCGCGCCGTCGCCGTGCGGGTGGTCGCGCCCTTGGCGGACACGTCCACCATACGCGGATGCCCGGCGGCGGTGAGGTGAGAGAAGCCGGGGCCATCTGACCGTTCAGCCGCCGACATGGTGCATCTCCACCTTGGCGTGGCCTCCCTTGGCATGGCCTCCCTTGGCATGGACGGCACCCGCCGGATCGGGGCCTTCGGTCAGCCGGCCGTTGCCGCCGCGGCGCTTGCCGTCCATGAAGGTCTGGATCCGCTTGCGATCCTCGGAGTAGCGGTCATCGCGCCGCTCCCAGATCTCGCGCAAGACCCGGGCTACCTCCGTGTCGTCGGCGCCGCCGCGCAGCAGCGGCAGGAGCGGCACCCCCTTCCACGCGAACAGGCAGGTGTACAGCGTGCCGTCGACCGACAGCCGCGCCCGCGTGCAGTCGCCACAGAACGGCTCGGACACGCTGGATATGAAGCCGATCTCGCCGGCGCCGTCCGCGTAGCGGTAGCGCCGCGCCACCTCGCCCGCGTAGGTCGGCTCCAGCGGCTCCAGCGGATGGACCGCGTGGATCATCGCCACGATGCGCCGCGACGGCACCACCTGCTCGGCCGACCAGCCGTTGCGGTTGCCCACGTCCATGTACTCGATGAAGCGCACCACGACGTCGGTCCCGCGGAATCGCTCCACCAGCTCCAGCAATCCGTCGTCGTTGATCCCCCGCTGCACCACGACGTTGAGCTTGATCGGCCCCAGGCCGGCCGCCACGGCGGCGTCCAGGCCGCGCAGCACCGGTTCCAGCGGCTGATCCAGGCCGTTCATGTGCTCGAACACGTGCGGGTCGAGCGAATCCAGGCTGACCGTCACCCGATCCAGCCCGGCGTCGGCCAGCGCCCGCGCGTGCCGTTCGAGCAGAAAGCCGTTGGTGGTCAGCGCGATGTCGTCGATGCCGCGCGCACGCAGCGGCGCCAGCGCCGCGATCAGCCCTGCCAGATTGCGGCGCAAGAGCGGCTCGCCGCCGGTGATGCGCAGCTTGCGGACGCCCAGGTCCGCGAACAGCCCGGCCAGCCGGACCGTCTCTGCGTCGGTGAGCTGATCGGCGGTGGGCACGAAGCGGTAGTCGTCGCCGAACTCTTCCTTCGGCATGCAGTACGGGCAGCGGAAATTGCAGCGGTCGGTGACCGACACGCGCAGGTCGTGCAGCGCACGCCCGAAGCGGTCGGTGCCAAGTCCGGGACCGGAGCCACCGGGTTCGGCAGCGAAGCTACCCGCCGGGTCGGTCCGCCCCATCCGCTCACGCGACACGGGCACCCCAGCGATACAGCGGCGCCACGTGTCCGGCAGCGAAGCGGTCCGGCTCCGCTTCGAGCTCCACGAAGCCGTCCGATGCCATGAGGCGGAGGTAGTCGCCCGATCCGCCCGTGGGGCGGGGAGCGGCGGCGATCCTGCCTCCGGAGCAGTCGAGGGCGACCGGCAGGTAGTAGGTGAGCGGCATCGGCAAGCGCACCACTTCGGTCAGGGCCGCCGTCTCCGGCGCGGGCGGGGCCGCCTCCATCAGCCGGAACAGGAGCGGCAGGACGTAGCGCCGCAGGCAGACCGCGACCGACACCGGATTGCCCGGCAACCCGAAGGCGGCGCGCGGAGCGCCGTCAACGGTACCGGTGCCGAACCAGAGCGGCTTGCCGGGACGCTGGTTCAGACGATGGAAGCGCTCCTGCAACCCGGCGCCGGCGAGCACCTGCGGCATGTTGTCGGTCACGCCCATCGACACGGCGCCGGTGGTGATCAGCACGTCATGGTCGGCCAGCAACCGCTCGGCGCGATCGCGAAGCAACTCCTGGTCATCGGGGAGATGCTCGCTGCCCGCCTGGAACCCCGCGCCCTGCAGGATCGCCTCGGCCGCGTACCGGTTGCTCTGCCGGATCTGGTGCGGCTCGACCGGCGCGTCGACCGCGACCACCTCGTCCCCTGTGGTCAGGATGGCGATGCGCGGAACCCGCGACACGCTGACCTGTGCGGCGCCGACCGAGGCGATCACCGCCGCCTCGCGCTCGCCGATGCGCACGCCGGGCTGCAGCACCTCATCCCCGGCGCGGCCGTCGCTGGCGGTGCGATGCACGTTGTGCCACGGCCCGGCTTCAACGCCGGCAGCGACCTCGGCGGTACCGGCGCCGAAGGTGACGTCCTCGGAGCGGATCACCGCGTCCGCACCGCGCGGCAGCACCGCACCGGTCATGATGCGCACGCAGCCGGCGTCGTCGTCGAGGCTGACCGCCGGGCGGCCGGCGACCGCCTCCGCTTCGATCGCGAATTGGCGACGGCCCGCGGCCAGCACCGAAGAGCGCACGGCGATGCCGTCCATGGTCGCCCGGTCGTACGGCGGCAGATCGCGGTCGGAGCACAACGGCGACCGCAGGATGCGGCCGTACGATGCGCAGAGCGGCACCAACTCGGCCGGCAGCGACCAAGCTCCATCGTCGAGGATGCGATCCGCCTCTGCCACGGAAATCATAAGGTCGTAAGACAGTAGTAGCGTGCGGAAGTGCGGTCAAATATCGCCGGCCGCGGGGCCGGCTGCCGGCGCCGCGTTGACCGGCAACCGCCGATGCACCATGGTACGCGCCGTGCCCTCGAACGCGGAGTTGGTTCGCGCCCTGGAGGACGCCATTGCCCGCGTCTTTGTCGGCAAGAGCCGCGAGGTGCGTTTCATGCTGGTCGGCTTCATCTCCGGCCTGCACGTGCTGATCGAGGACGTGCCCGGCGTGGGCAAGACCACGCTGGCGCGGGTCATGGCGGCCAGCGCCGGGGTGGACTTCGCGCGCATCCAGTTCACCCCCGACCTGCTGCCCGGCGACATCACCGGCATGACCGTCTGGGATAGCGACCAGCGCACGTTCGTGTTCAAGCAGGGCGCGATCATGCACCAGTTCATCCTCGCCGATGAGATCAACCGCGCCTCGCCCCGTACCCAGTCGAGCCTGCTGGAGGCGATGCAGGAAGGCTCGGTCACCGTGGAGGGAGTCACGCACCGGCTGCCGCAGCCGTTCTGCGTGATCGCAACGCAGAACCCGGTCACCTTCGTCGGCGTCTTCCATCTCCCCGAGGGTGAGCTGGACCGCTTCGGCATCTCCTTCTCGCTCGGCTACCCGACCGATCAGGCGGAGAAGGAGATCCTGGACCGCTTCCAGAGCGCCGACCCGTTCGCGGATCTGCAGCCGGTGACGGGCCCGGAGGAGATCATGGCGCTGCGCGCCGCCGTCCGCCAGGTGCGGGTGGACGACTCGATCAAGAGCTACGTGATCGCGCTGGCGGCCCGTACCCGCGACAACCCGCTGCTGAAGCTGGGCGCCAGTCCGCGCTGCTCCCAGCACGTGCTGCTCGCAGCGCAGGCGTACGCCCTGGCGGATGGACGCGAGTTCGTGCTTCCGGAAGATGTCCGTGCGACGCTGCCCGTGGTGGTGCCGCACCGGCTGGTGCTGTCCGCCGAGGCACGCATCGAGAACCTGGACGCCCCGACCGTGCTGCAGCGCGTCGTGTCCGCGGTACCCGTGCCGACCGGGGTTCGCTAGACGCAGCAGGGCGCGGCCCTCACTTCCATGACTGACGAATCCATCAAGCCTGAGAGCCCCATCAACAAGGCATACGAGAACCTGTCGTTCCTGCGCAGCCGGGACGCCCGCACCCTACGCATCCTCTCGGAGTACCTGGAGCCGCAGGCACGCCTGAGCCGCCGCCGCATTCGCAGCGCCATCGTGTTCTTCGGGTCGAGCAGAACGCTCCCATTGGCGGAGGCGGAGGAGCGCTACGGCGCCGTCGCATCCGGCCGCCGGCCCGGCGTCTCCAAGGCCGAGATGCGGTACGCGCAGCGCCAGATCCGTCTGTCGGCGTACTACGAGGATGCGCGCGTGCTGGCGGGGAAGCTCACCACCTGGGCCAAGGAGACGGGAGTCGAACGCGAGCTGATGGTCTGCTCCGGGGGCGGTCCGGGGATGATGGAGGCCGCCAACCGCGGCGCCGCCGAAGCCGGCGGCCAGAGCGTCGGCCTGGCCATCAGCCTGCCGCACGAACCGGAGCCCAACCGTTACATCACCCCCGGCCTCGCCGTGGAATTCCACTATTTCTTCATGCGCAAGTTCTGGTTCATGTACCTGGCGCGCGCGCTGGTGGTGTTTCCCGGCGGCTTCGGCACCATGGACGAGCTGTTCGAGGTGCTGACCCTGCTGCAGACCCGCAAGGTGCAGCGGCCCGTTCAGGTGATCGTCTACGGGCGCGAGTACTGGGACGACGTGGTCAACTTCGCGAAGCTCGTCGAGTGGGGGGCCATCAGCGCCGCGGACCTGGATCTGATCCACCTGGTCGACGACGTCGAGGAGGCCTTCACGCTCCTCACGCGGACGCTTCCCGCGACCAGGGGCCGCAAGCGGGTCTGACCGGCCGCGGTCTCACCGCGCTCCGGGGGGACCTGCGTTGACCCCCGACCGCCTACGCCATAGCTTGTGCCTGCAATTCACATGGAACAGGCCGCGAACGGCGTGCGACTGGAGACCACCGTCGATCTGCCGACGCGCTTCGGGAAGTTTCGGCTTGCCGCGTTCAGCGCCGTGGACGACCGGCAAGAGCACTTGGCGATCGTCCACGGCGACGTGGCGCAGGCGGAGGACTGCCCGGTCCGCGTCCACTCCGAGTGCCTGACGGGCGAGGTGTTCGGCTCGCAACGGTGCGACTGCCGCGAGCAGCTCGACGCCGCGCTCTGCCACATCGCCGCGCAGCCGTGCGGGGCGGTGATCTACCTGCGCCAGGAAGGCCGCGGCATCGGCCTGATCAACAAGCTGCACGCCTACCGGCTGCAGGACGAAGGCATGGATACCATCGAAGCGAACCAGCACCTGGGGTTTCCCGCCGACGCGCGTGACTACCGGATCGCGGCGCGCATCCTGGAGCTGCTGAAGGTCCGCTCGGTCGCCCTGATGACCAACAACATGCACAAGATCGAAGGGCTGCGCGCGGAAGGGATCACGGTGACCGACCGCATCCCGCTGGTCGCCTCCGGCAACCCCTTCAACCAGGACTATCTGGAAACCAAGCGCACCAAGATGGGCCACCTGCTGTAGCGCCCGCGGCGCGACACCGGCCGGGGCGGCCTTCAGGACACCGTGGCCAGTTGCTCGGTGAGCTGCTCCGGATCGGTCGTCGGCCGGTCGCAGACGAAGCCCCGGCAGACGTATGCGGTGGGCTCCCCCACCGACGTCATCGCCTGCAGCTCGGGTACCCGTTCAACCAGCGGTGAGCCGGACTCGGCCCACAGCACTGCCGCGCGCGGCAGGAAGGAACGTCCCACCACCCGCTGCAGCGCGTTCAGCCGCGGATCGCCGCGCTCGCCGGCCAACACCACCTGTGCCGGGTCGCTGACGGCCAGGTCGACCGAGAGCGCCAGCTCCGGCACCGCGGCCGGCGCGCGCGACACCGCTCCCGCTCCCAGCCGAGCGGCCGCCAAGCCCGCCGCCGCCAGATCGGCACGGCCGAGCATGCGGCCCGCGCGGGTGAGGGCGCGGATCGCCAGCGACAGGCCGCTCGGCTCCGCCCCGTCGTGGAGCTCGCGGCTGCGGAACAGCAGGTCGGTGGCCTCTTCGTCGGTGTCGTAGAAACCGCCGTCGTCGGCGCCGAAGCGGGTCAGCAGGGCATCCGCGAGAGCCTCGGCCGCCAGCAGATGGCGCGGCTGTCCGCCTGCCTGGTAGAGATCGATCAGGCCGTCGGCCAGCGCCGCGTAGTCGGCGAGGGAGCCGTCGAAGCGCGCCTCGCCGTCGCGGTAGCGGCGGCGCAGCCGGCCGGTCTCCCCTTCCCGGCCGGCCCACATTGCCGACAGCACGAAATCGGCCGCGCGAGCGGCGGCGGCCAGATACGCGCCGCGGCCTACGGCCGCCCCCAGCAGCGCCAGGGCGCCGATCGCCAGCCCGTTCCAGCCGGCGATCACCTTGTCATCGAGCAGCGGCCGCGGGCGGCGCGCGCGCAGCTCGAGCAGCACCCGCCGGCATCGCGCCAGATCTTCCTCGAGACGCGGGAGGCGCCGCGCCGCCTGCGCCTCGCGTTTCGCCGAGCGGTAGAGCACGTTGCCCGTGCCCAGCTCGCCGTGCGGATCGCTCAGGGTGTTGCCGCGGCGCTCCAGTCCGTAGACGTAGATGAACTGATCGGCCGATGCGTCCGCGTCGAGCGCGGAGCGCACCTCGTCGTACTCCCACAGGTAGAAGGCTCCCTCGCGGGTGTGCGCGGGATCGTCGGCGGAGACCGCGCTGTCGGCGTCCTCCGCCGAACAGAATGCGCCGTCGGCGGTGGTCAGGTCGCGCAGCAGGTAGTCGGCGGTGTGGCATGCGACCGCGGCATGGCGCTCGGCGCCGGTTGCCTGGAAGGCCTCGACGTAGGCGCGCATGAGCTGGCCCTGGTCGTAAAGCATCTTCTCGAAGTGCGGGACGCGCCAGTAGCGATCCACCGAGTAGCGGTGGAAGCCGCCGCCCAGGTGGTCGTACATGCCGCCCGCCGCCATCGCGTCCAGGGTGTGCAGCGCCATGTCTCGGTGGCGCCGGCCGTCGACGCCGTCCGCGTCGGGGTGGCGCAGCAGCAGCGACACGACCGACGGCCGCGGGAACTTGGGCGCGGGGCCGAAGCCGCCCTCCTGCGCGTCGTAGCCGTCCGCCGCCCCCGCCGCGGCCGCCGCCAGATCGACTGCCCCTGGGTCCGATGCCTGCGGGGCGCCCTCCACGTAGCCGCGGATGCTGTCCACCACCGAGCCGGCCGCCCGCTCCAGCTCCGGGCGCCGCTCACGCCACATCTCCGCCAGCCGGCGCAGCACGTCCAGGAAGCCGGGCCGGCCGTAGGCGCCGCGCGGCGGGAAATAGGTGCCGCCGAACACCGGGCGGCGGTCGGGCGTCAGAAACACCGTCATGGGCCAGCCGCCGGAACCGCTGGTCGCCTGCACCACCGCCATGTAGATGCGGTCGATGTCGGGCCGCTCCTCGCGGTCGAGCTTGATGGAGACGAAGTTGTCGTTCAGGAACGCGGCCACCGCCTCGTCCTCGAACGACTCGTGCGCCATCACGTGGCACCAGTGGCAGGTGGCGTACCCCACCGACAGGAACACCAGCCGGTCCTCGCGGTGCGCCCGCTCGAAGGCGGCGTCGCCCCACGGGTACCACTCGACCGGGTTGTAGGCGTGCTGCAGCAGGTAGGGGCTCTTCTCGTCGAGCAGGCGGTTGGGCGTATCGCCGGCGAGCCGGTGCCGCTCCAGCAGCGCCCGCGTCTGGTCCTCCTGCGCCTGCTCCATGCCGCCCATGGTACCGTTACGGATAAACGGGGCACCAGCACCAGGAGCCTACTTCGCCCATGCGCTTCTTCAACACCACCGGCCCGGTCCGCCGCGACAAGCACTACTGCGTGCCGCCGCTCAGCCGGCTGGACCTCGATGACGTGCTCGGCTTGGTTCGGGACGAGCAGTACTTCGTCATGCACGCGCCGCGCCAGACGGGCAAGACTTCAGCGCTGCTGGCGCTGCGCGACCTGCTCAACAGCGGCACCGTGGGGGCGTACCGGTGCGTGTACGCCAACGTCGAGGGCGCTCAGGCGGCGCGCGAGGACAAGGAAGAGGCGCTGCGCGCCATCCTGGACGAGCTGGCCTCGCGGGCGCATGCGACGTTGCGTGACGGGTTTCTGGACGAACATTGGCCGGCCATCCTGGCGAAGTCGGGTCCCAACGGCGCCCTTCGCTCGGCGTTGACCCGCTGGACCGAGGCCGATCCGAAACCGTTGGTCCTGCTCCTCGACGAGATCGACACGCTGGTCGGCGACACGCTGCTGTCGGTGCTGCGCCAGTTGCGGGCCGGCTACGACCGGCGCCCGGCAGGCTTTCCGCAGAGCGTCGTCCTGTGCGGGCTGCGCGACGTGGCCGACTACCGGATCCATTCTCCTTCCGGCAAGCCAGCCCTTACCGGCGGCAGCCCTTTCAACATCAAGGCCAAATCGTTCCGTCTAGGCGACTTTTCGCGAGACGAGACACTGGCGCTGCTGGCGCAGCACACGGAGGAGACCGGACAGGCGTTCGCCCCGGCCGCCCTCGACACCATGTGGACGCAGACTCAGGGCCAGCCGTGGCTGGTGAACGCGTTGGCGAGCGAGACCTGCTTTTCCGCCGAGGCCGGCCGGGAGTGGCGCCGCCCGGTTACCGCTACCGACATCCTGGATGCTCGGGAGCGGCTCGTGCTGCGCCGGGAGACGCACCTGGACTATCTGACCGACAAGCTCGAGGAAAACCGCGTACGGCGGGTCGTCGAGCCGATCCTGAGTGGTGTTGACGAGAGCGGGCACTCCGCCCGCGACGTGGAGTACGTCCGCGACCTCGGCCTGATCGCTCCGGATGCCCCGCTGCGTATGGCCAATCCGATCTATACGGAGGTCGTGCCGCGCGAACTTACCCGCGCGACCCAGGAGGGCCTGGTGCAGGAAACGGCGTGGTACGTCGACGCGGAGGGCGGTCTGGACGTAGTCGGGCTGCTCGAAGCCTTCCAGCGCTTCTTCCGCGAGCACTCCGAGCACTGGGTCGAGCGTTTTCAGTACAGGGAAGCGGGTCCGCAGCTTCTGCTGCAGGCGTACCTGCAACGCATCGTCAACGGCGGCGGCCGCATCGAGCGGGAATACGGCCTGGGGCGCGGACGCACCGATCTGTTGATCATCTGGCCGCAGGGCGAGCGCGTGCGCCGCTTCGTGGTCGAGTGCAAGGTGCTGCACCCGCGCAGGAGCCTGGAGAGCACCGTCGACGACGGCGTCGAGCAGACAGCCGGCTACGTGGACCGCTGCGCGGCGGAAGCGGGCCATCTGGTGGTCTTCGACCGCGACGCGGGGCGGAGCTGGAACGAGAAAGTGTTCCACTACCGTCGCCGGTCCGCCGGCGGTACCGACATCCACGTCTGGGGCATGTGACGTGCCTCGCCCGCTGTTCGAAATGGAGCAGGTATTGCCCGGCTCCGATCCTGAAGCTGAACGGGACCCGATCATCGAGTCCAACGAGCTCAGCGATGCCGGCGACGGCGCCTCGGCACGGAAGATCCGCATGGATCTCTGTCAGTCCGATCTGCGCTGCCTCCACGGGTAAGGACTGTGCCTCTGGCGGTTGAACCGCCGGGAGGAGGCCGCGGCCCTGTTCACCCGCATGCTCTGGATGAACCCCGCCGACAACCAGAGCGTGCGGTTTCTGGCTCCTCGACTTGAGGCCGGCGAGAGCTGGCAGCCCTGACGCAAGCCGTAGCGCGGGCCGCGGCGCGTGTCCGTGTGGGTCAGTCTCCGTAGCGCTGGCGCAGGAGCGGCGACAGGCGCAGGATCCACTGCGCCCGCTCGAACTCGTCCAGCCACTCGTCGATCTCGACCGCAAGCTCCTCCGCAGCCGGCGGAACCAGGCCCACCTCGCAGGTCGGGCCCAGCTCGCGTTGCGCCTTCTTGCGGTAGGTGCTGAGCATGCGGTCGCCGATGCGCGCCACCTCGTAGAAGTCCTCCGACAGCAGCACCACCACCGGCACCTTGAGCGCGCCGTTGATGCGCAGCTCCTCGGCCAGATCGTCTTCAACACGCTCGACGAAGCGCAGATCGACACCGGACGATGCCGCGGCGATCGCTTCCAGGATCGGCCCCTGGCGCACGCAGTCCCCGCACCAGATGCCGCTCAGGCAGAGTACCGGCATGTTGCGCACGAAGGTGGCGGCGCGCTGCCGCTGCTCGTCGCCCAGGGCGATGTGCTCTGCCATCGCCTCCCACTTCGAGCGGTGCTTCGCAGGCCCATCGGCAAGGTACGGATCCAGCGGCTTCGCCGCCTCGAACTGCGACCGCCAGAACTCCTGGCGGGTGTCGCTATAGTTTGCCATCGTCATCCTCCGTGGCTGTGATCTGCAGGCCCATGATCTGCAGGCCCACCTGAGCGAGCTGCTCGGGGTCGACCGGTGAAGGCGAGCCGTCCATCAGCGACGCCATCGCCGTGTTCTTGGGAAAGGCGATCACCTCGCGGATGGTAGGCTGCCCGGCCATCAGCATCACCAGCCGGTCCATGCCGAAGGCGATGCCGCCGTGCGGCGGCGGGCCGTAGCGGAACGCGTCGAGCATGAAGCCGAACCGCCGGCGGGCCTGTTCGCGGTCGATGCCCATCAGCGCGAACACCCGTTCCTGCAAGGCGCGGTCGTGGATCCTGATCGAGCCCGAACCGAGCTCCGTGCCGTCGAGGACCAGATCGTAGATCTCGCCGCGCACCGAACCCGGATCGGACTCCAGTCGATCCAGATCCTGCTCCTGAGGTCTTGAAAACGGGTTGTGGCTGAAGTCCCAGCGATCCTCGTCTTCGTTCCACTCGAACAGCGGAAAGTCCGTGATCCAGCAGAAGCGGTGGCCGTCGAGCTGCCGTTCCGCACCAAGCGCCGTGCGGACCGCGCCCAGGGCGGCGCAGGCGGTCTGCCGGCCGTCGGCCACGAACAGGGCAACGTCGCCCGGAGCGGCGCCCAGCGCCTCAATGGCCTGCGGTGCAATCGAGCCCAGGAAGCGGGCGATACCCCCGTCCAACCCGTCCGCGGTGACGCGCGTCCAGGCCAGTCCCTTGGCGCCCTGCGCCTTCGCGTGCTGCTCCAGCGCGTCGATGCGGGCGCGCGACAGCCCGCCGCCGGACACGGTCAGCCCCTTGACCACGCCCCCGTCGGCGAGCACGGAACGGAACACCTTGAAGTCAGACCGCCCGGCGACCAGACCGAAGTCGGTGAGCGGCAACTCGAAGCGCAGGTCGGGGTTCTCCGAGCCGTAGCGGTCGATCGCCTCGTCATGGGTGATGCGCGGGAACGGGGTGTCCAGCGTCTGATCCAGGCAGCGCGCGAACACGCGCGCCAGCATTGTCTCGACCGCGGTGAAGATGTCCTCGCGATCCACGAAGCTCGCCTCGATGTCGATCTGGGTGAACTCCGGCTGGCGGTCGCCGCGCGTGTCCTCGTCCCGGTAGCAGCGGGCGATCTGAAAGTAGCGGTCCAGCCCGCTCACCATGAGGAGCTGCTTGAAGATCTGCGGCGATTGCGGCAGCGCGTAGAACCGGCCGGGCGACACGCGCGACGGCACGATGAAGTCGCGCGCCCCCTCCGGAGTGGAGCGCATCATGGTGGGCGTCTCCACCTCCAGGAAGCCCTGGTCGGTCAGCGCGGCGCGCACCTCGGCGGTGGCGGCGCTGCGCAGGATCAGGTTGCGCTGCATGACGCCGGAGCGCAGGTCCAGGTAGCGGTAGGTCTGGCGCAGCTCCTCACGCGCATCGACCGTCTCGCCGATGGCGAACGGCAGCGGGTCGCAGGTCGACAGCACCTCGATCTCCGTCGCGGCCAACTCGATCTCTCCCGTGGCCTGATCGGCGTTGGCCATGTCGGCGGGGCGCATGCGCACCGTCCCTGCCACCGCGATGCAGTACTCGTCGCGCAAACCGGCCGCCGTGGCGTGCGCCTCCTGCGGCGAGAACTCGTCCACCACCACCTGCGTCACGCCGTAGCGGTCGCGCAGGTTGAGGAAGCGGATGCCGCCGTGGTCGCGCCAGGAGGCTACCCAGCCGCCCAGCACCGCCCGTGCCCCGGCGTCGGCGGCCCGCAGCTCACCGCACGTCCTGGTTCGTTTCAGTCCCATGTGGATCGGGACCGTAGCATGCGGCGGGCGTCGGGCTCAGTCGATGCAGCGCCGCGCCGTTAGAACGTGCGAGCGTACAGGCCATCAGCATCGATTTGCGACGCAGGCCGCCTCGGCACTGATCCAGCAATCATCTCAGGCGATGTCCTGAGATAGCAGAAACCGGAGGTCCGTTCGTTTCTCCTCGGTGGCAAGCCAGTTTGCGCCCTCGGCTGTGAGAAGCAGAGGCGAGATCCGTGACAGGAGGCTGTCACGTGCAAGCAGCCAACGGACGCGTGCCGGCGGCATGCGCCCGAGTGTGGCTAGAATCCAGTCATCGGTCGCGGTGTGTGCCGCGGTGGCCAGCGTGGTGATCACCTCGTCAGAACCGATGGCAGCGAGCGCTGCTGAAGCCGCAGCCCGCCGACGCTCTCCGCCAGAAGCAAGGTCGTCCACCAAGCGCTTGATGGTGGTAGGCGACGTATGGCGATCGAAGCCAGCGATGGCATGTAAAGCGACATCGTCGTCCGGGTCGTCAATGAAGCTGAGGAGGTCATCATACCGTCGGAGACCGCTCTTTCCGAGCCCCCATACCGCAGCCTGGCGCAGTTCATCGTCCCGAAAGCGCCTGCAGCCCGCAATCCGCGTCAGATGTTCGCGCGCGAACGGCGTGTCGCCAAGCTCAGTGAGGATGAATACCGCTTCCATTCTGAGATCGGGTCGATCGTCGTTAGTCCAAATGAACTGGGACAACCACGCTTCACCATGAGCGGAGCCGAGCGACGCCGCGACGCCCGCCGCCTCAAGGACCACTCGGTCATCACCCTTACCGTCGATTACGTTTTCGAGCACGGTGGTCCGGCGTGCTCCCAGGTCATGACGATGAGCCAAGGCTCTTACCGCAGCGTAGCGGTCCACATCGCTGCTGGAACCAAGCGAGGGAATCGGGTCGTAGTCCAAGTTCAAGGAAGAGGACAGGTCGGCGAGAGATGGGGGAACTCCGGAGATCATCGCCGTGTGAGCCTTGAACGTTTCACCCGTACCGACGTACGCGTTCCTTCCTTTCAACCGGTACGTCTGCCGGCGTTCACCCCGCGCTCGATCAGCGTGCATCTGGACGATGATTCTGTCCGTATTGACCGCGAGTACCGTCCCGTCACGGGAGGGAACCGTCGCCGGCCACGTACGATCTCGTTCCGCACCTTCAGAGGCGGACTTCGGCGGGCCGAGAGTGGAGGACCTGACCGAACTGCGCAATGCCGCAACTGTCAGGAAAACCGGCTCGTCTGCGGCAATGGGGCGTCCATCATGAAACGAGCAAGCGACGAACGCAACGAGATCGTCATTGCGCAGCCCCGCGTCCCACGCCCGCTCCGGATTGGACGGTGTATCGCTCATCCGTATTTTGAGCTCGGTCTTCGCGCGCACCTCTACTCGCAATCCGGTCTTGACGCACAGGAGATCCGGAACGCGGAGCCGCTTTATTTTCGTCGACCAGATCTTGTTCGAGCCGCAGTAGCGCTCCAGCTCAATCGGTACGAAACCACCTCGGCGAAGAGTCTCCATCGTCCGCTGCACACCTGCGGCACCCATGCTGAGGAACCGCAGGAAACTCGCGTCGGCTTTGAACGGCATCAGCGCTCCCCGTGGCCGCGGACCTGCAGCAGATCCGCCGGCTCGACACCTAGTGCATCTGCGAGTGAGAATATGTTCTCCACCGAAACATTTCGTTGGCCACGTTCCACGGAGCTAATGTAGGTGCGGTGGAGACTGGAACGTGCGGCAAGCTCCTCCTGCGATAGCCCGGCAGAGGTCCGGAGCCGCCTGAGGTTGGCTGCGAGTATGTGTTTCGGGTCGCGAATCGCTGAACACCCCCAAGAGCGCTTGCGGTCCACCCTACGGAGCCTGTACACTATGCGTCTACAGACTATGAGTCAACACTCTGCAATCACAGGAAGTATGGGACACGACACGCTGCCACGCGTGGAGAGCCTTTCGGG
Organism: Spirochaetia bacterium; assembly: GCA_965221995.1. Lineage (GTDB taxonomy): Bacteria > Spirochaetota > Spirochaetia > SZUA-6 > Bin103 > CATQHW01. The sequence goes on from OZ244929.1 coordinate 2,883,044, forward strand.
AATGATTGTGGCGCCACGAACCGACCCGGTCTACAACTGCCACACCTACTTGACGAAAGTGCCGATCGGCGCAATCCAACCGTTCATCGAGGCCTTCACCGAACCCGGCGAGGTTGTTGCCGACTTCTTCGCCGGCTCCGGGATGACGGGTCTTGCGGCACTGCAACTCAATCGTCGAGCGCGGCTCAGCGACATCTCGGTGCTCGGACAGCACATCGCATGTGGTTACCTGACAGATCTCCCTGAAGAGACGCTTCGGGACGCTGGCATGGAAGCGGTTCAACGGGCACGCGCTGCGATCGGACTCCTATACGAGACCAGGCGTGAGACCGACAACAACCTAGTGGAACTCATTCGCACGGTTTGGTCGTTCTGCTACCGCTGTCCCCGTTGTGATATCGAGATAACATATTTCGAGCAATTGAACGAGCAAGGAAAATCCCCGCGGAGCTGCCCAGGCTGCGAGGCTGAATTCTCCCGCCGTTCCTGGCTTCGCAGCGACGATGTACCAGTCCACGTGGTCCTGCAGGGAGAGAATAGGCGTCAGGTCGAACAGCCCATGTCCACCCTTGACTGGCGCAACATCGTGGATGCGCAGAGCGATCCACGGCTCGGGGACATCCCGTCGCTGCCGATCGGACCGCATAGAGAGATGTATGGCAGATCCGGATTGGGAAAGTCGGGCATGACAGAGACTGCGATGTTCTTTTCGGCTCGCAACGCGATCGCCCTCCTGGAGCTCTGGAAGGCGATCGGAGGAATACCTGATGGCGAGATTCGACACAAACTGAGATTCGCTTTCACGGCCATTCTTCCGCGAGCGTCGAAGAGGTATCAGTGGAGCCCGATGCGCCCACTGAATGCACAGAATCAGACCTACTATATTGCGCCGGTATACTATGAGTGGAACGTGTTCGATCTGTTCGCCAGAAAGCTGAACGCGGTACTCCGAGCCGATGACGTGCTGTTCGGGCGCCAACCTATGCTCGATGGGCTGTCATTGAAGGACGTTACCTATCACGTCACGTCGGCAGACAGCCTCTCCCACCTCGAGGGCGCGTCGATCGACTACGTGTTTACCGATCCTCCGTTTGGCAGCAACATCTTCTACAGCGACATGAACCTATTTCAGGAAGCTTGGCTGGGGAGGGTGACGGACCATTCGTCCGAAGCGGTAGTGCATACCACAGGAAAGCAGAAAAACGGTGCTACGGAACGCTACGCGAACCTGCTCCGCGCCTCGTTTGAGGAAGCGTGGAGGATTCTGAAACCAGGTCGTTACATGTCCGTGGTATTCGGGAACAGCAGCGGGCGAATTTGGGGACTCGTCCAGAGAGCACTGCGGGATGCCGGCTTCAAGCCAGCACCCGTTCACGTAGCGGTCCTTGACAAGGGACAGCGATCCATCAAGGGACTCAACTCCGGCTCGGAGGGTGTTGTCACCATAGACCTGGTCCTCACCGTTCAGAAGCCCGATGTCGGCGAGCAACCCACGAGCGCGGTGTTTGCGAACGGTGACTCCACCGTATTGGTACGTGAGGCCATCGAAGAAATGTCAGTCTCGCAAGACCAGAGTCCCAGTCACATCTATGCTGGCATTCTCCGAACGGCAATCCATAGAGGTTTGGTCTTGGACAACCTGCACCTGGGCGACGTACTGATCGCTCTGCGCAACGCGGGCTTCTCCGTGAGCCCACGCACCGGACTGATTAGTTGTGGCGAACGGCAGGGCTGAGAGAACTTCGCCATGGGTTGTACGGACAACTCGCCGACATGGACGGCTCGATCCGCTCAAGGTTCCCGAGAATCCAGGCCATTTTTGATTGCGTCGTCAAGGATGTATCGGGCTACGTAGAGAATACGAAGCGCTCCGAGTGACAGGGCGCGACCGTCGCCCGGCCGCGCCGTACCCAGAAGCGGCCGTCATACATGAACGGCTCGAAGCCGCGCTGGTGGGTGATCTGCCAAGGCAGGCCCAGTGCTCGACAAGCAGCAGCTCGGCGATCATGCCGGCGAACCCGGCCGCGGCGATTCCGAGCAGGATCGCCCGCAGCCGCGGCTCGATCATTCGTCGAACCCCGTAAGCATGGTGCCCGCTTGCTCGATATCCGCGTCACTCAGCTCTACCGAAGCGGCGAGGCGTTCCAGGAACACGTCGGCGCTGGCGTAGGGCCGCCCCTCGATCAGCGCCGCGGCGATCGTTTCGTCGACGGCGGCGAGCTGCATGAGCGTCTCCGCATCCGCGCTGTTCGGATCTACGGGCAGGTACACGTACTGCTCGTAGGCTGCGACTTGCTCATCGCTCACGTACTTGCCGATCTCGCGGCGGAACTGGCGGATGCTCACATACGGGCGGTATTCCATGAACTCGCGCACCATGCGGTTCCCGACCCCTGGAATGGTGCGAAAGTCATCCCCCGATGCGGCGTTCAGATCGAACCGAACGAAATCGGCAGCCTGGTCTTCGTCTTGAGCCTGCTGACCCTCCTGAGTCTGGGCGACCGACACGGACGCCGCGACAGCCAGCAGCACGATCACCCCTAGCGCCCGCCAGACGCTGACGCCGGCCATGCACGCACCGATCGGATCTGTCGTTCTGGCGGCAAGCTTATGATCCTGAATCTCCATTCTGTTCCTCTCAGCGTCGCCCTCCGGCGACGGTCGATTCGATGCAGAAAGGATAAATGCCGTACGTAAACCACGGAAGAATGGAACGGGAACGTGCTGTAACGATCAGCGCATTCCCGTTCCCCATCCGGGTCACGTACGGGAAGCCCAACCGTGGGTTGGGCTTCCGGCCGGATCGTCGTGATACGGTAGCGGTCGGAACCGAGGTCCCGGCCCGTGGGCTTGCCGCTTGAGGACCGAAACCTCGGCTGTACGTCAGGAGGGGGCCTCAGGTAGTGCTACCTGCGGCTCCCTCCGTCTCCATCGCGCACCGTCACTCCTCCGAGAGGTACATGCGCCACATGAAGCCGGCGATCTCCATATAGACGACCTCGGCCTCGGTTTCGTCGTCGCCCGCATAGCTGAGCGTGCCGATGCCCGCGCTGAGCCCACGCGAAAGCTCGCGGTGAATCAGGGCCTTGAGGTCGGGATAGACCTCCTCATCCCGCGTCAGATCGTTCATCAGGTCGGCGGCCTGTTCGCTGTCGAGCTGTTCGACGTCGAACTCCTGCTCCTCCAGGAAGTGCAGGATCTCCACGGTCGGCGCAAGCCGCGTCCCGTGCTCCGTTTCTCTCACGACCTCCACGGCCGATCCAACGGCCGCCCCACCGACGATCGCCACCACAGCGATTGCGATAACCTTCGAGAGCTTCATTAAGCTCCTCCTCCGTCGCCTTCCGGCGACTGTGACTTCGAAGCAAGAGTGGGGCTCGCAGGTGAATCGACGGGGAACTCGGTGAGAACGGAGCGGAAAGCTCGCGAAAACGCTCAGCGTGCCGCGATCGGCACCCAGCGCCTTCCATGGTCGCCGCGGTAGACGGCCCGTGGTCGCAGCAGGACGTTCGAATCGCGTTGCTCTACGGCGTGCGCCAGCCAGCCCACCACCCGCGCCACCGCGAACGTGGTCGTGAACAGCTCGCGGTCCAGCCCGATGGCGGACAGCAGCAGCGCCGTGTAGAACTCCACGTTGGTCTGCAGGTGTGCCTGCGGCCGGTGCTCGGACAGGACCTGCAGCGCCACGAGCTCGACGGCGCGCGCCTTGGCGTAGAGCGCCCGCGCCTGCCGGTGTCCGTCGACCCCGGCGTCGATCAGCTGCTCCAGCGCCGTGGCCAGGACGTCCGCGCGCGGGTCCCGGGTGCGGTAGACACCGTGGCCGAAGCCCATCAGACGCTCGCCCCGCGCCAGCACGGCGCGCAGATGATCGGCGGCGCGCTCGAGGTCGTCGATCTCCTCGATCATGGCGAGGGCTGGCCCGGGAGCGCCGCCGTGGCGCGGCCCCTTGAGCGCGGCCAGCGCCGCCAGCACGCACGACAGCAGGTCGCTGTGGACGGAGGCCGCTACCCGCGCCGTGAACGTCGAAGCGTTGAGCCCGTGCTCCATCACGGTGATCAGATAGGTCTCCAGCGCCCGCGCCGCGGCCGGATGCGGGGCGCGGCCGAGCGCCAGCCGGAGATACGCCTCCACGTGGGAGTCCTCCTCCGGCGGCGCTGCCGGTTCGACCCCGGCGCGCAGGCCGGCGTACAGCCCGGCGGCGATCATCAGACCGGCGACGATCTCCGCGGGCTGCAGATCGCGGTCCGGACGGCGCAGTGACGCGGCCAGCGTCATCAGCGCGTCCATCGGCGCGATGCCGCCGGCAGCCGCCTGGCGCGCGAGTTCCGCAACCCCGGAGGGCACCGCCTGCGCGTCGGCGAGCGCGCGAGAGAACCGGGCGAGTTCCGCAGCCGTCGGCAGACGGCGTTCGAACAGCAGGAAGGCCGCCTCCTCGAACGAGCATCGCGGCGCGATGTCCTCGATCGCGTATCCGCACACCGTGAGGCCTCCGGCCTCGCCGTCGATTTGTGAGAGGGTCGTGGCGGCGACCGCGACACCGCGCAGTCCGTCGGTTCCCGTGCTGGTCATCGTGCACGGTTGCCCTCCGGCTGACACGATGTCAAGATTGATCAATAAATCAATATATGAGTGATCCGGTACCAGCCGACTCGGCCTATCTGACGGCCACCGAGGCCGCGGCCACGCTCGGCGTGAAGCCGCAGACACTCTACGCCTACGTGAGCCGCGGATGGATCAGGTCCGAGCAGACGGGCGGCGGACGGCGGCGCCGCTACCTGCGTGCCGACGTGCTGCGGCTCAGACGGCGCGCCGAAGTGCGCTCGAATCCCGCGGCAGCCGCCCACCACGCGTTCACCCGCAGCGAGGGGTCGATTCTGGACTCGTCGCTGACGCTGATCACCGAGAACGAGCTCTACTACCGCGGTCTGCCGGCCACCGTGCTGGCCGGCACGGCCACCTTCGAGCAGGTGATGGCTCTGCTCTGGAGCGGCGATCTGCACGCGGCGGTCGCGGCGCCACAGGACGCGTCCGCGTCCGCGGTAGCGCCCGAGTGGCTGCGCTCCGATGGGCTGCTGCTGGAGCCGTGGTTCGCATTCCAGTCGGTGCTGCCGCGCCTGGCGGCCGCGGACCCTGCGGCCGAGGACCTGCGCCCCGCGGCCGTCAGACGGACCGGGGCGCGCATCCTGCGCGCGGAGCTGGCCTGCGTGGCGGGAGGCAGCCCCGCAGCCGAGCCGCCGCCCACCGGACGCACCGCGCAGGTGCTGGCGGCGGCCTGGGGTGTCACCGACCGGGCGCGCGCCGCCGCGCTGATCGAGCCGGCGCTGATCCTGCTGGCCGACCACGAGCTCAACGTCTCCACCCTGGCGGCCCGCGTCGCCGCGTCGGGCCGCGCAAGCCCGTACCACGCGGTCCTGGCCGGACTGGCCGCCGTGCACGGCACGCTGCACGGGCAGGCCAGCACGCTGGTCACCGAGCTGCTGCGCGCGGTGGGGCGTCCCGAGCGGGCGCGGGCGGTGGTCGGCGAGTATCTGCGGTCGCGCCGTCCGCTGCACGGCTTCGGCCACCGGGTCTACCGGACGCGCGATCCGCGCGCCGTGGCGCTGATGCAGCACCTGCGCGCGGCGGCGCCCGGACACCCGGCGCTGGAGCTGGCCGATGCGCTGGACGACGCCGTGCGCGACCTGCTGGTCGACTCGCCCATGAACGTCGACATGGCGCTGGCGGTCCTGGCCGCCGTGCTGGACCTCCCCGCCGGAGCGTCGGAGACGCTGTTCATCGTCGCCCGCACCGCCGGCTGGGTCGCGCATGCGCTGGAGCAGTACGGGGAGGGCAACCTGTTGCGGCCGCGGGCGCGCTACGTCGGCCCGGAGCCGGAGGAGACCCATGGCGCCGCCCCGGGCGGCTTCTGATGCACAGTAGGAGCATGGCCGATACCGAGCGAGACGCAGCGCCGATCCCCGATCCCGCGGCGGGGTTTCGCGTCGGCCACGCGCGGCATGCCGCCGCACCGACCGGCTGCACGGTCATCCTCTGCCCGGAGGGCACGGTCGCCGGCGTGGACGTGCGCGGCCCGGCACCCGGCTCGCGGGAGACGGCGCTGCTGGCCGTCGACAAGCCGATCGCGCGCCTGGACGCCCTGCTGTTCACCGGCGGCAGCGCGTTCGGGCTGGCCGCCGCCGACGGCGTGATGCGCTATCTGGGCGAGCGCGGCGTCGGCCATCCGACGCCGGTCAAGCCGATCCCGATCGTCGCCGCCAGCGTGATCTACGATCTGGGGATCTCGGGCGGCTCCGTCCACCCCGACGCGGAGTTGGGCTACGCGGCGTGTCGGGCGGCGCGCCGGCTACCGGTGCCGCCGGCGGCCCAGGGCAACGCCGGAGCCGGGACCGGCGCTACCGTCGGCAAGTGGGGCGGCCCCGCGTCGATGATGAAAGGCGGCGTCGGCTATGCGGAGCGCGACGCCGCGGGCACGCTGGTCGCCGCCCTGGCGGTGGTGAACGCGGTCGGCGACGTGCTCGGCGACGACGGGCGGGTGCTGGCCGGCGCGCGCGCCGAGGACGGCTGGCTGGCCGACCGCACGCCGGAGCGCTGGCTACCGCAGTCGGCCCAGTTTCCGGTATCGGCGACCAACACGACGCTGGTGGCGGTGCTCACCGACGCGGCCATGAGCAAACCGGAGGCCGGGCGCCTGGCCCAGCGAGCCCACGACGGCATCGCCCGTGCCGTGCTGCCGGCCCACACGACCTACGACGGCGACACCGCCTACGCCCTGGCGTCCGGCAGCCTCGCGGCGCCGTTCGACCTGGTCGCGGCGCTGGCGGTCGAGTGCGTGAGTGAAGCGATCCGCAACGCAGTCCGCCACGCCGCGCCCACAGCCGGAACCTACTAGCCGGCCCTACCGCGCTGCGATGGGCCACTCAACGTGCGAAGAAGCTGTTCGCGGGCAGTCGGGCCGCAGAACGACGCCTCTACGGATGCCCGCGTGCATGCCAGCAAGTCCGCTGTGGAGAATCCCAGCTCCGCGGCGATAGCGTATTCCCGTCCGATCGTAGTGCACGCCCGCACTGGATCGTCCGTGCAGATTGCCACACTGATTCCTCGCTCTACGAATCGGCGAATCGGGTGACGTTCGTAGCTTTCCACGGCTCCAACGACGACGTTGCAGGAGAGAGGGCACTCTACCGTGATGCCGCGCTGTTCGATCCGGTCGAGCAGGCGCGGGTCCGATCCGGCGCCGACAGCATGGCCGAGTCGCGTAAGGCCCGGAACCTCCAGAGCTCCGGCCAAGTGCAGTGTGCCGAACTCGCCCGCGTGGGCAGTGATGCCCAAACCTGCGTCACGCGCCCGTTCCGCCCAGCCATGCACCACCGACCAGTCAGCCGGTTGATCATAGGGGACTGGCAAGATGTTCAACCCCGCCAAGCCACGCCGGGAGCCCGCGATGCACCGCGGCAGTATGGTGCGTGCCCACTCCTTGCTGGTCGTCGCAGCGATCACCGGGACCGCGTGGAACTCGGGAAACTCACTCTGCACCTCGGTCAGAGCCTCCCGGAACAGGTCCAGGAAGTCCTCGCGAAGGATGACCTTCGACATGAACAGAACCTCTACCAGGATGGCTCCGTCCGCGGCGGCCTCGACCAGGACGCGCGCCACGCGCGCCGTGAAATTCCCGCTGCTGCGATCCAGTTCATCAAGCGTGCTGCGCGTAAAGGGAATGTCGCGGCCATCCAAGCGAGCCAAACCGGGGGGCACGGTGCGCATCAGTTCTCGTGCCTGTTCCACCCAGTCGGTGACCTTGGCTCCGGTTCGCGCCGCGATGACCTGTTCAAGGCGCGGCCCGGACTCGGAGTGCACATGGATGTCGGCCTTTGGCAGACCGGCGATGTCGCGCGGGATCTCGATGGGTGCCAGCGGAGGTGTCATGGATACACGGATGGGGGCGAGGTGAACGCGGGATCACTGTCAGCTACAGCGGTTGCGTGCGCAACCGGTCGATCAGTCCCGGCAGCGCTTCCACGGCATACAGCGGCAGCGACAGGATCCTGAGCGTCACCGGGACGCTGTCCGAGGCGGTGCGGATGGCATGGCGCACCGTCTGCAGGCTCGGCGGATTGGTGTCGAAGCGGACCGCGATCGGCGGGCGCTTCCCATGGGCGTACTGCAACAGCGACTTGAGAGAACCACTGCGGCCCGCCTTCACCTCGATCGGGACGATCCAGTCTCCGCGCGAGATCACGTAGTCCACTTCGGCGTTTCCCGCCCTGGCGTGGCGCAACCAGTAGTGGAGTGCCGGGGCAGCCTCGCCGGCGCCGAACGTCGCCAGCTGCTGTCCGACGTGCTGCTCGGCGATGCCGCCTTCGTTCACCAACCGGATCGCATCCATGGCATCGATGCTCGGTCCGTCCAGGCCGCAGACGTGATTCATGAGCCCGACGTCCATGAACAGCAGCTTGTACGTCCGATCATCGCTGTCGGCACCGAGGGGCAGTCCGGAGCAATGACTGTGGACGACCGGAGTACAGACGCGCGCCTTGACGAGCAGCTCGATCGCGACTCGTACCTCCCCCGCGCGCGAGTCGGGATCGAGGTTGCGGTAGGAGACCTTCCGCCCCACCGACCGCGGGATGCTGCGGAACAGTCTCTGCAGGCGCGTGAGCTGGACGCCTTTCGCGTACTTCGCGAAGTCATCCTGGTAGGTGTCCGCGATCGAGCGGTGCACGACCGCCACCTCCAGCGGCGAACCCGACTCGCGATGAGCCAGCACCGCCTCGGGCAAGCCTCCCACCAGCAGATACTCACGGAAGCGGCGCTGCAGGAGGCGATGCGCCGTTTCGGTCGAAGGCTCATCGAGGTTCAGCGCGTCCAGGTGCGGGACCAGGACCGGATCGACGGCGCGCAGGAACTCTCCGAAGGACATCGGTCCCATGTGCAGGTACTCGATACGCCCAACCGGCATCGAGAAGGAGTGATCCGCCAGAGCAAACTCCAGCAGGGAGCCGGCTGCGAGCACCGGGATCTCGGGCCGATCCTCGTAGAGGTACCGCATCGCGAGCAGCGCGTGCGGCGCAGCCTGCACCTCGTCCAGAAACAGGATGGAGCCGGCCAGACGGACCCCGCCCAGAGCCTCCAGCTCGCGCACGATGCGACCGGTGTCGAGGCTCTTGAACACCTCGTCCAGATAGAGGTTCCGTTCCAGGTTGACCTCGCACAGCCCCAGGCCGGACGCGACGGCGAACTGGCGCACGAGCGTCGTCTTGCCCACTTGACGAGCGCCGCGGAGCACGAGCGGCTTGCGCCGGCGCCGTGCGAGCCAGCGGTGCAGTGCTACCTCAACGAACCGTTCCATATGATCTATGAACGGCTAACAATATCATCGAACATGACAAAACAGACGTCTCTTATATCGTTTCCTCCCATGCCTGGACGCGAACTTCTCACAACATCAGGTAGCTTCGCATCGATGTAGCGTTGCGTTGATCTGCTCGGCGTGATGGCACGCCACGCGGCGGTCGGCCGCGTAGTCGCGGAGCTCCGGGTCCTCTACACGACAGCGCTCGGTGGCATGCCCGCAGCGTGGATGGTACCGGCACCCGGCCGGCGGAGCGGCGGGGTTGGGCGGCTCTCCGTCCGGGGCGAGCGAGCGGACCGGCCGCGCCGGGTCCGGAATTGGCGACGACGCGACCAGCTCCTGGGTGTACGGATGCGCGGGAGCAGCCAGCACGGCGGCGGCCGCGCCGGTTTCGACGATGCGTCCAAGGTACATCACCGCGACGCGGTCACACAGGTAGCTCACCACCGACAGATCGTGGGAGACGAACAGCAGCGCCAGGCCGAGGTCGCTCCGCAGGGCTGCGATCAGATTGAGGATTTGTGCGCGCAGCGACACATCCAGAGCGGAGACCGGCTCATCGGCGATGATCAGCGCCGGGCGGATCACCACCGAACGGGCGATGGCGATCCGCTGACGCTGCCCGCCTGAGAGCTCGCGGGCGTACCGGCCCGCATCATCCGCGCCGAGCCCGACCGCCTCCAGAACCTCGCGCACCCGCTCGCGGCGGGATCGGCGCGTGCCCTCCCGGTGGATATCGAGCGGCTCGGCGACCGCCTCCCCCACCCTCATGCGCGGGTTCAGCGACGCGCCGGGATCCTGAAAGATCATCTGCATGCCTCGCCCCAGCTCGCGGCGGCGGGCGCCGGCGGCAGCCGTGAGATCCGCGCCGTCGAAGCGCACCGTTCCGGACGAAATCGGCACGAGCCCGTAAATCGCCCGGCTCAACGACGACTTGCCGCATCCGGTCTCGCCCACCAGACCCAGGGACTCCCCGCGCTCGATGGCCAGAGATGCCCCGTCCACCGCCGCGAACCGCCGGCCGGGGCGGAACAGCCGTTGCGACGGCAACGCATAGGTGACGGTGAGTGCCTCTACCTGCAGCAGCGGCGTCCGGCTCATGGCTCCGCCTCGATTCGAGGATGATGGCAGAACGCCTCATGCTCCCCGGCGACGGCCACCGGAGGCGGCCCGATGTGCCGGCAGCCCTCGTCGGCCAGCGCGCAGCGCGGCGCAAAACGGCACGCGGCGAGCTCATCGGCCGGTGCCGGAAGCTGCCCCGGGATGGTCGCCAACGGCTCGCCGGGACGTGCCGCGTCGGGCACGCAGGCCAGCAGCGCGCGGGTATAGGGATGCGCCGGCGAACGATAGATCCGCTCCACGGGACCGCACTCGCCGATCTGGCCGCAGTAGATGACCGCGACCCGGTCGGCGACGTTGGCCACCACGCCCAGATCGTGACCGATCTGCTGTCGCAGATCGTTCGCGCCACGCCGACCATGAGCCGCGCGGAGCGGCGCGTGGGTGACTTGGTGCGCCAGGACGTCGACTTCGCCGTGCACGCCCACACCCGCGACATCGCCGCGCGGGCAGGGGCCAACACCTCCACGGTGACGCGCTTCTGCCGATCGGTGGGATGCGACGGCCTACGGGATCTGAAGCTGGCCCTCGCGAAGATGCAGGCGGTCGGCGACCGCTACCTGCACCCACCGCTGGCGCTCATCCAGACCACCGAGGCGGTGACGGGGATCGTCTCGTCACTACGCCATGTCCTGGACACGCTGACCGAGCAGGTCGACGGGGCAGCTCTGCAACGCGCGGCGACGACCATCGCCGGTGCCGAGCGGGTGCTGATCTTCGGGGGCGGTGGCGGTTCCTCCATGGCGGCCATGGAGGCGGAAAACCGCCTGTTTCGGTTGGGGATTCGGGCGACCCACTGCAACGACGCGCAGCTCCAGATCATGATGGCGGCGACGCTCAAGCGCCGCGACGTGCTGATCCTGCTGTCGATCACCGGCAACTACGAGCCGATCGTGCAGGCGGCCGAGGTCGCCGGTCAGTACGGGGGCCACACCATCGCGGTCACCGCGCCCGATTCGCGGCTCGCGCTGTTCGACATGATCGCCTATGAGGTGGCCGAGATACGCGGCGAGCCCGCCATGGAGTCGATGCGTCGCATCAAGTACCACCTCGTGCGCACGCGCGACGCCGACGACTCCAAGCCGCTCGGCGACTGAGGGCGCCGGGCGCGAGCCGCTACCGGAGCGTCGCCTGCAGGGTGATCTCCGGGCCGGCCAGCGCGCGGGAGACCGGGCAGCCGCTCTTGGTCGCCTCCGCGATCTCCTGGAACTTCGCGTCGTCGATGCCCGGCACCTCGGCGTCGCATACCAGTGCGATGGTCGTGATGGTGGGACCCCCGTCGGTCATCGCAAGCGTCACATTGGCGGTGGTGCTGACGCGGGTCGGGGTGTGGCCCGCCTCGGCCAGACCGTGCGACAGCGCCATCGAGTAGCAGCCGGCGTGCGCTGCCGCCAGCAGCTCCTCGGGGTTGCTGCCCGCGCCCTCCTCGAACCGTGAGCTGAACGTGAACGGCTGCTCGAACCGGCCGCCGATCGACATCGTGCCGCTGCCGCCCTTGAGATCGCCCTTCCATTCCGCCTGTGCCTTTCGAGCTCCCATCGTTTCCTCCTGTGTCTCGCGTCGTAGACGCCCGTCACCGACGGCCGTCACCGCACGCCGCGGCGGCGGTTCCGTACGTAGTCGGCGAAGATATACTCGCCCAGTTCGCCGGGCGCCGCGTAGTAGGCGCGCCCGCGGTTGATCTGCGACAGCTTCTCCACGAACTCCACCAGATACGGGTCCTCGGTCACCATGAAGGTGGTGATGACGATCCCGTAGCGCTTGCACTCGGCCGCCTCGTCCAGCGTCTGGTTGACGATCTTGGGGTCGAGCCCGAAGGAGTTCTTGTAGATCCGTCCGTCCTCGAAGATCGCCGACGGCTTGCCGTCGGTGATCATGAAGACCTGCTTGTTGGCGTGCCGCTCGGCGCGCAGCACCGACTGCGCGAGCTGCAGCCCGGCCTTGGTGTTGGTGTGGTAGGGCCCCACCTGCAGGTAGGGGATGCTGCCCACGTCGATCAGCTTGGCGTCGTCTCCGAAGTAGGCCACGTGCAGGCTGTCGCGCGGATACTGCGTCATGATCAGCTCCGAAAGCGCCAGCGCCACCTGCTTGGCCGGGGTGATGCGATCCTCTCCGTACAGGATCATGCTGTGGCTGATGTCGATGAGCAGCACGGTCGCGCACGACGACAGGTGCTCGCTCTCATACACCTCGAAGTCCTGCTCCTGCAGGGTGATGTCGTCCAGCCCGCCGCGCTTGACGGCGTTGCTGATGGTTCCCAGCGCGTCGATCTGGGTGATCGGATCGCCGGCGCGATAGCCGCGAGTCTCGGTCGTGCGCTCGCCGCCTTCGCCGGTGTGCGGCACGCGGTGCTGCCCGAAGCCGCCCTTGGCCAGGTTACGGAACACCAGCGCCAGCGACTCCTTGCGGATGCGCTGCTCGCCGCGAGCGGTCAGGCTGAGGCCGCCTTCGCCGTCGCGCTCGATCAGGTTCTCGTCCTCCAGGCGCTCCCGGAATTTCTCGAGGTCGACGTCCGCGCCGATCAGGCCGCGCTCCTGCAGGTAGCGCATCCACTGCAGCACCCGGTCGACGTCCCCGGCCGCCTGCAGCAGCAGGAAGTTGAACAGGCTGAGCAGGTCCTCGAAGGCCGCCACCGCGGCGGCCAGCGAGTCGTCCCACTTCAGGTAGCGCCAGTGCATCAGCCGTCGTCGTCGGTCATCTGGTCGAACATCGCCTTGAGCATGTCGCGGTAGGAGGTTGAGCTCTCCAGGTCGCGCTTGGACAGCATGGAGTGCTGGTGCAGGCCCTCCAGCACCAGCTCCATCCCCAGCCCCAGCTCCTGCGGCTCGGCGATCCGGAAGCGCTCGGCGGCCATCTCGCGCAGGCCGGCCACCTGTCCGAAGCGGCTGATGTACTCGTCGGTGGCCAGCTCGTCGGACGTGTCGACAGTCTGCCCCTCGGCGAACCAGCTCACGATGGGCTGGTAGACGGAGTCCGTCTCGTCCTGTTCCGGTTGCTCGGCGCGCTCGCCCTGAGCGGACCGCCCCGGGCGCCGCCGCTCTTCGCCATCGCGCGAGCGCACGTCCGGCGTGGGCAGGTAACGGCGGAAGGTGCGCTTGACCGCCTGGCCGATGATCTTGCGGGCGACCAGCACGGGGCCTTCCTGCTCGCCTTCGTAGACCAGCTCCATCTTGCCGGTCATGGCGGTCAGCGCGGTGTGCAGATCGGTCAGGCGCGGGTAGATCACCGGCTCGCGCAGGCGGGAGGCGCGCCGCTCCATGTTGCTGAGCACGTTCTCCAGCAGCGCGATCGGCATGCGCGCCGACACGCCGGACTTCTGGTCCACGAACTCGCTCTTGCGCGCCTCGAAGGTGACCTCCTCGATCAGCTCCTTGAAGTAGCGCGGCACGCGCAGCTCGTAGTCGCCGTCGCGGTCGGTCCACGCCTCCTGCGCCGTGATCGCCAACGCGTGCTCCAGGCGATCCGGGTAGTGGGTGATGATCTGCGAGTCGATGCGGTCCTTGAGCGGCGTAATGATGTTGCCGCGGTTGGTGTAGTCCTCCGGATTGGCGGTAAACACGAGCTGGATGTCGAGCGGAATGCTGACCGGGAAGCCGCGGATCTGGATGTCCTCCTCCTCCAGCACGTTGAGCAGCGCCACCTGGATGCGCGGCGCCAAGTCGGGCAGCTCATTGATGGCGAAGATGCCGCGGTTGGTGCGCGGGATGATCCCGTAGTGGATCACGCCCTCATCGGCGTAGGAGAGCCGCTTGGTGGCCGCCTTGATCGGGTCGATGTCGCCGACCAGGTCGGCAACGGTCACGTCCGGGGTGGCGAGTTTCTCGTGGTAGCGCTCGTCGCGGTGCATCCACTCGATCGGCAGATCGTCGCCGAGCTCCTGCACGCGCTGCCATGAGGCGGCCAGGATCGGCTCGAAAGGGCTCTCGTTGAGGTCGCTGCCGGCGATCGCCGGCGCGTACTCGTCCAGGAAGCCGGCCAGGGCGCGCAGGATGCGCGATTTCGCCTGACCGCGCAGGCCGAGCAGGATGAAGTCGTGTCGCGAGAGGATCGCGTTGACGATCCCCGGCAGGACCGTCTTGTCGTAGCCGATGATGCCCGGGAACAGCGGCTCGTCCGCGCGCAGGCGGGCGAGCACGTTGTCGCGCAGCTCCTCCTTGACGGAGCGGGGGCGGTAGCCGGAGGTCTTGAGCTGGCCGAAGGTCGACGGAAGCGATGAGGTGCCGGTCACGGTGCTCACCATAGGCGACGGACGCCGTACCGGTCGAACGGCTCCTCGACCGAGATCAGGGCGACATCCAGCGTCAGCGCCTGCGCAATCAGCATCCGGTCAAACGGATCGCGGGCCGGACCCGGCAGGCGCCCGGCGCGCTCGCCGTCGGACACGGTGATCGCGAGCGGCTGGAAGCCCTGGTCCAGGAGGCAGCCGGTGACATCCTCCGCCACGGCGGCCGCACCCGGCAGTCGCCCCAGGCGGTGCTTCGTAGCAATCTCCCAGGCGGAGGCAGCGCTGACCAGTATTTCATTGGCATCGTCGGCGATTGCGCCGTGAGCGACCGCGGACAACCGGTCGCTGCCGGCAAGCCACCACAGCAGAGCGTGGGTATCCAGCAGAATCCGCATGGATCACGACTCCCAGCGGGTCAGCTCGCTCTCCGGGAGCGGCTCGAAGAAGCTGTCGTCGACCACGATCCGGTCCCGCAACGCCCCGAACCGGCGGGTGCCCCGCTTGCCGCTGAAGCTGACGAGCCGTGCGACCGGATCGCCGTTGCGAGCGATCACTACCTCCTCCCCCGCCTCCGCTCGCGCAAGGAGGCGCGAGAGCTGTGTCTTCGCCTGATGGACATTCACCATCACCACATTCGACTCGCCGCTCATATTAGCTAACATTGTAGCTAAGGGCCGAACGATGTCAAGACGCCAGCTCTACGGTATTCTCACAAGCGCTCCATACGAGGGTGCGATGGAGGCCGAGAACCGTGCGCAACGGGCAGCGGAATGCGTTCACTTCCAATCAGGACCTTGGATAGAATGCCCTCCGAGGGTAGCCAGCAGGGTGAGCGACAGGTCGATGGGTGATTCGAGTGAGAGCAGCCGGGGACACGCACGCCGCGGGCCCGTAGTAGCGCTGTGCTCGATCGTTCTGTGGCTGATCGTCGCAGGGTGTCAGATGCCCCACATCCAGGCGGCCGGACCGGCGGCAAGCGATCCGGTCGAGCCGCCCGACAGTGAACCGCAACCTGAGGTGCCGGGCCCGTCTGACGGTCGGCCGGCGCTGGCGATCCTGGACGCGAGCGCTGCCGAGGGGGACGGAACGCTGAGCTTCACGGTGCGGCTGAGCCGGGCGAGCGAGGATGCTGTGAGCGTGGCGTATGCCACCAAAGACGACACGGCGACGGCGATCCTGGACTACCAGCCGGTGCACGGCACGCTGACGTTCGCGCCGTATGCGACCGACGCGCAGAAGATCGAGGTCGCGGTGCACGACGATGCGGAGGCCGAGGACGCCGAGACCTTCACGGTGCGGCTGAGCAACGCGCAGGGTGCAGCGCTGTCCGCAGCCGAGGCGACCGGAACGATCGCCGACGACGACCTGCGGGCGGTGACGGTCGAGCCGACGGCGCTGAACGTCGACGAAGGCGCCACCGGCAGCTACACCCTGGTGCTGGAATCACAGCCCACCGGTCCGGTGACCGTGACCGTGACCGTCGACCCCGCGGGCGCGGAGCTGACCGTTGACCCGGACGAGCTGTCGTTCACGACGACCGACTGGCACGTTCCGCAGAGGGTGACCGTGACGGCGCGTGATGACGCCGACGCGCAGGCCGATGCGCCCGTGAAGTTGGTACACACCGTCCGCGGCGGGGGATACGACGGCACGGCCGAGGCGGCGGTGTCGGTGACGATCGTGGAAGATGAGGTGCCGACCCTGGCGGTGGCGGCCGCGCGGGCGCTTGAACGGTCCGGCAGGCTCAGGTTCGAAGTGACCTTGAGCCGGGCCAGCGACGCGGTCGTGACCGTCGACTACGCCACCGGAGCGTCCGGCGGCACGGCCACCGAGGGTCAGGACTATACGCGGACGCTCGGCACCCTGAGGTTCGCCGCCCGATCGGCCGCCCCGCAGATGATCGACGTGACGATACGCGACGACGATCTGGACGAGCCCGACGAGCGTCTCACGCTGACGCTGCGCAATCCGTCGCCGAACGCGGCGCTGGCGGGGGGCGAGACGACCGCAACGGCGACCGGGCGCATCGACGACGACGACGACCCGCCGCGCCTGACGATCGCCGACGGGAGCCTGACCGAAGGCTCGGGAGACGGCACGATGAGGTTCGTGGTCAGGCTCGACCGGTCCAGCGGCCGCCCGGTCACGGTCCGCTACGAGGCGGCGGACGGGACGGCGGCCGCCGGGACCGATTTCGCCGAAGCCAGCGGGACCCTGACGTTCGAGCCGGGCGGACTCCTCACCGGCACGATCGCGGTGGCGGTGGTGGACGACGGGCTGGACGAGCGGGACGAAGAGCGGTTCACGGTGACGTTGAGCCAAGAGGTCAACGCGACGCTGGGCGGTGCCGGACGCACGGCCACGGGCACGATCCACGACGACGACGAGCAGCCGGTGATGAGCATCGCCGACGGGACCGCGGGCGAGGGGGACGGGAACCTGCCGTTCCCGGTGTCGCTGGACGGGATGAGCGGCCGGACGGTCACGGTGGCGTACGCGACAGCGAACGGGACGGCGGCGGCGGGGACGGACTACACGGCCGTGAGCGGGACCCTGACGTTCGGCGCCGGGACCACGGCGCGGACGATCATGGTGCCGATTGTGGCCGACGCCATGGGCGAGGACAGCGAGACGTTCTCGGTCACGCTGAGCGGCCCGCAGGGCGCGCGCCTGATGGTTGCCATGGCGAGCGGGACGATCACCGACGACGACGAGACCGTCGTGCCGCCCACACCGCTGGAGCTGGCATCCCTGCAGGTGACCGGCGGCGGCACGATGTACCCGGACTTCGCCGCCGGCGTCCGCCACTACGCCATGACATGCCCGAGCACGGCTACCCTGCGGGTGGTCGCGCAGGCTCGGTCGGCCACCGCCCAGGTGACGCTGCTGCGCGCCGATTCGGCCGACAACCAGGAGGCGGCTGGCACGCTGGACACCCAGGTCAGCGTAGGCGGCGACCACGATATCGTGATCGAGCTCAGTGAAGGCGACGACACCGTCACCTATGCCGTGCATTGTCTGCCGAGCTCCTTCCCCCACATCAGGGCTCTGGTGAAGACGGACCAGGCGACGGATGGGCTGCTGCTCGCTACGCCGACGTACGGCGACTACTCCAGCAACACCACGTACATGGCCATCCTCGACAAGAACGGCGTGCCGAGGTTTCACCGTCTGCTCACCGACACCAACTTCTGGGCGAGTGACTTTCGTCCCCACCGCACCGCCCGCTACTCGGTTGCCCGGAGGCCGGCCTACAATCTCCAGGATTCCGACTTTGGCAATTGGCAAATAGACCTGCTCAATGCGCGGTTCGAAGTCACGTCGACCGTCGGCACGGTGTCGCCGCTGACCCATACCGACGGCCACGACTTCCAGATCGCATCGGACGGGGATTACGTGATGCTGTCCTACTGGAGCACCACGCACGACTTCAACCAGTTCCAAAGCGAATATTCGACGACGGAGGCTACCCGCGACTCGGTCATTCAGCGCAGAACGTCGGGCGGAACCCAGGAATTCTCGTGGAACTCCTGGGATCATCGGGACGTGCTGCAGGTGGGCAACGACTGTCGGGTGGGCATCTATCCCGACACCTACGCGCACGCCAACGCGTTTCATCTGCTGTCCGACGGCGACATCGTGGTGTCGCTGCGGGGCTGCGCGCAGGTGCTGCGCATCGACGGGTCGACGGGCGCGGTGGAATGGAAGCTCGGCGGCACCGCTCCGCCGGAGGACTCCGACACCGAACACCTGGAGATCGTCGGCGACAGTGCCGGCGAGTTCTGCGGCCAGCACCACGTGACGCTGACCTCATCCAACACGATTGTCATGTACGACAACGGCGTTCAGTGTCTCGGCCCGAGAAAGAACAACACCCCGTTCTCGCGAGCGGTCGAGTACAACATCGCGTCGGGGACTCAGGCGGTCTTTCGGCGTGAATACCGACTGGCTGCCAAGTACGGCTACTTTCCGTACACCGGCGGGGTGCACGTGCTCGGCAACCGCTGGCTGATCAGCTGGGGTTCGGCATCAGGCACCGCATCGGTAGCGGCGAACGAGATGATAGCGATAAGCGAAGTCGAACCCGGGACGGCCACCGCGCACCTGCACCTGAACATCTCCAAGGGAACGCAGGTAGGCTGGACCTACCGTGTCTACGGCGTGTCCGAGAGCTCCGTCGACATACCCTGGAACCTGCCGTAGCGGTCGCGAGGACGAGCCTCAACGGTGCCAGACTCTACGGAGCCCTTTTTCTCGCTACGCTACAGGTCGAAAACCGTGCCCACCGCGCAGCGGAATCCCGGCAGTACGACATCACCGTCCAGCGTGTCGTCCTCGGTCAGGGTGATCATCACACCGCTATCCCGATGCACCTCGATCGTCCGCTTGTCGGGATCGACGACCCACACCAGGCGCACGCCGTATCTGCGCCACATCAACGCCTTGTCGTTGACCACCGACAGGCGATCCTCCGGCGATACGATCTCGACCACCAAGTCGGGCACCGTGTCGGAGTAGCCGCGATTACGGACGTTCAGCGGCAGCTTGACCGCGGATATGAACGCTATGTCCGGCTCTCTTACCGTATCCGGGTCACGCTCCAGCCGAATGCCGGTATCGGACGCCATCAGGCGTCCCAACCGCCTGGGCTTGACGAAATTCGCCAGCGCCGTACCCAGATTGATCACGATCTCGCCGTGCTCCTGTCCCGCCGCCATGGTTTCGCAGAACACCCCTCGGATCAGTTCGCCGCGAAGCCCCCGACTGTATCTCCGGAGCAGATCCTCGGCGCTCAGCGACCGCTCCTTCGTTTCTTCCGAGACTCTGGGCGTCACCATCGCCTTTCCCGCCTACTGCAATACTAGCCGGCCGTTGCGCCGAGGTCCATCAGCACCTTGGACAGGATGCCGCCGGCGGCCAGGTATTCGACCTCCAGGGCCGTGTCGATCCGGGCAGTGGCGGTGAACCGGGTCACCGAGCCGTCGTCCGTCGTGGCCGTCACCGTCACGTTCTGGCCGGGCGTCACGCCGCCGGCAAGGCCGCTCACGTCGAACCGCTCGCGGCCGGACAGCCCCAGTTCCGCGGCGGACTCGCCGGGCTGGAACTGCAGCGGCAGCATCCCCATGCCGACCAGGTTGGATCGGTGGATGCGCTCGTAGCTCTGCGCGATCACCACCCGCACGCCGAGCAGCGCCGGCCCCTTGGCCGCCCAGTCGCGGCTGGAACCGGAGCCATACTCCTGTCCGGCCAGCACGATCAGCGGCACCCCTTCTCCGCGGTAGCGGACCGCCGCGTCGAACACCGACATCCGCTCGCCGGACGGCTGGTGCTCGGTCACGCCGCCCTCGGTGCCGGCCGCCAGCAGGTTCTTGATGCGGATGTTCGCGAAGGTGCCGCGCATCAGCACCTCGTGGTTGCCGCGGCGCGCGCCGTAGGAGTTGAAGTCGGCGCGCGCCACCCCCAGCTCGAGCAGGTAGCGGCCGGCCGGGCTGTCGGCGGGGATGGAGCCGGCCGGAGAGATGTGGTCGGTGGTGATCGAGTCCCCCAGCACCAGCAGCGCGCGGGCGCCGGCGATGTCCGACACCGGCTGCGCCTCCCGGCCGAAGTCCGCGAAGAATGGCGGTTCCTGGATGTAGGTCGAGTCCGCCTCCCACGCGTAGCGGGTGCCGCCGGAGCCTTGAATCGCGCTCCAGGCCGGGTTGCCGGAAAAGACGTCGCGGTAGCGCGCCGCGAACTGATCCGCGCTCACCGAGCCGGCGACCACCTCCGCGATCTCCGCGTTGGTCGGCCAGATATCGTGCAGGTAGACTGCGGCCCCGTCGTCGCCACGGCCGATCGGTTCGCTGGTCAGGTCGATGGCGACCGTGCCGGCCAGCGCGTAGGCGACCACCAGCGGCGGCGAGGCCAGGTAGTTGGCGCGCACGGCCGCGTGCACGCGGCCCTCGAAGTTGCGGTTGCCGGACAGCACCGCAGCGGCCACCAGATCGGCCGACTCCACGGCCGCGGTCACCGCCTCCGGCAGCGGGCCGGAGTTGCCGATGCAGGTGGTGCAGCCGTAGCCGACCACATCGAAGCCCAGCTCGGCGAGCGGCGCGAGCAGGCCGGCGGCGCCCAGGTAGTCGGTGACCACGCGCGAGCCGGGCGCCAGGCTGGTCTTCACGTAGGAAGGCACGCTCAGTCCGCGCCGCCGCGCGTTGCGGGCCAGCAGGCCGGCGCCGATCATGACGCTGGGGTTGGAGGTGTTGGTGCACGAGGTGATGGCCGCGATCACCACCGCGCCGTGGCGCAGGTCGGCCCGGTCGCCGTTGGTGCCGACCTCGGCGGCGGCCTCACGCGCCGCGTCGTCGAGCCCGTACCCCCGCTCGGCAACCGGAGCGGCCAGCGACTCGCCGAACCGCCGCTTCATCTGACCGAGCGGCACCCGATCCTGCGGCCGTTTGGGGCCGGCCAGGACCGCCTGCACCGAGCCCAGGTCCAGTTCCAGGGTGGCGCTGTAGCGCGGGTCCTCCGCATCGTCGGTGCGGAACAGTCCCTGCGCGCGGCAGTAGGCGGCGACCAGCGCCACCTCGTCGGCGCCACGGCCGGTCAACCGCAAGTAGCGCAGCGTCTCCTCGTCGACCGGAAAGAAGCCCACGGTCGCCCCGTACTCCGGCGCCATGTTGGCGATGGTGGCGCGGTCCGGCAGCGTCAGGCCGGCCAGCCCCGGGCCGAAGAACTCGACGAAGCGGCCCACCACGCCGTGGGCGCGCAGCATCTGGGTGACCGTGAGGGTCAGGTCGGTCGCGGTGACCCCTTCGGAAAGGCGGCCGATCAGACGCATGCCCACCACGTCAGGGAGCACCAGGTCGGACGGCTGGCCGAGCAGCGCCGCCTCCGCCTCGATCCCGCCCACGCCCCAGCCCAGCACGCCCAGGCCGTTGATCATGGTGGTGTGCGAGTCGGTGCCGATCAGAGTGTCCGGATAGGCGGTCGCCGGCGTGCCGTCGGCCGGATCCGTGACCCACACCACCGGCGCCAAGTGCTCCAGGTTGACCTGGTGGACGATACCGGTGGCCGGCGGCACGACCCGGAAGTTCGCGAACGCCTGCTGGCCCCAGTGCAGGAACCGGTAGCGCTCGGCGTTGCGCTCGAACTCGATCTCCGCGTTGCGCGCCAGCGCCTCCGCCGAGCCGAAGCGGTCCACCTGCACCGAATGGTCGATCACCAGGTCGACCGGGATCGACGGATTGACCCGCTGCGGGTCGCCGCCGGCGCGCGCCAGCGCATCGCGCATCGCCGCCAGATCGAGCACGGCAGGCACGCCGGTGAAGTCCTGCATGACCACGCGCGCCGGCATGAACGGCACGCTCGGGCGCTCCGAAGCCTGCGGCTGCCAGCCGGCGACCGCCTCCAGATGATCGCGCGTGACCGCCGGCCCGCCGCCGGTGCCGGCCGCGCTGTGGCGCAGCACCGACTCCAAGAGGATGCGGATCGAGTAGGGCAGCTCGGCCAGTTGGGTCAGGCCCGCGTCCTGCAGGGCTCCCAGCCGGTAATAGCGCAGCCGCCGGCTGCCGGCGCGTAGTTCATCCAGGGCGTTGAAATGATCGCTCATACTTGATCGGTCTCCTTGCTTGTCTAGCGGTCGAGATGGTGTTCCGGCTGTCGGGGGTTCCGCGGCCCGCGCAGCGCGGCGTGCAGCACCTGGGCGGGATGCAACGCCCGGCGTCCGGTGCCATGCATGATCTGGTGGCGGCAGCTCGTACCCGCGGCCACCACCGTGCCGCCGCCGTCGAGCGATCGCACCGCCGGCAGCAGGCGCCGCTCGGCCATGGTCATCGACACGTCGTAGTGCTCGGCCTCGTACCCGAAGGAGCCGGCCATGCCGCAGCAGCCGGAGTCCACCTCGGTCACCTCCGCGCCGGTGAGACCCAACGTCTTCTTGCTCGGTCCGGTACCGATCAGCGCCTTCTGGTGACAGTGGCCGTGCAGCAGCAGCCGATCGTGGCTGCCGTTCAGGTCCAGGTCGAGCTCGCCGTCCGCGTGCGCCCTGGCCATCAGTTCCTCGAAGGTCTCCACGTGCTCGGCGACCAGGGCCGCGTCCTCATCGTCGGGCAGCAGCGACCGGTATTCGTCGCGGATGGCCGACACGCAGCTCGGCTCCAGGCCGACGATCCGCACGCCGGCCCGCGCCAGCGGCGCCAGACGCGCGACGGTGGCGCGGGCGGCCGCGCGTGCGCGGCGCACCAGCCCCTTGGAGAGCATGGGACGGCCGCAGCAGCCGTAGGCCGGCACGGTCACCGCCCAACCGGCCTGTTCCAGCACCTCGGTGGCGGCGCGCGCCACCTCCGGCGTGTTGAAGCTGTTGAAGGTGTCCGGGAACAGCGCCACAGGCCGGCCGGCACCGGCCGGCGGGCGGTCCAGCCCGCGGCGGCGCGCCCAGGCGGGGAACGGACTGCCGCTGAACGGCGGCAGGGTGCGCCGGGCGCTGATACCCCCGAAACGCTCCAGCAGCCCCCGCACCGGCTGGGCCGCCACCAGCCGATTGACCGCGCCGGCAAGCGGCCCCGCCAGCAGGCTGCTGGCGCGGCCGATGTCCGCGAACAGCCGGGAGCGGAGCGGCACCCGGTGGCGGTCGTAATAGGTGGCCAGGAACTCGATCTTGATCTTCGCCATGTCCACCGAAGAGGGACACTCGGCCTTGCAGGCCTTGCACTCGATGCAGAGGTCCATCACCTCGAACATGCGCTCGCTGGTCAGCTCGTCGTGCGGGAGCGTGCCCGACAGGGCCGCGCGCAACGCGTTGGCCCGGCCGCGCGTGGAGTGCTCCTCCTCACGCGTGGCCATGAAGCTCGGACACATGGTGCCCTCGGTGCGCTTGCGGCAGATGCCGGCTCCGTTGCACATCTCCACGGCGCGCGAGAAGCCGTGGTCGCTGCGGAAGGACAGGTGCTCGCGGTGCGGGAGCGTGCCGTATCCGTCCCCATAGCGCAGGGTTTCGGTCATCGGCGGCGGGTCCACCACGTTGCCGGGATTGAGGATGCCGTGCGGGTCGAAGGTTCCCTTGACCTGCTGATAGAGCCGGTACAGGTCCGGTCCGAAGAAGCGCTCGTTCTGCCAGCTCCGGGCGCGGCCGTCGCCGTGCTCGCTGGACAGGCTGCCCCCGAAGCGGCCCAGCAGCTCCCGCGCGAAGCTGGAGATGATCGGCAGCTTGTCGACCTCCGCGGCCAGCTTGGTGTTGATCAGCGGCCGGATGTGGATGCAGCCCGCCGAGGCGTGCGCGTAGTAGGCCGCGCGCGTGCCGATGTCGTTGCAGAACCGCTCGATGCTGGTCACGTACTCGGCCAGATGCTCGACCGGCACGGCGGCGTCCTCGATAAACGGGATCGGCTTGTAGTCGCCCTTGATGCTCATCATCAGGCCGAGCCCGACCTTGCGCACCGTCCACACGTCCGTCTGCAGCGCGGGGTCGAGCGCCGGCACCACCGTGGCGCGCACGCCGTGGCGGCGCAGGTGGTCCTGCAGCGCGCCGATGCGCCGCTCGAGCTCCCGCGGGTTTTCGCCGGCGTACTCGGTGATCAGCACGCAGTTCGGGGCGCCGGCAATGAACCCGGTCATCAGCCGCGCGTACTGCGGCACCTCGCGGGCCAGCGTCAGGCCGAAGTTGTCGAGCAGCTCCACCGCCGACGGGTCGGTCTCCAGGATGGTCGAGACCGCCGACAGCGCCGCGAACAGCTCGTCGAAGTGCACCACCGCCAGCGCGGTGTGCGCGGGCAGCGGCACCAGGTTGAGAGTCAGCTCGGTCATCACCGCCAGCGTCCCCTCCGAACCGCACACCAGCTTGGCAAGATTGAAGTGGGGATCCTGCGGATACTTGAAGCTGGCGCCGTCGACGAAGCGGTCCAGGTTGTAGCCGCCGCAGCGCCGCCAGTGGGCGGGGGTGCCGGCCAGGATCGCCTCACGGCCGTCGGCGGCGATGCCGGCCACGTCGCGATACAGCGCCCCTTCCAGGCCCGGCCTGGCCTGATGCGCGGCAAGCCCTTCGGCGTCCAGCGGTCCCAACCGGCAGCGGGTGCCGTCTGAGAGGATCGCCTGCATGCCCAGCACGTGGTCGGCGGTCATGCCGTACGAGATCGAGTGGGAGCCGGTCGAGTTGTTGCCGACGATCCCCCCCATCGCCGCGCGGTTGCTGGAGGCGGGGTCCGGCCCGAACTGCAGCCCGTGCGGGCGCAGGTAGCCGTTGAGCGCATCGAGGACGATGCCGGGTTGCACGCGGATCCAGCGCTCCTCGGTGCTGAGATCCACCACCCGGTCCAGAAACCGCGACGTGTCGATGACCAGCGCCTCGTTGACCGCCTGCCCGGCCAGGCTGCTGCCGGCGCCGCGCGGCAGGATCGGCACCTTGTGGCGGGCGGCCGCCTCCACGGCGGCGTGCACGTCCTCCTCATCACGGGCGATCAGCACGCCGTGCGGCATCACCTGGTAGATGCTGGCGTCGGTGCTGTACAGGATGCGCGTGTAGGTGTCGGTGCGCAGCTCGCCACGCACCCGGCCGGCCAGCTCCGCCAGGAAGTCGGCGACCCCCTGCACCGTCTCCCGCGGCGGCGGCGGCCGGACGGCCACCGCTGCCTCAGCCATCGATCCCTTCCGCAAGCTTTCCCAGGGCGGCCAGGTCGACGTTGCCGCCGGTCAGGATCACGCCCACGCGGGAGCCAGCGAACCGCTCCCGATAGCGCAGCAGCGCGGCGATCACGACGCCGGCCGAGGGCTCGATCAGCAGCTTCGCGCGCGTGATGAAGGTGAGCGTCGCCGCCACGATCTCCCGGTCGTCGACCAGGAAGATCTCGCGCACGCCGTCGCGAACCAGCGGAAAGGTGATGTCGCCCAGGCTGGTGCGCAGCCCCTCGGCGACGGTCTTGGGAGGCCGCTCCGACTGCCGCACTCCGGTTTGCAGCGACTGGTAGGCGTCGTCGGCAAGCTCCGGCTCGGCCGCGTACACCACCGGAGCCCCGGCCGGCCACGTCGCGCCGTCGACACCGTCTCCGGCACCATTGGCCCCAGCCACACCGGCGTCGCCGGCCGCCGCGAGCACCGTGCCGGAGGTGAGCCCGCCACCGCCGACCGGTACCAGCAGGGCATCCAGCGGCCCGGCCTGCCGCATCAACTCCAGCGCCACGGTGCCCTGTCCGGCCACCACGTCGGCGTCGTCATACGGATGGATCACGTGCGCGCCGTCGGCGTCCGCGATCCGCTGCGTGGTCCCTTCCCGTTCGGCCAGGGTCGGCCCGCTTTCCACCGTGCGGGCGCCGTAACCCTGTACGGCGCGGCGCTTGATGTCGGTGGTGCCGCGCGGCATCACCACGGTCGCGGGGATGCCGCGCAGCCTGGCGGCGAACGCGACGGCCTGGCCGTGGTTGCCCGACGAATGGGTGGCCACGCCGGCCGCCGCGCGATCGTCCGGCAGGCTGAACACCGCGTTACAGGCGCCGCGGCTCTTGAACGCGCCCACCTTCTGCAGGTTCTCGCACTTGAAGAAGATGGTGGCGCCCACGGCGCGGTCGAAGTACCGGCAGGTGATCACCGGCGTAGCGTGCACGTGCGGGCGAATGCGTTCGGCCGCCGCGCGCACGTCCGCGATGGTCGGCAGGGTGGCTACGTCCATCCAAGTCGTGCTCCTACGCCCCCTTCGGTCGGAAGGCGGTAATCTCGGCCGGATCGCATTCCAGGCGCGGGCCGCCGAGCAGGTCGATGCAGTAGGGGATGGCCGGAAAGACCGCCTCCAGGCACTGCTCGATGGCGCGCGGGCGGCCGGGCAGGTTCAGGATCAGGGCGCCGCCGCGTACGCCGGCGGTCTGCCGCGACAGGATCGCGGTCGGCACGTAGCGCAGCGACACCTGCCGCATCAGCTCGCCGAATCCGGGCAGCATCTTCTGGCACACCGCCTCGGTCGCCTCCGGCGTGACGTCGCGGAGAGCCGGGCCGGTGCCGCCGGTGGTGACGATCAGACAGCAGCCATCGTGGTCGGCCATCCGGCACATCGCCTCCTGAAGCTGGTCCTGCTCGTCGGGCAGCACCTGGTAGACCGGCTCGAACGCGGTGGTCAGGTAGCGCTCCAGCAGGGCCACCACCGCCTTGCCGGGCGTGTCCTCGTACACGCCGGCGCTGGCCCGGTCCGAGACGTTGATGATGCCGATGCGAGTCGTCATGCGTCCCGCACAGAGTACCGCAATTTCGCCCGTCCGGGGCTACAGGCGGTCTGCGCCACCCTCGAAGCCGCGATTCCAAGGTAATCTGGCAGCCGGAGACCGCGCCTCCGGTCCGAGCGCCGGGAGGTTGCCGGATTGGAGAGGGCCATGGACCTGCTCGAAGCAACCCCGATGACCGGCGCGCTGGGGGCCGAGATCACCGGCGTGGACCTGAGCCGGCCGCTTGGCACGGCCGCCGTGGTGGAGATCCGGCAGGCACTCCTGGACCACTTGGTGATCTTCTTCGCCTCGCAGGAGCTGACTCCGAAGTCGCTGCTCGCCTTCGCCCGGCACCTCGGCGAGCCACTCGCCTACCCGCAGTTGCAGGGCCTGCCGGAGGAGCCGCTGGTGACCGCGGTCACCAAGCTGGAGCACGAGCGGGTCGCCTTCGGCGGCGTATGGCACACCGATACCAGCTACCTGGAGCGGCCGCCGATGGGCAGCCTGCTGTACGCGGTGGAGCTGCCTCCCCGCGGCGGCGACACCTTATTCGCCAACCAGTATCTGGCCTACGAGCGGCTCTCGGAGGGACTGCAGCGGACCCTCGCCGGGCTGACCGCCGTTTACACTTCCACCAAGCCGGCGGTGGCTGCGACGCGGGAGGATCGGCTGCGGGAGCACGGCGTGGCAGCGAAGGTGCTCACCAGCGAGCATCCGGTGGTGCGCACCCACCCGGAGACCGGCCGCAGGGCGCTGTACGTGAACCGCGGGCACACCTCGCACTTCAAGGGCTGGAGCGAATCGGAGAGCCAGCCGCTGCTGGAGCACCTGTTTCAGCATCAGGTGCAGCCGGAGCTCACCTGCCGCTACCGCTGGCAGCCCGGCTCGCTGGCGATCTGGGACAACCGCTGCACCCAACACCTGCCGATCAACGACTATCACGGCTTCCGGCGCGTGATGCACCGCGTGACGCTGGCCGGCGACCGGCCGTGCTGATTTCTGCGGCGCGTGGCGCGCTACGTGGCCGGCGCGCGGCTGCGAGGGATCCTTGGACCCCCAGGAGCTGCGCCTTCGTCATGACCGACGATGGGAGGTTGCCTGTCCTGTTTGGAAGCGGGAGCCAGGACTTCGGCCCCCCAGTTCCGTCGCCACATCCTGTCCCGGAGACTCGTCGCCGGGAAACGCGATCCCCCGGG
The DNA here is from genome assembly GCA_965221995.1 of Spirochaetia bacterium. Taxonomy (GTDB): domain Bacteria; phylum Spirochaetota; class Spirochaetia; order SZUA-6; family Bin103; genus CATQHW01. The sequence goes on from OZ244929.1 coordinate 2,911,094, forward strand.
TAGTTACTGCGTCGATTACCAGAATAGTCACCTCGACCGCGGCACGGCGGATGCGAGCCAGATCGTCGCGGGATATGGGACGATCCCCTTGCTCGCGCCATTGCTTCCTCGGCCAGTAGCGGAGCGTGGCGTAACCGCTCCTGGTGTCGTAGTCCGTCCACGCGCCATGGCAGAGCGCGTTGCGCCACCATGCAACGGGCTTCAACTTCTGTTCGATCTCATGCTCGTCCTCCAGCGAATAGCGCTCGTCATCCTTGAGCGCAGTCACGAATCTGCGCGCCAGAGCGCCGAGCGTCTCGTCCACGGACAGCTCCAAACCCCGTTCCCAAGTCTTGAAGGCTTCTTCCGCCTCGTGTATCGATCCGTACTCACGGGTTGCCGTGATCGCCAGATTGGCGCGCTGCAGAGAATCCTCAAGAAAGCCGAACGCGGCGATTGTCCTTCCCAGTTCCTCCCAGAACTCCGTCGGACACGCGTGAGTCGGCCAGCGGCTGTCCATCCGCCTCCTGTCGACTGCGTGGCCTCCTCTATCGGCGTCGCTCACAACGCACCTCCCCGTACCGAGTAACGCATCGACTCACTGTCGTGGCCATGCGTAGGTCGTGGATCGAACCACGGAGTTGGCATCAAGACTGATCTCCAGCACCTCATTGACCGGATCCGTGCTCTCGATCAGTGTCAATGCGCGCTGAAATAGTCGCTTCTGGACGTCTATGTTCATTTCTCCGTGCGCGACGTTCAAGCAGACGAGCCCCGGATGTATCGCCGTTCGCCCGACCAGAGCCTTGAAGTGCGCCGAGTCGTGCGTGACGATCACCCAGTCGTTGTCGATAGCGTATTGCACGAGCTGCCAGTCCTGAGAGCCGATCGGAGCCCGACGCGCGCGACGTGCGCGCAGTGCCAACCAGTGTCCCATGCAAGAGCCGCGAGATCGGGACTCAGGCACTCGTCGATCAGGAGTTTCACGGAGACTGCGGCAGATCATCCAGCGGGACCTCACTCGATGCGATCGGCTGTTGCTTTCGCCATGGCGGCTCTTCCATGACCGGTCTTGCCCGTCGCGGGAATGCTCGGGTATACGCGACCGCGGCATGTACTTGACCCTCCGTCAGGTACGGATATGCTGCGCTGATTTCGCGGACACTGTCGCCGTTAGCTACCATGTCCGCGATGAGGTGCGCAGGAACCCGACTGCCCTTCAAGCACGGTATGCCTGAAAGGATTCCCGGGTCTTTCGCAATGTAGCGCTGCGCATCTCGTCCTAGTTCCTCATCGGAGCGCCGCGGCGCTTCGCCGTCGGGCATCGCTGCCAACAAACACGCCATGGGCACATCTGCGAACCTGGCAGCGGCCTCCAACGACGCCAATCCTCTACGATACAGGCTGACCGCACTGCTCACCTTCTCCTCGTCACGTATCTGCTCTGCCGTCCTTCGTGGCGCGAGCAGCCCCAGGTTCAGATTGACAGTTGGCGGTGCCATGTCTCATCCGTCAGCAACGTCGACAGGGTATACGAGTGCGAAGCATCCTCCCCTTCGGGGAAGACCCAGGTCCCTGACACGAACCTATCCATCTACTTGGATCCTCGATCAGTTGTGACGTAGCATGCGTCCGCTTCCGCCTCTTCCAGATTGAATCGCAGCAAGGAAAGCCGCTTGCGACTCATCTTCCTCGTCGGCGTCCTCTCGTAGTAACGAATCGCGGCCCTGATTCTCTGAAGTGGATCACGTCTCTCGAAGGGAACCTGTCGATACTGGCCGTCTTCGAACTCCTGAAGCCATGCCATCCGATCGGCGATCTCAGCCAGCGGCACGTCAGTCACGAAACGGATGCCGCCAACTTCGACTTCGCGCAGAGTTCCATTCACAAGCGCGGGGCCGGACGCGCCTGTAGCCAGTTCCTGTCCGTAAACTCGCAAGTTGTTGAGTGGGAGTGAATTGAGTTCGAAAAGGGCTGGACAAAGAAACGGTGTTTCGGCTATCGTCGCTGCTACTAACCGCAACCGACAACCGAAACACCGGAGGTCACGATGCGCATCAACCGCACCGCTCAGCCCAGCGTATTCCAACCGGACGAAATTGTCCATCCGCGCGGCAGCCAACTGGAACGCGCTTCCGAATGGCTTGACGAACATCCCGAACTGCTCGCTATGGTCGGCGCCTGCGTGGCCGGTTCTCCCTCCTGCGGTCGCCGCGGGCTGACCTGCGAGACCATCCTGCGCTGCGCGGTGCTCATCCATCTGATGGGCTACTCGTATCGGGATCTGGAGTTCAAGCTGATCGATTCGGCGTCCACGCGGCGCTTCGCGCGGATCGATCCGTTCAACCCGCCGAAGAAATCGGCGTTGCAGAGCGCCATCAGCGCGATCGACGCTGACACGTGGCAAGCGATCAACGGCGTGCTGGTGCAGGACGCCAAGCAGCGGGGGATCGAGTCGGGAACGCAGGTGCGCATCGATTCGACTGCCACCGACGCGGACATCCTGGAGCCTCAGGACAGCCGCCTGTTGTTCGACGGGGTGCGGGTGCTGACCGAGCTGCTGCGCCAGGCGCGACAGCGGCTGGCGAAGGTGTCGTTTCGCGATCACTGCCGCGCCGCCAAGCGGCGGCACCGTGAGATCGGCTCGCAGCGCGACGGCAAGCGGCGAGCAGCCACCTACCGGCGGCTGCTGCGCTTGGTGGGGCGGACGATCGGCTACGCGCAGGATGCGCTGCTTGCGGTCACGTGCGGCGTATCTGAGCCGTGGGCCGAGAGTTGGTGTGCTGAGACACGCTCGTGTCTGGATCTGATCGAGCGCGTGGTGCAGCAGACCGAACGGCGGGTGTTCGACGGCGAAACGGTGCCTGCGGGCGAGAAGGTGGTGAGTCTGTTCGAGGCGCACGTCGACATCATCGTCAAGGGCGGGCGCCGCACGCACTACGGGCACAAGATCAACCTGAGTACCGGGCGCAGTGCGCTGGTGCTCGATGTGGTGGTCGAAGACGGCAACCCTGCCGATAGCACGCGCTGCCTGCCGATGCTCAAGCGCCATGTGGAGACCTACGGGGAGCCGCCGCAACGGGTGGCGTTCGATGGCGGCTATGCGTCGCGGGAGAATCTGGATGACGCGAAGAAGCTGGGTGTGGAGCACGTGATGTTCCACAAGAAGCGGGGGATGGAGCAGACCGAGATGACGCCGTCGGCGTGGATCTACGGGGAACTGAGACGCTTTCGGGCGGGCGTGGAAGCGGGCATCTCGTATCTGAAGCGCTGCTTTGGGTTGGATCGCTGCCGGTGGTCCGGCCGCGAAGGCTTCCACGCGTACGTGCACTCGGCGGTCTTCGCACACAACCTGATAAGGCTGGCTCGCTTACTGCCGACCTGACGACCGCCAGCGGCGGTTCTGACATTATCGGTTGCCTGTCTCACGGAACGATCCGCAGGACAGGTGCGTATTTATCTCCCAATAGAGCCCACATATCGGGACACTCAGACCACCAATAGCGTCTCGGGTGTGGTCATTTCCAAGCTGTCTGCGACCGATTCGCGATCCGTCACGGGCTCCGTACGGGCACTCCAGGACCCTCTGCTGCCGACATCGGTCCAAATCGGGTATTCCCGGACAGGAACTAGCCAACTGTACTGCCCAGTCGCGCTCGATCGATCGTTCGACGACCACGTACATCGACGGCTTCGTTATCGGATCGGTCAGGTCAAGTGGCCACGTTTCGCGGTCCAGCAATCTCAAGTTATGAAGCAACGGATTGCGCTCCTTTTCTTGTGACAACAACTCCCAATACAATTTCGTCCTCATCTCTTCGCATCTGTCTTCCGGATAGTACCCGTCGCCGTCCGGCGTTATGTGCCGTTCTATTCTCCTCATCAACTCCGAGGCGGCCTGACACGCCTTGACGGAGGACCCATGTTCGCTTGCCATACTCACTCGTACTCTGGCACGTAGACGACCGCACCGATGATCGCAGATCGGGTTTAGCGTGACGTGTATGTGGTGGGCTGTCAAACCTCCGTCGCTTCTTCGACTACTCCAACGGCCGTCGGCGGATACTGGCTTCAGGATGTCCAACAGGCTAACTGCGAGTTCTGCGACGCCCGCCTGGGGTGCGAGTGCGCCGCTACGGAAACGCCCTACAGATTCAGCCGATCAAGCCGGCCGGCTCGTCGATCCTCGCTTCGGCGGGATGGGGGTGATCGGCTGCGATGCCGGATGGACCTGAGCCCGTTCAGGATGATCGGGTATCACGACGGGAGGCGATCTGCCATCTCGCCCGGCTACCTGTCGTGCGGCCCTGAGCGTGGTTACCCTGCATCGCGGGTGAAGCTGCGTTCGGCGAGGCGGCCTCCAGGGCACTTGGCCGACGCCCGATCCCCGCGGGTCAAGCGTCAGCGTTCCTACCCTGACTCATCGTCCCGGCTCCCTCCTCTTCCCTCGACGGCCGGTTCTGTGCATACTTGCCGGCATGTCAAGGCGATGTGCGCTGACCGGCAAGGGTCCGCTCAGCGGTAACAGCGTATCGCACGCGCACAACAAGACCCGGCGCGTGCAGCGTCCCAACATCCAGGAGAGGCGGCTGTACGTGCCGGAGCTGGGTCGGTTCGTGCGCCTCAAGCTGTCGACGCGGGCGCTGCGGACGGTGAACAAGAAGGGTCTGATGCGATTCCTCAAGGACGAGGGCCTGACCCTCAAGGACGTGGCGCGTCCGGTGAGCGGCCGATGAAGCCCGACATCCATCCCGAATACCGGCTGGTCGTGTTCAAGGACACGGCCAGCGACTTCCAGTTCCTGACCCGCTCCACGGTCAAGACCAAGGAGAAGGCGACCTGGGAGGACGGGAACGAGTACCCCCTGGTGACCCTGGAAATCTCCAGCGCGTCCCATCCGTTCTTCACCGGCAAGCAGAAGCTGGTCGACACCGCCGGCCGCATCGAACGGTTCCGGCGCAGGTACGGCCTCCCCGAGGAAAGCTGAACCCACCGGTCACGGTGAGTTCCGACACCGGTGAATGACTCTTCGCCGGGTATCTTCGCCCGGCTCGGCGTCCCCACGATCATCAACGCTGCGGGTCCCGCGACCCGCTTGGGCGGCGGGCGCGCCGACCCCGAGGTGGCGGCCGCCGTGGCGGAGGCGATGGGCCACTGCGTCGCGATCGAGACGCTGCAGGAGCGTGCCAGCGAGATCATCGCCGAGCACACCGGCGCCGAAGCCGGCCTGGTCACCAGCGGCGCGGCCGCGGCGTTGCTGCTGGGCGCAGCCGCCTGTCTGACCGGCCTCGATCCCGACCGCATGGGGCGGCTGCCGCACGTGGCCGGCCGCAACCGCATCCTGATCCCGCGCAGCCACCGCAACCTCTACGACCACGCGCTCCGCACCGCCGGCGCCGAGCTGGTTGAGGTCGGCATCGCCGATCGATTCTCCGGGGCCGGCGTGCGCGACACCGAGGCGTGGGAGCTGGCCGCAGCCATCGACGAGCGCACCGCCGCCATCGCCTACGTCGCGCAGTCCTACTCGCAGCCGCCCCTGGAGCAGGTGATCGCCCAGGCGCACGCGCGCGGCGTGCCGGTGATCGTCGATGCCGCCGGCCGGCTGCCCCCGCAGTCCAACCTGCGCGCCTTCATCGATGACGGCGCCGACCTGGTGTGCCTCTCCGGCGGCAAGGCGATCGGCGGACCGCAGGGGACCGGCATCCTGTGCGGCCGCCGCCGGCTGGTGGGCGCGGCGGCGCTGCAGCTCTTCGATCAGGACGTGCTGCCGGAACTGTGGCGGCCGCCGTCGTGGATCGCCGGCGAGCCGCCGCTCGCGGGCGCCCCGCACCACGGCATCGGCCGCCCCTGCAAGGTGGGCAAGGAGCAGATCGCCGGCCTGTTGGTCGCCCTCCAGCGATTTGCCGCGACCCCCGACCGGGAGCGGATCGCCGGCTGGCGGCGCCTGTCCGACCGACTCGTGGAGGTGCTGCGCGACGCGCCGTGCCGCGTGCGCGTGGACGACAGCCGGGACGGAACCCCGATCGTGGAAGTGCGCCCGGAGCGGCGCGGCGCCCTGGAGATCACCGCCGCCCTGCAGCGCGGCGACCCGGCCATCCACGTCAACGCCGGCGGCGTGCGCGAGGGATTGCTGCGCTTCAATCCGACCTGCCTGTCGGAGCACGAAGTGGCCGTGATCGGCAACCGCCTGCGCGCGTTGCTGTAGACACGGCAGGCCGGAGCGGCTACGCGGTCACCTCCCACCGCGGGCGGCCGGTGCGCAGGAAGTGGCCGATCGTCGTGATCGAGTCCTCCCAGAACTGATAGATCATCGCGTCCCCGGAGCCGGCGATGTGCGGGGTGAGCACCACCTGCTCCATGCCGATCAGCGGGCTGTCGGGCGGCAGCGGCTCCGGGTCGAACACGTCGAGCGCCGCGCCGGCGATCCGTCCCGACTCCAGCGCCGCGATCAGCGCCTCCTGATCGACGACCTTGCCGCGCGACGTATTGATCAGGATCGCGTTCGGCTGCATGGCGGCGAGCTCGCGCGCGCCGATCAGCCCGATGCTGTTCGCGAGCAACGGGACGTGCACCGACACGAAGTCGCTCGTCCGCAAGAGCTCCTCCAACTCGACCGGCTCCGCACCGCCGGCGCGGATCTCGGCGGCGCCCTTGCCGGGGTCGGCAGCCAACACCCGCAGCCGGAACGGGGCGGCACGCGCGGCGACCGCGGCGCCGATATGGCCGAACCCGATCAGCCCCAGGGTCATGCCGCCCAGCGCCGGGCCGGTCTGCGGGTCGCCCGCCGAATAGCGCCCGCGGCGGATGTGGCGATCCTTGAGGACGATGCGGCGATGCCGCGCGAGGAGCAGCCCGATAGTGTGATCGGCCACCACATCGCGGGTCGCCTCCGGCGTGTTGCCGACGGCGATGCCGCGTGCGCGAGCCGCGACGACCGGAATGTTGTCGGTACCGCTGCCGCTGCGCACCACCAGCCGGCAGTCGGGAAGCTCCGCGAGCACCGCGTCGGTGAGCAGGCGCCCACCGCCGAACACCCAGACGACAGTCGCGCCACGGGCGGCGCCGATCACCTCCGCGCTGTCGGCACAGTCGCGATGGCGCAGCTCGCCGCCGACCGCGGCGATCCGATCGGCCAGGTCGGCGGGGACCGCGAAGCGGTCGCGGGAAACCAGCGCTACCAGGGCAGCCATGCGCTCATGGTACCATCCGGCTCCCAATGTCAGCTGGCGTGAGCGCATCCCTCCTCGTGGCCGTCGTGGTCCAGTTGGGTTGTCAGATTTTCAAGGTAGTGGAGGTTTCCGTGCGCACGCGCACCTTTGCGTGGCACCGCCTGCTCGCCGCCGGCGGCATGCCGTCGTCGCACACGGCCTTCGTCGCGTCGCTGTCCACCGCGATCGCAATCCGCGCCGGGATCAGTTCGGAGCTGTTCGCGATCGCCTGCGTATTCAGCATGATCACCGTGTACGACACCATCCGCGTGCGCGGCGCGATCCAGATCAACTCCGACGCGCTGCGCAAGGTATTTGCACCGATGCCGGAGGCGAGCCGGCCGCAGGCCGCGCATGACGTGGGTCACACGCTGGCGGAAATCGGCGTCGGGCTGCTGATCGGCATCGGCGCCGCGCTAGCCGCACGAGGGCTGCATCTGCTGTAGCCGCCATCGCCCTGCGAGAGGCAACGCGCTTCGACTACGTCACTCAGTCGGTCGGTCGCCGTCGCTTGTCACGCCATAGGGCCGTCTCGATCCGAACCAGAACTACTCGCTCGTTGGCTGACTCGCAAGATCCCATTCGGCATGGACGGTACACGCTTCAAGAGCGATCTGCTTGACCGTGACCTTCGCGTCCGACCGGTCGAGCGAAATACGAGCCGCTACTTCATGCCCTCGGTAATCGGCAGCCGCAAACAAGCTTGGCGTCCCGGCACTGATCCTGCGCTCTATCAGGTCCACAAATGCCGGGTTCAACTCCACGCCGACCCATTTCCTGCCCAGATCCTGGGCGGCAAGCAGCGTGGTCCCGGAACCGGCGTAGGGATCCAACACCACGTCGTCGGGCCGGCTGGTGATCGCTACGCATCTGCGCGCCAGCTTCATCGGCATCATCGCCGGGTGATCGTCCATCACGCCGTTACGTTTCTGGGGCTCCGTCGGAATGTCCCACACCGTCCGCAGCCGGCGCCCTTGCGGGCCGCGGACGGCATCGATGTCGTAATGGTAGTCCTGGCTCTTGGAGAGCAGGAACACGGCCTCGTGCGCCTTGGTCGGTCGATCCCGAACCGACTCGGGATGGGCATTCGGTTTGTGCCAAATGACCTCCGACCGGAGCCACCATCCGGCGTCCTGGAGGGCGAAGGCCAGACGCCAGGGCACTCCGATCAGGTCCTTCGGCTTGAGTCCCTCGGGGGTCACCGGCCGGACGGCCATGGCACGCGCCCGGTTCTTGCGGTCCGGTGCCCGATAGCGCCGGTTGCCCGACGTATACGCGTCGCCGACGTTGAGCCATACGGTTCCATCGTCAGCAAGTACGCGTCGAACCTTGTCGAACGTCTGCACGATGCTCGCAACGTAGTCCGCCAGGATGTCATCACGACCGATCTGCCGATCGACCTCGTAGTCCCGCAGGGACCAGTACGGAGGTGAGGTCACCACAGTCTGAACGCACCTGTCGGGCAGCAACTCCAACGCGTCGCTCGCGCTGCCGCACACGAGGATCGACGTGTCCAGCGACGTGACAGGACCCGGATTGTACGCGTCGAGTCGCAGGTACCCCGTGGCTTCTCCCGTACCGTTCGCCTGGACGGATGCTGACGCGATCATGTGGCTGGGCTCATGCCATTATATGGCACGCTGTACCGCGACGCTTGCGCCGGACTCCGGTGGAAGCCGTCGCCAAGCTACAATCCGCAAGCGATGAACGACGCCGCACGTGCGCTGTGCGCGGAGCTGGACAACGCCGGCGACCCGGAGCGCGCGCAGCACCTGCAGCGGTTCTTCCGCACGGGACCGGGAGAATACGGCGAGGGCGATCGGTTCCTGGGGCTGCGCGTCCCGCAGGTCCGGGCGATCGCCCGCCGGCATCGCGAGCTGGCGCTGCCGGACCTGGCCGACGTGCTGGCGAGCCCCTGGCACGAGCACCGGCAGGCGGCGCTGTTCGTCCTGGCCGACCGCTACCGGCGCGCGGCACCGGCGGACCGGGAGGCGATCGCCGCCTTCTACCTGGACCACCTCGACGCAGTGAACAGTTGGGATCTGGTGGACGGTTCGGCGCCGCACATCCTCGGCGCCCATCTGCTGGACCGGGACCGCGCCGTCCTCTACGAGCTGGCTGCCTCCGGGCACCTGTGGCGACAGCGCGTGGCGGTGCTCGCCACCTTCCGGTTCATCCAGGCGGGCCGCTTCAAGGACACGCTACGGCTGGCCGAGCTGCTGCGCGACCACCCGCACGACCTGATCCACAAGGCTGTCGGCTGGATGCTGCGCGAGATCGGCAAGCGCGACCTGGCGGTCGAGGAGCGCTTCCTGGAGCGCCACGCGGCACGCATGCCACGCACGATGTTGCGCTACGCCATCGAGAAGTTCGAGCCCGGGCGCCGCCGCAGCTACCTGCAGCGGCGCTCGTAGCTACCCTTTCGCAATCAGGCGGTCGATGCGCTCGCGGTCGAAGCCGACGACGATGGTGCCGTTGTAGTCGAGCACCGGCACCCCGTGTTGCCGGGAGCGGTGTGCAACCTCGGCGGCCTTGCGCTCGTCGCGGCTGATGTCGTACTCCACGAACTTGACCTGCCGTTCGCGCAGGTAGCGCTTGAGCTGCGTGCAATAGCCGCAACTCGGCGTCGTGTACATGCGTACCGCCATCGCCAGCCCCTCCTATGAGCCTGTATGCCTGCTCCCTACAGGTGGAACACGCACATCTTCAGCTCGGTCATCTCCTGGACCGCGTACTTCGGCCCTTCCTTGCCCATGCCGGAGTCCTTCAACCCGCCGTACGGCATCAGGTCGGCGCGCCACTGGGTGCCCCAGTTGACGTGGATGTTGCCGGACTCGACCTGGCGCACGTACTGCATGGCCCAGTTGACGTTCTCGGTGAAGATGGCGGCGCTCAGGCCGTAGTTGGTGTCGTTGGCCAGCGCGATCGCCTGGTCGATGTCGTCCACCTTGGTGATCCCCACCACCGGGCCGAACACCTCGTCGCAGGAGATGCGCATCTCGGGATTGACGCCTTCCACCACGGTCGGCTGCATGACCTGCCCCTCGCGGTCGCCGCCGGTGACCAGCGTGGCACCGCCGGTGATCGCCTCCGTGACCCAGCCGTGCACCCGCTCGGCGTCGGACTGGCGGATCATCGGCCCCATCCTGCTGTCGTCATGCAGCGGATTGCCGGTGTTGATCGACTCCGTCTCGGCCTTGAAGGCATCCACGAAGTCGCCGTAGATGTCCGCATGCGCCAGCACGCGCTGCGTGGAGATGCAGACCTGCCCGGCATTGGAATAGCCGGACATGGCGGCCGCCTTGGCCACCTTTTCCGGGTCGGCGTCGGGCATCACCACGAACGGCGCGTTGGAGCCCAGCTCCATGGTCACCTTCTTCAGGCCCGCGACCTTGCAGATGTGCTCGCCCACGTCGCGGCTGCCGGTGAAGGTGATCTTGCGCACGCGCGGGTCCTCGCAGAGCGCGTCGCCGATCTCACCGCCCGAGCCGGTCAGGCACTGCACCGCCTCCGGCGGCGCGCCGGCATCCACCAGGATCTCGACGATCTTCAGGCCGGACAGCGGCGTGTCGGTCGCCGGCTTGAGGATGACGGCGTTGCCGGCCGCGAAAGCGGGGCCGGCCTTGTGGCAGACCAGGTGCAGCGGGAAGTTGAACGGGCTGATGCCGACCACCACCCCGCACGGCACGCGCAGGGTGAAGCCGAGCTTGTCGCGCACGCCGGGGGCGCCGTCCAGCGGCAGCACCTCGCCGCCCAGGCGCTTGGCCTCCTCGGCCGACAGGGCGATGATCTCCGTGGCGCGCGCCACCTCGATGTCGGCCTCGCTGACCGGCTTGCCCTCTTCCAGGGTGATGATCTTCGACAGCTCCGCGGCGCGCTCGACCATCAGCTCCGATGCACGGTGCAGGATCTCGTAGCGCTCGTAGCCGGTCATGGCCGCCACCTGCTTGGCGGCGCGCTGCGCGGTCGCCAGCGCCGTCTGCACGTCGTCCAGGGTCGCGCGCGGCACCGTGTCCACCACCGATCCGTCGAACGGATTCAGTACGTCGATCGTATCGGCGGCATCCACCCAGGCGCCGCCCACATGCATCTTCATTCGATTACCTCCGAATGTGCTTCCGAAATGTATGCCGGCCGGCTCCTCATTGCGATGAATCGCCGCGTGGCGAGCCGCCCGTATCGTCGGCCGTCACGAACGTCGATCGGTCGGCGTCGACCAGATCGGCGAGCGTGAAGCTCGACACCTCCACATAGTACTCCGAATCGGAGCTCTTCACGACGTAGTCGCCGTCATCGTCCGCGCCGGCCAGGATGAGGAGCTCCAGGGTGCCGGCATCGCCGTCCTCGTCCGGACTCAGCGCGAGCCGCACGACCGCCGCCCGCTCGGCGAGCCCGTACTCGTCGGGCGGCTCGGTGCCGAGCGGCCGGCGCATCCGCAGCGTGCTCACGCGGTCCACGAAGGCGCTCACGCGCTCCTGGGCCAGTACTTCGCCGGCACCCGCATGCGGCGAGGTCCACTCCTCGCCCGACCGCTCGAAACGAAACGAGCCTGCCGCGTTCACCAGCTCGAATGTTGCGACCCGATCGGGTTCGACGCGCAGGTAGACCGGATCGACCCAGTCGGACCGGTCGGCGGCTACCTGCCACGGCGCCATCCCGTCGACGCTCCACACCTCGTCCTCGCCGTCCACCCGCACGTGTCCGCCGCCCGTGCCGGCGGTGGTGCCGACGTAGAGCAGATGTTCGCCCGCCGCGGAGCCGATCCGCAGGCGCCGCTCGAAGTCGTCCGGCACCACGCGCAGCTCCAGCCGGCCCGCCTCGGTGCGCGCCACCAGGCGGTCCCGCCGGGCGGCGACCAACCGGTCGAGCAGATCGGCGATGCGGGTGCCGTCGGCCGGATAGCCGCCTGCGTCGCTCAGCACCCAGCCGGCCGCTGCGCGGTCCATCGCGACCCGCCCGTCCTCGCCGCCATCGATCTCGATCCGGGTCACCGCGTCCGGCTCCAGGCCGGCGAGCAGCGGCTCCGGCGCCTCTTCGCGGCCCGGCAGCCGCGTGATCGCCAGGACTGCGATCTGCACGACCAGGAGCGCAGCCAGCACGGTGAGGGCGCGCTCGCCGCGTAGCGCCGCGATCACGAAACGTCCTCCGCGCCCGTGGCCTGCTCCTCGGCCTGCGCATCGCCCTCAGCGAGGCCGTACATCGGTCGCTCGCCGCGCCGGCGCATCCACCACACCACGCCCACCGCACCGAGCAGCAGGCCCACCACCACGTAGTTGATCACCTCCCAGGCGCGCTCGGCCGAATCGTCGATCGGCAGCAGCAGCCGGGTCACCGCTCCCTCGGCACGGATGCCCAGCAGGTCCAGGTCCTCCACCGCCCAGTCCACCGCGTTCTGGAGCACCTGCAGGCTGTTGAGGTACCGGTCCCCGTGCAGGCTGGCAGACAGGCTCATGATCGTGTCGTTGAGGAACTCGCCTGAGCCGAACACCACCAGGCGGGTGTCGTCCGGCGAGCCTTCGATCACCGAGCGACGGACGGCCGCGCCGTCCGAGTCGCCCGCATCGGGAGGCCCGGATTCCGCGAACGCGCTCTCGAAGCGCCCGGTGACCGCGACCGCCAGCGGCCACTCCTGACGGTCGTCGCCACGGGCGAAGCCCGCGTCCGGATGGCGCCCGAAGTCCGGCTGCGCGGTCGGCTCCCCGGTGGTCCACGCCCCGGCCGTCGAATGCAGCAGCACCTCCACGTCCCGGCCGGCCGCCAGCGCGCCGTCCACGGCCAGCGGTGATGCCCAGTTGAGGGTCACGGCCTCCAGCGACGAGGTGATCGGGTGGGTGCGCGACATGCCGTCGCGGCGTACGTCGACGAAGTACGGGTAGTCGATCGCACGGATCTGCAGGATCGAGCCGCTCCGTATGGTGCTGGGAAACGATTCGTTCTGCGGGTCCATGACCACGCTGGCCGCCACGTTCACCCCGTAGGCCGCAAGCAGCGCCGCCATCCCCTCCCCGGCGCGGCTGAGCGAGATACCCTCGGTGAAAGGGTCCGCACCGGCGCGGTAGCTGCCCGCCGCCACCAGCAGCGCACCGCCGCGCATCAGGTACTGATCGACCGCGAACCGCTCCCGATCGCTCATGGCCTGCGGGGCCACGACCAGCAAACAGTCCACCTGCGCCGGCACCTCCCCCCGGCTCAGGTCGACCCGCTGCACGGCGTAGTCGTCGGCGAGCTGCTGCTGCAGGAGCTGCCAGGAAGCGAACGGCTGCTGCGGCCTCCCGAACGGGTCCTGGGTGGCTCCCGCCGGGGGCAGCCGGACGCCGATGGTGCGCAGGAAGCCGGGGGCGACCCGCTTCAGCGCCGCCTCGACCGCGGCGGTGACCGACGCCGCGCTGTACTCGTCCTCGGCCCGCACGATGAAGGTCTGGTCGCCGGACTCCAGGATCAGGTCGAAGTAGTAGGTCTCCGTCGAGAACAGCGACGCCGCGATCGGCCGCAGCCCGTAGCGGTCGGCCAGCTCCTGCCGGCCCTCGGACCCTTCCGGGCCCGGGTCGATCTGCCGGAACACCAGCGCGCCGCCGGACCGCTCGGCCAGCACGCGGGCGGCCTCGGCCACCACCTCGCGCGGCTCGTCCAGGTCGGCCGGCAGCGTGCCGGGCGTCACGTACAGCGCCAGCTCCACGGGATCGCGCAGCGCCGCGAACAGCGAATCGACGCTCCGGAACCCGGACGACGCCTTCTTGATGGCGCGCGTCAGGTCGTACTCGAAGCTGCGTAGCCGCACCTCCGTGCCCCCGTCGCGGCCGCGGTCGATCCGGATCAGATCCTGGAAGCCCAGCACCTCGTACTGATCGCCGTAGCTGACCAGCACGTCGAAATAGGAATTGACGATGCCCTGCTCGAAGCGGTCCTCCACCTGAAACGGCGTGGGCCGGATGCCGTAGCTCTGCGCGGCCTCCTCCTCGGCCCGTGGATCGGTTGCGGGGTCGATCACCTCGGCGGTGACCGCGCCGCGGCCGGCGATGCGGTACTCCTCCAGCAGGTCGCCGATCTGCGGCGCCAGCGGCGCCAGCAGGGGATGAGTGCGTTCGCTCAGGTACGCGCGGACCAGCAGCGGCTCGGACAGGCCTTCCAGCAGGGAGGCGGTCGCCGGGGACAGCGAGTAGGCGCCTTCGGCGGTGAGGTCGACGCGCGCTCGCGCGAACGGCCCCAGCCACACGTTGAGCAGGATCAGGTTGGCGGCGGCCAGCGCGGCCGCGCCGAGCGCCCGCCGTCGATAGCGCGCGGTCACCTTGCCGCGGCTCCAGCGCTTGGCGTCCAGCGCCAGCACGCAGGCGCCAAGAAAGCCGGTGATGAGCGACAGGTAGTAGATCAGGTCGCGGAGGTCCAGGACGCCGCGCTCGATGGAGGCGAAGCGGCTGCCGGTGCCGATCTGCCGCAACAGGTCGCCGGCGCCGCCCGCGAAATCGGTGACCCCCGGCGTGCCGACCAGATAGAGCGCGCCGCCGACCACCGCGGTCGAGATGAAGGCGACGATCTGGTTCGAGGTGCGCGCCGACAGGAACAGGGCGAGCGCGGCGTAGGCGCCGGCCATCAGCAGCGACGCCAGGTAGCCGCCGATCACCGGCCCCGGGTCCAGGTCGCCGAGCAGCGCGACCGTCAGGGGCAGCGGCAGGGTCAGCAGCAGTGCCGTCGCCACCAGCACCTCGATCGCCAGGAACTTGCCGAGCACCAAGGAGAGCGGCCGTACCGGCAGGGTAAGCAGGATCTCCAGCGTCCCGGAGCGCTGCTCTTCGCTCCACTGGCGCATGCCCAGCGCCGCCACCAGCAGCATCACCAGCAGCGGCATCCACGCGAACAGGGGCCGCACGTCGGCGATGCCGCGGGCGAAGAACGCCTCCACCCAGAAGAACGTGAACAGAGTCGCCGCCAGGAACGCGCCGACGGCGATGAAGGCCAGCGGCGAGCTGAAGTAGGTCAGCACCTCCTTGCGCGCGACCGACAGCGCCGGCGTCACTCTTCGAGTGAGGTTCGCTTCGCTCACCCGGCCGCCTCCGCGTCCGCGCCGGCGGCGAGCGCATCGAACACCGTCTCCAGCGTGCGCCGCTCCTGGCGCAGCTCGCTCACCGGCCAGCGCGAGGCGGCCGCCGCGTCGAACACGCTGCGGCCGAGCTCGTCCACCGGCGTCCCGGCCGTGATCCGGTAGCGGATGCCGCGCTCGTCCCGC
Organism: Spirochaetia bacterium; assembly: GCA_965221995.1. Classification (GTDB taxonomy): domain Bacteria; phylum Spirochaetota; class Spirochaetia; order SZUA-6; family Bin103; genus CATQHW01. The sequence goes on from OZ244929.1 coordinate 2,926,502, forward strand.
TCCCGCTCGACCGACGCCACCCCCGGGATGGCGAGCAGCCGTTTGCGCGCGTCCAGCACGTCCTCGGCCAGGGTGAGCAAGACCGCGGTGCCGGCGGCAAGCGTCTCCAGGTCGGCGTCGGCGCGGATGCGGCCCTGCATGATGATCACCGCGCGGTCGCACAGCGCCTCCACCTCCGGCAGGATGTGTGTGGAGAACAGCACCGTGCTGTGCCGGGCCAGAGCGCGGATCAGCCTGCGGATCTGCACGATCTGCGTGGGGTCCAGGCCCACGCTCGGCTCGTCCAGGATCAGCAGCCTGGGCTGGTGGAGGATCGCCTGCGCCAGCCCCACCCGCTGCCGGTAGCCCTTGCTGAGCTCCCCGATCGGCCGCGTCATCTGGTCGACCAGCCCGGTCTCCGCGAGCGCGGTCATGATGCGCGCCCGTCCCTCATCCGGGGACAGCCGCCGCAGCTCGGCGATGTGGCGCAGGTACGACTGCACGGTCAGCTCCGGGTAGAGCGGCGCGTTCTCCGGCAGGTAGCCGATGCGCTCCTGCACGGCCAGAGTCTCGGTGAGCACGTCCAGGCCGTCGACCCTGACCGTGCCGTGGTCGGGCTGCAGGTAGCCGGTCAGGATCTTCAGGACCGTGGTCTTGCCGGCGCCGTTGGGGCCGAGCAGGCCGACGATCTCCCCGGCGGCGATGGAGAAGCGGACGTCGTCGAGCGCGCGCACCGACCCGTACGACTTGCCCAGTGCCGTGACCTCGACCATGGGGATCGCGGGGAAAGATAGTGACGCGGAGGCCCCGTCGGCTACTTGCCGCCGGCCGCTCCAGAGCTATGGCGGCGCGACCCTCTGTTGCGGATCAGCGATCCGCATCATGATCATAGGTACATGAGAAACGCGGCGAACCCCGACAACGGGGCTCTCCCGGACCTTGGGGAGCAGACTCAGCGGTTCCGGGTCAAGCCGCATGCGCTCGCCATCCACCCACGCTTCCGCCGGATGAGCATGAATCAACTCTACGATCAGGTCGAAGCCGAACAAATCGCTTGCCGCGGGCTCACCGCTACGTCCAGCCCTAGTACCGTCCCAACGTCGCGTCGCCCCTCGCCGACACCAAGCCCCGCTAGCGAGCACCCATGACGACACGGCGTTACCAACTTCGCATTTCCGGACTAAAGGAACAACAAGGGCACATCAAAGCGGCTGCTCTCCAGCGTGTGCTGTCGGCCCTTCTAACAACAGCCGAACGCACCACGCGCTTACTCACTACCGGTTCCGGGAGCGCGAAAGGCCCTAGGCCCGGCTGGCTAGATGCCACCCTTGACTTCACCGTAACTGATTTGAAGCCCGGATCTACCATCTTCGGCATCGACGCTCCGCAGCTCCGAGACACCGCCTGTGACCAATTCGCCCAAACGGACGTGTGGGGCAACCGGCCGCCGCTCGAAGACACAGCGCTCGATCTCGCGGCCCAGGCGATTAACGAGCTCCAGTTACCAGACCCTGCCGGAGACTATTTCGACAGCTCTGTACTGGATGCTATTCTCAAGTTCAGGACAGCGGCCGGAGTCGCGGGTGTTCGATATGACATGATCCCGCAAGGGCCTGCCCACGGAAGATTCTCACTTGATGAAACTACATGTCTGTCTGTCGAACACCGTCTCAAGAATATCCCGGCACCACGGTCTTTTGTTGTGAGCGGCAGACTCGACGAGATCAAGCACGGAAGCGGGCGCTTTCGTCTCCTCGTAAACCGAACATCAGCGCTATATGGACGGGTTGACACAACGGTATTGAACGTAGAGACGTTGCGCCCCTTGTGGGGCAAGCCCACCACGATCGAAGGCATGGTGCATTTCAAGGTCAACGGCCAGCCTCGATTGATCGACGCACGTCGGATTACCGGCAGACTGGAGGGGTCGAATATTTTCGAGGAAATACCGTCCATTGATGTTTCCCCCTCCCTGTTTCCTAGCAAGCATAGGCAGACCGGGACGTTTGATCCCCTTGATCTTGGGGGTACTTGGCCCGGAGAAGAATCTATCGACGACCTTCTCGCCCAACTCGACTGAACTGAATCTCGTGACTCAATTTCTCTTGGATACGAATCTCTTGCTTGGGTTCACGCGTACCGCCCCTTGGGCTATCCGCGCTAGGGAGGAGTTCGATCTTGGATCTCCCGAAACAATAGTATTCACGTCCGTAATCTGTCGAGGCGAGATGCTTGCACTCGCCGAGAAAAACGGATGGGGAGACAGAAAACGAACACGCCTCGAAGATGTTCTCAATCGCATCCCGACGCTTGGTGTCAACAAACCGACAATTTTGGCTGCCTATGCCCAGATCGATGCCTGGACCCACGGTGCACTTGTGAACTCCCCTCGCGATGCGCCACCTCCGAAGCCAGCCGTGTCGATGAGCCAGAACGATCTCTGGATCGCCGCTACCGCTCACGCGAGCGGCGCCACCCTTCTTTCGACAGATACGGACTTCCGCCACCTACACGGTATATGGTTTCCATTCATCGAAGTTTCTCAAGGAGGTCCTCCCTAGAGAATGATCATGGTTGACCATCCGCTCCAGCTTGAGTTCACCCCCGTCTGGCGATGCTGACTCCACCGGAGCTCCCAGAATCTACCCTTGGACGGGTCAAGATCATGGAAGACATCATTATTGCCGCGGCAACAGGAGGGGACGTTGAGGATGACACCTATATGTTCTTACGCCGGGAGTTGATGAGCGATCACGAGATCAGGAGCATGATTCCGGACTTTGTTCGCACCTACCGAAGCCTCGACGCGTTCTGGCCGTTTATCAAGAATGAGGCGTCTACCTACGCCGAACGTCGGCAGTTGATTCGCACGGCGTTCAACCCCCTTGTTGACTACCTGGAAGATGCCAACCGTACACCCGGAGATGTTGTCACCCTCGATGCGATAGAGCTGCTTGACGTAGAGCACATCTGCACCCTATGGGCGAAAGCAGTTGCGCGCAGGGAGAGCGACCCAGACGGTGCTATAACCCTTTCGCGGACTCTGTTGGAAGCTGTGACGAAACACATCCTCGACGATCTCTCGATTGATTACAACGACAAGGAAGACTTGCCGAAACTATACTCTAAGGTTGCGAGCGCATTGACTCTCGCCCCGAGCCAACATTCACAAGAGCCGATCAAGGCAATTCTCGGCGGCATCATGAACCTCGTGAACGGAATCGGAACACTGCGAAATCGACTGTCTGATTCTCACGGGCGGGGAGGGAGATTGCCTGTTCGTCCGTCACAACGGCACGCGAGCCTTGCAGTGAACGCTGCTGGTGCGGTTGCAGCTTTTCTGGTAGAAACGCACCACGAGAAACAGAAATAGACTATGTTGAGGCCGCCCTTACGTCAGCGGACCTTAGCGCCGATGACGATGGCGGCCGCCAGCAGGACCAGGTTCTTGACGATGTACTGACCTTCGAGGGTCAGCACGAACGGCGCCGCGACGAATACGGCCTCCGGGTTCAGCACGATCGGCGACATCGCCCCCAGCATCTGGGCGTACATCAGCGCCACCGTCACGCGCAGCAGGCGCCCGGTGAGGTAGCCGAGGCCGATGGCCATCTCCCAACAGCCCAGGAACGGCAGGAACAGCCCCGGCGGCAAGAACGGATAGGTCGACACGATCAGGCCGGCCGCCGGGCTGGCGCCCGGGAAGAGCTTCAGCGCCCCGAACCAGATGAACACCACCCCGATGGTCACCCGCAGCAGGCGCACGCCGTGGCGGTCCATCCAACCGATCAGGCGCTGATCGATCGGCTGGAGCCGAGGGGGAACCGGCAGCCGCGTCGCCATCGGCTCCAAGGTAGCGACGGCGGCGCGGCTCAGGCCAGCAGCTCGCCGATCGTGCCCACCGTGCGGTCGGGCTGCACCGTTCCGTCGCCCGCCGCGCCGGTTGCCGCGTGGTCTCGAGCCCACACCCCGTGGATGCCCACCGCCTGCGCGCCGGCGATGTCCCAGGGCAGGTCGTCGCCCACCATCCATGCCTCCGCGGCAGTCACGCCCAGCCGCTCCAGGGCGAGCCGGAAGATGCGCGGGTCGGGCTTGCCGAAGCCCACCTCGCCTTCCACCAGCACGGCGTCGAACCGGCGGTCGACGGCGTGCCGGCCGATCTTGGCGCGCTGATCGGCGGCGCTGCCGTTGGTGACCAGCGCCAGCCGTACGCCGCGGCGGCGCAGCCCGGCGACGGTCTCCAAAGCGTCCGCGATCGGCTCCAGCGAGCGCAGGCGTTCGGCCACGAAGCGGCGGCCCAGCGCCTCCGCATCGACGGGCGTCGTGACCTGCAGCGCGCTCAGGGCGTGCTCGACGATGCGGGCGCGCGCCCCGGCCTGGTGCATGCGCGCGTGCGTGCGGCGGTCCTCGTCCGACCAGAACCACGTGCTTGCCTCCACCAGCGCCTCGCGCATGCGGGCGAGCGGCAGCCCCGTTTCCGCGGCGAGTTGCTCCGCGAGGAAGTCCATCGCCCGCCGGCCGGCCGCGGTGGAGGCCAACAGCGTGTCGTCCAGATCGATCAGCATGGCGCGCGGGAGAGGGATCATGGGTGAGTCGGGGAACCGGATGGGTGCGGGCAGCGTCAGCGTAGCACGCGCTACGGTGCCGCTTGCGTGGCCCTCCCGCCCGACTCATCATCGCATCCATGAGCCTGACCACCGTTCCCACCTTCTCCGTGCTCATCACCGGCGGCACGATCGTCGACGGCACCGGCGGTCCCGCCTACCGGGCGGACGTCGGACTGCAGGGCGACGCGATCGCAGCCATCGGCGACCTCGGCTCCGCCTCGGCCACCACCACCGTCGACGCCAGCGGCCTCACGGTGACCCCCGGGTTCATCGACGTGCACGTGCACAGCGAGCTGGCGCTGCTCGCCGGCCACGACAGCCTGGTCGGCGCCCGGCAGGGGATCACCACCAATCTGCTGGCCCCGGACGGCTTCGGCTGGGCGCCGCTCGACTCGCCGGCGTGCGAAGAGCTGTTCGCCTACACCGCGACCCTCTATGGCGGCTCGCAGCTCGAGGCGCGCTGGCCGACCATCGACTCCTACCTGGCCCGCTTCGCCGGCGCCACGCCGCTGAACGTATTCCCGCAGGTCCCGCACTGCGCCGTGCGCCTGCGGGCGATGGGATGGGAGGCCCGCCACGCCACGCCGGACGAGCTGGCGGCGATGGAGGACGGCACCCGCGAGTGGATGGACGCCGGCGCCGGCGCGCTCTGCCTGGGGCTGGACTATCAGCCGAGCGCCAACGCCAGCTTCGAGGAGCTGGTGCGCCTGTGCCGGGTCACCGCCGAGCACGGCGGCATCTACGCAGCCCACCAGCGCTACGCCCACCTGGGCCGCCCGGTCGCGTGGCGGGAGACCATCGAGCTGGCCAAGGCGTCCGGCTGTCCCGTGCACGTCAGCCACGAGCGCGTGGACCCGGAGTCGGGCGCGGCCCTGGAGCAGGTGGACCGCGAGGGAGTGGACCTGTCGTTCGAGTCGTACCTCTACCCGGCCGGCATGACCCACCTGGAGATGGCGCTGCCCATTCACCTGCACCCCGGCGGCTGGCCGGCCATGGTCGAGCGGTTGCGCCAGCCCGGCGTGCGCAGACTCGCCGTGGAATGGCTGGCCAAGTACCTGGGACGCGCCGATCAGTTCGTCGGCTACACCCGCTCCGGCCGGCATGTGGGCCAGCGCATGGCCGCCCTCGCGGCGGCGGCCGGCAAGCCGGTCGGCGAGTTCGCCTTCGACCTCGTCATGGAGGAGGAGGGCGCGGCCACGCTGGTGTTCCCCTGGCAGACGCCGGTGGAGGAGCACGAACGGGTGATCGCCGCGACCGCCGTGCACCCGCGCATGATGGTCGCCAGCGACGGCGTCTACGACGTCCCGCACCCGCACCCGCGCAGCTTCGGCTGCTTCGCCCGCGTGCTGGGCGAGTTCGTCCGCGACCGTGGGCTGCTGAGCCTGCCGCAGGCGATCTACAAGATGGCGGGCTTCCCCGCCGAGCGCTTCCGCGTCCCCGACCGCGGCGTGATCCGGGTGGGCGCGGCGGCCGACCTGGCCGTGTTCGACGCCGCCACCGTGGCCGCCCGCTCCACCTGGGAGGAGCCGAGGCAGGAAGCCGTCGGCATGCGCTGGGTGCTGGTCAACGGCCGCCCGATCATCGCCGACGGCACGCCCACCGGCGCCCTCCCCGGCCGCGTGCTGGCGCGCAAGTAGCCGAGGACGTCAGCGTCAGTGGGGTGTCACCTCAGTCGTCGGGTGTGCGAAATGCGCATAGGCAACCGGACGCGCGGGATAGGCGCCGGTCCAAGGTGATCAGGTCGACCGCCAACGACTCCGCAAGTGCGACGTACCAACCATCGTATACGGTCACGTTCTCACGGAGTTGCCACACGCGTGCTGCGAGTGGCCGGTAGTCAAACAGCTCGACGTCCAGCTCCAACAGGTCGGCGTGTGCCATCGATGCGATGTCCGCGGAGATCTCCCCGGCGAGGGTAGCGCGTCTCAGGATGTTGGCGGCCTCGGCCGGCATCAGATGCGGCGCGGCCGCCGATCCTGTGGCCATCTGCCGTCGCGCCCATCGCCCATCGGCTCCCTTGTCCATCAGTACGGCCACCGCGGCGCTGGCGTCGAGAACCAGCGTCATCGTCGATCGGCATCTCGGTGACGCAGGATGCTGGCGGCTGAGAGCGTGCTGCCGGTGCGCTCGACGCGCTCGGCGATCCTCCGCAGTACCACTTCGGGGTCCGGGCGCTGCGCCAGCTCGATGAGTTGGAGGCGCAGATACGCCTGCAAGGACCGTCCGGTAGCGGCCGCCCGGGCGCTGAGCTCATCGCACGCCTCGCCCGGAACATCACGGATGGTGATCGATCGTGTCATCGCATCAACATGCTGTCGGTCGCAGCATATTGCAAGCGCCAAGGACTACACCGGGATACCTCGCCCGCAGCGGGCTCGTTGTACGGCCGAGGCAGATCGGCCTACCGTCCTGCCATGGCCGGCTCCACCCTGACCTCGACCGATTCGATCACCCGCGAGTACGTAGAGCGCCATCCCCGCTCCGCCGAGCTCTTCCAGGAAGCGCTAGACGTGTTTCCCGGCGGCGCGACCCACGAGGTGCGCCGCCTGCTGCCCTTCCCGGTCTTCATGACTCGTGCCCACGGCGCCTGCAAATGGGACGTCGACGGCCACGAGTACGTCGACTACGTGATGGGGCACGGCGCGCTGCTGCTCGGCCACGGCCACCCGGAGGTGGTGGCCGCCGCCTCCGCGCAGCTCCCGCACGGCACCCAGCTCGGCGCCAACACCGAGCAGGAGATCGCCTGGGCGCGCGCGGTGCAGGCGCTGATGCCGTCGGTCGAGCGCATCCGGTTCCACAGCTCCGGCACCGAGGCGTCGATGATGGCGATCCGCATGGCACGCGCCTGCACCGGACGCGACCGCATCGTCACCTTCGCCGACCACTTCCACGGCTGGCACGACTACGTCGCCGGCGGCTCCGGCCGCTACCCGGCGACCGGCATCCCGGATGCGACCCGCTCCTCGGTCACGGTGCTGCCGGACGCCGACCCGGACGCGGTCGACGTCACGCTGGCCGCGGGCGACGTCGCCGCGGTGATGCTGGAGCCCACGGGCGGCGCCATGGGCTACTACGGCGTGCACCCGGACTTCCTGGGCCAACTGCGGGAGATCACCACGCGGCGGGACGTGCTTCTCATCTTCGACGAGGTCGTCACCGGCTTCCGCGTCTCCAGGGGCGGCGCGCAGGAGCGCTACGGCGTCCGGCCCGACCTGACCACGCTGGCCAAGATCCTGGCCGGCGGCCTGCCGGGCGGCGCGGTCGGCGGCCGCAGGGATCTGCTGAACATCCTGTCGTTCCCGCCCGACGTCGACGCCCGCCGGCGCATCGGCCACCCCGGCACCTTCAACGCCAATCCGCTGAGCGCCGCCGCCGGCACGCGCTGCCTGCAGCTCATCACCGACGGCGCCGCGAACGATGCCGCCGAGCGGGCCGCGCGCCGCCTGCGGCACGGCATCGACCGAGCGATCGCCGCCACCGGCGTGACCGCGTTCTGTCACCAACGCGCCTCGACGGTCTGGATCGTCTTCGGCGTCACCCACGATGGTGATCCCGAGCTGTGCACGGCGTCGCGGGAGACGGTCGCCGATGGCCGCGCGCCGCGCTACAGCGAGCCGTTCAAGCGGGCGCTGCTCAACCGCGGCGTCGACGCGCTCGGCGGCGCGTTCATCGTCAGCGCCGTCCACACCGACGAGCAGATCGACCACACCGCCGCGGCGGTGGAGGATGCCCTCAGGCGGATGAAGGCGGACGAGGTCCTCCGCTGAGCCCCGATCGCGCGCAGGCCGATCCCGCCGACGCAGTCCCAGGCGGCGCAGTCCCAGGCGGCGCCACCCTGCGCGGGCTGATGCTGCCGGTGTTCCTGCCGGTGCTGCTGGAGTCGGCCGGCGTCGCCGCGATATTCCCGTTCATCCCGTTGCTGGCGGTGGAGCTGGGCGCGGGGTTCGCCGGCGCCGGCGCCGCCTTCGCCCTGCACGGCCTGGGCGGCATGCTCATCGCCGTGCCGATCGGCATGGCCTGCGCGCGCTTCGGCGAGAAGCGGCTGCAGGCCGCCGCCGGCGTGGCGCTGGCGGGCTGCTGCGCGGGCGCCGCGCTGGTCCAAGCCGCGCCGGCGTTCGGGGCGCTGCTGCTGGGCATCGGCTGCTGCCACGGCGCGTGGATGCTGGCGCGCCTGGCGTGGATGAGCCGCGCCGCCTCGCCGCAATTGCGCGGCCGCGCATTGGCCACCACCGGCGGCGTCACCCGCATCGGCAGCCTGATCGGACCGATCGTCGGCGGCTTCATCGGCGACCGGTTCGGCCTGCAGGCGATCTTCGTCCTGCCGGTCGTGCTGGCGCTGGCCGCGGCCGCGCTGATGATGCGCCTGATGCCGTCCTTTCCCCCACAGGGGATCGCCCCCGCCGCCGGCAGGAGCCGAGGCGCCATCGGCGGCCTCTGGCGGGAGTTGCGCAGCGCACGGCGCATCCTGACGACGGCCGGCACGGCCATGGTCGGGCTTTCCGTGTTGCGCGCCTCGAGGCGGGTGATCGTGCCGCTGTGGGCCTACCACATCGGCCTCAACGTGGTGGAGATCGGTCTGGTGGCAGGACTGACCGCCGGCATGGAGATCCTGATGTTCCTGCCGGCCGGCATGGTGATGGACCGCTTCGGCCGCCGCTTCGCCTCCGCCCCCGCGACGCTGCTGCTGGCCGTGGGGCTGGCGGCCACGCCGCTGACCGGGTCGTTCGCGGCGCTGCTGGCCGTCGGCCTGATCGGCGCCATCGGCAACGGTCTGGGCAGCGGCATCAACATGACCTACGGGGCCGATCTGGCGCCCGCCGGCCGCTCCGGGCAGTTCCTGGGCCTCTGGCGGCTGATCAGCGACATCGGCAGCGTGCTCGGGCCGACCATCGCCGGCGCGGTGGCGGCCGTCCTCAGCCTGGCCGGCAGCGCGCTGGCGGTCGGCGTCCTGGGATTGGCCGGCGGCGTGGCGTTCGCCCTCCTCCCCGAACCGGCCGAGCAGCGCCGCCGCGCCGACGCAGCCGCGGGGGACACGGACGGGTTCGGTTCTCAGCCTGACCTGAAGGCCGTGCCGCGCAGGCGGCCGGAACGCGACAACCTGTGAGTGTCCTGATCGATACCGGTGTATGGCTGCGATTCTCTCGCGCCGAGCAGAAGGCATGAGACCGCGCGTGGCGATCGTCGCCTACACCCAGGAGACCAGCACCTTCACGTCGCAGCGGACGACCATCGAGACCTTCCGGGCGTACGGGCTGGCCGACGGTCCCGCGGTGCTGGAGAACCGCTCCAATCACGAGATCGGCGGCTTCCTGCACGAGCTCGAAGCGGCCGGCTTCGACTGGGAGCCGTGCCCGGTCATCCACGCCACCGCCGGCGCGCACGGCCCGCTCACCTCCGCTACCCGCGCTTGGTTCGAGGAGCGCATCGTCGCCGGCATCCGCGCCGCGGGCCCGCTCGACGCCGTCTACCTGGCCCTGCACGGCGCCGCCGCGGCCGAGGACGAGCCCGACGTCGAGGGGCGCCTGCAGGAGATGGTCCGCGCGGCCGTCGGCCCCGGCACCCCGATCGTGCTGTCGCTCGACCACCACGCCAACCTCACGCAGCGCATGGTCGACGGCTGCGACGCCCTGGTCGCGCACCGCACGCAGCCGCACGCCATGCGCGACACCGGCCGGCTCGCCGCTCGCCTGCTCATGCCCATCCTGCGCGGCGAGCTGAAGCCCACGATGGCGTGGCGGAAGATCCCGCTCATCACCCACCAGGAGCAGTTCCTGACGGCGGCCGGCCCGATGAAGACCTGGTTCGACCGCGCGCGGGCGATGGAGCGCCTGCCCGGCGTCGCCTCCGCGTCCACCTTCCCCATGCAGCCGTGGATGGACATTGCCGAGGGCGGCTGGGCCTGCGCGGTGGTCACCGACGGCGACGAGGAGTTGGCCGAGCGGCTGGCGGGCGAGCTGGCCGACCTGGCCTGGGAGCTCCGCGACGAGTTCCTGAAGCAGGACAGCATCAGCCCGGCGGAGGCCGTGGCGCAGGCGATCGCCGCGGACCGGGGCCTGGTGGTGCTGTCCGACACCGGCGACAGCGTCTGGGGCGGAGCGCCCGGCGACAGCACGACGCTGCTGGCCGAGTTGCTCCGGCAACGGCCGTCACAGATGGCCCTGGTGCCGATCGTCGATCCGGCCATGGCCGAGCAGGCCGCCCGTGCCGGTGCCGGCGGGTCCGTACGCGGGCCGATCGGCCGCCGGCTCGATCCCCACTTCGGGTCCCCGGTGGAGATCGACGCGGAGGTGGTGGCGGTGGGCGGCGGCCCCATCGAGGTTCCCGTGCAGGCAATAACCTCCTTCGACATGGGCACCGCCTGCCTGCTCCGCAGCGGCTCGATCTTCGTCGTCGTCAGCGAGCGCACCGGCATCGGCGGCAACCACCCCGCGGTCTACGAGCACTTCGGCGTCGAAGTCGCGGACGCCAAGATCGTCGTGGTGAAGACCGCCAGCAACTGGCAGTACTACCGCCGCTGGACCTCGCAGGTGATCCGCGCCGACACGCCCGGCGCCACCCAGTCCGGGCTGCGCGAGCTCGACTGGAAGCACCTGCCCCGCCCGATCTATCCCCTCGACCCGCTGCCGAGCTGGTCGGCTTCGACGCGCGGGGACCATACGCTCCCGCGATCCCTGCGCGTGTAATATGGCGGATCGTGTTCCGCTTCGTCGATGGCGAAGCGGTAGACGTGGACTTGATCGACTATCACTGAGGAGACGAACCGAATGACCCACCGGGAGATGCCTTTGACGCATCCGGGCGCAAGTATTCGGGACAGCATGGAGGCGATGGGATGGACAGTGACCGAGTGTGCGCAGCGCTTGGGGACACCACGTGAGAATCTGTCGCGGCTGTTGAACGGGCGCATCGGCGTATCCCCAGCGATGGCATTGGCGTTGGAACGCATCGGCTGGAGCAACGCCAAGTTCTGGATGCGCCGCCAAGCCTACTTCGACCTTGACCTAGAGCGGCGCCGGCAAGCTGCATAGCCAAGTCAGCAGAAGGCAATACGAAGCGTTGCGAAACGCCGTCAACGAAGACGCCATGGATGCCGCGATCATGAAGCGTGTCCCCGATCTGATTTGAGCACCAACCCGGGGCAGTCCGTGCAGTCGCGCGTGTTCGGAGGCACCCTCCGCTGGATCGGCGAGCACTGGGTGTGTGGCCTGCAGGGCGAGGAGGAAGGCGAGACCGCCCGCGTCAGCCTCTACCACACGCATGCGAGCCCTGCGGGCGAGGGGGTGGTCGCCTACGTGTCGATCCGAGGCGAGGCCGCCGGGCCCGTGCTGGGCGTGTTCACCGACAACCGCGCGCTTGCCGCCTGGGTGCACGACGCCTGGGGCGGCGGCCGCGGCGGTCCGTTCGGCAAGGATCCGCCCGTCTTCGACGCGCGCCTCGCCCGTGGCGGCCACTCCGATGACGAGCGCTCCTGGTCCATCCAGGCCCCGGACCTGGACATGCAGGTCGTCTGGCGCGCGTTCGAGACGCCGGTCGTCTCCTACCGCGGCGACGACCCGCAGGTGTACGCGCAGCGCTCCCTGTTCAACGTGCTGCTGTTCGCCCGCGAGGCCGAGATCCACGCGAACGGCGTCCGCGTCCCGGGCGCCCCCTACACGGACGGCCGTTGGCGGCCGGTCATCGGCGGCAAGGACCGCAGTTCCTGCGTGGTCGCCCTCGCCGAGACCTTCATCACACCTGCATAGGCAAGCGGTTGCAGCTTCCCATGGACGACCCCGGACACATGACGCCGGACGAGTTCCGGCGCTGCGGCGGAGCGATGATCGAGCGCATCGCCCGCTACATGGAGGAAGTCGAGCGCTATCCCGTCCTCTCACGCGCGGCGCCCGGATCGGTCCGCACGCGCCTGCCGCGCACCGCGCCCGAGCATGGCGAGCCGTTCGCCGACGTGCTGCGCGACGTCGACCGGATCATCATGCCAGGAATCACGCATTGGCAGTCGCCGAGTTTCTTCGCCTACTTCCCGGCCAACGCCTCCGGTCCGGCGATCCTCGGCGACCTGCTCTCCTCCGGCCTCGGCGTCCAGGGCATGTTGTGGGCGACCAGCCCCGCCTGCACGGAGCTCGAGACCCACGTGCTCGACTGGCTGGTCGACCTGCTCGGGCTGCCGGAGCGGTTCCGGTCGAGCACGGCCGGCGGCGGCGTCATCCAGGACAGCGCGTCGAGCAGCACGCTCACCGCGCTGCTCGCGGCGCGCGAGCGCGCCAGCGGCGGCGCGGTCAACGAACACGGCGCCGGCCACCGTGCACCGCGGCAGCGGCTCACCGTCTACACGTCCCGCCACGCCCACTCCTCGGTCGAGAAGGCGGTGAAGATCGCCGGCCTGGGCCGCGACAACCTGCGCATGGTCGACACCGACGGCCGTCATGCCATGCGGGTCGACGCCCTGCAGGCGGCCATCGCCGCGGATCGGGACGCCGGCGCCATCCCGGCGATGGTCTGCGCCACCGTCGGCACGACCTCGTCCGGCGCCGTCGATCCGGTGCGCGCCATCGGCGCGCTCTGCCGCCGCGAGCGGGTCTGGCTGCACGTCGATGCCGCGCACGCCGGCAGCGCCACCATCTGCCCCGAGCACCGCGGCCTGATCGACGGGCTCGAGCACGCGGACAGCTACACCTTCAACCCGCACAAGTGGCTGCTCACCAACTTCGACTGCAGTTGCTTCTGGGTCGCCGACCGCGCCGCGCTGATCGACGCGCTCAGCGTCCTTCCCGAATACCTGCGCAACCGCGCGACCGACTCCGGCGCGGTCATCGACTACCGCGACTGGCACGTGCCGCTCGGCCGGCGCTTCCGCGCCCTCAAGCTCTGGTTCGTCATCCGCCACTACGGAGCGGAGGGCCTGCGCGCCCACGTCCGCACGAGCATCGCGCTCGCCGAGTGGTTCGCCGCACAGGTGGAGCAGAGCGACCAGTTCGATCTGGCCGCGCCCCTATCGGTCGGGCTGGTGTGCTTCCGCCACCGCGCGGGCGACGCGTTGACGGAGACCCTGATGAACCGCCTCAACGAGTCGGGCGCGCTCTACCTCACCCACACGGCGCTCGACGGCCGGTTCGTGCTCCGCCTCGCCGTCGGCGCTCCCGCCACCCGCCGCGAGCACGTCGAGGCGGCCTGGGCCCGCATCGTCGAAACGGCACGGGCGCTCTCGAGCGAGACAATCACACCGTAAGGCCGGGCGGCGGCTCGACCTCGTCATACAGATCGACGGCCGCGGGCTGGAGACGCTGGTCTTCCAGGAGCTGCGCGCCGCCATCTCCTACCGCTCGCTCAAGCTGGACCGCTTCTTCTGGCGCACCGCGCCCGGCGCGGAAGTGGACTTCGTCGCCTACGGCGGCGACGGCCTGTTCGCGATCGAGGAGGACGAAGCAACGATGCTGCTGACTCCGCCGCTGGCCACCTGCTCACCCGCGATGGTCTACGGCAGGTTCAGCGGTATGTCCACATCGTCCTCGTCTTCGTGATGTACGCGGTAGGTCGTGACGGTCTTGTCCGACTGGTAGATCAGCAGCTCGAAGTGGGCGGTACCCGTCCTCGGATCGACCTCGCTTATCGTTACCGATCTCTCGAAGTTCAACGGTACCCCGCCGCGTCTATCCCCCCACGCGATCAGCCAATTGCGGTTCTGGAGCATGGTAACGCCTCCAGCGAACGGCGTATAGAACCCGTTTGGGCGCTGATATTGGTTTTCGACTTCAGCTTGGTTTCCGGAGGAGATGTCGTACTCCACAATGCGTGTAAACGCCGCTTCTGCCTTGCGAGTACCTTCGCATAGATAGCCATTGTCGTACATCAGTACGGTGTCGTCCGTCGTGAGCGTCGGCTGATGTTGATAACAGAACTCGTTGCCGCCGACGGTATCGCCCACGATCTCAAGGTACGCGGTGTCGGGGTTCCTCGTCGGCTCGGTGCCGCCGAGCTTCCAGTCCAGTGCGCCGGTACCGGATGATCGGTCAATCCTCACTACCTGGCCACATCCGGGAAGCGACGCCACGATGTCACCATCTATCACCTGCAGCGAATTGAGATGAGCGTAATCGCCGGTAAAGGTGTCTCTCCTGCAGTCAGGGTCGAGCTTTACGTGGTCCCATGAGTTCCACATGAATACCTGCGTTCCGGCGGGAGTCACCTCCTGAATTACCGAGTCTTCGACCTCCACTTCGCCGGTGTATGGGTTTCCGTCAGGATCGTCGTAGCCGACGTAGCTGCGATCCCGCTTGTCGTAAGAGATGAACAGGAAGTTGCCGTTCTCGGTGATCTTGAAATCGTGAGCGTCCAGGTGGGTCAGTGGCGCTATCGTGCGTACCGTTCGTATCGTCTGGAAATCTGCGTCAAGCAAATCGACTGATCCGCGGGCCGAGATGACCGAGTAGCGCACTCGCTTGCCATCGATCAGCGGGCCGGTGGCGTGACGCTGAAAGACCCATCCAGCGAACTCGCGGTGGAATCTCGGCACGCCGTTGTAGTCGATGATCGCCATGTAATCGCGGCCGAGTGTGGCGAACAGGAGACCATCGGACGCCGAGTCCGTCTTGGTCAGAATCCTGGTCTGCGGAAAACCCGAGGGGATGCAGTGGACGACGTAGGTAACGGTACCGTCGGAGTCGCTCAACTCGATGGCCAGGTCGTGATCCTCGTTCACGGTCACCTGAGCATCCAGACTTCCGCTGGACGACGAAACCTCGTCTTGACTTGAGTCACGCAGCAGCCTCAGGCGGGCGCCCGTGCGGGATGTCCGCGCGGTCACGGATAGTGTGGTGGGATCGGCGCAGCGAACGGCGTAGTGCTCGACGTCGGAGGCGAACTCCGGGTACATCGCACCGCCACCGGTCACCGTCAGTGAGTCGAGCTCGAGCGACGGCAACTCGGCGATGACAACGGTTACCGAGGAGGCCGGCTCTCCGGCGTAGTCCCCGCCGCTCACCGTGTGCTCGATCGTCGCCGTGTCGCCGGCCACTGCGTCCGCGGAGGCCGTGACCGTCACGTTCTGCGCCGTCGCCCATTCCGCCGCGCCGAACGTCAGTCGCTCGGGAGTGGCCGAGACCGCCGCGCCCGCCGGGACTGCCACCTGTACCGTGACCGCGGCCGTCGGCTCCGACGTCAGCACCACGGCGTAGCGCCCGGCCGTGTGCCCCTCGTACAGGGTCAGCGCCGTCGGCGTCACCCGCACGCCGCGCTCATCGTCGTCGGTGATCGTCCCCGTCGCCACGCCATCGCCGAGTCGCGCTCGGTCTGGGTCGCTCAGCGTCACCGTGAAGGTCTCCGTCTCCTCGAACACGCCGTCCGCCACGATCGGTACCGCGATCGTCTGCGTCCGCGTCCCGGCGCGGAAGGTGAGCGTACCGCTCACCGCCGTGAAGTCCGCCCCCGCCGCCGCCGTCGCATCCGCCGTCGCGTACTGCACGGTCACCGTCCGCCCACTCGCTCGGTCCAGCGTCACCGCGAAGCGCAGAAGCCCACCCGCCGCGCCTTCGCTCACGGCAGCGTCGGCGATCGTCAACTCCGGCGCCTCTTCGTCGTCCCGGATCGTTCCCGTTGCCGTGCGCCCGGCAGCGAGCGTTGCGTTTACCGCCGCGCTCAGCGTCACCGTGAACGCCTCCTCGTGCTCGTCCAGCGCGTCGTCCACAACCGGAACCGCGATCGTCTGCGTCAGCCCCGTTCCCGGCGCGAACGTCAGCACGCCGCTCGCGCGGGCGTAATCAGCCCCCGCCGTCGCCGTGACGTCCGCCGTCGCGTAGTGCACGGTCACCGTCCGCCCGGTCGCCCGCTGCAGCTTCACGGCGAACCTCAGGTCCCCGTCGCCCTCAGTCACGCTGCCGTGGCCGATCGTCAGCTCGGGCGGCTCGTCGTCATTCTCGATCGTGCCCGTCACCGTAAGCGTGTCCGCGCCGCCGGCGAGTGATGCGTTGCGCGCGTTGCTCAGTGTCATCGTGAGCTTCTCGTCCGGTTCGTCCAGCGCATCGTCGTGCACCGCCACTTCGATCGCCCGCGCCGCGTTGGAGCCGGCCGCGAACCGCAGCGTGCCGCGCTGCGCCACGTAGTCCACGCCTGCCGCCGCCGTGTCCCCGGCTGCTCCCGTCGCGTAGTAGACGGTCACCTCCGTGCCGCTCGCCACACTCAGCGTCACCTCGAACCTCAGGCGGCCGGCCCGCTCGGCCGCACTAACCGCCGGCCACCGCCAGCGTCGCCACGTCGTCCTCCACGATCGTCACCACCAACGACGCCTGCACCCCCTCGTAGCCGCCGCCGCTCGCCGCGTGCACCAGCTCCACCGGCTCGTCGGCCACCGCGTCGTCGTCCTGCGCGGCCGTCACCCTCACCTGCTGCGCCAACGACCAGTCGCTCGGCCTGAACACGAGTTCCTCCGGTTCGGCCGACAATTCGGCCGAACCGCCCACCTTCACGCGCACGGGATCCGTCGGCTGCGAGCCCAGCACCACCGCGTAGTTCCCGCTGCCGCCTTCCGGCACGGCCAGCGTCCCCGGTTCCACCACTACCGCACGCTGTTCGTCGTCAAGAATCGTTCCCGTCGCGGTGGCCGTTGCCAGCGTAGCCCCCTGCGGATCGCTGAGCCGTACCGTGAATGTCTCGGCCGCCTCGTCCACGGCATCGTCGCTTACGGCGACCTCGATGACTTGCGCTTCGGGAGGATCGGCCGCGAAGCTCAGCGTGCCCTGGGCCGGCTGGTAATCAAGCCCCGACGTCGCCGTCCCGCCCTCGGTCGCATACGCCACGGTCACCACCTCGCCGCTTGTCCAGCTCAGGCTCACCGTGAAGCGCAACGCCCGGTCTCCCTCCGCGGCGCTCACGTCCGAGATCGTCAACACGGGCAGCTCTCCCTGCACAGGGCCGTTCGGGTTGCTCCCCGGCTGCGCGCCCGGCTCGCTCGCGGGGGTCTGCTCGGGCTCGCCTGACCCCTGTCGGGCCGCCTCGATGTGCGGCATGCTGCATCCTGCCACGAACACCAGGAGAGCGATTGAGCAGAACGCTCCCGGCCATCGGCCACGATGCTTGTCGGAGCGCAGAGTCAGGCACGCCCGAGGCCGTCCGAGTTGTCGTATTCCCATCATCGCACACGGTCGACCGACGAGCAAAGAAGCCACATTTTGCACGTGCATACCATAGCTGCACCATGTCGCCAAGTCAGAGGGTGGGAACGCCTAAACCCGGCGATCCGCTGACTCCAATCGCGCAATCCTTAGCGATAATTGAACTATGTATATGCGATATTTCATTTATTCCAATGATTCACGTAGCTGGCGTCAGGTAAAGGAGTTGACCGCCCCTGATGCAGCTCCGTCAGCGGTCCTGGGACGGCGCCCGTGTCAAGGATCGGAACGCGCCGGTGGTGTCTCACTTTGAAGACACCACTACCCTACAAGATAGGGGCTTGACAAGCCCGCCGGCGGGTGCTTCTACACGCCGGGATTGTCCGGCCGCGGACTGGAACAGCCGGTGCTCGCTGGCACGATACGCTCACAGGCATAGCCGCCCGGGGCTACAAGCCCACCGGCCATCTGCCGATAGTCGTGCCCATGAGACATGCACTGATCGTCTTGACCACCGTCGTCCTGCTGGCCGTGCCGTTGCTGGTCGCGGCGGAGCCGCCGTCATGTGCGCCCTCCTGCGCTGGTGTCGATCTCCGCGGAGCCGATCTGCGCGATGTGGACCTGCACGACGCCGACTTGGCCGGTGCGGACCTGCGCGGCGCGGACTTCTCGTTCGCAAACATGCGAGGCGCTGTCCTGACCGGAGCCGACCTGCGCGGCGCGGTAATCATCAAGGCCGACCTGACAGACGCTATCCTGTGGGGAGCCGACTTGCGCGGCGTACGGATGTCCGGCGCAATCTTGACGGATGCGACCTTCCGCGGAGCAGATCTTCGTGGCGCATCGCTGTGGTTCGTAACCTTGCCGTCTGATCTGGACGGTGCAGACCTGCGCGGGTCCACCGTCTTCCCGGCGGACGACGGCTAAAGGTGGGGCCGTTCGGTTACGGGAACAGGCATCATCGGCACGGCGGCGAGCATCACGATCGGCGCCGGTCGCCCGAATCACGAACAGACCCTGTCGTTCCGCGTACGCGTCGACGGATTCGTGTCGCCTTCAGGTAGGCGACCGCACCGTACGCTACGCGGGCGGCATATTCCGGCATCAGCTCGTCGATGTGCCGCAGGGTGTCCAAGAAATCGTCGACGTCGTACACGTTCAAGGTGGTCCTCACTTGAACAGCCACCAACTCGTCCCTGTTGACCGAGAGGATGTCGATATCCCATCGCCGTCCCCCGTAGTTGCGCTCCAGGTTGGTGGACACGTGGTCCACTTGGATGCCGCGGCGGTTCAGGAGCACGATCAGGTCGCGCTTCGCCAGCGCTTCGATCAGCTTGTCCCATTGGGTGACGAACAGCTCCTCGGTTTGCCGTAAACGCCGAGCCGCTTCCTGCATCTGCCGTTCCGTGTCCAGCATGTGGCGATCGGTCTCGCGCTTGTTCGCGGACAGCTCGCGGAGGACTGCCCGGACATCCTGCGGGGTTGCGTCGTTGCGATGTCCCTCGTCAGCCATACCGTACCTGTCTGCTCGAACCATAGTATCGCCGAACCCAGCCGCCGTGCCCGCCCCGGCCGCGCACGAGAAGGAAGCGCCGCGCCGGTCGGCCCGGCGCTTCATGGTTTACCTGCGCTCATGGAAACGGCCCCGACGTCCACTGTGCTTCAGGGCGCCGGACGATGTGTGTCGGCCGGTCACGATCGGCCGCGATCGAAGCTCGTGCGTGACAGCGCTCGCCTGGAACCCGATCACCCAGAGCAGCCGCGTTTCGGCGTCAAAGTTGACGAAACGGGATTGCAGATCCCGTTTCACATCGTAAAATGGGACCATGTATCCCAGATCCCTGGAGGTCCCCTCCACCGGCCGCCAGAGCTTCTTCCTGTTCGGCCCCCGCGGGACCGGCAAGACGACTTGGCTTAAGCAGCGGTTCCCGGACGCGATCTACCTCGACCTGCTCGACCATGCCCTGTATCTGGAGCTGCTCGCCCGACCGCAACGGCTGCGCGATCTGATCCCGCCCGGGTACGACGGGTGGGTCGTGCTCGACGAAGTGCAGCGAACGCCGCTGGTTCTCAACGAGGTCCATCGCCTGATCGAGGCCGACGGGCTCCGCTTCATCCTGACCGGGTCGAGCGCGCGCAGCCTGCGCCGGCGCGGCGTCAACCTGCTGGGCGGCCGTGCGCGCACCTACCACCTGCACCCGCTGACGGCGGTCGAGGCCGGCGCCGACTTCGTGCTGGAGCGCGCGCTGATCCACGGTCAGCTCCCCTCGGTGTACACCCAGCCCGATCCGGACGAGTACCTGGCATCGTACGTCGAGAACTACCTGCGCCAGGAGGTGCTGGAAGAAGGACGCACCCGCAACTTGGCCACGTTCAGCCGGTTCCTGGAAAGTGCCAGCTTCTCCCAGGCGGCACCCCTCAACGTTGCCGAGGTGGCGCGCGACGTCGGCGTGGACCGCAAGACAGCCGTCGCCTACTTCGACCTGCTGGAGGATCTGCTGATCGCGACCCGGGTCCCGGTCTTCACCAAGCGGGCCAAGCGCCGCATGACCACCCGCACGAAGTTCTTCCTGTTCGACGTCGGCGTCTACCGGGCGATCCGGCCCACCGGTCCGCTCGACAGCCCCGAGCAGATCGACGGCCCCGCTCTGGAGACGCTGGTCTACCAGGAGCTGCGCGCCGCCATCGCCTACCGCTCGCTCAAGCTGGATCTCTTCTCTTGGCGCACGGCGTCCGGCACGGAAGTCGACTTTGTCGCCTACGGCGGCGACGGCCTGTTCGCGATCGAGGTCAAGCGCGGCCGCACGATCCGGCGCGCCGACCTCCACGGCCTCAAGCAGTTCCGCACCGACTACCCGATGGCGCGGTGCCTGTTGTTGTTCGGAGGCGACCGACGAGAGCACCACGACGGCATCGAGCTCCTGCCCCTGACCGAGGCACTGGCGGACCCCGCGCTGATCCTGGGTTAGGACTACCCCAGTGTCCGTCCCGGCAGACCGATGCACCTGCTACAATGACGTGCCGTCACCGGCCGGTGGCGAGCCCAGCGCCAAGCCCCCTGGAGGTCCCGGCGCGCTATGAAGCATGGGAGCGTATGAACCCGAGGACGCACGCCGAACTCGCGAACTTCATCTGGGCCATATGCAACCTGCTGCGAGGCCCGTACAAGCGAAACGAGTACCGCAAGGTCATCCTCCCCCTGACAGTCCTGCGGCGCTTTGACTGCGTGCTGGAGAAAACGAAACAGGCGGTGCTTGACGCCGACGCCGGGTACGCAGGCGGGAACGAGAACGTGCGCCGAAGCCTCCTTCAGCAGGCGTCGGGCCGGCCGTTCTACAACACATCCCGGCTCGACTTCGAGCGGCTGCTCGACGACCCGAACAACCTGGCACAGAACCTCAGCGCCTACATCCGCGATTTCTCCCCCAACGTGCACGAGATCATGGAGCGGTGTGCCTTCGGCGAGCAGATCGTGCGCATGGGCGAGAAGAACCTGCTGTTCCAGGTCATCCAGAGGTTCTCCCGCGTGGACCTGTCGCCTGACCGCGTCGACAACATCCAGATGGGCTACGTCTTCGAGGAGCTAATCCGCATCGGCGCCGAGCAGGCGAACGAGGAGGCGGGGGAGCACTTCACGCCCCGCGAGGTCATCCGGTTGATGGTCAGCTTGCTCCTCTCGCCGGAGCCGGACCTCGGGCGCGGCCACGTTGTGAAGACCATCTACGACCCCGCCTGCGGGACGGGCGGCATGCTCTCCGGGGCCGACAAGTACCTCCGCGAACACAACCGCGACGCCAACCCCATCCTGTACGGCCAAGACCACAACGACGAGTCATGGGCCGTCTGCAAGTCGGACATGCTCCTGAAGGGAGAGAACGCCGACAACATCATCCTCGGCGACACCTTCACGCACGACGGATACACCCGCCGTCCCGACGGCCGCAAGCACACCTTCGACTACATGCTCGCCAATCCGCCCTTCGGCGTGGAGTGGAAGCAGCAGCAGCGCGACATCGAACGCGAGGCGGACACGCTCGGGTACGAGGGGCGCTTCGGCGCGGGCCTGCCCCGGATCAACGACGGCTCGCTGCTGTTCCTGCAGCACATGCTTGCGAAGATGCAGCCCGCCGATGATGGCGGCAGCCGCTTGGCAATCGTGTTCAACGGCTCTCCCCTGTTCACGGGCGACGCCGGCAGCGGGGAGAGCAACATCCGCCGGTGGATCATCGAGAACGACTGGCTGGAGGCCATCGTCGCGCTCCCCGACCAGCTTTTCTACAACACCGGCATCTCCACCTACATCTGGGTGCTCACGAACCGGAAGGAGCCGCACCGGAAAGGGAAGGTGCAGCTCATCGACGGGCGCCAGTTCTTCGTGAAGATGCGCAAGAGCCTCGGCAACAAGCGGAACGAGCTGTCGCCCGAGCAGATCGACGCCCTCACGCGCATCCACGGAAACTTCCAGGACGGCGAGACGAAGCCAATCACGGACGAAGACCCGGTCACTCACGAGCCGCGCACGCGACCGCGGGTCGTGAGCAAGGTGTTCGCGAACGAGGACTTCGGCTACCGCAAGGTGACGGTGGAACGCCCCCTGCGCCTGAACTTCGCAGCCGCGCCGGAGCGCATTACCCGCATTGAGGACGAGCGGGCGTTCCAGAACCTCGCGAAGAGCAAGAAGCGACCGGGGCCCGCGCATGACGCCGAGGTGACCGAAGGGCAGGCGCGGCAAGAGGCGATCCGCGGGTTGCTGCGCTCCCTCGAAAAGGAGACCGGCGGCGCGGTGATACAGGACCGCGAGGCGTTCGTGGAGACGCTGAACGCCGCAGCCAAGGCCACAAGCCTGCGCCTCTCAGCGACCGAACGGAAGGCCGTGCTGGCGGCCCTCGGCGAACGAGACCCCGAGGCTGCGATCTGCCTCGAACGCCACGGCAATCCCGAACCAGATACCGACCTCCGCGAGACCGAGACGGTGCCCCTTCGCGAGGACATAGCCGAGTACGTCGCGCGCGAGGTGCTGCCGCACGTGCCTGACGCTTGGGTGGACGAGAGCAAGACCAAGGTCGGCTACGAGTTTCCGCTGAGCCGCCACTTCTACGTGTACGAGCCGCCCCGCCCCCTCAATGAAATCGAGTCGAACCTGCGGGCGTTGGAGCATGAGATCGCCGGACTGCTCGGTGAGATCGTCAGGAGCTGATGCTCTCCCGCATGAGGAGGCTACCTACGACATGAACCCCTACCCCGCCTACCGCCCCTCTGGTGTCGAGTGGCTCGGCGAGATGCCGGAGCACTGGCGAAACGGGTCGCTCCGCCGGTGGTTCGCCATCGTGAACGGCGGGACGCCAGCTAGCTCGGAGGAGAGTTATTGGGACGGTGAAACGGTCTGGCTCACGCCGGACGACCTTGGCCAAAATGAGAGCGGATGGATCAGTTCCGGTCGCCGAACCATCACGGAAGAAGGGGTCCGCAACAGTAGCGCACGTGTGAGCCCAGCGGAGTCGCTCGTCGTGTCTACCCGTGCTCCCATTGGCCATCTCGCGATTACGGCGGTACCTGCCGCGACGAACCAGGGATGCCGCACCCTGGTCCCTGACACAGACACCGACAGTTGCTTTGGGTACTACGTGCTCTTGGCGAGTCGCCCCGTGCTCCAGTCCCTCGGCAAGGGCTCAACCTTCATGGAGTTGACGCCTACCGACCTTGGCGGCCACCAGATCCCCCTCCCTCCCCTCCCCGAGCAACGCGCGATCGCCGAGCACCTCAACCGGGACACGGAGCGCATGGACGCGCTCGTTGCAAAGATGCGGCTGCTCATCGTGCGGCTGCAGGAATACCGGACCGCCCTCATCATCCGCACCGTGACGCGCGGCCTCCCGTCCGAGGCCGCGCGCGCCGCTGGTCTCGACCCGTCGCCCCGGCTCAAGCCATCGGGCGTCGAGTGGCTTGGCGACGTGCCGGAGCACTGGGAGGTCGGGAACATCCGACGGTACGCCGAGATGAAATCCGGGCACACCCCAAGTCGTCAGCACCCTGAGTACTGGGAGGATTGCGACATCCCTTGGTTCACCTTGTCCGACGTCTGGCAGCTTCGCGATGGGCGTGCGACATACCTGGAAGAGACTCGCGAAATGATCAGCCGCGTCGGGATTGCGAACTCAGCCGCGGAGTTGCTTCCCGCCGGCAGTGTGATCCTCTCGAGGACCGCCTCGATTGGCTTCTCCGGGATAATGCCAGTGCCGATGGCTACCTCCCAGGACTTTTGGAACTGGGTCTGCGGTCCCAAGCTGACACCGAGGTATCTCCTTCTGACCTTCCGGTCCATGCACAGCGAGTTCAATCGCCTCATGAGGGGTTCCACGCATAGGACGATTTATGAGGCCTCCGCCGCCTCCTTTTGCATTCCGGTGCCTCCGACCCCGGAGCAGCAAGCGATCGTCGAGTTCCTTGAAGAGCGGCTGCCATCAAACGATGCCGCTCTCGACGCGGCCACCCGCGCCATCGAGCGGCTGCAGGAGTACCGGACCGCGCTCATCACTGCTGCTGTCACGGGCAAGGTCGATGTGCGGGAGCCGGTCGCGGCCGATGGCTCCTGACGGGCGTGAGGTACTATGCTGGACTTGGAAAGGGGCCATGTGACCGCCGGTACCGATAGGCACGGCCGATGAGTGCCCACACAAGAGAGTTGGCGTTCGAGTCCACCGTCGAGTCGATGCTGCTTGATGGTGGCTGGCGCAAGGGCGACCGCGAGGAATGGGACGTCGACCACGCGCTCTTTCCCGCGCGCGCCCTCGCCTTCATCCGCAACACGCAACCGGAGTCCTGGGCGGAGATGTCCGCCCTCCACGGCGCGAACCTCGAGTCCACCCTCATCGAGATGCTCGTGAAGGAGCTCGACAACAAGGGGGCGCTGGACGTCCTCCGCCACGGGTTCCGCTTCTTCGGCAAGACCTTCCGGCTTGCCTACTTCAAGCCGTCGCATGGTCTCAATCCGGACGCGCTCGCGCAGTTCGAGCGGAATGAACTGACCGTCACGCGGCAGGCACTGTGCCATCCCGGGAAGGGCCATGAGGTCGACCTCCTCTTCGCGCTCAACGGGGTACCCGTCGCCACCTGCGAGCTGAAGAACCCGATGACCGGGCAGACGTGGCGCAGCGCGGTTCGCCAGTACCAGCAGGACCGCGACCCGAACGTCCCCCTCTTCCGCTTCCAGAAGCGGGCCCTCGTCCACTTCGCCGCCGACCCGGAAGAAGTCCACATGACCACGCGGCTCGCCGGCGAGGCCACGCGCTTCCTCCCCTTCAACCGGGGCAGCGACCCGGGCGCCGTCGGCTGCGGGGCCGGCAATCCGCCGCACCCTTCCGGCTACCCCACCGGCTACTTCTGGCAGGAGGTGCTCAAACGGGAGCGCTTCCTCGACATTCTGGGCTCATACGTGTTCGTCGAGCGACGCGAAGAGAAGGTCGAGGACGCGAAGGGCACGCGCACCGAAAAGCGCGAGACCGTCGTCTTCCCGCGCTACCACCAGCTCGACTCCGTCAGCAAGCTGGTCGCCGCCGCCCGGGCGGACGGCCCCGGACGCAACTACCTCATCCAGCACTCCGCCGGCAGCGGCAAGACGAACAGCATCTCGTGGCTCTCGCACCGGCTTGCGAGCCTGCACAACGCCGACGACGAGAAAGTCTACAACTGCGTCATCGTCATCACCGACCGCCGCGTCCTCGACCAGCAGATGCAGGCCGCCATCTACCAGATCGAGCACGCCCAGGGCGTCGTGAAGGCGATCGACCAGGACTCGCAGCAGCTCGCCCGGGCCCTCGTCGACGGCACGATGATCGTCATCACGACCCTGCAGAAGTTTCCCTTCGTCCTGAAGGGACTCCTGACCATCGCCGGAGCGGCCCCATCCGAGAACCCCTCCGAGGCCGAACAGGTCCAGGCAGCGGCGTGGCGGCGCGAGATCGCGGGACGGCGCTACGCCGTCATCGTCGACGAGGCGCACTCCAGCCAGACGGGCGAGGCCGCGCGCGAGATGAAGGCCATCCTCGGCGTGCGGGCACAGGATGCACGGCAAGAGGATGAAGACTGGCAGGACGGCCTCACCGCGGTCGTCGAGTCACGCGGCCCGCAGCCTAACCTCTCGTTCTTCGCGTTCACGGCCACGCCCAAGGGCAAGACCGTCGAACTATTCGGCCGTCCGGGTCCCAGCGGCAAGCCGGAGTCGTTTCACGTCTACAGCATGCGGCAGGCGATCGAGGAGGGGTTCATCCTCGACGTGCTCCAGAATTACACCGACTACAACACGTACTACCGCCTCGCGAAGAAGGCCGCGGACGACCCGGACTTCCCGAAACGCCGCACCGCCGTCGCGCTGGCCAAGTACATGACCCTCCACTCCTACAACATCGAGCAGAAGACCGAGGTCATCGTCGAGCACTTCCGCGAACACGTGCGCCGGCGAATCGGCGGCCGCGCGAAGGCAATGGTCGTGACCTCGTCGCGGCTTCACGCCGTGCGCTACATGCTGGCGTTCAAGCGTTACATCGCCGACCACGCCTACGATGACATCCGCCCCCTGGTGGCTTTCAGCGGAACAGTCATCGACCCGGACACGGGCGAGGAGCTCACCGAGCCTAAGTTGAACACCGATGTCGTGACCGGGAAGCCCATAAGCGAAGCATCCCTACCCTCGCGATTCGATTCGCCCGACTACCAGATCCTGCTCGTGGCGGAGAAGTACCAGACGGGATTCGACCAGCCGCTGCTCCAGGCCATGTACGTCGACAAGCGCCTGGACGGCGTACAGGCAGTGCAAACGCTCTCGCGGCTCAATCGCGTATGGCCCGGCAAGGAGGCCCCCTTCGTCCTCGACTTTGTCAACGACCCCGACGACATCCGCGACGCCTTCTCCCCCTACTACGACCGCACCGAGCTGTTGGCCGCCTCCGACCCCTACCAACTGGAGCAGCTCAAGCACCAGCTCGACGGCATGCAGGTCTACCACGGCAGCGAGGTCGAGGCGTTCGCCAAGGTGTTCTACCTGCCCCAGGCGCGGCAGCAGCCCGGAGACCACGCCCGCATCGAGGCGTGCCTGCAGCCGGCGCGAGACCGCTTCCAGGGCCTCGACGAGAACGACCAGACGGCGTTCCGCGACGGCCTCAGCGCGTTCGTCAACCTGTATGCCTTCCTCAGCCAGATCATCCCGTACGGCGACGCGGAGCTGGAGCGGCTTTCGTCGTTCGGACGCCTGCTCCTCCCTTCCCTGCTCCCGGCCCGCGCGGAAGCCATCGACCTCGGTGATGAAGTCACCCTGGAGTTCTACCGCCTGGAGCGCGTGTCGTCCGGTGCGATCCTCCTTAAGGATCCGGAACCCTACGTGGTCAGCCCCTCCGCTGTGGGCACGGGCAACCCGGAGGAAGAGAAGGCGCCGCTCTCGGAGATTATCGAGCGCCTGAACGACCGGTTCGGCACCGAGTTCACCGATGAGGACCGCCTGTTCTTCGAGCAGGTGAGGGAGCGGGCCCTCCGCGACGAGGACGTCCGCAAGATCGCCGTCGCGAACCCGTTCGAGAAGTTCAGCCTCGGAATCCGCGAGCGGCTCGGCCAACTGATGGTCGAGCGCATGGGCGAAAACGACGCACTCGTCACCCGCTACCTGAGTGACCCCGAGTTCCAGGAAGTCGCCTTCGCCGTCCTCGCCCGCGACATATTCCAGGCGGTTGAGGAAACCAGTTAGAGCGAATTCAAGAGAGAAGAAGACTCCAGTGGGCACCGATTCACCTGAACCCGAAATACAGATTGATCTCATCCGCGATGCTGGAGAGATGTACCGCACGATTCTGATCTCTTTAGGCTACAGTCGAAAGGCTGTGGATAGAGTCGCTAAAGATCCCTTTAGACTGATTTCCTTCTACTTCGGCGTTGCCAGACGACTGATCACACTACGTCGCCGCAAGATTCACAAATCAAGACGGTTCGCATGTCCCGAGCAATACCTGGGGGCACTTGCCGAGATTGAGGGTCTGATCAAGACTGGCGGTAATCTGTCAAGGTACTTGAGCAATTCCATAAAGGAGTTGAAGAACGTTGACACCCTGCTCAATGGCTGGGGCGTACATCATCTTCACCTCGGTGACAGAGTGGTTAGCAAGAAAGGAAAGAGCGAGGGCTTCATGAAACGAACAGACCCTTTACTGCTCTGCTATTTCACTAACACAGATGCGTATCTTCTTGACGTTATGGTGGATCACGACTCATTCGAGTCACAGTCAGTGGTTGATATCTTGAACGAGAACTGGCCTCATCTTCTGGATGAGTTTCGCATGCCCGATGTTACGCCATACCGTCAGTTGTCAAGAGACGATACGTACAAGCTAATGCACTCTGGCTACATGCTATTCGTGACGGCTCAGGACGGAACCGCCTACATGCCGCCCGGCGGCGGCGTGGTGTCGTCTAGGGAAAACGCCAGCGACACTATTATGACTAGTCGTTTGTTGAATTACCTGAATTATATGCAAGAGGATTTAATTCGATTCCTCAAGGCAGACAGCAGTGCCTTGACATATGAGTCTCCAACCAAACTGCGTTTGTGTGTTGATCGAGGTAAGTATTGTGTGAGGAACTTGGATAACGACGATGTTTACGAAGTTCCTGAGCCGGGCGTGGTGGTTCGAATGAAAGGTGCTTGGGGGTGGTGATACTCGCTCGTCGTCGACACCCCCACATGCCCGTTCCTTACCTTGGCACCATCGAATCCACTCTACCCACTCACCCACCTCTCGTCATCAACTCTATGCGATGCACTCCTTTCAGGAAATCAAGAAAGAACGGCATCCCCCGATTGCCCCTGTATTCATCCACTATTCGCACCACATTTCTGGCGTATCTCAAAGCCGCCTGTTGTCGATTCTCGTTCGACTCTTCGCTGCTTGCCACTCTGCGATACTCACCAATAATTTCGGATCCCATAGCCTGATCGGAGTCCACCACACCTCCACTAGCGATCTCTTCCCCTGCCGTAACTACGATCGCTTCGAAAGTTGCATACTTCATACGGCTTGGATGATTCTCTTTCTGGGCTGTCGTCATCTGGCAACGTTCGAAGACTAACTCTATGACCTCTCGATCCGATGCTGTGCCCGCCACGAATCGCCGGTACACTTCCATGTCAACTGTCCGGATGATCAGTGCCGCGCCCACCCCTACCCCTACTCTTGGCTCGTCCTTGGGTTCATAAGACGCGAGGACCAAGCCAAGACGCCCAATCGATTGTCCAACCTGGCGAAGGCTGAAATACGGGAGCACCAAGAACGCCTCCACGATGTCGCGGGCATCTCCACTCATCCCTACGCCGTCCAACAGTGCCCTGACGAAGCCCTCACGATCAGGTTCTGGCAGCCTGAAGTCCACGTCGATGAACCTACGCAGATAACCGATAGCGTCGAAGTCGCTACCGTATAGCGCCTTGATTGAGTGCGTTAGTTGCTCCCGGTTTACTGCGAGGACGAATACGATATGGTCTACTCCGAAAAGGTGCTTTGCGACTTCGATCAGTTCAATGGCATAGGAAGGTCGGCATCTGTCCAACTCATCGATCATCACGACGAGAGGATGGCTCTGGCAGGAGTATAGCGTGATCGCCATCTCCTCGAGTTTGGATCTGAATCCGTTGATGGAATTACGAGCCTGCTCGTACTCTTTTATTCCGTCCACAGCGCAGTCGGCAAGCAACTTGCCTAGTTCTTTCTCCGTCTCTTGATCAATGTTTAGGACACCAGATGTCAAGATCCGCAAGACTACAGGAATCGCACGGACAGCGACTTTCTTCGCCGCTTCCTTGGTGATTCTTACCTTCTCTTTGATCGGCTCCTCATCAAAATCCCGCAATCGCGCCGTGAGTTCCGAGACGAGAGCGACGAAAGGATCTCCGGCATGATCTGTTTCCCACGCATTGAATCGGACAACCGGAAATCCCTGGTTGCGCAGATAGCGCGACCAGATCCTTAGAAAGGTTGTCTTCCCAGCTCCCCAGGCGGCGTCGACAGCGAGCACACACGGACCTTCAATGGAGTCCACAAGATTTCTTAGGATCTCTGCCGGCTCCTTTCTGTTCAGCAGGTCATTCTTGAACGGATCATCGTCCGGAACCTCGATGTCCTCTGGCCGTATGCGTACTCCCACGTCTGTGCCTCTGCTGCTCGCTTGTATGTCGCTCGGGGGTCGGCACATGTGAGTTGCCGACGTCGCAGTTAAGGTGAGGACTGCATCTTCCAGCGTCAACAGCCGCACCACCAAACCCGTCTCGGGGTTCAACGATGACGCTTTGCTACGACTGCCCAGACACTGCTGCCATTCGCGGCACGTGATCAGACCCATCGGACGGTGCCCTATGCCTTGGGTCGGGCCGGAGCCGGCGACCCTGCGCCTGCTCTGTTTATCCCATCACGGACATCGCCACATGGGTCAACGCCCGGGCCGGCGGCGCCGGCAGCGGCAGCCGATTGAATAAACGACGGGCGCCCGGATAAACTCACGGCTCTCCGAGCTCGACGGCGATGCGGTCGATGCGGAGGACCAAGCAACGATGCCGGAAGCCTTGCCGCTGGTAGCCCAGCCGGACCTGCCGAGTCAGGTTCACGCCGTCGAGCAGGACGGGTACGTGTACCTCCCCGGAGTGCTCGACGGCGACCAGGTCGCGGAGTTGCGCGGGCACATGGAGCGGCTGGAGCCGCTGGCCGAGAGCTACGACCGCGCCTCCGATCCCGAGGACGGCTTCCTCAACCGGGCGATCAACAACGCCTTCAATCGCGACCCGCACTTCGTGCAGTTCCTGGACTACCCCGGCGTCATCGAGATCGCCGAGGCGCTGCTCGGGGCGAACTGCCACGTCATCGCCATGACCTCCTGGCTGACCGGGCCGGGGCGGCCCGATCAAATGCTGCACGCCGACTACCAGGCGCTCACGCTGCCGGAGGACGTGATGGCCGACCCGCGCGTGCGCGTTCCGGTCTACATCGCCACCGCCCACTACTACCTGGACGACCTTGCCGAGGAGATCGGCCCGACCCGCTTCATCCCCGGCAGCCACCGCGCCGGCCGCCCGCCCGACGGCGACACGTCCTGGCAGGGACGCGAGGAGCAGAGCATCCTCTGCAACGCGGGCGACGTGGTGATCTTTCGCAGCGAGGTGTGGCATCGCGGCAGCGCCAACCGCAGCGACCGCGTGCGCCATCTGCTGCAGGTCAGCTACGCGCAACGCGGCATCGCGCAGCGTTTTCCGCCCTATCTGAACCGGTTCCGGTTCGACCCGGAGATCCTGGCCATGGCCAGCGGGCGCCAGCGGCGTCTGATGGGTGACCATCCGCGAGGGAGTTACGATTGAGTTTTTCACTGGGCGTCGTTACCGACGAGATCGCAGCGCGTCTGGCCCCGTCGGCGGGCTGCAGCCGGCCGACCAGATCGAGGAAGGTTCGACGCCGTGTCTCCAAATCGTCTGCTGCAGCGCACTCGAGGATGTGACGCGCTTCGCTCTCCAGCGAACGGTTGCTGACAGCCGCACGCTGCTTGAGCCGCCGCACGACCTCCTCATCGAGGCGTCTCACGTTGATGGTCGCCATCCTTCCCTCCGGTGTGAGTCAGATGCCATCGACCGGTGGCTCGACCGCCGGAGCCGAAGCAAACTGGAAATCATCCGCGTCCAGGTTCGCGACATCGAATCCTTCGAGCCGGATTGTGCCTCCGCCGTCCTCGGTCAGATCGACCGCCGCACGGCATCGCAGAACACCAGCTCCCAGCCGTGGAACACCACGATCAGGCCGATGAAGCGCACCCCCGGAAACTGCCGCGCCAGACGCTCGTCCGCCAGATACCGCTGGAGCTGCGCCGTCGCCTCTGCGGCCGCCGCCGCCACGCCGGACTCGTCCACCGGCTCGCTGCGCTGAAAGCGCTCAGAGCGCTTCAGGTACTTGAGCTCGATCAGGTAGCCGCGCTGCAGGTGCGGATAGCGGGCGACCAGCGGTTCCAGGGCGATGTCCGCGTGGCCTGGCCAGTCGGTTGGCACCGACGTGGCTTGCCCCAGCTCCGCCTCCGACCGGAACACGTAGTAGTCGGCCACGCTCAGATAGGCCGCCAGGAACCCCAGTGCCCCCGCAGGGGGCGCCATGACCTTCTCCCCGCCGATGTAGTCGCGGATCCCCGTCTGCCGCGCGATCGCCTCGCTCAGGAACTCCAGCACCGGCCGCCACTCGCCCTCGGTGGCCATCCGCAGCATCAACTGCTCGAACCGGAACAGGTTGACCGAGAACACCCGCACGTCGCGGTAGGCGTCGCGCAGATAGCCGTACATCAGCCGCTTCACGGTCTGGTTCGGGATCGCCAGCCTCGGCATCACGCCCTGCACGTCGCGGATGCTCAGCAGTCCGAAGTAGTGCAGCAGGGACAGGAAGTTCTCCGGCTCGGTGAGGTCCTCCAGCGGGAAGCCGGGCTGGATGCGGGTGTCCACCTGCTCCTCGCCGATGACGTCGCGCAGCAGGTCGAAGTTGCCGTTGAGCTGCCGGCCAACCACCAGCAGGTGGCGCAGCTTGCCGTAGTCGATGCGCACGTTGGTGTCGATCAGGTAGGTCGGCACCGGCCGGTTCGGAATCGAGTGGTCCAGGTAGTAGAGCACCATGTCGGAGTTGTACAGGTCGGTCTCGGCTGCCTCGGCGAACCGGTAGCCGTTGTACCACTGGCCCATGATGCCCATGGCGGTAGCGACGTCCTGGTTGAACACGCCCAGGTCCCGGTACGTCTCAACCAGGCGCCGCACCTCCGGCTCGGTGAAGCCGACCATCTCGTTGAAGTCCGGGTGCAGGCTGATGTTCTTGCCGATGTTGAAGCCGCTGGTCACGTCGTCCAGGGTGACCGGCGACACGCCGGTGATGAACAGGCGCTCCAGACCGCCGCCGCTGCGTCCCGCCCCGGACTTCAGGGTGGCGAAGAAATTGCGGTAGAAGCCGCCGCCGTGGGTGAAGGAATGGTACGCCTCCGCGCCGTGGTACGCCAGCACCGTGTTGGCGAAGTTGTCGTACTCGTCGATGATCACGTACAGGGGGATGTCATGGTCGCCCGCGTACCGGAACAGCTCGGCAAGCTTGGTGGCGATGGAGGGCGGCGCGAGGATTCGCCGCCGCGCCGCTACGGGAAACAGGTCGGGATGCCGTTCCAGCGTCCCCCGGAGCTCTATCAGGCAGTAGGTCTCGAACTCCCGCTCCAGGGTCTCGAGCTTGTCGTTGACGGTTGAAAAGTCGAAGCGCAGGGTGACGTAGCGGCTCTGTTCCCCGGTCGGGTCCTGCCCGATGTCGGTGCCGGCGAAGGTCGCGTCGAAGCCGTCCGCCCAGAAGCGGTCGTAGTAGTTCTCCAGCACCGACGCCCACAGCGACTTGCCGAAGCGGCGCGGCCGGATCAGGAAGGCGTAGCGCTCCTCCTCCAGGCGCCGCACAAAGCGGGTCTTGTCCACGTACAGCCACCGGTTCAGGCGGATGCGCCGGAAGTCGGCCTCGCCATAGGGAATCCGCGGGTGCGCGGGTAGCGTGCTCACTACCGTAGCTTAAGGTACTGACTCCATCGCTTCCAAGGCGCGAGAGGCAATGACGTGCGCCGAAGTGCCCGCGAGCGGCCAGGCCCGACGCGTCGGGCAGCGACCACAGGCTTGCGCCCGTGGGGGTGGTGGTCCCGCCCCAGGACCGGGCCACGCGCAGTGACGGACCACGGCCGTCCGGCCGCGGGGAGAACTGCAGGGAGCCGCCGGCGCTCCATTCGGCGAAGCCGCCGCTCTCGTCCAGCAAGAGGCCCTGGCCGCTGCCGGCCAGCGTCAGCCCCCAGGCCGGCACCGCGTAGCCCAGGCTGCCGCCCACCACCAGCCCGGCGCCGGTCTCCGCGTCGCCGCCGTCGTAGCGGCCTCCCACCTCGATCCGCGGGGTCAGCATGCCGCCGCCCACCAACTCCGCGAGCTGCATCGTGCGCGGCTCTTCCCACAGCCGACCGGCGCTCTGGTCCAGACTGTCAGGTGCGGCTATCCTGCCCGAAGGAGTCCGTCCCTGTACGCACACACACGACAAGCGGTGACGCGCGTCGGCGCGGCGATCAGAGCGCGCCTGGAAAGCAGCCGAGCCGAGGCTCGGATAGAGGGTATCTACGCCTTCGGGTCGCGCGTGCGAGGCGATCATCGAGGCGAGTCCGACCTTCGATCACGGTAGACTGAGAAGCGATGCCGCAAGCCTTGCCGCTGGTAGCCCAGCCCGACCTGCCGAGTCAGGTCAACGCCGTCGAACAGGACGGGTACGTGTACCTCCCCAAGGTGCTCGATCGCGATCAGGTGGCGGAACTGCGCGAGCACATGGAGCGGCTGGAGCCGCTGGCCGAGAGCTACGATCGCGCCTCCGAGGACGGCTTCCTCAACCGGGCGATCAACAATGCCTTCAATCGCCACCCGCACTTCGTGCAGTTCCTGGACTACCCAGGCGTCATCGAGATCGCCGAGTCGCTGCTCGGGGCGGACTGCCACGTCATCGCCATGACCTCCTGGCTGACCGGGCCGGGGCGGCCCGACCAGCCGCTGCACGCCGACTACCAGGCGCTCACGCTGCCGGAGGACGTGATGGCCGACCCGCGCGTGCGCATACCGGTCTACATCGCCACCGCCCACTTCTACCTGGACGACCTGGACGAGGAGATCGGCCCGACCCGCTTCATCCCCGGCAGCCACCGCGCCGGCCGCGCGCCGGACGGCGACACGTCTTGGCAGGGCCGGGAGGAGCAGAGCATCCTCTGCAACGCGGGCGACGTGGTGATCTTCCGGAGCGAGGTGTGGCACCGCGGCAGCGCCAACCACAGCGACCGCGTGCGCCATCTGCTGCAGGTCAGCTATTCGCAGCGCGGCATCGCGCAGCGCTTTCCGCCCTATCTGAACCGGTTCCGGTTCGACCCGGAGATCCTGGCCATGGCCAGCGGGCGCCAGCGGCGCCTGATGGGGGACCATCCGCAAGGGAGTTACGATTGAGTTTTTCACTGGGCGTCGTTACCGACGAGATCGCAGCCGATCCTGCGGTCGCCTTTCCGACGGCACGGGAGATGGGCTTCACCCACCTGGAGCTCAACAAGGTCGGCGAGTTCGGCGTACACGAGTTGTCCGACGCCGGCGTCGCCGAGCTGCGGCGGATGGTCGCCGGCGAGGGACTGCAGGTGATCGCGGTGGACCCGCCCTCGTTCAAGGCGATCGAGCTGGACGAGGTGCCGGTCGCGGAGGTGACCCGCCACCCGGCGGTGGCCGAGCACCTGGAGCAGATCCGCCGGAGCTGCCAGGTCGCCTGCGAGCTGGGGGCCGGCATCGTGCGCCTGTTCTCGTTCCGGCGCGGCTACATGACCGGTGCCGGCAATCCCTCACCGCGCGAGCCGCGCGGCGGCGCCATCCCGGACGAGCTGCTGCCGAAGATCGTCGCCGGACTGCGCGCGGCGGCTGCCATCGCCGAGGAGCACCAGGTGACCCTGGGCCTGGAGAACGTGCGCTCCTGCTGGGGCAACTCCGGCCACAACGCGGCACGCATCCTGGCCGCGGTCGACCACCCGCGCCTGCGCGCCATCTGGGACCCCGGCAACGACTTCGTCTCCGGCGGGGTGCCCTACCCGGACGGCTACCGCGCCGTACTCCCCTACCTCCTGCACGTGCACGTCAAGGACGCCGCGGTGGTCGATGACGCCACCGGCCTGACCCGCTGGGCGCCCATCGGCAGCGGCGCGGTGGACTACGCGGGCCAGATCGACGCCCTGCGCCGCGACGGCTACGCCGGCGTCGTCAGCGTGGAGACCCACTGGCGCAAGGAGGGCGGCACCCGAATGGAGTCCACCCGCGAGACGCTCGCCGGCTTGCGCGCCTTCCTGTAGCCGGAGCCCCTACAGGCCCAGGTCGAGGTAGGTGTTGGCGATCTTGCTCAGGGCCACCACGAAGGCGGCCGTGCGGTAGTCGTCGATCGCGTCGTTCTGATGGAAGGTCTCGCTGATCTCGTCGTAGGCCTGCCGCATGGTGTCGTCCAGGCCTGAGCGCACCAGTGCCAGCTCGTCGGCGCCGGTGACCAGCTCGGCGCGCAAGGCCGCATCCGCAGAACGGCCGGTCATCTGCTCCAGCGCGCTGACGATGCGCGCGCCGCGCCCCTCGTCCAAGCGGCGGTCCATGCGGCCGAAACGGATGTGGGAGAGGTTCTTGATCCACTCGAAGTAGGAGACGGTCACGCCCCCCGCGTTCACGAACAGGTCGGGCAGCACCGGGATGCCGCGCTGCCGCAGGATCTCGTCGCCGCCGTAGGTGACCGGGCCGTTGGCCGCCTCCACCACCAGCTTGGCCTGCACGGCGGCGGCGTTGCCGCGGTGGATCTGGCCCTCGATCGCGGCCGGAACCAGCAGGTCGCACGGGGTCGCCAGGAAGGCGTCGGCATCGCCATTCGTCCGCCCTCCGGGGTATCCCTCGACGCCGCCACTCTCGTCCAGATGGGCGCGCAGCCCGGCGACGTCGATGCCGCCGTCGTCCAGGACCGTGCCTTCGCGCGTCATCACGCCGACGATCAGCGCGCCGTCCTCCTCCGACAGGTACCGGGCCAAGTGGTAGCCGACGTTGCCGAGCCCCTGCACCACGATCCGCTTGCCCTCCAACTCGCCTTCGAGGCCGGCCAGCGTCAGGTCCTCGGGACGGCGGAAGAGCTCGCGCACCGCGAACTGCACTCCGCGCCCGGTCGCCTCGGTCCGGCCCGGGATGCCGCCGGTGGTGACCGGCTTGCCGGTCACGCACGCCATGGCGTTGATCTCCTCCGGGTGCAGGGTGCGGTAGACGTCGGCGATCCAGCCCATCTCGCGCGCGCTGGTGCCCATGTCGGGCGCCGGCACGTTGCCGCCGGGGCTGAGGTAGCCGCGGGAGATGAGCTCGCGCGCGAAGCGGCGCGTGATCGCCTCCAGCTCGCGCTCCGAGTACTGAGCGGGTTCGAGCCGCACGCCGCCCTTCGATCCGCCGAACGGGACGTCCACCAGCGCGCACTTGTAGGTCATCAGCGCGGCCAGCGCCTCCACCTCGTCCTGGTCGACGCAGATGGCGTAGCGGATGCCGCCCTTGGCCGGCATCAGGTGCGAGCTGTGCGTGGCGCGCCAGCCCTGGAAGATGTGGAAGACGCCGTCGTCCAGCCGCACCGGGAAGTGCAACTGCAGCACCGAGTCGCACGCCTTGATCTGCTCCGGCAGGCCGGGCGGCAGGTCGAGGTGGCGCAGCGCCCGGTCCACGGTCAGGGCCAGCCCCTCGTTGAAGCTCGGCTCGGCCGCGACGGTCTGCGTGTCCAGGCTGCTCATCCTGACGTCAACGTACTGCCGCCCGCCGCGGGAGAGAAGACGTCAGGCTCCCTACCAGACCGCCTCTGGATAGTGGGCGCGGATCGTGTCGTCCTTCGTCAGCAGTGGCGACTCGTCGAGAGCAGCCTGCGCGGTGATGAGTCTGTCGAATGGATCGCGGGTCCACTTCATGCCGATCGACTTCATGCCGATCGACTTCCTTGCCACCGCCGCGAACGGCTTGCCGCACATACCGATCTGGATGGTGTGATGCAGGTAGCCGTAGACCTCGGCCGCCCTGGCTCTGGTCCTGCCGGTCTCGAACAGGTACTCCAGTTCGAGGAGCACCATCGGCGAGACCAGAAGATCGCTGCTCTCGATCAGCTCCCGCGCCAGGCGCGAGATGCGCTGCTCATCCTTCTGGTAGAGCCAGACGACCACGTGCGTATCAAGGTACATCGTCGCCGCGCCACTCGTGGGACCAGTCGATGTGCACGAGCTCGTCCGGATCGCCGACGACGGCCTGATGCGCGGTCAGCCGGTCCCACTTCGATCCCCGCTCCTCGGCTACGATCCGGAGCAGACGGCCCCTGCGTTCGACTTCCACCGGGACGCCGGTGTCTACCACCGAGTCGAGGATGTTGTAGAGGTTCTGCCGGAGTCTGGTTGCGCTGATGGCGGCCATGGTGGCGAAGATAGCCAATCAACGTACGTGTAGCAAATGAATCACGTACGTATGCGGCCTGCGCTATGCCGACGTGCGAGTGGCGCGC
Source organism: Spirochaetia bacterium (assembly GCA_965221995.1). GTDB lineage: Bacteria > Spirochaetota > Spirochaetia > SZUA-6 > Bin103 > CATQHW01. The sequence continues at coordinate 2,964,308 of OZ244929.1, forward strand.
CAATCGTCTCCGGGGATGATCCGCCGCATGAACTCGTCGAACATCGGCACCGTGAAGGCGGTGTCTCCGTGGCTCGGGCTCCAGATCATGCCCTTGTTGATCAGTTGACCGCGAAGCGGAGCTACCGAGGTCACCAGAGTGCCCAATTCCCGCGCGATCTCTCCGGAGCGATACGGGCCGGACCCGAGCTCGGACATCGCTCGCAGGTATCGCTTCTCCGTGGGAGTGAGCCGATCGAACCGGACCAGGAAGAAACTTGCATCGAGCGCCGCGATCGCGTGTTCGGAGGCCGTATCGACGATCGAGGCCGTGATCGGGGAGCGTTCGGCGGCGTCCCATACGTGCTTTCCCCATTCCTGAAGGAAGTACGGATAGCGATGCGTTCTCGCGACGATCCCGTCCAGCGCGTCCTCATCGATCGCCACCCCCTCGTCGGCAGCCGGCTTGGCGATGGCGAGCTTTGCGTCCTCGTCCGACAGCGCTCCGATCTCGGGAAACTCGAACAGGCGCTCGGCGTACGACTTCGCCTTGCCCATGCGGCCTCGTACCTGTGGCAGTCCCGCCCCCACCATGGTGACCGGCAACTGCCGCTGGGAGGCACGGTGGAGCGCGACGATCAGCGCCGCGAGCTCCTCCTGATGCACGTATTGCAGCTCGTCGACGAACAGGGCGACGCACGCTCCGGCCGCCTTGGCCGCCCTGCCGACGACCTCCAACAGATCCTGCAGGTCAGATTCCAGATCGCCGTTGTCGGCCAGGCCCGGCTCCGGCTCGAAATCCAGGCCGACCTCGATGTCCTGATACTTGACCTTGAGGGCGCGAACGAAGCCCGCAAGACCTCTGAGAGCGCGCCGGGCGAGCTCACCGGCCGCGCCGCCGGCGGAGAGTCTCAACATCGCCGAACGCAACTGGGGCGCCAGCATCGATGGCAGAGACCGGTGCTCCGGGGCCTCGATGCGGAGCGCGCGGACGCCGATCGCCTCGGCATCGTCGAGGATCCGGTCGAGCAGCACGGTCTTCCCGACACCCCGGAGGCCGACCATGATGATGCTCTTGCCGGGTCGGCCGATCATCGCCCGCTGCAACGCGACGAGCGCAGTGCTGCGGATCTCGTCGCGGCCGGCCAACTCGGGCGGCGGCGTGCCCGCCCCGGGCGCGTAGGGATTGCGAATCGGGTCCACTGCTCAGGAGTCTATGCGGATCTTAGCAATCTTACAAGAAATTGCTAAGATCCCTAATCTCCCCATAATCGGAGAGAACGAGACCAGCCATGAGCACCAGGGGCAGGGTCGCCGGCAAGGCGGCCATCGTTACCGGCGCCGCTTCGGGAATCGGCCGGGCCACCGCGGAGGTCCTGGCGCGTGAAGGCGCTTCGGTCAGCATCGCCGACGTCGATGAGGCGCGGGGCCGGCAGGTCGCCGGCGAGATACGGGCCGCGGGCGGCCAGGCGATATTCCTGGCTGCCAAATACGGGATCCCCGTCATGCGCAGGAACGGCGGAGGCGTGATCGTCAACACCGGCTCCGTGCATTCGCTGGTGAGTCTGCCCCACGTGCACGGCCTACGACGCGGCCAAGACCGGGGTCCTGGGCCTGACGCGGACGCTCGCCATCGACTACGGGCCGGACATCCGCGTCTGCGCGGTGCTGCCCGGCGCGATCCTGACGCCCGCATGGGACGGTGCGCCGCAGGAGAGACGGGTGCGCTATGCGCAGATGGTACCCGCCAAGCGCCTGGGCACAGCCGAGGACGTGGCCAACGCGGTGCTCTTCCTGGCCTCGGACGAGGCGTCCTTCATCACCGGAACCGCGCTGACGGTGGATGGAGGGATGCTCGCGCGCACCGAGTAGCTCAGCGGTCGGTCGAGTTCCGCGTAGCCGGTCATCAACGAAGTCGGCCGTTACGCCGGTGGTGGCGGGCGGCTGCCCTGACCTATTGTGAGAGCGGTGACTGGCCGTGCGTACCCGGATGCCATCCTTACTCCACATGCCCAATCGCAGATGCGACGTCGCGGGGTGACCGAGATGGAAGTACGTGCGGTGCTCGCATCACCGGATCAGGTATTGGAAGTGCGCCCTGATCGAGTCGTGTTGCAGAGTCGCGTGAACCTCGGTTCAACAGCCCGGCTGATTCGCGTGTTTGTCGACGTTGATCGAGTGCCCGAGGAGGTGGTAACGGTGTATATGACGAGCAGAATCGCCAAGTACTGGGAGGCGTGATCGAACCATGAAAGCGACGTATGACCTCAAGACAGACTCGTTGACCGTGATCCTCAAGGAGAATGCCGCGATCGCGGAGAGCGACGAGGACAAGCCTGGTGTGATCCTCGATTACGACGAACACGGCAATCTCGTGTCACTCGAGATTCTCGATGCATCCCGACGCGTGACCAAAGCGCACAAGATGGAGTTCCAGACCACCGAGAGCTGAGCGCCGATGACGGTCGACCTGGCGCAGGCCGACGCGCTGCTGCAGCGGTCCGGGGAGCAGGGCGACGCACGCGTCGGCCGCCTTGGCCGCCCTGCCGACGACCTCCAACAGATCCTGCAGGTCCGATTCCAGATCGCCGTTGTCGGCCAGGCCCGGCTCCGGCTCGAAATCCAGGCCGACCTCGATGTCCTGATACTTGAACTTGAGGGCGCGGACGAAGCCCGCAAGCCCTCTGAGAGCGCGCCGGGCGAGTTCGACGGCCGTGCCGCCGGCGGAGAGTCTCAACATCGCCGATAAGATCCCTGATCTCCCCATAATCGAAGAGGACGAGACCAACTATGAGCACCAGGGGCAGGGTCGCCGGCAAGGCGGCCATCGTTACGGGCGCCGCGTCGGGAATCGGCCGGGCCACCGCACGGGTTCTGGCACGTGAAGGCGCGTCGGTCTGCGTAGCCGATGTCGATGAGGCCGGGGGCCGGCAGGTCGCCGGCGAGATACAGGCCGCGGGCGGCGAGGCGATCTTCGTCCACACCGACGTCGCTGCGCGCGACGAGGTCATCGGGATGTTCGCGCGCACCGAGGAGGCATTCGGGCGGGTGGACGTGGTGCACAACAACGCCATCCGGGTCCGCGACGGCGCGGCGACCGAGCTGGACGAACGGGACTGGGACGACACGCTGAACGTCGGCCTGAAGGCGATCTTCCTGGCCGCCAAGTACGGGATCCCCGTCATGCGCAAGACCGGCGGCGGCGTGATCGTCAACACCGGCTCCGTGCACTCGCTGGTGAGCCTGCCCACCTGCACGGCCTATGACGCGGCCAAGGCCGGGGTCCTGGGCCTGACCCGGACGCTCGCCATCGACTACGGGCCGGACATCCGTGTCTGCGCCGTGCTGCCCGGCGCGATCCTGACGCCGGCATGGGACGGTGCGCCGCGGGAGAGACGGGTGCGCTATGCGCAGATGGTGCCCGCCAAGCGCCTGGGCACGGCCGAGGACGTGGCCAACGCAGTGCTCTTCCTGGCCTCGGACGAGGCGTCCTTCATCACCGGAACCGCGCTGACGGTGGACGGCGGGATGCTGGCCCGCACCGACTAGCCGCGCGCCGCCGGCCGGCTTGACCGGCGGGCCGGCTGGGTCGAGTATCGGCGGCCATGGCGAAGATCTATCGCGCCGCGCTGCTGGGCTGCGGCAAACGGGGCGGACACGCATCGCGCGCATATCGCTACCCGCGCACCGACGTGGTGGGGCTCTGCGACCTGGACCGGGAGCGGCTCGACCGGCTGGGCGACGATCTGGGCGTCGGCGCCCGCTTCGACGACATCGAGACGATGCTGACGGCCGTCGAGCCGGACATCGTCATCGTGCCGGTGCAGACCGACCTGCACTTCCCGCTGGCCATGCGCGTGCTGGCCGCCCGCGCCTGCCACCTGGACGTCGAGAAGCCGATGACGGTCGACCTGGCGCAGGCCGACGCGCTGCTGGCGCGCGCCGGGGAACGCGGCACCCAAATCGCCGTGCACCACCAGGGCAGCTCGCTGCGCGCGCTCGGCGCGGTCAAGCAGGCGCTGGCCGCGGGGCGCATCGGCGTGCCGCTGCACGTCACCTCCAACGGCAAGGGCTACTACGGCGGCTACGAGCTGATGAACATGGGCACGCACATGCTCAACGCGCTGCTGGCCGTGACCGGGCCGTGCCGGCGGGTGACCGCCACGCTACTCACGGACGGCCGGCCGATCACCGCGGAGGACGTGGTGCAGTCGCCGTCGGGCATGGGCACGATCGCCGGCCAGCAGATCACCGCCACGCTGGAGTTCGACGAGATGCTCACCGGCACGTTGCACCAGCACATGTTCCCGGGCATCGAGCGCGAGGCGCTGGGCTTCGAGATCGCCGGCACCGAGGGGCGGCTGCGCTGGCACTACGACGGCGGCTGGATCCTGCCGGTGCCCTGGGCGGTGCCGGGACGCGCCGAATGGGAGGCGCTGCCGGAGCAACAGCCGCCGGAGCCGCTGCCGGACGGGCTCTCCGAGGGCGAATACTGGTACGTGGACGACTACGTCAACGCGCTGGACGCCGGCGGCAGCCATCCCAGCGACGGGCGCCGCGGGCGCCACATCATCGAGATCATCCTGGCGATCTTCGAGTCCGGCGCGTACCGGCGGCCGGTCGCGTTGCCGCAGAGCGAGCGCGACCACCCGTTGCTGCGCCTGCGAAACGAGGCCGGCCTGGGCGATCCCGATCCCGCGCCACGGCCGTACCGCGAGTGGCTGGCCGTGCAGGCGGCCAAGCACGGCTGGCCGGTGGAGCGCACGGGGGCACTGCCATGATCCTGGACCGATTGGACCACGCCGGCACGTACGCGGGCGCCCGCTACGGACTGGACGAGGCGTTCGCCTTCCTGCGCCGCGGCGGCTTCGACGCGTGGGCCACCGGCCGTCACGAGCTCGATGGCGAGCGCAGGTACGTGATGGTGAACCGCTACACGACGCGCGAGGCGTCCGAGCTGCCGTACGAGGCGCACCGCGCCTACCTGGACGTGCACTACATCGTCTCCGGCCGCGAGACCCTGTACTGGGAGGACATCGGCGCGATGCCGCCGGGCGATGGCTACCAAGCCGACGGCGACGCGGAGCTGTTCCGCCATGACGGCGGCCTGCCGGTCGTCCTGGAACCGGGAATGTTCGTGGTGCTCTACCCGCAGGACGCCCACAAGCCCGGCTGCATCGCCGGCTCGGCCGTGCCGACCGTCAAGGTGGTCGTGAAGCTCAGGCTGCCGCGGCCCTGATCCGGCCGGCGCCACGTCCTAGCAGCGCACGCTGGCCGTCAGGCCGAGCCGGTGCTCGGGGGCGGCGCCGCCGCAAACGCCGCATCCGTATCCAGCTCCGCGGCGTCGCACAGGCTCCAGAGCCGGGACAGCGACGCGGACATTTTAAGTGCTAAAGCTAGAGGAGGAACAGCGATTGTCTTGTCAAGCCCCCCTGTCGCATGCCCCAAAAGGCGGCTATCTCCGGTGATCGGCATTCGCAGAACGGGGTGCTCGGTCGGAGGGTCCGAGGTTCAGGAACTCGCGGAGGAGGCGTCAGGGCCGGCTGTTCGGGTTCCATGGTCGGGAATCGCCAGTGTCCCCCGGGGATTCACGAAGAGCACGTCTTTCGTGGCCGAATCGCCATGGTCTGTACACCTAGGCCATATAGCCTACAACCTATAGCAAAGGCCGTTGCCACAGCCTGGCCGCTCATCGAGTTGCCGGAGCCGTAGGAATCGCCTTCACCACAAAGGAGTCGCGTCATGACATACAGCACGAGAGGGACGATGTGCGGCACGTTTCTGTTGCTGGCTCTGCTGGCTGGCTGCACCCGCAGCGTCGTACTCGACACCGCGCCGAGCTTCACCGGCGCGGTCGTCGACCAGACCTACACCGTCGGAGAGGCGATCGGCCTGCTGCCGCTGCCCGCGGCCACCGGCGGCAATGGCGATCTGAGATACAGCCTTAAGCCGCAGGTGCCGGGGCTGAGGTTCGATCCTACAGCGCAGGTGCTCACCGGCACGCCGAGCACGGCGGGGGCCTACGAGATGACCTACACGGTCGTGGATGCCGACGAGAACATGGACGCCAGCGACGCCGACGAACTGATGTTCACCATCACCGTGGAGGACTCCGGGCCCAATCAACCGCCGTACGTCAGTGCGGGACTTCTAGCGCCGGACCTGCAAGTTCGGACGGGACGGCGCTCGGTGAGCTTCGACCTGACCGCGTACTTCGACGATACCGACGGCGATCCGCTGGAATTCGATGCGTCCAGCAGCGACACGGCCGTGGCGAGCGCTACTGTGGCAGACGACGTGCTAACGGTCGCGGCTGTCGGACCCGGACGAGCCACCATCACGGTCACGGCGACGGACCCCGACGGCGCTTCGGCGACGCAGGAATTCGAGGTCTCGGTCACCGACCCCAACCAACCGCCGTACGTCAGTGCGGGACTTCTAGCGCCGGACCTGCAAGTTGGGACGGGACGGCGCTCGGTGAGCTTCGACCTGACCGCGTACTTCGACGATACCGACGGCGATCCGCTGGAATTCGATGCGTCCAGCAGCGACACGGCCGTGGCGAGCGCTACTGTGGCAGACGACGTGCTAACGGTCGCGGCTGTCGGACCCGGACGAGCCACCATCACGGTCACGGCGATGGACCCCGACGGCGCTTCGGCGATGCAGGAATTCGAGGTCTCGGTCACAGCCTCATAGCGAGGTACCGCGGGTTTCTGGAGACCGCTGTCAGCCGGTGTTCGGCGGGCCCAATGGCGGGGTGACGATCACCGTTGCCAGCGCAGCATTGGGAGAGGGTACCACCGTCACCATCGCGCTTTCCCGTCGGCCCGCGCTAGAAGCCCGGCCGGAAAGCAGGGTCTATCGAGCACTGTAGGGCGGTGATCGGGGGCTGAGACCGACCTTGGCCATCTCGAGGTACTTCGCTTTGGCGAATGCCCGAGTTGGAGCGCTGCTCGCGCTCCTGTATGGGTGCGGGCTCCGTCGCGCCGAGGTGGTCGCGTTCGACCGGCGCCCGTGCGGCGCTCGATGGGTGGCTCCGCCACCGGGGGGATGCGCCCGGCCCGCTGCTGTTCCCGGTCCTCAAGGGCGGGCGCATCGTGCCGGGCCGCGGATGTCCACGGCGGCCGTGTGGTCGCGGTTGTAGACGCTCGCCAAGCGCGCCGGGGTGCAGCAGTTCTCCCCGCATGACCTCCGGCGCTCATTTGTCGGCGAGCTGCTCGACACCGGCGCCGATGTCGTCACCGTCCAGGCCCTCGCCGGACACGCCAACGTGCAGACGACAGCGCGCTACGACCGGCGCGGCGAGCGAGCGCAGCGCAGCGCCACCGACCGGCTGCACGTCCCCTACACGCCCTCGGAGCTCTAACCGCCCCACTCGGCACGGGCGCACCGGCCGTCGATCAGCTCCTCGACGGGCCGGTGCGCATCGAGCAGCCCTCCTCGCCCCTTCGCACGGGGCAGCGATGGACGGCGAGGCGGCTCATCCCGCCGGGCAGCGGCTCACCGAACCGAAGGGGGAGCGGCCCCGCGCCGGCTCGGCCTCTGCGGAAGCACCCCCCGTCAGGGACCCCCGGAGGGTGCCCCCCGGCCCCCCCACAGAGGAGGCGCCCCCCACAAGGGGGGGGATCGACGTCAACGCCGCCTGCCAGGAGGCTCCACAGAAATCCGGCCCCCTGGAAGAACAGCACCGCCCCCTCCCGGCTCACCGGCCGGTAGCCGATCTCGTCGTTCTCCCGCCGTGCCAGGAAGCCGAGCTCGTGCAGGCTGTCGATCTGCTCGCGCTAGGCGGATCGCCCGCCCGGCCCGGATGGCTACCGCCGCAAAAAACTGAAGATGACCACCACGATTCCGACGCCCAGCCCGCCAATGAGCACTCCCCCGATGATCAACGTGATCAACCCCGCTCCATCCAGGAATGCCTCTGCCACCCCGATGTACGTGAATACACCCACGGCCGCGAGCCCTTCGATCAAAAAGACTACGGGATGCTCGTACCACCGCTTTCCGCTTTTCATGGGTCGATAGCTGCCCGCTTATTCCCTTCCTGCTGCTAGGCTTCGCTGATGATTGTAGTAGTCCCTAGCCCGCCGGACTAACACTGCCGGACTGGGAAGATCCGGCTAAAATTCGCCGCGGAGCGGGATTGCCGGTGAAGAGCGGGCGCAGGTACGAGCACAGTCATCCATGGATCAGCTTTACCGTGGACCTGCGTCCGGCGGCCCCGCGCGTATGGTCTCTGCTCGGACAGACGAAGGCGTCGTCCCCGGGGAGATCCCGCGCCATCGGGTGGCCGTCGCCGGCTACCAGGTTGCTCCGCGGAGCGATTGCCTCGATCTGCACAAAATCCAGGGGTCGTCCCGACTCAGAGCGTGAGCCCACAGCGACTCTTCGCCGATGTCCAGCGCGATGTCATGCTTACGCAACGCGAGTTCCGCGCGCTCCACATCGCTGACGGAGTGAATCGCGCCGAGCGAGCCACGCAGTTCGGCCTCGTCGATCCGCCGCTTGGGACCACGCCGCTGGGCTCCCGCTTGTGTTTCGGCCACGCACTCCTCCACGGTCTCCACGCGGTACCCGCCGCTGAGCGCACGCCACGCCGCCACCCGATGCGACTCGATGATGACGTTGGTGTCGACCAGTACCGGGCCACGGTGGCGTGCCATGGGTCTACAGCTCAACCGCCTGTTCGATCCCATGTGAGGCGAACACCTCCGTGAGATCGTCAACCGTGACGTCCAGCAAGTTGGCCATTCGGCGAATGGAGACGTGTCCTCCGTGCAGAGCCATGGCCATCACCTCCATGAAGGGTTTGGAAAACCGGGCCGGAGGCACGTTCTTTGGGACCGCGTGGCCGTTGTTGCGGAGCGCCGCGTCGGGGACTGCCTGCGCCGTCGCCCGCGACAATCCGCCGAGCGCGACGAGCCGCCACTTCAGAGCAGAAGCGGTCACTTGCAGCTCGTCGGCTGCCCGGTTCAGTCGGCCGATCAGTTCATCTCCGGAGAGATTCGACCAACCGCCGAAGCGTTCCAGTGTGGCCGCGGGCATGAGCGCCGCTGAGGAGAAATTGTTGGCCAGTTGCTCGACCCGATTCCCACCCGTGTCCCTTACCTCCTCAAAATGCGCGGGGGGCATCGCCTCCCACGTCAGGATGTGGAACAGCTCATGAGCGAGATCGAAGTGCCGGCGTCCCGGGACTTCGTGGCGTGCGATGAGGACGGCATCCAGTTCCGAAAGGCGGCAGGCGGCACCCGAGATGCCGCGCTGCGCGTCGACCATGAGAACCAGGACACCGACTTCCCGTTCCATGACTTCGCTCAAGGCGGCGGCCGGGATGTCGCCGAGGGCGAATTCGTCCGCGAACCTCTCACCGGCATGCATAGCGTCCTCGAATCTGGACCACCGCGTGAGCCCGAGGGCGGGCCGCATGAGCGGCGTGCTGCGTCCGACCGCGGGCGCCAGGATCCGGAAAGCGGCGATCCAGCGGCCCGCGTGGCGTTCGTAGGTCGAAAGCTGTTCGGTCTCGACGCCGGTGTGCCGCCAGCAGAAGCGACCTTCGCCGGCCAGCAGAAAGGGATCGGTGAAGTATTCCAGGGAAGCGCCCAGGGCCTCGACCACGAGCACCAGTTCGTCCGCCGTCACCGTTCGGCTGCCGGTCTCCATGGCCGAGACGGTCTGTCGATCGTTGAAGCCGAGCAGGCGGGCAAGGTCTTCCTGCGACAGACTGCGCTCTTCTCGTAGCGCCTTGATCCGTCTGCCGATTGATGGTCCCTGCCGGTCGGATCTTGCGTTTGGACTCATGCAAGCTATATACGCTAATTCATGGATGCGCACAAGTGAACCGTGGACGGGACGTGGAGGTGAGCGCGTTGGCGGGAGCGGCCTACCAGCGCACGCTCGCCGTGCGGCCGAGGCGGTGCTCGGGGGCGGCGCCGCCGGCCGCCTCGGCGCGGGTCCCCTCCAGGCTCACCTGCACGGCCGGGCCCAGCGTCCAGCGCGCCCGCCCTCGACGGCCAGCACCAAACCGGCGTACGAGGCCACCACGCCCGCCGCGTCGCCGAGCCCGAACCGGTAGCCGGCCTCCGCGTCCAGCCGGCCCGCCGCCGCAAACGCCGCATCCGTATCCAGCTCCGCGGCGTCGCACAGGCTCCAGAGCCGGGACAGCGACGCGGACATTTTACGTGCTAAAATTCGCCGCGGAGCGGGATTGCCGGTGAAGAGCGGGCGCAGGTACGAGCACAGTCATCCATGGATCAGCTTTATCGTGGACCTGCGTCCGGCGGCCCCGCGCGTATGGTCTCTGCTCGGACAAGCGGTTGCCGGGTGCCGGCAGGTGGCGGAAGCGGCGCTGCCTCCGCTGGAAGCCGCCGAGATGTACCGGCTTTACCTCTCGCGGGGCGCCCGCGCCACCACCGCCATCGAGGGCAACACGCTCAGCGAGGCACAGGTCAGGGCACGGCTCGACGGGCAACTCGACCTGCCCCTGTCGCAGGCGTATCTGGGCCGCGAGGTGGACAATATTCTGGACGCCTGCGAACGGATCCGGCAGCAGATCCACGGCGGCGACGCGCCGCGGTTGTCACCCGATCTGGTTGCCGACTACAACCGTCGGGTCCTCGCCGGGCTGGAAGAACACCTTGACGAAGGCGTCGTCCCCGGGGAGATCCCGCGCCATCGGGTGGCCGTCGCCGGCTACCAGGGTGCTCCGCGGAGCGATTGCCTCTATCTGCTCGCCCGGATGTGCGAATGGCTGGAGCAGGAGCCGGCGGGTTCGCCATTCGCCCATGCTCCGGACAACCGCATCGCGGTCGGGCTGTTGCAGGCGATCCTGGCGCATCTCTATCTCGCGTGGATTCACCCTTTCGGCGACGGCAACGGCCGCACCGCCCGGCTGGTGGAGTTCATGCTGCTGGCCCGCTCGGGCGTGCCGGCTCCCACCGCGCATCTGCCGAGCAACCACTACAACCAGACCCGGGCCGAGTACTACCGGCAACTCGACCGCTCCAGCCGCGCCAACGCCGGCCGCGGAGATCCGCTCGAGTTCCTGTGCTACGCGCTGCAGGGCTTCGTGGACGGTGTGCGCGAACAGTGCGCTTACGTCGGCCGCATTCAACTCGCCATCGCCTGGGAGCACCTGGTCTACGAGACGTTTCACGCCGAACCGCCCACGGGCGCCAACACCCGGCGCAGGATGCTGGTGCTGGCCCTCGGCGCCGCGGAGCACCCGGTACCGAAGTCAGCGATCGTCGAGCTCACACCGGCACTCACACGGGCCTACGCCGTCAAGACCGCCAAGACCCTGACCCGCGACCTCAACTGGCTCCTCGATCGCGACCTCGTACTCCGCAGCGTCCAAGGCTACCGGGCGCGCGTTGAACGGATGCACAGCTTCCAGCCCGCCACCGCCCTCTAGCGCGTGCCGGCCCGCCAGGTGCGCTCCCCTCGCCTGCGCCCACGCCGCTGAGGGCCGCCGCCGCGCTTCAGCGCCGGCGCCGGGACCGCTTGCGGGGGGCCGACAGGTGGCGGACCAGCCAGTAGGCAAGATAGGCCAGCAGCAGCACCGGACCGGCCGTCGCGCCCACGAACAGCGGCGTGATCGGGGAGCCGTACACGGTGAGCTCGCGCACGCCGTCGTACTCCCCGATCTCCGCCAGCGACACGAAACCGCCGACGAAGAGGCCGACCAGGAGCAGCGGCACGATCAGCACGTAGACGGCGTGCAGCGCGGTCCGGGCGGGTCGGGTCACGAGTGCTACCTTGCCTTCATGGTACTGCCGGGGAACAGGCACCGTCACCCCCGATCGGCGCCGGCGCGGGTTCCGCCGGCTTTCAGCACCCGTTTAGCCCCGGTTTATGCCCGGCGCGCTATGCTGTCGGTGGAGCCGCAACGATGCAGGGCAAGGTGCTGGTCGTGGAGGATGATCGCGCCATCAGCGATCTGCTGCGCATGTACCTGGAGAAGGAGGGCGTCGAGGTCACGGTCACCGACACCGCGGAGGCGGCGCTGCCGGCCATCGAGGACGCCGACTTCGACCTGGTGCTACTGGACGTCAACCTGCCGGGCCGGGACGGGTTCGAGCTGCTGGCCGACGTACGCCGCAACCACGACCTGCCGGTGCTGGTGCTGACCGCCCGCGACGCGGAGGAGGACAGCATCTTCGCCTTCGGCGTCGGCGCCGACGACTACGTCACCAAGCCGTTCTCCCCGAAGGTGCTGACCGCCCGCGTGCGTGCCCATCTGCGCCGCCGGCGCGCGTCGGCCGGGGCGGCCGAGCCCGGCCTGCGCTACGGCTCACTCTCCATCGATCCGGACGGCTACCTCGCCACGCTCGACGGCCGGCGCCTCGACCTGGCGCGCAGGGAGTTCGAGCTGCTGGCGATGCTGGCCGGGGCGCCACGGCAGGTGTTCACCGCCGAGCAGATCTACGACCGCGTGTGGGGCAACCGCTTCGGGGACCTGTCGACGGTGACCGTGCACGTGCAGCGCGTCCGCAAGAAGCTCGGCCCCGAGGGCCCCCGCTGGGTGCAGACCGTGCGCGGCGTCGGCTACTGGTTCAACCCGACCCCGGAGGAATCCTCGTGAGGCTGCGCACCCAGCTCCTGCTGCTGGTGGCGGCGGTCGCGCTGTCGCCGCTGCTGGTCGCTGCCATCTACGCGGGCGCCAGCTCCGTGCTGCGCCAGCGCGCCGACGTCGCGCAGCGCGACTTCCCGCTGGCCATGCGCCTGATGCGCGACGAGCTGCCGCGGTTCCTGGCCGGCGAACAGGAGACCATCGACCTGCCCGAGGGGGTCGCTCTGACCGTGCTGGACACCGAGAACCTGGTGCTGTTCTCCAGCCTGAACGAGCTTGCGCCCGGCACCGCGGTGGACCCGCGTGAATTGCTGCGCGCCTCCCGCGAGGAGACCGACACCCGCACGATGCTGGAACCCCTGTTCCGGGACGGCAGGCTGTCCGGCACGTTTCTGTTGAGCATGCCGGTCCGGGCGATCCCCGCCCTGGCACGGCCCGGCTGGTCCAGTTGGCCGCTGCGCTACGGGCTGGTGGTCCTGCTGCCGCTGGCGGTGATCGCCGCCGCCGGGGCCTGGTTCATCGCGACGGGGGTCAACCGGTCGGTGACCCGCCTGCAACGCGCCACCCGCAGGATCGCCGACGGCGACCTGGACTTCGAGATGGAAGCGCGCGGCACCTCGGAGCTGGCGTCGCTGGCGCGAGCGTTCGACGCCATGCGCGGCGCCCTCAAGGAGGAGACCGAGCGGCGCTCGCGGCTGCTTGCGGCGGTTTCGCACGACGTCAAGACGCCGCTCACCGCGATCAAGGGATACCTGGAGGCGATCGCGGACGGCCTGGCCGAGGACCGCGAGACCCGCGACCGGTATCTGGGGATCATCGCGGAGAAGGCCGACCTGCTCGGCGTGCGCGTCTCGGAGCTGATCGAGTACGTACGCCTGTCGTCGAGCCACTGGAACATCGAGCCGGTGCCGACCGGGCTGGCCACGTTTCATCGCGAGCTCTGCGACGGCATCGCCGGCGACGCCGCGGTGCTGAAGCGCCGGCTGCGGCCCGACGTGCGTATCCCGGCGCGGCTGACCGCCCCCATCGACGGTGCGCTGCTGTCACGCGCATACGAGAACATCCTGGACAACGCGCTGCGCTTCACGCCGGAAGGCGGCACCGTGACCGTCTCCGCGTCCGTCGCCGGCGGCGATCTGGAGGTTCGCATCGCCGATTCCGGCCCCGGCATCGCCGAGGAGGACCTGCCCCACCTGTTCGATCCGTTCTACCGCGGCACCGGCACCTCCGCCGGCTTCGGGCTGGGGCTGTCGATCGCCCGCAGCATCACCGACGCCCACGGCTTCAGTCTGTCGCTGGACGAGCAGGACTCGCCCGGCACCACGTTCGTGATCCGCATCCCCGCACGCCTGATTTCGGACCGTGCCGAGCATGGCCGTATAATGAGCACGGAGGTGATCCGCACCGAAGTGCAGCACGCCCCGGCGCGGCTTGCGCCCGCCCGGGCATCGAAGGATCTGCGCGCCGCACCACGGGCGGCTGATCTCGCCTCGACCCCGACCGCGGAACGCCGATGAGGCCACCGCGGACGACCCTTGCTGGAGGAATCCCATGAACACTCGCACTCTGATACCGGCCCTCGTCGCCCTGCTGGCGGCGCTCGCCTTGCCCGCTGCCGCTCAGGAGGAGCCGGCCGACGGACTCGCCATCATCGAGATGCTGAACAGCGCCGAGGCTGCCAACCCGGCGCTGCAGTCGCTGGCGCTGCAACTGGAGAACGCGCGCGTCGCCCACGACCGCTCCATGGCATCGTCGGACGCCCGCCTGGACCAGATCGGCGCCGAGCTGCAATGGGAGCGCGCGCAACTGACCTTCCATCAGGGAACGGTGCGCGAGCTGCTGGCGCTTGCCGAGGCGTACGTGCGCCTGCAACAGGCCGATGAGAACCTGAGCATGCTGGAGGAACGCCTGCGGCTGGCGCAGGTCGACCTGCAGCAGGCGGCCGAGCGCGTGGAGATCGGCGCCGCCAGCCCCGTCACCGAGCTGCAGGCGCGCGTGGCGGCGCTCAACGCGGAGCTGAACCTGGCAGGTGCGCGCAACACGCGCCAGTTCACCACCCTGCCCGACCTGGCGGAGGCCACCGGCATCGACATGGCCACGCTGGACGCGGCGGTGCTCACCTCGCAGCCGGCGGCGGCGTCCGGCCTGGGCGAGCTGGAATCTCTCCTTGCATCCACCGCGCAGCGCGTGGAGCACGACCTCGCGGCGCGGCAGCTCGAGATCGACGAGCTGAACCTGAAGCTGCAGACCATGCAGAGCACCTCCACCCTGGACCTGCAGACCGCCACCAACACCGTGGCCAGCAGCCGGGCCAGCGTGGACACGACCGCCTCCGACCTGCAGCTCGCCACCGCCTCCGCCTACGCCAGCGCACAGCAGGCGCTCGGGACCGTGACGCTGCGCGAGCTGCAGCTCGAGCTGCAGGCAGAGAACACCCGCCGCACCCAGCAGCAGTTCGACGCCGGGCTGCTGACCGAATCCCAGCTCGCCTCCTCGCAGGCCGACCTGGTGGGTGCGCACGACACGCTGCGCGCGGCGCGCTGGGCCGCCTACTTCGCGTGGGTCCGTCTGCACGACGCGGCGGGCACCAACGTTCTGGCGGTCTGGGAGGCCCGGTGAACCGACGGCTCTGGCTGCCGGCGCTCGCGTCGCTCATCGTCGCGGGCATGCCGGCAGCCGCGCAGGACGGGCTCAGCCTGGCCGCGGCGATCGAGGCCGCGTTCGCCTCCCACCCGTCGGTGCTACAGGCGCAGGCATCGTTGCAGTCCGCGGCGCTCTCGCTGCGGATGGCCGAGATCGACCACGGCGGCGTGACCGTGTCGGTGCGCGCCACGCCAGCGACCGGCAGTGTCAGCCTGTCCCCATGGCAGGACGGCACCTTCGACGACGTGGTCGACACCTTCGACGCGGATGCCAACGCCACGCTTTCGGCCCAGGTCGAATTGCCGTGGGGGATGAGCATCACCGGCTCCTACACCGCCGGCGTCGAGCTGGACGATCTGGACCGCCGCGGGACGGGTGACGAAGAGCGGTTCACGGACGCCCAGAGCCTGTCCATCTCCCAGGACCTGCTGCCGGCCGGGCGGCTGGCACCGACCGCCGTCGCCCTTGCCGGCCGCGGTGAGGACCTGCGCCTGGCCCGGCTTCGCCTGCAGAGCACGCAGAGCGACGTGGCGCAGCAGGTCGCCACGACCTTTGTGAGCCTGACCGGACGGACGGCGGCGCTGGCCGTGGCGGAGGAGCGCCTGGCCATCGCGGAGCGCGAGCTGACCACCACGCAGTCGCTCGTGAAGCAGCAGGCGGCCGACCGGATCGCGCTGCTTGGCGCCCGGATCACCGCGATCGAGCGGCGCAACGCGGTCGCCGACGCGCGCGCGTCGCTGGCGCTGGACACCGCGGCGTTCTTCGCCGACCTGGATCTGCCGGAGGCTGCCCTGGTCGCTCCGCCGGTCGACGCCGATGCGCTGCGGAAAGCGGCGCGTGACCTGCTGCAAGCGTCCGCGGGGATGGCCGATCCCGACAGCGCCCTGGCGGTGCTGGAGGCGCGGGCGCAGCTTGCCGCGGCCCGGCTGCAGTTGGCGCAGGCGCGGCGCGGGTCGCTGCCGTCCCTGTCCCTGAGCGTCGACTACACCAAGGGCTCGGGCACGCCGGGCCTGGGCGGCCTGAGCGTCTCGCTGACCGGCAGCTACACGCTGTACGACGGCGGCAAGCAGGCGATCGCGGTGCAGCAGGCGGAGGCGCAGGCGGACTCCGCGCAGCGGGCGCTGGTGTCCGCGCAGAGCACGGCGGAGCAAGGACTGCAGCGGTCGCGGCTCGATCTGCAGCGCGCCATCGCCGCCGAGGAGCTGGCCGCGCTGCGCTGGGAGCGCGCCCGCCTGCAGGCCGAGCAGGCGGCACGCCGGCACGCCGCCGGCGCGATCAGCGACACCGAGCTGGCCGACGCGGCGCTGCCCCTGCAGGAAGCCGAGGACGCCGCGCATGCGGCCGTGTACGCGCTGGGCGGCGCCTATCTGGCGCTGGCGATCGACCTCTCGGTGGATCTGCCGGAGGCGCTGGCCGCCATAGCCGGGTAGGGTACCGGCGACCGAATACCAGCACGACCGAATACCAGCACGACCGAATACCAGCACACCGAATACCAGCACACCGAATACCAGCACACCGAATACCAGCATGGCGCAGCCGTGGGAGGCTATCTTCGACTCGCCACCAGCCGGAGAAGATCCGCCTCGTCGCGGCACTCCAGCGCCGCCTGCACCAGGGTCGCCGTGGAGACTTCCTCCAACGCCGCCAGGCGCCGGGGCAGCGCCGCCGACACGGTCACGCCCTTCGCCTGAAGCACCTGCAACACCGCCTCGGTCCGGCCTGCGCTCCGACCTTCCGTCCGGCCCGCGGCATGGCCCTCCAGGCGCTCGGCGCGCAGGAACGGATCATCATCCGGCCCCGTGCCTTCGGCCGCACCCAGCGCCCGCCCCACCCGGCGCAACGCCGCCGTGGTGGCGTCCGACACCTCGGGCTCGTTCAGCGCCCGGTGCATCTCCGCCGCGGTCCAGCCGGGGAAGGCGCGGCTGACCGGCACCGTGCGAAAGCGCCGCTCCTCGGCCACGTGAATCGTCAAGCCGGGCCGCAGCCCGGCCGGACGGCTCGGCGACGACTCGTCGGGCACTTCCACCCAGACTTCCGGGAAGCCCCACGATTCGTACAGAGCAAGCTTGCCGCGGCGCACGTCGGTGGTGTTGTCCACCTCCATGACCACGTCCGGCAGCGTGTCGCTGCCCACCTCGATCGCCGGGCCCCAGGGCCGGTCCGCGCGCGGATGCAGATATACCGTCTGGTCGGCCTCCAGAATCCGCGACCAGGCACCCTGCGCGTCGCGCATCAGCAGGTCGGCGGCGCCGAAGGTCTCGATCGGCGAGCCGCGCACGTGAGCGATGGTCTTCAGCAGCCCTGCCAAGCGCTGTGGCGGGTGTTCGTGGTAGGTGCTGACCGGATCGCATACCATGGCGATCTCGGTAGCGGCGTCCCAGTACTCGATGCGGCGTTCGCAGTCGGCGATTGCCTCCCGCGGAATGCGCACCGGCCGACAGCCGGGAAACTCCCGCGATTCCGGTCCGCGACGTTCGACCGGCCCCGCGACGTCAACGGGCATCGGCACGGCAAGGAGATCGGACCTGGCCATCGCGCCGAGTCTACCACTCGCGACCTCGCGATGCGGGGGCGGGTAGGCACGAAGTCGACCGCGGGGCACTATCCGGACCGTGATGCAACGGCTACCGGACCACGTCTTCGCAGGGCTGGCAGCGCACGACACGCCGACCGTCTTCAACGCCATGGTCACGCGTTTCGGCCTGCCGAACGAGGAGTACACCGACCATACGATCCGCTGCCTGCTCCCGGAGCTGGGCAGCGTGATCGGCTACGCGACCACTGTTGAGGTGACCACCAACGACCCCGACCCGCCGGCGGCGAGCTGGCGCGACCACTACCGCCACCTGGAGGAGACCGAAGGGCCGCACGTCGTGGTCATGCGCGACGTCGACAGCCGCCCGGGACGCGGCGCGTCGTTCGGTGACGTGATGGCGGTCATGCACAAGCGGCTGGGCGTCGCCGGAGTGATCGTCGACGGCACCATCCGCGACCTGGACGGCATCCGCGCGGTGGGGCTGCCGATGTTCGCGTGGGGGGTGGTGCCCGGCCACGGCCTGTTCTGTCCGGTGCGCATCGGCGCGCCGATCACCGTGGGTCAGCTCCGCATCCGCTGTGGCGACCTGATCATGGCCGACAGCAACGGCTGCGTGCGGGTGCCGCTGGACCGGGCCGAGGAGACGCTGGCCGCCGTGCAATCGGTCATCGACCTGGAGGACGGCAAGCGCCGCTTCGCCGAAAGCGACGAGTTCACGGTGGCGGAGGCAGCCCGCCGGTCCGGATGGCAGTAGCGATGACCGGCGACCACCCGCTCACCGCCAGCGGCGACGCCGGGCCGCTGTCGGCAGCGGCCGTGGCCGACTACGAACGCGAAGGCTACCTGCTGGGGCTGCCGGTCATGGACGACGCGTCGATCGGCACGGTGCAGACCCGCTTCCGCGAGCTGCTCGCCAAGCTGCCGGCCGGCACCGACATCAACACCGTCAACTGCTGGCACAAGGCCAACCGCTGGATGTACGAGCTGTCCCGGTTCCCGCCCATCCTCGACTACGTGGAAGGCGTGCTGGGCAGCGACTTCTACTGCTGGGGGGCGCAGTTCTTCTGCAAGCTTCCGGCGGAAGGCGAAATCTCCTCGGCCGACAATCGCCGCCAGACCGTGCCGTGGCACCAGGACGGCCAGTACTGGCCGCTGCAGCCGCTACAAGCGGCCACGGTGTGGCTGGCGGTGTTCGACACCGACGCCGGCAACGGCGCCATGAAAGTGGTGGCCGGCAGCCACCGCGACGGCGCGTTCGAGCACCGGCGCAACGAACGGGCGGACTACGCGCTGGAGCAGGAGATCCCCGCCGAACGCATCAATGACGGCCGGGTGGTCAGCATGGACCTGCGGGCCGGCCGGATGTCGCTGCACGACATCGGCCTGGTGCACGGATCGACGACCAGCCGCGACGGACGCCCGCGCGTGGGGATGACCTTTCGCTACAGCCCCACCTGCGTGAAGGCCGACCTCGACGAGTGGCCGTTCTTCGAAGCCTATCCCGTGCGCGGCACGGCGGAGTCCCCGAACCCGATCGGCAAGATCCCGTCGAGCGACGCCGTTCCGACCGACAAGTTCCAGCGCTCGGAGGAGTTCGCCTGAGGCCGGGACTGGGCGATCCTAGGTTCCGCTGAAGCCGATCTCGCGATGGGTGCCGTCGCAGAACGGCTTGTTGCTCGACCCCCCGCAGCGGCAGAGCGCCATCTTGTCCGAAGCTCCCTCCACCGGGTTGCCGCGTGCGTCCAGCAGAGGCACGGGCCCGCTGACCAGAAGGGGTCCGTTGTCGCTGATCGTGATCTTGATATCTGCCATCTCCATTCTCCGCGCACAGCATGAACGGTCGGCGAGTGCCGCTCAAGGCTCTGCGGGATGGGCCGCATAAGCGGTAAGATCGGCGCGTCTCGGACGATCACCACCGGTAGAACTACCGAGGAAGGAACGGAACGCATGAAACAGATCAGGCGCAGGCTCGCCGTCACAAGCCTCATCGCAGGCGCGCTCCTCGCGATCGGGGCGACCGGGGCGATCGCCCAGGCTGCCGACCAGCCGGCTGCCGAGGAGTCGGCAGCCCCGGAGCCGGCCGTCGCCTGGCTCGGGGTCGAGCTGACCGACGTCCGCACCGGCGACACGTTCACGCTCGCCCAGTACGCGGACAAACCGATCCTGCTGGAGACGTTCGCGGTCTGGTGCCCGACCTGTACCAGCCAGCAGCGGCAGCTCGTTGCCCTGCACGAGGAGGTCGGCGACGCCGTGATCTCCGTGAGCCTCAACACCGACCCCAACGAGACGCAGGGCCACGTCACCCGCCACCTGGACCGCCACGGTTTCGACTGGCTGTACGCGGTCTCGCCCGTCGAGCTTTCGCGGTCGCTGCGCGACGAGTTCGGCGTGGCGGTGCTCAACCCGCCGTCGGCGCCGGTGATCCTGATCTGTCCCGGCCAGACCGAGCGGACGCTGCTGCAGAAACGCGGCGTCAAGCGGCCCGACTTCCTGCAGGAACAGATCGCGGCCTGCCCGGTCGTCCCGGACGACGGCGTCGAGGGAGACGGCGGGGCCGATGCCGGCTCGGCCTGAGCGCCCGGCGCCCGTGAGGTCCCGCCACGCTCGGTAACCTGGCCACCAGCTTCGTGCTGGGGCTGGCCACACCGCTGACCGCGGCCTGCGTGCTGCCTCTCTACCCGGGCTTCATCGCCTTCCTGGCCGGCCAGCGGGAAGGCGCGCGGCGCGCGCCGCTGACCCTGGGTCTGGCGGTGGTCGCCGGCGTCACCGCCGCGATGGTGGCGATCGGGCTGATCTTCTCCACGCTGCTGGAGGTGTCCCTTACCGGCGTCACCGCCGTCGCCTCACCGATCGCCTTCGCGGCGCTGGCGGTCATCGGCGTGCTGTTGATCCTGAACGTCGACTTCAGCCGCCTGCTGCCGGTGGTGCGCGCGCCGACGGCAAGCAACCCGGTGCTGGCCGCGTTCGGCTACGGCGCCTTCTTCGGCTTCATCGTGCTGCCGTGCAACCCCGGCTTCATCGGCGCCTTCTTCTCCAAGCAGCTTGCCGTGTCGGTGGGTGACTTCGGCGTCAACATGCTGAACTTCGTGATCTTCGCGATCGGCATCGGCACGCCGCTGCTGGTCCTGGCGCTCGCGTCGGGGGCGTTCAGCCAGTCGATCGTCCGCTTCCTGGGACGCCACAAGGGCATCATCAACCGCGTCGCCGGCGCGGCCATGCTGGCGATCGCCGCCTACTACCTGATCAAGGTGTTCGCGGTCTTCGGCTGACGCGCCGCCGTCAGCGCGGCACGCGGGCGGTCACCGAGCTCATCACCGCGACGCCGCGCACGATGACTCCGTGGCCGGTCACCGGCTCCCCGGATACGCTCCGGTGCACGGACGCCTCAGACATGATGGTGTCGACGTCCATCTGCACCGGCATGCCGGCCGGCACCCTGAGGTTGACCTCGCCCATCATGCTGCGCACCTCGATCACGACCGGGCGGTCGCCGGGCCGCACCTCGGTGAAGTCCAGGCTGACCGACCCCATCAGCGCATAGACCACCACCGCATCGGCCTGCAGCCAGTCGCCGCGCTGGTTGCGGGAGCTCATCACCGTCACGAACTGCTGCTTCGCCTCCGGGAGGCTCGGCGGCACGGCGCTCCGACCCAGATCGCTCACCAGCGCGGCCAGATCGGCCACCCGCTGCGCATCCGCGGCCGCGGTGATGCGCCGCTCGTACTCGGCCAGCTCGATCTCGCCACGAGCGAAGCGGTCCTTCAGCACGTCGATCACCGCCTGGCGGCGCGGCTCCAGGCCGGCGTCTTCCGGCATCGCCTGCGGCAGCTTCATCGCCCGATTCATACCATGCCGCCGACGCCGGCCGCGACAGGTTCCGGCTTGTCAATCCGGACCGCAGCTCTCTACCATGGCGCTCGTGACGGCGCAGGCAGAGGTGAACGACCTGCTCGCGGAGGTGCGGCCGCAAGGGTCCTGGGCCGACGGCGACTACCTGTGGCTGACCGACCACGCCCGCCGGCTCGTCGAGTTCACCGATGGATACCTGGAGGTACTGCCGATGCCGTCTCGCGAGCACCAGCGGATTGTCGCGTCTCTCTATGCGACACTTCACGCCTACCTCCGCCCGATCGGCGGCGAAGTCCTGTTCGCTCCGCTCCGCCTGCGCATCCGCGAGGGGAAGTTCCGCGAACCGGACCTGATGCTGCTCTGCGACTCGGAAGACGCACGCAGCGGCGCCCGCTTCTGGACCGGAGCCGACCTGGTGGTCGAGGTGGTCAGTCCGGACGACCCGGAACGCGACTTCGTGCAGAAACGCGGTGACTACGCCGAAGCGGGTATTCCCGAGTACTGGATCGTCGAACCCGGCACGGAGTCGATCACCGTCCTCACGTTGTCCGGCAGGACGTACGTGCAGCGCGGCGTATTCCACCGGCACGAGCACGCGACGTCGGAGATGCTCGACGGCTTCGGCGTTGCCGTCGACGACGTGCTGCGTGCGGCCGAGAGGGCGTAGGTCGGCGCCCGGAGGATGATTGCCGGCACTGGGCAGCCGGCCCGCGTCCCTCTACCATGCCGCCCCATGACACCCGAAACAGCCTTGCGGATCGGCCTGGTCGGCTGCGGCGGCATCGCGCGCCGCCACGCCCAGTCGCTGGTCGCCGCCGACGGTGCCGAACTGGTCGCCGTGTGCGACGTGAGCACGGACATCATGGACGGCTTCATCGCCGAGCACATCCCGGACGCGCCGCGTCCGGCCCTGTTCACCGAACAGGAGGCGCTGTACGCCGAATCCGGCCTGGACGGCGTGGTCATCGCCACGCCGCACAGCATGCACTGCGAGCACGCCTCGCGCGCGCTGGCCGCCGGCTGCCACGTGCTGGTGGAGAAGCCGATGGTCACCACCGTCGCCGACGCCTACGCGCTGCGCGACCGCGTGGAAGCGGCCGGCAAGCTGCTGCTGATCGGCTACAACACGCCCTGCACCCCGACCTTCCAGCGGCTGCGCTCCATCGTGCGCAGCCAGCGGCTGGGGACGCTGGAGCTGGTCACCGGCTACCTGACGCAGCCGTGGCTGAGGCTCACCTCCAGCGGCCGCCCCTGGAAGCGCGACCCGGTGCTGGCCGGCGGCGGACAGGCCTACGACTCCGGCGCGCACCTGCTGAACAGCCTGATCTGGACCCTGGAATCGAGCCCCGCCGAGGTCTACGCGATGGTCGACTTCATGGGGATGCCGGTGGACATCAACTCCGCGCTGGTGGCCCGCTTCGAGAGCGGGGTGCTGGCCACCATCGTCATCTCCGGCAACTGCCCGGCGTCCTCGTCCGGCATGGAGTTCATCTTCGCCGGCGGGCGCGTGTCCATCGACGGCTGGTCGGGGAGCTGGCTGCGCGCCTACGACGGCGACGGCGAGATCGACGAGCTGAGCTGCACGGGTGAAGCCACGCCCACCGCGCTCAACTTCGTGGCGGCGATCCGGGGGGAAGAGGAGCCGGCCACCGGCCCCACCGACGGCGTGCGCCAGAGCGAGCTGATGGACGCGCTCTACGAATCGGCCCGCAGCGGGCGCCCGGTCGCACCGGCGGGGAGCGACGGCAATGTCTGATCCCCTTGGGGCTGACCCGGTAGCCCTGACCAAGGATCTGGTCGCGGTCGATTCGGTCAGCCGCGTCAGCAGCGTACCGGTGTGCGACGTCGTGGAGCGCTTCATGGAGCGCCACGGCTTCGAGATCGAGCGCCTCACCTACGACGACGATGACGGCGTACGCAAGGACAGCGTGATCGGCAAGAAGGGCCGCGGCGCAGGCGGGCTGGCGTTCTATTCACACGTGGACACCGTCCCCGGCGACGGCTGGTCCACCGATCCGCACAGCCCCGTGGTGCGCGACGACCGGCTGATCGGCCTGGGAAGCAGCGACATGAAGGGACCGCTGGCGGCCACGCTGTGCGCGACCGCGGCGTTGCGGCACGACCAGCTCGACCGCGCGGTATACGTGGCTGCCACGGCAGACGAGGAGGTTTCCGGCCGCGGCGCGCGGCAGATCGACCAGGAGTCGGAGCTCTACAACGCCGAGCTGCCGCGCTGCGGCGTCATCGCCGAACCGACGCGCATGGTGCCGGTGTACGCCCACAAGGGCGGCGCGCGCGTGATCGTCACCGCGCACGGACGCGCCGCGCACACCTCCACCGGCCGCGGCGTGTCGGCCAACCTGCTGATGGCGCCGTTCCTGGCCGAGCTGCCGGGACTGGCGGAGACCTTCCGCACCGACGAGAGCTTCTGGAACCGCGACTTCGACCCGCCGACCAACGGCTTCAACGTCGTCTACACCGACTTCGGTACCCGTCCCAACGTCTCCGCACCCAAGGCGGTCTGCACCGTGTCCTTCCGGCCGGCGCCCGGCGACCGCACGCAGGACGTGATCGAGATCGTGTCGGAACGCGCCCGCGCGCACGGCCTGGAGGTCGAAGCGCACGCGGGCACCCCGTTCCAGGTCGACCCGGACTCGGAGGTGGTGCGGACCGCGCTGGCCGCCACCGGAGCGGAGCGGGCCAGGACCGTGCCGTACGGGACCGACGCGCACGCCTTCAAGGAGCGCGTGCAACTCGTGGTGATGGGACCAGGCGACATCGCCCAGGCGCACACCGACGGCGAGTGGATCGAGCTGGCTCAACTTCACCGGGCCGTCGACGTGTACCGGCGCATGGTGCAGGAGGTCTGTCAGAGCTGACGCCCCGATGATTGATCTCTATGCGGAGCTGCGAAGGATCGTCGGCGCGCTGGATGGGGACGACATCGACTACGCGCTGTGCGGGGGCGTGGCGCTGGCCATTCACGGGATCCCGCGTGCCACGCTCGACGTCGACCTGCTGGTCCGTGCCGCGGACGTCGACCGCGTGCGCCGCACGCTCGGTCCGGTGGGCTACCGTCTGACCGGCGCCGACATGGAGTTCGCGGACGGTGCGGTGGTCATCTCCCGCCTCGTGAAGCCGGACCCCGATTCGGAGGACGTGCTGATCGTCGATCTCCTGCACGCGACCGCTCCGCTGGAACCGGTGTGGAATGGCAGGCAGCGGCTTGCCTGGGAGCACGGCAGCATCTGCACGGTCTCGAGGGACGGGCTCATCGCATTGAAACGCCTCCGCGGGAGCGGTCAGGATCGGGATGACATCGACAAGCTGACGGACGCGACGTGATGGCGAACGACGACAGCAGCGAGCCCGACCTCTCCGCGAAAGCCGTGACGGCGCGGCTGAAGCGCGTGAGCCAGCTCCGCGCGCTCTGCCTGTCGCTCGCCGAGGCCGGCAGGCGGGCAGGCCTCCATCACCGCCCGACTCATCCCTGCATCGCCTGCGATGATTCGTCTTCTCTGCGCACCGAGGCAAAGACGACACGCGTGCGGCCCACGACGAAGCGGGCATCGGCCAACGCCCGGTCGGCTTCCTCGATCCCATACTCTTCGGTCGGGATGAGATCGACTTCGCCGTAGAACGCGAACTCGCGTTCCTTCCGCAGCCAGCGGGATGCTTCCGCTATTCGATCGGCATCGGGCCGAACTTCGCCCGGCAACCGATCACGGTACTCCAGAATGAGCGGACCTACGTCGTGAATCTTCGGCGGCTCCACTCCCAGCACCCGCAGCACGCCCTTGAGCGCGAGCTCTACCACTTCCTGTGCCTCGCGAACCACGTCGGAATAGGCGCGCTCGCGGTGGAGCATGTCCAGCACCTTGAGCCGTGTAGCCGCCTTCTCCAGGTAGCTGGCTCCGAGGGAGACGCTGGTCATAGCTCGAAGACCTCGCCAGGGCGATAGTCGGGCTTCAGGTCCCAATGCCACGTCCCATCACGGTGGATGCGGCGGGCGCCGAGGCGTTGCAGCCGGGCGGCGAATCCATCCAGATGACTCCGGAAGAACCCATCCCGGTCGTAGAGCAGGCGCAGATCATCGATCATGTCCAGGAACAGCAGGCTTCCGGCGGCAGCCTCCGCCGGTGTCTTGATGACCGGCGAGATCGTCGTGTGACAACCGCGACGTGCGACTGCGGCAAGCACGCCGGCCAACGCCGCTTCCACGGCGTCGAACTCGCGGAGCCGGCGACCGCGCCCCCGCTGCAGACGGTTCGCGATGATCAGGGTGTCGACATCGGACCAGGGACCGGGGGTGCCGCGGCCGACGGACCCGAACACCCCGACGGTCACCAACCGGTCGCCGTAGTGCCGGACGCACGCGCAGCGCAGCGACTCCACGACCTCCGCAAAGCACTCACCGAGCATCTCCACTCACGGATGCTACACCGGATGCATCTCCATGCGCCGATCCGACAGACCCATCAGCGCCCCAATGACCGAAGCCTTCGGCTCCGCTCATTGGCCCATCCCATCCTCCCTGATGGGCCTGTCGGATCGCCGCCTTAGCGCCGATCCGACAGACCCATCAGGTCAGCTTGCCGCGGCCGAGTAGCGGCCAGACCGCCTCCACCACGCCGTCGCGCGTGGCATAGATGGTGTCGTGCAGGAAGACGGTGGTGTCCGAGTAGCCGGCGATGAACTCCAGCCGGTCGCCGACGCCGGGCTCCGCCGACGGCTCCGCCAGGGTCAGCGAGCCGTGCTCGGCGGAGAATTTCGCGTCCGTCACCGCAACGCCCTGCACCTGCGGCGTGGTCGGCTCGACGCTCATGGTCTTGCGGCCGGCGTCGCAGATCACGCGCCGTGGGGTCGGCCGGCTGGTGACGGTGGCGGCGATGCGCAGGGCGCAGTCATGGTCGACCCCGAAACGCTGGCGGTACATGGCGTCGCCGAACACGCCGCCGCCGGCCTGGATCTCGGTCACGCCCGGCTGGCGGGCGGTGATCCAGTAGCTGCCGGTGCCGCCGCAGCTCACGATGTCGATCGGCAACCCGGCCGCGCGGCACCGATCGGCGCTGCCGGTCAGCAGGCCGACCGCGGTTGCGATCGCCTGGCGCTTCGCCTCGATCGGCTCGATGCCTAGCGTGTGGCCCTCCCACGCCATCAGCCCGGCCAGCAGCACGCCAGGCGTGTCGGCGGCGATGCGTGCCATGCGCACCGCCTCATCTCCGGGAGCGACCCCGGCCCGGTCCATGCCGACGTTCAGCTCCACCACCACCCGCACCTCGCTGCCGGCGGCGGTCGCCGCCGCGCCGATCTGGCGTATGCCGATCTCCGAATCGACCGCGACGACCACGTCCGCGCCGCCCCGGCACAGGTGCGCGAGGCGCCGCGTCTTGGCCGCTCCGACCACCTGGTTGGCGACCAGGATGTCCTTGATGCCGGCGGAGGCCATCACCTCCGCCTCGCCCAGCTTCGCGCAGGTCACCCCCATCGCGCCGCGGGCGATCAGCCGGTGCGCCAGCGCCGGCGTCTTCATGCCCTTGGTGTGCGGGCGCCAGCCGATGCCGGCATCGTCTATCACTAGGCCGGCGATCCGTTCGATGTTGCGATCCAGCAGGTCAAGGTCGACCATCAGCGCCGGGGTGTCCAGGTCGGCGACCGGTAGTCCGATCGGGGTGGTAGCGTTCATCCGCGTTTCTACCTCAGGCCAGCCAGGTGGTGAGCTCGGCAGCCGGCTTCCGCGTCGAGTTCGGCACCCGATCCGCAAAGCCCGCGTACAGCAGGCCGACCACCTGTTCCCGCTCGGGATCCACGCCCAGCACCGACAGCGCCTCCGCGTCCTCGATCAGGCCGCTGGTGCTCCACTGCATGCCGATGCCATCCTCCCACGCCGCCAGCATGATGTTCTGGATCGCGCAGCAGGTGGCGGCATAGTCCTCGCGGTCCAGCATGGGATCGCCGGACACGGCGCAGGCCACCGCCATCACGGTGGGCTTGCCCATGAGCTTCTTGACCGCCTTGCGGCCGATCTCGTCCATCGCCTCCGGCGAGATGTCGACCGGTACGTCCTCCTGCTTGATGCGCGCGTAGACCGCGCCGAGCCGGCGCTTGCAGTCCGGTCCGACGACGATGAACCGCCACGGTTCGGTGAGCTTGTGGTTGGGCGCCCAGACGGCCGCCTGCAGCGCGCGCTCGATCCGGTCGCGCGGCACGACCGTCGGCTGAAAGTCGAAGATCGAACGCCGTTCGGCGATGGTTTCGAGTACCGACATGGGAGTCGCGATGCTACCTCAGCGCCTCTCGACGGTCAACGAGTCAGCAGCCGAACCGCTTCTGACCGCCGCTTCCGCTCCTGCGCCTACACGCCGGTGTCTCATCGCGCTGCGCGGTCACCCATTCTCTTTGTCGCGCCCTGCTGATCCGTTTTCGGTCACCGCCGGACGGCATCCCCAACGATTGGAATGAAGTCTTCATGACTCATTGGCTGATGACTCACCCACCGGCCTCCCATCTCGATCAGGACGCGCTGCTTCGATGGTGCAGGTTGTGGGTTCACACGCACCACGTGCGCTTTGTATTCCGCTGACTCCGCCATCGCCGCGGCCAAGTCCCCGACCAGATAGCGCGGCGCCCAGCCGATCATGTGATAGTCTTCCGTCTGGATCTGCACCGCCAGTCCGGTTACCGGATTGGTCAGCTCCAGCGTCACATAGAGTGGCTCGGCCGCACATAATCTGTCGATCCTCCCCTGCGCTTCGCGATTGACATGACGCCAGCCGTGTAAGAAAAAGCGGCAACCGAAACTTCCGTCATCCTTCTTCTCGATCTTCGGAAAGACCTCGTATGAATCGGTTGCCCGGCGGCCCCCGCTCACGGCAAGGATCTCAAAAGGGTCCGTCTCCTCCGCGAGATCGAGGGCATGCAAGTACTCGGCCAAGTCCGGCCTAGCCCGGTTCATCACTCGGTTCCTGAACAATGGAAACAGGTCAGCCGACCAATATTCCCTCTCCAGACTCGGAAACTCCAGCAACAGAGGAAACTCGGCTTCGCGCTGTGCTCGCAATGCCCCCTTCGTGTACCGAAAGCAATAGAGCGCCCTCTCCGCGTACGCATCAAGCCGCCCCACCGGGAACCACTGATGACTCGGCGCTTGATCCTGCCAAGCAAGGAACATGGCTTTCCCGTTCATCGTAACACCTCTCGCAATTGAGCAATATTATCGCTTTGGCAAAGTCCATCGCCCAGCGAGACATCCACCCGCTAG
This sequence comes from Spirochaetia bacterium, assembly GCA_965221995.1. Classification (GTDB taxonomy): domain Bacteria; phylum Spirochaetota; class Spirochaetia; order SZUA-6; family Bin103; genus CATQHW01. Next base: position 2,993,149 of record OZ244929.1, read on the forward strand.
GAATACGATGCAGCATGTCATCTATGGACGCTTCGTTGACTCTGTGGAGCTTTCCCAACGCAGGAAGAAAGATCTCCGGATAGTCATCAGCCGAGCGACGAACGAGCTCAATAGGGCTCGGGCCACGGGACTCATCCGCCGACCAGTAGATCGCTCCGCGGCCTCTCTCTATATACGCGCCGATCTGTTTCTCTACCAGTCGCCTCTCGCGGCTTTCGTCGCGCAGTTCGCGCCCCATCGAAGACGCGTGATCAAACGACGGCGCCAATGCGCCTACCCAGTTATCCTGCTTTCGCCGCAAGAGCACGCCCCAGTTTTCGTGATGCCGATCCGTGTTCCCAATCAATGCATCCAAGACCACATACTCTGCCATCAACTCCTTGGCTCTTCTCTTTGCCGCATCTTCGTCGAATACTCTATCGATAGCCCTCAAGACATTGTGTACAGTGTGATCTGACTTGCGGAACCTCGTCTGTGGGTCGTAGTCATGAAGGAACGCTGCCAATATCTGGTTGCCGTGGATCAGTTCGAAGCCGTCATGGGCGAACGATTTGGTGGCTGATCCACGATCTCCATTGAACACCGCGAGTTCTACTCCGGCACGAGGGATCCCTATCGATCCTGCAATCTCCGCCGCAATCTTCTCCGCCCAATGCTGACCAGTGCCACTCTGAGGATACTTGAATAGCCAGCGCTGCTGCGGCTCCCCAGGCGGGCAGTACCAGAACTTTCTTTTGCTTCCCATTTCCTCCGGTTCAAGCACCCAGTGGGACTCTACGGTGATGACCGGAAATCGTTCACCCATTTCCACATAGATTCAGCTATGGAGTCGCTACGATCGGGCATACTCACACCACCATCTTACCGGATACTCAATGGCTGAGCGAGTGGGACCATCGAGATGTCCACACGGCCGGACGGCGAGGCTGGATCGGTGGCGCGTAAGGCCCGGGGAGATCCCAATCCTCCGTTGGAACTTGGCGAGGGCTCGGGCGCGGTTGCGGCCTCCCGACAACCAGAACGATCGTCGCGCTCCGGCAGGTGGAGCAAGGTGCGAGAGTCAGGCCCTGCCCCACCAGGGGAGTGCGTGCCTCGCACAGCCGCTGCGAATGGGACACGATTGCCGCGGATGTGGTCGTCGATGCGGCTGTCCCGAGCCAAGCCGCGGGGGGCCGGCCTCGAGCGAGTCCAGACCGGGCCAGTCCCGCGCGTACAAGGGAGCGTCGTTGGTCGGACGCGGGAAACTCGCTGAAGCACGATGGGACTCGGAGCGTTCAATGCTTCAGCAGCCCCTCCCTCGCGTGCTACCCTGAACCGACAATCTCGGAATAGTCCTTTCAGGACAATGCGATGAGGCGCATCGTCAAGTCGTTCGATCGGGATCTCTGCCAGCTCTCGGCCATGGTCGACAGGATGGGGCGGCAGGTGCAGCGCCTGATCGAACAGCGTGCGCGGAGGCCGATCCTGACAAGGCGCGTGCGGTCCGCAGCCGCTCCGGCGAGCTCGGCGTAGACGGAGCGCGGGCTGCCGGCCTGATCCGGCGTCAGGACGCTACAGCGAGCGCTCGTAGATGCGGTAGGTCTTGTGCCGGCGCGCGCCCATGTTCTCGAGCGTGTTGCGCATGTTGACGTTGTCCTCCAGGACCCAGGAGAACTCGCCGCCCAGCAATCCCCTGCCGACGCCGCGCACCCAGGTCTCGTAGTAGAAGATCGCGTCCAGCCCGAGGTTGCGGAAGCGCGGCCGCACCCCGGTGGTGTACACGCGCAGCAGGTTGATGCGGCGCCGATCGCGCAGCAGCTTGAGGAACCCGAACGGAAACAGGCGGCCGTTGAGGTTGCGAATTGCCTGGTTCCAGTCGGGCAGCGCCAGCGAGAAGCCGGCCGGCTCGCCATGCACGAACGCGAACAGCGCCAGCTCGGGATCGACCAGACGCTTCAGATCGCGGGCCATGCGGTCCAGCTCCGCCTCCGTCTTGGGCACGAACCCCCAGTTGTCGCCCGATGCCTCGTTGTGGATCAGCTTGATCAGATCCATTTCGGCGCGAATGCGCCGCGGGTCCCCGCCGCGGACGCTCACCCCTTGGCGCTTGCGCACCGCGGCCGCCACGCGGGCGATCTTGGGCGGTATCTCCGATTCCGATGAGTGCATGTAGTAGGCGTACAGGTCCCGCGCCTTGACCAGTCCCGCTCCTTCCAGCAGGCCCGCGTAGTACGGCGGGTTGTAGGCCATCAGAAAAACCGGCGGGCTGCCGAAGCCGTCCACCAGGATTCCGAGCGAGTCGCTGGTGGACGGGTTGAACGGCCCGCGCATGACGGTCATGCCCTCGCCGCGCAGCCAGTCAGCGGCGGTCTGCAGCAGCTCCGCGGCTACCTCGGCGTCGTCCACGCACTCGAAGAAGCCGAAGAACCCGGCCGATTCGCCGTGGTACTCGTTGTGACGGGTATCGACGATCGCGGCGATGCGGCCGGCCATGCGACCGGCCCGGTACGCCAGAAACGGCTGCATCGACGCGTGCTGAAAGAACGGATTGGTTGAGAGATTCATGCGCCGCCGTTCCTGCAGAAGCAGCGGCGGCACCCACTGCGGGTCGTCGCGGTAGATCGTCCACGGAAGCCTGATGAAGGCACGCATGTCGGCAGCCCGCGCCGGGCGGACCGACAGGCCGTGCACTCCGGCTGCTTCGGTCATCGATGGGAATATACGACCGCGGCCGCTTCCGGAACCGGAAGCAGGCTCCCCACCATGGACGCGCGCCGGCGCGCGTCCGTCCGGACCCGCGGGGCCGTGGGGCGCCGCGAGGCCGGGCACGGCGCCGCTACTGGCTTTCGCCGCCCGCGTCTTCCCCTTCCGGGTACAGGTCCTTCTTGACCTCTTCCCACTTCTTCTTGTTGCTGACACCGACAAAGTAGACGATGACGCCGACGATCACGCCGATCACCCCGAGAAAGGTGACCCGCACGATGCCCACAATGCCCAGCACCAACAGCACCAGACCGACCGCGCCGATGATCACGCCGATCACCCGCTGGTCGAGGTCCTGCATTTTCTTATCCTTGTCTGCCATGTTCCCTTGCTCCTTCCGTTGGGATTTGCCTCATGAGGGCTCGCCCGGGTTCCGCTCCGGCATGAACCCCGAGTTGAGAAAGCCGCCGTCGATCGGAATCGCCGCCCCGTTGATGTAGGCCGAGCCGGCGCCGCACAGGAAGACCACCAAGTCGGCGATCTCTTCCGGCAGCACCTCGCGGGGTATCGGCATCCGGTTCCGGCGGGTTCGCTTCAACTCTGGGTCACGTGAATACACCATATCGGTCATCGGTGTCTTCGCCACGCCCGGGCAGACCGCGTTGACGTTGATCCGATACTCCGCCCATTCCACGGACAACACCTGCGCAAGGCTCACCAGCCCCGCCTTGGACGGGCTGTAGGCGCCGCGCTGCGGAATCGGCGCCCACGCCGCCACGGAGGAGAGCAACACGATGCGGCCCCCCTCCCCCTGCGCGACCAGGCGCCGGCCCACGGCCTGGCAGAAGACGAACGCGCCGGTCAGGTGGGTGTCGAGCTGACTGCGCCAGTCCTCCAGGGTCAGCTCCAGCGCCGGACCCTTGATGTTGTTGCCGGCGCAGTGCACGAGGTAGTCGACGCGGCCGAAGCGCTCGACGGTGGCCGCCACGCAGTCAGCGGCCGAGCCGGTGTCGACGACGTCGATCTGCACGCCGATCGCGCGCCCCTCGCCGCATTCGGCGGCGGTCTCCGCCGCCCGGTCGGCCGCCAAGTCGGCGACCGTCACGCAGGCGCCCCGCTCCACGAAGTGCCCGCACACGGTGCGGCCGATGCCGCCGGCCCCTCCGGTGACGACCGCCACGCCGCCGTCCAGGCGATCGTTCACACGCCGTCCGGCTCGCGCGGCTGCGCCCAGGCACCCAGCGCGTTGTATCCGCCGTCGACGCAGACGTACTCGCCGGTCATGAACGACGCGCCCGGCCCGGCCAGGAACACCACCACCGAGGCGATCTCCTGCGGCTGCCCGGTGCGGCCCAGTGGGTGGGACCGTCCCCAGTCGCGCACGGTCTGCTCGATGTCACCTTCCTGCATGGCTGCCGCGGTGCGCAGCAGCGGGGTGTCGATGCTGCCGGGGCAGACGGCCAGCACGCGGATGTTCTCGCGCGCGTAGTCGATTGCGAGTTGGCGGGTCAGCGACAGCGCGGCGCCCTTGCTGGCGGCGTACGCGGGGACCAGCGGCGCAGACTGCAGCCCCTGCACGCTGGCGACGTTGATGATCACCCCGCCGCCGCGGCGGCGTATGTGCGGGATCGCGTACTTGGCCGTCAGGAAGTAGCTCTTGACGTTGACCGCCATGATCACGTCCCACATCTGTTCGGTCGTGTCCTCAGCGGTCTGGTAGGACTCGGCGGGTTGGATGCCCACGTTGTTGCACAGCACGTCCACGGCGCCGAACGCGGCCACCGCTTCGTCGACGGCGGCGCGGCAGCCGTCGTGGGTAGCCAGATCCGCCTGCAGAAAGACGGCGGTGCCGCCGGCCGTGGTGATCTTGTCGACCCGCGCCGCGCCGGCGCCGGCGTCGCGGTCGACGACCAGCACGTTGGCTCCGGCGGCCGCCGCCGCGTCGGCGATGCCGCCGCCGATGCCGAGCGCGCCCCCGGTGACCACGAACGACTTTCCAGAGAGCGTGAGCGAGGATTGCTGCATGACAGACGGTGATCGTAGCACTGCCGCGGCCGGTGAGTCTGCGCAGCCGGAGGCGGTGTGATAGATTGGCACCCGATGACCCGGTCCTTCACGGTCGGTCAACGGGCGCGGGCGCTCGGCTTCTACGCCGCCACCCTGGTCATCGCCTACTTGGCGGCAGCCTATCTGGGCGGGTTCTTCGTCGCGCTGGCGATCACGCTGCTGCTGGTGCCGCTCTTCTCCTTCGTCGCGCTGCACGTGGCCGCCTCATCGCTCGCCTTCGGGCAACAGTTCTCCAGCGCCCACCCGGTCAAGGGCGAAGAGATGGTCTACTCGTTTCGGATCGAGAACCGTTCGGTGATCCCCATCTCGCAGCTCCACGTGGAGTTCAAGGTGGTGCGCCCGCTCGGCGAGACCGTGCTCCCCGACCTGTCGATCTACCTGGGCGGCAGCGCGGTGATCGATCGCGACTACCCGATCCAGCTCCCCTACCGCGGCATCTACACGATCGGCATCCAGCGCGTCACCCTGCGCGACCCGCTGCGCCTGTTCGCCGCGCACCCCACGGTGAGCTTCCGGGAGTTCCAGGTCTATCCCCGGGTGCTGAACATCGCCCGACTTGCGGCCGGCGACGAGGCGCACCCGCACGCCGGCCGGCGTGAATCGATGGTCGGGGAGCCCGACTACGCCATGTTCACCCAGCTCCGCGAGGCCCGCCACGGGGAGCCGGCCCGCCACATCGCCTGGCGGAAGTTCGCGGCCATCGGCAAACCCTTCGTGCGCCAGTACCAGGCCAGCTCTGAGCCGGCGGTGACGATCTACGTCGACCTGCGCATGCCGGCCGAGGGCGCCGGCGACGCGCCGGTGCTGGCGGTCGAGGACGTGACGATCGAGGCGTTGCTGGCGGTGGTCCGCCACTTCCTGTCGATGGACGTACCCACCGCGGTCCGCGCGGCCGTCGGTCAGGGCGTGTACGCGTTCTCGGGCCAGCATCTGGACGAGTTCGACCGGCTGTACGAGGAGAACTTCCAGTTGGCGTTCCGGGACAGCGTGTCGCCGGCACGGCTGTTCTGGGCCGACTGGGAGGCGCGCGCCGACGACGCGGATGCGGTCATGTTCCTGACCCACCACCTGGACCCGGAGCTGTTCACGATCATCGAGGCGTCAGTCAGCTCGAAGCAGATATCGGGGGTGATCTTCAACGGCACCGGCCGCAGCCCGCGCGCGCTGCACGACGCCGAGCAGTACTTCAACACGGTGCGCAACCGCGGCGGCCGCGTAATGCTGCTGCGAGGAACCGACACGATCGAGGAGGACTTGGCCGGTGGAGATCTCCGCGCGGCTACGCCGCTGGCTCTCAGCCGTTCGGCCTGACGAGGAGTCCGCCGGATCAGCCGCGGCTGCGGGTGATCCGGCGGACTCCGAGCGAGGTTGGGGATGGGGGCGCAAGCGAATCCCGCGGATTCGGTTGCGCCGGCGGCATCTGCGTGCCGCGGCGGCGGCCGCGGTCGCGTTGGCGCTGCCGCTCGCCGTCTGGCGGCTGCTGCGCGCCGATCTGTCCATCGCGCTGCTGCTGGGCCTCACCGGCGCGGTCGTGGCCCTGCAGATCGCCGCGGCGTTCGCCCCTGCGGCTGCTGCCAAGTCGCTGCGCTGGACGGCCGCCGGTGCCTCGGCGCTGTTCGGCGCTTCGATCCTGGTCGGTATCCTCATCACGCCGTTCTCCTCCTACCGGCTCTGGTTCGCGGAGGTGCATGCCGGCGCCCAGCAGGGCGCGGTCTCCAACCTGTTCGCGCTGATCGCCGGCTGGGCATTCTCGTCGGCGTCCGGGGTGGTGCTGTCGAGCGGCTTCGGCCTGGCGGCCGCCGTCCTGGCGGTGCTGGGCGTGGGCCTGGCGGCGCTGATGGTCCAGTCGGCGGTGCTCAACGTGCTTACCCTGGCGGCGGTCGTGCTGGCGCTGGTCGTGCTCGGCAGCCGCGGCGTCGAGCGTACCGGCGGCTCCGTGCTGTTCGCGGCCACCATCGTGCTGCTGGCCGCGGGGGCGGGCCTGCTGTTCCCGAGCGCGGCCGGCGGCAACTACTTCGTCGACCTGGTGCTGCACCCGCGCATGCGCGGCGCGATCTCCACCACCTTTCCGCGGTTCCCGCTGCTGTACTCCATCCCCGGCTTCGGGACCCAGCACGAGGAACGGCGGCTGGGCGGCACGCCGGTGCTGTCGCCGCTGCCGCTGCTGCGCGTCTACTCGCCGCAGGGACGCACGATCTACCTGCGCACCGAGGTGTTCGACCACTACGACGGCACCACCTGGGCATTCACGCGAGAGGAGCCGGCGGACGACCGCGACACGGAGCGCTTCATCATCTTTCCGCCGCCCCTGGAGGGCCGCGACTCGGACGTGCAGGTCGAGTTGCTCGCGGACGCGTACGACCGGCTGCCGCACACCGTCGACACGGTCGACTTCGCCGTCACCAAGTACGCGCCGCAGCTCGCCGTCGCGGACTACGCGCGCGGCTTCTTCCCGACGGAGCCGATCCTGCGCGGCACGTCGATCGCGCTGCGGCGCGATCCGATCACTCGCAGGCTCGGTCCGCCGACCGACAACCGCTACCTGCAGGTGCCCGCAAGCCTGCCGGCGGAAGTCCGGGAGCTGGCGAACCAGGTGACCGAGGGGTCCGAGAGCGCCGCCGAGCGGCTGCGCAGCATCGAACGCTTCCTGAAGTCGAGCTGCGTCTATTCGCTCACGCCCCCCGCACCGTCCCGCGGCGAAGACTTCATCGCTCACTTCCTGCTGGGCGAGCGGGTTGGCTACTGCGTCCACTTCGCCACCGCCTTCACCATCTTCGCCCGCATCAACGGCATCCACGCGCGGTACGTGTCGGGCTACCTCGTCCACTTTCCGGTGACGTCGCTCGACGCCATCCTCACCGGCATCGATGAGCTGGATGATCCGGACATCGACGTCGCGGAGCTGGTCACCACGGAAGCGGTGGTCACGGGCCTGGCGGCCCACACCTGGGCGGAGGTGTGGCTGGGCGGGTATGGCTGGACCACCTGGGAAGCGACCCCGGCGGTGAATCCCGGCTTCCTGCCGAACCTGGGCCAGACGGCAGCCGAGGAGCTGTCGACGGTGGACGAGGAGGTGCAGCTCGATTCGGCCACCGCGCGGCAACTCTCCTCCATGCTGGGCCGCGAGATCCGGGCCGAGCGCCGGGCGTTGAACACCCGTCCGATGCTGGCCGCCGCCGCGGCGCTGCTCCTCATCGCCATCGTCTGGGTGGCCGTGCGCCTGGTCCTGTCCACCCGCGCATCCATGCGCGCCAGCCCGATCGGCCGCGTCGCGCACCGCTACATCAAGCTCGGCGCGCGCGCCGGCATACCGCTGCCCGAGACCACCGGATGGCTGTCGTGGGAGGGGTCGTTCGGCTCCCGACTGCCGGAGGCGGCGAGCTCGCTGCGCGCATTCGTCGGCCTGTTCGTGCGCGTCGCCTACGCCGGTTACCAGCCCACCGCCGCCGAGGTCGCCGGCGCCGCGCGAGACGCGGGCACGGTCAGACGGAGCTGGCACCGCAGCCGGCTGCGGTCGCTGCGTCCCGGACGGCGGGCTGGACGCGGTAGTATGGGAGAGTCATGAAAACCGTGCGCTGGGGGATCCTGGGCACCGCGCAGATCGCCGCCAACGTCTTCATCCCGGCGCTGCGCACCGTGCGCGGCGCCGAGCTGGCCGCCGTCGCCAGCCGCGACGCGCGACGGGCGGAGGCGTTCGCCGCCGCTCAAGGAGCGGCGCGGGCATTCGGCTCGTACGACGAGCTGCTGGACTCGGGCGGCGTCGACGCGCTGTACGTGCCGCTACCCAACTCCGAGCACGAGCGCTGGACCCTGGCCGCGGCCGAGCGCGGCATTCCGGTATTCTGCGAGAAGCCGCTCACCGACGCCAGCGCCAGCGCCGCGAGCCTGGCGGCGCGCTGCCGGGAGCTCGCTATCCCGCTGGTGGAGGCGTTCGTCTTCCGCTACCACCCGCAGACCAGGGTGCTCCGCGATCTGCTCGCGGCCGGCCGCATCGGCACGGTCAGCCAGATCACCGGCCACATGAGCTTCTTCTTCGACCGCGACGAGCGTGCCGGAGACATACGCATGGACCCCGCGATGGGCGGCGGCGGGCTGCTCGACGTGGTGTGCTACCCGATCGCGTACATCCGCCACCTGCTGGACGCCGAACCGCTCACCGTGCAGGCGGCCGTCCGCTACGACGAACGGTTCGGCGTCGACGGCGCCGCCAGCCTGGTGCTGGAGCTCCCCGGCGGCATACAGGCGGTCGCCATGGGAGGCTTCGACGACCACCGAAACCGCGGCATCACGATCACCGGCAGCGCCGGGACGATCCACGTGCCGGAGCCGTACCATCCGCCGGACGAGAGCACGATCCAGCTCACCGGCGGCGACCGCCGCGAGACGATCACCCTGGACAACGGCGGACCGGCGTTCGCCCCTGCAATCGCCCACTTCCAGGACCGACTGTCGGCGCCGGGAGAACCGCTCACCGCCGACTTCGCGGCCGGCACCCTGCGCGTGATCGAGGCCGCGCACGAATCGGCGCGGACCGGGGCTCGTGTCAGCCTGTAAGCCTGTCGGAATGCCGCGGTAGCCGCTGTCCGGGTCCGCCCCGGCGCGCGGCCCATGACATCAGGATCACGACACCGGCGCCGGCAGCGGCAGCGACCGCCAGGGACACCAGCTCGACACCCAGCGTCCCCACTTCGCGCAGGGGCACGGACTGTCCTTCCCGGTAGAACGGCAGCAGCGCCCGCAACGATCCGAGCATCAACCCGGTCAGGGCCGCCAGCGTCGGCGACCGGTGGCGCGCAAGCAGCCAGGTGATGAGCCGCGTCACGGTCGCCAGCCCCAGCACGACGCCGATCCCGAACACCGCCAGCGGCAGCGCCGACTCGCCGATCTCGCCCGCGGTGAGGCCGCGCACCCGTTCCATCACGTACTCGTAGGGTCCAAGCGCCAGCAGCACGAACGACCCGCTCACTCCCGGCAGCACCAGCACGACTGCCGCCAGCGCTCCGGAGACCAGCAGGAACGGCAGCGCCGGCACTCCGGGCTCCGCCGCGCGCAGGCCGACGGCGACGAAGCTCACGACCGCGGCGCAGAGGATCACGACCACCTCGACCGGGCCGCGCCGCTCCATCAGCCGCCACGGTGTGGCCACCGACGCCAGTACCAGTCCGCAGAAGAAGGCGTAGGTGGGCCCAAGCGCGCTGTTCAACAGCTCCGTCACCAGATGGCTGCCCGCGAGCAGCGCTGCCGCCATGCCGACCGCCAGGAGTGCCAGGAACGAGAACGGCGGGCTCACGCCACGGGTGGCAGCATGGCCGCCGGGCAGTAGCCGGCGCAGCCCCCGTCCGATCCACGCGAAGGTGGCGTCGATCGCGTTGGTCAGTTCCCCGTAGATGCCCAGCACCAGGGCCATCGTGCCGCCGCTCACACCAGGGACGATCTCGACGACTCCCATCGCCACGCCCCGCGCAACGGTGAGAACTGCCGCCGCGACTCGGCGGACTCGTCGATCGCCTCCGCCGGCCCCGGCCTCACCGCTCCTCATGCCGGGCGTAGTCTATCGTCTCCACAGCGTGCGAACGGGAATCGTGTACCACACGGGTGCGCTGGGCGATCTGATCGTCGCCGTGCCGGCGATCGAGCATTGGGCCCGCGACCGGAGCATCGCACGGCTGGTGCTGCTTGGCCGCGGCCGTTCCGGCGAGCTGCTGCAGGCGGCCGGCATCGTCGGCGAGCGCTGGGACGCCGGCGCGGCATGGTTCGCGCGCGCCTATCGCGGCGCAGCCACGCCGCTGCCCGCGCCGGTCGCCGCGGCGCTGGCATTCACGGAGCCGGGCGGCCCGATCGAACGGGCGCTCGCCGCGGCGGTGTCCGGTCCGGTCAGCGTGGTGCGCCCCGTGCCGGCGGGCCGGGAGCCCATCGTCCGGCACCACCTGCGCGCGGTCGGCGCCGCGCCCGCCGACGATCGCGCGCCGGCGCTTGCTCTTCCGGCAGCGCCGCCGCACGGCTTGCGGGTCGCAATCGCGCCGGGCTCCGGCAGCGCGCGCAAGAACTGGCCGCTCGACCGCTTCGCCGCCGTGGCGGACGCGCTCCGCCCGGACGCCAGCGTGATATGGCTGCTCGGCCCGGCGGAGCACGAGGTGCGCCCGCCGGCCGCCGAGGGCGACCTGATGGTGCGGGAACAGCCGATCACGCGCACGGCACAGGCGATCCGCTCCTGCACGCTGCTGCTGGGCAACGATTCCGGCCTGACGCATCTGGCAGCCGCCCTGTCCGTGCCGGTGGTGGCGCTGTTCGCGGTCAGCGACGCCGCGGTGTGGGCGCCGGCCCCGGCGGCCGCCCCGGTGCTGGTGGTCACGCCGTCGTCGGTCGTGCCGGGCGATCACTGCGCCTCCCTGCCGGCGCCGCCGGCCGGCGCATCGATGGACCGGATTCCCGTCGATCCGGTGCTCAGGGCTTGCCGGCGCCTCCTCGGGTGATCCGCTCGACGATGGCGCTGGTGGAGGTGCCGGCAAGCACCGGCGACAGCGCCACGACCCCGCCGGCCGCGCGCACCTCGGCGCCGCCGGCCACCCGATCGGCCGTGTAGGTGGCGCCCTTGACCAGCACGTCGGGGCGCACCGCCTCGATCAGCCGCAGCGGATCGGGCTCGTCGAAGATGATGACCGCATCCACGCAGCGCAGCGCCGCCAGCAGCTCGGCGCGCGCGAACTGGCGGATCACCGGCCGGCCGGCCGGCCGCAGCCCGCTCGCCGAGGCGTCGCTGTTGAGGCCCACCACCAGCGCCCCGCCCAGGCCGCGCGCATGCTCCAGCGACCGCACGTGGCCGGCGTGCAGCAGGTCGAACACGCCGTTGGTGAACACCAGCCGGCCGCGGGAGCGCAGCCGCTCCACGGTGGCCGCCGCGGCACGGTAGGAGGAGAAGGTGGGCCGCTCGGCCCACACGGCCCGCACGTGGTTCAACGCGGCGACGATCGACCCGCACACGGAAACGTGGAACCCGGCATCCGCGGCCCGATCGGCGCCAAGCGCCACCACGAAGCCCCGCGTATGACCGTCGATCAGCCAGGAAGCGTGCAGGTCCAGGCAGCCGCGATCGTGCTCGCGGCGCAGCGTGAACTCCGTGTCCAGCGCGCGCTCTCCACACAGCCGGCGCACCGCCGGTTCGCCGCCCGCGGCCGCCAGCGCACGGTCCGTGATCACCAGCGCGCGCCGGACGCCTTTCCGCTCGCCTGCAGCGGGTATACTCATCTGTCCATGCTCCGCACCGCGGCCGAGCGCGCCGCCGCCGACCGCTTCTGGCTCACGATCATCGCCATCTTCAGCGTGGCCGCCGTGGCCGCGGTGACCTTCGTCGTGACCGGCGCGCGCACGGAATCGCGGCTCGACGTGTCGGCGCTGCCGGCCGTGAACACGGTCTGGAACGCGATCGCCGCCGTCTGTCTGGTGGCGGCGTTCATCGCCATCCGGCGCGGTGCGGTCGGCACCCATAGGGCGCTGGTGCTGGCGGCGTTCGCGGCCTCGACGCTGTTTCTCACCGGGTACCTGATCTACCACGGAGCGAGCGGCGGCGCGAAGTCCTACGAGGGATCCGCGCCATGGTTGTACTACCCCGTCCTGGTGACCCACATCATCCTCGCGGTGACGATCGTACCGCTTGCGCTGGTGACGCTGCGCCGGGGCTGGACCCGTCACCCCGGCCATCGCGCCCTTGCCCGCGTGACGCTTCCCATCTGGCTGTACGTGTCGGTCACCGGCGTGCTGATCTACGCGCTCCTGTACGCTCCATGACCGAACGAGAGCGTCTCCTCGACCACCTGAGGGCCCTGCAGCGGGACGGGCAGCCCGGCGCGGTGGCCACCGTCGTGCAGGTCTCCGGTTCCAGCTACCGCCGGGCCGGCGCGCGCATGCTGTTCGGCGCCGGCGGGGAGCGCGTGGGGATGCTCTCGGGAGGCTGTTTCGACCTGGACGATCGGGCGCGGCAGGCGATGGGCAGCGGCCGCACCTCCATGCACCGCTTCGACACCACGGGGCCCGCGGACGTGGTGATGGGCTCCGGCAGCGGGTGCCAGGGCGTGGTCGACATCCTGTTGGGGCCGGTCGACGACGGGCATCAGCCGTCGCTGCGCGCGTGCCTGGAGCCTTCGGTACGGGGCGAGCCGTCCGTTCTTGCCACGGTGGTGGACGTCGAGACGGACCGCAGCCCGACGCGTCTTGGCGCGCGCCTGCTGGTGACCGGGGACGGCCCGGCGCGCGGCTCCCTGGGCGACGCCGGCCTGCAGGCGGCCGTCGAGCGGGACGCGCGGTCGCTGCTGGGCTCCGAGCGGGTCGACGTGAGCCGGTACCGGGTGTGCGAGCACATGGTGCAGGTGATGATCGAGGGGATGACGCCGGTGCGGCGGCTGGCGGTGTTCGGCGCCGGCGACGACGTCGTCCCCCTGGCCGAGATCGCCGCGCAGGTCGGCCTGCACGTGACACTGGTGGACCACCGTCCGGTGTACGCCGACCCGGAGCGCCATCCGGCTGCCGCCGAGGTGCTGCACGTCGCCGGCGCGGCCGACGCGGTCCACCGCATCGCCCCCGGAGCGCGCACCGCGTGCGTGTCGGTGACCCACGACTTCCTGCGCGACGCGGCCATCCTGCGCGAGCTGAAGGACACGCCGGCCGCCTACGTGGGGGTGATCGGCCCTCGCTCGCGTGCGCAACGGCTCATCGCCGAGTCGGGCTGGGAGGCGGCCGATCGGGGGCGGCTCTTCTGTCCGGCCGGCCTGGACGTGGGCGCGCAGACGCCGGAAGAGATCGCGCTCTCGGTGATCGCGGAGATCCTGGGCGTGCTGGCCGCGCGTGCGTCGGGCCACCTGCGCGACTGCGCGGGTCCGATCCACGAGCGGCGACCGTGAGCGAGGAAGCGCCCATCGCGGCGGTGGTGCTGGCGGCCGGAGGCTCGACGCGGCTCGGCCGTCCCAAGCAGTTGGTGCCGATCGGTGGCGAGCCCCTGGTGCGCCGCGCCGCGCGGGCGGCGCTCGACGCCGGCTGCCGGCCGGTGACGGTGGTGCTCGGCGCCGAACCGGACGCGGTGCGCGCCGCGGTCGCCGATCTGCCGGTCCTGCCCGTGAGCAACGCTCACTGGGCGGACGGCGTGGGCAGCTCGATCGCGTGCGGGATACGCGCGGCCGCCGCCCACCGGCCGGCCGGCTGCATCGTGCTGCCGTGCGACCAGCCGCGGCTGACGGCCGCTTTGCTGGCGACGCTGATCGATCGGTTTCGCCGCGGGGAAGCCCGGGCGGTCGCCTGCGCCTACGGCGGCACCACCGGCGCGCCGGTGCTGTTCGCGCCGGACCTGTTCGACCGGCTGTCGGCGCTCACCGGCGATAGCGGCGCGAAGCGCGTGCTGCGCGGCTGCTCCCCGCTCCAGGTGGTCGACTTTCCGGGCGGCGAGCTCGACATCGACACGGACGCCGACCTGCGCCGCGCGAAATCCTCCGCCTGATCCGCACTGCAAGCGCCGCTCACCCGTCCAGGTGGCAGGTGGCGAAGCGTGCCGACACGTCGGGCAGCGGCTCTTCCAGCAGGGGCCATGCCGACACGTCGGGCGCCGCAGGTTGCGCCGAGCTCCCGAGCTCCCGGCGCAGTCCGATGAGCATCCCGTGCATGATCCGCGCCGTCTCCGCCGTGACCAGGCCGGTCAGGCCGAACGGCGGGCGTGGATCGCTCACCGTCTCCTGCAGGATGGCGACCATGCCCGCGGCATCGGCCGGAGTGATCGTCCAGCGGGAACGCAGGCAGAGCACGCGGGTCCCCTCCAGGTCCGTTGCCAGATCGTCGGCGCCGACGATGTCCAGCACCACCCCGCCACCGTCGAGCCGCCACCACGACCGGCGGCTGACCACCACGCGGCGGCTGAGGCCCGCACCGGTGACCTCATGCAGGATCGACCGGTGCGGGGGACCGGCGGCGGTATCGCGCTCTGCGTCCTCCTGGAGCAGGGGGACCATCCCGCCGACCGTTCCGGCTGCCGTGGTGCGGCTGCGGACCAGGCGGTAACCGGTATGCTCGATCGGGCAGGACTCGACCGTCACCGCGTCCTCGCCCACCTCGGGCGTACATGCAGCGCTCGCCAGGACCGGAACCGCGAGCAACGCCACCGCAACGAACGTTCCCGTCGCGCGTCTCATCACCATGCTCCACCTGCTCCCTCGTCCAACGCGAGCTGGTCCAACGCGAACTGGTCCATCGGCGAACTGGTCCATCGGCGAACTGATCCATCGATGATACCTCGGATCAAACCCGCTATGGCCGTCTTGTCGCCGCGTCAGGGTATCTCTATCTTGGCCATATGGCGGCCTCATCCGCTCTGACCATCCCGCTCGCGCCGGGGCCCCCGATCATCGGCAACGTGCTGCCGATGATCACCGCCCTGAGCAGCTTCCTCACTACCCAGTACCAGCGGTTGGGACCGGTATTCCGCGTGCCGATCCTGAACCATCGCCCGCTGGTGCTGGCCGGTCCCGAAGCGAACGCGCTGATGAAGCAGCAGGGCCACCGCCTGTTCTCATCCGGGGCGGTGATGCAGGACATCCATCAGGTGCTCGGTGGCGACAACCCGACGCTCATCGAGCTGGACGGCCCCGATCACCGCACCATGCGCGCGGGCCTCAAGGACGGCTACTCCGGCAGGACCCTGTACTCCCAGATGGAGAAGCTGGTCGGCAGCCAGCTCAACCTGCTGCAGGGCTGGCCGCGCGAAACCGCCATTCCTGCCTTCGCCTACGTCAAGCGTCTGGTCTCATCGGTGCTGGGATTCATGGCGACGAACGAGGAACCGGATGAGGTCATGGACGACCTGATCTACTTCTTCCGGGCGCTCGTGCAGATCCACATCCGCAAGGTACGGCCGGGCTTCATGAAGTACCTGCCGCGCTACGCCTCATCCAAGCGCTCCGTGCTGGCCATGGTCCGCCGCATCTGGGACGAGCATCACGTACGCGACTACCTGGAGCGGGACGGCGATTTCGTCGACCTGATCCGCAAGTTCCACGCCGAGCACCCGCGGCTGATGAGCGAACGGGACGCGGTGGCCGCCCTCATCGGTCCGTTCATCGCGGGCATGGATACCGCCGCCAGCGTCACCTCGTTTCTGCTGTACCACATCCTGCGCGATCCGGCGTTGCACCGCGCGGTCGTGGCCGAAGCCGACCTGGCGTTCGCATCCGGCTACCCCGACCGCGACTCGCTGCGCCAGATGCTCCAGACGCGGCATGCGGCCATGGAGATACTGCGCCTGCATCCCCCGGCGCCGGCCCTCCCGCGTACCTCGGTCGCAGCCTTCCAGTTCCAGGGGTATGAGATCCCCAAGGACGAGTACTGCATCATCGCCAACACGGTGACCCATCACCTGCCCGAATACTTTCCGGAGCCGGAACGTTTCGATGTCGGCCGCTATTCACCCGAACGCAAGGAGCACACGCAGCCGAACGTGTACTGCCCGTACGGCTTGGGCCCGCACACCTGCCTGGGGGCGTCCACCGCCGATATGCTGTACCTGGTCGTCACTGCCGTGTTGTTCCGTCACTTCCACGTGGAGCTGCAGCCGCCGGAGCAGGACCTGCACGTCGTCATGAACCCGCTGCCCAGCCCGGACGACCGGTTCCGGATCGCCATCACCGGTACGCGCTACCCGCCCCCGTAGTCACACGGCCACCGGCAGGCTGCCCGCGGCAGGCTGCCGGCGTTCACCCCTCCTGGCAGCAGGACTCGACCTGCGCTCGACCTTGACGCGGCGCCGCACCCTCCTTGGTATACTTTCGCGCATGGCCAAGATCTACCCGCCGGAACAGAGCCGCTTCCCGATCGATCAGGCCCACATCCGATCGATCGACGAGTACCGCAACCGTTATCAGCGCTCCATCGAGGATCCGGAGAGCTTCTGGGCGGAGGTGGCCGACCGCATCACCTGGATCCGCCGCTGGGACAACGTCCGCCAGTACGACTTCGTCAACGCCAACATCCGCTGGTTCGAGGGCGCCACCCTCAACGCCTGCTACAACTGCCTCGACCGCCACGTGGAGGCCGGTCACGGCGATCAGACGGCGATCATCTGGGAAGGCAACGACCCGGGCGACGACCGGCGCTACACCTTCAACGAGCTGCTCGCCGAGGTGTGCCGCTTCGCCAACGTGCTCGCTTCGCACGGCATCGGCAAGGGCGACCGTGTCTGCATCTACTTGCAGATGGTCCCCGAGCTGGCGATCGCGATGCTGGCCTGCGCGCGCATCGGCGCCGTGCACTCCATCGTGTTCGGCGCCTTCTCCGCCGAATCGCTGCGCGACCGCATCAACGACTCGCAGTGCAAGGCGCTGGTCACGCAGGACACCGCGGTGCGCGGCCCGCGCAGCGGCCTGCCGATGAAGGCGAACGCCGACGCGGCCGTCGCCGAGACGCCGTCGATCGAGCGCGTGTTCGTGGTTCGCCGCACCGGCGACGAGGTGCCGATGGTCGCCGGCCGGGACGTCTGGTGGCACGAGGAGATGGCCGGCGCCTCCGCCGAGTGCGCGCCCGCGGAGATGGGTGCCGAGGACCCGCTGTTCATCCTCTACACCTCAGGGTCCACCGGCAAGCCCAAGGGGGTGCTGCACACCACGGGCGGCTACCTGGTCTACACCTCCTTCACGCACCAGATGGTCTTCGACTACCACCCGGGCGACATCTACTGGTGCACCGCCGACATCGGCTGGATCACCGGCCACTCCTACATCGTCTACGGTCCGCTCTCCAACCGGGCGACCACGATCATGTTCGAGGGGGTGCCCAACCATCCCGACAACGGCCGCTTCTGGCAGGTGTGCCAGAAGCACCGGGTCAAGCAGTTCTACACCGCCCCGACCGCCCTGCGCGCCCTGATGAAGGAGGGCAACACCTGGGTGGAGAAGTACGACCGGTCATCGGTGCAACTCCTCGGCACCGTGGGAGAGCCAATCAAGGAACCGGAATGGCGCTGGTACTACGAGGTGGTGGGCGAAGGCCGCTGTCCGATCGTCGACACCTGGTGGCAGACGGAGACCGGCGGCATCCTGATCACGCCGCTGCCGGCCGTGACGCCGCTGAAGGCGGGCTCGGCCACGCTGCCGTTCTTCGGCATCGAGCCGGTGCTGCTCGACCAGGAGGGCAAGGAGGTCGCAGGCAATCCCGCGACGGGGGCGCTGTGCATCCGCGCGGCGTGGCCGGGCATCATGCGCACCCTCTACGGCGACCACGAACGGTTCCGGCAGACCTACTTCGACACCTTCCCCGGCTACTACCTGACCGGCGACGGCGCGCGCCGCGACGAGGACGGCTACTACTGGATCACCGGCCGCATCGACGACGTGCTCAACATCTCCGGCCACCGCATCGGCACGGCCGAGGTGGAAGGCGCGATCGGCCAGCACGAGGCGGTCGCGGAGGCGGCCGTGGTCGGCTACCCGCACGACATCAAGGGCCAGGGCATATACGCCTACGTGACGCTGATGAGCAGCCAGGAACCCTCCGGGGACATCGAGAAGGGGATCGTCCGCGAAGTGCGCTCGCACATCGGCCCGCACGCGTCGCCCGACAAGATCCAGTTCGCGCCATCGCTGCCCAAGACCCGCTCGGGCAAGATCATGCGACGAATCCTGCGCAAGATCGCCGAGGGAGAGACGTCGCCCAGCGCGCTCGGCGACACCTCCACCCTGGCCGAGCCGGGCGTGGTCGACGACCTGGTCGCCGGCCGCAAATAAGCGGGCGGCGGGTCAGAGCCGGCCGAGGATCTCCGCGACCGGGATCTGCCGGCCGGCGCAGGCGCCGAGGCGGTAGCGATCGCGCGGCTCGCCCAGCCGCTCGATCGCATGGTCGCCAGCGCCCCAGAGCGCCTCGAGCAGCCGCTCCACGTCCGGGCGCAACGCCCGGTCGGTGTCGTCGCTATTGGGGGCGATCGCGCGGTCGTTGACACTCACCTGCAGCCGGCCGCCGTCGAAGCGCAGCGCACCTTCCAGGTCCGGGTCCTCCTCCAGCAGCCGGCAGGCGTTCAGCGCCGCTCGCGCCGCCTGCCGCAGGCGCTCCTGAGGAGTCCCCTCCACCACCGCTCGCCGGTCGTAGAGCAGGCCCAACGCCCCGTCGCCCAGGTCCATGCCGTAGATCGCTTCGTGCGCGACCAGGATCACGCCCGGACCCTCGGGGACGTGGCGGTAGTCGGCGACGTCGATCGCCAGCTCGTCGGTGAGGACGCCGTCCTGAATCCAGCGATGGAACACCGGGATGACGCGGGTGAGATCGAAGCCGCCGCCGTCGGCCGCGGCTATCTTGACGTTGACGTGCTGCAGTGAAGTGATGTCCATGGCGGTTCGCATCGACGCTCAGGCCGGCTGCTTCTCCCGCTCGGATGCCATGCGCTGGTAGCAGGCGTGCGTGGCCTCCACGAACAGGGAGGCCTCCTCGGCGAGCTGCCGGGCGCCCTCCGCGTCGTAGTCGGCCGGAGAGCGGCCCCGCGCGCGCAACAGATAGGCGCCGAACTTGCCCCTGGCGTAGGGGTCGAAGAACTGCTCCGTGTCGTACAGCTCGCGGCGGAACGCGTCGACGGCGTCGTCCTCGCCGCCGGCGAAGCTGCCGAGCTTGTAGCGCAGCAACGCCTCCGCGCCGTGCACCATCGCCAGGTAGGCGGCGCGCGCCCCCTTGGCCGGATGGCCCGCCTCCAGATGGAGCTGAGCCTCGAACGCTTCCCGCTCGATGGCCGCCAACTGGAAGTCGATCGGCGCTACCACCTCGCCCGCGCACTCGCCCACGCCGTGGTCACCCATGGTGAACACGCGCGGGTCTCCCCAGTCGCTGTAGAAGGTGGAGTCCTCCTCGTAGGTCGGCACGGAGGTCAGCTCGTCGAGCATCTTGCGGCAGGGCGCCTTGCCGATGCGCTGGATGAAGTCCTGGAACGACTCGCCCGCATCGTGCTCGGCCAGGTAGCGGCCGGTGATCAGGTCGACCGCCTCCGGGATGTTGCGCGACGGCACCGCCCCGATCGCCAAGCCGTAGGAGCCGGCGTTGTTGCCCCACTGGCCGCCCAGCACCACCTGGAAGTGCGGGACCGTGTAGTCGTTGCGCTTGCGGCTGACGCCGTAGAAGCCCAGGTCGGCGACGTGGTGCTGGCCGCAGGAGTTGAAGCAGCCCGACACCTTGATGCGCAGGCCGCGGATCACCTCGTCCAGCTCCATCGAGCGGCGCAGCAGGCGCTCGCGGATCTCCCCGGCCAGCCCGCGCGAGGAAGCGATGCCCAGCTTGCAGGTGTCGGTGCCGGGGCACGCCGTGATGTCCACGATCGTGCCGGCGCCGGGGGCGTGCAGATCGACTGCCGCCAGTTCGCGGTAGAGCGCCGGCAAGTCTGCCTCGCTGACCCAGCGCAGGACCATGTTCTGCTCGACGGTGGTGCGCACCGTCTCCCTGACGTAGGTGCGCGCGATGTCCGCCAGCTTGCGGAGCTGCCTGGCGGTGATGTCACCGAGCGGCAGCGTGATCGTGACCGTGGCGTAGCCCGGCTGACGCTGCCGGTAGACGTTCGACGCGCTCCAGGCAGCGAACCCGGCCGGCGGTTGCACGCCGTTGGTCGGTGCCCCCGCCTTCAACGGCAGCTCCTCGAACCGCTTCGCCTCCTCAATGTACTTTCGCCAGCGCGGATCGTCCGGGAGCTCCGCGCGCTCGGCCAGCACCAGGCGCCGGAATTCGTCGATGCCCAGCTTCTTGATCAGGAACTTGATGCGCGCCGCGGCGCGGTTCTTCTTTTCGCCCAGGCGGGCATAGACACGGGAGATCGCCTGCGACAGCGGCAGCAGCTCCTCCGGCGGCACGAAGCCGTCGAACATCTTGGCCTGGAACGGCACGCTGCCCAGTCCGCCGCCGACGTACAGCTCGAAGCCACGCTCGACCGTGCCGTCGTCGCGGGTGCGCTCCACGGCGATGGCGCCCATGTCGTGCAGCATCACCAGTCCGCACGGCTGGTCCTTGCACCCGGAGAAAGCGATCTTGAACTTGCGCCCGAAGTCCTGCACGTCGGGGTGGCCCAGCAGGAACTGCGCGCAGGCGTTCGCGTAGGGGGTGACGTCGAAGACCTCATCATGGCAGACGCCGGCGATCGGGCAGGCGGTGACGTTGCGCACCGAATTGCCGCACGCCTCACGCGTGGTGATGCCCACCGCCGCCAGCCGCCGCATCAGCGCCGGCGTGTCGTCGACGTGGATGAAGTGGAGCTGGAAGTCCTGCCGCGTGGTGACGTGGGCGATGCCGTCCGAGTACTCCTCGGCCAGGTCGGCCATGACCTCCAACTGGCGGGCGTTCATCCCGCCGTACGGGATCTTGATGCGCTGCATCCCGGGGGCGTCCCACGCCGTGTCCGGGCCCTTGGTCAGCTCTCCCGACGGGTATTCGAGCGTGCGCTCGGTCCGCCCGTCGTAGCGGTGGCCATTGTCGTAGCGCTGCCCGTAGACGCCCCGGCGCAGCCGGGTTTCGGCGAACACCCGCTCTTCGATCCGGTTCTGCTTGCGGAGCGCGATCTCGCTCTCGAAGACGTCGATCTCGGCGGCCAGCTCGGCCGGCACCCGGTCGGCCAGGGCCGCTCGCCATCGGTCGTTACTCGCCTTCACCTGTCATCCCCCGTCCGCGCCGGCACCCACGCCGCACGGGCGCTTATAGAAGCCAAACATACCCGCCGGGCCGTCCGGCGGTCAACGAGCGGCCCGGTTCTTCGGTGCGCATCAGCCGGCGAAGACGCGGGTCTCAGGCCGGAATGCGGCCCAGGAAAACCAGAAGTGGTTCACCCCCACGACCGGCACCAGTTGCGTGTCGGCGAGCTCGCCGTCCACAGCCCGGCCCAGGTGGTTCCAGACCGACCCGGTGGCCGTGTCGACGATGCGGCCGTCGCGCAGCTCGAACTCCAGCACCCGGTCCCCGACCTGGCGGGAGAAGGGGACCGCGGCTCCCACGTCGCGGCCCGAAGCGATCACCGCGTGGTCGAGGGCCGACGCGGTCCCTTCCGACCACAGCACCGCGACCGGCGTGGCGCCGACCTGGTCGTTGACGACGCGCCGCTCCTGCAGCAGCTCGTACGGATAGGCGACCGCATCGTCACCCAGCTCGATGGTCAGCACGCGTGCCAGCGGCGGCAGGTCGGACGGCGTGGCTGGGCCGCGGTACAGGAACGGACGACTTCCTTCCCGGTCATACCCCTGG
Source organism: Spirochaetia bacterium (assembly GCA_965221995.1). GTDB lineage: Bacteria > Spirochaetota > Spirochaetia > SZUA-6 > Bin103 > CATQHW01. The sequence continues at coordinate 3,015,121 of OZ244929.1, forward strand.
TAGGGATTGATTCCGTACTGGCGGCGATGACCGGTCTCGCTGGACACGACGTCGCCCTCCGGGAAAGAGGCCTTGAAGTCCTCCCAACTGACCATCGCCAGCGGCACGAAGCGCAGCCGGCTGCCGGCGTAGATGCCGGCGATCCCCTCCCCGGTGGCCTGCTGCCACCAGGTCTCGGTCTGCCGGTCGTACATGATCAGGTTGCTGTAATACAGCCGCCCGGTGGTGCCGAAATCCAGCACCCGGTCGTCGAAACGGCGGTCGAAGGCGATCGCGGTGTTGCACAGCGGGCAGAAGGTGACCGTCACCGGCTGGTCGCCGATCTGGTCGTTGACGATCTCGTGCCAGGTGAGGACCTGGATCGGGTAGGCGCGCACCAGCCCGCCGGCCTCGATGACCGCGACCGGCTCACGCGGATCCAGCCAGCCGTCTGCGTCGGCGATCGACAGGTACTGCGGGGAGTCGACCGCGGGGATGCCGTCCTTGGGCGGCCCGCCGGAGAGGATCTCCGCATAGGGCACCGTGTGCCGGGTGAAGTCGGTGCTGAACTGCCGGGCCGCGCCCGGCGGTGCCGATTCCTCCGGGAGCAGCTCGATGCTGCCCGCATCCGCCGGCATGGCGGGGGTCTCCGCCCGGGGTGCGGCGATCGCGACCCCGGCGACAACCAGGATCGAGGCGAAGACGATGGCGAATGCGACGCGCGGAAGGGAGGACTGACACTTGGACATCGCGGTCTGGACAGCACGGCGACGACGGTTCTTACGCAGGCGCGCCGGCGGGGTCTTTCGGAACGCGCGTATGCACATGCGGGCAACAGCTTTCGTCGATGAGTGCCGACAATGAAAGTCGGGAGGGCGAAACATGTTGCTGACCTCACGAGCGACCCCACAGGGGGTCGCGGCCGACGCTGCGGACCGCGTCTCCGGCGCCCGTTGTGCCACCTACGCAAGTCATGGTATGGTCGCATCTTATCCTGGGGAGGGGACGATGAACGGGACCTACAGGATCGTGGGCGGTCACCGGTTGAGCGGGACAGTGCTGCCGATTCAGAACAAGAACTCCCTGATGGCGGCGCTGCCGGTCGCGGTGATGTGCAACGGGCCGGTGCGCTTTCGCGATCTGCCGGCGACCAGCGACGTGGAGACCTTCCTGTCCATCTACCGCCACTGGGGAGCGGTCCTCGAAGAGGACGGCGTCGAAGAGGACGGCAGCGACGTCACCATCGACTGCCGGCCGGTTTCCTCGCATCGGGTGGACGCCGACCTGGGCTCCCGTTTCCGCGCGCCGGTGCTGTTCGTCGGGCCGTTGCTGGCCCGCTTCGGCGTGGCCGAGTTGCCGATGCCGGGCGGCTGCCGGCTCGGGCAGCGCGCGCTGGAGACCCACATCGCCGCGTTCCGGACGCTCGGCGTCGCGGTCGAGGAGGTCGGCGGCTACCTGCGCTTCACCGCGCCGCGCGGCGACCGGCGCCGGGGCACCGTCTGGCTCGCGGAGGCCAGCGTCACCGCTACCGAGAACGTCGCCATGTACGCCGCCGGCACCGGCACCACGGTGGAGATCGTCGACGCCGCCTGTGAGCCGCACGTGCGCGACCTGCTCGACCTGCTGTGCGACCTGGGGGCGCAGATCGAAGGCGTCAACACCAACCGGGTGACCGTGACCGGCGGCATCGACGGCAGGGCTGAGACCGTCGACTTCCGGCCGTCCCCGGACCACGTGGACATCTCCGGCTTCATCGTCGCGGCCGGCATGACCGGCGGCAGGATTCGCATCCGCGGCGCGAATCTGCCCGACATCATGACCGGGCTGATCGACTGGTTCGAACGGTTCGGGATCAGCATCACGCGCGACGGCGCCGACCTGATCGCCGACGGGACCGACGAGCTGTTCCTGAACGCGGAGCTGCTGCCGTCGGCAGCCCCCGGACTGCCGAAGCTGGCGGTGCGCCCGTGGCCGGGATTCCCCACCGACGTGCTGCCGGTGATGGTCTCCCTGGCGTGCAAGATGAACGGGCGCATCCTGTTCCAGAACTGGATGTACGAGCACGGGCTGAACTTCGTCCATCAGCTCAATCAGCTCGGCGCCGACATCGAGCTGCTCGACTCGCAGCGGGTCGTGGTGCCGGAGCCGCCGACCCGCTTCCACGGCGGCGAGGTCACGCCGCCGGAGGTGATCCAGTCGGTCAAGGCGCTGTTCCTGGCCGCGCTGGCCGATCCGGCCGAAACCGTCATTCACGGCACCGACATCCTGCGCCGCCGCTATCCGGACATCCTCACGGTGTATCGCTCGCTGGGCGCGCAGCTCGAGAAGGTGCACGCGCACAGCGAACGGAACGGCCACGGCGACCTCAGAGCGGCTGGCCTGCCGACCGACGTCGGCGCCGCCCTCTGATGATGTGACGGCGGGGGCTATCCGCCCGTACAACGAATGGATCGCAGCAGCGTTACCCGATAAGCGTCATCCGACGCGGTGATGCAGGGATCGGCATCTACCCATCACGGCCGGTCGCCGCGTTGCGCGTGGATCAGCCCGCGCATGTAGCCGACGGCGGCACGGCGGGCCCAAATCAAAGCCACGCGCTCGCTCGCGTCAAGCCGCAGGCGCACACTGTCCGGCGCTTCCGCGCCGAGGGGTCATCCGCCGATGTCGCGCTCGGCGGCAGCCAGCTCCTCGGCGCCGTCGAGCACCGTGATCTCCATGTGGAACTCGCGCACCTCGCCCGGCTCGATGTGCTGGAGGTAGCCGTTCGCGCGATTCCAGGCGCGGCCGAGCGGGCTGCAGTTGCCCGGCTCGATGCCGGTGACGTAGGTGCGTGTCGCGAAGTGCTGCCACTGGGTCAGCAGCGGCACCTCGGCCACCGGAAAGCGGAACCGGAGTCCCAGGCCCAGCCGCTCGTTGACGAGCGCGGCGCTCACCATGCCGCCGGCATCCGCTATCGGCCGGTGCACGTACACCACGTCGCCCCCGCCCTGCCGGGGCGATGGGGCCACGGCGTACACGTCGGGCCCCACTTCCAGATCGTCCTGCCACCGCGTCGAGCGCTCGCTGCGCACCAGCAGGCGGGCGCCTTCGTCCAGGAGTGGGAACCCCGGGTTCATGTGGTACAGGACCATCAGGGGCGACCGCTCCGCGGCCAGATTCTCCACCCGGTCGTGGATGCGGATGCTGCGCTCACCCAGGGTGGTCGACACGGTGCGCGACAGCTCCAGGCAGGTGCCGAACACCACCGCCTCGCGGATCGTACCCTGCGCCTCCATGACGTAGTCGTCGCCCTGCCAGCGGCCGCCGGCGCGCACCTGCTTGGCCGGCAGGAACGACAGGCGCCCGTGCAGGCCGAGCTCCTCGTTCTCCTCCTCCGCGTCCACCTCCGGATGGCCGACGAAGGTCATGCCGCAGGTGGTCAGCAGCCCGCCGAAGAAGCCGCGCATCCAGCCGTAGCCCGGCGGCTCGTAGAAGGCCGGCCCCACGTCGCCGGTGTTGCCGCGAAAGCAGAGCGACATCCCCCGGTAGGAGGCGGAGGCGATGTCGAGGGCGCGGCCCGGCAGCAGCGAAAAGGAGAGGCCGGAGGCGTTGGTGACCTCGATCAGTCCCGCTCCGCGCTCGTTGCCTTCGACCAGCTCCGCGCGCCGCACGCCCGCGACCTGACTCATGTCGCCGACCAGATCGAGGAGCTGGTCGCGGGTGAAAGTCCGTCCAAACAGGTGTGCCATGGCAGCCCTGACGATAGCACGGCTCGACGGAGGGGCCCTTGCGGCAGTATAAACTCAATAGTGGAAGACTACGCGAACGATACGAGGAGTGGCGGTGCGGTCATCGCCGACGCGCGGATGGAGACCCTCCGGTTTCCGATCGGGAGGTTCGAGGAAGATCCGCAGCCCAGCCGCGGCAAGCACAAGGGCTGGATCGACCAGATCGGCCGGGTTCCCGGCGAGTTGCGCGCCCTGGTCCAGGACCTGTCCGAGCGCCAGCTCGATACCCCCTACCGGCCGGACGGCTGGACCGTTCGACAGGTCGTACACCATCTGGCCGACAGCCACCTGAACGCCTACGTGCGCACCAAGCTGGCCCTGACCGAAGAGGAGCCGACCATCAAGCCCTACGACCAGGCCTCCTGGGCGGAGTTGCCGGATGCCTCGACGGCACCGATCGAATCGTCCATGAGCCTGCTGGAGGCGCTGCACGCCCGCTGGGTGTCAGCGCTGCGCGCCATGGACGCGGAGGCGTTCAAGCGCACCCTGAATCACCCGGAGCAGGGACTGATCACCATCAGCCGGATCGTGCAGGGCTACGCGTGGCACGGCCGGCACCACATCGCCCACGTCAACACCCTCCGCGACAAGATGGGGTGGTGGTAAGGGTACTGTCCTGATCCGATTGGCCCTGATCCGATTGGCCCTGATCCGATTGGCCCTGATCTGACGGGCCGGTGCGGGTCCACCTGGTCGACGGCACGTTCGAGCTGTTCCGCGCCTACCACGGCGCTCCGCCCCGGCCCTCGCCGTCGGGACAGGAGGTGGGCGCGGTTGCGGGGTTGTTGCGGTCCTTGGCCGGCCTCCTGCGGCAGCGCGAGGTCACGCACGTCGCCTGCGCGTTCGATCACGTCATCGAGTCGTTCCGCAACCGGCTTTTCCCGCCGTACAAGTCCAGCGCCGGCGTCCCCGCGGAGCTGCTGGACCAGTTCGATCAGGCAGAGGAGGCGGCGCGGGCGCTCGGCATCGTCACTTGGCCGATGATCGAGTACGAGGCCGACGACGCCCTGGCCACCGCCGCGCTGCGCTACGCGGCGGAGCCTGCAGTCGAGCAGGTGGTGATCTGCTCGCCCGACAAGGACCTGGCGCAGGTGGTTGAAGGCACCCGCATCGTCACCTTCGACCGCATCCGCCGCACCGGCCGCGACGAGGCGGGCGTGCGCGAGCGCTTCGGAGTGCCACCCGCCGCCGTCCCCGACTACCTGGCGCTGGTCGGCGACGGCGCCGACGGACTGCCGGGGATCCCTCGCTGGGGCGCCCGCTCGGCGGCCGCGGTGCTGTCCCGTTACGGCACCATCGAGGCGATCCCCGCCGACCCGGAGGCGTGGGAGGTGCGGCCGCGCGGCGCGGCGGCGCTGGCGCGGAACCTGAACGCGGAGCGCGATCGCGCGCTGCTCTACAAGTGCCTCGCCACCCTCGTGACCGACGTGCCGATCGAGGAGACTGTCGACGACCTGCAGTGGCAGGGCGCCCCGCGTGCGCGGTTCGACCGCCTGCGCGCCGCGCTGGGTCTGGACGAGGACGACGTGCGGCCGCCCGGCTGGTTGTAGCTTGTCGGTGATGCGGTAAACGCCTACTTTGTCGCCGCGATGAGCGCCCCTGCCACTACGCACCGCACGGCGCGGAACCCCGCGCACATCGTGATCCCGGGTGACCATCCACCGCACATCGCCGACTCTCCGCACCTGGCCCGGCTCGATCCGCACCGGGTCACCGTCTTCACCGACCTGCCCGGCGGACTGGACGAGCAGGTGGAACGCGCGCGCGACGCCGACGTCATTCTCAACTCGCGAGCGCAGGTGTCCTGGCAGGAAGACGCGCTCCGCCGCCTGCCGAAGCTGGCCCTGATCGCGACCTGCTCGATCGGCGTCGACAACATCGACCTGGCCGTGGCGCGGGAGCTCGGCATCCTGGTCTGCAACCAGCCCGGCCGCACCGCCCCAATCGTCGCCGAGCACGCGGTGGCGCTGCTGATGGCCGTGGCCAAGCGCGTCGGCTTCTTCACCGCGTCGATGCGCGATGGCCGCTGGGAGCGGATGGATACCGTCTATCTGAGCGGCAAGACCCTGGGGGTGATCGGCGCCGGCGACATCGGCGGTGCGGTGGCCCGCCTGGGGCGCGCGCTCGGCATGGAGGTGGTGGCCTGGACCCCGCATCCGTCACCGGAGCGGGCGGAGCGGCTGGGGGTACGCTTCCTGGAGCTGGACGAGTTGCTGGCAACCGCCGACGCGGTGAGCATCCACGTCAAGCTCACCGAGGCGACCCGCGGCCTGATCGGCGCGCCCGAGCTGGCACGCATGCGGCCCGGCGCGCTGCTGGTCAACACCGCGCGCGGGCCGGTGGTCGATGCCGCGGCGCTCAAGGCCGCGCTCGACTCCGGCCACCTGGGCGGAGCCGGCCTGGACGTGTTCGCGGAGGAGCCGCTGCCGGCCGATGACCCGCTGCTTGCCTGCGAGCAGGTGGTGCTTACCCCGCACTGCGCGGACACCACCCCCGAGGGAGTGGACCTGCTGAACGGCGGCGCCGTCGACAACATCCTGGCGTTCCTGCGCGGCGATCCGCGCAACGTCGTCACCTAACTCCGCTGAGCGCTCGATCGCGGGCCCCGGCCGTCGCGGCGCCGGCCGTCGCGCCGACGGGCGCCGGCGTGCCGGGGGGACGCGGGGGCGGGCTCGGCCGCGACGTCTGGTGGGTGCTCGGCGCCGACCTGATGATCTCCACCACCGTGTTCGGGGTGCAGAGCGCCGTGATGAACCTGTTCCTGCTGCGCCTGGGCTACGACGTCGCCGCGGTGGGCCGCCTGCACGCGATCAGCGTGGTCATGTACGCCGCCTGCGCGGTGGCGGTGGGCGCCGGCGGCCTGCCGTTCCGGATGCGGCCGCGCACGGCGATGGTGCTGGGCGCGGTGCTGGGACAGGCGAGCAACCTGCTGGTGCCGCTGGCGCTGTTCATCCCGCCGCCGGCGCGGACCCCGTTCGTCCTGTGCACGCTGCTTGCGCGCTCGCTGGGACTGGGCCTGTACACTATCGCGCTGCAGCCCTACCTGATGGCGGCCTCGACCCCCAGTACCCACGGCCGCGCCTATGCCGCGTGGGCGGCGTCGGGCATGTCCGGCGGTCTGATCGGCAGCCTGGTCGGCGGCTTCCTGTCGGCCGCCGCGGCCGACCTCTTGCGGCTCACCCAGCAGCACGCCGAACCGTTCGCCCTGACGCTGCTGCTGGTGGGCATGGCGACGATGCCGGCGGCCCTCCTGATCTCGCGCGCGGCGGACGTCGGCCCGCAGCCGGCCGTGCGCGCCGAGCAGCCGGCTGCGTCGTCGAGCGAGCCGGTGCCGCTGCTGGCGATCGCGGTGATGTTCCTGGTGATGTGGCTGCGGGTGACGCCGGGCGCCATCATGTACACCTACGGCAGCGTCTTCCTCGACCAGGTGCAGGGCGCCACCTCACAGGCGATCGGCACCGCGTGGTCGGCGTCCATGGCGCTCGCCATCCCGCTGGTGCTGGCGTCCGCGGAGCTGATCCGACGGTTCGGCGCCGACCGTACGCTGATCGTCTCCATGGCGGCGGTGGCGCTGGTGATGCTGCCGATCGCGCTGTTCGAGTCCCGGATCGGCGCGCTGGTGACCCTGGTGGGCTTCAACGGTCTGACTCACATCGCCCGCACCGCGCTGGTGCTCACCGCCATGAGCAGCGTGTCCGCGCGCTGGCGGACCACCATGGCCGGCGCCACCGAGACGGCTGCGGCGCTGGCCTTCATCGCGGCCGGCTTCGGCGGCGGTCAGGTGATCGACGCCTGGGGCTACGATCCGGTCTTCATCGCCGGTTGCGTCGCCTGCGTGCTGGCGATCGTCCTCTACCGGCTCTACCGCCGCAGATCCTCGGCGCCGGCGCAGTAGCGCAGCGCCGTGGCCGCGTAAACGCGCGCCACGCGGCTCAGCTCGTCCACCGGCACCCGTTCGTCGACCGTGTGGGCGCCGGTCGCACGCGGCCCGTGCGTGATGGCAGGGATCCCGGCAAGATCGCTGAAGCTGTTGCCGTCGTCGGCGAAGCGCTTGGGGCCGCGCGGCAGCGGCCCGCCGAGCTCCGCGGCCACCGAGCGGTCGAAGGCGTCCACCACCGGGTGGCCGCCGTCCAGCTCGAAGCCGCCGCGGATGAGCTGATACCGGCAGTCCACCCGGATCCCCGGCGGCGTGTGCCGGGCCAGGCAGTCGCGCAGCCGCTGCTCGGCCGCCTCGGGGCGGGTGCCGGGCAGCCAGCGCTGCGTGCCCTCGAAGGTCAGCTCCACCGGCGACTGGTTGTACATCTGGCCGCCGGCGACCGTGCCGATGAAGACGTTGGCGCGGCCGGCCACGCCTTCGCCTTCGGCCGCGAGCTCGACGGCCAGCGCCTTCAGCGCGAGCGTCAGTTCCGCTCCCGCGGCGATCACGTCGGGCTGCTCGGCGCCGCCGAGCACCTCGTGCATGGGCTCGCCGGCGCGCCGCACCGTCACGGAGACGTTGGCGATGCCGCGGCCGGCGACCGGCAGCTCGGCGCCCTCGTACTCCGGCAGCATCACCGCGTCGCCGGTGACGCCGGCCGCGATCATGGCGTTGAGCTGCTCCCCGTAGCCCCACGGCGCCTCGTGCAGGTCGTGCGCGGTCAACAGCAGCCCGCCCGCCGGCAGGCCACCGGCGTCGCGCACCGCGCGCAGCGCCTCCACCGCCGCGGCGACCCCGGCCTTCATGTCGGCCGCGCCGCTACCGGTCAGCACGCCGCCTTCCAGCCGCGGCGGGCGATATGGCAGGTGGACGGTGTCCAGGTGGCCGTCGAACTGCAGGGTCGGTCCGGGCCGAGCCCCGGACAGCCGCGTGATCACGGCGGGGGCATCCGCATGGCCGGCGGCCATGCGCTCCACGGCGAAGTCGTCGGCCGCAAGCAGCTCGGCCAGCCGGTCGGCGGCCGCGCCGGCCTGCCCCGTGGGGCTGGGAACCTCCAGCAGCGCGGTCGCCGTCGCCAGCAGGCGGCGCGGGTCCACCGCGTCGCGGACGGCGCTCGCGGTCATGCCACCGGCTCCTGCACGCAGGCCGCAAGCTCCTCGAGCTGCGCCGGCGTCTTCACCCCCGCCACCACCGACACCACCCCGTCTTGGCCGAGCAGCCAGCGGACCGCGTAGCAGGCCGGCGGGACACCGGCGGCCTCCGCCGCGTCGTCGAACGGGCGCAACCGTTCATGGGGGATCTCCGCCGCGTCGATCCAGGCCGACTCCGCGGCCCGGCTGCCGGCCGGCGGCGTCCGGCCCGGGCGATACTTGCCGCTCAGCAGACCACCGGCCAGCGGCCGGTAGGGAGTCAACGCGATGCCCGCCCTCCGGCAGGCCGGCAGATAGCCGGACTCGACGTCGCGTTCCAGCCAGTTGTAGCACGGCTGGGCCACCACCGGCGGCGGCGCGACCCCGGCGCGGCACAGGCCGAGCATGGTCTCGATCTGCTCCGCGTCGAAGTTGGAGAACCCCCAGTGGCGGACCTTGCCGGCGGTGACCAAGCGGTCGACGGCGCCGAGCGTCGCTTCCAGCGGCGTGTCCGGGTCGGCGATGTGCAGCAGGTAGTAGTCAACGTAGTCGGTGCGCAGGCGCCGCAGGCTGGCGTCGATCTGCCGCTCGACGTGGGCCGGACCCAAGCCGGTCCCCGCGTAGTCGGCGCCGGCCGGGTGGCCGCCGTGCGGGCTGCTGCCGACCGGGTTTCCGACCTTGGTGGTGATGTACGCCCGGTCGCGCCGGCCGCGCAGCGCCTCGCCCAGGATCGTCTCGGCGACCCCGCCCGGCGAGCCCAGAAAGCGGTCGTAACCCTCGTAGATGTCGGCGGTGTCGAACAGGTTGACGCCCAGATCGAGGGCGGCGTGCACCAGGTGGATGGACTCCTGCCGCGGCACGGGCCGGCCGAACAGCATGGTCCCCAGCGTGATGACCGATACCCCGTCCGCCATGCCGGCCAACTCTCGTCGTTCCATGATCACTCCTCTTGCCTCAGCAGTGGTCCAGCTCCCAGAGCGGCAGCCGGTACGGGAACAGTGCCGCTGCCAGGCCGGTGTCGTCGAGCAACGGCGGCGGCTCATCGCCGGGATGGTGGCCGAACAGCACCTGCGTGAGCTGCCGGCGGTCGAGCATCTGCGCCGTGGAAGGAGCCGCCTGCCCAACGGTGGCTTCGCCGCCAGCCAGCCGCACGCAGACCGCCTCGCCGTCCTCGCGGCAGCCCAGCGTGAGCGCCCCTTCGATACCCGACGCCGCCGCCTGCCGCAGGTACCCGCCGATCGCCCGCAGGAAGCGCGGCAGGCTGAAGAGCCGCATCATCTGGAAGCCGACGCCGGCAGCCTGCTCCAGCGTGATGCGCCGTCCCGCTCCGCGACCGGCGATCACGGCGGACAGGGTCGATGCGAGCCCATCGGGTCGAGCGGGTGGCGGCACCACCTGCACAGGCGTACCGTCGGCGCGGCTGCCGAGCACATGGTGCAGCAGGTGCTCCACCGCCACCGGATCGCCTGTCGCCTCGATGATGCCCGGCTTGTTGGTGCCGGCGCCCAGCACCAGGTAGGCGCGCAGGCGACCGGCGCCGCCCCGAACTCCGGCATCATCGGCTCGGTACACGGTGATCTTGGGCAGCCGGAACAGCGCGCGCGCCTGCTGCTCGTCGCGCTCCAGCCGCCAGGGCTCGGCCCGATGCAGCGCCAGGAGCTCGGCCACGCCCTGCTCGGCGTCGCCCTGCGTGCTGACCGCGAGCGGAGCCGGCCGGAACCGGCCTCTGTCCGCCGCGGTGAGCACGAATGCCTCGCCCTGGGAGGCGACCGACTCCCAGCCCGAATGGCGATAGAACGGGAACGTGGCCGGCACCGTCCACAGCGCCGCGGCCAGGCAGCCGTGCCCGGCGATGACGCGGTGCGCGTCGCGCAGGCAGCGCGTGGCGTACCCGCGGCGGCGGTGGTCCGGATGAGTGGCCGTGGGCGCGATCATGGCCACGCCGAACCGGTCCGGACCGGCCGCAGCGATCCGTGGCGCGGCCGGCACATGGGCGACGATCCGGCCGGCGACCGCCAGGACGCGCGACCGTTGGGCATGCCGGGGCGTGAACACCAGCGGGTAGTCGGTCGCGATGTGCTGATCGGAACCGGCGCGAAAGATCCCGTCGATCAACTCAGTCACCTGCGGCAGCTCCTCGGGCCGACAGGCGCGCGGGCCGTCGACGCGGCCGCTCATGCGTGCATCACTCAGTTGGCGCGGCCCTGGCCCAGCCGCACCAGCCGCGATTCGATCAGCCCGAAGAAGCGGTGACCGCCGGCGGCGGAGACGAACCGCCAGCCCAGATGGATACCGCACCGCTGGCACAGGGCGATCGCCCACGCGTACCCCGCAAACCACGTGAAGCGGTCGGTCTGCTCCCCCGCCACGCGGCAGCCGTCGGCCGGAGCGAAGCAGGCGATCGCGTAGTGGACGCGCTGCGGGTTGAAGAAGTCGTGCCGATGCGCCCCGGCGACGTTGATGCGAGCCCCGTCGCCGGTCACCTCCTCCCCGCAGGAGATGCACAACAGCGCCTCCGACGCCCAGTCCTGCGCGTCGAGCTTCGTCAGGCAGAGCGAGCGCGATCGGGAATCAGACACGGCGGGTCACCTCGATGATCGGCATGCACACATCGTGCGCGCACCCAAGGCGAAGATACCAGCTCTTGAGCGCGCCACCCACAGATCCCTTCGCTTGTCGGTCACCTCCGTCGTCCTGACGTTTCTCAGTCACGTTCCCTGGCCAGGGGCGCCGCGTAACACACCGCCGCCTCTACCGACTCCCGGCTCACCGACGGGTAGCTCTTGGCGATCTGCTCGGCATCCAGTCCTACCACAAGGTTGTCGAGGATCGTCGTCACCAGCACGCGTGTCCCCGTGATGCACGCTCGTCCATGACAGATATCGGGATCAACGGTTATGTGGTGCCGCCACTCCGTGACAATCACCTCCTCGTTTCCATCGAGATCAATCCCATCTCGCTCAAGAACCGCGAAGGCTCCTTGGGCCAGCCGAAGTAAGATGCCGAATAGGTAAGAGTGAGGCTCGTTTCCGCGCGCGTAATGCCTACGAAGCACTCCCGACGTTCCTCCTCGATCGCACGACTCCTGGCCCCCTTCCGTCTCGCGTGGTACGACGGCAGGTGATCCTCCGCCAGTCCTACCAAGTAGACGTGGTCGAACTCCTTTCCCTTCGCCAAGTGAATCGTCAGACACTGGATTGCGTCCCGTCCCGGCGGTGTCACCTTTGGCCGGAGGTCCATCTCCTGTAGGAACCGACTCAGCGTCGGCGCGTCAAGATGGCGCCACACGTCCCGACTTAATTCCTTCCAGATATCGATCTCCTCTTCTGCATCATCCAATTCACGTTGCTTGGCGCTCACTTCGATTGGTCGAACACGATCATGGTACCATTCGAAGACCGCGTCGACGAAGTCACGATACTCGAGCCGTTCTACGAGTTTGTCACGCAGCGCTTCAAGCAGCGACGTGGAATCTATCGTTCCCGCGGATTCTCCTTCAGTCACCTCCAGGAAACCCCGTAGCAGCGATCCGCCATGTGCTTCGCCTTCCGCCTCCGTATCCTCTACCCGCACGTCGATCCCGGTCAGATCGAAGAATGCCTTGCACATGCTCCGCATCTGATCGCTCTGCTGTGGAGCGATTGCAAGCCTCAGAGCCGCTTGCACAAAGCGTAGCGGGGGCGAGTAGAAGTCTTGCCTACGCTTGACCACATAGGGGACAAGATCCGCACGCCGCAACGCCTCCGCCGCGGACTCGACGAGCTTTGCACTGCGCCCCAGTACCATGCATTGCGCGGGACGCAGCGCACGACACCGCAAGTCATCCGCGATCCATGCCATCTCTGCCAAGTGGTCAGAAAATCGCCGAACGCGAATCGAATCGGCCCGTCCCCCCGCGACCGCCGATCTCAGCGGTTCCTTGATCGCCGACCGTTCGAGGTTGAACCGAATAAGTCTGTTTGCCACCTCGATTACTTCCGGAGGACACCGGTAACTGTCCGGCAGTTGGATGACCTGCATCCTGTAATCGCGGCGGAGATCTTCGAGACGCGCGGGACTGGTGCCATTCCACTGAAAAATTATCTGATCGTCATCGGCGACGACGAACAGGTTCGCGTTGTCGTGCGGGCAGAGAACCCGGAGAAGCCGATCCTGGCACTTGTTCGTGTCCTGGTATTCGTCGACGCAGATGTGAGGATAGACTATGCGGTAATGCTTCGCGATCCGAGGTCGCTCTCGAAACAGCCGCAAACAGGAAACCAGCAGTGCTCCGTAGTCCAGATGATTGTCGCGAATCAGGGCGTCCAGGTACGTCCTGTAGACCGCACCCATCCAGGTCTTCGGGGAACCAGAGAAAGGCAGAGGAGTGTCAGCGCTTCCGTCATGCCCTTCGCGGAACAGGTGATCGATCATTCGCACAACGCTATCAGTGGGAACATCAGGCATGTCCAAGGCGCTGTTGCCCTGGATTGCCTCATCAAGTACGCGCAGGCGGTCGGCGTCTCGAGCGAGTATATCAAAGTCAGGACGCAGCCCCAGGTGACTTCCGTGTTGGCGGAGCACCTCGGCGCAGAATGAATGAAACGTGGTCAGGCGCGCTCGCCTTGTCTCATCGCCCAGGATCACTTCCAAACGGCTGCGCATCTCGTCCGCGGCCTTCGTCGTGAACGTGAGTCCCAGGACGCGAAACCGAGCATCGGGGTTCTCCCGGATCAGACGCGCCACACGCATGGTAAGGACGAGTGTCTTGCCCGATCCCGGACCGGCGAGCACCAGAAGCGGCCCGTCGTTCCACTCTACCGCCTGCTTCTGGTTCGCATTCATGGCGTCGGTGCCATACATCGTCACTCGTTACCCAGTGCCGCAGCCTTTTCGAGAATGCGCCTCAGCGTCTCTGGAACCGGGACCTCGCCCGCCTTCATGTGCAACACTGCCTCCACGGCGATCGCCGGCTTGCTGTAGCGATTCGGCAACGCAGCCAGCACCTCTCTCCAATACTCCAGCGTACCCTTGGGCGCGGTCGGTTGGGGCTTTGTTCCGAGACACGAGACTCGTAAAGGTGCCCGAACCCATGCTCGCAAAGAAAGAGTTCCACGTTCTCGTACGGGAGGATCAAGCGATCACCCTCCGTCGCAGGGCCGACTCGAGATCCAGCTTGAGCCCTTCCGCCGCGCCCGCGAACAACACCGTCTCCGTTTCACCTTCGACCATCAGCGAGCATCTTGCAAGCAGCAATTCGCCTCGGCTGCGGCGTACGTGAAAGTCGATTTTCTCGTCTCCTCCGCGTTCAGTGTGTTGCGCCGGATACGCTGAACGTCGATACCACCGCCACGACGAACGAAACGCCTCACCGATAGCGGATCCACGCTTGCCACAAGGTCTCCGCTATGGCTGGACACGAGTCTTGCCCCGGCAAGTCCCTGACGACCGGCATCAGAGCGGGTACGGCGGACGGATGCAAAGGCGCCTCGGGCTCTTCCAGTGCGGTAATCGGCATTCATCTGCTCCTCGGTGTAGGTCAGGTCACGCCGGCGATCTGGTCGTCTTCGACCACGCCGGAGAACGCGACCAGCGACTTGACCGGATATCCCTTGCGCTGGATGTAGCGGTCGAAGCTCTGCTTGTAGCGCACCGCCTCCAGCGTTGTGACCGTACGCCGTTGACACTCAGCGTGACGTCAACCGATTGCTCCGAGTGGGGCGAGAATCGAAGTCCGGTCCATCAATTCGCTCTTCGTGCGCGTTGCCGCAGTTTTCTCTCCAGCCACCAGACGGCGACTTGCACGTACGGAGCGAGTTGCTCAGGCGAGTTTCGACGCTCAACCTCCCGTTCCAAGCGCTGCGTGGGCACCGGCCTCCTCTGTGCCCTCCACCAATCGAGAACTCCATCGAGGCACCCCTGTCGCTCGTTCCTGATCCGCGACAGGTTCAAGTTCAGAACGTCGTTGAGCTGACGGTCGAATGCAGGATCGTCTGACCGAATCGCACCGTCAAGGGCGTAGCCGATCCGCTCCTCTATACGTCGTTCCGGATCGGCTGGATTCCAAAGCAGGTCTCAATCGCCCTTCCTGGTGTCACAATGTTGTAGCTGAAGTGGCTGGCCCTCGCCCCCCGGACACGCGGCGAGCAGATTTCGATAGACGAGCTGCTCGCCCGGATACATTGTCTGGCTTCGCCAGTGCTCGATCTTCATCGCACTGGGCTCGTCCTCGATTCGGCACATGCAGTAACAACAGAGTCCGCGCTGCTCCGCCACGAGAGCGCCGCGCAGGGTGTCCTTGTCCGCGTAGTTGCCGTAGTCGGACTGCGGCGTGTTGCGGTGAGTCGTCAACGTCGCCGGTTCCGCTCGTTTGACGATGGTCCTCATTCGCCGTCTTCCATGAAGTCCAGAAGCGTACCGATTCTCGTCACCTCCGGATCACCGTGTCCAACCCTGCCGATCAACTGATTCAACGACTGGCGAGCGCGCTTGAATGCATCGTCATCGATCTCATCCTTGATCCGAGCAAGCAAGTCCAGTACTTCCTTGGTGCGAGGATCGGCTTCCATGATCTCCTCCAGAACCCGACTGGAGTCGACCCCGAAGGAATGCGTCGGCGAGTACGCCCCGCCGTCGGTAATGATCTGGATACGGTCGTGCTCCACTTCTCCAATCACTTGAGGCGAGTGCGTCGTCGCGATGAACTGGCAGCGGGGAAACGTCTCAGTGAGCTTGCGTGCGATCTGACGCTGCCATTTTGGGTGCAGGTGGAGATCAATCTCGTCGATCAACACGACGGCCCCTGCCGCGCCCGCCGGATCCGCGAATCTTGGGTTCGCGGTACCCAATCGCCTCGTTAGATCGAGCACCACAGCCAGCATCCCCAGCTCTCCATGGGACAGATAGCGGACTGGGAGCGTCACGTCGCCTTTGTCGATCACCAAAGTACGATCGTCTGGTCCGCCGACGCGCACGTTGCCGTACCCGGGAAGGAAACGCCGCACCGCGCGTTGCAAAGCGGCCACCGCCTGTCGGCTGCGCTCGGTGTCGAGAGTTTCCATTACCTTCATCCAACTCGCGAAGTATCCCAGATCAACCTCCCGATCCGACAGAGCGTGCTCGTACGCACGCGATGTGCCGCCGATGAGCGACCGCGGCCATGTATCTTTCGGCACTGCCCGATTCGTCGCGTATAGAACTCCCAAGGCCTTGCCATCCTCCCCATCCAAGTGGCGAGGGGCTTCAAGAATGTCCGGATCGATCCGTGGCTGATCCCCGATGAACCCTATCTTCCCTGGTCTATCGGCGTTCTGTCCACGAGGCTGGTGCAGCACAAACCGATATTGTGATCCCGCCCGCTCGAAGCTGCATTCGACGTCCAACGATTCGGCATTCATGCGAATAGAATCTTCGCTGAACAGTATCTCCTCACCGGTGAGATTGTAGTGCCGTACGTACTCTGAGACGCAAACCGCCAGAGCATCGATGACAGTAGTCTTGCCAACGCCGTTGTCTCCAACAAGCAGGTTGAATCCCGCCCGAAAGCGCAGCTCGCACGTCTTGATGGAACGCACGTTCGTCACCTTGAGCTCAGTAACCCTCACTTCGAACCTCCACGCCGAGTCGACCGGCTACTGCCGCCGCAATCGCGGCAGAGCGGCGCTCCTTGAGAAGCGCGATAGTGCGCAACGTCGCGGTTCCCAACTCGTCGATCGATCGTACTCTCGACGCCACTTCGGTAATGACCTTCTGTTGCTCCACACTCGGCGGCACGGGCACCCGAAGGTTTGCCAGTCCCTCGCAGGTAAGAGCCCCCTTCGTGCCACCGACATCATCGCTGACGCTTCTCAGAAATCCATAGGCGGCACAAAGCACCCACCTCAAATACCACGACGCGAGACACGCCCCTCTTGGACTGATGAAAGCAAGATGTTGATTGATCGTGGCATCGATCGATAGTACCGCGGATCGTCCCCGCTTTCCCTGGCCGGTAATAGCGACGAGTACCGCGCCACTTCTTACCAGCGGCAGGTGACACTGGCGGAGCGCGAACCGCGTGACAAACTGATCCGCAACCGTAATCTCCTGATGGCTCACGGCGCTGCTGTTGAGCCATGGGATGTCGCCCCCCTCCCAATACTGCGAGCGACTCCGGTTTGGGGTCGATCCACTGCCAATCGACGCCAAGTGTCCCAACTTCCATACCTCCCAGTGCTCGGGGATCTCCCCGATCCACTGAATGCCAGAGTCCCGGAGAAGAACGTCGTTGTCCACACCGCGTAGAACAACTCGGGCGACAAGCGCGGCACGCTTCTCTTCCAAGAGGCCCAGAAGCCGCTCCTTTTCCGCCACTAACGCATCCAGGAGCGCCGTCACCTGATCAAGATAATCCGCAATCTCGCGTTGCTGCGTCCGCGGTGGGATGCGGACGTCCATCGCGTATGTGGTCTCTCGACTCAGCCCTGGCACGGCAGCCTCGTCAGTACCCTCGTCCAGCGTCAAGGTGTGAAGGAGCCAATACAGCCATCGAAGGTCATGTTTGCAGACCGACTGATCGGCAAAGAAGGTTGTATCCGAGGCGAAGCAGGGCTGCGAGCTCCAGTTGATTTTGCCGTACGAGCCCTTGCGGCCGATGATGATTGCCGGTGATCCGGTGTTGGCCTTCGAATGCGACCCGTACGGTCCATTCGAGCCGAACACCTGATAGTGGCCGGCGCCGGCGTCAGCGCTACGCTGCGGCAGGGAGTCTCCGTAACGGAGTCTGGTGACGTACTTCAGCTTTGCAGAACGCCATCTCACGACTTCGTGTCCGGCCACGACCGTGTCCCGCTGAGTCATGTTACTACTTCATTCAGCAGTCGCATGACCTCCGCTTCCGCTTGCTTCAGATCGGCGTCGATATCCTCCAGCGGTCGCGGCGGCGTGTAGCGATAGAAGTGGCGGTTGAAGTTGATCTCATAGCCGATCTTGTCCTTCTCGCGGTCTAGCCACGCGTCGGGGACGTGGGGGCGGACCTCTCGTTCGAAATAGGCATCGACGTCGTCGGACAGCGGTACGTTCTCGAAGTCGCGCAAAGAAGGGTCCGGCTCGAAGCCGTCGTCGCGGGCATTTCTTACCGGCTCCGCCAGTGGATCCGTCGCGGTGAATGCCTCCCGGAACAGCCGTTGCTGGGGTCTCTTCCAGCGTGACCGCCGTTTCTTCAGGATTTGGGCAATCCGCCGCCTCGCCGCACTCCAATCGTTCATCGGTTCGCGACCGAGAGCGTCGTCGATGGCCAGTACGTCGTCGAGCAACTCGGGGCAGACGTAGAGAAATCGCTCCTTGCCGTCCAACGTCATCTGATAGTGCAGTCGCAGGGGGCGCTCCACGGTGACGCGCGTGTAACCGAAATCGACGCTGCGGAAGCACTTGGAACGCTCGCCGTCCTCGAAGCGACCGTACAGCCGGACGATTTCGTCGATCTGACGATCGGCGAGGTGGCGGCGTTTGTCGCCAAGACTGCGCCGGCTCTCCGGGCTGCCGCCCGGCGTCCACAGTTCGCGGGCGTCGATGAATTGGACCTTGCCCTTGCGGCGGTCCTCCTTGCGGTTGGTGACAATCCAGACGTAGGTGCCGATGCCGGTGTTGTAGAACATCTGCTCGGGTAGCGCGATGATCGCTTCGAGCCAGTCGTTCTCGATGATCCAGCGGCGGATGTTGTTCTCGCCCGAGCCTACGCCCCCGGTGAACAGCGGCGAGCCGCTGAAGACGATGGCGAGCCGCGAGCCGTGCCGATGTTCGGCCCGGCGCACGGGCTCGAACTTGGCCACCATGTGCTGCAGGAACAGGAGCGACCCGTCGTTCACGCGCGGCAGTCCGGCGCCGAAACGGCCGGCGAAGCCGCGTTGCTCGTGCTCGCGCTTGACTTGGCTTCGTTGCCGCTTCCAGTCGACGCCGAACGGGGGGTTGGTCAGGAAGTAGTCATAGGTTTCGCCGTCGAACCGGTCCTCGGTAAGGGTGTCGCCGAAGCGCACGCTGTCCTGGCCGCCGTTGTGGCTGACCTCTTTCATCAGCATGTCGGACGCTGCGGTGGCGTAGGCGCGCTTGTTGTAGTCCTGCCCGTAGACGTACAGCTTGGCCTCGGGATGATGGTCGCGCAGATAACTTTGCGCCTCGGCAAGCATGCCGCCCGTGCCGCAGGCGGGATCGAGGAGCTTGCGCACCACGCCCGGCTTGGCGAGCAGGTCGTCATCGTTGATGAACAGTACGCTCACCATCAGCCGAATCACGTCGCGTGGCGTGAAGTGGTCTCCCGCCGTCTCGTTGGCGAGCTCATTGAAGTGGCGAATCAGGTTCTCGAAGATCAGGCCCATCTGCCGGTTCGGCACCGCTTCGGGGTGGAGGTCCAGGGAACGGAATTGCGAGACGACCATGTAGAGGATGTTCGCTTCGCGCATCTTCTCGATCTCGGCCTCGAACTCGAAGTACTCGAAGATGCGGCGCACCTCGGACGAGAACCCCTGAATGTAGCTGACCAAGTGTTGGGCGATGTTGTCAGGGTCTCCCTGCAGCTTCTCGAAGTCGAGTTCGGAATGATTGTGGAAACGCTGGTCCGCCACTTTGTTGAGCCTGCTGTCCAAGGCGTCGCCCTCGAGTCTGTCCTTTCGCTTTCTGTATTCGGCCAAAACCTTCGCCTTGGTAGGCGCCAGTACGCAGTCGAAGCGGCGCAGCACGGTCATCGGCAGCATCACGCGCTCGTACTGCGGCGGTCGATACGGCCCGCGCAGGAGTTCTGCGATCTGCCAGATCACGTTGGCGAAGTAACTATGGTCGGGCATCGGTACGCTACTCACGCTGGCTTCTCCGTAAGAGAGTCGGCGATTCGTTGACGATCGCGGAAAGGCGGCTCGACATCAAGACCGCGATGGGGTAGACCGGGAACGCATGGCTGGCCACGTCCACGGACCGGCGACGCGGTTCTGCGCGGCGTGCGCGGCCCCGCTGACCTCGCGCTGCATCGACGGCCGGCAGCGGCCGGTCTGCGAGCGCTGCGGCGCCGTGGTGTACTTCGACCCCAAGGTGGCCGCCGGCGCCATCGTCGTCGACGAGGGCCGCATCGCCCTGATCAAGCGGGCGATCAGCCCGGCGCGCGGCAAGTGGACGTTCCCCGGCGGCTACGTGGACCGCGGCGAGCCGGTGGATCGCGCCGCGGTGCGCGAGACCTGGGAGGAGACCGGCCTGCGGGTGCGCCTCCAAGGACTGCACGGCGTGTTCTCCTACCCGGAGGTGACCGTGGTGCTGATCGTCTACACCGCGGCGGTCACCGGCGGCTCCCTCACGGCCGGTGACGAGTGCGAGGAGGCCTTCTGGGTCGAGCCGGCCGCGATCCCGTGGGAGGAGCTGGCCTTCCCCAGCACCGCCGACGCGCTGCGCGCCTGGATCGAGCGGGAGGGCCGGTGAGAGAGGCGCTGGAACGCATCTACCGCGCCGGCCTGGACCCGGTGCGGCCGGACCGGCTGATCCGCTCCGGGGTGTCGGTCACCGGCCAGACGCTGCGGGTCGCCGGCTGGGACGGCGCGGTGGACCTGCGCGGCGTGCGGCGGATCGTGGTCATCGGCGCCGGCAAGGCGTCGGCGAGCATGGCGCTGGCGCTGGAGGAGTTGCTGGGCGAGCGGATCGCCGCCGGCACCATCGCCACCAAGGCCGGCCACGGCGAGCCGCTCACGCGCATCGAGGTGATCGAGTCCGGGCATCCGGTCCCGGACGAGGCGAGTTTCCGCGCCGCTCGCGCGATCGCCCGGCACTGCCGCGACGCGGACGCCGGCACGCTGGTGATCGGCCTGATCTCCGGCGGGGGCTCGGCGCTGCTGGCCGCGCCCCTGGAGACCGGCGGCGGCATGCCTCGCCTGGGCCTGGACGACAAGAAGCGGGTCACGGAGCTGCTCCTGGCCTGCGGCGCCACCATCCAGGAGATGAACTGCGTGCGCAAGCACCTGTCGCAGGTAAAGGGCGGCCGGCTGGCGGCGCTGATCCACCCCGCCCGCTCGCTCAACCTGATCCTGTCCGACGTGGTCGGCGACCGCCTGGACACCATCGCCTCCGGCCTGACCGCCGCCGATGCCACCACCTACGCGGACGCCCTGGAGATCACCGACCGCTATGGCGTGACCGCGGCGCTGCCGGCCGCGGCGCGCCAGGTGCTCCAGGCCGGCCGCGACGGCCGCCTGCCGGAGACGCCCAAGCCCGGCGCCGCGGACCTGGCCGCCGTCCACAACGTGCTGTTGGGAAGCAATCTGGCCGCGTTGACCGCCGCTCGCCGGGAGGCAGAGGCGCAGGGCTGGCCGACCCTGGCGCTGTCCTCGCAGATCGTCGGCGAAGCGCGCGAGGTGGCCAAGGTCTACCTGGCGATCGGTTCCGACATCGCCCGCCACGGAGTGGCTGCGGCCGCCCCCTGCTGCGTGCTCGGCGGCGGCGAGACGACGGTCACGCTGCGCGGGGACGGCGCAGGCGGCCGCAGCCAGGAGATGGCCCTGGCCTTCCTGACCGAGTCCGCCGACCACGCCGAGCGCGGCCGGCTGCATTTTCTTGCCGCCTCCACGGACGGCACGGACGGCCCGACCGACGCCACCGGTGCATTCGCCGACCCGACCGTGTATGATGCGGCGCAACGTCTGGGATTGAACCCCCGTCAATACCTGGATCGCAACGACTCGTACACCTTCCTCGACCGCGTCGGCGGACTGCTGCGAACCGGACCGACGCGCACGAACGTGGGCGATCTGCAGGTGTTGTTTATTACCGAACGATGAACGGCCTTGCCATGAAAGGACGAGCATGAACGAACCCTGGGCCCGCTATGCGGACGGGCTGTCGATCACCAAGGAAGCATTCGAGCGGCTGGCGGCCGCGGCGCCGAACGGCGTGCTGGACGTGTTCGCCTCCGACCAGCACGGCTCCTATCTGACGCTGCTGAGCTCCTTTCTGGCCAACACGCCGAACCCGCGCCAAGCCGAGGACGACGACGTGCGGGGCACGGCGCACCGGTTCGCCGCGGCGCTCGGCGGCACGGCCAGCGCGGCGCTGTTCAACCGTCTGGCCTACACCTCGCCCGGCTTTCGCAGGAAGCTGGGCGGCACCTACCTGATCGGCCGCCTGGAGTCCTCCGCCGGGCAGACCGTGGACGGCGGCGCCGGCAAGCTGTCGGTGCTGGAGCTGCCGCCCGAAGAGGCGGTCGAGCACGTCGACGGCTTCAAGACGCTGGTCAACCTCAACCCCGACCACCCGGAGAGCTGGAAGCGCAACCGCGACTGGCTGGCTGACGTGGACGAGCGCTGCCGGACGCTGGGCAAGCCGCTGTTCTCGGAGACGCTGCTGCTGCAGTTGCCGGGCGAGGACCGGGCGGCCTTCGCCGCGCGCCTGCCGGAGGCGCTGGTGCAGATCGCCGAGGACTTCGGCTCCTTCGGCTCCTTCTACAAGACGCAGATCCCGCTGCTCTGGGTCGAGGACGGCGCCGGCAACGTGCAGCCCGCCTCCAGCGCGGAGGTGGTGCGCGGGACCTGCCAGCGGATCGCCGAGGCGTGCCCGCGGCCGCTGTTCCTGCTGAGCGCGGCGGTGGACTTCTCGCAGTACGCGGCCCAGTACGCGCTGGTGGCCGACCTGGTGGCGGCGCCGATGTGCGGACGCGCCTACTTCAAGGAGGCGTTCACCGCCGCCGAGGCCACGAGTTGGGACGGGCTGGTGGACGCCTTCCAGCGCATCGCGCTGCCGCGCGTCCGCCAGATGCGGGAGCTGGCCACGGCGCGCAGCCGGCCGTGGTGGCACGCGTTCGAGTGGATCGCCGACGAGGGGCGACGGCTGATCCGCACCGGCCCGCGCAGCCTGTCGAGCGTCGCCGCCGACTTCGGCTACTGAGCCCGAGCCCGCTCAGCGGTCGATCGTCACGGTAAAGGTACGCGAGCGGCCTTGTCTGGGGCGCAAGACGGTGAGTTCCGCTGAATCGCTCTCCCGCAGCGCCGCATAGAAGTCGTCCACTTCGGCGACCTTGCGGCCATCGATCTCGATGATCACGTCCCCCCGGCGGAGACCGGTGAGCCACGCGGCCGCTGTGTCCGACACGTCCTGCACCCCCACCCCCTGACCCGGCGGATCGTCGAGCACGACGATTCCGGGCCAGTCGGTCCCCCTGTCCTCCCCGGGCTCCGGCCGCTCGGCCAGCCGCACCGCGATCTCCTGCTCCGTGCCGTCACGCTCCACCGTGAGCGTCAGCCGGGTGCCGGGGCCGGCCTCACCCACGTTGCGCGTGACCTCGCCGGTGCCGGTCACCGGCTGGCCGTCGACGGCGATGATCACGTCGCCGGCCAGAAACCCCGCCCGCTCGGCGGGAGACCGGGTGTAGACGCTGGTGATCAGCGCACCGTCGCTCCACTGTCCCACGTCGCCGGCGGGTTGGAGCTGGACCCCGAGATACCCGTAGCGCACGCCCCCTTCGCGCAGTTGGTCCGCAATGAGCAGCGCGGTATTGATCGGCAACGCGAAGCCGACCCCCACGCTGGTGCCCATCCTGTCGGAGGCGATCCAGGTGTTGATGGCGACGACCGATCCATCCAGCGCGACCAGCGCGCCTCCGGAGTTGCCGGGGTTGATCGAGGCGTCGGTCTGGATGTACTCCGCCCACGGGTTCAGGCGCTGCTCGCGGTGGAGGGCGCTGATGATTCCGGAGGTCACCGTCGACTGAAAGCCGAAGGGACTGCCCACCGCCAGCACCTGATCGCCTACCTGCAGGGCATCCGAGTCTCCCAGGATCGCCACGGCCAGCGGTTCCCGCGAGGTGAACCGCAGCACCGCGATGTCGCGGGTGCTGTCCGCTCCGACCAGACGGACGCCTTCGGAGATCTCGGTCCCGTCGTGCAGGGTCAGCCGGATGCTGTTGGTGTTCCGGATCACGTGGGCGTTGGTGAGCACGAAGTAAGTGTTGCCGGTGCGGTTGTAGATCACGCCGGAGCCGGTGCCGCCGGGCTGCTCGAACGAGCTGCCGAACCGTTGCCTGGTCTGCGTGGTGTCGATCTGCACCACGATGGGCACCGAGGATCGGGCAACGTCCCGGAACACCTGCTGCAGGGCCAGCGCGGCATCCATCACGTCGAACGGCTCGTCGGAGACCAGTCTGAACGAGGCGTCCCCGGTGCCGCGTGCCACAGGGGTAGGCGAGGCCGCATCGCGCGCGGCGGACCTCCCGCCGTCCACGACCGAGCATGCGGCGAAGAGCCCGCTCAGAGCCGCGAGCAGCGCGGCCTGACGAAGAAAACGGGTAAGAGTTCCGTGGATGTTCATCGTCCTGTTCATGCGACCTCCCGCCATTGGGGTGACTACATAATCGTCAGACCATGGTTACGGGGAAAAGAACGGCACGTTAAGGGTTCGTAACATCGGGCAGGGCCGGCACCGTCTCGACGCGGCCGTTGCGCGCCGAGGCGAGCGCGGCGTGCACGGTGGCGGCGATCCGCCACCCGTCCACCTCGTCGCACACCGTGCGTCCGCCGGTGTCGATGGCGCGCGCCAAATCGTCCAGCAGGAAGCCGGCATCCTCATCGACCCGCCGGTGCCGGAACGCGGACGGCGCGGCGCCGCGGCGATAGACCGCCACCTCCGGCCGCGGCTCGGCGATCACGGCGCTGCCGTCGCTGCCGATCAGATGCAGCGCGATCTCTCCCAGGCTGGCCTGCCCGATCCGGCCCAGGCTGATCGAGGCGAGGACGCCGTCGTCCAGCCGCAGGCTCAGCGACGCCAAGTCCTCGATGCCGTGGTCGCGGTGGCGCTGGTGGAAGTGGCTGGTGGCGCGCGCGAACACCGTGGCGACCGGCGATCGCACCAGATGGGCGAGATAGGCGAGCGGGTAGATCCCTTCGACCGACAGCTCCCCGAGCGGCTCCCAGGAAGGATCCGGCGGGGCGGGCCGCCCCTCGCCGATGCGCGGCCCGGCATCCTTGGCGAAGTAGAAGTCGACGTGAATCGCCCGCAGCGTGCCGAGCGCGCCCCGTTCCAGCAGCTCGCGCGCCTGCCGGATCGCCGGGGCGCCGTTGCGGTTCCACAGCAGGAAGCGCGTGCCCGCGCGCCGCACGGCGCGCACGATGCGGGTGCAGTCGGCGAGCGTGACGGCCATCGGCTTGTCCTGGATCACGTGCAGCCCGGCCGCGCAGGCGACCTCGGTCAGCTCCGCGTGGCGGGAGGTCGCGGGGCTCACGCACGCCGCCTGTGGCCGGAACCGGGAGATCGCCCGCTCGACGCCGTCCACGAACGGGACCTGGAGGTCCGCGGCCAGCCGCCGCGCCCGCGCGAGCGACCACTCCGGCGCGCTCGGCTCGTCGGCCACCGCCACCAGCCGGAACCGGGGATGGCCGCCGGCCGCGGTGCGCGCGAAGTAGCAGTGCCGGGCGCCGCCCAGCGCGATGACCGGGATCACGGCGCCACCACCGGGACCGCCGCGCCGGTGCGGCGCGATGCGGCGACCGACTCGGTCACCGCGCTCACGGCACGCTCGTGGGCGGTGCCGCTGTACGCCCCGCCGGCGAAGGCGCGCAGCAGACCCAGCTCCGCGTCGCCCCGCAGCGGCATTCCCTGCAGGCCCCGCCGGTCGTAGAGGAGCTGGACGTTGCGGTGTTCCTCGGCGTGCGCGGCGCCGTCGGCGCCGATCACGGTGAGCGAGTCGTACGGCTCGCCGGGCGAGCTCGCCAGATCGAGCAGCGCCATGCCGCCGCCGGCGAAGCCCAGATGCACCAGCAGGCAGGCGTCGTCGCCGGCGGCCTGGACCACCTCCGGTGCCGCCCCGGCAAGAAGGAGCACCGTGTCGACGGCGTCACGCAGCGCGGCGGTGGCGGCCTCGCCTCCCGGCTCGGGAGCACGCCAGGCATGCAGGCGCACCAGCCCGGTCAGGCCCAGCTCGCCGGCTTCGACCGCCGCGGCGACGGCGGCCACCTCCGGGCGCCATCGCTGCCGGTAGGCCAGCAGGAGCCGGCCCGCGCCGGCCTCGGCGGTCTGCACCAGCGCATCGTGCGCCGCGGCATCGGCCGCCAGCGGCGCGTCAGCCAGGACCGCCACGCCGGCGCGCAGGTGGTCGCTCACCCGCTCCGCGCGACGCTCGAGCGGCCCGCCGACGACCACCCCGTCGACGCGGCCCGCATCGGCCGTCTGAGACCGGTCGACCAGCTCCAGGCTCCCCTGCGCCGCGCCGCGCCGCGCCGCCGCCGGCGCGCCGTCGAGGAAGGCGACGCGGAACGGGCCGTCAAGGCTCATCGCTGATCCGGAACGGCCCGGTCCGCGACGCCCCGCTCCCCGCTCGGCAGCGCCGCCAGCTCCAGCTCGATCAGCCGCCGCGTAGCCGCCTCGCCATAGCGGCGGCAGTGCTCCAGCAGCCGGCCGAGCTGCACGCGGTCCTCCAGGTGGCGCAGCACGGGGTAGGAGCGGCGCAGCGCCGGGAACAGCCGGCTGGCATGCAGGCGCAGGCTGGGCGCGCGGGTACCGGTGCGGTGGTCTCCGCCGGCCGGCGCCAGCCGCCGGTACTCCTGATCGAGCTCGGCAGCGAACCCGCCGCCCGCGCAGCGCCGCACCACCTCCGACTGGATCAGATCACGCATGCGGTCCAGGTTGGTGCCGGAGCGCACGTCCACGCCGATGCCCAGCGTGACCAGCGGCACGCCATCGGCGGTGAAGCCGACCAGCGTATCGGTCTGTATGCCCGGCTCGATCGGCAGCGGCGTGGAGCGCGGGTACACGCGCAGCGCCTGCAGGCGCTCGATGCGCTGCTCCAGGGTAGCGATCGACGCCTGCAGGCCGGCATCGCCCGGAGCGGCTTCGAGCGCATCCGCGTACGCCGGCAACACCTCCTCGGCGAGGTAGTGGATGGCCTGCGGCAGCGGCACGGTCATGCGCGGCGCGCGCCGGACCTCCTCCTCGCCTTCCTCCAGGCCGTAGGGCGGCTCCGCCTGGTTCTCGCGCGCCAGCACCGGCAGCAGCACCTTGACCAGGGAGCGGAGCGGCTCGGACAGCTTCTCGGTCCTGAACAGCGGGCGATAGGTATCGTCGCGGTGCGCGTGCTTGCTGACCGCGGAGGCGACGATCCGCGCCAGCTTGCGGCAGCGCCCGGTATCGGCGACGCGGTCCTCCAGGAGCGCTCCGCCGCCGGCCATCAGGAAGCGCTCGAGATGCTCCTGCGCCGCGGCGAACTCCTGCGAGCTGCGGATCACCTCGGACTGGTCGTCCGAAAGCGACAGCCCGCGCAGGTCGTCGAGCGCCTGCAACGCCGCCAGCGCCTTGGCGCGGGCCAGCTCGGCGTCGTGCGCGGCCTCGACCGCGAGCGTGGCCAGCTCCAGGCGCACGGTAGCCAACTCGAGGATGGTCCGGAAGTCGCGCAGGCCCGCGAGAAGCTGGTCGTCGGAGCGCACCTCGGCATCCAGACGCGCTTCGATCCCGGTGAGCCGGCGCACCTCACGGCGGTAGCCGTCGGGGACACGCTGCAGGTCAGACCCCATCCCACCTGGATTCTGCGGCGGTCGAGCGCATGGCGTCCACAAGGATCGGGCGTTCCGCTATGCTGGCCGGCGTGAGCAAAGCGTTCATTGCGTCAATTTCAGTTGCCGGTCTGTTGCTTTGCGCGGCATCCGCCATGGGAGACACGCCGAGCGAGGCCCGCTACCGCGCCACGTTCAGCGCCACCTGGAGCGCGGACACCCATCCGACGAACTTCCCGAGCAATCCGCACTTCTCCGGTCTGGTTGGCGCGACGCACCACGGCGACGTGCGCATCTGGCAGACCGGCGAGGTCGCCTCCGACGGCATCGAGCTGATGGCGGAGACCGGCGGCAAGGGGATGCTGCTGCCCGAGATAGAACAGCTCATCGAGGACGGAACGGCACACGGCACGCTTTCCGGCGGCGGGCTGTCGACGTCCCCGGCGACCGTGAGTCTGGAGTTCGACGCCGTCTCTACCTATCCGTTCGTGACGCTGGTCAGCATGGTGGCGCCGAGCCCCGACTGGTTCGTGGGCGTTTCCGCACTGCCGCTGATGGAGGAGGGAGCCTGGCGAGAGCGCGTGGAAGTGAATCTCCGCGTCTACGACGCCGGCACCGACGACGGGACGGTCTTCACCGCCGAGAATGCCGACACCGACCCGGCCGAGCCCGTAACCGCGCTGACCGAGACCGACACCGACTTCTCCGAGGGCGAGCCGTTCGTGGGAACGTTCGTCTTCGAGTTGCTGTGATCGAACGACGGCATGCCGGCGATGAGTGTCCTGCAACGGATCCGGGCGATGCTGGACGAGGGGGGGATCGACTACCGCCACGTCCACCACGAGGCGGTGCGCACCTCCGAGCAGGCGGCACGCGTGCGCGGCGAGCCATTGTCGATCGGTGGCAAGGCGCTGGTGGTCAAGATCGGCGACGGGTTCCGGCTGTTCGTGCTGAGCGCGTCGCTCCGGTTGCACTCCACGGCCGTGCGCGAGCGGTTCGCAACGCGCCGTATCCGCTTCGCCAGCGCGCCCGAGTTGCTGGAACTCACGGGGCTGGTTCCCGGCAGCGTGCCGCCGTTCGGAGAGCCGATCCTGCCCCTGCCGCTGAACGTGGACCCGTCGGTGCTGGCCAACGACCGCATCGCCTTCAACGCCGGATCGCTGACCGATTCGATCATCATGCAGACCGCCGACTACCGCACGCTGGCCGGTGGCGAGGTCTTCCCGTTCGCGGAGGCCGGCTGATGCGCGCCGCGGTCGCCGTATCGCTGGCGCTCCTGATCACGCTCGGGGCTTTCGCCGAGCCGACCGTGGTCGCGGAGCGGGTCGATTCGGAGCGGGAGACGTTCCGGGTCGTGCGCGTCGCCGAGGGCGTGAACCACCCCTGGTCGATCGCCTTCCTGCCCGACGGCGGCGCCCTGGTCAGCGAGCGGCCCGGCGGGTTGCTGCGCCTGGACCCACGCACCGGGGCGCTGCGCACCCTGACCGGCATACCCGCGGTCGCCGCGGTCGGTCAAGGCGGCCTGCTCGACATCGAGCCCCATCCGCGGTTCGCGGAAAACCGGCTCGTCTACCTCTCCTACGCCGCCGGCCGCAGCGGACGCTATGCGACCAGCATCGCCCGCGGGCGGCTCACCGACGCCGGCCTGGAAGACGTCGAGGTGCTGTTCACCATGAACCGGCCGTCGGGCGCCCGCCTGCACTTCGGCTCGCGCCTGGCGTTCGGCACCGACGGCATGCTGTACGCGACCTTCGGCGAACGGGGCGAGCGGCACCGCGCCCAGGATCCGGCCGACCACGCGGGCAGCATCATCCGCTTGCGGGACGACGGCTCGGTGCCCGACGACAATCCGTTCGCCGGGGGCGGCGGAGCCCCGGAGGTGTACTCCTTCGGGCACCGCAACGCGCAGGGCCTGACCGTCCATCCCGTGACCGGCCGCCTGTGGTCGCACGAGCACGGGCCGCAGGGCGGTGACGAGATCAACGTGATCGAGGCCGGCGTGAACTACGGCTGGCCGGTGATCACCTACGGCGCCGAGTACCGGAGCGGCGCGCGGATCGGGACCGGCACGGCGGCGCCGGGCATGGCGCAGCCCGTGCTGCACTGGACGCCGTCGATCGCCCCGTCCGGCATGACCTTCTACGACGGCGACCAGTTTCCCGGCTGGCACGGCGACCTGTTCGCCGGCGCCCTGGCCGGCCAGCACCTGCGCCGCGTGCAGCTCGACGGCGAGCGGGCGGTCGCCCAGGAGGTGCTCCTGCGCGGCCGCGTGGGGCGCGTGCGCGACGTCAAGCAGGGACCCGACGGGATGCTGTGGCTGCTGGAGGACGCGCGCCGCGGATCGATCTACCGTTTGGAGCCTGTTTCATGACGACCTATCGCGCTGCCCTGATCGGCTGCGGGCGCATCGGCGCCTTCATAGACAACGAGGTCGCAGACCCCTACCCCTACTCGCATGCTGCGACGTACAAGGCGTGCGAGCGCACCACCCTTGTGGCCCTGGCCGACCAGCGTGCCGACGTGATGGCGCGCGCCGGCGAGCGCTACGGCGTGCCGCCCGCCCACCAGTACACCGACTACCGGGAGATGCTCGCCGCGGAACGGCCCGACATCGTCAGCGTGACCACGCAACCCGAGCACCGCGCCGAGATCGTCATCCACGCCGCCGAGCACGGTGCGCGCGCCATCTACGCCGAGAAGGCGATGGCGGCATCGCTGGCGGAGGCCGACGCGATGGCGGCGGCGGTGGAGCGCAACGGCGTCGCGTTCAACATGGGCACCACCCGGCGCTGGCACCCCGGCTACCGGATCATGCGGTCGCTGATCGCCGAGGAGCGCTACGGGCCGTTGCGGTCGCTCACCGTCCATTACAGCGGGCTGTTCAACATGGGCAGCCACGCGATCGATCTGCTGCTGTTCCTGAACGGTGACGCGCCCGTGAGCTGGGCGCAGTTCCACCTGTCGGAGGGTGCCGACCGGATCGAGGGCGCCACGCTGCGTGCCGATCCCACCGGCGGCGGGCGCCTGCAGTTCGCGAACGGGGTGCCGGCGTTCCTGCTCGACAGCGGCCGCTCGTTCGAGGTCGAGGTGGTGTGCGAGCGCGGCATCGTCACCACGCTCGGCAACGACCACGAGTGGCAGGTCCGCGAAGAGGGCGGCGTCAACCAGCGCGGCAGGGCGGTGCTGCGGCCCGGCCGCTACCCGGCGTTCGAGCACAGCAGCCCCGGGGTCCACCTGATCATGGACCTGGTGCACTCGCTGGACACCGGCGCCCCGACGCGCGGGGGGGTGCGCATCGCGCGGACCAACACCGAGCTGATCTTCGCCTGTCTGGAGTCGCACCGGAACGGCGGATCACGCACCGCGCTGCCGCTGGCGGGCAGCGAACTGAGTCTGGAGCGCGAGGTGACGCCCCGCCAACCGAGATTCGAACGCGAGCGATAGCCCCGCACCGCGCCCGTTTCGCCGTGCCTTAGAGTCCATCGCATGCCTGAGCCGGACTTCCTCAAGGATCTGGTCATCGTGCTGGGAGCGGCGGTGGTCGTGGTGGCCCTGCTGCGCCGCATCGGCGTTCCCTCGATCGCGGGGTTCATCCTGACGGGCGTGCTGGCCGGCCCCACGGCGCTGGGTCTGGTGGACGATACTCATCAGGTCGAGTTGCTGGCCGAGGTCGGCGTCGTCCTGCTGCTGTTCGGCATCGGTCTGGAGTTGGCGGTCGACCGCCTGCGCCGGCTGTGGAAAGCGGTGCTGCTGGGCGGCGGCATTCAGGTCGCGGTGACGCTGGCATGCACGGCCGCCCTGGCCAGGGGGTTCGGGCTGGCGCCCGGGACCGCGGTGTTCCTGGGGTGCGTGATCGCCGTCTCCAGCACGGCCGTGGTCCTGCGTGCGCTGTCGGCGCGCGGCGAGCTGGACGCCCCGCATGGCCGCCTTGCGGTCGGGATCCTGGTGTTCCAGGACCTGTGCGTGGTGCCGATGATCCTGGCGGTTCCCCTGCTTGCCGGAGGCGAGAACTCCCCGCGGGAGATCCTGCTCGCCGCCGGCACGGCCGTCGTCATCCTGGTCGGCGTGCTGGTGGCGGCCAGCCTCCTGGTGCCGCGACTGCTGGCCTTCGTGGCCAAGACCAGGGAGCGCGAACTCTTCATCCTGACCGTGTTCCTGGTGTGCTTCGGCACGACGTGGGCTTTGTCGCTGGCCGGCATCTCGCTGGCGCTCGGAGCGTTCCTGGCGGGGCTGATCGTCGCCGGCAGCGAGTTCCGCCACCAGGCGATGGCGGACCTGATTCCCGCCCGCGACATACTCGCCAGCCTCTTCTTCGTCTCCGTCGGCATGCTGCTGGACGTCTCCGACGTGCTCGGGCAGCTCATGCCGACCGCCGGCCTGCTCGGCGCCATCCTGGCAGGCAAGTTCGCGATCATTCTGGTGACCGCGCTCATCCTCCGGCTGCCGCTGCGGGTGGGCATCCTGTCGGCGGCGGCGCTCTGTCAGGTCGGCGAGTTCTCGTTCGTGCTGCTGAACGTGGCTGCGGGAACCGAGCTGCTGGGGGCCGCGCTCTCCCAGAACCTCATGATGGCGATCATCCTGTCCATGCTCCTCACGCCGCTGGTCATCGCGTTCGGCCCCCACCTGGCCGGCGGCGCGGCGCGCATCCCGTGGCTGAACCGGCTCCTGCGCGCCGAGCCTCCCGGCATCGACGTGGACGAGCCGCACAGCGACCACGTGATCGTCGCCGGCTACGGACTTGCCGGCCGTGAGGTCTGCCGCGCCGTCAGGGCCGCCGGCTTCGAGTACCTGGCGATCGACACCAACCCGGACAACGTGCGAGCGGCGCGGGCCATCGGCGACCGGGCCGTGCTCGGTGACGTGACGCAACGGGAGGTGCTGGACGAGCTGGGCTGCGAAGACGCGCGGCTGGTGGTGTTGACCGTCAACGACGCCCGCGCCACCGAGCTTGCGGTGCGACGGATCCGCGCCACGGCTCCCGACGTCGCCATCGTCGCGCGCGCCCCGTACGAGCTGGACAGAGCCTCGCTGCACCACGCCGGCGCGACCGAGATCGTCACCGCGGAAGCGACGGCGAGCGCCTCGATCGTGAGCCGCTCCCTGGCCGCCCTCGGATCAGGAGCCGCGCCGAAGTAGCCTGTATCCATCAGATCGCCCTTGATACGTTCGGACCAACCGAAGCGTAATCAACTGTATTGTTGACAACCGATTTGTTGTATGAATACTCTACGCCCATCGGGAGGATCCGATGAGATCATCAACAGGCCGCTGGGTGAGTGGCGACGACTTCTTCGACCGCGAGCTTGAACTGAAGGCGCTGGAGAGCCGTGTACGCGACTTCAACCATGTGCTGCTGACCGGCCAGCGACGTATGGGAAAGACCAGCATCACCAGGGAGCTCGGCCGACGTCTCGAAGCCAAAGGATGGGGCTTCCTCCCCACCGACGTCCAAGGCGCGACCTGTCCCGAGGACGTGATCGCCAGCATCGCCGAGAAGATCCACCCGATTCGATCGATCGCGCGCCGTTTCGCATCCACGATGCAGCACTGGATCGGACACAGAATCGAGGAGGTCAGCGCCTACGACTTTCGTGTGCGGATCCGTTCAGGATTGGATGCCGGAAACTGGCGTCGTCACGGGGAGCACCTGCTCCATGATTGCGCTCATCACGACAAACCCGTGCTCCTGGTGATCGACGAACTTCCGATCTTCCTCAACCGGATGCTCAAAGAAGACGGTAACGCCCTGCGCGTCGACGAGTTCCTGAGCTGGTTCCGCGGCGCGCTGCAAGCTCTCGGCGACGGTTCGTTGGTTCTCATCATCTCCGGCAGCATCGGCCTCAGGCCTCTCGTGGAGCGGCTCGGGATCCCCGACCGTATCAACCATCTCGACTCCTTTCGCCTGGGGCCGTGGAGCCGCGAGACCAGCGTGGCGTGCTTCGAACGTCTCGCCGAGAATTATGAGTTGCAGGTCGAGGAAGGGGTTGCTCACGCCGTATACGACGCACTCGGCCTCGGGATCCCGCAGCACGTGCAGTCTCTCTTCGCTCGCCTCCGCGACTTCGCGACAATGCACAATCGGGACCGCATCATCGTCGCGGACGTGGACGAAGTATACCGCAACGAGCTTCTCGGTCCTTCCGGGCAGAACGACCTCGTGCACTACGAGACACGCCTGCAGGAAGGTCTGGACGACGACACCTATCGAATATCCATGGAAATCCTCGCCGAATCGGCTACGCAGGATGTGTTCACCGTGAATGCACGGCGTTGCCTTGAGCGATTGTATTCCGCCTTGGTCGACGATGCGCCCGGCCGTGTCTCCGATGCACTCGAAGTGCTGATTCATGACGGTTACCTGGAAGCCGGCGACGACGGCCACCGTTTCCTTTCGCGGTTGCTCAAGGACTGGTGGTCAGCCCGTTTCCGAGACCACCACACTCCCCTCCTGGAGCGACCCTCCGCACGGCCGAGGTGGTTCAGATGAACCAGTCCCTTGCTCCACCGATCCGAAAGGCGAATCCTGGGACATTCCAGTCCGACCACGAGATCATCCGGCAGTTCGTGGTCAGAAACCGCGAGCTCGACATCGTGCTGGAGATCCTGCGAGGCAACGCCACGGCATCGTCATGCCAGCACGTCCTGCTCGTCGCACCACGCGGCCGCGGAAAGACCATGCTGCTGGCCCGTGTCGCCGCTGAGCTAAGGGTCCATGAGGATCTGAGCCGCGATCTGTTGCCGGTCCGGTTCATGGAGGAGAGCCATGAGGTATTCGATGCAGCCGACTTCTGGCTCGAGTGTCTGTTCCATCTCGCACGCGAAAGTGTTGTACGCGACCCGGAACTCAGGCGCGAGCTACGGGATACCCATAGCGCTCTGAGCGCCCGAGGGCGGCACGAACAACTGATCGAAGCACGGGCACGAACCGCCGTGCTAGACGCGGCGGATCGGCTCGGAAAGAGGCTCGTGCTCATGGTCGAAAACCTTCAGGACCTGTCCGGCGACGTCGACGAGCGTTTTGGGTGGAAGCTGCGCGAGGAACTGCAGTCGCAACCTCGGATCATGCTGCTTGCCACCGCGACCAGCCGTTTTCACGGCTTGGACGATGCGACACAACCATTCTTCGAGTTGTTTCGCATCGTCGGTCTCGCTCCCTTGGACACCGAGGAGTGCCGGCGCCTCTGGCACGTCCTCAGCGGCGATGCCCTGCGGGCGAGAGAGATCAGACCGCTGCAGATCCTGACCGGTGGCAGTCCCCGCCTCCTGGTCTTCGTCGCCGATTTCGCTCGGCACCGTTCCGTGCGCCAGTTGATGGAAGAACTGGTGAAGCTGATCGACGACCACACCGAGTACTTTCGCAGCCATCTTGAAGGCTTTGCAAAGACCGAGCGCCGTGTCTATCTCGCGACCGTCGATCTGTGGCAACCGTCGACTTCGGGCGAGATCGCCGTTCGCGCACGACTCGACATCCGTACCGTATCTACCATGCTCGGACGTCTCGTCCACCGCGGCGCGCTGATCCCGGAAGGCCCTGGCAGAAAGCGCCGATACTCAGCATCCGAACGCCTCTACACCATCTACTACAAGCTGCGACGGGAGCGTGACGAGGCGGCCGTGGTGAGCAACCTCATCCGTTTCATGGCCATGTTCTACAGCGATCCCGAGCTGGCGGACATGTCCGACAAGATGAGCATGGAAGCGGCACAGTCCACGGCCATTCGCGAGGGCATCGAACGAACGATCGCCGAAGCGACCCATAGCGACAATATCATCTCTCCGGAAAAGCTCTCTATCATCGAGCAGGTCCGTAATCAGGCAATGCAGTCGATCGCAGCGGCGAGAGCCAAAGCTCTGTACATCGAAGTCATGACCGCCGCGGCGGACGGGAAGTATGAACAAGTCATCATGCTCGTTGACCGCTTCCTCACGTCCCGAGACGACGAATCACTGCGTTCTTCGACGACCGTAGTTGACTTGATGGTCTCTGCCAAATTGCTCGCGCAGGCCGAAATCGGCAGTGACCCAGCGGCGGTCGCGTCCTACGAGGAGGTTGTCGACCGATTCAGCGCCAGCGACGTCCCAGCCGTCGAAGCCGCTGTGGCGATGGCCCTTTTCAATATAGGAAACGCACAAGGCCGGCTCGACGATCCACATGCCGCAATCGCCACCTACGGAGAAGTGGTCAGAAGGTATGGTGCCAAGGATTCGCTGGCACTTCAGATACAGGTTGCCAAGTCGTTGATCAACAAGGGAAGCGCACAGAGTCGGCTCGATAATCATCATGGGGCAATCGCCACCTTCAAGGAAGTCGCATGCAGGTATGGTGCAAGCGACTCGCTTCCACTCTGTGTGCACGTAGCCATGGCGTTGTGGAACACGGCAGTCGCTCAAGGTCAACTCGGCAATATCCACGAGAGAAGTGCAGCTTATGACGAAGTCGTCAAGCGCTATGGCGCAAGCGACTCGCCGGAGCTTCAGGCACAGGTCGCCAAGGCACTCCTCGCCAAAGGAATCACTCAAGCCCAGATCGGCGATATAGCAGGTGAAATCGCCGCATACGAGGAGGTCATCCGCCGGTATGATGCGAGCGACTCGCCGGGACTGCGCGTGCATGTCGCGACCGCGCTGGTCCACAAGGGATTCATACAGATCATGCGCGATCTCGTAGCAGAGGCCCTCCGCACCTGCGACACGCTAGAAGGCTACGGTTCTCTGACGGATCCCAACGATGTCTCCTTCGGATGGTGGACAGCATGGTTGAGAACGAAGGCACTGCTGCGTCTAGGAAGACAAGCGGACGCAATGGAGACCTTTCGCGCCATGTATGCCGAATTCCGTACCGCGGGTGTGACGATGAGTAAACTCCTGAAGCTGGCGCTCGAACTGATCGCATCCGGGACCCCGGAACGAGCTCTCGTGGAAATCGTGGCGAGCGATCGGGAGAAAGCCGCGGTGCTGGCGCCGCTGGTTGTAGCTCTCCGCGTACGCGCAGGCGAGGAGGTCCGTGCACCGGCGGAAGTCATGGAGGTTGCGGAGGACATCCTCAAGCAAGTCGCTACAGAGATTTAGTTTAGGTCACCCACCGTACTGCGCGGTTGGGCTCTGTCGCTGAGACCGCGTCGGCTTCTGGTGTACGCTGGCGGGATGCTGACGATCGAGAGGACCGAAACCATCTACTCTGACGGCAGGCACAACGCCTTCACCAGCATGGTGCGGTGGCGCGACCGGTACTACGTCGCCTTCCGCTCCGCCGATACCCACGCGGCGACCTGGGAGGACGGATGGGGTGACGCGCCGGCCACGTACGGCAAGATCATGCTGCTGGAGTCGGCCGACCTCAGGACGTGGACGCCGTCGGTGATTCTGGACAGCCAGTACGACGACCGTGACCCGAAGCTGCTTGCCACCGACGAGCGGCTCTACGTCTTCAGCACCACCATCATCGGGCCGGCTCGGCTCACGATGCCGCAGGAAACCTACCTGTCGTTTACCGAGGACGGACAGACCTGGTGCCACCCCGTGTCCGCCTATCGCTACAACTACGGCTACTGGAAGCCGCAGACCCACGACGGCGTCTCCTACGTGGCTGCCGACGTCGACATCACATCGCCGAACGTCAAGCAGCGCGACCAGCAGGTCGAGCTGCTGTCGTCGGTCGACGGACAGTTGTGGCAGCCGGTGTCGGTCATCGTCCGCAGTTCGCACTGCACGGAGACCGAGCTGCTGTTTCTCGCCGATGGCTCGCTGCTCGCCTTCACCCGCCCCCACTACGTGTCGATCGCGCGGCCGCCCTACACGACCTGGTCGGTCGCGGGGGCAGCGCCGGCCGATCGGGCGCGGGAGCATCCACCCGGATATTCCGGCCCTTCCGCCGTCCAGGTTGGCGACACGCTGGTGTTCTCGTGCCGGACGAGCGGCAAGCACCACCCTGACGACCAACCGGGGGACAGCCGAACCGGGCTGTTCACCGTCGATCCCTCCGATTATTCGCTGACGTGGCATGCCAATCTCCAGACCGAATGGGGTGGTGACCAGTCGTACGCCGGCATGCTCGCACTCGACGATCGCACGCTGGTGATCTGTTACTACGATGGCGAGCCCTACCGGCGCGGCGCGCCCAGGCGCAGCGACATCAAGCTCGCCACGGTCTCGGTAGGATAGATGCTGCCACGGCCAGGCCAGGTCCAGACCGTGCTTGGCGTGATCGACGGCAAGGAGTTGGGCGTTACCGTCCCGCACGAGCACCTGCTGTTCGACGGCACCAGCGTGTTCAAGGCCCCGGAGGCGGCCGAGGAGCGGGAGCTCGCGTACCAGCCGGTGCAGCTCGGCAACCTGAGCTGGCTCCAGTACCACCCGTTCGAGAACCTGGACAACGTCCGACTCACCGATGTTCAGGAGGCGATCGACGAGGCGTTGCTGTTCCGGCGGGCCGGTGGGCGCAGCATCGTCGACGTTACCACCGTGGGAATCGGACGCGACGCCGAAGCCTTGGCCGACATCGCCCGCGCCACCGGGCTGCACGTGGTGATGGGAGCAGGGTTCTACACCGCCCCCAGCCACGCCGATGCGCTCGCCACCCGGTCCGAGGAGTCGATCGCGCGTCAGATCGTGGACGAGCTCCAGGTTGGGGTGGACGGCACCGGCATACAGGCCGGACTGATCGGCGAGATCGGCTGCTCCTGGCCGCTGGACCCTACCGAACGCAAGATCCTGCGTGCGGCGGCGAGCGCTCAACGGCGGACGGGCGCTGCCCTCAGCATTCACCCCGGCCGCAACACGGCGGCGCCGCTGCAGATCGTCGAAATTCTGCAAGACGCCGGCGCTGACCTCCGCCGCACCGTGATGTGCCACGTCGACGTACGGCTCCGCACTCACGAAGACCGCGTGAAGCTGCTGGAGAGCGGCTGCTACCTGGAATACGACGTGTTCGGCTGGGAGGGGCACTTCCCCTCCTACTGGACCCAGGACGACGTGATGGATATCCCCAACGACACGACCCGCATCTACGAGCTGCGTGAGCTGGCGGAAGCGGGCTACCTGGACCGGCTGCTGGTTTCACAGGACATCTGCGGGAAGGCACGGCGCACGTGCTATGGCGGACCCGGCTACGCGCACATCCTCCGTTACGTCGTGCCGATGATGCTCGAACGGGGCATGAGCCAGGAGCAGATCGACAGGCTCCTGATCGACAACCCGCGAAGGCTGTTCAGCTTCGCCGAAAGGCAGGATGATGAGCGGCCATGAGCTGGAAAGTGATCGATCGGATGACCATCTACCGGGAAGAGGACTTCTACGCCCTTGCGCCAAACGTGAACCGGACCCCCAACGGCGATCTGCTGATGGTCTTTCAGCGCGCCACCCACATCGGTATGGCCAATCACAACCACCCGCTCTTCAACGTGCAGGCATGCCGTTCCAGCGACGAGGGGCAGACCTGGAGCGATGCGTACTTGGTGACCATCGACCCGCGTGGCGGCGTGATGGACCGAAGCTGCCACACGCTGCCGGACGGGAGCCTCTTCCTGCACTGCTCGTGCACGGAGCTGGTGCCGGCCGAAGGGTCGGAGGCGCACGGCCGCGACTGGACCGTACGGTACGGGATGCCGTTCTGGGTGCGGTCCACGGACGACGGCTACACCTGGACCAAGCCGGTCCGGTTCCCGCCGCTCCCGGACGCCATCAACGGCGATCCGGCCCAGCACACCGGCGTGAGCCGCAGCGGGCTGCTGGTGATGCCGGACGGACGCCTGTTCCTGCCGAGCAAGGCCACCGACGTCACCGACGAGTTCCGCTACTTCGGCATGCTGCGGATCTCCCACGACATGGGCGAGACCTGGGAGTACGGAGGCCGCATCTGCGAGGACGACGTCGCCCACTTCAGCGAGCCGACCATCCACCGCACCCCGTCCGGCCGCATCCTGGTGCTGTACCGGTGCCACACGGGGGCCCTGGGGCCGGACATCGTCCGCCGGCAGGGTCTCACCGGGCCGCACGTCACCGACCCCAGCTTCGAGGGCCGCGTGCTGGTGCTGGTGTACTCGGATGACGACGGGCGCACCTGGTCCAAGTGGCGGCCGACGATGATCCACGGCAGCCCCGGGCACATGCTCGGGCTGCGCGACGGCCGCATCTTCCTCACCGTCGGCACACGCTGGGCCGGCCAGCGCGGCTGCTCGGCGCGCATCCTGGATCCCGAGGGTGAGAACATCGACACCGCAGCGGAGATCATCATCCGCGACGACGCGCGCAGCCCGGACTGCGGCTATCCCTGGTCGGTGGAGCTCGACGACGGGCGGGTGCTGGTCGCCTACTGGCACCACTTCGACGACGACCTGCGCGGGATCGAAGGCGCGATTCTCGAAGAGGTGTAGTCAGCCGCTCGGACGTTGACGATCAAAAGCACCGAGACCATCCATTCCGACGCCAGGCACAACGCCTTCACCAGCCTGGTGCGGTGGCGCGACCGGTACTACGTCGCCTTCCGGTCCGCCGATACCCATGCGGCGACGTGGGAGGACGGATGGGGTGACGCGCCGGCCACGTACGGCAGGATCATGCTGCTGGGGTCGCCCGACCTCAGGACGTGGACGCCGTCGGTGATTCTGGACAGCGAATGCGACGACCGTGACCCGAAGTTTCTCCCGACCTCAGAGGGAATTATATACGATGTTACCCAACTGAGCAACCTGTCCCGTAACCCGTAGAACCGGTCGGTGCCCGCGTCGCTCGCTTCCCGACCGCTGTCAGCCTTCCCCGTATTAACGGCGGATCGGCTTCCGCATTACCCGTTTCGAGGCCTGCTCAGCGTTCACTCATGTTGCGGCCTGCGTGCTCGCTGAATCGCCCAGAGGCGATCCTTCGTCATCGGAGTGCTTCAGTCCAATTCGTTACCTCCTTGCACCGCTCCGACTGCTTCCGGCTGGAGCGACAGTTGCCGGGCGGGATTCGCACCCGCTGGGATACAGCGCCTTTCCACGGCGCACGTCAACCTGCAAGTATATGCTTTTGCAGGAGCAAGTTACGAGGTTCGGATGCCGCCGTCAAGGAAGCGCCGGGCAATCTGACGCTTGAGACGTTCGATTTCGCGGGTGAGTTGCACAACCGCCTGAGCGGCGGCTGCATCGTCATGCCGCTTCACCATCTCCTGTCGCGCCAGTTCGAGCTTCGAGACCAGGAATGGAATTCCCGGCGGGTGGTGCTCATGGGAGGGCTTGTCCGATGGTCCTGGTATGGATGCGGATATTGGCTCTACGGACTTCACGTCCTTCTTCTTGAAATGGGCAACATGGCCAACGTCCCTCAACAAGACCTGAGCGTTGTCTTCCAATATTCCATTCAATATTCCTACATTATTCTGCCCGAAGCGATCGGTAATCGACGTTACAAATGACCGTCTCGCCGATAATATCCGTTGAACTCCTACCGAGATTTAGCTTACTCATTTTCCCCCTCGTCGACGATCTTCCAGACTCGAACCCAGTCAACCCGCGCTTCATTCGGAAACAACTCAGGACGATCCACGCCATCCCACTCCCAGTGAAACCCAGTCGTCAGATAGATGAACTGCGGAACATGCGAGATGTATGAACCACTATATGTCGCAACCAAATCTCCATTCGCATAGAAGTCATCACGGTCAGGTTGCCAATGTACAGCGAAAACATGGAAGCCATCATGCAGGCCATCCACCTGGATATCCTTCTCCCAGGAGATTCTTTCCCTGCCAATTATCCTCTTGTGTACAGCAACCTGATACCAGTCATACACACTAGGCGCTTCCAAGATGTCGATCTCAACACCAGCGTAATTCCCATCAGTCTTCTTATAGTAGGATTGCAACCAGAACGCCGCGTGGACCCCGGCCACCGTAGGAGGAAGCTGAATACGCGCCTCGAAGTACCCGTAAACCGTTTCAAATCCAACGCCAGCCCTCGTGTCTCGACTACTACCCGGCTCCGGACGCGACCATATCGCCGTTGTATAGTAATCCACGTCACCGCCCGGTAACTCATGCCGCGTGTTGGTAAGAACAAGATGTCCGTTCGACACGCTGACATTCTCTTGGACCTTTTTCAGCCCCCATGAACGTGGAGTGAATCCCCATAGTTCCCGATTCAACGTATCAACGTCAAACTCATCGCCCCATACATACTCCCAACTGCTCCCAGGAGAAAGCATTGGCCCACCAAGAGGACCTTCTGTAACCGGCTGCTCTACGGGCTGCTCTACAGGTGGCTCAGGGGGATCAGGCTCAGGTGGCTCAGGTTCAACAGGCGGCTCGGACTCTACAGGCACATCGACCGGCAAGTCCGGTACCTCATCAGGCCCTGGCGGTACAACGCCAGCCGCACAGCCACTCAGCCACAGGACAAGTACAACTAATAGTGCCCTCACCATCTTCAACTTACTTTGTCTACAAGCCACGCAGCCTACGGTATCCAAGTGAAGCCGAAGTCAACAAGGTCCACTCGGGAGATTCTTGAGTTGCCACGTGAAATGGTGGCCCAATCTCATTCTCGCTCATTCTCGTTCCCGAACCGCCGTTTTTGCTTGTTCCTGAATGGTCGTGCCGGTCGTTCCTTCACCAACTCACGAGTATGGCTCCAAGTGGAGGGGAATTGAAGCCCCGGCGGGCTCTTCGCAAGGAGCGTAGTCACCCGGTCCCCTTCCCGATGGTTATTCCCCGATGGTTATTCAAGGTCCTGGGTTGGTGGTGCGGGGGGCAGGGTGTGTTGACCCGGGGCCTCCGCACGGATCTACTGTTGCCACTGCTGAGACAGCTCCACAACCCCCGTTTAGGAAGTTTTCCAACGGTCGGGAACTTTTCCTGAACGGCCCGGCGATACCCGCCTGAACGAGCAATACACCCGGCCCGTACGGGCCATTTCCTGAATGTCTGTCCGCCCGTTGGCACCGCCGCCATCTCCCGAACGGCCACTCGCGACTTCCCGAACGGACCCCCAGCATTTCAGGCGGTCGCGAATCTCCTTCATTGACTGGCGAGCAACCTGCTACTATCAATCTGACCACATGGAACGCCGAATGAACGCTGCGATGAGGTTCGCCTATCGAGAGCTTGCGACCCCAAGCATGGTGTGGCTCGTAGCCGGTATTTCCTTCAGCCTGATGACCATCGTGGCTGTACTTGGCCCTATGGACACAGTACACACGTTGACTCACTTTCAAAGACTTGCCTACTACGGAATCATCACCGTCGTCGTCGTGCCTATCTGCTTCGCTTGTGGCTCGTTCACGCTGTACGTGATGCGAAATTGCGGGCTGATTCAGCTCACGCTCGCACTGGCTCTGATGTGTGCGTTTGTTGCGGTGCCAGATGCCGCCCTGGCCATGATTCTCTATGGGCTGTTTCACGGGGGCGTTTTCCCGAAGGCCAGCTTCGTCGAAATCTATGCGTTTGGCGTGTTGATCCTTAGTACCGGAACCGGTTTGACCTTCTACGCGCTATACTCTCGGGTCACCCGATCGGCTCAGCGCAACGGTGGGGCCGACGTCGCTTCCGAGGGCTCGCCTTCCGTTTTGGACGGCACCGAGGATGCGGGCGCCGCAGCATCCGTCGCTGGTACCTCGGCCTCGGCCGCGGACGACCGGCCTCAGAATACCGCTCCCGACCCGGCCCGTGACTCCGCGCCCGACGCCCCGGACGCTACGGTTGGAACCCCCAGCACTGAACCGCCTCATAGCGGGGGGGCTAATGCTCCCCAACTCCGTCTGCCCGCAGACATAGGAGAGGACATCGTGTATGCGCATGTTTCCGGACACTATATAGAGGTCGGTACGACTGCGGGCACAGCCGTTGTGATGATGCGGCTGTCGGACCTGGCAAGAGCCTTGGAGGGGCGGGGAATGCAGTGTCATCGCTCGTACTGGGCAGCATATCGCCACATCGTTCGACTGCAGAGCACCGATCACCGTGGTGTGCTGCATCTCACCGCCGGCCACAGGGTTCCGGTAAGCCGCTCGTTCCACAGTGCCGTTCGAGCCTACATGGCGAACCGTAAACAGCGCGGCGCTACCTTCCCAGCAGGCGATTGATGTGCCATCGACCGCGCTCGATGGAGGAAAGGAACTCCGGTACCGCCACTTCGTGCCGGTCTTGACCCCGGCAGGCTCGGCGGCCAGCCAGGCCCTGGCAGACGCGGCCAAGCTCCACGTCGGCGGCTACCTCGTGGAAGTCGTCAACAGCCTCATGCCACCGCCAAGTGTCCTCGAACCCCACCCACTGGGCGCCGCCGATGTACGCGTTGTAGAGCCGCTTCGAGTTGAACGGCGGGTCAAGGTAGATCAGATCGACGCTCTCGTCGGGCAAGTCCTCCCGCAGCACGTCCAGGCAGTCGCCGAAATATAGACGGTTGGTTGTCATCATTCGGCGTCGGGAAGTTTCTTCTCTTGGTCTTCGAGGTACCGCCAGTCTTTCTTCGGCGGGCCTGACATCAGAGCACGGGCGATATTCTCTGGCGAATCTGGTATCGGCTCCGGGTACCGCATGGACCGTGGCCGTCCCGGTCCCGGAGCCTGTTTCGGTTCCGGTTCCTGTGGCGGTGCTGGCTCTGCTCCGGTGTGGTCTTCCCATGCCTCCCGGATGCGGTTGATGACGTGCCACGCAGTCCGGAGAGGGAGTGGTGCGTTTTCGTCCGCTTTTCCTGCCACGCATCAAGGATACCACCGTGATCGAGGAGCGGCGAGGAAACGTAGGTCGGCTGCCCAACACTGGTTACGCGGATAGTGGATGGCGAGAGCGGGCTCGCTGGATCGTACAGATCGTAGCCGGCTGACCCGCGCCTTCGTGTTCAGGGGAAGCCGCAGACCCACGGCGGCGTCCACTACGTGGCGGCCGGTGAAGACCGGAACGGTCATGCAGTCCACCAATACTCGTCGGAGAAGCGGCGTCGATGATCTTCCCAAGCCCCGGCACGCGCGGGGGCCGACGCTCACGGGACCCATCGGCGTGCGGCGTCGCTCCAGCCGCGCTCCCGCGCCTCCTGCCAAGCGTCGCCCGGAGGGATCTGGGCCTTGATATAGGGCGCCAGGCACCCCTTGAGTGATTCGCGATGATCGGGCGGCAGGAAGTAGAGCTCGACATGGTCGTCGACGAGGCGTTGGATGGAGATCCATCCCGGTGCGAGGCCGAGCGAGTCCCTGATCGGTTTCGCTATGACCACTTGGCCCTCTTTTCCAACCACACGCGTCGTTTTTTGCATCCCCAATAGTATTCCCCACTCTCTTCGGTGCTCCCAAAGCGGAGCTGGCGTGTATGGCTGCCTCCGCGCGCGTCCCCTATGATGGGCGGCCATGAGCTGGAAAGTGACGGATCGGATGACCATCTACCGGGAAGAGGGCTTCTACGCTCTCTCGCCTTGCGTGAACCGGACCCCCAAAGGCGATCTACTGATGACCTTCCAGCGCGCCCCCCACATCGGCATGGCCAACCACAAGCATCCGCTGTTCAACGTGCAGGCGTGCCGTTCCAGCGACGAGGGTCGGACCTGGAGCGACGCGTACCTGGTGACCATCGACCCGCTGGGCGGGGTGATGGACCGGAGCTGCCACACGTTGCCGGACGGCAGCATCTTTCTGCACTCCTCATGCTCGGAGCTGGTGCCGGCCGAAGGATCCAGGCCGCACGGCCTGGACTGGACCGTGCGCTTCGGGATGCCGTTCTGGGTGCG
Source organism: Spirochaetia bacterium (assembly GCA_965221995.1). GTDB lineage: Bacteria > Spirochaetota > Spirochaetia > SZUA-6 > Bin103 > CATQHW01. The sequence continues at coordinate 3,060,061 of OZ244929.1, forward strand.
GTCCACCGACGATGGCCACACCTGGAGCAAGCCGGTCCGGTTCCCGCCGCTCCCGGACGCCATCAACGCCCATCCGTCCGAGCACACCGGCGTGAGCCGCAGCGGGCTGCTGGCGATGCCGGACGGACGGCTGTTCCTGCCGAGCAAGGCCACCGACATCAGCCACGAGTTCCGTTACTTCGGCATGCTGCGTATCTCCCACGACATGGGCGAGACCTGGGAATACGGCGGCCGGATCTGCGAGGACCCGATCGCCCACTTCAGCGAGCCGACCATCCACCGTACCCCCTCCGGCCGCATCCTGGTGCTGTATCGGTGCCACGCGAACGCCCTGGGGCCGGAGATCGTCCGCCGGCAGGGTTTCACCGGGCCGCACGTGACCGAGCCCAGCTTCGAGGACCGCCTGCTGGTGCTGGTGTACTCGGATGACGACGGGCGCACCTGGTCCAAGTGGCAGCCGACGATGATTCACGGCAGCCCCGGGCACATGCTCGGGCTGCGCGACGGACGCATCTTCCTCACCGTCGGCACGCGCTGGGCCGGCCAGCGCGGCTGCTCGGCGCGCATCCTGGATCCCGAGGGTGAGAACATCGACACCGCACCCGAGATCATCATCCGCGACGACGCGCGCAGCCCGGACTGCGGCTATCCCTGGTCGGTGGAGCTCGACGACGGCCGGGTGCTGGTCACCTACTGGCACCACTTCGACGACGACCTGCGCGGCATCGAGGGCGCCATCCTGGAAGAGGTCCGATGACCTCTGAACGCGGCGAACGACCACGCGCATCGATCGCGGGCAAGGTCGCCGCGGTGACCGGAGCAGGCCAGGGCAACGGGCGCGCGATCGCGCTGCGACTGGCACGAGACGGGGCCTCGATCTTCGCCACCGACATTCAGCCACAGACGTTGGCGGAGCTGGAAACGGAGCTCGGGCGCATCGGCGTGAAGTGCGTGACGGGCATCTACGACGCTGCCAGCGTCGCAGACGCCGCGCGCTTCACCGACGACGTGGTCGCGACGTTCGGCCGCATCGACATCGCCGTCAACAACGCCGGCGCAATCCGCCCCGAGCCCTTCCCCAACGTGAGCGAGGAAACCTGGGACTGGAACGTCAATCTGAATATGAAGGGCCTGTACTTCTACCTGCAGGAGGAGGCGAAGCAGATGATGCGGCAACGCAGCGGGCGCATCATCAACATCTCCTCGATCGCCGGGCTGGTCGGCGGGCAGACGCTCTCGCCGCCCTACGCCGCGAGCAAGGGCGCGGTGGTCAACCTGACGCAGACCGCCGCCGCGGAGATGGCGCAATACGGCGTTACCGTGAACGCGGTGGCGCCGGGGATGGTGGACACCGCCTTCAGTTGGAACATGGACGAAGAACTGGGCGTAAAGGCCCAAGGTCTGGAGCCGGGGGAGTTCCTCCGACGTCGCGGCGCCAACATCCCGCTCGGCCGTCTGGCGCAGCCCGAAGAGATCGCCAACGCCGTCGCGTTTCTGGCGAGCGACGATGCCTCCTACGTCACCGGCGAGACCCTCGTCGTCTCCGGCGGCATGCTGATGCGTTGAACGCAGCTTAAAGCGACACCGACGCCAGGTAGATGTCGCAGGGGCCGTGCGTGATCCGCTCGTCCGAATCGGGATACTCGTGGCCCGAGTAGTAGGCGATCAGGACCTCGTTCCCGTCGACCGCATACAGCCCCGAATAGCCGGTGTCGCGGCCGCTCGGCAGGTACAGCCCCAGCTCCAGCGCCCCGTCGCGGTACTCGAACAGCGCGGTCCTGGGCTCGCCGCTCTCGTCCGCCGCCCTGCCGGCGATGACCACGCGATCGCCCACCCGCGCCGGCGCCGCGCCCTGCAGGGCGTGCGGGACGATCGTGCGCTCCCACTCGACGTAGGGCGGCCTCGCCGTGGCCAGCACCGCGCGCGGCAGCTTGGTCCGCACCACGGCCAGCAGACGCCCGTCGGGCAGGGGGCACAGCGCCGTCTCGCTGGGGATGCGCGAGTACTCCTGCGAGCCGCGCACGACCTCGGAGACCCAGTGCCAGCGCTCGCCGTCGGTCGAGGTCAACAGATCGACCGTGCCGCTCATGCCCTCCGGCACGTGGCCGCAGTCGTCGCAGGTGAGGTAGTAGCGGCCGTCCAGCTCGATCGGCGTCCAGAAGTCGTGGTTGGCCACGAAACAGCGGCGCGGCTCCGTCCACGTCTTCAGGTCACGCGTCTCGGCGACCACCTCGCGCGAGGGGAAGCCGGCGAAGTCGTCCCCCTCCCAATCGCCCTGCACCCCGTAGATCAGCATCCGGTCGCCGAGCGGCAGGAGCTGCGGATCGAAGCTGGTGGCCGCCATGGCGACGCAGGTGTCCCAGGTCTCCAGGTCCGCTGACGAAATGACGCGCAACTGCCCGTCGAGCGCGCCGTGATGGTGGGCGTCGACGAAGCAGATGTGGTAGGCGTCGCGCCAGCGGACGAAGTTGCCGACGCACAGGTTGTGCCGGCCGTTCGAGAACACGGTCCTGACCCAGTTCAGTGTCATCCCTTGCTGCCTCCTGCGGGACTGAGAGGTTGCGGTTACACCGCGAACAGATCCTGAGAGTAGCGGTAGGCGAGGCAGCACGTGCCCCACTCCTCGTGGTCGAGATCGAGCAGCGAGTACGCGGTGGTGACCACCAGCCCGTCGTCGTAGCAGACGGTGCTCGGGTAGCCGCAGTCCCAACTGAACGCGCGGTCGGAGATGATGTACTCGGTCTGCAGGTCGAAGTGCTCGCCGCCGTCGCGGCTGACGATGGCACGCACGCCGAACGGATAGGCGCGATAGCCGTAGGTGATCAGCACGATGCCGTTGGCCAGCCGCACGACGCTGCCGGGTGATGGTTTCTGCGGCTTGCCGTTGACCATCCTCCAGTGGCCGGTTCTGCCCAGGTCGCGCAGGCGCTCGGGCGGATCGCCGGCGCTGAGGCAGCCCGGCTCCCAGCGCGGCCAGGTTCTGCCGCCGTCGTCGGACCAGGCGATCCGGTTCGGCTCGTGATTGTGCCGCACGTAGGCGACCCAGCGGTCGTCGGTCAGCGGCAGGAATCCGGTCTCGCTCCAGCCGCTGCGGATCTCGGTCGGTTCCTCCCAGGTGAGTCCGCCGTCCGGCGACCGGTACAGGAAGTTCACCCGCTCGTGGGCGGAGGGGTCCGCCTCGTGGATCTCGTCGCTCTGGTGTCCGCGCGCCATGAACACCAGCGTGCCGTCGGTGAGCCGCACCATCTGTCCGTGCGGGCGCACGAACACGCCCCGACCCGGCATGTCGATCAGCCGCGGCTCGGACCAGGTGGCGCCGCCGTCCGTGGAGCGCACCACCTCCAGGTGCTCCTCGCGGCGGGCGCGCGGGTCGCGGTCGTCCTCCCGCGAGGCCTCCACCTCGCCGAACAGGATGCCGTACACCACCACCAGCGTGCCGTCGGCGGCCTGCCCCAGGGAGTGATCGCGATAGTCCAGCTCATCGTCCGGCTCGCCGCGCGCCACGACCCGATAGTCGGACCAGGTGGCGCCGCGGTCCGATGAGAAGGAGATGCTGATCTCGCTGCCGGTGCCGATGTGCGGCGCGCCGGTGCGGGTCAGGCAAGCGAGCCGGCCGTCGTCCATCCTCAGCAGCACGGGGATCATGCCGCCGCCGCGGGAGAACGGCGGCACGGGGTCGGTGACCGAGCCGTAGGAGGCACGCCTCGGGTCGTCCCGGCTTTCCGGGTACATCAGGAAGTACGACTCCACGGCCTGGGGATCGTCCTCCCTCCCGCACAGCCACCGGCGGCCGGTGGTCACGACCGGGGTGGTCTCGATTCCGTTCAACGACACTTCGCGCAACTCGGCCATCCGACGCCTCCTTCGCAGAGGGCGAGCGTCCTACGATTGCCGACGACAAGCAAGAGGGCTACGGTTGTCGCCACCATGCCAGTCATCTACGTCAGCGACCCGTCCAGCATCGCCAGCCGCTATCTGCCCGACCCGGTCACCGAGGCGTCGCTCCGCGAGTGGATCGACGACGTGGCCGCGGCAGGCATCGACGTGTTCATTCAGGAGGCCTACACCCAGGGCTGGACCACCTACTGGCGCACCGACGGCTTCGACTACGACGCCAGACCTCAGCACCGCCGGTTCCTGCCCCTGCTCGACGACGGCCGCCAGCCCCTGGGCATCCTGCAGGACCAGTGCCGCAGGCGCGGCGTCCGGTTCGGCGCCGGAATCCGCATGAACGACAACCACGGCGCCGTCTCCACCGCCCAGGGGGTGGGCGCCGGCGCCGGCTTCATCGTCGACAACGCACATCTCCAACTCCAGGAAGCACCGCCCGGCGTGCTCTATGCGGAGTCCACGCCGCTCGACTTCAGCCACGAGGAGGTGCGCGCCTACCTGCTGAGCGCGGTCACCCGCCTGGTGGACACATTCGATGTGGACGGCATCGAAATCTGCTACCGCGACCATCGCTACTTCCCGCCCGGTACCGGACGCGACCGTGCGGACCGGATGACCGACCTGGTCGCCCGCATCCGCTCGATGCTCGATGCCGCGGGCCAGCGCCGGGGGACGACCGAGCGGCTGTTCCTGGGCGCGCACGTGTTCGCCACCGTCGACGAGTGCGCGGACCTGGGCCTGGACGCGCCGGCCTGGGTCCAGGACGGGCTGGTCGACTACCTCAGCCCGGCGGACTGCATGTACGCCGAGTTCAACCTGCCCTACGACGAGTGGGGGGCCGTGACCGCGGACACCGCCTGCCGGCTCTATCCGTCGATCATGCCGTGGACGGGCATCATCGCCCGGCGCCGCTCCGGCCAGCAGCCCTTCGATCAGGACCAGCAGCGGGCGCTGGCGCACAGCATGTACGCGCAGGGCGCCGACGGCGTGTCGCTGTACAACCACTTCGAGATCATGCACGGCGGAGGCGGAGCGCACGCGCCGTTCTATCCGCTGGCCCTGCACGACACCCACCACATCCGTTCGGACGAACGCGCCCTCGGCGGGCGCAGGCACTACGTATTCGACGCCACCTGGGGCGGCTTCAGCGGCTTCGGCGATGACTGCACCTCCACCGGCGCGGTCAAGGTGCAGCGCGCCGTCATCGAGCGGCCGGCCGGCGCAGCGGAGTACACGTTCCGCCTGTACGAGGATTTCGACGGTATTGCCGCCGCGCAGCTCCTGTTCCGCGCGTACCACCTGACGCTGTCGGACAGCCTCGCGATCACCCTGAACGGACAGCCGGTCCCTGCCAGGGGACTCAAGCGCCGCGACGACGAATTTCGCACCGACCTCCGTCCGGACGACACCGAGTACGAGTTCGCCCGCGGCTCGATGACCCGCGAGACCCGCCCCTGCGTGACGTACTGGTTTCCGCTCACCGCCGACCTGTGCCTGCGCGGGGAGAACCGGCTCGGCTTCACACTCACCGCGAGCGACCCCGAGGCGACGGACAGCATCGTCGTCGAGGAGGTCGAGGTCTTCGTCGTGCCTGCGATCGAGCATGAGCTCCCCGCCGATTGAGGTCCGGCGCCTCCACAAGCAGTACAAGGGGGGCACGTGGGCCAACCGCGACATCACCCTGTCTGCGGTCCAGGGAGAAATCCTGGGCGTCGTGGGACCCAACGGCGCCGGCAAGACCACGCTGGTCCGCCAGGTCACGACGGAGCTGCTCCCCACGTCGGGGGACGTGCGCGTGTTCGGCGTCGACGCGGTCGCGCGGCCGCACGAGGTGAAGGCTCGGATGGGGGTCATGCCGCAGGAAGCAACGCTCTATTGGGGCTTGAGCACCCACCACCAACTGCGGATCTTCGGCAAGCTTCGCGGCCTGCCAGCCCGGCTCGCGCGCCGCCGGCGCGACGAACTGATCGCCGATCTCGGCCTGGAAGAGCACCGGAGCAAGAGCATCGAAGCGCTCTCCGGAGGACTGCGCAGGCGCGTCCTGCTCGGGATCGCCTCGGTCGCCGACCCGCCGCTGTTGATCCTGGACGAACCCAGCGCCGGGCTCGACCCCGAAGCCCGGCACGGTCTGTGGGAGCTGCTCCGGCGCTACCGGCAGGAAGGCAAGACCGTCCTGCTGACCACCCATTACATGGAGGAGGCGGAGGCGCTCTGCGACCGCGTCGCCATCATCCAGGACGGTTCCCTGCTGGCGCTCGACACGGTCGGCAACCTGCATGCCGCGTACGGTTACCGGTACAAGATCACCTTCACCACCACCGCGGGCACGCGGAGCCTCCACGGCAATGACGACCGGCAACTCGTGGAACGGGTGCAGGCGATGGGCATCGATCAGTACAGCCTGACGCGCACCACCCTGGAAGACGTCTATCTCGGGCTGACCGGCGGAGGACCGGAGTCAGCCGCGGAAGAGGATGGGGATGATGAGCACCATACGTCTGACTGAAGATCGGTGCCGCACCGGCGGGTTCCGCAAGTTCCTGCTCGACGCCGTCAGCATCTTCGAGATCAACGCCATTCCCTCCCTCCGGTATTGGTACGTCACGGTCCTGATGGCCGCGGCGATCCCCCTGCCGTGGTTCTTCGTGACCCGCACCATCGCCCCGGACGACCCGCAGGTCCTGCTCAGGCTGTTGGCCGGAACGATGGTGTTCGGCGTCGCCTTCTCCATCGGCATGTTCGTGGGGCAGAACCTCAGCGGACAGCGTTTCAACGGCAGCCTCAAGCTCCTCATCGCCATGCCGGTGTCGAAGGGCGCGTTCGTGCTCGGATCCCTGCTGTATGCGTCGCTGTCGGGCATCGTGACGCTCGTCGTGCTCCTCGGTTTCGGGGTGGCGATCGGCGTGCAGTGGGATCTCACTTGGGGTCTGGCTCCGTCGCTGCTGCTGGCCGCGCTGACGATGGCGGGCCTGACGATGTTGGTGGTCAGCTTCGCGCCCAACGCGCAGGTCGGCAATCTCGCGACCGCCCTGTTGGCGCTCGTCCTGGCGGCAATCTCGCCCGTGTACTACACGATGGAGCAGGCACCACCCGTGCTGAAGCAGTTCGGCTACGTCTCGCCACTCCGCTATGCGGCGGACGGCATCACCAAGTCCCTCTCCGGGAATGCCGACGTCTGGTTCGAGCTGGCCGTCCTGTCCGGCTTCACCGTGGTCATGATGGTCCTGGGGACGTGGCGGCTCCCCTGGCGGGAGAAGTGATGCCGGAGGCCGGGTGCCGGCTGAACCGCGACCCGCGACGGTTCGCACGCGAGGGGTATTGCGTCTTTCCGCGGGTCTTCGACGATGCCGGGGTGGCCGGCAATCGCCGCCTGCTCGACGAGGCAACCGAGGCGGGGACGCTCGATCGGCCAAGCTCACTCGGCGAGCCGCACGCCGGAGACGACCGCTGGCTGGACGTCTGCCGTTACCCGCCACTGCTCGACGCCGCCCAGGCGGTGCTCGGCCCGAACCTGATCCTGGTGTTCTCGAGCGTGTTCATCAAACCGCCACACGGGCCGGAGCGGGTCTCGTGGCACCAGGACAACACCTACTGGCCGAGCGTGCACGGCACCGACGTGGCGACGGTGTGGCTGGCCATCGATGACGCGTTTGCTGCCAACTCCGCCATGCAGGTGATCCCGGGCTCGCACGCCGGCTACCGGGAGTACGCGACCGTCGCGTCGGGCAGCGACGACATGCTCTCCCGGCAGGTGGTCGTCACCGAGGCGATGGAACGCTCGGCCGTCATCCTGGAGATGCCGGCCGGCGGGCTGTCCATTCACGACTCGTTCCTGCTGCACGGCAGCGGCGCCAACCGCACGTCCCGCCGTCGGGCCGGCTACACGATCCGCTACTGCAGCACCGGCAGCGCGTGGGTCGACGTGGAGACGCATCCCATACCCGTCTACCTGGTACGCGGCGAAGCAGGCCCGCGCGGCGAGCGCTACGTGGACGCGCGGCCGTAGCGCACCGCCCGCCGCCAGCGGCTTCAGCGAGCGCCGGATTGCGTACCCGTGACCTGCCAGATCGTGTTGACCGCCGGGCGGTGCTCGTGCCGGTCGTAGTGCATGACCCGCGGCGCGCCGGGATCGGGACCGACCGGCACTGGGCTTTCGATCACGAAGTCCGCGTAGCCGTCCGTGCGGGTCTCGTACGCCAGGAACGCCAGCGACAGGTAGTCCGCCCACCGCTCACGACGCACGCCGAGATCCGGGAAGAGCACCGGTCCGGTATCGAACTGATACACGTCCGGGCGGTAACGGATGTTGATGGTCTTGATCGGGTACTCCAGCTCCGCGCACAGCCGTGCGCCGCTATCGGAGAGCACGGTTCTGCCGATGATGGGCGTGCCGGCGCTCGACGCCGCGGCGACGGCCCGGAAGTCGATCAGCCGCTCCACACCCTTCGCGGCCACGATGTGCGCCCGCAGGTCGCCGAAGGCCGGCATGTATTGGTGGTAGCGCCGGTATCCGCCGTCGCCGGCCAGCAGCCCACGACGAAAGATCAGCAGCTCGCTGCCGCATGCCGCCGGCAGGAAGTCGTAGTTGGGCCGTTTGAACAGGTCCCCCGGCCCGGTTGCGTCGAACGTGTTCTCCGCCTTGCAGGCCGCGCACTGATAGATGGTTCGGGTGAGGCTGCTGTCCCCGTCGTACAGCCGCACGAGCGACTCCACCTGCAGCCGCACGTCGTTCTGTGCGACCGGCTCCGGCGACCCCGCAGTGCTGCTGCCGTTGCCGATGAGGTAGGAGCGCCCGAAGTCGACGAAGGGCACTTCCACGCCGCTGGTCATGTCACCTGCTCGTGCGCATCCAGGTCACGTGATCGGCGCTCGGGCGTGAAGGATCCCATATCCAGCGATACCCTCATCGTTCGAAGCTCTCGATGACGGCCTCGGGAAGAGGCGCATCGAAGTCGTCGGGGACCTCGAACAGACCCCGATCGCGACCCAACCTGCGCCGCGGCTTGGCCGTCGTGTAAGGCGTGAGTCGCGCAATGGGCGTCCCGGCACGCGAGATGATGACCTCCTCACCGCGGGCAACCTCCGCGAGCAATCTGGAGAGATGCGTCTTTGCTTGGGGAATGTTGACGATTGTCACGGGTGGGCTCCGTATCGAATCAAGTCTACCGTCGCAACGGACTACGTCAATAAGCCGCTTCGTGGGGATGAATGGGTAGGGCGACCGCGGTTTTGACCGATCGATCGAACCTGCGTAGGTTTCGGGCGAGTTGCCGATAGCTCACTCTTCCCCCGTCGGAGCCCACGCACGCAATGCCGGATCTCATTCAAGCCACCGGGCTCGTCAAGCGCTACGGCAAGGTCACCGCCCTGGCCGGTCTCGACCTCGGCGTGTCGGAGGGCACGGTGCTCGGCGTGCTCGGCCCCAACGGGGCGGGCAAGACCACCGCCGTGTCCATTCTGGCTACCCTGATCACCCCGGATGGCGGCAGCGCCCTAGTTGCCGGCGCCGACGTGGTGCGGACTCCGCGCGACGTGCGCCGCAAGATCGGGCTGTCCGGACAGTTCGCGGCGGTGGACGAGCATCTGACCGGGTTCGAGAACCTCGACATGATCGGCCGGCTCTATCACCTCGGCCGTAGCCGCGCGCGCAGCCGCGCCACCGAGTTGCTGGAGCAGTTCGATCTGGTTGAGGCCGGCGGCCGCCCGGTCAAGACCTACTCCGGCGGGATGCGTCGCCGCCTCGATCTGGCCGGCGCCCTGGTGGCCGACCCGCCGGTGCTGTTTCTGGACGAACCCACCACCGGCCTCGACCCGCACAGCCGCAGGCAGCTCTGGGAGGCGATCCGCCGGATGGTGAGCAGCGGCACCACGGTGCTGCTCACCACCCAGTACATGGAGGAGGCGGATCAGCTCGCCGACCGCGTGCTGGTCATCGATCACGGCAGAGCGATCGCGGAGGGTACGCCCGACGAGCTCAAGCGGCTGGTCGGGGCGGAGCGTATCGAGGTGACGGTGGCCGCCGGGGCGGCGGTGAGTCACGCCCGCGAGGTACTGGACCGTTTCGCGGTCGGGGAGCAGCAGGTGGACGAACGCACGCGCACGGTGGTGACGCCGATTGCCGGCGGTGGCGCGGAGGCGCTGATGCAGGCGCTGCGCGCGCTGGACCAGGGGCAGGTCGCACTCCAGGACGTCGGGCTGCGCCGGCCGACGCTGGATGACGTGTTCCTCACCCTGACCGGCCACGCCGCCGAACCCACGGAACCGGAGGAGGACGCCACGTGAACGCCATGCTGCATGCGGTAAGCGATGCCGCCGTGATCGCCAAGCGCAACGTGATCAAGATCAAGCGAGTGCCCGAGGTGCTGGTGTTCGTGCTGCTGTCGCCGATCATGTTCGTGCTGTTGTTCGCCTACGTCTTCGGCGACTCGATCGCCATCCCCGGCGGCTCCTACCGCGAGTTTCTGATCGCCGGCATCTTCGCCCAGACGGTCGTGTTCGGTTCGATCTTCACCGGCGCCGGTCTGGCCGAGGACATCCAGAAGGGGATCATGAACCGGTTCCGGTCGCTGCCGATGTCGCGCAGCGCGTTGCTGGTGGGCCGCACGATGAGCGACGTGCTGTACAACGCGGCGTCGCTGGCGATCATGGCCCTGACCGGGCTGGTGGTCGGATGGCGTATCGATACCGGCGTGCTGCCGGCGGTCGCAGGGTTCTCCCTGCTGCTGCTGTTCGCCTACGCCTTCTCCTGGATCATGGCATTCGTCGGCCTGATGGTGCCGAGCGTCGAGGTGATCAACAACGCGACGTTCATGGTGACCATGCCGCTGACCTTCGTGGCCAACACCTTCGTACCGGCCGAGAATCTGCCGCCGGTGCTGCGCACCTTCGCTCTGTGGAATCCGGTCTCCGCGGTTACCCAGGCGACGCGGGAGCTGTTCGGGAACATTCCCCCGGGGACGCCCGATCCGGCTACGTGGCCGTTGCAGCATCCGGTGCTATACACCCTGATCTGGGCGGCGGCCATCATCGCCGTGTTCGCCCCGCTGGCCGTGCACCGCTACCGCACCATCCAGCGCGCTTGAGCTTGAGGAGCCTGCGCAAGACCCCAGACGGCGACGGCTTCCGGGAGCAGGGCGTGGCGGAGCCGTTCAGAAGGTGGGCCGCGCCCTCCCGGACCTACTACCGCTGCGCGCGCTGCAACCGCCACCGATCGTGCGTGCGAATCCTTCTCTCAGCAGCGCGAATCCGCCCTATGCCACCAAGACGTGCGCGGGCGTCTCGATGATCCACAGGCCACTATCTCTGCGGGCGGCTTGATCGTCTCGGAACACGCGATTGCCTGAACGGTCGCCGCCATGGAGAGGACGATCAACGCGCCAGCAAGCTCAATCCCGCCCAGCGTTCGCACCCATTGGATCGGAAACTCGTTCTTCTTGCCGTGACCGCCGCTAGGCAAGCGACCTATCTTTCCGTTCCAGTGGATCTGGATCCGATGGTCGGTTAGGTGCTCTTTCCAATCAGGAGCGCAGATATCCAACGCTCTTCGCACCTCGCGGATTGTGACGACTGCCAATCAGGCAGCGTGAGCCAGATTCGATGCTGTGGCAGGCCGAGCAGCTTTTGACGTACTTGTTGAGGCTCTCGTCTCAATCGCCTCGATAGACGGGCTCCATCCTTCCGAGCTGCGAAGGCCATCGCTTGGCACGGTGACACCTCCAGCGCGAACCTTCTGCACGCCGCGCCTCCATGCCGACAGGGCGCATGTGTCGCCTGGATAGGTAGCAAAGTCATTGAGGGCCGACTTGAACTCGTCAAAGCTGGTCGCCTCCCTGACGATGTCCTCCAGGCAGCCCGCCATGAACGTCTTGACGTTCTCGTAAGCCTCCTGGAGGGACGCTCCTTCACCCGCCACCGCATACGGGTATACGCCATCAATCCAGCAGCTCTCATCGTCCGCGAGGGTCGCGACCAGGGCTCCGTCAATCGTGACGCTTGCCGCAAAGCGTGGCCCGCGGACCTCGAACGTGTGAACGAAGAGCAGCGGCCACTCTTCGCCGGGGGGATCCCACAGGTCGAATGCCTGGCAATCGCTCGGCTGATTCATGAGCTGTGGCTGATTCATGATGTGGATTACTGTAGCGACCCCGCTATAGCAGCGTCAAAGCAGTCACCCGTTAGCCGTGGCCGCGGGTGGCTGTCCGACAGGAGCTTCGTGCGTTGCAGCGTGCCGTTCGGCGGCGAAGCGGACTCACCGTGCCGGCGGTATCGGCGCCTCGGCGTCGAACACAGAGCGAGACTTGAACCGTCGCGCGCCGTCGGAAGCGAAGCAGCCTGCACGGCCTGCCGGCCGACATCCCCGTTTCGGCGCCGACGTCGAGCCGTCTGGCCCGTCGCGCTACGTGAGCGTCATGGACGCGCCGCCGAACATCGCCAGCATCGAACGCCACTCGAAGACCGCCTAAGATCAGTCCACGACGGCGATGCAGGAGATCTCGACCAACAGCCCCTTGGCCAGGCGGTCGACGCCGACGGTGGCGCGAGCGGGCAACCGGTCGCTACCGAAGTACTCGCGGTACACGGCGTTCATCTCGGCGTAGTCGCGATCGAGGTCGTCCAGGTAGATGTTGACCATCGTCACGTCGTCGAGTGTCGCGCCGGCCAGAGCGAGGACCTCCTTGACGTACTCCAGTGCCTGTCGGGTCTGCGGTCCCACGCCCCCCGGTATGGGGTCGTCGTTGGCATCCCAGCCGAGCTGGCCGGACACGAACACCATGTTGCCCTTGCGCGTGCCGCGGCTGTAGGGCTTGCCGGGCGCTTCGCCGAGTATCTCCCGCATCTATCCACCTCCTGTCGGGCTGTTGCTTCCTACACTTTGACGTAGCGTCGCAGGCAGGGGCAGTCGGGCGGGATGTCGCCGTCCTTGCCGCCGGCCGACCAGTTCACCTCGCCCACGTAGATCGTTCGGTTCGAGTCCAGCCAGATGGCGTGCGGGGCGTAGAAGTCGGCGGGCGAGCAGGGATCGAGCCCGCCGCCCCAGCGCGCGAGCAGCTCCCCGTCAGGCGCGAAGACGGCAACCCGGCCGCCGATGGCATTCGGATCAGGCGTCATCCACGGGAACAGCCCGCAGCGCGCCCCCTCCTCGGCGACGAACACGGTGTCGTCGTCATCGATGAACAGGTCGGTCGGCCGCACGACGTCCCGCCACTCCCCCAGGAAACCGCCCTCCGCGTCGAAAAGCTGGATGCGGCTGTTCTCCCGGTCGGCGACGAACACGCGGCCCCTGCTGTCGACGTCGATCCCGTGCGGCAGATGGAACTCGCCCGGTCCGGAACCGAGGCCACCCCAGGAGAACAGGTAGTCGCCGGTGGACGAGAAGGCGTGCACCCGCGCGTTGCCGTAGCCGTCGGTGACGTACAGGCGCTCGCCGCCCGCCGCGACCAGGTTGGTCGGCAGGTTGAACGGCCCCGCCGGCCGCGCGATGGTGCGGTAGTCCATCCCGATCACGCCGGTGTCGGACGGCCGCCCGCTCACGCCCATCGTCATCACCCGTTCGCCCGCCAGCGTGTACTCGGTGACCGTGTGGTCCTTGTCGTCGGTCAGGAACAGGCGGTCGTCCGCGGTGATGTAAATCCCGTGCGCCCGCGCGATCGTCCCCTCGCCCCACGAGCGCACGAAGGCGCCGTCGCGGTCGAACACGATGACCGGGTGCTCGCCGCGGTTGAAGACGTAGACGCTGTCCTGTGAGTCGGTGGCCACGCCGGCCACCTCGACGTAGCTCCAGCCGGACGGGAGCGCGCCCCAGTCCGGGTCAGGACGGTATCGGTGCTCGCCCGCGCCGACCGGGTCGCTCACGCCATCCCCAGCAGGGCGAGCGAGTCCCGCTCCAGCACGGCGTCGACGAAGCTCGCCGGGATCTCCGGCAGACCGGTGCGCTTGGCCAGCTCCACGGCGTCCCGCAGGTAGGTGACGCTGTCCTCCACCGAGCAGATGGGATAGTCGGAGCCGAACAGCACCTTGTCGCCGATGTCGTATTCAAAGGCGGTGGCCAGGCTGACGTAGAAGCGCCAGCGCCGGAAGCCGAACCCCGACATGTCGCAGTACACGTTGCGGTGCTTGCGGGCCACCATCACCGCGTCGGTGTACCACGGATGGCCGATGTGGCAGATCACCATGCGCAGCTTCGGAAAGCGTTGCGCGACCTGATCGAGGTGCACGGGCTTGGACCAGCGCAGGGGGGTCTCCGCGAAGAAGTTGGTGCTCTGATGCCAGAAGATCGGTATGTCCAGCCGCAGCGCGGTCCGATAGAGCTCGTCGTAGGCCACGTCCGACGGATCGAAGTTCTGGTACGCGCCGCTGAGCTTGAGCGCCCGGAACCCCTGGTTCCGTACCGCGTGGCGGAGCTGCTCGCAGCACGCCGGGTCGTGGGGATCGACGCTGGCGACGCCGACCAGCTTGTCGGGGTGCCGGCTGACGTAGGCGTGCACGTAGTCGTTGGGCACTTCCAGCCCCACGTGTCCCATCATCATGGCGTAGACGGCGGCCCGGTCCACCCGCGACGCCACGGCGGCCCAGTGCGCCTCCGGGGTGCAGTCGAAGTCGGCGGCGTCGCCGTAAGTCTCCCGGTACTGGCGCTTGGCCGCCTCGCTGTAGTGCCGCTCCTCCCAGACGTGGCTGTGGATGTCGATCACCAGCCGGTCTCCGCCTTGCGCTCCAGGAACAGCGTCTCCACGTGCCTGACGTCGTGCTCGGCCCGCTCGCGCTTGAGCTGCGTCAGATGCGGCCGCCCGGCAAGCTGCTCCAGGTTCCAGTCGCGCACCAACTCGCCGCTCTGCACCCGCCGCAGCATGGCGCGCATCTTGTTGCGCATATCCTCGTCGAGGATCTTCGGGATCTGAGTCAGTCCGAGATAGACCGAGGTAGGCGATCCCGAGGTGTCCCCGACGTGCCCCTGGGTGAGCGCCTCCGCCAGGAACTGAAGCTCGTAGAAGGTTTCGGAGAACGCCTTTTCCGCCGAGAACCCGGCTTCGATCAGCACCTCGTAGGCCATCAGCATCAGCGGCCCGACCAGGCTGAGCCCGGCGGTCTCGGCGAAGAGGTTGACTGCCACCTCGTCGCCGAAGCTGCACTCGACGCAGCCGAAGCGCAGCCAGCCCATGCCCAGCGCGAGCGCCATGACGATGTTGCGTGCGTTGCCGGAGGCGTCCTGGTGAACGCCGAACGATCCGTAGGTGCCCTTGCCCTCGACGTAGCGCCGGCGGGCGATCTCGCCAAGGCAGGCCGGCACGCACAGCACCACGTCGACGAACGGCGGCGGCTCGATCAGGCCGAAGTGCACGGCATACCCCGAGGCGAAGTCGAGCACCTGTCCCTCGCGCAGGTGGGGCTCGATCTCGTCGAGGTAGATCTGCCGCTGATGCTCGTCGGGCAGCAGGACCAGGAGGACATCGGCACGTCGAACGGCGTCGGCGATGCTCACCACCTCGAAGCCGTCCGAGCGCGCGGTCTCCGCATAGCGGTCTTCGACGTTGCCGACGATGACCTGCAGCCCGGAGTCGCGCAGGTTCTGCGCCTGCGCGTGGCCCTGGCTGCCATAGCCCAGGGACGCGATGAGCTTGCCCTTCACGTGCGCGAGATCGGCGTCCTTCTCCAGGTAGAACGTGTCACGCCAAGCCTTGCCCTGCTGCATCCTTCACTCCTCGCGCGGTAGTTCGAGCCGCCAGCTTACACCGCCGTCCCGAGCGGTCAACGCTACCGATCCCGGTCAGTCAGGCGTCGGCGCCCCCTCTTGCAGCAACCGCTCGTGCTGCAGCTCGCGCCACAGGTCGGCGGGGATGGGCAGCGTCATCATCCGCGCGTTGTCCGCTACCTCCGCCGGAGTGGCGGCACCGGGAATCACCGACGCGACGGCCGGGTGAGCGAGCAGGAATTGCAGCGCCGCGGCGCGCATCGGCACACCATGCCGCTCGCATACGGCGGCAATGCGCGACACGGTGGAGCGCACCTCGGCGCTCGGCGCGCGGTAGTCGTAGGTCGCGGCGGCAGCTCCGGCGGCTCGGTTCCCGGCCCCTGCGAGGTCGGCCGCCAGGATGCCCGACGCATAGGGGGCACCCTTGATGATGCCGATGCCGCGATCGAGGCACCAGGCGAGCTCGTCGTCCAGCGGGCGCTGATCCACCATCGAGTACGGCATGGCCAGCAGGTAGTAGTCGACCTCGAACCGCTCCGCGAATCGGGCGATGCTGCCGACGTCGTTGACGCCCGCACCGACCGCGCGAATCTCCCCGGCGGCCTGCAATTCCGCGAGCGCCCGGCGGCCGCCGCCGTTCACCAGCTCATCGAGGAGACGATCGGCGACCTCCGGCGATTCGTGCTCGCTGTAATCCAGGTCGTGAATCGTCAACAGATCGACGCGGGTGACGCCCAGTCGTTGCAGGCTGTCCTCGTAGGCGCGCATGACGCCGTCGTAGCTGAAGTCCCACCGGATGCGGAACGGCAGGCCGCCGGGCCATTCGGTCGCATTCAGCTCCTCCCGGGGACGCGGCCGCCGCAGCAGTTTGCCAACCTTCGTGGCAAGCACCAGCTCCGCTCGCTTACGGCCGCCGCTGTCGACGCGTTCGCGGAAATGCGCGCCGATTCGATGCTCGCTCTGACCGTTGCCGTATGACGGCGCGGTATCGAACAATCCGATGCCCGCGTCGAATGCCGCGGCGAGCGTCGCTCGTGCCTGCGCTTCGGCCACCACTCCGCTGATTCCGCCGATCGTGGCTCCACCGAAGCCGAGGACGGTAACCTCGACGTCAGTCGCACCGAGCCGTCGCGTGCTTGTGGGGCCCACCGGCATAAGGGCAGAGAGTATGATGGCGCATGCCGGACGTCCAACGAATGCCTCCCCTGCTCCCCTGTTCCGTTCACCCGCCGTGACGTTTCATCTCTTCTCGCGCCCGCAGTGAGTGGACCAGCGTGCCTACCGACCGAGAGCACGAACAACCGATGGCTCCCGACGAGCACTCCGTGGGCAGAGCTCGCAAGAGATAGGAAATCTGCTATTGCAGCATCCGATCGTGCACCATGCCTACGCCCGCTGCGATGGCCATTATCCCTTGGTTTTCTTGAAAAATCCCATGCACATGCCGCGCGCAATCGTTCCCTGCCTGGAGTTTACGGCCGCTCTCTTATCCGCTTGCGCCGTCAAGCATGGCGGCACGAAGCCACCGAGCTTGGAAACGCTTTTGCCCGCTCCGATCGTTCAACCGGCCCGCGCTTCGAGGGTCGGTATCCCGGAGACGTCCACCGTGCGCTCTGCGAGCGCCAGATCGTGAATGCGTTGCAGGTTCACCCAGAAGCCGGCGCCGTTGCCAAAAAGCTTGCCGAAACGAACCGCCATCTCGGCGGTGACCGGCTGCTTCTCGTTGAGGATGTCGTAGAGCGTCTGCCGGGATATACCCAGCGCATCGGCCACGGCCGTCTTGCTCATGGAAAGCGCGGGAAGGATGTCCTCGCGTAGAATCTCCCCGGGATGTACCGGGTCTATGGAAGGGTGTCTCTTGATCATCGGTGATAGTCCTCTATGTCCACATCCGCCGCACCGTCGTCATTCCATCCGAAGGTGACGCGGAAGTTGCCCGTCAGGCGAACGGCGTAGCGACCCACCTATTCGCCTTTCAGGGGATGGAAAGTACGATCCGGGATAGTTCATTTGCTCGGGCCGGTCGGCGGCTTCGAGCGCCGAGAGGATTCGGCGCAGCTTGCTTCTCCACTCGGCGTTCAAGCCCTTCGTCTGGCCGGCGGCCCAGTAGTTGCGAATCCCCTTGTGCCGAATGCTCCCGATCACGGCCGCAAGGTGGGGGGCCGCGGGCGCATTTGTCAAGTCATGCCTTACACTCGTCGCCGGACTCGCGGCGTCCACCCTTCCGGGCAGAGGCAGGCTTGGCGGTTGGTTGGTATCGGGGGGGAGTCGCTTCGTCCGCCAGATGCTCCAAGAGGAGTCCTGTACACCGCTCCGCCCGAGTAGCTGCCGAGCGCCAGCTCGCTCCCGTCCGCCAGTTCGACCATCGACGGCTCACGGTGAACGCCACCGGCTCGGGGACCGCCGCCCCGGCATAGCGCGACCGGGGTGCTGCCGGAGCCGCACCGCCACCTGTCCGACCGCATGTGTCGGCTCGGCCAGCGTCACCCGCCCCGCATCGATGTCGACCGCCGTGCCGTCGACCCACACCTTATCCCGCTGCGCGTGGTCGCACCGCCGTCCGGCGGAGCTGGCGGTCTGACATCGTCCCCGCCGCACGGGGATTAACCAACATCCCCATGCTATGATCCCACTACAGGGATTCACGCGCATTCACCGCGCGCCGGTGATCGCTACCACAGGAGACCGTCATGCTCACACGTATTGAAGTGGATGGCTTCAAAAATCTGGTCGATTTCTCCCTGGAACTCGGACCGTATACGTGTATCGCGGGAGTCAACGGCGTCGGCAAGTCCAACATCTTTGACGCCATCCGGTTTCTGTCGCTATTGACCGACCACACCATCAATCAATCCGCGCTGCTGATTCGCAGCTCGGAACAGGATACCGGCGAAATCGGCGACCTGTTTTTCTCCGCTAACGGTAACACCGTGAACCGCATCAGGTTCGCGGCCGAGATGATCGTAGATAGGCACGTTGTGGACGACTTCGGCCGGCCAGGAGATCCTTCATCAACGTTCCTCCGGTACGAGCTTGCGTTCCGCCACGATCCACCATCCCAGTCTGCTGGCCCTCTCGGCGGACTCGTTCTGGAGCGCGAAGATCTTCGGCACATCCCCTCGGGCCTCGCCGCCGAGAAGCTGAGATTCCCGCATATCAAGCAGAAGTTTCGGAATAGCGTTATCTACAACAAACGCCGTGGCTCCGGGTATATTTCCACGATCGGTGACGGGAAATCCGATCCGGCTACCATCGTCATCCATCAAGATGGCGGTTCTTCTGGACGAGCCCGGCCAGCGGCGCCCGCCGAACGCGCTCCGCGAACCATCATCGGCACCGAGAATACCGCGGCGACGCCCACGATTCTTGCAGCCCGTCGGGAGATGCAGCGGTGGCGGATGCTCGCGCTGGAGCCCTCGGCTATGCGACGGCCCGACAAATTCACCGACGAACCCGGCATCACTCCGGACGGTGGGCACATCCCTGCCACCCTCCACCATCTGGCTAATCGGCCTTCCACTTCCGAAACTTCGGAAGATCCACTCGATGACATCCTGAGCAGGATAGCGAGTACGCTGTCCAGCCTCGTGCCGGTACGGACGGTGCGGGCCGTGAGGGACGATGTGCGTCAGCTCTTTTCGCTGGAACTCGAAGAGCCGGACGGCGTACGTTTGCGCGCCAATTCCATTTCCGACGGTACCCTTCGATTCCTGGCTCTGACCGCTATCGCAGAGGCCGCCGACGCCGGGGTGTATTGCATGGAGGAGCCGGAGAACGGGATCCATCCGGAAAGGTTGGAGGCCATGAATCGGCTGCTGCACGACATCGCGGTTGACTCTGACGAACCTGTCGCCGCTGACAACCCGCTACGGCAAGTAATCGTCGCTACCCACTCACCCTATTTTGTGCAGCTACAGAGCCCGCAGGAAATTGTTCTAGCAAAGAATCCCGCCGTCAAGTCGGCTTCCGGTGCAGTCGTGTGGCCACTAAAGTGCTATCCATTGCAGGACTCTTGGAGGGATCGAACCGAATCGGAAGATGATACGCAAAGGTTCAATGGACTAGGTAAGCTCGAACTGCAGTCCTATCTGATTCCGCCGCAACATGCTCAGCTCAAATTCCCTGCCGAATTCTGGCCCGAGGAGTTTTGGCAGAATCCATGACAATACGGTTCTTGTTGATCTGCGAAGGCTCATCTGACGCGGCTCTCGTCTCTCACATTCAGGCACTGCTCATCGATTGTGGAGCATCAGAGGCCGATGGCGTTGCATCATATCGCGGACGCCGCGTAAGCGACAAGGTACGTATCGGGCTGCAGTATGATCGCAGTGTGAACTTGCTATTCGTTCACCGTGATGCCGACACGATGGACCCTGATACCAGATATGACGAGATCAGAGAAGGAGTAACTGAGGCAGGTTACGATGGGCGATGGGTCGGTGTGGTGCCGGTGCGGATGATGGAGGCATGGCTACTGGCGGACGAAGCCGCGATACGGAGAGTCGCTGGACGTCCGCGCGGTACAGAGCCGCTCGATTTGCCCGTACCTGATGAATTGGAAAATATTCCAGATCCCAAGGAGACCCTGCGAGAGGTGCTGATGAAGGCGGGAGCACCTCGGGGAGTGCGACGCAGGAAGAGGCTCAAGGCCGATTTTGGCAATCTTCGGAAGCAGCTTGCAGAGAACCTTCCTCCGGGCGGTTCCTTGGAGCAGGTCGCCGCCTGGGCAAGGTTTCGCGATGACGTTGACTCCGCCATGGGAACCACGACAGATGGCTGATCGATCTCAGAACTCGGCCATCCGGCCGGCGTTGATCCTTACCGGCCGCCGGAACCGGACCGTCACCGGGCCGATCAGCCCGCCGCCCTGCTGCTCCTTGGGAGCGTGGGAGGACGGGGGAAACCCGACGCTGAAGTGATTGGCCAGCGTGTTGTACACCTCGACCGTGAGATCGTTGGCACCGAGACGGGCCTGTTCGGTGATCCGCAGCCGGTAGGGCGCTCGCAGCGCGACGCCGATCCTTTTGCCGTTGAGGGTGACCTCCGCCGTGGTGTGCACCAGACCGAGGTCGAGGTCGATCTCGGTTTCGAGGTGCTGCGCTTCCAGCCGGAAGCTGGTTCGGTATTCCGCCCCGCCCGAGTAGCTGCCGAGCGCCAGCTCGCTCCAGTCCGCCAGCTCGACCGTCGACGGCTCACAGGTGAACGCCACAGGCTCGGGGATCGCCGCCCCGGCATAGCGGCCGGGGTGCTGCCGGAGCCGCACCGCCACCTGTGCGACCGCACCTGTCGGCTCGGCCAGCGTCACCCGCCCCGCATCGATGTCGACCGCCGTGCCGTCGACCCACACCTGCGCACCTGCGGCTTGCACGGGGAGCTGCATCTCCCTGGTGCCGGGCGGAGCCGCGAACCGGAGCCAGCCTACACGCGGGTGATCCGCCGCGTGCACGTCCCACACCAGCTCGCCGCCCGGCTGGAACCAGGGCAAGGACGGCAGAGGGTGCGCCCCAATCGCCGCCACTTCCTCCCCGCAAGCCAGTAGCGCGGCGTACATGCGAATCGGGCGCTCGCTCACGTGAGCGAGCTTGAGCAGCAGCTCGTTGGGCCCGGCAGCCAGCTTCACGGTCGCCCTGCGGCGCTCGCCGGGATCGGCCGCAAGCGAGTCGAGAGCCACGCCGTTGACCCTGACGCCGACGGCCGCGCCGTCGACGCCGCCGATGAGCAGATCCCACTCGCCCGCGGCGGGCGCGACGACCCTGGCCAGCAGGTAGCGCACGTGTCCGCCGCCAACGGCGTCCCCATCCTCCACGCTCGCAGGGAAGACGATGTACTCCTCCGGGACGCCCTCGAAACTGCTGCGATCGGGATCGCCCGGCCTGGAGTGCCGGTGGCCGTAGCGCGGCGAGAAGGCGAACGGCTGCCAACGAAAGGTGCGTCCATCGACGCTGTGATCCGCGTCCAGCCGCACCGCTCCCTCCTCAATGTGCGCCGGTTCCGAGCCGGGTCGAAACGGCCCCAAGCTGTACGCGAACGGGCCCTCCGAGTAGAGGTAGTCCTGCCAGTTGCTGTCATCGAGTCCCGCGGTGTGCCAGCCCAGATCCGTTCCGGCCGTGTCCTGCTCTTCGCGGTACCTGAACCGGCGTGCCTCGGGCCCGATGAACCTGCCGGTGGCCGGCAGGCGGAAGTCCCCCCACCGGTTGTCCAGCGTCGGGATCAGGGTCAGCCGCCACTCTCCGCCGACCGTCAGCGGGGCCGGTGGCGCTTCCACCTCCCGCTCGCCGCGAAACCGGGTCGGATCGGCGCCGCCGTCGACCGTCACGTGCTTGCGGCCGCCCGAGTCCGCCAACCCTTCGACGACCACTTCGGTGCCGCCGCCGTCGACACGGACCAGTTCGTCGAGGTTGTCGTCGCTCACCCTCGGCGACGTTCCCGGTGAGCGCGCCGTACCGTCCTCGGCATCGAACACCACGATGAGGCCGGCGTAGCGCTCCATGTCGAGCCGCACGGCAGTGCCGCTCCTCGTGGGCCGCCACCGGAACAGCGGGCGGATCGACCCGGTGGCCGCGTCCCAGAGCTCCGGCTCTCCCACACAGCGGAACGTCACCTCCACCTCACGGCGCTCCCCGCTCTGGTTGAACAGGAAGTAGATGTCGGTCCGGCGACCCGCCGCCAGCGTGTACCGATGGGTGTGGTACACATCGGCGGCGCTGCAGCGGACGTCCACATCGATCGAGCGCTCGATCATGGCGGCGACGCGCGGCCCCTGGTTGTACGGGGTGCCGTGCATCTGCATCACCGGCAGGTAGATCGCGCTGCCGCCTCGCCCGTTCCGGTTCACGTGGACGCTGTCGAGCGCTTGGCTGTAGATGGGAAGCTGATCCATGGCCCGTTTGCCGGCGACGTGCGCGTACACCCGGTCCGGCGCCACCCGGAAGATCGCCTGGACGAGCTTCCGGACCTGCGGATCGCCGCGTCCGTTCTCCTGCGATGCGCTCGGCAGGCGGCGGTAGCCGATCACCGTCCCGCCGGCTTCGTGGAAACGCTGGAGCGTCTCCAGTGTCGAGGTCTTGATGGTCGTCATTGGCGGCACGACCACGCAGCGGAACTCGATGCCCGCGATGGTGATGACACCGTCGCCGATCTCCGCCCCGGCCAGGGAATGATCGTCGACGAAGTTGAAGTCGATGCCGCTCCGGTAGATGTGTTGCGCCAATGCGAAGCACTCGTTGCCCGCTTCGTACGCCAGACTGGTGAAGTGCTCGCCGCGCCGCCACTGCGCATGCACGGTCGTGAGCGGATAGAGCAGCGCGACGTCGGCACAGTGGGTGCCCTGGCTCATCACCGCGCTGAGGCGGGAAACGTGGCTCACCACCGCGGGCCAGTGCCTGGTGTAGGGCTGACGGAAATAGATCAGCGGCGGCTCCCACTCGTACCAGCCGCCCATGCTGCCGTAGAGCCCGCCGTGGCCGTTGTAGAGGTTGATGCCGTAGGCGAAGTTCTCGTGGGTCCAGGCGATGTTCTGATCCTGGGTCATGCCCCAACCCGAGCGCCAATAGGCGCACACCGCCGAACGCTCGCGCCGGTAGATGTGCTCGATGGAGCTGGACATCTTGGCGTCGATCAGGCAGCGGTTGCCGGGGTCGGCGCCGAGCGGGTCCTCATTGCCGGTGATGTGAAAGTGGCGCAGGTAGCGGAAGTAGTCGACGTAGTGATAGGTCTGGCCGAGGACGCTTTGCCGGCCCCAGGTGGCGACGGTCGCGAAGCGCAGGCCGCGTTCCTCGTGCCAGACGCTGAAGGGCCGATAGAAATGCTCCTCCAGCAGGATCGCCATCGCCTCGTAGTAGTCGCAGCGGATCTTGTCGGTGCGGGGGCCGACGTCCCGAAACAGCGCCGCGATCTCGGGCAGCGGATCGTAGCCGTGGTCGGCCCGGATGCGATCCACCAGTGCCTGCGAATAGATGATGCTGCCGCGCAGCACCCACAGCTCGTCGTGCAGGAAGACGTCGAGCGTCTCGCCGAACAGATCGCCGAGCTCCCGCTCATGCACCTCCGAGTAGAGCTGCAACCAGCGCGTGACGACGGCGGGATTCAGGTAGTCGAGGTCGTGGCGTTCCGAACTGACGACGATCACGCGCCAAGTGCCGCTCGGCGCGCTCCACGTGAGCGTGTCTCCAGCGAAGTGATCGGAGAGGTCGATCCGACTGTCCCCGTCCAGGTCGTCGCCGGCGCTTCCCGCGACCGGGAAGGCGGACGCGCTGATGACTGACTCGGCCTCGGGCACGATGACCTCGACCACAGGTCCACCGCCGGCCGCAGTTGCCTCGTGGCAGACCAGGCGCTGACCGATCAGCTCGGGCCGCGCCTGACCCTCTTCCCGCAGCCGATCCTGCCAGTAACCGCGGCCGGTCCAATCGGAAAATCCCGCCTTCATGCCGAGCCGGCGATGCTCGGCCACCGAGTGGTTGAAGATCTCCCGCCATTCGTCGCTCCAATAGGGAGGGTCGGTGGCGAGCGGCTCGGTTCCGACGTAGCGCGGGTAATACCAAGTGCCGCTCACCCCGGCGGCCTTCATCCGTTCGAGCTGCCAGGTGATCCGCTCCTTGGTCAGCGTGCCGGTCTCCCAGAACCACGTGGCGAAGTCGCCGTATTCGGCCGGCGGATTCTCGAACAGCGCCAGCAGGTCGGCTCTCGAAGGGTCCGTCGTGCTCACGGGGATCTCGCAGACAGCTCGGCGTACAGCTCCGGCCGGCGAACCCGCTGCTCGTTCCAGTGGACCGCTCGCGCATCTCTCAGTGCAGCCATGTCCAGCTCGGCGCAGATGATCGATTCCCCGGCCCCGGCATCTGCCACCATGTCTCCGCGCCAGTCGAAGATGGCGCTGCCACCGCCGCGGGCGTGGCCCTGGGCGCGATTCGCGACCACGACTCCCACGCAGTTGCTGGCCGCGTGGTAGGCCGCCGAGCCGCGCTTCACACGCGGGCGATTGGTGAGCCACAGAATGATCTCGGCGCCCTTGACGGCGAGAATCCGCGGCACCTCCGGGTAGTCGCCGTCCTTGCAGATCATGATGCCGACCTGTGCGATCGGCGTGTCGAAGACCGGGATCTCTTCGCCCGGCACGAGCATGTCGACTTCCCTCGCGACCGTCGGGTCGTAGTGGTCGAGGGAGAGGTGGGTCTTTCGGCACATGCCCGCCAGCGCCCCTCCCGAGTCGATGAGAACGACGGTGTTGTGAAGACCCCGCGGCGATCTCTCGATCAGGCCGGCGGCGACGAAGACCCCGCGGCGCGCGGCCGCCTGCGACAGGACCTCGAACTGCTCTCCCGGAACAGGGCCGGCCAGCGGAGCGAAATCCGTCCCGACGTAGTCGGATACGGCGACCTCGGGAAAGGCCACGAGAGCTGCCCCCTTCTTTGCAGCGGCGTCGATCAGCCTCACCATGCCGCGAAGATTCGCGTCGACATGGCCCGGCATCCCGTCGAATTGCACGCTCGCGACGGTGACCCTGCTCATCGTTCGTGACGGCTCCGCGAGCGCCTCAGCCCAGGCTCACCTGGGCGATGTAGATGCTCGTGTTGCCTTCGTGTGACGAGTAGTAGCTGATCCACAACCGCTCCTCGTGCCAGACCATGCCGGGGTAGGAGTTGTCGCCGCCGCTAGGCAGCACCAGCGCCACTTCGAAGGCATCGCGGCTCATCCGGGCCAGTGCGGTGACGGGCGCGCCCGCGGCGTCGCTGCAGCGGGCACCGGCCCAGAGATCGCCGTTCGGGAGGCGGATGAAGTTGGGGCCGCCCAGGCTCTGCTGCAGATGCGCGAACGACCACTCGGTGTAGGGCGGGCGGCTGCTGCCGATCCAGTCGGGCCGGATCAGCGCGATCATCTCGCCGTCGGGCATGATGCGCACGGTGGTCTCGCTGACCGTCCAGCTTCCGTCCGGCGGACGCAGCTCCGTCACCCACTGCCACTCCAGGCCGTCACGGGTCGTGTACAGGAATCCGCGGCGCGGGTTGTCCGCTTCCCCGAGCTTCGAGACGGCGTAGCCGACCCCGTCGTGCCAGCTCACGCGCCACAGCCAGTGGTCCTCGGCGAGCACGCGGGCGGGCGCGCTCCACGTGATGCCGTCGTCGGAAAAGCACACACGGGGGGAACGGCTGAGATACGTTGTGCCCCGAAAGACCGTGCCGCCGGCGAGCAGCATCATCCGCCCGTCGGGCATGACCGACAGCTTGGGATCGCGCAGGTCGATCCCCTCCTCCACGATCTCGGCGGCGCTGCTCCACGCTTCGCCGTCATCGGAGACCAGAACCCGCAGCGTGCCGATGCTCTTGCCGTGATCTTCGGCTTCACGGAACGTGCACCACCAGCGGCCGCGGTGGCGGAGCAGGTCGGTGAAGGCGCTGTGCGGCGCCCGATCCCAGATCCGGGCGACGGAAATCAGACGCGGTTCGCTAGCCACTTCGATCCTCCTTTATTTCGGAAGCGGACTGCCCGCCGGCATCCGCACTCGCCCAGGGCGGCTTGGTTATCACTCGCCCCTGCAACTGCAGCTCGTCCGCGCGTATGCACGCGCTCATCTGTCCCACAGCTACCTCTTTGAGCTCCGGCACGTCCTGACGACAGGCGTCGACCGCATACGGACACCGGGTATGGAACGCGCAACCGGCGGGCGGGTTGGCCGCGCTCGGCACGTCGCCCTCCAGGATGATGCGCTCGTCGGTGTCGTCGGGGTCCGGCGCCGGGAAGGCCGAGAGCAACGCTTCCGTATACGGGTGCTGCGGATTGCGGAACACCGCCGCCGAGGAACCGGTTTCGACGATCCGCCCGAGATACATCACCGCGACGCGGTCGCTGATGTAACGGACCACGCTCAGATCATGGGCGATGAACAGATAGCTCAGCGCAAACCGGCTCTGCAGCTCGATCATCAGATTCAAGATCTGCGCCTGCACCGACACGTCAAGGGCGGACACCGGCTCGTCGGCGATGACGAGTTGCGGCTTGAGCGCCAGCGCCCTGGCCAGGCTGATGCGCTGCCGCTGACCGCCCGAGAACTCGTGCGGGAACCGGTCCGTGTAGGAGGGTCGCAGCCCCACCGCCTCGAGGAGAAGCTCCACCTCCCCGCGGAGCGCCGCACCGCGAATGCCCTCCTGCACCTCGAGCGGCTCGCCGACGATCTCAATGACCCGCAGGTAGGGATTGAGCGAGGAATACGGGTCCTGGAACACCACCTGCACGTGGCGCCGGAACGCCCTCAGCTCCTGACGGCTCAAAGCGTGAACGTCGATGCGCTCTCCGTCGGAGTGAAAGATCACCGTGCCGCCGGACGGCCTGGCGAGCCCCGCGGCTACCCTGCCGGCCGTGGTCTTGCCGCAGCCGCTCTCTCCGACCAGCCCCAGGGTCTCACCCTTCCGCACGGAGAAGTTGATGCCGTCCACGGCCTTGATCTGTCCGACGGTGCGGCGCAACAGTCCCTTCTCGATCGGGAAGTGCTTCTGCAGATTCTCGACGGTCAGCAGCTCGGCTGGTTCGGACACGCCTATCCCTCGTAGAGCCAGCACGCCACCGTGTGACCCGGCCCGACCGTGAACTCGGGCGGCTTCTGCGCGCACCGGTCGTTGGCGTGATCGCAGCGGGGCGCGAAGGGGCATCCCGTGCTGTGCGTCAACGGATGCGGCACCGACCCCTGGATGACCGCCAGCCGCTGCTTCGGTTCCTCGGCCATTGAGGGGATCGAGCGAAACAGCGCCTGCGTATAGGGGTGCCGGGGATCGTGGAACAGATCGCGGACCCGCGCGCGCTCCATCACCTCACCCAGGTACATCACCATCACGTCGTCGGCCATCTTCGCGATCACTCCCAGGTCGTGGGTGATGAACAGGATGGCCATCTGGAACTGCTCCTGCAGCCGCTTCAACAACGTCAGGATCTGCGCCTCGATGGTGACGTCGAGGGCGGTGGTGGGCTCGTCGGCGATCAGGAGCTTCGGCCTGCATACCAGCGCCATCGCGATCATGACCCGCTGCCGCATGCCGCCCGAGAGCTGGTGCGGGTAGGTTTCCATGCGCTGCTCCGGATCCGGCATGCCGACGGCGCGCAGCATCTCGACCGCCGCGGCGGTCGCCTCGTCGGCACCCATCGAGGTGTGCTCCTGGAGGGCCTCCCTGATCTGGAAGCCGATGGTGTAGACCGGGGTCAGCGCCCGCATCGGTTCCTGGAATATCATGGACACGTCCCGGCCGCGGATGGCACGGATCCGTCTGCCGCGCTGCGGCAGCGTGGCCAGATCGACCGAGCCTCCGTCGGTCTCGAGCACCATCGAGCCGCTCTCCAGCTTGCCGGGCGGGCTCTTGACCAGCCGCAACACGCTCAGCGCGGTGACGCTCTTGCCGCAGCCGCTCTCACCGACCACCCCCAGCGTCTGGTTCCGCGCTACGCTGAAGCTTACGCCGTCCACCGCCCGGACGACGCCGTCGTCCGTATGGAAGTACGTCCGGAGGTCGCTCACCCGGAGCAGCCCATCGCTCATGTGGCAGCGCTCATGTGGCAAAGGGATCGGCGGCGTCGCGGACGCCGTCACCGAGAAAGTTGAAGGCGAGCACGATGACGATGATGTAGATCGCCGGCAGGCCGAGCCACGGCTGGTGCAGCAGCGCCTGCACGCTCTGCGCCCCCTGCAGCAGGATGCCCCAGCTCGTCATGGGCGGCGTGACGCCGACGCCCAGAAAGCTGAGGCTGCTCTCCGCCAGGATGAGCTCCGGAACCGACAGCGTCGCCACGACGATGATGTGACTCAGCGAGCCCGGCAGCAGGTGCTTGGTGATGACCCTCCACGTGCCGGCGCCGACGCCCTCGGCGGCCAGGACGTACTCCTCGTTGCGATACGCCAGCACCTTCCCGCGCACGACCCGCGCCAGGCCGCCCCAGCCGATGAGCGATATCGCGACGACGATCCCCATGTACACCCAGCCCGACGGCCAGGTGGCGGGGATGGCGGCCGAGAACGCCAACCACAGCGGCACCCTCGGGAACGAGATCAGCACCTCGATGAACCGTTGCAGCGCGTGGTCGATCATCCGGCCGAAGTAGCCGGAGGCGATGCCCAGAATGGTGCCGATGATGATGGTCACCAGGGTGCCCACCAGCGGTACGCTCAGGCTCACCTGCGAGCCGATCATGATGCGGGACAGCAGGTCCCGCCCCAGGGTGTCGGTCCCGAACAGGAAGATCGAGCCGCCCTCTTCGACCCCGAACAGGTGGCGCTGCATCGGGATCAAGCCGAGCCAGCGGTACGGCTCTCCCGTCACGAAGAACTGCACGTAGTACCTGGTGTCCTTCTGCTCCTGGTAGGTGAGCGCGAACGTCTCCAGGTCCAGCTCCTGCTTGAGCTTGTAGGTGAAGGGCCTGCTCAGGCGGCCATCCTCGTCGAAGAAGTGGACCCGCTGCGGCGGGGCGAAGCGGAGCTTGGTGTACTTCTCGTCGTGGTGATAGGGGCTCAGGAACGGTGCGAAGAGCGCCATCAGGTAGAACAGCAGAACGACCACGCCGCTCGCGACCGCCAGCCGGTTCTTGCGAAACCTCCTCCAGGCAAGCTGTCGGGGCGTTCGGCGCTCCGTTTCTATGAAAAGAGCGGTTTCTTCGAGCCCGACCGCGTGGGCGGCGGCCGCCAACGCAGGATCCGGAGGTGAGCTCGCTCGCTCGTCGCTGCTCATCACAGATCCCTATCAGTCATAGCGGATACGCGGGTCGAGCCATGCCAGCGCGATATCGGCGACGAGGTTGCCCAACAGCAGGAAGATCCCGAAGAACTGCAGAATGCTCCCCGCCAGATACACGTCCTCCTGCAGGAGAGCCCTGAACAACAACGGTCCGGCGGTGGGAAGATTCAGCACGATCGAGGTGATCGTCTCCCCCGACAGCATGGCCGGCAGCGACAGGCCGAGGGCGCTGATGAACGGGTTGAATGCGATGCGGACGCTGTGACGCCTGATGACCACCGGTTCGGCCATGCCCTTGGAGCGCGCGGTGGTCACGTGCGGCTGCTCCAGCACCTCCAACAGGTTGCCGCGCATAATGCGAATGGTGCTCGCCGTGCCGGCGGTGCCGATGACGATGATCGGAATCCACAGATTCTTGGCCAGGTTCCACAACTTGCCGAGGCTCCACGGTGCATCCTCGTACTCGGCCGACAGCAGGCGCCCCACCGGGAGGTCGAGCGCGAACAGCGCGAACACCATCAGGACCAGCGCCAGGAAGAAGTTCGGGATCGACAGGCCGATGAAGCCGGCGAACGTCGCGGCGTGGTCGCCCAGGCTGTTCTTGTGGGTGGCGGTGTAGATGCCGATCGGAATGCCGATGGCCCACGTGAACATCAGCGTCACCAGCGACAGGCCGAAACTGATCAGGAGCCGGTCCTCCAGCATGTCCCGCACCGGCAGGAATGTCTCCAGCGACAGTCCGAAGTCGCCGCGCATGAAATTGCCGATCCAGAACAGGTATTGCTGCCACTGCGGCTTCTCCAGACCGAAGCGTGCCCTGATGTTTTGCGCCAGCTCCTCGGCCGCCTGCGCGTTGATCACCCGCGCGTCGGTGCCGGCGGCAAGCGCGATCAGGTTCGACGCGTAGTCGCCCGGCGGCAACTGGATGGTGATGAAGACCACGATCGAGATCAGGAAGAACGACACGATCATGGTCAGCACCCGGCGGATGATGAACGTCGTCATGGGGGATCAAAAAGGGACTGACGGGAGATCCCGCCAGTCCCTGCACGTCAGCCTCTCACGATCCTACTTGAAGTAGAACTGATCCAGGTGCGCGGACATGATTCCCTTCAGCTTCACGCCGGTCTCCGGCATGTTGCCGATCTTGTTGCTGCGCAGCACCGGAATCGGAACCTCGGCGATGTGGGCGATCTGAAACAGCACGTCCTCGCCCATCATGACGTAGAAGTCCTTGACCAGCTCCACGTACCGCTGCGCGTCGAGCTCCGAAGTCAGCTCCTGTTCCAGCTCCCAGATGTCCTGGTACTCCTGCGGTGGATCCACCAAGCCGTGCCCGCACATGTGTGACAGCGGACTGAACTGGCGACCCAGGAAGGTATTCGGGAGGTACGGCTCGAACGACGGGCCGACCCACATGATCGCTTCGCCATCGCCGCCGCAGCGTGCGGCCCAGGCCGAACCGGCCAGGACGTCCATCGTGGCTTCGATGCCGATGTCCCGCCAGTAGTCGACGACCAACTCCGACGGAGCAATTGTGTCGGGTACGCCTGAATGCACGTCCAGCACTATCCTGACATTCCCACCGTCGGGATACTCCAGCATGCCGTCGCCGTTGCTGTCCTTGAGGCCGAGCCCCTCCAGCAGGCTGCGCGCGCGCTCGGGATCGTACTCGGCGTACGTATCCATCCGCGGGTCGTAGAAGACCGAGTTTGGCGAGACGACCGTGCCTGCGGTTGCACCCAGTCCGAAGAACAGGGTGTCGTTCATCTCGTCGCGGTTCAGAGCCAGCGAGAGCGCCCGGCGGAAGTCGATCTCGCGGATGTATTGAGCCAGCTTCTCGTTCGTCGGCTCGACGATGAGGTTGACCCAGCCCTGACGGGAGCCGCCCGTCCACATGTCGATGGTGTAGTCACCGCGCCCCTGACCTTCGCGCAGCACCTGCAGGTCGGAGAGCGCGATGAGTCCCTGCTGGGCGTCCACCTCTCCCTGCACCATGGCCAGGATTGCCGCCTCCTTGTTCGCCACCGAGCGCCGCTCGATGCGATCGATGTAGGGGAGCTGGTTCCCCTCCGTGTCGACCACCGGATAGTAGGGATTCCTCACCGCGACCAGCTTGCTGGCCGGGTCGTAGCTTTCCAGTACCCACGGGCCGAGCCACGGCTGCTGGGGGTGTTCCTCCCGGTTCATCCGGCGATGCAGTTCCTCGTAGCTTCGCTCGGAGTTCACCTCCGGGTGGTAGTCCTCGAGCCAGTGCTTGGCGTGCGTGCTCTCGGCCAGGATCCACATGTGCATGAGCGGATGCGGCACCGGCGACGTGAAGCGCACCGTCCGCTCGCTGATCGCCTCCACCTGGACCACGTCGTTGCCGATCTGGGCGAACCATCGCGGGATCTGGTTCACTTCCGGGTGGATGTGGACCATGTTGTAGACCCAGGCGATGTCCTCGGCGGTGAACAGCTCGCCGTCCGACCAGCGCGCGTTCTCCCGGATCGTCCCTTCGAACACGGTGAAGTCGTCGTTGATCGTGAAGCTCTCGAAGTAGAACGGATTCAGCGTGTTCGCGCCCAGGTGCATGCCGTCGACGACCCACTGATGGACATCGAACGGGATGTCGAAGGCGATGCCGCCGCCCTCGGTGTTGTAGCCGGCCAGGTTGAGCCAGCCGATGCTCGGCTTGCCCTGATCGACGCCGCGCAGCGTGCCGCCGTAGGTGCCGATCTCGTTCAAGACCTCGCGCACGAACGGGTTGTTCGATACGCGTTCCTCCACCGGGGGCAGCTCGCCGTTCGCCACCATCTCCGCCAGCATCGGCGCCTCCTGATACTGGGCCGCGCCCTGTGTGGCGGCAAGGAACATCAGCCCCGTTGCGAGCGTTGCGAGAGACCAGAGTTTTCGTGTTACCACTGTACTTCTCCTTTGATGCGCGACCGCGTTTCGGTCCAGCGGTCGCGGTGGTGCTCAAGCGGCGCGAGTGTCGCGCCGATAATTAACGGTCGCGCGCTCTGTCGAGCGTGTCAACCGGCGGCACGGTGCGGCCACTGCGGGCCGACTCGTACGCGGCGGCGGCGATCACTACGTTCGATTTCGGTACCGGGTGCGCGTCAGCTCAGGCTCACCAGGGCGAGGTAGATGCTCGCCTTCCCCTCGTGTGACGAGTAGTAGCTGATCCACAGCCGCTCCTCGTGCCAGACCATGCCGGGGTAGGAGCTGTCGCCGGCACTGGGCAGCACCAGCGCCACGTCGAAGGCATCGCGGCTCATCCTGGCCAGTCCGGTCACGGGCGCGCCGGCGGCATCGCTGCAGCGGGCACCGGCCCAGAGATCGCCGTTCGGGAGGCGGATGAAGTTGGGGCCGCCCAGGCTGTGCTGCAGATGCGCGAACGACCACTCGGTGTAGGGTGGGCGGCTGCTGCCGATCCAGTCGGGTCGGATCAGCGCGATCATCTCGCCGTCGGGCATGATGCGCACGGTGGTCTCGCTGACCGTCCAGCTTCCGTCCGGCGGACGCAGCTCCGTCACCCACCGCCACTCCAGGCCGTCCCGGGTCGTGTACAGGAATCCGCGGCGCGGGATGTCCGCTTCCCCGAGCTTCGAGACGGCGTAGCCGACCCCGTCGTGCCAAGTCACGCGCCACAGCCAGTGGTCCTCGGCGAGCACGCGGGCGGGCGCGCTCCACGTGATGCCGTCGTCGGAAAAGCACACACGGGGGGAACGGCTGAGATACGTTGTGCCCCGAAAGACCGTGCCGCCGGCGAGCAGCATCATCCGCCCGTCGGGCATGACCGACAGCTTGGGATCGCGCAGGTCGATCCCCTCCTCCACGATCTCGGCGGCGCTGCTCCACGCTTCGCCATCATCGGAGACCAGAACCCGCAGCGTGCCGATGCTCTTGCCGTGATCTTCGGCTTCACGGAACGTGCACCACCAACGGCCGCGGTGGCGGAGCAGGTCGGTAAAGGCGCTGTGCGGCGCCCGGTCCCAGATCCGTGCGACTGAGATCAGGCGCGGTTCGCTACCCACGTCGATCCCCGGTCTCGCCGGCCTCCGCGTTCGCCCACGGCGGCTTGGTGATCGTCCGCCACTGCAACTGCAGCTCTTCGGCGCGTATGCACGCGCTCATCTGTTCCACGACAACCTCCTCGAGTTGCGGTAGCCATCACGTGATGGCACGCGGGACGACGTATACCTCTACCTCCTCGACGACCACGGCTTCCTGCGCGGCGGGGTTGCTGCGCAGCAGCCGCAGATCCAGGCTGTTCTCGCCGCGCAGGGTCAGGTCGGCGGTGAGGGGGAACCAGTAGGTCACGACCGGGCGTGTGTCGGCGCGGCTTGCCGCAGCGTCGGGGCCGGGCGGCACCTCGCGCGGTCGCAGGTCGATGCGCACCTCATCGTCACGGCGCCGCAGTCGGCGATCGGGTACCGCGCGCCCGTTCAGGCTCACCGCGACCGTGTCGGCAAGCGACAGGTGGTGCGCGCGGAACAGCAGCATGGCCGCGGCCACATCGTCCAGATCCTCGTACATCCGGAAGCGGTAGACCGCTGCACCGTCGGGACGGCGCAGCACCGCCCGTTGCGCCTTGACCTTGCCGCTGCTCGCGCGGTCGGGCCCAAAGCCGCCGAGGCCGCCCCAGGTGGGGTCGAACACATAGTGGCGGCGGCCTCTCAGCGCCAGCTCGGGCGTGCGCAGGTCTTCCATGTCGTGCAGCGCAAACGGGTAGAAGGGAGCATGGGCGCCGGCGCCGCGGGAGGTCCAGTCGCCGGGGTCGCCGCCCGACCAGGTCATCACCAGGAAATGGTTGTACAGGGAGATGCCGTCCGCGCCCTGCGCGTACATGCTGGTGACCAGGGCGCGGCGCTGGTCCTGGGTGATCGGCTGCTGGCCGGCGCGCTTGCGCGCCCGGTGGCTGGCCCAGTTCATCAGCGCGGGATACAGGCGGCAGGCGCCTCCTTCGGTGAGCTCGCGCCACTCGGCGTAGGGGATGTTGGCCTCGGCGTACATGGTGTCCTGCGGCGCCACGTGGTCGACCAGTCCCTCGCCGACCCAGGTGGGGAGGTCGAGCCCCATGACGTGGCACTCGTCGATGGTGGATGGCACGCGGCACCCCAGCAGTAGCCGCTTGCCCGCTCCGCTGCGGTCAAGCAACGCGCGCACCTGCCGTACCAGCTCGGTCATCAGGTGCTCCCGCTCCGGGCCGGTGCCCGGCGGAAAGTAGCGGTTGTCGCGGAAGCACAGCTCGACGCCGTCCACCGCGAACAGCTCCAGGAAGCGGGTGATCACGCTCAGCAGGTAGGCGCGCACCTCCGGAAAGCTGAAGTCCAGCGGCTCGCTGAGCCGATAGGTCGGGCCCGGCGGAGCATCCCGCAGCCGGAACTGAGGGTTGTCGACGATGAAGCCGGCGCCGGCGCCGACCCCCTGGCGCACCGAGTCGGTGTGGTTGTCGTTCATCCGGAACCCGCCCATCACCTCCATGCCGTGGGTCCGGCACTGGCTGAGCAGAATC
Source organism: Spirochaetia bacterium (assembly GCA_965221995.1). Taxonomy (GTDB): domain Bacteria; phylum Spirochaetota; class Spirochaetia; order SZUA-6; family Bin103; genus CATQHW01. The sequence continues at coordinate 3,094,853 of OZ244929.1, forward strand.
GCGAACGGCTGCGTGCCCTCCTTTAGCAGCGGCAGGAAGCGGCGGTGCTGCAGCCGGGCGTCGTAGTCGAACCCGGGGCTGCGCCAGTAGGTGGTCCAGCCCTGGGTGTACACCTCCTGGATGAACAGGTCCGGGCCGGCCGCGGCGACGTCGTCGATCCAGTCGCGCAGGTGCGTCTCGGTGACCGGGTCGGGAAGGTAGCGGCTGGCGATCAGCGACGGATCGCTGACGTAGAGCAGCCGCCGCTCGCCGCGCGGGGCCGGCCGGCGTTCCGCGGACGTGTCCGGGGTCAGGAGTAGGGATCCGCGGCGTCGCGTACGCCGTCGCCGAAGAAGTTGAACGCCAGCACGGTGACGACGATGAAGATGCCGGGCAGGACGAGCCAGCGGTGCTGGATGAGCACCTCGATCTTCTGCGCGTCCTGCAGCAGCACCCCCCAGCTCGTCAGCGGCGGCGTGATGCCCACGCCGAGAAAGCTCAACGCGCTCTCGCCCAGGATCACCCCGGGGATGGCCAGGCTGGAGACCACGATCAGATGGCTCAGCGTGCCCGGAACCAAGTGTCGGAAGATGATGCGGCCCAGGCCGGCGCCCGACATCTGCGCGGCAGCGACGAAGTCCTCGCCGCGATATTGCAGCACCTTGCCGCGCACCACCCGCGCCAGCCCGCCCCAGTCGATGATCGACAGGATGACGACGATGAGCAGATAGCGATACCCGGACGGCATGCTCAGGGGCATGGCGGCGGCCAGCGCCAGCCACAGCGGCAGCGACGGCAGCGCGATCAGCACTTCGATGATGCGTTGGATGTAGTGGTCCACGCGCCCGGCGAAATAGCCCGAGATCATGCCCATGACGGAGCCGATCAGGATGGTCAGGAAGGTGCCGACGAACGGCACCGACAGGCTCACCTGCGAGCCGCGCAGGACGCGCGAGTAGAGGTCGCGGCCCAGCGAATCGGTGCCCCAGAAATTCCAGCGCGCGCCTTCGCCGACGCTCATGAGCCGCACGCTGCCCGGAATGATCCACAGGATCCGGTACGGCTCGCCGCGCCGGAAGAACAGGATGGGGTAGCGCTGCTCGCGGTCCTCCGTGTAGGTGATCCTGAGGGTTTCGCGGTCACGCGCCTTGAGCAGGTTGTAGACGTACGGGCGCGTCAGACGGCCGCTGTCGTGGTCGCGGAAGTAGATGCGCTGCGGCGGCGCGAACAGGTGCTTGGAGGACTGCTCGCTGTGGTCCATGGTGCTGAGGAACGGCGCCAGCAGCGCCATCAACAGCAGCAGTGCGATCACGATGCCGGCCGCGCGCGCCAGCCGATTCCTGCGGAACCGGCGCCAGATCAGTTGGCCGACGGTCCGCCCGGTGAGGTGCTGGGGAGCCTCCGCGACGACCGCGCTTTCAGGCAGCATGCGTCACTCGTAGCGGATGCGCGGATCGAACCAGGCCAGGGCGATGTCCGCCAGCAGGTTGCCGATCAGCAGAAACACGGCCAGCACCATGAGGATGCTGCCCGACAGATAGATGTCCTCGTTGCGCAGCGCCGCGTACAGCAACGGTCCCGCGGTGGGGATGTTCATCACGATGGAGACGATCGTCTCCCCCGATATCAGGGTAGGCAGCCACAGCCCCAACCCGGTGATCACCGGGTTGATGGCGATGCGCACCGCGTGCTTGACCGTCACGGTACGCTCCGGCAGTCCCTTGGCACGCAGCGCGGTAATGTAGGGTTCGCCGATCACGTCCAGCAGGTTGCCGCGCACGACCCGAATGATGCCCGCGGTACCGGCAGTGCCGATCACGATCACGGCGATCCACACGTGCTTGAGAAAATCCACCAGCTTGGCCCAGCCCCACGGCGCGTTCTGGAGATGCGGCGAGAACAGGCCGCCGACCGGCAAGTCGAGCACGAGCAGCGCGAACACCATCAGGATCAGCGCCAGAAAGAAGTTGGGAATCGACAGTCCGATGAAGCCGGCGAAGGTGGCGATATGATCGGAGATCTTGTTCTTGTGCAGCGCCGAGTAGATGCCGATCGGCAGGCCCACGGCGTAGACGAACAGCAGTGACAGCAGGGCGATCGCGATGCTGAACGGCACGCGCTCCCACAGAATCTCGCTGACCTCGGCGTCGTAGGCGAACGACTCCCCCATGTCGCCGCGCATGAAGTTGGAGAACCAGGTGACGTACTTCACCAGGTAGGGCCGGTCGAGCTGGTAGCGCAGGATGAGCTCCTCCACCATCTGCTGGTACTGCTCGGTGGCGAAGGTGCCGCCCCGGTCCTGGTAGAACTCCAGCACGAAGCGCTCCACCCAGTTGCTCGGCGGCAACTGGATGACCGCGAACACCAGGAAGGAGACGATGAGGAACGTCGGGATCATGCCAAGCAGGCGCCGCACGACGAACGTGGTCACCGCTCTTCACTCCCCTGTGCGCGGCCGGCGCGAACGGTCCATGACAAGGAGAGTCGGTGGAACCCATGTTCCACCGACTCTCACGCTCAGCAAATCGGTGCGGCTAGCCGCCGACGCGCGAGTAGCTGCAGTCCGAATGGGCGAACCACTGGTCGGTCTTGGCCGTCATCATGAACTTCTGGAACACGCGTACGTCGGGCACGTTGCCCATGCACTTGTGCCGGATCACCTGCTGCGGCCGCTCGGTGACGAACGCCGGCCAGCTCAACGACTGCGTGGCGATGTGGGTGAAGAACGCCTTGGCCGCCGCCTGCTGCTCCTCGACCGTGGTCGCGGAGGCGTACGCCAGCTCCAGCTCGAACGCCTCGTCGTAGCTCTCCGGCTGCTCGATGGGATCGCCCCAGGAATAGCTGATGCGGTTGTGCCAGATGCCCAGATAGTGGAACGGGGAATAGTCGGGCACGCCGGTACTGACCTGCAGGGCGATCTCCCCGGCCCGCATCTTGCCGGCGATGGTGGACCAGTCGGCGGCCACCAGCGTGGTGGCGACGCCCAGCTTGTTCCACTCGTCGATCAGCGCCTCGACGGTCTCCACGTTGAGCACACCGTTGGTCGCGCCCGGCACGAAGATATGCAGGTCGGAGCCGTCCGCGTACTCCAGCATGCCGTCGCCGTCGCTGTCGGTGATGCCGATCTCGGCGAATAGTTTCCACGCCGCTTCCTTGTCCGGTCCCAGGTAGGTGTCCTGCACCGGGTCGTAGAGGAAGTGGTCGCGCGGGATGCCGGTCACCGACGGCACCGCCAGTCCGGCGAACAGCTTCTCGTTGATCTCCTCGCGGTCGATGCCGATCGACAGCGCCTGGCGGAACTGGTCGTGCATGCCGGCAGCCTTGAAGTTCGGGTCCTGGGTGCCGGGTGCGGCGCCCTTGAGCTGCTGGCCGGTGGGATAGCGCCACGAGACCTGCGAGGTCTGCCGCGAGCCCTTCCAGATCAGGGTGTCGTAGTTGCCGCGGGACTCGTTGTCCTTCAGCACCGCGTGCTTGTTGAGGTCACCGCAGTCGGCGGCGCAGATGTCCACCTCACCCTGGATCACGGACAGGTAGCGCGCCTCGCCGTCCGGCACCCGACTGACGCGCACGTAGTCGAAATAGGGAAGCTGGTTGCCCTCGGCATCCACCACCGGGTAGTAGGGATTGCGCTCCCACAGGGTGCCCGTGCTCTCGTCGGTCTCGACAGGGGCCCAAGCCGCCAGCCGCGGAATTACCGTAGCGTTGCGGGCTCCTCGGGAGGCACGGAAGTCCTCCCAGGTCTTGCCCTCGGCAAAGTCCGGGTGGTGCTGCTCCAGGTAGTGCACGGGCTGCGGGTACCCTTCGAAGGTCTCCCGGAGCTGACCGGCCCACGGACCCGCCGGCGAATGGAAGCGCACCGTCAGGTCGTCCACCTTGGTGACCACGAAGCGCTCGCCCTTGTAGCTGCTCTGCAGGTTGGTCATGCGCGCTGAGTAGCCGGGGTTGGTGTACATGTTCTCGAACGGCCAGATGATGTCGTCCGCGGTCAGCGGATGGCCGTCGGACCACTTGGCGCCGTCGCGGATCTTCACCTCCATGGTGGCGCCGTCATCCAGCCACGTGTAGTACTCCGCGTACTTGGGCTCGAACCCCTGGATCGGGCCGCCCTTGGCGACGTGCTCATCCAGTGACATCGGGACCTGGAACAGGCCCGGCATCTCACCTTGCCTGAAGAAGGTGCCGTAGCCGAACTGATGCTGCGAGACAAGCCGCATGGTGCCCGAGTACTCGCCGATCTCCTCCTCCACCTGGCGGACGAACGGGTTCGACGGCAGCCGCTCTTCCACCGGTGGCAGGTCACCGGCAGCGACCCGCGCCGCAAGCAGGGGCGACTCCTGGTAGTCCGCGAATACGATCGGCACCCCGAGCAGCAGCAGAGCCGCGATGATGGGGGCGAACACGATTCTTTGTGCCATCGTTACGTTCTCCTCTCGCGTATGGTAGGATTTGAACCTTGAGTAGAGACCTTAACAGGGTGTTGTGTCAAGCTCGTGCCCGCAGGGCCGCAGGCGTTCGGAGCGATGTAGACCGTGAGTGAGCGAAACGAACCTCACACGAAGAGTGAAGGGACGGCTGCCGCCGTGAACACGGATGATGCGCTGCTGCGGGTCGACGACCTGGCGGTACGGTTCGAGCGCGATGAAATGGAGGTGCGCGCCGTCAACGGCGTGAGCTTCGCCATCGGCCGCCGGGAGGTGTTGGGCGTCGTCGGCGAAAGCGGCTGCGGCAAGTCGGTCACCGGATTCTCCATCATGGGTCTGGTGCCAAGCCAGGGCGGCCGCGTTGCCGGTGGATCCATCACGTTCCGGCGCGATGACGGCCAGACGGTCGATCTGACCGCGCTGGCTCCTGCCGGAGAGGAAATGCGCAGCATCCGCGGCCGGCAGATCGGCATGATCTTCCAGGAGCCGATGCGCAGCCTCAGCCCGGTGTACAGCGTCGGGGAGTTGATCGGCGAGGGCGTGCGCGCCCATCTGGAGGTGAGCCGGCGGCAGAGCCGCGAGCTGGCCGTCGAGTTGCTCAGACGCGTCCAGATCGCCGATCCGGAGGAGCGCGTCGACTCCTTCCCCCACCAGCTCTCGGGCGGCATGCGCCAGCGGGTGATGATCGCCATCGCCCTGTCCTGCAACCCCGCGCTGTTGATCGCCGACGAGCCGACCACCGCCCTCGACGTCACCATCGAGGGACAGATCATCTCGCTGCTCCAGGAACTGCAGAGCGACTCGCAGATGTCGATGATGTTCATCACCCACGACCTGGGGGTGATCGCGGAGGTGGCGGACCGGGTGATGGTGATGTACTTGGGCCGCTCGGTGGAGCAGGCGGCGGTGGAGCCGTTGTTCGCGCAACCGCTGCACCCCTACACGCAGGCGCTGATGCGTTCCAACCCCGCGCTGGCGCCGGCTCCGAAGACCCGGCTGGAGGTGATTCGCGGCACCGTGCCCGACGCCACCGTGGAGCTCGCCGGCTGTCCGTTCGCGCCGCGCTGCGAGCACGCCATGGAGCGGTGCGGGCGTGACGCGCCGAGGCTGTTCGAACCGCAGAGGGACCAGCACGTGGAGTGCTGGTTGTACGGAGAGCAGCATGAGTGACGCGCTGGTGCGGATCCAGGGCGTCAGAAAGCACTTTCCGATTCAGCGCGGCATCCTGCGCCACACCGTGGGCTGGATCAAGGCCGTGGACGGCGTCGACCTGGAGCTGGGGCGCGCTGAGACCCTGGGCATCGTCGGCGAGTCAGGCTCCGGCAAGACGACGATCGCACGCGTCGTCGCCGGCCTGATCGACGCCACCGCCGGCAGCGTGCTGTTCGCCGGCGGCGGTCAGGTCGTGGACATTACGACCCTGGACGCCAAGGGCAAGAAGATCGCCCGGCGCCACATGCAGATGATCTTCCAGGATCCCTACAGCTCCCTCAACCCGCGCATGCCGGTGGCGGAGATCGTCGGCGAGCCGCTCATCGCCCACCGTCAGGCGGGCGGGGCGGAGTTGAAGGAGCGGGTGGCGTCGCTGCTGGAGGCGGTGGGCCTGCAGCGCGGCCACTTGAACGTCTACCCGCACGAGCTGTCGGGCGGGCAGCGTCAACGTATCGGTCTGGCGCGGGCGCTGGCGCTCGGGCCGGAACTGATAATCTGTGACGAACCGGTGTCGGCTCTCGACGTGTCGGTGCAGGCGCAGATTCTCAACCTGCTGCTTCAGATGCAGCAGAGCCGCGGCCTCAGCTACCTGTTCATCGCGCACAGCCTGAGCGTCGTGGGCTGGATGAGCGACCGGATCGCGGTGATGTACCTGGGACGCGTCGTCGAGATCGCCAGCGGCATGGAGCTGTATCGGCGACCGCTGCATCCCTATACCGAGGCCCTGCTGTGGAACTACCCGGTTCCCGATCCCGCCGTCTCCCGCCGCCGGCAGGTGCTGGTGGGCGAGATTCCCAGTCCCGCCAACCCGCCGTCCGGCTGCCCCTTTCACACCCGCTGCCCGCACGCCGAGGAACGTTGCCGGGTGGAGGTGCCGCCGCTTGCGGAGGTCGCTCCGGGACACTGGAGCGCGTGCCTGCGCTGGCAGGAGATCGAACTGAAAGGCCGGCCGATCTGGGAGTCCGAGGAGGCTCCGTGATGACAACCTATCGTGCCGCCGTGATCGGCTGCGGGCGCATAGGTGCGTTCATCGACAACGAAAGCACCTCGCCGCACGCCTGGTCCCACGCGGCCGGCTACGTGGCCTGTCCGCGCACCGAGCTGGCGGCACTGTCCGACCAGCGCGCCGAGGTGATGGACCGCGCCGGCGAGCGCTACGGGGTGCCGCCGGAGCGCCGCTACCGGGATTACCGCGAGATGCTGGAGCGCGAACGGCCACAGATCGTGAGCGTGGCCACCCAACCGGAGCAGCGCGCCGAGATCGTCACCTACGCCGCCGAGCACGGCGCGCGCGCGATCTACGCGGAGAAGCCGATGGCCGCCTCACTGGAGCAGGCGGACGCCATGGTGGCGGCGGCCGAGCGCCACGGGGTCGCCTTCAACATGGGCACCAACCGGCGCTGGGAGGCTCCCTACGACGTCATGAAGGAGCTGGTCCACGGCGGCCGCTACGGCCGGCTGCTGTCGATGACCATCCACCAGGGACACGGCCTGTTCAACATGGGCAGCCACGTCTTCGACCTGTTCCTGTGGCTCAACGACGACCAGCCGGTGGAGTGGGTGCAGTTCCATCTGACCAGTGGCGGCGACGACCTGGCCGGCGGCCTGCTGGACAGCGATCCGAACGGCGGCGGGCGCCTGCAGTTCGCCAACGGCGTGGCGGCGTTCGCCGCCGACTCCGGCCGCCCGTTCGAGGTCGAGGCGGTGTGCGAACAGGCGGTGATCAGCTCCCTGGGCCTGGACGGCGAGTTCCTGCTGCGCGAGCCCGGCGGGGTGAACCACCGCGGGAACCCGACGCTGCGCCCCGGCAGCTTCCCGCCCTTCACCCGCACCAGCTCGACCGTCAACCTGATCACGGACCTGGCGCACGCGCTGGACACGGGACAGCCGCCGCGCGGCGGGGTGCGTGTCGCGCGCGCCAACACGGAGCTGATCTTCGCCTGCATCGAGTCACACCGCCGCGGCGGCGCCCGCGTGGCCCTGCCGCTGGAGGGCAGCGACCTGCGCCTGGAGCGCCACTTCGCTCCGCGCCAGCCGCGCTTCGAGCGCTGAGCAGGCGCGAGGAGTCATGCCGGAGCAGATAATCTCGCTGACCGGGGCGGTCGAGCGTTTCCCGGTCGTGACCACCGGCGTGCGCTGGCCCTGCGTGCGCGAGGAGCAGGGTCCCGAGCCCTATTTCCGCACCTTCCCCGAGTGCCGCCGCGACCCGCGGCGCAGCGACTACGGCAGCGTCACGCAGTGGCCGCCGCCGTTCTCCCGCGGCGGCGGGTTCTTCCCGGTGCTGCTGCTGGAGGCCGACGGCCGGCTGTGCTGCGCCCTGCGCACCGGCGCGCCGCACGCGGGCAGCGGCTCGGAGATCAGCCTCACCTGCTCCACCGACCGGGGCGCGACCTGGTCCCCCTGCCGCGTGGTGGTGCGCAGCGATCCGGAGCGCTGCATCGACCGCCGCAATCCGGCGCTGGGACAGTCCGCAACCGGCGATCTGGTGATGGCCTACGGCGCCGTCCTCGGCTACGACGCCGCCGGCCGGCGTACCATCTCGGCCAGCCACGACCAGGGGGTGCAGGAGTGGATGGAGGTGGTCCGCTCGCGCGACGGAGGCGTCACCTGGTCGGCGCCGGCCCGCATCTCACCGCCGGCCGGCACCCTGCTGCAGCCGCACGGGCAGATGCGCCGGCTGGCCGGCGGCGACCTGGTGTTCAACGCCCGCGGCTCCCACACCGCCGAGTTCTACCGCCGCAACCCGCAGGCGGCGCAACGCGTCAGCTTCCTGTTCCGTTCCGCCGACGGCGGCGCGACCTGGCGTCAGCACGGCTTCCTGGGCGACGGCTCCTCGGAGACCGGCTTCCTGCCCCTCGACGAGCACCACTGGGTCGGGATGGTGCGCCACAACGACCGTCCCAACCGCATCGCCCACTCCTATGACGGAGGCGTCACCTGGACCCGCTGGCAGGAGACGGCCGCTGCCGTCGAGCGCAGCGCGGACCGAGAGCCGGGCGACAGCTTCGGCGCCGGCGACGTGCGCACCGTGAACGCCCGCTCCCAGAAGCCGGCGCCCGGCAGCGTCTGCCGGTTGCCCGGCAGCAGCGTGCTGATCACCTACGGCTACCGCGCCTACCCGTTCGGAATCCGCGCCGTGGTCAGCCGCGACGGCGGCGCCGGCTTCGAGGTGGCGTGCGAGTACGTCCTCTCCGACAGCGCCTGGTGCCACGACTGCGGCTATCCGAGCACGGTCTGCTTCGACGACGGCACCATCATCACGGTCGACTACTCGCTGCTCGACCTGGAGCACCCGGAGTGGGGCACCTGCGCCATCGCCTATCGCTACGACCAGGAACTGTTCGAGCCCGATGCCGGCCGCTGATGCCCCCCACGTCGTGTAGCAGGCTTCGCGCCCCTGCCGTGCCCGGGCTCCATGCTACCGAGCCCGGCGTTCTCCCCCGCGACCGCGTTCCTTCCGCGCCCGCTGCGCGAGAACCAGGAGGAGCAAGGTCCCCGCGGCCAGTTCCCCCGCCGCCACGGCCAGCCGCGGCGCGCTCCAGGCGGCCGCTCCCAGCGCCGCCGCGAACGCCACGTGCGCTGTGCCGAACGCCAGCACCGTCATGCCGGCCGCGCCCAGCACGCGGCGGCCGAGCCGCCGCTCGGTGACGGCGTCGCCGAACCAGTGCTGCGATGCCAGCATCGCCAGCAGCACCGCCAAGCCGGCGATGATCAGAAACCCCTTGTCGATCACGGGCACCGCGAAGGGATAGACCGACAGCCGTTCCAGCCACGCGAACAGCGCCCCTCGCCAGGCCATGGCAGCCAGCAGTCCGAGCCCGCCGAGCACCAGTGACAGCGTGAACCCTGCCACCTCTGCCCACAGCGGCGACCCAGGCTGCCGCACGGCTTCCGGCGCCGCGCGCCGCCTCCAGCGACGCCCGCGGACGGTCACCTGCTCCTGCTGCCCATGCCGCGCGCCGCCCTCACCCATGGCTCAGCGGTCCTGGCGCCGGATCTCGTCGCGCAGCGGCAGGCCGCAGGCGTTCGCGATGGCCTGCGCCGCCTCCACGAGCCGGTGACCGTCGGGCCCCTTGACCAACTCGATGCGCCGTACCCGCCCCCGATCGTCCAGCAGCGACAGGTGCACGGCGCTGCGGCGCAGGTCGAACCGCATGAGCCGCTGCGGCAGCCGCCCCCGCCCCTCTGCCGATGGCAGCGTGATCAACACGCCGCCGAGCCGCAGCGACCGCACCCCGGCCAGCGGCCAGTACCGGGAGTACGCCGCCGGCCCCACGCCGGCGCGGTGCTCCACCCGTCGCTGCGCCAGGTTCCAGCGCCAGCGCTCGTGGTAGAGCGCCCCCAGCAACAGTACGGCGGCAATGCCCAGCGGCACCGCGTTGCGGACGCTTATCACCGCGACGCTGCCGGGGGTCGTGAGCGCGGTGGCGGCGAAGAACGCCGCGCCGGTCACGCCAAGAAACCACCGGTAGCCCGATGCCAGCTCCAGATCGAGCATCCGGCCGCGTTGCCGCAAACGGAGACGTGGCTGCACGGGGCTGCATTCCCGCCGGCCGGGGTTACGGGGACTCCGCCAGGATCGAGCCCTCGATGCCGCGGACGCCGTCGGCATGGGTGTAGTAGTAGACCACCAGCACGCGGCCGTCGCGGAGCTCAAGCGCCCACGGATAGCCGCAGTCGCTGTCGGCGGAGTCGCTGCGAACCGGGATGTCCGGGGCGTCGTCCAGGTCGCCGCCCTCCGGCTCCAGCACGCGGGCCAGACAGCCGCGCTGGCCTTCCCAGCGGGTACCGACGGTGGCGACGATGCGCCCGTCGCGCAGCCCCAGCAGGTGCCCGGGACAGCCCTTCATGGAGGTGAAGCGCCACGGCGACCAGGAGACGCCATCGTCGTCGGAGGTCACCAGCGCCAGCCGGCACTGGGTGTCGTCCGGCTGCCGCGGATGGCAGCGCAGCAGGACCAGGATGCGGCCGCCCGGCGTGCGGTAGATGGCCGGCTCGCTGAAATGCGCGACCGCATCCGAGGCCACTCGGCCGCCGTACTCCCAGGTCTCCCCGGCGTCGCGTGAGGTGCGCAGCATGCCGAAAAACGGCTGGCCGCCGTCCGCCTGCGCGGTGGCCTTGCTGGGCAGCAGGATGCGGCCGTCGGAAAGCTCCACGAGCTGACTGCGCGACACCCCGGAGTGTTCCGCGGGATGGCCCCAGATCCCTTCCGGCAGCGGTGGGAAGCGTACCGGCTCGCTCCAGGTGCGGCCGTCGTCCCGCGAGCGGGTCCAGAACGGGATGCCGGGCCGTGAGGACCACTCGGTGTGACCGGGCGTGGTGGGCCCCCGCGGCACCAGCTCCGCCGACGAGGCGTGCAGGAAGATGCTGCCGTCGCGCAGCGCGTGGGTGCCGAAGTCGATTACCCCGCCGCAGGGATCACAGGTGATGAGCTCCGCCGGCTCCCAGGTCGCTCCCTCGTCGTGCGAGCGGCACGCGCGCACGTCGAACAGGGGATGGCCGTGGTGGGCGTGCCCCAGGTCCGGGGAGCGGTGGAACAGGGCCAGCAGGTCTCCGCCGGGGGTGCGGATGACGTTCGGATGCGCCGCGTACCAGTCCTTCTGCCGATAGATCGTGACGTGCTCGACGACGCTCCAGGTCATTCCAGCAGTGTACCGCACAACCCGGCGTCAGGCCGGGATGACCGTCACCTCCACCTCGTCGATCAACAGCTCGGCCGGCGGGCCGGCCGGCACGGTGACCGTAAGCCGATTGTCGCCGATGACCGTCGAGCCGGGCTCCAGGTCGAACATGCAGCTCGTGTAGGCGGGCAGCGGCCGCCCGTGCGAGGCGGCGCGCCCGTCGGGATGCCAGATGCGGCGCAGGCGCGGGGCGGTGACCGGCGTGTCGTTCAGCGCCACCGCCAGGGGATCGGCGGGAGTCAATCCCGCGACGCGGAAGTGGAGCCGCGCATGGCCGGCGGCGGCGAGATCCTCGTAGAGGCGGAACGGGTAGCTCCCGCAGGCTTCCTCGGCGCCGCGCTGCAGCCGAATCGCGGAATCGCGCCGCGCCCCGGCGCTGGTGGTCCCCGGCGGAAAATACGCGTTGAGGTCGCCCCACATGGAGTGGAACAGGTAGTGGCGGGGGCCGCGCGCCACCCGTTCCAGGTCGGCCAGCTCCCGCAGGTGCGCCAGCGCCGTCGGATACATGGTCTCCGACCCGTTGTCGCGCCCGGTGGAGCGGAAGCCGCCCCAGTGCATCTGGTAGTTGTAGATGGAGATGCCGCCGGCGCCCTGCCGCCGCAGGGTGTGCACCAGCGCGCGGTAGTTGTCGAGGCTCAGCGGCAACCCGGTTCGGTCGCGGTGGGAGCAGTAGGGGAGCACGCCCGGGTAGAAGCCGCAGGAGGAGCCGGCGGTGAGCGAGTTGAACTCCTCGTACGCCGGGTTGAAGTCCGAGTACATGGAATCCATCGGCGCCACGTAGTCCACCAGTCCGGCGGCGATCCAGGCCGGCACGTCCAAACCCACGTCATGGCACTCGGCGACGGTCTGCGGCACCCGCACGCCCAACTGCAGCCGCCGTCCACGGTCGGCGCCGCGCCGGTCCAGCAGCGCCCGCACCCGTTCGATGAGGCCGGTCATGAGCGGCTGCCGGGCGCGTCCGATGCTGCGGTCGCCGCGCGGCGCCGGGAAGTAGAGACCCTCGCGAAACGTCAGCTCCAGGCCGTCCACGTCGAAGCGGTCGACCACCTCTTCCATGATCCCGTACAGGTAGTCGCGCACGCCGTCGAAGGTGAAGTCCATCCGGTTGCCGGGCACGAAGGCGGCCCCGTCCGGCATCTCGGTGAGCTTCCACTCGGGATGCGTGTGCAGGAACATGCCCCCCTGGTCGGGCGCGCCGTGGCTGTCGTTCATCCGGAATCCGGCCATGAAGCCCATCCCGCGCTCCCGCGCGCGCTCCAGCAGCACCTGCAGCGGCATGGTTCCCTCGTCCATCAGGGGAATGAAGCGCCGGTGCTGAGGACGCGCGTCGTACTCGAAGCGCTCGGAGCGGAAGAACATGGTCCAGGCCGCGTTGTAGACCTCCTGGATCAGCGTGTCGGCGCCGCTCAGCGCGATGTTGTCCACCACCCGGCGCAGCTCCTCGACGGTGGTGGGCTGGGTGGTGATCAGCGGGCGCGCGTGTCCCGGATCGAAGTCGTAGTTGGTCATGCTGGATGGATCGCTGACGTAGATCAGCCGCCAATCGGTGCCCTCTCCGCTCTGTGCCATGGCACCCACTGTGACCGAACCGGTGCTGTGCATCCAGCGCGCGGGGGCGAGTCGGGCGAGTCGCTGTCAAACCAGCGACACGGTGCGACCGCTACGGGCCGACTCGTACGCGGCGGCGGCGATCGCGACGGCGGCGCGGGCCTGTTCCGCGGGCACCGGTGACGGTCCTCCCGCGATCAGGCAGTCCGCGAACGCGTTCGGCGGCAGGGTCGCGCGCGAGGCCGGCAGCTCCACCTCCGGGAACTCCCAGGTGCCGGTCTCGCTCCGGTAGACCTGCAGCGGCGGCGTGTCCGGCGTCGGATTGAGGCTGGTCGCGACGTCCGTGCCGGTCGCCAGGATCGTGCCGCCGTCGCCGAAGATCTCGATCGTGGGGCCGCCGGCGACCTCGGTCCATCCGGTCTGCAGGCTGCCCGTGCAGCCGTCCAGATCGAGCAGCAGGTGGGCGCTGTCCTCCACGGCCAAGCCGGGCGTGCTGTTGGCGACCCGCGCGGTAACCGCCCGCGGCATCCCGAACATCCAGAGGAACCACAGGAGGGCGTGGGCACCCTCGTCCATCAGCGCGCCTCCGCCGGCGAGCGCCGGATCGGTCATCCAGCCCAGGACACCTTCTCGGTCAGCGCGATCGATGGCGAAGTGGTGGCTGTGGCGGCGCCGCACGGTGTGCACGCGGCCGATCGCGCCGGAGTCGAGCAACCGGCGCACCTCCAAGTGCAACTGATCGAACCGCAGGTTGTACGCCTGCATGAAGGTCGCGTCGCTTTCGTTCGCGGCGGCCACGATGCGATCGGCATCGGCCACCGTCGCCGCCATCGGCTTCTGCAGGAGGACGTGCTTGCCGGCAGCCAGGGCCGGCACGGCCAGATCCGCGTGGTGCGCGTTCTCGGAACAGACCGACACGGCGTCGACGTCGTTCCTGGACAGCAACTCATACAGGCTCCCGGGCGCCTCCACACCCAGGCGTGCCGCTTCCCGGCGGGCACGGTCGGCATCCGCGTCCCACACCGCCACCACCCGCGCCTCCTCGCGCTCGGCGAACGCGTCGGCCCAGGGCCGCTGATGCGGATGCGCGAAGCTCACCAGGCCGATCCCGATCTGCGCGGTCGCTGCCATTCACCCCACCTCCGTGTCCCCACACTGTCGCACCAGCTTCCGAATCACAACGGGCCGCTTCCCGGCGAGCCCCGCCGGCACGCGCTATCGTGGGCCCGTCGTGACTGACCGGCTGCGCGTGTACGAGCTGCTGTACGAACAGCACGGTCCGCAGGGCTGGTGGCCGAGCGAATCGCCGTTCGAGACCATGGTCGGCGCCGTCCTCGTCCAGCGCACGGCGTGGGCCAACGCCGCACGCGCAATCGACTCCCTGCGCCGGGCGGGGCTCCTGGCGCCGGAGCGCATCCGTGCCGAGCCGGTCGAGGCTCTGGCCGCGCACATCCGCGCCAGCGGGTTTTTCCGGACCAAGGCGCGCAAGCTGCACGCGCTCTGCGCCTACCTGGGCAGCTACGGCGATGACGTCGCGCGCCTGCGAGAGGCGGGCGCCACGAGGCTGCGAGCCGAGCTGCTGACCGTGCACGGCATCGGCCCGGAGACCGCGGATGCGATCATGCTCTACGCGGTCGGCGTGCCGACCTTCGTGGTCGACGCCTACGCGCAACGCATCTTCTCCCGGCTCGGCGAACCGTCAGCCGGGGGAAGCTATGCCCGCTTCCAGGCGTGGCTGATGGACCGGCTCCCGGCCGACACCGATCTGCTGGGCGAGTATCACGCGCTGCTGGTCCGCCACGGCCGCGAGGTGTGCGTGGCGCGGCAGCCACGCTGTGATGCCTGCACGCTGCGACCGTGGTGCGCGAACGCCAAGCTCCGGCAGCCGCGGTCGCCAACTCACCCGTAGGCGGCGTCGTCGGTAGGTCGGCAACTCGCGCAGCCGTCGAGACTAGAATCTGAGCTCGTGGCCCTCCTCCTCGGTGTCGATCTCGGCGAGGAAGATGTCGGCGGGGCCGGTCATTCGCAACGATCTGTCGTCCAACTCCGGCAGGAAGCCCGACGTATTCGTGTCTGCCGGCACCACTCCGCCCAGGTAAGCATGCTGTGAGTAGTAGCTCATTGCCAGCGTGCGCGGACCCGTCGCGATCAGGCCCGGATAGGCCGCGTCGCCTTCGCTTGCCAACGCGAGAAACGGCTCTACCTTTCCCTTCTCGAGCACGAATATCGCGGTGTTGCCCGCCGGTGTCGGCTGAATCTTCCATGGAATGTCCGTGCTTCTCCTGCCGGCCACGTACAACACTCCCTGACATTCGCAGATCCTTGGACAGTGGATCCTGGTCTTTAGATCCACCCAGTCCCACTCTCGATAGGGTGGCTTGGACCAGTAGAAGATCGAGTCGTCCGGATCGCGGTTCGTCCTCGACACGCACCAGAGCTCACCATCCGGGCGAAAGATGAAATCCGTTTCGCTGATGGAGTTGCAGGGCTTGTGCGTCACCGTGCGTGGATCGAATGTCGGATCGGTCGGATCCACGACATCGTCCTCTGCGAGAGGGATACGGCTCACCGTCTTCCAGCTCAGACAGTCGGAGCTGGTCAAGAGCTCTCCGCCCTTCTCGGCCGAGTAGAAAGCGCCTTGATACTGCCTGATGCTCCACAGCCAATAGTTCGACTTGTGGATCTGCACCGGGGTCGTCCATCCGACGCCATTTTCGCTCGAGGAAAGGTAGGTGTGCCCCACCTGCCTCAGCTCGCCATTCACGGCACTAAGCCGACAGCCAAGAAAATACACGTAGAGCTTGTCGTCGGTGGCGAGGAGCTTGGGATCACGATCGTCCAATCCTGAATCGATGAACGCGACAGGGTGCCACCGCTTCAGGTCGAGCGACCGCATGACGACGATCGTTCCCTCCGGAGAGGCGTGTGCGGCGTTACGCGAGTACACCAGCCAGTAGCAATCTCTCCAGAAACAGAGATCGGTGCCCATGTTATGCCAGCCGTCTCTGACTACGGTCCTCTGCCAGTTTATGTGAGGCATCCGGTCCTCCGTCAGGGGCGGCGTCGGCGACTCAGCGGCAGAGGGAACACGGCGAGTATCGTCGCATGGTTCCAGACCTCTGGCAAGCGCTCCTCGAACTCACGCAGCCGCGGTCGCCCGCTCACCCATAGGCGGCGCCGAACAATTGCGCGACACCGTCGAGGCGAGCGTCAAGCGTCCAGAGTCGCGAGCCGGCCAAGAGCGCGGACGCCAACAGATGAGCGTCGATCCAGCCCAGGCCACGACGACTACGAGATCTTCATCCGCACCACGCCGGACGCCCTGTGGGACGCCATCACCAGGGGCGAACACACCCGCCGGTACTTCCACGGCACCCGCATCGAGTCGGAATGGCGGGTCGGGGCTGCCGTGATCTACCACAGCAGTCACGCCGGCAACATCGCCGTCGATGGCGAGGTGCGGCACGTCGAGCGGACGCGCCGGCTCTCCTACACATGGAACGTGCGCTACGACCCCGAGCGCTCCGGGGAGGCGCCGTCGCTTGTCACCTGGAAGATCGAACCGGTCGGAGATACCTGCAGGCTCACCCTGACGCACCAGTTCAGCGAGCCGTGCAAGACCTTCCGAGAGGTCGCCTCGGGTTGGAACGCGATCCTGTCCTCGCTGAAATCCCTGCTGGAGACCGGAGAGCCGCTGTCGATCCCCTGAGCTGAGCGGGTCACGTCAGTCTCAAGCTGAAGGTGGCACTTGGCAATGGGTGCCGCGCCAACAGCCCGGTGGCACGGGTCCGAACGGCCAGTACGTCGGTCACTTCGTCCCACTTGGCGGCGAGTGTATCCAGCCGTTCGAGGACGGCGCCGCGCCGTGGCCGCGTCAGCAACCCTTCGCGGGTACGGCGCTCCACGGCACTGGCTATCCCGGTGCGCGTCCACACCCAGGTGACGATACGGTCGTCTTCGGAGAGCCACGTTCGCACCGGCGCACTGTCCGGCTCGGAGACGATCAGTGCGACCAATGCCGAGGCGTCCCAGTATCTCACAGGCGGTCGTCCCGCTCCGCGGCCAGCGCCGGTGAGAGACTCGCCGGCAACACCAGCGGCGGCTCGTCCAGAATCGACGCCGCGCCTCCCGTGCCCGGGCGCAGGAGGCCGGCGCTGACCAACCGCTCCCGGATTGCCCCCTCGTCGCTCGCCGCAGGAGGAACCAGCCGGGCGACCGGTGTACCTCGATCGAGAACCTGGACCTCGCCGCCGCGGCGAACCTCACGAAGGTAGCGAGAGAGATTCGCCTTCAAACCGGAGATCGATACCGTCGTCATGATGACCATAATGGTCTATGCGTACAGACCAATAAAGTCACCATGCCCGTCCGCATCAGACGTTAGCCGACCTGGAGGCCGACCCATCGAGCATGCCGGCCTGGAAGAATCCGGGCGCGACGGGCCGCCGCGATTGACCGACATGCGCCCCTCCCCCACTCTTGCGCCCGATCGATCATCCCCCGCTGAGATTGAGCAGATGCCAGCATTTGACATGAGGCCCGTGGAAGTACCGCAGGAGGTTCTGGATGGACTGAAGTCGATCCCGACCGTGACCGTGTACGCCGGGGTCTGCAACTTCGGCTCCCCGCTGAACGTCTGCGAGGGACTGGTCAAGCTCACGCCCGGCCGGCAGCGGTTCGCGGCGCGCGCACGGACGCTCCGGTTCCTGCCGGTGCGGCCCGATCTGGCGAGCGAGAGAACCGGCGGCGAAGACGACCTGGAGTACGTCGCGATGGGACGGTGCGGACCGGGCGACGTCCTGGTGGCGGACATCATGGGCTCACGCAAGGACGTGGTGGCGGGCGACGTGAAGCTGCTGCAGCTCGCCATGAACCACGCGGACGGCGTGGTGATCGACGGCGCCATCCGCGACCTCGACGTGATCGTCGGCGAGGACTACGGGCTGACCGTGTACGCCACGCAGCGCAGCTTCCACGGCAGCGTGGCGGCGACCCCTGCCGAGGAGAACGGGCAGATCCAGTGCGGCGGTGCGCTGGTGCGGCCCGGTGACGTGATGGTCGGGGACAACGACGGCGTCCTGGTGGTGCCGTCGTGGATGGCCGAGGCGGTGATGGAGTGGGCGATCGAGCACGAGGAGGCCGAGAACTACGTCAAGCGGAAGATCCGCGCGGAAGGGGTGTGTCCCGGCCGCCACTATCCGCCGAGCCCGGAGGTATTCGAGGAGTTGCGCCGCGCCAAGGGCCGGTAGCGGACACGGTTGCTTTGAGCCCTCGCTGAGGGCGAGGTTGAGCGGGCCTGTCCCAGGCGGACCTGTGCCCGGCAGGCGCCCGAACGCAGCCTGCGCACCGCGCCGTTCGTCGGCCGAAATCAGGGAGGGATCACGACGATCTGCCGGTCACGGAATGGAAGCGCTGTGACTGGTCCACGACGGACCTCGTCGCGAATGTTCAGCGGAGACGGATGTAACGCCGAACT
The DNA here is from genome assembly GCA_965221995.1 of Spirochaetia bacterium. Taxonomy (GTDB): domain Bacteria; phylum Spirochaetota; class Spirochaetia; order SZUA-6; family Bin103; genus CATQHW01. Next base: position 3,113,170 of record OZ244929.1, read on the forward strand.
GCTGGGCAGCGTATAGGACTCCGCCTGACTGTAGTCCACGCTGTAGCCAAGATCCGCAAGTGCCGCAATCGTTACCTTGCTGAGCTTCTCGGCGGTCGACGAGACGACGCTGTCCATCACTTCCGTGCGGAACACCGATTCGCGCCAGTGACTATCCCACGATCCGGAACTGTAGCTTTGGGTATCGTTCTCCACCGGCACTTTGCCGCCGGTGTAGGAGTCCGCGATCTCGTTGAAGGCGCTTACGGCAGCAGTGCCGAGGAAATGTGTGTCTGGCAACGTCGTCGACGTAGGGTTCTCCCGGTGGTAGTCGTAGGCGGAATTGACCAACGAGTCATCCCACGCATCGAGGGCGCCGAATCCCAAAGCGTGCCCCATTTCGTGGAGCGCCAAGATGCGGAGATTGCCCGAGCTCAGCCGGTTGATGTCCGCTGAGTCGAACGTGACCTCGCTGGTGTACGGAAGACCGCTTGTATGCGAACGAATCGTGCACGTAGCAGCGCTGGCCCATACACCTCCCGCGCCGTCGATTGACTCCACACGGATGTCGATGAGCAGATCGTCCACCCACGACCCGAAGTCGTGGGTATCGCCGTTGCGGCACATGTTAGATATGGATATGAGTCTTGCGTCCAGGCCCTCGGTGATGACGCTTTCCCACTTGTCGGCCGCGGCGCGGAAGATGGCCTTCTGACTGGCGGTCGGTTGCGCGGTGGAGGAGTACATCAATTCGATGTCGAACGTCGTGTCTTTGGGATCATTGGCATCGCGTATCCAGATCGCGAGACTGTAGGTGGGCGTACCGAGGCGGCTCCAGACGCGAACGTAGACGGTCGTGGAGCTGTCCGATGAAGTTGAGCTGGGCGACTCGATCCTGACGAACGCCCTGTAGACAAAATTTCCCGGTTGCGCTGAGGCATCGAGTATTGCGCTCACTGTTTCGCCAGAATCGGCGACAACACGGAAGTAGTCGATATCGCCATCGGTCTCCAGGTGGCCGGAGATCGGCTCCTGGGCGGTGGTCACGGTCGCCGGCACGACGGTGGTCGCGGTCTCCTGAGAGTCGCCATGGTCGTCGTCGTCGTCATCGTCATCGTGGATGACGCCAGTGGCCGTGGCATCCTGCAGGGTCGCATTGGATGGACTCGTCAGAGTCACCGTGAGGCTCTCGTCCTGCTCATCCTGCGAGTCATCGGTGACCGACACCGTGATCGTTTGTGTGCCGGTGCCGGCTGCAAACGTCAACGTGCCTGTGGTGGAAATGTAGTCACTCCCAGCCGTCGCTGTCGCATCCGAGGTCGCAAACCTCACCGTTACGGTTCGTCCACTAACGGGTTCGAGTGTGACCGGAAAGTGGAGGGGTCCGTCGTCTTCTTCCCCGCTGGCATCCTCGACTGACAGTTTCGGCGCCGTAACCGTTACCGTTACCGACGCCGAGCAGTTGTTCGTCGTGTCCGACTCACCGGTCACGGCGTCCACGCACGCCCCGTAGTAGTACGGCCCAGGCGTCGACGGCGCCGCCAGCGAGATCGATTCCTTGCTGCTCCCCAACGCCGCCAGCGCCCCAACCGAGTCCGTCCCCACCTGCGTGTCCGACGTCGTGATCGTGGCGTCCGTCGATCGGTAGTAGCGCAGCGTCGCCGCCGCCGACCTTCCGTCGCCCGCGTTGCTCACCGTCGCGGACAGCGTGATCGTCGCCCCCGTTTCCGGAGTCATGTCGTCCACCGTCGGCGTACCCACCTTTAGGTCAGGGTACTTCGGCTCCTCCACGTCCACCTCCACCGACGCAGAGCAGTTGTCCGTCGTGTCCGACTCATCGGTCACGGCATCCACGCACGCACCGTAGTAGTACGGCCCCGCCGTCGCAGACGCCGTCAGCGAGATCGACTCCGCGCTGCTCCCCAACGCCGCCAGCGCCCCAACCGAGTCCGTCCCCACCTGCGTGTCCGACCTCGTGATCGTCGCGTCCGCCGAACGGTAGTAGCGCAGCGTCGTCGCCGCCGACCCTGCGTCGCCGGTGTTGCTCACCGTCGCCGACAGCGTGAATGTCGCCCCGGTCTCCGGACTCGTGTCGTCCACCGTCGGCGTTTCCACCTCCAGGTCGGGGTGCGTCGGCTCCTCCACGTCCACCTTCACCGGCGCAGAACAGTTGTTCGTCGTGTCCGACTCATCCGTCACCGTGTCCACGCACGCCCCGTAGTAGTACGGCCCCGCCGTCGCAGGCGCCGTCACATCCACGTACTCACTGCTACTCCCGTCGGCGCCGAGACCTGCGATCGCGTCCGTGCCAACCCCCGTGTCGGACGTGGTGATCGTGGCGTCGGTCGAACGGTAGTAACGCAGCGTGGTCGCCGCCGCGCTTCCATCACCATCGTTGCTGACCGTCGCCGATAGCCTGAAGCTCGTCCCGGTGACCGGACGGCCATCGCTTACCGACGGCAACGTCACCAGCAGGTCAGGATGGCCCTGCGGCTCCGTCACGGTGACTTGCACCGAGACCTCAACGGATGGCGAACAATTGTTCGTCGTGTCCGACTCATCCCCCACCGCGTCCACGCACGCTCCGTAGTAGTACGTCCCCTGCGTGGACGGCGCCACCAAGTCCACCGACTGGCTGGCGCTGCCCGCAGCGGCAAGCTCCGCCACCGCGCCCGTGCCCACTTGTGTGTCGGACGTCGTGATCGTCGCGTCCGTCGAACGGTAGTAGCGCACGGTCGTCGCCGCCGCGGTTCCATCGCCGTCGTTCCCCACCGTCGCCGATAGCGTGAAGCTCGTCCCGGTGACCGGACGGCCATCGCTTACCGACGGCAACGTCACCAGCAAGTCCGGACGTCTCGGCTCCGGGACCGTCACCTGCACCGCGGTCGAGCAGTTGTTCGTGGTGTCCGACTCGTCCGTGACCGCGTCCACGCACGCACCGTAGTAGTACGTCCCAGCGGTCGCCGGCGCCACCAACTCCACCGACTGGCTGCTACTGCCCGTAGCGGCAAGCTCCGCCACCGCGCCCGTGCCCACTTGTGTGTCGGACATCGTGATCGTCGCGTCCGCCGACTGGTAGTAGCGCACCGTCGTCGCCGCCGCGGCTTCCCCACCGGCGTTCCTCACCGTTACCGACAACGTGAACTCCGCACCAGCGGGCGGACGGCTATCGCTCACCGACGGCAACGTCACCACCAGTTCCGGGTGTTCCGGCTCCGGGACCGTCACCTGCGCCGACGTCGAGCAGTTGTTCGTCATGTCCGACTCGCCCGCCACCGCGTCCACGCACGCCCCGTAGTAGTACGTCCCGGGCGTGGACGGCGCGGTCAACTCCACCGACTGGCTGCCGCTTCCCGACGGGGCCAGCTCCGCCACCGCGTCCGTACCGACCTCCGTGTCGGACGTCGTGATCGTCGCGTCCGCCGACTGGTAGTAGCGCACCGTCGTCGCCGCCGCGGCTTCCCGACCGGCGTTGCTCACCGCCACCGACAGCGTGAACGCCGTGCCGGCGGCCGGAGCGCCATCGCTCACCGTCGGCGACGTCACCACCAGATCCTGACGGTCCTGCGGCTCCGTGGTGCTTGGTACCGCGACCTTCACGGATGTCGAGCAGTTGTCCGTGGCATCCGTCTCAGCCGTCACCGCGTCCACGCACGCCCCGTAGTAGTACGTGCCCGCGGTGTCCGGCGCGGTCAGATCCACGGACTCTTTGCCGGTTCCCGAAGCGGCGAGCGCCGCCACGGCGTCCGTGCCGACCTCCATGTCGGTTCTGCTGATCGTCGCGTCCGCCGATCGGTAGTAGCGCAGCAGCGTCGCTTCCGACGCTCCGTCACCGGCGTTCCTGACCGTCGCCGACAGCGTGAACCGCGCGCCGGCGGCCGGACCGGGATCGCTCACCGTCGGCGACATCACCAGCAGATCCGGGGCCTTCCCTCCGTTTTCCTCGGGGGATCCGACCGGACCACCACAACTCAAGAGTGCACCGCAGATGACCGTGGCCAGCCCTATCGACACGACTCCCTTCAAGCCGTTGGAGCGAATGGTCATGGCGCCGGTTCTCCAGAAACCGGATCGGCGAGGCTCGAAACACCCATCGTCACGTACGGTTGACTCTATCGGGCGGGGCTGTCGAACGCGGACGCCGCTGACCTTCTCGCGAGTCGTTTTCGCCACTGCGGCAATGGAGTTACTGAAAGTACGCGCTGCCTTCATGTTCTCAACTCGCAATCCCGTTTTACTGTGACAAGGCGATAGGCAACCAAGAGAAGCCTAAACGTTATCCGCCCGTCGTCGCACGCCGAGAGGCAGGATTCCATAGCAGCGCAAATGGCGCCCGGGCCCCGAGTGCCGCCGTTCACTTCAAGCTTCTGCCCACCTGATGCTCTCTTCCCCATCCGGATCGCAATCCACCGAAATAGATACAGCAAGCGCCCCGGAGCTGTCAACTTCCTTTAGCACTTGATGTTGAAGCAATCCCACGAATGAAGCCCAGGAATTATTGTCTGTCGTTCGGGAAGGGACATTCCTCAACTACCCGCCGGGGCTGGCGTCTGGGAATCTAAGTGCATCCTGGGAACAACGGGCACTTTCATCGGGCTCCATTCCTGATCGCCGCTCGGAGCATCCGCACCACAGGTCGAACGTGCGCCTACCTCTTTACTGCCCCCGAGTGACACCGCCAGCGCAGCAGCGCCCCTCGCCGTAACGTAACACCAGCCGCCTTACTTACCGGCCTACTCGATCTGCCCGACCTGCTCCCGCGTTGTGGAATCCGACAGACTGGCAGTGAAGTCACGAACGGCGCGCAGGAACGGCCGGCTGACCGGCAACTCATACCCATCGGAGAGGCACAGCAACATTCGATCGTCGCGTCGTATCAAGTCTCGTACGTGGCAATACGCTGCCCAATAGGATCGATGTATCTGCATCCCGTGATCACTGAGTGTGGCCACCGCGTCCGCAAGGCGCATCAGAACCACGGCCGAGCCCAAGGTGGTCACCACCTCGAGATAGTGTCCGGAAACATGTATATACACCACATCATGCCCTACAGACTCAGGCAGGGATTCCAGTAGCCGTTTCGGTTCGACCGGGCGAATGTGCACGCGCTCTCGGGGCGCTCTGCCGTCAAGTGCGTTGGCGCAGCGCGCATCGGCACCACGTTGACGTGCGCCTGCTGAACGGATCTCGTCGTCAAGCGTTGCGGTGATCTTCTTGCCCGGAAGAGGCTCTGTCGCCGCATCACCCACCCTGCTCATGCGGCCAGGGACAGGAGGCCCCGCGCCGATAGTCGTCTCCTCAGACCCCGGCGGTGCGTGTTGCTTGTCAGGAAGATTCTTTTCGGGAGCCGTCCTTTCCAGGAGCGCAAGTGGACTCTGACGGCCGAGCCGACAGAAGAGGACGTAGAAGATCAGGACGGTGGTCCAGCCGAGATTGATAGCATTAACAGCGTAGAGTTCCAGGATTCCATCGTCGGGTGGGCGGCCCCCGTGAAACAGCGTATACCCGGCGTACATTATGGCGGCGCAAGGCGCAGCCATAATCAGAGCCGTAGCCACAAGCGACACCAGAGTCTGGTGCTTTGACCGGAGCCTCGTCAGGTAGAGCACCAGAACTCCACAGGCATAGCAGATTACCAAGTCAGAGGACCCGACAAAGACGGAGAAACCCAGCCGCTCGATCCCGCTGAGCGTCTGCGCGAGGTCCATCGGATCCCATAGCGTGAACAGCGCGGTGAGCACTGCCATGATAGACAGCGCGAGACCCAGCAATCTCGGAGTCAACAGCTCCTGATACGCCTGGCGCACTTCTACATTGCTCTCCATGGCCAGTTGGCAGCAAAGATCACTCGTTGGGACTCCGTTGGCAACCCAGCGCTGCGCCCGCCGACGGCGTATGGCGCGGGATGTGCGCCGCATGCGGCCCCTGGGATCATCGCTCACAGGTCGCGCTGTCCGATCGACTCCTGAACGGGGCTGATCGCTACGCTGCCTCCAGGTACTCGCGCAGCTTGCCCGCGTACTGGCCCAGGACGCCGTCGGCGTCGTGCTCTGTGCCGCCGCCGTGGATGATCTCCACCGACGCGTAGCCTGAGAAGCCGGTGTCCGCCAACAGGCGCAGCGGCGGCTCGTGGTCGTACAGGCCTTCGCCCAGCGCCGCGGCCCGCGAGCGGCCGTCCGGGCCGTAGTCGTAGTCGTGCACGTGCAGGTGCCGGGTCAACGCCGACAGGTTCTGGAACGTCACCTCCGGCCGCTCCATGACCCGCATGGGGTGCAGCAGGTCCCAGAGCACCGCGCAGCGCTCGTGGCCGACCCGCTCCACCACCGCCCGCACCGGGGCCGACGCGCTCCAGAAGTCGTGCGTCTCCATCAGCACGGTCACCGAGCGGGCCTCGGCCTCGTCCATCACCGACCGGTAGCCGTCGGCCACGTAGTCGACGATCGGCAGCAGGTCGCCGGGGGCATGCGCTCCCCCGAAAGTCCTCAGGCAGGGGGCGCCAAGGTCGCCGGCCAGCTCGACGTAGCGGCGCAGGTCGTCGACCTGCCGCGCGCGCTCGGCGGCGTCGGGCGTCGCCATCTTCACGCCGGTCGCCACGCAGCAGAATTCCAGCCCCTCGCCGGCCAGCCGGTCGCGCGCGGCGCGCCGCTCGGCCGGCGTCATCGAAGCCTCTATTCCAGCGGCGTGATCCCACTCCACGCGGGGCTCCAGCCCGCGGTAGCCATGGCGCTTCATCGCCGACACGATCTCGTCCAGCGTCCAGTCCGGGCAGACGCTGGTCATGGTTGCCAGATGCATCACGGCGGCATCTTAGCCCAAGTCCGAATGCGCCGCGGCGGCCGCGGCGAGAGGGTGTTGACACCACCTCATGTAGCGCTCCATTCTGGCCGATAGCACTATATATAGTCGAGGGAGGCAAAGGAGGCGCTTCAGGATGCGCTGCCCCGTGTGCGACTCGCACGACAGTCGCGTCATCGAATCGCGCCCGTTGGACGACGGACGCGCGATCCGGCGACGCCGGAGCTGCCGTGCATGCGCGCATCGCTTCACCACCTACGAGCACGTCGAGCAGAACGCGCCGGTGGTGCTGAAGGCGGACGGCAGGCGCGAGGCGTTCGACCGGGAGAAGGTGATGCTGGGGTTGCAGAAGGCGTGCGCCAAGCGGCCGGTGTCCGCGGCGCGGCTGACCCGCATCGTCGATGACCTGGAGGCGCGGCTGCGCGCGTCGGGTCCGCAGGTCAGCTCGCGGGCGATCGGGGAGTTGGTCGCCGAGCAGCTCCGCCACGTGGACGACGTCGCCTACGTGCGCTTCGCATCCGTCTATGGCCGCTTCACGGACACCGGGGCGTTCCGCAACGAGATCGACCGACTGGAGGGCCGCACAGAGGAACCAGCCTCCGTGTGATTGAGGAGCATGGCTGACGAATACAACGGCGGACCACCGCCGCTGACCGCCACGGCGGGCCGCGAGCTCAACGAGTTGGGCGAGAAGATCTTTCTGGACCGCTACGCGCTGAAGGACGCGACCAAGGCGACGCTCGCGGCCGGCGACCTGGTGGTGGTCTGCACGGACACCACCACCGGTCAGCGCGAGGTGGGCACCGTGCGCACGGTCACCGACGACGACGTGGCGGTCCGCCTGCGCGACGGCACCGAGATGACGTGCGCGCTGGATCGCGTGGACAAGCCGCTGGAGACCTCACCCGAGCAGATGGTGGCGCGCGTCGCCCGCGGCATCGCCGCCGTCGAGCCCGAAGCCGCGCGAGCGACCTGGGAGCAGCGCTTCCGGTGGCTGTTGTCCGACTGGCGCTTCGTGCCCGGCGGGCGCATCCTCGCCGCCGCGGGCACCGACCAACAGCTCACCTTCTACAACTGCTACGTCATCCCGTCGCCGCACGACTCCCGCCACGGCATCGTCGCCACGCTGGCGCGGATGATGGAGATCATGTCCCGCGGCGGCGGCGTGGGCATCAACATCTCCAGCCTGCGCCCGCGCCACGCCTACGTGCGCGGCGTCAACGGCCGCTCCAGCGGCGCGGTCTCCTGGGGGGCGCTGTACAGTTTCGTCACCGGACTGATCGAGCAGGGCGGCAGCCGGCGCGGCGCGCTGATGCTGATCTGCGACGTCTGGCACCCCGACGTCATGGAGTTCATCGGCGCCAAGCGCGAGATGGGCAAGATCACCAACGCCAACATCAGCGTCGGCGTCACCGACGCGTTCATGGCAGCGGTGCGCGCGGACGGCGAGTGGCAGCTCGCCTTCCCCGACATCGACGACCCCGACTATCAGGAGCTGTGGAACGGCGACCTCGACGCCTGGAGGGCACGCGGCAAGCGGACGATCGTCCATCGCACGGTTCGCGCACGGCTAGTTTGGGAGACGCTGATCGACTCAGCGTGGGCCAGCGCCGAACCGGGGCTGTGGTTCAAGGACCGGGCCAACGCGATGAGCAACTCGCGCTACTACGCGCCGCTGATCTGCACCAACCCGTGCGGGGAGCAACCGCTGCCGGAGTGGTCGGTCTGCAACCTGGGGGCGATCAACCTGGGCCGGTTCGCGCGCGACGGCGGGGTTGGCGAGGAGGGGGTCGCCTGGGACGAGCTGGCGACCGCCGTGCGCTACGCGGTCCGCTTCCTGGACGACGTGGTCGACGCGACCCCGTACTTCTTCGAGGAGAACGAGGATCAGCAGCGCCGCGAGCGCCGCATCGGGCTGGGCACGATGGGTCTGGCGGAGCTGCTGATCCGGCTCGGCGTGCGCTACGGCAGCGACGAGAGCCTGTCCTTCCTGGACCGGCTCTATCGCACCATCGCCGTGGCGGCGTACCACGCCACCGCCGAGCTGGCCGCCGAGAAGGGCAGCTTTCCGGCCTTCGACGCGGAACGGTATCTCGACTCGGGCTTCATGCGGTCGATGCCGGAGGAGGTGCGCGACGCCGTGCGAGCGTCCGGCGCGCGCAACGTCACGCTGCTCACGCAGGCGCCCACCGGCACCACCGGCACCATGGTCGACACCAGCACCGGCATCGAGCCGTACTTCTCGTGGAGCTACTTCCGCACGGGCCGGCTGGGCATCCACGAGGAGCGCGCCGCGGTGGCGGCCGAGTGGGAGCGCGAGCATCCAGGGCAGCCGCTGCCCGACCACTTCGTCACGGCGATGGACCTGACTCCGGAGCAGCACGTGCGCGTCATGGCCACCATCCAGCGCTGGGTGGACTCCTCCATCTCCAAGACCTGCAACGTGCCGGCCGACTACACCGTGGCGCAGACGCGCGAGCTGTACGAGCTGATGTACGAGCTGGGCTGCAAGGGCGGCACCATCTACCGCGACCGCTCGCGGGACGAGCAGGTGCTCAACCTGGAGAACCCGGCCGGCACGGCGCCTCCGGCGGCCCCGGCGCCCGCCCCCAGCGGCGACGCCCAGGTGCGGCCGCTGCCGCAGAAGCGATTCGGCGCCACCGTCAGCCGCCGCACCCCCGTCGGCACCGCGCACATCACCATGAACGACGACGAGGACGGCAACCCGCTGGAGGTGTTCGTGGAGATCGGCCGTGGGGGCAGCGAGCTGAAGGCGATGGCGGAGGCGATGGGGCGGCTGATGTCGGTGCTGCTGCGCATGGTGTCCGCGCTCTCCCCCAAGGAGCGGGTGACGCAGATCGTCAACCAGTTGCGCGGCATCGGCGGCTCCCGGTCGACCGGCTACGGCAGCCGCCGGGTGCGCTCCCTGCCCGACGCGGTGGCGCAGGTGCTGGCCGAGCATTACGGGACATCGGATGCGGACGATCCGGGGGGCGAGGAACGGCCCGCGACCAGCCGGTTGGCGGCGGACCTGTGTCCGGAGTGCGGCGAGACGACCCTCGTGCACGCGGAGGGCTGCCAGACCTGCACCAACTGCGGCTACTCCGAGTGCTGATGCGGTGCTGACCGCCGCCGTCGTCGCCGCGGTGCTGGTCGTCTGCCTGGTAAGCGTCCGGCTGGTGTTCGCCGCGGAGGTGCGCGCCGCGCGCGCACGCGACCCGGCGGCGACCAGCAGCCTGTCGATCATCCTTACCTACGCCGGCTTCCACGCGCTGGTCACCTACCGCTTCGCCCACCTGCTGTGGCGGATCCACCTGCCGATCATGCCGCGCCTGCTGGCCGCCATCGCGCGCTTTCTCACCGGGATCGAGATCCATCCGGGGGCCGCCATCGGCCCCGGGCTCTTCATCGACCATGGCATGGGAGTGGTCATCGGCGAGACCTCCGTCATCGGCCGCGACGTGACGCTGTTCCAGGGGGTGACCCTGGGCGGCACCGGCAGCCGGCAGGGCAAGCGCCACCCCACCCTGGGCGACAACGTCGTGGTCGGCGCCGGCGCCAAGATCCTGGGCAACACCACCATCGGCGCCAACGTCACCGTCGGCGCCAACGCGGTGGTGGTGCGCGACGTCCCCGCGGATGCCACCGTGGTCGGCGTGCCCGGCCGCATCGCCCGGCGCCACGGGGTCCGCGTGGAGGAGGGCGCCAACCTGGAGCACACCGCGCTGCCCGATCCGCTGCAGCTTTCCCTGGAGCGGCTGCAGGGTGAGATCGAGCAGCTCAACGCCCAGATCGCCCGCTACCGCGAGGGCACCGAGCGCTCGGGATAGGGCTTCTCCCCAAAGCTGCTGCCGATTGCCGCCTGGACAGCGGCGGGATATGTCCATGGTCACGACCATGGTAAGGTCAGGGTAACGAGTGAGGATAGTCAGCATGCATACGGGCAAGGAAAAGGCGGCCGGCGAACCCCGCACCATCAAAGCCTCCGAGTTCAAGGCGAAGTGTCTCCAACTCATGGATCAGGTCGCCGATAGCGGCGATGAGATCGTCATAACCAAAAACGGACTCCCGATCTCGCGACTGGTTCCGTATCGGACGAAGCCGCAGAGCCTCTTCGGCATAGATCGAGGCCGCATCGAGATACTCGGCGACATCATCGAGCCCCTCGATGCGCGTTGGGAAGCCGACACCGGCAAGGCGGCGCGGGATGGCGGCACGTGATGCTCCTCGACACACACGTCCTGCTGTGGCTCAGACTGGGCGACGCACGCTTGGGAACCGGAGCGCGGATCGAGATCGACCGGGCGTGGCAGGCCGGGCAGGTTGGCGTCTCGGCGATTTCGTTCTGGGAGGTAGCGATGCTCAAGGACAAGGGCCGGCTCAGGTTCCCGGAGGATGTCGCCCTGTGGCGCCGGGAGCAATTGGAGCAGGGTATGGTCGAGATCGCCGTCGATGGAGAGATCGGGGTCCGTGCGGTCGGTCTTGCCGATTTCCATGCCGATCCTGCCGACCGCCTCATCGTCGCCACCGCGCTGCAAGGTCACAGGTTGGTGACGGCGGACCAGCGGATACTGGACTGGCTCGGCGAAGTCGGCCGGCTGGATGCAAAGCGGTAGCAGGCCGCCGCAGGATCCTGCGGCCAGGAGGCGGTCGCGATGATCCATGATTCGGTGCTCGATCTGATCGGCGGAACACCGATGGTGCGCCTGCGGCGGCTGCCGCCCGCCCACGCCGCCGAGGTGGTGGTGAAGCTCGAGGTCCACAACCCGGCCGGCAGCGTCAAGGACCGGGTGGCGCTGGCGATGGTGCAGGCGGCCGAGGAGCGCGGCCTGCTCGGTCCGGACTCGACCATCGTCGAACCGACCAGCGGCAACACCGGCATCGGCCTGGCGCTGGTGTCCGCCGCACGCGGCTACCGGATCATCCTGGTGATGCCGGACGACGCATCCGAGGAGCGCCGTGCCCTGCTGCGCCACCTGGGCGCGGAGGTGGTGCTGACCCCGGCTCGCGACCTCATGCAGGGGGCCATCGACCGCGCCGCCGCGATCGTCGCCGAGAACCCCGGCTGCTTCATGCCGGAACAGTTCCGCAACCCGGCCAACCCGGAGACGCACCGCCGCACCACGGCCCAGGAGATCCTGACCGACTGCGGCGGCAGCCTGGACGCGTTCGTAGTGGGCGTGGGCACCGGCGGCACCCTCACTGGAGTCGGCGAGGTGCTCAAGGAGCGCCTGCCGCACGTGCAGGTGGTCGCCGTGGAGCCCGAGCGCTCGCCCGCGCTGAGCGGAGGTCGGAAGCCGGAACCCCACGCGATTCAGGGGATCGGCGCCGGTTTCGTTCCGGCGATCGTCAACCGGTCGGTCATCGACCGTGTGCTGTGCTGCAGCGACGACGACGCCTTCCGCACCGCCAAGGAACTGGCCCGTAGCGAGGGGTTGCTCGTGGGCATCTCGGCCGGAGCGGCCGCCTGGGGCGCGCTTGCCGTGGCCCGCGATCTCGGCGCGGGCAAGCGCGTGGTCACCGTGATGCCGGACGGCTGGGAGCGCTACCTGAGCATGGAGCAGCCGTCGGCCGCGCTGGGCGGCACCGACTTCCTCATCTGAGCGCCGGATGGGTTCCCGATGAGCGCGACGTACGGTCCCGGACTGGCGATCGCCGCCGCCGTCGCCATCGCCGCGCAGTTCGTCCACGCCCTGCCGTTCGCGCCGTTCACCATCGGCGGCCGGCATCCAATCGAGCCGATGCTGATCGCCATCGTGATCGGCGCGCTGTTCCGCAATCTGATCGGGCTGCCGCAGGCGGCGCGCGACGGGGTGCGCTTCGCCGTGCACGGCGTGCTGCCGATGGCGATCGTCCTGATCGGCGCGCGGCTCGACTTCCGGTTGCTGCTGGACGCCACGGTGCGCGGTCTGGCGATCAACGTGATCTGCGTGGCCGTTGCGTTGCTGGGAACGGTGTGGCTGGCGCTGCGGCTCGGCGCGCCGCGCAAGCTCGGCCTGCTGGTCGGCGTCGGCACGGCGATCTGCGGCGGCACCGCCATCGCGGTCACCGCGCCGGTGGTGGAGGCCGACGAGAGCGAGACCGCGTTCTCGATCGCCGCGATCAACCTGCTCGGGCTGCTGTGGATGATCGTCTTTCCCGCGGCCGGCGCGCTGCTCGGGCTCACCCAGGGCGAGTTCGGCGTCTGGGCCGGCAGCAGCATCCACGCGACGGCGCAGGTGGTGGCGGCCGGCTTCGCCTACGGCGCCGAGGCGGCGGAGATCGCCGTGGTGGTCAAGCTGGTGCGTGTCCTGCTGCTGGCCCCGTGCGTGGTGCTGATCGGACTGTGGTACGGGCGCATGCGGCGCCGCGAGCGGCAGCCGTACGTGGCCAAACGGTTCAGCATCACGACCCTGGTGCCGCCGTTCATCCTGGGCTTCGTGCTGGTGGCCGCGCTGCAGAGCCTGGACCTGCTGCCCAGCGTCACGCTCCATCTCCGGGAAAGCGTCGCCTGGGACGCCGGCGACGTGACCCTGTCCTCCGAGCGCCTGCTGACGATCATCGCCGGCTTCCTGGCGAGCGTGGCGATGGCCGGCGTTGGGCTGGGCGTCCACGTCACCGGACTGCTGCGCATCGGCGGACGGCCGTTTGCGATCGGCCTGCTGGCCGCCGCGCTCCTCGCCCTGCTGAGCCTGATCCTGGTCAAGGCGGTGCTGTAGCGCCGCATGCCGATGGAGCGAAGATAGATCCATGACTGCTGAACGCGCTGATCTGGCAACCGTGGCCCCGGGGACCCTGGATCGGGAGGAGATCTTCCGGCATCTGCCCGCCAACCGGGTGGGGGAGGCGGATCGCCGCTACGTGGATGAGGTGTTGGCCGACGGCTTCGGCAACAAGGAGTCGGCGGACATGCCTGCCCGCTTCGAGCGCGCCTTCGCCGAGCGCTTCGGCGTGCCTTATGCCATTTCATGCAACTCCGGCTCCGGCACCCTGTTGGCCTGCCTGCTGGCGGCCGGAGTGGGGCCGGGCGACGAGGTGATCGTGCCCACGGTAACCATGGCGGCGACGGCGTTCGTCGTGCTGCAGTGCGGGGCAGTGCCGGTGTTCGCCGACTGCGATCCGGACACCTTCACCATCGACCCCGCCGACGTGCGGCGCAAGGTGACCGATCTCACCCGTGCCGTCATCCCGGTCAGCCTGTTCGGCCTGCCGGCCGACTTCGACGCGATCGGCGCCATCGCCCGCGGCCACGACCTGGCCGTGATCGAGGACGACGCGCAGTGCTTTCTGGCCTGGTACCACGAGCGGCTGGTGGGCACCATTGGCGACGCGGCCAGCTTCAGCCTGCAGGGCTCCAAGCACATCACCAGCGGCGGTGACGGCGGCATGGTGATCACGGCCGACGAGGAACTGGCCACCGGCGTGCGCAAGGCGGCGATACAGGGCTACAGCGCGCTGGGCGCCGGCGCCGGCTCCACGATGATACCCCGCGACATCCGCCAGGACTGGGCGTTCGAGCGCCACTCCCACATGGGCTACAACTTCCGCATGTCGGCGATGCAGTCCGCCCTCGGTCTGGCCCAACTCGAGCGGCTGGAGTACCTGGTGGCGGCACGGCGCATCATCGCCCATCAGTACGGGCAGGTGATCCGTGAGGAGGGCTGCCGGTGGCTGATCCCCCCGGTGGTTCCGGAAGGCTCCACCCACAGCTACTGGTGCTACACCTGCAAGCTGGACGAGGAGCTGCTGGGAGTGGACTGGCGCACGTTTCGCCGCACCTTCATCGAGCACGGTGGCGACGGCCTGTACGGGCTGTGGGTGCCGGTGCACCTGGAACCGGTGTTCCGCAACCTGTCGTTCTACGGCGCGCCGGAGCGGTCGCCCCACTACGACCCGCGCTATCGGGGAACCGTAAAGGCGTACCGCGCCGGCGACTGTCCTACCGCCGAGCGACTGCGCCGCTCGGCGTGCCTGTTCAAGACCGGCAGCCAGACGCTGGCCAAGGTGGACAGCCAGCTCGAAGCGCTGCAGCGGACCATCCGCCACTACGGGTAGTCCAGGCAGCCGAAATCATCCCGGCTCCGCGCGCGCCAAGGTCTCCGCCTCGCTACCTCGGCGATGGAGCCGCCGCACGGTGGAGCCGCCGCACGGTGTCGATAGTGTCGGCCTGCGCGGCGCTCTTGTCTTCCCGGTACCGACGCAGGCGGGCGAAGCGCAGCGCCATCCCGCCCGGGTAGCGCCGGCTGGTCTGGATGCCGTCGAAGGCGATCTCCACGACCAGCTCCGGGCGCACGTGGACGACGTGGCCCTCGCACCGCGTCGCCAGTTGCTGCAGGCGCTCGGTCTGCCAGCGCAGCACCTCGTCGGTCATGCCCTTGAAGGTCTTGCCGAGCATGACGAAGCCGCCGGCGGGGTCGCGCGCCCCGAGATGGAGGTTGCTCAGGTAGCCGGCGCGGCGTCCGGAGCCCCACTCGACGGCCAGCACCACCAGGTCGAGCGTCAGCGCCGGCTTGACCTTGATCCAGGCATGGCCCCGCCGCCCCGCCTCGTACGTGCCGTCCACGGACTTGACCACGACGCCCTCGTGCCCGACCCGCAGGGTCTTGTCGACGAACCGCTGTGCCTCGTCCGGGTCGCCGGTCTCTATCGCGTCGACGAGCAACTCGGCCGGACAGATCCCGGTCAGCGCCTGCCGCCGCTCCGACCACGGCTCGCCGGTCAGATCCCGGCCGTCCAGGAACAGGCAGTCGAACAGGAAGATGGAGGCCCGGCCGGCCGCGCTCATGGTCTCCTGGAAAGGACGCGGCCGCCCCCCGGCGCCCAGCGCGATCGCCTCCCCATCGACCACCACCGACCGGGCGGAGAGCCGCCGCGCGGCCGCAACCGCCGCCGGCACGCCGGCGGTGACGTCGCGCAGGCTGCGCGTGAAGACCCGCACCACGTCCCCGTCGCGGTGGATCTGCACCCGCATGCCGTCCAGCTTCGCCTCCACGGCGGCGGCACCGGTGCGCTCCAGCGCTTCCGCGACCGACGGCGCCGACTGGGCGAGCATCGGCTCCACCGGCTGGAACACCTGTAATTGAAACGCGTGCAATCCGTCGACGCCGACGCGCAACGCCGCCTCGGCCACCGCCGGCAGGTCGCCCGACACCATGAGCGCGCGGCGCACCCGGTCGAGCGGCGCCTCCGCCGCCGTGGCGATCGCGTCCACCAGGAGGCCGTCCAGGGCTCCCTGCCGCACCTCGCCGATCAGCAACCGAAGCAGATAGTCGCGCTCGTCCGCGGACGCCTGGCGCACCAGCGGCTGCAGCCGGTCGACCCGCCGCGGCCGTTGGCATTCGAATTCGGCGAGGGCGCGGTCGATGTCCCCCACGGTGAGCGACGAGGTCGCTGCCGCGGGCAGCTCGCGCAGCCGCCGTACTGTGGCAGGCCCGACTCCCAGGCGGCCCTGGCGGAGCCGCCCGGCCAGGAAGCACACGCCAGCGGCAAGCGCTTCCGACTCGGCGTCATCGGCAAGCGCCCGCAGGCACTCGGCCAGCGCCTCGACCTTGGCGCTGCGGCTGCGCGTGGCGCCCACCTGCCCTGACACCGCGGCCAACTCGGCGAACAGCACAGCCCGATCGTACGCGATCCTGTCGATTGCCAGGAACATCCCGAACATGGTGCGATGTCGGCTGCCGGTACCGCCTCATCCCGCGCACTACCCGAGGACCTGATGACTGACGACGCCATGAAACTGGGTCGACACAAGCACCTGATGCTCGACGACTCGATCATCGCCTCTTCGCATGGCGTGGTGCTGCGGTCCAACCCCGCCCGCGCCACCGGCGAGGTGCTGCTGCACCCCGAGAACGGGACGCAAGAGGTGTACGCCTACAGCTCGGTGCGCTCCGAAGGCGGTCGGGTTCGCTTCTGGTACGACGACCGTTCCTGCTTCGCGACCCGCTATGCCGAATCGGACGACGGGACTCACTTCACGAGGCCCGAGCTCAACCTTCTGGGCGGCGACCTGCCCGCCAACGCGGTCATGGCCATGCACCGCCTGCAGGGCTGCTGCGTCTGGATCGACCCGCAGGCGCCGCCCGAGCGGCGCTACAAGAGCCAGGCCAAGTGCGGGCCGCATCCCGACCGGCCGCATACGCTGGAGTTCTTCGCCTCGCCGGACGGCCTGCAGTGGGAGCACCTGCACGGCATCCGGATCGAGGACTGCGACACCCAGAACGTCGTCTTCTGGGACGAGTCCTACGGCCGCTACGTCATGTATACGCGGCTCTGGGTGCGGGCCGACGACCCGAACCGCAACCACCGCAAGGTGCGCCGGCTGGAGTCCGACGATCTGGTGCACTGGAACTCGCAGAGCGTGGTCTGGGAAGCGGACGCGGCCGATCTGGCGACCTACCGCACCTCGACCGGCATGCCGCCGATCGACTACTACGGGGCGGCCGTCTACAAGTATCCGGACGCGGACGACCTGTACATCTGCCTGGCGGAAGCCTTCTGGCACTTCAAGGACCGCCCGGAGCCAGAGCGCTGGGGCCATTCACCCGATCCGGCGACGCTGAACCGAAAAGTGGAGCGCTTGGCGCCGTCGACCATGGACGTGTACCTGGGCTACAGCCGCGACGGCAAGGTGTTCCGCCGGCCGGCCGATCGGCGGCCGTTCCTGTCACTCGGCCCCGACGGCCGGTTCGATTCCAAGCGGGTGTGGGCCCTGCCGGACCCCGTGCGGATGGGAGACGAGCTGTGGATCTACTACGTCGGTCACAACCGCGACCACGACGGCTTCGTGGATCCGGTGGCCGGCCGCCGCCTGATGGGCCTGGGACGCGCGGTGCTGCGCCTGGACGGATTCGTCGCCGCCGAGGCGGGTTTCGAGGGCGGCGAGCTGGTCACGCGACCGCTGACCTTCGACGGCGACCGCCTGCTGCTGAACGTGCAGGCCTCGGGCGGCGGCAGCCTGCAGGTCGAAGTCCTGGACGCGGACGGCCGCGCGCTCGACGGCTACGCATCGGGCCCCCTGACCGGCGACTCGGTCGCCCTCGACTGGCGGCCGCAGCAGGGGCTGCGGCGGCTCGCCGGCCGCCCGATCCGCTTGCGCCTGCGTCTGCGCGCGTGCCGGCTCTTCGCGTTCCAGTTCGCCGACTGACCGCGAGGACGGCTCCTGCTCCTGGTCAAGGCGATCCTTGTAGTAGACCTCAAAAGGTAGGAAGGAACCTTGATCGCAACGCACGCGCCATCACAAGTTGCTCCCTCCGACAGGCGGAGACGCTTTACTCGTGCAGGCGCCGCACCGTACCGATCGTGTCGGCTTGGTCGGCGCTCTTGTCCTCCCCGACGGCCAGCACCACCAAGTCAAGCGTCAGCGCCGGTTTTGTCTTAATCCAGGCATGATCCCCGCCGGCCCGCCTCGTACGTTCGGTCCGCCGCCTTGACCACGACGCCCTCATGTCCGGCCTGCAGGGTCCGGTCGACGAACCGCTGTGCCTCATCCGGGTCGTCGGTCCGGACCGCGTCGACCAGCAGTTCCGCCGGGCAGATGGCCGTGAGCGCCTGCCGCCGTTCCGACCACGGCTGACCGGTCAGGTCCCGGCCGCAAACAGCACAACGAGAGGGTAGCCGTGGCACGCTACACACGCCACGACTCCCTCGGGCGGGGCGCACCACGGTGAAAGATACGGAAATGACGACCAAGGACAGCGCACGATGCGGCGATACGACCATCGAGTACCGGATCCGCCGCAGCGCGCGGCGCACCAAGACGATTCTGATCTCCGTCGATCGGGACGGCGTCCGCCTCGCCGCTCCGCTCGACACGGAGGACCACGAGCTGCGCGAGCTGGTCGTCACGCGTGCGCCGTGGATTCTCAAGAAGCTTCGCGCGCTCGCCGACGCACCGGCTCCACTCCGGTTCGTGTGCGGTGAGACGCTCCCCTACCTGGGCGATGCGATCCCCCTGTCCTGTGAATCCCGCGGGATATCGGCACCGGAGGTGCGCTTCGAGGCGTCGCGGCTCAGGATCTCTGTTCCCGCCGGGCTCGCCGACGAGGCACGGTTCGCACCGGTCCGCGACGCCGTGGTCGCCTGGTACCGCGCGCGCGCCGACGAGCGGCTGCCGGAAGCCGTCGACGACTGGTGGCGCCGGCTCGGACACGGCCCTTCACCCCCGGTCCTGGTGCGCGACCAGCGCAAGCGCTGGGGAAGCTGCGGTTCGGACGGGGTGATCCGCCTCAACTGGCGCCTGGTGATGCTGGAGCGGTCACTGATCGATTACATCGTCGTGCACGAGCTCTCACACCTGCGGATCCGCAACCACTCGCCCGCCTTCTGGAACCTGGTGGCGCGGTCGATTCCGGACGTCGCGCAACGGCACCGCCGGCTCAAGGACATCGCCCTGAGCCTCCCGGTGTAGCACCGCGGACCCTCTCCTTTGACCGTCCGATCGCCGCGCGGCTATCTTCGTCCGGGTTCCGAACCATGCACGACGATCCTCAGAGAGAGATCGACTCCGAGCTCGCAGCGGAGATCGACACGCTGCCCCCCTTCCGAGTCCTCATGCACAACGACGACTACACCACCATGGACTTCGTCGTCTCCGTGCTGGAGCGGATTTTCTTCAAGACCCCTTCGGAGGCGACCGCGATCATGCTGCAGATCCACCGGCGCGGCGTCGGCGTCTGCGGCGAGTACCCGGAGCAGATCGCGGAGTCGAAGGCAAGCGCCGTGCACCGCATGGCGCGCGAGCGCGGCTTTCCGCTGCGCTGCTCGGTGGAGCAGGCATGAGCCTGCTCTCCCGTGACGTCGAGTTCACGCTGCAGGCCGCCTTTCGCGAGGCCGAGAGCCGCCGCCACCAGTTCGTGACGCTCGAGCACCTGCTGTTCGCGTTGCTGCACGGCGAGGTCGCCGCCGCGATCGTCAGCGGCTGCGGCGGCGACGTACCGGCGGTCGTCCGCCAACTGGAGCGCCACTTCGCCGATTCGCTGGAATCGGTGCCCGACCAGGCGCCCTACGAGATCGATCTCACCGACGCTCTGCACCGCGTGATCGACCAGGTGCAGACCCACGCGCAGTCGGCCGAACGGCGCACCGCCGGCGCGGGGGACGTGCTGGCGGCGCTGTTGCTGGAAGAGAAGTCGCACGCCGCCTGGTTCCTCCGCCAGCAGGGCATCTCGCGACTGGACGTGCTGGAGTTCATCTCTCACCGGCAGGAGGAGCAGGCCGGCACCACCCGCCGCGGCCGGGAGCCGAAGGCGCTCGCGCGATATGCGACCGATCTCAACCTGCGCGCCAGCCGGGGGGAGATCGATCCGCTGATCGGCCGCACGGAGGAGCTGGAGCGCGTGCAGCAGATCCTGGGCCGGCGCTACAAGAACAACCCGATCCTGGTCGGCGACGCCGGCGTGGGCAAAACCGCGATCGCCGAGGGGCTGGCGCGCCTGATCGAGTTGGGCGACGTGCCGCCCGCGTTCGCGGATCTGCGCATCTTCGCGCTGGACATGGGCGGGCTGCTGGCGGGAACCAAGTTCCGCGGCGACTTCGAGGCGCGCCTGAAGGCGGTCATGGCCGATCTGGACACGATCCCGCAGGCGGTGCTGTTCATCGACGAGATCCACACCATCGTCGGCGCCGGCGCCACCAGCGGCGGCTCCATGGACGCCTCCAACATCCTCAAGCCGCGGCTCGCCTCCGGCGGCCTGCGCTGCATCGGCGCCACCACGCACGACGACTACCGCCGGTCGTTCGAGAAGGACCACGCCCTGTCGCGGCGCTTTCAGAAGGTGGTCATCGACGAACCGTCCCGGGAGGAGACGACGACGATCCTGCGCGGGCTGGCGCCCGGGTACGAACGCTTCCACGGCGTGCGTTACAGCGCGCAGGCGCTGCGCGCGGCGGTCGACCTCTCCGATCTGCACATCGCCGACCGCCGCCTGCCGGACAAGGCGATCGACGTGCTGGACGAAGCCGGCTCGGCAGCCAAGCACCGCGATCACGGGGCGTCCGGCATGCGCACGATCGACCGCCGCGACATCCAGCGCGTGATCTCCCGCATGACCAAGAGGCCGCTGGAGTCGTTGTCCGGCGCGACCCGCGATCAGCCGGCGCGGGTGGAGGCGGCCCTGCGCTCCGGCGTGTTCGGCCAGGATGGCGCGATCGAGCAGGTGATGCGGGCCGTCAAGCGGGACATCGCCGGCATGCGCGAGCCGCAGCATCCGATCGGGTCATTCCTGTTCGTGGGGCCCAGCGGGGTGGGCAAGACCGAGCTGGCCCGCCGGCTGGCAGCGGCGCTCGGCGTGCCGCTGCATCGCTTCGACATGAGCGAGTACATGGAGAAGCACACCGCCTCACGGCTGATCGGGGCGCCGCCGGGCTACGTCGGGCACGAATCCGGCGGCCTGCTCACCGACGCGGTGATCAAGGCCCCGCACAGCGTCGTCCTGCTCGACGAGGTGGAGAAGGCCCATCCGGACATCTTCGACCTGCTGCTGCAGATCATGGACTACGCGGCGCTCACCGACGGGGAGGGCCGCAGCGCGCACTTCCAGCACACCGTGCTGCTGATGACCTCCAATGCCGGCTCGCGCGAGATGACCGAGCCGTCGGTCGGCTTCGCCACCGACGGTGACGACGGCCCGCGCCCGCCCGCCGCCACCGAGGGCGAAAAGGCGGTGAAGCGGCTCTTCCGCCCCGAGTTCATCAACCGGCTGGACGCCATCGTCACCTTCGATCCGCTCAGCCGGGAGGTGGTGGAGCAGATCGTCGAGCGCCTGCTGGCCGAGCTGGCCGCCCGGCTGCGGGCGCGGCGGGTGACGGTCACGCTGAGCGGCCCCGCGCGCACCGCGCTGGCCGAGCGTGGCTACGATCCCGCGGCCGGCGCCCGCCCTCTGGGGCGTCTGTTCCAGCGCGAGGTGGAGGATCGGCTGACCGAGGACCTGCTCGCCGGACGGTTGCCGGCCGGCACCGCGGTGTCGATCGGGCTGGGCGCCGGCGGCGAACTGACCTTTACAGCTCTCCCTCGATCGCGATAAGCAGCCGCTTGCGCCACACGCCGCTGGTGAAGCCGCCCAGGCTGCCGTCGGCGGCCACCGCGCGGTGGCAGGGGATCACCAGCGGCACCGGGTTGGCGCCGCAGGCACCGCCGACCGCGCGCGCCGCGCCGGGCCGGCCGACGCGTGCCGCGATCTGTCCGTAGGTGGCGGTGGTGCCGTACGGGATGCGCCGCAACTGCTCCCAGACCGCCTGCTGAAACGGCGTGCCGGCCGCGCGATAGGGCAGCCGGATGGCCATCAGCTCGCCGGCCAGATAGAGGTGGATCTCGCGTTCGATGTCGCTCATGGGCTCGTCGGCGTGTTGGCCGTTCGTGCCCGCACCGCCGGTGGGCTTGTCGCTGAAGGTGAGCCGGCTGAGCGCGCCGTCGTCTTCGACCGTGACGACGATCGTCCCGAGCATCTCCGAGTTGATCAGGAGGTCCGCAGCCATGAGTCAGGCTACCTCGATTCGGCGCACCGTCGGAATGGCGTTGATGTTCTTGATCACCGTCGTGCGGTCCGTGCCGGGCTCCACCTCCACCGTGAACATGCCGCGCCGCGTCGCCTCCTCGCCTTCCTCCAGCTTGCCCGCAATCAAGTGGGCGCCGATCTTGCGCAGTCCGCTCTCGATCTCCGAGAACAGGTGCGCGCTCGCGCCGGCGACGATCCGGAAGCTGAAGGTCTGCTTGGGCGAGGTGGACTCCCACGCGACGTCGATGCGGCGTTCGTCCAGGTCGCGGATCGCCAGCAGGTCGCGGCAATCGGTGCGATGCACCGTGATCCCCTTGCCGCGCGACACGTAGCCGACGATCAGGTCGCCGGAGGCCGGTGCGCAGCAGCGCGCGAAGTTGATCATCAGGTCGTCGAAGCCGCCCGCGCGGACGGCCATCTTCTCGGGGTCCAGAATCGCCTGCGTATCGGCAGCGCGAGTGCGGCGCCGGGTGGGGGCCGGCTTGGGACCGGCCGCCTGCTCGGCGGCCGACTTCTTGGCCACGATCGCCCGGTCCAGGATCAGGTCCGGATCGTTCTGGGTGAGCCATTGCCGGATCTTGGTGCGCGCCCGTGAGGTGCGCGCGAACTGCAGCCAGCGCAGGTTGGGACGGGCGTTCGACGCGGTCAGGATCTCCACCACCTGCGTGTTGGCCAGCTCGGAGCCGAGCGGCACGATCGCCCCGTCCGCCTTGGCACCGCGGCAGCGATGCCCCACCTCGGTATGGATGTGGTAGGCGAAGTCGATCGGGGTGGCGCCGCGCGGCAGCTCGATGACGTCCCCGCGGGGCGTGAACACGTAGATCGAGTCGCGCAGGATCTCGCGCTTGATGTGCTCGAAGAACTCCGGTGTGCTGGGATCGGGGGTGGCCGGCGTGTCGCCGGGGGCATCCCACTCGCGCAGCTTGGCGATGATGGACGGCTCCGGACTGCGGCGCTGGCGCTGCTTGTAGACCCAGTGCGCGGCGACGCCGTTCTCGGCGGTGCGCTCCATCTCCCGCGTGCGGATCTGCACGTCCACCACCCGCCCCTCCGGGCCCATCACCGAGGTGTGCAGGCTCTGGTAGCCGTTGGACTTGGGCATGGCGATGTAGTCCTTGAAGCGCCCTTCCATCGGCGGCCAGAGGCTGTGGATCAGCCCGAGCACCTCGTAGCACTGCCCGTCGTCGGCACACAGCACCCGGATCCCGAACAGGTCGTGGATCTCGTCGATCGCCTTTCCCCGATCCCGTTGCTTGCGGTAGATCGAGTAGAAGTGCTTGATGCGGCTCTGCACCTCCAGATCCAGGCCCCTTTCGGCCGCCCGCTCGGCCAGCAGGTCGCGGATGCGCAGCAGGTAGGTGTGGCGGTCGTCACGCCGCTGCGTCACGAACTGCCGGAGCTGATCGTAGACCGCCGGCTGCAGCACCCTCAGCGCCTCATCCTCCAACTGTGACTTGATGCGGTACATGCCCAGCCGGCCGGCCAGCGGGCTGTAGATCTCCAGGCACTCCTCGGCGATCCGCTTGCGCGGTTCCGGATCCAGGAACTCGAGCGTGCGCATGTTGTGCAGCTTGTCGGCCAGCTTGATGATGATCACGCGCACGTCGCGCGCCATAGCCAGCAGGATCTTGCGGATCGTCTCCGCCTTCTGCACGGTGCGGCTCTGCCCCCGGAGCTGCGAGATCTTGGTGACCCCCTGCACCAACTCGGCGACCACCGAACCGAAGCGCTCGCGCAGCTCTTCCTCGCTGACCCCGGTGTCCTCGATCGCGTCGTGCAGCAGACCCGCGCACACCGCGTCGGCGTCCATCTGCGTGTCGATCAGGATGCGCCCGACGTTGATCGGGTGGACGAGGTAGGGCTCGCCGCTGGCGCGGAGCTGCCCGTCGTGCGCCGCGGCGGCCAGCTCGACCGCCGCGCGGATACGGTACGCCTCATCCGGCTGGTAGCGGGTCAGCTCCTCAGGGGCAAAGGTCAGGGGCTCACCAGCCGCGCCCGCTTCCGGGTCGCTCATTGCCATCGAGCTCCCACAACGCGCGGCCGTCCGGCCAGATCGCGGTGCACGGCCACGTCCGTGAACCCGGCGTCCGCCAGCGCCGCCTCGAGCCGCTCGACATGCTCGGCGGCGGTCTCCAGAAGCAGGTAGCCCCCCGGTCGTAGCCGGCCGCCCGCCTGGTCGATCAGCCGCAGGGTCACCTCGGCGCCGTGCCGGCCGCCGCGCAGCGCCCTCATCGGCTCCGGCCACCCGCGCTCGGCCATCCGCACGCAGGCGGCCGCGTCCACGTACGGTGGATTGGCGACGATCATGTCCAACGGCCCGAGGACCCCAATCAGCAGGTCGGCCACCTGCGCGCTCAGGCACTCGCGGCCGAGCAGCCGCCGCTGGTTGACGCGGCACACCTCCAGGCAGGCGGCGTCGCGGTCCGAGACCGACACCGCGAGCTCGGGGCGCGCCGCCTTGAGCGCGATGGCGATGCATCCAGAGCCGGTGCCCACGTCGTGCACCCGGCGCACGGACGGGTCGGCGGCGACGGCCGCCAGCGCCGCCTCGACCAGGCACTCGGTGTCCGGGCGCGGGATCAGCACGCGCCGGTCGACGCTGAAGGCGTGGCCGTAGAACTCCTTGGCGCCGCGGATGTAGGCCACCGGCACCGCGCTGCGGCGCAGGTCGAGCGCCCGCCGGAAGCTGGCCATGCCGCGCGCGCCGATGCGGTCTCCCATGCGCGCGAACAGGCGTTCCTTGCTCACGCCCAGCGCGTCGGCCAGCAGCACCGCCGCCTCCAGGGCCGGCGTTTCGGTGGGCGCGCCGGCCAAGGCCGCGACGCCCGAGCGGAACGCGGCCGCGACCGTCACCCCAGCACCTCCCGCAGTGCGGCCTCCCGCGCATGTGCGCGCAGCGCGTCGATCACCTCTTCCAGCTCGCCCAGCAGCACGGCCTCCAGCCGGTAGAGCGTCAGGTTGATGCGGTGGTCGGTGACCCGGTTCTGCGGCACGTTGTAGGTGCGGATGCGCTCCGAGCGGTCGCCCGTGCCGATCTGGGAGCGCCGGTCCTTCGCGCGCTCGGCCGCGCGCTTGGCCTCCTCGGCCTCGTACAGGCGCGCCCGCAGCACCCGGTACGCCTTCGCGCGGTTCTTGTGCTGGGACTTCTCGTCCTGGCAGGTGACCACCAGCCCGGTCGGCACGTGGGTCAGGCGCACCGCGGAGTCGGTGGTGTTGACGCTCTGCCCTCCGGGGCCGGACGAGCGGTAGACGTCCACGCGGACATCCTCCGGCCGAATCTCCACCTCGGTCTCCTGTACCTCCGGGAGCACCGCCACGGTCACGGCCGAGGTGTGGATGCGCCCCTGCGACTCGGTCACCGGCACGCGCTGCACGCGGTGCACGCCGCTCTCCCAGCGCAGATGATCGAACACGTCGGTGCCCGCGACCGAGAACGACAGCTCGCGGAAGCCGCCGATCTCGGTCGGACTGGAGGAGATCATCTCCACCTTCCAGCGCCGGGCGTCCGCGTAGCGGCCGTACATCCGGTACAGGTCGGCGGTGAACAGCGTCGCCTCGTCGCCGCCGGTGCCGGCGCGGATCTCCATGATGATGTTGCGGGATGCGTTGGGGTCGCGCGGCACCAGCAGCTCGCGAGCGCGCTCGACCGATTCGGCAAGGCTCTGCCGGAGGTCGCGGACCTCCTCGTCCGCGAGCTCCCGCATCGCCTCGTCCTCCTCCGCGGCGGCCAGCTCGTCCGTCTCCTCGATCTGCGCGGCCAGGCTGCGGATCTGATCGCGCTCGCGCACCACCGCGGCAAGCTGCGCGTACTCCTGCATCAGCTCGCGATAGGCGCGCTGGTCCCTGGCCTGGGCCGGATCGGCGGCCAGACCTTCCAGCGTGCCGTAGCGGCAGGCAGCTTCGTCCAGGCGGGCGCTCAGCGCCGGGTCCACGATATCCATGGCGTCGTGCGCGACGGTATCCGACATCGTCGTGGTACGGTACCGGAATGACCGATGAACAGCGATATCTCTTCGATCTCAACGGTTATCTGACCGTACGCGGAGCGCTGCCGGACGATCTGGTCCGCGAGTTGAACGCCGAGCTGGACCTGATCGAGGCGATGGGCATGGAGGATGCGAACGCGTCCGGCGCGATTCGCCAGACACGGGGCGACCGCGACCAATACGGCAACCTCGAGTACACCTGCGTCCTGTTGCCCTACGGCGGGATCTTCGAGTCGCTCATCGACGTGCCGGCCACGGTACCGCTGGTCGAGGAGATGATCGGCGGCCCGACGCGCCTGGACGCCATGCACTTCATGGCCAGGACGTCGGGTCGCGGCAGCGTCCTCCATCACGGCTACGCGGAGCTCCTGGCCTACAGCGAGTACGCGCTCAACCGTGACCGGTTCGAGTGCGTGAGCGTCAAGATCGGCTACGCCCTCACCGACGTGCGCCCCGAGAACGGGCCGTTTGTGGTGATTCCCGGCAGCCACAAGAGCAACTTCGCCGTGCCCGGCCACCTGCGGCTGCCCGACGCCGCCGACCCGCTGGTCGAGCCGATCACCGTGCAGGCTGGGGACGCGGTGCTGTTCTCGGAGGACCTCACGCACGGGGCACTGGTGAACCGCAGCGACCGCGTGCGCCGCACCATCTTCATCTCCTACGCGCCGGCGTTCCACTCCGCCTGGAACAACCAGACGGCGACCGCGCCCAGCTTCGAGGAGCGGGCCACCCCGCGCCAGCTCGAGCTGGTGCTCGGCCCCGCCCCGTTCGGCGCCGCGACCACCTACAGCGAGGAGCCGGTACCCATCTCGTGAACGGCGCAGACAAGGGGTGGAAGCTGTCGCAGCGCGTCGGCGAGATCGACGCCCTCGATCCCGGATCTGGCCCCGGCGAGCCGGCCGAGCCCGAAGCGCCGGCCGGCCCTCCCGCGCCGGCCGGCGAGCCCGCTCCGCCCCCGAGCCGCACCGCCAGCAACGCTTCGGTACACCAGACCGGCACCGGCCAGCGGCTGCTCACCGAGATCGAGCGCTTCCGGTTCGACATCGCCGGCTACCTGCCGCTCGGCACGCTGCTCGACCCTGCCGAGCTGGCCGAGGCGCGCGCGGCCATCGCCGACCCCGGCGCCCTGCCGGCCGGCGTCACCGCGGCCGGCAACGGACTGGAGCTGGAGCTGCGCAACATCGTCGAGCTCGGCGGCACACTGGGCGAGGTGTTCGCGCGCCCGGACCTGCACGCGCGCATGGTGGAGCTGGTCTGGGGCGAGCAGATAAGGCTGATCTCCTCACGCGCGCTGGTGCGCCAGGCCGGCGTGAGCGGCCGCGTCACGCAGGGGGGCCGCGCCGACCCGCGCCGCTTCGGGCGCTACCGGGCGTTCGTGGAGGGCGAGTTCCGCTGCCTGCTGGTGTCGGTCCTGGTCGCCCTGGACGACACGGCTGCCGGCGACGGCGCCTTCGGCGTGATCCCGGCCAGCCACAAGGCCAATTTCGCCCACCCCTATGCGGACCGGATCGCCGAGGACCTGCCGGTGCTGCGGCCGCTGCCGCTCGCCGCCGGCGAAGCGCTGCTGTACACGGAGGGGCTGTCGTACGCCCTCACCGCCCCGCGGGCGGACGGCAAGCGCTGGCTGCTCTACCAGTACGGTCCGTCCTACATGCTGGACTGGCCGGACTGCACCCCCTCGGCGGCGGTGCGCGAGCAGGCGGCGTGCGACCCGGTCAAGGCCACGCTGCTGCGCGAGCCCTACTACCACTGATCCGCCGCCGGGCACTCGATGCGTCTGGGCCTGTTCCTGATCATGCCGGCACCGGCCGGACCGGCGCCGGGCAGCGTGGTCGAGCGGGCGCTCGCGGACGGCTCGCGCGCAGAAGAGTTGGGGTTCGACGCGGTCTGGGTCACCGAGCATCATGGCTCCGACTACGGCTGGTGCTCCGCGCCGTCGGTGATGGCCGGCGCCCTTGCCGTCCGCACACGTCGCGTCGACATCGGCTACGCGGTGAACGTCACCCCGCTGCATCACCCGGTGCGGCTGGCCGAGGAGATCGCCACCGTGGACCAGCTCTCGCACGGGCGCGTGATCGCCGGGTTCGGCCCGGGCTACTCGCCGGTCGAGTACGCGCCGTTCGACGCCGACTTCGACGACCGGCATCGGCTGCATGACCAGGGGATCCGCCGCGTCGTCGACCACTGGCGCACCACCGCCGGGATCCGTCCGGTACGGGCGAGCGGCCCGCGCGTGGCGGTCACCGCCGGATCGCCGCAGGCGGCCGCCTGGGCGGGAAGGAACGGATACGACCTGCTGGCCCTGAGCGGCGGGGCTCGGCTCGGGGAGCTGATTCGCGCTTATTCGGATGTGGCGTCAGGAGGGCGGGTCGGCCTGCTCCGTCTGGTGGCGATCACGCGGGACGGCGACCCGGATCGGGAGGTGCTCGACGCCGCCCGCTGGACCCTCAGCCGCCGCAACCGCTTGGTGGGCCTGCCGCCACCGGACGATGCCCAGGTGGACGCGTATCTCCAGGAGCGAGCGATCGTCGGCACCCCGCGAGCGATCGGCGAGGACGTGGTCGAGCTTGCCGCGAGCGGCGTGGATGAGCTGATCTGCTGGTGCCGATGGGGGACGCTCGGCGACGCGCGAACGGAGCAGGCGATGGAGCAAATGGCAGCGCTGCGGCGATCTATGGAATGAGCAGTCTGGGGCTCGACACGAGGGTCTCCACGGATTTACATTCCGTCGGCGCGTGGAAACGCGCAAATCTCCCAATCTGCGAGGATCTCATCATGATTCGCAAACTCCTGTTCGTGGTGGCGGGGCTGTTCGTGCTCGGGCACGTTGCTCTCGCCGCCGAATTCAAGGTGGACAAGGCCCATACCAACGTCGGCTTCCGGGTCGCCCACATCGTGGTGGCGAAGACCACCGGCTCGTTCAACGACTTCGACGCCTCCTTCACCTACGATCCGGAGGACATGGGCTCGTTCTCGCTGACGGCCACCATCCAGGCAGTCAGCATCGACACCAATGTCGAGCAGCGCGACAACCACCTGCGCAGCTCCGACTTCCTCGATGTCGCCAATCACCCGACCATCACGTTTACCAGCACCAGTCTGATGATGGGCGCAGATGGCATCGTCGTGGTGGGCGATCTCACGATCCGCGGCGTCACCAAGCAGATCGAGCTGCCGATCACCATCGTCGGTCCGGTCCAGGGCCCTGGTGGAGCCATCGTCGTCGGCATCGAGGGCCGCACCACCATCAACCGCCACGACTTCGGCGTGTCCTGGAACAACACATTGGACAATGGCGGTCTGATCGTCTCCGAGGAAGTCCGCCTCGAGATCGACGCCGAGTTCATCCAGCAGTAGTTCCGGGAGATTCTCTCCACGGACTCAGGGCTCCGGGTCCGGCCCCGATGATCGGGCGCTTACCCGGAGCCCACCCCTTTCCGACCACCCTGCGGAGGACGGAGACGTGAGCTTCGCCCCGCGATTCTCCATCACCAACGCGATCGCCTCATCGCTTACCCGGATCGAACGGGCCCGCAGGCGATCCGGCGAGATCTGCTCATCGGGCAGCACGGCCTGACCGCTCGACAGGCGCTCGTCCTCGGGCATGTGCTCGACCGTGGTCGGATCACGATCGGTGAGCTGAGCTGGAAGGGCTGTGCTCGGGAACACCTCGCCGGACGCTGCAGCGCGACCTCAAGGCTCTGGTCGACAAGGGCCTGCTGGTGCGGTCGGGGAGCACGAACCGCCACGAGTACCGTCCGCGCGAGGTGGGTGGATGATCTTGCGCCACTCTTGCGCCGTATCTTGCGCCAGTCTTGCGCGAATCGGCGATGCCGCAGCAGCCTGACAGGTCAGAGGTCACCGCCAGGGCCATACTCGACCGCTATATCGAAGCAGTGCGCACGGACTTCGCCTCCTCGGTCGAGGCGGTCGTGCTGATCGGCAGCCTGGCGACCGGCGGCTACGTCCCCGGCCCCGGCGACATCGACCAGATCACGATCCTGCGCCAGGACGCGGCCAACGGTACTGAAGATCTCGTGCACGCGTGTATCGACGGGGCGGCAGCGGCCTACGGCAGGGCGGTGCACCTGGCGCCGATCGTGTATCGAGGGGCGGACCTCGAGCGGCCGTGGCCGGTGACCTGGAATCTGCGCGCGGAGACTCGGCACTTGGTCACGGTCCCGGAGGAGTTGTTGCGAATCCACGATCACGGACAGGTCGTGTACGGCGATCCGTCATACGTGGACGCCCTGCAGGCGCCTACCCGCGGGGAAGTCCTTGTCTGTCATCGACGGCTCCAGCGTTGGAATCGTGACGTCAACCGGTTGCATCCACGGCAGGATCTGGCGCATCGGGCGGAGATTCCCCCTCGGCTTGCCGTCCAGGTGATCCTGTCGAGGGCCATCTGGCACCATTTCTACGCCACCGGCTCGGCATGCTTCGTCAAGAACGCGATCGCCGGACGGCTCGCCGACGAGGTTCCGGGTTACCTGTTCCAGGCCGGCGTGGATCTGGCGTCCCGCGTCCGTGTCTCGGAGTCGTTCGAGGTGTCGCATCAGGTGGAAAGGAGCCTGACCAGTTGGTGCAAGCGATTCCTGGAGTGGGGGGCGAACCACGAACCCGACGAAGTGCCCGGAGTTTCGGTCGCGGCTTCGAAGCCCGAAGACGAGGCGCCCGCCGGCTGAGCTAGGCGCGGCCCTCGGCGACCCACTTCTTGATCAGCTCGTCGACATATGCCTCCGACTGCTCGGTGACGCGGGCGCGGCCCGCGTAGTAGACCAATCCCAGGGCACGGCGCCACCGATCACTCGGGTTGGAGTCGGCGCGGTGCACGATCATGCAGTGGTGGATGACCAGGTCGCCCGGGGAGGCGATGATGGCGTGCTCGGCGGCCAAATCGGCGTCGCCATAGTCGGTGACACCGCGTGAGAAGCCCATCACGTTGGACATGGCGTGCGGGCGGTAGCCGCGCAGGTGGGAGCCCGGCAGGTAGCGGATGCAGCCGTTCTCCTCGTCCACCTGGTCCAGCGCGATCCAGAAGGTCAGCGCCTCGCTCGGCTCCAGCTTGAAGTAGAAGCCGTCCTGATGCGGCGGCGTCACCTTGGCCACGCGCGGCGGCTTGGCGAACCACTGCAACTCCTTCGGGACCGCGACGTCGTCGAGCAGGTCTGCGGCCAGCCCGACCAGCCGCTCGCTCTCGTAGAGGTCCTGCAGGTGCTGGTCGTACCGGCCGAAGTACTGCAGACGCATGATGGTCTCCGGATCGCCTGCAACCTCGTAGAACGCGGTGCCCTCGTCCAGATCGGGCAGCCGGTCGACGAGCGCGTCGATGTGGGCGTTGATGTCGGCCACCTCCACCTGGCTCATGTAGCCACGCGCCACCGCGTAGCCGTCGCGGCGGTAGTCGGCCTTCAGGGCGGCCTGCTCCGCGGCGGTCATGCGGCTACCCAGTGCTGGAACAGCGGCTGCACGGTGGCAGGCAGCCCCTCGAAGACGTCACGGGGCACCGGCGGCACCTCGTTCTCGGTCAAGTCGGGATTGGCATCCAGGATCCGCTGCCGGTCGGGCGACCCCGACCGCAGCACCTCCAGGTTCAGCCACCAGGGGGCGTAGCGCACCGCCAGCCCGACGCGCGGCGCCGTCGACCGATTGGCGCCGGCGGCGTGCCAGAGCCGGCTGTCGCACACCACCACGGAGCCGGCCCGCCCGGTCACGCACACCTCCGTCGGATACGGCTCGAACGGCGGCACCTCCACGCCGCCGCTCGGGTTGTCGTTGGAGCGATGGCTGCCGCTGACGATGAGCGTACCGCCGTTCTCCGCGGTGAACTCGGTGAGCATCCACAAGGTCGTCAGATGGCACACCGCATCGGGATAGGGCGCGCGGATGTGGCCGGCGTTCTGCTGATTGAACGGCCAGTCGGCATGCCACCTGGAGCGCTCGTTGCCGGGATAATTGACGATGCTGGAGTTGAACGAGATGCGCAGGTCGGTCCCGAGCAGCGACTCGGCCAGCCCGAGCAGGCGCGGCTCGGCCAGATACGGCGCGAAGGACTGGTCGTAGACGATCATCCCGGACACGGCGCCGATGTTCGCCGGAGCGTTCTTGCGCGTGTGCTTGTAGGTGTCGACCGTGCGCAGCACGCTGTCGTGCACGGTGCCGATCTCGGCCGGAGGGATCACATCCTCGATCAGGCACCAGCCGTCCACGTACATGCGTTGCCGCATCTGCTTGACTGTCATAGGCAGCAAACGGTAGCAGCGATCGGCGATCCTACCAACCTGACGAGCTCGACGAGACCCGTTCCCGCGGTGTCATGCGTTGCCGGTGATCGTCACATGCACACCGGTCTCGTCCGCGGTGACGGGGTAGGGATCCGATATCCGGGCGCCTCCCTCGGCGTGCTCGGTTCCCAGCAGAAACCACGCTCCCCGGAAGTTGACGAGCTGGCTTGCGTATGGCGCGGCCCGCGACCCAGCGAAGATTTCGCCGGTGCCGTGGATCCGGAACGGACCGAGGGGTGAGGAGCCGACCATGCTGTAGTCGCCACGACGAAAGCGATGGCCCGGGAACCGGCGCGTGAACGCCGGCGACAGCATGTCGGGAACCCTCGAGTCGCCGGCGATGGTGCAGAAGACGAGATGGTAGCGCCCGCCGATGCGGTAGACCTGCGGCACCTCCATCTCTTCCGTCATGCGGTCGTGCTGCAGCGGAGGCAGGATCGTCCAGCGACGCATGTCCCTGGTCTCGGCCACGCCGACGGTGCCGCGCGACGACGGGTCGCCTTCGTTGCGCCGCGCGCACACGAGTTGCAGCACCCGCTCGCCGGTCTTCAGGAGAAACGGATCCCGCCAGTGCACCATGACCCGCTTGCCCGTTGACATCAGCTCGTAGTGCGGCGGCGATGCCTCCGTCACCGGGTTCTCGTCGATCTTCTCCCAGTGGTGGAGATCCGGGGAGAACGCCATGCCCACGCGCTGCACCATGTGTTCGTCTCCCGTATGGTGCCCGGTGTAGGCCATCCAGTAGGCGCCGTCGTGCTCGATCACGCTCCCCGTCGCCAGGCCCTTGTCGTCCCATGCGCCCGGCGCACCCCTCCGCAGCGCGGTTCCGGCGTCATCCCAGGTGCGCAGATCGTGGCTGACCAGGTGCCCGATGTCCCACCCGTGCTCGCTGCCGGCGGGCTTCGTCAGGCAGAAGAGATGCACCTCCTCCCCGCGGACGAAGTACCAAGTGTCCCCGAACGTCACCCCCTCCCGCGCGTACATGATGCGTCGGCTATCGGCAGGCGGCTTGGCGCTCGCGGTCGCGGGCGGCCTGCAGGAACTCCTGGACCTTGAGCGGCTGCCCGGTACGGCTGCTCTCGATGGCGGCGAAGATCAGCGCCACCGATTGCAGGTTGGCTTCCACGTTGGTCGGCATCGGCGGACCGCCGTCCAGCCAGTCCAGGAACTGCTCCAGCAGCCAAGTGTCCTTCCAGTAGCGCTGCTCCAGCAGCGGGATCTCCTCGCCCTGCCCCTCGCGGCTCTGGTTCTTCGGCGCGTACGGGAAGCGCTCGATGCGGCGGTGATCCATGATCAGCGTCTCGTGCTCGCACTCGGCGCGGACGTACTCCCGCGTCCAGCCGTTGAAGCCGCAGGCGTTGGTCTTGGCGCCTTCGTAGATGGCGCGCGTGCCGTTCTCGAAGGTCATCATCACGTGGCCCTGCGAGCCGCCGCCGTACTCGCCCCAGGGTGGGTTCCAGGTCTGCGCGTAGAGGGTGTCGCACCGGGAGCCGGCCAGGTCGGCGAGGATGTCCAGGTGGTGAACCGATCCCTCGATCATCAGCGTCTCCTGCATGGTGTGGCGGAAACGGGCGCCCCAGTCGCCGAAGTTGCGCAGGCCGCAGGTGAAGCGGCACACCAGGTAGTCGATGGCGCCGGGCCGGCCCGAGCGCAACTCGTTGCGAAGCGTGGTCTTGTCCTGGTCGAAGCGGTGGCTCATGGTCACGCCCATCTTTCTGCCGGCGCGCCGCACCTTGGCGGCGATGCGCACCGACGCGTCGAGGGTGTCGGCGATCGGCTTCTCCGAGATGACGTGCATGTCGTGGGCGAGCGCCGCATCCACCACCGACTCGTGGAAGGCGGGCGGCACCACCACGGTGCAGATGTCGGCGGGATTCTCGTCGCAGGCGCGCTGGAGGTCGGTATAGCACCGCTCGGGCGGCAGCCCGAGATGGGTCTGCGCGTTGTGGTGCACGTCCGGGTCGATGTCCACCGCCGCCACCACCTCCAGGCGGCCGCCGGCCACGTGCGGGGGAAGGAACCCGGAGCACCAGGGGACGCCGCGGCCGCCGGTGCCCACCTGAATCAGGCGATAGATGTTTGGCATGTCGGGTCACGACGCTACGGACCGCCGATCATCGTGTCAATTCGGCGCGTACGGCGAGCTACTCCCCATCCCCCGGCAGTGCAACGATCAAGTCACCTCTGGTACGATACGTACTGGCGCACCATAGCGAACGAGACAACGCGCGACACGTAGCTTCCTGGAGGTACCTCCATGACTTCCGCTCCGGTTACGGAGGAAATCGTCGACGGTGAGGAACCCGTTGACGACCTCGATGAAACGCTTGAAGTAACTCCGTACGTCTACTCGATCACGGCCTACGGAGCAGACTACCCCGTCGATTCCCTTGTGAAGCGAATCGACTCCGGCGACATCGTGGTTCCGCGCTTCAGTTGGCTGTCAGACGAGCGGTCCGAGATCGTAGGCTTCCAGCGTGAATACGTATGGCCGCGACCAAAGTCCGATCGATTTATCGAATCTCTTCTTCTTGGGCTACCGGTGCCCGGCATCTTCTTGGTACGGGAGCCATCCGGTCGCTTGTTGGTCCTCGACGGACATCAGCGCCTGCACACCCTCAAGTCGTTCTATGCAGGTGTGATTCATCGTCAAGAGTACCGGTTGGATGGCGTGGAGGACCGCTTTCTGGGTAAGCGATATCGGGATCTCGACGTAGAGGACCGCCGTCGACTGGATGACAGCATCATCCATGCGACCGTGATTCGGCAGGACGAGCCAACTGAGGATCAGAGTAGCGTCTACATGATCTTTGAGAGGCTCAACACCGGCGGCGTGAATCTTCAGCCCCAAGAAATCAGAGTCGCACTCTACCACGGCGAATTGGTTCGTGTACTCAGGGAGCTCAACGAGCACCCCGCCTGGCGACGTCTCTATGGCAAACCCTCTCGGCGCCTCAAGGACATGGAGATGATTCTTCGGTTCTTCGCCTTCCATTACCATGCGCCCGCGTACCGCAGTCCGATGAAGGAGTTCCTGAACCGCTACATGGCAAGCAACAAGGACTTGGCTCATCAGTGTGAGGACGAGCTGGTGCGGATATTCACCGACACCGTGACGGTTCTCGATGAAGCCGTCGGTGCTCAAGCCTTTCGCCCCGTCAGGGCAGTGAACGCGGCCGTGGTGGACTCCGTGATGACGGGACTCGCTCGCCGGATCAAAGCTGGGCCGATCAGCGATTCGTCGCAGGTCGCTGAGGAGTACGCCCTGTTGATGAAGAAAAAGAGCTATCGAGGCGCGATCGAGACTGGCACTTCACAGGAGTCCAACGTCGCAACACGGCTTGAGTTGGCAACTACAGCTTTCGCACACGTGAAATGACCGGACGAGCAGAGGTTGATAGACGGCGTCAACAACTCGAGACCACGTTTTCCCGTGCACGCGGTCTCAATGCTGACGCCGAGCTTCTCTCTGACTTCGCACGGTATCTCTCCGAGCGTCCTTATGGACTGGATCAGCGCGCCTCAACTCGATGCGCTCGCATAGCGCCGGAGTCCCGCTCGGAACAGCAGGTTCGTCGCGAACAGGCCTCCGATCGCGAGGGCGCTGGCAGCAGACAGCATCGGCAGGGAGATCCCATGCAGCAGGACCTGCGCCGGCACCGTCGTGAGCACTCCTACCGGCACGACCCACGTCAGCAGCAGCTTCAGCCATCCCGGATAGAGGGCAACCGGGAATCGTGCCAACTGCACGACCGGTTTCAACAGCCACGTGAACAGGAAGTCCGTCTTCCAAAACATCAAACTGGCCAGCGACAGGGTCAGGGAATAGAGGATAGACACGCTCATGATCACCGCGTAGGTGAAGATGACGATCTGCCAAGCGGACAGGTCACTCCCCAACGACGCCAGCGCACGCGCCACGACGACAGCACCGATGAGCACCTCCACCGCCACAAGGGGCGCCCAGCGTGCGACGCTCACCAGCAACTGGGTGCTGCGCGGCCGCAACAGGTGGAAGTCCAGGACGCCGCTCACGATGTCGCCGTCGTATCCCGACAGCGCGCCGATGCTGGGACCGAGCACGATGTTGTGCAGCCCGGTGACGATGAAGAACACGCCGAGCACCACACCCGCGCTCGCTTCGGTCCAGCCGTTGATCGTGTCCACGTTGCCGAAGATCACGGTCAGGCTGAGCACGCCGGTCGCGAAGCGAACGCCGGCGCTCAGCAGTTCGATCCAGAACTGGGTGCGGTACGCGACCATCGACCGCACGGAATGCCCTGCGAGGCATGACAGCAGATGCAGCATGGTCGTCA
Source organism: Spirochaetia bacterium (assembly GCA_965221995.1). Taxonomy (GTDB): domain Bacteria; phylum Spirochaetota; class Spirochaetia; order SZUA-6; family Bin103; genus CATQHW01. The sequence continues at coordinate 3,150,003 of OZ244929.1, forward strand.
GCCTCCGACGGCGGCATGGCGCCGCACGCCCAGCCGCCAGAGCGAGTACGCCAGCCCGCCAGCCGCCGTCAGCCACACGAGTTGCAGGATCATCCCCCGCGTCAGAGCGTCCTCGTGCACCCTGCCCAGCAGGACCTCGATCGGGAATCCCAACATGTACCGGAACGGCAGCCACTCCGCGACGGTCCGCAGCCCGTCCGGCAGGAGCTCCGTGGGAGCGATCTGTCCCGCGAGCACGAACACCAGCGCGTCCTGCATCAGGACGAGGGCGTCGGACCTGGTGCTCCAGAACGCCGTCAGCGCCAGCCAGTAGCCCCACAGGAAACGAAGAGCCCAGGCGGCGAGCAACGCGATCACGAACAGGAACGGATTTCCCGGCAACCGGACATCGGCCGGCGACAGGACGAGCAGCAACAGACCGGCGGCCGGAATCGCGAACGACAGGAAGACGACCTTGCCGGCGATCTCCGCGGCGGCCGTGTCGACGATCGGCGCGATCGGCCGCAGGAGGATGGCGTTCATGGTGCCGTCCCGTATCAGGTCCCCGACCGTCCAGTTGGTCTGCGCGAAGGTGAGCTGATTGACCACGATCAGCACCAGGTAGTAGGTGACGAAGTCATCCCGCGCATAGCCGCCGATCGCACCGAACGCGGCGGCGTTCGACCACACGAAGAGGAATATCAGGGGCTGCGTCATCCACCCGCACGCCAGCAGGAAGAAGAACCCCTTGTACTGAAACCAAGTAGCCCAGGTATGGGCGATGAGCGCCAGCGCCGCCCTCACGGGCACTCACCCCGACCGTACACGCGGTCGAGCACGTCCTCGATCGGCGGATCCTCGACCTTCAGGTCGGTCGGTCGCAATCGTTCGATGAGGGTACCGGTAACGCGCGCCACCGACTCCCGTTCGACGCGCAGGGTCAGCTCCTGGTCGGTCGATCGCAGCACCCGTGTCGATGGGAGCCGCGGCCACGCGGCCCGCGGAGTCTGCGTCGTGACGGTCAGCAGCTTGAAGGGGGCGACTCGCGCACTCAACTCGTCGAGCGTACCGTCGAAGACCAGACTGCCCTCGCTGACGAGCACCACTCGCCGGCAGAGCGCCTGTACGTCGGCCATGTAGTGGCTGGTGAGCAGCACGGTGACCCCGTCCGCGTTCCGTTCCGCGATGAACTCCCGCAGCCTGCGCTGCATGGTTACGTCCAGACCCAGCGTCGGTTCGTCCAGGAACACCAGGCGAGGGCGATGCAGGAACGCCGCGATCAGCTCGCACTTCATGCGCTCCCCCAGGGACAGCGTCCGCACGGGCTTCGCAAGCAACGCGCCGGCGTTGAGCAGGTCGATGAGCTCGGTGCTGGTCCTCCGAAATGCGTCGCGCGGCACCCGGTAGATCTCCCGCAGCACCTCGAACGAGTCGCGTGCCGGGATGTCCCACGTCAGTTGGCTCTTGTTGCCCAGCACCATGGAGATCTGCCGCAGGTACTCCATGCGCCGCTGCCATGGGGTGTACCCCAGCACCGACACCTCGCCCGCGGTCGGGAACAGAAGGCCGGCAAGGATCTTGAGCGTCGTGGTCTTGCCGGCCCCGTTGGGGCCAAGCAAACCGAGCATCTCACCCTCGCCGACAGTGAACGACAAATCCCGGACCGCCTCGACCACATCGTGGGATCGACGGATCAGGCTGCCGAGAGACGCGGCCAAACCGGGGCTGCGTACCGGCACGCGAAAGCGCTTGGTCAGCGCTCGAACATCGATCGCAGGCACGTTCCCCACCTCACTCGCCGATCAGTATCGACGTTGGGGTGCCAGTGGAGGGTTGCTAATTCCGGTGGTGCATCAGCCCCCTGAGGGCGCTCAGCAATTGCTCGGCCCGCACCGCGGCCTGCCGGAGCGAGCTGAGCCAGCGATCGGTAGCCGAGTAGACGGTCTCGTCGCCGCGAGGCGCGTCGATCACCGTCGAAGGGACCTCCCGGCCGCCACGGTCCAGGTGGGTCATCATTCTCAGGATCGACATCGCGCTGTAGCGGGCACGCAGCAGCGTGCGGATCACCCTGAGCCGGTCGATATCCGCATTCGTGTACCTGCGATAACCGTTTCCCGGATCCCTGCGCACCGCGATCAGGCCGTTGCGCTCCCAGTCGCGCAGCGCCGTCGTGCTCGCGTCGACGCGCTCGGCAGCCGCCGAAATCACCAAGCCGCGCTGATCCCCGGCGCTCGCCGGCGCGGATGCCCATCCGTCCAGCGCTTCGGCCGCCCGGCGGGCCGCCGTTTCCTCCCCTGCGACGAGCGCCCCGAACCGTCCGGCGAGCTCCAGGGCGGTATCGAGATCATCCAAAGCGGCACGACGCACTGCTTCCACGGCAAAGGTCTTCGGCACGACGTAGGGCCCGCCGACCGCCAGTCGAGCGACTCGCATCTGAGCGAGATCGCGCTCCGAGAACGAACGATAGCCGCCGGCCGTTCGCGATATCGGCGCCAGCAACCCGATCCGCTCATACAAGCGAACCGTATTGGGGTGAACGCATACCGCCTGAGCGATCTGAGACGTCGTGTACGGGCACACTGAGCCTGTGACGCTCAGTGTGCTACGCACCCGTGACACCAGATTTGTCCAGATTCCTCAACAGGTAGATGATGAACTCGCCCCCCGTACCACGTCGTCAAATGCGGGATTGTTATCAGGTGGTCTGTCCGGCCGCTCTCTCGACGGCCGTGGCCAGCCACGCGTTGAGGCTTTTCCCTTCGGCCTTGGCCGCCGCCGTTGCGGCCCGGTGGGCTTCCGGGCTGATCCGCAGCGGAATCTTGCCGGAGAAAGGTTTGTCTGGTGGTTGCCCCTGCTCGGCGCACATCGACAGATAGTCGTCAATCGAGAACTGAAACTCCCCTTTCAGCTCCTCGACCGAGGTCGCCTCAAAAAAGATCACATCCCGAGTGCCCACGACCTCTCCGTGGAAGACCTCAGCTTCATGATCGAATGTAATCGCCGCTTGGTATCCCTTATAGGCCATCGCTACGGCCGCAGCACCACCCGGCCTTCGATGCGGCCTTCGGTGAGCTCGGTGAGCACGTCGTTGACCTCGCTGAGCGGGCGCTCGGTGATCGGCGGCGGCTCGATCCGGCCGGCCCGGCGCAGCTCGATCAGCTCGGCGAGGTCCTGCGGGGTCCCCACGTGCGAGCCGCGCAGGTTCAGCAGCTTGTAGATAATGTTGGGCATCGGCATGTCCAGCGCGCCGCCGTACAGGCCCACGACCACGTGCGTGCAGCCGCGGCGCAGCGTGTCGATCGCGAACAGCGTGGTCTGTGGCATGCCGACGAAGTCGACCGAGGCGGCCACGCCGCCGGTCTGCTCCTTCAGCCGTGCGGCGGCATCGGGATCGCCGTTGTCGATGGTCTGCGCAGCGCCGAGCCGTTCGGCCAGCGCCCGCTTTGCCGGATCGGTGTCGGCCACGACGATGGTCGCCTCGGTCATGGCCGGCACGACGCGCAGGCCGCTGGTGCCCAGTCCGCCGGCTCCGACCAGCAGCAGCGTGTCGTCACGGGTGAGGCCGCCGACGGCCCGCTTCAGCGCCGCGTACGAGGTGATTCCGGCACACGCGTAGGTGGCGGCCACCGCCTCCTCCACGCCGTCGTACGGCAGCAGGTAGCGCGGGTGCGGGATCAGCATGTAGTCGCTGTAGCCGCCGTCCACGCGGGCGCCCAGGTAGCGCCCGCTCTCGCAGAAGATGTCCTCCTCGCGCAGGCAGGCGGCGCAGCTCCGGCAGCCCACCCACGGCCAGCACACGCGCCGGTCGCCGACCGACACGCCGGTGGCGCCGGGACCCAGGGCCGCGACCTCGCCGACCGGTTCGTGCCCGAGCGTCAGCGGCAGCTTGACGCCGACGTTCTCCAGGCGGCGTTGCTGCCCATGGCCCATGTCGAAGTAGCCCGCGCGGATGTGCAGGTCGCTGTGACAGACGCCGCTGGAGGTCACGCGCAGCAGCACCTCGGTTCCCGTCGGCTCCGGCGTCTCGTAGTGGTTCTCGGCGAGCGGCGCCCCCCATTCGACGATCTGGTAGCTGGTCATGGCATCCCTCCTGCGCCCGTGGCGCTCCGATCGTCGCCCGAACCGGCGCTACCCGTCACCCGGCCCCCAGCGGCTCGCCGTCCGCGACGCCGCGGAACCACTCCAAGGCGACCCGCGGAGCGCGGCCGTCGACGTTGGCCGCCCCGCGTCCCGCGCGCACGTCGCCGCGGTCGACGATGCGGCTGTCGATGCTCACCCGCGTCCGTCCCGTCCGATTGGGACGGCTGGCGTGCAGATGCGCCCCGGAGAAGCACAACAGATCGCCGGGCTCGATGAGGACGGGGACCTCCGGGGTGCCGTCGAGCGGCGCCTGACACTCGGGCAGCAACGGATAGCGCCCGGGCGACTCGCGCAGCCGTTCCAGGTCCCACTCGGCGCTGGTGTTGGCCACCGGCCGGCCGAACAGCGCCGGCCAGATCACCATGGTGGCGCCCGGCTCGACCGGGAAGACCGGCCCCCACAGGTTGATCTGGGCCATGACGTTGGAGCCCCAGGTGTCGCGGTGCGCGGGCAGATCCCGCACCCGCCGGCCGCGGTGCGTGTCACCGCTCGGTTGCAGGCGCAGGATGAGGCGGTCGGCGTACGTGCGGGCGGGGTCGAGGCCCAGCGCAGCGATCACCGCTCGATACGCCGCGCGCACCTCCCCGTCGCGCATGAAGGAGCGCCGGAGGTCCCCCGCTCTAGCCAGGAACTCCGTTCGATCGAGCGACGCTTGGGCCTCCGTCGGCGCATGCGGAGCGAACGCCTGACAGGACATCGCCCGCGCCCGTTCCACCAGGGCCGCCATCGCCGGCATCCGCCGGAACGCCAGGATCTCGCCGCGGAACAGCCGCTCCCGGTCGAGCGGCGGCTCGCCGTCGACGATCCCGGCAGTCACGCCCGTAAGGCGACCATATTGGGGCGCTATACCGTGGCGTCCTCACCGCGGGAGTGCGCGATCTCGCGCGCGCTGGGATTGACCGACGGCCGGAACGGCACCTCGCACACCTGCGCCCGCTCGGGCTTGCCCGGCTCGCTGGCATACTGGTCCGGCAGCCACACGGTGAGGTCCGTGCCGATGGCCGACAGCCCCACCGGCACATGGCCCAAGGAGATGTTGCAGCCCAGCTCCGGGGCGTACCACGGCGAGGTCAGGTAGCCGATCGGGTCGCCGCCGCCGGCGTCCGACACCAGCCAGAAGTCCGGCGCGTAGTCGTCGATCGGCTTGCCGCCGATGGTCATGCCGACCATCGTCATCTTGAACGGCGGCCGGCCGGCGTCGATCTGTGCGCGCACGCGCTCCAGCGCCGCCTTGCCGATGTAGTCCGCCTCCTTCTTGCGCGGCACCTGATAGGCCAGGTCGCACTGGAACGGCAGCGTCTCATGGTCGATGTCCTGGCCCCAGGACATGATGCCGGCCTGGATACGGCGCTGATGGCCGGGGGCGATGACCATGAGCTGATGCGCCTTGCCCGCCTCCAGCACCGCGTTCCAGAGCTTCTCCGCGTGCAGCGTGGCGTCGCGCAGATAGATCTCGTAGCCCTTCTCGCCCGAGAAGCCGGATTGGGAGATTGCCACCTCACAGCCAGCGATCTCGGCTTCCATGATGCCGTAGTAGGGAATGTCGCGGATCCCCTCGCCAACCAGATCGGCCATCAGCGCCTCCGACTTCGGCCCCTGGATCTGCACCGGGCAGACGTCGATCTCGTCGATCTCGACGTCCATGCGCATGCCGACGTTGACCCCCTGCAGCCAGTACAGCAGGTCGGAGTCGGCGAGCGAGAACCAGAACTCGTCCTCCGACAGGCGCAGCAGCACCGGATCGTTGAGGATGCCGCCCCGTTCGTTGCAGAGGATGACGTACTTGGCCTGCATGGGCCTGATGCGGGCCGCGTTGCGGGTGATGACGTAGTTGGTGAACCGCTCCGCGTCCGGTCCCTTGACGCGGATCTGCCGCTCGACCGCGACGTTCCAGAGCGTGACGTGATGGGTCAGCGCCTCATGCTCGGCCGCCGCGCCGCCGTCCTCGGGCCGGACGTAGCCGCGCGGGTGGTAGATGCGGTTGTACACCGTGGCGCGCCAGCAGCCCGCCGCGTGCGACAGGTGCCAGTAGGGCGACTTGCGCACGCGGGTGGAGATGAGCAGCTCGGTCGGAGTGCGGCCGCTCTGGCGCAGGTTGATCGGGACGATGCGGTCGGACTGGTCGACGCTCTGCGGTTGCGTGGTCATGAATGCTCCCTCGGCGCCAAGCTGAACGGCTCGCGCGCGAACACTTGGCGGACCATCGGCTCGAAGAACTCCAGCGGCAGCGAGTCGTAATCGGGATCGAATGCGCACTGGTCCCAGCGACGACAGAAGTCCACGGCGTCCTGGTACCAGGGATGGTCGCGGTACTTGTCGCGCGCGTTGCGGTCCCAGCCCCGGAAGTGGCCGTAGTAGACGAGCTGGAAGAGGCCATGATGGCGCACGATCCAGTACGTCCGCTCGGTCACGTAGGGGCGCAGGATCAGGGCCGACAGCTCGCCGTGGCTGTGTGGGGCCAGCAGGTCGTCGATGTCGTGCAGCAACGCCGCCACCACCATCTCCTCCTCCGCGCCGTCGCGGCACGCCCGGGTCGCGGTCTGCAGCGAGTGCTCCAGCCGGTCGACCTGGTAGCCGCCCAGCGATCCGGCCAGCGCGCGGAGCTGCCCCAGCACCCGGTCCGCGGTGCCGGCGGCGAACTCGTCCTCGAACCGTGCGAGCAGCTCGTAGTCCTCGCGGGTGCCGTCCGCCATGCTGGTGAAGCTCACCGTGGGGGCATCCGGCGTCGTCGTCGTGTGCATGCCTGTAACTCTCCCGTTGCGCATGGTGTATGCGGGACCGATACCCCGGTCAACAGCCCCGGCGCCGCGAGCTGCCTGGCGCCAAAAAAAATATATAAAAACGTAAAAAAACGCTTGACACATGCCGGAAATGGGAGTCTTGATACGCGCGTAAGCGTTCGCGTGCCCGGGTTCCGGGCCGGTCATCACCGATTGAGGGTTCGATCATGCATCACTCGATCAGCAGCGTCGCCGAGTACGGCGAAGCCTTGGCCGCGGTCTGGCAGGATGGCGCACGGACCGATCTCCCCTACCTGTGGTTGCGCGACAACTGCGGTTGCAGCGAGTGCCGCGTCGTGCAGACCACGGAGAAGCGGTTCCACCTCTTCCGGGTCGCTGTGGACCTGCGGCCGAGCCAAGTCACCATCGAGCACGCCGGATGCGAGGACGAGGAGGTCGCCATCGCGTGGCCGGACGGACACCGCACGCACTACCGGTCGAGCGAGATCCACGGCCTCATCGGCCGGCCTCGCTCCGACCTCCGCTACTGGGATTGCCGCTTCCGGCCGCGGGAGTTCGACTTTCACCGATTCCTGCACCACGACCGCACCGCCGCGGACCTGATCGAGGAGTTCCTCGAGACCGGCGCGTGCGTGATCGTCGACGCCCCCACGGAACCCGATTCGTCGGAGCAGCTCACCGCCCGTCTGGGTCCCATCCGCGAGGTGGTGTTCGACCGCATCCACAACGTCGTGGTCGATCCCACGGGCTACAGCATCGCGCACACCACGCTGGCGATCGCCCCGCACAACGACTTCAGCAGCTATAGCTGGCCGCCGAACGTGCAGGTCCTGCACATGCTGGCGAACGAGTGCGAGGGGGGCGACTCCTCGATCGTGGACGCCTTCGGCGTGGTCGACGGGCTGCGCCGCGACCACCCGGACAAGTTCGACGCGCTCTGCGTGGTGCCGGTGCCGTTCCGCCTGTTCAGCAAGGATGACGAGAGCTACGCGGTCAATCCCGTGGTCGACCTGGACGCCCGCGGCCATGTCAGGCTGGTGCGCTTCAACACGCAGCAGATGCAGCCCATTCCCCTGTCCGAGCCCCGGTTGGGCGACTTCTACGCCGCCTATCACGAGCTTTCGACCCGCATGAACGACGCCGGCGTCCGGGCTTCCTTCCGCCTTGAACCCGGACACATCCTGCTGGTCGCCAGCCACCGCGTGCTGCACGGCCGCACGGCGCTCCGCTCGGGCGACAGACGCCACCTGCAGGACGCCTACTTCGAGTACGACAACGTGCGCAACCACCTGACGCTGCTGCGCCGCACCGGCCGCATCTGACAGCGCGCGCCGGCCCTGGCCGCGTACCTCAGGTATGGGCCGGAGCCAGCTCCCAGGCGTCCAGCCGGCGCACCGTGGCCGCGCCGCCGCGGGCCAGCAGCCGCACCTGGACGGCGTCGTCGCGGGTCGGGTAGATCCGCTGGGTCACGCACTGGCGGCCGTTGGCGTACACCTCCAGCAGCGACCGGTCCAGGAACAGGCGCAGCCTCAGGGGCTCGCCGGCGGCCAGGAGGAACGGCGCCTCCTGAGCCGTGACCGTGCGTTCGCTCGCAGGCAGCGTGGCCATCAGCGCACGGCCGTTGTTGCTCGTCCGGTAGCGGTGATAGACGATCTCCCGGTCCAGCGACGAGCGGCTCACGTCGACCCGGATCACCCCGGCGCGGGCGTCGTACGTGACTGGCGTCTGTTCCTCGCCGTCGGGCGAGCAACGCACCGCAACGCCCACCTCGGTCGCCTCCCCCGGGTCGATCTCCAGCGCCAGCTCACAACTGTCGCCGGCGATGCCGCCCATCACCGTATCGGCGCCGTCGGCCACGGCGAGCGACTGCCGGCGGCGGTGGCGGCAGCGCAACCGCTCCACCTCGGGCACCGGCTCGATGGTCAGGGTGCCGTCGGCGGCCAGCCCCAGGATCCGCGGCAGCGTCATCACCCCCGACCAGCCGGCCGCTCGTTCCCGTTCCGCGCCGCGGATCTCGCGCACCCAATCGAAGAAGATGCGCCGCCCGGAGCCGTCCAGCAGCGTGCGCGGGCCGCCCAACTGGCCCCCCTCCCAACTCATGCGGCCGTGGACCCGAGGATGGAACCGCTCGCCGCGCAGCTCGCCCAGGTAGTACTGGGTGGCTTGCAGATGGCTGCAGAACAGCAGCATGTGCCGGTCGCCGAGCGGGAAGAAGTCGGGAACTGCGCAGTCCTCGTCCGCCTCCGTCCACTCGCGGCGTGACTGATAGAAGGTGTCGACGAACTGCCAGTGGCGCAGGTCCTGTGACTTGAACAGAAACGCGGCGTCGCCTGCCCCGTTCGGATGGCGCCGGTTGACCGCCGCGTAACAGGTGTCGCCGGCAAGCCACGCGCACGGGTCGTGCACCTCGTAGCGGCCGAAGTCGGCGTCGCCCTCGCGCGGCTGCGGGATCACCGGGTTGTCGGGATGCCGGGTCCACCGGATCAGCAGATCGTCGTCGCTGGACGCCAGGCAGATGCCGTCCGGGTTGCCGAAGTAGATGAAGGTCGGCACGCCCTCCTTGCTGACCAGGGCGCCGCCGCTGAAGCAGCCGACCCGGTCCGGTCCCTGCGGGTCCGGCTCCAGTGCCACCGGATGGTGCACCCAGTGCACGAGGTCGACGCTGGAGGCGTGTCCCCACTGGATGCGATGCCAGTACGCGCCGTGCGGGTTGAACTGGTAGAAGATGTGGTAGCGGCCGCGCCAGAACAGGGCGCCGTTGATGTCGTTCATCCACGCAGCCGGCGGCATGAAGTGGTAGCGGGGCCGATGGCGGTCGCCGGCCAGATGAGCCTGCAACGCCGCGGCCTGCTCGATCTGCGCCTCGGTGTGCGCGACGGACTGCTGCGCCATGGATCACCGTCGGCGGTGCGACCGGAACCTCATGCCTTCATGCGGGTGTCGGCGGGTTCGAACAGTGTCAGGCCGGGGGCCACGGTGACCGGGAAGGGCTCGTTCATATAGAGCACCTGCAGCCTGGTGCCGGCCGCCGCATGCTCGGGTGGCAGGTAGGCAAACAGCAGGTACTTGCCCACCGACGGCCCCATGCCGGCCGAGGTCACGCGTGACTCGCGGCCGTGCGCGTCGACGATCCGCTGTCCGTCCGGCGTCAGAATGGGTTCGTTGCCGCCGGTCGGGAAGCGGTCGATGCCGGCCGCGCCCGTGTGGTCGTCCATGGTCAGCGCGCACATCCTCGCCAGGGGACCATCGGCGCGCGCCTTCAGGTAGGCCCCCTTGCCGATGAAGTCCTCGCGCTTCACGCGCGGGCGGGCCAGGCCGGCCTCTACCGGCGAGTATTCCGCGGTGAGGTCGGAGCCCATCAGCAGGTAGCCCTTCTCCATGCGGCCGGTGGTGGCGTAGACGCCGATGCCCACCGGCCGGGCGTCGAGCGGACGGCCCGCTTCCCAGAGCGCGTCCCACAGGCGCACGCCGTGCTGCATGGCGGTGGAGATCTCGAAGCCGCTCTCGCCCACGTAGGAGATGCGCAGCATGGTCACGGGCACGCCGTCGATGATCGCCTCCCGCACCGTCCCGTAGGGGAACTCCGGCTGCGAGAGACCCGTGTCCGTGATCCCGGCCAGCAGCGCGCACGCATCCGGACCCCACACGCCGATGGTGCAGAGCGCGGATGACCGGTTCTCGAACTGGACCGAGCCGTCGTCGGGCAGATGGCGGCGGAACCACACCTCGTCGCGGGCGCCGTCGAAGGCGCCGGTGACGATCCGGAACCGGTCGGCGGCCAGCCGCTGGATGGTGAGGTCGGCGCGAAAGCCGCCGTCCGGGGTGAGCAGCGGGGTGTAGATCGAGCTGCCCACCGGCCGGTCACACTTGTTGACGGTGAGCCGCTCCAGGTAGGGCGCCACGCCGGGGCCGGACACGTCGAAGATCTGGAAGGCGCTCACGTCGACGATTCCGACCTTCTCGCGCAGGTGCAGGTGCTCGGCGGTGCTGATCGGCGACCACCAGCGCCGGTCCCACTCGTGCGGGCGGTCCGCGACGCCGTAGCGCTCCACCAGGTCGGCGTTGGACGCGTACCACTGCGGGCGTTCCCAGCCGCGCGCGTCGTACAGCTCGGCGCCCAGCGCCGCGGTCCGGTCGTGGAACGGCGCGCGGTTCATGCCGCGCTCGGACGCCCACTGCTCGCGCGGGTGGACGATGCCGTAGGTCTTGTTGAAATGCTCGTCTGCGCGCGCGCGGATGTGCCGCTCCGTGCGCTCATGGGCGTAGAAGCGGGTGATGTCGGAGCCGTGCGGATCGCACAGGCGTGGGTAACCGTAGGTCATCCACTCGGCGATCAGGCGCGCGGTGCCCGGGCCCTCCTTGATCCACACCGCTGCGGCCGACCAGAGCCCCTCCACCTCCGCGGTCTCGCCCAGCACCTGCTGCGTATCGGGGGTCAGGGAGAGCAACCCGTTCACGGAATACTGCATCTCGGAGCCGGCCAGGAGCTCGCCCATGATCTCGCGCGCGTGGCCGAGCTGAGGCGCGAAGTCGTCGCCGGTGAACGGCATCTCGGTGGGCGAGCGTTCCGCGTCGGCCAGGGAGGGGATATCGTCCGGGCGCACCAGGATCGGGCGATGGGCGTAGGAGCCCACCTCCATCGCCTCGTGGCTCTGCCGCTCGTACATGAACACGTCCATGTCGCGCACGATCGGGTAGCCGATCTCGTTGCCTGTTGTGCTCATCAGGTCGATCGGACCCATGTCCGCCATCTGGTGTACTGCCGGCGTGAGCGGAATGCTGGCGCCGGCCATGGCCGCGACGCGCGGGCTCCACACGCCGCAGGAGATCACCACCTGCTCCACCAGGATCGTGCCGCGATCCGTCACCACGGCGCGGACGTGGGGCCGGCCGAACGGGCGCTGCTCCACCTCCAGCCCGGTGACCTCGGTGTTGTCCAGGACGGTCAGCACGCCCTTGGCCACGGCGCGTTCCCGCATGATGGTGCCGGCGCGCACAGAGTCCACGACGGAAACGCTGGGCGTGTAGAAACCGCCCTTGATCACGTCGCCGTTCACGAACGGCACCCTGGCCACTACCTCGGCCGGGGTGAGCAACTCGGTCTCGATCCCCCAGGAACGGGCCGAGGTCATGCGCCGGCGCAGTTCCTCCATGCGCTCCTCGGTGCGCGCGACCTCGACGCCGCCGCAGGTGGTGTTCACCCCCAGCTCCTCGTACTGGCGCTGGCTCTCCAGCGTCAGCACGGCGATCTCGCGGCCGTGATCGGTGGGGAAGATGAAGTTCGAGGCGTGGCCGGTGGAGCCGCCGGGATTGGGCAACGGACCCTTGTCGATCAGGACCAGATCTTCCCAGCCCAGCTCCGCGAGGTGAGCGACCAGGCAGTTGCCGACGATCCCGGCGCCGATGACCGCGATCCTGGCCCGTGCCGGCGCGGGTTGCGAAGCTGACTCAGATGGCCTGTTCATGGCTGCCAATGGTGGGAGCCTGCGGTTGCAGGTCAAGGTTGGATCCTGGACATGTAAAGAGGTGGGACGGAGAGGGACGGACAAGGGCAACGCTGAGCTCGGATAGGACGCGATGACGCCATCTAGGGTCCATATCAGAGTGCTCTTGACAGCATATGCGTCTTGCATCATATTCCTCGGCATGAGCTGGGCTGTCGGATTCCATCCGGCCTTCGACGAGGAATTCGAGAACCTGACTGACGCGGTGCAAGAAAAGCTCTACGCCCATGCCGAGGTTCTCGAGCAATTTGGACCAACGCTGGGTCGCCCGCGGGTGGACACGCTGAACGGGTCGCGCCATCGCAACATGAAGGAGCTTCGTTTTGATGCCGATGGCGGCGTGTGGCGCGTCGCCTTTGCATTCAACCCTGATCGTAAGGCCATTCTCCTCGTGGCCGGAGACAAATCGAAAATGGAAGAAACGCGTTTCTACGCGAGGCTGATAAGAGAAGCGGACGAGCGGTTCGATTCGTACCTTGAGGATAGAGGAGGTCGGTCAATGTAGAGTCTCAGCCAATGCCGAGTTCAGTCAACAAAGAGTTCCGTCAACAAGGAGTTCAGAAAGTACAGCGTTCATCACATCGTTTCACAAGGATGTTGTCTTGCATATTATTACACTCAGAGAAAAGATAGACGCTCTCCCCGAAGATCGCCGGAAGAGAGTCGAGGAGTTGGCCGATGCGCTGATTGCCGAAGAGATGACCCTTCGGGATCTCCGCAAGGCGCGAAATCAAACGCAGGCGCGCGTAGCCCAGACGCTCGGGATCAACCAGGAAAACGTGTCTCGCATCGAACAGCGTAGCGATCTGCTGATATCCACGCTCAGTGGGTACGTCGAAGCGATGGGCGGGAAGTTGCACTTGGTGGCGGAGTTTCCGGACCGTCCCCCTATTGCATTGACCGGCATAGCTGCTCTGGACAAGTAAGCTCCGGTTGCTGTGCCGGGAAGCTATTGGGCGTTTCGCGATCACCGGGTGTGCGCGTCATGGGTCGTTTAGCCGAGCTTCTGCTGTGGACGGCGCTGGCCGGCGCCTGCATACCGGTGGGCGCCGGTCTGGGCGCGGTCAGGCACATCGGGCCGCGCTGGCTGGAGCGGGAACTCCGGCACTTCGTGGTCGCCTTCGGCGGCGGGGTGCTGGTGGGCGCCGTCGCCCTGGTGCTGGTCCCGGAGGGGGCCGCCCGCCTGCCGCACCCGGTGGTGGCCACGGCGCTGCTGCTGGGCGGCGGCGCGGCGTTCATGACGGTAGACCGCGTCCAGGCGAAGCGCAATCGCTCGGCGCCGCAGTTCATCGCCATGGGGGCCGACTTTCTGCCGGAATCGCTGGCGCTCGGCGGCATGTTCGCTGCGGGCGCCGACGGCGCCATCCTGCTGGCGCTGCTGATCGGGCTGCAGAACCTCCCCGAGGGCTTCAACTCGTGGCGGGAGCTGGCCGGGAACGTCCGCGCCGGCGTCGCGGTGCGCCGCATGCTGCTGCTCGCGCTGATGGGACCGGTATGCGGCGCGGTGGGCTGGTTCTGGCTGGCCGATCAGGACGCCATCCTGGGCGCGATCATGCTGTTCGCCGCGGGAGGCATCCTGTACCTGACGTTCCAGGACATCGCGCCGCAGGCGCGGTTGGAACGCCACTGGTCGCCGCCGCTCGGCGCCGTCCTGGGATTCGCCCTGGCGCTGGTAGGCGAGCTGTTGCTGGGCTGACAGACATCCCGCATGACCCGGATCGATAGCTACGCGCCGTTCATCGGCGAGCATTGCGAGACCGAGACCACCGGCAGCCTGCTTCATGCAGCGTTCGATGGCAGCGAAAGGATGGACTATGGTCATGGTCCATGGTACAACTACGGCCATGGAGGAGATTCAGATTTCGACGTTCAAGGCCACCTGTCTCGCGGTTCTGGACCGCGTAGGGAAGACGCGGGTGCCGGTGCTGGTGACGCGATTCGGCAAGCCTGTCGCACAGATCGTGCCGCCGCCGCCCGCTGCGCGGGACGAAGGATGGTTGGGCTGCATGCGTGACCGCACGACAATCGTCGGTGACATCGTCTCGCCGGCATCGGAGCCGTCGGACTGGGAAGTGCTGCGTCAAGCATGAAGCTGCTGCTCGATACCCACATCTGGGTGTGGAGCATGGCGGACGAGTCCCGGCTGACCGACCCGGTACGGCGTGCCTTGGAGGACCCCGCGCATGAGCGGTGGATCTCCGCCATCAGCATCTGGGAGATCCTGATACTGGCCGAGCGGGGGCGGCTGATACTGGAGCCCGATGCTCCGAGCTGGCTGCGTCACGCGATGGCTGAATCGCCCATGCGCGAAGCTCCGGTCACGATCGACGTGGCGATGGCCAGCCGCGCCGTGCGGCTTCAGACTCAGGATCCGGCGGACCGTTTCATCGCCGCGAGTGCCATGGTGCTCGGTATGACGCTGGTCACGGCTGACCGGGATCTGTGCGATTGCCCGGACATCGACGTGCTTCCCAACAACGGCTAACCGTCTCGTCTCACACTACGCCACACACCCATCAAGTCGTGACTTGTCGAGTCGTGACTTGTCGTAATACGACTTGAAGATTCTGGCTGCATCCTTCATCTTACGATTCCGGTGAGGTTTATCGGGCGCGACGCGGAATTGCACGTCCTGCAGCGCGCCTTCCGTTCGCCCAGGTCGGAGCTCATTCCGATCTACGGCCGGCGCCGCGTGGGCAAGAGCGAGCTGATCCTGAAGTTCATGGCGCACAAGCCCGGCCTCTACTACCTGGGCCAGCAGTCTTCGACGGCGCTGCAGCAGTTGACGGGCCTCGGCTACCTGCGCCGCCGCTATCCGCTGGAACGTCAGCCGCCCAATCCCCGTCACGTACGCTTCGGGATCGACGACCCGTTGCTCCGCTTCTGGTTCCGATTCGTGTTCCCCAACGTAAGCGTCATCCGCGCCGGCGGTCCGGCGCGCGCCTTTGCGGACCGCATCTCGTCCTCACTCGACGCTTGGTTCGGAAGCTGCTTCGAACGGCTATGCCGCGAGGCGCTGCCGCTCATCTACGCCCAACAAGGGGTGGCCGCGGGGCCGGCTACGCTACGTCCAGGGTTTTCTGGTCCAGCCGATGCCATGACACGTCGCCGTCATCCAGGATGTCGCGAATGCGATCATCGACATGCACGCCGGCGACCACGGCATACGCCCTCCTGCCGGTGAACCTGGTCAGGAAACCGGCGTTGCGAAGCGCCCGCTTCGTGTCCCCGCCGTTGGCGGTGAAGGATATCTCCACCGCGACGTAGCAGGCGTCCCCCTCGTGCGCCGCTTCCACGACGAGGTCCGCCAATCGGAAACTGCGCAGGTCGTTCACGGGTATGTCGGTCGTGTCGTGGGACCGAACCAGGTTCCTGATGTCATCGAAGGTCAGCGTGCGGACGTACTCGAGTCCCAGATCCTCGGCGATGAGACCGGCTTGCCGCTCGGCGGCGTTCCTGGCGTGCCCGCCCTTCAGCACCGACAGGTCATCCTGCATCCTGGCCTGCCCGCGTTTCAGCAGGGACAGGTCGTCCTGCATCCGGGCCTGCCCGCCCTTCAGCTCGGTCAGGTCGTCCTCCATCCGGTCGAGCCGTGTTTCGATGGCCTCGAAGCGCTTATTCGCCGCAGTGACGAAGTCGGCGAGTTTCTGCGGCAACTCCAGCAGTTCGCGGGTCAGCAGGCGAACCCGCAACGCATCCACCCACTCCGGGTGTTCGTCCAACACGCGAGCCAGATCCTGCATGGTGTTGATCGTCATCGCGGTAGCCATCAGGCACCTCAGCGTAAAGCGGCAACCGCGCTACGGTCCACCCTGCACGTCAGGTCATGGTTCAGCGTGAGCTGCGCGCTACGCTAGCTAGCGCTCGGCGAGGGGTGTGACGGACAGGCGCTCGCAGAGCTCATCGAGGGAACGGATCACGCCGGCGTCGAGCGGGATGCCGTTCGCCTGCCGGTCGGCCGCGGAGCGCTGCTCCGGTTCTCCGGGCAGCAGGATCTCGGCCACGCCGGCCCGCTTCCGTGACGAGCGCAGGTACTCGAAGTAGCGTTCCTGTGCCGCCTCCATCGCGCCGCGGTCCGTGATCGTCGCCGGATCGAACGCCTGCAGCAGGAAATGGTTGTGCAGGATCGGCCCCATCATGCCCGGCAACCCCCCGGTGAGGACGCTGCCGAGCAGGTCGACGATCACGCCCAGCCCGTACCCCTTGTGCGCGACGCTTCCCCCCAACGGCAGCAGCGTGCCGCCAGCGTACAGGTCCTCCGGATCGGTGCTCGGCTCCCCGTCCTTGTCCAGGACCCACCCCGGCGGCAGCGTCTTGCCGGCGGTGCGGGCCAGCTTCACCTTGCCTTCGGCCACCACGCTGGTGGTCATGTCCACCAGGATCGGCTCGCCGCCGGTGGGGATGGCGATGGCGATCGGATTGGTGGAAAGCCGCCGCTCGGTGCCTCCCCACGGGGCGATGAAGGCGGACCCCTCGGCTCCGCAGAAGATCTGGGCGATCAGCCCCTGCTCGGCCAGCATCAGCGCGTACGCTCCGGCCCGGCCGATGTGGAAGGCGTTGCGCACGCCTATCGCGGCCATGCCGGTGCGGTCGGCCTTCGCCGCGGCTATCTGGGTCGCGAATTCTGCCACGGCGTGGCCCCAGGCGTTGTGCCCGTCGATCAACGCAGTCGCCGCCGCTTCGCGCTCCACGGTCGGCCGCGCCTTGGGGTCGACATGGCCGCGGTCGACGAAATCCGTGTACTGCGGCAGCCGGAACACGCCGTGCGAGTCATGGCCCACCAGATTGGCCAAGACCAGATGGCGCGCGACGATCTCCGCGTGCTCGGGATAGCCGCCCAGGGCGCGGATGACGTCGGCGGCGAAGGTGCGCAGGGTGGCGGCGTCGTAATGCACGACGCCGTTCGGGTGGTCGGATTGCGAGCTCATGATGATTCCTCCGGATGGTCGACCGGCGGCGCGGACTGCGCGAGCGGCGGCGCCCCGCGGGTGATCGCGAAGCCGAACAGGCTGCCGAAAAGGCCGCCTGCGATGTGGGCGAACTGCGAAATCGAATCCTCGGTGAAGGCGGTGAACACCTCCCGCGTCAGGTACATCAGGACCACCAGGATGAAGGTGAGCGGGATCTCCCCCGAGCGGATGTTGGTGAACGAGCTCAGCAGGATCATCATGAAGACGATGCCGCTGGCGCCCATCAGGCCGGTCGACAGGAACAGCACGTTCAGCCCGCCGGTCGCCAGCGCGGTGATCGCCATCATCACCGCCAGCGGCCCGGAACCGTACTTCTCCTCCAGGATCGGCCCGATCAGGAGGATCAGCGCGAAGTTGGCAAGCAGGTGCGGCCAGTCGGCGTGCCCCAGCACGTGCGTGATCAAGCGCACGTAGCCGATCGCCGGGGCGCCTGCGAGGCTGCCGGGCACCGCGAAGTTCCTGGCCGCGAACTCCGTGCCCGATACCTGGTCGATCACCATCACGGCCGCGGCTGCGACCGCGTAGCTCAGGACCACCGGTGCGTTGTATCGGATCCTCATCCTTCCCTTCCTTCGATGACGGCGCGGACCTCCGCCAGCGCCGCCGCCACGGTATCGGCGTCACGCCCTTCCAGGCGCAGGCGCAACAGCGGCTCCGTGTTGCTCGGCCGAATGGTAAACCAGACGTGGTCGTACGCCACCGACAGTCCGTCCAGCGTATCGAGCTGCGCGTCGCGGTAGCGGTGGCGGATGCGTTCCATCGCGGCCAGCGCCTCCTCGCGGGCGGCGACCGGCAGGTTGATCTCCGCGGACTGCGCATAGCGGCTGCGCAACGGATCGACAAGTGCCGACAGCGGCCTGCCAGTGCGCGCCAGCAGCGCCGCCATCATCACGACCGCGTACAGCGCCGACTCGGTGAAGTAGGCGTCGGACACGCGGAAGTACAGATGCCCGGACGTCTCGCAGCCGAACACGGCGCCCGAGTCCACCATCACGTCGTACAACTGGGTGTAGCCGACCGGCGAGCGCACGGCGCGGCCGCCGGCGGCGGCGATCTCCTCGGCGAACACGCGGGAGGCGATCAGGTCGTGAACGATCGCGGCGCCCGGATGGCGGCGCAGCATCTCTCCGGCCAGCAGGGCGCCGCTGAAGGAGGCGGCCACCACCTCGCCGCGCTCGTCGACGAACATCACCCGGTCGCCGTCACCGTCGAGAATCGCCCCGAAGGCCGCATCGCCGGCGCGCACCGCGGGCGCGACGTCGCACAGGCTGGCCTCCTCCAGCGGATTGGGCGGGTGCGCGGGGAACGTGCCGTCCGGCTCGCCGTTGAGCACCGTGACGAACCCGCCCAGCCGATCGGCCACCGCCTGCGTCAGCGCGCCGGCCGACCCGTTGGAGACATCCACCACGCCGCCAGCCAGCGGCGCGCCCTGCGCCGCCGTGGCCGCGAAGTCGACGTACCCGTGATGCGGCGGCGCCGGCTCCAGACGCACCCCGGGGCTGCCGGCCTCCTCGCCTTCGATATCTGCCAGCAACTCCTCCACGCGGGAGAGTCCTTTCGCATAGCTCACCGCCCCGCCGGACCCGTCGAAGACCTTGAAACCGTGGTATTGCGGCGGATTGTGCGATGCGGTCGCCATCACGGCAGCGTCGTAGCCGCCATCGAGTTGCAGGTAGTGGAGCGCCGGCGTGGTGGTGAGCCCCACGCTGGCCACGCGCCGCCCTTCGGCGGCAAGCCCGCGCGCCAGGGCGTCACCGAGCGCCGGCGAGTGGGTGCGCGCGTCGTGGCCGAGCAGGTAGCGCTCGGCCTCCTGATGCCGTGCCACGGCACGGCCGATGCGGTATGCCAACGGCTCGTCGATGCCGGCGCCGTATACGGAACGGATGTCGTAGGCGTGGAAGGGCTCGTTCATCGTGCAGACCTTACTCGCCAGACCTCAATCGGACGAGAGCGAGCTCGTAAGCTCGCGCTCCCGTTCCTGGTTGCGGGCGAGCGACCGCTTCAGCCCGCGCATCGCCTCGCCGTCGCGCCATGTGTCCTCCCGCGCCAGATCCGCCTCTATCCGCATCCGTTGCTCCTCCAACTCCTCCAGCTCCACCAGCACGCGATCCTCCCTTGCCGCCTGCGACCGGTCGTCCGGGCCCTGCTTCGGCCGGCCCCGGCCCGTGCGGCGCGGGGTGGCGCGCGCCGGGACACCATCGTCCTCGCTGCCGCGCTTCCACTCGTAGTAGGAGAAGTCGCCGGGGTACAGGCGGGCGCCGCCGCGGTCCACCTCCAGGACGCTGGTGACCAGCCGGCGCAGGAACGCGCGGTCGTGCGAGACCGCGATCAGCGTCCCCCGGAACTGCTCCAGGGCGCGGGCCAGCGCCTCGGTGGAGACGATGTCCAGGTGGTTGGTGGGCTCGTCCAGCAGCAGCAGGTTGATCGGCTGCAGCAGCAGCCGCGCCAGCGCCACGCGCACCCGCTCGCCGCCCGACAGCACGCCTACCGGCTTGTCGACGTCGTCCGCGCTGAACAGGAAGGCGCCCAGCAGGTCGCGGACCTTCTGCTGCTGGTCGGCGGCCGCCGACGCCTGCACGGTTTCCAGCACCGTGAGGCCGGGATCGAGCTGCCGCTCCTGATCCTGCGCGAAGTAGGCCTGCCGCAGTCCCGCGGCGCGCCTGATCGTGCCGGCGCTCGGCCCCTCGGCGCCGGCCAGCGCCCGCATCAGCGTGGACTTGCCCGCGCCGTTCTTGCCGACCACCGCCAGCCGTTCGTTGCGCTCCACCTCCAGGTCGACGCCCGCGTACACCTGCAGGTCGCCGTAGCGCTTTACCAGCCCGGTGCAGGTCAGCGGCACCTTGCCGCTGCGCGGCGGATCGGGCAGCGACAGCTTGATGGTCGGCGCCTGCACCGGCCGCTCCCGGCGCGGCAGCTTCTCCAGGTAGCGGACCCTGCTCTGCACGAGGCGCGCCTTGGAGGCGGTGGCGCGGAAACGGCGAATGAACGCCTCGATCCGTTCGATCTCCTCCTGCTGCAGCTCGTACGCCTTGGCGTCGGCGCGGATCTGTTCGGCCCGCGCCCGCTCGAAGTCGGAGTAGCCGCCCGCGTAGGAGCGCAGCCGGCCGTCGCGGATCTCCAGCACGGTCTGACAGCAGCGGTCCAGGAACTCCCGGTCGTGGGCGACCACCATGAAGCCGCCGTCGCCGCGCGCCAGGTAGCCCTCCAGCCACTCGCGCGCCGGCAGGTCCAGGTAGTTGGTGGGCTCGTCCAGCAGCAGCAGGTCGGCGCGGCTCAGCAGCACCCGGCCCAGCGCGACCCGCATCTCCCAGCCGCCCGACAGCTCGCTGACCGGCCGGTCGCGGTCCGACTCCTCGAACCCCAGGCCGCGCATCACGACGCCGATCTCGCGGTCGCGCTCGTGGTACCCGCCGCGCTCCAGCCGTTCCAGGAGCTCCCCGTAGTCGGTCAGCACCTGCTCGCTCGCGTCCCCGTCGGCCATCCGCGCCTCCAGCGCCATGACCTCGGCCGCCACCGCGTGCAGGTCGGCGAAGGCGCGCTCCAGCTCCTGCACCACGGTCCGGCCGGTCATGGCCGCATGGTCGCCGGAACCTGGGTCGCCGGAACCGGATTGCGGCAGGTAGCACACGCGTGCGCCGCGCTGCAGGCGCACGCTGCCGGCGTCCGGGGCAAGCTCGCCCGCGGCCACGCGCAGCAGCGTACTCTTGCCGCTGCCGTTGGGGCCGGCCAGGGCGACGCGGTCGCCCCTGGCCAGGGTCGTGCTGGCGCCGGCGAGCACCGTCTGCGCGCCGTAGGCGACGGAGACCCCTTCCAGGGTGACGGTAGCCACGCCTCAGCCCGCGAAGCGGAAGTAGATCACCAGCGGCGTCGCCGCGGCGCCCAGCACCAGGAGCTGCTCTTCGTCGATCTCGCCGGCCAGGACCAGACGGAGCCCCTCGTCGTCGCGCGCGTAGAGAAAGTGGACCGATGCCGGCGGCACTGCGCCGCCGCGATCGAACGCCATCGTGAGCGCGCCGGAGTACTCGGCGCGCAGCGCCCGCGACAGATGCAGCCGCAGCGTGACGGTGCCCGTGCTGGTCGCGTCGGCCGGGATGACCGCGGGGACCAGCCGCTCGAAGCCGGTCCAGCGGAACCGGCGCTCCGGCTCCAACAGGACTTCGCCATAGGCGCTCGATCGCAGCGCCGGTCCGCTCTCGCGCAGCGACGCGTAGATCCGGTCGCGGCGCTCCCGCTCGGCCGCGATCAGCTCGTCCACCCGGGCGTCGAGTGCGACGAACTTCTGCGTCTGCCGCCGGCCTTCGTGCGGGAAGGAGACCACGATGCTCCATTCGGTTTCGGAGACGATCCGCACGCCGCTTCCCTCCAGCACGAAGACCTCCTTGCCGATGCGATCGATCCGGTCGTACGCGAACGCCAGGTCCAGCTCAGGCAGCCGCATGCGCGCCAGCCCACCCGCGTCCTCCGGCAGGACGGTGTCGCCCACCGATGGTGTGGTCTGGTCAACCGGTTCGACAATGAACCCGTAGGTATCGTCCAGTCGTGTGAGGTCGATCCGCCGGCGGGCCAGCATGTCGGCGTAGTACTGCGGACGCCACGCGACCCCGGTGATGCGGTCCAGTCGCGAATCTTCGCCGATCAGCCGGTCCACCTCCGCCTGTGGATCCCCCTCGGTTTCGAACAGCGGCAGGAACTCCCCGAACGTGAACCCCTGCGTGCCGTCGGCGGTGAGCACCTGATACCAGAAGTTCGTGTAGTCGCCGACCGTCACCGGGCCCTCTTCGCGACCGATGATCTTTACCGCTTCGCCCTCGCGCAGGCGATAGAGTTGCGCCGACCCGGAGTCGGCAGCCGCGCGAACCGGCAAGCCGTTCCGCGCGGCGTAACCGAAGGTGTTGACCAAGTCGCGGTAGGCGGCGGCGAACTCCTCAGCCTTCTCCTGGTCGGGGAACAGCCTCACCCGCCAGCGCGCAAGCTCGCGGACCGTGTCGGCGTCGCCGTAGCGGTAGACGTCCTGGATATCCGATTCGTCGCTGATGGAGAGCACCGATCCGCCGATGCCGGGTTGCGGTGCCCAGAGCACCACCCCCCAGCCCACACGCCGTTCCCCGCAGGCCGTCAGGAACGCCACGATCACCGGCAATACGGCGATCAGGGCAAGCGGGCGCGCCGTCCGGGTACGCCTCACGGCTACCCCCGACGGCGCGGGCCCATCCATCAGGCGCTCGACAGCGTGCCGCCGGCCTGCACCATGAGGATGTCGCCCGGTTTGATGATGTCGTCCGGCGATCGGCCGTTGCTGGCCGCCAATGCCTCCACCGTCACCCCGTGCGTCCGCGCGATGCCCCACAGCGAATCGCCGGACTCCACCACGTGGACGGCGCCGGAACCCAGTCGCGCGATCCATGCGGTGTCGGGGAATTGCGGTGCGGGTACCGGAGTACCGGCCAGCAGCGGAATGATCACGGTCTGGCCCAGCCGCAGCCGCCGCGGGTGCAGGTCGGGATTCTCGTCGACGATCAGAACGACGCTGCTGCCATAGCGTTTCGCCATGTCCCAGAAGGTCTCTCCGGCGCGGATTACGTGCTCGATGAAGTCGAACAGTTGCGTTCGCTCCTCGAGGAGGGCCCGCGCCTGCTCGGCGTGCTCGGCCGGGACTTTCAGCCAGTAGCCGCGCAGGTCGGCGGCGCGCGCGTCGTTCGATGCGATCACCGCCGGTTCTACGCGGGCATCGCTCGGGGTGAACACCGAGCCGAGCTCCGCGTTGGCGGTGCGCAGCAGATTCAGGTCCACGCCCGTGTGCGCGGCCAGCTTGCGCAGGTCGGCCCGGCCGCCGGCGCCCACCCGTACCCAGGTGATCGGCTCAAGGTCCGGCAGCCCGTACCGTTCCGGCTCCGAGAAGACGCGGACCGCCGCCAGGAAGCGGGGCACGAACTCCGCGGTCTGCCGCGGCAGCGCGCCCGATCGGCGCAGCTCCCAGAAGTCGGTGGTGCCGGCGCGGTCGATCGCCCGCTGCACGCCACCCGGGCCGGCGTTGTAGGCCGCGATCGCCAGCAGCCAGTCGTGGAAGCGTTGGTAGTTCGTTGCCAGGGTATCCAGCGCAACCTCGGTCGCCTTCCAGAAGTCGCGCCGCTCGTCGAATCCGTCGCCCATCCGCAGCGGGTATCCGCTCGCCCCCAGACGGGTGATCTGCCAAAGACCCACCGCGCCGCTCGACGACACCGCGTCGGGGCGGTAGGCCGATTCGATCACCGGCAGCAGCCGCAGTTCCTGCGGCAGCCCACGCCGATCCAGCGCCGCGCCGATGTGATCGGCGTAGATCCACGAGCGCTCCCAGACGCCGTGCAGCCATCCCTGCCACGTGCGTTTGGTGAACTGCTTGATGTAGTGCTCGACGCGCGCGTGATCGCACGCCTCCCAGTCGCTCCGGCACTCTTGGGCCGCGAGCGGAACGGTGCCGATGGTGATGAGCACGGCGATCGCCACGAGCGTGCGCACGCCTCCTCCCGTTGCTGCGTTGATCATCCTCTCCTCTACAGGTCTGGCCTCTACAGGTCTGGCCTCTGCCGGTCCGGTCACCGGGGGTCCCTACACGTGGTCCTACAACTTCTCGCCGAAGTAGATGCCGGCCCACTCCCAAGTGCCGTCGACGTCCGGATCGATGCTGTAGTCGATCCTTCGGAAGTAAAAATACCAGGTAGTGACCCGTGCCGTCCATCCCGCGGTGCGCAAGAAGGCTTCGCGGTCGTTGGAATCGGGGTGCAACTCGCCGTCGGCGTGGACGCGCCGCATGGAGAACGCCTCCAGCAGGAAGCGGCGGGTGAGCGTCGCGTCGCTCCCCCACGAGGTCGCGAAGAAATTGACCGCGGCCTGCAGGGGCCGCAGCGCGCGCACGTCGCGGCGGGCGATGGCCGCCCGCACCTCCGCCACCAACGTCGGCAGGTCGTCTCTCACCCATGACTTGTCGGAACGGTGGAAGCGGATCAGCTCGGTGACGCGCCGGTAGGGGTGCGGCTCGCCGGGGATCTCGGTCGGGGGTGCGCGCAGGAACGTTCCGTAGGTTTCGAGCGCCTGCTCCCAGTCGCCGCGTTCGGCGTAGGCCTCGGCCAGCCGGTAGAGGCTGAGGCCCAGGTCGATCCGTTGGGAAAACCGCTCAACCAGCTCCCGGTAGTACTCGACGTGCCGGACGGCATCGTCGAGCGCGACCAGGCGCTGCAGGCAGTGCTGGTGCAACGATCGGCCGCGCACCTCCAGATCGGGCAGGTTGCGCAGCACCCGGCGGTAGTAATGCACGGCCAGCGGCGCCTGCCCGGCTTCCCGAAAGGAGTCCGCCACGGTCACCAGATGGGCGGCGTTGTACGGGTCGAGGGGATGCTCCTGCGCATACAGGGTCAGGAATGTCCGCTCGCGTCCGCCCTCTCCGCCGCGTCGCAGGGTGCGGGCGATCTCCACGACCAGCGCATACCGCCGGTCGGCGGTTTCCGGGCCCGCGGCGGTCCGCTCCAGCTCCCTGCTCAGCAGGCGCAGATCGGCGTTCATCTGGCGATCCGGGACCCACAACAGTCCCTGCCACGCGCAGCCGCCGAGCGCGAGGACGGCCGCCAACAAGACAGCCGCCCGCCACCACTCGGTCATTCGAGGATCCGGCATTCGATGAACTGGCATCCGGCGATAGAGCATCCGGTGATATACTCTGCCTTCTGATGGGCGAGAAGATCACCATGAGCGCGAGCGGCTTGCAGGTCCCTGACGAGCCGATCATCCCTTACATCGAAGGCGACGGCACCGGCCCCGACATCTGGGCCGCTGCGGTGCGCGTACTGGACGGCGCGGTCGCCGCCGCCTATGGCGGCCGGCGGCGCATCGACTGGCTGGAGGTGCTGGCGGGAGAGAAGGCCAACGAGCGCACCGGGAGCTGGCTGCCGCAGGCCACCGAGGATGCCTTCCGCGAATACCTGGTCGGCATCAAGGGCCCGCTGACCACGCCGGTCGGGACCGGCATTCGCAGCCTCAACGTCGCCTTGCGGCAGAGGCTCGACCTGTATGTCTGTCTGCGTCCGGTCAAGTACTTCCCCGGCGTGCCGTCGCCGGTGCGCTCGCCTGCCGACGTCGACATGGTGGTCTTCCGGGAAAACACCGAGGACGTGTACGCCGGATTCGAGGTGCGGTCGGGAACGCCCGAGGCGCAACGCATCATCGACTTCGTGCGCGACGAGCTCGGCTGGGAGATCCGGCCGGACTCGGGCATCGGCGTCAAGCCGATCAGCCGGACCGGCACCGCCCGCCTGGTGGAGGCGGCGATCCGCTACGCGCTTCAACACGGACGACGCAGCGTCACCCTGGTGCACAAGGGCAATATCCAGAAGTTCACCGAGGGGGCGTTTCGCGGCTGGGGCTACCAGGTGGCCGCGGAGCGCTTTCCCGATCACACCATCGCCTGGGACGACCTGCCGGCCGATGGCGAGGTCCCCGACGGCAAGGTGCTCATCAAGGACGCGATCGCGGACATCTTCCTGCAGCAGATCCTGACCCGGCCCCGCGAATTCGACGTCATCGCCACCATGAACCTCAACGGCGACTACATCTCCGACGCGCTCGCCGCGCAGGTGGGCGGCATCGGCATCGCGCCGGGCGCCAACATCAACTACCGCACCGGGCACGCGATCTTCGAGGCCACGCACGGGACGGCACCCAAGTACGCGGGCAAGAACGTCGTCAATCCCAGCTCGGTGATCCTGTCCGGCGTGCTCATGCTGGAACATCTGGGCTGGACCGAGGCGGCGGCCGCGATCGACCGCGCACTGACGGAGACCATCGCCGCCGGCCGCGTCACCTACGACTTCGCGCGGCTCACCACCGGAGCCACCCAGCTTTCGACCAGCGAGTTCGCCGACGACATCGTCGCACGGCTGGAAGCCGCATGATGCGTTCCGCCGTACGCACCGGCCGCATCCTGCGTTCGCTTGTCATCCCACTGGCGGCGGGCGCCGCCGTGCTGCTGGGCTGTCAGACGCCGATGCCCGGCACCTCCGAGGAGATGAGCCCAGCCGAATACTTCCAGGCAGCCCGCGACGCCATCGGGGTTGGCAATTATCAGGCGGCGATGGACTATTACCGGGTCTACCTGGAGCGTTTCCCGGCCGCCGCCCACCCCGACGATCTGGAGCGCAACCTGTGGGCTGAGTACGAGATCGCCTTCATGCACCACAAGCTCGACGACGACCAGACCGCTCTCGAGCTGCTGAGCCTGCTGGTCGCCAGGTACGACGGCGAAGGTGGCGAAGACCTGCCGCCGGCCCCCGGCCGCATGGCGCGGCGGGTCATCGAGGAGCTGCAGACCACGGAGGGATAGGGCACGGCGCGGCTAACGCTCACTTGAGTACACGCTGTCGACGCTGTCGACTGGATTCTGGCACACCCCTTCCTTGGCTGATAGTATCTGATCGACATGCCCTTCTATTCACGCAGCACGAAAGGAGTAAGGACGATAGGGGCGGCCGCGATTCTGTGCGTTGGACTTGCGAACTGCAGTCCGGTCCCGTCCGTCACGCGCGGCGCGGAGAGCAGTCCGGATCTGGAGGTGGTGGCGTCGGTGAGCGATAGCCCTCCGCCGGTTGGGGCGCTGTTCACGCTGTCGGCGACGGTGAGAAACGCAGGCGAGGGGCCCGCCTCGTCCACGACGCTGCGCTACTACCGGTCGACGGACACGACGATCACCCGATCGGACACGATGGTGGGCAGGGACAGCATCGCCGGCCTTCCGGCCTCGGGGAGCGTCGGCGCGTCGGCGGAGTTGACGGCGCCGGGGAGCCCGGGCACCTACTTCTTCGGAGCCTGCGTGGACGCGGAGTCCGATGAGTCGGACACGACGAACAACTGCTCGACAGCCGTTCAGGTCACGGTGCACACCACTTTGCACGTGCCAGAGGGCCATCCCGACCTGGCGGTGGTGTCGCCTGCGGTGAGCGACGACGGCCCGGCCGCTGCGGCGCCGTTCACGCTGTCGGCGACGATCACGAACGAGGGCGATGGACCCGCCTCGTCGACGATGCTGCGCTACTACCGGTCGACGGTCGCCACGATCACGAGGTCGGACACGCAGGTGGCCGCTGAACCGATCGCAGGGCTTGCCGAGTCGGGCAGCCTCAGCACGTCGGTGGAGTTGACGGCACCGATGGCGCGTGGGACGTACTACTTCGGCGCCTGCGTGGATGCGGTGGCGGAGGAGTCCGACACGACGAACAACTGCTCGACAGCCGTTCAGGTCACGGTGCACACCACTTTGCACGTGCCAGAGGGCCATCCCGACCTGGCGGTGGTGTCGCCTGCGGTGAGCGACGACGGCCCGGCCGCTGCGGCGCCGTTCACGCTGTCGGCGACGATCACGAACGAGGGCGATGGACCCGCCTCGTCGACGATGCTGCGCTACTACCGGTCGACGGACACCACGACCACGAGGTCGGACACGCAGGTGGCCGCTGAACCGATCGCAGGGCTTGCCGAGTCGGGCAGCCTCAGCACGTCGGTGGAGTTGACGGCACCGGTGGCGCGTGGGACGTACTACTTCGGCGCCTGCGTGGATGCGGTGGCGGAGGAGTCCGACACGACGGACAACTGTTCATCGTCGGTTCGGGTCGATGTTCTGCGGGCGGTGCCTCAGATCGCGAACGTTCCGGACCTGGTGGTGGGGTCGGCGTCGGTGAACCAAGACAGTTGTGCGCCCGGCACGAGCATCACCCTGTCGACCTCGGTGCGCAACAGGGGCGACGGGCAGTCGCCAGCGACGACGCTGCGGTACTTCTGGTCGACCGATGCGACGGTCACGACCTCCGACACCGAAGCGGGCACCGACGCGGTCGAGGCGCTTGCGGCCGCCGGGACCAGCAGCGAGTCGGTGGAGCTGACGGCGCCTTCGAGGTCCGGGGCCTACTCTTACGGCGCATGTGTGGACCCGGTCGCCGGGGAGTCGGACACGACGAACAACTGCTCCGCGTCCAGGCCGTTCCATGTCCTCGAATCGCGAGACGATGGGGATGGGACACGAGCGGGAGCGGTCGATTTTGGCGACATCACCGGGAATTCCTCGCCGTTCGGTTACACGAGGGTCGGAGCGATTGGTGGACCCGGCGACCGAGTGGACTATTACCGCTTCACGCTGTCCGAGGAGAAGCGCGTCGAGGTCGGGTTGCGAACCGTTCACCGCACCGAGACCCGTACGGACCTGTTCCTGGAAGACGATGCCGGCGGCGTGCTTTTCCAGCATACCGATACCGTGGGGGCGATCGCGCTGCAAGAAACACTGCAGGCCGGGACCTACCATGTGCGTCTGCAAGATGACTCGGGTTGTCTGAGCATCTATGTCTTCGGGTACAAGATGTTGTCAAATCTTGTGGATGAGGGGTGAAACGGCGAGCGCATCATCCTCTTGTCCCGTTGTCTAAGCGGCTGCCTCCATCAGCTCTCCGTCGACGAATGTCCGCCTCTCCATCACGAGCGGTATGAGTTTGAATCCCATCAATCGGCGCCACGTCTTCTCGGCTTCGAGGGCCAGCTTCCAGACCATCGTCAGCGTCGCCGTCCGCGAGCCGCAGCCCTTCGTGCGCTTCGTGCGCAATCGCACCGTCGCGTAGGTGGACTCGATCGGGTTGCTGGTCCGCAGGTGTGCCCAGTGCGCGGCGGGAAACGAATAGAAGCTGAACAGCGATCCCTCATCTTTGCGCAGGCACTCGACCGCCTTCGGGTACTTCGTCTCCCAGGCGGCGCAGAATTGATCATAAGCGTCCTTGGCCTCCGTCAGCGACGGCGCCTGCCACATCTCGCGAATCATCGTCTTCGTTCTGCCCTGCACCGACTCGATCCGCGGCTGCTCGATCGGGATCCGTCCGATCCCGGTGATCAACTCGCGCGCCGGCATGTGCCCGTTGCGCACCACCACCCGGTGTCCGTTCTCGTCGCGCTTCTCAGCGTGCTGTGCGAGAAACCCTGCCACTTCGGCTTCCATCGCCTCGGCCAGCATCTGCTGGGCTCCCCGGCGTGCGATCTCTTCCAGGATCGACCCAGGACCTTGTGCTTCGATCCTTCTGACCGTATCGTTCTCCATGAGCGTATTCCTCCTGATTCGTGCCCGAATCGTTCTTCGGAGGATGCGCTCTTTTCATCTCCGTCCACAACTTCCGATCATATCTTCGGGTACGTGGTCTCGGGTTGACCGGGACAGCAACGGTGCAGGGCCGATTCCGGGGTACTCACCCCGCGTAGCGCAAAAGCGCTGCCGCCGCCCGCTGCGTATAGGGTGTGATGCCAACCACCCGAATACGCAACCTCAAACCGATCGCGCTGGCGGTCATCGTGGCCGGCCTCTCTTTCGTCGTCGGCGCCTGCGGCAAGGTGCCCGCCCTGCGCACCGTCATCGAACCGGACCTGATGCCGCCGCTGCTGCGCGCGGTCGAGGTGCCGGACCGGCATTCGATCGCGATCTCCTTCAGCGAACCCGCGGTGCTGGAGGACGGATCGCTGGTCATCGAACCGCCCCTCGGCCTGGAGGACGTCGCCTACGACGGAGCCCGCATGCTGCTGTCGGTCGCCGAGCAGACCGCGGGCGCCGAATACCAGCTCAAGGCGGTGGTCACCGATGAGCGCGGCAACGGCCTGGGTATGACGGCCCGCTTCCACGGGCACAACGGCGACGTGCCGGCTCTCCTCATCACCGAGCTGACCACGCGCGGCACCCGCACGCGGCCCGACCGGATCGAACTGGTGGCGCTGTCGGCCGGTGATCTGGGAG
Source organism: Spirochaetia bacterium (assembly GCA_965221995.1). Taxonomy (GTDB): domain Bacteria; phylum Spirochaetota; class Spirochaetia; order SZUA-6; family Bin103; genus CATQHW01. Next base: position 3,180,118 of record OZ244929.1, read on the forward strand.
GAGTGACCCTGTACGAAGGCACGCCAGGCAACTATCGGCACCGGCTGGTGTTTCCGGCGATCACGGTGGAGGCGGGCGACTACATCGTCGTCCATTGCACCAGCACCGGGGAGCCGGCGGAGGTGGACGAGACCGCGTCGAAGACGGAGTCGGCGCATCCGCAGGCTTCGGAGGACGCCTACGACCTGTGGCTGCCCGACGGCGAGGGGCTGTCCGGCAACAACGGCGTCGTGTCCCTCTACGGCCGGCCGGACGGCGACCTGATGGATGGCGTGATCTACAGCGACCGCACCTCCGAGTCGGACGAACGCTACCGGGGTTTCGGCACCCGCAGAGTGCTGGAGCGCGTCGATGAGCTGGTGGCCGCCGGCGGCTGGCAGGTCGCCGGTGAGCTGGCGCGGCCCGAGGATGCCGTCGACTCGAACGACACCACGTCGACCCGCTCGATCGCGCGCGGCAGTGACCATGCCGACACCGACTCGCGTTCGGACTGGCACATCACCCCGACCCGCGGGGCGACGTTCGGCGGCCTCAACACCGACGAGGTGTTCAGCCGCGGGTGATGGAGAAGTACGGTCCTGCGCGCCCTTAGGCGCCCTTAGACGAGCGCCTTGAACATCCCCTCGATCTTCCCCTTGGGGACCGCGCCGACCTGCTGGTCGACCACCGATCCGTCCTTGAACAGCAGCAGTGTGGGAATGCTGACCACGTTGAACTTCATCGCCAGGTCGCCGGCATCGTCCACGTTGACCTTGCCGACCTTGACCCGGCCCGCGTAGTCCTCGGCCAGCGCCTCGACGGCAGGCGCGATCATCTTGCACGGGCCGCACCAGTCGGCCCAGAAGTCGATCAGCACGGGGGTGTCCGACTGGAGAACCTCCGCATCGAAATTGTCGCTGGTAATCGTCACTTCCTGTCCCATCCGGTTATTCCCCCTTGGAACTCGTTGTCAGGAAAGTAGGTCGAAGCGGCGCACCGATCAAGCTGACAGGCCGGCCATCAGGTCGCGCACCGTCCGGTACGGATCGGCGCCGTCCGGGGCCTCCAGCAGGGCGCGGATGAAGGCGGAGCCGACGATCACGGTGTCCACCAGCGGCGCCAGCGCGTCGACCTGGGCCCGCTCGGATATCCCGAAGCCGGCCATCACCGACACGCCGAGCGCCCTGGCCTGCTGCAGGAAGCGGACGCTGTCCTGGCTGATGTGCGTGTAGCCGCCGGTCACGCCCTTGCGCAGCGCGGTGTACAGGGAGCGGGTGCGTGAGGTCTCCACCACCGTGCGCAGCCGCTCCGCCCGCGCGGTCACCGGCACCACCGGCACCACCTCCAGCCCCAGATCGCGCCCGGCCGCGTACAGGCCTTCGTCGTAGTCCGGCGGCAGATCGGGGACGATCACGCCGCGGGCGCCCGCGTCCCGGCAGCGCGTAAGGAACGCTTCGATACCCGGACGGAACGCCAGGTTGGCGTACACCATCACGAAGACCTGCGGCGCGTCGGGCCGCCGCCCCAGCCGTTCGACCAGCCGGAAGCCGTCATCGACGGTGAACCCGGTCGCCAGCGCGTCCGCGCACGCGCGCTGGATGTAGGGCCCGTCCGCGGTCGGGTCGCTGAAGGGGAACTGCACCTCCAGCAGGCCGGCACCGCCGTCGATCATCGCCTCGCCGACGCGCAGGGAGGTGTCCCAGTCCGGGAACGCGGCCACCAGGTGGGCCATGAAGTCGGGGCGGGTGTGCTCAGCCATGTTGGATGTCCCGCGCTTCGCGCGTCAGGAACTCCGCCCAGCGCTCCGGCTGCAGGGCTCCGGCCAGGATGAACAGGTCCTTGTCGCCGCGGCCGGAGACGTTGACCACCACGCTGGCGTCATCCGGGAGCGTACGGGCCACCTTCATCGCCGCCGCGCCGGCATGGGCGGACTCCAGCGCAAAGATGATGCCTTCGGTGCGGGCGAACAGCCGCACGGCGTCGAGCGCCTCATCGTCGGAGGCGGTCGTGAACTCCACCCTGCCGCTGGTGCCCAAGTGGGCGAGCTGGGGGCCCACACCGGGGTAGTCGAGCCCCGCCGAGATGGAGTGGGTCTCCGCCACCTGCCCGTCACCATCGGTGAGAAACAGCGACTTGTAGCCGTGCACGATACCGGGAACGCCGCTGCCGGACATGCGCGCCGCGTGGTCGCCCAGGCCGGAACCGCGGCCGCCCGCCTCCACCCCGATCAGGCGCGGCGCCGACGTCTCCAGGTGCGGGGCGAAGAACCCGAGGGCGTTGGAGCCGCCGCCCACGCAGGCGATCAGCGCGGCCGGCTGCACGCCGAGCTGCCGCCACTGTTCGGCCACCTCGCGGCCGACCACCGACTGGAACTCGCGCACCATGTCCGGGTAGGGCGAAGGCCCCATGACCGAGCCGATCACGTAATGGGTCCGATCGAAGGTGTCGGACCAGTCGCGCAGCGCTTCGTTGATCGCGTCCTTGAGGGTGCGCGATCCCGAGCCGACCGGCACCACCTCCGCCCCGAACAGCTCCATCCAGAACACGTTGGGACGCTGGCGGCGCACGTCGACCTCGCCCATGTAGACCCGGCACTCCAGCCCCAGCTTGGCGGCGACCGCGGCCGTGGCCACGCCGTGCTGGCCGGCGCCGGTTTCGGCGATCACCCGTGGCTTGCCCATGCGCTTGGCCAGCAGGCACTGGCCGATGACGTTGTTGACCTTGTGCGCCCCGGTATTGGCCAGCCCCTCCAGCTTCAGGTAGATGGCCGCGCCGCCGATCTCCGCCGATGCGTTCACCGCCGGGGAGAGCGGTGTCGGCCGGCCGACGAACTGCCGCCCGAAGCGGTCGAGCTCGGCCAGGAAGTCCGGGTCGACGATCGCCTCCGTGAACGCCGCCTGCAGCTCGTCGAGCGGCGTGCGCAGCACCTCGGCGGCGTAGCGCCCGCCGAAGCGGCCGAAGTAGTCGTTGTAGACCTTCATTTCAGACTCCTCATGCGGCCGTTCCGAGCGGCGCGTGAATCGCGGCGAAGAACGCGCGCAGCTTGGCCGGATCCTTGCGTCCCGGTGACGACTCCAGACCGCTGGACACGTCCACCAGCTCGGGCGCGTGGCGGTCGACCGCGGCGCGTACGTTGTCGGGATCGAGCCCGCCGGCCAGCCAGAGCGGGCGGCGTTCGGCGGCGGCGTCGATCAGCTCGGCGTCCACGCGCCGCCCGGATGCCGGCGCGTCGACCAGGACCCGTGGGCAGCGGTAGGCGTCGATCGGATCCAGGTCGGCGCGGCCGCGTACGCGGATCGCCTTGTAGTACGGCTGCGCCAGATCCGCGCACCGCTCGGGGGGCTCGCTCCCGTGGAGCTGTACGGCATCCAGATGCCTGTCGCGCTGCAACTGGGCCGCGACGGACGCGTCGTCCACGGTGCCGCCCACCTTCAGCGCGCCGATGTCGCCGAGCTTGGCGATCATCTCCGGGTCCGCGCGGCGCGGCGACTCCGCCAGTATGAAGCCGATCAGGTCCGCGCCGGCGTCCACGGCGCGCAGCGCGTCGTCGCGGCAGGTGACGCCGCATACCTTTACCAGCGGCCGGCCCACCGGCTCCTCGGCGTCGAACCGCTGGAGCGGCAAACCTGCATAGAGCCGGCCCCAGAAGTCGGGCGGCGTCACGCCCTGAAAGCCGGCCACCAGCTCGCCGGCCAGCGCGGGCCGCCGCACCACTCCTTCGCCGACCAGCACGCCCGCGAAGCCGGCCGCGCGCGGGGGCCCAGCCTGCTCGGCGAAGAAGATGCCGGACTCGAACACCAGCCGCGCCGGCCAGTCGATGAGCGGCCGCAGTCGCAAGGGGTGCGCCAGGTCGGTGCTGAAGGTGGTGAGGTCGCGCGCGTTGATGCCGATCAGGGACGGACGCAGGGCGCGTACCTCGTCCACGTCGGCGGGGTCGTGCACCTCCACCAAAGCTGCCATCCCCAACCGCTCGGCCGCGCGCAGCATCGAGGCCAGCCGATCCCTGTCGATCATGCCGGCAATCAGGAGCACCGCGTCGGCACCGGCGCGGTGGGAGACCTCGACGTCCCGCTCGTCGAGCAGGAAGTCCTTGCGCAGCACGGCCAGGTCGGGGTAGCGACGCTTGATCCGCATCAGGTCGTCGAGCGAGCCGCCGAAGTGGTCGGGCTCGGTGAGCACCGACACGTGGCGGATGCCCGCCGCGGCGTAGCGTCCGGCCTGCGCGACCACGTCCAGGCCGGTATCGATCGCGCCGCGGGAGGGCGAACGCTTCTTGATCTCGCAGATCACCAGCGGTTCGGCCGCGAACGGAGCCGCCGGCGCCTCCCGCACCGCCGGCACGGTCGCGCCCAGCGCCGGTCCCTCGCGTGCGACACGCTCCCGGCGCCCGGCGACGATGCGATCGCGAATGGTCACGATGTCGATCCGTCGCCGTCGCTCATCCGCTCGCGCTCGGCCAACTGCGCCGCCAGCGCAACGATCTCATCGACCTTGCGTGCCACCGCTCCGGAGGCCAGCGCCTGCAGGGCCATCCGGGTGCCGGCGCGGACATCCGCGGCCAGCCCGCACACGTGCAGGGCGGCGCCGGCGTTGACCGCAATCGCGTCGCGCAGCGCCGGACGTCCGCCGCCGGCCATCAGCTCGCGCGCCTGCGCAACGTTCTCCTCCGGCGTGCCGCCTGCCACCGCGCCGCGGTCGTGCCGGCCGACGCCCAGCTCCTCGGGTGTGAACCGGAGCTCCTCCGCCTGACCCGACTCGACGATGAGCACCCCACTCGTGGGGCCGGTCACCGAGATCTCGTCGCCGCCGTCCTCGCCGTGCACGGTCATAACCCGCCGCACGCCCAGCAGCCGCGCCGCCTCCGCCACGACCCGACAGAGCGCGCCGTCGTAGACGCCGATGACCTGGTAGGCGGCGCCGGCGGGATTGGCCAGAGGCCCCAGCAGGTTCATCACCGTCTTGATGCCCAGTTCCTGGCGTACCGGCCCCGCGTGGCGCATGGAGCCGTGATAGGTGGGGGCGAACAGAAAGGCGAACCGGGTCTTCTCCAGCAGTTCGGCGGAGGCAGCCGGGCCGAGGTCGGAGCGCACCCCCAGCGCCGCGAAGAAGTCGGCGCTGCCGCTCTTGCGGGTAAAGGAACGGTTGCCGTGCTTGGCCACCCCGGCGCCGGCCGCGCAGGCGACCAGCCCCGCCATCGATGAGATGTTGAAGCTGCCGAGGCCGGCCCCGCCGGTGCCACAGGTGTCCAGGAACTCGCCCGAAACCTCCAGCGGGGTCTTCTTGCGCCGCAACACCGACACGCATCCGGCGATCTCCGCCGCGGTGTAGCCCTTGGCGTTCAGCGCCACCAGGAAGCCCGCGATCTGTGCGGTGTTGAGGTTGCCGTCGGTCAGCTCCTCCATGAACTCGGCGGCCTGCTCCTGCGTCAGGTCGGTGCCGGCCGCCACCGTGTTCAGCAGCCCCGGCACGTCCAGCGGTTCGCGCTTGTAGTTGAGAAAGTTCGCCAACAGTCTCCTCCCATGATCGGAAGCGATCGATTCCGGATGGAACTGCACGCCCTCCACGACGTGCCGTTCATGCCGGATGCCCATGATCTCGCCGTCCCCCGACCGGGCGGTGACGACGAACCCGTCCGGCACCGTCTCCGGGTCGATCACCAGCGAATGGTAGCGGGTGAAGACCGCCGGCGACGGTACCCCGCGGAACACACCGCGTCCGTCCGAGGTTATCGCATCGGTCTTGCCGTGCACGATCGCCTTTGCCTGGATGATACTCCCCCCGAAGGCGGCGCCGATCGCCTGGTGTCCCAGGCAGACTCCCAGGATCGGGATCTCGCCGGCGAACCGGCGGATCGCCTCCAGGCTCACGCCGGCGTCCTCCGGCCGGCCCGGGCCGGGCGAGATGATGATCCCCGCCGGCCGCAGCGCCGCGATCCCGTCCACGTCGATCCGGTCGTTGCGGAACACCCGGATCTCCTCGTCGGTGAGCTCCGACAGGTACTGGAAAAGGTTATAGGTAAACGAGTCGTAGTTGTCGATCAGGACGTACATCAGAACGTCACCCCCAGCGCCCTGACGAGCGCTCGCAGCTTTTCGTCGGTCTCCTCCAGCTCGCGTTCCGGCGACGAGTCATAGACCACCCCGGCGCCGGCCTGCAGCACCATCACGCCGTCCTTCTTCAGGCCGCAGCGGATGGCGATGCAGGTGTCCAGGGAGCCGTCCGGCTCGACGTAGCCGACGACCCCCGCGTAGAAGCTGCGCGGCGCGGCCTCCAGGCGGTCGATCACCTCCATGGCGCGGATCTTCGGCGCGCCCGACACGGTGCCGGCCGGAAAGGTGGCGCGCAGCGCGTCGATGCCGTCGCGGTCCGGGAACAGATTCCCCTCGACCTGGGAGACGATGTGCATCACGTGCGAGTAGTGCTCGATGACGTTGAGCTCGGTCACCTCGACCGAGCCGGGGACGCATACCCGGCCCAGGTCGTTGCGGCCCAGGTCGACCAGCATCAGGTGCTCGGCGAGCTCCTTCTCGTCGCCGAGCAACTCCGCCGCAAGCGCCGCGTCCTCGGCCCGATCCGCCCCGCGCCGCCGCGTGCCCGCGATCGGGCGCAGGATGGCGCGGCCGTGACGGCAGCGGACGTGCACCTCCGGGGACGCCCCGAACAGCTCGAAGCCGTCGTAGCGCAGATAGAACATGTAAGGCGAGGGGTTGGTGTGGCGCAGATTGCGGTAGGCCTCCAGCGCCGGCAGGTCGGTCCGCACGGCCAGGCGGCGCGACAGCACGCCCTGCAGGAGGTTGCCGGCGATGATCTCCTCGCGGATCTCCCTGACTCCGGCCATGTAGCGCGGCGGGTCCCCCTCGTCCACCACCTCGGCCGCCCCGCAGTGGCGTGAAGTGGCCATGAAGTTGAAGTCCATGTCGTCGATCCGTTCCGTCGCCGCATCGATGGCCGCGTCCAGGTCGATCTCGTACCCCTGGTAGTTGACGCCGAGCAGGGTCACCGAATCGACGTAGTGGTCGAACACCGCGAACAGATGGCCGAACAGGAAGGCGGCATGCGGCAGGCCCAGCACGTCGGGGCGGTCCTGGAGCCGCACGGTGTCGAAGCGCGAGGCGTACTCGTAACTCAGGAAGCCGATGCCGCCGGCCGGGAAGGGAAAGTCGAACGCGGCGCCGGCGTGCTCGGCCGCGAACGAGCGCAGCACGTCCAGGATGTCCTGTTCCGGATCCGGCAGCCGCGTCTGTGTCCCGTCCCGGACCAGAAACACGCCTGCCGGGGTCTCGCGGACACAGAACGCCTCGCGCACCAGCAGGATCGAGTAGCGCTCGCGGCCCTTCATGAAGGAGGCCGACTCCAGCAGCACGCGCGCGTCCAGCTTCCTGGCCAGCGTCACCGGCGTGAAGCGCTCGGCCGAGATCGTCTTCGTCGCTGTCTTCTGCAAAACCCTGCCTCCCTCTCGTCCCAAATACGCAAAAAGCCGCAGGCATCCGGTGCGATTACCGGAACCTGCGGCTTCAGCACGTGCCGCCGAGCGGCCTCAGTGCGTGGTTCCGGTTACACCACCGGCCACCACCACGCGCGGAGGTCGTGCGTCGAATCGATCGTCGAGATGTCGTTGCGAGCGGTCATTTTCAGCGATGTTATCCGCTGTATTGGACGGCGTCAAGCGCTTGCGGCAGGCTTGGGGCGTGCCAAGCCAGAACGCGAATCGACCGAACGTCGTCTACATCGACTGCCACGACCTGGGGGACTGGCTCGGCTGCTACGGGCGGCCCGATCTGGGCACCCCCCACCTCGACGGGCTGGCCGCCGCGGGCGCGCGCTTCGGCATGCACATCGCCACGGCGCCGATCTGCATACCGAGCCGCTCCTCCATGTACACCGGATCGTTGCCGCACGAGGTGGGGGTCATCGGTCAGGAGCCGCTCGCCCCGGGGACGATCTGCATGGCGGCGCGCTTCCGTCGGGCCGCGTACCGGACCGTGCTGTGCGGCCGCCTGATGATCCCCAACGACGTGCACTGGGTGGGGTTCGCGGAGCAGATCGCGACCGTCCCGGAGGAGCAGGCAGCCGCGGCGGCCGCGTTCCTGGAGTCGCAGCGCGGCGACAGCGCTCCGTTCCTGCTGCAGGTGTCGTTCACGCAGTGCCATCGCCCGTTTGGGGCGGCGTTCGACCCCGAGCTGCCGGAACGGATCGCCGTGCCCCCCTACCTTCCCGACACCGACGTCACGCGCCGCGACCTGGCCACCCTGGCGTGGCAGATCCACGACATGGACGCCCGCATCGGCCGCATCCTGGCCGCCATCGACAGCGCGGGGCTCCGGGAGCGCACCCTGGTCGTGTTCACGACCGAGCACGGCCCGGCCGTGGCGCGCGCCAAGCACACCATCTACGACTCCGGTCTGCGCACGGCACTGCTGATGCGGCTGCCCGGCGTGATCGCGTCGGGCCGGACCATCGACGAGCTGTCGAGCAACGTCGACCTGCTGCCCACCCTCACCGATCTCTGCGGGCTGGAGCGGCCACAGGGCATCCAGGGCATGAGCTGGGCCGGGCAGCTTGCCGGCGATGAGCCGGCCGCTCCGCTGCGCCGGTGGGCGTTCAGCCAGCTCAACTGGGGCAGGCGCAGCGGACGCTGGTACTACACGCCGGCGCGCTCCATCCGCACCTCCCGCTACAAGCTGATCCGCAGCTACCGCCGCGTTCCCATCTTCGTCGACAACGGCTGGTTGTCGCGCTACGCCGGCGACCGGGCGACGGTGGAGCGCTGGTACGGCTCCCCGCTGCCGGACACGCAGCTCTTCGACCTGGCCGAGGACCCGTTCGAGCTGCGCGACCTGGCCGGCGATCCCGCGCTGGCCGACGTGGAGGCTCGACTGCGGGAGCGCCTGGACCAGCACCTGCGGGCGACCGGAGACCCCGTGCTCCGCGGGCCGGTCGCCAACCGCGCGGGTGAGCCGGACGTCTGCCAGTGGCAGGAGCAGCCGGACGGGAGCTTCAGCCTGGCGCCCGACGATCCCATGGACACCGACGAGGCGTCGTTCACCTGATCCGGCCGGGCCCGCCGCCGGTCAGCGACCGGCGGCCGCCGCCTGCTCCCGCGCCCGGTTGGTGGTGTCCCGCCACTCCTCCCACGTGGGCGTCGGGCCGTCGCTCATCACCGTCAACGGCTCGCGGCCGGAGGCCCGAAAACGGTCATGCAGATCCTCCAGCGCGGCGCGTGGCCGGGCGCTCAGCGTCGCGGGCGCGGCGTGATAGCGAAAGTCGACGCTCCACCGCGATGCGTCGGTCCGGTTCATCTTGCTGGCATGGAAGGTGAGGTTGGTCAGGAACAGGACGTCGCCCGCCTGCATCTCCACCGGGGTCGGGGTGCCGCGCCGCTCGACGTCCTCGGTGGCGCGCACGTTCATGTCCTCGCCGCGCGCCGCGTCGATCAGGCCCCAGCGGTGGCTGCCGGGCAGCACCCACACGCAGCCGTTCTCCACGGTAGCGTCCACCAGCGGCACCCAGACCGTGACGATGTGCGCCGCCTCGGTGGAGCCGACCCGCTTTCCGCGTGACGGCTCGTTGTAGTAGTGGCTGTCCTGGTGCCAGGGGAAGGAGGTGATCTCCGCCTCCGGCAGCTTGGTGCGGATATTCAGCGCGCCGAGCTGGACCACCTCCGGGCCCAGCAACTCGCCCAGCACCCGCAGGACGGCCGGATTCCGGTACAGGTCGTAGAACACTCGATCGAACACGCTCCCGATCCAGTTCCGCGGCGAGACGTCCATCTCCCGGCAGATCGTGGCGAACCGCCGCTCGAAGGGCTGGTCGGCATACAGGGAAGCGATCTTCCCCTCTGCCAGCATCCTGCCCGCGTAGGCGTCCACCTCGGCCGCCAGGAACTCGCGCACCGGCGCCAAGTCGTCCGCCGCCAATATGCCGCGCTGCACCAAGTAGCCGTCCCGCTCGTACGTGCCCGAAATCGCGTCATCCACCATAGACCCCGGAGTGTACCGCCCTCGGTCCTGCGAACCAATCAGGCGATGCCGGGGACCAGCGGTGGCGGACGGTCAGCAATTCTCGGCGAATGGATGAGGATCGACATGGGTGACACGGTTCTGGCGAGGACAGACTGAGGCCTTTACTGTATCTCATTGCAGTTGAACGAGTTACGGGACTAGACATTTCTCGCCGTCCTCGTCATGCTGTCTTCGCATGGCCAGGGGACTGCGGAGAGGTCCGAATCTACTTCGTTTCCGCTCCCTCGTCGACTCGATCGCCGAGTACGTAACCGGTATCCTCGACGCACGCCAACCAAGCAAAGTCCGCTACGCCCTGCGCGACTGCTACCTGAGCGCTCTGGCGATGTTCTTCGTCCAAGACCCCTCCCTGCTGCAATTCCAGCGCCGCTTCCAGCAGCAGGTGCAGACCAACAATCTCTCGGTCACCTTCGGCGTCGATCAACTGCCCTCCGACTCGCAGTTCCGCGATCTGCTCGACCGCCATGACTATGCTCGCATCCTGCCCTGCTTCGCCGATTGGATCGCTCGCCTGCAGCGCGCCAAGTGGCTCCAGCACTACCAACTGTTCGGTGCCCGCTATCTGATCACCCTCGACGGCTCACGGTATTTCAGCTCCGAGTCCGTGCACTGCGAGCACTGCCTGAGCACCACCTCGCGCGACGGCAGTACCTGCTATCACCATGACATTCTGCAGGCCGCCATCGTCCACCCCGACAAGCGCGAAGTGCTCCCGCTGGCCCCCGAGTTCGTCCGCAACAGTGACGCCGACGGCGGGCGGTACCGCAAGCAGGACTGCGAACTGAACGCCGGCTACCGGATGCTGGAGCGGCTCCGTGACGACTATCCCCGCATGGCGGCAATTATCGTGGCCGACAGCCTTTATTCCAAGCAGCCGTTCGTCGAGCAGTTGACCGCCAAGCGCTTGTCGTTCCTGTTGGTCGCCAAGCCCGGTGACCATCGCAGCCTCTACCAAGACGTCGCCGGCCTGCGCCGCGGCAACCTGCTGAACCGTCACGCTACCTCAGACCGCGGCGAACGCCGCGAATACGAATGGGTCACCGATCTACCGCTGAACGGCAATCGCGACGCTCCGCACCTCAACTTCATCCAGTTCCGCATCGTCAAGAACGGCACGGTGACCTATCGGAACGCCTGGGTCACCGACTTGGTGCCCACCGCCGACAACATCGTCGGACTGGTACACGCCGCGCGGGCGCGCTGGAAGATCGAGAACGAAGGGTTCAACACCCTCAAGAACCACGGCTACCACCTGGAGCACAACTTCGGCCACGGCCACCGGCATCTGTCGGAGGCGTTCTTCGTGCTCAACCTGCTGGCGTTCTTCATGCACCAGATCTTCGATCTGGTCGATGGGCTGTATCAGCGGGTGCGCACCTTCTTCAGTTCCCGGCGCGGGTTCTGGGACGAGGTGCGCTCGGCGTTCCGGCTGTTCCTGTTCACCTCCTGGGACCAGGTGCTGGTACGGATGAACTCGCCACCGCAGCCGCTGCCCCCGTATCAGTCTCCGTAGTCCCCGAACCCGTTGCCTGCAACGCCGCCTGCGCCTGCCGTACGCCCGCCCACCGCGCCGCGAAACCTGCGCCCGAAGCTTCGGTGCGCCTCCTACCGGCCACGGCAACCGCTCGCCGCACGGCTTGATCCTGAAACCCGGCTGTGGTGGCCAATGGCGCGCCTGCCAAAGTGCTCGCTCGCCTCCACTTGGGCCGCGTCACCACCGTCAGACCGCCCTACAAGCCCCTACCGCCGCTCACCGAGAATTGCTGGCGGACGGTGCCATTGCTTGACACGGGGTTTCGTTTCTGCGATCATTCGCAATCTATGAGTATCCATTCGATACTCCGACAGGTGGGCATGCCGCCCGCCAACAGGAGGGAGGAGAGCCTTATGACCTTCACAGTGCTCCGCTCTGCGTGCGCCATCGTGGTGTTCATGCTCGCAACGACGCCCCTGTTCGCTCAACAGTGCGACACCTACGGGGAGGCGCCGGAACTGACCGCCCTGGTCGCCTCCGGGGCGTTACCGCCGGTCGAGGAGCGTTTGCCCCGCAACCCCCTCGTGGTGACCCCTGCCGAGGGGATCGGCGTCTACGGTGGCGAGATGATCGACACCCACGGCGGCGGGCGTGTCGGCGAGATGCGTCACTACGGCTATGAACCGCTGGTTCGATGGGCGGTCGACGGTTCGGACGTGGTCCCGAACGTAGCCGAGAGTTGGGAGGTCAGCGCCGACGCCACCACCTATATGTTCAAGCTGCGCGAAGGCATGAAGTGGTCCGACGGCATGCCCTTCTCCTCTGCCGACATCCTGTTCTGGTGGGAGCGCGTCGAGACCAACACCGCGATCAACTCGAGCGGGCCGCGCGGGATCTTCGTCGTCGACGGCGAACACGCCACGGTGGAAGCCATCGACGACTACACGATTCGCTTTTCCTGGTCCAAACCGAACGGCGTGTTCCTGCTGGACCTGGCCTCCCCCTATGGCCAGCGCGCGGTTCAGTTCGCCAAGCACCATGCCGAGCGCTTCGACATCGAAAGCAACCCCGACGGGGTAGCCGAGATGATGGCGGACGCCAACGCCGAAGACTACGGTCGCTGGTGGAAAGCGACGGTCGGCACTTACGGCCAGAACGCCGAGTACTTCAATCCGCGGCCGCACCTTCACGCGCACCTGGCGACGGAGCCCGTACGCGCCCAGGAGCGGTTCACCTTTCAGCGCAACCCGTACTACTTCAAGGTGGATACGGCGTGCAATCAATTGCCCTACATAGATCGCCGCACCTGGGTGTTGACCACCGATCCGGAGGTAATGCTTGCCAAGTCGCTGGCCGGCGAGATCGACATCTCGCGGGTCCAGATCTCCACGCCGCTCAACCGGGCGGTGTTCTACGACAACCAGGAACGGGGTGACTATCGACTGATCGGCTCCGCGAACGCGGACATGAACGTGGCGTTCTTCATGTTCCCCATGAGTCATCCGGATCGCATCAAGGCGAAGGCGTATCAGGACAAGAACTTCCGCATCGGCCTCAGCCATGCGATCAACCGCGAGGAGCTGATCGACCTCGTCTTCCTCGGTCAGGGCGAGCCGTACCAGGTGGCGCCGCGTCCGGGTTCGCCCTACCACGATGAAGAGTTGGCGAAGCAGTACACTTCGTACGATCCGGCACTGGCTAACCGTTTCCTGGACCGCGTGCTGCCCACCAAGGATGCGGACGGCTTCCGGTTGCGGCCGGACGGCAAACGGTTCCAGGTAGTGGTCTTGGTACACAACTCCTTCAAGCCCGACTGGATCGACATGATGCTGTTGATAGAACGATACTGGGAGGCGGCCGGCATCGACACGATCGTGGACGTGGTCTCGCCCGAGCTGTTTGACGCGCGTCGCCAGGCGCCGGATTTCGACATCGCACTGTGGCTGGCCGAAAACGGTGCCGGCAAGCTCCCCTTGATCAGTCGTATGGTGTTCATGGGTGGCCCCGGCCACATCGGCAACTGGTCAGGCTGGGAGCGCTGGTATGCCGAACAGCGCGGCCAACTCGTGCTGTTCGGAAGCAATGTCGCGCACGACGTTCCCCCGGAGGAGCCGCCTGCGAACGTGCAGCGGATGTTCGCGCTTGCCGAGCAGTTGCCGACTACCGCCGGTGCAACGCAGGACGCCATGATGGTAGAGTTCCTGCAGGTCGTGAAAGAGGTGTTCCCGACGATCGGCATCAGTCTGCCACGGGGCAATTTCCGTGCCGTACGCAACCGCCTGCGCAACGTCCCGGACACGTTGATCGAAGGCTGGCTCTACCCTGGGATCGCTCCGGCCAACTTCTCCACGTTCTACATTGATCCGGCAAGGTAGGCAGCCGCCAGGCAACCCAACGCCCTTCCGGCGGGCCGCGCGGAGAACGGCCGTCATCTCCGCGCGGCCCTGCCGCATTCACTCCTCGCCGCACGGCCGGTCCCTCCGCACTGAATAGTCCATGCTGCCCTTCATCGGCCGCCGAACGTTGATGGTGATACCGTCGCTGGTGGGGATCTCCATTGTCGCGTTTGTCGTCATCGCACTGCCGCCCGGCGACTACGTGGACCGCGCGGTGCTGGAGGCGCTGCAGGAGGGCGAACACCTCACGGACGCCGAGATCGCCGACCTGCGCACGTACTATTATCTCGACGAGTCACTGCCGGAGCAGTATTTCAGATGGGTGGGGAACATCCTGCTGCGAGGCGATCTCGGTACGTCTTTCCGGTGGGAAATGCCGGTGTCGAACCTGATCGGCGAGCGGCTGGGGCTCACCGCGCTGCTCTCCACCGTCACCCTGGTGTTCATCTGGACGGTGGCGATTCCCGTCGGCATCTACTCGGCGGTGCGCAAGTATTCTCTCGGCGACTACGTTGCCACGTTCTTCGGATTCATCGGCTTGGCCATTCCCAACTTCCTGTTGGCACTGGTGCTGCTCTACATTTCCCTTCGATACTTTGGGCAGAGCGTCGGCGGGCTCTTTTCCCCCGATTACATCAACGCTCCGTGGTCCTTGGCCAAGGTGGGCGACCTGCTCAGCCACCTGTGGATTCCCATGATCGTGCTCGGTACCGCCGGCACCGCCAGCGTGATCCGCATCGTGCGCGCGAATCTGCTCGACGAGCTGCACGCGCCCTATTACCTGGCGGCACGCGCCAAGGGCCTGTTCGCCGGCCGGGCGTTGCTGAAGTACCCCGTGCGCCACGCGATGAACCCGTTCGTCAGCGGCCTCAACGAGCTGTTCGTCACCATCGTATCCGGGGAAACCATCGTCGCGGTGGTATTGGGGTTGCAGACCACCGGTCCGCTCCTGCTGGAAGCGCTCAAGGGGCAGGACATGTACCTGGCGGCGACGCTGATCATGTTTCTCAGCTTCCTGGCGGTGCTGGGCACGCTGTTCTCGGACATTCTGCTCGCTTGGCTCGACCCGCGCATTCGCAAGCAGATTCAGCGCGGAGAGGCTCTGTAGGGGATGCGCCTCGACAGCGCCGGCCAATGGACGCTGATCTGGCGCAAGTTCCGCCGCCATCGGCTGGGAATGGTCGGAGGAGTGGTGGCGCTCCTGTTCTATCTGATCGCCGCGTTCCCGGAATTTCTCGCCCCGCACGACGCGGACAGCTATTCGGCACGCCACCCGTACGCGCCGCCACAGGTGATCCGGCTGTTCCAGGAACTGCCTGACGGACGGCGCGTCATGCGGCCCCACGTGGTGGGTACGACCAGTACCATCGACTACAACTCCGGACGCCGGACGTTCGAGGACAACCCGCAGGACCTGATCGATCTGGGCCTGTTCGTTCAGGGTCACCACTATCGACTGCTCGGAGTCTTGCCCGCGAGCCGGCACCTGATCGGCCCCGTGGATCCCGCCAAGCGCGTGTATTTCCTGGGTGCCGACCGACTCGGCCGCGACGTCCTGAGCCGCACGATCCACGCCACGCGGATTTCGATGACGATCGGCTTGCTGGGGGTGGCTCTGGCGCTGGTTCTGGGGGTTGCCCTGGGTGGCATCTCGGGATTCTCCGGGGGCTGGACGGACGCGCTGATCCAGCGCCTCATCGAGTTTCTCCAGTCGCTGCCTTCGATTCCTCTGTGGATCGGGCTGGCGGCGGCGATTCCGCCGACCACCCCGCCCGTCCGCACCTACTTCCTGATCACGGTGATTCTGTCGGTGCTCGGGTGGACGGGGCTGGCACGGGTGGTCCGCGGCCGGTTTCTGGCGCTGAAGAACGAGGATTTCGTACGCGCCGCCCGCCTCGACGGTTGCGGGACCGGCCGCATCCTCGTGCGGCACATGGTGCCCAGCTTCCTGAGCCACATCATCGCGGTCGTCACGCTGGCGATTCCGGGCATGATCGTGGCCGAAACGTCGCTCAGCTTTCTCGGCATCGGCTTGCGCCAACCGGCGGTGAGTTGGGGCGTCCTGCTCCAGGAGGCGCAGAACATCCGCTCGATTGCGGCTGCGCCCTGGTTGTTCACTCCCAGTGTTGCCGTCGTGACGGCGGTATTGGCACTCAACTTTCTGGGCGATGGCTTGCGTGATGCGGCAGACCCGTACCGCACCTGAGCCGCTGCTGCGCGTACGCGACCTGGCGGTCGCGTTCGACACCGACTCTGGCCGGCAACGGGCACTCGACGGCCTGAGCTTCGCCATCGGGCACGGGGAGACCGTGTGCCTGGTGGGAGAATCAGGGTGCGGCAAGACCGTCACGGCACAAACCATATTGCGTGTGCTCGGTCCGAACGCGTTCATCGAAGCCGGCATGATCGACTACCTGCGTGCCGACGGAAGCCGCGTTGATCTGGCGTCGCTGGCGGAACGTGATCGGCAACTGCGGTCGATTCGCGGCAACGAGATCTCCATGATCTATCAGGAACCGATGAGCGCCATGTCGTCCATGTACACCATCGGCAACCAGATATCGGAAGTACTGGTGCGCCATCGCCGCTGCAGCAGAGCGGATGCGCGGCGAGCCGCTATCGCCACGATGGATAACGTCGGGATTCCCGAACCCGAGCGCCGTTTCGACGCCTATACCTTCGAGCTGTCGGGAGGCCTGCGGCAGCGGGCCATGATCGCTCAGGCGCTTGTCTGTGAGCCTCGACTGCTCATCGCGGATGAGCCGACCACGGCGCTGGACGTCACCACGCAGGCCGTGATTCTCGATCTCTTGCGCGAACTGCAGAGAAAACACGGGATGTCGATGCTCTTCATCACTCATGACCTCGGCGTCGTAGCCGAGATCGCGGACCACGTGGTGATTCTCTACCTTGGTCAAGTAGCCGAGCATGGTCCTGTCGGGCCCGTCCTCACGGATCCTCAGCATCCCTACACCGCGGGGCTCCTGGCTTCCATGCCTAGCCTCACGCTCACCGCCGGCGGCTCCCTGCCGGCCATTCCCGGGACTGTCCCGAACCTCGACGAGCGCCCCTCCGGGTGCCCGTTCGTGACTCGTTGCGCTCAGGCGATCGAAACGCTGTGTGCGGTCCAACCCCCCGCCGTCGCAGATCTGGGCGGCGGCCGGTACGCGAGCTGCCATCTGCACTCGGAGGGAATCCCCGTCAAGCGCAACATCGCCGGGACAGCGGTACCGGCATCACCGAAGAGCGTGGATCGCACGATACCGCCTTTGCTTTCGGTGCGGAAGCTGTCGACGCATTTCCCGATTCGCACTGGCCTGCTGAACCGGAACCTCCGGACGGTGCGGGCGGTCAACGAGGTGAGCTTCGATCTCTGGCCCGGTGAAACGATGGGACTGGTGGGCGAGTCCGGTTGCGGAAAGACCACCTTGGCACACACGACGGTCGGCCTGATCCGTCCCACCGCAGGCGCGATACGCTACGGGGACCAGGACCTGGCGGCGTGTGTGGGCGGACGGCGCACGCGCTGGTCGGAAATCCGGCTCGTGTTTCAGGATCCGTTCGGTTCGTTGAATCCACGCATGACCGCCTTCGACATCGTTGCCGAAGTGCTCCGTGTCGCCGGGCACGACCGATCGACGATCGACGCCCGCGTGCGCCAGGCGTTTGCCCAAGCTGGCTTGCCGGAGTCCTTCCTGATGCGCTACCCGCACGCGTTCAGCGGAGGCCAGCGTCAGCGCATCGGCATCGCGCGGGCGCTGGCGTCGCGACCGCGGCTGCTCGTCGCCGACGAACCGGTATCGGCGTTGGACGTTTCGGTGCAGGCGCAGATCCTGAATCTCTTGCGGGATCTTCAGGCTTCGCTCGATCTGACCTACCTGCTGATCTCGCACGACCTCGGGGTCGTCGCGAATCTCAGCGACCGCGTCGCGGTGATGTATGCGGGCAGGATTGTCGAGCTCGCACCAGCGAGAATGCTGTTCGAGACGCCGCGGCACCCGTACACGGAAGCCCTGCTGAGTGCGGTCTTGTCACCGGATCCTCGCCGAAAGAAATCCGAGCGCATCCGGCTCTCCGGGGCGGTTCCCGATCTCACCCGGTTGCCGGACGGCTGCGCCTTCGCCGGTCGATGCCCCTACGCGACCGATCGGTGCCATGGCGAGCTGCCGCCCCTGGCACCCGCGGGTCGGGATCGGAATGTGGCTTGCCACCATGCGGATGAGTTGCTGTTGCGGGGCACGGCGGCTGAGCGATCACCCGCCTGACCATCGCGCACGAGCATGCCAAGCCCCACTGAGCACCACTTCCGCGGCACCCTTACAGAGCAGGACGTCAAACGCCACATCCCTCACGTGGTCCACGCTCCCGCCGCCGCTACACGCATCAGTGCGTTGCTCAGCTTTGACCCCGCGGTGGTAGCCGGCCATCCCAACATGATCTGTCTCACCATTTACGATCCCTTCAGGTTCCGCGGCGCCCGCCACCGGCATGGCAATCGGCATGTCGCCGAAATACGGCACAACTCGGCGACTCCCGGCTACCTGCCGGGGCCCCTGCCAGCCGGTGACTGGGTCGTGCAACTGGAAACCCACATGATCATGCCAGGGGCAGCGTGCCGCTACGAGCTGGTGGTCGTCATCCACCATGATGAGGTATCGCCAGCGGTGGGCAATACTCTGCCAACGCCCCGATTCGAGCGGATAGTAGACAGCCGCCCGGGCTGGTATCTGGGTGACCTGCATGCCCATACGGTCCATTCCGACGGCGCTTGGCAGGTGATCGATCTGGCGGCGGCGGCGCGTACCAGGGGTCTCGATTTCGTCACGCTGACCGATCACAACACCACCGGCGGCTTGGCGGAAATGGCCCACTGCGGCGGTGCTGGTTTACTGACCATCGGCGGACAGGAACTGACCACCTATTGGGGACATGCCCTGTGCCTCGGCAGCCATGCATGGCACGAGTGGCGGGGGCTGACGCAGGACGGACCGGAGATGGCGGCCTTGGCCAACGAGATTTGCGCTGCCGGAGGACTCTACGTCATCGCCCATCCCAGATCGGCGGGCGACCCTCACTGCACCGGTTGCCGTTGGCTTTATCCCACGATGATGCCGGGCGTCGCCCGGCTGGTGGAGGTATGGAATGGAGATTGGTTCGGGTCCGGAGAGAAACCTCGTGACAAGAATGAGGCGGCGCTGCGACTATGGTACGGATGGCTCAATCAGGGACACCGCCTCGTCGCCACCGCGGGGACGGACGTACACGGTCCCAACCAGCAGTATCGGAGCACGAGCACCGGTTTCAACGCGGTGTATGCGGACCAACTATCCGAGGTCGCCATCTTACGGGCCGTGGCAGCCGGCCATCTCTGCCTCACCTCGGGGCCAAGCCTCCGCTTTGTCGCGCACCACCAGTTGAGCGCGCACGGCATGATGGGCGACTCACTGCCGGCACCTGACGCGTCGACATCGGTATCGCTTGCGGCGAGTTGGGACGGCGCACCGGACTCTGCCAGTCTGCGTCTGATTGCGGACGGCAGGACGCGGGACACGGTATCTATCCTTGCCGCGGGCACACGAGAGTGGCCCGTGCCCGCGGCGTCCGCCCTGGCGCACTGGTATGTCGTGGAGCTGCGCGCCCGCGATGGAGCCATGCTGGCGCTCTCGAACCCCATCTTCTTCGAACGATAGTCGCCGACCATGAAGGCCTGCCTCCCGTGCTACCACCTTGTTGCCGGATTCGACGGCACGCACTACTCTTTGTGAAATGTCCAATAGCGACAAGGCTTCGAGACAAACTGCAATTCTCAGAATCCTTCGCCAGGAAGGCACCATGCGCGTCGGCGCCTTGGCGGAACACTTCGGGATCTCGCAGCAGTCCATACGGAAGGACCTGAACGCCCTCGCACATGCCGGTCTTGTCCGGAGAGTACATGGCGCCGTCGTGATCGGTGGCGGAGAGGAGTATTCATGGTACTCCCAGCGCCGTCTTATCGCGCAGCGCGAAAAGCGCGCGATCGGTCTTGAAGTAGCGCGTCTCATTCCGAATCACTCCACGGTATTCATCAAGAGCGGGACCACGACGGAGATCGCAGCTCATTCGCTATCGGAACATGTGGGGCTGACGGTGATCCTGGACAACGTCGCTACCGCCGATGTCGTCCGGCACTATCCAGGCTGCGAGGTATTGATCGTCGGCGGATATGTGCGCAGGGCCGAAGGTGCCGTCGTCGGTGACACGGTCGCGGACTTTATACGGCAGTTTCGTGTGAACCACGCCGTAGTCAGCGCTGCCGCAATCGGACCGGATGGCGAACTTCTCGGCTATCGATTGAGCGAAGCGCCGATCGTCCGTGCCGTCATCGAGACGGCACAGCAGGTGATCGTTCCTGTCGACTCTTCGAAGTTCGGACAGACCGCTCCGGTGCTACTGGGTCGGATTCCGGAGGTTCACGTGCTGGTCACCGATCGCATTCCCGATCCGCGAATCGCTGAGATGTGCTCTCGCGAAGGCGTGCGCTATCTCGAAACGGACGGCCGTACCCGGTCTGAGACGACGCACTTCTCCCCCTGATCGGTGTGCCAAGTTAAGAGCGTCGCGATGACCGAGATCACGCCGACGGCGGCGGAACACGCCGCCGGGCACTTTGAAACTGCGGCAGTGCAGCGGGCGATCACGGCACTTCGGGAAGACGGATTCGTGGTGATCAACGACGTCGTCGACCACGCCCACCTCAATCTGCTGCGGGAGCGCATGAGCGACGACCTCGACAAGATTCGCGCCCTGCCGGCGGTGCCGCACAATTTCGTCTGGGGCAACATCCAGCAGAACCCGCCCCCGGATCCCGGCCTGGTGTTTCGCGACGTGGTGGCTAACCCGTTCGTCTGCCAGGTGACCCGCGAGCTGTTGGGCAGCGGCGCGTTCAACGACTACCTGAGCGGCAACACCAACCTCCCGGGCAGCGGGTTGCAACCCGTGCACGTCGACGACGGGCAGCTCTGGCCGAACCTGAGTGTGGCGCATCCGCCGGCGCGGCTCGTGGTGAACCTGGCGCTGGACGATACGACGGAGGAGAACGGCGCCATCGAGCTGTGGCCGGGCACCCATCTCGAGACGTGCATGGCGATCGGCAGCGACACGCGGGTGCCGGCGGAACATGTCAAGGCGCGGCGAGCGGTTCGCGGCCCGCTCCTGGGTGCCACCAGGAAGGGGGTGATGCTGATCCGGGACATGCAGCTCTGGCATCGCGGCACCCCCAACCACAGCGCCGCGACTCGCTTCATGATCGCCATGATCCACAGCGTCGCGTGGTATCGGCGGACCAGACGCTTCGAACTGGAGGAGGCGTGTGCGCCGGTGTTCGCCGGCTGTCCCATCGAAAACGCGATTCCCCTGGTGGCCAATCCGAGGGACCACCTCACCGGCAATGCCCCTTATGCGTATGGCGGGCCGAACTGAGCGCCACTCCTCACCACACGGTCCGCATCGCCTGCACGCATTGGTCCAGCGCCGGCATGGGATCGTCGACATCCCCCTCGTATTCCAGGATCAGCGGGCCGTCGAAGCCGATGCCGTCCAGGGCGGCGGCCAGGCCCCGCATGTCCAGGTTGCCGGTGCCGACCACCACGTCGATCGGCTCGCGCCCCTCGCGGTAGACGAAGTCCTTGACGTGCACGCCGTACAGCCGGTCGCCGGCCAGCCGCGCCAGCTCGACCGGATCGGCGCGGGCGTCGATGGCCCAGGCGGTGTCGAGCATCACGCCGATCTCCGGTCCCGTGGACCGAAGCAGCAACTCCAGCATGGCCTGTGACCCCAGCCAGTGGCCGCCGCCGTGGTTGTGCACGGCCAGCCGCACGCCCAGCTCGCCCGCCACCTGTTCCGCGGTGCGGAACGCATCCGGGGAGAACGCCGGCGTGAAGTCGACGCTAACCAGCCCCACGCCGAGCCGCCGGGCGAGGTCCAGGGTCGCGCGCATCGCGTCGGCGTCGCCCGACAGGCGCTCCACTCCGGTGCTGACGATGCCGATGCCGGCCTCCAGGAACGGATCGGTGTCCCCCGCGTGGTTGCCGGCCAGCTCGATGTGCGCCAGCCCCAGTTCGGCTACTTTCTGCGCCACCACGCGGGAGTCGGTAAAGCCGCGCAGGCAGTAGGTCTGAATCGCCAGATCACGGCGTGCGGAATCGTTCATAGTCTGCGAGTCTACCCGAGCGATGCCTTCCGATCGAAGCGACCCGCCCGTGTTGGACGGCTTCGACCGCTCGCAACCGCTGGCCGCGCGCATGCGCCCGCGCAGGCTGGACGAGGTGGCCGGCCAGCAGCACATCATCGGACCGGGCCGGTTGCTGCGCCGCGCGATCGAGGCCGACCAACTCTCCTCGATCATCCTCTACGGCCCTCCCGGAACCGGAAAGACCACCCTGGCGCGGGTGATCGCAAACACCACCCGCGCACACTTCATCGCCATCAACGCCGTGCTGGCCGGGGTCAAGGACCTGCGCGAGGCGATCAAGGAAGCCCACCGGCATGCCGAGGAGCGAGGCCGCCGCACCATCCTGTTCGTGGACGAGGTGCACCGCTGGAACAAGGCGCAGCAGGATGCGCTGCTGCCGTGGGTGGAGTCGGGCACCGTGATCCTGATCGGCGCCACCACCGAGAACCCGTACTTCGAGGTGATCAAGCCGCTGGTGAGCCGCAGCCGCATCTTCCAGCTCCTGGCGCTGGAGGCCGGCGACCTGCGCGCGCTGGCGCAGCGCGCCCTGCAAGACGCCGAGCGCGGCTACGGCCGCCTGCAGGTCGACCTGCGGCCCGAGGCACTGGAGCACCTGGTCGACGTCGCCTCGGGCGACGCCCGCAGCCTGCTCAACGCCCTGGAGCTGGCGGTGGAGACCACCGACCCTGCCGGCGGACCGATCGTCATCGATCTGGCGGTGGCCGAGGAGTCGATCCAGCGGCGGGCGGTGCTCTACGACAAGGACGGCGACGCCCACTACGACACGATCAGCGCCTTCATCAAGAGCGTGCGCGGCTCCGACCCCGACGCCGCGCTGTACTGGCTGGCGCGCATGGTCTACGCCGGCGAGGATCCGCGCTTCCTGTTCCGGCGCATGCTGATCCTGGCCGCCGAGGACGTAGGCTTGGCCGATCCGCGGGCGGTCGGCGTGATCGCCGGCTGCGCGCAGGCCTTCGACTACGTGGGCATGCCGGAGGGCCGCTTCCACCTTGCAGAGGCCACCCTGTACCTGGCGACCGCGCCCAAGAGCAACTCGGCCATGGCGTTCTTCGACGCACTGAACGCCGTGGGCAGCGAGGCGCCGGGCGACGTGCCAACCCATCTGCGCGACGCCAGCCGCGACGCCGAGGGGTTCGGCCACGGCGCCGGCTACGCCTATCCGCACGCGTTTCGCGACCATTGGGTGGCGCAGCGCTACCTGCCGGGCGCGCTGGCCGGGCGGGTGTTCTACCAGCCGTCGGAGATGGGATACGAAGGGGATCTGGCGCTGCAGGTGGCGCGCCGCCGCGAGGAGCAGCTCGCCGCCATGCTCGACGACGACGGCCCGGTCGAGGGGCTCACGTCGGCCGGCGCGCGGGTCGCGGACGAGCGCGAGCGCTGGCTGGCCCGGATTGCCGGCGGCCGGCCCACGGCGCTGGCAGCGATCCGCGACCGCGTGCTGGACGGTGCGCGGATCCGGCGGCACCACGTGGTGCTGGACCTGGCGATGGGCACCGGGCTGCTGACCTGGGAGCTGCTGCGCCGCGCGCCCGAGGGCGGCGTCTATGCGCTGTCGCCGTCGGCCGACCACCTGACGATGGCGCGGCAAATGGTCGAGGCGGTGCCGGAAGACGAGCGCCCCGTGCTGCTCGCCGGCGGGCTCCCGCGGCTGGGCGAGCTGTTGGCAGAAGCCGGCGCCGACGCGGTGCGCTTCGATGGCGCGGTCGGCCGGAGCGCACTGGCGCGGCTCGACGACCCTGATGCGGCGCTGCGCGGGCTGCGCTCGGCGATGGCTGCCGAGGGAAGGCTGTCGCTCGGCGAGACCGACGGCGCGTCGTTCCCCGCGCTGACGGAGCTGTTCCCGCTTCCTGCGGCACGCCGCGATCTGGCCGAGCGGGTGGATCAGGTGCAGCAGAGCGTCGCGAACGCTGCGTCACTGACGCCCGAACGGCTGCAGGCGTTACTGGAGGGGGCCGGCTTCGCGGAGGTCGAGGTCGAGGAGGAGCCGCTCCGCACCGACATCCAGGTCAGCCAGGCGTGGATCGACCGGCTGCTCGGCACCGAGAGCCGAATGGGACCGCTCGCGAAAGCGCTGCGGCAGGAACTGTCTGCGGACGACCTGACGGCGCTGCGTGCGGCGGCGACCGTCGCGGTGGGCCGCACCGTCGCGTGGCAGCGGCCCGTGATCTACGCGCGCGCCACCGTCTCGAACAGCGCGTCGTAGGCGTCGATCACCCGTGGCCACGCGTGGCGCTCGGCGATCCGCCGCCAGCGGTCGCGCTCGGTCCCCGGAGACTGCAGCTCCTGCACGAGCCGCTCGATCAGGTCGTCTGGATCTTCGTACAGGCAACGGTCGTGCAGCTCCGGCGGGATCAGTTCCGGATAGACCAGCCGGCGCGGAAGGAGCGGCATGCAGCCGGCGTGGATCGCTTCCATGACCGCGATCCCGAAGTTTTCCTGCACCGCCGTGGAGACCACCATGCTGCCGCGGGCGAGCTGGCGCAGGTACTCCGGCCGCGGCGGGAACCCGTCGAAGACGACGCGGTCGGCCAGCGCGGCACGGGCCCGCACCAGCGCGTCCGGCTCCGGGATCAGGCGCTCGCCCAGCAGCGCCACGCCGAACCGCACGCCCCTCCGCGCCACCTCCGCCAGCGCGTCTACGAACGTCCCTGGATCCTTGTCGAACTCCCAGCGATGGTTCCAGATTACCACCGGCGGCCCGTCCGGAAGGCCTGACGGCTCGGTGTCCTCAAACCGGCAGCCCGGATAGAGCACGCTCGAGCGCCGATCAAGCGTCGCCAGCGGCACCTCCGGCCGCGCATCCTCGTCCGGGAGCTGCTCGATCACCTCCGGCAGCCGCTTGCGAAACGCCGCGCGGTGGAACTCCGAGTTGAAGACCACATGGTCGGCCACGGCGACGTTGGTCACGTCCCTCCAGAGCAACTCCGCCCCCGCCGACCCGCCCGGCGGCACGGGATAGGACACCTGGCTCTCGTGCAGATACAGCAGCACCGGCGGCGTGCGCGCCCCCCACACCGCCCGCACCTGGGCCAAATCCAGAAGACCGGTAGCGATCACCAGGTCGTAGCGCTCCGGCCGCGCCACCCGCTGCGCCAACGTCAGCCCCGCCGCCCGCAGCCGCCACTTCCACAACCGCGCCGGCAGGCTCTCCACGTCGATCGTATGCCGGGAGTGCCCGCGCAACCCTGCCATGAACTCCCGGTGCGAGCCCCCGTCAAACGGCTCCAGGAACAGGATGCGCACGTCTCATCCTAACCTCTGCTGTGCCTCCAGGCTGCCCACCTTGACGATCGACCCCACAACACCCGAGCCTGCTTGACTCCATCGCGTCGGCGATGTGGGACGTCCGCCGCCAAGGCTGTAGACTTCCGACTGCCGACGTGCGCTGATCCTTGAGTAATGGAAAGGTAAGTGGCGAAGGATGAATCGCTCGGCTCGGCCGAGGGGACCTTGGAGACAGTGTCCATTCATCGTGGTTCGCGGTTCATGATCTATCACAGCAGGACCAAGAAAGCGATCCGCTGCGACATTCCACAAGATTCGGACCTGATGGAGCAAGCCAAGGAGGCACTCGGAAGTCGAGTGTTGGTGGCCGGGCTAGTGCATACGAATGCACGCGGTGAACCGATACGAGTTTTCGCGGAGACTCTGCGGATCTTGAGTGAGACGCCTGCACTTCCGAGCATCTCCTCGCTCGGCGGGAAATACGCCGACCTTACCGGTGATCGTACTACGGAGGAGTACATCAGGAGCCTTCGTGACCGCTGAGCAATACAGGTATCCGTACTTGGACTCATCCGTCTTCATCGCTTGGCTGAAGCTCGACTTGGAGAACGACAGCGGACACAACGCGTGAGCTCGGGCGCCGAGATGCAGCGTATCAGCCTGCATTTCGCTCACTTGACTGGCGTCGTCTAGCAGCCTCAACGAGTTCGACGTCGCTCTTCAGCCACGGCGGCGTCCTCTCGTGGGCCAGTATCCCTTCGGCGGACATCCAGCGAATCTCGGCCACCTCGTCTGGTGCCGTGATTGCCGGCTCGCCCGCCTTGTACGCCCCATGGAAGAGCACATCCACGACCGCGGTGCCGTCCGCCATGGTGAAGTTCACGCTGCGGACATATTCCAACTCGGAAGCGACCGTCACGCCGGTCTCTTCCAGCACTTCGCGCCGGACAGCGGCTTCCAGAACGCTGTCAGGACCGTCCCCAACCTCGACCTTGCCCCCGGGAAAGGCCAGAACGCCCGGCGCCTGCCTCACACCCTCGCCTCGGACGATCATCAGGTAGCGTCCGGCCCGGCTCACCGCGCACTGCGTGTTTACGACGAACCGCGCGTTGCCGCCAGCGCTCATGTCGTCACGGCCGTCGGGCGAGGCAGCACCCGTTCGGCGACGCGCTTGCCCGACGCGATCTCGGCTTGGCGAAGCTCGAACATCTTTTGCAAATTCAGCAACACTTGGGACCTCGTCCCGAAGTAGCGCCCCAAGCGCAGCGCGGTATGCGCGGTGACGCTCCGCTGACCATTTAGGATCGACGCAATGCGACTCGACGGCACGTTCGGGGCCCGAGCGAGAGCGCTCCCCGACAGATCGAGCTCAGCGAGCTCGTCGCGCAGAATCTCTCCTGGATGGTGCTTACCGAAACGCCTCAGCATCGATTTCTCGCGCGTCCACCTGTGCGCCAATCGGAGACAACGTGGAAGACACCTGCAGAGGCGGCTCCGCTCGGGCCTCCGAACCTGACGATGTTATCCACGACAATTACACTTATACGTGATGATAGTATTTATCGGCTGTTATGTCCTGGGGCCCGCCAGCCGGATCCGCCGTGATACCGGGGCTTGCCGACGGGAATGCAACGTGTTTATGATAGGGATGCGGTTCCCGTCCCGCTGAATGGAGAACCGCCGGTTGCCAAACATTTTGGCGTGGTGAGCAGCGGCACATCCACCCTTCCGGCTTACGGCCGCCGATCGGGCCGTGGCTGGTGACCTTTCTAAGCTGACGCGTGCGTTCGACGGTGTAGCCGCGTCGCCCCTTTCATTTCCAGTCTGAGCAGTGTCCGCGGCGCCTTCTCAGCCACCTACATACGCGGCCGGGTGCTCTATATGCGCCGGCGTGAAGCTACCAGCACGTTGGTCGGACATCTGCCGGTTATCGAAACGCGACCCAGGGCCGCCCCGAAGCGGCACCGTCGACCAAGCGAAGGAGTAGAACACATGCCGTATGAGCTAGACCCTATTACCGGCATCGGAGTTGTCGAAGACTCGTCAGGCAACATTCGAGATCGGGTCAAGATCGTCGAGGATCACACCGATGACGACGGCAACATCAACGTCACCATCGAGTACCCGGACGGAACGCGTGAAGTCGTAACGGACCTGTCCGTCGATCCTTACGAAGAAGACGAGTAAAGGGTCGGAGCAGCGCATAAAGACAAAGGGGCTCTGCGAATGGCAGAGCCCCTTAACAGGACCCCGGTCAGCTTGTCGCCAACCGGGGACTGCTGCCCACCGACAGGAGGGCAGTCTTGCAAGCCCGATTGATCGGGGAACACTGACATCATGCTTCCTGGCTGCAGCTCGCGTCAAGCCTCAGAGGGCTTCGATCACCCCTCGCCGGATCGCGTCAAGGTCTTCGGCAAGCACCTGGGGCGCACTGTAGGTCCGCTTCCCTCCTGTCGTGACTCTCACCCGATCGAGCCTGTTCAGAGAGACCGTGTACAGCATGTCGCACTTCGCCCAGGCGTCCTGTGAGCGGAACGACACGGGTAAGGACTTCGGATTCATCCGATGATGAAAGCGCTCCACAGGATCCGGAGCGGTGGTGCTCAACGGCACGACGGTGCAGAGCTGGACCGTTGACCTCCGCCGGCGTGGCGAAATGACCACAACCGGGCGTTTCTTGACCATCTCCGGGGCCTTGAAGCCTGTGTCGAAGTCGCATATCAGCAGCGTGCCTGGATTTGGATGGAAAGTCAGCATCGAATGGGGAGTGGCGAAGCCCCACCGGCCTCATACGGTTCTCGACGCTTCCCCTCCCGTCCGGTTCAGTGGCAGTCAACGATCTTTCCATCGGATCCTCCGTCACCCCGCACCGGAACCGTGCTGCGAGCGGCAGCAGCCGCAGGTACAGGATGCCCCGGTGCGGTAGGGTAGCGCCATGCTCCGCGTCGGCATCGTCGGGCTGCCCAACGCCGGCAAGTCCACCCTCTTCAACGCGCTCACCGGCAGCCGGCAGGCGGACGTGGCCGCCTACCCGTTCTGCACGATCGAGCCCAACGTGGGCGTGATCGAGGTGCGCGACGAGCGGCTCGCAGAGGTCAGGCGCCTGTTCGACTCGCCGCGCGCGGTGCCGAGCGCGATCGAATTCGTGGACATCGCCGGCCTGGTGGCCGGCGCCAGTACCGGCGAGGGGCTCGGCAACCGGTTCCTGGGACACATCCGGGAGGTCGACGCGATCGCGCACGTGGTGCGCTGCTTCGAGCGCGAAGGCGTCCCGCGTGCGGAGGGCTCGGTCGACCCGGTCGCCGACGCGCAGACGGTGGAGACCGAGCTGGCGCTGGCCGACCTGGGCACCATCGAGCGGCGCCGCGAGCGCACGGTGCGGCGCGCCCACGCCGGGGAGAAGGACGCACGGGACGAGCTCTCGCGGCTGGAGCGCTTCCGGGCGGCGCTGGACGCCGGGATGCCGGCACGCGCCATTCAGCATGAGCCGGGAGACCACGAGCTGTTGGGTGAGCTGTTCCTGCTCACCGGCAAGCCGGTCATCTACGTCGTCAATACCGGCGAGGAGCTCATCGGCGCCGACGATGAACGGGTCGCCGCCGTGCGGGCGCATGCCACCGGTCAGACCGGCGGCGGGGCCGACGCGATGACGATCTGCGCCGATCTGGAGGCGGAGGTCGGCGACCTGGAGCCGGACGAAGCGGCCGAGTTCCTGACCGACGCCGGCATCGCCGAGCGCGGCATCGACCGGCTGGTGCGCCACGCCTATGGCCTCCTCGGCCTGATCACCTTCTTCACCGCCAACGAGACCGAGGCGCACGCCTGGGCGATCCCGGACGGCACCGGCGCGGCGCGGGCCGCCGGCAGCGTGCACAGCGACATGGAACAGGGATTCATCCGCGCCGAGGTGGTCGGCTACGAGGACCTGTCCGCCTGCGGCGGCATGGCGCAGGCGCGCGATCGGGGCCTGCTACGCGTGGAGGGCCGCGACTACCAGGTGCGCGACGGCGACGTCATCCTCTTCCGGTTCCGCTAACAGCGGTCGGCCCCGAGCAGGTCGCGCAGGTACGCCGCCCCGAGGCGGACCTGTTCCACCTTGTCCGCCTGCTCGCCCTCGTACACGATCGACAGACAGCCGTTGTAGTTCGCGTTCCTGATGATCGAGACGATCCGCTCGTAATCCAGCCATTCCTCGCGGCCGCTCTCGATCCGGTAGAACTTCGTGCGGATGCAGGTGGCGTACGGCACGGTCTGCTCCATGTACCCGTAGAAGTCGTGCGCCGGGTCGGTCACCCCCACCGGCTGCGACCCCGGCGATCCCACCCACTGCCCGGTGTCCATGAGGAAGTTGAAGTTCCCCCGGCCGACGTCCCCGCGGATGCGCAGCATGTCGTCTCCGGTGACGGGATGGTTCTGCAGGCCGATGGAGACGCCGCGCTCGGCGCCGTAGTCGGCCACCTCCCGGTAGCCGGCGATCATGGCCGGCCAGGCCGGCTCGCCGTCGCCGTTCTTCTCCGGCACGGTCGCGCAGAACATGCGGATGAGCGGTGAGCCCAGGGAGGCCGCCAAGTCGATCACGCCCTTCGCGTTGTCGGCGTGTGCCTTGCGCTCCTCGGCGGTGCCGTGGAACAGCCCGCTGACGCCGATGTAGGCGATCGGCAGGCCGTACTGCAGACAGAGAAGCTTGATCGACGCGAGATGCTCAGGCTCCCGGGACGCGAACACCGACTCGTGGAAGTCGACGCTGTCCAGGCGCAGCTCGTAGCAGGTCCTGATGAAGTCCTCGACGCCCATGTCCCGCATGCTCAGTGAGTTGCAGCCGATCTTGATCATCCGTTCCGTCCTTTTCGACCGCGGTCGGTCGCGTCCAGCGTAGCACGGTCCCGCCTGGTGACGAGATCGCGCACTCACCGGATTGCACGCTACTCACTGAGCCGCTGTGTCTCGAACAGCTCTCGGAAGAACCCGTCGCGCTTGATGAGCTCGCGCGGAGCCCCTTCCTGCGACAGGCGCCCCTCGCCGTCGAGCACGAGGACGGTGTCGGCCTCCATCACGGTCGCCAGCCGGTGCGCGATGACGATCGTCGTCCGGCCGCGCGACAGCTCGCGGAGCGACTCCAGAACGATCTGCTCGGTGACGGAGTCGATGGACCCGGTACCTTCGTCGATCAGCATCACGGGCGCGGGGCGAAAGAACAGCCGCGCCAGGGCCACGCGCTGGCGCTCGCCTCCGGACAGCGTGTGCCCATCCTCGCCGAGCACCGTGTCGTAGCCGCGCCGCAGCCCCTGCACCACGCCGTGCAGGCCGGCCTGCTTGGATGCATGCACGACGGCGGCCTCGTTCCCGCGCACCGGCAACGGGTAGCAGATGTTGTAGGCCACGGAGCGGTTCCAGAGAAATACCGGCTGCGACACCACCGCGAAATTGCGGCGCAGGGACGCCAGAGATGCGTCACGTACGTCGGTGCCCCCGATCGTGATCGTGCCGCTGTCGGGTACCCGGATTCGGAGCATCAGCTCGAAGATCGTCGTCTTGCCGCCGCCGCTCGGTCCGACGAGACCGATGAAGTGTCCGGCAGGGAAGGCCGCGGAGAACCCGCTCAGCGCCTGGCCCTCTCCATACGAGAAGGTGACGTCCCGAAAGGCGATGTCCCCGCTGAGACCCGGCTCCGGAGCCGTGGGCGAGTCCACCTCGAGCGGCGCCGCGAACAGAGTGTCGAGCCGTTCGAACGAGTTGCGGATGGTGTGCGTGCCCACGTACGTCTGGAGCACGCCCCGCAGCGCGCCATAGGCACGAGGCACGTATGCCATGAACGCGATCATCGCTCCCAGCGTCAGGGTCCCGTCGATGATCCGCACGGCACCGTAGGCCAGCATGCCGCCGATCACCACGTTGCTCACCACGTCGTTGGGGAACGTCAGCAGCATGTCATGCAGAGGACTCGCCCTCGTCCTCAGGTGCAGAAATCTGCTCAACCACCCCCGCCACTGCGCCTCGTGCACCGCCTCGCCGCCCAGCATCCGGACCGTTCCAATGCCGCGGAACGTCTCTGTCAGGAACTGCTCCCCCCGCGCCATATGCCGCGTCAGGAGCTTGTCGAGCACCCTCGATCGCCCGGTAAGCCTGGCCGTGATCAGGTACGTGATCGGCAAGGCGATCAGCGCGGCCGCTGCCAACCGCGCGTCGACGACCACCATCAGCACCACCGTCGCCGCCAGCGTGATCGCGTATTGCACGAACGGCAGCAACTCCTGGCCGACATACCGCTCGCCGATCCTTCCGGTCTCCCGCGTGATACGAAACATCAGGTCGCCGGGCGTCCTGCTTTCGAGGAATCCCATCCGCGCCCGGCAACAGATGGGGCACCACGGCCTCGCGCAGACTGGCGCTCACCCGGCACGCGATCAGCGTCCGCAGGTATTGAGTCGCGTAGGTGATGCCGATCGACACGATCGGTGCCACCACGATCCCGCCGACCACTGCCGCGATCAACCCGAAGTCCGCCTCGGGGACGGCGGTGTCGAACAGCAGTCGATACAGCAGCGGCTGTGCGGCGTTTATGCCGGACCCCACGAACATGGATGCGATCGCCGCCGCGACGATCCATCGCATCGACCAGAACGCTTGCCGGAAGATCGCCCACGTGACGCTCCTGCGTGCGTCCGGTGCGCGGCCTTCTCCCGCTCTTCGACGCCGCCCCCTTCCTTCGGACATCCGTTCAGCTCACTTCCTTGTGCCTGCCTGTGCGGTATCCGCGGCTCTGCCGCGCCGCCGTCATGGCCGCGTCGGGTGGCACCGTGTATGCTGCCGGCGACACGTCCCATGATTATCGACAGCCATCTGCACGTCTGGAGCGACGACCCGGAGCGCTACCCGTGGGCGGCCGGCGGGCCGTCGCAGGACGGCAGCGTCGAGTTGCTGCTTCAGACCATGGAACGCCACGGCGTCGACAAGGCGTGCCTGGTCCAGTCCATCCACTACCTGTTCGACAACCGATACACGGCCGACTGCCTGGCCCGGTATCCTGGCCGGTTCTCGGGCATAGCGGTCATGGACCGCAACGCCCCCGACGCGGTCGAGCGGCTGGAGCGGCTGGTCACCGAGGACGGCTTCGAGGGGCTGCGCATGCACCTGTCGCGGGCCGACGATCCGGCCGAGTGGGCCGCTCCCTCGCAGGATCCGATCTGGCGCAAGGCCGAGGAGCTCGGCGCCTGCTTCCTGAGCTTCGGCCCCGCGGAGACGCAGCCGGCCGTCGAGCCCATCATCGCCCGCCACCCCGGCGTCCCGGTGGTCCTCGATCACCTGGGCGGCGCACTGTTCGACAAAGAGCCTCCCGAGCCGCTGCTCCGCAACGTCCTCGATCTGGCGAAATATCCCAACGTCTACGTGAAGTTCACTCCCCAGGCCGCGCGGGCGACCCACCCCTACCCGTTCACCGACCAGCACGCGGTCTACGAGCGGATCTACGACGCCTTCGGCCCGCGGCGCCTGATGTGGGGAACCGACTTCCCGCACATCTTCGCCGACATCGGCTACGGCCGGGGCCTGGAGCTGTTCCGCAACCACATGCCGTTCCTCACCGAGGAGGACAAGCGCTGGCTGTTCGCGGAGACCGCGAAGAGCATCTGGAAGTTCGGCGCCGAAACCCGCTGAGCGTCCGGCGCATCGGACGCGAGCCATGCGGCTCTCCACCCTCGCAGGATGGGGAGCGCATCGAGCGCGATCAGTCTTCCTTGCCTGCTCGGAGCCGGTCGGCCGCCTCGCGCGCGGTGACGATTGGGATGCCGTGCGCAGTGCCGATCGCCAGCATGTCACCCCGGTCACCGGAGACGATCAGATCGGCGTCGCCGGCGATCGCGGTGGCGAGTATCGGATTGTCGTCCGGATCCGCCGACAGGCTCACCTCCGGCAACTCCCCAACCACCACTGCGACCGTTTCCAGGTGGTAGAGGAGATCGTCGGCTTCTTCCCGTCGGATGTACGGCTGCAGCCGATCCCGCGCCAGAACATCCTGCAACTCGTCTATCTGGAACCGGGACGTGATCAACGTGATGCCCGGGCTCTTGACCGCGGCCAGCGCCTGCCCCGGCGATCCATCGCCGGAGATCAGGGCGCTCACCAGGATGTTGGTATCAAGGACGATCCGCACGGGCCTGGGCCACCGCTTCGTCGGCAATGCTCCGAACAGCGTCGCCAGACAGGTGCTGATTGCGTTCCCAAACCGATTCGACGGTTTCCCAGAAGATCGCCTGGCGCACTGCGCGATCCACGAACCTCGACAGGTCGCCCTTCTTGCCGCCGGTCCGCGCCAGATAGCTCCGCACGCGACGGTTCGTGTCGTCTGAGATGACGAGATTCCATCGAGTCATCAGTGGCCCTTCCGCGTTTATGTGTTTATGCATCATCTCCCGGGCTCGACCCAGATGCAAGCGGCTATCGATCCCGGCCCTGACCGGGAACGGGAGCAGCGCCCCGCGATCGTGTCCAAAAGACTTGTGCATGACGACAACTTGACGTTCGAGGTCATGGAGTTTTGGGTATACCTAAAACTCTGGACCAGAGCCGGACATGCTGAACTCCACATCCGCGAATTCCTGTGCACCGAGTGGTGACACGAGTCATCGGGAAGTTCGGCGCCAAGCCCGCGCTCCAAACCGCTACCGGGAGCGCTGGAACCGCTCGAGCTGCCGCGCGAACTCGGCGTTGGCGTCCGCGTCCTGCACCGAACCTGCTCCGTGGTAGGTGAATCCGAGGTTGCGGCGGTGCGCGCCGGTCAGGTTGGGACCCGTGCGATGGATGACGTTGGTGTGGTGGATCAGGACATCGCCCGCCTCCATCGTCGCCGCCACCTCCGGGTAGCGGGCCGTGTCCGGCGGGTCCACCAGCCCGCGGCTGGCGCCGAGCACCCCGGACGGCTCGTGCGGGAGGATGGGAAGCGTGTGCGAGCCCCGCAGGAAGGAGAGCGGACCGCTGCCTTCGCCCTGCGCGTCCAGCGCCAGCGTCGCGGCCAGCGAGCGCGGCGGGTGGTAGAACTGATAGGCGTTGTCCTGATGGTACGGGAACCGGTAGGTCGCGTATGGCGGCTTGTCGATGTACTGGATGCCGTCCGCGACCGGCTCGTCCTCCAGCAGCGTCCGCACCAAGTCCAGGAGCAAGGAGGAGCCGAGCAGATCGCGCAGCAACTCCGACTGCTCCTCGATGCGGAACACGCAGCGCACCGGAGCTCCCGGCGCTTCGGCGTCGAAGTAGACCCGTCCGTGCTCACCTGCGGCGGCAGCCTCGGTCACGACGCGCTCCACCTCCGCTGTCACCTCTCTCAGCAGCGAGGCATCGAACAGGCCGCGCGCAACGGCGAAGCCGTCGCTCCGGTATCGTGCCGTCAGTTCCGCGATGTTATCGACCATGTGCCCTCCCGCCGTGTGTCAACCCAAACCCTCATCCCTTCAGGCGCGGCTCCTGCACGAATACCCGCCCGAGCGCGTCCAGCCTGGCGTGCAGCTCGTCGGGCAGCGGACCGGCGGTCGCACAGCGGACGTTCTCTTCGATCTGCTCGATGGACGCCGCGCCGGGGATGACGGACGCGAACCTGCGGTCCCGAAGCAGGAACCGTATCGCCAGCTCGGCGAGGCTCAAGCCGGTCTCGGCGTGGATGGCGTACAGCCGTTCGTAGCGGGCGCGCAGATCCTCATCCATCCAGTCGGGTGGGTTGCGGACCCACTCAGGGTACGCCTGAGCCAGGCGTCCCTGCTGCAGCGGTGCGCCCAGCACGACCCCCACGTCCAGCTCGGCGGCGAGCCGAAACAGCTCGTGCGGCGCGTTGCGCCACAACAGGCTGTACTGAAAGGCGGTCAGCACCACGTCGATCGGCGTTTCCATCTCGCGCAGGACCTTTGCCAGCAGATGGGCGTTGTTGCCCGATATACCCAGAAAGCGGGCCCTACGCTGGTCCTTTACCCACCGGAGAAACACTGCGACCGGCGCTCCATCGAAGTCGTACTCCGCATCCGGTTCCAGAAACTGCGTCGTGCGGGGAACGCTCATGTCGGTCCAGTACGGCGCCCAGTCCGCTTCGTGGATGTACAGAATGTCGAACTCATCGCGCCGCAGATCGCGCAGCGTCTGCTCGAACTGGCGTTTGAACGCATCGAGGGACCGATAGGGACCGGTCTCCCAGTCCCAGCGCCCACACTTGGCGCCGAGCAGGTAGGGCGCTGTCACGTCCTGCAGCGCTTCGCCCAGCACCTGCTGCGAGTCGCCGTAGAGGGGAGCGGTGTCGAGGTAGTTGACCCCCAACTCCAGCGCCCGCTGCACGACACGCACGCCTTCGCCGGGTGCGGTCACGGCCGTTCGCACGAACACGCCGCCGAGTCCCAGCTCCGTCACCTGCAGATCCGTTCGGCCCAGGCGGCGCTTGGCGATGGGCGTGGTCACAGACCCAGACCGGTCCGAATGAACGCGCAGCTTGCGCGCACGGATTCGATCCTGGTCCTGTCACCCATCGGTCCGTTCTGCTCCACCGTGATCCAGCCGGAATACCCCTTTCGCTTCAGGATGTCGAAGACGGCGGCATAGTCGCACCGACCGGCACCGACCTCGGTACGCAGGTCGTGCTCCTCGGACCAGTCCTTGAACTCGAGGAAGTCGATGCGGTCCCAGTTGCGCTGCAGGAACAGCGCCGCCCGCTTCTCCACCGGGTGGCCGGCGAAGTCCTTGGTGGCGTGCCCGACGTCGAGGAAGCCGAAGCACTTCGACGGATCGGTGCGCGCCAGCAGCGCTTCGGTCTCTTCCAGCGTCTCTCCCGTGTGGTAGGTGTGATTGTGATAGCAGGCGCGCACGCCGTACTGCAGGGCGACCTCGCCCATGGCATCGAGCAGCTCGGCGATCTCATCCATGTCCGCGCCCCGTTGCGCAAGCCCGCCGATGGTGACCAGGTGAGGCGCTCCGAGGCGCTGCATGATCTCGCACACCCTGCGCAGACGGTCGAAGTCGCGATCGATGACGTAGTCGACGCTCGCGAGCTGGAGGCCGGTCTCCTCGACGAGCGGGGCGAAGGAGCGCGTGCCGGCAAGTCCCAGCAGCAACTCGTCGAACAGCGCGAACCCGTCATAACCGGCCTGCGCGATGTCGGTCATCCACGCCCGCGTCCGATCGGCGCCCGCCGGCGCCGCGAGATCGGCGGGCTTCTGCCCCCACAGCAGGCTCATGCAGGCGAGTTTGACGTTCATGGCACGTTGCATCGTGAACTACCCCCCGGTCCTGGGCAACTCCGCCTTCGCCACCCAGAACAGCTACGAGTCCGTGCCCTCCCGGCTGCACGCGTCCATAAACTCGATCGTCTCCGCGCGTGACGGAATCGACTCGATCACCCCGATGCGCGTGGTCGACAGCGCGGCCGCGCATATCCCGTACCTGATCGACTGCGCGATGGGAAGCCCCTCGGCGAAGCCGGCAAGGAACCCGCCGCTGAATACGTCGCCGGCTCCGGTCGAATCGACGGACGCCACCTGCGGAGCGGGGAAGTGCTCCACTTTGGTTCCCGTCGCCAGCACCAAGCCTCCGGCACCGAGCGTCACGATCGCGGTACCCACGCCGCGGTCCAGCAGCCATCGAGCGGCGTTCCGTGCGCTTTCGACATCCTCGACGGCCATCCCGGTGAGAATGCCGGCTTCGGTCTCGTTCGGCTTGAGGTAGTCGACGCACCGGAGCATTTCGTCCGGAAGCCTGACCGCCGGCGCGGGGTCGAGAAAGGTCGGGATTCCCATGTCGTGCACCTTGCGAAGGCCGTAACGGACCAGTTCACGGTCATTCTCGAGTTGAAACCCGACGATAGCCGAGTTGTGAAACACCTTGTCGAAGGGGTCCAGGTCCTGATTCGACAGTCTCAGGTTGGCGCCGCTCTCCAGGAACTCGTCGGCGATTACGGTCTCGCCGATATCGGGCAGCTTGCTGCCTTTGAGAAACAATCCGACGTTGTAACTGCCGACGATCGTGATTCCGTTCACGGGCGCCAAGCCCTTGCGGGCCTGACGCCCTCCTGCCGTCAGTCGGCCGTCTGCAGCCGCCCGTCCACCATCGGCGCAACCGTACCCTGCGCGGCGATGAAGTCGATCACCTGGCTGGCCATCAGGGTCCCGGCGTTGGCATCGACGATCTGAACCTTGCCCTCAAGCACGTCGTAGCCGTCGCCGCCGTTGCCCAGGTAGTCGTTGGTCGCCAGGGTGAAGGTGGCGTCCAGGTCGAGCGCCGCACCGTCGCGGTTCACCTCGACGACCCGCTCGCCGGCCGGCTTGCCGGGGTCGTAGACCACGCTGAGACCGGAGACGTGCGGGAAGCGGCCGGCCCCCTCCTCGATCATGCTGAGTCCGTTCTCCAGCGCCGCGACGATGTCGCCACCGGTCACCTGCAGCACGACCGTGATGTTCCCGAACGGCAGCTCGCTCTGAATGTCGCGCCGCGTCAGCACGGTGCCGGGCGCATAGATCTTGTTGGCCCGGATGCCGCCGCCGTTGGTCAGGGCCACGTCAGCGCCGGTCGTCGTGCGCATGGCGTCGGCGATCAGGTTCCCGATCGCGGCCTCGCCGCCGCGCACCGTCCCCCGGCGGCTGTCCAGCTCGGTGGAGGTGTTACCGATCTCCACGTTGAGCTCATCGGAGAGCTGGTCGAGATAGACCTGAGCCGCCGCGGCCAGCTCCGGGTCCGGTTCCACGCGGGCGGTGTTGATGATCCTGAAGGCGGGGCTCCACACGAACCGCATGCTGCCGCGGCTCTCGACCTCGTCGAGCGCCAGGTCGATCACCGTGACCCAGTCGGCCTGCTCGCTGGATTCCGCGAACAGCACGCCGCGGCTGAAGTCCAGCCGCAACAGGTGATCGTCGCCCGAGAGCAGCAGGTCCACCGCACCCTGCTCGATCAGCGCCTGATCCTCGGTGACATCGGTGTGCGCCAGTGCGATGACCAGGTTGGCGCCCGCCTCACGCAGGGCTGCGGCCTGCTCGGCGGCCACCGCTTCGACGTCGCGGAAGGTCACCCCGCCCGGGCTGGACTTGACCGCGGTGCCGAGGGTGGTGAGGCCGAAGATGCCCACCTTGAAGCGCCCGATGTCGACCAGTATCGATGCCTGTGCTCCGTCGATGACCTGGCCGTCGGTGTCGATGCTGTTGGCGCCGAGGATCGGGAAGTTCGCCTCTGCGAACCGCTGCCTGGCGACCTCCGGTCCGAAGTCGTACTCGTGATTGCCGATCGCCATCGCGGTCAGGTCGAGCCGGTTCAGAAGCTCGATCATGTGGGCGCCCTTGTCGAAGCCCGACATCAGAGATGGCGAGATCGTATCCCCGGCGAAGGTGACCAGCACGTTGTCGTGGTTCGCCCGCTCGGCGTTGATGACCGCGGCGAGGCGGGCGATCCCGCCCTGTCCCCCGCTCGCTTCCATCCGATCCAGGTCGTTGAAATGAACGATGGTCAACTCGACCGGCGCGGCGAAGCCGAAGGCGGCGATCGAGAGGAGTGCCGCCAGCGCCAGCGCGGCCACCACACGAGGTGTCGAATGCGGTCTGATGTTCATAGGTGTGTCCTCCATGGACATGGTTTGCGGCGCCGATGAGACGGTCTCGATCCGCCGAGTTTCGATAGCGTCATGCTACCAGAAATCCGTGAGCGATCGTGCACCGGAGTCGCCACGGCCGAGTGGCCACGCGCGCCGTCACGCCGAGCCCGGATCCACCCAGCGCTGCGGGCGCCCGGTCGCGATCGAGTCGAGGATGCGCGCCACCAGCAGCGCGGTGCGGATGCCTTCCGCCGGGCCGACCGGCGTCTCGGTGCCGGCGCGGATGGCGGCGACCAGCGGGGCGAAGCGGGGGGCCGGTTGCGGGCGCAGGGTCTCCGAGTCGTCCTCGCCGGTCTCCGGATCCTGACGCGTGATCGTCGCGGCCTGAAAGTGGTCGTGCAGCACCGCCGAGGCCGAGCCGTCGAAGAACTCGAAGAACCACTTGCCGGTCAGCTCGTTGCGGCCCGCGTCGGCCATGAGGAAGGTGCCCGCGCCGCCGTCGGCGAAGCGCAGCGTCGCGGCGATCGTGTCCAGCACGCCGGTGCCGCGCAGCTCCTCCGGATGGCGCACCGCGCCGCCGGTGGCGTAGACCTCGACCGGATGAGCGCGGTGCATCCAGCAGAGCAGATCCAGGGCGTGCACGCCCACGTCGTACACCGGCCCGCCGCCCTGCGTCGGGTGCCAGCGCCATCGCTTCAGGTCGGCAGGCGGCATCGTGCACTGCGCGTGGCTGACCATGATCGGGCCGAGCCGCTCGCGGATGGCGCGCGCCGCGCCCGCGAAGCGGATCGAGTGATTGAGCATCAGGCGCCGGTCCGCGGCCGCCCGCGCCGCCTCGATCCGCAGGCAGTCGGCCGAGGTCATGGCCATCGGCTTCTCCAGGAACAGGTGCTTGCCCGCCTGCAGCGCCGCGATCGCCAGCTCGGCGTGCGAGTCGTGCGCGGTGGCGATGGAGACCAGGTCGACCTCCGGGTCGGAGAAGACCCTCTCGGGATCCGTCGTGTGCCAGGCGCCGTCGTGCTCGCCGGCCACGGCCGCCGCGGAGGCGGGTTCGATGTCGCAGAAGCCGCGCACGGCGATGTCCGGATCGGCCACCGCGCCGCGCGCGTGCGACCCCCCCGCGGAGCCGCAACCGATCAACGCCCACCCCAACGCCCTGGAATCGTTCACCACCGCACCCCCTGCTGACGGAACTAACGGAATTGGAAGGCGAACAGCTTGGCTGCCCGCATCGCGACCTTCAGCCGTACCGGGCGGCCGGCCAGACCGTGCACGTCCCGCTTGCCGTTCCAGCTTACGGTGTGGGCGACGTCGTTGACCATCACGCGGTCGCACTCGCCTGCCGAGAAGCGGGGCAGCGGACGGCCGTCGGCGCCCTGAATCTCCACCCGCGCTTCGCCCATGGCGGCCACATCGACGTTCAGCGTCAGCTCCCGTCCGCTGAAGACGATCGGCGGCGTGGTCAGCCAGCCGCCCGTATAGTCCGCATCCGCGGACACGAACCCGTCCAGCCGTTGCCGGGCGACGTTGTAGAAGCTGCGGCCCCAGTTGGCCCGGTCGCTGCGCTGCTCCAGATCGAGCCGGCGGAAGCCGCCGTGCGTCCAGGGTCCGGCGCCGTAGTACTGGTACAGGTAGTTGCCGTCGCGGAAGTGGAACTCGCTGGTGTGGGTCTGCCCGCAGTCAGGGTCGCCCGCCACGCCGCGCGGCAGGTAGGGGCGCCGGTCGTACCGCATCCAGTGGATGCCGTCGCGGCTGGCTGCGAACTGGCTGTCGTTGAGCCCGTCGTTGCGGACCGGCGACTCGCCTTCCCGGAAGTGCTGGTAGGTCATCGGGAACATGAAGTAAGCGTCGGCCGCGTACGGGTAGCGATACAGCCCGTGCGTGTAGATGTCGGAATCGGGAGGGTCGTGCTCGTCTGCCGCGAACACGGTGCGGATCTCCTCTTCCGGCCACGGGGCCAGCAGGTCGTCCACCTCGACCCGGCCGACCGCGCGCCGCGGGCGCAGCAGCTTCGGCGCCATCACCGGCGGATCGCTGTCGATGGGGTCCACGAACGGGAACATGGGGGTGTTGTCTTCTTCGACCATCACCCGCAGGTAGACGACGTAGCGGTTCAGGCGAGGTTCCCACCACGCCATCTTTTGGGTGTCCGCGGCCAGCATGCTCACCTGCCGGGACGGCCGGTCCCAGGAGAGGCCGTCGGCGGAGGTGGTGACCGCGATGCCCGGCCCGGTCCAGTGGATGAGCTTGAAGCGCTCGGATTCCGGGCCGTGCGGGTCCAGGAAGACGTAGGCGAGCTTGAAGCCCTCGCCGACGATGTTGTTGCGCTTCGAGCCGTCGAACTCGACCAGGCCCAGCTCCGTCTTCTCCCACTCCAGGCCGTCGTGGGACTCGGCATAGCACAAGCGGAAGCGGCCCTGGGCCGGCAGGCGCTCGCGCGGGGTGCCGGCCGGAACGACGTAGCCGGTCAGGTGGCCGAGGGGTGCGGTCTCACCGGCGATCCGCGTCGGACGCGGGTCCCGCTCGGCGCCGTAGTACCACATCTTGTAGGTGCCATCGTCGTCGACGATGCTGTACCACCCCAGCGCGAACCGGTCCCACGGGCGGTCGGCCCGCAGCACCGCGCCCGCGCGCTTCACCGGCGGGTTGACGACCAAGCTCACCTGCTCGGAAGACTCGATGAACCGGTGGTCGATGAACAGTTGCTTGTCGCTGCCGATCTCATGCATGGCGGGACCCGTACCTCCGGACGCCCGCAGAGCGTACCACGCGGCCGATCCGACAGACTCCTAGTTCACCTGCAGCAGCACCAGCGCGGCGGCCGCCACGCCGATGCCCAGCCCGCGGAGCCCGCGCGGGCGCTCGCGCAGGACCACGGCCGCCATCAGGGCGGTGCCGATGACGCCGCCGGCGCCGGTCACCGCGAACACCAGGAAGCCGGGCAACCGATCGAGCGCCCGCAACAGCACGAACACCTGCACCGCGTTGGCCACGCCCAGAATCACCCCGGCCGAGAGCTCGCGGGCGGTCGGCCTGATGCGGCGCGCGAGCAGCAGCACCAGCGAGCCGATGCCGGCGACCGCGAAGCCGGACACCAGGAACAGCGGCTTGTCCGCCGGCTGCGCGACGTGGTTGAAGGTCTCCTGGGACGCGAACGCGCCGCCCGCGACCAGGAAGAACACCAGCGGGATCGCCCAGCCGACTTCGCGGCCGGGTGACACGGGACTCCTCTGCGGCGCGTTCATCAGGAACACGGCGCCCACGCTCACCGCGATCCCCAGCCACTGCATCGCACCCGGCCGCTCGCCCCACAGCGCGACCGCCAGGGCGATCGGGACCAGGACCGCCAGCCGCGACAGCGCCGTGGTGATGGTGGCGCCGCGCAGCTCCAGGGTGCGCAGCAGCAGGAAGAACGCCACGAAGTAGCTCAACCCCAGGGCGGCTCCCGTGAGCAACGCCGGGGAGCCCGCGCGCAGATCGGAAGCCCAGCCTTCCGCGGCTCCGGATGCGGCCAGCAGCGTGACGATCCCGCACGCGAACGCCACCAGGTAGTTGACGGCGCCGACCGAGAGCACGTCGTAGCGGCGG
The DNA here is from genome assembly GCA_965221995.1 of Spirochaetia bacterium. Taxonomy (GTDB): domain Bacteria; phylum Spirochaetota; class Spirochaetia; order SZUA-6; family Bin103; genus CATQHW01. The sequence continues at coordinate 3,222,575 of OZ244929.1, forward strand.
TGGAGCTGCACCCAGCGCACGCCCACCGCGAACAGCGCGGAAAGGAAGATCTGCGCGACGAGGTCGATCAAGCGGTCCGGCTCGGGGGGCCGTTCGGCGAACGGGCGGTCAGGGGGTCAGCGCGCCCACGACTCGCGGAAGAAGCGCAGCGCGTTGCCGTGCAGGACCGCCTCGGCGTCTTGCTGCCCGTATCCCGCCTGGCGGAGGACCTGAGCGAAGCCGCCGATGTCCGCGATCGTGTCGACGTCGGTCGGCGTGAGCTCCGCGCCGAAGCCGCCGTCCATGTCGGTGCCGATGGCGATGTTGGCGATCGTGCCGCCAGCCAGGTCGGCGATGCGCTCCACGTGCGGCAGCAGGCCGTCCATCGCGTACTTGCGCTTCCAGCCCGCCTCGCGCGTCACGCGGCGGTTCTCCCAGTCGATGTCGGGGTCAATGAAGTACTGGCAGAAGACCAGCCCGATGACGCCGCCGCGGCTCACCAACTCCTTGATCATGTCGTCGTGCAGGTGGCGCTGCCCCGGCACCAGCGCGCGGCAGGTGCAGTGCGAAGCCATCACCGGTCCGTCCCAGAGCTCGAACGACTCCCACACCGCCTGATCGGCCATGTGCGTGATGTCCAGGATCATGCCGGCCTCGCGCATGGCCCGGTACAGATCGGCGGCCGGGGGCTTGAGGCCGCCTTCGGTCCCCGTCCCGTGGATGTAGGTATTGTCGCCGAAGTGGGCGGGGCCGACGACGCGCAGGCCGGCGTCCCACCAGAACGCCACGTCGTCCGGGTCCTCGATCGGGTCCGCGCTCTCCATGGAGAGCAGGTGGTAGATCGGCGCCGCCGCGGCGGCCTCATCGGTCGGGGTGTTCCAGGTGGCGAGCGCCTCGTCCAGGTCGTCGATGCCCAGGACCGGCTTGAACAGCCCCCGCTTGGCCAGGGTCCGGTAGTACGCCAGGTGGCCGCGGCCGATCGCCATCGCCTGTTCCTGCGTGCGCATCCCGTCGCGCATGCGGCCGTCGCGCTTCTGGATGCGCGACATGATGGTGGAGAGCACCAGCCCGACGCGTCCGCGGCGGAGCTCCGGAACGGTCACCGTGCAGATGCCGGTGCTGGCGTCCGCTGAGATCTGCGGCGGCTCGGCGTCCTCCAGCGCGCGCATGGCGGCGATGTCCAGCGTCAGGTCGCGGTTCCAGAACAGGGCGTCCCACGCCAGGTCCAGGTGCAGGTCGATGACGAAGGGTCGGTGCATGCGGTGCCGCTACGGAGTCTGTCGGATTGGCGCGCCAGCGGCAATCGCAGACTCCGCAGCGGAGAGGTGCGGATGGGCCAAGAGCGGAGCCGAAGGCGACGGTCTTGGGGCGCTCAGGAACCGCCCAGGCTCCACCGGGTGGCGTTGATGCACACCTTCTCGCCCGGCCGGTCCACCTGATAGTAGACCGTGAGCACCTCGCCGGGGGAAACCTCCGCGCTCGCCGGGTAGCCCAGGTCCGTGCCGGCACCGTCGTCACGCAGCACGACCTCGGTGTCCATGCGCCAGGTTCGGCCCTCGTCCTCCGACAGGCACGCGCGCTGGCCGAACGGCGGGATCCGCCGCCCGTAGGTGCACAGCAGCCGCCCGTCCGCCAGGCGGATCAGGTGTCCGGGCTGATTGTGGCCGTCCATCCCGGTCGGCTCCGGCGGCGACCAGGTGCGCCCGCCGTCACTGGAGCGGCAGGAGTGGATCCCGGCGGCGCCGTTGTCGGTGCGGAGGATGCACAGCAACTCGCCGCCGGCCAGCTCGGCGACGTGCGGCTCGGTGAACCGGTGGTGCTCGCCGGGATAGTCGTCCAGATACAGCACGGTGCCGGCGACCCGCCACGACCGCGCCTCGTCGGTGGAGGTGGCCAGCAGCACCGCGTCACGGCCGTCCACCACGGCGGTGCCGGCATAGAGCAGCTCGCCGCCGGCCGCCTGCACCGGTCCGTGCGGGGCGGAGACGATGCTCGGCACGGGCGGCTCCAAGGTACGCCCGCCGTCGGTCGAGCGCCGCGTCCAGCTCCCCAGCCAGGCGCGGCGGGTCTCTTCCGGGATCTTGCTGCAGTGCCGGTCCCACGCGTCGACCTGCGCACGCGTCCCCAGACCGAGCTCGAGGAACAGGTCGAAGTTTTCCCAGGTCGCGCTGGTGAACCAGCTCATCACCAGGGTGCCCGAGGCCAGCTCGATGATGCCGGCGTCGCGGTCGTCGAGCGGCGTGTTGTTGATGATCGCCGGCTCCGTCCAGGTCTCGCCGCCGTCGCCGCTCCTGATCAGGAGTGTCTTGCCATAAGGGCAGACGTGCTCCTCGCGGTCGCCGGAGAAGACCACCAGCACCTCCCCGCTCGCGCAGGCCGCGACGGTCGGCCACGCCAGGTAGTCGCCCGCCACCTTGCATATCGGCCTGCTCCAGAGAATCTCAGCCACCGCCCAGGCTCCACCGGGTGGCGTTGATGCTCACCTTCTCTCCCGGCCGGTCCACCTGATAGAAGACCGTGAGCACCTCGCCGGGGGAAACCTCCGCGCTCGCCGGGTAGCCCAGGTCCGTGTTGGGACCGTCGTCGCGCAGCACGACCTCCGCGTCCAGCCGCCAGGTTCGGCCCTCGTCCTCCGAAAGGCAGGCGCGCTGGCCGAACGGTGTGCTGCGGCGCCCGTAGGTACAGAGCAGCCGCCCGTCCGCCAGGCGGATCAGATGTCCGGGCTGATCGTAGCCGATCATCCCGGTCGGCTCCGGCGGCGACCAGGTGCGCCCGCGGTCGCCCGAGCGGCAGGAGTGGATCCCGGCCGCGCCGTTGTCGGTGCGGAGGATGCACAGCAACTCGCCGCCGGCCAACTCGGCCACGTGCGGCTCGCTGAACCGGTGGTGCTCGCCGGGATGGTCGTCCAGATGCAGCACGGTGCCGGCGACCTGCCACGACCTCGCCTCGTCGGTGGACGTGGCCAGCAGCACCGCGTCACGGCCGTCTACCACCGCCGTGCCGGCGTACAGTAGCTCGCCGCCGGCAGCCTGCACCGGTCCGTGCGGGGCAGAGACGATGCTCGGCACGTGCGGCTCCCAGGTGCGCCCACCGTCGGTCGAGCGCCGCGTCCAGCTCCCGAGCCAGGCGCGCCGGGTCTCTTCCGGGATCTTGCTGCAGTGCCGGGCCCACGCGTCGATCTGCCCTGGCTGCCAGCGGTCGAGCGCCCGGTACGTGTCGAAGTGCTCCCAGGTCGCGCTGGTGAACCAGCTCATCACCAGCGTCCCCGAGGCCAGCTCGATGATGCCCGCATCGCGGTCGTCGAGCGGGGTGTTGTTGATGATCGCCGGCTCGGTCCAGGTCTCGCCGCGGTCGCCGCTCCTGATCAGCAGCGTCTTCCCGTAGGGACAGACGTGCTCCTCGCGATCGCCGGAGAAGACGACCAGCACCTCCCCGCCCGCGCAGGTCGCGACGGTCGGCCACGCCAGGTAATCGCCCGCCACCTTGCAGATCGGCCTGCTCCAGAGCTTCTCAGCCATTTGGTCTCTCCGGTCCGCTCGACGGGCATCGGCTTCGTGCCTGCCGATCGTCGGCTCAACACGGTATCATGGTGGTTCCAATGTGGGTGACGGGATGACTGACGACCTGGAGAGGGAACGGATAAGGGGATGGCTCGTATCGGTCGTCCGCTTTCCCGTGACCAGGATCGTTTTGGCCCTCGCGGCGTTCGTGGCCGCATCCTTCCTGTGGGCACGCGTGTTGTCTGCGCTGCACCACCTGATCCTTGGCCGGGCACCCGAGACCCAGTGGCTGTACCAGATCACCCTGGTCGTGATCTACCACTTCATATACGTCGGGTTCGTACGCCTCGTGGAGCGCCGCCCCGCCCGCGAGCTTTCGTGGAGCGGCGCGGTTGGCGAGTTGGGTAGGGGGATACTGGTGGGCGCAGCGTTCCTGGCCGCCGTCGTGGGGCTGGTCGCCGCGCTCGGGTTCTACCAAGTCGAAACGGTACAACCGTGGACGGCCGTGCTGGCACCGCTGGCCATCGCCGTGATGTCCGGGTACACGGAGGAGATCATGTTTCGCGGCGTCCTCCTGCGGATCGTCGAGGAGTCCCTGGGAACGTGGTTGGCTCTCCTGATCTCCTCGCTGCTTTTCGGGGTCGTCCATGCGAGCAACCCCGGCGCGACCGTTGTCAGCACGATGGCGATCGTCCTCGAGGCGGGTGTGCTGCTCGGGGCCGTCTACGTCCTCACGCGGCGGCTGTGGATGGCGATCGGCACCCACTTCGCGTGGAACTTCACGCAGGCGGGCATCTTCGGGGTGAAGGTCTCAGGGAGAGACGCGGGCGGACTGCTCGAGTCGCAGTTGAGCGGCCCCGACCTGATCTCCGGCGGCAGCTTCGGCGTGGAAGCTTCCATCTTCGCGATCGTCATCGGGCTCGCGCTCGGCGCCGTCTTTCTGGTGCTGGCACACCGGCGGGGCCACTTCATGAAGCCCTTCTGGAGCAACGCGAAGTCGTCATAGCGTCGTACGAACCATGAGGTACGGCGATCTCACGTACGAGCAGATCCGCGATTGCGCGAGCGAGGGATGGCTGGCCATCGTTCCGACCGGATGCACCGAGCAGCAGGGGCCTCACCTGCCCGTGGACTTCGACACGTGGTTCGCGGAAACGCTCTGTATCGCCGCATCGGCCAAGGCTTCTCGTGACTACCAGATCCAGTCCCTGGTGCTGCCCGCGTTCCCCTTCGGACCGACGCCGGAACATCGCAACTACGGGTCCGGCTACATCGACATCCCCGTCGACATTCACGACTCGTTGATCTCTTCCGTCTTGACTTCCCTGGCCGAGCAGGGCTTCCGCAAGATCTTCGTATGGCGTGGTTGTGGTGGCCACGACCTCCGGGGCACCGTCGCCAGATTCAACGAGAACCTCGACGGGCGCTCCGAAGCGTTCCTGCCCGCGCACCCGTATCACGAAATCTGGTGCCGACTGGCGGATGCGTCCGTACCGGGCGGTCACGCCGACAGCTTCACGACCTCGATCGCCCTGCACCTGCGCCCGGAAGCGGTTCTGAAGGACAAGATCGTCGATCCCGACCACGCCCCCGTCGACTGGAGCGACCCTGACCTCGACTTCTCCCGCTACTCCGCAACCGGCGTCATCGGAGACCCGACCCACGCCTCGGCCGAGCTTGGAGCGAAGCTATGGGAAGCCGTCGTCGCGGCGGTCGCATGCATCTTCCGGTCGGTCGGCGAGGATGACACTATGTGCGGGGCTTGACGCCATCTTCGCCGCACATCTCAAGAAAGACTCTCAGTGAGAGCGCACCTTCCTTCCTGAGGCCGGCGATGTCCTTGGCGTAGAAGTCGGCGCCACCGTTGAGGCCGATGAATTCTCCGCGAAACATGTCGACTTCGGAATCGTATTGAACGATCGCTCGAAATCCGCCGATCTCGATCGTGGGTCTCATCACATCACCGTGGTGCTTCGATCAGTTGCGCATGTTACCGAATGCGAGCGATCCCACCAGAAAGGTGTCGACTGGGGCGGTTCGATGGCCCGCGTCTTGGCGTCGACATCCTCCTCAAGGGTAACCCACACCCATACGGCGGGCTCGTCCGTCGCGTCCGGCCCTGCTTCGACGTGCCACGAGCTTACGGTTGTCGGCAGATTCGGGAGGCTCTCTTGCTTCTCAAGCGCGAATCTGACGCTCGTCGCGATGAGGTCATCTGAGAAGCATACCAGGGCTTGCCAGGCGATCTTCAATGCAGCGGCGCCGTTGCCGACCCTTCGATCAGAACGGCAGAGTGAGAGCTTCGGTCACGAAGCGCATGAAGGGGGTGGCGTGCGCCCATAGATCCTCGAGACGGGCCGGGAAGTCTTCCGCGGTCACTGATCTCCGGTCCAGCTTGGCGCTCACGTGGAAGTCCTTGCGCTTCAGGTCGTCGATCAGCGGGTGGTCGGCGGCGTAGCCGCGCGGAGGCCGTTTCAGGGAGCTGCCGCCAATGGCAAGGCCGCCAGCGTGTGCTTCCTGGCGAGCCGCAAGCCAGCCGGCCTGATCGCCGTCGATGGCGGCGCGGATCTGTTGCGCCTGCGCGGTCGCCGGCATCCAGAGGCCGCACGCCGCGAAGCACTCCGACGGCTCCAGGTGCAGGTAGTAGCCGGGGGCGTGCGCGTCCTTGCCGCGCTCGTGGCGGAAGTGGATGCCGGCCGCGGTCTTGTACGGGGACTTGTCCTTGGCGAAGCGCACGTCGCGATAGATGCGGAAGAGCGATCCTCCCACCGGACGGGGGTCGGCGACGAAGTGCGCGCTCAGGCGGGCGAGACGCTCGTCGAAGCCGCCGATGAAGGCCAGCAGCGGCGCCTTCACCTGCTCCTCGTAGCGAGCCTTGTTGGCCTGAAACCACTCCCGATCGTTGTTGACCTTCAGTCGGATGAGGAAGTCGAACAGTTCGGCGGGAAGGGCCATGACCTCAGTCGACCGTCTGCAGCTCGACCGGAGCGCCGAACGCGGTGACGGCGCCGACCAGCAGGGCGGCCAGCGTCAACGCGGCCAGCAGGGAACGTCGAGGTCTGCTCCTCATGGGGTCGCCGCGAGCTTTACAAAGTCGTCCACGTGGGACAAGGGCCGCGCGACGGCGGCCTGCCAGAACTCCGGCTGTCCCAGATCGACGCCCAGGTGGCGCCGGGCGAGCTCCTCGCAGGTCATGACGCCGGTGTCGGCAAGCAGCCGCCGGTAGTCGGCCGCGAACTCCCGGCCCGCCTCGGCCGCCCGCGCGGCCAGACCGCTCGCCAGCAGATACCCGACCACGTACGGGAAGTTGTAGAAGGGCACGTCGGTGAAGTAGAAGTGCATCTTCGATGCCCAGAACAGCGGATGGTACCCGTCCGCCGCCAGGGCGTCGCAGTACGCGCGGCGCTGGGCGGCGACCATCAGCTCGTCCAGCTCCGCCGCCGTCAGGGGACCGGACGCCCGCTGCCGGTAGAAGTCGATCTCGAACAGGAAGCGCGACCGCAGGTTCATGAGCATGGAGACCGCCTCCTCCAGCATCCGGTCCAGCAGCCGCAGGCGCACGCCGGCGTCCGTGGTCTCATCCAGGGCCGCCGATATCAGCAGTCCCTCGCAGAAGGTGCTGGCGGTCTCCGCCAGGGTCATCGGATAGGAGGTCGCGTAGTAGGGACGCTCGCGCAGCAGCCAGGAGTGGTGGGCGTGGCCGAGCTCGTGGGCGAGCGTGGTCGCACCGCCGAAGGTCCCGCCGTAGGTCATGAAGATGCGGGTCTCGCGGTTCAGCGGCAGCGACGTGCAGAAGCCGCCGGCCGCCTTTCCCTCGCGGTCGGCCGCCTCGATCCAGCGGCCGTCGTAGGCGTGCTGCGCAAACGACCGCAGGTCGGGGTCGTGCGCCTCGAAGCAGTCCAGGATGCGCGTCGCGGCCGTGTCGAAGGAGAGCGCGTCCTCAGCGGCTCCCACCGGCGCCTGCACGTCGTACCAGCAGAGGGCGTCGGCGCCGATCAGCCGCGCCTTCGCCTGCAGGTAGGGGACCAGTCGAGCCGCCCCATCGGCCACGGCCGCCCACATGGCCTCCAGCGACCGCTCCTCCATCCGGTTCAGGTAGAGCGGCTCGTCGAGCACCGAGTCCCAGCCGCGGTGCCGGTACCAGGTGAGGCGGAAGCCGGCCTGGCTGTTGAGCGCGCCGGCGGCCAAGTCCGCGACCGGGCGCCACGCCCCCTCCAGCGCCTCGAACGCGGCCTTGCGATCCGCGCGCGCAGGCTCCTCCAGACGGGTGGCGAGCTGTCCCATGGAGAGGCGGCGGGACTCGCCGTCCACCTCCACCTCGGCCCGCAACGAACCGGCGAGCGTCGTGTACTGGCGGTCCCAGGCATGGTAGCCGTCGGTCGCCAGCTCCTCCACCAACCCCTCGATCGGGGCGTCCAGCTTGCGCCGCGCCAGATCGCGCTCCCGGCTCAGCAGGAACGCCACCGGACGGAGCTCGCCGCTCTCCGTCAGCGCCCGCCAGCGCTCATCCGCAAGACGGGCCGTGAAGGCCGACAGCACCGCGCCGAGCGCCTTGAGCGACGCCGCCAGCGCGTCGACCCGCCCGATCCACTGCATGGCGGCGGCATCGGCCGTGTCCTGGGCGCGCAGGCACTCGGCGAAGGAGAAGGCCTGGTCAAGCCGCTCCTCGGCGGCCTGCGCGTCGAGCAGCACGCTACAGACCGCGGCGTCCGTCGTGGATTCGTCGAGCGCGCGGACGCGCTCGGCTACCCCGGCCACGTCGCGCTCCAGCTCGGCGACGAAGTCCCGAAACTCGGCCGACGCGCTGCCGCCGGCGAAGATCGACTCCAGATCCCACGTATCCGCTACCGTCATGTCGCGCACTGTACCGCAGCGTGCGGCTCCGAGGATCCGGTCGGCGCCACGCGAGCCGGCTACCCTCGCGTCACATGCCCCACACGTCGACCGGCACCGACTGCGAGCGGCGCAAGCGGTGGAATACCTTCTCGTCCCAGCTCCGGTTCTCCCGCCGGTCGATCACGACCAGGTGCCCCGCCTCCGCTGCACAGCGGTCCACGTAGCGCGCCGTTTGTTCCACGCCCTCGTCGACGACGCTCTCCAGGCCGTCGCGCTCCCGCACCACCTTGCACTCCACCACGAACTCCTGCACCCGGTCCTGCAGCGGCCAGACGATCAGCAGGTCCACTCGCCCGCGCCCCAGGGCGTATTCCCGCTCGATGCGCCCGCCGCCGTTCACCACGCGTTGCAGGTATGCCTGCAACAGGAGTTGCGGCCACGCCTCGGCGTAAGCGAAGCGGTTCTGCCAGTGCTCGGAGTTGCGGCGGAAGAAGGTCTGGAACTCCTCCATCAGCAACTCCGCGTCCAGGCTGCCGTCCGCCTTCGCGAACGGCGCCCCCTCCTGCAGCGGCAGCTCCTCCTGCGCCACCCACGCCAACTCGCGCGGGATCACCTCGGCGTATATCGGGTTGGCGATGCGCACCGGCGCGTCCCGCGCCACCAGCCCCAGGTCGCGTGCGTACTCCAGATCGCGCGCCACGGCGCGGCGCGGGCCGCCGCTCAGCATCGGCTCGATCACCCGCCGCACACGGTCTTCGCGCAGCTTGTCCGCGAGATAGTCCAGGTGCGTCACCCGGTTCACGATCAGGTCCTCGCGCACCGCGGCGATGTCGTCCGCGGTTACCGTGCGCGAGCGGTCGGCTCGCAACGCCCGATTCTTGAAGCACGTCCCGTGCGCCAGCGCGTTCACCAGCCACGGCTGGCCGCGGGTCTGCGTCCACACCGCCTCCAGCGCCTCCGAGGCGAACGCCTGGCCGGTCTCTTCGGTGTGCTGGCGCAGCAGCGTCATCGTCTCCTCGCGCGCGAAGTCACCCAGCCGCAGCGACTCGGCCGCGATGTTGAACGGGCTGCCCGCGGCGCCCATGCGGTAGTCGCGCACGTCGCGCATGCCGCACAGGACCACGCTCTGCGGAAAGCGTTCGGGGCGGCCGGGGTAGCCGGCGCGGAGTTGCTGAAGCACCGACAGCAGCGAATCGCCGGTCAGCGTGTCGATCTCGTCGATCAGCAGCACCAGCGGCTGCGGCGCCGCCTCCGCCCAACGCGACAGGGCCGCGCCCAAGGCCAGATCCGGCCCGAACCTGGCGAGGATGTCGGGCCACGCGTCTGCCAGAAACGCGTCGCCCAACGCCGCATGCGCCGCCTCCGCCAGGGTGGCAAGCACCACGCGCATCGCCCGCTGTACGTCGTCGCGGGCGGTGCGGGCGGTTTCCACGGTGGCGTAGACGCACCGGTAGCCGCGCTCGTTCAGTACGTCGGCCAGTGCCAGCAGCGCCGACGTCTTGCCCGTCTGTCGCGGCGCATGCAGCACGAAGTACTTCTCGTCTTCGACCAGGCGAAGCACTGCGTCCAGATCGATGCGCGAGAGCGGCGGGATGCAATAGTGCTTGTCGGGCTTGACCGGACCGGCGGTGTTGAACGAGCGCATGGGTTCGATCCTCGCTTCGCGGCGTTACAGTTCTGGCCGCCGCCTGCGCGCCATTGTGCCACGAGCAACGCGGCCTTGCCGTCCGACGGCGGGATCTTGACGCGGCTCCAAGAAAAAGGGGCGGCCACCCCACTGCGGGAGCAGCCGCCCATGCGAGTCGGTGCCGTGAACGTCAGCTCACGATCGCGTCAATACTGCGGAAGCATGTCGGCCAAGTGTGCGGCGCCACCGCGGATGTCCGAGACCAGCGGCGCCTTGTTGAGCTCGTCGAGCACCTCGCGTCCGCCGATGCTCATCCACTCGTCGACGTAGCGCTGCCAGTCGGCGTCGATGTCGACGTCGGTGGTGATGTACCGCCACCACGTCTCCTGCTTGAGCGTGGTCAGCCCGTCGCCGAACTCAGCCCAGAGCGGCAGGTAGTCGGTCTGGGTGAAGATGTCCTCCCGGTGGTCCGGTGTGGAAATCTCCTGGATGTACGGGTTCTGCTTCATGAACGCATCCCAGGTCAGGCCCTCGGTCAGGTCGTTCCGGTCCTTGTCCGTGACGCAGAAGCGGAATCCGTCGTGCCAGTGGTAGGCGTTGTAGTAGAAGAATCCGTAGTGCTGGCCGTAGCCTGACACGCCCTCCTTGGGCGTCATCCAACTGCTGAGGCAGTCGTACGGCGTGCCTTCCGCGCCGTCCTTGCCGTTCCAGTCGAAGAACAGACCGGGCGGGCCCCACTGGCCGTGGATGATGCCCTGCGAATCGTAGTTGAGGTAGTCGAAGATCTGCAGGATGCGCGCCAGCTCCTCGTCGCTGACATCGTATTTGATGCTGTAGCCCATGCCCGGGTTCATCGGCGTGGCGCGTCCGTCGAACGGACACCGCGCGATACCCGTCGGACCGATCATCGGCAGTGTCGTCACCAGCTTGGCCTCCGGCACGTTCTTGGCGACGAGTCCGCAGTGCCCGCCGGGATCGCCGTAGCGGGAACTGGTGCCGCAGCTCTGCCCGCGTGACCACATGCCGGTCAAGCCGTTCTGCCAGCGCTGCTCCCATTCGGCCCGGCTGACCGCCGGCAGGTTCTGGTCCAGGTACCCCGACTGGAACCAGCGCTGCAGCGTCTTCAGCGCCTCGCGGCTCTGCGAGTAGGTGTCCTCCCGCACCGTCAGGTCCTGCTCGGGATCGTAGTAGTTCTCCACGGAGTTGACGCCGAACGCGTCGAAGACCATCCCCATGCCCATGAAGAACACGATGTCCTGAGCCTCGGCACCCTCGCCGGCACCGAGGGTGCCGAAGGGGATCTCGTCCCGCTGCCCGTTGCCGTTGAAGTCGGCCGCGCGGAAGCCGGCCATGATCGTCTCCACCTCATCCCAGTCGAAGTGGCCGAACCACATGTAGAAGGTATCCGGCATGCCGGCCGGGTCGCCCTCTCGGGGCGCGCCCTCGTCGTGCATCAGGCCGTTCAACTCGCCCAGCTTCGGCGCCTTGCCGTCCAGGTCCGCGGGGTCCATGCCGATCTGGCGCAGCCAGTCCAGCCGCCACGTCGCCAGGCGGTCACAGCCCTGCTGGTAGTGCTCGGCGCGCGGCAGGTTCATGTATTCGTCGGTGCTGCCGGGCGCCAGGCTCACCCCCCACGCCACGGAACCCTCGTTGTCTATGAACTCGCTGTACTGCGGGGCGTAGCGCTCGATCATGTCGCGCGGGATGGTGCGAAAGGCACCCTTGTTGAACCACGCCACCATGTCGATGAAGCCCCAGAGCACGTCGGGATGTTCGCCGGCAGCGAGCATGGTGTTGAGGACCTCCTGCCGGCCGCCGTGCATGATCGTGTTGGTGATGTCCACGTTGAACAGGTCCTCAATGTGGACCTTCACCCAGTTGTCGTCGGTGATCTCCGTGCCGGAGTAGCCGCCCCAGACGAGCTCGAGCGTCTCATCGTTGCTGAACGAGAGCCGATCCACCTCGTCCTGGCCTTCCCCGAACGCCGTGCCCGCGACGAGCAGCAAGCTACAGCCCATCAGCGCAAGCATTCGCTTCGTTTTCATGTCCCTCTCCTCCCTCGGAGTTCGTTGTGACGAGGGCCTGCGTGCCCTCCATCGGGTCGATGCGCCGGATGGTAGCGCAGATGCTCGCGGGCTTCACCCCTTCAGGGAGCCCAGCATCACCCCCTTGACGAAGAAGCGCTGCAGGAAGGGGTAGACGAGGATGATCGGGCCGATGGTCAGGACGATGGTGGCCGCCTGCACCGCCTCGGCGGCGAACATCTCCACGTCGATGCCCGCCTGCCGCATCATCTCCTGGTACTCGAGGAACCAGTCGCTGCGGATGTCGTTCAGCATCCGGAAGACCAGCATCTGCAGCACGGTCAGGCGCGGGTGCGGGGCGTAGATCAGCGCGTCGAACCAGGAGTTCCAGTGCTGGACGGCCGAGAACAGGGCGACCACCGCGATCACGGGCTTGGCCAGCGGGGCGATGATGCGCACGAGCACCGTCCAGTAGGTGGCGCCGTCGATCATCGCCGAGTCCTCCATCGCCTGGTCGATGGTCATCAGGTAGTTGCGGGCCAGCACGATCCAGAAGACGTTGATCGCCGGCACCATGATCAGCACGGCGCGGGTGTTGAACAGCCCCAGGCCGCGGATCAACAGGAACAGCGGGATGATCCCGCCCGAGAAGAACAGGGTCAGGGTGTAGATGAGGGTCAGCGACCTGCGCCACGGCAGCGTCGGCTTGGCGAGGGCGTAGGCGGCGGTGAAGGTGACCAGCAGGGTCAACAGCACCCCGAACACCACCCGGAAGATCGTGTTGAAGTAGGCCGGCACGACCGCGTGCTCGTCGAACACGTAGTTCCATGCCTCGGTGTCGATCTCGCCCGGCCACACGTGGAACCCCATGCGTTGGACCGCGTGGATCGGGGCGAAGGACTGGGTGATGATGGTCCAGAACGGATAGATGAACGTCAGCGACAGCAGCACGAAGAACGCGTAGTTGGCGATGTCGAAGGTCACGCCTGCCGCCGTCGTCCGGCCACGCACCGCCATCGCGCTCAGCTCCCCCGCATCGATCCGTGCCGCCGTCTCTCCACCCGTCTCACCACAGGGCGTAGTCGCCGTAGTCGGCGGAGCGGCGGATGATCGCGTTGACGATGAGCAGGATCATCAGTCCGGCGACGTTCTGGAACATGCCGATCGCGGTGGTGTAGCCGAAGCGGGCGTCCTGGATGCCGGCGCGGTAGATGAGCGTCTCGAACACGTCGGCCACCCGGAACACGTTGGGGTTGTACAGGTTGAAGATCTGCTCCCAGGACTCCTGCATCAGAGCGGCTACCTGCAGCAGGAACAGGATGAAGATCATCGGCACCAGCGACGGCAGGCTGATGCTGAACGCCTGCCGGAGGCGGCCGGCCCCATCGAGCTGGGCGCTCTCGTAGAGCTGCGGGTCGATCCCGGACAGCGCCGCCAGGTAGATGATCGAGCCCCAGCCAACGCTCTGCCAGATGCCGGTGAGCACCAGGAGGCCGCGGAAGGTGGGCGCGTGCGTGAGCATCTGGACCTGATCCGCGCCGATCACACCGAGGAACCAGTACACCGGGCCGTAGGTGTTGAGGATCTGCGAGATGATGCCGCCCAGGAGCACCCAGGAGATGAAGTGCGGGAAGTAGCTGAAGCTCTGCACGGCCCGCTTGAAGGGGGTGAACCTGATCTCGTTGAGCAGCAGCGCGAAGATGATGGGCGTCGGAAACTGGAAGACGATGCGCAGGAAGCTGAGGTAGACGGTGTTGAACAGCACGCGGCTGAAGAACGGATCGCGCGACAGCCGCTTGAAGTAGGCGAAGTTGTTCCAGTCGCTGCCCAGCAGCCCGTCGCGGACATTGAAGTCCGTGAAGGCGATCGCCATGCCGTAGATCGGCACGTACTTGAACACGAACAGAAAGGCGAAGGAGATCAGGAGCAGCACATAGAGCGGCCGCATGCGCAGGGCGCGCGTGCGGAACTGGCGGCGCAGCAACTCGCGCTGCGCATCGGCGGCCTGCGCTGCCGGGTCAGTCGCCACGGAACCTGCGAAGCTCCTTCACGAAGCCCGCACCCTATCGGATGCGCTCCACCCCGACAACAGCAGCACGCGCGCCGCATGCCGGCGCCGCATCATGAGAGCGCCTCGATGGCGTTGGCCGCCCAGCGCGGGTTGTCGAGCATCGCCGTGCCCACCGCCACCAGGTCGGCCTTGCCGTCGCGGACCACGCGGTCGGCGAACGCCGGCGTGCGGATCGCCCCCGGCACGATCACCGGCACGGTGGTCGCGGCGCGCACGCGGGCGGCGATGTCGACGTGGTAGCCCTCGGAGGCGCCGTCCCAGTCCTGCGCCTGCGGGCCGTGCACGCCGCCGGAAATGTGGATCACGTCGACGCCGGCCGCGACCAGCGCGTCGGCGGCGGCTACCGCGGCGGCTGCGTCCAGGCCGCCCTCCTTGTAGTCCAGCGCGCCCAGCCGGTACTGCACCCAGTAGTCAGGCCCCACCACCGCGCGCACCGCACGCACCACCGCGCATGGCAGGGACAGGCGGCGTTCGGGGTCACCGCCGTAGCGGTCGCCGCGGCGGTTGACCAGCGGCGACAGGAACTGGCTGAGCAGGTAGCCGTGGGCGCCGTGGATCTCGACCAGATCGTAGCCGGCCTGCACGGCGCGGCGTGCCGCGCGGGCGAAGCCGCGCGGGTACTCCTCGATCTCGGCGACCGTGGCGGCCCGGCACTCCTCCTGGCCGCGCGGCACGACGCCGGCGGAGGCGCTGACCGGCTGGTGGCCGCTGCAGGCGCTCGGCACCTTGCCGCCGCCGTGGTTGAGCTGCAGGCCGGTCACCGCGCCGGTCGCCTGGATCCGCGCGCAGAGCCCGGCGTGCCCGTCGATCAGGGCGTCGTCGTGAACGCCGAGCTGGTCGTCGCTGGTGCGACCGCCGGCCACCACGTAACAGTGCTCGACCATCACCAGGCCAACTCCGGCGGCCGCGCGGGGCACGTAGCGGTTAAGGTGCTCCTGCGTCACCGAGCCGTCCGGCGGCGAAAGGTGGCTGGCCATCGGCGGCATCACGATCCGGTTGCGCAGCGTGCGCCCCTTGATCGTGATCGGCGCCAACAGGCCGGGGGCAACGGTGCGGACCATGTCAGCCCCACAGTGCGTGCCGGCGCGTGCCGCTGTACAGGCAGACGATGCAGGCGAGTCCCAAGACAGGTCCAGGCTTGCATGGGTATCAGGGCTTGTGACACATTGTGCACATGGAGCACATCGGGATCCGCGATCTGCACCTCAAGACCGGTGAGTGGGTGCGGCGCGCTGCGCTCGGTGAAGGCGTAGTCATCACCGACCGGGGACGCCCGCTCGCCTCTCTCATACCGGTGCGGCCGGATGACCTGAGCACGCCGTTCAGCCGGCGTCCAACGTTGCCCGGGTTCGACGCGCTGCCGGTGGTACCGGGCGAGGTCGCGCGCTCCGTGTCCGAGGACCGCGATCGCGGATGACCTACTTCGATACCGCCTACATCCTGAAGTGCTACGTCAAGGAGGACGGCTGGCAGGCGGTGCGGACGCTGGCGCGCAGCCGGGAACGCATCGCCTGCTCCGTGTACGGCAGGCTCGAGCTACACGCGGCGCTGCACCGGAAGGTGCGTGAGAACGACCTCACCGAGCGCCAGCTCGAAGTCGTCCTGCGCCAGTTCGGCGTCGATGACCAAGCCGGAATATGGACCTGGTTGCCCTTGACGACCGCCATCATGACGGCGGTCACCACCACCTTCACCACACTGTCACGGCACGTGTACCTGCGCACCGGTGATGCGGTGCACCTGCTCACCGCCCGACAAAACGGGCTGGACGAGGTCTTCAGCAACGACGAGCGCCTGCTGGCAGCGGCATCCGAAATCGGCATCGTGGGACGCAACGTGATCGCGTGATCCGAGAATCGACCGCCGATCGCACGGCGGGACGTTACCGAGTTTGCACCAGGAGCGTGCGGAGCCGCTGGGCCGTCTCGATGCGTTCCAGCCGGCTCGCCGCCATGTCGAGCGTCAGGCGCTCCCACGCGTCCGCATCGAGCGCCTCGCTTGGGAGCAGGCCGTTCTCGCTGAGAACGACCGGACAAGTGGCGAGCGCCACCCGCTTGTTGCCGTCCACGAAGGGATGATTCCGGCACAGATAGAACAGGTACGAGGCTGCCACCTCGATCGGGTCCTGGATCAGCGGCTGACCCATCATCGTGGCTTGCGGCGCTGCCACCGCTGACTCCAGCAGCGCTTCGTCCCGGAGCCCTTGCATGCCGCCATGAACAGCCAACACGGCCCGGTGTATCACCTTCACGGCGGCGACGGTCGGATGAGCGAGCGGCGCGCTCACGAAAGCCGCTGAAACAGATCCTGGTTCTTCCCTATGAGGCGCTTGGCGGCCTTGCCGGCCCGCTCGGCGTCGATGAGCGGGCGCACCGGCGTCAGCATGATCGAACCGCCGTCGTGCACCGTAACCACGACCTCATCTCCCACCTTGAGGTGAGCCATATCCATCAGAGCCACGTCGAAGATGATGCCCTGGGAGTTGCCGATTCTGCGGACGGTTCTCGTCATGGTGTAGAACTAAGTCTTACCCTTTCGGTCGTCAACGCGCGGGAGGGGGGTAGCCGACCCCGCCCGCCGCGCCCTCTGGCGGCTCGTTCGACCCGGTTAGCCGTTCGCGCGCCGTGAGCCCTGACCCGTGTAGGCGCCCTGCTCGGCCATGATCGCCAGCAGGATGCCGGCTGGATCGCGGAAGAACGCCATCCGCAGCTCGTAGTCGCCCGCGGCGTGCATGCCCTCTCGTGACGGACTCCGGTGGGCTGTCGACCCGGGTCGCCCCAGCTAACGGCGCACACGTCAGCCCCAGGACGACGCGGAGGAGTCGATGGCGACCTCCGCCGCGGCGAGGTTCACGGTTCGTGATTCCTGAACTCTGCCGGCACGGCATCGCGGCACGCGCACCGGCGCCAAGAAAGTCGAGAAATCGTGCCGCGGGGACTTGACGGGGTTTTACGCTTGCGAGGTGGCCCGCCACCGCACGTTCCAGCCCCTTGCGGCCTCCGAAGAGCTCACGGGTCCCTTCGGCTGCACGGCACCCGCCTCAGCGCGCGCTGCGCGCAGATCCATTGCCGGTCCTGGACGGACAGAAGACGTGTATCTCAAAACCGGTAGTATATTTATGGCATGAAGACCGCACATCTCACCACCGCCACCCTACCCGCCATCACCTCCACCGTCGGCGCCCTCTCCGACCGCGAGTTGCTGCGGGAGACCAGCAAGCTGGTCCGCCACGAACGACACCTGCAGGGCGCCGTCATCGACCACCTGGCCGAGATCGGGGCGCGCGGCCTGTATCTGGAGCGAGGCTTCTCCAGCCTGTTCGACTACGCCACTGCCGGGTCTATTTGTAAATATTGTAATGATTTAAGTGTTACACCAATATCCCGTTATTGCTTTCGCAACCCCTTGGTCGTCCTTGACTCGCTTCGGTCTATCGCCGAGCCGCGTGCGGAGCCGGTCATCGTGACAGTGGACGGCATCGACCGCGGCACTGCCACCGCCGCGTCCATGTCCCTCACCTTCTGGCACGCGACTTGGGACACCGTCAAGACGGCGGGCCGGAGCGTTCCGACGTGACGCTGAGCCAGGCGGCATGGCTCGAACAGTCCCGTTCCGGTCGCGACTATGTTCCGCGACCGGTGCCGATGCTACAGACGCTCCGCGTGACGTTGCCGAGCAAGCGCCCGCCCACGTGAACCCGAACCGCGTGGACGCAGGCCTACTTCGCGAACCGGCTTGTCCGAGCGGCGGCGAGAGCTGATGGAGGCCTGGAGCGACTATCCTGTCGCAACCGAGAGGCCTGCCACGTCATGGGGACGGCGGTTGACTATGCACAGCCTGAAACGTAGGATTCCATTTGTCCGCGTTGCTGAATCAGCATGTTCTGGGGAGTTGACGCGTGTCTTCACAGGTTCCTTCCGGTGCATCACGACAACCGGTCCTTGATGGCTACCCTGTGATCTTACGAACGCGAACGGTTCTGGAGTTGATGGGTCTGTCGCGCACAACGTTATGGCGACGCCGAAAGGCCGGCGACTTCCCCGCACCAGTCTGGCTCGGGGCCCGAGGGTCACGCGCCGTCGGCTGGCGGCGCGCGGACGTCCAGCGATGGTTGGAGTCGCGGCCGAACGCGTGAAACCGCCCCTTGAGCGCACGGGAATGGGGGGAAGACCCCTATAGGAGTCTGGATCAAGGGAAACAGACCTATGGAGTACCTTATGGCGCGGCTAGCTGAGTTCGTCAGATAGAAACCAATTTTCGTTGATCCAGGAGAGAGGGTTGGCCCTGTGTGCGGTGGAGAAGTACGGTAGGCGGGATTGGCCTGTAACGGTTGGTGAGATTTTGGATTGGGGGATGCAATGGATCGGATTGGAAACCGTGAGGTGATGAGAACCGCGGAGGTTGTTTCCTGTACACGAAATCAGACCTGGGACCAAGATCTAAGGTGGGCTGATTTCGGAAATAGGGTGAATAGGACCGGACCAGCCGATTGTATTATTCCGGGCGTTTCGAATGGGGAAGATGGGTGCCGCAAATCGAAATTATTAACAGACAGGGAGTGGCTGTGGATTCCAAACGACGAGCGCACATAGTTGAGCAGCGTTTCAATAGAGCTGAGGACTTGTGGAACGCTCTCAGTCCTTCAAGTGGTCAGATGGGTGTAGGGTTTTCGTTAGGGTCTAAGACCAGTACGCTATTTCGCGGTCAGCCTGATTCTGAAATGTCGCTAGTACCCACCGCTCTGCGAGATTCCGACCTGTCTAAAAGGTTTTGGCACTGTTATTGGGGGAAACCTTGTCGGGTAGAGGACCAGTTGTATATGGAAACGAACGCTCTGTGGGTGTTTGCGGAATATGCTGATGAAGCAGGAATACGAATTCCTGGTGATTCCCCTTGCTTACGTTACAGGCTCAAGAACGATCACCCCCATATTGATCTTGCGTCGTGGCCGCAGGAGGAGTTCTTGGATATTATGGCGTTAGCACAACACCACGGCGTCAGTACTAGGTTGCTTGATTGGACCTACAATCCATATGTTGCGGTTTATTTCGCAGCAAGTTCCGCGTTGAACGACCTTCGAAAGGACGGTTCGCTGGCGATTTGGGTGAAAAATAGATTTCGTGATGAAGATGTTCGAGTATTTCGCCCGCCTTCACCCGGTGCGTCCTTACGTAGTACCGTTCAACGAAGTGTGTTCACCGTCCACCCTCCGATGAAACAACTCAAAATTGATCTCCTTCGAACAAATGGGTTAGAAGAGTTTCCTATTTTTGCACAGGGACTCTATAAGTGGGTGATACCAACTAAGGAGAGTCTCAGTTTGCTTGGTATGTGCGAGCGCATTGGAATAAATGCTGCTACTGTTTTTCCGGGAACAGACGGGGTTGGAAGAGCCACACGGGAGTATCTACTTCGGGATCTCAACAGATTGGCGAAGAGTATTCGAAAACGCGAAGTGATAGAGGAGCAAGACGATAATCGTCTACAATAGAAGGACGCCGCTTCACAGATGCGCCCTACACAGGCTTATGATTTGCTCATGACGCGCGCTCTTCAAGGAGATTGAGGAATGATGTCTTGCCGGCTCCCCAGGGAGCATCGCCTAAGGATGTCGACGCTTGTCACCTAGCGGCGAGCAGCTCGGTGAGGCGGCGTTGCCACTCGGCTTCGTCGACCACCTCGAAGCGCATGGCCTTGCCTCGCATCGCCGGCACGAACTCGGCCCAGTCGCGCCGTGTCGCGTGCGCGGAGCAGATGTCGAACACCGAGCGTTTGTAATCGGTGTCGGCGGCCTCCTTGAGGTGGAGGCCCTTGGTTTCGACTACGAACACCTGATGGAACGGGTCGGCGGCGTCCGGATCGTCCGGTTTCAGCGTGAAGATGAAGTCGGCGTAGATCCGCCCTCGCTTCCAGCCCTGGACGTAGTAGTCCTGGCGCGGGCGGTTGCGGTACCAGAAGAACAGGCGTTCCTGCTGGTCAAGGAAGGTCGCCACCCGATTCTCCAGCGCGTTCAGTTCGTCCTCGTTCGTCCGGTCGAACAGATTGAGCAGGTATTGGCCGCCGTCCTCGCGGTTGGCTTGCCGGGAGGCAGCGGTCTTGATCTGCCGGGGCAGTCGAGTGAAACCCAGGTCTTCGGCCGCCACGATGAAGCGCATCTCGCCCGCTTCGAGCAAGCCGGTGAACACGCCTCGCGCCAGCCGATCGCGCTCGATCTCCAGCCGCTTGCGCAACTCCTCCAGGACGAAGCCGTAGTTGCTCACCACCAGCGCACGCGCGTGCCGCTCCAGGAGCCCGCCGAACACGCGCCGCGCCAGCTCGCTGCCTCGCCATGGATTCGGCATGACATCCAGCAGGTGGCTGGCGGCGAACGCATGGTCGAGGCCCCCGGTGCCTCCGGGGCGGTCGGGCGTGGCATACGTGGAGGCCGCGGCAACACCGCCGTCCACGCCGACCTGCATCTCGATGTCGTCGCCCGGTCGTTCGCCGAGCGGGAGATCGTACAAGGGGGTCACGTCCACTTCGTCCCACGGTGTGCGTGACAGAATGTCGGCTTCGTAGTGCGCGGGACGCCATGTGCCGCCGTCGCGAATCATGAACGCGGGCAGCACCAGATGGCGTGCCGCCTGCCGGTAGCGCGTGCGTTGCCTTCGCACGACGGACTCCGCCGGCTCCATGGGGCTGTCGCCGTCATCGGCCAGCTTGGGCTGAAGGTCACCGAGCCCCTCGCGACTGAATCCACGACGCACTTCCCGCAGCAGCTCGACGCTTTGGCGCTGGAAGCAGAACACGTAGCTCTCATCAAGCCATCGGTCGCCGGTCTTGCGCGCATAGGGCTGGCGCAGAATGCGGCCTACGAGCTGGGTTAGCGCGTTCTTCGAGCTGGGGCGAGTGAGAATCGCCAGCACGTAGGCGAAGGCGCAGTCCCAGCCCTCCTGAAGCGCCTGCTTGGTGATGATGAAACGGATCTGGCAGTCGCGCACCAGCAAGCCGCCGGCGTCATCAACCTCCTTCAGGTCATCGCGAGCGCTGGTCTTGACCGCGATCTGGTCCGCGCCGATGTCGGGGTGCTCCATCAGGTACTCGCGCGCGTCCTCGGCGTGAACGACGCCGGGCAACCGCTGGTCGCGGCCGGTGCGCTCCACCTGGATCAGGCAGATCGGGCGGATGTGCATGCCGGTGGCGGCCTCATGCCGCCTCGCATGCTCCTCCAGCTTTGCCCGGTGCTCGACGGCCGCCAACAGGGTGTCCTTCCAACTCGTGCTCGACCGATTCCTGATGTGCAGGTCGAGCTTGATCATCTCCTCGGCATTCAGGTCGCGGCCGAAGATCTCGATCAGCACGTTCGCCTCGGCGGTCGGCGTCGCCGACAACTCCACGATCAGCGATGGATTGAACCCCTCCAGCGTGGCCTTGGCGTTGCGGCTGTATGCCTTGTGTCCCTCGTCCAGCACGATCATCGGACGCAGCAACCGCAGGGTGTTGCCAAGCGAGGTCTTGATCTGCCGGCCCCAGAAGCCGTTACCCCCGAAGGTGTCCAGGTTCGGTACGCGCTCCAGCAAGGCGCGATGGCCGGCGGCATCGTCATCCGCAGGGAAAAAGCGATCGAACCCGCCGCTGTCGCGGAACATCCGCAGTTGCTCCTTGGTCTCGCGGTTCGCGGACGGGAGCATCAACAGCAGGATGCACAGACTGTCGGCGACGTCCGCCGGACGGAAGCCACTGGTCTTCTCCAAGACCATGGTCCTGCCGGCGGATGCGAGGTCGAGTTGCTGACGGTACGGATGGTCGCGGTCCTTCAGGGCCCCCAGCGTCTGGCGGTAGATCTGGGTGGTGGGGACGATCCACAGAACCAACCCGGCCTGCCGGTAGAGCAGCTTGCCGTGGACCAGATCGATGACTCGCGTCGCCAGCAGCGTCTTGCCGCCGCCGGTGGGAATCTTCAGGCAGAACGAGGGGAGCGGCTCACCGGTTCCGGTGGTACGCCTCGTGTACGGACGCGCCGGCATGGCGCTCTCCCAGGCTTCTCGCGCCCAATCCAGCTTCAATTCCGGATCGACCGCCCGTACCTTCTCCGCCCTGTCGCGCTGCCGCGCAAGCTCATCCACGAGACCGCGCACGGCGGCCAGCGCGCGCTGTTGGTACTCCTTGAGGATCATGGCCCCTGCCCGCCGCCGTCCGCCAGGGCGTCGATCGCCCGGTAGATCTGGAACGGCAACTGGCAGAACGTGATGCGGTACTGATCCAGAAACTCCTGGTCCAGATACTTGGTGGGCGCGAACACGAGCCGGTTGGTTCCCTTCGGCTTGGGCAGCGTGCGGGCGAAGTCGAGGGTGAGCGCCAGGTCCTTGATCCGCTCGCGGTCCGGCTCGTAGATCAGGTACACGTCGGCTCCGCGGCTCCTGCCGATGAATCCGCTCTCGCGGTCGATCTTCCCGGGATCGAACTGCTCGCCGGTAGCCGTGAAGAACACGTAGCCCGCGAGCGCTTCGTAGTCCGGTAGATCGCGGCCGGAGAGCAGCGACTCCTGTTGCATCGGGGCACCGAGCTCGAAGTAGCTGAACGAGCCGCCCAGCCCCGCCTTCAGGTTGGCGTCCTTCGCGGACGGCACACCCCTGATCACCCGGCGCACCCGCTCCGAGGTAATCGAGTCCGCGTAGTCCTCACACTCGACCAGCACGAACCGCCGGTTTCCGCCGTCCTCCTTGTTGAGCGCGAGAACCGCGTGCGCCGTGGTGCCGGATCCCGCGAACGAGTCGAGGACGATGGAGTCATTGTCCGTCGAAAGGAGCAAGATCCGTTTCAGCAGCTCGACCGGCTTCGCTGTGAAGCCTGGTAGATCCTCGGGGAAGATCTGCAGGAGCATCTTCTTCGCGTCCTGGGTGTGCCCCACGTCCCTGTACGTCCAGATCGTCTGCGGGACCAGTCCCTGCTTAACCTCGGATAGAAACCGCTTTATGGCCGGGACCTGATTCTCGTCTCTTCCCCACCAGATGCGATTGTCCGCGTCCAGCTCCATCAGGTTCTCTTTGGAGTACCGCCAATAGCTACCGCGTGGGGGGCCCGGAATGACACGGCCCCCAGGACACTCTATCGGATAGCGCCCCTTGCTGTAGGGATTGCGCGCATCAAGACCGCCTGCCTTCCAGGGACCGCGTGGGTCGTTGTCCGAATTGTCGTAGCGCGCGTCGGCTTCTTCAGTTCGTGGAAGCAATCCGAGATCAAACGAGTCCTTGTCTCTTGCGTACACGACGATGAAGTCATGATTATCCGAAAAGTGTTTTGCAGTGCTTTTTGGCGAGTAGACCTTCTCCCAAATCGTCGTCGCAACAAAGTTATCATCACCGAACACTTCATCCATCAGATCCCGGAGATGGTGAACTTCGTTGTCGTCTATCGAGATGAATATGGCCCCGTCTTGGCGCAGCAACTCTCGCAGCAGTTTCAGACGAGGCAGTATCATGCAGCACCACTTGTCGTGGCGGGTCAGGTCATCACGGTCCACCGTCTTGCCGAGCCAGTCCTGCATCATCGGCGAGTTGACGTTGTCGTTGTACGCCCATCCCTCGTTGCCGGTGTTGTACGGCGGGTCGATGTAGATGCACTTGACCTTGTTGTGGTAGGTCGGCAGCAGAGCCTTCAGCGCCGCCAGATTGTCTCCGTGTACGACCAGATTGTCGTGGAGGCTCGCCCTATTACCGGTTCCCTTGCTCGCGACGGGCCGCAGCTCGTGGAACGGTACCGACAGGTGGTGGTTGTCGACGAACGTCTTACCTTTGAACTTTAGTGACGGCATGGCAACCGGGCGCACCTCATGCAACCCAGGATGAGTGAGTCTACGGTCGCTGGCGTCTCGCGTCCAGCACAGGGAGACG
Source organism: Spirochaetia bacterium (assembly GCA_965221995.1). GTDB lineage: Bacteria > Spirochaetota > Spirochaetia > SZUA-6 > Bin103 > CATQHW01. Next base: position 3,246,484 of record OZ244929.1, read on the forward strand.
GACGGATGGGCAAGCAGCGCAGTCAGGAGAGCCGCTGAAAGCCATGCTGATGCGTGCGGTCAGCACCATCAAGGACGTTTCCGTTTGATCACCGTCAGCGAACCGATGGCGCCGCTGCGCTGGGCGCTGCTGGAGCGGCACCTGATCACTCGATCGCCGAGGCGTGCCGTGGCACACCCGCGTCCGCTACTTCGACCCTGAGCGCGGGCGCGCGGGCACTTCCGGCAGGTGGGGTCGCTGGTGACCCGGATCGGCCCCGGTGAGGACGGCGCCGACGCGGTCGACCTGACCCCTCGTGAACCTGGATCCGGTGCGGCCGCGCACCCTGGTGCTGCAGGCCGGCGCCTGCGGTGAGAGCCGCATCCGCTCGATCACCGCCGGCGGCGCGCCGACCGCCGTGAACGACCGCGCCGCCCTGGTGCACTTGCGCCCCGGCACCGGCACGCAACTCACGCTGGCGATCGAACGCTACGTCGATCAGCCGACCCTGGCCTTCCCGAACCAGATGAGCCGCTAGAGCTAGAGCCGCCTGACCCGTGAGGCTACCGCTCTCCGAACGGCCCGGTCGGAGAGCTTGACACCCCCTCCCCTGAGGGGAAACGGTGGTCCATCGCTGCAGCATCCCAAGGAGGTTTGCCATGCGGAGAATGATCAGATTGTCGCTGACGTCGGCGCTGTTGCTGTCGGTCGGGCTCTGGAGTGCCGGCGCGTTGCCGGAAGGGGCCAGCTACGGGGGCGACGCGCACGTGTTCGTGTTCACTCCCGAGGCGCGGATGGCCGAGTACCACCAGGCTCCCGAGTTGGCGGAGATGGAGGCGCAGGGGCAGATACCCCCGCTTGCCGATCGCTTGCCCGACCTGCCGCCGATCGTCGTGCCGCACAAGGAGATCGGCACGTATGGCGGCACCATCCGGCTGCTGGAGACCAGATACACCAACTTCCGGGACGGGGTCTGGTACTTCAAGGAGTATCCGGTTCTGTTGACCGCGCCGGATCCCGCATCCGACTACGCGAACCTGGTCGAAAGCCACGTCATCGCGGACGACAGCCAGAGCGTCACGTTCAAGCTGCGCAAGGGATTGAAATGGTCGGACGGCGCCGAGATGACCACCGAGGACTTCCGCTTCGCCTACTACGACATCCTGCTCTACGCCGAAGACGCGGACGCTCCACTCAGTGAGGTGGCTCCCGGCGCGCTGATCATCGGCGGCGAGGTGGCGGAGATGGACATCATCGGCCCGCACGAGCTCGCGATCCGCTGGAACGCGCCTCTGGCCGAGATGTACGGAAACGTCCTGCACGGGTATTTTCTGGAACCGCAGCCGGCGCACTATCTCAAGCAGTTTCACCCGCGCTATGCCGAGCAGTCGGACCAAGACGCCAGCGAAATGTTCCAGGCCGTGAACAACATGATCCAGGGCGCGATTTCGAACCCGGAGTTTCCCACGCTGGCACCGTGGATCGCCGATGAGGTGAGCCTTGGCGAGCACATGGTCATGCGGCGGAACCCCTACTACTGGAAGGTCGATCCCGCCGGCAACCAGCTCCCCTACATCGATCAGGTTCGCATCACCTACATCAAGTCTCCGGAGGTGGCGCTGCTGAACGCCACGGCCGGGGCGATCGACTTCGAGCACGGGCGGGTCTCGTACGTGGGCGGGCCGATCCTGTACCAGAGCCAGCAGAGCGGCGACTACAGCCTGGTCGGGGCCTTCCCGAAGCCGCTGTTCTCGGTAGTGCAGATCCAGCAGGCGTGGATCGCCAGGGCGCTGCGCGGCGAGCTGCCCGATCAGCGGCCCGATGACGGCAAGCTGGCCGAGCTCCTGCGGAATCCGCAGTTCGTGGAGGCGCTGGTCCATTCGATCGACACGGAGCAGCTCACCCGAGCCTACGTCGGCGCCGATCTGGCCGAGGTGATGGGCGAGAGCTTCCCGCAGATCCCCTACCTCAGCATGAACGGGGGAGTGGGAACGTACACGGATCATCCGGAAGTGCAAGAACTCTGGGACTGGCTGAGCGATTACCAGACCTTCGACCTCGCTCGCTCCAACGCTCTGCTCGACGAGCTCGGGCTGACCGTGGGGAGTGACGGATTTCGCCAGTATCCGGACGGCGGCAGGATCGAGCTGCCGATCGGCATCTGGGACGGCAACCAGAAGCACTTCGAGCTGACCACGATCCAGGGCGAGGTATTCGAGCGTGAGCTGAAGCTGAAGACCTTCGTGCAGATGGGCAGCCGCGCCGAACACCTGCAGACTTGGCTGCTCAACAGCGAGATGCCGATTCTCGGCTCAAACGCTCGCGTATACGACTGGGTGGGAAGCGTATCGTCCCCCCTGTCCAGCCTCAACGACATCCATGGCGGCTACCCCATCATCAACTGGCTGCGCAGCGACGGCGCCCAGGGAGTCGAGCCGTTCCCGGAGCAAATTCCCGTGCTCAAGCGTCTCAAGGAGCTCGGCACCGAATCGGGCCAGACCATGGACATGGGTCGCCGGCTGGAGCTGGGGATCGAGGCCGCACAGTTGGTGACCCGGAACAACACGACAGGCGTCATCGTGCTCGCCGGCCAACAGGCTCTACCGTGGTATATGCACAACAGGATCAAGAACTACGTCGGCGGGGCGACCAAGGACCAGTCGGAGGTGCACATCGAGACGTGGTACATCGACGAATGATGAAACGGCTCGCGTAGCCGGTCATCCTTACCTGGGGCCGGAGGCATCGCCGCGGTGCGTCCGGCTCCAAATCTTGAACGATGGTCAAATACGTCCTGCGCCGACTGCTGACCGCCATTCCTACCCTTCTGCTCATCTCCGTGCTGGTTTTCGTCCTCATCGATCTGATGCCGGGAAGCTACGTGGAGATCTTCATCGCCTCACAACTGGAGGCCAGCGGCATGGAGGAGCTTCCCCAAGGACAGATCGAGCGCCTGGAGAAGCGCTACGGGCTGAACCGGCCCGTGTTCGTCCGCTACTGGAAGTGGTTCAGCAACTTCGTCCGCGGTGAGATGGGTAGCTCGTGGGCATATGACTTCAAGCCCGTCTCCGAGCTGATCGGAGAACGGATACTCCTGACCGTCATCGTGTCGCTCTGCACGATACTGTTCTCCTTTCTGGTCGCGTTTCCGGTCGGCATCTACTCCGCAGTCCGCCAGTATACGCTGGCCGACCATCTGTTCACCTTCGCCAGCTTCATCGGGCTGGCGATCCCCAACTTTCTGCTGGCGCTGATCTTCATCGTGATCGGCTACTTCACGTTCGGCCAGATACCGGGCGGCCTGTTCTCGCCGCACTACAGATTCGAGCCGATGAGCATCGGCAAGTTTCTGGACCTTCTGGGGCACCTGTGGATTCCCGTCGTCGTGCTGGGAACGGCCGGGATGGCCGGCACCATGCGTGTGCTGCGCGGAAACATGCTCGATCAGATGACCCAGCCATACGTCGACACCGCCCGTTCGAAGGGGCTCACCGAAACGCGCATCCTGGTCAAGTATCCGCTACGCATCGCCATCAACCCGTTCATCACGGGCCTCGGCCTGAGCCTGCCCGGCATCGTCGGCGGGGAGCTCATCGTCTCCATCGTGCTCAATCTGCCCACCGCCGGTCCGCTGCTCTACGACGCGGTCATCAATCATGACCCGTACCTCGCCGGCGCGATGGTCATGCTGCTCTCCGCGCTGCTGGTCGTCGGCAACCTGCTCGCGGATCTGACGCTGGCCTCGGTCGATCCGCGGATCCGGTTCGAGTGACGAAGGTGGGTGCAGAGAGACCGCAAGCAGGCGACCCGACCGCCATACCGGGACGATCGATCCGCAGCCTGATATGGATCAGGTTCCGTCGCAACCGCCTGGCCATGGCCGGACTGGTGGTCCTGATACTCCTGTATGCCATCGTGTTGTTCAGCGAGTTTTTCGCCCCGTATGCCCTCTTCGAACGGGCGAAGGGTCTGGAGCAGCATCCGCCGATGCGAGTGCGGTTCATCGACCTGGACGGCACGTTCCACCTGAGACCGTTCGTCTACGGCATGCAGGGCACCCTCGACCTGAGCACGTTCGTCAAGACATGGACGCCGGTCAAGGAACAGCGGTACCCGATTTCGTTGTTCGTGCGCGGCGGCCCCGAGTACAAGCTGCTCGGCTTGCTGCCGATCAAGTCGGGGGTGCGGTTATTCGGCGTGCAGGAGGGCTACATCTTCCTGTTCGGCAGCGATCAATGGGGCCGCGACATGTTCTCACGCGTGCTGTACGGCGGCAGGGTCTCCATGACGATCGGTTGGGCCGGCGTGCTGATCAGCCTGATCCTGGGGGTGATCATCGGTGTGGCGTCCGGCTACTTCTCAGGGACGTTCGACTTCGCCGCGCAGCGGGTCATAGAGGTTCTGATGTCGGTGCCGTCGCTGCCGCTGTGGCTGATCCTGTCCGCCTCGGTGCCGAGAGAGTGGACCCCCATCCAGGTCTATTTCGCGCTGGTGGTCATCCTGTCGCTGCTCGGGTGGACCAGCCTGGCGAGGACGGTGCGCGGCATGGTGCTCGCGCATCGTGAGAGCCAGTTCATTCTGGCGGCGCGCAACATCGGGGCGAGCTCCGCTCGGATACTCATCCTCCACCTGATCCCCAGCATCACGAGCTACCTGGTCGTCACCGTCACCCTGGCCGTTCCCGGGATGATCCTGGCGGAGACCAGCCTCAGCTTTCTCGGCCTGGGCATCCGACCGCCGATGACGAGCTGGGGAGCGCTGCTCCGAGAGGCTCAGAACGTCAACTACATCGTGCTGAACCCCTGGTACCTGATCCCGGCCATCTTCGTCATCGTGACGGTGCTGGCGTACAATTTCGTCGGGGACGGTGTCCGCGACGCCGCCGATCCGTTCAGCCATCGCTGAAGTCAAGGAGTAACGAGGATGCATGAGCCTGAGGTCACCGATGGAATCGAGCCTCGCCGCCCAGCCGCCAACCTTCCCGACCACCGGTGGGTCGTGGCAAAGGAACGCGTCATCGTGGATACGGAAGGCTCTCGTGCGCCACGAGGGCTGACCAGAGCTCACAACGGCGACCTGTTGCTGGTCGCAGCCGGCCGTTCGAGGGAGAGTGGCTTGGCGCCGGATCATCGAAGGGCGTGGTTCGTGCCCACCGATGCGGAAGTCCTGAGATCCACCGACCGCGGACATTCATGGGTCGCCGTGGGCGAGCTTCCGCGTACCCCGACGGCGTTGGGAACCGGCTGGTATCACGGCCTGCAGCGGCTCGCCTCCGGGCGGCTGGTCATCCTCTACAGCATCACCCGACAGGAGATCACCCCCTCGGAACCGCTGGGTCCCAAGGACTCCAAGGGACGGCCGATGCGCGGCTGGAGCTTCACCTGGCTGGAGTCGATCGCCCGCGGTGTCTATTCGGACGACGAGGGCAGGAGCTGGCAGGAGACCCCTGACGTGGACATGGCGCCGTTCAAGTCGCTGCAGCCGTGGGGATGCGGGCCGCTCTTCGAGACCGAGGACGGCACGGTGGTCGCCTCCTTCCGGGGCCACCTGAGCCAAGCCGAGTTCGACACCTCGGTCACCTCGAACGGCTTGATCCGCTCACACGACGCCGGCGTGAGTTGGGGCGACGCAAGCGTCCTGCACCGTGCCGAGCCGGGCAGCTACGTCTGGTTCAACGAGAACGCGATCCTGCCGCTGGCGGACGGGCGATGGCTGGCCGTCATCCGCTGCAACTACACGAACGAGCCCGGCCAGTGGGTCCGCGACATCTTCACCAAGCACTCAAGCGACCGGGGCCGCAGTTGGTCGGAGCCCGCAAAGACCGGCTTCTACGGCGGCGAGTTCCTCTTGCTGGCGCTCCCGGACGGCGGTGTTCTGATGGTGTGGGCGCACACGAATCCGGAGTTCCACCTCGATGAAGGCGAGCCTCTCGGCGTCTACTACGCGCTCAGCTACGACGGAGGCGAGTCCTGGACTCGCCGGCAGGTGCTCTATCGAAGGCACGAGGATCGCCCCTTCGAGCACGTCGGCACGCCCGCGGGCGTAGTCCTGGACGACGACAGCGTGATCGTCGTCTATCACTGCGGGCAGGCCGAGCACGGGACGCGTGGAAGGGCGCGCGTCGGAGCGACCTGGCTGCGCAAGCGGCCGGTTGGGGGCGAGGGGTAGCCGGGGCGGCCGGTCAGTATTGCGGCCGGTCCTCCGTACTCCGCAGCCACGGCGGCAGCTCCGCTTCCTTGACCTCGGGCATCGGCATGGCCTCCAGAGCATCGGTCACGCGCTGCGCCGGACTCGGATCGGACTGGCCGCCATCGACGAGGTAGAACGAGTAGAGATTCGCCAACCGTAGCCAGAAACGCAGCCGCACGACGCGGCCCCGCAGCCGTTCGAGGTCGCCGGAGCCGCGCCAGGTGACCTCATGGCGAACCGAGTCGCCCACGAAGCGGTCGCAGTCGTCCAAACCATGTCCATCGATCGGCGTACCGGCCTCATCCTGGATCTCGACCCGAACCTCTCCGCCGGCGACGGCCGCGTTGATGCCCAGGCCCCTGCCGGTCATCACCAGCGGTTTCGTGATGAGAATCCCCGGCACCGCCAGCGCCTCCAGGTGGGCGAACCCGTCCAGCCGCAGCTTCGCCAAGCCGACCGCGCCCTGCATGGCGTTCCATGCGCGCCATTCGTGCAGGTGCGGCCGGCCCGCGGCATCGCCGGCCTGCATCCACTCCTGCCAGCGAGGCATGTTGCCGAAGCACCCCGGATCGAAGTGCGTGCCGTCGAAGCCGTCGTAGTAGAACCACAGCTCGTCGCCCTGGATCACCGGGCGGCTGATGCCGTAGATCATGCCGGAGTCCCACTCGCCCGGCCGGCCGGTGGGAATCCACGGCTCGCGGTCGGCCTTGCGCTGCCAGTCGATCAGGTCGCGACTCCACGCCAGATGCATGTCTTCGTAGCCCTCGACGTGCGACAGCCTGCCGGTGACCTCCACCCAGTCGATGCTGCGCCACAGCTCCTCCAGCCCGGCCAGCCACAGCCCTTCGTACGGCCAGCCGAACATGGTGTAGTGCTCGCACCACATCGCGCCTCGCCGTTCGGCCTCGGCCGCATCGCGCTCGTCGGGCGCCAGGACCATATGGCCGCGGGTCTTGGGGTGCCATCTGGAGATGTCGCGTCCCTGGCTCACCGACACGCCGGCCATGCGGACGATGGTGTCCTTGCTGCCGGTCAGCCACTCCAGACAGCGCCGCAAACGGCGATAGAAGACCCAGCGCTGCGCTTGAGGATCCCACATGACCGGAACGCAATCGTCCTCGAACGTGAGGTCGGTGGGATGGTCGACGTCGACCGTCCAGTGGAAGCCGTCGGCGGAGTACTTGGGTAGCCAGACCCGCTCCGGAGGGCTCGCGCGGTGTAGACCCTTGTAGCGGAGGCGTGGGTCCGGTTCTTCCGGGTCGATCTCCACCAGACGCGTGAGATGGTGGTCTGAGCCCTCGAACGGGATGAGATTGTTGGCTGTGCTGCCGTGATACTCGACCAGGCCAAGATCGGGCTTCTCCCAGTGGACGCCGTCCGATGAGGTCGCGTAGCACGTATAGGTCGTGTGCTCGGGCGCCTCGGCGGGGGGATTCCCGAAGGTATTGACGGTCTCGTACCACATCTTGTGCACGCCTTCTCGCTCGTCGAAGGCGGTGCACATGCGCTCGATGTAGTAGCCGTCTCCCTCCCGCTCCCACGGTTTGTCGCAGCGGATGATGGGGTTGAACGACGCCTTCTCCACCTGGTTGAACTCGCGCCTCACGTTCATTCGGTAGGCTACGACCGAATCGTCCAGGAACAGTTGCCGGTAGCCGCCGATCTGCCTTGGCGCTTCCTCACCCGCCGGCGCGACCTCGATTCCGCCGGTCTGCGGACCGTTCACGCTTGGCCTCTTGATGGGGATGGGTCCGCCGCCGATCATAACGCCTGCGTCACGCCGGCTGGGCGAGGAGCCCGCGCGATGAGCGCGATGCCGAGGGTGTCGCGATAGAAGGCGATGGCGGCGTCCAGATCGTCCACGTTCAACGCTACCTGGGAGATGTGCCAGGTCGCGGCATTCTGCTGTTGCGTCATCCTTGGATCGTAGCCTCCAATTCATCAAGGTTGCTACCCGGTGTGAGCCTCCACGTTGGTGCAGAGAGGGATCAGGTTACGGTTTGCCGATCCCGATCAGCCGGCCAGCAGCTCGGTCAGCCGACGCTGCCACGGCACGTAGCGGTCAAGGTGCTCCTGCGTCACCGAGCCGTCCGGCGGCGAGAGGTGGCTGGCCATCGGCGGCATCACGATCCGGTTGCCCAGCGTGCGGCCCTTGATCGTGATCGGCGTCAGCAGGCCGGGCGCAGCGGTGCGGACCATGCTGCCTTACTGTGCGTGCGGGCGCGTGCCGCTGTACAGGCGGGCGATCCCCTGCTCCGGTCGCAGGCCATGTGTTGAACAGGCATCAAGAATTGTTGACACATTGTGCACATGGAACACATCGGGATCCGCGATCTGCACCTCAAAACCGGTGAATGGGTGCGGCGCGCAGCCCTCGGTGAAGGCGTGGTCATCACCGACCGGGGGCGCCCGCTCGCCTCGCTCATACCGGTGCGGCCGGACGACCTGAGCACGCCGTTCAGCCGGCGTCGAACGTTGCCCGAGTTCGATGCGCTGCCAGTGGTTCCGGGCGATGCAGCCCGCCACGTGTCCGAGGACCGCGATCGCGGATGACCTATTTCGACACCGCCTACAGTCGTCCTGCGCCAGTTCGGCGTCGATGACCAGGCCGGAATCTGGACCTGGCTCCCCCTGACGATCGCCCTCATGACGGCGGTCACCACGACCTTCACCACCCGGTCACGGCACGTGTTCCTGCGCACCGGTGATGCGGTGCACGTGCTCACCGCCCGGCAGAACGGGCTGGACGAGGTCTTCAGCAACGACGAGCGCCTGCTGGCCGCGGCATCCGAGATGGGCATCGTGGGACGCAACGTGATCACTTGATCGCCGACGATGCGCGCCCCGCTCGGCCGCGCGATTGTTACCTTCCGGTACATGCGGATGAAGACGAAGCATCCGGCGTACCCATTGCCGGCGCGGCGTCGACGGCGTCGACGGCTGCTGCGCATCGCACTGCTGCTGCTGGCGTTCAATCTGGCGATCCCGCCATACGTACGGCCGGCACCAGGCGAGGTCACCTCCCGCTTCTTCCTGCGGACGCGGCCGGAGAAAGCGAATCCGCTGGCCCTGGAAGTGCACAAGGGGATCGACTTCGCGGCGCCGCGCGGCAGCCCGGTGCGCGCCGCCAAGAGCGGGATCGTCGATGCGGTGGGGTCCAGTCCCACGCTGGGAACCTACGTCATCATCCGCCACTGGCTGGGGTTCTCCACCCTGTACGCCCATCTGGACGCCGCGCGCACGCGCGCCGGCCGGCCGGTGGTGAAGTGGGCGCGTATCGGGTCGGCCGGACAGAGCGGGCGGGCCACCGGACCGCATCTGCACTTCGAGGTGCGCTGGCTCGGCCGGCGGCTGCCGCCGGGTCCGTTCCTGGCCATCGACAGCGCCCGCCGTGCCCTCTGGCGACTGCTCCGGCCCGGTCAGCCCTGACCGCGGTAGACGCCCTGCTCGGCCATGATCGCCAGCAGGTTGCCGGCGGGGTCGCGGAAAAACGCCATGCGGAGCTCGTAGTCATCCGCGGAGTGGATGACCTGCGGCGCGCCGTCGAACTCGACGCCGCATCGCTCGAGCTCGGCGCAGCGCTGCTCGATGTCGGACACCTCGAAGTAGAGCGCGCAGCCCGCCGAGGCCGCCCCGGCGTTTGCGGACAGCATGAGCCGCACCCCATCGCAGTCGAAGAACGCCAGCGCAGGACCCGCGCGTGCGATGAGCGCGATCCCCAGGGTGTCGCGATAGAAGGCGACGGCGGCGTCCAGATCGTCGACGTTCAACGCGACCTGTGATAGGTGCCACCGAGCGGGGTTCTCAAGCTCCGTCATTCTGGCCTCACTGCGTTGGCGGCTGATCGGTTCCGGTGCCGGGATTGGGAAAGAACTGGTCGATCAGGATCGCGTTCCCGTCCGGATCGCGGAACGCGATGTGCGCAGGGCCGCTGCCTGACGGATCCGTGTCCGTGGTCAGCTCGATACCCTTGGCAAGCAGGGACTCACGTATCTCCCTGACATCCACAAACTCGCCGAGTCGCGACCCGTCCTGTTGCAGACCCGGGTTGAACGTAAGGATGTTGCCGTCGAACATCCCCTGGAACAGGCCGATCGTGGCGCTCCCGTTCACCATGATCAGGTAGCCGGTCCCGTCACCGCCGCTGCGGCGAAAGCCCAGCTTTTCATAAAACGCCTGCGCCACGTGCAGGTCCTTGACCGCCAGACTCACCGAGAACGCACCGATCTCCATCTCGACAACCGTCTCCTTCGCCGACATCTGGTTTGCACGATGCAACCTACCACAATGCCCGGGTCGAGCTTTGCGCTAGCGGCGTGCATGGGGTATAGGTTGCCGATGATCACCGTCAGCGAACCGATGGCGCCGCCGCGCTGGGCGCTGCTGGAGCGGCACCTGATCGACTCCATCGCCGAGGCGTGCCGGGTCTTCTACGACCGCTACTTCGACGGGCAGGGCTACCTGGAGTGCGTACCGCGCTGGGGCGGGCTGGACGGCGCCGACGACGCGGCGGAGAACGTCGCCGCCTTTCCCGACCTCTACGCGGTGGGCGGCCCGCGCGACGTCTACGACCTGTACCGGCAGGGCATCGAAGGCCACATCCGCCAGTACACCGAGGCGAAGACCACCGTCACCGAGCTGGGCCGCGACGGCATGTACTACAAGGAGTACCCGACCTGCTTCGACCCGCTGCACAACGGCGAGGGCTACCACTGCCTGTTCCAGCAGGGGCTGTGCGAGCCGTGGGACCCCACCTACCGCAAGCGGATGAAGCGCTTCGCGGGCTTCTACCTGCCGGGCGACCCCGACGAGCCGCCCGAGCCCAACTACGACCCCGAGCACCGCATCATCCGCAGCGTCATGACCGGCAGCCGCGGCCCGCTGCTGCGCACGGCGACCGCCGCCGACTGGGGCGGCGACCCATTCGAGATACCGGGGCGCTTCCATCCCGGCCGCGGCCACCGGGACTACGACGACTACGTCGTCCACTACGAGCAGCACTACCCCGACGTCGTCGGCGACGGGCCGATGAACCTGGCGCTGAACGTCTGGGCGCTGCACGCCTACCTGCTCGACGGCGAGGCGAAGTACCGCGACTGGCTGCTGGAGTACGCCGACGCGTGGCTCGAGCGCACCCGTGCCAACGACAACATCGTACCGGCCAACATCGGCCTGGACGGCACCATTGGCGGCTCCTACGGCGGCCGGTGGTGGCGAGGGGTGTTCGGCTGGGCGCACACCGGCGAGCGTCCCTACCTGCGCCACAACTGCGCGTTCCCCGATCGCGTGACCTACGGCTGGGCCAACGCCCTGTACCTGACCGGCGACCGCGCCTACGCAGAGGTGTGGCGTGACGTGATCGACGCGGTCAACTCCCACGCGAAGCAGGACCGGGGCCTGACCGTCTATCCGCGCATGCGCGGCGACGACGGCTGGTACGCCTTCGAGCCGACCCCGTGGAACCGCGGCGCCCTGGAGCTGTACTACTGGTCGCTCGACCCGCGCGACAAAGATCGGGTGCACGACCACCCCTGGATCGCCTTCCTGGACGGCCGCAATCCGGAGTTTCCGGTCCAGCGCCTGGAGTGGGCGCTGGCCACGGTCCGCGAGCGCGTCGCGCGCGTGCGCGCCGACCGTTCGACGCCGGACACGCGTCTGTCCGAAGACCCGAACGGGCTCAACCCGGCGGAGATGGTCTGGCCGCTGGTGCAGGTGATGCTCGGCGGGCTGCCGACGCGCCACATCGGCGTGCCCTGGCACACCCGCGTGCGCTATTTCGACCCGGAGCGCGGGCGCGCCGGCATTCCCGAGCAGGTGGCGTCGCTGGTGACGCGCATCGCGCCGGGAGAGGACGGCGCCGACGCGGTCGACCTGACCCTGGTGAACCTGGACCCGGTGCGGCCGCGCACCCTGGTGCTGCAGGCCGGCGCCTACGGCGAGAGCCGCATCCGCTCCATCAACGCCGGCGGCGCACGTACGGCCGTGGACGATCGGGCCACCCTGGTGCACCTGCGCCCCGGCGCCGGGATGCAGCTCACGCTGGCGATCGAGCGCTACGTCGAGCAGCCGACCCTCGCCTTCCCGCGGCAGATGGATCGGTAGCCCTCGACGGGTGTGAGACCGGAGCCGATCGCTTCGGGTGCTCGAAGCCATTGTCCGACGGGACTTCCCTTGACGACGGAAACTTGAGATCGTAAAATTTGCGATCTCAAGTTTCCTATGAGTCACCGATGCGACGACTCCGCCGACCCGGCTGTGGCCACCTTCCGCCGTCTGCTGCGCACGTCTCTGTCCATGAAGCGTGCGATGGGCGCGCTGTTCGCTGAGGCCGGGCTGACCGGAGCGCAGTTCCATACCCTGGTGCGGATCCCCGATGAGGGCATCCCGCTGACCAAGCTGGCCGCCAAGTCGTGGGCGGACCCCGGCAACGCTTCCGGCGTGGTGGATCGCCTGGAGCGCGACGGACTGGTCGAGCGCAGGGCGGCCTCGCACGATCGTCGGGTGGTGCTGGTGCACGCGACGCCGGCCGGCCGCGCCCTGGTGCGCCGGCTGTGGCCGGAGTACGTGAGCGGAATCCACCGCATCATGGAGCCTCTGACGGTGGAGCAGCAGGCTCGCCTGAGCGAGCTGTTGGAACGCCTGGCCGGCCGGGAGGATGAGGATGTCGAGTCGATCAGCACAGCAGCCGAGTGAGCGCCGGCCCGGTCGGAACGGCCCCGGCGGCCCAGGCCCCGGAGGCGGGCGGCCCGGGCGCGCGGCGATGCGCGCTCTGGTACGCAGCCTTTCGTTCATGCGCCACTACCGCTGGGGAGCGTTCGCCAGCCTGATCTGCCTGCTGGCCAGCTCCGCGGGCAACTTGGCGGTGCCCAGGCTCACCCAGCAGATCGTCGACAGCGGCATCCTCGCCAACCGGATGCAGACGATCCTGCTCGGCTCCCTGCTGATCGTCGGCGTGACGGCGCTGCGCTCGCTGTTCACCTATCTGCAAGGCCTGCTGGCAGCCCGCGTGTCGCAGGGGGTCGCCTACGACCTGCGCAACGCGCTGTACGATCACATCCAGAGCCTGTCCTTCAGCTATCACGACCGCTCCCAGACCGGACAGCTCCTCACGCGCGCCACCAGCGACGTCGACATGGTGCGCACCTTCATCAGCACGGGCGTGATCCAGGTCATCAGCACGCTGGTGCTGCTGGCCGGCAGCTTCTACCTGCTGTTCGCGACCAACTGGCGCCTGGCCCTGCACGTGATCCCGATCATGGCGGTGGTGTTCGTGATCTTCATGTACATGTCCAAGGTGGGCCGGCCGCTGTTCCGCGCCGTGCAGGAGAAGATCGCCGCGCTCAATACCCACCTGGAGGAGAATATCGTCGGCGTGCGCATGGTGAAGGCGTTCACCGGCGCCCGGCGCGAGCTTCAGCGGTTCGAGGTCGAGAGCCGCGAGCTGCACGACCAGTCGATACACGTGGGACGCGTGTTCTCGCTTGCCATTCCCCTGGTGTTCGCGATGGCCAACTTCGGGACGCTGGTCATCACCTGGGGTGGCGGCATCCAGATCCTGGCCGAGCGGCTCACCATCGGCGAGCTGGTGGCGTTTCAGGGCTACCTGATCGTCGCCATGTTCCCGATCACCATGCTCGGGATGATCATGATGTCGATTTCGCAGGCGTCTGCCGGAGCCGAACGGATCTTCGAGATCCTGGACGCGCAGTCCGAGGTCTCGGAGAAGCCGGACGCGGTGACCCTGGCGCCGCTGCACGAAGGCTTGGCGTTCGAGGGGGTCGGATTCCGCTACTTCGGGGTCGGCGCCCCGATCCTGCAGGAGGTGAGCTTCCGCACCGGCGCGGCGGAGACCCTCGCCATCGTCGGCGCGACCGGTTCGGGCAAGAGCACCATCGTCAACCTGATCCCGCGCTTCTACGACGTGACCGCCGGTCGCATCGCCATCGACGGGATCGACATCCGCGAAGTGACCCTGCAGTCGCTGCGCCGACAGATCGGCATCGTGCTGGAAGAGACCACGCTGTTCGGCGGGACCATCCGCGAGAACATCGCCTACGGCCGCCCGGATGCCGGCGATGCAGAGGTGGAGGAGGCCGCGCGCGCCGCGGAGGCGCACCGGTTCATCGCCGAGTTTCCCGACGGCTACGACTCGCTGGTCGGCGAGCGCGGCGTGACCCTGTCGGGCGGCCAGAAGCAGCGGGTGGCGATCGCCCGCGCGCTGTTGATCCAGCCGCGCATCCTGATCTTCGACGACTCCACCAGCAGCGTCGACTACGAGACGGAGATGCGCATCCGCGCCGCCCTCGACGAGCTGCAACGGGACCGGCTGTCGTTCGTCATCGCCAGCCGCATGAACACGGTGCTGGCCGCCGACCGGGTGCTGCTGCTGCACCAGGGCCGGGTGGCCGGCCTGGATGAGCATGGCAAGCTCCTGCACGACAACGCCCTGTATGCGGAGATCTTCTATGGAGAGCTCTCCGCTCAGCCGGCCGAGAGCCAGGAGGTGGCGCCGTGAGCGACACACGTCAGCAGCAACCGACGCCGGGCCGCGGGCGCACGGGCATGATGCCGTTCGGCTCCAGCGATGACCGCAAGGCGGAGAAGGTCGGGCAGACGCTGCTGCGGCTGTTTCGCTACATGAGCGGCATGCGCATGGCGCTATTCCTGGTTGTGACGTTGGCGGCCGCTTCCGCCGGTGCGCAGGCGCTGGCGCCGCTGTACATCGCGCAGGCGGTGGACGGCCTCAAGGCGTTCGTGGATGGCGAGGTGGAACCGTCCGCCGCCGCACGCGTGCTGGTCATCGCGATGCTGCTGGTGCTGGCGCTCTTCCTCGCCGGCTGGCTCCTGAACGCCGGCAGCCGTATCGCGCTGGTTGCGGTCGGACAGCGGCTGCTGCTGCGCATACGCAGCCAGATCATGACCAAGGTGAATGCGCTGTCGCTGAGCTACTTCGATCGCCACAAGGCCGGCGATCTGCTGTCGCGTCTCACCAACGACACCGACGTGATCAACCGTGCGGTGGGCATGGGCCTGTCGCGCCTGGTGTCCAGCTTCCTGCTGCTGGCAGCGATTCTGATCGGCATGCTGGCGCTCAACTGGAGGCTCGCCCTGGCCAGCTTCGCGCTGCTGCCGCTGATGTACATCTCGACGGCGGTGTTCTCCAAGCGCGCCCGGACCGCCTTCCGCAAGACCCGCAAGACCATCAGCGGGGTCAGTTCCGAGCTGGAACAGAACATCTCCGGCGCGCGCGTGGCGCAGGCGTTCAACCGCCAGGGTTGGAACTCGCAGAGCTTCCGCAAGCTCAACCGCGCCAACCGCGACGCCAACGTCGGCGCGGAATCGCTGACCGCGGCGTTCGCCCCGACGATGGACATCATCGGCGCCATCGGCATCGCGGTGGTACTCGCCTACGGGGGCTATCTGACTCGGCTGGAGCTGGTCAGCATCGGCGCGATCGTCGCCTTCCTGCAGTACGTGCGCCGCTTCTTCGAGCCGGTGCGGGCCATCTCGATGCTGTGGGCGCAGGTGCAGTCGGCCATCGCCGGCGCCGAGCGCATCTTCGAGCTGCTGGACGAGGTGCCGCAGGTCGAAGACGCCGCCGACGCCCGGCCGCTGGCGCTCACCGAAGGCCGCGTCGAGCTGTCCGGCGTGACCTTCGCCTACGAGCCCGGCACGCCGGTGTTGCAGGGGATCGACCTGGTGGCCGAGCCCGGCCAGACCGTGGCGCTGGTCGGCCCGACCGGTGCCGGCAAGACCACCATCATCAGCCTGCTGGAGCGCTTCTACGACGTGCAGTCCGGCGCGGTGACCATCGACGGCCAGGACGTCCGCAGCGTGACCCAGGACAGCCTCCGGCAGAGCATCAGCATCGTGCTGCAGGACACCTTTCTGTTCGCGGACACCATCCGCTACAACATCCGCTACGGCCGGCCCGACGCCACGGATGCCGACATCGAAGCGGCGGCGCGGCGGGCGCGCGCTCACCAGTTCATCGAGAAGCTTCCCGACGGCTACGACACCATGCTGCAGGAGGGTGCCACCAACCTGAGCCGCGGCCAGCGTCAGCTCCTGGCGATCGCCCGCGCCCTGCTCAAGGATCCGCGCATCCTGGTGCTGGACGAGGCGACGTCCAACGTCGACACGCGCACCGAGCTGCTGATCCAGGAAGCCCTGGGCGAGCTCTTGCAGGGTCGTACCAGCTTCGTCATCGCCCACCGGCTGAGCACGGTGCGGCGCGCCGACGTGATCTACGTGATCGAATCGGGCCGGGTGGCCGAGCGCGGCACACATGAGGAGTTGCTGCGCGCCGACGGCAGCTACGCGCGCATATACCGCAGTCAGTTCGTGCAGCCCGCGGCCGCGCCGGCGGCGGTCGCTGCCGGCTGAGCGCAACCCGGCCGGCTACTCTGCTACCATCGCCGGCGGTCGGACGCCCGACGCCAGGAGGATGCCGTGCCCGCAAGAACCCCGCCCACCGCCGCCGTGACCATCGCCACCCCCACCGCGCCCCCCCACTGGGCGCTCCTGGAGCGCGAGCTGATGCGCGCGATCGAGGCGGCGATCCCGCCGTTCTACGACCGCTACTTCGACGAGCGCGGCTTCCTCAAGTGCTTTGTGCGCTGGGGCGCCCTGGACGGCCCCGACGATGCCGCGGAGAACGTGACCAACTGGACCGATTTCTACGCCCTTGGCGGCTCCGAGCGGGTGCTGGATCTGTTTCGCCGCGGGATGAACGGCCACATCCGGCAGTATACCGACGCGAAGACCGCGGTCACCAAGCTGGGCGCCGACGGCATGTACTACAAGGAGTTCCCCACCAGCTTCGACTGGGTGCACAACGGCGAGGGCTACCACTGCCTGTTCCAGGAGGGGCTCTGCGAGCCGTGGAACCTGATCTGGCGGCAGCGCATCTGCCGCTTCGCCGGCTTCTACCTGCCGGGCGACCCCGACGAGCCGGCCGAGCCCAACTATGACCCGAAGCACCGCATCATCCGCAGCGTCCTGAACGGCAGCCGCGGCCCGGTGCTGGGCACGGCGGAGCCGGTCGACTGGGCCGGCGATCCGTTCGAGATCGAGGGGCGCTTCAAGCCTGGGCGCGGCCACCGCGACTTCGACGACTACCTGTTCCACTTCGAGACCTACCGCAACGTCGAGGGCGACATACCTCTGAACCTGGCCGCCACCGCCATGGCGTTCTACGCCTACGCGGCCACCGGCGATCCCAAGTACAAGGAATGGATCGAGGAGTACTCGGATGCCTGGGTCGAGCGCACCTACGCGAACGACGGCCTGATCCCCGGCAACGTCGGGCTGGACGGCACGGTCGGCAGCGGCCTGGCCGGCGGCACCTGGTGGCGCGGCGTGTACGGCTGGGGCCACACCGGCGGCTTCTACGGCCTGGACGAGCACGGCAAGCCGATCCCCCACCACCGCCCCAACTTCCAGCACCGCACGCCGTACGCGTTCGGCAACGCCCTGCTGGTGTCCGGCGACCGCAAGTACGTGGACGTCTGGCGGACCGTGATGGAGTCGGTCAACAAGCACAGCAAGGTGGAGGACGGCGTCACCCTCTATCCGCGCATGTACAACGAGGACGGCTGGTACGACTTCCAGCCGGAGCCGTTCGACCCCGGCGCGCTGGCGGTCTACCTCTGGTCGCAGGACCGCGAGCGCGACCACGCGCTGGTGGCCGCAGACCCCTGGGTGCGGTTCCTGGACGGCAAGGACGACGACTACCCGGTGGAGAAGCTGCAGGCCGATCTGGAGCAGGTGCGCCAGAAGGTGGAGAAGCGGGAGCAGGACACACGGTCTGCCGACATGCTGCTCTCCGAGGACCCGAACGGCATCAATCCGGCCGAGGTGTGGGGCCTGGTGCAGCTCATGCTGGGCGGTCTGCCCACCCGCCACGTGGGGGTGCCGTGGCACGTCGCGGTGCGCTACTTCGACGCCGAGCGCCGGCGCGCCGGCATCCCGCCGGGCGTCGCCTCGCTGGTCGACCACATCAGCGCGGACGAGGTGGGCGTGCAGCTCGTCAACCTGGACCCCGTGCATGCGAAGAACCTGGTGCTGCAGTCGGGCGCCTTCGCCGAGCACACGATCGACAGCGTCGCCATCGATGGCGAGCGTACCGAGGTGGGCGACAGCGCCATGCACGTGCGCCTGGAGCCCGGCGCCGGCGCGCGCCTGCTGCTGCGCGTCCAGCGCTTCGTCAATCAGCCGACCGTCGCCTTCCCCTGGCCCACGTAAGCCGGCCGGCGGCGACCTGACTCACCCGTCGTCACCGACCAGGGCTTGCAGGTACTCGTGGTAGGCGTAGGCGCGACCACGGCGTTTGCCGCTGATCTCGCGTAGCACGCCCAGGCTCTCCAGCAGCTCGACCGCCTTGCGGGCCGGCGGGGCCGTCAGGCCGAGCAGCTCGGCTGCCCTGGGCACGGTCACCACCGGATTGGAGGGCATGAGCTCGAGCAACTGGATTGCGGCAACGGTCGATCGGCCGTGGGACAGGATGCGGCCGCGGTCGTGACCGACGAGGGCGTGGAGCTCGCGGGCAACGCGCACGCCGTCGTCGGCAGCCTCGCGCACGCACTCCAGGAAGAACCGGGTCCAACCCTCCCAGTCACCGTCGGTGCGCACAGCAGCCAACCGAGCGTAGTACTCCGGTTGCGCCCGCCGGAACGCCACGCTGAGGTACAGCAGCGGCTGGTCGAGCAGTCCCCAGTGCTCGATAAGCAGCGCGATCAGCAGCCGGCCGATGCGGCCGTTGCCGTCCAGGAACGCGTGAATCGTCTCGAACTGCACGTGGGCGAGTCCGGCACGCACCAGGGGCGGCAGGTCACTGTCGGCATGCCACCAGCGCTCCAGCGCCGCCAGCACGTCCGGGACGTCCTCGGGCGGCGGAGGGACGAAGCGGGCGTTGCCAGGCCGGCTGCCGCCGATCCAGTTCTGCGACCGGCGGACCTCGCCGGGCAGCTTGTCGGCTCCGCGGGCGCCACGCATCAGGATCCGGTGGGCGTCGCGCAGCAGTCGCACGCTGAGCGGCAGCCCGTTCGGATCCCCAAGCTGTCCGCGAGCGTACGCGACCGCATGCACGTAGTTGCAGACCTCCTCGACATCTTCGGGTCGTTCGGCGCGATCGGTCGCTTCATAGGTGACGATGTCCGGCAGCGTGGCCTGCGTGCCCTCGATCTGCGAGGTGATCACCGCCTCCTTGCGGACGAACCCGTAGAGGAACCAGTGCGTGTTCGGCACCATCGCTCCCGCTACGGCAAGGCGGGAGAGAGCGGCCAGAGCGCCAGCGTGAAGCTCCACCGTGGACGCATCCATGCCCAGCGGAGGATCCGTCGGGGGCAGCGGATAGGGAACGAACGCCCGGATCTTCTCCCCAAGGGTGCTGGTAACGCGGTATCGACCGGTCTCGCGAGGCATCTTTCCGAAACGTTCCTTTCCTGAGACCGCATACTAAGAATCGTTCGTTTCTTTTTCAAGACACCCAAGAAGCGATCGCTTCGGTATCCACGTCTTGAGCTACCGATTTGGCGGCGCCGTGCATATCAGCACCTCCAGGGTCTCGTCGCCGGTGTTCTCGATGCCGTGCTCGCACCACGGCGGCAGGTGGACGAATGTGCCGGCAGATACCTCGCGCTGCTCGCCGTTCAGGGTCATCACGCCGCGCCCGCGCAGGATGACGTAGCACTCCTCGGGGAGGTGGCCGCGCGGCTCCATCTTCACGTGCGGGGGCAGGTAGAACATCACCAGCCCCATCGCCTGAGCCGGCGCGCGCGGGTTGGACGGATGCACCACCCGCACGCCGATGCCGTCGCAGCCGGGGTAGCGCACCGGCGTGCCGTCGCGCGGCGTCACCACGTTGGCATCCGGCGGCACGTCGGGCTTCGCGGCGTGAGCCTCGCCTCCATACCCCTTGAACGCCTCGATTCTTGCCATCACGTGCCTCCTTGGATGCGCGTGCTCCCACGCGCAGAGCGGACGTAGATTACCTGGCGGCCGAGGAGGAGAGCAGATGGAGTCGGCCACCGCGTCCTGACCACGATCACCGACGTGGTGGGCTTCGGCGCATTCCTGGGTCTGGCGGCGCTGACGTTGAGCTGGGGCGCGCTGTAGAAGTCGGCCGGGGTACTCTGGTCCCGGTGACGATGAGAGCCGCAGGACCCGACGACGCCATCCGCCGACTCCTCGACGCCTACCGCCGCGGCGACACCACGGTCCAGGACGAGCTCGCGCGCGCCTTCGCGCGGGTCGCGGCCGTCGACCGTGCCGGACCCAAGCTCAACGCGGTGCTGCGCACCGACCCGGACGCCCAGTGGACCGCGCGGCGGCTCGATACCGAGCGGCGCGCCGGCGCCGCCATGGGCCCCCTGCACGGCGTACCGGTGCTCCTCAAGGACAACGTCGACACCGGCGGCCCCGGCGGCGGCTCGATGCCCACCAGCGCCGGCGCGCTGGCGCTCGCCGATTCGTTCGCGCCGGCCGACGCGCCCCTGGTCAGCCGTCTGCGCGCGGCCGGGGCGCTGATCATCGGCAAGACCAACATGACCGAGCTGGCCAACTACCTGTCGACCGGCATGCCCGGCGGCTACAGCTCGCTGGGCGGACAGGTCGTCAACCCCCATCACCCGGCGCTGCCGGTGGCCACCTCCAGCTCCGGATCGGCCGCGGCGGTGGCCGCTGGCCTGTGTCCCGTGGCGATCGGCACCGAGACCGCGGGCTCCATCCTGGTGCCCGCCTTCGCCAACGGCATCGTCGGCATCAAGCCAACCGTGGGGCTGGTGTCCCGGACCGGCATCGTGCCGATCTCCTTCAGCCAGGATACCGCCGGGCCGTTCGCGCGCAGCGTGGAGGACGCCGCCCGGGTGCTCACCGTGATCGCGGGACCCGACCCGGAGGACGCGGCCACGCACGGTGCGCCGGCCGTCGACTACCGCCTGCACCTGCGCCGCGACGGTCTGCAGGGTGCGCGCATCGGCATTCCCCAGGCCGGGTTCTGGGACGAGCAGGGCGAGGGGTGGCACGACACGCTGGAACAGGTATGCACCGCGCTCAGTGAGGGCGGCGCCGAGGTGGTCGACCCCGCCGACATCGCCACCCGCGACGGGATCGCGTGGTCGCCGGTCCTGCTGTACGAGTTCAAGGCGGCGATGAACGCCTACCTGCGGCGGCTCGGCCCCGGCGCCCCGTGCAGGACGCTCGCGGACCTGATCGCCTTCAACGCCGCCCACGCCGACCGGGCGCTGCGCTACGGGCAGGTATGGCTGCTGCGCGCCGAGCACGAAACCTCCGGCCGCATGGATGAGGCGGCCTACCTGAACGCCCGCGCGGAGGACCTGCGCCTCTGCCGCACCGAGGGCATCGACGCCACGCTGGAGCGGCACGGACTGGACGCCCTGGTGTTCCCGAACGGCTCGGGCTCATCGGTTGGCGCCCGTGCCGGCTACCCGTCGGTGGCGGTGCCGCTCGGGTTCGTGCCCGCCGCCGCGGGCAGCCCCGCGCCGATCGAGCCGCGCGGCGTCATGTTCACCGGTACCGCCTTCAGCGAGCCCACCCTGGTACGCATCGCCCACGCCTTCGAACTGCTCACCCGCGGCCGCGTCAGCCCGACAGGAACTGACGACGGCGTTTGATCGTCGACGGCTTGCCCATTGAAAGGGCCGCCCCGCTGGGGCGGCCCTCGTGGTTAGTCCGTGTGATACCTCACACGGACGCGAAATTCATTCATCGCTCAACTACCTCCTTCTTGCAAGAGTTTCGTTGGCATGGGCGTCCGGACGATGCCCCACTCGGATGGGGCCCCATCCGAGCGGCCTGGCCCGGGTGCCGCCAACGGCGCCATACCCGGACCGACTCGCTTTATCGGGTACATCATAGTCGCTGAACCTGTCAACCGCCTGGACCGCTCATCCTGGGCGTCACTACCTTGAGTGTGGAGGCACACCATGACCGATCCTGATGACCGCGGTCGTCCGAGGCCGGCCGCCAGCGGCCAGTGGCGGTTCTGGCAGACCCCGAAGTCCGACGGCGGTCCGCAGGACGAGCCGCCCTTCATCAAGCCGCCGAGTCGCGGCCAGTTCCGCTTCTCGCTGTGGTACATCGTCGTCGCCGCCGCCGCACTGCTGCTGTTCAACTCGCTGTTCTCGAACCAGCAGGTCGCGTCGATGGTCGAATACAGCACGTTCAAGGCGCTCATCAGCGACGGACAGATCAAGCGCGTGCGCATCACCGAGGACGACTACGTGGGATACAGCGTCACCGAAGCGGATCTCCGGCGCCTGCAGGATTCGGCTACCGCGAGCGGGTCGGGCATTCAGGAGTGGCGCACGGTCCGCGTCGACGACCCCGGGTTCGTGGACCTGCTCGACCAGAACAACGTCCAGTACTACGCCGCCCCGCGCGGAAACCGGCCGCTGCTCGGGTTGGTTCTTCAATGGGTGATTCCGCTCGGGTTGATGTTTCTGGTGTGGCGCTTCATGTTCAAACGGCTCGGCTCGATGGGCTCCAACGTGATGGCGTTCGGCAAGTCGCGCGCCCAGGTGGTGGCCGAAGGTGAGACCGGCGTTTGCTTCGCGGACGTCGCCGGCGCGGACGAAGCCAAGGCCGAGTTGGAGGAGGTCGTCGACTTCCTCAAGAACCCGGAGCGCTACGTCGAGATCGGCGGCAAGATCCCCAAGGGCGTGCTGCTGGTGGGGGCGCCGGGCACCGGCAAGACGCTGCTGGCGCGGGCGGTGGCCGGCGAGGCCGAGGTGACTTTCTTCCGCCTCAACGGCGCCGATTTCGTGGAGATGTTCGTCGGCGTGGGCGCCGCGCGGGTGCGCGACCTGTTCAAGCAGGCCCGCGAGAAATCGCCCTGCATCATCTTCATCGACGAGCTGGACGCGATCGGCAAGAGCCGAGGAGTCGGCATCATCGGCGGCAACGACGAACGCGAGCAGACCCTCAATCAACTCCTGGCGGAGATGGACGGCTTCGACGCCCGTTCCGGGGTGATTATCCTGGGCGCTACCAACCGGCCCGAGGTGCTGGATGCCGCGTTGCTGCGCCCCGGGCGCTTCGACCGACAGGTGCTGGTGGACAAGCCGGACCTGGCGGGCCGCGAGGCGATCCTGAAGATCCACAGCGCGGGGGTGAAGCTGGACCCGGAGGTCGACTTGCTGGAGGTGGCGCGCGCCACCCCCGGCTTCGCCGGCGCCGACCTGGCCAACCTCGTCAACGAGGCGGCGCTGCTAGCGGTGCGTGCACGCCGCAAGCAGGTCACTCAGAGCGACTTCAGCGAGGCGATCGACAAGGTGGTGGCCGGGCTGGAGAAGCGCAGCCGTGTGCTCAATCCCAAGGAGAAGCGGATCGTCGCCTACCACGAGGCCGGGCACGCCCTGGTGGCGCACCACACGCCGGGCGCGGACCCGGTGCGCAAGATCTCCATCGTGCCACGCGGCTTGGGCGCGCTCGGCTACACCATGCAGACGCCAGCCGAGGACCGCTTCCTGCTCACCGAGAGCGACATCCTGGGACGGGTCGACGTGCTGCTCGGCGGGCGCGCGGCCGAAGACGTCGTGTTCGGGGAGATCTCGACCGGCGCCGCCAACGACCTGAACCGGGCGACCGACATGGCCAAGCGGATGGTCACCGACTACGGCATGAGCGAGAAGTTCGCCAACGTCCACCTCCCCTATCGCCAGGAGAGCCCGTTGCTGGGCCCGAACGGCCACGCGGTCAACCGCGATTACTCCGAGTCCACGCAGCAGTACATCGACGAGGAGACCGCGCGCATCATCGGCGAGCGCTACCAGGTGGCGCTGAATCTGCTGCGCGAGCAGCGCCACGGGCTGGAGGCGGTCGCCGCCCGCCTGCTGGATACCGAGGTGGTGGAGGCGGCCGAGCTCGCGGAGCTGGTAGGCTCGGCTGCGCGCAACGGCACCGGCTGAGCCCGCGCTGCGTCAGGCCGGGCCAGTGCGTCGGCCAGGGCCAGTGCGTCAGCCGGGCACCGGCGCGTCGGCCCGGATCAGGTCGCGGTCGCGCAGCTCGTCCCAGAACGCGGACGGAATCTCCGCGCGCACCAGTTCCAGGTTGTCCACCACCCGCTCCGGCCGGCGGGTGCCGGGCACGATGCAGGCGACCGCCGGGTGGGCCAGCGCGAACTGACTGGCGGCGGCGCGCAGGTCGACCGCGTGGCTGGCCGCCGCCTCTTCCAGGCCCCGCACCTTGGCGACGATCTCCGCCGGCGCCTCCATGTAGTCGTAGCGCACGCCGTCGGGGCCGCCCTGCGAGCCGGTGGCCAGGATGCCGCTGTTGTAGGTGCCGCCGGCGATGATGCTGATGTCCTTCTCCAGGCACAGCGGCAGCAGCTCGTCCATCGCGCCCTGCTCCAGGATCGTGTAGCGGCCGGCCAGCAGGAAGCAGTCGAAGTCGCCGGCGCGCGCCAGGCGCGAGAGCATCTCGCTCTGGTTCATGCCGGCGCCGACCGCACCGATCACGCCCTGCGAGCGGAGCCGGTCCAGCACCGGGTAGGCGCCGTCCATCACTTCCGCGAAGTGCTCGTCCTCGTCCGGATCATGGATGTGCACGACGTCCAGGCGGTCGATGCCCAACCGCGTCAGGCTGTTCTCCAGCGACCGTTCGATCCAGTCGGCGCTGTAGTCGTTGTGGCACTCGACCATCCAGGCGCCGGGGCTGTCCCAGTACTCGGAGAATCCGCTGGGACCCGGCACGTGCTCGAACCGCCAGCCGACCTTGGTCGCCAGCACGTAGCTGTCGCGCGGCACGCCGCGCAGCGCGGCGCCGACCCGCCGCTCGCTGGTGCCGGCGCCGTAGAGCGCGGCGGTATCCACGAAGTTGATGCCGGCCTCCAGGGCGGTGCGCACGACCTGCGTCGCCTGCTCGTCGGGAATGTTGCTGTAGAGGCCGCCGATCGGCGCGCAGCCCAGGCTCACCCTGGTCACCTCCAACTCCGTCGTTCCAAGCCGTACGCGCTGCAGCGGATCCATTCGCTCCTCCTCGTCGTTCTCGCTCAAATTGCTGCCAGGAAGCCGAGATGTCCAGGTTCGCCCATCACACGCCGACACGTTCCTGAAGCCATGGAAGCACCTCGGTACGGTCGAAATCCTCCCAGCGAGCCTGGGACCGCCCAGCGTCCGGCGGTCGCGCCGCCCACGATCCGTGCGGACCGCATCTACTCCTTTCCTACAGCCAACGTAACGATCTCACCCCCCACCTCGAAGGCAAGTCGGCAACCGCGCCCCAACTCGGATCGCAGACGCACCTTCCCCTCCGATATCTCGACGCGCTCAGAGCGTGCCTCCACCAAGTTTGATGGAATAGCCTCCGCTTCCAAGATCCATGGACGCAACCCTCGAAGACCGGGCCAATACCAGAATCTGCATCTAGCGATAGGCTCCTCCGGATGATACCGAGGGTGCACTGCGACACGTGCCATTCCGAATGCGCCACGCGCGGGGAGGGGCAACTGGGCTACCATGCCGTGCCTCGAGCCCACTCTCATCCGTACCGGAAAACTTTCGCCGATCCCTGGGTGCTCCACGCTCACCTCCAGCAAGTCCACATCGTACTCGCAGTCCCGCAGGAACAGGTGCTGCGGATTCGCAATCAGCAGTCCCCGATCGTTCTTCGCGACAGGGCGACCATCGATCACCATGCGCGGCCTTCGATCGCGACCCCCGACGAGCCGCTTCTTCGTGGCGCTCCTGGTCGACACTGCTACCCCTTGCTCTGCTCGGCCGTATTCGAGTTCTGCTTCGTGGAGCGGCTCAAGACCGCATTTCCTCTTCGTATAGCGGCCGGACCAATCCGTACGTGCACCCTTGGCAAACCTTACACCTCAGCCAGGTCAGTACCCGTAGTCCGCCCTGAGCGTCGACTCGTCCCGCCAGCGCTTGCTCTCGCGCTCCAGGCGCTTGGTGCGAACCGCCAGGCCGGAGCGGTGCTGCGCCAGGGTCTCGAAGACCCGGTGGGCGACAAGTCGGTGGCCCAGGTCGTTGGCGTGCACGCCGTCGTCGTGGACCATCCACGGCGATCCGCCGTAGGCGTTCAAGACGTCGCAGAACAGGCAGCCGGTCTCCCGCGCGACCTGCTCCGTGACCAGGTTGAAGCACTCGAACACCTGCAGGTCCGCGTGGTCGAAGTGGGCGTGGCCGCGGAACGCGGTCATGAAGTAGGGGCCGAGCAGGACGATGAGCGGATCGCAGCCGTTGCGGATCGCCGCGATCAGTGCCCGCAGCTCGGCGCGGAACAGCTCCCCCGGCGTGCCGCCGCGCGCGTCGTTGAGGCCGTAGGAGACCACCAGCAGGTCGGGCGCATGGGCGATCACGTGCTTGCCGATCCGCTCGCTGGCGGCCGGCTTGCCGGAGTGAGGATAGACGGGGACCCGGTCGGAGATCACGTTGGCGCCGATGCCGGCGTTGATCAGCCGCACCGGCTCGTCCTGGAAGTCGCTGATCAGCGCGGCCAGCACGGAGGCCCAGCAGCGCTCCCTAGTCGAGCTCCAGCCGCCGGCGGTGGTGCTCTCGCCCAGCGTCACCAGAACGCGAAACGGCTCGGCATGTCGGTCGGACGGTGCAGGTGTCACGGCGTCTGCGCTCCGACGGTCTCCAGGTAGACGGCGTACAGGGACTGGCTGGCGGTCATGAACAAGCGGTTCTTCTTCACCCCGCCGAAGCACAGATTGGCGCACGGTTCCGGCAGGTGGATTCGGCCGATCAGATCGCCTTCCGGCGAGAAGCAGTGCACGCCGTCGAAGCCTGGGCCGGCCCAGCCCGCGGCTGCCCACAGGTTGCCGTGGATGTCGGTCCTCACCCCGTCGGAGCTGCCGGGCTGCATGTCGGCAAACACCCGCTGCCGCCGCGGCCGGTCGCCCTCCACGTCGTAGGCGTAGATCACGCGCGGACAGCCGGCGTGATGGGAGACGCCCGTCTCCACCACGTAGAGGCGCGTGTGGTCGGGGGAGAAACACAGGCCGTTGGGCATCACCATGTCGTCCACCGCCACCGTCGCGCGCCCGGTCGCGGGGTCGAGCCGGTAGACGCGGGCCGGCAGCTCGTGCTCGGCCCAGTGGCCCTCGTATTGATACAGGGTGCCGTAGCCGGGATCGGTGAACCAGATCGACCCGTCCGGATGGGTGCAGAGGTCGTTGGGCGCGTTCAGCGGTTTGCCGTCGAAGCGGTCCAGCAGCACGCTGACCGTCCCGTCGTGCTCGGTACGGGTCACGCGGCGGGTGTCGTGCTCGCAGGACAGCAGCCGGCCCTGCGCGTCGCGGTAGTGGCCGTTGCTGTTGTTGGAGGGCCGGCGGAACTCGCTCACGCCGCCGCCGGCGGCATCGAAGCGGAGGATCCGGTTGTTGGGGATGTCGCTGAACAGCAGGCAGCCGTGATCGCCGAACCAGACCGGCCCCTCGGCCCAGCGCGCGCCGGTGAACAGCCGCTCGACGGCGGCGTTGTTGAGCTTCATGGCGGCGAAGCGGGGATCGAGCACCTCGACCGAGGGGTCGGGATAGGGGCCCGGCCGGTCCCAGTCGCGGCCGGCGATGAGCGATTCGGTGGTGGCCATGACCGCTCCCCTACGCCGGCGTGACCACGCCGATGGTGAGCAGGATGTTGGCGTAGATCCGCTGCTCGGCCGTGGCGATGGTCAGCGCCACGTCGGGGCCGCGCCCCGCCTGGTAGAAGGCGAAGCGCTCGATCTCCTCGATCCCGCCGGTGAAGCCGGCATCGGCCAGGATGGAATTGAACTCCGCCCAGATCGGCGGCGGCTCGGCCAGTGCGTACGGGCCTTCCTTGAGGGTCTGCATCACCGCGGCCGCCTCGATCGGGACCGCCGAGGCTACGGCCTCCAGCACCTGGGTGGCGGTGACGATGCCGGGCGCCAAGTTCAGGCTCACCAGCTCCGCGTTGGGGCCCAGGGTGGTGCCGGCCGGGTAGTTGCCGTCGGCGATGAGGATCTGCGACCCGTGGCCGGCGCGGCCGAGCGCGCGCAGGATGTCGGGGTGGATCAGCGGAGTCTTCAGCATGTGGGCGTTCCCGAGGCCGCCTGGTAGCGGTGGACGATGTCGATGATGAGGCCTACGTCGTGGCGGGCGTCGGCCAGCGGCGTGCGGTTGGGGACGCCGTCGACCACGCTTGAGTGGAAGTGGCGGAGCTCGCGGGCGAAAGCGCTCTCCCAGTCGACCGCCGGCTCGGTGCGGTAGGCCCTGCCCTCGTCGTCCATTCCCTGTAGCACCAGCGTGCACGGGATGCCGCGCGCGAACCCGGTCGGATAGGAGAGCACGACGCGCTGCGCGTCGCCGTAGATCTCCAGGGTTTCGTAGAAGTCCCACAGATCGGGCAGGTCGACCCAGGTGGCGACGCAGCGGGCGCCGTTCGGGTATCCCAGCGTGCAGGTGATGGCGCGGCCCTCTCGCCAGATCTCGACGCTCACTACCGCGCTGGGCCGGCCCAGCATCACGCGCAGCGTGTACAGGTCGTGAATCATGCTGCCGGTCAACAGGGAGAAGGCGCGCTCCAGCTCCTCGCCCACCTCGCCGATCGCCTGCCGGCAGGCGGCCCGGCGGGCCTCCGACGCGGCCTCCAGGCTTCCCGGCGGATGATCGTCGAAGCGTTGCAGATCGAACTGCTGCAGGTGCAACCGGTTGTCGGGGTGCAGGTGGTTGATCTGCACGAAGCGGAAGTCCGCCATGCGCTGCACCGCCTGCTGCGCCAGCTCGAAGCCGGGCTCGTACACCTTCACGTAGGCCGCCTGCGCCACCAGTCCCGAGGTGCGGGCGGCGATCATGGCGTCGATCTCCTGCAGGGAGAAGCAGACCGGTTTCTCGATGAACAGGTGCTTGCCGGCCTGCAGGGTGGCGACGGCCGCCTCCGTCTTGGGATCGGTGTGGCACAGCACCACCGCGTCCACGTCGCTGTCGAGCACGCGCCGGTAGTCGGTGACATGGTCCGGCACGTGGAAGCGGCGCGCGGCGGCGGCGGCGGCCGCGGGAGACACGTCGCACACCACGGACACCTCGAAGTGCTCGTGAAGCGCGGTGAGGTTGGGCAGGTGGTGGATCTGGGCGATCGCCCCGCAGCCAACCACCCCGACTCGGAGGCGGCTCATGCGTCCGGGGCGCCGGCCGGCGGATCGGCCGTGCGGGCGGCGAACGTATTCCACGTGCCGCCGAGCGCCATGGCCCGGCCGAGCACGTCGGACACCGCGTCCCACATCCGTTCGCGTGCGGCCTCGGCGGCCTGCTCGTCCCCGGCCTCCAGCGCCTGCAGGCAGCGGCCGGCCTCCTCCCGCTGGACGGCCCCGGCAGCGGCAGCCGACTCCGCGAGCGACGCGGCCGCCGCCGCGTGGCGTTCGGCCAGCTCCGCCGTGGGGGTGTCGCGGTCTGCCTGCTCGTCGTAGCTGCCGGCCGGCATGAACCGCGGCGGCTGCTTCGTGCCGTCCTCGTTCCAGAAGGTATGGGTCGGCTGGATGTGCGGGGTGACCGAAAGGAACATGATCACCTCCTCGTCGCCGACGTTGCGCACGCTGTGGTACTGGTCGGTCAGGGCGATGCAGAACTCTCCCGGGCCGAGGGTTGCGCGCTCACCGTCGACCTCGAACTCGGCCCGCCCCTGCAGGATCAGGAAGATCTCGTGCCCCAGGTCGTGGGTGTGGCCGGTGGCGGCCTGCCCGACCTCCATCTTCATGAACCGGCAACGAATCTGCGGCGTCACCAGCACGTTGGCGATGTCGGTGTGAAAATCGTAGACCTTCAGGCTCATCGTCCCTCCTCCGTCTCTGCCCCGAGCAGCTCGTCCTCGGTCATGTCGTAGTCATCGGTGAACTCGATCGTGACCTTCCCGTCGAGAAAACCGATCTCGCGCTTCCCGACAGGCTTCGGCTCGTAGGGGACGATCATGGCAACCGGTTCTCCTGATCTCCCGGACGCGACGCCGATGCGCTCCCCGCGGCGCACCATGGCCAAGACCTCGGAGAAATCGGCCTTGATCTCCCGGACCGACATGGACCTCATACGCTCATCCTGCGCCAGTCGAAGCCTTTCAACAACACGATTGCGGCGCTCATCGAGGCTTCGGCGGAGAATTCGAGATCGCGGCCCGGTCACGGCCCTGATACGCTCACCTGCATGGACAAGACGAAGGCGAAGGTCGCCGCCGGAGCCGCCGGAAGCGGCGACCTGAGTGCAGTCCGGGCGGTGGTCACCACCGATGCGGAGCTCGCCGGCTACTGGCAAGTGCTCATGAACGCCTGCTACGGCGGTCATGACGAGGTGGTCGCGTTCCTGATCGACCAAGGGGCGGACGTCAACGTCCTGGCGCCCACCGCGCACCGCTACCGGCCGCTGCATCGCACGGTGGAGTTCAAGAAGACCGCCCCGAAGACGGCCGGCCACGCCGAGACCGTGCGGCTGCTGCTCGCGCACGGCGCCGACCCGTTGTTGCGCGGCAGCTACTACCTGGTGGACGCGGTGACCGTCGCCGCCATGGGCTGCACGGAGTACGTGCCGGTGCTGCTGGAGCGCGTAGCGGGCGATCTCGATCTCTACACCGCGTGCGCGATCGCCGATCACGAGCGTGTCGCCCGCATCCTGGCGGAGTCCCCGGAGGCGGCGACGCACGCCGACGCCGATTCGCGCGACGGCTCCTGGCTGCCTCTGCACTACTGCGCCCGCTGCAAGGCGGGCAGCGACGAGGATCGCCTGACCACGGCGTCGCTGCTGCTGGAGCACGGCGCCGACCCCGCCACGGCGCTCGATCAGGCGTGCTGGGCCGACAACGGCGCGATCGCCGACCTGCTGCTGGAGCGAGGCGCCCGCCTCCGCGACGACGACACCCCGAACCACCTGGCCTGCGACGGCCAGCTCGGCGTCCTGGAGTCGCTGCTGCGCCATGACGCCATAGACATGAACGGCACGCGCGGCACTGCTCACCACGGCGGCTACAACCCGCTGGGCTGCGCGGTGAACATGCGCAGCCTGCAGGGCGTCACCTGGTTTCTCGATCACGGCTGCGATCCGAACGAAGTGATGAGCCAGAGCGGCGAAACCGCCCTGCACGTGGCGGTCAGCTCCGGCGCCGGCGTGCCCCTGGTGCGCCTGCTGGTGGAGCGCGGCGTGGACGTCGGCCGGCGGGACGCCGCCGGTCAGACGGCCCTCGACGGTGCCCGTGCCAAGAAACGAACCAAGCTGATCGAGTTCCTGGCTGCGGAGTAAACTCCGCTACGCGGATCGATGAAACCACGGGTATACATCGAAACGACGGTCATCAGCTACCTGACCGCGCGTCCGTCGCGGGACGTGGTTGTCGCTGGCCATCAACAGAGCACACACGATTGGTGGACGACGGCGCCGAAAATGTTCGAGTTGGTCGTTTCCGATTTGGTTCGCCAAGAGGCCGCCATGGGAGATCCGGACGCAGTGCGTGCCCGGTTGTCCACACTCGCGTCACTTGCGACCCTCGACGCTACAGCGGAAGCAGAGGGATTGGCTGAGACGCTCGTCCGTACCGCGGCGGTACCCCAAGCCGCGATACGCGACGCCGCACACATCGCTATCGCCGCCGCGAACGGTGTCGAGTACCTTGTAACCTGGAATTTCCGCCACATCGCCAACGCGGTGGCAAGGCCGCTCATCGAGTCTGCCTGTCGGCGAGCCGGTTTCGACCCTCCCACGATCTGCACTCCTGAGGAACTTATGGAGGACATCGACAATGAAGAGTGACCCAATCGTGGCCGCAGTTCGCGCGATACGCGACGAACTTGCCGCTCAGTGCGGCTATGACATCAAGCGGATGTTTCGTGAACTACGGGAACAGCAGGCCGATTCCGGACGCACGTACGTTTGCTATCCGGCCCGTCGGATTGCCTCCACCGAAAACCGGAAAGCGTCCGAAGCCGACGCGACGAGCAATGAAATCCTTCAGTAAGTGCCCCGTATGTGGCGGAGCAACGATCGAGAAGGAAGTCGAAAAACTGCTGCGTGGCGGCGTCAATTTTGCCGCAGTGACGGTTCGTGCGGAGGTATGCCTGCACTGCGGAGAGCGATTGTACTCGAAGGATACTGTTGAGCACTTCGAACAGGTTCGCGCCAAGCTTCGCAGCCGGGAAGTCGCAGGGTTCGAACCGTTGGGTCAGTCATTTCAGGTAAGATGATTCGGTTACGGGCATGACGGCGCCAACAGAGGGCGCGGCCCTGCCACGAGCAAGTATCGGGCGACTACGCCGGAGGTGACCAGACATAGATGGCAAAGCGACAAGGGTTCACGCGTGACGGAAGGCCGCTTCATATGCAGGTGTCTCTTGCGGACACGGACCTGGTGAAGATAATCACGCTGTACGAACCCCATACCGACGAATGGGTCGAATACGTCATCGGAGGTGATCATGGGTAGTTGTGCAATCTGCGGATCGGACGAAAGCCGGGAGAAACTGGTAGACGAGATATTCTTGATCGATGGGAATATGTCCTGGTTGACGGCATCCCGGCGAAGGTGTGCCCCCGCTGCGGTGACGAGACGTTCAGCCGAGAAACCGCGGAGCGGATACGGCTGCTGGTGCGCGGCGAGGCAAGGCCGACCAGGTCCATCGCCGTTGACGTGTTCGAATTCGCTCAGTAGGACCACCTGGTTCCGCTATCGGAATTCCACCCAGTGCTCGTCATGACTCCCCGACTAACGTCCGTCACGTGGACGCCCGATACCGGGACGCCCCTCGGCCATCCAGAGGCGCTAAGGACGAGCAGGACTGGTCCGATCTCGTGGTGCAAGCACCGCCCTTGTTCATCGAGGAGAAGGTCCACCCCAAGGTGCTGATCGACGACCTGCTACGGCGCAGCAGCAAGGCGGGAGAGCAGTCGGCGGACGACCAGCTCGACCTGTTCGCCGACTTCAACGGCCTGCCGGACGAAGACGCCCGCACCGAGTTCTACCGCCACGACGCCAACTGGTCCAACCGGATGATCCCGGGCGACAGCCTGCAGGTGATGGCCTCGCTGGCCGAGCGGGAAGGGCTGCGCGGCAAGGTGCAGTGCATCTACCTCGACCCGCCCTACGGAATCAAGTTCAACTCCAACTTCCAGTGGTCCACCACCAGCCGCGACGTGAAGGACGGCAAGCCGAGCCACATCACCCGCGAGCCCGAGCAAGTCAAGGCGTTCCGCGACACGTGGCGCGACGGTATCCATTCCTACCTGACCTACCTGCGCGATCGTCTAACCGTCGCTCGCGACCTGCTGACCGTAAGCGGCAGCATTTTCGTCCAAATCGGCGACGAGAATGTCCATTTGATACGTTCTATACCTCGTAACCTGGAACTTTCGCCACATCGCAAACGCGGTGGCAAGGCCGCTCATCGAGTCCGCGTGTCGTTGCTAGCCGGTTTCGAGCCTCCCACAATTTGCACTCCTGAGGAACTGATGGAGGACAGCCACAATGAAGGATGACCCAATCGTCGCTGAAGTTCGCGCCATACGGGACCAACTTGCAGAGCAGTGTGGCTATGATCTCACAGAAATATTTCGGCAACTGCGACAACAACAAGCCATATCGGGGCGAAAGTACGTTCGCTATCCGCCCCGTCGGATCGTCCCAACCGAAATACGCCAGCGTTCCGAAAGCTGACTTCACGAACCGCTGTTGATCGCCTTCCGGGCGGTCTTCATCGTACGTCACTCCGACGTTAGCCGGACGTTGACAACCGAACTGCTTGTCTGCGCAGCGAGAATCAATATGGATTATCATCACATGAATGACAATCCACGCGAACTAGAAATACGGATCGATCTCATAAGTGACATTAGCGCGCATGTCCGTGATACGCTAATCTCGTTAGGATACTGTCAGCACTCCGTGGATAGAGTCGCGAATGATCCGCATAGGCTGATCTCTTGCTACTTTGGAGTAACCCGACGTTCGATCTCCAGCCATCCACGAGAGATCCACAAGTCCAACAGATTCTCGTGTCCTGAGAGACACTTAGGTGCATTTGCCAAGATTGAGAAAATGATCGCAACTGGTGATGATCTGGCAGCGTACATCAGCAAGGACATAATGGAATTGAAGAATGTTGATGTGATGCTTAACGCATGGGGCGTTCATCATCTTCATCTCGGAGAAAGAGTAGAGAGCAAGGGGAAAATAGGGGATTCATAAAACGAACGAAATCGTTGTTGTTCTGCTATTTCACTGAGACCGATGCGTATCTCATTGATGTCATGGATCACGATTCATTTGGGTCACAGACCGTAATCGAGATTGTGCACGAAAACTGCCCTGAGCTTCTACATGGGTTTCGGATACCGGTCGTTAAGCCATACGTTCGGTTGTCCGACGAACAGACTTTTGAGCTAACGCGTGCGGGGTATTCCACTTTCACGACCACGCGTGATGGCACTGTCTACATGCCACCCGGTGGTGGTGTGATGTGGTCTCGAGATAATGCCATTGACATCATGAAGACGAATCGGTTATTGAGTCGATTGCATCATATTCAGACTTCCGTAATTCAGTTCATCGAAAGAGACAAGGACAGTG
Organism: Spirochaetia bacterium; assembly: GCA_965221995.1. GTDB lineage: Bacteria > Spirochaetota > Spirochaetia > SZUA-6 > Bin103 > CATQHW01. Next base: position 3,281,178 of record OZ244929.1, read on the forward strand.
GTGGTCCGTCATATACGTTTCCGATCGAGCTTTGTCTATGTGTCCTTGATAACGAGTATTGCGTCGAGGACGCGGAAAATGGCGACGTCTACCGAGTCGCCGAGTACGGCGTAGTCCGGATGAGTGGAGGAGTTTGGAGAGCTTCAAACTGAAGCTGTCGTACGACGTTTGGCGACAGTCGGAGTCGGAGCCGGAACGAAAGGTGGCTCTTCCACGGTCGATCTGAGCCGGCACGCAGGCGGCGTCTCACGGTCGGTGGCGATCGGCACCATGCATCTGGCGAAGGGGGTGGGAGTTCGGGCCGCCGCGGCCGTGGCCTGCGCTCGCGCGCAAACGTCCGCGCTCCGATTCGGTGAGTCTTCCGGTCTCATCGTCATGGCCAACAGAGCCGCTTGGCCTTTCGACGCTGGGAGCCGGGGAGCTACCGGTACGAACGGCCAAGATGGGTTAGCCTACGCCGCATGGACGAGTTCTTCCTCAAGCCGATCCTGAACTCTCCCTACGAGTATCCGGGCCGTCACTGGGAGCTGGACGAGACCGGACAGCCCACGAACCGCATCCTCGACCAGCGACGAAGCGTCTCCCTGATCACGCCGATCCCGCCTGCCCGGAAGCAGCGCGGCCAGCGCCAGCTCGTGTTCGACAAGGCGGCCGAGAAGCTCGACACCGACGGCCAGCAGTACGACCCGACGCCGGTCATCAACGACCTGCGGCGGATCGTCGATGCCTGGCGCGAGCTGCCTGCGAACCAGTGGCAGGTCACGCCGGAGACGGCCCGGCTGCTGCACCACTGGCGCCACCACGCCACGACCGGCATCCGGCCCTTTTTCTGTCAGGTCGAGGCGGTGGAGACCGCGATCTGGCTGATCGAGGCCGCACCCAGGTCGGCAACCGGGCGTCGCTTCCTAGACCACCTGCGATCCGCGAACGAGCGGTCGAATCCCGGTCTGGATCGCCTCGGCCTCAAGCTCGCTACCGGCGCCGGCAAGACAACCGTCATGGCCATGCTCATCGCCTGGCAGACGATCAACGCGGTGCGCCACCCGGGCAGCCGCCGGTTCACCCGTGGCTTCCTCGTCGTCACCCCCGGGCTGACCATCCGCGACCGGCTGCGCGTGCTTCAGCCCAACGACCCCGACAGCTATTACCGCAGCCGAGAACTGGTGCCGAGCGACCTCCTGGGCGTGCTGGACCGAGCCAAGATCGTCATCACCAACTTTCACGCCTTCATGCCTCGGGAGACCCTGGAACTCTCGAAAGGAGGACGCGCGCTCCTGCAGGGGCGCGGCCCCGAGCTGAGGACGGCCGAGACCGAGGGGCAGATGCTTCAGCGCGTGATGCCGGAGCTGATGGGCATGAAGAGCGTCATGGTATTCAACGACGAGGCCCACCACTGCTACCGCGAGCGCCCCAAGGAGGAAAGCGACGAGGACGACCTCAAGGGCGACGACCGCAAGGAAGCGGAAAAGAACAGCGAAGCGGCGCGCGTATGGATCTCCGGGCTGGAATCGGTGCAGCGGAAACTCGGCCTGAGTCGCGTCATCGACCTCTCGGCGACGCCGTTCTTTCTCCGCGGCTCCGGCTACGCCGAGGGGACTCTGTTCCCATGGACTATGAGCGACTTCTCGCTGATGGACGCGATCGAGTGCGGCATCGTCAAGCTGCCCCGCGTGCCGGTCGACGACGACCTCCCTGGCGCCGCCGACATGCCCCGGTTCCGCAACCTCTGGGACCACATCGGCAAGGAAATGCCCAAAAAGGGGCGCGGAAAGGCCGCCGCTCTCGACCCCTTGAGCATTCCTGCTCAGCTCCAGACCGCGCTCGACGCGCTCTACGGCCACTACGCGAAGACCTTCGATCAGTGGAGCGAAGCGGGCATTGAAGTGCCTCCGTGCTTCATCGTCGTCTGCAACAACACGTCGACCTCGAAGCTGGTATACGACTACATCTCCGGGTTCCATCGCCAGAACGACGACGGATCAACGACACTGGAGAATGGACGCTTGGAGCTTTTCCGCAACTTCGACCAGTACGGCAATCCGCTCGCAAAACCCCACACGCTGCTGATCGACAGCGAGCAACTCGATTCCGGGGAGGCGCTCGGCAACGACTTTCGGAACGCCGCATCCGATGAGATCGAACGCTTCCGCCGGGAGATCATCGAGCGTACCGGCGATCGCCGCCAAGCCGACAGCATCTCCGATCAGGACCTGCTGCGCGAGGTCATGAACACGGTGGGCAAAGACGGCCGGCTCGGGGGAGGGACCCGTTGTGTGGTATCCGTCTCCATGCTCACGGAAGGCTGGGACGCGCGGACCGTCACGCACGTCCTCGGCGTGCGGGCCTTCGGCACGCAGCTCCTATGCGAGCAGGTCGTCGGGCGCGCCCTTCGTCGGCAGAGCTACGATCTGAACGAAGACGGCCTGTTCGATGTCGAGTACGCGGATGTGCTCGGCATCCCGTTCGACTTCACCGCCAAGCCGGTGGTCGTACCGCCACAACGGCCGCGCGAGACGGTGCAGGTCAGGGCTATAACGCCGGACCGCGACGCCTGCGAGATCCGCTTCCCGCGCGTGCAGGGCTACCGCGTCGAGCTACCAGAAGAGCACGTGGACGCGAAGTTCGACGATGACTCGACCTTCGAGCTCACGCCGGAGATCATCGGACCATCCATCACCCACAACGCCGGCATCATTGGCGAGGGCGTGGATCTGTCGCTCCAGCACCTGAAGGACCTGCGGCCTTCCACCCTCGTGTTCCATCTGACCAAGACGCTGCTGGAGAAACACTGGCGCGAGCCCGACCAGGAACCGAAGCTCCACCTGTTCGGCCAGCTCAAGCGGATCACTCGCCGCTGGCTGAACGACCATCTGGTCTGCAAGGGCGGCACGTACCCCGCCCAATTGATGTATCAGGAGCTTGCTGACAGAGCCTGTGAGCGCATCACCCGCGGCATCGTGGCGCGCCACCTTGGCGATCGCGCGGTCAAGGTGGTTCTCGATCCGTACAATCCCACCGGCTCCACCATTCACGTCAACTTCACGACATCGAAGGAACTGCGTCGAAAAACGGACCCGCGCCGCTGCCACATCAACTGGGTGGTGTGTGACAGCGACTGGGAGGCCGAGCTCTGCCGCGTGGTCGAGTCACACCCGCAGGTCCGCTCCTACGTCAAGAACCAAGGCCTGGGTCTGGAAGTACCGTACCGATCCGGCTCGGAGGCGCGCACGTACATCCCCGACTTCATCGTCCTGGTCGACGACGGCCACGGGGAGGACGACCTGCTCCACCTCGTCGTCGAGATCAAGGGGTTCCGGCGCGAGGACGCCAAGGAAAAGAAGGCGACCATGGAGACGTATTGGGTGCCGGGCGTGAACCGGCTGGGCACCTACGGCCGCTGGGCGTTCGCCGAGTTCACGGACGTGTACACGATCCTCGATGACTTGGATGCAGTGCTCGGCGCACAGACTCGGGCCCAGTTCGACGAGATGATCGAAGCAGTCCGGCCGGCCGCTCGGGAGGGCGCTGCCACATGAGCGACGACGACGGCGGTCACCTCCAGGGCGCCGCGAGCCAAGACCCTCAAGGGATTGATGGAGCCACCGATCCAAGGCTGGTAACCCGCATCCGTCTACGGAACTACAAGAGCATCGCTACCTGTGACGTGAAACTGGACCCGCTCTGCTTCCTGGTCGGCCCCAACGGTTGCGGAAAGAGCAATTTCCTGGACGCACTGCGCTTCGTCGCGGATGCGCTGCGGTTCTCGCTGGATCACGCACTGCGCGACCGCGGCGGCATCCATGAAGTGCGGAGACGCTCGGGAGGCCATCCGAACCACTTCGGCATCCGACTCGATTTTCGACTTCCCCGCGCCGAAGGCTGGTATGCGTTCCAAGTGGCGGCGAAGCCCCCCGCGGGGTACAGCGTCCAGCAGGAGGAGTGCTGCGTCGTGGGTCAAGCTGGCCACAGCTCCTACAAGGTCGCAGAAGGGAAGGTAGTGGCTAGCACGGTCCCCAATCCGCCGGCGTGCGCAAACGACCGTCTCTATCTGGTCAACGTGTCCGGCCTGGACGCGTTTCGCCCCATCTACGACGCGCTATCCGGGATGGGGTTCTACAACCTGAATCCCGAAGCGATCCGGGACCTGCAGGCGCCCGACCCAGGCGAACTGCTCAATCGCGACGGAAGCAACCTGGCTAGTATTCTGTCGAACCTCGACAGCAGCCGAAAGGGAGCCGTGGAGGAGTATCTCGCCGCCATCACTCCCGGGGTCACCGGAGTGGACTCGCGCACGATGGGCACCAGGCTGACCCTCGAGTTTCGACAAGAGGTACGCGGGGCGAAGCACCCGTGGCGCTTTCCCGCGAGCAACATGTCCGACGGTACCCTCCGCGCGCTCGGGGTCCTCGTGGCGCTGTTCCAAGGCGACGGTGAGAGCGCGAGCCGCGGCAACCTGATCGGCATCGAAGAGCCCGAGAGCGCCCTGCACCCCGCTGCCGCCGGCGTGCTCATCGACGGGCTCACGGACGCCAGCCAGTCCGCGCAAGTGATCGTCACCAGCCACAGCGCCGATCTGCTCGACAACGATGCCATCCCCGACAACGCGATCCTGGCCGTGCTTTCCGAGCATGCGGAGACCAGGATCGGCCCCCTCGACGAAGCCGGGCGCTCGTCGCTCCGCGATCATCTCTTTACGGCCGGGGAGTTGCTGAGGATGGATCAGTTGCGTCCCGACCCCGAGCGGTCCGCTCCGCGTCAGATTAACCTGTTCGACGAAGCACGCTGACCGATGCCACCGATCATCACCATCGTCGAAGGAGACGGTGACGTATACGCGCTGCCGATCCTCATCCGCCGTATCGCTCAAGTGGCCGCCCCCGAGGCCGTCCCCCACGTACCCAGACCGATTCGAGTAAAGCGCGACCGCTTTCTCAACAAAGAACACGAACTCGAGCGGTACGTCGAACTGGCCGCCCGACAATCCGGACCAAGTGGCCGCATCCTCATCATGCTCGACGCTGAAGACGACTGTCCGAGGAATCTGGCCCCGGACATTCTCCGGCGCGCCACCGCCAGGCGAAGCGATCGCCATATTCAGGTAGTGCTGGCCAAGCGTGAGTACGAGGCTTGGTTCCTCGCCGCAGCAGACTCTCTGGCCGGTCACCGGGAGTTGAGCACCAACACGACGGCACCCGCCGCAGCCGAATCGATCCGCGACGCGAAAGGCTGGCTGACCTCGCGCATGCCGCGAGGGCGCGCGTACAAAGAGACGCGTGACCAGCCTGCGTTCACCGACCGATTCGATGTGGATCAAGCACGACGAGCAGCGCCGTCATTCGACAAGATGTGGCGCACCGTGGTCGATCTGATACGGTATTGAGACCGTATCTCAGTCGTTGCCTGCGTTGGCCGACTCGCTGAATCAAACCCCGGGAGATTACGCACAGATGGCAACGCGCAAATCCTCGAAGATCGTAAAGACCATCACCCACGAGGAGGCTTCGCGCAAGAACATACCCACGGCCGAATACCAGGCGATGATCGAGAACGAAGACCAGAGTCCGATGCGGGTGGCCTACGAGCGCCGCAACCCCGATCTCGATCCACAGCTCGTCTGGCGCGGCAAGGACGAACAGGACTGGTCCGACCTCGTCGTTCAGGCACCGCCGCTGTTTATCCAGGAGAAAGTCCACCCGAAGGCCCTGATCGACGACCTGCTGCGGCGCAGCAGCCAAGGGAACCCAGCGGCTGAAGACCAGCTTGATCTCTTCGCCAACTTCAACGGCCTGCCGGACGACAGCGCCCGCACCGAGTTCTACCGGCACGACGCCAACTGGTCGAACCGGATGATCCTGGGCGACAGCCTGCAGGTGATGGCGTCGCTGACGGAACGCGAAGGACTGCGAGGCAAGGTGCAGTTCATCTACCTCGACCCGCCCTACGGCATCAAGTTCAACTCCAACTTTCAGTGGTCCACCACCAGCCGAGAAGTCAAGGACGGCAACGCCGAGCACATCACCCGCGAGCCCGAGCAGGTCAAGGCGTTCCGCGACACATGGCGGGACGGGATTCATTCCTATCTCACATACATACGCGACCGGCTGACCGTGGCGCGTGATCTGCTGACGTCGAGCGGGTCAATCTTCGTCCAGATCGGAGAGGAAAACGTGCATAGGGTGCGATCTTTGATGGATGAGGTATTCGGGGAACAGCAGCACATATCGCTTGTAGGGTTTGCGAAGACGTCCGGATCGACAGACGACTATCTTGGTCAGACAACAGATTATCTTTTGTGGTATTGCCGCGACAAGACGAGCGTCAAGTTTCGTCCGATATTCAAACGAAAGCGGCCAGGTGAGAAAGGCGGCACGAATTACAATCGTATTCGCGATTCGTCCGGTATGAGTCAGTCGCTTGTAAGAGAAACGATCAATGATCCCCCAATCGCGTCTGGAGAAATGCGTATCTATTCGTTAGACAACCTAACCTCTCAGAGCTCTGGTCGCGACAAAGGAGAGGGCGCTGCATCTTGGTTCGGTGTCAACTATGACGGTAGAGTGTACAAACCGTCGCTTTCCGTTCGATGGAAGACAAACGAAGCGGGCATGTCTCGGCTGCGGTCCGCCGGGCGCTTGGAGGCCACCCAACGTCGCTTGGGTTACGTGCGTTACCTCGATGACTTTCCCGCCGTTCAGGTAACGAACCGATGGGACGACGTAGGAGCAAGTTTCATGGCCGACAAGGTATACGTCGTTCAAACATCACCGACCGTAATTCAGCGCTGCCTTCTCATGACCACCGACCCGGGAGACCTCGTCCTGGATCCGACATGCGGCTCCGGCACCACCGCCTACGTGGCCGAGCAGTGGGGGCGGCGCTGGATTACCATCGATACCTCGCGCGTGGCTCTCGCTCTGGCGCGCTCCCGCGTCATGGGGGCGCGGTATCCCTACTACCTGCTCGCGGACAGCCCCGCGGGACGGCAGAGGGAAGCAGCGCTCGCTCAGACGGTGCCGTCCGACAGCCCCACAGGGGGCAACATCCGGCAGGGCTTCGTGTATCAGCGCGTGCCGCACATCACCCTCAAGTCGATCGCCAATAACGCCGAGATCGACGTGATCTGGGAGCAGTGGCAGAAAACGCTGGAGCCGCTCCGGGTGGAACTGAACGACGCGCTTAGCCGTGCGTGGGAGGAGTGGGAGATTCCGCGGGAGCCGGGCGATCCGTGGCCTGAGGGGGCCGTGGCGGCATGGAAACGATTGCAGACGGCGAAGACTGACGGCGCGAAGCGCACGGTGCTCCTGGCGTTGAGCGCCGCGCTGGGACGTCACTATACGCTCGACGGGGTGCCTGACCTGCCGCGCGATCCATGGGACGCCCGCCCGACCGACCTGCACCGCCAGTGGTGGGAGGCACGCATCGCCCGTCAGAGAGGGATCGACGCCTCGATCGCAGCGAAGGCGGACTTCGAGTACCTGTACGACAAGCCGTACGAGGATCGGGGCATCGTCCGCGTCGCCGGTCCGTTCACCGTTGAGAGCCTGGCGCCGCACCGCACGCTCGGCGTCGGTGTAAACGACGAGTTGATCGACCACCTCGCTGAGAGCAAGCCCGGCTACGGCGAGCAGGACTTCGCGTCCATGATCCTGGAGCACCTAAAGACCTCGGGCGTCCAGCAGGCGCACCGGGAGGACCGGATCTTCTTTACCGCGCTCACCCCCTGGCCGGGTGACCTGATATGCGCTGAAGGCCGCTACATCGAGGGTGACGCGGAAACCGGCACCGAACGCCGCGCGGGCATCTTCATCGGCCCGGAGTTCGGCACCGTCTCCCGGCCCGATCTGGTGGCCGCCGCGCGCGAAGCCGCCGACGCCGACTACGACGTGCTGATCGCCTGCGCGTTCAGCTACGAGGCGCACGCCTCGGAGTTCAGCAAACTCGGCCGCATCCCCGTCCTCAAGGCGCGCATGAACGCCGACCTGCACATGGCCGGCGACCTGAAGAACACCGGCAAGGGCAACCTGTTCGTCATATTCGGCGAACCTGACATCGACATCATTCCGGTCCAGACCGACAGCGACGAGCCGGGCCAGATCCAGGTCAAGGTCAACGGCGTCGACGTCTTCCATCCCAACACGGGTGAGATCCGCAGCGACGGACCCGACGGCATCGCCTGCTGGTTCATCGACACCGACTACAACGAGGAGAGCTTCTTCGTCCGCCACGCCTACTTCCTGGGCGCCAACGATCCCTACAAGGCCCTGAAGACCACCCTCAAGGCGGAAATCGACCGCGACGCCTGGGAGACGCTCCACAGCGACACGTCCCGCCCCTTCGACCGCCCGGCCTCAGGCCGCATCGCGGTCAAGGTCATCAACCACCTCGGCGACGAGGTGATGAAGGTCTTCCGTGTATGAGCGACTCGTGCGACCGTTGGTGACTGCCCATGGCGAGCGCTGAACATATGCGTCACCGACAGAAGAAGGCGAACACGGAGGTGGCCCGCGATGAGTAATAGTCGTAGCGTTGAAAGAACTCGGAAAAGCATCCAGATTGGGGTGCGCGACTTCGGTCCCATCGCTGACGCACTTGTAAAGCTGAGGCCCTTGACGGTCTTCGTCGGGCCAAGCAATACCGGAAAGACCTACATGTCCATTCTGGTATACGCGCTGCACAAGTCTTTGCGTGGCTTTCAGCGCCTTCCGGTGTCCCATCCGAGCTTGAATTACCCGTACTATCTCATTGGCTCCAACAAACCCGGCGACGCGTCGCCGTCCGAAGACACTCTGACAATCGACAATGAACTCTACGCCCTGCTCACGAAGATCGGTCGAGCTGCCGTCACGTACTCGGATCTACCGCAAGCGGTACGCGATAATGTACAAGCTGTGCTCCGCGATCCTGAACGTCTTGGCCGAGACGTGGAACTGGAACTCAAACGGTGTCTCGACTCGCGTTCCAATTCCGACTTCATTCGCGCGCCAAGCGCGGATCATGAACTGGGCATCACCCTCAGAGTCGGTGAGGAAGGTCGGGATCTATGGAGCTTCCGCATGAGCATGTCGGAAGGCGGGACGACCGTAGCCGGTGACATCGCGGACGTGGAGCTGATGTGTTGGGCAGCCGCATCTGACGATACAAAACGGGCTCGGCTTCGTGAGATCCTCGCGAGGCCAAGGTTGCTGTGGAGCACCTCCCTTCTGGAGATGGCGGCGGACAGCCCTGGGGATCAAGGGAGGATTCACTACTTCCCGGCGGCTCGCAGCGGCATCATGCAGAGCCATCGGGTGATCGCAAGCTCGTTCATCTCCCGCGCCGCCCAAGGCGGACTCGAGCCTTTTCCGGAGCTCCCGACATTCTCGGGAGTGATGGCGGACTTCATGCAGAAGCTCATCCTGTACGACTACGGCGAATCTGGCGCCCGTGACGACATAATGATTGATCTTGCCCGAACACTCGAGACTGAAGCATTGGAGGGCTGGATAGGGAGTCGGAAGTCTCCGGGTGGTTACCCGGAGTTTCTCTACCGGCCGGTTGGCACGGAGGAGAACATTCGGCTGACGCGCGCCTCATCAATGGTTTCCGAACTCGCCCCAATTGTCTTGTTCCTGAAGGGCGTCATCAAAATCGGTGACACCTTGATCATCGAAGAGCCGGAGGCTCATCTCCATCCCGCCGCGCAGACCCAGATGGCCGTAACGCTAGGTCGGCTCGTTCGCGCAGGCATCCGGGTACTCGTCACCACACACAGCGACTGGCTGCTAAAGGAGATCGGAAACCTGATGCGAGAGGGCGCTCTGGTAGAGCAGACCGGCGATCGGGGGCGCGACTCGACGTTGCCCAGCACGCTGCACCCTGACGAAGTGGGAATCTGGCTGTTTCGTCAAGACGGGGCGGGTCGGGGTTCAACCGTTCAGGAGATTCCCTTTGACCGCAGCGAAGGCGTGGAGCCTTCGGAATACGACGACGTTGCCGACGAACTTTACAATCGGGCGGCCGACCTTCAGAACAGGATGGAGGATTCGCGCCGCGACGCATGAGCGAAATTCTCGAACGAATCCGGGAAGCAGTGGGGGAAGGCTGCCTGAGCGAATCGTTGAGCCGCGATGGGTGTGGTGTTGACTCCAGCGGCGTGCCGGCTCAGCGAGTCGTCGTCGACGCAGATCTGGCGTTCGACGCCCATCAGTGGAGCGGGAGCCGGTGCGACTTCATCGTCTTCTTTCCTGCTACTGACGGACATGACGTGATTACCGTTCCGCTGGAGCTCAAGAGCGGCAGGGGCGAGGTATCGACGGTGTCCGAGCAACTTCAGCGGGGGGCAGACTTCGCTGCGCACTTCGCCCCCTCCGGTGCCATCTGCCACCCGGTCCTCATCCACGGCAAACGGATCAACCTAAGAGAGCTGAACCGCGCCAAGGTGAGGTTCCGTGACCGTCGCATGACCATCAGGACGGGACGCTGCAATCGTGCCAGCAACCTGGTGCAGGCGCTCGCGACCGCGTAACGGGATAGGCGAGTGGAATTCCGCATTGCCGACACCTTCACCGAGAGCCTTGCCAAACTGACCGGTGAGGAGCAGAAGGCGGCCAAGACGACGGCGTTCGACCTGCAGCTCGACCCCGCTCAGCCGGGGATGAAGTTCCACCGGGTGGACGGCGCGAAGGACAAGAACTTCTGGTCGGTGCGGGTCAGCCGTGGCCTGCGGATGATCGTCCACAAGACCGCGGCCAACTTCCTGCTCTGCTACGTCGGCGAACACGACGAGTCGTATCGCTGGGCGGAACGCCGGCGTATCGAGCGACACTCGAACACGGGGGCGGCGCAGCTCGTCGAGATCCGCGCAGTCGTGCGCGACATTGAGGTGCCGCGTTACGTGACGGCGGCGCCGGCGGCATCGCCGCTCTTCTCAGGGGTGGCCGACAACCAGTTGCTGGACTACGGCGTTCCTGCCGAATGGCTGGGAGAGGTCAGGCAGGTGGACGACGAAGATGCCCTCCTGGAGGTCGCGGATCACCTCCCCGCTGAGGCCGCCGAAGCTCTGCTGGCTCTTGCCACCGGCAGCACGCCGGAGCGGCCGGCGCGCACGGCCGCGGACGCTGACCCGTACGCCCATCCCGACGCGCAGCGCCGCTTCCGGGTCATGGCCAACCAGGAAGAGCTGCAACGGGCACTGGAATACCCGTGGGAGAAGTGGACGGTCTTCCTGCATCCGTCGCAGCGGCAGGTGGTGGAACGGAGCTTCCACGGCCCGGCGCGCGTATCGGGATCGGCGGGTACCGGGAAGACCATCGTCGCGCTGCACCGCGCGGTCCATTTGGCCCGTACGCACCCGGATGCCCGCGTGCTCCTGACGACGTTCTTCACGGCGCTCGCGGACGCGCTGCGCACTCGGCTGACGAAGCTGATCGCCAACGAGCCGAAGATCGCGGAACGCCTTGAAGTCGGATCGATGGGCGATATCGGACGCCGTATCTACCGCGCGCACTTCGGTCGGCCGGAGCTGACGACCGACGACCACGTGCGGGAACTCTTGCGGCGGGCGGCTTCCGAGGTCGAAGAAGAGCACAAGTTCAGTCTGCACTTCCTCTGGACGGAATGGAGTCGGGTAGTCGACGCCTGGCAGCTTGCGAGCTGGGAAGAGTATCGGGACGTGCCGCGGCTCGGGCGCAAGACGCGTCTCTCCGAGCGGCAGCGAGCCGTCCTGTGGTCGATCTTCTCGAAAGTGTCGGACGCTCTCGACGAGCGCGGGCTCCTGACCGAGCCGCGTCTGTTCGGTCGCCTGGAACGACGGCTTGCGAAGCTGGCCCATCCGCCGTTCGAGTTCTGCGTCGTCGACGAGGCCCAGGACATCGGTGTGGCCGAACTGCGGTTTCTGGCTGCTCTGGGCGCCGCGCGGCCGGACGGGCTGTTCTTCGCCGGAGACCTCGGCCAGAGGATCTTCCAGACGCCGTTCTCCTGGCGAGCGTTGGGGGTCGACATCAGGGGGCGCTCACAGACCTTGAAGGTCAACTACCGGACCTCGCATCAGATCCGCCGGCAGGCGGACCGACTCCTGCCGAGCGAGACCTCGGATGTGGACGGCAACACCGATCGGCGCAGCGGCACGGTCTCCGTGTTCAATGGCGCTGAGCCGGCCATACAGATCCTCGGCTCGCCGGACGAGGAGTGTGGCGTGATCGCGGAGTGGCTGGAAGCACGGAAACAGGAGGCGTATACGCCCCATGAGATCGGCATATTCGTCAGATCGAAAGCCGAACTGGATCGAGCCGCCAACGCCGCAAGGAAGGCTGGTTTCTCGACGGTCGATCTGGGGCAGAACGCCGGTGGCGGCTCGGGGTCGGTCGCGGTCGGAACCATGCACCTCGCCAAGGGACTGGAGTTCCGGGCAGTTGCGGTCGTCGCCTGCGATGACGAAGTCCTGCCGCTGCAGTCCAGAATGGAGAGTGTAGGCGACGAGGCCGACCTCGAAGAGGTCTACACCTCGGAGCGTCATCTGCTCTATGTGGCATGCACCAGGGCTCGCGACCATCTGCTGGTGACGGCGGTGAGCCCGGCGTCCGAGTTTCTGGACGACTTGCGCAGCCCCGAATAGGTGAAAGCGTATGTCGGGGCGCGTCTGATGGGGGGCGCCGACCAACCAACCAACCAACCCGCGGCCTTGTGGTGTGCCGGGCGAAGGTGTAGTTTCAAAATGGAGGCTGGGATGGCAGGCACGATGCGGTAACAAGAGCATCTCGTCGGGGGATGCTCCTCGTTCGGCTCACTTGGGAGAACGCCTCCGTGCTTACCGTATCGAACCTCACCGTCGGTCGCGGTTATCGCGACCTGTTCACCGACGTCTCGTTTTCCGTCGGCGCCGGGGAGAGAGTCGCCATCCTCGGCCCGAACGGCTCCGGAAAGTCCACGCTCATGGAGTGCATCGCGGGTCGCCTGACCCCGCGATCCGGGAGCGTGACCCGGAATCCGCCGGCGCTTGCCGTCGGGTATCTCCACCAGAGCCATGACGTTGCCGACATCGCCGCGACGGTCGGCGAGCTCGTGGACTCGAACATGGCCCTGGAGGAACAGCTTGCCGCTGCCGCGGCACATCTGGCGGCTTCGCCGAACGACCCGCGGGCGGAGGCCGCCTACACCGCCGCGCTGGAACGGTTGACCACGACGCCGGCAGCCACTGGTGAGCCGGCGTTGGCGGGTTGGGACCTGGAACACCTCGATCCCGTAATGCCCGTGCACGAGCTCAGCGGAGGACAGCGGCAGAAGCTGTCCCTCGCCAAGCTGCTCGCCGACCGGCCCGATTTCCTGCTCCTGGACGAACCCACCAATCACCTCGACGCCGGGGCGTTGGACCGGTTGGCGGAGTTCCTGCTCCGCTTTCCCGGTGGGGTGCTCCTGGTTTCCCACGACCGCGCGTTCCTCGATCAGGTAGCCACCGGGATACTGGCGATCGAGCCCGCGTCCGGCACGCTCACGTGGTACGCCGGCAACTACACCGCCTATGCGCAACAACATTCACGCGAGCGGGAACGCCAACGGGCTCTCTATCGCACCGAGCAGGCGGTGATGGCACGAATGCGCCACGACATCGCCCGTACCCGGGAACAGGCCCGGCAGGTCGAGAGGAGCACCACGCCGCGTGCGCCGAACGTGCGCCGCCTGGCGAAGAAAGTGGCCAGAAAGGCTGGGGCACGGGAGAAGAAGCTGGAACGGTATCGCAACGACCCGGCCCGGGCGCAGCGGCCCATCGACGGCTGGCGCCTCAAGGTGGAGTTCGGCGGTGCGGCCGGCGGCGACCCGCGCCCTGGCGCTCGAACGGTTGGCGATCGGCTACGAGGCCGGCCGCCGCTGCTGGAGGAGGTCACGGTGGATCTGGGCACGCGCGAGCGGGTCGCGCTGCAGGGCCCGAACGGCAGCGGCAAGACGACCCTGCTGCGGACGCTTGCCGGAGACCTGGATCCGGCCGCGGGGAGGATCCGCACCGCGGCCGCCGCCGTGATCGGCTACCTGGCCCAGGAGCAGGAAACGCTCGATCCGAGCGCGACCGCGCTCGGGTCGGTTCGGGCCGAGTGCGCGATGTCAGAGACCGAGGCTCGTTCGTTCCTGCACCTCTACCTGTTCTCGGGCGACGATCCGTTGCAGCCCATCGCGGACCTGAGCTTCGGAGAGCGTGCACGACTGTCGCTGGCGCTCCTGGTCGCCCGCGGCGCGACCGTCCTCCTGCTCGATGAGCCGCTGAACCACCTCGACCTGGACTCCCGGGCGCGATTCGAGACCGCGCTCCACGGGTTCAACGGTGCCGTGGTCGCGGCGTCACATGACCGCTACTTCGTGGAGCGCTTCGCATCCACCGTCTGGGAGATCCGGCCCGACGGCTCCGGGCGCCACACGTTCGCGGTAGCGTCCTGACGGCAGGCCTCGCGACTACTGCAGCTTGCGTTTCAGGAAGAGCGCGACTTCGCCCGCCTCGACATCGTCGTTGCCGTAGTAGGACAGATCGACTCCGTCGACCTCGAAGCCCACCTTTCGATAGAAGTCGATCGCGGGGACGTTGGTTGTCTGAGTCTCACAGACCAGGACGCGGAGGCCCTCGTTGGCGGCATGCATGGCGACACGATCCATCAGTCGGCGGCCCAAACCCTGTCGTCGGCACGAGTTCGCGATGCCGAATTCCCGGATCCACAGGCTTCCGTTCCAGCCCACGGTCTCAGCAATTGAAATGCCGACAAGGCGTCCGCCGTCGTAGGCGGCAAACGACATGCCCTGACCGACGACATCGCGGTAGCGCCGGAAATCGGCTTCCGACGCCACCCAGCGCTTCTCGTAAGGTTCGCTCAATTCCTGTCGGTCCAGAGCGAAACAGAACGCACCGGCGGTCTCCGTCTTCACGACTCGATATCTGAACGTCGACACGTATCCGTCCGCTACCTGGAGATCATCGCGCTGCAGGTGCCTCAGCTCCCTGATTTCAACCATTCACGGACCAAGTCGGCTTCTGCGGCTCGCGGCCGCGAGCTTCCGTTATCGCGTGCGACGATCGATAGGATCGTATCGAGTCATAGCAGCTTCAACGCTGCCAGCCCGGCTGGCTTCGAGCACCTCTTCGCCGCGGTCGATCCCCTCGCCGGATCGAACGCGTGCGGCCAGTCGCCGGCGGAGATCGGCACGGATGACCTCCTGCAACGCCACGTCGACAGTGTCCTTGACTCCCGTCGTGCCGAGTACGCACTGAGCGCGGGCGAGCCTTGCCTCGTCGATCTCAATTGCTGTGCGTCTCATGGGGTTAGATTGGCATAGCATATGAGGAATTCCTATGCATGATGTTTCTGTTGTGATCCATGCCATCGGCCCCGTCTGGGTGGCCCCGTTCGTGCGGTATCAGGGACCTTCCGGCCGCTCGGCTGGGGAGTCCGGCGAGGCGTCGCCGCCGCCAGGGTCGGCGAACAGGTGCTCCAGCGCCTGGCGGTAGCGGTCCGCCTCATCGCTTCCGGCCGCGTCGCGCAGGTGCAGCATGGGCCGGCGCACCAGGCGCCGGGCGACGTTGTGCGCCAGCGTCTGCACGACCCGGCGCTGCCGGGCGTTGAGCTCCGGCAGGCGCCGCCACGCCCGGTCGAGCTCCTCGTCACGCGCCGTCGTCGCCAGTTCGCCAAGCAGGCGCAATGCTGGGGCGACCTCGTGCTCGCGGAGCCACGCCACGAAGCGCGCCATCTCCTGATCGATGATCCGCTCGGCGCCCGGCACTTCCGCGGCGCGCGCCGCATGGCTGGCGCGGGTGGCCTCCTCCAGGTCGCCGAAGTCGTAGCATTGGACGTTGGCGGCGCCGCAGGCTCCCGCCTGCACGTTCTGGGGGAGCGCCAGGTCGATCAGGTGCAGCGGCCGGGCGGCGCGCGCCGCCGTGGCCCGGCGCAGCATGGACAGGTCGATAAACGGTTCCGGTGCTGCGGTAGCGGCTATGGCGATGTCCGCCTCGCATAGCGCGTCGGCGGCACCGTCCCAGGGAACGGCCTGGCCGTCGTGGGTCTCGGCCAGGCGCTCGGCCCGCGCCATGGTGCGGTTGATCACCGTCAGCGAGCCGATGCCCACGGCGTGCAGGCGCTCGCAGGCGCGCCTCGCCATGGTGCCGGCGCCGAAGACCACCGCCCGCGCCCGATCGACCGATTCCAGGCGTGCGGCCACCAGATCGACGGCCGCCGACGCCAGCGAGCTGGCGTGCCGGCCGATGTCGGTCTCCGTGCGCACGCGCTTGCCGGCATGGACGGCCGCTCCGAACAGTGCGTTCAGCACCGGCCCGGCACTGCCCTGCTCCGTCGAACGCGCCAGCGCAGCGGCCACCTGGCGCTGGACGTCGGTTTCGCCCAGGAGCATGGAGTCCAGCCCGGCGGCCACGCGCATCAGGTGGCGGGCGGCGCACTCGTCACGCGCCGCGGTCAGCGCCGCCCGTGCAGCCGGCGGGATGTGCCCCCGCAGCACGCCGAGCACGTGATCGGCGCTCACCTGATGGCTATACACCTCGTAGCGGTGGCAGGTCGAAAGGACCGCCCACTCGGGGCGCCCGCCGTCGACTCGCGCCATCGCCGTGCTCAGCCGATCAGGCAGGGTCGCGGCGGCGGCGGCCGCCTCGCTCGCCGCCGCCTGCGTGAGTGGCCGGTAGTCCAGAAGCCAAGCGTGAATCATCGCGTCAGCGCCCGCAGCGCACCGGGAAGCGGCACCGCCGTGCCGGTGGCGGCGCTCACCGCGGCGTGCACGACCGTGACCGCCGCAGCCTGGCGTCCAGCCGCGTCGACGATGTCGGCCTTGACCCGCAGCGAGCGGGTGCCTGCCTCGAACGCCAAGCGCACCTCCAGCACGTCCCCCACGCGCACCGGCGCGGTGTAGTCGGCCTCCGCGTGCACCACCGGGATCCGGAACCCGCCGTCGCGCAGCAGCTCGCCCAGCGGCAGCCCGCCGGCCTCCAGGGCCGCCTCGAACGCCTCCTGCACCAGCTCGAACAGCCGGCTGTAGAACAGCACCCCGGCGGCGTCGGTGTGGTGCAGCCGCACGGTCACGCTGTGGCGCGTCATCTCCATCCACCGATCATGTCATGTTCACGTCGCGTTCATGTCGCGTTCATTGACCGCTCGTTACAATAGCTCTAACCTTTCACACTGCCGTACCGGCGGACACCTGCCATGAGTCAGTCGAATAATGGCGCAACCCCCGATGCCGTGCGCGACGCCAGCGACGGCATCCGCCGCATCATCGACAACGTCCGCTCGATCATCTCCATCGACGCCCGCAAGATGGAGCATCTGCTGGCAGCCAAGCTGGCCGGCGGCCACGTCATCCTGGCCGATTCGCACGGCGTGGGTAAGACCTCCCTCGCCAAGGCGCTGGCCGCGTCCATCCGCTGGCACACGTCGGAGACCTCGGACCACGACGTCGACATCGACCACTTCAGCCGCATACAGTGCACGGTCGACCTGCTGCCGCAGGACATCCTGGGCTTCAACCGCTACGACATCGCCAGCGGCGCCTTCACCTTCACGCGCGGTCCCCTGTTCGCGCACTTCGTGCTCTGTGACGAGATCAACCTCCTCACTCCCAAGACGCAGGGCAGCTTCCTGCAGGCGATGGAGGAGCAGGCGGTGACCGTGGAGGGCACCACGTACGGGTTGCCGGACCCGTTCTTCATCATCGCCACCATGAACCTCAAGGGCGCCCATCTGTTCCCGCTGCCGATACCGCAGCTCGACCGCTTCATGATCCAGCTCTCCCTGGGCTACCCGTCGACCACGGACGAGGAGCGCATCGTCCGGCAGCACGGTCGCGAGGACGCGTGGGACCAGCTCGGACCGGTCGTGTCGTGCGATGAGCTGGTTTCCTGGCAGCGGATGGTCGACCGGATCTTCATCCACGAAGAAGTGATCGCCTACCTGGTCGAGTGCGTGCGGCGCACCCGCCGCCACCCGGCGGTGGAGACCGGCGCCAGCCCCCGCACCGGCGTCAAGCTGTCACGGCTGGCGCGCGCCCTGGCCCTGGTCCGCGGCGAGGAGTTCGTGACGATCGACCTGGCCAAGGAGGTGCTGGTACCCGGCGTCAGCCATCGCCTGCTCCTGGAGGACGCCAACGGCGACGCGCGCGCCGTCATCGACGAGGTGCGCTCGAACGTCACCGTGGACCGGGTGCCCGCCCGCGCCGACTGATGGCGACCGCTTCGAGCGCGCGCCCCGCTTCTGCCGGCCGTACCGCGCGCTCGAGGCTCCGGCCGCAGGACCGCCGCTCAGCGCCGAATCCCGCCCGCCTCGTCCCGCGCTTACGGTTCCTGACGCACGGGCGGCTCCTTGCGCACGAACGCCCCCGGTGGATCGCCACATGCGCGGCGCTGCGCTACTACCCGTTTACGCTGCTCGGCACCGCCCTGCTGGTAGCCGCCGGCTACCTGGCCGGCAGCGCGTTCGCGACGGACAACGGCTACGAGTTCGTGCTCTCCGCCACCGCCACGCTGGTGCTGGCGGTGCTGGCCGTCGACGGCCGCCTGCAGGCGCGCCGCATGGCCGCCGTCACGCTGGCGTGGGACACCGGCGGGCCGCTTTCCGCCCGTACCGCGGGCAGCCTGGACCTGAAGGCAGTCGGCGCGCGCCGGCCGCACTACTTCTACCGCCTGCACGCGCGCCTCACCGGCCGCCTGCGCGCCGGCAACCGGGCTGCGCTGCACCTGCGCGCGGAGGTCTCGTCGGCGTCGGAGGAGCTGCCGCTCCGTCTGCAGCCGCCGGTCTGCGGCGACCTCGAGGTGCGTGCCCGGCTGGCCGTGCGCGACGTGTTCGGGCTGACCTGCAGCCACCTGCCGGGGCGGGACGAACGCAGGCTGCTGCCGGTGCGCCCGGCGGCGCTGGCGATGCGCTCGGCTCCCAAGATCGACGCTGCCGTCGGGGACGACACCAGCCGACGGCGGCGCTCCTCCGACGAGGAGCGCTACTACATGCGCGAGTACGAGCCCGGCGATCGGCTCAAGGACATCAACTGGAAGGCCTCCAGCCGTCTCAACGAGCTGATCACGCGCATCTCCCCGGTCAGCGAACAGCAGACCCGCCTGCTGCACGTCGAGCTCCGCCACTACCGGCCGGCGGGTCCGGAGACGCTGGACTCCGTGCTCCACCTCGACTACCTGAAGAGCTGGCTGCTGGCGTTCCTGCGCGCGGTCAAGGCCGAGCATGAGGACTTCACCTTCCGCGTCATCACCGGCGCAGGCGAGCACGACGTGGACACGGACGACGACATCGACGAGCTGTCCCGCCACCTCGCCTCCATCACCTTCGCGCCGAGCCCCGACCACCGGCCCGAGGTGCAACCGCACGAGCTGTTCATCTTCACTACCGCGTTCGACGCCGGACTGGCCACGCACCTGGCGCAGCTCGGCGACACCGCCGTGCACGTGTATCGGACCGTGTCGGCGATCTCGCCGAGCACTGAACACGACGCTCGGATCAAGCTGGCACTGCGGCCGGTGTCGGTTTCGCTCGTCCCCGGCGCGTGGGCGCTGCGCCGCGAACGCTTCATGCTCGGCCCCTCGATCCGCGGGACCAACGTCCACGTCGAAGACGAGCCGCTGGAGGTCGGACTGTCATGACCCTGCTGTTTGCGACCCGCCTGCTGGTCTATCTGGTCGCGATCGCCATCCCGATCGTGCACCCGGCGGTGACGATCTCCTACGATCGCGTCGGCTGGGTGACGTGGTTCGCGCTGGTGCCGTTGGAAATGGCCCTGGCCGCCTTCCTCAAGCCGCCGAGGCTGCGGTTCTCTTATTGGCTGGCGGCCGCGCTCGGACTGGCCGTGCTGGCCGCCGTCGCCGGTCCCGGCCTGGACACGAGCAGCCTGACAGTGATCGGCATAGGTCTTCTGGCGTTCGTGCTGACCGCCGTGGTCTTCCACGGCCGCGAGCACGGCCACCTGGTCGCCGCCGCGGAGCTCCTGTTCGTGGGCTACGTCCTCCTGAAGCTGCTGCGCTTCTCACGCGCCAACGACGTGATCGCCGAGGAAAGCCTGCGCATCACCACCGTGCTGGTGGTGATGATCACCTGCGGCTTTCTGCTGCACGCGCTGGCGCTCTACCTTGCCGCCTTTCCCGAGTCCGGCGGCCGCGTCCGCCGGCGCGAGCTGGTCATGTTCGTGACGTTCGCGCTGCCGGTCAGCATCGCGCTGGGCGTGCTGCTGCCGCTCGACTTCGTCTCCAACCGCATCGCCTTCAACAACCTGAACGAAGTCGCCCGGCCGGAGCCGCAGCCGATCGGCGCGGACTCATCCGGACCGCCCGGGGGCAACCTGCGCCCGCTCGATCCGCTGCAGCAGGAACCGCGGAACCAGGGGCAGGGCGGGCAGGGCGAGCAGACCGACGCCGGCGGTGAAGGCGGGCAAGGCGAGCAGGAGCAGAACCAGCAGGACGGACAAGGCGAGCAGGGCGAGGGCGAACAGTCGGAACGGCAACAGCGCCTGGAGGGCATCCCGGCCGAGCGCTGGAACGACTCCGAAGCCGGCGCCGAAGGCGGCGGCCAGGGAGAGCAGGGCCAGGCGCAGGGCGGCGGTCAGGGTCAGGATCAAGGCGAAGAGGGCGAAGGCGAGGGCGAGGAAGGCGACGGTGACGGGGAAGGCAGGCAGTACGCGCGCATGGTGGTCGCCAGCGCCACCGACCCGGTGTACGCGGCCGACGGCTACTACGCCGACCTGCACCCGGAGAGCGGATTCTCCTACAGCATCGACGAGCCGCTGAACGAGCTGGTGAACCAGCGCCTGCTGACCACCTGGGTCGACGTGCTGCGCCTGCCCGACCGCCGGCGCGAGCAGCGCGAGTACTTCTTCCTGTCCTCGATCACCGATCGGGTCATGCCGTACCGGCCGTACACGATCGAGCCGACGGTGATGGACAGGCTCTACCACCCGTTCGATCTCTCCTACTGGACCGTATCGCGCGTCAGCGCGACGGGGCCCGATCAGTGGCGGCGGCTGGGCGACCTGTCGCCGATCGAGCGCAACGCCCTCGCCCCCTACCTGGAGGTGCCGCTGAGCGACGAGACGCTGGCGCGCTTCGAGCAGTACGCCGCGGAGGTCACCGCCGGCGCCGCGGGCTATTACGACAAGATCGACGCCATCCTGCGCTCCTTCGACACCTGCCAGTACGAGATCGGCTTCACCGACGACGTGTCGGTCGACTACCTGGAGCTGTTCCTGTTCGAGACCCGCTCCGGCGACTGCACCGAGTTCTCCAACACCACCGCCATCCTGGGACGCATCGCCGGCATCCCCAGCCGCGTGGTGACCGGCTGGCTGGGCACCGAGAGCCTGCAGACCCCGGTACATCAGCGCGGCCTGCAGAGCCTGCGCGAGGTGATCGAGCCGCTACAGGAATTCCCGCTCGACGAGCTGTACCTGATCACCACCGCGCACCGCCACTCCTGGACCCAGTTCTACCTGCCGAGCTATGGCTGGGTGGACATCGAGGCCACCCAGTACGCGATCCCGCCGCCGCCCGAGCTGAGCGCCGCCGGCCAGGACATCGTCATCCCGATCATCCAGATCGAGGACCGGCTCGACCGCGACTTCCAGTTCCCGTGGCTGCTGGCCCTGCGTCTGGCCGCGGCGCTGGCCATCGCCGGGGTCGCCGGCGCCTACGCGTGGCGGTACGGCCGCGAAGCGCTCCTGGCGCTGGCCGCACGCGCGCCCACACGCCACGGCCTGCGGGCGCAGGCGTCGCTGCTGTACATGCGTCTGGCCGCCGACGGCTATGCGATCAAGTCGCCGGTGGAAACCGCCCGCGAGTACGCCGAACGGTATCCGGAGCTGCAGGGCTTCGCCGGCCGCTATACCGCGCTCCGCTACCGGCCGAATCCCCCGGATGCCGGCGCCGCCGGCGACCTGCGCGTCGCTGCGCTGGCGGCGGCCGGGCAGATGCGCCGCCGCGGCCTGATCGCCTGGCTGAAGCGCCTGTTCAGCCTGCGGGGCCTCTCCTGCTGACCGGCTTCCGCGCCGCGGCCGTCGCGGCCGTCACCGCCGCCGCGGTGCTGGGTCTGACCGCCTGCAGCGCAGGCGACTGGCTGGAGTTCCGCGGCCGCCAGGGACGCGGCGTCGCCCCCACCACGGTCGCGCCGCCGCTGGCGCTCAAGTGGCATTTGCCCCTCCAGGTGGGCGAGCGGGCGACCTCGTTCAATCCCCCGATCGTCTACGACGGCACGATCTACTTTGGCGCCGACGACGGCAACTTCTATGCGCTCGACGTGGAATCGGGCTACATGCGCTGGATCTTCAAGGCGCGCGCGCCGAACAACTCCGTGCCGTACGCCGATGAGGACGCCGTCTACTTCGGATCGAACGACGGCCGCGTGTACGCGGTGTCACGCGACGACGGCCGGGAGATGTGGTCGTTCCAGACCGAGTCCACCGTGCAGTCGCTGATCCTGCGCTACGAGGATCTGATCATCTTCACCAGCGACAACGGCGCGTCGTATTTCGTCGACCTGGACGGCATCGAAGTGCACCGCATTCCCAATCCGATCTGGTCCTACCACACCTTCCAGGTCTACGAGGGCGTGATCTACTGGGCGCCCTCGCCACCCGAGCGCGGCGTGAGCTTCGGCGCCTACGACATCGAGCGCCGCGCATACCTCTGGTTCGTCGACGGTAACGACCCGTACACCAACTGGTACTCGTTTCCGGCCCTGCGGGGCCAGAGGATGTACTACGCCACCGGCGGCGTGCGCAACGGGGAGATGGTGTTCAACTACCTCGCCCTGGACCGCACCACCGGCACCGTGATCTGGCACAAGCAGCAGGAGTCCTACTTCGGCCCGGGTTCCGTCTACAACCCCGCGCGCCTGTTCCTGGACAATCTCAAGCTGCTGGACTACATGGCGCCGGCGCTGTGGCGCAACCTGGTGATCTACACCAGCGGCGACCAGGTCGTGCGCGCATTCGACGCCGGCAGCGGCCGGGAGGCGTGGCGGGTGACCTTGGAGCAGCCCACCTCGAGCGCCCCGACCGTGGCCGGCAACCGCCTGTACTTCGGCGTGCGCGGCGACCCGCTGGGTGGGAGTCCGCCCCGCCTGATCTGCCTGTCGGCCCGCAACGGCCGGAAGCTGTGGGAGATGCCCCTCGACGGCGCGGTGCTGAGCGCCCCGGTGGCGTCCCGCGATCTGCTGATCTTCGGCACCGACGAGAACTATTTCTACGTGCTGCAGGAGGTGCTGTAGCGCGTCCCGCGCGGGCTATCGCCGCGTCTGCCGATAGAGTGAGTGTGGAGCACGCACCCAGCATCGGCGAGTTGCGCGAGCGGTCGCTGCACGCGGGGCTGAAGTCTTGGTACGCCCTGCCTCGCGACCGTATCGAGGTGCCGATGGAGGGCTACGTCATCGACTTGGTGCGCCCCCCCGGCACCCTGATCGAGATCCAGACCCGCGGCTTCGCGAAGCTCAAGCGCAAGCTGACCCGGCTGACGAGCACGCACCGCGTGCGCTTGGTGTTCCCGATCGCGCAGCGGAAGTGGATCGTCACCACCGACGCTCGGGGACAGGTCCTGCGCCGCCGGCTGTCGCCGAAACGGGGCGCCTACCGCGACCTGTTCGCGGAACTGATGCGCATCCCGCATCTGATGGACAACCCCAACTTCACCATCGAGGTGCTCCTGGTGGACGTGGAGGAGTTGCGCCGGGACGACGGCCGCGGCAGTTGGCGACGCCGGGGCATCAGCGTGCTCGACACCCGGCTGCTGGAGGTGTGCGCCAGACGCCGCTTTCGCACGCCGGCGGATGTGGCCCGGCTACTGCCGCCGCGTCTGCCGGAGCCGTTCACCAATCGTTCGCTGGCCGCCGCCGCGGGCATCTCGCCGGCCGCGGCCGGGGAGATGACGTATGCGCTGCGGCACATGGGCGCCCTGTCCGTGGTGGGACGAAGCAGCCGCGCCTACCTGTTCGCCCGCACGTCCTGCGGTCCCGCTTCGTCCGCGATGGCGAGCAGTCGTGAGCAGAGCTCGTCCGACAACCGATAGCCTGCGTCTCTCAGGGCGTTCAGGGAGCCCGCTACCGATTCGATCAAGCCCCGTTCCTTCGCCGCGATGAGGACGCGGCCCGTGCCGATCACCGCTATGCCGCGGTTCCTGGCAATGGCGCGCCCACGACGCTCGTCGATCAGAAGCGGACCGTGCACCTGCTGTGCGAGGCGGATGGCCGCCGACTCCCCGACGCCAAGGCCCGGAATTGCGCGGTCGTCAGAGGGCATCATGGACCGCAGCCAGACGCCGGCCCGCACGGCTTCGGCAAGCGGCACTACGCCCGGACGCGGTTCTTGAAGCCGAAGCTCGCGGAGCACCACCTCGGGAGTTACTACCACGCCGAACAGATTCGGGAGCAACGCAAGCCTGCCGATCCGTGACAACGCGATCAGCGGACCGGCATCGGCAACGATCTGCGAGATCAAATCTCGACGCGCAGCTCGTCTGCCAATTCCTCCGGAGGATAGTCGACCGCGACCAAGCCGGCCTCCGCGACCAGGTCCATGAACACATCCTGCGTGACACCGGCAAGCTTCGCGGCCTTCGCCAGGGTCACCAGTCCTTGCTCGAAGAGGGCGAGCGCCAGATCCTTGTCGAGGCCCAGATCGACCAAGCGGCTCCCGAACGGCAGCGCCAGGACGGCAGGCTTGCCCCGCTTGGTGATGATCGAAACCTGTCCTGCCTCGGCTTCGCGCACCAACTCGCTGGAGCGCAACCGAAGATCACGCACCGAAAACACCTCGATGTTCTTCGCCACCGCTTACCCCCTGCCGGATGTCACGACAAAACGTAGCACATGAACGGGCAACCTCCAACTTGTGACGCCGCCGCCCCGACCCTTATGCTGCCGCCCGTGAACTCATCGAGACCGAACCTCCTGTCGCTCCTGATCGCCTTGGCCGCGATCGCACTGCTCTTCGCTGGCTGCAGTGGCATGACTCCTGAAACCGTGTCGCCGCCGCTCACGAGAATCTATTGGACGGACGCCGGCAAGAACACGATCCAGCGAGCGGGGCTGGACGGCTCCGGCATCGAAGACCTCCTGCCCCATGGGCTGGTCGAGCCGTATGGCATCGCGCTGGCGGTAGCCGACGGCAGGATGTACTGGGTCGACTGGGAGGTCGGCATTCAGCGCGCCAACCTGGACGGTACGGACGTCGAAACCCTCGTGCGCACGGCCAGGCCGAACGGAATTGCCCTGGATACCACGCGGGGGAAGATGTACTGGACGGATTACCGCGCGAACAAGATCCGGCGCGCCAACCTGGATGGCTCGGAGGTCGAAGATTTGGTTGTCACGTCACTGGACAACCCCTACGGGATCGCCCTGGATGCCGTTGGCGGCAAGGTCTACTGGACCGACGCCGGGACTGAGAAGATACAGCGCGCCAACCTCGACGGCTCGCACGTCGAGGATCTCGTGATCGTCGGGCTGCAGAGTCCGCGGGGGATCGCGCTCGATGTCGCCGCCGGCAAGCTGTACTGGGCGGACCGGCTCACGGACAAGATACAGCGCGCCAATCTCGACGGCACCGGCGTGGAAGATCTGGTCACGACCACAGGGGTTTCGGAATCCCGTCGCGATGGGCTCGCGCTCGACATCGCCGCCGGCAAGATGTACTGGACGGAGCGCATACCAGCCAAGATCCAGCGCGCCAACCTCGACGGGACCGGAATCGAGGATGTCCTCACGAGCGGACTGCATGACCCCTACGAGATCGCGCTCGACGTCGCCGCCGGCAGGATGTACTGGACGGACCTGGCGACAGGCATCCATCGCGCCAACCTGGACGGGACCGGCTCCGAGTCCCTGCTGAGCATGGGAGTGGCGGACCCGCGCGGGATTGCCCTGGATATCGCCGGCGGCAAAATCTACGCGACGGATGTCTACCCGACGGAAGCCAGGCCGAATGAAATCCGACGCTTCAACCTGGACGGCACCGGTGGCGAAGACCTCGGGGTCGACGACATGTCCGGCGCCCATGACATTGCGCTGGATGTCGCCGATGGCAAGATGTACTGGACGGAATCGGCGACGACCTCGTCGCCGGACAGCATCCAGCGCGCCGACCTGGACGGATCGAACGTCGAGACACTGGTGACCGACCTGCGGTATCCGCGGGGGATCGCCCTGGACGTCACCGCCGGCAAGATGTACTGGACCGACCCGGGAACCGGCAAGATCCAACGCGCCAACCTGGACGGTACGGACGTCGAAGACCTCGTAGCGACTGGCTTGTCGGATCCTCAGGGAATCGCCGTGGACCCTGTCGGTGGCAAGATCTACTGGACTGACCGCAGGACCGACCGGGTCCAGCGTGCCAATCTCGACGGCTCCGATGTCGAGGACCTGGTGACCGACGGGCTGCTGAATCCACAGGGCATCGCCCTTGATGTCACGGACCGGAAGATGTACTGGACCGACTGGGGAACGGACAAGATCCAGCGTGCCAACCTCGACGGTACCGGCGTCGAAGACGTCGTGACCACGGGGCTGGTGGATCCATGGGGGATCGCCCTTTACCGGCCCTGATCCCGGCGCAGACGCAGCATCCGGTTTCCGCCGCGCTGAAACTCGTACGGGACCGGTTCGACCGTGGCTTCGACGCCTTCCGACCTGAGCTCTGGCTTACACCACGAAGCCGTGGGCCGGGCTCAGAATGCGGACTCCCAGATGGTGGATAGGGTAAGCACAAATCCCCGTAGAACGTCCTCGCCTGAAAGGGAAATCGATCGATCGCGCGATTCCACACTGCCGGCGGCACGATAGGTGGTGACGCGCCGTCGGTCCGGATCGATCATCCATCCCAGCCGCGCGCCGTTCTCCCGGTATTCCTCCATCTTCCGTTCGAGGGCAGGACGGGAAAGACCGCGGCGAACAAGCGGCCGCTCCGTGCCCCTGTCTCCCCGCCCGTCGGTGACATGATCGCAATACTTCCTTCGGCGTTACGCTCGATCCGCACGTCCCGATTCAGTTGGCAAAACTGAAAGAACTGTTCTCGAGTGAGGTCGATTGCCGGCAGCAGTTGCAACTCCAGCGGCGGCGTCATCCGAGACGCCGGCGCGTCGAGCTGTCGATCGACTACGGCCATACGTGCACCTTGCCTCACAAAACGAAGTTGATCAGCTTGCCGGGGACGTGGATCACCCGGCGCGGCTCCCGGCCGGCCAGCGTGCGGGCGACGTTGTCTTCGGCCTGCGCCAGCCGCTGCGCCTGGTCCCCGTCGAGGCCGGCCGGCATCTCGACGCGGCCGCGGACCTTGCCGTTGACCTGCACCACCAGGGTGACCATCTCGTCGGCGGCCAGCGAGGCGTCGGCTTCAGGCCACGCCTGCTGGTGGATGCTGTACGGACCACCGAGCAGCTCCCACAGCTCCTCGGCCACATGCGGGGTGACCGGCGCCATCAGCGTGATCAGGATCAGCACCGACTCGCGGTAGGCCGCGCTGCCCCCGTACTCCGCCTCGGCTGCCAGCAGCGCATTGGTGAGCTGCATCAACCCGGAGACCACGGTGTTGAACTCGAACCCCTCCAGGTCGTGGGAGACGCTCCGGATCGTCTGGTGGGTGGCGCGCAGCAACGCGCGCTCGCCGCCGGCTGACATCGTGCCGGCCGCGCCGTCGCGCGCGTGCAGCCGCTGCGTCAGATCCCACACCCGGTTCAGCCAGCGCACGACGCCGTGGATGCTGCCGTCGCTCCACGGGCCGCCCTCCGACCAGCGATAGCCGAACATCAGGAATGCGCGCACCGTGTCGGCGCCGTGGCGAGCCACCAGCTCGTCGGGCTCCACCAGCGTTGCCGGGCGGGACTTGCTCATCTTCTGACCGTCCGCCCCCAGGATCTGGCCCTGGTTGCGCAGTTGCAGCATGGGCTCGTCACCTGAGCCGATGCCCAGGTCCCGGCACGCCTTGTGGAAGAAGCGGGTATAGATCAGGTGCATGGTGGCGTGCTCGACGCCGCCGGTGTAGGTGTCCACCGGCATCCAGTAGCGGTACTCGTCGGCGTCGAACGGGCCGTCGGTGCAGTCGGGGCTCAGGTAGCGCAGGTGGTACCAGGACGAGCACATGAACGTGTCCATGGTGTCGGTCTCACGCTCGGCCGGCCCGCCGCAGCTCGGACAGGCGGTGTGGCGCCATGTGGGGTGGAACTTCAGCGGACTCTCCCCCGTCGGCCTCCACTCGATGTCCACCGGCAGCTCCACCGGCAGCTCGTCCTCCGGCACGGGCACGGCTCCGCAGCCCGGGCAGTGGACCACCGGGATCGGGCAGCCCCAATAGCGCTGTCGGGAGATGAGCCAGTCGCGCAGCCGGTAGTTGACGTCGGCGTGGCCAAGGCCCTGCTCCTCCAACCAGCGGATGGTGGCGGAGATCGCCCGGTCCGCGGGGGTTCCCGTCAGAGGGCCGGAGTCGATCATCGGCCCCTTGGCGATCACCGCCTCGGCCATGGTGGCGCCGTCAAGCGACTCGATGTCGGGCGGCTGGATCACCGGCCGCACCGTCAGGTCGTAGGCGCGCGCGAAGGCGAAGTCGCGCTCGTCGTGGGCCGGCACCGCCATGATGGCACCGGTGCCGTAGGTCATCAGCACGTAGTCGGCGATCCAGATGGGGATCCGTTCGCCGTTGACCGGGTTGACCGCGTACGAGCCGGTGAACACGCCGCTCTTCTCGCGGTCTGCCGCCTCGCGCTCGATGTCGGTCTGGCGGGAGGCGGCGTCGACGTATGCCTCGACCTGCTCCCGCTGCACCGCCGTGGTGAGCTTCTGCACCAGAGGATGCTCGGGCGCCAGCACCATGAAGGTCGCCCCCCACAGGGTGTCCGGCCGGGTGGTGAAGACCTCCAGGGCATCGCCCTGCTCGGTGCGGAACACCACGTGCGCGCCCTCCGAGCGGCCGATCCAGTTGGTCTGCGCCGTCCGTACGCGCTCCGGCCAGTCCAGACCGTCGAAGCGCAGCAGCTCCTCGGCGTACCGGGTGATGCGAAAGAACCACTGTTCCAGGTCGCGCTTGGTCACCGCCGTGTCGCAGCGCTCGCAGAGCCGCTCCGTGCCGATCACCTGCTCGCGCGCCAAGGTGGTGTTGCAGTTGGGGCAGAAATCCACCGCCGCCCGCTTGCGATAGGCCAGGTCGCCGGCGAGCAGCTTGAGGAAGTACCACTGCGTCCAGCGGTAGTACTCGGGATCGGAGGAGGTCGCCTCGCGCTCCCAATCCCACATGGCCCCCATGGTGCGAAGCTGGGTGCGCATGCGGTCGATGTTGGCGTAGGTCCATTCCTTGGGATGGATGTTGCGGGCGAGGGCGGCGTTTTCCGCCGGCAGGCCGAAGGAGTCGAAGCCCATGGGGAGCATGACGTTGTAGCCGTTCATGCGCAGGTAGCGGGCGCGGGCGTCGGACGGGGTCATCGGGTACCAGTGGCCGATGTGGAGGTCGCCCGACGGATACGGGAGCATGGTCAGGAAGTAGTGCTTCGGGCGGCCGGGATCGATGCGGGCACGGTGCAGCCCGTCCCGCTCCCAGCGCTGCTGCCACTTGGGCTCGATCGTCGCGGGGGCATAGGCCGGGTGGTCCGCTTCCAAGCCGGCCGCGGGCGTCCCCGGCTCGGTTCGCATATCGCTTGTCGACTTACTCATCTGGGTCCTACCCGATGATAACACCTCGCACGCCGGTCACGCTTCCGGAACATGACCCTTGACCTCCGTTCCGCAGGCGCCAGAATGGCGACGTGGCGCGGCCGCCGGGGATACCGGACCGGGATTGGGACGACTGGCGGTGGCAGCTCCGCAATCGGATCACGTCGGTCCGGGACCTGGAGCGCTACGTCGACCTCAGTCCGGCGGAGCGGGCCGAGATCGAAGCCGCGGGGGCCCAGTACCGGTGGGCGATCACCCCTTACTACGCCGCGCTGATGGACCGTGACGACCCCGACTGCCCGCTGCGGCGGCAGCAGGTGCCGTCGGTCCAGGAGCTGGCCGACGACCTGGGCGCCGAGGACCCGCTGCTGGAACAGGAGCACTCGCCCGTGGATGCGATCGTCCACGTGTACCCGGACCGGGTCGCCTTCAAGATCACCAACGTCTGCCCCACCTATTGCCGCTACTGCTTCCGCGAATACTTCGTCGGCAACACCGAGGAGCACCACACGCGCGCCAAGGTGCAGCAGGGGATCGACTACATCGCGCGGACGCCAGCGGTCCGCGACGTGCTGGTGACCGGCGGCGACCCGCTGCTGTTCTCCGACGAGCGGCTGGACGACCTGCTGGGCCGCCTGCGCGCGCTTCAGCACGTGCAGATCATCCGCACCGGCTCGCGCACGCCGTGCACCCTGCCGCAGCGGATCACGCCGGATCTGTGCGAGGTCCTGAGCCGCCACCACCCGATCTGGCTGAACACCCACTTCAACCATCCCGACGAGGTCACGCCGGAAGCGGCGGCGGCATGCGACCGCCTGCTGCGCGCCGGCCTGCCGCTGGGCAACCAGACCGTGCTCCTGAAGGGGGTCAACGACGACCCGCGGGTGATGCTGGATCTGGTGCACCGGCTACTGGCGATCCGGGTGCGGCCCTACTACATCTTCCAGTGCCAGCTCGTGGCCGGCACCGCGCACCTGCGCACGTCGATCGAGACCGGGCTGGCGATCGTGCAGGCGCTGCGCGGCCACACCACCGGCTTCGGCGTGCCGACCTACGTGCTGGACACCCCGTACGGCAAGGTGCCGCTGGCTCCGCAGTACCTGCTGGGCCGGTCCGGAGACGAGGTGGTGGTGCGCACCTGGGACGGCAGGATCTGGCGGGAGCCCAACCCGCTCGACGGGCCGCCGCCGGCGGGGGCGGAACTGCTGGACCTCGGCGTGATTCGTCAGCCGATCGATTCAGGCTCCGTGTGATCGAAGCGGATCACACTCAGCCCCGGTATTCGCTGAAAATGCTCATCGCTGGTGAGTATCGGCTCCCCGGAGCAGACGCAGTGCGTTCCGATGAGAAGATCCATGGTCGGGATCATCTGGCCACGGGTTCGCAGCGCAAACTCGATCTCACCATAGCGGGACGCGAAATCCGCGCCCGGCAAGGCCAGCTCCATGAACTCGGCGAGCTGAGCGACCCGCTCCAGTTCCTGCCGCGGGCTTCCAGCTCGATGGGCGCCGGCTTCCAGCTCGCAGCGGACGAAAACCGACATGCGCAACTTGACCGCGCCACGCGCACGCAAGGCCCGCGTCGCCGCGCCGCTGTACCCGCGACGGCGCTCATTCATCAGATCGATGACGAACGTGGTGTCTACGAACAGGGTTCTCCCTCCAGATCCACCGGAGCGGGCTGGTCATGTTCGCGCTCCTTCACCACCGCCTCGATAGCCGTGACCGTATCTTCGGCAAGGAGGACCTCGTCGAGGTGCTCAAGGAGATGGGAGGCTGTGTATCGTTCATCTCGCAGCGTACGTTTGATCACCCGACTGAACGACTCACCCGGCCGCTTGCGGGCAGCGAGCAACTCATAGGACTCCATATCGATGGTGATCGTCTTGACAGCCATGCACTTAGCATACACGGACATCGTCTTTCCCACCAGTGGGTCTGACCGTGACCCTCAGCGCCGCGGGCGGCCCCCTTGCCCGACTGTCGCCCCGCGATCATCCGGCTGAGCCCGAACGCGTCGAGGCGTGCGTGAAGCCACGCGAGCGTGTATCGTTCGCAGATGGTACCCGAAACCGGTATCGATCCCGCCTGCGCGACGCTGGCAGCGCACGGGATAGCGCTCCCCCGTGCGTTGCACCGAATCGTCCGGCGCGTGCTGATCCCGCCTGCGGCGCTGCAGGAGCGGGTGCGCGAGATGGCGCGGCTGCTGGCCGCGCACTACCCGCCCGAGTCCGAGGTGGTGGTCACCCCGGTGCTCACCGGCGCGTTCATGTTCGCCGCCGACCTGGGCCGCGCCCTGGCGACGGAAACCTCGCTGGATGTGCACTTCGCGCTGACCAAGGCCAGCACGTACGGCACCGCGATGGGAGCGGACGGCCCCGTCGTGCGGAGCGTGATCATCGACCTGCAACCGTCGGACGTTGCGGGCCGTTCCATGCTGCTGGTGGACGACATCCTGGACCACGGCTTCACCCTGGCGGCGCTGCGCGATCGCCTGGCCGAGTGGGGCGTGCGCAGCGTGCAGGTGTGCGTGCTGCTGGACAAGCAGCTCGACAATCCCGACCCGCAAATCCTGGCGCAACGCGCCAAGGCCGCCCCGGATCTGGTCGGGTTCGAGATCCCGGACGTCTGGGTCGCCGGCTACGGCCTGGACGCGGCGGGCGCGCTGCGGCACCTGCCGTGCATCGTCTCCGTGGACAAGGACGCCTGAGACGTCGGCGCGCCGCGGCCGGCTCAACCAGTGCCGGACTCCGATGCCCCGTTGGCAAGCCGGTCAACCAGCGCGTCCGTATCGCCGGCCGGCAGGTGCTCCTGCTGCCGTTCTCGCAGGTCCTTGACCTGCACGGTGCCGTCAGCCGCCTCGTCCGGCCCGATGATGAGCGCATAGCGCGCGCCGACGCGGTCGGCGTGCTTGAGCTGCCGCTCCAGGCGCTGGCCGGGATCGAGGGCGATCTCGACCGCCATGCCCCGGCGCCGCAGGCGCTCGGCGATGCGCGCCGACGCCTGCTGCTGCTCGGCCCCGAAGACGGTGACCAGCACGTCGGGCCCCTCCTGCGCCGGCGCCGGCACCCGGTCAAGCTCGCGCAGCAGTTCCAGCAGCGCCATGTCGCCCACCGCCATGCCGACTCCTGGTACGCGCTGCTTGCCGCCCACCTGCCGCGTCAGGTCGTCGTAGCGCCCGCCGCCGAAGATGGCGCGCCGCAGGCCGCCGGCCGCCCACGCCTCGAATACCGTGCTGGTGTAGTAGTCGAACCCCCGCACGGTGCCGCGATCCAGCGTCACGTACGAATCGTGACCGGTGATCTCGAGCTGCTCCACGATCGCCGCCAGCCGCTCCGGCGGTTCGGCGACCGGCGCACGCACCAGGGCGACCACCTCCTCGGCCTGACCCGCTCCCAGTCCGATCTCGGCCATCTGCGCGCAGGCGCGATCGGCCCCGACCTTTTCCAGCCGGTCGATCACCTGAAACACGCCCCTCACCAGCTCTGCCGGGACGCCCAGAACGCCGGTCAGATCAGACTCCAGTGCCGCGCGGTCGTTGAGCTTGATCTGCACGTCGTCCGCCTCCAGCCCGAGCGCCGCGAACAGCGCGCAGGCCACCTGGATCACCTCGGCGTCCGCATGCGCGCTCTCGCTGCCGAGCAGGTCGACGTTCCACTGAAAAAACGAGCGGGCGCGGCCGCGCTGCGGCCGTTCGTAGCGGAAGAACTGGCCCCACGACTGCCAGCGCGCCGGCAGCGGGATCTCCTGCTCGCGGGCGGCGATCATGCGCGCCAGCGTCGGGGTCAGCTCCGGGCGCAGCAGCAGCGCCTTGCCGTCCCGATCCTGGATGCGGAAGGTCTGCTGGGTGACGATCTCCTCGCTGCTCTTGCCCAGGTAGAGATCCAGGTACTCGATCGCCGGCCCTTCGTATTCCTGGTAGCCGTAGGCGCGGCCCGCCGCCAGCATGGTCCCCCGCAGGGCCACCTGCAGCGCCCAATCCTCCGGGTAGAAGTCCTGCGTCCCCTTGACGCGCGGTATCGGTGCCATGGCGTTTACCAGTAGATGATACGCGTGAACGCGCTGCGTTCGCGAGGCGGCAGCGCGTCCACCCGCGGAATCAGGTAGCGGTTGTCGTCCACATCGATCAGGAGCTTGCCGTCGCGCCCGAAGCTCACCGCGCGATCGTTGCTCCAGCGCATCAGAAAGCTCGCCGGGCCCTTGTCGGTGTCGACGCGCATGGACACGTAGCCCCCATCCCAGCCGATGCGGCGGATGCGGCTGATGGTGTGGAAGAAGTAGCGGCGCTGCAGCGCCGCCCACACCAGCTCGGCCTGGTCCTCGGGAAAGTCGTTCAGCCGGCGCACGATGCCGATCTCCAGGTCGTCGCCGGTGCGACGGCTCTGGATGATGCCGATGAACTCGCTGCGCCGCTCGACGGGGAAGCAGTAGGCGGCATACACGCCACCGTAGACCCAGATGCCGGTGATCTCCAGATGCAGCGCCGCGAAGTTGCCCGGGTAGAAGCGGCACATCGACGGGTCCAGGTAGCGCAGCCGGGCCGTGTCCGGTCCCTCGCCCCGCTTCTCGCGCAACTCCGCCTCGGTCAGTTCCCGATCGGGGCTCATCGGCTCGGCTCCAGCTTCTCGATGGTGGCGTCGCGCGCCAGGTCGGTCTGGATCTTGACCAGGCGGTAGTAGATGCCGCGCCGGCGCACCAGCTCCTCGTGCGTGCCCTCCTCGCGCAAACGCCCGCCGTCCAGTACGACGATCCGGTCGCAGTTCTTGAGCGTGCTCAGGCGGTGAGCGATCGCGATCGTGGTGCGCCCTTCGGTCACCCGGTCCAGCGCGTCCTTGATCAGATGCTCGGATTCGGTATCGACGCTGCTGGTCGCCTCGTCCAGGATCAGCAGCTTGGGGTCGTAGAGCAGGGCGCGCGCGATCGACACCCGCTGCCGTTGACCGCCGGACAGGCCGGCGCCGCGCTCGCCGATGTAGGTGTCGTAGCCGAGCGGCTTCTGCATGATGAACTCGTGCGCGTTGGCGGCCTTTGCCGCATCGACCACGGCGTCGAAGCTCACCTCCGGATTGCCGTAGGTCAGGTTGTCGTAGATCGTCCCGCGGAACAGGAACGACTCCTGCAGCACCACGCCCACGAAGCGGCGCAGCTCCGGCAGCGGCAGGTTGCGCACGTCCACGCCGTTGATGGACACGCCCCCGGCGGTGACGTCGTAGAAGCGGGCGATCAGGTTGATCAGGGTGGTCTTGCCGGAGCCGCTCTTGCCGACCACGCCCAGGTGCTCGCCCGGGCGCACATCGAAGCTCAGATCGTTGATCACCCGTTCGTCGCGCTCGTAGGAGAACTCGACGTGGTCGAACTTCACCGCCGCCGCGGGCTGTGCGGGAATCGGACGGGTGTCGGTCGACTCCAGGATCAGCGGCTGCGTGTCCAGGATCTCGAAGGCGCGTTGCGCGGCCGACAGGAAGCTGGTCAGCCAGTTGGCCATGCGGGTGAGCTGCCGCAGCGGCACGTAGAACATGCTCAGGTACTGGAGGAACGCCATGAGGGTCCCCAGCGTCATCACGTCGTTCAGGACGCGCCGTCCGCCGATGAACCAGACCAGGATGCCGCCGAGCTGGAACAGCACGGCCATCCCCGGCTGGAACGACGCGGTCATGTACTCCACGCGCCGGAAGCTGTCGCGCAGGTAGCCGGAGGTGCGGTGGAAGCGTGAGACCTCGCGCCGCTCCTGGCCGAACGCCTTGACGACGCGGATGCCGTTGAGGATGGAGTTGAGCGCGCCGTTGAGCTTGCTGCGAGCGTCCCAGATCCGGTAGTAGCGCGGGTAGATGCGCTTCCAGAAGAAGACGGCGGCGACGACCACGAACGGCGCCGGCACCAGGGTCACGAGCGCCAGTTGCCAGTTCAGGCTGAACAGCATCAGGCCGACCGCGACCACCTTGATGAGCTGCGCCACGAAGCCGCTGGTGGCCTGCACGATCAGCCCCTTGAGCTGCTCGGTGTCTTGCACGACACGGCTCATGAGCTGCCCGGTGCTGTAGCGGTCGTAGTAGGAGATCGACAGGCTCATCAGATGGCGGAACAGCTTCGAGCGCAGGTCGTAGGTGACCTGGGTGCCGATGGCACTGCTCAGCCGGAGCTGGATCGATTGCACCAGCCCGTCGACGAGGTAGGCGCCGAGCAGCAACGCGACCATGCGCACCAGCAGGGCGATCGCCTCCCCCTCCGGCAGCACCGGGTTGCCGGCCTGCCCGGGC
This sequence comes from Spirochaetia bacterium, assembly GCA_965221995.1. Classification (GTDB taxonomy): domain Bacteria; phylum Spirochaetota; class Spirochaetia; order SZUA-6; family Bin103; genus CATQHW01. Next base: position 3,317,067 of record OZ244929.1, read on the forward strand.
GCCAGCACGCGGTCGGTGATCACCTTGATGAGCTGCGGAGGCAACAGCTCCACGCCGATCGAGATCAGGACCAGCGCCATCATCAGCGCGGCCCGTCCGGCATAGGGGCGCATCAGACCCAGCACGCGCCCGAGCACGCTGCCCGGGCTCAGACATCGCCGGCACGCCTCGCCGGGGGCTTCCAGTCTGATGCCGCAGGCCGGGCACGTGTCGGGCTCCTCCCGGTCCTCCGGGCCCACCATTAGCGGGTCGCCCGCCACCCAAGCCTGCAGCTTGGCCGCCACCCGCTGGAACAGCGGCGCCGAACGGTTCGAGTAGGCCAGGATCTCGACCGCGGCATCCTCGATCACCGCCTCCAGGAAGCCTCCGCCGACGCCGGGACGCGTGCCGATGTCGTGGATCTCCTCGCGGGCGACCGTGACGCGGATAGCGGTGCCGCCGTTGGACGGGGCACCGATCGTGGTGAGCCGATCGTGCTCGACCACCAGGTAGACCGAGTCGTAGGCGCCGGACAGGTTGAGATCGCTCAGCGCTACGAGCAGGGCGCCGCCCGGATCGACGCCTTCGGCGCGCGCAAGGCGTTCGAGCTCGGCAGGCAACCGGCGCTGCATCGGGTGCGCGTCGGCCGCTTGGTGTTCCACGAAAAACCAGATTCTTGAGCAGCGTCGGGGCGGGCGCAAGCCTACCGGACGACGGGATCAGCGGGTAATGTCACCCCCCCGCCCGTCCGCGGTCAAGCCCGGCCGGCACGCCGCCGGGGGCGCGTCTTGCGCTTGCGGGCGGAGCCGTCCCCATCCGGCGGAGCCTCATACGGCGCGCCGATCTGGGGCGTTGACGGCTGCGCGTCCCGTGCCTGCGGCGGCGCTGCCTCCGCCGGCTTCTTCTGCTTCCTCCTGCGCTGGCGATGCGGGCCGATGGTGAACGGCAGCATGGTCAGCGCGCCGGCGATGAAGGCCACCAGCAGCGCCATGAAGACCGGCACCTCCTCCAGGTGGCCGAAGATGAACGAGAACGACGAGCGGTGCTCCATGTTGGCGGCGAACAGGACCACCACCAGGGCGAGCACGACCAGGAAGAGCAGCATCCGCCACGGCACGGGTCTACTCCGGGGCCGCCGGCCGGCGGCCCACAACTGCCACGACGACGCGCTGCACGTTGGCCACATGAGCCGGCACGCGTTGCGCCCAGTGGAGCGGAGGCGAACTCTGCTCGGACTTCACGGCGGAAGTATGCCACAGACCGGCGTCCGGCTCGCCGCGCGCCGGCCCGCGGCGTATGATCCGGCCCGATGCCGATCGACGTGCTGGCGGTCTGCGCGCATCCCGATGACGCCGAGCTGACCTGCGCCGGACTGCTGCTGCGCGCCAAGGCGGGCGGCGCCTCCATCGGGGTGTGCGACCTCACCCGCGGGGAGGCGGGCACGCGCGGCACCGCGGCCGAACGCGATCGGGAGGCGGCCGCCGCCACGGCGGTGCTCGGCCTGGACGAGCGCGTCAACCTGGAGCTCCCTGACGGCGCGGTGACCTGCACCCTGGAGAACCGGGTCCGGCTGGTCGAGGTGCTTCGCGAGCTCCGCCCCCGCCTGCTGCTCGCCCCGTACTGGGAGGACCATCATCCCGACCACAGCAACGCCAGCCTGCTGGCCAAGGAGGCGTGGTGGTTCGCCGGGGTCGGCAAGCATCCCGGACGCGGCGCCCCGCACCGCCCCGAGGCGATGCTGCACTACATGAGCCGCTACCAGTTCCGGCCGTCGCTGGTGGTGGACATCACCGATCACTGGGAACACAAGCGGCGGGCCGCCGCCTGCTACCGGTCCCAGCTCCATGACCCGGGTCGCGGTGAGCCGGAAACGGCCATCTCTTCCCCCGGCTATCTGGAGGCATGGGAAGGCCGGCACCGCTACTACGGGTCGCTGATCGGCGTCGACTACGGCGAGCCGTACCTGATGCGCGGCCCAGTCCCGGTCGGCGACCCTATGACGCTCGTCTTCGGCCGCCGGGCGATGCTCTAAGGCCGCCCGCTCCATTCACAGCGCTGTGAGCGCGGCTCCCGCGGCCGCGCCGAAGAGCACCACCAGCCACGGGGGGACCTTCCACCACGCCAGCATCGCGAACGCCGCCAGTCCCAGCGCCAAGTCCGGCGGAGTACGGATGGCCGTGATCCACACCGGGTCGTATAACGCGGCGAGCAACAGCCCCACGACCGCCGCTCCCACGCCGGCGATCGCCGCACGCAGCGGAGCGATCGACCGCAGCCGTTCCCAGAACGGCAGGATACCGGCCACCAGCAGGAACGACGGCAGGAAGATGGCGATGAGCGCGAACAGGCCGCCGGTCCATCCGCGGAGCGGCCCGTCCATCACCGTCCCCAGATAGGCGGAGAAGGTGAACAGCGGGCCGGGGACGGCCTGCGCCGCGCCGTAGCCGGCGATGAACTGCTCGCTCGTCACCCATCCCGGTGGCACGACCTCCGCCTGCAGCAGGGGCAGCACCACGTGGCCGCCACCGAACACCAGCGATCCCGATCGATAGAACGCGTCGAAGACGTCGAGCGCCTCGCTGGTCACGAATTGGCGAACCATCGGCAGCCCGGCCAGCAGGACGACGAACAGCGCCAGACTGACGACGGCACCGGCCGGTTTTCTTCGTGTGTTCCGCACGCCAGCGTCCGCCGGCCGAGCCACGTCTTTCACCAGCACGCGCCCGACTGCGGCGGCGATGACGATGACCAGCACCTGCGCCAGCGGCGTGCGCCACAGCAGCATCGTGATCGCCGCCGCGATCGCGATCGTCGCGCGGCCGGCGTCCGGCGCCAGATTCCGCGCCATCCCGAGGAGCGCGAACGCCACCACCGCGGCAGCGACCACCTGCAGGCCACGCAGCCATCCCTGCGCGACCAGATGATCAAACGCCGCGACGCCGTAGCCGAACAGGATGAGCGCCGCCGCCGATGGCGCCGTGAATCCCACCCACGCCGCGATGCCGCCGGGGATGCCGGCGCGGTGCATACCCACGGCGATCCCGACCTGGCTGCTAGCCGGGCCCGGCAGCAGTTGGCAGAGCGCGACCAGGTCGGCATACGCAGCGTCGTCCAGCCAGCGCCGCCGCGTGACGTACTCGTCACGGAAGTAGCCGATGTGCGCGACCGGCCCCCCGAACGACGTGAGGCCCAGCCTGAGCGCGACCAGCAGCACCTCAAACGCCCGCGCCAAGGCCATCGCGGCGCAGGATAGCACCGGCTGGCAAAGGTCGAGGGGATCATCGAAGGGCTGCGTCGCGTAGGCTTCGGCAGCGCTCCGGACGAATCGCGTAGCCAGGCGACCGCCGGGCGTTTGACACCGGCGGCGGCAGGTCGATAGCCTCTTTGGTCAAAGAGAGAACTTCGGGGCATGGTGCGGCGCCTTGGCGGGCGCCTATTCCAGACCGACGGTGATAGCCCGTGAGCTCGCGCTCGCAAGAGCAAGAGCAGGAACCGGTGGAATTCCGGTGCCGACGGTACAGTCCGGATGGGAGAAGTTCGACCGGGCAGAGGCTTGCATGCGTCCTGTGCGCGAGCCCTGATCCGGGTGCGCTTCTGCGGCAACGAATGCCCCTCGGACGAGACAGGCGATGGATGACCACGAGGGGCTGATGCGCCGGGTGCTGGAACTGGCCCGCCACGGACAGTGGCGGACTTCGCCCAACCCCCTGACCGGCGCGCTGGTCGTCCGTGATGGCCGAGTCGTCGCTGAGGGCCACCTCAACGAACGCGGCGATCATGCCGAGGCGGTCGCGCTGGATCGCGCCGCCCGCGCAGGCGGAGCCGTCGGCGCCACCCTCTATACCAACCTGGAGCCCTGCTGCTGGACCGGCGTCGGCAAGCACACGCCGCCGTGCGCGCAACGCATCATCCGCGAAGGAGTCCGCCGTGTGGTGATCGCCACCGCCGACCCGCACCCCAAGGTCGACGGAGCGGGGGCGCGCATGCTGCGCGAGGCCGGGATCGAGGTCGTCGAGCACGTGCTCGAGGACGCGGCCGCGCTTCTGAACGCCGTGCACTTCAAGTTCCACCGCACCGGCATGCCGCTCGTGACCCTCAAGATCGCGCAGTCGACCGACGGCCGGATCGCCACCGCAGGCGGGGACTCGCGCTGGATCTCCGACCGTGACGCGCGGGTGATGACGCACGAATTGCGCGCCGGCCACGACGCAATTATGGTCGGCGCGGGAACCGCGCTGGCCGATGATCCCGAGCTCACCGTCCGGCTCACGCCGCTGCTTCGCGACCGCCAACCGTTGCCGGTGGTCATTGACTCGACCTTGCGCCTGCCGGCGGCTGCACGGCTCATGGCCGGCGAGCGTGAACCGCTGGTGTTCACCACCGACCGGCACGATGCCGGTGCGCGTGCCGCCCTCGAACGCGCCGGCGCGCGCGTCGCCGTGGTCGGCAGCACCGCGGATGGACGGGTGGCGCTGGATCAGGTGCTTGCTGCCCTGGCGGGCGCGGGTGTCACCTCCGTGCTGGTGGAGGGTGGAGCGGTGCTGTACACCGAGCTGATCCGGCAGCGGCTGTTCGACAAGCTGGTCGTGGTGGTGGCGCCGATCATCATCGGCGCAGGCACCGACGCGGTGGGCGACCTGGGCAATGCCCGCTTGGCCGACGCCCTGCGACTGGAACACGTCAGCCACCGGCAGATCAACGATCAGGCGATCATCACCGGCTATCGCTCGCTGGCCGCCACGCTCGGCCACGCGGGCAGCGGACCACTGCCCGGCGCGCAGCCACAGGAGGCGGGATGTTCAGCGGTATCGTAGAGGAAGTGGGCGTCGTCACCGCCCTCACCCGTCCCGCCGCGGACGCGGCGTGCATGACCATCGGCGCCCGCACCGTGCTGGGCGGCACCGAGGTAGGCGCGTCGATCGCCGTGGACGGGGTCTGTCAGACGGTGGTGGCCATCGACGACCGCACGCTCACCATCGACAGCGTGGGCGCGACGCTGCGCAAGACCACGCTGGGCTCCTTCGCGACCGGACGGCGCGTCAACCTGGAGCGCCCGCTGGCGTACGGCAATCGGGTCGACGGCCACTTGGTGCAAGGCCACGTCAACGACACCGGCACGGTCACGCGGTGGGAGAAGCTCGGCGCGGCCCGCTGGCTGGAGGTGCGGCTGCCGCGGGCGCTGCTGCCGTACGTGGTGCTGGAAGGCTCGATCGCCATCGACGGCGTCAGCCTCACGGTCGCCGGCCTGGAGGACGACCGCGCCGCCTTCTCGATCATCCCGCACACCGCGCGCGCGACCGCCCTCACCGATCGCGGGGTGGGCGACCCGGTCAACGTCGAGGTCGACATGATCGCCAAGTACGTGGAGCGGCTGGCCGCCGCGCACGGTGCGCGGGCCGGCGACGGCGACGAGCCGGTGCCGGCCATGGCCAGCGTCGACGAAGCCGCGCAGGCGATCGCCCGCGGCCACATGGTGCTGATGATCGACGACGTCGATCGGGAAAACGAGGGCGACCTGGTGGCGGCCGCGTCGCTGGTCACGCCACGCGCGGCCACCCTGATGCTGCGCCAGGCCAGCGGCCTGCTGTGCGCCGCGATCACCGCCGAGCGAGCCGCGCAGCTCGAGCTTCCGCCGATGACGCCGGTCAACACCGCGCTGCACGGCACGCGCTTCACCGTCTCCATCGACGCCGTGTGCGGGACCACCACCGGCGAGTCCGCCCACGACCGCGCCGCCACGCTGCGGGCAGTCGCCGATCCGCAGGCGTCTGCCGCGGACTTCGCCCGGCCCGGCCACGTCTTTCCCCTGGTCGCCGATCCGGGCGGAGTGGCCGCCCGCCCCGGCCATACCGAGGCGGCGGTGGAGCTGGCCGCTCGCGCCGGCCTGCCGCCGGCGGCAGCGATCTGCCCGGTGCTTGACGACGACGGCGGCATGGCGCGCCGCGCCGGCCTGTCGCGGCTGGCGGCCCGCCTGGGAGTGCCGATGCTGCACGTCGCCCAGCTCGCCTCATGAAAACGGCCACCCCCGCTCCGGCGGCCGCGCTGGACGGCACCGGCCGCCGCTTCGCCATCGCCGCCAGCCGTTTCAACCACGAGGTCACCGGACGGCTGGTGGCCGGTGCGTCCGAGGCGCTCCGGGAACACGGTGTCGCCGAGGACGACGTGCGAGTTGTGTGGATCCCCGGCTCGTTCGAGCTGCCGCTCGCGGCGCAGCGGCTGGCGCAGGCCGGAGACGTGAGCGCCGTCATCTGCGTGGGTTGCATCCTCAAGGGCGAAACCAATCATGATGAGGTGGTAGCACACGCGGTTGCCGCCGGGATTACCCAGGTCGCGCTCGGCACCGGCGTGCCGGTGCTGTTCGGAGTGGTCAGCGCCAACGATCAGGAACAGGCACTGGCGCGTGCCGGCGGCTTCGTGAACCGCGGTCGGGAGGCGGCGCTGGCGGCGCTGGAGATGGCCGCGGCCGGGGGCGGCCGGTGAGCGGAGCGAACCTCACTCGAAGAGTGAGCTCCTTCGACCTGAGTGGCCGCACCGCGGTGGTGACGGGCGCCAGCCGGGGCCTCGGCAGCTTCATGAGCAAGGCGCTGGCACGTGCGGGGGCGTCGCTGGTGATCTCGGCACGGGACGCCCGCGACTGCGCCGACACCATCGAGCAGGTCCATGCGCTGGGCGGTACGGCGCGCGCCTACTCCCTGGACGTTCGCTCGGAGTCCAGCGTGCGCGCCTTCGGCGAAGCAGTGACCCAGGACGTGGGCGCTGTCGACATCCTGGTCAACAACGCCGGCTGCAACGTACGCAAGCCGTTCCTGGACACCACCTGGGATGACTGGAACACCGTGCTGGAGACCAACCTGCGCGGCGGCTTCTTCGTCACGCAGGCGTTCGCGCCCGGGATGACCGAGCGCGGCTACGGCCGCGTGATCAACATCGGATCGGTCACCAGCGTGTTCGGCTTCGGCGCAATCGTCCCCTACGTGGCCAGCCGCGGCGGCGTGCTGCAGATGTCACGCGCACTGGCCGACACGCTCGGCCCGCACGGCATCACCGTGAACTGCCTGGCCCCCGGCTGGTTCCGCACCGCGCAGACCGAGGTGCTGTTCCAGGACGCCGAGTGGCGCGACTACATCATCGATCGCATCCCGCTGAAGCGGCTGGGCACCCCGACCGACCTGGATGGCGCGGTGGTCTTTCTGGCGTCCGAGGAGTCTTCGTACGTCACCGGTCAGATCCTGCTGGTCGACGGCGGCATGACCACCGGCGCCGCCCGCGCCGCCAACCCGAAGCCATGAGCGCCTACTCCAGCACGGTCGAGAACTACGTCAAGGCAATCTACCTGCGCCATCGCGACCGGCGCGAGGGTTTTCTGCCGATGGGCCAGATCGCCGAGGCGATGGACGTATCGCCGGGAACCGCCACCTCCATGATGAAGACCCTGGCCGGCCTGGGCCTGATCGAATACGAGCCGCGCAACGGCAGCCGGCTGACCGAGCCGGGCGCGTCTCTGGCGCTGGACGTGCTGCGCCGTCACCGGCTGGTGGAGCTGTTCCTGGTGGAGGTGCTCGGCCTCGACTGGTCGGAAGTGCACCGCGAAGCCGACAACCTGGAGCACGCCATCTCCGACGTGGTGCTCGCGCGCATCGACTCGCTCCTGAACCACCCCACCGTCGACCCGCACGGCGACCCGATCCCCACCCGTCGCGGGCAGATCGACCAGACCGTCTTCGTCAGCCTCGTGGAGCAGTCCGAGCAGGCGGATCTGCGCGTCGAGCGCGTGACCGATCAGGAGCCCGAGTTCCTGCAGTTCGTGCACCGCAGCGGACTCCAGCCCGGCAACCGCGTCAGGGTCCAGTCGATCGATCACGCCGCCGATGCGGTGGCGCTCCGCACCGATCAGGGCACCGTTACCATCGGCACGAAGGCCGCATCCAAGATCCTGGCCCGGCCGATCGAGTGCGGGCCTCCCTGACGCCTCAGTCGCCGCGCATGCGCACGCTGGCGGCGTGCGCGTCGAGCCCCTCCGCCTCTGCCAGCACGGCGATGTCGTCGATCGCCTGCCGCGTCATCCCGGTCGGGTACTCCTCGACGCTGGCTCGGCGCAGGAAGGTGTAGACGCTGCAGCCGGAGGAAAACCGTGCCGTGGACCCGGTCGGCAGGCAGTGGCTCGGTCCGGCGTAGTAGTCGCCGCTCGCCACCGGTGCGCCGCCCAGGAAGTAGGCGCCGGCCTTGTGCACGCGGTCGAGCACGGCGTGCGGATCGGCGACCGCCAGCACGGCGTGCTCAGGGGCGATGTGGTTCATGATCGCGCACGCCTCATCGCCGTCGGCGGCCAGCACGAAGGCGGTGAGTTCGCGCAGGCCGCGCTCGATCGCCTCCTGCCGGCCCCGTTCGTGGATCTGGCGCTCCAGCGCGGAACGGACGCGGTCCAGGACCCCGGCGTGCGCGGAGACCACGAACGCCGCGCCGGGGTCGTGCTCGATCTGCGCCAGCACGTCCGCCGCGATCCAGGCCGGATCGGCCGACCCGTCGGCCAGGATAGCGATCTCGCTCGGTCCGTAGAGGCCGTCGACGCCGACGGTGCCGAAGAGCTGCCGCTTCGCTTCCTGCACGTAGACGCTGCCGGGGCCGGCGATGAAGTCCACCGCGGCGACGGTCCGCGTCCCGCAGGCAAGGGCGGCCACGGCATGGCTCCCGCCGATGCAGTACACCTCGTCGATGCCGAGCAGGCACGCGGCGGCCAGCACGCTATCGTCGATGACGCGCGTCCCGGCCCCACGGTCCGCGTCCGGCGGCGGCGTGGCAAGGCAAACGCGCCCGACGCCGGCCACCTGCGCCGGCACCGCCAGCATGATCAGCGTCGACGGATAGGCGGCCCGCCCGCCGGGGACCAGCAGGCCCGCCGAGCCGACCGGTTCCACCCTCAGGCCCAGGCGCGCCCCGTCGACCTCGATCGCGGGCGGCGAGGCAGGCGCGATGTGTTCCTGGTAGCGCCGCACGTGGTCGATGGCGCGCTCCATGGCGGCGCGCAACTCCGGGGCGATGCGATCGGCCGCGGCCCGCAGCGCGTGCGGCGGCACGCGCAGCATCGACTCGTCGAACCCCGGATCGCTGAACGCACGCATGTGCGCGACCAGGGCGGCGTCGCCGTCGCGGCGCACGTCGGCGATGAACCCCGCGACCGCTTCACTCAGCTCCCGGTCGCCGCCGACCGCCCCGGCGAGCCGCTGCAGAAGCACCTCCAGGTCACGCCGATCGCTCGGATCGGCGTAGACCAGCGCGCGTAACTCCCTCACGGCCGTCAGGATAGCACGCGTCCGAACGTCAGATGCCCGCCGCAGTCAACGCCCGGCGCGCTTCCTCCGGCAATTCCACGGGAGCAAACATCGATGCGGGATAGAGATAGCCGTCGGGCTCCGATCGGTCTTCGTCGATCACCCTCAGCAGTCTCTTGTCGACCGCGCGGGCTTCCGGCACCCGGCGGTACACTCTGCCCACAACCAGACTCGCTTCGTTCCCCTGGTTGCTGATACAGATCACATACTCAATCAACGCTCGCACCATACTTCGCTATCCCCAGTCCCGCCAAGGGTCGGTACCCAAGGCCCCCATCTCGTTGGTACCACAATCGTTCAGCCAATCACTCCAAGACCCGCTTGATCTTGACACCTCTGCGCCCAATCCCGTGCGCCTCAAACCAGTGCACTTCAGCTTCGCATATTATTCCATCGAGGAGTCGCAGCGTGGCAACGCCCTTTCGCTTGCGCCATCGCCCTGCGCCATACGTTCGGTCGAGAAAACGTCGGAGGTATACACCCCGACCCGACGCGATCGTCTCCACGCTTCGTACTTCCCCCAGAATCTCGAATTTCGCCTCAGAGGTTGGTTCGCCGGCTACCATCTACCGACGCCTGCGCCTTCTGACTACTTCACGCCCCTCTACCGCCTCGGCCTCCTCTCGACGCATCGCGGCTTCCTTTCGCTCGTTCATTTCCTTCACGCCTTCCTGACCGATCCCTACGATCCTACAATCGGCGTCGTCCATCACCGCCTCAAACGCCGCGCGTCTCCTTTCCCACATCTGGCTTTCAGATCCCCTCCACGACCAGACGTGACCAATAGTCGCCTGGGTCACGTTCTGCTCCGTGTACCCCCTGTCCAGCGCCATCGCCGCCAACTGTCGCCACGTGCCGTCAAGCTCACGCTGCAGCGGATCGAGATGCTGCGCGGTCAATCCATCTGAGTCGAGCAGTTGGCGATACAGCTCCATCTCCTCTCCCACAAGCAGCTGGATTACCTTCTGTGTTGGGGCGACTTCATCACTGCCCGCCAATCGCTGTATCACTCTCCCTCTTCGTTCAACGTCCAATGCACCCGCGGTCTTTTCCCCGACCTTCGAGGTCGATGTGTGCGGCGAGTACCGGACGCTCTGGTTCAACATCAACCACTCGACCGCCAGATCACCGTCTCTAGCGAGAATGTCGCCGACCCAGTACGCGCTATCCATGCCGCCGGGGATCTCGAACGCTGACCGCAACACCGCCCTCCGCCATACCTCCCCGAACGCAGCGTCCTTCTCACCGCGATGCGTGCACCAATAGCCCAACGCGATCGCGACAGCGACCCGAACATCGCTCGACTGCAGGAGTTCCGCTATTGTCGACTCCGACATCTCTCGACATCGAGCCCTCATGAAGTCCTCGAGCGTCGGCATCCCAGGTGCGACAGAGAGTGCCTGACAGCGGAGGTCGGTCGGCGCCGATTGATGAGTCAATACCACCTGAACCGCGCTCCATCTGTAGTCTGGGTCATTTAGCAAGCGTCGTGCGAGCCGTATCCAGTCCGGATCCTGAGCCGCGGCTGCCTGCTCTAAGAAGGGGGCGATCAGCGGGGCTGCGAGTTTATGCTCGATTAGCGCCTCTGCGGTGCGAGCTGGCTTCGGCACACGCTCCGCAAGTTTCGTACATAGATGTCCGAGCCGTAGATGGTGCATGTCGGCGAGCGCCGCTTCCCGGTCCAAGCGTGCAACAACAGAGGCGACTTCATCCAACGGCCGATTGGTCAACCCCTCCGCTAGTTCACCGACGTCCTCAAGCCAGTGCTGATGTTGTTCCTCCCAATCGTCGCGGTCGTAGATCCCTGAAGGAAACAGTCGCTCGAACTCGAAATCACGATGCAGGTGGAGAGACAGCTTCGCTCTTCCCGCGAGGTCCCCAATCCGTTGCTGAACGCCAGGGTGCTCACTGGAAATAGCCGCCAGGTCTTTCGCCATAGTACCGGCGAATTCTTGCAGAAGATGGCGAGTTTCCTTGCTGGCTTTAGACGGCGGAAAGATCCGCCCGTCAGGATGAAGCCAATTTTCTATGAGATCGAACAGTGCGCCCCAAGGCACGCGCTCGGAGTCGCGGACGATCGTAAACACTGTCAGCCAGTTGCGCGTCAATTCTCGGAGGTCAACATCCCGCAGAATTCCACTCACTCGTTGGAAGGTGTTCCCCATGCCTGGATCCAGTGCGGAATAGTCGAAACCAGGCGCAAGAGCCACGCACATCGCCTTGATGGCTCGATCACCGTCGCGCCTGAGTTCCCACCAATTCGCCGTCTCGCGTATGAGCGTGACCCGGCGCTCCACCGCCGACTCTTGATACATAGCGAATCCATTCAACCAGTTCTTCAACCTGTCCAGGTCGGACATGGGTTCTGCAAGAAGGCGGTGTTCGAGTCCCCACCGATCCAGCAACATGGGAATCGCGGTTTCCGGTGCGTTGACAAGAGCAGCCTCTGCGAGTTGGTCGATCAGTTCGGGATGTCGTTTGAGGACATGGCGGGCGGCGGCCGCCCCGCTCGAAGCGTATGCGGTCCAGAGGTCGGCGTCGTTGGCTTCCTCTAACCAGCGCTCTAGGTCAGGAATCGGGGCTCCTCGCGTGCGGGCTCCGATCAGGGTGTGCAGCGCGTCGTGTCGGTCTTCAACGATTCTCAACACAGGTTCAATCTGGAACGATCCGACGCCGCCTCCGAACACCTGTTTGACCAGAATCCAACGCATCGGCTCCGGGTCGACCGCCACTGCCGAGTGCGGGCGTTCGCCTACCACTCCTGCGGCAGCTAGCTCGGCGAGCGCGCTGCGAACGTTGACCAAGGACTCATTCAGGAACCTGGCAACTCTGTCCTGACGCACCCCGGAGTCTCCACCCAGTGCGAAGGGTGCGAGCACGCCGGATGAGTCTTGACCAAGCGTCTTGCTAAGGCGTGGCGCAATTTCACTTACCAAGGCCTCACCGCTGATTACCTCCTTGATGTCGCCAACGAGACATAGATGGGCAAGCGTTGCAGCGAGGCCGGGCCTCCCAGCCGCCTGCTGACGGATGATTCGGATCAGCTCGTCCGGTCCCGCGATGCCGACCGATCGAATGATTCTTACCATCGTGTCGGCATCGATCCGTTTCAACTCCAGCATGGAATCGCGTCCGACGTTCAACGCGGCACGGACACTGTTAGCACCGCTTGGCCAGCTTGTCGCAACGATGTAGAAGCGTGCACCCAATTCCCGCCGTATCTGGCGGAGGCTTCCGATGCGATCAGGATCGACATGGGCGTCATCGACTATCACCGCGTTGGGATTGAGACGGCGAACGTCATTCGCGATCTGCGCTCGGTCGTCATCGACCAGGAACCTCGCGGCTCGCTGCAACGCCAAGTCCCGAAGAAGGAAAGTCTTGCCGGACCCGGGCTCGCCGACGACCATGCAGTCGCTCCGATGATCTTTGAGCCACTGCATTTCCCACTCGCGACCATGAACCCTGTCTCCAATCACTGGGCGCTGCGTTGCAGGAATCGGGCTCAATGCTTGTGGTCGGCCGGTCAGCCGGAGCAGGCGTTTGCACCAGTCGGGTTCCTCGTAAAGGCGCAGCGCAAACCAATTCTGGTCGTAGACCTGACGAAGATGGACGTGTCTTTCACGAGCTTCATCGCGTAGCTTCCTCCGCGTGCGCGGAGTAACGTGCCGTGACGTCGCAAAGATGACGGACGTCGGCTTCCAGCCTTTGCCAATTTCCTGATCGATGCTGCTTTCGAAGTTCCGGACAAGCCTCTCGCCGGTGGTGACCACCAACGGAAAAGAGGTCCCTGGCGTCTCGCTGTCGACTGCACCGTCGAACCCATCGTCCCCACTGCCACTGATGGGCACCAGGGTGGGCCACTCACGGCGCAGTAAGGCCACTGCGCATGTCTCGAACACTTCCGGATCGAGGCGTCTTCTGAGGCCATCGAGTATGTCTTGGTGGTACGGGTCGATTGCTACGGCTGACGCCTGGGTGACCGCGCTGCCGGACCCAAGCGATTCGGCAACCTCCTTCAGTCGCTTCTCCATCGGGGCCGAAATGCGCAGTTCACCTCTTTCCCATCGGGCCACCGTGTTCGAATCAACCCTCATCTCGTCGGCCAGCGCCGTCTGAGTTAGGCCCAGCCGCTGGCGTAGGAACCGGATATCGTCGTTGCCCATGCTTCTTATCCTCTGTCCTATACGCAAGTATAGACGAATGGATCATGGAGGTCAACAATCTGGTTCCGCCAAGGGACACCTCTTGGTGTGCACGCCCTGAGGCCCATCCTCCCGCCCGCCAAGAGGGTCCGACGCCCACGAAGACAGCAGAGCGATTCGCGAATTCTCAGCGGCCCCTTCAGTCCATCTCCCGAATCCACGATAGCTGGGCGCCGCTCACCGGTTGGGTCGCCGGTTGACCGCCGCGGGACGCTCCCGTAGGGTCAGGCCGCCCCGGGCGCACCGCATGGAGTTTCAGCGATACTTCTCTCGAGCCGACGCCATGCGCACGCTGCCGCTGGTCAAGCGGATCGTCGCCGACATCCTGGACACCGGCAGCAGCCTGCGAGAGTACCTGGAGGAGACCGCTCCCCGGCGCGCCCGCGCGGCGGCGGCCGCCGGATCGACGCGGGGCGAGCAGCGCCGCGCCGCCGAACGGCTGTTCGAAGAGGACCCGACCATCCAGGAGCATCGCGCCGCGTTGCTGGAGTACCTGGCGGAGCTGGAATCGATGGGCTGCCTCTACAAGGACTCGAACTTCGAGATGGGGCTGATCGACTTTCCGGCGATCATCGACGACGAGCAGGTGTTCCTGTGCTGGCGCAGCGACGAGCCGGAGCTCGCCTTCTACCACCCCATCGAGGGTGGCTACGCCGGCCGGCGGCCCCTGCCGCCAGACTGGACGGGAGAGACCTGAACCGGCGCCGCTACCCCCGCGCCGCGTGGATGAAGGACAGCGCGTCGGCGACGCGGGCGGCGATCCGGTCGTAGTTGGCCTGCCGGCGATCCGCGTCCGGAAAGAGGGCGCTGCCGATGCCCACCGCGCAGGCGCCGGCGCCGAGCCAGGCGCCGATGCTCTCCGCCGACACCGCCACGCCGCCGGTCGGCATGATGCTGGTCCACGGCATCGGCCCGCGGATCGCGCTCACGAACTCCGGACCGCCGACCGAGCCGGGGAACACCTTGACGATCTCCGCTCCCAGCTCCTCGGCGCGGCTGATCTCGCCGGGCGTCATGCAGCCGGGCAGATAGGGGACCTTGCGCCGGTTGCAAAGGCGCGCGGTGGCCTCGTCCAGCGACGGACTGACGATGAACCGCGCGCCGATGGCGATGTAGTGCGCGGCCGTGGGCGCGTCCATGATCGAACCCGCGCCGACCCAGACGTCGCTCTCCTGCAGGCGCTCGACGACGGCCGCGAACGCCTGGAGCGCGCCGGGACCGCGGTTGGTCAGCTCCACGACCCGCGCGCCGCCCTCGACACAGGCGACGGCGAGGCGGCCGGCCACCTCGGGATCCGGTTCGTAGTACAGCGGCACCAGCCCGGTCTCGTGGATGGCCGCGTAGCAGCGCAGGCGATCGCTCGCAGCCATTCAGGACTCGATCCCGAAGTAGCGCTCGGCGTTGCCGTAGCAGATGTCGGCGACGATGCCGCCCAACAGCTCGAAGTCGGCCGGCAGCAGCCCGAGCTCGATCTCGTCGCCCAGGAGCCCGCACAGCAGGCGGCGGAAATAGTCGTGCCGCGGGTAGGACAGGAAGCTGCGCGAGTCGGTCACCATGCCCACGAAGCAGCTCAGCAGGCCGCTGTTGGACAGCGCTTCCATCTGGCGCGTCATGCCGTCGATCTGGTCGTTGTACCACCAGGCGGTGCCGAACTGCATGCGGCCGCGCACGGCCCTGCCTTGAGGATCTGGGCCCTGGAAGTTGCCGATCATCGCCGCGAACAGGTCGTTCTGCGCCGGGTCCAGGTTGTACAGGATCGTCTTGGGCAGCTTGCCGGCATGCTCCAGCCGGTCGAAGAACCGCGCCATCGACCGCGCCGACGGCGGGTCACCGATCGAGTCGTATCCGGAGTCGCGGCCCAGCGCTTCGAATCCGCGCCGGTTGGTGTTGCGCAGCGCTCCCAGGTGGAACTGCTGCACCCAACCGGCGTCGGCGTCCATGCACGCCATTTCGTAGAGGACCGCGGAGCGGTACCTGCGCGCCGCCTCCGGGTCCGCGGCCTGTCCCCGCACCGCTTCCCGGAAGGTCCGCTCGATCTCCGGCGCCGTGTACGGCTCGGCATCCAGCACCTCCAGCCCGTGATCGGACAACCGGCAGCCGGCGGCGTGGAAGTCCGCGTGACGCTCCGCCAGGGCGGCGAGCATCGCCTCGTAGTCGGTAATCTCCCTGCCGACGCGCTGTCCCAGGTCGGCCAGCCAGCCGTTCAACCGCTCCGGGTCGTCGGCGGCCAAGGCATGGTCGGCGCGAAAGCCCGGCACCACCGTGCAGGGCGCGCCCGACTGCCGGATGCGCTCGTGGTGCTCCAGGCTGTCGGCCGGGTCGTCGGTGGTGCAGACCACCCGCACGTTCATCATGCGCAGCAACCCGTGGGTGCGCAGCTCCGGCTGCCGCAGCCGCTCGTTGCAGGCGTGGTAGATCGACTCGGCCGTCCTGGGCGACAGCAGCTCGTCGACCTGGAACGGCCTGCGCAGCTCCATGTGCGTCCAGTGGTAGAGCGGGTTGCGCACCGTGTACGGCACCGCCTCCGCCCACGCCGCGAACTTCTCGTAGTCGCCGGCGTCGCCGGTGATCAGCCGCTCTTCGACCCCGAGCGCCCGCATCGCCCGCCACTTGTAGTGGTCGCCGCCCAGCCAGATCTGCGTGATGGTCGGAAAGTCGCGGTTGTCCGCGATCTCCTGCACCGGCAGGTGGCAGTGGTAGTCGAAGATCGGCTGGTCGGCCGCGTACTCGCGGTACAGCCGGCGCGCCGATTCGTTCGGCAGCAGGAAGTCGGGCCCGAGGAATGGTTCAGCCATAGGTGTGCTCCAATACTGTGACATCGGTGGGCCCGCCGCCCAGGGTGAGGTCGCGCGGCAGCGAGCCGGCCGCCCGGTAGCCGGCGGCCAGGAACCGCTCCCGCTTGGCGGCGTCGGGCTCCGCAACCAAGGCGACCGCGCGCGCGGCGCCCAGACGGCGCCCGTCCTCGGTCAGCGCGGACAGCAGATTGCTCGCATGGTCGGCGTATGCGTCGTGCGTGGCCAAGTCGACCATCGCGGTCGCGCTCCGTAGCGGCGCCGGTCCGGGCGCGGCGGTGCCGAACCCCAGCACGCGGCTGGCGCCGTCGCCGGCGAGCACGCGCATCACGCCGCCACGGCTCTGCGTGTCGTAGTAGATGGTGGTGAACGCCGACACGCAGCGCGCGGGCGCGACCACGGCGGCGCTGGCGATGCCGCGCTGGTAGTCCAGCACGCGGGTCGCCAGCGGTTGCGCGACCAGCGCCGCCACGCCGGGCAGGTCGCCCCAGCAGGCCGGCCGGACCGACACCGTCTGGCCGACCGCGTACAGCGTCCGCTCGTACGCCTCGAAGCCGGGTGCCGCGCGTCGCATGATCGCACCAGTACGCACGAAGCCGATCCGATCGTACACCGCTCGTTGACCGACACGGCCGCCGTTGCCCAGGAAGCAGAGGCGGCAGCCGGCGTCGAAGGCGAGCCGCACCACCGTCTCGGTGAGCGCCGCGGCGATGCCGCGCCGCCGGTGCTCGGCCAGGGTGGTCACGTTCTCCACCACCGCGATCTCGGGCTGAACCGCCGGATAGGCGACCGTGGCAGTCCCCACGTCCGCATCCTCGCACCGGCCGATCGCGGTCACCGACGTGAGCGTGTCGGCGTAGGCTCCGCGCAGCGACGGAAACCAGTCGACGTCGGTACGCTCCCACTCGGTTGCCAGCAGATCGGCCACGCGGAGCTGGTCGACAGGCGCCACCGGCCGGCGCAGGAGCTCGACGCTCAAGCGCGCGCCGTCGGCGAGCTTCAGGGTCGCCGTCGGCGCCATCGCGGACATGGGCGCCGATGATAGCCCCTTGAATCGCCGCTCGCCATTCGCCTATAGGTTGTGACGTGGGCGGGATCGAGATCGAGCGCTTCGCCAGCACGGATCCTGGCGCCCGCGCCGGGCTGCGCGCCTTCGTCGACTTCCACTGGAGCCATTACCGCGACGATCCGCAGTACATCCCGCTGCTCGACTACGAGTACCTGGGCTTCCGGCTGCTGGGCATCGACGGCTACTTCGAGCCGCGCTCGCTATTCCTCCAGCACGCGGCCATCGCCTTCTTCATCGCCTACGACGCAGCGCGGCAGCCCGTCGGGCGTTGCATGGCTCTCGTCAACGACGACCACAACGCCCACTGGAACGAGAAGACCGGCTTCTTCGGCTTCTTCGAGTCAATCGACGCTCAGGAGGTGACCGACGCCCTGCTGCGGGCGGCAGGCGGCTGGCTGCGCGAGCGCGGCATGCGCTCGATGCGCGGGCCGCAGAACCTGCCGGTCAACCAGGTAACGCCGGGCGTGCTGACCTCGGGGTTCGATTCCCGCCCGGTCATCTACTACCACTACAACAAGCCGTACTACCTGGATCTGCTGACGCGCGCCGGTCTGCGCCCCGTCAAGCGGGTACGCTCCTGGGAGGTGCCGGTGCACGTGCCCATGGAGGCGAAGCTGCAGCGGGTGGCCCGGATCGTCCAGAAGCGCGGCGGCGTGGTGTTCGAGACCTGGGCCGAGCGGCCGCTCGCGGAGCGCAAGCGGGAGATGCTCGACATCTATAACGACGCCTGGAACGACAACTGGGGCTTCGTCCCGTACCGGGCCGAGGAGTTCTTCAAGGTGGTCGACGACGAGCAGCTCATCGTCGACCGCGGCCAGTTCTCGATCGCCTACTGGCAGGGCGAGCCCGCCGCCTTCTTCGGCGGCGTGCCCAACATCCTGGACCGCATGCGGCCGTCACGGCTGTGCCCGCGCTTCGAGCTGTGGCGGGCGGCGCGCATGCTGGTGACCAAGGGCAGCATCAAGGGTCTGCGGTTCGGTTACCTGGGCGTGAAGAAGAAGTTCCGCAACCGGGGACTCGAGGGGCTGCTGCTCTGGAAGCAGAAGCTCTACACCCAGCAACACGGCTACCAGTACTGCGACGTCGGCTACGTGCTCGATGACAACGCCCCGGTGCTGAGCATGCTCGAAATGATGAACGCCACGCCGTCGAAGACCTACACCATCCTGGAGATGCCCCTGTAGACCCGGGCAGAACGCGCCTGCCGCTGCATGAACCCTGAAAAACAGAAATGGCATTGCTGTTTTTCCAGGATGCAGTATCGCGTAGCGCGCTATGTCTGCTGAAACCAGTCTTCGTCCAGGAGCTTGAAGCGGCGGTGCAGCTCGGCGGTGAGCTCCTCGGACAGCGCCGGCTCCCGTTCCACCAGCGCGATGTTGGCGCGCATGTGCGCGCGGTTGCGCGTGCCCACGATGGCGGTATCGATCTCCGGCCGGCCCAGGGTGAAGGCCAGCGACAGCTCGATGCGGTCGGCGGGGCCGCCGGGCAGTGCGCCCTGCTCCAGAACCTGGCGCCCTCGTCCGAAGTAGGTGTCGGCATAGCCGAGGGGGCTCGCCGCCGCGCCGAAGCTGCCGTTGGCGATCGGCCGCTTGGCGATCACCCCCATGCCGGCCGCCCGCGCCGCCTGCAGCAGGCCGCTGGTGCGGGCGCGTTGCTCGACCACGTTGTAGCTGGTCTGCAGCGTCTGGAAGCGGCCGCTGTGCACCGCCCACATCGCCGCCTCGTTGTCGCCCGAGTAGCCGATGTAGCGGGTCTTGCCGGCGCGCTGCGCCTGCTCCATGGCTTCGATCGCCTCGCCCCGTTCCAGCACCTTCCGCGAACAGGAGTGGAGCTGCAGGAGGTCCAGGTGATCGGTCGAAAGCCGGCGCAGGCTCTGCTCGACGCTGGCCGTGATGGTCGCGGCCGTCCACTCGCCGGCGTTCGCGTCGCCGGCCTCGTGCCCGCACTTCGACGCCAGCACGAACGAGTCGCGACGGCCCGCGACCGCCTTGCCGATCTTCTGTTCGCTGTCGCCGTAGCAGGCGGCGGTGTCCAGGAAGGTGATCCCGCCGTCGAGCGCCGCGTGCAGCAGGGCCGCGGCCTTGGCATCCGAATCGAGCGAGCTGATCTCGAACAGGCCGGCCCCCAGCCGGGTCACAACCAGATCGGTCGGGCCGAGCCTACGCGTCTCCATCCCACACCTCTGCGAACAGCCGCAGCCAGTTGCCGCCCAACACCTTGGCGATGTCCGCAGGCGCATAGCCGCGCCCGGCCAGGGCCGTGGCCAGGTTGGGCATCTCGCGCGGCGTCTGGAGTCCCTGCGGGTACATCTGCATCGTCGTGTAGTCGACGCCGGGCTTCACGAACGTCGACGGAAACTTGGTCCCCTGCTGCGAGGAGATGAACCGCCAGAACTCGCGCGGCTGGTCCTGGGTGTAGTCGGACCCGAAGCCCACGTGATCGATGCCGGCCCGCTCCACCAGGTCGTCGATCGCCTCCACCATGTCGCTCAGGGTCGACGCCTCGCCTGAGCGCAGGAAGCTGGTGATCGCCGTGGCGCCGATCACGCCGCCGCGCGCCGCGCAGGCGCGCACCGCCTCGTCGGTCTTGTTGCGCGGCACGTCGTAGTAGCCGCGGCAGTTGGCGTGCGTGATCGCCACCGGCCGTTCCGAGTGCTCGATCACGTCCAGCGTGGTCCGCGGCCCCACGTGCGAAAGGTCGGCCAGGATCCCCAGCCGGTTCATCTCCCGCACCGCGTCACGCCCGAAGTTGGTCAGTCCGGCGTCGTGCGCCTCGTAGCAGCCGGCGCCCAGCAGGTTCTGCTCGTGGTAGGTGACCTGGATGACGCGCACGCCCAGGTCCGCGAACAGCTCCAGGCGGCGCAGGTCGTTCTCGATCGGACTGGCGTTCTGGAAGCTCAGGATGATGCCGACCCTGCCCTCCGCCTTGGCGGCGTGGATGTCGGCGACCGATCGCACCGGCCGGATCTGCGACGAGCGCGCGCGAAAGCGGTCGTACCAGGCGGCCAGCGCATCGGCGGTCTCCACGAACCCCTCCCAGGTGGCCACGGTGGCGCTGGTGGCGGTCAGGCCGCCGGCGTACAGGTCGGCGAAGACGTTGTCGCTGTGCCAGTTGCTGACGTTGAGCGAGTCGATGATGATCGAGCGGCGATACAGATCGGCGGTGGCGTCGGCAGGCATGCCGTACGGTAGCACGGCCACGCTTTTTCATGACCCGGAGGGTTCGACCGTGCCGGGCGGCTTCGCCGTCAAGCTGTACCAGCCGGCGTACACGAGCGGCGGCGAATAGCGTTCCTACTTTCGCGGGAAGTGGCCGTTGCCCCGCAGGATTTGGCGCCGCTTGCGGTCGTCGCGCTCGGCCAGCAGGCGTTCCTTGAGCGCCGCCTCCGCGGCGAGCAGCCGCTCTTCGGCGCTGGTGAGCTCCAGCAGGCTCTGCTTCTTCGCCAACGGCAGGTCGCTGTAGTAGGAAATGTAGTAGGAGACCACCTCGGTGGAGACCTGTTCCAGCTCGGCCACCGGCAGGTGTCCGGGCGTCGACTCGTAGAGGTCCTGGAAGAGATGCAGGCAGCGTGACTTGAGCTTCTGGCGCTCGCCGGCCGGCTTGTCGGTGAAGAAGCGAACCGTTCCCTGCAGATAGGCCTTGTCGTGCTGCAGCCGGCCGATCCGGAAGCGGCGCCGGCCGATGGTCAGGATGTCCATGCGGCCGTCGTCGTAGCGGCGGATCTCCTTGGCCACCCGCGCGGTGCAGCCCACGTTCGCGACCGTGTTGTCGGTGGCGCACAGCACCCCGAACTCGCCGTTGGAGTCGATTACCTCGCCGATCATCTCCTTGTAGCGCTCCTCGAAGATGTGCAGCGGCAGCGCCGTGTCGGGGAACAGCACGACCTTGAGCGGGAACAGCGGCAGGATCTGCTCAGCCATCGCGCCCCTCCCGTCCCGGATCGCCCTGACAGCGGCGCGCCATCTCGGTCGCGAAGTAGGTCAGGACGATGTCGGCGCCGGCCCGCTTGATGGCGGTGATCGATTCCACCATCGCCTGATCGCCGTCGATGCAGCCGGCGGCGGCGGCCGCCGTGATCATCGCGTACTCACCCGAGACCTGATAGGCGGCGACCGGCACCTCCACCGCGCTCCGGACCGCGGCGACCACGTCCAGGTACGGCAGCGCCGGCTTGACCATGACGATGTCCGCGCCCTCCGCGACGTCCAGCAGCACCTCCCGCAGCGCGTCGCGCCCGTTGGCCGGGTCGACCTGATAGGTCTTCTTGTCGCCGGCACGCGGGGCGGAGTCCAGCGCCTCCCGGAACGGGCCGTAGAAGCAGGATGCGTACTTGGCCGAGTAGGCCAGGATCCCGACCTCCGTGTGGCCTGCCCGGTCCAGCGCGTCGCGGATGTAGCCGATCCGCCCGTCCATCATGTCGGACGGCGCCACCAGGTCGGCGCCCGCTTCCGCCTGGCACAGGGCCATGTCGGCCAGGATCGGCAGGGTCTGGTCATTGTCGATGCGGCCGTCGATCACCAGCCCGTCGTGGCCGTCGCTGGAGTACGGGTCCATCGCCACGTCGGTGATCACCAGCAGCCCCGGATGCGCGTTCTTGAGCGCGCTGATCGCCTGCGGGACGAGTCCGTCCGGATTCATCGCCTCGCCCGCGCGCGGGTCCTTCCGTTCGTCCGGCACGGCGGGAAACAGCGCCACCGCCGGGACGCCGGCGGCGAATGCCTCGCCCGCCTCCACGAGCAGGGTGTCGATCGACAGGCGATGGCGCCCCGGCATCGCCGTTATCGGCTCGCGGACCCCGGAGCCCTCGACCACGAACAGCGGCAGCACCAGATCGGCCGGCCGCACCTCGGTCTGGCGCACCAAGCGGCGGATGCCGTCGCTTCTTCGGTTGCGGCGCGGCCGACTCGTGAGCGTTAAGGACGCCACCGGCTCAACCTACCGTCGGCACACGGCACAGACAAGCGCGCCGCGTATCAGCCGCCGCCTGCCCGGCGCCGCGCCGCGCGCACGGCGGCCGGCTCGGAGTCGCCGCGGGTCTCGCGGGAGAAGATGCGCAGCGAGCGATCGGCCAGGGGCAGCGCCACCCGGACACCGCCGCGCCGGTGGGATTCGCGCATGGCCATGGCGACCTCCAGCGCGTGCAGCGCGTCAGCGCCGCTGCAGTTGGGCTCCTTGCCGGTCTCGATGCAGGCGAGCAGGTCGCGCACGGTACGCGTGTTGGGGCTCTCGACCGACGACGGTGCTGGGAAGAGCAGCCGTGCCGGCTCCTCGCCGCGGCCCTCCAGGCTGGACTGATGCAGCTTGTGGAACGCGACCTCCTGGGCATCGGCCAGGGCATGCAGACGCCCGCGGGTGCCCACCAGCTCGAACTGCCAGCTCGCCGCGCCGCACGGCAGCATGCGCACCAACCCCTGCACGCCGTTGTCGTAGTGCAGGTAGCCGTTGCCCTGCAGGTCGTCGTCGCCGGCCGCGTTCTGGTCCGAGTCCATGTGGCCGAACGCCCACCGCACCCGGCCGCCGGCCAACCGGTTGGTGAGGGCGAGCAGGTGGCTGCCGTTGTGCGAGATGAACGCCTCTCCCTGGCTGACGATCTGCAGCAGGTCGCCCAGCTCGCCAGCGTCGACCAACTCGCGCATGCGATCGTAGTACGCGGACCAGTTGCGGGAGCAGCCCACCGCGAAGGCGATGCCCGCCTCCCGGCAGGCGGCCACCATCCGGTCACCCTCCGCAAGCGAGATGGCCAGCGGCTTCTCGGCCCAGATCGCCTTGAGGCCGCGCGAGGCGCCGATCTCCACGACGTCGAGCAGGACGCGCGCGCGGGGCCGGGCCGAGGTGCAGATGCTCACCAGGTCGGGTCGCTCCCGCTCCACCATCTCGCGGTAGTCCGCGTAGAGCGTCTCGACCCCCCACTTCGCCCGGTAGGCGTCGCGCTGCCCCGCGTGCGGATCGGCGCCGGCTGCCACCTCGACCCCGGCCGCCCGGTAGCAGGGAGTGTGCGCGGTCGGGTACAGATGGTGCGCCCACTTACCCCGCTCGTCGTCGATGGTGCTTCCCATCCGGCCCAGTCCGATCACCACTGCGCGGTAGCGTCCGTTCACGGTCTCACCTCCATCCACGGTCCAGGATACACCCTACCGTGCCTACCGCCGGTCGGATACGCTGCTGCGCGCTCATGCCTGCCATACGCGAATCGGAATGCGTGATCCCGTGTCGATACCGACGGCTGATCCTCTCGCTCCGCTGATGTCGTTTGTCGCTTAGGTTGACATTTGGTAGCGGTCGGCCCACGTTTACTACTACTCGGAGAGAGCGTATGAGCACGATCACGACGATTCACGACCTCGCTCCGGAAGATGCTTCCGAGCAGATCTTCACCGCTCACCGGCACGAGTGTGCGTGGCTCGATCTATTCACCGAGAGCCTGGATCGCCGGCGCGCGGCGGAAGCCTTCGCGCGGACGATCGAGGTATGGGATCTGAACCAGGCGGAGGCGGCTCGCCTGTTCGGGGTGAGCCGGCAGGCGATCGGCAAGTGGCTGCGCCGCGGCGTGCCTTCGGAGCGCGCGGGAGCGGTGGCCGACCTGGCCGCCGCCACGGACCTGCTCGTCCACTACCTCAAGCGCGACCGGATCCCGGCTGTGGTGCGCCGGCCGATCCCGGCGCTCCGCGGGGTCTCGCTTATGGGCCTGCTGGCGCAGGGCGACACGCAAGCGCTGCTGGCGGCATGCCGGGACATGTTCCGGTTCGAGCGGGTACACGCCTGACCATGGAGCTGCTGCGCGAGACGGTGCCTGAATCGCACGAGTGGTGGCGGGTCGCCGATCCGGTCTGGGCCGATCCGCTCGATCCCTCTTTCGCGCAGCGTCACGGCGGACGCTGGAATCCGCCGGACAGCTTTCCGGCGCTCTACCTGAACCAGGATCTGGCGACGGCGCGAGCGAATGTCCGTGCCTTCATCGCCGCATGGCCCTATGAGCCGGAAGATCTTCGCGACGATACGGGGCCCGTGCTGGTGGGCTGCTCCCTGCCGCGCCGTCAGACCGTGTGTGACGTCCACTCGCACGACGGCGTTCGCGCCGCTGGGCTGCCCGAAACGTACCCGCTCGAACGCAACGGCACGCCGGTGCCGCACGCTCGCTGCCAGCCGATCGGCGCACGGGCCAGAGGCGATCGGTTGCGCGGTGTTCGCGCCCGCTCGGCGCCGGACGGCACCGGCCGCGAGCTGGCCTGGTTTCCGGCTTCCGCCCGCAGCCGTGCTCGGCGCAGAGAGACGCTGGCGTTCACGGCGTGGTTCCGGGAATAGCCGCTGGATCGTGCCGCGGGTCATCCGGCAGCGGTCGGCTGGATTCGTCGCGGTAGAGCCGGCCGGAGCGCTCAAGGCGGCCCCCTGACCTTACGGCTCTGTGGTCTGCTCGATCGGGTTCCACACCCGAGCGAAGCCGTACCCCTCGAAGTCACGGACGTTCGCGGTCGCAAGCTCGGTAACCCCATGGTGACGCAGCGTCAAGGCCAGCCGCGCATCGATGATCCTGCGCCGCGCGAAGTCGGGTGTCCCGGCTCGTTCCCAGACCTCGGCCATGACGGGAGCATGTTCGACCAGTCGCCACCGCGGGTTGTTCCGGTAGGCGGAGCAGACCTCGACCGCGTCCTCCGCCCCGAGGGGGCGGGAGACGATCGCCGCGCTCCTCAGGACCAGATACAGCTCGACCAGCACCAGCTCGCAGATGACGACGTCGCGATCCCGGCATGCGGACAGGAACGCGCGTGCACTCCGGTGCTCGTCGCAGTCCGAGTTCTGCGCATACACCAGCAGGTTGGTATCGATCGAAAGCACTCGATCAACGCTCCGATGCCGGCTCGTTCACCAGCAGCCGCCAGTCCTCGGGAGACGCCTTGAATGCGCCGAGCCTGCTGGGCGGAGGAGGAACCCAGCGCCGGTCGCTGCCGACAGCCGGATAGACTCGCGTGATGTACTCGACACCGCGCCGCACCACCTCCGCCAGCGACATCTCGCGTTCACGGGCGACCCGCTTGGCCTCCTCATAGAGCGCATCGGGGAGCTGAATCTGAGTGCGTACCATCTACATCATAATGGCATGCATACATATTGGCATCAATCGGACGGATAGCTCTCCCGCCGTCGTCGAGCATCGGCCTCGCACACCCTGGCCTCAGCTTCCGACACTGCTTCCTCGAACGAGGGCCGCGCCGTGTCGATTACATGAGCCGTAGTCCACGGCTCGTAGTGTCGATTCAGGACCTGCTGCCACGTCGGCAGCACGTGGCCGGGGATGTCGGCGACACGTGACGCGATCACTAACACGGCCCGCCGCATTTGCGGCGGCGTTCATGCCATCCTTCCCGGACGTGAACTTGGCGGTGTTCGCCTCGGGCCGGGGCAGCAATCTGGGCGTCTTGGCGGAACGGGTCGCCGACGGCCGGCTGCCGGGGCGGATCGCCCTGGTGCTGAGCAACAACAGCGGCAGCGGCGCGCTCGCCACCGCGCGCCGGCACCGTATTCCGGCGGTGCACCTCTCCGGGGTGACGCACCCCGAGGCGGACGCCTGCCGGGACGCGATGCTCGGCCATCTCGAATCTCACCGGATCGGCCTGATCGTGCTGGCCGGCTTCATGAAGCGCATCCCCGCGCAGGTGGTCGCGCGCTACCCATGCCGCATCGTCAACATCCATCCGGCGCCGCTGCCGCGCTTCGGCGGCCGCGGCATGTACGGCCTGGTGCCGCATCGCGCGGTGCTGGCGGCCGGCCTGCGGGAGAGCGCGATCTGCGTCCACTACGTCACCGCCGAATACGACCAGGGTCCGCTGATCGCGTCGCGCCCCGTCCCGGTGCGCCCGGACGACACGCCGGAGACGCTGCAACGGCGCGCCGCCGCGGTCGAGCACGACCTGTACTGGCGCGTCATCGCCGAGCTGATCGCCGACGCGACCGCCGCATGAAGGGGCGCGGGGCGGCCGTCAACCCGCCCAACCGCTTCGAGCGCATCGAGTACGTCGCCGACCCGGACGCCCCGCCCGGCCGCCCGCAGACCGAGCTGCTGCGCGACCGCTCGCGCTCCATCATCGCCACCAACCTGAGCCCGGACGTGGGCTTCGACGCCTCGATCAACCCCTATCGCGGCTGCGCGCACGGCTGCGCCTACTGCTACGCGCGCCCTACGCACGAGTACCTGGGCTTCTCCGCCGGACTCGACTTCGAGACCCGGATCGTGGTCAAGGAAGATGCGCCCGAACTGCTGGCCGCGGAGCTCGCCTCTCCACGCTGGCGCCCGCAGCCACTGGCGCTCTCCGGGGTGACCGATGCGTACCAGCCGATCGAGCGCCGGCTCCGCATCACCCGCCGCTGCCTGGAGGTGCTGGCCGAGTTCCGCAACCCGGTGATCGTCGTCACCAAGAACCGGCTGGTGGCCCGCGACGCAGACTTGCTGGCCGAGCTCGCCGCCTACGGCGCCGCCGCGGTGTTCCTGTCGATCCCGACCATCGACGCCTCCTTGAGCAACGCCATGGAACCGCGCACCAGCACCCCCGCCCGGCGGCTGCAGGCGATGGAGACCCTTGCCGCGGCCGGCGTGCCGGTAGGGGTCCTGACGGCGCCCGTGATCCCCGGCCTCACCGATCACGAGATCCCGGCGATCCTCGACGCCGCGGGCGCCGCCGGCGCGTCGTTCGCGGGCTACGTCATGCTGCGGCTGCCGCTCGCCGTGGCGCCGCTGTTCGAGGACTGGCTCGAACGGCACCGGCCCGACCGGAAAGGCAAGGTGTTGTCCCGCATCCGCCAGATCCGCGGCGGCGGCCAACCCGGTGCCGGCCAGCCCGGTGCCGATCGCCTCAACGACGCCCGCTTCGGCTCCCGCATGCGCGGCAGCGGACCGTTCGCTGATCTGGTCGCGACCATGTTCCGGACATCGTGCGCGCGCGCCGGCGTCGACAATCGCGCACCCACGCTCGACACCGGCTCCTTCCGCGTCCCCGGCCGCTACCGGGCGGGCGCGGACCAGCTCACGTTGTGGCCCTGAGCGCCGCCTCGATCAGCTCGTCCGGGATGTCGTCGAACGACGAGTAGTTCATCGAGTACAGCCGCGCGTACAAGCCATTCAGGGCCATCAGCTCGGCGTGGGTGCCGCGCTCCACGATCCTGCCCTCCTGCAGAACCAGGATGCGGTCGGCGCCGCGAATGGTGGCCAGCCGGTGCGCGATCACGAGCCCGGTGCGGCCCTCCAGCAGCTTCTTGAGCGCCTTCTGGATCAGCATCTCCGTGTAGCTGTCGATGCTGGCGGTCGCCTCGTCCAGCACCAGCACCGGCGTGTCGGCCACCACGGCGCGCGCGAAGCTGATGAGCTGCCGCTGGCCGAGCGACAGGTTGCCGCCGCGCTGCTCGATCTCGCTCTGATAGCCGTCCGGCAGGCGCATGATGAAGCCGTGCGCGCCCACCGCGCGGGCCGCCTCCTCGACCTGTTCGGGCGTCACGTGCGGCTTGTGGTAGCGGATGTTCTCCTCGATCGTGCCCGAGAACAGGAACGGCTCCTGCAGTACCATGCCGATGTGGCGGCCGAGCGAATCCTGGGACACGTCACGCACGTCGTGGCCCCCCACCCGTACCTGCCCGTCCCACACGTCGTAGAAACGGTGCGCCAGCGCCGTGATGCTGGTCTTGCCGGACCCGGTCGGCCCGACCAGCGCCACCGTCTCTCCGGGACGGGCCGTGAAGCTGATGTCCTGTAGCACCGGCTGATCCGGCAAATAGCCGAAGGTGACGCCGCGGAACTCGACCGAGCCGTCGCAGTCGTCGAGCTCGATCGCTCCCGGCCGATCCTGGAGGTCGATGGGCACGTCCATCACCTCGAAGATGCGCTGCCCGGCCGCCATGGCCCGCTGCATGATGCTGAGCTGCATCGTCACCGAGCGGATCGGCTGGAAGAAGCGCTGGATGTAGATCAGGAAGGCGATCAGCACGCCCAGGTCGAGGCTCCGGTCGAGCACCATCGACCCGCCCACGAACACGACGATCCCGGTGGCGATGCCGGTGAGGGTGTCGACGATGGGGATGATCACCTGCGCGATCATCACCGCGCGCGACTGCGCGACCAGGTTGTCGTGCGCCTTGTCGTGGTACAGCTCCAGGTTGACCAGCTCGCGGCCGGCCTCCTGCACCGTGCGCACGCCGTTGATCGCCTCGGCCATGGCGCCGTTGGCGATGGACGAGGCCTCCCGCGCCCGCAGGAAGGTGCGCCGGGCGTGCGGGAGCCACACCATGCGGACGATGATCAGTGTCGGCACCACGGCCAGGGCCATCAGTCCGAGCATCCAGTCCATGGCCACCAGCACCGTCATGATGCCGATCAGCAGCAGCATGTCCCCCACCGCGAACACGGAAGATTCAAGGAACTCCTGCAGCGCGTACACGTCGCCCTGCAGGCGCGACATCAGCCGGCCGGTCTCGGTGCGGTCCATGAAGGACAGCGACACCCGCTGCAGGTGGCGGTACATGGCCCGGCGCAGATCGAACAGCACGCGCGCGCCGGCGCGCGCCACCACGCCTTCCTGCAGCACGTTGGCGACGAAGTTCACGAGGATGATGCCCACGAAGACCGCGACGGCGGCCCGCAGCAGCGTCAGGGCCGAGTCGCCCGCCCCCGCCACGTGCTCGAACGTGTTGCTCACGATCAGCGGGATCGCGAGCTGCGTGGCGGTGAACACCAGCACCGCCGCCAGCCCGAACAGCAGCCGCCGCCGGTAGGGCACCACGAACGCCAGGAACCGGCGCACGATCCTGCCGTCGAAGGTCGCGCCGAACATCACCTCCTCGCGGTTGGACTGCGCCCCGACTGACGCCAGGTGAGGCCGTTTCTCAGCCTGTGCCTGGGTCCGGAGACGTTTAGCGGCCACGCGCCACCTCCGCCGCGCGTGCCGCGCCGCCGACGATGCTGTCGGCGATCCGATCCATCGACTCGGACGGGTTTGCCTGAAGCTGGTACAGCGCGCGATAGCGGCCTCCCAGTTTCATCAGCTCGGCGTGGGTGCCGCGCTCCACGATGGAGCCGGCGTCCAAGAACAGAATCTCGTCGGCGTGCATCAGAGAGCTCAGCCGGTGGGAGACGATGATGGTGGCGGTGCGTTCGGTGAGCCTGCGCAGGGCCGCGCGGATGCGCTGCTCGGTCGCGGCGTCGATGGCCGCCGTGGAGTCGTCGAAGGCGATCACCGCCGGCCTCACCATGATGCTGCGGGCGATCGACAGCCGCTGGCGCTGGCCGCCGGACAGCGACACCCCGCGCTCGCCGACCAGCGTCCGGTACTCCTCGGGCAGGCCCAGCACCCAGTCGTGGAGCTGCGACGAAGAGCTGGCGTGAGTGATCTGCTCGCGCTGCGCCCACGGGTCGGCGTACGCCACGTTGCTCTCCACGCTGGCGGTAAACAGGAAGTTGTCCTGCTGGATCACCCCCACCGCGGAACGCAGCGATTGCAAGGTCACCGACCGGATGTCCTGACCGTCGATGGTGATGCGGCCGGCGCCGACGTCGTAGTAGCGGGCGGTCAGCAGCGCGATCGTCGACTTGCCCGCCCCCGGCGGACCGACGATGCCCAGCGTGCGGCCGGGTCCCACCTCGAAGCTGACGTCGTCCAGCACCGTGTTGCCGTCGCCGCCGTAGGAGTCGCCGCCGTAGGAGAAGCCCACCGACTCGAAGCGCAGCACCCCTTCGCGTATCTCCAGCTCCCGGGCGCCCGGTTGGTCCCTGATGTCCGGCTCCAGATCCAGGATCTCGAACAGCCGCCCGCCGGACGTCGATGCCCGCGACAACGCGCTCACCACCATGCCGAGCTGCCGGATGGGCATCTGCAGGATCAGCATGAAGACCAGGAACTCGGTGACGTCGCCGACGGTGATGTGCCCGGCCAGCACGCGGTTGCCGCCGACCCAGAGCATCAGCGCCATCGCGCCGTAGTAGGCCAGGGTCATCAGGCTCACGTCGCGTACGCGGATGTTGATCGTGCGGTCGGTGTAGCGTTTGGCCTGCTCGGAGACGGTGTCGAACTTGGCCATCTCATGCTCACGAGCGGCGAACGCACGCACGACGCGGATGCCGCTCAGGTTCTCCTCCATCACGTTGGTCAGCCGCGCCAGGCACTGCTGCAGCCGCAGCCACGCCACGCGCAGCCGCATGCGCGCCACGGTGGCGCGCCACGCGACCACCGGCGCGAAGCTCAGCGCCGCCAGCGTGAGCACCGCGTCGGTGCTCGCCAGCAGCCAGGTGCCCCAGCCGATCAGCACCAGCAGCCAGATCGCCTTGATCATCCCGCGGTTGAAGGAGTTGGCCACCGCCTCGACGTCGAGCATGCCGCGGGTGATCAGCTCGCCGGTGTGCACGCGGTCGTGAAACCCGTAGCTGAGCCGCTGCACCTTGTCGTAGTAGTCCATTCGCAGCCGGTAACCGACGCTCTGGCCGACGATCTCCGCCTGTTGGGTGTGCACCATCATCATCAGCCCGCGCGCCACGCTGGCGATGAGGATCAGCCCGGCGAGCTGCAGCAGTTGCCGCTTGGCGCCCCCCGGGTCGTTGGCCTTGGCGAGGATCACGTTCACGGTGTCCACCACGTCACCGACGTACTGCGGCAGCAGCAGTTGAAACACGGCCGCGGCGACGGTGGCGACGACCGCGACGGTCAACCGTACCGGATGGGCCAGCGCCATGCGGAACACGCGCAGCACCGGGCCGAACCCGGCCCAGGTCGTCGTGTGGTCCGCGGGCCGGATCACCGATCCGGCGGTACTCACAAGATTCCTGGATGGAGCCGGCACGCCGCGCCGGCGAGTTGAGCGGTCCACCCCCTATCATGCGAAGAGTATCTCAACGTTACTCGACCAAACGGCGGTGACTGAATTCGTCGATTACGGAGAACACCGGCAATGGTCTTATCCACGGCGGAACCTCGCTTCGGCGGTCTCCCCCGGCGAGGCAACGATGTGATATACGCCTCCGTCGTCTTTCCGCAGATGCGGTCTATGTCAGTCGCTTTGGGAAGTGACACTCCCCCTTGCTGGAACGGGGTCAAAGCGACGATCGGCCGAGCGCGAAGAAGTCGATCCCAAGTCTCCTTGGCATCTGCACCGCTCGAGCCATGATGTGGCACCTTCAGGACGTCCGCGATCGGATGATCATACTCAGTCTGTAGATCGACGATCCGTAACCAACCTCTCTTTCGGTCACTGAATGAATCGTAGCACGTCAGCGCCGAGAAGGATAGTGGTACCGTCGAGCTCGACCAGCAGCGCAACCGACAGGTGGTTCGGCGTCGGGGACGGCACGGCCGTTTTGATTCCATCGGTCGAGGCATCTGACGGGCAAGGTACGTCAGTGCCGCCCTGATCGACTCATCCGACGGAGACAGCGCCCAGAGCTGACACCTCCGACGTCTCAGTAGCAGTCTGTTTTCCGACGCCAGCAATGCCTCAGTTCCGCGTTCCCTTACAAGTCCGAGCGTCTTCCCTATTTCCTGTGTCCCGGTCTGAAGCATCATAGCGCCAGCCGCATAGGCTGCGACTAAGGTCAAGAACTCCTCATAGCGAAAGGCTCCCGGGCATACGAACGAAGCGCTGGGACAACACCGAACAACCTCAAAGATACCGCGGATGTGGTCGTCGTGCCAGTGCGTAACCACGATCATCCGCACTGAGCGTTCCGCGTCGACGCCGATCTCCCTCAGATAGCTGAGAGCCGCCGGGTGGCCGGCCTCGTCGACGCACGAGTCCACAACGATCCATTCGCCGTGCCCACAGTGGATGAGTGCGCACTCACCATAGCCGGGGCCAAGGAGTGTGAACTCGAAGTCGTTCGGGCCCGGAGCTGCTACGTCCAACGGATCGTATTCGCCTGTTCCCGTGCAACGCTCCCAGCGGTAGCAAGCTCTGTGTCCGTCCACACGGGAAGGCGTCGAAACCGCAGAAGAGCCACCCGGCTTCGCTGCCCCCCCTCGGTTGTCGCGTATCCGACGTGCAGCAGGAACACGGCTCCGACCTTGACCAGTACTCTCTCATCGTCACTGACTTCATCAAAGCTCACGTCGGCCTCTTCATCGGGCATGTCGCTCATCAAATCCCTGAGCCTAACCGCGAATGAATTGGGTGCGGCTCTTTTGCGACGACGCCGCAAGGTAGGGTACGTGAGGCGTGAGGCGGCTTGGGCGTGAGCGTACATATGCTCAGACAAATGCGGCGCGAGGAGATTCAGCGGCGATGATGCGGCGGGACGAGAAGTCTGGGGGGACGTACGCGGGCCGGCGGTGCCGGGTTTCGTCGGTGGTGGGCCAGGGACTGGAGCGTACGTGGCAGCTAACCGACGATTCGCAAGCGGCTCCGTCGTTCGCTGTGCGATTGCTGCAGCGTCGGCACCTGTCCGTCGGCGTAGCGCTGCTGATGGGTACGCTGCCACTCCCGCGCCTCGTGGAACGCCCAGTATTCGTCGAAATCGCCACTGCTGCGAAGCGCTCTGAGGCGCAGCACCGCCTCGGCTCCGCGCAGCCGCCGGCGCGCACCAGTGATGCCAAGCCGGTCGTTGACCAAGTGGCGGCAGGCGCCTTCGATGACCCCCGAACCGATCGGCAGCCCGGCGCCGAGGTACTGGTCGTAGGCCAAGTAGTCCTGGTACTTCAGCAGGTAGTTGGCGCACCGGTCGACCGGCTCGCGCTGCCGAGTCGTCAGGCGGCGCTTGGTGGCGCTGCGGCGCATGCCGGCAGCCACGTGGACAGCGCGGCCTTCCAGAACACGCCCGAGGCGGTGCAAGACCCACTGTTCAAGCGTTGTGCTGCCCTCAGCGCACAGCGCGTGGCCCGCTTTCCAGAGGTATTCCAGCACGTGGAAGATGTCGAGCACGATCGTCAGCTGCACGTCGTGGCGCTCGGCCAGGTCTTCGAGGATGTCCAACTGCCTCTGGTTGCCGTCGACCACCGCTACCCAGCGCCGGGTACGGTGCGGGTCGCGCTGCAACGCTTCGCGCAACGCCTCCGCCAACACCTGCCGGGGTTCGTGCTCCAGGCTCGCCCATACTCGCTTGTGCTGCGGACGAGGACGCCGGCGGCTCGGTTCAGCTTCCTCGTCCCTGGCCAGTGCGGCGAGCATCTGCTCGGGCGTGCGCACGTGGGGCGCCACCGAGTAGACGGCCGCCACCGTGGACATGCGCTTGCGGTTGCGCTTCTCGCCCTTGCTCAGCCGCGAGCCCATCTTGTTGCGCGGTGTGCGCTCGCTGGCCGTGCGCGTGGCCGGGCGCAGGTCCTGGCGGTGCATGACCACGCCTTTGCCGTCGCTGCTGATCACCAGCAGGGCATCGGCCGCAAGCGGCTCGGTCGCTGTCTGGTCTTCGGCCGCTTTGTCTTCGACCGCTTTGTCTTCGACCGCTTTGTCTTCGACCGCCTGTTCTTCGACCGCCTGCTCTTCGACCGCCTGTTCTTCGACCGCCTGATGGCGCTGCTCGTAGAAGGCGTCGAAGTCCTCGGCCGCTCGGCTGACCAGTTCTTCCACCTGCCGCTTGCCGATCTTGGCGCCGGTGTACCGACTCAGCGTCTCGGCCGTCTCGTCAAAGGAGTTCTTCGACGCCTCCAGCGCCGTTCGACGGCGCACCTCCAGCGAGTAGCGCTCCTCAGGCAGGTTCATCTGCGCGTCCAGCGGGTGCAGGCTCGCTGCGCCCTGCGCCCTGCGCCCCGTAGCCGTGCGATCCACCTCGACGGTGCCGAAGATCGTCTCCAACTCGCGGTGCTGCTGTCGCTTGCGGGTGCGCTGCCGGCCCTGCGCGTCGACCACTTCGTCGGTGACCTGCGCCTGCGCCTGCTCATCGACGCAGTCCTGGTAGAGCTGGCGCATCAGCTCCTGGCCTTCTTTGTCCAGCAGTCGCTCCAGATCACTGTGCTTCATCCGTTGCGTCTCCTCACTGCTCGCCACCCGCAGTAGCCGCTCGAACGCCGCCCGCGTGTCGGCGAACGGGTCAACAGCAGTCTCGGCCTGCCAAGCGAGCGCAGCACCCATCGCTCAGACCCCTGCGAGCCGGCGCTGCGCGTCGGCCACCAGAGGATACACCAGCACCCGCTTCGGGGACTGCCCATGGCGGGCATGGGCGCGGTCCATGCGACCGCGACCGGCGGTGTCGCCCAACTCGATCCAGTTAGCTGCCCGGTAGCAGGTGCCGGCAAAGCGGCGGCGATCCACCAGCGTCTCCAGCAGCAGCGGCTCGGTAGCAAAGCGGGCGTGCCAGTCGACGGCCAGCCGCCCGGCCAGCAGCGACAGCAGCCGGCTGGCCAGGTTCTTCATCCGCACCCACGGCAGCACCAGGAAGCGGCTGTTGTTGACCACCCGCTGCAGATTGCGCGCCCGCGTCGGTTCGTCCCAGCCGATCCAGCGGTCGCGCACCGCCAGCCGCCACGCCGGCGATGAGAGCTGCAGCGCCGCCACCACCGTCGGCGCCGGATGGCTGACGAACGCCAGGTAACGCATCTGCGCGCCGAACGGCACGCGGTAGCCCAGGTAGTGATAGCGGCCGATCAACTCACGCCACCAGCCATGCTCGCCACCGGTGGTGACCGGTTGCAGGCTGACGGTCCCGAACTGCCCGACGGTGCCCAGCAACGGCTGTCCGGGCTCGCCGGCCGGCGTACGCGGCACCCGCGTGCGCGAGCCCGGCGGCCGGCCGCCTTTGCGTTTCGGCGGCAACCGCAACCGGCCGTCGTGTTCCATCGCCTCCAGCAGGTCACGACATTCACGGACTTTCAGCGCGCCGCTCCGGCGGCGCCACCGCAGCCGCTGGCAGACGCGCCCCATGAGCTGCGCCCGGCTGAGGCTGCCGCCGTTGGCGACCACCTCGGCGACGATCTGCAGCTCGGCCTCGCTGAACGTTCTGCCGGCACACCGCAGGCAGCCGTTGCCGTTGGCACTCATCGCTTACCCCTCCCGTACGAGCATGGAGGCACGGTACGAGCATGCGCAGGAATTGTTCAGCCCCTCGGGAGGCGACCCGCCCGGCAGCAGGGGAGCTATGGCTCCACCAAGGGCATAGGGTGCCTGAAACCGCGCACCCACATGTGGCCTACCGTATCTAACTCATGTACCGTTATGAACATAGAAGTCGTCGCAAAGGAGCCGCACCCTAATGACTTCGCGGCCACGGCAGTTACGACT
This sequence comes from Spirochaetia bacterium, assembly GCA_965221995.1. Taxonomy (GTDB): domain Bacteria; phylum Spirochaetota; class Spirochaetia; order SZUA-6; family Bin103; genus CATQHW01. Next base: position 3,352,615 of record OZ244929.1, read on the forward strand.
CCCTCCCATGCTTGGAGAGTCCGGAACGCAGTGCGCGGCTCGTGCACTCGAACAGCACGCGCAACATATGGTAAGGTTAGAGCATGGTGCGGCATCCAGGACCGTCGTCAGTAGTATCATAGTGATTGTTTATATCGATGAACAGGCCGTCTTGAACACGTACCGATGGCTTCACTCTGATCCGAAGATAATCCTTGGGACCCGTCGGTCTTGTGCCTTCCATCGTTAGACCGTGGATCTAGACCGTGGATCTGAGGGCTCTCGAGCAGGCGAGACCATGGAGCCTTCGGTGCGAGTACGTCGCTAAGTTCACTCCACTTCGGATCTTCAAGGTGGCAGTGACAATTGAAGTTGATGCCGAGCATCCTGATCGGCGTATGGACGAGCCTTGAGAACGTGGCTGCCACAAGATCGTGCAAGTGCTGGAAAAACGCTTCGTTCGTCGTCGTTGCAGCGAACCGCTCCGGCAACACCTGCAGGCTCAGCCAATCGACTTCAAATTGGGTTGCCTGGGCGCTGATCACCTGGACCGTTGCGGCCTGAGCTTCACCACGAGTGATCAGGCCTTCCCCAGCGAACCAAGCCGGCTGGAAGATCGCCGGGTTCAGATCACCAACTGCGACGATCGAATGCCTCTGTAGCTTGATCTCAGGTGACATGGGTGAACGCGCTCACATAATATGACGCTCCGCCCCAACATCCAAGTTGCAGGTCCTGGTGACAGCTACCAAGTGTCGGCCATGCGCTGCAGCAGTGGGGCGACGTCGATGTCGAACGCGCCCAGCGGCGCCCGTGTCGGGTCGCCGACCGACACGAACGGATTGTGCGCGACGACGCCGCTCTCGATCCAGCCGACCGCGACATAGCTGTGCCATACGCCCTGCCGCACGATCGCGTCGAACAGCGCCGACAGCCGGTCGCCGAAGTTGCACAGGTAGAAGGAGCAGATCAGCGGCCGCCCCGGGTAGACCGAGCAGCGCCGGTCTCGGAGCCAGTGGCAGAAGCCGTCCCCGCCCTGCCGCGGGACGATCGGCTCGCCGGTGTTCCATTCGTAGAGCAGCGTCGCCTCCGGCTCCGAGGCATGGAACTGCCGCCCCAGGTCGGCGATGCCGGCGGCGCGCTCATGCGGGTCCGGGCGCTCCGGCAACTCCAGGTGGTCGCGGAGAAGCTGCTCGCGGCGGAGTCCCAGCGCCCGTTCCAGCCGCGGCAGATCCGCGCCGAGCACCGGCACCCGGTCGCGGCAACAAAGCCCGCAGCCGGCGCAGCCCACCGTCGCCAGACCGGGGCGGAGCCGCATCCGCTCCAGGGCGGCAATAAGATCGCCGACCGCCGCGCGTTCGTCGTAGCCGGCAAGCTCGATCTCGTCCCGATCCAGGAACAACCGCACCGAGCCATCCGTGGCGTCCATCACCTGCCGGACACTACGGTAGTCGAGAGTCCCCCGCTCGGCATACCCTCCCCGGGTGCCCGCCACCGAACCGATGAACGCGCAGCGGCTCGAGGCGTTCTTCGCCCACGTCGCCGCCCTGAAGCGCTTGCCGCGCACCGGCTGGGTGCAGCGGGGCGTCCCGGATCCGGAGTCGGTCGCCGCGCACTCGTTCGGCGTGGCGGCGCTGGCGGCGGTCACCGCGTCGGCGGTCGGCGCCGATCCGGCGCGGGCGGTGCTCGTTGCCGTGATCCATGACGTAGCGGAGGCGCTCACCGGCGATCTGACGCCCGCCGACGGCGTTCCCGGCGACACGAAACGCCGCCGGGAGGAGCAGGCCGCGCGACGCATCCTGGCCAGCGTCGACCCGGACGGAACGCTCATGGCCGCGTGGCTGGACTACGCCGAGCGCCGCACCCCGGAAGGGCGGCTGGTCAAGGATCTGGACAAGATCGACATGGCCCTGCAGGCGCATACCTACGCGCGTGAAGGGACCGAGGCGGCCGGCGAACTGCGCGGCTCCGCCGAGCGCGCGATCCATTCGGCGGAGGTGCGCGCCCTGCTGGCGCCCGTGGAGCAGGCGCGATGAGCCCGCCGTCCGCGATCCGCTGGGGGATCATCGGCTGCGGCGACGTCACCGAGGTCAAGAGCGGCCCGGGGTTCCGGAAGGCGAACGGCTCCAGGCTCGTGGCGGTCATGCGGCGCGACGGGGACCTCGCACGCGACTACGCGCGCCGCCACGGAGTGCCGCGCGCGTATGACGAGGCGGCCGCGCTGATCGCCGACGCCGAGGTGGACGCGGTCTACGTCGCAACGCCGCCGTCGTCGCATCACGACTACGCCCTGCAGGCGCTGGCGGCGGGCAAGCCGGTGTACGTGGAGAAGCCGATGGCCTGCTCCCACCAGGAGTGCCAGGCCATGAACGCCGCCGCCGAGGCGGCCGGCCTGCCGCTGTTCGTCGCCTACTACCGACGCATGCTGCCGCGCTTCGTGGCCGTGCGGGACGCGCTGCTCGGCGGCAGCATCGGCACCCCGCTGACGGTGACCGCGCAGTATGCAAGTCCCCCGAACCCCTCGCTCGGCGCCGGGCCGCTGCCATGGAGATACCGGCCCGAGATCGCCGGCGGAGGGCTGTTCGCGGACATGGGCTCACATGTGCTGGACCTGCTGGACCACCTGCTCGGCCCGATCGATGAGGTGCGCGGCTTCGCGGTGAACCAGCTCGGCGTCTATCCGGCCGAGGATGCCGTGGCGTTCGCAATGCGTTTCCGGGACGGCGTCATCGGCACCGCGCGCTTCGCGTTCACCGCGCACGAGCAGGTCGACCTGGTCGAGATCGCCGGCAGTCGAGGGGTCTTGCGCTACTCGACGTTCGGCGAAGTCCCGTTCGAGATCACGACGGCCGGCGGCACCACGCGCACCGAGATCGCCCATCCCGCTCACGTGCAGCAGCCGCTGATTCAGTCGATCGTCGACGAGCTCCGCGGTCTGGGGAGCTGCCCGAGCACCGGTACGAGCGCCGCGCGCACCGGCTGGGTGATGGACCGGGCGCTGGCGGAATACCGGAGCGGCTGACGCTCACGGCCCGGCCCCACATTCTCTCCCGATAAAAAACGCGCCGCCACACGTCCCGGGTCGGCAAACGGCCTGACCCGTCGTCGGCATGCGCGTGGCCGATATCAACGGAAAAAACGGGGGAGCGATGCCCGGCCAGTCTTATCGACCTTCCGGGGCATCGTCCCCGCCTATTCGCTCAGCTCGGCTGTCCTATCTCTATCGTTCAGACCAACCCGAGGCTACATTCCCTGGCTTTCTGGATGATCGACCATCCAGTTCCCGTCGGCGTCCTGCGACGCGACGAAGTGCCAGGCCCTGCCGTCCCCGTCGGTGACGTAGAAGGTGCCGTCCGTGGCCAGGCCGCCCTCGTACATGCCCTCGAAGCGGGATCCGGTGGCCCAGGTGTACACACCGTCGCCCTGAGGCGCGCCAGCCATGAATCCGCCCTCGTACATGTCGCCGCTGGCCCACTTCATCATGCCGCTGCCTTGGATGCCCCCACCCACGAAATCACCTTCGTAGCTGGTCCCGTCGGTCCACATCAGCATGCCGGTCCCTTCGATGGTCTCCGTCACGAAGATGCCGCTGTAGGTCAGGCCGTCGGGCCAGGTGAGCGTCCCGTAGCCGTTGATGCGCCCGGCGGTGAAGTTGCCTTCATACGTCGCGCCGCTCGGCCACGTCATCATGCCGGTACCGGCCATCTCGCCAGCCTGGAAGGGTCCTTCGTACATGGCGCCTGAAGGCCACGTGAGCTGGCCTTCGCCGTGGGGCAGACCGGACTCGAATGCACCTGAGTACATCGTCCCGTCACTCCAGGAGTAGGTGCCCTGGCCGTGGACCTTCCCGGCCTCGAACTCGCCCTCGTAGGTCGAGCCGTCGTCGTACGTGAAGCTTCCTGTCTTTGCCCAGGCAGCCGCCGCACCGACGAGTGCGATAGTCAGAAGAGCTGTCAGAACTTTCATGATGCAAAACAATCGCAAATTCTGAGAGTTCTGGCAACCCGTCATGCTACGATTTTGCGGCGATCGACAAGGAGGCTCGCATGTTGACCCACGAACGGCTGGAAACCGGCTGGACCACCACCGAGGAAGACCGGGAGGCAGCGGCCGAGCTGGCGGCGCGCATCCCGCCGCGCATCTTCGACGCCCACATGCATCTCTATGACACCGAACACTTTCCGCGCGTGAGTCCGATGCTCGAGCAGGGACCGGAGCGGGTCGGCCTGGCCGATTGGCGGGAGCTGGTCGGCGCGCAGCTCGGCGGCCCCGAGCGGATGGTCGGCGCCCTCGTCCTGCCCTTTCCCGCCCCGGAGCTGCCGGTCGGCCCGAAGAACGAATTCGTCGCGGCAGAGACCGCCGGCCACCCGACGGCGATCCGCGCCTACCTGGTCGCCGCGGACACGACGCTGGCCGAGGTGGAAGCCGACCTCGACGGCGAGGGGATCGGCGGCTTCAAGTGCTACCACTGCTACAGCGCCCGCGAGGACACGCAGCAATCGTACATCGACGAGTTCCTGCCCGACTGGACGTGGCAGGTCGCCGACGAGCGCGGCTGGTTCATCATGCTGCACATCGTGCGCGATCCGGCGCTGGACGACCCGGAGAACCAGCGCCAGATCCGTGAGAAGTGCGAGCGCTTTCCGAACGCGCAGCTCATCCTCGCGCACGCGGCGCGCGGCTTCCACGGCCCCAACACCAGCAAGTCGATCGCCTCCCTGCGCGGGCTTTCGAACGTCTGGTTCGACACCTCCGCGATCTGCGAGGCGGAGCCCATGATCGCGATCCTGGACGAATTCGGGCCGCGTCAGCTCCTGTACGGCTCCGATTTCCCGGTTTCCCACCAGCGCGGGCGCTCGATCACGCTCGGCAGCGGGTTCGCCTGGATCGCCACCGACCAGCTCGAGTGGAACGATCGCGCCTTCTTCGGCCAGCCGATCCAGGTCGGCCTGGAGGAGGTGCGCGCCATCTTGCACGCGGCCGACCGGTTCGGGCTCGACGAAGCCGACCTGCAGGACGTGTTCTGCGACAACGCGGAGCGGCTGCTGGGTCTGCGCGCGGTCGACCCCGATCTGGGTCAGAAGAGCTACGAGCGGGCGCTCACCATCATCCCGCGCGGCAACCACCTGCTCAGCAAGAACCCCGACCGCATGGCGCCCGGCCGGTGGCCGCCCTATTTCCGTGAGGCGCGCGGCTGCGAGGTGTGGGACGAGGCGGGACGCCACTTCTTCGACTGCTCCTCGCACGGGATCGGCGCGACCATCCTGGGGTTCCGCGATCCGGACGTCACCCGCGCGGTGATCCGCAGGGTCAGCCTGGGGAGCTGCTCGACCCTCAATCCGCGCGAGGAGCTGGAGCTGGCCGACCTCTTGTGCGGCCTGCATCCCTGGGCGGAACGGGTGCGGCTGGCGCGCACGGGCGGCGAGACGATGACCGTGGCGGTGCGCATCGCCCGCGCCACCACCGACCGCTCGGTGGTGGCGATCAGCGGCTACCACGGCTGGCACGACTGGTACCTGGCGGCGAACCTGGGAGAGAGCGACGCGCTGCGCGGCCACCTGATGCCGGGGCTGGAGCCGCTCGGCGTGCCACGCGAGCTGCGCGGCACGGCGCAAGTCTTCGAGTGGGGCGACCTGGCGCGGTTCGACCGCATCATCGCCGAGCACGGCGACCGGCTCGCGGCCGTGGTCATGGAGCCGTGCCGCGGACAGGATCCCGATCCGGGCTATCTTGAGCACATCCGCGACGAGGCGCACCGCGTGGGCGCGATGCTGATCTTCGACGAGACCTCCATCGGCTTCCGCCTTGAGCGCGCCGGCGCGCACGCCCGCTTCGGGGTCGATCCCGACCTGGCCGCGTTCGGCAAGAGCCTGGGCAACGGCCACGCCATCGGCGCCGTGATCGGCACCGCGGCCGCCATGGAGGGCGCCGAGCACTCGTTCATCTCCTCCAGCTACTGGACCGAGGGCGTGGGCCCGGCGGCGGCGGTGGCCGCGGTCAAAAAGATGACGCAGCAGCTCGACGTGCCGGCGTTGGTGGCGGCGGTCGGCCGCCGCGTCAAGGAGGCATGGCAGCGCCAGGCCGCGGCGGCCGGTGTGCCGCTGGTGATCGACGACGCCTATCCGTGCATCGCGCACGCCGCGTTCGACCACGAGCAGGCGAAGGAGCTCAGCACGCTGTACACGCACCTGATGCTTGAGCGCGGCTTCCTGGCTCCGCCGGTCATCTACTGCTCGGTGGCGCACACGGAGGAGGTACTGGACAAGTACGAAGGGGCGATGGCGCCGGTCATGGCCGAGCTCGCCGACGCGATCCGCAAGGGAGACATCGCCGACCGGCTGCGCGGCCCGCTGCCCGTAGAGGGCTTCAGGCGCCTGGTCCGCTGAGGGTTCCATGCGCATCACCGGCCTCACGCTCACCGCGTTCTCGTACGGCGACACGGAGCCCGGCCTCTGGAACGGGATCATCGGCTATCCGCCGCGCCCGCGGCGCAAGGGGTTCTCGCGGCTCACCGTCACCACCGACGACGGGGCGGTGGGCATGGCGCCGGGACCCGGCCCGAACCGGGCGCTCATCGAGCAGTTGTCCACGGTCGTGATGGGGCAGGATCCGCTGGCGGCCGACGCGCTCTGGCAGCGCATGTACCAGGGAAACTGGCGCAAGCCGGTCGCCAAGGGCGAGCACATCCGCGCGATGGGGGCGATCGACAACGCCCTCTGGGACCTGCGTGGCAAGGTGACCGGCCAGCCCGCGTGGAAGCTGCTCGGCGGCGCGCAGCGCGAGCTTCCCGTGTACGCGGCCGGAGGCTACTACCAGGAAGGGAAGGGGCTGGCCGAGCTGGCAGCCGAGGCGGCGCACGCGGTGGAGCTGGGCTTCCGGGCGGTGAAGATGAAGATCGGCTGGTCGGGGGTGACGCTGCGCGAGGACGCGGACCGGGTGCGCGTCGTGCGCGACGCGATCGGCGCGAACGTCGATCTCATGATCGACGCGAACAACGCCTGGGACTTCGCCACCGCGCTGCGCTTCGCGCGCCTGGTCGAACGCTACGACCCCTACTGGTTCGAGGAGCCGGTGCATGCCGACGACATGCAGGGCAGCGCGGCGCTGGCCCGCGCGCAGCCGATCCCCATCGCCAGCGGTGAGAACGAGTTCACCCGCTGGGGCTTCCGCGACCTGATCGACGCGCGCGCCGCGCACTTCATCCAGGCCGATCCGAACGTCTGCGGCGGGCTCACCGAGTGGGTGAAGATCGCCGCCTATGCAGGCGCGCACCACCTGCCGATGGCCCCGCACGGTGACGGCCATCTGGGCGCGGTCGCGGTCGCGGCGGTCACCAACGGGCTGATCGTCGAGATGGGCCCGGCGCTGCTGTCCGACGAGCTGACCGCGCCGCCGGAGTTCCGCGACGGCCGGATCGTGATGTCCGACCGGCCCGGCCTCGGCATCGAGTGGAATGAAGAGCTGATCGAGCGCCTGGCGCGTTGTGCCTGACAAGCGGGATACGATTCTTGCCGGTATAGACCGTCACTACTCCCTGCGACCGTCGTCCATGAGCCGCATATACGAGGGGTGTGGGACCCGGAACTGGTCTCTGCACGCGGTGGAGGGCCGGTTCTTCGTCAAGGAGTATCCCGGGCAGACAAACGTAGACGACGAACGACAGGCGCTCGATCTCGCCATGTACGCGCGCGACTGCGGCATACCAACTCCGAGGGTCATCGCAACTCGCTCCGAAGACCTGATCTGCACGAGCGGTGACACGACGTTCGTCCTGTTCGAATGGGCGGATGGATGCACCGCGAAGCGGTCCCTGTCACTGGAACAGATGGCACAAGCAGGTCGAGTCCTTGGGGATTTGCATCGTCACTTCAGCACGCTCGATTCAAGGCTCCCCTCGGACACGTCGCGTTGGCTCAGATTCGACGCGGGCGACAAGCTGAGCGAAATCGATCACTACATACAGATCATCCGACGAAAACCCGAGCCGGACGGCTTCGACAGAAAGACGCTTCCCTTGCTGATCGAACGCAAACAGCTCGTTCGGGAAGTTCCCAAGATCCTGCAAGCCCTCCCCACTCTCACAACTCAGGTGATACACAACGACTATGGCCTCCCGAACGTGATGTTCAGAGACGACAGGGTGTCTGCCGTTGTCGATTTCCAACCGCCCAGGCCCTTCCTGATTGCGTACGAGGTCGGAAGGATCGCTCTTGGTCCGGAGAACTTCACGTCATCCGGATGGATAGAGAAGGCATCCGTCCTGATACGGGAGTACTGCAGAGCACACAGGGTTGCCGTCCACGACATCTGCTTCGCTCCTCACGTCTGGCTCCTGCAGCTCATTCGAAGCATGTACGGGGTCAAACAGCACTACACTCGACCCGTCGAGCTGCAGGACGCCTTGGATCGCTTCTGGTTTCAACGCGCCCACGCGGCTCATACGCTCTTCGCGAACCTGGGGACTGCACAGGCGATTCTGAGGTCAGTCTGGGAGACGAGCGCCGGTAACGGCCGAGCTCGGTGAATCGGCGCAACGGCGATGTCGCACCGCCGCTGTCGCTGCGATCGCGTGTCCGATAGGATCGGCCATGGCACTACCGCACTGTCCCGCCAAGTACGGCAGCCCGGCGATCATCACCGCCCGCCAATCGATCGAGCATGGTCACGCGGCTCGCCCCCTGCCGGTTTGTCCGCCCGACCTGATCGTGCTCTTTCAGAAGAGACTGTGGCGTGAGGTGAGCGCCTCCGCGGTGAAGAGGGCAGCGGGTGACCGCGCACCGTTCGTGGTGTTGGAGCGCGGCGCAGCACCGGTGGCCGTTGCCGGTGGATTCGGAATCGGCGCGCCGGCAGCGGTGGTCGCGCTGGAGATGTGCGTCGCGCTCGGTGCGCGGCGCATCGTGGTGGTGGGGTACGCCGGAGCTTTGCAGCCCGGTCTCGACCCCGGCGACGTGCTGCTCTGCGATCGCGCGATCCGGGACGAGGGCACCTCCTACCACTACCTGCCGACGGAGGCGCAAGCGCGGGCCGACCCCGAGTTGCTGGATGCCTGCCGGCGCGCGCTGGCGGCCGCTGAAATCGATGCCACCATCGGCAGTACCTGGACCACGGACGCCCCGTTCCGGGAAACCGAGGCCGAGGTGCGCGAGATGCAAGCCGATGGCGTGCTGGCGGTGGAGATGGAGCTTGCCGCCGTGTACGCCGCAGCGCAGGTGCGGGGCGTCGCCGCGGCGGGACTGTGCGTGGTGAGCGATTCGCTGAGCGATCTCACCTGGCGCCCGCACTTCCGCGATCCGCACGTGGAGGAGCAACTGCAGGCTGTGTTCGATGTCACGGCCGCCACGCTGGCACGATCCGCCGCCGATGCCTTGCCGGTCACGCCGCACATCCGTCAGACTCCCTAGCGTAGCCGCCATGGCACCTCCACCCGACCTGATCGGCGACCGAGCGTTCTCCTCGCCCCCGATCTACGTTTCGGACCTGGACCGCTGCATCCCGTCCGCCGCCCTCAGCACCGAGTCGCGCCGCGGCGTCTGGCGCACCCTGCCCTACGAGACGCCCGCGTTCAGCGGCACCATGCTCATGGCCAACCCGGAGACCGGAGCGCCCGACATCATCTGCCGGCTGGACCTCCGCGGCCCGCACGCCATCTCCATCGGCATCCACCCCAGCGACATCGGTCAGATCGACTGGCACAACGCCACCGGCGACGTGGTGTGGCTGCGGGCCAGGCTCACCGGCGATCAATCCTTCTCCGTCCTCGAATGGGACCCCGGCGGACACCTCAAGCGCCGCCGCCTGGAGGAGATCTTCTGGAAGGTGGCCGATCTGACCGATCAGGAGATCACCTTCTCCCAGTACGGGTTGCGCGCGGGCACCGGCGCCCATCCGGAGCTCGGCGACCATGCCCCGGCGCGGATCGCCTACGTCAAGCTGGTGCCGCTCACCGGCGAGGAGGCGGCGCTGGTGCGCGCCGACCGCGCCGACCGGTCGCACAAGCGGCTGCAGGGCCACACCGACATCAGCAACGTGCTGCGCGCCGGCACGCTCGACGCGATCCGGGAGGAGCTCGAATCGTACCGGGACAGCGACTTCGACCGGATCCACTGGGAGCTCGGCTCCGGCGACCTGATGAACTATCCCAGCAGGATCGGGCGCACCCTGGACCAGATCGAGCCGCCCGACTACGGGCGCAAGTGGGACCGCTATCTGCACGAGGGCTGGAACCGTCTGATCACCGCCGGCATCGACCCGTTCGGGGAGGCGGTCAGCTACGCGCACGGCATGGGCCTGGGCTTCCACGCCGCCTACCGCCTGGCGGGTTGGACCTACCCGCCGCCGCTGCTCGACTACGCGTTCGCCGACGGCCTGTACGACCGCCACCCGGAGTGGCGCTGCAAGGACCGGGACGGCCGCGATCAGGCGCGCCTGTCGTATGCGTTCCCGGAGGTCCAGGAGTACTGCATCTCCGTGCTGCGCGAGGTGGTGCGCGCGTACCCGGTCGACGGCATCACCCTGCTCTACAACCGCCGCCCGCCGTACCTGGACTACGAAGAGCCTCTGACCACGGGCTTCCAGGCGGCTACCGGCAGGGATCCGTTCCGGATACCGGCCGACGATCCGGAGTGGCTGCGCTACCGCGCCGCCGTGCTGACGTCGTTCATGCGGCGCGTGCGCCAGGCCATGGCCGCCGAGGCCGACGCCCGTGGAGCGCCGGTCGAGATCTCGGCCTGCATCCTGGGCAGCATCGAGGACAATCTGTTCTTCGGCGTCGACATGGCCGCGTGGGCGCGCGAAGGCCTGGTGGATACGGTGATGCCGTACAGCAGCGCTCCGTACGCGTTGCCGGTTCCCACCGACACGTGGAGCGGCCCCGAGCAGGTGCGCCCGTTCGCGGACGCGGTCGCCGGCACCGCCTGCCGGCTGGCGATGAACGTCATGCCGCGCTTCATGCCGCCGGAAGACTTCCGCCGCATGGCGAAGATGCTCTACGACGCCGGCAGCGAGTCCCTGTTCTTCTGGGACAGCTACCAGCGCGACCACCACCGCGGGTACTGGAACGCGCTGCGCCGCCTGGGCCACCGCGACGAGATCGACCGCTGGCACGCGGCCGGCGAGCCGTCGCTCGGGACGCCGCTGACCGAGCTCGAGCTCAAGGAGCGGTGCGCGCTGCTGCGCGACGTGCGCCCGGAGGTGCTGGAGCAGGATCGCGCGATCCAGCCGCTTCTGACCCTGGCCGGCTGGAACATGCACGGCGTGGCGCCCGGTTAGGGAGGTTGAAGCTAAAGTAGGAAGCCGACGCGGCTACGAACAGCCTCTCTGGGCCAACATCTCATTTCGAGATACCGTCCTCATAGCGTGCATATCATCACGAGGAGGCGTTTGACTGAGTTCACTCAAGGACACCCCGAGTGCGGACCTTCGCTCGACAGTTGGTACCGCATCGTGAAGCACTCGACTTTCGCCTCGTTCGCCGATGTGCGGCGAGTCTTTCCCAGTGCCGATCGCGTAGGCGAGCTCACCGTATTCAACATCGGTGGAAACAAAGCGAGACTGATTGCCGCCATCCACTATAACCGCCGCAAAATCTTCATACGGCACATCCTGACACACGCTGAGTATGACCGAAGTACCTGGAGGGAGTGAGCAAGATGACTCGGGAAATGGAGAAGCTGTCCGAGGCGTGGCCCGAAATCGAGGCCGTGTTGGCTGTGCCGCACACGGAGGAAGACTATCTGGCGATGCGGGCTGTTCTCGACGTCGTCATCGACGTAGTCGGAGAGCAGGAGGCCCATCCATGGGCATCGCTGATGGAGACGATCGGTGCTCTCATCGATACCTATGAGAACCAACACATCGTTGAGCCGTCAGGGAGCCCGGTTGCCGCGCTAAAGTACCTGATGGATGAACATGGATTGATGCAGTCGGATTTGCCGGAAATCGGCAGTCAGGGAGTCGTCTCGGAAGTTCTTCATGGCAAGCGACAGATGAATATCCGCCAAGTGAAGGACCTCAGCCGGAGATTCGGGGTATCACCCGCAGTGTTCATCTGAGTTCCGGCTGGATGCACACGATCGGGGTCGCCGTCATCGGCGTCGGCTACATGGGCGCCATCCACGCCCGCGCCTATGCCGCCGAGCCCCGCGCGCATCTGGCCGGCGTGTTCGACGCCCACCCGGACACGGCCCGGTCCGTCGCCGCCGAGGTCGGCGCCGCCGCCTTCGCGAGCCTCGACGAGTTGCTGGACCGGCCCGAGGTGGAGGCGGTCAGCATCTGCACCTCCGACGCCGACCACGTGCAGCCGACGCTGGCCGCGCTGGCGGCCGGCAAGCACGTGCTGCTGGAGAAGCCGATCGCCACCACCATGGCGGACGCCGACCGGATCGTCGCGGCTGCCGCGACGGCGGCCGGACAGCTCATGGTCGCGCAGATCGTCCGCTTCGACCCGCGCTACGTGCGCGTGAAGCGGATGCTCGACGACGGCGCGCTCGGCGAGCCGATCAGCCTGCACGCGCGCCGCATCACCTCCAGCGCGTCGCAGGACAACCTGCGCGGCCGCGTGTCGGTGCAACTGTTCCTGGGCATCCACGACTACGACACCATCCGCTGGCTCACCGGGCGCGAGTTCGTGCACGTGCACACCGAAGCGCGTAGCGGCCTGCTCGCCGCCAAGGGGTACGCGGTGGAGGACGTCGCCTTCACCGTCGGTCGCCTGGAGGGGGGCGCCGTGGCGTGCGTGGAGAGCGGCTGGGTGCTGCCGCGGGAGATCCCGCGCGGCGGCGACATCAAGCTGGAGTTGATCGGCACCGGCGGTACCGCGCGCGTCGACCTGGTCGAGCAGGGGTTGGCGGTCTGCCGGACCGGCGAACGCTACGAGCGGCCCAGCTTCGGCCACGCCATCGCCGAAGAGATCGTGGACTTCCTGGACGGCATCGCCGCCGGCCGGCAACCCAGCGTCACCGCCGCGGAAGGACGCGCGTCGCTGCAGGTCGCGCTGGCCGCGATCCGATCATCCGAGCTCGGCAGGCCGGTACGACCGGCCATGGTGCAGTGATCACCGACAGCTCAGGGACCGTCGGAGTAGGGGTCCTCCACCGTATCCACCAACCGCATCTGGCGTATCTCCTGCCACAGGGAGCGCAGCACCTCCGTTCCTCGGTAGGTGCGCCCGCGTCTCTCGCCGGAGGGAACCAGCAGGCCGGCGTTCACCATGGCGGCCAAGTCCCGGGTCGCGGACGCCGCGGTGATCTCCTCTCCGGTTGAGCGCGCAACCGTCTTCATGTAGAGCGGCCGCCGCAGCCGCCAGCCGCGGGAGGCGTCGCAGAGGGCGCCCACCACTCGGTCAGGGAGTCGATGGGAGGCCGCGACCTGCTCGCAGCGGTCCCAGAGCGCTTCGGTTTCCCGCACCCGACGCAGCAGGGTGCCTGCCTGGCGATAGTGGGCCGTCAGACAGAAACGGACCCACGGACCGGCCTCGCCATGGGGGGACCACCTACCCTGCCCCACCTCCGCGAGCACGTCGTAGTAGGCGAGGGTGTTCCTGCCCAGATATTCCTCGATGCTTGCGAACTCGGGGCTGAGCGTTCCGTCGGTAGCCAGCACGAACGTCTGCAGGCAGCGCGCCATCCGGCCATTGCCATCGCTGAATGGGTGAATCATGGCCAGGTTCAGGTGCGCCATGGCAGCCACGATGGGGACCGGCGCATCGCGCCGCGCGATCTGCTCGATCAGCTCTTCCATCAGAGGCTCTACCAAGTCTCTGTCGGGTGCCGAGTACACGACATCGCCATGAGAGGTCCTCACCGATACGTCGCCGCTCCGCCACTGGCCAGGGGCTTTGTCGAGGTCGTGCTTGAGCATCATGAAGTGGAGAGACTTCAACAGCGATGCGTCGATGGTGGGCGCCGTTGGAGCCAGGCTGATCACGTAGGTCATGGCGTCCCGGTAGCCGCTGATCGCATTACGCGTGGGCGGATCGGCGACGCTGGGCTCCTCACCCTCCATGATGGCGGCCACGTCCTCGATGCTGGAGTGGTACCCCTCGATGGAGTTCGATCCCTGGATCGCCCGCGCCTCGGTCACCCGCCGAAGCGTCCCGTACCACCGTCGCGGCCGATGCAAGTAGAATCGCAGCTCTGTACGCCGTTGCTCGATGCGCCTGAGGACACGCTCGTCGGCTGCGGTCACGTCCGGCGCGGAGAAGATCACATGCTCATTAGTAGCATAGATAACGACATGATGTATGGATTACTTATCGACAAAACGACAACGTGCCGGTCTGCATCGCCGGAGCGCCGCATCGGGCGAACGCGAGAGGCGCTGATCGAGCATCTGGGAGGGAGACGGCGTCACCTTCAGGGCGCCGACACGACCGGCTATGATGCGGTTGATGGTCTCCGACGGCATTCGAGAGTTCATGGGCCGCGACTGGCGCGCGGCCCGAGCAACGAAGGACGCCTATTGGGCCGAGCGCGTCGCGCGCCTGGGCCCGTTGGAAGGGCTGCGCGTCGCCGACGAGTTGCGCAGGCAAGCACTTCTGCAGAATCCCCACTGGCCCGAGGCCGCGGATCGCGATCGAGATCTTCTCGCGCACGTGCGCCTAGCCGAGTTGTTCACCCGTGCCGATTCCGCCCGTCGCGCTTGAGCTCCTGGCAGCGCTGTCGAGGGTGATCTCGCGTTGGGGGCGCTGGTACGTATTCGGCGCCCAGGCGGTCATCGCCTACGGCGTACCGCGCTTGAGCGCCGACGTCGACGTGACCCTCAGGCTCGAACCCGACGACCCGCAGGGTTTCGTAGCGGACATGAAGGCGGCCGGCTTCGTTCTGCGAGTCGAGGACCCGGAGTTCATCCGCCGCACCCGTGTCATGCCGTTCATCCACAGCGCCACCGCGATGCCGCTTGACGTCGTACTGGCGGGGTCAGGACTCGAGGATGAGTTTCTCGACCGGGCGAGGACGCTGGACATCGGCGGCACCTCGGTGCCGGTGATCGACATCCAGGACCTCATCATCGCCAAGATCCTCGCGAGCCGCCCCCAGGATCTCACCGATGCGCGGAATCTCTGGCGCATTCATTCGCACGACCTGGATGGGCAGAGTATCCGCGAAACGCTCCGCCTACTGGAAGTGGCCTTGGCGCAGAGCGACCTGCTGCCCGTGTTCGATTCGATAGTGCGAAACGACCCGGCGGATTCGTGATTACCGACGCCCTGCCTCCGAGCGAGCCCCTCGCCATCGGCTCCCGACTTGAGCTGTTTCTCGATGAGGAGCTGATCAAGCACCTCGAAGGAGCGCGGCGTCACCTGCACGAGCCGCGGCCCGCAGGCGTCGCCGATCGACCCTGGGTCGGCACGCCGGTACGGCCGGCTACGGTGCGGCGCTGATCACTCGACTTTCGTGTAGTTGGCGACGCCGATCAGGTTGGTGCCGATCGTCAGCACGTCGTTGTCCCTGGAGAACCGCACGGTCAGGTTCGGGTAGTCGATGCGCGGCGGTCCCCACGCATCGTCGGCTTCGTCGATCGGATCCAGGCGCAGGGCCCGCCGCAGGTCGATCGGATCGCCGACGCTCGTCTCCTTGACCGAGCGCCTCACGGTCACGTTGCTGAGCGCCAGCTGCGACGGCTGCAGGCCGCCGCGCTTGATGTACCGGTAGTCGCCGCGCATCTCGTGCACGCGCCGCCACTCGCCCGCTTCGGCGTAGAAGTAGTCGGTCGTCAGGCTGAAGGTGCTCTCATCGAATTCCCAGCGGGCGCGGATCTTCGGAATGTGCTCGAGCGTCCGTGACTCGCGCTCCCCCTCCCAGATGCCGACCACCTGGCGGCCGGCACGGTACTCGTAGAACTTGCTGACGACCTTGCCGCGCAGCGAGTACGCGGCGACCAGCAGGATGATCGCGACGATGATGCCGAGGACGGTGAAGTACCGAATCGCGCCGGTCTTGAACTCTTCCCAGCCCATCGACAGCCTCCGTCAGGGGTTCAACTGTAGTCTCATGATCCCGCGCAGGACAAGGGCGCCTCAGCCGTCCCCCGGCCCTCGATGTGCCCAGAGCGTCACACGGCCGAGCCGGTCGTACGGCCCGAACATGTGCAGACCGCCTGCGACGATGTCGAGACGGCCGTCACCGTCGAGGTCGGCGACGTCGGCGGTGACCAGATGCGTCGGGGCACCCGCGATCCCGTGGGGGGTGAACCGCTGCGCGCCGTCGTTCTCGAGCCAGATCAGGCTCCGGCGTGACCGATCGGCCCAGTCGCTCACCAGGCTGGTGACCACGATGTCGACGTCGCCGTCGCCGTCCAGGTCGGCCGGCGTGGGGCTGAACGCGCCATAGTAGCGCAGCAGGTCGTGGCGGACGAAGCCGCGCCGCCCTCGGTTCTCCAGCCACTGGAGGCCGTGGTACGGCCGCAGCATCGTCGTCGACCGTGCCGCGGGCACGTCGAACGCGTCACCGTTGCTGTAGAGCAGGTCCAGGTCGCCGTCGCCGTCCAGGTCGACCGGCGCGATCCCGGACGAGCCGAACAGTGGCGTCGGCGCGCGGTACAGCGTCCGCTTCACGAAGCTGCCGTCGCCCCGGCCCATGAAGGCGTCGATGCGTTCGCTGGCCTGCGAGACCAGCGCGACGATATCGAGATGGCCGTCACCGTCCAGATCGACCACCGGCACGTGGCTGGCGCCGGGCACCGCTTCCAGCTCATGGTAGGCGAAGTCCCCCGCTGCACGCTGCTCGAGCCAGCCGATCGAACCGACCGCGATGTGCCCGAAGGCGGCGACCGCCAGATCCGGGTCGCCGTCTTCGTCCAGATCTCCGGCGCGCACGTCGGCCACCCGGCCTACGTCCTGCAGCAGCACCCGCCGCGTGTAGCCTCCGGAGCCGCGCTCCAGCAACACGACACTGCCGACCAGTCCGTCCGTGGGCGGTAGGGTGCCGAGCGATGCCACGGCTACGTCCAGGTCGCCGTCTCCATCGGCATCCAGGACCTCCGCCCGCGCCGGGGCCGCGACATCGGCGATCACCGTCTCGGCCCACGCATCGCCGGCCCGTGACAGCACGGAGACGGTGTTGCGCCGGGCATCACTCACCAGGACCTCGATCGACCCGTCGCCATCCACGTCGACCGTCCGCACCGAGGTGATCAGAGGCGGCACGGCCGCAGGCGGAGCGACGGCCGTGGCGGAGAACGAAAGCGGCGAGTCGGCCGGGTCCGGGGGAAGCATCGGGAGCGCGTCGGGCGCCCGGTTGCGAAAGTACCGCCACACCTCCAGGTACTGGTCGTCGGTGAGCTCGAGCGCCGCCCGTTCGGCCATGATCGCCCGCATGCGCGCGAGCGAGCGCAGCCAGTCGGCGCGAGCGAGCTCGGCCGGATCGGGGGGGCCGTGGCAGCCGGTGCAGCTCGAAACCACGACCTCGGGGACATCGGGGAGCGCACGCCATTCGTCCTGTCCGGTCCCGTCGGTCCCCCGCGCGAGCGCCACGGCGACCGCGATCGCCGCGGCAGCGACGACCGCCGCGATCAGGACCATCGCCGCGCGCGGCCCGGAAGGCGGCGTCAGGCGGGCACTCTCCGGATCGTCAGCAGCGCGTCGGCGGGCGGATCGTCGATCGTCGACACGGTGCCGTCGGGCCACCGGACCTCCAGCGCATGGAGCACTGCATCGCCCGGCACGCCGAAGTGGACCCGCTGCGGGTCGCCGAACAGGTACCCGCTCGCGGACCGAACGTCGCGGCGCTGGACGCCGTCGCCGCTGCGCAACCGCACCACCGCGCCGATCGCGCGCGTGTTGGCGCCGCTCTGGCGCAGCTCGACCTGCACCGCGGAGCCGCGGCACATCCGGTTCTCGAACAGTTGCGCGGGCGTGGCCAGGTTGTTGACCACGATGTCGAGGTCGCCGTCCAGGTCAAGGTCGGCCATCCCCATGCCGCGGCCGCTGCGCTCCGAGCCGAGCTCCCATTCCGGGGCCGGTGCGAAGAGGCCGCCGCCGATGTTGCGGAACGCCTGGTTCTCCTCGACCAGCTCGCCGTCCGGCAGATACGGGAACTGTTCGCTGCCGACCATGCCGTTGACCACGTAGAGGTCGAGCGCACCGTCGTGATCGAGATCGCCGAGCTTGGCCGACCAGCTCCATCCGCTGGAAGCGACCCCGCCAGTGCGCGCGCTGTTGCGGTACCGTCCGTCCTCCTCCCGCGACAGGAGCACGTTGGCGATGACCTGCTGATCGCCCCGCTCGCCGGGCACCTCGACCATCTTCATCATCACGGTCAGGTAGTGGCGGGCCAGCTCGACCGAGTACGGGCTCATGTCGGCCGCGAACAGCTCCTCCTCCCCGTCCGCGTCCACGTCGCCAGCGTCCAGGCTCATCGTGTTGCGGCTGATCGCCCGGAACGGCATCGCCTCCGCCCAGCCGCCGTCGGTCCGCAGCCAGACCTGGTCGATCAGCGCGAAGTCGTTGCCGACGTGGATGTCCAGGCGGCCGTCGCCGTCCAGATCGACCAGCAGCAGCGCCAGCGCCTCCGCCCGGTCGGCCAGCCGCGTGGTTCGCAGTCCGCTGCCTGCGCGCTCGTGGTAGAAGACGCCCCCCGCGCCGTGGCCGACGCCCAGGTTCTTCACCAACTCGGCGTCATAGGTTGCTGTCACCAGTTCCAGATCGCCGTCGCCGTCCAGGTCCCCCCACGCCATCACGTAGGCGGTCTCGGCCGGGGCGGGGTCGAACAGGCGATCGAACTCGCCATCGAGCGTGTCGCGCCGCCACAGCTCGGGCGGGCCGTTGCCGCGGGTGAAGGCGATGTCGAGCAGGCCGTCGCCGTCGGCATCGACCACGGTGACCGCGCGCGTGTGTCTGATCGGCACGATCTGCCGGCGGAAGCGGAGATCGCCCTCGTTCCACAGCAGGGAAACCGGCCCCGCCAGGTTGGTGAGCACCAGGTCGAGGTCCCCGTCGGCGTCCAGATCGCCGGCGGCGACGCCGGCGCCGTGGCTGTCGAACAGCTCGATCGGCAGTCCGGACGGCAGCGTCCGGTGGTCCAGGTCGTGAGCCCGGAACGCCGCTTCGCACCCCGACCGAGGGAGGAACCGCCGGACCTCGACGCTGACGTCGGCCGGGGCTCCATCGGCGTGAACCGCGGCGCAGACAGTGATCCAGGCGAGCACCGCGACGGCGCGTCGGCCCCCCTGCTTCGAGGTCCTGGATGTCATTTCAGAAGAGAAGACGGCCAGACCGAAGCGGTGGCTTCAGCCTGGCCGTCGGCATCGCGCTTAAGGAGCGAAGCTCAGAGCTTGATACCCGCCTGGTCCAGGTACCGGTTCATCGCGGTGTTGTAGATCTCCTCCAACCGCTCCGCGCCCAGGCGCTCGACGCGCCTGATGAAGCGGTCCCAGTCACTGTCCATGTTGTTCTGAGCGTTGATGAAGCGGGCGATCTGCTCGTCGACGTAGGTGTGGAGCTGCTGCTCCAACTGCGCCTTCTCATCCAGCTCGTCCGGGTCGAAGCCGAAGCTCGGCGGCGGCGGCACGTCCCATGTGCCGGCCTCGCGCCACTCGTCCCAGATCTGGAGGGTCACGGCTCGGGCCGCCTTGCCGCCGGTCGGGTCGGCCGGATCCCAGTAGTAGTTGGTCCAGTCCATGCCCCACGTGTCGGACGGCCCGCCCTGCAGCATGATCTGCGGGCCCTCACCGATCATCTCGCCGCGCGTCTTGGAGCGGTCCGGGTCGTTCTCCTCGCACTCCACCTTCGGGTAGTAGCCGCTCCAGCACAGCGTCCATCGGCGGTGCCAGTCGTTGTCCGGGGTGTCGTCGTACTCCCACGCGTAGCCCTCGGGGCCTGCATTGGTCAGCGTGGCGCCCTCGTCGCTGTACATGAAGTCCAGGAGCTCCACCGCCTTGGCGACGTTGTCGCCGCGCGCGGACAGCAGCGCCTTGGGACCGGCGATGCCGCGCTGCCGGATCCAGACGTCCTCGCCGTTCACCTTGGGGGCGACCACGGGATAGGACGAGAAGCCGCAGAACGCATCGCCGCCGCCCTGGTTCGTCATGCAGAACCGCTCGGCCTGCGTCGGCTCGATGCTCGAGGCCCAGGTGCCCCACCAGAACATGGTCTTGCCTTCGTCCCAGTCAAGGCGGCGCTGGTCCTTCTCCGCCATCGTCAGATAGTCGGGGTGCAGGATGCCGGCTTCGTGCATGGCCCGCAGGAACTCGGTGGCGCGCTTGAAGCGCGGGTTCAGCGGCCCGAAGCGCCAGACGTTGTCCGGCTCCATCTGCATGGCGGTGTCGGCCGCGAACTCGTCCTTGTACAAGACGCGGGGCAACTGGCCGCCGCTGCGAATGCCGCGGTCGCCGCGCGTGTGCATGCCGGGCGTCGGACCGCCGAACATCGCGTCCCAGTGCGGCTTCATGGCCAGGATCGCCTCCTGGACCTGATCGACGTCCGTGAACTGGTCAGGCACGCTCGGGTCGTAGCCGGCCGCCTCCATCAGGTCGCTGCGCAGCACGAATCCGGGCACCCGCGGCGTCAGGAAGCGCGTGTCCAGCCGGTTCGCCAGGTACACGTGGCCGTCCGGCGCGAAGCGCTGGTAGTTGTCCGCGTCCCACGCGGTGAAGACGCGATCCAGGTTCGGCATGTTGCCCGCCTCGCGCTCGACGTCCAGGGCGACGAACAGGCCCTGCGGCCCGTAGATGTTCGGGTCGTCCCCCATGGTGCCGAAGTACTGCATGACGTCCGGAAAATCCAGCGACGCCAGGGTGGTGCTCCACCAGGTGGACATGTCGCCCTGCTCGACGTGCATCGGCTGGATGGTCGTGCCGGTCGCCTCACCGACCCACTTCATGACCAGGGTCTCCGGCGTGGCGTTCTTGTTGAACTCGTAGAACCCGGACCAGCGGATGACGGGTCCCTCGGCCGACACCGTGCCGGCGGCGGCCACCAGCAACACGAGTGCCAGGATGCTCAGACGGGATAGCGATTGCCTCATGCAACGCCCTCCTTTCTTTTGAGATTGCCCGCGCGCCGCGCGCGGCTCGTCCGCTCAGTATGCGCCCGCGTGGCGGGGTGACGCAACCTCAGCCCTTGACCGAGCCGAGCGTGATCCCCCTCACGAAGTAGCGCTGCGCAAAGGGGTAGACGAACAGAATCGGAATCACCGTGATCAGCGTGAACGCCATCTGCGTGGCCTTCAGGTAGCCGCCCTGCCACACTTCCCGCGACACGTCGTACTGCCCCTCGACCTCGTACGCGGTGAGCTGCTCCGGCCCCGCGTCCGGGCTGCCCACGCTGGAGCCGCCGAAGCCGCCGACCACCGCCACCTCCCGCAGCAACACCGTTCCCCCTGCCGGGCCAGTAGTGGACTTGGCATGCTCCGCGCATGCCGCACCTCCTGGCGAGCGCCCATGGCGGGCGCACAAAGAAGACGGCCAGACCGAAGCGGTGGCTTCAGTCTGGCCGTCGGCATCGCTCTAGGAAGCGAAGCTCAGAGCTTGATACCCGCCTGGTCCAAGTACCGGTTCATGGCCGTGTTGTAGATCTCCTCCAACCGCTCCGCGCCCAGGCGTTCAATGCGCCTGATGAAGCGGTCCCAGTCGCTGTCCATGTTGTTCTGTCCGTTGATGAAGCGGGCGATCTGCTCGTCCACGTAGGTGTAGAGTTGCTGCTCCAACTGCGCCTTCTCATCCAACTCGTCCGGGTCGAAGCCGAAGCTCGGCGTCGGCGGCAGGTCAAAGGTGCCGGCCTCGAGCCACTCGTCCCAGATCTGGATGGTCACTGCCCGGGCCGCCAAGCGGCCGTCCGGATCGGCGGGATCCCAGTAGTAGTACATCCCGTCCATGCCCCAGGTGTCGGTCGGGCCGCCCTGCAGCATCACCTGCGGGCCCTCGCCGATCATCTCGCCGCGCGTCTTGGAACGATCCGGATCGTTCTCCTCGCACTCCACCTTCGGGTAGGCGCCGCTCCAGCACAGAATCCAGCGGCGGTGCCACTGGTTGCCGGGGGTGTCGTCGTACTCCCACGCGTAGCCCTCGGGGCCGTACATGGTCAGCGTGGCGCCCTCGTCGCTGTACAGGAAGTCCAGGAGCTCCACCGCCTTGGCGACGTTGTCGCCGCGCGCGGACACGAACGCCTTGGGACCGGCGACGCCGCGCTGCCGGACCCAGACGTCCTCGCCGTTCACCTTGGGAGCGACCACGGGATAGGACGAGATGCCGCAGAACGCATCGCCGCCGGTGCCCCCCGTGCAGAACCGCTCGGCCTGCTTCGGATCGATGACCGAGCCCCAGGTGCCCCACCAGAACATGCTCTTGCCTTCGTCCCAGTCCAGGCGCCGCTGGTCCTTCTCCGCCATCGTCAGGTAGTCGGGGTGCAGGATGCCGGCTTCGTGCATGGCCCGCAGGAACTCGGTGGCGCGCTTGAAGCGCGGGTTCAACGGCCCGAAGCGCCAGACGTTGTCCGACTCCATCTGCATGGCCGTGTCGGCCGCGAACTCGTCCTTGTACATGACGCGGGGCAACTGGCCGCCGTTGCGAATGCCGCGGTCGCCGCGCGTGTGCATGCCGGGCGTCGGACCGCCGAACATCGCGTCCCAGTGCGGCTTCATGGCCAGGATCGCCTCCTGGACCTGATCGATGTCCGTGAACTGGTCAGGCACGCTCGGGTCGTAGCCGGCCGCCTCCATCAGGTCGCTGCGCAGCACGAACCCGGGAATTTTCGGCCACAGGAACCGCGTGTCTATCCGGTTCGCCAGATAGACGTGGCCGTCCGGCGCGAAGCGCTGATAGTTGTCCGCGTCCCACGCGGTGAAGACGCGATCCAGGTTCGGCATGTTGCCCGCCTCGCGCTCGACGTCCAGGGCGACGAACAGGCCCTGCGGCCCGTAGATGTTCGGGTCGTCCCCCATGGTGCCGAAGTACTGCATGACGTCCGGAAAATCCAGCGACGCCAGGGTCGTGCTCCACCAGGTGGACATGTCGCCCCGCTCGACGTGCATCGGCTGGATGGTCGTGCCGGTCGCCTCGCCGACCCACTTCATGACCAGTGTCTCCGGCGTGGCGTTCTTATTGAACTCGTAGAACCCGGACCAGCGGATGACCGGCCCCTCGGCTGACACCGTGCCGGCGGCGGCCACCAGCAGGACGAGTGCCAGGATGCTCAGACGGGATAGCGAATGCCTCATGCAACGCCTCCTTCTCTCGAGATTGCCGACGCGCCGCGCGCGGCTCGTCCGCTCAGTATGCGCCCGCGTGGCGGGGTGACGCAACCTCAGCCCTTGACCGAGCCGAGCGTGATCCCCCTCACGAAGTAGCGCTGCGCAAAGGGGTAGACGAACAGAATCGGAATCACCGTGATCAGCGTGAACGCCATCTGCGTGGCCTTCAGGTAGCCGCCCTGCCACACTTCCCGCGACACGTCGTACTGCCCCTCGACCTCGTACGCGGTGAGCTGCTCCGGCCCCGCGTCCGGGCTGCCCACGCTGGAGCCGCCGAAGCCGCCGACCACCGCCACCTCCCGCAGGAACAGGGTGAGCGGGTACTTGTTCCGGTCGCTGAGGTAGATCAGCGCGCTGAAGAACGAGTTCCACATGGTCACGGCGGCGAACAGCCCGATCGTCGCCAGCATCGGCTTGATCAGCGGCAGCACGATCCTGAAGAACACCAGGAAATCGCCGCCCCCGTCGACGTACACCGACTCCAGCAACTCCTCGCTGACATTGGTGTGGATGTAGACGCGGAACAGGATCACGTAGTAGGCGCTGACCGCCCCCGGCAACACGATCGCCCAGAGCGAATTCAGCATGCCGAGCTCCCTGACCCACAGGAAGTTCGGGATCAGTCCCCCGCTGAAGAACATCGACACCAGCAACGCGGCGCCGACGAATCCGCGAAACGCCAGCCTGCGCTGCGCGAGCGCGAAACCGGCCATCGAGCACAGGATGACCGTCAGCACGGTGTTCAACACCGTGTAGAGGATGGAGTTGAAATAGGCGCGGGCGATGAACGGGTTGTACTGAAACAGGTAGGTATAGATCTCCAGAGAGAAGTCGACCGGGATGAGGGTCACCTTGCCGAAGCCGACGGCGAAGAAGTCGCTGGTCGAGATGGCGGCCATGTACACGAACGGGTAGAGCGCCGTCAGGGCGATGAGGAAGATCAGAATGACGTTGCCGACGTCGAACAGCCGCGACCCCAACGAATGGCGATAGACGCGGGTCATCGCTACCAGAGCCCCTGCCCGCGTACCCTGCGGACGATCCGGTGAGTGACGTAGACGATCGCGAAGGAGACGATGGAGTTCAGCAGACCCACGGCGGTCGCGTACCCGTACTGGCCGTTCTGGATGCCGCGGCGATACACGTACGTCTGGATGATGTCGGACGTCTCGTAGGTGGCCGGGTTCTGGATCAGCAGCGCCTTCTCGAAGCCGACGTCGATCAGCGTCCGGGTGTTCAGGATCAGCAGCACCAGGATCGTCGGCAGGATGGATGGCAGTGTCACGCGCCAGATCTTCTGGAAGCGTCCGGCTCCGTCGATGTCGGCCGACTCGTACAGCTCCGGGTTGATGCCGGTCATCGCCGCCAGATACAGGATCGAGCCCCAGCCCAGGTTCTGCCAGATGCCGGAGATCACGTACATCGGCCGGAACGCCCGCGGATCGGCCAGGATGACCGGCGCTTCTCCGGTGATGTCGGCGATCATCCGCGTGACCAAGCCTTCGAAATTGACGAACTGGAACATCAGGCCGACGATCACCACTTGGGATACGAAGTGCGGAAGGTAGGTGAACGACTGCATCCAGCTCTTGAACTTGGCGTTCGACAGCTCGTTGAGCAGGATCGCGAAGATGATCGGCGCCGGAAAGCCGTAGACGAGCTGCTGGAGTCCGAGCAGCACGGTGTTGCGGATCAGCCGCAGGGTGTTGGGGTCGGTGACGAAGTCCTCGAAGTACCTGAGCCCCACCCAATTGGCGCCGAAGAAGCCTTCGAGCGGGCTGAACCGCCGGAAGGCGAACGATATGCCCCAGATCGGTATGTAGTGGAAGATCACCAGCCACAGGAGAGCGATCCCGATCATGATGTGACGCGCGGGAAAGCGGCGGATCACGTCGATGTTCTCGGCGAAACGGGACCCCAGCGTGCGCGGCTCGGCCTTGCGCTCTCGCAGGGAGGTATCGATCTGGGTGTCGGCCGCTACTCCGGCAGGAGCGGTGGAAACGTCAGACATCCGCCGAACCTGCGGCCGCGCTCACGGATGAAGTGCCGAGTCCGGTGTGCGCCATAGCGCTGGCGACGACGGAGGGGTCAGCCATTCACTCCATCCTTGCTGGCCGGCGGAAGCCTCTGAAGGATGTTTGAGCCTGCCACTGCGGCTGCAGGGTGTCAACATGCAGGCATGGGGAGCATGGGGAGCGCCATCTCCGAGGGCTGACATGAGGACGAAGACGCTTGACCGATGTGCACAGACTCCATACACTCCGTGCATGCCGACCAAGACGGTATCCGTGACGATCGAGGCCTATGACAAGCTACGGCGCGCCCGCAGGTACCCGAGCGAGTCGTTCACCCAGGTGATCCTGCGGGCGACGTGGCCGGAGGACACGATCACGGCGGCTGAGCTCCTCAGCCGGCTCGATCGTGCCCCGGCGCCGTTCACGGCGGAGGAGCTCGACGCGATCGAGCGAGCCAAGACGGAACAGCGCGAGCCCGAGGACAAGTGGACCGGGCGCTGATCCTCGAAACGACCTTCCTGATCGATCTCGAGCGCGAGCGCTCAAGGCATCAGGCGGGAGCCACGCGTGACTTCCTCGAGCGTCACGGCCGCTGCCGGCTGTTCATCACCCACGTCATCGCCGGCGAGCTCGCCGCCGGTGTCTCGATGGGCAGGCGCGAGGAATGGGAGGAGTTCATCAGGCCCTTCCGCATCCTGCCGCTCACCCGGGAGGTGAGTTGGGAGTACGGGATCACCTATCGCTATCTCCAGGAGCAGGGCAGGCTGATCGGCGGCAATGACCTGTGGATCGGCGCTGCCGGCCTGGCCTATGGGATGCCGGTCGTGACGCGCAATCCCGAGCACTTCCGGCGCATACCGCGGCTGGAGGTGATCTCCTACTGATCGTCAATCACGGAAAGCCGATGCAGTGAAGGGGGATACGCCGCTCGGACTCGTATCGCCGATCGTCCCCGTGGAACAGGACGACCTTGCGGTCGTAGTCGAGCCCCTTGAACTGCGTTCGTCCTTTGCCCCGCCCGCCGACCTCGATCACGTAGTCCCGCCCGTCGAGCGTGACCAGGAAGTCCGGTGTCTTGGCGCCGCGGGTCGACTTGGCGTATCGGAAGGCTGTCCCATGCTGCGCCATCGCCAAGGCGAAGAAGTCCTCGCGAAGGGCGCCGATGCACTCGTCCCATGGCCGATACAGCAGCCGGTACGGCGGCTCCAGAAACACCTTGGGCTCGCGCAACACGTTGGTACCGGCCGGGAACGCCTGCCGCAGCAGGAATGCTCGTTCCAGAGCGCGGACGTAGCGTTCAGCCATGTACTTGGTGATGCCGAGGTTGCGTCCGATCGACGTGTAGTTGACCCCGTCGATCGGTGACCGGCCGACGAAGGCGAGCGTACGCTCGATGTGCTCCAGGTCGCCGACGGACAGACGCGGCTCATACGCCGGGATGTCGCTGTGGATCACGGTCTCGACGATGTTGCCGAACAGGTCCGGAGCCGGCCCCGCTTCCAGCACGAACGGATACAGGCCGCCGGTCAGGTACTCATCGAACCGGGGCGACGCCCGCAGGATTCCGGACGGCACCTCGTCCTCAAGCACCGCGCTGAGGCTGAGTGCCGGCAATGTCAGGCCGGCCGCGAACAGCAGGAACTCTCGAAAGGTGAAGGGCAACAGTCTCAGCACGCGCACGCGTCGGGAGAGGTCCGTCACCGATCCGTATAGCGACACCGCCACCGAGCTGGTGAACCAGACCTGCGCCGGCAGGAAGTCGAAGATCTGCTTGAGATCGGACGCGTAGTCCCGCACGTGGTGGATCTCGTCGATGAAGAAGGCCCGCACGCCGTACCGGTCCCGGAAGAGGCGCACCAGGTCGGTCAGCCGGTCACCCCCATCAAGGGTGTCCGCCGACACGTAGAGGGCATCTTCCGTCTGCGCGCGCAGTTGCCGCAGCATGACCGTCTTGCCGGTGCCGCGCGGGCCGATGAGAGCGACGAACGGGCGGCCTGACAGACTCTGCAGCTTCGGAAAGAGAAACCGGGTACGCGGGAAGCGGCCGACGCCCTGCACGGCCAAGCCGTCTCGGTCCAGGATCTGGTTCGCGTCCATGAGATTGGACGCATCATATCATCCTGGCAAATCACTCTCCATGATGTATGTCATTTTGGTCAGTGAATGACCATGATGGAGGGATCAATGCAACAGATCGGCTTCGAATTCCTCCCACAGCTCCCGTAGCCCGTCCGTCTCGCGGCCTTCAGGCAGGGGCGTCACGAGGTGTCGGACGCGGGTCGTGTAGCTGCTGCCGGCCGCGAAGGCGAGCGAGCCAGGCCACGTGACGTAGTCCATCGCCGGTCCGCCGGCGCCCATGCACACCGCGGCGGTGGTCTGAGGCTCGAACAGGATGATGTGCCGCTCGCCGCCCGGAGCCGGGTGCGACACCAGCGCCGGATGCGTCCATGACCCGCCGACGCGGCCGTCGCCGCGCGGGCAGTGCGGGACCCTGCCAAGCTCAAGAAAGGGGCTGTCCGGCGCCACGATCAGCCGGTCGATGTGGTAGCCGCCGATGTCCAGGAAGTTGACCAGTCCGTCCGAGGCATCCCAGAACCGGCAGCCGATCGCGGTCTCGCGCGGCGACGGCTGCCCAGCCGGACGGTTGAGGCTGGTGTAGCAGGCGAAGAATTGCCCGTACTCGGCAAGCTCCGTCCCGGTCTCGTTGGTGACGGTGATAGCGCAATCGTAGCCAAGCCGTGGCGGTTCCTGCACGGTCGGAACGGTCCACTCGTGACGGGTCCGCACGCCGTCGCAGCGGTACTCGCTCCACACTCGCGCCACGCCGCCGAGTTCCTCTCCGCCGCATGCCGCCGGCACCATGCGCGGCCGCATCTCCGTCGATCCTTCGTAGCCCGCCCACCACTGCCACTCGCGGCAGTCCCAGGTGGGGGTGTCGGGCTCGACCGCGTCGGTGCCGTCGGCCAGCACGAAGCGGTAGATGCCCAGATGACGCTTGCCGGCGCCGTCGATGACCACCTCGGCGCGATGCGTGCCGTCTCCGCCGCAGACGTCGATATGGAAGCGCTCGATCATGGCGCGTCCAGCATGCCATGCACCCCGTGCGCGATCACCATACGGCACGCACGGGGTACTTCCTGATCGCCTCGTTGGGAGTCGCGACGACCATTCCGTACACGATTGCCTGCGCGACGATGACCCTGTCGAACGGATCCCGGTGCAGGCTCGGCAGCTTGCCGACCTGCAGCACCTCCTCCTCGGAGATGGGCAGCGCCTCGATACGATGCAGCCGGCGCTGCTCCGGGACATAGTCCTGCGGCGCCACGCGCAGATGGAGCCGGCCGAGTCCGTGCTTGATGGCGATCTCCCAGGACGACGCGGAGCTCAGGAACACCTCGTTCGCGGGATCCACGATCAGGCCCCCTGCCCGCTCACTCAGCTTCGGATCTCCCTCGGCCAGCCAGAGAAACGTGACGGTGTCGAGCAGGAGCCTCATCGCGTCGCTGCCACGCTCAGTCGGATCGCCCCTCGAAGGAATCGAGCACGTGATCCGGAAGCGGATCGAAGAACGACGCCGGTATCTCCGCGAGTCCTTTGCCAAGACCCACCGGCCGCGGCCGGTCCGCCGGCTGCGAAAGCGGCCGGATTTCGGCCACCGGATGGTTGCGGCGACACAGGATGATTCGATCACCCTCAGCCAGCTTGGCGATATGTGCGGAAAGGTGCGTCTTCGCCTCCTGCATGTTGAGCTTGGTCGTCGACATGACTGGAAACTAAACCAGATTACTGGTTGTTACAAGCCGAGGTCCCAGGTCATCCGCGGCGCTCCTCGACGATCCCCGCAGGGAGCGGTACTTTCGGCCTTGATGAAAGCCAGACTGTCCCGCATTCGCCAGTGCCGACGGTCGGTGGCCACCATCGCCGCGGTCGCGGCCCTGGTTACGCTGCTGCCGGTCGCCTGGGCACAGGACCCGCAGACCGAGATCCCGTTCGATCCGGAGGTGCGCCGCGGCACGCTGGGCAACGGCCTGACCTACTACATCAAGGTCAACCCGGAACCGCCCGACCGCATCCAGCTCCGGCTGGGGGTGCGCGCCGGCTCCGTGCTGGAACAGGAGTCCGAGCGCGGACTCGCCCACTACCTGGAGCACATGGCCTTCAACGGCACCGCCTCTTTCGCCGGCAACGAGATCATCGACTACCTGGAGTCGATCGGCTCCGCCTTCGGGCCCGACCTCAACGCCTACACCAGCTTCGATGAGACCGTGTACCTCCTGGAGGTTCCCACCGACCCCGACGTGGTCGCCAAAGGGTTCGACATCCTCAGCGAATGGGCCTATGCGATGACCCTGGACCCGGGCGAGGTGGAACGCGAAGGCGGCGTGGTGCTGGAGGAGTGGCGGCTGGGCCAGGGCGCCGACCAGCGCATCCGGGACCGGCAGTTCCCGGTGCTGTTCGGCGACTCCCAATACTCGGTGCGGTTGCCGATCGGCCTGCCGGAAGTCATCGAGACCGCATCGGCCGACGACCTGCGCGGCTTCTACGAGCGCTGGTATCGGCCCGATCTCATGGCGGTGGTCGCCGTGGGCGATCTGGATCCGGACCAGATCGAAGCCCTGATCCGCGAGCACTTCGCGCCGCCGCCGGAGGGAGCGGCGGATTATCCGCGGGCCTACCGGCCCGATCCGCCGACCGATCGGACGCAGTTCCCGGTTCCTCCGCACGCGGATCTCAGGGTCAGCGTGGCCACCGACCCCGAGGTGAACCTCACCACCCTGTACATTTACCACAAGGTGCCGGCGCAGATCGGCCACGACCGCGCCGCCTACCGGCGCCTGCTGGTCGATTCGCTGTTCGCACGCATGCTCAACGCCCGGCTGTACGAACGCGGCCGGGAGGCCGATCCGCCGTTTCTCGCCGCCGGCAGCGGAAGGAGCCTGCTGGTGGGCGATGCCGCGACACTGTACATGGCCGCCTACCTGGACAAGGACCGCATCCCGCGCGGGTTGGACACGCTGCTGGAGGAGATGCGGCGCGCCGTCCAGCACGGGTTCACCGCCACCGAGCTCGAGCGCGAAAAGGCCAACATGCTGCGCGCCATCGAGAGCGCCTGGCACGAAAAGGACCAGCGGCCGTCGCAGCGGCTGGCCGACGAGTACCTGCGCCACTTCCTGGAAGGCGAGCCGGTCCCGGGAGTGGACGCGGAGTACGCCCTGCAGCAGGAGATGCTGCCGGAGATCACCGTGGAAGACGTGAACCGGGTGGCCGGCCCATGGCGCGGGATCCACAACGCGGTGGTGCTGCTGGCGGGTCCGGACGGCGTACCCACGGGGCCCGAGGCCGAAGCGGAACTGATCGCGAAGGTCACCGGCGCCCAGTCCCTGGACGTCGCGGCCTATGACGACGAAGCCAGCGACGCGCCGCTGCTGGCCGAGATCCCGGAGCCGGGCGCGATCGTCGCCGAGGAGGCCATCGACGCGGTCGACGCCGTGCGCTGGACCCTCTCCAACGGCGTCATCGTCATCGCCAAGCGGACCGACTTCCGGGACGATCAGGTGCTGCTGTCCGCGACCAGCCCCGGCGGCACCTCGCTGGTGGAGGACGCCGACTACGTCGCAGCCCTCACCGCCGACTCCCTGGTGAGCGGCTCCGGCGTCGGCGAGCATGACGTGGTTACGCTTGCGAAGCTGCTGGCCGGCAACACCGCCTCGCTGTCACCCTACATCGGCGGGCTGTTCGAGGGATTCACCGGCGACTCCTCGCCGGAGGACCTGGAGACGCTGTTCCAACTCGTCACCCTGTACGCGACCGCCCCTCGCCTGGACCAGGACTATTACGAGAGCTTCTCGTCCAATCTGAGAAGTCAGGCCGAGAACCGGCTGTCGCAACCCGACGCGGTGTTCTCCGACACGTACCGCAGCGCGATCAGCCAGGACCACTTTCGCACCAGGCCGTTCACGCTCGAGCTGCTGGAGGAGCTCAACCTCGATCGCTCCACCGCAATCTACGCCGACCGCTTCGGCGACCTGGGCGACTTCACCTTCATCATCGTCGGCGCGTTCGACTGGGACTCGCTGCGCTCGCTGACCGCTACCTATCTGGCCACGCTGCCGGCGGCCGGCCGGGTCGAGACCTGGCGCGACGTGGGCATCGACCCGCCGGCGGGGGTGGAGGAACGCATCGTCCGCCAGGGAATCGACGAGCGTTCGATCACCCGCGTCGCCTTCGCCGGTGACATGGACTGGAGCCGGGAGGCGTCGATGGAGTTGCTGGCGCTCGGCGAGATGCTGCAGATACGCCTGCGCGACCGGATGCGCGAGGAACTGGGCGGCACCTACTCGGTCGGCGTCGGCGCCTCGGGATCCGCGCTGCCCGACCCCGAGTACCGGATCACGGTCTGGTTCTCGAGCGATCCGGCGCGCGCCGACGAGCTGTTCGACGAGGTGCTGAACGGCGTCGACTGGGCGCGTGACGGTGCCGAGCAGAGCGATCTGGACACCGCGAAGGAGATCCTGCGCTCGAATCGCGAGGAGCAGCTCCGTCGCAACGGCTTCTGGCTGGGGCAGGTCCGCGCCGCCGTGCAGCGCGGCGAGCCGTTCCAGGCGATCGCTGGCTTCGACGAGCGCCTGGACGCGCTCACGCTGGAGGAGGTGACGGAGGCCGCCCGCCGCTACCTCAGCCGCGACCGCTACGTGCGCGTCGTGCTGCTGCCGGAGGAATCGGAGAGCGGTTCGGAGTAACCGCTCTCGGCGCCGGCGGCGCTCAGGTCCGCCGCCGGCAGCGGCGATTCGCGCACTTCGCCGTCCGCGAGGCGCAGCGCGTAACCGCCCGCGGTGGACCGCGCCGTCACCACCCGTCGCAGCTCCGTGCCGACGTAGTGGGCGGCCGCGTCGTTGTCCAGGGCGATGCCGGGTGCGATCTCCCCGGCGCACAGCATCCGCAGCAGCGCCGGCCGGCGCTCCGGCTCCGCGTCGTAGTGCGGGCAGCAGCTTCCGGGCAGGAAGCCCAGACAGTCGAGCGGCCGCAGCCGGTCGGCCCAGGAGTCGGTGCTGCCCTGCTCGAACCAGCAGATCGCCCCGGCGCTGACCCCCGAGAGCACGATGCCGGCCTCCCACGCGTCGCGCAGGACTTCGTCCAGGCCCCACTCGCGCCAGACGCCCAGCAGGCTCCTGGTGTTGCCGCCTCCCACGAAGATCGCGTCCCGGCCGAACACCCACTCGCGCAGGTCGGGGGTGCGCGTGAACAGCGACAGGTGCGACGGCCGGCAGTCCAGGCGCCCGCAGGCGGTGTAGAAGCGGACCAGGTAACCGTCGGCGTCGCCGGTAGCCGTGGGAATGAACCCGATCGCCGGGCGGTCGGCCGCCGTCTGCGACAGGATATAGCGCTCCAGGAGCAGGTCGCCTTCACCGAACCCGCCGCCCCCGAGCGCGACGATGTGCCGCGACTCAGTCGACGTGGAAGACCTCCTCGGCGGCGGCCCACCAGTCGCCTTCGGCGCGGTCCGGCAGCGGCTCCTGACACGGGTCGGTGAGCTTCCACCACTCCTGCGTCTTGGGGTCGGCCGCCATCGCCGCCATGTCGGCCGCGAAGTCGCTGCCGACGTACTCGAAGTACGCGAACAGATAGTGCTTGCCGTCCGGCAGGCGGCGCAGAAAGATCGAGTAGTTCCGCATGTTGCAGCGGTCGATCCGGTCCAGCACCTCCGGCCACACATCGGCGTGCAGCCGGTTGTACTCCTCGATGTTCTCTTCCCGCAGTCCGATCACCAATCCGTAGCGTTTCATGCGTCTCCTCTTACGCGCTGCCGCGCGAGTCGCGCCCCGGCGGTCAGCGCCTGCAGCTTGGCACGGGCGACGTGCCGGGGGCAGTGGTTGAAGCCGCAGTCCGGCACCGCGACGATGCGCGCGGCCTCCACGTGGCGCGCCGCCTGTTCCAGCGCCGCGGCCACCTCCTCGGCGTCCTCCACGAAATAGGACTTCACGTCGACCACCCCGACGCCGACGTCGATCGGCGCGGGCACCTGGGCCAGCAGCTCGAGCTGCGCCAGCTCGCGGTTGGCGAACTCGAAATTGAGCTGGTCGCAGCGCGCCCGCGTGAGCGCCGGGAACAGATAGCGGTAGTCACGCCGGTCGCGCGAGCGGCCCTTGAAGTTGCCGAAGCACAGGTGCACGCCGACGCGCGCCTGCACGCCGTCGCGGGTGGCGTTGAGCACCTCGACCAGCTCGGATCCGGCGGCGTGGCTGGTCGCGTAGCGCGGCTCGTCGATCTGCAAGTAGGTGGCGCCGGCCGCGACCAGCGCGCGCATCTCGGCGTTGACGATGGCGATCATGTCCGCCAGCACCGCATCGCGACCGATCCTGCCGTCGGGCAGCAGCAGCGGCAGCGACAGCGTCACCGGGCCCGGCACGCACACCTTGATCGGCCGCTCCGTAAGCCGGCGCAGGTACGCCACCTCGTCGACGATGCCCAGCCCGTCCGCGGCCCGCACCGGGCCCTCGACCCGGTAGCGCGGGTTCTGGTCGTAGCCGGCGGCGCCGAGCCGGCGCGCGGGGCGCAGCGCCATCAGGCCGGAGAGGCGGCCGTAGAAGCCCTGGATGAAGTCGCGGCGCCGCATCTCGCCGTCGGTGACGACGTCGACCCCGGCGCGCTCCTGATCGAACAGCGCCACGTTGACCGCGTCGTCGAGCGCCTCGGCGATGTCGGCCTCGCCCAGGTCGCCGGCGGCCGCGGCGCGCTCCTCCAGGGCGATCAGCCAGCCCGGCAGCGCGTAGCTGCCGATCAACTCGGCCGGGTAGAGCGGTCGGTCGGCCACGGTCAGCCCGTCAGCCCGCGGCCGCCCTGATGGCGTCGATGTTGCGCCGCGCGACCTGGGCCAGCATGCCGTTCAACTCGCCGCAGATGATCAGCCGGGCGCCCATCTCGATCCAGCGCGCCGCGCTTTCGCCGTCGGGGACCACCGTCCCGCACGGCTTGCCCACGCGCGCGCAGCCGTCGATCGCCCGGCGGATCACCGCCTCGTGCGGTCCGCCCGGCCGGTAGAAATCGGCCAGGGCGATGCCGTGCGACATCGCCAGGTCGTACGGTCCGACCAGGCAGGCGGTGACCCACGGCCGGTCGAACACCGACGGATCGTCCACCGCGCGCGGCGTCTCGATCATGGGGATGAGGGCGAGCTGCTCCTCCAGCTCCGCCCAGGTTTCCCGGCGGAAGTCGCTCACGTGGCGGTTGCCGGGGCCGCCCGGGCCGCGCTCGCCGACCGGCGGCATGAACGCGGCGCGGCGCAGCGTGTCGACCTGCTCGGCGGTGTCCACCATCGGCAGGATCGCCCCGAGCGAGCCGAAGTCCAGCGCAAGGCGCACATGCTCGTAGGTGCAAAAGGTACGCA
The DNA here is from genome assembly GCA_965221995.1 of Spirochaetia bacterium. GTDB lineage: Bacteria > Spirochaetota > Spirochaetia > SZUA-6 > Bin103 > CATQHW01. The sequence continues at coordinate 3,387,177 of OZ244929.1, forward strand.
TGATCACCGGAAAGCGAGCCATTCGACCCACCCGGCAGATGGAGGCGAGGCGATCGGGCGGGAACTCGCCGTGCTCGGCGTCGAGCATCAGGAAATCGTAGCCGGCGCTCTGCAGCAGCTCGATATGGGACTCGTGCGTGGTATCGGTGGCGAGCGCCCCGATCGGCACCTCGCCCGCCGCGAGCTTGCGCACGACAGTATTCTGGGTCACAGGCATGGGCCAGACCATACCGCACTTGGCGGCTACAGGATGCCGATCAGCCCCAGCACCCCGGAGACCCGTACCGCCATCACCAGCACGGCGACGACCAGGATCGCGCGGATCCACCGTTCGCCGCCCGCCACCGAGAAGCGCGCGCCGAGCCAGGCGCCGGCGGAGTTGCCGACGGCCAGGGTCAGGCCCGGACCCCACTCGACCTTGCCGTTCAGCAGGAACACGGTGAGCGCCGCCACGGTGTACACCAGGATCACCACCACCTTGACCGCGTTGACCCGCACCAGGTCGTACCCGCTCAGGAAGATAAGGGAGCTCATGATCAGGAACCCCACCCCCGCCTGGATGAAGCCCCCGTACACACCGATGACGAAGAAGATCGCCATCAGCAGGAGGCGGCGCGAGCCGGTCGGCGGCTGCGCCGCCTCGACCGGCCCGGCGGCCGGCTTCGGCTTGAAGAAGATCGACACCAGCACCAGCACCATCACCCCGGCCAGCACCGCGTTGAACACGGCGTCCGGGACGTCCACCGCGATGCGCGAGCCCACCAGCGCGCCGGCCAGGGCCGGCAGGCCGAGCTGCAGGCCGAGCGCCGGCTCGAAGTGGCCCTTGCTGCGGAAGCCGGCGACGGCGGTGAGGTTCTGCAGCATGATCGCCACGCGCGCCGTGCCGTTGGCGACGCTGGAGGGCAGCCCCAGGAAGATCAGCATCGGCATGGTGAGGGCGCTGCCGCCCCCTGCTACCGTGTTCAGAAAGCCGGCGGCGACGCCGACCACCAGCACCAGGGCGAGCGCGGGAAGCTCCACGGAGGCCTGCCGGAATGGAGCCCGAACGCCTACGCCGGCTCGACCGGGACCACGCAGCCCGTGGTCAGGCTGCGGCTGACGGCGTCGGTGAACTCCATGTACTGCAGGCCGACGGTGAACGGCGTCAGCACGATCTCCTCCTCGCCGCGGATGGCGCCGACGAACTCGTCCTCCACCCGCCAGGACTGCGCTTCCTCGGAGCGCACCTCCACCTCGGCCAGTGCGTCGTCGCCACGGCGTCCGGCCCATACCGTATCGGTCTCGCTGTCGAAGCGGATCGTGCCGTCCGAGCCGCACAGGTATATCTCCGAACCGCCGCTCAGCCCCATCACCGCCGACACCTGCAGGTGGAGCTGCGCGCCGCAGTGCAGCTCCCCCGTGATGTCGATGTGCTCCGGCACGAGTGCGTCGCGCATGACGCCCGATGCGTCGCGACGGCGCGGCACGAACGTCCTGCCCATCGCCGACACGCGGCGGGCCGTGCCCACCCAGCGCATCATCGCCTCGTACCAGATACCCATGCTCATGATGTTGCGCCCTGACAGGTCGGCGTCCTGGCGCCAGTGCAGCGGCGCGTCGCGATCCAGGAAGCCGGTGGACACCCGCGCGTCGACGACCAGCAGCTCGCCCAGCAGCCCGTCGGCCATCAGCCGCTGAATGGTGCGGTCCACTTTCAGCGTCATCGGCGACGGCACGATCTGCGCCACCAGATCCGGATGGGCGCGCGATGCGCCGAGCATCCGCCGTGCCTCGGCCGCGTCGCGCGCCATGCGCGCCTCGCACAGCACGTGCTTGCCGGCCTCCAGCGCGGCGATCGTCACCGGCTCGTGCAGGTAGGGCCACGTGCCGATCACCACCGCGTCGACGTCGTCCGACTCGACCACCGCCCGCCACGTCGGCAGCACCTGCGGGATGCCGAACTCCGCGGCCACCCGCGCGCCCGAAGCGTGCGACCGGTTGCAGACGCTCACCACCTCGACCCCGTCGATCGCCTGCAGGCGCGGGATGTGCAGGTGGCGCGTGTTGGCGCCGGCGCCCACGACGCCGACCCTGATCCGTGTGCTCATAGGTTGTGACCTCCTTGCGAGTCAGCGATGCTCGGTGATCTACGACGCGCGGTCAAACAGGTAACATGGTCCGTGACCCTTCTCGCGAGCCACACGTCAGTCATCCAGCTCCGCTACCAACGGTGCCCACCAAGCGTTGCCCGCTCCCGGCCTCCGATATTCGACGGCCACTGTCGGTGCGCCACGAAGGCGATCGGCCACGCTGACCGTACCGAGCATATACTGAAGTTTGGTGAGCTTGATGTCTCCTTGCCGACCGTTGTACGTGAATCGATCTTTGCCTTCTGACGGTTCCATATAGAGGTCGATAAAGCCCTGTTCACACAACGCTGAGAACTTCCGCCTCAGCTCTTCGTTCTCGGTTTTTGGATTCCGGGTCTTGCCTCGTCGCTCTGTAGAGACGTTGAAGTCCCCGCAGAGCACACTCTTCGTTGTGCTGAGGATGGCGACACCGTATTCGCCCTTGCGACACCATACACGGGCGTAGTAGTCCGCCGACCGAACCCGGGAGAGCCGATCCACATTGAGAATCGACCCGAGTTCCTCGCGGAAAACTTCCTCCGAGGCCCGGATCTTCTGGATTGCGACGACATCGGGCTTCTGTTCTTCGTCCAGCAGCCAACGAAGGAGGCACTCCTTACGCGCGCGGACACCGTTGATGTTCCAGGTAGCGACTCTCATGGGGACCTACTGTACCGCGACCAAGGTTCGGATACGAGCTAGTTCCTGTCCGGGAATACCCGATTTGGACCGATGTCGGCAGCAGAGGGTCCTGGAGTGCCTGTACGGAGCCCGTGACGGATCGCGAATCGGTCGCAGACAGCTTGGAAATGACCACACCCGAGACGCTATTGGTGGTCTGAGTGTCCCGATATGTGGGCTCTATTGGGAGATAAATACGCACCTGTCCTGCAGATCGTTCCGTGAGACAGGCAACCGATAATGTCAGAACCGCCGCTGGCGGTCGTCAGGTCGGCAGTAAGCGAGCCAGCCTTATCAGGTTGTGTGCGAAGACCGCCGAGTGCACGTACGCGTGGAAGCCTTCGCGGCCGGACCACCGGCAGCGATCCAACCCAAAGCAGCGCTTCAGATACGAGATGCCCGCTTCCACGCCCGCCCGAAAGCGTCTCAGTTCCCCGTAGATCCACGCCGACGGCGTCATCTCGGTCTGCTCCATCCCCCGCTTCTTGTGGAACATCACGTGCTCCACACCCAGCTTCTTCGCGTCATCCAGATTCTCCCGCGACGCATAGCCGCCATCGAACGCCACCCGTTGCGGCGGCTCCCCGTAGGTCTCCACATGGCGCTTGAGCATCGGCAGGCAGCGCGTGCTATCGGCAGGGTTGCCGTCTTCGACCACCACATCGAGCACCAGCGCACTGCGCCCGGTACTCAGGTTGATCTTGTGCCCGTAGTGCGTGCGGCGCCCGCCCTTGACGATGATGTCGACGTGCGGCTCGAACAGACTCACCACCTTCTCGCCCGCAGGCACCGTTTCGCCGTCGAACACCCGCCGTTCGGTCTGCTGCACCACGCGCTCGATCAGATCCAGACACGAGCGTGTCTCAGCACACCAACTCTCGGCCCACGGCTCAGATACGCCGCACGTGACCGCAAGCAGCGCATCCTGCGCGTAGCCGATCGTCCGCCCCACCAAGCGCAGCAGCCGCCGGTAGGTGGCTGCTCGCCGCTTGCCGTCGCGCTGCGAGCCGATCTCACGGTGCCGCCGCTTGGCGGCGCGGCAGTGATCGCGAAACGACACCTTCGCCAGCCGCTGTCGCGCCTGGCGCAGCAGCTCGGTCAGCACCCGCACCCCGTCGAACAACAGGCGGCTGTCCTGAGGCTCCAGGATGTCCGCGTCGGTGGCAGTCGAATCGATGCGCACCTGCGTTCCCGACTCGATCCCCCGCTGCTTGGCGTCCTGCACCAGCACGCCGTTGATCGCTTGCCACGTGTCAGCGTCGATCGCGCTGATGGCGCTCTGCAACGCCGATTTCTTCGGCGGGTTGAACGGATCGATCCGCGCGAAGCGCCGCGTGGACGCCGAATCGATCAGCTTGAACTCCAGATCCCGATACGAGTAGCCCACCAGATGGATGAGCACCGCGCAGCGCAGGATGGTCTCGCAGGTCAGCCCGCGGCGACCGCAGGAGGGAGAACCGGCCACGCAGGCGCCGACCATATCGAGCAGTTCGGGATGTTCGTCAAGCCATTCGGAAGCGCGTTCCAGTTGGCTGCCGCGCGGATGGACAATTTCGTCCGGTTGGAATACGCTGGGCTGAGCGGTGCGGTTGATGCGCATCGTGACCTCCGGTGTTTCGGTTGTCGGTTGCGGTTAGTAGCAGCGACGATAGCCGAAACACCGTTTCTTTGTCCAGCCCTTTTCGAACTCAATTCACTCCCACTCAACAACTTGCGAGTTTACGGACAGGAACGAGCTATCCGCACTGCGTTCATCTCTCTACCGCCCTGCTGTCCAGGAGCTCGTCACTTGGCTCCGACGGTCGGTCCGGGGCGTTGTCGAGCAGGCTCAGAAACCCCCCGGGCTTCGCACCAGCGGCGCGATCTTTGAGAAACCCCTCGGCCGACTCGACGGCGCTGACTTTCTGCGCTACGGCCGCGACGATCCACTGATTGAGCGACACGCCATCCTGTTCTGCCAATCGCATGGCACTTGCCTTCAGCGACTCGGGCAAATGAATCGGGTGCCGATAGCGAGTCGATGCATTCACAGCGCCAGCTCTATAGCGATTTCGCCTGCCGAAGCCTCGATACACACCATAGACTTGCGTAGCCTCCTCGATCGTATGGAGGAATCCGATGGCTAATGTCCACGCATACGTCGCGAAGGCGATCGAAAACACTCCTTGTGCCAAGGATGTACTCAAGCCTGCTCACCTTGAAGGTGCGGGATTCTCCTTCGCACATGGTATTGTGTGGTAGCCGGCCGACTTGAGGTCCTCCGGGAAACCTTCACAAGGGTCTTCCTGGAGTGCGACCACGTCCGGCTTGCGTTCGTCCAACCAGCGGAGAAGACACTTCTTGCGTGCACCGACGCCCTTGATGTTCCAAGTAGCGAGTGTCATGGCACCTCACGCTACCATTTAGCTGTCTATCCCGCGAGCAGTTGCCGGCTCATGTCCCAGACGATCGTGGCGATGCCCAGGAGCAGGACGGCCGCGAACAGGCGGCGGATGCGCGCCCCCTCGAACCGCTTGGCCAGTCGCACGCCTACCTGCACGCCGAGCACCGACCCCGCGGTGAGGAGCAGCACCAGCAGCAGCTCGACGTGCCCCTGCCCCCCATGGCGGAGCGCGCCGTAGCCGGAGGCCAGCAGCACCTGCACGGCGCTGGTGCCGATCGCGACGTGGGTCGGCAGGCCCAGGACGTAGATCAGGAGCGGGAAGTTGATGAACCCGCCGCCCACGCCCATCAGCCCGGTGAGGATGCCGACGCCGAAGCCCATGGCCACTGGCACCCACACCGAGACGCCCGCCACACCCGAGCGCGGCAGGGCGATGACCGGCCGCAGCCGGATCCGGCGCAGCGCGCGCGCCACACGCGTGTCCACGCCGTCGCCGCCCCCCGAGCGGGTCTCGCGCCAGATCATCGCGGCGACCGAGGCCAGCAGCACCACGAACAGGCCGCCGAGCACCAGGTCGAGCAGCGTGATGCCGCTGCCGGACACGCTGACCTCCCCGATAGACTCCAGCGCGTTCTGGAGGCGCAGTCCAAGCTCGGCCCCCGCCACGGCTCCGGCGCCGAGCACCAAGCCCAGACGCAGCTCCACGTTGCCGGCCCGCTGGTGCCGGTACGCGGAGACCGAGCCGGTCAGGAAGATCTGCACCAGGTCGGTGCCGACCGCGACCGGGTACGGCACCCCGAACAGCGCCTTGAGCGCCGGCGTGAGCAGGAACCCGCCGCCTACGCCGAACAGCCCGGTCAGCACGCCCACCCCGATGCCGAGCAGCACCACGCCCGGCAGCCACACCTCCACCTGGGCCAGCGGCAGGAACAGCCTCAGCATCGCGCGCACCTTACCCCGTGGCACGCGCGCGACCCATGGCACACCGGACGGTGGAGGCGACCCTCCAGGGGCACGCCCGTGTCTATCTTCCATGCAGTTCAGCCGTCTATGCAGTTCAGCGGCTCAGGCACTATGCTGGTGGAACGAGGCTGACGAAGGTGGCGACGACTACGGAACGTGTGCGGGCCGTCGAAGAGAGAACCGACGATCTCGAAACGGCCCTGGCTCGATTCATCGCTCACGTGGAGCGCATGGAGTCGGAGGGAGCGCGCCAGCGGGAGGAGGCGGCCCGAGACCGTCAGGCGATTCGGGAAGAGGGCGAGCGCGACCGTCAGGCGACTCGGGAAGAGGGCGAACGCCGCCATCGGGCCATGATGCGGGAGATCAACAAGTGCCGGGGCGACGTGGCAAGGCAGCTCGGTACCGTCGTCGAGGACTTCGTCGCTCCCAGTATTCGGCGTCTGGCCCGTGATGTCCTCGGCTGCGGCGATCAGGAGTCATTCGCCATCCGCATCTATCGCTACCGCGACAATGACCGCGGCCGCGAACGCGAGTTCGACGCGCTCTACGTCGGCACGCGGGCGGTGCTGCTCAACGAGACCAAGACGACCGCGCTCCCCGAGTATTGTCGCGAGTTCGTGGAGTTTCTGCGAAACGACGAGTTCGTGCGCTATTTCCCGGAATTGGCAGGGAAGCCGATTGTACCGGTGTTCTCGTCGCTGAGCATCCCGGAGAACGTAGCGACGTTCTTGACCAGACGTGACGTCTACGCGGCGGCGATGGGAGACGAAGCGATGCAGGTGATCAACCTGGAAGCAGTACGGAGCCGGCTCGCTCGGTAGGTCCTCCGAATCAAAACGCGACCGGTGCCACCGCAACCCAGTAGTAGACCAGGTAGGCGCCGGCTCCCAGCAGGAACAGCACGCCGACGTGGTTGGCGTACGGCAGCAACGCCCGCAGTCTCTGCGCCAGCGTGGTGCGCAGCAGCGCCGCCGCGACGGTGATCACGGTGATCACCGCCCCCATGCCCAGCGCGTAGCTGACGAACTGGGCGAGGCTGATCAGCCACCCGTCCGCGGTCAACGCCGTCGAGACCACCAGCAGGAAGATCGGCAGCGCGCAGCTCAGCGACGCGATGGAGTAGCTCATCCCGAACAGCAGCGCGTTCAGCGTGTTGCGCTCCGGCGTGACGTGCACGCGGCTGGCCGCGGCGATGCCGATCTTGCGGCCGGTGATCAGCAGCCACAGCGCCAGCACCACCATGCCGGCCCCTACCGCCGTGGCCGCATACGGCAGGACCGGACCCAGCGCCTGCCCGGCCAGCCCGACCAGCACGCCCAGCGGAGCCACGACCGCCACGAATCCCGCGGTGGTGGCGGCGGCGATGCGGAACGCCGCCAGCGTGCGGCGCAGCCACGAAGCGGCGCCGTAGCCGGTCTCCTGCGTGCCGAGCTGCAGCGACAGGTAGGTTGGCAGCATGATGAACCCGCACGGGTTCACGCAGGCGACCATGCCGGCCCCGAACGCGGTGCCGAGCCGCACCGAACGGGCCAGCTCGGTGGCGGCGTTCTCGGCGCTCGCCTGCACCCGCGTGAGCAGATAGACCAGGGCGACCACCGCGGCGGCCGGCACCACGTAGTACCAGAGCATGTGCCGCCAGCCGCCGGTCGCCGGCCGGGACGGGTCCACGGTCCGCGCGGTCGCCATCGAGCCTATCGCTCCGCGTCGATCAGGGCGCCGGCCAACTCCTCCAGCTTCTCCTTGGTCAGAAAGCCGGTCCAGGTTTCGACGATCTGACCCGCGGAATTGATGAAATAGGTGGCGGGAAGACCCAGCAGCTTGTACTCGGCTTGGACATGCTCGTCCGCGGTGGTCACCGCCGGGTAGGTGATCTTCAGCGTATGCAGCAATGACACTGCGTGCTCCGGCAGGCCGAGCCCGGCCAGCGCGCCGATGTCGACGCCCAGCATCAGCACCTGCTTGCGGTGCTTGTCGTAGTACTCCTGGAACTCCGGCATCTCGACCTGGCACGGCGGGCACCAGGCCGCCCAGAAGTTGAGGATGATCGGCTTGCCCAGGGCGACCACGTCGCTGAAGTTGAGTTCCCTGCCGCCGAGCTCCTTCTCGCCCTGGTATGCCTCGAAGTAGAAGTCGGCGGCCATCGGCAGATCCGCCTGCAGGGGGCTCTCTCCGTCACCGCCCCCTCGTCCGCCGCAGCCGGCTAGCAGCAGGGCCGCCGCGGAGGCTGCCAACAGAACGCGCGTACCCCGTCTGGACCGATTCATCGCTTCCTCCTCAGTCGACGCCGGCACCCGGTCGCCCCTTACCCCGCAGCCTACTCACCCCAGGGCGCCGGCAGGCCGAGCGTCTGCAGCTTGGCCTCCGCTTCCGCCCGCTCGCGATTGCGGGCCAGGCGGCCGGGCTGCCCCTTGCGCTCCGACAGCCATCCGGCCGAGCGCGCGGTCGCGATGGCCGCGTCGACGTCGCCGGCGGCCAGGCGGGAGACCAGTTCGGTCTCGATCCGGCTCAGGCTTGTCGTGTGCAGCCGGTAGTCGCAGAACGCCTCCCAGGCCAGCGGGCACCAGCGGGCGACCACCTCCCCGCCGATCACCTGCGCGTAGTGGCGGATCTCGAGCTGCGCGTGGTCGTCCATGCGCAGCGACAGGAAGTGCAGCAGGTTGTGCAGGTCGATCTTCCAGTACGCCTCGGTGTAGGTGGACAGCGGCAGGTCCTTGCGTGCCTGCTCGCGCGCCACGCCGGCATCGAGCCGCTCCTGGTAGACGGTCCGCGCCTGCCGCTGCAGCTCCGCCTCCGCGGCGCTCAGCCGCTCGCCGACCGATCGGTCCAGGGACTCGCCCGATCCCTGCCGGTTGCCGGCCGCCTGTGTACGCCATTCGGCGGGGGACGTGGCCTGCGCGGCGTCGATGGCGATCGAGTAGCGGGTCGAGATCTCGTTGACGGAAGCGGTGCGGTGGCGGATCCACTGCCGCCACGCGTCCATCGGCACGCGCACGTGCAGCTTGAGCTCGCACATCTCGAACGGGGTGGTGTGGCGATGGCGCATCAGGTAGCGGATCAGCCCGCGGTCGTCGCTCACCCGCCGGGTGCCCTCGCCGTAGGAGACGCGCGCCGCCTGGACGATCGCGGCGTCGTTGCCCAGGTAGTCGACGACGCGTACGAACCCGTCGTCCAGAACGTCCAGCCGGCGGCCCAGGATCTCGTCCAGCGCGGCGACGTGCGGCCGCGTCAGCGCGTGCTCGGCGGCACTGTCCGGGTCGGCGCCCCCCTCGGGATTGGCCTCCAGGTACCGAGCCGCCCGCTCGACGACCCGGCCCGCCTCCGGGAAGGTGAACAGCTCGCACACCGCCGGAAAGGGCAGCCAACGGTAGTCGGCCAGCTCCTCGGCCTGCAGATGGATCTCACCCGTGCCGGCGTCGGCCAGGAAGTAGTACACCACCTTGTCGTCGCCGGATGGGAGGCGGTAGCGCACCTCTTCGCGAAAGCCGGAAAGGAAGGTCAGGCCGCGCAGTCCGACCTCCTCGGCGATCTCACGGCGGGCCGCCTGCGCGATGGTCTCGCCCTCCTCGACGTGGCCCTTGACCAGTCCCCAGTAATCGCGCTGCGACCGCGACTCCACGGCCAGGAAGTGCAGCGCGCCGTCGGTCCTCCGGAAGAGGGCGGCACCGCTCGCGGTTTCTTGCGCCATCGCCGACGACGATTCTACTGCACCGACAGGACGACCTTGCCGACGTTCCCGAACCGCTCCACCAGCGCGTGCGCGTCGCCAGCCTGACGGACCGGCAGCGTGCGGTCGATGACCGGCTGCAGCCGACCGTCGTCGAACAGCGGCAGGAACCTTCGCGCGAATCCCGCCGTGATCGCCGCCTTTTCCTCATCGGAGCGGCTGCGCAGCACCGAGCCGATGATCCGCAGCCTTCCACGCATCAGCGCGGCCAGATCGAGCGTGGCCTGCGCGCCGCCCAACGTCGCCAGCAGGACCAGCCGGCCGCGGGTGGAGAGGACCCGCAGGTTGCGTTCCAGGTAGCCGGCGCCGACGATGTCCAGCACTACGTCCACGCCGCCCCACGCCTGCTCGATCTCCGCGGCGAAGTCCTGCCGGGTATGGTCGATCGCGAGCTCGGCGCCCAGGCGCCGGCAGACCGCCAGCTTGCGCTCGTCACGCGCCGTGACCGCCACCCGCGCGCCCGCGCACACCGCGAGCTGGATGGCCGCGGTGCCGACGCCACTGGCGCCGCCGTGGATCAGCACCGATTCGCCCGCCCGCAACTCCGCTTCCTGGAACAGGTTCACGAACGCGGTGAGGAACGCCTCCGGCACCGCCGCCGCCGCCGTCAGCGACAGCCGTTCCGGCACCCGCATCAGGCTGCCGGCATGGACCGGGCAGCGCTCGGCGTAGGCGCCGCCGGCGACGATCGCGCAGACGCGATCGCCGGCCGACCATCCCGTTACGCCGGCGCCGAGCCCGGCGATCCGCCCGGCGATCTCCAGGCCCAGGATGTCCGACGCCGCGGGCGGCGGAGGATAGTGGCCGACCCGTTGCAGCAGGTCGGCGCGGTTGACCGCGGTGGCGGCCACCTCGACCAGGACGTGACCGGCCGGCGGCGGTGCCGGCTCGGCGACCTCCTCCCAGCGCAGGGAGCGTTCGGGGGCGCGGCCGACGACGATCGCGTGCACGGTCAGCCCTGCAGGTTGGCGATTGCCGTGCGAGCGCCGCCTGGACCGGCGAAGCGGACGATCACGCTCACCAGCAGGGGACCGCCGAGCGCATGCCGGAAGCGCTCGCAGGTGGCCTCCGGGTCGGCGTCGAAGCGCACGCACAGCGGATCGCCGGCGAACGGCGCCGGGTCACCCTTCGGGTGAGGTTCGCTCCGCTCACCCGCGCCGCCGGCATAGGTCGTGACGCAGCGGCCGCTGCCCGGCGGCAACCCCTCGTAGGCAAAGACGCGACGCTCGGTCACCGCCTGACCGTCCACGGTACGCTCGCGCACCACGCCCAGGCGGCAGGCACTCGGCGTGCCGACGTCGACCGCGCCGGTGATCCGCGGCGTGGCGAGCTCGTCCGGCTCGGCGCTCCACGCCGCGAGCGCCCGCTCCAGCGTGCGCCCGGCGCACAGGACGTCCAGGACAGGCTTGGTCTGCTCGCCGTTGCTCACCACGTGCGTGCCGCCGCGGCTCATGAGCAGCGGATAGACCACCAGCGCCGGGTCGTCGCCGCGGCCGGCGTCGACGAATTCCGTGCGGACGATGCCATCGGGCGACTCCACCAGCCGGCGGTTGCGGCTGCGTTCGCTGCGGCCGGTGACCCAGTAGACGATCACCGCGCTCTTCCCGTCGGGCGCCGGTCCCAGCGCCAACCCGCGGCCGCGATAGGTGCCGTCGGCCAGCCGTGCCAGGCCGTCCATGGCGGCCGCTAACTCGGAAGGGCGGCGCGGATGCGCGCCGCCTCGGCAGCCAGCGCCTCGTCCCCCGGGTTCGGACCGACGCTGGCGAAGTCCATGTCGTGCAGCCCGTCGATCGGGCTGACGTGGACGTGCACGTGCGGGACCTCCAGTCCCGCGATCAGCAGCCCCACCTTGGTCGGCCGGTACGCCGCCTGCTGCGCGCGGGCGATGGTGCGCGCCACCCGCATCAGCGCCGCCAGGGTCTCGTCGTCCATGTCGATCCAGTGATCTACCTCGGCCCGCGGCACCACCAGCGTGTGCCCGGGTCGCAGCGGGTTGATCGACAGGAACGCGGCGCACCGATCGTCCTGCCAGACGAAGTGAGCCGGCAACTCGCCGGCGATGATCCTGGTGAAGACGGTTGCCATGACGATGAGCAGTGTAACGGGTGCGGGCCGGTGGGCTATCCTCGCCCGCACATGGACACCAACCGCACGCTCAACGTCCTGATGTTCATCGTCGCCGTCATCGCCGTCGGCGTCACGCTGAAGCTGATGCAGCCGGTGCTGACGCTGTTTCTGGTGGCGCTGATGCTGGCCTACCTGATCGATCCGGTGCTCGTGGTCATGGACGACCACCTCAAGCTGCCATTGTGGCTGGCGGTGCCGCTGACCGGCGTCCTGTCGCTGGCCGTGCTGTCGGGCATCGGCCTGATCATCGTCGTCAACCTGGTCGAGTTCACGCGGGACTTCGACGACTTCATCCCCGACATCGACCGGACCCTGCAAAACGCGACGGAATTCGTCGCAAGCAGATTCGGGGTGGAGCTCTCCTTCGATCCCCTGCAAGAATTGCGCGGCCTGCTGCTCGCATCCTTCGACAAGGTGGCCGTCGCGGCGCAGTCGGTGCTGCGCGGCGTCACGTCCTTCCTGCTGGTGTTCTTCTTCGCGCTGCTGTTCCTGTCGGCCAAGCACCGCATGACGCGGAACTTCGCGGACGCGTTCTCGCATCCGGAGAGCTCGATGCCGGCCATCCTGGGGCAGATCGACAGCTCGCTGCGCCGCTTCATCGGCGTCAAGACCCTGATCAGCCTGTCGGTCGGCACCGCCACGACGCTGATCCTGCTGGCCTTCGGCGTGCGCTTCGCCGTGGTATGGGGATTGCTGACCTTCCTGCTCAACTTCATCCCCAGCATCGGTTCGCTGGCGGCCATCGCCGCCGTGTCGCTGTTCTCCTTCGCGCAGTTCGGCGGCGGCCTGACCCCGATCGCGGTGAGCGTGTGCGTGGCGGCGGCGCAGATCCTCACCGGCAGCATCGTGGAACCCAAGCTGCTCGGCGACGCGCTGAACCTGTCGCTGCTGGTCGTGTTCCTCTTCCTGATCTTCTGGGGATGGCTGTGGGGCCCGGTCGGCGCGCTGCTGGCGGTGCCGATGACCGCGGCGCTGCGCATCGTCCTGGCCAACATACCGGCGACCGAGTCGTTCACCCGGCTCATGGAGGGCCGGCGGCGCGAGCCCTCCTGAGATGGCCGGCGTGGCTTCCGGCGGCCGGGTCGATGCGTTGCAGGTCGACCAATTGTGGGTGCGTCGCGGCACCCGTGACGTGCTGCAGGGCGTCAACCTGGAGGTGGCCGCCGGCGGCGCGCTGCTGATCACCGGCGCCAACGGAGCCGGCAAGACCACGCTGCTGCGGGCGATCCTGGGGTTCCTGACGCCGCGGCGCGGCACGGTCACCTTCGGCGGGCGCCCGGTGCGCTCGCCAGTGGCCGGCTACGTGCCGCAGGAGTCCCCCGCCGGCGACCTGCCGATCGCCGCCGCCGAGGTGGTGGAGATCGGCACCGTGGCGCGGCGTCTGGGCGCCGCCGAGCGCGGCCGGGTCGTGGCCGCCGCCATGGATGACGCGGAGTGCGGCCACCTGCGCTCGCGCCGTTACGCGGAGCTGTCCGGCGGCGAGCGGCAGCGCGTGTCGCTGGCGCGCTGTCTGGCGCAGGACGCGCGGTTGCTGCTCCTGGACGAGCCGATTTCGGCCCTGGACGCCGCGGCGCGCGCCGGCCTGATCGAGCTCCTGGAACGCCTGCGCGAACGGCTGGGGCTGGTGATCCTGATGGTCAGCCACGATCCCCTGATCGTCAGCCACGATCCGGAGGCACGGGCGCGCGTCCCGTGGCCGGTGGGCGAGCTGCACGACGGGCGTGTGTACGCTTGAACCCTCTCCTCGAAGCGCTCGCCGTGGCGCCGATCGCGCGCGGGCTGGCCGCCGTGCTGATCGCCGGGGCCGCGCTGCCGCTGGCCGGCGTGCTGGTGCTGCGCCTGGAGCTCATTACCCTGCGCTTCACCCTCATGCACGGGGCGCTGCTGGGGGCGGCGGTAGCGCTCGCCGTCGGGCTGGATCCGCTCCTGCTGGGCCTGGCCGTCGACCTGCTGCTGGTGGTCACGCACGTGCCGATCGCCCGCCGAACGGGGCTGCGGCTGGGCTACGTGTCCGCGTTCCTGATGGTGATCACCATCGGCGCCGCGGCGGCGGTGATCTACCGCGCCGCGGTGCCGGCGCCGGAGGTGTTCGCGGTCCTGTGGGGCGATCCGTTCGCGCTCACCCGCACGGATCTGATCGCCGTCGCGGCGTTCGGGGCGGCGCTGATCGCGTTCGTGGCGATTGCGCATCGCCGCATCGCGGCGCTGCTGTTCGACCAGGAGGTGGCGGCTTCCAGCGGCATCGCCGTGGGGTGGGTTCGGGCGGCCGTGCTGCTTGCGGTAGGCTGTGCCGTGGCGTTCGCGATGAAACTGATCGGCGCGCTGCTGCTCGATGCCATCCTGCTGTTGCCCGCGATCCTGGCGATGGCGCTGGCGCGCAGCGTGCGCGGCCTGTTCCTGCTGGCCGCGGCGGCCGGACTGGCCGTGGCGGCGGCGGGGTTCGCGGTCGCGCTCCTGGTCGACCTGCCGGCCAGCGCCGGGGTGACGCTGGCGGCGGCCCTGCTGCTGCCGGTGGTGATCGTCGCCCGCCGAAGGAGACACGCGTGAACGGGCACGCGCAGCCGTTCGTGCGGCGCCTGCGGTACCTGCTGCTGGCGCTCTGGCTCGCCAGCGCCGTAGCGGCCGGCGCGGACGGCGGCGCGGTCGTGGCGTCCACGGAGTGGACCGCCGCCTTCGCGCGCGCGGCCGGCATCGCGGAAGTGACGGTGCTGGCGCCGGCGGCATCGCGCCATCCGGCCGAGTATCAGTTGCGGCCGTCGGACCTGCGCGCCGTCGCCGCCGCGGACGCGCTGATCTTCGCCGGCTACGAGGCGATGGCCGCCCGCCTGCGGGAGTTGGCCCGGCAGGAGGCGACCGTCGTCCGCATCGACACGGACTACTCGCTGGCCACGCTCCGCCGGTCGCTCGCGGCCCTGCAGGCGGCCGGCGGCGCCCCCGCAGCCGCGGCGGCCAGCCTGCGCGCGATCGCGGAAGAGTACGCAGCCTGGCGTGCCGAGCTGGCGGCGCGCGGCCTGGCCGGGGCGCCGGTGCTGGTCCACCGCTTCCAGGAGCCACTGGCGCGAGAGCTGGGCTTCGATGTTGCGGCGACATTCGGACCCCTGCCGCCGCAGGCCGCCACGCTCGCCGCCCTGGCCGAGAAGGAAGTAGCGCTGATCATCGACAACCACCACAACGCGGTCGCCGCGCCGCTCGCGGAGATACACGCGCCGGCGCCGGTCGCGGCGCTCCTGAACTTCCCCGGCGCCGCCGGCACCGCGACCCTGCTGGACGTGGTCCGCCACAACCGCCGGCTGCTGGCCGCGGCGCTCGACCGATGAGCCGCCGGCCGGCGCCTCGCTACGTCCGCTCCGTGAGTTGGAACGCGTACAGGCTGGCCTCGCTGAGGTAGAACTTCAGGCGGATCGCGCGGCCGCGCAGCGCCGACAGGCCGCCGCCGTTCCACCGCACCGTGTGCGCGAGCGAGTCACAGGAGACCGCTTCGCACTCCCGCCGGCCGAATCCCTCGACCACCTCACCGCCTTCGGTGAGCACCTCGACCTGAATCCGGCCGTTTGCCGCGGAGGCATTCAGCTCCAGGCCGTCACCCTCGCATGCGAACGCCCGGGTCACCAGCGCTCCCTCGGTCGGCCGCACCGGCGTCCGGGCGATGAACCGATCGCGCTTCAGGGTGGCCAGGCCCACGGCGCTTTCCTGGGCCCCGTTGTCGTTGTGGAGGACGTTGTGGCCGGTGTAGTAGAACCACAGCTCGTCGCCGACGGTCACCGGCGGCAGCGGAAACAGCATGCCGCGGTCGAATTCCCGCGCCTGGCCGTGCTCGATACCGAGCTCCAGGAAGGTCTCCCGCGTGGGCAGCCGATCCCACCGCGTGCCGTCGCGGCTAAAGGCGAGCTGCGTGTCGATGGTCATGGAAGTGTCCGAGTAGTACATCTGCAGCAGCCCGAAGTAGAGCCCCTCGTACGGGAAGACCGGCATGCCGTACACCTCGGCCGGATCCAGCTCATCCGGGGTGACCACGGTCTCCGGAAAGCTCCAGCGGAGCAGGTCGGGGCTCTCCGCGCGCGCCACGCGCCGCTTCCAGCGCCCCGCGTACACCGGCGGCCGCATGTACAGGACGTAGCGCTGCAGCCGCTGGTCCCAGAACACGGTGTTCATGGTGTCGGACTCGCCCTCGATGACCGGATTGTCCGCGTGGGGCGTCCAGTGGACGCCGTCCGGCGACCAGGCGATGCAGACGCCGGCGCGCAGCTTGCGCGCTTTGGCCTGCGCGACCAGCTTCTCCGGCGCCTCGACGCCGAAGATGTCGGTGTACAACAGCTTGTAGCGCCGCGCCGGATCGGGGTCGTGGTCCTCCTTCAGCACGGTGCCGCAGGTCGCCCACCACTCGCCGGTCAGGACCACGTTGTTGGCTTTCGATCCTTCGAACTCGAACAACCCGACGTCCGGCTTCTCCCACACCACGCCGTCGCGTGAGGTGGCATAGCCGATCCAGTAGGTGTAGGTACAGTCCTCCGGGCTGTTCCAGTGAACGAAGTGCGAGGAATTGTACCAGAGCTTGAACAGCCCCTCGTCGCGGTCGTACATCACGGAATTGCCGTGCATGCCCTTGTTGCTCTGTCCCGGTTGCTTGCTGTGCTCCCACGGCTGGTCGGCGACCAGCACCGGGTTGGCGTGGTGCTTGGCCGGCCTGGTGACCACCCGCTTCAGGTTCCACGTATCCTCGACCACGTGGTCGTCGACCAGGAGCTGCTTGCGCGTGCCGATATCCATGGGATCGCACTGTAGGAACCTGCCGGTCTACCGGCAAGCGTGGCGTCAGCCGGCCGGGCTGTCCTGCAGGATCTCGATGCGGTTGCCGAACGGGTCGTCGGTGAAGAAGCGGCTGCACCCGGGCAGGGCGGAGTCCCGGCGCACCGCGAAACCCGCCTCGCGCAGCCGTGCCGCCAACGAGGCCGCATCCCGGACGCGAAACGCGGGGTGCGCCTTCTTCGCGGGAAAGAAGTCCTCCGCCACCCCCAGATGGAGCTGCAGGTCGCCGACCGCGTACCAGACACCCCCACGCGCGGCCAGCGCAGTCGGCTTGGGAATCTCGCGCAGCCCGAGCGCCGTTCCATAGAAGGAGCGGACGGCGTCCTCGCGGCCGGCGGGCATCGCCACTTGCACATGGTCGAGCAGCACGGCGGCGATGCTCTCACACGGCACGATTGCGATTCAAACGCTGACTGACACTGAGGACGACTGACACTGAGGACGACTGCCGGGCACGTGGATCGGTGGCGCGGTATACTACCGCGACTCGGGCCGCCATGATGGCTATCGGAACAAACAGTCTCCCGCCGGCTCGCTTGGGCCTCGGTTGTCGATACCGCACGTGGCTGCTAGCGATGCTCGTGGCAGCTCTGGCTGTCGTCGTGGCCGGCTGCCGGATCCCTCAGCTCGAGACAGCCGAACAGCCCGAGAGCGGGCCGGATCAGACGCCCGCCAGCCCGCCGGAGCAAGAACAGCCCGAGAGCGACCCGATCGGTCTGGCTCCGCAGGATGAGCGCCCTGGTCTGGCAGTCGCGGCGATCAGCGCGGCAGAAGCCGACGGCACGCTGCGCTTCACCGTGAGCCTGAGCCGCGCGAGCGGCGAACCGGTGAGCGTGGCGTACGACACGGAGGACGGCACGGCGACGGCGGGCGTCGACTACCGGCAGGCGCACGGCAGGCTGACCTTCGCGGCCGAATCGACCGCAACGCAGATGATCGAGGTGACGGTGATCGACGACCAGATCGATGAGGCGACGGAGACGTTGACCGTGATCCTGAGCGATCCGCGGGGCGCGGCCCTGCGGACAGCCACGGCGACGGGGAGGATCATCGACGACGAGCAACGCGCGCTGCTGGTGGAGCCTCGCGAGCTGTCCGTGCCGGAAGGAGGCACCGGGCGCTACCGCGTGGCGCTGGGCTCGAAGCCGACCGGCCCGGTGATGGCACGAGTGCCGGAGCCGGCGGATCTGTCGGTGGACCCGAAGGAGCTCCGGTTCACGCCGGCGGACTGGTCGACCGCTCAGGCGGTGGAGGTGACCGCGGCCCAGGACCAGGACAGTCAGGCGGACCCGCCGGTGGAGTTGGTGCACGAGGTGAGCGGCGCGGACTACGACGGCACCACGGCGTCGGTACGGGTGACGATCGTGGAGGACGACACGGCGACCCTGGCGGTGTCGGGTGAACGCGCGGTCGAGGGTGCCGGGCGCATCGGATTCGCGGTGACGCTGAGCGCCGCGGCTGGAGGGGAGGTGACCGTCGGCTACCAGACGGGAGCGGCCGGCGACACGGCGACGGCCGGCGTGGACTACGCGTCGGCGCGAGACAGCCTGACGTTTGCGGCCGGCACGAGCGCGGCGCAGACGATCGAGGTGACGGTGCACGACGATGCGATCGACGAGCCGGACGAGGAGGTGACGGTCACGTTGCGCAACGCCCGCAATGCGGTGCTGGCCGGGGGCGGGGACACGGCAAGCGCGACGGGGACGATCGAGGACGACGACGATCAGCCGCGGGTGCGGATCGGCGACAGCAGCCTGACCGAGGCCGCAGCGGACAGACCGATGCGATTCGCGGTGACGCTGGATCGGGCGAGCAGCCGGACGGTGACGGTGCGGTACGACACGGCAGACGTGACGGCGGCGGCCGGGGCGGACTACACGCGGGCGAGCGGGACGCTGACCTTCGATCCGGGGGAGCTGACGCGGACGATCGCGGTACCGGTCACGGACGACGCGCTGGACGAGCCGGACGAAGAGCTGACGGTGACGCTGAGCGCGGCGATGCACGCGGAGATCGATGCCGCCGGACGGACGGCGACCGGCACGATCCGCGACAACGACGGCGCTCCCGTGCTGAGCATCGACGACAGCAGCGCTGCCGAAAGCGCCGGGACCATGCCCTTCACGGTGAAGCTCGATCCGGCGAGCAGCCGATTGGTCACGGTGTTCTACGAAACCGAGGACGGTACGGCGGAGACACACCCGGGATCGGACTACACGAAGACCGAAGGCGAGCTGACCTTCCGGCCCGGCGGGGCGCTGGAGCAGACCATCTCCGTGCCGATTCTGCAGGACGCCGTGGACGAGGGCGGCCAGGAGACCTTCACCATGAAGCTGCTCGATCCGGTGAACGCGACGCTGGGCCATGCCACGGCCACCGGCACCATCACGGACGATGACGATGCTCCCTCCGACGATCATGGCGATACGCACGCGACCGCGACCTCCATCACGCAGGGATCTCCCATCTCCGGCCGGCTCGAGACCGCGACCGACGTCGACTTCTTCAAGGTTGACGTGACGTCCAGCAGCACCCTGTTCGCGGCCACCGATTCGGGGCGGGTCGGGGATCCCGGGTACCCGACGCGTACCGTCGTGAGAATCGAAAGCTCGGGTTACACTTCGTCCAACGACGACGACTTCGACTCGGCGTACGTCGATCTCGGCCTGCAGGCTTCCGCAGAGCTCTACGTCCGCGTATCGGGTTCATTCGCGATGCGCTACGATGTCGCCGTCTGGTTGATCGATACGAACGAGCCGGATACGTCGTTCGACATCGAGTTGCGCTATCTGGGCACTGAGCTGACGGCCGCGCAGAGGAACACCATCCGTGCCGCCGCCGACGACTGGGAAGACATCATCACCGGCGGCCAGTCGTTCCGTATCATGATCAACTCGCGCTGGGAATGTGAGGACGACGATCCGTCCACCTTCGGGGACTACATCGACGACATTCGGATCGACATCAGACTGGAGCGTATCGACGGGGTCGGCGGGACCCTGGCCATCGCCGGACCCTGCGCGTCGCGGATCGGCGGATTGCCGATCATCGGCGACGTGACGCTCGACACGGCCGACCTGGGACGCCTCGGGAGCACTGGTCTCCGTCGCGTGGCCGTCCACGAGATGGCCCATGTCCTGGGATTCGGCACGCTCGCCCCGTGGTACGTCCTGCTCAGGGACTCGGCCGAGGACTACCTCGAGGACAACCCCGGGGCGACCACGCTGCCCGACACCCACTTCGTCGGCTCGGCAGCCGTGAGCGCCTTCGACGGGCTGCTCGACGGCGCCACCTATGACGGCAACAAGGTGCCGGTGGAGAACGACACGGCGGAGTACGGCGCGGGAGGTCTGGACGCACACTGGCGCAAGACGGTGTTCGACAGCGAACTGCTGACTGCCTCGATATCGATAGACCCCAACACGAGCCAACCGCTCAGCACGGTGACCATCGCGGCGCTGGCGGATCTCGGCTACAGCGTGGACTACACCGAGGCCGATTCCTACGCGCTGCCAAGCGGATCGCAGGCGCGATTGAAAGCCGCGCGTGCCGCGGAGAACCAGATCCAGGTCGGTGACGACATCCGGAGCGGGCCGATCGTCGTGGCGGAGGTTCCCGACCAGCCCATTCCGGTGATCACTCCGTGATGCCCGTCCGCGACCGATCGGCCGGCGAGCGGGCCATGGCATCGGTGACTCGCGCGCCGCGCGGCGCAGCCACTCCGCCGGCGAGCAACGGGTCGCCGGTGGCCTGCATCCAGCGGTCGAGCCGTGCGCGCAGGTCGGCAGCGACGGGTCGCAGGTCGCGGCGCGTGACGACGTCGTTCTGCTCCGCGGGGTCGAACATCAGGTCGTAGAGCATCTCCCGTTCCCTCGGCAGAGCGTCCCATCCGCGGGAGAGCAGCTCCTCCTTGCTCGGGCCGTCATCGGCATTGCTCACCACCACGCGCTCGTAGTCGTCGTAACGGCGGATGTACTTGTAGCGCTCGGTGCGCACGCAACGCGCCGGCTCGTACGCCGCGTGGTAGTTGATCTCGGCGTGGATCTCCGCGTGCAGGGTGTCGACCTCGCCGCGCACGAGCGGCTGCAGCGGTCGGCCCTCCACGAAGTCGGGGATGTCGATCCCCGCCGCGGCGTACGCCGTCGGCGCCAAGTCGATCAGGCTGACCAGGGCGTCGATGACCCGTCCGCACCGGAAGCCGCCGGGGCCGCGCGCCACCAGGAAGACACCGATGCCCTGGTCGGTGAGGTTGCACATGTTGCGCGGGAACTGCAGTCCGTGGTCGGAGAAGCAGAGCACCAGCGTGTCGTCCGCCAGACCGGCGTCATCCAGCGCCCGCAGCACGCGCCCGAACGACGCGTCCATCACGCGCGCGGCTGCCTTGAAGTCGGCCGTGTCGCGGCGCGTCGCAGGCGTGTCGGGCAGCGGCGCGGAGGGCTGGCAATAGCGCTCGTCCTCGGCCGGGTGACGCGCCGGGTCCGCCCGCGGGAACGGACGATGCGTTTCGTTCAGGCCGATCGAGAGGAAGAACGGCTGCCGGTGCCTGCCGCGAATGAACGCCGCGGCCGCGTCGGCAGCGTCGGCCGGCTCGGTCTCCGGGTAATTCGTGTCGTGGTCGCAGACCACCTCATCGTACCCGACCACCGCGACATCGGGTGCGGTGTGCTCGACGCCCGCCAGGACCGTGTGGTAGCCGCCCCGCTTCATCCCGTGCACGAGGTGTCGGGAGTAGTCGGTCATGCCGAACCCACGATGGGCCAGGCCGAGCTGACCGCAGGAGTGGGGGTACATGCCGGTGAGGAAACTCGCCCGACTGGGTGAACAGGTGGGCGCGGCGGCGAACGCCTGCCGGAACAGCACCCCCTGCTCGGCCAGCCGCTGCAGGTGCGGCGTCGGCACCGCGTGCCCGTACGGCTGCACGAAGCGGCCGGTGTTGTGCGAGTGCAGGAAGACGACGTTGGCCTGGTTCATGACGCTCCTTTGGCGGGAAGTACGTTGCCACCTGCTGCCAACAAGCTATGCTGGCCTTGTGATCAAAGCCAGTGTCAGCCAGACCAAGAACGGGCTGAACGGTCTCCTCGCCGAGGTGAGACGTGGCGAGACGGTGCTGATCATGCACCGCGGCCAGCCGGTAGCCAAAATCACCAGCTACAACCCGGCGGAGCTGACGGACGATCAGGCGATGGCGGAACTCGTGCGCAGCGGGCTGGCTGATCCTCCGGACGCACCGCTCGACGTCGACCGGTTTCTGGCGACGCCGCGGCCTCGTCTTGCAGACGGTCTCGAAGGCTTCCTGGTCCTGTGAGCTGCTGCGTGGCCATCAAGGAGCGATTCAAGTGCCTGATCCGCCACATCCGCCGGCTGTTATCCGCAGCATTCGATGTATGATCGGCGCATGCCCGGCGGCGACTGCGCGGAGTTGATCGATCCGTTCACACTGAGCGCCGCCGACGGCTACTCGTGGCTCAAAGGCAACCTGCATTCGCATACGACCTGCTCGGATGGCCGCCTGTCACCGCAGCAGCGCGCCGACGCCTACGCGGCCAACGGCTACGACTTCCTGGCGATCACCGATCACTACCGCATCACCAGCATCTCCGGCATCACCCCTGCCCACGGTCTGGTCCTGATCCAGGGCGTGGAGTTGCATCCCGACAACCCGTTCGGGGGCCAAGTGCACCATTTCGTCGGCCTGCATGTCAGCGACGACATCGATGCCGCGAAGCTCGCGCCGCAACATGTGATCGACGCGGTCCGCGAGCAGGGCGGTTCGGTGTGGCTGGCGCACCCGTACTGGAGTTCCGTCTGCATTCCGCGCGACACGCTGCCGTTACGCGGCTTGGCCGGCATCGAGGTGTTCAACGCGGCGTGCGGCCTGCAGGGCAAGCCGGAGTCGGCGGTGCTCTGGGACGAGTGGATGGTGCACACCGACCGGCTCCTTCCGGCGCTGGCCAACGACGACTCCCACTTCCGAGACGAGGATCGTCGTGACACGTACGAAGCATGGACGATGGTGCGGACGCGCGAGCGGTCAGCAACGGCGATCGTCGATGCGCTGGCGAGCGGCGCCGGCTACGGGACCACTGGACCGGTCATCCGCGATATCCAGCTCCATCGCGAGCGATCGGCGAGCGGGCGCCGAATCGCGGCTACCGTGGCGTGCTCGGAAGCAAAGCGGATCGATGCGATCAGCGATCTGGGTGGGGCATCCTATCGCGAGCCGGATGCGACCTTCGAGCAGGCAACATTCCCTTTGAAGATCGACGCTCGCTGGGTGCGGTTCGAGGTGATCGCGCCCGACGGCAGAAAGGCTTGGTCCAATCCGTTCGATCTCACCGCTCGCTGAGGCATCCTCATGATGGCAGTCAGAGGGACGCCGCAGCGATGGCCGTTTCTGGACTGGTCATTGGTGCAACCCGGCTACCAGCACATGCCGCGCTCGCCGAAGTACGGCAACGTGCCGTACGGGATCGCGATCCGATCGCAACCCGCGCACCGGTCAGTTCCCTGGCTCCGTGCCGACAGGCCGTGGGAAGAGCAAGCGCTCGGCAAGTCGCAATCGCTCATCTACGAGAACGGCACCTATCGGCTGTGGTATGAGGCGGCGGCCAGCGACTACAACTGGCGTTCTTCGGACCTGACCGACTACAGCCACCGGCTGTGCTACGCCGAATCGAGCGACGGCCTGCGCTGGCACAAGCCGAACCTCGGCCTGGTGGAGTTTCGCGGCGATCGGAACACCAACATCGTCTTCGACAGGACGCGCAACGGCGGCCGCGCCTGCTTGGGCGGAACGGTGTTCGTCGACCCGGTCGCGCCGTCCGCCGAGCGCTACAAGCACATCTTCCTGGGCGCCGAGCCACGCACGTGGCAGATGCAGGGTGCGGTGTCGGCGGATGGGCTGCAGTGGAGTCCGATCGCCGAGCCACTCATCGACGGCTTCATGAGCGACACGCAGACCACCGCACATTACGACCCGGTACGACGCCGCTACGTCGGGTACTTCCGCACGTGGATGGCCGGCGGCGTGCCCGGCTCATCGTTTCGATCGCGCCAGAGCCGGCGTTCGATCTCCCGCGCCGAAACCGCCGACTTTCGGATCTGGCCCCATCCTGAGACGACTGCGTACCTGGGCGTGGCTCACCATCCGTCCCACGATCTGTACACCAACGCGCACGCCTTGTATCCGGGACGGGATGATCTGCATCTGTTCTTCCCCGCCCGGTTCAGCCGCGAAAAGGACACGCTGCAAGTCCACCTGGCCACGAGCCGGGACGGTGTGCGGCTGGAGTACTTCGGCGACCGGCCGGTGGTACCGATCGAAGCGGACGGCGCCGGAGACGAGAAGCGCGTCTATGCCGGGGTGGGCATCGTGCCGCTCGGCACGGATACGGTGGCCGTGCCGTGCAGCCGCTGGCATCACACCCACAACGAGGATACCGCCGAGGGTTTCCGGGAGGAGTACCAGGGCGAGTACTTCTGGGCGACCTGGAGCACCGACCGCTTCGCGGCGGTGGAGGCCGACGAACGCGGCTTCTTTGCGACACCGGTGTTCGACGACCCGCTGGCCGGGCTGTCGGTCAACGCCACGACCTACCCGTCGGGGGAGATACGGGTCCAGCTCACCGATGAGACGGGGGTGCCCATCAAGGGGTATGCGTTTGCCCAGTGCGACCCGGTTCGGGGCGACCAGATCCGACATCCGGTAACTTGGCGGGGCCGCCCCGAGATCGCGGTGCAGCCGGCGAGACCCCTGGTGATCCAGTTCCGGATGACGCGGGCGAAGCTCTACGCCTTGTACACGGCGTGACCTGTGTACGCCGGGCCGACCTGTACGGTTAGTGGTACAAGTTACCGGTTTGAGGTAGACTCCGGTGAGAACGACAATCTGGAGGGTGATGTGAGAACGGTTTCGTTTACGGAAGCCAGGAACGGCCTGAAGTCCATCCTCGACGGAGTGGCCGGCGATGCGGACGTCGCCATCATCACGCGCCGTGATGCGGAGGATGCCGTGGTCATGTCGCTCGAGTACTACAACAGCCTGATGGAAACCGTGCACCTGCTGAAGTCGCCCGCGAACGTCGCTCACCTCAGCGAGTCGATCGAGCAATACCGAGCCGGCGACGCGGTCGAACGAGAGCCGATCCACCCGTAAGCGATGGCGCGCACGTTGGCATGGACCAACGCGGCATGGGCGGACTACCTGTGGTGGCAGGGACAGGACAGAAAGACGCTGCGACGGATCAACCGGCTGATCGCCGACACCATGCGCTCCCCGTTCGAGGGGCTCGGCAAGCCGGAAGCGCTGAGGGAGAACCTGACCGGCTTCTGGTCACGGCGCGTAGACCAGGCACACCGCCTGGTCTACGCCGTCGAGGACACCCGCGTGACCATCATCTCCTGCCGCTATCATCACGAGCGGTGATGCGATGATCCTGGCCATCCTGCGCCGGCTCCGGCTGATGGTGGTCACCCTGGCCGCGATCTCCATCCTGTCGTTCCTGATCATCCAAGCCCCGCCGGGCAACTACCTGGATACCTACATCACCCAGTTGCGCATGCAGGGCGACGCCGTCGACGACGCCAGGATCGAAGCGCTGGAGGCCCGCTACGGCCTGGAGCGTCCGATGCACGTGCAGTACGTGAAGTGGATCTGGGGGGTGCTGCGCGGCGATCTGGGGCGCTCGATGGCGCACAACATGGAAGTCAACAAGCTGCTCGCGCAGCGGCTCCCGGCCAGCCTGGCGATCTCCACCCTGTCGCTGATCCTGGTCTACCTGCTCGGCCTGCCGATCGGGATCTACTCGGCCACCCGCCAGTACTCGCCCGGCGACTACCTGTTCACGTTCATCGGCTTCATCGGACTGGCGGTCCCCAACTTCCTGTTCGCGCTGATCCTGCTGTGGCTGACCTTCGAAGCCACCGGCACCGCGGCCATCGGGCTGTTCTCCGCCGAGTACGCCAACCAGCCGTGGAGCGTCGCCAAGCTCATCGACCTGCTGAAACACCTGTGGATGCCGGCCCTGATCGTCGGCACCGGCGGCACCGCCGGCCTGATCCGCGTGGTACGCGCCAGCCTGCTCGACGAGTTGCGCAAGCTCTACGTCACGGTCGCCCGCGCCAAGGGCGTGGCCGAGCGGCCGCTGCTGTTCCGCTACCCGGTTCGCATCGCGCTCAATCCCGTGATCTCAACGATCGGCTGGACCCTGCCGGCGCTGGTGTCGGGTGAGCTGCTGGTATCGCTGGTCATGGGCCTGCCCACTATAGCGCCGCTGTTCGTGCAGGCGCTGATCAACCAGGACATGTTCCTGGCCGGCAGCGTGGTGATGGTGCTGAGCAGCCTGACGGTGCTCGGCACCCTCATCTCCGACATCCTGCTGGTCGCGATCGATCCGCGCATCCGGGAGGCGGTCTGACGTGGCCGGGCCCGGCAGCGTCAGCGTCAGCGCACGGGCGCCCACACGTGCCCGGCACGACCCGGCCGAGCGCGAGCAGGTCTCATCGCAGTGGCGGCTGATCCGCATCCGCTTCCTGCGCCACCGGGTCGCGGTCGCCGCGCTGCTGTTGCTCGGCGTTTTCTACCTGGGAGTGCTGTTCGCGGAGTTCGTGGCGCCCCACGACCCCCGCCAGCGCAGCCCGGAGCAGCAGTACTCGCCGCCGCAACGGATCCGCCTGTTCCACGAGGGCCGCCTGACCGCCCCGTTCGTGTACGGGCTGTCGTCCGAGCTCGACATGGAGACGTTCCGCTACGTGTACGAGGTGGACCGGGAAGCCCGGCAGCCGGTGGCGCTGTTCGTGCGCGGCGACCCGTATGAGCTGTGGGGCCTGTTTCCGTCCGACCTGCACCTGTTCGGGGTCACGGACGGTCGCCGGGCGTACCTGTTCGGGACCGACAACCTGGGGCGGGACCTGCTGTCGCGGGTGATCCACGGCGGCCGCATCTCCCTGTCGATCGGGCTGGTCGGCATCGCCATCAGCTTCGTGCTCGGCGTCATCCTGGGAGGGATCTCCGGCTACTTCGGGGGAACGGTGGACGTGGCCATCCAGCGGCTGGTGGAGTTCCTGCGCTCCATCCCCGACCTGCCGCTGTGGATGGCGCTGAGCGTGGCGCTGCCCCGCTACTGGTCGACGGAGCGGGTCTACTTCGGCATCGTCGTCATCCTCTCGCTGGTCGGCTGGACCTCCATCGCGCGCGTGGTGCGCGGCAAGTTCATGGCCGTGCGCGAGGAGGAGTTCGTCACCGCGGCCGTCGTCGCGGGCGCCGGCACGGGGCGCATCCTGTTCCGCCACCTGCTGCCGTCCTTCGCCAGCTACATGATCGCCTCCCTGACCCTGTCCGTGCCGGGGATGATCCTGGGAGAGACCGCCTTGAGCTTCATCGGCCTGGGGCTGCAGACCCCGGCGATAAGCTGGGGCGTGCTGCTGCAGGAGTCGCAACGCATCCACGTGCTGGCCGGATCGCCCTGGCTGCTGATCCCGGGCGGGTTCGTGATCGTGACGGTGCTGGCGTTCAACTTCCTGGGAGACGGGCTGCGCGACGCGGCCGATCCGTACACCTCCACTTAAGTAAAAGGGAGGAGGGATCGTCCCTCCTCCCTGCTTTCGCTACGGATCCGCGTTCTATGACTTGAAGTAGAACTGCGCCGGCACCTCGTGGATGTGCTCGGCGATGATCGGATCGGGGATGTTCCCCAGCTTGAGGCTGGCGATTCCGTAGTAGTCCTGCCTCGGAGGGCGCACGGCGCCGATCATGTACAGCCCTTCCTCCAACAGCGAGAAGATCTCCATGGTGATGGCGATGCGTTCCGCCTCGTCCGCGCTGGAGATCGCCCGCTCGCGCAGCGCCGCGATCTGCTTCAGCTCATCCGGGGGCTCCATGCCCTCCGCGCCGTCCGTATTCAGCCAGGCGGCCCACTCCCTGCCGGGCGTGAACCATGTGCCGACCGGTACGACCTCGCCCCGGATCAGCGGATTCATCGGCCGACCGGCCAGCCCGAACGGGAACATGATCAGGTCGAAGTCGTTGGTGTTGTAGATGCCGCCGAACGAGTCCCAGCTTCCGGCGCGGGCGACGGTCTCGATACCGATATCACCCCAGTAGCCGGTGTACAGGTCCGCGATCTCGGCGGTAAGGCCGGACGGCATCGCGTAGATCTGCATGCGCAGGCGCTCGCCGTCGGAGCGCAGGCGGTAGCCGTCGCCGTCCCGCTCGTCCAGACCCAGCTCGTCCAGGATGGCGTTCGCCTGGTCCGGGTCGTGCTCCAGGTAGATCTTGAACAGGTTCTCGCCGTAGTACGGCGGGCCGGCCTCCACGGTCGGCTGCGACGCAACGCCCAGCCCCTTGTAGAAGGTCTGGTTGATCTCGTCGCGGTCGATGGCGTGTGACAGCGCGATGCGGAACCGCTTGTCGCTTTGCAGGTCCCGGAGCACCTCGTCCTGGTGAGCGAAGTTGAAAATGATCAGGCCCTGCTCGCCCCCCGGCCACCAGTACTGGATGCGGCGGTAGCCGGCGCTGCCGGCGTTCTCGTTGACCACCTGCAGGTTGGCGATGCCGCCCCACGGGCCGGGCGCCTGCAGGTCGGACTCGCCGGCCAGGATCTTCAGCAGCTCGGCCTCACCCGGCGGAACGCCCTGCGAGTGGATGGCGTCGACGTACGGAAGCTGGTTGCCGGCCGTGTCGATCTTCCAGTAGTAGGGGTTGCGGTTCATCACCAGCACCTGGTCGGTCTTCTCGTTCTCGAGCTTCCAGGGGCCGATCACCGGCGTCTTCGGGCTGTGCTGCGGGTTGTAGATCTCCTTGAAGTGGTCGGTCCAGGTCTCGAAGCCGTTCTCCTTCACCGCCGCCTCGACCTTCTCCATCGAGGTATGACCGGGGTGGAAAGCCTTGAGGAACTCCGAGTGCGCGTAGTTGGCGGGCCGCCAGCGCGCCATGAACTCCACGAACATGCCGGCCTGCACGTCCCAGGATATCTGCACCGCGGTGTCACTGACCTTGGTCATCGCCCCCGCACTGCCGCCGAACCGCATCTGCGACGGCGGAGAGGGGAACAGCTCCTCGTTGAGGCCGATCTCGTTCCAGTAGAACAGGAAGTCGTCGGCGACGAACGGCTTGCCGTCGCTCCACTTCATCCCCTCACGCAGGTGCAGCGTGATGGTCGTGCCGTCGGCGTTCCACTCCCAGCCCGCCAGGGCGTTCGGGAAGATCGAGCTCATGTCCGGCGAGTACGCCGTGGCGTACTCCCACACCCAGTGGTCGCCGTTGATGATGGTGCCGTCCGGGCGCAACTCGCGCAGCACGCCGCCGTACTGACCGATCTCGTCCACCGGCTCGACCACCAGCGGGTTGCTCGGCAGCCGCTCCGACAGCGGCGGCAGATCGCCGGCCGCCACCATGCCGGCCAGCATCGGCGCCTCGCTGAACGAGGTGATGGCTCCGTGCATTCCCTGCCATTCGTCGAGCTGGTACACCTCGGAGTTGGTGTCCATCATCTGCGCCGTCGCCAGCGACGGCACGATCAGCAGCGCCACGGCCGCCGCGATCGGTGCGACGCGGCGCAACAGGTCGATTCGCATTCGCATAGGTACGTTCCTCCTCGTCGGTAGAACCGTGTTGAACCGGTTCGACCGAACGGCTCCGAGTCTACGGCTCCGGGGTCGGGGTGCCAAGGACGACGCCCTCAGGACCAGACGAAGACCTCCGGATCGTCGGGCGAGTAGCCGATGAACACCGCCAGCACGACCCGTGGCGAGGAGCCCTCCAGCGCCGGCACCTCGTGCACCAGCCGGGTGTTGAAGAAGTAGAGGTCGCCCGGCCGCAGGTCCACCTGGTAGTGCTCGACGGCGTTGGCCGCGGCATAGGCGGGGAATTCGTCGGCCTGCAGGCACGGCTCCAGCTCCGGCGTCCACAGGCAGCGGTGCAGGATCGACTGCGCGACCCGGTCGCCGGAGCGGTTGCCGCCGGCGCGGCTGTTCTGCATGCACAGGACGCCGGCGAACTGATGCGCGAAGCGGCTCACCGCGTAGCTCGACCGCCGCTCGTGCTTGCCGGCGTGGTCGACGTGCGGCTGGTAGCGGTGCCCGGCGTAGTGGATGCGGAAGATCGCCGGCCCGTAGGAGCGCCCGTCCGGCTCGTAGGCCGTCGTCACGCGCTTGCCCACCGCCAGCTCCGCAAGCCGATCGTACAGCAGCTTCACCGGCGACGGATGGCCCGCGAAGAGGGTCGCGAACAGCGTCCGGGTCTGCTCCGCGTGCGCCACGAACCCCTCCTTGTCGGCGGCCCGGTTGCTCAGGCTGGTGCCGATGTCCACCCGCCGCGGCTGCACGCTGTCGGCGTCCAGCAGGCTCGAGTCCATCAGCCCGCGCGCCACGAACCGGTCGATCAGCGCGGCGCAGTGCTCGGCCGGATACGCCCCGCGCAGGACGATCGCCGAAACCTCCGCCCGAGCCAGCGACGCCAGCGGATCCGCATACGCCGCCAGCACGCTCCCCACGTCCGGCTCAGCCGCCGCCCAAGGCATGCGCCATCGTACCGTTCCGGCGGTGCGACCGCACGCGCCGCGATGATAGATTGAGCGGCAGTCATGAGCTCACTGCATCCGTACCACCCGCCGAGCGCCCGCTGCCGCGCCGGCGTCGCCTGCCGCGACGTGACGCCGCCGGTCGGAATCCAGAGCCGCTCCTTCGGCGCCGCCCTGCACGAGACCGCCGAAGGCGTCCACCGTCCCTTCAACGCCACCGCCCTGGCCCTGGCCGAGCTGGAAGGCGACGGCGGCCCGCTGCTCCTGCTGGCCGTTGACATCGGCTGGCTTGAGAAGGACGAGATGGCCGAGTTCCTGGACGGGGTGCGCGAGCCACTCGGCCTGGGCGAGGACCGCCTGCTCATCGCCTTCTCCCACACCCACGCCGGCGCCAACCTGTCGAGCTCCATGCGCGACCACCCCGGCGGCGACAAGATCCGCCCCTATTTCGAGCGATTGATCAGCCGCTGCACGGAGGCCGGCGCCGAGGCCATCGCGAACCTCGTACCCGCATGGCTCAGCTTCGGCTCCGGCACCTGCGACCTGGCGCAGAACCGGGACGCCTGGGACGAGGACTCACAGCAGTTCGTCACCGGCTTCAACCCCGACGGCGAAGCCGACGACACGGTACTGGTCGCCCGCGTGAACGCCGACGACGGCAGCGTGCTGGCCACCCTGGTCAATTACGGCTGCCATCCGACCACGTTGGGGCCGACCAACCGGCTCCTCTCCCCCGATTACGTCGGCGCCATGCGCGAAGTGATGGAGGACGCCTTCGGCGCCCCCTGTTTGTTCCTGCTCAGCCCGTGCGGGGACACCGGCCCCCGCGAAGGATTCGTGGGCGACACCGCGGTCGCCGACTCCAACGGCCGCCGCCTGGGATTCGCCGCCGCCGGCGCCGTCGAGTCCCTGCTGCCCGCCGGCACGCACCTCGAGTACGACGGCCCCATCATCTCCGGCGCCACCCTCGGCGCGTGGAAGCGAACCGAGCTCGATCCCTCCTCGGACGACCGGTCATTCGTGCTGCGCAGCCGCATTCTGCGCATCGACCTGCCGATCAAGCCGCACGAACCACAGGATGCCCTCAAGGCCGGCCACGACCAGGCCACCCGCGACCTGGAAGCCGCTCAGGCCTCCGGCGATCCCATCGCCATCCGCAACGCCACCGCCCTCCGGGAGCGCGCCCGCCGCCGCCTCCTGCGAGGCCCGACCCTCCCCGACGGCGGCACCATCCCCTTCGACCTCCACCTCTGGCAGATCGGCGACGCGTTCCTCCTCACCGTACCCGCCGAGCCTTACTCCATGCTCCAGAGCGAGTTACGTTCCCGCTTCCCCGACCGCCCGCTCCTCATCTCCGTCGTCACCAACGGCACCCTCGCCTACCTCCTGCCCCGCGACCTCTACGGCAAGAACCTCTACCAAGACTGGGTCTCCTTTCCCGGCCCCGGCGGCCTGGAACTGGTGCTGGAAACTGCAGCCGCCGCGATCCCCCAGTAGCCGGCGCAACGCCCGAACGGTTCGGCACCCGCTTCCTCCCGGTCTACACGGCGGTGCCGGATCCTCGTATACACACCAGCCTTGTAAGCTGGCGGCCTTTCAGGGTCATGTGGGTTCGAGTCCCATACTCAGCATTTCATGATCCTATCACAACTCCTTGGGAGGTACGGTATCTTGTTGTTCTAGTATTTTCCGAATACTTTCAACATCATACTGAACTTCAAGGATCGCCAAAAACAACAATCTATTGTACTCATAATAGATTGTGTAAAACACTTCATTAGTGTTGTTTTCCATAAGTTCTTCAAGAGCCAGATAGATTGATGCAATGCTGCTTCTTAGCTTATCGATTGACATTTCAGTGTTTACTAATTCTTGAGTTATGCTTGCTGAAATGGTCTGCATTCTTTCAGCTACCTGAGTTTCTATGTATTGTAGACTATCTTCAATAGGCATTGTTTCACACGATTTTGCTAGGATTGCTCCGTTAGGACATTTGAGAGCTTCACCGCGGGACATGAAGATAATTAGCATAACTGCTATAAAAGCTAGTATTCCTGCTATTACCCATAAGGGTATTCGTGAAACATCAACGCTAAGCATTTCATCTTGATCATGTCTGTTGGTTTGTGTATCTGTCAAGCTCATTTGATTCCTCCAAAAGACGTTCGATTTCAAAGGGCATCATTACCACGAGCCGCCGACCCTGGACGATCTGGAAAAGGCGCTGGTGCGGCCGGCTCGGCCGCTGTTCATCGGGCGCAAGCCATGTCTCCCGGCCACTCGCATCTTCCAGGGGTGGGTCGACGCAGACGACGTGCGCTCCGCACTGCGTGCGGTTGCACGGTTCAGCGAACGGCCGGCCCGCGCGCTCTGGCCGGCGTCAGACGGCGAGGCGGGCGCCGATCTCGTCACCGACGTCACCGATGAGCGCAACTGGCTGAGCGGGCTGCACGGCGGCGCACGCCGCGTCTGCGAAGGCCGGATCACGCCCGCGGACACCGGCGGATGAGGCCGTGTACCTGATCCAAGCGCCGCTCGACATGCGTGCTTTCAATCGCTGGGCGGGCCAGCGCGGCCTTCTCCGACGGGGAGCGTTCGACCCCGACTTTGCGCTGCACATTCTCTTGTCGGCGATGTTCGGCAAGCGGGCGCTCCAGCCGTTCCGCTTGTTCTGGTCGGAGCGGCGACGCTGCGGATCGCTATACGCCTACGCTGACGCGGACCATGGAGCACTGCATGATGTTGCCGCGGCGGCAGCCCCTCCTGACTGCCTCGCCCCCCTCAACCCGGCCGCGCTGTGTTCGAAGCCCATGCCGTCTGCGTTCGCTGCCGGGCGACGGCTCGGGTTCGATCTCCGAGTACGCCCCGTCCGCCGGCTGCGGCGTGATGTGCAGGACAGCCAGACCGGCGCCGTAGCGAGGCAGGGGCGTGAGGTCGACGCATTCCGCTTGGCCCTGTTGCATCGGTTTCCCGATGGTTGGCGGGAGCCTGGCGATGCCGCGAGACAGAACGGCATGAGCCGCGAGTCGACCTATGCCGCATGGCTCGCCGAGCGGCTGGCAGGCGCGGCCAGCATTGAGCAGTGCCGGCTT
Organism: Spirochaetia bacterium; assembly: GCA_965221995.1. GTDB lineage: Bacteria > Spirochaetota > Spirochaetia > SZUA-6 > Bin103 > CATQHW01. The sequence continues at coordinate 3,420,578 of OZ244929.1, forward strand.
TCGTCGTTCAGTCGCAGCCGCGCAGTGCGTGGCGACGGGCGTGGCCCGGACGGGCCTGACGCCACTCTCCAGGGCACGCTCCGCGTCCAAGACCCGGAGAAGTTCGCCCGACGGCTACGGGAAGGTGTTGGCCGTCATCGGGCCTATGGCTACGGGATGATGCTGTTGCGGCCACCGAACCTGCCGGCGCCAGCGAAGTAAGATCCCAGCCCGTTACACCTCGACGAGGCTGGTGGTGGTCTCAGGCTCCGGAATCGGGTCACCGCTCTCGCGGAGCATCTCCAGGTGGTACCTGATCGCCTCTCGGATCAGCTCCTCGGTCTCCTCTCGCGTATCAGCCGCAGCCACACATCCCGGCAGGTCCGGCACGTACGCCGAATAGCCGTTGCCGGTCTTTTCGATGACGACGGTGTACTTCATGGCTGCATCAGGTGCGGAACTCCTGCGCGACAGCACTCCTGGTTCGCAGTTCGTTCCCGTAGATGTCGACGAATCCCTGGAAGAACGCGCGTGTGGCGTCGGGAAGCTCGGCCATCAGCGGCGACGACAGGATCCACGGCTGGTCCGAGAAGTAGTCGAAGATGCGCTCCCGGTCGGAGGTATAGGTCAGCATCAGCGTCCGGCGGCGCTTGTCGGTGTGGTAGCGGCCGCGGTGCAGGCCCAGGGCCTCGAAGGCCAGCGCGTCGCCGGGACGCTGCTGGATCCGGATGGCCCCGGGCATGTCGTTCGCCCGGCTGTTGGCCTGTCCGTCGGCCAGCCTGATGCGGTACTCCTCCTCGGTGTCCCAGCGCAGGTGCGAGCCGGGGACGTACTCGTTGTCGGATGTCTCCACCAGCGCGATCTGTAGCTGGATGCCGCCGGGCTTGGTGCGGGCCGCGATGATGCTCTGCTGCTGCGCCTCGTCGGGATTCATGAACTGCACGTCGCGGTGCCACGACCCGTCCTCATGCGCGGTCTTCGGCTCGAACCAGAGGGTGGTCGCGCGGAACACCGGCTCGCCGTCCAGGAGCTCGCGCGCGAATCCGAGGATGCGTTCATCGGCGATCAGGTTCATCAGCGTGACGAACTCGTCCGGGTGGTCGCGGAAGTATCCCGGGTGGTTGACGTGTCGCATGTTGTGGCGGTCGCGATCGCCGGGCTTGCCGTCCTCGGCGCTGGCCAGCAGCCACTGCCGGCGGACGCGCTCCGCGATCCGCAGCAGGTCGTCGACCTCGTCGGCCGACAGCAAGGACCGGTACAGGCAATAGCCCAGCTCCGCCCACTGGTCGCGCGGCGAGAGAGTCACGGCCGCGGTCACTGCGGAGCGCCTTCCATCAGCGCGTCGAACTCGTCTTCCGAAAGCAAATTGTCGTCCCGGTCGAGCTGGTAGGCGATCGCGTAGGCCGCGCGGTTCACGCCGCTCAGATTGGGCTCGCCACGGTGCCACGTGTAGTTCGTGAAGAAATAGGCGTCTCCCGGCCCGCCGGAGATCAGGTCCTCGCGCGAGTCGTCCACCACGTCCAGGGCGATCCGCTTGCGCTGGTACTGCGCGCCGTCCCTACCGAACGCCGGCACCTGGTCCCAGTACAGCTCGTGGAACCGGATGCGCCAGCTCGCGTGCGTGCCCGGCAGAAACCCGAGCGCGATCGCATCCGGCGCCACCTGGTCCAGGGCGATCCAGCAGTTCAGGCACACCTTCGGCCGCAGCTTCCAGTAGAAGGAGTCCTGGTGGTAGAAGCTGCGCCCGGCCTTGTACACCCCCGGCTTGAAAATCGTCTGGTCGGTGTAGCGCTTCACCGGTCCATCGAGCAGCGCCTCCATGGCGCCCACCAGCTTCGGGTTCCCGGTGAAGTCGTCGAACACCGATTCGATCGCGGCCGGTTGCTGCAGCGAGCCGGAACGGTAGTTGCCGCCGGGGGTGTCCTTGTCCTCCGGATCCCAGGTCTGCAGGTGCCGGTGCGGCCACCCGTAGTCGTGATGGCCGTCCCAGAGCTCCTCCATGCGCGCGCGCACCGGCGTGGTCTCCGCTTCGTTCAACAACCCGCGGACGACGCAGTAGCCGTCCCGATCGAGCTGCTGCTTGTGTTCTTCGGTGACCATCCAGGCCCTCCTTGGCGCGTACCGGCCGAGTATACAACCGCCGACCGCGGCGTCGTATCGGCGGGGCTACGGTGCTCCGTCGGTCAGCTCCGCGAACTCGGCGTCCGTCAGCCGGTTGTCGTCGCGGTCGAGCTGGTAGGCGATCGCGTACGCGGCGCGGTTGACGTCGCCCACGTTGGGCTCGCCGCGGTGCCACGTGTAGTTGTTGAAGAAGAACGCGTCGCCGGGCTCGCCGGGAATCAGCTCCTCGGCGGCGGCGTCGACGACCGACAGCGGTATCCGCCGGCGTTGGTACGTGCTGCCGTCGCGGCCGTGCTTGGGCACCTGGTCCCAGTACGCCTCGTGGAACTGAACCCGCCAGCGGCGGTGCGAGCCGGGCAGGAAGCCCAGCGCCATGATCCCACGGTCGACCCGATCGAGCGCCACCCAGCAGTTCAGGCACACCTTCGGCCGCAATTTCCAGTAGAAGCAGTCCTGGTGATAGAAGCTGCGCCCCGCCTTGAACACCGCGGGCTTGAAGATCGTCTGGTCGGTGTAGTGGCGCACCGGGCCGCCGAGCAGCGCCCGCATCGCGCCCATCAGCTTCGGGCTGCCCGCGAAGTCGGCGAAGACGGACTCGATGTCCGCCGGCCGCTGCAAGGAGCCGGAGCGGTAGTTGCCGCCGGGCGTGTCGCGGTCCTCCGGGTCCCAGGTCTGCAGATGCGGGTTCGGCCAGCCGTAGTCGTGGCGCCCTTCGTACATCGCTTCGATCCGTGCGCGGATCGGGCGCGTCTCCTCCTCGGAATACAGCCCGCGGATCACGCAATAGCCGTCCCGCTGGAGCTGCGTCACGTGCTCGGCGGTGGCCGGTGATTCGATTCCGATCGCCATCATCTGGCTCCGTATCCCATCTCGTCCCAGAGCTCCCGGGCGCGCGCCATCGCCTCCGGCGTCGGCTCGCGGGTCGCCGCGATGCTGGGCGGCGCATCCGGCGGCCCGGCGCCGTCCGGCCACGGCGACCAGGTGTCGTCCTGGTACCTCGCCCGCTGCGCTTCGTCGGCGAAGTCCGGGACCTCGACCGGCTGGCCGTCCTGCAACGCGCTGCGCCACGCCAGGATGCCGACCGAGCTCATCGCCACGGCCCGGTACACGTCCAGGAACGGCGGCTCGCCGGAGCGGATCGCCTGCGTGAAGTGGTAGTTGGTCCAGAAGTCGCCGCCGCCGTGGCCGGCGCGCTCGGCCAGCCCGGCGTGCTCGGGCCAGTCGGGGAGGTAGGTGCGCTCCAGCGGCTGATCGGGCCAGCGATTCCACGGCTCGTGCCAGACGCGAACCTCGCCCGGGCCGAAGTAGCCAGGCCCACGGGCGATCTCCATCGCGCCGACCGTGCCGTGCACGCGATACCAGCAGCTATGCCCCGGCAGCACCAGGCCGAAGATCCGGAAGACCGAGCCGTCGTCCATGCGGCAGAGGATCACCGAGCCGGGATCGCTGCGGCGCACGCTGAGCTCGTCGACCTCCGGGGCGACGATGGACAGGCCGTTGACGATCCTCGGCATCGACCCGGTGATGTACACCAGCGGCGCCAGCGCATGCGTGCAGTAATAGGTCGACGGTATCCAGTTGCGCCAGTGATGCTCGCCCGGCGCGATGCGCAGGCGCGCGTCGGGCGCCATGGGGTGGTTGTATTCGCCCTCGGCGTAGGTGACCCGGCCGATCTCGCCGGTCCGGTACAGCCGGCGCATCTCCTGGCTGAACACGGTGTAGCAGTAGTTCTCTGCCAGCATGTAGATGCAGCCGGAGCGCTCCACCGCCCTGCAGAGGGCCACGCCCTGGGCGATCGTGCCGTTGGACGATGTCTCACTGAGGACGTGCTTGCCGGCGTCCAGGGCCTTGACCGCGAACGGCCCGTGCTCGTGGAAGTAGTTGGCCAGGATCACCGCGTCCAGGTCGTGCTCCAGGAACGCGTCGTAGTTCGTGTACGTGGCGACCCCGTAGTTCCGCCCGACGGCCTGCAGCCGCTCCTCCCACACGTCGCAGATGGCGACCAGCTTCATCCCCACGGCGTCCGTGGCGCCCTTGATGAAGCTCTCGCCGCGGCGGACACCGATCACGCCGACGCGTATCTCGCCCTCGTGCATGAACACCTCCCCGATGCGCCTTCGTAGCCTACCCGATGCCGGTGCGTTCGCACACATTGAGGCCGTGGATGAGGAAGGACCCGCGGCGGCGCCGGCTACGCTTCCCCGTCTGCGGACAGCCGCCCGTGCGATCGCGCGGATCGGTCTGGTATGCCTTGCCGCAGCCGTCCTGACGGCACTCGACGGGGAGATGAGCTCGGGAGTCGATCCGCGCCCGGGAGCCCCCGGCGCAGGCGACCCGCTGTTTCCCGGCCTCGGCAACGGCGGCTACGACGTCTCGCACTACACGGTAGAACTCGATGTCGACGTGGACGCCAACCGGGTTTCCGGCCGCACACAGATCGAGGCCGTCGCAACCCAGGATCTCTCGTCTTTCAACCTGGACCTGCGAGGACTCGACGTCACGGAAGTCAGCGTGAACGGACGGTCGGCCGGCCACGTCCGCGACGTATTCGAGCTGACGATCACACCGGCCACGCCGATACGGACGGGAACGACGTTCAGAGCCAAGGTGGCATACGAGGGACGGCCTTGGAATCGACGGGCAACTCGCCCAGAACCCTGGTTAACTCCCCCAGAAGGCTGGTTCCGGTACGAGACCGGGATCGTCGCGTTCGGCGAGCCGCGCGGGGCGTCCTACTGGTACCCGGTCAACGAACATCCATCCGACAAAGCGACGTACACCTTCATCATCACGGTCCCCGAGCCTTACGAGGCTGCATCGAGCGGTGAGCTGGTCGAGACGGTGGATCACGGCGACACCGTCACCTACGTTTGGGAGAGCCGCCATGCGATGGCCAGCTATCTGACCGTCCTGGCAATCGCCCGGTTCGACGAGGTCGAAGGAGTAACGGCTTCAGGAGTACCTATCGCGCACTCGATCGAACGATCAGTCGACGAATCGGCGCGGCACGCTCTGGACCGCACCGCCGAGATCATCGAATTCTTCGGCGACGTGTTCGGTCCGTATCCGTTCGAGTCCACCGGTGCGATCGTGATCGACGGACCGTTCCCGTTCCTGGCGTTGGAGACCCAACCACGTCCTCTCTACGACGGGAAGACCCTCGCTTCTCGAGGCGAAGGGATCGTCGCGCACGAGCTGGCACACCAGTGGTTCGGCAATCTGCTCACTCCAGCCTCATGGCGCGACGTATGGTTGAACGAAGGGTTCGCGACCTACGCCCAATGGCTCTGGGCAGGCCACGCGTTCGGCGGCCAAGACCGGCCCGATCAGTCTGGCGAATACGTGCTTCATGAGTCTGGTCGAGACAGGATCGATGACTTGGTGAGATCCGTCAGGGAACGTGATCTCGGGCCACCAGGCAATCCCGATCCCAGTAAGCTCTTTGCATTCACGATTTATGTGAGAGGCGCCCTGGTGTTGCACGCGCTGCGAGGCGAGATCGGCGACGAGGCGTTCTTCCAGGTGTTGCGCGAGTACGTGGCGCGGCACGCCGGCGGCAATGTGACGACCGCGGACTTCGTGGCGGTCGCCGAGGAGATCGCGGAACGGGACCTGGGCACCCTGTTCGACGCGTGGCTCTATGCCGAGAAGATACCGCCCCCGCCCGACTGATCCGGCGTACCGAGGGCCGATCGTCAGGGGCCGGTCATCGTGTCGTGGTGGCATAGCCGATGCCGGTCTGTCCGAACGCGTTGCCGGTGTACCAGCAGCGGAGCCCGCCGTCGTGCGTGACCACCGCCGCGTACGAGCGCTGGTGATCGTCGAAGCTGCCTCCGGCGCCGACTCCGAAGTCTCCGTCGGGTCCGGATGCCGTCCAGGTCCAGTTCACGCCGTCGTCGCTGACCAGGCTCCGCACGCGGTACGCCGTGCCGAAGGTGTTGACCCACATGATCCAGCGGCCGTCACGGCGCAGCACGAACGGCTTGGAGGCGATGTACTCGAAGGGGTGCTCGAACGGTTCGGTGGCGAATCCGCGCGGGCTCACCAGCAGACCGTCCAGCGGCTTGGTCCAGCGGATGCCGTCGGTGGACTCGGCGTAGCCCACGCCGATGTGCGGGATGATGTCGCCATGGCCGGTCCGTACCCCCGCCGGTTTGGGCGAGTAGTCGCCCAGGGCGGTGTAGTACATGCGCAAGAGGCCGCCGTCGGCGAGCACACACACGCTGCCGGTACCCTCGCGATCCCACGGGCGGTCCAGGGGCAGGATCGGCGACTCCCCGGCGTGCCGCCACGTGCGCCCGCGATCATCGCTGAGGGCCAGACCGGTCGTGTTGGCCAGCTTGCCGTCTTCCCTGGGCACACCCCAGGCCCCGTAGTACAGCAGCCACGGTCCGTCGTCACGCGGCACCACGAACGGGAAGCTCGGGCCGCGATCGTTGTACGCGGTCCCGGCCTGACGCTCCAGCACCGATCCCGCGAAGCGCCACTCGTGCGGAGCGTGCACGGGTGCGAGCGCCAGACAGATGCGATGAAAGCCGTCCTCGCCGGTGCCCCAGTAGTACAGGTGGTAGCTGTCGCCGAAACGCAGCACGTGGGGGCTCGAGGCACGGCCGGCATCCGCCGCTCCGCCCAGCCCCGGAGCGAGGACCGGGGCGGTCGACGGAAACGTCCAGCCCAGCGGCTGCGGCGTCTCGATCACGCGCTGGTCGGGGCGTCGCCCCAGTCCGGGACCTCCAACAGCTCCCCGTCGCGCAAGGCCGACTTGTGGGCCATCACTCCGGGCGCCATGTAGCGGACCGCCTCCCAGATATTGATCGCCGGGACGCGGTCGTGCGCCACCGCGTCCACGAACTCGTGGACCAGGTATCCATGCGACCCGCCGTGGCCGCCGTAGACGTCGGATCCGGTGCCTTCGCGGTACGCTTGCACGACCTCGTCCGGGAGTGGATCGCGCATCTCGTCGACCGTCACCGGGACCGCCCGCTCCAGGTCGACCCAGGTCATGTCCTTGTAGCTCCCGCGGCTGCCGAAGATCCGGAAGGTCTCGGTCTCGCGGTGGCCGACCTGGCGGAATTCGCAGATGCGGCACACCGCGCCGTTGGACATCCGAAACTGCGCGGTCTCGTTGCTGAACTCATCGCCATAGAACGGATCGCCGCCAGGGTCCGTGTACCCCAGGCAGCTCACCTGGACCATGTGCGCGCCCATTGCCGAGATCGGCCCACAGGTCGAGTGGGTCGGGTAGTGCATGGGACCGGAAAGCAGGCCGCGACCGTGGTACTCGGCCTCCAGCCGCCGCCACTCGGCACCTGCCTTGCTGGCCAGCCGGCGCCGTCTGACCTCGCGCAGATTGCTGTGCGGATCCTCCACGTCGTGGAAGTACTCGCCCTCGGCATAGACGAACCTCCCGAACGCCCGCTCGGCGCTCCGCCGCCGGCAGTACATCGCCTCCGGCCGATAGAACGTGGTCTCGCCCAGCATGTAGTGCAGACCGGTTCGCTCCACGGCCCGCACCAGGCGATCGCACCACTGAAGTATCTCGTCGCCGTCGGGAACGGTGATGATCGGCACGGCGCTGTAGACGTGCTTGCCGGCCTCCAGTGCCGCAAGCGCCTGCGGCGCGTGCAGCCACGGCTGCGTGATGATCGCCACCGCGTCAAGGTCCGACGCGCACAGTTCCTCCAGGGATCCGTAGGCGTCGGCGGCGACGAACTTGTCCTGGAACGACGGGTCGCAGGCGAACCGCTTGACGCGTTCGGACTCCCGATCGCACAGGGCGATCCGGTCGACCAGCGGATGGCGCTTGAACAGGTGGGCAAAGGTGGAGCCGAAGGCGCCGAGGCCCGCGATTCCCAAAGAGATCCCCACGACTTGAGCCTCCTTCGAGAAAAAGGGAGCAGGCGGGCATGGCGCCCGCCTGCTCTTTCATACGATCGATCCGTGTCGCGGATCCGGTCGGTCTAGCTGCCGGTCAGCTCTCCGTAGCGCTCGTACTGCTGCTGGCGCACGGCGATGACGTCCGCGGCGCCCAGCTTGTTCAAGCCGTCGACGAACTCGTCGAACTTGCTCAGCGGCTCCTGGCCGGTCACGAACTTGTCGAACCACTCCGTCTTGTAGGTGTTCAGATCCGTCAGGACGCGGTTCAGGACCTCCTGCTCGTCGAGCGTCGGCCGCACCTGCGGGAAGGACGGCGCCTTGTAGTAACCCTGATAGGCGTTGTTGTTGTCCAGCACCCACTGAGGATTCCGGAAGTCCCACGCATACGCCCACTGCAGGTGCGCGTACGGCGGCTGGCTGCCACCGATCTCGCGCAGCCGGCCATCGAACGGCTTGTCCTCGGAGCCGATGGTCTCGATCTCGCCGTTCACCATCCGGTAGCTGTCCCCCACGATGCCGAAGTTCTGCAGCATCAGGGCTTCCTCGCTGTTGCGGATGAAGTCGATCCAGTGCATGGCCACTTCCGGCTGCTTGGCATCCTTCGTGATCCCCATCTGGTCGCCGCCGTAAATCTCGCGCTTCACGAAGAACTTGTCGCCGTACGGACCTTCGATGGGCGGACCGTTCTCGAACATCGGGATCGACCCGTCGGGCTTGCCGGCCGGGTGGGCGCCCGAGTAGATCCTGGCGAAGGTCGTCCAACAGGTGATCAGCCCGACCCGATCATTGGTGACCTTCTCCAGGGTCTCCGTCCAACTGTCGGTGGCGTATGCCTTGTCGAGCAGCCCTTCCGTGTAGAGCTCGTTCAACCAGGTGAGGTACTCCTTCATGCGCGGGCTCTGAAAGATCCAGGAGACCTGACCGTCGTCGACCAGGTACTCGGAGACGATGGAGTACTCGAACCCGTAGAGGTTGCCCAGATACCGCAGGTAGCCGCGCCCGGCGGCAGGCACCAGGGGAATCTCGTCGTTCTCGCCGTTGCCGTTGGGATCGGAGTCGCGGAACAGGCGCAGCGCGTTCATCATGTCGGCCTGGGTCTCCGGCATCTCCGAGATGCCTACCGCGTCCAGCCACGGCCGGTTCCACAACGGCCCCTGGGACAGGTAGTGGGGCAGCACGTAGTTGCCCACGCCGTAGATGTTCCCGTCGGGGCTGGTGTCCAGGATCTTGTAGATGCCGTTGCTGCCGGTGTTCCACCACCTGTTGATGTTGGGCGCGTACTCCTCCAGCAGATCGTTGAGCGGGATGATCAGCCCGTCGCGGCCGTGCTGGCCGATGTCGCCCAACAGCGACATGTTGATCACGTCCGGCAGATTCACGGCGGCCGCCAGCCGCGCGCGCATCACTTCCGCGTAGTTGGCAACCTGGATGTTCTCCCACTCGATGTGCACGCCGCTGAGGCGCTCCAGCTCCTGGTAGACCGGGAGATCGTTGCTGGCCGGTACCAATGAGGCGGCCCATCCGGTATGGGTGGCCACCTGCAGAGTCGGCAACTCGTCGGGCGCCGCCGCTTCCTCGGTGCCCGTGCCGAAGGCACCCGTGGCCGCCATGGCCACCACCATGCCAAGGACGACGATTCTCGATAGCTTCACTTCAGTTCTCCTTCGTTGTTTCGTTTCGGTGGTTTTCCATTGGTCCACCAACCAACTGATCGCTTCTGGAATCGGCTGGATTCTACCCCTTCAGTGCACCTATCAACACGCCCTTGACGAAGTACTTCTGCAGGAACGGATATAGCAGCAGGATCGGCAGCATCGCCACGATCATCACCGCGAACTTGATCTGCACCATCGCCATGATGCCTTCGCCAGCCTCCCCCGTCTCGAACTGCTGCACCGCCTCCGGCGATGCCTGGATCAACACCCGGCGCAGGTAGATCTGGATCGGCTGCAGGTCGGCTTTCGGCAGGTAGAGTAAGGCAGGGAAGAAGCTGTTCCAGTGGGCGATCCCGTAGAACAGCACCAGCACGGCGACGATCGGCTTGGACAGCGGCAGCACGATCTTCCAGACGATGCGCCATTCGCCTGCGCCCTCGATCCGGGCGGACTCGAACAGATCCTCCGGAAGAGTCTGAAAGAACGTGCGGCAGATGATCAGGTTGAAGGTGGCGATCAGCGTCGGGATCACGATCGCCCAGCGGGTGCCGTAGAGCCCCAGCTTGACCACCAGCACGAACAGCGGGATCAAGCCGCCGGAGAAGAACATCGTGAACACGATCAGGAACATCAGCACGCCGCGCGCCGAGAAGTTGCGCTTGGACAATGGGTAGGCGGCCATCACCGTGAACACCAAGTTCAGCGTCGATCCCACGGCGGTATACCAGAGGGTGTTGTAGTAGCTTCGGGTCACGACGGGATCGCTGAGCACGGTCCGGTAGGCGGCCAGGCTGAACCCCTTGGGCAGCAGAAAGACCTCCCGCCTGGCGACGGCCACCGGATCGCTGATCGACATGCTGAGCACGAACAGGAACGGATAGAGGGTGACGACGAAGGCGAACGCCACGCCCGCGTAGACAATGGTATCGACCACCACGTCCTCGAAAGTCAGCGCCTTCCTGATGCCGACCCTGCCCGAACTCACCACAGCGACGTATCCGTAAAGCGCCGCGCCAGCCGATTGAAGACTACCAGCAAGCCCAGGTTGACGACGTTCTTGAACAATCCCACCGCCGCCCCGAAACTGTATTCGCCGCTGACGATCCCGCGGCGGTAGACGTAGGTGTCGATCACGTCGGCCACCTCGTAGGTGGCAGGCGTATACATGAGCAGGTTCTTCTCCCAGTTGACCGACAGCGCGTGCCCGAGGTTCAGGATGAGCAGGATGATGATCGTCGGCGCCATGCCGGGGATGGTGACGAAACGGATCCGCTGCAGCCGCGACGCGCCGTCCACCTCCGCCGCGTCGTAGAGCTCCTGGCTGACGCCGGCTATCGCGGCCAGGTAGATGATCGAGCTGAAGCCAAACCACTGCCAGACGTGAGAGCCGATATACAGCGGGCGGAACCAGTTCTGCTGGCCCATGAAGTTGACGGCTTCGCCGCCCAGCGATTTGATGATGATGTTGATGATGCCGTTGTTGGGCGACAGGAAAGTGACCAGCATGCCGACAATGATCACCAGGGAGACGAAGTACGGCAGGTAGCTCACCGTCTGCGCGATGCGCTTGAGCGGCAGCACCTTCATCTCGTTCAGCATCAAGGCGAAGATGATCGGCACCGGGAAGCCGAAGACAATCGTGTAGAAGCTGATCAGCAGGGTGTTGCGCATCAGCCGCGAGAAGTAGAACGACTCGAAGAACTGGATGAACCACTTGAGGCCCACCCAGTCGCTGCCGAAGACGCCCTTGGCGATCCGGTAGTCCTTGAAAGCAACGACGATGCCGGCCATCGGCAGATAGTGGAAGACGAGGTAGTAGGCCAGCGGCAGGATCATCATGGCGTACCAGGCGCGTTCGAGCTTGAACCGCCTCCACCGCGCCGCCCACGGGGTTCGCCTGGTCAGGGTGGAAGCCGTGGACACGGCATTCCGCATAGAGAACTCTACTCTGCTCACCTGACGGAAGGCTGTCAACGAGCGCGCTGACGGAGCCCCGGCATACGCTTGTTTATTTCTTTGAGCTGATGTGCTTTAGGTGGTTTTGGCGGTCCGCATGAAGAGGCGGTTCTTGCCATCCCGGTAACGGTAGGTGATCTCGTCCATCATCGTGCGCACCAGATGGACGCCCAGGCCGCCCACCGGCCGGTCCTCCAGCGGAGCGTCCGGATCCGGGAGCGGCGCGTCTTCCAGCGGATCGAAGCGCGGCCCGTCGTCCACGATCTCGATAGTGACGGTGTCCGCTTCGCAGACCACGACGATCTCCAGCTCGTGCGCCCCGGCCGACCGGCCGTGGGTCATCACGTTGAGGCTCATCTCCTCGAGCACCAAGTTCATGCGGAACAGGAAGTCCGGAGGCCACCCCTCACGCGCTCCCAGTTCCTCGATGGCATCCGCGATGTCCGAAAGCCGTTCGGGATCGGCCTCCAGCTTCATATGCAGATCGGCGCTCACGTCCCGAGAGTCCTCCATTCGCGCCATGTACGGCACGAGCGCGTCATCCGTGGTTCCGTGCGCCGATGGTCGGCCCCCACGGAACCTCCCAACGTCAGGCGCTCACCGCCTGGGTCGCCTCGTCCCTGGACGCGTGCACCGGGATGATGCGGTCGAAACCGCTGATCTCAAACACTTCCTTGATCGACGGCGAAAGCGAACATATGGCGAACTTGGCTTGTTGCCGCTGCAGCCGTCTGGCGAGAAGCAGCGTCGCCCGCAGGCCCGAACTGCTGATGTAGGTAAGCTTGCCCATGTCCAGGACGACCGCGCGCTCGTCGTCGCCGACCGTTTTCTCGAATCCGTCCTGGAATTCCTGGGAATTGCTGCCGTCGATGCGACCGTCGACGGCCACGATCAACGCGCTGCCGTCACGCTCACTGCTGATTTGCACTCATCCTTCTCCCGTCATGCGGCATCCACCGCATCGTAGCCTCCAATGATAGCCGATAACCTCCCTCGGGTCGATCGCCGCTCATGTGTCGACCCGCTTGCGCATGACGAGCCGATTGCGTTCACCCACACGCATATAGGACACCTCGTCCACCAGCGAGCGGCGCATCAGCCCCTCTCCCAAGCCTGCCGTTCCGCCCGGCTCCATGCCGAGGTCCCGATCACGCTCCGCGGGTTCCTCCATCGGATCGTAGGCCCCTCCATCGTCCTCCACCGTGACCTCGGCCACCCCGGCGTCGAGCGTGGCGCGCACCGTGATCTCGTACTCGCTGACCGCGGACAGCCGGTCATCGATGGCGTTGACCATGGTCTCCTCGAGCGCCTGCTGGAGGTGCTCGGCGCCGCTCCTGCCGATGCCCCCGCTCTCCGCGAACGCCCTGATCTCCTCGGCGATGCGGGGAAGATCCGCGCGGTTATTGCGCAGCGAGAAACGGCGGACGGCGATCCTGTCCTTGGCCGTGTTGCGGTCGAGGGCCACCATGGTGATGTCGTCGAACTGGGCCGCTTCGCCGGCGAACTCCTCGATCGACCGGAGCATCATCAACAGCGTGTCTCCGGTGCTGCGATCGGCGCTCTGCCGAAGGATCTCTTCCATGCGCTCGTAGCCGTACTCCTCCTCGGCCATGTCGGCCGACTCCGGGACGCCGTCGGTGTAGAGAAACAGCTTGCAGCCCGGCGGCACGGTCACCAGCCCTTCCTCGTAGGTGAGCCCGTCGAACATGGCCAGGGCGACGCCCCCGGTCAGCGGGATCCGTTCGACCCCGTCGCGCGTCACCAGCACCGGCGAGTTGTGGCCGCCGTTGGCGTACACGAAGCTGCCGTCGCGAACGTCGTACACGCCGTAGAAGACCGTCACGAACATGTCCCCGCCGGTGGCCTCGACCAGGGTGTCGTTGACCACCCGCAGGCACTCGCCCGGTCCGTGTTCCACCTGCCGCGCGGTGGCGCGGATGACCGTGCGCGTGACGGCCATGAACATCGACGCCGGCACGCCCTTGCCGGCGACGTCGCCGACGACGACGCCGATGCGGTTCTCGTCCAGGAGGAAGAAATCATAGAAGTCGCCGCCCACTTCCTTGGCGGGATGCATGGCGGCCTGGATCTTGACGCCCGGCGCCTCGAAGCGTTCGCCGGGGAGGAACGAGCGCTGAACGCGGCTGGCGATCTGCAGGTCGCGCTGCAGGGCCATGTACGCGGTCTTGGTGCGCAGCGCCTCCTGCAGTTGGGCCACCAGGGTCGTCAAGCGTTGCTGCTGGCGGCCTACCCGGCCGGTCATCTTCTGGAAGGCCAGTCCGATCATCTGCAATTCGTTGCCGCCTTCGTGGTCTCCGGTCCCGTCGGTATCCGCCGCGCCGCCGGGAGCCTGGACTTCGGCAAGGTCCTTGAGGATGTCGCGCCGCTCCTCCTCGTTCAGCGTGTCGGCAAGGCGGGTCATCTCGCCATGGATGAAGCGTTCCTGCTGGCGCCGGCGGAGCGACGCCCGGCGGCGGTGCCGGCGCAAGGCCAGCGTCTGCGTACGGAACGTGTTCACCGCGCGGGCGATGCGCGCGACCTCGTCGTCGCTCTCCTCCTCGCTTACCGCCACGCTCGCCTGCGTGTCGCCACGGGAGAGCGCGTCCAGCACCACCACGCCGTCCGTCAGACGGGACAGCGCGCTGCGCAGATAGAGCGTGAGGCCGACCAGCGCCGCGAGCACGAATCCGGCTCCGGCGAGCGCCGTGATCAGACTGACGCGCCGCTGGTCGGCGAAGACGGCACTCACGTCCTGCACCGTGACCACGCTCGCCACCAGGTTGCCGAGCTCCGCATCCAGCGGGAACGCGGCGCGCGAAAACACCTGGTCGCCTGAGCGCACCGGCTCGGACGTGCTTCCCGCCAGCCATCCCGTGCCGCCGATGCGCTCCCAGACTGCCGGATCGGTCCCCACGAGCAGCCGACCCCGCCGGTTCACGATCAGCGCCTCGGCCCCGGTGTCCGCCTTCAGCTCGGTCAGCGCCTCCAGGATGTCCGTCGCAAGGATGGCTACCGCGAGCAGGGCGCCGTCGGCGTCGTACACCGGCACGCCCACGGACAGGGTGACGTTGCGCTCGGCGTCGATCGCCACCCCGCCGCCGCTCCACCCTCGCTCGATCATGCGCGCCAGCGCGTCGTCGCTGGCGGCGGCAACCGGCTCGAATGCCGGCATGGAGGAATACGGAACCTCCCTGGTGGGCGAAACCAGATCCAGGCGGGTCACGTCGCCGGTGTCCCGCAACTCCCCGAGCGCCACCTGCGCCGCCTGAGAAATCTCTCCCGGGTCCCCGCTCTCCAGGGCCGCGCGCAGCGCCTGATTCTGCGTGACGACCGGCGCGCGCTCGCGCATGCGCTGCACGCCGGTCTCGACGATCTTGCCCCAGAGCGCGCGGCTACCGGTCCTGGCGGTGCGGTCGAGCTGGTCGCGCAGCGCCTGCTCGCGCAGGTTCGCCGCGAACACCAGGCCGGCCACCATCACCGCCATGAACCCGATGACGATGACTCCGATCCGCGCCTTGAGGCCCATCGGCCCTACTCCACCACCTGTGCCACGCGCAGCAGGCTGAGCGGGGGATAGATCTCCAGCTCCAGGGCCACCGGCATGCGGATGAGCAGCGCGAAGCGCGCCAGCGAGGCGACCGGGATGTCCTCCGGCAACTCGCCGCCGACCAGAATCCGTTCCGCCTGGGCGCCGGCGAGCTTGCCGACCAGGTAGTAGCGGCTCACGTAGCCGAGCACCGCCCGGGAGCCCTCGAAGGTCGCTTCTGTGCCGGCGAACGTCGGCAGGCCGCGTTCGGCCGCGTAATCGGTGATCGCGACCCTGTTTCTGGTCACGAAGGAATCCGGGCCGATGTACAGGAACTGCGCTCCGCCCTCCACCAGTGCATCCACCGCTTCCGGCAGGCGGTTGGGGTCGGAGCTGCCCTCGGCGTCGAGAGGCACCGGGGACTCCAGCAGCTCGATGCCGCGCTCCGCCGCCGCCTCCTTGAGCTCCTCGACGTTGATCACGGAGTTGCGCTCCAGGGAGTTGTAGACCACGCCCAGACGCTCGACGGAGCGGTATTCCAGCAGGGCGTCGAGCTGCTTCGCCACCGGCGGCAGGAACGCCGTGCCGGTGAGGGGACGGCCGGTCGACTGGAAGCTCGCAACGATGTTGGCCTCAATCGGATAGGCCACGATCGAGAACACGCCGGGGATCCCTTCGACATGCGTGGCCGGGTCCGTGCCGCCGAGCGGTCCCCACACGCCGAGGGTGGCCGAGGTCCCGAACGTGTGCACCAGATCCGGCTTGGCGGCCCGGATCTCGGCGACGATCTCCGGTATCCTGCTCCGGTCCTGATTGATGTTGCGCAGCGTGTAGCGCACCGGTATGCCCCGCTCCCGCATATGCGCCCGGAATCCGTGCTCGACCACGGTTTCGCCGCGCCACACCACCAGAAACACGTGGAAGGGGTCCGGGGCGGTCTGGGCGGCCGCCGCGCCGGCCAGCGCGAGGATCATCGCCGCCGCGGCGGCCGCCGCGAGCGCTCTCACGCCGGCACCCCGATCGCCCTGCGGGCCGCGCCACCGGCCGCGACATAGAGCACGGTGCAGATCAGCACCAGCGCGCCGACCGCCAGCATCGCGTACCCGTACGTCAGGGCGGCCACGGCCGCGCCTACCAGCATCGCCCCCGCCGCGGTGCCGACGCGTTCCAGGGTGCGGAACATGCCGACGATCGCCCCCGGTCCGAGCCCCAACTCACGGCTCGCGTCCTGCGCGATCTCCTGGATCACGGCGAGCTGTGGAACGGTGACCATCGCGTGACCGGCGCCCATCACCGCCACCGCTGCCAGCACCAGGCCGGTCGCGTCCGTCAGCGCCGGTAGCGCGCACCCCACGCCGATGACGCACCCGCCGGCAACCATCAGGACCCGCGGCCGCCTGACCCGGTCCAGGCGGCGAGCTACCAGCGGCGTGACCAGCACGCACGCGATGCCGTACGCCATCATCACCCGGCCCACGTTCGACTGCACGTTGCCGAGCTCGGCCAGATAGCGCGGCACGAGGTAGAAAAACAGGCCGCCCAGAACCAGCTTGCTCGGCAATGCCGAGAGCACGGTCACGATGAGAAACTCGCGGTGCGCCAACAGCCGGAGCCAACCCCGCATGCCGCCCCGCGGGCCGTCCAGCCGGCGGACGCCTCCCGGGTCGATGGTGACGAGCGCCGCCGCCGCGGAGACGGCGGCGAGTGCGGCCGCTACCAGCAGGGTCTGCTGGTAGCCCAAGCGGTCGGCCAGCATCCCCCCGATCGCGGGACCGCACACGAACGCCGCGAACACCGCTCCGAGAAACCCCGACATTCCCGTTGCCCGGCTCGATTGCTCCGTGTGCTGGGCGACGTAGGCCTGGGCGGAAATGAAGATGATGCCGTAGCCCAGACCGGCAATCGTCCACCACAGGATCCCCTCGACAAGGCTCGTGGCGAATGCGGTCCCCACGTGTCCGACCACCGACGGGAGGATGCCGGCGACGAACATGCCGCGCGGCGCGATCCGGTCCGACAGCGATCCGGCGATCGGGATCGATACGAGCACCATGGTCATGAACGCGGTAATCGGCAATCCGATCGTCACGTCGCGGCTCAAGCCGAAGATGGGCGTATAGAGCTCGTCGAAGAACAGCGGCAGGAACGGACGTGAGATCTCCTGCGCCAGCATGAACAGGAACAGCGGAATCCGCACGTCCATCGGCGAGCGGGAAACGAGCGTGTTCTCCGAGCCGGGCGTCGCGAAGTGGAAGCGCGTCCTGATGTCCGAGACCACGTCCCTGATACGCTGCTGGACGCCCCGATCGAGCTGCACTTCATGCGCGTCCTCGGCTTCCTCCACCAGCTCCGCGAACGCGGCGTTGATGCGGTGCAGCGCGGCGTTGATGAGCTGACCGAAACGCCCGACCTCGTCGCGGTGGCGCACGCCGAAGCGGCTGCCGAAGTCACCCCTGGCGCTGAGCGCCAGGAGCCGATCCGCGAGCCGGATGGGCCCGGAGATCCGTACCACCACCAGGGCCACCAGCAGCTCGATCCCGATCAGCAGGGTGACCAGCAGGACGGTGCCGATGTCCAGGCGCAGGGCCGCCAGCTCGGAGCGCACCGTCCCCTCCTGCACCTGTACCCGGAACGACGCCACCTGCCGGCCGTTCGCGAGAATCGGCACCGCGAGCTCCGCGTCGACGGCGTCGCGCGTCGACGCCGACAGGGTCCCGCGCGCATAGAGCTCGACGTCGTTCGGGTCCATGACGGCCACGTACCGAAAGTCCTCGTTGTCCGCAAGCACCCCGTCCAGATACTCGTCCATCTCCACCAGCGAGCGGAGCGGAATGCCCAGGGACACGGCATAGCCGATCTGTTCCGCCACCAGCTCGCCGGCCACCTCCGCCTTGCGCCGGACCTCGGGAAGCAGGGTGTCCTCGAACGTCCTGGCCAGCAGGAACGACAGGACCCCTTGCGACAGGATCAGCAGCAGCGCCGTCAGGCCGGCGAGCCGCAGGACCACGCTTCGGTAGACGTCCCGTTCGGACCGCTCCAGGGACGGGTCCGGCACGCCGCCGCCGCGGCGACCCGCGAAGGCCCCCATCCTCATCGCGCGCCGCCGGCCCCAACCTGCTGGCCGGCCTCCCGTGCGATGCGCCGAATCTCCTCGGCTCCGTCGGAGAGCGCTCGCCGTGCCGCCTCCGTCGTTTCCGCGAACCGCACCGCGTAGGGATCGGGGTCCGCCCCGGTATCGATCTCGACCTCCGGATCGATGGGCGCCTGCATCGCCTGCAGCCGATGCCGCAGCGGACGGGTCACGAACACCGAGAGCACGGCGCCGAGCAGCACGAACCCGACCACGATCGCGGCGCACAGCCCGGCGATCCGCAACGCCATGTCCTGCACGTTCTCGTCGAACTCGGTGCGCGAGAAACGCAACGCAAGCGATCCCACCGCATGCCCCAGGCTGTTCTCCACCCGCAGGCCGACCACGTGCGCGTCCGGCTCCTCCTCCGACCACACTGGCTCGCCCGCGTTCCACTTGCCCACCCAGTCCTCGGACACCAGGTCGCCGCGCAGGCTCTCATCGGTGCTGTACAGGACGATGCCGCGCTCGTCGAACATCTCGATCGACAGCACCTGGGGATGCTGCTGAATGCTGTCCTGCAGGTCCGCCTCCACCCCGGGCAACGCATCGAGGGCCAGTCCGAGCGACAAGGAGGCTTCTATGTTGTGCCCGATGTCCTGCAACGCCAGCGCATGCCGGTCGCGCAGCAGTCCGGCGAGGTAGTTCCTGTATTCGTAGTGATTCAGCAATCCCGTTAGGGACACGGCGGAGGCCAGGATGAAGCAGATGCTCGCCGCCACGCGCGGACGCAGGCTGAAGCGGACCGCCGGAGACTGCGGTCGGCCCGTCGCTGTGGCATCCCGCATGCCGGAAAACGGTGCTGGCCGCATGGCGCCGTGTCAATCGAGCACGCCTACCGGCCTCTCAGGGGCTCCTAACGGACGGGAACAAGAGTGCTCTTGATGACGCACTGTCGCCGCCCAGGATTCGCGAACGCTACCGGTGTCTCCTCCATGGGCCGGCGGGCGCGCGCCGCGCGCTCAGGAGTCGCTGAGCCCCAGGGCCTCGGTGCGCTCGGCCTGCCACGCTTCCACTTCCGGCGTGCTGATCTCCTGCCGGTGCCACAGCGCCCAGTTCAGGCAGGCGATCAGGTCGTCGGCATGCTCCACCCCGATCCCCATCCGCACCAGCCGATCCACGCCGATGCGCCGCACCTCCTCCTCGGCCGTGAAGTACTCGGATACCGAGCGGTGGTGGTTCAGCTTGGTGGCCAGGCCGTCGAAGCTGAGCGCGTAGCGCAGCACTCCGCACATCGCCAGCACGTCGCAGAAGTGCCGGGTCTGCGCCTCGTCGGCGTCGCGCAGCCGCAGGCTCACGATCGAGCCCGGTTCGGTGTAGTGCCGGGCGATCACCGCGGCGTCCGGATGGCCGGGCGCCGTGGGGTGGAACACCGCCTCCACCAGCGGATGGGCGGCCAGGAACGCGGTCACCGCCCGCGCCGTGGCGCAGCGCCGCCGGAAGCGCGGCTCGGCCTGATCCAGGCCGGCCAGGATCGCCGTGGCGCGCCGCCAGTCGGCGATGCCGCCGCGCATCGCTTGCAGGTCCATCACGCCGTTGAGCAGGCGGATGTCGTCGGAGGCCAGGTAGCCCCACATGTCGCGGTCCTGGCCGGCCAGCGCCTTGGTGCCGGATACCACCGCCACGTCCACGCCGTCCCAGCGCAGGGCAGGTTCCGCCAGCCCCCAGGGCGAGGCGATGGTGCTGTCGAGCGCCACCACCAGCCGTGAACCGCCGCCTGAGCGCACCTCGCCCACGGCGCGCGCCAGCGCCTCCGGATCGACCGCCCGCATCAGCGGGTTGGTATAGGTTTCCAGGAACAGCAGCCGCGTGTCCGGCCGCAGCGCGGCGGCCAGCCCCGCGTGGCTCAGATCGTCCACCAGGGTCAGCTCGCCGCCGAGCAGCGTGGTCAGCCGGCTCAGGTATGCCTTGCTCTTGTTGTAGACGCCGCGCGCGCACGCCACGTGGTCGCCGGGCTCCAGCAGCGCGTCGAACAGCAACGCGCACGCCTGCATGCCGGTGTCGGTGAGCACCGCCGCCTGCGCCCCCTCCAGCTCCCGCACCCACGCCAGCAGCCGCCGCGACGGCGTGGTGCCGTAGCGGCCGTAGATCTGCGGCAGGTCCGACCAGCAGGAGGAGCCCAGGAACATCAACTCCTGCTTGCGCTCCTGCCAGCGCACCATCGGGCCGCTGCCGAGCAGGTCGAGCTGGATCGTCTCCCCTTCGGGATGCAGATACGGGACGCCGGTGCGGCGCATCGTGGCGTCGATGCCCTCGTGCAGGCCGCGGGTGGCGCCGTCCATCGATGCCAGCGGCGGCCGCTCCCGCGGCGTGCCCGCCGGATCCAGATAGGCGCCGATCACCTCCGCAGCGGCCCCGGGCGCCCGAGCGGACCGCGGCGCGCGTCTCTCACGAAGCCTGCACCAGGTCGCACGCCTCCGGCGGCATCCAGTGCGCGTCCTCACCCGCCCACTTGACGTTGCAGCCGAGCGGGTTGGTCAGCTCGACTGGCACGGCGCTGCCTGCCAGCACCGCATCGGCCGCGTCGCGCAGCTCCTGGGTGCGCGCGTTGGCGGCGTCGCGCGGATCGTCGTCCATGCGGCCGGTGTAGCGCAGCTTCCGGTCCGCGTCGAACAGGTAGTAGTGCGGGGTGCGCAGCGCGCCGTAGGCCAGGGCGACGCTCTGGTCGTCGTCGCGCGCGTACACGAACCGGAAGTTCTTCTCCGCAGCGCGCGTGACCATGTGCTCGAACGAGTCGTCGGGATGGTTCTCGATCTCGTTCGAGTTGATCGAGATCATCGCCACGCCGCGCGGCGCGTAGTCGGCCGCGAACGCGTTCATGCGGTCCTCGCTGCCGATCACGAACGGGCAGTGGTTGCATGAGAACACGACCACCAGCGCCGCGCTGCCGGCGAAATCGTCCAGGGTGTGGGTCTTGCCGTCGACGGCGGGCAGCGAGAAGTCGGGCGCCCGGTCGCCGATGTCCAGGGTGAAAGCCATCGGTTCCTCCTTCGGAATCGTCACACGAGTATTCCCCGGCCTGGGCGCCGCTTCAACCGGAGGCGGTGAGCCGTAACGGCGGAGCCGCTGCAAGGAGACTGCCCAAGACCTTCACGGCCCGGACGGTACGCGGTAGAATGAGCACGGTACCTATGAAGGAAAGTCAGTCAAGATGAAGGATGGGGCTTCGGAAACGGCCCGTGGCGCCCGCATTTCGGCGACGGTGAAATGGTACGATTCGGCCAAGGGCTACGGCTTCCTTGAACCGCCCGACGACTCGCCCGACATCTTCTGCCGCAAGCCGGCGCTGGTGGCAGTCGGCCTGGACGTTCTTCTCGCGGGGGCGACGGTCGACTGCGAGACGATGCAGGGCCATCGCGGGCCGGAGGTCTCCCGCATCCGCGCTGTCGATTTTTCGACTGCATCGCCCAATCCGGCGGCCGGCAACGAATCGAGGGCCGAAAGACCCGGCCCTGCGCAGGCCGCAGCCCCCGTCTCCGGCCGCCGGATCAGGGCGCTGGTGAAATGGTTCACGCCAGACAAGGGATACGGTTTCCTTGAGCCCGAGGACGGCTCTGCCGATGTGTTCTGCCACCTGAACGATGTTCAGGCGTCGGGCCATGAAACCCTTCCCGAGGGCGCGACGGTGACCTGCGAGATCGTACCCGGCGACAAGGGGCCCCAGGTCTCCAGAATCCTCGACATCGACGTCCCGGCGGCGCGGCGGGACGATGCGATAAACGGCCGGCCCGGGCGCGGGCCGCGCCCGGGCCGGCACGACGCCGGGCCCGGCGAAGTCCCCCTGGCGGTACAGGGCACGGTGAAGTTCTACGACACGGCCAGGGGATACGGCTTCATCGTGCCGGACGGCGGCGGCCGCGAGGTGTTCGTCCATGCCAGCGTCCTGGTACCCTCCGGCCTGGGCGACCTGCAATCGGGCCAACGCCTCCGCGTTCGGGCGGAAGAGGTGCCGCGCGGGCTCCAGGCGACGGAAATCGAGCCGATCTGAACGAACCGTTCATTCCGGCCAGACCAGCTCATTCCGGCCAGACCAGCACCGGCCGGCGCGCGGCGGTCACTTCGTCCAGGCGTCCGATCGGCGTCGAGTGTGGGGCGGTGCGCACCAGCTCGGGCGTCTCGGCCGTCTCCGCCAGGATGGCGCGCATGGCCGCCACGAACTGGTCCAGGGTCGCCTTGGACTCGGTCTCGGTGGGCTCCACCATCAGCGCTTCCGGCACGATGAGCGGGAAGTAGATGGTGGGCGGGTGGATGCCGTAGTCGATCAGCCGCTTGGCGATGTCCAGCGCACGCACCCGGTGCTCCTGCGCCTGACGGCGCGCGCTGAAGACCACCTCGTGCTTGCAGACCCGCGGATAGGGCACCTCCAGCACGTCGGCCAGCGCGGCCCGCACGTAGTTGCCGTTCAGCACCGCCAGCCGGCTCATGGCGGCAAGCCCGTCGCCGCCCAGCGACCGCAGATACGCATAGCCGCGCACGGCGTTGTTGACGTTGCCGTAGAAGGCGCGCACGCGGCCGATCGAGTCGGGCCGGTCGTAGTCGTGGCGATAGGTGTCCCCGTCGCGGCTCACCACCGGGGCGGGCAGGAAGCGCGTCAGCTCCTCCGTCACCGCGATCGCGCCGGCTCCCGGGCCGCCGCCGCCGTGCGGGACGCTGAAGGTCTTGTGCAGGTTGAAGTGCAGGATGTCGGTGCCCAGGTCGCCGGGCCGCGCCACGCCGACCATCGCGTTCATGTTGGCGCCGTCCATGTAGACCAGTCCGCCGGCCTCGTGCACGGCGTCGGCGATGTCGGTGATGCGCTCCACGAACAGCCCCAGCGTGTTCGGGTTGGTGATCATCAGCCCGGCCACGCCGTCGTCCAGCGCATCCTGCACCGCCGCGAAGTCCAGGTTGCCGTCGGCCCCGGTCGGCACGGTGCGCGACCGGTAGCCGGCCATGGCGGCGGTCGCCGGGTTGGTGCCGTGCGCGGAGTCGGGCACCAGCATCGTCGTGCGCTGCGAGCCTGCCGACCGGTGGTACGCGCGGATGATGAGCGCGCCGGTCAGCTCGCCGTGCGCGCCGGCCGACGGCTGCAGCGACACGCCGGGCAGCCCGGCGATCTCGCCCAGCCATGCCTGCAGCTCCCAGAGCAGCCGCAGCGCCCCCTGCACGGTCGCCTCGTCCTGATACGGGTGGATCGACGCCAGTCCCGGCAGGTCGGCGATGCGGTCGTTGATCTTGGGGTTGTACTTCATGGTGCAGGAGCCGAGTGGATAGAATCCCTGGTCGACCGAGAAGTTGCGCCGCGAGGTGTTGGTGAAGTGGCGGACCACCTCCGGCTCGGACAACTCCGGCAACGGCAGCTCGTCGCGCCGCAGCTCCGCCGGCAGCGCCTCGGCACGTGGGACGTCGAGCGGGGGAAGCTGCACGCCGGTCCGTCCCGCGACCGAACGCTCGAACAGCAACGGCTGCTCCGGCAGCAGGGCGGCGCCGGACGTGTCGGCAGCGCTCATGCGGCCCACCGCTTATGCGGCTCACCGCTCATGCGGCCACCTCCTCCACTCCAGCCACCAGCCGGTCGATGTCGGCGCGGCTGTTGAGCTCCGTCGCGGTCAGCAGCCAGCAGCCCTCCAGCCCCAGGTCGAAGCGGCCCAGATCCAGCCCGCCGACAACGCCGTGCTCGGCCCAGAGCCGCCGGTTCAGCTCCGCCGGCGCTACCGGCGGGCGCACCACCACCTCGCGGAAGAACCGCCCGGAGAACCGTGCGTCGACCCCCGCCACGCGAGCGAGCTCCGCGGCCAGGTAGTGGGAGCGGTGGTAGCACTGCTCGGCGACCTCGCGCAGCCCGGACGGCCCCATCGCCGCCAGATAGATCGCCACGGCGGTCGCGATCAGCGCCTCGTTCGTGCAGATGTTGCTGGTCGCCTTCTCCCGGCGGATGTCCTGCTCGCGCGGCTTGAGGGTCAGCACGAAGCCGCGCCGGCCGCGTTCGTCGTGGGCGATGCCGGCCAGGCGGCCCGGCATCTGGCGCACGTTGCGCATCGACGTGGCCAGCAGCCCGACGTAGGGCCCGCCGTAGAACAGCGGTATGCCGAGCGGCTGCCCCTCCGCGGTGGCGATGTCGGCGCCCAGCTCCCCGGGTGGGCGCAGCACCGCCTGCGCGACCGGATCGGCGGACACCACCGCCAGCGCCCCGGCCGCGTGCGCGAGTCCGCACAGCTCCGCCAGCGGCTCGATGACGCCCAGGAAGTTCGGGTAGGCGATGAGCAGGGCCGCCGTGTCGTCGTCGAGCGCCCGTTGCGCCTCGGCCGGATCGGTGCGTCCCGATCCCCGGTCGAAGGGAACGGTGACGATCCGCAGGCCCAGGCCGGACAAGTAGGTGGCCAGCACCTGCCGGTACTCGGGGTGGACGGCCTCGCTGACCGCGATCGTCTCCCGGCCGCGCCGCAGCCGGGCGGCCATGAGCGCCGCTTCCGCCAGGGCGGTGGAGCCGTCGTACATGGAAGCGTTCGCGACCTCCATGCCGAGCAGCCGGGCGACCATCGTCTGGTACTCGAAGATGGTCTGCAGCGTCCCCTGGCTCACCTCCGGCTGGTAGGGGGTGTACGCGGTGTACAGCTCGCTGCGGAACAGCAGGTGCGGGATCACCGCCGGCGTGTAGTGGTGATAGGCGCCGGCGCCCAGATAGCAGCTATGCCGGTCGAGCGCGCTGTTGCGGTCGGCCAGATCGCGGAACGCGGCGGCCACCTCCGGCTCGCTGATCCCGTCCGGCAGGTCCAGCCGCGGGAACCGGTGCGCGTGCGGGACGTCCGTGAACAACTCCTCGACCGACGAGACGCCGATCGCCTGGAGCATCTCTCCGATCTCGGCGGCGGTGTGGGGCGCGTATTGCACGGCGGTCTCAGGCCGACTGCACGAGCCGGGCGTAGGCTTCCGCGTCCAGGAGCTGCGGCTCCGCCGCGTCCAGCCGGCTGGGACGAACCGTGATGATCCAGCCGTCCCCGTACGGCGATTCGTTGACGAGTTGCGGCGCGCCTTCCAGGTCGCCGTTCACGGCCACCACCTCGCCCGACAGGGGGGCGAACAGGTCGCTGGCCGCCTTGACGCTCTCGATCACCCCGAACGGGCTGCCCTGGGTGATCCGGCTGCCCACCTCGGGAAGCTCCACGTAGACCACGTCGCCCAGCTCGTGCTGGGCATGGTCGGTGATGCCGATCACGACCACCTCGCCGTCCTGCCGGATCCATTCGTGCTCGGCGGTATACCGCAGGTCTTTCGGGAAATCCATCACTGCTCCCTCTATTGGGGCTTCCCTCTATTGGGGCTTCCTTCGATAAAATGGGCGTTCGACGACGGTTGCGGCTACCGAGCGCCCCCGGATCGTCACCGCCAGCTCGCCTCCCACGGCCGCGTGCGCGCGCGACACCAGGCCCATCGCCACGCTGCGCTGCAGCCACGGCGCATAGCCGCCGCTGGTCACCGTCCCCGCCGGCTCGCCGCCGGCGGTCGTGATCGGAAAGCCTTGACGCGCGATGGCCCGTCCGGAGAGCTGCAGGTGCGCCAGACGCCGCGCCACGCCCGACGCGCGCTGCGCCGCGATGGCCCTCGCGCCGATGTAGGCGTCGCCGCGCGACACGAACCGGCCCAGGCCTGCCTCCAGCGGCGACACGTCGCGCCTGAGCTCGTGCCCGTACAGCGGCAACGATGCCTCCAGCCGCAGCGTGTCACGGGCGCCGAGCCCGGCCGGTTCCAGGCCGGCGGAGGCGCCGGCGTCCAGCAACCCGGTCCACAGCGCCTGCGTGCGCTCGGCGGCGGCGAACAGCTCGAACCCGTCCTCGCCGGTGTAGCCGGTGCGCGCCACCAGCGCGGCGGCGCCGGCCACCTCGGTCTCCCGGCAGCGATAGGTGCGAATGGCGGCGAGGTCGGCCGCGGCGACACCTTGCAGGATCGTCTCCGCGCGCGGCCCCTGGATGGCGATCAGTCCGGTCTCCGCGCTCCGGTCGCGCAGGTCGACGCCGTCCAGGCCGGCGGCGACCGCGCGCGCGTGCTCGACGACCACGTCGGTGTTGGCGGCGTTGACCACGATGCGGTACCGCTCGACGCCAAGGCGGTAGACGATCACGTCGTCGATGACCCCGCCCGCCTCATCGAGGATGAGCGAGTAGCGCGCCCCGCCGACCGCCAGCCGGTCGAGGTCCAGGCAGGCCAGCCGCTCGACGCAGGCGGCGGCCCCGCGGCCGGCCACGTCGATCTCCCCCATGTGGCTGACGTCGAACAGGCCGGCCGCCGTGCGCACGGTGCGGTGCTCGGCGACGATGCCCGCGTACTGCACCGGCATGCTCCAGCCCGCGAAGGGGACCATGCGCGCGCCCAGCCGTTCGTGGGCGGCATGCAGCGGGGTGCGGAGCAGCGCCGGCATCGTAAAAGAACGATAGCAGCCCCCGGTCAGCTCCTCCAAACAGCGCCACACGGTTACCAAGTCGTGGTCGATCGATGTTAAGTTGTCAGTCGATATGGAGGCGACGGAGCAGCGCGTATTCACGCCCGGCGACGGCGCCACTCCGCCGGCGCTCACCGGGCGTGAGCGGGAAGAGGCGGTGCTGACGCAGTGCCTGGCGGATTTGCACGGCGGCAAGGCTCCGCCGCACAACGTCGTTCTCATCGGGCCGCGAGGCACCGGCAAGACCGTACTGCTCAACTGGTTCGAGCGCGCATGTCGCATGGCGTGCGCATCGACGCCGACGCCCTCGATGCGGTCGTACAGGACAGCCAGCGCTATCCGTACTTCATCCAGCTCTGGGGCGAGGCCCTGTGGCAGCAGTGCCTGGCCACCGGCGCGACCCGGCTGACTGCCGCCCACGCGGACGCCGCGCGCCCCGACGTGGCGGTCCGGATCACGGACTATTACCAGGACCGGTACTACGAGTTGGATCAATCGGGTTGGTTGGCCGCCGCCGAGCAGGTGGCCGCGCGGCTTCAGTGCATGCCGACGCTGACCTACGCCGAGTTGAAGTCCGCCATCGCCGACGGCGTCGCCCCGAACGCGGACCACGAACCGGTGCAGGCGGCCCTGGCCACTCTGCAGCGTTTGGGCTTTGTCTGGTGCCCGCCGGGGCAACAGCCGCCTGTTCGCTACGAGGCCGGCATCCCCTCGCTGATGACCCACGTGCTCGACCAGGCGCCGGCGACTCCCGCGCCCACGATACGTTGAGCCGAAGGATGGGTGCTCGTTTCGCTCACAGCAGCGCCAGAAAGCCGCCGTCCACGTAGAGCACGTGGCCGTTGACGTAGCTGGCGGCGTCCGAGGCCAGGAACACGGCCGGGCCCACCAGCTCGGCCGTATCCCCCCAGCGTCCGGCCGGCGTGCGCTCGCGCACCCAGGCGTCGAAGGCCGGGTCGTCCTTGAGCGGCTGGGTCATCTCCGTGGCGAAGTAGCCGGGGCCGATGCCGTTGGCCTGCACGCCGTGCGGCCCCCACTCCACCGCCATCGCCCGCGTCAGGAGCTGCAGTCCGCCCTTGGCGGCCGCGTACGCGGCGGTGCCGTTCCGCGCCCGCTCGCTCATCAGCGAGCAGGTGTTGATGATCTTGCCGCGGCCGCGCTCGCACATGCCGCGCGCCACCCGGCGGCCGACCAGGAACGGCGCGGTGAGGTCGGTGTCGATCACCTCCTGCCAGTCGGCGGCGTCCTGCTCCATCATCGGCGCGCGGCGCGTCATGCCGGCGTTGTTGACCAGGATCTCGATCGGTCCGATCGCCCGCTCGGCGGCGCCGATCGCGTCGTCCGCCGCCTGCTCGTCACGGGTGTCGAAGGGGCACGCGTCAGCCTCGATCCCGTCCGCGCCCAGCGCTTCGATCATCTGCGCGACCCGATCGAGCCGGCGGCCGTT
Source organism: Spirochaetia bacterium (assembly GCA_965221995.1). Classification (GTDB taxonomy): domain Bacteria; phylum Spirochaetota; class Spirochaetia; order SZUA-6; family Bin103; genus CATQHW01. The sequence goes on from OZ244929.1 coordinate 3,448,685, forward strand.
GATCAGCACGTGCGCGCCCGCCTCGCCCAGGCCGCGCGCCAGGGCCGCGCCGATGCCGGAGGTCGAACCGGTGACCAGCGCGAGCCTGCCGTCGAGCCGAAAGTCGTTCGCCGTCATGGATCCGCATGGTAGCGCGGCGCCGCGATCGATACACCATACTCCCCGCGTGATGAACGCGTGCACGCGAATCGCGGGGCTCCTTGCCGTATCGGCGATGCTGGTCCTGGGAGCCGGCAGTGCCGGATCCGAGGTGCCCCGCCGGCCGATCGTCTACGACGTCACGGTGGCGCGCCTGGAGCGCTACCAGGACGCGGACCTGCGGCTGATGACGCCCGCGGCGGTCACGCGCCACGTGGACGGCGACACCTTCGTGGTTGCGGTCGCCGAGCCGCCGCGCGGCATGCGCGCCGCTGAGCGCGTCCGCCTGATGGGCATCGACACCCCCGAGCTGGGCGACCCGCTGGCCGCGGAGGCGCTTGCGCATGTGAAGCGCAGGGCTGGCGCCGGACCGGTGTACCTGGCGTTCGACTTCCGGCGCCGCGACCAGTTCGACCGCCTGCTGGCCTTCGTCTACCTGCCGGACGGCACGCTGCTGAACGCCGACCTGATCGAGCACGGCCTGGCCACCGTCTACCGCCGCGACGACCTGATGTACTTCCTGGCCCAGTTCGAGGACCTTGAGCGGGAAGCCCGGTCGCGGCAGCTCGGCGTGTGGCTGGGCCGGGCCGGCGCGGGCGTGATCATCGTGGACATCGGCAACAACCGCCGCGACGAGCACGTGCTCCTCCGCAACGACGGATCGGCCGCGGTGGACATCTCCGGGTGGCGGATCTGTGACGATGACGGCGACGTGCTGGTGATCCCCTCGCGCGTGGTCCTGGCCCCCGAAGAGACCCTTGCCGTGGGCAGCGGCACCGGCTGCGTCGAGACCCATCACCCCTGCCGGCAGGTCTCGAAGAAGAACATCTGGGGCAACCCCGGGGATGTGGCGTGCCTCAAGGATCGCTCGGGAAACGTCGTCGATGCCTATGCGTACGGGAAACAGGCCGCTGACACTTGCGCATCCTGAGCGCACGCCGCTCGACGGCCGTCAACAGCGGTTCGAGGTCGTGACCTCGTGAGCAGCGCGGTCCCGCCGAACGAGCGCCGCGCGCTCAGCCCCGCGCAGCGGAGCGCCGCGCAGCGCACCTTCCAACTCTTCACCCTGTTCAACGTCTGCGCGTTCCAGTGTCTGTCGGGCAACCTGATCACCCTGTACGGACTACGCATGGGGCTGGGCACCGTGATGCTCGGCGCCCTGTTCGCCGTCATCCCGCTGTCCCAGTTCATGCCGATCATCGGCCGGCTGTTCGTGAATCGCTTCGGCAACGTGCGGTCCATGGGTGTGTTCTGGACCGCACGCTTCATCATGGCCGCGCCGCTGCTGGTCGTGGCGCTGTTTGCCGGCGCCGGTCAGACCTCCGTCGCGGTGGCCCTGCTGTTCATCGGCGTGCTGGGCTTCAACCTGGCGCGCGGGGCCGGCATGACCGGCATGCAGCCGGTCATCGGCCACCTGACCACGCCGCAGGACCGCGGTCTGTTCATGTCGCGGATGCAGCTCATCATCCACGGCGTGATCGTGGTGACCGGCCTGCTGATGGGTCTCATCCTGGACCGGGAATCGCCGCTGGTGGTGTACACCATCATCATGGCCGTGGGCGTGGTCAGCGGCGGCATCGCCACCCTCTACGTGGTCCGCCTGCCGGAGCCGCCGCGCGAGGAGCGCGCCGGCCCACTTCTGGGGGCCGCCGTCGGGGCGCTCCGCGACGCCACCATGCGCCGCTTCCTGTTCCTGATCCTGGCGGTGTTCGCGGGCTCCTTCATGGTCGGTCCGTTCTTCATCGTGTTTCTGCGGCAGGTCTACGGCATGGGGGACGACGCGATCATGCTGGTTACGGTGATCGGCTCCTTCGGCGCCATCTGCATGGCCCTGCTCAGTGGCCTGATGACCGACCGGATCGGCGCACAGCCGCTGCTGGTCGTGTCGGCCTGCGTGATGGCCGCGGTGATGCTGCCGCTGGTGGTGGCGCCTCCCCTGCCCGCGACCGCCGCATGGGCGTACGGCGCTGCGGTGTTCTTTCTGTTCATGCTGGGGACGAGCGGGCTGCAGAGCGCCTCCACCGTCTACTTCCTGTCGATCTGCAAGGTCGAAGAGCGGCTCAACGTGGGCATCCTGTACCTCATGGCCACTGGGCTGGGGGGCACGCTGGGCTCGCTGGCCGGCGGCGCGCTGCTGGATCTGCTGGGGCGCGGGCTCGGGGTGACCGGCTCGTTCCGCGCCTACTTCGCGGTGCTGACGGTGCTGTTCGCGGCCGTCGGCATCGGCATGGGCGGGCTGGAGCGGCTGGGCGCCTACCGGGCGCGCGACGTGCTGTCGATGATGTTCTCCATCCGCGACCTGCGCGCGCTCGGGCTGCTCAACCGGCTGCAACGGGTTCGCAGCCCGTTCGAGGAGCAGCAGCTCATCCAGGAGCTGGGCTCGGCGCGCTCGCGGGTGACCGCCCGCGACCTGGTGCGCAAGCTGTCCTCACCCCGGTTCGCGGTGCGCGCGGAAGCGCTGACGGCGCTCAGCACCGCGGACACCCGCGAGGACCTGGCCCCGGCGTTGATCAACGAGCTGCGGCACCACGACTTCACCACCGCCTACCTTGCCGCGGACGTGGCCGGCCAGAAGGGCGTCACCGAGGCGATTCCCGCCCTGCGGGAGAGCCTGGGCTCGCGCGATTTCTTCCTGGCAGGCAAGGCGATGGTGGCCCTGGCGCGGCTCGCCGACCAGCCGAGCCTGGCGCGGCTCGAGCAGCTCCTGGCCGACACCGAGAACCCGCGCCTGATCATCCACGCGGCCACCGCCCTGGAGCTGTTCGGCAGCCCTACCTCCATTCCGGTGCTCATCGCCAAGCTGAACCGCAGGTTCGCCCCCTACGTGCGCGACGAGCTGATCCTGGCGATCGCGGCCATCCTGGGCGCCGGCAGCTTCCTGTACTCCCACTACCGGAGCTTCCTGGATTCCGCCTCCGCCGGCCTGGACAGCCTGCGCGACGAATTGGCTCAGAATCGGCGTTCACGGACGCCGCGCGAACCGGTGGATAAGATGCTGGACCTGATGGGCGACGATCCTGCGCGCTTCGCGAAAGCCGCCCGTTCGCTGCTTGCCATGCTGTCCGGCACGGCGCTCGAGGCCGGGACGGCCGAGCAGCTCGCGGCCGGCCTGGCCGACCGGGAGATCCTGAGCCTGGATCGCTTCCGCTTCCTGGTCGCGGCGATCCTCATCCGGGCGCTCGGCCAGGGTCCGGCTCCGGCATCCGAACGGAGACCGGCATGACCGGCGTCCCATGAGCGAATCCGTTCCGGACTCGACGGCTCCGGCGGCCTCGCGCGCCGCGCGCATCGAAGACGGCGCGGTGATCGTCGCGCTGCTGCTGCTGGCGATCATCCCCACGGCGCAGGTGGTCGCGCGCCTGCTGTTCGATGTCGCCCTGACGGCGGCCACCGGCTACGTCAGGCATCTGGTGGTCTGGGCCGCCTGCCTGACGGGCATCGTCGCCACCCGTGAGCGGCAGCATCTGTCGCTGAGCGCCGGCCTGCCCAAACTGCCGGCTCCGTACGACCGCTGGGCCGCGATCGCCGCAACGACCATCACCGTGGCCGTCACCACCGGTATCGCGCTCAGCGCGGCGTCGTTGACGCTGGTCGGCTTCGGTGCGTACGAGCGGGTCGGCGCGCTCCCCAAGCGGGCGGTGCTGGCGATCCTGCCGATCGGCTTCGGACTCATGGCGCTGCGCCTGGTGCTCGCCGCCCGGCAGCCGCGGGAGGAAGGCCGTTCCGGATCGGCCGGGACGGCGGCAGGCGTGCTGGGCGTGGTGTTGGGCGTGATTCTGTCGGTGCAACCGCTGGCCAGCCTGGTCGTCACCGTCTCCTGGGAGATCGGGTCGGGTCTGCCGGCGACGATCGAGGCGGCCCTCCTGGACCTTGCCGACACCGTAAACGGCGCGGTGCGGTCGCTGCGGCTGCCACTGCTGATCGTCATGATCATCTCGGCGGTGGCGGGCGTGCCGATCTTCGCCGTGCTGGGCGGCATCGCCCTGCTGATGTTCGCGTCCAACGGCGTGCTGGAGACGGTCCCCGACGAGGCGTACACGATGCTCACCGGCGTGCACGTGCCGGCGCTGCCGCTGTTCGCCCTGTCCGGCTTCCTGCTGTCGGAGAGCGGCGCCGGGCAGCGCCTGGTGCGGCTGTGCACGGCGGTGTTCTCCCGCTACCGCGGCGGCCTGATCATCGCCGCGACGCTGATCTGCGCCTACTTCACCACCTTCACGGGCGCCTCCGGCGTGACCATCCTGGCGGTCGGCGGCCTGCTGGCGGCGCTGCTGGCGGAGAACGGCTTTCGCAAGGACCTGTCCACCGGGCTGCTGACCGCCTCCGGCAGCATCGGCCTGCTGTTTCCGCCCAGCCTCCCCATCATCATGTACGGCGTCGTCAGTCAGAACAACATCAAGGCGATGTTCGCCGGGGGCGTCGGGCCCGGCGTTCTCATGGTGTTCGCGCTGATCGCCTTCGCGCTGGTGCGTGCCCGCATGGCCCGGCGCTCCGCCGGCGGGCCGGCGCCGTCCGAGGGGCCGCCCGCCAGCGACGGGCCGGCCGCCCCGGTCCCGCTTCCGGATGTCGGCCGGGCGCTGCGGCACGCCGCCTGGGAGGTGGCGCTGCCGGTGATCATCCTGGCGCTGCTGTTCGGCGGCGTCACCAACCTGGTGGAGACGGCCGCCGTCGCCGTGGTCTATCTGCTGGCGGTGCAGATGTTCATCCATCGCGACCTGTCCGTGCGCGACCTGCCCCGCCTGTTCGCCAGGGCGGCGCCCATCATCGGCGGCATCCTGGTCATCCTGGGCGTGGCCAAGGCGTTGTCGTTCGCGATCGTGGACGCGCAGGTGCCGCAGGCGCTGGTGCAGTGGTTCTCCGACCACGTGCGCTCGCCCTACGTGTTCCTGATCCTGCTCAACCTGGCGCTGCTCGTCGCCGGCTGCCTGATGGACATCTTCTCGGCGATCGTCGTGCTGGTGCCGCTGCTGACCCCGATCGCGGAGTCCTACGGGGTGGATCCGGTGCATCTGGGGATCATCTTCCTGGCCAACCTGGAGCTCGGCTATCTGACCCCGCCGGTCGGCCTGAACCTGTTCCTGGCCTCCTACCGGTTCGAGATTCCGCTCACGAAGCTGTACCGGTCGACCCTGCCGTTCCTGGCGATCCTGCTGGTGTCGGTCCTGGTGATCACCTACGTGCCCCCCCTCACCACCACGCTGGTCAGCCTGCTGGGTCTGTCCGGCGGGCCTGTCAATTGACGCTACCGGCACCGCACGCGACCATGCTTGCGATCATGGAACACGCAGTCTTGTCAGGAAGCGGCGAGCGTCACGGCACCCCGCGGTGGCGTCCGGCCGCGCGGCGTACGTGCGTGTGTCTGGTGCTGCTGGTGCTGGCGGCGGCCGGCGCCGCCGCGCAGAACCTGAAGTTCGCCAGCGTGGCGCCGAAGGACACGGTGTGGGACACGGCGCTGCAGCAGATCGGCGCCGAGTGGCACCGGCTTTCCGGCGGCGCGATCGAGGTGACCGTCTTTTCCGGCGGCGTGGCCGGCGACGAGAACGACCTGCTGCGCAAGATGCGTACCGGCCAGTTGGACGCCGCAGCCATCTCCGCGATCGGTCTTGCCACGGTGTATCCCGGCGTGCTGGCGCTCGGCATGCCGTTCCTGTTCGAGAACGAAGAGGAGGTGGCGTATGCCACCGAGCGGCTCCGCCCGCTGATCGAGGAGGAGTTCGAGCGCCGCGGCTTCAAGATGCTGATGTGGACCGCGGCCGGCTGGGTGCACTTCTTTACCCGCGAGCCCACCCTCACCCCCGCCGATCTGCAGCGGCAGAAGCTCAACGTTCCGGACGCCGATCCGAGGGTCGTCTCGGCTTGGCAGCGCGCCGGCTTCCGGATTGCGGTGGTCCCGATCACGGAGCTCATGCTGGGCCTGCAGACCGGGCTGGTCGACGCGGTGCTGAACACGCCGCTGATCGTCGCGCCCATGCAGTGGTTCGGCGTCGCCAAGCACATGAACGCGCTGGAGATCGCCCCGTTCTACGGCGCGATGCTGATCTCCATGCGCACGTGGAGGCGGCTGCCGGAGGACCTGCGGCCGCAGCTTCTTGCGGCTGTGCAGGAACTCGGCGGGGAGGCGACCGCGGCGGTGCTTGAAGCAGAGCGGTTCGCTGTCGAGATCATGCGCCGCTTCGGCCTGACCATTCACCAACCCACGGCCGAGCAGGCGGCCGAGTGGCGGGTGCTGCAGCGCGGTTTCGAGTCGATGGTGGGGCCGGTCGTGGACGAGCAGGCCTTCAAGGTGGTGATCGACGCTCTGGCCGACTACCGCGCGGGCCGCGCCGCTTCACCGTAGCGCCGGCCGCGACCGGCGGAAGGCCCGCACGGTCCGCTCGATGCCTTCGCGGTAGCCGGTCGCCGGCGCATAGCCCAGCACCGCGCGCGCGCGGGCGATGCAGAAGTGGTAATCGTGTGCGGTCTGGGCCACCCGGTAGACGGTCAGCGGCGGCTCGCCGGCCGCCGGCACGGCGCGATACAGGCTTTCCACCATCCGCGCCGCGGGCAGCGCCAGCCGCGCCGGCACCGGCCAGCGCGGCGGTCTGCGGCCCAGCAGCGCGGCGGCGTGGCTCAGGAGCTGCCGCCAGGTCACCAGTTCACCCCCGGTCACCAGCAGCGTCGCACCGGCTGCCGCTTCCACCTCCAACGCCAGCTCGAAGGCGCACGTCACGTCGTCGATGTACACCGGACAGGTCAGGTGGCGGCCGGCGTCGATGAAAGCGGGCAGGCCGCGGTCGATGGCCTGCAGGATCCGGTAGAAGCTGGTGGTGTCGTCGGGGCCGTAGACGTTGCCCAGGCGCAGCACCACGGCATCCGGAAGGAGCGCCCGCACGCTCCGCTCGGCGGCCAGCTTGCTCACCTGATAGGGGTTGACCGGCGGATAGAACGGACCCTGCTCCGTGGTGTGGCGGTGCCGGCCGAAGCCGTGCACGGCCGCCGAGCTGGCGTGCACGAACCGGCGGCAGCCGGCCGCTGCGGACGCCCGGCACAGACGCGCCGTGAGCTCCGCGTTATGGCGGTGGAAGTGGGCTGCCGTTCCCCAGTCGCTGACCGCCCCCGCGCAGTGCACGACGGTCGCCGCCCCCTGCAGCGCGGCGCGCGCGCCGCAAGCGCGGCGGAGGTCGTGGCGCCGCAGGCAGACCCCGGCATCCGCCAGCCGGCGCATCCGCTCCGCCGGACCGCCCCGCAGGTAGATGCCGCGCACGCGGCGTCCGGCCGCGGCCAGATGGATCGCGAGCGCGGAGCCGACGAACCCGGACGCGCCGGTCACGACCGTGTCCACGGTGGGCTCCGGACCCATGCGTCCAGCGTGGCGCGCCGGTAGACGGGCGGCAAGCCGGATGGCGTCTTGACGCGGCGAGGGCTCATCATGCATCGAGTAGCTCCCGATGAACACCACCAGCTCGCCGCCCGGACCGCCCGTCACCATTCCCCAGGACCAGATCGACCGCTACCACGACGAGGGATACCTGATCCTGGAGCGCGTGATCGACGACGACACGCTGCAGATGCTGCGCGAGGAATGTTCCTATTTCATGGGCTACCAGGACGCGGAATTGGACGCGGAAGGGGCCGAGCGGCGCGGCATTGTCCAGCGCCGCAACCGCTACTTCGTCAGCAACCGCTACCACCTGAGCCCGCGCCTGTGGCGGTTCGTGTACAGCGACCTGATGGCCCGCGTGTGCCGGGCAGCGCTCGGCCCCGACGTATACCTGTTCAACGAGCAGTGGGTGGTCAAGGCGGCCGACACCGGCAGCGCGTTCGCCTGGCACCAGGACTCCGGTTACGTCAAGAACCGCTACCGGCAGACCACCCACCGGCCGTACCTGTCCTGCTGGTGCACGCTGGACGACGTCGACGAGTCCAACGGGACGGTCTACGTCCTCCCGCACTCCCGGGGCGGCACCAGGGCGCTGATCATCGATCACGTCCGCGACGAGGTGGACCACGATCTGGTGGGATACCACGGCGACGATCCGGGGGTGCCGATGATCGTGCCGGCCGGCTCGGTGGTGGCGTTCACCAGCTACAACTTTCACCGGTCCGGGCCGAACACCACCGGCCGGATGCGCCGCGTCTACCTCACGCAGTACAGCGCCGAGCCGATCCGGGGAGCGGAGGGCGGGCTGTGGTCCCAGGCCGTGCCGTTCGTACGGGACGGCGCGGTCGTCTACGACCACGACGCCGATCTGGCCGCGCGCGGCGACTGACCGGCGCTGGCGGTCAGCGCGCCATCATGATCGACAGGTCCAGGGCGATGCCGGCCGCCGCGTGGATGAAGAGCCCGGGCAGGATCGAGCCGGTGCGCACCGCCAGCAGCCCCAGGGCCAGGCCGAACGGGAAGGCGGCCGCCAGCTCCGTGGCCGGATGGCCGATGTGCAGCAGCGTGGATGCCAGCGCCTGCGGGGTGGCGGCCAGCAGCACGCCGGTCGCCGCGGCGCCGCGGCGCGGCACCAGCGGGAACAGCAGCGCCCCGCGGAACGTCAGCTCCCACGGCAGGTAGTAGCAGCACAGGTAGGCCAGCGCGTGCGCGGCCAGGCCGAGCGGCGACCGCGCCAGCTCCAGGGTCTCGGGCCGCCCGAACGGGTAGAAGGCGGCGAGCTGCGGGTTGCGGCGGGAGAGGAAGCCGACCAGCGCGGCGACCGCACAGGCGAGCAGCACCGCGGCGGGGCGGATGCGCTTCGCCCTGCGCACGCCGATCTCGCGCAGGCGGCCGCCGCCGGCGCGCAGGGCCACGGCCGGCGCGATGCCGAGCAGCAACGTGGCGGCGGCGAAGCGCAGGGCATAGTCCAGCAGCGGCGCCGGTTCGGCGCCTGCCAGCAGCCGTGCGAGGGGCGCCGCACCGGGCGGCGTCACCGCCAGGGCGAAGAGGGTCAGCCCCGCGGCGGCGGTCACCACGACGGCGGCCAGATCGGACCGCCGCGACCAGCCGGTCATCCCTTCCCCTCAACCGCCGCGATCACCGCCGCGGCGACCTGCCCCGCGCCCGTCGGCCGCGGCGCCCGCGCCAGCGCCCGCCGCGCCGATGCCACCTCGCCGTCGACCAGGGCGCGGCGCAACGCCGCCGCGAACGCCCGGGCCGACGGAGCGTACCAGCCGTACCCGTTGCGGACGATGAAGCTGCGGCTGTGCCGCTCGTTGGGGGCGCCGACCTGGGTGATCAGGAACGGCCGCCGCGCCGCCGTCACCTCCAGCGTGAACAGCGTCCCGCACTTGCCGGCGGCCAGGTCGGCGGCCGCCAGCAGCACCTCCATGTCGTCGCGAAACGGCAGCGGCACGACCCGCCTGCCGGCGAACCGCGACGCCAGATGGCGCCGCAGCGCGGCGTTGCGGCCGGTGGCCACCAGCATCACCGCGTCCGGCACCGCGCGCGTGCACGCCTGCACGAATCTCTCGGCATCGCCGATGCCGGCGCCGCCCAGACCGTAGAAGACCACCGGACGCTCCGGGTCCAGACACAGGCGCCGCCTGGCTTCGTCGCGGCCCGGCGCGTCCAGGAACCGTTGGTGGGTGATCGGCGCCACCCGTTCGATGCGGGCCGGGGCGACGCCCGAATCGCGCACCGCGGCGGCGGCCGCGGCGCCCATCGCGAAGTACCGGTCGGCGTGGCAGGCCAGCAGGTGATGGGCCCCGCCCAGCTCGGTGAACACGTAGAACAGCGGCGGCCGGTGCCGGGCGTGCCGCCGGGCGCGAGCGAAGATGTGCGCGGTGCCCCAGTGCGTGGCCAGCACCGCCGCCGGCCGGCGGCTGTCGAGTAGCTCGCAGGCCCGCGGGACCGCTTCCAATACCGCGGCGCGGTTTACCAGCCGGGTCAGAGCCGGAAACGCCGCGCCGCCGGCGAAGGCGAGCTGGCCGGCCAGACGATGGCGCAGGATCCAGTCCCACGAGGAGACGTAGAAGCGCTCGGTGCGCGGCCCGCCGAGCGGCGCCGCGTCCACGAGCTCCGCGCCGCGGCCGCGCTCCTCCAGCGCCGCCGCGACCGCGCGGGCTGCCGACACGTGTCCGGCGCCGGCGGCGAAATACGGGACGATGACCGGCCCACCCGCGCCGTTGCGCCCGGACGCCGTCCGTCCGGATCCCGTCATCGTCCATCGGCCGCGCCGCGGTAGAGGGCGGCGATCCGGTCGCCGATCCCGTTCCAGTCCAGCCGCTTCGCCTGCGCCCGCGCGGCGCGGCCGGCCGCCTGCAGATCCATGTCACGCACGCGATCCATCGCCGCCGTCAGCGCACCGGGCGCATCGGGGTCGTACAGCACGCCCATGCTCCGGTCGATCAGGTCCGCCATGCAGCCGCGGCGCGGCAGCACCACCGGCAGCCCGAAGCCGAGCGCCTGGATCGCGCTGCCGGAGGTCATCACCTCCCGGAACGGCAGGACGGCCACGTCCGCGGCGTTGAGGTAGTACTGGAACTCGTCCTCCGGGAAGAAATCGGAGGTCTCGATCCGGATCGACGGGTCGTCGCGGGCGGTTGCGGCCAGCCGCTCCAGCAACCCCGGCGCGCGCGCGCTGGTCTTCATCATGAGCATCAGCAGGTCCTGGGGCCGGGCAACCTCCCGATAGGCGTCGATCAGCTCTTCCAGCCCCTTGTATCCCCGCAGGTTGCCGAAGAACACGTACACGAACCGGTCGTCGTCGATCCCCAGCCGGGCGCGCGCCGCCGGGCGCGCGACCTCGTTCGGAAACACGTCCATGAAGTGGCCGTGCGGGATCACGTGCACGGTTTCTACCCCGTAGCGGCGGGTGAGCTGCTCGGCGCCGTAGCGGCAGTGGGCGATCACCACGTCCGCCTCCCGTGCCACCAGCAGGTTGACCAGCCGGTCCAGCTCGGGGTGCGGCCGTTCGTGCGGGAACAAGTTGTGCAGGGTCCAGACGATGCGGTAGCCGATCCGCTTGGCGTGGATCAGGGTCTCGGCGAAGCGCGCGTACTCGCCCAGCGCCCCCTCCGGCTCGCCCTGGCTGTAGAACCGGTCCAGCCAGTTCAGGTGCAGCACGGAGTAGTCCGGGCGAGAGCGCTCCAGCCACTCGGCGCCGAACGCGTAGTCGCCGGATTGCAGGTGGATGTCGTGGCGGCGCAGCGACCGGGCCAGCAGCGCGCCGTACTGGTTGGAGCGCATGCCCAGCCGCAGCTCGGTGCGCTCCCAGAAGAAGAACGCGCGCATGCTCATCGCCTACCGGGCTCGCCAGCCGACCCCGTCCGCGTCCGGGAGCCGCCAGCGGCGTTCGGCTCCCTCGCGGCGGATGATCAGCGTGGCCGCGTCCGGTTCCAGCTCCACCCGGCTGGGCTCCTCGCCGGTGCGGCCGACCTCGATCACCGTGACGAAGTCGGCGTCCCGCGCCCGCCGGGTGCGCACCAGCAGATCGGTGCGCTCCGAGGCCGGGTTGAACGGCGCGTCCCCGACCGCCACCGAGCCGCCCGCCTCGTGCGGGAGGTGGAGTGCCACCCAGCCGGCCGCGGTATACCAGAGCGCCGCCGCCGTGCCGGGTGCTGCGCCGCCTTCCCGCACGACCACGTGCGGGAGATCGACGGCCAGCCCGCCGCCCGTCGTCCCGCGGAGCCAGGCGAGCGCGCCGCGCACGCGGAACAGCCACTGCACCACGTGCTCGGCCGGCGAGCGGACGGTGAACAGGTCCAGGACGTAGCGTCCGGCCGACGCCACCGCCCGGAACATCGCGGTCCCCGCGTAGAGGTCGCCGTCGCCGTCAACCTCGTCGCCGAACCGCACCCGCGCCAGCACCTGATTGGAGCCACCGGGCGGGCGGTCGAACCGGACCAGCTCCGCCCGCGCGGGCGGCTGCGAGCGCCGGTCCAGGATCACCGTGTTGTGGCTGAACGACTGCCGGTACCAGGAACGGTGCAGCGGCACCCCGTAGCCGGGCGAGCCCAGATCGGGCGAGACCGGCTCGCCGGCCGCGTACAGGGACAGGGCGAGCTTGTCCGGATGGCCGTGGCCGCCGCCGGACGGACCGTGCTTGAGCAGGGCCACCGACGGTTCGGGGGAGTCCGGAGCGTGACGCTCTCGCAGCACGGTCAGGCCGATGGCCGGCAGACTGACGCTTCGCGGGCCGACGCTTCGCGGGCCGCCAGCGGCGCCTTCGGCATCGGCGTCGCGCACCTCGTCCGGACCGTACAGGAGCGCCTCCATCGAGTCGCGCGGCGCCGAGCGGTAGTTCTCCGCCAGGACCCGGTGGAATTCCGGATCGCCGAACCAGCCGGCGGCCACCTCGTACAGGGCGCGCGCGGGCGGCACCCCGTGGCAGAGGTCGCCGCGCAGCGAGGAGAAGAACCAGCAGTCGTTGGTGGCCGGCAGCCGCCCGTCCGGCATTTGGATCGCCAGTGGCGCGGCGTACATGCGCCGCAGTTCCTCCGCCTGCGCGCACGCCGGGCGCGACGATGCCACCACCGCGGCCAGCGTCGTCAGCGCGTGCGCGGCGTAGAAGTGGTAGCTCGACGAGCACTCCCACCACAGGCCGTCCGCGAGCCCGTCGCGCAGCAGCCGCCGGAATCCGAAGGCGCCGTCGATCGCCTCGTCCGCCAGGGCGTCGTCGCCCACGGCCATGCCGACCGCGGCCAGCGCCGCGTGGTGCCAGCACTCGATGTTGTGCACCTCACCGAACCGCTGCCGGCGGATGTGGTCGGCCGCCGGACGCAGCAGGTCGCCCTCGATCAGCTCCCGGTCGCCCGCCGGTAGCCGCTCGCGCAGCAGGTCGTAGGCGCGGGCCAGCGGCACGACGATGTTCGCCTCGTCCAGCGACTGAAAGGTGGCCCGCCCGCGGCCGCCGCCGCGCGAGGTGTGGGTTCCCAGCGGATACCCGGGGTAGCGCCGCGCATAGCCGCAGAGCACCGCGGCGGCGCGGTCGGCGGCGCGCGCATCCCCGTCCAGCCGCCACAGCAGCGCGGCCTGCAGCGACCCGTGCGCGAGCAGGTTGCCGGCACCGAAGCGCCATGCCTCGTCGAACGGCGACCCGCTCCACACCCGCCCGTCGACCGGACAGGCGTGCCCGTGCGGCTCGCCCGGGTCGAAACGCAGCTCGACCGCGTGGTCGGGGCAGAAGTAGTTGTGATAGAGCCCGGCCGGCTCGTCCGGCGGCTCCAGGTCGACGGCGAGCAGGGCGCCGGCCCGCCGGCGCAGACCGTCGCGCGCGTCCGCGAACCGGCCCGAGCGCCAGCGCGCCGCCGCCCGCTCCAGCAACGCCTCCGGGATCAGCCGCACCCCGGTAGCCTACCGCAAACGCTCAGCTTCCTTCGCCCGCCTGATCGAGCACCGCTCGCCGGGTCTCCATGCTCAGCCGAAACCGCAGTGCTGCCAATCGATCCAGTGCCGGACGCCCACCACACGAATGGTCACCCAGGGAAGTTCCGCGAGTTCCGGCAACGGAACGTTTTCGCTGTCTTCCCTCGACAATCTCCGCTACTACCGCCGCTGGGACCACAACCCGATCGAAGATCGCCGGCAGCACATGTAGCAGCCCTGCTTGATGCAGGTACTGAAGTGGCGACGTGTTACATACGACGTCGGCCATTGGCCAAGTCTGCGCGAAGTTCCTCCCGTGACATCACGAATGTGTCTACGCCGTAGTCCGCCAGTTTCGACACCCTAGCTCCGCCAGCACGTCATCGCCGTATTCGATAGTCAAAGATCTCATGCGTTCGTCTCCAGCTCATGAGGCAAGATTTGCTCCCCGGAGGTCGGGAATCGACCAGAGCCTCCCTCTCTCGAACGTTCCATCCCGCGCTACTTTACGGTAGCACAGCCGCCTCAACGACGGCCGGCGCCACGCGCCACCGTGGCGTGGCGGCGGGAGCAGCACAGATCGACGCTGATCGCCATGGCCAGATGCGCGACGAACGGGGCCAGGATGCCGCCGGTCGCGAGCGCCAGCGCCCCGAACAGCGCGGCGGAGCAGGCGGCGCCGAGCGTCTCCTACAGCTCCGCCAGTCCTCCCGGTCCGAACAGAATGAGGCCGGCTCCGGCAGCGGGAGCGCCCAGCAGGAGCGCCCCGACTAGCCGGTGCGCGGCCACCCGGCGCGGCCCGCCGCGCAGGGGCCAACGGAACGGCCCCGGGCCGGGCTCGCCCGATCCCAGCAACGCCGCCACCGGCGCCTGCGACAGCAGGTGGCGCGTGAGCAGAAGGCAGCCGGTGAGCAGCGCGGCCACGACGGCATCGCCGACCCCGACGGAGATGTCCGGGGCGCGCAGCAGGTCGCCCATCATGGCGAGCGGGTGCGGCGGTACCAGGCCGCGCAGACGCACAGGTGAGCGTCCACGTCGCGGTCGGGCCGATACCCCAGCACGCTCCGGGCCCGGTCGCACCGGTAGTGGAAGTCCTTCGCCGCGCGGATGACGCGATAGCGAGTGATCAGCGGCGGCCGGCGCAGCCGCGCCATGCGTCCGAACATCTCGGCCGCCTCCGCCACCGGCCTCGCCAGGGCGTACGGGACGCTGCGCGTCCGTCCGCTCACCCCGAGCGCGCGGGCGCAGCGGCCGGTGAACTGCCTCCAGTTCATGGTGACGTCATCGGTCAGTATGAAGATACCGGGTACGCGGCGCTGCAGCGCCAGCGCGACCGCCTGCGCCAGGTTGCCGACGTACAGCGGCGTCAGTAGCGCGCGGCCGTGGCCGACGAGCGCCCAGGTACCGGCGGCGATACGCTCCAGCATCGGCAACGTCCAGCGGCGGTCGCCCGGCCCGTACACCGCGCTGGGCCGCAGGATCGTCAGCCGCACGCCGCGCCGGGCGGCGTGCAGGCGGGCGGCGTGCTCGGCGGCGAGCTTGGATCGCGAGTACGGCGAGGACGACCGCGGGCCGCGGCTGGCCTCGTCCATATCCCGGCGCCCGTAGCCGCCCGCGTTGGCGGTCGACACGTGCACGACGTGACCGGCGCCGGCGCGTGCCGCCGCTTCCACGACGTTGACGGTGCCGGCGGCGTTGTCGCGATCGAAGTCGGCGCGGCGGCCCCAGTCGCTTGCGCGAGCCGCGCAGTGGACCACGCTCCGGCAGCCGGCGAATGCCGCCGTCAGGCGCGTGAGGTCATCGAGCGCGGCCGGAGCCAGCGAAACCCTCGACCCCAGGGACCGCAGGCCGCGGGTGTCGCTGTGCGCGCGCACGGTGCAGACCAGGTCCTCCCCGGCGCCGGCGAGCGCCGCGGCGCAGGTGTGACCGACGAAGCCCGTAGCCCCGGTGACCGCCGTCACGGCTCCCGACGATACCCCACGACGGCGGCCCGTGGCGTTGCACCTTCCAGAACGATTGATCACCCGCTGATCGGGTCGCTGTCCGATCACTGCCGGTCGAAGCTGTGTTCACGGCCTTCGCGCCGGTCGCCTACTACGCGATGATGACCGACGTCACCGATGCGCACGAGCTGGAAACCGGCGCTCGCCGGGAAGGCACCCTCGCGCGAAGTATCCCGGCCAGCGGGTGTATGTGGTAGAGATAGACGGCTACGCGTGGGCGGTGCCGTATCGCGACGAGGGCGAGCGCCGCGTATTGATCACCGCGTATCCGAGTCGGCGCTTGACGCGAGAGTACCTTAGGGGAGCGGAGCGGGATGAAGGGTAGCCTTGAAGACGAGCGTGAGTTCATTCAGTCGATAGAACTTGGTCAGTGGCGGGAGATCGACGACGTGGCGTGTGCAGTCGTGGAGGCTCAGCGGATCGCAGCGGCTACGATCGCCAAGTCGGAGCGTATGAACATCCGCATTGCCTCCGCTGATCTGAATGCGCTGAAAGCGAGGGCGATCGAAGAGGGCATGCCCTATCAGACGCTCGTTACGAGCGTGCTGCACAAGTACGTCACGGGACAGCTTGAGGAAGTGAGATAGCCCCGCCGCCCGTGGCGCGTGCGTCAACGTAACCGTGAACGCTGCCACCCCTGGCTATGCCGAGCTCAGCGCCGAGCAGCGAGCCTTCTTCGAGGACAACGGCTATCTGGTGATCAGGGGCGCCCTGCCGCCCGACGTGGTCGGCGAAATCGATGCCGCCGTCGACGCGATCCTCGCCGAGGAGCGGGCCGCCGGGCGGCTGCGCGACGACGGCAAGCTCGATCTGCGCAACTGCATCGTGCGCCACGAGGCGTTCTTCCGGCTGCTCGACTGGCCGGCCACCGCGCCGCTCGCCTGGGGCATCCTCAACTGGAACATCCAGCTCAACACCTCGCATCTGATCGTGCTGCCCCCCGAACCGGAGCCGGCTCCTGACGAGAAGCGGCACGTCGGGCTGCATCGCGACGGCGGCACCTCCTACGCCGAGATGCAGGAGCCGCACCCGCGCATTCTGCTCAAGATCGCATGCGCCATCAGCGATCAATCCCACCCCTCCTCCGGCACCACCGTGCTCGTGCCCGGCAGCAACCGGCTCTCGGGACGGCCGGCGGTCGATCCGGAGACGGGATGGCCTCATGGCGCGGTGAGCATGAACGTCAACGCCGGCATTCGAAGTGGCCGAGCCACGCGCGAGCGCCGTGTGGGGGGCGCTGCGCGCCATCAGCCAGGAGGGGGCCGCGGAGGCGGGCGCGGCCGCGCGGATCGACTTCCGTCTGGTGGACCTGGACACTGGCGAGGACCTGGAGACCCTGGCCTGGCTCGGCGCGTGTGACCTGCGCGAGCGCGAGCTGGCGGTGCGCGGCACGCGGATCTGGGTGCCGCGGCTGGTCAGCCTGCGCGAGCGGTTCCCGCGCGTACCGGCCGCCGAGGCGGGCGGCGAGGGCGCCCCCTACCGGCTTGCCCTGGACAATCCGGGGCAGATCGGCGGCCTGCAGATGAAGACCTGTCAGCCCTCATCGCTGGGACCGCACGACGTGGAGATCGAGGCGGCGGCGGCGCTCAACCTCCACGACGTGATGGTGACGCTGGGGCTGCTGCCGTCGAGCTCCTTCGAACGCTCGGCGCTGGGCCGCACGGTGGGGATGGAGGCCAGCGGGGTCGTCCGCCGCTCCGGTAGCGCCGTGCGCACCTGTCGCGCCGGCGACGCCGTGGTGTTCACCCAAGGCGGCTGCATCGCCAACCGCGCCGTGGTCAAGGACTACCTGGTGTTCGTCAAACCCGCCGCGCTGAGCATGGAGCAGGCGGAGATCTATGCCACCGCCGGCAGCGAGAGCAAGCGCGAGCAACTCCGTGCGCTGGGCGTGCGGGCGGCGTTCGACTCGCACAGCCTGGGACTATGCTCCTTGACCCAATCATCAGAACGGGAGCATCGTTTCTCCAACGTCCGTGACGACGAGGTGATGTCCATGTACGCTCGCGCCGATCTCGCTCTCTACAATTCCCATGGTCGGTTGACCGCGATCGTAGAAGTCAAGAGCAAGATGCGTACGTCTAGCGAGTGGGCTGCGCTCACGCGGCGGAACATCCTTGCCCACGGCGACTTCAGTGGTGCTGACTTCTTTCTTCTGATAACGCCGGACCGTATGTATATGTGGAAGGACGCGGGGACGGATCCCGTTCCTGTCCCGCCAGCGTACGAAGCCGACATGACAACGGAATTCGCGCCCTATTTCGAGAGCGTCGGCGTAACTCCTGAAGAGGTAAGTGGTCATGCGTTCGAGCTGGTCGTAGGCGCTTGGCTGGGCGACGTGATGCGGTCGGCGCGGAGGACAGGTGAGGACACCGACACCCTACGCAGGCTTGTCGATTCGGGGCTCCGCACCGCCGTCATGGATGGGCGCCTCGAGTACGAAGCGGTAGTGTGAACGTCTACGTCGAATCTAATTTCGTGCTGGAACTCGCCCTTCAGCAAGAGCAATGCGAAAGCTGTGAGAGTATTCTGAGCCTTAGCGAGGTGCTGCTGACCACGCGAAGCCTTACCTATCCGGCCTCGTCCGCGATGCCCGCGTCACGGAGAATCACGTCCACGCATTCCTCGACGCCGGCGCGGCTCGTGTCGATCACGCTGCCGGCGGGCTCCGGCGGCTCGTATATCGCCGCATCCCAGGTGCGGCGATATACGCCCTTGAAGTCGCGTTGCCGGGCGACGTCCGGCGGGCAGCGCAGCCACACCATCACCAACCCGGCCAGGGCGCGCGCCGGCTCCCGGATCCGCTCGGTGGGCGACACCATCGCCACCACCACGTCGATGTCGCCCGCCAGGCGCGCCGCCAGCGCGGCGACGCGGCGCACGTTCTCCCGCCGGTCGGCCTCGGAGAAGCCGAGCCCGCGGCTCAACTCGCCCCGGCGTACGACGTCGCCGTCGATCAGGCACGCCACGCGGCCGACGTCGCCCAATCGCTCGACCAGCGCGCGACCCACGGTCGTCTTTCCGCTACACGGCATGCCGGTGAGCCAGAATATCGCCATCAGCTATCCGTGATGTGGCAACGATTCACGACCCGGGCCAGATCATCAAGCCGCGCCTGGGGATCCAATCCTGTTGCGGCGCGAGAATGTCGAGTCGATGCTGGAAAGGCTGAGGAAATTTCGTGGGAACTTCAATCCGGACATCGGCAGCGCTCAAGGAGCATACCCCCGGGCGTCGCCGCGTTCGCCGAGCGGCTGGAGCGTGCCACCGAACGCCTGGAAGCGGCCTTGAAATAGCACCATCTTCCTCTCCACGATGCGTAGTGGCGCAGCAGGGCGTAGCGACGTCTCCTCGCCCATGGTCGACGCATCGGGTTCGCAGAGCGTGGCGATCTCGTCCTCCAGGGTTGCCGTCCGCGGATGCGGCGATGAACTCCAGCTTCGCCTGCTCGCGGCTGACGCGCGCCGAAACGCGCAGCGCCGCGGCGTCGCCCCGAGCTCGGGATCGTCGGCGAACGGATCATCCTCGCCCTTCAGGGAGAGGATGACTTCCTCGCACGCCGCGCGCAGGAGGTTCATGGCGGCCTCGCTCCAACCGCGCTTCGACGCCAAGCTGACGATGAACTCGTCAACGTCCGCGATCACCCGCGCCACCCCGCGTGCGCGCAAGACCGGCGCTGCGCACCACGATCAGCACCGTGACCACCATGCTGGCGAGGAACAGCGCGGCGTGCTGGACCGCCAGTCCCCAGGCCACCAGCGGCCGCGGCGTCTCGTCCGGCTCGTAGCGGACGTCCTGTTCGACGGCGCTTTCCTGGTTCACGACGAGAATCCCACGGTCACGCCGCTCGCCGGCGCGAGGCCAGCGGCTGCAGGGTCAGCCCCTGCACGGCGATCGAGAAGATCACCACCACGTAGGTCATCGTCAATATCAGCTCGCGCTCGGGGCCGGCCGGCAGCGACAGCGCAAGCGCCACCGAGATGCCGCCGCGCAGCCCCGCCCAGGTGGCCACCAGCGGCCCCGGACGCCCTATCAGCCGCATCGTGCCGCCGACCGCGAGCAGACGCGATCCTGTCACCACGACGATCGCCACGGCACCGGCGGCAAGCGCGGCGGGGTGCAGGTCGATCACCAGCAGCTCCAGGCCGATCAGCACGAACAGCACGGCGTTGAACACCTCGTCCAGCAGCTCCCAGAAGGAGTCCAGGTGCTCGCGGGTCTTCTCCGACATTCCCAGGCGGCGCCCGCGGTTGCCGATGAACAGCCCCATCACGACCACGGCCAGCGGACCGGAGACGTGGATCAGCCCCGCCAGCGCGAAGCCGCCGGCGACCAGCGCCAGCGTGATCAGCACCTCGATCTGGTAGCTGTCGATGCTGCGCAGCGCCAGGTAGCCGACCCAGCCCAGGGCCAGTCCCAGCGCCGCGCCCCCCAGCGCCTCCTCGGCCAGGAACAGCGCCAGCTCGCCGGCGTGCAGGCGCACGGAGCCCGCCGCCAGCCCCGCGAGGGTCGCGAACACGACCACCGCGAACCCGTCATTGAACAGCGACTCCCCGGCGATCAGGGCACGCAGCCCGGCGGCGACGCCGCTCCGGCGCAGGATGCCGATCACGGCCACCGGATCGGTGGGCGCCACGATCGCCCCGAACACCAGGCAGTAGGCGAAGCCCAGCGGCAGGCCCAGCAGTCGCGCGCTCGCATACGCCGCCAGCGCCACCACCGCGGTCGAGACGACGACCCCCAGCGTCGCGAACAGACCGACCTCCAGCCAGCGGTCCAGCAGGTCGCCCAGGTCCACGTGCAGGGCGCCGGCGAACAGCAGGAAGCTGAGCATGCCGCCGAGCAGGGTCTGCTCCAGCGCGGCCGCCGCCACCAGCTCGCGCGCGCGGTCGGCGATCGACAGCACGCCCAGCGAACCCAGCACCAGCACCACCACCGAGATCGCCAGCGCGATCAGCATCACCCCGATCGTGGTGGGCAGGCCGATCACCCGCTCATTGAGGTAGGCGAGTAGCGCGGTGATCGCCAGCAAGGCGGCGACGGTGGCAAACAGCTCCATGGCCGGTCAGGAGGGATTATGCCGGTCGGGAAGGATCGGCGCAGGCCAGGGGGCTCCCCGTCCGCGGGCGTCGTATGATCGGCCGCACCATGGCTCGTTTCCGGACCGCCATCATCGCCTGCGGGATGATCGCCCGCGTGCACGCCCGCGGCTGGCAGGGCGTCCCCGGCCGGCCGACCGGCATCGCGGCCATCGCCGACACCAACGCCGACGCGCTGCGGGAGTTCGGGGAGTTCTTCGACGTGGCCGACTCGCACCGCTACGCCGACTACCGCGAGATGCTGGACCGCGAGCGGCCCGACTTCGTGGACGTCTGCTCCTGGCACGCGCAGCACGCGGAGATGGTGATCGCCGCGGCGGCCCGGCGGCCCAGGGCGATCATCTGCCAGAAGCCGATGGCGGTGGATCTGGGCGAGGCGGACCGCATGCTCACCGCCTGCGAGCGCAACGGCGTCAAGCTGCTGGTCGCATACCAGCGCCCGCACCACGCGGTGTGGCTGCGCGCGCGGGAGCTGATCCGCCAGGGCGTGATCGGCCGGGTGGCGCAGGTGGCCGTCGAGTCGGGCGGCAACCTGCTCAACGTCAACTCGCACAACATCCGCCTGGCGCTGTTCCTGATGGACGAGCCGGCGGTCGAGTGGGTACTGGGCGCCGTCGAGCGGACCACCGACCACGTGGAGCGCGGCCTGCCGGCCGAAGATGCCTGCCTGGGGATCGCCGGCTGCGACAACGGGGCGACCATCCTCATCCACGGCAGCGGGGACGGGCCGCAGACGCTGCGCGTGATCGGCACCGGCGGCGTCATGGAGCTGGACACGGTCACCCCGCCGGTAGCCGAGCTCCCCTCGGATGCGCCGATGTACATGCCGGAAGGGCCGTCGTCCCGCTACAACCGCGAGATCGGGACGGCCCGCTATCTCTGCGCTTCGAGCGGCGGCTGGCAGACGGTGGAGGCGCCGTGGCACGACCCCTGGGCGCACCAGTGCCGGGAGGCGATCGCATGGACGGAAGGCCGGCTCGAGCGGCCGATCTCAGGCGGCGACCGCGGACGCGCCGTGCAGGAAGTGATGATGGCCCTGTTCGAGTCGGCGCGGAAGCGGCAGCGCATCCACGTGCCGCTGAAGACGCGCCTCAACCCGCTCAGCCTGATGGTGGACAGCGGCGAGCTGCCGGTCGAGTGGCCGGGCCGCTACGAGCGCCGCTCGCGCATCGTCCGCGGCGAGGCGATGGCGTGGTACTGACATCATGAACAGTCGATTGAAGCGGGGCGGTGCCGGTGACCGCTTTTGTCGGCATGGAACAGTCTTTCTCGGTTCGCAGCCTCGTTGCCGCACTGGCAACGGGTATAGCCGCCACATCCCTGATCGGATGCATGGACTTCGTGGAGACAGCGTCGACGCCGGACCCGCCACGCTCCGACACCACTGAGCAGACCGCGGCGGACGACACGGCTTCGGATGCCCCGCGGCCGCCGGCGCTGAAGCTGGCGATCAACGAAGTCGACTACGACCAGGCCGGCGCCGATACGGCCGAGTTCGTGGAGATCGTGAATCCCAACACGACCGCGGTGGACCTGAATGACTACCTGATCGAGCTGGTCAACGGCTCCAACGGACGCCGCTACGGCACCTACACGACCACCGGTCGCCTGGCCGCCGGCGGCTACTTCGTGATCGCCGACCGGGCGGTCATCGATTCGGTGCCCGGCGGGACGGTCACGGCGCCGCTCAAGAGCGGCGGCCTGCAGAACGGCCCGGATGCCATCCGCATCGTCGAGGCCGCGACCGGGCGCGTGCTGGACGCCGTCCACTACAAGGACGCCGTCCCCGGCTTCGGGGAAGGGCGGCCGGCGCCCAAGGATGCCACCGGCGAACCGACGTCGATCGGCCGATGCCCCGACGGCTTCGACAGCGACGACAACGGCGCGGACTTCATAGCGATGACACCGACGCCGGGTGCAGTGAACGCCTGCGACGGGCTGATCTCCAGTTGAAGCGCTGCTGCCGCCGCGAACGTATCTCGGGCATGAAACACTCACGATCCGTTCTCAGCATCGTTGCCGGCTTGGCTACGATGCTCGTCGCCGCGTCCCTCATGGGATGCATGGAATTCCTGGAGATGGCATCGACCGACGTGCCGCCGCCGAGCGAGGTCGCGGCATCGAGCGCCGTCCCGCGGCGCTCCGAAACGACGGCGGTGACTGTACGGGTGGCCGGTCCGCTCACGGTGGCCTCGGCAAAGGGAAGCCACGCCGACATCACGTCGGTGACCGTCACCGTGGCCCGGGTTGACTCCCAAGGAACCCCGCTGGAAGCCCCGCTTGCGCCGTCGGACGACGGCTCATGGGCCGGAACCCTGTCCGGACTTGCCGTGGACACACCGCTGACGTTCACCGCGCAAGCGCTCGACAGCGAGAGCACCGTGATATTCAACGGTACCCACACCGCTACGCTCGGCAGTGTCGGCGCGCAGATCACGATCCGGTTGAACGCGGTCGACGACAATGTCGCGAACCGGTTTCCCAACGTCACCGGGATCAGCATCAGCAACGTCTCGACCGGCGTTCCGGCCGACGTGAGCATCACGGTGCAGGGCTCGGGCACGGAACAGCTCCACTACGAGCTTACCGGCGGCATGTTCGATCCCAGCAGCGGCGAGATCACGCTGTCGGCCGGCGCCGAGACTCTCACCAGCAGCTACACGCCTCCCGACGTTCCCGGTTGGTACACCGTGCAGATCGCGTTACGCAACGCCCAAGGCAATCGTGTCGAGGTCGACTTCCAGATCAGAGTGCAGACTGCGGGGCTCACGGCGAAGCTCGGACCGGTCGTGCAGGGCATCACCGGCAAGCGCACGCCCGCCGGGGTTCGCTGGACCGCCGCGGTCTCCGCTGCCGGCGACGGCACCGGGCTCTCCTATGCCTGGTCCTTCACCGGCACCGAAACATTCACGGACTCGGCCGAGAATCCCACGATCCTGACCAGCTATACGCAGACGACCGCCGGTACGCTGTCGGTCACCGTCACCGACGCGGCCGGCCTGACGGCCAGCGCCAGCCTCGAGGTAACGGCAGAAATGTTCCCCGTTCTCGATCTCATGCCGGAGGAGGCAACACTGCTCGTCAACGAGGTCGACTACGATCAGTCCGGCAGCAGTGACGCCGCCGAGTTCATCGAGATCCTCAACCCCGGACAGGCCGCGGTCGATCTTGCCGACTACCGCTTCGAGCTGGTCGACGGTGCCGACCATGAACCCTATCTGACCTACGAGCCCGTGGGACAGCTCGCCGTCGGTGGCTTCCTGGTGATCGCGGATCAGGAGGTCATCGACGAACCCAATCTCCTGCCGGCCGGTACGCCTACGCTGGTGCTCACGGGAACCGGCATCCAGAACGGCCCGGACGGCGTGCGCATCGTGGCGAAGGCGGACGGGCGCGTCGTGGATGCCGTCCACTACGAAGGCGTCGTGCTCGGCGCCGGCGAAGGCTCTGCCGCTCCGCAGGATCCCGAGGATCAGTCGATCGGCCGTTGCCCCAACGGTTTCGACAGCAACGACAACGGTCTGGACTTCAAGGCGATGACGGCGACGCCCGGCGCCGCCAACACCTGCTCGTAACGGACCCGAACCGTTTCCCGCGCGTGGCGCCATCCGCACGGCGCCACGCGCGGGTCGCGGCGATGAAACCACGTCGCCATGTCCGGTGGGTTCAAGGTCGAATACAGCAAGGCCGCGCGGCGGCGGCTCCGCAGGTTGCCGAACAGCGTCGCGCACACGATCGTCGGCAAGATCGATAGCCTTGTGTTGGACCCATTTGCGGCGAACTGACAGTCGCGGCGATCCTGTCGCGCGGGGAGGCATACCGATGAGCGATCAGTTCCAGACCTTCACGCGCGACGGTGAGCAGCGCGTCGAGATTCCGCTTGCGGAATACCGCGCACTGCTGGAGGCGGCTGACGAAGACGCCGTCGACGCGGCGATCCTGCGGCGCATTCTCGACGATCCTGACCAGGATTGGGTGCCGGCAGACATGGTCAGGCGCATAGCGGCCGGCGAAAACGCCGTGCGCGTCTGGCGTGAGCATCGCGGATTGAAGGCATGCGATCTCGCGGCCGCGGCCGGGATCGGGAGATCCTACCTCTCGGCCATCGAGACCGGCAGGAAGCCTGGTTCGATCAAGGCTCTGCAAGGCATCGCCGCGGCACTCGGCGTGACCATCGACGACTTGGTGGAGCCGGCATGCAGAGGAAGCGCCGACGGGGCAGAATGATGGGGCCATGCGCATCTACATCAGCCGCCAGTTGCACAACCCGGAATTCGACAGCGACGCGCGTCAGGCAGGCATTGGTCGATTGGGCGAGCTCGCCGCCGTGGAAGATCTGCCCGCTGTCCTGACCCCTGCGGACGCGAAGGGCGTGGTCGCCGTCATCGCCGACGGCACGCCGTTTCCCGACGACTTCTACGCCGCTGCCGACGAACTGCGGGTCGTGGCGCGGTGGGGCGTGGGGTTCGATCAGGTCAACGTCCCCGGCGCCACCCGCTACGGGGTGTTGATCACGCTCACCCCCGTGCACATGGACACGGTGGCCGAGTACACCATCGCGCAGTGGATGGCCACCATGAAGCGCACTTACACCTTCAACCGGATGGCCCACGCGGGCGACTCGCGCGTGATCCGCTGCTTCGACGTGCAGGGCTCCTGCCTGGGGCTGTACGGGTTCGGGCGCATCGGCCAGGAGATGGCCAAGCGCGCCGTCCCGCTGCTCGGCGACAGCGGCCGGCTGCTGGTGTACGACATCCGCGACGACATCGCCGAGGTCGCCGCCCGCTTCGGGGCCGAGGCGGTCGCCGAACCTGAGGAGCTGTTCAGGCGCTGTGACACGGTTTGCCTGCACGTCTCCGGAGCCGACCCCATCGTCGGCTACGAGCAACTCGCCCTCATGCAGCCGCACGCGTCGGTGATCAATCCGTCGCGGGGCACCCTGGTGGACGACGCCGGGGCCCACCGCGCCGTCGATGAGGGCAAGCTGTTCTACTACGTGGTCGACGACCCGGTGGACGGTCCGCGTGCCATCCACCGCGACCACCCGCGCATCATCGCCACCAACCACTCGGGCGGCATCACCGTGGAGTCCTCCGCGCGCCTGGATGCCAAGACCTTCGAGCAGGTGACCGATGCCGTGCACGGGCGTCAGCCCGAGCACATACTCAACCCGCAGGCGCTCGATCACCCGCGCGTGTGCGCCTGGCTGCGGGAGCGGCGCTGAGGCGGCCGACAGCTACTCCGCCGGGCCGCCGGCCGGCAGATAGATCCGGTTGTCGTAGACCGCCGCCACCGCGGGATCGGTCCGGAGCCGCGCCTTGAGCTCCTCGCGGTCCTGGCTCTCGTCCAACCGCACCAGCGCATGACCGCCAGCCGCCCCGCCGTCACGGAAACGGACGATCAGGCTGTACGGATCGACGCTGCCCGGCGCCGCCGCCCCGGCCGACACAGCGCCCATGTCGCCGGCGCGCTCGTGGAGCAGTCGATCGAGTGGAGCCGAACCGACTCCTGGATAGGCCCCGAACAGGGCGAACGCGTCCAGCAGACCGTGTCCGAACCGGTCGTCCCTTCCCGGTGCCCCCAGATCCGCCGCCGAAGCGGCGAGGATCGCCCGCGCATCGTGCAAGGTGAGCGCCGGCGAGAGTCCGGCCAACAGTGCCAGGACACCGCTCACGTGCGCGGCCGCCATCGAAGTCCCCTGCTCCAGCGTCACGATCCAGTGCGGCGGGCCGAGATGACGGTCGACGCCGAGCGTCCGGATCTCGCCCCGCTGGTCGCCGCCCGGTGCGACGACGTCGATCTCCGGCCCGCGGTTGGAGGTGGCCGCAAGCGATCCGTGCATGCCGGCGGACCCCACCGCCAGGGTGTATCCGGAGTTGGCCGGGGCACGCACCGCGGAACCGTCGTTGCCGGCGGCGGCAACCACGATCGCGCCGGCCGCCGTGACGCGGCGCAGGGCATCCTCCAGGACTTCATCGGGAGGCCCCGGCAGGGAGTCCGCCAGGCTGAGATTGATGATCCTGGCCGGACGGGGCGGCCGCACGCCCGAGTCGTTCTCCAGTCCCGCCGCGTAGAGCAGGCCCTGAGCGACGTCGTAGCTCGTGGCGCCGCGCTGCGCCACGACGCGAACCGGCATGATCGTGACCCGCGAGCGTCCCCAGGGCCACCCCATGCCGGCCACCCCCCTGCCGTTGTCGGTGTGCCCGGCGATGATGCCCGCGATCGCGGTCCCGTGCCACGGGCCGCCAATTCCCGGATTGATGGCGTCGGGGTCGATGCCGTCGCCGTCGTCAGCAGCGTTCGGGTCGCTGACGAAATCGTAGCCGGCATCCGCGTCGAGGTTGCGCAGCAGATCCGCATGCGGGACATAGCCGCTATCGAGCACCGCGACCACCACGGGGTCGGGCTCGCGCAGCGCACCCGCGGCCAGCGCCTGCCACACCTCCGGCATCCGGATCTGCCGCAGCGGCCACTGGCCGGCGTCCGCGTTGCCGCCGCCGCACCTTAGCGGGTCTGCTCCGGCGGGGTAGCACGGATCGTCGGGAACCGGCGGACTGCCGGGCAGCGCTGCCACCTGCGCCTCGGCGGACGCCTGGAGCGAGGCGCCGGCCGCACCCCCTGTTCGCACGCGGACGGTCAAGGCATGGCGTCCCGGCGCGAGTGGGCGCGACGGCCGAAAGGACCGCGCTGACGGATGCAGGCGCCGGTACGGCGCGCCGTCGAGAGACGCCTCCACGGCGACGACCCCGCCACCGGTGTCCACCGTCCACACCCAGAGCGGCGGATTGGCGTAGTCGCCGAGCAGCACGGAACGATGCACCGACAGCCTCACCGCGGCCGGCTCGGCGCACGAAGCGAGCAACGCGGCCATGGCAGACATGACGAGCAGAGCCGGAACCCGAGACACGATCGGGGTCAAGGGTACCCCGCCGGGCGTCCCTTTCGGGGCCTCGCATCGCGGCGTACCATTGCGGCCGTATCGTGAAACGACCACCGAGGGCCCGCCGCCGGACCGCAATGGGAATCGTGAGCGCGACGGCGCTGCTGATCGCGGCGGCGGCGGCAGCCGCTCCGGTGGCCGAGCCGGCCGACGAGTCCCGCGCATCGCAGCGACCGGCGCTGGAGCCGGAGTACGACCCCTGCGGGGAGGAGGATGCGGACTGCGCCGCCGCGGCACGGCAGGCCCGCGCCGACTTGGCCGTGCGCCTGGCGGTCGCGCCGGAGCGGATCGAGTTGCTGCTGGCGGCGCGGATCACCTGGCGGGACGGCAGCCTGGGATGCCCGCGGCCGGATCGGCTGTATACGCAGGCGCTGGTGCCGGGCATGTTGATCGAGCTGCGCGCGGCCGGGGCGACCTACCGCTACCACGCGCGAGAGCACGGCGAGCCGTATCCGTGCGAGCGGACGCAGGCGGATGAGGCCGATGACGCCGCGCACGGCTGACCGAAACGACCTGCGCAGGCGGGCGCGCCGCATCCGGGACGCGATCCCGGCGGCCGACCGCGCACGACTGAGCGAGCAGGTGTGCGCCCGCGTTCGCCGCTTGTTGGCGGAGGCCGGCGCGGACACCCTGATGGTCTACGTGAGCTTCAGAAGCGAGGTGCAGACCGCCGGGTTGATCGCCGAGCTGCGCAATTCTCACCGTCTGGCGGCGCCGCGCGTCGCCGCGGCCGGGACCATGCACGCGATGCTCCTGGACGACCAGCCGCTCGTGCGCAGCCCACTGGGCATCATGGAGCCGCCGGCGACCGCCGCGGTGGTGGAGCCGGAGTCGATCGACGTGGTGCTGGTGCCGGGGCTCGCCTTCGATCCGGACGGCTTCCGTCTGGGCTACGGCGGCGGGTACTACGACCGGTTCCTGGCCCGCTGCGCGCGGGCGCTCCGCATCGGCCTGGCGTTCGAGGCGCAGATCGTCGACTCGGTGCGACCGCACGGCCGCGACGAGCCGCTGCACCACATCGTCACCGAGCGGCGGGTGATCGACGCGGGGCGGCGGTGAGCGGGCTCCTGCGCGACGGACTGCTGGTCGGCCTGGGCGGGTTCTTCGGCGCCGTGGGGCGGTACCTGGTGACCGGCTGGTTCCAGGCGCGCAGCGACTCCTTTCCCTACGGCACCCTGGCGGTCAACGTCGCCGGCTCCCTGGCGCTCGCATTCCTGGCCACCATGCTGGCGGCGCGGGCATTCCCCGGCAGCGCGTTCCGGCTGATCGCGATGGTCGGATTCCTGGGCGCCTTCACCACCTTCTCCGCCTTCAGCTACGAGTCGGCGCTGCTGTGGAGCAGCGGCCGCTGGCTGGCCCTGGCGGGCAACGTCCTCCTCAACGTCGGGAGCTGCCTGCTGGCGACGGCGCTGGGCATCGCGGTCGCGCGGCAGCTCGGCAGCGGCCAGTAGCGCGACCCTCTCGCGCTACGCCCGCAGGAGTCGCACCACTTCGCCGAAGGTCCCCTTCTTGCCGGTGAGCAGGATGCCGAGCCGGAACACCTTGGCGGCGGCCCACACGGCGGCGACCGTGACCAGCACCATGCCGGCCACCGCCACCACCACCTGCAGCGCTCCGGGATCGCCGACCAGCACGCGCGTGAACATCACCACCGGGGCGGTCAGCGGGATCAGTGACAGCACCAGCGCCACGGTCCCGTCCGGACTGATCAGCACCGACGGCATCACCAGCATCGGCACCACCAGCGCCACCATCACCGGCCACAGGAGCTGCCCGAGATTCTGCTCGTCGGCGGCGATCGCGCCCGCCATCGCGAACGCGGCCGAGTACAGCAGGAACCCCAGCGCAAAGAACGCAAGCAGCGTCAGCAGGTTGCCAGGCTGCACGATCGGAGGCACCGACACGCCCAGCAGCGGCCCCAGCACCTCGATGACCAGCAGCGCGATGACCATCCAGGCCAGATACTGCAGCACGCCCGCCGCCCCCTTGCCGAGCAACTTGCCGGCAAGCAGCGCGAACGGGTGCAGCGAGGACAGCATGATCTCCGCGGTCTTGCCGGTCTTCTCGGTCAGCACGGCGCGGCTGATCGTCTGGCCGTACAGCATGAGCATCATGTAGAGCAGTCCCACGAACGCCGTCACCACCAGGAACGACTCCTCCAGGTCCTGCTCGACCGCGCCCTGCGCATCCAGCAGCAGCGCCTGCATGCGCGGCTGGCGGGTCAGCCTGGTGACGCGATCCGCGTCCAGCCCCTCGCGCTCCAGCCGGCGCTGCACGACGGCGCGGCCGATCACGCCGTCCACCAGCGCGCGCAGAGCGACGTCCACCGCCTCGTCGCTGAAGTAGCGGGGGTCCTCCTCGCCGAGCACGTCGGCGGGGAACACCACGTAGCCGTCCAGGTCGCCGGCGCGCACCCGGTCGGCCAGCGGCGCCGCCTCGCTTGCCGCCTCCACGACGATGCCGAGCGGGGCCAGCTCGTCCCGGATCGGCGCCAGCAACTCGCCCGCACCGACCAGGGCCAGCGTCCGCCCCTGCAGCGCGGAGACATCGTCGGCTGCGTTCCGCGCCAGCACCGACGGCAGCGCGAACAGGGCGGCGATGATGAAGGGGCCGGTGAGCGTCATGATCAGGAACCCCTTGGTCATGGCCGCCATGCGCAGCTCCTTGCGCGCGACCAGCCAGAGCTTGCTCACCCGTACGCGCCCGCTACTGTCCCTGCGGAGCCAGCTCGCCGATCGAGGCCTCCAGCTTCACGCGTTCGTCCGCCGGCAGCCTCACCTGGTCCTCGCTCACCGCGGCGGGATGCGCCGTCGGCGGCAGCGGCGTGTCGAACTGGTAGCCGGGGTCCTCTTCGCGCTGTCTCTCGACGGCCAGCATCTCCCGCCACGAGCCGAACAGCGTGCGCGGCACCGGCATGTCGCCGGCGATCACGGCCGCAAGCTTCTTGAGGTTGTAGCAGGGAACGCCGGCGAACATGTGGTGCTCGGCGTGCCAGTTCATCCGCCAGTACAGGAACGAGATGAACGGATGCAGGGTGTTCGAGCGCACGCACAGGCGGAAGTCGGGGACGTTGTCGCGCAGCCCGGCGTGCATGGGCTTGCCGCACAGGTAGGCCAGCCAGTTGCCGACGAACAGGTACCCGGTGAGCACGATGGCCAGCCACCAGGCGCCCGTCACCGCCGAGACCGCGATGACCGCGGCGTGGAAGGCGATGGTCAGCCGCGCCCAGCGCACCGCCTGGCGCTCCACGTCCGGCGCGATGGCGAACAGCGCCCGAGTCCACTCGCTGGTGCGGATGCCGGTCACCTGCAGGTTGTAACGCGGCAACGCCATGCGCACGGCGGCTACCACCACCCGGATCAGCCCGTCGACGTTGACGGTCAGCATCTGCACCACCGACCGCGCCGACAGCCCCAGGTCGAGCGGCAGCAGCACCTCGCGGTCGCCGTCGGGGTGCAGCGTGTAGCGGTGGTGGTAGGTGTGGCTCATCGCGTACTCGTGATGGTTCCACCACGACAGCAGGCTGAGGACGCGCAGAAACAAGCGGTTCAGCCACTTGGTCCTGAACACCGTGCCGTGGCCCAGCTCGTGCACGGCCAGGCCGCGAAAGAACGTGCCCACGGTGCCGTGGCACCACAGCGCGATCGCGAACGGCAGCCAGAGCCCCTGGATGAAGCACCAGGCGGTGACCGTCCCGGTCACGGCGAACAACCCCAGGTGGCCGAGCGTCTGCAACGCGCCCTGCAGGTCGCTGCGCTGCATGAGCCGGCGCAGCACGGCCGGGTCGATCGGACAGCGATACCACTTGACGCGAAAGTTCCTCCGAACCTCGCTCAGCGGCGGGAAGTCGAAGCGCGCGGTCGCCGTGCTCATACGCTCCAGTATAGACGCCAACCCGGGTGGCTTCCTCCTCGCGGCGCCTACCATTGTCCTGCACGGCACCATGCGCCGAATACTGGTCATCAGCGCGCTGCCGTATGCCAACGCCGCGCGCCATGCGCCACACGACACCGAGGATCCCCGCCGAGGCGCGGCCATGGCGCTTGCCCACGCGGCCCGATTAAGCCAACGTCCGTGTTCACCGATGCGAGCCGCCGCCATTGTAGTCACTCCGTACATCGATTCAGAATCGCCCACGCTTGATTCAGGGAGGTCAGTATATGCGCTTTGATGGTTATTATGGACACCGGTTGGCTGCGAATATAGCAAACTGGCTCATTCCCGCTCCGGCTGCAAATCCCAGCATGATCCAGATGTTTCGAAATAGAGATCGCACTCCACCCGAGATCATCGTACCTTGGTACGGTGAATTCCCGGGTAAATATCTAACAAGCGCCGCGACCGCATACAGAATATCCAAAGATCCGGTACTCCTCCAAACGGCAGAAAAGCTAATCGCAGAGCTCGCGGAAGTGCAAGATCGTGACGGCTATCTAGGTCCTCATCCGGAAAGCGAGAGGATGGTCGGGGCCGCGCGCGCCGAGATTGGCGGTAACAAACTTTGGGATCCCTGGAGCCACTACCACTGTATGTACGGACTTCTCATGTGGAACAGGGAAACGGGACACGACGCGGCCCTCCGCATTTGTTTGCGAGCCGCCGACTACGTTTGCGCCTTCTTTCTAGGCACCGGCAGAGAAGTAATTGAAGCGGGTGAAGCCGAGAAAAACCTGGCGATCATCCACATCTTCTGCCTACTCTACGAACTGACTGGCGACCGGAAGTACTGGGATATGGTAAAGCATGTAGAACGCAACTGGGCGAAAGCAGGCGCGGGCAACTACCTGAACGACGCCCTGGCGGGACTCGAGTTCTATCAGATGAACAAACCTCGCTGGGAGAGTCTTCATTCGGTGCAAGCGTTGGGAGAAATGTATAGGATCACTCAGGAAGACAGATATAGGAGCGCTTTCGAGCATATCTGGTGGAGCAT
Organism: Spirochaetia bacterium; assembly: GCA_965221995.1. GTDB lineage: Bacteria > Spirochaetota > Spirochaetia > SZUA-6 > Bin103 > CATQHW01. The sequence continues at coordinate 3,481,062 of OZ244929.1, forward strand.
TGTAGGGCATGATCGATACAACGGTGGTCAGTTCAGTGCCGGCGAAATGGCGCAGGGGAATCCGTACCATGCAGCCGCCAAAGAAACCTGCTGCACCGTCGCCTACGCCGCGCTGACGGTCGACATGCTTACTCTAACCGGCGATTCATACGTTGCGGACGAATTGGAATTGAGCGTCTTCAACGCGCTGTTGGGTGCGCAGCATCCTTCCGGTAGGTGGTGTACCTACGATACGCCCATGAATGGTGTACGGAAAGCGTCCGCTCACTCCATCGTGTTTCAGGCCTACCAGGGAAGCCCCGAGCTGAACTGCTGCGCCGTAAACGGGCCGAGAGGCGTATCAATGGTAGCTGATTGGGCCGCGATTCGCACAAGAGATGGTGTGAACATCAACTATTTCGGACCGTGCGTCACGGAAACGGTGCTTCCGTCGGGAAATGTGCTGACCGTCGAGCAGGCGACTGACTATCCGGTAAGCGGAGACATAAGATTGTCGTTGAACGTGACGGCGAACCAGGTATTTACGCTCGGTTTGCGAGTTCCGTTCTGGTCGATTGACACCGTTGTGTCACTGAACGGATCCGACCTCGATAGACCCAGGCCGGGCCGGTATCTGCAGATCGAGCGGACGTGGAAAAGCGGCGACTTCATCGACGTGTCACTCGATTTATCCCTGCACTACTGGGTCGGCGAAAACGAAGCCGCTGGTAAGGCGTCGATCTATCGCGGGCCGTTGCTCCTCGCCTACGACCAGCGATTCAACGCAACAGAGCCGGAGAACCTGCTCGAGTTACACGCGGACAGGATGACGTACGAATTGGTTGGGTGCAACGAGACGATTGAGCCGTGGTTGCTGATCAGGTTGCGCGAGCCGGCATACGCCGACATGTACCTATGCGATTTCGCCAGCGCCGGCTGCATGGGCACCAGGTACATCTCCTGGCTACCTATGAAGGGCTTCAGCCCTGTCCGGTCTGACCGCGAGACGCCCGTCTGGAATGTACGAACGTGAACCTCACGATCGGGGCAGTCACCGGGACCAGTGAGAGAATGACCGACAGCGGCCCGTCAGGGTTGACCACCAACGCTATGGCCAAAGAAAACGACACCAGTTCCACCCAGCCACAGCTTCCTCACCGCTGCACGCGCTCCACGAAGATGCGGTGCAGCGACGGGGCGACGACCTCGAAGCGGCGCACGCGCACGCGGTCGACCAGCAGCTTGAGGATCCGTTCGGGGGCGACCCCTTCGGCCGGCTCGATCTCGACGTAGTTGGGATAGCCGGTCAGGCCGGCCACCAGCGGGTCGTCACGCAGGAAGCCGGCCTCGCCGTCCATCTCCACCTGGATGCTGCCGGTGCCGAAGCGGTCCTTCACCTCGCTCAGCCGGCCGTCGATGACGGTCCGGCCGCGGTCGATGATGTGCACGCGCTCGCAGATCCGCTCCGCCTGCTCCATCAGGTGGGTGGAGAACAGCACCGTCTTGCCGGCCCCCGCCAGCTCCATCAGCGCCGCCCGCAGCACGTCGGTGGCGACCGGGTCGATGCCCGCGAACGGCTCGTCGAAGAACACGATCTCCGGATCGTGGACCACCGCGGCGATGAACTGCACCTTCTGCGCCATCCCCTTGGAGAGCTGCTCGACCCGCCGGTCGCGCCAGTCGGCCAGCTCGAACCGCTCCAGCCACGCGCCGATGGCCGCGGCCGAGCGCGCCGCCGGCACGCCCTTGAGCGCCGCCAGGTAGGTCAGCACCTCGCGTACCGTCTGGCGCTGATACAGGCCGCGCTCCTCCGGCAGATAGCCGATGCGCTCCTTGTCCGCCTCGCCGAGCGGCCGGCCGTCGAACCGCACCTGCCCGGAGTCCGGGGCCAGGATGTTCATGATCATGCGGATGATCGTGCTCTTGCCGGCGCCGTTGGGGCCGAGCAGGCCGAAGATCTCGCCCGCGTGCGCGCGGAACGACACCCGGTCGACGGCGAGGTGATCGCCGTAGCGTTTGACGACATCGCGAACCTCGATCATCGACTGCCGGCGCTCACTTCTTGCACGGAACTCGAGCAGTAGTTCGGCGCCGAACGTGAATTCATCAACCCAAAGCCGCCGTTTCCAATATAGAGACTCGCGGCTCTCGGGCTCATCCCGCCTTCACTCACCGATCGCGAAACGCCGCTGCCCGGCCACGCTCCCGGATCGCGTCCGCAACAGGCCCCAGCCGGGACGGTCCCGAGAACATACCATCGTCCAGTATTCCCCGTACTTCCTCGGCGCTCATCGTTGCCATGCACTTGAACACGCGCGGAATGGCGCTTCTCCGAGACTTCGACGCAGGCTCATCGATCCCGTAGACTTGGCAGAAATTTCGAATGTCACCGATTGTTGGCAGGAACGTCTTTTCTTCAAAACGCTTTGCCAGCTCCGACACCGCCGGCCGTTTTTCGGGATCATGGTCCATCTTGGCAACATATTCCTGCGCCGATACAGGTTGCCTCTTCTTCTTTGTCGTCTGTACCGAGTCCGCACGCCTGGAGTGCGGGGCACCATCAAGCCGAGGTTCAGAGAGGCGAATCTCGCGGAGGGACCGATCGACCTCCTTGAAACCATATCTGCGAACCAGCGAGCGAAGTGCGGTTCGGAGCTTCCTGTCGATCATGCGCGGTGCACCTCCGTTCAGAATCCTATCTTCCTGAAGACCTCATCTGGAACATCGAAGTACGCGTCATAGGCATTCCCAAGGTGCTTGAAATCGCCCCTCATGAGCTTGGGAAACCCCCGAGAATGAGGCATCTGCTTCTTGAATAGGTGCCAGCCGTTCTTGCCCGCCTCCTCGGTGATCTCCCTTATGGATCGACGCTTCTCGGGACCCCCGTCGTTTCGATACCCCTCGAACACTTCGACAATGGAAGGCGACCTGTCGTTCAGGAACTGTCTGTATCGCCTGTCTCCCATCAACGCCTGGGAAAGATTGGCCTGTGGATCCAAGTCCACCGCCAGAACGTTGCGTCCGCTACGAGCCGCGCGCCAGCACAGCATAGCTGCGATCGTCGTCTTGCCGACGCCACCCTTCATGTTGATCACCGAGACGCAGACGGGTCCTTTGTTGGGGGTCATGTTGGTGTGTGGACAAGCAAGGGTAGCAACCTTGAGCCCGCTAGGCAAAGCGATTGAAGCGCGCACGCAGTATTCTGTGTCTGAATCCAGACGAACAGCGCTCACTTGAGCAGGAGGGGACGCAGAGACGACACAATCCCCAGCCCGCGGGTAGTATACGCCGCACGGAAACATGGATCCGACAACCGAACGACGACCTCCGCTCGCGGACCAACCGCTGCCCACCCGCTACCAGCACGTGTAGGCCGAGCGGGAGGCCACCGAGCGCTGGACGGCCGCGCGCGCGTTCAGCGCCGCCCCCGGCGGCCGCGAACGGCGCTACGTGGTGATGATGCCGCTTCCCAACGTCGAATCCTGGTCACCAGCGCGCTGCCGTATGCCAACGGCGCCATCCGCCTCGGCCATCTGTTCGAGCACATCCAGACCGACATCTGGGTTCGCTATCAGCGCATGGCCGGCAACGAGTGCGTCTACGTCTGCGCCGACGACCCCCATGGTACCGCCACGATGCTGCTTGCGGAACGCAACGGAACGACACCGGAAGAGCTGATCGAGCCGCTGCGCGCCGCACACGCCGAGGACTTCCGGCGCTTTCATATCAGTCACGACAACTACTACAGCACCCACTCTCCGGAGAATGAGCCGCGGGACATCAGTCGCGACGCCCCTACTTCGGATTCCAGATCCCGGAGATAGAAGGCAAGTATTTCTACGTATGGATGGACGCTCCGATCGGCTACATGGCCAGTTGGGCCTTCAGGGATGCGTGTGGAAGGACGTCACATGAGGACCGGCGCGTAGAGATGAGGCCGCCGAGAACGCCGAGCCGGGAGCGGCAGCGAACGGTGTCCCGCAGCAGGACGACGCGGGGGAGTCGATGGCGACCTCCGCCGGGGCGAGGGTTCACGGTTCCTGATTTCTGAACCCTGCCGGCACGGCATTGCGGCACGCGCACCGGCGCCAAGAAAGTCGAGAAATCGTGCCGCGGGGACTTGACGGGGTTTTGCGCTTGCGAGGTGGCCCGCCACCGCACGTTGCAGTCCCTTCCGGCCTCCGAAAAGCTCACGGGTCCCTTCGGCTGCACAGCACCCCGTTCAGCGCGTGCTGCGCGCAGATTCAGTGCCGGTCCTGGACGAAGAGAAGACCTGTATCTCAAAACCGTTAGTATATTTACGGCATGAAGACCGCACTTCTCACCACCGCCACCCGGCCCGCCATCACCTCCACCGTCGGCGCCCTCTCCGACCGCGAGCTGCTGCGGGAGACCAGCAACCTGGTCCGCCACGAACGGCACCTGCAAGGCGCCATCATCGACCACCTGGCCGAGATCGAGGCGCGCGGGCTGCACCTGCAGCGAGGCTTCTCCAGCCTGTTCGACTACGCGGTGCGCGAGCTCGGCTACAGCGACGCTGCCGCCGCACGGCGCATTGGCGCCATGCGGCTGTGCGCCGATCAACCGCACGCGCGGGAGGGGTTGCGCGACGGCTCGCTGACGCTGAGCGCCGCCGCGGAGCTGCAGTGGGCGTTCGACCGGCAGCGGCGGCGCGGGTCGATCTCCGGCACCGCTGCGATCGCACCGGCGGGGTCGGCGGCGGCGGACGATCCGGCGGCGAATTGCGCGCCGGTCGTACCGTCGAGCCCCGCCGACCATGAGCCGCCGCTGGTGCTGGATGCGGTGGGGCGGCGGCAACTCGTCGACGAGGCGGCCGGCAAGAGCGCACGGCAGGTCCGCCAGATGCTGGCCGACGTGGACCCGGAACTGGCGCCGCCGGCCGACCGCGTGCGCCCGCTCGGCGACGGCCGCTACGAGCTGAAGGCGACCATCGACGCGGAGTGCCAACAGGGGCTGGAGCAGCTCCGGGGACTGCTCTCGCACGTGGACCCGCGCATGACGCTGGGGCAGCTCGTCGGACGCCTGGTCAAGGAGGGGCTCGACCGCCACGACCCGAGCCGGCCACCGCGCCGAGCGCGCAGCGGCAGTCGGCCCGCGGACGCGAAGGCAGACGCCCCGCGAACTCCGACGTCGGAGCAGGCGCAACCGAACAGCGCTGCGGCGGCGAAGCACGCCGCGCGTCCGGCGGACACCGCGGCGGCGCCGAAGACCAACCCGGACGCCGGCAGCGACGCCACTTCGACGTCGGAGTCGCAGCCGGCGGCGCAGCGACGCGCCACTTCGACGACGAAGGACGCGGCAATCCCCGCCGGAGCCGCTCCCACACCGGCGGGGGCGGTTCGGCCGACACCGACCTCCACGCCGCCGCCGAGCACCCAGAAGGAGACGGCCCGCCGAACCGCTACCGGGGCGAAGCCGACGGGCGCCGCCACTCCGGCGTCGAAGTCATGCGCTTCGGGCCGCGCGATTTCGGCGGCTGTCAGACGACAAGTGTGGCAACACGACGGCGGGCGGCTGCAGCCACGTCGATCCACAGACCGAGCGCCGTTGCGACTCAACGCATCTGATCGAGGTCGACCACATCGTCCCGCATGCGCTGGGCGGCGCCGGCGATCCTCGAAACCTCAGACTTCTGTATGGCGCGCCCATCACCGCCACCGTCACGCGCAGGCCAAGTCACCGCGCGAGCCCGCACCGTGACCCCTGCCTCCCCGAAGGGCGCGCCTCGGCCGGTCTCACCCACACGAAACCCGGAAGGCCCGGCCAGTTTCCGCAACCTCTGGGGCGCGACAAGCGATCGACCGGACCGCCGAAGCGAGTGCGCCTGCAAAGAGCAAGAATGACGGAGACTCAGGTAGTATCACGCCGGATCGCGTGATAAATTCTGATAGGGGGTGGCGGTCATGAGGCTGCAGGAGTTCGTCGAGGATGAGGTGTTCTCACCGACGCTGATCGCCGGCGCGTTGTGGACGACGAAGTCCGAGATCGCGAGCACCCTCGGTCTTGGGCAGGACGCGTTTTCTCGCGCCACGCGGGTGCGGGCTCGGAAGACCCAGACCCGGTTGCGCGAGATGATGGAGATCCTGCGCAGGGTGGAGGCGCACACCGGCTGCGCCACACTCGTCGCCTATGCCTGGTTCCGTTCGGAGCCGCTGCCGGGATTGGGCGGGATGACACCCCACCAACTGGTGCGCCGGGGAAGGGCGGACCACGTTCATGCCTACCTCGACCAGATCACCGCCGGTGGGTACGCCTGAGATTCCAAGGGGTCGTCTACCGCGCACACGATCCACGCTGGTCCTGGCCACCGGTGTCCGGAGAGGGTGCGCGCCTCTTCGGAGGCCGGTTCAACCGGATCGAGATTCCTGCGCTCTACACCTCATTGTCGCCGCTGACAGCCGTGCGTGAGGCGAGTCCTCTGGGGAGGCCGCTGCAACCGATCCTCCTCTGCGCCTATGAGGTCGATGCGGAGCCCGTATTCGACTCGAGAAACAGGCAGTCGCGCGCCGCTTACGGCGTCACCGATGCCGACCTTCGTTGCCCGACCTGGAGGACCATCATGTACCGTGGGGAGATCCCGGCATCTCAGGCGCTGGCAGATCGCCTGATCCGGGCTGGTCACGCCGGGATGCTGGTGCGGAGCTTCGCTGCCGGCGCCGGTCCAGACGATCTCAATCTGGTGTTCTGGACGTGGGGCGATCGGCTTCCGAGCCGCGTTGCCGTGATCGACGACGAGCGACGTCTCTCGTAGTTACGGATCAGGCTTCCTCCGGCTACGATCCAGCAACGACATGGACCCGACAACCGAACGACGATCGCCGCTCGCCGGCGAGACGCTGCCGACCCGCTACGAGCACGCGCAGGCCGAGCGGGAGGCCACCGGGCGCTGGACGGCCGCGCGCGCGTTCAGCGCCTCCCCCGACGGCCGCGAGCGGCGCTACGTGGTGATGATGCCGCTGCCCAACGTCACCGGCGCCCTGCACATGGGGCACGCCATGGACAACGTGATGCAGGACCTGCTGATCCGCTGGCACCGGATGCAGGGCGACAACACGCTGTGGATGGCCGGCACCGACCACGCCGGCATCGCCACCCAGGCGGTGATCGAACGGCGCCTGCTGGAGCTGGAGGGCAAGACTCGCCACGACATCGGCCGCGACGCCCTGGTGCAGCGCATCTGGGAGTGGAAGGACCGCTACCAGCAGCGCATCGTCGAGCAGCAGCGGGCGATGGGCTGCTCGTGCGACTGGGAGCGAGCGCGGTTCACCATGGACGCGGTCTGCTCGCGCGCCGTGCGCCACACGTTCCTGGCGCTGTTCCGCGACGGGCTGGTGTTCCGCGGCACGCGGCTGGTCAACTGGGACTGCGCGCTGCGCACCGCGGTCTCCGACGACGAGATCGACTACCGCACGGTGGACGGCTCCTACTGGCACCTGCGCTACCCGGTGATCGATCCGCAGCCGGGCGAGCCCACCCACGTGGTGGTGGCCACCACCCGCCCGGAAACCATGCTGGGCGACACCGCCGTCGCCTGCCACCCCGACCCGCGGGCGGCGCTGGACCGCGCCATCGAGCGGCTGGCCGAACGCGCCGGCCGCGCCCCGCAACGGGAGCGGCCGGCCCTGCAGGAGCAGCTCGCCGAGCTCCGCCAGCGGCGCGAAACCCATCTGGACGGCCTGGTCCGGCTGGCCGGGATGGCGGCGGCCGGCCGCCTGATCCGGCTGCCGCTGCTGGACCGGCCGATCCCGCTGATCACCGACGACTGGGCCAAGCCGGACGTGGGCTCCGGCTGCGTGAAGATCACGCCCGGCCACGACCCCAACGACTACGAGGTGTGGCAGCGCCACCGGGACCGCATCGGCCTGATCAACATCCTCGAGCCGGACGGCTCCCTCAACGACGCGGCCGGCCCGTACGCGGGGCTGGATCGCGACGCGGCGCGCACGCGGGTGGTCGCCGACCTAAAGAGCGCCGGCCTGCTGGACCGGATCGAGCCGCACCGGGTCGAGATCGGCCACTCGGACCGTTCCGGCACCGCGATCGAGCCGTACCTGTCGCGGCAGTGGTACGTGCGCATGGGCGACGTGCCCGGCGGGGTCACCGTGGGCCGCGGCACCGGCAACGAGGCGACGGTCACCGGGCTGGCGCAGGTGGCGATCGACGCGGTGGCCGGCGACTGGCGGTCGCCGACCGGGCGCAAGCTCGCCTTCTTCCCGGATGACCGCTACGCCCGCACCTACCTGGACTGGCTGGGGGAGAAGCGCGACTGGAACATCAGCCGGCAGCTCTGGTGGGGTCACCAGATCCCGATCTGGACCGCCCGCTGCGCGGGGGACCGGCTGCGGCGCGCGCTCGAGCTGGCGGCGCGCGTCGCGGGCCGCGGCGACGTGGCCGTGCAGATCCGGGAGGTGCAGACCCGGGAGGTGCAGATCCGCGACGTGACCGACGCCGTCGGCGAGGAGGGCCGCTTCCTCACGGCCGCCGAGGCGGCCGCCATCGCGGGCGCGGCCGGCGACGTGGAGATCGACCTCTGCCTGCGCGACGCGGACGCCGAGCGCGAGCTGGGCGCCGAGCTGGCCGGGCTGGGCTTCGAGCAGGACCCCGACGTGCTGGACACCTGGTTCTCCAGCGCGCTGTGGCCGCACAGCACGCTGGGCTGGCCGGATCCGGAGAGCGCCTCCGTCGACGCCGGCCAGACCCCGCTCGGCGCCGACTCCGGCGCCGGGGACTGCCTGAGCTACTACTACCCGGGCTCGTGCCTGGTGACCGGCCGCGACATCATCACCCTGTGGGTGGCGCGCATGGCCATCGCCGGCATGTACAACCTGGGCGACCTGCCGTTCGAGCACTGCTTCATCCACGCCAACATCCTGGACGGCAAGGGCGAGATGATGCGCAAGTCGGCCGGCAATGGCATCGACCCGGTCGACATCATCGAGCGCTACGGGGCCGACGCGATGCGCTACGTGATGTGCGAGCTGCAGACCGGCAGCCAGGACATCCGGCTGCCGGTGCAGGCCGTGTCGCCGTTCACCGGCAAGACCATCGAGCTGGCCACGGCCGCGCACGGGCGCACCATCTTCACCTACCTCTGTCCCGACACCGGCAAGGAGTTCGACGTGCTGGGCACCATGCCCGACCTGCCGGGAGCGACCCTGATCAGCGAGCGGTTCGACGTCGGCCGCGCATTCTGCACCAAGCTGTGGAACGCGGCGCGGTTCGCGTTCATCAACCTCGGCGGCTACCGGTACCGGGAGCTGGCGCTCGAGGAGTTGCCGGCCGAGGACCGCTGGATCCTGTCCCGCCTGTCGCGCACCTGCGCGGCGGTGCACGAGCAGCTCGCCGGCTACCGGCCGTCGGCGGCGCTGGCAGCCGTACGCGAGTTCTTCTGGGGCGATCTGTGCGACTGGTACCTGGAGCTGATCAAGCCGAGGGTGTCCGCAACGGACCAGGCCGGCACGGACCCCGCAGAGGCCGATGCCGCCCGCCAGACGGTGGCGACCGTGCTGGACGGCGTGCTGAGGCTGCTGCACCCGTTCGTGCCGTTCATCAGCGAGACGCTGTGGGCGCGCCTGCGGGAGCTGGCGCCGCGCCGCGGCATCGCCGGCTGGCAGCCGGCCGACGCGGCGCTGCTGGCGGTGGCCGCATGGCCGCGGCCGGACGCGCGCATGCAGGACACGGCGCTCGAGGCCGACGTCGACCGGCTGCGCGGCGTCGCCCGCGCCGTCCGCGACCTGCGCGCCCGGCACGGCGTGGAGGCGCGCAAGCCGCTCGACGCCGTGATCCGGCCCACCGGCGACGGCGGCGCCCGGACGCGGCTCGAAGCCTACGGGGACCTGATCCGGCGGGCGGCCGTCCTGGGATCGCTCGACTTCACGGCCGACGGTGCGCCGCCGGCCGGCTCGGCATCCGCGGTGGTCGGCGACCACGAGGTCCACCTGCTAAACGTGGTCGACGTGGAGGTCGAGCGGCGGCGCCTGGCCAGGCAGCTCGACCGCCTGCAGAAGCAGGTCGACGCCTCGGAGCGGAAGCTCGCGAACCCCGGCTTCCTGAACAACGCCGCCGCCGAGGTCATCGAGCGGGAGCGGCAGCGCCTGGCGGACGCGCGCGTGGAGCTGCAGGCGGTGCAGCAGAACCTGAGCCACCTCACCTGAGCGAGCGCCGCCTCTCACCGGGAACGCCGGTATCCGGATGGCAGCTCCTGGCCGCCAGGCCGCACTTCCGGCGGCTGGTCGCCTCCTCGGGGCTGTGGTACGCCACCCGCGCCTACGAGCTGGTGGTGCTGTCCTGGCTGGTGCTGGAGCTCACCGATTCGGTGGCCGCGGTCGCGGCCCTGGCCGCCGCCCGCGGGCTGCCCATGCTGCTGCTGGCGTACGTGGGCGGCACCCTGGCCGACCGCGTCTCGCGCCTGCGTCTGCTGCGCATCACCCAGAGTCTCTCCCTGGCCATCGTCGTCGCCTACGCGGTCTACCTGGCGCTCGGCCCGCCCGTCCCCTGGAGCGCCCACCTGGTGATCGGCCTGATCGGCGCGGTGTGGAGCTTCGACTTCGCCAACCGCCGGTCGCTGTACACGGAGCTGTTCGACGCCGGCGAGCTGGCTACCGCGGTTCCGGTCGACACCATCACCTTCACCTTCGGCCTGATCGCCGGGCCGCTGATCGCCGGCGTCCTCACGCGCAGCGGCGGCTTCGCGGTCGCCTACGCGGGGCTGGCCGCCATCCACGCGGCCTCGCTCGCGCTGCTGCCGCGGGACGGGCGCCGGACGCCGCGGCCCGCCCGGCCCGCCCGGCCCGCGGAACGGCTGACGGTTGCCGATCGCGTGCGTACCGCGCTGGTCACGCTGCGCGGCCGGCGCGCCCTGCAGGCGACCGTCGCGGTCACCCTGGTGTCCAACTTCTTCGCGTTCCCGTTCCATCAGATGGTGCCGGTGATCGGCCGCGACGTGCTGTCCGCCGACGCGCTGCACTTCGGGATCCTGGTGGCCGCCTGGGGCGTGGGCGCGCTGGCCGGCTCCGTTTCACTGGCCGCGCGCGCCACTCCCCGGCCGGGGTGGGTGTTCGCCGCCGGCGTGGCGACGCTGTTCGTCTGTATCGGCGGCTTCGCGCTGTCCGGCTCCTACCTGCTGTCGGTGGGGCTGCTGCTGGCCGGCGGCATCGGCTTCTCCGGCTTCGCGTCCATGCAGATCCTGATCACGCTGCGCACCGCGCCGCCGGCGCTGCGCGGGCGCTCGCTGGGCGTGGTCGGTCTGGCCATCGGGGTGAACCCCGTCGGCAACGTCATCCTGGGGCTGGTCGCCGCGCGCGTCGGCGCGCCAAGGGCGCTCGCCGTCTTCGCGCTGATCGGGCTCTGCGGCCTGGCGCTGGTGCGGTGGCGCTACCCGGAGCTGGGCCGGCGCGCGGTGCTCAGCGATCCGCCGGAGGAGCCTGCTCCGCGAGAGAGCTGAACCGCTTCACGAAGGCGGTGTGCACCGGCGGCGGCACGTACTTGGCCAGCACCGTCTCCCAGCCGTTGAGCCCGATCAGGCCCTTGACCACGCTGGAGCTCACCTCCGCGATCTCCCGCGGCGGCATCAGGAACACGGTCACCACGCCCGCGTCCAGGTCGCTGTTGATGTACTTCATCGACCGCTCGTACTGGTAGTCGAGCTCGGTGCGGATGCCGCGCAGCACGAACTCCGCGCCTCGCGACCGCGCGTACTCGACCAGGAAGCGGTTCTCGTACGTCTCCACCGTGGCCTTGGTGTAGCCGGCCAGCGATGCCCGGACCAGGCCGAGGCGCTCCTCGATCGAGAACTCGTACCGCTTGTCGGGGTTGGTGCCGATGGCCACGATCAGCTCATCGAACAGCCGCTCGCCCTGCTCGACCACCCACAGGTGGCCGTTGGTGATCGGGTCGAAGCTGGCCGCGTAGACGCATCGCCTGGGCATGCGCGCATCGAACCCGACGGGATGCTTCCGGTCAACCGGTCAGGCGATGAGGCAGGTGGAACGACCGCCCGCCATCACGTCCGCCGCCCCGAACGCGCTGCGAAATCGGCGTGCTCCGGCGTGTCCAGCCCTTCCCGCAGTGCCGACAGAACCCCGGCGAGATCGCCGTCGAGCAGCGCGTCCAAGCATGATGCATGATGCGACGATGTGATAGGTTGACGCTGCCATGGGCGCTTGTTTCGCGTGCGGGGCGGCGTTCGATCCGGACATGGAGATCTTCCGGACGACCACCTGCCCGAGTTGCGGCAAGGACGCGCACGCCTGCCTGAACTGCCGCTTCTACGACAAGTCCGTGCACATGGAGTGCCGGGAGTCGATCGCGGAGCCGGTGGCGCAGAAGGACCGCTCCAACTTCTGCGAGTACTTCAAGGTGCGGGAAGCGACCGGCCGCGGTCCGGGAAGCGACCCCGACGACCGTGCCGACCGCGCCCGCGACGCGGCCGAGCGGCTGTTCGGCGGCCTGTAGCTCCCTGAATCGCCCCGATAGCCGTGGCCTCCGGCTCCGCCTGTCGGCCCATCCCCACCTCCATCTGATCCCGGTGGTCAGATGTCCATCGCCACCTCGGCGCGCTTGCCGGCGCGCTTCAGCTTGGGCGAGCGCTGCATCATCGACGCCACCATGCGGTTGATGGGGCGCAGCCAGCGCGGCAGGTCGGCGTCGCGCACCACGTTCAGGAACAGCACCACCCGCGGGTGCGCGCTCCGGTTCCACACCTCGTGCCGGTAGGTGTCGTCGAACAGCACGCCTTCGCCCTCCCGCCAGTGGTACTCCTGGCCGCCGCAGACGATGTAGACCGGCGCGTCGTCCGGGACGATCAGCCCCAGATGGTAGCGGTACACCCCCCGGTAGAAGCCGCGGTGCGCCGGTATGTGCTTGCCGCCGTCCAGGATCGACAGCATCGCCGTTTCGACGTCCGGGATCTGGCGGAGCACCTCGGCGGTCTTGGGGGTCAGGTTCACGTTGGTGTCGTGCCAGAGGCCGTGGCCCTTGAGAAAGAAGGTCCGCCACGGGATCCCGTCCTTGCCGGAGATCGGGGTCTGCAGCGGATCGATCTCGTGAAACTGCGGGATGCGGTCGGGGTTGCGCAGCAACGCCTCCGCCTCCGCGCGGATCACCGGGTACGCGTCCTCGATCAGCCGGTGCTTGGGAAACCCCCGATCCAGGTCCACGAACGGCGGATTGCGTACGAACAACGGCGTTATCAGGCTGTACGCGAGGGCGAAGATGCCAGGCTCGATGAAAAACACCGCCAGCCCCACCACCACGATGGCGCCGACGATGATCAGGAGTACCACCATTCTCTTAGTAACCGAAGCGCTCGGTCCACGCAAGCCGCCCCCGCCCCAAGATCGTCGCCGACGGCGCCGATCTTGGCCCAGCCCCACCTTTCGCGCTCGGTGCCTGTCGGATATGCCGCTAACGCGCCAATCCGACAGGCTCCAAGCGCACACGAAGCTGCTCGGATAGACTGGCGGCCATGCTGACCATAGAGGGTTGCTCCCGACGCCTCGACCGCGTGCGCTCGATTCTGGCGGATCGCGAGCTGGACCTGCTACTGCTGACCGATCCCTGCCACGTCTACTACGTGACCGGGTGCCTGGCGCCGTGGTTCGCGCTCGGCGCGGTGGCGATCGGCGCCGGCCGCTCGGTGCTGGCCACCAGCGAGCCGCGCCAGGACGGCACCACCGTGGACGAGGTACGCGTCGCCGAGGCGCAGTCCAACGCCACGATCCGCCTGGACCAGGCCGACGGCATCGCGCGCTTGCTCGCCGCGGAGCTGGCGGGCGCGCGCCGCGTGGGTCTGGACCAGGGCGTGCTGGGGGCCGCGGTGCTGCAGCGCCTGGAAGCCGCGTTCACGGACGTGACGCCGGACCTGCTGCGCCTGCGCTGCCGCAAGGATGCGGACGAGGTGGAGCTCATCCAGGCCGCCGCGCGCTGCGTGGACGCCGCCTACGCGCGCGCCGCCCAGGTCATCGAACCCGGCCTGGACGAGCTGGCGCTGTACAGCGAGCTGTCCGCCGCCGTGGTGGAGGAGGCCGGCGAGCTGCCGCTGCGGTTCGGCCAGGACTTCCGGTGCGGGGCGCCGGGCGGCCCGCCGCGGCGCCGCGCCGCCCGCGCCGACGAGCTGTGGATCCTGGACCTGGGCGTCAACTACCGCGGCTACTACGCAGACGCCTCGCGGGTGTTCGCGGTGACCACGCCCACCGACGAGCAGGTGCGCGCGCATCGGCAGGCGGTCGACACGCTCGCGGAGGTCAAGCGTCTGGCCCGGCCCGGCGTGGCCTGCATCGACCTGTTCAACCTGGCGCGCGAGCGCATGGACGAAATCGTGCCCGGCGGCATGTTCCATCACCTCGGGCACGGCATCGGCCTGAGCCCGCACGAGCCGCCCTACCTCAACCCCGCGTGGCCGGACGGCGTGCTGGAGGAGGGCAACACCATCACCGTGGAGCCCGGCGTCTACGGCGACGACCTGCGCGGCGGGGTGCGGGTGGAGGACGACATGCTGGTGACCGCCGACGGCGTGCGCACGCTGATCCACGCGCCCAAGGATCTGCGCCCGCTGGAGCGCGCCGGCTGACCCGCCCCGAACATTGCCCATCTCCTGGCCGCTGCTGATCGACCTCGGCCTGATCGGCGCGGCGCTGGCGGCTGCGACCGCCCTGCGCGCCCGCATCCGCGTGCTGCAGCGCTTCCTGATCCCCAACGCGCTGACCGCCGGCGCGCTGCTGTTCCCGTTCTACAACTGGATAGCGCCGCTCGCGGGACACGGCACCGGCGGCGTCGAGCAGCTCACCTACCACTTGCTCAACCTGGCGATCATCGCGCTCGGGCTGCGCTCGACCACCCGGCGCCGCGCCAGGACGATCACCGGCTCCGCGGTGGTGATCCTGTCGCAGATGACCCTGCAGGGGCTGGCGGGCTTTCTCCTCGCGTTCGCGCTGATCTGGACGCTGTTGCCGGAACTCTCTCCGAGCTTCGGGCTGCTGCCGGCCATCGGCTTCTCCCTGGGCCCCGGCCAAGCGTTCGCGATCGGCAGCGGCTGGGAGAGGCTGGGCTTCGACGGCGCCGGCAGCATCGGCCTCACGTTCGGGGCGATCGGCTTCCTGCTGGCCTGCGTGGGCGGCGTACTGCTGATCAACGCCGCGATCGCGCGCGGGTGGATCGAGCCTCCGCCCGCGTACGGCCGGCGCACCGGCGTGCTGGACGCACGGGATCCGGGACCCGAAGGCGCGCGGCAGCGCACCGAGCCGGACGCGATCGATTCCCTGTCGCTGTGGCTGGCGGTCGTGTTCGGGGTCTATCTGGCCAGCTACGGTCTGCTGATCGGGATCACCGAGCTGCTGGCCCTGGCCGGCCCGGCGGGCAGTGAGCTGGCGGCCAACCTGTGGGGCATCGCCTTCATCTTCGGCCTGCTGGTCGCCCTGGCCGTACGCGCGCTGGCCGAGCGGTGCGGCGTCGCCCACCTGCTCGACGGCGGCGGGCTAAGCCGCATCGCCGGCGGCGCGGTCGATTTCATGATCGCCGCCGCGTTGGCGTCGATCGCGCTTCAGGTCATCGCCGAGTACTGGCTGCTGCTGGCCGTGTTCGCGCTCCTCATCGGCGCGCTGACCCTGGCCACCCTGCTCTGGATCACCCCGCGGCTGTTCCGCGACCACCCCTTCGAGCGGCTGCTGATGTTCTACGGCAGCCTGACCGGCACGATCACTACCGGCATCGCCCTGGTGCGGGTGGTCGACCCCGAGCTGCGCACGCCGGCGGCAGCCGACTACTGCTACGCCTCCGGGCTCACCTTCTTCCTGGCGATTCCCCTGATCCTGGTCCTGAACCTGCCGGCCGCAGCCGCGATCGCCGGAGGCGCCGCCACCGGCGCCTCCGCCGGCTACTGGCTCACGGCCGCGGTGATGATCGCCTATGCGCTGGCGCTCGCCGGGGCCTTCCGGATGCTGGCCGGACGCCGCGCGCTACAGCGGCCCGGAGAGACCTGGAAGCAGGTTTCTGAAAATGCCGGCACGGAAGTGTAACCGAACGGTGAGGGGGTTGTTTGCTGTATTACCTACACGAAGGACGTCTCGCCTTCAGGCCCCTGGGGTTTCACCTCCTTTACCCAGGGGCCTTTTTTTATGCCCTCACGGACAGGGTGCCCTCACGGACAGGGTGCCCTCACGGACAGGGTGCCTTCACGGACAGGTGCACTCACGGACAGGGTGCCGGCATCACCGGCGGCTCAGCCGCTCACCAGGTCCGGGATCTCCTCCGGGTGGGTGGCGATGCTGGCGCCGGCCGACCTGAGCGCGTCGATCTTGTCGCCGGCCGACCCCTCAGCCCCCTCCACCAGCGCGCCGGCGTGGCCCATGGTCTTGCCCTCCGGCGCCATCCGCCCCGCGATGAAGGCGACCACCGGCTTGGTCATCTCGCGCCGGATGTAGTCGGCGGCGCGCTGCTCGTCGGTGCCGCCGATCTCCCCGATCAGCACCACGCGGTCGGTCCGGGCATCCCGCTCGAACAGCTCCAGCACGTCGATGAAGTCGGTGCCGTTCACCGGGTCGCCGCCGATGCCGATGCAGGTGGACTGGCCGATGCCGCGCTCGGTCAGCGCGTACACCGCCTCGTAGGTGAGCGTGCCGCTGCGCGACACCACGCCCACGCTGCCCGGTGAGGCGATCGTGCCCGGCATGATGCCTACCTTGCTCTCACCCGGCGTCAGCAGTCCCGGGCAGTTGGGGCCCAGCAGGCGGCTGCCGCCGCGGTCGACCCGCGCCCGCACGAGCTGCATGTCCCGGATCGGGATCCCCTCGGTGATGCAGACCACCAGCCGCATGCCCGCGTCGACCGCCTCCAGGATGGCGTCCGCGGCCAGCGGCGGCGGCACGAAGATCACGCTGCAGTCGGCGCCGGTGCGATCGCGCGCCTCGGCCACCGTGTCGAAGATCGGCCGGCCCAGGATCGACTCGCCGCCCTTGCCGGGCCGCGTGCCGCCGGCCACGTCGGTGCCGTACTCGATCATCTGGCCGGCGTGGAAGCGGCCGTGATTGCCGGTGATGCCCTGCACGATCACCGTCGTGTCCCGGTCGATCAGGACCGGCATATCAGGTCACGCATATCGGGACAGGCATATCAGGACAGGCATCAGCCGCTCCGCGCCGCGTCGACGGCGGCCTGCGCCGCCGCCTGCAGCGACTGCGCCACCGTGACGTTGGCCAGGCCCGCCTCCTCGAGCAGGCGCATGCCCTCCTCGTGGTTGGTGCCGGCCAGGCGGATGGTCATCGGCAGCGTCGTGGGCACCTCTTCCAGGGCGGCCATGATGCCGCGCGCCACCTCGTCGCCGCGGGTGATGCCGCCGAAGATGTTGATCAGCACCGCGCGCACGTTCTCGTCGGACAGGATGATGCGCAGGCCGGTGGCGACCTGCTGCGATGAGGCGCCCCCGGACACGTCCAGGAAGTTGGCGGGACCGATGCCGTGATCGCCGCCGAAATGGCCGACCAGGTCCATCGTCGCCATCGCCAGTCCGGCGCCGTTGACCATGCAGCCGATCTGGCCGTCCAGCTTCACGTAGTTGATGCCGGCCGCGCGCGCCTCCGTCTCCCCCGCCGGCTCGGCGGACGCGTCGCGCAGCTCCGCCAGGCCGCCCTGCCGGAACAGCGCGTTGTCGTCGAGGCTCATCTTGCCGTCCAGCGCGCGCAGGGCGTGCCCGTCCCCCTCCGCGACGATCGCCAGCGGATTGATCTCGCACAGGGTGGCGTCGGTGGCGCGGAAGCAGTCGTACAGCGCCCTCGTCAGCGCCGCGAACGGCCGCCACAGATCCGCCGGCAGCGAGGACCCGGACGCGTGCGCGAGCCCCGAGGCCAGACCGGCGATCTGGTAGTCGCGCAGCCCGATCTGGGGATCGACGTGGGTGCGCAGGATCAGCTCCGGCGTCTCGCGGTTGACCGTCTCGATGTCCATGCCGCCGGCGGCGCTGGCCATGATCAGCGGGCGGCGCGCGGCGCGGTCGTCAGCCACCGCCAGATACAGCTCGCCGCGGATGTCCGCGGCCGGGTCCACCAGCAGCGTGCGCACGGTATGGCCGCGGATATCCATCCCCAGGATCTCCTGCGCGGCCGCGCGCGCTTGCGACGCCGACCGGCAGAGCTTCACGCCGCCGGCCTTGCCGCGGCCGCCGGTGAGCACCTGCGCCTTCACCACCACCGGCGGCCCGAGCCGCTCGGCGGCGCCCTCGGCCTCGGCCGCCGTGGCGGCCACCTGCCCCCGCGCGACCGGAATGCCGTAGCGCGCGAAGCACTCCTTCGCCTGATATTCGTGCAGATCCATGGGAAATCGGAGACCGTCGGTCGGCCGATAAGAAATATAAGGGTATATTGAGGATCACTCCACCGTGACAGCCGCCCGTCCTTCCGCGCGTTCCCTGCGAGCCGCCTCCGCCATTCTCCGCCACTCCCGAACGATCATCGTCGTCTGGGTGGCGATCACGGCCGCGCTCGGCCTGGCGGCCGCGGGCGTGCGCATCGATCCGGAGGTGGTGCGGCTGCTGCCGCGTGATGACGCCGCCCAGCGGCTGATGGAAACCTACGGAGAGGAGGACAAGGACCTCAACTACCTGATCGTCATGCTGCGCGCGGACCAGCCGTTCGCGGTGAGCTCGCTGCAGGCGCTGGCGGAGGCGGACCGCGCCATCGCCGCCGAGCCGCTGGTGGTCTCTTCCGTGACGCCGCTGAACCTGCCGGCCTTCCGCCTCGACGGGGGGCGGCTGCAGCTCGCACCGGCCCTCCCGGACGGACGCGCGCCTGCCTCCCCGGCGGAGGCGGAGCGGGTGCGGACGGCGCTCCGCGACGCCCCGGAGGCGCGCAACCTGGTGCTGGCCGCCGACGGGACCGCCCTGGCGCTGGTGTACGCGGTCACGGTGATCCCCGACTACCAGGAGTTCCTGGCCTCGATCGAGCCGGCGCTCGACAGGCTGCGCGAGCACTACCGGGTAACCCTGGCCGGCTGGATACCGCTGCACCAGGCCACGCTCGCCGCGCTCGACCGCGACCCTCCGATCCTGGGGCTGCTTGCCGCGGGCGTGGTCATCCTGACGCTGCTGGCCGCCCTGGGACGCCTGCCGGTGTCGATGTCGGTGGTTGCGGTGGCCGCCAGCGCCGCCGTCTGGTCGACCGGATTGATGAGCCTGACCGGCGTGCCGATCGCGATCATCACGCTGGTGGTACCGATCCTGGTGCTGGCACTGACCAGCTCGTACGGCGTGCATCTGGCGTTCCGCTTCGGCCGCGGATCCCGCGAGGTGCTCCCCGCCGCGGCGGAGGTCATCCGGCCGGTGGCGCTGGCCGCGGTGACCACGATCGCAGGATTCCTCACCCTGGTGCTCTCGAGCGTGCCGCGCCTGCGCGAGTTCGGCCTGATATCGGCCGCCGGCGTCGCCATCGGCGCGCTGCTCTGCCTGACCGTGCTGCCGGCGGCGCTGCACCATCTCCATCGCCGGCAGGATCCCGCGGCCGAAACGGCCCGGGAGGGGGCCGTGCTCGTCCTGCTGCAGCGGTTCGCGGTGACCCTGACCAGGGGCCCGCGCGCGGCCCTCATCGGCGCCGGACTGGTGCTGGTCCTGTTCGCCGTGGCTCTGCCTTGGATCCGCTACGAGACCGACTTCGCCGGACACGTGCGCGGCGAAACCGAAGCGGTGGCCGCCAACGCCGAGTTCCTGCGCGAGTTCGGGAGCTTCATCGACCTCAACCTCACCCTGCAGGCCCCGGACGACACCGTCCGCTACTTCGCGCTCCCGCACGTGCTGGCCGCCGTGGACGAGCTGGAAGCGCGGCTGGCCGCGCATCCCGACGTCAGCCACATCTCGTCCTTCACCACCAGCCTGGCGGCGCTGCGGCGCGCGGCCGCCGGCGACGAGCCCCTGGGACCCCTGACGGCGGCGGACCGGCCGCTGATCGAGCTGGCGGCGCGCATGAGCACGCTGGCAGCCGCGGCCCGCTCCGGCCCCGGCCTGGGCGATGGCGCTCAGACCCTGACCAGCCGCCTGTGGGTGATGGACGGATCGACCGGCGGCTACCTGTACGAGGCCGGCACATCCGAACTGGCCGCGTTCGTCCGCCAGGCGGTGGACGAGACGTTGCCGGAGGCGCGATCGGACCTGTGGGGCTGGAGCATGTTCGGGCTGCGGCTCTCCGAGCTGCTGCGCCGCGACCAGATCATCACCACCGTCTCCAGCGCGGTGCTGGTCGTGCTGCTCACCGCGATCGCGCTGCGCTCCGTCCTGCTCGGCCTTGCCGCCGTGGCGCCGCTGGTGATCGGGATCACGGCGACCGCGGCGCTGATGGCTGCCGCGGGGGTGCCGTTCGATGCGCTGTCGGTGATGGTCGCCAGCCTGGCGATCGGCATCGGCATCGACGACGCGCTGCACCTGCTGGTCTGGTACAAGCGCGAGCGCACCCACGGCGCCGAGCGGCAGCAGGCCATGCGCGCCGCGGTGGCTCACGCCGGCTGCCCGATCCTGGTCACCTCCGGCGCCATCTGCTTCGGACTGCTGGCGCTGGTGGGCTCCACCTTCGTGCCGGTCGCCCGCTTCGGGTTGCTGCTGAGCATCGCCATCGCGGCGACCACGGCCGGCGCCCTCACCGTGCTGCCGGCCCTGCTCACCGGCTTCGCGCCCCCGCGCCGGACCCGGTCAGCGGCGGTGCAGCAAGCCGTAGTACAGCTTCAGCAACCGCTGCAGCCACGGAGAGTGCCACGAGGCGTCCATCAGATGGTCCATAAACGCGTCGGGCGGCGCGGGGAAATACGGCTGGTACCCCAGCCGGCGCTCAAACAGGCGCGACGGCATGATCGCCACGCGATCGCGACAATCGGCAAACGCGCGGTCGACCGCGCCGGACAGGAACATCGGTCCGGTGCCGAAGGCGATCGATAGCTCCTTGTGGAACCGCAGGAAGGTCGATCGCCGCGGTAGCCGCCGCAGCACCTGCAGCCACTCGTCCAGTCCCGGCTCCATACCCACGATCGCGTTGGTGATCAGCCGGCGGGTCCCGCACGCCAGCGCGATCACGACGTGGTCCAGCCCCGCGAACGGCAACGCGGAGGTGATCAGCCGGGCGTTCGGGACCATCGCGGTCAGCTCGTCGAGCGGGCGCAGCGCCCGCGCGTCCACGTCGGCATAGAAGCCGCCCAGCTCGTACAGCACGAACAGCCGGCCGGCATCCGCGCGCTGGTGCAGGTGCCGGTAACGGTCGTACGTCGGCAGGAACCACGCATGGCGGGCCGCGAGCAGCTCGCGCAGCGCCGGCCCGTCCCAGAGGCGGTACTCGTGGTCGGGATTGAGCTCCCGCCAGGTGCGCTGCAGCGCGACCAGCCGTGCCGGCAGGTGCTCCTGGCCCTGTATCCAGACCTGGTGGAGCCGGCGGGGCACCCGCGGCCGGTCAGCCACGCGCCGCCCCACGGCGCGCCGGCTCGCCCGCCAGATGCCGGTCGATCACTCCCACCGCCGCCGCCACGCCGTCCTCGGCGCGCAGCCGTGCGCCCAGATCGGCGGCCCGCTCCCGCATCGACGGCGAGGCTAGCACGGCCCGGAGCCGGCCGGCCAACCCGGCGGCGTCGAGCCGGGCCATCGGCAGGGGATCGGGCCCCGCCCCCAGCGCCGCCACCCGCCGTCCCCAGAAGAACTGGTCGGCGAAGAACGGCACCACCACCGTGGGTACGCCGGCGGTCAGGCTGGCGGCCACCGTGCCGGCGCCGCCGTGGTGGACGGCGGCCGCCACCCCCGGCAGCGCGCGCGCATGCGAAAAGCCCTCGGCGACCAGCATGTCCGGCGCCTGCAGGCTCGGCGGCAGCGCGCCCGCGGCGCCGGCCAGCAGTCCGCGCCGGCCGACCGCGCGCAGCGCCTCGACCACCCGCGCCAGCACGCCCTCCGGATTGCGGGAGGTCATGCTCCCGAACCCCACGAACACCGGCGGCGGACCGGCGCGCAGGAACGCCGCGACGCGGGCGTCCGCGCGCCCCCACGAACCGCGCGCCGGCGCCATCCAGTAGCCGGCGGCGTGGTGCCACACGGGCCAGTCGGCCGGCGGCGGCACCACCAGGCTGCTGAAGCCGTACACCACCGGCACCCGGCCGGTGTACAGCCGGCCGGCCGGTCCGAACGGGCCGGCGCCCGGCAGGCCGGCGCCCCGGCGCCACCGCTGGTAGCCGGACCGGTACGGCTGCCAGACCGCCTGCTCCATAAGCCGGTAGCTCAGCCGGTTGCCGAGCCGCCCGAGCGGCACGCCTTCGGGGACCAGGAACGCCCGCCATGCGCCGGTACGGGTCACCGGCTGCTGGCCGACGACGATGCTCGGCAGCGCCAGGCGCTCGGCGACGTGCGTGGCGAACGACGCGAACGGCGTGTGCAGCACCGCCGTGCAGGTCCGGCACGCCGCGTACGCCTCATCGAGTACCGCGCGCAGCAGCGGCCGGGCGATGCGCACCAGGTGCGCGGCGAAGCGCAGCCCGTTGCCGCCCGACTCCAGCCACTGCCGGCCGTGCTCGTCCTCCGGAATCGCCACCGGATCGCCGCTCAGCGGCGCGAAGTCCAGGCCGGCGCGGCCGGCGTCGTCCGCGTAGGCGGCATGCGTGACCAGCACCACCTGGTAGCCGGCCTCCACCAGACCGGCGCCGAGCGTGATGAGCGGACCCACGTCCCCCCAGGAGCCGATGGCGACGATCGCGATGCGCTTCACCGTTCCTGCTTGCCGCCGTCCTTTCTCAAAGCCCGTCCCTTCTCACAGGTCGCCGCGGCGCAGATCGTCCACCGCCAGCAAGCACGCGCGGGCGGTGACCGCCATCATCGTCAGCGTCGGGCTCTGCCAGCCGGAGGTGGGCCAGCACGCGCCGTCGGTGACCAGCACGTTGGGCAGGCCCCAGCAGCGGTTGCGGGCGTCGACCACCGACGCTGCCGGGTCGGCGCCCATGCGGGCGCCACCCACCTCGTGCACGAAGGCTCCCGGCGGCGGCTCCAGCCAGAACCGCTCCAGCCGCGCCGGCAGCCCCAGCAGGCCGGGCAGGCGCGCGAGCGACCCGAACCGCCGGACGGTGCGCCCGCCGGCGGCGTGCATCATCTCCTCGACCGCCGTGCCCATGGCGGCGTGCATCGCCCGGTCGTTGTCTCCCCAGGCGCAGCTTATGTGCACGCCGCGCAGGCCGTCGGCGCAGCGCTCCCCGTTCAACTCCACCCGGTTGTCGGACCGCGGCAGCATCTCCCCCTGCGCGACCATCAGGCCGAGCGCCGGCCGGCCGCGGCGGCCGGCGTATCCGCGCCGCTGGATGATCCCCCACAGGCCGTAGCCGCGCAGATACGGCTCGCTGCCGCTGCCGGCGAGGTTCTGGAACCGCGGCACCAGGAACGAGTCGGCGCCCGTGAACGGCGCCGGCCGATCGTAGGGGACGCCGTCCAGCTCCACCGCCGTGCCGACGATCACGTGGTCCATCAGGTAGCGGCCCAGGCAGTCGGATTCGCTCACCGGCAGCTCGGGGTGCTCCATCCGCGTGGCCAGCAGAATGCGCACCGTCTCGATCGTGGAGGCGCACAGCACGATCAGGGGGGCCCGCGCCGCGTGTGACGCGCCCGTCGCCGCCTCCACGAACATCACCCCGCCGGCGCCCCCCGAGCGGCCGCCGGGGATCAGGTGGCTGACCGCCGCGCCGGTGCGGACCTGCACGCGCCCGGTCGCCCGCGCGGCGGCGATGCTGGTGCCCACGCTGTTCAGGCGCGGCTCGCGGCCGCCGTGGCGCTGCAGCGCCAGCCCGCGTGAGGGGATCAGCCGCCGGTCGGGCCAGACGGCCGCCACCCCGTCGCCCAGGCGGCGCTCCGCCCGCGTCAGCGGCCGCGCGCCCACGTACCGCCCGTCCGGGAGCTGCGGCAGGCCCTCCCGCGTGCCGTGGATGCGCAGGAAGCGCTCGATCCGGTCGTAGTGCGGCGCCAGGTCGCGGTAGCGGATCGGCCACGACGGCCCGTGGCCGTCGCGCTCGGCGGCCGCCAGCTCGTAGTCGGACAGACGCAGCGTCACCCCACCCCAGAGCAACGTGCGTCCGCCGAGCTGCCGGCCGCGGATCCAGACGAACGGCCGGTCCGGCGGCGTGGAGTAGCCCTGCTCCGCGTCCTTCACGAACAGGTTGGGATCCTTGATCCAGTACTCGCTGTGCAGCTCCTGCACCGGCTGCGCGCCGCGTGCGTGCCGCCACAGCCGGGTCGCCCACGCCCGGCCGGCTCTCGCCGGCTTCCGCTCCGGCCCCGCTTCCAGCAGCAGCACGCGCAAGCCCGCCTCGGTGAGCTCCTTGGCCGCCCAGCCGCCGGCGGCGCCGGAGCCCACCACGATCGCGTCCGCCTCGCTCACGGAGCGGCCACCGGTGCGGTCTCGCCGCCGCCGTCCGTCAGCCAGGCGATCTGCTCCGGGCTGAGCGCCAGCTCCAGGGCGCCCAGCAGCTCCGCCAGCCGCTCCGGCCGGCGCGTGCCGGCGATCGCGTGCACGTTGCGGCCGTGCGCCAGCACCCAGGCGAGCGCCGCCTGCGCCGGCGTGCAGCCCAGCCGTCCCGCCAGCTCCGTCAGGCGGCCATGGCGCGCGTCGTTGCCGGCGCCCCGGTACGCCCTGCTCCGCGCGCTGCCGCCGGGCGCGCGCAGCCAGCCGCCGCCGAGCGGCGACCAGGCCAGGACCACGGCGCCGGCCGCCCGGTAGGCGCGCAGCGCCGCGGCGCCGTCCGGCCCGCCGATCGACACGCAGCCCGGGTACGGCGCCGTGACCCACCGCGGCAGGCTGAACTGCGGGCTGGTGGCGGCCGGCGGCGGCTGCGCCCGGCTCACCGCCAGCGCGTGCAGCGCCGCGAAACGCTCATGGGTCCAGTTGGACACGCCGTAGGCGCGAACGCGTCCGTCGGCGACGAACGACCAGAGGGCCTCCGCGATCGGCGCAAGCGGCGCGCCGGGCGCGTCCCGGTGCAGCAGGTAGAGGTCCAGGCGATCGGTGCGCAGCCGCCGCAGCGAAGCCTCCAGGTCGCGCTCCAGCTCGCCACGGCCCAGCCGCGCGCGGCCGAGCAGCGAGGGGTGGCCGCCCTTGCCGATCAGGTAGATCCGGTCGCGAACCCCCGCGCTCCGCATCCAGGCGCCGAGCAGCCGCTCGCTGCCGCCGAGCTGATAGATCGCGGCCGTGTCGAGCGCGCGGATGCCCAGTTCGAACGCGCGGTCCAGGAGCGCCAGCGCCGGCGTCCCGCGCACCGCGCCCGGCAGCGCCACGGCCCCGGCGGCGAGCCGGGCGGTGCCCAGGACGAGGCGCGACGGGAGCATCGGCGGCGCCGACGGCGGTTCGGCCGGCGCCGGCCGGTCAGGCAGAGGCAGCCGTCTCCGCCGGGGCGGCGAGGACACGGCTGGGGGTGAGCGGCGCGGAGGTCACCCGCCGGCCGCTGCCGTGACGGACCGCGTTGGCGATCGCCCCGGCGGTGGCGATGATCGGCGGCTCGCCCACGCCGCGCGCACCGTGCGGGGCGTACCCGGCCGGCCGCTCCACCAGCAGCGTCTCGATCGGCGGTATGTCCTTGGCGGACGGCACCGCGTAGTCCATCAGCGTGCCGGTCAGGAGCTGGCCATCCTCGTCGTACACCAGCCGCTCGCAGAGCGCCCAGCCGGCCCCCTGGGCGGCGCCGCCCATCATCTGGCCGGCGACCGTGAGCGGGTTGATCGCGCGCCCCACGTCCTGCGCGATCACGATGCCATGCACGGTGATGCGGCCGGTCTCCTGATCCACGCTCACCTCCGCCATCTGGCCGCAGAAGGCCGGGGTGCGGCCGCCGGGAGCGCTGCGTCCGCGGCCGGCGATGGGGCCGTGCAGGGCGCGCATGGCGGCCAGCTCCCCGATCGCGACCGCGGACTCCGGCACGCCCTTGACGCGCACCGCGCCGCCGGCGATCTCCAGGTCGCCCGCGTCCGCCTCCAGGTGCGCGGCGGCGACGCGGAAGAGCTGCTCGCGGGCATCACGGGCCGCCTCGACCACCGCCGGCCCCACGGACCTGAGCGTCTTGCTGCCGCCGGCGTTGGACAGGTGGTAGGGACCGTCGACCTGTCCCTGCCAGCGCACGCGCACCACGTCCGGGCTGACGCCGATCTCCTCGGCTACCAGCAGCACCACGCTGGTGCTGACGCCGGTCAGGTCCACCGCGTTCAGATGCACGGTGATGCCGCCGTCCTCCTCCACCGTGCAGCCGGCGCTGCTGGCGTCGACGCCGCCGAACCAGGCGCCCAGCGCCACCCCGACGCCGCGGCCCTCGGCGGCCAGCCGCTCGCGCTGCTGCCAGAGCGGATGGGCGCGCAGCTTCGCAAGCACCTCGCGCATGCCGATGTCCGGCCACTCGCTGCCGTCGGCCAGCGCGTCCCCTGCTTGCGAGACGTTGCGCAGGCGCAGCTCCAGCGCGTCCATCCCCAGGGCGATCGCCAGCTCGTCCATGGCGCTCTCCATCGCGAACGCCTGCTGGGTCATGCCCGGCGCGCGATAGGCGCCGATCGACGGCTTGTGCGTCATCACCGTGTGGCCGCGCACGTCGATGTTGGGCGCCCGGTAGACGCTCCCGCACATCATCACGCCGATGCCGGTCGGGCTGCCCGGGAAGCAGCCGCCGTCGTAGGTCAGGTCAGCCTTGATCGCGGTCAGCGCACCGTCCTCGCTCGCGCCGAGCCGGATGCGGATGCGCCCGCCGGCCGCCGGCTGCGCGGCCAGCAGCTCCTCGCGCCTGGTCATCACGAGATGCACCGGGGCGCCCACCGCGAGCGCAGCCGCGGCCACCAGCGGCTCGTAGAGGATGAACTTGCCGCCGAAGCCGCCGCCGACGTTCATCACCTTGGCGTCCACGTCGGCCGCCGGCACCCCCAGCAGGGCGGCCGACTCCTTCTGGACGTTGGTGGGCGCCTGGGAGGCGCTCCACACCGTGGCGCCGCGCTCCTCACCGGACGCGGCGCCGCCCGGTTTGGCAATGGTGGCGTGCGGCTCCAGGTAGCTCTGGTGGACGCGGTCGATCTCGAAGGTGAGATCGACGCTCCGGTACGCGGCGCGCAGGGCGGCGCCGGCGTCGCCGCGCTGGAAGCCGACCGGGTTGGCGACGTTGGACGGGGCCGCGGGTCCGTCGGCGGCGCCGCCCACGTCGGCGCCGTGGTCGGCCGCCTCATTGTCCTCGCCCGGGACGCCCTCCGGCCAGACCAGCGGCGCATCGGGCCGGGCCGCCGCGTCGATCGTGGTGACCGCCGGCAGCGGCTCGTAATCGACCATCACCGCGTCCACGCCGTCCTCGGCCGCCGCCTCGGAGTCGGCGACCACCAGCGCCACCGGGTGGCCGACGAACAGCACCCGCTCGCGCGCCAGCAGCAGCCGGATGCGGGTGGTAGGCGTCACCGAGGGCAGGTCCGCGGCGGTCAGCACGCGCACCACGCCGGGCAGGGCGCAGGCGGCCTCCGTGTCGATGGAGCGCACGCGCGCGTGCGCGTATGGGCTGGTCACCAGGCGCATCGCCAGGGTGCGATGATCGATGTAGTCCGCGGTGAAGCGGAGGCGGCCGCGCACGCGCGCCTCCCCGTCGATGAGCGGCGTCGGTACGCCGACGCTTGGCGGCGCGGCCCGTTCGGCCGTTTGCGTGTTCACGGCGCCGATTCTAACGCGCCCCGATCGGAAAGACACAGGGCCGGCTCTGCGGGTATGGTCCGGCGCGATGGCAAAGCTGAGGGTCGGTTTCAACGGCATGGGGCGCATCGGCAAGAACGTGATGCGCGTGATCCTTGGGCGGCTGCCGGATCGGTTCGAGATCGTCGCCGGCAACGACTTGGTGGCGGTGGACGACATCGCCGCCAGCCTGCCGCGCGACTCCGTCTACGGGCGGTTCCCGGCGCCGGTCGAGCGCGGCTCGGGCAACAGCATCCGCATCGGCGATCATGACGTGGCGATCTACGGCGAGAAGGACGCCGCCCGAGTGCCGTGGGGGGACCACGGCGTGGACGTGGTGCTCGAGTGCACAGGGTTCTACCTCAGCCAGGAACGAAGCTCCGCCCACCTGCGCGCCGGCGCGCGGCGGGTGGTGGTCTCGGCGCCCTGCGACGACGACACCCCGACCGTGGTCGTGGGCGTCAACCACCAGTCCCTCACGGGGGAAGAGACGATCGTCTCCAACGCGAGCTGCACCACCAACTGCCTGGCGCCGCTGGCGGCGGTGGTCGACCGTTCCTTCCCGATCGTCGCCGGCCTGATGAGCACCACGCACGCGGCGACCGCGACCCAGAAGGTGGTCGACGCGTTCGGGGGCAGCAAGAACCGGGCGACGCTGAACAACATCATCCCGGCCTCCACCGGCGCCGCCAAGGCGGTCGGCAAGGTGCTCCCGCACCTGAACGGCAAGCTCAACGGCACCGCCCTGCGCGTGCCCACCGACACCGGCAGCGTGGTGGAGGCGGTGTTCCTGATCGAGGGGCAGCACGACGCGGACGAGGTGATGGCGGCCATGCAGGCCAACATAGCGGAGATGAACGCCTCGACCATCCTGGGCCAGATCGCCTACCTGGGCGACTGGTACGAGTGCTCGCGCGACTGCGTGGGAGAGCCCTACTCGTCGATGATCCGCGACGACCTGCTGGCGGTCCCGGCCGGCGACAACACCCTGATCAAGGCGACCAGCTTCTACGACAACGAGGTCGGCTTCTCCCACCGCATGGCCGAGCTGGCGCTCCTGCTGGCCGGGGGCGACTGACCGCGCAGAACGATCTCTCGGATCGTCCGTTGCTGGATCTCCGCCAGGATCGGATCCACCGAGCAGTCCTCGGTCGCGTAGACCGCATCGAGTTGCCGTGTGACAGGGTCGGTATCGACGAGCCTCACTCGCGGCTGCCCAGCCGCAACGGCGTGGTCGTCCTCCCCTCCGCGGCTGCAGACGACCAATACTTGACGGCTTCCCGATCAGCCGGACGAACGGTCAATTCGTCCATCGATGCAAGGATCGTCTTCCCGGTGGAGTCGCTCGGACCGAAGCGAGCTCGCCGGACAGTGGCCGAGAACGACTCGCCCGGACGCCTGGCCGCCTTCAGCATCTCGTAGGCATCGAGCTCAAGCGTGATGGTCTTGGTCGCCATGCACGGAATATTACACGAGACGATCCGTGGCAGCTCAGTCGGCCATCGGCCTCTACAGGGTAGTGTCTCACTCTCACATTGAGACACTACCCTACCAGGCGCTCGTGATGATCAATCGACTGAACCCGTGGTATCCTGCAAGGACCTTGATCGTATCCAGGAACGGCCGGACAGTTCTTCCCTCGTCACGCGAAAATCGCCGCCGCTGGGCCCAGCGGATAGCGCTGCCGAACACGGGATCGGGGCCAAGTTGGTCACATGCTTGAGACCCTGTCTGTCAGAACTTTCAAGTCCCTGGAGAACGTGACGGTTGACCTTGGACTCGTCAACGTCTTCATCGGCGCCAACGGTAGCGGAAAAACCAATCTGCTGGAAGCCCTCGGTGTTCTCTCCGCGGCCGCCGACGGGAAGGTTGACGCCCTGACTTTGCTCGCCCGTGGCGTTCGTCCGGGTGTTCCCGCACTATACAAGTCTGCCTTTCCCCCCAAGACCGGAAAGAAGGTCCCGCCTCATCTGTTTCTTGGTGCGTCTGGAGGCTCGGCCACCTATGAGGTTTCATTGCACAATCCGTTGAAGCAACCGGCACCTGCCTGGAGATTCAAGACCGAGCGGTGGGAAGATGACGACAACCCCGCGCTGGTGGGACGTTCGCCCGCCGGGCCAACCGGGACAAACCCGGAACGGGGATTAGCTGCACTGAAGGCGGTCGAAGTCACCGGAGGAGCCGCACTTGATCTGTTGAGGCTGCTTCAGGGATACGCCGTTTTTTCGCCGACGACGTCCGTCTTGCGCGGTGTCTCGCAGGAGCCGCAGCCAAGACAACCGGTCGGACTCTCCGGAGGCAACCTTCCATGGGCGATTTCCGAGCTGCTCAAGCAGAGCCGCCAGGATGATCATAGCCGGAGGATCTGCGAAGACGTTCTCAACCTGATCGACTGGGCTGATGAAATCATCGTGAGCACATCCGGCCAAATGCCGCTCTTTCCGACCGCGGCGGCTGCCAAGACCATGCTCCGGTTTCGCGATCGGTTTATGAGAACGGATCGAGATGTGCTGTCCGCTTACGATGTTTCCGAGGGCGTCTTGTTTGTACTGTTCTTGGCCGTCATATCTGGACACGAAGCATGTCCTGCGCTGTGCGCGGTGGACAACGCGGATCACGGACTGAACCCGAGGTTGGTCCGCTCTTTGATGAAACACGTGTGTCAGTGGTATTTGGAAAAGGACACGCCTCGCCAGATTCTGCTGACCACGCACAATCCTCTGGTGCTCGATGGACTGCAATTGCAGGATGATCGAGTACGGCTATTCACCGTTTCGAGGACAAGCTCAGGCCGCACATCGGTCCGTCGTGTTGAGATCGATGAAGGTCTCTTGAAGCGGGCGAAGGACGGTTGGTCCTTGTCGCGGTTGTGGGTAATGGGACACCTCGGAGGGGTTCCGGATGTCTGAGCCGTTACGTATCGCCGCCGCCGTCGAAGGGCCAACTGACTCGATCGTCGTTCGCGCGATCCTGAATGCCGCAAAAAGCAGGACGACTATCGACGCAGACAGAGTGCGATAACGGGGGCGTGGCCGGAGGTATCCGCGAGACTGACAGAGGCGGCACGATTCGAGCACGAGCTGCGGGCGGCGCTTCCGCGTTGAATTTGACTGCCCTCGGATGGCACAACGCTGACGCTAACTGACCGCGCGGCGGTAGAGGCGCACCGCCAGCGGCGCGGCCACCACGATGATGCCGAGCGCCCACAGGAGGGCGCCGGCCACCTCGCCGGCGACCGTCTGGCCGGCGGCCAGCGCGCCCTCGCCCAGGACCAGTCCGCGCACGGCGTTGGCCGTACGGGTCACCGGCTGGTGGTCGGCAAACGCGCGCAGCCAATCAGGCAGCGTTTCGGTCGGCACGAACACGGAGCTGGCGAACACCAGCGGGAACACCGGCAGGAACGAAGCGGTCTGGGCCGCCTCCGAGTTCTTGACGGCAAGACCCAGGGACGCCATCACCCACGACAGCGCGAAGGCGAACGCCATCGCCACCAGCACGCCGCCGACCAGCGACACGAACGACGTCTGCGGCCGAAAGCCGAGCACGTAGCCCAGGACGATCATGAGCCCGATCACGAAGCCGTTGCGCAGCAGGTCTGCCACCGTGCGGCCGGCGAGCACCGCCGAGCGCGCCATCGGCAGCGAGCGAAAGCGATCGATCACCCCGTTCTTGAGGTCCTCGACCAGGCCCAACGAGGTCCCCGTCGCGCCGAACGCCGCGACCTGCAGCAGCAGCCCCGGTACCAGCCAGTTGATGTACTCACCCCCGGCCGCGGCCGGTATGGCCCGGCCGACCGAGCCGCCGAACACGTAGTTGAACAAGATCAGGAACATCACCGGCTGCACGGTGGCGAACACCAGCAGTTGCGGCAGGCGCAGAATGCGCAGCAGGTTGCGCCGCACGATGACCACGGTGTCCTTGACCGCGTGGCCCACCGACACGCGGGCGCGCCCCCGGGCCGGCGCCGCGATCACGGCCGCGCCACTCATGCGCGTCTCTTGCCGCGGCCCATGAAGCCGCCTCGCTTGCCCGCCGGGCGGCCATCGACACCGTCCGCGACACCGTCGGAGGCGCCGTCGGAGGCCGTGTCGTGGCCGGTCAGCGCGATGAACACGTCGTCCAGCGTCGGGCGGCGCAGGCCGATGTCGGTCGGATCGATGCCCGCCGCGTCGAGCCGGCGGATCGCGTCCGCCAGCGATCGCGATCCTGCCGGGGCGGGCAGGGTGATGATCCCATCGGTGCCGTCATCCGCGCCGAGGGCCGCGCGCGTGGCCGCCTGCGCCGCTTCGGGCACCTCCACGTGGATCACCGCGCCGCCGAGCCGGTCCTTCAGCTCGTTGCCGGTCCCCTCGCTGATGAGCTTGCCTTCGTGGATCACGCCGATCCGATTCGCAAGCTGGTCGGCTTCATCGAGATACTGCGTGGTCAGCAGCACCGTGGTGCCCGAGCTGACCAGATCCCTGATCAGCTCCCACACGTCCACGCGGCTGCGCGGGTCGATGCCGGTGGTCGGCTCGTCGAGAAACAGGACGTCGGGCCGGCCCACCAGCGACGCGGCCAGGTCCAGGCGCCGCTTCATCCCGCCGGAGTAGGTGCGCACCAGCCGGTCGGCGTCCGCTGCCAGCGAGATCCGTTCCAGGACCTCCGCGGCGCGCTCGCGGGCGACCCGGGCGCTCAGGTTGTACAGCCGGCCCACCATCTCGACCGCCTCGCGGCCGGTCAGATACTCGTCCACGGCCGCGAACTGGCCGGCCAGGCCGATGCGGTTGCGCACCGCGGTCGGGTCGCGCACCACGTCGATGCCGGCGACCGTGGCTGAGCCGCCGTCAGGCTTGAGCAGGGTCGTCAGGACGCGGATCAGCGTCGTCTTGCCGGCGCCGTTCGGGCCCAGCAGGGCGTAGATGATGCCGGACGCTATCTCCAGGCTGACGCCGGCCAGGGCCTCGATGTGGCCGAAACGCTTCTCGACCCGATCGGCGCATACGATTGACTGCATGGAATGGGCGGCAACGCCTAACCTACGGACCCCGGATCGTAGCGGGCAACCTCCCGCCTACGGCAGTGCCCGTCAGTGGTGGAAGAGGCGGACTCCCGTCTTGACCATGGCGATGCCGTGCTCCCGGCACGCCGCGGCGACCTGATCGTCGAAGGCCGAGCCGCCGGGCTGGGCGATAAAGTGCACGCCGAAGCCGCCGGCCACGTCGACGTTGTCGCGGTTCGGGAAGAAGCCGTCCGAGCACAGGCCGAGCGCCGGGAAGCCGCCGATCCAGCTCCGCTCCTCGTCCGTGCCGATCGGCTCCGGCCGCTCCTTTAGGTGGGCGGCCAGCGCCTGCCCGTCCGGGCCGCTCAGGCCGCGCTCCACGTAGGAGGCGATCGCCGTATCGCGGTCCGGGCGGCGCACCCCGCGCCGGAAACGCAGCCCCAGGGCCCGCGGGTGCTGGCGCAGCAGCCAGGTGCGCGCCTTGGCGATGGCCAGCCGCGTGCAGTGGATCCGCGACTGCTGGCCGGCGGCCACGCCGATGGTCTGACCGCGCGCGCACAGGCAGACCGAGTTGGACTGCGTGTACTTGAGCGCGATCAGGCCCACGGTGAGGTCGCGCACCACCGCCGCCGGCAGGCCGGCGGCGGCCAGCGGCTCCGCATAGAAGGCGCGATCGTTGCGCGTCTGCTCCAGGGTCACCCCGAACACGGTGCGGCGCTCGACCGCCGGCGGCCGGTAATCCGCGTCGATCTCCAGCACGTGGTAGCCGCCGCCCTTCTTGGCGGCCAGCAGCTCCAGCGCGGCCGGCGCGTAGGCGGGGGCGATGATGCCGTCGGACACCTCCGGCCGGATCAGGCGCGCCGTGGCCTCGTCCACCGGGTCGCTGAGCGCGATCCAGTCCCCGTAGGAACAGACGCGGTCGGTGCCGCGGGCGCGCGCGTAGGCGGTCGCCGGCGCGGACAGCTCGCGCGGCGCGAAGCAGGCGGCGCGCTCGGCGTCGGACAGCGGTACGGCCACCGCGGCTCCGGCCGGGCTGACGTGCTTGAAGGAGGCCGCCGCGGCCATCCCGGTGGCGGCGCGCAGCTCGCGCACGAGCTGCCAGCCGTTCAGGGCGTCGAGCAGATTGATGTAGCCGGGCGCCCCGTTGCGCACCGCGAACGGCAGCGGGCCGTGCTCGTGGTAGACCCTGGCCTGCGCCTGGTGCGGGTTGGTGCCGTAGCGCAGCGCCAGCTCGTCAGCCACGCGCGGCCTCCCCGCCGGCCGGCCGCAGCTCCGGCCGCTGCAAGGCGTACCGCGGCAACAACAGGCCGATCACCGCCGCGGCCAGCGGCAGCACCGCCAGGATGCGCATCACCGCCAGCAAGCCGGAGGCGTCGGCGATGAACCCGAACAGCGGCATGGTGAGCCCGGCCACGCCCCAACTGAAGCCGCCCGGCAGGCTGGAGACGAAGCCGGCGTTGGCCGGCGCGCGCTGCTGCGCCATCGCCACCAGGGTCGAGTTGGTCGCGAACACCATGGTGCCGCCCACGGCCAGCATCGCCAGCGCCACCAGCCCCTCGGCCTGCAGCGCCAGCAGCATGAACGGCGTCGCCAGCACCAGCGATCCCAGCACCAGCGGCTTGGGGTCCCGCCGGTCCGCCAGCCAGCCCAGGATCAGGCTGCCCACCACGCCGGACAGGTTGTAGACGCTGAGCGCCAGCCCCCAGGCCAGCGGCGACAGCCCGCGCTCCTGGCCGAGCAGGGGCATGAAGAACGCGAAGCCGAAGCCCCCGATCGAGCGCACCACCACCACCGCGACGATCGCCCCGATCGGGGCGAGCACGCGGCGGAACTCCGCCACCCGCTCCGGCAGCGCTGAGCGCGGCGCGGTGCGCGCCGGCACCACCGCGATCACGAACGGCAGCATCAGCAGGCCCGGGATCGTCGCCAGCGGCAGCCACTCCATCCCCCACGTGGTCACCACCGCCGGCACCCACAGGGGGGTGAAGCCCAGCGCCATCGTGCCGCCGAAGATGAACAGGGACAGCCCGAACGCGCGGCGCTCGCCCGACAGGTCGCCGGCCAGCGCGAAGCCCGAGGGATGGAAGGCGGATACGCCCAGTCCGGCCAGCATCACGCAGGGCACCAGCCAGCCGAAGCTGGGGACCACCCCGATCAGCGGCGCGAACACCGCCGCCAGGGCGATGCCGACGAAGATCAGCCAGCGGCCGCGCAGGTAGTCGCCCAGGATGCCCAGCAACGGCTGCCCGAGGTTGCTGAGCTGCACGAAGGAGCCCAGCAGCCCGATCTGGGCGAAGGTCAGGCCGAGCCGGTCGCGCACGAACGGCAGCGCCGGCGTGAGCATGGACGCGTACGAATCGACGCAGAAGTGGCCCAGCGTGAACACGAACAGGCGCAGGCGTTGCATCGAATCCCGCGAGGTACGCGGCTACGGCGTGGGAGCGGTGGGGTCGATCAGCTCGCGCTGGCCGATCTCGCGCCAGAAGGCTGCCGGGATCTTCGCGGCGGCATGGGCCAGGTCGGCGTGCACCTCGCCGGCGTCGGCCGCGCCCACCGCGGCGGCCGCGGCAGCCGGGTGAGCCAGCGGGAACTGCAGCGCCGCGGCCGGCAGCGTCACCTCGTGCCGGGCGCACACCGCGTCCAGGCCGCGCGCCCGCTCCCTGACCTCCGCGGGAGGAGGAGCATAGTTGAAGGTCGCGTCGGTGCTCGGCCCCGCGGCCAGGATGCCGGAATTGAACACGGAGGCCATGATCACCGAGATGCCGCGCTCCCGGCACGCCGGCATCAGCTCCGCCAGCGCCGTCTGGTCCAGCAGCGTGTAGCGGCCGGCCAGCATGAAGCAGTCGAACTCACCGGCGCGCGCGAACTCCAGCAGCATCGGCCACTGGTTCATGCCCAGGCCGACCGCGCCGACCGTGCCGGCGGCGCGTAGCTCGTGCAGCGCCGGATAGGCGCCCTCCATCACCGCGCGGAAGTGGTTGCCGGTGGCGCGGTCCGGGTCGCCCTCGGGGTCCTGCGGCGCATAGTCGGGGTCGTGGATGAGGGCGATGTCGATGCGGTCCATGCGCAGCCGGGCGCAGCTTTCCTCCAGCGAGCGCAGCACGGCGTCGCGGGAGAAGTCGCAGGCGACGTCCACGCTGACGCGCCCGGAGCGCGCCGGCTGCGGCGGGTCGAGCCGGAAGCCGACCTTGGTGGAGATGGTGATCTCGTCCCGCGGCAGGCCGTGCAGCCCGTCGCCCAGCCGCTGCTCCGAGAGGCCGGTGCCGTAGCGGGGCGCGGTGTCGAAGTAGCGCACGCCGGCCTTATATGCGGCGGCGATCGCCCCCTGCGCGGCCTTCTCCGCGGCCTTGGTGCGCAGGCGGGCCAACGGGGCGCCGCCCAAGCCCATTCTGGTGACGGTGACGCCGGTATTGCCGATACCGACCCGTTCGGTCGGAAGCACGGCTCCAGGATACCACAGCGCCCGCCGGCAGTGCGCGGTGCTCTCCAGCCGCCGTGGCGGGCCGGTCCCGCGCTGGCGGTCGAGCGCCGTTCCGGGCTACCGTCGCGCGCGAGGAGCATTGATGTTTCAACTGATCAGAACCCTCAGTGCCAGCAACCTGCTGGCCCGCCAGCTCCCCGTCGCGGGAGTCGCCTTTCTGACCGCCACGCTGTTCTACAAGTTCGGGAACTTCGCGCTGGAATGCGTGGGGTTCCTGGCCACCTGGTTCGTGCTGGACGCGATCGTGCAGGGCGCGGTGAAGCTGTTCGCCCCGGCGGCAGTCCAGAATTCCGACTGACGCTGCTCAGGCAAGCCCGAACGCGGTCCGCAGGAACCCCGGCAGCGCGGCCAGCGCCTCCTGCGGGATCGTGTGGCCGCCCGTGAACGGCCGGAAGCCGACCCGCATGCCGGCGGTCGTCAGCGTGTCGCGCACCATCTCCGCGCCGTCGAACGGCAGGACCGGGTCCATGGTCCCGTGCGTCTGCATCGCCGGCCGGCCGGCCAGCGCCTTCGCCTGGCGCCGCCAGCGGGCCAGCGCCAGCGGCGCGCCCGACAGCAGGCACAGCCCCGCCCAGGCGGCGCCCGAGCGGAACGCGCAGTCGGCGGCGACCATCGCCCCCTGCGAGAAGCCGCCCAGCACCACCCGGTCCGGCTCCAACTCCAGCCGCTCTGCGCAGACCGTCACCGCGGCGCCCAGCACGGCGGCAGCCTCGGCCGAGCCCGGCGGCTCCCGCCCGGCCATCTCCTGCGCGTCGAGCGCGCCGGTCTGCAGCCGGCTCAGGTCGAGCGGCCACCACGCGCGCGCGCCCGGCATCCCCTCGGCGGCCAGCGACACCGGCGCCGCGGGGAAGAGCAGCGCCAGCGCCTCGGTACCGGGGGCGCCCAGGATCTCGGCGCCCAGCGGCACCAGATCGTCGCCGGGCGCGCCGAAGCCGTGGCAGAAGACGCCCAGCCCGGCCGCGCGGCCCTCAGGCGGCGCGAACAGCACACAGTCCAGGCCGCCCAGCGTGAGCGACCGCGGCATCAGGAGCATGCACCGATGGTAGCGCGAACGCTAAAAGAGATGCGCACGGCCGGAGTGGACGTGCTGGTCGCCGCCTCCGCGGCTTCCCTGGCCGACCTTGCCGACTACCGCAACTGGATCGACCCGCTGTTCCGGGAGTACATGATGCGGCCCGGCGCATCGTCGGCGCTGCAGCAGGCGCTGGCCATCCTCACCAAGGAAGGCCAGGTGACCCTGCTGGTCTCCGCGGAGATGGCGGCCAACGCCAAGGGCACCAGCGCCGACCGGATCGTCGTGTGGGGTTCTGACGAGGCGGCCCCCCGCGACCTGCCGGCCGGGTTCGAGGCGGTGGCCGAGGCCTTCGGCCGCCCGCGCCATGCGACGCGGACCGACGCCCTCCCGGCCCTGCTGGACGGCGCCGGCGCCCGCGTCGGCCTCGAGCGCGAGGCGCTGTCCGCCGGCACGTGGGAGGCGCTGGTCGCGGACGGCCGCCGAGTGGGCGACTGCACCAACCTGCTGCGCCTGGGCCGCATGGTGAAGGCGGAGCCGCAGATCGGGATGCTGCGGCGCGCCGCCGAGGCGGCCGAGTACGCCGCCGCGGAGGCCCTGGCCGTGTCCTGCGTGGGGTCGAGCTGGCGCGAGCTCACCGACCTGTATCGCATGAAGCTCGCCGAGCACGGCGCCGACCTCGACCACTTCTCCGGCAGCCCCACCGGCTTCGGACTGGCGACCGAGGCCGACTACCGCCTGCCCGAGCGCGGCTCGATGTACTTCGACCACGGCTGCCGGCTGCGCTCCTGGTTCTCCGACACCGGCCACACCATCGCCTTCGGCCCGCCCGACGAAGCGTGCCGGCAGCGGCAGGCGGCGGTGCGCGCAGCGCTTGAGGCCGGCGTCGAGCACCTGACCCCGGGCCGGCCGGCCTCCGCGGCGGCGGAGGCGATGCGCGACTCGCTGGCGGAGGCCGGACTGGCCGGCTTCCCGCACGGCCACGGTATCGGCCTGGAGGTGCGCGACTACCCGATCGTCGTCCCCGACACCGGCCTGCGCATCCAGGACGACTTCGTCAGCCGGCCGGCCGACCTGCCGCTGGAGGCGGGCATGGTGCTCAACCTGGAGTCGGCCATCTGGGCGGCGGACGTCACCTCCGTGCACATCGAGCGGTCGTTCGTGATCGAGGACGGCGGCTGCCGTCCCCTGACCGACCAGCCGCGCGACGAGCCGCTGTCGATCTCCTCGGGGCAGTAGCGCCGATGGCGCCGCCTGCGAAGACCCTCTGGTCGATCGCCCTGGCCGGCGGCAAGGGCACCCGCCTGGCCGAGGAGCGCAAGCGGCTGCAGCCCGGCACCCACCCGCACCTGCCGGCCGACGCGTGGGGGACCATCGGCCCCAAGGCGCTGGCGTCGATGCGCGCCGGCCCCGGCGGGCCGGTGAAGCCGATGATCGAGTGGCACCTGGACATCCACGCGGCGTGCGGGCGGGTGGAGCGGGTCATCCTGGCCGCCGGGGCCGGTGGCGAGTTGCTGCAACACCACTTCCGAGCCGCCGCCCACGGCGCTGCCCACGGCGCTGCCCACGGCGGCTCCTACCGGGGCCTGCCGGTGGAGATCCTGATCGAGGCGCGGCCGGCCGGCACCATCGCCCCGATCGTCAAGCTGCACGCCGCCGGCCGGCTGCCCGCGCGGCCGGTCGTCTACGCCAACGCGGACAACCTGCTCGACGCCGACCTGTACGACTGCTACCGGCAGGGACTGGAGCGCGCGGCCGGCTGCGGGATCGACCCGGACGAGTGCGTGATCGACCTGGCCGCGCTGGTGCCGTGGGAGGAATCGGGCGACTACGGCGCCCTGGACCTTGACGAAGCCTCAGGCGTGGTGCGCGGCTTCCGGGAAAAGGCCCCCAAGGAGCGCAACCCGTTCCTGGAGCGCGGCGGCCGGCGCTGGACGCCGATCAACTCCGGCTTCTCGATCATCCCCAACCCGCGGCGGCTGTTCGCCCGCTACCTCACCGAGGCGACCGTCCGCACCTCGCAGGCGCTGGAGCGAGGCGAGCTGGAGTACGCCGCCCACGAGGGCGCGGTCAAGTACGAATCGCTGTACGAGCAGATCGCCGCCGACGGCCGCATGGTGGCCGTGCTGGCGTCGGGCTACTGGACCGACCTGGGCACCGAGGAGAAGATCCGCGCCGCCGAAGCGCGCCTGCCCGGACTGGGCTTCACGTAGGCGCGCTCAGCCGAAGAACTGATAGAGCGACATCATGGTGGCGAGCAGCACCACCCCGCCGCCCACCATCCATTGCATCCCGTTGAACCGCTTGTGCATGTCTTCGAACCGCTTGTCCACCGCCTCGAACCGCTTGTCCACCGCTTCGAACCGCTTGTCGACCGCTTCGAACCTGGTGCAGATCAGCTCACGCTGAAAGGCGAGCTCGTCCTCCACGCGGACCGTGCGCCCCAGGAGCTTCGGACCCACGATGTCCTCCATCCACTCCGCCAGGTTCGCGCGTACGTAGGTACCGATCTGTTCGATCTCGGCGCTGCCCAGCGGCATCATGGAGCCTCACTCACACTATACCCCCTGCCTCCTGCCCCATACACCGCCCGGCCGGCGCCGGCGCTTCACCCACCGGTCCGCTGACCGGCCGGGCGGGCGCCGATTCGTCAAGTCGGGCCGCGAACCGCCCGACTCTATAAGGGGTAACCCGATGAGTGACCCGCAGAGGCCCCCGTCTGCCGAGCCGGCCACGGAACCCGTTCAGGACGACACCTTCACGGTGCTCGACCTGGTCCTGGTCCTGGTCCGCCGCCGGCGCCTCATCGTGCTCACCACCGGCAGCGCGGCGGTGGTTCTGCTCGCCTACAACATCCTGGCCATGGTGATCGACCCGGAGTCGCCGTTGAACCTGCTGCCGAACCGGTACACCGCCACCGTCACCGTGACGATCACCGACGACGGGCCGAACTACGGCGCGGGAGCCGCCAGCCTGCTCAGCCGGATTCCGGAAACGGGCGGCTTGGCGGACTTCGCCAGTCTGCTGGCGCCCGGACCCGGCACGGACGCCAGCCTTGCCCAGGAACTGCTGGTCAGCCGGTCCATCCTGGACGCGCTCGCGAAGCAGCAGGGGTTCATCACCGATGCGCCCGACCCCGACGACATCGCCGGCGCTCGGGAACGGCTCAGGAAGAGCCTGGCCACCGACTACCTCTTCGAGTCCGAGTTGCTGGTGATTTCGTACGAGCACCTCTATCCCGGAGAAGCCGCCGCCGGCCTCGACTTCGCAGTGCAGCAGCTCCGCGACAAGATGCACGCGTTGACGATCGAGCGCGTGCGTCGCCGCAAAGCCTTTCTGGAGGAGCGGATCGCCGCCGTCGAACAGGATCGGACGATGGCGCAGGACGCGCTGATCGCGTTTCAACGCGAGTTCGGCGTGGTCAACCTCACCGCCCAGTCCGAGTCCGCGATCGAGACCCTGACATCTCTCAAGACCGAGCTGTACCGGAAGGAGGTGGAGCTTCACTCCCAGATCGAGCTGCTGGGAGAGAACACCGCCGGCGTGACACGGCTGCGGAGCGAGGTCGACAAGCTCCGCACCCTCATCCGGGAGATCGAGTACGGCTTCGTGGAATTCCAGGAATCCTCCACCCCGTTGCAGGAACTGCCCGCGCTGGGGGTCCGCTATCTCGACCTGGCGACCGAGCTGAGCGTGCACGACGCGATCTACGCGCTTCTCCGCTCCCAGTACGAGAGCACCCGCATCGAGGAGAACGCCAGGGAATCGGCCTTCCAGATCGTCGAGCCGGTGGAGGTGCCACTCCGGAAGAGCCGCCCCAGCCGAGCGCTGGTCTGCATCATCGGCACCCTGGCCGCCTTCATGGCGTCGATCCTGGCCGCGTTCGCCGTGGAGCGCTTCAAGCGCGCCCAGTCCGATCCGGTACAGCGCCGGCAGCTCGACGAGATCCGCCAGGAGATTGGCTTCATGCGCAAGAGAACAGGGGCGCACACATGATGAAACGCGCTCTCGCGATCCTTTCGATCCTCTGCATCGTCGGCCTGCATGCGGCCGCCCAGGACGGTACCGCCGCGCAGTCCGGCGACGGCGGCGGCGAGGTCGTCGCGTTCGGCCAGCGGGTGCCTTCCCCGGCGACGCTGCCCGACGACCAGTTGCTGGCCACGCTGCTGAGCTCCCAGCGCTACATCGTCACGCCCGGGGACCGCTACCGGCTGACGATCGCGATACCGGAGACGGCGCCGTTCAACCTGATGGTGCAGGACGACGGCGTCCTGGAGGTCCCCTACGTCGGCACCGTGGAGACCGCCGGACGGGAGTACTCGGACCTGCGCGCCTCCATCCTGCAGTCCCTGCGCAGGATCCCGGCCGACTACATCGAGTTCGAGCTGGTCTCGCCGGCGCGGTTCGAGGTGTTCGTGGGCGGGGCGGTGCGCTCGCCCGGCACCATGATCGTGCACGCCATCAACCGCGTGCAGGACGCCATCCGCCTGGCCGGCGGGGTGGACGAGCACGGCAGCGTGCGCCGCATCGAGCTGGTGCGGGCCGACGGCTCTTCGCGCCGCATCGACCTGGTCCGCTTCTTCGAGGTCGGCGGCGACGACTTCAATCCGCTGCTCCGTCCGAGCGACCGCGTGTTCGTGCCGGTGGCGGAAACCACGGTCACCATCGCCGGCAGCGTCCGCTATCCGGGCTCGTACGAGCTGCTGCCCGCCGAAGGGGTCACCGCGCTGATCGCTTGGGCCGGGGGGCTGCTGCCCGACGCCGACCCCGACAACATCGAGATCTCAGGCTACGACGAGTCCGGCTCGTTCGCCCGCAGGACCGTCGCGGTCGACACGGCGGACCGCATGCCGCTACGGCACCAAGACGCGATCATCGTCCGTTCCACCACCCGGCACAGCGACCCGGTGGTGCTCTCCGGGGCCTTCTACGGCCGCCCGCAGGACGGCACCTCGCCGATCACGATCCCCAGGAAACCGATCGAGGCGACCATCCCCTACTCGGCCGGACTGTCCCTGCGCCAGGCCATGGCCGCCCTCGGCGGGCCGACGCCCTACGCGGCGGCGGGCGCGGGCTTCATCATCCGCGCCGACGCGGACCGGTTGTCGTTCGACGCCGCCGCGATCTGGGACGGCTCCCGCCCCGACATTTCGCTGCGGGCCAACGACCGGGTGGTGGTGCCGATCGACCGGGTGACCGTCTCCATCGCCGGGGCGATCGAGCTGCCGGGCGAGTACGAGTTGCTGCGCGGCGCCACGGTCGCGGACCTGGTGAACCAGGCCGGCGGCCCCACGCCCTACGCGAACCGCAGGCGCATGATGGTCCGCCAGCCCGACATGAACGGGGAGTACACCTCGATGGCGGTGACCTTCGAGGAAGGGATGCTGGTGACGCTGCGCGACAACGCCGTGGTGCGCGTGCTGTCCAGCTACGGCTCCGGCTCCGCGATCGTCGTCGAGGGCGCCGTCTTCGGCAAGCCGGCCGACGGCGACGGGCCGATCACCCTGCCGACCGCCCTTCCCTCCAACTCGGCGGAGCTCCGCACCGGTCTGCCCGCGCCGATCCCGATACGGCTGGTCCTGCCGTTCTATCCCGGCATGACCGTCTACGACGCCCTGTACGCCGTCGGCGGGCCGACCCCGTTCGCGCGCGCCGCGGACAGCTACGTCGTCCGCGCCGGCGAGCGCATCGAGCTCGACGCCGCCGCGCTCTGGGACGGCGACGGCCTGCACGGCGACCTGCCCCTGCAGCCGCGCGACCAAGTCGTCGTCCCGGCCGCCGAGGTGCTCGTCACGGTGCTGGGCGAGGTCAACCGCCCCGGCGTCATCCCCTTCCAGCACGGTCTCACCGTCAGCGACTACCTGCTGCGGGCCGGCGGGCCTACCCGCGAGGCCGACCTGGGACTGGTCCACTTCGTGGACAAGACCGGCCGCAGCCTGCGCGCCGCGGCGCTGGACGCCCCGGTGACCAACGGCGACATCCTGATCGTCGAACGCCAGGTGATCCTGCGCCTGCTGGAAGGCATCCAGCGCATCGCCCCCATCATCAGCCTCTTCAACAACACCGCCACCGCCATCAACACCGTCAGCGACTGGATCGATCCGTCCCCGTAGTCCGTCCGGCACGCCCCGTTTCGGAGCCACCGGTTGAGACCAATGGTCCAGATACAACTCGGTGTCCCGCCACGCCAGCCACAGGCCGACCGGAGTGAGCTGCACCACCTCAACTCGCGAAGTGCTGACGCCATGCACGTACTATCTCCTCCTTTCGTCCCTCGATGATTCGCTGGATCGCTCTCGACTCGTGGGCGCTGATGCCTTTCGCCATTGCGGGTTCGACTGCCGGGTCGAGCCAGAACTTCGCCTCGCCGCTTGCGCAGATGACGGTGAGTGCTCGGTCTCAGTCAACCGGAGCAGGGCGTGATGCCGTCACGGCGTCGCAGTACGCCAGCTCCCAGCCGTGGAAAACCACGACCAGCCCGGTGAAGCGCACGCCCGGAAATTGCCGCGCCAGACGCTCGTCCGCCAGGTAGCGCGCAAGCTGCGCCTTCGCGTCGCCGGCCGTCGCGGCGACCCCGGCCTCGTCGAGCGTCTCGGAACGCTGCAAGCGCTCCGAGCGCTTCAGGTACTTCAACTCGATCAGATAGCCGCGCCGCAGGTGCGGGTAGCGGGCCACCAGGGGCTCCAGCGCGATGTCGGCATGTCCCTTCCCCAGCTCCGCCTCCGACCGGAACACATAGTAATCGGCCACGCTCAGGTAGGCGGCCAGGAACCCCAGCGCCCCGGCACGGGGCGCCATGACCTTCTCCCCCGCGATGTAGTCGCGGATCCCCGTCTGCCGCGCGATCGCCTCGCCCAGGAACTCCAGCACCGGCCGCCACTCGCCCTCGTTCGCCATCCTCAGCATCAACTGCTCGAACCGGAACAGGTTGACCGAGAACACCCCCACGTCCCGGTAGCCGTCGCGCAGGTAGCCGTACATCAGCCGCTTCACGTCGTCC
This sequence comes from Spirochaetia bacterium, assembly GCA_965221995.1. GTDB lineage: Bacteria > Spirochaetota > Spirochaetia > SZUA-6 > Bin103 > CATQHW01. The sequence continues at coordinate 3,525,195 of OZ244929.1, forward strand.
ATGGTCACCGGCGACACCCCGATGATGAACAGCCGCTCCAGGCCGCCGCCGCTGCGGCTGGTCGCCGACTTCAGCGCGGCGAAGAAGTTGCGGTAGAAGCCCCCGCCGTGGGTGAAGGCGTTGTACGCCTCGGCGCCGTGATGCGCCAGCACGGTGTTGGCGAAGTTGTCGTACTCGTCGATCAGCACGTACAGCGGGATGTCGTGATCGCCCGCGTAGCGAAACAGCTCGGCAAGCTTGTTGGCGATGGACGGCGGCGCGAGGATGTCACGCAGCGCCGCTTCGGGAAACAGGTCGGGATGGCGCCGCAGAGCGCCCCGGAGTTCGATGTTGCAATAGGTCTCGAACTCGCGCTCCAGCGTCTCGAGAGTGTCGTTGACCGCCGAGAAGTCGAACCGCAGCACGACGTAGCGGCTCTGTTCCCCGGTCGGGTCGCGCCCGACGTCCGTTCCGGCGAAGGTCGCCTCGAACCTGCCGCTCCAGAAGCGGTCGTAGTAGTTCTCCAGCAGCGACACCCACAGCGACTTGCCGAACCGCCGCGGGCGGATGCCGACTCTATCCCGTCGAGCGCGCCGCCGGCAAAGCCGTCTGCCAGCAGGCGGCCGGGGCAGGTCTCCTGCAACCGCTCGATCACGGCGATCGCCGGACTCTCGCGCAGGTCGCCCACGTCGGCCTTGTAGGCGAGGCCAAGGCAAGCGAAAGTACCTACCGGCGTCGGCTGAGCCGTGGTATGGTCAACGTGACCCACTCCATACCGTCGATCGGAGCATTGGATGATACAAAGACTATACGTCAACAATTACAAGTGCTTGGTGAATTTCGAGTTGCATCTTCAGGAGCTGTCTCTGTTGCTCGGTCCGAGTGGCGTCGGCAAGACCGCTGTGCTCGACATAATGTACGCGTTGCGCCGGCTTCTGTCTGGCGATGCCAGGGTCACCGATGCCGATACGTTCCCGACGCGCACCTTGACTCGCTGGCAGCGTCAAGCTCTCCAGGTATTCGAGATCGACATACGGTTGCAATCCGGAGATTATACCTACCGGCTTGAGGTTGAGCATGAGCGACCTTCGAAGAAGGCGCGCATCCACATCGAGAGACTGGTAGCGGACGGACGGCCACTCTTCGAGTGCTCGCAGGGCGAGGTCCAGCTCTATCGAGACAATCACTATCCCGGGCCAAACTATGCCGCTGATTGGTCGGAGTCCGCACTTGCACGGGTAGCGTCCCGTGGCGACAACACACGCTTGACCAGCTTCCTGGAGTTCATGAGAAAGGTGCTTGTGTGTGGCATTCATCCACCAAGCATCGTAACGGAATCGGACAGTGAGGCGCCCTTGCTGGAGCGTGATGGCCGAAATTTCTCTGACTGGTACCGACATGTACTTCAGGAGCGTCCAGATCTGGTTCCCGAATTCACGAACACACTGAAACAGGCGCTTGGCGCCGAATTGAAGGGGATTCGCCTGGAGAGAATTGGCCATGAGACACGCGCGCTCATGGTGGCGTTCGTCGATCGCGAAGATGCCGATTCCCAGGAGTCTTACGAGCTGCGGTTCGAAGAGATTTCCGACGGTCAACGGGCACTAGTGGCCTTGTACGGCCTGACCCAACTCTCAAGCGATCAAGGATACACCCTGTTTCTCGATGAACCGGAGAATTACGTGGCGCTTCCGGAAATTCAGCCGTGGCTCATGAACCTTGAGGATGCCTGCGGCTCGACTTTGTCGCAAGCGGTGATCACCTCTCATCATCCCGAGTTGATCGACTACCTTGGTTGTGAACATGGTGTCCTGTTGGACAGGGAAACATCCGGAGTCGTAACCACACGTAAACCTCAGGTGGGAGCGGATGCCGACGGACTCAGGCTCTCCGAACTCATTGCCAGGGGTTGGGAGGAGTGAGCAGACGAGTTCAGATTGTCTTGTTGTGTGAAGACCAGCAACAGCAGGCGTTCATGCGACGATTTCTCGTCAGGACTGGTTGGGAGACCCGGAATATACGAGTTGAGATGGCCCCACGGGGCAGATGTTCCGCCGAGAAATTCGTACGGGACAGATTTCCGAGAGAACTGACGGAACATCGTCGCAGGAGGGTATCCCGAGCGCTCGTAGCCATGATAGACGGCGACGACAAGGGTGTTGAGCCACGGATCGCACAGCTTGAGCGTGCATGCCCTGAGCAAGAACGTCCGATAGGAAAACCGGGGGACAACGTTCTGATACTTGTACCCACTTGGAATATCGAAACGTGGATCGCGTATCTGGACGGTCATTCCGTTGACGAAGGGAAGGACGACTATCCGAAATTGCGACGGCCGAGAGAGTGCGCACCGCACGTCGCAGCGCTCGTCGATATGTGCCAACGGGGCAAGCTTCGCGAACCAGCGCCATCGTCGCTGACCGCTGCGTGCAACGAATACCGACGGTGGGTTTCCACACTTTGAACCTATTCCGCCGTGTCACGCCAGATGCCGCGCGTGTCGATGACGCACCGATAGTCAGCCGATGTGCCCTGTCCGGCTGCCTTTCGAATCGAGTACCGCTTCGGCGCGAAACTTCAAGCCCAGAGCGCCGATGACCCTGAGAACGGTGTCCAACGTAGGATTGCGTTCTCCCGAAAGCGCCTTGTAGAGACTTTCACGGGACAGGCCGGCATCGCGAGCGACCTGCGCTATGCCCTTGGCGCGCGCGATGTCGCCCAGCGCCTTGGCGACGAACGCGGCGTCGCCGTCGGCCTCCTCCATACAAGCTTCCAGGTATGCGGCCATTTCCTCCGGTGTGCGAAGGTGTTCGGCCACGTCGTACGGTGAAGTAACGGTCTTGGTCATGGTCCCACCTATAGGTTTCGTGCCAGGCGCAACGCCGTCTTGACGTCGGCGCTCTGGGTCCGTTTGTCCCCGCCAGCCAGCAGAACGACGATCCTGCGGCTGCCAGACGCTCGATCCGCACGAGGACGCGAGCCCGGGCGCGAGCGTCCCGCAAGCTGTCCAGCCACTTGGCGTAGCCCTCCGTCTTGCGGACCTCGAACATGCGCGGAATGTAGCCAACAGGCTACATTCTGTCCATTCTTCCCTCGCGTGCCTCGCGTGCCGCGACGCAGGCGGTCTCGTCATGTCTCCTGGACGCCCAATCGACGAGGGACCGGACCCTCGGTTCTCAAGGGCCAGGCCGTGGGAGCGCATCGCGCCCCGAGCCGCCCGCCGATCCGCTCGACGTCGCCGAGGTCTTCGAGCACCGCCAGCCCCCGATCGTGCACTCATCACTCCGCGCCGCCGCCCGCCCCTGTACCGATCTGTTCGATCTCTGCGCTGCCCAGCGGCATCATGTAGCCTCATACACATTATTCACCGATACACCCGTGCCTCCTGCCCCATACACCGCCCGGACGGCGCCGGCGCTTCAGCCTCCGACGCCAGTCGGCGATAGTCGCTGCGGCCGACCTTGCAGATCGCGACCTCGCGGACTGCATGGACGCTGCCCTTGCAGACATGGAACGGCCTAATGCATGAAACGGGGCGATCTTGTAACTGTCGTTGTCTCGGGAGACTTCGGGAAGCCAAGGCCCGCGCTGGTCATTCAGGCGACTCGATGATGCCGACATGGTTGTCATCGACCGCCAACGCCTGGTCGAGGCGGACCAACGCCGTCCGTCCGCCGGTCGCGAGACCGGGGGCAGGTCATCATAAGCGCTAACTTGATCGCCGGACCCAGCCAAGACAGCTTTCCTGCGCGTTGTGCGACATGCCGCACACGCAACACCGCGACCGTTCTTACGCGCAAAAGGCGCGAAAGAGCGGATGTCCTACGCGACGACGGGCGGATCTCCTACACGCGCGATGGCGGATGTCCTGTGGCGTGCCCGTCCGGGTGCGCTACGGTGGCGTCCATGAGACAGGACCCGGCCTTCAAGGACATCTTCGCCTACCGCTTCATGGTCGAGGAACTGATGCGCTGGTTCGTCGGCGACCTGCACGGCGGGCGCGAACTGGTCGACGCCCTTGACTTCTCCCTCCTGCTGCGCGTACAGGAGCAGTCCACCACGGGCCGTGCCGGCGACAAGCGCAGCTATGCCAACGACATCGTCTGGCGGGTACCGTTCCGCGGCCGCGCGGCGGACGGCGGGGACCGCGCCTGGCTGCATCTGGTGCTGATGATCGAGGTCCAGGGCGAAGTGGACCACCTGATGGCGCTGCGGGTGCGCAACTACGTGGACAACCACCACATGGAGCTATGGCGCGGCCGGAGGTTCGGGGCGGTGGACCGCTTGGCGCCGGTGCTGCCGATCGTAATCTACACGGGGCCGTCGCGCTGGACTGCGGCGCTGTGGGTGATCGACCTGGTGACGCCCGGCGCGTCGGACGGCGTGGAAGCGGATGTGTCGTCGCGGGCGAGCCGCCTGTTCTCTGGCGACGGCTACCTCACGGTTGACACGATGGCACTGCCGGCGGACGATCTGCGGCGCGACAACGCGGCCGCGTTGCTCGCGGGGCTGTGCAACCCGACGCTGGAGCACGTGCCGGCGCAGGCGGCGGCGTTGCGGGCGCGGCTGGACGCTCCGGAGCTGAGGCCGTTGCTGGAGACCGTGCTGGCGTGGGTGCAGCATGTGGCGGAGCGCGACCTGGGCTTCGATCTGGGGATGGACGACATGGCGGAAGTGGACAGATTGCACGAGTCCGGCGAGCTTGAGGAGTTCTTCGCGACGCGTCGTCGGGCCTACCAGGACCGGTACCGTGCCGAGGGTGTGGCGCGAGGCATCGAGCAAGGCATCGAGCAAGGCATCGAACAGGGGCTTGCCGCCGAGCGGGAGTTGCTGCGCCGGCAGGCGGCGCGCAAGTTCGGCGCGGGGACGGCCGGGTGGCTGGCGGGCTTGCTCGCCGGGGTCGGCGACGCCGACCAGCTTGCGCAGGCGGGGGACTGGATCATCGACTGCGCCACAGGCGAGGAGCTGATCGCGCGTTTTGGTAACGGCTCGCCACGCGGTTCCTGACAACGCGCGCCGATCAAGTTAGCGCTTATGGGGCAGGTCATCGACGTGCGGCTCGACCACCAGCAGCCGGCCGGGGCAGGTTTCCTGCAACCGCTCGATCACGGCGATCGCCGGACTCTCGCGGAGGTCGCCCACGTCGGCCCTGTAGGCGAGGCCAAGGCAGGCGATCACAGGGGCCTCGATGCCCTTGGCAGGCGGCCCGCACCTGCTCCGCCACCCACAGCGGCTTGCTGCCGGCGCGTGATCCGGTCCATGCGGCGTCGGCACCGCGATAATGAACGACCGAGTGGTCGTGCCGATCGACCGGGTGACCGTCTCCATCGCCGGGGCGATCGAGCTGCCGGGCGAGTACGAGCTGCTGCGCGGCGCCACGGTCGCGGACCTGGTGAACCAGACCGGCGGCCCCACGCCGTACGCGAACCGCCGGCGCTTGATGGTCCGCCAGCCCAACGTGAACGGGGACTACACCTCGATGGCGGTGACCTTCGAGGAAGGGATGCTGGGAACGCTGCGCGACAACGCCGTGGTGCGCGTGCTGTCCAGCTACGGCTCCGGCTCCGCGATCGTCGTCGAGGGCGCCGTCTTCGGCAAGCCGGCGACATCCTGATCGCCGAACGCCAAGTGATCCTGCGCCTGCTGGAAGGCATCCAGCGCGTCGCCCCATCATCAGCGTGTTCAACAACACCCCCACGGCTATCAACCCTGTTGTCAGCGACTGAATCGACCCGTCCGAGTAGCAGAGCCTCCTCATATTCGATCTCGGTTCCGGGAACCAGACGCTCGGCATTCACCGATGGTTCCGACGAATGCAGCTTTCAACATCGCCGCTGTAACTTCGTTATCAGTGATGTTCAAGTGCTCGACCACTGTAGTCGAAAAAACGCCTTCGTTCAACCACTCCTTCAAGAAATCCATCAGATGAGTGTCATAGATGCGACGCACCGGATGAAAGTATACTTGCGAGTACATAAAATAGCGGCAAGCAACAATGCTTCCGCCGACTCGAGTCCTCCCTCTTCGACTCCCAGCGCCGGGGCTCCGCCTCCTGAGCGCGCGGAGTGCCCCATCTGATCGTCCGGCATCGCGAGTATCCGCAGAGTATCAACCAGACGATAGTGATCGAACCTTCCATGCGCGACCCCCACATGATAGGAATCGCGCAATAGATAATCCATTCGGTCCACCCCGAACGCGTCTCCGACGATGATTTCCGACGGAACGATTTCCCAGTCGGTGAATTGTAGGTCCCGTGCCTTGTTCGGTCCGACGGCCAGCTTCACGATGTCGAGCGCTCGAAGAGGCGGAGTAACCTCACTCCAAATCGACTTCATCTCGTCGCTACATATAATTTCTCGCGTGATCCGCTCATGGTCCCAGCCGTCGGGAAGCAGTTCCTTCTCAGCGGCGTGCGAGAACGGTAGGTGGCCGAGATCATGGCACAGTGCGGCCATTCGAAGAACGCGACGCCAGTAGGCTCTTTGATGATCATTGGTCAGCGGTTCCAAACGACCGCGGATCTCATCTGTGATGTTCTCCTTTGTCGTGACGATGTCGTACACTCGGGCAGCGAGCTCCATGACTCCCAGGGAATGTTCGAATCGCTTGTGCGTGGCGCCGGGGTAGACGAGATACGTCAACGCCAACTGATGGATGTGGCGCAGTCGCTGGAAGCAGCGTGAGTTCAATACCTTTCGCTCGTCGCTATCCAGGCGGACAAAGACGTGAATCGGATCACGGATCTCGTGAATGTTCTTCGCCACGGTCTCCAAGCATCTCCGTCATCATGTTGAGTTCACGCTGCAACGATCTTATGAACCTGCGCGACTCTACGGTAGCCGGCGATCGAGGAGCGGCGCGCCAGCGCCTCGATGCCGTCGGCCGCGTAGGCGGCGCGCCAGCGCTGCAGGGTACGCACGCTGACGCGCTCCGGCTGCCTATCAGGGGCGGCGTGCGGTTCTGCGGCGACGCGGCGCACGGCGGCGGCCGCAGGCCAGCCGGCCAGCACCAGGCTCTCGACCTGCGCCACGATCGAGTAGCGCAGCAACGCGGCGTCCGAAACCGCCGGCGGGGGAGTGTCCCAGTCATCCATGCGCCCACCGTAGCGCTGCTGCCGGCGGCGCGAGCGACTATTCTCGTGTGGGCGCCCGGCGGCGGCGAGCACGCCCAGTGAGCCCCCGTTCCACGGCCGCAGAACCGTCGGCGGGCGCCAGCACCCAACTGCCGCCGGCCGCCTCCCAGCGCGCCACCAGCCGCGGGCGCGGCGGCCCCCACCGGTCGCTGACCGCCCCGGCCGCCGCCAGTCGGTCCAGCAACGAAGCGCCGCCCGCTACCGCATGCAGCACCTGAGCCACCGCCGCGCCGCGCGTGCGCCACCACCTGCCCCAAGCGCGGATGCCCGCGATCAGGACCATCGTCGCCACCCCAGCCGCGTGGCAATCCGTTCTCGCTCCTCCTCGGCAAGCTGCGGATGCACCCCGGTCAGGCGTCCGGCCAGTTCCAGCAACCGCCCCTGCGTACGCCGGCGAGCCACCTCCACCCGCTGCCACCACTGTCCCTCAGATGCCCAGCGCTGCCCCGGCTCGGCAGCCAGCGCCGCCTCGAACAGCGTCGCCTCCCACTGCGGCTGCCCGCTCTCGGCGTCCACCAACACCTGTCCGCCCGCGCTGCACGGCGCATACGCCACCCGCCCATACGGGTAGTGGCCCGGCGGATACAGCGTGTAGCGCCTGCCTCCATGCACTCGGCAGCCCACTACCGCCACCGCAAAGCACGGCCCGGTCTTGCGCTCCCGGTAATGATCGACGAACATCGCGCACGTCTGCTCCTCCGTGGCGTAGACGCAGCGTGACGGCAGCACCGCGCGCAGGACCCCTTCCTGGTCCTCCGTGTAGTTCGTCGTCGCGAACGGGAGCGCGGGTGCCCGGGGTTCTTCCCTTGCGGACACTCGATTCCTCTCGTGAGCCGCCGCTGGCAGCGGTAAGCCGGCCAGCCATGGCTCCTGACACAGTGAAGCCCGCAGCTCTCACCGCTGCGGGCTTCACACTTTAGGTCGCTTCCCCCTTCCCCGCCTACGCCACCCTCACTGCAACCGGTACTCCTTCACCCCGCCCTCGGGCGTGCAACGCAATAGGGGCCGCAGTTCCTTCTCAGCGCTGTGCGAGAAGGGAGATGACCCACGTCATGGCACAGTGCGGCCACTCGGAGAACTCGAAGCCAGTAGTACCTTTGGCCGTCATTGGTCAGCGGTTCGAGCCGGCCGCGCAAATCGTCCGTTACATTCCGTGGGTTCGTGACTACGTCGAAGACTCGCGCGGCGAGTTCCATGACTCCCAGGGAGTGTTCGAATCGCTTGTGCGTGGCGGCGGGATAGACGAGATATGTCAGCGCCAATTGATGGATGTGGCGCAATCGCTGGAAGCACCGTGAGCTCAGCACTGTCCTCTCGTCGCTATCCAGGCGGACGAAACGTGGATGGGGCCACGGATCTCGTGAATGTTCTTCGACACGTTCTCCAAGTGTTTCGGTCCCAGGTCAAGTTGACGCTACGATGATCGTGTGAACCTGCCTAGAGTTCAGGATAATCGGCGATGGGGGTACCGTCCAGGGTGCGCATTGCCTCATCAAGAATCTAACACTCCCACCGTCGTGCCGGCCAACAGATTGCCCCCTCGCAGGATCTCAAGCAACCGACCCGAACACCGCCTCGTGGGGTCTCGATGTCCAGCCGCCTCTGCGGGTTCGGGACACGCTGGAATGATACCGCCACTATGAGCCGCTACAGTTCGCGAGTGATAGTCTGTACGTTGTCATGCGGGACCAGAGTCATGGTGTCATCTTCATCGACAAGGAACAAGTACTTGGACGTTGTGCCGATCAGTGACAGGTCATTCATGACCTCCAGACTAGTTGCGCCAACAACCTTGATGGTCAACGAGACCTTTCTGCTAGGATCTTCTAACAGGTTCATTTTCCACTCATCTCCATAGCCTTTATTGTAGATAAGTGGCCCAAAATAGGGAGAAATGAACAGAACTGCGATGAATATCAATCTATAGAAATTTCTAATACGCGGCATCTCAAATAGGGTTCTTGACTGACCATTCCCTCCACGTTCTCTAAGTTGTCTGCGACGTGCCTCAGATAACCAGGAAAGAACAATGCCAATGGAACCATAAGCAATAAACGCAGCCACGACTAAGAAGGCCCTGGGATCCCGCAAGGCCACCAGGACAAAGTCATTTATTTCAGCAAATTCTAGCACATTGAATCCGAATGCATTGAATCGGAGCAACGAGTCGACCACGCCAACGATCGTTACATATACGTAAGTGGCTGGTGCGACCCATGGCCAGTGGTCCCTGATTCTACCAAGCAGTCCATGCTCTGTACGGCCCGTTTCCTTACCCATATCGGAACTCCTCCCAGGTGATTCCCTTCACCGTCCGCCACTCTTGGGTCTTGGCCTCGCGATCCCACTCACAACGTGGCCATGGATCGGCGAAAAAATGTTCCGCGTCCGAGCGCCATCGCCAGCATGATCGACAGCACCAGCGTGCAGCGCAGCCGCATCTTGGCCAGCCTGCGGATGAACGGGTCGTCGAACCCGAACGGACCAGCCAAGCGGCTGCTGACCCGCTCCACGGCGCTGCGCTGGTCGTAGCGGTCCTTCCAGCCGTAGCTGGAGCGCGCCACGGGGGTGAACACGCGCCGGTCCTCGCTCAGCCGTATGCGCACCGCCGTGCCCACCGGACACTGCTGCATCCCGTTGCACTCGGCGCCCAACGCGCGCGCCAGACAGCGGTACTTCAGCGTGGTGCGATCGCGCTCGAAGCCGCCGTAGATCATGCTGCGCTCGGTGCCGGTCTTCGGACAGACACAGGAAACCTCGCCGTCGAAGGTGTAGATGACGTTCATCTGCCCCTCGACCACCTTGCTGGTCTCCCCGTCGCGCCAGCAGTTGCGAATATGTCGATGTTGCGCGCTGCGCACCTGGTCGTTGAGGTAGTTGAATTGAGCGTCGCGGTCCGGGTGCTGGGTTCCTTCGGTGCTCTTGCGATTCGGCTGCAGCGCGTAGCCCACGTGGTGCAACAACTCGTTGACGACGCGACGACCCACCGCATGCCCCCAGCGCCTGCCACTCGGCGGTGAGCTTGCTCAGGCTCTTGGAGGTCCAGCGCAGCGGACTGTGTCGTCGGGCTCCCCGGCGGTGATGGGCTCCAGCAACGCGTTCAGGTCCGAGACCAGCGTCGGGTCGGAGTTCACGATACGCTTGCGACCCCCGCCGGCGCGCCGCGTACGGCCTGAATCCGACCGATCCTCGGCTCTGAGTTCCTCGATGCCGCGTGCGATACGCGTGCGCGACATGCCGGTCGCGCGCGACCATGGCGATGCCGCCGACCGCGTCGGCTTCGGCGGCCGCCCACAGCCGACGCGTGCGCTCGTTCAGCACCGGCGCAAGCGCTTCGTACTTCGTTCGCAATGTCTGGACATCCACTCATAGTGTATCGGCCTCTTCGCGCTAGGCCCTAACCTAATCACAAAACGGGGCGATCCTGTAGCGAGAAGGTGAGTTCACCGTTTGGCAGACTCGATGATGCCGACGTGGTTGTCATCGACCGGTGTCTGGCCCTGTTCCTCGGCTATGCGTGACTCGTATAACCCGCGAGTTCGGTGCCGTCTATCTCGTGTACGCCCCTATTTGCGCCAGATCCCGCGCGTGTCGATGACGCGCTTGCCGGCGAGGTACGTTCGATCGACGCGGCGGAACTCCTCGTGGTCGGTCAGCAACAGGATCACGTCGGCCGCCAGCGCCTGGTCGAGGCTTGCCAACTCCGTCCGTCCGCCGGCCGCGAGGCCGGGGGGCAGGTCGTCGACATGCGGCTCGACCACCAGGAGCCGGCCGGGGCAGGTCTCCTGTAGTCGTTCGATCACGGCGATCGCCGGACTCTCGCGCAGGTCGCCCACGTCGGCCTTGTAGGCGAGGCCAAGGCAGGCGATCACCGGGGCCTCGATGCCCTGGCAGGCGGCCAGCACCTGCTCCGCCACCCACAGCGGCTTGCCGCCGTTCACCTGCCGGGCTGCCCGGATGAGCGGCGTCCGCTCCGGCGCCGAGTGGACGATGAACCACGGATCGACCGCGATGCAGTGGCCGCCGACGCCCGGACCCGGCTGCAGGATGTCGACGCGCGGGTGCCGGTTCGCCAACCCGATGAGCTCCCAGGGATCCACTCCCAGGGAGTCGCACACCAGTGAGATCTCGTTCGCGAACGCGATGTTCACGTCCCGGTACGCGTTCTCGGTGAGCTTCACCAGCTCCGCCGTGCGCGCGCCGGTCACGTGGCACCGGCCGCGGACGAACACCCCGTAGAGCCCCGCGGCGGCGGCGGCGCACGCGCCGGTGACGCCGCCGACGACCCGATCGTTGTTGGTCAGCTCGTGCAGCATGTTCCCGGGAATCGCCCGCTCCGGGCTGTACGCGACGCGCACGTCGCTGTCTTCGCCCGCCCGATCCGGAAACGACAGGTCGGCGCGAGCCGCGGCGAGCCAGGCACAGAGCTGCTCCGTCGTGCCGACCGGGGAGGTGGACTCCAGCACCACCAGGTTGCCGGGTCGCAGCGACGGCGCCAGGCTCTCCGCGGCTGTCCGCACGAAGCTCACGTCCGGCGCGTGATCCGGCCCGTGCGGCGTCGGCACCGCGATGATGAACGCGTCGGCCGGCTCCGGGCTCGCCGCCGTCCGCAGTGCGCCGGCGGCAACCACCGTGCGCACCAGGTCGTTCACGTCCTCCTCGGCGGTCGGCGCGGCCCCGGACGCGATCGCCGACAGGCGCTCCGCGTCCACGTCGACGCCGGTCACGTCGACGCCCCGGGCGGCGATGCTGGCCGCGGTGGGCAGCCCCACGTAACCCAGCCCGATCACGCACACCCGTCGCGGACGCACGTCAGCTACCGGTCAGCTCGGCCAGGATGCGCTCGCTCGCGTGCCCGTCACCGAACGGATTGGCCGCGCGCGCCATGGCCGCGTAGGCGTCCTCGTCCTCCAACAGCCGCCCGGTCTCGCCGACGATCCGGTCCGCGTCCGTACCCACCAGCCGAATCGTCCCTGCCGCGACCGCCTCCGGCCGCTCGGTGACGTCCCGCATCACCAGCACCGGCTTGCCGAGCGCCGGCGCTTCCTCCTGGATGCCGCCGGAGTCGGTGACGATCAGGTGCGCGTCGCTCATCACCGCCACGAAGCTCAGGTAGTCCAGGGGATCGATCAGGTGGATGTGCGGCCGGCCGCTCAGGTGGCGCCGCACCGGCTCCTGCACGTTGGGGTTGGGATGCACGGGAAAGACGATCTCCACGTCGTCGCGGGCGCCGATCGCCGCCAGCGCCCGGCAGATCTCATCGAATCCGGCGCCGAAGTTCTCCCGCCTGTGCGCGGTGACCAGGATCAGCCGCCGGCCGGCTGTCCGCGCCGGCAGAGACTCCCGCGCGCGCGACGCCAGCTCCGCATCGCTCCCGAGCCGCTCCGCGATGTGGTACAGGGCGTCGATGCAGGTGTTGCCGGTCACCGTGATGCCGGCGTCCGGGATCCCCTCGGCCAGCAGGTTCTGCCGCGCCCCCTCCGTCGGCGCGTAGTGCCGGTCACTGATCGCATCGGCGATCCGGCGGTTCATCTCCTCCGGCCACGGCGCATACCGGTCGCCCGTGCGCAGCCCGGCCTCCACGTGCCCCACCGGCACCTTCGCGTAGTAGGCAGCAAGCGCGGCAGCCAGGGCGGTCGTCGGGTCGCCGTGCACCAGCACGCGGTCCGGCCGCGCCTCCGCCAGCACGTCACGCATGCCCGTCAGCACCGCGCACGTGACATGCGTGGCGTCCTGATTCGGCGCCATCACGTCCAGGTCGAAGTCAGGCCGAAGCTCGAACAGCTCCAGCACCGAATCGAGCATCTCCCGGTGCTGGGCGGTCACGCAGATGCGGTGGTCCACCCCGTCGGCCGCCGCCAGCGTGCGCGCCACCGGCGCCATCTTCACCGCCTCCGGCCGCGTGCCGAACACGGAAAGGATGCGTACAGGCCCCTGGGCGGCGCTAACGGGAGTCATGGGAATGGGTTCGGTCCTGAGAGAATGTCACGTGACGGAAGCGACGCCGCCGGCAACTGGATAGCACGGCCACCGCCGCGCCGACAATCCCGGTCAGCCCCGGTCCAGGAGAATCCCATGCTACGAGAATCGCGCGGAGCCGACGCCTCTGCGGATTCTCGTACCGGTGACACCGGATTTCTGAAGCGGCAGCGAAACGCCGCCATTGTCAAGGGTATCGAGAATGGATGGCGCCCGGCGCGCGCGCCTGCTGACGACCGAGAGCGGTCGTTGCGCACGCATCGCCTCGGCGCCGCCATCCGGTGGAGAATCATGGACGACGCCTCCTACAAACGGCTGCTCAATCACAAGCGCATCGTCGAAGACCTGCTGATCGGTTTCATCGCCCCGCGGCGACCGCCGGAGTGGGCCGCAGCGCTCGACTTCGACTCCCTGCGCGAAGGCGCCACCGAGGGCATCTCCGACGCGCTGCGCCGCCGCCTCGGCGACCTGACCTGGTCCATCGACCGCCGCGAAGACAGCGGCGGCGCGCACACGCTGCACCTGGTGATCGAGCATCAGTCCAGCGTGCACTACGGGATGCCGTTGCGGTTCCTGAACTACAGCAACCTGCTGTACCAGCGGCGGTACCGCGACCGCAAGACGTGGCGCAAGGATGACACGGCCGAGCCGGTGCTGCATGTGGTGGTATACAATGGTGACCGTCGCTGGGACGCGCCGCTGACGCTGGCGGGGCTGCTGGCGGGCCGGCCGCGAGACCGGCCGGCGCCGCTGGCGGTGCGCTACGAGGTGGTCGACCTGGTGGCTGCGAGGTTGGACGAACTGCCGCGCGCGAACCTGCTGAGGTGGGTGGCGGCAGTGGAGCAGAGCGTGCAGGCCGGGACGCTGCCTGAGCGGGTGAGGGAGTTGGGCGAGTGGCTGGCCGGCGAAGGCGAGCCGGGGCTGACGACGACCTTCGACCTGTGGCTGGGGGCGCTGGCAGAGAAGTGGGGGGTGGCGCTGCCATCGATCCGCGAGTACGAGGAGGTAAGCGCAGTGTTGTTGGAGAAGATCGACCGCTGGGGAGAGGAAATCCTCGCGCAAGGCATCAAGCAGGGCATCGAGCAGGGTATCGAGCAGGGTATCGAGCGGGAGAAGGCGCTGCTGCGCCACCAGGCTGAGCGGCGGTTCGGCCCGGCGGCGGCGGAACGGCTGTCAGCGGTGCTCGCCGCCGCCACGGACGCCGACCGCCTTGCGGAAGCCGGTGAGTGGATCGTGGACTGCGCCACCGCCGCCGACTTCCTGGCCCGCGTGGAAGGCTCCCGCTCGTAGCGGCAGGCTCTACGAACAGCGTCTGCCGGTGGGGCTGCCGGTGGCGATGTTCTGCGCGGCACTGCGGGGTGGACCAATGACGGCGACGGGCTCATGCCGTTCACGCTCCCGATGCGGTCCCGATCACCAATCCCGTGAGCATGGGATCGCCCTGCGGTGCGCCCCGGTCCGTCAGTCCCGGTCCCTGTCGGCCATCCGCTCGATGATTCCGAGGTACCGGTCCGCAAGCCGGTCGCGGTCGTATCTCTCGATCACGTACTCCCGACCCGCCGCGCCGAGCCTCCCTCTCAGCTCGGCGTCATCAGCCACTCGCGTCACTGCGGCGGCCAGCTCGTCTTCCTGCTCCGGCTCGAAGCAGATGCCGCATCCCGCGTCCGCGACGAAGTCGCGAGCGAATCCCTGCACACCCAGGATGACCGGACACGCCATCGCCGCGTACTCGAAGACCTTGGACGGCATCACGCTCGTGAACGTCCGCACCTTGCGGAGATGGACCAGGCACGCGTCCGAGAACGAAAGGACCGCGGGAACCGCACGTCGAGCGAGTGCTCCCGCGAACACCACATTGTCGAGGCCGATTCGCAGCGCTTCATCCCGCAGATCGTCCAGCCGGGCGCCGTCACCGACCAACAGGAACACGATGTCGGTGCGCCCGCGCTCCCGCAGGATCTCGGCCGCCCTCAGCACCACCTCCAGCCCGTGCGCCATGCCGATGGCCCCGCAATAGGTCACGCAGAACCTTCCGTCAACACCCAACCGCTCGGCCAGTTCCCGGTCTCGGTTGCGCGGGACGAACAGATCTCCATCCACGCCGTTCATCACCACCGACACGTGCTCCGGCGCGACGCCCCGCTGCATGAGGCCGGTCCGGTACCCGTCTCCCACCGTGACGATGTGGCGCGCGGCCCGATACATCCCTCGCTCCAGCATCTCCAGGAGCCGGAGTACCAGGCGAGCGCGCAGCGCACCGACGGCTGCGACCGACTCCGGCCACAGGTCCCGGATTTCGAGCAGCAGGGGCCGGCGCCGGAGCTTGCTGAGCACCACGCCGGCCCACCCGCAGAAAAACTGGGGCGATGTGGCGATGACGATGTCGGGGCGCTCCTCGACCATCGCGCAACACACGGCCGATACCAGGTAGAAGAGAAAGCTGGCGCTCCGTTTCCACGTACCCTCATTGGCCGCCAGGAACGTGAGACAACGCACCACGCGAACGCCCTCGACGTACTCGACCTGGCGCAGAGCGTTGCGATACCCGGAATAGAGCACGCCGCGCGGATGGTGAGGCGCACACGTCACGACCGTGACGGCATGGCCGGCGGCTACCCAGCGCCTGCAGTGGGCGAGGGTGCGGGCGGCCGGCGCGTTCCGCTCCGGCGGGAAGTAGTGAGAGAAGAAGAGAATCCGCACTACTGGACCGCTATCCTGACGGCGGCGCGGAGGCGCGCGACGGCACTGGAGAATCGGAGACAGGGATTGGGGACTTCGACGCCGAAGTGCGGGCAGTAGACGGATTCGTCTTCGCCCACCTCGGCCCATCCCGACCAGGAGATCCCAACCGTTCCCTCGGGAGTGCCGATCGCACAGGCGTTTCCGCCGAGCCTCTCGATCCGGCAGTCCGGATGCAGGTGAACGCGCGCCACCGATCGGACGGGACGCGTCGAGTCGACGCTGTCGGAGATATCGAGTTGCCCGTCGGCATGCCAGCGAAACGTCCTGGCATGCGTGGGCCGCCCGGGCAGATGGCGGTACCCGTCGTGCCGCGCAGACAAACGGAACCCGTCCGGGAGTTCATTCCAGTCCACGTCACGCGGCGCGCACCGCCGTCCCACCCGGAACGCGGACCACACCTCGATCTGATTCTGCCCTTCGACTTCAATCGTGTTGTGCGCGCGCGTGGAGCGACAGTACGCGCGCATCGCGCCCGCCTCGTAGGTGGAGACGCCGCTGTCGACCACCACCCGGGCGCCGCGCAGGGACAGTTCGAACGACAGCAGGTCGGCATGCGCGTGGCCGGGCTGGTAGTCCGGACCGATCGGCCCCGCGTCGCACACCACGTAGTGGCCCTCGGAGGTTCGCGCGCCGTAGTAGCCGCTTTCGGCAAGCGCGAACGGGCCGGCCGGCGGCTCCGCGGCGTCGTACCGGACGAGATTCTCTGCAAGGGAGGCGTTCTCGAACGCGCTGTCGTTCATCAGCGCGATTCCACCGTCGGGGTGGCGGAGCGCGGCCAGCGCGCTTTCTGCGCGATCGAGGTACGGCCGAACCAGGTTGCGGAGATCGCCGTTCATCGTCGAGGCGAGCAGCCGCAGACCGTGCAGGATGCGTTGCTGGTACATCGGGGAGCGCTCGAAGTGCCCACCGTCGGCAAGCACCTGCTCGGGCAACTCGCGCTCGAGGACCTTGATGCCGGTTCGCAGCCACGATTCCGCGTCCGGATGCGCGAAGCAACTCCCCGCGAGCGCGAGCGCGGCTCCGTTCTCAAACAGATGATTGCCAAGGAGATGCCACTCCAGGCGCCGTTGCAGATGGTTCGCCTGCGCCCGGACGCTCGACCACAGGTTGGAGGCGAACACGGGGTCCGCCAACGTCTGCTCCCGGTGGCGGCCAAGAAACAGCGCGCACCAGTTGGCGAGCCGCAGTGATGTCGGGTACGGCTCCCAACCCACCTGCCCGCGGCCCGGACCGTGATGCTCGATCCAGTGAAGCGCTGCCAAGCGCGCATCAGCGAACCCCAGGGACCACAGGAATTCGTGGTAGTGCAAGTGATAGCGCCACAGCAGCGGCAGCCCCGTGACGCCCCAGTCCGGCGGAAAGCCCATGGCCTCGGTGCGGTTCTGGAACGTCACCGAGCCTGCGAGGAGCGTCGCTCGGTCGTGCGCCCCGGCGGCTGGTGGCGCTGGAAGGATCACTTCGTCCGCCCAGCGGATCCCGGGCATCCGCTCCGGCACCGGGGCGCGGCGGGGTCCGAACCGATTACGCCGCAGCCGGTGGACCACCTGAGAGCTCATCTGCCGCGGACGCAGATGACGAATCGTCCGCAGATGGCGCCCGGCAGCGGCAAAACTCATCGAACCTCGTGTGTGTGCGTTCTGAAGATTCTGGCCGGGTCGTAGCGAGAATCCTGCCGCATCATCCGGCGAGAGCTCGGCGCCGTCATCCCCAGATGCCGCACGAATGCTCACCTGCCGGCTGGCGCATCTTGGAGCGAAAGCAACAATCGGGCTCTATTGAGTTCTCTTCTTGAAGAGAACGTGCACAGCGAACTCTCGTCGCTGCGAAGCGGGAAGCTGCCGGAAATCCTCTATGGCGTCAAACGCATCAAGTGTGTTTTGATAGACATCGATGCGGCTGAGTGTTGCGGCAGGATTGTAATCACCGTCCTCTCGCGATTCTTTCAGTGTCCGCAAAGCTGCCGACAGCAGGTGTATGGGATTCACGCCTTGCACAGCTTCTCGGAAAGTTCCTCTATACGCCTATCGAGATATCGCTTGTCTTTTGCGGTGTAAGTGGCCTTGTCCAATCGGTAGATCACGAGGGAGCCTTCTCCAAACAAGCGATCGACCTTCGCATGCCATTCATGATCGTACCATAGAGGATCATCAATGATGCTCGCATCCCCATCGAATATGACCCTTATTTCTACGTACTCGGAGTCGTCCATGCTCGTCCGTTTCTGCGCCGATATTCGGGGAAACGATGCGTCGCCCCCAAAGTGGGACTCAAGTAGGCTTCTCGTCACGCTCTCAGCTTGCGACAGGAGTCCATCGTCCATTCTCTGATCTCCCGAGTTCATGGTCTAGCGCCCGGGAGAATCTGTCAATTAGGGGGCGATACGCTTGACCTCCGAGTCGGAGTCGCTGACCCCATGTCGACCATGGTGCCGGTTTCCAGGCTGCGCACGGCTCCGAAGCATACGCGATGGGTGGCGGCGATACTCTCCCATGGGATCGGCCACGGACCGCCGTCACGGCACACGGCCAGAAACGCATCGATCTCCTCGGCGAATCCCTTGGCCTGCTTGCCACGCAGGTTCCGGCCGCCGCCGTAGAAGCGGGTGGTGCGAAAGTCGTCCATGACGGCGCTCCTGCCGTCCGCGAACACCTCGCACCGTTCCTTGCTCAGACCCCGATGGCCCAGAGCCAGATACTGGATCGTGGCCAGCGAGCCGTCCGCGTACCGGATCGTGAGCACCGAAGAGTCCTGCGCAACCACGTCCCGAGCGTCGGAGGCGATGCTGGCAGCCATCACCGAGACCGGATCGCTGCCGGTCAGGGCGGTGCAGAAGTCCGCGAAGTGGCAGGCTTCGCCGATGAGGCGCCCGCCACCCTCCTCGGGATCATGCAGCCAGCTCTCGGCGGGGACCACGCCGGCGTTGACGCGGTAGTTCACGACCATCGGCGTCCCGCGATCCCGGAACGCCTCCTGCAGCGCTCCGGCATGGGGCGAGAACCGGCGGTTGAAGCCCACCATCAGACAGGGCTCCAACCCGGCGCCTCGCGCGTCCTGCAGCGCGCGCTCCACCTCGTCGAGTTCGCTCTCCCTGATGCAGAGCGGTTTCTCCACGAAGACCTGCTTGCCGGCGCGCAATGCCGCGCCGACCAGCGACGCGTGGCTCCCATGCCGCGTGGCGATGAACACGGCCGCGGTATCGGCACGCTCCAGCACCTCACCCGCATCCGTCGTGGCCACGGCGAACTTGAACCGCTCCGCCGTTTGCGCGGCACTCCTGCCCGTGCTCGTGCAGACCGCGGTCAGCCGGGCGCCCCCCGCCTTCACGATCTGCGGCAACAGCACGCCGCGCGCGAAGTTCCCGGCACCGATGAGCCCCACGCCGACGTCACTCCCGCTCGACCCTTCCGTACGGTCCTCCGCACGACGCACCGTCCGCTCACAGGGAACGTCTTCGGGATACTCAAGCAGGATGCCCAGGTACCTGCGATCGAGCGTGCTCTCCGCCGGCAGCGTGCCTTCGATCAACGCATAGGCATCGAGCGCATCCGCGAACGGCAGGCGATGGGTGACCAGCGCCGACGGCGTCACCCGCTTCTGCTGCACCAGGTACAGGAAGCTCTCCAGGTTGCGCTGCTCGGTGAAGCGCACGTAGGGAAACGGATAGTCGTTGCCCTGTTCCTCGTAGTCGGGATCGTAGCGTCCGGGACCGTAGGACATGGCCAGCCGCAGATCGAGCTCCTTGCGATAGAACGCGTCACGCGGCACCTGCATGCCGACT
Source organism: Spirochaetia bacterium (assembly GCA_965221995.1). Classification (GTDB taxonomy): domain Bacteria; phylum Spirochaetota; class Spirochaetia; order SZUA-6; family Bin103; genus CATQHW01. The sequence goes on from OZ244929.1 coordinate 3,544,808, forward strand.
AGGCCGACGGCCACCACCCGCCCCTTGTGGCGCGACAGCTCCGCCGCCTGCTCGATCGGCTGGCTGCTCGGCGTAGCCGCGGCGATGATCACCGCATCCGCGCCGTGTCCGGCCGTGAAGGCCGCGCACGCCGTGCCGCCGTCTGAGCTGACCGCCACGTCGGCGCCCAGCTTGCTGGCGAGCGTTGCCCGTCCTTCGTCCGGGTCCACACCCAGAACCGCGCACCCGTTTGCCTTCAGGATCTGGACGGTCAGCAGCCCGATCAGCCCCAGGCCGATGACGACGATCCGCTCGCCGATCAGCGGCTGCGCCTGCCGCACCCCTTGTAGCGCGATCGCCCCGATGGTTGCGAACGCCGCGTCCGCGTAGGAGACCCCCTCGGGTATCTTCGCGCACAGGTTCCGCGGCACGAAGTTGAGCTCCGCATGGCTGGCGTACCCCGCGCCCGCGATCGCCACCCGATCCCCCGGCTGCATCCCGGCGGCGCCCCTCCCTGCCTCGACCACCTCTCCCGACGCGGAGTAGCCCAGGGGCACCGGTTCGTCCAGCTTGGCGAACACCTGCTCCGCGGTCGCTCTGAAGCCCCGCTCCCGCACCGTGCCGACCGCCTTCCTCACCAGGTCCGGCCGCGCCCGCGCCTTCCCCAGCAGGCTCTTCTTCCCCAGATCCAGCAGCATCCTCTCGGTCCCGGCCGAGATGACACTGGAGCGGGTCCTCACCAACACGCCCCCCGCCCCGCATGCCGCGACCGGCACCTCGGCCAGCCGCAACTCGCCATTCCGCTGCGATTGCAGAACCTGCCTCATCGCCCGGTCACTTTACCCTTCGCGCACAGTTCGCGATCATACGATCCGACCGCCGATGCAGCCATTTGGTGACGCCGCACCGCTAGCTGGCCGAGTGACTCGTTTCGCCAGCAGGACCTTCAAGAGCTTCACACGGCTCCACCGCCTGAAGAAACTCGGAATACATCGTATCCCGCCGAACTTTCTCTTCGTCCGCGACCTGATTACTCCGAACGCCACCGTCATCGACGTCGGCTGCAGCTACGAGGCCGAGTTCGCCGTAGCCATGATCGAGCGCTATGGCGCCAAAGCGGTCGCGGTAGACCCCACTTCGAAACACCGACCCGCCTTAGCCAAGCTTGCCGACAAGCACGGGCAACGCTTTCAACATGTGCCGTTCGCCATTTCCTCATGCAACACCACCTTGACCTTCTACGAGTCCCGCACGAACGAGAGCGGTTCCATCCTCCCGGACCACGTCAATGCTGCCCGCGATGAAGTGACTAGCTACGAGGTGAGGACCCTCACTCCGATCGCCCTGCTCGACCATCTCGGGTTGGACTCCGCCGACATCTTGAAGCTCGATATCGAAGGCGCCGAGTATGAACTCTTGCAGAGCATTCGTGCTGATGACCTCGCGCCGTTCCGCCAGATTTTCATCGAGTTCCATCACCATGCCGTGCAACGATACTCCGAAGCCGATACGAGGCTGCTTGTCGAGAAGCTGCGCGGCTACGGCTACACCAGCTACTCCTTCGACGATCACAACTACCTCTTTCTCCGTCGCCCGACGTGATCCCGCTCCTCATGGCCTCCCATCGCCGGCCGCCCTGCCGAGAATTCCTTCCTTCTCTTCGGGCGACGGGTAGTTGACCAACACCGCTCGATACTTCCCCTTGAAAACGAACAGACTTCCGGCACCCGCGCCGATGACTCCGAATTCCCCGATGAGGGATACGATGTCCTCATGGCTGCCGGCGCCGCCCACCGCGGTAATCGGCAACGACGTCGCATCCCGCACTCTGCGCACGACCTCTAGGTCGTAGCCCCCCATCGTCCCGTCACGATCGACCGAGTTGATCACGATCTCTCCCGCTCCGAGCCTTTCGCACGTCACCGCGAACTCAACGGGCGCCAGACCAGTCGCGCGCCGGCCATTGTGCGTCACGACCTCGCTTCTATGCAGCAACCCGCGCCTCTTGACGTCCATCACGACGACGATGCTCTGACTTCCGACGCGCACCGCCCCTTCGCGCACGATCCCTGGATTCGCCGCGGCCGCAGCCGAGATCGCGATCTTCTCCACTCCCAGACCGACGATGCGTTGAATCTGCTCAACGGTCCGGACTCCGCCCCCGTAGCACAACGGCATCCGACACTCCACCGCGACGTGTTCGATCAGTCGGTAATCCGGCTCGCGGCCCTCCGCGGTCGCATCAATGTCGAACACCGCCAGCTCGTCCACCTCCTTCTCGTTGAAGATACGCACCGTATTCAGCGGATCTCCAACGTATTTCGGGCTTCCGAACCGAACCGTCTTCACCAGCCCGCCGTTCCTGACGAGCAGACAGGGAATGATCCTGGGACGCAGCATGCTCTAGATCGCGGCGAAGTTCTGCAGCAGCTTCACGCCGCACGCATGACTCTTTTCCGGGTGGAACTGGACGCCCAAAATGTTATCCGACCGCACCGCGGAGGCGAACATGCCATGGTAGTCGGTGCTCCCCAGGATCACGTCATCGTCGCGCGGGGCGATGTGGTAAGAGTGCAGGAAGTAGTACCGCGGCTCGTCGATCCCCCGAAACAGGTTTTGCGAGTCGTGCGGCACCACGTCGTTCCAGCCCATGTGCGGAAGGCGCATGGCCTGCTCGCCACCCGGATCATCGAATCGCCTGACCTCCTCGTCGATCCAACCCAATCCCGGCCGCTCCCCCTCGTCGCTTCGCTTGGCCATCATCTGCATGCCCACGCACACCCCCAGCACCGGCCGCCGTCTTACCAGCACCAGCTCGTTCAGGCAATCGATCATCCCCGATGCGCCAAGGCGCTCCATCGCCCAGTCGAACGCCCCCACGCCCGGCAGGATGATCTTGTCGGCCCCAGCCAACTCATCGGCGGACGACACCAATGCAGCCGCCACCTTCATGCGCTCGTAGATGTTGACAAAAGCCCGCACGTTGCCAAGTCCGTAGTCCACGATCGCGATCATCGCTTGCCGCCCTTCTCCATGCGCAACCTTCGCATGATCCAACCGCCGACCTGATACAGTCGGTGCTGGGAGCGGTAGTCCCGAAACGACCTGCGCGGCATATCCAGGTAGCTCCGCAGCTCCTCCACCGGGATCGCGAGCTTGTTCGCGACGTACTGCATCTCCGAGTCGACATCCATATCCGCATACGGTGGCCGCTGCAACTCGCAGAGCGCCTCCTCCCGGCTGATCTGACCCGTCAGAATCAGGCTCGAGAACTGCACCTTCCGTGTGTCGTAGCCGAAGCGGATGGGTAGCCAGTACCCCTCGTAGAAGCGCGTAAAGCGCGACTCGAAGTGCTTCTGCTTATAGTGCTGCCACCCGAACCGCTGCTGCAGCAACTCTACTGCTTCCTCCTTGCGGTAGCGGACATGATTCAGAGGCCGAACGACTTTGATTCCCTTCACGTACGGCAGGTACACCTTGTGTCTGAGAATAGTGGTCAACGGAAACGTCCGCAGCGGGACCGTACCGAAGCGGCGGTGAATGTCGCGAAGCTGGATCGAGTCCGACTGATAGTACATCCACTCGACGGGGTTGCGGATGCATTCGGTAGCATAGTTCGCACCGGTAAGGATATACCGAACCTTGTGCTCCTTTGCGAACTTGTACATCGTGGCGAAGAACGCATGGTCCTGCGGCGTATCGATATGCGGTACCCCGGATTTGAAGAACGCCAACTGAAGGTCACGCATCTCCGCCCAGTCGATGACCTCCGTGTACAGATCCAGGCCCAGGCCATCAATGATCCGTTCGATGTTGTTAACCGCGATCTGCGTGTTCCATCCCGCGTCCACGTGGAATACCAGGGGGCGCAGACCGAACCTCTCCTTCGCGTAATAGGTGAGGTAGGAGCTGTCCGCGCCCCCGCTCATCCCGATGATGCAATCGAAGTCCCTTCCCCTGCCTTCGCGGCAGATCCTTGCCACAAGCGTCTCCACCGCCTCCTCATCACCCCGTTCCGGATCCCAGTGCGGCAGGATGTCCTGCCGGTACGTCCTGCAGTGATCGCACACGCCACTGTCGTCGAAGCTGATGTGTCCATCGGTCGTGTCCATGACGCACTCGGTGCACCGCTGATAGGCTCGCTCGCCGTGTGTTGCAGGCAGCGCACTCTCCGGGTCCAAGTACAAGGCCGTGTCCTCAGTTTCGCGCCGACCGGGCGTATTCGGCCGCTCGGGTGATCTGACTTACCATGTTGCCGGTGGTCCAGAGAGCCTGGACCGCGTGGCGGCTCGCCGACGCCATCGCCACGCACCGGGCCGGATCGCTGCGGAGGACTTCTAGCGCTTCCCTGAAGTCCTCGACACCGTCGCCTGCAACACGCACACCCGTAACCCAGCTTCGCACCAGATCGTACTCCGTGCCATCAGCGTGGTGGACGACGACCGGCAACCCGAACGCCATCGCCTCGGAAATCACGATCCCGCCCCGGCCAGGAATCAACAGTACATCGGCGGCGCGGTAGTACAAGGGGAGTGCTTCCGTAACTTTCCCCGGAAGGTGAACGTTTGACAGCCCTTCCGTCGAGACGCGACTTCTCAAGTGCTCGAGCAGTTCGCCGTCGCCCGCGAGGACGAAGCTGTAGCGTTCTTCCCCTCTTCGGGCCGCAAGCTCGAGGACCAGATCCGGACGCTTGTTGCGGCTCAACGTGCCGACGTACAAGATCGTGAACCGATCCGGCAGACCCAGTTTGCGGCGGGCTTCCGCCGGGGTTGCTTCCAAGCCGCTCGACAGCCTGACGTATCTCTCCACATCCCCCACGTTCGTCGCGACGAAGACCTTGTGCGGATCCTCGCCAAGCTCCATCAGACGGTCCTTGCCGAACGAGGAGTAGACCAGGAAGGCGTCGAAGTGCTTGCGAAAGTGAGCTTTCACGGCCGCGAGGGCGCCCCGCTTTGCCAGCGACTTGCCCGGCAATGTGATGAAGCACCAATGGATCAGCGCCGTCGCTCTGGCGTAGCGAGCGCGATAGTAGATCGCCTGCAAGTAACCGAGAAAGTGGCTTTCGCCTTCGCAGAGAATGACCGCCGGACCGAACTTCCTGAGTTCGTCGATCAAGCCTATGTGAAGAGGAAAGATGCGACGCCCGAAGCGGACGAGTTTCGTCCGCAGCCGTGTCACCGGAACGCCGTCCAGGTCACGCGCGCTTCGCACCTTGCTGTGGGGGATGTCCTCTCCGATGAACAGCCTCATCTCCACGTTCTGGGCTGCGGCGAGGGCGGAAAACAGTGCCACCCGGTAATCCGGGCACACGCGCTGCAGCACCGCCATGCGCAGACGACTCTGCTGCGGGATCATCGATCCCCTGCCGGTCGGCTGGAGCGTGCTCCACCCCGCTGTCGCCACTCCGACACCCCACGACGCCCGGAACGCAGGAGGCCTTCGAGCAGCGACCCGAACTCCGGATCGACCAGTCGGACGATCAGAAGTGCCAGGACTGCCAGCATCGGCCCAAGGATCGCGACCGCGACCAGCGGTCCCGCTGCGTGCCATTGGCTCAAAAACCCTACGAGCACGTACCCCGCGCCGAACAACGGGAGGGTAGACAGCAGCGGCCGCGCATACAACCGAATCACGCGACGAAGGTCTCCGCGGGAGTCCCCTCCGGTACACAGCCACGTGACGAACACGGTCGTAACGCACCATACGATTGCGCTGCCGATGGCCACACCGATAGCTCCGCCTTCCCGGGCCGCGAACCAGTAGATCGGTACCGTGAGCGCGACATGTGCGATCTGATAGGCAAGCAGGAGCCCGAAACGGCCCTGTGCTTTCAGGCACGACATATTCGGGCCGGACGCGAAGGCAAACGTCTCGCGCAGCGCCAGGATCTGAAACAGCGGGATCGCCGGACGCCACTTCGGATCGAATAGCAGCTCAAAGAGCGGTTCGGCCAACGCCGCCTGCAGCAGCGCCAGCGGGATGCACACTGCCCCGAGCATCTGTTGCGATTGCACGAACACCCGCGCCTGGCGCGACCTGTCACCCTGCAGCGTGCCGAGAATCGGCTGCATCACCTCGCCGAGTCGGGTAGCGACCATCGAATTGATCTGCACGGCCAACATGCTCGCGAACCCGTAAAGACCAGCCTGATACGAGCCCGCCACATAGCCCAGGATCATGAGGTGTATCTGAAGCGTCAGGCCATGGATGTATTGAGCCGCTCCACCTCTGAGATAGTCCCGCATGACCAAGTACGCGACGCCGCGATGGAAGCGCCGCCTACTCCTCACCGCCCCCGTGCGGATGTAGCCTACAGCCCTGCCGGCCTGGTTCAGGATCTGCGGAACCACCAGCGACGCCGCGCGAGCTCCCATCCCCGCGAGAACCGTCGATAGCAGCGTGGCCACCAACTGAAAGAGGCCATCGATCAACGCAACCGCGCGAAAACGGAAGTGCATCCGCAGATTTGCGCGCGGTACCACCGACAATCCGTCCAGCACCGGACGAATGGCCAGCACCGCCAGAAGGCCACCCAGCCAAGAGGCGGGATAGGCATCGTACCATCGCAGCGCGAGTGGAATCGATCCCGCCATTAGGCAGGTTCCCAACACGGCCATGAACCAACTGAGCCGGACCGCCGTCGGTGCCAGCAACTCGAGTCTTCCCCGGTAGGCCACCAGGACGTCACCCATCGCGGTCAACGGCATGACGTAGATCAAGGCTGAGAACGCGAGAGCAGTCGCCGCCACTCCGAAGTCATCCGGAGAGAGAAAGTGCGCGATGATGAGCATCGAAGCGGACGTCACGATCTTGTTCAGCAGCCACTGTGACGACAACCAGAACGATCCGGACAACGCCCTTGCTCTGAGCGAGGTACCCTCGACGTCCGCACCTGTCACGAGGCTGGCGCCATCAGCAGATACGTCAATCGCTCAGCGGTGCGGATCACGTCGCACCCGCACCGTACCTGGGCGACGTCCGATCGCAGCTTCTGATAGTCTTCAGACGACATTCCCGCAGCTCTTGCGACCACCCTGTTGAGGTCTGACTCCACATCCTCGTACAAGAGCTCGGCGCCCGAATCCGGGACGTTCTCGCCAAATACCCCTTGTGCTGGCGCGATGATCGGAACGCAGTACGACGTCGCATCCGCATGAACGCCGCTGGCGCTGATTCGGTCCGACGCGTTCGGCGGGAACACGACGAACCGCGCAGCACGTACCATCCGGTAGTAGTCATCGTGTTCCGCCGGCCAATCATACATCTGCAACCTGATTCCGGCGCCACGCGCGATCTCCGTCACCCCCGCGGCCACCGACCGCTCCGCGACGACGGTCATCGGGCTGCCATCACGCACTTCCGAGCACGCCGAAATGAACCTGCCCAGAAAGTCCACCGTGGTCGAAGACCGGCCGTGGCGCCCGAGGAACAGGAACCGCTGATCGCGCTCTCGACGTTCTGCATTCCGTGCGACCGGCTCGATCCCGCCTGCGTATGACGGGTGTGGAAGCAGGTTGAACCGGGTGTTGGGATACACCCGGTCGTAGAAATCGCATACCGACTTCGCCAGAACGACCGGCCGCACGCCGGCGCGGAACACCCCGCTCCACAGCAGTCTGATCACCCGCGACGCTCTGACTCCGTGGGCGTTGTTGTGCAATATCACGTACGAGCATCTACCGCGGACGAGCCGATCCCACAGCAGCCACAGCGGCGCGATCAAGTTGTCCGCCGCCAGATGCACGCTCACGACCGATCGCCTCCGGCGCACCGCCCGACACATCTGCGCGTGGCATCCCACGGACCGCCTGATCTGTCCCCAGCGTCCCCGTCCCTGCGATCCTTCCGGCAGTGCGTCACGAACCTTCACCTTCGGCAGCGCCGCTACTCCTGCAAATGGTTTCGATTCCAACGCGGACTTCGCCACGATGACATGAACCCCTTCTACGATGCTCGCCGCATCTAGGGCCCGCACGATAGCAGCGTTGAACATCGCATGGGAGTACCCGACGCTCACCGGATCGAACGCGACGACCTCGACTCCGTCTCCTCCCTCCCCCCTATCTTCGATTTCAGCCACTCGGCGCCACGACCAAACGGCCCCCGCGCTGTACCCCCATGTTCGCGGACTGCTCCCGTGCGAAGTGGATACACAGCGCCAGAACAATCCCGCTCAGGAACAGCCCTTTCCCCGACCAGTAGTTGTGCAACATAGAGGTCGGGAGATACGCGGCGAGCGCGGCTACGATGATAGTCATCATCGTGGGACGTTTTCCCTCGAAGGCCCTCCCGCGCCGCAGCGCACGAACAAGCGCCATGCCTGGAACGATCCACACCGATGCGATCAGAATCAAGCCAAGCGCTCCGTGCTTGAGAAACACGTGTGTGACGAACTCATGGGTGTTGAAAAACCGGCCGGACTGAAACATGAATGTCGGAAATGACGTTCCCATTCTCCGCTCCTCAAAATCCACCGCGTCGTCCTCGTAGTAACCGCCGTAGCCGGTTCCCCAGAGGTATGCGCCCCGTCTTCCCAGAGACTCGATCACGTTTACCGCTTCCCCGTATCGAATCGGGTCGATTCGCGAAATCAGATTGTATTCTACGTCCACCGCGAAGCTCGTGGCCGGCCTTCCCTCCGTCACGGTGCCCACCCGGACGGCGGCGACCAGCGCGGACCCCGGATTGAGTACCACCAGGAGGGACGCTGCCGCACCTAACAGCAGGGGACCAGCCGCGGCCATCAGAATTCCCCTGGACACCCTCAGAATCAACAAGAGTACCACAACTCCTATAGCCAGAGCGACCCAGATGAGCCTCGTCGCATAGGCAAATGAGAGGGCTCCGAACAGAACTGCCAACGCGACTCCGAGAAGCCGGTTCCCTCGCCGCACGATAGTCGTCAGCAGACCCACCAGTATCAGCAGGTTCACCGCGCCTTTGGCCGAGTCCTCGCTCGATCGACTGATTCCGGCAACCCCCTGCGCACCGTAGTTCATCGCCAGATACGTAAAGTCGATGAAGTGCCGTGCGAACAGCACGCCGAGCAGCGCGGCCACCAACTGCGGCGTCCACTGCGGTTGCGACCGCAGCAGCGAACCATACAGCAGGATGCTGCCTAACAGTATAAGCGGAAACCGGATGTCGGTCAGGTATTCCGAAACCCCGAACTCCACAAACACTCCGCCGTACAGCAGTCCGCCGACGATCGGCACCGACAGAAACCACACCATCGCGCGACTGACCGGCCCACCGGGTCCGTACAGCCGGATCCGCGCCAGTTGATATATCAGGCATCCGAAGAACACCGCGCTCGGGTTCAGCGGCCCCAGTGATAGCTGCCAAATCGCCGCTGTCATGTGTTCCATTTCCGCGGGGCTGGCGGACACGATGTCCTGCCCCGCGAGGCCGATCACCAGGAGAAGTGTCGCTCCGGCTCTCACCGGCAGCAACAGCGTAGCGTAAAGTAGCCCTGCCAAGACGATACGCGCCACCGAAAATGTTGCGGGCGTGTCGTTGGATAGATCCGAGAGCATTGCGCACACAACCCCAAGCACGGCAAATTTCACGACCGAGGACATGCTCACGTCCGCAGGCAACTGCAGCGTCGATGCGACGGACACCGTCCGCAAATCAGTGGTCGACATCACCATCGGCTCGTCTCAATTCGCGGCGGATGATCTCCTGATACCGTTCGAAGGCCTGCGCCCAATCAGGGAGCGAACAGAGCGCTCGTTCACCCGCTCGGATCAAGCTAGCAACACGCCTCGGATCGTCGAATACCGCATCGATCTTGGTGATGATGTCATCCGCGTCATGGGGATTGAAGTAGCAAGCCGCGTCCCCGCAGACGCCTCTTGCGAAGTCGAGATCACTCGTAAGTATGGGAATGCGATGAAACATGGCTTCCACGTACGTCCCCGAGAATGACTCCAACAGCGTGGGCATCAACAATCCATCGCAGCTTCGGTACAGAGCTGGAACGTGAGCCATCTTCACGGGGCCGACGTTTACGATTACCGCACCTAGGTCCTGAATGCGAATGTCCTCCAACAGACGCTCGGCTTTCTGGTGCTGACTGGCAGCGATTGTGATTATGATCCTGTAGTCCCGTCCCAGTTCTCGTATCCTTCTGGCAACAGGCAGCAACACCTCCAGATTCTTGTGCGGATAATAGTACGTCAGGTAGAGCAGCCTCTTACCGGCGGGCAAGTCGAATCGCTTGTTGCTGGCGGAATCGAGATTGTCCAACGAAACCGCGTTGGGAACGATTTTGACATTCGTCAGGCCGTGCAGCCTCTGCAACGCTTCCTTGGCAACCGGCGTCTGGGCGATTGTGACGGACGGTCGACGAATTCTTCTCCTCAGGAGACACAGCTTCACCTTACGGATAAACCAGTCTCTCCTATCCATCAGGTCCCAGACGATACCCGTCGGGTGGATGGCGTAGGACCAGTCGAAGAGATACACTTGCGTGATTCCGGTATGCACGACCAGATCGCCCATGTTGAATACCAGGTCTATCCGGTAGCGCTTCAAAACCCGATGCAGAACGACTTCGTAGATGAACGGCGAGGCGATGGTCTTGCCATACCATGATGGGACATCGACAATCTCAATGCGATCGTTGCTGATCCATGCGAACGCCGACGGGTCGGGAGTGAGCAAGAGGTAGCGATCAAGAAGAACGCTCTTGTCCAGCAACGTCAGGTAATTGTTGAGCATGCTCTTGCCGCCGCCGGTCTTGGAGTTGATGCCGTTTACGGCGATTCGGTACACTTCGGCAGCCTCTGACAGGGGTCCGCGTCACCTTGCTGACGGACGCTCCCCGCGATCGTGTGCGAGGCTCCACAGCGGAGAGCGTGGCAGTCCTGCATCGGGTGGCCCATCAGAGCGCCGTGCTGCATCGCGTCCCCTGGTCTCACTTCCAATTCGGTTCCTTGTCCAATCTGCTCTGGCCGGAGGGCCGGCATGCTCGCGAGAGAGCCGTTTCCCTCATTGTCGGAGTTCTTGCGATCCGCTGAAAGCCCGAACGAGGTGCAGGGGCGCGGAGCCCGTGTTAGGTTCCGGTCGGAAGGTTGAGCGGGCGACATGCGGATCATCGTAACCGGAAGCAATGGCTTCATTGGCCGACACACCTGCGAGCGCTTGGTGGAGAGAGGGGTGGAGGTGGTCGGCGTGGACGATCTGTCCGAAGGCAAGCCGGACAACGCCGTGTCCAGCGTGCGGTTTCACCGGCACACGGTGACGGACGCCAGCGAGATGGTGCGCCTCATGCGCGACGCCGATCCGGCGGCCGTGATTCACCTAGCGGCCCGCTCGCAAGTTGCGTTCACGGTCGAGCAGCCGCTGCACAGCTCCATGGCCAATCTGTTGGGGACGATCACGGTGCTCGACGCCATGCTGCGAGCGGAGTTGATCGGAAAGACTCGATTCGTGTTCGCGAGCAGCGCCGCCGTATACGGCGCCACCGATGTGCTGCCCACGCCGGAGACGCACCCGTGCGACCCGGAGTCGCCCTACGCCCTTCAGAAGTGTCAGGGTGAGCAGTGGTGTCGCATGTTCCACCGGCTGTACGGGCTGGACGCGGTGAGCCTGCGGTACTTCAACGTCATCGGACCCGGGGCAGCGTTCGGTGGCTCCTACTCGTCGGTGTTGTCGGCGTGGTTGTACCATCTGTACGTCGATCCATCGTACCGCCCCTACCTGGAGGGCGATGGGACGCAGACGCGGGACTTCTGCTCCGTCGACGACGTGGCGTGGGCCAACGTTCGCGCGGCGACGCGGCCGGACGGCTTCCATGGCCAGGCGCTGAACATCGCTCAGGGTCACGCCTACTCGCTGCTCGATGTCAAGGGCGCGCTGGAGGAGGTGTGCGGCAGGCAGTTTGATCTCGAGCGCCGGCCGCCGCGTGCCGGGGACGTACCGCACTCGCTGGCCGACATCACACGGGCGCGAGAAGAGTTGGGCTACAACCCATCCACGGACTTCCGGGGTCAACTGGCGAGGATGGCGTCGTGGTTCCGGCACTCTCACCCCCGCTCACGTCGCTCGCCGCCATAGAGAGCTGCCATCATCGGCACCCGCGACGACGCCCACTTGGCCCCGATCGCGGGCGGCTCTGCGGAGAGCCGCATCTCCCGACTGTCCGTCCTGCTTGAACACCATTTCGCGGCCCCGATCTCTGGATGCCCGTTCCGGCTCGTCAAGCACTGCTGCCGGAGCTGGGACTGTGGCCGCAGGCAGTTCGCCGCGAGCAATACTGACCGATTGTGCCGTGTCTTCTACACCAGGGCCGTAAGCCGCTGACACACCACCGAGTCGCCGAGCTGTTTGCTACCCCCAGTGCGCGGGTGGCCGCGCGTTCCCCGGTTCGCTCACCTGCTGCTCTTCCAGTCCCAGGTGCGCCCGCAGGCGGAGCGGCCGGTTGCAGAGCCGCATAGCACCACTCACGATGTCCTTGCAGTATACCGGCGTCGGCGGGAACCGTTGCGTCTCTGCGATCACCAACTCCCCAGCGGTGTCTTCTGCCACCGCTTGAGAAGCTACGGCAAGTTCAGCGGGAGACCGAGACCTCGCTCCCGATAGACACGATAGGTCAAAGCCACTTCGGTGCTTTCCGCGGGGTTGGTGACATTCATGACAAACACCTCGCGCTGCTCCGAATCGACCTCCGTGATCGAGAGCGAGAGCTGCGGCCCCCTGCCCCACGTAATCAGCCAGTGGCTGCTGGCAAGCACTTGAACGGCCCCGGCTGCGACCGTCCTCGGCTGGCCCGCAGGTTGATAGTGTCGCTGGAATACCGCTTGGTCCCCGCTGAGTCGATACTCCACGACCCTGGTGCGACCGGCTGCGTCGCGATCGGTCCGATCGGTTCTGTCGAACAGGCAGTGAATGCCGTTGTCGAATATGACGACCTTCCCGTCTTTCGGCTCTATCGCGGAGTGCTGTCCACAGAACCCTTGGTCTTCGGGATCACCCACCATCTGGTAGAACGTCCGGTCGAAGATCGGTCGCGTGCTGTCGTGAAGATCGGCTTCGCCGGGGTCGCTACCGCCCAACTGCCAAAGCACCCGGCCTGAAGGCCGATCGATCTTCAATACCTGTGAGCAGCCTCTGAAAGAGGCCACGATGTCGCCGTCTATCAAGTGCAGTGAGTTGACGTGCGCATAGTCGTCAGGAAAGCGGTGCTGCAGGCAGTCCGATATCTTCATGTGGTCCCACGAGTTCCACTCGAACAGCAGCTCTCCCTGGGGAGAGACCTCCTGAATGACCGAATCGCGAGTCAACTCCGTTGTCGAGTAGGTGAAGTTACCGATCTCGTCTGGATATGCACTCAGATCGCGCGTGACTGAGTTGTAGGAGAGGAACAGGTAATTGCCCTCGTCGGTCATCAGGAAGTCGTGAAAGTCCGTGTGATTCAGGTTGACGGTGCTCGCCCGGTCGATCTCATCGAAGCGTTGGTCGAGTAGCACGATCACGTAGTCGTACTGATCGTAGCTGTTCCTCCCGATTCTCTCGAAATACGAGTACATGCGATGGCGAGCGTGCCACTTGAAGTCGGTTACTCGCCGATCGGTTTTTCGGTGATAGCGCGGCACGCCGTTGTTGTCGATGATTGCGAGGTAGGAGATCTCTTTGTTATTGTAATTGTAGCGGGGCGTGACCAGCATCAAGCCATCCGAGACGGTCGGTTCCTTGAGGACGATTTCGACAGCGGGAAAGTCCGATGGAAGGCAGTGGATCACGTATGTCACGCTCTCGTCGCCTTCCCCGAGCCCGAGCCCGATGGCCACATCGTGGTCGCTTGAGAGTTCGACCGTGTTCTCCGTGATCTGCGACACGGGCGTTCCGTTGAGCGTCAGAGTCGTGGCGCTGTCGAGTGGGCGGGCGGAAATGGTCAGTGTCTCGTCGTCCTCACATCTGACCGCATAGTGATGGATGTCCGGGGCGAACGTCGGATACGGATCTCCAGCCCCTCCGGACACGCTCAGGCTTGCGAGTTGCACGATCGCGGGATCGGGGACCATGTGACCGAGGTTGCAGGCTGAGATAGAGGAGATCAGGACTGCGCAGACTGCGAGAAAGGGGGCCGATCGGGGGAGCTTGGCACGCGAAAACGGATTCATGGGAGGCAACTGTAACTGGGTGCCGGATCGATGAGAAGGCTGGTGTGTGGGCCGCCGCATGTTGCTACGATGCTGCAGTCCGGCTGACGACGGACGGCGACGCGCGCTGGGCTGGCGCGAAAGCGCTCAGCGCCGGCGGGGACGCGTACTCGGTCGATGGCCCACGACGTGCGGCCACCTGCGGCGGTCCGGCCTCACCGTCCAGGAGCGGAGCTTTCGTTGACGACGACCTCCTCGACAATGAATCGGACCTGCTCTACTCGATCGAGCGCACCGCCGGGCGCGTTCGGGCTACTCGGACCGCCGGGGTCTCACGATGGAGGCGGGATCGAAGCGGGAGAAGAACGCGGAGGCGGTCTCGCAACGCACCAGCCAGTCACCGACCTCGGCCAGCCGTTCCGGATCGGCGATCGGTGCCAGCAGGTCGGCCAGGCGGGCAGCGGCGTCGGCATCGAAGCGCGCCGCCGCCAGCCGACACAGCAGTGCCCGTTGCTGGTCGACACCCTGGGTAAGGCCCTGTTCACGACCTTCCGCAACACCTTGTACGCGGCCTTGTTCACGACCTTCCGCGACGCCCTGCTCATGGCCTTCCCGGAGCCACTGCTTGGGCCACTCGGCGACCCGTTCGACCAACGTCATGCTCGCCTCCTCCAGCGTCCGTATCGCCGGCATTATCGCTCCGGGTGGCGCCATCCGTTCAGCCATCTGACGCAACCAATCCGCGAACGCGCGCCGCAACTCCTCCGCGCCCCGCTTCGGCAACCAGCGCCGCAACGCCATCACCGCCCGCATCACGTCCTCCGGCGACCGGCTCTGCTCCAGCCGCGCTACCGCGCGCAACAGGTTACGGTAGGGCAAATCATCGGCCGCCACCCGCTGCAGGTCAATCAGGTAGTAGCGCTGCGCCGGCTGATACGGCGCCAGCCATGGCCCGACCGGCGTGATGAGCGAGCCCATGTCCGGCGCCGCGGTCCACGGCTCGGTGCCGTTGTAGAGCACCACCGGCAGCACCGCCGGGAGCCGCTCGCCAGCCACCTCCGGGGGCTGATTGCGCGCCAGCTCCAGCAACAGCAACCCCGTGTAGGTGAGGATGCGCAGCGCCATCAAGCGATCGTCCTGCGCCTGGAACTCCAGCAGCACCAGCAGAAACGCCCGGCGCCGGCCCAGGCGCAGATGCCAGACGTTGTCGCCGTGGCGCGTGCGCAGTTCGTCGCTGACGTACTCGGCGGAGAGCTCTCCCAGGCTGGAGAGGTCGGCGGCGGCCAGCCGGTGAGCGGGCAGGCAGGCGCGCAGCACATCCTGGACCATGAGCGGGGAGGCGAACAGGCGCTTGTAGTTCTCGTCGTGAAGCATGGTTCGGGGCCTCACCATGAATAACCGCGCGCGGTCGCTGGCGCTTCAGGGACGGGGTCAGGAGACTGCGAAGGCATCGTCGCGGAATCTGGAAGCGTAGCCCCGCCGCGTCAGGTCCGCGCCAGAACTCGATCGACGATCCTGGAGATGAACGCGGCTGCCAACCGACGTTGCCGGCGAAAGCACCACCGCCGACCGCGACGCTTCCTCGGTATGGCGCACGACGTGCAGCGGCCGCACGACAAGCTGTTTCGCACCGTCTTCGCCGACCACGGGGAGGCCGCCGCCCTGCTCCGCGCCCACCTGCCGGAGTCGCTCGCCCGCGATCTGCGCTGGTCCACCCTCACCCTGCAGGATCGCAGCTTCGTCGACCCCGACCTGCGCGACACCGAGTCGGACCTGCTCTTCTCGATCAGGCGCAAGGCCGGCGCCCCGCCCGCATGGCTGTACGTGCTCGTGGAGCACCAATCCCGCCCCGATCGCTGGATACGCTTCCGCCTGCTCAAGTACTGCTGCCGCATCTGGGACCGCTCCCGCCGGCAGTTTCCGCGCGAGCGCCGGCTGCGCCCCATCGTCCCGCTGGTCTTCTACCAGGGGCCGGGCCGCTGGCGCCACGACACCGAGTTCGCCGACCTGTTCGCCGACTCGGTGCGCGACTGGCCCTGGGTGCCGCGCTTCGCGCACCTGCTCGTCGACCAGTCGCGGGAGAATCCGCGGGCGGTGCGCGGCCTGTTGCACGGCCGTATCGCGCAACTCATGATGATGGCTCGGTACCGGCATCGGCGGCAGGCGCTGCGGCGCGCGGCGCAGTTGCTGGCCGAGTTGCTGCCGCACGCCGACCAGGATGCCGTCCGTACGCTGGTGGTGTACCTGTGGGCGACACAAGACCGCGACACCGCACGCCAATTCGGTCAACAATTGCGCGCGACGGTGTCGGGATCGGGAGGTGATCGGGTGACCTATGCCGAGGAACTGATGCAGGAAATGGCGCGCAAGGTCCGCGAGGAAGGACTCCAGGAGGGCCGCGAGACAGGACTCCAGGAGGGCCACAGGAAAGGGTTGCTGGAGGGCCAGGTGGGTACCATAGAGAACCTGTTGCGGGCCGGTGTTCCGTGGTCGGTCGTCGAAGCGGCTACCGGCATCGACCAGGACGCCTTGCGTGCTCTCAGGGAGCGACTCGAAGGATCGGACGAGGGGATGAAAGAACCCGACTGAAGGCCCGCCGGTCGGCGCCCGCGTTCGGGCTACTCGGACTGCTGGAGTCTCAGGATGGTGAGGCGGGATCGAAGCGGGCGAAGAACGCGGCGGCGGTCTCGCAGCGCACCAGCCAGTCACCGACCTCGGCCAGCCGTTCCGGATCGGCGATCGGTGCCAGCAGGTCGGCCAGGCGGGCAGCGGCGTCGGCATCGAAGCGCGCCGCCGCCTGCCGACACAGCAGTGCCCGTTGCTGGTCAACACCCTGGGTAAGGCCCTGTTCACGACCTTCCGCAACACCTTGTTCACGACCTTCCGCAACGCCCTGTGCGTGGCCTTGTTCACGGCCTTCCCGGAGCCACTGCTTGGGCCACTCGGCGACCCGTTCGACCAACGTCATGCTCGCCTCCTCCAGCGTCCGTATCGCCGGCATCAACGCTCCCGGCGGCGCCAGCGGTCCGGCTATCTGACACAACCAATCCACGAACGCGCGCCGCAACTCCTCCGCGCCCCGCTTCGGCAACCAGCGCCGCAGCGCCTTCACCGCCCGCATCACGTCCTCCGGCGACCGGCTCTGCTCCAGCCGCGCCACCGCGCGCAACAGGTTGCGGTAGGGCAAATCATCGGCCGCCACCCGCTGCAGGTCAATCAGGTAGTAGCGCTGGGCCGGCTGATACGGCGCCAGCCACGGCCCGACCGGCGTGATGAGCGAGCCCATGTCCGGCGCCGCGGTCCACGGCTCGGTGCCGTTGTAGAGCACCACCGGCAGCACCGCCGGGAGCCGCTCGCCAGCCACCTCCGGGGGCTGATTGCGCGCCAGCTCCAGCAACAGCAACCCGGTGTAGGTGAGGATGCGCAGCGCCATCAAGCGATCGTCCTGCGCCTGGAACTCCAGCAGCACCAGCAGAAACGCCCGGCGCCGGCCCAGGCGCAGATGCCAGACGGTGTCGCCGTGGCGCGTGCGCAGTTCGTCGCTGACGTACTCGGGGGAGAGCTCTCCCAGGCTGGAGAGGTCGGCGGCGGCCAGCCGGTGAGCGGGCAGGCAGGCGCGCAGCACATCCTGGACCATGAGCGGGGAGGCGAACAGGCGCTTGTAGTTCTCGTCGTGAAGCATGCTTCGGGGCCTCACCATGAATAACCGCGCGCGGTCGCTGGCGCTGCGCAGGCAAGCGCGGGGATATCCGCCGCGTCGACTTCGGCGTTTAGCTGCCGGTGACGATAGACCTTTTCTTCAGCAGGACCTTGCCCTTGAGTTCCCGTGGCAACGCAGAGGACTTCACGTACCGCTCGTCCGCCGCCGCGTTCAACCGCCGGATTGGGTCTTTCGGCCAGGTCCGCCCGCATTCGGCCGCGAACCGCTCGCCGGACCGCATCGCGTCCTCAGATCGTGGTGTGTGCCTGGGATGCGGGAGATGGACGAGCTGGAAACGACGAGTCAGCAGCGCACCGGACGAGCCGGTACCCCGATCTCATCAAGGCGCTCCTCGGGTTCCGGCGGCTGTCCTCCCGTTCGCCGCAGAATCCGCCGCGCCGCCTCGATGTCGGCCTCACCCTGCGCGCGACACCGCTTCGGCCTTCCAGGCGATGACTGCCTTCGACGTTGATCCTGACCCGGCCACGGGACTATCCTTGCCGCCAGAGGCGTCGAACGATCACCATGGCGAACGAGCAACCGACCACTCAGCGTGATCCGCAGTCTCTGGTGGCCCGGATCATCACCGAGTTGCAGGCCAACCCGGAGGCGCAGCGCCTGCTGTGGCGCGCGCTTCTGACCAACGAATTCCTCGGTATGCCGGCACGGCTGGACCACATCGAGAAGGACGTGGCGGAGTTCAAGACCGACGCCGGATACCGCAAGGGTTCGGATCTGGAATCGGATCTGGAAACGGAGGTGCACCGACGGATCGTCCCCATGGTCAGTCAGCACATGCGGTTGAGACGGGTCCGGATCATCATGAAGGCGCTGCAGCAGGCCGCGGGGGACTTCGACGAGTCGCTCGCCCAGGCCGCGAAAGACGGCCGGGTCGGAGCCGAACAGCAACTCCGGATTCTCACCACCGACCTGATCCTGCGCGGCGAGCGGCAGAGAGACCGGCGGCCGCTCTGGATCGCCGTGCAGGTAGCCAATCGAATCGATGTCGACAACATCGTCCGCAGCCGTGAGAGCGCCGATGCGCTGGCCGAGGTGTTCGCAGAAGACGCGGTGGGGACGGTGGCGGGATATCGAATCGATGCCGCCGACCGGGAGCGTGCGGCAACGGCCGGCGTGCGTTGTCTGGACGTGGCGGAGCGGTTCTGAGCGAGCGACGGTCGCGAAGGCGAGATGTCCAATCACAGCGGCAGCCACATGCTGAACAGCATGCTCGCGAGGCTTGTTGGACCAGGGCCTCATCGTGGACGGTGATGCGCTCTTCGAAGAATGGGATGCGGAGCTGGACGAGCTGGAAGCGACGAGTCAACCAGGGACGAAAGAAGCGCCCGGCTGACGGCGGGCCCGCGATCTACCTTCGCGCCGTCAGCGAGCCACCAGGGGCTTCGGCAGCTCTTTCAGGCGATGTCGGGCCGCGTAGACTTCTACCGCCTGCTGGGCGTTCAGCCAGAATTCCGGCGAGGCGCCCAGCGCGCCTGCCAGCCGCATGGCCAGTTCCGCACCGATGGACGACCGGCCGTTGACGACTCGGTTGATCACCTTCACCTCACAGCCGATGTGTTCGGCAAGCCGCCGCTGCGTGATGCCCAGGGGCTTCAGAAACTCCTCAGAGAGGATCTCACCGGGTGTGGTCGGTATGTCACGGCGCGCCGCGCGCGTTCCAGGCGATCCGAGCCCTGCGCATTGCCCGGCGAGCGCTTGGCGATTCGCCCTCATGCACCTATGATCACGTCAGCGCGTACGACGGTGGCGACGCCGCCTGGTTCGTTGGTTGGTTCGGGGACATGTCTCAGAGATCGGGGAACAGACCTATTCGTCGCATTGCTCGTGCCGACTCGCTCGGTAGTGCCGAGCGCAACGATCTTGCGACTCGGATGGTCTACGTCGGCAGCGCACATCACAAGCGATCCCCCGGCGACTACGGATTTCATCCTCCGGTCAGTCCCCGTCCGTGGAAGTCGTTGTGCGACGGCACCCGAGTGATTCTGAGAGCCGAAGCTCGACTACTGCTTCGTGAAGGCGCGACGAGGGGTATGGTCAGTGAACTGGCAGGCCATAGCCTGCCGAAATACGTTTGGAGCGTAGACGCTGACGGAACGGCCTATGAAGCGAAGCTCGGTACTGACGGATATCACGGCTACCGTTTGGAGGATGAGGACGACATGCGCTCGCTGGTCTTGAAGGAGTGGAAGAAACGTGGCGAGCCGGCTGACGATTAGCGCGGAATGGGAAAGGCTCGACGAAGGCGCTGCCGAGGAGCGGGCGTGTTTCGCGGCCATCGGCATCTGGCGAAACGACATCTCGCTGACGGCCGGACACGACTCGTTCGTCAACGTCGTTCGCAAGACGCCGTACTTGTCCGGCTATCACCTCGCGGAGTGGATCACCTGGAACTGGTGGCGGCTTCGATGGGAGCCACGCACCACAGCCTCTGATTGGGCGTTCGCCCATCGCCTGAGCACGATCGGCGGCGGATACGTCTGGCCCGACATCACGATCTTCTCGGATGGCGAGCGCACGGCGCTTGTTCCCCGGCCGACGGCCGAGCGACCGACCACCGCATACCGCTACATCGGTGATGCCGTGGCCGTGTTTCCGTCAAGAGAGTACGAGGCGGCTGTCGATCGATTCATCGCGTCCATTCGGGGCAGGTTGCGGGCGGAGGGGGTTGCGGAAACCAATCTCGACGTTCTCTGGCGCGACCTCACGAAGGAGCGGCAAGACCCCGCCATCGCTCAACGCCGCACGTTCGAAGCGCTGCTTGGCAGGGAACCGGACGCCGACGACGACGAGATTCTTCGGCAACTGGAAACGGATTCCAGGGAACTGGGACAATCGGCGAGCCACGAGCTCGCCGCACACCACGATAGCCAACCCGAGGTTCTGAGGGCCGAGACGCTCAGGCAGCAAGCCGCCTGCCATGGATTCGACATCGACGTCGGCGACAGTTATCGACTGCCGTCGAGCACAGACCGTTTCGATCGAGAGGAGATATCCGCATGGTATCTGGGAGCAATGATGGCGGCCGCGGTCCGAAAAGACGCCGGCATGACTGGCGGCCCCATCGATGACGCGAAGCTCCTGCAGCTCACGGCGGTGAAGAGCGGCGCTCTCGATGACGATGCGACGGACGCACGCATTGCGTTCTCGCTCGATCAAGACGGCAACCGGCGCCGCATCGTGTTCCGATCCAGGTGGAAAACCGGACGGCGCTTCGAGCTGGCGCGACTGCTCGGTGACCAGCTCCTGACCGGCGAAACCGATCGGCTCCACCCGGCGACGCGGGCAAGCACCTATCGGCAGAAGGCACAAAGGTCGTTCGCGGCGGAGTTCCTGAGTCCATTCAACGAAATCGAACATGCACTCGGCGGCGATCTCTCCGATGAAGCACAACAGGAGATCGCCGAGCACTTCCAGGTGTCTCCGCTGGTCGTGCGTACGCTATTGGTAAACCACGGCCGCCTTGATCGTGAGGAACTCGACGAGGATCAAGCGTCAGAGTGCAGCATCCGACCTTGGGAGGTGTCGACAAGACGAAATGTCCAATCACAGCGGCAGCCACATGCTGAACAGCATGCTCGCAAGGCTTGAACGGGAAGCGTACTTCTCCGAAATCGGGCCGGAGAAGACCGAGGAGTTCTTTCGGCACATCTACGCTCTTTCGTGGGACTACGACTGCAACCCTGGAGAAATCCTGGACGGCATCGGCGAGCGTCTCGCAATCTGTGACACGTGCTTCGGGCTGAGCGAGGAGCTCGACCACGGTACGTGCGCGGCATGCAGCGCGAGCTGAGCAATCCGCAGCGCAAGCGCGTCATCGAGGAATACCGAGCATGTCCGGCCACTTCAACAGCTTGTTGATGAATGACGTTCTGATCCGGCTCGAGGAGCAGTCGTTCTTCGCGGACATCGGCGAGGAACGAACGCTGCGCTTCGTCCAGGATTCCCTGGCGCTGTCCCGGCACCACGACGGCAATCCCGGGGAAGCGCTCGCCGGCGTGGGACAGCGCCTGGGCATTTGCTACTACTGCTGGGATCGCGGCACGGACTTGCGGCAGGGTATCTGTCGCGATTGCCGCGCCGCGGACTCGATCGGAATCGACTCGGACGACGCCGAAGTGTCGCCACCTCGGGAGGCCGCGCTCAGCTACGGGTTCATCTACCAGGAGACGATTCGGGACGTGCTGGGCTTCCTTCCCGAGAAGCTCACACGTGATCTCGACACCTCGAACATGCGGAAGCTGCCCGGCGATTGCATCGATTCCTCTCTCCGCGAGATCCACGTCGATTCGGCCTGGGGCGTGGAGTACCTGCCGGGCAGGCGGCAACGCTCGGGAATGGCGGTGCTGATGATCGAGGTGCTGTCACATCCATACCCGGGAGTGGTGCGGCGCCTGCACCGATACGCGTCGATGCTGAGCGGTTGCCTGCGCCACAGCAATAGCGTGGGCGAACGACCTCCGTCGATCGTGCCGGTGCTGGTGTACAACGGTGCCCCTGCCTGGACGCCGCAGTCGTGCACGGAGGAACGGAACGGGTTCGAGTACACGTTCATCGACGTGGGTCGCCTGCGCCCCGACGAGGTCAAGTCACACGAACCGGTCGCGGCCTTGTCGAGCCCCAGGACCGCCATCGACAGGACCCGCCGTTACCGGTAGTCGCCTCTGCGACGTGCTGGCGCCGTCATCCTTGCTGATCTCGGCGCACAGGATCCAGGCATCGTCTCGCCTCCGCGCGTGAGCCCATGACGACACGTTGCCGGCCGACGAAAGCGCCAGCGCCGACCGCGACGCTTCCTCGGTATGGCGCACGACGTGCAGCGGCCTCACGACAAGCTGTTTCGCACCGTCTTCGCCGACCACGGGGAGGCCGCCGCCCTGCTCCGCGCCCACCTGCCGGAGTCGCTCGCCCGCGATCTGCGCTGGTCCACCCTCACCCTGCAGGATCGCAGCTTCGTCGACCCCGACCTGCGCGACACCGAGTCCGACCTGCTCTTCTCGATTTCCGGCGGCTGTCCTCCCGTTCGCCACGCGCGCCGCCTCGATGTCGGCCTCAGTGGCGCGCGTGGCGAAGAAGTCGGCCCTCTTCATCGCGGCAACCTTCTCCGCGACCGCCGTCGCCACGAACTGATTGATGCTGGTGCCGTCTTCCTTGCTGATCTCGGCGACAGCCGCCTTCAGGGACGCAGGAAGACGCAACGGATACATGCTGGTCTGTCTCTTCATTCCTCGATCCTCCTCAATGCCTGCTGGGGCGACAGCACAGCAATCCCGAACCGTCCCGGAGGCGCAGGGCGCGTTCCGGACGATGCAGGACGGCTCGCCCGGCTGACGGCGCGCCGCGATCCCGCTTCCCGCCGTCAGTGAGCCACCAAGGGCTTCGGCAGCTCTTTCAGGCGATGTCGGGCCGCATGGACGTCTACCGCCTGTTGAGCGTTCAGCCAGAACTCCGGCGAGGTATCCAGAGCGCCTGCCAGCCGCATGGCCAGTTCCGCACCGATGGACGATCGGCCGTTGACGATTCGGTTGATCACCTTCACCTCGCAACCGATGTGTTCGGCAAGCCGCCGTTGCGTGATGCCCAGGGGCTTCAGAAACTCCTCCGACAGGATCTCACCGGGTGTGGTCGGCTCTCTTTCGAAAACGTACATCTTCAGCGCTCCTGATCTCAGTGGTAGTCCACGACCCGAACCTGCTCGGGACCGCTGTCCCCCCAGCGAAACACCACGCGCCAGCGGTCATTCACGCGCACGCTGTGCAGACCTTGCAGTTCTCCGGCCAGCGCCTCGAGTCGGTTGCCGGGAGGTGATCGCAAGTCATCCAGCGCTGCGGCGTAATGAAGCATGTCCAGCTTTCTTCTGGCCACACCGGCGACGCCCTGCCACGCGATTCCTTTCCTGAGGCGCCCGCTGACGAAGAACTCCTCTGTGGCCGGGTCTCCGAAGCTCTGTATGGCCAACGAGCGATAGATACCTTCTGGCGGTATACTGTGTCAAGGTATGTATGGCGGCATGCGTAGTTGATGAGCCGTCGTGGCCTCCGCGAGCGGCCGCGGCGTTGGGACCCCGCCTGCGTTTCGTCGACGCACTCCTCGACGGTTTGCACCCCGGTAGCCCCCGGCGAGCGCGCGCCATGAGCCGACCCGGTACGACTCCAGGATGATATTCGTATCGACCAGCACCGCGCCATGTGCCGCGCCATGACGGGCTAGAGCTCGACGGGCCGTTCGAAGCCGTGCGACGCGAACAGTTCCGCGAGCCCTTCGACCGTGACGTCCAGCAACCCGGCCATGCGCTTTGCCGAGACGAGGCCCTGATCGATGGCCAACCCCATCACGTCCATGAACGGCTGGGAAAACCGGGCGGGGGCCACCACGTCGTCGGCCTCGGCGCGACCGTTGTTGCGAAGCGCCGCCTCCGGCAACGCTCGCGCCGCCGCGGGCTTCAACTCGCCGAGCGCGACCAGCCGCCACCGCAGCGCCGAGGACGTCACGTGCATCTCGTCCGCCGCCGCGTTCAACCGCCGTATCAACTCTTCTTCGGTGAGGTCCGCCCAACCGCCGCATCACCGCAGGCTGGCCGCCGGCATGAGCACGGCCGCGGCGAAGTTGTTGGCGAGTTGCTCCGCGCGGTTCCCGCCGGTTTCCCGCGCAGCTTCGGAGTGCTCGGGCGGCATGGCGTCCCAGGTCAGGATGTGAAACAGCTCGTGGGCCAGATCGAAGTGACGGCGGCCGGCGACTTCACGACGCGCGATCAGGACGGCGTCCATCTCCCGAAGACGACAGGCTGCCCCGGAGATGTCGCGATCCGCATCGACCATGAGAACCAGGATACCGAGCTCCCGCTCCATGGCTTCGCTCATCCGCGCCGCCGGTGCGTCGCCGAGCCCGAATTCGGCCGCGAACCGCTCGCCGGCACGCATCGCGTCCTCGAACCGTGAACGACGGGTAAGACCGAGCGCCCGTCGCAAGAGCGGTGTCTCGCGCCCCACCGCCGGCGCCAACGTCCTGAACGCGGCGATCCATCGCCCGGAGCTGTGCTCGTAGGCTGCCAGCCGCTGTGCGTCGACCCCCGTGTGGCGCCAAGAGAAGCGACCCTCGCCGGCGAGCAGGAACGGATCGGTGAAGTATTCGAGCGGCTAATCCGCCCGTCGATCCAGTGACTCCAAGCGCTCAACCCATCGATTGAACCGCGGGCACTCGGCGCGGATCCTGGGCAATCCCATTCGCTCTGCCAGCAGCGGACCGTCCACTCGCTTATGGTAGGTCGGCATCACTCCACGGTCCCACTCGGTAGCCCGGGCGGCATGGCATCCCAGGTCAGGATGTGAAACAGCTCGTGGGCGAGATCGAAGTGACGGCGGCCTGCCACTTCGCGGCGGGCGATCAGGACGGCGTCCAACTCCGGAAGGCGACAGGCCGCCCCGGAGATGTCGCGATCCGGATCGACCATGAGAACCAGGATGCCGAGCTTCCGCTCCATGGCTTCGCTCAGCCGCGTCGCCGGTGCGTCGCCAAGCTCGATGCTATAGTAACGATGCGGGTCAAGTTCGATGAGTTGGCGTGTTCGGGGGAAGCCGACACCTTCGACCACCATGCCCCAAGGTGCCGAGCCGTGAACGCGATCCTGCTCGCCGCCGGCTACGGGACCCGCATCCGCTCGCTGTTCCCCGACACGCCCAAGGCGCTGATCGAGGTGGGCGGTCGCGCCCTCATCGACCACCTGCTGGCCAACCTGGCCCGCTCCGGTGTGGTCGAGTCGGCCCTCGTCGTGACCAACGACCGCTACCACGCCGCCCTGCAGCGCCACTTGTCCGCCGCCACTCCGCCGCTCCCCACCAGCGTGATCAGCGACGGCACCGCCAGCGAGCAGGAGCGGCTCGGCGCACCGTCGATTATCATTAAGGGGAAGTTGATGGGCGTGAGGAACGGTATGAGACCGGTGCATCCGGGAGAGATACTTCGAGATGAAATGGAAGAACTCGGTATCTCCGCCAACTTATTGGCGAAGGCGTTGCACGTGCCGGGGAACCGGATCACGGCGATCCTGCATGGTCAGCGCGGCGTTACCGCCGACACCGCGCTGCGGCTGGCCCGCTACTTCGGGACAACGCCGCAGGTCTGGATGAACCTCCAGAAGACGTGGGAACTGCGCCGAGCAGAGACGGAAGTGGGCCGCCAGATCGAGTCCCACGTTACGCCCCGAACGGCTACCGCTTAGGCTTAGGTCGGGACCACTGTCCCCCAACGAAGCGTTCGTTGAAGCCTACCGGTACCTCTGACCCGGCCGGCATCCCCCCACTGCGGATCGCTGGGTCGGTCGGTTCGGGCTGCGAAAGAGCCCGAGGGTCCGATGGTTTCTCGCTTCCCAATCAGCGAACCCTGGACTTCCGCCGGGCTCGCCAGAGCGCCACCCATGCCACGACCACCACATGCAGAGTGTACAAGGACTTACCTGAAGATCTGTGACATTTTCGTGGCTAGATCCGGAGAGACCGTGACTACTTCGTGAATTCGCGCTACGATTGCGCGCGATCGGGCACGGGCGCGGCGCGCGGGCACACCGCGTATCGAGGACCACGCCGGCCGGGAGAAGGAGAAAGCAGTGACCGGGGCCGACGACCTCAGGCGGGAGAACGAGATGCTGCGCGGGCGCATCTCCCGACTGAGCGCCGCCATCCTGCGCATCAACGCCAGTCTCGATCTCGACACCGTGCTGCACGAGGTCGTGGAAAGCGCTCGCGCGCTGACCGGCGCCGGGCACGGCGTGATCACGACCGTCGACGACGCGGGCCAGCCGCAGGACTACGTCACCTCCGGCTTCACCGCCGACGAGCAACGGCGGATGGAGGCCTGGCCCGACGGGCCGCGGCTGTTCAAACACCTGTGCGACCTTCCGGGGACGCTGAGGCTGCCGAATTTCGCCGACTACGTGCGCTCGCTCGGCTACTCCCCGGACCCCATGCTGTCGATGACGTTCCAGGGAACGCCGATGCGCCATCGGGACGTGCACGTCGGCAGCTTCTTCCTCGGCGGGAAGGAAAACGGAGAGGAGTTCACGGCCGAGGACGAAGAGGTCCTGGTGCTGTTCGCGTCGCAGGCGGCGGCGGCGATCGTCAACGCCCGCACGCACCGCGACGAGCAGCGGGCGCGCGCGGACCTGGAGGCCCTGATCGAAACCTCCCCGGTCGGCGTCGTGGTCTTCGATCTCGGCACCGGCCGTTCGGTGTCGCTCAATCGCGAGGCGAGGCGGATCGTGGAGAACCTGCGCATGCCGGGCCGCACGGCGGAGCAACTGCTGGAAGTGGTGACCTGCCGGCGCGCCGACGGGCGCGAAATCTCGCTCAGCGACTTCCCGCTGACGCGGGAGCTGAGCAGCGTCGAGACGGTGCGCGCCGAGGAGATCGTACTCTCAGTGCCCGACGGGCGCACTGTCACGACGCTGATCAACGCCACGCCGATCCACTCCGCCGACGGCGGGGTCGAGTCGTTGGTCGTCACCATGCAGGATCTGGCGCCGCTCCAAGAGCTGGAGCGGTTGCGGGCGGAGTTCCTCGACATGGTGAGCCACGAGCTGCGGGCGCCGCTGACCTCGATCAAGGGCTCGACCGCGACCGTGCTGAGCGCCTCGCCCGATCTGGACCCGGCCGAGTTGCTGCAGTTCTTCCGCATCATCGACGAGCAGGCCGATCACATGCGCGGCCTCATCGGCGACCTGCTCGATGCCGGACGCATCGACACGGGCACGCTCTCGGTCTCGCCCGAGCCATCAGAGGTGGGCGCGCTGGTGGACCAGGCCAGGAACACGTTCCTGAGCGGCAGCGGCAGGCATCGTGTCCTCATCGACCTGCCGCCGGAGCTGCCGCGGGTGATGGCCGACCGCCAGCGCATCGTCCAGGTCCTGAACAACCTCTTCTCGAACGCCGCCAGACACTCTCCAGCGTCGTCCTCGATCCGGGTGGCCGCGCTGCGCGACGGCCTACAGATCTCGGTCTCGGTCTCGGACGAAGGCCGTGGCGTGCCGCCGGAGCGGCTGCCGCACCTGTTCAGCAAGTACTCCGGCAGCGGCGGCGGCGATCGGGGACCCGGGATCGAGGGGTTCGGGTTGGGCCTGTCCATCTGCAAGGGGCTGGTGGAAGCGCACGGGGGTCGCATCTGGGCCGAGAGCGGCGGAGCGGGCCGGGGGACGCGGTTCACGTTCACGCTCTCGGCGGCGGAAGAGGCCGCCGCTGCCGACTTCTCCGGGAGCCGTGCGCGGCCGCCGCGGGAACGGCGCGACCCGGAACGCGTACTCGTGGTCGACGACGACCCGCAGACGCTGCGCTACGTACGGAAGGCGCTCACGTCGGCGGGCTACGCCCCGCTCGTGACCGGCGACCACCGGGAGCTGGCCGATCTCATCCGGGCGGAGAAGCCCCGGCTGGTCCTGCTGGACCTGATGCTGCCCGGGACCGACGGCATCGAGTTGATGGAAAGCGTCCCCGAGCTGGCCGATCAGCCGGTCATCTTCATCTCCGGCTACGGCAGGGACGAGACGATCGCGCGGGCGCTGGAGATCGGAGCCGCCGACTACATCGTCAAGCCGTTCTCGCCGACCGAGCTGACGGCCAGAGTGCGGGCGGCCCTGCGCACGCGCGCCGAGCCCGAACCGTTCGTGACCGGGGAGCTGGCCATCCACTACGAGCAGCGCCGGGTAACCGTGGGTGGCCGCCCGGTGCGGCTGACGGCCACCGAGTACGAGTTCCTGCGTGTCCTCGCGGTCAACGCGGGACGGGTATCGACGCACGACATGCTGATGCGGCAGGTGTGGGGCGGGCGCGAGGCGAACGACACGGAGTTGCTGCGCACCCTGGTCAAGAAGCTGCGCCGCAAGCTGGGCGATGACGCGGCCAGGCCGGCCTACATCCTTACCGAGCGCGGCGTCGGCTACCGCATGGCCGGACCGGGCAACCCGTGAGCGCCATTCCGTCGATCCAGACTCGCTGGCGGACGATGCACGGCCGCCGGGGTCGACCAAACTCCGGATTCCGAGTGACACGTACAGGCTCCGGGCGGGTCGGTGGCGAATCTTCTACACGCTCGATACAGGACGAGGAGGTCGCTCGCGGTGTGACCGTCGGGGCCATCCGACTGCGCGGTTTCCAATATCTTCTCTTCCGTATGGCCGCTGCCGGCGTGATGCCAATCGGGTTCCGCACCGATCCTTCCGTAGTCGAAGCGGAACGCCTCGTCGACGAACATGAACCGGTCAGGGTGCGCGTGTGCGAGGGCGAATCGATACTCGGCGCGACCCGATGCCGCGCGCATGGTGAGCGTGGCGTCCAGCCGTCGGCTGACCTTGCTGCCTCCGAATAGCTGATCGTCGGCCCCGCCCTGACGCTCGACGAACTCGGCCAGGCGCCGAGACCACAGCATCGCGTTCATCATCTCGAAGAAACGCATCAGGTTGGATTTGCCACTCGGTGACCTGTACGCCTCCGGCGCCGGCGTCGTCCGGCAGGATCCCGTGGAGTCCGTGAAGTGGTACCGGCTGGCCGGCCGGGCAGACACCGAAGTCACCGCGGTGGCCGGCCGGGAATTCACCTCGGGCCGCGCGATCGGGTTTCACGCGCTCATGCTCGGCAAGATGTACCAGGACGGCATCGCCCTCCCCAGGAACGACGTCGCCGCCCACAAGTGGCTGGACATCTCGGAGCGATGGACGCCCAACGCCTCGGGGTGGTCTATAGAGTCGATGGCCCCACGCGTGCGGCGACCGCACGACAAGCAGGTTCGATGCCTGCGACGTTGATCTGCACGGGGGGACGGGAATATGCTCCCCGGCAGAGGCACCGAAGGAGCACGATGGCGAACGAGCAGCCGACCATGCAACTTGATCCGCAGGCGGATCTCAAGATAGACGTGGCAGAGCTCAAGACCGATGTCCGGCAACTCAAGAACGACGTCGGATACCTCAAGGGTTCGGACCTGGAGATGAAGGTGCATCGACGGATTGTCCCGCTGGTCAGTCAGAACATGCGGTTGCGACGCGTCCGGGTCATCAAGAGCGCCCTGCAGCAGGCCACGGCGGAGTTCGACGAGCCGCTGGCGCAGGCCGCGGACGACGGCCGGATCGGAGCCGAGCAGGAGCACCGGATTCTCGCCACGGACCTGATCCTGTACGGCGAGCGGCGGGGAGACCGGCGGCCGCTCTGGATCGCCGTGGAGGTGGCCAATCGAATCGACGTCGAGGACATCGGCCGCAGCCGTGAGAGCGCGGATACGCTGGCCGAGGTGTTCGGAGAAGATGCGGTGGGGATGGTGGCGGGGTATCGAATCGATGCCGCCGACCGGCAGCGTGCGGCAACGGCCGGCGTGCGTTGTCCGGAAGTGCCGGAGCGGTTCTGAACGAGCGACGGTCGACGAAGACGAGATGTCCAATCACAGCGGCAGCCACATGCTGAACAGCATGCTCGCAATGCTTGAACGCGAGTCGTACTTCTCCGAGATCGGGCCGGAGAAGACCGCGGAGTTCGTCGATCACATCCTCCGTCTTTCACGGGAGTGCGACGGCAATCCGGGCGAGGTCCTGCACGGCATCGGCGAACGTCTCGGCTTCTGTGACACGTGCTACAGGCCGAGCGACGAACTTGACGACGGTACGTGCGCGTCATGCACAGAGGAGTTCAAGCGGCCCGCTTCATCGTCAAGCTGACGAGCATCCGCATCGCGAGTGCGCTTCGAGAAATACCGCAGCATGTCCCACCACTTCAACGGCTTCTTGATGAATGACGTTCTGATCAAGCTCGAGGAGCAGTCGTTCTTCGCGGACATCGGCGAGGAACGAACGCTGCGCTTCGTCCAGGATGCCTTGACGCTGTCCGTGCACCACGACGGCAATCCGGGCGAAGCGCTCGCCGGCGTGGGACAGCGCTTGGGAATATGCTACTACTGTTGGGATCGCGGCACGGACTTGCGGCAGGGAATCTGTAGCGATTGCCGCGCCGCGGACTCGATCGGAATCGACTCCCAGGACGCCGAAACGTCCCCGCCTCGGAAGGCCGCGGTCAGCTACGGGTTCATTTCTCCGGAGACGATCCGGGACCTGCTGGGGTTCCTTCCCGAGAAGCTCACGCGTGATCTCGACGTCTGGAACGTGCAGGAGTTGCCCGGCACTTGCATCGATGACTATCTCCGTGAGATCCGCGTCGATGCGGCATGGAGCGTGGACTACGTGCCGGGCAAACGGCAGCGCTCGGGAACGCCGGTGCTGATGATCGAGCTGCTGTCGCATCCGTACCCGAGAGTGGCGCAGCGCCTGCGCCGATACGCGTCGATGCTGAGCGATTGTCTGCGCGGCAGCAGAAGCGTCGGGGAACGACCTCCGTGGATCGTGCCGGTGCTGGTATACAACGGTGCCCCTGCCTGGACGCCGCGTTCGTCCACGGAGGGAGGCAACACGTTCGAGTACACGTTCATCGACGTGGGTCGCCTGCGGCCCGACGAGGTGCAGTCACACGAACCGGTAGCGGCCTTGGCGAGCCCCAAGGCCGCCGCCGACAGGAACCGCCGTTACTGGAAGTCACCGACTCGACGTTGATCTGCACCGGGCACGCGACCATCCTTCCGGCAGAGGCACCGAAGGACCACCATGGCGAACGCGCAGCGGACCACGCAACATGATCCGCACCTTTTCCGTAACACGTTTTGGCAAAAGGAGTTGCGCCGTGTTGCCCCTGCGGGCTTCGTCCGGTATCCTTGAGTCGAAGGGGATGACAAGACGTAGAAGTTTGGCAAAATGAGACGGGATGACCCAAGGCGACCCACCACAACAGTCCGATTGGCGCGAGATCGGACGAAGACACGAAGCTACCTACTGGGTGGCATTGATCGTCATACTGACTCTCGTCATCCTGTTCGACAAGGAAACCTTCAGCCTGTATCGAAGTATTCACAATATCGCAGCCGCTGGGGCTGCATCGGCAATCGTCACTGCTGCGGTAGGGAGGATTGAAGTGAGATTCTATAAGAAGGCCCGCCAGGAAGGTCGCCAGGAAGAGTATGCGAGGTGGCAGGAGTGGCGCACGAACGGACAGAACACGCCGCCCCCTGATCCACCGAAACCTGATCCACCCGCCACGTCCCCACCGACTCAGGGCGATGGCAGTAGCGGTACCGACCCCGGTTCTGGTGCTGGCTCCGGTACGGGTGCGGGTTCTTGAGGTACAGGTCCATGCGGTACCCGGAACCGGTGCCGGATTCCCCGGCATGCCTGGTTGGGCGGTGCGGTGGATAACGGCGTTCCCAGGAACTACGTGGCCGCCTACAAGTGGTTCGACATCGCAGCGCGCTGGCATCGCTTTTCCTGGTGGACCATCATCACTCCCGACGGCTACGCTCCCCTGAGACAGGAGATGGACCGCCTGGCCGAACGGATGACCGCCGAGCA
The DNA here is from genome assembly GCA_965221995.1 of Spirochaetia bacterium. Taxonomy (GTDB): domain Bacteria; phylum Spirochaetota; class Spirochaetia; order SZUA-6; family Bin103; genus CATQHW01. Next base: position 3,577,038 of record OZ244929.1, read on the forward strand.
GGTGGCAGAAGCGCGGCTTGCCGCCGACGCGTTCCTGGAGACGTACCGGAGCTGAGCCAGCAGAGCTGTGCCGCTACGCTGCTTCTTTTGACGTGACCTCGAGGCGCAGCCCGATGGCGCCCAGAGCGGTATCCATCTGGTCGAGCCGCGAATGGTGGTTCACGTCCAGGACACGATCGACCTGCGGCAGGTGCCATCCCAGACGCCGGGCCAGCTCGGCCTTGCCGACATCCTGATCCCGCATGCCCTGGTACAGGATCACCTTGACAGCGGTGAGAGTCGGTAACGAGACACGAGTCTTCCCTTGCGAGGGCACCGGGATGTCCTGTCGAGCGCTTATGCGCGCGGCGACCGCTTCTTCGAGCGCCCCGACCGCGCGCATAAGCGCCTCGGCTCGATCGTCTCCGAACGTCGTCAGTTCTGGAAAATCCGGGGCCGTAACGAGTACGGCCCCGTCATCATGTTCCAACTTGATTGGATAAGACAGCATTTTTCTGAATCGTCTTCTCTTCGGCCCGCATTTGTTTGCAGGCAAGCAATTTATATCAGTGCCTGACAGATGATCTTCCTGCCAGCTTCACTTTAACCCCAGGTCTTTCTTGATCTTCTCAACCAGTCTCCTGGGGAGTTCCTTGTTCGCGCCGTGCATCGGCAACTGCGAGACGCGATCTCCCAGCCGAACGGTGCGATGACCGCTCCCACCCTTGTGATTCTGGAACGAGCATCCTATCCGCCCATGTCTCTACCCTCCTGACTCAAAACTTTACACAACACATCTGTTCACGTCAACACAGGTGTTCAGTGTCGTGCGACTCCCCGATGCCGGCTGTGGCGGTTCGTATGCACCGAGCAGGTCGCCGGGGCGCAGCGCGTCGCCGACGCGTTTCTGGAAACCTACCGCGACTCCTCTCCAGAATCGTCCTGATTCTGGAACGATCGATCTGGTAATCGGCCGGCCGATCCGGGTACCGTGCGAGCGATCGCTACGGCCATTGATAGAGGTATGCGGTGACACGGCGCACACGGACGCTTCGACTCGCTGCGCTGGCCCTGCTCTGCGCCGGCCCGGCCGCCCTGGTCCCGGCGCAGGACCTGCCGGTGCTCACCTTCACCTACGAGACCGCGCAGGGCATCGAGGAGGACGACGAGGAGGAGCTGGAGCCCACCTACGTCCGCCACACCCTGCTCACCAGAGTGCGCCAGGACCTGGGCGACGCGGCCCGGCTGACGCTGCCGCTCCGTCTGACCAGCCGCTCCGATCCCCGCGAGCCGGCCGAGGGCGCCTCCCAGGCGGTGAGCGTGCAGCCGCGCTTCGACTTCGATCTGACCGACCGGCTGGACTTGGCCACCGAGCTGATCCTGCGCCGCAGCAACGACCCGCTGTTCATCACCGCCGGTGGCAAGCTGCAGTCGCGCCTGAAGGTCGGCGACCTCGCCCTGGACGGCTGGCTGAAGCCGCTGTTCGACCTCTACACCGAGCAGCCCGAGCGCAACCGCCAGCTCTACACCGCCTCCCTCGGCATCACCTACACCGGCGGCGGCCTGCGCGTCAGCACCCGCTACCGCGGCACCGCCCGTTTCGCCTTCGGCGAGGAGAGCGAGGTCGACCCCCGCCTCTCCCACCTGCTGACCGTGTCCCTGCGCCTCGATCTGAACGCCCTGCGCTGACCCCGCCGCGGGCTCTGTGCTACAAACACCGCGTCATGGAACCAGCATCCGCACCGTCCGCCCGCTCGCGCCGTCAGCGCGGAGCCTGGCCCTTCGCGCCGGTCGCGCTCGTCACGCTCGTGACCCTCGTATCGCTCGGCTGCGGCGGACCGATTACCCCGATCGCCCCGCTGCAATTCTCGGCGAAGGTGTACGACCCGAGCCCGTACACGATCGGCAAGGCCGTCGCCCTGACCCTGCCCCGCCGCCAAGGGCGGCACCGGCGCGCTGACCTATTCCCTGAGCCCGGAAGTGCCGGGGCTGGAATTCGACGCTAGCCGACGCACGTTGAGCGGCACGCCGACCTCGACCGGCACCTACTTCATGACCTACAGGGTGCGGGACGAAAAAGACAAGATCGACGAACTTACATTCGAGATCGTCGTCCAGCCCGCAACCGTCCTCACCAGCATCGTGTCGTCGGTTGCTGTCGGAGACACCCATGGGGTGCTGCGGTTCGAGCACCTGCCGGAACCGAGCGGCGGACCCGCCGTGGCCGTGTCTGGTAACCGGGTCTTCGTGGCCGGCGGATCGGTTTTCCTCAACATCGACCTCGAGCCGGGCTCCACGGTCGACAAGCTGCTCATTTCGATCGGCGGGGAGAGTCTCGGGTACTACGAGATCGACCTGCCGGGTGCTGCCTCCGCGCATCGGCTGGTTGGACAGATCCACTTCGATCTGGACCCCGAAGTTCAGTCGGGATGCGTTGCAGTGACGGCGGTGGATAGCAGCGGTGCGGCAGGTCCGACGGCGTGCCACGAGGTGATCGGGATCCCCGTGGGATCCGGAGACGTGCAGATCACCGTGTCATGGGATACCGATGCCGATCTCGATCTGCACGTGGTGGACCCGAACGGCCATGAAGTCTACTACGGCCAACCGGAGGTCGAGAGCGGCGGCGTGCTCGACGTCGACTCGTTCTGTGGACCCGAGAGCTTTATCCGCAACGAGCACATCGGATGGTCGCAAGGCACCCCTCCACCCGGCATCTACGAGGTGCGCCTGGACCACTGGGAAAGCTGTGATGCTGTCGAGACTCACTACATCGTCAACGTCTACAACCATGGGCAGCGAAGCTCCTTCGAGGGCAGATTCACCGGTCGCGGCGACCGGGGCGGCCGTGGCGATGGACGGGTGATCACCACGTTCGAGGTGCCGGGCGACGCGCCGCCGCCACCGCGGGCGAAGGACCTCGAATCCACCTACCGCGGGAGCGGGGATCAGGTGTTCGTCCTCAACCCGGGCGGGGAGGTTCTCGATGACACCCTCTACACGCTAGACCTGGGCGACGCGTTGGCCGAGGTGTACCTGATCGCGACCAACAGCGCCCACTACCACGTGGATCCTCAGGTGGAAAGACTGGACCTCCGGGAGGCCGCCGCAAAGGGGCTGCGGGCGGCCACACAGGACGAGTATGAGCCGCAACCCCGACCCTCGGTGAGCGAGCCGGCACCCGATCGGCCGTGGATCACGGAGTACAACAATTATACGCCGCTGGGCGACGGACTGGATACGCGAACACGGCGTCTGCAGGCACAGTCGCAACGACGGGTCGCGGAAGGCGACACGTTCACCTTTCTCGATCTGGTAGTCCCCGGGCTCGTCGACGTAATCCCGGCTACCGCCCGCAAGGTGGTCACGGACGGCACGACCACGCTGGCGATGTGGGTGGCCGACCGGGAGTGGGGAACGACCTGCGTCATCGCCGAGCAGTGCGTAACCCAACAGATGCTGGACGCGATGGCAAACCGCTTTCTCCGGCCCGGAGCAGGCAACGACATCTACGACTGGGTTACGTCCATCTTCGGCGACCCGTGGGGTCCGCACGAGGTGCCGATCCTGATTCCCCCGGAGTCTGCCGACGAGATTCACATCCTGCTGTTCGACATCGACGGTGACGGTTTCCCGCAGCCCGGAGAGGGGCGCGCCGCGGGACTCTTCTCTCGTGTGCATAACGTTGTGAGAAACCCCGAGGATCCCGTGCTGGGCACCTCGAGCGAACGGCTGATTTTCTTCCTGGACTCGGCGCTTCTGGCATTCGGCGACGGTGCGACGTGGGATGTGACCGACCGTTGGCCGAGTGATGTCATCGCGACTCTGGCCCACGAGTTCCAGCACATGATCCACTTCTATCAGAAGCGGGTTGTGCAGGACACAATAAGCGAAGCGTGGCTCAACGAGATGGCCTCCGAAGTGACCGAGGACCTGATCGCCGACAAGATGATGGTGAGCGGCCCACGCGGCGTCGCGTACGACGACGCCACGGCGGGCGATTCGGGCAACCGCCGCGGTCGCCCGCCGCTCTACAACGTCTTCAATGACATCCAGGTGACCAGGTGGGACGGGTACTTGGCCAATTACGGCATCAACTACGCGCTGGGCGCCTATCTGGCCCGGAACTACGGCGGCGCCGAGCTCTTCCGCAAGATCGTGCGGAACGAAGGCTCCGGCGTCGATGCGATCGAATCGGCGCTGAGCGACCTGGGGCATGACGTTTCGTTCGGGGAACTGCTGACGAACTGGGCGGCAGCCACTCTGCTGTCGGACAACACCTCCGCCGACGCCCGGTACCGGTACAACTCCGGGACGTGGAGCACCTCCCGCTCGGCCGACGGCACGACCTTCCAGTTGGGCTCGATCAACCTGTTCAATTACGTGTTCCGGCCGTTAGGGTTGCCGGACATCCTTGGCCCAGATGTGTCGGACCGCCTGGCCCTGGAGGGGCCGTACCTGCAGTCGCTGCGGAGTTTCAACGAGCGCACCCAGCCGCCGCACTCCAACATGTACACCACGCTCGGGCGCAACACCGGAAAGATGCGCCTTAGCGTCACCGCGAACTCCGACAACCGCATCACGGTGGTCGTCAAGGAGTAGTGGGCGTCATCGGATGACGGGCGTCATCGGATGAAGCGCACCGGCGCGGCATTGGCGCTGTCGGCCGGGGTGCTCCTGGCATGCGCCTCGCCGGCCGAGGAGCCCGCCGCGCCGGACCAGCCGGAGCCGGACCAGGTCATCGAGCTCACCGGACGGATGACGGTGACCGGTTCGGCGCCGCTGACCATCCTGGTCATCGTCACCGAGACCGATCACTACGAGATCGTCGGCGACTTGGTGCCGGAGCTGCGGAACCTGCAGCAGCTCTACGTCACCGTCCGCGGCCGCGTGGTTCGCGAGGCCTACGGCCCGGTCTTCCCGGCGCAACTCCAGGTCGACTCCTACACCCGGGTCCCCCACAAGTCTTCTACGTAGGTCGTGACCGCCGCGCGGCCGGCGTCGAGCCGGGCTATCCGCCGGCCGAATCGCTGCCGCCGGCCTGACGCAACCGAGGCGAAGAGATGCGTGCGAATCAGCGAGAGGTTTCTTTACGTGTCGCCGTCGTCGGTCGCGTCGAGTTGACGCTTGAACTTCCGAAAGGCGGCCTCGTCGATGCCGGTGGCCGCTTCGATGCTCGACCATGAGAAATCCCGTTCCAGCAATCCCTCGATCGTTCGGATCTGCCCCTCCAGCCTTCCTTCGCGGCGGCCTTCCCGGCGGCCTCGTTCAATCAGTTGCTCCACGTAGTTCATCACGTCTCCCCCGCGACCCGGTACGTTACGCCGCAGCGCATCGACAAACACCGAACGATACTCGTCGGGCTGCGTGGCCAGCACGTACTCCACGTGCTTGGCCACCTCGTCGAATCCCATGGCACAGTACGGTTCCCCATCAGCCGCTTCGCCGGCTGCGGAGCCCGTCGGCCCGAATCTCTCGTCTCGAGGCGACCTCACGGCCCGCAGTGGTATGCTGTCGCGGTGCGGAGGATGGCCTGTGGCAAGCTCACCGCTCGCACCTCCAAGGTCGAGTATCCCTCGTCCGACGGACGGCCGATCGCGGAAGGCGATCACCAACGGACCCCGCTGGCCTACGCCATCGACCGCCTGAGACACTACTTTCGCAACCGCCCCGACGTCTACGTCTCCGGCAACCTGCTGATCTATTACCAGGAAGGCAATCCGCGGGCGTCCGTGGCGCCCGACGTGTTCGTGGTCCTCGGCGCCAACAGCGCCGACCGCTGCACCTATCTGCTGTGGGAGGAGCCCAAGGCGCCGGACTTCGTGCTGGAGATCACGTCGTGCAGCACGCGCCACGAAGACCAGGTCATCAAGCGCGATCTGTACCGTTCGCTGGGCGTGCGCGAGTACTTCCTGTTCGACCCGACGAACGACTACCTGAAGCCGCCGCTGCAGGGGCTGGAGCTGGTCGCCGGCGACTATCGCCGGCTGCCGGCGCGGGAGCTGGCAGAGGGCGGCCTGGCGCTGGCGAGTGCCATGCTGGGTCTGGAGCTGCGGGTGACCGAACGCGGACTGCGCTTTCACGATCCGCACGCCGGAGAAGACCTGCCGAACTATGCGGAGACCGCACAGTGGCGGGAGCGGCCGGCCCGGCTGGAAGCGAAGTCATTCCTTGCACAGGAAACCGCGGCCCGCAAAGCGGCCGAAGCGCGCGTGGCGGAGCTCGAAGCCCGGTTGCGTCAGGCCGGCGGCGACGATCCGGCTGGCGGACAACCCGGCTCGACGTGACGGCCGCCGGTCAGTGGCCGTTGCGCTCCCCGGGCCGGTGGCCCGGGCGGGGCGTCATCGGCCGATCGGCGACCGGCTCCTTCGAATCAGCTACGTGTCGGCGCCGTCGTCGGTAGCGTCGAGCTGTCGCTTGAACTTCCGAAAGGCGGCCTCGTCGATGCCGGTGGCCGCTTCGATGCTCGACCACGGGATATCTCGTTCCAGGAATCCCTCGATCGTTCGAATCTGCCCCTCCAGCTTACCTTCCCGGCGGCCTTCCCGGCGGCCTCGTTCGATCAGTTGCTCCACGTAGTTCATCACGTCTCCCCCGCGACCCGGTACGTTACGCCGCAGCGCATCGACGAACACCGAACGGTACTCGTCGGGCTGCGTGGCCAGCACGTACTCCACAAGTCGACCAGCAGATGCTCGAACCGCGGCACCCAGCGCCACTGCGGCACCGCGTCGGTGAACAAGTCGGCGAACTCCCGTTCGTGCTGCCACGGCTGCGCTCCATGATAGAGTACCAGCGGCACGATCAGCGGCAATCGGCGCTCGTCCTTGTGCGTCTGCCGCTGCCGCTCCCAGACCTGTACACAGTACTTGTCGTGCGGTCGGCTCAGGTCCACGCTTCTGTAGCGCTCCGGGCGACGCCGACGCTTCAAGCCGCAGCCTCAAAGCGAGAACCTCATGGTATCGGACTCGCCGCCTCGGCCGCGGCCGGCGTCGAGCCGGGCTATCCGCCGGCCGAATCGCTGCCGCCGGCCTGACGCAACCGGGGCGAAGTGATCGGCGTCGAGTTCAGCCGCGGCACCCGCAACGTCACCGCCTTCGAGGTCGCCGACGCCTGATGATGACGGAAGTCAGGGTGGGGCCGGCCGGCTGCGCACGGCCTTCAGGTTGAGAACCCGCATGGTGGAGAGACCGAACGACGCAGACATCGGTCAGTCCGCGTGCATGGCTTCCGGGGTCAGTTCGTACCAGAGCACCTCGCCTGCATCGACCCGGTGCCGAATACGGTCGTCCCGGCGCAGTCCCGCTACGACCGCGTGGCAGCGGCGGCCCGTGAACTTCGCGAGCAGCCCGGCATTGCGGATCGCCCGCGCGGTGTCCCTGCCGTTTACGGTATAGGATGCTTCCACGGCGACGTACTGGAGCTCGCCTTCGCGGTCGGTGGCCTCGAAGATCAGGTCGGCCCGGTGGAAGCTGCGCAGCTCGTTGACGGCGATGCCGGTCGTGTCGACGGCATCCGAGAGGCTCGCGAGCTCGGTGCCGGTCAGTGACTTGCGGTGTCGCAGTCCGAGGTCCCGCGCGATCAGGCCCGCTTCCTTGCCGGCGACATTGCCGGCGTGCGCGCCCTTGAGCACTCCAAGGTCGTCGATGGCCCGGCCAAGGAGTAGTTCCACACGTCCCAAGCGGTGATCTTGCTGGTCGAACCGCTGCTCCATACCGTCGAACCGCTGTTCCATACCGTCGAACCGCTGTTCCATACCGTCGAACCGCTGCTCCAAAACGTCGAACCGCTGCTCCAAGACGTCGAACCGCTGCTCCAAGACGTCGAACCGCTGCTCGGTGGCGGCCTGGAACCGCTTCGTCTGTTCCGCGATCTCCTCCACGCGCGCGGCAAGCTCGGCGAGCTGCTCGGGCAGGCGCAGCAATGCCGGCGGCAGCAACCGCGCACGCAGGGCGTCCAGCCACTGCGGATGCTCGTCCAGCACTCGGACCAAGTCTTGCACCGTATCGATGGTATAGGTCATTTCTCTCGGAGCACCGAACCATAGCACGGGGTGCGGTGTCGCTCGCTTGAAGATGTCGTCGCCACGGATTCCTCCCTTGGTGCGCCGGTCGGCCGGCGAAATCGTCACCCTCCCGGGGGAAGGCGCCTCGATAGCGATAGCGTCCGATCTCGCCAGGGCGCTTCATCCGGAGTGGCGCGCCGGTACCGTGCTGACCTGGATGCCCATCGACCCGCAGACGGCCGATCCGGGCGGTGTGAGGAGTCTCAGCCGCGCGGGTCGCCGCCGCGGCAGCGCTCATGCGGCCGCCCTGCTCTGAAGGGCCTCGTAGTCGGCCGGCGACAGGTAGCCGAGGGCTTCTACGCCAGCGTGTTCTACTCCTACTTCGTCGTAACCGGTGGACAGAGAGAGGTTTCCCTACGTGGCGCCGTCGTCGGCAGCGTCGAGTTGTCGCTTGAACTTCCGAAAGGCGGCCTCGTCAATGCCGGTGGCCGCTTCGATGCTCGACCACGGGATATCTCGTTCCAGGAATCCCTCGATCGTTCGAATCTTCCCCTCCAGCCTTCCTTCGCGGCGGCCTTCCCGGCGGCCTCGTTCGATCAGTTGCTCCACGTAGTTCATCACGTCTCCCCCGCGACCCGGTACGTTACGCCGCAGCGCATCGACGAACACCGCGGCACCCAGCGCCACTCCGGCGCCGCGTCGGTGAACAACCCGGCGAACTCCCGTTCGTGCTGCCACGGCTGCGCTCCATGATAGAGTACCAGCGGCACGATCAGCGGCAACCGAAGTACGTGTCGTGCGGTCGGCTCAGGTCCGCGCTCCCATAGCGCGCCGGGCGTCGCCCACGCTTCAAGGGCGATCCGCTTGGGACTGCGAGGCGGAACGGATCTTCGTGCGCATCGCTGGCGAGCTGAACGGCGGCGTCCCGCAGGCCGAGCGATGGCATCAGGAACTCCTCGGCGACATGGAAGCGGAGCGCTTGCAGGCGCTGGCCGATCGCCTGCCCGCGACCCTGGCGGCGTTCCGCGAGCGCATCCGCGCGTTTCTCTCGTGGATGCTCGGCGACGGCCCCGGCTGATCGCACGAGGCGGCTACGAGCGAAGCCCGAGTCCCACCTTGATCGCGGGCTAGCCGCCGGCCGATGCTCGGCAGCGGAGCACGGCGGGCGGTGTGCGGTCGGGCGCCCTGCGGAAGTCCTCAGCCTGGACACGGATCAGGTCATGGCCGGCAACCGCCGGACCAAGCCGTGCACGATGTGGTTGTCGAGCTCGTCACTCAGCAGCCGGAGCAATCCCCTCGACGGCGGGTAGTGGGTCAGTTTGAATTCTCTCGCTTCCGGTAGGGGCCGCGGATCTTCGGCCGGGCTTGGCCGCCCGGCCGGGTTTCTACTGTCGAGGAACGTCAGTTCCTACTATTTCTTGTCTTTAGCGATACTTGTGTCGCTTTGTCCATCATCCGGTGGAGCATACGGAGGAAGGTCGACTCCGCTACGCTTGGCAATCTTCGCTGCACGTTCGTAGCCGCTTCGATCACCCTCCTGCCGTGCTTGCTTCCTTGCCGTGTTGATGATGATTTTAGTCGCACCCACGATAACACCCTCCGCCATCAAGATCATAGTCGCCAACGCTGCGCCGCTCACGGCTACTCTCTCTATCACCGCGAACAGCGCAGTCCAGAACTTTCCTTGACTTGTCCCGATTGCAGCTATGATCAATGCTGCCATAACTATTGTGAAGGAAAAAAGATACCAGGGAAGCCTCTTGGCTGACACGCTCCATAGTGATGTTCCACCGGATTGGCGTCCGGTCACACACTCCATCGGGCCGCTGCGGCCTTTCGGGCGATCTCGGATCGGCGCTCCGGCGTCTGGCTGGCGGCCCGTGCCTGAAGAACGTGACCGTGACCCTTCCGGAGGATGTCGCGAGGTGGCTGCGGATCCGGGCGGCCGAAGACGACCGGAGCGTCTCGCGGTGGCTGGCCGACGTGATCGAAGGGATGAGGCGCCGCGAGGACGAGTACGAGATCGCGATGGAGCAGGCACTGGCGGTGAAGCCCGAGAAGCTGAACGAGAGCGGAGCACCCTATCCGTCGCGTGACGCTCTGTACGACCGTCCCGGACCTCATCCAGGTCGATGACCGCGGTGGCTGTCAGCCGGCCGACCGGGGAAGAAGCGTGACCCAGCGGATCTTCGTCGACACCAACGTCCTCGTCTACCGGCACGACGCGACGGATCCGATCAAGCAGGCGCGGGCCGACGCGTGGTATGCGCACCTCTGGCGGCGGCGGTGCGGTCGGCTGAGCTTGCAGGTGTTGCAGGAGACGTATACCACGCTGACTCGCAAGCTGAAGCCCGGCATCGCCGCTCCGAAGGCACAGCGGATCGTGCGTGCGCTGAAGGCGTGGCAGCCGATCGCGATCGACTTTGCCGTTCTGGAACGGGCATGGAGCCTGCAGGAACGCCATGCCCTTTCGTGGTGGGACGCGCTCATCGTCGCGGCCGCCCAGCTCGGCGACTGCCGGGTGCTCCTCACCGAGGACATGCAGCACAGCCGGACATTCGACGCCCTGCGCGTGATCGATCCCTTCGCATCACCGGGCTTGGCGCCGTCGGACGTTCTGGAAGCGCTGGGCTCCTGAGGGCTGGGCTCCTGAGCAGGACCTCAGCTCGGCGCGCCCGATCCTGACCTCTGCCGCACGCCCGACTCCGCTTCCGCTCCCTCAGTTCAGCGCAGTTCCCTCTCGCTCTCGCGCCGGCCATGCAACGTGGGCACGTGGGCAGCCTGACGCCCGCGTCGTGGCCGGCCGCCGACCGCGCGGGATACGATGAGCCGGTGATCAGGCGGCGGTTGCCGATCGGCATCCAGACCTTCCGCACGCTGCGCGAGCGGGACTGCTACTACGTGGACAAGACCGCCTACGTCGAACGGCTGCTCGAGGAGGGCACGCACTACTTCCTGTCGCGCCCGCGCCGATTCGGCAAGAGTCTGTTCCTGGACACGCTGAAGGAGTTGTTCGAAGGCAGCCAGGAGCTGTTCGAGGGGCTGTACCTCCACGACCGCCACGACTGGTCGGTCCGCCACCCGGTGGTGCGGTTGAGCTTCGGCGGCGGCAGCTTCACGGAGCCGGCCACTCTGGACCAGGACGTGATGGCGCAACTGGACGGCCTCGCGCGGGACCATGCCGTCCCCGTGCGCTACGACACCGCGCCCGCGCGCTTTCGGCATCTGCTGCAGGCACTGCACGAACACACCGGACGGCGGGTCGCGGTGCTGGTCGACGAGTACGACAAGCCGATACTGGACGCGCTGGAGACGCGCGAGGTGGCGCGCTCCAATCGCGACTACCTGCGCGGGCTGTACGGGGTGATCAAGGACTCGGACGCGCACGTGCGGTTCACGTTCCTCACCGGCATCAGCAAGTTCTCCAAGGTGAACCTCTTCTCGCAACTGAACAATCTCACCGACCTCACCCTGGACCCGGTCTACTCGTCGATCTGCGGCTACACCGAGGCCGACCTTGATACGGTGTTCGCGCCCGAGCTCGAGGGGCTGGATCGGGAGCGCGTGCGCGAGTGGTACAACGGCTATAGCTGGCTGGGCGCGGAGAAGGTCTACAACCCCTACGACGTGCTGCTGCTGCTGCGCCGCCGCAGGTTCGCCGCCCATTGGTTCGAGACCGGCACGCCGGCGTTCCTGGTGGACACGTTGTTCGAGCGGCAAATCCCGTCGGTGTCACTGGATCGGACGGTGACCACGGAGGATCTGCTGTCGACGTTCGACGTGGATCGTATCGGCACCGAGGCGCTGCTGTTCCAGACCGGCTATCTCACGATCACGGGGGAGGAGGAGCTGGGCGGCGAGGCGCTGTATCGCCTGGGCTATCCGAACCGGGAAGTGCGGCAGAGCCTGAACCGGGTGTTGCTGCGCCACCTGGTCCAGGACACCGGTCAGCAGACGGGGAACGCGATCCGCCTGGCCCGCCTGCTGGAGGCGAACCACTGCGCCGGCCTGAGGGAGCTGTTCCAGGCGTTCTTCGCGAGCATTCCGTACGAGTGGTACACCAACAACGACATCGCCAACTACGAAGGCTTCTACGCCAGCGTGTTCTACTCCTACTTCGCGGCACTGGGCTACGAGATCACGGTCGAGGAATCCAGCAACCACGGCCGGCTGGACATGGCGGTGCGCACCGGCGGCCACGTCTACCTGTTCGAGTTCAAGGTGGTCGAGATGGCGCCGCCCGGATCGGCGCTCGCGCAGCTCCAGGAGCGGGACTACGCCGCCAGGTACCGGGGCCGCGGCGAGCCCATCCACCTGATCGGCGTCGAGTTCAGCCGCGACGCCCGCAATGTCACCGCCTTCGAGGTCGCCGACGGCTGACGCCGTGGGCAGAAGGAGGTTTCTCTACGTGGCGCCGTCGTCCGCAGCGTCGAGTTGTCGCTTGAACTCCCGAAAGGCGGCCTCGTCGATGCCGGTGGCCGCTTCGATGCTCGACCACGGGAAATCCCATGGCACGGTACAGCCGGGAGTTGGGCGAGTGGCTCGCCGCGGAGAGAGCGCCGGGGCTGACCAGGACCTTCGACCTGTGGCTTGGCGCCATGGGACGGAAGCTGGGCGTGTCCCTGCCCTCGATCCGAGAGTACGAGGAGGCAAGTGCGGTGTTGGCGAACAAGATCGATCGCTGGGAAGCGGATATTCGGCAGCAGGGTATCGAGCAAGGCATCGAGCGCGGTATCCAGCAGGAGACGGCGCGGCTGCGCCGACTGGCGGAGCGGCGGTTCGGTGCTGCGGCGGCGGAGCAGCTTGCGGCGGCCCTCGCCGGGGTGACCGATCGACAGCGCCACCGCCGCCGACTTCCTGTCCCGCGTCCGCGGCGACGGCTCGTAAGCCCTACCGGTCCGACCGCCGGTCAGTGGCCGTTGCGCTCCTGCGGCCGGTGGCCGGGCCGGGCGTCATCGGCCGGCGGCCGATCGGCGAACGTTTCCACCTCCACCGCCATCGGCGCAGCGAGCTCGCGCGGCTGCCGGGGCTCGGCCTCCTCGTCGGCCAGGCCCCGTTCCAGCGCCGCGCGGGCGGCCGTCATCAGGGACACGCCACCGCGCCGGGCGGCCTCTCCGAGCCGCTCGCTCAGCTCCGGCGCGACCGCGATGCGCAGATCGTCGTAGCCGGTGGGGAGGGTCTCCGCCTCGATGCGGGCCACGCGGTCGGCGGCGGTACGCAGCGTCGCGTAGGCGGCCGTGTCCTCCTGCAGCATATCGTCGACGCGGCGGCGCATGCCGGCGCCCTGCAGCAGCAGCAGCGCCACCAGGCCGGCCAGCGCCCCCACCGCGACGATCACGATCGTCTCGGCGTTCAACAGGCTCGCTAGGTCAATCGGTAGTTCAATGGGCATGGCAGCCTCCCTTCAGCGCGCCCCGGCATGATCGAGGCGACACGCTCAGCATAGTTATCGGCTGCCGGCGGCCCGACGGTGAATCGGCCCCTGTCCCGTCAGACGATGGTGCTCGGGAAGTGGGTCGGGAGCGCGGCGAACAAGATCGATCGCCGCGCCCGACCTGGCGCCGCGCGCCGGACCTGCGGCTGAGTGACTACGTCTCAGCCGCCGGCGGCGCCAATCGCTGGTGTTCGTGGAAGCCCGGCGTCGCCTCGGGCCTGCTGGGCCGAGACGACGCCAAGGACAACGTGTTTGCGCAACTCGTCGTGCGCTACTGAACCCCGACTATGGGGCCATCACCATGCACGGAGCGCCCATGCAGGCTGTCACCATGGGCTCCATGAGCAGCGTCGTGATGAACCCTCCTGTGACGGTCATGGTCACCGGATCAGCCTCCGCGTCGATGTCGATCATGACCGGAGCGTTACCAGCCTCCATAAGGGCTGCCGTAGCGAGAACCCTCGCCTGACCTTGCTGTGCTATCGGTACTATTGCCGCGAATGTCAAGTCAACCGACTGGGCGTCTGTGCCCACCGTCAACATGTAAGCGCCGTCTTGACCGGCAATGGTGGCAATGGTGCCCTTCACCACTGCCTTGGTGATCATGGAGAAGGGAACGTCTGTGCCCAACGCCATCGTCCCGTCACCGGCAGTCACCGTGAACGCGCCCGCATCAACTTCCACGACTGCGGCAGCGAAATACCACGTGCCGTCGAGGCTCGGCATCATGGCCTGCCCGTCCGGCATCATGTCGTCCGTGCCCGGCCCACGACTGCAGCCGCTCAACACCAGTGCGACCGCCGCTGCCGTCACTACGAATAACGAAATCTTCTTCATCGAAGTCCTCCCATACGGGGAAAGAATATCCGTTACGCGGACGGCTCTGCAAGGCGAGTGCCGGCGGACACATCACCGACGAGCCGCGTCGGCGCCACGGCCGACCCGGTTGTAGCGCGCGGTGGTCTACGGCTTCCCGGCCCGCGTCCACGGCGCCGGCTCGTAGCCCCAGGCGCCGCCCGGCGCTTCCGGCTTGCTCAGGTTGCGACCCGGCCCGGCCATCCGATCGCGGGCCAAGACAGCTTGTCGAAGGCGACGATGATCGCGACCGCGGCGGCCCCTACCGCGCCGACCCGAGTGGTCATGCGCTGCCCCTGATCGTGCATCTTGCGGAGGCCGAGGACTCCTCCTCGCCAGAGCTCGAAGCTCGGTTGCGACAGACCGGCGGCAGCGATTCGGCCGGCGGACAACAACGCGGCTCGACATCGCCTCGCAGTGCCGTCATCTCGCCCCTCCCCTCGCTCTCGGGCAGGGCGACGCGGCCCCATCGCGTCCTCCGCCGCCGCACCGATCATCCGCAACACGGGCAAGGCGATTGACCGGCCGCGCGGACCGCAGGCTCAATGCCGGCGTGGACGTCGCCAACCCGATCTACGACGTGGTGTTCAAGTACCTGATGCAGAACCAGCGCGTCGCCCGCCTGCTGATCGGCAGGATCACCGGCCTCGCGGTGCAGTCGCTCACCGTCAGCCCGCGGGGGACCGCCCTGCGCCGCACCCCCGAAGACCCGGAGCACGACCTGCCGCTGACGCTGCTGCGCATGACCTTCGCGGCTAGGGTTCAGACCCGCGACGGCAGTGAGCGGCAGGTGCTGATCGAGATTCTGAAGGCGAACTCGCCGACCGTGATCGAGCGCTTCCGGCGCTACCTGGGCCAGCAGATCGGCAGCGGGGAGAACATCCTCACCCACCCTTCGGGCCGCACCGAGGCGGTGCCGATCGTGACCATCTACTTCCTGGGCTATGCCCTGGATGACCTGTCGGACGAGGCGGTGATCGACGTCTGTCCGCGGGTGACCGAGCGGCGCACGGGGCGGGAGCTTGCGGCGAGCCATCCACTGGTGGAGGGCATCCATCACCGCAGCCACATCATCCAGATCCCGCGGCTGGCGAGCCGGCGGCGGGACGAGCTGGAGCGGCTGCTGGCGATCTTCGACCAGGGCTTGGTGAAGGGCAACGGACGGGGTGACGCGCACGTGCTGAGGATCGAAGAAGGGGAGTATCCGGTGGAGTGCGCCTTCGTGCTTTGGCGGTTGCGGGAGGCGATGGCGGAAGAAGAGGTGCGGCGCACCATGGAGGGTGAGGACCTGCTGTTCCGGGACTCGATGCTGTTGGCGCGGCAGGTGGAGTATCACAAGCGTCGTGCGGAGCAGGAGCGGCAGCGGGCGCAGCGAGCGAAGCGGGCTCAACAGCAGGCGGAGCAGGCGCAGCAGCAGGCGGAGCAGGCGCGGCAGCAGGCGGAACAGGAGCGGCGCCTGCTGCTCGCGCAGGCGATCCGCCGCCTGCATGGCCTGGGACCGGATGCCGAGGCGATCGCCGCGGCGCTGGCGGTGGATGCGGACGAGGTGCGGCGCGTCCTGTCGGGGTGACGGCCGTGCGCAGGCGAGACGTGGGTGAGGCCGATCGGGTGGATCGGCGCAGCTTCCGTACGGTCGGCGCCGGCACACGAGCGGTCAGCCGCCGCACCTGGAGGGCGGTTGCCGGGCCGCGCGCCGGTGGCTGGCGGCGCTCGCCAAAATCGCAGACTGCCGGTCGTCATCGCGTCCCACCACCACTTGACGACCGCCGCGCCGAGCGAGACACTACACAAGCGTAGGGCGCTCGGCGCCCGGGGAGGGGTCATTTCGCCAATGAGGCGCTGCCGGGCCGTTGACCCGTCAAGATGGCACCTTAATATGTCGATAAGGCTTTTTGTAGGACCAACGGGGGCGGTCCCGACTCTGACGAACAAACGGACCAGGATGAGGACGCAAGCAACTGACAGCGGCGCGGCGGTTTCCCGCCCGACTCTCACAGCCCATCTGCGGCCAGCCGGCCGCCTTCGAACCCCCGTGCGGCCCGACACCTTCCACCATGACCCGACGGTGCGCTTCTTGCACCGGAGCCTGCACTTGCAGGCCGAACCCCTGCCGCCGGCCACGGCGCCCCGCGGGCGCGCGCGGACAGCACGGCCAGCCGGCCGCCGGCTTGACAACCGGCGCGCGGGGGTGTTGACCCTATGGACAGGACGTGCTAGGTTGTCTCCCGTGAGAGACGACCGTCCCGTGCGCGGGTGGGCGGGAGTGTTGCGGACTCCGCTACAGCAGCGACAGGCCCGCGAACTTGCGAAACAGTCCGGCTGGTCGCCGGCAGGAGGTAAATGGGGCCCATGCTCAATCGTGAATGCCGCGACACCTCGTAGCGTCGCTACAGACCCGAGGGGGCGTGGGTTTCCTGCGCCGTATCAAACGTTCTTAAAGGAAAGGAGAACAACATGAGAATCACTCGTGCGGCAAAGGTAGCCGCATTTCCGCTGATCGTCCTGGCCTTGGTGGCGCTTATCGCCTGTCAAGGGCCTGCTGGCGTGAAGGGCGACAAGGGCGACACCGGCGACACCGGCACCGCCGGCACCGCCGGTATGGACGGTGACCCCGGCATGGACGGTGACCCCGGCATGGACGCTCCCATCCCGTTGACCGGCCGCGACGGTGGCGTCGTGATCGACAGCCTCAATGCTGGCAACGACGAGGACGAGGCCACGGAGTTCACGATCGACCTGCACGCCATGGGCTACTTCAACGGTGGCGAGGCGCCGTTCAAGTACACGCGCGGGGACATTGACGACTCCGCCGACAACACCGATATGATTACCGTCGGCGCGACCGCCAAGATCGTGACCGCGGAGATCGATGAAGACACCAACATGCTCAAGCTCAAGTTGAACGCGGGGTTCGATTTTCAGCCTGCCGACTTCATGACGGGCTTTACCGTTGCACTGTCGGCCGAGGATGCCAACAATGAAAGCGCCACGTCGTCGCTCATCATCAAGCCCAACCAAGCTCCAATGCTTGCATCCAATGTTGAGAAGGTCACCACCCCCGCGGGGAGTGACTCCCTTAGCGGTCAAAACGCAGCCTTTATCGTCGGTATTATGGACGACGAAATCGACACGAACGGCGACGCCGAAGGCACTCCGCCGCGCACCACAGGCTCCGGAACAGGCGACGACGCCGTAGGGCAGTGCGCGACGATGAACTCGTGCGTGCTTGACCTCTTCGATGACGACGGGGATTACATGGTTGCGGTCACCTCGGATCCTGGTGGCAGCTACTCATGGACCAACGAGAAGGGTAAGCTCAAGCTGACGGGACTGTCGCATACTGATGATCCTGTCGAGGTTGACGTGACGGCCACGGATGAAGATGGTCTCACGTTGGACGTGAGGTTCACTCTCGACGTGAATGCTCCGCCGACGATGTCCGATAACGCGGCTGGCATCGACAGGTCTATCACGATACCTGCAAGTCCTGCATCAGGCGTCACGCTGGAGCTGTTTGCGGACGACGACGCCGCTGTGCTGGCGTTTGCTGATCCGGATATGGATGTCGTGGCCGTGACGTTCGAGTCCAAGAATAAAGCGGTGGTCGATGTTTCCGCGGGTGACGGTGGTACGCTGACACCTAATAGCCGGGGAACTGCAACGATCGTCGCAACCGGCACCACCGGTACCGTCGGCGCCGATGAAGGCGGTCTGGGACAGTACACGACGATTGAGTTCACTGTTACCGTAGAGTAGAACTCGTCCGTACCTAACCACGGACACACTGGAGCCGCCGAGGGATTACCTCGGCGGCTCTTTTTTTGCTGCGCCCGGCATGGGCTCTCGCCAGGAGGTGAGGCGTGCGCGGAGCATGCCAAGTCCTCTACCGGCCCGGCAGGGGGAACGGTGAGTTGAAGGCAAGGGTGTCCGTCGCGAGGCGGGATCTGAAGGAAGCCGGAGACAAACCGCTGGCCCGACGAACAGGAACCGCATAGGAGGCAGCCGCGCTGGATGAGGGGGCCAAAAGACTCGAAGTCCAGTACCTGCACGGAAAGCGCGGAAGTAGATGCGGCGGGCATAAGCGGGAAGGTGGGAGCTCTTACCCGGGGAGGTCTGACGGCGGGTCGCCATCGTGGCGACAGGGAGCATCGGAAGGTGTGGCCGAGCCGTCAGAAGTCAGCAGAGGGCATAGTAGGCCGGCTCGACGCGGCCGAAGGCCCGAACACGGAGCGGGGTTGGCGCCTGAACCTCGATGACGAGAGAGACGCTGGATAGTATGGCTGAGATGCCCGAATCCGCCGCGGGAAGTAGCCGACGGAATCGGCGAGGTAGCGCGAGCGGTGCGTCAAACGTCACGGCGGGGAAGGGGAACGTCGACCGGAGCGAGCAGAGGATGCTTGACGAGGTAGTCGAGCGGCAGAACATGCGAGCCGCCTACCAGCAGGTGAAGCGCAACGCTGGGGCGCCGGGGATCGACGGCATGAGCGTCGAGGAACTGGGGCCGCACCTGCGGGAGGAATGGCAACGGATCAAGGAAGCGCTGCTGGCCGAGCGGTACGAGCCACAACCGGTGAAGCGGGTGGAGATCCCGAAGCCGGGCGGCGGGGTGCGCCAACTGGGCGTCCCGACGGTGATGGACCGGCTGATCCAGCAGGCGCTGCACCAGGTGATGAGCCGGGTGTTCGAGCCGGGGTTCTCGGAATCCAGCTATGGGTTTCGCCCTGGGCGCAGTGCCCACGACGCGGTCCTGAAGGCGCGTGAGTACGTGGCCGGCGGCAAGCGGTGGGGTGGTCGCATGGACCTGGAGAAGTTCTTCGACCGAGTGAACCACGACGTGCTGATGGCGCGGGTGGCGCGCACGGTGAAGGACAAGCGGGTGCTGAGGCTGGTGAGGCGATACCTGGAGGCCGGAGTCATGGACGCCGGTCTGGTGTCACCGACGACGGAGGGAACGCCGCAAGGCGGCCCGATAGCCCCACCAACAATGTTGCATACGCCGGCCTTGACATAGTAGGAGTAGTGTCCCGGACGGTGCTGAGGCCGTCTTACGGCCAGGGGTTTCTCGGTTCGTCGCCGTCGACACGCCGTTCTGACCCTGGCGTCCCCGCAGCGGGGATACGTCATGCAGCACGTGATGGCGGCACTGCTTCCGTAGCGCCGTCTACCTCTCGCTTCCCTCCCAGCTCCGCCCGCCACGAAGCGCGACGAGACGGTTGAAGCGCCACGGCGGCATCGCGCGCTATCAAGGTGAACCCAGGCAGGGTTGCGATGGTACCTTCTCATATACTCCGTTGTCGTAACCGTGTATCTCTTGCTCGCGTTGGACGGTGCGATCCGATCTCCGATGGCGAAGGGGCTCGTGGAAGTCATGTACCATGCAATGTCGCGAACGGCAGCCGTCGGAACCGCCCTGGCTGCGGTCATCGTCGGATTTGAAGGAGTGACCATGACTTTCTTGAAGCGCGAGCGCGAAGAAGGGCGGCGCGAAGGCCGGCGCGAAGGCCGGCGCGAAGGGATGCGAGAGCGAGACCGTGAGTGGAAGGATTGGCAGGAGAGGCTCAAGAAAGATCCGAACGCGGAGCCGCCGCCGCCGCCGAAGGATGACGACTGACGGACGAAGGCGGTCGTTCTCCTGAGCGAAGAGTCAGCCCGCTACCGGGTGGAGTCCGCTCGCGAGCGACAGGAGATGAACAAGCGCTGGGCGGCAGCGGGACACTCCTTCGCGAAATCCATGCCCGCGGGAGTGATCGCCGCCGCGTTCGCGGCGGTCTCGGTGGCCGGGAACCTCAACGCGCTGCCGTACCAGCACCACGTGTACCGGGGGTACTCGCGGGAGACCGGCATCGTCCGCGTCATCCGCAATCAGGATTGCGCGAGCGGTCAGCCACCTCGTGTCGGCGGATCCGGCTCTTGCCATTGCCCGGCTACGCGCTGGAGACCGACGGTGACGGTTCGATTCGTCGTGAGCACGCCATCCCAGCCCATGCTCGGCTACCTGATCGGGGTGGAGTTCAGCCGCCACACGCGCAACGTCATGGCGTTCGAGGTGGCGGACGCCTGACTCGCGCTATCCGGGCCCCTCTGTCTCACAGCCCGGCCCTTCGGTTTCTTCGGGCTCGACGACCTCGATCCCGCTGTCCCGCAGCTCCTGAGCTCTCCGGCTGTGGATCGACGCCGTGGCCAGAATGACGCGCGTGGGGTTCACTCCCGTGGACTCCTGGTACACACGACGCTTGCGTTCCAGGCGCGTCTTGATCGAGGGCCCGACGCTGGCAGCGATCTCGACGAGGACATGCTCGTGATCATGGATCAGGACGTCGAACTGCTCGCCGGCGATGGTGCGTTGCTCGACGGCGACTCCGAAGGACTGTTCCAGGACCGCCGCCATGGTCTGCCGAAACAGGCTCTCATTGCGGATCCCCCAGCGCGACCCCAGTCGATCGATCGTCCGCTGAACATCGTCAAACCCGGCTGCCACCTCCGCGCGTAACTTCCGCGTCTCCTGTTCAGACCGTTCCAAGCGTTGATCGACTTGTTCGAAGCGCTGATCGACCTGGTCGAAGCGTTGATCGACTTGTTCGAAGCGCTCGCGCACCTCGCCACGGAATGCTCGCAATTCGGTGAGCACCAGCGCCACCTCTTCGCGGCGGGCGAACGTCTTCAGGAACGCCGTGAAGATGCTCGGCTCGAGGTCCGGGCGCCGTTCCAGCAGGTCA
Organism: Spirochaetia bacterium; assembly: GCA_965221995.1. GTDB lineage: Bacteria > Spirochaetota > Spirochaetia > SZUA-6 > Bin103 > CATQHW01. The sequence goes on from OZ244929.1 coordinate 3,598,027, forward strand.
GGCAGGCGACGACTGAACACGTCGATCAGGTCTTCGTCGCGTATCGATGACACCGCGTCCCGGTTGCCATGCATGGTACTCCTCCGCTCGCCGCAAGGCACTCGAAGTTAGATGATCAATCGAGCAACGTCCAGCCTGTCGCGTCGGGACACCGCCCTCCGATTGGAGCTCCAGCACCACCGCCACAGCAGGCACTCCGTCGTCCACGAACCTGTCGGTGAGGCGGCGCCGCGGTCAGGCGGCCGATCCGGCCACCGCGCGCAGCCGGTTGCGCCCCGGCAAGGCGATGCAGGTCCTCAACCTGGACGCCGTGCGCAGCCGGCGAACCGAACCGTAGCGTCTCCAGGTTCCGACCTCTTCTGCCGGACCCATGAGACCTTGCGGGTGACGCCGGCCATGGAGGCCGGGGTCGTCAACCACTTCATGGAGATCGACGACATCGTGCGCATGGTCGAGGAGGACTACGAGGAGCGGCGGCCGAAGACGCGGGGCCCATACCAGAAGCGGTACTGACGCAGTTTCGAGCTGACTAAGTGAGAAGAGTAGCGCGGCAAGTCCCGTGTCGCACACGATTTCCCGGAGCGCCGTCGGCGGAGAGGGTATGGATGCGGCTGTCAAAGGAAATAGATGCACGGGCTTGACAACGCGCCGCCGAAATACCCAATGAGCGATCTGGATGCTGACCGGGGAGCACATGTCCCCCCTCCAGAACTGCTTGCTGGTGACTTCAGGTAGACATCTTACCAGCGGGTAAGATCCTTCAAGGCGCTCCCGACAATGAAGGAGAACTTCTGTCGGAGTGCCAAGCCGTGTCGCAACGGGTTGGTTGCAAGAGCGAGGAGGAAACAAGTGGAGAGTCTCAGGATCACGGTCATGATTGAGCCGGACGACGGGGGGTTCCATGCGTACTGCCCGGCCTTCAAGGGCTTACACATCGACGGGGAGACCGAACTCGAAGCGCTGCAGCGAACCGAGGAGGCGCTCTATGGATACCTGGAGTCGCTTCGGAGCCACGGCGAGCCCCTTCCGATCGGAGAGCACTGCAAGATCGAGAGGGAGTCGGCGGTGGTAGCCATGCGTGAGCAGGGGTGGATGTTCAAGCTCGGCGAAGCGACCTTGGGTCAGCGGGAGAGGAGCTTGGAGGCTCTGTGCCTTCGATAGACCCCAAGACCTGGGCGTCCCTGGTTCTCCCTCAGATCAGGAATGTCACCGCGGACGAGCTGATCAGAGCGCTGGAGAGGGACGGTTGGGATGAGGAGGAGCGGCGTGGTGCGACGCGGAGGTTCATAGAGGACGGGGACCGAGTCGTGATCCACTACCATCCGCAGAAGACCTACGGTCCGAGACTCCTGAAGGGCCTGATCGCGGACACGGGTTGGGGAGTGCCTGACCTGAAGCGCCTCAAGCTGATCAAGAGAACGTAGAAGCGGCCATGAAGTGCATGCTGGTTGCGGCGCTTCTACTGCTCCCTAACCCCGCCCTACCATCCCGAGCAGCCTCGCCGCCGCCTCCGCTAGGTCGGCCGCCTGCTCTCCGCAGCCCATCTGCAGCAGGATCGCGGCCGCCCTGGAGAAGGCCAGCGCGAGTTGGATCAGCCCCGCGTCGCGCCGGGCCGGGTCGGTCATCCCGGCCGGCGGCGCCCGCTGGTCACCCGAGGCCGGGGCTACCTCGGCGGCGCTGACGGTGAGCACCGTCGACGACCGGGCGGATGAGTCCCCGAGCACGGTCACCGCCACGGTGAACAGCGGCACCGGCTATGCGGTCGGCTCCCCGAGCTCGGCCATGGTCACCGTGAACGACAATGACGACGCGCCGCCTCGGGGCCAGCCGGTGGTCACGATCGAGGCCGACGCGGACCAGGTGACCGGGGGCACGGAGGTAGAGTTCACGGTTACCGCGACGCCCGCGCCGGCCGTGAGCTTGGTGGTGAACGTCGAGTGGTCGGACCCCGACAACAGGTTGGAGGCGCCGCCGCCGGAGACGGTCACGATCAGCGCCGGGGATACCACGGCGACGCTGAGCGCGACTACAGCGTCCGGCGGTGCGAGCGGCACGGTGACCGTCACGGTGGGAAGCGGCGCCGGGTACACGGTCGGCTCCCCAAGCTCGGCCGCGGTGACGGTGACCGCCGATGTCCCGGATCAGCCGACGGTGACGATCTCGGCGGTCGCCAGCTCGGTGATCGAGGGCGAAGCCGTGCGTTTCACGGTGCGGGCGAATCCCCCGCCGACGGCGGATCTGGAGGTCATCGTCTCGTGGTCTGACCCCGGCGGCTTTCTGGATGGATCGCAGCCGACAACCCTGACGATCACTACGACAGGAACGGCGACGCTGACGGCGGGCACGGAAGACGACGCAGTCGATGGGAATAGCAGCACCGTGATGGCCACGTTGTCCCTGCCGGACGGGAGCGGGTACACGCTCAGCCCTGCTTCGGCAAGCGTGACGGTACGCGACAATGACGGCGATCCCGAGGTGACGATCTCGCGCGCGGGCGCGCCTTCGGTGCCCGAGGGCACGGCGGTGCAGTTCACGGTGACGGCCACGCCGGCGCCGCAGGCCATTCTTGTGGTGAACGTGGGGTGGTCAGAGAGCGGCAGCATGTTGGCCGCGTCGCGGCCGGCGACGGTGACGATCCCCACGACTGGCAGCGCGACGCTGACGGCGCACACCGGCAGGGCGCTATCGGTAGTGCGGACATCGACGATGCTGCACGACGAGAACTACAAGCGCCTGTTCAACTTCGACGCCGTGCGCGTCAGCCGGGCCACACCGTAAGCCCGCCACTGGGCGCGGTTCGATCGATCATCTACTTTCCTATACCTTGGGACGGGCGGAGGAATTACGCATGCGGGGGAACCGGGACGCGCTGGCATCGATACGCGACGAAGACCTGATCGAGGTGTTCAGCCGTCGCCTGCCTGACCTGCTGGAACGACGGCCGGATCTTGAGCAGTCCATCTTCACGGCGTTTCTGAAGACGTTCGCCCGCCGCGAAGAGGTGGCGCTGGTGCTGACCGAGTTGCGATCGTTCCGTACCGAGGTGGAGTAGCGCTTCGAGCGCTCGGAACGTGAAACGCAGGAGTTCCGTACCGAGGTGGTCGGCCGGTTTGACGAGGTTCAGCGGGCCATCGATCGACTGGGATCGCGTTGGGGGATCCGCAATGAGAGCCTCTTTCGACGGACCATCGCGGCGGTGTTGGAGCAGTCCTTCGGTGTCGCCGTCGAGCAACGCACCATCGCCGGCGAGCAGTTCGATGTCCTGATCCATGATCACGAGCATGTCCTTGTCGAGATCGCCGTCAGCGTCGGGCCGACCATCAAGGCGCGTCTGCAACGCAAGCGTCGTCTGTACGAGGAGTCCACGGGGACGCGCCCGACGCGCGTCATTCTGGCCACCGCGTCGATCCACAGCCACAGGGCTCAGGAGTTGCAGCAAATCGGGATCGAGGTCATCGAGCCAGAAGACACCGAAGGAACCGAACCGTGAACCCTCGCAGCCGATCGGATAGCGCGCTCTGAAGCCGCGGCCCGTCTGGAGCGCATCATCGAACGCATGGAGCAGGAGGGCGCCCCCGAGCGACGGGAGATGAATCTTCGCCATCGCCATGGGCGACGAGGCGAAGCAGGTGCTCAACCTGGACGCCGTGCACAGCCGGCGAACCGCACCGTAGCGTCTTTCAGGTTTCCGACCAATCCGTGGAAGCACCGGCGCCGGCAGGGCGCTATCGGTAGTGCGGACACCGACGATGCTGCACGACGAGAACTACAAGCGCCTGTTCGCCTCCAAGCTCATGGTCGAGCCTGCTGCGTGCCTGCCTCCCCGATGACCTGCTGGCCGCCACCGACTTCTCCGAGTTCCGGCAGGCGGCGGCGCGCTTCGGTGCCGATACCGCCGCTCAGCCTGACCGACGTGGGTGGCGAGCAGCGCCTGCGGATCCCGCCACAGGGCGTCCATGCCGCTTGCGGGCCGGCCCCATGACGGCGCCACGGACACCGACGGGCCGGGACCGTGATCGGGGGGCGCCCAGGTCAGGGTCGCGCTCGCGCCCCACTCGCGGATGTGCGGATCCTCGTGCACCAGCAGCATGCGCCCGCGGCCGGTGATGCCCCAGATCCCCAGCCACTCCTCGGGCATCCACAGCCCGTACGGGTACACGTTCACCAGTGAGCCCGTGGCCTTGCCTTCCGCCTCGCTGGTGGAGGTGAGATCGAGCGAGCTGTAGGAAGCGGCGAGCCCGGCGAGCGCGTTGGGGACGAACCGGTAGTCCACCCCCAGGTAGCCGGAGAGCACGGTCCTTGTCGGCGGGCACGATGATCTCCGCCGCTTGACCTGCAACCGGCGGAGGCCGACGATTCGCCGCTTCGTAGGGATGGCAACGAACGGACCGCGCGTGCGGCGATTCATTCTCAGATCAAGCTGGCCCTGCGGGTGGCGCGGAAGTACGGATGTGTTCTGGAGAGCACGCTGCCCATGCGCGGGGGGCTGAGCTCGCTGAGCACGGAGGCGTTCTATGCCAGGGCCGCGAAGTGTCGGATCGGCAGCTACCACAACCTGGGGCGTGATCCGGAGCGGTGGCGGGCGTGGATCTCGAACCAGGGGCCGGTGCTGGTGCGGGTGGTGGTGGACCGGACGTGGGAGCGGGCGGCCGCCGCGAGCGCCTTCGAGGAGGCGTACGGCGCGGTGCTCTGAGCGGCGCTCGTCAGCCGGCCTCCACCTCGAATCGACCGTGTCCAGGCTTCTCGTCTCATCCGTGAAGCGCCAGCGCCGACCTCGCCTTATGCTACGGTTGAGGGCTCTGAAGCAGAGAAGACCTGCACCATGATGGAGACTCGTGAGCCTCCCGGATGCCGCCGACACCAGCGACATCGCCGCCAACGAGATGCGCAGCTTCCACCGCGCCGACGTGATCGTCGAGGAGCTGCGTGCCGACCCCGACGCGGCGAGCTCGCGCGCTACTTCCCGCAGTACCGGGAGCTGCCGATCGTGGCGGTGTTCTCGTCGCTGAGCACTCCGGACGACGCGGTCGCCTGGCTGACGCGGCGCGGCATCCACGCCATCGCCATGGGCGACGAGGCCATGCAGGTGCTCAACCTTGACGAGGTGCGAGGTGTTCAGCCGTCGCCTGCCTGACCTGCTGGAACGACGCCCGGACCTTGAGCCGAACGGTTCGACGTCGTCCCGCACCCGGACGAGATCATGCAGTGCATTTCCTCGTCACCGGCTCCACGATAAGGCGGTCGTCCTCCTTATGGAGGATGACCGTATCGCCGGGACGAGTCGTCGACTGTCCAGCACTTCACGCATCGGGGTATCGAGCAGGGCATCGAACAGAGGCTTCTCGAAAGCATCCGGGACGTGCTGGAGTTGCGCTTCGGCTCCCGAACCAAACGCTGCCCAAGACGGTCTCTACGCGCACCGACGAGGCGATCGGGCGCCTGGAGCATCATCGAACGCAGGGAGCAGGAGGGCGCTCGCGAGCGCGAGGAGGCCGCCCGAGACCGGGAGGAGATGAAGCGGCAGGCCCGCCACGAAGCGCGACGAGACGGTTGAAGCGCCACGGCGGCATCGCGCGCTATCAAGGTGAACCCTGTCACGGGTTGACCATTTCGCGTGCTGGCCTTGATGAGTCGGTATGATGAGGAGACTGCGCCATGACCGTGACGTTCGACACGCTGAAGACCGCCACACGGTTAGCGAGGAAGCCGGCTTCACCGAAAGGCAGGCGACCGCGGTTCCAGACGGCTACCGAGCAGCGTTCCGACAGGCTCTCGCAGCAGCCAGCGCCCCGCAGGCTGCCCCCTCCGCGGAAGGCGAACACGTCACACGGCGGCTTGAAGGCTCGTGAGACTCTTTCCGTTGACGCGCCACGCGTGCCACGCGCAACGTATCGGATCATGGAAGCGTTGCGCGGTGCAGCACTCACGTGAGTCTCGGCGCATCGCCCGGCAGGTTGCGATGGTACCTTCTCATATACTCCGTTGTCGTAACCGTGTATCTCTTGCTCGCGTTGGACGGTGCGATCCGATCTCCGATGGCGAAGGGGCTCGTGGAAGTCATGTACCATGCAATGTCGCGAACGGCAGCCGTCGGAACCGCCCTGGCTGCGGTCATCGTCGGATTTGAAGGAGTGACCATGACTTTCTTGAAGCGCGAGCGCGAAGAAGGGCGGCGCGAAGGCCGGCACGAAGGCCGGCGCGAAGGCCGGCGCGAAGGCCGGCGCGAAGGGATGCGAGAGCGAGACCGTGAGTGGAAGGATTGGCAGGAGAGGCTCAAGAAAGATCCGAACGCGGAGCCGCCGCCGCCGCCGAAGGATGACGACTGACGGACGAAGGCGGCCGTTCTCCTGAGCGAAGAGTCAGCCCGCTACCGGGTGGGGAGTATCGCTTCATCTTCGCGGTGATTCCGCTGTGGCTGCTCGTCGGGGCTGCGCCGTGCCACCGGCACATCGTAGTCGTTTACGGGGTGAGCGTCCGGGCGACCCGGAAGCCGTTGTGGAGGTTGCGGAGGGTCGGAGGGCACCAGCTTCGATAGGCCGAACGCGTTGCGGGACAGCGAGCCGGCCGCGGTATTGGCCGGTGACGCCGGCGCCGTAGGGAGCGCTCAGGCCGTCGTACTTCGCTTGATCGGTGCAGATGGTCGCTCCCGTATGGAACGGGGTGGTCGTTCCCGCGCGCGCCACGTACTCCCACTCGGCCTCGGTCAGCAAGCGGTACTCCTCTCCCGTCTCTGAGGAGAGCCCGGCGACGTACGTCTGCGCTGGGTAAAGAGGTAGACAGGCCTTGCCGCCTCATCGCCGAGCTTGCGGCGGAGCTTCTTGACGAAGGCGCGCACCAGTGCCGGATCGCCGTGGTCGCGCCCGCCCCACACTTGGCGCAGCAGGGAATCGTAGGTCACGACCCATCCCGCGTTGACCGAAAGCACGCGGAGCAGATCGTATTCGGTGGCCGTCAGCGGCACCGGACGGCCGGCGACGCTTACCCGGCGCTGCTCGTAGGTTGCCGGACGACCGAGACGGGCCTATCCTTGCCCGCGACAGGGAATCTGGACGTGGCTACGATCGCGCAACGAACACAGGCCGTCGAGGACAAAACAGACCGTCTGGAGAGCATCCTCGCCAGGTTCATGGAGCGCACCGACCGCGCAATCGAGCACCTCGAAGGCATCATCGAGCGCATGGAGCAGGAGGGCGCCCGTGAGCGGGAAGCAGGCGCCCGAGAGCGGGAAGCGGCCGCCCTCCAGCGACGCGAGATGAACAAGCGCTGGGGCGAGTTGGCGAACAAGATGGGTACCGTCGTCGAGGACATCGTCGCTCCCAGCATCGGCCGTCTTGCCCGTCAAGTGTTCGATTGCGGCGAGCGGCAGTACTTCGGAACCCGCGTGTCCCTCAAGCGCAGCGACGACCGGTCCCGTGAGCGGGAGTTCGACGCGCTCTACGTCGGCACGCGCGCCGTGCTGCTCAACGAGACGAAGTCCTCGCCTCGTATCGATGATGCGCAGGCGTTCGTACGGTTCCTGGAGAGCGACGAGTTCGGGCTCTACTTCCCGCAGTACCGGGAGTTGCCGATCGTGCCGGCGCTTTCGTCGCTGAGCATTCCCGAAAACCTGGTCAGCTATCTGACGCGGCGCGGCATCTATGCCATCGCCATGGGCGACGAGGCGATGCAGATCCTCAACCTGGATGCCGTGCGCAGCCGGCGAACCGAACCGTAGCGTCTCCAGGTTCCGATGCTTGTCCATAACCCTGACCGCGATGACGGGCGTCGTCGTGTCCGAATCGGGCTTCTCGTCCGTCTTTGCTCCAGCTTGACGTCATACCCGCGATGTCGATCGTCGATCTATCGATGGTCGCGGAAGCTTGGCTGTCGGTCGGCACGGTCGACGTCATAACTTGATGACGCCGCCGGGATGTCCGGGGCCTTGGCCGTCACGACAATCGAATCCGTCGCCGACGAGGTGGCTCGGGAGGTCTCTCACACCTTCGCTGGCGCGCTGGTTGAAGGGCTGATCAGATGGGGGTCGCTCGGGAGAAGGGGCCCCTCAGCGTGGACCCTGTGGGAGGCCGGGAGGTTGGCGGGCAAGGGCGTCGGAGTGAGAGACTGGGAGAAGATGTGGGGCAGATTGAGGGTCATGTAGAGTACCCATCAGATCGCGTGGTAGGGCCAATCCGGTGACCCACATTAGAGACCGTCAGGGTCACGGAAAGGACCCGGCCGGCCGGCCGCCGGCTCCCGGCGGCCGTGGCTGCGCTAGCAGCCTCTGGGTGCGGCGGACCAGCACCTGGTAGCTGGCGCGGCACGCTCGAAGCCGGCGTTGCGGATGCGCATGACCGGTCCGCTCCGTTCAGTTCAGCCAGTAGCTGACGTCGCGGTGTCCTCACCGAACTTGGACAACCTCGGATCGGCCGCGAACGATCGGCTCTCTGGCGGCTGCCTCCAGCATGCGCCGCAGCGTCTGCGGCAGCACCACCGAGCGCTGCTTGGCGCGGCGACACACCTCATCGAAGTACCGCCGACCGGCATGTTCGCCCATGACCGCCAGCATGGCGCGCGCGCGCCGGGCGTTCAGGTAAGGGTGCGGCTGCAGCACGGCGACCAGCAAGTCCATCGCCGCCTGCCCGTAGGGCCGGCCCTGCTCGATGATCCGGGCTGGATAGCCACTGTCGATCATGTGGCGCCCCTGCGCAGGTGCGCGCGCAGGAAAGTCCTCCTCGACCCAGTACGCGCGCTTGCCGGGCTCGACCAGGTACTGACGAATCAGACGCTCCTGGTCGTCGAACAACCGCAGCACCGGCGCCGCGTAGCGCGCCCACACGCTGCGACCGCGCCACGCCGGCGGCAACGAGAAACGCATCGTGTCGAAGCTCAGAAACCCATCGTCCTCATGGACGCTGACCCGCTTCCACACCGGCGTCTCGAATCGTTGGTCCGGCAACGGCTTGAGCACGGTGCGCTCCTGCGCGAACGCCTCCATCGGCGCCACGCCGGTCGTCCCATGCTCGGTGCGGCCATAGACCTCCCGGCACCAGTGCCGGGCGCGGTCGTTCAGCTCGCCCAGCGGTGCTTCTCCATGCAGCGCCGTGAGCATCCGGAACAGTTCGCGCGCCACCGGCACGAACCGCTCGATCTTGCCCTTGTCGGTGCTGCGGCGCACCCGGCACGGACCGATGAACACGCCGTAGTGCTCGGCCGCCTCGCCCAGAGCACGGTTGATCTGCGGATCCCACAGGTCCGGCTTGAGCACGCCGGCCTTCAGGTTGTCCAGCGAGACGAACTCGGTGCTGCCGCCGTAGAAGTGCCACATCGAGACGAAGCTCCCGGTGAAGCTGTGCTGATCCTGGGTCCGGACGAACTCCACGTACGGCAGCCGGCTGTGCGAGAGCAGACCACAGAAGGCCCACACCACCCGATTGGTGCCGCCATCGGACACGGTCCCGAGGCGCCCGTAGTCGATCCGGGTTTCCTGCCCCGGGGGCAGCTCGATTCGCATCGTGGGCCGCCGCTCGGGCCGGCGGAGTCCCTCTGCGCGCGCCAGACGCTTGAACGTCTCGTAGCTGCCGTCCAGGCCGTACTTGGCCTTCACGACCAGGTAGGCGCTCTTCGGCGTCAGCGGATCCTTCGCGCGATTGATCAACTCCCGCAGCTCCTCGCAATGGCGCAGCCACTGCTCGGTCGCCGGCGCAGGCCGTCGCGTGTTGCCGGGCAGCAGCGGCGTGACCATTTCGTAGAACCGCTGGCTGTCCACCCCGCGGCCGTCGCGATCAAGGCCCAGCTCGGCGAATCCTCGCAGGTATCGCCGCACCGTCTTGCGTTCGCGGCGCTCTTCGGCGGCAATCCAGGCCAGCGGCTGCCCGGCCCGCCAGCGCCGGTAGATCTCCCACAGGTCTCGATGCTTCATCCGTCGATAGCGCATCAGGTGTCTTGGCTCCCAAATACCTTCGAGAGTACGATCGAGACGGGTACTCTTCGTGATCTCGACTGCACGTAATGGTGGGGACTCTGGCTGACCCCGCCGTCATGGAAACTGGGTACTCTCGATGACACCGACACGGTATATGGTGGATAATTCATGCGACCATCGACGATAGAGGACGCTCCATTCTTTCTATTCTTGACGTCTTTCGACGGATTGAGTGGCTTCGAACGTTCCCCACAATTCATCCCACACACCGTCGCCAGCCATCCAGTTGTCCCAAAAAGAACGCACCATGGACTACGCCGGGCATTCTTTCGATCGTGCTGAGCAGCGGGATGTCCAGTGCATCCAAACGATAGTGGGGTTGTCCGTCGTCGAAAGATCGTCCGGTCGCGCGCGGTCGCGGGATTCGCAACCAACCAGATTGCGTACGCGAGCATCGCTACCGCGACCAAGGCTTCAATCAGCCCGATCAGTCAATGCTCCGGGGCGGACGCCTACTCCTTCCCTATCAATGCCACTACGTCGGCGGCGGCCTCTTTGATGACGGATGCCAGCAGCCCCATGACGAACGATCTCGTGTCAGCCATACCCCCTCCTCCTAGTGTGCTTGTGTGATGTAATGAGCGTGACACCAGGACCGAGGACCGGAAGCTGCACGTTAGCATGCATAATGAACGATGATACAAGACGTTCGTGAAAGTCGTGTGACTTTTTTGAAGAATAACGTGCTTTCTTTGTGAATTCCACTACTGTCCGGTTCATCAGCCTGCCTGTGATTGTAACTGGTTGTGCATCAATCTGATACGGACAGATTTCGGTGGTGGCGACTTGAACGGGATGGTGTCTTCTGGCGCACGGTCCGCTGGCGCGTGGTGCCTCCCCAGCGTACGCCGGTTCGCCGGCAATCGCCTAGCCTGTCTTCATGTACTCCGGCAAGACCTTGTTCGCCCAAGTCATGAGTTTCCTTCCTTGGACGACATTCGCTCGCATCGTCGACTGGTACGATGGTGACCGCTCGGTCCGCACGTTGCGCTGCACCGAACACTATCGCGCGATGGCCTTTGCACAACTCACCGGCCGCGAGAGCCTGCGCGACATCGAGGCGTGCCTCGCGGCCCGCTCTGCCAAGCTCTATCACTCTGGCTTCCGCTCACCGGTGCGGCGCTCGACCCTGGCCGACGCCAACGAGCGTCGCGATTGGCGCATCTACGCCGATTTCTCCCAGCGTTTGATCGTCCAGGCGCGCGCCTTGTACGCCAACGAGCTGTTGGAGATGGAGTTGAACGAAACCGCCTATGCTCTGGACTCGACCACCATCGACCTGTGTCTGTCGATCTTCCCCTGGGCCACCTTCCGCACCACCAAGGCCGCCGTCAAGATGCACACTCTTCTGGACTTACGGGGTGTCAGCGCCCGCACTCTGGTGGTGGAAAAAGGCTGCGATTCTCGCTTTGCCGTAGCGGAGACTGACGAGAGAGAAGAAGGGAAACCGGGCATTCAGGTTGCCCACCAGACCCGGTTTCCCCTCAACCCAGAGCGGTAATCATAGTCGAGGTCGACGAAGAGAGCTACCGAGTGGGACGCCTGCGCCGCCGCCGGCGGCTGCCGCCACCGCCCCGGCCACGGAGGCTGGGGTCGCGGCCGGCAGCCGGTGATCGACGTGAGCTGGGACGACGCGCAGGAGTATGTCGCATGGCTCTCGTCAAAGACGGGCCGGGACTACCGGCTGCCGACGGAGGCCGAATGGGAGTACGTGGCGCGCGCGGGCACGGCCACACCATTCCACACGGGAGCGACCATCTCCACCGCTCAGGCCAACTACGACGGCCTGAGCGCTCTCTACGGCTCGGGCGTCAGGGGACAATACCGCGGCCGCCCGATCGCGGCCGGCTCGCTCGTGCCCAATGCGTTCGGGCTGTACGACGTGCACGGCAACGTAGCCGAGTTGGTCACGGACTGCTACGACGCCTCGGCGGCCGCCTGCACCAGGCGCGTCGTCCGCGGCGGCTCGTGGGGATCCCGCCCGGAGCTCGTGCGTTCGGCCTATCGAAGCTGTTGCGCTCCGACCCTCCGCAACCTCCATAACGGCTTCCGGGTCGCCCGGACAATCGCCCCGTGACCCGAGGTTGGAAAGCCATCACGTAGGACACCTGTTGCCCGCTGAACGGGCTTGACGGGCGGCGTTCTCGCGCCGATCGCAACCTCGATCAAACGAATCCCTGCAGAAGGCTGAGGCTGCGTCTGTTCATGGGCTGGTTCCCGGCCCCGCTTCGTCGATGAAGCGCACCCCCGAATTGGGCGGAGGAACGGGTGCGTCCGGGTCGACGCGGCTCATGATCCACTCGACGCCGGAGATGGTGGGCGTGTAGTCCTGCCACAGCCGGATCGCCGGCGCGTCAGCCTGTCTGCGCAGAATACGGATGCCGCCGAACTCCCGCTCCAGCGCGTAGCCGGGAATGGCAAGAGCCGGATCCGCCGACACGAGGTGGCTGACGCGCGCGCAATCGACTCGCCCTCGCTGGCCTCCTGATCGGCGAAGATGAGCGGCGCCGTATCGTCGGGCGCTCGGGCGAGGTAGCGGTAGGCGGCGAAGATCGGATCCTGATTGCGGATGAAGCGGACGATGCCGGTCTCCCGCGAGTACCCCCGGTACACGTGGTGCTGGTACGGCAGCGCGTTGAGGTTCCCGGCCACCGAGACCGCCGCGAACGCGGCGATCACTCCCGCGGGCGAACTGGTGTGGTCGAGCCTGGAAGTGCAGAGGGGCAGCTTCATCGATGACCGGTTGCGCGCCGGCGCGCCGTGGCCGCTCATCGAATCGGCCACCGGGATCGACCAAGCCGCGCTACGCGCGCTCAAGCAGCGGCTCGAGACCTCTTCCACCACGACCGAACCGACCGAGGGATCAGCCAACGGCGCCGAAGACACCGAGTGACGTCCTATCGACGCGGGCTGACTCTTCGCTCAGGAGAACGGCCGCCTTCGTCCGTCAGTCGTCATCCTTCGGCGGCGGCGGCGGCTCCGCGTTCGGATCTTTCTTGAGCCTCTCCTGCCAATCCTTCCACTCACGGTCTCGCTCTCGCATCCCTTCGCGCATCCCTTCGCGCCGGCCTTCGTGCCGGCCTTCGCGCCGCCCTTCTTCGCGCTCGCGCTTCAAGAAAGTCATGGTCACTCCTTCAAATCCGACGATGACCGCAGCCAGGGCGGTTCCGACGGCTGCCGTTCGCGACATTGCATGGTACATGACTTCCACGAGCCCCTTCGCCATGCGCGCGAGATCAACCGTGCCACGAGATCGGTCCCGATGAGCAGATCGCCAGCCACCAGAGGAACTGCTAGGTCCGTGGCGGTCCGTGCCAGGTCCAGCGCCTCTTCGTGGCGCTGCTGGTCGAGGCGCAGCGTGCTCAGGTGGGCGAGCGCGCCGGCGAGGTTCGGGCAGATCCGCAAGGCGCGCAGATACGCCGCCTCCGCCTCGTCGAGCCGGCCCAGGTGATAGAGCGCGATGCCGGCCCCGTACGGCGGCGGCTTGCAGTCCTCCGGGCGCTGCTCCTCGGCGACGCGATAGGCAGCCAGCGCCTCTTCCAGGCGGTTCCAGCGCAGCAGCGCGCTACCGAGGTTGAGGTGCGCCTCCCGGGCCCGCGGGTTGTGCGCGATCACGTGGTTGAAGAAGGTGATGCCGTCGTGGTACAGCGTCGCCTGCTGCCAGGTCAGCGTCCCCAGGACACCGAGCAGCGCCGCGGCCAGCACGGCGCTCAACGCCGCGGCCCGCAGCCAGCCGGCGCGGCGCGCGGCCCGCCAGCGCCGCCCATCCCAGCGGATCGGCGGCGCGCACCTCCTGTGCACCCGGAGCGACCAGCCCGCTCATCCGCCGCGCCGCGGTCCACGGCTCGGTGGCGTTGTAGAGCACGACCGGCAGCAGCGGCGGCAGCCGCCCGTCGGCTACGCCCGGCGCCTCGTTGCGAACCAGCTCCTGGTAGAGAAGGCCGGAGTAGGTGTGGATGCGCAGTGCCATCCACGGATCGTCCTCGGATTGGAACTCCAGCAGGATCAGCAGATAGACCCAGCGTTGGCCGAGGCGCAGGCGCCAGACGGTGTCGCCGTGGCGCTTGCGCAGCTCGTCACTGACGTACTCGGTGGAGAGCTCGCCCAATTCGGAGAAGTCGGCTACGGCCAGCAGGTCAGCGGGCAGGCAGGCGCGCAGCAGGTGCTCGACCATGAGCTTGGAGGCGAACAGGCGCTTGTAGTTCTGGTCGTGCAGCATCGTCGGTGTCCGCACTACCGATAGCGCCCTGCCGGCGCCGGCGCTTCAACGGATAAGTCGGAAACCTGAAGACGCTACGGTGCGGTTCGCCGGCTGCGCACGGCGTCGAGGTTGAGCACCCCGTGGCCAGAATGACGCGCGTGGGGCGCGTCCCGGTCGACTCCTCGTACAGACGACGCTTGCGTTGCAGACGCGCCTTGATGGTCGGCCCGACGCTGGCGGCGATGACGCAGGCGAGAAACTCGGCGGCGGTGTCGCAGCGCACCAGCCAGTCACCGACCTCGGCCAACCGTTCAGGGTCGCTGATCGGCGCCACCACCTCGGCCAGACGGGCGGCGGTGTCGTCACCGCAGCGCCCTGCCGCCATCCGGCACAGCAGCGCCCGTTGCTGGTCGACACCCCGTTCGATGCCCTGTTCGCGGCCTTCCGCAAGTCCCTGCTCGCGTCCTTCCCGAAGCAACTGCTTGGGCCACCCGGCTACTCGTTCGACCAACGTCATCCTGACATCCTCCAACGTTCGCAGCGGCGGCACCACCGCGCCCGCCGGCGCCAGCCGCTCGGCCATCTGCCGAATCCAATCCACGAACGCGCGCTGCAACTCCGCCGCACGCGGATCGGCCGGCTCGCTCTCCCACAATGCCCTCGGCCTGTACGACGTGTGGCGGAACTGGTCGCGGACTGCTACGACGCCGGGATCGACGAAGCCGGCACGACGATGACCGCGGCTGGTCATGGTCCTGGTGACCGGATAGAATCGGGCGCTCATGGCCGTACTTTCGGTGCCTCGTCCGTTGCAGGATCGATTGGGCGGCGACGCTGCCGAGTCTCTGGTGGAGATGCTGCGCCAGATCGAAGACGATCAGGAACAGCGGCGGGCGATCCAGAAGGAACACCTCTTCGAGGTTCTGGACGAACGATTCCTGCGCCACCTCGCGGAAACCGAGGAACGGGTGCACAAGCAGATCGCCGACGTGCGCACGGAACTCGGCAAGGAGATCGCCGACGTGCGCAAGGACCTCGGTGACGTACGCAAGGAAATCACCGTCCAGACCCGGTGGATCCTGGCGGTGATAGTAGCCGCCACAGTGCTGTTCCCGGTCATGCAGCGGGTGATGGCGGCACTGCTTCCGTAGCGCCGCGAGAACCCTCCGCACCGCCGGTGCTGCGCGGCGAGGACCTGAGGGCCGGCGTCGCCGCAGGGGCTGATTGCCGGGGAGTATCGGCTGCCGAAGCGGGACCAGCAGCAGGAGAAGCGGGTGAGGCAGCGGGCCGGGGCTGGACGGTGTATGGCGCGCGATACATGCTTGGCATATGTCACGACGCGAAGGACACGCCGCACCGGAGGCACCGCGTCAAGCTCGCCTGTTCCGCAACGGTCGCAATCAAGCACTGCGGATTCCGCGCGACCTGGAGTTCCCTGGAAATACGGTCATCCTCCACAAGGAGGACGACCGCCTCATCGTCGAGCCGGTGACCAGGAAACGTACCCTGGCTGAAATTCTCCCCGGCCTCGCATCGCTCCCGGAAGAGTTCCCGGAGATCCCGGATCCGCCGGTGCAGCCGGAGGACGTCCTGTAGCTTCGTCATGGCGAAGCTGCGATACGTGCTGGATACCAACATCGTTTCGCTGGTTGTCCGCGAGCCGGGGGGGACACTGGCACGTCGCTGCCCGCCGGCACGATCGGCAGCTTCCGATACTGCGGGAAGTAGCATGCGAGCTCGCCGCTCTCCAGAAATGCCGCGAACTTCCGAGCGTCACTGGCGCGGGGGGAGGACTTGGTCTCGTTGAGCAGCACGGCGCGCGTGCCGACCACGAACCTGGCGAGGATGGTCTCCAGACTGTCGATCCGTTCAACGACTCGGGATCGAGGTGGTGCCCGGTCAGACTCTCCGTCGCCATCGCTCTTTCGCCTGTCGCTCACGAACCTATCCGGCGGCGCGATGCCATGGTCAAGCCGAAACCCGCTTCCTGGCGCCGCGTGGCCGCCTTGAGCGTGTCGTACTGCATTTGCCCGGACGCTCACCGGGTGAGGCGGGAGGTAGGTCCGGCCCGGTCGTTCCTCAGGGAAACAGGGCTTGCAGCACCCTCTGCATCACCGGGACCAGGATCGTGGCGGCTACCAGGACGGTCAGGAGCCAGCGGGTCTGTACGGTAATCTCCTTGCGCACCTCGCCGATCTCCTTGCCGAGATCCACCCGGACACTGCCGATCTCCTTGCCGAGATCCGCCCGGACACTGCCGATCTCCTTGCCGAGGGTCCCGATCTGTTGTTGCTGCGCGAGGAAATGCTTCTGCACGTCCATGAAACCGGCGTGCATCTCGCTGCGCATGGCGTCGAGACCGGCGTGCATCTCGCTGCGCACGGCGTCGAAACCGGCGTGCATCTCGGTGCGCAGTTCGTCTCGCGACTCGGCGACGCGGAGTGCGAAGCGCTCCTCGACCACCGCGATCAGATCTTCCCGCTGTTCCACCCCGAACTGCTGCAGAAGATCCACCAGGGAATCGGTGGCCGCATCGCCGAGCTGCTCACGCAATTCGCGTGGCACCGAGATGACCGCCATGGCTGCAGAGTAGCGTAAAGCGGTCGCCCAACTGGCGTCAACAATTCGCGCCGACGGAGCCGACGGAGAGAGCGCGTCACACTCCCGCTCGGTCCGCTCCATGAAAGTGGCGAGGACGTCTCCGGACGGTCGGTCCTCGCCTCGACCTCCTCGGTCCTTCGCCGTGCGCGAGGTCCCTTCGCGGCCACGGGCTATCGCTTCCCCGGTGTCGTTCAGGTTCCGAACGAGCACCTCACGAATCGCACACCGCAGGGACCGGAGCCGGATAGGACCCGTTCACGGGCTCCTTCCGGACGCGGTCCGGTCGACGAAGCGCACCCCCGAATCGGGCGGGGGAGCGGGGGCCACTCGCAATCGCCTCCGCGTCGGTGGCCTGCGGGTCCGCGAATATGAGCGGCGCCGAAGTCCCCGGACAGGGCGATGGCCGCCCGCGCCGCGAACGCGAGCGCAAGCACCGGCAGCAGGTATTTCCAGGGCCGCTCGCCGGGCGTGTGCGGGTGGAGCAGCGCCCGCGCGACGCTCGTCATGGCCGAGCCGATTCCGGGAGGAGCTGCGCGCGGGCGTCTCGGGCCTGTTGATGATGGGGATCGAGAATGAGCGCCCGGTCAAGGCTTTCCAGCGCCTCGTCCGCGTGCAGCATCGTCGGTGTCCGCACTACCGATAGCGCCCTGCCGGCGCCGACGCTTCCACGGATTGGGACGATGCGCTCCAGGCGGGCCGCGGCTTCAGAGCGCGCTATCCGATCGGCTGCGAGGGTTCACGGTTCGGGTCCTTCGGTGTCTTCTGGCTCGATGACCTCGATCCTGATTTGCTGCAACTCCTGAGCCCTGTGGCTGTGGATCGACGCGGTGGCCAGAATGACGCGCGTCGGGCGCGTCCCCGTGGACTCCTCGTACAGACGACGCTTGCGTTGCAGACGCGCCTTGATGGTCGGCCCGACGCTGGCGGCGATCTCGACAAGGACATGCTCGTGATCATGGATCAGGACATCGAACTGCTCGCCGGCGATGGTCGTCGAAAGAGGCTCTCATTGCGGATCCCCCAACGCGATCCCAGTCGATCGATGGCCCGCTGAACCTCGTCAAACCGGCCGGCCACCTCGGTACGGAACTCCTGCGTCTCACGTTCCGAGCGCTCGAAGCGCCGCTCCACCTCGGTACGGAACGATCGCAACTCGGTCAGCACCAGCGCCACCTCTTCGCGGCGGGCGAACGTTTTCAGAAACGCCGTGAAGATGGACTGCTCAAGGTCCGGCCGTCGTTCCAGCAGGTCAGGCAGGCGACGGCTGAACACCTCGATCAGGTCTTCGTCGCGTATCAATGCCAGCGCGTCCCGGTTCCCCCGCATGCGTAATTCCTCCGCCCGTCCCAAGGTATAGGAAAGTAGATGATCGATCGAACCGCGTCCAGTGGCGGGCTTACGGTGTGGCCCGGCTGACGCGCACGGCGTCGAAGTTGAACAGGCGCTTGTAGTTCTCGTCGTGCAGCATCGTCGATGTCCGTACTACCGATAACGCCCTGCCGGCGCCGGCGCTTCAACGGATAGGTCGGAAACCTGAAGACGCTACGGTACGGTTCGCCGGGTGCGCACCGCGTCCAGGTTGAGCACCTGCATGGCCTCCTCGCCCATCGCGATCGCGTAGATGCCGCGCCGCGTCAGATAGGTAACCATGTCCGGCGGAATGCTCAGCGACGAGAACGCCGGCTTGATCGGCAGCTCCCGGTACTGGGGGAAGTAGAGCGCGAACTCGTCGCTCTCCAGGAACTGCACGAACGCCTGCACATGTTCGGTACGGGGCGAGGACTTGGTCTCGTTGAGCAGCACGGCGCGGGCGCCGACGTAGAGCGCGTCGAACTCCCGCTCGCGCGACGGGTCGTCGCTGCGGTTGACGGACACGCGGGTTCCGAAGTACCGCTGGTCGCCGCAGCCGAATACCTCACGGGCCAGACGGCGGATGCTGGGAGCGACGATGTCCTCGACCAAGGTACCCATCTTGTTCGCCAAGTTGCCCCAGCGCTCGTTCATCTCCCGGCGCTCGCGGGCGGCCTGCTCCTTCATCTCTTTCCGGTCCCGAGCGGCTGCCTCGCGTTCGCGGGCGCCCTCCTGTTCCCTGCGCTCGACGATGCGCTCCAGGCGCCCGATGGCCTCGTCGGTGCGCGCCATCGCCTCGTCGGTCCGCGCCATGGAAGCGTCGGTCCGCGCCATGAACGCGGCGAAGATGGTTTCCAAACTGTCGGTCCTCTCCTCGACGACCTCCATCCGTTGCGTCAGCGTAGCCATAGCCTTCGTTTCCTGTGCTCGGCAAGGGTAGGTCAGGTTCCGCCGTCCGGCAACCGCCGCGTCAACTCAGCCCGCATCCTCCCTTCGCGGACGCCGCAGCCACAACACCCTGTCGCGGCGACGAGAATCGTCATGGCGCCGCAAGAGGACTGGCCTGCTCCACTACCGCCGACTGCGCACCGCGTCCAGGTTGAGCACCTGCATGGCCTCCTCGCCCATCGCGATCGCGTAGATGCCGCGCCGCGTCAGATAGGTAACCATGTCCGGCGGAATGCTCAGCGACGAGAACGCCGGCTTGATCGGCAGCTCCCGGTACTGGGGGAAGTAGAGCGCGAACTCGTCGCTCTCCAGGAACTGCACGAACGCCTGCACATGTTCGGTACGGGGCGAGGACTTGGTCTCGTTGAGCAGCACGGCGCGGGCGCCGACGTAGAGCGCGTCGAACTCCCGCTCGCGGGACGGGTCGTCGCTGCGGTTGACGGACACGCGGGTTCCGAAGTACCGCTGGTCGCCGCAGCCGAATACCTCACGGGCCAGACGGCGGATGCTGGGAGCGATGATGTCCTCGACCAGGGTACCCATCTTGTTCGCCAAGTTGCCCCAGCGCTCGTTCATCTCCCGGCGCTCGCGGGCGGCTGCGTCGCGCTCGCGGGCGCCCTCCTGTTCCCTGCGCTCGATGATGCGCTCCAGGCGCCCGATGGCCTCGTCGGTGCGTGCCATCGAGGCGTCAGTGCGCGCCATGAACGCGGCGAAGATGGCTTCCAAACTGTCGGTCCTCTCCTCGACGACCTCCAGCCGTTGCGTCATCGTAGCCATAGCCTTCGTTTCCTGTTGCTCGGCAAGGATAGGTCTGTTTCCGCCGTCCGGCAACCGCGTCAACTCGCATCCTCGCCTCGCGGACGCCGTGAGTCAGAACTTGGCGCGCCGGGTCACCCCCGCCGTGCTCCCACACCACCGTACGTACCGTTCCCCGGTTGATGAACTGTTACATCATGCGGCGATACAGCACCCGACCGCGGTTCACTTTCCCCGCCGATTCACACGCTGCGCTGTCAGGGTGCGTCGCGCCGACTGCGCACCGCGTCCAGGTTGAGCACCTGCATGGCCTCCTCGCCCATCGCGATCGCGTAGATGCCGCGCCGCGTCAGATAGGTAACCATGTCCGGCGGAATGCTCAGCGACGAGAACGCCGGCTTGATCGGCAGCTCCCGGTACTGGGGGAAGTAGAGCGCGAACTCGTCGCTCTCCAGGAACTGCACGAACGCCTGCACATGTTCGGTACGGGGCGAGGACTTGGTCTCGTTGAGCAGCACGGCGCGGGCGCCGACGTAGAGCGCGTCGAACTCCCGCTCGCGCGACGGGTCGTCGCTGCGGTTGACGGACACGCGGGTTCCGAAGTACCGCTGGTCGCCGCAGCCGAATACCTCACGGGCCAAGCGGCGGATGCTGGGAGCGATGATGTCCTCGACCAGGGTACCCATCTTGTTCGCCAAGTTGCCCCAGCGCTCGTTCATCTCCCGGCGCTCGCGGGCGCCCTCCTGTTCCCTGCGCTCGACGATGCGCTCCAGACGCTCGATAGCCTCGTCGGTGCGCGCCATGAACGCGGCGCAGATGGTTTCCAAACTGTCGGTCCTCTCCTCGACGACCTCCATCCGTTGCGGCAGCGTAGCCATAGCCTTCGTTTCCTGTGCTCGGCAAGGATAGGTCAGGTTCCGCCGTCCGGCAACCGCCGCGTCAACTCAGCCCGCATCCTCCTTTCGCGGACGCCGCAGCCACAACACCCTGTCGCGGCGACGAGAATCGTCATGGCGCCTCAAAAAGGACTTGGCCTGCTCCGTGCACGCCGCACCTCCTGGCGAGAGCCCATGCCGGGTCACCCCCGCCGTCCTCCCACACTGTCAAGGGTCACCTCATTCCCGTCCCTTCCGTCGTCGGCGACACCAGCCCGGCATCCATCTCAAGCATCCTCTGCTCGCTCGGGTCGTCGTTCTCCCTCCCCGCCGTGACGCTTGACGCACCGCTCGCGTTACCTCGCCGATTCCGTCGGCTACCTCCCGCGGCGGATTCGGGCATCTCAGCCATACTATCCAGCGTCTCTCTCGTCATCGAGGTTCAGGCGCCAACCCCGGCTCCGTGTTCGGGCCTTCGGCCGCGTCGAGCCGGCCTACTATGCCCTCTGCTGACTTCTGACGGCTCGGCCACACCTCTCGATGCTCCGTGTCGCCCCGTCGGCGACGCGCCGTCAGACCTCCCCGGGTAAGAGCTCCCACCTTCCCGCTTATGCCCGCCGCATATACTTCCGCGCTTTCCGTGCAGGTACTGGACTATGAGTCTCTTGGCCCTCTCATCCAACGCGGCTGCCTCCTATGCGGTTCCTGTTCGTCGGGCCAGCGGTTTGTCTCCGGCTTCCTTCAGATCCCGCCTCTCGACGACACCCTGTCGGGTAGAGCGCTGGCGCGCGCACCCGTAGGTGGAGGGTTTCCAGCCCCGCCCTTTCGGTAGCGAGGTGGGTTCACAGTTCCACCATAGGTCACGTTTCCAGCGCCCCCCCTGAGATTCCGTACATCGGGTTTTCCCACGGTACGGCTCGAAGCTCAGGCGCCCATAAGCTCACGGCGGCCCTTCCCGTTACGGTAGCATCCACGCTCAGCCGGATCCCGGATACGTGGGTGTTGTCGCCGGTTTGACCGTCGCTTCGAGATAGCGGCTACCATGACACCGTTTCCCCGGCTCCGGTCCGGGCGATGCACTGCCACTGGCTCCTCCTGAGCCCTGAGGCCCTCGCTCCAGCCGCGTTCTGTTGTCGCGGCCATCCTCGCTTGGCGGCCTCATCCGCCAGTGTGCTGCTCTCCGTTCCACTTCCCGCCACACAACGGTTATAGGTTCGGTCCTCGGCATTCAAGGATCATCCTGCCTGTGCAGCACACCTTCCGGGCTTTCACTGCTGAACTATCCAGAATTGCCGCCTTCAACTTCCGCCGGGAGCCCGGTCCGTGCACTTCCCAGTTTCTTCCGCACCAGCACTGGCCATCGGGTAAAGGCAAGAAACCCTTGGCACTCCTTGTTTCAGCAACCAACTTCACGCTGGGTGAGATTTCGACGATTCGTCCGTTCGCTCTCGCTACGGCCCTTCTGGTTGTTAGCCTCCTTGGTTGGTCGGTCGGGCTCACGCCCTCCCCTGAGTACGTTTACTTCCGGGCTTTCAGCCGTCAGGGTCGCCCCTATCGGCTGCCGGATATGACTACGGCGCCACACTGGGATTTGCGCCGGCGGGACTTTCACCCGCAAGTTCAGCAGCTAGCCTCGCTGCACTGCCTTCAACTCACCGCTCCCTCTGCCGGGCCAGTAGAGGACTTGGCATGCTCCGCGCACGTCGGACCTCCTGGCGAGAGCCCGTGCGGGGCGCAGACAGAAAAAGGCCCCAGCCGCCCGGCCGATGGGCCGGGGGCGTGGGGCCTCAAAGCGGCTGCTGATAGCTGCTTTCAGCGTTGGCCTATTCGTTCACCACCGTAAAGGTGATGTCGTGGTACTGACCTACGCCGCCGTCGCCGTCGGCGGCGGTGACAGCTTCGGTGGCGCGAACGTGTACCGTGAGCGTGTCCGTCAGCAAGGACGTAGCGACAAGGTTGAGTGCGGCAGTTTCGCCACTGCCTGTCAACGTCGCCGTAATGTGCGCGGACGACGCCGTATTAGGAGGAGTCGTCACCACCAATTCGCCCTTGTCGTTGGGCATCAGGATCGCGTACGAGAGGTCCTGATCTTCCTTATCAGCAAAGAAAGCTGAGAGCAACTCCGTCACTATGCGTCCACCCCTCGCGGCTGCATCTGTGTCGCCATCCTCGTCGTTATCGTCATTCATCGGGAGGCGGCGCACCGTGGACAGGCCGTTCATCGGCTGAGTATCCACGATCACGTTGAAGAATCGCTCGACCGTGAGCCCTCCGTCGTCCGTGGCCGTCACCGTTACCTTCACGGCCTCAGCACTGGTATTTGTGCCGTCAGCTTTCGCCGTCGATTGGACGCCGGTAATCTTGACGCCGGTGGCGTGAGGAACGACCGTCACGCGGCCCGATGCCGGCATGCCTGAGTACTTCAGCGAGTTGACAATAGGGTTCGCTGACGAATCGTGATCGTCGTCGTCGAACTGAGCTCGCAGATCAAGGACGCACTCGTTCAGTTTGGCGCAGGAAAGCAAAGTCCCCGCCGGCCAAGTTGAGGCGACGGTCGTGGGGGTCTTGAGGTCTTGCTGTCCCATCCTGAAGGCGAGTATTGCAGCTGCCGCGTCGGCGCCGTCGGGCACAACGGGCTTCTTGTTGCGTGCGACCCTCACCGAGGAGGACATCTTCTCGTCGGCCTCGTCTGTTGCCTCCAGGTTGATCAATGCGGCTCTGTCGGCTTGCTGCCCGTCGTCGATGGTCCCGTCGTAACTCGTGATGGCGGCCTTGAGAGTGACTACAAGCATCGGCAAATTGTCAGTGCCGATGGTGTACGCGGCCGCGGGTGCGCCACCGTTGGTTGCATCTACACTCTGAGTTGCCTTGTATGTCACTTCGCCGATACCGCCAGTGAAGTACTTGGATACGTCTATCATGATGGAGCTTCCGGGCTTGTTGGTGTCCGTCTCCGATGTGATGTCGTTGACAAGCAATAGCTCCTCGACCTTGGTGGTGACGACACCGAGCGGTGAATCACCAGGAACGCCCTGTGGCCCAGGAACGCCCTGTGGCCCAGTCGTACCAGTCGTACCAGTCGTACCACTGGGTCCAGTGGCTCCAGTGGGTCCATCGGCGCCGGTCGGTCCGGCAGGCCCCTGGCAGGCGATGAGCGCTACCAGGATCAAAGCCGTCAGCGGAAATGCGGCTACCTTTGCCGCACGATCGTTGAGTTGGGCGCGCAATGGCGGCGATGTCGCGGGGAGGCCGACACCGCACGTTGGGTGCTGGCTCGCGTCAGTGCTTCAGCAGCCGCTGGAGCGGCACGCCCAACGGTCCGCGGACGTCAGGGCCGTTCGCAGTAGTCCGCCCATTCCTGCATCAGAGCCGTGCGCCGCTCGAGCAGATCGCTCCGCGCATACGCCGCAACGGTCGCGGAGCCGATAGCATGGCCGAGCGCCAATTCGGCCGCCGCGTGCTCAACGCCTCGCTCAGAGCACCAGGAGCGGAACGCGCTTCTCAGCCCATGGACGGTGCCGAGTCCGAGCCGCCGCGGGAGCGTCGCCAGCGTGCTGTCGCGTATCACTCCGCCCCGGCGCGCCGGAAACACCAAGTCATCGGCGCCGCCGGCCGTCAGCTCCCGCGCCGCATCGAGCACCCGCAGCGCCTGGGTGGCGAGCGGCACCCGCAGCGCGCGCGCCATTTTCGTCCGCTCCGCCGGTACCGTCCACGTTGCGCTGTCGCTGTCGACTTCCGCCCAGGTCGCCGCCCGCGCTTCGCCGCTCCGGCACGCCGTCAGTGCGACGAACTCGAAACAGAGCCGAGCCGCGATCCACACCTCACCGACCTCGCGCACCTTGGCGAGCGCCGCGCCGACCTCGCCATGCAGCAGAGCGCCGTAGTGCCTGGCCGGCATCCGCCCAGGCTTCGGCAGCAGCGCGGTGAGGACGGGACCGGCCGGGTCGTCGGCCCGGTGCCCCGCGGCCACGGACGCCTGCATGACCGCCGAGATAATCCGCCGGAGCCTGCGCCCGGTTTCCGCCTTGCCGGACCAGACAGGCAGCAGCACGGACGCCACGTCCGCCGCGGTGATCGAGTCCACCGGCATGCGTCCGAGCTTCGGCATGGCGTAGGCGTCCAAGCGCGACCGCCACAGCTTCTCGGTCCGGTCGTCACGCCATGCCATGCGCCGCGTCCTGATGGCATCCTCCGCCGCCTGCGCGAACGTCGGTACCGCCCGGGCGGCCCGGAGCCTTGCCGGGTCATCGCCTTGCCGAGCTGCCTTGCGATACTGAAAGGCCAGTTCCCGCGCTTCGGCCAGGGACGTGTACGGAAACCCACCCAGTCCGTAATCCCGCCGACGCCCGCGGACGGTCCCGCGCCAAATCCACTGCCTTGAACCGGACGGAGTCACGCGCAGGATCAGACCGTGCTGGTCGTGATGCTTGCCCGGTGCCGCGGACCGCACGAACGCCGCCGTCAACTTTGCCATGGTCGTCCCACGTGGTATCCCACGTGGCGCGCAAGCTACGCCGAACGGGCAGCGCACTTCAACGGTCACCGCTACGCGCCTTCGGATTTGGAATTCTTGTTTATATCACGATTTAGCGAACTCCTTGTTCCGGAAACTCACTCCCTTCCCTACCAGGAGCTGGTTCGCAACGAGCCGGAGGTAGCCGATGGGCGGCCACCGACCCATGCGCGGGAACCGGGAGGCGGCGTTCCTGAAGACGTTCGCCCGCCGCGAAGAGAGGTGGCGCTCGTGATCACCGAATGGTACCCTGGTCAAGGATGTCGCGGCGCCCAGCATCCGCCGTCTGGCCCGTGAGGTGTTCGACTGCTCAACCTGGACGCCGTGCCCGGCCGGAGCGGCTCACGCGCGGCTCGGTGACCGGTGCAGAGAGTCTGTGCTCCGCCGACTGGAAGACATGAAACCGCAGGCCGCCGGTGACGACGCGCTCCAGGACGTGTATTCGGACGGCGACGATCCGAAGGACCGCCTGCTGACCCGTTTCGAGGAAGCCATCGAGGGCCTCGGGGTCATCAACGATCACCTCGCGTGCGAGGCCGTCAGACACGAAGCCCCGTTGATCGCCCATGACCTCGGCCTGCGATACCGGAAGTCGCTTGCCGCGATGGACCTCGCGAACCTCACGGATGCCGTCGACACGAAGGGCGTCGCCACGAACGACCTGCGGAGCTTCCACCGCGCCGACCTGGTCGTCGAGGCCGCCGATCGCCAGGGAGACATCTGTTACGTCGCTGCGGAAGCATCTCGCACGGTCGACAGCCGGGACATCGCACGGGCCATCCGCAACGCCCGGTTGCTCAGGGAGTTCACGGGCCGAAGCAGCTACGCGGTCGTAGCCGGCTGGGGCCGGGACGATCGGGTCCGGCAGAGCGCCGAGGCGGGCGAGGTGTTCTGGAGTGAATTGGCCCCCTATTGAGCACGCAGGCCGAGGTGCTGCGGCGCTCCGAGTCGCCGGCCGGCCGCACCCCGACTTCCGTGACGCCGGCCCTCAGGTCCTCGCGGCGCTACGGAAACAGTGCCGCGAGAACCCGTACTTCCGGAAGTCACTGCCTGCTTGACCTGCGACGGGCGGAGGCCGACGATTCGCCGCTTCGTAGCGATGGCAGCGAAAGGACCGCGCGTGCGGCGATTCATTCTCAACTGCGATCCGTCGGCCGGCGTGCAGATGGACTGGACGTTCGCGGATGCCGTGGAGGCAGGGGTGGTGGCGGATGTCCCGGCGCGCGCCAGGGTGGACCTGCGCAGTGACGACTGGCCGGTCAGGGACCAGGGGACGTCCGGCGCCGGCGTCGGCTTCGCGGCGGCGGACGGGGTGCTGCACTGGCACTACCGGCAGGCCGGCCTGCTGGCCGATGGCGAGCGGCCCTCGCCACGGTTCATCTGGATGGCCAACAAGGAGACGGATCTGCTCACGTCGTTCCCGACGACGTTCATCGAGTCGGCCGGCACGCAGATCAAGCTCGCATTGCGGGTGGCGCGGAAGTACGGATGTGTGACCGAGAGCACGCTGCCCATGGACGGGACGCTGAGCTCGCTGAGCACGGAGGCGTTCTATGCCGGGGCCGCGAAGTATCGGATCGGCAGCTACCACAACCTGGGGCGCGACCCGGAGCGCTGGCGGTCATGGATCTCGAACCAGGGGCCGGTGCTGGTGCGGGTGGTGGTGGACCGGACGTGGGAGCGGGCGACGGCCGCGGACGGAGAGCTGGACCGGTACCGGGAGGACGCATCGGGCGGCGGCCACGCGGCCTGCCTGGTGGGCTACACGGGGACGCACTTCATCGTCAGGAACAGTTGGGGGCAGCGGTGGGGTGACGGCGGGTTCGCGTACGCGTCGGACGCCTATGCCGCGAGCGCCTTCGACGAGGCGTACGGCGCGGTGCTCTGACCGGCGCTCGTCCGCGGTGCGGAACCCGGGCGGGCTGCGGGCGATCTGGTTCTCTCCGGCCGAGATCGAGGCGGAGGGCCACTACTGGAGTCGGTGGCCTGGGTGATCGAGCTCTACGACAAGGAGCTCCCACGCAGCCGCACCTACATCCCCCACACCGTGACCCGCGCGCCGCCATCGGTCCGCTCGCGGCGGAACACCTTGTCCCGCCACGGCTTGCCTTTGGTCCGGTCGAAGATGACCAGATGCCCTTCGGCGGCCGCGCAGCGGTCCAGGTAGGCACGGGTCTGCTCCAAGCCGGTGCGGATCGTCTCCTCCAGGCTGCCGCGCAGCAGCTTGCACTCGATCACCATCCGCCGCGTCCGTTCCGGGGGCGCTCCGACCGGCCAGATGATCAGCAAGTCGGTGCGCATCCGCCCCAATCCGTACTCGCGTTCCACGCGGCCGCCCGAGTTGACGATGCGCTGCAGGAACGCCTGCAACAGCAACTGCGGCCCGGCCTCCCGGTACTGGAACCGCTCGATCCAGTGCTCGGAGTGCTCACGGAAAAACTCCTGGAACTCCGCCAGCAGCTTGGTCAGGTTCAGGCTGCCGTCCGCTTCGACGTACCACGCCGGGTCGTGCGCGAAGCCGGCCTGCGTGGTCCACGTCAGGTCACGCGGGATCACTTCCCGGTAGATCGGATTTGCGATGCGGATCGGGTCGTCGCGCGCCGCCAGACCAAGGTCGCGCACGTATTGCAGGTCGTCCGGCCGCATCTCCGCGCTCGGCTGGCCGCCGCTCAGCACCGGTCCGATCACCCGTCGCACCCGCTCTTCCTGCAGCTTGTCGGTGAGCTGTTCAAGGTGCGTCTCGCGGCGCAGGATGAGTTGCTCGCGCGCGTCGTGGATCCCTTCGGCCGTGATCGTGCGGCTGCGGTCGCGCCCGGCCTCGTTCCGAAAGCACGCCTGTCGTGCGAGGGAGTTCACCAGCCACGGCTGGCCGGCGGTCAGTTCCCACACCGCCCGCAGCGCCTCCTGGGCAAACGGCTGCCCGCTCTCGGCGGTGTGCTGGCCCAGGAGCGCACGCACTTCGGCCTCCGTGAAGTCGCCGATGCGCAACGACTCCGCCTTGACGTTGAAGGCGCTGCCCCCGGTGATGATCGCCTTTTCGGCGGAAGAGTGGATGCGGTAGTCGCGCACGTCGCGCACTCCGCACAGGATGACGCTCTGCGGAAAGCGGAGCGGGCGGTGGGCGTAGCCGGCGCGCAACTGCCGCAGTACGGCGATCAGCGTGTCGCCGATCAGCGTGTCGATCTCGTCCATCAGCAGCACCAGCGGCGTGGGGTCCGCCAGCGCCCAGCGCGTAAACACCTGCCGCAGCACGCCGGCCGCGCCGGAGCGCTCCAGCAGGCCCGGCCACAGGCGCGCCGGCAACGAGTCATCGAGGGTCGCCTCCGCCTCGATCTCCAGTTCGCTGAGGATGGCGCGCATCGCCTCCGCCTGGTTTTCGCGCGCCGCCTGGCCCGGCTCGACGTTCACGTAGACGCAGCGGTACTCGCCGTGCGCGCCGCCGTTGAGCAGGTCGCGCAGCGCCAACAGGGCCGAGGTCTTGCCGGTCTGACGCGGTGCGTGCAGCACGAAGTAGCTTTCGTTCCGAATCAGCGTGAGCAGATCATCGACATCCAACCGACTCAACGGCGGCACGCAATAGTGTTTCTGCGGCTTCATCGGTCCAGCCGTGTTGAAGAAGCGCATCGCTCCCATCAAGTGTCTCCGATTCGCCGCGCCTGTCAAATCGGGCGCCTCGGGCAGGCGCAACGGCTCGCGCGCTCGATCCGGGGGCGTTTCCTGTGGTGCCGGCGAGCATTGACACGGGCCTCAGCGCGCCAATTTGAGGCTGACGTGGATGCCGATCGGCCCGCAGACGGCCGATCCGGACCGTCAGGCTTTTCGTCTCATCCGTGAAGCGCCAGCGCCGACCTCGCCTGCCTGACCTGCTGGAACGACGCCCGGACCTTGAGCCGACCATCTTCGCGGCGTTCCTGAAGACGTTCGCCCGCCGCGAAGAGGTGGCGCTGGTGCTCACCGAGTTGCGGTCGTTCCGTACCGAGGTGGAGCGGCGCTTCGAGCGCATGGACGAGCGCTTCGACCGCTCGGAACGTGAGATGCAGGAGTTCCGCGCCGAGGTGGACAGCCGGTTTGACAAGGTGGACAGCCGGTTTGACGAGGTCCAACGGGCCATCGATCGACTGGGATCGCGTTGGGGGATCCGCAATGAGAGCCTCTTTCGACAGACCATGGCGGCGGTGCTGGAGCAGTCCTTCGGAGTCGCCGTCGAGCAACGCACCATCGCCGGCGAGCAGTTCGATGTCCTGATCCATGATCACGAGCATGTCCTTGTCGAGATCGCCGCCAGCGTCGGGCCGACCATCAAGGCGCGCCTGCAACGCAAGCGTCGTCTGTACCAGGAGTCCACCGGGATCAGCCCGACGCGCGTCATTCTGGCCACGGCCTCCATCCACAGCCGCAGAGCTCAGGAGCTGCGGGAGAACGGGATCGAGGTCGTCGAGCCGGAAGAAACCGAAGGATCTGAGCTGTGAGAGAGCCCGGAGTCCCGCTCCCACGAACGTCCGCGCATCACTGGCGGGAGGAGAGAACTTTGGTCTGGTTCAGCAGCACGGCGCGCGTGCCCACGTAGAGCGCGTCGAACTCGCGGACCCGGGAGGGGTCGTCGCCTGGTTGCCGATTCGATAAGCGACCACGGCGCGCCCGCGCGCAACACATTCTCGATCACGTCTATCTGTCCCTCCAGGCGGCCTTGTTCGCGGGCTTCCTGACGGGCATTCTGCTCCCTCGTCCGGCGCCACGAAGCGCGACGAGACGGTTGAAGCGCCACGGCGGCATCGCGCGCTATCAAGGTGAACCCTGTCACGGGTTGACCATTTCGCGTGCTGGCCTTTTCGCGTGCTGGCCTTGATGAGTCGGTATGATGAGGAGACTGCGCCATGACCGTGACGTTCGACACGCTGAAGGCCGCCACACGGTTAGCGAGGAAGCCGGCTTCACCGAAAGGCAGGCGACCGCGGTTCCAGACGGCTACCGAGCAGCGTTCCGACAGGCTCTCGCAGCAGCCGGCGCCCCGCAGGCTGCCCCCTCCGCGGAAGGCGAACACGTCACACGGCGGCTTGAAGGCTCGTGAGACTCTTTCCGTTGACGCGCCACGCGTGCCACGCGCAACGTATCGGATCGTGGAAGCGTTGCGCGGTGCAGCACTCACGTGAGTCTCGGCGCATCGCCCGGCAGGTTGCGATGGTACCTTCTCATATACTCCGTTGTCGTAACCGTGTATCTCTTGCTCGCGTTGGACGGTGCGATCCGATCTCCGATGGCGAAGGGGCTCGTGGAAGTCATGTACCATGCAATGTCGCGAACGGCAGCCGTCGGAACCGCCCTGGCTGCGGTCATCGTCGGATTTGAAGGAGTGACCATGACTTTCTTGAAGCGCGAGCGCGAAGAAGGGCGGCGCGAAGGCCGGCACGAAGGCCGGCGCGAAGGCCGGCGCGAAGGCCGGCGCGAAGGCCGGCGCGAAGGGATGCGAGAGCGAGACCGTGAGTGGAAGGATTGGCAGGAGAGGCTCAAGAAAGATCCGAACGCGGAGCCGCCGCCGCCGCCGCCGAAGGATGACGACTGACGGACGAAGGCGGCCGTTCTCCTGAGCGAAGAGTCAGCCCGCGTCGATAGGACGTCACTCGGTGTCTTCGGCGCCGTTGGCTGATCCCTCGGTCGGTTCGGTCGTGGTGGAAGAGGTCTCGAGCCGCCGCTTGAGCGCGCGTAGCGCGGCTTGGTCGATCCCGGTGGCCGATTCGATGAGCGGCCACGGCGCGCCGGCGCGCAACAGATTCTCGATCGCGCCTATCTGTCCCTCAAGGCGGCCTAGCCACGCCGCTCCGCCGTCTGCCGTGCGCCGCACCGCATACGGCAAGTCCGATTCGCTGTCGCGCAACCGGTCATCGATGAAGCTGCCCCTCTGCACTTCCAGGCTCGACCACACCAGTTCGCGGCTCACCGCCTCCGGCAGGTGCGCCCGCAGCAGGCCGGCCGCCTCGGTCTTCGTCGTGATGGTGCTCATGCACTCGGCGCAGGCGCACAAGGAGTATCGCTTCATCTTCGCGGTGATTCCGCTGTGGCTGCTCGTCGGGGCCGACCTCGCCACCCGGTTGACGGCCCGCCTCGACGCGCGCCGGCAGGCGCGCTCGTCGCCCGCGGGAGTGATCGCCGCCGCGTTCGCGGCGGTCTCGGTGGCCGGGAACCTCAACGCGCTGCCGTACCAGCACCACGTGTACCGGGGGTACTCGCGGGAGACCGGCATGTCCGCTTCATCCGCAATCAGGACTCGATCTTCGCCGCCTACCGCTACCTCGCCCGAGCGCCCGACGATGCCGCCGTGTGGCAGACGGACCGCGCCTATTTCAATCTCCCCGGCTACTACTATCTGCACCACGCGATCCCGCTCTATGCCGGCGATACGGCGCCGCTCATCTTCGCCGATCAGGAGGCCAGCGAGGGCGAGTCGATTGCGCGCGCGGTCAGCCACGTCGTGTCGGCGGATCCTGCTCTTGCCATTCCCGGCTACGCGCTGGAGCGGGAGTTCGGCGGCATCCGTATTCTGCGCAGACAGGCTGACGCGCCGGCGATCCGGCTGTGGCAGGACTACACGCCCACCATCTCCGGCGTCGAGTGGATCATGAGCCGCGTCGACCCGGACGCACCCGTTCCTCCGCCCAATTCGGGGGTCCGCTTCATCGACGAAGACGCCCCGGCAAGCCGCCGATGAACGAGGCTTTGGTTGAGTTGATGATCGACATCAGAAACCGATTGTTCCGCGCGGAAGGGGACCCACAAGTCCGACGGTCCCGTCTACCTCTTGCTTCCCTCCCAGCTCCGCCCGCCACGAAGCGCGACGAGACGGTTGAAGCGCCACGGCGGCATCGCGCGCTATCAAGGTGAACCCTGTCACGGGTTGACCATTTCGCGTGCTGGCCTTGATGAGTCGGTATGATGAGGAGACTGCGCCATGACCGTGACGTTCGACACGCTGAAGGCCGCCACACGGTTGGCGAGGAAGCCGGCTTCACCGAAAGGCAGGCGACCGCGGTTCCAGACGGCTACCGAGCAGCGTTCCGACAGGCTCTCGCAACAGCCGGCGCCCCGCAGGCTGCCCCCTCCGCGGAAGGCGAACACGTCACACGGCGGCTTGAAGGCTCGTGAGACTCTTTCCGTTGACGCGCCACGCGTGCCACGCGCAACGTATCGGATCATGGAAGCGTTGCGCGGTGCAGCACTCACGTGAGTCTCGGCGCATCGCCCGGCAGGTTGCGATGGTACCTTCTCATATACTCCGTTGTCGTAACCGTGTATCTCTTGCTCGCGTTGGACGGTGCGATCCGATCTCCGATGGCGAAGGGGCTCGTGGAAGTCATGTACCATGCAATGTCGCGAACGGCAGCCGTCGGAACCGCCCTGGCTGCGGTCATCGTCGGATTTGAAGGAGTGACCATGACTTTCTTGAAGCGCGAGCGCGAAGAAGGGCGGCGCGAAGGCCGGCGCGAAGGCCGGCGCGAAGGGATGCGAGAGCGAGACCGTGAGTGGAAGGATTGGCAGGAGAGGCTCAAGAAAGATCCGAACGCGGAGCCGCCGCCGCCGCCGAAGGATGACGACTGACGGACGAAGGCGGCCGTTCTCCTGAGCGAAGAGTCAGCCCGCTACCGGGTGGAGTCCGCTCGCGAGCGACAGGAGATGAAACAAGCGCTGGGGCGACTTGGCCAACCGCATGGGTACCTTGGTCGAGGATATCGTCGCTCGCCTCCGGCATCGCTACACGCGGGGGCCGCGTCTTCCGGTGTCTCGCGGCGTTCAGGCCGCCGTGTTCGCCATCGTTCGGGTTCCAGGGAAACTGCGACGTTGACAGATGTCACGGTCAGGGGTGACGTTTCAGGGGTCGAGGACGCAGGAATGAAGTCATGGCCTCAACCACCGAACCCGTGCCGGCTGCTCCCACCTCCCAGGACGCGCTGCTGTGCGAGATCGACGCACCGGCTGCCGGAGCGTGAGTGGCGCCGGTAGTGGACGAGGCTCCCGCATACCCGCGCATTCCCTACGGCGAGGCCGACTTCCGGCGCATCCGCCTGAACCGGTGGCTGTACGTCGACAAGACGCGCTTCCTGCGGCGTCTGGAGCAGGAGCGCTACGCCTTTCTGATCCGCCCGCGCCGCTTCGGCAAGTCGCTGTGGATCTCCCTGCTGGAGAACTACTACGACCGCTTCTGGGCGGACGGCTTCGACGCCACCTTCGCCGGCACCGACATCGGGCGGCACCCGACCGGGGAACAGAGCCGCTACGTCACCCTGCGCTTCAACTTCTCGATGGTCGACGACAAGCTCGAGACCCTGGAGCGGGAGTTCGAGACCTACTGCATGATAGAGTTGCGGGCGAGGCTGCGGCGCCATCCCGACCTGTTTCCCGAAGCGGCGGTGCGGGACATCCTCGCGCCGCCTTCCATCGCCACCAAGCTGTCCGAGCTGTTCCTGTACGCGGGCGACCATGACATCCCGCTGTACGTGCTGATCGACGAGTACGACAACTTCGCCAACACGGTGCTGGCGTACCACGGCGCGGAGGCGTACCACTCCTTCACCCACGGCGGCGGCTTCTACCGCAACTTCTTCGCCGCCCTCAAGGGCGGCGCCGACCGCAGCGGCGGCGGTCTGGAGCGCCTGTTCATCACCGGCGTGTCGCCGATCACCATGGACGACGTGACCAGCGGCTTCAACATCGGCAGGAACATCAGCCTGAACCCGGACTTCAACGAGATGGTCGGCTTCACCGAGGCGGAGGTGCGGCGCTTGGTCGAGACGTACCGGGACCGCGAGGTGTTCGACCAGGACGTGGATGCCGCCATGAGCCTCATGGGCGAGTGGTACAACGGCTACCGGTTCGCTGCGGAAGCCGATACCGATCTGTACAACACCGACATGGTGCTCTACTTCCTTGACGAGTCCATGCCGAACCGGCCGGTGCCGACCTACCTGATCGACACCAACGTGCGCATCGACTACGGCAAGCTGCGCCACCTGCTGGTGGTCGGCCGGCAGCTCAACGGCAACTTCGACCTGCTGCGGAACCTCATGGGCGAAGAGGAGGTGGACGTCCGCATCCAGCCAAGCTTCCCACTGAATGAGCTCACCGAGCCGGAGAACTTCCTGTCGCTGCTGCACTATTTCGGGCTGCTGAGCATCCGTGAGGTCGTGCACGGCGTACCCCGGCTGGCGATCCCCAACCAGACCGTGAAGCAGTTGATGTACGGCTACCTGCGCGACGGCTACCGGGACGTGGGCGTGTTCCGGGTCAACCTGTTCCGGTTCGAGCAGTTGCTGATGCGGATGGCCAACGAGGGCGACTGGCGGCCGGCGTTCGCGTTCCTGGCCGAGGCAATCGCGCAGCAGACGGGGATCCGCGACTACATCGCCGGGGAGAAGGTCGTGCAGGGGTTCCTGGCGGCGTATTTGAGCGTGACCGACTACTTCGTGTTCCGCTCGGAGGCTGAGTTGGGAAAGGGCCATGCGGACATTAGCCTGGAGCCCCTGGTGGCACGCTATCCGCACCTGCGCTGCGGGTATCTGATCGAGCTGAAGTACCTGAAGCGCAGCGAGCCGGCGGACGAGGCGGGCGTGGCGGCGGCGGTGGACGCGGCGACAGCGCAGTTGCGGCGCTACCTGGCGGA
This sequence comes from Spirochaetia bacterium, assembly GCA_965221995.1. Lineage (GTDB taxonomy): Bacteria > Spirochaetota > Spirochaetia > SZUA-6 > Bin103 > CATQHW01. Next base: position 3,632,881 of record OZ244929.1, read on the forward strand.
GCAGCGGCTGGCGCGGCAGTTTCCAGGGGTGCGGTTTGTCGGCCTGGCGGTGGTGTTCCACGGCTGGGAGCTGGCGTTCTGCGAATCCGTGGCGTAGAGCGTGTGGGCCGGCGTCTCGAACCGATGCTCGAACCCCTGCGCGCCGGCCGACGGGTCGCAGTTGAGAATGAATCGCCGCACGCGCGGTCCTTTCAGAGCGCCGCGCAATGCGACATGCGCACGTTCAACACTGCCGGTCCGGTCCGAGCTGACCGGGACTACCAGATCGCACCGCTGTCGCGGATCGACCTTGACGAAGTCCTCGGCCTGATTCGTGACGAGCGGTACTTCGTGCTGCACGCGCCGCGCCAGACCGGCAAGACGTCGGCGCTGCTGGAGCTCCGCGATCTGCTGAACTCCGGCGAGGCGGGCGACTGGCGCTGCGTGTACGCGAACTTCGAGGTCGGCCAGGCTGGACGCGAGGATACGGCGCGGTCGATGCGCGCCATGCTCGGCGAACTCGCGCGCCGGGCGCGCCGGGCGCTCGGTGACGAGACCCCGAACCGCGTGCGGCAGGCCGCGCTCGAACAGGAGGGGGCGGACGGCGCGCTGATCGAGGTGCTCGCGCGCTGGGCGGAGGCCGACGCCAAGCCGCTGGTGCTGCTGATCGACGAGATCGACGCGCTGATCGGCGACACCCTGCTGTCGGTTCTGCGGCAGCTTCGCGCCGGCTACGATCAGCGCCCGGACGGCTTCCCGCACAGCATCATCCTGTGCGGCGTGCGCGACGTGCGCGACTACCGCATCCACTCCACCGCCGAGGACCGGCTGGTGCTCGGCGGCAGCGCCTTCAACATCAAGTCCGAGTCGTTGCGGCTCGGCGACTTCTCCGAGCAGGAGATCCGCGCGCTGACCGCGCAGCACACGGCGCAGACCGGGCAGGCGTTCGCGGAAGGTGCGCTGGAGTTGATCGTGACCCGCACCGCCGGCCAGCCGTGGCTGGTGAACGCGCTGTGCTACGACGCCTGCTTCCGCCACAAGCCGGGCCGCGACCGCGCGCGCCCGATCACGGCGGGCGCCATCCTGGAGGCGCAGGAGCGGTTGATCCTGCGCCGCGACACCCATATCGACGACTTGGCGTACAAGCTGCGCGAAGAGCGCGTGCGGCGCGTGATCGAGCCGATCCTGGCCGGCGCCGGCCGGCAGGCGTGGTCGGACGAAGACCTCGCCTACGTCCGCGATCTGGGCTTGATCACGCAGGACGTGGGCGGCCGGCCGCGCATCGCCAACCCGGTTTACGCGGAGGTGGTGCCTCGCCACCTGAACTACGCGGTGCAGGCGGGGCTGCCGCAAGAGATGGCGTGGTACGTGGACGCCGCCGGCAACCTGGACGTGGCGGGACTGATCGCGGCGTTCCAGACGTTCTTCCGGGAGCATTCCGAGCACTGGGTGCAGCGCTTCGAGCAGTACCACGAGGCCGGCCCGCAGTTGCTGCTGCAGGCGCACCTGCAGCGGATCGTCAACGGCGGCGGGCGGATCGAGCGGGAGTACGCGCTCGGTCGGGGGCGGACCGACCTGCTGATCGTCTGGCCGCAGGGCGGGCGCGAGCGGCGCTGGGTGGTGGAGTGCAAGGTGCGGCGCGGGGACATGGAGCGCGCCATCGCCGAGGGCATCGAACAGACACGCGCGTACATCGACCGCTGCGCGGCGGAGGCCGGCCACCTGATCGTGTTCGACCGCGCGCCGGAGCGGAGTTGGGAGCAGAAGATCTTCCGCCGCACAGCGCCGCCCGGCGCCGGCGCGCCGGTCACGGTGTGGGGCATGTAACGTTGGGGGCGGCGCAACCTCGCGGCGTTCAGGCCGCCGTGTTCGCCATCGTTCGGGTTCCGGGCACTGAACTGATGAACTCAAGCAACACGAGGAGGGTCTGACGTATATACCGCTCGCCATCACCGTCCAGTGCGATTCATCTTACGGGGTGAGTGTGCGCGCGACCCGGAAGCCGTTGTGGAGGTTGCGCAGCGTCGGAGCGCACCAGCTTCGCCAGGCCGAACGCACCAGCTCGGGGCGGGATCCCCAGGAGCCGCCGCGGAGGACGCGCCGGGTGCAGGCGGATCCGCTCTCCGCGTCGTAGCAGTCGGCGACCAGCTCCGCCACGTTGCCGTGCACGTCGTACAGCCCGAAAGCATTGCGGGAGAGCGAGCCGGCCGCGATCGGCCGGCCGCGGTATCGGCCGGTGACGCCGAGGCCGTAGGGAGCGCTCAGTCCGTCGTAGTTGGCCTGATCGGTGGAGATGCTCGCCCCCGTGTGGAACGGGGTGGTCGTGCCCGCGCGCGCCACGTACTCCCATTCGGACTCCGTCAGCAGCCGATACTCCCGGCCCGTCCTCGAGGAGAGCCACGCGACGTACTGCTGCGCGTCGTTCCAGCTCACGTCGATCACCGGCTGGCGGCCGCGTCCCCAGCCGCCGTCGCCGGGGCGGTGGCGGCAGCCACCGGCCGCAGCGCACGCGTCCCACTCGGCGAAGGTCACCTCGTATACCCCCACGGCGAACCGCTGGGCGATCGTCACCCGGCGCTGCCGTTCGTCGGCGTGGCGGCCCGCCTCCGCGGACGTCGATCCCATCGTGTAGCTGCCGGCGGGCACCGTCACCATCGCCGGGCACGCGGCGCAGTCGCGGAACTCGGTGCCCGGCTCCCCGGCGGCATCGTCGAGCCCGGGGACGTCGCATCCCGCCAGGAGCAGGGCGGCGGCCAGCAGGGCGAAGGCGGTCACGTACGCGGCGCCGGTAGCGAAGCTCGTCGCGTGTCTCATCTCAGTACTCCAGGGAGCCGCCGAGGCCGAACCGGTAGCCGGCGTCGCCGTTCCCGGCCAGGTGCCGGCCGAAGACCTCGAGCTGCAGGCCGTCCAGGCCGTAGCCGACGGTCACGTCCACGCTGTCGGGCAGCCACGAGCGGTCGCGGGCGGAGGCTGCGCCGCCGTGGGAAGCCAGCACCGCGTCCGGATCCAGCCACAGGGTGTCCATGCCGCTTGCAGGCCGGCCCCATGACGGCGCTACGGACACCGACGGCCCGGCACCGTGAGCGGCGGGCGTCCAGGTCAGGGTCGCGCTGGCGCCCCACTCGCGGATGTCCCGGTCCTCGTGCACGAGCAGCATGCGCCCACGGCCGGACAGGCCCAGGCCGATGCCGGTGTGGGTGTAGCGGAGTTCGGCGCCCGCCTCGGCGCCGAGTCCCCGTTGGGCGTCGCCGCCGTCCAGACGTGCGCCCAGCTCGACCAGGCCGGACAGGCGCGCGTCTTGCGGCCGCGTTTCCAGGCCGGCCTCGACCAGCAGGCGCGCGCGCCACGCGTGCACGCTCACCTCGGGCAGCGCCCCGTACGACGAATGCCGGATCCCGGTGACGAAGCCGTCCGACTTCGCCGCCAGGGAGACTCCGCCGCCGGACCACAGCTCGACGCGCTGGCCGGCGGCGCCCAGCCACGAGAGGAGAGATTCATCGGGTAGGCCGCCGTCGACGGTGGTGAGATCGGAGGTGCCCGTGCCGAACCCGGCGATGCCCCAGATCCCCAGCCACTCCTCGGGCATCCACAGCCCGTACGGGTACACGTTCACCAGTGAGCCGGTGAGCGTGGCCTTGCCTTCGGCCTCGCTGGTGGAGGTGAGGTCGAGCGAGCTGTAGGAGGCGGCGAGCCCGGCGAGCGCGTTCGGGACGAACCGGTAGTCCACCCCCAGGTAGCCGGAGAGCACGGTGCCGTCCTGCCTGAAGCCGTCGAAGTCGCCGCCGAACTGGCTCACGTCGCCGCTGCCCCAGACGCCCCATCGCGCGCCGGCGGCGCTGAACGCGCTGTCCGCGATGAGCTGCGCACCGGACGGCGCGGTCCAGGCGACCTCTCCGGCCTGCACGCGGATGCCGAGCGCCTCGGCGACGCCGGTGACCAGCTCGCCTCGCGCCGCCACGCCGCCCGCGCCGGCCAGGTCGAGCGTCCGCCGGTTCAGGGTGACGTCCAGGTCCATCGCGTCCGACTCCGCGGCGGTCCGCGCCGCCTGCGTGAAACGCTGGCCGATCACCTGCACCGCGGTCGCCGCCACCGTGCGGGCGAACCCGCTCAGGCCGATCTGCAGCACGCGCGTCCGGCCGCCGTCATCCGTGGCGACGATCACGACGCGCACCGCCAGGTGCAGCGCCGCTGCGCCGTCATCGGGCGTCGCGGTCACCGTCAGGAGGTATGCAGGCGTTCGCGCGGCGCTCTCGCCGCTGCCGATGTAGCGCAGCGCGCCGTCCGCGCCGACCGTGAACCGGGACGTGTCGCCCCGCGTGATCGAGTAGAAGAAGCGGCGGTCCGGCGAGGCCAGGGCCACGCAGCCCAGCTCCACGGGCTGCGCGCTGCCGTCGCGGTGCTCCTCCAGCTCCAGGGCCAGCACGAAGTCGTAGCTCGCAAGGCCGTCTTCGCTGCCGGCCGAGGCGGGCTGCAGCGTGCGGTTGGCGACGGCGGGCTGCTTGCAGCCGAGGCGCACGCCCGGGCCGGCCGCCTGCCCGACGGACGGCAGCACCTCGCTGGTGTCCAGGACCGCGTCGTTGCCGACGCCGTCGCGGATCGATCCTCCGTTCAGGCGGATGGCGTTGGCCGGAACGCCGATCCCTGCGCCCGCGTCGTCGCCGGATCGCAGGGTATAGGCGAACTCGATGGTCTCCGGCATCGGCCGCGCCGACAGGCCGGCCGTGCGGGTGGCGGCGCCGATGCGCAGCGCCAGTTGCGGGCGTCCGGTCACGGTCACCGCCTCGCTGAAGCGGACCTCGACGGCCACCCGGTCGCCGCTTGCGTAGCTGCCGCCGGACGGCGCGGACACGACGGTCACGGACGCCACCACCGGGGGCGTGCTTTCCGTCGTCCGTCCGTCCACCTTGTCGGCGGGCACGATGATCTCCGCGCCCTCCAGGCCGAGCGAGGCCGCTTCTCCATCGCTGCCGCGGATCGACCCGCCGTTCAGGCGCAGCGCGTCGGCCGGGATCGCGATGCCGTCTTCGTCGCGGTCGTCCGCCTGCACGTCGTAGCGGAAGCGGATGGTGTCGTGCTCGGCGGAGACGAAGCTCGCCTGCCGGGCGGCGCCGGCGGCGTTGTCGATGGCCAGCTCCAACCGCGGAGCGCCGGTCACGGTCACTCCCGTGTCGAACTGCACGTCGACCAGGATGTGCTCGCCCCGCCGGTAGGTGCGGTCGGCCTGCGGCGTCGAGACGACCGTGGCGCGCCGCGGCGCCGCCGGCTCGCTCTGTGTGCCGTCGACCATGTCGCCCTGCACGACCTGGGCCGTATCCAGCGTCAGGTTGCCGCTGCCCAGGGGCCGGCCGGCGGCGTCCGTGATGGTGGCGCCGTTCAGCCGCAGGGCGTCGGCGGCGAAGGAGATGCCGCCGCCGCCGGAGTCGTCCTCCGCCTGTACGACGTAGCGGAAGTGGAGACGTTCGTTGGCGCCGGAGACGAACGACGCGACGCGGGTGTCGGCCCGCGTCGCCGCCCGGGCCGCCAGCGTGCCGGCGCGCGCCGCGGCCGACCGAGAGGGCTGCGGGCCGATGGTCAGCTCCAGTTGCGGCTGTCCGCTGACGTTCACCTCCTTGTTGAACTCGACCTCCACGTCGACGGTCTCGCCGCGCTGGTACACCTCGCCGTCTCGCGGCTGCGAAATGACGGCCGCGCGGGTCGGCACGGTCTGGGTCGCCACGCCGCCATCCACCTTGTGGCCCGCCGCCGTCGATGCCGTCGCCAGACTCAGGTTCGCGGGGTTGCCCGCAGCGTCGACGATGGAGCCGCCGTTCAGGCTCAGGCCCCCGGCGGCCACGCCGACCCCGTCCGGGGCCTGGTCCTGCTCCTGCACGGAGTAGCGGAACCGGACGTACTCGCGGCCGGAGAAGAAGAACGCGGCCCGGCGGGTCTCCGTGCCCACGGCCAGCGCCAACTGCGGGGTGCCGGTAACGGTCACCGGCTCGCTGAAGCGGACCGCGGCCTCCACGATGTCGCCGCGCCCGTAGGTGTCGCCGCCCGGCGGGCTCGACTCGAAGGACACGCTCCGGACCGTGGGCGGATCGTCATCCTGCCGCACGCCGTTGGCCGTCCGCCCCAGGGAGATGCGGGCGCTTCCCAGACGCAGCACGGCGGCGTTGCCGCCCGCGTCGAGGATCGTGCCGCCGTTCAGGTTCAGGGCGTCCGGCGCGGCGGCGAGGGAGCCGCCGTCACCGGCGTCCACGACGTAATGGAAGCGGACGATCCGCAGGCGGGACGATGCGTACACGGCGGTGCGGTCGTTGCCGCCGATGCTCAGCGTGAGCCGCGGCGAGCCGGTCACGGTCACCGGCTCGCTGAACTGCACCTCGATCTCCACCGTTTCGCCGAGGACGAAGCTGCTGCCGTCCTGCGGCGACGAGATGAGCGTGACGCCGGTGACGGTGGGAGCGACGGTGTCCACCAGGTCCGCGTCCACCCGGTGCCCGCCGGCGTTGGCGATCGCGTGGCTGCCGAGGTCCAGCCGCGCGTCGTTCTTGTCGCTGTCCTTGATGGTGCCGCCGTTCAGGGTCAGCGCTCCGGCGGCGATGCCGATGCCGTCGCTGTCGCTGTCGTCCTCCTGCACCCGGTAGCCGAACCACAGCGTGCTGCCGGCCGAGCGGGAGAAGCTCGCGCCGCGGGTCGCGGTGCCGACGGTCAGCGCCAACGAGGGCGAGCCGGTGACGGCGACCGCCTCGCTGAACCGGACCTCGACCACGATCGACTCACCGCGCCCGTAGGTGCTGCCGCCGCGCGGCCGGGACGTGATCGACACGCCGCTCACGGCCGGCGCGGTGACCTGGCTGCCGTTCACCTTGCGGCCGGTGTCGGCGGCCACCGCGGCGTGATCCAGCACGGCGTCCGCGGAGCCGTCGTGCGAAGTGATGCTGCCGCCGTCGAGGCTGATCGCGTCCGCGCCGATGCTGACGCCGTCCGCGTCGCTGTCGGCCGCCGCGACCGTGTACCGGAAGGAGGCGGTGTGGCCGTAGTGGTTGCCCCAGAAGGCCGCCGCGCGAGTCTGCCCGCCGATCTCCAGCGCCAGGCTCGGTCTGCCGGTCACGGCGATGCGTCCCGTGAACAGCACCCGCACGTCGATGGTCTCGCCGCGCTGGTAGGTGTCGCCGCTCCTGGGCGAGGAGCCGAAGAACACGCTGCTGACCGCCGGGCCGCCGCTCGGGGGCGGCGCTGTGACGTCGCCTACCTTGCGCGTGGGGTCCGCCGGGACCGCGGCGTGGGTCAGCAGCGCGGCGGTCGTGCCGTCGATCGCGGTGATGGTCCCGCCGTCGAGGCGGATGGCGTTCGCCGCGACGCTGATCCCGTCCGCGTCCGACTCGTGCGCCCGCACCGTGTATTGGAAGCCAAGTCCCTGGACTTCGACACCGTAGGTGTGGAAGGTGGCCTGATTGGTCCGGTTGCCGATGGTCAGCTCCACGTAGGGAGTGCCGCTGACGGTGACCAACCGGCTGAACCAGACCTGGAGGTTGATCGTCTCGCCGGCCTGGTACGCCTCGCCCCCGCGCGGAGTGCCGATGAAGTTCACTTGGGTCACCACCGGCTCGGCAACCTGAACGCCGTCCACCTTGCGGGTCGCGTCGTCGGACACGGCCGCGTGCGTGACGTCGGCGTCGGTGCTGCCGTCGGCGGCCGCCTTGATGGTGGCCCCGTTGCGAATGGAATTGGCCGGGATGCTGATCCCGTCCGCGTCGAAGTCATTCGGCTGCACCTCGTAGTCGAAGTACAGGTCGGTGATCCCCCCGCCGAACCCTCGGCCGTGGTCGTGGGTGGCCAGCGCGGTCTGGCCGCCGATGGTCAGCGCCACCTGCGGGCGTTCGCGTCCGGCAAAGGTCACGAACCGGTGGAACACGACCTTCACCTCGATCGTCTCGCCCAGTTCGTACGTGTCGCCGTTCGCCGGCGAGCCCACGAAGGAGACGCTGCTCACCGCCGGCACCTCGTTGACGCTGCCGTCCACCTTGTGGCCGGAGCCCGCCGTGAGCGCGGAGTGGGTCAGATCGGCGTCGGTGGTGCCGTCGGCGGCGGCCTTCATGCTGCCACCGTTGAGGCCGATCGCGTCGGCCGCGATGCTGACTCCGTCCGTGTCGCGGTCCTCCTCCACCACGGTGTACTCGAAGAACAGGGAACTGGTGCTCGACCGGGGGCCGGCCGTAGACGAGAGCCCGACGGCTCGCGTGTTGCTGCCCACGGTGAGCTGTATCTGCGGAGTTCCGGTGATCTCCACGAGCCGGTCGAAGTCGACCCTCACCTCGATCGGGTCGCCACGCTGGTACGTGTCACCGCTGGCCGGGGCGGTGGACAGGGAGACGCCGCTCACCGCCGGCGCGGGGGTTTCCTGCGCCGCGGCGCCGTGCACGGCGAACAGGCCCGCGGCCAGAATTGCGAGCCCGATGAGTCGACGCGCTACCGGCGACGGTCGTGCTGCTCCGTTGCGACTCCAGCGAGCGAAGTGCCTCCCAGAATCCGTCATCCTGCGCCTCTCTTGTCTCTTGATCGGGTGAAAAGGGCCACGCGTGCGATCGCTAACCGGGTCGGCATAGACTCAGACTTCCTGACCTGGTGCGCTGATCGCAGCACCGGCAGCGCGTTCACAGCCGTCCGATAACCCGGTTTTCGCGCCCCTTTTCGCTCTCGAAGCCGTTTTCCCTCTTGACATCCTGTCTCCATTTCGGACAATATAATATGATACATTTATGATACATGGTGGAGACCTCCCGTGATTCTCTCCCTCCCGTTCTCCCCTCCCGACGCCACTCCCATCGGCGACCGCTACGCCATGCAGACACACGACGGGTTCACCTACTACTTCTTCAACCTCGAACCCTTCGATTGCCACCCCGCCGACGACCGCCGCGCCATGCTGCTGCGCGCCGCCAGGCTGCACGTCGTTTCCGCCGTCCCCCAAGCCGACATCATGCGCGCCTTCGACCTCTCGCGTCCCACCGTCGCGCGCGCGGTCAAACGCTATCGGGACGGCGGCGAAGACGCCTTCTTCGCCCCGCGCCGCGGGCGTGGACGTACCGTCGTCGACACCGAGATGGCCGACAAGGCAGCCGAACTGCTCGCTTGCGGGATGAGCGGCAGCGCCTGCGCTCGGCACCTCGGCATCCCGGCGAGCACCTTCAACGAGAACCGGCGCGCCGGCGTCATCGTCGGCCCCGCTCGGGCTGCTGCTGGCGCCGCCGACGCCCCGCAGGCGGCCACCGATCTGCCCACCAGCGCGGACGCTGCGCAGACCGACCCGGCTGCCGCCACCGATCGGGCCACCCGTGACGCCCGCGACAAACACGCCCCCATGGGCCGCGCGGCACGCGACGTGGAGGGCCGCACGCTCGCCAGTGCCGGCTTGATGACCGAGGCTACACCGGTGTTCGCCGAGCCAGCCCACGCCGTCGCCCACGGCGGTGTCCTGGCCGCACTGCCGATGCTGCTGCGCGAGGGCCTGCTCGGCGCCGCCAACCGCCTGTTGCGCCTGCCGGCCGGGTTCTACGGCCTGAGCACCATCCTTCTGTTCGTCGCTTTCATGGCGCTGGCCCGCGTGCGCAACCCCGAGGCGCTGCGCTACCACGCGCCCGGCGAGTGGGGCGCCATCCTCGGCCTCGACCGCTGCCCCGAACCCAAGACCCTGCGCCGCAAGCTGCGGCTGCTGGCCAGCGCCGAGCACACCGTGCGCGATTGGCAATCGGCACTGGCTCGTACCTGGGCCAGCGAGCATGACGAGGACTGGGCGACCTTGGCCGTGGACGGCCACGTGAAGGTCTACGCCGGGCGCAACGGGCGGCTGCCGAAACACTTCGTCGCGCGCCAGAAGCTGTGCCTGCCGGCCTCCGTGAGCTACTGGATCAACGCGCTCGGCGGCGCGCCCCTGCTGTGTCTGCACAAGGCGCTGGACCCGAAGCTGGTCAAGGCGCTCGAACACGACGTGGTGCCGCAGCTGTTGGCACTGGGCGTGCTGCCGCACGCGGCCCCCGACCTGACCCAGCCGGATGCGGGCGCCCCAGCGCTCACCCTGGTGTTCGACCGCGAGGGCTGGAGCCCGGATCTGTTCAAGCGCCTTGCCCAGCGCGGCATCGCCTGCATCACCTGGCACAAGAACTTCAAGGGAGAGGACTGGCCGCAGGTGGAGTTCCGCAGCCTTGAGGTACCGATTCATGGGCCCGCCGCCACCAGCACCACCACCGTTGAGCTCGCCGAGCAGCAGATCGTCCTGCGCAACGGGCTCACGGTGCGTCAGATCCGGCGTCGTCTGGCCAACGGTCGCCAGGTGCCACTGATCACCACGCACCCGCAGATGCCCGTGCAGCAGGTCGCTGGCGCCATGTTCTCGCGCTGGTCGCAGGAGAACTTCTTCAAGTACCTGCGCGAGCAGTTCAACCTCGACGCCCTGCCCACCCATGACCTGGAGCCGCTTGACCCCAACGCACAGGTGGTCAACCCCGTGCGCCGCGCTCTCGAAAAGACCATCAGGCGGGTCCGTAGCCGCCTGGCAGCGGCCCGCGATCGCCTCGCCGCTGCCCTGCAGGAACAGCGCCGGGACACCGCCACTCGCCTGGAGGATGACGCCAAGGCGCTCGCTGGCGAACTTGACGAACTCAAGCAGAAGCGCGCCGACCTGCCGACCCACGTCCGCGCCGGCGACCTGTCGGAGCAGGACAAGCTGGACGCCCTGCCGGTTGGCGGGCGGCTGTTCATGGACGTGGTGCGCATGATCGCCTATCGCGCCGAGACCCGCATGATGGCGCCGGTGATCACCGCGCAAGGCAACAAACCGAATGCCCGCAGGCTGCTGCGCGCGTTGCTGACCTGCGACGCCAATCTCATCCCGGAGCCGGGCGCCGGCATTCTGCGGATACAGTTCCTGGGCCTCGGCAGCGACGCCTGCGACCGCATGCTCGCTCCCCTGATCAAGGAACTCAACGCCACCGCCACCATCTATCCCGGCACCGAGCTCAGGCTGCTCTACGAGATCGCCGCCAATTCGCCGCTCAACGTGTCATCTGATTCCGCTTGAGGTCAGGAAGTCTGAGACTTGGGATTCTATTCTCGTCTGTCAACAGACTCGGCGGCATCCGCCCGATTCGGTCTCTCCATGATCGGCACGTTGGCGCTGCGGCTCGATCGGCAGCGCGGAAGCCGCCGGCGTGCGCTACATTTCCCTGTCCGCGTAGCGGCGCAGATATCAGCCGTCCGCCACCTCGAACGCCGTTCGAGTGGAACACGCTGGCGTAATAGCCCTCGTACTATCGCGATAGCTTAATTGCAAGCTTGACGTGCGGCGGGTGCCGGCGGACGATTTACCGTGGCGCCTCGCGTACGGCGATTCATTCTCAACTGCGATCCGTCGACCGGCGTGCAGATGGACTGGACGTTCGCGGACGCCGTGGAGGCCGGAGTGGTGGCGGACGCGGCGGCCCGCGCCGAGGTGGATCTGCGCGCGGACGACTGGGCGGTCAGGGACCAGGGGACGACCGGCGCCTGCGTCGGCTTCGCGGCGGCGGACGGGGTGCTGCACTGGCACTGCCGGCAGGCCGGCCTGCTGGCCGAAGGCGAGCGGCCCTCGCCACGGTTCATCTGGATGGCCAACAAGGAGACGGATCTGCTCACCTCGTTCCCGACCACGTTCATCGAATCGGCGGGGACGCAGATCAAGCTCGCATTGCGGGTGGCGCGAAAGTACGGATGTGTGACCGAGAGCACGCTGCCCATGCGCGGGGCGCTGAGCTCGCTGAGCACGGAGGCGTTCTATGCCAGGGCCGCGAAGTATCGGATCGGCAGCTACCACAACCTGGGGCGCGACCCGGAGCGGTGGCGGTCGTGGATCTCGAACCAGGGGCCGGTGCTGGTGCGGGTGGTCGTGGATCGGACGTGGGAGCGCGCGGCCGCCGCGAACGGGGAGCTGGAGCGGTATCGGCCCGACAGCTCGCGTGGCGGACACGCGGCCTGCCTGGTGGGATACACGCTCACGCACTTCATCGTCAGGAACAGTTGGGGGCAGCGGTGGGGCGACGGCGGGTTCGCGTACGCGTCGGACGCCTATGCCGCGAGCGCCTTCGACGAGGCGTACGGCGCGGTGCTCTGACGGGCGCTCGTCAGCCGGCCGCCACCTACTGCCAGACCCGGTAAGCCTCGGTATCGCGCGTGCGTGGGGCTGGGTCTTCGGGCTCTTGTTCATCCGTTGAAGCGCCGGCGCCGGCAGGGCGCTATCGGTCGTACGGTAACCCACCATGCTCCACGACGAGAACTACAAGCGCCTGTTCGCCTCCAAGCTCATGGTCGAGCACCTGCTGCGCGCCTGCCTCCCCGCGGACCTGCTGGCCGCCGCCGACTTCACCGATTTGGGCGAACTCTCCACCGAGTACGTCAGCGACGAGCTGCGCAAGCGCCACGGCGACACCGTCTGGCGCCTGCGCCTCGGCGAGCACTGGGTCTATCTGCCGTGGACCGCGGCGCGGCGGATGAGCGGGCTGGTCGCTCCGGGCGCACCGTGGCTGGCGCCGTATCAGCCCGTGCAGGGCTACTTCCTGCTTGACCTGCGGCGCGTCGCGGACGACGATCTGCCTGGGCGCAACCTGCTGCGCGCGGTGGCGGCGCTGGAGCAGAGCCGGTCGTTCGAGGACGTGCTGCGGGTGCGGGACGCACTGCAGCTCTGGTTACAGGATCCGCGCGCGGCGGAGTTGCAGCGCGCGTTCGTCGATTGGATGCGGCAGATCGCCGAGCGGGTGGCGCCGGCGGGCGCGGTGGTGCCGCCGGTGCGGACGCTGGAGAAGGTCAGGATGACGTTGGTCGAACGGGCAGCCGAGTGGCCCAAGCAGTGGCTCCGGGAAGGACGCGAGCAGGGTCTTGCGGAAGGACGCGAACAGGGGATCGAACAGGGTGTTGACCAGCAACGGGCACTCCTGTGCCGGCAGGCGGCGGCACGCTTCGGTGCCGATACCGCCGCTCGCCTGAGCGGCGTGCTGGCGCCGATCACCGATACGGATCGGTTGGCCGAGATCGGCGACTGGCTGGTGCGATGCGACACCGGCGCCGAGTTCCTTGCCGGCCTCGATCCCTCCTCACCATCCTGACGCACGGCGACTGACCCCGGAGCTGTGAGCCGGAGAGCACGGTGCCGTCGTGCCTGAACTTGTCGGCGTCACCGCCGAACTGGCTCAGGTCGCCGCTGCCCCAGACGCCCCATCGCGCGCCGCCCGATGACGTGGACGGGCGGTTTTCGAGTGCCGCCATCATGAGTCGTCCGCCACCTCGAACGCCGTCACGTTGCGTGTCTTGCGGCTGAACTCCACGCCGATCAGGTGGATGGGCTCGCCCCGGCCCCGGTATCTGGCCGCATAGTCCCGTTTCCGAAGCTGCGCGAGCGCCGATCCCGGCGGCGACATCTCGACCACCTTGAACTCGAACAGGTAGACGTGCCCGCCGGTGCGCACCGCCATATCCAGCCGCCCGTGGCTGCTCGACTCCTCCACCGTCGACTCCTCGACCGTGATCTCGTACCCCAGCGCTGCGAAGTACGAGTAGAACACGCTCGCGTAGTAGCCCTCGTACTTCGCGATGTCGTTGCTGATGTGCCACTCGTACGGGATGCTCGCGAAGAACGCCTGGAACAGCTCCTCCAGGCCCGCGCAGTCACCGCGTTCCAGCAAGCGCGCCAGGCGCATGCTGTTCGATGTCTGCCGCTCCACGTCCTGCACAAGGTGTCGCAGCAGATGTTCGTTGAGGCTCTGCCGCACTTCCCGGTTCGGATAGCCCAGCCGGTACAGCGCCTTGCCGCCCAGCTCTTCTTCGCCCGTGATCGTCAGATAACCGGTCTGGAACAGCAGCGCCTCCGTGCCGATGTGGTCAGCGGCGGTGCGGCCGCCGACGTCGAACGCCGACAGCAGTTCCCCCGTGCTCACCGTCTCGTTCAGCGACACCGAGGAGACCCGGCGCTCGAACAACGTGTCCACCAGAAACGCCGGCGTGCCGGTCTCGAACCAGTGCGCCTCGAACTCGCGGCGCCGCAGCATCAGCAGCACGTCGTACGGGTTGTACAGCTTCTCCGCGCCGCGCCAGCTATAGCCGTTGTACCACTCGCGCACCCGCTCCCGGTCCACTCCGTCAAGCTCCGGCGCGAACACCGTGTCCAGGTCCCCCTCCGTGTAGCCGCAGATCGACGAATAGACCGGATCCAGGGTGATGTCGGTGAGGTTGTTCAGTTGCGAAAAGAGGTTCACCTTCGAGAACTTGCTCACCCCGGTGAGGAACGCGAACCGCACGTGCGCGTCGCTCGCCTTGATCGTCCCGTACAGCCCACCCAGGTAGTCGCGGTTGGCGCGGGCGATCTCACGCTGCTCCAGCGCGTCCAGGATCGGCTTGTCGTACTCGTCCACCAGCACCACGACTTCCCGCCCGGTGCGCTCGTGCAGCGACGTGATCAGATAGCCGAACCGCTCCGGCGCCGTGTCGTAGCGGGGACTCACGCCGGCCTGCATCTCCATGCCGTCCAACTGCGCCGACACGTTGGCGCGCAGATAGCTGGGCTCCCCGAAGTGGCCGCGGGCGAAGTCCAGTCGCAGCACCGGATGCTGAACCGACCAGTCATGGCCGTCGTGGATGTGCAGCCCCGCGAACAGCTCCTGGCGGCCCTCGAACAGTTCCTTCAGCGTGTCCAGGAACAGGCTCTTGCCGAACCGCCGCGGCCGCGACAGGAAGTAGTGCGTGCCTTCGTCGAGCAAGCGCTCGATGTACGCGGTCTTGTCCACGTAGTAGCAGTCCCGCTCCCGCAGCTTGCGGAAGGTCTGCATGCCGATCGGCAGTCTGCGCCGGGTCACCGCCACATCCTAATCATTCACGGGGATCCTCACCTACAGCGGCCTGCTCTACCAGGAGCTGGCGCGCAATGAAGCGCCGGAGGTGGCCGACGGACGGCTGCCGGCGGTGCTGCCGGTCGTGCTCTACAACGGCACCGAGCCGTGGACGGCTGCACGTCAGATGGGCGAGCTGGTCGCGTCGGCCGGGCGCTGCTGTGCCGTCAGGCGGCGGCGCGCTTCGGGGACGACACCGCCACCCGCCTGGCCGACATGCTGGCCCCGATCGCCAACCCGGAACGGCTGGCCGAGGTCGGTGACTGGCTGGTGCGCTGCGACACCGGCGCCGAGTTCCTTGCCGGCTCGACTAACCCCGAGTTCGCCCGCTGCTTCCCACAGTACCGGGTGCTGCCGATCGTGCCGGCGTTCTCGTCCCTGAGCATACCGCAGGACATGGTGGCCTATCTGACCCGACGTGGCATCTACGCCGTCGCGATGGGCGACGAGTCGATGCACGTGCTCAACCTTGACGCCGTGCGCAGCCGGAGCGCCGAGCCGCAACGAGCGTCAGCCGTCAGCCCCACTACCGACTCGGCGGCAGCATCCTCGTCTCTCTCCAGCTCTTCGAGATACAGCCTGATCGCGTCGGCCACCAAGTGACGTACCTCATTCTCGGTTTCCCCGGCGACGCCAATACCTGGAAGTTCCGGTACATACGCCCCATACGAACCGGGGCCGTACTTCTCTACAATGACCAGATACTCAGTCAGCCCCATTGCCGCTCTCCGTCTTGTTCTCGTTGAAGCCGGCCGTCCTGGTGCAACCGCCTCAACACCTCGCGCACCTTCATGACATCACCATGCACACACCGGACAGGTGGTCCACGGCCCGCGGTGGGGCGACGGCGGGTTCGCCGATGCTCCAGGAGTCCATCACTCCCGTTCCGGCGCGGTCCAACTCGGCGCGCAGACCCGCCAGCCGATGCAGGTGATAGAGATAGGCGTGCAGGGAGAACGACGACTCCGCGTTCTCGGCGCGCTTCCGCATCGCGCGCTGGAGTGAACGGGTGAGCCGAACGCACGGCGTAGAAGAGCGTTCCGACGCGAGGCGGATGCGGTTTCCGAGTGCGGTCATCATCAGCCGTCCGCCACCTCGAACGCCGTCACGTTGCTGTCAGGTCTTCACACAGGCTGACGCGGCCGGGCGGGAGCGCCCAGGGGGCGCCGGCCCCGGCGTAGCCGGTCGCCGAGGCGTGCGCGGACTCGAGGATCCGCTCGACGCCGCGGATCGCGGTCACCGCGCCGGCGGCGTCCTCCGGCAGCGTCGGCGGTGGGGTGGCGGTCAGCACGAACTCGGCCGGCACCTCCGCGGGCGCGGCGGCGGCGAAGCCGGCCTCGATGCAGGCGGTGTGCTGCAGGGCGTTGCCGATCGTGCAGGCGGGCGGCTCGCCGGTCTCCATCGCCGCCAGCACGGCGCGCAGCGGCAGGGCCGCCGCGTCGGGCGGGTCGGCCACCTCCTCGCGGCCGCCTGCCGACTCGATCACCATGCGGCCGGCGACACCGGTGGCCGTGCCGCGCTCGAAGCGGTAGGCCACGCGGAGGGCGATCGACCCCAGGCAGGCGTGGCTGGCGAGCATGCCGATGGCGACGCCTTCGCGGGTGTCGACCTGCAGGTACTGGGTGTCGGCCCAGGCGTCGCGGGCGGCGCGGTAGTGCTCGGCCGTGACGGCGGCGGGTGTCGCCGCCTGGCGCTCGCCTGCGCCGGCCACGTACAGCATGTGCTGCAGGTGGTGGGCGCAGGCGTTCTGAATCGGTGAGTCAAGCACGGCCGCGCCGCCGCGCCGGCCGCCCCAGTCGCGGCGCCGGTAGTAGTGGGCGCCGCGCGGCGCGCAGATCAGCGCCCGCGCGCTGCGCAGCACGCCCAGCTCGCCAGCCAGGCGCAACTCCTTGAGCCGGCCGACCGCCGGCCCGAACATGCCCTGGTAGCCGATGGCCAGGATGCGGCCGCTCTGGGCCGCGGCCTGTTGCATGCGGCGCGCCTCGGCCAGCGTGCCGGCCGCCGGCTTCTCGCAGAGCACGTGGCAGCCGGCCTGCAGCGCCGCCACGGAGGCGGTGGCGTGGCAGGGGATGCCGCCGGCCACCACGACCAGCTCCAGCCGGCCCGCCTCGGCGGCCAGCAGCTCCCCCAGGGTCGGGTAGGCTCGGGCGTCGAGCTCCCGCAGCGTGCGCTCGGACTCCGGGTAGCGGCCCGGCGTGCGCACCACGGCGGCGGCCAGCGTGCAGCGCCGCTCGGCCTGCTCGGCCGCCAGCACCTCCAGGAGCGTCCGGCCGTAGCCGCCGATCCCGACCAGCGCGGCTCGTGGCACCATCACTCAGCCGTTCCGAAACAGGCGAGCACGGCGCGGCGCTTGGAGTGCAGCGTGTTCTTGATGCCGTGGCATGGTGTCTAGCATGTACGTGGTGCCACAGCCCGTCCAGTGAGTCGTCGCCCGCGAGACACGGATCTCGACGATTCATTGCTCGCCAACCTCACCCGTGGCATTATCATTTCAAGACGAAATACAGACTCATCGGGAGGCTCTGGATGAAGCGAGAAGGCGCCGGCTTCGTGGCCAAGCGGTCCCGGTCCGAACTGCAGGCCAGGATTGACGATCTGTGCATCGAGACCGGGGGTCCGTTTACGCTCAGCACGGGAGAGGTGTCCGACTTCTACTTCGATTGCAAGCGAGCGGTGCTGCAAGGGGACGTTCTCTGTTTGATCGCCGAAGAACTGCTTCGAGAAGCAACTGATCTGCCGGAGATGCCCGATGCAATCGGAGGTCTCTCGATCGGCGCCGACTTTCTGGTTGCTGCCACTATTCAGTTAGCTGCACAGCGGCGACACCCGATGCTCAACGGCTGCGTCGTTCGTAAAGAGCGCAAAGACCATGGTACGCGAAATCACATCGAGAACGCGCAGCCTGACGGGACGAGAATCCTGGTGGTGGAGGATGTAATCACGACCGGGAACTCGACGAGTATTGCCTGCGATCGGTTGCTCGAGGCAAAGAACCGGATCGTCGGTATCGTAGGATTGATCGACCGGGAACAGGGTGGCGTCGAATCTCTCGTCAAGAAGTACGGCGTTCCGGTCACATGTTTGTTCAAGAGCAGCGACTTCCCCCGTCTAACTCAAGCCAATGAGAGAAATTGCGAACCCCTGGTTGCCACGGCTTGAAGAAGGCGACTGCAATCACAACCTTCTCGCGGGAATCGCGCAAGAGTCGTCACGTTTGTTTCGGTTAGCCAGCCGGCCGCATCCGGCCGCGGCTCTGCCGATGCCATCCCGTCTCAGCACCACCAACCGGATCATCGCCGTCACGATCGGCTGCGTGGTCACCTTTGCCCAGGCGATCAGCGCGGGAGTGGGCTGGCAGGCGATGGCCTCCACCTTCGAGCGGATCGCCAGCGCCGCGGCCGCGCCGCTCATCGGGGCGGCGGCCGCCGGGCTGTGGGTGCTGGTGGCGCGCACGCCGGAGTCGGTCCGCCGGCTGCTTCTGCCGTCCGCTACGCGCGTCGAGCGGACCGTCGCCGACGCGCGGGCGGCCGGCCTGCTGCCGGAGGGCTACGTGAGCGATCCGCACCGCGACCTGCTGGTCGCCCGCACGATCGCCTTCGACCGCAAGGCCGGCCTCACCGACGACGAGATCCGCAAGGACCTCGTTGACCAACTAGCAGCAGAGTCCCGGTAGGAATCGGTCGGACGTGGCGCGCCAGCGCCACGTCCGACCGACTCCTGCCGCAAGGTGGGGATGGGCCAAGAGCGGAGCCAACGGCGACGATCTTGGGGCGCTCAGCCGCGGATGCCGGACAGGAAGGTCTGCGCCGCCTCCGGCACGGTGAGCTCGCGCGCCAGGATCCGGTCCTGGAAGTCGCGGGTCCAGGCGGCCAGCCGGCCGCGCGCGGTGCGGAACTCGTTGAGGATCATCCGCCCGATGGGCCCGCAGCCGTCCAGGAAGCCGCTCAGGGCGAAGTCGCGCTCGGCGGCGGCGCGGTCGTAGTCCAGCCGCACGATGCGCACGCGCCGTTTGACAGCGCCGCTCAGCTCCAGGCGCGCGTAGGCGGCGCGGGGGTCGCCGTCGAACGGCAGGCCGATGGAGCCGGCGTTGATCACCAGGCAGCCGCCGCAGGCGCGGGTCAGCGGCCGGTGCGTGTGGCCCACCGCGAACACCGCGCTGCCGGTGCGCACCTTGCTCAGCAGCTCCTCGTCGGTGGTGTGCGGGTAGATCCCGTCGCGGGAGCCGAGCAGCGTCCCGTGCGTCATGAACACCTCGCCTGCCGGCGTCGGCAGGCTCGCCTCCGTCGGCATGGCGGCCAGCTCGCCGGCGCGCGCACCCAGCGAGCGCCGGCACCAGTCGACCGCCGCGAACACGTCGTGGGGCTCGGGCGGGTGCGGCGCGCCGGGGGAGCCGCGCTGCATGACGTACTCCTCGTGGTTGCCCCGGATGACGATCCAGCCGTCGCGCTCGCGGCGCTTGCCGACCAGGTCGTAGCACTCGGGCGACCGCGGGCCGCGGTTGACGATGTCGCCGGCCACCAGCACCGCGTCCGGACGCCAGCGGTCGACGTCGTCGCAGACCGCCCGCAGGGCCTGCAGGTTGCCGTGCACGTCGGCCAGGATCGCGATCTTCATGGGGGTGGCTTCATGGGGGTGGCTTCATGGGGGGTGGCTTCACGGGCGTGGCGGCCGGCTCGGCGGCCTCGTTTGACAGTACGTCAAATCCGCCAATACATTAACGTGGCTTCCGATGTGCGTGCGCGAGCCGTCTGCGCCGCGCGACGCGAACAGGCCCTTACCTGCTCGCACGGACCAAGCGATCGACCACACAGCATGGAACTGATTACTGATCTGGCATGGCGGATCGGCGGACCGCAGGGAAGCGGTGTCGATACCGCCGCGCGCTTCTTTGCCCGCTCCTGCGCAGCGGCCGGACTGCACGTGTTCGGGCACCGCGAATACTACTCCAACATCATGGGCCGCCACTCGTACTACGACGTGCGGGTCGCCGACCATCCCCTCACCTGCCACCGGAGCGAGGTGGACTTCATGGCGTCGTTCGACGCGGAGACGCTGGCCCGCCACGTGATGGCCATGGCCGACGGCGGCTGGCTGCTGCATTCGGAGCGCGACGCCGACGTCCCCTTGAGCCGGATGAGCATGCTGGACGAGCGGGTGGCCGACGACCTGACCGCGCTGCTGGACGAGCGCGGGCTCCCGCACGGCACCGCCGGCCTGCTGGAGCTGGCCGCCGAGCGCGGCGTGCACGCCCTGCCGGTGGACTTCGGCGCGGTCACCGGCGCGCTCGCGGAGGAGATGGGCATCCCGCAGGCGCGCGCCGACCGAACCCGCAACACGGTGTCGGTGGCGGTCTGCTGCGCGGCCATGAGCCTGGACCGCTCCTACCTGGTGCGCGCGCTGGACCGCGTGTTCCGCGGGCGCTCATCGATCGTGGAGCTCAACGTGCACGCCATCGACCTGGCCTACCGCTACGCCCTGGAGCGGTTCGAGGAGCGGTCGTTCCACCTCCGCCTCAAGCCCCGCGACGCCGGCCACGGCCGCATGTACGTGAACGGCAGCGAGGTGGTGGCCATGGGCAAGATGGCCGCCGGCCTCGCCTTCCAGACCTACTACCCGATCAGCCCCGCTACCGCGGAGAACACCTTCCTGGAGCGGCACCCCCGCATCGGCCGCGAAGGCGGCGGCGAGCAGGCGGTGGTCGTGGTGCAGACCGAGGACGAGATCGCGGCGATCACCATGGCCGCCGGCGCCGCGCTGACCGGCGTGCGCGCCTCCACCGCCACCTCCGGACCCGGCTTCTCGCTGATGACCGAGGGGCTGGGCTGGGTCGGCATCAACGAGGTGCCGCTGGTGGTGACGCTCTGGCAGCGCGGCGGCCCGTCGACCGGCCTGCCCACGCGCACCGAGCAGGGCGACCTGCTGAGCGCCCTGCACGCCGGCCACGGCGAGTTCCCGCGCATCGTGATGGCCTCCGCCGACCTGACCGAGGCGTTCGCGGACGCCGCGCAGGCGTTCAACTACGCCGAGCGCTACCAGCTCCCGGTGATCCACCTGATGGACAAGGCGCTGTCCAGCACCACGCAGACCCTTCCCCGCTTCGACCCGGCGACGCTCGCGATCGACCGCGGCGTGCTTTACGAGCCGAACGGCCGCGCGCCGGAGCAGGGGTCGTTCCCCCGCTTCGCGGTCACCGACGACGGCATATCGCCGCGGCCGGTGCTGGGCCAGCCGGGCGGCATGCACTGGGTGACCGGCGGCGAGCACACCGAGGAGGGCCGCGTCACCGAGGATCCGGTGGTGCGCGAGCAGCAGATGGAGAAGCGCGACCGCAAGCTGGAGCTGGCCGCCGAGGAGATCGGGCCGGCTGAGAAGCTCGCGGTGTACGGGGCGACCGCCGCCGCCGTCACCGTGGTGGGCTGGGGCTCCACCAAGGGCGCGGTGCTGGAGGCGATCGAGACGCTGGCGGGCGAAGGGATCGGCGTGCGGCTGGTGCAGGTGCGGCTGCTCTGGCCGTTTCCGGGCGCGGAGCTGCTGGAGCTGCTCGGCGGAGCCGGGGCCGGCCCGATCGTGACCGCGGAGCTCAATTACTCCGGGCAGTTCGCGCGCCTGCTGGCCGAGCAGACCGGCGTGCGGCCCGCCCACCAGATCGTCAAGTACAACGGCCGGCCGTTCACCGCCGCCGAGCTGCGCTCGCCGCTGCGGCGCATCGCCGCCGGCGGCGCGGAGTCCGGCGCCACGGCGCGCACCGTCATCCGCAATCCCTGGGAGTAGCAAGGACATGGCAACAGCAACCCTGGACCGCAGACAGGCGCTCAAGCAGTTCCGGGTCGATTACGCCAACGACTGGTGCCCGGGCTGCGGAGACTTCGGCATTCTGGGCGCGCTGCAGCAGGCGCTGGCCGGCATCGGGCGCCGCCCGCACGAGGTGGTGCTGGTCGGCGGCATCGGCTGCTCGGGCAAGGCGCAGTACTACGTGAACTCCTACGGGGTGCACACCCTGCACGGCCGGCCGCTGCCGTTCGCGACCGGCATCAAGCTGGCCAACCCGGAGCTGACCGTGATCATCGTCGCCGGCGACGGCGACGGCCTGGGCATCGGCGCCGGCCACTTCGTCAACGCCGGCCGGCGCAACGTCGACCTGACCTATCTGCTCTTCAACAATGAGGTATACGGCCTCACGCAGGGACAGGGCGCGCCCACGCTGCAGCTCGGCCTGCAGCCCAAGAGCTTGCCGGAGCCGAACATCCAGGAAAGCGTGAACGGGCCGTCGCTGGCCTTCGCCAGCGGCTTCACCTGGATCGGGCGAGGGTACTCGTACGATGTGCGCCACCTCGTGCAGATGATCACCCGCGCGGTGGAGCACCCCGGCCTGTCGTTCCTGGACATCATACAGCCGTGCCCGACCTACAACGACCTGCACGACAAGGCGTGGTTCGGCGGCGAAGGCACCGAGACCGGCGACTCGCGCATCTACGACCTGGAGGCGACCGACTACGACGGCCGCGTCCCCGCCGACACGGACGCCGAGGGCTACCGCGCCAAGGTGGCCGCGTTCTCGACGAAGGTGCTGGAGTGGGGGGACCGCATTCCGGTCGGCGTGCTCCTGGAGAAGCAGGGGGTGAGCGCCTTCGGCGACCGCATCGGCGGCCGGCTCGACGCCTACCGCACGCAGCCGCCGGCGGCGCGCGTGATCGCCGACCAGGCCGGCCGGCCGACCGCCGAGCTCACCGCCGTCTTCGACGAGTCCGGGGTCGACTAGCGGCGACGGCCGGCCGCGCAAGCATCATGATCCCTGCCAGCGACGCTACCCCGTTCGGCGACATGCAGGAATTGGTGTTCGCGCGAGCGCGCAGGGCCGTGCGGGAGATTCGGGCACAGGCTCGTGCGGCCGGTACCGACGGATTGACCAGCACCGACATCGAGCAGGAGATCAAGGAGGCGCGGCGCACGCGCACCGGCGACGCCGGGCGTGAGTGATGCTCCGGTCTGGGTTCTGGACACCAACGTCCTCGTCGCCGGCCGTCTCTCACCATTCGGGCCGCCCGGGTGACTCGTCGACGCGCTGCTCGGCAGGCAAATCCGGATCGCGATAGACGAGTTGTTCGCCGCGGGATGCGTGGGAGCCCTTCGTTGTCGCGGGCGTAGCCGCCTCTTGAGCGATCCCGCAGCGGATTCCCGTCGCGCGCGTGATCGCCGGCCACCCCGGCCTGCCCACCGGCGTCTCTTCGACGAGTCCGGGGTCGATTACGGGTCCGGTCGGCGCAGGACGGCCATCACGTCGCGTGCATCCACCAAGTGCACGCCGGTCGAGGCATCGGACGTGACCGACGCCTCGGGTACGAACCGGGCGCCGACGATCTCCAGGCCCGCCGTGCCGGGCAGGGCGCCGATGCCGGGCAGCGGACCGGCCCGCGATACGGGACCGGATCGAGAGGACCACTTCGCTTCGCCCACCAGCAGCCGCCGGCCGTCGACCGACCGCGCCACGACGTCGAGATCGGGGGCGTTGCCGCGCCAATAGCGCTGCGCCGGCTCCCAGGGTCCCAGGCGGGCCAGCGGCGTGTCGCTGCGGTGCAGCTCCGGCACCGCCATGCGGCAGAGCTCCTCCCAGGCGTACGCTTCCAGGGCGGCTTGGTGGCGGCGCCAGTAGTGCAGCCGGGTGTCGCGCGGCGCGTCCGCCAGGGCCGCCCGGTGCGGGGCGACGGCCGCGAACCACAGGCGCAGGAACGGATCGTCGATCCGGTAGAGGCTGCGCTTGCCGGACGCGGGGCTGCTGCCGAACGGGATTTCCCGGCGCACGAAGTCCATCTCGATCAGGGCGGCCAGTTGCCGCGACAGGCTGGAGGCGGGCTTGCCGAGCCGGCCCGCGATCTCGCTGATGCGGTGGGCGCCGGCGCCGATCGCGTCCAGCAGCGGCCGCAGCGCGGTGGCCGGCGGCGTCTCGGCCCGGAGCAGGCGGTCCGGCTCCTCGTGCAGGGGGCCCGACGGATCGAGGACCAGCTCGTCGACCGCCGCGGCGAGGTCGCCGCCGTACGGCTCGGCCAGCTCCCAATAGCGGGGCATGCCGCCCCAGAGCGCGTAGGCGGACACCAGGGCGCGCGGCGGCTCCGCGGTGAAGACGTCGGCCAGGTAGCCGGGCCGCAGCGGGCGCACCGCGAACGCCTCCACGGCGCGGCCGTACAGGGGGGCGTCTGCGCCGAGCACCGCGCCGTGCATCATGTGCCGGCTCGAACCGCTGACCACCAGACACGGCCGCCTGCCGTCGCCGTCCAGCCAGTTCTGCAGGACGCCGGCCAGCGACGGGTCGGCGGCGATCAAGTACGGCAGCTCGTCGAGGATGAACGGTCCCTGCCAGGCCGCGTGCGCGGCGGCGTCGGCAAGGCGCCCGAAAAACGACCGCCAGTCCGGGTATTCGACATCGGCGAAGCCGGGGAATCGCTCCGCGACGGCGGCGGCCAGGTAGCGCCGCTGCACGGGCGGCGCCGACTGGTCCGCGACCGTGTAGAGGCCGCCGCGGCGCCGCGACCACTCGGTGAGCAGCCGCGACTTGCCTACCCGGCGGCGGCCCCAGATGACCGCGAACGCCCCCGAGCGGCCCAGCGCCCGGTCCAGCCGCCGCAACTCGTCGACGCGATCCAGGAACTCCATCGCAGTATTATGCGCGCCCGCATTATGTTGACCATCATAATCACGTGTTCGATCGGTAGTGTGTTCGCGGCCAGCCAACACCGGAGGCAATGGCATGGTGGCTGCGATACGGGGGGCGTAGCCGGCGGTTTACTCACCGCGCCGGCTCGCCGGCTCGGCGGCGCGCGCATCGGCGCGAAAAAGTGCAAGAATCTCGCTCTCAGGTCTTGACGGGTATTTTCACGCCCCAGGCGGCCCGCTACCGACCGTTCTGCACCCTCTTGGACCCCGAAACGCCACAGCGCCCCGCCGGCTGCTCTGCACCTCGTTGAGCGCGCCCTGAGCGCTGATCCGATGCCGGTCGTGGGCTCGCCCAAAATGTCTATCTGGAAACCGGTAGTATATTTACGGCATGAAGAGCGCATCTGCCACCGCCGCCACGCGCGCCGCGATCACCGGCACCGTCGCCGCCTTGTCCGACCGTGAGCTGCTGGCGCAGACCAGCAACCTGGCCCGCGTCGAACGCCATCTGCAGGGCGCCATCATCGACCATCTGGCCGAAATCGACGCCCGCAGCCTGTTCCTGTGCCGCGGGTACTCCAGCCTGTTCGAGTACGCCGTGCGCGAACTGGGCTACAGCGACGCGGCCGCGGGGCGGCGTATTGCTGCCATGCGGCTGTGCGCCGACAACCCGCACACGCGCGAGCGGCTGCGCGACGGCTCGCTGTCGCTGAGCGCCGCCGCCGAGTTGCAGTGGGCGTTCGACCGGCAGCGGCGCCGCGTGCCCCCGGTCGCCGCCACGGACACCCCGCCAGCGGACACCCCGCGGGCAGGAACGACGCCGGCTGTAGCGGCGGTGCCCACCGAGCCGCCGCTGGTGCTGGATGCAGTCGGGCGGCAGAAGCTGGTCGAGGAGGCGGCCGGCAAGAGCACGCGGCAGGTCAAGCAGATGCTGGCCGACGTGGACCCGGAATTGGCGGCGCCCGCCGATCGCGTGCGCCCGCTCGGCAACGGCCGCTACGAGCTGAAGGCGCTCATCGACGCGGAGTGTCAGCGGGGCCTGGAGCAGCTTACGAGCTTGCTGTCGCACGTGGACCCGCGCATGACGGTGGGACAACTCGTCGCCCGGCTGGTGCGGGAGGCGCTCGACCGCCACGACCCGAGCCGGCGGCGCCCGCGCACCGGCAGTCGGCCGGCAGACGCGCATACGCACGCCGCGCCAACTCCGGCGGCGGAGCCGGAGACGGACCGCCGGACCGCTTCGCCGTCGAAGGAGACGGCCCGGCCGGCAGTCAGCGCCACTTCGACGGCACAGACCCGGCCGGGCTGCGACGGCCCCGCCGCTTCGGCGCCGAAGTCACGCGCTTCGGGCCGTGCCATTCCGGCGGCGGTGAAGCGAGAGGTCTGGCAACGAGACGCAGGACGCTGCCGCTACGTCGATCCGCATACCGGACGGCGCTGTACCTCACGGCATCTGCTGCAGATCGACCACGTCCTGCCCTACGCGCTCGGCGGCCGCTCCGATCCGGGTAATTTGAGGCTTCTTTGTCATGCCCATCACCGCCACCGCCACCTTAACACCTCCGCCGTCTCACCCACACGAAATCCTGAAGGCCCGTTCAATGGACGGTAGACTTACTGTCGCGGATCTCAAGCGGAGGTTGTTGGAGGAGGTTGGATCCCTCTTTCGCCGAAACGGCTCGGTCTGGAAGGAGCCTATCCTCAATGTGGTTGACGATCTTCGACGGTCCAAGGTGCAGGCCGTGTTGTTCGGCGGGACGCTTCGGTCTCTACTGGTGTCGCGAATCTTCCAGGGCAAACCCGGGAGGCCGAGAGACATAGACATCGTCGTTTCCGGAGCGACGATTTCCGGAGCTCACGGTTGTTCGCGGGGTGATTCTGGCCAGCGAACTGCGTTTCAAGATCGGCCCGCGGTTGGCCGGCTACATTGGTGAAGTCGGTGCGTCGATGAACGAAGGTGTCGTTGAACGCATTCAGGCTAGCCACTACGGCCACGCCAGAATGGATAGCCGCGCCCTGTGTGATCTGATCGCGATGACAGGGCAGCGATCGAGACACGGGAAGAGCGACTAACCGGTCCAGTTCACAGTGGTTCGGGGACGCGCGGGCCTACGGTTCGTCCGGGGAGAGCCCGATCGAGCGCAGGGTGTCCTTGCGGATCTTGCACACCATCACGTAGGCGGGGTCGTAGATGTTGCCCAGGTCGTATTCGACCGCCTGACCGAGCAGGGTGTGCGCGGCGGTCTCCGCCAGGCCCAGCTCGCCCAGCCAGCGCAGCATCTCGCTGGTCGCGTACTGCACGCACTGATCGAGCGGGCGGCCGCAGCCGACCGTCATCAGGTACTCCTCGCTCACCGCACGCGGCCAGGCGATGGTGCGCCCGGTCAGCACGCGCACGGAGAAGGTGACGTCGGCCGACGCCTCGATGCCGTTGCCGGTGATCTCGCCGTCGCCCTGCACGGCGTGGACATCGCCCAGAAAGAACAGGGCGCCCGCCACCGACACCGGGAACCAGACCGTGACGCCGGCCACGAAGCCCGCGTAGTCCATGTTGCCGCCGTGCGCGCCGGAGGTGGCCGTGGAGATGGCCTGCCCCCGCTCGGGGGCCACCCCGAAGCAGCCGATCATGGGCCGCAGGGGCAGCTCCAGCGCCTCCAGGCCCGGCACGTCGATCGGCGTGGCAGTGCCGCGCTCGGCGTCCAGCCGCCAGTCGACCCGGCGGTGCGGCCCGGCGGCGAAGCCCGGCTCCAGCACCTGCGCGTCCACGGGCGAGGTGGTGAAGCCGCTGGCGCGGTTGGGCGTGATGGCGTGCAGGGTCACCGCCAGCGCGTCGCCGGGCTCGGCCCCGTCGACGTAAAAGGGTCCGCTCTGCGGGTTGCCGCGCGGGGTCACCTGGTCGCCCGCCGCGTCACCGCCGTGCGCGTCGACGGTGGAGGTGACCACCGTGTCGCCGTCGGCGATGGAGACCACCGGCTCGTGCGTGCCCAGGGTGCGGTAGTAGTGGGTGGGCCGGTACCGGTGGCGGAGCGAACGCTTTGCTATCATCGGGGGCAGCTTACAACCCGGTCACCATGCCGGCGAGCCGCCCTGAGAGACGTGACAAGGAGCCTGACGCGATGAAACTCGGAATGTTCATGATGCCGCTGCACCCGCCGGAGCGCGACCGCACCGAAGGTTACGAGGAGGACCTGGAGCTGGTGGTGCGCTGCGACCGGCTCGGCTACGAGGAGGCGTGGATCGGCCAGCACCACACCCTCGACTGGGAGCCGATCCCCTCGAACGACGTCTTCATCGCCAACGCGCTGCCGCGCACCGCGAACATCAAGCTGGGCACCGGCGTGACGATCATGCCGCTGCACCATCCGGCCAACGTCGCCACCCGGCTGGCGTACCTCGATCATCTGGCGCGCGGCCGCTTCCTGGTCGGCTTCGGGCAGGGCGGCGTGCCGTGCGACTACGAGCTGTTCAACCTGGATCCGGCCGAGGTCGGGCTGATGACCGTGCGCGGCATGGACATGGTGCTCAAGCTGTGGGAGTCGCAGGCGCCGTTCGAGCTCAAGGACGAGTTCTGGGAGATCAAGGTCCGGAACCCCCGCCCCGAGTTCAGCATGGGCGACATCCTCAAGCCGTACCAGAAGCCGCACCCGCCGATCGCGATGAGCATCATCAAGGCGGAGTCGCGCGGCGCGTTCATGTGCGGCGAGCGCGGCTACATCCCGATCAGCGCCAACATGGTCACGCCGGAGGTGCTCAAGCGGCAGTGGGAGGTCTATTGCGCGGGCGCGGCCAAGGCCGGCCGGCCGGAGCCGGACCGCAACGAGTGGCGGGTGTCGCGCAGCATCATGGTGGCCGACACCGACGCCGACGCGTGGGAGTTCGCGCGCGGCGTGTACAGCCGCTCGTACGACTACCTGATCAAGATCCTCAAAGCCGGCATGGTGCAGGAGGCGATGAAGCTCGACCCCGGCATGACCGACGATGACATCGACGTCCCGTACGTGCTGGAGAATCTGTGCATCATCGGCAGCGTCGACACCGTGGTGCAGCGCCTGCGCGAGATCATCGACGTCACCGGCGGCTTCGGCACGCTGCTGATGCTGTCCCAGGACTCCGAGAACGACGAGCGCTGGTGGCGCTGCGTGGAGCTCCTCGCCACCGAGGTGGTGCCGGCGCTCTCGGACGGGTAGGCCGGCCGGCTGGGGGTGGCCCATGCTTGAACGACTGCGAGTCAGGAACTATCGCGCATTTCGGGAGCTTGAGATGCCGAGGCTGAGCCGCTTGAACCTCGTAGCGGGCAGTAACAACTCAGGCAAGACGTCGCTGCTGGAGGCGATTTTTCTGCTTGCCGGAGCCGGCCGTCCCGGTTTGGCGCTGTCTACCGACATCCTTCGAACCATGCAGGGTTCGGAGGAACAGGTAACCCGGGAGTCGCTCGTCGAGACCCTGTGGAAGCCGCTGTTCCTTGGGTTCGATACCGGTCGCACCATCGAAATATCCGCTGAACATGAACCCTTCGGTCGTCTTTCGCTCAAGATCTCGCTCGAAGCTCTCAACACAGTCGAGTTGGCCTTGAAGGACGCCCGACGCACCGATCTCACGACGTCGGACGAGCTGGTATTCACCTTTCAACAGGGCGAGGAAGATGAGATCTCGACCGCAGCGCAGCTTGGTACCGACGGGATCAAGTTCACGCACCACCAAAGGAAGATCCCCTTTCCGGTGGGCTTGCAGTCGCCGCGCGAACGGACCGATCGTGCCGATGCGATACGCCTGGGATCGCTTCGGAAACGGAAACAAGGGGACGTGGTGCTCGAAGCGCTGCGCGTGATCGAGCCGCGCCTGCGGAGCATCGAAGAGAATTCCGCCAGCGGCTTCCCCATGATCTGGGGCGACATCGGTCTGTCGGAGCTCGTGCCATTGGCGGTGATGGGTGAGGGCATAACGCGGTTTGCCAGCATCGTCCTGACAATGGTCGAAGTCCCCGGCGGCGTAATGCTCATCGATGAAGTCGAGAACGGCATCCATTACTCCGTCCTGACCGACGTGTGGCGCATGATCGACGACACATCGCGCCGTTTCGGCGTCCAGGTGTTCGCGACGACGCACAGCTTCGAGTGCGTGCATGCGGCCGACCAAGCCATTCAGACTGACGACCTTGCCCTGCATCGCCTCGAAATCGAGGATGATCGATGCCGGTGTGTCACCTACGAGCGGTCCGTTGTCGCCGCCGCAATTCGCCATAACATCGAGGTCCGCTGAACGTGCGCAACGCCATCGAGTCGGAGACGCTACTCCTTGTTGAGGGGAATGATCATCGCAATTTCTTTGAAGCGTTCCGCGATCATCTTGCGATTCCGGAGATGCAGATCGAGAACTACGGCGGCGTGAGTCAACTAAGTGGAGTTCTTGCGGCGTACGCAAGCTCGCGAGAATTCGGCACAGTTCGCCGCCTCGGGATCGTGCGGGATGCCGAGAGCTCGGCGGTGTCGGCGTTCCAGAGCGTACGATCGGCACTCCATAGAGCCAATCTTGCGCTCCCGGAACGGATAGGGGCAGTTGCGACGGGAGATCCCATGGTCGGCGTGCTAGTGTTGCCTGACGACGGGCCGGGCATGCTTGAAACGGTGCTCGCCCGGTGTTTTGCGGAAACGAGAGAGGACGACTGCATCGAACGCTTCTTCCAGTGCGTCAAAGCAGACGGAAGGACGATTCTACGGTCCGAAAAGGCTCAGACCTGCGCGTACCTCGCCACGACGAATGACCCGCACGTCTCGGTCGGCGTAGCAGCCAAGAAAGGAGTCTGGGACTTCAAGCACGATGGGTTCAGCAACGTGCGCGAGTTCCTGTCTCGGCTAGGCTCTCCATGACGGCAGGAGGAGAGGGCGACTCCTCGTTTGCCTTCGCCGACGTCAAGCCGCTGACCGATGCCCTGCTGACAGAGGTGCGCGCCCGGCTCGGCGACCGGCTGACCGCGGTCGCGCTGTACGGCTCGGTCGCACGGGGTGAGGCGCACCGCTGGAGCGACATCGACCTGTTCGTCGTCCACCGCGGCGACCGCGAGATCGTCTCCGAGGCGTTCCTCACCGCGGAGCTGCGCCTGCGCGATCAACCGCTGGCGCGCGAGTTGACGGCGCGGGGGGTGCCCACCGTCCCGGTCGCAATCTACCGCTCGGAGGATGATTTGGCAGACACCCCGTGGTTGATGCTCGACATGACGCACCACGGCATCCTCCTGTTCGATCCGTGTGGCGTGCTCCGCCGGAAGCTGGAGCGCCTGAAGGCAAGGCTCGAGGAACTGGGCTCCCGCCGCATCGAGCTGGACGACGGCTCGTGGTACTGGGACCTCAAGCCCGATCTGCGCCCCGGCGAGGTCGTCACCCTGTAATGACGCCTGCATGAGCAACCACGAACGCGGCCGGAGGCTCATGGCGGCGGCGCTGGAGTACCTGGGAGAGATGGATGCCGCGACCGCCCGCACATCGTGGAACATCACCGTCCGCCATGCCCAGGACGTCGTCGAGCTGGTGATGAAGGCGGTGCTCGGGTATCTCTGCATCGACTATCCCAAGTCCACGACACCGCCGACGTGTTCATCGCCGGGCTTGCCCGGCGCCAGATGGGCTTGAACGATGACGAGGCGGCCGACGTACGAGCGGTCTCGGCGCGGCTGGCCGGAAGACGAGCGCCCGCTTTCTACTTCGAGTACGACGAGGAGGCCGACGTCGCCCGCGCGGCGGCAGAGGACGCACGGCGCATCCATGGCCTTTGTACGCGGCTGGTCGCCGCAATCGAAGAGCGACAGCGCCAGTCCGAGTCGGGCGCGTCCGATGTCGAGTAGCCGATGGCCGAGGTAGCGCGCTGGCGGGAGCTGACCGGCGCGCTGGACGCGTCGGCCGCGGCCGACGGGACCGGCAGCCTGAGCGCGGCCGTCCGGCACGGCGGGCGGACGGTGTGGACCCATGCGGCCGGCTGGGCCGACCGCGAACAGGGCCGGCGGGCCGATGCCGCCACCGTCTACCGGGCCGGTTCGATCAGCAAGACGGTGGCGGTGACCGTGGCGCTGCGCCTGGCCGAGCGCGGGTTGCTCGACATGGACGAGCCGGTCGCCCGGCTGGTGCCGGAGATCGAGACCACCGTCGGCTACGCCGGCCAGCCGCGCGTCATCACGCTGCGCGACCTGGCCACCCACACCAGCGGCCTGGCGCGTGAGCCGCGCATCCCCCGGCTGCTGGCGGGGGCGGCGAACCGGTGGGAGGAGACCTTGCTGGGCGCCATCCCCGCCACCCGCTTCGCCCATCCGCCCGGCGTCTGCTTCGACTACTCGAACATCGGCGCCGCCATCCTGGGCCTGGCCGTGCGGCGCGCGGGCGACATGCCGTATCCGGAGCTGGTCGCCGGCGAGATCTGCGCACCGCTCGGCCTCACCGCGACCGGGTTCCTGCCGCCGGCGGACCAGGAGCGGCTGGCCACCGGCTACGAGCGGCTGGTCGACGGGTCGATCAGCACCCGCGACGCCGAGCGCCAGCACGCCGGCCGCGGCTACCGCGTTCCGGGCGGCGGCCTGTACTCGACGCCCAGCGAGATCGCGGCGTTCGCCGCGGCGCTCGGCCCCCGCGCCCCGGACGTCCTACTGCGCAAGGCGGCGCGCCGCGCGATGCTGCAGGTGGCGACCAGGAAGTCGGAGGAGTGTTCGCCCGGGCCGTCGAACGGCTACGGGACCGGCGTCGAGCTCTACCTGGACGGGACGCGGGTGCTCGCCTACGGCCACCACGGCGACATGACCGGCTACGGCGCGGTAGTGCTGGGCGATCCGGAACACGACGTGACGATCTGCGTGTGCAGCAACTTCCGCGGCAGCGAGGACCTGGGGATGGAGCGCTCGCTCGACCTGTTGCTGGCGGCGTCAGGGAGCCTGCGCGCACTCCGATAGATCTTCCGGAGCGCACCGGTCAGGGGCTTTCGCTCTCCGCGGAGCAGGCGCCGCTGCGCCTCCCGACACCTGCTGCAGATCGATCATGTGAGGGCCCTCGACCGGCAGCGCTTGCCGGCGCGTTGCACAAGATTTCAGGACCATGGTACATGGTCCATCGTGAAGGTGTCCAAGTCTCAGTTCAAGCCGAAGGCGTTCGAGTACTTCCGCATGGTCGAGGAGGAGCGGCGGACCATCGTCATCACCGACCGCGGTACGCCGGTGCTCAAGATCGTGCCCTATACAGACGATGACGACGCCGATCTGGCTGCCCTGCGCGGCACGCTGCTGAGCTACGACGATCCCCTGGAGCCTGTCGGCGAGCCATGGGAGGCCGCTCGTTGATCCTGCTCGACACCCATGCCTGGATCTGGCACCTCACCGACCCGGCCGAGCTGTCCGCGGCGGCACGGGACGCGATCGCCTCCGCACGGCGCGACCGGGCGGTCCACGTGTCGTCGATCAGCGTCTGGGAGCTTTTCATGCTGGCCAGGAAAGGCCGCCTGCGGCTGACCACGACCCCGGAGGCCTTTCTGGGCCGAGCGGAACGGCTGTCCTACGTGCGGTTCGCCGCTGTCGACAACGACGTGGCGCGAAGATCGGTGCAGCTCCCCGACCTCCATGGCGACCCGGCGGACCGACTCATTCTGGCCACCGCGCAGCAACTCGACTGCCCCCTCGTGAGCAAGGACAGCCGCCTGCGCGACTACCCCGACGTGGAGATCATCTGGTAGGGCCGGTCAGGAAGCGGCGTCACCGAAGAGCTGGAGTTGCACGTTCCGTTCGACGGGGAGCCCGCGGAGCGACCGGTCGGCGAAGTCCAGGAGGCCCTCGTAGTCGGCCGCGGAGTGGTCGTGGACGCCCGGGCGAAACGCCCAGCCGATGGCGTCCGCGGCCCCGAGCATGCGGTAGACCCGTTCGGTGGTGCGCAGCGCGGCGTAGGACCCGGAGGGGTTGGCCCACGGATCGCCGAACGCCTCCGTGACCAGCAGCGCCCGCGGCGCGACCAGCGCGTGCAGGAAATGCTGGTCGTACGGCAGCTCCGCGTCGCGGCCGGCGTAGTCGGCGAAGTCCTTCCCGAACCAGAAGATGTAGCGGCTCTTCAGGAAGTCCTCGATCACCTCGGCCCCCTCGCCTTTCATCTGGTTGGGACCCGAGCCGCCGGCCCCCGAGCCGTTGGGGTTGGTGAGCGCGATCCGCTCGTCGGTGGCGCCGGCCAGCAGCGCGCTCTTGCCGCCGCGGGAGTGGCCGGTGACCGCGATCCGATCGGCCGCCGCCGCGTCGATCCGGCCCAGGGCGTCGACACAGCGATGGTATCCCCACGCCCAGGCGGCCAGGGCGCCGCAGTCGGCGCCCGGCATCAGGCGGTAGAGACCGGTCTCCCGGTACCGGTCGGGATTGTCGGCGGCCAGGGCGGTCCGGTCGAACGAGGCGGCGATGTAGCCGCGTTCCAGCACGGACCGGACCGCCTCGTCGTTGAAGTAGCGCCAGCAGCCGTCGCCGTCCAGGATGACCGGAAAGGGCCCGTCGCCCGGCGGTATCCACAGGCTCAGAGGGAAGCGGATCTCGCCGCCCGCGACGCTCGCCCGGATCTCGTAGACGTGATAGGCGACCTCCCGCTCCGGCCCGATAAGGTTGGCAGAGCGCCGGATCACCTCCACGCCGTCGGGCGCCGGCGGCATGCCGCCGTACTCGTGCGGGAGGATCACGCGGGCCAGCTCCCGCCGGCGGCGCGGCCAGGACGCCGGGGCGACCTCCGTCCCGTCGTCGAACCGCAGGGGATCGGGCGCCAGGGTCGCCGCTACCGAACCGGGCTCATTCATGGAATGGCGAATCCTAACCCAGGGTTGCCGGCGAACGGCACCCCGCGCCCGCGCCGATGCCTCGGCTCTACCGCATCAAGGCTGCGAGCCAGGTTGCGATTCGAACTACGATGTAGTTATCTTGTACGCGTGTGATCGAGACTCGATTTCAGTGGGATGAGCGCAAACATGCTGAGAACAGACGCAAACACGGGGTTTCCTTCCATGAGGCCCAGACCGTGTTCTACGACGATCGCGCTCTACTCATCGATGATCCAGACCACTCCGACGACGAGGATCGCTTTGTGCTCATCGGGATGAGCCTATCCCTTCGAACCCTGGTGGTCTGTCATTGCCATCGAGAGGACGACGAGGTCATCCGGATCATTTCGGCCCGCAAGGCGAGCCCAATGGAGCGGACCGACTATGAACGCAGGTGGGGGCGATGAGAGACAACTACGACTTCTCGAAGGCAAGGCGCAGTCCCTACGCGAAGCACCTCAAGAAACAGGTCACCATACGCTTGGACCAGGACACGCTGGCGTACTTCAAGGCCCTGGCAGCGGAGAGCCGCGTTCCCTACCAGACGCTGATCAATCTCTACTTGCGCGAGTGCGCTGCGACCGGTAAGAAGCTCGTCTTTCGCGAAGGCTGAGGGGGCCTGATGAAAAAGATCCGCATCGTGGACTGCGACGTGCACGTCCGCGAGCTGCCGGACGAGCTGGCCCGCCATTGCGACATGCCCTGGCGCAAGGCGGTCGAGGCCATCGCGCCGGCGGCTGCCGTCACCTCGCGCTTCGGCTCGGTGGGAGACTACATCGTGCCCGGCCTGGCGCAGGGGACCGGTGACGGCTCCGACCCGCTGTGGCCGGGCGGGCAGAACCGCACCCTGTTTGTGGTCGACCCCCAGCAGTGCCGCCGGGACCTGGACGGCTTCGGCATCGAGTCGGCCGTGCTCTTTCCCGACCACCTGCTCAAGATCGCCGTTCAGGTCGACGCCGACTACGCCATGGCCGTGGCCCGCGCCTACAACCGCTGGCTCATCGACAAGTGGCTGACGGTCGACGGCTTCTACGGCGCGCTCTGCATCGCCCCGCAGGACCCCGAGGGCTCCGCCGCCGAGATCCGCGAGCTGGGCGGGAAACACAAGATGGTCTGCGTCTACCTGCCGACCGCAGGCGTGAACCCCCTCTACGGCCACCGGACCTACCACCCCATCTACCGGGCCGCGCAGGAGCTTGGCCTGCCGGTGTCCCTGCACGGACTGGCCATGTGCCATCCGACCTTCCCCTGCCAGCTCGAGCAGTTCGACGAGGTGGGCCGCCACGGCTTCGGCCACTCGCTGCAGATGGCGGCCAACTTCTACCACCTCATGTGCAACGGCATCCCGGTCCGCTTTCCCGACCTCAAGATCAGCTTCAACGAGGGCGGCCTGGCCTGGGTGCCCTGGATGATGATGCGGCTGAACAACGAATACCTGGAGTGGCGCGGCCGGCTGCTGCCCTTCTACAAGGAGCGCCCCAGCCACTACCTGCGGAACTTCCGCTTCTCCACCCAGCCCGCCGAGGAGCCCGAGCATCCGCGCGATTACCAGAAGCTGCTGGACCTGATCGCCACCTTCAGCGGCACCCACGACAACGTCATCTACGCCTCCGACTGGCCGCACCACGACTTCCTGCATCCCGGCCGCCTCCTCAAGTACCCGATGCCCGACGAGGTGCGGCAGAAGATCATGGGCGCCAACGCCGCCGAGTTCTTCGGCATCCCACCGAGCTAGCGCCATGGCGGACTACCGGCTCATGCCGGCATCGGAGATCGCGGAAGGCTCGTGCCGCCTGGTGACCGTGAACGGCGTGGAGATCGGCATCTTCCGGGCCGGCGCCAGCCTCCGTGCCTACCGCAACCGCTGCCCGCACGACGGCGGACCGGTCTGCACCGGCACGATCACCGGCACGCTGGCGCAGGGCCCGGAGACCGGCTGGAAGCCGAGGTGGGAACGGGAGGGAGAGATCCTCTACTGCCCCTGGCACGGCTCGGACTTCGACCTGCGCACCGGCGAGGCGCTGTCCAGAAAGCCGCTGCGCCTGAAGTCCTACCCGGTCAGGGTGGAGAACGGGACGGTCACGATCACCGTGTGACCGCGCCGCACCGTGTGACCGCGCCGCTCATCGATACCTGATCGAGACCTCTGCCCATTCGAAGACCAGCGGCGGGTGGATGTACGGGTTGCGCTTCCGCACCGTGATCTCCAACTCGTTGCCGCCCGTGTTCAGGACAGAGGCTGACACCGGGAACGTGATCTCCGCCCCGTACTGGTAGGGGTAGGTCCGCTCCTCCCCCACCAGCCTGCGGCCGTTGACGGCCAGCTCCAGCTCGTCGCGTTCCGTGAGGTTCGCGACCTCCACTCTGAGCGCGATCTCCTGCGGCGCGGTTCCGCCAATGCGGTCGCCGACGCGGTCGCCGATCCTGAAGCGCACGCGGCCCTGCCGGCCCTCCTCGCCCAGCTCCAGGGGCAGGTCCACCAGCTCTTCCGGGATCCCGTGGCCGTAGGCGCCCGGCGTGGTCGCCTTCAGGAAGTCGAAGATGTACAGCTTGTCGCGATGGGCCAGCGTGTCGATGTCGCCCATCTCCCGCAACGCGTCCCAGCCGAACCGGTCCAGGTCGAAGAACTGCCGGTAGTGCTTGGAGAACGGTTGCCGGAAGAAGTTGAACAGATAGACGCCGTGGGCGCCGGCTTGCAGGTGCAGCATGGCGAAGGCGCGCAGCGCCTCGGCGCGCGCGAGCCGGGGATCGTGATTGGGATTGATCGACGGGAAGACCTGACACGCCGTGCCCGCCACCGCCTGCATCCACTCGCCCGTGGGAATGGTGGCCGGGGTCACGCTGCGGCCGAGCGACAGCACGTCCACGATCTCCTCGCGGATCCAGGTCCGCACGTCGATGCCGATCCGCTCGCAGCGCTCGATCGACCCCGGCACGCGCACCATGAGCGACTTGTCCCGCCCGGCCGCCAGCGCCTTCACCCGGCGGATCATGCCGGTGAGCAGCGGCGCGTCCTGCCGTTCCCGGCCGAGCTTGAACAGGAACGGATGGCTCATGAAGTCGAGCTCGACCCCGTCGTTGTCGAAGCTCAGGATCTCTTCCGCGATCCCGACCACGTAGTCCCGGTAGCCGTCCACCGCGTAGTCGAACGCCCGGCGCATCCACCACGGGATCGACTTCGGCTCGTAGACGGCGCCGGGCTCGCCGATGAGCCAGTCGGGGTGCTCGGCCTTGATGGGGTTGATGCCTCCGCTGCCGGCCGCGACCGCTTCGGGATCGGGGTCGTGCGCGTCGTGCGCGTCGTTCATGCGCAGCGAGAAGAACATCTCCATCCCGCAGTCGCGCGCGCCGCGGGCGACGAGCTCCGGAGGGTTGTGGCCGGCCTGCAGGAACGACTGCAGGTTGCACCACGACCGCCAGTTGTGGACGTTCAGGAACTTGCCCTCGGCGGTGCGATGGTGCTCCATCCAGAGGGCACGCCGCTCCCCGCCGGGCCGCGTGACGTTCAGCCCGTGGGTCGCGCCGCAGCACCAGACGTAGGTGTCGACGTGGGTGCCGGCCAGCGGCGCGAACAGCTCGAACAGGAAGTCCTCGACGGACATCGGCGCCTCGTGGAGCTTCGTGCGGAAGCCTCCGAGCGTATCGCCGTCCTCGTTGTAGATGAGGCGCCGCCTGCGCGTGCTTTCAGCCATGCCGTCCCCGACGCTGGCACGGGGCCCGTGCACGGTCAAGGATCACCTTGGTCGGGGTTCCGCGTTCCGCTACCATCGGAGGCGACCGACTCGACCCGACGCCCCTCCGGAGAGGACCATGACCCCTCAACAGGTTGCGCACTTCCATACGCTCGGGTTCCTGCAGTGCAGACGGCTCTTTGCGCCGCACGAGATGCGCACCCTGTCCGACGCGTTCGACGCGGCCATGAGCAGGGCGCGCGGCGGCGCGCCGCCACCCGGACCGGGGGACAAGCGGCAGCAGGTGGCCCCGTTCTTCGACCACGATCCGCACGCGTTCTACCCGTTGCTGGACGACGAGCGGGTGGTGACTGCGTTCGAGACGCTGATGGGAGACGACTTCATCCTCCTGGAGAGCGAAGGACTGCTGCACACCGAGGGAAGCCGCTGGCACCATGACGCGCGCGCGCCGACGGGGCTCTTCAGCATGCGCGCGGCGATCTATCTGGACCCGCTGGAGCCCGGCGACGGCTGCCTGGACCTCATTCCGGGCAGCCACTTCCTGGAATTCGGGGAGGCGCTGACGCGCACGCCCAGGGACTACGGGGAAGACGGTTTCGGCGACCGCCTCCGCGATCTGGGCGTGGTCCCCGAGGACATTCCCGGCCGCCAGTCGCTCCGCAACGAGCCGGGCGACGTGATCTTCATGAACCACAAGGTCTATCACGCCGCCCTGACCGACAAGCCGGGCCGCAGGGCGATCCACGTCAACTGCGTCCAGAACACGACGCCGGAGCGCAACCGGGAGCACTTCGACTGGCTGATCGGCGTGCTGGAGCAATCGACCCGGGCCAGGGGACGCCTCTACAGCGACCGTCTGATCGAGACGGCCGGCCCGCGCCGCCGCAGGATGCTGGCCCGCGCGATCGAGCTGGGCTACGGGACCGGCCGCCCCACCACCGGACCGCCGGAGGGATGAGCGACCTTGCGCGGATCAACTTGGCCGCGTTGCGGCAGGGGATGGATCGCGAGGGCGTGGACGTCCTGCTGGCGGCGTCCCAGGAGAACTTCTTCTACCTGACCGATACCCTGCTGCTGTCGCAGAAGATGCTGCCGGCGCGGCTGTGCATCGCGGTGCTGCCGAGGGATGGGGCGCCCTCCGCCGTGGTCTGTTACTGCGAGGAATTGCAGACCCGGCAGGATTCCTGGATTACCGACATCCACACCTACCTGGAGTTCCAGGAGAGCCCCCTGCGGGCGGTGGCCGATCATCTGCAGGCGAGGGGGTTCGCCGCCGCCCGCGTCGGCATCGAGGAGCGGTTCCTGGCGGCCGCCTATGCGCAGGAGCTGGCCGGCCTGCTGCCCGATGCGGCCTTGGTCGGCGCCGACCACCTCTTCGACGAAGCCAGAGCCATCAAGACCCCGGCGGAGATCGAGCTCATGGCCGGCGCGGCGCGGCGCACCGAGCGGGCCATCCTGGGGACGTTGCAGGCGGCCTCTCCGGGTGACACGGAGCAGGAGATGGCGACCGGCCTGTCCACCCGCGTCCTCGACGCGGGGGCGACCTGGCACTGGCTCACCCTGGCCGCCGGGGCCAACACCGCCATCAACCACCCCTGGCCCGGCTCCACGCGGCTGGCCGCGGGCGAGATCGTGCGGATCGACCTGACCGCCAACTTCGGCGGCTATCAGGCGGACGTGGCCCGCACCGCGGCGATCGCCCCGGCCGGCGAAGAGCGGCGGTCGACCTATCGGCGCCTGCGCGACGCGCAGCGGGAGACGATCGCGGCGGCACGGCCGGGGAGCAGGGCGTGCGACCTCTACCTCGGCTGCAAGCGCGCGCTCGCACGGAGCGGCCTGGCCATCACCAGCCAGTCCGTCGGCCACGGATTCGGCATCGGCATGCACGAGTTTCCCGTCCTGCACGCGCACGAGCCGGCCGAGATCGAGCCCGGCATGGTGCTCAACATCGAGCCGGCCGCCAAAGACGCGGACGGATTTCTGTACCACACTGAGGACACCCTCGTGGTGACCGACGGCGAGCCCCGCATCCTCACGGACCTGATGGATACGGACGAGCTGTTCGTCATCGGCTGACGACACCCGGGAGAAGGACGGACCGCCATGCTGAGAATCATCGACCAGGGCATCCTTTCGCGCGTGCCGGGGCGCGGCGCGTACCACCCGTGGATCACCCCGCTGTCCGACGGCACCTTCATCGCCAGCCAGTCGGTGGGACCGGACCTGGCCTCCACGGACAAGCTCATCGAGGTGCTGCGCTCCGACGACGGAAGGACCTGGGTCAGCCAGGGCAGCATCCACGAAGGCGGCGGGCCGCCCACCGACGGCTACGGCTACGGCGGCCCCCAGATCAGCGAGGTCCCCGACGGCCGCCTGCTCATGACCGCCGGCCGCGCGTTGCTCCGCGATGACCCGATGTTCGATCCCGAGACCGAGGCCCTGAACGCCCCGGAGAACCTGCTGCTCTGGTCACACGACCGCGGGCGCACCTGGTCGGAGCCGCAGGTCGTGCCGGTGGACCTGCCGCCGGAGAAATACACCGTAAACGGCGCCGGCAGCCTCAAGCAGCTCGCTCCCGACCGCTGGATGTATCCGTTGGAGACCTGGAAGCCGGCGGGCTACGACGGCCCGCCCGACCAGAAGGCGGTCGCCTTGTTCTCCGCCGACCAGGGGCGGACCTGGGGCGATCTCACCGTGGTCGCCGACGACCCGGCGGGCCAAGTCTTGTGGTGGGACCAGATGTGCGCGGTGCTGCCCGACGGTCGCATCTACACGACGTTCTGGACCCACCGGTACGGGACATCGGAGGACCTCAACGACCACTGGAGCGTCTCCGCCGACCAGGGCCGCACGTGGACGCAGCCCGCGCCCACCAACCTGCGCGGCCAGGTCTGCTCGCCGATCCCGCTGCCCGACGGCCGCGTGGCGGCGATCTACAACTACCGGCACGACCCGCAGGGCATCCACGTCGCGCTCACGCGCGACCTGTCGCACTACGACGTGGAGAACGAGATCGTGGTGTTCGACGCCGGTGACGAGGCCACGCTCGGCGAGCCCGAGCACGAGAACTTCCTGGCCGAGCACATGAAGATCGCCTTCGGCAAGCCGTCCGGCGTCGTGCTGGCCGACGGCACCGTGCTCACCTGGTTCTGGTGCACCTCGGAGGGCGTGACCCACACGCGCTGGGTGCGGCTCCGCATCGAATAGCCTGGCGCTCCCATCCGTGGACCCTCTCCGTCCGCATCAAGGGAACACAACATCCCTGGCCAACCCCGGCGCGGCGACCCGCCATGTGGCTCGTCGAGCTACGCGTGGAGTTGTGATCACGTCCGGCAGGCAGTACGATCGCCGTGTCAAGAGAGAGGGCTCTGTACGTTGGGAGGCTTGGCCACATGGAAGACATTGACGACTTGAAGGAAGTGCGATCGATTGTCAAAAGAGAGATAGCAAGGACATTTCCGGACGATCTTGAGTTCGGCCCGATCGTCGTTCACCATAGTGACGACGATTTTGACGAAGAGGATCATCTCCTGCGCATTCTGTTGATATTCAAGGGTGACCAGAGACGCATTGACCCATCAGCCATGGTTTCTTTGCTCAATAACATCCACGAAGAGTTGCTGAGTAGCGGCGTTGATGAGTTCCCAGTTACATCATTTATAGAGAAGTCAGAATGGGACCGGACGTTCGCCAAGTGGCGTCGGCGACATCCAAGCGTGCACGTTGAAACCTGAGGACTTCATAGCTAGTTCCTGTCCGGGAATCCCCTATTTCGAGCGATGGGGTCAGCAGAAGGGCTTGTGGGGCACCTACAGCGTCGGTGACCGGTCAAGAGTCGGTCGGAGACAGCTTGGAAATGACCGGTCTCAACACGCTATTGGTGGCTCAAGCGACACGCTATGTGGACTCTTATCGTCGATAAGTGCGCACCTGTCCTGGAGATTCGTCCGCAACGCAGTGAACTGAAAGTGCCGAGCCGCCGCTGGCGGTCGTCAGCTCGGCAGCAAGCGAGCTAGCCTTATCAGGTTGTGTGCGAAGACTGCCGAGTGCACGTACGCGTGGAAGCCTTCGCGGCCGGACCACCGGCAGCGGTCCAACCCAAAGCAGCGCTTCAGATACGAGATGCCCGCTTCCACGCCCGCCCGAAAGCGCCTCAGTTCCCCGTAGATCCACGCCGACGGGGTCATCTCGGTCTGCTCCATCCCCCGCTTCTTGTGGAACATCACATGCTCCACACCCAGCTTCTTCGCCTCTGCCAGATTCTCCCGCGACGCATAGCCGCCATCGAACGCCACCCGCTGCGGCGGCTCTCCGTAGGTCTCCACATGGCGCTTGAGCATCGGCAGACAGCGTTCGCTATCGGCAGGGTTGCCGTCTTCGACCACCACATCGAGCACCAGCGCACTGCGCCCGGTACTCAGGTTGATCTTGTGCCCGTAGTGCGTGCGCCGCCCGCCCTTGACGATGATGTCGACGTGCGGCTCGAACAGACTCACCACTTTCTCGCCCGCAGGCACCGTTTCGCCGTCGAACACCCGCCGTTCGGTCTGCTGCACCACGCGCTCGATCACATCCAGACACGAGCGTGTCTCAGTACACCAACTCTCGGCCCACGGCTCAGTTACGCACCCCACCTCGGCCAGCGCATCCTGCGCGTAGCCGATCGTCCGCCCCACCAAGCGCAGCAGCCGCCGGTAGGTGGCTGCTCGCCGCTTGCCGTCGCGCTGCGAGCCGATCTCCCGGTGCCGCCGCTTGGCGGCGCGGCAGTGGTCGCGAAACGACACCCTCGCCAGCCGCTCGCGCGCCTGGCGCAGCAGCTCGGTCAGCACCCGCACCCCGTCGAACAACAGGCGGCTGTCCGACGGCTCCAGGATGTCCGCGTCGGTGGCAGTCGAGTCGATGCGCACCTGCGTTCCCGACTCGATCCCCCGCTGCTTGGCGTCCTGCACCAGCACGCCGTTGATCGCGTGCCACGTGTCAGCGTCGATCGCGCTGATGGCGCTCTGCAACGCCGACTTCTTCGGCGGGTTGAACGGATCGATCCGCGCGAAGCGCTTCGTGGACGCCGAATCGATCAGCTTGAACTCCAGATCCCGATACGAGTAACCCAGCAGATGGATGAGCACCGCACAGCGCAGGATGGTCTCGCAGGTCAGCCCGCGGCGACCGCAGGACGGAGATCCGGCCACGCAGGCGCTGACCATATCGAGCAGTTCGGGATGTTCGTCAAGCCATTCGGAAGCGCGCTCCAGTTGGCTGCCGCGCGGATGGACAATTTCGTCGGGTTGGAATACGCTGGGCTGAGCGGTGCGGTTGACGCGCATCGTGACCTCCGGTGTTTCGGTTGTCGGTTGCGGTTAGCAGCAGCGACGATAGCCGAAACACCGTTTCTTTGTCAAGCCCTTTTCGAACTCAATTCACTCCCACTCAACAACTTGCGAGTTTACGGACAGGAACTAGCTACGGCACGCGAGTTGGTAGGCGGTCGCGGGAGGCCACGGGAAACTAACCTGCGCAGGGCGGTGAGCACCGCTTACTACGCGATGTTTCACTGCATGGCCACGTCCGGTGCCGACTTGCTTGTCGGCGGACAGAATTCCAAACGCAGCCTACCCGCGTGGCGGCAAGCATACCGAGCATTGGACCACCAAATAGCGTGCAGACGTTGCAGAAAGACAACGGTTCGCAAATTCCCGACAGCGATTCAGGGCTTTGCGATTATATTTGCAGTGATGCACGACAAGAGAAACGCTGCAGATTACGATCCTCTGGCGACGTTCTTCAAATCAGATGTGATCACAAGTATCTCGTCGGCCGAGCAAGCCATATTTGGCTTTCAGGGAGCC
Organism: Spirochaetia bacterium; assembly: GCA_965221995.1. GTDB lineage: Bacteria > Spirochaetota > Spirochaetia > SZUA-6 > Bin103 > CATQHW01. The sequence continues at coordinate 3,676,750 of OZ244929.1, forward strand.
CCCAAGGAAGACCAGCGTGCGTTCATGGTGTACGTGATGCTTACCTTGCGGCAATCCTGATTGTAGTCGAGGCTGGCGCACACGAGCCCACATGGGACGCGTGCGGCCAGCCTCGCCTTCAAACGGTTACCAGCCCATGGCCTCCTTCCACGCCGCGATCGGCGTCACGGACTTGAGCCCGGCACGGTCGTCGATGCCGTTGGACTCAAGCCATGCGACCCACCGCTTGGTGCGGTCCTCGTAGATCCGCCGCCAGCGCGCGGTGTCGATCAGCGACGCGATCATGTCGTCGTAGGCGGCCTGGAACTCGTCCTCGCTGCCCGCGGTCAGGACCGTCACCAGCCCCGTGTTGTACTTCTGCTCCGCGGACGCCAGCGCCGTCGCCTCCAGCGGCGGCAGCACCTCGGCGACCTGGGCATAGGACGGAATCGGGCTGGCGAACGCCGCCAGCGCCTCACTGTAGGGCTGACCCCATTCCACACCGCCCGGCACGCCGGAGTCGTAGGGCTCGGCGGGGATCAGCATCCCGTAGTGGGTGCGCTGGTGCTCCATCTTCTCGAAGTCCATCCGCTCGACCCATGAGGCATAGGCGGGAGCCGCCAGCGGAAAGAGCTTCGGAAAGCGGCCGTACTTCTCGCCCGTCTCCGGGTCGGTGTATCCGGATTCCCACATATTGTCGACCCGCTTCTCCTGCGTGCCCGCCATGCTCGGCTGGTGAAACCCGTCCGGCAGCGTGGTCCAGTAGAGCGGCGGCGGCGCCGGCTCCCAGTCCACGCCCATCTGCCCGACGTGCACGAACGTCGAGATCACGCCTTCGTCGCTGAACATCCAGTCCAGCAGCTTCATGGTCTCGTCCGGGTACGGATTGTTCGCCATGATCAGGTTGAAGCTCGTCTGGTTGCCGGTGTAGCGGCCGGGATTGTCCGCGATCGGCGGCAGCATCATGATGATCGCCTGCGCCTGGTACTTCTTCACGTCTTCATGGTCGGGACCGAGCTTGTCCACCCGCGCTTTCAGGTGATCCCGGTAGCCGGCGCCCGAGTAGCCGCCGTGGCCGGCCATGACCGAGTACTGGCCTGCCGCCAGGTCGCCCTCGAACGCGCCCGGATCCAGGAACGCGCCGGGGCTCATCAGGCCGTCTCTCCACAGCTTGTTGAAGAACTGCAACTGGTGGTAGAGCTCTTCCGAGGCCCACTGCGGCATCAGCCGCTTCTCGGCGTCGACCTCCCAGCCGGCGCCGCCGCCCTGGTTGATGACCATCTTCGGCCAGCGCATGTTGGCGTCCGTCATCAGGCCGAACGGGATGCGCGGGCTCCCGTCGAGGGTGGTGAAGTCGTCGTTCTTGAGATTCATGAGGAGCTCGTGGAGCTCGTCGTAGGTCGTGGCGTAGCCGTACTTCTCATAGGCGTCCAGGCGAATCATCCAGTGCGGATGCGCCGAGAACGGATCGTCCGACCTGATCCGCCAGTTCCAGGAGGGAACGGCGTACAGCGTCCCGTCGAGCCGGTACGCGCGCAGGTGACCCTTGTCGGCCGACGCGAAGACCGGGTAGTTCTCCGGGTCGTCGAAGTACTTGTCCAGCGCGTGCAGCCGCCCGTCCTTGGCCAGGTCGGTGAGCAGCCGCACCGACTCCGTGCTGAAGCGGACGCGGGCGATGACGTCCGGCACGTCGCCACTGGCGATCAGGGCGCGCAGCGCCTCCAGGTTGCCCGAGCCCTCGGCGCGAATGCCGGGAATGCCGAACTTCTCCTGGACCCACTGGTTGCCTGTCTCCGCGAACGTTCCGTCCGGATCGCTGAACGGCCCGTCGGCAGGAAGCGAACCCATGCCCCATATCCAGATGGGATCCTGGGCAACGCCGATGGTCGCTCCCAGCAGGAGCACCACCAGCACGATCGATAGCTTTTTCATGAAAAGCCTCCTCTTAGAGTGTTGAAATCTGCTTTCGGCAAGCGGAAAGATCACGAATCGGTACTGGAGACACCTCCTCGAACCATGATTTGCATAGGACGATCCTCCACTGAGTGGAGGATCCTGTCTCACTCCTTGATCGACCCGATCAACACGCCCTTCACGAAGTAGCGCTGCAGCCACGGGTACACCAGCAGGATCGGCAGCATGGCGAACACGGTGTACGCCATGTCGAGCGACCGCTGCGTCAATCGCGATGCCTCCTCCTCCAGCAGGCTCATGTTCGAGTAGTCGAGGATGACCCCCTTCAGGATGTCGATGGCGTTCTGCCGCGACACGCGCAGGAACGTCTGCAGCGGCCACAGCTTGGGCTCCAGGTTGACGAAGAACTCGCCCGTGAAATAGTCGTTCCAGTGCGTGACGGCGCTGAACAGGCCCAGCACCGCGAACATGGGCAGCGACAGCGGCACGACGATGCTGAAGAAGATCGTGGCGTAACCCGCGCCGTCCATCCGCGCCGCCTCCGTGAGGCCGTCCGGGAGCCCCTGGAAGGAGGTCTTCATCACGATCATGGTCCAGACCGAGAATCCGGCGGGGATGACGTAGACCCAGAAGGTGTTGAGCAGCCCGAACGCCCGCAGCACCATGTAGTACGGGATCAGCCCCACCTCGAAGAAGATCGACAGGAAGAAGAACAGGATGATGATCTTGCGGCCCAGCAGCTCCCTGCGCGTCAGGGCGAAGGCCGCCGTGCCGGTCACCACCAGCATCAGGGGAACACCGATGGCCACCCGCAGCACCGTGACGCCCAGCGCCCGCCACACCCCGGGCGTGTCGAAGACGATCCAGTAGTTGGCCCAGTAGAACTCCTTGGGCCAGAGCATGGCGTCCACCCCGGCCACGGGGTCGCTGAGCGAATTGACCACCAGGTACCAGAACGGATAGAAGGTCACGGCTCCCAGGAACGCCAGCAAGGCGTAGTTGCCGGCCCGGAAGAGCGTTTCGGAAGGCGTCCGCCGGTAGTACACGTGTCCGGTTCCCGCGGCTCACCAGATGCCGGTCCCGGCGGACCGCTTGGAGAGCCAGTTGGCCGTCAGCACCAGCACCAGGGCGATCACGCTGAACACCAGCCCCATGGCCGCCGCGAACGCGTAGTTGCCCTGGATCAGGCCGACGCGCAGGACGTAGTAGTCGGTGACGTAGGCCAGCTCCGCGATCGTGGGATTCATCAGGTTGTAAATCTGATCGAACCCCGCCGACAGGATGCCCGGGATGCCGAGCACCAGCAAGATGGCGATGATGGGCAGCATCCCCGGCAGGGTGATGTGCCACAGTTGCGCCCACCGGCCGGCGCCGTCGGCCAGCGCCGCCTCGTACAGGTCGGGATCGATGCGGGTGATCGCCGCCAGGTAGATGATCGTGCCCCATCCCACCTCCTTGAAGAGGTTGCTCACCACCAGGATCGGAATGAAGGCGGACTTGTCCCCCATCATCGCGACCGGGTCCAGGCCGAACACGGCGCGGATCTGGTTGACGGGGCTGCTCGGCTCCCACGACAGCAGGTCGTAGATGATCCGCGCCAGGATCACCCACGACAGGAAGTGGGGGAGGTAGGCGACCGTCTGGATCGTACGCTTGAAGGAGCGGTGGCGCACCTCGTTGAGCAGCAGGGCCAGGATGATCGGCGCCGGCCAGGCGGACACGAACTTCGCCACCGCGATGCGCACCGTGTTGCGCAGCACGTACCAGAACTCCGGGTCCTGGAAGAAGAAGAAATTGTAGAAGATCGGGTCCGTGAACGGGCTCCGGAAGGGGCCGAGGGTGGTGCTGTAGTCCTTGAACGCCAGGGTCAGCCCGTAGACGGGGATGTAGCGGAACACGAACGTCAGCACGATGGCCGGCAGCAGCAGCAGGTAGAGCGCGCGCTGCCGCCAGACGAGGGTGAGCACGCGGTTCACGGACATCCGCGTGCGCGTGTGTTCCTGTGCGGTGGGGGCGGCAGGGTCGAGCCGGGCAGCAGGGTCGAGAGCCTTCGACGCTCGCATGGCCGCCCCTCGGGTCAGTGCGCGCGCCGCGGGTCAGGCGGGCGCTCGACCGGAGCGCGCAGCGGTGGCTCGTACGATTCCACGCTCATTGCAATCGCATTCGCCATCCCTGAATGGTCCCACGGCGGCCGGCACCGGTCAAGGGGCACCCCCGGCGACCGAGGGACAGCACGGTGCCGCCGATTGCCGGGACGCGCGGTGGATCACGCGGTCGGTGCGCTCATCGAACCCGGGCAGCCTGGGCGACGACTCCCGCTCAGTCGCCGAGCGGCTTCGAATCGTCGTCGTCCCGCGCGTGGACGAGGTGGTACTTGATGCGGCGCATGGACTCCACCGCCGTGTCGCCGCGAATCTCCGCCACCTCGTAAGCCAGCATGTCGATCAGCGCCAGCAGCACGTACCGGGCGGGGGTCGGCGACAGGATGTTCGTCGGCTCCCCGACATGAAACGGCACCACTTCGTGCGCCACCCGCGACAGCGGCGAATCGGGTGCGGTCACGGCGATCGTATGAGCGTCGTACTGATTGGCGATCTCGGCGGCTCGAAGGATCGGTTCGTACCTGCCGGTGATCGACAGCACGACAAGCACGTCGTCCGGCTTGAGCGCGGCCGCCATCATCAACTGGAGCTGCGCGTCGTTGCAGTAGGATGCCCGCACCCCCAGCCGGAACAGGCGGTTCTCAGCCTCCATTGCCGCCATCGAGGAGCCGCCGCCGCCGCCGAAGATCAGCACCCGCGCCGCGCCCGCGATGGCCGAAGCCGCCCGCTTCAAGGTCTCCTCGCTGACCTGCTCGACCAGCGCGTCGAGGGAGCGGTGGATCAGCGAGACGATCTCGTTGACCGCGTCGCCGTTCTGCGTCGGGATCAGGCGGGGGTGCAGAAAACGATCCCCCACCGCCAGCAGCTTGGCCAGCTCCAGCTTCAGCTCACGCAGCCCGCTGCAGCCCACGGACCGACAGAATCGCGAAACCGTGGCCGTGCTCACCCCCGCACGGGCGGCGATGTCCCTGGTATGGGAGTGCACGGCGAATGCCGGATCGGAGCGGACCAGATCGGCGACGCGGCGCTCGCCGCGGCTCATCGTCGGACTGGACCGAACGATCTGCGAAAGCAGATCCGATCCCGCGGCTACGCTGCCGGCCGTCAGCCCCTCGGCGTGCGCGTTCATCGAGACGGTCGCGTGCCGGTGTGCCGGGCACGACCGTGGAGCGAAGAGCCATCGCCCGAGATGAAAACCCGTTGCATCAGTCCTTGGTCGGACCCCAATATGGCGCGCACCGCTGTTTCTTCCCTGAAAATGCCGGGCGCGCCCCGGTTGGATGGCTTGACAGACATGAAAACCATATACATCATGCGTCTTATGAAGTTCGATGCGGCATGCGCCGCGCCAACTGTTCGTTCGCACGGACTATACACCAGCCGGATCGACCGTGGGCGCAGGCGCCGTCCCGCCGACCTTCAGCAGCCCGGAATTCCCGCGTACCGGACGCGGGCACGAACAAAACGGCCCTGAGGAGGACACAGATGGCCAAGAAGGTGCGACTACTGACACTGTTGCTGTGCGCGTCCCTGCTGGGAGCAGGCGTATGCTTCGCTGCCGGGGAGATGGACGCGGCCGCAGATGACACGAAGGAGATCGCCTGGCAGGTCTGGATCACCCCCAACCTGACCCTGGAGTTCTGGCAGGAGGTGGCGGACGCCTTCGTTGCGGAGCACCCCGACGTCACCATCGAGCTGATCGAGGCCAATGCCGCCATCACGCCGTCGGCGACCGACTTCATCAAGATGCGCATCGCCGCCGGCGACGTACCGGACCTGATGTCCAACATCTCGATCAAGGACTTTGCCGACGCGGGCATCCTCTGGTCGCTGCCCGACGACGACCCCGATCTGCAGCGCATCCGCAACGTCGACACGGCGCGCTACCAGGGCACGCTGTACGGGCTGCCCACCTCGATGCAGCCGCAGGGCCTGCTGTTCTACAACAGGGCGCTCTGGGCTCAGGCCGGCCTCACCGACACCCCCTCGACCTGGGACGAGTTTCTCGATGCCTGCGGCCGGCTTCGCGACGCCGGCATCACGCCCATCATCACCGGTGGGGAGTGGGTAGCGGGATTCGTCTTTTCGATGCTGACCTCCGCCGACGTGTTCGGCAAGAACACGCAGTGGTACGCCGACCGCTGGAACGGCGACGTCAGCTTCGAGACCGGCTTTGCGGAAGCCGCCGGCTTCTTCAAGGAGCTGGTGGATGGCGGCTGCTTCAACAAGGGCGCGCTCAGCGTCGGCTACGCCGACCTGGAGCAGCAGTTCCTGGCCGGCGGCGGGGCGATCTATCCGATGGGAAGCTGGTTCACGGCGGCAGAGGGAGCCGCGGACAAGGACTTCGAGGTCGGCGTGTTCTACCCGCCCTCATCGGACGGCGTGCCGCACCTGCTGCAGGGACTGAGCTACGGCAGCCTCGGCATCTACAATGAGTCCGAGCATCCGGAGACGGCGTACGAGCTGATGAAGTTCGCCTTGATGGACGAGGTGTACGGCGCCAAGCTGCTGGAGGTCGACGGGCTGTTCTCGGCGCTGGACCCGCCGCTGACCTATCCCATGACGGCGCTGCAAGAGGAGCTGATGGACATACTCGCCGTGCCGGAGACCACGTCGGGGTTCTATGGGCTCATCGTGGGCGACCCGCCACCGTCCGGCATCATGGCGGTGTACGACCGCGTGGGCCAGTCGTTCCTGGCCAGTCTGGTCACCGACGTGGCGAGTGCTCTGCGGGAGTTCGACGAGTTCTGGGATGACGCCGAACGCTAAAGCGCCGCTGACGGCGACCGCCGCCTGACTACGTGCGGGGAGTGGGTGTTCCGCTCCCCGCCTTCATCCCTTCAGCGTCCCGGCGGTGAGGCCCGACACGAAGCGGCGCTGCATGAACAGGTAGAACACCGCCACCGGGAAGATCGCCATGAACAGGATGGCGAACACGTCCTCCCATTTCTGTACGTACTGGCCGATGGCCCGGTACACGCCGATGGTGATCGTGTAGTACTTCGAGGTGCCGAGGATGATCAGCGGATTGACGAAGTCGTTCCACGTCCACAACCAGACGAAGATAATCACGGTGGCCACCGCGGGCCCGACGAGCGGGTAGATGATGCGCGTGAAGATCAGCAGCTCCCCCGCGCCGTCGAGACGCGCCGACTCGTCGATCTGCATCGGGATGGTGCGGATGTACCCCACGAACACGAACACCGCGAACGGCATGAAACCTGCCAGGTTGGCGACCAGGAGACCGGGCAGCGTGAACATCAGGCGCAGGTGGCGCAGCACCTGGACCAGCGGCAGCAGGGTCACCTGCACGGGCACCATCAATCCGGCCAGCAGGAGCAGGTAGGCAAACGTGAAGAAGCGATGCCGGCGGCGGCTGATCACGTACGACATGGCGGCGCCGAGGAGCACCACGAGCGCCACCGTGAGTCCGCTGAGCACGAGCGACGTGCCGTAGGCGACGCCGACGTGGAACTGCGGGGTGTCCAGATTGCGCGCGATGTTGTCCAGCGTGAGCCGCGCGAACGGGATTCCGAGCGGGTTGGCAAAGATGTCCGCGCGGGTTTTGAACACGTTGACGATGGCGATGTAGAACGGCACCAGATACACCGCGGACGCCAGCAGCAGGAAGCCGTGCCGGGCGGCGGTCGGGGCCTTGCGGCGTCCGAGTCTCACGATGTTCCCATTGCCCCTATGCTACCAGCTTGTCTTCGCGCCGCCGCAGGAACAGGACCAATGACACGGACAGCACGCCGACGATCAGCAGCATGTAGATGGCCAGGCTGGAGCCGTACGACATGCGGTTCTGGGTGAAGCCGACGCGGATGATCTGCAAGGCTATCGTATCGGTGGCGCCGGCCGGGCCGCCGCTGGTCAGCACCGCCACCATGTCGTAGATGCGCATGTAGCCGGTGAACAGGAACACGACGTTGGCGGTGAGCGCCGGCGCCAGCCACGGGAAGGTCACCGTCGCGAACCGCTGCCACGCCGAGGCGCCGTCGATGGTGGCGGCGTCGTAGAGATCGCCGGGCACCGCCTGCAGGCCGGCGAGGTAGATCACCGTCACGAAGCCGGTGTCGCGCCAGACGTTGATCATCAGCACGGACCAGGGCGCCAGGCGCGGGTCGCCCAGCCAGTCGATCGGCTCCATGCCCACCGCGGCGAAGAGGCCGCTCAGGATGCCGTGATAGCTGAGCAGCGCCTTCCAGATGAAGCCGACCGCCACTGCGCTGATCAGCAGCGGGAAGAAGAACGCCGACCGGTAGAAGTTGGTCAGGGGGCCGGGACGATTCACCAGCACCGCGAAGAGCAGCCCCAGTACGTTGCCGAGGACGGCTCCGGGGATGGTGAAGAAAAAGGTGATCCGCAGCGCGTTGAGGAAGTGGCGATCCTGCACCGCGCGCACGAAGTTCTTCATGCCGACGAAGTTCATCGTCGAGCGGATCCCGTCCCAATCGAAGAAGGAGAAATACAGGCTGAGCAGAATCGGCAGGACCATGAACGCCAGGTAGATCATGAAACCCGGAACAAACAGCACCGTGGTGCCCAGGGCGTCACGCCCCGACGCCGCGGCCAACCGGCGGGGGCGGCGGGTCACGGCCCGTTCGGCAGCGTCTTGCAGGCGCGTCATCCGTGCCGGTAAGGGTATCTGGCCGAAGCGACCGTGAACAGCAGCGGCCACCGGGAGTGAGTCAGATCTACTTCGAGGAGCTGGAGGAGCAGAGCTACCCCCTGGGCGAGCCGCAGCCGGTGGAGCTCGCCGGCGAGGACCTGGCCGAGATCATGTTCACCTCCGGCACCACCGGGGACGCCAAGGGGGTGATGCTCACGCACCGCAACCTGCTCTCCAACCTGGAGTCCGTCCTGCAGGTCATTCCCGGTGATCCGTCGCTGCGCCTGCTGTCGCTGCTGCCGCTCAGCCACATGTTCGAGCAGATGGGATCGCTGTTCTCCGCCCTCAGCTTCGGGGCGAACATCACCTTCGCCACCAGCCGGCAGCCGTCGGTCCTGCTCAAGCTGATGCAGGAGCGCAAGATCACGATGATGCTGCTGGTGCCGCAGGCGCTCGACCTGTTCATGAAGGGCATCGAGCGCGAGGTGGCCAACCGCGGCAAGGAGCGGGTCTGGGAGTTGTCGCAGAAGCTCGCCCGGAACCGGCCGGTGGGGTTGCGCCGCCGCGTGTTCGGCCAGATCCACGCCCGCTTCGGCGGCAGCCTGCGGACCATCGTCTCCGGCGGCGCCGCCCTCGACCGGACGCTGGGCGAGAAGTGGAACCTGATCGGCATCAATGTCCTGCAGGGCTACGGCGCCACCGAGGCGTCGCCGGTGATCAGCACCCACCCGCTGGAAGATCCCCGCTTCGACTCGGTGGGCCGGCCGGTGCCGGGCGTCGATGTGCGCATCGCCGACGACGGCGAGATCCTGGTGCGCGGCCCCAACGTCACCCAGGGCTATTGGCAGGCGCCGGAGCAGACGGCGCGCGCGTTCGAAGGGGAGTGGTACAAGACCGGCGACCAGGGCTGACCGCTCGACGACTCTACGCGGGTCGGTTGCCTCGCTATCCACCGGACGTGACGCGACCATCAGCTCGACGCTACGAAGTGCGCCATCGTGCGTATGCGGGGGGAGTCGATGGAGCCGACGCTGACCGACGGCTCCACGATCCCGATCAACCGCGCGCAACGCCGCTGGGGCTCAGGCCCTCCTGTTCGCGGTGCGGACCGACGACGGACTGGTCGTCAAGCGCCTTCGCAAGGATCCGGAAGGCGACTGGCTGCTGGTCAGGACCACCCTGACTGACTGGTAGACGCGGCCATGGCCTGCTCCTCGGACAGGTCCCGTGGGCTACGAGGACGTTTGAATAACATTCGGATATCAGAGGCCAGGGGCTTCAATTCGGCGGTCCCCGCTCATCGACGAGTCAGTCAGCCGGCGCACGAAGTCCGCTTGGTCCCAACACGCCCAAGGGCGCATCGATCAAGTACTCGGAGACGGCCTCCAGCTTCGAGGCAAATACGCTGGGACTTGGAAGTCAAGGCGCTACGTGAATCTCCACCGAACACGATGTGTAGGCTGAGGGCAGGTCAAGTACACGCTTCACCACTCTCCGTTCTTGGCCGCGGAACGTCACATGGTCGCCTACTTGTGGGATAAAATCTCTTGAGAAGGTCACTTTTTCCGAGTAATTTGGCGTGCGGACCATCACGTCGACCCTGACCGGCACTGCGCGGCGGCCAGGATTACGACGAATCCGGGCAGGTGGTGCTGACCGAGGAGGCAGCCCGCGTGCTCGCGCAACCGCCCGCCGGCGGCAGGAGGTACCGGTACAAACCAACTCCGCGCGCCGACGCGAGGACAGCATACAGCGTCGCCGCGCTCTCTTGCGCGAAGAGCGGCGGTGATCGATCTCAGCGACCAGAGCGGGGGCACGATCCGGCTCAAGAACGTCGCCGTTTCAGACGTGGATGCCACCGACTTCGTGTTCCACGACTCGTCCATGGACGGCGGCGACGGCATGTGAGCTTGAACGCCGCGGGTACGTAGAAGAGCATTTAGGTCGCCACCGCCAGTCCGCCGTCCAGCCGCGTCTGTTCCAGCGCCGTGCTGCTCCCTCGTCGTTGCGAAGTACTTTCATTTTACGATCCTTCCTTCGCTTACTCACTGCGATATTGCTGCTGGAACATCAACATGGACCAGCAGCGTAAGGATGTTTGATAACGCAAGCGCTGGACATCATCCGTAATCCATCTCGTGCCCGTCACATGCAGTCCCCAGCTTGGACGACACAGTTGGTTCCGCCGGCCTCGACACATTTCCGAAGCGCGATCTGCTCCGCCACGTCGCGGGTATCGCGCCCTGAGGCCCAGCCCATTGCCGTGCTATCCGTGGTCTGATCCTCCGCGAATGCGGCACATTCGTCGTGAAAGGTGAAGACGACGCGGCAACCATCGCCGCATTGCTCAAGTGCGATGCTCTCGGCCTCGGCTTGGGTGGGGTAACCGGAACTCCAGCCCCAGGAGGTTCCTTCCTCCGGTTCGATGGCGAGTGCGCCGAAGGGCGTTTCGATACTCACCGTGGCGTCGATCGGCGCAGCCTCCGGCCCGCGGCCCGGGGCGCCGCCGCCGAATCCGCCGCTACAGGCCCATACGCGCACCAGACAATCGGTACCGCCCCGTTGGGCGCACGAAGCGAGCGCCGCCTGCCTTACCTCGAACTCGGTCCGGTGCCCCGAGACCCAGCTCGAGACACCGCTCCCCGGCGCCTGATCCGCAGCATACGCCGCGCACCCGTCACGCCAGGTTCCGACGGCCCGGCAACCATCGCCGCACTGCTCAAGCGCCACGCGCTCAGCTTCAGCTTGGACCGCGGCACCGAAGGCCCACGCCCATTCGGTGCCTTGACCGGAGTCGATCGCGAGTGCGCCGAAAGGCTGATCGGGACCATCCGTGTCGGGCGTGACGTCCTGGCTCGTGATAGTCGAGGCGTCCGGCCCGCGTCCCGGGGCCCCACCCCCGAATCCGGCACCACAGGCCCAGACACGCACCAGGCAGTCCGTACCCCCGCGCTGCGCACACCCATCGAGCGCTGCCTTCGTTGCTTCGAACTGGGTGTCGTGCTCGGAGGCCCAGCTCCGAACGCTGCTCCCTCGTGCCTGATCCGCGACGTATGCAGCGCAACCGTCCCTGAAGCTCAGCACAATTCGGCAATTCGCGCCACACTGAGCGAGCGCCGCGCGTTTCGCTTCAGCTTCGGTTGCGTAACCTGCGGCCCACGCCCAGGCGGTCCCCTGATCCGCGTCTAGCGCGAGCGCACCGGCAGTGTCGTCGTCCGCCTTGGCCATCCGGAAGGTGCCGATCATGCTGGTGACGTTTCCCTTGTCGCCACCTTGCGGAGTGCCGGCCTGCGTACTCGGAGCAGCACTTGCGGGGGAGCTCGCCGGGGATGCCTGGCCTCCCGGGACGTTTCCCCCTGGAGTATTCGCGGGTGGGTTGTTGCCGAACATGCCCAGCATGTCGATGACCGTGAACGTATCGACGAACTCCATGAAGACGTCGGCGAGCTGAGTAGCGGTGGCGGCGTGATGGTATTGGCCGCCGCTGGTGTTGGCGACGTGGCGCAGGTCGCGCGCGGCATCCGAAGTCGGCGCTATGCCGAAACCAACCGTCTCGTGCCGAAACACGATGCCGGCGGCCCGGAGCTGGTCCATCGCCTGTGCGACGTCTCCGCATTGGTTGTCGCCATCGGCGAGCAGCACGATCATCTGCGAGTGCGTGCCAGCCGTACCGTTGTCCTGCATGAACCGGTTTGCCACCAGCACCGCTTCGGCCATCGGCGTGCCGCCGCCCGCTTGCAGGCTGCGGATGAAGCGAGTCAGTCGATTGACGTCGGTCGTGAAGTCCAGGACCTGCGATATCGGGTTGTCACATTCGCCCTCGAACGCCAGCACGGCAACTTCCGTCGCAGCGCTCGCCAGCGCACGGTCGACGGCCGCGATTGCCGCGTCCTTAGCGGCTTCGATCTTGATTTCGGTGTTGCCGTTCCCTATCTCGCTGTCCATGCTGCCCGAGGTGTCGATCAGCAGCAGCAGGCTGTTGCGTATCGACGCGCGGCTGGTGTCCGCAGAGAGCGGGAGTGCTATCGCGAGCAAGACGCAAACCACCGCTAGAGCCCGGTGCCTGGCGATCACCCGCTCCGTGATGCCATGAGATGCGGCTGCGTGACTGTCGTTCGACCTGTCCATACTGTTGCCACCTGAAGCGGGCGTCCCGCCCCCGCGCATGGCGGGGCAAGAGGGACGCCCGCAGGTTCTCACCATGGCCGTCCCTGGACGCTCGTTCGTACTCCCTGACGGCCCCGTGAGGCCGTCGGCTCGGACCGGCGAGCGTGCGGGCAACCCGAAAGCCGTTGTTGTTGTTCCGGTTCCCGGGGTTGTTCCTGTTGCGATTCGCCGAGCGCAGGTTCCTCGGTTTGTTGTTCCAAGAGCCCCCGCGCAACACCCGACGACTGGGGGACGGCCAAGCCCTCCCTACCCGGATCATACCACCCACCGCAGAAGATCGCTTGACGCAGGTGCCAGCTATCCGCGTGCGCCGCGTGGGCGATCCATCCGTTGACTCTCCGGTCCACTCGTCGCGTGAGACGGTGCCCTGGGACCAGCGCATGCGCAGCCCCCGCAGGCGGTTGCGAAACCGACGCACGTTGTCCTCAGGCAGACGCCGATAGCCGCCCGGCACTAGCACGAACCCCAGAAAGGCGGCCGGTTCGGTGGTTGCGGCCACCCGCGTCTTGCGGCGGTGCAGGCGCAGTCGCCTGCCCTGCAGGAAACGGTATATTCTGGCACGCCACTGTTCAAGCTGGACGACGTCGTCGTGAAACAGCGCGAAGTCGTCCACGTAGCGCAGATAGCCCCGTGCTCCAAGCACTTGCTTACAGAAGTGGTCGAGGCGGTTGAGGTAGAGATTGGCGAAGAACTGGCTGGTGAGGGTGCCGATCGGCAGGCCGCGCCGCCGTTCATGAGGAGTGAACAGGTCGTCTCCCGGAAAGTAGAGGTTCACCGGCTCCTGCGGGTTGGAGCCGTCTATGATGCGGTCGGCCAGTGCCAGAGTACGCGGACAGACAATGCGGCGGCGCAGGTCGCGCTTCAGGATTTCATGGTCGATAGCGGGAAAGTAGCGGTAGATGTCGCAGCGGAGCACGGCACGGAACCGGTCACGAAACGCCTCGTAAGGGGCGACTGCGCGATGCGTTCCCTTGCCGACACGGTTGGCGTAGCTGTCGTGGATTAATCCGCGCTCGAACAGCGGTTCGCAGATCGCGCAGAAGGCATGATGCACCACGCGGTCGCGGAACGGAGCGGCGGAGACCACGCGATGCTTGGGGTCGCGTAGTTCGATGGTCTTGTAACGCCCGGGACGATAGCGGCCGCCGCGCAGATCGCGCTCCAGCAGCAGCACCTCCTTCTCCAGATTGGCCAGGAATGCGGCCGCTCCCGGCTTGGCGCGCTTGCCCCGGGCGGCGCGCAAAGCGGCATCGTGCAACGCCGGGAATGACACGATGGCGTCAGACAGATCGCGATGTTTCGCGGGCACTATGCACCTTCCTCCAGGCGCCGACGCGACGCCCGGTCGCGTCCACAGCACGCGCCGCGTGTTCGTAGCGGCGCTGATCAAGGTAGCGCAGATCATGCGCCAGCCGCAGGAGGTAACGCAACCGTTCGAGTCCCAGGTTGGCGTTCGCCAGATGATCACCGCGCCGACGCGTATAGATTGCGTCGATCAACGAATCCAGCACGTCCAGCGCCGTTCCCTGGATGCGATCGCCGAGCAGGAACTTCTGGCTGCGTGGCAACCGTTCCAACGTCGGCACCAGCCAGAGCAGGAACCGGTAGTGCGCCTCCAACGCCGCTCCAGTGGTGCGCGATCGATCCGTGGGCTGCGGTTGCGGCGACTGTCCCTCTGTCTCACGGGTCATTTGGTCCGCAACGGGGCCGCAAACCTCTGTCGCAGCTTGCACGGCTAGGCATGAAAAAATGCCAGGGGGCTTCCCGGATGTAACGAGGTAAATGACTCAGGAGTCGAGCGTCCGGGCAACCCGAAAGCCGTCGTAGCGTATGTGGTAGTTCCGGTACCAGGGGAGGTACCCGCTGCGATACGCCGAGCGCAGGTTCCTCGGAAAGTAGAACCAAGAGCCCCCGCGCAACACCCGACGACCGCAGTCGCCACGCTCCCACGCGCTGCCATCGCTCGGTGCCCCACGATAGCTGTCGTTCCAGCAGTCCTGTACCCACTCCCAAACATTGCCGTGCACGTCGTACAGTCCGAATGCATTCGGACTGAAGCTCCCGACCGGCACGGTCTTCTGTCGATCCACGCCTGTTCGTCCGCCTCCGTACGTGTAATCGCCGTCGTAATTCGCCTGCGACGTCGCTATCGTCGACCCGGTGTGGAACGGCGTGGTAGTCCCGGCTCGCGCCACGTACTCCCACTCCGCCTCGCTGAGCAATCGATATCCCTCACCGGTTCCTTCCCGCAGCCACGCGACGAACCGCTGCGCGTCTTCCCAGCTCACGTTGATCACCGGCCGTCCGCCTCTACGCCAGCCCATGTCGTCGGGTCGGTACCCACCGCAACCGCCGCCAGCCGCGCACGCATCCCACTCCGCGTAGTCCTTCTCCTTCAAGTACTCCTCGGTCTGCACCAGATACAGGTCGGCCTGAATCGCCGGCGTCAGCTGCGCAGCCGCGGTCCACGGCAGCAACGTCATGAAGGCGACCCATGCGGCTCCCGCAATTACCGTGCGCACCCTTCTCTCGCGATGGAGGTGCGTTGGGTGTACAGCTTTCAATTTTCAATTGGGTGTAGGTCTCGAATTGAGGGATTCTGAGGGTCTGATGGGGTTTGCGGAGGCGGCCGGCGGGTGGAGGTGACAAATTGTCACGCGAACGCGGTTTCGCCGTGCACCCCCAGGGGTGTGACAAGAGGGTAGAGAGAAAGGAGCGCTCCTCCGGGACATGGTTGTGTCGCCCGACTCGTCAGTTTGAGACCTACACCCTTTCAATTTTCAATTCAATATGGTCCCGTGACATTCGGTTTCCTCCTCGAATCGGGAAGTGACAGAGACAGATGGCGGTGGTATGGCGTCGTGCCGGTCAAGGCGGTCCTTGCGCTCTGGAATCCCGCGTTCCACCAACCGGTCCAGGGCGCACTCGCGGATGCGTCGGCGAAGTCGGAGATGCGTTCGACCCAGTAACGGGCGTCATGCCGCTGACCGGCGTGCTGGATGGCGGCGAGGGTCGCATCGAACATCCGGTCCTGCAGCGGGCGGCATCCAACAGGACGAGCTCATTCAGGTCGGCGTCGATGCCGTTGAGCAACAGCAGGAACCGGTAGTGCGCCTCCAGCGCCGCGCCGGTGGTACGTGCTCGATCTGCGGGCTGCGCTTCCTGCTGTGCTTCAACGGTCTCTCCGTCCACCTCGTGTTCATCTCAGCGGCCGAGCCGCAGTCCGTCTGCACGACAAACCGCCAAGATTCACCAGGTGGCTCTTCGCCCCCTGGACCCGCAGATGTAAGGACGTAGAGACTCATGAGCCCGGATTATTCGCCCTCCAGTGCGAAAGTTGGCTGAATTGAGGATTCGAGGCGGTTCGCGGAGCGGATCGGCGAAAACGCGGACCTCGGTTGACGCTTGTGATCGGCTGGGGCACTGGATGAGCGATCCGCGGGTCGTGATCGACCGCGTCAGACGGGTTCGCGGGGTTTCCGAGCGGATAGGCCGGACATGGTACGGCCCGTAGCAGAACGCCCGCGAACCGAGCGGAGTGCCGCGCTGAGCGTCAGCCCGGCGCCCAGTCGAGCGCCGCAAGCTTGCCCCACAGCCGCTGCCAATCGGGGGCGAAGTCCTGGGCGATGACGAACGTCAGCCGCCGCCCGTGGCGGACCACCCGGCTGGCCACCCGCAGCACCCGCTCGCGCAGCCGGCGCAGACTCCAGCCGGTGCCGGTGGCCTGCTCCATCACGCAGCGCCCGGCGTGCAGCACCTCGTAGGCCAGCAGGTTCAACAGCAACAGCGTCTCGTTCTGCGCCCGCACGCCTGCTTCTTCCGGCTCGGTGGCGGCCTCCAGGCGGCGGCCTCGGTAGTGGCTCTTCGCACGCGGCGCCGACGACAGCGCCGGCGCCAACACGTCCATGAACTCTCCCATGTGCCCTTCGGCCTTGCCCCGCATGCGGTACAGCCCCAACAGCCGCGCGCCGCAGTAGCGGTTGCGCTTGAGGTTGGTGATCAGCCAGAAGTAGTCGAGGAACAACTCTCCGGGCCGCTCCAGCACCACCAGCACCATCCGCCGCGGGTGCTCCCAGGAGTCGGCCTGGTAGCGCAGCTCGTGGCACCACACCCGTCCCTCGCGCGGCGGACGCCCCGGCGCCCGGCGCAGATACGGCTGCGCCATGCGGTCCAGCACCGCGTTGTTGCGGATGCGCGCCACGTAGTCGATGCCCGCTGACTCCAGGCCCTTGAGCGTCTGTCCGTCGGGAAACCCGGCGTCCATACGCACCAGCACCGACTCGCACACCCGCGGTCGCACGCGCTCGACCACCCGCTGGATGAACTCAAGCGCGCCGTCGGCCGAGCCCACCGCGCCCGGCCGCAGCGTGCCGTCCAGCAGGTCGCCGCTCTCGGCGCAACTGGCGATGAGCGCATGAAACATCCGCTGCCCGTAGTAGCCGTTGTACTGGCTGCCGGCCTGCTGCCCGTGCACCTCGAACGGCAGGCCGTCCAGGTCGATCATCAACCGCTTGTACCGCCGGCCCCCGTTGTCTTTCCACAGCCGGCGCAGCGCCAGCTCGATGATCCCCTCACGCACCACCTCCTGGTTGGTCGGCGCGCTCAACAGACCCACCAACCGCGACAGCGTCGGCTGCGAGGGCAGCACGCTGTCGGGCTCCAGCGCGCACGTGCCGCGGCGGGTGTCGTTGGCCACCCGAAAGCTCGGGTCGTGCCGCAGCCGGTCGGCGTCGTCCTGGTCGCGCCAGCCCTGGCCCAGCAGCAACAGGCTGGTCCGCAGCAGGTCGCCCAGCGGATAGGTGATCAGCAGCGGATTGCGCGGATCCAGCAGCCGCTCGTCCATCCAGTCGACGATGCCGGTGCGCTCCATGATCTCGCGCAGCAGTAGCGCGCCGCTGTCGGCGCTCAGATGATCCGCCCGCGCCTCGACCTGCACCGAGCCGTTGAAGGTCGTCGAAAAGATCGGTAGAGTCTCACCCACGGCGTGTCCCGTCCTTTGCGGTGGTGTTCGTGCTAACACCTTGACTCTACTGCAAATCGGCGGACGCGCCTACTTTTTCTCCACTCCTACGCGAATAAGCCGGGATGAGTCGAGCGTCCGCGCCACTCGAAAACCGGCGTTGGTACCGCGGTCCCCGGCGAGACCCCTCCAGCGAAACGCCGAGCGAAGGTGCCTCGGTTGGCCGTCCCAAGAGCCGCCGCGCAACACCCGACGACTGCAGTCGCCCCGCTGCCACGGCCCGCCATCGTTCGGGGCTCCGCGATAACTGTCGTTCCAACAGTCCTGTACCCACTCCAAGACGTTGCCGTGCACGTCGTACAGCCCGAATGCATTCGGGTTGAAGCTCCCGACCGGCAGCGTTTTCTCGCGATCTACGCCGTCCCGCCCGTTTCCGTACGTGTAGTCGCCGTCGTAATTCGCCTGCGACGTCGATATGGTCGACCCGGTGTGGAACGGCGTGGTAGTCCCGGCTCGCGCCGCGTACTCCCACTCAGCCTCGCTGAGCAGCCGATATTCCTCACCGGTTACTTCCCGCAGCCACGCGACGAACCGTTCTGCGTCTTCCCAACTCACGTTGATCACGGGCGACCGGTCTCTACCCCAACCCCTGTCGTCCTGTAGGTATCTCTCGCACCCGCCACTATCCGCGCACGCATCCCATTCCGTGAACGTCACCTCGTACACCCCCGCCGCAAACGGTTTCGCGATCGTCACTCGGTGTACTGGCCCTTCATCATCATCGCGACCCTCTTCCGACGACACCGATCCCATCCGGTAAACCCCCGCAGGAACAATTATCATCTCTGGGCAAGTGTCGCAGTCGCGAAACGTTGTCCCAACTGTTGATTTCAGCCACGCTACCGAAACCTCATGCAGCAGAGTAAGTGCTTCCCGGTAGTGCGCGCCCGCTTGACCGGCGCTCTCCAGGTAGCGATGCAGCGCGGCGCTCGCCTCGGCGTACGCCCCCGCGGAGTTCAAGACCTGGGCATGCTTGAAATGAAACTCATCGGGTACCGTAAGGCCGTGTTCTTTCGCCAATTCGATGAGTTTTTCCATGGCCTCCTGTGCGGCAGCGTAGTCCTTCTGCTTCAGGTACTCCTCGGTCTGCACCAGATATAGGTCAGCCTGGATCGCCGGCGACAACTGCGCGCCCGCGGTCCACGGCAGCAGCGTCATCACGACCGCCAATCCAACTCCCATCAGCAGCACGCGCATCCGTCTCTCGCCGATATACACCGACCGTGCACAGCACTCGATGCGTTCCTGTGCCATTTTGTTCCTCCTCCGAGCCACGAATCGCCACGAATCGCAAAGTGACGGACGGTACCCGGGCGCGGTTTCCCCTTCCCGGGTCACGGCGGAGCCACCTCTCCTATGGCCAAGTCGCCGTGAGCGTTGCCGGATCCGCCCGTGGACAGCCCTTGATAGCCGTGCCTCTTTTGCGACCAGGACCAGTTGTTCAAGCTCAGGTTCTTGATTGCGTTCGCCTCGGCAGCATCCACGGTAGTACCGACACCCGCTACGATGGTGTGAAATGTGTACGATGAGTTGCTGAACTTCGTTTCGATGAGCATCCAATAACCGCTGGTAAAAGCCCAGGTGTCGCAATAGGGACCATCTATTTCTTCGCCATGCTCGTAGACGCTTTGTCCGATCAGGTGAGAATATTCTTGCTGCAAGGTGCGATCCACTTCCGCGTATGCGGCATCCTTCGCCTCGCTCCTCGAATCCCGTCGCATCAGCGCATACTTCACCGTGGTCTGGTACTCGGTCGCATCGCCCGCCTTGCCATGCTCCAAGTAGCAGAACGCCACGCCGACTGCCTCCGCTGAAGCGGGTGCAAGCAGCCCGCACCACACCACCAGGGGCAGAACCATCAGCGGCCAAGCGGTACGCCTTGTCGATGTGTCACCAATCATGATCCACACTCCGCGGATCGCTGAGCGCCATCCGCAATGGCTCCGCCGGGTGGTCGCCTGCTCTTGCCGGGTGACGATAGGAGCCTCGTTGGTGAGGCCTGCGCCCTGAACCACAGGACCGGCTACGTCCGGGTTGGTATCGTCGCATCCCCCTATTGTGCCTATCCGCCGGCAGATGATCAAGCTGGGCTGGCGGCGGCGGCGGCTCGGCGGTGGAGGGGGCGGACTACGCGGTCGCCCCGGAGACGCCGACCCTGCGGGCGGGGCAGAGCGCGGTGACCGTCACGCTCACGGCGGTGGACGACAGCGGGGAGGAGCCCGACGAGACGGTCGTGATCGCGCCCAGCCATGGCGGCGCGCGTATCGGCACGCAGACGGTCACCATCGCGGCGAGCCACGCGCCGGCCGCCTGCAGGACGTCGAGCAGCACCCGCCTTGCCCTGCTCAGCGGTGACCTGGAACGCCGCTACTTTCAGCCGCGCCCGGAGGTCTGGAACGAATCCGCATGACTTTGTCAACCCCTATTGCCGGTCGGTTTCGGCATTGCCACCCCCGTCACCCTGCATGGTTCGAGTCACCCATGCTCGTTGATCGGCGGCAAGGAAGGCGCAGGAGACCCGCCGAGCCACCCCAGCCCACTACAGCCGGAAGTGCTCGAAGAGCAGGCGCTCCCAGTTCGTCGCCTTCTCCTCATACTCGGCTCGACAGCGCACGGCGCGGCTCTCCGGGAGCAAGTCATCGGTCACCAAACCGGAGTAGCTCTCTGGATCACTGCCAAAGAGGAGGCACATGATGTTGAACATCCGCTGCGGGTCGAGCGAGTGCTCGTCCCAGAACGAGAACCCGGCGTCCACATCCATGGTCATCGTCTCGAGCGCGAACCAACCCATTGCGGACTCGGCCGCGGCGCCTGCTCCGGACTCAATGAGGAGCACGGCCGCGAGATCGTCGACGGCATCCTCCTCCTTTCCCGTGGTTGGGATGTCGAGGATGTCGATGAGCGCGTGTCCAACCTCGTGGAGGAACACGAAGAGACCCACACCGACCACACTCTCGGCGATCTCCTCTTCGCTCAGCGTACCGGCCACGCTGAACAGCTTGTCGAACCATACGAACAGCTCGTAGCACAACCCGACCACGCGGGTAGACGGATCGTAGTACGCGTTCGCCTCGCCGCAATTGCGGAACACTGCCGAGATGTCGTGCGGCAACAGGAGGAGTTCACCGAGCGTGGAGGCCATCGCCCCGAAATCGCCCCTAGCGCTCAGAAACGAGGCCATCTGGCGCGAGGAACCGTCTGTGCCCGGCTCGTAGCGGACGATAAAGCGCCCCGAGTCACCGTCCGGTGCAGCCCTGTCGCCGGCGGGACCCATGCTGTTGAAGATGCGTTCGATCACCGCCCGGTTCTCGTCGTACGCGGTCGCCTCGGCGATGCCATAGAAGAGCATGAACTGGCCAGATGGCGTGACGATCATCCCGATCCAAACCTCGATCGGCACGCTATCCACCGTCCCACTGATGGCGCGGAACGCGCCCTCAAGGCCGTTGAAATCAGCCTCCTCGAACCCGCCTTCCAACTCCATGCCCGGCAGTACCTCCTGCAGAAACTCGAGGAGACCGGCCAGCTCGGCGTCGAGGTACTCGGCGCCGACCAGCTCGAAGCCGATGGTGACGGTGCCGCTCGGATGCTCGACCACGAGCAATTCGTCGTGGGTCTCCTGTTCCCAGTCGTCGGGAAGCCAGAACTGCACGCCCCCGGTCTCATTGACGATTTCACCGGCCAAGGCGAACGGAGCCATCGACAGCACGGCAGCGGCGATCGACGCGGCAATCCACGATTTACGCACGCGTGACGATCGTAGCGGTCGGCGGATCATCCCGCAACTGTCCGCATTGCCTCACCAAGAATCCAACCCTGCGGAAAGCGTGCCTCACCTGATTCATAGGTACTCGTACTCGTTAGTGCCTCGGTCACACTATCCTGAGCCCACTCTTTGTGAAGTCTCCGGGTTCAGTCAAGCTTCCCCACCGGCCGGGTCGGACCGGCTTTGGCATGGGAGAAACACGGACGCGGGCGTAGACTGGGACGAGTAATCTTTGAGGGGGCGCGAAGTAGGCCGGCGCGTCACTGGTGTAGCGCCCTGCGGGGCCCGTGGCGTTGTCATTGGTGAGGGTCTGCACGGCGACGTGCTGATCCATCCCGGTAAGGAGACAGCGCGATCAGCCGCGCCCGGCGTCGCGTCGGACCGTCAACGTGTAGCCCCCGTACTGCCCGGTCGGATCGTCGACCACGATCCGGTACACGCGGTCTTCCTCGGCGTGATATGTCAACTCGGCATTCAGGCCGAACAGGCCCCCTCCGCTGTCGTCATCCTCCGCGACGTCGGAGGAACGCCGGTAGTCGATGCGCAGGTACGGGTCGATCAGCACCGAGTCCACCCGGACGCGTACCGTGTCACCGGCGCGCAGCGGAAGCCGGTAGGTGTCGACGTCGTACGGATGATCGATCGCGCCGGCGTGCCTGGCGTGCACGTGGAGCGCCGTGCCGTCATCTTCGTCGGCGAGCGGCACGAGCGGGACGTCGCCCTTCACGCGGACGCGCACTGCGCGGTCGTTGAATTGATCGACAAGGAGGAGAAACGGCGGAGCGCCGTCCAGCGTCGCTGCGACGGACTCTCTGCGCCACAGTCGCTCGTCGGCGTCGGCGAGCACGACGCCGGTGGCGTCGACCACTCTCAGACCCAGGTCGACGATTCGGCCGAACGCCGAGAAGGCTACCTCGTCCCCCGGTCGGGCTGCGATCACGAACGCCTGTACGGTCCACAGCGTGGCCAGCTCGAAGCGAATCGGGGTGGCTTGCGAGGCGCCCCGCCACTCGCGGTCGCCGAGGCGCCCCGGGTCCTCGCCCGCCAGCAGGGCGGATGCGCGGGGCATCGCGTCGGCGATCGACAGGGCGAGTCCGAAGTGGCCGTAGGAGTACAGGGTCATGCCGACCACCTCGCCGGCGGCGGACACCAGCACGCCGCCGCTGTGTCCACCGTCGAGCGCCTCGTCCGTCTGCAGATAGGTGGCCCGCTGACCGGGCCAGCGGCGGTAGCGTGATAGGACGGTCCGGCTGATCGCCGGCTGCGGGAACGGCTCCTCCTCGCCGGGATAGCCGATGACGTACAGGTCCGCTCCGACGGGAAGCCCGTCCGGGAACCCGAACTGCGGCGGCTCCGGCGTAGCGTCGGAGATCGGGCCGAGCACCGCGACGTCGGCCATCAGATCCCAGCCGATCACCGGAACGTCGAGCATCTGCGTGCCGGACGGGAACACGACGCGGGCGGAGCGATGCGGATAGACCACGTGCGCGGCGGTGAGGACGGCATCCGATGCGAGCAGCAGCCCGCTGCCCGATCCGCCGTCGGTCTCCACGAACACCACCGCCGGCGCGACCGACTCGTACACCAGCGTCGCCGTGCTCTCCGTGCTCTCCTGCGCGAAGGCGGCGGCGCACGCGATGGCCGATGCGGCCGCGGCGATGGCCGCGACACGCACGCTACTCGCCCAACCGGAACGGCGGATAGCGGTCCGTCGTCAACAGGAATGCATAGGCGGTGACCCGCCACCCCCAGCGCATGAGGCCCTCCAGGTACCGGAACATCCACTTGGGCAGCTCGCCCGTGATCAGGATCGCGAACCAGGCGAGCACGGTCACCGCCGCGCCGGCCAACCCCAGCACGAACAGGACGACGTAGTGCGGTACGGCGAGAAACCACTTGAACAGCGGCAGCACGCGGTTCAGATCGTTGGCGTCCGGATACTCGATGTCCAGGGTCACCGCCTGCCGCTCGTCGGTGGACGGGTAGTCGTCCCGCAGCAGGAAGAGGTAGGCCGCGATCCTGGCCGTGAACCGATTCACCTGCAGGTTCCAGTCGAACCACCAGCGCGGGTACTTCCGGCGAAACAGAATCATCAGGGCCGTGGCGAGGTACAGCCCGAGCCCCATCAACAAGACTTCCGCGTCTGCGAACGTCAAGTAGGGATCGAGCTGGCCGAGCGGAATGCTCCCCTCGATCAGCAAGAGGATGGTCACAATCGGTATGGCGAGGATGATCCGCAGGGTTACCGAGAGCCGGTTGCGGCGTCCGTCGGGGTACTCGACGGCAACCCGCACCGGGTAGGTCCGAGATGCGTTGTCAGCCACTTCGGTTCACCTCCTGAAGCGTTCGAGTCCGGCTGTTACGACGTTCGCTCGCCCAACCTGGTCTCTGGGCTTCAGCCGTGCCACATGTACTGGTGCTTGGTGTAGGTGTCCGGCATGATCCGTTCCGGATGGGTCTCCGGGATGGAGACCACGCCCAGGTCTTCGTGCCCGAGCGTGTCGATCGTCCTGACCGTCAGCTCCCGGCGCTGCGGGCCGGCGAGCGCCGCGCGCAGCTCGTCGATGCGCCCCAGCCGGCGATGGAGCGGTCCCTTCACGCTCTTGCCGTCGACGTTGCAGGCGTCCCAGATGGCCAGACCGGCGGCGCCGGCGTCATACAAGGACAGGGCTTCCTTGCGATATTCGTTATAGGCCGCGTCGGTGCCGTCGTCCCAGACCCGCAGATGCGGCCAGAGCTCGGTGCGCGAGCCGTCCACCAGCCCGCGGTAGTGGCCCATGTCGACCGGCGGTTGCCCGCGGATCTTCCCCCACGGATGCAGGCGGTCGACCAGCCCCTCGGCCACCCACGTCTCGACGTCCAGCCCGTAGTAGAGGTTGCCCGCCGGCAGCGCGAAGGTGTCGGCCGACAGCGCGATCCGCCTGCCCGCCTTCCTGCCGACCGCATCGAGCTCCGCCCGCAGCTCGCGCACGAACGCCGTCAGAGCCCGGCAGCGGTAGCGCAGCCAGCGCTCGTCCCACTCGTCCAGGGTGCGGGGGTCTTCCCCGTACTCCTGGATGAAGCCGCTCACCAGCGGCTCCTCGTAGAACACGAACGCCGGTCCGCGCAGGAAGTTGAGGTCGATGCCGTCGGCCCCCCAGGAGGCGAGCTCGGCCAGGAACTCGACCTGGTGGCGGCGCACCTCCGGGAATGCATAGCTCAGGCTGCCGGTGCGGATGCCGTCGCGGTTCACGCACCGCCACTCCGGACGTTCCCGGCACAGCGTGTTGGTCGGCGACTCGTGCGGGAAGGGCATGGCCCACGCGCCCATGCGCTGGTAGACGTGGAACTTCAGTCCCATCCCCTGCGCGTACTCCATTGCGGTGGTGAGCGTGTTGATGCCGCGCCGGTTGAGCGTCTCGAAGGACTCGTGGCCCTGCACGCCCATGGCCGGGCCGTCATGGCCCATGAGCATCCGGCCCTTGGTGACCGGGAAGGTGGTCGCCGTGCCGATGACGCCCCAGTAGAGGCTCTCCATGTCGGAGTGGCGGTACGGCTCCACCAGCTCCCAGACGTCCTCCCGGTCGCGGTGCTCGCCCGACGTGACGAAGCCCACGCCGTCGTTGTAGGCGATCAGCCGGCGCTGCCCGCCGTTGCCGCGATCCGCCCGCAGCTCCTCCACCTCGCGCTCCGAGAGCGGCTCGCAGCGGACGTAGGCCAGCGCGGTGGTGGCGCCGCTGTTCCGCTTCGGCGGCGCGATGATCAGGTCCTGCCCGGTCAGATCGGCGCAGGCGACCTCGAAGTCCTCGATGCTGATGCTGTCGGGCGGCGGCGTCCGGTCGCGCTCGAAGGCCCGGAAGCAGGGGTCGCCGCTCAGCTTGACCCGGTTGCCGGACGGGGCGTAGGTGTGGCGCAGGCTGAAGCAGTCGCCCCAGACGCCGATCGTCACCCTATGCCACCCCTGCAGGTTCAGCGGCAGGGTGAGGTTCGGCGTGTCTCCCTGGTCCTCGGTGTAGAGCAGCGTGCCGGCGATGTCGCCGCTGGTGTAGTCGCAGACACGCCAGTAGCCGGGGCGCGCATGCGGGGAGATGGCCCCGGACGGCGTCGCCTTGCTGAAGTCGCTGAATACTATTGCCTGACCCATAAGGGGCTACGCTGGGCGAGCCCGTACGCGCTGTCAAGCGATGTCGGGCTGCTCCGGCGGCGGCGTCAGCCGAGCTCGGCCAGTACCTGCAGGCAGCGCTCGGCGACGATCCGTTCCTGGCCCGGCGTGAGCATGTGCGGGTTGACGGCGATGCCGTCGCCGATGAGGTGCTGGGACACCACCACCCGCGGATCGCCGTCGATCAGCCCCTGGAAGAGCTGCCCGGTGCTGAAGCCGGCGTCCGGCAGCGTCCGCACCGCAAGCAGGGGCACGGTGTAGGTGTCCCCCTTCTCCATGCGCTCCAGCGCGATCGGCAGCCCCGCGCCCGCGAGCGCCCGCTCGATGTGGTCGATCTGCGCCGTCCAGCGGGCGCGGTCGGCATCGTGGTCGCGCGCCAGGTAGAGCTCCAGGGCCTTCAGGAAGCCGATGATCTCCTCGCGGCTCACCTTTGCCGGCCGGCCCACGGTTGCGAACGGGTTGCCGTTGGCGGCGCAGGCCTCGATCAGGTCCTTGCGGCCGACCACCAGGCCGGTCGACTGCGGGCCCATGATGCTCTTGCCGCCGCTGAAGATGGTCAGGTCCGCGCCGGCGTTCCAGAAACGCGTCAGCGTCGACAGCGGCGGGCACTCCGACGCGGCGTCCACGATCAGCGGCACGCCCGCCCCGCGGGCGATGCTCACCAGCTCCTCCAGCGGCACCGAAGCGGCATCGCCGAGCCGGTGGGCCATGCACAGGATCGCCGCGGTGCCGGGACCGACCGCCTCGCGCAGCGTCTGCGTGGGCGGCTCGCCCTGGTCCGGGACCTCCACGAAGGTGGCGCCGGCCAGCCGCATGGCCTGATCGTAGGCCATGCGGTGGATCGTCTGGACCACCACCTGCGACTTCATGCCGGTGGTTTCGGGGAGCTGCGTGATCCGTTCCGGGTCGGTGCCGGCGATGCAGGCCGCCGTGGTCACCAGCAGCCCGGCGGCCGCGCTGGAGGTCACGTACGCCGCCTCCACGTCCAGCAGGCCGGCGATGCGCGCGCCGACCGCCGCGTGCAGCTCCTCCAGCCGGCAGAACTCGCGGTTCGCCTCCCTCATGACCTCGAAGATCTCCGGGGCCATCACCGATCCGCCGTAGTTGGTCACGGTGCCGGCGGCGTTGATCAGCGGGCGAATGCCCAGTTCCTGGTAGATTCCCATGCGTTCCTTCTCTCGGTTCCCTTTTGCGGGTTGCGGCATCGTAAAGCATGATGGTGGATTGACGATGGTTCGGATGCAGGTACGGTTGCCGGAAGCGATGGCGAGACGCGTTCGCCACGTCGCCGATCGCGAGCAGATTCCGATGGCAGAGGTCATCAGGCGCGCCCTGTCGCTCTTCTTCGAGTTGTCCCCGGACATGGCCGGCGGGGCACATAGCAGTCGAGTGGCGGCCGCAGCGGGTGCGATCAGCTCCGGCCGCGCCGACCTGTCCGGCAATCACGACAGCCACTTCGCGGAAGCCTAGGAGGCGTGACGTTCATGCTGACCCGATCGCCCGTACGACCGCTTCCGGATCGCGGTCGATGACGGTCAACAGAACGCGGGCGGCACGGTCCGGAACGCGGCGACCCTGTTCCCAGTCCTGGAGTGCACGCGCATCGAGACCGAAGCGATCCGCGAACTTCTGTCGGCTCAGCTTCATGCGCTTGCGAAGCGCGATGATCCTCTCCGCCGTCGGATCGTCGACGATTCGGCACGGAAGCTCTACTTCGCCGCGCACATGAGCCAGGACCTCGCCCAGCGCCGCTTCGACCTCACGGCCCACGTCGGTTCGTTCTGTCGTCATCTGTTCGGGA
Source organism: Spirochaetia bacterium (assembly GCA_965221995.1). Taxonomy (GTDB): domain Bacteria; phylum Spirochaetota; class Spirochaetia; order SZUA-6; family Bin103; genus CATQHW01. The sequence continues at coordinate 3,704,252 of OZ244929.1, forward strand.
TGAGCTTGCGAATTGCCCGTTCGTACGTCGTGGTTACGAAGAGCTGCATCAATGATCACACAATATGCGGCAATGCCGCACTATCTGCAAGGCATCGGTGGCGACGCAACAGATGCACGTGAGGCTGGGGCTACACGCGTTTGCTTCACCGGCGACGGCGATCTACCATCAAGGGGATGGACCGCGCGCAACTCCCGTTCATGATCCAGCTTCTCGACGACGAGACGCCGGTGGTACAGCAGCGGGTGATGGAGGCGCTGGCCTCCTTCGGCGATGAGCTGGATGCGGAGATCGAGCGGCAGGCGATCGAGCTGGACGACGAGCGTCGCGAGTTGCTGGAGGAAGTGTACGCCATCCGGCGGCGCGAACGGCTGCTCGAGCGCTGGCAGGCGTGCATGACGGTCCCGAACGAGAAGGTCAAGCTGGAGACCGCACTGGGCCTGATCGCGGAGTACGATCTGGGCGAGGGCGCAGGCGCCCGGCTGACCGACCTGCTGGACGGTCTGGCAGAGGACTATCGCACGGCGCATGTCGGCGCCGCCGACGTGTTTACCCTGGCCCACTACCTGTTCCGAACCAGGGGGCTGACCGGCTGCGGCAAGGACGACTACTACACGCCGGCCGCCAGCAACCTGGTATCGGTGATCACCCGCGGCCGCGGGCTGCCGATCAGCCTGTCGTGCGTCTACCTGCTGGTCGGCGCGCGGCTCGGCCTGGACATCGAGGGCTGCAACGTGCCCAACCACTTCCTGGCGCGCGCCGTGACCGGCGGCCGGCTGATCCTGGTCGATTGCTTCAACGGCGGGGCGACCCTGGACGTCGCGCAGCTCATCCCCAAGGGACACGACGCCACCGCTCAGCTCGCCCGCATCCGCCGCGGCACGCCGGCCGCCACGATCATGCTGCGCGTGGCCGCGAACCTGGCGGTCGCCCACAACCGCGCCGGCAACGAATCCGACGCGCGCTTCTTCACCGAGCTGCGCGACCAGACCGCCTGAGCGATCCGCAGCGACGCGCGCCGTTGGCCGGCAGCGAACCCGCCCCACCCGCCGGCGGCGGCGATGACGGATCGCTGCGCGGCACCGTCCACTCGATCATCTACGTCACCGATGACGGCTCGTTCGCGGTGGTGCGGCTGCAGTCGGAGACCGACCCCACTGCCCAGCCGGTGGCGGTCGGCCCGCTGGCCGGCGTCCGCCCGGGCGAGCTGTTGCAGATGCAGGGCGCCTGGACCCATCACCGCCGGCACGGCCCACGCTTCGAGGTCACCTCGTTCCACTCGGTCGCGCCCAGCACGGCGGCCGGCATCGAGCGCTTCCTGGCATCGCGGCTGGTGAAGGGCGTCGGCCCCGCGCTGGCCAGCCGGATCGTCGCGCGCTTCGGCACCGACGCGCTGGAGGTGCTGGACCGCCACGGCGAGCGGTTGACCGAGGTGGCCGGCATCGGCACCGACCGCCGCGACCGCATCCTGGCCTCCTGGGCGGACCACCGCCAGCTCCGCGACACCATGATCTTCCTGCAGGGCCACGGCATCTCCCCCGCCTACGCGCTGCGCATCCATCGCCGCTACGGGTCGGCGGCGCGCCACGCGGTTACGGAGAACCCGTACCGGCTGGCCGAGGAGGTGGCCGGCATCGGCTTCCTGATCGCCGACCGGATCGCCGCCTCACTGGGCGTGGACCCGGACTCGCCGGAGCGCGCCGCCGCCGGGGTGCTGCACGTGCTGGCCACCGGCGCGGGCCGCGGTCACACGCAGATGCCGGTGGAGGCGGTGGTGGAGGGCGGCGCCGAGCTGCTGTCGGTGGACGCCGCAGCGGTGCGCGACGCCATCCAGGCGCTGATCGGCCGCGGCGCGGTCCTGTCCTGCGGGAGCAGCGGCGGAGAGGCGATCGCCCTGCCCGAACTGCGGCGCGCCGAGCAGCGCTCCGCCGCGCGGCTGCTGGAGCTGGCCGGCCGAGCAGCCCCCGCGCTGGCCGCGGGCGTGCCGGTGCTGCTCGCCGCCTTCGAGCAGGGGAGCGGCGTCGAACTGTCCGTTGAACAGCGCCACGCCGCCACCCAAGCGGCTCAAACGGCCGTGCTGGTGGTGACCGGCGGGCCCGGCACCGGCAAGACCACGCTGATCCGCGCGGTGCTCAGCCTGTACGACGCGGCCAGCCGGCGCATGCAGCTCGCCGCCCCGACGGGACGCGCCGCCAAACGGATCGAGGAGCAGGCCGGCCGGCCGGCGTCGACCATCCACCGGCTGCTGGAGTACAGCCCGCGGGAGGGCCGGTTCCTGCGCGACGCCGAAAACCCGCTCGACTGCGACGGGCTGATCCTGGACGAGCTGTCCATGGTGGACGTCAGGCTGCTGGACGCCGTGCTGGCGGCGACCCCGCCGGACTGCCGGCTGCTGCTGGTGGGCGACAGCGACCAGCTTCCGTCGGTCGGTCCGGGCGACGTGCTGGCCGACCTGATCGCTTCCGGCGTCTGCCCGGTCGCCCGCCTCACCACCGTGTTCCGCCAGGGCGAGCGCAGCGCCATCGTCATGGCCGCGCACGCGGTCAACCACGGCGAGGTACCGAAGGGCAGCAGCGACGGCGCGGCCGGCGACTACTTCTTCGTCAGCCGGGACGACCGTGCCGCCGCTCGCAACACGATCGTGCACCTGGTCACCGAGCGCATGCCTGACCGCTTCGACCTCGACCCGCGCACCGACATCCAGGTCTTGACCCCCATGAACCGCGGCGAGCTGGGCACCGCCGCCCTGAACCGTGAGCTGCAGGCGGCGCTGAACCCGCACGGGGCCGCCATCGAGGGCGCCGCCGACATCCGCGTCGGCGACCGCGTCATGCAGACCCGCAACGACTACCAGCTCGACGTGTTCAACGGCGACATCGGCCTGGTGCGCGACCTGGACGCGGAGGACCAGCGCGTGCTGGTCGAATTCTCCACCGGGCCGGTCTGGTACGAGGCGTCCGAGCTCGACTCGCTGGTGCCGGCCTACGCGATCACCATCCACAAGTCGCAGGGCAGCGAGTTCCCGGCCGCCGTGATCTCGATCGCCACCGAGCACTACCCGATGCTGCAGCGCAACCTGCTGTACACGGCGCTGACCCGCGCGCGGCGGCTGGCGGTGGTGGTGGGCAGCAGCCGGGCCGCCCACATCGCGGTCTCCAACGCGCAGGCGCGCGAGCGCCACACCGGGCTGGCCGAGCTCCTCACGGCCGCCGGATGACGCCACCGCCGGGATGGGCCAAGAGCGGAGCGCAGGCGACGGTTTCGGGGCGGTGCCCGGCCGCGTCGGCCTGGGCACCTGGGCGATCGGCGGGCCCGGCTGGCGCGGCGGCTGGGGGGCGCAGGCGGACGCCGACTCGCTGGCCACCATCCACGCCGCCCTGGACCGCGGCGTCGACTGGCTGGACACCGCCCCGCTCTACGGCCGCGGCCACGCCGAGGAGCTGATCGGCAGCGCGCTCGGCGGACTTTCCGATCGCGACCGCGTGCGCATCGCGACCAAGTGCGGCTGGCCGTGGGTGGGCCGGCGGGCGCGCCCCTTCGCGCGGCTCACCGCCGCCAGCGTCCGCGACGAGTTGCAGCAGAGCCTGCGGCGCCTGCGCGCCGAGCGCATCGACCTCTACCAGATCCATCACCCGCGCCCGCCGGAGCAGCTCGCCGAGGGGTGGGAGGAGCTGGCCCGCCTGCGCGAGCGCGGCCTGATCGGCGCCTGCGGCCTGTGCAATGCCGGCGTGACCGACCTCGACCGGCTGCGCGCCATCGCCCCGGTGGCGGCGCTGCAGGTGCCCTACAGCCTGCTGCGGCGCGACGCGGAAGAGGAGCTTCTGCCCTACTGCCGCCGCCACGGCATCGCCGTGCTGGCCGCCAGCCCCCTGCACAGCGGCATGCTCGCCGGCGGCTTCGACCGCGCGCGGGCGGCGCGGCTGCCAGGCGACGACTGGCGGCGCGAGCACCACGACTTCACCGACCCGCGGCTCGCCGCTCATCTGCAGGTCGTCGAGCGGCTGCGCGCGGTGGCCGGCGGGCGGCCGCTCGCCCGGCTGGCGCTGGGGTGGGTGCTGGCCCAGCCCGGCGTGCACGCGGCGATCCTGGGTGCCAGGCGGCCGGCGCAGGTCTTCGAGGCGCTCACCCCGTGGCCGGCGCTGGATGCGGGCGAGGTCGCCCGCCTCAGTGCCGCGGCGACGTCCCCGTCACCTGGCCGCCGGCGGCGGGAACGGTGAGCGCGCCGACGATCTTCTCACCGTGAAAGCGCGCGGTCTCGATGAAGATGCTGCCGGCCCGGTCGCCCGCGCATATCGAGCCGCACACGAACACGCCCGGCACGTCGGTCTGGCAGGTGTCCGGATCGTAGCGCGGCGTCCGGTCGGCACCCTCCAGGGTGACCCCGACGCCTTCGAGCAGGCTCAGGTCGGGTCGGTAGCCGATCTGGACGATCACCGCGTCGTTGCGCACCACCTGCGACCGGTCGCCCTGCCGCACGGTGATCGTGTCCTCGTCGATGCGCTCCACGGTCGCCGACGGCAGCCAGCCGATCTCGCCGCGCTCGATGCGGTTCTCGAGCTCCGGCAGGACCCAGTACTTGGTCTGCATCCGCTGGCCTCGGTGGATCAGGGTGACGCGGGCGCCGGCCCGCTGCAGCTCCAGCGCCGTCTCCGCCGCCGCGCTGCGGCCGCCGATGACGGCCACGTCGCGGTCGTAGTAGGGATGGCCCTCGTCGAACCGATGCATCACCTTGGGCAACTCCTCGCCCGGCACCTGCAGCCGCCGCGGCCAGTCGAAGAAGCCGGTGGCGACCGCCACGGCGCGCGCGGCCAGGCGCGTGGTGCGCGAACCGCGCACGGACGTGACGACGAACGCCGCATCGCCGTCCGATCCGTTGCGCTCCAGCCCGACCACCCGCTCGTACTGCCGGACGCGCAGCGCGCAGCGTTCCGCTATCCGCCGGTAGTATTCGACCGTCTCGGCGCGCGACGGCTTGCGCGACAGGGTCGCGAACGGCATCCGCGCCAGCTCCAGCCGCTCGGGCGATGAGAAGAACACCATGTTGCGCGGGAAGTGGAAGATCGAGTTGACCAGGCAGCCCTGTTCCAGCACCACGCAGTCCAAGCCGGCCGCCTCCGCGTGAATCGCGCAGGCCAGCCCGGCCGGGCCGGCGCCGATGATGATGAGATCGTGCCTGGTGAGATGGTGCCTAGTGAGATCGTGCATGGGTGAAATCGTGCATGGGTGAAATCGTGCATGGGTGAAATCGCTCGCTTCCGCCGCCGCGTACTGGACCACTACCGGCGCCACGGCCGCCGGTTCCCCTGGCGGCAGACGCGCGATCCGTATCGGATCCTGGTTTCCGAGTTCATGCTACAGCAGACGCAGACCGCGCGCGTGCTCGGCCATTTCGACCCCTTCGTGGCGCGCTTCGGCGACGTGCGCGCGCTGGCGGCCGCCGACCGCGGCGAGGTGCTGGCGCTGTGGAGCGGCCTGGGCTACAACCGGCGCGCCGTGGCGTTGCACCGCGCGGCGGCGCTGATCGCCGAGCGCTTCGGCGGCTCGGTGCCGAGCGGCGAGCAGGACCTGCGAGCGCTGCCCGGCGTCGGTCCGTCGACTGCGGGGGCGGTGCAGGCCTTCGGCTTCGGCCTGCCGGCCGTGTTCGTGGAGACCAACATCCGCCGCGCCGTCCTGCACGAGCTGTTTCCGGGACGCGAGTCGGTCAGCGACCGCGAGCTGCTGCCGGTGCTGGAGCAGGCGCTGGACCGCGCCGACCCGCGCACCTGGTACTGGGCGCTGATGGACTACGGCGCCTCGCTGGCGCGCAACGGCCCCAACCTGCCCAATCCCAACCGGCGGAGCGCCCACTACACGCGGCAGAGCCGCTTCGACGGCTCGAACCGCCAGCAGCGCGGGCTGATCCTCCGCGTGCTTGCCGAACGGGGCCCGCTTCCGGTCGCGGAGCTCTGCGCCCTGATCGGCGCCGAAGACCGCGCCGGCCACGAACGGGCGCGCCGCAACCTGGATGCGATGACCGCCGAAGGCTTCCTCGACACGGCCGGGGGCATCGTCACGGTGGCGACCGGCCGGGAGGACGCCCAGGACGGCGTCGACTCAGGTTGGAGTTGACAGTGCCGAGGCATTGTCCGGTCGGGCGACCCGTCGGAGAGACGCATACACGGGGGTCGCTCGGGCTGGCCTTGCCTCCCTTGGAAGCCTTCGGTAGCGTCTCAAAGGGCACGTCTCATCTGGTGAGGCGACAGGGGGGGGAATGGCCGAACTGAAGGTCATCAAGCGCACCGGGGAAGTCGTGGGCTTCGATCGGGAGCGGATCGCTACCGCAATCGACAAGGCGGTGCGCGCGACCGGAGAGCCACACATCACCGCCGTGCTCGGCAACGGCACGCTGCACGATCTGCTCACGGACGTCACCACGGAGATCGACGACCGGTTCGTGGAGCTGTATCCCAATGTCGAGAACATCCAGGACATCGTCGAAAAGCACCTGGTCAAGCACGGGCTGTACGAGGTGGCCAAGCGCTACATCCTGTACCGCGCCGATCACCAGAAGGCACGCGAGGAGCGCAAGGAAGAGGTGGCCGAACGGTCGCTGCTCGGCAAGCTCACGGTGGTCAAGCGCGACGGCCGCTCGGTCCTGTTCGACATCTCGGAGATCAAGGAAGCGATCCAGGGGTGCGCGCACGGCTTCGACCAGTCCGGTAGCAAGGGCGAGATCGACGTCGACCTGATCGCGCGCGAGACGGTCCGCAACGTCTTCGACGGCATCTCCACCGCCGACATCGACCGGGCGGTGCTGCTGGCCGCTTCCTCGTTCATCGAGCGCGATCCCGCCTATGCCAAGGTGGCTGCCCGGCTGTTCCTGCGCCGCATCTACCGCGAGGTGATCGGCGTCGCCCGCAGCCACGAGGACGGCTACCGGCAGGCGTTCGTGCGCGGCATCCGCGGCGGCGTCGAGCGGGGCATGTTCGATGCGCGGCTGCTGGACTTCAACCTGGGCCGCCTGGCCGAGTCGCTCGATACCGCCCGCGACGACCTGCTCAACTTCATGGGGGTGCAGACCCTGCACGAGCGCTACTTCGCCCGCGCGGGCGAGGCGCTGCTGGAGACGCCGCAGGCATTCTGGATGCGGGTGGCGATGGGGCTGGCCGTGCTGGAGGAGGATCGCGACGAGCGCGCCGTGTCGTTCTACCAGGTGATCTCCTCACTGCGCTTCGTGCCGTCGACCCCGACGCTGTTCCATTCCGGCACCTCGCGCCCGCAGCTCTCCTCCTGCTTTCTCACCACGGTGGAGGACGACCTGGAGCACATCTTCAAGTCGTTCGCGGACAACGCGCAGCTCTCCAAGTGGTCGGGCGGCCTTGGCAACGACTGGACGTCGGTCCGCGGCACCGGCGCCCACATCAAGAGCACCAACGTGGAGAGCCAGGGGGTGATCCCGTTCCTGAAGATCGCCAGCGACGTGACCCTGGCGATCAACCGCTCCGGCAAGCGGCGCGGCGCCACCTGCGCCTACCTGGAGACCTGGCACCTGGACATCGAGGACTTCCTGGACCTGCGCCGCAACACCGGCGACGAGCGCCGCCGCACGCACGACATGAACACGGCAAACTGGATCCCCGACCTGTTCATGAAGCGGGTCGGCGAGGACGGCGAGTGGACCCTGTTCTCCCCGGACGAGACCCCCGACCTGCACGACCTGTACGGGCAGGCGTTCGAGAAGCGTTACCTGGAGTACGAGCGCGAGGCGCGCGCCGGCCGGCTTCAGCGCACCAGCACCGTCTCCGCGTTGAAGCTGTGGCGCAAGATGCTGTCGATGCTGTTCGAGACCGGCCACCCCTGGATCACGTTCAAGGACCCGTCGAACATCCGCTCCCCGCAGGACCACGCCGGCGTGGTGCACAGCTCCAACCTGTGCACGGAGATCACGCTCAACACCTCCCGGGAGGAGACCGCGGTGTGCAACCTGGGCTCGGTGAACCTGGAGAAGCACGTGGTCGACGGCGCGCTGCAGACGCATACGCTTGCCGCCACCGTGGAGACGGCGATGCGCATGCTCGACAACGTGATCGACGTCTGCTTCTACCCGACCGAAGAGGCGCGGGCGTCCAACCTCCGCCACCGCCCGGTCGGCCTGGGCGTGATGGGCTTCGCGGACGCGCTGTTCAAGCTGGACATCGCGTTCGAGTCGCAAGAGGCGGTCGCATTCGCCGACCGCTCCATGGAGTTGATCGCCCGCAGCGCCATCCTGGGCTCGTCGCGTCTGGCCGCCGAACGCGGCCCCTACCCCAGCTACCGCGGCTCCAAGTGGGACCGCGGCATCCTGCCGCAGGACACCCTGGACCTCCTGGAGCAGGAGCGCGGCCTGCCGGTCGAGGTGGAGCGCGGCGGCGAGCTGGACTGGAAGCCGGTGCGCGCCCACGTGCGCGAGCACGGCATGCGCAACTCCAACACGATGGCGATCGCGCCGACGGCGACCATCTCCACGATCTCCGGCTGCTTCCCGTCGATCGAGCCTATCTACCAGAACGTCTACGTCAAGTCGAACATCTCCGGCGAGTTCACCGTCGCCAACCCCTACTTGGTGAGCGACTTGAAGCAGGCCGGCCTGTGGGACCGTCATCTGTTCGAGGAGCTCAAGTTCCACGACGGCAGCGTGCAGGCGATCGCATCGATCCCCGCGCCGCTGCGCGCCAAGTATCGGACCGCGTTCGAGGTGGATCCCGTGCACTGCCTGCGCATGACCGCCGTTCGGGGCAAGTGGATCGACCAGAGCCAGTCGCACAACGTGTTCATGCGCGGCACCTCCGGGCAGGCGCTCAACGACATCTACCAGACCGCATGGCGGCTCGGCCTGAAGACCACCTACTACCTGCGCACGCTGGCCGCCAGCCAGGTGGAGAAGTCCACCCTGGGCAGCCAGTACGGGTTCACCCAGAAGCGAGCCAACGGCCCCTCCGCCAACGGCGCGCCGGATCCGGCCCCCGACCCCGCCCAGAACGGCCAGGACGCCGCGGCCTGCGAGCTGGCCGAAGACTGCGAAGCCTGTCAGTAACGCCGTGAGCATCATCAACAACACCGCCACCGATCCGAACAAGATCCTGCCGCTGCACTACCAGTGGGCACGCGGCTACTACAAGGCGGGGGTGGCGAACAACTGGGTCCCCGAAGAGGTGTCGATGCAGAAGGACGTCGAGCAATGGAAGTCGCCCGACGTGCTCTCCGACGAGGAGCGGCGCCTGATCCTCTGGAACCTGGGCTTCTTCTCGACCGCCGAGTCCCTGACCGCCAACAACATCGTCCTGGCCGTCTACGCGCACGTGACCAACCCGGAGTGCCGCCAGTACCTGCTGCGGCAGGCGTTCGAGGAGGCGATCCACACCGACACCTTCATCTACTGCTGCGACAGCCTGGGGCTGGATCCGGACGAGATCTACCCCATGTACCGGACCATCCCGTCGATCGAGCGCAAGGACGCGATGGTGATCGAGATGACCCGCTCGATTTCCGCTCCAGGCTTCACCACCACCACCGAGCAGGGGGTGCGCGACCTGCTGCACGACCTGGTCGGCTACTACGTGATCATGGAGGGCATCTTCTTCTACGCCGGGTTCGCGATGATGCTGGCCCTCAAGCGGCAGAACAAGATGGTGGGCGTGGGCGAGCAGTTCGAGTTCATCATGCGTGACGAGAGCGTGCACCTGGCGTTCGGGTCGGACCTGATCAACACGATCAAGGCCGAGTACCCGCACACCTGGACGCCGGCCTTCCAGGACGAGCTGATCGACCTGATCCGGCGCGGCGTGAAGCTGGAGGCCGCCTACGCCCGGGACGCCTGCCCGCGCGGCCTGCTGGGCATCAACGCCGACCAGTTCGCGGCCTACGTCGAGCACATCGCCGACCGCCGCGTGGAGCGCATCGGCCTGCCCAAGCAGTACGAGCGGGAGAACCCGTTCCCGTGGATGGCGCACACCATCGACCTCAACAAGGAAAAGAACTTCTTCGAGACCCGCGTCACCGAATACCAGACCGCCGGCTCCCTCACCTGGGACTGACAGTCCATTTGGCATTGAGTTGCGACCGGATCAGCCTCTACTTCACCAGTACGATGGCCCCTTCCAGGCGGCTGCCGGTCAGTGACCGCAGTAGCCGGCCGTCGAACGTAACGAGGTGTCCACGCCGATGCGATGCCAGCGCAGCAAGATGGAAATCGGTCACTTGCCGGTGACCCTGCAGCCGCTCCTTCACGTCCTCGTCCAGGGAGAGCCGCAGCGATAGATCGTCCGGCCAGAAGCTGTGACCACCCGCACCGCAGAACCGTGCCAGCCGATCGAGCACGGCTCCAGGAGTTGCCGACACCGTGGGGTAGGAAGGGTTCGACAGCACGCGGATGCACCCATTTTCGGTGATCGAGCACGTCGCCCAATCGGCGCCGAATGTCGCGAACCGCCGATGCGCGGCATCGTGATTGACGTGCCGTGCATCGAACATCGCTATCAGGTAGTTGACGTCAAGCAGATAGCTCACGGTTCCTGGTCACGGAGGCGGTTGACCAGATGCAGGTCCGGGGCGGGTCCCTCCTGTGCCGGAAAGATCGGTACCCCGTTCCGCACGGCCGGCCCGCTTGCCGGCTGCAGCGCCTTCAGAATCAGCTCCGACGCGACGGCCCCGAGTGTCGTGCGCCGCTGCTGCGCGAGCTGTCGAACCTTGGCCAGGGCCTCCGCGGACAGATTCAAGGTCGTCCTCATAGACCGTACCGTACGGGTTGACGATGCGTGATGTAAAGCATCGAGCATCAGTCGTCCTGCTGCTGCCCGGAACGCTTCCGTGACAGGGCCAGGCCGGCGACGATCATGACCAGGGCCGCCGGGGCGCTGGGGTGGATGCGCTCGCCCAGCACGGTGGCGATCAGGATCAGCGACAGGAACGGCGACAGGAAGATGAGCTGGCCCAGCCGGCCGGCCACAGCGGTCAGGGCGAGCGCGCGCTGCCAGAGCAGGAAGGCGACGCCCATCTCCACCAGCCCGACCCAGGCGCCGTAGGCCAGGTTCGCCGGCGTGATCGCGGGCAGGCCGGCCGTGGCCGCGCAGATCGCACCGATGGCGACCGTGGCCGCCGCGAAGCCGTTCAGCATGAGCGGCACCGCGTGCACGCCCACCCGCACCGTCAGCAGCCAGTACCCCGCCCACAGGACGGTGCTGCCCAGCGCCAGCGCGACGCCCACGGTGTCGAAGCCCCCCAGCCCGGCGGAGCCGCCGCGGGTGAGCAGCACCGCGACGCCGGCATAGCTGACCGCCACGCCGATCCAGCCGCGCACCGACAGGCGCTGTCCCAGCAGCGGAATGGCCAGCAGCGCCAGGGTCACCGCCCACAGGTAGTTGAGCGGCTGCGCGATCTGCGCCGGCAGCCGGTCGTACGCCTCGAACAGAACCAGGTAGTAGGCGAGCGGGTTGAGTAGCCCCAGGGCGGCGGCGGCGAGGTGCCGGCGCAGGCTCATCGGCGCGGTCACGAAGGGCCGCGCCGCGGCGAAGAACGCCAGAGCCACCACGCAGCCCAGGAACAGGAGCTGCACCGGCTGCAGGGCGCGCAGGCCGAGCTTGAAGCCGGTCGCGACCGTCGACCAGAGGGCGACGCTGATCAGCGCGTAGAGCAGCGCGCGCCGCTCCCGCCCGGCTGCGCCTACCAGATCTGCTGAGTCGCGACGGGTCCGCCGGCGAGCGGAGAGGTGATCTCGCCGTGTCCGGACTTCAGCTCGGTCAAGCCTTCCTCCGAGCGGGCGTACACGGTCACGCGCCGCTGGTCGGGATCGACGATCCAGTATGCGCCCACGCCGGCGCGGCGGTACAGCTCCAGCTTGAGCATGGTGTCGGCCTGAGGGTTCGACGGCGAGAGGATCTCGACCAAGAGGTCTGGAGATCCGATGATGCGCGTCCGGGTCACGATCGAATCGTGCTCGGCGAGCACCACGATCAAGTCCGGCTGGACGATGTCCGTTTCGGTCAATTCGACGTCGACGGGCGCGAACAGCACCCGTCCCTTGGCGGTGCTCGCGAACATCGTTCTCAGAAGGTCGTAGAGCCGTGCGGCCAACTCCTGGTGGTAGATGAGTGGAGCGGGGCTCACGTAGTGGTCGCCATCGATGATCTCATGCCGATTGCGATCAGCGGGTATCAGCGCGTACTCCGCGTAGGTGAGCTTCCGTTTGCCTGCTACGACGACCGCCATGCCTCCAACCCTCGCGCCGCGTCTGTCGCAGTGTATCGGCGCGCGCAGCATGTCGCCATTCGCGTCACCGGTCGTCAGCGGAGCCGCCGGCCAGGGCCGCGCCGTCGCGGCCCAGTGACGCGGACGCATCTAGCGCGGCGGCGAGGTGACCGCGGCGCAGCACGGCGAGCAACTCCTCCCGACGCTCGTGGAGCAACCGCATGACGCGCAGCAGCCCCAGGCGTTCGTCGCGGCGCCGCTCGCGCGCCAGATCCTCCTCCGTGCCGGCGATGGCCAGCCGCCGCAGCCTGTTGGTCTGCTCGGCGGAGACCCGCGCCAGCTCCCGGTCCACGGCCGCGGCCAGGACGCGGGCGTCGTTGAGCTCGCCTAGCACGTCCTGCAGCCGCTTCAGCGACGCGGCCACCGCGGCGCCGTCGGTGAGGCCAACGACAGCCGGCTCCACCAGGTAGCGCAAGCGCTTCACGGCCAGCCGCGCGTCGTGGAGCTCGTCGCCGCGGGCCGCCTCCGCGGTCGCCGCCAAGCGGGCGGCGGTGTCGTCGGCGTACTCCTGCAGCCGCTCCCCGAACGCCCGCCCGAACGTCAACGGCGCCGGCGGCGCCTGCTCCAGCCGCGCGCGCAGCTCGCCGTCCAGCCGCTCGAACCGGCTTCGCACCGCGGCCGCCGCGGCCGCGTGACCGGCGTGCCGCCGGCGCCGCAGCCGCTCCAGCAGATAGTTGAGGCCGGCCCGCTCGCCGCGCCGCAGCGCCTGCCGCGTGCTCTCCAGCCAGACGATCTGCACCTCCGCGTCGCGGCCCTGGCTGGTGTCCCGCATCAGCCGGCGCAGCGACGAGCGGATCCGCTTTCCGGCCGCCTTGCCCAGCCACGGCCGGTAGGCGCGCAGCACGCCGCGACACCGCCGCAGCGCTACGCGGAAGTCGTGCAGCGCCTCCGGCTTGCCCGGCCGCCCCACCAGCCGCACCGCCCGATCGGCCTGCGACAGGTAGCCGTCGACCAGCGCCGCCACCGTCTCGACCACGGGCCGTTCGAGCAGACCGTCGGTCCCTGACGTTTCCATGGACTCAAACCCGGTACTATACACGGTGCATGGAACAACATAGCCGACCCGCGATTCTGGTCGTGTGCGTGCACAGGGTCTTCAGGAATTCGTATGGAGTGGAAGGACGTGACATGAGGACCGGCGGGTAGAGATTGAGGCCGCCGAAACCGCCGAGCCGGGAGTGGCAGCGGATGGGGTCCCGCAGCAGGACGCCGCGCAGGAGTCGATGGCGACCTCCGCCGCGGTGAGGTTCACGGTTCCTGATTCCTGAACCCTGCCGGCGGCATTGCGGCACGTGCACCGGCGCCAAGAAAGTCGAGAAATCGTGCCGCGGGGACTTGACGGGGTTTTGCGCTTGTCAGGTGCCCCGCCACCGCACGTTCCAGCCCCTTCCGGCCTCTCCGAAAAGCTCACGTGTCCCTTCGGCTGCACGGCACCCCGTTCAGCGCGCGCTGCGCGCAGATTCAGTGCTGGTCGTGGACGAGAAGAAGACGTGTATCTCAAAATCGGTAGTATATTTACAGTATGAAGACCGCACATCTCACCACCGCCACCCGGCCCGTGATCACCTCCACCGTCGGCGCCCTCTCCGACCGCGAGCTGCTGCGGGAGACCAGGAACCTGGGCAGACGCCCCGCGAACTCCGACGTCGGAGCAGGCGCACGGGCGCAGCGCTCCGGCGGACACCGCGGCGGCGCCGAAGACCGACCCGGACGCCGGCCACGGCGCCGCTTCGACGTCGGAGTCGCAGCCGGCTGTGGTGCGACGCGCCGCTTCGACGACGAAGGACGCGGCGATCCCCGCCGCCGCCGAGCACCCAGGAGGAGACGGCCCGCCGAGCCGCTACCGGGGCGAAGCCGACGAGCGCCGCCACTGCGGCGGCGAAGTCATGCGCTTCGGGCCGCGCGATTTCGGCGGGTGTCAGACCCCGTGCACAACTCCGGGCGCAGCCAGATCGCCGAGGCGTACCTGCGCCGCTTCGGCGGTGAGTTGCTCCCGGCCGGCCTTCAGGCGAGCTCCACGCGCAGCCCGAAGACCTGATCCATCAGGTCGCCCTTGCGCGCCAGCGCCATCCGTTCAAGGGACAGGTCGCCCTGATACCCGCAGTTCAGCCGCAACAGGTCCTGGATGCGCTCGGCGTCGAAGCGGTCGATGCGGCGCAGGTGGCTGACGTCCAGCGCGTCGGCGACCCGCAGGATGGCCGCCAGCTTGTTGACCACCAGCCGTTGCCGGCGCGAGAGGCCGGCGTACATGGGGTGCGACATCTGCGGCAGCGCCCGGCGGTGGTAGCGCACCACGTTGGCGACGACCGCCGTGTCCCGCTCGTCGATGCCGAACACCTCCGAGTTGGCGACGATGTAGGCGCCGTGCTTGTGGTGGCCCGAGGACTTGATCAGCTTGCCGACCTCGTGCAGCAGCGATGCCACGTTCAGCAGCAGGCGCTCGCGGTGCCCCAGTCCGTGATCCTCCGCCAGCAGGTCGAACAGGTGCAGCGCCAGCTTCGTGACGTGGCGGACGTGCGGGTCCTCGGCGTGGTACTTGCGCGCCACGCTCAACGCCGACGCGATCGTCTGCCGCTCGAACTCGCGGCGCGACTGCTCGTCGTCGAGCACCGCGCTCAGCAGCACGCCCTCGCGGATGCCCAGCTCCGGGACGATCACCTGCTGGGCGGCCGTCGACTCCAGGAACAGGTCGTAGACGATCAGGTCGGGCAGGATGCCCTCCGCGTCCTCGTAGGGGATCTGCAGCTCGTGCACCAGCTCCTCGATCCGCAGCTTCTGCAGACCGCGGATCACTTCCTGAAACGCCGG
The DNA here is from genome assembly GCA_965221995.1 of Spirochaetia bacterium. Classification (GTDB taxonomy): domain Bacteria; phylum Spirochaetota; class Spirochaetia; order SZUA-6; family Bin103; genus CATQHW01. The sequence goes on from OZ244929.1 coordinate 3,719,321, forward strand.
GCGCTCGATGAGCGAGCAGTGCTCGGCAACCCGCCGCCCGGCGCGCGAGGCCGCCAGGCGGATCACGCCGCCGCCCGCCACGAACCGGCGGATGTGCTTGAGCGGCTGCTCGTGGCTGAGCACCTCGCGCGTGGGGGCCACGGTCTCCGACAGCACGCGGCGCAGCCGCTCCGGATTGCCGTGCATCGGCCGCAGCATGCCCTCCATGCGGGCGCTGCCCAGCTTCAGCGAGTGCACGAACGCCATCCGTCCGCGGCGCAGCAGCATGAACTCGGTGCTGCCGGTGCCGATCTGCATGATCAGGGAGTTGGAACGCGCGAACCCCGGGATCGCCGCCTGGATGGCGTGCACGGCGCCCAGATAGGTCAGCCGGTTCTCCTCCACGCCGTCGATCACCCGCACGTCCAGTCCGGTGCGCAGCGCCACCCGGTCGACGAAGGTCTCGCGGTTCTCCGCCTCGCGCAGCGCGCTGGTAGCGATCACGGTGGTTTCCCCGGGGCCGATCCCCCAGCCGCGCAGCAGCTCCTGAAAGGACGACAGCGCCTCCAGCGACACGCCGATGGTCGTGCGGCTGGCCGTGCCGGAGCCGAACACGTCGTGGCCGAGCGGGACCGGCCGATCGGCACGGTCGAGGATGCGGACGGCGCCGGAGGGCTGAACCTCGGCGACCACCATGCGGATGGCGCTGGAGCCGATGTCGATTACCGCCCGCGCCGCGCCGTTGCGGGCGTCCGGCGTCGTGGACGCGCCGGCCGGCACAGCCGCGACCGCCTCGCTCACGCCAGGGATTCCTGCGCCAGCGCCGCAGCGCCGCGCACGACCGCCTGGTCGCCGAGCGTCGCGGCGACCACTTCTACGCCCTCGGCCAGGGACGGCAGCGCGTGCCGGCGCATCGAATCGGCGGCACGCTCGATCAGCCAGTCGCCGAGCTTCTCCACCAGCCCGCCGCCGAGCACCACCATCTCCGGGTTGAGCAGGTTGACGCAGTTGGCGATGCCGACTCCCAGCCGTTCGACCGCCCGCTCCAGCAGCTCGACTCCCGGCTGCTCGCCGGCCGCCAGCACCCGGGCGATCATCTTGCTGCGCACGGACCGCACGTCGGTCCCGGCCCTGGCCGCCACCGTGGGCGCCCGACCGATCGCGGCCTGCGCGATCAGGTCGCGGGCCAGGGCGCTGCGGCTGGCCAGGGCCTCAAGGCAGCCGTACTGGCCGCAGCCGCACAGCGGCCCGTGGAGCTGCACGATCATGTGGCCGACCTCTCCCGCGTTGCCGCTCGCGCCGCGGTACAGGCGGCCGTCCAGCACCAGCCCGCCGCCGATCCCGGTGCCGGGAAACACGCCGAGCACGTGCTGGCGTCCGCGCGCCGCGCCGAAGCGGTGCTCGCCGTAGGTGCCCGCGCTCACGTCGTTCTCCAGCACGACCGGGACCCCGAACGCATCCTGCAGGCAATCGCGGATCGGGAAGTCGGCGACGCCCAGGTTCGGCGAGCCCGCCAGGGTGCCGCGCTGCGCGTCGATCGGTCCGGGCGCGCCGATGCCGATCGCCGCCGGCGCCGACCGCCTGATCTTCGCGGCGTCCAGCGCGTCTTCGACCGTGCCCACCAAGCCGGTCGCCAGACCGTCGGCACCGGCGGTCGGGTCGGTAGACCGCTTGGAGGATCCCAGCGCCTTCCCGCCCCGATACACGGTCGCGAGCATCTTCGAGCCTCCCAGGTCGATGCCGACCACCAGTGCATCATCCATCGCTAGCGATTCTCCGATGATTGGGCGCTATCATGCCAGCGTGGCACCGGGCACCGACTCCGTTTCCCCGCCACCACGCTATCTCGACGGCGCACTGAGCTGGCTGGCGTTCAACCGGCGGGTATTGGACCGTGCCGATTCGTCCGCCATGCCGCTGCTTGAGCGCCTGCGCTTCCTGGGCATCGTCGGCACCAACCTGGACGAGTTCTTCATGGTGCGGGTGCCCGCGCTGCGGCGCAACGGAGCGGATCGCCGGCTCGCGGAGGTGCGCGCGCACATCGAGCAGATCGTGCGCGGGCAGGCCGCCTGTCTGCGCAGGCGCGTGCTGCCGCTGCTGACCGAGGCCGGGGTGCGGCTGCTGGAACGGGACGCCTACCCGCTCGGCACCCTGGAGCGGCTCCGCGACCACTTCAGAAGCCAGATCTATCCGGCCCTCACCCCGGTGCGCATCACGCCCGAGGAGAGCGTGCCGCTGCCGAGCCTGCGGCTGCACGTGGGCTTCCTGCTGGAGCCGGCCGACGAGCAGGCCCGCTCCGCGTCCGCGGCGGCCACGGCCGGCGAAGGGCCGGTCGTCGCCGTGGTGCCGCTGCCCGGCGCCCTCGACCGGCTGGTGCCGGTGCCGCAGGAGGGCGCCGGCAACGGCAGAAGTGATGAAGCGAGAGCAGCGCATCGAGGCGCCGATCGCCGAGCACCATCCGTGACCTTCGCGCTGCTGGAGGATCTGGTGGCGGCCAACGCCGACCTGCTCTTCCCCGGCTTCCGGATCCTGGACAGCATGCTGTTCCGCGTCACCCGCTCCGGCGATGCGGAGGTCGACGAGCTGCGCGACGACGACTTCGTCGAGGCGATGGAGGAGGTGATCTCGGCACGGCGCGGCGGGGTGGCGGTGCGCATGGAAGTCAGCGACGCCGGCTGCGAGCTGTGCCGGCTGCTGGCCGCCGAGCTGTCGGTCGAGCCGGCTGACATCTATGCCTGCGACGGTCCGCTGGATCTGGCCGGCTGGGCCAGCCTGGTCGACATGCCGGGACTCGACCGGCTCCGGTTCGAGCCGTGGGAACCGGTGCGCCCGACCTGGTTGGACGGCACCGAGCCGATCTGGAGCGTGATCCAGACGCGGGACCGCATGCTCCACCACCCCTACGAGTCGTTCGACGCGGTGGTGCACCTGCTGGAGCAGGCGGCGGACGATCCCGAAGTGCTGGCGATCAAGATGACCCTGTACCGCGTATCGCGCGAGTCGCCGATCGTGGCCGCGCTCGGACGGGCTGCGGAGGCGGGCAAGCAGGTGACCGTCCTGGTGGAGGTGAAGGCGCGCTTCGACGAGGAGCGCAACCTGGAGCGGGCCGCGTTGCTGGAGCGGCAGGGGGCGATCGTGGTGTACGGCATCGCCTGGCACAAGGTGCACGCCAAGGCGCTGCTGATCGTACGCCGGGAGCACGACCGCATCCGGCGGTACGTGCACCTGGGAACCGGCAACTACCGGGACGACACCGCGCGCCTGTACACCGATGTCGGTCTCTTGACCACGGACGACGAGCTGGCCATGGAGGTCGGCCTGTTCTTCAACGCCATCACCGGCTACTCCACGGTCCCCAACATGCGGCGGCTGGCGATGGCGCCCACCTCCCTGAAGCAGCGTCTGCTGGCGATGATCGAGCGGGAGGCCGCGCGAGGAGCGAACGAGCAACCGCTGATCATGGCCAAGCTCAATCAGCTCACCGACGGGGAGGTGATCGACGCGCTCTATGCCGCGTCGCGGGCAGGCGTCACCATCAAGCTGAACGTCCGCGGCGAGTGTCTGTTGATCCCGGAGCGGCGGGGCATGAGCCGCAACATCACGGTGGTGTCGGTCATCGACCGCTACCTGGAGCACGCGCGCCTGCTCTATGTGCGCGCCGGCGGCGCCGACGAGTGCTATCTGGCGAGCGCCGACTGGATGCCCCGCAATCTCAGCCGCCGGGTCGAGCTCATGGTGCCGATCTCCGAGCCGGGGCTGAAGCGCCGGACGCTTGCGATCCTGCAGTCCGCCTTCGCCGACAACACCAGCGCCTATCGGCTGCGCAGCGACGGCACCTACGTGCGGGTGCGGCGGGCCTCGGCGGACGAGCCGTTCTACCGCAGCCAGGAGGCGATGCACGAGGCGGCCGCGCGGCGCGCCCGCACCGAGCTCGGCGAGCCCGCGGGAAAGCTGATCGCCCGGCGGCCGCGCCCCGAGCGCTGAGGCGCCGGCTCAGAGCTCGACGCGCTGCCCGGTCGCCACGTAGGTGGCCGGCGTGGCGGGTTGGCGTCAGTTCAGAGTTCGACACGCTGCCCGGTCGCCACGTAGGTGGCCGCTTCGCAGATGTTGGTGGCCTGATCGCCCACCCGCTCGAACTGCTTGGCGGCGAACAGCAGCGTCTGCGCCTGCGCGATCGTCTTCGGCGACTCCATCATGTAGGTGAGCAGCTCGCGGAACATCTGCGAGTACGTGTTGTCGATCAGATCGTCGCCGGCGGCGACGTCCTGAGCGGATTGATCGTCGCGGCTCACGAATGCGTGCACGGATTCGCGCACCATCTGCTTGGCCCGATCCGCCATCAGGTTCATCGAGATCAACGGCTTGATGTAGGTTTCCGACGCCAGCTTCTGCGCCACCCTGGCGACGTGCACGGCCAGGTCGCCGATCCGCTCCAGCGCGATCACCACGTGCAGCGAGGTCATGATGAAGCGCAGGTCGGTGGCCACCGGTTGCTCGCGGGCCACCAGCATGTAGACGTAATCCTCGATCTCGTAGGTGGCCGTATTGACGGAATCCTCGCCGACGATGACGTGCTCGGCCATCTCCTCGTTCTGGCTCAGCAACGCCTTCGTCGCCTGCCCCAGGGCCGACTCGACCGCCTGGGCCAGGTTCAGCAGGCGCTGCTGCAGTTCCTCGATCTCGCGCTCGAATTGGTGGCGGAGCGGTTGCGGCTCACTCACGGATGCCCCCTTGAGTGCGGGTGGCCCCGGCCGGCTGCCTCCATTGGGGAGACCTCCATTGGGGAGACGGAGCCGGCGACGGGCCTACCTCGCGTATCGGACACCGAATTCACAGCGCCCGGTCTACATCATCGCGGCTTCCCAGGCCGCCAGGTATTCGTCGATCACCGCGGTGGCGACCGCCTTGATGGTCAGTCCGAACGGACCGGCCAGCGGCCGTACCACCTGCTTGGCGGGCTCGCCCGTCTGCAGGAACGCCTCGAGCTCGGCGCTGCCGGCCTTGAACACCCACAGCCGGCCTTCCTCCATCCGCGTGGAGAACCCCGGCAGCGTGGTCAGGTACTCGTCGATCGTGGCGCTGTCGGTGGACTTCACCGTCACCCCGCCCGGCGCTGCCTTCGGCCGGACCACCTGCTTGGCGGGCTCGCCGGATTCCTGAAACATTGCAAGGTCGTCCGATCCCTCGCGGAACACCCACAGCCGGCCTTCCTCTTCCAGGACGACGAAGCCCGGCTTGGCGTACATCTGCAGATCCAGCGCCATCGGCTCCTCGGCCGCGGTTGCGCATCCGGCGATCAACGCTGCGGCGGCTACCAAGATCACGACCGGCGCCATCGCGCGGTCGTACGCTCTACGAAATCCCATGTCCACTCCTCCTCTGGTGCGTAGGGCTATCTTGTTTCATCTTCAACCGGCTCATCCGAACCGGCCGCTTATGTAGTCTTCGGTCTCCTGAAGCTGCGGCTTCAGGAACACGTCCTCCGTGGGGGCGAACTCGATGAGCCGGCCCAGGTACATGAAGGCGGTGATGTCGCTGACCCGCGAGGCTTGCTGCATATTGTGGGTGACGATCAGGATCGTGTACCTGCCTTTCAGCTCGTGGATCAGGTCCTCGATCTTGCTGGTGGCGATCGGGTCCAGGGCGCTGGCCGGCTCGTCCATGAGCAGCACTTCCGGCTCGGCGGCCACCGCGCGGGCGATGCACAGCCGCTGCTGCTGGCCGCCGGACAATCCCAGCGCGCTCTCCTGCAGCCGGTCCTTGACCTCGTCCCAGAGCGCCGCGCCCTGCAGCGCGCGATGGCACACGGAATCGAGCACCTGCTTGTCCCGCTCCCCGTCGATCCGCAGCGGGTAGATGACGTTCTCGTAGATGCTCATGGGGAACGGGTTGGGTTTCTGCGCCACCATCCCCATGCGCTTGCGCAGCTCGATCACGTCCGTCCCCGGCGCGTAGATCGAGTCGCCCGACAGGCGCATGTCACCCTCGATCCGCACCGTGTCGACCAGGTCGTTGAGCCGGTTCACCGAGCGCAGCAGCGTCGACTTGCCGCAGCCCGACGGGCCGATCAGCGCGGTCACCTTGCCGAAGGGGACGTTCATGGACACATCGAACAGCGCCTGCACCTCGCCGTACCAGAGGTTGAAGCGGTCCACCTCCAGCACGCTCTGCAACTCGAGCGTGCTCGGGTGCACGGCGGTCTTGACGTCGCCGCCGGCGGCTATGCGCTCCAGCAGGTTCTCCCGGGCGGAGGCCGTCGCGCCGCCCCGCATGCGGCCGTCCACGTGCGGGACGGCCTCGACGGCCGGGGCGCGATGCAGGTCCGCCGCGAGTCGCGTCTGGTTGGTACGGTCCCGGGTTGCATCCATCTGAAGACCTCTCTAGAACTGGCTTCCCGAGAAACGGCGGTGCAGCCGGCTGCGCAGCCGGATCGCCGTCACGTTCAGCAGCACGATGATCAGGATCAGCAGCAGGGTCGACGTGAACACCATGGGGATGGCCGCTTCGCTGTTCTGGCTCTGGAAGCCGACGTCGAATATGTGAAAGCCCAGGTGCATGAAGCTGCGCTCCAGGTGCACGAACGGGAAGTAGCGGTCGATCGGCAGCTCGGGCGCGAGCTTCACCGCGCCGACCAGCATCAGCGGCGCCACCTCGCCCGCGCCGCGCGCCATCGCCAGGATCATGCCGGTCATGATGCCGGGCATCGCGCGCGGCATGACGATCCGCTCGATCGTCTGCCACTTGCTGGCCCCGCAGGCGTAGGACCCTTCCCGCATCGACCCCGGCACGGCGGCCAGCGCCTCCTCGGTGGCGACGATCACCACCGGCAGCGTCAGCAGCGCCAGCGTCAGGGACGCCCACAGGATGCCGCCGGTGCCGAAGGTGGGGCTGGGCAGCTTGGCGCGAAAGAACAGCCCGTCGATGCCGCCGCCGATCAGGTAGCTGAAGAAGCCCAGCCCGAACACGCCGAAGACGATGCTCGGCACGCCGGCCAGGTTGTTGATCGCGATCCGCACGGTGCTGACCAGGCGGCCCGGCTTGGCGTACTCGCGCAGATAGAGCGCGGCGATCACCCCGAACGGAACCACGGCCAGCGACATGAGCAGGGTCATCACCACGGTGCCGAAGATCGCCGGGAAGACCCCGCCTTCGCTGTTGGCCTCACGCGGGTCGGCGGTCAGGAACTCCACCCACCGGGACAGGTAGATGCCCAGCTTGCGCAGCAGGCCGAGCCGGTTGGCCGGGTACCCGCGGACGATCTGGCCGAGCGGCACCAGCACCTCGGCGCCGTCGGCGAGCCGCATCGAAAGCCGGTAGCGGTCGCTCGATCGCTGCAGCTCGTCGATCCGGGCGCGGATCCCGGCGTATTCGGCGTTCGCCTCGGACTCCACCGCCGCCGCCCTTGCCTGCTCGGACGCAAGCGCCTGCCCGGCGGCCCGGATACCGGCCGCCGCGCCGCCGTCGCGCGCCTCCTCCAGCACCAGTGCGGCCTCGCGCACGCGGAGCCGCGCCGCCTCCAGGCGATGGTTCACGTCGCCGATGTCGCCCCGTTGCAGCCGCCTGCGCTCGGCCCGCCACCCCTGCACGGTCCGGTGATGCCGTTCGAACTCCCGCCAGACGGCTGCCGGGCCCTGGGCGGTCGCTGCCCCGTCGATCAGGAAGGCCGCCGGCTCGCCGTAGAACCTCCCCCACGTCAGCCGTTCCAAGATCACCGCCCACTCAGGAGTGGTGCGCTCGGCCAGCGCGAAGTCGGCCACCCAGGTGAAGTGCACGCCGGTCACGTCGAAGTTGCCGGTGCGCACCAGCCAGCGCGTCGAGGTGCCCCGCTGCCGGTCCAGCAGCTCCCGGGCCGGCTCCTGCGTGGCGGAGGGCAGGGAGTCGATCACGTTCCCGGCCGGCCGGTAGCGGTCGAGGCGGGTCACCTCGCCCAGATGGACCGATCCGTCGGCCATCTCGAAGCGGGCCAGCGGCGCGGGCCAGAAGGTGCCGAGCCCACGGACCAGGATCAGCAGCAGCAGGCCCAGCGTCATGACCAGGGCGATCGCCAGGGTACCGGCGGTCAGCCACATCATCGGCTGTCCCTGCGCGACCAGCGAGGCACCGCTGCGGACGCGGCGGCGCGGCGCAGGGGGCTTGGCGGTCGGGGCGAGGATCGCCTTCACAGCTCGAACGCCCTGCGGCGGAACCGCTGCCGCACCGACTCCGCGACCGTGTTGACCACGAAGGTCATCACGAACAGCGTCAGTGCCGCCAGGAACAGGATGCGGTAGTGCGTGCTGTCGACCACCGCCTCCGGCAGCTCGACGGCGATGTTCGCCGCCAGGGTGCGGAAGCCGTTGAACAGGTTCATCTCCAGGATCGGGGTATTGCCGGCCGCCATCAGCACGATCATCGTCTCGCCCACGGCGCGGCCCAGCCCGATCATCACGGCGGAGAACAGCCCGCTCATGGCTGTCGGCACGATCACGCGCACCGCGGTCTGCCAGGGGGTGGCGCCGGCGGCCAGCGACGCGGAGCGCAGGTGTTCCGGCACGCTCTTCAGCGCGTCGTCGGCGATGGTGTAGATGATCGGGATGATCGCGAAGCCCATCACGAAGCCGACCACCAGCGAGTTGCGCTGCACGTAGGTGCCGAGCACCGGGCCGATGACCGGGAACGAACCGCGCGAGTCCAGTCCCAGCGCCTGCAGCAGATACCCGCCGAGCAGCGCGGCGCCGCCCGCGACCGCCACCGCGGCGACGAGCTTCAGGATCTCCAGCAACGCCACCTGCCGGGCCGGCAGGCGCCGGTACAGCGTGCGCAGCCTGGGCGCGAGCGTCCGCGACAGGAACCACACCGTGGCCAGCCCGGTGAGCGGCAGCAGCATCAGCGCCCAGCCGCCGGCGCCGGTACCGATCTGGCCGTCCAGCCAGAGCTTGATGTCGCCCGCGAACAGGGCGCGCTCGGCCACCGGACCGGCCAGCCGCGACAGCAGCAGCCCGAGCGGCAGCGCCCCGCAGAGGACGAACAGGATGCGATACCGGGACAGGATGATCGCCGTGCGGTCGGGCAGGAGCTGGAACAGGTAGCCGCCCGCCAGACAGGTGAGCGGGATCATCAGGAACGCGACCAGGATCATCGGCACCGCCCGCTCGGCGATCGGCGCGAACACCAGCCCCGCCAGGAACCCGAGCACCACGCTGGGCAGGCTGGCCATCATCTCGATGATCGGCTTGATGCGCGCGCGCAGCCTGCTGTGCAGGAACTCGCTGGTGTAGATGGCCGCCAGCAGCGCCAGCGGCACCCCGAACAGCATCGAATAGATGGTCGCCTTGATCGTTCCGAAGATCAGCGGGACCAAGCCGTACTTGGGCTCGAACGTGTCGGTGGCGCTCGACGACTGCCAGACGTGCGCGGGCTCGGCGTTGCCCTCGTACCAGACCCTGGTGAAGATCGAGCCCAGGGTGGCCTCCGGATGCGGGCTGTCCAGCGCCAGCAGCGCGAATCCCCGATCGGTCACGGCGGCGATCGCGTCGTCGCGCGGGCTGAGCGCGACCGCCGTGATCGGCACCCCGGCGAAGGGCCGCGCCTCTGCCACGAACGCGTTGCTGGTCACGTAGAAGCTGCGCACGCTGCCGTCGCCATAGCCGACGACGATCATGCGCTTGCGCGACGAGCTGCCGATGCTGGTGACCGCCGCCGGCCCGTCGAAGACATGGGCGCCGGTCAGCAGCAGCCCGTCGGCGGTGGCGGCGTCTTCGTCGCGAACCCGGAACCAGGTACCGACGCGGCCGCGGCTGTCCCCGATCAGCAGGGTGTCGCGGCCCAGCAGGAAGCGAGCCACGGTGAGCCGCGCGGCATCGTCGCGCAGCAGGTCGCCGCGCTCGGCGACGGCCGGCTCGCGCAGGTTGCGGGTATCGAAGCGCACGAACGCCCCGTCCTGCCACAGCACGTAGACGGCATCCGCGTTGCCGCTGACCAGCACGCGGGACAGCGGGACGGCGCGGCCGAAATCGGGAATCGCGGCGCTCCCGCGCCGCACCGTCGAGGTGACGCGGCCGGTGAGGATGTTGCGCCGGCGCCTTACGGCGCTGACCCGCAGCACGCCGTCGTCGGTCACCACGGCGATCACCGGTCCCACCGAACGCACCGACTGGTCGATCAGCAGCACGGCGCCGTCGTGGCCGCTCGCCACCGGGGCCTCGATGCGCGCCTGCAGCCGCTGCAGGCGGAGCTGACCGATCGGCGTGCGCTGGATCGACGCGTCGTCGAGCACCGCCACCTCGCCCTCGCCGAGCGCGTGCAGCTCGGCCGGCACGTCGTCGTCCTCGAAGAATTCGGTCTCGAACAGCACCTGGCCCAGCCGGAACGTGCCGTCCGCGAAACCGGCGGCCAGCCAGCCGCCGTCGTCGAAGTAGGTCAGGGAGGTGGGCCGTTCGTCGAACAACGACAGCTCCTGAAGCAGCATGCCGCCGGCGGGAACGCCTGGGTCGATGCGGAAATGGCGCAGCGCCCGTCCGCCGTCGATCAGCTCCGCGGCGGCGACCCGGAACTCCTCCACCAGCACGAAGCGGTCTATCGCGGCGGCCGTGGCCCCGCCGCCGAATCCGGACTGGGTGACCGCCGGCTCAAGCCGCGAGCGGCCCACCAGCGGCACCACGACGGAGGCCAGGAACACGAACACCAGGAACACCGCGGCGATCACGCCGATGCCGCCGATGGTGATGATCGACTTCGACGCAATCTCCGCGATCCGGACGCCGGGCCGCGTCGTGTGCGCCCGCCGGTATCCGGTGAAGGCCGTCTCACCGGAGGGCCGAACGCCCGGGGCGCGGGGCTCTTTCAGAGGCCCAGCGCCGCCATCGCCTCGGAGGCGATTTCGTTGGTGATCGGGTAGTACGCGTCCTTGATCACGTCCTCCTGCCCCTGCGTGCTGAACATGTAGCGTACGAACTCGCGCCGCAACGGGTCGAGATCGCTGCCGGGACGGTGGTTGACGTACACGTAGAGGAACCGCGAGAGCGGATACTCGCCGGTGTAGGCATATTCCGCGGTGGCCGGGATCGGGTCGCTGCCGGCGTCGATCGCCAGCGGCACCGTGCACACGTCGGCGGTGAGGTAGCCGATGCCGGAGTAGCCGATGCCGGGTGCGTCGCTGGCGACGCCCTGCACCACCGAGGAGCTGCCGGGCTGTTCCTTCACCGACGGCTTGTAGTCGCCGTCACCCAGCACGTCCTTCTTGAAGTAGCCGTAGGTGCCGGACGCCGAGTTGCGGCCGTACAGGCTGATCGGCTGGTCGGCCCAGGCGCTGTCGGTCACGCCGGCTTCGCGCCAGGTGCGGATGTCGCTCTCGTAGCCGCCACGCCGGTTGGTCGAGAAGATCGCGTCCACCTGCTGCAGGGTCAGCCCCATCTCGCAGACCGGGTTGTCCTTGTTGGCGTAGACCGCCAGCATGTCGATCGCAGCCGGCAGGCTGGCCGGCGGATAGCCGTACTTGCTCTCGAACTCGTCCACCTCGGCGGCCTTCATCTGGCGGCTCATCGGACCGAACTGGGAGCTTCCGGCGATCAGCGCCGGCGGGGCCGTGCTGGAGCCCTTGCCCTCGATCTCGATGCGCACGTTCGGGTACATGCCCAGGAAGCCTTCGGCCCACAACGTCATGGTGTTGTTCATGGTGTCCGAACCGACGCTCTTGAGACTGCCCGACACGCCCTGCACCTGCGCGTAGCCGGACAGCGCCGGGTCGACCGACACCTGCGCCAGGGCGTTCATCGACGTGAGCACCAGGGCCGTCGCCAAGGCACCCGCCCGGAGCCTGGCGGCTCTGCCGCCGAGGTTCGGGCGCCCCTGGCGACGTTTCCGGGGCACGATCACTCGGTTGGTTCGCATGCTTCTCCTCGCGATGGTCAGAATCGAGCCCAAGCGTCCGTCCTCTCTGCTAGCGAAGCGTTAGCACACCGGTAGAACGACGCTAGAAGCCGATCCCGCTCTGCCGGTTCTTGCTGTACCGGTTCTTGCTGTACAACCCCGGACCGGGGGCGTAGCGTCCTGGTCGTGCCGGAGCTGCCGGAGGTGGAGACGATCGCGCGCGGGGTGCGGCCGGTGCTGCTCGGGCAGCGTATTGCCCGCGTCGTGGTGCGCGAGCCGCGGTTGCGCTGGCGGGTGGCGGACGACCTGGCGCCGCGGCTGGCCGGGCGCACGGTGCGCGACGTGCGGCGGCGCGCCAAGTACCTGGTGGTGGACGCCGGGCCCGAGAGCCTGATCGCCCACCTGGGCATGTCGGGGCGGCTCCTGGTGGTGGAGGCCGATGCCCCGCCGGCCCGGCACGACCACGTGGACGTGGTGCTGGGCTCGGGGCTGGCCGTGCGGCTGCGCGATCCGCGCCGGTTCGGGTCCCTGCACGTGGCCGCCGCTCCCGACGAGCACCCCCTGCTGGCCGGGCTGGGGCCGGAGCCGCTCGGCGACCGGTTCGACGGCGGCTACCTGTTCGCGGTGAGCCGCAGGCGCACCGTGGCGATCAAGGACCTGCTGCTGAACAGCCGCATCGTCGCCGGCATCGGCAACATCTATGCCAGCGAGGCGCTGTTCGCCGCCCGCGTGCATCCGCGCACGCCGGCCGGCCGGCTGGGCCGCGTGCGCCTGGAGCGGGTCGCCGCCGCGGCGCGCGCGATCCTGCGGCGGGCGATCGATACCGGCGGCACCACGCTGCGCGATTACCGCACGCCCGGCGGCGACCCCGGGCTGTTCACGATCGAGCTGGCCGCCTACGGCCGCGCCGGCCAGCCGTGCCCGCGCTGCGGGGCGGCGATCCGGGCGCTCCGCCAGGGCGGCCGCTCGACCTTCTATTGCCCGCGCTGCCAGCGGCGCTGATACTCACCGCCATGCGTATCGAGCACGCCGTGGTGATCGCCGCGCGCGGCGGCCACTTCAACGAGGACCTGCAGGCGATCCGCGCCGGCGCCCGGCGTGACGGCTACCTGTACCTGGGAGAGCCGCAGGCGGCCGGCTTCGACGCGATCCGCCAGCCGAGCGAGGCGTTCTCCCTGGTCCTGCGCCTGGAGGGCGGCGCCACCGTGGCCGGCGACGGCATGAGCGTCGCCTACTCGGCGGCCGGCGGCCGGCGCGGCCTGTTCCGCGCGGCCGATCAGCTCCCGCATCTGCAGGCGATATGCGACCACCTGCGCGGCCGGACGGTCGGTGACCTGGCGGCGATGTGCGCGGAGCTGGAGGCGCAGCCGTTCGACGAGCGGCTGCACCGCAGCGCCGCCTTCTACGGCGCCTCGCAGGCGCTGGCCCAGGCGGTCGCGATCGCGCAGGGCCGAACGGCCGCCGAGGTGCTGGCGGCCCACTTCGGCCGGCCGGTGGCCGCCGCGCCGGTCGCGATCAACGTGCAGTGCGGGGAGGAGCGGCACATCGGCGTAGACAAGGCGATCATGAAGCGGGCCGACGTGCTCCCGCACGGCCTGATCAACGACCTGGACGAGCTGGGCGCGCGGGGAGAGGTGCTGCAGGAGTACGTGAGCTGGATCGCCGCGCGCATCGCCCGCCACGCCCCGGCCGGCTACCGGCCGGAGTTGCACATCGACGTGTACGGCATGGTCGGCGTCGCCTTCGACCACGACGTGGGCCGGATGGCCGACTACCTCGCCGGACTGGGAGAGCGGGCGCTGCCGTACCGGCTGTGCGTGGAGACGCCGGTGCTCCTGGATTCGCGGAGCGCCCAGATCAAGGCGCTGGCGGCCCTGCGCGGCGCGCTCGCATCGCGCGAGCCGCGCGTGTCGATCATCGTCGACGAGTGGGCGAACACGCTGCAGGACATCCGCGCCTTCATCGCCGCCAGCGCGGTGGACATGGTCAACGTGAAGAGCCCCGACCTGGGCTCGATCCTCAACGCCGGTCAGGCGATCCTGGACTGCAAGGCTGCCGGCGTGCGGCCGATCCTGGGCGGCTCCTGCGCGGACACCGACCAGTCGGCGCGCGTCATCGCCCACTTGGCGCTGGCGACCGAGCCGGCCTGGGTGCTGGCGCGGCCCGGGATGGGAATCGACGAAGGCCTGCAGATCGTCGGCAACGAGATGGCGCGGACGCTCGCCCTGATCGCCGCGCGGCAGTGATAGTGGCGGTCCACGGTGTCTGCTACGCCTTTTTCCAAGTATAACAGTTGTGGTCCAAACTAAACTAAGAGAACAGCCTTCCCACGACGCACCGAAAGCCCGGCAGCACGTCCGCACGCACGGAGAGGGAAGGATGCAGGATGAGGAGTTCCTGATGCAGCACCACCGAGGAACGGGCCGATGGCGCTGGTAACCGCGCCCGCGGCGGCGCGGCTGCTGCCGGCGGTGAACGGCGACGGGCTGCCCGTCGTTCCGATGAGCGAGGAGCAGAAGTACCTGTTCGATCTGAAGGGCTGGATCGCCCTGCCCGGGCTGCTGGACGGCGCGCAGCTCGAGCGGATCCGCGAGCACCAGATGCGGTTCCTGTACCACCCGGAGGAGCTGCCGCCGGAAGAGCGCGACAACCACGGCGGGCCGTCGCAGGTGCTGCTGGACGCGCCGGCGGTGGTCGGCGTGCTCAACGAGATCATCTCCCATCCACCGCTGGCGGCCGCGGACTGCTACGGGTTCCGCTTCGACCACACCTACACCAGCCACCGGCAGGCCGGCCACGACAACTTCAACCCGCACGGCGGCGGCGGTCTGTTCAACTTCGGCGGCGACTCCCATCTCTACCAGATGCACCCGGGCCGCATCCACGCCGGCCTGATTCGGGTGGTCTGGGAGCTGAACGAGGTAGCCGCGGGAGAGGGCGGCACGCTGTTCCTGTCCGGCAGCCACAAGAGCGCCTTTCCGCGCCCGGCGGCGCTGTCCGGCCGCGACAGCGCGCTGTGGGAGACCTACTCCTGTCCGGCCGGCTCGGCGGTCATCTTCACCGAGGCGCTCTGCCACACCGGCACCCGCTGGACCAACACCGCGCGCGACCGCCTGAGCCTGTTCACCTGCTACAACACGGTCAACGCCAAGTGGGGCAAGGGCTGTCCGCCGCCGGAAGTGATCGCTGCCATGCCGCCCCTGCGCCGCACCCTGTTCCGCGGCGTCTGGCACGGCATGAGCGAGGTCCCGAACATCAACAAGTACCATGACGAAGCCAACACCGGCCGCTTCGCCGCCGGCTGATTCACGCGCTTCGTTTCTGCGCTCGTTCGTAGACGTGTCTCCGGTGGCAGATCGCGAGAATCGTCACGACCCGGTCCTCGACCTTCAACACGACCCGGTAGTCGCCCACGCGCAGTTTCCGATAGGTCTTCAGGGTCTTCCTCAGGGGCTCCGTGTACAGCTCCGGATGGTCGAGCAACCGTCGCTCGATCGCTCGACGAATTCGATCCCGTACGTCGCGATTCAGCTTGGGCAGGTCGACGGCTGCGACATCGGGATGGTAGCGAAGCCGATAGAGGGATCTCAGCCCCAGACCTCTTCGTGCGAAAGAGCCGTGTCCTCCCGAAGCGTCGCTTCGCGCTCACCCGCCAAGCGCGCCAGCGCCACGTCCTCTTCCATCACCAGCGCTTCCCGGATGAGATCGCGCGCTACCATCGACAGCGATACCCCCCGTCTCTCTGCAAGTTGCTCGATCTGCTCGTAAACTGGGGGATCGACGACAATGTTTATCCTGGGGTTCTTTGACGGCATGGCTTCCTTTCCTCCATTCGGTGTAACACTTTTGACGCTCCCGGATCAAGTTTCGTCAGGAACATCCGGCCATGGCTGACCTGCCGGTCGTCGAGCTGCGCGGGAACAGCGCCGAGCGCGGACGCCGGCACGGGCGCGCCCTGCGGCGGCAGATCGAGCAGGCGATCGAGTTCTACGCCGGGCTGTTCGGCCGGCTGGGGCTGACGAACGCCGGCGTGCGCCGCCGCGCCGCGCGCTTCGTCGAGCCCACGCAGCGGACGAACCCGCTGCTTGCCGCCGAGATCGAGGGGATCGCCGACGGGGCCCGCTGCCATCTGCACGACGTCTACGCACTGTCCGCCCGCTACGAGATCACCTTCACCGAGGTGGCGCTCGGCGAGTGCTCGAACGTGTTCGTGGGCGCGGCGCGGTCGACGACCGGCGCGACGCTGCTCGGCCAGAACTGGGACTGGCGTCCGGAGGTGGCGGCGTTCCGGGTGATCCTGCGCAGCCGCTGCGACGACGGACCCGACCACCTGATGATCAGCGAGTGCGGGCAACCGGGGAAGTTCGGGCTGAATTCGGCCGGGCTGGGCGTGGTGGCGGCCGGCCTGGACTGCACGGCCAGGCAGGCGACCGGCGAGCTGCTCTACGTGGGACTCAAGCGCACCGTGCTGCAGTGCGTGTCGATCGAAGAGGCCAAGCCGGTGCTCATGCGCCATGCGCCGCTGGCCACGGTGAACGTGATCGCGGCCGGGTCGGCCGGAGCCGGCTGCGAGGTGGAGTACACGCCGGCCGGGCCGGTCGCGCGGGATCTGGCGCCCGCCGATCTGTACTGGCACACCAACCACTGCCGGGAGGCGGACGAGCCGAGCGGGTTCGCCAACAGCCTCAGTCGCGGCCGCCGCTGGAGCGAGCTCACCGGCGACACGGACGCCGTATCGCCGCGGACGCTGGAGGGCTGGCTCGCCGACCGGGTCGGTGACGACAGCATCTGCCAGACGCCCCGCCCGGGCGATGAGCGCATCACCACGCTGGAGACCCTGTCGTCGCTGGTGCTGGACCTGCGCGCGCGCACCCTGTGGGCCACCGCCGGCCCGTCCCACCAGGCACCGTACCGGCCCTACCGGCTGCCGTGACTACGCCGACGCGGTGAAGGGATGACGGAGGACGCCTGCGCCTTCTGCCGGATCGTCGCCGGCCGCTCACCGTGCAGCCGCGTGCACGAGGACGACGTCTCCCTGGGCTTCATGGGCATTCGCCCGGCGCGGCCCGGCGAGCTGATGATCATCCCCAAGGAGCACGTCGACCACTTCTGCGACATCCCGGACGACCTCGCCGCCCACATCCTGCTGGTGGCGCAAGGGCTCTCCCGCGCGATCCGCCGTACGTTGAGCCCGAAGCGGGTCGGCCTGGTGGTCCACGGGTTCGGAGTCCCGCACGCCCACCTGATCGTCGTCCCCCAGCACGAGGAGACCGACATCATCTCCGGCCGCTTTATCCGACTCGACAAGGGCCGCATCGAATTCAGCAACCGGCACCTGGAGGTGCCCCGTCACGAGCTGGACGCCATGGCGGCGTCGCTTACCGAACGGCCACTTTCGTGGGTTCGCCGAGGTCGAGAGCCCGTCGCGTAGGCCCTCGCGTTCCACCCTCAGCGCGGCCGCCTCACCGCGCGTCGCCGGATTCCACGAGCAGCTCGAGTCTCCAGGAGGCTCTTAGTGTATATGGCAAAGTCCACGTCCGAATCTCCGTGACCCTCGCCGGCAGCGGCCACCCAGGGGGCGCCAGTTGTTGTTCGCGCCCTGCAGTTCTGGCATGAGCGGCGTCACCGTCGTACGCTGAGACATGGAACAGCGGACCCTCGGAGATACCGGATTGCGAGCCACGGTGCTCGGCTACGGCGCCATGGAGCTGCGCGATCCGGAGCGAGTAAACGATAGCCAGGCGGAACACCTGCTCGGCGCCGTGCTTGACGGCGGCATCAACTTCGTCGACACGAGTCCCGACTACGGCGTGTCCGAGGACCGTATCGGCGCCTACATCAGCCATCGGCGCGGCCAATACGTACTCGCCACCAAGTGTGGCTGCAACGTGGACGCTCGCGGCAGCGGCGGCCCTGGCCACATCTGGACGCGCGAGCAGCTCCTCGCAAACATCGAGCAGTCGCTGAGGCGGCTGCGCACCGACCACGTCGACATCTGGCAGCTACACAACGCGCGGGTCGATGACGTGGACGGCGCCGGGCTGTTGGAGGTCATGCGCGAGGTGCAGGCCGCCGGCAAGGTCCGCCACGTGTCGATCTCGTCCACGAAGCCGGACATCCAGACCTACGTGGCTCGACGGGCGTTCGCCACCTACCAGATCCCCTATTCCGCCCTGCAGCGGGAACACGAGCTGGTGATCGGTGAGGCCGCGGCTGCCGGCGCGGGCGTGATCATCCGCGGCGGCGTCGCCAAGGGGGAGCACGCCGCCCGGTTGGCGGATCGCTGGACGCTGTGGGAGACCTGTAAGCTCGACGAGTTCGTCGCCGAGGGCGAGTCGCGTTCCGGCTTCCTGCTGCGGCTCACCATCACCCATCCCGGCATGCACACCACCATCGTGGGAACCAGGAACCCGCAGCACCTCGCCGACAATCTGGCGGCCGTGGAGCGTGGCACGGTGCTCGAGGACACCTACGCAGAGATCAAGCGACGGCTCACCCAGGCCGGCGAGCACCCGTAGCGGGATCGTGATCGACGCGATCTTCTTCGACTGGGACGGCACGCTCATGGACGACGATGCGAGTTGGCGGCGCTGCGTGGCGGCGACGGCGGCCGCGGTCGCCGAGCGCTATGCCAACGTGGATGCCGCCGAGCTGACCGCCGCATACCACGCGGCCGCGGACCAGGTGTGGAACGAACTCAGGGGTGTCCGTGCGCCGCCGTGGGGGAACATGGATGACAGCCGCCTCCTGCTCCGGGTGTGGAGCGCCGCCCTGCGGCGGCTGCATGCGTCCGGCGACGGCATGGTCGCGCACGCGGCCACGACCTACACCGGACTCAGAGGCTCGGACGTACCGCTCTTCGACGACGTGATCGATTGCCTGGACGCGCTGCGCGGCCGCTATCGGCTGGGCGTGATCACCAACGGATCGACGGTGACCCATCTGCCCAAGGTCGAGGCCTCCGGCCTGCGCGGCTACTTCGGTTCGGTGACCACCACCGATGTCGGCTCCGGCAAGCCGTTCCGGGGGATCTTCGACCACGCGCTGGCCTCCCTGGATACTGCGCCGGCGCGCGCGGTCTACGTCGGCGACTTGCCGTTCGCGGACGTCGGCGGCGCCAACGGCGCCGGCATGACCTCTGTGTGGATCGATCGGTCCGGCGCTGGGCTCGCGGCCGGCGATCCGGTCCCGGACGGACGGATCTCCTCCCTTCGCGACCTCCCCGGCCTCCTCGACCACCTGCAGACGTAGCCGCCGACCCCTGCCGGGGCAGCAGCCGGCGGTTTTCGTTAGAATCGCGGCCCGAGCAACCGATACACCGATAAACGAAAACGATAAAGCGATGAGCACCGCAACCGCCCCGCCGTCCGTCTTCCAGCCGGTGAGCAGCCAGGTCGACTTCCCGGCCATGGAAGAGGAGATCCTGGCCTTCTGGAACGAGCGCGACCTGTACCGGAAGTCGGTCGACAACCGGCCCGCCGGCCGGCCGTTCCGGTTCTACGACGGGCCGCCGTTCGCCACCGGCCTGCCGCACTACGGGCACCTGCTGGCCTCCATCTCCAAGGACGTGGTGCCGCGCTACTGGACCATGCGCGGCTACCGCGTGGAGCGGCGCTGGGGCTGGGACTGCCACGGCCTGCCGGTGGAGAACGAGGCGGAGAGCCAGCTCGGCCTCAAGACCCGCGCCGACATCATCGAGTACGGCATCGGCCCGTTCAACGAGTTCTGCCGGCAGGTGGTGCTGCGCTACACCGCCGAGTGGCAGACGCTGATCCAGCGCCTGGGCCGCTGGGTCGACTGGGACCACCAGTACCGGACCATGGACACCGGCTTCATGGAGTCGGTCTGGTGGGTGTTCAAGTCGCTCTGGGACAAGGGCCTGATCTACGAAGGCTTCAAGTCGCTGGCCTACTGCCCGCGCTGCGCGACGCCGCTGTCCAACTTCGAGGTCAACCTCGGCTACCAGGACACGCAGGACCCGTCGATCACGGTCCGCTTCCGCGTGCGCGGTGAGCCCGGCCTGTCCATCCTGGCCTGGACCACCACGCCGTGGACGCTGCCGTCGAACATGGCGCTGGCCGTGGGCTCCGACATCGACTACGCGCGGGTCACCACCACGGACGGCGAATCGCTGATCCTGGCCCGTGCCCGCCTGGACGCCGTGTTCGGCAAGCGCACGGACGAGATCGCCTCGGTCTCCGAGCAACCGGTCGCCGAGCTCCTGGCCATGAGCTACGAGCCGCTGTTCGACGACTTCGCCGACCTGAGCGGCGAAGGCGCGTTCCGAGTCGTGGCCGCCGACTTCGTGTCCACCGAGGACGGCACCGGCATCGTCCACATCGCCCCCGGCTTCGGCGAGGACGACCATCTGCTCGGCCAGCGCGCCGGCATTCCCGTGGTCTGCCCGATCGACGCCGACTGTTGCTTCACCGACGAGGTCGCCGAGTACGCCGGTCAGTTCGTGAAGGACGCCGACACGCCGATCACCCGCGCCCTGCGCGCGGCCGGCACCCTGTTCTCCGAGAGCACCATCGTCCACAACTACCCGTTCTGCTGGCGCTGCGACGCGCCGCTGATCTACCGCACCGTCTCCACCTGGTTCGTCCGGGTCGAGGGGGAGCTCAAGGAACGGATGCTGGCCGCCAACCGCCGCATCCGCTGGGTCCCGGAGCACATCCGCGACGGCCGCTTCGGCAGGTGGCTGGCAGGCGCGCGCGACTGGGCGATCAGCCGCAACCGCTACTGGGGCACGCCGTTGCCGATCTGGCGCGACGAGGAGACCGGCGAGGCGGTCTGCGTCGGCAGCATCAGCGAGCTGCAGGAGCTGACCGGCCGGCCGGTCGACGACCTGCACAAGCACCGCATCGACGACCTGGAGATCCCGTCACCGTCCGGCACCGGCACCCTGCGCCGCATCCCGGAAGTGCTCGACTGCTGGTTCGAGTCGGGGTCGATGCCGTACGCGCAGAGCCATTACCCGTTCGGGCGCCCCGAGGACTTCGAGGCGAGCTTTCCCGCCGACTTCATCTCCGAGAACCTGGACCAGACGCGCGGCTGGTTCTACACGCTCACGGTGCTGGCGGCGGCGCTGTTCGACGGGCCGGCGTTCCACAACTGCATCGTCGGCGGCATGCTGCTGGCCGAAGACGGCCGCAAGCTCAGCAAGCGCCTCCGCAACTACCCCGACCCCGCCAAAATGCTGGCCACCTACGGGGCCGACGCGCTGCGCCTCTACCTGCTGAACTCGCCCGCCATGAAGGCGGAGGAGCTGCGCCTGAGCGAGTCGGGCATGAGCCGCAGCCTGCGCGACGTGATCATCCCGCTCTGGAATGCCTACAGCTTCTTCGTCACCTACGCCCGCATCGACGGTTGGACCCCGGGCGCCGGGGCGGCCGGCGGCGGCGCGCGGTCCGCCAACCGCCTGGACCGCTGGATCGTCTCCTCGCTGCAGACCCTCCTAAGCGACGTGAACCGCGAGATGGAGGCCTACCGGCTGTACCGCACCGTGCCGGCCATGGTCGCGTTCGTGGAGCAGCTCACCAACTGGTACATCCGGCGCAGCCGCCGCCGGTTCTGGAAGTCGGAAGACGACGATGACAAGGCGGCCGCCTACGCGACGCTGTACGAGGTGCTGACCACCTTCGTGAAGGCGCTGGCGCCCGTCCTGCCGTTCGTGACCGAGCGCATCTACCAGAACCTGGTGCGCGCGGCCGACCCCGATGCGCCCGAGAGCATTCACCTGTGCGACATGCCGCAGGCACGCGCGGAGTTGCGCGACCGGGCGCTGGAGCGCCGCATGGAGCTGGCGACGCGGGCGGTTGTGCTCGGCCGGTCGCTGCGCAGCAGGCACGACCTCAAGGTCCGGCAGCCGTTGCGCCGCCTCTACCTGCTGCCGGCCGACGAGGCGAGCCGGCACGAGCTCGAGCCGATGCGGGATCTGATCGCGGAGGAGCTCAACGTCAAGGAGGTCGCCCTGGTGGAGGACGAGACCGAGCTCAGCGAGGTCTCCTACAAGCCCGACTTCCGCCGCCTGGGCCCCCGCTTCCGCACCGGCATGAAGGAGGTGGCCGCGCGCGTGCGGTCGCTCACCCCGGCCGACATCGCCGATCTCAAGGGCGGCGGCGGCATCGAGGTCGCCGGTGGCCGCATCACCCTCGACGACCTGGACGTGCAGCGCACGGAGAAGGCCGGCATCGTCGCGGCGCTCGAGAACAACCTGGGCGTCGGCCTGGACACCCAGCTCGACGCGGAGCTCAAGGCCGAGGGGCTCGCGCGCGAGCTGGTCAACCGCATCCAGAACCTGCGCAAGACGGCCGGCCTGGAGGTGTCCGACCGGATCGAGCTGGGCGTGCAGGGCACGGACGAGGTGGAATCGGCCGTCGCCGGCCACCGCGACTACGTGAGCGGCGAGACCCTGGCCGTGGCGCTCCGCATCGGCTCGCTGCCCGACGGCGCCGCCGAATCGCAGGCGCTCACCGTCAACGGCCTGGCCGCCACGGTCGCGCTCCGCAAGACGGATCGGTAGCAACGGCAGAGTAGCGGGCTTCTCTGTACAGCGGTCGTTGACCAGCGTTACAGAATCCTGTACGTACACAGTTGGGATCTGGAGGCCACATGGCAAGAGAGTTGCCGATTACCGAAGGGCGAGCCAAGCTCACGCAGATCGCCAACGATCTGGTCGGGTCTCAGGACGCCGTGACCGTCACGAACCGAGGGAAACCGATGATGACGCTGATCGGCTACGAGATGTACGAGTCGATCATGGAGTCCCTGGAGATCATGAGCGATCCCGACCTGATGGCGCAGCTCCGGAAGAGCCTGCGGGAGGCTCGAAGCGACGACGTGATCGGCCTCGATCAGGTCGAACGCGAGCTTACCTGAGTTGCCGTACCGGGTCGTCTTGACCCAAACGGCCAGAGACATGCTGGCCGGTGGCATACGCCGCGTCGGCTCGACGGCGGCTCGTCTCGCCCGGCTGCCGTATCACCGGCGGGTGTGCCGTGCGGAGTTCCACTTTCCCGAACCGCCGCCGGTCACCGGGGACGCGGTGACGGGTCCCTCCGTTCAGGAGTGGGTAGAGCGCGCCCACGACATGGGCGTCGAAATGACCGTGGTGTCGGCCGAGGTCGATCGCGGTACGCCGCGCTTTCACTCCCGGCTGCTCCCGCCCCATCCACGCGTGGACGAGGATCGGCTGCCGGCTTTCCTGCAGGCCGCACACGAGAAGGGAATCATCGTCCTGACCTACTACTCGTTCATGTACAACAAGCCGCTCAGGGAGATACATCCCGAGTGGCTGATGGAGCTTCTCGACGATGGGCGCGAGCGGATCGAGAACCTGGGATGGTTCTGCTTCAATTCCCCGTTTCGCGACTGGCTGCCGAGCTACCTGATCGAGTTTCTGGACAACCTCGACCTGGACGGTTTCTATTTCGACGACACGAACTGGGGCTCACACGAGGGACGTCCGTTCTATCCGTCGTGCTGTTGCCGATACTGCGAGCGGCTGTTCGCGCATGAGACGGGGCTTGCGATCCCGCGGCGCGTCGACTTCGGTTCGACCGAGTTCAGACATTTCATCAACTGGCGCTATCGCAAGTGGCTGGATGTCCTCCATCACGTCTATCGCACCGTCCTGGACGCGCATCCGGGGGTCATCATGGACCTGCAGTACTACGCTCGCCCGACCACCACCTGGGCGGACGGCCACCCGCTCAGTCCCGTAGGGGTCAACGCCCTTGGCGGGCACTACTTCATCGAGACGCACCGTACGATGCGCGAGTCCGGCTTCACGGCCAAGGTCGGCCGCGCCATGGGGAGGCCGTTCGGAATCTGGAGAAACTCGTTCCAGAATCTCTCGGAGGTCACCGGCGGCTCGGCTCCGAACCCCGAGCCCTATCCGGCGTTGCTGCACGGGCTGTCCGCGATCGTCAACGGCGGGGCGCCCATCTTCGGCGACTTCCCGGGCCCGCTGGCCCTCGGCGCACCGGTGATGAAGGAGGTCTTCACCGCGCTGAAGAAACGCGTCCCCTACATGGACGGCGACACGGTCACGTATGTCGCGCTGCACGTCTCGCAGCAGAACCGCGACTTCAAGCCGGCGGAGCATGCCAGGAACACCCTCATGACCCACTTCATGGAGATCGGCCAGCCGGGCGTCACCGGCGCGTACGAGGCGCTCAACCGATCGCACCTGCTGGTCGACGCGGTGCTCGACGATCAGCTCCGGCTCGACCATCTGTCCCGCTATCCGGTGCTCTTTCTGTCCGACAGCGCCTGTCTGTCCGATCGGCAGTGCGCGCAGATTCGGGACTACGTGCATGCCGGGGGTACCCTGATCGCCACCCACCAGACCTCGTTGCTGGACGAGCTCGGGGAGGCGCGGGACGACTTTGCCCTTGCCGACGTGCTGGGCGTCAGCTACCGAGGAGTCCGCACGGAGCGGCCTGACGCGGTCATCTACGTCAATCACCAGGAGCGGCTGCGACGCGCGCTCGGCCCCCTGACCTGCTTGGTCGCCGCCGAGTCGACCGTGTCCCCGCGCAGCGACGGCGGGATTCAGGTCCTCTGCACGCGAAGCAGCCTGCGGGCGCGCCCTCCCGGCGCCGGCAGCCGACGCTGGACCGCGCCCCTCAGCGACTTCGATCCCCGCTCCGAATACGACTCGGGCGCGCCGGCCGTGACGCTCCATCGGTACGGGGCGGGGCGGGCGATGTACATCAGCGCCGACGTCGGCGGCGGGTACGCCCGCAACGCCTACCCGGGACTCAAGCGCTTCATCGCCAACCTGATCACCAACGTGCCGCCGCCGATCGAGGTCACCGCTCCGCAGGCGATCGAGATCACCGCAGCGACGGTCAGCGGCGACCTGTTGATGGTCCACCTTCTCAACCATCCGACTCCCATGCTGCCGCCTGCCATCTTCGACAAGGCGGAGGGGCATGCAGCGAGTAGCGACGTCGCGACCTTTTTCGCCCTGCAGGAGGTTCCTCCCATTCACGACATCGCCGTCGTGTTCAACGACCATCGCGTGCGGTCGGCTCGGCTTCCGCTTGCGCAGGTCGACCTCGAGGTGAGCGATGCACCGCACGGTGTGCTGGTTCCCAAGGTCGAGCTGCACGAGGTACTCCTGGCCCGATTGGCATAACATCCTCACATGGAAGACGACAGCGGCCTGACGATCGGCACCGACAACCAGCTCCTGTTCGACGACGCGCTGGTCGCCCACAAGAGCGGCTTTACGCCGACCTTGAATCCTCCCGTGCGCGCCGAGGCGCCGGCGCTCCGGCCCGAGCGGCCCTGGGAGGCGCGCGGCGTCCACCACGCGAGCGTCGTCGGAGTCCCGGACGGGTACCGGCTGTACTACTCGGCAACCGGGGCCGACGGCTCGCGCTCATTGTGCGTTGCCATGTCGGAAGACGGCGTCGAGTGGCATCGGCCCGATCTAAGAGTGGTCGAGCATGCGGGCAGCAGCGCCACCAACATCGTGATGAGCCCGGCTACCGGGAGCGTCTTCGTCGATCCTGCCGCGCCGCCGGCGGAACGGTTCAAGTTCATCGGCGAAGACGGGACGAAATGGGGCGTCACCAGCGTCAACTGTGGCGGCGCGCGGTTCCGGTATTTCAAGGGGAAGCTGGACACCTGGGCCTATCCTGCGGTGGTCGGCGCCTGCTCGCCGGACGGGATCTCCTGGACGCTGTACCCGCAGCCGATCATGCCGTGGTACACGGACACCCAGAACGTCGCCTTCTGGGACGAGCGCCTCGGCCGCTACGTCGCCTTCGTGCGATGGAACGAGCATCTCCATCTCGATGCGGAAGGAAGGCAAGTCGGATCGTTCGACTATCGCGCCGTGGCGCGCGCGGAGTCGTCCGACTTCTCCCGGTTCCCGGAGCCGAGCAAGGTTCTGGAGCCCGACTTCAGCCAGAGCGCCGACGATGACCTGGCCGGCGGCGGCCTCTACAACAGCGCCGCCATCAAGTACCCGTGCGCCGCGAACAGCTACTTCATCTTCACCTCGGCGTACCACCACAGCAGCGATACGCTGGACGTACAGCTCGCGACCAGCCGCGACGGGATCGGCTTCACGCGCTGGCAGACGCCGTTCGTGCGCCTTGGACCCGCGGGAGCCTTCGACGCCAAGGGACTGTACATGGCCGGCGGCATCGTCGCCGGCGACGACGAGCTGTACCTCTACTACGGCGGCGTCAGCACCCGCCACGACATCGACGTCGACGCCAAGCGCAGCGGCGATGCCCGGCCTGCGGCGATCGGGAGGCTGCGGCTGCGCCGCGACGGCTTCGTGTCGCAGGACGCCGAAGGCGAACGCGCCAGCCTCACCACGGTGCCGTTCGAGCTGGCCGGCGACCGGCTGCAGGTGAACATGGACGCCAGCTCACGCGGCTGGCTGCAGGTCGAGATTCTCGATGCCAGCGGCCACGCGCTGTGGGGCTACGCCGCCGCCGATGCCGACCGCCTTATGGCCAACGAGGTGGACCGCACGGTGACCTGGAACGGCACCTCCGATCTCTCCGCGTTGCGCGGTCGCCGCATCCGGCTGCGCTTTCGCGGGAGCTGGGTGAAGCTCTACGGATTCCGGGCCGGCTGAACGTCTTGCCGAGCGCTGGGAGCCACGATGGCACGGGAACTGCCGGCTGGTGGAGTGAGCCGCCGGATCTACGGCCGCGCCGGTTGACCCAAACGCTGCGCGGCGGTGCGCGGGGTAGGTACGTCACCGGCGGCGAGCCGTTCCGGGGTCACCAGATGGCAGGCGGCACGGTGGCCGGGCGCGACCTCGGTCAGCGCTGGTTCACGCTGCCGACACACCTCCTCCGCGAACGGGCAACGGGTGTGGAAGCGGCAGCCTGACGGGGGATCGATCGGCGTCGGGACATCCCCCTGCAGGATGATGCGATCGCGCTTGGCTTCGGGATCCGGAACCGGTATCGCGGAGAACAGCGCCTGCGTATAGGGGTGCAGCGGGCGCGCGAACAGCGCCGCCTTGCTGGCCGTCTCCACCACCTTGCCCAGGTACATCACCGCCACCCGGTCGGCGATGTGACGCACGACGCCCAGGTCGTGGGCGATGAACAGATAGGTGAGGCGGAACTCCCGCTGCAGGTTGCGCAGCAGGTTGATCACCTGCGCGCGAATCGACACGTCGAGCGCCGATACCGGCTCGTCACACACCAGCAGCTTGGGGTTCACCGCCAGTGCGCGGGCTATGCCGATGCGCTGGCGCTGGCCGCCGGAGAACTCGTGCGGATAGCGCCGCGCGTGCTCCTCCCCGAGCCCGACCACGTCCAGCAGCTCGGCGACGCGCCGGGCTCGTTCGCTGCCCTGTGCCAGGCGGTGGATGGCCAGCGGCTCGCGGATCATCTGCTCCACCGTCATGCGTGGGTTCAGCGAGGAATACGGATCCTGGAAGATCATCTGCATCTCGCGGCGCAGCGCCCGCAGCTCCTCGGCACCGGCGTGGGACACGTCCCTGCCCTCGAACAGGACCTGCCCCCCGGTCGGCTCCAGGAGACGCAGCAACAGCCGCCCGACGGTGGTCTTGCCGGAGCCGCTCTCCCCGACCAGACCCATGCACTCGCCGCGCCGCAGGGTGAAGCTCACTCCGTCGACCGCGTGCACGGCGCCCGCGCGCCGGGACAGCAGGCCTGAGCGAACCGGAAAGTGCTTGTACAGATCGCGCACCTCCAACAGCGGGGTGTCGGGCGCCCCGACCGGAGTGTCCATGGCTACCCCGCCGTGGCGCGGCCCGCGTGGGCTTCGTGCATCGACCGAAAGTCCGAGTAGCGGAAACAGGCCGCCTCGTGCCCGGACCAGAACTCGTGCAGCGGCGGCTCCTCATGCCAGCAGATCTCCTGCGCATACGGACAGCGAGGATGGAACCGGCAGCCGGCCGGCATAGCATGCGGGCTCGGCACCATGCCCTCGATGGCGATCAGCTCGTCGCGCTCTTCCGCAGGGTTGGGCAGGGAGCCCAGGAGTCCTTCGGTGTAAGGGTGCCGGCCCTCGCGGAACAGGGTGGCCACGCCGGCGCGCTCCACGATCTTGCCGGCGTACATCACCACCACCTGCTCGACCATCTCGGCGACCACGCCCAGATCGTGGGTGATCAGGACGATCGCCATGCCGAGCTCCTCGCGAAGCTGCCGCATCAGGTCCAGGATCTGCGCCTGAATCGTGGTGTCCAGCGCGGTCGACGGTTCGTCGGCGATCAGGATCTTCGGGTGGCACGACAGCGCCATGGCGATCATCACCCGCTGCCGCATGCCGCCGCTCATCTCGTGCGGATAGTCGCGAACCCGCTTCTCCGGGGCGGGAATGCCGACCAGCTCGAGCATCTCGACGGCGCGAACGTACGCCTCCCGCTTGCGCAGCCGCTGGTGCTGGATGATGTTCTCCGCGATCTGGAAGCCGACGCTGAACACCGGGTTCAGGCTCGACATCGGCTCCTGGAAAATCATCGAGATCTCGTTGCCGCGGATCTCGCGCATGCGCGCCTCCGGGAACCGCAGCAGGTCCTGCCCCTCGAACAGGATCCGCCCGCTCTCGATGCGGCCGGGAGGTGACGCCACCAGCCGAAGCACCGACATGGCCGTGACGCTCTTGCCGCAGCCGGATTCGCCGACGATGCCGAGCGTCCCTCCGGGCGGCAGGTCGAAGCTCACCCCGTCCACCGCCGGCACCACGCCGTCCTCGGTGTGGAAGTACGTGCGCAGGTCGCGCACGGAGAGCAGTGGCGCGTGAGGCGCGCCCGCTTCCCGCCCCACCTCAGCACGCCACCGAGAACAGCTTGGCCCGCGACATGCTGATGCGCACCGCGATCCGTTCGCCCCGCAGCGCCGCCAGGTCGCTGCGGCCGTTCCACGTCACCGGCGCGGACAGGCTGTCGCCGCGCAGCGGCGCACACTCCGCGAACGAGTGTCCCGCGAGCGGTGCAAGGTGCTCGGCCGGCCACAGCGTCGGCGGTATGAGCTCCGCCTTGATCCAGCCGTTGGGCTCCGTCCGGTAGTTCAGGCGCAACTCCCTGCCCGCGCACTCCCGCGGGCCCAGCGTCAGCTCGCCGCCGGTGTCCGCCTGCAGGGCCACCAGCCGATCAGGCTGCCACGTGGCCCAGCTCAACAGGCCGTCGCGATCGGTTTCCAGCCCCGCGTAGCCCTCGTTGTGGCGGCTGCGGATGCCGAGACACAGTACGCCCCACAGGCCGTTGGCAAGCGGGATGACGCCCGGACTGGCGTACATGCCAGCGTCCCCCGGACCTCCCGCCGGTCCCATCGGGATGATCGGGACCCGCTCCGGCCGGTGCCAGAGGACGCCGTCGCGGCTTACCGCCAAGTGCACGTCCAGCACGTCGCGGGTCCGGTAGTAGACGGCCGGGAACATCAGATGGAACGGCCCGCCCCCCGGGTAGCGGCTGTAGCCGTTGGTGTACAGGTCGTCGGTGGGCGGATCCTGCGGGTCCGACTCCAGCACCACCTGCGGGTCCGGCCATTCGACGGCGAACTTGGGGGACTCCGAGCGGCCCACCGCGCGGCGGAACCCGCGGCTCATCCGCACGTAGGCGACGTAGCAGCCGCGCTCGTCGTCGTACACGGCGACGTTCTGGGTGTCGCAGAAGCGGTCGATGAGCCTGGCATCCAGCCGCGTCCAATGAATGCCGTCCGGCGAGGAGGCGCCGCGCAGGTAGCCGGTCAGGCGCAGGATCTCGCGTAGCTCCTTGTCGGGCATGCCCTGCTCGCGCAGCCGCGTGCGCAGCGGCAGCGCCTCCGCGTCGCCGGACAGCTCCTTGTCGCCATACAGCCACCGGGCCTCCATGGTGACGAGCTTGAAGTCGCCTTCGTTGGAGTCGTAGAACACCGACCCTTCCAGGCGGCGCGGGTAGACGATGTTGGTCTTCCGGTGGCCGCCGAACGGATAGAGGTCGAGCTCGGGACGGTGCCAGGTGAACCCGTCGTCGCTGTGCGCGTAACACAGCGCTCCGTGCGGGTACTGCTCCGAGGTACCGATGCCGTACCAGAGGTGGTAGGCGCCGTCGTGCCGCAGCGCGCACGGGTAGCTCGGCCGGCGCTCCTCCCAGGGGCGATCGAACTCGATCAGCCGCGCGGACTTGACGGCCTGCTGCACAGCCAGGCGCACGCCGCGCGGCGCCCCGGCCAGGTAGGCGCGTCCGTCCGGCTCGTAGCCGCTGGTCCCCGGCCACACGGCCTGCCAATCCAGAAACGGCTCGGGCTGCATGCCGCCCGCGACGGCAATGCCGCTGGCCACGGAGCCCGGCTCCCAGGTGCCGGCGGTGGTGTCGGTGCTCTTCGGACTCATCGTGTCTCCCCTTCCCTCATATCTTCTGACGAGGATCCTGAGCGTCCCGCAGGGCGTCGCCGATGAAGTTGATGCACAGCACCGCCAGCGTGATGGCGGCACCGGGCGGCACCCACTGCCACCAGTAGTTGACCAGGGCGGTCAGGTTCTGCGCCGCGGTCAGCATGTTCCCCCACGAAGCGGTGGGAACCTGCACGCCCACCCCCAGAAAACTCAAACCCGCCTCGGTCAGGATCATCCCGGCGGTGCCGAGGGTCGCCGCGACGATCACCGGCGCCATCGCGTTCGGCAGCAGGTGCCTGAACGCAAGGGCAGCCCAGTGCGCGCCGAGCGAGCGGGCCGCCAGCACGAACTCCTGCTCGCGCAGCGCCAGGAGCTGATTGCGCACGATGCGGTAGATCTCGGTCCACTGGATGAGTCCCAGAACCGCCATGACCGTGAACAGGTTGGGACCGAGCAGGCTCACCAGCGTCAGGATGATGATGAAGCCCGGAAAGCTGATCACGATCTCCGAGAACTTCAGCAACGCGGCGTCGACCCTGCCGCCGACGAACCCGGAGATGGTGCCCAAGACCACGCCGATGGTCACCGCGATGCTGATCCCGGCCAGCCCGACCGACAACGATACCCGGCCACCGTACAGCACGCGGGCGAACACGTCGCGGCCGAGGTGATCCGTGCCCAGCCAGTGAGCGGCGCTGGGCGGCTGGTTGCGTTGCTGGAGGACCACGTCGTTGGGATCGTGTCCGGCGATCACCGGCGCCGCGATCACGGCCAGGACCAGCAGGACGAACACCACGAACGCGACAGCCCCCAGCCGATGCTTGACCAGCCGGCGCATGACGCCCCTGCTCTGCCGCCGCACCGCCTCGGCCGGAGGCCGGACCGGGGTAGTGACGGCGCTCATCGGCCCGCCTCGCCACGGCTCTGCAGCCGCACGCGGGGGTCGGCAACGGCGGTGAGCACGTCCACCAATACGCTGGCCACCAGCACCGCGAGCGCGGAAAACAGCGTGACCGCCATGATGATCGGATAATCGCGGCCGCGGACCGAGCCGATGTAGAACGCGCCCATGCCGGGCCAGTTGAATACGGTCTCGATGACCACCGAGCCGCCGATCAGAATCGGCAGCCGCAGCCCCAAGATGACGATGATCGGGATCAGCGCGTTGCGGAACGCGTGCACCAGGATGACGCGCCAACCGGGCAACCCCTTGCTGCGCGCGGTGGTCACGTAGTCGCGACGCAGCACCTCCAGCACGCTGGAGCGCGTGTAGCGCATGAGCGCAGCGGTCAGGTCCAGACCCAGGATGAACGCGGGCAGCACGAGGTGATGCAGGCGGGCGGTGATGCCGGTCGCACCGGGCGAGACACGGCCGCCGAGTGGGAACAGCCCCATCTGCACGCTGAGCAGGAACAGGGCGAGCAGCCCGACGTAAAAGGTGGGGGTGGAGATCCCCATCATGCCGGCGACCGTCAACGCATGGTCGATGGCGGTGTAGCGCTTCAGGGCGGACACCACGCCAAGGCTGAGGCCAAGCACCGACGATAGCAGAAGCGCCGCCCCCATCAGCTCCATCGTCGGTCCCAGGCGAAAGCTGACCAAGTCGGCGACCGGCCGCCTGGTGGACAGGCTGACGCCGAGCTCGGCGCGCAGCAGATTGCCCAGCCACTCCAGGTACCGGATCGGCGCCGGCCGGTCCAGCCCCATCTCACGCCTGAGCTTGGCCAGCTCTTCCTCGGTGAAGGCGATCTCTTCCTCTTCGACCCGGCCGGCGAGGATCGCCATGGCGGCGTCCCCCGGCGCCAGCTCGATGAAGACGAATACGATGATGGTGATGCCGAGCAGCGTCGGAATCATCGACAGCGTGCGCCGGACCAGATACTTGCCCACGAGGAACGACGACCCTCAGCCGGAACGCGTCGGGTGGCGCGGCATCAGCAGAGCACCATCAAAAAAGGTGCGACGGAGCATACCCCGCCGCACCCGTGTCATCGATCGCTCCACCCGGCCGCTACTCGACCACCTCCCACTCATGCCAGGAGATGTCGATCGGGAAGTTCAGGATGTCGGGAATCGTCCCCGGCGTGCGCAGGCGGCTCGAGCGCGCCATCAGCCCCATCGTGTTGATCACCGGCATGTAGACCATGTCCTCCCAGGCGTGCACCTGGAGCTGATCGTAGAGCGCGCGCAACTCGTCCATGTCGTAGGTGGTGGTGATCTGTTCGGCGATCCGGTCCACCTCCGCGTTGGCGTAGCCCCTGCCGATGGGGGCGGCGCTGTCCGAACGCAGCCGCAGCAACGCCTCGGGGGTCACCGCGGACCACCCGCCCATGTAGAAGTCGAAGTCCGCTTCGTTCAACCTGGTGCCGATCACCGCCACCTCGACCAGCTCGACCTCCGCGGCGATGCCGATCTCCTTCCAGTAGTCCTGCACGATCGTGGCCAGTTCCAGACGGATGCCGCCCGCGTCGATGTCGCGCAGCAGGATGGTAACGGTCGTCCCGAAGTCCCAGCCCGCCTCCTCCAGCAGGGCTATCGCTCCATCAGGATCGAAATTGACCGGAGTGAGGGCGGGGTTGCGCCAGCCGATCGCCGGCAGGATGCCCTGCGGCACGATCGGGTCGCCGTATTCGCCGTACAGGCTGTCGGCGATCGTCTGACGGTCGATGGCCATCATCAACGCGCGCCGCACGCGCGGATCGTTCAACTCAGGCCTGTTGATGTTGACGCTCATCGCCGTGAGGTGATTGAGCACCTGAGCGAAGACCTCCATGTGCTCCAGCTTGACGATCTCCTTCGCGCTAGTGGGCGTGATCTGGAAGAAGGCGAAGTCCGCTTCATGGTTAGCCGCGGCCAGGGCCGGGTCCTTGGCGTGGATGATGAGCTCGTCGATCTTCGGTGTGCCCCGATGATAGGCATCGTGCTTCTCCAGCCGGATGAACTGGAACGGCTCGGTCTCCACGACCTTGAACGGGCCGGTGCCGTTGGGCACGCTCCAGGTGGGGTGGCCCTCGACCTTGCTGCCCTCGCCGACCAGCTCCACCTGCGCCTTCGACATGATCGACGTCATGGAGACGTTGCGGAGGAATCCGGGCGTCCGCTGAGTCAGATGGAACCGTACCGTGTGGTCGTCGGCCACCTCGATCCCCGGTATGTCGTCGGCGCCGCCCGAGCGGTAGGCGTCCACGCCCTCGATGTTCAGCAGGTTGCCGATCCAGGTCGGGCTGGTGACGTAGCCGTCCAGGATGATCAGGAAGGTGGCCTTCACGTCGTGCGCGCTGAACGGGGTTCCATCGTGGAACACGACGTCGTCGCGCAGGTGGAAGGTGTACTGCAGTCCATCCTCCGAGATGTCCCAGCTCGTCGCCAGGCTCGGGATCTCCGGTATGTGCTGAGCGTTGTTCTCCAGCAGCCGGTCGAAGACCAGCCACCACTGCGGCCAGTGGCCGTCGTTGCGATGCGACCAGGGTGCGGGAGTCCACACCTCGTAGACCAACCGCCCCGGCATCTGGATCGTCGCCTTCTCCGCGGCGGCCGTCTCTGCGGCGCTCGCGGCGTACAGCCCGGTCGCGATCAGCAGCGAACCTGCGGCGAGCAAGCCGAGCGCTGCCATCCTCTTGGCGTTCATCACGCACCTCCTGGACCGGGAGCACGCCGTCGGGCATCCCACCCGGCGTTTGTTCGACCAACTCCCAGGTTACCCGCTGGCGCGGGCGCTGCCAAGCGGCCTCCGCATGGGTTAGTCTGTCCTGTCGATCCCTCGGGAGGGCTGCATGAAGCATCTGTGCATCGACGACCACCACGTGGAGCGCATCGACAACTTGGCCCGAAAGCTCCACCAGCCGCGCAAGTTCGCCGGCAATGCGGTGGTCAGGCCGGAGCACCGGTGGGAGAACATGTACATCCGCACGTGGGGCGCGCCGGTCTGGGATCCGGATGCGGAGATCTTCAAGATGATCTACCTGGGCACCGCGGCGCCCGACGATGCGACCATCGGCACCGGCGACGCCCTCAAGCTCGACGCCGGAGGGGATGCCGGCGCCAGCGGCAACTACTCCTGCTACGCGACCTCCACCGACGGCGTCAACTGGGAGAAGCCGTTTCTGAACCTGTACGACTATCCGGGGCTGACGTGGAGAGGCACCCCGATCGGCACCGAGAACAACATCCTGCCGTCGATCCACGGCCACATCCGCGGGCCGCTGTGCCACGCCAAGGAGGCCGATCCGGCGCGGCGCTTCAAGGCGCTGACCTACCGGGACCGCAACCTGTACACGCTGGTCTCCGCCGACTGTATTCATTGGCAGGAGCTCGACGTTCCGCCGCAGCCCAGCGCCGACGTCTCGGAGCTGTATCTGGACGAGGCACGCGACCTGTTCATCTCCACCGTCAAGCACCAGGGTCCGTACGGCCGCTCCTTCTACCTGTCGACGAGCGACGACTTCCGGAGCTGGACCGATCAGGAACTGATCTTCCACGCCGATCAGACCGATCAGGAGAACGGCTTCGAACGCTTGCGCCGGTTCTTCGACGATCCGGCGTACCTGCCCCCAGTCCGCAACCGTCCCGAGGAGTGGCGCACCGACGTGTACCACTTCCCAGTCTTCCGCTACGAAGATCTGTATCTGGGCCTGCCGGTCATGCATCACTGGGCAGGGAAGCGCCCGCCGCTGTTCGAGAACGTGGACAGCCGCAAGACGATGGAGCTGGCTTCCAGCAGAGACCTGCGCCGCTGGGAGCGGGTGGCCGGGCGGGCGCCGTTCCTGGAGTTATCGCCGGTCGGGGACGGCAGCCGCTATGACACCGGGCAGATCGGTTCCACCAACGGCGTCCTGCGGCGCAACGGCGAGCTGTGGCTCTACTACACGGCCGCCAGGCGCCGCGGCATACCGATCGCGGAGGCGGCGTACCACGGCTTCCTGGACTCGTCCGCGATCTGCATGGCCCGCCTCCGGCTGGACGGGTTCGTTTCGCTCAAGGGCGGCGTGGAGTGGGGATCGGTGCTCACCGTCCCGCTGGAGGTGTCAGGCCCGGAGTTGCACGTCAACGTGGACTCCTGGCGCGGCAAGGTCCGGGCGGAGATCCTAGACGAGCACGGCGAGGTGCTGCCCAGCTACGGCGCCGACGACTGCATCCCCGCGGTCATCGACAGCACCGACGAGATCGTACGCTGGCGCGACCGCCGGAGTCTGGCGGAGCTGCAAGGCAGGCGGGTGCGCCTCCGATTCTCGCTGTGGGGAGCCGAGCTGTACGCCTTCTGGTTCGGACCGTATACGTAGCGCACGAACCGGGGCGTGCACGTGGTCAGATGCCTGTGGCTTGTGGCCCGGCGAGACCGTCCTGGCTGCAACGCGCGAGGTTGCGTCTACCGTGAGCACGATGGGCGGGAGCGAGTGTCCGCGCGCCGACGACAGCGGACTGCACGTGGATTTCGAGAGCTTTGCCGACACCTTCATCGTCGCTCGCAACGCCGGGGTGATCCTTCCACGCCGATGCGATCGCCTCCGGGTCGAAGGGCTCCGACAGCGGCGTGCCTGCCGCGGTGGGCTTCTTCAACTCCATGGTATCCTTCGTGTTGATCATCATCGCCAACCAGGTGGCGCGCCGGGTCAGCCAGTTCAGCCTGTGGTAGCGGTAACTTGGCCGCCACCGTCGCGCTCCGCAAGGCACACTGACACGGGTCGCCCACGAACTGGGCGTCTCGCTGGACACCACGGCGGTCACGACGCGCAGATCAATGGGCAAGCGGCACCGCCCTGTCCCCGACTACCAGGCAGCGCCCGACGGCGCGGAGGGCCTTCTGGACTTGGCTGATGTGAGAACGATGATCCGGGTCCAGCAGCCTGCGGACAGTAGACTCGCTCAGACCCAGGCGAGTAGCGAGGTCACCCTGTGTGATCCGCTGCTTGCGCATGGCCGTGTACAGAAGGCGTGAGCTTACAGGGATATGCGTGTAACATGGCTCAGAACTCCTCTTTCTTGATGCCGAGCTGGCGGATCATGGCGGCCAGCATGGCTCTGGACAGCTCCCCGCGCTTTACGGTGGTGAACCGGTCGCTGATGTAGAGTCGGCCATGGCTGCCTTTGCCGTGGCTCGGATCGAAACGGACTCCTGCCCGGTCTTCCTGGCATAACGCTTGGCGCGTCTGAGGTAGCCCGCTGGTTCCCGGCCATACCTGCCAGCCCAGAAACGGTTCGGGCCGCATGCCGCCGGCGGCCGGTCCCGGCTCCCAGGTGCCGGCCGTGGTGTCGGTGCTCTCAGGTGTTGCTGCGGAAAGGACTTGAACCTTCACGGGATTTAACTCCCACTAGCCCCTCAAGCTAGCGTGTCTACCAATTCCACCACCGCAGCCGGCCGACGGACGGGCGCATCGTAACTATGGGAACCGTCGTCTTCGCCCCGTCAAGCCCCCTACGTTGCGCAGCTTGTCGCGATCAACACCCATCATACACCACGCAGTCGGGCTTCACCCTCTGCGCGCCTTGTCGTCCCGCCGTATCGAACGCCGACGATCAACTCTGATGACGTATCTACGTATCTGGCTTCGACCAGCCCACAAGATAGGAATACTCTCTCCCTTTCGTTCTGCCGGCCGCGACTCCGTGGCGTAGACGCGAATCGCGTCTGTCGCCCCCACCAGGGAGGATTCCGCAGAGCCGGGGTTGCCGGGGCCGGCGACTCTCGGTAGGTTACGCGCTTCTCCGGATGCCTCCGGGATTTGGAGGTAGGCATGAACCTGCTCGGACGCTCGCTGCTCACCTTGCACGACCTGTCGCCTGTCGAGCTCGCCGCGCTGCTCGACCTGTCCGCCGTCGTCAAACGGCAACGCCGCGCGGGCGAGCGGCATCAGCGCTTCGCCGGGCTCACGCTGGCGATGCTGTACGAGAAGCCGTCCACCCGCACCCGCTCCGCCTTCGCGACCGCGTTCGGCGAGGAGGGCGGCTTTCCCGTCGTGATGAACAAGGACGAGCTGCAGCTCGGCGCCAAGGAGTCGATCGAGGACACCGCGCGGGTGTTCGGCCGCATGTACGACGCCATCCAGTACCGCGGCTACGCTCAGGAGACGGTGGAGACCCTGGACCGCTATGCCGGCATCCCCGTGTACAACGGGCTCACCGACGCGCGGCATCCCACCCAGGTGCTGGCCGACCTGCTGACCATCCGCGAGCACTACGGCGCGTTGCGCGGCGTCTCGCTGGCCTACGTGGGCGACGCCCGCAACAACGTCGCCACCTCGCTTATGGTGGGCTGCTCGATGACCGGCGTCGGCTGCACGCTGGTCGCTCCCAGCGAGCTTCAGCCCGATCCGGAGCTGGTCGCCGCTTGCCGCAACGGCTCGGGCGCGGCGCTCACGGTGAGCGACGACGTCGATGCCGTGCACGGCGCGGACGTCGTGTACACCGACGTGTGGGCCTCCATGGGCGAGGAGGACCGCCAGGCGGAGCGCCTGCAGCTCCTGGCCGGCTACCAGGTGAACGACGCGCTGATGCGGCGCGCGGCGGCCACCGCGATCTTCATGCACGACCTGCCGGCGGTGAAGGGCAACGAGGTGACGACCGCCGTGTTCGAGGCTCCCTACTCGATGGTCTGGGAGCAGGCCGAGAACCGCAAGCACACCGCCAAGGCGCTGATGCTGGCGACGCTGGTCGGCGCGTGAGCGAAGCGAACCTCACTCGAAGAGTGACCGCCGCGGGGCGGGGCGGGGCGCCTGCCGCAGGCGCCTGCAGCGGGCGCCTGCCGCAGGCGCGCGCGGCCGTGCGCCGCTCCGGTTGCGCCGGCTGGCTGTTCTACAACGTCTACCACCGCGATCAGATCGCCGACGCCGTGTTCGCGATCGACGCCGGCACCAGCAACACCCGGCCCTGGCTGGCGGTGGTCCCGGCCGACGGCCCGGTGCTGAAGCTCGTCCACGAGATCGAAGCCGGCGTGCTGGACCACGTCGACGGGGACACTCACCGCTATGCGTCCCGCTCCGGCTTCGCGGAGCTGCTCTCCCGTCTGGCTCCGCCGGGCAGCGTCCTGGCCGCCCAGTGCTCCGAGACCCTGCCGCGCCTGTCCACCCTGGATCACGGAACCGCCGGCCTGCTGGAACGGGCCGGCTTCACCCTGCAGCCTTCGGAAGACTTGGTGCAGTGGACGCTGGGGGGCCTGAGCGGTGCCCAGCTCGCCTCCCACGACCGCGCCGCGGAGGCACTCCACCGGATCGTCGCCGATTCCTGGCAACGCCTCGCGCGCGCCCGCGCGGCCGGGCGGCCGGTGGCCGAGGGCGAGGTGCGCGATTGGATCCTGGCGGCGCTGGACGAGCGCGGGCTCATCACCGATCACGCCCCGATCGTGGCCTTCGATGCCAATTCGGCAGACCCCCACTACAGTCCGGACGGAGCCGGCGCGGTGCTCGCGCCAGGCGCGGTGGTCCAGCTCGACCTGTGGTGCAAGGAGCCCGAGCCGGGGTCGATCTACGCCGACATCTCCTGGGTCGGCGTTGCCGCGAGCACCCCGACCGAACGGCAGCGGCAGGTCTTCGAAGCGGTGCGCGCCGCCCGTGAGCGAGCGGTGACCTTCCTGGCCGACGCCGCCGCGTCCGGCCGGCCGGTGTCCGGCAGCGAGGTCGATCAGGAGTGCCGGCAGGTCCTGGCAGATCGCGGCCTGATCTCCGCGGTACGGCACCGCACAGGCCACAGCATCGACACCGACCTGCACGGGTCCGGGGTGAACCTGGATTCGTTCGAGTTTCCCGACGGCCGCCCGGTCACCGAGGGAGCCTGCTTCTCGGTCGAGCCCGGCGTCTACTTCCCGGCCGAGTTCGGCATGCGGACCGAGATCGACGTCTCCATACGCTGCGGCCGGCCGGTCGCGTCGGGCGGCGCGGCGCAGCAAGCGCTGCTGACGCTGAACCGGGATTCTGGCGCCGCCAACGGCATTCGAACGGATTCATAGCCGCCGAGCGGTTGCATTCAAGCCCGCCGGCAGCGTACTTGTTGCCCACCGTGACCGACCGCTTTCCGTTCGAGGTCCCCGCGACCGTCGAGCGTTTCCTCTCAGCCCACGACACCTATCTTCTGCTCGGCCACCAGGATCCGGACGGGGACTGCCTGGCCTCTCCCCTGGCGCTCGCCAGCTTCCTGCGGCGCCGCGGCAAGCAGGCGCGCACCTTCTGCGAAGGCCCGTTCACCCGGCCGGAGATCGCCTCGTTCGCGCCGCGCTTCGCCGCGCAGGTGACACCGCAAGACCGCGCCGGGGACGTGGCGGCCATCGTGCTGGATTGCTCGACCGCCGATCGCACGGGCGAGCCCGGCAAGGGCATCCAGGGGCTGCCGACGCTGGTGATCGACCACCACGCGGCCGGTGATCCGTTCGGCGATGAGCGCCTGATCCTACCGGCGGTGCCGGCCACCGCGCTGATCGTGCAGGGTCTGATCGAGCGGTTGGGCGACCGGCCGACACGTGAAGAGGCCGAGCTGCTGCTGTTCGCGACCTGTACCGACACCGGCTTCTTCCGCCATCTGCGCAAGGACACCGGCTACGTCTTCCGCGCGGTCGCGCGCCTGGTGGACGCCGGCGCCAGCACCGAGGCCGCCTACACCAGCATGTTCGGTGCGCGCCCGTTCGAGCGCCGCGTGATGCTGGGCCGCATGCTCGCCCGCACCGAGCGGCTCTACGGCGGGCTGCTGCTGTACACGGCGCAGTACGCCAGCGATCGCGCCGAGATCGGTGCCCCCGGCCGCGGGGACGACGATCTGTATTCGCTGCTGCAGACGGTCGCCGGCGCCGAGGCGCTGCTGGTGGTGCGCGAGGAGCGGCCGGGTGAGTGTTCGGTGAGCATGCGGTCGACCACGGCCGTCGACGTCGGCTCCTGCGCACACGAGCTGGGCGGGGGCGGCCACCCGCAGGCCGCCGGGTGCTCGTTCCGCGGCACCGCCGAGCAGGCCAGGCAGGCCGCGCTGGCGGTGCTGGCCCCGCAGATGGAACGGCTGCAGCGGTAGCTGCACCCGCCCCGGGAGGACACCGCCGCCGCCCGCACCCACGCAGTCGCACCGCACATGGGTAAATACGGGTAAAGGCCCCGCGCGCGGGCGGTCTGAATGGCCGCTGGGCACCCGATCCTGGCACGCTTCCTGTTATCCGGTCCGCATGCAGAAGTCAGGGATCAGGACCTCCGAGGAACCCATGAAGGTGGCCGTGCTGCGCTACCAACGGACCGGCGCCGGCCGGCGCGAGCTGCTCGACCGGGTGGGCGCCTACGTGTACCGCTTTCCGCTGTGGCAGGGCGGACCGACCGACGACGACGATTGCGGTGAGTTCTATCTGTACTGCCGGCCGCGGCTGCAGGATCTGATCGACCGCTTCCAGGACCAGGGCAGGCCGTTCGAAGCGTACCTCAAGTCGGTGCTGACCTGGCAGCTCCGCAGCTACTACCGCTCCAAGCGCCGCAGCGAGGCGAACTGGCGGCTCGCCGGCTCGCCGTCGTTCTGGGACCCGGAGGCCGCGGCGCTGACCTCCGGCGCACCGCGCACGCAGGCCCGTCCCTCGCCGGCAGCCGATCCGGACGCCCGGGCGGTCGCGGCTGCCGGCGACCACGGGGCCACCCGCCGGCGGGTGCTGTTCGCGGTCCTCAAGAGCTGCCACCGGCTCCCCGACACGCACCTGTCCGCATGGGCCGGCGTGTGCGGCCGCTCCGATCTGTCGGCGTTGATCGGCCAGGCGCGCCGGGTCAGCGCGGATGCGCAGCACCGTTGGCGGAGGCTGCACGAACGGCGCAACCACGCCTTCTCGGCGGCGCGGATGATCGAGGGGCAACTCGTCGACGAGACCGACGCGGACCGGCAGCGGCTCCTGGAGCGAAGGCTGCAGCGCGTGCGCCGGACGGCGGCCAACGCCCGCGCGGAGTTGCGGGCAGTGCGGCTGGACCCGAGCAACCGTCAGATCGCCCAGCTTCTGGGCATTCCCAAGGGAACCGTGGACACCGGGCTGTTCTGGTTGAAGCGCCGTTTCCGCGCGCGGTAGGCTGCGCCACTTGACGCTGCTACTGGCCAGCACCAACGCCGGCAAGGTCCGCGAGTTTCGCCGCGTGTTGCCCGAGCTGCAGGTGCTGACGCCACTCGACCGCGGCCTGACGTTCCGCTACGAGGAGCGCGGCGCCACCTTCATCGACAACGCGCTGGGCAAGGCGCGCCATCTGTTCGCGAAAACCGGCGTCGCCACGGTGGCCGACGACTCCGGCCTGGTGGTGCCGGCGCTCGACGGGGCGCCGGGCGTGCGGTCCGCGCGCTACGGAGGCGACGTCACCCAGGAGCGGCGCAACCTCCTGCTGCTGGACGCGCTGGCCGGGGCCCCCGACCGTTCGGCGCGGTTCGTGTGCTGCCTGGCAGTGATGCTGGACGAGCATCGGCTGCTAATCGTGCAGGAGACGGTGGAGGGCAGCGTGATATCCGCCCCGCGCGGCGCGGGCGGGTTCGGCTACGATCCGATCTTCCGGCCCCACGGCGCGGGGGAGACCTTTGCGGAGATGGACGATGACGCCAAGGACGCGATCTCGCACCGGGGCCGGGCACTGCGCCGCATGCGTCGGGTGCTGCTGGAGTCGATGACCGATGAGGACCGGGCCGGGGGCTAAGGCCGGGCGCGAACAGCACCTGTTCGTGTGCTCGAAGTGCGAGCGGCGCGAGCCCAAGTGGCTGGGGCGCTGCCCCAACTGCGGGGAGTGGAACAGCTTCCGCGAGGTCGCCGCCGGCGCCGCTAAGGCTT
This sequence comes from Spirochaetia bacterium, assembly GCA_965221995.1. Classification (GTDB taxonomy): domain Bacteria; phylum Spirochaetota; class Spirochaetia; order SZUA-6; family Bin103; genus CATQHW01. Next base: position 3,761,223 of record OZ244929.1, read on the forward strand.
CGGCGTCCGGCGAGGCGCCCCTGGCGGTACCGCTGGCGGCGATCGAGGCGGACCCGGGGCTGCGCGTCGCCTCCGGCAACGGCGAGCTGGATCGCGTGCTCGGCGGCGGTTTCATGCGCGGCTCGACCACGCTCATCGGCGGTGAGCCCGGGGTCGGCAAGTCCACGCTGCTCCTGCAGATCGGCGCGAAGCTGCAGACCGCGGGCCGGGTGCTCTACGTGAGCGCCGAGGAGTCCGCCGAGCACCTGCGGCTGCGCGCCGATCGGCTGCGGCTGCAGGCGCCGCGGCTGGAGGTCTGGGCGGGGGCGGAGTTGGGCGAGCTGTTGCGGCTCCTGGACAGCGTGCGCCCGGCGGCGGTCATCGTCGATTCGCTGCAGGCGCTGACCGCGGCCGGCTCCAGCGCCCAGCCGGGCGCGGTGAATCAGATCAAGGAGATCTGCGACGCGCTGACCGGCTGGACGCACGCGCGCAACGCGATCACCGTGCTGGTCGCGCACGTCACCAAGGAGGGCGGCATCGCCGGCCCCAAGGCGATCGAGCACATGGTCGACGTCGTCCTTTCCTTCGAAACGGGCAGCGCGGAGTTGCGCTTTCTGCACGCCGCCAAGAACCGGTTCGGACCGGTCGAGGAGGTGGCGCTGTTCGAGATGACCGGCCGCGGCCTGCGGCAGCTCAGCGATCCGTCGTCACGGTTCGTCGAGCACGCGGGCGGCAGCCGGCCACCGCCCGGCGTCGCGGTCGCCGCGATCTATGAAGGCTCGCGCGTGCTGTGCGTGGAGGTGCAAGCGCTGGTGGTGCCGGCGCAGCGCTCCAGTCCCCGTATCGTCTCCGATCGGATCGACGCCGGCCGGGTCGCCCGCATCGCCGCGGTGCTGCAGCGCTCGGTGCAGGTGTCGTTCCTGGACCGCGACATCTACATGAACGTTGCCGGCGGCATGCGGCTGCGTGACGTGGCCGCCGATCTGCCGATCGCCCTGGCGTTGTACGGCGCGCGCACCGAGCTCACCTCGGCCGCGACGCTGGCGGCTTTCGGGGAGATCACGCTGGCAGGGCAGGTACGCCCCGCGGTGGGTACCGAGCGGCGCCTGCGCGCGGCGGCCGGGCTCGGCATCCCCACGGTCCTCGCGCCCGGTCCTCTTCCTCCCGATCCGGTCGCGGGATGGCATGCGGTGGCCGACCTGCGGCAAGCGGTGCGCACGGCCATGGTCCCGGCGGCGGCAACCTCCGTGCCCGTCTGAGGCGGCCTCAGCGGACGTCTGAGGCGGCCTCAGCGGAACAGCAGCGTCCCCAGCAAAGGAAGGCCGATAAACGTGCCCGTTTGGGGCTCGGTCAGCGGAACAGCAGCGTCCCCAGCAGCGGCAGGCCGATGAAGGTGCCCGCCACGCTGCCCAGGGTGGCGCCCAGGAACACGACCAGCGCGTGGCTGATCCGGTTCCGGAAGAAGCCGCGCACGCTCAGCAGGTCGTCGTGAATCGACTCGAAGTCGCTCACCCGCGGCTTGCGTACCATGGCCTCCACCGCGCCGCTGACGAACCCCACGCCGATGGTGGGGTTCATGGACGTGATCGGCGCCGCCACGAAGGAGACGATCACCGTAACCGGATGAGCCAGGGCGACCAGCGCCCCCAGTGCGGCGAGCGTTCCGTTGATCAGAACCCAGCGGCCGAGCATCGTCAGCGTCAGGTCGATTCCCGACCTCGCGAAGCCGACCGCGATCACGGCCGCGACGATGGCCGGCACCAGCCACGGCAGGACCCGCCCGGCCGTGGAGCGCGGTGGCGGCGCGCCGAGCTCATCGGTATCGGGTAACGCGCCGCCGGCGTCGATCTCCTGCAGCGCCCGTACCACGCCCGCCTTGTGCCCTGCGCCCAGCACCGCGACGACCGGTTCACTCCCCGACCCGGATTCGCGGGCCGCCTGCGCGATGCGGGCGGCCAGGTAGCGGTCCCGCTCGTCGATCAGCACGGCCTTCGCCTTCGGCAGATACTCGGCGAGCTCGGAGATCATGCTGGTGAGCGCCCCGTCGGTCTTCAGCCGCTCGATTTCCTCCGCAGCCGGCTTCTCGGAGCTGAAACCGGTGACGAGCAGCGCCGACAACAGCTTCGAGCGGCCCCACAGCCCGCTCTGCGACCAGGCGCGCCGCAGCGTCACCTGCACATCCCGATCACAGAGCTCCACGCGCGCCCCGGCCGCCTCGGCCTCCTGCACCGCCGCCAGCATCTCCGCGCCCGGCCGCACCTGGGCATCCAACCCCATGCGCCGCTGGAACGCCGCCAGCACCATGTTGGCAAGCAGCAGGAATCCGCGCCGGCTGCGCAGCACCGAGCGGATGTCCAACTCCCGCCACGCATCGGGCTTGGTCAGCGTCTGATAGCGCGCCTGGTCCAGCTCCACGCAGACCACCGTGGGATTCTCGCGTGCGAGGACCGCGCGTACGTCTTCGACGCTCCGTTGCGAGACGTGGGCGGTGCCCAGGATGACGATCGGCCGCCCGCCGAACGTCATCCGCTCCAGCGGCGGCGCCACCTCGGCCGACGAAGCCTCGGCCGACGAAGCCTCCGCGGAGCCGTCCAGCCGCTGCTCCTCCGGTCCCTGCGGCGCCGGGTCAGCGATCCTGATACGCGCTCCCGGTATAGGTGACGCGGACCTGCTTGTACGGTCCGTCACCTTCGCTTTCCGTGCTGACGTCGTCCAGACCGCTGATCGTCGTATGCACCAGCCGCCGCTCGAACGGATTCATCGGCTCCAGCAATTGCGAGCGGCCCGAGCGCTGCACGTCGCGCGCCACGCGCATCGCCATGCGGGTCAGGCTCTGCTCGCGACGATAGCGGTAGTCCTCGGTATCCAGGATCACCCGCGGACCGTCCTCATGCCGGCGGCCGCACGCGATGTTGGTCAGCAACTGCATCGCCTCCAGCGTGGCGCCGTGCCGGCCGATGAGGATGCCGGCGTCGTCGGAAACCATCTCCACCACCACGCGGTCGTCCTCGCGGCTGACGATCCGCAGATCTGCCTCCATTCCCATGCAGCCGAGCAGCTCGGAGACGAAGGCGATCACCTCGGTCTCCTGCTCCGTGTCGGGCTCGAGCTCCTCGTCCTGCTGATCGTCGCCGACGTGCACCCGGATCGTGACCTTGCCACCGCCGAACAGCCCGGATCGCGTCTTGACGACCTCGACGTCGATTTCGTCCTCGTTCAGGCCCATCGCCTCTATCGCGTTGGCGATCGCCTCCTTCTCGGTCCGCCCTTCGAATTCGTGAACCTCCATCGTCACTCCTCAGGTGCCTGCAATGCCGGCACCGTCACGTCAGCTCATTGCGTGTCACGCGGGACGCTTCTTGCGGGCCGCCGCCCCGCCGGAGCGCGGCTTGCCGGGTTTGTCGCCGCGGCTGTTGATGTAGAGCTGCTGCACGACCGTCAGGATGTTCTGCACCGTCCAGTAGAGGACCAGTCCCGAAGGCATGTCATAGAGGATGAAGAAGAAGAAGATCGGCATCGCGTACTGCAGCATCTTCATCTGGGTGGCGTTGGCGGTTTGCGCTGTGGGCATGATCCTGGTCTGCAGGAAGGTGGAACCCAGCATGAAGAACGGCAGCAGACGCAGCTCGTCCCAGCCGAGCAGCGGGAGCTGGAAGCCCAGCGGCAGAAAGCTCTCCGGCGCGGACAGATCGGCGATCCACGGCACGATGAAGGCGGCGCCGCGCAGGTCGAAGTGCTCGATCAGCACCGTGTACAGCGCGAAGAAGATCGGCATCTGCAGCAGCATCGGCAGGCAGCCGCCGATCGGGTTCACCTTCTCGCGCTTATACAGCTCCATGGTCGCTTGGTTGAGCCGTTCCGGCTTTCCCTTGAACTTGTTCTTCAGCTCTTCGATCTTCGGCTGGAGTTGCGCCATCCTCTTGGTAGACTCCGAGCTCTTGCGCGTCAGCGGGAAGAACAGCGCTTTGATGAAGACGGTGAGCAGGATGATCGCCACCCCGTAGTTGGGGATGACCCGATAGAACGCGTCCAGCATGAAGCGCACGATGTTGGCCAGCCAGCCGATGATCGCCGCCGTGCTCACGGTTTCCTCCAGATGGAGCTGGTCCGCGGCCGGCAGGGCCGGATCGTTGTAGCGGGTGAGCGTGCTGCGGTCCTTGGGCCCGGCGTAGATGCGGAAGACATCCGTCTCCGCTACGCTGGCGATCGTGGGACGGCCCAGGTACAGGGCCGTTCGACGGTCGATGTCGGCATCGGCGCGGCCGTCGTAGGTGATCCGATAGTCGCTTTCGTCCGGGATCACCACCAACGTGAAGTACTTGCCGACGATGCTGGTCCAGCGCACGCGGCGCTCCTCGACGGTGAGGTCGTTGCGCAGCCGTTGCCGCTTGCGCCTGCCTTCCGGGTAGTAGCGCATGTACTCCCGGTACTCGTTGCGCCGGTCGAGTTTTGCGTAGTCCGGTCCGAGCTGCGGGGCGATTCCGAGCGTGTAGCTGACGCCGCCGAAGTCGAGCGCCGGCACCGCGTTCACCGAGTTCTCGATACGGATGCGCAACTCGAACAGATACTCCAGGTCGAACCGGTAGGTCTTGGTCAACCGGAACGGCGTGCCGTCGGTGGCCGCGAAGTCGCGGCTGAACTCCCAGGTCGTCGGGTCGAGTTGCCGGAAGGCGAACGGATCGTCGCTCGGCACCGTATCCACGCCCCCGAACGCGACGGCCAGGTACTCCGTACCGTCGTCCGGACGGTGCACCAGCTCTACCGGCTGCCCGTTGACGTCGACATGGTCCTTGAGCCGGAGCGACGCGATGGTGCCACCGGTCCGGGAGAACCCGATCTCGAAGACATCGGTCTCACGCCGGATCACGTCCTCCGCGAACTCTTCGATCTCGGTGTCGGCCGCCTCGGAGACGACCGCGGCCACCGCGCTGGGCGCAAGCTCAGCCGGCTGCGCGGCCGGTTGGGACCGCCCGCCGAACAGCGACGGCAGCTGCGGCTGGGTCTGTTCCTGGGTCTGGGCCCCCTCTTCCAACGGCAACGGATCCGGCGCAAACAGGAGTGTGTAGGCCAGGATCACGCCGACCGAAAGGACGACGGCGAGGATGGTCTTTACGTCCATGATCGGTGTCTGGCCCTGTTAAGGGACCGGGTCGTAGCCTCCGGAGCCGAGAGGATGGCAGCGCGAGAGGCGCCGCAATGAAAGCCAAGTACCCCGCAGGATGCCGTACCTGAGCAGCGCCTGCCGGGTGTACTCCGAGCAGGTCGGGCTGAACCGGCACGACGGTGGCAGCCATGGGGACACCACGAGCTGGTAGACCCGCACCGCGCTCACGGCGGCTAGCCGCAGCGCGGCGCCCGCCGTACCCGCACCGTGTCCGTTCCCGGCAGTGCCGGCGGGCTCGGTTCTAGCGGCCGGGTGCGATCTGTTGCCGTTCAAGGGAGGAAGGCTACCGCTTCGGGCGCTCGAGCAGCCCGGCGGCGTCGAGCACCGTCACCATGTCCGTGCGCCGGTCGCGGGTCGTGGTGCTCGCGTCACCGTAGATCACGAACACCAGGTCATAGGAGCCGGCTATGTCGCCGAAGAGCTGGCGGTACGCTTCCCGGCTGATGCGCTTCTGCCGGTTGCGATCGACTGCCCGACGCAGGCTGCGGGTGGGGGCGAAGGCGACGCGGTGATGGCCCAGATCGTTCGAGGCATAGCCGAGCTTGAGTCCCCGGGTCCGGCGGAAGCGGCCGCTCCGGAACACCGAGCTGATGTCGCTGGAACGGGAGATCCGCTCGATTCGGCCACCCTCGAGTCGGCCAGGCTCGAGTCGGCCAGGCTCGATTCGGCCACGCTCGATTCGGCCACTGCGTCCCACTCGTCCATCTGTCGCGGGTCGTCTGCAGCCGGACAACCACCTGCCGCTAAAGAATCTAGTACGGCTTGCGTTCATCGGAAACGGTCAGCCGGTGCCGACCCTTGCGCCGTCGCCGTTTGAGCACCAGACGACCCCCGCGAGTCTTCATGCGCGCGCGGAATCCGAAGGTACGGCGTCGGCGAACGCGGCTTGGCTGATAGGTCCGTTTCATGAGGAATATGGTCGGAGAACCGCACCAATGTAGGTTCAGCGCCCGCCGCTGTCAAACCGATGGCCCAGACCGATCGCCATGCACGGTGACGATCCGGGCTATGCCCAGGGACGCGTGCGAGCGGCCGAGCCGGCGAACGATCGCCGGTTCCCGGGCCCTCAGGAGCTGCACCCACCCCGGATGGTCCGCGGCGACGATGAGCCGGCCGCGTTCCACCTCCACCGGGCGCGTATGCGCGGCCAACTCGGGACCCACGACGTCCTTCCAGCCCTGAAACAGGGCGGCGGCGTCCGCAGCCTCCCCTGACTCGGAAAGCCAGCGGCGCAGCGTCTCTCCCAGCCGTTCCACGGGTTACCCGGTCACCTGCTCCGTCCACGGGGTGAGCGACCCGTCCCGCACGGTGATCCGCAGGGTCGGGCCGATCTCGTAGCGATCGAACCGCTCGTCGGGAAGGAACGTGAAGAATCGTTGTTCGGCTTCCGGCAGCGCTGCCAGAAACCGCTCCCGCTTGCCGGCATCGAGCTCGAGCAGGACGTCGTCGAGCAGCAGCAGCGGCGCCGTCCGGGAGCGCTCGGCAACCCGCGCGGCCTGAGCGGCGCGCAGCGCCAGCGCTGCCAGCCGTTTCTGACCGGTGGACCCGTACCTGCGGAACGACAGACGGTCGATCCGCAACGGGAAGCGGTCGCGATGGGGTCCGGTGCTGGTGGTCTGAAGCACATGATCACGCGACCGGGCGCAGCGCATCTGCGCGGCGACCTCGTCCGGCGCAGCACTCGACCAGGACGGCTGGTAGGCGATGGAGACCGCCACATCGGACTCCGTCACGCGGTGAAAAATGTCCGCGAAGCGGCCGGCGTAATCGTCGATGAGCCCGCTCCGCTGGCCGCGGATCACCAGGCCCGCTTCTATCAACTGCCGGTCGTAGACGTCGAGCAGGTCGTGCGACGGCCCGCTGCGCAGCAGCGCGTTGCGTTCCATCAGCACCCTGCGGTAACGGCGCAGGGCTGGCAGCGCGGTGGGATCCGACAGCGCGGCGGTCTGATCGAAGAACCGCCGCAACTCCGCGGGCGGCCCGTCGACCGCTCGAAGATCGTCGTGCGAAAACAAGATGCACGGCACGGCGCCGACCACTTCGGCTCGGTCTGCGACCCGTGAGCCGTCGACCCGTATCTCTCTGGCCCGATCCTTGCGCACGTGCACGGTCACCTCACGGTGCCAAGCGCCGCCTGCGCCGCCGAGCTCGAACGAGCCGCCGACCACGGCCTCCCCGGCACCCGTACGGATCAGATCCACGTCCTGACGGGTGCGAAACGATCCGCCGAAACAGAGCACATAGATCGCTTCGAGCAGGTTGGTCTTCCCCTGCCCGTTCTCACCGATCAGGAACACGCAGGCCTCCCCCTCCAGGGAGTCCAGGCGTAGCGGTTGGAGGTTGCGGAAGCCGTCGAGGCGCAGCGACGACAGTCTTGGCCTCCGGGCCGACAGTTCTGCCCGATGAGCCGCCAGTCCCAAGGCGTCGCTAGCCGACCTGCATCGGCATGATGACGTGGAAGTAGGGGCGCTCCGGCTCGGCCGCCAGTGTCATCGCCTTGTTCGCAGCGGTGAAGGCCAGCGACACCTGCTCGGTGTCCATCTCACGCAACGGGTCCAGCAGGTACTGATAGTTGAGTGCCAGCGACAAAGCGGGCCCTTCGTACTCGCAGGGAAGCTCCTCGCGGGCCGTGCCGACGTCCCCCTCGCTGCATTGCACCGTGAGCTGGCCCGATTGGACCTCCAGCCGCACCCGCCTCGATTTCTGTTCCACCAACACGGACACGCGCCTCAACGCCTCCGTCAAGCCCGAGCGGTCCACCAGGAGCCGGTGCTCCTGGCTCTCCGGGATCACGCTCTTCACATTGGGAAACTGAGCGTCTATGAGACCGGAGTTGATTCGCCGGTGCTCGACCTGCGCATGCAGGCTGCGCTCGCCGATCGCGAGCTGTAGAGACCCTTCGCCCGTACAGAACTTGCGGATGAGCGTGAGGATCTTCGGCGGCACGATCACGCCCGCGCCTGCCAACGCAGGACCCAGCGCTTTCCGGCAGTAGGCCAGCCGATGCGAATCGGTAGCCACCATCATCAACTCACCATCGGACTGGTCCAGGAAGGTGCCATTCATGAAGTAGCGGGTCTCATCGTCGGAGACCGCGAAGATGGTGTGTGCGATCATCTGCACCAAGTCGCTTTGCGGCACCTCGACAAAATCGCTGTCGCAGGTGGAAGGAAACTCCGGAAACCGGTCCGGAGGCAGCGTCTTCAGGGTGAAGTCGATTCTCTTTCCCTGAGGACGAACGGACAGCGTCCCCTCCGCGCTCGTCTCGAACTCGATTTCCCCGGCCGGAGAAGACCGCAGTATACCGGCCAGCTTGTCGCAGGGCACCGTCGTGACACCGTCCCGCTGCATGTCGACGGGCACCCGCGCCTGGTAGTTCACCTTCAGATCGGATGCGCGCAGGGTGAGCGTTCCCTCTTCAACGGCCAGGAACACGTTGGCCAGGACGGTGATGGCATTGCGGGTGGAGATGATCTCCAGGGCGTGAGCGGTCTCCCTCAGGATCACGTCCTTGTCGATGGTGAATTTCATAGCGTCGGCGCCTCCTTGACGGTGCCCTGGTGAGCGATCATGCAACGGATCGGTCCTTCCGTAACTACTAGGAGAAAAGGATTGGTGGTAGGAGCGGTGCTGTGGGTATTCTTGATATCCTTGTAAGTTACTATCATAATAACATTTACGAAAGTGAAAAGAGGTGGTCGGCAATCCAGGTTGTGAGCCGGTGGCTCGGGATCCGGTTTCTGTCCCCGGCGGACCCACGACTTGTACCGTGCAGGTCCACGTTGTCTACGGTGGTTGTCCACAGGTTGCCAGGCGGCTCACCGGGATCGCTGGGTGATCGTGCGGGTCAGATGGGAGACGACCGGATCGAGGGTGGGATCGGTGCGTTTGCGCTCGGCGACGCGCTGGCAGGCGTGCATGACCGTGGTGTGATCGCGGCCACCGAACTCCAGTCCGATCTCGGTGGTGGAGAGCTCCGTGATATCGCGGGCAATGTACATGGCGAGCTGCCGGGGAAAGGCGATGGCCCTGGTGCGTTTCTTGCCCTTCAGCTCGGTCTGGCTGAGGCCGAAGTACTCGGCCGTGACCCGCTGGATGGTATCGAGAGACACGTTGGCCGGGGTGGAGAAGAACTCGCTGAGCTCGCGCGAGGCGATGTCCAGGGTGATCGTGCGGTTGACCAGGTTGGAATACGCGGTGAGCTTGGTCAGGGCCTTTTCGAGGTCGCGCACGTTGCTCTGGATGTTCTGAGAGATCAGCTCGATCGCGTCGGTCGGGACGGAAACCCCGCTCTCGTCGATCTTCTGGGTCAGGATGGCGAACCGCGTCTCGTAGTCCGGCGGCTGCAGGTCGATGTTGAGGCCGCGCTCGAAGCGGTTGATGAGGCGGTCGGGCAGGCTCTTCAGCGCGGAGACGGGACGATCGCTGGAGAACACCATCTGCTTGTTGGCGTCGTAGAGCGCGTTGAAGGTATGGAACAGCTCCTGCTGCGTTTCGGTCTTGCCCTGCAGGAACTGTACGTCGTCGATCAGCAGGACGTCGGCTGAACGGTAGCGATTCTTGAAACGGTGGCCGGTCTTGTCCTTGATCGACTGGATGAACTCATTGGTGAAGGTCTCGACCGTGACGTAGACCACCTTCAGGTCACGGTATTCCTGGTAGACGTCGTTGCCGATGGCTTGCAGCAGGTGGGTCTTGCCCAATCCGACGCCGCCATAGATGAGGCAGGGGTTGTAGGTGCGTCCGGGCTTCTTGGCGATCGCGATCGCGGCATTGAGGGCAAAGGAGTTCCCGTCACCTTCGACGAAGCGGGAGAAACGGTACTCGGGGTTGAGCTGCGCATGCCGCGGGCGTTCCTCGCGGATCGGGGAGGCCTGGGCGGGTGGCGGCAGGATCTCGGTGTCGACCGGGAGAACGGTCGCGGTACCGTTGGTTCGCCGGATCTCGAAGGTGACCTGCAGGTGCTGTCCGGACAGATCGAACAGCGATTCCTCCAGTTTCGACCGATACCGCTGGTCGACCTGGTCCCTGTAGAAGGACGACGGGACGTTCAGCCGTACCTGCGAATCATGGGCACCGGCGTAACTCATTCCGGAGAACCAAGTCTGGAACTCCTGCTCGGTGATTTCGGAGCGAAGCTGGGCGACGGCTTCGTTCCAGAAGACCTCGTAATCCCATACGGAGCCGTTAGTACTCAGGTTATCCACAGAAACTCCACAGTCATTGTCGACCGGTCCGGGGAGGGCGCGGTCGGGAGGGATGCCGCGAAGGCCTCGGGAGCGGGGCCATCAGAACGCGAGTATGATTGTAAAACATTACTATATAAATAGATATTTTTCGGGCCTCGACCGTTCAGGTAACGCCCAAAAGCAATGGTTTCGATACATGTTGAGAACCTCCCTTTGGCCACTCCTTATTCAGGAGTTATGAACAAGTTATCAACGACCGGACCGATTTCAGTGTACCGTAGCGGGTCAAGGACGTGCAAGCGTCCGGGGATACGGTGGCGAAGAAGGGCTGGAGGGCTCTTCCGGTCTCTTCGGTGGCGGGTTCAGACCGGCGCGAACGGCTCGATGTCGGAGGACGGGACGCCGGTGATCCGCTCGCAGATGCGTTCGAGGTCGTCGGGAGAATAGTAGGTGACGGAAATCCGGCCGCGACGCGCCGAGCCGCGAACGTCGACCTTCGTGCCCAGCGCTTCGATCAGCCGCTGCTGGAGGGTGGCGAGCTCGGGATCGATGGCTCGCGAAGCAGGGCGATGGACGGCTTCACCGATCGCAGGCGGGGAGGGTTCGTGGACCGCCTCCTCGGTGGCTCGGACGGAGAGGTGTTCGACGATCACGCGATCGAACAGCCGCCGCTGCGCGGGTTCGTCGTCGACGGCCAGCAACGCCCGTGCGTGTCCGGCGGTGATGTTGCCGTGCTCGACTGCCCTCAGCATGTCGCCGGGCAGCTTCAATAGGCGCAGGGCATTGGTAACGGTGACGCGGCTCTTGCCGACGCGGCGCGCGACCTGCTCGTGCGTATGGCCGCCGACCTCCATGAGTCGGTGATAGCCGCGGGCCTCCTCGATCGGGTTGAGATCGGCGCGCTGCAGGTTCTCCACCAGCGCCAGCTCCAGGTGCTCGATCCCGGTGGTCGTGCGTACCACGGCCGGAACGGCCGACAACCCGGCAAGGCGTGCCGCCCGGAAGCGCCGCTCGCCGGCAATGATGCGGTAGCCGTCGCCGTCGGGCTGCACCACCAGGGGCTGGAGCACACCGTGCGTGGCGATCGACTGGGCGAGGTCCTGAAGCTCGTCGTCCTTGAACGTGCGGCGCGGCTGGTCGCGGTTGGATGAGATCGCGTCGAGCGGGAGCTCGCTCGGCGACTCCGCTGCGGGGCTTTCGCCCAGCAGGGCCTCGATCCCCCGACCGAGCGCGGGCCGTTTCCCTCGCGACTGCTTAGACACGGGCGACGAACTCCTCGGCGAGCTGCCGATAACTCTTGGCGCCGATGCTCGACGGGGCGTACTCGCAGATGGGTTGGGCGTAGGACGGGGCCTCTGCCAAGCGGACGTTCCGGGGAATAACGGTTCGGAAAACCAAGTCTTGGAAATAGCCGGTCACTTCTCTCACCACCTCATGGGTCAGGCGCGTGCGGCCATCGTACATGGTGAAGACGATGCCGCCGACACTCAGTTTCTTGTTGTGGCGGCGCTGTACCCCTTCGATCGTGCGAAGCAGCATGGCCAGTCCCTCCAGTGCGAGGTACTCGCACTGCAACGGTATGACTACGTGGGTAGCGGCTACCAGGGCATTGATCGTCAGCAGTCCGAGGGACGGAGGACAGTCGATCAGGACATCATCGAACGGTGCGGTGGCACCCTTCAGCACGCGCTTCAGGTATTTCTCGCGGCCGTCGGCGTCGGCCAGTTCGACCGACGCGCCGCTCAGCTCGATGCCGCCGGGCGCAATCGACAGTCCGGGGATGCTGGTGGGTACGATGACCTCGGCAACGTCGACCGCGCCGATGACAGCCTGATAGATCGACGGCGAGCTGTCCACGCCCACGCTGCTGGTGGCGTTTCCCTGAGGATCGAAGTCGACTACCAGGACCTTCCGGCCGGCCAGGGCCAGGTAGGCGCCCAGGTTGACGGTGGTGGTGGTCTTGCCGACGCCGCCCTTCTGGTTGGCAAAGGCGAATCGGCGGCGCATGGAGCGGGGTGAGACTATCTCATAGCCGGCGGCCGGGCAAACCAGAGCCCACGTTCCACGTGGAACGTTTCACGTGGAACATGGGGCGATCGGCTACTCTTCGGGCGATCCAATCGAGAAGATGGGTCCCTCGGGATCGTCTTCTTGAGCTGCGCGGGCGATGCCCGCCACGGGATGCTCGGGCTCGATGCGGACGACGCGAACGCCGGAGCTGCTCCGACCCTGAACCGGAACCTCGCTGGAGGTCGCTTTCAGGATCTTGCCGCGCTCGGTGATGCAGACGACGTCGTCGTCGTCGTGCGTGGAGGTGATGCCCGCCACCGGCCCGGTCTTGTCGTGGATCTTGTAGCCGATCTGACCCATGGTGCCCCGCCCGTGCGCGGTGAACGAGCTGTAGGCCATCCTCTTGCCGTACCCGTTGCGCGAGATGACGAACATGCGCTGGTGGTGGTCTACCACGACGGCGCCGACCACCGCGTCGTCGGGTCGCAGCCGGATTCCGGCCACCCCGCGGGTCGCGCGGCCCATCGACCGGATCGCGTACTCGGAGAAGCGCAACGCGTACCCCAGCCGGGTGGCCAGCACGACGTCGCCGCTGCCGTCGGTGAGCATCGCCGCCACCAGGCGGTCGTCCGGATCCAGGTTGATCGCGACAATACCGCGCGTCCGGGCATTGGTGAAGTCGGTGGTCCTCACCTTCTTCACCACCCCGCGGGCGGTCGCCATGAACAGGTACGTATCCCGGTCGAACTCGGTCAGCGAGGCCACCGCGGTGACCTGCTCGTCCTCGGTCATGCCAAGCAGGGAGCGCAGATCCTGACCGATCGCCGAACGGGTCCGGTCCGGCAGCTCGTGGACCCGTACCCAGTACGACTTGCCGGTGTCGGTGACGAACAGGATGTAGCTGTGGGTGGACGAGATGAACAGATGGCGCACGAAGTCGTTACCGGCCACGGCCACCGAGCTGCCCTTGCCGCCCCGTGACTGCCGCCGGAAGGCCGCCACCGGCAGCCGCTTGACGATGCCGCGATTGGTGATCTGCACCACCACGTCCTCTTCGGGGATCAGGTCTTCCAGGTCGATGTCCGTGATCGGCGTCGCCACTACCTCCGTGCGGCGATCGTCGCCGTACTTGCGGGCGATGTCCGCCAACTCGCGCTTCACCACCGCCAGGATCTTGCCGCGGTCGCCGAGCAACTCCCTGAGCGACTGGATCAACTCGCCAACCTGGACGATCTCCGCCTCGACCTTCTCCACCTCCAGGCTGGTCAGCCGCTGCAGGCGCATGTCCAGGATCGCGTCGGTCTGTTTCCGGCTCAACTCGAAGCGCTCGCGCAGCCCGCTACGAGCCTCGGTGGTGCCGCGCGAGCCGCGGATGATCCTGATCACCTCGTCGATGTGGTCCAGCGCCAGCTTCAGGCCTTCCAGGATGTGCAGGCGTTCCTCCGCCTTGCGCAGGTCGAAGCGGGCGCGGCGCGTCACCACCTCGCGGCGGTGGTCGACGTACAGCTCGATCTGAGTCTTCAGGTCCAGCACGCGCGGCTGGCCCTTTACCAGGGCCAGGGCGTTGACGCTCATGGTGATCTGCAGCTGGGTGTGCGCGAAGAGCTGATTGACCACCACGTCACGGTTCGCGCCGCGCTTCAACTCGATGACGACGCGCATGCCGCGCCGGTCCGATTCGTCGCGCAGGTCGGCGATGCCTTCGATGCGGCGGTTTCGGTGCAGGTCGGCGATCCGTACGACCATGGTGGCCTTGTTGACCTGATACGGGATCTCCGTGACGACGATCGCCTCCCGGCCGGACTTGAGCGTCTCGAACCCGAGGCGGCCACGGAGGGGGATTCGCCCCCGCCCGGTCCGGTACGCCTCGGCGATGGCGTCGCGGCCGTAGATGATGCCGCCGGTCGGGAAGTCGGGCCCGGTGATGGAGCGCATGAGCTCGTCGACCGTGACTTTGGGGTTGTCGATGTAGCTGGCGACCGCGCGCGCCACCTCACGCAGGTTGTGCGGCGGCATGTTGGTCGCCATGCCCACGGCGATGCCGCTGGCGCCGTTGGCCATCAGGAACGGGAAGGCGCCGGGCAGGACCACCGGCTCCTCGAGATGGTCGTCGTAGTTGGGCTGGAAGTCGACCGTCTCCTTGCCGATGTCCGCCAGCATCTCCTGCGCGATCGGCGCCAGCCGCGCCTCCGTGTAGCGCTGAGCGGCCGGCGGGTCGCCGTCGATGGAGCCGAAGTTGCCCTGACCGTCTATCACGGGGTAGCGAAGCGAGAAGTCCTGCGCCATGCGCACCAGGGCGTCGTAGACTGCCTGTTCGCCGTGCGGGTGGAACTTTCCCAGCACCTCACCCACCACGCGCGCGGTCTTGCGGTAGGGCCGGTCGGCGCGCAGTCCCATTTCGTTCATCGCATGCAGCAGCCGGCGGTGCACCGGCTTCAGGCCGTCGCGGGCATCGGGCAGCGCGCGGCTGACGATGACCGACATGGCGTAGGTCAGATAGGACGATCGAACCTCGTCCTCCACCTGCCGCGGTATGACGCGGCTGCTCAGCTCCTCAGCCATGTAGGATGGCCCTCCCCAATCGATGATGTATGCCGGCAGGCACGTCTACCGGGCCGCGCGGCGCCCGCCCGGTGGCGGGCAACGGCCCGTCAGATGTCGAGCGTTCCGACCGAAAGCGCGTGGTCCTCGATGAACTTCCGCCGCGGCTCGACCGCCTCCCCCATGAGCGTGGTGACGGCGCTCTCCGCCTCGACGACGTCGTCCATGGCCACGTGCATGATGCTCCGGGTATCCGGGTTCATCGTGGTCTCCCACAACTGGTCGGGGTTCATCTCACCCAGCCCCTTGTAGCGCTGAATCTGCGCCCTGGCTCCGTTGCTGGACAGGATCCGGTCGCGCTGCGCGTCGTCGTGGGCGTAGGCAACTGCGCCGGAATGCTCGATCTTGTAAAGCGGCGGCATGGCGATGTAGACGTGCCGGTCGGCGATCAGCTGCTTCATGTGACGATAGAAGAAGGTGAGCAGCAGCGTGCGGATGTGCGATCCGTCCACGTCGGCGTCCGCCATCAGGATTACCTTGTGGTAGCGCAGGCGCGACATGTCGAGGTCGGTACCCATGCCCACGCCAAGGCTGGTGATGATGGGCAGCAGCTTTTCGTTGGCCAGCACCTTCTCGGGCCGCGCCTTCTCCACGTTGAGCATCTTCCCCCACAGCGGCAGCACCGCCTGAAACTGACGGTCCCTCCCCTGTTTGGCGCTGCCTCCGGCCGAGTCGCCTTCGACGATGTAGAGCTCGCACTTGGATGGATCGGTTTCCGAGCAGTCGGCCAGCTTGCCGGGCAGACCGGTGCTCTCGAGCAGCCCTTTGCGCCGGGTGATCTCACGGGCGCGGCGTGCCGCGCTGCGTGCCTTGGCGGCCAGGATGCACTTTTCCAGGATGGCGCGCGCCGCCGGCGGCCACTCCTGCAGGAAGCGGGCCAGCTCTTCGTTGACGAACGACTCGACCAGGCCGCGCACCTCGCTGTTGCCGAGCTTCTGCTTGGTCTGGCCCTCGAACTGCGGCTCCGGCACCTTGACCGAGATGACCGCGGTGAGCCCTTCGCGCACGTCCTCACCGGTAAGCGCCTCATCGTCCTTCTTGGCGAGCTTCATGCGCCGCATCGCGTCGTTCAGGGTGCGCGTCAGGGCGCCGCGGAAGCCGCTCAGGTGGCTACCGCCTTCGCGCGTGTTGACGTTGTTGGCGAAGCTGAACACCTGTTCGGCGTAGCCGTCGTTGTAGGCCAGCGCGATGTCCAGCAGGACGTCGTCACGCTCCCCCTGAAACGCGACCACCGGGTCGTGGATGGTCTTCTTGTTCTGATGGAGGAATTCCACGAACGCCCGCACGCCGCCGTCGAACTTGAAGGTGCTCGACCGCTGCTCCGCTCCGCGCGTGTCGCTGAGCTCGATGCTGACGCCGCGGTTGAGGAACGCCAGCTCGCGCAGCCGCGACGACAGCATGTCGAAGCTGAACTCGATCTTCGCGAACATCTCCGGATCCGGCTCGAACCGGGTGGTGGTGCCGTGGCGATCGGTGGTGCCGACTTCCCGCACCGGCTCATCGGGAACGCCGCGCTGGTAGCGCTGCTGGTAGATCGCGCCGTCGCGATGCACCGTGACCTCGCACCAGAGCGACAGGGCGTTGACCATGGAGACGCCGACGCCGTGCAAACCGCTGGAGACCTTGTAGCTCTTCTTGTCGAACTTGCCGCCGGCGTTCAGCCGGGTCATCACCACCTCGAGGGCGCTGATGCCTTCGGTCGGGTGGACGTCGGTGGGAATGCCGCGCCCGTCGTCGGCGACGCGGATCACCTCTCCCGGCTCTATGGTGACCTGGACCTGGGTGCAGAACCCGATCAGCGCTTCATCGACGCTGTTGTCCACCACCTCGTACACGAGGTGATGCAGTCCTTCCGGACCGGTGGTGCCGATGTACATGCCGGGCCGCTTGCGGACGTGTTCCAGGCCTTCGAGCACCTGGATGTTTTGCGCGGTATAGGTTTCCGCCACGAGCTCTGATCCCCTCCCCAAGTCGTCTATGCCAGCCGTTTGTTTACTGTTTCGGCCGCTAAACCCCCATAGCTTAAGGGACCGTCGAAGAAAAGTAAACCGAAACCGACCATGGATTTGTGCGTTCCGCGACGGGCTCTGCGCGCGGCGGCTGCCGCAGGTGCCGGCGGGTCCGCTACGGCCGTGGAGCCGCCGGCGGCAGGAACTCCCGGAACTCGTACTCCACGCGTCCGTCGTCGGTCACCGCGATGGTCGCGTGGCCGCCGACCGCCATCTTGTCGAGAACCGCCTCCGCCTCCGCCAGCGACAGCGAGGACTCGACGGCGATCAGCGAGGGGGTGATCCTGCCCCCCTGAGCGCGGGCGACCCGCAGCACCTCGTGCTCGGGGTCCGGTCCCGCCGGCAACTCGCTCGCGCGTGCGGCGCGCACCCGTCTGAGGGCAAGCAGGCCTTCGATGGTGGGAGCCAGGCCGACGAACGCCAGCGGAAAGAGCCAGAACCAGGCGCCGGTGATCACCCACAGCCCGCCGAACACGAACGTGCAGGCGACCCCGCCGGCGAGCCGGCCCTCGGCCTTCTTGGCCATGCGCTGCTTCTTGCGTGCCGATTCGTCGCCGGCGCGCTCCGCCGTCACCACGGCCTCGACGATAGCACACGGCCGCGGCCGCCACGGGGTCACCTGAATCATTCGCAGCCATGCCTGGCGGGTCGCGAGCGAAGCGCGCCATGGGCAAGAGCTGGTTTCAAGAGCCATCGCGGAGTAAGCGCACGGGACGGCGGCAGCGCTTTCGGCCGGCATCGGCGGCGCATCCCCGCGTTTGACAGGAGCGCCGCGCCGTCCCTATAGTGGTGACTTCGGTTCGCGAAGACCGGAGAGGTGTCCGAGTGGTCGAAGGAGACGGTCTTGAAAACCGTTGAGCCCTCGCGGCTCCGTGGGTTCGAATCCCACCCTCTCCGCACTGCGGCTGACGGGCCGCCGCCGGGAGAGGTGCGAGAGTGGCCGAATCGGGCTCCCTGCTAAGGAGTTGTACCCCTGGGGTACCGTGGGTTCGAATCCCACCCTCTCCGTACAGACTGAGTGCCCATAGCTCAGTTGGATAGAGCGCTAGATTGCGGATCTAGAGGTCGGAGGTTCGAGTCCTCTTGGGCACGGACGGAGAGATGCGAGAGCGGTTGAATCGGGCGGACTCGAAATCCGTTGAGCCGCTGCGGTGGCTCCGTGGGTTCGAATCCCACTCTCTCCGCTCGGGCGGCGGGCGCTGCCGTGGCGGCGCCCATCGCCCTGGCCGTACGTGACCGATGGCCGGGAGAGATGACCGAGAGGCCGAAGGTGCACGCTTGGAAAGCGTGTGTGCCCTTTCCGGGGCACCGTGGGTTCGAATCCCACTCTCTCCGACATACTCGAAAGACACATACTCGAAAAACACTGCCTATGGCGGCCCCTCGGGTCCGCAGGCCGGGCACTGTGCTACGGGTCGCCGCCCAACCCCGTCAGGACCGGAAGGTAGCAGCGGTAAGCGACCGATCCGGGAGCCGCAGCACGCTTGGATGCGCCCGAGGGGCCTTTATTCACCCGACTCACCCGGCCACTTGTTATACTTGGTGGCCTGAGAATGGCCTACGAGGTCACCGCCGCCCGCCGCCGGCCGCAGGTGTTCACCGAACTGGTCGGCCAGGAGTACGTGGTGCAGACGCTGCAGAGCGAGATGCGCTCGGGCAACGTCGCGCAGACCTTCCTGTTCTCCGGCCCGCGGGGCGTCGGCAAGACCTCGGCCGCGCGCATCCTGGCCAAGGCGCTGAACTGCGAACAGGGGCCGACCGACTCGCCGTGCGGGACCTGCGGCCCGTGCACGGAGATCGCGCGCGCGCAGTCGCTGGACGTGGTGGAGATCGACGGCGCCTCCCACACCGGGGTCGACGACGTGCGCGAGCTGCGCGATCAGGTCGTGTTTCCGCCGAGTTCCGCCCGCACCAAGGTGTACATCATCGACGAGGTGCACATGCTGTCGACGTCGGCGTTCAACGCCCTGCTCAAGACGATCGAGGAGCCGCCCCCTTACGTCACCTTCGTGTTCGCCACCACCGAGCCGCACAAGGTGCCCGCCACCGTGCGCTCGCGCTGCCAGCACTTCGCGTTCAGCCTGATCGGCCACGAGCGGATCGCCGATTGTCTGCGCGACGCGGCGGTCGAGCTGGACGCGACGGTGGCCGCGGATGCGCTGCACTGGATCGCGCGCCAGTCGGCGGGATCGCTGCGCGACGCGTTCATGATCCTGGACCAGGTGATCGCCGGCGCCCGCGGGCAGGGAGAGGCGAACGTCACGCTGCAGGGACTGCGCGACAGCATCGGCTTGCTGGGATTCGACGACCTGAACGGCGTCGCGCGGGCGGTCGCCGGCCGCGACGTGCCGGGCACGCTCACCGCCTTCGATCGTGCTCTGGGCCGAGGCGTGGCGGTGGACTACTTCCTGGCGGAGCTGGTCGAGTATTTCCGCAGCGTGCTGTTTCTCAAGCACGGCCTGAACCGCGATGCGTGGCTGTCGGCGCCGGCAGACGCGTTCCCCCCGGAGGTCCTGGAGGCGCTCAGCGTCGAGCAGGCCGAAAAGGCGGTCGAGCTGCTGCTGGCCGCGCAGCGCAACCTCAAGGGCGCGCTCAACGAGCGCTGCGAGGTGGAGTTGGCGCTCAGCCGTCTGGCCGAGCTCGACCGTCTGATCACGCCGGCCGAGGTCCTGGAGCGCCTGCGCGAGCTGCAGGCGGCGGTGGGTGCTCCCGCCCCGACCGCGGGCGGCCCGCCGCCCCGGTCGCCCGCCGCGGCGCCGACACCGGCTGCGGCGGTGGAGGCTCCCGCGGCAACCGATGACGCGGCAACCGATGACGCGGCAACCGATGACGCGGCAACCGATGACGCGGCCGGCGATGACGCGACCGGCGATGACGCGACCGGCGATGACGGACCGGCGGATTCGACTGGGCAGGCGATCGCCGTCCTTCGCCAGCGCCGGCCGCCGGTGGCCTCCGCGCTGGAGCGGGCGCAGTCGATCGACCGGAGCGGGGCGCAACTGCGCGTCACGTTTGGCAAGGCGGACGGATACGCGGCGGAGACGGTGCGGGCGGACGCCGCGGAGATCGCGGCCGCGTTCGGGCTCGCCGGGGCGGGCGCAATCAGCGTACAACTGGGCTCCGATGAAGGCGACACGGACGATCGTGACGGCGCTGCGGCGCCGGGCGTGGAGATGATCCGCAGCATCTTCCGCGGCGAGATAGTGCAGGGCGGAGGCTGAGGACGCGTATGGCGAACAACCCGATGGATTTTTTGAAGATCATCCAGGGCATGCAGAAGCAGATGGCGGAGGTGCAGGGCAAGCTGGCCGACGTCCGCGTGACCGGCACGGCCGGCGGCGACATGGTGCAGGTGGAGCTCACCGGCAACCTGGAGGTTGCGAAGGTGACGCTCGACCCGATCGTGATCGATCCCGAGGAGCGTTCGGTGCTGGAGGACCTGATCTCGGCCGCGATGGGCGATGCGCTGCGCAAGGTGCGCGAGGAGCTCAAGCAGCAGGTCGGCGGCGGGCTCAACCTCCCTCCCGGCTTTCCCGGCGTCTGACACTCGCTCCGATGCAGACCCTCGAGCGTCTGGTGAACGGCTTCTCGCGCCTGCCCGGACTGGGGCGCAAGAGTGCCGAGAGGCTGGTGTATTTCCTGTTGGGAGCGAGGGACGAGTTCGTCGAATCCCTGGCCCGCGACCTGATCGCCCTCAAGCGCAACACCCGGCCCTGCGGCCGCTGCGGCGTCTACGCGGAGGCCGAGCTGTGCGCGTACTGCTCGGACCCGACGCGGGAGACGGACACGATCTGCGTCGTGGAGGAGTCGCGCGACGTCATCACCATCGAGTCCACGCAATCATTCCGCGGCCTGTACCACGTGCTGGGCGGGGCCATATCACCGGTCGACGGCATCCGGCCGGCGGACCTGACCATCGACGGACTGATCCGGCGCGTGCGCGCTTCCCGCGTGCGCGAGGTGATCCTGGCCACCAACCCCACGGTCGAGGGGGAGACCACCGCGCTGTTCCTGCGCGACCGCCTGCAGGCGAATCGCCGTCAGGGCGCCGAGCTGACCGTCACGCAACTGGCCCTGGGATTGCCGGTCGGCGGCGACCTGGAGTACGCGGACCGCCTCACCCTGGCGCGCGCCCTGAACGGCCGCACGGCGGTCTGAGGCGCCCGGCGGCCGTGCGCGAGTTCAACACCGAAGGTCCCGTAGTTTCGGCCGATCACTACTGCATCCCGCCGCTGCAACGGATCGACCTCGACGAGGTGCTCGGCCTCGTGCGGCGCAAGAAGTACTTCGTCCTGCACGCGCCGCGGCAGACCGGCAAGACCTCGGCACTGCTGGCGCTGCGCGATCTGTTGAACGGCGGCGACGCCGGCGACTACCGCTGCGTGTACGCGAACGTCGAGGCCGGCCAGGCCATGCGCGAGAACGTGGCGGAGGGCATGCGCACGGTCCTTGCCCAACTGGCGTTTCGGGCAAGCGTGACGCTGGGCGACGACACGCTGGAGCGACTCTGGCCCGAGCTGCTGGCGCGCGTCGGGCCGGGACAGGCGCTTCACCAGGCGCTGGCGCGCTGGAGCATGGCCGACGCGCGTCCGCTGGTGCTGCTGATCGACGAGATCGACGCGCTGGTCGGAGACACGCTCCTGTCGGTGTTGCGCCAACTTCGCTCGGGCTACGACCAGCGCCCGGCTGTGTTCCCGCACAGCGTGTGCCTGTGCGGAGTGCGCGACGTGCGCGACTACCGCATCCACTCGACCGCCGAGGACCGCATGGTGCTCGGCGGCAGCGCCTTCAACATCAAGTCCGAGTCGCTGCGGCTGGGCGACTTCTCCGAGCAGGAGTTGCGGGCGCTGCTGGCGCAGCACACCGCGGAGACCGGACAGCCGTTCACGGAGGAAGCGCTGCGGTTGATCTGGACGCGCACCGCCGGGCAGCCCTGGCTGGTGAACGCGCTCTGCTACGACGCCTGCTTCCGCGACCGGGCGGGCCGGGACCGCTCCCGCCCGGTCACGGCGGACGCCATCGTGGAGTCGCAGGAGCGGCTGATCCTGCGCCGCGATACGCACATCGACGATCTGGCGAACAAGCTGCTCGAGGAGCGCGTGCGGCGCGTGATCGAGCCGATCCTGACCGGCGCCGACAGACAGCAATGGTCGGCCGAAGACGTGGCGTACGCCTGCGACCTGGGGCTGGTGACGCAGGACGCCGACGGCACACCGCGCATCGCCAACCCTATCTACACGGAGGTGCTGCCGCGGCATCTGAACTACGCGGTGCAGGCGGGGTTGCCACAGAAGACGGCGTGGTACGTGGACACGGCCGGCGGCCTGGACGTGGACGGGCTGATCGGCGCGTTCCAGGCGTTCTTCCGGGAGCACTCGGAACACTGGGTGCAGCGCTTCGAGCAGTATCACGAGGCGGGTCCGCAGTTGCTGCTGCAGGCGTTCCTGCAGCGGATCGTCAACGGCGGGGGGCGACTGGAGCGAGAGTACGCCCTCGGCCGGGGTCGCGTGGACCTGCTGATCGTGTGGCCGCAGCAGGGCCGCGAGCGCAGGATCGTGGTGGAGTGCAAGGTGCGGCGCCGGGAGTTGGAGCGGACGATCGCGGAAGGGCTGGCGCAGACGCGGGGCTACCTGGACCGCTGCGGGGCGGAGTCCGGGCACCTGATCGTGTTCGACCGCGCGCCGGAGCGGAGCTGGGAGGAGAAGATCTTCCGCCGCGAAGCGCCGCCCGGAACGGAGGCGCCGATTACCGTGTGGGGCATGTGAGGTCAGAGACGTGCGACTGGGCGCCCGCCGCTCGGCTCAGGCGCGCCGCGGTGCTACAGTGTCCCATGCCGTCACGCCACCTCGACTGGCTCCATCAGGCGGATGCGGACCTCCGCCACGCCCGCCAAGCCCGCGGCCACGAAGCGCATGAATGGGCGTGCTTCGCCGCGCAGCAGGCGGCGGAGAAAGCGCTGAAAGCGGTTCTCGTGAGTCGCGGCGAGGATGCCTGGGGTCATACCGTGACCGCGCTTCTCGGTCTGATGGCGACGGAACGGGATGCTGGAGCGGAACTGATCGAATGCGCCAAGAGCCTCGACAAGCACTACATACCGACGCGTTACCCGAACGGCTTCGACACCGGCGCGCCGACCGATTTCTATACGAAGAAGGACTCCGACGATGCCATCCCGTGTGCGGAACAGCTTATCCGCTTCGCTCGTCATCAAATCGAACGATCAGGCAGCGGTTGAGGAGGCCGTTCGACGCTGGGCTCGCCACGTTGCCGAGCGCCGGCCGGAGGTGCGGCGTATCATCTGGTTCGGATCGCGGGTGAACGGCACTCCAGCGCCGGGTAGTGACGTCGACGTCTGCATCGTGCTTTCCTATTCCGACCGGCGGCCTCGTGATCGGATCGGCGACTATCTGCCATTCGGCTTCCCGGTGGGAATCGATATCTTTCCCTATACGGAAGCGGAACTGGAACGACTACGAAGCGACCACTCTTCGTGGTACGAGGCGATCAATTCTGGAGTCGATCTCATGCCTCACCTCGGAGCGCCCGGTGAACGGACGCACGGCGGTGTGAGGGCCTGACGGGCGTGCGCGAGTTCAACACCGAGGGTCCGGTAGTTTCGGCCGATCACTACTGCATCCCGCCGCTGCAACGGATCGACCTCGACGAGGTGCTGGGCCTTGTGCGGCGCAAGAAGTACTTCGTGCTGCACGCGCCGCGGCAGACCGGCAAGACGTATGGGCAGGTGCAGCAACCGAGCTACGTGTGGCTCAACTACGCGGTCTGCGGCTGCGAAGCCGACTCGTGCGGATGGCAGGGCTGGATCGTCGAAAGCGCGTTCTTACGTCGCGAGGGGGGCGAGGAAATGTTTCTGCCCAGCGACAGTCAACTGAACTGCCCGGAGTGTCGCAAGCCGTTGTTTCGGACCGAGGTCAGTTACCGATTCGAGCCCTCCGAGGACCAGACGACTCGCATGATTCCGGGGGTCGACTACCAGGAGACACCGATGGGGTACTACGGGGAAGCGGGCCTGGACATTGCCGTCACGCCGCCGATGCGGCGCGCGCAAGGCGCGTGGCGCGAGATCGAACGGCCGCGCTCGTAGTTATATCTTGTCGACCAGGATCCCGCACTTGCCGGAGGGGATCGGCAGCGTCTTGCGCCGGCGGCCGAGGACGTGGATCGCCAGATAGTAGAGCTTCTCCGACTCCAGTCGCACTTCCCAGCCGCGCTCGCTGTTGTGGGTCTGGATGGAGACCATGTTGCGCTTCAGCGTCAGGTTGTCGATCCCCATGCTTTCCAGCACCGGCAGCGTCCAGTCCACCGTCTTGCGGGGTAGCGAGATCGACAGCCCCAGCACGTTCTCGATCGCCAGCGCCACCGTGGAGAGGCCGACGAACGGCAGGTAGGACTTGCGTGGAAAGCCGCCCTTGCCGTGCCACTTGGCTGCCGCCTCGTGCTCCGGCGCGTAGGCGTCCCACAGGTCGCCCATGCCTTTCTCCGGGACCAGCACGTCGTGCATCGCGAACAGGTGGCGCAGGGCGAACTCCCGCGCCAGGTCGATCTTCCCGTAGCGCTCCAGCCCCTTGATGATCGCGTAGTTCACGAACGGCAGCACCGACCCGCGGTAGCCGCCGCCGTGCGGATCGTAGAGCGCTTCGTCGGCCGCGAGGCTGGGGAACGGGTGGCTGCGGCCGAAGGTCTGAGGGTTGGTCAGATGGCCGATCAGCCTGCGCGCCTTGTCTTCGCTCGGGATCTCGGCCAGCAGCGTCCAGAACGCCGCGATCGTCTTGACCTTGAGCTGCTGGCCGTAGCGGTCGAGGTCGTAGTAGATCGAGTCTTCCTCGCTCCACATCAGCGACTGAATGCGCGTCTTCAGGGCGAAGTACTCGCGCTTGTAGCGGAACGCGACCTCCTTGTCGTTGAGGGAGTCGGCGATCGTGGAGATGAACGCGGCGCTGGCCGCCTGCTGCGCGTTGAAGTCCACGGGGTAGGCTGCGCGGTCGCGCGGGCTGTTGCCCACGCAAAGCGCCTGGCGCGGCACCGAGAGCAGGCCGTTGTCGCGCCGGAAGCTGGCCTGGATCCACTGGTAGTATCGTTCCAGGACGGGCAGCACCTCGCGCAGGCGGCGCTTGGAGCCCAGCCGGTGGTACATGTTGTATTCCGCCCATGCGAACAGCGGCGCCTGCACGCCGTGCGGGTTCGCCTTGATCAGGAAGGGCTGCCCGTCCACCAGGCTGTACTCGCCGTGGATCGCCCCGCACGGCTGCTGCTTGGCGTAGAAGGCGTCGAGTTGCGCCTCCACCGGAAACTCCCGGTTCGAGTACACCAGCGAGAAGGTCGAGCAGCAGGCGGCCACCTGGCTCACCCGGTCCTGTGCGGGGTCGCAGAACGTCAGACCGAAACCGCTCCCCGGCTCGCCCCGGCGCCAGTAGCCGGGCGTCAGCTCCCAGGTGGCGTCGAACAGGTCGACCAGCGCCTGATGGTCGTAGATGAGGCGGGGAAGCTCCTCCCTCGTGGTGGTTATGACCGGGGCCTGATCCGGGGCTGCCTGGTCCGGGGCTGTCTGTTCGAGGGCTGTCTGTTCGAGGGGGCTGCCTGTTCAAGGGCTGCTACGTTCGAGATAATTGGTGCCTGCAAAAGAGAAGAGCTGGGGAGTCGGACATACGATCATACCACGGGCGGCCGCTCCGCTGTCAAAGCCGGACCGAGCCGGGAGCGGGTTCGCAACTATTGACAGGGGCAAGGAATGGTGCTTGACTCGATCGGTGGGTCAGATAGAGTCCGGCACCCTGGAAGCGACCGCCGCCATGGCCAGACTGCGTATCGGCGCGGACGAGCGCGCGCGGCTCGAGGCGGAGCTGTCGCGCATCGTCGACTACTTCGCCGTGCTGGCGGAGGCCGATGTGGACGATCTGCGGCCGACGACCCACCCGCTGTTGACCGGGTCCCGACTGCGCGACGATGAAGTCTCGAAGCTGCCCACCGCCTACGACCCGGTGCGGGCAGCTCCGGAGCGCGACGAGCGGTTCATCGTCGTCCCCAACGTCCTCTAGCGGCATGTCCTCTAGCGGCCGAAGCGGGGATCGGATGTCGGTGGATGCGCGCTGGCGCGCGGTATTCGCGGATGAGGCCGTACGGAGCCGGTGGCTGGCCTACGCGCGCGGATGGAACGAACGCATCAACGCCTTCGTGTCGTTCGCGGATGCCGCCGACGGCGCGGTCGGGGCGCCCTCGGGGCCGCTTGCGGGGATGCCCTGCGCGGTCAAGGACAACATCGCCGTCGCCGGCCAGCCCCTGAGCTGCGGATCCGCGCTGCTGGGCACCCACGTGGCGCCGTTCAGCGCCACCTGCGTACGGCGCCTGCAGCGGGCCGGTGCGATCGTCGCCGGCAAGACCAACCTGGACGAGTTCGGCATGGGCTCCGACACGCAGGCGTCCGTGCACGGCGGCTGCGCGAACCCCTGGGACACCGGGCTGGTGCCCGGCGGGTCGAGCGGTGGATCGGCCGCCGCGGTGGCGGCCGGCATCGTGCCGTTCGCCCTGGGGTCGGACACCGGCGGGTCGGTCCGGCAGCCCGCTTCCTTCTGCGGGGTGTTCGGGCTCAAGCCCACGTACGGCGTGGTCTCCCGGTTCGGCCTGGTCTCCTACGCATCGTCGCTGGAGGTGATCGGCATCATCGCGGAGTCGCCGGAGCTGTGCGGGGAGGTCCTGGAGGCGATCGCGGGACTGGACGAGCACGACCAGTCCACGGTGGCGGGCTCTCCCGACCGGGACGCGGTGCGGACCATCGGCGTGCCGCGAGCGTGCCGGCAGGAGCTGCGCGATCCGCAGGTGCGCTCGGCGCTGGATGCCGCGGTCGGCCAGCTCGCCGAGTTGGGCTACCGTATGGTGGACGTGGACCTTGCCACCCTGCGCTACGCCGCGGCCGCCTACTACGTGATTTCCTGTGCCGAGGCCAGCGCCAACCTGGCCCGCTTCGACGGCGTCCGCTACGGAGAGCGCACCGCTGCCGAGTCGGCCGATGAGACCATCATCGCTTCCCGCTCGGACGGGTTCGGGGACGAGGTCAAGCTGCGCGTGCTGGCCGGCACCTACGTCCTGCGCTCCGGCTTCCACGACCGCTACTACCTGCGCGCGCAGCGGGTGCGCACCGCGTTGCGCGACGAGCTGGCCGCCCTGTTCGGTCAGGTCGACCTGCTGCTCATGCCAGTCTACCCGGTGCCTCCGTTCGCGCGCGGCAGCGCTCGCCTGGATCCGTTCGAGCAGAAGGTCGCCGATCTTTACACGACGGTCGCCAATCTGGCCGGCGCTCCCGCGCTGAGCTTCCCGACCCCGCAGCCGCGGGTGCCGATCGGCATGCAGTTGATCGGACCGAACTTCGCGGAACCGTTGCTGCTAAGCGTCGCCGGCCGGTACGCGGCGGCGCATCCGCCCCCGCGCCCGGCCGGATACGCGGAGGACTGGCGATGAGCGCGCCCACCACCAAGCGAAGGGTCACGGAGCGAGGGGCGTTCGAGACCTTCGTGGGGCTGGAGATCCACATCCAGCTCGACACCCGCACCAAGGTGTTCTGCGGCTGCCCGGTAGCGTTCGGCGGCGAGCCCAACACCCGCGTCTGTCCGATCTGCCTGGGCTTTCCCGGCGTGCTGCCGGCCCTGAACCGGGAGGCGGCGCGCAAGGCCTACGTGGTCGCGCAGGCGGTGGGCTGCACGCTCGCAACCGAGGCGGTGTTCGAGCGCAAGAACTACTTCTACCCGGACCTTCCCAAGAACTACCAGATCTCGCAGTACGGCGCGCCGATCGGCGCCGGCGGTGCGCTGACCGCACCGCCGGCGCCTCTCCGGACGGTGACGATCCGCGAAGTGCACCTGGAAGAGGACGCCGGCAAGATGATCCACGCCGGCGACGTGTCCCTGCTGGACTTCAACCGCTCGGGCACGCCGCTGGTGGAGATCGTGACCGAGCCGGATCTGCGCGGAGGGGATGACGCGATCGCCTTCCTGCAGTACTTCCGTCGCGTGGTGCGCCACCTTGGGGTGTGCGACGGCAACATGGAGGAGGGTTCGCTGCGCTGCGACGCCAACGTCTCGATCAATCACGCGGGCGCCGGACTCGGCAACAAGGTGGAGATCAAGAACCTCAATTCTTTCAAGTTCGTCGGCCGCGCCATCGAGTTCGAGCTGGATCGGCAGCGGCAGGAGCTGCAGGCAGGGCGGACCGTGCGGGTGGAGACCCGTCACTGGAACGAGAACCGGGACGTGACCACGCCGATGCGGGTGAAGGAATCGGACTCCGACTACCGCTACTTTCCGGAGCCCGACCTGCCGCCGCTGCGCCCGGATGCGGCGTTCCTGGCCTCGGTCGAAGCCGGTCAGGTGGAGCTGCCGCTGGACCTGCGCGACCGGCTGGCGCGCGAGCACGGGCTGACCGGCGCCCAGGCGGACTTCCTGAGCGACGAGCGCGCGACCGCCGCGCTGTTCGAGCGGGCCGTCGCCGCCGGCGCCGATGCGCAGCAGGCGGCACGCTGGCTTGCCGGCGACGTGCGCCGGCTGCTGAACCGCACCGGCATGACGATCGCGGAGTCGCCGCTGACCGCGGAGCGCCTGAGCGAGCTGCTGGAGCTGATCGATGCCGGCGCGATCTCGGGCAAGATCGCCAAGGGGGTGCTGGAGTCGGTGTTGGACGACGACCTGGACCCGGCCGAAGTGGTCGAGCGGCAGGGGCTGCGCCTGATCGCCGACGCGGCCGAGCTCTCCGGATTCGTCGATGCCGCGATCGCGGCGTTCCCGCAGGCGGCCGCGCAATTGCAGCAGGGCGACGGGCGGCCGCTCGGCTTTCTGATCGGCGAGGTGATGAAGCGGACCGGCGGCCGCGCGGCCCCGGAGCCGCTCCGGCGCATCCTGCAGGCGCGGATGGGAGGTCGGTAATGGCAGATGCCGGCTCATGGGGGGACCGGACGCTGGTCGCCGACCTCGGCGCCGCGCCGCGCGCCGCGCCCGGCACCGTGGTCACGGTCGCCGGCTGGGTGCACCGGGTGCGCTCGCTCGGCCGCGTCGCGTTCGTGCTGTTGCGCGACCGCTCAGGCATCGCGCAGCTCGTGTTCCCCGGTTCGGTGGACCTGTCGTCGGAGTCGGTGATCACCGCCACCGGCACGGTGGAGGCCAACGATCGCGCGCCCGGCGGGTTCGAGGTGCAGGTGCAGGAGCATCGCGTGCTGTCGGAGGCAGCGTCTGACCTGCCGCTGGCGGTCAACGGCCGGCCCGAGAACCTGTCGCTGGACGCGCAGCTCGACAACCGCATGCTGGCGCTGCGCATCCCCAAGCTGCTGGACGTCTTCAGGGTCCAGGCGACCATCGTGGAGGCTTTCGCCCGCCACCTGCGCGGCGAAGGCTTCACGGAGATCAAGACCGCCAAGCTGATCGGAAGTGGCACCGAGGGCGGTACCGGGCTGTTCGCGGTGCGCTACTTCGAACGCGAGGTGTTTCTGGCCCAGTCGCCGCAGCTCTACAAGCAGGCGATGGTCGCCGCCGGGCTGGAGCGGGTGTTCGAGATCGGTCACGCCTACCGGGCCGAGAAGCACGACACCCCCCGCCACTTGAACGAGTACGTGTCGCTCGACGTGGAGATGGCCTTCATCGACAGCGAGCACGACCTGATGGACCTGGAGCAGTGCATCCTCAAGACCATTTTCGCGGCGATCGCAGAGCGCAACGGGCGCGAGCTTGCCGCCTGGGGCGCGACGGTGCCGAGCCCGGAGGCGGTCGACGCGCTGCCGCGGTTGAACCACGAGCAGGCGCTCAAGGTGGCCTCCGACCGGCTCGGCCGGCGGGTGTACGAGGTCTCCCCGGAGGTTGAGCGCGAGCTCTGCTCGTGGGCGGAGAGCGAGCACGGCACCGAGGGGTGCTTCGTGTACGGCGACCCGCGCCGCAAACGGCCCTTCTACACCCACCCGGCGCCGGACGGCAAGACCATGTCGTTCGACCTGGTGTTCCGCGGCGTGGAGATCACCACCGGCGGCCGGCGCATTGAGCAGCACGACCTGCTGGCCGAAAACATTGAGGCCGCAGGCCTGTCGGTCGAATCGCTGGCCGACTACCTGCAGGTGTTCCGCTACGGCTGCCCGCCGCACGGCGGCTTCGCCATCGGCCTGGAGCGCCTCACCCAGAAGGTGCTGGGCCTGGAAAGCGTCAAGGAAGCCTCCCTCTTCCCCCGTGACCGCAAACGCACCCGCCCCTGACGGGCCGGCTTGCTCTCCGATCAGCCAGCGGATGCCGTTTTGTTCGCCACTTCTACCAGTGCGCGCAGAGCCTTGTTTACCGACTCCGAGTCGCGAAACACCTTGGCGACGTCAGGATCGAGGATGACGATGTTCGCACCCTCGGAATAACGCTCGGCGTATTTGCCACGAACTCCATGCGAGAAATCGTACTGCTCGCGCAACTCGCCGGTGCGTGCCTGGTCAGAGTCCTTCCTCATATCCTCGCGCTCAGCCGATGGTGAGGACGAGCTGACCGCCCTTGAAGATGCGGATCTCGCCCGAGGACTCCGAGACCGCGATGCCGAGGGCGTCGGTAGCGGCGGTTATCGCCGCCGCAGCAGCGTGACGGGCGCCCAGCCCGGGGGTCTGCGCGGGTGAGGCCGGGGCGCCCAGGAAGGCGCCCGCCGACTCCACCACGCCGTCGCGGCGGACCACGAAGGCGCCGTCCATCAGCGCATATTCCTTGATCGTCTCATCCAGCGCCGGGTCCAGCAGGTTGCGCTCGTCGTCCGGGTAGCCTCTGAACGGGTTCATCACGAGCTGGCTCGTGTGGTCGAGGACGCGCTCGTGGTCGCCGACCACGAACAGCGCGCCCACCGGCCGGCCTTCCCGTCCCTGGGTGGCCAGTTCCCGGCCGATCTGCAGCACCCGCTCCAGCACCCCTCGGTGCGCCATCTCCGCGAGCGGCTGGCGGCGGACGGACGCGAAGGTCTCGAACTCCACACCCACATCCGTGACCACGACGGTGTCGAGCACGCCGGTGTCCGGGAGGCCGAAGACGCTGACTGCGCGATCGGCGTGGTCGATCACGCCCCGCGACAGCGCCAGCAGGATGGCGATCTCCACCTGGCTGGACCGCGACGGAACCGAGAACGGGATCAGCAACTGGTCCGAGAACCCGGCCGGCAACGACGCTTCCGAAGCCGGGTGGGAGCTGGCCAGGACCGCCCGGCGCTCGACGCCGAAGCCGCCCGCGGCGCCGAACGCGCGCACCATGGGGCGGGAGACTTCGTCCACGTGCAGGATGACCGTGCTGGCCTCGACCTCCGCGGCCAGCGCGCCCGCATGGACCAGCACCCGCGCGGAGATCCGGTCGGCGCCGGCGCGGCCCGGCGCGCTGTCCGGGCCGGCGAGCAACCGGCACACCACCTCCGGGCGATCGGCCTGCAGCAGCAGCTCGACCAGTTTCTTGTCCCGCAACGTGGCGGCGATGTCGGCGAGCAGCGCGACGTGCCCGTCCGGGTCCAGGGAGTCGCCCAGGATCAGGAAGATCAACGCCACGTGACCGCCTTCGCCACCGTCGTAGCTGACCCCGTCGAAGGAGCGGCCGATCACCACCAGCGTCCGCCCGAAGCCGGGGATCTGCAGGTGCGGGAACGCGATGCGGTCGGAGATGCGCGAGCTGAGCGCCAGCTCCCGCTGCCACAGACCGGCCATCACCGCCTCTTCATCCAGCGGCCCCCCCGAGCGCGCCGCCGCCCGCACCAGCTCGCCCAGCGCGGCGCGCTTGTCGCGGTTGCGCAGGAACACCACCCGCTCGACGGCCACCAGCTCGCGCAACTTCACACCGTGATTATGGCACCGCCGGGCGAGCGAGTGATCCCCTTGCGGGATCGTGCCGGGAACCGTAGCGTGCGCCGATGCAGAACTATCGCGGCATCGCGCTCGATGCCGTCTCCGCCGCGCTCGGCGCGCTGGCGCCCGGCGCCGACGCCGGCGGCCTGAGCGTCGCCACCCCTCCCGACCCGGCGCTCGGCGACCTGTCCGTCCCGTGCTTCCCGTTGGCCCGGACGCTGCGGCGCGCGCCGGCGCAGATCGCCGCCGAGCTGGCCGCGGCCGTCGAGCTGCCGGCCGCCTTCCGGCGCGTGTCCGCCGACGGGGCATACCTCAACTTCTTCATCGATCCGGGCGACCTGATCGCCGCGGTGGTCGGCGCCGTGCGCGCCGCCGGCGCGTCCTACGGATCGAACCGCACCGGCACCGGCCGCACCGCACTCCTGGAGCACACCTCGATCAACCCCAACGCGTCCCCGCACGTGGGGCGGGCGCGCAACGCGCTGATCGGCGACGTGCTGGCGCGGCTGTTGCGCTTCGAGGGGTACGACCTGCAGGTGCGCTACTTCGTCAACGACGTCGGCAAGCAGATCGCCCTGCTGGTGCTGGCCGCCGGCGACCGGCCGGTGCCGTTCACGGAGGTGCTGGACCTCTACGTGCAGGCCAACGCCCGGCTGGAGCAGGAGCCCAACCTGGAGCGGCAGACGTTCGAACTGCTGCGCGACCTGGAGCGGGGCGACACGGACGCGCGCCGCCGCTTCGACGCCATCGTCGACGTCTGCGTCGCCGGGCAGCGCGCGATCCTGGAGGCGCTGGACATCCGCCACGACCGCTTCGACAAGGAATCGGAGTACCTGTGGAGCGGCCGCACCCGCGAGGTGATCGAGCGCTTGCGCGCCACCGGGCGTCTGTCGACCGACGAGGACGGCCGCTCGGTGCTCGATCTGGACGGCTACGACCTGCCGTCACGCAATCCGGTCGTGGTGCTGGAACGCTCTGACGGCACCTCCATGTACCAGCTCCGCGACATCGCCTACACCCTCGACAAGATCGACAGCGGCGCCGATCGCAACCTGATCGTGCTGGGCGAGGATCAGCGGCTGCACCACCGGCAGCTCACCGCCGCCCTCAACCTGCTGGGCGGCACGGCGCCCGAGGTCGTGCACTACGCCTTCCTCAGCCTGGACGACGCCAGCATGTCGACGCGATCCGGCAACGTGGTGCTCCTGGAGGAATTCATGGCGGAAGCGGTGGAGCGCGCTGGCCGGGCGCTGGCCGAGCGTGGCGTGGCCTTCGACCGCGAGCGCGCCGAGGCGGTCGCCCACGGCGCGCTCCGCTACAGCATCCTGCGGGTCGCCAACGAGAAGATGGTGCGCTTCGACTTCGAGGAGGCGCTCAGCTTCGAGGGCGACACCGGCCCGTACCTGCTGTACGGCCACGCCCGCATGTGCGCGCTGCTGCGCCGCCACGGGCAGGAACTCCCGGAGAGCGCCGACTTCAGCCTGCTGGTCGACGGCGCCGAGCTGGAGCTGGCCAAGGCGGTCGCCGGCTTCCCGGACGCGGTGGCGCGAACGCTGCGGGAGGCCAGCCCGCACGTGGTGGCCGACTATCTCTACGGGCTCACGCGCGCCTTCACGGCGTTCTACCACGCCTGTCCCGTGCTGGACGCGCCGGCGCCGCTGCGCGACGGCCGCCTGCTGCTGGTCGACGCCGCGCGGCAGACGCTCCGCAACGGCATGCTCGTCCTCGGCATGCGGCCCCTGGAGCGGATGTAGCTCAGTTCATCACGCCTCGTCTGCCACGCCCCGCACCGCGAATCCGACTGCGCGGGCAGCCGTTCCCAACTGCCCGTCGAAGTGGCGTGCCCGTCCAGGCCGAGCAGCGGGACCGCTCCCGGTTGACAAGGTAAGGGGAATTCCTTACAGTGCCGCCGAACGCAGGGAGGAGTGTCGATCATGTCGATCATCCAGGAAATCGCCACGATGACCGCGAAAGGCCAGATCACGGTGCCTAAGCCGATCCGCCAGGCACTCGGCGTCGACGCCGGAACCAAGGTGACGTTCGAACTGCACGAAAACGGGCAGGTCAGTGTGAGCCGCGCTGACGCCGAGCACGAAGACCCAGCCATCGGAGCATTTCTCGACCTGCTCGAACGCGACATTGAGGCCGGACGCCTGATCGAGCAACTGCCCGACGGTCTGGCACGGATAATGCTGGAAGACGCGGAGTTCGACGTCGATCTCCATGAGCCTATCGAGGGCGACGTGGACCTGTAGTGGAACGACACGGATGGAGGATCCTGTTCCATCCGGAACTGGTCAGGCAGCTCGAAAAGCTCAAGGAAGCAAGGGAGCGCGCTCGGCGAAAGGACCCGCACGGATTTGAGTCGAATGCGAACGTCAAGCTGCTGCGGGCGGTCAACCGGGCGATGACGGAGGCGATCCCGCAGGACCCATCCCGGGTCGAGTACCGGCAGGGGAATACGCTCGGGACACGCTACCGCCACTGGCGGCGCGCCAGGATCGGCAGACGGTTCCGACTGTTCTTCCGCTATGACGCCAGGGCAAAGGTGATCGTCTATGCATGGATGAATGACGAACGCACGGTACGGTCCTCGGGGAGCAAGACCGATCCGTACGCCGTCTTTGCCAGAATGCTCGCGCAGGGGAGTCCACCCGACGATTGGGCATCGTTGATTACGGCTTCAAGGCGGAACCCGCAACCAGAAAGGTAACGGCGTCCGGCCGCGCGCTGTTCCCGGAATCAGTTCATCACGCCCCGTCCGCCATGCCCCGCACCGCGAATCCGACTGCTCGCGCCGCCGTACCCAACTGCCCGTCGTGGGTGAGGAACTCGTCGATCTGGCGGTTGCGGCGCTCATGGACGGCGAGCGCACTTGTCAGGCGAATGGCATCCAGCGTGCCGAGGACCGTCGGGTAGGACCGGCTGGCGCGGGTGAGGAGCGCGCCGGAAACCCGGACCCGGTAAACGGATCTCCAGAACGTGGCGAACCGCTCATGCACGAAGACACGTTCGTGATCGTCCAGGTCGCCGCTGAGGCGGAGCCGGTCGATGGTGCGGTGAAACTCGAACCGGCAGATCTCGCTGGTGTAGGCGGCCTGCCACCTTCCCACCCTGAGATTGACGGATCCTGGTTGAGCAACCAGCTCAGCACCACCGAGGTGTCGAGGTAGACGGTCATCGCCGCCTGCGGTCGGCCAGCAGCGCGGCCACCCCGGGAATCGCTCGGCCGGACGGCAAGCGGTCGAGCCGGGCAAGGGTCTCGGGCGACTCGGTCGGCTCTTCGATGTGCACCGCCTCTTCGACGGCCGGCACCAGCCTGGCGACCCTCTGGCGGTAGGAGGTGACATCGATGGTCGCTCCTGCTCGCACCATCGCGAGGTATCTGCCGAGTCGAGATTTCAGTTCCGCGGTGCTGACCTGGATCATGCCCATATCATGGTCAAGATATGTGGGCAACAATTCAAGCTCGCGCGTGGTCACCCGAGCTTGCTGCTGCTGGTCGACGCCGCGAGCCGGTTTCCCGACGGTCCGGCACAGTACCAGGTAGTCCTCGACCGCTTCGCGGAACGACGCGGCCAAACCCGCGACCGTGGTCCCCTCGAAGGTCACCAAGTCAGTGACCCCCGCTATCCTGCCGCAGAAGACCTCGTCGTCCGCGTTGAAGTGCACCGACCCAACGAATCCCTTGTATGAAAGACAGTCCTTCACGTCAGTTACCATTTCTCCTCAGATGTTCCTCAATCAACGGCCCCTGGAACGGATGTAGCGTATAGAACGCGGAACCGCGGGGCGCGAACCTGACTTGTAAACACCCGGAGCGGAGAGCTACCTTGCCGCATGGCCGCTGCCCAAACCGCCGCCGACACACGGCCTGCCGGGCGCGTAGACGGCGCGGCCGTCCGGTCGCCGGCTGAGCCCGCGTCGCCGGCGTTCCCCGGCTGCACGCCGGTCCACCTGCCGCGCGCCGAGCTCGAACACTTCGAGCGGCGCCTGGAGTACTGGGAGGCGGCCACCGAGACCGCTTGGGTCTGCGAGCCCGTCACCCCCTACCACGAACGCCCTTCGCGTCTGCTGACGAGGTTGGCTGAGACGATCTCCAGGGTGCGCGGTTCGCACGTCGAATGCTACGGCTCCATGGACCTGCTGCTGCGCGACGAGCACGGCGAGCCTCAGCTCATCATGCAGGCCGACGAGTCCCTGTACCTGCATCCGGACCGCGCCAGGCTGCCGGCCGCGGCCATGGTGGTCGGCGAGGACGACGTTCCCGACGTGGTGCTGGAAGTCGACCACACCACCGACGCCCGCCGCGGCAAGCTGTCGCTGTACGAGTCGTGGGGGTTCCCCGAAGTATGGGTCGACGTGCCGGACGCGCCGTCGCCGAGCCGCCCGCGGGAGCGGCGGCCGGGGCTGACGATCCATCTGTTGGAGGACGGCCGTTACCGGGCGGCGGTCGAGAGCCGGGCGTTCCCCGGCTGGACGGCGGCCGAGATTCACGCGGCGCTGAACGAGCCTGCGCCGTCGGAGCGGACGAGCGCGGTGCTGGAGCGTGTGGGTGGAGCGCTGGGCGCGCGGCAAGGAACCGGACCGGACGACGACCCGCTGCTGCGCTCGCAACGGCGAGCGGGGTTTGAGCGAGGACGCGCGCAAGGCCGAGAAGAAGGCCGGGCGGAAGCCCGCGCGGAGATGGTCCGCCGGATACTGCTGTCGCGGGGCATCGACGTCTCGGAGGAGTTCCCCGCCGGCGCGGCGGCATTCGCGGCAGCGTCCGAGGACGCGCTCCTTTCGGCGGCGTTCGCCTGCGCGGACCAGGCGGAGTTCCTTGCCGCACTCGCTCGATCCGATCGATGACCGTTTGCTGAACGGGGGCTGCTTGGTCGTCACCGTGAGGGAATGCACCGGAGCCGTGCATGGCCTTGAACACCACCTTGACCACTGAGCCGCTCGCGCAGAAAGGTATACTTCTCAGGACGACGCGGATCTGCGTCCGCACTTGAGAGCGAACCGTCGGCGTCCGATTCTGTACAACTTGAAGGAGGGATCAAGATGCCCACGTGTCACGTCTGTGGAAATAGCGTACAGGACACGAGCCAGCCGTGCTCGGAGTGTGGAAGTGTTCTCGAGTCTCCCGAAGATCGCTCCGGTTCCCAAGCTCCGGTTCCAGTGGCACCGGACGCATCCTCCGAGCCGGACGAGCTTGGCGCTGGATTGCCGCGTCTGACGCTGCTGAGGTCAGGCCGCGATACGGGAACCGTATTCGAGGGGCTTTCGTCGGGATCGGTGGTTGGGAGGTTCGATCCGGACACAGGACCGATCGAAGTGGATCTGGGGCAACTACCCGAATCCGGCTATGTGTCTCGCCGCCATGCCGAACTGGCTCTGCAGAGCTCGGGGCAGTGGAGCATAAAGGACCTGGGATCGAGTAATGGTACGTTCGTGAAGAGTGGCGACGGACAGTTCGAGAGGATCACCGATGATCATGAGTTGCAATCGGGCGACGTGATTGCACTTGGCAATGTCCAGTTCAGGTTCGAGGTATAGAGCCGCTGATGGAGGACGAACGTCCTGAGCCGGATACCGTGGCGTCCCACGACGGAGACCCGGCGTGCCACAATAAATTGCCGCCGACCAACGAGCCGACAATAAGTGACCAGCCGATGGCGGAGATAGGTCCGGAGCCCGATGACGAGCCCGCGCCGGATGGCTCCCGGTGCGCCGAGCCACTGGCACCACCGACGCCACCGGACGACCAGTCCGTAACGCCTCCCGGCGAGCTGCCGGCGATCGAAGAGCAAGTGGAAGAGGTGCCGGCGGCCGGAGTGCTCGCGCCACTTGCCGACGGCACTGAACTGCTGAGCGCCGGTGGCGACCGCTATCGCGTGGTGCGGCAACGGGAAGACGGTTGCGGGTACAACTTGTACGAAGGCGAACGGATTGATGCCGAGGATGTTCGCCAAGTCTGGATCTGGGAAGAGTCGACGCCGGGAGAACGCTTGCAGAGGGAGGCCGAGTTGCTGCAAGCCGCGCCGCTTTCTTCCGCCCCGCTCTTTATCGAGTGGCGCGCCTCCTTTGAGCACGACGGGCGCGTGTACATGGCAACGGATGCGGGTCCCGAACGCACCTTGCAGGACCTGATCGCCTCTGAATTGGCGTTCGCGCGAGCGGTCAGCATTCTGGCTCGCGTCGCAGCCGGCCTGATACACCTGAACGAACACGGTCTGGTACATGCTGCGGTTTGCCCGAGCCGGATACTCGTCGACGATCGCGCAATAAAGCTGGTCGGTCTGGATCAGACGGTACCGATCGGCGAACGTGCTTCGATACCGAGATCCTACGCCGGGTACTCGGCACCGGAAGTGGCCGCCGGTGAGACGCTCGACGCCCAAACTGACGTGTACGGACTCGGAGCCATTCTCTATCACGTGACGGCGGGAGCGCCGGTTCCAGAGGAAGGGATCGAGTTCGCGACAGGGCTTCCACCGGGGTTGCCGTCCGGCGTCCCTCAGATTCTGCATCGCTGCCTCGCGCCGCGCGAACAGCGCTTCCGCAGCCTGCGTGAGCTGCATGGCGAGCTCGGGAAACTGCTACGCAGAAGCCGCCCCCTGCGAGCGTACGAGGTGGCCGGCGCGTCGATTATCGGTCTGAACCCTGACCGGACCACGAATGAAGACGCATACGGATATCTCCAGGGTCAGATGGTGGACGAGGAAGGAGTCCGTAACTGGGGCGTCTACTGTCTGGCCGACGGCATGGGCGGGATGGACGCGGGCGAAGTGGCCAGCCGAATGGCGGTGCAGGAGGTAATCGCGCGAGCTGCGGAGCGCCTGGGAACGGGCACCGCCACGGAGGAGGAACACCGGACATGGCCGGCGGAGTGGATTCAGGCCGCCAACACCGCCGTGTGTGCCGCAATGGGCCGCCGTGGCGTCGAGGGAGGAACGACGATCGTGGTCGTGGTCGCGCTCGACCGGACCGTCACCCTCGGCCACGTAGGAGACAGCAGGCTCTACCGCATACGGGGCAGCGAGGCGGAACTCCTCACGCGCGACCACTCGCTGGCGATGACCTACGTCATCCAGGGCGAGATCACGGAGGCCGAAGCCCGCCGCCACCCGGATCGGAACAGGCTCACGAGGTCCGTAGGAGGACAGAGCCCGCTGCCGCCGCACCATGTCGATACGCTGGAGAGCCGGACGGGCGACTCAGCTCTGCTCCTGGACCCCGATGACGCGTTGATGCTGTGTACGGATGGGGTGTGGGAGCTGTTGGATGACGGAGAGCTGGCGCAGGAAGTTGCGCGTGCAGCAGGTGAATCGTTGCCGCAGATCGCGCAAAGGCTCCTCGATCGAGTCCTTGAGCGGGGTGCTCCGGACAACGCCACGGTGCTGCTGGTGCGGGCCACAGAGATCGCAATGGCGGGCACCGCTGGCGCCGCCCTGAACCATCAAGACGAAGGACGATAGCGATGTTGCACGTCGACGTTATCCCGCATCGTCAACACCTGAAAGCTCGGACGGACAGCGACCAGAAACTGTTCATTCTGATCCGGTGCGTTCCCGATGCGGCCTTGGGCGGAGAGCGGTCGCCTATTCGGATCGTCCTGGTCGTGGACACGAGCTCGTCCATGCGGGAGCAAATCGCCGAAGGCGGCACCAAGCTGGATCGTGCGGTGCAGTATGCCAAGGCCCTGGTCGATGACCCGCGACTGGAACCAACCGACCAGATGGCGGTCGTGCAATTCGAGTCCGCTTCACGAACACTGCTTGGATTGACCCCCGTTGCCCGACGTCACGACATTCATCGTAGTATCGATCTTCTCACCGAACACAACGGCGGCACGATGATGGCGAAGGGATTGCAAAACGCCGCGTCGATACTAAGCGGGGAACCGATAGAGACGGTCAAGCGCGTGGTCGTGCTGACCGACGGTGAGACGTTCGACGAAGAGGAGTGCGTCAGGGTCGCTTCGTCGCTTGGCGACCAGAATGCGCCGCTGATTGCGTTCGGAGTCGGCGACGAATATAATGAAGAACTGCTCGCGCGACTGGCGGACGACACAGGAGGCCGCGCCTACCATCTCAAGGAGATGGCCGAATTCCGTACGTACATGAACGAGGAACTGAGCGCGTCGATCCGCGAAGTGGTGACGAATCTTCGCGTCTCGGTTTCGGGCGTGAAGGGCGTCGCGCTTGACCGTCTGACTCGCATTCATCCGGGAGTAGCGGAAATCCGGCGAGCGCACCAGCCGTACGCGCTGGGAAACATACGCGCGGGAGACGCAACGGATTTCGTAGCAGAGTTGACGATAGGCGGTATCTCGCGGCCACCGAGCAGGTTCCTGTCCGGGAATACCCGATTTGGACCGATGTCGGCAGCAGAGGGTCCTGGAGTGCCTGTACGGAGCCCGTGACGGATCGCGAATCGGTCGCAGACAGCTTGGAAATGACCACACCCGAGACGCTATTGGTGGTCTGAGTGTCCCGATATGTGGGCTCTATTGGGAGATAAATACGCACCTGTCCTGCAGATCGTTCCGTGAGACAGGCAACCGATAATGTCAGAACCGCCGCTGGCGGTCGTCAGGTCGGCAGTAAGCGAGCCAGCCTTATCAGGTTGTGTGCGAAGACCGCCGAGTGCACGTACGCGTGGAAGCCTTCGCGGCCGGACCACCGGCAGCGATCCAACCCAAAGCAGCGCTTCAGATACGAGATGCCCGCTTCCACGCCCGCCCGAAAGCGTCTCAGTTCCCCGTAGATCCACGCCGACGGCGTCATCTCGGTCTGCTCCATCCCCCGCTTCTTGTGGAACATCACGTGCTCCACACCCAGCTTCTTCGCGTCATCCAGATTCTCCCGCGACGCATAGCCGCCATCGAACGCCACCCGTTGCGGCGGCTCCCCGTAGGTCTCCACATGGCGCTTGAGCATCGGCAGGCAGCGCGTGCTATCGGCAGGGTTGCCGTCTTCGACCACCACATCGAGCACCAGCGCACTGCGCCCGGTACTCAGGTTGATCTTGTGCCCGTAGTGCGTGCGGCGCCCGCCCTTGACGATGATGTCGACGTGCGGCTCGAACAGACTCACCACCTTCTCGCCCGCAGGCACCGTTTCGCCGTCGAACACCCGCCGTTCGGTCTGCTGCACCACGCGCTCGATCAGATCCAGACACGAGCGTGTCTCAGCACACCAACTCTCGGCCCACGGCTCAGATACGCCGCACGTGACCGCAAGCAGCGCATCCTGCGCGTAGCCGATCGTCCGCCCCACCAAGCGCAGCAGCCGCCGGTAGGTGGCTGCTCGCCGCTTGCCGTCGCGCTGCGAGCCGATCTCACGGTGCCGCCGCTTGGCGGCGCGGCAGTGATCGCGAAACGACACCTTCGCCAGCCGCTGTCGCGCCTGGCGCAGCAGCTCGGTCA
The DNA here is from genome assembly GCA_965221995.1 of Spirochaetia bacterium. Classification (GTDB taxonomy): domain Bacteria; phylum Spirochaetota; class Spirochaetia; order SZUA-6; family Bin103; genus CATQHW01. Next base: position 3,802,423 of record OZ244929.1, read on the forward strand.
GCACCCGCACCCCGTCGAACAACAGGCGGCTGTCCTGAGGCTCCAGGATGTCCGCGTCGGTGGCAGTCGAATCGATGCGCACCTGCGTTCCCGACTCGATCCCCCGCTGCTTGGCGTCCTGCACCAGCACGCCGTTGATCGCTTGCCACGTGTCAGCGTCGATCGCGCTGATGGCGCTCTGCAACGCCGATTTCTTCGGCGGGTTGAACGGATCGATCCGCGCGAAGCGCCGCGTGGACGCCGAATCGATCAGCTTGAACTCCAGATCCCGATACGAGTAGCCCACCAGATGGATGAGCACCGCGCAGCGCAGGATGGTCTCGCAGGTCAGCCCGCGGCGACCGCAGGAGGGAGAACCGGCCACGCAGGCGCCGACCATATCGAGCAGTTCGGGATGTTCGTCAAGCCATTCGGAAGCGCGTTCCAGTTGGCTGCCGCGCGGATGGACAATTTCGTCCGGTTGGAATACGCTGGGCTGAGCGGTGCGGTTGATGCGCATCGTGACCTCCGGTGTTTCGGTTGTCGGTTGCGGTTAGTAGCAGCGACGATAGCCGAAACACCGTTTCTTTGTCCAGCCCTTTTCGAACTCAATTCACTCCCACTCAACAACTTGCGAGTTTACGGACAGGAACGAGCAGGGCTCGCTTGGCGCAGGTCGGCTTCAGCTTCGAAGTGCCCGCGCTGGGTCGCCATGAGGAAGTGCCGCCGAGCGACCTGAGCGTTACATTCACGAACGACGAGCGCGCCTCGACGCAAATCGAGCCGACGGTCATGGCGGCGGTGCAGAGGCGAAACGTAGACCAGCTTGTGCAGGAAGCCGTGCGTCAGGCAACGGTCGATGCGCGACGGGCCGGACGGACGCTTCAGCAGGCGATGGCGATGACACAGAGGATCGGCAATACCCAGGCGACGCTGCTCCTGCAAGGTGCGCTGGACGAGATCGAGCAGACTGGAACGCTGTCAGCAGAGACGCAGAGGACCGTGCGGCTCGGCGCAAAAACGCGAACGATGAGCGGGTCGTCCCCAGCCGCCGCCACCGGCATGTCCGAGGAAGAGATAAGGAAGCGCTCGGGAACGTAGCGGCGCGATGACTTGTCCTGTATGTGCGAGCGCCAACCCGCGCGGTTCAGGCGCGTGTCGTACCTGCGGCGCGCCGCTCACGCCGCACGGTGCGGCGAGGACGAGCCATGCCTTGCCGGTGGGGACCAAGCTGCAACAGGCGAAGTACACCGTCGGCAGGGTGTTGGGCCAGGGTGGGTTCGGCATCACCTACGCGGGCGGCGACGCGGCCTTGCGACGCAAGGTGGCGATCAAGGAGGCATTCTTCGATGATTGCGTGCGGCATGGAAATCTGGTCATGATTCCCCCACACGCAAGGTTGAGCGTAGCGGAATTCGGCCGCTCGAAACAGAGGTTCGTCGACGAGGCGCGGACGGTAGCCCGATTCAATCATCCGGGAATCGTCGCGGTGTACACGGCGTTCGAGGAGAACAACACGGCCTACATGGTGATGGAGTTTCTGCAAGGAACAACATTGGAGGAGTTGTTGACGGCGAACGGCGGAGCGCTGAGTGAGCGGGAGGCGGTCAGATACGTAACCGCGATAGGCCAAGCGCTGCAGGAGGTGCATAAGAACGGCGTACTGCACCGCGACGTGAAGCCCGGCAACGTGATCGTGACGGACGACGGACGAACGGTGCTGGTGGACTTCGGGTCGGCGCGCGAGTACACCGCCGACGTGAGCGGACGAATGTCCGTGTTCGTGACGGAAGGATATGCCCCGTTGGAACAGTACGCAAGGTGCGCTCGGCGCGGCGTTTACACGGACATGTACGCGTTAGGCGCAACGCTCTATCATCTGTTGACCGGACAGGTGCCGATAGATGCGCCCAACCGTAGTCACGGAATAGCGCTCAGGGCACCCCATTCGGTGAACACTCACGTAAGCAGGAACGTGAGCCAGGCGGTGATGAAATCGATGGAGATCCGGTGGTCGGATCGTTATCAGTCGATCGGCGAGTTTCTCGATGCGCTGACACGTCACCAACGTCCTTGACGGGCCGCCGCGAGTAGTCGCGGCCCGTGAGTTGAGTTAGTATACGCGTAGGGTAAGATGAGGTGGCGACGACGCGGAACGAACCCCATCGGGTCCGCGTTGCCGGGCCCCTCAGCGTTCATGTGCCTAAATCGTGACGTGCGTCCCCACGATTGACAGAGTCCGCGTACGGCGCGGTAGTCTTGGCTGCATTCTGGACGCCGACCGAACATGAACCATGACTTGGCCGCGATGGCAAGCCCGGCCTTGCTGACTGGGACGGGACTACAGCGGAGAAAGTACATCATCGAAGAGGTGTTGGGCCACGGCGGATTCGGTATCACCTACTTGGCTTTCGACACTGCACTGGAGCGACAAGTAGCGATCAAGGAGCTGTTCCCGCGGGGCTGTATGCGACGTGGCAGATCGGTCGTGCTTCCTACTCCACCAGCACGGCTGAATGACGAACACTTCGATCGAGCAAGAAGGGAGTTCGTAAAGGAGGCGCAGACGATGGCTCGACTACACCGCTACGATCGACCGGGGATCGTAACGGTGTACGCGGCTTTCGAGCAAAACAACACGGCCTACATGGTAATGGAATATCTGCAAGGCAGAACATTGTCGGAGTTGTCGGAGGTGAACGACGGAGCGCTGAGTGAGCGGGAGGCGGTCAGGTACGTAACGGCCGTAGGGCAAGCGCTGAAGGAAGTGCATGAGGCAGGCGTGCTGCACCTGGACGTCAAGCCGGAGAACGTGCTCGTGACGGACGAAGGGCGAACGGTGGTTGTGGACTTCGGAGCGGCTCGGACGTTCACGGCGGGCGTGACGGAGAGCATTGAGGTGGTGCTGACACCAGGATACGCCCCGCTGGAGCAGTACGCGGGTAGCGCACGGCCTAGTATCTCTGCGGACGTGTATGCAGTGGGTGCAACGCTATATCGTCTTCTGACGGGAGAGGTGCCGGTAGATGCTCCCGGTCGATATAGCGGAATAGCGCTTAAGGCGCCGGACCAAGTGAACGCTCAGGTAAGCGGGAAAATGAGCAAGGCCGTAATGAAGGCGATGGCGATGGATGCGCCGGATCGCTACCAGTCGATGGACGAGCTTCTCGAGGCGCTCGCGAAGCGTGAACCGCCACGACCGTCGCCGCCTGCGGCGCCTGAGAAGCCGATGTTGACACGGAGTGACGGGTCATGTCGGGCGACATGGGCGAATGTGGGCGGCGCGACCGGCTACGATTTGCGCTGGAGACAGGACGGAGCGTGGACGGATGTCCCGACCGTAGTTTCGCCGCGGACGATCGCTCCAGTGGTCGACAGCGTGTTCTTGGAAGTGCAGGTGCGGGCGAGGAACGGCAAGGTCCCGTCGAAGTGGTCGCCGATAGCGCGGTGCCCAGGAACGCCGCCTTCCTCTCCTCCGCAAATCTGGAAGAGGATTGTATTAGGAGTCGTTCTGCTTGCCGTCGTCGCCGCCATCGCGGTTGAAGTAACGATCGGGGTGACCGGTCGGGAGGACCAAGGCAGCACAGATTTTCGTGAGGAGGCCGACAGTAGTAACAGCAACAGCAAGGCTTCTCGAGAGGATCAGGGCGGAACGTCTCTGCGGGGCGACGACGGCTTGGCTCCTGGTGACAACGGCGGCACGGCGTCGGTGGACGACAGCGACAGCGCGCCCTCTCCGAAGGAAGACGGCGGCCTGACTTCGCCCGCCGAACCCGAGCCGCGCGTTACCGACCTGATATTCCCACACATCGAATCACTCCAACGATCGGCTCCGTCGGCCTATCGGACCAATGCGGACTCCGTCACGTGGCGGATCATCTTCACCGAGGCGATGAGCAACGTGGACAAGGAAGACTATACGATCACCGGGATCTCGCCGTGGAGCCTGACGGTCACGAAAGTGAACGATTCGGGTAGCGTCTATTACATCACGCTGAACAGCCATGCGCTCGCCGATCACAACGGCACGATAGCGTTGGCACTCTCGCCAGGCAGGACCATCGAGGATCTGGCTGGCAACGATCTCGTGAACCGATCCCTGTCGGGCGACGTCGAGTTCGTTATCGACAACACCGGGCCGACGGTGACGATCGATGGCGTGCCAGCGACGGACAGTGGCTCCTTCATGGCGACCTTCACGTTCAGCGAGGAGGTTACCGGCTTCACGGCGTCCGACGTGAGGGTCACCAACGCCACGGCGAGCGCGCTCACCGAGGTACACGCCGGCCGAGAATGGCACGTGCGGATTACGCCGACCGGCAACCACGGGGACGGGGAAGCCATACCGTTCGGTATCGAGGATCACTACTACAGCGTGTCGCTGCTGGCCGACCGGGTGACCGACTTGGCCGGCAACGGCAACACGGCTTCGACCACGCGCAGCGGGTCTTACGGATCCGACGTCACCGCCCCGCGGTTGCTGTCGATCGTCCGGAAGACGCCGTCGACCTCGCCGGCCCAGGCGGCCTCCGTCACGTGGCGCGTCACCTTCACCGAGGACGTACAGCATTTCGGGATCAACTCCGTGAATCTGTTGGAGCATCCGTCTGCCGAGGTCCTCCGCCCCGATGCCCAATATCCGGTCAGGCCCGTAGGAGGCTCCGAAGCCGTGTACGACGTCACCTTCGACGGGCTGGCGGACCACACCGGTCGCGTGAAGCTCAACTTCCGCGTGAGGAGCGACGACAATCCGTACTCGCTATATATCCAGGACAAGGCCGCGCGAGCGCTTCTCTGTTGCGAGACCATTGGCGCCGACGAGCGCACCTTCGACGTGGACAACGTGGCGCCGCGGGTCGCCGACATCGTCCGGTCGAGCCCCGGCCGGGAGCACACCAACCAAGACGAGGTCGCCTGGACGGTGACCTTCAGCGAGCCGGTCAGGAACCTGAGTGCCGGCGACTTCACCGTCTCGGGCACAGATGCCACCCTCACGGTGACGCAGGAAGGCAGCGGCAGCCGGACCTGGAACATCATCGCCTCCGGCGGCGATCTCGCGCGCCTCAACACCACGATCAGACTGTCCTTCGCCGGCACTCGGGACATCAAGGACGCCGCAGGCAACCTCCTGGCTGCCATCGCACCCACGGGCGCAGACGAGAACACCTTCGTTATCGACAGCGTCGCGCCTGCACTCACTTCGATCGTTCGGCAGCCCCCCAAGGGTTCGCCGGCCGATGCCGAAACGGCGACGTGGCGCCTGACGTTCAGCGAACACATGCGGGGGATCGACGCGACCGACTTCGCGGTCCACGGCGCGAAGATTGCCGTGGTGGCGGCCGGCTCGAAGGCGGACTACGACCTTTCGGTGTCAGGCGAAGACGTCATCCCCGTTCGAGCCCCGATCAGCGTGTACATCAACAGAGAGAGCGACATCACCGACCTTGCCGGCAACGCCCTGCGCGTGCCGCGTCCACCGACGACGATCGTACTGCCCTCGTCAGCCGCGACGCCCCGCTGAATGGGGAGTTGCGTCAGACTATGCCGCAAGTCGCTCTCTGATCTCGAAGAGGCAGATCGCGATGCCCCGTCGAGCCATCGCGCCGGCTTGCGCTGGAGCCAGCTTGCTTGCTTGCCCTCGCGAGGGCGCCTACATTGGCGGCGTGGCGAGGACGGAAACGCTGCCGGCCGGCGCGCGTCGTGCGCCGCATCGCCTGAACGGCGAGCCGCCGGCGTTCCCCGGCTGCAAGCCTCTCCACCTGCCGCGCGCGCAGATCGACCGCTTCGAAGGACGGCTGGAGTATTGGGAGGCGGCTACGGAGACCGCCTGGATTTGCGATCCGGCCACGCCGTACCACGAACGGGGTGCGCGTCTCCTGACGCAGCTTACGGCCATAATCGCGGGGGTGCGCGGTTCGCCGATCGAGTGTTACGGCTCGATGGACCTGTTGCTGCGCGACGAGCGCGGCGAGCCGCGGCACATCATGCAGGCGGACGAGTCGGTGTACCTGCATCCGGCGCACGCGAAGTTGCCGGGGCCCGCCGCCATGATCGTCGGCGAGGATGACTGTCCGGACGTGGTGCTCGAAGTGGACCACACCACGGACGCGCGCCGGGGCAAGCTGCCGCTCTACGAGTCGTGGGGCTTCCCTGAAGTGTGGGTGGAGGTGCCGGACGCCCCGTCGCCGAGTCGACTGCGGGGGCGGCGATCGGGGCTGACGATCCATCTGCTGGAACACGGCGTGTACCGGGAATCGGCTGAGAGCAGGGCGTTTCACGGTTGGAAGACGGACGAGATCCACGCGGCGCTGAACGAGGCGACGCCGTCGACGCGGACCAGCGCGGTCGTGGAGCGGGTGGGAGCGGCGCTCGGCGCTCGCGAAGGTACCGGACCGGACGACCATCCGCTGTTTCGTTCGCAACGGCGTCAGGGGTTCGAGCGTGGTCGAGCGGAAACGATCAGGCAGATACTGCTTTCGCGGGGCATCACGGTTTCGCGGGGGTTCCCGGCCGACGCGGCTGCGTTCTCCGCGGCGTCCGAGGCAGTACTGGTTTCGGCCGCGCTCGCCTGCGAGGACGAGGCGGACTTTCTTGCCGCGCTCCCGTAGTCGGGTTCGGAGGCCAGTCTGGGTCGATGTCTTGGGCCATGTTCGTGACTCCGTGTTGGTCAGCGATCGTAGCGGTAGTCGAAGATGCACGACGACCCCAGCATTTCGCGACACCACAGCGTGGCGCTGGCGCCGATGGAATCGGTCAGGCGGACCGGTTCGTTCAGGTTGAAGTGTACGGGCTGCTGCAGACCGTCGTTGATCGCGATGTTGCGAGCATACAGATAGGTGCGGTCCAGGTTGTCCAGTATTGCCGTGAGTCGGCCCTGGATACCCGGGAGATGGCCCGTTCGGTCGGCGATGATCAGGGAGCCGCCGTTCGGCGTTGGTCTCATGCGTACGTCGAGCATGCCGTTGGGCTCTTGGTCGCTGGCGACCCCCGCCATGAAGCTTGGTCCCGCGCATAGCACGGTCATCGGCAGCCGTGCGTGCAGTTCGAAGTCCGCGTGCCCGAACGCGTCGGTGCGCTCCTCGAGGCAGGTCTTGTTGGGATAGATCAGCAGCACGTGGATGCCCTGCAGCGGTTCACCGGTGTCGTGGTGGCGGACCGCCACGCGCGCCGCGATTCCCTCCGGCAGGGGCGGGCTTGCCGCCGGCAGCACGAGCTTCAGTTCCCGCTCGCCGATCAGCTCGAAGAGCGGCTTCCGTCCGGCGAGCGCGAACGTCTCGTCCTCGATCACGCCGATGCCCTCGCCCCGTCGCTCGATGAAGTACTCGCGCCCACCCGCTCCCGGCACGTCGCCGACCGGGCACTGTCCGAGCCGCGATGCCAGAAGCTCGTTGCGGGTGAACTGACTGGTGCGCAGGTCCTCGGTCGTCATGGAGTTGCAGAGTCCGCCCGGAGAGTAGAGCTCCAGGCGGTCGTCGAACAGGAACAGGCGGATCTTCGATCCCGACACCGCGTAGTCGCGGTGGACGACCGCGTTGACCACGGCCTCGAACACCGCGCGTTCATGGTATTGGGGAACGTCGGTGCGGGCCGGCCGCTTCTGAGCGGCGACGCGCCGGTTGCGGACCACGAACTGCATCGCCTCTCGTATCTGCCGGTCGAGCGGCCCACCGATGTCCAGCGCGTCGAGCTGGCGATTGCCGTCCTGCCGGGTACCGTCGTAGCAGACGGCCTGGATGAAGGCGTTCGAGAGCCACTCCCGAGGGTCGACGGCGGCAAGCAACACGCCGCCGACCGTGGCCCGAAGGGCACCGTGGCGATCGTCCTTGACGAACTTCAGCTTTGTCAGGGTGACCTCGGCAGGATCGTTCGTGCGCGAGCTCGCGTAACGTCGCCACAGATCGGGACCGAGGCTGTTGACGCCGGTGTCGCGGACGACCTGCGTATCGGTGGCGGTGGCGTCGGATTGTCCGCGCGACTGCAGCAGCCGGCGGATCTCGTCGGGCTGCATCTGGCGCTTGGAGTCTCCTCGGCGCCGAAAGTAACTGCCCGGCGAGCGGTGAACGGTCGCACTAGGCGGTATCTCGACGAGCAGAGCGCCGCCATGCCCCGGCGGCTCCGCCGGTACCCGGTAGACGCTGAAGTCCAGCGGCGGTGAGATGCTGTCAGAACAGATCTCCGTCACGCGATCCGCCAGCAGGTCGAGCTGCGCCGGGGTGAGTGACTGCGGCTCTCGGTCATCCGTCACTCCCAGGACAACACGACCGCCGCCGGAGTTGGCGAACGCCGCGAACCCGTCGGCAAGCCCGTCGCGATGGGGCGCGGTCACGCGGTCGCCTTGAAACCGCGCTTCCTTGAGCTCGAGACCGGAGTCCTCACCGAGTCGGACCTGTTCCCAGAACAGCCGGGGATCGATCAGCATGGTTCGCCGTCCTCTGCGCCGTTACCACAGTCGCCTGTGGGTTCGCGTATCGAATGCCTCGTCGACCGAAACCAGATACAGGTCTTCCAGCGTTGCCTGTGCCAAGAGGATTCTGTCCCACGGATCGCCGTGAGACCAATCGAGACGCGCCGCGTGAACGAGATGCAGCGACGTGAGGGCGAGTTCCTCGAAGCCCGAGGTCAGTGCCGCTTCGGGCACGTGCATCGCTGCCACCGCCATCCGGCCGCGATGTGCCTTGAACGTGATCTTGTACAGGTTCACGGGGCTGTAGAAGACATCGTTGTCCTCGTCGAGAATGAGCCGTCGCGCCGTGCCGGAGAGCTTCTGATCTTCGGAGATCGCCCAGAACAGCGTATGGCTGTCGAGAAGCAGTCGCATGGGAGCGTCGCGCCTATCGCCGGGCAATTCCGAGGGCGTCGGTATGTTTCCCCTCCAGGGCGGCCTGATCGGTCGGTGACAACGGGGCTTCGACCGCTTCCGTGAGCGCCGCGAGGTCTTCCGGGGTCATCAGTTGCTTGAGAAGCCCCAGCCGGCGTCGGGGTTTCGTCCGCAAGGGAACGAGCTTCGCCACCGGTTGGCGGCCACGGGCGATCACGACTTCCTGACCCCGCTCGGCGCGACCGACCATCTCAGCGAGCCGCGCGCGAAACTCGCTGATCGTAACGGGTACAGCGGTCGTTTCGGCGTCACCGTCTACCAGGGACTCTGCCATTCCGCCACCTCCATCGATGCTCATTCGACCGTGATTGTGGCCGACAACCCCGATTTGTACAACACATGTACATAGCTCCGGCATGCGGTGGCGCCGCGCCGGCACCGGCGCCGTGAGGTCTGCGCCCGCGGCTACGAGCTGTAGACGCCCAGGATGCGGTAGCTGGCGGTAAGCTCCCGCAGCTCCGCCTCCGCGTTGCGGAGCGCCTGGACGTCGGGGCCCAGAGCGACGTCGACGTAGAACCGGTACTCCCACGGGCGTCCCGGGATGGGCCGGGACTCCAGCTTGGTCATGTTCAGGTCGTGGGCGGCGAACACCGTCAGGCACTCGGAGAGCGCGCCGGGGCGGTCGTGGGTGGAGAACACCAGAGAAGCCTTGTCGGGCAGCGCCAGTGGCGGGTGGTCGGCTGCGGCGATCAGCAGGAACCGCGTGTAGTTCTGGGGGTTGTCCTCGATTCCCTGCTTGAGCACCTGCATCCGGTAGGTGCGCGCCGCCTCGTCGCTGGCGATGGTGGCGTCGCTCATCTGCCCTTCGCGGGCCAGATGGGCGACGGCGCCGGCGGTGTCGTAGAACGGGATCTTCTGCCAGTCGGCGTGCTCGCTCAGAAAGCGCTCGCATTGCGCCAGCCCCTGCGGGTGCGAGAAGACGCGTTCGATGCCGTCGATGGTCGCGCCGGGCCGGCCGATCAGGTTGTGCACGATGCGGATGTTGCGCTCGGCGACGATCGTCAGATCAGGGAACTGCAGCAGCAACTCGAAGTTTTGGTGGATGGTGCCGGTCAGCGAGTTTTCCACCGGCAGCGCGCCGTAGCGGCAGGCGCCCGACAGCACCGCGTCGAACACGTCCCGGAACTCCCGGCACGGCACCGGCTCGGCGCGCTCCAGGAAGCGGCGGATGGCGATCTCGCTGTTGGCGCCCATCTCCCCCTGGAATGCCACCCGGGGCACCTCGGCCGCGGCGTCCGGCTGCCGGGCCGCCGCGGGCTTGGCCGCGCCCAGCGGCAGCCGCGCCACCTCCATGCCCAGCACGCCGGCCAGTCCGTCGATATCGCGCATCAGCTTCTCGAACTGCGCCGGGTGCAGCGACTGCGGCCCATCGGACAGCGCCCGCTCCGGGTCGGGGTGCACCTCCACGAACAGTCCCTGCGCGCCGGCGGCCAGCGACGCCAGCCCCATGGGCGGCACCGTGGCGCGGTCGCCGGTGCCCAGGCTGGGGTCGACGATGATCGGCAGATGCGACAGCGCGTGCACGGCCGGCACCGCCGACAGGTCCAGGGTGCTGCGCATGGCGGTTTCGAACGTGCGGATGCCGCGTTCGCACAGGATCACCTCGTCGGCGCCGTTGGCCAGCAGGTACTCGGCCGACATGAGCAGGTCGTGGACCGTGGCGCCCATGCCGCGTTTGAGCAGCACCGGTTTGCCCAGGTCGCCCATCCGCCGCAGCAGATCGAAGTTCTGCATGTTGCGCGCGCCGATCTGCAGCACGTCGACCAACTCGGCCATCGCCGCCAGGTGGTCGATGGACGACGCCTCCGACACCACCGGCAGCCCATGGCGTTCGCCCGCCTCACGCAGGTAGCGCAGGCCCTCCAGGCCGAGCCCCTGGAACGCGTACGGTGAGGTGCGCGGCTTGAACGCCGCGCCGCGCAGCATGACCGCGCCGGATTCGGCCACCAGCGCGGCGCACTCCATGATCTGCTCGCGGCTCTCCACCACCGACGGGCCGGCGATCACCGCGATGCGCTGGCCGCCGATGCGGATCGGGCCGACCGACACCACCGTGTCGGCGCGCTGCACCTCGCGCGAGGCCAGCTTGTACGGCTTGGAGATCGGCACGACCTGTTCGATCCCGTCGATCGATTCGAATTGGTGCGGATCGGTCACCCGCGGGCCGACCGCCGCCAGGACCGTGCGCTCGCCGTCCTCGATCTTGCGCACGGTGAACCCGTGTTGTTGAAGCTCGCGGCGCACGGCCGCCTGGCGCGACTCGGAGATGCCGCGCGTGAGAACCACCACCATGGAGCGAGGATTATCCACGACTGGCCGCTGTTGCTACACCGCCCCAAGACCGTCGCCTACGGGCTCCGCTCTTGGCCCAGCCCCACCTGTTTGCCAGTGCAGGAGTCCGGCGGCCCTGCCGCTGGCGCCAAGTCCGGCAGACTCCTACACTGCCGCATGCGCAAACTGCTGGTGCAGTACGTCAAGGATCTGACGGCCGGCCGTCTGGCCTCGGGATTCGAGCATTCCGCGCGCGTCTATCACCTGGCGCGGGAGATCGGCGAGGGCATGGAGTACGACGACGATGTCCTGCATGCCGCCTGCTTCCTGCACAACATCGAGACGCCGGCGCGCGGGGCCGGAGCCGCCACCGATCGGGCGCGGGTGCTCCTGAGCGAGGTGGGCTTCGACGTGAGCAAGGTCAACGCCGTGTGCGACGCGATCGCAGCTCACGCGCCCGGCTCGCAGCCGGAAGGGCTGGAAGCGAAGCTGCTCTACGACGCCAACCTGCTGGACACCATCGGCGCGGTGGGATTCGCCCGCCTGTCGATCGGGGCGTTCTTCTGGCACCATCTGAAGACCATGGAAGAGGTCCTGGAGTTTCTGCGCGAGCGCCTGGAGCACTCGGAGCGGTTCTGCTTCGAGGTGTCGGCGCGCATGGCGAAGGAGAAGCTGGCCTTCATGCGCCACGCCGTCGCGCAGTTCGAGGCCGAGCTGGCGCTCTGACGGCCGGCCCGGACCACAACAAGGCATACCGATCATGCACGCAGCACCGAGCGATCTGCACCCGCTGGAGGCGGCCGCGCTGCGGGAGATGCAGCCGAACGACGACTACACGCCGGAAGCGTTGGCTGCGGCAGCCGATCTGGTCCTGGGTCAGGTCAATCAGGTCCTTTCCTGGCTTACCGGCAAGGGCTGGGTGGCGGAGACCCGCCGGCAGAGCGACGTCGAGCACGACCTGACCGGGCTGGGCCGCTCGTATCAGCGCGACGGCATGCCGGAGGAGCGGATCCTCAGGCAGCTCGAAGCCGACGGGCCGCTGTCCTTGCCGGACCTGGCCGAGGGCACCGGGCTGGAACAGCGTGAGGTGGGGTCGGCGTTCGGGGCCCTGGCGCGCGCCCGGGCGGTGCGCATGGATGAGCATAAGCGCGCCACCGCGATCGGCGCCGCGCCCACGACGCTGGCGGCCGCCCGCCGCCTGCTGGACGCGGCCGTGACGGGGCCGCTGCGGGAATCGGCGCTCCCGGACGACGACAAGCAGGTGCTCCTGACCCTCAGCCGCCGGCGCGGAGCACGCGGGCCGTTCCGCGCGAGCGACCGGGAGACGGTCTTCCATCGCCTCACCGAGCAGGGCGCGGAGGTGGCCGCGGCGCTGGCCGCCGGTCCGGCCGGCGGGGCCGACGCGATCGGGGTGCTGACGCCGGAGATCCTGGCGTCCGGCGCGTGGCGGGAACGGGGGCTTCGGCCCTACAACGTGGAGACCCCGCCGAACCGCGTGCTGTTCGGCCGCCACAACCCCTACGCGACGTTCCTGGACGAGCTCAAGGACAAGCTGGTCTCGCTGGGCTTCCAGGAGTTCGACGGACCGCTGGTGGAGACCGAGTTCTGGAACTGCGACGCGCTGTTCATGCCGCAGTCCCACTCGGCACGCGACATTCACGACGTCTTCTACGTCAAGGAGCCGACCCACGCCGCCACGATCCCGCAGAAATTCCTGGACCCGGTGGCCGACGCCCACGAACGCGGCGGGCGCACCGGCAGCCGCGGCTGGGGCTACCGCTTCGACCGCGACTTCACGCGCCGGCTGATCCTGCGCAGCCAGGGCACGGTGCTGTCGGCCAAGGCGCTCGCCGGTGCCCAGGTGCCGGGCAAGTACTTCGGGGTGGTGCGCTGCTTCCGCTACGACGACGTGGACGCCACGCATCTGGCCGACTTCTATCAGACCGAGGGGATCGTCCTCAGCGAACGGGCCAACCTGCGCTCCCTGCTGGGCCTGCTGGAGCTGTTCGCAAAGGAGGTGGCCAAGGCAACCGAGGTACGCTTCGAGCCCGGCTACTTTCCGTTCACCGAGCCGTCGGTGGAGCTGTGGGTCAAGCACCCGCAGCTCGGCTGGTTCGAGCTGGGCGGGGCCGGCATCTTCCGTCCCGAGGTGTGCGACCCGATGGGCGTGGACGTGCCGGTGCTGGCATGGGGGCTGGGCATCGACCGCATGGCGCTGCTGTCGCTGGGACTGGACACGGTGCGCGAGCTGTTCGCGGAGGACATCGAGCGCGTGCGCACGCGCGCCGCGGCGGCGACCGCCGGCGGGAGGGCGTAAGCATGCCCAAGATCGACGTTGCCGACGGCCTGCTGGAGCGGTTCGTGGGCCGGCCGATCGATGACGCGGAGCTCGAGCCGCTGCTGTCCGGCGCCAAGGCGGTGCTGGACGAACGCGATCTGGAGGCCGGCACCCGCCGCATCGAGCTGAACGACACCAACCGGCCCGACCTGTGGTCCACGGCCGGCCTGGCGCGGCAGCTCCGCGCCCGGCTGGGCGAGCCGCTGCCCACCTACGACTGCTTTTCGAAGCCCGGCGCTCCCTTGCCGTCGGAGGAGCGCGTCATCGAGGTCGACGCCGGGCTGGAGTCGGTGCGGCCGTACATCGTCGGCTTCCAGGCGAGCGGGCCCGCCGTGGGCGAGGCCCTGCTGGTCGACCTGATCCAGACGCAGGAGAAGCTGTGCTGGAGCTACGGCCGCAAGCGCCGCTCGATCGCGATGGGCGTCTACCGCGCCGGCCGGATGCGCTACCCGATCCGCTACGTCGCCGCCGATCCCGATGCGACCTCGTTCGCGCCGCTGCCCGCCGACGAGGAGCCGCCGCAGGAGATGAGCCTGCGCCAGGTGCTCGCCCGCCACCCCAAGGGGATCGAGTTCGGCCCGATCATCGCCGGCCACTATCGCTATCCCTTTCTGGTGGATGCCGCGGGGGATGCGCTGAGCATGCCGCCGGTCATCAACAGCGCCGGGCTGGGAGCGGTCGAGCCCTCCGACGACGACCTGTTCATCGAGGTGACCGGCACCGATCTCAGCCACCTGCTGCTGGCCACCGCCATCGTCGCCTGCGACCTGGTCGATGCCGGCTTCCGCATACATCCCGTCATCACGAAGTACCCGTACGACACGCCCTTCGGCCGGGACGTCACCGCCCCGCTGGCGTTTCAGGAGCCGGTCCTGGTCGAGCTGTCCTACGTTGGCCGGCTGCTCGGGGATCCGGTTGCGGCCGGCGACGCGCTGCGCTGCCTGCGGCTGGCCGGCGTGGAGGCGGAGGCTTCGGGCGACAGTCTGACGGTGCGGCCGCCGCCGTTCAGGAACGACTTCCTGCATCCGGTGGACGTGATCGAGGAAGTGGTGATCGGCCGCGGCCTCGACTCGTTCCGGCCCACGCTGCCGGAGGATTTCACGGCCGGCCGGCTGACCGACGTCGAGCGGTTCAGCCGGCGCGCGCGGGGGCTGATGGTGGGGCTGGGCTACGAGGAGCTGATGGTCAGCTACCTCGGCTCCGAGCGTGATCACGTGGAGCGGATGCGGACGGCCGGCGACGCTGAGCTCGACGGCCAGGTGCTGCGCATCGCCAACCCGATCTCGGAGAGCTACGCCGTCGTGCGCGCCTCCAGCCTGCCCAGCCTGCTGCGCTGCGAGGCAGCCAGCGCGCACGCGGTCTACCCGCATCGGCTGTTCGAGGTGGGCAAGGTCGCCCGCCGCGACGCCCGCGACGCCTCCGGCACGGTGACGCGCACCCATCTGGGATTCCTGATCGCCGACGGGGCCGCCGGCTTCAACGACGTGAGCGAGCACTTGGCCGGGCTGCTCTTCTACCTGCGGATTCCCTACCGGCTGCGCGCCTGCGACGATCCTCGGTTTGCGCCGGGCCGCGCCGCGGAGGTGCTGGTCGGCGCCGACGAGACGCCGGCCGGCCGCATCGGCGAGCTGCACCCGGAGGCGCTGGAAGCGTGGACGATCCAGGTTCCGTGCGCGGCCTGCGAACTGGAGCTGGAGACGCTGGAGGCGGCTGCGGCGTCATAGCGCCCCACGACCGGCGCCTGCGGCGACGGTCGTGGCCCATCCCCTCCTTTCGCTACGAGTCTGACGGACCTGCCGCTGGCGCGGCACGTCCGTCAGACTCGTAGCGGGCGATCGGGAAACGGCGGCCGGGGCCGAACGCGCGTGGTGACAGCTTGATCACCGTCGCGGCCTGCCGCCGCTTGTGCTCCGAGCGCGCCACCATCTGCAGGATGCGCCCGACGAGCTCGGGCTCGAAGCCGGCGGCGACGATCTGCTCGGCCCCTTCACTGTGCTCGACGTAGCGCCGCAGGATGGCGTCCAGCACCTCGTACGGCGGCAGCGAGTCGCTGTCGAGCTGAGCGGGCCGCAGCTCCGCCGACGGCGGCTTGTCGATGGTCGCCTGCGGGATGATCGGGCCGTCGTCGTTGATGCGGCGCGCCAATGCGTACACCTGCGTTTTCCACAGGTCCCCGATCGGCGCCAGCGCCCCGGCCATGTCCCCGTACAGAGTGGCGTAGCCGGTGGCCAGCTCGCTCTTGTTGCCGGTGGCCAGCGCCAGCGCGCCGGTCTTGTTCGCGAACGCCATGACCAGAGTGCCGCGGATGCGCGCCTGCAGGTTCTCCTCCGCCGTGTTCGGGGGGCGGTCGGCGAATACCGGCGCCAGCGTTCGCAGATAGGCCGCGAACGCGGGCTCGATGGACAGCTCGTGGAACTCGATCCCCAGCGCGCGCGCCAGGGCCTCCGCGTCGCGGCGGCTGCCGTCCGACGAGTAGCGGGACGGCAACGCGAAGCCGGTGACGCGCTCGGGCCCCAGTTGCCGGGCGGCGACGGCCGCAACCACCGCGGAGTCGATCCCGCCGGACACCGCCAGGCAGACGCGGTCGTGGCCGGTCTTGGCCAGGTAGTCGCGCAAGCCGATGCCGATCGCGGCTTCGACTTCCCGGTAGTCGTCGCAGGCGGGCGCCGCGCGAGCGGGACAGTCGGGATCGACCACTGCCACGTCCTCCCGGAACCCGGGCGACCGGTGGATCAGCCGGCCGTCGGCCGCGTATGCCATGGACTGCCCGTCGAAGATGAGCCCGTCGTTGCCGCCGACCGCGTTGGCGTACAGGACCGGGCAGCCGCCGGTGGCCGCCACCCGTGCCAGCAGAGCGCCGCGGATCGCCGGCTTGCCAAGGTGGTACGGCGACGCGGAGGGCGCCAGCATCAGCGTCGCTCCGGCGCGGGCCTGCTCGGCCACCGGGTCACGCGCGTAGGCGCCCGAGGGATCGGGGTCCGACTCCCACCAGATGTCCTCGCAGATGGTCAGCCCGAGCCGCTCGCCGGCGAACGGCACGGGCCGGCAGGCGGCGGCCGGCTCGAAATAGCGCGCTTCGTCGAACACGTCGTAGGTGGGTAGCAGGCTCTTGGCCTGCGAGCCGACCACGGCGCCGCCGGCGAGCAGCGATGCGACGTTGTGCAGCGCCTTGCCGACGCCGGTCCGGTTCGGGGCGACGTGGCCGACCACCACGCCCAGCCCCGGCGGCAGCAGCCGGCGCAGGCGATCGACCGCGCGCAGGTTGGCGGTCACGAACGTATGGTGGTCCAGCAGGTCCATCGGCGGGTAGCCGCACACCGACAGCTCCGGGCAGACCATCAGCGCGGCGCCGCCGGCCCGCGCCACCTGGGCGGCGGCGGCGATCCGATCGACGTTGCCGGCAAAGTCGCCGATGGTCGGGTTGATCTGGGCCAAGGCGATCCGCACGACTGCTCCTACCCCAGAGACGACTCGAACGTCCGACCCACGGTTTAGGAAACCGTTGCTCTATCCACCTGAGCTACTGGGGCACACGCGCCGCGTGCTCGTCGACCCGCGACCGGCCGACGTGCCGAGGCGCCGCATCAGGTTATACACCGCTCGGGCACGGACGGCGAGTCCGGAGCGCGACAGCCGCAGGCTGCGGCTCCACGCACGACCTGCGCACCCATACGCCGATCCCGGCAGCGCGCAGCCGCTGCTCGATCGCGGTCAGCCCGGCCTCGGTCGCCGGTTCGGTGACGACGCGGGTGAACTCCCCGAAGGGCTCCAGGGTGGCGGGGATGCCCCGTACCCGCAGCCGGTGGAGCAGGTCGTGGGCGTTGTCCGGGATTCTGAAGGAGCCGATCTGCAGCAGGTACCGAGTCGGCGGCACGTGCAGCACCTGCAGTCGTACCTGCGCGACGCCGGACCGCAGCATCCCCAGTTCGCGGGCGGCGCCCAGAGACAGGTCGATGATGCGGTCGTACGCGAACGGGCCGCGGTCGTTGATGCGGACCTCGATGCTGGAGCCGCCCTCAATCAGGGAGACCCTCACCCGGGTGTCGAACGGCAGGGTGCGGTGCGCGGCGGTCAGCGCGAACATGTCGTATTCCTCGCCGCTGGCGGTGCGCCGGCCATGGAACTGCCAGCCGTACCAGGACGCCCAACCGGTTGATTCCAAGGGGGCTGCTTGATCCATTCCATGCGCCGGCGCAACGGTCATCGAAACCGACAGCGCCTCCTGCGCGGCAACGTGCGCGGCGCTCATTACGAGCAGAGCCAGAATTGAGGCGTACATCCACTTGATTATCGACTCCGGGATCTGCAACCTGAGGCCGGCGATGAGCGGCGAGGCGATGAGCAGCGATCTGCATGCGGCCCTGAGTGCCGAGCGGCCCCTGCAGGTGGTGGGCGTGATCAACGCCTACGCGGCCGTGCAGGCGCAGGCGGCGGGATTCCGGGCGATCTACCTGTCGGGCGCGGGCGTGGCCAACGCCGGCTTCGCGCTGCCCGATCTGGCGATGACGGGCCTGGGCGACGTGCTGGAGGACACCCGCCGGATCACCGGCGCCGTGCCGCTGCCGCTGCTGGTCGATGCCGACACCGGCTGGGGCGAAAGCCTCACGATCGGCCGCACCGCCCGCGAGCTGGCGCGCGCCGGCGCGGCCGCGATGCACCTGGAAGACCAAGTGCAGACCAAGCGGTGCGGGCATCGCGGCGGCAAGCAGCTCGTGGCGGCCGACCTGATGCAGGAGCGGATCGCCGCCGCCGTCGACGGCCGGCCCGACGAGCGCTTCGTGGTGATGGCGCGCACCGATGCGCTGGCCGTCGAAGGGATCGAGTCGGCGGTGGAGCGCTGCGCGCGCTACGTCGATGCCGGAGCGGATATGATCTTCTTCGAGGGCGCGACGGAGCTGGAGCAGTTCGGCCGGGTGGCCGCAGCGGCGCGGGTGCCGGTGCTGGCCAACGTCACGGAGTTCGGGCAGACGCCGCTGTGGCGCCGGGAGCAGCTCGCGGCGGCCGGCGTGGCGCTGGTGCTCTACCCGCTGTCCGGCTTTCGCGCCATGGCCAAGGCGGCGGCCGGCGTGTTCGAGACGATTCGCCGCGACGGAACGCAGAGGGAGGTCGTCACGCAGATGCAGACGCGAGCGGAGCTGTACGAGACGCTGGACTACGAGCGCTACGAGGCGCGCGCGGACGCGATCCTGGCGCGGAGCGGCAACCGTGGCTGAGGCGAGCGCGGGCTTGAGCGGGGTGGTCGCGGGGCGGTCGGCGATCGCGACCGTCGGCAAGGGCCATGGCTTGCGCTATCGCGGCTACGCGATCGAGGAGTTGGCGGCCGGGGCCTGCTTCGAGGAGGTGGCGTACCTGTTGATCCACGGCGAGCTGCCGGCCTCGGCGGAGCTCGACGCGTATCGTGACCGGCTGGCCGCGCGCCGGGCGCTGCCGGACGCGGTCCGCGACATCATGCAGCGGTTGCCCGAGCACGCCCACCCGATGGACGTGCTGCGCACCGGCTGCTCGGCGCTGGGGGCGGTCGCCCCGGTCGAGGACTTCGCCGCCATGGTGGACGCGGCCGACACGCTGCTGGCACAGCTCCCGGCCGTGGTCGGCGCCTGGCGCCGCGCCGCGGCAGACGGCGCCGGCACGGGCTCGCACGCCGCGCACACCCTGGCCCAGCTCGGCGCCGGGCCGGTGACGGCTGCCGCCGAGCGCACCCTGGACATCGCCATGACCCTGTACGCCGAGCACGAGTTCAACGCTTCCACCTTCGCGGCGCGCACGGCCGCCTCCACCCTCACCGACTTCCATTCCGCGATCACCGCCGCCATCGGCACGCTGCGCGGGCCGCTGCACGGCGGCGCCAACGAGGCGGCGCTCGACCTGATCAGCTCCTTCGACGACCCGGACGCGGCGGAGGCGGGCGTCATGCGCCTGCTGGCGGAGCGGAAGCTGATCATGGGGTTCGGCCACCGCGTCTACCGCGGCGGCGACCCGCGCTCACCGATCATCGAGGCGTGCGCGGACCGGCTGGTAGCCGAGCATGGCGGCAGCGAGATGCTGGCGATCGCACGCCGCATCGAAGCGGTGATGCGGCGGGAGAAGGGGCTGTTCCCGAACCTGGATTTCTACAGCGCCGTGGTGTTCCACCAGCTCGGCATCGAGCAGCGCCTGTTCACCCCGGTATTCGTGATCGCCCGCCTCACCGGCTGGGCCGCGCACGTCATCGAGCAGCTCGCCGACAACAAGCTGATCCGGCCCACCGCCGACTACATCGGACCGGACGACCGGGCGTTGGTTGCGCTCTCCGACCGATAGGCCGTCACGAAGGGTCGCTCAAACCACTGGAGCATCAGGCGGGGAACCAAGCTCGGCAGGAGAAGTCTGAAGCGGTCGACTTCCGAGTCGCTTCCGAGTCGGTCACTCCTTGAGCGCGAGATGGACGATGACCGGCAGCGCGACGCCGGCCGGCAGGGATCCGGTCAGGCGCAGCCAGCCGCCGAAGTGGCGGAGCCGTGCGAAGGTGGTCGGCCCGGGGGTGCGCGGCAGCGCGATCTCCGTCCCCTCGTCGGTCCAGTGGATGCCGTCCGGTGCGATCTGCACCCGCGCGGTGGCGCCGGCCGGCGCTTCGCCGTCGATCAGGCGGATGAAGAAGATCGCCTCGCGCGCCCATGGCGATTCGTACGGCTCGGTGGCGAACTCGCCTACCCAGGTGGTGCCCAGCTCGATCGCCGCGGTGTGACTCTGTGTCATCGCCTCCCTCCCCTCACGTGGCCGTAGAGACCGCGACGCTGTCCACGTACAGGAACGCGCGCGTGGCCGCGTCGCTCTCCACGAAGAACGCGACGTTGAGCATCGACCACAGGTTGGGCATCGCCGGCAAGCGCATCGGCTCGATGCCGGCCACGTCCAGGTCGCGCTCGTTGCAGCGGAATCCCAGAAAGCGCATGCCCGCCAGGTCGAAGTCCAGCCGCAGGTAATACCAGTTATGTTTGGTGGCGATCTCGTTGTAGCAGAGGCGCTGCCCGCCGCCCGGAATGTCGACCCAGTTGTTCGACTTGAAGTGGAAGTGCGACCAGGTCTTGCCGCGCGTGCCGATGTCGACCAGGGGCTCGCGCTCGTTCTTGTACTGCCAGCGCTCGGCGCGCCGGCCCTCGAAGGCGTTGAGGTAGCGGATGTGCGGCATCACCCGCAGAGGCTCGGCCGCCTGGCCGTCGGCGTGCTGGAGGTCGAGCAGGACCCCGAAGGCGCGCACCGCCGTCTCTCCCAGCTCCAGCTCGCCGGCCTCCGGCTTGAAGGTGACGATCGCTTCCACCCGCAGCGGTCCCCAGGTGCGGAACGTGTAGCGCTTGATCGCCGTGCAGAAGGTGCCGGGCTTGGCGCGCGTGGCCAGCTTCAGCGCGTAGGCGCCGCCGATCGCACCCGAGGTGCCGGCGTCCCACATCGTGAGATTGCTCAGCATCGGCGGGCGCATGTCCATGTACTCCGGCAGCATGGCGTCGACGCGATCCTCGTAGTTGCCGATCAGCGCGCCCCAGCCGTTCACGCCGTCGTTGAAGTCGTCGTAGAACAGCAGCCGCTGCAGGGGCTCGAACGAGCTCAAGGTCGTGTGTGCCTGCATGGCGGCACTGTCTCACACCGGCCGGCGCGCGGGAACCGGACTGCGAGAGCGCCGAACAGGCGGGACGGGTCCCCGGTGTTCGCGATCGAACGATGCCGTGATATGGTTCATATGACCACATCAATCGATACGGTTATAGATATGATACGAGAAGCCAGCGCGATGGTCGTGCGGCAGCATCTGGGCGAACTGCTGAACGAGGTTCAGTACCGGAGAGGGAAAATCGTCGTTACCAAGGCGGGCAGACCGGTTGCGGCCCTGGTCGATATCGCGATGTTCGAGCGGTTGCGCAAGCTGGACGAGGAATTCGACCGCATTCGGGGCGAGATCGCGCACGCGTTCGCCGATGCGACCGAACACGACGTCCAGGCTCTGACCGATGAGGCCGTCAAGGCTGCGCGCAGACACCGCGACACCTGATGTGGGTCGTGCTCGACACGAACGTGTTGCTGTCCGGCTTGATGGTCCCGAAGGGAGTGCCGGGGAGGATCGTCGCCGCGTGGATCGACGCACAGTTCGAGCTCGTGATGTCGCTTGGACAGGTCGATGAAGTCGCCCGGGTCATGGCGTATCCGAAGATCCGCCGCAGGCTGCGTTGGGACGAAGAGCGAATCGAGAGCTTCATCAAGCAGCTTCATGTTCGAGCCGAGGTGATCGACCTCGGCTCGACCGCGGCGGAGGTGCCGCGGGACCCCAAGGATTCGCCGGTGCTGGCGCCGCTGGTGGCAGCGAAGGCCGACCTCCTGGTGACCGGGGTCGACGATCTCCTGGCGTTGCGCAGCCGCTACGCGATCGAGACGCCGACGGAGTTCGGGAGTCGTCTTTAGGAGTGTTGACCCTTCCGATCCGCGACCGCCGGGCTGCCATGCTGTGCTCGGTCGTCGGTGTTCTGTTGGCGATCGCAGCGTGCGACATGCCTCACATCGATGCGGCTCAGGATGCGCAGGCGGACGCGCCGGCGAGTGGGCCGGCAGAGCCAGCAGGACCGGAAGAACCGGAAGAACCAGCAGGACCGGAAGAACCGGAAGACGACACGCAGGGGCTGACGATAGCGGACGCCAGCGCGGGCGAGGCCGACGGCGTCATGCGCTTCACGGTGAGCCTGAGCGTTGCCGGCGGCACGCCGGTCACGGTCGCCTACGAGACCGAGGACGGCAGTGCGAAGGCGGGGGCGGACTACCAGGCAGCCGGCGGCCGGCTGACGTTCGCGGCCGAGTCGACCGAGGCTCAGCAGATCGAGGTGCGCCTCCGGGACGACCACGTTGACGAGTCGAGGGAGACCTTTGTCGTCCGGCTCAGCGGTCCGACGGGGGCGCCGCTGGCGGTGACGACCGCCACCGGGACCATCCTGGACGACGACGCCCGGACGCTGGCAGTCTGGCCGTCCGAGCTGTACGTCACGAAGGGAGGCACGGCGAGCTACGAGGTGACGCTCGGGTCGGAGCCGACTGCCCCTGTCACCGTAGCGGTGACCGCGGGAACGGAAACGGCGGAGCTGACCGTCGATCCGGACCGGTTGACGTTCAGACGCGATAACTGGACAGACGCTCAGGAGGTGACGCTGACGGCGGCGCAGGACAGCGATGCGTCAGCCGACGCTCCGGTGGAGCTCGGGCACGTGGCGAGCGGCGGCGGCTACGACGGTGTCGCCGGACCGGCGGTCAGGGTGACGATCGTGGAAGACGCCGTAGCGACGCTGGTGATGGCGGCGGCGCACGCATCGGAGCAGGCGCGCCGGATCGTGTTCGAAGTGACGTTGAGCCGGGCCGGCGACGAGGTCGTGACCGTGGATTACGCCACCGACTCGAGCGACGGCACGGCGACCGAGGGGACGGACTACACCCCGACGAGCGGCACGCTGCGGTTCCCGGCACGGTCGACGGCGGCGCAGCCGGTCGCAGTGACCGTGAACGACGACGCGCTGAACGAAGACAACGAGATGTTCACGGTGACGCTGCGCAACGCCGCGAACGCGCAGCTTGCGGGAGGCGGCGAGACGCTGACCGCGCAGGGGTGGATCGAGGACGAGGATCCGCTGCCCGAGCTCCGCATCGGCGACGGACGTCTGGCGGAGGGCTCGGGGGACGGCAGAATGCCGTTCGTGGTGCGGCTCGAGCCGGCCAGTGGGCGCACGGTCACGGTGCAGTATGCCACGGCGAACGTCACTGCGACGGCCGGGCGCGACTACACGCGGGTGAGCGGTACGCTGACGTTCGCCGCGGGCACCACGGCGCGGACGGTCACGGTGCCGATAGCCGACGACGCGCTGGACGAGCAGGATAGCGAGCAGTTCACGGTCACCCTGCTGGCGGCGGAGAACGCGACGGTAGGCACCGCACACGGAACCGGGACAATCGCGGACAACGATCAGGCACCGGAGTTGAGCATCGCGGACAGCGAGCTGACCGAGGGCTCGGCTGACGGCACCATGGCGTTTGCGGTGCAGCTTGACCCGGCGAGCGAACGCACGGTCACGGTGCAGTACGGGACGGCGGACGGGACCGCCGCGGCCGGTACGGACTACACGGCGGTGAGCGGTATGCTGACGTTCCGTGCCGGCACCATGACGGCGACCATCCACGTGCCGATTCTGGATGACGGCACCGGCGAAGAGACCGAGACGTTCACGGTCACGCTGAGCAACCCCTCCGGCGCCACGCTGTCGGACGCCGCCGCGACCGGCACCATCGCGGACGATGACGATTCGACGATCACGGACCCCGTGGGTCCCGGCGATTCGACTCCGCTCGAGCTGTCATCCCTGGAGGTCACCGGCGGAGGCACCATGTATCCGCCGTTCGACGCCGACATACTGCACTACGCGCTGACCTGCGACGGTTCGCCCACGCTCAGCGTCGCGGCGGAGACCGGGCGCGCCGGCGCGCACCTGACGCTGCTGCGCGCCGATACCGCCGACAACGAGGTGTCCACTACCGGCTCCCTGAGCGCAAACGTCACGGTCGGCAGCGACCACGACGTGGCGATCGAAGTCAGTGACGACGGCGAGACCAGGACCTACGTCGTGCACTGCCTGCCGGACTCCTTCCCAACCGTCAACATTCTGACGAAGACCGGTCAGGTCAAGGACGGGTTGCTGCTCCTTACCCCAACCTATGGAGGGTACTACGACCGCGTCACCTTTCTGGCGGTGCTCGACAACAACGGCGTGCCGCGCTTCCACCGTCTGCTTACCGACACCAATTTCTGGGCGATGAACTTCAAGTATCACGGCGGTGGCCGCTATTCGCTCGCGCGCAGGGCGGCTCTGAACCTTGCCGACTCCTCATTCGGTAACTGGCAGATCGACCTGCTCGACAACAAGCTCCAGGTCACGTCGACCGTCAGCACGGTGTCGCCCTTGTCGCAGACCGACGGCCACGACTTTCAGATCACCTCGGGCGGGCACTACGTGATGCTGGCCTATTACGACGACGAGCTCCGCGACTTCAGCGACTACGGCGGATCGGCGTCAGAGAGGACCCATGACTCGGTCATCCAGCGCAGGACCGCGGCGGGCGCGTCGCAATTCACGTGGAACTCTTGGGACCATAGAGACGTCCTCCGGGTGGGCAACGACTGCAAGGTGGGCAGCCCAATCGTTACCTACGCCCACCTCAATGGGCTGCAACTGCTTTCGGACGGCGACTACGTGGCGTCGTTTCGCGGCTGCTCGCAGGTGCTGCGCATCGACGGTTCGACCGGAGCGGTGGTGTGGAAGCTCGGCGGCACCGCCCCGCCGGAGGACTCCAGCACCGAGTTCCTGGAGTTGGTCGAGCACTCGGATGACGATGTAATCGAGGAGTTCTGTGGACAGCACCATGTCACGCTGACCTCGTCCAACACGGTCGTGATGTTCGACAACGGCGTGCAGTGCATCGGCGCCAGGAAGAGCAGCGCGGCATTCTCGCGTGCGGTGGAATACGACATTTCGTCCGGCACTCAGGCCGAGTACAAGCGCGAATACCGGTTGCCCGGCACGCACGGTTACTTCCCCTACCGCGGGGGGGTCCACGTGCTCGAAGGCTTCGGCGGCAGCGTACACTGGCTGATAAGCTGGGGAGGCGACGCCACCGGCCGAACGGTCGCGCTGGACAGGACGATCGCGGTGAGCGAGGTCAATCCCGTCACCGGCACCGCCCACCTGGAAGTGAACATGTACAAGGGCAGCCTGGATGCCTGGAGCTATCGGGTCTACCGAGTGTCCGAGAGCGCGGTCGACATTCCACGGAACTTGCCGTAGGGTCGGCGGGCATCAAGTGCCGGACGGAGCGCTGGCAGCCGCCGGCTTGCCCCGTGGCACGTATCCGCCGTACAACGCGGATCGCATGAACGCGGATGCCGTGCTGGAGGGGCTGGCCGCCTACGCTGCCGAGCCGCCGCCGTTCCCGCAGGCTGCGTACGACGACGCCCGGCTGTGCCTGCTGGATGCGCTGGGCTGCGCGGCGCTGGCGCTGCGGCACCCGGCCTGCACGCGGCTGCTCGGGCCGTTCGTGCCGGGTCAGAGCGGCGCGGTGCCCGGCGGCGCGCGCGTGCCCGGCACGGCGCTGGCCCTGGACCCGATCCAGGCGGCGTTCAACACCTCGACCCTGATCCGCTGGCTCGATTACAACGACACGTGGCTGGCGGCCGAATGGGGCCACCCCTCCGACAACATCGGCGCGCTGCTGGCGGTGGCCGACCACCTGTGCCGCACGGGTCAGCGCCGCGTCTCGATGCGCGAGGTGTTGTCGCTGATCATCCGCGCCTACGAGATCCAGGGCGTGCTGGCGATCGACAACAGCTTCAACCGGGTCGGCTTCGATCACGTGCTGCTGGTGAAGCTGGCCTGCGCGTGCACGGTCACCGCCCTGCTCGGGGGCGACGCGCGGGCGGTGGCGGCAGCCGCGTCGCAGGCGCTGGTCGACGCCGGCCCCCTGCGCACCTACCGCCACGCGCCCAATACCGGTTCGCGCAAGTCGTGGGCGGCAGGCGATGCCGCTGCGCGCGGCGTGCAGCTCGCCTACCTGACGATGCGCGGCGAGCCCGGCTACCCTCGCGCGGTGGAAGCGCCGCGTTGGGGATTCGACGCGGTCCTGCTGCGCGGCCAGCCGCTGCGTTGCGGGCCGCTGGCAAGCCATATCGTCGAGCACGTGCTGTTCAAGGTCGACTTCCCCGCGGAGTTCCACGCGCAGACGGCGGCCGAGGCGGCGATCGCCCTGCACCCGCGGGTGCGCGCACGCCTCGACGAGATCGAACGGATCGACATCCGCACCCAGGAAGCGGCGGTGCGGATCATCGACAAGACCGGCCCGCTGGCCAATCCGGCCGACCGCGATCACTGCCTGCAGTACATCGTCGCGGTGGGGTTGCTGGCCGGCGAGCTGACCGATCATCACTACGACGATGAGTTCGCCGCCGACCCGCGCATCGACCGGCTGCGCGCGGTGATGCGGGTGGCCGAAGAGCCGTCCTACAGCGCCGGATACCTGGATCCCGCCGAGCGCTCGATCGCCAACGCCGTGCAGGTCCGCTTCACGGACGGAACGCACACCGATCGCGTGGAGGTGGTCTATCCGATCGGCCACCCGCGACGGCGTGCGGAGGCGTTGCCGCGCCTGCGGAACAAGCTTGCGGCCAACCTGGCGTCGGCGTTCGACGCCGAGCGGGTCGAGCGCATCGTGTCCTGGTTCGATGACGGCGAGTCGCTGGCGGACATGACCGTGTCGGATTTCATGGATGCCCTGGTTGCGGCAGGGTGAGCGCGACGGGAGGAAGCGAATGCACGTATTGATCACCGGCTCTGCCGGCAAGCTGGGCCAGGTGCTGATCGCCGGCATGGGCGAACGGCACCGGCTGCGCGGCTACGACCTGCAGCAGACGCCCGGCATCGACGATTCCGTGGTGGGCGACCTGGAAGACCTGGAACGACTCACCGCGGCGGCGGCAGGGGTTGACGGCATCGTCCACCTGGGTGCGGTCGTGGGCGGGGCGCACTGCTGGGAGGACGTGCTGTCGGCCAACATCACCGGCATGCGCAACGCGCTGGAGGCGGCGCGGCGGGCGAGCGTGCGGCGCTTCGTGTTCGCGAGTCGCGCCGGGCTGGTGGAGCGCTACCCGCGCAAGCTGACGCGCACGGTGGACTTGCCGACGCGGCCGTTCGACGACTACTCGGCCAGCAAGGCGTTCGGCGAGCAACTCGGCTACCGCTACCACGACGAGTTCGGGATCGAGTTCGTGGCCGTGCGCATCGGCAGCTTCCGCGCCCGGCAGACCGATACGCGGCACCCGCACGACCTCAGCCACGGCGACGCCGTGCGCGTGTTCGAGGCCGCGCTCACCCACCCCGGGGTGGCGTTCGAGATCGTCTTCGGCGTCTCCGACGCGGTGTGGCCGCTGTACGACCTGGACCACGGGCGACGCGCCATCGGCTACCACCCGCAGGACCGCTGCGACCTCACCGAGCGGGCCGACACCTCGCCCCGCTTCCGCGACTGAACCCCCATCTCAAGGCAGACGTCGCGATACTGCTCAACTTGGCGCCGCGCTTGGGCGAGGATTGGGGACCAAGGAGACGCCTGTTGTTCGAATGGTTCATTGGTTGGAGAAGCTCTGGCAGGTTCAGCAGCATGGCGACACTTTCAGCCTCTTTCTTTCACGGTGCGTGGCGCTGTGGGCGGTCGGTCTCCTGCTGGCGATCTCGGGGTGCCGTATACCGGACATCGAGTCGGCGAAACGGTGCGCAGACATCCCGGAACAGCCACCGGCCGGGCGAGCCCGCCGAACCGGCCGACGACACACCCCCACCGCACCGCGATTACCAGGCGGCCGGCGGCCGGCTGACCTTCCCGGCCGAGTCCACCGCCGCGCAGCACATCGAGGTGCGGTTGCGCGACGACCGACGACCCGGCGCCGGCGCTCAGCATGGAGGACGCGAGCTTGACCGAAGGGTCGGGCGACGGGCTGATGCGGTTCCCGGTGCGGCTCGACCGGGCGAGCGGACGGACGGTGACGGTGCAGTACGCGACCGCGAACGGCACAGCGACGGCGGGGACGGACTACACGCGGGCGACGGGGAGGCTGACGTTTGCCGCGGGAACGACGGTGCGGACGACATCGCCATCGAGTTCAGCGATTGTCGGCGAGACCGCAACCTACGTCGTGCACTGTCTCCCTGAAGGCTTCCCCGACGTGAGGATATTGAAGAAAACGGCTGGGGTGTGCGAAGACCTGATGCTTCTCTCGCCGAAGGTCTCTACCGGCCTCTTCCAGAGCAAGCAGGCTCGGGATGCCATCGATGCGCCGACGCGTGTGCGGCGTCCTGCTATGATTATGGTGATGTTGGCGCTGCTGATCGCAGCGAAGGCCGACGACTGGCAGATGACCGTGGATTTCAACGAGGGCACCGGTCAGATGAACACGTGAGCGAGGAGTATCTCATGTACCACGGACGTTCAGACAGCCGACGGCTCTATCTTGCGGCACTCTGTGCCGTGCTCGTTTCTCTGACGGTCGTGGGTTGTCGGATGCCGGGCGCTGATGCGCAGACGGAATACGCGCGGCTCAGCGCTCTGCAGGTGACCGGCGGGACAGGCATGTATCCGGAGTTCGATGGCGGCGTGCTCCATTACGCGGTACGCTGCGCCGACCAGACGGAACTGAAGGTGTCCGCCCAGGCGGAGAACGCCGACGCTCGCCTCACGCTGCTGCACGACGGGCAAGGCGCGACCGGCTCCGTGGAAGCGTCGGTCACGGTGAACGGCGACCACGACCTGGCGATCCAGGTGGGTGACGGGCAGGGGGCGAGCACCTACTACCTGCACTGCATTCCGCCGGAGTTCCCGGACATCACGATCGAGCATCGGACGGACGCGGTCACCGACGGTCTGCTGTTGATGACGCCCGGCGTGCGCCGGTCCGACCCTCCCATCTCGTTCCTTGCGATCGTCGACAACAACGGCGTGCCGCGCTGGGTCCGCAAGCCGCACGTGCGTGCGCGCAACTTCCGGCGCTATCCCGACGGCCGCTACTCCTACTCCGAGCAGGACGACGAGGGGGTCGAGCGCGCGGTCATCCTCGACGCCCGCTTCAACCGCATCGACACCGCCACCCTCGCCGGCGGCCTGCTGCCCGAGCATACCGGCGGCCACGACTTTCTGGTGACCGAACAGGGCAACTACCTGCTGATGTCCTATTACCCCGCGGAGCGGGATCTGAGCGCGTTCCAGTGCCGGGACGAAGACGGGTCGAGCAGGCGGTGCTTGACGGCCGAGCCGACCCGCGACTCGGTGGTGCAGGAGGTGACCCCGGCCGGCCAGCCGGAGTTTCTGTGGAACTCCTGGGACCACATCAAGATATCAGACTGCACGATCCATCGCTTCCCGGACGACTATGCGCATCTCAACTCGCTGCACGAGTTGGAAGGGGACATCGTGGCGTCGCTGCGGGGCTGCGCTCAGGTGGTGCGCATCGACCGTCCATCGGGAAGGGTGGTGTGGCAGATGGGCGGCACCAAGCCGACCCGGGATCCCGACACCGTACACCTCGAGGTGGTCGACGACCCCGCGGACGAGTTCTGTGGCCAGCACCACGTGACCGCGACGCCCTCCGGGGCGGTGCTGATGTTCGACAACGGCAATCACTGCCTGGGACCGCGCAAGAGCGAGCAGCCGTTCACTCGGATCGTCGAGTACGAAATCTCATCGGGCACGGAGGCGCGCTGGGTGCGCGAATACCGGCTGCCGGAAGAATACGGCGTCGCGGCGTCCGGCGGCGGCGTGGTGGCTCTGCCCGACACCGGGCACTGGCTGATCACCTGGGGCAACAACGGGCCGACGATCGCGGTGAGCGAAGTGGACACCCGCGGCACCGAGGTGTTTCGCATGAGCATGTCCGGGGGCGGCCGGTTCTACGGGACCGGCCGCGTATACCGCGAACGCGAAGCCGACGTCGCCCTGCGTCCCAACCTGCCGGGAACAGCGCCCTGATCCGATAGCGCGCGAACGATCACGCTCGGCACTAATCCTCATTCGGGGGGCAGTCTATGTAGCAGAATACTTCTTCATTCAGGTGAATGGTCACACGGTAGGGGCCTGCTGCAACCGCTTCGACGCGAGTCTGATACGTCCCCGCGCCGAGCCGGGCCTGGATGATGTGGTTTGAAGCACGCACCATGCCCTCCCCGGTTTCGGTGTCGGCGATATCGTCGATGATGCACGGCCATTCCGATCGCGGGGGCTCATTCTTCCGATCCGGACACTGATTCTCGACCGGTATCTGCAGACTCAGCGTATCCGTTCCGGTCGACGCATCGACGATCCGTACGTAGCTGACCCGGGTGTCGATGTTCGTCACCGTATCGGTCGAGGCGGCGGTCTCCTTCCAGCTCATCGCGGTTATCGATGCGAAATCGTCTCTTATGAGTCCAAACTCGGCGAATTGGATGTCGCCGCGATCGAGCGTACCGGTTGTCTCAAAATCTGCGCGTGCAGGGTGCGGCATTGTCAGATTGTTGATGAGGTCAAGTTGGCCTCCGGGGGCCGCGTATATCTTGATCTCCGCGCTTGACGGGCTATCTTCCTCAACCGCGGCGGGTAGAGTCCCGAAGCGGATGGTGGCGAAGGACGGGTTCTGATCGTTGTCGGAGTCGGTCTGCACGAAGATCGCCTTCTCGGTTTCGTCGCCGCTGAAGGAGACGGCGCTCACGGAGCGAACAGTTCGTTCTCCGGACATGGGATCCGGATCGCCATGCCACTCGAACAATCGGTGGTCACCGGAGCCGGTAACGACAAGCGGAATCTCGACGGAGCGGCCCGGAGCCTTGTCCAGGCGTACGACAACCCGCACTCCATAACCCTCGACCCCGTCGTACGTGTCGCTTGCGAAGAAAGCCTGCATCGTGGTGGGCGACACCGCATCACAGGCAGCGAGCAGCAGCGGCAGTATCGGCAATAGAGCACACGCCAATAGACGGCTCGCGGCGAAATTCCATCTGCTGCTCATCGATTCGGTGCCGTGCATCCTGATTCCTCGTTTGCGTGCGCGGAGTCGCGCCGCGACGGTCGGTGTTCGTTGCCTACGCGGCGATCATCCCGTGCGGGTCGATCACGAACTTGGTGGCTGCACCCTTGTCGAAGTCCTGGTAGCCCCCGGGCGCGTCGTCCAGGGAGATGACCTGCGCGTTGACCGCCTCTGCGATCTTGACCTTGTCGTAGAGGATCGCCTGCATGAGTTGGCGGTGGTAGCGCATCACCGGGCACTGGCCGGTGGTGAAGTGGTGGGACTTGGCCCAGCCAAGGCCGATGCGGATCCCCAGGTTGCCGATCTTGGCGTTGTCGTCGACGCCGCCCGGGTCGCCGGTCACGTACAGGCCGGGAATGCCGATGCCGCCGCCGGCGCGGGTCACTTCCATCACCGAGTTGAGCACGGTCGCCGGCTGCTCCACGGCGGAGTCCTTGCCGTGGCCGCGCGCCTCGAAGCCTACGCAGTCGACCGCCTGGTCGACCTCCGGCTCGCCGACGATCTCCGCGATCTGCTCGCCCAGGCTGGCGTCCTGGGTCAGGTCGACGGTCTCGCAGCCGAAGCTGCGTGCCTGCGCCAAGCGTTCGGGGATCAGGTCGCCGACGATCACCACCGCGGCGCCCAGCAGTTGGCAGGAGTGCGCGCACGCCAAGCCGACCGGGCCGCCGCCGGCCACGTAGGCGATCGAACCGGGACCGACGCCCGCGGAGAAGGCGCCGTGGAAGCCGGTCGGGAAGATGTCCGAAAGCAGCGTGAGGTCCTTGATCTTGGCCATGGCCACGTCGCGTTCGGGCAGCTTCAACAGGTTGAAGTCGGCATACGGCACCATCACGTACTCGGCCTGACCGCCGACCCAGCCGCCCATGTCGACGTAGCCGTAGGCGGCGCCGGGGCGGGCCGGATTCACGCTGAGACAGATGCCGGTCTTGGTCTCCTTGCAGTTGCGGCAGCGGCCGCAGGCGATGTTGAAGGGGACGCTGACGATGTCGCCGACGCCGATGAACTCGACGTCGCGGCCGGCCTCGATCACCTCGCCGGTGATCTCGTGGCCCAGGATCAGCCCCGCGGGCGCGGTCGTGCGGCCGCGCACCATGTGCTGGTCGCTGCCGCAGATGTTGGTCGATACGATCTTGAGGATGACGCCGTGGTCGCACTTGCGATCGCCGAGCGCCAACTCGGGGAAGTCGATCGAATGTATCTCCACCACGCCGGGCTTGATGTAGGCTACGCCTCGATTGCTTGCCATCTGGATCCCTCCGGGGAATTGGTCGTCTGAACGGCCCCGACTCTACGCCGACCGGACCGCGACGGCAACCTCATCAGGATGTACACTCCTGGCGTGATGTGTACACTTGGACGATGGGTGTCATCAGCGCGAGAGATCTGAAACAGAAGACCGGTGACTTCATCCGGCGGTTGCGCGCCGGGGAGCCGTTCGTCCTGACCTACCGTGGCCGCCGGATCGGCGTCATCACGCCATCCACGGAGGATCGGGATGAGGCCGGGCCGGGGAAGGCCGACGATGGGTGGGCCGAGGTCGAAGCCGCTCTCGAATCGTCCGAACCCGCTTTCGATGACTGGCGGGAGGCGACCGCGTGGATCCGGGGCCGTTCCTGATCGACACCGACGTCTTCGTCATCGACCGGCGGTATCGCCGGGACCGGAACTATGCGGTCAACCGTCGCTTCCTGGATGGCGTCAAACGCGACCGCAACGGGTTCACGACCACGATCAACCTGCTGGAGCTGTGCGGGATACTCTCGTTCAATCTCAACGAGGACCAACTGCAGACCGTTTGGGACGGGTTCACGCAGTACTACGGCGTCGATGTGCTTCCCGTCCCGGCCGCCGATGCCAGTCTGCCACCGTTCCCGCTTCTGGACATCCTGGGCTGCCTGCGGCGACGCATGTCTCTTGGGGATGCGCTGTTCCTGCTGATCGCCGACCGGCACCTCGCCTTTGCCAGGACGCTGGTCACCTGGGATCGCGATTACTTCGCCGACCGCTTTCCAGGCCGAGTCGCTACACCTGCGGACATCCTGGCGTGAGAGTCGTTGACGCTGTTGCCTGCGAGCCTATAGCGTAGCCGTCCAGCCGCGGGACCGCCGTCCGGGGGTTCTCCGCTGCCAACCAACAGAATGGAGGGTCGATACATGACACTCAGGAACCAAGGGAAACTGCTGGCGCTGCTGGCGGGCTTCACGCTCGCAGCCGCCGGGGCATGGGCCCAGCAGTACAGCGAAGCGCCGATGCTTCAGGAGATGGTCGCCGCGGGCGATCTGCCGCCGGTGGGCGAGCGTCTGCCGGAAGATCCGATGGTCGTCGAAGCGGTCGACTCGGTCGGGCAGTACGGCGGCACGTGGCGCCGTGCATTCAAGGGGATCAAGGACTTCCACGCGTTCGGCCGGCTCAACTACGAACCGATGCTGCGCTGGCCGCGCGATCCGAAGGACCCGGTCCAGCCCGGCTTGGCCAAGGAGTGGGTGTGGTCGGATGACGGCACCGAGCTGACCCTGCACCTGCGCAGCGGCCTCAAGTGGTCCGACGGGGCGCCGTTCACGGTCGACGACATCATCTTCTGGTGGGAGGCGATCGAGACCGACACCGACATCACCGCCGCCCCGCACGCGGAGTGGCTCATCAACGGTGAGCCGATGGAGCTTACGAAGATCGACGACGTCACCATCAAGCTCACGTTCGCCGGTCCCAACGGCCTGGCCGAAACGGTCGGTCTGGCCTTCCACGGCAACCAGTGGCCGCTGGGCTTCGAGCGCTTCGGGTTCTTCGCGCCGCGCCACTACCTGGAGCAGTACCATCCCGCGTACAACTCGGACGTGACCGACTACCAGCAGTTCGAGGAGAAGGCGTTCGACTTCAACATCGAGCGGCCGTCCATGACCCCCTGGCGGGTCACCGAGTGGGGCCCCGGCGCCACCGAGCTGGTCGCCGGCCGCAACCCCTACTACTGGAAGGTGGACGCCGAGGGCAACCAGCTCCCGTACATCGACCGGCTGCACTTCACCCTGGTGGAGGACAACGAAGCGGCCAACCTGCTGGCCATCGCCGGCGAGATCGACATGCAGACCCGGCACATGGACCTCACCAAGTTCCCGGTCTACCAGCAGAACGCCGAGGCGGGCGAGTACCACACGCTGCTGTGGAGCAATGCCGCCGCGTCGCATGCGACGTTCTTTCCGAATCAGAGTTACGACGATCCCAAGTACCGGGCGCTGATGCAGGAGTTGAAGTTCCGGCAGGCCCTGTCGCTGGCCATCGATCGCGACCTGATCAACGAGATCGTGCACCTGGGGCTGGGCACGCCGCGCACCGAGTCGGTGGTCAACGACTCGGCGCTCTTCCAGCCTGACATCGAGTTCTACTACGCCGAGTTCGATCTGGATCGGGCGCGCGCGCTGCTGGACGAGCTCGGCCTGCCCGTGGGCGACGGTGGTTTCCGTACCTTCGCGGACGGCTCGGCGCTGGAGCTCATCGTCGAGGCGGTCGGCACCGGCAACATCGACGCCCTGGAGATCGCCGTCGAGGGCTGGAACGACATCGGCCTGAAGACGGCGCTGAAGACCATGACGCGCGACGTATACTGGCCGCGAGCCGGCGCGAACGAGGTCATGATCGCGACGTGGGGGACGGACCGGGGCCTGGTGCCCATGGTCGACCCGATCTACCAGTTCCCGTTCGACGAACGGTCGTGGATGGCGCCGGCGTTCGGCACTTGGTACAAGACCGGCGGCGAGTTGGGCGAGGAGCCCCCGCCCGAGATGCAGGAACTGATGGACCTGTACGATCAGTACAAGAGCAACGTGGACTCGGGCGCTCAGCTCGAGATCGCGAAGAAGCTGGTCAGGCTGTCCACGGAGCGGCTGTACACGATCGGCACCGTCGGCATGGCGCCGTCCATCGTCGTCGTCAAGGACAACCTCAAGAACGTGCTGGAGGAGTTCACCGCCGACTGGCTCATCATGTCCCCGGGGACGCAGGATCCGAGCCACTACTACTTCGCGCAATAACGCCCTGATGCCAGAGCAGCGGGTTGCGGGCGCGGGAGATCTCGTTTCTTCCGCGCCCGCGGCGCCCGTTGCTCCGATCCCTAGTCAAGAGTAGTCCTTCCCATGCTCGCCTATGTCGTGCAGCGGTTGCTGGCGATCATCCCGCTGCTGCTGTTCGTGTCCATCATCACGTTCGTCATCATCCAGTTGCCGCCGGGGGACTTCTTCACCTCGCTGCAGGCCGAGATCGCGGAGACCGGCGGCGGCCAGGACGCCAGGACGCTGGAGGCGCTCCGCAAGCAGTACGGGCTGGACCGGCCGCAGCACGTCCAGTACCTGAAGTGGATCACCGGCTTCCTGCGCGGCGACTTCGGCTGGTCGCTGGAATGGAACAGCCCGGTTTGGCCGCTGGTGGCCGGCCGGCTGGGATACACGGTCCTGCTCGGCGGTATCTCGCTCGCGTTCACGATGCTCATCGCCATCCCGATCGGCATCTACACCGCCACGCACCAGTACGCGATCAGCGACAACCTGCTGTCGTTCGTGGGCTTCGTCGGGCTGTCCTTGCCCGGCTTTCTGCTGGCCCTGGGCTGGATGTTCTTCGGCGCGCTGGTGCTGCGCATCGACGTGTGGGGAACGCTGTCGCCGGAGATGGAGGACGCGCCGCTGAGCTTTGCGAAGGCGGCGGACTACCTCAACCACCTGTGGCCGCCGGCGGTCATCCTGGGGCTGGCCAGCACCGCGCAGCTCCAGCGCATCATGCGCGGCAACCTGCTGGACGTGCTCGGGCAGCAGTTCATCACCACCGCCCGCGCCAAGGGCCTGAAGGAGCGCAAGGTCGTCAACAAGTACGCGGTGCGGGTGGCGATCAATCCGCTCATCAGCGTGCTGGCGCTGGAAATCCCGAAGATCATCTCCGAGTCGGCGCTGATCGGCATCGTCATGTCGCTGCCGACCACCGGACCGCTGTTCCTGCGCGCGCTGCGCACCCAGGACATGTACCTGGCCGGCACCTTCCTGCTGTTCATGACCCTGCTGCTGATGGTGTCCAACCTCATCGCCGACATCGTGCTGGTGCTGGTCGACCCGCGCATCGGCTACTCGAGCGGTCCGGAATGAACGACCTGGCATCCAGGTCGGCGGAGCTGTTCAGGCTCTACGAGGAATTGGATGACCGGGGCGACGCGGACGAGTCCGCTGCCACCGCGCCCCGCGCTGCCGGCGCACGCTACGCGGCTTCGCAGTGGCGGCTGATGTGGCGGAAGTTCATCCGCAACCGGGCCGCGATCGCCGGTGGCATCGTGATCGCATGCTTCTACCTGGTCGCGCTGTTCGGCCAGTTCGTAGCCCCGTACGCGCTGGGTACCCGTCACCGGCAGAACATCTACATGCCGCCGCAGCGCATCCACTTTTTTGACGACGGCCGCTTCCAGCCGTTCGTGTACGGGGTCGAGCGCAGCATCGACCCGAAGACGCTGCTCAAGATCTACGAGCCGGATCGGGAGCACGTCATCCCGCTGCGCTTCTTCGCCGCGGGCGAGCCCTACAAGCTGTTCGGATTGTTCGAGACCGACGTCCACCTCTTCGGTGTGGATGAGGGGGTCGCGTGCATCCTCGGCACCGACCGGCAGGGGCGGGACATGTTCACCCGCATCGTGCTGGGCAGCCAGATCTCGCTGACCATCGGGCTGATCGGGGTCGCGCTCAGCCTGTTCCTGGGCTCGGTGCTGGGGGTGGCGTCGGGCTACTACGGCGGCGTGATCGACAACCTGATCCAGCGCCTGATCGAGCTGGTGCGGTCGTTTCCGTCGATCCCGCTGTGGATGGCGCTGTCGGCGGCGCTCCCCCTGCACTGGCCGCAACTGCGCATCTACTTCGCGGTCACGCTGATCCTGTCGTTGATCGGCTGGACCTGGCTGGCGCGGCAACTGCGCGGGAAGGTCCTGTCGCTGCGATCGGAGGACTTCGTCCTGGCCGCCAAGATGGCGGGCGCTGGCGACCGGCGGGTGATCTTCAAGCACCTCATCCCGGCCGCGCTCGGTCACATCATCGTCGTCTCCACGCTGGCCATGCCGACCATGATCCTGGGCGAGACCGCGCTGAGCTTTCTGGGTCTGGGTCTGCAGCCGCCGCTGACAAGCTGGGGCGTGCTGTTGAAGGAGGCGCAGAACATACAGTCCATCGCGGTCTATCCATGGGTGTTCACGCCGGCGATCTTCATCGCGGTGGCGATTCTGGCGTTCAACTTCCTGGGCGACGGGTTGCGCGATGCGGCCGATCCGTACACCAACTGACCGGCGGACGCGGTGACGGCCGGCACGCCGGGCGGCGAACGGCCGCTGCTGCGGATCGACGACCTGCGCACGCATTTCACGACCCTCGACGGCGTGGTGCGGGCGGTGGAGGGTGTGTCGCTGGAGGTGCGTCCCGGCGAGACGCTGGGCGTGGTCGGGGAGTCGGGCTGTGGCAAGAGCGTGACGGCGTTCTCCATCCTGCGGCTGCTGCCGCGCCGGACCAGCCGCATCGTCAGCGGCAGGATCCTGTTCGACCGGCGTGACGGCAGTCCGCCGGTGGATATGGCGAAGCTGGACGCCAACGGCGAGTTGATCCGCCAGATCCGCGGCAACGAGATCGCCATGATCTTCCAGGAGCCGCTCACGTCCCTGTCGCCCGTGCACACCATCGGCAACCAGATCGAGGAGACGGTGAAGCTCCATCAGGCGGTGAACCGCACCGTCGCGCACGAGCGCGCGGTCGAGCTGATGGAGCAGGTCGGCATCGCCATGCCGGAGCAGCGTCTGGCCGGCTACCCGCACCAGTTCTCCGGCGGCATGCGGCAGCGGGCCATGATCGCGATGGCGCTGTCCTGCACTCCGTCGCTGCTCATCGCCGACGAGCCGACGACCGCGCTCGACGTCACCATACAGGCGCAGATCCTGGAGGTCATGAAGGCGCTGCAGAAGGACCTGGGCATGGCCATCATGCTGATCACCCACGATCTGGGCGTGATCGCGGAGATGGCGGACCGGGTGGCCGTGATGTACATGGGCAAGGTGGTGGAGACCGGCGACGTGCGGACCGTGTTCCACCGCCCGCTGCATCCCTACACGGTCGGGCTGATGCGTTCGATCCCTCAGGTCGGTCGCGGCGTGCCGGGCCGCCTGGCGCCGATCCCCGGCAGCGTCCCGGACCCGTTCTCGGTACCGGCGGGCTGCGCGTTCTATCCGCGGTGTCCGGCCGCGAAGAGCGCCGCGTGTCAGGCAGAGGTGGCGTTGCGGGAAGTGGAGCGCGCCCATCACGTGCGCTGTACGCTGTATGCGGATGGCTGAGCCGATGGATCGACCGGAGGAGGTGCTGCTGGAGGTTCGCAACCTCAAGAAGCACTTTCCGATCCAGAAGGGCGTGTTCCGCCGTACCGTCGGGCACGTCAGAGCGGTGGACGGGGTGGACTTCTCCCTCCGTCAGGGAGAGACGCTGGGCCTGGTCGGCGAATCGGGCTGCGGCAAGACGACCACGGGCAGGCTCATCCTGCGGGCGATCGAGGCGACCGAAGGGCAGGTGCTGTTCCGCCGCACCGGCGGCGGCATGGTGGACCTCACGACGCTGTCGAAGGAGGAGATGATCGCCCTGCGGCGCGAGATGCAGATCATCTTCCAGGACCCGTTCTCGTCTCTGAATCCGCGCATGACCGTCAGCGAGATCGTCGCCGAGCCGCTGGTCATCCACCGCGTCGCCTCCGGAGCGGCGCTCAAGCTCAAGGTCCAGGAGCTGCTGGAGGCGGTCGGCCTCAAGGCCCAGCACCTCAACCGCTACCCGTACGCATTCTCAGGCGGCCAGCGGCAGCGCATCGGCATCGCGCGGGCGCTGGCGCTGCGGCCGAAGCTGGTCGTCGCCGACGAGCCGGTGTCCGCGCTCGACGTCTCCATCCAGGCACAGGTCCTCAACCTGCTGGAGGACCTGCAGGCCGAGCTCGGCCTCACCTATCTGTTCATCGCCCACGATCTGTCGGTGGTGGAGCACATCAGCGACCGCGTGGCGGTCATGTACCTGGGGAAGATCGTGGAGATGGGGGAGGCGCGGACGCTGTACGAGAGGCCCCGCCACCCCTACACGGAGGCGCTCCTGTCCGCCATCCCCATCGCCGACCCCGATCACCGCAAGGAGCGCATCGTGCTCTCAGGCGACGTGCCGAGCCCGTCCGATCCGCCGCCGGGCTGCACGTTCCATCCCCGCTGCCGCTACGCGCAGCCGATCTGCTCGCAGGAGGAACCGCCGCTCACGCCGCTGCCGGACGGCCGCGCGGCGTCCTGCCACTTCGCCGAGGAGCTCGACCTGGCCGGCGTCGCCTGGACCGACGACGGGTCGCGGCCAGAGCCCGCGCCGACGGTCGAGTGACGCTCCGGCTCAGGCGGGTGCCAGCGGTGCCGATGCGCCGGGCCTACATCGACCGCCCGGAATCACGCCGGTGGCGCCGAGGATCTGGCTACCATGTGATTGCATCGCGTGAGCCTTCGCGTCACTGAGGGAGGCTGCTATGGGTGGAATGTACGATCCCGCACATCCCGGGGAGATCATCCGGGAGGCGATTGCAGCAGAGGGATGGACAGTGGGCGACGCGGCAGCTCGGCTGGGAGTCACGCGAAACACACTGTCGCGGGTGCTGAACGGCAAGGCCGGCGTATCGCCTCGGCTCGCCATCGCTTTGGAGCGCCTCGGCTGGAGCGACGCCGGCCACTGGGTGCGGATGCAGGGAGCTTACGAGTTGGCGCAAGCCCGCAGAGCCGATTCCGCAGCCTGAGGACGATGAGCCGGCGACAGGACCGGATGCCGTTCAGGGTCACCTCGAAGATGCGGTTGATGATCCAGTAGGTGGGCCGCAGCATGGCGATTCACTGCGGCCAGTGCGGGACGATGAAAACACGCTTGGCCCCATCAGCAGGAAGCCCGCGCCCTTGACAGGGCACACAGGGCGGTGGGGTCCTTGCAGGCCGTGACGCCATCCCTACACGGAGGCGCTCCTGTCAGCGATCCCCATCGCCGACCCCGATCACCGCAAGGAGCGCATCGTGCTCAGCGGGGACGTGCCGAGCCCGTCCGCTCCGCCTCCCGGCTGCAAGTTCCACCCCCGCTGCCGCTACGCGCAGCCGCTCATAGCTCATTCAGCTCGGATAGAACCGCGGTCAAGCGGTCCTCAAGAAGGTCGATGTGCTCCGCAGCCGCGTCATAGCCGACGATCCAGTTCTTGCCTACCGACTTGGTAAAGTCGTCGGCGGCAAACCGGTCCGACCAATGCACAAGGCGATCTCGCAGAGTTGGATCCGGGGGCCATCTGTCACTGAGCACGGATCCGAACGTGAACTCCCTCTGGTAGCGCCAGTGACCACCGGGCACAAAGAGCCATGCCACGGAGACGGGCTGCCGGCTTGCGGAGCAGGACACCTTGATGGCGACTGAGCGTGGGCGCCACTCTAGTGAGCCGCCAGCGTTCTCGGCCACGTCCAGAAGTCGTGAGGCCGCGATGCGAACTTGGTCGTTGGGTAGCGCAGCAAGAAACGAATCGCACGTCAACGGCAGCGAAGATGGCCGTTTGTCGATGCCGGACTGGTTCTCGATTCTCCCGATGACGCGTGGCACGAGGGTCTGCGTCGATGGGCCGTGAAACTGCTTGATCTCCACCGCGAGCACTTCCAGGTCGGGCATCTTGAGGTTGAGGAACTCGACCACGCGTTTGAGGGGGTCGGGGATGTCGTCCGCTACGAACAGCAACCGAAGCCGACCGGCGGCAAGGTTGGTGACCACCCGTTGCCAGAACCCTTCGGCATCCGGTGGCTCGTCCTCCTGTAGCAGTTGAGCGAGTTCATCGGCGGGATCGAGTTCTCGT
Source organism: Spirochaetia bacterium (assembly GCA_965221995.1). Lineage (GTDB taxonomy): Bacteria > Spirochaetota > Spirochaetia > SZUA-6 > Bin103 > CATQHW01. The sequence continues at coordinate 3,843,373 of OZ244929.1, forward strand.
GCGCTGGTCGATTCCTCGAACGCGTGACGCAGCTCCGGCGCGCTCCAACTCTGCGCGGCGTGGGCCGCGTACTCCAGCGCACCTCCCGCGGCCATGGTGTAGATGCGTTCGGTTGCGGACATGCCGCGCAGCGTACCGCTCTCACGGCGACACGCTCAACGGCCCGGGCGGGATCCGTTTTCGCGCCTCCGTGGTCTTAGGCTCTTGGCAATGTTGTGTACCGCTGGCAAGCGACTCGGTCGTGTCGCTCTCGTCATGTCAAGGTCAGACTGTTTCTCGGCCGCCGAATGACGGTCTGCTGCAATCTACGAAATTGCGAGGAATTGCGCAAAATATGGTCCCCGTTGCTGGCAATCCAGACGAACCTTTCCTCGCCGACATCGCCCGTGAGCCGATTGAGTTGCTCGGCCTCTGAGCGAAGCCACGCACGGAGCCACTGCAGTTTCCTGATGACGGCAGACACTTCGCTCGTGGTGGCCGTATGGACCTCAACCCACACCGCTCGTTCGGTTCCCATTCTTGGCTTGTAGCCGATACCGTAGTCCCAGCGCGACTGGTTCGCGTAGTCGGGGTGTTGAGCGAGGGTCGTGTCGAGAGCGATGCTGCCTGTGAGCCGCTGAGTGTCGGAGCAGGTCACCAGCTTGCGGTGACGCCTCTCCAACGCCTGCTTGCCGGGGCGATAAGCCTGATTCACCGGCGATGGCGCATCCGCCACGGCACCCTGGAAGGTAGCCGGCTGGGCCCGGGTGCCCCCGCGCTTCGACGGTCGTTTGCTCAAGGGACAGCAGGCGACTGACGGTTGACGACCTCGGCGACGATATCCCCGACTTGGCTGGAGAATGCCGTGAGCCCGCCCCAACCTCCTTCGGCGATATCCTCGGCACCGGGGTCGAGGTCGGATATGTCGCGAACCACGCCGTCGCGTGCGAAGAAAAACGTCTTCAGATCGCCTTGCAACGCGCTGTCGGCAAGTTCTCTGGTGCGCTGCACGGACTTCAGGCCGAGAAGTTTCAGCACGTCAGAGGGCTGTCCTCCGTTGACCTGAAACAGCCTGAGCGCCCACACGATGTCGAGGACATGAGGGGAATGGGTCGACAGACAGATTCGGTATCCGCGTCGCCATAGCTCCAGGACAAGTCCGAGTACGGCGCCGATGCCGTCCGGGTGCAGGCCCATCTCCGGTTCTTCGATCACCACCCAATCGAGGTCTTCGCGGCGCGGCACTCTCGACGGCGGCATGAGCCAGTAGAGTCCGAGCAGCAGCGGGACAAATTCGCGCTGCCCGGCCGACCACACCAGATAAGGCAAGGGGGCGCCGCTCTCGTGTTGCAGAACCAGGCGCCGCTGGAACGTGGAACTGTCGGTGCGCAATCCGAATCCACCGAAGATGTGATCGATGATCGGTTGTCGCAAGGGCTTCGACAAACGCTGCGTACGCGGAAAGACGACGTCATCGGGACCGACTTCGTTCTGCACCACTTCGTGAAGTTCCTGGCTGAAGTGGCGCAGGACGTATGGATCTCCGGACCGGTAATCGTTGAACGGACGGGTCATCCCGTCGCGCAGGCTCATGACCCGCTGCGCGGGAATGTAGAACATCCGTTGCGGTTGGCGCGAACTCCCGGCGCGTGCATAGGTAGCGAGGTCGGTCCGGGTCTGCTCCTGTCCCCGTATCAACTCGCTGTTCTCTGACCAGATCGACGACATCCCCTCACCGAAGTAGAGATCGAAGAAACGCTCGGGATCGGGTGCTGGGATGCCGAAGGCTTTCATGGTTCGGTGAATGGCAGGTCTGTCGACGAGCAGCTTGAGCAGTTGCAGGAAGATGCTCTTGCCGGTGGCTTGCGGCCCGACGAAGACGGTCAGATCACCGAAGCGGATGTCCGCTTCGGTTACCGGGCCGACGTTGCTCGCCCGTAGTCGGTTCATCGTGTCGAGCGGGCGGATCCGACGAGGCTCATCCCGTGGCGAGCCCCTTGCCGAGGCGCCGGGTGAGCGCCGCGATCGGCACCCACAGGAGCGCGATGATGGCGGCGGCCGCGGCAAGCTGCCACCACACGTCGGCCAAGCCGGCGCCGTTCTGGGTCACCTCGAAGATCGGGTTGATGATCCAGTAGGTGGGCAGCAGCATGGCGATCCACTGCGGCCAGTGCGGGAAGATGTAGAACACGGTCGGGCCCACCAGCAGGAAGCCCGTGCCCTTGATCACGGCGTACAGGGCGGTCGGGTCCTTGCATGCCGTGCCGTAGACGAGCCCGAGTTGGGCGCACAGGGCCGCGGCCAGCAGCACCACTATCGCCAGCGGCAGCGCCCCGGCGGTGAGCGCGCCGTTGAGCCCCAGGGTGACCAGCGACATGACGGCGCCCATCACGAAGCCGGCGATTCCCTTGGCCGCCACTACCTCGCCCAGCCGCGCCGGCGTCACCGACAGCGCCAGCAGCGTCCCCTGCTCCTTCTCCTGGGTCAGGCTGAGCGCCGGCAGGTAGAGGCCGACGATCATCAGCGCGTACATCACCAGCAGCGGCGTCAGGCGCGCGGCGATGGGCAGCGCGGTCGAGCCCAGTGCGGTGACGACCACTTCCACCGGAGGCTGCGATCCCTCCACGCGGCGGATCAGGTCGAGCGCGGTGACGGCCAGCACGATGCGGTCTGCGGCGCGCGCCTGACCGCCGACGAACAGCTCCAGCGGCGGGCGTGCGCCCGAGCGCACGCGATCGTCGAAGTCCGCCGGCAGGACCAGTCCGGCGTCCAGGTCGTGGGCGGCAAGCCGGCTGCGCAGATCCTCCTCGTCCGTAAGCCGGTTCACCGCGATGCCCTCGGCGTCAGCGAGCGCGGCGGTGACCTCCGAGTCGCCCCGGTCGACGACGCCCAGGCGGGGCTGCGGGTCGAACAGCGATCCGAACACCACCTGGATCAGCACGGTCAGCACGAACGGCACCAGCAACCCGTACAGGACCATCGGCGAGCGGGGACCCAGGCGCAGGTCCTTGCCCAGGATCAGCGAGACGCGGTTCAGACTCATTGCAGCATCCTCCTGACGTTCGCGCGCGACGCATACGTGCGCCCCGCATTCATGCGGCCAGCGCTCATGCGCCCAGCATTCATGCGGCGAGCACCCGCCGCCGCAGGACGACCCAGCCGGCCGCGAAGAAGGCGGCCGCCCAGGCCAGCGACAGGCCCAGGTGGCCGACGGCATCGGCCCAGCCGGCGCCGTGCGCGGTGACGTTCACCAGCGCCTGCACCAGCGCGTAGGTCGGCAGCACCTGCACCCATGCCGAGGCGCTGCCCGGAAACAGCACCGCCACCGCCGGGATCATCATCGGCACCATGAACACCACCCCGCCGATCAGGTTGGCCATCATGTCCCGGCCGATGCAGCCGGCGATCATCGCCGCGCCCGACACCATCGCCGCGCCGGCGACCATCAGCGCGACCAGCAGCAGCGGCTGGGTCGACCACAGGCCGATGGCGGCCAGCAGCACCACGCTCTGCGTGAGCCCCAGCGCCATGCCCGTCAGCCCCTTGGCGACCAGCAGGTCGCCGACCGTGGCCGGGGTTACCAGCACGGCGGTGGCAGTGCCGGCCTGCAGCTCGCGGGAGATCAGCGACGACATGCCGAGCAGCTCCATGATCAGGACCATGACCACGACGAGCGGCCGGAACAGCTCACGGGCGGTCACCTGCGAGCCGACACGATCCTCGCCCACGACCGTGTACAGCTCCCGCGGGTCCGGGAAGCTCACCGGTGGCGGGGAGCCGGCAACCCCGTAGGCCAGCTCGCGCACCAGGGCGGACATCGCCGCGCGCAGCTCGGACGGGACGCCGGAGTCCACGAGCACTTCCACGGTGGCGCGCCGGCCCGCCTGCAGCGCGTCGAAGAACCCGTCCGGAAACGCCAGGCCGATCGGCAGCCGCACCGCCGTGGCGCCGCGCGGCACGCGTTCGTCCGCGCTCGCCGCCACGACCAGCGAGCCGGCATCGTCACGCCACGCCTTGCGCTCGCCCGCCACCACCGCCCGCAGGTCGGCGGCATCAGGGACCGGCATGACCTCCATTCCCGCTTCGCCGCCGTCTCCGCCGGCCTCCTGCACGACGGCCGCGTCGATGCCGCTGATGCCGACGGTGATCGACTCGTCCACCCGGTTCGGCAGCAGCCAGAAGATCACGATCAGAAAGACCAGGCTGAGGGCGGTCAGGAACAGCCACAGGCGGTCGCGCAGGTACTCCCTGGCGTCCTTGGCGATGATCGCGCCGACGATCGCCGGCCGGGATACGGTACGGGTCACCCGGCGAGCTCGCGGCCGGTCATCTCGATGAAGATCGCCTCCAGGGAGGCCTCTTCCGTGTGGACGGTGACCAGCTCGGGGGCGTTGAGCGCAGCGCGCAGCGCTTCGTCCGCGCCGTCGGCGTCCAGGTCGACGCGGCGCTCGATCAGCTCGCCGTCCTGCCGTACCTGCACCCGCGCCGAGCGGGTGCCGTGGCGGAGCTTGAGCGACTCCGGCGTGTCGACCGCGTACAGCGTGCCTTCGTTGATGAACGCCACGCGGTCGGACAGCTCGTCCGCCTCGTGCATGTCGTGCGTGGTCAGCAGGACCGCCGCGCCGCGCTCCGCCTCCTGCTTGATCAGGCGCCGGATCGCCGTGGAGGAAACCGGGTCCAGGCCATCGGTGGGCTCGTCCAGGAACAGCACGTCGGGGGTGTTGACCAGCGCGCGGGCGACCATCAGCCGCTGTCGCATCCCCTTGGAGTACTTGCTGACACGGTCACGGGCGCGGTCGGCAAGCCCCACGCGGGCCAGCAGCGCCGCGGTGTCCAGGCGCTTGATCCCGAACAGGCTGGCGAAGAAGCGCAGGTTCTCCTCGGCCGACATCGAATCGTAGAGGTTCTTCTCCTCGAAGCAGACGCCGATGCGCGCCTGCATCGCCGGATCGTCGGTGGTCACGTCCGTGCCCAGCACGCGCGCGGCTCCGGACTGCGGGTGCATGCGGCCGATCAGGATCTTGATCGTGGTCGACTTGCCGGCGCCGTTGGGCCCCAGGAAGCCGAGCACTTCTCCGGGAGCTACCTCGAAGCTGATACCCCTCACGGCATGCACCTCGCCGTAGGAGTACTGCAGGTCGCGAACCTCGATCGCTGCGCCCATGGTGCCCGCTCCTCGCCGGCGCTCGCGCGTGGCGCCGGCCGGGTCAAGTATGGCACACGGCGTGGAGTATGCTGCCGGCGTGCAACCCGTCACCGACCGGCCGACCTTCGATCCGCACTGCTTCTGTTGCGGGGAGTCCAACGCGCAGGGGCTGAAGCTGCGCTACCGCTATCCGCAGCCCGGCGAGGCCGCCACCTCGTTCACGATCCCCGACCACTTCACCGGCTGGAAGGAGGTCGTGCACGGCGGCCTGCTGGCGATGGTGCTGGACGAGACCATGGCGCACGCCTGCGCAAGCAAGGGGCTGAACGGCTTGACGGGCGAGATCTCGGTCCGCTTCCGGAATCCGGTGCGGGTCGGCACCGTCGTGGAGGCGGCCGGCCGGATCCTCTCCGAGCGGCGCCGCGTGGTCACCACAGCCGCGCAGCTCACGGCCGGCGGCGCGACGATCGCGGAGGCGGAGGCAACCTTTTTCGTGCCGCCGGAGCCCGCGGCGTCGGGGCCGTCAGAGTAGGCGTCCGTCGGGCAGGAGCCTCCTTCTCGCCTCCGTCCTGTCGCCTCAGTCCGGTCGGCTGGGGACGTGCACGACCTCGCGTGCCTTGCTGCCCTGCGCGGGGCCGACGATGCCGCGCGCTTCCATCTCCTCGACCAGCCGCGCCGCGCGGTTGTAGCCGATCTTGAGCTTGCGCTGCAGGTAGGAGGCGGACGCCTTGCCGGCGGCCAGCACGATGTCGAGCGCCTGCTCCATCATCGGGTCATCGCTGCCCTCGGGGATCGGCCCCTCGATCTCCTCTTCCTCGTACAGCACGTCCTCGTCGACGTAGTCGGGCTGGCCCAGGGTGCGGACGTGATCGGCAACCGCCTCGACCTCCTCGTCGGAGAGGTAGGCCCCCTGGATGCGGACCGGCGCCGGATCCCACGCGGAGGCGAACAGCATGTCGCCGCGTCCGAGCAGCTTCTCGGCGCCGACGCCGTCGATGATGATGCGCGAGTCGAACTTGCTGGCCACCATGAAGGCGATCCGGGACGGGATGTTGGCCTTGATCAGGCCGGTGATGACGTCGATCGACGGCCGCTGCGTCGCCAGCACGATGTGCATGCCGACCGCCCGCGCCATGGCCGCCAGACGCGCCAACGTCGATTCCAGCTCCTTGCCGGTGGTGGCCATCAGGTCGGCCAGCTCGTCGATGATGATGACGATGTAGGGCAGCTTTTCCCCCTTATTGTTTTCCCCCTTATTGTTCTGGCCGGCCTTGCGGTTGAACGAGGCGATGTCGCGCACTCCCACCTCGTCGAGCATGGAGTAGCGCCGCTCCATCTCGAACAGGCAGTACTGCAGGGCCTGAAAGGCGCGTTTCGGCTCGGTGATCACCGGCGTCAGCAGGTGCGGGATGTCGTCGTAGAACTTGAGCTCGACGATCTTGGGATCGATGAGCAGCAGGCGGAGCTGGTCCGGCGTGCGCGCGCAGACCAGCGAGCAGATGATCGAGTTGACGCACACCGACTTGCCCGATCCCGTGGCGCCGGCGATCAGCAGGTGCGGGGTCTGCGCCAAGTCGACGATCTGGCACTCCCCGGAGATCCCCTGCCCTATGGCGATAGGCAGGCGGTTGGATTTGGCGCGGAAGTCCTTGTGCTCCAGCAGGGTGCGGAAGCCGACGATGGCGCGGGTGCGGTTGGGCACCTCGATGCCGACCGCGTGCTTGCCTGGGATCGGCGCGACGATGCGCACCCGCGAGGCGGCGAGCTGCAGGGCGATGTTGTCGGCCAGGTTGACGATGGCGGACAGCTTCACGCCCGCGGCGGGCAGGATCTCGTACATCGTGATGGCCGGCCCGCGGCTGATGCCGGTGACCTTGGCGCTGATACGGAACTCCTGCAGCGTTTCGGTGAGCACCTCGGCGTGCTGTTCCGCTTCGGTCTGCAGCTCGGCGTCAGGGCGGTTGCGGTGCTCGTCGAGCAGCTTGTCGATGGGCACGTGGTAGCCGTTGGCCGCCGGCTCCTCGCGTTTCCCGGTGCCGGAGCGGCGCGATGAGGGGCGGCGCGGCGCGGAGCGGCGAGGCGACACGTTTGCCGCCGGCTCGGGCGGCGCCGGGGGCTCATCGGTGGCGGCCGGGTCCCCGCCCAGGATCGCCTCGAACGGCTCCCGGCTCTGCAGGATCGCCGACTCGTCGTCCCGGTCGCGCCGACCGGCGCGATCGCCGCGATCGACCGGTTCCGGGGCGGGCTCTCGCCGGGGAGGCGGCTCCTCCTCCGCGTCGCGTTGCGCGTCGGGCGGGGCCAGCAGTGCCACCGGCACGCGGAGCCTGGGCGCGGCGCCGCTCAGCAGCACGCCCGCCGCGGCGGCCGTCACCAGCAGCACGAGCAGCAGCAGCACGCTGGTGGGCTTGCCGACGGCGGCGACCAACGCCGCCGGCAGCGGCGGCGGCTCGCTCAGGGTCAGGATGTGGGTCAGGGACGCCGCGATCGGGATGATCAGGACCCCGACCGGCAGGGCGAGGTGCAGGGTCGGTACGCGTGCGCCGGCCGCAGACCGCCCAACCGCGTAGGCAACCGCGTACAGGTACAGTGGCACCAGGATGGCTGCCCAGCTCAGGCTGCGGATCAGGAACGCGCCCGGAGCGAGCAGTAGCTGCGCCCCCGGCTGCAGCCGAAGCTCAACGCCTGCGAACGCCTGCAGGACCGTCGACAGGCACAGCACGCTGGCCGCGACGGCAGACGTGAGCGCCAGCACCCAGATGGGCCAGTCCGGCACCCGCTCCGTCAGGCTGACGCGCTCCGGCGTCGTAGTGCGCGTAGCCATACCCTCCCCTCCCCTGCTTATCGGCAGCCGGTCCCGGTCGGCTGAGACGGTCTGCGGCCTGCAGGCACGGTTTGACCGGTTCCATCGTCACGGATCTGCCTACCATGGGCGGTCCTCGACGCTACAGACTTGACAACATCGAGCTTGACAACCTCGAGCGTAAAACTTAGTTTTACGTCATGACGAGAACCGTGCGGAAGATCGGCAACTCTCAAGGCATCATCTTCGACGTAGCCTTGATGGACCTGGCCCATCTCAAGGTAGGAGATCAGGTGGTCGTCACGATTCACGAAGGCGGTTCGATCATGCTCACGCCGGTGCGGCCCGTCATCGACGCCGAGCGCGCCAGAGAGGTCGGCAGGCGCCTCATACAGAAGAATCAGGATCTGTTCCAGCGGCTTTCGTGACTGCGCCGCTTGCCCATCCGACCGTGTCCGCCGTGAAGACGCTACACGAGGAGGTCCTGGCTGCCCACGGTGGGATGGCAGGACTGCGGGACGAGGCGCTCCTCGAATCGGCGGTGGCAGCGCCTCAGGCCACGATGATGGGAAGACCGCTGATGCAGGATCCGATCGAAGTGGCCGCGGCGTATCTGTTCTACCTGTGCAAGAACCATCCGTTCGTGGATGGCAACAAACGAACGGCGTTGGCAACCTGCCTGGTCTTTCTCAGCGAGAACGGCTTGCTTGCGCACGAAGTCCTGGATGCGGACCCATGGGAACGCCTGACGCTGGACGTCGCAGGCGGCCGGCTGGATCGAGTCGAGACCGCCGAGCGACTCCGTGGACTCCTGACCCGAACCGATACGTCCGACTGACCTGCATCTTCAGATGGTACGCTGCACGAGCAGGCCGAGCACGCCGAGCGGCAGCAGGTAGGCCGCGAACCAGGCCAGCCGGTCGCGGTGCAGCACCGCCAGCAGGGCACGCAGGCACAGCGCCCCCATCAGCAGGGCCGCCGTGAAGCCGGCCGCGAGCGCCGGCGCACCGGTTTCCCGGATCAGCCCGCCGGCGTCGTCGAGGCTCAGGGCCAGCGCGCCCAGCACCGCCGGCACCGACACCAGAAAGGCCAGCTCACCGGCGCGGCGGCGGTCCATCCCCCCGAACAGACAGACCGCCACGGTGGCGCCGGCGCGCGAGATGCCCGGCAGCACGGCGATCCCCTGGGCGATGCCCACGGCGATCGCCAGCCACAGCCCGGGCTCGCGGGCGGCGGCGTGCTTCCGACGCAGGCGGGTGGCGAGCAGGATCAGGCCGGTGGCGATGAAGGCGGCGGAGACCGCGCTGAGGGTGCGGGCCGACGGCAGCAGGAACCGGCTGATGGCAAGGCCGATGGCGGCGGTTGCGGCGGTGGCGGCCACGATCGCGGCGAGCAGGCGCAGATCGTCGCGGTCGGCGGCGCGTCCGGTGACCAGGAGCGCCGCGGCACGGATCAGGGCGGCCAGGCGGTGGCGGAACTGGTGGCAGATAACGACGAGCGTCGCGACGTGCAGCAGCACGTCGAACAGCAGCGGCGGCTCGGCGATCCCCAGCCACTCGCGCGCCACGACCAGGTGGCCGGAGCTGGATATCGGCAGGAACTCGGTCGCCCCCTGCAGCAACCCGAGCCCGAGCGCCTCCATGATGTTCACGGAGCGGCCGGAGCATCGGCCAGGTCGACGGTGACCAGATGGCGCTCGGCGTCCAGACCCGGCACCTGGACGCGGCGCACCGCCGCCGGGAACGGCAGCGTGCGCAGGGCCGCGTCAATCGCGGAGCGCGTGCCGGCGTAGACCAGCAGGCGCGGGGCCAAGCGTTCACGGACGATGGTGGCCGCCAGCTCGGGCAAGGGAGAGACAGCGCGAGCAGTGACCAGGTCGAAGCGCTCGCCGCCGGCTCGCTCGACCACGCGCGCGTTGCCGAGCTCCAGGTGCGGGACGACTGAGGAGAGGAACGCGCGCCGCTTCTCCGAGCGCTCGATCAGCGTGAAGGTGAGCCGCGGCAGGGCGATCGCCAGCGGGATGGCCGGCAGGCCTGCCCCCGAACCGAAGTCGGCCACCGCCGGGCCGAGTCGCCGCACGACCGGCACCGCCGCAAGCGAATCCAGCACGTGGTGGGTGACGATCTGCTCGCGGTTCGCCTTGACGAAGCCGTAGACCCGGTTCCAGCGGTCGAGCTCGGCCACGTACGCCGCCAGCATGCCGGCGTCGGCGTCCAGGCCGAGCGCCTGCAGCCCGGCGCTCAGGGAGCGGGTCCAGGCCATGGATCCCGGTTCATGCGAACGGCGGGGAGCCGGACACCCGCGCGCGCTGGTCGGACGCCGGCATGGAGGCGCCGAGTTGCGCTTCCACGAGCGTTCGATAGCGGCTCGCGGCGGCCAGCAACTCGGCGGCGGTGCCGCTCTCGATGATCCGGCCCGCCTCCAGCACGACTACGCGGTCGGCGCGCTCGATGGTGGAGCGGCGGTGAGCGATCACCAGCGCCGTGCGGCCGGCAAGCAGGCGCTGCATCGCCTCCTGGATCAGCTCCTCGGTCTCGGCGTCCACCGAGGAGGTGGCCTCGTCGAGAATCAGGATCGGCGCGTCCTTGAGCAACGCGCGGGCGATCGCCACGCGCTGGCGCTGGCCACCGGAGAGGCGCACCCCGCGGTCGCCCACCACCGTGTCGTAACCGTCCGGGAGCGCGCGGATGAACTCCTCCGCGTTGGCGGCGCGGGCCGCGGACCGCAGCGCATCGTCGCCGGCATCGGGGCGCCCGAACAGGATGTTGTCGCGCACGCTGCCGTGAAACAGGAACACCTCCTGGCTGACCACGGCCACCTGCCGGCGCAGGAACGGCAGATCCAGGGTGCGGACGTCGTGGCCGCCGACCAGCACGCGGCCGGCATCCGGGTCGTAGAAGCGCGGCACCAGGCGCGTGATCGTGGTCTTGCCGGCGCCGGTCGGTCCGGCCAGCGAAACCACCTCGCCCGGCGCCACCGCCAGACTGATCCGGTTCAGCACGGGCACCTCGCCGTGGTAGGAGAACGTCACCCGATCCAGCTCTACGGAACCGGGGAACGCGGCTGGCACCACCGCCCCGGGCGGACTGACGATGTCCGGCTCGATCGCCAGCAGCTCGTCGATGCGCCGGTAACTCGCCAGCGCGCGGTGCAGCACCTCGCCCATGTCAGCCAGCTTGAGGAACGGCTGGTAGATGAACGTCAGGTAGGCCAGGAACAGGTACAGGTCGGCCACCTGCAGGCTGCCGCGCAGGGCGGTGGCGCCGCCGACGGCCACGGCCAGGACGACGCCCACGCCGCCGGTCATCTCCACGATCGCGTTCGGCAGCATCGAGCGGTGCATGGCGCCGGTCATGTCGTCGCGATAGCGGCCGGCCAGCCGCGCCACGCGCCGCGCCTGCTCGGCCTCGCGGGTGAACGACTTGATCTCGCTCATTCCCTGCAGGCTGTCCTCCACCAGGGCCACCACCTGCGCGTAACGCTCGCGCACGCGGCGCCACGTTCCGCGGATGGTGCGCGTCACCAGCCAGGTCACCAGGGCTGCCACCGGCAGCGGGCTGAGCACCACCAGGGTGAGCAGCGGGTCGATGCTCACCAGCACCACGATCATGGCCAGCGGGATGGCGACGGCCTGCGCCAGCTCGGGCACCCCGTGGGCGACGAAATCCTCCAGCGATTCGACGTCGCTCACCGAGCGCGCGATCAGGGTGCCGGTACGGTTGTCGGCAAAGAAGCGGTGGGAGAGTCGCTGCAGGTGACGGTAGACGCGTTGCAGCAGGTCGCTCAGCAGCGCGTAGGAGGCCTGATGGGACGTCAGCCCGTACAGATAGCGGGCGGCGCCACGCAGCAGGAACGCGCCCACCATGGCCGCGATGACGACCGCCAGCGAGACGCCGTCCGGCCCCGCGCCGCTGTCCGAACCTCCCGGTGCCCCGGTGATGGCGGCAATGAGGCGGCGGACGTACAGCGGCGGGATCAGCGTGGTGGCCGAGAACAGGAGGCCGCAGGCCGCCGACAGCCCGATGAGCAGCTTGTGGCCGCGGAACGCGTCGAGGACGCGCCCGGTCTGCTCCGTCTCAGCCATCGGTCTCATGTCCGCGCGTCAGGCGCTCAGCCAAAGAGACTGCGGTAATCGCCCCGGAACACCAGCGGCTGCAAACGCCGGTTGTCCTGGGTGACCGGCCCCGCCGACAGAATCTGGCGTGCCCGCAGAGCGTCGGACTCGTCGATGAAGCTGCCGGTATGGACGAAATGATCAGGAAAGAGCTGGTCGAACTCTGCACGATAGCCGTCGTCGATGATGACGAACCGTTCGATTTCCGGGTGCGTATCCAGATACTGTTTCACCTCTCCGGCGCGGTAGTGCGGCGCCCCCTGGGGATCGCTCGTCCGGTCCACGACCAGATGATGCAGGTCGTGGATGCGGAACAGCGCCTGGAGCTGCACCACCGACCGCTGCAGCCGCCAATCGGAGCTGACGACGATCTTGGCGTCATGGTCCTCGCACAGGGCGCGCAGCCGTGCCACCGCCCCGGCGTGCCAGTCATGGACGACCGCTCCCAGATCGTACTCGTTGAACTCCCGGTATTCGGCGCCGAAGCGCTCGGTGAGGCTCTCGCGCAGCGCAACGAGATCGTGCTTGAACCGCTTCTGGCTCGACGTCGGCTGCAACACCCCGTCGATGTCCAGGAAGACGACCCGGAGCGGTGGTGAGTGTACGTCCATGATTCCTCCGTGCAGTCAGCTCGCGGCGGCGCCGCAGACCGGGCAGCGTCAGGTCGGTGACGATATGGACTACCATGGGCAAGTGTCAGGCTGACACGGGCACGACCGAACCGGCCGGAGGCATGGAGCTGAGCATCGCGTACCCCACGATACCGTACGGATGGGCCGACTTCGAGGCGATGCGCCGCGAGCGCACCCTGTACGTCGACAAGACCCGCTTCCTGCACGACCTGGAGCAGGAGCGGCACGCCTTCCTGATCCGCCCGCGCCGCTTCGGCAAGTCGTGCTGGGTGGCGCTGCTGGAGAGCTACTACGACCGCACCCGCGCCGACCGGTTCGAGGCGGTCTTCGCCGGCACCGACATCGCGCGGCGACCGACCGCCAACCACCACCGCTACGTGATCCTGCGCTTCGACTTCTCCGCGTTCGACGACACTCCGGAGACCCTGCGCGAGCGGTTCGAGACCTACTGCTTCATCAAGCTCCGCTCCGCGCTGGAACGGAATCGGGATCTGTTTCCGGAGCCGGTGATCGATCGCATCCTGGCGCACCCCTCGATCGACGGCAGACTGAACGAACTCTTCGATTACACAGGCGAGCAGAACATCTCCCTGTACGTGCTGATCGATGAGTACGACAACTTCGCCAACACCATACTGGCGTACCGCGGTGCGGAGGCATACGAGTCGTTCACGCACGGCGGCGGTTTCTACCGCAGCTTCTTCGCTACCCTCAAGGCCGGCGCCGGCCAGGGCGGCGGCGTGGAGCGGACGTTCATCACCGGCGTGTCGCCGATCACGATGGACGACGTGACCAGCGGCTTCAACATCGGCACCAACGTCAGCCTGATGCCGGAGTTCAACGAGCTGCTCGGCTTCACCGAAGGCGAGGTGCGGAGCATCCTGGAGAGCTACCGCGACCACGGCGTGCTCGACCAGGACGTGGACGAGGCGCTGGCGGTGATGAGCGAGTGGTACGACGGTTACCGCTTCGCCAAGCGCGCACAACAGGCCGTCTACAACACCGACATGGTGCTGTACTACGTGAAGGCGTCGGTTCCCGGCCGCGGCAAACCGGACGATCTGATCGACACCAACGTCCGCATCGACTACGGCAAGCTGCGTCATCTGCTCACGGTCAACCGGCAACTCAACGGCAACTTCGACCTGCTGCGCCACCTGATCGGCGAAGGGTGGGTGGACGGCGAGGTGCGCAGCGGGTTTCCGCTGGAGGAGCTGGATCAGCGGGACAACTTCGTGTCGCTGCTGCACTACTTCGGGCTGCTGAGCATCCGCGAGGTGCGCGACGGCATGCCGCGGCTGGCGATTCCCAACCAGACGGTGCGGCGGCTGATGTACGGCTACCTGCGCGACGGCTACCGCGACGTGGGCGTGTTCTCGGTGGACCTGCACACCTTCGGCCGGCTGGTCCACGAGATGGCCTACCGCGGCGCTTGGCGGCCGGTGCTGGAGTTCCTGAGCGCTGCGATCGCCCGGCAGACCTCGATCCGCGACTACATCGACGGAGAGAAGGTGATTCAGGGGTTTCTGGCGGCCTACCTGGGCGCGACCGAACACTTCGTGTTCCACACCGAACGGGAGCTCGGCGGCGGCTACGCCGACATCTGCCTGGAGCCGCACCTGCAGCGCTACACGGGCATGGGGCACGGGTACGTCATCGAGCTGAAGTACCTCAAGCGAGGCGAGCCGGCCGACGAGCCGCGTGTGGCCAGGGCGGCGCAGGAGGAGGCGGCGCAGGTGCGCCGCTACGTGGCCGACGAGCGCCTGGCACGGCAGTATCCAACGGTGCGTTTCACCGGCCTGGCGGTAGTGTTCCACGGCTGGGAGCTGGCGCACATCGAAGCCGTGAGGGTGGCGTGCTCCACGTCATGATACACGCAAGATCCTGGACGCCAGCCGGCATTGCGGCTGGCGCAGGCGACGGAGCCCCGCGTCGGCGGGCGACCGCGGCCGGCAGCTCGGGCGCGGTGCGACGACCCATGCGGTGACAGAGCCGCAACGAGCAGCTACTGCCGGTCGATCAATCTGTCGTCTGCCACGCCCATCGACTCACGACCGCGCCAGCCGGCCCGAGTCATCGACTCTGCGGCGCATCCGGTCGTAGCTCCGGTAAAGCAAAATGAGGCCGGGATTCAAGTCCCGGAAAGGAGGCCACGGTCGGACTACGCCTAGGGCGCAGTGCAGCTTCAAAGAGGGCGAGAACCGATCTCGCAGAAACAGGTGTTGTCCCGATGTCTCTCATGAGCATATTATGTACGGTGCCGTAGGCAAATCAACATGACGCCCGGATACCGACAGAGCGTCTCCGGGAGAAACGCAAATGGATGACACGAAACCACTTGTCGCCGATCATGCGAATGACGTTCGTTGACTTCTTTGCCGCCGCGTTCGGTGGCGGCACCACCCCGTTCGCTTATCAACAGGCACTGGCCGGACGCGACTGGCCGCATGCGCTCATTGCGCCCACAGGTCTCGGCAAGACCGCGGCGGTGGTCCTGTCATGGCTGTGGAAACGTGCAACGTCTCCTGGCGGCGCCCCACGTCGGTTGGTGTATTGCCTGCCCATGCGCACGCTCGCCGACCAGACGGCCTGCAACGTCACCGAGTGGCTGCGACGGCTCGCATCGCTCCCTGCGGACTGGAATGCTCGCTTGCCGAACGCGGAACGCGACGTCCACGTGCTCATGGGCGGGGAGGACGAACCGCGGTGGTATGAGCATCCGGAGCGGCCGGCAATCCTGATCGGGACTCAGGACATGCTGCTCAGCCGCGCGCTGATGCGCGGCTACGCCATGAGCCGCTTCCGCTGGCCGGTGGACTTCGCCCTGCTGCACAACGACGCCCAGTGGGTGTTCGACGAGGTGCAACTCATGAGCTCGGGGCTCGCCACCTCCACGCAACTCGAAGGATTCCGGCGTCGGCTCGGCACGGAGATCCCCGCCGGCAGCCTCTGGGTTTCGGCGACGCTGCACCCGGAGTGGCTGCGCACCGTGGACGCTCCGGCCAATCCGACCGTCTGGCGCGTGCCCGACGATTTCGCCGAAGACGAACAGTCTCCCGTTGTACGCAGATTGCTCGACGCGCCAAAGCGGATCGAACGGTCGCCGGTACGACCGGCGACGTCCAGAAAGGCGGACGTGAGCGCCTACGTCCGGGACTTGGCCGGAGAGGCTCGCGCCCATCATCAGACGGGTCGGATGACGTTGGTGATTCTCAACACGGTCACCCGTGCCCAACAGGTGCACGCGGCCCTCATCAAGCAGGGTGTATCGCCCGACCGTCTCGCCCTGGTGCACTCCCGGTTTCGCCGCGGCGACCGCACGACGCAGATGGACAAACTTCCGCAACCGCGCTCGGCGCGCGACCTTATCGTCGTCACCACGCAAGCCATCGAAGCGGGGGTCGACCTGTCTGCGGCCACCCTCATCACGGAGCTCGCCCCGGCTTCTTCCCTGGTGCAACGGTTCGGCCGGGTGAACCGCTACGGCGAGCTGAACGACAGCGGCGGCGCAACCATTCGCTGGATCGATCTTGCCGGCGATGACGATGCGCTCGCGTCCCCGTACGAGCCACATGAGCTGGCTACCGGTCGCGCGCGTATTGCGGATCTGAGCGACGCACGGCCGGCGCATCTGCCGCCGCCGGCCCCCGAAGACTGCTCACACCGCTGGGTGCTCCGCAGCAAGGATCTGATCGACCTGTACGACACCGACCCGGACCTCACCGGCTTCGACGTGGACGTGTCGCCGTACGTACGCGATGCCGAAGACACCGACGTCCAGGTGTTCTGGCGCGACTTCGACCGTTCCGAGGGGCCGCTCGCCCAGCCGCCCCCGCTGCGCGAAGAACTGTGCGCGGTGCCGATCGGACAGGCACGGGACTGGCTGAAGAGGGTGCGGGACAAGCAGCGGCTGCGTCCCTATCGGACCGATCCGCAGGCACAGCGGCGGGGCAGTGGCGTTCGCCACCCCGTATGGGTACCGCTCGATGCTGCTCCGTGGCCGGGGCTGGTGCTGATGCTCCACGTCACCGCGGGGGGCTACTCACCAGCGACCGGATTCGACCCCGCCGTGACGGCACCGGTCGTTCCGATCGCTCGTCCGGAGGTCGATCACCGCGTGGCTGAATCGCTCAATACGGATCCCGACAGCCAGCAGCCGGCAGTGCCCCTTACCGCTCATCTGCAGCACGTCGCGGCCGAGGGCGAGCGGCTGTGTGAGGCTCTTGGAGTCGCCACCGGCAAGGCGGAGACCGTGCGCGCGGCGTGCTGGCACGACGTCGGCAAGGCCCATCCGGCCTTTCAGGAGCGACTTGGGGTAAGCCCATCGCAACCGCCGCTCGCCAAAGCTCCGCAGTACGACGTCAGCACGGGCCGTCCCTATTTCCGCCATGAGCTGGCATCTGCCTTGGCCTACCTCGCGCACGCCGAGTGGGCGCATGCCGCCGATCTGGTTGCGTATCTCATTGCCGCCCACCACGGCAAGGTGCGCATGAACCTGCGCCCGTTACCTGCCGAGCAGCCGGCGGCGACCGGCGAAGGCAGCGCTGACGCGCGCCGTTTTGCCCGCGGCGTATGGGAAGGCGACGAGTTGCCCGCCGTCGACCTGGGAGCCGGTGAGAAGTGGGCCGGCGGCGCTCTGAGCCTGTCGGTCATGGAACTGGGCCACGATGCTCAATCGGGGGCTAGCTGGACCGAGCGCACGCGCGGCCTGCTGGACCGCTGTGGGCCGTTTCGGCTCGCATTGCTGGAAGCCTTGCTGCGCATCGCCGACTGGCGGGCATCGGCGACCGAAGCGGAGGGGGGCTATGATGACTGACGTAATCCGGCTCGAAGGCTGTACCTCGACGCCGCTGGCGGGCTATCTGAAGGCGCTCGGGGTGCTGCGTCTGATTTCCAGCCCGTCGAATCACGCGAACGGTGTCGCCGCCGACGCCCAGGCGCGAGGCTGGTGGGAGAACGGCCACTTTTGTCTCGCTACCGGTCTTGGATCGGACGCTCTGATCCGCTTCTTTCTGGAGGATTACGCGCCGAGCGCGATCATCGCGCCCTGGAACGGAGGCAGCGGGTTCTACCCGAAGGACAACAAGGAGGGCTTGCGGCCGCTCACCGCAACGGTGGCGCCCCGGTTCCGGACCATCGCCGAGGGCATTGCCGAGGCCGCCAACGAAATTCGGCGCAGGGGATGGTCCGCGCGTCCCGAGGGCGACGCCAAGGCGGTACTGATAGCCGCGTTGCGCGGTCGTCTGGCCGATGCCGCCCTGCAGTGGCTGGATGCCACCGTAGCTCTGTCGGGAGGCAGGCTCAGTTTCCCCCAGTTGCTCGGCACCGGAGGCAACGATGGCCGCCTCGACTTCACCAACAACTTCATGCGGCGGCTGGTCGCCGCTCGGGACGGCTTGTTCGATGCCACGACCGGCGTACCGGCGCCGGCGAGCGAGCGCCTGCTCAGAGCGGCGCTCGATGCCGGCGCTGCGCAGGGGCTGCGTTCGTATTCGGCCGGCCAGTTCGCACCGGGCGCGGCGGGAGGAGCGAACGCGACCGTCGGGTACGACGGCAACGCACACGCCAATCCGTGGGACTTCGTCCTGGCGTTGGAGGGAGCCGTACTGTTCGCAGGCGCCGCGACCCGTCGCCACCAGGGCGCACCTGAAAGCGGCGCCAGCTTCCCGTTCACCGTACGGGCGACGGCCGCCGGTTGGGGAGGCGTCGCCGAGGCTGACCGGAACAGCGTACGTGCCGAGTTCTGGGCACCGTTGTGGTGCCGCCCCGCCGGTTGCGACGAGCTCGCGGGCCTGCTCAAGGAGGGACGGGCGATACTGCACGGCAAGACGGCCCGAGACGGCCTCGACTTCGCACGCGCGGCCGCCAGTCTGGGAACCAGCCGCGGCATAACGGCGTTTCAGCGCTACGGATTCGCCATGCGCCAAGGCAACATGTACCTTGCGGCGCCGCTCGGAACACGCGTCGTGACCTCGCACGTTCCCGAGATGGCGGAACTGGTCAACGATCTCGACACCGGCGGTTGGCTGCAGCAGGTCCGCAGGTTGGCCCAGGACAGCAATGCACCCGCCCGCGGGCGCCAAGCGATGAAGCGGCTTCAGGATGCCCTGTTCGCGCTCACGGAGTCGCGGGTGACTCCGATTACCGTTCAGAACGCGCTCGAGCTCCTAGGGGAGATCGTCGGCTGGCTTACGACGAGTCCGAATGCACGGGCCGCAATCAGGCCGCCGCCTTTGCTGCGGCGGGGGTGGGTGCAGCACGCCGACGACGGTACGGTGGAGTACCGGGCAGCCGCTGCTCTGGCCAGCCTGGGATGGGCGCTCGGCCCATATCGGAACGCGCGGGCGCGTCCGGCGGCGCCGAGCCGCGCCGCGGAGACCACGGGCGCCGCGCCCGCCGAAGGCGACGCGGCGGCAGGTGCGCGGCAGGGATTGACGCCGATGGCGGCACACTTCGCCCCGGTCGCTCCGGCGACGGTCGGCAGGAAGTTCCGCGAATGGGATCCCGGCGGCAGCCGCGCCGTTGCGATCTGGCGTCCCGGCGGGTTGGTAGCGAATCTCGTTGCGGTGCTGGAGCAACGGTCGCGTTCTGCGACCGCGGACCAGCCCTTCGCGGCGGCTGCATCCGCGCATGCCGACGTGGTTGCCCGATTTCTTGCGGGGAACTTCGACGACCGCCGCTGTGCCCGCCTGCTGGCGGGACTCGTGTGGGCGCGGCCAACGTCGCTCCACCGCTCCGATCCGGGCAAGGACGCGCCTTTGCCGCCGTTCGCGTACGCGGCCCTGAAGCTCCTGTTCGCTCCCGACCACATGGTCGATACGCTCATCAACCGCACGAACGACGACCACGTGGACCGTGTCCCGCTGCCGCCCGGACTCGTTGCGAGATTGCGCGGCGGCGACGTGGACGCAGCCGTCCACTTGGCACTCGCTCGCGCCCGCGCTTCGGGCTTGGCCTCTCCGTTCACGCACGGCAGCGCCGGACCTACCACCGGGTTCGGCGTCGGGACGGACGGCCGTCGGCTTGCCGCCGCGCTGTTGATACCGATTCACGATCACCAACTGCGAACGCTCCTGGACAGAGCGTATCCGACGGAAAAGACAGAAAAGGAGAAAGAAGATGTCGCTTGATCTTTCGCCCCTCACCGGTAAACCGCGTCTCTTGCTGGAGGCGGAGTTGCGCCCGGTGCAGGGAACTCGATTCCAGCCGACCGGATTCCCCAATCTTGGACCCGCGGTCTATGCCGCCCCGGACGGCGGTCAGACCGTGCTGGTAGAGAGCGCCCAGAGTATGGCGAATCGTCTCGAAGCCGTCTGCTGGGACGAAGCCGCCGACGACTGGGTTTCGGCACTCCGCGGCCTGCCGCTGATCAAGGTCGTCGACCAGCAAGACCAGCCGCTTACGAATTCCGTCCTGGAGGCACACCGTCTGAACTCGCCCTACATCCTGGAAGGCAAGGACAAGTCGGTCTTCGACATGCTCAAGAACCGCCTCGCCGGGATGGAGACCGGGAGGGTCGACCTGGGCGCGTTGGCGCGCGTGCTGCTGCAGTACGATGCCAATGCCCTGCTGCACGGCGTCTTCCTTGCCAAGAAGGAGCTCGCCGGCGGCAGGCTGAGGTTGCCCAGAGTGCTGTCGGCATTCATCGAAGCCTTGGAGGTGCGGGTGGTGACCAGCGGCGGGGTGAAGAATGACGCCGTCAATCCGAGCGGCGACACCGCCAAGGGATTCGGCAACGTACCGTTTTCACGGGACGAGTACGCCGCCGAACGGATTGTGGCGTACTTCAATCTCGACCTGCGGCAGATTCGGTCGTTCGCACTGGGGGATGACGTCGAGCGGCTGTTGATCGTCTTGGCGCTGTTCAAGGTGCAGTCGTTCCTTGAGATGGGGCTGCGCCTGCGCACCGCGTGCGATCTGGACGTGTCGGCAATCCGCGCCACCCGACCGGAAGGGTTCACCCTGCCGGCGCTGGACGCGCTCGGTACCGAGCTCCCAGGACTGATCGCAGCGGTTGCGGAGCGCGGGATGTTCAATGAACCCCGTGCGGTGACCGTGACCTTTTCGTAGCGGCACGCGGACATGCTCGCGCTCTCGTTCAGCTTTCCGGCGCACCGCTACCACGCGACCCCCTGGGGCCGCCACGTCAACGAGGCAGACGTCGCGTGGCCGCCGGAGCCGTGGCGGATTCTCCGCGCGCTGATCGCTACCTACTGGCGCAAGGGATCGTGCGTGCACTGGTCGAAGGAGCAGGCGGCGAGCTTGATCGATGCGCTGGCGGCGGCGCCGCCGATCTACTACCTGCCGGACGGCGCCGTTCACGCGCACACGCGGCATTACATGCCGGCGCCGACCAAAACGACGCTGGTATTCGATGCCTTCGCCCACCTGCCGGACGGAGAGGCGATCGTTGTCGCGTGGCCGGACCTCATGCTGAAGGCGGAGCAGTTCGATCTCGTCGCCGACCTTGCCGACGGCATCGGCTATCTCGGCCGTGCCGAGAGCTGGGTGGAGTGCGCTGCGGCGGCGGAGTGGGATGCAACGCAGGCGAATTGCCTGCCCTTGGAAGATGGCGCGAACGGCTCGGGCGAGGTGGTGACGTTGCTCGCACCGCTCACCGCTACCGGTTATGCCGCGTGGCGGGTGCGCCTCCTCGCGCAGGCCGACTCAGACGAACGCGCCGCCGCACAGGATGCCGGCAAGCGACCGCCGACCCCACGGGCGCTGGGCAGCAAGCGAACGCGAAACTTCGGCGTGACGCTGCCGGAGCCCCTCATCGATGCCTTGGCCGTCGATACCGCCGATTTCCAGAAACACGGCTGGAACCGGCCCCCGGCGGCGCGTGAGATCCGCTACGTGCGCACTCCCCTTTCCCCGCATCCGCGCCGTGCGGTGGGTCGGCGCGGTCGCGCGCCCGATCCCTCCCGCTATACGGTCGCGCGCTATCTGCTCGCCGGTCGCCCGCAACCCCGCATCGAAGACGCGGTAAGGATCGGCGAGTTGATGCGCCGCGCCGCTCTTTCGAAATTCGGCTGGGAACCCGACCCGCGCACGGGCCGCGGCCGACCGCTGGCGCCGCCCGAGATCTCCGGCCGCGGCGAGGGGAACACCCCGTTGCGCGACGCGCATCACTCTCATGCGTTCTGGCTTCCGGAAGATGCCGACGGCGATGGTCTGATCGACCACGTGTGCGTGTACGCCGCTACGGGATTCGACACCCGCGTGCGGGCAACCCTGGATCGACTTACCCGCTTGTGGCTCCGGACCGGCGCCTCCGTAGACGGCGCCGATTCCGAGGAAGCGGGCCGGCGCGAGTGGCGGCTGGCGCTGGAGGGTTTCGGCACGTGCGAGGAGTTCGCGGACGTATCCGCTTTGTTCGGGCGCGTACCGGCGTGGCAGAGCGTCACCCCGTTTCTGCCGACCGGCCATCTGAAGCGCACAAGCGATGCGCGCGCCGCACGCCGTATGCTGGAACAGGGCCAAATCGTCGACGGTCCGCTGGCCGAGGCTACCGGCTACCCGCGTGAAGTGCGCCGTCTGCTGCACCGCCGTGGGATGGTCGCCGACGCGCTCATCGAGGACGTACAGGTCGACATTCTGCCTCACGTCACGGTGCACGGCGCTCCTCGCCGCCCGCTGCAGTTCCATCGCTTTCGCTCACGCGGAAGGGAAACGATCACCGATGCCCACGGCGCTCTGCTCCGGATCAGTTTCCCGGAGCCGATCTCCGGTCCCGTGGCACTCGGCTATGGCTGCCACTTCGGCCTCGGACTTTTTCACGGCCCATACCAGACCAGACTAAACCCGGAGATGGCACCAATACGGTGAGAGAGGTGGTTGCCGTCGAGCACTACCGCCGCCGCTCGAATGTTTGGAACTAACGGGACCTCACGCTGCACCACGCCGCCGCCGACAGTCGGAGACACTCTGGGCACCGCCGTATCGATTTTTTGATTTTTTGGGGCTGCAACGGTTGCCGGCTCAACCTGGCCGAGAAACGTGTCGCTACACTCCCCCTCATGGCGACCATGAACGGCACGGAAGATCGCAAGCGGTCACCCTCTGTGGGCGTCCTCTTGGCGCACGCTCGGGAGACGGCCTGGGACTACGTGGGACAGGAGGCGGTCCGCCGGGTCGGACGAGGCTCCCAACTCAAGGGGGTCATCCATGAGATAGCGATTCGCGAGAAGCTGAACGTGACGCCGGGTGCTCTCCTGTCGGGCAAGGAAACCAACTTGACCCGATCCGCGAATGCCAAGACCGTGGATCTGGTCACCACTCGGAACGGGCGCGTCGTCGGGCGCCTCCAGGCCAAGGACTGCATCAGCGACACATGCGCCAGAGACGTGCAGGCCCGAGTGGCGAAGGGCCAGTACCGGACCGCCCGCCTCGTCGGTACGCCGGAGACGGTCGAGAAGTTCAGAACGTCGGGGGTCACAAAGACAGTACGATCCTCTGGAATATCGAGCCGGTCCACCACACGCGCCGCCGACAATGCGGGGGCGAAGGTTCCGAACAGGGATCTGCTGCTCAACAACGCGCTGGACATCGCTGGATGCGTGGGCAAGGCGGGTGTGACCGGGGCAGCCTTGGGCGCCGGTGCGGAGGCGTTGAGGAGTTTCCCGGAGTTGTGCGCCGGAGAGATTGAAGGCGGGGAGTATTTCGAGCGTATCGCGTCGAGCGGGACCAAGGCCACTGTGGACACCGTAGTCAGAACGACCATGGCGCTCGGCGCGAAGGAAGCGGGGAAGGCGGCCGCCCGGAGCGTCGGGGCGGAAGGCATCAAGCGGGTCGCCGGTTCCAACCCGGGGACTGCGGCCGCCTTTGGGCTCGCGGAGCAAGCGATCAACACCTTTCAGTTGCTGTCTGGCGAGATCGACGGTCAGGAGTATGGCGTCCGCTCCGTGCAGACCGTCGGCTCCACCGGAGGCGCCATCGGCGGGGCCGCCGCGGGAGCGGCCATCGGTTCCCTGATTCCGGGCCCGGGTACCATGGCGGGCGCTGTGATCGGTGCGATCGCAGGGTCTATCGGAGGCGGCGGCCTGGGCCGCGAGCTCGGGTCCTTGCTGTTTGGGGACTGAGCGACGATATGGGGTACTGTCGATCATGACGCCGCAAGACTATGCAACGCGCATCCTGGTCGCCGTGACCGGACTCTCGCCGCAGATAGTCACCGAGACCCTGTACGCGCTGGCGGTCGAGCCGGAGCGGTCCGAACGTCCGTTCGTGCCGACGAAGATTAGGCTGATCACGACCGAAGAAGGCGCACGCCACGCCGAGCTCGCGCTCCTGCATCCCGACGGCGGCTGGTTCCATAGACTGCGGTCCGATTACGGCCTGCCGGCGATCGAGTTCGGGCCGGAGCATATCGTCGTGCTGCGCGACGAAACCGGCCTGCCGCTCGACGACATTCGCAGCAGAGATGACAACAAGTGCGCAGCCGACGCCATCACGGCGGAGATTCGGGAGCTGACCCGCGACGACGGTAGTGCGTTGCACGTCTCCATCGCCGGCGGTCGCAAGACGATGGGGTTCTATGTCGGCTATGCGTTGTCGCTGTACGGGCGCGCTCAGGACCGGCTCTCGCATGTGCTGGTGAACGCGCCCTACGAGTCGCTCGCGGATTTCTTCTATCCTGCTCCGCAGCGCCGAGTCATACGCGACCGGGACGGCTGCCCGTACGATGCGCACGATGCGCAGGTGACCCTCGCCGATATCCCCTTCGTACGCATGCGCGAGGGACTTGACCGCGATCTGCTGGCCGGCTCGGCGAGTTTCTCCGCCGTAGTGGCAGAGGCGCAGCGCGTGCTGCCGCCGGTTGCGTTGGTGCTCGATCCGGCGACCTGCACGGTCACCGCCGGCGGAGAGAGTTTCGCGTTGACGGCTTCCCGGTTCGCGCTATACTGGCTGCTGGCCGTACGGGCTCACCGTGGTCGGCCCGCCGTCCATTGGAGCGACGACGATTTCATGAAGAAATTGCTGAGTTACTACGGGCGAATAGAGAACCCCTACTCCGGGGACTACGAGCGGGCCGAAACGACCTATCCGCGCGGTTCCGGGGGGAAAATCGTCAATCCGGCCAAGGCGTACATCAACGGGAATCTGCTACAGCGCTTGGGCAAAAGACGCGCCGCTCCGTACCTCATCGAGCCGCTGGAGCGGATCCCCGGTACGCGGCGCAGACGCTTCGGGCTCCGGCTTCGCCCGAGTGACATACGAATCGGCGCCTGCACGGGTGGGGACACGAACGCCGCCATCGATGAGTACGCGACAGCCCGCGGCGCGCCGAATCCTCGGCCAGATAACTCCGACAGAGTCCCCGGAACTCGCAAGAACGGAGGCACCAGTCCGTGAATACTCTGGTAACGTTTCTCGGCAAGGGGCGGGACAACCCGGAAACGGGGTATCGACAGACCGTCTATCGGTTTCCCGATGGTGAGCAGACGGAGAATACTGCGTTCTTCGGCTTGGCGCTGTCGCGGCATCTCGGGTCGGACACGACCGTCATCCTCGGCACGAGCGCCAGTCAGTGGGACGTGCTGGTCGAGCATCTCGCCGTGGAGGGAGATGATGAGGAGGCGCGGCTGAAGTTGATGGAAGCCGTAGCCAAAGGGACCGTGGACGAGCGGGTGCTCGATCGGCTCGCGGCGCTCATGGAACGATCGGCCGGCCGGCCGGTGATCCCGCGTCTCATTCCGTTCGGGCAGGACGCTGACGAGCAGTACGCCATCCTGGACGCGATCGCGGCGGTCGTGCCGACCGGAGATGCGAGTATCGACTTGACTCACGGCTTCCGTCATCTGGGCATGATCGGGTTTCTTTCGGCGTTCATGCTGGAGCGCATCCGAGGCGTCAATATCCGCGACCTGTGGTACGGAGCGCTCGACATGACCCACGACGGGGTAACGCCGGTGCTCAGACTCGACGGGCTGGTTCGCGTACGGCGCTGGGTGGAGGCTCTGGACCGGTTCGATGCCACGGGGGACTATGGTGTCTTCGCACCACTTCTGATAGAAGACGGAGTTCCTGAAGACAAAGCCAACTGCATGAGGGCTGCCGCACACTTCGAGCGCATCCTCAACGTGCCGGATGCCGGGCGGAAGATTCGCACCTTCCTGCCGGCTCTCGACGAAGCTCTGCCGGGCGCATCGGGCTTGTTTCAACACATACTGGCCGAACGGCTGCAGTGGGCTACGCTACAGGAGCGATGGGAGTGGCAACGGGCGCTCGCGTACCAGTATCTGAATCGACACGACTTCGTGCGTGCGGCGATGTTGGCGTGGGAAGCATGGGTTTCGCGACTCTGCTCCGAGCAGGGCACACCCGATACGCCGGGTGATGATGTAGACGCCAACGCCTTCAACGAACGAAAGGCAGTGGTCGATGAGATTGAAGCCGGGGGGCAGATGGACGATAACACGGGACAAGCCCACTGGACCCTGAAGAACCTCCGCAACGCACTTGCTCACGGCACGCGGCCAATACGTCGCTACCGGTCCATGCTCAGAGATCCCGATCGCTTGTTTCGCGAGTTGCAGGCCGCGCTATCACGGTTGCTCGGATGAAGGCATACCCGGTTATCAGCATGGGTACCCTCCTTCGTGCGGAATTGCCGCACGAGGATCGGCAGATTTCGACCCGGTCATGCGGGAGAGCTCGACCGTTCTAACGAGGGAGACAACGAACATGACGACCGAAATCGAAGCAACCTACCGCGTGGTTACGCCGATGTTCTGCGCGGGTGCCGAGCCTGAGCATGCCGAGCTGCGACTGCCCAGCTTCAAAGGCGTGCTGCGCTTCTGGTGGCGCGCGCTGGCATGGTCGCGGCTGCGCGGCGATCTCACGAAGATTCGGGAAGGCGAAGCCGAGCTGTTCGGCAGTTCCTCCGGTGGCCAGTCTCGAGTGTCGCTCCGTTTGGAGGTGGCAACTCCTGCCGAAGTGGTAGCGAAGGATACCGTACTCAGCATTTCTGCCGAGGACCAACGTACCGTCGGAGAAGGTGCCCGATATCTGGGCTATGGGGTCATGGAAGCGTTCGCAAGACGCGGAACGCAAGGTGGCCAGCTTGCCCGCGCCTGCCTGCGTCCACCATTCGAGTTCACCGTTCGGGCGCACGGGCGTTTTCTCGGCGAGGACATGGTAGAGACTTTGGAGCAGGCGCTGATCGCGGTTGGCGTTGTCGGGGGTATGGGAGCGAGAAGTCGCCGCGGCTACGGCTCGATGAGCTTGCGATCACTTTCCGTCAACCAGGTCGCACGATGGACCGAGCCGGGCTCCCTGGACGAGTTTCGAGACCGCTTTCGCATGCTGAAGCGCAACGACGGTGCGAACGGCATGCCCGAATTTACGGCGTTCTTCGGAGACACGCGGCACGTGCTGTTGCAGGCTCAGCGCAGCAACCTCGCTCCCATGGAGTTGCTGGATCTGGTAGGCCGCGAGCTCATGCGCTACCGGAGTTGGGGGCACAAAGGCACGGTTCTCGGCAAAGACTCGGAACGCAAATTCAGAGATGACCATGACTTGATGAAGGGTGGGCGGCGCGTTGCCCATCCCCGACGAATTGCGTTCGGGCTTCCGCACAACTACGGGAAGCGGAAAGACCAACAAGTTGGACCGGGCGGCAAGGAACTCGACCGTCGCGCCAGTCCGTTGTTCATCCACATCCACGAGTGCCGCAATCACGCGGTTGCGGTGTTGTCGTTCTTCCCCACCCGATTCCTGCCGGCCAACACCGGAATCTCGGTCGGTGGAGCGAGGGTGCGCCAGAAGCCGGAAGCCGAACTGTACCGCCCGGTGCGCGAGTTCCTCGACCGTCTTCTTGATCCGCGCGGATGCAAGGAACCGCTGAACGCCGTGGAGGTGAAGTCGTGACGACCCGCCTTGACGTTGCCATCGGCCCGGTGCAGGGCTTCGTTTCGCAGGCCCGCCGCACGCGCGATCTGTGGGGCAGTTCGTTTCTGCTCGCCTTTCTCTCGGCCCACGCGATGCGCGGCGCGGTGCAGGCCGGCGGATGTATCGTGCAGCCGGTGGTCGACGGAGACGCCCTGTATGCGTGGGTGTGCGGTGATCGACGGGGACATGCTCCACGGATCGGCACGGTGCCGAACCACTTCGTCGTCGACGTGAGCGGAGCGGCCGGTCCGGTCGCGGCGGCCGCCGAAGCAGCGCTTGGCGAAGCGTGGAGGACGGTCTGCGAAAGCGTCTGGGCGCGGTTCGTGGCACACGCCTGTCCCGCAGGCCGCGGCACGGATGCCATCTGGATACGGCAGACCGAGTCCTTCTGGGAGTTGACGTGGACGGCGGGACCAGGGGACGACGGCGCCCGCCTGCTCGCACGCCGCAAGCACTGGCGCACTCACCGGCCGCCCGATGAACGGGGCGACAAGTGCACCGTGATGCACGACCTGCAGGAGCTGTCGGGACATGTAGGACCCGGACACGGCGATTGGCAGAACGAGTTCTGGACACGCGTCAGCAAGCGGCTCGGCTCTCTGGACCTGAAACCCAACGAGCGGCTCTGCGCCATCGCACTGGTAAAGCGGTTGTTCCCCAAGAAGGAGGTATCCGTTGAAGCCCTCGGATGGCAGGTCGATGCATCGCACTGGCGATCAACGGTCTCCATCGGAGCGCTCTCTTGGATACGGCAGGTGACGGCGACGGTTCCGCAACAAGCGCAGCAGTACGCACAGAGGGTCGGGCGGCATGTTCAGGACGTCTTCCCGGAGCGCCCTCCATTCTCTGATGGCAGCGCGAACGCCGCCGGCGCGTTCCCCAGGCTCGACGCCAACTACCTGCACCGTGAATTCGTGACTAGCGAGCGGCGCTGCCCGCTGTCTGCCGGAGCGACACAAGCCGATCGCGACGAACTGAGCAAAATGCTGAAGACGATCTACGACGCCGAGACGGAGGACGGCCGGCGGCTTGGGCCGCCTCCCGCATTCTACGCGCTGCTCCTCGCCGACGGCGACCGGATGGGCGAGTTGGTTCACCGATTGGACGGCGCAGCCGTAAGCCGGGCGCTGGCTTCATTCACCGACGAGGTTCCCGGCATCGTCGAGGGACACGATGGGGTGACGGTGTACGCCGGCGGTGACGACGTACTTGCCATGCTCCCCGTCGCCGGCGCGTTGCCATGCGCGAATGCGCTCGCGGAATCGTTTCGGGCGGCATTCCCGGAGACCGTTGCCGAGAACCAGGCGACCCTCTCCGCCGCCGTGGTGTTCGCGCACGTCCGGTTGCCATTGCGATCCGTGCTCGACGAAGCGCATCACTTGCTCGACGACGTTGCCAAGGACGGCAATGGACGCGACTCGCTCGCGGCCGCCGTCCTGAAACCTGGCGGACGACAATGCCAATGGGCTACCACCTGGACACGAAAGGCGGCGGACGGCGCGCGCGCCGTGGCGCTCATCGACGGTCTGGTTCGGCAACTCGAAAGCACCACGTCGACTCCGGGGCTCTCGTCAGCCCTTGTCTATCGCATCCGGGAACTGCTCACCGCGCTGTGCGGCTGGGATCGCTGGCAACCTGGAGACTGGCGTGATGCTCCCGCCGGTCTCGATCTGCGCCCGTTCCTCCATGCCGAGATCCTTCACAGCCTCGACGTGAGGCTGGAGCAACAGGCTGATGCGCGCTCTCACGATCTCACCGACCGCGTCTACGCCCTGCTCGACCGCGCGCACGCGACCGGCGGTGTCACGGGAGTTGGTCTGGACGCGCTGCTGCTCGCGCGGTTCCTTGCCGATCGTGCACAACAGGAGTTCGAACGATGACCGGCGTTCAATTCGTGCCGCTCGACACGTGGTTCTTTCGCGACGGCACGCCGTTCACGGCACAGAACGCACCACAGGAGGAGGTCGGTAGTCTATTTCCTCCCTATCCATCGACGCTGGTCGGGGCACTCCGGGCGGCGCTGGCGCGCGCCAACGGGTGGGACGGAGCGGGACGTTGGACCCCGGCGCTGTGCGAGGTCCTCGGCGATGGCCCTGCGGATCTGGGAGCGCTGTCCTGCGCCGGCCCGTTTGTCCTCCAGGACGAACAGCCGCTGTTCCGGGCTCCCCGTTACCTGCTCGGTGCAAGCTGCGAGGACCGATGGCGCCCGTCGGGTTTCATCCGGCCCGGCTGCCCCGTGATCTGCGATTTGGGGCGTGTGCAACTGCCCGAATTCCCGGATGCGGCCCGGGACGCCGGCACGCTCAAGACGGCCGACGACGAGTGGCTGACCGCACCCGGCATGAACGCGGTCCTCCGGGGCCAGCTTCCGGGTACTGACGACGTGGTATCGAGCCGGAGTCTCTGGTCGCCGGAGCCTCGTATGGGCCTGGAGCGCGACCATGCGGCGCGCACGGCGAAGGAGGGCATGCTCTACAGTAGCCGGCACGTCCGGCCCGGGCGCTCGGTCTCGCTCGGCATGCGGGTCTCCGGTGTGCCAGAGGATTGGACGCGACGAGCGGTCAGCGAGCTGGCGCCGCTGGGCGGCGAGCGCCGGGTCGCGGAGGTGACCACATGGACGGGCGACCTGCGTCTCGATCCGCCCCTGGATCTGATCACGAAGACGCAGCGAGTCTCGCTCATCGCGTTGTCGCCGCTTGATCTCGAACCGGAGACCTGCCGTGGACAGCAGGCGATGATGGGCCTCGCTGGCGTCCGCGTCGTTTCCGCCTGCCTGGAACGCCCGCAACGCGTGGGCGGCTGGGACTCGCTGGCGCGCCGGCCGCTGGCGGTTCGGTCGGTGCTTCCGCCCGGCAGCGTTCTGTTTTGCGAAATAGCGGATGTGGAAGGGTTTGAAGCGGCTGTTGCGCCCGGCAGCGGGACGGCACAGGTCGGATCACGGCAGGAGTGGGGCTTCGGTCTCGCGGCCCTCGGAGTCTGGCCTGACGAAGATCGGAATGTCGCAGAACCTACGCCGTGATCAGCCTGTGTCTGCAAGAAAACGGATCATTCGTCGGCACATGCCCCGGCTTCCCGCGACGCTCGGGCGAACGGGAACGGGTGTGGGGCCGACAAAGGAGATGACTCGATGAAGTCAGCGATACTCGGCCTGCTGGCCGAGACCCCGGTTCACCCGGGTGCCGGTAGGAGGATGGGCGTCGTGGATCTGCCGGTGGCGCGGGAGGCCGCGACCGACTACCCCGTGCTCGTCGGCTCCGGCCTCAAGGGCGCACTGCGAGACAAGATGGAGACGGGCGACAAGGGGAACGCTACGGCTCGCTTCGGCGCCCCGGAACAGGCGGGCGACCTGCTCGTCGCGGATGCGCGGCTACTGCTGCTGCCGGTGCGCAGCCTGACCGGCGCGTACCGCTGGGCGACCTGTCCGCACCTGATCGAGCGCTACCGCCGCGATCTTGGCCGGTCGGGTTTGCGACCATGCCCGGAGCCTGTGGAGGTACCGGTCGGGTCAGTCCTGACCTCCGGCAGCGGCAGCCTGATTCTGGAAGAACGGCAGTTTTCGATCTGCGGCGCGCCCGCGCGGGACGTGGTAGACGCGATCGCGCCCCTCATCCTGCATCACGAGACCGGCCGGCGCCTGACCGATCAGATCGCGGTTCTGCATGACGAGGACTTCTCCTGGTTCGCGCGCTACGGCCTCGCCGTGCAGGCCCGCAACGTCCTGGAGGAGGACGGAACCAAGCGCAGCAAGAACCTGTGGTACGAGGAGACACTGCCTCCCGATACGGTCCTGTACGCCCTCGTGATGGGCCGCGACGAAGCTGCGCTCGGCGCGCTTGACGTTCTGTTCGCGAACGGCGACCCCTATCTGCAGGCCGGCGGCAACGAAACGGTGGGTCAGGGCTGGTTCGCCGTGACCGTACGCAAGTCCGATGCGGAGGGCGCGCAGTGAGAACGATTGCACAGCGCCGTGCGGTACACGCCCTTGCGCGCATCAACGAATTGAGCGAGCGTCCGGCGAGATTCAAGGAACGCTACCGCTCCTACGTCGACCGTCTCGGGCCAGCCATCGTCATGAACGGCCTCGGGCAGGCGCTCGCTACCGAACGCGCAGCCGCCGGCGCGCGCCCGACCAACGAGGACGAGAAGGCGCACGCCGAGCTGTATGCCGGTCTGAACCACTGGCTTTGCCACCGGGAGCAGGGAATCTATCGGGGGTGCGCGGACCTCTTGCAAGCGCTCATGGAGGAGGACCAATCACGGTATCTGCGGGCCCAGGCCGAGGCGCTGGCTTGGCTGGAGTGGCACAAGAAGTGCTGCCGCGCCTGCTTCCCCAAGGGGTACGGGTGACCCGGAATGACCCTGCCGCTGTACCAGACCGACGCCGCGCTACCGCGGCGCCGCGAGGCCGACGGGCACGCCGGACTGTGGTACGACAAGTTCTGCAGCGAGTGGCGTAATGAGGGGTCCACGTGGACTCTCAAGGACCGGAAGGGGGCATGGATCGAAACGTTGACGAGCGGAGCGGTCGGCCGCACGGCACAGATTCAGGAGAGCGCGCTACGGCTTGCCGCGATGGTCGACGCCGGTCGCGGCCGGTGGGACGTGTTCACTACCGACTCCCGTTTCGTGACCGGTCTCGGTCGCAGCCACCCTGTCGAGAACGGCTTCGCGTGGCATCCGACGTTGGGCACGCCCTACCTGCCGGGCAGTTCGGTGAAGGGTCTGGTGCGGGCGTGGGCGGAATTGGACGCCGACCCGACACCGGATTGCAAGGCTCTCGCGCGGTTGCTCGGGGCTCCCGGCAGAGCCGGGAGCATCTGCTTTCTCGATGTCGTTCCGACGACCTCCATACAGCTCGAAGCCGACGTGATGACGCCACACTACGCTGGCTGGACCGACGACCAGCCACCCGGCGACTGGCGCTCTCCGGTTCCCATCCCCTTCCTGGTCACCGCCCGGGAGACGCCGTTCCTGTTCGGTCTCATTCCGCGCCGAACCGTCTCGTCCGAGGATCTGGCCGCGGTCAGCGACTGGCTGCGTTTCGCTCTCGCCTGGGCCGGGGCCGGAGCCAAGACTGCCGTCGGCTACGGCCGCTTTCGCCAGGACGCCGGCAAGACGGAGGACACGAGGCAGCGGCTGCGCGACCGCGATCGTGCTCGGGCCGACCGTTTACGGGCTGAGCGGGAGGAAA
Organism: Spirochaetia bacterium; assembly: GCA_965221995.1. Lineage (GTDB taxonomy): Bacteria > Spirochaetota > Spirochaetia > SZUA-6 > Bin103 > CATQHW01. Next base: position 3,876,127 of record OZ244929.1, read on the forward strand.
AGGAGCGCACAAGCCGGTTGGCAGCGCTAAGCCCTGTCGAGCGCGAGATTGAGGAGATTCTCGACAGCCGGCCGGACAGGAACGTGCCGGACGTAATCGTCATCATCCAGGAAGTCCGCAACGGCCGGTGGGCGGGCGACGCCAAGGTCGAAGTCGCAGCATGGCTGCAGAACAGAATGCAGCGAGAGCGACACTGGAAGGAACAAAGCGGAGCGAAGAATCCCGCCAAAGATCGAGACTTTCAGCGTACGATACTGATCAAGCGTTGGCTTGGCGGCGAGTAGGCAGCGGTTGCGATCCACTCCCTGATCGAGCGACACCGCACCGGGATTCTGACGATCGTCGCCACGGGGTCCGGGCCGCGTCTTTCGGGTCCGATAGCCGCGTTCGGCCATGAAGGTTGACAAGCGGGACGGGTGACGGAGACTCACAGGGCGATGCGCTTCTTCAACACCACCGGTCCGGTGGTTGCCGCCGACCATTACTGCGTGCCGCCGCTGCAGCGGGTGGATCTCAACGAGCTGCTGGCGCTGATCCGGGACAAGCGCTACTTCGTGCTGCACGCGCCGCGCCAGACCGGCAAGACCTCGGCGCTTCTGGCGCTGCGCGACCTGCTCAACGAGGGCGCCGCCGGCACCTACCGTTGCGTCTACGTGAACGTGGAAGTCGGCCAGGCATCGCGCGAGGACAAGGCGGAGGCGCTGCGCGCCATCCTCAGCGAGCTGGAGATCGAGGCGGAGATGACGCTCGACGACCGGCTGCCGGCGCGCCTGTGGCCCGCGATTCTGGAGCGAACCGGCTCGGGCGGGGCGCTGCGGCACGTGCTGGCGCGGTGGGCGATGGCGGACCCTACCCCGCTGGTGCTGCTGATCGACGAGATCGATACCCTGGTCGGTGACACGCTGATCACCGTGCTGCGCCAGTTGCGCGCCGGCTACCCGCAACGCCCGCGCCGCTTCCCGCAGAGCGTGATCCTGTGCGGGGTGCGCGACGTGCGCGACTACCGCATCCACTCCTCGGCCGAGAAGACGGTGATCACCGGCGGCAGCGCCTTCAACGTCAAGGCCGCCTCGTTGCGCATGGGCGACTTCACGGAGGCGGAGGTGCATGGTCTGCTGGGCCAGCACACCGCCGAAACCGGCCAGCGGTTCGCGGAGGCGGCGCTGCAGGCGGTGTGGGAGCTGAGCGCCGGCCAGCCGTGGCTGGTGAACGCGCTGGCGCAGCAGGCGTGCTTCACCGACGCGGCGGGGAGCGACCGCCGCCGGAACATCACGGCCGAAGCGATCCACGCCGCCCGCGAGCAACTCATCCTGCGCCGGGAAACCCATCTCGACCAGCTCACCGACAAGCTGCAGGAGGAGCGCGTGCGGCGCGTGGTGGAGCCGCTGCTGAGCGGCGTGCAGGCCAGCCCCGAGATGCGTCCCGCCGACCTGGAGTACGTCCGTGATCTGGGTCTGGTGGCGCGTGACGCACCGATCCGCATCGCCAACCCGGTCTACCGCGAGGTGATCCCGCGCGACCTCACCTCGGTGGCGCAGGACTCCTTCACGCACGACCCGGCGTGGTACGTCGAAGCCGATGGCAGCCTGAACCTGACCAGGCTTCTGGCGGCGTTTCAGGAGTTCTTCCGCGAGCACTCCGAGCACTGGCTCGGGCGATTCCAGTACCGGGAGGCCGGCCCGCAGTTGCTGCTGCAGGCGTTCCTGCATCGCATCGTCAACTCCGGCGGGCGGGTGGAACGCGAGTACGGGCTGGGGAGGATGCGCACCGACCTGTTGATCGTATGGCCGGCGGGGGCGCCGCCCGAGCGGGTGCAGAGGATGGTGATCGAGTGCAAGCTGCTGCGCGGCAGCCGGGAAGAGACGGTGCGCGCCGGGCTGGCGCAGACGCGCGCCTACCTGGACCGCTGCGGCGCCGCCGAAGGGCACTTGGTGATCTTCGACCGCACGCCAGACAGGCCATGGAACGCGAAGCTGTTCCGCCGCGAGGAAACCACCGGCGGCATGCCGGTCACCGTATGGGGAATGTAGCTTCGCGGGGCGAGTCGACCCGCGCGACGAGACGCTCCGGGTACTCACGCTGCGGGGCGGCGGCTACGTCGTGCATGGCGTGTACGCGCGCGGCGGCAGCGCACCGTCGCCGCTGCTCACCGGCTTCGCCGCCGCTGTGAGCGCGGTGTTCGACGCCCCGGCGACCGGCGCCTGAGCCGCGGCCGGTCCTGCGATTCCGGATCCGGCAAAGGAAGGGAGCCCTCTCAAGACCGCCGTATAGCACAGCCGACATTGTAATGGCGCGCCTTTCGGTAAGGAGGTCTCCATCGTGGCGGTGATGACGGAAAGCGGCAGGAACGGCAGCGGGCGGAACGGGGAAGCGCCGCATGCGCTACGGGCGGACACGCCCCTCGTGCCGGCGCGGATGGTCAACGAATTTCAGTACTGCCCGCGGCTGGCGTACCTGGAGTGGGTGCAGGGCGAGTGGGCCGAGTCGGCGGACACCGTAGAGGGCCGCCACGCGCATCGGCGCGTCAATCGCGACGGAGGGAGCCTGCCCGCACCGGCAGATCTCTCGGCCGACGAGAAGCTGCACGCGCGCTCGGTCACCCTCTCGTCGGACAAGTTGGGGCTGATCGCGCAGATGGACCTGATCGAGTCCGACGACGGCCAGGTGATTCCGGTCGACTACAAGCGAGGCAAACGGCCGCACGTCAAGGGCGGCGCCTACGATCCGGAACGGGTGCAACTCTGCTCACAAGGCATGCTCTTGCGCGAGCACGGCTACCGATGCGATGAAGGGGTGCTGTACTTCGTCGCCAGTCGGGAGCGGGTGCGGATTCCGTTCGACGATGCGCTGATCCGAACCACCGAAGAGGCGATCACGGGTCTGCGAAGCCTCGCGCAGAACGGGACGATTCCGCCGCCGCTGCAGGACAGCCCGAAGTGCCCGCGCTGCTCCCTGGTCGGCATCTGCCTGCCGGACGAGATCAACCATCTGTCGCAGTCCTCGCCCGAGCCGCGACCCATCGCCGTCCCGAATACGGAGGCGCTGCCGCTCTACGTGCAGGCACACGGCGCGAAGGTCGCCAAGTCCGGAGAGACGCTGGTGGTGAGCATCGACGACGAGAAGGTGGCCACCGCCCGACTCGCGGAAACCTCGCAGGTGGTCCTCATGGGGAGCATCTACATCACGGCTCCCTGCTTGCAGGAGCTCATGTGGCGCGGGATTCCGGTCACGTGGTACAGCCACGGAGGCTGGTTCTACGGCCACACGGTCGGCAACGGCCACAAGAACGTGGAGCTGCGCACCGCTCAGTACCGGGCGAGCTTCGATCCCGCCACCTGCCTGCGCTTCGCCCAGGGCCTGGTGAGCGCCAAGATCCTGAACTGCCGCACGCTGCTCAGGCGCAACTGGAAACGGCTGGACGACAACCGCGGCGTGATGATCGATCTGAAGGAGGACAGCCGCAGCGCCGAGCGCGCGCAGTCGCTGGCGGAGTTGCTTGGCATCGAGGGCGCGGCGGCGGCCCGCTACTTTGGGGCGTTCCCGGCCATGATCAGCCGGGACGATCCGGAGGAGGCGGCGGCGTTCGACTTCAAGAAGCGAAACCGCCGTCCGCCCACCGATCCGGTCAACGCGCTGCTGTCATTCGCGTACTCGCTGCTGGTCCGCGCCTGGACGGTGACCCTGACATCCGTCGGATTCGACGCCTACCGCGGCCTGTATCATCAGCCGCGCTACGGCCGCCCGGCGCTGGCGCTCGACCTGATGGAGCCGTTTCGACCCATCGTCGCCGAATCGGTCGTACTGCAGGTCATCAACAACGGGGAAGTGAAACCCCCGGACTTCAAGGCGGCGGCCGGCAGCGTCGCGCTCACTGCCGCCGGCAGGCGCAAGTTCATCGCCGCATTCGAGCGCCGGCTGGATCAGGAGGTCGTGCACCCGCTGTTCGGCTACCGGGTGAGCTACCGCCGTCTCATGGAGATGCAGGCTCGCCTGTTCGGCCGCTTCCTGCTGGACGAGATCACCGCCTACCCGAACTTCCTGACCCGCTGATCGCATGCCCGAGCATCTCTACATCGTCGTCTACGACATCTCCGACCCCAAGCGCTGGCGCAAGGTGTTCAAGGTGATGAACGGCTACGGCGCGTGGGTCCAGCTCTCGGTATTCCAGTGTCGCTTGAGCCGCCGGCGGCAGGCCGAGCTGCTTGCGCGTCTCGACGGTGTGATAGATCATGGAGAGGATCATGTGGTACTGGTCGATCTGGGCGTCGCCGACAACGTAGAACCGCGTGTCGTCAGCCTCGGAAAGCCGTTCCACGTGATGCGTCGTGAGCCGGTGATCATATGATCCGACTCGCCGCCACGGACCGAGCGCTCCAGTGCTGAGCAACGGCCGGGGAGCGCTCGCACGTGCCAAGCTCTTTGACATATAGCGATTTATGAGATATGATGGCTTCCGAAGTGTCGAGCTTGCTCATCAATCTACGGACCCGCACCTTACCTCTCGCAGTTCGGTCGGTAATCCGCTGGACTGCGGGGAGTTGGGTGCGGTCCGTTTCCGTCGGTGAAAGCCGACGGCCTCATTGAAGCCCTGACGACTGTCAAAGGTTCGGATAGTCTCTTTGAAAGTTTCCGTCGGTGAAAGCCGACGGCCTCATTGAAGCGGAACTGATAAGCAGCGCATCAAGCACGTTTGACAATCGGTTTCCGTCGGTGAAAGCCGACGGCCTCATTGAAGCTCCAACGTGGCGTCCTTGACTCCGCTCACCTGGATGCGGCGAGTTTCCGTCGGTGAAAGCCGACGGCCTCATTGAAGCCGTGGGTCTGGAGCGTGGCTTGTTCGAGGTGAACGCGGTTTCCGTCGGTGAAAGCCGACGGCCTCATTGAAGCACCGCTTCTGCCGGCGCTACCCCGGGGCATTCGTCCTGGTTTCCGTCGGTGAAAGCCGACGGCCTCATTGAAGCGATCACTCCTTCAGGCAACTGCGGCGCAGGCGGTCACGACTCGTTTCCGTCGGTGAAAGCCGACGGCCTCATTGAAGCCTCTGTCTGGGTGTTCTTGCTTCCCCTCTTCCCCTCCTGGGTTTCCGTCGGTGAAAGCCGACGGCCTCATTGAAGCGCGACCAGGAGCAGGCGGAGGCGTCGAAGATGAAGGCGGAGTTTCCGTCGGTGAAAGCCGACGGCCTCATTGAAGCCAGTTGCCCTCCGTGTAGTGCTGCGGGCCGATCCCCCAGTTCCCGTCGGTGAAAGCCGACGGCCTCATTGAAGCGGCTCCGCGCATGCGCAGCGGTACCTTGTCTACTTCCCTGTTTCCGTCGGTGAAAGCCGACGGCCTCATTGAAGCCATGAGTCCCGTTCCGCGTCCCGTTCGCTTGCTCGGTTCCCGGTTTCCGTCGGTGAAAGCCGACGGCCTCATTGAAGCGTGCTGCTGCTCATCCCGTTCATCGGCATCCCGGCCCTGTTTCCGTCGGTGAAAGCCGACGGCCTCATTGAAGCCTCGGTGAGCGTGGCGGACGCATCGCAGGCGGTGCGTTTCCGTCGGTGAAAGCCGACGGCCTCATTGAAGCACGCTGGCGGTCTTCAGGTACGAGCCGGTCAGGAAGTTTCCGTCGGTGAAAGCCGACGGCCTCATTGAAGCGAAATGCTTGGTGTTATTCTTGAGCCACTTATAGAAATGTTTCCGTCGGTGAAAGCCGACGGCCTCATTGAAGCACCGAGCGGCGGAATGACGGCGATGACGTTCGCGTGGTAAGTTTCCGTCGGTGAAAGCCGACGGCCTCATTGAAGCGCCGGCACGCCGGCGCAGCAGACGGCGCTGGCGCAGCAGATGCGTTTCCGTCGGTGAAAGCCGACGGCCTCATTGAAGCCAAACGCCGTATTGATCTGTGACACTGAGGCATCGACCGGTTTCCGTCGGTGAAAGCCGACGGCCTCATTGAAGCGATGCTCGGTTCCGGGATCAGCCCGGCGTTTACCACGTTTCCGTCGGTGAAAGCCGACGGCCTCATTGAAGCCCCGGTCTTGAAATGCGATCCTCGCACCCTCACCGAAGCGTTTCCGTCGGTGAAAGCCGACGGCCTCATTGAAGCGACCTTCAATTGCCGTTCGTATATCGGCTTCAACGTCTCGTTTCCGTCGGTGAAAGCCGACGGCCTCATTGAAGCGCGGCTGGCGGAGAACATGCACCGCGGCGGTGTGCTAGGTTTCCGTCGGTGAAAGCCGACGGCCTCATTGAAGCGCGATCTCGTCAAGTTCCCACTGCTCTTTGTCGACGGGTTTCCGTCGGTGAAAGCCGACGGCCTCATTGAAGCGCCATGAACCGCGCGCGGGTCCCGTCGGACAGGTGGCACGTTTCCGTCGGTGAAAGCCGACGGCCTCATTGAAGCAGGAGATACTGCGCGATGCGAGTAGCAGGCTCAGCAGAGTTTCCGTCGGTGAAAGCCGACGGCCTCATTGAAGCATCTATCAGAGCCTCGGCTCGGCGCCATCGGTCTCGGCAGAGTTTCCGTCGGTGAAAGCCGACGGCCTCATTGAAGCTCCTGGACGGGGAGCGGCCGGCAGGTCACGGGCATCGGTTTCCGTGTTTCCGTCGGTGAAAGCCGACGGCCTCATTGAAGCCGCAAAGGGGTTGACGGAACCGACCGGCCATAGTATGGGTTTCCGTCGGTGAAAGCCGACGGCCTCATTGAAGCCATGTGTCCATGGCTATCACCTCGTCGACCCGCAGCACGTTTCCGTCGGTGAAAGCCGACGGCCTCATTGAAGCACCGTTTGTACCAAAAGACGCGCCCTAAAAGATCGCAGGGATGGGGTTTCCGTCGGTGAAAGCCGACGGCCTCATTGAAGCGGGAGGTGGCCGACGGGTTGCGCCGGGCATCGTTTCGCATGGCGAAGACGACGTTTCCGTCGGTGAAAGCCGACGGCCTCATTGAAGCCCGGATGCTGTACTCCGGATATACAACGAGTGGTACAAGTGTTTCCGTCGGTGAAAGCCGACGGCCTCATTGAAGCATCGCGCGGCTGACCACGGGCGTGCTGAGGTGAAAAAAGTTTCCGTCGGTGAAAGCCGACGGCCTCATTGAAGCAACATCAATCACGTCCTGCCGCGCTACGACATGCGGTGGGTTTCCGTCGGTGAAAGCCGACGGCCTCATTGAAGCACGGCTCCAGGTAGCCCTGGTGCACGAACGGCGTGTTTCCGTCGGTGAAAGCCGACGGCCTCATTGAAGCACGGCTCCAGGTAGCCCTGGTGCACGAACGGCGTGTTTCCGTCGGTGAAAGCCGACGGCCTCATTGAAGCGCCCGTACCCAGTCACGCCCCTCTTCGTACACAAGGTTTCCGTCGGTGAAAGCCGACGGCCTCATTGAAGCACCACGGGGACCGGCCGACGTTCGGAGGGCTCGACCTGGGTTTCCGTCGGTGAAAGCCGACGGCCTCATTGAAGCAAGTATCCCGGAGGGAAGGATCAGTAGGCTACGGTCATGTTTCCGTCGGTGAAAGCCGACGGCCTCATTGAAGCACGCCGACCCGGCAGGGTTTGCCTTCGCGGTTCCTGCGGCGAGTTTCCGTCGGTGAAAGCCGACGGCCTCATTGAAGCGAAGTCACAAGACATGACATGGCTCCGTGCCAACTGGCGTTTCCGTCGGTGAAAGCCGACGGCCTCATTGAAGCTGGGTTGAGAGCCACGGCATCGCATCATCGTCGGGCAGCGGTTTCCGTCGGTGAAAGCCGACGGCCTCATTGAAGCGCGCACCACGTCGGCGACTACGGGGTGATGGTATCGGCCGTGTTTCCGTCGGTGAAAGCCGACGGCCTCATTGAAGCAATTTCCTGGCTGCCGTTTCCAGTGTTGCTCGGATTGGTTTCCGTCGGTGAAAGCCGACGGCCTCATTGAAGCTCACCTGTCCGAGCCATGTCCACATGCCGTCCACGATGCGGAGGAAGTTTCCGTCGGTGAAAGCCGACGGCCTCATTGAAGCTGTCGGAATACCACCGCGTCATAGAATCCGCTCTCCGCGTTTCCGTCGGTGAAAGCCGACGGCCTCATTGAAGCCCGCCGTAACGATCATCGTGATTGAAGTTCTCATCATCGTTTCCGTCGGTGAAAGCCGACGGCCTCATTGAAGCTCCACAGGTTGTCCACAAGTATCCACAGGCCCGACGGCGCGTTTCCGTCGGTGAAAGCCGACGGCCTCATTGAAGCCCGGCAGGAATGTGCACCCGTTCAGCAAACCGGAAGTTTCCGTCGGTGAAAGCCGACGGCCTCATTGAAGCCCGGCAGGAATGTGCACCCGTTCAGCAAACCGGAAGTTTCCGTCGGTGAAAGCCGACGGCCTCATTGAAGCCCAATTGGAGAGGGGTGACAACGTGTCATCCCCCTTATAAGTTTCCGTCGGTGAAAGCCGACGGCCTCATTGAAGCATCCATCACCAGGTCGATGGATTTCGATTGATGGATTAGGTTTCCGTCGGTGAAAGCCGACGGCCTCATTGAAGCGCATCGCGTTCAGCCATGCGGCCGATGCTATCCAGGTTTCCGTCGGTGAAAGCCGACGGCCTCATTGAAGCGCGCTGCTTGTTCTTGTAGGGGGCCTCCACGTGCTCCAGTTTCCGTCGGTGAAAGCCGACGGCCTCATTGAAGCAACCTCTGCTGTCTCTTCGCCTTTTCTTCTGGTGAGAGGTTTCCGTCGGTGAAAGCCGACGGCCTCATTGAAGCTGGAATCACGTACTCCCGCGCGATCCCGGAGAGATCCGCGTTTCCGTCGGTGAAAGCCGACGGCCTCATTGAAGCCTGGGGAGCCTGGTCCGGCGCGACCTTTTGGGTTGGCGGGTTTCCGTCGGTGAAAGCCGACGGCCTCATTGAAGCGAGACTGACCCGATCTGGGTACTCATTGCATCCTGGTTTCGTTTCCGTCGGTGAAAGCCGACGGCCTCATTGAAGCGCGGACAGTACCGAGGGATCGTACGCATTCATGGCCGACGTTTCCGTCGGTGAAAGCCGACGGCCTCATTGAAGCTACCAGCCGTTGCACGGACAACTGCCCGAACAGGCGTACCGTTTCCGTCGGTGAAAGCCGACGGCCTCATTGAAGCGCGGACGGTTGCAACAAGGATGTCCGTCGCCTGTTCGGCGTTTCCGTCGGTGAAAGCCGACGGCCTCATTGAAGCGCGAGCACGTCGCGGTCCTTCTTGGTGGCGTCGCGCGGGTACAGTTTCCGTCGGTGAAAGCCGACGGCCTCATTGAAGCCGTGCGGAGCGCGTTCTGCTGCGCTTCCCGCCGGGCACGTTTCCGTCGGTGAAAGCCGACGGCCTCATTGAAGCTCCAGCAGAGCTTCGATCTCCCGTTCCCGATTCATCCGGGTTTCCGTCGGTGAAAGCCGACGGCCTCATTGAAGCGGCACCTTCGCGGCCGAGACGACGGTGACGCACGGGTTTCCGTCGGTGAAAGCCGACGGCCTCATTGAAGCCCATAACTCGCGAGCGCGAAGGCGCCGAGCGCCATCATCGTTTCCGTCGGTGAAAGCCGACGGCCTCATTGAAGCTAAGAGACGTATCCAGGTCCGGGATACGGATACGCTGACGTTTCCGTCGGTGAAAGCCGACGGCCTCATTGAAGCCAGCGGTCCCGTATCACGGACGATGCGCTGAATCTCTAGTTTCCGTCGGTGAAAGCCGACGGCCTCATTGAAGCTTCTCTTGCGAGGGAACATTGTCCTCCCAGCCTACTGGGTTTCCGTCGGTGAAAGCCGACGGCCTCATTGAAGCACGGCACCGGCGCCAGCAGTGGCGGAACGATCGGGGGTTTCCGTCGGTGAAAGCCGACGGCCTCATTGAAGCGAGATACGTCGCTTCTGGATCGACCAGGAGGTGATGGGCGTTTCCGTCGGTGAAAGCCGACGGCCTCATTGAAGCATCCGTAAATCTACAATCTTATTCTTTTCATAGGAATAGTTTCCGTCGGTGAAAGCCGACGGCCTCATTGAAGCAACAGCTTCTGGTGGTTGCTCTTTCACTATTTCTCCCATACATGTTTCCGTCGGTGAAAGCCGACGGCCTCATTGAAGCGGCCACCATCGTCTGCGTGCTGCCGTCGCGCGCCATGCGTCGTTTCCGTCGGTGAAAGCCGACGGCCTCATTGAAGCCCTGATACTGGCGCGGGTCGTACTTCGCCAGCGCGGTCTGTTTCCGTCGGTGAAAGCCGACGGCCTCATTGAAGCCCGGAGGAGCTCAGGGGTCGTTTGACTTGTGACCTCGTTTCCGTCGGTGAAAGCCGACGGCCTCATTGAAGCGGGAAGAATCCGGTCATCTCGCCGAGCGCGATCTGCGCGTTTCCGTCGGTGAAAGCCGACGGCCTCATTGAAGCAACAATTCCGGGGGATGGCAGACGCAGTCCTTTTCTGGGTTTCCGTCGGTGAAAGCCGACGGCCTCATTGAAGCCCGCCGGACTCTCTCGGTATGACTAGCACTTTCTTTTGTTTCCGTCGGTGAAAGCCGACGGCCTCATTGAAGCGCATCAGAACATCGACGCGGTGATCGATTACCTGCGCTGTTTCCGTCGGTGAAAGCCGACGGCTTCATTGAAGCGGATATTGAAGTCAGTCTAAGCTGACTTCTTTTCAGGTTTCCGTCGGTGAAAGCCGACGGCCTCATTGAAGCCCCCCCATCCTCCCGAGTGGACGTCCCGGCCAACGGTTCACCCAGGGTTTCCGTCGGTGAAAGCCGACGGCCTCATTGAAGCATCTTCGCCAACTCCCGTTGGGTCACTTCTCGTGCCCCAGGTAGTTTCCGTCGGTGAAAGCCGACGGCCTCATTGAAGCCTCTTTTCTCGGCTTAGGCGGCAGTTTTACTGGCCGAGTTGCCGTCGATGAAAGCCGACGGCCTCATTGAAGCCTATCTCGGCAGGATAAGCGGTTCCGTTCTACTACTGTTTCCGTCGGTGAAAGCCGACGGCCTCATTGAAGCGCGGTGCTCCGGGTTTCTCCAGAGGCCTACGCCGAGATTTCCGTCGGTGAAAGCCGACGGCGCGATCGCGGACGCCGTACCAAACGGAACCGTCAGCTTCGACCTGACCCACGGGTTCCGCCATCTCGGAATGCTCGGGTTCCTCTCCGCGTTCATGCTGGAGCGCGTCCGCAACCTCACCGTCCGCGACCTGTGGTACGGGGCACACGACATGAAGCGCGACAACATCACGCCGGTGCTGAGACTCGACGGTCTGGTACGCGTGCGGCGCTGGGGCTATGAGCGCATCCTCAACGTTCCCGATGCCGCGCGGCAGATCCGCACCTTCCTGCCGGTCCTCGACGAGCCCCTGTCGGGAGCGTCCGGTCTGTTCCAACGCAAGCTGGGCGAACGGCTGCAGTGGGCGAAGCATTCCGGGCTTGCCGAGCAGCAACGGAAGCTCGCGTACCAGTTGCGACGAGGGGATCATCCGCAGACACTGCGGGACGCTTACTGGACCATTACGCACCTCCGCAACGCGCTCGCGCACGGCACGCGGCCCGAACGGCGCTATCGAACCATGCTCAAGGATCCTGATCGCCTGTTCCGCGAGCTGGAGGCTGCTCTCAAGCGATTGCTCGGATGATCGCGGCTCATATGCGGTCCGCATGCAACGCCTGCGGCCGATGCTGACCTTCAGGTCCTTCGGGCACCCCGGGCAACTCCGCGTGCACGAGGTAGGCGTCGCGCTCTTCGCGGATGTCCACGGCCGGCGCGCGGCTGCGCATGGCGGGCGGCTCGGCGAAGAACGAGTCGAAGATGTGGTCCAGGCCGTCGAAGATGCTCGCGTGTCCGGATCGATACGGTGCCAAGGTCCTCACCGTGTCCCTCCTGTGGTTGAGGAATGACTCGCCAGCCGGGATCAGGAGGCGGCGCGTGCGTCCGATTTCCGGAGTAGCGGGATGGTTCTTGGCGCGCGTCGTCCCTCTCACTACACTGCGCGCGGCCCGAAAATGGTACTGGAAGTTCTGCTCACCCTCGGCTTGCTCGTCGTGGTGGCCAAGCTCGCGGAGGGGGTGCTCAGTCGGTTCGGGCTGAGCTCGATCATCGCCTACACGGCCACCGGCGTCGTGCTCGGCCCGGTCCTGGGCATCGCGGAGGCGTCCACCGAGATTCAGCTCTTTCTGGGGATCGGCATCCTGGTCCTGTTCTTTCTGGTGGGGCTGGATGAGATTGACATTCCGGGCTTCGTCGCGACGTTCTGCGGTCGCTACTTCGTGGCGGCCGTGCTTTCGGTCGTGGTGTCGCTGCTCGTAGCGCTGATCGTCACGTCGGATCTCCTGGACCTGCACTTCGCGCTCGGACTGGGTTTCACCGAAGCGCTGGCCCTGGCCGGCATTCTGTCCTTGTCGAGCCTGGGCCTGGTCGCCAAGGTCCTTGCCGACGACGGGCACCTCAAGGAACCGATCGGCCTCAAGATGTTCACCATCGTGACGATCGCGGAGGTGGTCGCCCTGCTGGTGGTGGGGTTCAGCATCGGCGAGCACCATGACCTCACGGCGCTGAACGTGCTGATTCTGCTGGCGAAGATCATCGGCTTCGTGGTCGTCACATGGGTGCTGTCCGCCAAGCTCCTGCCGCCCGCGATTCTCTTTCTGCGGCGCTTCATCAGGGTGCCGGAACTTTCGTTCGGCCTGCTGCTCGGCGGGCTCTTTCTGGTGGTCGTGGGAGCGGAGGAGATCGGGCTGCACGGCACGATCGGGGCACTGCTGTTCGGCGCGGCGCTGTCGGGGCTCCCGCAGGGTGTGCGCCACGACATCCTGCCGGGGATGCGCAGCGCGTCGGAGGGCCTGTTCGTCCCCCTCTTCTTCGCGTCGGCCGGCCTGCAATTCGATCTGTCCTTCACGGCCATCCCGATCGGGACCATCGCCGCGCTGGTGCTGATCCCCCTGATAGGGAAGTTCGCCGGCGCGTTCCTGAGCACCTACGTGACCCGCATAGAGGCGCCCTTTACGTTGGCCACGGGTCTGATGTCGAAGGGTGTGGCGGAGATCGCCCTGCTGCTGGTGCTGCTGGAGACCGGGGTGATCGACCAGAGCGTCTTCTCGCTGTTCGTGCTGGTCATGTTCGGCTACATACTGCTGATGCCGCAGGCGATCAAGTTCTCGGTCAGGCGGGCGACGTCCGAACACGCCCGGATGCCGGAGGTCGTGCCGCCCTCCTACGTCCGGTACGCTCTTGCCGGCGTCAAGATCGGCAGCTTGCTGGACCGGACGCGGAGCTATCCGGGCCCGGCGACCACGGTGCAGATCTTCATCGATGAGTGGGTCGTGCCGAGCCATCGCGACTACGTGGTGGTCGACGACGGCGAGGTGGCGGGAATCGTGTCGATGGCACGGGTGCGTTCGGTTCGCAAGCAGGCACGGGCGACGACGACGCTGCGGAGTCTGCTGCGCGCGCGGGTGCCGCATGCCTTTCCCGATGAGCTGATCGTCGACGTGATGGATCGGATGACGAGCAACTCGATGACCGTGATCCCGGTCAAGGACCGGGACTCGGGACGGTTCCTGGGCACCCTGGCGAGCCATGAAGTCCTGGACCTGGTCGCCCTCATGGACGAGATCAAGGAGGAGGAGAAGTCGATGGGCATAGGGGCGGAGACGGCCGACGCGTAAACACTCCCGGGCATTGTAAAGTGGGAAGGATGGCCGACATTGATCTGCAGGGCTTGGATCCGGCGGCGGCGCGGGAGGTGGTCGCCGGCTATCTGCGCTCCTCGCGGGAGTTGCAGCGGCAACTGCGGTCCGCGCGCGAGCGGGAGGAGCTCTGGCAGAAGCGCACGCTTCTTGCCCGGCAGGCCGGCGACCGGGAACTCGAGCAGCGGGCGCAGAACAGGCTGCAGGAGGCGCACGAGAGCCGGGAGAAGCTGAGCGCGGAGGAATTCGAGCTGTCGGCGGTGATCGACCGGTTGAAGGGCGAATTGAAAGAGTTGCGCGCCGCGCCGGCCCTCTCCGGCGTCGATGCCGAGCAGCTCCTGGCCGACTTGCAGTCCATCGCCGGAGAGCCGGATGCGACTGCCGACGAGCTGAAGAACCTGCAGACGGAGCATGAGCTCCGCGAGTTGAAGCGCAGGCTCGAAGCCGAACCCTGACCGCATGGCCGTTTCGGGGGCTCGGTCATCAGCCGCGATCGTCGTACACGGACTCGAACGCCACGCTATGATGAGATTCACGGGCAACGTCCATGCCCAGAAATAAGCAATTCAAACCCGAACACGTGCTGAGCAGGGCGATGAGAGCCTTTTGGCGTCACGGCTACGAGGCGACCTCCATGGAGGACCTGATGGACTGCATGGGCATCGGCCGCGCCAGCATCTACAACGCGTTCGGGAACAAGCGCGCGCTGTTCCTTTCCGCGCTGGAGCACTACATAGGCGGCGGAGGAGCGCTCCGGGGCGTACGGCTTCCTGATTCGCCCAGGCAGGCGATCATGACCGCGTTCGAATCCATCATCGAACGGGCGGTGAACGGCGAGTCGTGCGACGGTTGCCTGGTGGTCAATACGGCGCTCGAGCTCGCGCCGCATGACCGGGAGATCGCGCGGATCGTGAGCGAGGTCTTCGTGGACCAGGAAGCCCTCTTTCGCACCTACCTGGAGCGGGCCATCGCGGCCGGCGAAATCCCGCAGACGCTTGACCCGGCGCGCACCGCGCAGACCCTGCTGGCCCTCTCCATCGCGTTGCTGGTGCTCGTGCGGAGTCGTCCGGACGAGCCCCTCTTACGCTCGATCGAGCATCAGGTCCGGGCGCTGTTGCGGTAGCCCGCGGCTGGGCTATGCCGATGAAGTGAGCAGCTTGGCGGCCTGGGCGGAGACCGCGCGCAGCAAGTCCGGCTCGGGCCGGCTGCGTGCGAGCACGTGGAGTCCGAGCAGGAGCGACAGCAGGGCGCTTGCGGTCTGGTCCGGGTCCACCGAGGTCGCGATCTCTCCAGCCGCCTTGCCCGCCTCCACGGCGATGCGGAAGTTTCGTTCGATGTCCGTGAGCGCGCGCTGCGCAAATTCCGCGATGGCCCCGTCGTTCGGTGAGACTTCCAGCGCCGTGTTGATCATGAGGCAGCCGAGACCCGCATCGGGGCTATTCGCCACGATGGACTCGAAGGCGCTCAGGATGGCCCGCCGGGGCGATCCCGTTCGAGCCGACTCCGCCAGGCGACCCAGCGCAAACAGCTTTTCGTAGCGGTCCAGCACCGTCAGGAACAGCCCCTGCTTGTCGCTGAAGGTCTCGTAGAGTCGGGCACGGCTGATGCCGGTACCGTCCACGATCTCCTGTATCGACGTCCCTCGGTATCCGTACGTCAGGAACAGCCGCGTCGCCTTCGCAATGGCGGCATCGACGTCGAAAGGCGTTCTTTTTCTTCCTCGCTTCGCCATCAGCGTCTCGGTTCTGGGCTGAACTGGATCAACCGGTCCATAACCTATCGCACCGTCGCGCTCGCGTCCATACCCAGGAGCGCGTCGCCAGAGAGCGCCCGCCCGCCCGCCTCGGGTGCGGGAGCCGACCGTAGCCGTGCATCGCGCAGGTCTCTGTACCGGTAATCCAGCATTGTGATTCTACCAATAGGTACGGCCACTATTTGCTTGCCCACAACGGCAATTCGGGAAATGTCCCGCGTCTGACGCGATGCCGTCCGAACGCCGTTTGAGACGCGCGGACTGCAGGGGCCGGAACCGGCGCGGATGGCAGGCGAGTGCCGCCCGTGCCGCGCCTCGTCAGCTTGCAGGCAGGCTGTCCACCGGCTCGGCGCGGATCACGCGGCCGTGCGCGCGCCGCGCGTCGGTACCGCGGAGCAGCGTCTGCGCGATCACGGCATCCCCCCCGGTCGGCTCCAGGATGCAGAGGTCCGCCTCCCGCCCCGGCACCGGCATACCCTTGGCGCCGCAGCCTAGAAGCGCGGCCGGCCGGGCGGCGAGCAACGCTGCCAGCGCCTCCAGCCCCACCAGCCCGCGCGCCGGGCCCGACCGGTACAGGGAATCGATACCCGGCGGCCGCCCCGACCTGCTCACCAGCAGCCGCACCGCGCCGTGGGCGACTTCCCGCCACAGAGAGGGATCGTCGATCAGCCACGCGGGATCGGTGGCGGCCAGCGCTCCGGCACTCCAGGCTCGGCGCAGCGACGACGGCTCGCGGAGCGGTCCGACCGCGACGCGCCCACCGAACGCGGCGGCGCGCACGGCGGCCTCCACCGTCGCGTGCTCATCATCGGCCGCAGCTACGATAAGCGTCGCCCGCAGGCGGGCAAGCGCCTGCGCCGCGGCATCCAGCAGTGCGGCGTCGCTGCCGGCCGGCAGCACGAACGCCACCCGTCCGCGCTCGTGGATCGTGCGCGGGGCGTGTGCGATCCGTTCGGACGTGTCGATCAGCTCCATGGGCACCACGTCGCAGCACCACCGATCGCGCGGTTCGGCACCCGTCCAGCCGGCGCTGGTGATCCCGGCGTCGGCATACCACCGGTGCGCGGGCGTCTCGGCCGTAGCGGCGGGGACGAGCGGCAATACCCATCCCGGCAGCACGACAAGGCCCATCGCGTCGATGACGCGCTCCGCGGTCGCCCCGCTGGCGCCGATGCTCGCGATCCAGCCGTCCCGGACCAGCAGATCGGCGACGAACCGTCCGCCCGGCGCGGCGATCAGTCCCGCCTTGATCAGGACCGTGCCGGAACCGGTATCGGGCGCGGCGCCGCCACCGTGAACGTCGATAGCCCGGGGAGTCTGTCGGATCGGCCGCCCCTGCGGCAAGGACGATAGACTCCGATCAACCGCGGGCGTCTGTCGGATTTGCCGTCGACACGGACGATCCGACAGACTCGGAAGCCGCATGGCAGCCATCGTCGCCCGCATACGGCTCGACCACCTGCGGCACAATCTGGCGGCGATCCGTGCGCACGTGCCGCGCGGCACCCGGCTGTGCTTCGTGGTGAAGGCCGACGCGTACGGCCACGGCGCGGTCCGCGCGGCGCGCACTGCTGTCGCCGGGGTCGACCTGCTGGCGGTGAGCTCGGTGGACGAGGGCGCGGAGTTGCGCGAGGCGGGCATCCGCGGCGCGGTGTTGCTGCTCGGCCCCACGGTGCCCGACCAGGCGGCGGCCGTGGCCCGCTGGCGGCTGACCGCGGTCTGCGCCGACGCCGCCACCGCGCGCGCGATCGGCGCGGCCAACCGCGGCGGCCCGCCGCTCGCGGTGCACCTGGAGCTCGATACCGGTATGCACCGCTGCGGCTGCCGGCCGGCCCACGCCGACGCCGTCGCGCGCTCGATCGCGGAAGTGGACGGTGTCCGGCTGGCGGGCCTCTGTACCCACTTCCCGGCTGCCGACGCGGCGGATCTGGCTCCCACGCGACGCCAGCTCGCCGAGCTGCTCGCGAGCGCCGCGGCCGTCCGCCGCCACTGCCCGGAGCTGATCCTGCACGCGGCCAACTCGGCGGCGATCGCGGCGGTGCCGGACGCTCACCTGCACCTGGTGCGTGTCGGGCTGGCCGCCTACGGCTACGATCCGTCTGCCGCGGGGCTCCTGCAGGCGCGGCTCAAGCCGGTGATGGAACTCTCCACCCGCGTCACCGCGCTGCGCCGCGTCCGCGCCGGCGACCATGTCTCTTACGGGCTCGAGTACCGGGCTGAACGCGATACGGTGATCGCCACGGTCGCCGCCGGCTACGGCGACGGGTACCCGTGGCCGGGCGGGCGCGGCGGCGCCGTGCCGGAGGTGCGCATCGGCGGCCGGCGTTACGGGGTGGCCGGCCGGGTTTGCATGGACCACTGCATGGCCGACGTGGGCGCGCGGCCGACGGTGCGCGTCGGCGATCGCGTGATCCTGTTCGGCCCGGACGGCCCGACCGCCGCCGACGTGGCGGACTGGTCGGGCACGATTCCCTACGAGGTGGTCACCCGCGTCGCCGCACGGGTGCCGCGGCGCTACGGGTGGTCAGGGTGGCCGGCGGCGTAGCCAGCGAGATCGTCGCGTGCGGTCAGTTCTTCTCCTTGTCGACCAGCCGTTCCTTGTCGATCCAGGGCATCATCGATCGCAGCTCCTTGCCCACCTGTTCGAGCTGGTGCTCGGCGTGCTCGGCGCGATCGGCCAGGAACCCGTGGCGGCCGGCGCGGTTCTCGTCCATCCAGCGCTTGGCGAACGATCCGTCCTGGATGTCCGAGAGGATACGCTTCATCTGCGCCTTCACCTCCGCGGAGATCAGGCGCGGGCCGGATTGGTAGTCGCCGTACTCGGCGGTATCGGAAACCGAGTAGCGCATCAGCGAGATACCGCCTTCGTAGACCAGATCGACGATCAGCTTCAGTTCGTGGATGCACTCGAAGTAGGCCATCTCCGGCGCGTAGCCGGCCTCGATCAGGGTCTCGAACCCTGCCCTCATCAGATGCGACACACCGCCGCAGAGCACCGTCTGTTCCCCGAACAGATCGGTCTCGGTCTCCTCGCGGAAGTTGGTCTCGATCACGCCGGCCCGGCCGCCGCCCAGCGCGCCCGCGTAAGCCAGCGCGTTCTCCTTGGCACGGCCGGAGGCGTCGTTGTAGATCGCCACCAGACACGGAACTCCGTACCCCAGCTCGAACTGGCGGCGCACGGTGTGGCCGGGTCCCTTGGGGGCGACCATCGACACGTCGATCGCCGCGTCGGGCTCGATCTGACCGAAGTGGATGTTGAAGCCGTGGGCGAACATCAGCGTCTTGCCCGCACCCAGGTTGGGGGCGATCGCGTCGCGATACACCTCGCCCTGCAGATGGTCGGGGATCAGCATCATCACCATGTCCGCCCAAGCCGCCGCCTCGGCGGTGGGCAGCACGCGAATGCCCGCGTCCTCGGCCTTGGCAACGCTGGCGCTGTCGGGCCGCAGCCCGACGGCGACCTCCACCCCTGAATCGCGGAGGTTGTTGGCGTGCGCGAACCCCTGGCTGCCGTAGCCGATGATCGCGACCTTGGCGCCGTGTACCCGGCTCAGGTCGATGTCGGCGTCGTAATGGACCTTCAATGTGCTCCTCCGTGGGCGCGACGGAGTCTGTCGGATTGCCGCGTCAGCGGCAAGTCCCACAGACTCCGTCGCGAAAAGGGGGGATGGGCCAAGGCCGGCGCCGCAGGCGACGGCTTTGGGGCGATAGCCGCTGGCCGCCAGCGCGCACCACCGGTACCCCGCGGGGTGAGTTTGACAAAACGCAGGTCGATCCCTACGGTGAGTCGAGGCCGGTCAGCGGGCGCCGCGGTCCCCGCGGTTTTGCGCCTGGGCCCGTGCACCGTGCCGATGCCAACCATAGAGCTACCGGAGATCCACCTTGGCAAGCGACGAACCGGTCGATCCTCGATTCAGGGAGCTGCTCGAGGAATTTGAACGCCATATCCGTGACAACACCGATCTGGAGCGCCTCAAGGTGATCCGCCGCCAGATCCGCAAGGCGCTGCCCCTGTCGGTGCGCGCCTACCTGCCTGCCTATCTGCTGAAGGAGGCTGTCGGCGCCGGCGTACCGAGCGGGGCGGCCGGACGGGAGCGCTCCGCTCCGGGCACCCGGATCGCGAAATCCTCTTCGACGAAACGTCCCTCCGGGAAACCGCAGGTAGCCGAGCGCGCCCAACGCACCGAGCGCGCCCAACGCATCGAGCCCGCCCAGCGCACCGAGCCCGCCCAACGCACCGAGCGCGCCCAACGCATCGAGCCCGCCCAGCGCACCGAGCCCGCCCAACGCACCGAGCCCGCCCAACGCACCGAGCCCGCCCAGCGCACCGAGCCCGCCCAGCGCACCGAGCCCGCCCAACGCACCGAGCCCGCCCAGCGCACCGAGCCCGCCCAGCGCACCGAGCCCGCCCAGCGCACCGAGCCCGCCCAGCGGGTACCCGAAACGCCGTCAACCGCGGCTGCCGGCGCGGAGGCCACGCCGGCGGCTGCTTCCGCAGGGGACAGCGACGATGACATGGTGCGCCTGTTCGTGAGCGTCGGGCGCAGTCGGCGCGTGTCGCGCCAGATGCTGGCCGACCTGTTCATCGCCAAGCTCGAGCTTCCGCAGGAGCAGATCGGCGAGGTGCGTGTCCTCGACAACTTCTCCTTCATCGAGGTGCCGGCCGCGGTCGCCCAATCCGCGATCGACCGGATCACGGGCGAGACTCTGAACGGCCGGCGCGTGAACGTCGACTTCGCGCGCAGCAAGAAGTCCTGACGGCGCCTGCGCGCGTCCCTTCGGCAGACCCGGACCCGACCGGCGACCGTTCGCGGGTATTGCGGGCGGCGCTGGCGGCAGCCGCCGGCGCCCGGCTGGAGATCGAGATCGGCTGCGGCAACGGCATTTTTCTCGCCGACTACGCCGCGGCGCGGCCGCACAGCGTGTGCCTCGGGATCGACCTCAAGAAGCGTCGCTGCGAGAAGGCGCAGCACAAGGTCCGGCGGCGGGGACTCGCCAACGCCTTCGTGATCAACGGCCGCGCGGAAGAGGTCCTGGAGGAACTGCCGCCCGGCAGCGTCCACGCGTTCCACATCTACTATCCGGACCCGTGGCCCAAGAGCCGCCACCGGCGGCGTCGGTTTCTGCGCGGCGAGACCTTGGACCGTATCGTGCACGCGCTGGCCCCGGACGGGCGGATCCTGTTCGCGACCGACTTTCTGGACTACCACGTTCAGGCGAGGGTGCTCTTCGCCTGGCATCCGGAGTTGCTGCTGGACGACGCGGCCGCTCCGCGGGGAGCGGACCGTTCGACGTTCGCGGTGCGATTGGCCGGCGTGGGCGCGGGGATGAGGGTGGCCTGCTCGTACAAGCCGCCAGCGTAAGCGCTCCAGAACAGCCGCCTCCGGCGCCGCTTCTGGCCGATCCCCACTTGGTGTTCAGCGCCGCGAGGTAACCGCGTCAGCGGTTGCGGCGTTCCTCCGACGACTGGCATGGGACGCACAACAGCGCGTAGGGCAGCGCCTCCAGCCGTTCGTCCGGAAGCTTGGTCCCGCACCGCATGCATGCCCCGTAGTGACCGGTCTCGATTCGCGCCAGCGCCGACTGGATCAGGTTGAGCCGCCGCACCTCCTGGGCGCCGAGCGTCTCCAGCGTCTTGCGGTCCATGTCCTCGGTGGCGACGTCGGCCATGTCCTTGGGGTCGAGGTTGCCCAGTATGCCGCGCGTGAGCGAGTCCTCTTCGGCCAAGTGCTGCAGGATCTCGCGCTTGAGGTCCAGGAGCTTGTCGTGCATCCGAAGGACCAGCGTCTTGGCGGGCGCGTCCTGGGAGTCAGCCATCGGTCGTGAAGCGGGCGGAGAATATCGAAATCGGCGATGTCGATCAACCTCGCGCGTGCGGCGCGTGCGTTGTAGAATCGCCGACCGTGGCAAAGAGTTTCACCTTGGCGATCTATCCGTGGGTGTACAGCGCCAAGTTCGACGGGACGTGGCGTGAGGACTTCACCGAACAGCGGCACCTGACCCCGGAGGCCGAAGCGACGCTTCCGGACGACGAACGCGAACGGCTGTATCTGGATCGCAACCATTTCGAGCAACTCCCACTGGTCAACTTCACCACCCAGTACGGGCTGGCCTGTTTCGAGGGCCTCAAGGCGTTTCCGCAGCCGGACGGCTCGCTGTCGCTGTTCCGGCCCTTCGACAACGGGCTGCGCATGGCGCGCTCCATGGAGGGGCTGCTCATGCCGACCTACCCCGCCGACACCTTCGTGCATGCCGTCCAGCAGGTCATCGAACGCAACCGGGAGCTCGGCTTCACGCCCGCCTACGACCCGGCCTGGGAAGCCGATGACTTCATCAGCGCGAAGACGGTCTACATCCGCCCGTTCTCGTACGCGGAGTCCGGGATCGGCGTCGACCTTTCCCTGAATCCCTGGGTGGTGATCATCAACACCACGGTCGGTTCGTACTTCAACCTGGACAGCGACGCCAGCACCACCACCACGCGCCGCGTGCGCGCCACGCCCGGCGGAATCGGATGGATCAAGTGCAGCGGGAATTACGTCACCAGCGCGCTGGCCAAGAAGGAGGCGGAGGCCGCCGGCTGCATGGAGGCGATCTTTCTGGACTCCGCCGAGCACCGCTACCTGGAGGAAGGCTCGTCCTGCAACCTGTTCGCGGTGCTCTCGGACGGGACGCTCGTGACGCCGTCGCTGGGCGACACGATCCTGCCGGGCATCACGCGGCAGACGGTGATGACGCTTGCCGAGGAACAAGGCATGCAGGTCGAGGAGCGCCGCGTATCGGTGGAAGAGGTCCTCGACGACGCGGTCGAGTTCTTCGGCACGGGCACCGCCGCCGGGGTCGCGCACTTCGGCTCGCTCACGCACGAGGGCCGGACGG
This sequence comes from Spirochaetia bacterium, assembly GCA_965221995.1. Taxonomy (GTDB): domain Bacteria; phylum Spirochaetota; class Spirochaetia; order SZUA-6; family Bin103; genus CATQHW01. The sequence goes on from OZ244929.1 coordinate 3,898,392, forward strand.
TGACCTTCGGCGACGGGAAGATCGGCCCGCGGGCGCTGCACTTCCTGCAGCAGCTCAAGGGCATTCAGTTCGGGCGCCTGCAGGACCGCCACGGCTGGATGGTGCCGGTAGCGGCGTGACAGGAAGCTACCGGGGCGCGCGCAACGTCACGGTAGCCAGACGGCCAGCGTGCATGCCGCCGGCCGCCCGCAGGGCCCGGTCCACCCCCTGGTACTGGCTGCGTATCGCCTCGGCGCCGGTCTCGAACCAGGCGGCCGCCTCCTGCCCGGCCGGCAGCCTGCCGCGAATGCGGGCGGGGACCACCTCTCCGAAGTAGTAGCCGAGGTTCCGCTCGCGGTTGTGCGCGAGGTAGGCCTGGAACTCGTTGCGCATCAGCTCCTCCCAGGAGGCGTCGTAGGTCAGGGAGGCCAGATACGTGCGCCACGCGTGGCGCGCCGGCTCACCGATCTCCTGCCAGAGCATGGCGATCTCGTCGCGGTAGCCGGCGCGGACGAAGTACACGCCGTGCGCGGCCTCGTGGCGCAACAGCAGCGCACGCTGCGCGGGCGGCGACTCCTGGCTGATCGACAGCAGCGCGCCCGCCCCCGCGCCGGCTTCCCAGCCGGCCTCCTCCCCTTGCCCGGCCGCCGTGCGGATCACGCGCTCCCGCACCAGGAAGTCGCGCAACCACAGCTCCCTTGCGTTGAGTTGCACCCCGGTACGCCCGGCGTCCGTGAAGAATCGGGCCAGGTCCGCCGCGGTGTAGTCATGGGCGTGGTACCCGTAGCGCTCGCCGAGATCCGCGTCACTCCACACCGTGCCGCGGAAGCCTGCCTTCTCCACGTAGTAGGCAAGGCGCCGAAACAGTTCATCCTGGATCAGGTAGCTCGCGGTGTCGAAGATCAGCACCTCCGGGAATGCGTTCCAGCGGAACACCTCCGAGTCCGCGCCGCGCCACGCGCTCCGCGGATAGGCCAGGATCGTTTCCAGGTCCGCCGGCAGCGGCGCCGCCCCGGCAGCCGTGCGGCTGACCTCGAGGAAACGGACGGTGCCGCCCGCGTGGGAAAGCGCCTGCACGTCGACGGGTACGAACCCCAGCACCGCCTCGTGCAGATGGACGGAGCGCTCGCCGGCCGCCAGTGCCACCTCCACGGTCGCCCGCTGCTCCCCGGCGCCGGCTCCGATGCCACCGGCCACCACCAGCACAAGCTCGCCGGTGGCGCCGGCGGCCGACGGGGTGAAGGTCGACCGAACGACCAGCGCCCTGCCCGGCTGCGGGGCGATCCGCGGCGTACGCAGGCGCGCGGCCAGCTCGACCATGCCGCCGGCGTCCGCCAGCGTGCCGCGCGGGAGCTGCGCGTCGATGCCCACGTGCAGGACGCCATCGATCAGGGCTATCCCCGAGATCCCAGAGGCGATGCCGGCGGCGGTCAGTTCGAGCGTGCCGGCCGGCTCCTGCGTCCACACGCGGAATCCCCGCAGCGGTCCGGCCGGCACCGGCAGGTACGCACGGACAGGTGCTTCGCCGCCGGCCGTCAGCCGGTAGCGGGCGAGCTCACGGTCGTCGTCGGCCAGAACGCTCACGTTCGCCTCGGCAAGGGTGGAGCGATACTGCAGGTAGAGCGTCAGGCCCGTACCGACCGTCACGGATGCGCGCGGGCGCAGGATGCCGGTGGCGGAGGCCCCTTCCGCGGGCGCAAGCCGGGTGTGGCGGCTGCCGTCGAAGGAGCTCACGCGCAGCGCGCTCTGGCGTCCGTCGGCGGCGGTAAAAGGCGCGTCCGCGGTGGCCGAGCAGCCGAGTGTCAGGAGGGTTGCCGCGATCGCCGCCAGGGCCGAGATGCCTGGCGTCACGGGGCTCATGACCGCCGCCACTCCAACCGATGGCGAGGCGGCGGTATCCGCGCGAATCAGCCGCACGTGGTGTCGGGAGTGCCCAATCCGGGCAGGGCGAGCCGCCGTGCGACGATCGGACGCAGCGCCGCGGCAACTCGTTCGGGGGAGAGGGCGTGGCCCTGTTCGGCCAGCGTGGTGCAGAACGAGGCGTGTGCGCGCCGCGCGCGGTAGTCCGGCTCCCGAGTCGGGTGGCGCAGGTAGCGCCCGAAGAGGGTCAGGTCGCAGCGCACCAGCAGGCTCGACTGGTAGAAGAGCACGTTGCGGCGGCGGAACAGCGACGCGCCCAGCACCTTGCGTCCGTCGATGGCCAGATCGCAGATTCCGCGCGGCTGCACGCCGCTGACGCCCAGGCGGGCGAGTGCCTCGGTGACCCAGGCGTTGATCCCGCACAGATGCTCGCGGTTGCGGTACGGAGAGTCGACCGCCGCCACCAGCGCCAGCACGAGCTGCCCGGGAGCCAGCAGGACGGTGCCGCCGCCACCCCGGCGCCGCAGCAGTGGCAGGCCGTCCCGCCGGGCGCGCTCGACGTACACGTCGGTCTGCTCGCGGCCGGCGGCCCCGAACACGATCGCCGGCTCCGCCGGCTCGTAGATCCGCCATGCGGGCCGGCTGGTGCGCTCCTGGTCGTCGAGCAGGGCGTCGTTGACGCCGGGCGCCGGTTCAGGCGCCAAAGCGGCGCCGCTTCCCCGCATAGCCGGTGGCGATGGGCAGCAGGGCGTTGGCGGGCACGACCCCCCATGCCCCAGCGGCGCATTCGCGCTCGCCGAACGACCGGGCGGTGTCCGGCCGGCCGGCCGCGGCGCGGATCAGGAACGGCACCGGGTGCTCGGTGTGGGTGCGCGCGACCGCCGGCGTGGAATGGTCGCCGGTGACGATCAGCACGTCCGGATCGAGCGCCAGGATGGCCGGCAGCGCGGCGTCGACCCGTTCGATCTCCGCCACCTTGGCGTCGAAGTCGCCATCCTCGCCGGCCGAGTCGGTGTACTTGTGGTGCACGAAGAAGAAGCGGTGCCGGCCCGACCATGCATCGCCGAGCGCAGCGACCTGCTCGTCCAGGTCGTCCAGATCCTCGATCACGTCCATGCCGGCCAGGCGGCTGACCCCCTTGTAGTCGGGATAGACCGCGAGCGCCACACCCCTCATGGCGAACCGTTCGTGCAGCGGCGGCAGCGCCGGGCGCAGGGCGAAGCCGCGCAGCAGGAGATCGTTGGCCGGATGGCGATCGGCCAGCCGCTCGCGCGCCTGCCGCAGGAAGTCCTCCACCAGCCGGGCGGTCGGCTCCGCGGCCGGCTCCAGCGCGCGCGGTTCGAGCGGCGGCGCCCCGGTCCGCTGCGGGTCGGTGTCGGCGACCCGATCGGACAGCCCGGCTGCGCGCAGCGCCACCATCGCGCGATAGTCCTTCACCGGCCGCACGAACAGCTCGGCGCCGCGGAGCTCGATGCCGTCGAGCAGCGCGCACAGCTCGGCGCAGACCTCCGTCGCGATCCGTCCGGCGCGCCGGTCGGTGATGTGGCCGGCTTCGTCGCTGGAGGCGAAGTTGAGCCGCACGGCGACATCGCCGTCCTGCAGGGGGAAGCCGATGCCCAGGGCGGCCACCACGCCGCGCCCGACCGGCACGTCCAGCGGGTCGTAGCCGAACAGCGCCAGGTGGCCCGGCGCCGACCCGGGCGCCACCCCGTAGCCGATCGGCAGGTGCAGGCCGCATTCGCCGGCTGCCGCCGCGGCATCCAGATTCGGCGTGCAGGCGCTCTCCAGCTCGGTGCGGCCGCCGGGCTCGCGCGGCAGCCCGCCGAGCCCGTCCAGCACCAGCAGCACGATGCGCCGGTCGTTCTCCTGTGCCAGTGCTTCCATCCGGTGATCCATTCTCTGCGTGACTGCCCCTGCGGGATTGCCTGCATCGCGAACGCGTCCAAGAGGATTCGAACCTCTGACCCGCAGCTTAGAAGGCTGCTGCTCTATCCTACTGAGCTATGGACGCCCGCGGCCGGTGCCGGGAGTCTGTCGGACGGCCGCGTAAGCGGCAAGTCCGGATCGGCCGCCCGAGCGGCAAATGAGGGGCGTTCGGTTGACGGCCCACGGCGCCCCCCGTACGCTGCGTGCCACGCTTGCAGGGCCGCAGACCCGCGGGATGTAGCCTAGCGGCTAAGGCGCCTGCTTTGGGAGCAGGAGATCGGAGGTTCGAGTCCTCTCATCCCGAACGTCATCACGAAACGATGTACCACTGATGAGCACACTCCTCGACACGATGACGGCGCTCGCCGACCGCGTGGCCTGGAACAACACGTGGCGCCAGCGCGAGTGCATCAATCTGATTCCGTCCGAGACCACGCCCAGCCTGCTGGTGAAGGCGTGCGAGGTCGCGGACGCTGCCGGGCGATACGCCGAGCACCGCCGCCTCAAGGGCGAAGAAGTGTACTTCTATCAGGGCACCGACTTCATCCAGGAGATCGAGGAAGAGGTGCACGTACAGGCGCAGCGCTTCTTCGGCTGCGACCGGGTGGAGGCGCGGCCGGTGAGTGGCCAGCTCGCCAACATCGTCGTGTTCGAAGCGTTGCTGCGTCTGAAGAACCGCGGCAACGACGGGCCGATGCGGCGGCTGTCGTCGGTGGTCAACAACGGCCTGATCCAGGGCGGCCACCTGAGCGCCCAGGCGATGGGGGCGCTGTTCAACGCGGTGGACCGGGACTCCGGCGGCGCCGAGCGCGCCTACCCCATTCCGGTGCGGGCCGACAATCCGTACCTGGCCGACACGGAGGCCCTGCTGAAGCTGGTCGGCGAGCAGCGCCCGGACCTGATCGTGTTCGGCAAGAGCATGTTCCTGCATCCCGAACCGGTGCGCGAGGTGGCCGAGCTGACGGCCGGCCTGGAGGAGCCGCCGTTGCTGATGTTCGACATGGCGCACGTCCTGGGCCTCTACGGCGCCTTCCAGGATCCGCTCGCCGAGGGCGCGGCGGTCGTCACCGGCAGCACCCACAAGACCTTCTTCGGCCCGCAGCGCGGCGTGGTGCTGGGCGCGCGGGCGGCTCGCCCGCTGTGGCCGCACGTGCGCCATCGCGCCTGTCCCGGCACCACCAGCAACCACCACCTGGGCACGCTGATCGGCTTTCTGGCGGCCCTCTACGAGATGAGCGCTTGCAAGCACGACTACCAGCGGCAGGTGATCACCAACGCCCGCGCCTTCGCGCAGGCGCTCGCCGCCGCCGGCATCGCCGTGGAAGGGGGAGAGTCGGAGGGCTACACGCACACCCACCAGGTGATCATCCGCGTCGCGCCGGCGCTGGCCGGCGATGCCGCGGCCGAGCGGTTGGAGCGCAACAACATCATCACCAACTACCAGGCGCTTCCGGACGACGTGAGCTTCGCGCTCTCGGGCGGGGTGCGCCTGGGCGTCCAGGAGATGACCCGGTACGGCATGCAACCGGCCGACTTCGAGATGCTCGCCGAGCTGATCGCGCGCGTCGTGGTGCGCGGCGAGGACGTGCGTGAGGAGGCGATCGCGCTGCGCGGCGCCTTCCTGGACATGCGCTACTGCCTGCCGGCCGAGCAGGCGATACCGCTGGCCATGCGCATGCTGGAGCCCATGTTCCCCGCCGCCGCGGATGCGGTCGGCTCGCTGTTCGGGGGCTTGTGATGGCAGCTACATCGAAGATGGCAGCTACATCGAAGATGGCAGCTACATCGAAGATGGCAGCTACATCGAAGATGGCAGTACATCGAAGATGACAGGCACACCGAACGGAGGCGTGCCCACCCGCGCGGAGGCGTGGGACCTGGTGCAGCGCTACATCGACTCGCAGGCTTTGCGCAATCACTGTCAGGCGGTGGAGGCGGTGATGCGAGCCGAGGCGCAGACGGCGGGAGAAGACGCGGACGCGTGGGGGATCATCGGTCTGGTGCACGACCTCGACTGGGAGCGGTTCCCGGAGGAGCACTGCCGCAAGACGGAGGCGATCCTCACCGAGGCCGGGTGGCCGGCCGGCCACATCCGCGCGGTGATGTCCCACGGCTGGCAGATCTGCACGGACGTGGAGCCGCAGAGCCTGCGGGAGAAGACCCTGTACGCGGTGGACGAGCTGGTCGGCTTCGTCACCGCCTGTGCGCTGGTGCGCCCGTCGAAGAGCGTGCGCGACCTGGAGGTCAAGTCGGTGCGCAAGAAGTGGAAGCAGAAGGGCTTCGCCGCCGGCGTCGATCGCGGCGTGATCGAGCGCGGCTGCGCGATGCTCGGCCGCGACCTCGACGACCTGATCGGCGCCGTCATCGCCGGCATGCGGCCGGTGGCCGCGCAGATCGATCTGTAGCGGGCGACATGCCATCAGAGAGCAGGGCAACCACGGAACGGGGGACTGTCGAATGGAGAAGCTAGTCAAGACCGACGCCGAGTGGCGGCGCGAGCTGTCCGACGAGGAGTATCAGGTAACGCGCCGCAAGGGCACCGAAGCGCCGTTCACCGGGCGCTACTGGCGCACCAAGGATGCGGGCACCTATCGCTGCCGCTGCTGCGGGCAGGCCCTGTTCGATGCCGAGAGCAAGTTCGACTCCGGCACCGGCTGGCCCAGCTTCACCGCCCCACACGGCGAGGAAGCGGTGCAGACCGAGGAGGACCGGTCGCTGTTCATGCGCCGTACCGAGGTGCTCTGCACACGCTGCGACGCCCACCTGGGCCACATGTTCGACGACGGCCCGGCACCGACTTGCAAGCGCTACTGCATCAATTCGGCGTCGCTGCGGCTCGAGCCGGCAGACCCTCCTTGACAACGGAACGAAACCGCGCTGAAGTTGTCCGTCCACGATCGGGGGTGCATCTCCGAGTGCAGGCGGAGCGTCCATGCGGCCATCGGCTGAGTCTTGGTCCAAGCCATGCTCGACGGATGTCACGTGCAAGGAAATGCACCCCCGACGACGGTGGGTGTAGTTCAATCGGTAGAGCGCCAGACTGTGGATCTGGATGTTGTGGGTTCAAGCCCCATCACCCACCCGTATTCCTCAGGCTGCGCCTGTAGCTCAGTTGGATAGAGCGACGGACTTCGAATCCGTAGGTCGCAGGTTCGAGTCCTGCCGGGCGTGGTAGCGGGCCGTTAGCTCAGTTGGTAGAGCAGCAGACTCTTAATCTGCGGGTCGAAGGTTCGAATCCTTCACGGCTCAGGCGATCGTCTCTGCCGCTTGAACGCGGGGTGTTGCTCGCGTACACTGTGCAGAGGCACACGGAGATGGCTATGGCGGCAGGATGTCGGTGTTCGACCGGGAGAGCGGTCGCTGGCCGTTGGTGCCTGCGAGAGTGGTGGAACTGGCAGACACGCCAGATTTAGGATCTGGTGCCGCAAGGCATAAGGGTTCGAGTCCCTTCTCTCGCACGTGCTCGACGCGGGAATAGCTCAGTGGTAGAGCTCCACGTTGCCAACGTGGAAGTCGCGGGTTCAAATCCCGTTTCCCGCTCTGTTCCGATCGTGGCGGCGCGCCCTGCCGAATCCGCGGACCTGTCGAATCCGGACAGGCCGCACGCGGACGGGGCGCCGCCCGCCGACTCCGCCGTGCGCCGCTAACGGACTGAAGCGTGATAGAGAAGCAGGACGAGGAACTCCGTGAGAACGCCGAAGTCAAGCTGTCGGTGACCGTCGCGGCGCCCGAGGTGCAGCGGGTGTACGACGCCACGGTCGCCGAGCACTGCCGTACCGCCCGCATCAAGGGCTTCCGCAAGGGCAAGGTGCCGCGTGACGTCCTGATCCGCAAGGCGGGCGATGCGCTGCTGGCGGAGGCCGCCGAACGCATCATCGGTGAGGCGGCCCAGCAGGCGTTGGAGGCCGCCGAGCATCCGCCGATCCGCTCCTCGCGCCCTCGGGTGGAGGCGGAAGAGCCGCTCGCGATCGGCTCCGCGTTCCGGTTCGACCTGCAGTACGACACCAAGCCTGAGGTCAGCCTGGGTCGCTACCAGGGGGTGGGCGTGACGCGGCACCGCTTCCGGATCGACGACGCGGACCTGCAGCGCGAGCTGGACGCGGTCCGCGATCAGAACGCGGTGGTAGTGGAGAAGCAGTCGGACGTGGTCGAGAGCGGGGACGTGGTGGAGATCGACTACGTGGAGGTCGAAAACGGCCGTCCGGTCGCCTCGACGCGGCGTGACGGGTTCGTGTTCGAGGTCGGCACCGGCTACAACCAGCACCGCATCGATGACGATCTGGTCGGCATGCAGGTCGACGAGGAACGTGACATCGACAAGACCTACCCCGACGACTTCGAGGAGGAGTCGCTCGCCGGCCGGTCGCTGGTGCTGCGGGTTCGCGTGCGCCGGTTGCGGGAGAAGCAGCTCCCGGAGCTCGACGACGAGTTGGCGCAGGACGTCAGCGAGCGGTTCGAGACCCTGGAGGACCTGAAAGCGGACATCCGCGAGCGCCTGAGGAGCAACGGCGACCGGATCGTCCGCGAGCGGCTGATCTCCTCGATCATCACCGCCGTGGAGGAATCGTCTGTGGTTCCCCTGCCGCGCTCCCTGGTGGACGCAGGGCTGGCCGCCGACTGGTCGGCGATGGTGTCGCGCTACGGCGGCAGCGAGCGCCAGGTGACCCTGGCGCTGGAGCGGTCCGGGACCGACCGCGACGCCCTGATCGAGCAGTGGCGGCCGGCGGCCGAGCGCCGCACCCGTCTGCTGCTGATCACGGACCGGCTGGCGGAGGCCGAGGGCATCGAGGTCGCCGATGAAGAGGTGGCACAGGAGCTCGAGAGCCGCGCGCAGGCGCGCGCGATGGAGGTCGAAGAGCTGCGCGAGGCTTACGAGCGTAACGACCTGTTGCCGTCCCTCCGTGCCGATCTCCGCAACGGGAAGCTCTACGACCGTCTGCTCGAGCTGGCTGCGATCAAGGACGGCGACGAGCTCGCCTATGTGGACTTGGTATCCGGAAACAGCTAACTTTGGGGCGGCCGGGGAAGCCTCCCCGAGCTGCCGCACCGCCGTGCTTACCGAACATGCTTACCGAACATGCCATGGACCAACCACTCCCATGAATGAACAGCTCAACGCGCTCGTCCCCATCGTCATCGAACAGACCGGGCGTGGCGAACGCTCCTACGACATCTACTCCCGGCTGCTCAAGGACCGCATCGTCTTCATTGACGGTGAGATCTACGACATCACCGCCGACCTCGTGGTGGCGCAGCTCCTGTTCCTGGAGTCACAGGATCCGGAGAAGGACATCCACGTCTACATCAACTCGCCGGGCGGCATGGTGACCGCCGGGCTGGCGATCTACGACACGCTGCGTTACATCAGCGCGGACGTGCAGACGATCTGCCTGGGTCAGGCCGCGTCGATGGGCGCGCTGCTGCTGGCCGCCGGCACCAAGGGCAAGCGGACCGCCCTGCCGTCCGCCCGGCTGCTGATCCATCAGCCGTGGGGCGGCGTTTCCGGGCAGGCCGCGGACATCGGCATTCAGGCGCGGGAGCTGGTACGTCTGAAGCGCCTCATCATCAGCTACTTCGCAGAGTGCACGGGCAAGGACGAGAGCGTCGTTGCCCACGATCTGGAACGGGACTACTATATGTCGTCGCACGAGGCTGCGGAGTACGGCCTGATCGACAAGGTTCTTACGAGGCGGGGTTCTAACGAGGCCGGGTCCTGACAAAGGCGAGTTGATGGGCAAGACCGCAAAGACTGAAGACAAGCTCTGCTCCTTCTGCGGCAAGACCGCGGACACCGCCCGCAGGCTGATCGCGGGGCCGGGCGTGTACATCTGCGACGAGTGCGTGGTCGTCTGCAAGAAGATCCTGGACGATGAGGAGAAGGTGTTCTCCGCCGAGTTCAGGGACGAGGTGCCCAAGCCTCGGGAGATCAAGAGCTACCTCGACCAGTACGTGATCGGCCAGGAAGACGCCAAGAAGGTGCTGGCGGTCGCCGTGTACAACCACTACAAGCGCATCACCATGCGCAACCGCGGCGACAGCGACGTGGAGATCGAGAAGTCCAACGTGCTGCTGATCGGCCCCACCGGCACCGGCAAGACCCATCTGGCCAGGACCCTGGCGCGCAAGCTGAAGGTGCCGTTCGCGATCGCGGACGCCACCACGCTGACCGAGGCAGGGTACGTGGGCGAGGACGTGGAGAACATCCTGCTGCGGCTGATCCAGAACGCCGGCAACAACATCGCCGCGGCCGAGCGCGGCATCATCTACATTGACGAGATCGACAAGATCGCCAAGAAGGGTGAGAACGTCTCGATCACGCGGGACGTCTCCGGGGAAGGCGTGCAGCAGACGTTGCTGAAGATCGTCGAGGGCACCGTCGCCTCGGTGCCCCCGCAGGGTGGCCGCAAGCATCCGAATCAGGAGATGCTGAAGATCGACACCGCCAACATCCTGTTCATCTGCGGCGGCGCGTTCATCGGCCTGGACCAGGTGGTGGAGTCGCGCGTGATGCAGTCTCCGCTCGGTTTCGGCGCGGAGGTGCAAAACCGGCGCAATCGCGACCTGCTGTCGCTGTACTCGCACCTGCAGCCGGACGACCTGATCCGTTACGGCATGATTCCGGAGTTCATCGGGCGGTTGCCGATCGTCGTCACGCTCGGGGAGCTGACCGTCGACTCGCTCAAGAGGATCATCGTCGAGCCGAAGAACTCGGTGATCAGGCAGTACCAGGCCTCGTTGAGCGTCGACGACGTCGATCTGTCGTTCGAGGACGACGCCATCACCGCCATCGCGGAGAAGGCGATGGACCGCAAGACCGGCGCCCGCGGCCTGCGGGCGATCATCGAAGCGGCCATGGTTGATATCATGTTCAACATCCCGTCGATGGAGGGGCTGAAGAAAGTGGTGGTCACCCGCGACGTCATCGAGAAGGCCCAGAGTCCGGAAGTGGCGTTCGTCGCCGACGAGAAGAAGTCGGCGTAGAGCCATGCTGCGCCCCGCTGACGTCTGGACCATGGCTCGGGCGCCCGAAGGGACAGCCGTGCTGATCCGGCCGTCGGGGGCGGACGTGGCCGTGCCGATCTTCGTCGACCACTGCATCGCCCAGTCGATCTACATCGCGCTGCGCGGCGAACGGCAGAGCCGGCCGCTCACGCACGATTTGTATCTGCAGACATTGGCCGCGATGAAGGTGTCCGTGGAGCGCGTCGAGATCACTGAGATCAAGAACGTCGGCGGCAACGGCACGTTCTTTGCACGGCTGGTCCTGCTCCAGGACGGACAGCAGGTGGAAGTCGATTCGCGCACGTCCGACGCCATCGCCATCGCCCTGCGCGCCAAGTGCCCGATCTTCATCGATGAGGACGTGGTCGAGCAGGCGGCAATCCCGGTGTCGACCGTGGAGAGCGGGGAGGCTTCGGACGGCGACGAGGAAGACGCGGAAGCCGACGAAGGCGATCCGGTCGGAAAGCTCAAGCGCGAGCTTGCCATCGCGGTCCAGGAAGAGAACTACGAGGAGGCGGCGCGGTTACGCGACCGCATCACCGAGCTGGAGGGTTCCTCGTAGCGCCCGGCTGCTCGTCGCCCTTCTGCTTGACGTCCTTCAGCCGCTCTTCGATCAGCTCTTCGATCTCGGTCTTGTCCTTGCCGAGCGAGTACGAAACTTCGTCCACCATCAGCCGCAGCGCGCTGTCGTAGAGCTTGCGCTCCAGGATCGGAAGCTCCTTGATCCTGCTGCGGTAGGACAGCGAGCGGACGACCGAAGCGATGTCGTCGACCGCGCCCTGCTTCAGCAGATCCAGGTTCATCTGATAGCGCAGCTTCCAGTCGGTGGGGATCGGATCAAAGTCCTCGGCGAGGAGCCGGAGGGCGCGTTCGGCCTTGCGCTTGCTGACGATGGCGCGGATGCCCAGACTGTCCGCCTTGTCGACCGGGATCATGATGGTCATGTCGGAGACTTCCAGATAGACGACGTAGTAGAGAGTGGGATTGCCCCGAAACTCCCGCTCCTCCAACCGCTCGATCCGGCCGACACCCTGCAGGGGGTAGACGATCTGCTGGCCCACGACGTAGCGCGTCCTGGGACGATTGCTCGACTTTCGTTTGGCCGCAGTGCTCTTGGGCGCCGACGCGCTGTCCGCCGGGGTGGCACTGTCCGCCGGGGTGGCACTGTCCGCCGGGGTGGCACTGTCCGCCGGGGTGGCACTGTCCGCCGGGGTGGCACTGTCCGCCGGGGTGGCACTGTCCGCCGGGGTGGCACTGTCCGCCGGGGTGGCGCTGTCCGCCGGGGTGGCGCTGTCCGCCGGAGTGGCGCTGTCCGCCGGGGTGGCGCTGTCCGCCGGAGTGGCGCTGTCCGCCGGGGTGGCACTGTCCGCCGGGGTGGCGCTGTCCGCCGGAGTGGCGCTGTCCGCCGGAGTGGCGCTGTCCGCCGGAGTGGCACTGTCCGCTGAGATGGCACTGTCCGCTGAGATGGCCCGATCCGCCGATGCGGCGGCCGGCGACGTGTCCGCTTCGACGGTGGCGTCGCCGGTCGTGCCGTTCGGCCCATCGGCCGGTCCGGCTTCCGGCGCCGCGCCAGTGGAGTCCGCGGCCGCGTCGGTCCCGGACTTGGTGCTGCGCGTGGGGGCGGACCCCTTGGTCCCGGGACTCCGGGTCGACTCCCGCTTCGCAGCCTTCGGTTCGGCAACCGCCGCGGGATGCGTCGACTCCGTGGACTCGGTAGACTTGGTCGCGTCTTCGTTCGCAGACGCGGCTGACCCCATGACCGAAGTATCGCACAGAGCCCGTTCCGGGTCAAAACAGACTCTTACGTGACCGCCTCGGAGGCGCCCCGCAGCCGACTGGTGCGGGTGCTCAGCATCGCCGGATACCCGGCTCTGTTCGCGGCGATCGCGGCGATCACGATCGCCTTTCGGCAGCCCCTGTTCGACCTGTTGGCCGAACCGGAGGCGCTCCGTACCTGGGTGGAGAGCTACGGTGTCGCGGCGCCGGCGGTGTTCATCGCCGTGCAGGTGCTGCAGGTGGTGGTATTCGTGATCCCGGGAGAATTCCCGCAGTTGGCCGCCGGCTACCTGTTCGGCGTGCCCTTGGGCATCGCCCTCACCCTGGCGGGCGCCGCTCTCGGCTCGGCGATCGGCTTTCTGCTGGCTCGCGCGCTGGGCCGCCCGTTCCTGCACGCGATCATGTCGAAGGAGCGCAGCATCCGGGTGGAGGAGTTGATCGCCTCGCCCCGCGGGGTCGCGACCCTGTTCCTGCTCTACCTGATCCCGGGGATTCCCAAGGACGTGCTGTGCTACGTGGCCGGCATCGGCCCGATACGCCTGAGCGTCTACCTGCTGGCAAGCACGGTCGGGCGCCTGCCCGGGGTGGCGGTGAGCGTGATATCCGGCGACGCGGCCGCCGAGCAGCAGTGGGTGGTCGTGGGGGTCGCCCTGGGCATCGCTGTGGTGCTGTTCGTGGCGGGGTATCTGCTGCGCCGCCGCCTCCTGGACGTGTTGCAGCGCTTCGCGCGGCGCGATGAGCCGGGGCCGGGCGATCAGCCGGGGCGCGATTAGCCGGGCACGAGCTCCGACAAGGCGGCGACGCCGGCCGGCAGGTCCGCGCGCCGGAAGCCCAGGTAGCGAAAGGGGTGGATGTCCAGCAGGTTCGGGGTCCAGCCGGCGATGCGCTGCAGGTCGATGAGCGAATGGGACACCAGATGGCTCACCGGCAGGATGACCGCGTCCTGCAACAGCAGTTCCTCCGCCTCCGCGAGCATCTGCAGGCGGTCGAGGCCCGTGGAACCGATCGCCCGATCGATCATCCGGTCGTAGTCGCGGGATGCGTAACCGGCGTCGTTGAGGTTGCTCGCGCTGGTCCACATCTGCAGGAAACTGATCGGATCGGTGTAATCGCCGATCCAACTGCTGATCGTCAGCGTGAAATTCCCGGCTCTGATCTCGGCAAGGTAGTCGTCGTACTCCGGCACCTGCGCCACCGTGACGTCGAGCCCCAACCGGCTCTCCCAGGCCGTCTCGATCGTGGCGGCCAACGCTGCCGCCCAGGCGCCTGCCACCTTGATGATGACCGGCGGCAAGCCGTTGCCGTCCTCGAAGCCGGCCTGTTCGAGTAGCCGCCGGGCGGTCCGCTCGTCTTCGGCCGTGATGCCTGCCACCTCCGGGTAGTTCGTCAACCCCGGCACCAGCACGCTGGTCGGAAAGTACGCCCGGCCTCGGTTGCGCACCTCTTCCCACGGAACCATCAGTGCGAGCGCTCGCCGCACGCGTACGTCGTCGAACGGCGGATCGCTCGACCTGAACACGAAATAGGTGGTGCCGAACAGCCGGTTGGTGACGATGAAGGGCGCGAGCTGCTCGGTGAACCGGGAGTGGTTGGCCCAGTGAATCGTTCCCGCCATGAACTCCGCATCGATCGCGGCCGGGTCGTCCAGGAACCGGACGCGGATCCGGTCCAGGTCGACCGTCGACCGTGCCCAGTAGTACGGATTGCGTTCGAACACCAGTTCTCCGGTCTGCCATTCGGTCACCCAGAACGGACCGTTGCCGATGATCGGCGCCCGATGCTCCCATCCGACCTGCGCGCGGTAGACCGGGTAGACGGGGGCGAAGGCGTGGTGCGCCAGCGTGCTCAGGAAGTGCTCGGCCGGCCGCTCCAGCACCACTTCCAGCTCGCCGTCGGAGATCACGCGGATGCCGACTTCCGACTCGTTGGTGTTGGTCCCCGACCGGTAGTCGGCGACTCCCCGGATCACGTCGAACATCAGCGAGTACTCGGCCTGCTCGCCGGGATTGATGATGCGCAGCCATGACGCCCGGAAGTCCCCGGCGACCACGCGGGTGCCGTCCGAGAAGCGGGCGTTGTCGCGCAGCAGAAAGCGGTAGCGCAGGCCGTCGTCGGACACGTGCCAGGTGTGCGCCACACCGGGGACGGGATCCAGGGTGACCGGGTGGTAGGAGACCAGGCCTTCCGACAACGCCGTGAAGAGCTGCGCCTCGGTGGCCGTGAACGCGTGCAGCGGGTCCAGGGTGACCTCCACGTCGCTATAGGCGACCGTCAGCTCGCGCGCGACATCGTCGGCGGCGGGCGCGGGCGCGGCGACGACGAGCGCGAGGACGGCCAGGCCGGCGGCCGCTGTCATTCGAATTGACAGGGCCCGCATGCACCGCGTCAGCCCGGCGGCCGGTCGCCTGTCCATCATCGGCCCCGGAACGCGTGCAGCGGGTCGATGCGGAGCCGCACGCGCAGATAGAGGAAGCCCGCGACCAACCCGCCCAAGTGGGTCAGATGGGCGATGTGGGTGCGCTGCCCGGCCACCTGGAATACCAACGCCAGTCCGCCCAGGATGAGCACCATGGTCGTGGCACGCATCGGGATGAACCAGAAGGTGACGATCTGGTGCGGATTCAGCACCGCGTAGGCCAGCAGGACCCCGTACACGGCGCCGGATGCGCCCAGGATCGCCACCGGCGCGGCCGAGACCAGCGCCAGGATGGTGCTGAACACGCCGGCGAGCACGCCGCAGGTCAGATAGAGGGTCAGAAACTCGGAGCTGCCGATTTCCCGTTCCACCGGTGAACCGAACAGGAACAGCATGAGCATGTTGAAGAACAGGTGCAGCGGGCCGCCATGCAGAAACAGATAGGTGACGAGCTGCCAGACGGCACCTTCGCGGGCCACCATCAGCGGGCGCAGGACCGCCGCCCCCAACGGTGCCGGCAGGGCCAGGATCAGGAAGTACATGCCGATCGTAATGCCGATCAGCCACGTGGTTGCGTTGAATTGCCGATACGGGAACGGTCGGCTCAGCAAGCCACGGTCGCTCACCCCGACAACCTACCGCCGGCCCCGAATGCGGTCAAACCGGCCGCCTTGCGCGCTACGGCGCGCGAGCGCCGATGAGTGCGTCGGCCGTCTCCAGCAGCCGGACCGAGGGCTCTCCGTCCGGAGCGAGCGCAGCTAGCTCGACCCGGGTCCGCCCGTAGAGCTCGGTCGCCCGCCTGCGCGCATCCTGAAGGCTGCCGCTCGCCTCCAGCAGGGCGACGGCACGGTCGATCTGTGGCCGCACCTGTTCGATCGGTCGGTTCTGGATGCCGTCCAGGAGCGCCCACAGCTCGTCCGCGCCGCCGCGCTCGCGATGCAGGATGAGCGGCAGGCTCTTCTTGCCTTCGATCAGGTCATCCCCGCGGTCCTTGCCCGGGTTGCCACGCTCCAGGTTGGTGATGTCGTCGATGATCTGAAAGGAAACGCCGAAGCGCTCGCCGATGGTGACCAGCGAGCTCACGGCTGCGGCGTCCGCGCCTCCCAGAGCGGCGCCCAGTCCCAGAGCGAGTCCGGCAAGGCTGCCCGACTTCAGCGCGCACATCGACACATAGTCCGTCGCGCTGGGCAGCACCGCTCCGGGCCGGTGCCAGAGGATGTCCAGCCCTTGACCGTAGTGCAGTTTGCGCATCGTCGCGGCGTACATGCGGTAGACGCGCAGCTCTTCGGCCGCATCCAGCGCGGGCGCACCCGCGGACGGCGGGTCGAGCATCCGCGTGGGAAGGAAGTAGACCAGATTGCCCGCGTTCACCGCCACGTCCACCCCGAACTCGACGTGCGCGGCCGGGCCGCCGCGGCGCGTTCGCGCGCCGTCTTCGATGTCGTCGATGATCAGGCTGCCGGCGTGGGTGAGCTCCACCAGCGGGGTCAGGGTCAGCGCCCGGTCGCCGCCGCCGTGCATCTCGCAGGCGAGTTGCATGAACAGGGCTCGCCAGCGCTTGCCTCCCCGCTCCATCAAACGGCGGGCGGGCGCCACGATCTGGGCGCCGCGTTCGGACGTCAGCGCCGGGCGGTGCGCTCCCGGCTCGAGCAGGGCGAGGGCCTCGAACAGCACCGCTTCGATCCGTGCCAGCCGCTCCACGGAGGCTGACTGTCGTGCCCGCGGCGCCGGTCGTCAAGGTCACGGGATACGCGGGTTGCAACGCCTTGACCGCATCGGTATGATCCCCACAACTCCCAAACAAAGAGGTGCGAGATAAGATGAAACGTGTAGTGACGATAGTGGCTCTCGTAGCCATCGCGGCTTCATTCTCGTTCGGTCAGATGATGGACGACATGAAGGTCATGTACATGGGCGTCGACGTCCATACGGACGGCGGCTCGTGGCAGGAGGTCGGCGGGCGGCTCGCGCAGACCGACGCCTCGGCGTGGTTGGCCGGCGCCATGGTGCCGGCCGGCATCCCGGGCAAGGCCGAGTACTCCTTCGACGTCTCCTACGCCGGCGGTCTGGAAGACAACGCCATCGGCTTCGGCGCCATCGTGCCCGGCTTCGTCATGGGTCTGGTCTGGGATCCGGCCAACCTGGGCGGCTCCGGGCTGCACGCGCAGGTGTACAACGACGCCGGCGAGATCCACGAGTACGGCGGCATCACCTACAGCTTCGAGATCCCGGCGGCGATGATCGCCGGCATCACGGCGGAGATGGTGATGAGCAGCGCGCTGACGGTCCGCATCCGCATCGATTCCAGCAATGGAAACGTGTGGGTCAAGGATCCGTTCGACGCGACCACGTGGTGGGCGTTCACCCTGGGTCAGTCGTTGGAAGGCGAGGGCCACAACATGATCGGCGTGGGCACCACGTCGGCGGCCGCCAGCTTCGGCAACTTCTCCGCGATGCCGATGGAGATGTAGCGGACCGCTACCCGTTCTGACCGGAGCGGCGCCGTACGCGGCGCCGCTTCGATCCCGTCGGCCGTCGCCCGTGCGGCGGCCGATTTTTTTTTGCTCGCACTCGGTGCGGCCGGCCCCGGGCCGGCCGCACCGGGATCCCGAACGGCGCCTCGTCGGCTGGAGTGCCGCCGCGATAGCTCCGATAGATCCGGCACGCCCGGTAGTACGGTTCCGGGCTGGCGAAGGTGGCCAGCGTATCGGCGCGAAACAACTCCAGGAGCCGGGGGAAGGCCGGCTCGGCCATGATCCGCTCCACCAGGGCGCGGCGTCCGGGGCTGGGACCGCCTTCCCGCAGCGCGCCCGGCATCATGTGGTAGCGGACCAGAAACCCGACCTCCCGCACCAGCGGCTCATCGAAGCCGAGCCGGTGCAGGAACCGCCTCGCCACCTGCGCGCCGATGTCGGCGTGACCGAAGAAGCGTTTGCGGCCGATCGGACGCGCGCGCGCCTTGCCGATGTCGTGCAGCAGCAGCGCCAGGGACAGGGTCAGGTCCGTGCGCTTGCGGTGGGCGAAAGTGGCCAGGGTGTGCTGCCAGCCGCCGCCTTCCGGATGATGTTCCTTGGCGTGATCGACGCCGGCCAGGGCGCTGAGCTCGGGCCACCACAGCTCGACCAGCCCCGCCTGCAGCAGCAGGTCCAAACCTTTTTCCGGGTGCGGGGAGGTCAGGATGTGGCAGAGGATCTGCCGCTGGTACTCGGGCGCGACCGGCGGCGGATCCCGGCTCAACGCCAGGTCGGCCGAATCGGCCGCGTAGTGGTAGCGCGACACCAGGCGCGCCGCTTCGGTAAGCCGTACCCATTCCGGGTGCACGCCGGGCACCGGCACCAGCTCGGCGCGGCGCAGGTCGCGGTAGACGTCATGCGGGTCCAGGAACACTCCGGTTTGCGGGTCGTAGCGCAGGTCCAGCACCGTGAACGGGTTGCGATGCCACGGTTCGGTTTCGTCGGCGCAGCGGAAGAAGACGCTGCGGTCGCCGACCCGCGTGGCGGCATGCTCGAGCGGAAAGCCGGGAAAGGTCAGTTCGTCGAACAGCCGCGCCAGGGCGATCAGGTCGCCGCGGGTGAGGATGATCTCAGAGGCGAATTGGCCGGTGCGAAAGTAGCGGTCGAGCGCGGAGTAGCTGCCCAGGTAGGTCTGATAGCCGGCATCGGACAGAATCGCCGCGGGGGTCGCCGCCGGGGCGGAGCCGTTCTGCATGCGCTGCCTGCCATTCCGGTGTAAGCGTCAAAACGTGGCGGAGACCACTTCGATCTCCGGGTCGATCTCGTCGCGCAGGATCCCCTGGATCGCGGTGAGCGTCCCGGACTCCGATGACGGGCAACTCCCGCAGGCCCCCTGGTAGTTGACCACCACCCGCTTGTTCTCGTAGGCCAGCACGTCCAGGTCGCCGCCGTCGCCCTGCAGGTAGGGACGGACCGTACGGTCGAGCACCTCCTCGATAGCCCTGATGTCGTCGGAAAGGTCGTCGCGGCTCCGCTCCGGCGCGTGCGGGGTGAAGTCGGGGTCGTGGGACTGGATTTCGCGGGCGGCGACTTCCTTGATCTGGTCGGCCGCGTGCTGCCAATCGGTCTCCTCGTCCTTGCTGACGGTGATGACGTTCTCGAACAGATGGACCTGACGGACGTAGGGCAGGTCGAACAGCCGTTCCACCAGCGGCACGCCGCGCGCCTGCTCGGGCCCTTCGAACGTGATCTTCCCGGTGCTCTTCACGTCCAGGTTGAGGATGAACTTCATCGCGTTCGGATTGGGGGTGAACTGCGTGAGAATGGCTACTGGCACGGCGGTGCTCCTCAGGTCTCGGTGGTGACGACGCCGCCGCCCGCGAGCGCGCTGGACAGCGCGTGCCAGGACAGGATTGCGCACTTCACCCGCGCCGGGTACTCCCAGATACCGGAGAACACCTGCAGCTTGCCAAGCTCGGTGTGCCGGCCGGCGTCGAGCCGACCGCGCACCAAGTCGTGAAAGCGCTCGAACAGTGCGTTCACCTCGGCAGCGCTCATGCCGGTGACCGTTTCGGTCATCAACGACGCGGACGCCTTGGAAATGGCGCAACCCGCCCCATAGAAGCCGATGGCCGCCAGCGTGCCGTCGTCGTCCAGGCGCAGATCGATCGTGTAGCGGTCGCCGCACAACGGGTTGTCACCTTCCGCGCTATGCGTCGCGTCGCCGAGTGGGCCGTAGTTGCGCGGTCTGCGGTTGTGCTCAAGGATCACCTGCTGGTAAAGCTCAGCCCGGCCGGATTCAGCGCTGTCGCTCACGCGAATACCTCCATGGTGCGGTGGATCGCGCGCGTGAGCGCGTCGATCTCCGCTTCCGTATTGTAGAACGCAAGCGAGGCGCGCGCCGTGGCGGGCACAGCGAATCGCTGCATCACCGGCTGCGCGCAGTGGTGGCCGGTGCGGATGGCGACCCCCTCCCCGTCCGCGATGGTGCCCAGATCGTGCGGATGGATGTCGCCGACCACGAACGAGAGCACCGGCGCCTTGTCGGCCGCGGTGCCGATGACCCGCACGGCGTCGATCGCCTGCACCGCTTCCGTCGCGGAGCGCAGCAGGCTCTGTTCTCGTTCTTCGATCCAGGAGAAGCCCAGCGCGCGCAAGTAGTCGATCGCGGCGCCCAGGCCGATGACGCCGGCGATGTTGGGCGTGCCGGCTTCCAGCCGGTTGGGCAACTCCGCGTACGTGGTGCCCGCGAAGGTGACCGACCTGATCATGTCGCCGCCGCCGGCAACCGGGGGCATCTCTTCCAGCAGCGCGCGCCGCCCGTAGAGCACGCCTACGCCGGTCGGGCCGTACAGCTTGTGGCCGGAGAACGCCAGGAAATCACAGCCCAGCGCCTGCACGTCCAGCGGCGCGTGGGCGACCGCCTGGGCGGCATCCACCAGCACCACGGCACCATGCTCCTTGGCGGCGGCCGCGAGGGTGGCCACCGGAACGACCGTGCCCAGGGCGTTGGAGGCCAGCGTGACGGCGAGCAGCCGCGTACGCGGCGACAGCACCCGCTCCACCGCCGAGAGGTCCAGGCTGCCGTCGTCCAGGATCGGCAGCACGCGCAGCACGCAGCCGTGCCGCTGGCATGCCATCTGCCACGGCACGATGTTGGAGTGATGCTCCATCTCGGTGACGACGATCTCGTCTCCCTCGCCGAGGTTGGCGTCCCCCCAGCTCTGCGCTACCAGGTTGATGGCGGCGGTGGTGCCCGCGGTGAAGATGATTTCCTCCGGTTCGCGCGCTCCCAGCAGATCGCGCACGCGCTCGCGCGTGGCTTCGTACCGCTCGGTGGCGCGCTGGCTCAGGTAGTGGACGCCGCGATGGATATTGGCCACCTCGTCCTGGTAGTGGTCCGCGACCGCCTGGATCACCGACCGGGGCTTGAGGGTGGTGGCGGCGTTGTCCAGATAGGCGAGCGGCCGGCCGTGGACCAGCCGTTCCAGCATTGGGAAGTCGCCGCGCACGGCGGTCAGGTCGACCGGCGGATGATCGACGGCGGCCCGATTGTCGGCGGCGATGGGGCCGGCCTGCATCACGCCGCTTCCAGCCGGGCGAGGCCGCGGTCCACCTGCGCCTGCAGGACCGCGCCGACCTCGGGAACCTCGATTCTGCGGTTCACTTCGTCCAGAAAGCCGCGCACCAGCATGGCGGTCGCCCTGCCGCGAGGGATGCCGCGGCTCTGCAGGTAGTGGAGCTGGTCCGCAGCGAGCGGTCCCGAGGTGGCGCCGTGCGTGCAGCGCACCTGATCGGCACCGATGCGAAGCTGCGGCCGCGCGTCCGAGCGCGATTCGGGATGCAGCAGCAGCGTCTTGCTCAGTTGGAAGGCGTCGGTGCCCTGTGCGACGCGATCCACATCGATCGTACCGTGAAAAGCCGCGCGCGCACCGTCGAGCAGCACGGCCTTGAAGAGCTGGTCGCTCGAGCATTCGGGAGCGCGGTGCTGGACGCAGGTGTGAATCGCCCCGTGCGCCGGGCCCGACAGCACGGCGGCCCCGCCCAGACGGGCACGCGCCCCGCCGGCGAGCAAAGCGACGGTCACCTCGGTACGGTCGATCGCCATCCCGCCGCCGATCAGCACCAAGTCGAGCTCCGCGCCGGCGTCCACGGCGGCACGCAGCGAGCCGAATCCGAACGCCCGCGGATCGCCGTCCGCCAGCCGGTAGTAGCGCAGCGCGGCGCCCGGCGCGACTACCAGATCGGCGCCCGGCACGTGAAGCGCGGCGCCGGACCGATCCGCCGGCTCCCAGCGCTCCACTACCGTGGCGCGCGCCCCGCGCGCCAGCTCCACGCGGACGGCGTCGGCGTACAGCGTCCCGCCGTCGGGACGGGGACGCCGGCGGTGGACGATTTCAATGAAGCGAGACTCGCCGGCATCGACGGTCACGCTGAGACCGGCACCGGCAAACGCCTGATTGAGCGCGGTGAAGGCGTGCTGCGGGTAATCGCTGACCGCGCTCTCCATCGGGCGGTCGGCAGCCGCGAGCGGCCGCCAGCCGCCGGCATCGGCGTGCATGTCGGCAGCCCGGAACCGCTCGCCGAGCAGCGGCCGCACGTTGGTGTAGGTCCACGCCTCGTCGCGGCCCAGCGGCAGCCCGCCGGTCGCCAACCGCTCGCGGCCCGCTTCGCGCAGCGCACGCAGCCAGCGCGGGCCGCCGTGCTTGGCGTCGAAGCGGCGGGCGCGCTCGACCAGCTCCGCGGTCCAGGAGCGCGCCTGCTCGGCTACCGTCATGCCTATCGCCCTACCGGTTCGGCGGACACGTTCAGCCATTCGTAGCCGCGCCGCTCCACCTCCAGCGCCAGCTCGGCGCCGCCCGAGCGGACGATGCCGCCGCCCGCCAGGACATGCACGCGGTCGGGGGTGATGTAGTCCAGCAGGCGCTGGTAGTGGGTGATCAGCACGATCGCGTTCTGGTCGGTGCGCAGCCTCTCGATGCTTTCGGCCACCGCGCGCAGCGAGTCGATGTCGAGCCCGGAGTCGGTCTCATCCAGGATCGCCAGACGGGGCGACAGCACGGCCATCTGCAGGATCTCGTTGCGCTTCTTTTCCCCGCCGGAGAAGTCGACGTTGAGGTCCCGGTCGATGAAGCTCTCGTCGATGCCGACCGACCGCGCCTTGTCGCGCAGGAAGCGGTCGAAGTCGTACGGGTCCAGCTCCGGCAGGCCGTTGTGGCGGCTGATCTCGTTGTACGCCGCGCGCAGGAATACGGCGTTGGAGACACCGGGAATCTCGATCGGGTACTGGAAGCTGATGAAGATCCCCTCGCGGGCGCGCTCGTCGGCATCCATGGACAGCAGGTCGCGCGGGCGCAGGTTGATCTCGTATTCCAGCGTGCCGGCCGTGACCTGGTATTCGGGGTGGCCGCCGATGGCCCGCGCCAGGGTGCTCTTGCCGGAGCCGTTGGGCCCCATGATCGCGTGCACTTCGCCGACGCCGATGTCCAGGTCCACGCCGTGCAGGATCGGGGTATCGCCGATGGATGCGGCCAAGCCACGTGCGGTAAGCATCAGCCCACGCTCCCTTCGAGCTTCATTTCCAGGAGCTTTACCGCCTCCACCGAGAACTCCAGCGGCAGCTTGCGGAATACTTCCTTGCAGAAACCGTTGATCAGCAAAGAGATGGCGCCTTCGGTGTCGATGCCGCGGGTTGCCAGGTAGAAGAGCTGATCGGCGCCGATCTTGGAGGTGGACGCTTCGTGCTCCACCGTGGCGGTGGGGTTGCGCACCTCGATCGACGGGAACGTGTTCGCCACGCACTCATCGCCCACCAGCATCGAGTCGCACTGCGTGTAGTTGCGCGCGCCCTCGGCGCCGGGCTGGATGCGCACCTGGCCGCGGTAGCTGTTCACGGAGCGGTCGGCCGAGATGCCCTTGGAGACGATGGTGCTGGTGGTTCGCGGCCCGATGTGGATCATCTTGGTGCCGGTGTCGGCCTGCATCCGGTTGTTGGTGAGCGCGACGGAGTAGAATTCGCCCACCGACTCGGCGCCGGAGAGGATCACGCTGGGGTACTTCCAGGTGATGGCGGCGCCGGCCTCCACCTGCGTCCACGACACCTTGGAGCGGCGGCCCAGGCAGCGGCCGCGCTTGGTGACGAAGTTGTAGATGCCGCCGCGGCCCTCTTCGTCGCCGGCGTACCAGTTCTGGACGGTCGAGTAGTTCACCGTCGCCTCGTCCAGCGCGACGATTTCCACGACCGCGGCGTGGAGCTGGTTCTGGTCGCGCATCGGGGCGGTGCAGCCCTCGACGTAGTTCACCGAGCTGCCTTCCTCGGCGATGAGCAGCGTGCGCTCGAACTGCCCGGTCTCGGCCGCGTTGATGCGGAAGTAGGTGGACAGGTCGATCGGGCACTGCACGCCGCGCGGGATGTAGCAGAACGATCCGTCGGTGAAGACCGCGGAGTTCAACGCCGCGAAGTAGTTGTCGGCCGGCGGCACCACGGAGCCCAGGTAGCGCTGGACCAGCTCGGGGTAGTTCTGGACCGCCTCTCCCATGGAGCAGAACACGATCCCCAGCTCCTCGAGCTGCTCCTGGTTGGTGGTGCCTACCGATACCGAATCGAACACGGCGTCGATCGCCACGCCCATCAGCCGCTTCTGCTCCAGCAACGGGATGCCCAGCCGTTCGAAGGTGGAGATCACCTCCGGGTCGACGTCATCCAGCGACTTCGGGCCTGCGCCGTCCTGATTGGCGCCTACCTGCTTGGGCGCCGAGTAATAGCGGATGTCCTGGTAGTCGATCTCCGGGTAGTCCACGAAGCGCCACCACGGCTCCTCCATCGCCTGCCACCGCTTCAGGGCCTGCAGGCGGAAGTCGAGCATGAAGGCGGGCTCGTTCTTCTTCTCCGATATCAGATGCACCGTATCGGCCGACAGCCCCTTGGGGACCTCATCGGTCTCCACGTCGGTGTGAAAGCCGGCGCGGTACTCCGTACTCGGCTGCTGGGTGCTCTGCTCCTTGTGCGCTACGATTTCCATCACGTCTCCTGGATCAGGAGGCTCATGGCCTCCTGGCTGCGGGTGAATCGCTCCCTGATCTCCCGCTCATCGTCCTCTTCGCTCTCCAGCAGCTCGTCGACGCTCACGTCGCGGTAGAGCCGCTCCACCCGCTTCGCCAGATTGACCACGGCCGAGATGACCGTGCAGGAGCCGGTGAGTTGGCACCCGCACCGTTCGTCCATGCAGGTCGCGAACCGCATGGGCCCGACAAGAACCTCGCTCAGGTCGTACAGCGAGTAGCGGCGCAGGTCGGCGCGCAACCGGTAGCCGCCCTGCGCACCCTGTGAGGAGGCCAGCACGCCGCAGTGCGCCAGCCGTTGCAGCACCTTCGACAGCACGTCGAAGGGCATGGGATGGATCTCGCACAGTTCGCGGGCGGTGACCAGCCGATCGGCGCCGGCTGTGGCCCCGACCATGCGCATGTGCTGCAGGGCGAGCAACGCGTATTCCAGCTTGCGGTGAATCTTGAGCAAATCGGACCTCTTTAGTCTTATTTGTAGGGTACGCTCGGCCCGGCCCCGGGTCAACCGCCGCCGGCTGAGTGGGAGGACGCGCAGAGGGATTTGACGGCGGCTCTCCATTTGTGGCTACAATGAAGCTACGTCTGGGAGGGTTCAACCATGAGCACCAACACCGTCGTACGAGCGCGGATCGACAGCGACACGAAAGCGCGCGCCACGGAGGCGCTCAACGCGATGGGCTTGTCGGTATCCGATGCCATTCGTCTGCTCCTGCTGCGGGTGGCTGATGAGAAGCGCCTACCCTTCGCCGTGCAGGTTCCGAACGCGACCACCGTCGAAGCCATGAAGGAGTTGGAACAGGGCTCGGGCGAGCGGTTCGACACCGCCGACGAGCTCTTCCGGGACCTCGATATCTGAAGTGCTGACCGCGGTTCGGTCGGCTCAGTTCAAGCGCGACGTCAGAAGAGCCGCGAAGCGAGGTAAGGACCTCGGCAAGCTTCGGACAGTGTTGGCGTCGCTGCTCCGTGAGGAGCCCTTGGCGGCCCGCTACCGCGGTCATCCGCTCCGAGGCATCTGGCAGCGGTACCGGGAAGTCCATATCGAGCCGGATTGGCTCTTGATCTATCGGCTTGCCGGAGGCGAACTGCGATTGGTCCGTACCGGCTCCCATGCCGATCTCTTCAGCGAGTAACCTCGACCGAGGGGCTGTCAACCCGGAAGTGGATTGGTGCCCCAGATCTCCATGTCGCGGATCAGCGTGCGTCCGGGCAGCGCGGCAAGGTGCACGATGGTGGCGCCGATGTCGGCCGCGTGCAGGTGCAGGCCGGGGCCGGCGGGCGGGCCGTCGTCCGGTCCGGAGTCGATGCTGCTCGGGTTCAGCACCACGACGCGGATGTTGTCGCGGCGCACCTCGTACAGCAACGCCTGGGCGAACCCGCGCAGGCCGAACTTGCTGGCGGCGTAGGCGCTTGAGCCGGGGTCGCCCTTCTTGCCGCTCATGGATCCGATCATGAACAGGTCGCCGCGCCGGCGCTCGATCATGGACGGCAGGAACGCCTTGGTCGTCAGGAAGACGCCGGTCAGGTTGGTGTGGATCGAGCGGTTCCACTGCTCCAACGTCATCGTTGCCACGCGGTCGCCGGCGAAGGCGGCGGCGTTGTTGACCAGCAGGTCGGGGTCGCCGATTGCCCGGCGCACCGCGGCCGGCAGGGCGGCGATCGCGTCCGGGTCGCTCTGATCGCAGCCGAAGCCCGCGCATGCGCCGTTCGGATGGGAGGCCTGGAGGTCGGTAGCGGCCTGACGCGCACGCTGGCCGTCGCGGCTGGTGATTGCCACCCGCGCGCCCGCGGCAAGGAGTGCCGTGGCGATATGGCGGCCCAGGCCGCGGGTGCCGCCGGTCACCAGCGCGATGCGGCCGGCGAGCGGACGGGCGGGTGGATCTGTCACGTCAAGTTTCGGGTTGCGACTCGGCTGGCGCCACGCTTCCCGCGCCCAGATTCACGGCCTGCTCCGCGAGCAGTCGCCCGCCGAGGGTCGAAGGAGAGATCACCTGGTCCACGCCCAGACGGCGCACCTTTTCCACGTTCTCCTCGTCCTCGATGCGGACCAGGATCGCGAACCGCGCGTTGGGCGTGGCGTCGCGCAGGTCTTTGGCGTTGACGGCTACCAGCGTGTTGGTCGAGTCGCTGTCGAAGGCCGCGATCACCGCCTGCGCGGTGAGCACGTTGGCGTCCAGCAGCGTGTCGCGCAGCGTCGGATCTCCCTCCAGCACGTCGTGGCCCTTGCCGCTGAGGCTCTGCGCAACCTTCTCCCGGTCGTCGACGATCACGACCATGACGTTGCGGTCGCGCAACTCGTCGAGGATGCTGGCCGCGACCCCGCTGTAACCGCACAGCACCACGTGATCGCTCAGTCGTTGGAACCGTTTCACCAGGTTCATCACCCCCTTCATGCGTCCTTCGACGATCGGACCCAGTGTCACCGACAGCGCGGTGACGAACAATGTCACGCCGATGAGGAACATCGACACCACGAACCAGCGGGCATCGCTGCCGACCGGATAGATCTCGGCGACATCGTAGTCATAGCCCAGGGTGATGTACGCTACCAGTGCGAAATACGTGGCGTCCGACCAGCCCTGGATACCATGGAACTGCTCGCGCAGCAGGTAGGAGCCGACGATTCCGTAGGCCAGCGCCAGCGCGACCGCGACGACGGCTACGACCTGTCCGTAACCCAGGCGGTTCGAGGCGCGCACCGCGAACGTCCGGTGGAATGCCAGCAGCGCGCCGATCACCAGCAGTGCCGGGATCAGAGAGACGATGCTGCCCGACAGGAGCGCTCGGTACAGGTTGATCAGCGCGAGGACCGCCGTGAGCCCCAGGGTGGCTGCCCATGCCCAGCGCCGGCGCTCCAGCAGGGCCTTGGCGAGCAGCATCAGGAGAATGCCGAAGACGATCCTGACCAGGCCCGACACTTCGTCCCCGCTCTCGTTCGGCCATGGCAAGTACTCCGGCACGACCAGGCGCCCGACGCCGTAGGCCAGGTACGATAAGCCCACGAATCCGACCACCAGCGCGATCCAGGTGGAGGCTCTGGGCAGCCGGATCAGCCCGCGCCGTCGTGCGTTGCTCACGGTCGAGCGCCTTTGGTCAAGTCCGGACCCTGCATCGCCAGCGCATGGTAACGCTTGGGGAAGCCTCGGTCGTCCGATCCCGGTAGACTCCGGCGGATGCGCGCACAGCGCCCCGCATCCTCGCGAAGTGGCCCGGGGCGGGACCCGCGACGCCGCAACCGCAACGATGGGACGGCCAGGCGCGGTCACGGTCAGGACAACCGGCAGGGAGTCCCGCAGCCGCACGGGTACGGAGATCGTTCGTTCTTTCACGTTCTGAAGGACCCGGTGCGCTGCCCGCGGACGATCCGGGAGCGGACGATCTCGTTCTTCGTCGAGCCGCCGATCCGCGACTGCTGCTACGCCTGCACGGTCGAGGATGTGGCGCGGCTCCTGTCCGAGGTTCCGCTCGACGACTGGGCCGGCATCTCCGCCGTCGTCTTCCGGCAGCCGACGCGAAAGCAGGATCTCCTGCGGCCGGTGTGGGGCCGTCTGGTCTTCGACACGCAGGAGTCGGGGATCACCGGCAGCGCGATCCAACTCGATGCTCAGGACCCGCGTCAGGAGATTCGGTGGAATCCGTCGCTACGGCCGGACCATCAGAAGGAGCTGTCGGCACTGGTGGCCGACGGACATCGGGTCGTGAGGAGCCGCCGCTGGTGGTCGATCCGACCGACGTTGGACGCCACCCGCGCCACGCAGCTCTATCGAACGCTGCTCCACGAGATCGGTCACCACGTCGACTGGTGTCGGGCGACGCGGGAACTCCACTTCAGGCGTCCGTTGGCCGAGCGGGAACGGTCTGCGCACCGCTACGCGATGACGCTGCGGATGGAGCTCGACCGGAGAGGTGCCGTCCCGTTCGACCGGATTCACGACGAGGCGGCCATGCGTGCCGATGGCCTCGATCCCCGTTGGTTCGGCTCTACGTGAGCTCATGGCCGTGCAGGGCAATATCGAATTGGCATCGGACCTGACCGGTGCCAACGAATTGCGAGAGGAGGCGGTAGTTGTGCCGTTCGTGTCGGACACGGCCGGCGACGATCGCCGGGTGAACGTGTAGCAACTGGGCCAGGTGCATGACCGCCATGGGCGTTGGGTCCTCCCGAGCGGTGCTGGTTTCCCAGGCGTCACGGGGGATGAGCGCCTCGGTCGCCCATTCGTCGGCCTGGGTCTCGCGCGGATCCTCGCGTTGCCTCTCCACCTTGGACAGAGAGAGGTCGTCGACGAACGCAGCGCCTGAGTCGTGGTCCATGTGGCGGCCGACATGCGCCAGCTCGTGTAGCAGACAGAACCAGAAGCTGTCGATGCGGTCGTACCGCAGGGTCAACCCGATCACGGGCCGGCCGTCGCCGAGCCGGAGCGCAGCGCCGTCGAGATGCGTCCGCGGCAGGTGGCGCTCGGTGATCAGCGGAATGCCGTGCTGTGCCAGCAACTCTTGTGCACGACGAGGTCCGCCCTCGGACGCGCTCAGCCATGCGATCTGCCTGAGGAAGTCCGGCGTGACGGTGCCGGGGTCGTAGGCCGTCGACGGCGGACTCTGGTTCGCCGTGGCCAGCACCTGCCAGCACCAGGCCTGGAGTGCGTAGGGGTCCGTCTTGGCGTTTGCCCGCAGATGATCGTTCTTGCGGTACAGCGCGGCGCTGGCAACGTCCCAGCCGCCGGCTCGCTCGATCAGATCGCCGACAAGCTCCCTGGCATGTTGCGCCAAGTCCGGGAGATCGGGAATCCATCTTCGTTTGGCCATCGCCTTGAGAGGGAACCGACTCCACTCAAGGTCGGATGACGGATCGTCGACCATCGATTCCGAGTCACGCAGAAGCACGTCGGCCGGAATGCCGAGGTGTTTGTGGAGGGCACGGGCCATCGGCATCGTGATCGCACGCTTGCCGGAGAGAACCTCCGAGACCCTCGCTCGGCTGCCGATGAAGGGGGTCAGATCACGCGGGCTGAGTCCGTCCTGCTCCATGCGGAACTCGATCGCTTCGACCGCGCTGGGATACCCCATCGGCGCGTACTTGCTCTCGTACACCTCGACCAGGTCGACCAGTACATCGAGCTCCTCGCCTTCGCGGGTTCCGAGCTCGGCGTCCATCAGCTCGTCGACACGGGCGAGCGCGGCCTCGTAGTCCTGCTCGGTCCGGACCGGCTTGATGTCCATCGTCTACGCCTCCTCGACGTCTATCGCGTCATATTCCGCGTGCGTGCCCACGAATCGCACATACACCGTTCGGTAGGGGTAGTTGATTTTCACTACCAACCGATAGTCGTTGCCTTTGATGTTGAACACCGCGCGGTTGCCGCCGACGATGCTGGCGCTGCGGTACCGCGCCTTCACCTTGGCCGGGTTGTCCCAATCCTCCTGCTTGACTTCCCGAAACCAGGCCAGAAGCGACGCTTTGGCGGTCGGATGTCGCTCCCAGAGTTCCCGCAACGTCTTTTTGGCGACGATCCGCACGGGTACCTATAACAACGTTCCCAAAATCATGTCAAGTACGCGTATACCATATTGGATTGATCTACGACTGAGATGAACGGTCGCCAAGCGGTGGTCTCACAGACCAGACGATCCATGCTTGTCGGTGGACCTCCAACGGCCTAGAATTGCGGGCGCTCGGAACTCCCATCAAAAGCCTCACGATCCTCCTTCCGGCGCTGCGGCGCCGTGCCGGCCGGCTGCTGCTCGGCTTCGTCTGCATGGTCGGTCAGAACTACGCCCTGCTGCGCGGTTCCGAGCTCCTCAAGCTACTCCTGGACGAGATCGCCGCCGGCGCCAACGAGCGGGCGGTGGTGGTGGGGCTGATCGCCCGCGCGCTCGCGTTCGCCGTCGCCGTGGGCGCCTGCATGTACGGCATGCGCAGGCTCATCATCGGCGTCTCGCGCGATGTCGAGTACGAGCTGCGCGACCTGCTCTTCCGCAAGCTGCTGGCGCTCGACTTCGACTTCTACCAGCGGCGCCGCACCGGCGACATCATCTCCCGCTGCACCAACGATCTGAACGACGTCCGCACGCTGCTGGGCCCCGGCATCATGTACCTGCCGGACGCGCTGTCGCGGCTCGCGCTGTTCGCCCCCGTGCTGGTGGGCCTGCACGCGGTGATGGCCGGCGCCCTTGGCGCGTTGATGGTGTCGCTGGTCGCGGTGATCGTGGTCGTGACGCCGCGGCTGCGCCCCCGGTTCCGCCGCGTGCAGGAGCTGGTGGCTGCCATCAACGACCGCGTCTGGCAGATCGTCACCGGCATCAACACGGTCAAGCTGTACGGGCTGGCCGCCTCGGAGGCCGAGCGCTTCCGGGAGCTGAACCGGCGCTACATCGCGGCCAACGTGGGGCTGGCCCGCACCCGCGGCGTGCTGTGGCCGCTGCTGCAGTTCATGTACGGCCTGGCCACGCTGCTGCTGCTGCTGCTGGGCGGCGGCGCGGTGATCCGCGGCACTCTCACCATCGGCGAGCTGCTGCAGTTCGCGGCGATCGTCGGTATCCTCACCTTCCCGGTCCTGTCGCTGGGCTGGGTGTCCTCGCTCATCCAGCAGGGCGTGAGCGCCATGGAGCGCATCCGCGCGATCCTGGACCATCCGGTCGCCGCCCGCCCGGCCGATCCGGTCCCTGTACCGGCCGGACCGCTGGCGGTGAGCGCCGCCGACGTGTCGTACCGCTTCCCGAACGCCGATCGGGAGGCGCTCACCGGCGTGAGCCTTTCCATCCAAGCCGGCCGCACGCTCGGCATCACCGGCGGCGTCGGCAGCGGCAAGAGCTCGCTGGTGCTGCTGCTGGCCGGCATCGCCGCGCCGTCGGGCGGCACGCTGGCGTTCAACGGCGTCGACGCCGCGGCGATCGATCCGTTCCCCTACCGAGGCCGCATCGGCTACGTCCCGCAGGAGCCGTTCCTGTTCTCCGCCACGGTCGCGGAGAACATCGCCATGGGCAGCGAGCAGGAGGTGTCCCGCGACCGGATCGCCGCCGCCGCCCGCCTGGCGGCGGTCGACGAGGACATCGCCCGCTTCCCGGACGGGTACGACACGCTGGTCGGCGAGCGCGGCATCACGCTGTCCGGCGGGCAGCGCCAGCGGGTGGCGATCGCGCGGGCGCTGGTGCGCGACAGCGACCTGCTGATCATGGACGACGCCCTGTCGTCGGTGGACGCCGACACCGAGACGGCCATCCTTACCAACCTGCGCACGCTGCGCTCGTCGCGCACGATCGTGATCGTCTCGCACCGGGTGTCGGCGCTGCAGCTCGCGGACCGCATCGCGGTGATGGAGGGCGGTACCGTGGTGGAGACCGGATCGCACAAGCGGTTGCTGCGCGCGCGAGGGAGGTACGCGCGGCTGGCGGAGCTGCAGCAGCTCGAGGCGGCGCTGCGATGAGCATCCGAACGACGCGGGGCGGCGTGCGCCCGCGCGAGGGGTAGGTTGGGGATGGGGGCACAAGCGAGGCCGAAGGCCTCGGGGTTGCCGGCGCGGGACTTCCGCCTGACCCGCAGGCTCGCCGCCTACGTGCTGGGCCACAAGGTGCTGGTCGGCGCTTCCCTCGTCGCAATGCTGTCGACCGACCTGCTGCAGGTGCTCACTCCCGCGCTGGTCAAGCTGGGCATCGACCGGGACATCGCCGCCGGCGACCTGCGCGGCCTGCGCACGACCGCGCTGCTGCTGGCCGCGGCGATGGTGGGCCGGTTCGTTACCCAGGTGGGGTTCACCGTGATCGTCGAGATGCTCGGGCAGCGGCTGCTATTCGACTTGCGACTCGACCTGCTGCGCAAGGTGCTGCGTCTGGGCAACGACTACTTCGACCGCACGCCGGTGGGAGCGACCCTCACCAACGTCACCAACGACGTGGAGGCGGTTCGCCAGTTCATTTCCGACGGCATCGTCAACATCCTCGGCGACTCGGTGAAGGTCCTGTTCATCCTGGCGGCCATGGTGCTGATCAACCCGGGCCTGGCGGCCGTCACCTTCGTTTCCCTGCCGCTGTTCGCGATCGCGACGGTCGCCTTCCGCAACGCCCTGCGCCACGGATTCCGCGGCGTGCGCGCCGCCAACGCCGCGATCAACACGTCGCTGTCCGAGACGGTCACCGGTATTCGGGAGATCACCGTCCTGAACTATCAGGCGCGCAGCCTCAACCGGTTCGAGGGGCACAATCGCGACTACCTGAGCTCCTATCTGGAGGTAGTACGGGCGTTCTCCCGCTACTTCCCC
Organism: Spirochaetia bacterium; assembly: GCA_965221995.1. Classification (GTDB taxonomy): domain Bacteria; phylum Spirochaetota; class Spirochaetia; order SZUA-6; family Bin103; genus CATQHW01. The sequence goes on from OZ244929.1 coordinate 3,931,118, forward strand.
ACCATCGAGGTGGTCTCCCACTTCGGGATGCTCACGGTGATGGCGGCGGCTCATTTCATGATCGGCGTCTCCGTGCAGGTGGGCGACGTGTTCGCCTTCGCTGCCTACATCACCATGCTGTTCATGCCGCTGCGGCAGCTCGCCGAGAAGTTCAACAGCTTCCAGTCGGCGATGGCCGCCTCCGAGCGAATCTTCACCATGCTCGACCGCCGCGAGTCGATCGTTGCCCCCAGCCCGGCCGTGCGGCTGCCGCCGCGCGGTGAGCAGGGCGCCGGAGTGGCGTTCCGCGGCGTCAGCTTCGCCTACGTGCCGGCGGCGCCGGTGTTGACCGACCTGTCGTTCCAGGTGCGGCCAGGCGAGCGGATCGCGCTGGTGGGCAGCACCGGCTCGGGCAAGTCGACGGTGATCAGTCTGATCAACCGCCTGTACGACGTCGGCGGCGGCGTGGTGGAGGTCGACGGCGTCGACGTGCGCCTGATAGCGACGGACGAGCTCCGCCGGCGGATCGTCACGATCCCGCAGTCGCTGTTCCTGTTCAGCGGCACGGTGCACGACAACATCGCCCTGTTCGACCGCTCCGTGAGCCGCGCGCAGGTGGTGGAGGCGGCACGGGCGGTCAATCTGGACGGCTTCATCCGTTCGCTTCCGCGGGGCTATGACGAGGAGGTGCTGGAGGAGGGCAAGTCCCTGTCCACCGGACAGAAGCAGCTCCTGTCGTTCGCACGCGCGTTCGTGCGCGATCCGGACGTGGTGATCATGGACGAGGCCACCTCCAGCATCGACGCGGAGTCGGAGCGGCTCATCGAGGAGGCCACCGCCATCCTGCTGGCCGGGCGCACCGCGATCGTGATCGCCCACCGGCTGTCGACCATTCGCTCGGTCGACCGTATCCTGGTCCTGCACGACGGGGCGCTGGCCGAGGAGGGAGACCACGACAGCCTGTTGGCCCGCGACGGGGTGTACGCGAAGCTCTACCGGGTGCAGATGCTGGCGCTCGCGGATCGCCCGGCCGAGGTGAAACCGTTGACATCGGTTCCGATTCATGAGTACCACTAGTTCAATGGTCACCTCCGGACTACAGGTCACCACGGGACCACAGGTCAGCTCCGAAGTGTCCGCCGGCGTGGTGGAGCGTGAGGCCGAGCGGCTGTTCACCACCCTGATGAACGTGAGTTGCCGGCCCGGAACCCGCTGGACGTTGGAGCACTGCCGGGAGATCGCCCCGCTGACGCTTGAGATCAACCGGCTCAAGGAGCGCCGGAACGCGATCATCCTGGCGCACTCGTACGTGGACGCCGAGATCGTGTACGGGGTCGCCGACTTCAAGAGCGACTCCTACGCGCTCGCTCTGGAGGCGCGCCACAGCAACGCGGAGGTGATCGTCTTCGCCGGCGTGGTGTTCATGGCGGAGACGGCCAAGATCCTCAGTCCGCACGCCACCGTGCTGGTGCCGGACATCGCCTCCGGCTGCTCGCTGGCCGATTCGCTCACCGCCGACGAGCTGCGCGCGCTCAAGGCCGAGCACCCGGACGCCGCCGTGGTCTGCTACATCAACAGCACCGCGGAGGTGAAGGCGGAAAGCGACGTCTGCGTCACCTCCGGCAACGCCCTCAGGATCCTCGAGCGCCTGCCCGAACGCCGCATCCTGTTCGTGCCGGACCGCATCATGGCCGCCAACCTGCAGCGCGATCTGCGCGCGCGCGGCGTCGACAAGGAGATCTTCAGCTCCTCGGGCACCTGCCTGGTGCACGACCAGTTCACGGCCGCCGGCATCGCTGAGGAGCGGGTCCGCTTCCCCGGTGTGTGCGTGGTCAGCCATCCGGAGTGCGCGCCGGAGGTCACCGAGGCCAGCGACTTCGTGGGCAGCACGCAGGCGATGATGGACCACGTGCGGGCCTCCGATGCCCCGTACTTCATGATGCTCACCGAGTGCGGCCTGGTCGGCCGGCTGGAGGCGGAGCATCCCGGCAAGCGCTTCATCGGCTCCTGCCGGCTGTGCCCGTACATGAAGCTCAACAGCCTGGCCAAGATCCGCGACGCGCTCGTTCGCCCGGAGCCCGAGCAGGTGATCGAGGTGGACCCGCAGATCGCCCGCGCCGCCAAGGTGAGCATCGACCGCATGTTCGAACTGGCCGCCTGATCGCCTGCACTCCCAGTCCCTCGACCTGACCGCCTCCTATGCCGTGAGACATCCCCGGCGCGGGGTGTGCTTGACCACGCCCGCTCGCTCTTGTACGCTCGAAAGCGAAATATGTACAACACGCCGGACGAGGTGATCACCGTCAGGGCCAGCGAATTGCGCAAGGATCTGTTTCGCCTGCTCGACCGGTGCCTGGATGCGGGAACCGCGATCGACGTGCCGCGCAAGGGTCGCACGGTGCGTATCGCCGCATTGCGGCGGCGCATCAAGGTCGCCGATCTGCCACGGCGCCCCGGCGTCGTGGTCGCCGGAGACGAGCTCGACCGGTTCTCACCGGCCGAGTGGCGTCCGGGCGAGTGGCGTCCGGGCGAATAGGTTCAGGAGCGTGGTATTCCTCGATACCCACGTGGTGGTGTGGCTGTTTGCCGAGGCTGACCGGATCCCCGCATCGGTTCGGCAGCGGATCGATGAAGCCGAATTGTTCGTCTCGCCGATGGTCCGCCTCGAGTTGTCGCTGCTTGCCGAAATCGGCCGCGTGCGGCTCCCGGCAGAGGCGTTCCTGAGTGCGCTGCAGCGCGATCTCGATCTGCAGGTGGAGGAATCCGGATGGCTGCGCTGTGCCGAGATCGCCGATCACCTCGGTTGGACACGCGATCCGTTCGACCGACTGATCGTCGCCCACGCCATCGCCTTTGCCGCTCCCCTGTGCACCCGCGACCGGCATCTCCGCGATCACTATCAGGCAGCCTTCTGGACTGCTGCCTGAGACCGGGAGCCTGATGTACTGGACGGATGTCGGCACCGACAACTTGCGGCGCGGCCGGCGGTCCGACAAACTCGCGGCATGCTCAGCCGCCCCATCATCGAGGCGGCCGTATCCACGGCGCTGCGCGAAGACCTGGCGTACGGTGACCTGACCACCGAAGCGGTCGTCAGTCCCGCGCGGCGGGGCCGCGCGCGCATCCTGGCCCGCGAGCCGTTCACCCTGTGCGGGACGGAGGTCGCCGCGCACGCCTTCTGGGCGGTCGACCCCGATCTGGCCATAGAGCTCGGCGGTGCCGACGGCGACCCCGTACTGCCGCATCGTCAGGTGATGCTGGTCACCGGCGCCGTCCGCTCGATTCTGGCCGCCGAGCGGGTGGCGCTCAATTTCCTCCAGCACCTGTCGGGAGTCGCCACGGTCACCGCCGCCTTCTGCGCGGCGATCGCCGGCACCGGCGCCGCCGTGTGCGACACGCGCAAGACCACGCCCGGCCTGCGGGCGCTGGAAAAGCACGCCGTACGCTGCGGCGGCGGACGGTCGCACCGCAGCACGCTCGCGGACTGCGCCCTGATCAAGGACAACCACATCGCCGCGGCCGGCGGCGTCCGGTCGGCCGTGCAGCGGGTGCGGGCGCGCACGCCGCACGTCGCCCGCGTCGAGGTGGAGGTGGAGACGATGGAGCAGCTCGCCGAGGCGCTGGATGCCGGGGCGGACGTGATCCTGCTCGACAACATGCCGCCCGCCGAGGTGCGCACGGCCGTGGAGGCCATCGGCGGCCGGGCCATCACCGAGGCGTCCGGGTCCATCCGGCTCGACAACGTCCGCGCCTACGCCGAGGCCGGGGTCGACATGATCTCCACCAGCGCGCTCACGAGCATGGTGCGGCGGGTCGACCTGGGCCTGGAGCTGGAAGCGGACTGATGCGCACGGTCCGCACCGATTGCCTGGTGATCGGCTGCGGTCTGGCCGGCGCGGGCTACGCGTACCAGGCCGCGAAGGTCGGCCTGCAGTGCATCTTGCTGTCGGGCGAGCCGAGCGCCGACGAGTCCAACAGCGCTCGCGCTCAGGGCGGCATCGTCGATCCGACGGTGGACCCGGATTCGCTGCGCGGCGACATCATGACCGCCAGCGCCGGAGCGGCCAATCCGCGCGCGATCGACTTCATCGTCGAGCGCGGCGGGCCGGCGGTCCGTGAGCTCGTCGAGGAGCTGGACGTGCCGTTCGAACGGGACGGCCGCGGCGAGCTGCGCATGACGCGCGAGGCCGCCCACTCCGCGGCGCGCATCCTGTTCGCGAAGGACCAGACCGGCCGGGCGATCGTGACGGCGCTGCACCGCGCGGTGCGCGAGTCGCCGCGGATCGAGATCGCCCCGCACACCGTCGCGGTCGACCTCCTGACCCTGTCGCACAGCTCGACCGATCCGCTGCACAAGTACGAGCCGCTGACCTGTTTCGGCGCCTACGTGCTGGACGTGGCCACCGGCGAGGTGTACGCGATCGTCGCCCGCAAGACGGTGCTGGCCACCGGCGGTCTGGGCCAGATCTACCTGCACTCGACCAACTTTCCGAGCGCCTACGGCCACGGCGTGGCGATGGGTTACCGCGTGGGCGCGCGCGTGATCGACCTGGAGTACGTGCAGTTCCACCCGACCGTCTTCACCAGGAAGGACGCGGCGCCGTTCCTGATCAGCGAGGCGCTGCGCGGCGAAGGCGGGCACCTGGTGGATGCCGCCGGCCGCCGCTTCATGGAGGATCACCATCCGGACGGGTCGCTGGCGCCGCGCGACGTGATCGCCCGCTCGATCACGTTCGAGATGATCCGTACCGGCGCGCCCTCGGTGTTCATCGACCTCTCGGAGCTGCAGCCCGGCTATGTGGTCGATCGGTTCCCGACCATCTACCGCCACTGCCTGCAGGCCGGAATCGACATCACGCGCGAGCCGATCCCGGTGGTGCCGGCCGCCCACTACTCGTGCGGGGGGCTGCACACCGACCTGTACGGCCGCACCAACATCGTCGATCTGTCTGCGGTGGGAGAGGCGGCGTGTACCGGCTTCCATGGCGCCAACCGGCTCGCCAGCACCTCGCTCCTGGAGTGCGTGACGATGGCTCGCGAGGCGGCGGCCGACGCGGCCGCGGAGCTCGCCGGGAGCCGGTTCGATCCGCCGGACGTGCGGCCCTGGGAGGGCCGTCACGTGCAGGCCGACGAGGATCTGATCCAGCAGGACCTGAACCTGATCAAGGCGACCATGTGGAACTACGTCGGGCTGGTGCGCACCGGCCGCCGGCTGCAGCGCGCGCGGGACATGCTGCGCGAACTGCACGCCCAGGTGGACGACTTCTACCGCGACTACGCGGTCTCCAAGGCGTTGCTCAACTTGCGCAACGCCGTGCAGACCGCCCTGCTGGTCGTGTACGCTGCCTACCACAACACGCGCAGCATCGGGTGCCACTACCGCGACGACAGCCACGACGGCCCGTAGGGCCGGCGGAGGCGATGAGCATCCGCGGCTGCGCTAGGCGAGGGACTCATGGCTACCCGGATCGCAGAACCGCGCGCGGAACGTTCGCCCGCGCCCGCCGACACACCGCCCGCGCTCTCCCTGATCGACTGCGACGTGCACCCGTACGTCAACGGCATCCACGAGGTGACACCCTATCTGCCGCAGCGCTGGCGGAGCTGGATCGAGCAGACCGGTTATCAGGGGCCACCGCCGCCGGTGTACCCCAAGGTGTTCGAGCAGGCGTCGCGCCGCGACGCCTGGCCGCCGTCGGGCAAGCGTCCCGGCGGCGATCCCGCGTACGCGGCCGAGCAGCTTCTGGACGAGTGGTCGGTCGACTTGGCCATCCTCAACAACCTGTATGGCCTGGGCGGCATCAAGAACCACCACCTGGCGCGGGAGCTGACTCCGGCGCTCAACCGCTGGCTGCAGGACCACTGGTTGGACGCCGACCACCGCTGGCGCGGCGCGCTGTGCGTGAACCCGGAGGATCCCGCCGGCGCGCCCGCGGTGATCGAGGAGTTCGCCCGCGACGAGCGGTTCGTGCAGGTGCTGCTGCCGGTGCGCTCCAGCGCTCCGTACGGCCGGCCGCAGTTCCGGCCGATCTTCCGCGCCGCCGCCGATGCCGGGCTGCCGGTCGGCATCCACTTCGGCGGCTCGGCCGCCAACCCGATCACCGCCTGCGGCTGGCCGTCGTTCTACATCGAGGACCACACCGCCATGTCGCAGGCGTTCGAGGCGCAGGTGCTGAGCTTGGTCTGCGAGGGGGTGTTCGACGAGATCCCGGAAGCGCGCGTGATCCTGATCGAGGGCGGGTTCGGCTGGCTGCCGCCGCTGATGTGGCGCCTGGACAAGAACTACCGCGGCCTGCGCGACGAGGTGCCGTGGCTGCGCGATCTGCCCAGCCGCTACATCCGCCGCCACTTCCGGGCCACCAGCCAGCCCATGGAGGAGCCGGAGCATCCCGAGCACCTGGTCTGGCTGTTCGAGATGATCGGCGAAGACGGCTTCGTGATGTTCGCCACCGACTACCCGCACTGGGACTTCGATTCGCCGGACCGGGCGCTGCCGCGTACGCTGCCGGCGGAGTTGCGCCGCCGCATCATGGCCGGCAACGCCCAGGAGACCTATGGGTTCTGAGCCGACGGATTCAGGCGAGCACGACCTGGGCCCGCTGACCGGCTACCCGCAGGGAGAGCCGGTCGCGGTCGACGTCGGCCGCCGGCGTCTGGTGCTGGTCAGGGACGGCGACCGGGTATTCGCGCTGCGCGACGTCTGCCCGCACCAGGGCGCGGCGCTGTCGGCGGGCCGGATCATCTCCACGTGCCGCCTGCGCCGGGAGGACGGCCGCTGGGTGCAGACCGACCTGCGCGCCGTGCAGTGCCCGTGGCACGGGTGGTCGTTCGGGCTGGACGACGGCCAGGCGCTGTTCGCCGACACGGGCACGCGCGTCCGCTCCTACCCCGCGCGGGTCGCCGGCGGTCGCGTCCGCGTACGGGTGGAGCGGTGACCTCCATGGTCGAGCGGGTCCGCCGTCTCATCCGCGAGTGGCGCGAAAGAACCCGCCGACGCCCCAGTCCGTCCGAAGCATTTAAAAGGTACTTCGGACCGGAACACGGAGTCGATCTGCCACCGAGATCTCGCTATGGATACCTCCCGGTCGATTTCGATGGGGACGAGGCGTAAGGAGATGACCGCAGCAGTTACCGCGATCGGATTTCGAGAGCTGACCCGGCGTCTGGGGGAACTGGAGCTGCCGCCGATCGACATAGTCGTCGGCATCGGCCGCGGTGGCGTGGTGCCGGCCGCGCTGGCCGCGCAGCGGCTGGGGTGCGACCTCCGTGTTCTTCCGGTGCGCTTTCGAGACGACGCGCACCAGCCGGAGCGGGCGGAGCCGCTGGTCACCCCGCCCGCCTTCGACGTGGCCGGCAAGCGGGTGCTGCTGGTGGATGACGTGGCGCGCACCGGCGCCACGCTGCGCGCCGCGGCCGGCACTCTGGCCGGCGCCGCCGCCATCCACACGCTGGTGGTCGCCGGCAACGCCGACTACGCCCTGTTCCAGGTGGATTCGTGCATCGCTTGGCCCTGGCAAGCCGAGGCGCTGTAACGAACTGCCGAAGATCAGCCCGGAGGCGGAGCCGGGTCGTTGCCGTGAGAGTCGCGTTCCCGGATTCGCCCGTCCTTGCCATGAATGAACAGTTCGCTGCTCTGATTCCGGGCGATTTCGCGTGCGGTGTCGATCGCCTCCTGCTGCGTCCGATGCACGGAACTGGCCCGCTGGCTCCCTGCGCCGCGGACTGCCCAACCTCGCTCGTGAGGAACGACGTGCTGATTTCTGATTTCCATGTCTATCCTCCTTATGGGAATGACCTGACCAATGAGGGTTCATCGTCATGGTCGGGTTGACGTGGCCCCCATGGTTTACATTACGATCATAAGTATCCTATTTGTAAACGTCAAGGCAAGAGATAGAGGTCGAACAAGGACATGTTCGGAGACCGACTGAAGCTCGCCAGGAAGAAGGCCGGCTACTCGCTCCGGGCGCTGTCGGACGCGCTTGACGGCCAAGTCACCGCGCAGGCCATCGGCAAGTACGAGCGCGGAGAGATGATGCCGAGTTCGGGGGTGCTCAGCCGGCTGACCAGAGTGCTGGAAGTGTCACTGGGATACCTTCTGAGCGATCAGGTCGAAGAGCTGGAAGGAGTGGAGTTCCGCAAGCACTCTCGTACTTCGGCTCGGGACCGAGCTCGGGTCGAGGCGGAAGTGATCGATCGGCTGCAACGGTACCTGACGATCGAGGAGATCCTGGACGTGGACAGCGGAGCATGGCGTCCGTTCCGACCCCGCCTGCTTACCGCGGAGGAAGATGGCGAGGCTCTCGGCGATACCCTGCGCGAGAGGTGGAAGCTCGGTGTCGATCCGATTCCGAACATGACGTCGCTGCTGGAGGACCGAGGGATCAAGGTCTTGGTTGTCGCTTTGCCCGGAGGTGTTTCCGGATTGACCTGCCTCGTCAGCAGGCAACGACGCAAGGACAAGGTACCGGTGATCGTTGTCAATCAGCGGGTCACGCTCGAACGGCGACGCCTCACGCTTGCCCACGAGTTGGCGCATCGCCTGATCGATAGCCAGTCACCCTTGGACCAAGAACGGACAGCAAACATCTTCGCCGGTGCCTTTCTGGTGCCGCATGCACATCTCGTCCAGGAGATCGGAAGTCATCGAACAGCTCTCGGCTATCGGGAACTGCTTCAGCTCAAGCGAATGTACCGGGTGAGTGCAGCGGCATTGCTGATGCGCCTCAGGCAGTCGGGAGTGGTCGACGAGCCGACGCTTGCCTACGCGTTCCAGACGTTTGCGCGAGGGTGGCGCTCCAGCGAACCGGAACCGTTGGAGGACGACGACGAGAAGGGCCAGCACGAACTGCCGCGACGGTTCGAGAGACTGTGCTATTGGGCTCTCGCGGAAGGACTGATTTCACGATCCAAGGCCAGTGAGCTGCTCCACCAGCCTCCTGAGGAGATCGAACACGGATTGAAGGGGCCGGCTCGTGCTGATGCGCATCATCGTGAGTGATACATCCAGCTACAGTCCGTCGTCGCCAACGCTGAACGGCATGGCGCGCCGCACCATGCGGCTCTCGGAGCGTGGCGGCAGGTCGCCGATGCAGCGCCGCACGGCGGCCGGCCGGCCGGCCGGCGGCACCTCGACGATCAGGCCGGTGGTCTCGACGCTGCGCAGCACCTCCAGATCGGTGCCGCATAGGCCTTCCGGCAGTTCGAGCAGCAGCGGCCGGTCGATCACGCCGCAGACGCGCTGGATGCTCGCCAGCGTCTGGAACGACAGCGGCGATTCGCGGATCGCCGGCCGGAACAGCAGGCCGTTGATGGCCAGCTCGCTGAGCGCGCGGATGATCCCCTCGTCGGATCGATGGTCGACGGTGATGACGATCCCCAGATCCGGCAGCGTGAGCAGCGCGGCCTCGGTGCCGGCGGCATCGAAGATCACGTAGTCGCAGCCGATCTCGATGAGTGCCCTGGTGTGCTCCAGGGTGAACAGCGGCAGGCGCACGCCCCAGATGCGGTCGGCCAGCGCCTTGGCGGCTTCGGTCAGGGCAGGATCGTCGACGCTGCTCAGCCGCAGCAGGAACGCGTCGGCGTCGGAGTGGGCCAACCGCGGATCGTCGGCCAGCGCCGCCGGCACCGTCTGGGCGATCAGCGCGAACTCGTCGAGACTTCTGCCGCTGGCGGCAAAGCCGGCCGGCCGCGGCGTGTGCTCGCGGACACGGTCCAGCAGCTCGATGAAGCGGCTCATCCGAAGATCGCGATCAGCACGCCGGCGGCGACCGCCGAACCGATCACGCCGGCCACGTTCGGACCCATCGCGTTCATCAGCAGGAAGTTGCCCGGATCCTCGTCCTGCCCGACCTTCTGCACCACGCGGGCCGCCATCGGCACCGCCGAGACGCCGGCAGCGCCGATCATCGGGTTCACGCGCCGGCCGGTGAGCACGCACATCAGCTTGCCCATCAGCACGCCGGCAGCGGTACCGATGGCGAAGGCGATCAGGCCCAGGGCGATGATTTGCAGCGTCTTGCCGTTCAGGAACGCGTCGGCGCTCATGCGCGATCCGACCGACAGGCCCAGCAGGATCGTGACGATGTTGATCATCTCGTTCTGGGCGCACTGCGACAGGCGTTCCAGCTTGGGGACCAGCGCGCTCGCCTCCTTGAGGAGGTTGCCCAGCATCAGCATGCCGATCAGCGGGGCGGCGGCCGGCACCACCAGCGCCGCGGTCACGGTGGTGAGGATCGGGAACAGGATCTTCACTCGGGTCGAGACCGGCCGCAGGTCGGCCATGCGCACCAAACGTTCGCGGCGGGTCGTCAGCAGCCGGATGATCGGCGGCTGGATGATCGGCACCAGCGCCATGTAGGAGTAGGCGGCCACGGCGACCGCCCCCAGCAGGTGGTCGGCCAGCTTGCCGGTCAGGTAGATCGCGGTGGGACCGTCGGCGCCGCCGATGATCGCGATCGACGCGGCCTCCTCCGGGGTGAAGCCGAGCGCGCCGGCGCCCAGCAGCGTGGCGAAGATCCCGAACTGCGCCGCGGCACCCAGGATGAAGGTCTGCGGCCGCGCCAGCAGCGGCGTGAAGTCGGTCATGGCGCCGATGCCCAGGAAGATCAGCGGCGGGAACACGCTGGACTTGATGCCGAACACGTAGATCTGTTCCAGCAGGCCGCCGGGGTCCGCCAGGTCGACGCCCGGCAGGTTGACCAGCAGCGCGCCGAAGCCGATCGGCACCAGCAGCAGCGGCTCGTACTGGCGGACGATGCCCAGGTAGAGCAGGACGCCGGCCACCGCCAGCATGGCCACGCGCGCCAGCGTCAGATCGGGCAGGCCGGTCGCCTGCAGGAATTGTTCGAACAGTCCCATCTCTGCGCTAGCGGATGGTGAGCAGGGGCTGGCCTGCCGCGCGGTTGTCGCCGGGACTCACGTGCACCTCTGCGACGGTGCCGGCGGCCGTGGCGGTGACGTCGATGTCCATCTTCATCGCTTCCATGACGACGACGAGCTGGCCGGCGCTCACCTGCTCGCCGGCAGCGACCTTGACCTCCTTGACGGTACCGGTCATCGGGGCCGGCAGCACGCCGGGTCCCGCCGCCGACGGCGCGGGCGCGGGCGCGGGAATCGGCGTGGGCGCGGCAGGGGTGGGCGCCGGAGCTGGCGCAGGCGCGGCCGGAGGCGGCGCGGGCGCGGGGGCGCCCGCCGGCTTCGCTTCGGGCTCCAGCTCGACGCGGTAGGCGGTGCCTTCGTGGGTGATGGTGAGGACGTCGCCGTCGCGGACGACCTCGACCTCGTAGAGCACCCCGTCGTACCGGAAGCGGATCGTGCTCATGTAGTTGCCTGCCGCGCGAGCGTCGCCCGTGCCGGCATCCGCAGGCGCCAGCGCGCGGCCTCCACCGTGTCGTAGGGACGCCACGCGGCGGCGCTCGGCAACGTGGCTGCAGCCTGCTCGGCGGCCAGGTAGGCGGCGATGGCCGCCGCGATCCAGCCGGGGCTGCCCGCTCCCGCCGGCTCCGGGGCCGCCGGGGCGTCCCGCGCCTCCTGCCGCCGGCCGGAGATTGCGGTGAGCGCCGCCATCATCGCGCTCAGGAACACCAGAAAGACGAACACGACGCCCATGCCGAGCAGGGCGACGACCAGCGTGGAGGGCACCTCAGGTATCCATGGACCACTACAGGGGGATGTTGCCGTGCTTCTTCGCGGGCCGGTCCTCGCGCTTGCGGGCCAGCATCTCGATGGAGCGGACCAGCTCGATCCGCATGGCGGCCGGCTCGATGACGTCGTCGATGAAGCCGTGGCCGGCGGCGATGAACGGGTTCATCACGGTCTCCCGGAACTCCTCCACCTTTTCCTGCCGCTTGGCCGCAGGGTCATCGGCGGCGGCGATGTCGCGGCGGAAGATGATGTTGGCCGCGCCCTCGGCGCCCATGACCGCGATCTCCGCGCTCGGGAACGCCAGCACGCGGTCGTAGCCGAGCGACTTGGAGGCCATGGCGATGAAGGCGCCGCCGTACGCCTTGCGGATGATCAGGGCCACCTTGGGGACGGTCGCCTCGGCGATCGCGTACAGGATCTTGGCGCCGTGACGGATGATGCCTCCGTGCTCCTGCGTGACGCCCGGCAGGAAGCCGGGGACGTCCACCAGCGACACGATCGGGACGTTGAACGCGTCGCAGAAGCGTAGGAAGCGGGCCGCCTTGTCCGAGGAGTCGATGTCCAGGGAGGCGGCGTAGACGCTCGGTTGGTTGGCGAACAGGCCGACCGTGCGGCCGGCGAGCCTGGCGAAGCCGACCACCACGTTCTGGGCGAACTCCGGCTGCACCTCGATGAACGAGCCCGAGTCCATCGCCTCGGCGATCATCGCGCGCACGTCGAACGGGCGGCGCGCGTCTTCGGGAATCAGCTCGGCGATGCCTGCGGTGGCGCGGTCGATCGGGTCGGTGACCGGCAGAAGCGGCGGCGGCTCCTGGTTGTTGAGCGGCAGGTAGCCGAGCAGGCGCCGCAGGCCGGCCAGGCACTGCGCCTCGTCCGCGAAGCGGAAGTGCGCGACGCCGCTGGTCGCCGAGTGCGGAACGGCGCCGCCCAGGTCGCCGTGCGAGATCTCCTCGCCCGTCACCGCCCGGATGACGTCCGGGCCGGTGATGTACATGTTGCTGATCGTGTCGACCATGAAGATGAAGTCGGTGATCGCCGGCGAGTAGACCGCCCCGCCGGCGCACGGGCCCAGGATGATCGAGAACTGCGGGATCACGCCCGAGGACAGGGTGTTGGCGCGGAAGATCTTGGCGTAGCCGTCCAGGGACAGCACCCCTTCCTGGATGCGCGCGCCGCCGGAGTCGTTGATCTGGATGAACGGCACCCCTGACTCCAGGGCGAGCCGCTGCGCGGCCGCGATGCGCGTCGCGTGCATCTCCCCCAGGGTGCCGCCCACCACCGTGAAGTCCTGCGCGGCCACGAATACCTGGCGTCCCTCGATCTTGGCGCTGCCGGTCACCACCCCGTCGCCGGGCACGCGCTGCCGGTCCATGCCGAAGTCGGTGGAGCGCGCCATCACGAACGGCTGCTGCTCGATGAAGGAATCGGGATCCACCAGCGTGGCGATCCGCTCGCGAGCCGTCAGCTTGCCCTTGGCGTGCTGCGCGGCGATGCGCTTTTCGCCGCCGCCGGCCTCGGCCTCGCGGCGCTTGGTCCGGTACGTCTCCAACAAGCGTTCTTGCATTCAGGCGAGAGGACGGGCCCGAGCGGACCCGAAAGCGAGCGGAGTTTACCGCCGCACCGCGGCCGGGTCAAACTCGATCCGCGGCACTACGAACCGGTCGAGGTGTAGCGGCGCACGCCGAGCTGCCACAGGCCGGCGACCACGGCCAGGAAGATGAATCCGGCGAGCGGGGCGAGCCAAGCGACGCCAGCGGGTGCTCCCAGCGGGTCGGGGCGGCCCAGGACGTGGACCACCGGGAAGTAGGTGACGCTGCCGATCGGCACCACGAACAGGAACAGATACCGTAGGGCGCGATGGAACACGGGAAGCGGGTACTGCGTGGTCTCCACGCCGCCGTGGGTGACGATGGCGAAGATCTCCAGCGTCTCGGTGGTCCAGAACGACAGGACGGCGGAGAGCATGAGCAAGGCGAAATAGGCGACAACCCCACCGGTGAACGCCCACAGCAACAGCGCGACGTCGCCGAGCGCGGGTCCGCCGTCCAGGGCGGAGAGCGCCCAGCCCAGCACCACGGCTCCCTGCAGCAGCCGGCCGATCCGCTTCGGAGCCAGGTTGCTGCCCAGCACCTGCAGCAGCGTCGAGCGCGGCCGCAGCAGCACCCGGTCGAACGCGCCTTCCTTGATGAGCGGGCCGAACAGGTCGAATCCGCGCCCAACCGCCTCGGCCACCGCGAACACGACGTGGACCAGTCCGTAGAACAGCGCAACCTCCGCCAGGGTCCAGCCCCCGATGCTCCCGAAGCGGCTGAACAGCGCCCAGATGCCCAGGAACTCCATCGCGGCCGAGAGCAGCGTGCCGAGCGACTCCATCAGGAAGGACGAGCGGTACTGAAGCTCCGCGCGCAGGTTGGCCAGCGCGTAGCGCACGGCCATGCGCGGCGCGCCGGGTGCGCCGCGTGATGCGCGTGTGTGCGTGGCCACCGTGGCGGCCGCCACGCGGTTCCCTCGCCTATCCATTCCTGGATCATCCACCCTGGATCACCACCTTGCGGATGCCGAGCGCCATCAGCCGGTGTCCGGCGGCCACCAGCGCCACCACCCACATCGCCTGCACCAGCAGCGCGCGCAGCGCATCGACGCCGGCGAGGTGTCCGGAGTAGATCCGGAACGGCGTGTCGATCAGCCCCGCGAACGGCAGCAGCTCCAGCACCGACTGCGCCCATTGCGGCAGGTAGGGCAGTGGCACGATCTGCCCGGAGCAGAACCAGGCGGCGAGCGGCAGGATCGCGTTCCAGCCGGTGGAGCTGAGCGTCCACAGCATGATCGTCTGGCCGAGCAGGGTGATCGCCATGCCGGTAAGCACCCCCAGCGCGATGGCGACCGCGAAGCCCAGCGCTGCGGCGACTCCCGCCGGTGGGCCGAGGGCCCAGGTTCGGGCGCCGATGAGCGGCAGCAGCACCGCGGCGAACAGCACCAGCGGCACGGTCCGCAACGCGGTCCTGCCGATCCTCCAGCCGATGACGCTGACCCCCCAGTTGGCGTACAGGTCGAGCGGACGGAGCAGCTCGTAGGCGACCGCCCCGCTGCGGATCCGGTCGCTTGCCAGAGGATCGACGTTCATCGGGAACATCCCGAACAGCGCCTGTCCCAGCCACACGTAGGAGGCCAGGTGGACGGTGGTGAAGTCGCTCGCGGCTGGGTCGCTCCGGTAGAAGCCGTCCAGGATCATCAAGCGCAGCAGTCCCCAGAACACCTGTGTGGCCACGGCGGCGACCGCGGCCGCGCGGTACTGCAGGATCGCGCGCAGGCGCATGGAGGCCAGCGCGGCGTAGCTCCCCGGTCTCGGTTCTACTCTCATGAATCAGCCGTGGCGGTACAGCTCTGCGACCGAGCCGTCCAGGACGATGCGGCCCGCGCTGATCACGATCACCCGGTCGCAGAGCGTCTCGATGTCGTCCATGTCGTGGGTGGTGAGGATCACGGTCACGCCGCGGTCGCGCAGCCGGCCGATGCAGTCGCGCACGGGCAGCTTGGCGACCGCGTCCAGTCCGGCCGTGACCACGCGATGGCGGCGGTGCACCACGCCGGCGAGCGCACCGAGCGTGCCCGGTCGGCGCTCGGCTACCCGAAACTCTTTTACACCGCCTTCGCCTTCCATGGGAAGCGGAGCGCTGCCTGGCGGCGCGGCCCGGACAGGCGTGCCGGGACGAATCCGCGCGGTCTGCGCTCGATCGACCCCGCTGCCAGCAGCGCGGCGAGCGCCTCGTCGATCTCCGCCTCCCGCCAGCCGTGCAGGTAGCCGAAGCCCCGAGTCCGCCGCAAGCCCATGGTCTGCGCCTCATACGTCGGCTGGCCGCCGAGCAGGAGCGCGGTCTCGCGCACGCCGAACCGACCCCGGTGCCGGCGTACGAGGTCGGCGATCACGGCTGTCTCGGGCGGCGGCTCGGTCACGTCGCGGTCGCAGACGTCGCAACCGCTGCACGCCACCTCGCCATCGGTGAAGGGCGCCAAGAGTTGCTCCCGGCGGCACCGGCGGGAGCAGGCATAATCGAGCACGGCGGCGAAGCGTCTCCGGTCGGCCGGTGCCATCGATTCCAGCCGACGCCGCTCCGCCCCGCCGGCGTGCAGCAGAAGCGCTTCGGCCGACCGGCCGTCACGCCCGGCGCGGCCCGCCTCCTGCAGGTACGCCTCGATCGACGGCGGCGGGTCCAGGTGGATGGCGGTGCGGAGGTCACCCTTGTCCACGCCCATCCCGTAGGCGGAGGTGGCCACCAGCACGCCGTCGGCCGAGTCGAAGAACCACTGCTCGATGGCTCGCCGCTCGTCGGCGTCCAGGCCGGCGTGGTAGAAGCGGGATGAGGCGATGCCGGCGGCCTGCAGGTGGCGGGCGTAGTGCTCGGTGCCACCGCGGCTGGACGCGAAGGCGATCAGCGGGCGCGCCATCGTCTCGGCGCATTCGACCAGGGCGCGCTTCTTCGACAGCACCTGCCGCACCGCGTAGCGCAGATTGGTGCGATCGGGATCGACCGACACGACGGACACGGGGGCATCGGCATAGATCACCTCCTGGATGCGCCGGAGGATGCCGGCGCTGGCGGTGGCGGTGAAGGCGCTCACCACCGGTATGCCGGCCGCCCGGATCACCGCGCCCAGCTCCACATAGGCGGGCCGGAAGCGGTCCCCCCACTCGGAGATGCAGTGTGCTTCGTCGATCACGCAGTGCGAGATGCTCAGACTTGGCAGCAGCTCCCCGAAGCGGCCGGCCAGTGCCTCCGGGGTGGTGAACAACACGTCGATCTCCCGCTCGGCCAGCCCGTGAAGGATCTCCCTGCGTTCCGGCTGTTCCTGCGCGCCCATGAGTGCGGCGACCCGCAGCGGCCCTTCCCGCAGCCGCCGGAGCTGATCCTGCAGCAGCGACAGCAGCGGCACGATCACCATCGTGGGCCCGGCCAGCAGGCGCGCGGGAAGCTGAAAGCACAGCGACTTGCCGCCGCCGGTGGGCATCAGCACGATCTGGCTGCAGCCGTCCAGGATGTTGTCCACCACCAGCCGCTGGACCGGGTAGAGGTATGGCACGCCGAACGTGGCGTGCGCCTCCGCCTCCACCGGATCGTCGTACTCGCGCGGCGTAGTGGTTTCCACTTCCACGGTAGTAACGGCGCTGCCGGCGCCGGCGCTTTCGACCCCGCGGCCGACGGTCAGGCGCCGGGATCGAAGTAGTCGTCGAGATCGACCGTGATCGTGTACAGCCGGCGGTAGAAGATGGACACGCTAACGGCGACCTGGACCGTGACTTCCGTGACCAGCGCCAGCCCGTCCCGCGGTTCGTAGGTCGCACGGATGGCCAGGCCGCGCACCGAGCGCGGCAACGGGTCGACCGTGTACTGCAGCTCCAGGGGGATGCCGTCCTCCGAGACCCAGAGCTGCCCGCGGATCGTGTACAGCTCTTCCGGCTGTTCGATACGGTAGCCGATCGCCGGCTGCCCCCGGATCGTGCGCCGCTCGCCAACCCGCTCGGCGCCCGCCATGGCCGACAGGTCGGCCTGGAACGCATCGGAGAAGCGCGCGGAGCTGGCTCCGGTCCTGCCGTCGGCCTCGCCTTGCTCGACTGCCTGCCCGTCCTTGACGTCGCGCACCAGCTCGTAGGTCAGCTCGCCGTCGACTATCAGCGCGCGCATGTGGGTCTCGCGGGTCGATCTGAGCTTGCCGTCCGCCGAGTGCTCCTGCGTCCGCGTAACCATCGTGCGCGGAACCAGGTGTCCCGTGGCTTTGGCGATGGCGACGGCCCGGTCCCAGAGGGCGTCCGCACCCGCTTGGGCCGCGGTCGCGGCCAGCAGAAGTGCGGTGACGCAGGCGCGCAGGGTGCGTACGGAGGCCCGCACCGCAGGCGGCGAGATGCCGCTGGTGACGCCGGCGCGCGAGGTTCGTACCCTGCTGAGCTCGGACCCCGCCGATGCCCTCGGACCCATTCCCCTATTCTGACACCGTCGAGGTGGACGGCGTAGCGCTTCCCGCGGCGGCCGTGTGGTCGCTGCTGGAGGCGCATCTGACGCCCGCGCGCCGGCAGCGGATCCAGGAGGTGGCCGCCGGCCGCAGCTTCGCGGTGGCCACGGTTCTCGAGCGGGTGCACGACGACGGCAACATCGCCGCCGTGCTGCGTACGTGCGAAGGGGTCGGCTTCCCGGCGGTGCACGTGGTCAGACAGGCGCTTGAGCCGGGAACACCGGCGCGGCCGCCCAACCGCGTCACCCAGGGCGCGCAGAAGTGGCTGGAGGTGGCGTGGTGGAACGCGGGTGACCCGTGGCTCGACCGGCTGCGGGAGGACGGGTACCGGGTTCTGGTGACCCGTGTCGGTGACGGATCGACGATCGAGCAGGTCGATTTCTCCCGGCCCACCGCGGTGGTGTTCGGCAACGAGCACGCGGGCGTCACCGACGCGACCGCTCAGGCCGCCGACGGCTGGTTCTCGATCCCGATGGCGGGGTTCACGCGCAGCTTCAACATCAGCGTCGCCGTGGCGATGGTGCTGCAGTACGCGCGCCGCTCGCGCACGGCAGCCCGCGGCGGCGACGGCGAGCTCACCGCCGGCCAGCGGCTCATCCTGGCCGCACGCTACGCCGTCCGATCGCTGCCGAGCGCCGGTGCGCTGCTGCGCCGCGCCCTCGACGACGGTTCGTTTGACATCGGCAGCGCGAGGCGGAAGGGTTCGGACGCATGATCATCGAACCCCGGGTGCGGGGCTTCATCTGCATGACCGCGCATCCCGAAGGCTGCGCCGGGAACGTCGGCGAGCAGATCGCCCATGTCCGCGAGCGTGGCCCCATCGACGGCGGCCCGCGCTCGGTGCTGGTGGTGGGCGCCTCCACCGGCTACGGGCTGGCGTCGCGCATCGTCGCCGCGTTCGGCTGCGGCGCGAAGACGGTGGGCGCGTTCTTCGAGCGACCCGGCTCCGCAAGGCGGCCCGCCTCGGCCGGCTGGTACAACACCGCGGCGTTCGAGCGGGTAGCGGCCGAAGCCGGCGTGGGCGCTTGGAGCTACAACGGCGACGCCTTCGCCGATGAGGCCAAGGAACGCGTCCTCGACCTGATCCGGATGCACCTGGACGGCTCGGTCGATCTGGTCGTCTACAGCCTGGCCTCACCGCGCCGCGTCCACCCGGAGAGCGGCGAAGTCTTCAACGCGGTCATCAAGCCGGTCGGCGCGCCGTTCGCGGGCAAGACCATTGACGCCAGGTCGGGCGCCCTCGGCGATGCCCGGATCGACCCTGCCACCGCCGAGGAGGTGGAGCACACCGTGGCGGTGATGGGCGGCGACGACTGGCGGCGCTGGATCGACGCGCTGGACTCGGCCGGCGTGCTCGCTCCCGGGTGCCGGACCCTCGCCTACACCTACCTGGGCCCGGAGCACACGTGGCCGATCTACCGCGACGGCACCATCGGCAAGGCCAAGGAGGACCTGCAGCGCACCGCCGAAGAGCTGGATGCGCGGCTGCGAGCACGCGGCGGACGGGCGCTGCTGTCGGTCAACCGCGCCCTGGTGACGCAGGCCAGCGCCGCGATCCCGACGGTCGCCGTCTACCTGGCCATGCTGGGACCGCTGCTGCGCGAGCGGGGCACGGACGAGGGGTGCATCGAACAGATGGACCGGCTCTTTCGAGAGCGGCTGTGCGCCGGCGGCGGCATCCCGGTGGACGACGCCGGCCGCATCCGGCTGGACGACTGCGAGATGGCCGAGGCGGTGCAGGCGGCGGTGCGCGAGCGCTGGGGGCAGGTGACCGATCAGGACTACCGGCGGATTCTCGACGTCGAGGGCTACCAGCGCGAGTTCCTGCGGCTGTTCGGCTTCGGGATGCCGGCCGTGGACTACGGCGCGGAGGTCGATTCCGAGGTGGCGATCCCCTCGATCGACGGCTAGCGGCCGCTGAAGAGCCTGACGGTGCCGTTCGACGCCGAGCTGGAGATCGCCAAGCAGGTCGCCCGCGCGGCCGGCGCCATCCAGCTCTCCCGGCGCGGCGCCGGCGACGTCGACCTCAAGGCGGACGCCTCGCCGGTGACGGAGGTGGACCGCCGCTGCGAAGCGCTGATCCGCGGCGAGTTGCTCGGCACCTTCCCGGACGACGGCTTCCTGGGCGAAGAGTCGGGCACGGCTGACGGACAGAGCGGCCGCACCTGGATCGTCGACCCCCTGGACGGCACCCGCCCCTACATCAGAGGCATCGTCACCCACGCGGTGCTGATCGCCCTGGAGGACGCGGCCGGTCTGGCGCTGGGAGTCATTCACCTGCCGGCCATGGATCTGACCTGCTGGGCGACCCGCGGCGGCGGCGCCTTCTGCAACGGGGAGGCTGCGCGCGTGTCGGCGACTGCGACCGTGGCCGACTCGATCGGCAGCGGCTTGGGCTTCGTGCAGCGCTTCGAGGAGCCGCTCGGGGCGCGCGTCTTCGAGTTGCTGCGCCGCACCGGCTACAGCTACGGGTTCATGGACGCCTATTCGTACGTCTGCCTGGCCACCGGCCGCATCGACTTCTGCGTCAATCTGCTCGACGCCCCGTGGGACTGCGCCGCGGCGGCGGCGATCATCGCCGAGGCGGGCGGCCGCTGGTCGGACGCCGCTGGCGTCGAGACCGTGCATCGCGGCACCTTCGTGGCCAGCAACGGCGTCCTCCACCGGGAGGTGCTCGACGCCCTCAGGTAGCGTTGCCTCTGAATCGCGACCGATCGACGGCCCAGCGTGGATGCCATAGGGTACCGCCATGATCAACGTGACGGTGTGGTGCGAGTTCATCCAGGAGCGGGAGGATCCCGAGGTCGCGGCGGTGTACCCGCACGGGATCCACGAGGCGATCGCCGCAGGGCTGCGGCGCGAGGACGATCTGGCGGTGACCACCGCAAGCCTGGACCAGCCCGATCAGGGGCTCTCGCAGGAGCGGCTCGATGCCACCGACGTGCTGCTCTGGTGGGGCCACAAGGCGCACGACCGGGTCGAGGATGCCACCGTCGACCGGGTGCAGCTCCGCGCCAACGACGGCATGGGCCTGATCCTGCTGCACTCCTCGCACGTCTCCAGGATCATGACGCGGGTGCTCGGCACGCGCTGCAGCCTCCGTCACCGCGAGATCGGCGAGCGCGAGCGTGTCTGGAACATCGAGCCCAACCACCCGATCACCCAGGGCATCGGCGACTACTTCGAGATCGAGCACGAGGAGCTGTACGGCGAGCGCTTCGACATCCCGCAGCCCGACGAGCTGATCTTCGTTTCCTGGTTCGAGGGGGGCGAGGTGTTCCGCTCAGGGGTCACCTACCGGCGCGGCAACGGCAGGATTTTCTACTTCCAGCCGGGCCACGAGACCTACCCCATCTACTACCAGCCGGAGATCATCCGCGTGCTGGTCAACGCCGTGCGCTGGGCGAAGCCGCTGCGCATCATCCCGGGCGTCCGGGGCA
The DNA here is from genome assembly GCA_965221995.1 of Spirochaetia bacterium. Classification (GTDB taxonomy): domain Bacteria; phylum Spirochaetota; class Spirochaetia; order SZUA-6; family Bin103; genus CATQHW01. The sequence goes on from OZ244929.1 coordinate 3,952,189, forward strand.
TCAAGGCCGAACCGCTGGAGCCGGTGGGCTTCGGTGGATGACGTACTGGTAACGGCACTTGCCCTGCTGGACGAGCGCGACGAAACGCTGGACCGCGAGTTGCCTGAAATGCGAGAACGGGTTCAGAGAGGCACGGAGCAGGCCGACGCCGGGGAGCTCATTCCCGCTGCCGAAGTATTCGAGGACCTACGGCACCGCAACGCCACCGCTGCCAAGCAGGATACGTGAGGTGTTGAGATCATCCGCGTCCGCCACGGAAGCCAGGATCTCATCCGGCTTTTCAGATAAGGCATGACCCCGGATGGGCTGCGCGCGCGGCTGCACCGCTTTCCGCGGCTGACGCTCGGCGCCTACCCCACCCCGCTGCAGCCGGCGCCCGGGCTGAGCCGGGAGCTGGGCCGCACGGTGCTGGTCAAGCGCGAGGACCTGTCGGGTCTGGCCTTCGGCGGCAACAAGGTGCGCCACATGGAGCTGCTCATGGCCGAGGTGCGCCGGGCGGGCGCCGACACCGTCATCAACGTCATGGGCTACCACTCCAACAACGCGCGGCTGGCGGCCGCCGCCTGCGTGCGCGCCGGCTTTCGCTACCACGTCTTCCTGCGCCATGCCGCGGGCAGGCCGGTACAGGGCAACAGCCTGGTCGACCACCTGCTGGGCGCGGCGGTGCACCTGCTGAACGACGAGGAGTCGCAGCGCGACATGGAGCTGGCGCGCGGCGTGGCCGAGCGGCTGCGGCGGGCCGGCGCCACGCCGTACGTGATGAACGACGAGCTGTTTCCCAAGCTGGCCGGCATGATCGGCTTCGCCGGTGCCGGCCTGGAGCTGGCCGACCAGCTCCGTGATGCCGCGCTCAGCGGTCCGGTGCGGGTGGTGGCGGTGGCCGGCCGCAGCCTGTGCGGCCTGGCGCTGGCGTCGCTCAACCTGGACCTGGGTTGGCGCTTCACGGGCGTCCGCGTGGCCTCCGCGCCGCCGCTGCCCGACTACATCTTCCGGCATGCCGACACGGTGCGGCAGCGGCTCGACCTGCCGCGCACCTATGCCCCCGAAGATTTCGACATCGTCGATCGCTACGCCGGTCCCGGCGGGCCGGCGCCGGCGGTGCTGGAGGCGGTGCGGCTGGCCGCCCGCACCGACGGGCTGATGGTCGATCCCAACTACACCGGCGTGGCGCTGGCCGGCCTGATCGACCGCATCGAGGCCGGCGCGGTCGGCGCCGACGAGACGGTGGTGTTCGTGCACACCGGCGGCACGCCGGCGATCTTCAGCTACGCGGAGGAGCTGGTGCCGGCCGGGACGCTGGCGGTGACCCCTGCGCCGGCGCGCTGACGCCGTTCAGTCGAATCCGCACCAGCAGATCGTGCAGGGCCGGCTTGGCCCGTGTCCTTTCCGGAAGGTGCGAGCGGTCCGCCGCCGCATGCAGCACGCCGACCAGGCGATCGTACTCCGCCTCATGAAACCGCAGATCGACGGCAGGAAGGCTTTCCCGCTCGCGGCCGGCGATCTTCCGGTCGATCAGCTCGTCGAGGTACGGCAGCTTGGCGGTCTGGTTGAGGGCCGGCAGGTTCGCCTCGATTTCACCGGTGCGCATCAGGTGAGTGCCGGTCAGGAGCACCCGATACACATACAGCAGCGGCTTGACGCTGGGCGGCTGCTGTTTGCGGAACAGCTTCCACTGCCCGGCCGCGAACCCGCGATAGTGATGCGCATGCCGTCGGGTCATGCAGTCGGCGGCGATCGTCTTGAGCTCGTCGTGCACCGGCGTCGTGTGCACGATAAGCGGTGAAAGCACCTGCTCCAGCACGTAGCCGTTCGGTTTGAGCATCAAGCCGAAGAACTTGTGCGCATCGTGCGTGACCAGATCGATCTCCCGCCCGGCGGTCGTCTCCGAGGTGTCGACCGTTTCGCCGCCCGTGCAGAGGCCGATGACGTGCTCCAGCGCCAGCAGGTGGACGCCGCGCAGATCGTAGTCGGAGTCCGCAGAAGGGAAGCCGTACAGGTGTGCGCCGCTGATCGTGACGAACAGCAGCGGATAGGGATGCGCCTCCACCGGCCGTTGCAGATGTGTGTCGACGGCAACCTCGACGCTCGGAGTGCGATGGTTCACGGCAGTCCATCCTGCAGGGCCCGGCGCCGGGCGGTGATCAGGAACCGGTCGACGCGTTCATAGTCCGGCCGATCCGGAAGAGCGGTCCGCGTGAAGGCCGCCTCGAATTCCTCGATCAACTCCAGCCGCCACGCATCGACCTCCTCCCACTTCACGCCGCCCGCCCTGACGGCGATCAAACGATCCCGGTAGTCGCTGACGTCGACGGCGACGAAGCCCTCTTCGAGCACCGTGATGCCGGACAGCAGCAATCGCAGCAGGTGCATCACGTGCTTCCACTTCACCTGTCCGTGGTTGCGCAGGCCTCTCTGCATGCGCTTGAACTGAGACGCCACGTAGCCGCTGTACGTCCGGTATACCAGCTTGGAAAGAAAGCTCGTCTTCATGTCGAGCAGCTCTTCGGCCAGCGGCGTTGCGGTCTCCACGAGCGGCGTATAGAGGCATTCCAGCACGTTCGGATTCGCGTTCAAGGCCAGCGTGATGAACTTCTGTATCTCCCAGTACACCTCCTGGGTTGCATCGTTCTGCAGTTGCGGCGGCGCGCCGGAAAGCGACCAGTGGAGGTCGGCGGGCGGCAGGTACACGCCTCTGCGGTCGGTGTCGGAATCGTCGCGGGCGAGCCCGTAGGCGCGCGATCCGATCACGCAGCGGAAGATGACGCGGTCGAATAGTCGCTGCCCTGTCACGATGGCCGCGGTACGGCCGGCACGTTCGTGGCGGGCGATCCGAGCGCGGCGATGATCGCGTCCGGGTCGTAGACGCAGCCGGTCCAGGTGCCGCCCGAGGCCGCCTGCAGCGCCGCCCACAGCCGCGTGTCGTCGGGCAGGTCGGGATGCGGCGCGATTCCCGGCGCGGTCGGGCGCGCGGCCAGCACCGCTTCGGCCTGTTGCGGAGACAGCTCGCCTTCCGCCTCGGTGGCGACCAGCTCCACCGAACCGGTGAGCTCTTCGCGGTCGACCACGATCTCCGCGGTGTCGCCGTCGCGGAGCCGGCCGATCGGCCCGCCCGCCAGCGCCTCCGGGCCGATGTGGCCCACGCACGCCCCGGTGGAGACCCCGGAGAAGCGGCCGTCGGTGAGCACCGCCACCTGCTTGCCCCAGGGGATGAACTTGAGCGCGGAGGTCACCTGATAGATCTCCTCCATGCCGGTGCCGGCCGGCCCGATGCCGGCGACCACCACCACGTCGCCGGCCTGCACCGGATGCTCGCCCTTGCCCTTGATCGCCGCGACCGCCGCGCCCTCGCTCCCGAACAGGCGCACCGGACCCCGGTGGCGGTAGACCCCGTCCGCATCGACCACGCCGGGATCGATCGCCGTCGCCTTGATGACCGAGCCGTCCGGCGCCAGCGAGCCGGTCGGAAAGACCACGGTGCTGGTCAGCCCCCGGCGGCGGGCGGTGTCCGGGTCCATGATCACCAGGTCGGGGTCGACGCCGTCCTCCTCGAGGCAGTGGCGGCGCAGTTGGTGGCGGCGCGGCGAGTCCAGCCAGCGGTCCAGCGCCTCGCCCCAGGTCACCCCGGCCGCGGTCAGCGCCCCGGGGTCGATCAGGCCGGCGCGGCGCAGGTGCAGCATCACCTCCGGCACGCCGCCGGCGATGAACACCCGCACCGTGGGGTGGTTGGCGGGCCCGTTGGGCAGCGCGTCCACCAGCCGCGGGGTGGCGCGGTTGACCCGGCTCCAGTCGGCGACGGTGGGCACCGGCAGGCCGGCCGCGTGCGCGAACGCGGGTATGTGCAGCAGCAGGTTGGTGGATCCCCCGAACGCGGCGTGCACGACCATCGCGTTGTCGACCGCGCGCCGGTCCAGGATGTCGGCCATCGACCGGCCGGCCGCGCGCTGGGCGACCACCGCCGCCGCCGCCCGGCGGCCCATGTCCAGCCAGATCGGCTGTCCGGACGGAGCCAGCGCGGTGTGCGGCAGCGCCAGCCCCAGCCCCTCGGCGACCACCTGCGCCGTGGCCGCGGTGCCCAGGAACTGGCAGCCGCCGCCCGTCGAGCCACACGCCTTGCAGCCGGCGGTTGCCGCCTCGTCCAGCGTGATCAGGCCGTGCGCGAAGCGGGCGCCGATGGTCTGCACGGTGCCCAGGTCCTCGGCGTCGCGGGCCGGCAGGGTCACCCCGCCGGGGATCACCACTCCCGGCAGCGCCCGCTCCCCGGCCAGCGCCAGCAGCATCGCCGGCAGCCCCTTGTCGCAGGAGGCGACGCCGATGACCCCTTGGCGGGTGGGCAGCGAGCGCGCCAGCCGGCGCATCACGATCGCGGCGTCGTTGCGATACGGCAGGCTGTCCATCATCCCTGGCGTGCCCTGCGTGCGCCCGTCGCAGGGGTCGGTGACGTGCGCGGCGAACGGGATGCAGCCGTCGGCGGCCAGCGCCTCCGCCGCGGCGCGCACCAGCAGGTGCACCTCCCAATGGCCGGTGTGGTAGCCCAACGCGACCGGCGATCCGTCCTCGGCGCGCAGGCCGCCGTGCGTGGACAGCAGCAGGTAGGCGGGGCCGCCGGAGCGGGCCGGCTGCCAGCCCATGCCCACGTTCTGGGTCAGGGCGAACAGGTTGCCGCTCGGCTCCTCGCGCAGCATGCGCTCGGTGAGCGGGATGGTCCCCGGCGTGCCCTCGCCGGAGGTGGCCGGCAGCGCTGGCGCCTCGAATCCGAGGATGGCGTCGAGGTCGCCGGCGGCGTGCGCGTCGGGGACGTCGGCCACCGTCAGGATCCCGCGGCGCCGAAGCCGCCCACCGTGTTGGTGAGGGTGCCGATCGATTCGATCGTGATCGCGACGCGGTCGCCGGCCTGCAGCGTGAAGCCGTCCGGAGGCACGATGCCGGTGCCGGTCATCAGGAAGCAGCCGGCCGGGAAGCTGTTGTGCCGGTACAGGAAGGAGACCAGCTCCTGCGGCGTGCGCTTCAACTCCGCCAGCGTGGTCGCGCCGCGGAAGGCGGTTGCGCCGTCGCGGACGATCTCCATGTCGATCCGGGTCGCGGAATCGGGGACGGTGTCGCGAACGAGGATCTCCGGCCCCAGCGCGCAACTCCCGTCGTAGATCTTGGCCTGCGGCAGGTAGAGCGGATTCTCGCCCTCGATGTCGCGGGAGCTCATGTCATTGCCGATCGTGTAGCCGAAGATCCGGCCGCCGCGGTCGATGGCCAGGGTGAGCTCCGGCTCCGGCACGTTCCAGGCGGAGTCCGCGCGGATGCGCACGGTGCCGCCGGGGGCGACCACGGTGCGCGCCGAGCCCTTACAAAACAGCTCGGGCCGGTCGGCGGTGTAGACGCGGTCGTAGAAGCTGCCGCCGCCGGCCTGCTCCGATTCGGCCATGCGCGCGTCGCGGCTGCGGTAGTAGGTGACGCCGGCCGCCCAGATCTCCTGGCCCACCACCGGCGCTAGCGGCGCCTCGCTTGACCCGGCCGGCGCAGCCTCCGCCGCGGCGAGCCGGCCATCCAGGTACGCCGCCGGGTCGTCCTGCCGGAACAGCTCGTCCCAGTCGTGACCGCGGAGCAGCAGCCGCTCCCCGTCCCGCTCCACCACCGTGCCCGCGCCCGTTCTCGACAGCTTCATGACCCGGCAAGCAGACCGGAAGCGAACCGCCCCGTCAAGACAGCGATCGGCGCAGGCCGCCATCGATTTACATCGGCTGTCGTTTACCGGAGCAAGACTGACGGCGTTCTTGGCTGTAGTGCCAGCGGTCGACGGCTCATATCAATATGCCGGTCGGTATCGGTCTCCCAGACGCATGTGGGTGATGTAGACGATCTGCGCCGCGTGCTCGGAGGAGTGGTAGGCGGCGGTGAGCAGGGCGGCGAGCACGGGCTCAGGGCTCGGGCCGTCTGCGCGGGGCCGGGGATTCGCGTTGTCGCTCAGGCGGGCTCCGTCTCGAACGCGGCGATGTGGCGGGACTCGGCGCTGATCTCCACGCCGATCAAGTGAACTGCTCGACCTGGAGCGCGGTGCTTGTCGGCATAGCGCCGTTCCCTGAGCTGCGCGAGCGCCGCGCCCTTCTCGGACCGCTCCGCTACCTTGAACTCGAACAGGTACGCGTTGCCTGCCAGGAGCACCGCCATGTCCAGCCGGCCGCGGCTGGTGGCGTCCTCGACTACCACACCGTCCATGGACGCCTGGAACCAGGCATAGAACACGCTCGCCCAGTACCCCTCGTAGCGGGCGATGTCGTTGCGCCGGTGCCAGTCGTGGGGAATCCCGGCCAGCAGCGCCCGGAACTGCGCCTCCACGCCGGCCCAGTCCTCCGCCGCCAGCAGCCGGCGCAGCGCGCCGCCGCTCCCCGTGGTCCGCCGCCAGTTCGGCGCCAGCGCGTCGAGCAGGGCGCGGTTCAGGCCGCGGCGCACCTCCCGGTTCGGATATGCCAGACGGTATTCCGGGAGGTCGTCGGCATCCTCGTCCTCCTCGGCGATGGTCAGGTAACCGGTCTGAAACAGCAGCGCCTCCGGCGCCATGGCGTCCGCGTCGAAGGTGGACAGCAGGTCCTCGTCGGCGCGGACGCTTTCCAGATCCGGCGCCGCGAAGCCGTGCTTCAGGAGCGTGTCGATGAGGAACCGGGGCGTGGCGGTCTCGAACCAGTGCGCGCGGAACCGGCGGCTGGCGAACAGTTTGAGAATGCCGAAGGGGTTGTAGAGCTTCTCCTCCCCCAGCCAGTTGTAGCCGTTGTACCAGGCGCGGATGCGCTCCCGGTCCAGCCCCGGCAGCTCGGCGGCGAATACCGTGTCCAGATCCGTCTCGGTGTAGCCGCAGATCGCGGAGTACGCAGGGTCCAGCGTGAGGTCGGTGAGGTTGTTCAAGTCCGAGAACAGGCTGACCTTGGAGAACTTGCTCACTCCGGTGATGAACGTGAGCTCGATATGGGCATCACAGTCCTTGATCGTGCCGTACAGCCCGCGCAGATCGTCGCGGTTGGCCCTGGCGGTCTCCGCATCGTCCAGGGCGTCCAGGATCGGCTTGTCGTATTCGTCCACCAGTACCACGACGCGCCGCCCGGAATGGCGGTGCAGCGCCGCCAGCAGCCGGGCAAAGCGGCCCGATGGCGTCGCGCCCTCGGAAGCGGGCACTCCGGCCTCATGCTCCAGGTCCGCAAGCTGTTCCGCCATGCGCGCCAGCAACTGGCCCGGCCGGCCGTAGTTGCCGCCGCCGAAGCTCAACCGCACCACGGGATGGCGCCTGGACCAATCCCAGCCGTCGTGGACGGCCAAGCCGCGGAACAGCTCTTCGCTGCCCTCGAACAACTCCTTGAGGGTGTCCACGAACAGGCTCTTGCCGAACCGGCGCGGTCGGGAAAGGAAGTAGTGGGTGCCGTCGTCGTCCAGGAGCCGGCGGATGTAGCCGGTCTTGTCCACGTAGTAGAAGCCTTCCTCGCGGATCCGTCGGAAGGTCTGGATGCCGACCGGGAGCCTCCTCTTGGCCACGGCGGCATTCTACGCCCCGCACCAGCCGATCTCCAGCAGGATCGGCGGCTACCCGATCGGCCGCCGTACGTTGCGTGGGAGCGCCGCCGTGTCCGGACCCCGGTCCGTCGCTCAGTCGGCGATCAGGTGGTAGACGTCGGTGCGCCGCTTGGCCGGATCCGCGTGGTGATCGCCGTAGACCTCCCAGCAGGTCGACGACCGGGGCAGGCTCTGCTTCTCGCACCAGGTGAAGACCGCCTGGTGGACGCCCGGCAGCTCCGTGTAGTCGCCGTGGTGCACCGCGTGGGCCGCCCGGCCGCCCGGCACCGTCGAGGCCACCACCTCGCCGTCGCCGGCGATGGGCTGCGACACCTGCACGCCGATCTCGACGTCGAGCTCGGGCTCGCCGGTCATGCGGTAGAGCCACACGTTATCGCCGCGCTGATGGCAGGCACGGCGGCTTCGCGCAGCTCGCGCAAGACGCCGGTGTCGAACAGGTAGCGTTTGGGGAGGTAGTTGTGGCTTGCCTGTGCGCTGCTTCCGCGCTGATCGGAGCGGAATATCAGGTGCCAGCCCTCCAGTCTGGCGAAGATCTGGTTGATGCGCTCGTTCGTGCGGCTGCTCGGCGACGGCACCACCGACGTATTCTTGGACACGCCGCCGGCGAAGTTCGCGACGCTCCGGAAGCAGGCCCTGACGATTTCGATGAGCTCCTCGCCGAAGATGCGGATGAAGTCCTGTTCGTAGTCGGCGATGATCTGGCGCCGCACCGCGCCGTGGTCGTCACCGGAGGCGTACGCCTGGACGACCGCCGGCAGTCCGCCCACGGCGAGGAACCGGTCGAACAGCGAGAGAAGCAGCTCGTGTCGCTGGCCGATGATCCGCGTGTTGGCGCTCCGCATCTCGGCGGCGAGGTGCGTCTTGTCCAGGGCTCGCAGGAATTCCGAGAACGAGAACGGCCCGAGCACGAGGTGGCGAACCCGGCCGACCGGATAGCGCGTGTGCGCTCGGAACAGGCGGCGCAGGGTGGAACCGGAGAGGATGACGGTCGCATGCGCCCACGCTTCCTTCATGAAGCGCACGAACGAGCCGAGCATGCGGCTTTCCTGCGCCTCGTCCACGAACAGGACTTGATCGGCGTCTCCGCGGAACCCGAAGCGGTCGAGCAGCAGATCCTCGAACTCGGCGAAGTCGCGGCAGTCGTCGATCGCGGAACGGACCAGCGTGTCCCGCTCCAAGTTGATCCGTACACCGTCCTTCGCGGACTTGGCCAGGACGGCGTCTACGAGGGTCGTCTTGCCGACTTGCCGTGCCCCGTCGAGCAGGAGCACCGGCTTGTGGGGCACCGCGTCGGCGATGAACCGTGCGACGACCTGCTCCTGGCGACGCGGCACGTAGAGGATTGACATATTCCGTACTCGATACGAGCAGAGAATAGATCAATTATCTGCTCAATGTCATGATCGAGGTGCGTTGACAGTCAGGGCACACGGCGAGCATGGTCAAGCGCAAACCGAGGTCGGCGTCGCCTGCCAGGACCGTAGCGGACGAGCGCCTGATCTGAGCGGCCTGATCTGAGCCGATACTTTCGCTCATCTCCGGCAACTCGCGTATCGTCAAGGAACTCTGGCATGAGCGTCCAGGACCGGCAGTCGGGCGATCTTCGCACCATTCCTCTGCTCGGCGGCACGCAGTTCGTAGAGTTTCTGGAGGTTGAGCCAGAACTCCCCGGAAGTCCCGAAGAATCGCCCTAGTCGCAAGGCGGTATCGGCGGTAACCGCCCGACGACCGTTCAGGATTTCGGTGATACGGTTGACCGGAACATCGATCCGGCGAGCCAGCTCGGCCGCGCTCATGCCAGAGTGAGTCTCTGCACGATCACCCTCAGGAAGCGCGCGCGTCCCGGAGATCGTTGCCTGGCGCTCCTACGGCAGAGGGAGGGAGTCCGGTCATCTTCTGTCACGACTGCGGGAGGCCGCCGATCTGGTGGGATCCGGAACCTCGTGGGCGGATCCCTCCGCCGTCGGCAAGCAGGCTCCCGAAAGGCAAGCGCATCAGACAGACAGCCGGGGGCAACGCCGACGGCACGACGTGGATATCGCCGGAAGATCCGCTCTTCGGAGCCATCTATCACATTCAGGACACCGTGAGTCTTGCCGACTCACCTCTGCGGTGCGTGCGCTGCGACGGGATCCTGCAGCCGGGCACGCACTTCTACCGCGCGTACAACGCAGAGCGCGACTTCGGAACCACCTGCGGGGACTGCGAAGCGGCACCGGGCTATCTCGGTGGCGGCCCTCGTCCCGGGCCGCCTCGCGGCGGTTACCGGGCAGGCGGAACGAAGTAGAGCCGGAGCGGATCGGCTAACTACCTTGGGTGTCGAGGCGCTCCAGCAGATACGCCGGCAGATTGGTGATCTCGAACCCTTCGATCACGGTCGTGGAGCAGGGAGCCAGACTGACCAGGGAGCCGGCGCGCAAGCCGTGGAGCCGCAGATACTCGACGAGCCCGCGCATGTGCTTGCGGTTCACGGAGAGCGCCGCCTTGCATTCGACCGGCATGGTGGTGCCGTTCCGTTTGACGATGAAGTCGATCTCGGCGCCGGACGGCGTTCGCTTCCAGCCGGACAGCTCCCGGCCGCTGCGGGCAAGCTCGATGGCGGTCTGGTTCTCGATCACCGCACCGAGCGGTGTCCGGGCGGCGGATGAGAGGGTATGGACCGCGCTGATGGCCGGTACGGCGGCCTCGCGCAGCTCGCGCAGTACGCCGGTGTCGAACAGATACCGCTTTGGCAGGTAGTTGTGGCTTGCCTGCGCGCTGCTTCCGCGCTGCTCGGATCGGAGTATCAGATGCCAGCCTTCCAGTCTGGCGAAGACCTGGTTGATGCGCTCGTTCACGCGGCTGCTCGGCGACGGCACCACCGTCGTGTTCTTGGACACGCCGCCGGCGAAGTTCGCGACGCTCCGGAAGCAGGCCTTGACGATGTCGATAAGCTCCTCGCCGAAGATGCGGACGAAGTCCTGTTCGTAGTCGGCGAGGATCTGGCGCCGCACCGCACCGTGGTCGTCACCGGACGCGCACGCCTGCACGACCGCCGGCAGTCCGCCCGCGGCGAGGAACCGGTCGAACAGCGAGAGAAGAAGATCGTGTCGTTGACCGCTGATCCGTGTGTTGGCGCTCAGTACCTCAGCGGCGAGGTGCGCCTTGTCCAGTGCCCGCAGGAACTCCGAGAACGAGAACGGCCCGAGGACGAGGTGGCGAACGCGGCCGACCGGATAGCGCGTGTGCTCGCGGAACAGGCGGCGCAAGGTGGAGCCTGAGAGAATGACGGTCGCATGCGTCCACGCTTCCTTCATGAAGCGTACGAACGCGCCGAGCATTCGGCTCTCCTGCGCCTCGTCCACGAACAGGATCTGATCGGCGTCCCCGCGAAATCCGAAGCGGTCGAGCAGCAGATCTTCGAACTCCGCGAAGTCCCGGCAGTCGTCGATCGCGGAACGGACCAGCGTGTCCCGCTCCAGGTCGATCCGTACGCCGTCTTTCTCGGATTTGGCCAAAACGGCGTCTACGAGGGTCGTCTTGCCGACTTGCCGCGCCCCATCGAGCAGGAGCACCGGCTTGTCGGGTGCGGCGTCGGCGATGAACCGCAAGATGTCTTGCTCCTGGTGGCGCGGCACGTAGAGGATTGCCATATTCTGTACCCGACTGGAACAGATAATAGACCAATTCTCTGACCGCGTCAGGACCCAGGCCAACCCCGAGCCGAAGCCGGCGTCTTAGCGCGGCAGCTCGCGCAGTGCGGCGCCCACCGCCTCGATCAGGCGGTCGACGTGCCGGTCGGTCATGGGCAGCGACACGTTGCCGCCGCGGCGGGTAACGATGCCGTCGTCCAGCAGCCGGAAGTAGAGCCAGCGCTGGCGGTCGCCGTCGTCCTGCGCCGCCTCGCGGTAGTTGCGCGGCGGGCGAGGAAGGAAGTAGAGTTGGAACAGCGACCCGGCCGTGACCACGCAGCCGGGCACGCCGGCCTGCCGGAAGGCGTCGCGGAGCCTTTCGGCGACGCGCCCGGTGCGCTCGTGGATGGCGGAGTACGCCTCTTCGGTCATGGTCTGCAGGGTGGCAAGCCCCGCCGCCATGACGATGGGGTTGCCGTTGTAGGTCCCCGACTGCGGGATCGCCGGCGCTCCGCCGGTCGGGTCGTAGAGCGCCATGATGTCGGCCCGTCCCCCGAACGCGCCGCCCGGCGTGCCGCCGGCCACCACCTTGGCAAGGCAGGTCAGGTCGGGCCGCACCCCGAACGCTCCCTGGGCGCCGCCGGCGCCGGCGCGGAAGCTCACCACCTCGTCGAAGATCAGCACGATGCCATGCTCGCGGGTGATGCGGCGCAGACCCTCCAGGAAGCCGGGCTCCGGCAGGGTGAGGCCGGCCGCCGTGGACAGCGGGTCGACGATCACCGCGGCCAACGGGCCGGCGTGCTCGCCGATGAGCTGCGCGCACGCCTCGGCGTCGTTGAACGGCAGCACCAGCACCTGCTCCGCGGTCCCGGGGGCGAGCCCGGCGGACGCGGGCACGGGACGCGGCCGGTCCGGCGGGCCGAGCTCCGGGCCCAGTGGCGGCAGGTAGCTGATCAGCGCCGGATCGTCGATGCCGTGGTAGGCGCCCTCGAACTTGGCGATCATCGGCCGGCCGGTGAAGGCGCGGGCCGCCCGCACGGCTCCCAGGATCGCCTCGGTCCCGGAGCTGCAGAAGCGCAGCCGCTGCAGGGACGGCAACCGTGCGGAGAGCAACTCGGCCAGCTCCACCTCCAGCGGCGTGGGCGCGAAGTAGGCGGTGCCGCGGCCGGCAGCCTCGCGGATGGCGGCGACCACCGCCGGATGCGCGTGGCCAAGGATCAGCGAGCTGGCGTTGTTGATGAAGTCCAGACGGCGGTTGCCGTCGACGTCGATCAGGTTCGTGCCTTCCGCGTGGTCGATGTAGAGCGGAAACGGATCCACGAACACGCCGGTCCTGGTGTTGCCGCCCGGCAGTACCGACTGCGAGCGGCGGAACAGTTCGTACGACGCGCGGTTGCGGTGGCGGTATTCCGTGACGAGCGACTCAAGCGTAGTGCCCGAGACAGTCGTCATCGAAGATCCGCTAGCAACTCGCTTGCCTCCAGACCAAGATGGCTCAGCAAATCGACAGCTTTTCTCAGATAGTCGTTGTCCCGTGTCGTGAGCGGCTTTCTGATTTTCAACTCCTCGACGGCATCGCCGCGATTGCTGATCTCTTTTAGATACACGAAAGCGGCAGCCAATTCCAATACGAGGTCGGAAAAACCAGCCATTTTCTCTAGATATGATCGCACCTTATCAGCCGATAGACTACCAACAGCGCCCGGCTCATCATCGTCGTCGTTCCGGCTCGCGACCCAATATGGTGTATCGTGCGGAGTCTTCTCCTCGTCGACTTTGATGCGCTCTTCAGCCCACGCGTTCTCCCATCCTTCGGCGAGATCAAAGGAGTAAGGACCGCCATGGTGATAGATGAACGTTAGCTTAAACGAAGCGCCGCAACGATCCAGAAGGAATGCTTCCCTCTGCAGCCGGGAAAGACTAATGTTATCTCCGTTCATTTTGACCAAGTTGACTGCTATGTCATCAGGCTTCAAGTTTGTCTCCTCAAATTCTCGGTGCTGTCATGCCGTCCAGAAATACTGTCAAGTATGCCGTATAGATTATCTATTACACACTCCTTTGGAGCGTAGACGCGTTGGATGCGTTCCACGTCTCTAAGCGCCCGGATTATTTCTGAATTGCCTGCGATGTCCCTTGGCTCAGAATCATCGGGACTGTTCTTGAACAGAACTTTCTTGAGCGCCGCTGTCTCGTCGGCCTCATCAAAGTCGTACTCCTTGTATAGCTGCACCATATCTTCATCAAACAAGACATGCTGGGCAACATCGGGACTCTCGCGGAGCTCAGCCTTGAATCTAATGAAGAGATTCCCTTTGGGTACATCTCGTATCCCGACATCAAGGCATTTGAAAAGCCTCCGGTCTCTCAGGCGGCGTGCAAGCTCGGAAACCTCAGGATGCGATGAGGAAGCCAGCGTTCCCAGCGTCGCCCAGACTTGCGGCATCGTCGATGTCGAGGTATGCATCAAGAGCGCGGGACGCAAAGTAGTGCAGGACCGGATCCGATCTGAGCCGTTCGTCATCCGTGAGACCCTGCGAGTTCGCGACGGTTGTCAGGAGCGAACTGAGCATTACCTCGGCAGCCCTCGTGGTCTTGTGCATGTAGACCATCGTGTAGAGGGCAAAACGGGCCATCAGGTACTCTTCGGCGACCCGTTTTCCTTTCGGATTGAGATAGAGACAGCTCGGTTTGACGGTTTGGCTGATGGTGATCTCTCCGACTTCAAGGCAATCGAACAACCAGTCAATATCAAGGTGCGCTGATTCGACTCCGGTCATCAATCTGTCCCGTTGCACGTAGTCGAGACGGTCTGCGTCGAACTGACTGGCAATGACAGTGGCGTAGATATCTTCGGGCTGATCCGATTTCTTCAGGAGCCTGCTGATTTCTTCAGCTGGCACGCCCTCGTCGTTCAGCACGCAACGCACCTGGGTGTCTGCGGTGACGATCTTGGCGCTCCAATCCTCGTGCTCGGTGGTCTGGCCTTCTTGAGCGGGTGCGAGGTCATTGATTACGTGCTCGAAGACATGACTGAACGGACCATGGCCGATGTCGTGAAGCAGTGCCGCCAGTAGGACTATGCGCGCCCGTTGCTCGTCGAGAGATCCCTGCCTGCGGCGAATGATCTCGATAAGATGACGCGCGGTATGATAGACACCGATGCTGTGCGCAAATCGGCTATGGGTGGCTCCGGGATAGACCATATCGGAGAAACCCAATTGGCGGATGCGGCGCAAGCGCTGGAACTCTCGAGTGTTTAGCAGGCGCCACGCGATACGGTCAGTGTCGTCTTGAAACTCGCTCTTCCGTTCGCAAAAAGCTATAAGCCCATGGACCGGGTCGCGGATGCGTCGGGGGTTTCGGTCAGCGGCCTTCTCGGTCAACACGCTAGGCCAAGGGTGGCAGCTAGGAGCTGCTCTCCTTGAATTCGCCGACCATCGACTCCACGGTCGCCTTGGCGTCGCCGAAGATCATGTACGAGTTGTCCTTGAAGAACAGCGGGTTGTCGATGCCGGCGAACCCGGAGGCCATCGACCGCTTGAGGATGAAGCAGGTGTGGGCCGCGTCGGCGTTGATGATCGGCATCCCGTAGATCGGGCTGCCCTCGTCCTCGCGCGCCGCGGGATTCACCACGTCGTTGGCGCCGATGACGATCGCCACGTCGACGGTCTCCATCGTCGGGTTGACGGCATCCATCTCCGCGAGCTGCTCGTACGGGACGTTCGCCTCCGCCAGCAGCACGTTCATGTGGCCCGGCATGCGGCCGGCGACCGGATGGATCGCGTACTTTACCTCGGCGCCGTTGTGCTCCAGCAGGTCGCCCAGCTCGCGCACCGCGTGCTGGGCCTGGGCCACCGCCATGCCGTAGCCGGGTACCACGATCACCGAGCTGGCCGCCTCCAGGATGTAGTAGGCGTCTTCGGGGCTCATGGCCTTCGCCTCGCCCTGAATTCCGGCGCTCTTGGAGGAGCCTGCGGCGGCGCCGAAACCGCTGAACAGCACGTTGGTGAGCGATCGGTTCATCGCCTTGCACATGATCGAGGTCAGCACGATGCCGCTGGCGCCCACCAGAGCGCCGGTGATGATCAGCAGATTGTTGGAGATCACGAACCCGGCCGCGCACGCGGCCAGACCGGAGTAGCTGTTCAGGAGCGAGATCACCACCGGCATGTCGGCGCCACCGATGGCGATGACCGCCATGATGCCGAGCACGAAGGCCAGCCCGGTCACCACCACCGCGATCCAGTACTGGTCGGGCGCGACGGTGAACCAGACGCCGCCGGCCACGATGGACAGCAGCACCAGCGCGTTGACCACCTGCTGCAGCGGGAACTGCACCGGCCGCGAGGTGACCACCTCGGACAGCTTGCCCCAGGCGACGATGCTGCCGGTGAAGGTCACGCCGCCGATCAGGATCGCCAGATAGATGGTCGTGGCGCTGAAGCCGCCGCCGAGCGCGGCGCTGAAATCGGCCAGGTTCCCGGCGCCGGCGCCGAAGCCCACGCCGAACTGGTCCGCGGCCGCCTGAAAGGTGCCCCAGCCCACCAGCATGCTGGCCAGACCGCCGAAGCCGTTGAACAGCGCCACCATCTCCGGCATGCCGGTCATCTTCACCAGCCGGGACGCGGCGATGCCGATGCCGGCGCCGATCACGGCCGCCAGCACCACCCACTCGACCTGGATGCTGTCGATGATGCTCAGCACCGTGGCGATGATCGCGATCAGCATGCCCAGGGAGGACAGGCCGTTGCCGCGCCGGGCGGTGGTGGCCTTGCCCAGCATCTTGAGGCCGAACACGAACATGATCGCCGAAACGATGTAGGCGACCACGATGAGGTAGATCACGACGATGCTCCTGTGCCCTTGCCGGTTCCCCCGCCTGTGGAATCTTTGGCCTTGAACATCGAAAGCATCCGGTCGGTGACCAGGTAGCCGCCGACCACGTTGATGGTGGCGAAGCCGACCGCCGCGGCGGCGAAGATCGTCACCAGGGTGCTGGAGGCGCCCTGCCCGGCGAGCGCCAGGGCGCCCACGATCGAGATCCCGGAGATCGCGTTGGATCCCGACATCAGCGGTGTGTGCAACTGCGACGGCACCTTGGTGATGAGCTCCAGCCCAAGGAACATCGCGAGCACGAAGATGAAGAACAGAAACTGAAATAGTTGTGCGGCTTCCATGACCCTTTTTCTTTGTCGCGGACGCTCGGCGTCCGTGTCTACGGTGTAGTCCGGTGCTATCCCGAGGTGATCTTGCGGACCATCTCGTTGACCATCTGCCCGTCGTGGGTGACCAGGCTGCCGGCGATGATCTCGTCTTCCCGGTCGAGCTTCATGCCCTCGGCCTCGTCATCCCAGAACTCGTCGACGTAGTTGTACAGGTTGTTGGCGTACATGGAACTGGCTGAGACGGCGTAGCAGCCGGGGATGTTGCGCAGGCCGATGATCGTCACGCCGTTGACCTGGATCTCCTCGCCGGCGACCGAGCCTTCGACGTTGCCGCCCGACTCGACCGCGTAGTCGACGATGATGGAGCCGGCCTTCATCCGCTCCAGCACGTCGGCGCTGACGACCACCGGGGCCTTGCGTCCGAAAAGCTGCGCGGTGGTGATGACGATGTCGGCGTGGGCGCAGGTGTCCGCCATCAGCTCGCGCTGCTTGGCGAGCTGCTCCGGAGTGAGCTCCTGGGCGTAGCCCTGGTCGGTCTGCCCCGTCTCTCCCAGGTCGACCTTGATGAACTTGGCGCCGAGCGACTTGACCTGCTCTTCCACCACCGGGCGGGTGTCGAACGCCTCGACGCGCGCGCCGAGGCGCTTGGCGGTGGCGATCGCCTGCAGGCCCGCCACCCCGGCGCCGATGATGAACGCGCGCGCCGGCTGCAGCGTGCCCGACGGCGTCATCATCATCGGCATCACGGCGCCCAGCCGTTCGGCCGCCAGCACCACCATGGCGTAACCGGCGATGTTGTGCTGGGAGCTCAGGGCGTCCAGCTTCTGGGCGCGGGTGGAGCGCGGCACCAGCTCGACGCTGATCGCGCTCACGCCCTGCCTTGCCAGGGCGTCGATCAACTCCGGCTCGTTGAACGGATCCAGGAAGCTGATGTGGATGGCCCCTTTCTTCATGGTGGCGATCTCGTCGTCCGGCGGCCGGCGCACGCGCAGGACGATGTCGGCGTTGGCGAGCTCCTGCATGCGGTCGGTGACGACCTCCGCGCCCGCGTCGCGGTACTGCTCGTCGGAGAAATGGCAACCGGCGCCCGCGCCGGACTCCACGGCGACCACGGCTCCTTCCTTGCGTCGATAGCGCTGCACCGCGTCAGGGGTGACGGCGGCGCGCGGTTCGCCTGGTTCGGTCTCTCTGGGAACGAAAATGCGCATCACCCCTTATTTGTGGTGCGATCGGTCCGGAAGTCAACTGCGCGGACGGATCGCGGGGACCCGGTCAGAGGCCGAAGGACGCGGTCGCCACGTCGGCGAAGGCACCATCGAACGTCTTCAGAACGCGCACGCCTCGCCTGCGGCAGCTCGCGAGATGGCAGAGGTCACGTGCGTCCAGGTCGGGGTGCTGCTCATGCAGCCCGCGAGCCAGGGTGACATCCGCCTCTTCAAGGGGCCAGACCTCCACACGGGCTCGCGTCACCAGCTTCAACGCCGCGTCGAAGGTCCGCATCCGGCCGGCCGGAAGGTAGGCATGTACCAGTTCCTGCAGCACCTCCGCGGATGTACACAGAGGAGTGCGGTTCCGGCTGGCTTCGCCGAAAAAGCCCCGAGCGACACGCCGCAACGGATGCGGCCGCCCCACCGCGTACATGATCACGTTGGTGTCGACGAAGGTCACGTGCCGGATGTCCCGCGCCGACGCGATGCGTCGATCACCGCCCGATGATCGGACCAATTCGGTTCCGAAGGGAGATCGTCCAGCGTGTCGCACCAGCGAAAGAACGCTTCCACGTCCTCCGGCGACCCGAACGGGTCGGATCGCTGCTGCCGTTCGAGACGCTGGCGGGCAGCAACTCTGAACCAGGCACTCAACGTCATGTTCTCCCGCCTTGCCTGCGAGACGAAACGGTCGCGGTCTTCATCAGGTATCACCAACTGCACTCTGGCCACGATGCCCCCTCGCCCAAGCGTGTGTATCGAAGTTACACATGCTCGCCTGGAACGGCAACGCCCGACCGTCTGCAGTCGCCTCCGCTCTACAGTCGGAAGGCCGCGGTCGCCACGGCGGCGACGTCGGTGCCGATGGCCAGGGCCGCGGTGGCCGCCGGGGACGGTGCGTTGAGCACGTGCACGGAGCGCTCGCCGCGGACGATCAGGAAGTCGTCGACCATGGATCCGTCGGGCCCGAGCGCTAGCGCGCGCACGCCGGCACGCGTCGGCTGCACCTCCTCGTCCGCCAGGGACGGCACCAGCCGCCGTACGGCGGCGACGAAGCGCCGGCGCGAGAACGCCCGCCCGTACTCGCGGATGCCGTAGCGGGCGTGGCGGAGCAGCAGCCGCCACGTGCCGCGGTAGCTGAGCGCTTCCACCGCGTCGCGCCCGTCGACGTCGGTCTTGCCGTAGCCTTCGCGCTTCAGCGAGAAGACGGCGTTCGGACCGCACTCCACCTCGCCCGCGGTGCGCCGCGTCAGGTGCACCCCCAGGAAGGGGAGCGCCGGGTCGGGGACCGGATAGATCAGCCCGCGCACCTTGTGGCGGGCGGCCGGCGCCAGCTCGAAGAAGTCGCCGCGGAACGCGACGATGCGGGCCGGCGGGGTCAGTCCGTCGAGCCGCGCGATCCGGTCCGAGTACAGGCCGCCGCAGTTGATCAGGTGGCGGCTGGCGCGGCGGCCCGCCCGCGTGTCGATCTCGATGCCGCCCGCGGTGCGGCGGATGCCGGTCGCCTCCGCCAGCGTGGAGACGGCGGCGCCCGCGGCCAGCAACAGATCGCGCAGCTTCTCCGCCACAGCCTGGTAGTCGATGATGCCGGCGTACGGCACCCAGATGGCGCCCAGGCCGCCGGCATACGGCTCGATCTCCCGCAACCCGGCGCGGTCGACGACCTCGACCTGCTCCAGGCCGTTGCGGCGGCCGTTCGCGTACAGGGCCGGCAACCGCTCCAGCTCCCGCAGGGTGACGGCCATCACCACCTTGCCGCAGGTCTCGTGGGGGATGCCGTGTTCGCGCGCGAAGTCCACCATCTGGGCGCGGCCCTGCACGCACAGGCGCGCGCGCGCCGAGCCGGGGCGGTAGTAGAGACCCGAGTGCAGCACCCCGGAGTTGCGCCCGGTCTGGTGCAGGCCGACCTGCCGCTCCTTCTCCAGCACCAGCACGGACAGCGACGGATGGCGCTGCACCAGCCGGTAGGCGGAAGCCAGGCCGATGATGCCGGCGCCGATGATGGTGACGTCGAACCGGTCCACGCAGGCCATATTACTTCTTCCCCACCGCTCCCATGAGCGTTAGGCTCGATACCCGTGCAAGACGGTGAGCCCTGGTATCGAGTCTGGTTCGATTCTCCGTACTACGGCATCCTCTATGGCGACCGCGATCAAGAGGAGGCGAACGCCTTCATCCGCCGGCTGGCGCGGACCCTGCGGGCGCAGCCGCCGGCCGCGGCGCTGGACGTGGCCTGCGGTACCGGCCGGCACGCGGTGGTGCTCGCCGGCCTCGGCTACGACGTGCTGGGGATCGACCTGTCGGCGCCCAGCATCGCCATCGCCGAGCGGCGCGGCCGGCCGAACCTGAGCTTCCAGGTCCTCGACATGCGCGCGATCGAGTGGCTGGACCGGTTCGATCTGGCCGTGAACCTGTTCACCAGCTTCGGCTACTTCGGCGACGAGGACGACGAGCGGCAGGTGCTGGCCGGCATCGAGCGGGCGCTGCGGCCCGGCGGCGAGCTGGTGATCGACTTCCTCAACGCGGACCGAACGGTCGCCGAGCTGGTGCCCGCCGAGCGGACCGAGCGGGGGGGCATCGTCTTCGACATCACCCGCGAGGTCAGAGGCGGCACCATCGTCAAGACGATCGAGGTCGACGACCCCCGGCGAGATGGGGGCGAGCCGCGGCCGCGTTTTCAGGAGCGCGTGCGCGCGCTCGGCGCCGACACCCTGCACGGCTACCTGCAGGACGCCGGCCTGCGCATCGAGCGTCGCTACGGCGACTATGCGCTGAACCCGTTCCGGCCGGAGACCTCGGACCGGCTGATCCTGGTGGCGCGCAAGCCGGAGGGCTGACGCCCATGTCGTTGACGTCCCGGTCCTCCACCTCCGCCGCTCGCATCGCCACCCTGCCGCTGCCGCTGCTCTACCCGGGCGATGCGCTGCTGCGCGACCTGGCCGCCGGATCGGAGACGGCTCTCCGGTTCTTCTCCGTGCCTCCCCGGGACCTCGCGGCCGCGGCGACGGCCGCGGCCGGGTCGAGGCCCGGAGCGGCGTCGCTGCCCGCCACGGTGGCGGAAGCCATGATCGCTTACCAGCGCCGCTGCGACGGGGACGAGCGCTCTATCGACAACGCCGAGGCGCTGACCGCGGGCCGGGCGGCCTGCATCGTCACCGGCCAGCAGGCGGGCCTGCTCGGAGGGCCGGTGTACACCGCCTACAAGATCGCAACCGCGGTGCGGCTGGCCCGGCAGGTGGCGGAACGAAGCGGACGGCGGTGCGTCCCGGTGTTCTGGCTCGCGTCGGAGGATCACGACATCGGCGAGGCCAACCACACCTTCGGCATCAAGCCGGACGGCGAGATCGGCCGTGTCTCCTTTCGCGCCCCCGGCGGCCGCGAGCTGCGCCGGCTGCCGGTCGATGCCGAGGTGACCCGCAGCGTGGCGCGGTACTTCGATCATCTGCTTCCCGCGGGCGACCGCCGGCGCGCGCGCTGCGCATACGCGCTGGACGGGCAGCGCACCTTCACCGGCTGGGTGGCGCGGAGCTGGATGCGGCTGTTCGCCGGTACCGGTCTGGTGATCGTCGAGCCGGCGCTCCTGCGCCCGGCGTGCGGGGATCTGTTCGAGCATGCGCTCCGGGCGCGAGCCGCCGTCGCAGACACGCTGGCCGCGGTCGCGGGCGAGCTGCGCGGCGCCGGCTACCGGGCGCCGCTCGACCCGGCGACCGCTGGCACGCCGTTCCGCGTCGGCGCGGACGGCGCGCGCCTGCGCGTCGGCGATGCCGGCGCCCTGCTGCGCCAGGGAGCCGTGGATCCCACCGCCCTGTCCACCGACGCGGCGCTGCGCCCGATCTTCGCCGACGCGCTGCTGCCCAACCTCGCGCACGTGGTCGGCACCGGCGAGATGGCCTACCACGCGATGCTGAGGCCGCTCTACGCGCTGTTCGGGGTGGCGCAGCCGGCAGTGCTGCCCCGGCGCAGCCTCACCTTCCTGGCCGAAGGCGAGGCGGAGGCGCTCGAGCGCTACGCGGTCAGCGTGGAGGAGGCGCTGACCGGCGCGGCGCACCCGGGAGCGGCCACCGATCGGCTCCTCGGCGATGGCGACGTGGCAGAGTTCGAGCGGGTCGCGGCGCAGATTTACACGGCGTTTCAGCCGCTCGCCGACAGCGTCAGCGCCGTCGACCCGACTCTGGCGCGCACCTGGCAGCGCTCCCGCGACCACGCCCTGCGCGGCTTGGCGCGCTTGCGCTCGCGCACCGGCCGGGCCGTGCTGGCGCGCCGCGGCTACTCGCGCGCCGCCCTGCACCGGCTGCTCAACCAGCTCCGGCCCCGCGGCCGGCTGCAGGAGCGCGTCTTTCCCGTCCCCCACTTCCTGGCCCGGTTCGGGGCGCCGTTCCTAAGTGCCTGCTTGATCGACGAGCCGGCGGGGGCGTTTACTCACGAGGTCGTGGCCCTGCCGGCCGCACCCGATTCACCAAGAGAAGACTCACCATGAGAATAGGCATCTCCTGCTACCCGACCCATGGCGGCAGCGGCGTGGTCGCTACCGAGCTCGGCCTGCGGCTGGCCGAGCTCGGTCACTCGGTGGCGTTCGTGAGCTACTCGGCGCCGCTGCGCCTGGGCGTGCTGCCGCCGCGGGTCTGCTTTCACGAGGTCGCGATCGAGGAGTATCCGCTGCTCAAGCAATTCCCCTACACCCTGGCGCTGGCCTCCAAGCTGGCAGAGGTGGCGCGGTCGCATCGCCTGCGGATCCTGCACGTCCATTACGCGATTCCGTTCGCGGCTGCAGCGATCCTGGCCAAGCAGATCGCGCCCGAGCTCGACCTCAAGGTGGTCACCACGCTGCACGGCACCGACATCACCCTGGTCGGCAGCAACGACAGCTTCCGGCCGGTGACCGCCTTCTGCATCGAGCGCTCGGATGCGGTGACCGCCGTGTCGCACGCGCTGCGCGCGGAGACCGACCGCGTGTTCGGGATCACCCGGCCGATCGAGGTGATCCCCAACTTCGTCGATCCCGATCACTACCGGAACGCCCAACCCGCTGCGTGGCCCGGCGCCGGTAGGGCTGCCGCCGACGGCGGGCGCGTACCGGTGATCGTGCACATCTCCAACTACCGGCCGGTCAAGCGCGTGACCGACGTGGTGCGCGTCTTTGCGCGGGTGGTGGCCGAGCTGCCGGCGCGCCTTGTGCTGGTCGGCGACGGTCCCGATCTTGGCCCGGCCACCGATCTGGCGCGAGAGCTCGGCGTCATGGACCGCATCCGCCTGATCGGGGTGGTCGACGACGTGGCGCCGTACCTGAGCGGCGCGGACCTGCTGCTGTTGCCGAGCCAGAGCGAGGCGTTCGGACTGGTCGCCCTGGAGGCGCTGGCCGCGGGCGTGCCGGTGATCGCCAGCCGCGTGGGCGGACTGCCGGAGGTCGTACAACACGGCGTCTCGGGGTATCTGTTTTCGCCGGGAGATGTGGAGGGGATGGCCGGGCAGGCGGTGGCGTTGCTGCGCGACCGGTCGCTGGCGGAGCGGTTGGGCCGCGCTGGCGCCGAGCGCGTGGCCGAGCGCTATCCTCCCGACCGGATCGTGCCGCGCTTCGAGGAGCTTTACCACCGCGTCCTGGGCCTGCCGGCCGGCACGACGCCTGCGATCGACGACGGCGACGCGCACGCCGAGTCGTTTGACCCCTCGCACCGTGACCCCTCGCACCGTGACCCCTCGCACCGTGACCCCTCGCACCGTGACCCGGCACACCGTGACCCGGCACACCGTGAACGGGCGTGACGCACGCCCGCTGCGGCTGGGGACGCGGCGCAGCGCCCTGGCCCGCGTGCAGGCGGAGTTGGTCGCCGCCCGTCTGCCGCGGCGGGTGACGATCGTGCCGATCGCGGTCGGAGCCGACGCCGACCGGCGGCCGCTCGCGGCGCTCGCCGGCACGCGCGCGTTTACCGGCGCCATCGAGCGCAGCCTGCTGGCCGGCGACATCGATCTGGCGGTGCATGCGCTCAAGGACCTGCCGGTGACGCCGATGCCGGGACTGCGGGTGGCGGCGCGGCTGCCGCGCGGCCCGGTGGGCGATCTGCTGCTGCGGCGCGGCGCGGGTGCGGGCGCGCCTCTGGGCCTTGCGGCCGGCGCCCGCGTGGGCACCGGTTCGCCGCGCCGCGCGGCGTTGCTGGGCCGGCACGCGCCGCAGGCTCGCGCGGTGCCGATCCGCGGCAATGTCCCGACGCGCATCGAGCGCTGCGCCGACGGCAGCGTCGACGCGGTGGTGTTGGCGCGGGCCGGCGTCGAACGGCTCGGCGCCGCGGTCGGGGCCATGCTGGCGGCGCTGCGGAGCGTGCCGCTTGACCCGCCGGAGTGGCTGCCGGCTCCCGGTCAGGCCGCGATCGCGGTGCAAGCGCGCGAGGACGACGAAAACCTGCTCGCGGCGCTGGCCGAGATCGACGATCGGGAGACCGGCACCGCGGTCGATCTGGAGCGAACGCTGCTGCAGGCGTCCGGGGGAGGCTGCCGCGCCTCGCTCGGTGCCTACGCGCGGCCGCTCGGAGCGGCCGGGTGGCGGGCCGACGTGGGGCTGCAGGACGGTCGCGGTCGCTGGCAGACATGCCACGCCACGGGCGAGCCGCGGGCGATCCGGGAGGAGCTGGTCGAGTGGATCGGCCGGGTGAGCGGAGCGAACCTCACTCGAAGAGTGAGCCCGTCGGGAAACGACACCTGACCCTCGTCCACGCAGCCGACCTGCATCTGTGCGAAGCGGATGCCGACTACTGCCTGGACGTGCTCGACGAGCTGATGGACCTGTGCGTCAAGGTGCAGGCGTCGGTTCTGCTGCTGGCCGGCGACATATTCGACAGTTTCGACGCCGCGGAGGCGCTGCGCGAGCCGTTCCGTAGCCGCGTCGAGCGTCTGGATCAGCGCTGCAAGGTGCTGTTTCTTCCCGGCAACCACGACGAACAGCGCCAGGGACCGCGGAGGCTCGGCGCTCTGGACCTTGGGCCGGTGATGCTGTTGGACCGAAGGCCGTTCTCGCTGGTGCGGTTCGAGGAGGAAGGGGTCGAGGAGGAAGGGATCGAGGTGGTGGCGGTCCCCGAACAGCGCGACTACGACGACTACCGGCGCTGGGGGGTGCCGGCCAAGGCCGCACCGGTGCGCATCGTCCTCGCGCACGGCATCGTGCGCGGCATGGCGTACACGGGGCCGGCGGCAGGTGATGAGGGCGGGGACGCCCCCGCGGGACAGCTCGAGCCGCGCCTGTTCCAGGAGCTGCAGGCCGATTACGCCGCCCTCGGCCATTTGCACGGACGCCGCCAGGCGATCGACGACGGGGTGACGCTCAGCTATCCGGGATCGGCGCGCGTATGGCGGCGCGGCGAGTCCGGGGAACACGGCGTCTGGCGTCTGGCGGCAGGCAGGAACGGGGTGACCAGCGAGTTCGTACCGCTTGTGAGTGCCGGTCAGTACCGGGTCCACGAGGTGCCGGTCGATCTGTCGGGCACCGTCGACCTGGCGCCGCTGCGGCCGGAGAGCTGGAACCGCAACGACTGGGTGGTGCTGCACGCGACCGGCGTGGTGGAAGACGAGAACGACTTGCCGTCCGCCCTTGCCGATCTCCGCAGGCGATACGCCGGCACGGTCCGCAGGATCGAGATCGACACCACGGACTGCGAGGCGATGCCGGGAATCGCTTCGCAGCCGCTGGCCAGGCGCTTCCTGCAGGTCTGGGCGGCGAGCGAGCCACAGGATCCGGCCGAGCGGCCGGCGTGGCTGCGGGCGCGCCAGCTCGGTCTGCTGGCGATCAAGCACGAGCTGGCTGCGGGGAGATGATCACCAACCTGCGGCTAACACGGTTCGGGGCGTTCAACGACCGGGAACTTCCGTTCGGGACCGTCACGCTGTTCGTGGGGCCGAACGAGAGCGGCAAGACCACGATCGTCGACGCCCTGTGCGAGGTGCTCTGCCGGCCTCGCTCCAACCGCATCGCCGGCAAACGCCTGGCACTCCGTTATGGCACCGACCGGCTGGTGTCCGCGGAGTTCGACGGCGAGCCGATGACCATCCCGGAAGACGCGTTCCACGATCTGTTCGCCATCCGGTCCGGCGAGCTGACGCTCGACGTCAGGCCGGGCAGCAGTTGGGTGGAGACGCTCAAGGCGGATCTGTTCACGGCAGGACTCGATCCGAAGCGGTTGCACGCGGCGCTGGCGCGCCGGGCCAGCACCGACGGCGGCAGCCGTCACAACCGCGAGCTCCGGCAGCTCCGGGAAGAACAGGGCCGGCTCGAAGAGCGGCGCGATCTGCTCGAGGAGCGGGTCGTCGCGGCCCGCGCCGCCCAGACTGCCGTCGCCGAACAGCGGGCCGAGCGCAGCCGGCTGGCCGATGAGCTGGACGGCCTGAGCCGCACCCTGGATCAGCGGCAGCGGCACGCCCGACACCGTCTGCAGCAGGCGGAACAGCGCGAGGCGGAGCGGTTGCTGCAGCGTTTCGCAGAGCTCTCGCAGGAACCCGAGGCGGTTCCCGCCTCCTCCGGCGACGCGGCCGCGCGGCTGCAGGAACTCTCGGATGCCAGCGACGCGGCAGCACAGGAGGTGACGCGTGCGCGCGCCGAGCTGGAGCAGGCTCGCCGGCATCTGCAGGACCCGTCCGGGGGTGCGTCCGGCCGCGCGGCGGTCGGCGAGGCGGGAGGGGTGGCCGGCATCGCGGCGGGTGTCGCTCTGGGCGTGCTGGCCGGCGCCGTCCTGGCGGTGCTGGCCCTGATCGTGGGCGTGCCGGCGGCGGCCGCGGCGACCGCCGGCGTGGTGGCGACGGCAGGGAGCGTGGCGATCGCCGCCCTGATCCGGCGGCGGGCGGCCGGGGTCGAGACGGTCCGGGAGGAGACCGACCGCGCGGCGGAGCGGCTGCGCGTGCGCCGCGAGCGCCACGACCAATTGGAGCGTGAGCTGCGCGACTTCCTGGAACGGCACGGGGCGCAGTCCAGGGAGCAACTCCTGATGCAACTCGGCGGCGCGCGTGCGGATGAAGCCCGCCGGCGGGACGCGGAGACGGAGCTCCTGGCGGCGGCGCGAGAGCGCGGGCTGGACGACCTGGATGCCCTGGTCGAGGTGCTTCGCGAACAGCCGCACACGCCTGCGGCCGTCGAGGAAGGGTCGTTGGCGCTGGCGGGCGATTCGTGTGCGCCTGCGGACGAGGAGCATCTGCGCGCTCGCGTTGCCGGGCTGCGCGAACGGCTCGACGAGCTGGACGAGGGGGTGGGACGCGACCGCGAGAAGGCCGCGGCCCTGGGCGCCGGCGCCGCCGAGATGGCGGAGCTCAACACCCGCATGGCCGCAGGCGTTCGCCGAGCCGCCGCGCTGGAGCTGGACCGCCGGGCGGCCGGCATCGCCGCTTTCCTGTTCGCCCGGATCGCCGACGAGTCGAGCGCCGCGCTCGACGAGCTGTCCGCGGACATCGGCGCCCGCTACACGGCCGTCTCTCGGCAATCGTCCCTCATCTCCGACCCGGAGCTCCCGTCCCCGGTGAACCTGAAGGCGCTGGAGGAGGAGCCGCTGATCGTCGACGCCTACGGCTCCGCGCGGCCGGCCGGCCAACTGTCGCAGGGCACGCGCGACGCCTACAGTCTGGCTGCTCGTCTGGCTCTGGCCGAGCGGGCGCAGCTCGCTCGTAGTGAGGGCGGACCGGGGCTCCTGATCATGGACGAGCCGTTCCAGGCCATGGACATCACCCGCATGCGCCGCGCGCTGCGGTTGATCGCCCGCTTCCAGGAGCGGACCGGTTGGCAACTCGTGGTCATGACCGCCGACGACCGGGTGGCGCTGGGGGTCTGCACCCAGTTCGCTGACGCTCAGGTGCACCGCTTGGCGATCCAGGAGTCCGGCAGCCCGAGGGACTCCTGATCCCCACCGCGCTACTCGTCGAGCCAGTAGTCGGTGAGCTCGTCCGGTATCCCGGAGTCGGGGCCGTCCGCCCGCGCCGCGTGCAGCAGCCGCAGCACCTGATGGTAGTCGCGCTGCTCGAACGCTGAACGCGCCCCGGCGGCGGGTGCATCGTCGCCGTTCGCGTCCGCGCCGGCGCCGCCGGCTGCCCGTTCGTCCAGGGAGCGCATCGCCGCCCCGGCGAAGGCGGCGCGTGCCGGGTCGGGGTCGCGGGAAAGACGGCGGCAGATCGAGCGGAGCAGCTCAGCCTCGTCCCGGCTCAGGTCGGCGCGCTCGGCCAGCCAGACGATGCGCGCCAAGTCGTACGGCGGCGCGTTCAGCGGCAGCACCGACGTGCAGCGGTACACGAACCGCTCGACCGGCGCCACCGCCTCCGCGTCCACATCGCCCCCGGCGGCGAGCCAGGCGTCCGCCGCGGGCGGACCGGTGCGCGGCTCGCCGTCCAGGTGGCCGGTGGCGAGCACTTCCCGCGGACCGGCGAGCCGGGCAGCCGTGCGCATCGTGGCGTCGCCGGACGAGTAGCGCTGCAGCGCCACCCGGAGCTCACCCCGCCCGCCCGGTCCGGTGACGACCGCGGTGAGCACGCGTCCGGCTTCGAGGCTGACGCACAGCACCAGGTCGGGCCGTCCCGCCCCGCTGCCCGCCCTGTTCTCGGGCTGCACGGTGTCCAGGTGCACGGTGCCCAGATGCTGATAGCGCTCGCCGCCGCCCGGCTCCTCCAGAAACAGCGCCACGTCGGCCGCCTGCTGCGCCGCGTCGGTGGTGGTCAGCACGACCTGCCGGACGCCGCGGAAGCTCTCCAGCATCAACGGGTGGAAACAGCCGTCGGCGGTGCACAGCCCGATTCTCGATAGCCCGGCCGCCGGCCGCACCGTCATCGGTGCTCCCGACGGCTCTGCATCGCCAGCAGGTTCTCCGCCATGCGCAGCAGCGCATCCGCGTCGTCGACTCCGCGCGCGAGCGACGAGTAGCCGGCGATGAACTCCGGCCGCACCTCGCCGATGTCATCCGTCCAGGTCGTCTCCGCCGCCCACCTGAGGAAGTCCAGCGCGAACAGTGCCGCGCCGTCGAAGTCCATGGCGGGACAGACCACCGCCAACTGGCCGTCGTGCTTGTAGTGGAAGCAGCGTACGGAGCCGGCCGCGGTCTCCTTGGCCGCCTGGAACACGCGCGCGACCACCTCCCCGGCCCGGTCCAGACCGGCGGCGCTGACCAGCCGGTGGTAGTTGGCGATCTGGATGAGGACGACGCTCAGGCTGCCGCCGTCGGCCGCGCGACAGGCCACCTCCGTACGCAACACGCGGGCGAGCTGCTCGAACCGCGGATAGCCGGTGTCCGCGGACCGGTCGGCGGGGTCCATGCCCGACTCGTAGGCGATCGCCTGCTCGAGCGGCGCCGCCGCGACCGCCGCCACCAGCAGGAGCAGATGCTCCGTGTGGGCGTTGAACCGCTCGAACGGCAGGCTGTCGACGACGATCACCCCCCACGCCCGCGCGCCCGCGCACAGTGGCGCCGCATAGACCACCGTACCGCGGTCCACGCGGCGCAGCGTGTCGTAGCGCGTGAGGTGCTTGGCCGAGAACAGCCGATCGTTGCGCAGCACCCAGCCCTCGATGCTGCCGTTGACCGGCAGGCGGCGCTCGGCGGGATCGTCGGCGTCCCACCCGGCGGTGACCCGGACCACCAGCTCGGCGCTGGCCGTATCGAGCTGCCACAGCGAGCAGCGCTCGGCGCCGGTGAGCTCCGTCACCGTGTCGAGCACCACGCGCAGCGTGTCCTCCACGTTCTGGGACGACAGCTCCCGCCATCGGGAGTGCAGATAAGCCAGCGAGTCGCGCTGGCCGCTCACCCGCCGCTCCAGCTCGCTCGAGGCGGCCAGCAGAGCGGTACGCTGGCGGTCCACCACGGCGCGCTCGCGGCCGAGCTCGGCCGCCTCGTGCTGCAGGCGCCGCGTCCGGCGGCCGTGAGCGAAGTGGATCAGGCCGAACAGGAGCACCCCGAGCACCCCGGCCAGGGCCAGCGTCCCCAGGCGAGGATGCGCGAGCGGATCGGCGTCCGCCCATTCGGCCGTGATGGTGAACCGAACCGGGTCGCCCGGGAGGATCTCGAACGCCAGATACGCGAGCGCCGCTCCCACGGCCAGCGCCGCGTATCCGGGCACCCACCCGCGATAGGCGGCGACCACGAACGCCGCGATCAGATAGGGGTTGACGGCGGCGTCGAGCAGACCGGGATCGTCTGGAGCCAGCAGGTTGAGCGCGAAGGCGGCGATCGCCAGGACGAGCGCTTCGAGCAGGTACCTGGCGCGCACCGTGGACCGCTCAGACGCGGGCCATCGCGGCCGATGGCGAGCGCGCCGCGCTGCGGCGCTGGGCGCGGAACAGGGTGCGCGGGGCGGAGCCGTCGATGAGCGGTCCGAGCGCCGCGCTGCCGTTGCCGACGATCACGTCGATCCCGTGACCGGTCATCCTGTCGGCCGCCTCCACCTTGGACAGCATGCCGCCCAGCCCCAGCGGGCTCGCCTCCCGGGAGGCGTGGGCGCGGATGTCGTCGTCGATCTGTTCGACCTCCGGAATCAGGGGACCATGCTCGCCGCCGGCATGCAGGCCGTCGACGTTGGTCAGGATCACGGCCAGATCGGGCTTGACGTGGGTGGCCACCAGCGCGGCCAGGATGTCGTTGTCCGTGAAGTGGCCCCGGAAGTCGAACTCTTCCTTGTTCACCAGGTCGTTCTCGTTGATCACCGGCACCATCCCGCGCGACAGGTAGGAGTCCAGGATGCGCAGGATCGTGCGCTCCTCGCGCGGGGTGTCGAAGTTGTAGTGGGTCAGCAGCACCTGCGCGACCTGCACGCCGTGCTCCCGAAACAGTTCCTGGTAACAGTGGGTCAGCGGGATCTGACCGATGCCGGACAGCATCTGCAGCTCCAGCGGCTCGCGCGGGCGCTCGGTCATGCCGACCACCTCCATGCCGGCGGCCACCGCTCCGGAGCTGACCAGCAGCACCTCGTCGCCGCGGCGCAGCAGCGCGGCGATCTCTCCAACCTTGCCGCGCAGCCACGGCCGATTGAGCTGCGACCCGGCGCCGATCACGCCGGTGCCGATCTTGATGAGCACGCGCATTCGTTCAGGTCCTCCCGTCGCCGGTCGCGGCGGAGGGCGCTGGCAGATCGCGGTGATGGAAGCTGCGCGCGCCGCTGGTGTAGTCGGCGACCACGTGGCCGTCGCCCCGCAGGCGATAGGCGTAGGTGGTGAGCCCTTCGACGCCGACCGGACCGCGCGCGTGGATGCGCGTGGTGGAGATGCCGACCTCGGCCCCCAGCCCGAAGCGATAGCCGTCGGCGAAGCGGGTGGAGCAGTTGCACAGCACCGAAGCCGAATCCACCTGCGCGAAGAAGGCGTCGGCCGCCTGCCGGTCGGTGGTCACGATCGCGTCGGTATGGCCGCTGCCGTGCCGGTTAATGAAGGCGATCGCCTCCTGCAGGTCGTCCACGATCCTGACCGCCAGGATCAGGTCCAGGTACTCGGTGTCCCAGTCGGCCTCCGATGCCTCCGCCACGTCGATCAGCGCGCGCACGCGCTCGTCGCCGCGCAGCTCCACCTGTGGCACGGCCCCCCGCAGCCGCGGCAGCAGGCGGCCGGCCACGTCGGCGTGCACCAGCACCGTTTCGGCCGCGTTGCAGACCGCCGGGTACTCGGTCTTGGCGTCGACGACGATCGCCAGCGCCTGCTCCAGGTCGGCGGCGGCATCGACGTACACGTGGCAGATGCCGTCGGCGTGGCCCAGCACGGCGATGCGCGTGCGGTCCTGGATACTGCGCACCAGCTCGGGCGAGCCGCGCGGGATGATCAGGTCCACCAGGTCGTCCATGCGCAGCAGGTCGTCGATCTGATCGCGGCTGGTCGCCAGGTGCAGGGCGCCCGCGAAGCGCGGGTCGGTGGCGGCCAGCGCCGCCTGGATGCAGTCGAACAGCGCCCGGTTGGACTCGGCGGCTTCCGAACCGCCCTTGAGGATGGCGGCGTTGCCGGACTTGATGCACAGCGAGGCGATCTGCACCAGCGCGTCGGGCCGCGACTCGAAGATCACCCCCAGCACGCCGATCGGGACCGCCACCCGCGTCAGGGTGAGGCCCTCGTCGAGTTGGCGCGCCACCTGGACGTGCTGCAGCGGATCGGGAGCGGCGGCCACTTCCTGCAGGCTGGCATCGATCTCGGCCATCTTGCGGTCGGACAGGCCCAGCCGGTGGATGAGCGGCTGCGGGATGCCCTCGGCGCGGGCCCGCTCCAGGTCGCGGGCGTTGGCGGCCTGGATCCCCTGCCGGTTCCGGTCGATCTCCCCTGCGACGGCGCGCAATGCGGCGTCGCGCAGCGTTGCCGGCATGGTGCGCAGCCGGCGGCTGGCCTCGCGTGCGCTGCGCGCGGCGTGGTCCATGGTCTGGGTCGGCATGGTGTTCACGCTCCCGCCAACTCGCGGCCGCGCTCGGTGGCGGCGGCGATCGTGTCGGCGATCACGGCGTGCAGGTCGGATGACTCGAGCACCGCGCGGCCGGCCACGGTGGTCCCGCCCCGCGAGCTGACCATGTCGACGAAGTCCGCCGTGTCGTAGCCGTGCTCAAGCAGCAGCGCGGCCGTCCCCTTCGCGGTCTGCAGCGTGAGCGCGCGCGCCGCGTCTCTCGGCAGGCCGCAGGCTTCCCCGGCGTCGATGAACGCCTGCAGCAGCCGCGCCATGAACGCCGGCCCCGATCCGGACAGCGCGGTGACGGCGTTCAGGTGTTCCTCGTCCACCTCCAGGGCCACGCCAAGCGCGCGCAGCAGATCGCCGACGACGCGGGCATCCTCCTCGGTGGCGGACGGGCCGCGAGCGAAGCCGGCCGCCATCTCGCCCACCACGCACGGCAGGTTGGGCATCACGCGGATCAGGCGCGCCCTGGGCAGCCACTCCGCAAGCCGCGCCAGGGTGACGCCGGCGGCGATCGACACCACCAGCCGGTCGGCCAGGTCGACCCCTCCGGTGGCCAGCTCGGCGGCCGCCGTCTGCAGGTGCTGAGGCTTGAC
This sequence comes from Spirochaetia bacterium, assembly GCA_965221995.1. Classification (GTDB taxonomy): domain Bacteria; phylum Spirochaetota; class Spirochaetia; order SZUA-6; family Bin103; genus CATQHW01. The sequence goes on from OZ244929.1 coordinate 3,984,686, forward strand.
CGCCAGGAACACGATCTCCGCGTTACAGGCCACGGCGCCGTTGTCCGCGGCGGGCGTGGCGTCGACCTCGGCGCAGAACCGGTCCAGAAGCTCGCGGACCGGATCGTAGGCGGTGATCGCGCCGGCCAAGCCGGCGGCGTGGATGCCGCGCGCCAGTCCCTGCGCCATGGTGCCGGCGCCGACGAAGCCGAGGCGGGGTGGTGAAGTGGTCATGGGTTCGCGTCCATCCGGGTGAGCGCCTCAGGTCGCCTGACGCGGATCGATCATGAGGATGCGGGAGCCGCGCTGCCGATCATAGAGGCTGCGCCGGGCGGCCGGCAACGCGGCCAGGTCGGCGTCCCGGAACCCCAGCTCCCGGAAGAAGTCGACCGCCTGCGTGGTCAGCACGAAGACCCGGCGCGCGCCGCCGTCGCTCGCCCGGCGCAGCAGCAGCTCGACCAGGCGGCGGCCGACGTTGGCGGCGCGGTGCGAGGGGTTCACCGCCAGGCCGACGATCTCCGCATCGCCGCCGCCCAGGTGGTCGAGCCCGCTGCATCCCTGGATCGTGTCGTCGACGCGGTAGACGACCCAGTCGTCGATGGCGACGCCGATCTGCTCCGAGGAGCGCGGCACCAGCAGGCCGCGCGTGACCAGCGGCTGCAGCAGGCTCATGATGCCCGGCACGTCCTCCGGCGTGGCGGCGCCGAAGTCCGCGAAGAAGTTGGTGTACACCATCGTCCCGGACCCGCCGACGGAGAAGATCTCCTCCAGCAGCACGCCGTCGCGCGTGCCGTCGATCACGTGCACGCGCTCCACGCCGCCGCGGCAGGCGGCGATAGCCAAGCGAAGCATCGCCCGCGCGTCCGCGCCCAGGCCGGAGTCCTCGGCGCCGGCCAGTGCGGCCGCGTCGTCGGCGCTCATGGTCGAGAACGCCCCGGAGGCGCGCAGCGGCTGGCCGCCTTCCGAGCGATGCGGCTCGCCGGGAGCCAGGATGCCGGGCGAAGAGGCGGCGACGAACAGCTTCGCGGCGTGCAGGCCGGTGGCGACCGCCACGGCCAGGTCGTCGCTGCCCAGGTTGTAGGCCGTGCCGACCGTGTTCCAGCCGATGGTGGTGACGATCGGCACGACCTCGCGATCGATCAGCGCCCGGATCAGCGCTGCGTCGACCCGTTCGACACGGCCCGAGCGGTCGTAGTCGACGCCGTCGACCACACCCAGGGAGCGGGCGCGCACCCAGTTGCCGGAGGCGGCATGCCCCCCGCACTCGCTGAACAGCGACATGAGCCGGGTGCTCAGCGCCGACACCGCGTGGACGACGTGCTCCATCATCGGCTCGGTCGTGACGCGCAGCCCCCGGTGGTAGCGGGAAGGCAGCGAAACGCGCTCCAGCGCACGGTCGATCGCGGCGCGCGCGCCGGCCACCACGACCGCGTGGATCCCCATGCGCTGCATCAGCACGATGTCGTGCACGAGCACCGCCGCCATCGGCGACTCCAGCACGCGGTCGTCGACCTTGATCACGAACAGGTTGCCGCGGAAGCGGGCCAGATAGGTGAGCGCGTCGCGGATCGCACCGACCGGAGCGGTCATGCGGGCGGGGGTCCCGGCGCCAGGGTGGCCACGTGCCGCTGAGTGCACATCTTGACACGCTGCCACTTTGTGGTGGACATTTTCTCCGCCATGATAACCAACCGCAGCCTCCGTTTCGCGCTCTGCGCCTGTCTCCTGCTGGCCCCGCTCGCCACCCTGGCCGCGCAGGAGATGGACGACGACGGATCGTTCTACATCAGCGGCGCCTACGGCGCCGCCCTCCCCGCCGAGAGAGACATTCTCCTCGGCGAGAGCAACACCTTTGCTGTCGGGACCGGCATCGGCTTCCTGGGCGGCCAGATCGGTGTCGGCTACGCCATAGCCGGCTTCCGGCCGGAAATTTCCGTGGGCTACCGCACCGCTTCGGTTGACTCCCTCAAGGCCAAGAAACTTCTCGGGCTAACAACCGGTCCAATTATAGAGTCCGCGAATAAGGCACTGGCAGACGCAGGATCCAAGGTTTCCGGCTCCGTCAGTTCGATCGACCTGGCGGCCAGCGTCTACTACGACATCGACACGGGCACGGAGATCACCCCCTACATCGGCGTCGGCGGGGGGATGTCGCAGGTCACGGTAAAGGTGGAGCAAACCGTGGCCCCACTTGTCCCCGACCATGACGATTCGCTGTGGGCGCTGTCCTTCCAGGCGGCCGCGGGCATCGGCTACGCCGTCATGGAGGATCTGACTGTCACGCTCGGCTATCGCCTGATCGGCACGCTGGAGGGCAATTTCAGCGAGTACGACACGAGCAAGAGGAAGACGGGCATGACGCTCAACCACAACGTCGAGCTGGGGCTGCGCTACTCGTTCTCGTTCTGAACGTCGGCGAAAAACAGCGGTAGGTGAGTCTCCGAGGGGGTGCCATCATTCGCTCGCCGGGTGGATGGCACCTGATCGGAAACGCTGACATTTGACACGGCCGCGGCACGCAGCCGACACTTTCCTCGCCATGACCGCCACCCGCAGCCTCCGTTTCGCGCTGTGCGCTGGTTTCCTGCTGGCCGCGCTCGCCACCGTGGCCGCGCAGGAGATGTCCGACGACATGATGAAGGACGACGGATCGTTCTCCATCAGCGCCGCCTACAGCGCCGCCCTGCCCGGCGAGAGAGACGTCTTCGATGAGAGCAACAGGGTCAGCGACAAGAGCGGATTCGGCTTCCTGGGCGGCCGGATCGGCGTAGGCTACGCGATAGCCGGGTTCCGGCCGGAGATCTCCGTCGGCTACCACATGGCTTCGGTCGCTTCCCTGAAGGCGAAGAAGCTCGGCTCCACGGCGGATGCGGATCTGAAGCCCATCAATGACATGCTCGCAGAGGCGGGACCCCAGGTTGCCGGCTCCGTCGTTTCGGTCGATCTGGCGGCCGGCGTCTACTACGACATCGACACCGGCACGGAGATCACCCCCTACGTCGGCGTCGGCGTCGGGATGTCGCACGTAACGGTGAAGATGAAGCAAACCGTGATCCCACAGAACGTCGACCATGAAGATGAGCTGTGGGCGCTGTCCTTCCAGGCGGCCGCGGGCATCGGCTACGCCGTCATGGAGGACCTGACCCTCACATTCGGCTACCGCCTGATCGGAACGCTGGAGGGCCAGTTCAGCACGTACGCAACGACCAAGAGGAAGATGGGCATGACGCTCAACCACAACGTCGAGCTGGGGCTGCGCTACTCGTTCCATATCTAGAAGCTCCGGCGAAGGATACAGCCGTCGGTGAGTCCGAGGGTGCCATCGTTCGGTCGTCGGGTGGATGGCACCTGATCGGACGGGCTGAGATTTGACACGGTCCCGCTGCGCAGCCGACATTCTCTCCGTCATGATGACCGCCCGCAGCCTCCGTTCCGCCCTCTGCGCCTGCCTCCTGTTGGCCCCGCTCGCCACCCTGGCTGCGCAGGAGATGAAGGACGACGGCTCGTTCTCCATCAGCGCCGCTTACGGCGTCGCCTTCCCTGCCGACCGAACGATCGACGGCCGCACGGTGTCGACCGATCTGGGCTTCGTGAGCGGCCGGTTCGGCGTCGGCTACTCCATCTTCGGGTTCCGTCCCGAGCTGTCCGTCGGCTACCGCATGGCCAACATCAAGGGCCAGAGTGATCAGTCCGTTACGGCGATCGACCTGATCGCCGGCGTGTACTACGACGTCGATACCGGCAGCGCGATCACTCCCTACGTCGGCATCGGCGGCGGCATGTCGAACGTCACCCTCAAGGAAGGCAACAGCAAGACGGTGTGGGCGCTCGCCTTCCAGGGGGCCGCGGGCATCGGCTACGCGCTCACGGAGGACCTGACCCTCACCCTGGGCTACCGCCTGACCGGCACCATGGACGCCGATTTTCCGAAGCAGGAGGACGGCACGCTGAAGATGGCGCTCGGCCACAACCTCGAGCTGGGGCTCCGGTACTCGTTCTGACCTCCGGCGCCGGACGCGGTGAGCCGCCGGAGAGCGGGAGCCGTGTCCGCTGACCGAGCCGTGGCGGCCGATGGCTGCTGCGCTCCCGGCCGCGGCCCGGCCGCGCCGCCCGTGCCGCGCCGGTCCCGCGCCGGCCCTACCCCCGGCTCGGCAATCGGGCCGAGTGCCGCCCGCCGGTTGCTGGCCCGCATCGATGACCGTGAGCGCCGGCGCTGCGAAGCGCTGGCGATACGCGTCCCGATCACGGCCGGCTCCTTCCTGATGGGCACCGACAACCCCGACGGCTTCCCCGCCGACGGCGAGGGGCCGGTGCGCGAGGTGACCGTCTCTCCGTTTCTCTGTGACGCGTTCTGCGTCACGAGCTACCGCTTCGCGCAGTTCGTCGCCGCCACCGGCTACGTCACGGAGGCCGAGCTGTTCGGCTGGTCGTTCGTGTTCCACGCCCACGTCCCGGAGGCGGTCGCGGCCGGGTACGAGGTGCGCGAGGTGCCGGGCGTCGCGTGGTGGCGCGGGGTGCCGGGCGCCTGCTGGGCGCAGCCGGAGGGACCCGGCAGCACGCTGGCCGGCCGGCTGGACGAACCGATCGCGCACGTGTCGTGGAACGACGCGGTGGCCCTGGCGCGGTTCGAGGGCGGGCGGCTGCCCACCGAGGCGGAGTGGGAGCTGACCGCGCGCGGCGGCTTGGAACAGGCGATCTACTGCTGGGGGGATGAGCTCACGCCCGGCGGCGAGCATCGCTGCAACATCTGGCAGGGATCCTTCCCGGACCGGGACACCGCCGAGGACGGCTACCTCGGCCGGGCGCCGGTGGACGCCTTCCCGGCCAACGGATTCGGGCTGCACAACGCCGCCGGCAACGTCTGGGAGTGGTGCGCGGACTGGTTCGCTCCGGACCACGGGCCGGACCGGGCCGACCCGCGCGGCCCGGCGCGGGGGCGCGGCAAGGTGATGAAGGGCGGCTCGTTCCTGTGCCACCATTCCTACTGCAACCGCTACCGGGTCGGCGCCCGCACCGCCAACACGCCGGACAGCTCAACCGCCAACTGCGGCGTGCGGCTGGTGTTCCCGCCCGACGCCGAGGCTGCCGGACGCCAGGAGGTGCCGCGATGACCGATCGAGAACAGGCGCTGGCCGAGCTCGACATCTACGGGTTCACGGTGGTCCACGACGTGCTGGACGCCGGCCAGGTAGCGGCCATGAAGGCTGCCCTGATGCGGTGCGAGCGCGAGGTGGGCACCGATCATCGCCACCGTGGAACGGCGCGGCACGTGGCCAACCTGCCTACCCTGGATCCGGTGTTCTTCGCGTGCCTGGACCACCCGAAGATCCTGCCGCTCCTGACCCACTACCTGGGCGATACGCTGATTCTGGGCAGCCTCAACGCGCGCATCGTGCGGCCGGGCGACGGGGATCAGGGGCTGCACAGCGACATCCGCGCGGACTTGCTCAACATGGCGTCACCGGTTATGATGAACACCGTGTGGATGCTGGATGGCTTCTCCACCGAGAACGGCGGCACCCGGGTCGTGCCCGGCTCGCACAGGAGCGGGTTGGATGAGCCGCCGGAGGGGTTCGCTGTCAGGTACGTGCATCAGGCGCACGCGCCCGCCGGCAGCGTGCTGGTGTTCAACGGGCAGTGCTGGCACGGCGGCGGCGCCAATCGGTCGGGGAGCCCGCGCCACGCGCTGTTCGGCCACTATCGCAAGGAGCTCATGCGCTTCCAGGTGGACCCGCACGAAGGATTCCCGCCGGAGTGGCTGCCGCTCCTCAACGATCGGCAAAGGCGCCTGCTGCGGATGCACAACGGGCTCGGCGTCCCGCGATCGGCCGACTCCCACCTTCTGAGGGCAGCATCGATCCACGACGGCGCTCTGCACTCTCGGTGAAGAGATGGCAATCGGCGTGCTTCGCTGCGCCGCTGTCCTGAGCGGCGTCGCAGTCCTCCTGCTGACCGGCTGTTCGCGGCTCACCCTGGAGACGCCTGACGCCACCCCGGAGACGCTTGGCGCCACCCCGGGCCGGCCGGACACCAAACCGAGGTTCTCGGGCACGGTGGATGACTTGATCGTCCGGGTGGCGGAGCACATCCGGGCCACGCTGCCGCCGGCCACCGGCGGCAACGGCCGCTTGCGCTACGCCTTGAGCCCGTCGGTGCCCGGGCTCGACTTCAGCGCCGGTAGCCTCACGCTCGCAGGCACGCCGGAGATCGCAGGCGAGTACCGGATGACGTACCGGGTCGACGACTCGGATGACAACTCCGACCCGAGCGATGGCGACGTACGCATCTTCCTGATGGCGGTCAACTTGGCGCCGGAGTCCGCGGAGTCCGGCGGCGACCTGCCGGAGTCCGGCGGCGACCCGCCGGATGAACCGAAGGAGATGACGGCGCCGCTGAACCTGAGGGTGGTGAGCGGCGACGAAGCGGTGACCCTGTCGTGGGACGCACCTCGGGTTTCGGCAGGCATGAGGAGGCACGACTTCCGCTATCGGACGGATCAGGACTACCCGGACACCTGGACTGCCATCCCCGACAGCGGCCCCGGTGGAGTCAACTATGCCGGATTCGAGGTCACCGGCCTTACCAACCACATGACCTATGCCTTCCAGGTACAGGCTGTCGGCGCCGGCGGAGCGAGCGGCCCGTCGGACGAGGCAACCGTAGTGCCCGCCGCTGCCGGCATCTGCGATCGCACCCCCCAGGTTGCGGCCAGGATCGTCTATTACCTCGATCGGTTCGGACCTCAACTCGGCGTAACCAAGGTCTCCGAGTGCAGCGAGGTCACGGCCGCTCATCTCGCCGCGATACTCGCACTCGATCTGACCCACCTCCGGCCGCCGTTGACGGCGCTCAGACGCGGCGACTTTGCCGGGCTGACCTCGATCAAGGGCCTGTATCTCCATTCAAACGCTCTGAGCACGCTGCCCGACGGCGTGTTCTCAGGGCTTTCGTCGCTAGAGAGTCTGGCACTGTACACCAACGGCCTGCAGAGCGTTACGGCGGCGACATTCGTGGGGCTGCCGGCACTGAAGTTCCTGGGCTTGAAGCGCAACTACCTCAATTACATTGCCGATGGAACGTTCGCAGGGTTGCCGTCGCTGACCGAGCTGCATCTCGGAGGCAATGGGCTGACCGAGTTTCGGCGCGGGATCATCTCCGGCCTGTCTTCGCTGGAGGAACTGTGGCTGTGGGATAACGAGATCCCCGAGCTGGCGGCCGACACCTTTGACGGTCTGACGGCGTTGACGAGGCTCGAACTGCGAGACAACCGACTCCAGCAGCTTCCGGCGGGCCTGTTCTCGGGGTTGTCGTCGCTGGAGATTCTCGACCTGGGGGAAAATGGGTTGACCGACGTGCCGGCAGGGCTGTTTGCGGGGCTGTCGTCGCTCATCGAGCTCCGGCTGTTCCTGAACGAACTGGAGGACCTGCCCGCAGGGGCGTTTGCCGGACTTACGAGCCTTCGGCGACTCTACCTGAATTACAATCGGCTGGCCGAAATCCCGGCGGGGACGTTCGCCGGGCTGTCGTCGCTGACGAGTCTCGACTTGGAAAGAAATGCGGTCGATCCGATGCCGCTGACGGTCGCGCTCGAGGCGGTCGGCACCATGCAGTTCAAGGCGACCGTGCCGAGCGGCGCGCCGTTCGAGATCGTGCTGCCGGTGGTGGTGACGAACGGAAGCCTCTCGGGTGGCGCCACCACGGTCACGGTTCCCACAGGAGACCTGGAGAGCCGACCGCACACGGTCGTTCGTACCCCCGGCACGACGGGCACGGTTACCGTGGAGATCGGCGACTTGCCGGGCATTCCGCCCTGGCCGTCGTGGCACCACGGCTACGAGCTGGTCGCGGGAGAGCCACTGCCGCTGTAGACGACATCGTCGGCATGTAAGTCGTGAACTACTCCGACCTGCGCAGGAATCTGAAGGACTACCTGGATGCGGTGTGTCGAGATCGACAGGCGCTCGTCGTGACGCGACGCAACGACGAGCATGTGGTCATGATCTCCATGGATGAGTACCGGAGCTTGGCCGAGACCGAGTATCTGCTGTCAGAAGAGGCCAACGCTCGCCACTTGCGCGACTCGCTCCGGGCGGCCCGCAGCGGCGGCGCCACAGCGCGCGCGCTCAGCGACGAATGAGGACCGTTGGCTTCCGAGATCCTCTCTACCGAGCACGCGTGGCGCGACTATCTGTTCTGGCAGCAGACGGATAGACGGAAAGTAAACCGCATCAAGGAGCTGATTCGCGATGCGGTGCGGTCCCCGTCGCAAGGAATCGGCAAGCTGGAACCGTTGCGTCACGAACTGCAGGGGTGCTGGTCTCGACGGATCGACACCGAGCACCGGCTGGTCTACGAGGTGCGCGAGGGGCAGATCCGCATCATCGCCTGTCGGTATCACTACCGGTGACCTGCCGGGGATCGGGACGGCCGGGTCAACCGCCGGCGGTGAGTCCGGCGAACCGTTCGAGGAAGTCGGGGAAGGTCTTGGCCGTGCATCCCGGCTCCAGGATGGTGAGGCCCGGCACCCGCAGGCCGGTCACCGCGAACGCCATCGCCATGCGGTGATCCTCGTAGGTGCGGATCGGTGCCGGCGCGAGTCGTGACGGCTCGATGCGCAGGCCGTCCGGGCGCTCCTCCACCGTGGCGCCGAGCCGCCGCAGCTCGGTGGCCAGCGCCGCGATCCGGTCGGTCTCCTGCAGGCGGATGTGCGCGACGTTGCGGATCGTCACCGGCGCGTCCGCGAACGGGGCGATCGCCGCGAAGGTGGGCGTCAGGTCGGAAACGGCGTTGAGGTCGAGCTCCACGCCGCGCAGACGCTCCGGGCCGGTGACGGTGATGCCGTCCGTGTCCTCCCGCACGTCGCAGCCCATGCGCCGCAGGATGTCGGCGCAGGCGATGTCGCCCTGCGAGGAGTCGGCGGCAAGCCCGCGGACGCACACGCTGCCGCCGGTGAGCGCGGCCGCCGCCAGGAAGTAGGAGGCGTTGGTCGCATCGGGCTCGATGTCGTAGATACGGCCGCGGTAGCCCGCGGCGGCGCCGATCTCGAAGACGCCCGGCGTCGGCCTGCCGACTTCGACGCCGAAGTCGCGCATCACCCGCACGGACAGGTCGATGAACGGCTCCGAGGGCACCGGGCCGTCCACGACGATCGTGGCGGCGCCGGCGGCGGCCGGCGCGCACAGCAGCAGCGCCGATACCGGCTGGCTCGAGTGCGCGGCGCTCATCTCGATGCGCCCGGCGGGCAGGCCGGCCGCGTCGATCTCGAACGGCAGATGGCCGGGCTGGCCCGCGAAGCGGAAGCGCGCGCCGGCCTTGGTGAGCACCGCCGGCAGGTCGCCCATGGGCCGCTCGCGCATGCGCTGCGCGCCGTCGAAGCGGTAGACGCCGCGTCCGGCGGCCGCCACCGCGGTCAGGAAGCGGGCCGTGGTTCCCGAGTAGCGCACGTCCAGTTCCGCGGCCTCGGCCGGGATGGTGCCGCCGGCGCCGTCGACGACGATACGCGCCCGCGCCGAGTCGGGCTCGATGCCGATGCCCAGCCGCATCAGTCCGTCCATGCACGCTTCGGTGTCGTCGCTGAACTGCGCGCCGCGCAGCGTCGAGCGGCCGGTCGCCAGCGCCGCCACCACCAGCGCGCGGTTGGTGAGGCTCTTCGAGCCCGGCACGGTCACCGTGCCGCGCACCGGACCGGCGGCCGGCGCTACCTCGTACGCGTCCACGCGCCCAGCGTAACCCGCCGGCGCCGCGCAGCGCTTGGCGCCTGCCGGTGGCGGCCCGGCCCGCGGACCGTTAGGATTCGCCTCATGAACCGTGAAGCGATAGCCCCGCAGGACGGGCCGCCGGCGGGCGGTCCCTACTCGCCCATCATCCGCTACGGAGACATAGCCTTCATCTCCGGACAGGTCGCGCTCGACCCCGCCACCGGCGAGGGGGTGCGCGATTCGTTCGAGGCCGAGACGCATCAGGTGCTGCGCAACCTGCGCTCACAGGTCGAGGCCGCCGGCTCCAGCATGGACAAGGTGCTGAAGACCACCGTGTTCCTGGAGGACATGGACAACTTCGCCCGGCTGAACGAGATCTACGTCCAGTACTTCCCGGAGCCGCGCCCGGCTCGCAGCACCATCAACGCCGCTCCTCCCGGCGGTTACCGGGTCGAGGTCGAGGCGATCGTCGGCTACTAGGCCGGCTGACTATCCGTGCAAGGCCTGCTGGTGGCCGCCGGCCTGCTGCTGCTGAGCGCCGCGTCGTTTACGCTCGCGCTGCCGATCCTGGACTTCACCGGCGTGGTGCGCCGGCTGTTCGAAGGCTACCCGGCCACGCCGGAGATGGCGGCGCGTCTGGCGATCGCGGGGGCGATCTGTCTGGTGCTGGGCTGGCTGCTGTACCGCAGACGGGACGGCGCCTGACGCGGCGCGACCGGCGCTACGCGCGCGACCCTTCGCCGGCGGTCTGACCGACTGGGTCCCGGTCGCCCGCCAGGCTGGCGTCGATCAGCCCCGCGAACACCGGGCTCGGAGAGCCGGGCCGGCTCAGAAACTCGGGATGGTACTGCACGCCGAGGTAGAAGGGGTGCGCCGGAAGCTCCGCGACCTGCACGATCGGTTGGCCCGGCGCCCAACCGGAAAAGACCATGCCGCGCTTCTCCAGCAGCTCCCGGTAGAGCGGGTTGAGCTCGTAGCGATGCCGGAAGCGTTCCTCGGTGCTCTCCGCTCCGTAGAGACGGGCGACAATCGATCCGCCCCGCAGCGTGACCGCGCGCTTGCCCAGGCGCATCGAGGCGCCGATCCCCTCGATCTTGTACTGCTCCGGCAGCAGCAGGATGATGGGCGAATCGGTCCGGGGGTCGACTTCCTGGGTGTTGGCCGCCGGCAGTCCGCAGCGGTGGCGGGCGAACTCGACCATCGCCGCCTGGAACCCGTAGCAGATGCCCAGCATCGGCAGCCCATGGAGGCGGGCATGGGTGACGCAGGCGATCTTTCCTTCCCAGCCGCGGCGGCCGAAGCCGCCCGGCACCACCAGTCCGTCCAGGTCCTGCAGGTGCTCGGCCGCCTCCTCCTCGCGCTGCGCGGGCGAGCCGGAGGCGTCGATCAGGTCTGACGGCACGTCCACCACCTCGACCCTGACCTGCCGGCCGGTGCCGGCGTGCTCCAGGGCGTTGTGGATGCTGGCATAGGTGTCGCGCGGGCCCAGGTACTTGCCGGCGATGCCGATCCGCACCGTCCGCCGCGGCCGGGTGAGCGCCGCCAGATAGCGCTGCAGCCCGCCGGCCGCCGGCGCCAGCCCGCCGGCCGAAGGCGTATGGACAGCGGCGCCGGCCGCACCGTCCGCGGTGCGGTGCGCACCGTCGGCGCCACCTGCCGCGGCCGGGGCTCCGGAGCCCAGACCGAAGTACTCCAGGCAGATCTCGTCGACGTGCTGTTCCTGCAGGTGGCCGGGCACGCGGTAGACGGAGCTCTGGTTGTGCAGGTCGATGACGTTGCGCACCGGCATGCGCAGCCGGTCGGCCAGCTTCTGGCGCACGCCCTGCTCCACGGCGTTCTCGGCGCGGCACACCAGCATCTGCGGCTTGATGCCCATCTGCATGAGGAGCTGCGTGCCGTGCTGGGCGGCCTTGCTCTTCTGCTCGTTCAGATGGCGCGCCTCGATGATCCACACCAGGTTGATGAAGAAGACGTTGCGCTCCCCCTCCTGGTAGGCAAGGTCGCTCATCGCGGAGATGTAGGTCCGGTTCTCCTCGTCGCCGACCGTGCCGCCGATCTCCACCAGCGTGACGTCGGCCCCGGCGGCCAGCGTCGACTCGCGCACGAAGCGCACCAGCTCGCCGGTGACGTGCGGGAAGAACTGCACGTCGGAGCCCGAGAACTGGCCGCCGCGCTCCAGGGCGTTGATGCGCTGGCTGAGCCTCCCGTTGGTGAAGTAGTTGTGGCGCGACAGGCTCTTGCCCAGGAACCGCTCGTAGGTGCCGATGTCCATGTCGCACTCGGTGCCGTCGTCGAGGACGAACACCTCGCCGTGGCGGTACGGGCTCAACGTTCCGGCGTCCTCGTTGTAGTAGCCGTCCATCTTGATCAGGTTGGTCGAGAACCCGCGGTCGGCCAGCAGGCGGGCCAGGCCGGCGGAGAAGATGCCCTTGCCCAGGCCGCTCATCACGCTGCCGGTGATGATGATGAAGCGCGCCTGACCGACCCGGTAGCCGTCCGGCAGGGTGCGGTAGCGCTCGCCGGGATCGGATGCGTCGCTCAGCGCGCGCAGGGCGCGGGGGACGGGCAGGTCGCTCATGCGGCGTTCTCGCCCTGCGGCGTTCTCGCTCATGCGGCGTGCAGGTGGCTGAGCTTGTTCCCGTAATAGGAGGCCAGGTGCGGGTGGTGGATGAAGATCTCCCGGTCGTCGTACTCCAGGGTCACGTATGACTTGGTGGCGATGATCGGGATGTGCGGGTAGTTGAACAGCTCCGCGGTGCGCTCCAGGAGATCGTCCAGCGACTTGCGCTTGCCGTCGCGGTACAGCGGGGTCGTGTCCAGGCCGGCTTCGTCGGCGGCGGTGATGGTCCGGTCGACGCGGTCCTCCAGCTCCGTGCGGGAGATGCGGAAACGGTTGTCGAGCGAGGCGAACACCGCGGTGCTCTCGTACACCCGGATCAGGCGGGCGAGCTGGTCGTACACGGAGCGCGCGACCTCCTTGGCCCGGGCGCGAAGGTCAAACGTCATCGCGTCGCCGAACTTGATCACGACCCGCGAGCGCTGGTTGCGGACGCGCCGCTTGAGCGGCACCTCGATGAACGCGTAGTAGTTGTCGTAGACGTACTTGGCGATCTTGCTCTTGCCCGAGCCGGCCCGATAGGAGCGGAATATCATGTCCTCCGGAACCCGTTCGTAGGAGATGTTGATCGGGATGTAGCTCGCCTTCTCCATGCGCAGATCGCGCAGGGCGTTGCGGATGGCCAGAAAGACCAGCGGTGACAAGGGGTTCAGGTGGCCGGAATAGGAGCGGCCGTACTTCACCGCACCCGTGAATTCATCGGTCTCATAGCCGGGGAACACCATGAGGTGCAGCCCGTCGCCTGAGAGCACCCTCTTGAGCTGATCCAGGTACAGACCGTTGTACTGATCGCGGGTCACGATCACCGGGCGGACGCCCAGCGACTTGAGCACCAGGTTCGGAAACCATCGACGGGCGTAGAAGGCATGCTGGTCACGCACCACCATGAAGCCGCCGCACTTGCGCAGAAAGGTGTCCAGCGGGCCGATGAACAAGTTGTCTCCGGCCTGGACGCCGGCGCGGATGCCGTTCAGCGTCAGGTACGCCTGCAGCATCATCCAGTCGTACTCGCTCTGATGGTTGGCCACGAACACCAGCCGTTCGCCGGCTTCCGCGCGTCGTCTGGCTTCCTCAAGGCCCTGGATCTCGACCTGGGGGAAGCAGGAGCTGAAAAGGTGACGATCGACGTTGGTCGCCACCCGGTGCACGTACCGCTCGTTGCGCCAGTGATGCAGCAGGTCCAGCAACTCGGCGCGGCTGGGGTTGGTCCTCACCGCACGCCTCGCGCGAGCGGGGTTGCGCCGGTCACCAGCGCAGGGTGGTGGAACGCGCAACCACGGTCAAGGAGTCCGAGGGATTGGCCGCTCGAGCGGCCATTCCCTCGGACTCCTTGAGAGGTGGGGATGGGCCGATACGCGTCGCCGACAGGCGACGGGTATAGGGGCGCAAGGAGTCGGCGTGGCCGGCCTCGTCATCCTGCCACCAAGTCCTCGACGGCTTGGACGTGCTGTGGGGTGAGCTCCCAGTCGGCAGCCCTGATGTTGGCCTCCAACTGTGCATGGCTGGTGACGGCGGTCAACACCGAGCACACCAGCGGCTTGGCCAGCAGCCACGCGATCGCCAGCTCGCCGACACGGTGGCCGTGATCCCTGGCCCAGTCATCGAGCCGTCGTACCGTCTCCAGGCGGTCGTCCCGGAGGTACCGGGCCAGGTTGCGGCTCGGGTTCTTCCAGGCGCGGGTGCCTGGCGGTATCGGTTCACCGGGCCGGTACTTGCCGGTCAAGACCCCCTGGGCGAGCGGTGTATAGGCGACGATGCCCATCCCATGGCGCGCGCAACACGGGGCGATCTCCGCCTCCAGCGAGCGTTCGAACAGGTTGTACGGCGACTGACTGACCGCGAAGCAGGCATAGCCCCGCGATTCGGCCGCGCCGCGAGCTGCCGCGATCTGAACGCCGGAAAAATTCGAGCAGCCCACAAACCGGACCTTCCCCTGCCTGACCAGATCGTCGAACGCGCGGACGGTCTCCTCGATCGGCGTGCTCGGGTCCGGGCGGTGCGCGTAGTACAGGTCGAGGTAGTCGGTCTGCAGACGGCGCAGCGTGCCATCGATGCCGGCCGTGATGTGAGCGCGTGAAAGGCCGGCATCGCTCGGTGTATCCGAGCGCGGCATGCCGACCTTGCTGGCGACGAAGAAGCGATCGCGTCGACCGGCGATTGCCGTGCCGATGTAGCTCTCCGATACGCCATCCGCGTACATGTCGGCGGTATCGATGTAATCGATGCCCAGATCGGCGGCGCGATGGATGAGAGCGGCGGTCTGCCTTTGGTCGTTGTAGTGCGTGAACGTCATGTGCCGGCCGAAGACGGTGCCGCCCAGGCTGATGATCGAGACGTCGACGCCGCTGTTGCCCAACTGCCGGTAGCGCATTCAGCGTGTGGCCGCTCCCTGCGGCTGTGAAATCGGTTGTGAAATCGGATGTGAAATCGGTTGTGACAGACGGGCCTTGCGTTCCGCGAGCGGCAGGTAGCGCTCCGTCTCATCGTAGAGTTCGACCACCCGCTCGATCCGATCGAACACCTTCTGGAACGCTTCGGCGTAGCGGTCCATCAGCTCGACGCCGTTCGGAGGCACGAGCCGCCGTACGCCGAAGGAGCTGTCGATCGCGGCGAACGCATTCGGATAGTCGTCCAGGTCATAGCACACATCTGCGCCGGGCTGATTCCATGGGCTGCCGTTGCCATAGGCGACCTTGTTCTGAAACAGGGGCTGCGCGGGTACCGGCACGCTCTGCCAGCTCATCACGTCCACGTTTTCCGCTGTCAGCGCCTTCATGACGGCCGCTTTCAGCTTTCCCGGTTCGATGTCCAGGTTCAGCCGAGCCGGATCGACCTGGACGGTGTAGATGTAGTAGCTGTGGGTACGGCCCTCCGGCACCAGCGGGCACGCCAACCCGTCGATGTCACTCAGCCGCTGCGTAAGATACTCCGCGTTGCGCTGCAGCCCGCTGACGTAGGCATCCAGGTGGCGCAGCCGCACCCGTGCCAGCGCCGAGATCATCTCGGGCATCTTGTAGTTCCAGCCGATCCGCTCGGATAGATATGCCCGGTTCGTATCCTTCATGTTGCCGGGCTCGCCGAACAGACGGGTCATCGATGCCCGCTCATGGATCTCCGGGCTGGCGGTGGTCAGCAGTCCGCCCTCGCCGGTCATGAGATGCTTGGTGGTCGTCATCGCGAAGCCGGCCGCATCGCCGAGCGCACCGGTTTTCCTGTCACGATAGCGAGCACCGTAGGCCTGCGCCGAGTCTTCGATGACCTTGAGACCATGACGCTTGGCGATGCGATTGACCCGGTCCATGTCGGCCGGCAGGCCGTGCAGATGCACGACCATGATGGCCTTGGTCCTGGCCGTGATCTTTTCTTCGATCCGGTCCGGATCGATGAGATAGGTCTGCGGCTCGGTGTCGACGAACACCGGAACGGCGTTGTGCTGCAGCACCACCATGGCCGATGCGATGAAGGTGTAGGCCGGCACGATCACCTGATCACCCGCTTCCACGCCGACGCCGGCGACCGCGCAGTGCAGCGAAGCGGTGCCGGTGTTCACCGCCAGGCAGTGATCGGTGCCGACCCACCGGGCGAACTCCTCTTCCAGGGCGTCCGCCTGCGGCATGCCGGCACCCGCCGCAATGCTCAGGTGACCGCTTCGCAACACGGCTGTGACCGCGTCGATCTCTTCGTCGCCGGCCTTCCGATACCGCTCCCAATCGTGGGCGATCAACTCGTCGGGCACGCTGGGCCGTCCGCCCTGCAACGCCAGTCCATCGGTCATGAGCGCCCCCTGTGGAGGATCACCCGCGCGACCGCTCGGTCATCTCCGCGCGCTTGCGGCGGGACAGCTCGGCCAGGTGGCCGTCGTTGGCCAGCATCTGCTCCAGGTGCACCATCCGCTCGGGGCCGGCGGTGCGGACCATCGCCTCCCCGTACACGCGCTCGAGCCAGAACCGGGCGGAGTGGCCGATGTACTCCCGCAACTCATCCAGACGGTCCTCCGAATAGCGCGTATGGCAGTTGATCGTGAACATCCGGCGGCGCGAGCTGCCGCCGAAGGAGGCGTGCTTGGTGTTGTGGTTGAAGCAGACCACGTCGCCGGGCTCCGACTCCAGCGCGTATGCGGGCAGGTCACGCCCTTCGACGCCCCACAGCGAGTCGCTCTCCCTGATCTGCTCCTGAAGGAAGTCGGCATAGGTGTCGCCCGGTCGATGGCTGCCCGGAATGACCCGCAGCGCTCCCGTGTCGCCCGTGACCGGATCCAGGTACAGGGCGATCTTGATCGACGGGGGCCTGTTCACGTACCAGCCGTCGGAGTGCCAGCCGGTGTTGCCGGCGTAGTAGTTGCCGTCGCTGCCCGAGTAGTCGAAGTCGTCTCCCAGGATGCTGGAGGCGATGTCGTGGATCCGCGGGTCATCCAGCAGGGCCGACAGGCGTTCGCTCTGGTCGATGAACGGAACCAGGCACGAGCGCCGCTTGCCGTCGTGCGGCCTGCCGTCGTGGCCGCCCCCATGCCGCTCCCAGACCGCCTCGAACTCGTCGATGATCTCATCGACGCAGTCGGCCAGGAGCCCGGGGAACTGCAGGAAGCCGAAGGTCTCGAAGAACGCCATCTGCCGATCGTTCAGCCGATTCTGCGCCATCCCGGACACCTCCTGTCGACGGTAGATACCACGCGCTCCGCCCGAGATCAAACCCGTATCGCTCGGTGCCTCATCGAAACATCCACACGAACGGCCAGCGCACCATCAGGGCGGAGGTCGGAGGAGATGGGGCTTACCATGGGTCAACGCAAGGCGGTCACCAGAGAGATGGCCAACCGGTACCGACGCGCCAGCAAGCCACAGAAGGCGGCGATGCTCGATCAGTTCGTCAAGCTGCACGGCTGCACCCGCCACCACGCCGGGTGGCTGCTGCGCATGTGGGGCAAGACCGTGTTCGAGCGCCGCGACGGCGAGCTGGTCAAGATCGTGGTCGGCCAGCGCCGCCCGCGGCGGCGCGGCCGCCGCATCTACGACGAGCAGGTCCTCGCGGCGCTGAAGAAGATCTGGTACCTGTTCGGCTGCCTGTGCGGCAAACGGCTGGTGGCGGTCCTGCGCACGCAACTGCCGGTGCTGGAGAAGTTCGGCGAACTCGCCGTGGACCCCGGCACGCGCCGGAAGCTCACGCGCATCAGCGCCGCTACCGTCGACCGGCTGCTGCGCACCGAGAAACGCGCGCTGCGGATACGGGGTCGCTCGCATACCAAGCCGGACATCGGCTGCGGTTCGTCCCCAGTCCGCGAAGGTGTCACCGCGATCTGGTGCTTTCAGGAGGATGCCCGGCTTGGTGGGGATGAGCTGCCACTGCTCGCAGAGCGACTGTGCGTCCGCGGCGCCGGGAACCGCCAGCCCTGCCTGGGCCACGGTGGTGGTCTTCGGGCAGACGACCTCCAGCGCGGCCAGCATCTTGGCCTGGGTGAGCCCGCCGTCGAGCGCCGCCGCCATCACGTCGGCGGCCTGCTGGTAGCTCGGATCGGCGGCCGTCACCTCCGGGTACTGTACTTCCGCCGGCGCGGTGGCCCGCACGGCGTACCGATCCTCCTGCGGCTCGATGTAGAAGGAGTAGGGCGCCTCCGCCAACGGGGGCAGGTTGAGGAATACGAGGGTTGCGCCGCCGCGCCGCTCTTCGATCTCCACGTTGCCGTCGAGCCAGTCCATTCGTGAAGTGAAGTGAACGACGCCATGAGCCGATCGGGGAGCGGATGGGCGGCGGCCCGAAGGGGACCGGATGAGCAAGACCGGCGACGACCTGTCGGCGGCGCTGTCGCGTGCTGCAGGCGGGACCCACGTCGCGGACGAAAGCGACAGGCGGGGCGCGAAACAGGACGGCGCTCCTGCTCCGCGTCGATATCGCCGTGGTGAAGCGGCTCAAGCCTCGGCCGTCGAGCGGGACACGACGGTGCAGCACCTCGGCGAGGAAGCGGTCGACCGCCTGTTCAAGCGCTACCGCGGCTGATCTCAAGCGCGCCCGGCCCCGGTATGCTGTCCCGAGCGGCTCGCCGACACCGACCTGCGCCGCGTGATCTACGGCACCGCCGCGGATGAACAGGCGGGCCGGCTCAGCGATGCTGAGGTGGCGTTCTTGCTGCGCCCGGCATGGGCTCTCGCCAGGAGGTGAGGCGTGCGCGGAGCATGCCAAGTCCTCTACCGGCCCGGCAGGGGGAACGGTGAGTCGAAGGCAAGGGTGTCCGTCGCGAGGCGGGATCTGAAGGAAGCCGGAGACAAACCGCTGGCCCGACGAACAGGAACCGCATAGGAGGCAGCCGCGTTGGATGAGAGGGCCAAGAGACTCATAGTCCAGTACCTGCACGGAAAGCGCGGAAGTATATGCGGCGGGCATAAGCGGGAAGGTGGGAGTTCTTACCCGGGGAGGTCTGACGGTGTGTCGCCCGACGTGGGAGACACGGAGCATCGAGAGGTGTGGCCGAGCCGTCAGAAGTCAGCAGAGGGCATAGTAGGCTGGCTCGACGCGGCCGAAGGCCCGAACACGGAGCGGGGTTGGCGCCTGAACCTCGATGACGAGAGAGACGCTGGATAGTATGGCTGAGATGCCCGAATCCGCCGCGGGAGGTAGCCGACGGAATCGGCGAGGTAGCGCGAGCGGTGCGTCAAGCGTCACGGCGGGGAAGGACAACGGCGACCCGAGCGAGCAGAGGATGCTTGAGGAGGTAGTCGAGCGGCAGAACATGCGGGCCGCCTACCAGCAGGTGAAGCGCAACGCTGGGGCGCCAGGGATCGACGGAATGAGCGTCGAGGAACTGGGGCCGCACCTGCGGGAAGAGTGGCAAGGGATCAAGGAAGCGCTGCTGGACGAGCGGTACGAGCCACAGCCGGTGAAGCGGGTGGAGATCCCGAAGCCGGGTGGTGGGGTGCGCCAACTGGGCATCCCGACGGTGGTAGACCGGCTGATCCAGCAGGCGCTGCACCAGGTGATGAGCCGGGTGTTCGAGCCGGGGTTCTCGGAATCCAGCTACGGGTTTCGCCCTGGGCGCAGCGCCCACGACGCGGTGCTGAAGGCGCGTGAGTACGTGGCCGGCGGCAGGCGGTGGGTGGTCGACATGGACCTGGAGAAGTTCTTCGACCGGGTGAACCACGACGTGCTGATGGCGCGCGTGGCGCGCAGGGTGAAGGACAAGCGGGTGCTGAGACTGGTGAGGCGATACCTGGAGGCCGGGGTCATGGACGCCGGGCTGGTGTCACCGACGACGGAAGGGACGCCGCAAGGCGGGCCGTTGTCACCGTTGCTGTCGAACATCCTGCTGGACGAGTTGGACAAGGAGCTGGAGCGGCGCGGTCACGCGTTCTGTCGGTATGCTGACGACGCCAACGTGTACGTGGGGTCGAGGCGAGCCGGGGAGCGGGTGATGCAGACGCTGGAAACGGCGGCCGGGACACGCCGTGAACGTCCCAACCCCAAGGGATCCTCATACCTCAGATGGCTGGGGCTCCTGCGCAGAACATCCCTACTAGTAGCATTGCTCGCCGAAGCCACCTCCTGATTGTGGCCCCGTTCGGAATTTGGCTGTTATGGCGATGTTTCAAACGGCACGGAAGGGAGGTCCACTGGACGACCTGAAAGTGTGGGGCCTCGTGCTGTCTCGATAGCCTGACAGCACGGCACTACTGCTGCGGGGCGCGCACCCGCGTCAAGCGGGACTCCGCCGTCGCTGCCTCCACCTCCCGATCGAGCTGAGGGACGTATACGCCCGTGACGGTCAGGGTGGCGTGCTGTTCCTCGGCGGTGTACGCAAACACCACCTCCGGGTAAATCCCGCGAGCATCGCGACCGTTGATGGTCAGCAGCTTCGCGGTGAGCGTCTTCCGTTCCTCGTCCTTGACGTAGGACAACTCCATGCGTTCCAACGTGATGATCTCCGTTTGCTGCTGGGGAGGATCGTAGACAAAGGTCATCGTGCCGTTTTCGATCGTGATTGTGACCGTGCCCTCCT
The DNA here is from genome assembly GCA_965221995.1 of Spirochaetia bacterium. Classification (GTDB taxonomy): domain Bacteria; phylum Spirochaetota; class Spirochaetia; order SZUA-6; family Bin103; genus CATQHW01. Next base: position 4,004,964 of record OZ244929.1, read on the forward strand.
CCTCGATCGCGAGGTCCTGCTGCTCGGCAGACCCCGGCACCGTGTAGACGGTAGCTGTCAGGGTCCATTCGCCCTCAATGTGCGCGGCTGCGGATTCCTTCGATGCGCAGGCCGTCAGGGCCAGAATCACCTTGCGGGCGGGGTGCGCTGCCACCGCGCCATGGGTCAAGTCTACGTCGGTCGTGGCGTCATAGGCGGCCTTGATGGTCCCGCCGTTGAGGGACAGAGAGTTGGCGGCGATGCTGATCCCGTCCTCATCGCGGTCCGCGTCCTGCACGGTGTAGGCGAAGTACAGAGACCAGTTGCTCCATCCGTTAAAGGTCGCGTACCGGGTCTGCGTTCCGATGGTCAGCGCCACCTGGGGACTGCCGATCACCGTCACCGCTCTGTCGAACACGACTAGCACCTCGATCGTCTCGTCCAGTTCGTAGGTGGCACCTCGCGCTGGTAAGGAGAAGTAGACAATCCTCACCGCCGGTGGCGTGGTCAGGCTGCCGTTCACCTTGCGGTCGGTGGGTACCGTCCCGTGCGTAAGATCTGCGTCGGTCCTGCCGTCGGCGGCCGTGATGGTGCCGCCGTTGAGGGCCAGCGCGTTGGCCGGGACGCTGATGCCGTCATCATCACGATCCCCTTCCTGCACGGTGTACTGGAAGCGCAGTGATTGGCTGGGCCCTCCTAAAAATCTTCTAAGCGCCGCGTGCCGCGTCTCCGTCCCGATGGTCAGCGCCACCTGAGGATCGCCGGTGGCCGTCACCGCTTTGTCGAACTCGACTTTCACTTCAACCGTCTCGCCCAACTCGTACGTGTCACCCCGCGCTGGTGTGGAGTAGCGGAAGCCGATAGCCGTCACCAGCGGTGGCGTGACATCGCCGGCGTTCACCTTGCTGGCGCCGTCGGAAGCCATCGCCTCGTGCGTCAAGACAGCTTCGGTCGTACCGTCAGGTGCCGTGATGGTGCCGCCGTTGAGAGCCAACGCGTTGGCCGGGATGCTGATGCCGTCATCGTCACGATCCCCCGCCTGCACGGTGTACTCGAAGTACAGAGAGCGTCGGCCGCCCAATCCGACCCAAGTCGCGTGCCGCGTCCGCGTCCCGATGGTCAGCGCTAACCCGGGCGTCCCTGTCACCGTCACCGATTTGTCGAACTCGACGTGGACCTCAACGGTCTCGCCCAGTTCGTAAGTGTCGCCCCGTGCTGGGGATGAGCCGAAGTGGATATCCCGCACGCGCGCTGGCGTGACCTTGCGGCCGCCGTCCACCTTCCTGTCACGCTTGGCGGCGACCGCCGCGTGCGCTAAGTCAGCGTCGGTCAAGCCGTCTACAGACCTGATGGTTCCGTCGTTGAGGAGCAGCGAGTTGGCGGAGATGCTGATTCCATCCCCGTCCCGGTCGCCCTCCTGCACCGTGTACCTGAAGACCGCATACCGGTCGTCCCCCCACGACGTGAGGTAGGTCGCGTGCCGAGTCTGCTCGCCAATGGTCAGCGCTAACCCGGGCGTCCCTGTCACCGTCACCGGTTTGTCGAACTCGATGTGGACCTCAACGGTCTCACCCAATTCGTAGGTGCCATCCCTCGGCGGGGGCGACGTCATCGAGTAGCGTTGCACGATCGGCGGCGAGACCAAGCTGCCGTCCACCTTCCTGCCGCCGTCGGCGGCTACCGCGACGTGCGTCAGGTCGGCGTCGGTGGTGCCGTCGGGTGCCTTGATATTTCCGCCGGCGAGGGCCAGCGAGTTGGCGGAGATACTGATTCCGTCCTCGTCGTGGTCCCCCTCCCGCACGGTGTAGTCGAAAAACAGACGAGATGTATTGCCCCATCCCAAGGCAGTCGCGTGCCGTGTCTCCGTTCCGATGGTGAGCGCCAACTGGGCTTCGCCGGTTGCCCTGACCACTCTGTCGAACTGGACGGTCAGTTCGACGGTCTCCCCGCGTTCGTAGGTGTCGTCCTTCGCCGGGGAAGAAGTGAAGGAGATACTCTTCACCGCGGCCGGCGAGACCAGGCTGCCGTTCACCTTCCTGCCGCCGTCGGCGGCTACCGCCGCGTGCGTCAGATCGGCGTCGGTGGTGCCGTCGGGTCCCTTGATGGTGCCGCCGTCCAGGGACAGCGCGTTGGCCGGGATGCTGATCCCATCCTCATCACGGTCGCCGTCCTGAACGGTGTAGCTGAACCACCACAGCGAAGGGTGGCTGCCCCATCCGAGAGCGGTCGCGTGCCGCGTCTCCGTTCCGATGGTCAGCGCCACACGGGCCTCGCCCGTTGCCGTCACGGCTCTATCGAACTGGACGAGCACCGTGATCGTCTCTCCAAGTTCGTAGGTGTCATCCCTTGCCGGAGAGGAAACGAAAGAGATGCTCTTCACTGCCGGCGGTGAGACCAGACTGCCGTTCACCTTGCGGTCGCCTTGGGCGGCTACCGCCGCGTGCGTCAGATCGGCGTTGGTTGTGCCGTCGTCGGCCGTGATGGTTCCGCCGTTGAGGAGCAGCGAGTTGGCCACAATGCCGATCCCGTCCTCATCACGGTCCTCCTCGTGCACGGTGTAGGTGAAGTACAGAGACTGGCCGTCCAATTGGGAGAAGGTCGCGTGCCGCGTCTCGGTTCCGATGGTCAGCGCCACCTGAGGCCTTCCGGTTGCCGACACCGCTCGGTCGAACTCGACCGCTACCCCGATCGTCTCTCCAAGTTCGTAGGTGTCGCCCCTCGCCGGGGAGGAGACGAAAGCGATCAAGGAGACTGCCGGCGCGCCGTCTTCTGCCTGCGGCGTCGTCGCGCATGACGCGAGCACCAGCAGGAAGGAAAGACCGATCAGGATGCGCCCGCCCCAGGCTTTGCGCATGCTGGATACTACAGCGATCCTTCGCTCGCGGCCATCCTGAAGACGAGCCCCGCGGCCAGACGAAGGAAGCGGTGCTCATGGTTCTGGACCGTCTGGAGGAGCGACTCGTGGGGCTATAGCTCCCGACGACGACGGCCAGCGACGGCGTATCGCCGCCGCCGTGGCAGCACTCGTCGCCTCCCCCAGCCGCGCTTACGCCGGCCCGGGAGACCTGATGCGAATGGGCCGACCGCCACGGCCGCGCCGAACTGCACGCCGATCCGGCCAACGTCGCAGTGCGGTACGTCCTGATCTGAGCGATCAGAATCCCATCATGGGTGTGCTATCGGGTACACCATCAGGAGTACTCCTGCCACCCTCTTCACGGCGGCCGATAGTCTCAAGAGCGTCCCCTCCGACTGTCTGGATCCCGGTCTGGCAGTCCGTGGGCAGGCGTTCTTCACCGACGACGAGGGCAGGAGGTGGGTCTACGCCGCCTCGCAGAATGACAAGGGGGAATGGATCCTCGAACGCCCATGGCTCCAGTTCGCGGATCCGGGCTATCAGGCCCCGTAGGGTATCGGCCGATCGGGCGGACACCTCAGTTCTCCGGATCAGCGCCCGTAGCGCCTGAATACGTACCGCAGCGCGTCGCACGGGGCTGGTCAGAGTCGAGGCACGGGGCGCCGGCTCGTTACGATCGTGCCGTTCCAGCCCACGGCGACGAAGCGGTCCCCAGCCCAGGCGACGCCGCGGAGATCGTCCCCCGTTGTGCTGTCGCTCACCACCTCCCAGCGATCGCCATCGCTGCTGTGCAGAATCGTGCCGTCGGCCCCAACGGCCACGAACCGGCCGCCGCCCCAGGCAACGGCCGCAAGGTGCCGGTCGGCGAACCGGGAATCCCAGACACCGCTGTCACTCGCCTCTTCCCAGAGATTGCCGTCGCTGCTGTATACGATCGTGCCATCCCGACCGACCGCCACGAACCGGCCGCCGCCCCACGCGACGCCCTGCAAGTGATTCGACGTGGCGCCGTCGCTCGCCTCTTCCCAGCGATCGCCGTCGCCGCTGTACACGATCGTGCCGTGCCAGCCGACCGCTACGAAGCGATCGCCGCTCCACGCGACGCTCTGCAGGTACCCCGACGTGGCGCTGTCGCTCGCCTCCTCCCAGCGGTCCGCGTCGGTGCCGTGCACGATGGTCCGTTCCCAACGATCTCCGTCCGTGCTGCACAGGATCGTGCCGCCGCTGCCGACCGCCACGAAACGCTCGCCACTCCACGCGACGGCGTGGAGAATGCTGTCAGCACCGTCGGTGGCTGTCTCCCAGCGATCACCGTCCCTGCTGAAAACGGTCTCATCCCACCCCACCGCGACGAAGCGGTCGCCGCTCCAGGCGATGCTGTTGAGGCCATCCGCGATATCGCGGTCGCGCGCCTCCTCCCAGACATCCCCATCGCTGCTGTGCACGATCGTGCCGTCATAGCCGATCGCCACGAACCGCCCGTTGCCCCAAGCGACGTCGACCAAGTATCGACTGGGAACGTGGCCGCTCGCCTCGTGCCACAGATCGCCGTCACTGCTGTACACGATCCGGCCGCCCGCCCCGACCGCGGCGAACCGGTCAGCGCCCCACGCGACGTCGACCAGATCGAGTCCATGGGGAGCGGCCCTGCCCGCTTCCATCCAGATGTCTCCGTCCCGGCTATGCACGATCCGGCCGCCGGCACCAACCGCGACGAACCGGTCGCCACCCCACGTCACGCCCTTCAGATCGTTCCAGGTAGCGACTTCGGTCGCTGCCTGCCAGCGATCGCCATCGAGGCTATGCAGGATGGTGCCGTCGTTGCCCACTGCCACGAAGCGATCAGCTCCCCACGCGACGTCAGAGAGATACACAGAGGTACTGCCCGAAGGGGACGTAATCACGCCGCCTCTGCGGGCCAATTCCCACGACATCACTGCACCGGTCGAGGAGGTGGACGCGTCGTCCGCGGCCGCCGCCGTGTGTTCCGCGACGATGCCGATGTCTCCGGCACGTGCGTCGGACTCCGGGGACGTATCACCAAACGATGGGCCCAGCCCGGGTCCTTGCGTGTCCGGAACGGGGTCCGAGCCGATTACGATCGTGCCGTTCCAGCCGACCGCGACGATGCGCGTGCCGTTGGACGCGACGCCGTGCAGAAAATCCGCGGTGGCTTGGTGGGTCGACTGCTCCCAGCGGTCGCCATCGCTTGAGAGCATGATCTCGCCGTCGCCCCCGACCGCGACGCAGCGCGCGCCGCTCCACGCAACCGCCAGGGAGCCGGCCTCATCATGCGCCAGTTCCCAGCGACACCCGCTGCTTGAGCGACCATCTGCTGCGGCTGAATGCCGGCAAGACACCGCCGGCGACACGCTGGCCGCGCTGAGCGTCGGGCGCCGCCATGCTCGCCGCCGATCCGCGGAGGTCGGTGAGCAGCCGAACACCACGCGCATCCGGCCTCGCAAGCCAGAAAACGGCCGTGGTCGGAGAAATCGGCCTGCGAGGATCGCCGTCACGGCGTTTTCTGCGGCGGGGTGGTATCTGGACACCCCCCGGATGAAGCCCCGTGGCGGCGGACGGTCGTTCGGCAAGATCCATCAGTGTCGCCACCATGGACCGGCTGTTGCAGCGCGAGCGCGCTCGGCTGCGCCGGACGGGGACGAACCGCAGCCGATGTCCTTCGAGATCGATCTCGTGGCCCATGACAACGGCAACGCCTCAGGAGACGACTGCCCACACGGCGCCACGCTCGCCGCGCTGAGTGTCGGGCGCCGCCATGCTCGCCAACGGTCCGATCGGCAACGGTCCAAAGCGCTGGTGGCGGGAGGCAACAGGGACTCGATCCAAGCCAGAGTGCCCACGCGATTGGGGAGCGAGGCTCCGGGCACCTGACCGACGGTGCCCTCGCGGCCCCGGTGAGGGTCAGCCGGCACGCTGGGCTGGATGGCTGCGCTGCGCCACCAAGCTCAGCAACTCACCCTGCAGGCGCACCACCTCGCGTTGCAGCTCGGCCGGGTTCAGGGTGTCGAAGTGACGCCGGAGTCGATCTTTGTGGTCTTCGGACACCTCCGGGCAGGCCAGCACCCGCTGATACGGCGTCTGCGGATCGTCGTGGACCCGCCGCACCCGCGCGCCCTGGCGGGTCTTGGAGATCAGCTTCTGGGAGGGGTAGAAAAAGTTGATCAGCAACCGCAGCCGATCGTAGAGCTGGTTGAGCACCTCGACCTCCTGCTCGGTCTCCAGGCGCAGGTAGCCGACGTGCTTGCGCACCACGTCGTTGTTCTTCTGCTCGGTGAAGTTGTTGTCGTTCTTGCGGTTGGGCCGCGAACGGGTGAAGCCGATGCGCTCGGTGTCGCAGTAGCGGTGCAGGTGGTTGTTGATGAACTCGCTGCCGCTGTCGGTGTGCAGGGCGCGCAGGGCGAACGGCAACCACGAGCGAATCAGCAGCAACGCCTGGAAGACCCATTTCTGCGCCTTGTTGAGCACGGCTCGGACCTCCGTCCACTGGGTGACCCGGTCGGTGAGCACCAGGGTGAAGGCATGCTCGCCGCCGATGAAGCCGCCGTCGTGGCCGACCAGATCGGCGCCGAGTTCGCCGGGCCGTGCGTCCTGCCACTCGGTGAAGGTGCGGATCGGGATCTGGTTCATCAACCGCGTGGTCGGCTTGGTATGCGAGCGCCCGCGTATGCGCATGCGCCGCTTCTCGGTGCGCAGCAGCCGGTCGACGGTAGCGGCGCTGATGCGCGTGAGCTTCCGGCGCGTGCCGGGGTCCACGGCGAGTTCGCCGAACTTCTCCAGCACCGGCAGTTGCGTGCGCAGGACCGCCACCAGCCGTTTGCCGCACAGGCAGCCGAACAGGTACCAGATCTTCTTCAGCGCCGCGAGGACCTGCTCGTCGTAGATGCGGCGGCCGCGCCGCCGCGGGCGGCGCTGGCCGACCACGATCTTGACCAACTCGCCGTCGCGGCGCTCGAACACGGTCTTGCCCCACATGCGCAGCAGCCACCCGGCGTGGTGGCGGGTGCAGCCGTGCAGCTTGACGAACTGATCGAGCATCGCCGCCTTCTGTGGCTTGCTGGCGCGTCGGTACCGGTTGGCCATCTCTCTGGTGACCGCCTTGCGTTGACCCATGGTAAGCCCCATCTCCTCCGACCTCCGCCCTGATGGTGCGCTGGCCGTTCGTGTGGATGTTTCGATGAGGCACCGGTTTCCGCTCGTGTGGATTTTTGATGAGGCAATGCGTATCGTTGACAGGCTGGGTGCGGAGGCATACGGTCATGGTTTCACAGACCCCGACGGAGGTGATCCGGATGAAGGTATCGAAGGTCTTCGTCGCATGCGTTCTGGTCACGGTGCTGGCGGCCGTCACGGCATGGAGCACAGCGACTTCCGAGGAGGCGAGCACCGGGCCCGACGTCATCACGGTGCTGGGGTATGACTACGAGTTTCCCGAGTACAGCCTGCTCGGCTCGCGGCCGGCGATCGAGTACGCCGAGCAGCAGACCAACGTGAAGATCGAGTGGCAACTCGTTCCGGACGGCGAACGGGCGGATCGCATCGCCCTGCTGATCGCCGCCGGCGGCGATCTGCCGGACCTGTTCCAGGTGCTGCCGCCCGACATGACACGGCGGGAGGCTGCCGAGAAGGGCATCACGCTGCCGTGGAGCGACTTCATCGAAGCGGGACGCATGCCGAAGGTGGCCGAGCTGCTCGCGGACCCCGCGAACCAGGGATTCGTCAACCAGATCACGGACGCGGAATCCGGCAAGATCTACTACCTGCCCAGGATGGGCAACACCAGCCTGCTGTACTGGAGCGACTACGTACGCGGCGACTGGCTCGCCAAGCTCGATATTGAGGATCCGGAGACGATCGACGACTACCGGGACTACCTGCAGGCCGCGGTCACCGGCGATCCGAACGGCAACGGGCAGGCCGATGAGGTGGGCTGGGCCAATTTCTTCAGCGGCGCGGGCTGGACCAGCATGCTCAACCGCAGCTTCGGACTGGGAGGACTGGACTACTTCCCGTGGGACAATGACTGGGCGGTCGTGGACGGTGGCAGCATCACGTTCATCCCGACCGACGAACGGTTCCGCGCACTGCTGGAGTGGGTCAACGGCCTGTGGGAAGCAGGCCTGATCCATCCCGACCAGTTCAACTTCGACAGCCCCAAGTTCAACACGCTCAGCACCAACAACACGCTGGCCGGGCTCAACCAGTGGCCGGAGAACATCGTCCCCATCGGCGAGCAGTTGGCGTCGGTCGAGCCGACCGCGACCTACCACGCCATCGCGCACCCGATCGATCCGCGCTACATGACCCCCGCCGACCGCACGTACGCGCGGCTCGGACCGGCGCTGTGGTCCACCTACCTCAGCGCCAAGAGCGAGAACATCGACGCCGTGCTGCGCTTCGTGGACTTCACGCTGGGCGATCCCGACTTCCCGATCATCGCCGAGTACGGCATGGAAGGCGTGCACCACCGGGTGCTGGCCGACGGCAGCCGCGAGTACATCGGCGAGCTGGCCGATCTCGACACGCGCAGCCGCTACTTCTATCTCGGCACGGTGATCGGCTACCTCCCGCATCAGTTCAGGTCGATAGCCACCACCCGCAAGGTCGCCAGCGAACCGGCGTTCGCAGGCGTTCGCGACTGGAACGAGCGGGTGAAACAATACTTGCGGCCCACGATCTTCTGGCAGTTGACGGCCGCTCAGAACGACGTGATCCGCGCGGCCACCAGGGACATCCGGGCGTTCATCGACGAGAGCGTCACCAAGTTCATCATCGGCAGCAAGCCGTTGGACGAGTGGGACAGCTACGTGGCGACCATCGACGAAGAGGCCGGAGCGGAGATTCAGGCGGCGATCGAGGTCCGGCAGGGATACTTCGACCAGCACCTGCGATCGTCGTACTGAGGCGCCGCGCGCCGGGAGAGGATCGACCTCTCCCGGCCGGTTGAGAACGGCAGCCGGAGATCGGCACGGTGATGCCGACGGGAGGGGCGTCGAGGGCCAGAGAGCCGCTCACCGACGCGGTCGTCTACGGCGGCGCGCTCGCCGCGTTCGCCGTCACGCTCGCTCCGTTTCTCTACGTCGCGTTTCGGTCGATCTCCACGCCGGAGGCGATCTTCTACAACCAGATCGTCTTCTTTCCGGACGCCGTCTATCTGGATTCGTACCGACTGTTCCTGTCCAACGGGCAGGTGCTGCGCTACTACGGGAACACGGTCGTCATCGTGGCGGCCGGCACCGCCTGCAACGTGGTGCTGGCGTTCATCACGGCGTTCGTGTTGTCGCGCCGCGACTACGTGCTGCGCAACTACCTGATGGCGTTCATCGTCATCACCATGTTCTTCTCGGGCGGACTGATTCCGTTCTACATGGTGGTGCGCGGTGTAGGGATTCTGAATACGCGCTGGTCGCTGGTGCTTCCGTTTGCGCTGTCTCCCCTGTACGTGATCATCGCCCGGACCTTCATCCAGTCGGCCATCCCGGAGGAGCTGTTCGAATCGGCGGCGGTCGACGGTGCGGCGAAGTGGACGATGGTCTGGTCCATCGCGGCGCCGCTGTCGAAGCCGCTGATGGCGGTGATCGCGCTGTGGGCGGCGGTGTATTTCTGGAACAGCTTCTTCTGGGCGACGGTGTTCGTGGTCGATCCGGACAAGCAGCCGATCCAGGTGTGGCTGCGGCGGCTGCTGACCATCGGCACGTCCAACGAGGCGGGGCTGGCGATGGAAGCCACGTTCGCCACGCAGAGCGGCAAGGCGGAGCAGATGAAGTTCGTGGCGATCATGGTGACGATCATTCCGATCCTGAGCGTCTATCCGTTCCTGCAGCGGTTCTTCGTCAAGGGCGTGGTGATAGGGGCGCTGAAGCACTAGATCGGGACGGGTCACACAGGGAGGTGACGCAATGGCAGCCGAGGATTTCCGTGTCCGCAGCGACTTTCACATGCACTGCGGGCATTCGCATGACGTGGGCAACGGCACGACGCTGGCGAGCATCCGTGAGGAGTCGCGGGCGGCCGGGGTCCGCGCGATCGGCATCTCCGATCACCTGAACAACGGGATGACCGATGACCATCTGCGCGGCTCGCGAGCGGAATACGACGCGCTCGACGACCGCGAGGGGTTCCACTTCGGCGTGGAGTGCTCGACGCTGCGCGCATGGGACCGGCAGGTGGAGAAGGAGCGAGGCGAGACCGCTACGCCGTACGGACACTACGATGGCGGTCCGGTCGAGCCGCCGCAGGTCTATCTGCCGGACCAGCTCAGAGAGGAGCTGGACTTCGACTACGTGATCGGCGGCGTGCACTGGCTGCTCGGCGTGTGCGGAGCGGGCAGCCGCCGCCTGGGTCCCGCCGACACCGAGGCGGCGGTGCGCAACTGGCACGAGCAGCAACTCTGCCTGGTCAGCCATCCGCACGTGGATGTGCTGGTGCATCCGTGGTGGTGGTACACGGTGACGCTGCAGCCGATCCGCGTACAGGCGATGCCATGGTTGTACGACTTCGGCGTCATTCCGCGGTCCATGCACGAGGAGCTGGCGACAGCGGCGCGCGAGCATGACACGGCGATCGAGTTGAGCGGCGTCTCCTTCTACGAGCGGCACGACGGCGCCAAGACGGGGCAGGCGGACGAGTTTTTCCCGCCGCCGCCGCGCGAGCAGTACCTGGAGTTCCATCATCTGCTGCGCGATGCCGGCGTCAGGTTCTCGATCGGCTCCGATTCGCACGGACCGGGCTACGATGACTCGAAGGTCCTCCGCCTGACCGAAGCGCTGGCGAGCCTGGGTCTCACCGACGCCGACCTCTGGCATCCCTCTTCGCGGTAGCACATGTCCGAGCCAGCGGCCTTACCGCCTGCAACGGCGGGCGCTCCGCGCTGGAGCGCTCGCGTCGCTCGCGGCGGACGCTTGAGCAAACGGCCGCTCCGAACCGTGCTGTGGGGACAGCGGGAGTACCTGCTGCTCTCCCTGCCGTGCATCGCGTTCTTCGCGGTGTTCCACTACGCGCCGATGTACGGCGTCGTCATCGCCTTCAAGGACTTCGGCTTCGGCGACACGCTCGCCTCGGCGCCATGGGTCGGATTCAGATGGTTTCAGGAGTTCCTGAGCTCCATGTACCTCTGGAGGGTGTTGCGAAACACGGTAGTCCTGAGCCTGCTGACGCTGATCGTCGGCTTCCCGATTCCCATCATCTTCGCACTCGTCGTCAACGAGATCGCCGGTACGGGCTTCAAGCGGGTCGTGCAGACCGTCAGCTACATGCCGCACTTCATCTCGACGGTGATCGTCGTCGGCATCCTCTACCAGGTGCTTTCCGTGCAGCACGGCTACGTCAACCAGATCCGCTCGGCGCTGGGACTGGAGAAGATCTACTTTCTGCTGGAGTCAGGCTACTTTCGCGCCCTGTACGTGACCTCGGAGGTCTGGCAGGGCTTCGGCTGGGGCTCGATCATCTACCTCGCCGCCATGAGCTCCATCAATCCGGAGCTCTACGAAGCGGCGCATATCGATGGCGCGCTGAGGCGGCAGCAGATGTGGCACGTCACCCTGCCCGGAATCCGGCCCACGATCGTCATCCTCCTCATCTTCACGGTCGGCAACCTGATGAACGTGGGATTCGAGAAGATCATCCTGCTCTACAATCCTGCCGTATACGAGGTCGCCGACGTGGTGCAGACCTATGTCTACCGCCGGGGCCTCCAGGAATTTCAGTGGAGCTTCGCCGCGGCGGTGGGGCTGTTCAACTCGCTGATCAACTTCACTCTGCTGCTGGCCGCCAACACGGTGAGCAGGCGCTTGAACCAGGCCAGCCTCTGGTAGGCGCCGCCCGAGCTGCGCTCACGCCGGCGTCAGCGCCCCAGCGTCAACGATAGGGTACTGATGCTGTGCGCCGGCAGCACGATGCTGAAAGGCGCCGACCGCGGCGTGAACGGTGAGGTCGTCGTCGTGATCCGTTCAGGATCGGAGGCATCGTTGCGGTCCTCGAGGCGGTCGGCGTTGAGGGTCGCGACGCTTCCCGCGGTGATCGCCCCGGCCCCGTCGATGGCTATCTGCACCTCCACGTCCTGCCGCAGATGACGATTGGTCACGCTCAGGAACAGCCGCTCGCCGTGCGGATCCTTGGAAGCGGCTGCGCCGATGACCGCAAGCGGCGGCAGCTCCTTCATCGCGTCCCCGGCGAGCGGCACCGAGTCGGCGTGGGTGACCGCAGCGGTGGGCCGAATCTCGTCGGCCTCGACCGTGACCGCGAGCGCCGTGTTGCCCTTGTGCGCGCGGTACAGGTCGAACAGGTGATACATCGGGGTCGTGATGGTCGCCTCACCGTCGGTGAGCAGCAGGGCGCTGCCCATGTTCGCCGTCCAGGTCAGGGTGGCCAGCGGAACGATTGCGGACAGACGGCAATAGATATCCAGCACGTTGGCGCAGACCAGCGCGTCGCGGAACGTCCCGCTCCTGAAGCGGTGCGATATCCCCCATTCGGTGACCGCGGTACCCATCCGGTCGTTGCTGGCCGGCCGGCCGAGCCAGTCGATGGTACGGAACCGCCCGAACGGCTTTCTGCCCTCGGCATGTCGCTGAATGGCCGCGTCGTTGTCGACGAACAGCTTCTCCAGTCCCGCCGCGTTGTGCATGACCCGGTACACCGCCCCCTCGTCGATGTCCTGCTCGTCATCGAAGCCGCCCAGGTAGTTGATCGAACAGATATAGTCGACCAAGCTCGCACCCCCCATCTCCTGGTCGGGCACGCTCTCGAGCTCGGCGAAGAAGCGCTCGGCGTACGCTCCCTGCTGGGCGCACAGGACGCGGATGTTCGGGTCGATGCAGCGGGCGACCCATGAGAAGTCCCTGAGCGTACGCGCGTGCCCGGCCGGATCCCACCACGCGTACCACTGCCAGAACTTGACGCCATAAGGCTCCGGATGGCCGTTGGCTCTGCGCATCTCGGCGTGCTTGGAGGTTCCCTCGTAGTTGCAGTATTCGACCAGGTCCCTGGCGCTGCGGACGTCGTCATCGGCAATCCTGAGCAGCGCTTCGGAGCCGATCAGCTCGCAGAATTGCAGGAACTCGTCGATGCCGAAGCTCGGGTCCCGATCCATCGGCGTCTCTTCGAACGCCGCCCTTCCGATCGGGTCGAACAGCGGCGGCCGGCTGTTGCGGGGGCCGACCGCATCGCGCCAATCGCAGAACAGCCCGTGGTAATAGGAGGTGACCTGCGGTGACAGCCGTCGCAGATACCGGACGGTGTCGCGACGAAAGCCGCGGATATTGGGGATCGGCGAATCCTCGCCGACCCAATACGCGTCGGTGCCGGCAGCGTAGGTCGCGGTGCCGAAGACGTACGGGCTGACGGTCCCGATCGGACGGTCGAGCGCGATGCGCAGTCTCGCTTGTGGTGCCATGCGCTACTACGGTACCTTCGCCGGCGATGATCCGCAACGAAGGGGCGCGGCGCTGCCGATGAAACGCCAGCGCGTACCGATTCTGGTATATCATCACGTCTACGCCGGCGATGCACCGGAATTGAAGGGTGCAGTGGGAGATGCCGGAGCCGGCATCATCGGGCGATCTCAGTTCCTGCAGCAGGTGCGTTACATCGCCGAGCACGGGTGGCAGGTAGTCTCTACGTCCCGAATCGTCGACTGGCTCACCGTGGATCACTCCGCTTCGGGAGCATTCCCCGCGAGGGCGGTCGCCCTGCACTTCGACAACGGATGGCTCGACACGTTCTCCGTTACGCTGCCGATCCTGCAGGAGTGGGGCGTTGCCGCCACCTGTTTTCCGATCACCGATGGGATCGAGGCGGCGACCCACGGCCGCGCCGCCACGGTCCGCACGCTCACCGAAGGGGTAGTAGAGAAGCCGTTCATGACGTGGGATCACCTGGCTCGGCTGCGCGACGCCGGGTGGGAGATCGGCGCGCACACGGCGACCCACTGCAAGCTTGCCGATACCCACGCGGCCGGCGGCGACCAGGCGGTGGTGATGGAAGTGCAGACCTCCAACGACCTGTTCCAGCGGCGCCTGGGCCTGGTGCCGGACCACTTCGCCTACCCGAGCGGCTCGCGCAACGCGCGCACGGATGAGCTGCTTTCGCAGTACTACCGATCGCTGCGGCTGTGGCACTTCGCGTCGCCGATTCGCTGGACCTTCACCGAGACCGGCACCTCGCCCCTGGCGCTCGACTGCCAGAACGTCGACGTGCGCGTGTCGTTCGACGAGTTCCGGAACATCTTCGACGAAGCGTTGGCCGCCTGACAGAACCGCGACCATGGGCATCCGCGCCGTCACCACCTATCCGTTCGAAACCGATTGGCTGATCGGCGAGATTCGATGCCATGAGGTTCCCAAGCCGGGCGTGATCTACCTGGCTCACAAGGGCGAGCCCAAGCCTCCGTACACGCCGGGATACGACCTGCTGCCGGAAGTTCCGCGCCAAGCGTTGTTGATGCCGGAGTGGCTCAAGAAAGCGGGGCGCAGCGACGGCATCTTCTGGGCACCGTGCCGCGCACAGGCGCGGACCATGCTCGATCGCGACACTGTCATCTTCACCGTGGACGCCGAGCAGACGCGCGACTGGAACCTCTCGGTGGAGTTCCGGTACACCCCGGGGCCTGACTGGATCGACTTCGAGATGCGCCTCCTGCCGAACACCGCGCACGGCGATTTCGATTTCTTCTTCGCTTCGTACCTCATCGAGGACATGGAGAGCACTTGGGTCCCGGCATCGATCGGCGGACGCGAGGAATGGCGCAAGCTCGACAACCGCCGCTCCGAGCCGTGGGGGAACATGTACCATGTCCCCCGCGATGCCGCCTATCGGAAACTGCTGTACGACGGTCGCTATGGGGACATCGCCGGCAATCCGGGAGTGGCCGAGTATGAGTACTCGCGACCGATCCTGGTATGTCAGAAACAGGCGAGCGGGCTCGCCTGCGTGACGCTGATAGAGCCCGACAAGAGCCGCACGCTGTGCGGCCAGAAACACAGGTACGAAACCGCGCACGACTTCACCTTCAGCGGCGATCTGGTGCCCGGTCGACCGTTCTCCGGCAGAGCGCGCCTGGTGGTCCGCAACATCGGCCCCTTTCCCGATGCCGCGGGCGAGATCGATGCGATGTGGAGCGAGTTCGAAGAGACGCTCGCAGTGGGCGAAGGACGCGGTTCAGGAACCTGACACGGCGACTATGACGAGCGCCGGTCGCGCACCAGCTCGCCGAACAGCTCGGGCCGGCGCGTGCGCAGCGTGTAGTTCGCGTAGCTGCGGGCTTTCGCGAGCAGCCCCGCGTCCAGATCGCAGACGATCATCTCGTCGCGGACCGTCTCGGTCTGTGCTTCTCCGAGAATCGATCCGTCGGGGGCGAAGATCATGGCCGCGCCGGGATGGTGCGGCTGATTCATGTGGTCGCTGGGGTAGTCGGGCACCGTTCCCGCGCGACCGGCCTGGTCGGCCAGCACGCAGAAGCAGGCGTTCTCTATGGCTCGCATCGAATAGCACATGGAGAAGAAATCGCGGACGTGACGACGTGCGGCGGCTTGCGACGCCGGGGTGTGGTCCCAGCGGCCCTCACGCGCGGCATGCGGCATCAGGATGATGTCCGCGCCCTTGAGCGCGATGATGCGTCCCACCTCGGGGAACTGGTTGTCGTAGCAGATGACGGTACCGACCCGACACGGGCCGATGTCGAACACCGCCATGTCGCGTCCGCCGGTGTAGAACAAGCCCTCATCGCGCGACAGGTGGATCTTGCGCTGCTTGCCGATGAAGCCGTCGGGGCCCAGCAGGACCTGCGTGTTGTAGACGATGTCACGTTCCTTTTCGCTGAGCCCAACCGAGAGGAACAGCTTGCAGCGAGCCGCGAGCTCGGCGAGCCGGCGGACGCTCGGGCCGTCGGGAACCGGCTCGGCCAGCTCCCAGGTGTTGGGCGTGCAGTGGCCGTGGACGACCAGTTCCGGGAACAGGACCAGGTCGACACGGTCGGCTGCCGCCTGCTCGCAGAAGCCACCGATCCGGTCCAGGATCCCGGCAGTCTCCCCGAACGGGCTGTTCATGCTGACGGCGGCTACGCGGATCGATTGCACCGGGACTGCCTCAGCCTGTTACCGGCGCGGCCGGAAAATGTGGGTGGCGGTTCCGAACAGGACCTCGCTCGCCTCCATCATCGTCTCCGACAGGGTCGGATGGGGATGGATCGTCAGCCGCACGTCGGTGGCGACCGCCCCCATCTCGATGGCGAGCACCGCCTCCGTGATCAGCTCGCCGGCGCCGGGACCGGCGATGCCGCAGCCGAGCACCCGCTCGTTGCCGGGGTCGACGAGCAGCTTGGTGAGCCCTTCGGAGCGGCCCAGCGTGGTCGCGCGTCCGGAGGCGCCCCACGGGAAGCGGGCCACCTGCACGTCGCGCCCGTGCGCCTTGGCCTCGGTCTCGGTCAGGCCGCACCAGGCGATCTCGGGATCGGTGAACACCACCGCCGGAATCGCCTGCGGCTCGAAGGCGACCCGCTTGCCGGCCGCCGCCTCGGCGGCGACGCGCCCTTCGTGCGACGCCTTGTGCGCCAGCATGGGCTGTCCGGCCACGTCGCCCACGACGAAGATCGACGGGTCGCCGGTGCGCTGCTGGTCGTCGTGCTCGATGAATCCGTCCGGACCGATCACGGCGCCGGTGTTCTCCAGGCCGAGGCCGCCGGTGTTCGGCACGCGGCCGACGCTCACCAGCATCCGGTCGTAGCGCTCGGTGCCGCTCTTGGCTCCCGACAGGGTCACCGCAAGTCCGCGCTCGGTCTCCTCTACCGCGTCGACGCGGGTGCCGGTGTGGATGGCGGCGAGCGAGCCGCGCAGCCGCCGCTCCAGGATGCCCACCAGGTCGCGGTCTACCCCCGGCAGCAGGCCGTCGGTCATCTCCACCACGGTCACGGCGCTGCCCAGCGCCGCGTAGGCGCTGCCCAGCTCCAGGCCGATGTAGCCACCGCCCACGACCAGCAGCCGCTCAGGCACATCGGGCAACTCCAGCGCGGAGGTGGAGTCCAGGACGCGGTCGGAGTCGAGCGCCAAAGCCGGCACCACCGCCGGCCGCGATCCGGTGGCGATGATGGCGTGGTCGAACCCGACGCGCTGCTCGCCGGCGCCGGTGGTCACGGCGATCTCCTGCGAGCTCGCGAAGCGGCCGCGGCCCTGCACCAGGGTCACCTTGCGCTGCCTGGCCAGCGACCCCAGGCCGCCGGTCATGCGGCCGACCACCGACTCCTTCCACCCGCGCACCTTGTCCAGGTCGATGCGCGGCTTGGTGAAGCGGACGCCCCACTCCTCCGCCTCCTTGGCGTCGCCGATCACCTTGGCGACGTGCAGCAGCGCCTTCGAGGGAATGCACCCGCGGTACAGGCACACGCCGCCCGGGTTCGGCGCCTCGTCGATCAGGGTCACCGGCAACCCGAGATCGGCCGCCAGGAAGGCCGCGGCATAGCCGCCGGGTCCACCGCCCAGGACCACGAGCCGTTGCGTGCTCACCGTGCGTATCATCGCCACACGGGGCCCGCAGGGCAAGCGCCGGCGGTCGACTTGTCCGTCGCCCGGCCGAACCCGATTTGCCGCCGGCCGCACACGCCGGCGCCGAACGGTGGTATATTGGATCTACCGGGAGGAGCCGATGGTGACGATCATCCTGAGCATCGCGATCATGATCGCCGTCGTGGCGGCACTGTCGATCAAGGTGCTGCTGGGGCGCGAGCGCGAGGTGAAGCGCTTCGGCTGCGGCAGCTTCTCTCCCGCCGGCCCTGCTGGCTTCAGCGGCCGTGCTGGCTTGAGCGGCCGTGCTGGCCCGGGCGCGGCGTCCACGACCTGCGGCATGTGCGGGGCGGAGGAAGGCGAAGCGTGCAGGAACGAGGAAGACTCCCTGGCGGCCCCTTCCGGCGATCGCGACGACTTCTCGCGCAACTGAGTCCCGGCGGCCGGCCGCAGACCGGCCAATCGGGGCGGCACCGCCCATGAGCGAAGCCTCCGCGCCATCCGGTCACTACCGCCGTGCGGTCGACCGCCTCATGCGGCTCGCCGACTTCGAGCGCGCCCGACACAGCCCCGCGCACCGCACCTTCCGGCTCGATCGCATCCGCGCGCTTCTTGAGCGACTCGGCGACCCGCACCTGACGGTGCCGACGCTGCACGTCACCGGCACCAACGGCAAGGGCAGCACCTCGGCGATGCTGAGCTCGCTGCTGCAGGCGCACGGCCTGCGGGTCGGGCTGTACACCTCGCCCCATCTGCTGCGGGTGACCGAGCGCATCCGCCACGGGCTGGACCCGATCGAACCGGCCGTGTTCGCGCGGCTGGTGGACGCCGTCTGGGACCCACTGCAGCAGGTCGCCCGGGACACGCCGTTCGGGGAGCCGACCACGGTGGAGGCCCTCACCGCCATGGCGCTGCTGCACTTCCGGCAGGCCGGCGTGGACGCGCAGGTGATCGAGGTCGGCCTGGGAGGCGAGCTCGACTCCACCAACGTGGTGACGCCGTCGGTCTGCGCGATCACCAACATCAGCTTCGATCACGTCGCCGTGCTCGGCCCCACTATCGAGAGCATCGCCCGCGCGAAGGCCGGCATCATCAAGCCGAAGGTGCCGGTGGTGCTGGCGCCGCAGATGGAGGGCGCCCTGGAGGTGGCCCTGGGCGTGGCCGCCCGGCAACGGGCGCCGGTGACGCAGGTCGGCACCGATGTCCGCTGGTCGGTGGACGGCACGGCGGGCGACCGCCAGCGGCTGCGGGTGGAGACGCGGCGGGCGAGCTACCGGATCGATCTGCCGCTGGCGGGCGACTACCAGGGGGAGAACGCCGCGGTGGCCGTCGCCGCGGGCGAGATCTTCCTGGGCGAACGCCTGGACCATGAAGCGGTGCTGCGCGGCCTGGCGGCCGTGCGCTGGCCCGGCCGGCTGGAGCGCATGCGCTGGCGCGGCGTGCAGGTGATCGTCGACGGCGCGCACAGCCCGTATGCCATGCAGCGGATGGTGGGCGCGCTCGCCGGGCGGGTCGACCCGGCGCGGACCGTGGCCGTGGTCGGCGCCCTCACCGGTCACGACCTAATGGAGACCCTGCAGCCGCTGCGCCGCCTCGCCGGCCGCGCCTACGCGGTGCGGTCGCACCATCCGCGGGCCGAGGGCCCCGAGGCGGTGGCTCGGGCGCTGCGGAAGGAAGGGTTCACGGTGCTCGGCATCGACGGCGACGTCGCCGCCGCTACCGGCGCGGCGGCGGCCGGAACCGCGGCAGGCGGGCCGCCGCACACCGTCGTCGCCACCGGGTCGCTGTCGGTCGTCGCCGAGGTGATCGCCTGCGTGCGCGGCGTCCCGATCGAGACCTATCCGACCATCCGCGGCCGCTTGCCGGACCACGAGCAGCGCCCGGCGGACTCCCCGCACGCGGTTCGTCAGGGGCCTCGGAGATGACGAGCTCCGCGATCCTGGCTCTCTACCTGGTGCTGTTCGTGCTACAGCGGGTGGTGGAGAGCGGCCTGAGCGTCCTCAACCTCCGGCACGGGCGGGCGCAGGACGCGCCGCCGCCGGCGCTGGCCGGCGCGGTCGACGGCGGCACCCACGCGCGCATGCGCGACTACACGCAGACGCGCGGGCGCTTCGCGCTGCTCACGGGCAGCGTGTCGGCCGTGGCGGTGCTGGCCGTGGTGCTGAGCGGCGTGCTCGGCACGCTCGACCTCGCGGTGGGCCAGTTGGCCCTGCACCCCTATCTGTCGGGAGGGATCTACGTGCTGGCCGTGGGCGCCTTCTTCACCGTGCTGGGCATCCCGGCGGCGCTCTATTCGCAGTTCGTGATCGAGCAGCGCTTCGGCTTCAACCGCACGACTCTCAGGCTGTTCCTGCTGGACCGCCTGAAGGGCGGCCTCATCTCCCTGGTCATCAGCGCGGTCGTCCTGCTGGTCCTGTTCGCCTTCATGGACCGCGCCGGCAGCCTCTGGTGGCTGTACGCGGGCGGCGTCATCATCGCCTTCCAGTTCGTGCTGATGGTGCTCTACCCCACCGTGATCGCGCCGCTGTTCAACCGCTTCGTCCCGGTCGACGAAGGCGAGGTCCGCTCGCGGCTGGCGGAGCTCGCCCGGCGGCTGGGCTACCGCCTGCGCGGCATCTTCGTGATGGACGGCAGCAAGCGCTCCCGTCACAGCAACGCCTACTTCACGGGTCTGGGACCGGTGAAGCGCATCGTGCTGTTCGACACGCTGCTCGACCAGCTCGATCCCGGCGAGATCGAGGCGGTGGTCGCGCACGAGATCGGCCACGAGCGCCTGCGGCACATCCCGCAGCGGCTGGCGCTGTCGGTGGTGGCCACGGTGGCCGGCCTCTGGGTCCTGAGCCTGATGCTGGACTACGCGCCGCTGTTCGCGGCGTTCGGGATCGGCCAGCCCAGTCACCACGGCGCGCTGGTGCTGTTCAGCCTGCTGTCCGGGCCGTTCACGTTCTGGCTGGGGCCGCTGTCGGCGCTGTGGTCGCGCCGGCACGAGTATGCCGCCGACCGGTTCGCGGCCAAGGCGGTCGATTCACCACGGCCGCTGGCCGGTGCGCTGATCAAGCTCAGCCGCGACAACCTGGCGAACCTGGCCCCCCACCCCTGGTACAGCTTCTACCACTACTCGCATCCGACCCTGGTCGAACGGTTGCAAGCGCTCCGGGCGGGGACCGCGTGAAGGAAATCGCCGAAGTGCAATCGTAGTCCAAAGGAGGGCGGACGATGCTGATAAACCGAATCAAGCTCAAGAACGTGCTATCGTTCGGGCCAAATCCTCAGGAGTTGACCCTCAACCCCCTCAACGTTTTCATCGGTCCGAACGGTTCCGGAAAATCCAACGTCATAGAGATAGTCGGATTACTGCAATCCGCTCCGACGGAATTGATGAGACCGTTTCGCAGCTCCGGCACGGGCTATTGGGTCTGGAAAAATGGCGTTGATCCGATCGCTGCGGAGGTGGAAGTGTCCTTGACAGATCCAGTCCAGCCGGACCCTCTGCGCTATTCCTTGCGTTTCGTCGCGGACGGCAAGCGACCTCATTTGAAATGGGAGAGCGTCGAAGACGACACCTTCCGTCAAGGCAGGGGTCAAAGATATGCCTACGTCGACGCCGACGGAGAGCACACCCTCTTGGGCTACGAAAGAGACGGAAAGTACACGGAGGAACCGGGAGGACCGGTCAGCGATATGGAGTCCGCGCTTGCTCGTGAGAGAGATTGTCTGGTGCACCCGGAGATATGCCATGTAGCGGCCATGTTCAAGAACATGAGAATCTACAGAGAGTGGTCCTTCGGCCGGCGAGCACCTGCGCGCAGACCGCAGAGCTTTGATGTCAATGGCGACGTTCTCAGCGAAGACGGCCAGAATCTCGTACCGGTGTTGAATGTTCTGCAGAAGTCGCCACAGGCGAAGAGGAGGATTGTGAATGCTCTGCAATGCCTCTACGAGGATGTAGAAGACTTCGCGGTCGTGGTTGAAGGTGAGCACATGCAAGTGTACCTGCAGGAACATGAAATCGCGATCCCTGCCAACAGGATGTCGGAAGGGACGCTTCGGTTTCTCTGTATTCTTTCCATCTTATGTCACCCGAAGCCACCCCCACTTGTGTGTATTGAAGAACCTGAGTTGGGCCTGCACCCCGACATTCTTCCTCGCTTGTGCGATCTACTGCGAGAGGCATCCGAGCGGTGTCAACTCATCGTCACTACTCATTCGGACAGTATCATCGATGGTCTCACCGATACGCCGGAGAGCGTAGTCGTTTGTGATAGGCGCGATGGACAGACGATATTGAAGCGCTTGGAGAAGGATGATCTAGCCGATTGGCTGGAGCGATACAGCTTGGGTGAACTGTGGAGCAGGGGCCAGCTAGGTGGCAACCGCTGGTGAACGTGACTGTCTTCGTCGAAGGTGGCGGCAACACCAAGGCGTTGAGGGCGCGATGCCGTCGGGGCTTTGGCGCATACCTGAGTAAGGCAGGGCTTGCTGGGCGCATGCCGCGTGTAATCCCCTCGGGAAGTAGGCAGAACGCTTTCAGGGACTTCCGTACCGCCGTTGGTAACGCTGATACCAGTGACTTCATCGTATTGCTCGTCGATAGCGAAGGGCCTGTCGAAAGGAATAGCGGTCCGTGGAAACATTTGAAGAACCGTGAACCCGACAATTGGGATCGGCCCGCAAGTGCTAGGGACGACAATGCTCATATGATGGTACAGTGCATGGAAACGTGGTTTCTGGCCGATCAGGACACGTTGCTGAAGATAGGATGACGAGTCTGTCGAGGGTTCGTTGATCGTGGCGGCGGCGATTCATCGGTAGACGAAGCGGTGGCTCGAACTACTGTCGCGCACCGGAAGCGATGGGGACGGCGCAGAAGTGACCTTTGACGCGCCTGGCGTGGACGCCGCTGATCCAGGTGCCGGAGAAGCCGCCGGACTCCGCCAGGCGGGTGACGTGCAGCGCCGTGTAGCCGCCGTCGACCGCCGTCGCCCCGGCGCGGTGGTTGGCGATCGAGCCCAGGCGCAGCGTGATGGCCACCGGCGCCGCGAACGCCGGCCGCTGCTCCAGCACCAGCACGCCGGGACTCAGGGGGTCCGGCGAGCCGAGGTCGCCGATCTCCAGCGCCCCGACCGGCCGCAGGTCGATGGCCGCCCAGCCGTGCAGCGGGACGTGCACGGTGTCGTCCGCGGCTCCGTTTTCGGCGGAGAGTCTGCGCAGAGCCGGCGGGTTCGCCTCCAGGTGGAGGGTTCCGGTCGTCGCACGCCGCGTACCGCCACGGCCATCCGTGACGAGCGTCAGGCGATAGCTCCCGGCGGCCTCCTGCAGGGTGGCGCCGGCGTCGAGACTCCCGTCCTGCGCTACGCATTCGGCAGGCGGGGCCGGGACGACCGGCGCCTCGTCCATGCCGGTGGCACATGCCGCGACGGGTGCCAGCGACGCACAGATCGCGAGAGCCGCCCAGCGCAGGCGCGGGCGTCCGTGATCGCGCCGTCCACCATCAGCCATTGATCTCACCATGGTACCTCGGTCGAACAGGTGTCGTTCCGGTGCGATGCTGACCGCCGCCGTCGTGGGGCTGGTCGCGTTGGGGCTCATCGGCGCGTGGATGGGGCTGCAGCGGCGGGTGATCTATCCGCGGCCACAGCGGGCCGAGCCTCCGCAACTCCCGGCCGGCGCCGAGACCGTATGGCTCGGCCAGGACCGGGAGATCGAGACTTGGTTTCTCCGGCCGGCCGCCTCTACCCCGTTTCCGGTCGTGATGTTCATGCACGGCAACGGCGAGTTGATCGACGATCATGTGGCCGTGCTCGCCCGGCTGACAGAGGCGGGCATCGGCGTGTTGCTGGTCGAGTACCCCGGCTACGGGCGCTCGGGGGGCAGGCCGAACGAGCGGTCGATCACCGCCGCGGCAGTCGCGGCGTTCGATCATCTCAGCGGGCAGCCGTGGGTCGACGCAGGGCGCATCGTCGCCTATGGGCGGTCGATCGGCGGCGGCGCCGCGTGCGCACTGGCCCGCGTCCGGCCGGTGGCGGCGCTGGTGCTGGAGTCGACCTTCACGCGCCTGGGCGACCTGATGCCGCGGTTCGTGCCGCGCGCGTTGATGCTCGACCGGTTCGAAAACCTCTCGGTCGTCACGTCAGGCGCCTCGCCGGTGCTGGTGCTGCACGGCGAGCGCGATCGGATCATTCCGTACGCACACGGCGAGGCGCTTGCACGGGCGGCCGGCACCACGCCGCTGGCCATGGCGTGTGGGCACAACGACTGTCCCACGCCGCTGCGCGAGATCGTCCGGTTTCTGGGACAGAACGGCATCCTCTCCGGAGGCGCCGGCGGCTGAGTTACTCGAACGTGATCGAGAACAGCTCCGCGCTGCGCAGGCTCACGTGCAGGGAGATGGGCTGATCGGCGGCGACGCCCAGGTCGGCTTCCCCGCCGCACCAGGTCACCGGCCGGCCGGCGTGGTCGCCCACCAGCGGGTCGCAGTCGGCGGCCGACCGCCGCTCGACGCCGTCGATGCCGATGCGCACGCGGCCGGCCATCGGCGTGCGGAAGTCGAGCCGCATCCTGCGTCCCGCCGGCAGGATCGGCGGGGTGTGGAACTCGCCTTCGTAATCGGCGATCACGGCGCAGAGCCGGTCTTGCGGCCACCACGCCCAGCCGGTGCGCATGGCGTCGAAGACCTGCTGCCAGCGCGGATACTTGTGCGGGTAGCCGACGCCGGAATACGGGATGGCGAGGCGGCCCTCGCCGAACGGGACCAGATCCTTGCCGGTGCCGATGAACTCGCTGTCCCACGCGCCCGGCTCTCCCGTGGTCAGCACCGGCCCGCCGGGAACCTCGCTCCAGGCGATGCCGTCGGCGCTGGAGTACAGGCGCACGTGGCTGCGCTCGGTGTAGCGGTGGTAGAGCATCGGCAGCATCAGCCGGTACTCCGGCGCGCCGGGGTAGCGGCTGTGGCCGTTGAGGTAGTAGTCGTAGTCCGGCGGATCGTCCAGACGCGGCCAGATGATCGGCTCGACGGGCCCCCAGTGCGCGAAGTCGGGAGCCTCGGCGCGGCCGATCCAGCGGCGGCCGTCACGGAACAGGCGCGTGTACATCACGTACACGCCCAGGGCGTCGTCCCAGAAGACGGTGGTGTCGGTGTCGCTGGGGTGCAGGGTGAACGGCTCCGGCAGGCTGCGCCAGGTGACCCCGTCGGGCGACACGGCCGCGAACATCCCGTAGCGCCGCTCGGCGGACATGCGCGCGTCCCGATGGCGCGGCTCGCGGCGCAGGTAGGCGTCGAGGTGCGATCGGAACGCGCCTTCGTCGAACTTGGCGCAGTATATGAACTTGTAGCGCTCCTCCGGGCTCGCGTGCGGGTCGATGAAGAACCCCATGCCGTCGAAGTCCCGCCGTGCGGGGGCCTCGATGCGCGAACGGGTCGGAGCGCTCCAGTGCAGCCCGTCGGGCGATTCGACCGAGCAGATCTCCACCAGCTCCGGCGGGCGCCGATGGGCCGGCGCGCCGGTGCCGAACCGGGAGATGCCGTTCACCTCCAGGTACCAGGAGCGGTAGCGGCCGTCCTCGAAGACCACGTGACCGACGTCCGGGATGCCCTCGATCATCCCCGCCTTGCGCGCCGCCTGCGCCTGCAGCCGGATGCCGCGCGGCACCGACGGCTGCTCCGCCCACAGGGCCACCGGCTCTCCCGGCGGGTTGCCCACCCGATAGCGCTCTCCGGCCGCGGTCAGCCAGGCGACCGAGCCGCAGTCGATGTCGCGCCAATCGGTGAACAGGATCTTCTTTCTGCGAGCGGAGGCGTCGTTCGGGTCGCTGCTCATGCGTCGACGATAGCAGAGCAGAGCCGGTGGCCGTCCGGGTCCCCGGGCCGACGCCTGCCGACCAGAGCGGAACGTGACTGCGTCACGACCCGAAGGGTACGATCTGCCGGATTCAGGGTGCGTGGCAAGCGGCGGTAACCGTCGCTGGGGCCACTGAACCGTGGATCGACAGGCAGCAGAGCATCGGCGCCGAGGAACCCAAGTGAGCAGACGAGCATCAGCGAACGACAGGAAACGTAAGGGCGCCGCGGGGGGAGAATACTGTCGTCGTCCAGGCTCTGCCGTTGGAAGCGACCGAGAACGGTACCGAAAGCAGCAGCGGCATCGTTCGAGACGGCTTCATACTCGACTTCATCTCCGGCGCGAAGGAGGTCAAGGATAGCCCCAAAGGAGCACAGATATTCGCCGATACGACTTGGCACGGTCGCCGATTCAACAAGCTGGTCGTCTTCGACGAGGCGTACAAGTACATCGGCAGCCCCGCCTTGGTTGCGGGACTCATCGAAGTCGTTCGGGAGATGCGCCACAAGGGCACGAGTGTGATGGTTGCGTCTCAGGACCCGCCGTCAGTACCAACTTCGCTCATCGAGCTCTCCACGCAGATCATTCTGCACAAGTTCAACTCGCCGGCATGGCTTCAGACTTCCTGACCTCAGCCGGAATCGAGTGACACATCAAGATGGATCGCCGAGGCTCTTGTAGACGAGATCGTGCCCGGCGCCGGGATGAGCAGGCCGGTTGTATGCGGAAAATCCAGGCAACTTTGATTGTGCGTCACTTCACTTTGTCCAAGGTCTGTAGCGGTGAACGCCGAAAATCGTGCATCCGCCGCAAAAGAAGCCCGAAAATCGGGGTTTGAGACTACCGGGAATCAGCGGGCAGCGCACCATGTCAGGAAGTCTGAGATTACCGACCGCATCGCGAGCGGGCTACGGACGCCTGTCGGGATCGTTCTTGCGCCCGCGTATAAACGCACCGATGGTGCCTACCGTTGTGGCGCCGGCGAGAATAGCCGGGACAACGGTCAGTCCTTGCACCGCCATGTAAGTAACACTTCCCACGAGCGTGAGCAGGGCTACGAGGCCGAATACTTGGCCCACAAGACTATCGCGGGCTCCGACACGGAGTGCCTTCGTCTCCCATACGGCACGATGATCCTGTTCCTTCTCTGCCATTCGCAGAATTCTCTCGGCTGATCCGGGCAGTACATCGTCGTAGTGTTTGTACATCGACGGAGGTGGCAAGGGCCCAGTGAACGAGGCGGCTTCGATTACTGATACTTGTACATCCGGCGGAAGTCGGTCGAGAACTTCCTTGGGCGGTAACTCACGCTTGGGATGCGCGGGCGTGGGAACATTCGGAGAGCGTTTACGACTGTGCTTCGACATCGTAACTCACGGCATCCATGGCCCGATACATGTCGTGAGCTATGCGCTCCAGATCATCGTGCCTGGCGCTTGAAGAGTACCGCGGTGGATCGAATCGTGGGGGCGATACCGGCAACCATGCACCAAGTCCCGCGAACAACCCATCCAGAAACCCGAACCCGACCATTCGATAACCTGGTCTGCTGGTAGACGAGCGGCGGACAGAACTCAACGGGTCCTCGAGGTGGGTGAACGGCAGGCGCCAGCTCTTGGCCTAAAGTGGTCGTTGGCCTGCGGCGCGCGGCCGGTCCGAGCAAGACCACGCAGCGACGTCGTGTGCGCTGGTCGCACAGGCAACCTCCGGGCAGCTCCGGTGTCGCAGCCCGCAATGAACCCGAAGCCAAGCGCAATCACACGCATCGGCTCACGGGTGGGAAGGCATCCTTGAACATGACCGCAAGCCGTTGGTCGATGTTGGACATCGTCATCATGCCAAGCTATGAGCCTCCTCATTCAAGGTATGTCTCAAAGTGTATCCGATCTGTTTACCAAAGACAATCGCCAAGCACCGGAAGTGATCCGGGCGCCGTCTGGACATCCTGCGCGTCGAGCAGCAGCCGCTCCAGTCCAGTTACAGCCTCCGGGCGGCATCCTTCAGCAGCCACGCACGCAGCGCGACCGGGATTTACGCACCGGTCGCCCCGCGCTGGCGCATTGATGCGCGAACGGGTCGGAGCGCTCCAGTGCAGCCCGTCGGGCGATTCGACCGAGCAGATCTCCACCAGCTCCGGCGGGCGCCGATGGGCCGGCGCGCCGGTGCCGAACCGGGAGATGCCGTTCACCTCCAGGTACCAGGAGCGGTAGCGGCCCTCTTCGAAGACCACGTGACCGACGTCCGGGATGCCCTCGATCATCCCCGCCTTGCGGGCCGCCTGCGCCTGCAGCCGGATGCCGTGCGGCACCGACGGCTGCTCCGCCCACAGGGGCACCGGCTCGCCCGGCGGGTTGCCCACCTGATAGCGCTCTCCCCCCTCGGTCAGCCAGGCGACCGAGCCGCAGTCGATGTCGCGCCAATCGGTGAACAGGATCTTCTTTCTGCGAGCGGAGGCGTCGTTCGGGTCCGTGCTCATGGGCCGACAATATCAGGGCCGAGAGCGATCCCGTCCAGGTGAATGTCCGCCGGTTCGCCGGCACCGGCGATCTCCTTGCCCCGATGCTCGACGACGGTGGCCTTCACCGCGCTGATATCGAGCTTCCCGCCGGGGTGCTCAGTTACATGGAGCAGCATCGCATCGGTACGTATCCCGTGAACGAACTCCACGGGCGTCCCGCCGCGACCGCGTCGGCAGCCGATGTACATCACCCGCTCTCGCGCAGGGACGCGCACCATCCTGGCCGCGACCTGGTCGGAGTCATCGTGAATGGTGCGGAGCTCCAGGCCGAGCTCACCGGCCGGACCATCTCCCGTGTCCGGGTCGTAACGCCGGGACACCGGCATCAGCACGGTGACGAACCAGGGAGCGCAGCCGCGCGCGAAGGCGTACATGAGATGCTCGTGCGCGTTGTTCCTCACCTCGGGCTCGACTGCCATCCGGCCCGGCTCGAGATTGATGATCATCGCGGCGTGCTCCTCGCCGTCGTGATCGGCCGCCACCCGCGCCCAGGCGTGACCATGCCGCGCGATGCTCCGCGCGTGAAACAGGCAGGCGGCCGCGACCGGATTCTGCGATTCCAGTGAGTCGAACACCACGCAACGGCCCGAGCTGTCCATGACGGTAGTCCTCTGGTGGGCGCCCAGGGTGCTGCGGGACGCGGTGAACTGTGGTCGCCGAACGAGAAACTCGATGCAGGTGTCGACCTCGGCATCCGGATGCCATCCCTCCTCGACTCCCTCTGATGGACCTGGCCGCGCATAGATCTTCCGATTCGGGTCCTTGGGATCCCAGTGCGGCCGCGTCTTCCGGGGCCGGAAGTAGTCGATGATCTTGCCCGGTGGGTCGCCCGGCCGCCACAGCACGCGGTTGTGGAAGATGGCGTCGGGCCACTGGTACGCCCCGTCTTCCAGGAACGTCGCGCCGTTGCAGGTCCAGCGGCTGATGGCGTTGGCATCCACGTGCCCGTGTCCGGCGCCGGTTTTGGAGGTCTGGTCGTTGGAGGTCAGGCTGAGGTACGAATGCCTGCTACGGTCGCCCAGCCTGAGGATTTGCGTTCCCTCCGCGGTGACCGTGCTTTCCATCCGGGGGAACGCCGGTTCGACGTCGTCATCGGCCCATCGACAGGCATCGATCCAGCGGGTTGATCCAAGCTGCTGCCGTGCGACGTCGAGGTCGCGCGTAGTGCGTCGAAACAGGGCCGCCGCCGCGTGCTTGTACGTGCCGTCTCCGAAGACGCTGGCTCCCTTTTCAAGAATCGGCAGATGGGCCGAGTTGGTTCCCGTGGAGTCGCCGTACGCCGCACAGGATCCGTCCGGCAGGATCAGGTCTCGGAAGTGTTGGAAGTAGGCCCGATGGTGCGCGCTGAAGTACTGCTGCTCTCCGCAGTCCAGGTATTCGATGATGTTGAGAATCGAATGGAACCAGTCCGACTGATAGCTCGAGGCATCCTCGTCCGAACGGGCGTTCAGGTTCACGCGGAATTGTCGGATCGCCCAGTCGCGCCAGCGCCCGGCGTCGGGATGATCGGCAAAGGCTTGCGCCAGGCGAAACACGCCGCGCGCGCTGGTAAGCGTGCGGTTGTTCCGTTGGTCGTCGTCGAAGTGGTAGAAGCTGGTCTTCTGCAACCGATAGTCGGCCAGCCGCGCGGCGGCCTCGCTGACGCGCAACCGCTCGCGGTCGTCTCGCCACGCGCCGAAACGCTCCAGGATCACGCAGCAGTCGCCCATCCCCAGGTGATTGGAGAAGCCGCCGACGTGCCATCCGCTTCCCGGAAAGGACGCGTACACTCTGAGGATCGCCGCGGTCGTTTCCGGGTCGTCCGGGGGAGTGTAGGTCCACAGCAGCTTGGGCGTGTTCTCGATGTACCCCACCACGATCAGCAGCAGCTCGCGAGCCCGTTGCAGGTAGGCGTCCTCATGCGTGAATGCGTACATCCACGCCTCCACGCACGCCCAGCGCGCCAGATTGTCGGAGTTATGGATGCTCTGTAGCCCCTGTATCCTGACGTGGTCCAGGAAGCGCCGCGGAAAATCCTCCTCCAGTGCCGCCAGCGTCGTCCTGAAGAAGTCCAGATAGTCGGCTTTGCTCACTCTTCGAGTGAGGTTCGCTCCGCTCACCGTGTCTCGGTTCCGTTCCATGACGACCTCCCGGTGCGCGGGGCCGGCCCCCGTGGCGGTGGGCCGTTGTGCGCAAGACCACCCGAGCGTATGGTCACCGGACCCCCTTGCCAAGCGCCCCGGAGGCTGACCGTGAAGACCATCAGCAGACGCGACTACCTGCGATTCTTCGAGGAGGTCCTGGCCCACTACAAAGAGGACTTCCCGAGCGGATTGATCGAACGGGAGACGGTGACCCAGGTTCCGGGCTGCAAGATCCTCAAGACCTACGACATCGCCCGCTGGAGCGTCGCGCACCTCGGCATGTACGAATTCACCGGTGAGGCGAGCTATCGTCAGCGTGCCCTGGAGCTGGTGCGGGGCGTGGTCTCCGGCTACCTGCGTACGCCGCGAGCGCTGTGGGACTACTACTGGATCAACACCCCGCAGGGGCTGGCGGCGTGTCGCGAAGCCTACCGTGCTGTCCCCGCGCATGCGACGTGGCACGGATATGCCTGGTGGCACGTCGGCGGGGCTGCCGAGCCGCTGGGCCTGAGCCAGATCTGCGACATCCTCGATCGTACGGGCGGCTGGCCGGACCGGCAGCTACGGCGGGACGCGCATACCGCCCTGGCGTGGACGACCGATTATCAGGTGCTCGATGCACATCAGCGCGGCCGACGCCATTCCTATGCCTGGATGCGGGGCCGGACGCACAACATCGCCATGACCATGACCCGCGGCATCCTGGGCGCTGCCCGAGCGCTGCCCGATCATCCGCACGCGGGGCAATGGCGCGCGTGGGCCATGGAGACCTTCGACCGCAGTTACAACCGGCTCTCGCCGGAGGACGCCTCGGGCTACGAGTCGGACTGGTTCCACTCGATTCTCACCATGATCGACATCCTGGGAAAGGGCGAGGATGCCTACCATCTGGCCTACCATCGCTCCTACTTCGAGCACTTCCGGGAGATGGTGACCCCCGCCGGGAGCGTGGTCGGCTACGGCGATTCCGGGGACATGGGCAACGCCGCCGTCCTGCCGATCCTCGAGAAGGGCGCCACGGTGCTCCGCGACGGCAGCTACAAGGATGCCGCACACCGCCATTTCCGGGCGGTTGCCGCCCTGCCGGCGGACGAGAGATCCGGTTTCGTGGAGCCGCTACGCTGGTTCGATGCCTACCGATGGGCCGATGACTCGGTGGCGCCCGACCCGGCGCGGCCGCGAGCGGCCGTCACCCAGAGAGCCAAGGTGGTGCTGCGCAGCGGGCGTCCTCCGGAGCAGGCCTATCTGGCGATCAGCTCCGTGGAGGGCGGCGGTCACGGCCACTACGACGCGGCCGCGATCGCGCACCTGTCGCTGGCCGATTGTCCTCTGCTGCAGGACGGTCAGTACCACTGGAAGCACGCCTTCTATCACAACCGCCTGCTGTGGAGAGCGGGCACTGCTCCAGGGCGGCTGCTCGATTACTTCCGGCCGATCACCCGGCATTGGCACCCGAGTGCGGACGGCAAGACCAACGTCTTCGCCTCCGAGGGGTCGTCCGCGGGCGTAGCGGATGACTGGCAGCCGGCGGCGGAGGGGACCACGTCCGTGCGCTTTCTGGCAGGGATGCGTGGATTCAGCGCGTGCCGGACGGTGCTGGGGCCTCAGCAACGCACCATCGCGCTGGAAGCGGGCGGTCAGTGCCTGGTGTTCGATCATCTCCGTACGAGCGGCGCGACGACCACCGCCGCATGCCTCTACTACGTCACCGAGCTGGTCGAGCGCGGGCGCTGGTGGGTGCGCGCCGGCACCCGTGACCGCTCACGGTATCACCTGCTGATCGCGTCCCTGGAGCCGCGCCTGATCGCGGCCGAACCCGAACAGCGGCGCAATACGACCGAGCAGGTGGTCTACAGCAGCCGGGCCGGAGACTTCAGCGGCGGCACCTGGTTCGTGACCGCGCTCTGGCCGCTCGCCGACGAGGCACCGATGGTGGATCCGAGCCGCGTCCTCCAGACCGGCACGATCGTTGATCCGGCTACCCGGGAAGCGGCACGGGTGGTCACCTTGCACATCGCGGACGTCCCGGTGACCTACGTCTGCCGCGCGGGCGGTGGGGACGGCGCGATCCGCTTTTGCCCGACGACGCCGGACGGCGATCCGCTCGGCTTCACCGTCCGCACTGACGCCGAGTTGCTGCGGCTGACGCCGGCGGCCGAGGGGCCTGACGCCGGGCTCGAAGCCACGGTGATACATGGCACCTATCTGGAAGCGGACGGCCGACGGCTGGTGTCCCTGCCGTATCCCGGCAACGCACGGACGAACGTGGCGGCACTCGCATGAATCTCATGCCGGTGATGGAGTTGGGCGGCCGCTCGCTGCTCCGGTGGCTCGATCCCGACCACGGGCGGCTCCCCACGGGCGGCTGGCTGGAGTCCCACGATACGGGGCGGTGGTGGGATGCCATGCTGCGGCTGGAGCATGCGACCGGGTTCGTCATCCCACCCGACCTGGAGAGCGCGATGCTGCGCAATCTGCACACGCTCACCGATAACCCGGATCACCTGCTGTTCATACCGCCGGGTCTGGCGTGTCGAGCGCCGCGCTTCGAGCTGCACTCGCTGCGGGAGTGCCTGCTGGCGTTCAGCGCTCTGGTCCGCTACCGCGGCAGCGCGTGGGCTGCACGGCGCGGCCGCGACGCGCTTGCGACCATACGCCGATGCCTGCGCGCCGATGGATCGTGGGATCTGGATCGCTTTGCGTATCCGCAGCATGCCGGGGCCGCCGTCGACCGCGACAGTCCGTCGGTGCTGGGCGACATGACCGGGACCACCGGACGCTGCATCGAAGGGCTGGTGGAGTTCCATGAGGCGACCGGCGATGCGCTCGCCCTGGAGCTCGCGGACGAGATGGCGCGCTATCACCTGGAACACTCGACCGCCGCAGACGGCTCGATGCCGCCGGCCCTCGTCGATTCCGGCAATGCCGGGCACAGCCACTCCTACCTCGGCACGCTACGCGGCCTGTGGCGTTTCGGCCGGCTGACGCGCCAGCACGAGTACGTCGATGCGGTACAGGCGGCCTACGACGGCGCCGTGCAACAGCACGTCATCTGCGAGTCCGGATTTACCCCCCACGATCTGGGCAAGACCCGCTACCCCGATGAGCACGGTGATCCGATCGGCGAGACCGCGAGCGCAGGCGACGTGGCGCAACTCGCTCTGTGGCTGGGGACGCGGCGTGGCGACGCCCGGCTGCTGGACGACGCGGAGCGCATCCTGCGGTCGCGCCTGCTGCCGGGACAGACGAGCGAACGGGACGCGACCGACTACCCCGGAATCGCGGAGAAGAACGTGGGCGGATGGGGCGCTCACGCGCATCCGCACGGTGCCAAGGGCGTGATACTGGATGTGACCGCCGCCGTGGTGCACACGCTGGTCGACCTGTACGAGCACGCCGTGGAGCACACCGACGCCGGATGGTTCGTGAATCTCCATCTGGACCGCGACGACGAAGCGGTGTCGGTGCGCGTGACGCGGGCGGAGGAACGCGCGGCGGTCGCGCTGACCGCGAAACGGCCGATCGACCTGTTCGTGCGGATTCCGCGCTGGACGCAGCCGGCGTCCGTGCACGTGTCGCTGGACGGGACGCGCATCGAGCCGAGGCTCATCGGCCCGTTCGTCCACCTCCCCGCGACGGAACTCGGCACCGGCAGGCGCGCCGTCATGCGGTATTCGCTGCCGATGCGGGAAACAGCGGAGGTTTCCCCCGCCGGGCGCCGCTTCTCGTTCACCTGGCGCGGCGACCAGATCGTCGCCATGCAGCCTGCGCCCGATCGGCTGCCGTTCTACCCGGGATAAACGCCGGCGGGATCGGCGAAGAACGGGAACCGCCGCGGACGGCGGTTCCCGTGGTATCGATCACGTGCGCGGGCGCTTCAGTACCTGAGGTCGCCCGTCCTGAAACCGGCGACGATCGGCGCCTTCGCCACTTCCGCCATGATCGCGGCACCGCCGTGGTCGTTCCACTGCTGCACGTAGGCGTCCCACTCGGCATCGACGTCGATCTGACCGGTGATCGCCTTGTAGTAGAACTCCTCCTCCAGGGTGTTCACGGCGGTCCCATGCTTGATCTCCATCTCCCCCACCTCGGTCTCACCGAGGAGGTCCCACCGGTACGGGAACAGGGAGAACGCCTGGCCGCCGTCGTCGGACAACATGAAATCCCAGTACTTCACGACGGCCGCGGGACGCGCGAACTTGAAGTACGACGGGTACTTGCCGCTGTTCCAGTTGTGCTGGAAGCGGCCGGCGCTGCCGACCTCCGTCTGCGGGTAGATGGTGAGCTGCGACTCGTACTCCTCGCCCTTCCACTCGAAATGGGTGCCGGGCTGGCCGAAATCCCGGTGCACGTAGACCCGCGGATCGTCGACGCTGTAGTGCACGTAGTCCAGCACCTCCAGGATCGTGGGAAGCCGTTCATCGGTGACGTGAGCGCCGATGAACCCGGCTACCCGCAGGCCGCCGCTGCCGCTGGTGTCGTAGTGGACGGCGCCCTGCGCTCCATCCGGGCCGACCAGTGGCTTGGTGATGATCGTCGCGGCGCCGTCCATGCCGAGGTCCGCCTCGGCCGTGATGCAGTCGGGCGGCCGCGAGGAGAGCTCTCCCTCGCTGCTGGCGGCATCGTCGGCGACCACGGTGGCCGCGGCCAGGGTGCCCGCGCACAGCTTCTCACCCATCTGGTTGTTGTTGATGTTGGTGAACTCGTTGTCCAGGACGCCGTCGCGGTACCACGCGGCCATCGTCTTCAGAAACTGCCGGTAGCCCGGCGCGACGGCCCATGCGAGCAGCTCGCCGTCGACCAGCGAGTTGTAGCGCGTGCCGCCGCCTACCGCGAACGCGCCGATGTCGAACGCACCCATGAGGCCGCCGAACGACCACCGGCTGCGGTTGTTGGCACCCCAGGGGATCGTGTCGGCCTTGCCGTTGCCGTCCGGGTCGCCGTCGCGAAAGGCGTAGAGCATCTCTTCGAACCACGCGAAGGTGAGATCGTGGTTCAGGAAGTGCACGCGCTTCTCGTCGCTGAGGACCATGATGTTCTCCGGCGAATAGCCGGGAACCTCGACGCCGACCGCCGTCGCCCAGTGCAGCCGGAACGCCGGCAGCAGGCGCGGCAGTCCGTTGTTGGCGTTCATGCCGGCCAGGGCCAGGAACTCGCTGGGATCCTCGGGATTGCGATTCATCTGCCAGGCGATCGGATTCCGTTCGCGGAAGATTCTGGTGTAGTTGGGCATGTGCTCCACCACCATCTCTTCCGGAATCCCCCGCGTCAGAGCGTTGTAGTACAGCTCCTTCGGCGACTTCCAGACGAACCCGGCATCGAAGAACTTGCCGGTCGCCAGATGCGTCTCCATCTGCGTGCCGCCCTTGGGCACGTTGTTCCAGACGATCTCTACGTTATACCGCTCCTCTACGGTCTCCTCGAACCAGCCCGTGTCCTGGCCCTCCATCTTGTAGCCGCCCTGGAGCTCGATCGTCATGCGCTCCGCAGGCTGGGCAGCGTCCTCGGTGCCGGCCGCGGAAACCGTCCCGGCTGCCCCGACGCACAGCATCGCGATCGCGACGCATAGTATCGATGGTCGTATGTCGATCTTCACCATTGCTTCCTCCTTGGAATGGCGTTCCCGATGCGTTGGTTTCGTTGCTGATCCACTACATATGCCCCTCCTTGGATTCCCATCACGATTCGGTGTCATCCCTTCAGCGACCCCACCAGGATGCCCCTGACGAAGAATCGCTGGAAGAACGGATACGCCAGGACGATCGGGCCGATCGTGACGAGCGTCACGGCCGCCTTCACGCCTTCCAGACGTATCTGCTCGCCGAAGAACATCTCGCCGTTCTGAATCGCGATCTCTATGTCGGATGCGTGCTCGATCATCCTGCGCAGCAGGAGCTGCAGCACCAGGTTCTCCTTGCCGGTGGTGAAGACCATGGCATGGAACCATTCGTTCCAGTAGGCGACCGCCGCCCACAGCGCCACGGTAGCGAGCACCGGCTTGGAGAGCGGAGCGATGATCCGGAACAGGATGTGCAGATAGCCGGCTCCGTCCATGAACGCGGCCTCCTCGAAGGCCGGGTCCACCGTCATGAAGAAGTTGCGCATGATGATGATGTAGTACGGCACCGCCAGCAGCAGCAGGATCAGCACCGGGAAGGTGTCGATCAGCCCCATGTTCCGGACGATCAGGTAGAGCGGGATGAAGCCGCCGGAGAAGAACAGCGGGATGAGGATGACGATCGTCATGAAGGACCGTCCCGGCAGGTCCCGCTTCGACAGCGGGTAGGCGCCGAACATCGTGACCGCCACGGTGAGAACCGATCCCAGGACGGTGCGCAGGATCGTATTCCGGTAGGCGACGAAGACGTTGCCGTAGGTGGAGAAGGCGAACCGATACGAGGTGAGGCTCCAATCGTCCAGCCAGATTCGCAGGCCCAGCGTCCGGATCTGCTCTACCGGGGTGAAGGACAGCACGATCGTCACCCAGAACGGGTAGAGGATCGACAGGCAGAACAGCGCCAGGAAGACGTAGCAGACCACCTGCACCAACATCTCTCCCGGGCCGTTGCGCCGCAGGGGGCCGCGGACGGCGCGGCTACCAGAGCGCAAACTCACTGAACCTCCGCGTGACGTAGTTGGCGATGAACAGCAACGCGACCCCCACGACGTTCTTGAACAGCCCGACCGCCGTGCTGTAGTCATAGCGCAGCTCGACGATGCCCTGGCGATACACGTACGTGTCGATGATGTCGGCTACCTCGTACACCAGCGGCGAGTAGAGATTGAAGATCTGATCGAATCCGGCGCTCAGCAGATGGCCGAACTGCAGGATGAACAGGATGATCATCACGGGAACCAGCGACGGCACCGTGATGTGGGCGGCCTTGCGCAGCGGCCCGGCGCCGTCGATGGACGCGCATTCGTACAGCTCGGGATTGATCGAGCTGATCGCGGCGATGTAGACGATGGTGCTCCAGCCGACGGTCTTCCAGATGCCCGTGACCACCAGCATCGGCCGAAACCAGTCGCTGTCGATCAGGAGGTTGGGGGCAGGCATGCCCAGAGCGCCGTAGATGAAGCCGACGACGCCGCGCTGCGGCGACAGGATCTCGACGAGCATCCCGGACAGCACGACCCACGACAGGAAGTGCGGCAGATAGGAGATGGTCTGCGCGGCTTTCTTGAAGGTCAGATTGGCGACTTCATTGATGGCCAGCGCCAGGAGGATCGGCGCCGGGAATCCGAAGAACAGGCGCAGAAAGCTGATGACGATGGTGTTCTTGAGAACGCGGAAGAAGTAGGGCG
Source organism: Spirochaetia bacterium (assembly GCA_965221995.1). GTDB lineage: Bacteria > Spirochaetota > Spirochaetia > SZUA-6 > Bin103 > CATQHW01. The sequence goes on from OZ244929.1 coordinate 4,042,094, forward strand.
ACGAGAAGAGCAGCTCGAAGTGCGCGAAGTCGTTCCAGGGGCTGCCCAGGATCCCGTGCCGGTAGGAAAAGTCCTTGAAGGCGATCAGCATGCCGTATATCGGCGCGTAGCTGAAGATCGCGAACAACGTCAAGGGAACCAGAAAGAGCAGATAGAGAACGGCGAATTTGCGTATTCGCCGGTTGCGTTCGTGTCGCTTGCCGGCGAGCGGCAGGGAGCGAAGCGGAGCGATGGCTGACAACGCTGCTGCTCCCGGTGGTCAGTGCCGGATGGTGGCTCTGCGACTGATCGTGGCGTGGCGCGTCAGCATCGCAGGATCATCGTCATGGTGCATCCGCAGTCGGCAAGCGTCGGCCGACGTAGCGGCGTCTGTCAAGCTCACCTGCCCGGGCCGGCGTCCGGTGTTGTCAGCGAAGCGTTCCACGCCTCCGCGTCGTGAAAGGGCATGTGCTCCCCTTCGACGTACCGGGGCTTGGGTGCGTAGCGGTTGATGCCCGGGACCGGGGCGCCGCGCATCAGTATGCTCTCCACCTCACCGGCGGGCCGGTTGATACGGGTCGTGGTCGGTACATAGCGCATGGTGAGCCCCTTGCGCCACGTCGCGGAGGTGTTGGCGGCCGAGCCATGGACCAGACGCGGATGGTGCAGCGAGAGGTCTCCCGGCTGCAGCACGACGTCGACGGCGTTCGACTCGTCGACGAACTCGCCCGGCATCTCCGAGGCGAGGACGCTGGGCGTGTCCTCACGCGCGCGCACGCCCTTGAGCTCCATCCTGTGGCTGCCGGGGATCACTCGCATACATCCGTTGCGCGGCGTCGACGGATTGATCGCCAGCCAGGCCGTCACCACCTCCATGGGCTCGATCGGCCAGTAGGAGCCGTCCTGGTGCCAGAGCACGGCCAGCCCGTCGGCCGGCGGCTTGGCGATGTAGTGGGAGGCGAACAGGGCGATGTCGGGCCCGATGATCTGCTCGACGCAGTCGAGCACGCGGTCGTCGCGGAGCAGGCGCACCCAGAACGCGTCGCCCCACACCAGCCGATGGTGCAGCCGCTCCGGCCGCAGATCCGGATGGCGTGCCAGCAGCCAGTCGACGTGCGCGCCGGCTTCGGAGACCAGGGTGTCATCCAGAACGGCGCGGCAGATCACGTAGCCTTCCCGTTGGTAGCGCTCTCTCAACATGGTCTCCTCCTCGGTCGCGTCATCACGTGAGCAGGTACTCGCTGGTGAGGAGCAGCCATCGCGCCATCTCCACGCCCTCCCGATACGAGGCGGCGTGGATGTTCGGACCGGCCAGGCCGAGCACCTTGGCATGCGCGCCGTAGTCGTCGACGACCAGCAGCCCGGCTGCCGTGCCGTGGTTGCGGCCGTCGACGTTGAGCACGTTGTGGCACCACGACGAGGCCGTGAACGGGGTGGGGTTGCGGCCTCCCTGGGGTATTCCGTAGTCCCACGGGACGCACAGGTCGGGCTCGATCACGCGGCCGTAGGCGTGCAGGGTGAACCCGAGCTGGTCGGGGTGGCTCCGGTACTTGTGGCCGCCCCACGTGACCGCCGCTGCCGGCGTGTCGCTGTCCCAGAACGCCGGCCCCTCGGTGCTGCGCAGCATCGCGATGCCGAACTGGCCGAACGTGCGGCTCCTGACGTCGGGTGCGGCCACCTCCATGTTCGAACCGTCGACTCCGTACCACAGCGCGCAGTACCCCAGCTTCTGGTCCCAGTCATCGCGGTTCGGATTCCGCAGGGCGATCCACCCGTACCCCGGATCGCCGTAGCGCGCATATGCCAGGTCGAACTTGCTGGAGCCCAGGTGCTTGCGCGGGTTGTTGAACAGGGTGACACCGCTTGTCACGGAGCGGTCATGGCCCGGAAAGCGCCGGTCGTACATCCCGTTCTCCCCGAACAGCGCCACATCGCCGTCGCGAAAGGAGCGCAGCACGAAGCCGTCGAACATGCTCCGTATCGAGGCGCCCTCCCGCGTGGCGTAGCTCCACAGGTCGATGCCGCCGTGCAGGCGCATGAGCTCGGCGATGATGCAGTATTGGCTGAGCATGACGCTGCCGTAGACACCGGTTTCGTTCCAGATCATGCCGTCGGCGGTTCCGCGGGGGGCGCCGTCGCTGCCGTGGCGCTGGATCCGGTGGTGGGCGCTGTCGTCGCCGCCGAAGCGGTACCAGCGCATCTCCGTTGCCGACCCCTCGGGAGGGCGCAGCGCATCGAAGAACCCGCCGCGGCCGCGCAGGCCGGCCTCGATCCAATCGTCGCGGTCGAAGAAGCACCCGCAGGCCACCTGGTACGGCTGGTAGTAGAAGGAGGTGTTGGACAGACGCCTGGCGGACGGCTCGGCCAGAATCGTCTCCATGACGTCGGTGAATGCGGTCTCGATTGTCCTGCGCTCGGCATCGGTCCATGCGGCCTGTTCGTAGATCAGGTCGTAGGCGACCAGCAGCTCCAGGACGTCATGCGCTGATGCCCAGCCGAGTGACTGCGGCGACCACGCCGCCCGTGTCGTGTCGTTCCCCCTGGTGATCACCGCGGCCATCACGATGAGGAGCGCTCGGACCCGCTCGGCATAGCGGACATCACCGCTGATGCGCGCGACCAGGGCGAGCTCGATCATGCGGGACTGATGGAGGTGCTCCATCCCGCGCTGCAGGCCCGCATCCGGGAAGCTGGCGATGTCGGCTTGCGGGTAGTCGAGCGTGAACCTTCGACTGCCCAGGTGGAACGGCTCCCGTCCCCCGTCGACGGCCGTCTTGAGTTGCTCGTACAAACGCCCGGCCCACCCATACCGGTGGACCTTTGCCCGGATGGCCCGGATGTCCCGGTCGGAGAAGAGTAAGCCCGCGCCCTTGCCCATGGGTTCCTCCGCGGTCGAGGTGTTCCACGGTATCGTCCCCCGCCGAGGCGCGCCGTGCAATGCGGTGGCCGGGTGGCCGGAGGGTGCCGGGAGCATTCCCGCGGCTATCCCGTAGCGGAGCCGCCGCTGCCGCTTACCAGGGCGGCGCCGAATCCGGATACACCAGCCGTCCGAAGTGGAACCGGGTGTGTGTCCGAGGATGTCGAAACTCGCAGCGGCGGCGGGCGTCGACACGATCGACCAGTCCTTCCAGGTCGCGCGACAGCTCTTCGGCCGTGGCCAGCGTGCGGTTGTCGTGCAGGTAGTAGAAGTGGCCGTAGGTGGGATCGAGCGGAATCCAGCCGCGCGCGGTCCGGACCGTGGTGATCACGTGGCACAGGACCAGCGTGGGATACGCCTGGTAGCGACGCCGTTGCGGGTCGCGAAGGCGGGACAGGATGCCGGCCAGCACCGTGGCCCTCGACGTGCAGTCTCCGGCTCCCAGACGCAGCGTCGACAGCGGAGTCAACCCATACTCCAGGCTGGTGAACGGGTCAGCATGGTTCGTGAAGGCCGGTCCCTTGGCCAGCAGCACCGCCGCCAGGAGCCTGTCCGTCTCGGTCGGGAACAGCGACTCGATCCACGCGGCCAGCTCGTCCATGACGCCGGGCCGCATCAGGTCGAACGCCACCGATCCATCCCCGGCGCGCAGCGTGAAGGACGGCGAGCGCCCGAAGTCGGGGAGACGGCTGCAGATGAAGGCTCGCTTCTTGCGCAGGAAATCGGGATCGTGCGGCGACGGATCGAGCGCATCCGCGCTCAGCGTGGAAGCATCTCCGTGCCGATAGATCACCCCGCGCTCGTCGTTGGGGTATTCGGCTGCGTACAGCAGTTCGCGCCGCTCGCCGCCGCGGTCGATCCTCAGTGCGATCCGCCCCTCGGGAGCCGTGGCCGGCACCTGCACGGCAAGCGAGACCTCCGTCGCCGCGCCCTCGCGCAGTTCGGCGGTCGCGATGGTCTCGGGTGAGGAGGCCGGCAGGGCGCCCGGGGCCGGCTTCGATGAGCGCGGCCGGTACTCGCATGATACGCGCACCGATCCACGGCCGGGCGGGAGCGTCACGGTCACGGTGTTGTCCTCGAAACGGCCCGGCCCCCAGTCGAGCGCGATCGGGGCGATCGCCGAATCGGACAGCAGCAGATGGCCGAACGAGCGAGGGTCGACGGAACCCACCGCGAGCTGCTGCGACCAGCAGCTTTCCTGGCGCACGTCCCGCTGCCGCCTGCGCACCACGTCGAAGCCGATCACGGGCCGCCCCTCGGCGCCGATCTCGGCCAGATCGACCACGAACGCGGCCACCCACCACGCCGTGCCGACCCGTGCCGCTGTCTGGTAGACCGGGGAGCAATCCAGGTCGTGGTTTTCGGCCAGCGCGTGATTGTTCATGGGACATGACACGCGCCGGTGCCGGCGGGCATTCAAGGGGGTGACGGCGAAGCAGAACGCCTCCTCGTGCCGGCAGGAGCCGTCGAAGCGGAACTCCACGCCGTCGTCCTTGTCGATGTTGTAGTCCATGTCCGTACCGGCGAAACGGGTGGCGTCCTGCCCTTCGGCGAGCAGGGTGCGCATGCCGGCAGGGTCGTGCTCGATCGCCCTGGCCAGTACCAGCAGACGGCTGCCGTCGGTGTAGGCCACGGTGACCGTATCGGGATCGGCAGCCGAGTCGTCGTGCACCAGACGCATGCCGGCGATCCGGTTCGGGGAGTCGAACAGCTCGTCGCGCCGGCACGCTTCGGCAGCATCCGGAATCCGGTCGAGCGTAGCGACCCGTGCTTGCGGCAGGTGCAGCTTGGTCTCGCGAGCGTAGCGAAGCAGCGGATAGTAGTGCACCCGTGACCTCCACGGCCGTATGGGACTCGTCGCCGGATCGTTATCGGTGGCCTTCACCGTACGATAGTATCGAGGCTGGACGGCAGGGGAGTTGACAGTGTCCTTCCAGGACGAGATGTACCTGATCGCCGACGAGCTGCGGAGCATCGCCAACACAGGAGCGCGCTATGCCGAGAACGACTACGACCGAGAACGGTACGACCGCGCCCTATTGTTGAGCGCTCGACTGGTCGCCGCGATCGAGGGGAGGCCGGCAGACGACGTGATGGAGGAGTACACGCAGAACCTCATACACGTTGCGCCGCTCGTCGGCGCCGATGCGGCCGTATTCCGGGATGGACGCATGCTCTTGATCAAGCGCGAGGACAACGGCCTTTGGGCGATGCCGGGCGGAGCGACCGACGTCGGCGAGACGTGGGCGCAGTCGGTTGAGCGCGAGCTTCGCGAAGAGACCGGTGTGGTGGGGACCGCCACGAAGCTGCTCGGCGTCTTCGACTCCCGCCTGTGGCGCTCCCGCAGCAAGTATCACGTCTACGCAAGCGTTTGGCTGGTAGAGCCGCACGACGACCGGACCCCGATCGCAGGGCCCGAAACGACCGCCGCAGGCTTCTTCCCGGAGCACGACCTCCCTGCGATGGACCCGGGTCACGCAGGTCGGGTGCCGATGGCATTCAAGCTCGCCCGCGGAGAGTTGCCGGTGCCCTACTTCGATCCAACGCCGTAGGGCGCGCCGTCGGCGTCCGCCGCCACCAGCGTTGCCCGACGTCAGGCCATTCCCGCCTTTCGCGAACGCTCTCCTACAGGGCCATTTGACCGGTGTGGCCCTTTACGTGTTGGCTGTATGCCCGCGGGCCCATAGCTCAGTCGGTTAGAGCGGCGGACTCATAATCCGTTGGTCCAAGGTTCGAGTCCTTGTGGGCCCATCCTCCCGCGTACGACCGCCGTCGCGAGATCGAGTTGGTACGCCTGCTCGCGAACGAGGGGGATCGTATCTTCTCTATCGACAGAGCGCGGGAGCTGGCGCCCCGAGCGGGCGTCAGGGACTCCTACCTCGGAGAGTCGTTGTACCACCTCCGGCAGAGCGGTTGGATCGTCCCCCTTCGTCGGGGACTCTACGCGTTGGCTTCGACCGTACCGGGTGTGGCGCCGGTGCACGAGTTCGAGGTCGCCATGGCATTGGTCGATCCCGCTGCCATCTCGCACTGGTCCGCGCTGCACTACCATGGCCTCACGTCGCAGGTGCCAAGGACGACCTTCGTGCTTACGACTCATGAGACGTCCGTCCCGCGTCTGCGGGGCAGGGCGGACGAGTCTCGCCACGGCTGCCTCATCAACGGCGTGGTCTACCGATTCGTCCAGGTGAGGCCGGCCCGCTTCTTCGGTACGGAGCAGGTGTGGGTCGGAGATGCCAGGGTGTCGATCACCGATCTCGAGCGGACGCTGGTCGATGGGCTCTGCATGCCGCAGCACTGCGGCGACTTCGCCGAGGTCCTTCACGCCTTCGAGGCGGCAGGATCCCGGCTGGATGTCGAGCGGATCACCGACTATGCCCTCCGATTGGATGCGGCAACCGGCAAGCGCCTGGGGTGGGTCCTCGAACATCACGGGCTCACTCGTCCCGGGCTCGATCGGCTCGTGACGGTTCCGATCAAGGGTTACCGCAAGCTCGACCCTCGCGGACCGAGAAACGGGCGACGGAACACCCGTTGGATGGTCCAGGAGAACCTGCCCGGAATGGTCGATGCATGAAGCCGCTACGCACGCGTCTTCAGGAAGCGCGCCGGCGCCTGGGCATCCCATGGGAGGTCCTTGAGCGCGATTACCTGCTTTCCTGGGTTCTGGCCGGCATCGGCGAGGTCGCGGAGCTGCAGTCGGCTCTGCTTCAAGGGCGGCACCGCGCTCAAGAAGTGCTACTTCGGCGACTACCGGGAGCAGTCGCTTGGCCCGTTGGTGCCGGAACTGCCTTCGTTCGAGACCGTCGCCGACGCTCTGCGCCCTGAGGTTGCGGCGCTCGTCCGGTCAGACGACAAGCGCTAAGCTGCGGGTCATGTACGACCCGGACCTGCACCTGTTCGTCGACGACGACCGCATCCACCAGATCATCAACCTGCGCCGCGTGCTGAACCAGCCGGCCTACGCGCCGGAGCCGGTCGTGCAGGGCGATGCCGAGTGGGAGCTCGGCTGCGGGATCGTCGCCTGGGGCTCGGTGATCCGCGAAGAGGACGGCCACCTGCGGCTCTGGTACCAGCTCAACGACTACCCCAACCGGCAGGTCGCCAACGCCTACGCGGAGAGCAGCGACGGCATCCACTGGGAGAAGCCCGACCTGGGCCTGGTCGAGTGGCGCGGCAGCACGCACAACAACCTCTACTTCCAGTTCCCGGCCGATCTGGCGCCCGGCAACGTCAACGCCATGGACGGCTACACCATGGTGCGCGACGACGCGGCGCCGGCCGCCGAGCGCTACGCGATGATCGCCTTCATGCACGACAACCGCATGTGGGCGCGCGCCCACCCGGACCAGCACGACCGCTACATCACCGACGAGGAGATCGAGCTGGCGCGACAGGCGAGCGGGCTGTACCTGTGGAAGAGCCCCGACGGCATCCACTTCACAGGCGCCCCGGAGTTCATCCAGCCCACCTACGGCGACTACCTCAAGGTGATCCGCGACCACCGCAACGCGCGCTGGATGATCAACATGCGCGCGCCGTCCTACCGGAACCCGGAAGCCGGCCACTCCCACCGGCGCAACGTCGGCCTGGCCACCTCCATCGACCTGCGCACGTGGTCTCCGATCGAGTCGCTGTTCCTGAACGACGCCGACAGCGCCTTCGGCCGCCTGTGGGAGTGGCACGGCCTGACGCCGTTCAACTACGGCGACATGGATCTGGGCTTCCTGGACATCCAGGACAGCGTCTTCCCGACCGGCATCTGCGAGCTGGTCAGCCATCGCGACGGCCAGCCGTGGCGGCGCGTCGCCCCGGACCGGCCCTTCCTGGACCACGGGCCGGAGGGCAGCTACTACCGCGCCGGCGGCATGCCCCTGCACAACGAGCCGATCCTCGTGAACGACGAGCTGTTGCTCTACTTCAATACCGGCTCGTCGCGGCGGCCCGACGAGCAGGCCATTCACCCGCGCGTGATCGGCGCGGCGAGGATCCGCCTGGACCGCTGGATGTCGCTGTCGCACGGCCACTGGAAGACCCGCGAGCCGACCGGCATCGTCGTCACCAAGCCGGCGGTGATCGCCGGCGACACGCTGGAGGTCAACGTCGAGACCCGCTGGGAGTCGGTGCCCCGCGGCGGCAGCGTGCGCGTCGGCATCCTCAACCCGGACGGCACCGCGATCGACGGGTACGGGCTGGACGACTGCGAGCCGGTGCAGGGCAACCACCTGCGCGCGCGGGTGCGGTGGCGCAACCACGCCGACCTGAGCGCGCTGCGTGATCGCACCGTGATGCTGGTGTTCGGGGTCGAGCAGGCCTCCCTGTACAGCTACCGGCTGGCGGTGCGCGAGCCGTAGGCGCCGCCGCGCGTTAGCGGCGCGGTCAGGCGGGCCGGCCGGCGTCCTCGTCGCGGGCGAACCAGCGCACGGGATGGTGCGCCTCGCGCGTGCCGAACGCGCCGGTGGCGGGCGTCACCAGTCGCTGCTGCACCCGACCGTCGGTGCCGACCAGCAGCCAGCCGAAATCCCAACCGCCCGGCCGGTAGCGCAGCGGGATCGACGGCGCCACCCGCACCAGCGGGTGCGTCCCGGCCACCACCGTCCCCGACTCGGTCATGTGCCAGCTCGCCCCCACGTGCACGAACACCTCGTGCGCGGCGGTGCCGCCCAGATCCGCGCACAGGCCGCCGACCGCCACCTTGAGCTCCCGGCCCTGCTGCAGCGCCTCGCCCAGCGCGTCGACCGAGCCGGAGCGCACCACGCCGCGCGCGTCGTGCGCCAGCACCTCGCGCCAGCGTTCGCTGACGCAGAAGCGGTAGCGCTCGAACCGGTAGACGAAGTTGTGGCTCGGCGCCCGCGTGCCCTGGTCGTGGGCGTCGAGTACCCGGTACTTGACCGGCCACGTGTCGCGCCCGATTGGCTTGGGCGAGGGAGGGGCGGCATCGAGCCGGGGAGTGGCGACGGCCTGCGACCCGTCCTGGTTGTAGAGGAAGAACGACAGGTGCGGCTCCGCTCCGAACGACACCGGCGTAATCGGCACGCGCCAGTTCATGATCGCCGCCACCCAGCGGTCGTCGAGCAGGTAGGTGACCCGGAACTCGGAAAGCTCGCGCACCAGCTCCGTGTTGGCGGAGCCGGGCTCGATGTGCTCGTGCCAGGCGAACTCGGTGTAGATGCGCAGGTCGGCACCGCGGCGCACCGCTGCCGCCAGCGCCGCCGGGTCGCCCGCGACCCGGCGGCGGTCGGCGTCCAGCTCCAGCAGGCAGGCTCCGGCACCCCGCCCAGGATCGTTCATCGGCACGGCGCCTACCGGGCGTCGTCAATGCGAGGGATCATGGGGTCGCTCCGGTTTCCGGCCACGGCGGCACGGCGACCTCACAGGTGGGGCCGCTGGCGCGGCCGAGCCTTCGGTCCAGCGTCATCAGGGGGCAGTCCAGCCCCTCTGCCACCGCCACGTACCACGCGTCGTAGCAGGTCAGGTTGCCGCGCAGTGCCCACACGCGCTCGGCATAGGGCGCGAACGGGAAAAGCTCCAGGTCAAGCCGCAGGAGGTCGCGGTGCGCGCTGGTCGCTTCCAGCCGCGAGATGTCTCCGGCCAGCTCCAACCGGCGCAGGACGTTAGTCGCCTCGGCCAGCGCCAGCTCGGGAGCGGCCCGAGCGCCCGCGGCTAGGGCGGACCGCGCCCATCCCCCTTCGCTGCTGACGTCGACCAGGGACTCGACCAGCACGGACGAATCCACGACGACGGTCACTTCCGGTCCGCGTCACGAGCGCGCAGGACGGCGGACGCCGGAACGTGGGTGCCCGCGGCTTGCACGCGCTCGCGGACCTCCTTGAGCCACGTTTCGAATGACGGCCGGGACGCGATGCGCTCCAGCTCGGACCGGAGATACGCCTGCATGGACTGGCGCTGCAGCGCCGCGCGCGCCGCCAGCTCGTCCCGCACCGCCTCGGGGACGCCTCTGATGGTGATCTGTACAGCCATGACTGCATTCTGCGTTCTCGGACAGCATAACGCAAGCAATCGAGACCATCCCGGAAGGATGGCGCACACTGACGGACGACCCAAATGCAAGCGACCTGTGCGACTCGATGGAGGACTGCGCCGCTTCCTCCGCTTCGGCGGACGGAGAGCCGTTGCCGGTCGCGTGCCGGGAACGGGAGGGGCGGCAGCAGTCCGCCCTGGTCACGGACCTGCCGCGAGCCGAGCTGCGACGCTTCGTGGTATCCTGGGCTTGAGTTCCGGGCGAAACGAAGAGACCTCTGGCTGAGCGAGGGATCGTCGCGTGAATAAATATAGTGGTAGTGACTTCGACGAATACCTCGAGGAAGAGGACTTGCTGGACGAAGTGTCGGAGCGGGCGCAGCAACGGCTGCTGGCACTGCAGATCGAAGACGTTATAAACGCGGCGAGGAAAGCGAAGACCGATGGCCGGGATCACGCTGACCCGGAACGACTGAACCACTATCTGTTCAATCACGATAATACCGCCGTTGCGTTGCAATGGTTGAGTCGCCTTGCTCGTACGCTTCGTTCGATTCTCGAGTCGAATTCCTATCGTGTGCACGCAGAATCGGGGAGTGGTGAAAGGTATGCCCATCCTGGTCGGCAGGGATGACCAGAACGAGGTCACGGAATTCCAAGCCTAGCCGAGACTGAGAGTGACATGAGATCGATCCGTGATGTCCTTGCGCATCGAGGTGTCGTGCTCTACGACGGCGCCTTCGGGACCGAGCTGTTCGCTCGCGGCGTCGACCTGCCCAACAGCTCGCTGGCCAACGAGCATCGCCCCGACGTGGTGCGTCAGGTCACGGAGGCCTACATCGACGCGGGGTGCGACCTGGTGCAGACCAATACCTTCGTGGCCTCGCCGCTGCACCTCAGGATGGCCGGCCGCAGCGCGGAGGACTCCGCCGCGATCGTCACGGCGGCGGCGCGGTTGGCGCGGGAGGCGGTCGAGGCCGTCGGCCGACCGGTCCACGTCAGCGGCTCCATCGGGCCTTCGCCGGGCGCCATCGAGGCCGACGCCGGCGACACCACCTTCGGCATCCCGGACGTCCAGGTACGCGAGGCGCATCGCCTGGTGGCGGGGACGCTGGCTGCTGAGGGGGCCGACCTGTTGTGCCTCGAGACGATGTTTTCAGCCACCGAGGCGGTGATCGCGGTCGACGAAGCGCGCGCGTTCGGCCTGCCGGTCGCGGTCAATCTCACGCTGAAGTACACGCGCGACCGACGGAGCGGGGCGACCGTGTACCGCACCGACTGGGGGCACTCGTGCGCGGACCTGCTCGACCTGCTGGCATCCGGCCGCTACGCGACCGGCGGCGACGACCTGCTGCCGTTCGTGGACGTCATAGGCGTGAACTGCGGCGCCGAGCAGCGCCGCCCGGAGCACACCGGCATGCCGTACGCCGTCGAGGCGATCCGCCAGCTCCGGGCCGCGCTGGCCGAGCGCGGCATAACCGGCAAGCGGCTCATGGCCTATCCCAACGCGGGCATGCCGCGCATCGTCGCCGGCGCCACCCACTACGATCACACCCCGGAGCGCATGGCCTCACAGGCGCCGGAGGTGGTGGCAGCCGGCGCCTCGATCGTCGGCGGCTGCTGCGGCACCGGCCCGGAGCACATCCGCGCTATCCGCGCGGCTCTGGCCGCCACGCCTCCTTGATGGCTGGCAGCCTCTCGCCAACGGGCAGGAACGGGTCACCGTGCGGGCAGGGTGTTCAGTAGATGGAGAACGGGAAGTAGCGGGCGTTGATCTCCGCGTAGGTGCCGTCGGTGTTCCATGAAACGATCTTCATCGGTTCAGTCAGAGATGCCTCCACGGCGCCGATACCGACCTCCGCGCCGCTGCCGACGAGCAACCGGGAGGATACGGCCCGCCGAACCGCTGCCGGGGCGAAGCCGACGGGCGCCGCAGCTCCGGCACCGAAGTCATGCGCTTCGGGCCGAGCCTGCACGTGACCGCTGCCTCCCCCAAGGGCGCGCCTCGGTCGGTCTCAACCCACACGAAACCCGGAAGACCCGCGAAGTCCACCTCGCTGCCGAACACCGTGGGGACCGCCTGCAGGTACGCGTCGAGGCCGTCAGCGATGATCTGGACTCGATGGTCCACTCGCTCCTGCAGGTCCCGGAACAGGTCGATGGCCGTGTACACGCTCCGGTCCCCGATCCGCCAGGTCGGCACCAGCTTCGTGTCCGCGCACAGCACCGTCCACGTCCAAGTGTCCCCAGCCTCCGGCGGCGGCGCCTTCGCGGTCGGCACGTTGTCGCGTTTCGCGTAGATGTAGGACCAGATCTCGTCGCACTGAAACCGCCGGCACGGCAGGTGCCGCAGTACCTCGTCCTGGTAGAATTCGCAGGCTCGGCCGGCCTCCATCAGCAGCTTCAGGACCGTGTTCTTCGACACCGCGGCCGTACGCGCGGCGCCCCGGATCCCATGCCTTCGACCAGGCACCGCAGGATCAGGACCCGCTTCTCGGTGGACAACCGGTTCACGGCCTGTTGCCTCAGTCAAATATCCACACGAAGTGAATCGTTGAACCAATGGCCCGGGCACCTCTGTGTGCCGGACGGGAGGAGAGGATCAGCATCCTGTTCACGTCGCGCCGCAGCGCGGCGATGCTGGCATGTTGGAACACGAAGGCGGCGATCAGGGAGTTCCACATGGGCCGCACCGGGTAGTCGTCGCGACCGTTGCCGCGCTCGGCTTCCAGCGACAGCATCAACGGCTCGCCTACCTGTGGGACGGCGCCAGAACCGCGAGCCGCGGCCGCCGCATCTATGCGACAGTCCGCCGGCGGCGACGTGGTGAACGGACTCACCGAGCACTACGACGGCACGATCCGGCTCGAAGGCGTGGCCGTCGAAGACCTGGACGCGGACTTCCGGTTCTAGAACGCGAACGCGTGGACTTGCCGCTCATGCGGCCGGTCCGACAGACTCCCGCACTACACCGATGGCGAAACAGTCGAAGGAGGCCCACCACTGGGCCGACGCCACCGCGGAGCGGATCGTCCGCCAGCGCGGCGAGCGCGACCGCTACGTGCTGGCCGCCGGCATCACCCCGTCCGGGACCGTGCACTTCGGCAACATGCGCGAGATCATCACGCCGGAGCTGGTAGCGCGGGCGCTGCGCCGGGCCGGATACGGGGTGCGCTTCATCTACCTCTGGGACGACTACGACCGGTTCCGCAAGGTGCCGGCGAACCTGCCGGGCGCCGGCTGGGATGGCTACATCGGCGCTCCCCTTTCGGAGATTCCCGATCCGTACGGCGCTGCCTCGAGCTACGCCCGCCACTTCGCGGGCGTGTTCGAGCAGCAGATGGCGCGGCTGGGCATCGAGCCGGAGTGGATCTCGCAGGCCGAGATGTACGGAGGCGGCGCCTACGCGGAGGGGGTGCGCACCGCGCTGCGCCACCGCCGGCGGCTGCGCGAGCTCCTGGACCGGCAGCGCACCACCCCGCTCGCCGCCGACTGGTGGCCGGTGGAGGTGTACTGCGCCTGCGGAGCGGGGGCGGCGGGCACCACCGTGCTGAGCTGGGACGGCGACTACGGGCTGACGTACCGATGCGCGTCCTGCGACAGCGAACGGACGGCCGACCTGCGCAGCGGCGACGGCGTCAAGCTGGGCTGGCGCGTCGACTGGCCCATGCGCTGGGCCCACCACCGGGTCGACTTCGAGGCGGCCGGCAAGGACCACCACACGGCCGGCGGATCCTGGGAGACCGCCGCGCCGATCGCGACCGAGGTGTTCGGCACGCCGCCGCCGGCCACGCTCAAGTTCGACTGGATCAACGTCCGCGGCGTCGGCACCATGGCCTCGTCGAGCGGGCAGTTGATCTCGCCCGCCGACGCGCTGTCGGTCTATCAGCCGCAGGTCGTCCGCTATCTGTTCGCGCGCACGCGTCCGGACCGCGAGTTCGAGATCTCCTTCGACCTGGACGTGCTGAAGACCTACGAGGACTACGATCGCGCCGGGCGGATCCGTCGCGGCACGGAGCAGGCGTCGGCGGCTCGGCGTGCTCGCGAGGGACGTGCGATCGACCTGAGCGAGGTCGACCCGGAGCGGCCGCTTCCGGCCGAGCAGGTCGAGGTCTCGTTCCGCCACCTGTGCAGCCTGCTGCAGATCCACGACGGCGACATCGAAGGGGTCGTGGCAAGCCTGCTGAACGGCGCCGGCAGCGCGGCCCGCGACCGGTTGCAGATCCGCGCCCGCTGCGCCTGGCACTGGATCACGACCCATGCGCCCGAAGGACTCCGCTTTCGGCTGCGCGATCCCGGCGCGCCTCCGGTGGCGGTAAGCGCGCCGGTGGCCGCCGCCGTCGCCGCCCTTCGTGAGCGGCTGGCCAGCGGCCAGCCGCTCACGAAGGGCGGCGATGCGTCCGACTCGAAGGCGCTGAACCAGGCCATCTACGACGTGGCGGCCGCGCACGGGATGGAGGCGCGGGAGCTGTTCGCGGAGCTGTACCGGATCCTTATCGACAAGGACCGCGGTCCCCGTCTGGCCGAGTTCATGGTCACCATCGGAATCGCCCGGATCGACTCGCTGTTGACGAACGTGGCGGTGCGCGATGGGTGAGCGAAGCGAACCTCACTCGAAGAGTGATCTGAAGGCCGAGATCGCGCGAGCTGCCGTGACGGCGCTGGTCCGGGACGGCCAGCGCCTGGGTCTGGGGACGGGCTCCACCGCGCTGGAGGTGATCCGCCGCGTCGGCGCCGAGGTCGCGGCCGGCCGCCTGTCCGGCCTCACCGTGGTGCCCACCAGCCGGCAGGTGCAGATCGCCTGCTGGGAACTGGGGCTGTCGCCGGTGGGACTGAGCGACCCGTCGGTGCGGGGCGAGGTGGACGTGCTGATCGACGGCGCCGACGAAGTCGATCCCGCTTGGCGGCTGACCAAGGGCGGCGGCGCGGCGCTGCTGACCGAGAAGATCGTCGCCGCCGCCGCGGCGCGCTACGCGATCGTGGTCGACGCCGGCAAGCTGGTCGACCGGCTCGGCACCCGCCACCCGGTGCCGATCGAGGTGGTCCCGGATGCGCTGGCGGTGGCCGAGCGGGCGCTCGTCCGGCTGGGTCTTCAGGGAACGGTGCGCGATGCGGTGCGCAAGGCCGGCCCGGTGATCACCGATCACGGCAACCTGATCATCGACGTGCAGCCGGCCGGCGCCTTCGAGCCGGAGGCGGTCGAGCACGAGCTCGCCACTGTGCCGGGCGTGGTCTGCGTTGGTATCTTCACCCGACTGGTGGACGACCTGTTCGTCGGCCGAAGCGAAACCGACGTCACCCGGTACCGACCGGGGGAGGATGCACATGCTGAGCGCAGGTGACCCCGCGCCCGACTTCTCGCTGCAGGATCAGGGTGGCAACACCCACACCCTTGCCGACTACGCGGACCGGCAATTGCTGATCTACTTCTACCCGCGCGCCGACACCCCCGGCTGCACCAGGCAGTCGTGCTCCGTGCGCGACCACGCGGCCGAGCTGGCCGCCAAGGGCATCGCCGCGGTGGGGGTCAGCCCCGACGGTCCGGCCGCGCAGAAACGCTTCGACGACAAGTTCTCGCTGGGCTTCCCGCTGCTCTGCGACACCGGGCGCGCGATGATCGACGCCTACGGCGCGTGGGGTGAGCGCACGGTGTTCGGCAAGACGGGCATGGGCCTGATCCGCTCCGCCTTCCTGGTCGGCGCCGACGGCACGCTGCGCGGGGCGTGGTCGCCGGTGACGCCGGAAGACACGGTCCCGAACGCGCTGGCGGCAGCCGAGGGGTAGGCCAGCTTGCACGCCGCCCTGCTGCTGTCCGGCGGCGTCGACAGCTCGGTGGCGCTGGTGCGGCTGCAGGAGTCGGGCGCCCGCGTCACCGCCTTCTACCTCAAGGTCTGGCTCGAGGAGGAGCTGGCCGGCTTGGGCGATTGCCCGTGGCAGGAGGACCTGGAGTACGCGCGCGCGGTCTGCGACCAGCGCCGCGTGCCGTTGCACGTGGTTTCCGTGCAGCAGGACTACCTGCAGCACGTGCTGGAGTACGCCGTGCGCGAGCTGCGCGCCGGCAACACGCCCAGCCCCGACCTCATGTGCAACCGCCACATCAAGTTCGGGGTGTTCACCGACCGCTACGCGGACGGCTTCGACACGGTGGCCACCGGCCACTACGCGCGCGTGGTCCATACCGGCGACGGCCCCCGGCTGCGGACGGCTCCCGATCCCGTCAAGGATCAGACCTACTTCCTGGCCTACGTGAGCGAGCGGCAGCTCGAGCGCGCGTCCTTCCCGATCGGCGACGCGCCCAAGGCGCGCGTTCGCGCCGAGGCGGCCGCCCGTGGCCTGCCGACGCGCGCGCGGCCCGACAGCCAGGGCATCTGCTTCCTGGGCCGGATCAGCTACCGCGATTTCGTGCGCCGGCGGCTGGGCGAGCTGCCCGGGCCGATCGTGGAGCGCGAGACAGGCCGCCTGCTCGGCGAGCATCGCGGCCACCATTTCTTCACCGTCGGTCAGCGGCAGGGGCTGGGGCTGGGTGACGGCCCCTGGTACGTGGTGGGCAAGGACGCGTCCGAGAACCGGGTCACCGTCAGCCGCTCGCCGGCCGATCACGCGCACCACGCGTTCGCGCTGACCGGCGCGAACTGGATCGGCGGCGATCCGCCGCGCGGGGCCGCTCGGGTGAAGGTCCGGCACGGGCCCGTCGCACACGCCTGCACGGTAGCTTCGACCACCGTCCCGGACCGGATGATGGTGCGCACCGACAGCCCGCTGACGGTCGCGCCCGGCCAGTTCGCGGTGCTCTACGACGGCGAGGAGTGCCGCGGCGGCGGGGTGATCGAGCCGCTCGTCGCCGAGCCGGTGAACGGCGGCGGCGCGGGGAGGTGAACGGCGGCGGCGGGCGGGTGATCCTGGTCGGCGCCGGCCCGGGCGATCCCGGTCTGATGACCGAGCGCGGCCGCGCGGCGCTGCTGGCGGCCGACGACGTGGTCTACGACGCGCTGGTGTCGGAGCGGATCGTGGCGTCATGCGGCGCGCGGCGGTACTACGTCGGGAAACGGGCCGGCCGGCAGGCGCTGCCCCAGGACCAGATACAGGCGCTGCTGGTGCGGCTGGCCCGCGCGGGCCGCACGGTCTGCCGGCTCAAGGGCGGCGATCCGTTCCTGTTCGGGCGCGGCGGCGAGGAGGTGGAGGCGCTGCAGCGCGCCGGCATCGACCACGAGGTGGTTCCCGGCGTGACCGCCGCCTTGGGCGCCGCCGCCTATTGCGGGGTCGCGCTGACGCACCGGGACCGCTCCTCGTCGGTGGCGTTCTGCACCGGTCACGCCGAGCCGATCCCGGTGCCGGCCGTGGACACGATCGTCTACTACATGGGGGCCGCGTCGCTGGCGCGGGTCGCCGCCGCCGTGCTGGCTGCCGGGTGGCCGGCGGCCACGCCCGTCCTGATCGTCCGCGACGCCACGTTGCCGGACCAGCAGAGCACCCTGACCAGCCTGGAGCGGATCCGTGCGGGCGACGTCGCCGCCACCTCGCCCATCGTGAGCGTCGTCGGGGGCGCCGCGGAGGCCGCGTTCGATGCGCCGAAGGGCGGCTGGTACGCCGGCCGGCCCAAGGTGCTGGTGACCGGGACGCGGACGGAACCGTTCGCGCACCTCGGCGAGCCGATCCACACCCCGCTCGTCGACACCGTGCCCGCCGCCGACCGGAGCGCGGTGCGGCGCGCGATCGACCGGCTGGAGGAGATCGGCCACGTCGCGTTCACCAGCCGGAACGCGGTCGACCACTTCCTGCGGGAGCTGCGCGCCGCCGGCCGCGACGCCCGCGCCCTGGCCGGCCGCACGATCGCGGCCGTGGGAGAGGCCACGGCGGAGGCGCTCTCCTGCCGGGGGCTGGCCGCCGACCTGACCGGCGCCGGCAGCGGTGCCGAGGGGCTGCTTGCCGCCTACGCCGCCGCCGGCGTCAGCGGCGCGCGCATCCTGCTGCCGGCGTCCGACGTGGCCCGCGACACGCTGGCAGACGGCCTGCGCGCCGCCGGCAACCGGGTCGAGGTGGTGACCGTCTACCGGACCGTGGCGCGTGCCGACGCGGTGCGCGAGGAGCTTGCCGGCATCTCGCTGGTGGCGTTCTCCTCACCGTCGGGGGTGGCCGCCTTCCGGGAGCTCTACGGAGCGCGGTTGCCGGACCATTTGCGCATCGTGGCGCTGGGCGAGCTGACCGGGAAGGCGGCCCGGGGCGCGTATCCGCGGCACGCGGTCTGCGCGCTCAGCGGATGACCCGCTCCAGCAGCGTCCGGTCCCGGCGCCAGTTGCGCTGCACCTTGACGCGCAGGTCCAGCCGCACGGGCAGCCCCAGCACCTCGGTCAGCTCCGCCTGCGCGCCGGTGCGGATCGCGGTGATGCGGCGGCCGCGCTGACCGATCACGATCCCCTTCTGCGACTCGCGCTCGACGTTGAGGAAGGCGCGTACCCAGACGCGATCGGCCGAGGTCTCCAGATCGGCCACCTCCACGTACATTGCCTGCGGCACCTCCTCGCGCGTGGCGCGGATGGCGTGGCCGCGGATCACCTCGCTCACGCGCAACTCCTGCGGCTGATCGGTGTAGCGGTCGTCCGGATACATGGGCGGACCGGGCGGGCTCAGCGCGATGAGCCGGCCGACCAGCTCCTCGACGCCGGCGCCGGTCGCAGCCGAGATCCAATGCACCGGGGCTGGCGCAAGATCGTCCGGCACGGCGGCGGCGGCGTCCCGGCCGGCCGCGTGCGGCAGATCGGCCTTGCTGAGCGCCACCACCACCGGCCCTTCGAAGCCGCGCGCCAGCGCGACGATGGCGTTCTCTTCGGCACCGCCGGCCCGCGTGGGGTCGATCACGGCCAGCACGACGTCGACCTCCTGCAGCGTGCCGGCGGTGAGCGCCTGCAGGCGTGCGTCGAACGCGCGCGTGGAGTCCTGGAAGCCGGGGGTGTCGATCAGCAGGAGCTGCCCGCCGCCGCGGGTGGCGATGCCGCGGATGCGCGAGCGCGTGGTCTGCGGCGAGGGCGCGACGATCGCCAGATCGTGTCCACACATGCGGTTGATGAGCGTGGACTTGCCGGCGGAAGGCCGGCCGATGACCGCCACCGTGCCGCTGCGGTGGCCTGCCAATCGGACAGGCTCCTCAGCGATTGCCGCGCTCCCGCGTGCGCGCCGGCCGCCGGTCCAGGCGGTTGGCTCTGCCGGTCAGCGTGAGCCGGCGGCGCAGGCCCCGGTCCATCAGCAGCAGCATGTCCTGGGTGAGCTCCTCGAAATGGTCGCTGTCGATCTCGGTCAACAGCGTGCCGTAGATCGAAATCACGAGGCGGCGCGCGTCGTGGTAGCGGCCGACGCGAAAGATGAGACGGCGGACGCCGTCGGCCAGGATCTCGTCGATCAGGCCGCCGACCGACTGCAGCAGCAACCGCCGGCGCCGGGCACGCTCCTCCGGCGACGGATAGCCGAACCGGCGGGCATCGGTCAGGACGCCGAGCAGCAGGGGGTTGCTGCGCAGCCCCAGGGTGATGAAGCGGAAGAGCGCCTTGAGCTGGTTCATCGGGTTCTTGAAGCGGGAGATGACCTGTCGTGCCTGACGGATCCCCTGCTCCGCGATGCGGTCCAGGATGGCGCCGAAGAAGGTCTCCTTGTCCGGAAAGTGGCTGTAGAATGACCCCGTCGACACGCCGACTTCGGCGGCGACCTCCGCGATCGTGACCCCCCGGTAGCCGTGCTCGGCAAACAGGCGTTCGCCGGCCTGCAGGAGTTGCTCACGGCGGCCCTTACGGTCGGACGCGACTCCGGGGGCTTCCAGCATAACCGCTGAATATTACGTTCAAATATTCATCTCGACCACCGTGGCGACCTCGGCGGATGTGCCGCCCGTCGGAGGAAAAGGGCGAACTCAGGCCATCCTGACGACTCGCATGCCTCTCGGCAGGCTGCGCCGGCCCGACGGCGCAGCCTCGGCCGTTGCCTGCGGGAGACGTTGCGTATGACATTCCCGCCCGAATCGCCCTTCTACGCGTCGCGCGGCTGGCCGAGCGCCGGGCCGCCTAGCGCAACCCACTCAGGAGGCTTCCCATGACCGACCTGTTCGAGAAATGTCACGGCGACGAAGGCTACTTTGGCCGTTTCCGGGCGGCCGGCGACCGCTACTTCTCCCAGCCGATCCTGGACTCCGCGCCGGGCCCGCACATGGTGTTCCAGGGCCGGCCGGTGATCATGTGGTCGGTCAACAGCTACCTCGGACTCACCGGCAACGAGCGCATCCGCGAACGGGCCCGGCAGGCGCTGGAGCGCTACGGCACCTACTCGCCCATGGGCTCGCGCATGCTGACCGGCAACACCCACGCGCACATCGAGCTGGAGGAACGGCTCGCCGCCTACTGCGGCAAGGACGCCGCCGTGCTGTTCAATTACGGCTATCTGGGCGTGATCGGCACCATCTCGTCCCTGATCGGACCGCTGGACGAGGTGATCATCGACAAGCTGTCGCATGCGTCGATGATCGACGGCACGGTGCTGGCGATGGCCGGCCGGCGCTTCCGGCCCTTCAAGCACAACGACCTGGAGAGCCTGGAGCGGCAGCTCGCCGCCTCCGCCGGACGCGAGCGTGGGGGCACCCTGGTGGTGGTCGAGGGCGTCTACGGGATGCGCGGCGACCTGGCCGACCTGCCGGGCATCTGCGACCTGGCGAAGCGGTACGGCGCGCGGGTGTACGTCGACGACGCGCACGGCTTCGGCGTGATGGGCGCCACCGGGCAGGGCACCGGCGAGCACTTCGGCGTGCAGGACGACATCGACCTCTACTTCGGTACCTTCGCCAAGGCGTTCGCGGCCATCGGCGGCGTGACCGCGGGCGAGCCGGCGGTCTGCGACTACATCCGCTACAACGCCCGCTCCAACGTGTTCGCCAAGAGCCTGCCGATGGTGTACGTGGAGGCGCTGATGGCGAGCCTCGACGAGATCGAGGCGCACCCGGAGTACCGGGAGCAGATGTGGCACATCGCCCGCCTGCTGCAGGACGGCCTGCGCGAGCTGGGCTTCGACCTGGGCGATACCGCGTCGCCGATCACGCCGGTGTACGTGCCCACCGACGAGGAAGAGACCGGCATGGCGATCCTGCAGACGCTGCGCGACCGGTTCGGGATCTTCTGCTCCGGCGTCACCTATCCGGTGACTCCGCGGGGCGTGCACCTGTACCGGATGATCCCCACCGCCGCTCATACCGAGGAGGACGTCGCGGTGACCCTGGAGGCCTTCAAGGCGATTCGCGACAGCTTCGGGTTGGACCTGGCGACCTGGGAGGCGAAGGCCGTCTGAGCGCGGGCCGCTCGACCGGGCGCGTGGCGCGCGCCGCCATAGCCATCGCCGCCGTCCTGCTGCCGCTCGCCGGCTGCGGCTTGCGGGAGTTCGAGAACGAGTTCCCGTCGATGTCGACGAACGTGAGCGTGACCGTCTATGCCCGCCGCCCGCCGTCGTGGGAAGAGTTGCACGCCGCGACGGCCGCCTGGGTGCGCCAGCTCGATCACCGTGCGGCCGGCTCGGCGACGGCGATCCTCAATGAAAACGGAACGCTGCGGGCCGGCAGCGAGGGTGAGCCACTGCTGCGCGCGGTGCTGGCCGACGCGGCGCGGGTGGCGGCCCGCACGGGCGGCGCCTACGACCCGACCATCCTGCCGGTGGTGCGACTCTGGGCGTTCGACACGGGCGGGAGGCTGCCGGCGCCCGAGGCGCTGGCGTCGGCGGTAGCGCTGGTGGACTACACCACGATGCGGGTGACCGGCGCCCTGGCCCTGGCGCCGGGCCAGCAGGTGGACCTGGGCGGGATCGGCAAGGGCGCGGTGGTCGATCTGATCGCCGACCACCTGGCCGGGCAGGGCATCGAGCGGTTTCTGGTGGAGGCCGGAGGCGATCTGCTGGTCGCGGGGCTCAAGCCGGGCGCGCGCCGCTGGCGCATCTGGGTGCAGCATCCGCGGCAGGACGCCGCGCCGCTGGCGATCCTGGAGATCGGCGTGGCCGGGGAGCGGCGTGCCGTTGTCACCTCCGGCGACTACGAGCGCTACCTCGAGGTGGACGGCGTCCGCTACCATCACATCCTGGACCCGGAGACCGGCTGGCCGGCGCGCGCGTCGGTGTCGGTGACGGTGATCGCTCGGCGCGCCGCGGAGGCCGACGCGCTGGCGACCGGGCTGTTCGTGGCCGGCCCGGCGGGCCTGAGCTGGTTCGACGGCGACGCCGGCGTGCAGGCGCTGGTCGTCACCGAGGCGGAGGGCGAGCTCCGCGCGCACGCGACGGACGACTTCCCGGTCCCTGTCGACGAGCTGAGCCTCAACTGAACGTCGGCCGGAGTGACGCCTTGGCCGCACTCGGGCGCAGGGCTATATTGCCCGTGGAGGCTGGAATGCACGCATCGGGCCGCGATCTGCCGCACCGCCGCTTGGACGAGGAAGAAGAATTGGACGAGGAAGAAGAAGAGGAGCACGAACACGACGAAGAGCGTGGCGACCGCGACGGGGACGGCCCCGATCTCGCCGGCCGGCTCCTCAAGAGCCGGTCGGTGCTGCTGTCGGGAGAGATCAACAAGCGGCTCGCCGAGCGGGTGATCAAGCAGCTCATCCTGCTGGAGGCAGACGGCGACGACCCGATCCGGGTTTTCATCGACTCGCCCGGTGGCGACGCCGACGCCGGCTACGCGATCTTCGACATGCTGCGCTTCGTCAACCCGCCGGTGGTCACCATCGGCATGGGGCTGGTCGCCAGCGCCGCCGCCATCGTGCTGCTGGCCGCCCCGCGCGAGCGTCGCGTCGGCCTGCCGAACTCGCACTATCTGATCCACCAGCCGCTGTCCGGCATCCGCGGCGTGGCCACCGAGATCGAGATCCACGCCCGCGAGCTGGAGAAGCTGCGCTCGAAGATCAACGAGATGATCGCCGAAGAGACCGGCCAGTCGCTGGAGAAGGTCGAGCGCGACACCGACCGCGACTACTGGCTGAGCGCCGACGAGGCGCAGGAGTACGGCTTGGTGTCGCGGATCATCGCGAGCCGTTCAGAGCTGTAGTGGCGGGGCTGCCGGCGCTGGCCGCGGTGGACGACCGGCTGCGCCCCGAGCGTGGCAAGGTGCGCGACATCCTCGCCTGCGGCGACGATCTGTTGATCTGCGCCACCGACCGCGTGTCGGCGTTCGACCGCGTGCTGACCACGATCCCGTGGAAGGGCGAGGTGCTCACCGGCCTGTCCCTCTACCACTTCGAGCGCACGGCCGACATCGTCCGCAACCACGTGGTGCGCCGGGTCACCGCGCGCACCCTGCGCGTGCGCCGCTGCCGGGTGCTGCCGGTGGAGATCGTGGTGCGCGGCTACCTGAGCGGCTCGGCGTGGCGGGACTATCGGCGCACCGGCGTCGTGTCCGGCATCGGCCTGCCGGCCGGCATGCGCTGCAACGAGCGCTTTCCGAAGCCGCTGCTGACGCCTGCCATCAAGGCGGAGCGCGGCGAGCATGACGAGCCGGTCTCCGCCGACGAGGTGACCGCGCGCGGTCTGGTGCCCGCGCGGCTCTGGCCTGAAGTGGTACGGACGGCGCATGCGCTCTATGAGCGAGGCAGGCAGATCGCCGCGGAGCGGGGCCTGATCCTGGTGGATACCAAGTATGAGATGGGAGTGCTGGACGGAGAGCTGGTGTTGGCCGATGAGGTGCACACCCCCGACTCCAGCCGCTACTGGTTCGCCGACCGCTACCGCGAACGGTTCGAGGCCGGTACGCGGCAGCACGCGCTCGACAAGGAGCACCTGCGGCAATGGCTGATGGACCGCGGCTACTCCGGCGAAGGGACGCCGCCGGCGATTCCCGACGATCTGCGGGTGGAGCTCGGCCGCCGCTATGTCGAGGCGTTCACGCTGCTGACCGGCCGGCCGTTCCGGCCCGAGTCCGCCACCGCGGAGCGGGAATCGGCCGCGCTGCGCGCGGAGCTGGCCGCCGCGGGCTGATCCGTCGGCCGCCCCGGCCGGCCGTAGCGGGGCTGATCGCGCTCCTCGCCTTCGGCCTCTTCCTGATCCCGGCCGCGCCGCGGGCCGTCGCGGAGCCGCCGTCCATCGCCGTCCTCTCCTACAACGTCCAGAACCTGTTCGACGCCGACGAGCAGGGCGGCGAGTACCAGGAGTTCCGCGCCGGCCGCTGGGATTCCGTACGCTACGCGGCGCGCCTGGCCCGGATCGCTGCCGTGCTGCGCGACGTCCACCCGGGCGGGGCCGACGTCCTGGCGCTGCAGGAGGTGGAGAACCGGCGCGCCGCCCTGGACCTGCGCGACCGCCTCCGCGACCTGCGCTACGACTACGTGGTCGCCTTCCCCAACGACGGGGCCGACCTCGGTCTGACCCTCACGCCGGTGGTGCTGTCGCGGGTGCCGGTGCTCCGCGTGCGCCTGCATCAGGTGTGGCACGACGGCCGCTACCTGCGGCCCATCGTGGAAGTGGAGCTGGACGCCGGCACCGGGCGGTCACTGTTCCTGTTCAACAACCACTGGAAGTCGAAGCGCGGCGGGGCGGAGGAGACGGAGCCGGACAGGCGCGCGGCCGCCGCCGTGCTGGCTGTTCGCCTCCGGGAGCTGCAGAGAATCGACCCCCTGGTCGACGTGCTGGTCACCGGCGACCTGAACGAGAACGTGGACGAGCACGCGGAGGCCGGATATCCCACCGCGCTCGCCGGGCTCACCGCCGGAACTTCGGCCGCGCCGGGCCGGGCCGCTGATGCGTTGGCGATCACCGGACTGCCGTTCGCTCCGCGGCGGCCGGCCGACCGCGTGGTGCTGTACAGCCCGTGGCTGGAACTGGACGCGGCCGAGCGCGGCACGGCGGTGCACCGCGACGTCTGGGATACCCCTGACCACTTCCTGCTGAGCGCCGGACTGTTCGACCACGCAGGCGTCTGGTACGAGGCCGGCGGCTTCGCGGTGATCCGCCACGGCCTGGTGTCGACCGCCACCGGCCACCCGCGGCGCTGGACCGGCACGGAGGGCCAGTCCGACCACCTGCCGATACTCCTGCACCTACGGCTTGGCGGGTAGAAGCATCAGCCAGTGCGCTCGTGTCGAAGTACGCGATCACCGGCGATCGCTGTGGTCACCGAGCAACCGACGTGACGGCCCGCTACAATGTGGATCGTGGAGCGCTACGACACATCCGCGGAGTATCTGGCGGCGCTGGAGGCGCGCGGCGCCCTGCCGCCCGGGTTCGGGGTCGCCACGGCGACCACCGCGTTCGAGCCGCCGGAACGGCCGGGCAAGGAGCTGCCGCTTCGGGTCACGCTGCTGCTGGCAGATCAGCCGACTCACGCATTTGCGGCCACGCTGACGCGCAACGCCCTGCGTGGGGCGCCCGTGCAGATCGTCGAGGATTTGCTCGCCCGGCGCGTGCCGGTGCGCGGCGTCGTGATCAACAACGCGGTCTCCAACGTGGGCGTCGCCTCCGGCGTGGATGACGCCATGACCGTCGTCGACCGGCTGGCCGAGCAGGCGGACGCCACCGGACAGGCGTTCGCGCCCGCCTCCACGGGCGTGATCGGCTGGCGACTTCCGTTCG
Source organism: Spirochaetia bacterium (assembly GCA_965221995.1). Classification (GTDB taxonomy): domain Bacteria; phylum Spirochaetota; class Spirochaetia; order SZUA-6; family Bin103; genus CATQHW01. The sequence goes on from OZ244929.1 coordinate 4,067,544, forward strand.
AGCCGATCTGCGCGGCGCTGCCCGGCCTGGTGGCTGCCTGTGCCCCCGGCAGTGCCCTGCCGGCCGCGCGAGCGATCATGACCACGGACCGCTACCCCAAGGTGCGCAGCCGGCGGGTCGGCGCGGCCACGGTGGTCGGGATCGCCAAGGGCGCCGGCATGATCGAGCCGTCGATGGCCACCATGCTGGCGTTCCTGCTGACCGACGCCGCGGTCGGGCGCGACACGCTGCAACGCCTGTTGGCCGCGGCGGTGCGGGACAGCTTCAACAGAATCTCGGTGGACAGCGACCAGAGCACCAGCGACATGGTGCTGGCGCTGAGCTCGCAGCGGGCCGCCGAGGTGCCGGATGAGGCGCTCGGCGCGGCCATCGCCGAGGTCTGCCGCGACTTGGCCCCGGACATCGTCCGCAACGGCGAGGGGGTCGAGCACGTGATCCGGGTCTCGGTCAGCGCACCGGGGACCGACGAGCAGGCGGCGGCCATAGGCAAGGCGGTGGTCAACTCGCCGCTGGTCAAGACGGCCGTGAACGGCTGCGACCCCAACGTGGGCCGCATCGTCAGCGCGGTCGGCGACCACCTGGGGGCGCAACCGGATCCGCCGCCGCTGGCCGGCGCCACCGTACGCCTGGGCGGGGTCACCGTGTTCAGCCGCGGCGCGTTCCAACTGGACGGAAGCAAGGAGGCGGCCCTCGCCGCCTACCTGCGAGAGCGGCGGATCGACCACACGCTCGACTACCCCCCGCATGACCGTGCGGTGGAGATCGAGGTGGATTTCGACGCTGCCGCCGACAGCCTGGCTCAGGCGGTGGTCCTGGGAGCCGATCTCTCGCACGGCTACGTGACGGAGAACGCGGACTATCGCTCATGAGCTCCGCCGTGGAGCTCGACGGCCGGGTGGCCGAGGTCCGGACCGCCCTGGAGCAGGCGCGAGCGGAGATCGGCAAGCGGGTGGTCGGCCAGGACGCGGTGGTCGACGGCATGCTCATGGCGCTGGTGGCCGGCGGCCACGTGCTGCTGGAAGGGGCGCCGGGGCTCGCCAAGACGCGCGGCGTGCGGGCGCTGGCCGAGGTGGTCGAGGCCAGCTACAGCCGTATCCAGTTCACGCCGGACCTGCTGCCGGCCGACCTGATCGGCACCATGGTGTACCGGCCGCAGACCGGTGAGTTCGTGCCGCGGCGGGGACCGATCTTCGCGCAGATCATCCTTGCTGACGAGATCAACCGCGCTCCAGCCAAGGTGCAGTCGGCGCTGTTGCAGGCCATGGAGGAGCGGCAGATCACCATCGGCGAGCAGACCTTCGCGCTGCCGCAGCCGTTCATGGTGCTGGCGACCCAGAACCCGCTGGAGCACGAGGGCACCTACCCGCTGCCGGAGGCGCAGCTCGACCGCTTCCTGCTGAAGCTGCAGGTGCCGTACCCCAGCTTCGCCGACGAGGTCGCCGTGGTGCGCCTGGTCGGCGATCAGGCGGACGCACAGCTCCGCCGCATGCTCGACCCGCAGCGGGTGGCGGACCTGCAACGGATCATCTCGCAGGTTCTGGTCGACCACCGCATCGAGGAGTACATCGTCGCCATCGTGCGCGCCACGCGCGCCGCCGACGGCGTCGAGCACGCCCGCTTCGTCGAGCACGGCGCCTCACCGCGCGCGTCGATCGCCTTCTACCGCTGCAGCAAGATCCACGCCGTGCTGCAGGGCCGCGCCTACGTCATCCCCGAGGACGTGAAGGCGGTAGCGGCGCCGCTGCTGCGCCACCGCATCATCACCTCCTACCAGGCCGAGTCGGAGCAGGTGTCGGCCGACGCCATCGTGGCACTGGTGCTCGACCAGGTGGAGGTACCGTGAGCCGGTCGCCCGCCGCGCTGGCCCGCGATGCCCGTCGCATCAAGGTCGCGGCGGAGCGGGTGGCGGCGGCGCTCGTGGCCGGCGGCTACCGCTCCGCATTCCGCGGGCAGGGCGTCGAGTTCGACGAGGTGCGGGAGTACCACGACGGCGACGACGTGCGCACCATCGACTGGAACGTCACCTCGCGGCTCGGCGGGGCCACCTCGGCTGCCTACTCCAAGGTGTTCCGCGAGGAGCGCGAGCTCGCCATCCTGCTGCTGGTGGACCTGTCGGCCTCGATGCTGGCCGGCTCGGTGGAGAAGCGCGAGCTCGCCGTCTGGGTGGCGGCGATCCTGGCGCTGTCCGCGCAGTTCAACGACGACCGCGTGGGCGCCTGCCTGTTCAGCGACCGCATCGAGTCGTGGGTGGCGCCGGCCAGGGGCCGCACGCGGGTGCTGCGCCTGGTCAACGACCTGCTGCTCGCGCGGGCGGCCGGACGCGGTTCCGACCTGGCGCTGGCGCTGCGCACCGTGGCCGCCAACCTGCGGCGGCGCAGCGTCTGCATCATCCTGTCGGACTTCAAGGTCGACGGGTACTGGCACGAGCTGCGCGCCGCGGCGCGCAGCCACGACATGATCGCGGTCCGCATCGCCGAGCCGCTGGACCGCGCGCTGCCGGCGGGAGCGACGGTGGAGCTCGTCGACCCGGAGACGGGGTTGCGCCGGTTCGGGGTGGCCGACGGGTACCGGCGCTTCTGGGACCGGCACGTGCAGGCGTGGCATGCGCATTGCCGGCAGGCCGGCGTGGAGGTGCTGGAGATCGGCGTGGGCGACGATGCTGGCGCGGCGCTGGCCCGGTTCTTCGCCGCGCGGCGGCGCCGCAGGGCGGGGTGAGACGACTCGCGCGCCGGCTGTGGGTTCCGGCGGTGCTCGCCGCCGCCGCGTCGGTCGCGCAGGAACCGCCGGCCGATGCCGCGGCGACCCCTGCCGCCCCGGTCCGCATCGAGCAGGTGACATTCATCCCGGCGCGGTTCACGGTCGGCGATCCGGTCGAGCTGCAGGTGGTGCTGGTTGGCTTGCCCGCCGGCTTCGAAGGGAGCTCGCCGCGGCCGGCCGCCACCGCCGCGGCGCCGCTCGCCCCGATCGTGATCGACGCCGTCGCCCCCGTCGTGCCGCTCGCCGGCGGGCGGCATCTGCTGCGCGTCTCGTTCCGCTCGTTCCAGCCCGGCGTCGCGGCTCTGCCGGCGGTCGCCCTGGGCGGCGGCGTGTTGGTGGAGCTGCCGGAAGCGCGCACCGCCGCAACGCTGCCGGACGGAGTCGGCCAGCTCGAACCGGCGCGCGGGCCGTTGCCGCTGCCGGGCACCGCCCCGCGCCTGATGGCGGTCATCGCGGTGGTCCTGGCCGCTCCCGCCGCTGCCGCGTTCGGGGCGCGGCGCGCGGCGCGCGTGCTCGGCCGGCTGCTCGCCGCCGGACGGCGGCGGGGCCCGCGGCTGCGGTTCGAACGCGACCTGCGCGCCCTGACGGGGCGCGGGACGGCCGGCGCCGCCTACTCGGCGGAGGTCGCGCGTCTGACCCGCCGGTTCCTGGCGGGGCGGCTGCAGGTGCCGGCGCGCTCGAAGACGGCGGCGGAGCTGCCGGCGCTGCTCGCCGGCGCCGGACTCTCTCCGCACGCCGCCGCGGCGGTGACCAGGGCGATCGCCGCCACCGAACGATTCACCTTCGGCGGCGCCCCGCTACGGGAGACGGAGGCCGCGACCCTGGCCGCGCAGGCACGGGCCGCCGTGGCAGCGGCCGAGCGCGAACTGGCCGAGGGGTAGCGCCTCATGACCGTCGCGATGGGTCTGGACCGGCCGCTGGCGCTGCTGGCGCTGCTCGCCGTGGCGGCCGTGTTCGTGGTTTCGCGGCGCAGGAATCGTGGCGGAGCCGTTCCCGTTTCGCTGAGCGCGTGGGGGGGCGCGTCGGTGCCGCCGCCGGGATACCTGCTGCGCGCCGCCCGCGGGCTGAGCACCGCGCTGTTCTGGGGTGCGTTGCTGTCGGCGGTGCTGGCCGCCGCCGGCCCCGTGCGCGTGCAGCGCACCACGGTCTACCTCGACCGCGGCACCGACATCGTCTTCGCCGTGGACACCTCGCCCAGCATGGCCGCGCTGGACTTCGGATCGGAAAGCCGGCTGCAGGGCGCGGCCGCGGCGCTGACCTCGTTCGTCGCACGCCGGCCGGCCGATCCGTTGGGTCTGGTAAGCTTCGGGGAGCGCGCCGGACTGCGCTCTCCCCTGACCTACAACCACGACTACCTGGCGGCGAGCATCGGCCGGCTGCGCATCATGGAGTCGGGAGACGGCACCGCGATCGGCATGGGACTGAGCGTCGCCGCCGCCCATCTGCAGGCCGCGGGCGCCGAGCGCGGAGTGATCATCCTGATCACGGATGGCCAGAACACCACGGGACCGATCGCCCCGGAGGCGGCTGCCGAGGTGGCCGCGCAGCTCGGGTTCACCATCCATACCGTCGGTGTCGGCACCGATCGGCCGACCGTGCTGGAGTTCACCGATCCCGACACCGGCGCCGTGCGCCGCGGCAGCTACCGGGGACAGCCCGACGCGCGGCTGCTGCAGACGCTGGCCGAGCGAACCGGCGGCCGCTCCGCGTGGGCGGCCGATGCGGCCGGGCTGCAGGCCGTGCTGGCCGACCTCGACCGGGCCGAGGGCCACGAGCGGCGCAGCCGGCCGGTCCTGGAGCGCCGCGCGGTAGGGCGGCCGTTCGCGATCGCGGCGCTCATCGGGCTGCTGCTGCACGCGGCGCTGCGGCGCCTGCTGCTGCGCGAGGCGCTGTGAGCGGCCGATGGTGAGCGGCCGATGACGGTCCAGGCACCCGTGTATCTGCTGCTGCTGGCGGCCGCTCCGCTGGCCGCGGGGCTGGCGTGGAGCGGGCGCCGGCGTGCCGCCCAGGCGGTGGCGGCGCTGGCGGGTACCGCGCGCGGCCCACGCTTGGCGCGCACGGTGCGTGCCAAGCGTGCCGCGCGCGGCATCCTGATGGCCGCGGCGGTCGCCCTGCTGGGGCTGGCGGCCGCCGACCTTCGCTGGGGGCGGGAGGCTGCGGCGCCGGCCGCCGCCGATCAGGAGATCACCGTGCTGCTCGATGTCTCCTACAGCATGCGCGCCGCCGACGTGCAGCCGTCGCGCCTGCAGGTGGCGGCGGCGGTCGTCGAGGGCAGCGCCGCCGCGCTCGCCGGGGCGCCGGTGGGTCTGACGGTGTTCCGCGGCGATAGCCTCGACCTGCTGCCGCCGACCACGGATCGCGATGCGCTTTCGACGGTCCTGGCGCAGGTGACCGAGGCGCTGTCTCCCGCGCCGACGCCGGCTCAGGTGAGGGCGGCCGGATGGGTTGCCCGCGATGAGGAGTCGCGGATGTCGCTGCCGCTGCCGACCCCCGGCTCGGACATCTCGAGGGCGTTGCAGCAGGTGCTGGCGCGGCTTGGCGGGCAGCCGCAGTTCCGTCACACGGTCGTGCTGCTCACCGACGGCGAGGTCACGGTGGACAACCGTCTCGGGCGAGCCGCGTTCGGCGCCGGGGCCCGCGCAGCGCTTGCCGCCGCCGGCGCCGAGGTGGCGGTGCTGCCCGTGGTGATCGGCACGCCGCAAGGGATCGGATTGCTGCGTGCCGACGGCCGACCGGTCCTGGATGCCGCCGGCAGGGCCGTGACGACGCGGGCGCGCGCGGCGCAGGTGCGCGGTCTGGCGCGCGCCGCACGCACCACCGTGATCGAGGTCACCGCCGCCGGTCAGGTCGCGGAGGCGGTCCGTGCGGTGGCGGCGGTCGCCGGCGGCGGGCCGGCCGCGGCCGCGGCCGGGGACAGGTGGCGGCCGCGCGCGCGGCCGCTGGAATTGATCCTGGCGGCGCTGGCCGCTGCCCTGGGCGCCGAACTGGTGCGGACGGTCCGATGGCGCGGAAGCCTGTAGCGCCCCTGCGGGCGGCGCTGGGCGGTGCGGTGGCGGGGCTGCTGCTGGCCGTCCTCGCGGCCTCGGTCCCGTTGCGGGAGCACGTGCGGGTGCTGAGCGGCAACCTGCGCTTCGCCCGCGGCGACCGGACGCAGGCGATCGTCAGATACCGGCAGGTCGGCGATCCGTACGCCGCCCATGCCGCGTACAACCTGGCCGCGACCTATGCCGCCCTGGGCGAGGGGGAGGCCGCCGAGCGGCTGCTGGCCGAGCTGGCCGATCCGGTCACGGACGCCGAGCTGCTGTTCCGGATCACCTTCCACCGCGGCACGCTGGCCTTCGAGCGCGGCGACTACCGGGCCGCGGCGCTGGCGTTCCGGAGCGCGCTCGCGGTGCGCGGCGACGACCGGCCGGCCAAGCGCAACCTGGAGCTGGCGCTGCGCCGCCTGGCGGCCGAGCCACCGTCAGCGGCGGCGCCGGCGGCGGGGGAAGCCGCCGCCATCGGCGCGGGCGCCGAGCAGCTTCTGAGCTTCGCCGTGCAGCAGGAGGATGCCGTATGGGGCTCGCGGAGCGCCGGCGCGGATCCCGCGGAGTCCTGGTGAACGTGCGCGCCGCGCGTGCGCTCGTGCTGGCGCTGGCCGTCGCGCTGCCGGCGGCCGGCCAGTCGGCGGTGTCGGCCGCCGTCGCCGTGCGGCCGCAAGAGGTGGTGATCGGTCACGAGGTGCAGGTGGAGATCCGGCTGCGCGGGGTGGACCTGGCCCGCATGCAGATCGTGCCGCCGGTGTTCGTGGGCCTGGTGCCGGCGGGCGATCCAGAGCCGAGCGCCGGGCCCGAGGGACCGGTCGTCACGTACCGGCTGCAGGCCTCCCGTCGTGGCCGGCACACCCTGGGAAGCTTCGTGATCCGCACGCCGGGAAGCTTGGTGGTCACGGCGCCGCTGCAGGTCACCGTTCTGGGCCGGGCGGAGGCGGCAGCGGCGGAGCCGGTGCTGCGCTGGCGCCTGGACACCACCACCCCGTTCGTCTGGGAGGGGGTCACGGCGGTGCTGGAGCTGATCGCGCCGGCGCCGCTGCCGCTGGTGGGGCCGGCGCTGGCGGAGCCGGCGGCGCCGCTGGATCTGCAGCCGCTGCCGGCCGGGAGCGGGATCTCGGCTCTGGACGGGTCGGACCGTTACGTGATCCCGGTGGCCCGCTACCGCCTGACCGCGCGGGTCGCCGGCCGCACGGTGCTGCCGGGGGCGCGGGTGACGGTCGCCGGCACGGAGCGCACCGCGGATCCCGTGGGGCTGTCGGTCCGCCGGGTCCCGGACCCGATCGCGGCATCGCGCGCGGTGGGCGCGTTCGCCCGCGCGGTGGAGATCCGCCGGCTGGGGACGGATGCGGCCGAGCTGACCGTGGAGCTGACCGGCGCCGGCAGCGTGCCGTTCGTGGAGCACCCGCCGCCGGTGGTGCGCGGCGGCAGCGTCGTCGACACGGCGGTCGAGGTGGATGCAGCCGGAGCGCGCAAGCGATGGCGCTACCGGCTGCGTAGCGACGGCAGCGGCACGCTCGCCGCGGTGGTCCCGCCGCTGCCGTACCTGCGCCTGCCGGGCGGTGAGCCCGCGCTGATCGGGGCGCAGACCGTCACGCTGCCGCGGGCGGCGGCGGCCGGGCGGCCGGAGGCGCTCCCTTCGATCGACCTGGACGATCGCGGCTGCGCCGCCGGGCCCGCGCTCGCCCGGCGGCGCGCCTGCCGGGCGGCGGAGTTGCACGACCTGGGCGTCGGCCGCTTTGCCGCCGGCGACACGGCCACCGCCGTGCTCGCCCTGCGCGCCGCCCTGCGCCTGCGCGGCTGGCCGGAGACACGGTCGGCGCTCGCAGCGATCGAGTCGGCGACCGGTCTGACCGGGCTTGGCCGCGGCGCGGACACCGCCTGGCCGCGGCGGACGCTGTGGATCGCGGGCCTGCTCGCCGCCGCCGGTTGCACGGCAGGAGCGCTCCGTCCGGGGAGGAACCCCCGCGAGCGGGCCGGCTTCGCGGCGTCAGGGGTGGCCGCGTTGCTGCTGGCCGCGGTGGTCGCGGCCGTCGTCGCTCCGGGCGGCGAGGCGGAGCGGCGCATGGCGGTGATCGGACGCGCGGGCGCCGCGGTGCAGCGCGTGCCGGCGCCGGAGGGGTCGGTCACGGGCCGCCTGTCCGCGGGCCGGCCGGTGGCGGTCAGCCGCCGCTTCGACGACTACGTGCTGATCGAGGACGCCGCGGTGGGCTCGGGCTGGGTGTCGACCGCCTCGCTGGCGGCGCTTCAGCGCTCGCGGTAGATGATGCGGCCCCGTTTCAGGTCGTAGGGCGACAGCGCCACCTTGACCCGGTCCCCGGGCACGATGCGGATGTAGTGCTTGCGCATCTTGCCCGACAGGTGTGCGAGGATCCGGTGGCCGTTCTGCAGCTCGATCCGGAACATGGTGTTCGGCAGGGACTCCCGTACGGTCCCCTCGACTTCGATCGCATCTTCTTTAGGCACGTGGTCCTTGTCGGCAGTCTATGGAGGGCCGCTCGCGGCTGTCAAACGGGGCCCGCCGGGCACTTGACAACCCGGTCGCGGTACCCTTAGATAAAGCGTGGCCGGCAGATGGCCGACAAGTGGGTTGTAAGGAGCCCGCTGGACGGTTGACACCTCGTAGGTGGTGTCTCCATACTGCTGGCGACGAAACGGGGTGAGGGGGCCGTTGGCTCATGGAGCCCCGAATCTAAGGAGGAAGCAATGCGAAAGATCGCACTTCTTACAGTACCGCTGCTGGTGTTGGGGCTCGCCCCGCTCTCGGCAGGTCCGATAGAGGGTGCTCACGATCTCACGATCCCCACGATTACACCCGTGGAGTCCTCGGATGACATGATGATGTCATCAATGGACATGATGATGGACGTCGAGCATACCCATGACATGGGTACGGCCGACGACATGGAGGATGACGAAACCCACAGCCATTCGCTGTCTCACACCCATGACATGGGTACCGACGACACGATGGATGACGTCACCCACGATCATGGCGAGTACGTCCACACTCATGATGACGAGGGTATGATCAACGCTCCTGGCCACGGTCATGACTTCCATGCGCACGATGAGGCCATGCACTACCACCTGGGCGGTTTCGGGGCGCACGAGCATGCGGCGTTCCAGGCCGGACCCGCGGTGGAGCTCAAGGGCAGTTCGACGCTGACGTTCGGCATAGATCTGGGCACGGGTGCCACCGGCTTCAAGAACGAGTCGGAGATGGACCTCAAGGTCACGATCATTCCGGAGCAGACTGCTGAGCGCCACAGCGAGGGAATGAGGGACGAGACGGACGACCTGTATGCCCACATCGAGCTGAAGAACTTCAAGTGGGAAGTGGCGTCGGCGGACCACAGCGGGAAAACCACGGCACCGTCGATCACGACCTCGCTGTTCATGGGTGCCTTCCAGCTCAAGACCTTCGCCGGGCCGACGGTGAAAGTCGACTACGTCGATCCCACGGATGGCGATGACGACAACGGTGACGACAAAGAGGACGAGTTTCCTGGTCCCGATTTCCCCGACGTGGAGATTGAGTACAAGGGTCCGGGATTGACCGTAGCGTACAAGCTCGATCCCGTCATGCTGAGCCTGGGCGTGGTTTCAGAGGACGACTGGATCGACGACGATGCAGAGTCCAAGGACAAGATCGACTGCCACGTGCACGGCAACGATCCCGAAACCAAAGATGTCGTCGAGGACCGCGACTCGCACACCTATACCCCCAAGGACGGCTGCAAGAAGAAAGACGAGGACGACGGCAACCATGAGAATGCCTATGCGTTCATCGGTACCGTCAACTTGGACATCGGCGAAAACGCCGACCTGGAGGCCAAGGTCGCCTACGCGCACGAGTACGCGTCGGGCTATGCCACCGGCATCGGTGCCATAGCCAACTTCGACTTGGGCGACATTAAGCCGCACATCGCGTTCGACGCCGCGATCCCTTCAGATGCGGACGCGAATATTCAGTGGGATGTCGGCGGGGGCGTGAAGTGGAATCTCTCCGCAGACGAGGAGAGTTCCGTCAGCACCAACCTGATGATGTATTCGGCTGACGGCGAGTCAACGCTGTACGTAGCGGTGAAGCTCGTTGAGGGAGAGGGCGACAAAGGCGCCCTGGATGGCATGGGCGCTACCTTGGCGGTCGGACTTGATGACGCCGCTGGCGACACTGAGTGGAATGCGAAAGTGGGGGCCTCCTACAAGGTGGAGGACATCATGCCGTACTTCAACGTCTCGTTCGGCAGCGCCGATGAGAAGACGTCCTTCAAGGCCGGTTTGGAGCTGACGATGATCAAGCATTTGGCCGCGAAGATCGAGTATGGGAGCAAAGACATCGGTGGCGCCGACAAGGGAACAGTCGCGACTTCCTTGAAGGTCAGCTACTAGATATCGCGCTCCGGTTCTTCGGAATCGACGTGGAGGGGTGCACCAGATGGTGCACCCCTTTTTTTGCTGCGCCCGGCATGGGCTCACGCCGGAGGTGCGGCGTGCGCGGAGCATGCCAAGTCCTCTACCGGCCCGGCAGGGGGAACGGTGAGTTGAAGGCAAGGGTGCCCGTCGCAAGGCGGGATCTGAAGGAAGCCGGAGACAAACCGCTGGCCCGACGAACAGAAACCGCATAGGAGGCAGCCGCGTTGGATGAGGGGGCCAAAAGACTCGACGTCCAGTACCTGCACGGAAAGCGCGGAAGTATATGCGGCGGGCATAAGCGGAAAGGTGGGAGTTCTTACCCGGGGAGGTCTGACGGTGTGTCGCCCGACGTGGGAGACACGGAGCATCGAGAGGTGTGGCCGAGCCGTCAGAAGTCAGCAGAGGGCATAGTAGGCCGGCTCGACGCGGCCGAAGGCCCGAACACGGAGCGGGGTTGGCGCCTGAACCTCGATGACGAGCGAGACGCTGGATAGTATGGCTGAGATGCCCGAATCCGCCGCGGGAGGTAGCCGACGGAATCGGCGAGGTAGCGCGAGCGGTGCGTCAAACGTCACGGCGGGGAGGGGCAACGTCGACCGGAGCGAGCAGAGGATGCTTAAGGAGGTAGTCGAGCCATGGACTGGTGAGCCTTCTCTCACGGCATCGCCGCTGGCGGATGGCTTCGTGAACCGCCGTATACGGAACCGTACGTACGGTGGTGTGGGAGGACGGCGGGGGTGACCCCGCCTCCTACCCATTGTGCGCCCGGCATGGGCTCTCGCCAGGAGGTGAGGCGTGCGCGGAGCATGCCAAGTCCTCTACTGGCCCGGCAGGGGAACGGTGAGTTGAAGGCAAGGGTGCCCGTCGCGAGGCGGGATCTGAAGGAAGCCGGAGACTGTCGTACGGGCGGCGCCGTCGTGGTGCCCGGCGGCATGCAGGCGATCAGCCGCCTGAGCTGCCGCCAGCGCGTGGGTGGAGCTGATCCCCGCCACGGTTCGCTCCTACGGCGGCATCACCATCAAGGTGCTCAACACCGACGCGGAAGGCCGCCTGGTGCTGTCCGACGCGCTGGGGTCGCGAACGACGGCTACCCGACGGGACGCCGCATCGTCGGCTACTTCAGCAGGCTGCACAACTACCTGCGGCAGCCGATACTGGGTCAGTTTGAGGCTTCTGCCTCCCGCTGGCGCATCCAACGCTCCTCGAGGCTCCGCGCGTACACGCCGTGGCCGATGTCGGACTTGTGACAGAATGAGCCGGTGTAGCTGTTGGCGGGGAGGGACATGGCCTTCGGGTTGTTGCCCGTCGCCGGCCCTGTCTCTTGACGGCCTACAAGTCCGCAGGCGCCGAGGCGGCTTTGTCCGCGGTCCACTTCGTAGATCAGTTGCCCTCCGACGACCAGTCCGGACTGCGCTCTCGTCACCAGATCGGCGGTCATTGGCGAGTGCATGTACGTGAACGATGCGGTGGTGGTCGTCAGCGTGCTGCAGCCGGCCAGCACGGCGATCGCCACCATCATTCCCAGCTTCTTCATCGTGGTTTCTCCTTTCCGGGCCGAACGGGCCGATGGCGTAAACCCCCCGTGGGGGCTCCTGCCATCGTTCCGAAGGATTTATTATCGGCTGTCTCCAGCCAGTCCTTGAAGCACAACGTACTATACGATGGATTTGGGTGCGGCTCTTTTGCGACGACCACTCAGGGGTTGAGGCGACGTGGTGCCTGGTGGGAGTGAGGCATGCATTCGCTCAGCCGGAAGCGGCGCCTAGCGATTGGCCCCGACACGCCCGCGGCGGCGGCGTCGTCGTCGAGACGCAAGGCAAGTGGCTGGTGGCCGCCGCCGTGCAGGCGCAGCAGTACGGGGTCGGGCGCGGGGCGGAGCGATGCTCGACGGTGAGCAGCAAGCGCCCGTCGCGGCGGCGCACCAGATAGCAGGCGGAATCGGTCCAGGCGTGCAGGTCCGAGGAGCCGCGCAGCGCCTGGCCGAGGTTGCGCCGAGAGCGCGGCGGAGATTCCGCTGTGTGCAGTGGCGTGAGCCTTCCCTCCCGGCATCGCCGCTGGCGGATGGCTTCGTGAACCGCCGTATACGCATGTGATACGATCACGGCGACATGATCGGGAATACCCACCCCGCACCGGCCGCCCGCTCGTGCCGTCCGCGCCGTGCCTGGATCGCTCCACTCGCGCTGGTCGCGCTCGCGACCCTGGCGGCGCTCGGCTGCGTCGCGCCGACCCCGATCGGGTCACCGCAATTTGCGGACACCGTGGCCGACCCGGACATCTACACGGTCGATCAGGAGATCGGGCCGCTCGTCCTGCCCGCCGCCACCGGCGGCAGCGGCACGCTGAGCTATTCGCTCGGTCCGAAGATTCCGCCGGGGCTGACGTTCGACGCGGGCGACCGCACGCTCAGCGGCACGCCGACCGAGACCGGCGAGTTCCCCATGACCTACGTGGTACGGGATGAGCAGGACAAGACCGGCGAAATCACCTTCACGATCACCGTCGGAGCGGACTCCCTCATCAGATCCGTCGTGACGGCGGTCGCGGTGGGAGACACGGCCGGCGTGCCGCGCTTCGAGGACGTGCCGGAGCCGAGCGGCGGACCTGCCGTCGCGGTGACGGGCAACCACGTCTATGTCGCCGGCGGGTCGCTCTTCCTCGCCATCGAGCCCGAGCCGGGCGCCTCGGTCGACAAGCTGCTGCTGTCGATCGGCGGGGAGCGCTTCGGCTACTACGAGGTCGACCTGCCGGACGGCGCCTCCCCGCACCGGCTGGTCGGACGGGTGCTGTTCGACCTGGCCCCGCTCCCGCCTGCCTGCCTCGACGTGTCGGCGGTGGATGCCGGCGGCGCGGTCGGCCCGCCGACGTGCCACCGGGTCGAGAACGAACCGGTGGACTTCGGCGACGTGCAGGTCACCGTCTCATGGGATTCCGACGCCGACCTGGACCTGCACGTGGCCGACCCGAACGGCGACGAAGTCTACTTCGGGAGCCGGACGGTCGCGAGCGGCGGCGAGCTCGACCTCGTCGCCGGCGAGTCCTGTTCTGCCTCCGGCATCCGCAACGAGCACATCGCGTGGTCGGGTGGAAGCCCCCCGCCCGGCCTCTACGAGGTGCGCGTCACGCACGACCGGAGCTGCGGCGCCGCGGAGACCAACTACGCCGTCAGCGTCTACAACAACGGAATCACGACCACCTTTCCCGGCACCTTCACCGGTCCCGGCGAGGGCGCCGCCCGCGGCACCGGCCGGGTGATCACGCGGTTCGCGGTGCCGGGCGACGCTCCGGCGCCGGCGCCGGCGCAGACCCTCTCATCCACCTACCGCGGCAGCGGGGACCAGGTGTTCGTCCTCAACCCGGACGGCGAGGCGCTGGACGACACGCTCTACACGCTCGACCTGGGCGCCGCCTCGGCGGAGGTGTACGTGATCGCCACCGCCGGCAACTATCACATGGATCCCCAGGTCGAGCATCTCCGCGATGCCGCGGCGGACGGGCGGAGCGCGTCCGCCGCGGCCGACCATCAGTCCGAACCGAGGCCGTCGCTGGGCGAAGTGTCGCCGCGGCTGCGGTGGATCACGGCGTTCAACAACTTCAACGACGGCCCGCCCGTGTGGGATGGATCGGCCGACCCGGACCGGACTCGGGCGCTGCAGGCGCGGCCCGCCGTCGCCGAGGGCGACCGGTTCCGCTTCCTCGACGTCGTCGAGTTCCAACTCGTGCCGGCTACCGTCCGCAGGGTCGTGACGGACGGCACGACGACCGTGGCCGTGTGGGTGGCCGACTGGGAATGGGAGACGCCCTGCTACAGCCGCGGGGACTGCGTCACGCGGGAGATGGTGGACGCGGTGGCGGAGGGCTTTCTCCGCCCCGGCTCGAACAACGACATCTACGACTGGGTCACGGCCATCTTCGGGGATCCGTGGGGACCGCACGCCAACGAGCGCCTGATTCCCCCGCGGGCCGCCGACGAGATTCACATCTTCCTGTTCGACATCGAGAGCGACGGCTACCCGACGGGACCCCGCATCGTCGGCTACTTCAGCAGGCTGCACAATTACCTGCAGCAGCCCGCTCCTTCCGTGTACCAGTACTCGAGCGAACGGCTGGCGTTCTTCCTGGACTCGCCGTACCTGGCGTCGGCTGCCGGTGAGACCTGGGAGGTGACCGACCGGCGGCCCAGCACGGTCATCGGCACGCTGGCCCACGAGTTCCAGCACATGATCCACTTCTATCAGAAGCCGGTCCGGCGCGCTGCCATCAGCGAGTCGTGGCTCAACGAGCAGGCCTCCGAGGTGGCCGAGGACCTGATCGCCGACAAGATGAGGATCGACGGACCGCGCGGCGTCGCCTACGACGACCCCGGGGCCGGCGAACCGGAGAACCTCCGCGGCCGCCTCCCGGACTACAATCTCTTCAACGACATTCAGGTCACCGCGTGGGACGGCTACCTCGCCAACTATTCCATCAATTACGCGTTCGGAGCCTACCTGACCCGCAACTACGGCGGCGCCGCGTTGTACGGCGAAATCGTGCAGAGCCGTCGGTCCGGCGTCGGCGCCATCGAAGGGGCGGTGCGCGCCCAGGGACACGACGAATCGTTCCTGGAGCTGTTGGCGAACTGGGCGGCCGCCACCCTGCTGTCGGACAACACCGAGGCCCCCGCTCCATACCAGTACAACACCGGGACCTGGAGGACCTCCTACACTGGCCGCAAGGAGTTCCGGCTGGGGTCGATCGACCTGTACCACTACATCTACGCGCCGGGCCGCCTGGCGCGGCCGGGGCCGTACCTGCACCCCCTGCCCGTGTTCAACGACCGCACGCAGCCGCCGCACTCGAACATGTACACCACGCTCGGACGCCACACCGGCACCCTCCGCCTGAGCGTCACCGCGGAGTCCGAGAACCGCATCACGGTGGTGGTCAAGCAGGAGCGGGCGTCAAGGAATTGACGCGCGCCGGCGTTGCGGTGGCGCTGTCGGCCGGGGTGCTCCTGGCCTGCGCCTCCCCGGCCGAGGAGCCCGCCGCGCCGGACCAGCCGGAGCCGGACCGGGTCATCGAGCTCACCGGACGGGTGACGGTGACCGGTTCGGCCCCCCTGGTCATCCTGGTCCTGGTCCTGGTCACCGACACCGATCACTACGAGATCGTCGGCGACCTGGTGCCGGAGCTACGGCGCCTGCAGCAGCGCCACGTGACCGTCCGCGGGCGCGTGCTGCGGGAGGCGTACGGCCCGGGCTTCCCGGCCCAGCTCCAGGTCGACTCCTACACCCAGGTCCGCGACGGTCAGGCCGGTCCAGGTTAGGTTACGACCCTGAAGAGCCGGCCGGGCGAGCCGGGTTCGCGAATCGCGCCGCGCGCTGGCCATGGCCCCGGAGACCTGGGTAGGGTTGGCTGCTCATGGCCGTACTGACCGTGCCCCGCCCCCTGAGGACCCGCTTGGGCGGCGACGCTGCGGATTCTCTGGCGGAGATGCTGCGCCAGCTCGAAGAACATCAGGAGCAGCGAAGAGTCGAGCAGAAGGAGCACCTCTTCAAGGTCCTGGACGAACGGGTCCTGCGCCACATCGCCGAGTCCGAAGAACGGCTGCGCAAGGAGATAGGCGACCTGCGCACGGACCTCGGCAGGGAGATCAACGGCGTACGCAAGGAGATCGGCGACGTGCGCAAGGAGATCACCGTTCAGACGCGGTGGATCGTTGTGGTCCTGGCAGCCGCAGCCGTCATGATCCCGGTCATGCAGCAGGTGATGGCGGCGCTGCTTCCGTAGCGCCGTTCAGGGTACCAAGCGCCGCTTCCGGGCCGTAGCACATCGCTGCATGGAGAACAGTGCAACGTGGGGTAGTGGGATGCAGGGCGTCAGGGTCAGAACCTCAGACCGATTCCGGCCGAACCCCGCTACAGCACCCCGCGTCCTGGCCGATACTTGGCGCAAGCGCACGGCGGCCCCGCCGGAGTTCGCGTCTGCACCCGGAAGAAGCCGGGCCGGCTGCGGGGCTGCCCTGCGCGCTTCTCTCCGCGGCGCTGCTGGCGTGCGCAGGGGTGGCGGCCGGATCTCCGCCGCCGGCGCTGCGAGCGGTCCCTATCCCGCCGGTGGAGCCGAGCTACCCCGCCGCGCCGACCGTGCTGCGCGCGCGGGGCATCACCACAACGACCGTGGTCGCGGTGCCGACCCCGCGCGGGCCGCGGCTGCCGTCGGCACCTGCTGCGGGGGCTCGCTGTCGCGATCCCACTCTGCCCGGGGAGTCACAGTCGGTGGCGACGTCGCCGCCGGCCCTGACCGCCGGCTACCGGATCTTGCGGCGCCTGTAGACGCGCGGATGCGTCGTGCGTTCGGCCTCCTTGATGGCGTCGCCCATTGCCTTGCTGCCGGGGTTGGCCTCGTCCTCGAAGAACTCCACGAGCGCGCTCCACACCTCGCGCCAGACCACAGCGAGCGCCCGCCCGATCCACGCCAGCACCTTCATCGCTTCACCACCTGGTCAACGATCGCCGGCAGCTCCCCCGCGAGCCCGCCGGCACGCTCCGTACATTCGGGCAGGAGACCGGTCAACGTCCAGGCGCGGCGCCGAGCGGATCGGCACGGTCACGCTTCCGTCTCCGAAGTGGACACCGGAGGCGCCGGGGCTGATCCCGCCGTTCGCCGGCGGGCGCGCCAGGGGCCGGTCAACGCGCTCTCGATGCGCGCCACCCCGGCGATCGCCACGATCACGGCTCCGTCGCTCAGGGGGCCGTGGAGCCTACCACGGGAACCGAACGCCCGTTACCGCCGGCGCGGGTCAAAGGTGATCGGCACCCGATAGGTCGTGTCGGGAGCGCCCGAGCTTCGCGTCGAAGCGGCAATCACGCGCCACCGCCAGCGCGGCGATGTCGATCGACGGGAACACCGACTCGTCGTCTTCCTCGATCCAGGCATCGGTGACCAGCCCGCGTGCGTTGACCGTCATGTTGACCATCACGGCGACGGTGGAGCGGTGCCAACCCTGAGCAGTACCTACTTGCCCGGTGCCGACCTGGCGCCAACGCGTGCCCGGATGCGCGCCGCCGAGCATGCCCTGAGCTGCCGCACCTGGTGGCGTATGGCTACTGAGGGCCGCAGGATCGTCGTTCTGCTGGCTGGCGGGGACAAACGGACCCAGAGCGACGACGTCAAGACGGCGTTGCGTCTGGCACGAAACCTGTAGGTGGGACCATGACCAAGACCGTTACTTCACCGTACGACGTGGCCGAGCACCTTCGCACACCGGAGGAAATGGCCGCATACCTGGCAGCTTGTATGGAGGAGGCCGACGGCGACGCCGCGTTCGTCGCCAAGGCGCTGGGCGACATCGCCCGCGCCAGGGGCATGGCGCAGGTCGCATGCGATGCCGGTCTGTCCCGTGAAAGTCTCTACAAGGCGCTTTCGGGAGAACGCAATCCTACGTTGGACACGGTTCTCAGGGTCATCGGCGCTCTGGGCTTGAAGTTTCGCGCCGAAGTGGTGCTCGATTCGGAGGCAGCCGGACAGGGCGCATCGGCACATCGCTGATTATCAGCAGTCGAGGAGGAACACGATGGGAGACATCCACGAACGCCACGAATGCGAGGAGAAGATGAAGGACGCACTCCTGCGCTTCGATCTCGCCGCCAAAATGAGCGAGGCGATCCGCGACGGGTACCACCCGACGCAGACGACCCACAACATGGCCAACGCGATGATCACTCACCTACGGAACCAGGCGTTCGACCTGGCGAAGAAGGCGGTCACCGACTAAACCGGGGGCGCTCTCAGCTCACAGGCCGCTCGTTCGGCGTACATCCGCCGCCCGATCGTCAGTCGGGCCGGCGCGAATCCTTCTCGATCCGCTCCAACATCCTCCGAAACATGCGTTCGCCCGATTCGTGCGGCAGCAACGGCCGATTGAACCACGGCGCCCGCCGCCGCCGATCAGGGCGCCGCCACCAGCGCCAGAGCCCGGCACCCAGCAGCGCGACGCCGGCGACAGCCAGCAGCAGCACGACCGCGGCGGCGAAGGATCTCATGCGGACGAGTCTATCCGTCGGGCAGGGTGCGCGTGAATACCCCGCCCGATCTGGCCGAGAACGCGTACCACTGGTACCGCGGACTTCATCCTACAGCGGGCGCAGCCCGCACGGAGTGGCCTCCGCCCGCCACCAGCGGCTCGACAGCCCGGTGAAGCGCTGGAAGTTCAGCGGCATGGACCTGCAGTCCCCGCCGGCCGACGCAGCCGTTCACCATGGTCAGGACCTCTCCTCCTACTAGTAGTAGCTATCGGGTCCGCGGCGTAGGCCATGCTATACTGATCGTCGCCGCGGCCGTGATCGCGCTCTCCACTGTTCCGCTGTTCGCTGACACGGATGGGAGGCTGCTATTCGATGGCGGGCACGTCATCACCATGAGGGACGACTTCACCGACGAGTACTACACCGCCATTGGGATTGGTACCCTCGACTTGGATGAAGGGGAGGTCCTTTTCATGGATGTCGGCGCGGAACGGCTGATCTACCGCATCGGCGACGGCGCCACGCTCAAGGTCGTGATCCCGGAGGAGATTGAGGAGGCCGTGGCGTTTTTCCGGCGTCAGGTGGCTCTCCACGCAAACTGAGGAGCGAATCATGGAAGCCCTCGTAGCCGCAGCGTTCCTGCTCGTCGGGATCGCCGTCGTGATGATCGTCTTCGGCCGGCGCCTCAAGGACCTGTCGGACAGCGAAGATAAGCCCATCTACCTGGAGCCCGTGCTGATGTCGGAGGATCCTGACCACCCGTTCCGGCAGAAGAAGCCAGAGACAGGCGATTGAGAGATCCGGCGAGGGGGGCGCGGTTCACGTGATGTAGTGCCACAGGATGTGGCGGGCCGCACACCCTCTCGTCGTCACCCAGCCCCTGGACCCGCCTCGGTATCGGATTATGTACACGAGGAGTCCTGAATGAAACCGTCGATTGCATACGCAGCCATCGGGTTGACCGTCGTCGCGCTGCTCGCCGGCTGCGACCGCGCGACACCGAAGCCAGCGGAACCGGCGCCGCCGGTTCCTGCGAAGCCCTCCGACTATGTCGGCGTCTACGCCGCGAGCGCCGGCGGCGCCCAGGTGACGATCGAGGTTGAGGCAGGGACGTTCGAGGCGACCGCGTACACGCCAGCGCCGCCGGTGCGTGCCGGCGTGCGGTGGTCTGCGACCGGCGATTCGCCGGCCGCGATGACCTGGTGGACGATAACCGGCACGGTGGCAACCGAGGGGCGGACGGTGACGCTCACCGTCACCAGCGTTGTGCACGGCGCCCACGGCCTGGAGGGGACGGAGCTCGACCGCTACCGGGAGTGCCGCATCACGGCGACTGCGGGTGAGTCGCTGGCCGACGAACTGGTGGCCGCGCTGCTGCGGTGTGTCGGCGTTACCGAGCAGGTGACGGTGCACGAGCAGGAACCGAGCGCGTCGATCCTTGGCGTCTGGGTCCTGGCCTTCGTCATCACGTCCTCCGGCGAGATGCTGACCGAGGCTCCGGGGGCTCCGCCCGAGGGGGATCCAATGAGGATCAGCGCCGACGCAGTTGAGGTCATCCAAACCTTCACCATCTGTCACGGCACAGAAGACGCCCCCCCAACATGTCAGCATGAGCGATCCTCTCAGCGGCTACGGGCTGAGATTGAAGAAACGGCGATCACCGTGTGGGTCCCCGTCCCGGGAGGGCGAGGACGACAACATTTCCATTCGCCCGTTCGGATTCCCTACGTCATTTCCGGGGACGGGCAACGCATGACGTGGAGCGTCCCCGTCAGCCGCGTCGTGGACGATAACTTGGTCATGGAGGTATCTACGTGGACGTGGGCCTTCGATCGTGGCGAGGCGGACGACTTTCCCGAGGCACCACGCTAGGAGGTAGAAGTACGTCCCCCACCTGCCTTGACGCTGGGGACGGGGATGGCACTGGTTGCCCGCCAGCCGGTAGCATTGCGGCATGAGCGGAGA
Source organism: Spirochaetia bacterium (assembly GCA_965221995.1). Lineage (GTDB taxonomy): Bacteria > Spirochaetota > Spirochaetia > SZUA-6 > Bin103 > CATQHW01. The sequence continues at coordinate 4,087,720 of OZ244929.1, forward strand.
TGAACAGGACCAGCGGGTCGGCGCGGCGTATCGCCGGATGCAGACGTGGCAGCGGGCGCTGGGCGAACGCCCTTCGGGTCGACCTCCGCACCGGCTGGATCAGAACGCTACGAAGACGATGTTCGCGGTGTCGCGAGCACGACGCTCCGCCTGTGGAAGTCGCTTATGGAAGCACAGCCGCGATCACCCGCTGCACGACCGGAATCAAGATCGCCGCGGCGGTCATCACCGTCAGAATCCACCGCGTCTGAACGGTGATCTCCTTGCGTACCTCGCCGATCTCCCTTGCGACCTCCGTGCGCACCTGGCCGATCTCCGTGGCGACCTCCGTGCGCAGGTTGGCGATCTCCGCGGCGACCTCCGTGCGCAGGTTGGCGATCTCGGTGCGCACCTCGCCGATCTCTTTTGCGACCTCCGTGCGGACCTGGCCGATCTCCGCCCGCAGCCGTTCTTCCGACTCGGCGATGTGGCGCAGCACTCGCTCGTCGAGAACCTCGAAGAGACTCTGTCGCTGCTCGGCTCTGCGCCGCTCCTGATCCTGTTCGAGCTGCCGCAGCACCTCCACCAGGGAGTCGGACGCCTCCACGCCCAGTTGGGCGCGCAGAGGCTGGGGGACGGAGAGCACGGCCATGGCGACCGAATCCTAACCCCGAGCGGCGACCGGCGTCGAGGGCCGCCGCGGCGCTGGGTGCGACCCCAAACTAACTGTGGATAGTCGACTCATGCGGCAGCCGGCAGATCGTGGAGATCGGGTAGCGCTGGGAGCGAGCGCCTGAAGTCGCGGTCAAAGCGCGAGCTCATCAGGGATACGCGAAGCTGCAGCAGATGCTTCGCCCCGGCCAGCGTCCACGTCATGCCGCTGCGCTTCATCCGCGCGGCCACGTTCTTGCAGGCGCTCTCCACCGCGCCGCAGGCCGGCGTCTGCCCGCCACCGATTCCCAACTGCTCATCCAGCGGTGCCAACCCTGCACCGCTGCCGGTGGCGTAGTAGGCGCGCCGGATCCTCACCGTTCCGTACAGCCCGTGCACCGTCCTCGGTCGATCCGCGCCGGCGCCGCTGCCGCTGGTGGGGCAGCCGAGCGTGGAGCCGGTGGCGGCGCTGGACCTGCAGCCGCTGACGGTCGGGCCGGCATTGAGGCGCTGGCCGGGACGGATCGTTTCGTGATCCCGGTGGCGCGCTATCGGCTGACGGCGCGGGTCGCGCGCCGCATCACGCTGCCGGGCGCGCGGGTGGCGGTCGGCGGAGCGGAGCGGACGGCGGACGCGGTGGAACTGAGGGTGCGGCCGGTCGCCGAGCCGATCGCGGCATCGCGCGCGATGGGCGACTTCGTCCGCGCCGTGGACATCCGCCGGATCGGCACGGGGACGGCCGAGCTGACCGTGGAGCTGACCGGCCGCGGCAGCGTGCCGTTCGTGCAGCACCCGCCGCCGGAGGTGCGCGGCGGCAGCGTCGTCGACACGACGGTCGAAGGGGATGCGGGCGGACCGCGCAAGCGCTGGCGCTACCGGCTGCGCGGCGACGGCAGCGGCGCGCTGGCCGCCGTGGTCCCGCCGCTGCCGTACCTACGCGTGCCGGCCGGTGAGCCCGCGCTGATTGTTCTGATCGAGGAGGGTGCGGCCGGCGCGGGCTGGGTGTCGACGGCTTCGCTGGCGTCGCTCCCTTGATGGCAGAAGCGACGGTGGAGCGAGCACCGCGGGCCGCTTGAGCGCCAACGGCTCCCATAACTCTGAGGTGAGCCCAGTACCCGTTGTGAGGCGTGATCCGTCTTCGCGCAAGTTGCATCAAGCCGGCAGGATGCCTTACGTTGCCCGTATGGCTTCCGTTCGTACGCGCCGTCGGCCCGTCGAGACGACGCCGGGCGCGCAGCCGCCGCCGACGGCGGCGGAGTTTCCCGGCTGCAAGCCGGTCCGCCTGCCGCGCGAGCAACTCGACGACTGCGAGATGAGACTTGAATACTGGGACACCGTCTCCGAGACCGCCTGGATCTGCGATCCGGTCAGTTCCTATCACGAAGGCCCCACGCACCGCTTGGCGGGATTGGCCGAGCGCATCGCCGCGATGCGCGGAGCGCCGGTGGAGTGCTTCGGCTGCACCGACCTGACCGAACGCGACGAGCACGGTGAGCCGCAGGTCATCATGCAGGCCGACCAGTCGGTGTACCTGCACCCGATGAGCGCCAGACTGCCGCGGCCGGTGCTGACGGTCGGCGAGCACGACTTCCCGGACGTGGTGCTGGAAGTGGACCACACCACCGACGTGCGCTGGCGCAAGCTGGGGCAGTACGAGTCGTGGGGGTTCCCGGAAGTGTGGGTGGAGGTGCCGGAGGCGCGCACGCCGGGCCGCCCGAGGAGCCGGCGGTCGGGGCTGACGATTCACCTGCTTGAGGATGGGGCGTATCGGGAGTCGGCGGAGAGCCGTGCGTTTCCGGGCTGGACGGCGGCGGAGATCCACGCGGCGCTGAACGAGGAGACGTTCTCGGTACGGACGAGCGCGGTGCTGGAGCGGGTGGGGGCGGTGCTCGGGGAGCGGGAAGGCACCGGGCCGGACGACGACCCGCTGCTGGGCGCGCAGCGCCGCCGGAGCCGGGCGGAAGGCCGAGCCGAACTGGCGCGGGCGATGTTGACGGCGCGCGGGATCGAGGTGTCGGCCGGATTCCCCGGCGTGCCCGGCTTCGGCGAGCTACCCGGCCACGCCATCGTCGAGGCCGCCACCGCGTGTGGCAGCGAGGCCGACTTCCGACAGCGTTTGCTCAGCCGGTAGCCGGACGGGCGCTGGGCGAACGCCCTTCGGGTCGAATCCTGACCCCGAGCGGCGATCGGCGTCGAGGGCCGCCGCGGCGCTTCGTTTCGGGCGGTGACGACCCGCACGCGACGCAAGGACGCGACCGGATCGCCCCATTCGTCTTCCGACGGGGGACCCCGGTCGCGGCCGGCCAGCAGGAGAAGCTCCGTCCCTCCTTCGTCGGCCATGTGCTGCAGGCGGTGAACACGGCGCGTGCCGTTGCCGCGGTGTTGGCGAACACGAGGCAGGCCGCCGGGCCGGGAGCGTCATCGAGCAGCGTGCGTGTTGCCCTGGCGAGCAGACGATCGCCGTCCCCGGATGCGCCTCGCCACACCGCCGTCGGCTTCCGTGCGTCGAGCCGCCGCCGCACTTCCGGATGCGCCCGGTCGGCGGCGTCGAGACCGAAACGGCCTCCTCCCCTCCCCTGATTGCTCTTGACAAGCCTTGACCGGCGCACGACACTATACGGCGTAACGATTTCAGCGTCCTTGGGGGGGGCCGAACGAGATGAGGCTGTTTGAACGGTCAAGACAGTGTTGCGATGTGCCGATTACTCAGTCTATAGTGTCCATGGAGGGTTTCTGTACGCCGACCGACGGGGCGGGTCCAGCATGAACGACACGGTGGGAACGTCGGGCTCGGTTTTCCGCTCCTTTGAAGGCCACGGGGTTGACGGACGCGCGGATGCCGTGGTATCTCGCTAACTCCATGGCTTTCCATCGGATGACCATCGCCCCCGGCCGCATGCGACGGCGCGGTTCTACGTGGGTGCAGCACGGACTGTCGCACGTCCGCGCGTCGCTACAGACATGATTCAGGTGGGCCGGCCTGAGGAGGCCGGCAGTCGCATCAACGTGACGATTGAGAAAGGAGGTAGGGTATCTCAGCAAGGGGTGTAAGGAAAAGGGGGACGCCGGGGCAAGCCTCGGCGTCATCGCATCGGAAACGGCCGCGTCGAACCAACTTCGCGGCGCAAGGAGACGCACGTATGACTTCATTCAAGCGCTGGTTGGGTGCTGGCGCGATCGTTCTGGTGGCGCTGGCGCTGATCGCGTGCCCGGGCGTGTTGCCGACCATCTCCAAGGAGATCGGCGACATGGACTTCGTGTACGCGGACATCGCGGCCAAGAAGGCCCAGACGGTGACGTCGCTCGGCGACTACTTCAACGTCCGGGACGACGCCACGTTCAAGCACCGCTCGAGCGACCCCAATGTGGTGAAGACGTCCGAAAGCGGCTCCACCCTGAAGGTGACGCCGATAGGTTCGGGCACAGCCAACGTGACGGTCACTGCGACGGACCGGGACGGCTCGGTAGAGCAGACGTTCAAGGCTACGGTGAAGAAGAAGGTGATTGAGGTCCCGGTGGTCAATCAAAAGCCCAATGTGCGGACCATCGGCCGTGTGGCCCTGGATGTCGGAGAAACGGAAACGGTCGATCTTTCGGAGTACTTCACGGACCCCGAGGACGACGAGCTGACGTATACCGCCGAATCGGATGATACCGATGTCGCGACGGTTGCCCGGTCGGGCTCGATGGTCACGATCACGGCAGTTGACGAGGGCGACGCAAAGGTCACCGTGACCGCAAAGGACGCCACGAACGACGCGGTACGGCAGACGTTCTCGGTTGACGTGGGCAAGGAAAACAATCAACCGAGACTGATGAAGGGCGCAGCCATCCCAGACGTGATGGGCCTGAAGAAGGCTCTCGCAGGAGAAGCGGCCGCGACGTACGCCTTCAACGTGTCGCAGTACTTCACGGACGACGATGGTGACGAGCTGACCTTTACCGCTTCTTCAGACTATGAAGACGTCGTGACGGTTGCAACGTCTCAGAACACCGTGTCCGGCGTCTGGACGCTCACGATCACCGTAGTCGATCCCGGCACGGCGACGATCACCGTCACGGCAGACGACGGGTCGAAGAGGGACAGCAACGTACACGAGCCCTTCAGCGTCGAAGTCCTCAACGAGGCTCCGATGGCTACCGACCACGTCAGGCAGTACTCGCTGAACATGGCGTCAGACCGCAATACGGCAACGATCCCCCTGTCGAATCACTTCACGGACCGCGAAGGCGACATGTTGGAGTATAGCGTTGCTTCGGTCATGCCCGAGGGCATCCTGACGGCTACGGTATCCGGCTCGACGCTCACGATCGAGGCCGATGGCCTCGGTGAGGCGACCGTTACGGTCGAGGCATCGGACGGCATGAGCAACGGCGACGTCGCCAACGAGCCCGCGTCGAAAGACTTGATCGTAGTGGTCACCGACGTGCCGAACAAGGCGCCTGTAGTGAAGGGCGTCGGAATCCCGGACCAGTCTCTGGAAATGGATTTCATGGCGATCAAGACGTTCGACGTGTCGCCCTACTTCAGCGATCCCGATAGCGGTCCCATGGCGCTGACGTATGACGCTTCTTCGGACATGGAGAAGTACGCGACCGAGATGGTCGACGGATCGATGCTGACGATCGAGGCAGTTGCTGTCGGCACGGCGATGGTCACGGTCACCGTATGGGACGGGATGGACGATGTCAGCGACACGTTCGACGTAATGGTAACGGCTCCGCCGGTGCCGCGGTCGCTCAAGGACATTCCTGACCTGCCCGAATTTGCGCACGATGGCGCCCCCGTAATGTTGGCGCTTTCCGAATACTTCGATCGCGCAACGGATTACAGGGTCAGGCTCGTTCCACCGAACGGCGTTGTCACCGCTGTCGTGAGTGAAGATAAGGAGACATTGACTCTGACGCCGGCAAAGGCGGGCTCCACGGTAGTGGAGATCACGCCGTTCAACAGCGGCGGCGACGGAACAGCGGAGAGCATCACGGTATCCGTCGCAGAGGCCCCGGGGCCGATCACGCCGGCTGGTGAAACGCTCAAGATGAACGGAGTGTCCGTGGACGCCGAAGACACGACGGTTCTCGATGATCTGTCGACATACTTCAGGGACTTCGAGAGCAGCGATACGTATGAGGCGAGTTCGAGCAACGAGGCGGTGGCGAGGGCCACGGCCACGGGCTCCACGCTCACGATTACGGGAGTTGCCCGCGGTACCGCGGATATCACGGTCACTGCAAAGGACGGCGCCGCTACCTTGGAGCTGACGTTCACGGTAACGGTCACCCGACCGGCGAGCTTGGCGCCCATCGTTTCGAAGGCGCTGAACGACCGCTTGGCGGAAGTGGGCGGAATGATCGAGATTGATCTGACCGATCACTTTTCGGATCCGGACGGCGATCCGTTGATCTACAGCGTGACGCTTACGAATTCGAATCCCGACAAGCCGAAGGACACTCCGGTCGTCAAGTTGGCGGATGGTTTTCCGAATGGGAACAACTTCCCGGAGAACAGCGTCACGATCGAGGCCAAGAACGTCGGCACGGTGAGGGTCAACGTCACGGCGCGCGACTTCGGAAGAAAGAGCGTGTCCGCCAGCTTCATGGTTACGGTCATCGCGGCTGGTTCGAACAACGCGCCGGCGGTGGTTGCTGCTGGACAGATCGCTGTGACTACCGCTGCTGAAGCGTTCGATGGTGATAGTACTCCCGCGGACGATAGGTTGGGCACGGGCGTCACGAAGGAGCTGATCGACAACAAGCGGATCTCCGACTATTTCAGTGACGACGATCAGGCTCGTAACGCGAGAGGCGATACGCTGAGGTTCACGGTGCTGTACTACGACGTGGCTACCGTCACACGCGATGCCGTCATAGAAACCGTCTCAACTGAGAGCAACTATCAAGCTCTGAGAACGGCGAAGGATGACGACGATAACGACGATAGCGCGTATGTGATGCCGATCGAACGCAGCAAGGCTCAGGCGTCGGTCGGGGGGCTCTCGTCGATCATGTGGGACGGCGATTCCAGCACGTTTACGGTTACCGTTCGTGGCGAGAGAGGCAGTTCGCACGACACGCCGCAGGCGGACACCGTTGCGATCGTAGCGACGGACGAGTATGGAAAGTCGGACGCGATCGTGTTCCAGGTGCGAGTGAACCAGGCGCCGAAGGCAGAGGGCGCTCAAGCGAGCGCTACGCCGGCGGGGACTCCGAAGAAGCTCAGCGAGGAAACCGATTACCTCAACCTGCAGTGGCTGGGAGATAGCGACGCTGACGGCAACGAACGATCGATCGACTTCGTAGCGGATGAGTCAGGGTACTTCCACGACCCGGATGGCGATGAGCTGACGTGTAGCTACCTCTCGACGCCGAGTAAGGATGCCGACGCGCCGGCTGATTTGGAGTACGATCCTGACAATCATATACTCACTATCCAGCCGGACGCGGAGCAGGGCGGAATGAATGTACAGGTCACGTGCAGTGATAGTTTCGGACATTCGGCTACCGACACACTACGGATAACGGTGTTGGGCAAGTCGTTCTCCAGACGTTAGACCTTCGGGTCACGACGTTTACGCCGCCGGGGGGTTTCCCCTCGGCGGCCTTTTTTTGCCTGCGCCCGGCATGGGCTCTCGCCAGGAGGTACGGCGTGTGCGGAGCATGCCAAGTCCTCTACCGGCCGGGCAGGGGGAACGGTGAGTTGAAGGCAGTGCAGCGAGGCTAGCTGCTGAACTTGCGGGTGAAAGTCCCGCCGGCGCAAATCCCAGTGTGGCGCCGTAGTCATATCCGGCAGCCGACAGGGGCGACGCTGACGGCTGAAAGCCCGGAAGTAAACGTACTCAGGGGAGGGCGTGAGCCCGACCGACCAACCAAGGAGGCTAACAACCAGAAGGGCCGTAGCGAGAGCGAACGGACGAATCGTCGAAATCTCACCCAGCGTGAAGTTGGTTGCTGGAACAAGGAGTGCCAAGGGTTTCTTGCCTTTACCCGATGGCCAGTGCTGGTGCGGAAGAAACTGGGAAGTGCACGGACCGGGCTCCCGGCGGAAGTTGAAGGCGGCAATTCTGGATAGTTCAGCAGTGAAAGCCCGGAAGGTGTGCTGCACAGGCAGGATGACCCTTGAATGCCAAGGACCGAACCTATAACCGTTGTGTGGCGGGAAGTGGAACGGAGAGCAGCACACTGGCGGATGAGGCCGCCAAGCGAGGATGGCCGCGACAACAGAACGCGGCTGGAGCGAGGGCCTCAGGGCTCAGGAGAAGCCAGTGGCAGTGCATCGCCCGGACCGGAGCCGGGGAAACGGTGTCATGGTAGCCGCTATCTCGAAGCGACGGTCAATCCGGCGACAACACCCACGTATCCGGGATCCGGCTGAGCGTGGATGCTACCGTAACGGGAAGGGCCGCCGTGAACTTATGGGCGCCTGAGCTTCGAGCCGTACCGTGGGAAAACCCGATGTACGGAAGTGCGTCCAGCAAAGGCTGGCGCGTTCAGCGGGGGACAGACCCGCCGGGGTAAGAGCCAGAGCCCCGTAGTTTGGATGGCAGGGAGGAGGGAAACCGATGATCTGAAGCCCATTGACACGGCCATCGTAAGGGTGGTCGACGAGTCACCGGGCCGTAACGAGAGTGAACGCACAGGTAGCCCCGATAGTCGGAAGCTCTGGAGGCCGAGTCCGTTTCCGTAGGACGAAGGCAGCATGGCGTAGCGCAGACTGGCTGAAGCGCTACGACACTCTGGCGGGGTGGTAGCGACGGCACGGTGACGAGGACGCGTCAAGCAACTGGAGAAGCCCTCCTTGCCCCGTTGAGAAATCGGCGGAGCAAGGTAGGCCGTATAACCGGCAGCACCGGGAAATCGGCCGACAGGCGAGAGGGTGGCGGAGGGGTTGGTAGTACCGGGGAAGCCGGGTAACGCCGGTGGAGGGAAGCGGCCCTGCTGTTTTGTAACGACTTTGGCAACATGGGAGGCAGAGGCGAGATGATAAAGGCGCCGATCAAACTGCGGGACCTGAGACGAAGGATATACGTGAAGGCGAAGGCTGAACCTGAATGGCGATTCTGGGGCCTGTTCGTGCACGTCCGCAAGTTGGAAACACTACGCGAAGCATATGCACTGGCCGAGCGGAACGACGGGAGCCCCGGGATTGACGGGGTGACATTCGAGGCCATTGGGGCCGGTGGAGTGGAGAGTTTCCTTGAGCGGATACGTGAGGAACTGGTAACGGGCGAATACCTGCCGCAGCGGAACCGGAGACAGGAGATACCGAAGGACGGGGGCAAGGTCCGCGTACTGGGGATTCCCACGATCCGGGACCGGGTGGTGCAGGGAGCGCTCAAGCTGATATTGGAGCCGATCTTCGAGGCTGATTTTCAAGCGGGGTCGTATGGCTACCGGCCGCAGCGGAGCGCGCACGATGCAGTGGAGCGAGTCGCAGAGGCTATCGTGAGCAACAAGACGCGCGTGATAGACGTTGACCTGAGCAGCTACTTTGACAACGTAAGGCATCATCTGTTGTTGGAGAAAGTGGCGCAGAGGGTGAGCGACGGGGACGTGATGGGGTTACTCAAGAAGATACTGAAGGCGAACGGGAAGAAAGGGGTACCGCAGGGCGGGGTGATTTCACCCTTGCTGAGCAACGTGTACCTGAACGAGGTGGACCGGATGCTGGAGAGGGCCAAGGAAACGACCCGTAAAGGCCGGTACGCGTATGTGGAATACGTGCGCTGGGCGGATGACCTGGTAATTCTTGTGGACGCCTACCAGCGCCATGACTGGCTGCTGGCAGCGGTAGACAAACGACTGCGGGAGGAATTGGAGCGCCTCCAGGTGGAAGTGAACGAGGACAAGAGCCGGACGGTGGACCTGGCGAAGGGCGAGAGCTTCGGATTCCTGGGGTTTGACTTTCGGCGCGTGCGCAGTCTGCGGGGAGTGTGGCGACCCCAGTACACCCCGCAGACCAAGAAGCGGAGCGCGCTGGTGCGCAAGCTCAAGGAGATATTCCGACGCTATCGATCACAGCCGGTAGGACGGGTGGTGGAGATCATCAATCCGATCCTGCGCGGGTGGGTGAACTACTTCGCGATCGGGCATTCGAGCAGGTGCTTTGGCTACGTTCGCGACTGGGTGGAGAAGAAGATACGGCGGCATATGATGCGCGCCAAGAAACGCCAGGGATTTGGTTGGAAGAGGTGGAGTAGGAGCTGGCTGTATGAGCGGCTGGGACTGTACGGTGATTACCGGGTCCGGTGGCCGCGGTCCGCTTCGAAAGCGCTCCCGACACGATAGGTCCCATAACCCTTGACGTGAAGCAGACAGGAAAGCCCGGTGCCGGAAATCGGCACGCCGGGTTTGACGAGGCGGGGGCTGGAAACGTGACCATGGAAGCCGGACTGCGGACCAACGCGAAAGTGGTTGGAATTGCCACCGGACCCTACCGTCGGCGCGCCAGTCCTCGACCCTACTCTCAGGGGGGGCGCTGGAAACGTGGCCTATGGTGGAACTGTGAACCCACCTCGCTACCGAAAGGGCGGGGCCTGGAAACCCTCCACCTGCGGGCGCGCGCGCCAGCGCTCTACCCGACAGGGTGCCCGTCGCGAGGCGGGATCTGAAGGAAGCCGGAGACAAACCGCTGGCCCGACGAACAGGAACCGCATAGGAGGCAGCCGCGTTGGATGAGAGGGCGCAAAGACTCGAAGTCCAGAACGTGCACGGAAAGCGCGGAAATATGTGCGGCGGGCATAAGCGGGAAGGTGGGAGCTCTTACCCGGGGAGGTCTGACGGCGGGTCGCCAGGCGGCGACACGGAGCATCGAGAGGTGTGGCCGAGCCGTCAGAAGTCAGCAGAGGGCATAGTAGGCCGGCTCGACGCGGCCGAAGGCCCGAACACGGAGCGGGGTTGGCGCCTGAACCTCGATGACGAGCGAGACGCTGGATAGTGTGGCTGAGATGCGCGAATCCGCCGCGGGAGGTAGCCGACGGAATCGGCGAGGTAGCGCGAGCGGTGCGTCAAACGTCACGACGGGGAGGGGGAACGGCGACCCGAGCGAGCAGAGGATGCTTGAGGAGGTAGTCGAAAGCCATGGACTGGTGAGCTCTTCTCTCACGGCGTCGCCGCTGGCGGATGGCTTCGTGAACCGCCGTATACGGAACCGTACGTACGGTGGGTGTGGGAGGACGGCGGGGGTGAGTCCGCCTCCTACCCATTTGTGCGCGCCCGGCATGGGCTCTCGCCAGGAGGTGACGCGCGTGCGCCGAGCATGCCAAGTCCTCTACCGGCCCGGCGGCCCGGCAGGGGAACGGTGCCGTGGCGGAACGGTCCATCAGCGTGGGCGGGGCGGGGTTGCACCAAGCCGGCAGGATGCCTTACGTTGCCCGTATGGCTTCCGTTCGTACGCGCCGTCGGCCCGTGGAGACGACGCCGGGCGCGCAGCCGCCGCCGACAGCGGCGGAGTTTCCCGGCTGCAAGCCGGTCCGCCTGCCGCGCGAGCAACTCGACGACTGCGAGATGAGACTGGAATACTGGGACACCGTCTCCGAGACCGCCTGGATCTGCGATCCGGTCAGCTCCTACCACGAAGGCCCCGCGCGTTGCTTGGGAAAGTTGGCCGAGCGCGTCGCCCAGGTGCGCGGGGCGCCGGTGAAGTGCCTCGGTTGCACGGACCTGACCGAACGCGGCGAGCACGGCGAGCCGCGGCTCATCATGCAGGCGGACGAGTTGGTGTACCTGCACCCGGCGCGCGCCAGGTTGCCGCTGCCGGTGCTGACGGTCGGCGAGCACGACTTCCCGGACGTGGTGCTGGAAGTGGACCACACCACCGACGTGCGCTGGCGCAAGCTGGGGCAGTACGAGTCGTGGGGGTTCCCGGAGGTGTGGGTGGAGGTGCCGGAGGCGCGCACGCCGGGCCGCCCGAGGAGCCGGCGGTCGGGACTGACGATTCACCTGCTTGAGGATGGGGCGTATCGGGAGTCGGCGGAGAGCCGTGCGTTTGCCGGCTGGACGGCGGCGGAGATCCACGCGGCGCTGAACGAGGAGACGTTCTCGGCACCGACGAGCGCGGTGCTGGAGCGGGTGGGGGTGGTGCTCGGGGAGCGGGAAGGCACCGGGCCGGACGACGACCCGCTGTTGGGCGCGCAGCGCCGCCGGAGCAGGGCGGAAGGCCATGCGGAGGGTCGGGCGGAGGAGCGCGCCGCACTGGCGCGGGCGATGTTGACGGCGCGCGGGATCGAGGTGTCGGCCGGATTCCCCGGCGTGCCCGGCTTCGGCGAGCTACCCGGCCACGCCATCGTCGAGGCCGCCACCGTCTGCGTCAGCGAGGCCGACTTCCAGCAACGTCTGCATAGCCGGTAGCCGGTAGCCGGTCAGGCGCGGGGTGCCGGAGAGTCGATCGAGCAGCGCCGGAATCCGCAACCTTGCTTGCGCCAACCGTTCCTTGAGTTCAACGCTGACCCTCAACGGGCGGTGGCGGCGCAGCGGCCGCCGGGTTGCATCAGCCGGGGGAATGCCTTACGTTGCCGGTATGGCTTCCGTTGGCACGCTCCGTCCGCCCGTCGAGGCGGCCCCGGGAACTCCGCCGCCGACGGCGGCGGAGTTCCCGGGCTGCAGGCCGGTGCGCCTGCCGCGGGAGGAGCTCGACCATTGCGAGATGCGCCTTGAATACTGGGACACCGCCTCGGAGACCGCTTGGGTCTGCGATCCGGTCAGTTCCTACCACGAAGGCCCCGCCCGTCGCTTGACCCGGTTGGCCGGGCTCATCGCCGCAGTGCGCGGGGCGCCGGTGGAGTGCTTCGGTTGCACCGACCTGACCGAACGCGACGAGGATGGTGAGCCGCACGTCATCATGCAGGCGGACGAGTTGGTGTACCTGCACCCGGCGCGCGCCCGGCTGCCGCGGCCGGCCCTGACGGTCGGGGAGCACGACTTCCCGGACGTGGTGCTGGAAGTGGACCACACCACCGACGTGCGCCGGCGCAAGCTGGGGCAATACGAGTCGTGGGGATTCCCGGAGGTGTGGGTGGAGGTGCCGGAGGCGCGCACGCCGGGCCGCCCGAGGAGCCGGCGGTTGGGACTGACGATCCACCTGCTTGAGGATGGGGCGTATCGGGAGTCGGCGGAGAGCCGTGCGTTTCCGGGCTGGACGGCGGCGGAGATCCACGCGGCGCTGAACGAGGAGACGTTCTCGGCACCGACGAGCGCGGTGCTGGAGCGGGTGGGGGCGGTGCTCGGGGAGGGGGAAGGCACCGGGCCGGACGACGACCCGCTGCTGGGCGCGCAGCGCCGCCGGAGCCGGGCCGAAGGTCATGCGGAGGGTCGGGCGGAGGAGCGCGCCGCACTGGCGCGGGCGCTGTTGACGGCGCGCGGAATCGAAGTGTCGGCCGGATTCCCCGGCGTGCCCGGCTTCGGCGAGCTGCCCGGCCACGCGATCGTCGAGGCCGCCACCGTCTGCGTCAGCGAGGCCGACTTCCAGCAACGTCTGCATAGCCGGTAGCCGGTCAGGCGCGGGGTGCCGGGGAGTCGATCGAGCAGCGCCGGAATCCGCAACATTGCGTGCGCCAACCGTTCCTTGAGTTCAACGCTGACCCTCAACGGGCGGTGGCGGCGCAGCGGCCGCCGGGTTGCATCAGCCGGGGGAATGCCTTACGTTGCCGGTATGGCTTCCGTTGGCACGCTCCGTCCGCCCGTCGAGGCGGCCCCGGGAACTCCGCCGCCGACGGCGGCGGAGTTCCCGGGCTGCAGGCCGGTGCGCCTGCCGCGGGAGGAGCTCGACCATTGCGAGATGCGCCTTGAATACTGGGACACCGCCTCGGAGACCGCTTGGGTCTGCGATCCGGTCAGTTCCTACCACGAAGGCCCCGCCCGTCGCTTGACCCGGTTGGCCGGGCTCATCGCCGCAGTGCGCGGGGCGCCGGTGGAGTGCTTCGGTTGCACCGACCTGACCGAACGCGACGAGGATGGTGAGCCGCACGTCATCATGCAGGCGGACGAGTTGGTGTACCTGCACCCGGCGCGCGCCCGGCTGCCGCGGCCGGCCCTGACGGTCGGGGAGCACGACTTCCCGGACGTGGTGCTGGAAGTGGACCACACCACCGACGTGCGCCGGCGCAAGCTGGGGCAATACGAGTCGTGGGGGTTCCCGGAGGTGTGGGTGGAGGTGCCGGAGGCGCGCACGCCGGGCCGCCCGCACAGCCGGCGGTCGGGACTGACGATCCACCTGCTTGAGGATGGGGCGTATCGGGAGTCGGCGGCGAGCCGTGCGTTTCCCGGCTGGACGGCGGCGGAGATCCACGCGGCGCTGAACGAGAAGACGCTCTCGGCACGCACCAGCGCGGCGCTGGAGCGGGTGGGGGCGGTGCTCGGGGAACGGGAAGGCACCGGCCCCGACGACGACCCGCTGCTGGGCGCGCAACGCCGCCGGAGCCGGGCGGAAGGGCGCGCCGGTTTGGCGCGGGCGCTGTTGGCGGCGCGGGGCATCGAGGTGTCGCCCGGATTCCCCGGCGTGCCCGGCTTCGGCGAGTTGCCCGACCACGTCATCGCGGAGGCCGCCTCCGCCTGCGTCAGCGAGGCCGACTTCCAGCAACGTCTGCATAGCCGGTAGCCGGCCAGGCGCGGGGTGCCTGCCTCGAATCTTCGGGACCCTACACCAGCATGGGCTGGTGAGCACCGCTTGCAGCCGGCCATGCTCTGGTTGCCGGACGGCGGAAAGGGACCTATCCTTGCCGAGGAGAGGAACTGAACCGCCATGGCTACGCTCACGCAACGGACCGCGGTCGTCGAGGAGAGGACCGGGAGGCTGGAAACCATCCTCGCCGCGTTCATGGCGCGCACGGATGCCTCCATGGCGCGCATCGACGCCTCGATGACGCGCACCGACGCCTTGATGACCCGCACCGACGAGGCGATGGCGCACACCGACGAGGTGATGACCCGCCACGAGGAGGCGATGGCCCGCCAGGACGAGGCGATGACGCGCCACGAGGAGGCTATCGGGCGCCTGGAGCGCATCATCGAGCGCAGGGAACAGGAGGGCGCCCGCGAGCGCGAGGAAGCCGCTCGCGACCGGAAAGAGATGAAGGAGCAGGCCGCCCGCGAGCGCGGGGAGATGAACAAGCGCTGGGGCAACTTGGCGAACAAAATGGGTACCCTGGTGGAGGACATCGTCGCTCCCAGCATCCGCCGCCTGGCCCGTGAGGTATTCGGCTGCGGCGACCAGCGGTACTTCGGAACCCGCGTGTCCGTCAACCGCAGCGACGATCCGTCCCGCGAGCGGGAGTTCGACGCGCTCTACGTCGGCGCCCGCGCCGTGTTGCTCAACGAGACCAAGTCCTCGCCCCGTACCGAACATGTGCAGGCGTTCGTGCAGTTCCTGGAGAGCGGCGAGTTCGCGCTGTACTTCCCCCAGTACCGGGAGCTGCCGATCAAGCCGGCGTTCTCGTCGCTGAGCATTCCGCCGGACATGGTTACCTATCTGACGCGGCGCGGCATCTACGCGATCGCGATGGGCGAGGAGGCCATGCAGGTGCTCAACCTGGACGCGGTGCGCAGTCGGCGCGGCGCACCCTGACCCAGAGCGCCTTGCACCAAGCGCGCCAAGCCGCACGGGAGATCTCCGAATTCCCAAAGCTCCCTCCGTGCGCTTGCGAGCGCCTGTGGTCCTCTCGGTGCGGCGCTATCGATAGCGCCGTTGTCGTTCGGCGTTGCTCAGCTCCATCGTCTCTGCACACCGTTACGTAACGGGCGCGGATCAGCCGTAGACCGGTGATCGGCGCGCCCGGTCACCGCAGCTGCTGCCAGCCGGGCACGGCCGTAGTTATTGCGTCGCACGCCCAGAGGCGTTGTGGGAGGACGGCGGGGGTGACCGCCTTCCTACCCATTTGTGCGCGCCCGGCATGGGCTCTCGCCAGGAGGTGCGGCGCGCACGGAGCCATGCCACGTCCTCTACCGGCCCGGCAGGGGAACGGCGGTGCCGTCTCGGACGCGCAGTCAGTGGGCGCGGGGTTGCACCAAGCCGGCAGGATGCCTTACGTTGCCCCTATGGCTGCCGTTCGTACGCGCCGTCGGCCCGTCGAGACGACGCCGGGCGCGCAGCCGCCGCCGACGGCGGCGGAGTTTCCCGGCTGCAAGCCGGTCCGCCTGCCGCGCGAGCAACTCGACGACTGCGAGATGAGACTGGAATACTGGGACACCGTCTCCGAGACGGCCTGGATCTGCGATCCGGTCAGTTCCTATCACGAAGGCCCCACGCACCGCTTGGCGGGATTGGCCAAGCTCATCGCCGCGGTGCGCGGAGCGCCGGTGGAGTGCTTGGGCTGCACCGACCTGACCGAACGCAACGAGCACGGTGAGCCGCAGGTCATCATGCAGGCCGACCAGTCGGTGTACCTGCACCCGATGAGCGCCAGACTGCCGCGGCCGGCGCTGACGATCGGGGAGCACGACTTCCCGGACGTGGTGCTGGAAGTGGACCACACCACCGACGTGCGCCGGCGCAAGCTGGGGCAGTACGAGTCGTGGGGGTTCCCGGAGGTGTGGGTTGAGGTGCCGGAGGCGCGCACGCCGGGCCGCCCGAGGAACCGGCGGTTGGGACTGACGATCCACCTGCTTGAGGACGGGGCGTATCGGGAGTCGGCGGAGAGCCGCGCGTTTGCCGGCTGGACGGCGGCGGAGATCCACGCGGCGCTGAACGAGGAGACGTTCTCGGCACCGACGAGCGCGGTGCTGGAGCGGGTGGGGGTGGTGCTCGGGGAGCGGGAAGGCACCGGGCCGGACGACGACCCGCTGCTGGGCGCGCAGCGCCGCCGGAGCCGGGCGGAAGGCCATGCGGAGGGTCGGGCGGAGGAGCGCGCCGCACTGGCGCGGGCGATGTTGACGGCGCGCGGAATCGAGGTGTCGGCCGGATTCCCCGGCGTGCCCGGCTTCGGCGAGCTGCCGGGCCACGCTATCGTCGAGGCCGCCACCGCCAGCGTCAGCGAGGCCGACTTCCGTAAGCGTCTGCGCAGCCGGTAGCCGGCCAGGCGCGAGGTGCCGGGGAGTCGATCGAGCAGCGCCGGAATCCGCAACCTTGCTTGCGCCAACCGTTCTTTGAGCTGAGCGCTGACCTCAACGGGCGGCGGCGGCGCAGCGGCCGCCGGATGGGCATCAGCCGGGGGAATGCCTTACGTTGCCGGTATGGCTTCCGTTGGCACGCTCCGTCCGCCCGTCGAGGCGGTGCCGGGCACCCGGCCGCCGACGGCGGGGGAGTTCCCGGGTCACGCGTGGGCCCGGTCGCCGACCACCAGAGAGCGCCCGACGGCTCGCAACGCCCGTTCCACGTTGGCGAGGGGCGAGCGGTGGTCGGGGTCGATGAGCCTGCACACGGCAGGTGCATCCAGTCCCAGACGGACCGCGAGTGCGGCCGTGGTGATACGCTGCCGCCGCATGGCCGTGTAGAGGGCCAGCTTGGCAGCGGCGATGGGTGGCACGGCGACCAGTTCCTGGCCGTGGCCGGCAGGGCTCGGCTCGGGAATGTCCCATTGCTCCCGAACGTACCCGGTTAGCGCGGCTACCAAGGCATCTTCGGCCATCGCAAGCGCTTCGGCCCGGTCGTCGCCGCAGGTCAGCGCCCCCGCTACGTTGGGAAAGGACACGGCATATCCTCCTTCTGCCTCCGGGGTCAGCACGCACGGATACAGGTACTGCATCAGAAATCCTCCTGGTCGACTCCGAGATCCTTCAACATCGCCGCCAGCAGCCCCTTGCCGAGCTCTCTGCGCGGAACGGTCGTAAAGCGCCCGCCTATATGGACGCGGCCATGACTGCCTTTGCCGTGACGCCGGTCGAACCGGTACAGCAGTCAGCGCTTCTTGGCGTAGCGCCTGACTCGTCGCAGAAACTCGGTGCCGTTCACGGAACGCGATCATACTTCGGCGTGCGCAACCACGCAGCCGCGCAGGAACCGATCGACTCGGCATGTCCGGCTGGGACCCGAACAAGCAGGAGCGGCTCCCGGAACAGGACCGGGATGAGACCCCGATCGTGATCTCCGACCCCACCGCTACGGCGCTCGACCTCCCAAGGACGCGCCGCCGGGGCGTCCGCCGCGCTGTCGGGCCGGACTCAAGCCGCCAGGTCCCGCCGGTGGACCTCGCAGACGAGCTGCCTTCGGGCCCCCCGACCATCGCCGCGCTGCGCCGCTGGCGCGCGGCGTCCGGCGGCAGCCGGCGGCTTGGTCATTGGTCGGCATTCATAGCGACCACGGGGTCGGCATCGAAAACGACCCCCCTCTCGGCACAGAAAACGACCGCCCTCACGACCGACGGTTCGGGTGAACAACCACCGAACCACGTGAGGGGGGTCAGATGGCGAGGAGGACGTCGACGATGGATCTGCAAGAGATCGTGCGGCGACTGAGGATGAACCAGTCGATCAAGGCGATCAAGCGCGAGACGGGCAAGCACCGTAGCGTGATCCGCAGGGTGCGGGAGCTGCGGGAGTTGGCCGAGCACTATGGGTGTTCCTCATCTCCCCCTGTCTGCCGCGGCGGCCCGAACACAAGGGAGGCGTTGAAAACGACGTCAAGTACGTCAAGAGAAACTTCCTGCCGCTGTTCCGCGAGGAACAGAAACAGCGCGGTCACGACGTACCCTACGCACAGGAGATGATCGAGGCGCTCGAACGCTGGAACCGCGACAGCTACGAGCCGCACGTGATCCAGAAAGTCGGCCGCACGCCGCGGGAGCTGTTCGAGACCGAGGAAGCGATCGCGTAGCGGCCGCTGCCGGTGCGGCGATGGGACCAGGTGACATGCAAGGAGCTCACCGCACATCGGCGCGCCAGGCGGCCGTGGGAGGTTAAGCGCAAGTCCGAGCATGCCCCGCCGGAGCCGGAGCAGTACCTGAACCTCACCAGCGAGGGGCTGGTGCAGTGGGCGCAGCGTCCGGGACCGTCGGTGGGCTTGGTCGCCGAGCTGATGCTCGCCGACAGGGCGGTCGACGGACTAGTAGTGCCGGGTCTCACCGTATTCCGGGGTTCTGTTTCTTGCCGAAGTATGGCTGATCGCGATCGTCGTGGAGGCCATGTCGGTCATCGGGCGCTGTTCCCGTAGTACCCCGGCAGAGCACGTTCGCTCCCGAAACAGGGAGACATCTCCGCGAGCACCTCCTTGGCAAGGGCGCCGCGGGGTTGCATCAGCCGGTGGGATGCCCTACATCGCCGGCATGGCTTCCGTTCGCGCGCTCGGTCCGACCGAGCGACAATCCCTACCGGTACCGCGACGATTCTCGCTTACCGGGGTTGCGGCAGCACGACCTGCGCCGTCAGCCGAACGTCCGCGGCGTGAAGCCGTCCCCGTTGGTGATGCTGGCGCTGCTGCCGGTAGCCCTGATGACAAACAGCCCCTGCCTCTCCGCGAATACGTCCGACGACTCGTCCGCCCGCAGGTACGCCACGGCTCCGTACAGCCGCTTGCCGCGGTAGACCGCCGGCGCCTGCGCTGCAAACAGCTTCAACTGCTCGACGAACCGCGCGATCTGCGCCACCTTGAGCGTCGTCTTCACCTCCACGGCAACCACCTCCTCGCCGTTGGCGGCGATCAGGTCGACCTCCCATCGGGGCGCACCGTTCCCGCTCTTGAGGCGGCTTACGGTGTGATCGACGTCCACCCCGCGGCTGCGGAGCAGATGGATCAGGTCGCCCTCCACGAGCGCTTCCATCAGCTTGCCCCACTGGCCGTTGAACAGCTCATCCAACCTGTCCAGGCGGCGGTCGGTCTGCTGCATCCGGCGGTCGGTCTCCTGCATCCGGCGGTCGGTCTCCTGCATCTGCAGGCGGGTCTCTTTCTGGCCCTCGGCGACCTCACGCAGAATCGCCCACACCTCGTCGGCCGTCGCCGAGTCTCGCCGTATCGGGTCGCTCATCTTCGGTAGCTAACCATACCTCGGCGACCCCCACGCGGCCAACGTGCCTCGGCATCAGAGAACAAGCGACCGTGCACAAAGAGGTTCAGCAGTCCTCGATCATCGGCAGGTGGCGCCTGCTGGCTGAGAGCCTCGTGCCGCATCGGGCTGTGCCGTGTGGGACTGCCGCCGCCTGTTTCTCACGAGGGAGGGGTAGGTTGACAACCAACGGGTTACACCTTGGCCTACCCCTCGAGCTGTCCAAAGGACTGGGACCACCTCAACTCGGCCTCCGCGCGGCGGCCGGTCGGCGAGTGTCGTTTGACGACGGTCGTGGCGGAAGGTAGGTTGGGACCTGCAAGCAGTGCATGGCAGACACCGAGATGCGGGAGCCCGCCACCCCTCAGGAAATCTGGGACATCCTGCGGCAGGTCTCCGAGAGTCAGAAGGAGACCGATCGGCGCATGCAGGAGACGGATTGGCGCATGCGCGAGTTGAACGAGATGTTCACCGGCCACTGGGGCAAACTGATGGAAGCGCTGGTCGACGGCGATCTGATCAAGCTCCTGGGTGAACGTGGTGTCACCGTCGACTACACCTTCAACAACCTCAAGCGCGACTATGACGGTCGAACCTGGGAGATCGACATCCTGGCCGCCAACGGAACCGAAGTGGTCGTGGTCGAGGTCAAGACCACCCTCAAGGTCCGCGACGTCGATCACTTCCTGCAGACTCTGCGCCACTTCCATCGGCTCATGCCGGAATACGGCGACAAGCTGGCCTACGGTGCGGCGGCCTACCTGAAAGCCGACGAGGGCTCCGCCGTCTATGCCGAAAAGCAGGGGCTGTTCGTGATCCGTGCGACCGTCAGCAGCGCCAACATCACCAATCGGGAGGGGTTCACGCCCCGGGTATTCGCGCCGTAGGACACCCGCTTGTGGGTTCCGGAAACTCTGGCCGGTTCATCGTGCGCGAGCAGAGAACGTAACGCATGTCGGCGGCCTCCGCGCGGGGCGGCCGGTCGGGGGGTGTCGTTTGACGACCGGTCGTGGCGGAACGTAGGTTGGGACCTGGCAAGCAGCGCATGGCAGACACCGAGATGCGGGAGCCCGCCACCCCTCAGGAAATCTGGGACATCCTGCGGCAGGTCTCCGAGAGTCAGAAGGAGACGGATCGGCGCATGCAGGAGACCGATCGGCGCATGCGCGAGCTGAACGAGATGTTCACCGGCCACTGGGGCAAGCTGATGGAAGCGCTGGTCGACGGCGACCTGATCGAGTTGCTCAGAGGCCGCGACATCGACGTCGATCACACCATCACGAACCTGAAGAAGATCAACGGCCAGGCGCGGGTCGAGATCGACATCGTCGCCGTCAACGGCGAAGAGGCCGTGGCGGTCGAAGTGAAGACGACCCTCAAGGTGCGGGACGTCGACCACTTCGTGGAGATGTTGGCGCAGTTCGCGGCGCAGTTGCCGGAGTACCGGGGCAGAAAGGTGTACGGAGCGGTAGCGTATCTGAAAGCCGACGAGAAGTCCGACAGTTACGCGGAGAAACGGGGGCTGTTCGTGGTCCGTGCGACCGGCAGCAGCGCCAGCATCACCAATCGGGAGGGGTTCACGCCCCGGGTATTCGCGCCGTAGGACACCGTTTGTGCCGGCGGCGCGCTCGATGGGCAGTTCGAGCAGATGCTCAGGCGCGCCTCGGCTTAACCCCGACAGCCGCCCTACGAATCACGACCATGCCGGCCCGATGCTGCGTAACGCCGGCCGCGGCGACGACAGCTATGCGCGCCGGCTGCGCACTTCCTCCAGGTTGAGCACCTGCATGGCTTCGTCGCCCATCGCGATCGTGTAGATGCCGCGGCGTGTCAGATACCTCACCATGTCCGGCGGAATGCTCAACGACGAGAACGCCGCCCTGATCGGCAGGTGTCCGTACTGCGGGAAGTACCGCGCGAACTCGCCGCTGTCCACGAACCGGGCGAACTCCCGCACGTACTCGGTTCGGGGCGTAGACTTGGTCTCGTTGAGCAGCACGGCGTCGGCGCCCACGTAGAGCGCGTCGAACTCGCGCTCGCGGGACGGGTCGTCGCTGCGCTTGAGGGACACGCGGGTTGCGAAGTACCGTTGCTCGCCGCAGGCGAAGACCTCTCGGGCCAGGCCGCGGATGCTCGGAGCGACGATGTCCTCGACCAGGGTGCCCATCTTGTTCGCCAACTCGCCCCAGCGCCTGTTCATCTCCCGGCGGTCGCGCTCGGCTTCCTCACGTGCGCGGGCGGCTTCCTGGCGGTGTCGCTGGACGGGGTGATGGCGCCGACGAAGGACGGGCATCGGCACGCCAAGCGTGCGGCTGCGCAGGCTGAGGGCCGAGCGACCAAAGGCCCGGCCGGGTTCCGGGAGGTAGGCTGTGGCACGGTGTCCTGCTACGACGGCGGCGGCGAACGGCTGGCCAGCCGACCAGCAGCGGGCGGAAGCCGTCGGTGTGCGCTACATCCCCATGTCCGCGTAGCGGAGCATGTCGACGACCGCCGCGAACGGGGACTGGACCGGTGTTGGATCCCACGTAGTTTCGTCACGGGATTCCCGGAATGCTTCGGCAGCAGGAGGCTGGGGGTTTGCGGGTAATGTCGTTTTCGATGCCGACCCGGGGTCGTTATGTCTGCCGAGGAGGGGTCGGCCCCGTCGTCGCGGTCGTCGCGGACGTGATAGTCGAGTGCAGCCGCCGCCTGCTGCCAACGCCGGTCCATGTCGAGGCGAGACAGCGACGCCGTCGGCGGACTGTTGCATGCGCATGGCCCTTGACCTTTGGCGTCGTGTGGCTCCGGATCAGGCCGGTGTGCAGCAGGCACCGCCTACGACAATAACGTCGTGTACGTCCCGCATGCGGGCATGGCCCCAGCGTCGAGCAGGACGATGTTCAACGCCGGAACGTACGGTGACCAAGTGGAACGACTCTCCGATGGAGAGATCGTGGCGCCCTCACGGCGCTCGCCCGAATGTACGGAGTCGTTCCGCAGCCGCAGGATGCACGCATCACGCGCCGACGATCGGTTCCGTGGTTGTACGGATCGTATTCCTATGTGCCGGTCGGCTCTTCATTCGAACGCTACGCCGAGCTGGGCGAACCGTTCGACGACAAGCCGTTCTCTGCGGGTGAGGCGACTCACGACGACTTCCCATCCACCGTCCACGGAGCGTTTCTTTCCGGTCTTCGAGCAGCGCACCAGATAAATCGCGCTGTCCAGCCCTCAATGATTGCGAACACAGTTGCCGCCATTGTGGAACAGTACGTATCCGACAGCATACTTCGCATTCGAGAACAGAATAGAGAAGCTCGTAGCATAGGCGGAGAGTGCCGTCAGTTTTCTCCTGGTTTCTATCCTGAATGAAACCGGCTCCCGGTGGTCCTTCAGTTGCAAGGTTGTCACGAAAACAGCATCCAGATCCCACCGGGAGCCGGCGACCTAGCAGCCCGAAGTTACAGGTGCTTGTGAGAGCATGTCAACGCCTGACGGTGAGCTTCCTGTAACCCGGAGGCGAGATCTGGGCGATGCTGGGAGCCGGCCTTGGCGAAGCCGTCCACGACCGTGAGGGCGCGACGCGGGAACCGTGCGGATCGCCTTAACGAACTCGCAAGGTCATCGGGTCGTGGCGGACTTCCAGATCAGAGTGCAGACCTCATCCCTCTCGGCGGAACTGGGGCCGGTCGTGCAGGGCATCACCGGCAGGCGTACGCCCGCCGGGGTCCGCTGGACCGCCAAGCCGGCCGCCGCGTCGAGGTTGCTCAGCAGGTCCGGGTGGCCGGTGTCCAGCACCGCCACCACCACGCGACCGGGTTCGCGCAGCGCGCCCGCCGCCAGCGCCTGCCACACCTCCGGCAGCCGGATGTGCCGCAGCGCCCATTGGCCGGCGTCCGAACCGCCGCCGCACCGGAGCGGGTCCGCTCCAGCGGGGTAGCACGGATCGTCGGGAACCGGGCGCCCGCCCGGGCAGTGCCGCCACCCGCGCCGCGGCGGACTCCTCCACGGTCGAGCCGAACGGCCCGGCCGTCGTCACCCGGATCGTCAGGGTGTGGCGGCCCGGCGCGAGCGGACCCGCCGGGCGAAAGGACCGCGCCGACGGATGCAGGCTTCGATACGGCCCGCCGTCGAGGGAGGCTTCCACCGCGGCAATCCCGTTCCCGGCGTCCACGGTCCACCCCCAGAGCGGCGGATTGGCGTACTCGCCGAGCAGCACGGAACGATGCACCGACAGCCGCACTGCGACCGGCTCCGCGCACGACACGAGCACCACCGCCAATGCCGCGGAGGACCGCCTCCACGTCCCGATAGCGGGTCAAGGCCCAGGCGTCGACCAAGCGCGGCGGTGAACCGGATCGATGCTCCGCAGTCGGCGATAGGGCTCGTACGGGTCGGCCCGGAGCTCCGTCGAGGTGAGGTCGTAAGCCACCCCTGACTCCCGCCTCTCCCGAGCCAGCAGCACGCGCACGGCCAGCGGCTGGACCAGAAGCTCGACGACCTTGGCGATCACACCCATCATTGCGGCAGCCTACAGGCCCGACCGGATCCGCCGGATCCTCGACAACGTGACAGAACCTGCCGCAAAGGGTAAAGGGTAACGTTGGACTGGAGGCGGGATTTCGATTCATTCCGTGATGTCTCCTTCGTGGTAGGCGGGTGCCCGTCTGGGGGGCGATCGGCTTCCCCGGGCGGGCGCTCTTTCGATGGTCTCAGGGTCCGACTATTGCACGTTCCTGGCGAAGCATCGCAGCCTTCGTAGTCGACGACGGTGCAAGCCTGGATGATCGCCCCTTTGGCGCGGCAGGGACATACCGGGCCGGACTGGGGAATAGTGACACGCAACGACCCGGCGAACATCATCTGCCATCCAATGCAGCTTTAGTGGGGTTTCCAGTTAAACGCCGATGGTACCTACACGTTTCGATCAGTAGATCCCGACGATCAAGCTGAGTTTCTTGCTGTTCTGGAACATGGGAACATGATGCCGCAGAGAACTTCATCTGGTTTACGGTGCTCATGTTCAGATAACGGAGTAGCTGTTGCGGATGATCGTATCTGACACAAGAGACTCCGTTGGGCGTATGCCCCTACTCCCGACGAGAACACGCTCATGTTTTCTACGTGGTGGAATGAGTACAATCATGCGGATTACTCCGAGGGAGATCAACCGTTCAACAGCTACGGGAACTACTGGTTGGTGCTCACGAAGGTCACAACTCCCTAACCGGACGGCTTGTACCGTTGAGCGCAGCTCTCAGGAGCTGTACGTTTTCAGGAGCCCAGCTTGACGGCTGGGTTCTTGTGAATGTATACTGCGATGGATCGAACAAAAGAAGATGAGCCCGGTCTTAGTAGTGCATGCCGGAGGTCGTGTCCACAACTCACTAAAGGTGAGCATAAACGGACCGGGCTCTTTACATCCTGTACTCGTTACCTTCACCCGTTGAGGGTACGAACGACCCGTTCCCGCACGGGAACTACATCATGGTTCTGAATCGAGTTTCAGAGTGAGCTTCCCGACCGGACATCAGTAGAATTCGCCGTCGCAGATCGTCGATACATCAACTTCGTGGTGAAGCCAAGCCCTATAGGGTAGCGATGACCGAACCCTTCCGTGGGGTCTTCCAGGCGTGGGCGTTGCTGGCGTTCACGATCGGGTTCCTCCTCGTGGGCCGCTTCGTCGCTCGCCGTTGGCGCCGGCGCCGGAAACCCCGCTCCGACCAATGGCCGGCAGATTGACGGCCGTGCGCCTCAATCCCAATGCGGTGCCGGCGATGTCCAGGTGCGCCCACGAGTAGCTCACGAACCGCTTCAGGAACGCAGCGCCGATGATGGTGCCGGCGCCGCCGCGTCGTGGCCGAGCGCGGCGATCACCGCCCCGGTGAGGGTGGCGGCGTCGAGGACCGCCGCCGGCTTCAACGTCGCTGCGTAGCCGAGGGCGTCGGACAGGACCAGCCGCCCCTCGGCGTCGGTGTTGAGCACCTCGATGGTGACGCCGCCATAGGAACGCACCACGTCGCACGGACGCTGGGCCCGAGGGCCGGTCATGTTCTCGGTGGCGGGGATCAGCCCTACGACGCGCTGGCGGCAGTCGAGGCGGCTGATCGCCTGCATGCCGCCGAGCACCGCGGCGGCGTCGCCCATGTCGATCTTCATGTCCTCCATGCCCTTGCCGGTCTTGATCGACAGGCCGCCGCTGTCGAAGGTGAGGCCCTTGCCCACCAACACCAGCGGCAACGCGCCGAAGCCCTGCTCGGCAAGGTCGGCGGGGCCGAGCACGCGGCTCTGCAGGCCGTGCGCCGGCCAGACCCACGGCACGGTCGGCTTAGCGCCGTCGGCGTGAGGTGGTTGGGCGGCTCGTTGACTAGATCGCGCGCCAGTGCCGTGGCGTCACATCCCGACACAGTTGCCCTGCGGATCGGCAAACAGCGCGAAGGTCACCGTCTTGGGGACCGTGGTCACCGGCACGATCACGGTGGCGCCGAGCTCGACCGCCTTATGCAGCCGCTCCTCGATGTCGTCCACCTGCACGTAGAAGGTGACGCAGTTCGGACCACCCTGCGTGCCCGTGATGCCGCCGTTGAGACTATTCACGTTGACTTCGACTGAGCGAGTTCGTAGGCTGCTGACGTCATGGCGGTAATCTCGGTGCCGCAGGAATTGCGGCTCAAGCTCGGTGATGCGGCCACCGACTCCTTGGTGGACCTGCTGCATCAGTTCGGCGGCGAACAACGTGAAGATCTGATCGCGGTGGTCGAGGAGCGCTTCGCCCGGCACGTTAGCGAGTCGCGCGACGCACTGCGCAGTGAGATGCATGCCGGTCTGGACGCACTGCGCAGTGAGATGCACGCCGGTTTCATGGACGTGCAGAAGCAGTTGCTTGAACATCTGCAACAGATCGGCAGTGTGCGGGCGGACCTTGGCAAGGAAATCGGCAGTCTGCGGGCGGACCTTGGCGGGGAAATCGGCGAGGTGCACAAGCAGATTACGGTACAGACCCGTTGGCTCCTCACCGTCTTGGTAGCCGCGACGATTCTGATACCGGTAATGCAGAGAGTGCTGACAGCCGTGTTTCCGTGAGGGCCGCGGTCCACGCGTACCCGATGACCGCGCCGTCACGCCGCCGTGTTTGCACGGGCCGATTTCGGCCGATCGACGTTCAATGAGAATCGGACTTTCGACCTGAAGACTGCCGATTTTGTGCTGACGCCGAACTCGGATGGACAGAACCCGGTCGCGAGCGCGACCTACGATATTCCGGAGATCACGGCGGAGATGGTCGCCACCGGGACCGTAACGGCTGAAATCGACTTGGGCTCGCAGGGGCACGGAGTGGTCGGCGCTGCCGCTGATGTTGCACGTCACGGACCGCAGCGACGACGTTCATGTAGAGGCGGCGGGTCTCGATCTCGCGCAGGTGGCCGATGACGGATGCTTCAGAGACAGTTCCTGCTCGGCGGGCGTGCGCTTGACCGTGGCACGGTCGAACACGGTGCGCACGTGAGCGTGGTAGACCGCCTAATCCAACGAGGAGGAACGAAATGAGAGTACTCGCGACCATGGGCGTGGCGCTGCTCGCTGCATGCAGCCTGACAGCCGACACGCCGGTTGTCAGGGTGGGCGAGGACTTGGTGCCGCTGCTGGTGGTGCCGGTGGGCGGCGTCGACGGGGTTGACTGGGTCATCAACAACTACGTCGACCTGGACCCCACGGAGCGCCTCCGCGACTACCGCGGCGGACAGAAGACCTACGACGGGCACCGTGGCGTCGACTTCGACGCACCGAACTTCCGGTGGATGGATGAGGACCGGTTGCCCGTACTCGCGGCAGCCGCCGGAACCGTAGTCCAGGTGCGGGACGGCCATCCCGATCGGAACACGCGCTGCACGGGCAGCGCGAACGTCGTCCACGTCCAGCACGCGAACGGCTACAGCACCAGGTGGCATCTGAAGCGGGGCTCGATCGCGGTGGCGGTTGGCCAGGACGTTGAGGCGGGAGACCGGCTCGGCATCGTCGGCAGTTCCGGGTGCTCCACGGCGCCGCACCTGCACTTCGAGGTCTGGGACGCCTCGGGCGTGGCGCTCGATCCGTTCCGGGATGAGATGTGGGTCGAGCCGCCGCGGTACAACGTGCCGCTGACGATCCTGGACTACTACGTCCAGGAGGGCAGGATCACGGACGCCGGCAAGGACCCAGGGCCGATTATCACGGAGATCCCGCGCGGCCGCCGCGTGCTGGGCGTGGGCGTGTCGGCCGCCGGCGGGCACCCGCGCGATACGATCCGGTGATCATCCGGAACGGGAACACGCTGCATCCCACGTCGCAGGCGGAGTAGAGTGACCTTACACTGCGCTCCGGAGGATGTGCCGCATGGCTCGGACCATTGACATCGCTTCTCTTCTCGACGGTTGCGCCGACGAGTCTGCCGATGACGGCATTCGCATCGACACGGATCTGGAGCCGTTGTCAGGGCTTGGTGGTCTGATCAAACCGGCGGTGTACGAAGGCGGGGCGTATCAGATGGATCGGCGCTGGGCCTCTGCCATCGACGACGCGCCGACACCGGTGATCGTGATCGACAACGTGCCGTCGCAGGCGAACCGCCTGGAGGACGCGCTCCGACGCAACCGGGCTTCGGTCGCGGTGCCCGAGCTGGTGCTCGACCTCACGGACATCGGCAACCTGCCGGCTCACTTGCCGCGCCAGCTCTCCAGCCTTGAGTTCCCGCATCGCAACGCCGATGCGTATTTGCGGGACGCCCGGCTCGGTAGTGACGACTTCATGAGGACCGAGCTCGGCCGCGCGATCTTCGGGGCCACGGCACGCGCATGTGGTCCGCTGATCGCCTGGTTCCCGCAGGCGCTGCTGTACGGCTTCTGGCAATCGCAACTGGGGAAGAAACGACAGAATACCAAGCATGCGCGGGCGTGGGTGTCGGAGATTGTCGGCTGGAAGCCGGCGGCGGCCGACACGAAGGTGCTCGGGCTGAAGGGTGACCCCCTCAATCTCAACACGGACGAGGCAGTCACTGCCAATCCTGACGATCGGTCGAGATGGGACATCGGCAAGGCTCCGACGATCCAGGGAGGCAGGAAGGACCGGCTGTCCGAGATCGGTCATGGCCAGATACCGTTCATGGGCGTCGATACGCGCGCGGCCGCGGTGTCGTTCGCTCGGGTGACGCAGCGAGCCACGGTGTCGTTCGCCCAACTGAGGAGGATCACCCTGGGACCGGATCATTCCGCCGAAGCGGATGCCGCAGCCCGTGCGCTGCTGGTTGCGCTCGGGCTGCACGCCCACGTACTTGCCTTCGGCCGGGGATTCGCCTTGCGGTCGGGCGCCGAGCTTCGCCCCACGGCAACCGTGACGATGTGGCTCGGCGGCAGCGGCGATGAGCCGTGCACGATCGGCGATGCCGGGATGACGGCAACGCTGCTGCGTAGCGCCCTGGATCATGCCGCCTCGGCCGGAGTGCCTCTTGACGGTTGGGACCAGCCCAGGCTGATGCTCACCCCCAAGGACAACCTCCGCGCGGCAATCCTCGCCGCGTGGCCGGAACTCGACGACTGATGCTTGCGATCTACGTTGAGTTGCTGCACGGCACCTTTCGCGGGGATCCGGACGGAACCGCACATACCGGGGAGTTGACCCGCGGCGAGTGGCCCCCGGCTCCGTCCCGCCTGCTGGCGGCGATGGTCGCAGCCGACGGCACGCGCGAGCGATGCCGGGTGACCGACGGCTCCGAGCTGGAATGGTTCGAGCAGCTTCCGGCGCCGGTCATCCACGCTCACGCGAAGCCATGGCACCAGGTTCTGCATCCGCGCTACGTCGTAGAGCACAAGGGGAGTCCGGAGCGGTCCACGCATCAGGAGTACCTCGGTCGCAAGGGCGCATCGGTACGGCCCGGCGTCCGGGTCACGCCGCGCCATCCTCACGTCGTCTACGCGTGGAATACCGAAGCTCCTCCGGACCTGATTGCCGCCCTGCAGCGCCGCGCCGCCCGCATCGGGTATCTCGGAGCGGCCGACTCGCCGGTACGGGTGCGCATCGGCGAGCGGCTGCCGGAATCGGCTGCCGGCGAGGACGTGTTTTTCCCGGATCCGGGCGGGGACGTCGAGATCAGCGTTGCCGCGCCAGGCGACGTGCGCATCCTCGACGCGATGTACGATCAGTGGGTGGAGCGCGGCCCCAGCGTGGCCCGCGCGCAATTCCCGGCGCTCCGCCATCACGCGGCCTACCGCTCCCCGCGAGTTGCCCCGTCCCCCCACGAGAGTGGGGCCGTCGTGGCCTGGCTTCGTCTGGATCCGGCCGTCGCGGGGCGGCGTATCACAATGATCGCCGCGCTGTTCAAGAAAGCCGTCCTCAGCCAGCACCAGAGGATCCACGGCGAACCGCCCGCGGTTCTGCACGGGCACGGACTCTGCACGAGCGGCTACGAGCTCGCCCGCTTCCTCGCTCTACCCGACGTCGGGTACCCGCGGTCGCGCGGGCGGCTCCATGGCCTGGCACTGTGGCTGCCGCCCCGGTGCGACGCCGTCGAACGCCGGCGAGCCCGCGATGCCACGATCGCGATCCGGCGCTTGCGCGGCCCCGGCGTCGACGTGGCGGTCATGCCCCGAGAGGACGAGGCCCGCCCCTTCGCTGCGAATCCGAAGCGCTGGTGCCGATCGTCGCTGGGATGGGTGACGGCAGTCCCCGCGATTCACGAACGCCGGGGCGCTCTCGATTTGGCGGAGGTCTCGCGATGGTGTGCGCACGCCGGTCTGCCGGCGCCGATCGGGTTCCGGTCGGCGCGTGTGCCCCTGGTCCGCGGTGGCGTCGATCTCGCCCCCGGAGAAGTGAACCGGCCTGGCCGAGCCGGGCTCCCCTACTCTCACGTCCATGTGTGGTTCGAGCAGCCCGTGCCCGGGCCTGTGGTCATCGGTGCCGGCAGGCAGCGAGGGTTGGGGCTCTGCATACCGGTTGATGACGGTGACGGCAGAGACGCCGCCTGAGCAATCCGTTCGCCCGTCCATGCCGCCTTTCGCCTCGTTCTACCGGGCAATCAACGGCCACGATCCCTTCCCTTGGCAATCGCGCCTGGCTGACCAGGTCGCCGCCACCGAGCAGTGGCCCGCCGAGGTGGGCGTGCCGACCGGACTGGGAAAGACCGCCTGTCTCGACATCGCCGTCTGGTGGCTCGCTTCGCAGGCAGACCGGGCTCCCGCCGAGCGGACCGCGCCGACCCGAATCTGGTGGATCGTCGATCGGCTCCTGCTGGTCGACTCGACCACCGGCCATGCCGCGGCGATCAGCGCCGCGCTCGGCAACCCCGAAGCGTGCGGACTGAGCGGCCATGCCGCCGATGTCGTCGCGACGATCGCAGACCGTCTGCGCTCACTGGCCGCGACGTCTGGCGCACCACTCGACGTGATCCGGCTGCACGGAGGCGTTCCCACACGCCGGCCGACCGATCCATCGCAGCCGGCAATCCTGCTGTCCACCCTCCGCATGTACGGTTCCCGGCTGCTGTTCCGCGGCTACGGGACGTTCCGGTCGATGCGGCCGATCGACGCCGCGCTGGCCGGAACCGACAGCCTGGTCATCCTGGACGAAGCGCACTTGGCCAGGCACGTGGTGAGGCTGCTGCCGGCGCTCGCGGACTGCACGCCGGGCGCCCGGCCGATCCTCGGCCACGTTCGTTCGCGGCCCACGGTCGTGGCGCTGACGGCCACCGGAGACGATTCCGAGAACGGCCGGTTCGATCTCGACGCCGACGACGAGGCGCATCCGGTAGTGCGGCAGCGGCTCGATGCGGCGAAACCGGTAGAGCTGTGGCGGCACGAGTCCGGGGAGGTCGCACGACTACTCGCCAGGGCGACGCGTGCGCTGCTCAAGAAAGCACCAAGCCCGGCGTCGTGCATCGTGTTCGCCAACGCGCCCGCAACGGCGCGTGCGGTATTCGATCGTCTGCATCGCATGGCCGACGACCTCACCGCGGAGATGCTGTTGCTGAGCGGCCGCGTCCGGGAACGCGACGTGGAGCGCATGCGGAAGCGGATCCTCGATCCCGTGCACGGCATGGCAGCGAACCGTGATCCTGCCAGCGGCCGTCCACGCCATCTCATCGTCGTCGCGACAGACACGTTGGAGGTCGGCGCTGACGTCGACGCCGAGTTCCTCGTCACCGAGACGTGCGGCGTGCGGGCGCTGACGCAGCGTCTGGGGCGCCTGAACCGGCTGGGACGCTGTCCGCATGCGCGTGCGGTCTACGTCCATCTGCCGCCTGCCGTGCACGAGGGCAGCATGGACCAGGGGCCGATCTACGGCCCTGAACCAGCGACGGTGATCCGCAGTCTGGAGGCCGCTGCAGCCGGCGGCCGGACGGTGAATCTCTCGCCGCGCCAGGTCGCCCGGATCCTCGGAGCGCCGGACGACGGACCCGGCCGGGCGCCGGAGGTCCTCCACGGTCTTCTGTGGGAGTGGGTGAAGACGACGGCCCCACCGGAAGGCGAGGCCCCGGTTGAGCCCTACTTCTGCGGCATGGCGGATCCCGAGTACTCGGTGTCGCTGATCTGGCGCGCCCACGTTCCCGCGGACGGCGAGCTGCTCTGGCCGCGCGCTGCGGATCGAGAGACCGTCGATGTCCCGATCGGCGAAGCGCACGCCGCATTCGGAGAGAACGAGATCCTGCGGCGCCTCGGGCCCGACGGAGTGACGGTCCGGACGACGTTCAGGAGCGGCCTTCGGCCAAGTGACGTGATCGTGCTGGCGACGGATCGCGGCCTGCTGGACCGGTTCGGGTGGGCTCCCGAGTCTGCGCCGGGCCGTGAGCCTCCGGTCCTCGACGCGTCGATCGTGGAACATGGGGTGCCGCTGGACGCTGCCGCGATCAAGCGGCTCTGCGGCGTCGCGATGGGTGACCTGGTCAATCGAGCGCTGGGGACCACGGCCGACGATCAAGACCCGGACGAGGCCGATCGGGCCGAGGCGGCCGCGCAGATCCTTCAGGCGCTGGCCGAGACGCCGATGCCGCCCGGTTGGGAGCAGGCCGAGTGGAGTGAGCTGACCGCCGCGCTGCAGCCCCGAGTCGTCACCGTCCGGAACGAAGTGGCGCGTCTGCTCAAGGACGCGGCGCCGCGCGAACCGCGGAGCGACGAGCTCGATGAGCTGTCCGCGGCCGACACGGCCGTCGAGTTGTATGGTCATGGCCAGGCGGTGGCGGTCCGGTCGCGGGCGATCGCGGAGCGACTGGGGATTCCGCCCGATCTAGCGGCTGTCGCGGAGCGGGCTGCGCGCTCGCACGACCTGGGAAAGGCAGACCGGCGCTTCCAGCGCTGGCTCGATCCCGACGGGACCCGTGCCGCTCCGGTCGCCACGTCCTGCATGCCTCGCAGCGAGTGGAACGGGGCGCGCGCCATGGCCGGATGGCCCAAGGGAGGCCGACACGAGGCGTTGTCGGCCCGCCTGGTGCGCAACTGGCTCGATCGGGGGCCCGTTCGCCTTGATCTGCAGCATGCGGATCTGCTCGTGCACTTGGTCATCAGCCATCACGGCTCGGGGCGGCCGCTCGTGGCACCGGTCGACGACCATACGATGGCCGCGGTGTCGGCGGTGATCGAAGGCGCCGCGGTCGACGCCTCGGCCGACCTGTCCGCGATCGACTGGAACCAACCGGCCCGATTCAGAAGGCTCAACTACCGGTTGGGGCCGTGGGGACTGGCCCTGCTGGAGGCGATCGTGCGTCAGGCCGACCACGCGGTCTCGGGTGAGCGGGAGGTCCTCTGATGACCGAGGTGCCGTGTCCGGGAATGCCGGCGTCGTGGCTCAACGCGTGGCTCGCTGCGGTAGGGGCCACTATGCTGGACTCCAGGATCCGCCTTCGGTGGACCAGGAAGGCGCCGATCGCGGTCTTCTCCGCCGAAAGGGTCGATCCTGTGGCGGCGCTGGCGGCTGCGTGGCCGGACGAGCAATTCCTTGCCGACCTGCCGATCGCCGAGCACTGGAACGGCACGCCTCCGTTACCGAGGAAGGTGTCCGTGGATGCCTTCGTTGCAAGGGCGCGAGCCGCACGCGGTCACCCGCACTCATGGGCATTGTCGTCGACCATGACGGACCTCGTCCTGGAAGAGAACGGCGATGTTGTGCATGCCCCATTCGACCCGGCCGGTCCCGGAACGATCAAATGGCTGCACCATCGCCTGCAGAAGGTGCACCGCGAGGTTGAACCGTCCGTCGAGCGCCTGATGGACACGTTCGCCGGCAGGGCGGTGAGGGTCAAGGACAACGGCTTGGGATTCGATCTGACCAGGATGGGATCCCAGGCCGATGATTCGGACAAGTCGGTCGACCCGGTCATCGAGGTGCTCGCGTTCTTCGGCCTGGCCCTGTTGCCTGTGCGCGGCGTCGGCATCGATCGACCTCGTGCGGTTCAGCGAGGCTGGCGGGATCGTCGATTCACGTGGCCGGCGTGGATCTCTCCGCTGAACCATGCCGGCATCGACTCGTTGCTGGATGTCTGGGTGCCTGGTGAGGGAGCATGGTCGCGGACGGGGGTCCATGCCGCATGGCAGAGCGTCAAGTTCAGACCCAGAGCCGCGGCCGACCCGACGCGAGGTTACGGATCGGAACGTTTTTCAGAGCCTGCGAATCCTCGGTAATCGCCTTCAGGCGCAGTTGCCACATCTCGTCTATAATCCTCCCACGGACGTAGCCCTCTTTGACGAACGGCATTGTCGCCGGAGATGAGACTCCGGCCTTCGTTGCGCGGGACAGGACGTGCTAGGTCAGTCAGCCGTGAAGAGCGGTGTCGCCGGGGCTCAGGCTCCGGCCTTGGTTGGGCGAGACCGGAGGGCTGAGGTTTGCGTCGGGAGACTCACGTGGTCGCCGGGGCTCGGGCCCCGGCCTTCGTTCGAGCAATCCCTGGTGCGCTGCTGGCGCTGCTGCTCGGACTCCACGTGCTGGCGAGCAGCCGGCCCGAGCCGGACGTTCTGAGCGCGGTTGCCGACCAGGCCGCAGCCCTGCTGATCTCACCGGCAACGAGCTTGCCGGAGTGACGACGACGGCACCCGGCTTGCAGGGCAGAACGGGTACGTCTACCATGCATGCATGGGAGGCAATCCGCGTCGCTGGCGTTTCGTCCTCTTTGCGGTAGTTCTCGCCGGGATCGCCGCCGCGCCCGGCTTCACTCAGAGGCCCGGCTCGCTCTTGCAGATCTACCCACTCGGTCCGCTCGTTGGCCTCTACAGCGCTTCGTTCGAGCAGGTTCTCA
Organism: Spirochaetia bacterium; assembly: GCA_965221995.1. Taxonomy (GTDB): domain Bacteria; phylum Spirochaetota; class Spirochaetia; order SZUA-6; family Bin103; genus CATQHW01. Next base: position 4,122,487 of record OZ244929.1, read on the forward strand.
GCGACGAGTCAAGTATCTTTGTCCGCACGATCTATCACAATCCTCAGTGGGCGTTGTTCCGAGACCTGGCCGATTATCTGTACGGCGTCGAGGGCCTTCGGCATGAGGCATACGCCGCTTGGCGGGTCAAAGCTATCGTGGGAGTGAGCTACTTCCTCGGTCGCGCTGCGCCAGAGGGTCTGTTTCTCGGCGGCGGCGTGGCTCTTGGCTACGTGGCTGTGAGAGACGACATGACGAGTCCGAAACAGGTGGCTGAGTCCTTGCTCGTCGGCGGCGCCGTACACGCCGGCTATCGATTGATCCTGGGCTCGATCGCCATCTCGCCGCGAGCCGAGTTGGGCGGCTTGTTTGCCTTCGACGACTTCCGGAACATCGACGAAGCGCGGCTGAAGGAATTCGGCCGAGGTCTCGACTGGGATGTGGGTGTCGACTTGGCCATCACGTTTTGACGCGAACCACGAGCGGCGTCCCCAGGTAAATGCGGCTCTGGCGGCTCCTGGCGCGTGCCGTTATACTTGCCGCCGTGAAAGCGAAAGTACCGGCTGCGCTCGTGGGCGTGGCCGTCATGGCCGCGTTGCTGGTGGGCTGCCCAGAGACAACGCCAGTCCAGGACGTGGTCTCTCGGACGTTCACCCTGAAGGCTACCGACTTTGATACGACGCTGAGCCCAGGTGGACAGAACGCGGTCGCGACCGACACCTACGATATGCCGGAGATCACCGAGGAGATCGTCGCCGCCGGGACCGTAACGGCTGAAATCGACTTGGGCTCGCAGGGCAAGGAATGGTCGGCGCTGCCGCTGACATTGTACTTCACGGACGGCGGCGGCGAGCCTCATGTCGTCGCGATCCAGCCGGGCTACAAGAAGGGCAAGTTCATGTTGGTGCTGAGAGCAACTACCGAAAGCATGCTCGACGGCTTGCTGGCTGTCAACGGCTACCGGCTGCGGGCGATCGTCATCTCCGGAGACGCGGCGGGCGGCACGTCCCGGCGATGAAGCTCTCGTCTCAACGCGAACTCCTCGCACAGGCGTATGGTGCGGTTCCGCTCGATGCTCTTTCTCCCGTGACCTCGAAGGTACCAGCCTGAATGCTGGTCGTACCGTCGAGCGGGGTTACATGGGCCAGGTGCCGGCGATCCTGAGGAGTGGCACTGCTGGCATGGCGATCCGGCTGGGGAAGGAGTCCGATACCTTCGCGGCTGACCCGGAAGGCGGGTTCATCCAGGTCTACGTCACGGATGCCGAATACCTGGCAGGCGAAGGTGAAAGCTACCTGGAGGAAGTCTACATCCACGAGGGTGTCCATGTAGCACTCGACCCGGACCAAGTCTATGAGCGGGAGTGGTGCGCGGCCGCGCTGGCCGACGGCGGGTACATCTCCGACAGACGCGGAAACATCAAGCATCCCGTCGGCCGAGCGCGCTCACCAAGTTGGCTCAGCGCTGTCGCCATTCCTTTGCCAGATTCTGGGCTTGGGCCAACAGGGTCGGAGAGAGACGCGAGGCGATTCGATCTCGGTAGCGCACGGCCGTTCTCTGTCGTTCCGGTGACTGGAACCGCGAGGCGGCGAGACTGAGCCACTTGTGAGCCTGCACATCATCCTGCGTGACCCCCCGGCCTGTGCCGTACATGATCCCGATGGCGAACTGAGCGTCGGTGGCGCCTTGTTCGGCGGCACGCTGGTACCACGTCGCGGCTTCGGCATAGTCTTGGCGAACTCCCTGCCCTGCGTAGTACATGTTCCCTAGCGTGTACTGAGCGACGACGTCTCCTTGTTCGGCGGCGCGACGAAACCACTTTGCGACTTCTGCGACCAGGGCCGGGGGCACATCCGCGTCCGGGGAATGTGTGATGATATACCGAGCTTCGGCGTGGCCCTGTTCGGCGGCGCGGCGGAACCATTTCATGGCTGTGGCATAGTCCTGGGGAACCCCGAGGCCAACTCCGTACATCAGCCCCATCCTGTACTGCGCGACGGCGTGTCCTCGCGCGGCGACTCGGCGCAACCACTTCGCTCCTTCGGCAAAGTCCCGAGGGAGGCCCAAACCACTGAGGTATATGAACGCGAGCCGGGACTCTGCATAGGCGTCTCCTTGTTCGGCGGCGCGGCGGAACCAAGTCGCGGCGTTGCCGTAGTTCCTGGCGACCCCCTGGCCGAGGTAGTAGCTGGCCCCGAGGCCGGACTGAGCGTCCGAGTCGCCCTGCTCGGCAGCACGGCGGAGCCACTTCACGGCCTCGGCGAAATTCCGAGCGACGCCGAGGCCGTCGCGATGCATCAATCCAAGAGCGGTTTGCGCGCGTACGTGGCCCTGTTCAGCGGCCCCGCGGAGCCACTTCGCTGCTTCGGCATAGTCTTGACGGCCCCCCGAGCCGTCAAGGTACATGAACCCGAGGGCGGACTGAGCATAGGCGTGGCCTTGTTCGGCGGCACGGCGGTACCAAGTGACGGCCTTCGCCAAGTCCCGGGGAGTGCCCTGGCCTCTGTGGTACAAGGCACCGAGGTTGTACTGAGCGTCGGAGTCGCCCTGCTCGGCAGCACGGCGGTACCACCGCAGTGCCTCAGCGTGATTCCGGGCCACCCCGCGGCCGTCGGCGTACATGAGTCCGAGGCTGACTTGAGCTTCGACATCGCCCTGCGCGGCCGCACGAGCGTACCACACCGCCGCTTCCGCATAGTCCCGGGAAACGCCTCGACCCAGGTGGTACATGACCCCGAGCTGGTACTGCGCCGGGGCGTCACCCTGTTCTGCATGATTCCTGAATCCCCGGTACGCCGTGGCATAGTCTCCGTCGACATAGGCCGCAACGGCTTCACTCCAGGTCTGGGCAATCGCCGGCACACCGCCTGCCGCAACCAGCAGGATCACGAGAGCCGGCACACACCGGCGAAGCGTCCTCTTCACCGGGGTCCCGATGATTCTCATTCCCGTCCTCACCCGATGCTCCGTAGCGACATGCTACTCGTGCAACTCGCAGGCGTCCAACTGGCACCGCGAGCAGCGAGTTGCTGGTCGTTGCCGGCGTGGCCGGAGCCAGGTCGGATAGACTGGATTGAAAACCGCCCGTCGTGAGGCTGGATCGCTGGATCCATGGGAATCGATTGCCGGCGTGGGAGTGCCGGCAGAGCCGTGGGCGTGGTTGTGTAGCCTGGGCATCAGTAGCAATGCTCGGGAGTTCGGAGATGTCCCGTGCGGCGTGGCGTCGTCGAGCGGTCATGATGTTTCGGAGGACCACGGCGTAGAAGTATGTAGTCGCCGGTGGGCTGGGAGCCGAAGTCTTGGATGCGCCGCAAGCATAATCGTGGTATCGAAAGCTCACCGAGTCCGAATCGGCAGCCGCTACCTGCTGTTGGCGATGGGCGAGGGCCTTCGTGGCAAGGCGACGGCAAACTGACCCAATACCCCACGTGGACCCGCTGGGCGAATTCGGGTCAGGATAGGTACGCTGGTAGCACGAGCTGAGCAGTGCGAGGAGGAACGCCGAATGTCACTCGATATTGACGCTGCCCTGGACAACGCGACGCAGCTGTTCCGAACGCACGGATACCGGGGGACGTCGATACAGGACCTCGTGGACGGCACCGGCATCAGCCGTTTCCGAGTCTACCAAGCCTTCGGCGACAAGCTCGGGCTGTTCCTGACCGTGCTGAAACGCTACGAACAGGAGTATGCTCTCGGGCGCGTTGCGGAGTCGGCGCGAACGGGGTCGCCGCGGCAGGCGATCCTGGACACCTTCGATCGCATCGTGAAGGAGGCCCCGGAGGGACGCCCCGGATGCCTCATAATCATTACGGCGCTGGAGTTTTCACCGAACGAGGGGTCGGTCGCCGAGATCGCGCACCGCGCCCTCGAGGACATCGAACGGAACTTTCGCGTCGCCGTGGAAGCGGGCAAGGCGGCCGGGGAAATCGCCGCGCAGGTGGACACTCAGCACACGGCCCGCGCGCTGCTCACGCTGCTGCTCGGCCTGCATGTGCTGGCACGGAGCCGACCCGAGCCGGACATGCTGCGCGCGGTCGCCGACCAGGCCGCAACTCTTCTGATGTCATCGTCCTGATAGCGAATCCTCGGTCTGATCCGGACAGCGCAACAGGGCCCGCGCCTGATGCGCTATCGATCGCAGCAGATGTTCTTCCGGACGACTACGCACGAGTACCAGCATCGCGATCGAGAGGGCCAGCAGGGTCTGCGCGGTCTGCGGCGCGTCCACCGTGGCCGGCACCTCGCCGGCGGCGATGGCCTCGTCCAACTTGGTGCGAAAGAGCCGCTCCGTCTCGGCGAAGACTTCGTTCACGATCTGAGCGATCTCCTCGTCATGCGGAGCGAGCTCCAGCGCGGTGTTGACCACCAGACACCCGTCGTGCGCGCCGTTGGCCATCGCTGTACCGACAATGTGTTCGAACGCCATCATGATCGCCTGCGTCGGCGACCGCGGACTCTGCACGCTCCGGAGCGCTCCCCCGGTGCCTATGTAATGGCGTAGCGCGCAAATGAACAGCGCGCGCTTGTTCCCGAACGCGTTGTAGATGCTGCCGCGGCCGATCCCCATGCAGCCCATTAACTGGTCCATGGAGGTCGCCCCGTAGCCGCGCCGCCAGAAGGCACTCATCGCCTTGCTCAGGACTTGGGCAGGCTCGAACTGCTTACTTCTGGGCACGGCCGATCCAATGCGAACCCTACCATAACGTGATGCTCCACTCCGTGTGCAACGATCGCTGTGGATGCCGGTCCCCGTGCGAGCCCGTGAAGTGAAGGCGTACCGGTCGGCAGCAGACCAAGGGGGCGGTGTTTCCGGGCGCCGGCGAGGGTTCGCCCACGCCGCGCGATCCCGAGTTGCGCCTTGGACACCCTGCGCGCGTGCGGTCAGCGGTTCTCGTGCCTGCCGCCGGGTGACAGACCGTGGCGAATCGTCTAACTTTGGGCTCTGCGATAGAATCCGATCAAGGATAGGGGATGCCGAAGGGAACACCCACAGCCGCTCGCGGCACCGATGAGAGGCCTGACCGACTTGAGAGTCGGCTGTTGTCGATGGGTGAAGACGCGATGCCGAAGGGTCCGCATCAGGCACGGTCCAATGACTGAGTGGCTGAAGTCGACCATCGGTCGCGTGCTGGTCGCATGGGAGCGGCGAGAGTCGGGCGTCGCCTACGACCTGCTGTCGCCGCAGTTGAGGCAGGATCCGTATCCGATCTACCGGGAGCTGCGAAGCAAGGATCCCGTGCACCGGATGAGGTTGGTGAAAGCGTGGGCGCTCACGAGGTACGAGGACGTGGAGACGGTGTTGCGGGACCACAAGCGGTTCTGCAACGGCGACCGGATCCTGGTGAAGACGATACCGCTGAGTTTGCTCGACATGGATGCCCCGGAGCATACGCGGGTGCGGGCGCTGGTATCCAAGGCGTTCACGCCGAAGGCGGTAGGTCAGCTTCGGGGGCGTGTTCAGGAGATTACCGATCGGCTGCTGGATGAGGCCGCGGGGAAGCACCGGTTCGACGTGATCGAGGCGTTGGGATACCCGCTGCCGATAACGGTGATAGCGGAGATGCTCGGGGTGCGATCGGAAGACATGGGCGTATTCGAAATGTGGTCGAACACGCTGGCGCTGAGCGTCGATCCGATACTTGGCGGGAAGCAGGTGCAGGCGATCAAGAGGGCTGCCGAGGACGTGTACGCATACTTCGAGGGGATCATCTCCGAGCGGCGGCTTGAGCCGAGGGATGACTTGGTGACCGCGCTGATGATGGCCGAGGAAGCGGGACAGCGGCTGACGCATCAGGAGATGCTGTCGGTGATGCTCCTGATCCTGGTGGCGGGGAATGAGACGACGCGGAGCCTCATAGGCAACGGCGTGCTGGCGCTGCTGAGGAACCCTGAGCAGCTTCAGCGTCTGAGGGAAGACCGGGGGCTGCTGGATTCCGCGGTGGATGAGCTTCTGAGGTACGACAGTCCGGTGCAGCTCGATGGGCGTGCGGCGCGTGAGGATGTGGAGATCGGCGGCAAGCGCATACGTGCCGGCGACGTGGTGATTTCGGTGCTTGGTGCAGCGAACCGGGATCCGGAGGCGTTCGACGATCCCGAGTCGTTGGACGTTGGGAGGCGCGGGAACAGCCACCTGTCGTTCGGCCGGGGTGTGCACTACTGTCTCGGAGGTCCGTTGGCGATCATGGAGGCGCGCATGGCGCTGGTAGGTCTTCTGGACCGGTATTCGTCGATGCGTCTGGCCGTGGAACCGGAGTACCGGGAGGGAGTGGCGCTGCGCGGAGTCGATCGGCTATGGATCGAGGTGGATTGAGGAACCCACGCGACCCGGACGAGTTGCGTCGGTCATCCAATTGGCCTGCGTGCGTTGGCCGCTCCCCGGACCGTGACCGGGAACCGTACGTAGACGATCCGTCACGGTCACTCAAGCCGAGATCCGACGCCGCCGTTACTCAAAGCGAGCCCTGTGAGCTGCCGGCTGTCAGGGCGCTGTGCATGCCCTGCGCGATCTTGTCGGGGCGACCGTGGTCAGGAGGCTCACAATTCTAAGAGATCCTGTCAATAGATGTGTAACCGAAAACGAGTCAGCAGCGTGCCGCTCCTGATGATCGTCGACTCGAACTCCGTCTCGATATTCGGCTCCCTCCCATACGGCTTAGAGTAGCTCCGGAACGTTCAGCTTCCGGAATTGCGTCTCAGCCACCAACAGCATCTTCCAGATCACCGCGGGATGAGGACAAAGATGAGACTGCTGCACGGGTGTGGTGCTGACCGCAGTGCCGCGCGCCGAGCGCGTCGTCGGCGGCGTGGCGCGCTTCGATTCGACTCGCCTACCTGTGGACGGCGCCAAGGCAGCGGCCGCCGCATCTATGCGACCCGCCCAGGGGTCGCTCGCGGCGCCGACGGTGTGATCCTGAACGCCGCCGCTCGGCGTATGCGCCTGCACGATGCGCGACGCGCGCGGGCCGCGATGGAAGCCGCCAGCGAGATCGTCCGGGAGCCCGACGGCTACGGCGGTGAGCACATCATCGAAGCGCTGTGCCGACCGCCCCCGATACGTGGTAACGCCGGTCCCAATACGTGGTACATCCTCGCCGCGATGATCACGGACTACCTGCTGGCCGCGGTCAACGGGCGTCTACCGGACGGGGACAAGCTGCCCGTGGATCGCGCGCCGCGTCATCACCAGCGTCACGGCGCCGTGGTACATCGTTCGGGACGTGAGATACGGGATGGTCAACGGGTTGCACGTCCTTGGAGGCGGCGCCTGGACGCTATTGGCGTCATAGCCGGTCACCAAGCGCAGCGCGGGCCTGGCGGGCACCAACACTATTATCCCCTCAGCAATCTTCGAATACGTCTCACAAGCCGGCTGGTGTGGCTCTGGCGGTAGCGGATCGCTCGTTGCGGTCGCGATCGGCAGCGGCGCTGCCACGCCATCGCGCCGGTTCCCACCGCGAACACGACGGCCAGGAACGACGTCTCTTCGTCAATGGAACCCGGTGGTGCCGTCGATCAACACGGACCAGGCGGCTGCGTCACGCAGCCCTCGCCAATCGCCTGCAGGGCATCCTTGATGAGTGAGCGCTGGTTTACTCGGTGCATTGAGGCGATCGATGATGCGACAGGTGATGGGTGGGGCCGGCAGTGCCGGTTGCCCGGTGGTTCATCACGGTCATCGTTGCTCATCTGGTCGTCGGGCAAGATGCGGGAGCGTCGGGGCGAGATCGCCGACGCACGTGCTGACCCGGCCGGACGCCAGACACCCGCTCCGGTGATGCAGGATGATCGTGCGCGGATCGACCCGGCACCGGTGCCGGCGGATCGGAGGCGCGTGCGCCAACTGGACTGCGGGCGTCCGCTCCGTGAGGGGCTGGCGCGAACGGCGGACGAAGGTGGGGGCTCAGGATTCGCGAAGCCGCGATTCATCTGTTGGCTGATGGCGAATGAGGTTGGCGCTGCCGATCATTGAAGGTAGATGCGAAGCTCGCGGGCCGGGTGACGCGGCCGGGGCACGGAGGGTAGCGCCATGGGCAGCACGGTGGGGGTGGGGCGTAGTTCTCCTCTGGCTTCCCTCTTTCGATGAACTCCTTCCCGCGAACCCCCACTTGAGCCCCGGCAGCCACGCGGAGGTCGTGGCCCCCTCAGTACCTCGCTGGCGCTGCCGGGGCTCTCTTGACGCTGTGGATCGAGCAGGTCCGGGTGGACTGAGTGCTATGATCCGCATCCAGAATCGCCGCGCAGCGGCGGTTCGGACAACACGAGGTTAGTTCACCCATGAAGATCCACACGAAGTCGCTCGCCGTAGCCGCCGTCGCGCTTGCGGCGCTGCTGGACGAGGACGGCTCGGCGGTGATCATCCACGAACATCCGGACGACCACCTGACCCAGCCCATCGGCAGCGCGGGCGGGCGTATCGCCTGCGGCGTCATCGTGCGCAGGTGACCGGGGCCTGAGGCGCCGGCCGAGCAGCCACGTCGTCGCGGCACGCGCCGCGACCGCGAGTCGAGCCTTGATGAGCGCGCGCCGGCAGCGTATGTTGGCCGCGTTCCTGATTCGCTGATGGCCGCTTGGGGTTTCGCCGCCATGCACCTGTTCGGCAAGACCAGCTTCGCCGTGACGTGTATGGTCCACGGTGCCGGGATGGATCGCGCCGTGCGGATGGCGTGCGTCGCGTAAGCGGTGTCCCTGGTTTCGGTCGTGTCTCGGGCTCGGGCTGTGCTTGGTCTGGCGACTGCGGCGGCATTGCTCGTTTCGTGCGCTGAGCCGATCGCGCTGAGGCTGTCGGTTCACCGTTCCGCGCTGCTCGGCGAGTACGCCGACCGGCCGCTCTGGATCTGGACCGTGGGTGCCGGCGGAGTCGTCGCCGTGGAGGCGTCACTCGACGGCGCGCCCTATCGATCCCTGCATCCGTCAGCGCGGTCCTTTCGGCCGCCGCGTCCGCTCGCTCCGGGGACGCACCGCCTGACGGTCCGCGTGATCGCGGCCGGCGCGTTCCCGGCGGCGCAGGAGGCATCAGCCGTCGCGCGGGTGAAGGCGCTGCCGGGACAGCGTCCGGTCCCCGGCGACCCATGCTACCCTGCCGGACCGGACCCGCTCCGGTGCGGAGCCGGCGCTCTCGACTCCGGGCAATGGCCGCTGCGGCAGATCCGGCTGCCGGAGCTGTGGCAGGCGCTGGCCGCCCGTGTGCTGCGCGGTCCGGAGCCGGTGGTGGTAGCGGTGCTGGATACCGGCTATGTCCGGCATCCTGACCTTATCGGCAATCTGGACGTAGCGGCCGGCTACGACTTCGTCCGCGACCCGTACGCCGCCGGCGACGGCGACGGCATCGACCCCGACGCCACCGAGCCGGGCCCCGACGGATCCGGGCACGGGACCGCGATCGCCGGCGTCATCGCCGCAGGCGCGGACAACGGCATGGGCGTTGCCGGCATGGGCTGGCCGTGGGGACGCTCCCGCGTGACGATCATGCCGGTCCGCGTAGTGGGACGGCGCGAGGCCACGACCTACGATCTCGCCCAAGGCCTGCTCTACGCCGCCGGACTGGAGAACGTCTCCGGCGCCCTGCCCCCCAGACCGGCGAAGATCATCAATCTCAGCCTGGCAGAGGCCGCGCGGGGTCCCGTCGATGAGGTCCTGGAAGATGCCCTGCGCCGCGTCACGGCGGCCGGTGCGATCGTCGTGGCGGCCGCCGGCAACCACGGCTCGGCGGTCGGCGCCCCGGCCAACTCCCCTCACACCGTGGCGGTGGGATCGGTGTCAGCGAACGGTTCGCGTGCGGCCACGTCCAACTTCGGGCCGGAACTCGACGTCGCCGCGCCGGGCGGCGACCACGCGCGTCAGATCCCGACCCTTGGCGTCGACCGCGGCGGCGAGGCGTGGCGCGGGATCGTCCGCCCGGACCGCGGGACCTCGATCGCAGCCGCACACGTGAGCGGTGCCCTGGCACTGCTGGCCGGCCACCACCGCTCGCTGACCCTGAGCGACGCGCGCACGCTCCTTGCCGACACGGCGGTCGACCTGGGAGCGCCCGGCCGGGACCACCACTTCGGCCACGGTCTCCTGGACGCATTCACCCTGTTCGACGCCGATACGGGGCGCCGCAGCGTGCGGACCGGCCGATTCCCGCGCGGTCCGGCCGGCCACGGCGCTGAGGCACCGGGCATTGCGACTCCGGGCACCGCCGATCCGTACAGTCTGATCGTGCGCTTCCGGGACGACGGAATGAATCAGTCGGCGGCGGGGGCTGCAGGCGAACGGACGCGCGCGCGCATCCGCGCACGCATCCGCGTACGCCACGCGGTCGCCATCGATGCCGGCGCCGGCGGGTATGCGCTGGTGCGGCTGCGGGAAGGTCAGGATCGCGAGCGGGTCAAGGCGCGGCTCCATGCCGATTCGGCGGTGGCGGCGGTATACGACAATCGGATCTATGAGCCCGCCTCCGGCCAGGGTGAGTAGGCGGGGTAGCAGCGCCGCGCCCGCTACCCCCGCGCGCGGCTCGGCGTCGATGCCGCCGCGCGCGAGGAGCAGCGATTGGGCCGCTACGAGGAGCAGGTGTTGGCGGTACCGGGGGTCGCCGTCATGGTGCGGAAGTCGACGCCGTTGTCGTCGGTGTCGAAGCCACTCGGGCACCTGCCGATCGAGGTCGCGGTCTCGGCGGGCGGATCCTCGGGCGCCGGCGATCCCTCGCCGAGTCCCGGCACCATCCGTTCGTAGTGCACGGCGTCCACGACGCGATCGTCCGCTACCGCGACGATGCGCACGACGTCCGGGCCGTTCTGAATGCCGGAGCTCGTGAGCAGCAGCGGATCGGTTCCGACCGGCGGCAGGCCGGCGTTGTCGTCGAAGATCTTCTTGTCCGCGATCACCAGGAACGCACCGGCGGCGAGCGAACCGGTGATTTCGTAGTCCTTGTAGGCCGTCTTCCGTACGCCGTCGACCAGCTCGACACGGTAGAGAGAAAGATCGACCGCATCCGATCCGGGGTTCAGGATCTCGATGAACTCCTCGGTGTCGCTGCTGCCGTCCTGATCGTAGTCGATCTCGTTGATCAGCAGGACCGCTTTCGGCGGCGCAAGGGGCAGATCCGGGAACAGACCCGCCGGCACCTTCACGCTGGCGGTGGACGTCAGGCTTTCCGCGTCGGTGACGGTGACCGACAGCGTGCCCGCGGTGCCCGCCGCATAGCCGGTCATCATCGCGGGATTGGCCGCGGCGTCGGTGAACGAGACCGCGGTCCCGGCGGTCTTGGCGAACGTCCAGGCGTAGGTGAGCCCGGCGCCGTCGCCGGTGGCGGAGACGGCGGCGAACCAGCGAATCCCGGCGGGGGTGCGCCTGCCGGTCAGGCCCAGCACGGCCGGTCCGAGCGTCGCCGAGAGCCCGGACGTCTGCACTCTGATCTGGAAGTCGGCCTGGATGCGATGGCCCTGAGCGTTGCGCACCACGACCTGCGCGGCGTACCAGCCGGGCACGCTCGGCGCGGCGTACGTGCTGGTGATCGTCCCGGCGCCCGATGACAAAGTGACGCTCCCGCTCTTCGGGGTGAATGCGTCGCCGGCAAACTCGAAGTCAATCTTCTCGGTGGCGGAGCCGCTCACCGTGATGCTCACCTCGGCCGCGACGCCGGTCGAGACATTCCCGATGCTGATCCCGGTGATCTTGGGAAGCGTGCTGGTCGCGCCATCGTCGACCGCGGTCAGCCGGATCGTGATCTGTGCGCCGGCGCTGCTGAGCGTAGCGGTATGCGTGCCGGTGAAGATCGTCGTACCCTCGCCGTCGACCGCCGTCGCGGTAAACGTCAGTTGCTTGCCGACGGTAAGTCCGGACAGGGTCCCGGTCCAGACGCCGGCCGGCGACTTCTTGAGTTCGGCAGTCGCCAGCGGCGTTTCGGAGTTCGCTTCTGTCACGGTGATCGTCACCGAGGCGATGTCGGCATGGCCTCCCTTGGCAGAGGCGATGGTGAGCGGGCCGGCTACCCGCACCGTCACCGACGTCGTCTCGGGGGGCGGGGCATCGGCCGGCGGTGGTCCATCGCCCGCCGGCGGCCCGGCGGCCGACGGCGGGCCCATCGCTGCCTCCAGGAAATCCATGCATCCCACCAGGGATGCGGCGGCGAGAAGCGCTGCCAGTGCGGCAACGCGGCTGCGAACGGAACGCAAGTGTCTCATGCCCAGGGAACCGTCGCGGCTGCGGCCGTGCTTCAATCGCGCAGAGCGAAGGCGGCGGTGCGGGGCGCTATGCCTTGATGCCGGTGATGGCGTCCCCTCCGTGGCGCAGCAGCACCTGCACCGGGCAGGCGCCGTCGATGATGCCCGCCTCGTCGAGCTCTCTCGGCAGCGTCGGGAAGAAATAGCGCAACAGGAAGATGTACGAGATCGAGCCGCCGAGCCACTCGGGCAGGACCAGCCGCCAGTAGGTGTTGGCCAGCCCAAGCTGGGCCCACAACAGAAAGGTGGGCATCAGCGTCACCGCGTACGGCAGCATCAGCGTGGTCAGCAGGACGGCGAACACCAGGTCGCGGCCGGGCCGGCGCAACCGCGAGAAGCCGAAGGCGGCCAGCGTGGCGGTGACCACGCGACCGATCACGGTCGGGATCAGGATGGACAAGGTGTTCAGGAAGTAGCGCACGAAGGGGATGGTGATGAGCGCCGTGGGGTAGTTGTCCAGCGCCACGGATCGGGGAGCCGCTCGGGCGGGAGGATCAAGATCTGCCGCCGTTGCTGTAGATCATCGGCAGGTAGCCGCCCTACCAGGTCGGGAAGGAGATGCCGAAGACGTCGATCCGTTCGGGATCGAAGGCGTCGCTTGCGGCGTTGTTGCCGTTGCGGTCGACGGTGTGCTGCTTGGCCGCCGCGACGAACTCGTCCCACGTCCACGCTGCCGCAGCCTTGGACGGCGGGTAGTCCAGGCCGGCAGCATCGAACAGGCTCTTGTTGTGGTAGAGGATCAATGTCTCGGCGGCCGTGTTGGTGCCGATGGTGCTCTTGCCGGCCTGAAATAGGGGGTCAGATCGGCGATGACGCCGTCCTGCGCCCACTGGAAGACCAGCCGCTCGCACAGATATTGCCCACGTCGGGCAGAGTTCCCCCGCTACCATGGTGCTGAGCTTCTCACTGTAGGCGTCGGGAATGTGCTGCCCGTGCACCGTGATGTTCGGGTGGCTGTCGTTGAAACGCCTGGATCAACTGCTCGACGGCTTCGCGTTCGAACGACGACCCCCAGAAGGTAAGGGTGAACTCCACGGGTTGCGTCGCCTCCGCGCCCCCGCTCTTCGACGCCCGTCGTCCAGAGCGGCGCGCTACACAGCATGGCGACCGCGATCGTCGTTACCCCCGCGACAGCGTGCCCTTGATGCACATTCGAATGTCAGCTCATGGCGGCCTCCTCCATGCACGTCGCGCGATGGGTCATCGCCACGCAGTATAGCGAAAGGGTCCGGTGCGATGGCGGTGACTTGCGCGGCAACAGGCGCGTCAAGGGACTCCTTTCTTCCCTCCCGGCGGGCCGGCGCTGGCCGTCCGGTCGACCGCCGGCGGCGCGCGCGGGCGGCCGGCGGCTATGATCGCCGCCACGGAGGAGCATCTTGAAGGTCCCGACGATGCCGACATCGACCTCAGCCGGGCACACGGCGCCACGGTCGCGATCATCTGGATGAACGAGAACCGCGCCAGCCGCCGCGGCCTGCTGCTCGATGCCGCGCTTCGCGACAAGCAAGGCCATGGAGGAAATGAAGATCGACATGGGCGGCGCCGCGGCGGTGCTTGGCGGCATGCAGGCGATTAGCCGCCTGGGCTGCCGCCAGCCCGTGGTCGGTCTTATCCCCGCCACGGAGAACATGACCGGCCCGCGCGCGCAGCGCCCTGGGGACGTGGTTCGCTCCTACGGCGTCACCATCGAGGTGCTCACCGACGCGGAGGGGTGGCTGGTGCTGTCCGACGCCCTGGGCTACGCGGCGACCCCTGAAACCGGCGGCGGTGGTCGAGGCGGCCACCCTCACCGGGGCGGTGATCGTCGCGTTCGGCCACCACGCGGCTGCGCTGCTCGGCACCGACGAGCCGTTGCTGCGTGCGGTCGAGGCCGCCTCCGCCGCGACCGGCGAGCGGGTGTGGCGGATGCCGCTCTGGGACGTGTACGACGAGCCCCTGAAAGAGCAAGGTGGCCGACATCAAGAACATCGGCGACGGCGGCGCCGGCACGATCATCGGCGCCGCCTTCCTGAAGCGGTTCGTAGCTACCCGTGGGCGCACTTGGACATCGCCGGCACCGCCTGGGACGTCAAGGACGTGAGCTACCTGCCGAGCCGCGCCACCGGCTACGGCGCCCGCCTGTTCGCGGAGTTGGCCGCGGGCTGGGGCGGCGAATGACGCAAACGAACACCGTCCTGGCGCCGGAACTCGTGGTGGAACCGGACCTGCGAGCGGCAATCGATCCTGGCAGGCCGGAGTACCACGACATCTGATGTGGACCGACGGTAGTGTGCGGCGTGTACGACTGACCCTTTGCCACCCGTTCGATCTGTGCACACGATATTGGTATGGGCGGTCCGCTCAAGACGGAGGATTACCGCGGTCGTCACGTCCGACCGATTGAAGGGCGGGCGCCGCAATGTCGCACGACGCAGCACAGCGGCCAAGCCGGTCAACCCCAGGGACTCCTCGACGACCTTCTTCTTCTTGGACGCCGCTCGGTAGCGCTTGGCCATCTGCCTGGCGACGCCTTCTGCTGATCCATGGTAGCCTTGGTTCTCATCCTGATTGTCGCGCCACATCAAGCATCTGACCGCGCAGATTGAGTATGGAGCAAGGACGTGGTGGCGCCGACAAGGGTGACGTCACGACCTCGCTGACGATCAAGTACTAGAGATCCCGTTCCGGTTCTTCGGAATCGACATGGAGGGGTGCACCAAATGGTACACCCCTTTTTCTAGTCCGCCCGGCATGGGCTCACGCCAGGAGGTGCGGCGTGCGCGGAGCATGCCAAGTCCTCTACCGGCCCGGCAGAGGGAACGATGAGTCGGACCCCGCCTCCTACCCGAATTCGTTTCGGGGCCGAGGCCTCACAGCCCCGATACGTTTCCTCGCTTGCGCGGAGCTTGCGCGGAGGAGCCATGGTAGCCATCATGGGCCTATGACAGAAATGGCAGCGAAGGATGCGAAGAATCGCTTTGGGTACCTGCTTGACGTAGCGCAGAGCGCACCCGTGTGCGTCACCAGGAAGGGCAGAGCGGTCGGCGTGATGATGTCCATCCGCCAGTACGAGTTGCTCCGCGGAGTTGCGTGGGAGCAACTCAGGTCGTCCATGGATGCGTTGGGCAGAGAGTCGGCCGCCGCTGGGCTGACGGAAGCCGGTCTGGAGGCGTTGCTGGCGGATGAGAGCTGAGCGTGTCGTACTCGACACCAACGTGCTCATCAGCGCCGCCCTGATCCCTTCCAGCACGCCCCGGAGGGTCGTGGACTCGATCTTCACGGCGAACGGGGTGCTGCTGTTCTCCGACGAGACCTTTGCAGAGCTCCGGACCCGCCTTCAACGCACGAAGTTCGACCGCTATGTCTCTTCGCGGAGCCGCGCCGTGTATCTTGCTCGAGTCAGAGCCGTCGCCGAGTGGGTGGGGATCATGGGCGCCAGGCTGGGCTGCCGCGATCCCGACGACGACAAGGTGCTGGAGGTGGCGCTGATGGGTGGCGCGGACTGCATCGTCACCGGGGATCAGGATCTATTGGAGCTCGCGTCATTCCGCGGGCTCCCGATCCTGACCCCGGCGAACTTTCTGGATTGCTACCCGATACGGTTTGAGTGACAGACATGGATCTTGATCGACCTTGACCGGGTCGCCGTTCGTCGTAGTATCGACGCCATGCGACTGACGATTCGGAGCGGCAGCCCGACGACGGCGGCGTGCGACGCCCTGATCGTCCTGGCGGCCAGGGACGAGAGACTGAGCGGTCCCGCGGCATCGGTGGATGCGGCGGCGAACGGCGCGCTGGCGGCGGTGCTGGCGCTCGGAGACTTCGACGGCGCGGCGAAGTCGAGCCGGCTGGTGCATGTGGGCGCCGGGCTGAAGGCGCAACGGGTGCTGCTGGCGGGCACTGGCGACGGCGAAGACGATTCCGACGAAACCGGACGCATGGCGGGCGGCGCTGCGATTCAGAGCCTGTCCGGCATGACGATCCGCTCGGCGGTGGTGGTGCTGCCTGAGCAGGCGGACGCCCGCTTCGTTCAGGGGCTCGCCGAGGGGCTGGCACTCGCTTCCTATCGCTTCGATCGATACCGGACGCCCGACGATCCGGAGACGGCCGTGGAGTCGGTCACCCTGCTGGCCGCCACGGAAGAGGAGGCTCGCATCCTGCAGGCAGCGTGCGACCGGGCGCAGATCCTCAGCGACGCCACCTGCCTGGCGCGCGACCTGGTCAACGAGCCGCCCAACCACCTCACGCCCACGGCGCTGGCCGACCGGGCCGTCGACGTGGCGGGCGCGCGCGGGTTGCAGAGCCGGGTCCTCGGCCCGGCCGAGCTTGCCGAGCAGGGCTTCGGGGCGCTGCTCGGTGTGTCGCAAGGCAGCGCCGAGGAGCCCCGCTTCATCGTACTGGAGCACGCGGGAGAGGACGGCGGCGCCGCGCCGCTGGTCCTGGTGGGCAAGGGGCTGACCTTCGACAGCGGCGGCCTGTCGATCAAGACCGGCAAGGGCATGGAGGACATGAAGATCGACATGGGCGGCGCCGCCGCCGTGCTCGGCGGCATGCAGGCGATCAGCCGCCTGGGCTGCCGGCAGCGCGTGGTCGCGCTGATCCCCGCCACGGAGAACATGACCGGACCGCGTGCACAGCGGCCGGGTGACGTGGTGCGTTCGTACGGCGGCATCACCATCGAGGTGCTCAACACCGACGCGGAGGGCCGCCTGGTGCTGTCCGACGCCCTGGGCTACGCGGCTACCCTGAAGCCGGCGGCGGTGGTCGACGCGGCTACCCTCACCGGGGCGGTGATCGCGGCCCTCGGCCACCACGCGGCCGGGCTGCTCGGCACCGACGAGCGGCTGCTGCGTGCGGTGGAGGCGGCGTCCGCCACGACCGGTGAACGGGTGTGGCGGCTGCCGCTCTGGGAGGTGTACGACGAGCCGCTGAAGAGCAAGGTGGCCGACATCAAGAACATCGGCGACGGCGGCGCCGGCACCATCATCGGCGCCGCCTTCCTGAAGCGGTTCGTGAGCTACCCGTGGGCGCACCTGGACATCGCCGGTGCCGCCTGGGACGTCAAGGACGTGAGCTACCTGCCGAGCCGCGCCACCGGCTACGGCGCCCGCCTGTTCGCCGAGCTGGCGGCGGGCTGGAACGGCGAATGACGCATACGAACACCGACCTGAACGCCGGAACTCGTGGTCTGATGTGGACCGACGGTAGTGTGCGTCGTGTACGACCGCCCCACGTATTTGTCCACCCGTTCGATCTGTGCACACAATCTTGGTATGGGCGGCTCGCTGGACGGTTGGCCGTGTGCGACGGAGATCAAGTTCCACAGCCCAGGTGAGCTTGGCCGTGATCCCATGGCGACACGAGCGGCTGGCATGCTCCGAGAGCACGCGTCATGACCGACGGTGCCGTGATCGTCGCGGTAGTCGGAGTTGGCGTTGCCATGCTGGGAGTGCTGATGCCACTGCTGCTGACGATGCGATTTGACATACGAGAGCTACGGCGGGACGTGGCCGGCATCGACAAACGCTTGGTGGCGGTCGAGACCCTACTGCATGAGCGGACCGGACCGCGACCTGCGACGGTACCGGCGCCGACAGCGGTCGCTCCTGCCCAATCCGACGCACCTGCCGGCGATCCGGTCGCCGTATCGGGCCGCTGACGCCCTGTCGATCAGTAGCCCGCGGATGCGCCGATCGGTCTCCTGCGCTTGTCGTTTCAGCAGTCGATCCGTCTCCTGCAACCGCCGGTCGGTCTCTTGAGCCATGCTCGACGTACGAATCGCCGTCGAGCGCAAGCACGGTGATCGTCGCGTCGCGAGGGTCGACGATCCAATACCTGATAGCGCGGGTCCGAGCGGTCGCGAAGCAGCAGCAGGTCCGGTTCGCGGAACTTGCCCTCGCGAATGCGCACATGCGTAGCGCCGAGACCATCGCGACGCCGCCACGCGGCGTGAGATAGGCATGGAACAGGAGATAGAGAAACAGGATGACGGCTTGGTGGGTGGAGGTCGGCACCGGCGACGACCCGGCGGAGACCGTCCGCTTGGCGGGCGGCGCCTGAGGCCCGACGGCCGCGTGCCGGGGCGGCCTGAAGAAACCGCCTCCCGTATAGAATCGACATGGGGGGCGCAGCCGCGGTGCTCGGCGGGATGCAGGCCATCAGCCGCCTGGATTGCCGGCAGCGCGTGGTCGGGTTGATCCCCGCCACGGAGAACATGACCGGCCCGCGGGCGCAGCGTTCGGGCGACGTGGTTCGCTCCTACGGCGGCTTCACCATCGAGGTGCTCAACACGGACGCCGAAGGCCGGCTGGTGCTGTCCGACGCCCTGGGCTACGCGGCGACCCTGAATCCCGCGGCGGTGGTCGACGTCGCCACCCTCACCGGCGCCGTGATCGTCGCGTTCGGCCACCACGCGGCCTCGCTGCTCGGCACGGACGAGCCGCTGCTGCGCGCGCTCGAGGCCGCCTCTGCCGCGACCGGCGAGCGAGTGTGGCGGGATGCCGCTCTGGGACGTGTACGACGAGCCCCTGAAGAGCAAAGTGGCCGACATCAAGAACATCGGCGACGGCGGAGCGGGCACCGTCATCGGCGCCGCGTTCCTGAAGCGGTTCGTGAGCTATGACCTCGCGCGACGTTGGACCAAACCAAACTAAACCTAAAGCGCCAGAGCCGTTCCGTCGGTGTCTTGGGTGAGACCGAATCATCACAGGAGGCACCGATGAACAATCTCAACTCAGTCCTGCTTGAGGGCAACCTCACGCGCGACCCCGAGCTGCGCTACACGGGCAAGGGTACGGCGGTCTGCCGCTTCTCGATCGCCTGCAACCGCTCCTACAAGCAGGAGGATCAGCGCCAGGAAGAGGTGTCGTTCTTCGACGTCACCACTTGGTCGCGGCTGGCCGAGATCTGCGCCGAGTACTTGGTCAAGGGCCGGGGCGTGCGCGTGGTGGGCCGTCTGAAGCAGGACCGGTGGGAGGACGACAGCGGGCAGCGCCGCTCCCGCGTGGACGTCATCGCCGAGCACGTGGAGTTCAAGCCGCAGCGGCGCGAGGAGACGGAGTCCGCGCCGGAGGCGGAGGCCATGCTCGCCGAACCGGAGCCCGCGCAGGCGACCGCGTAGCGAGGACCGGCGCCCTCACCACCCGGGGGCCACCGGGACCGGTACCGGTGGCCCCCGCGTCGGGGGTAGTATCGGCCCCGAGGGGCTGAGAGATGACGAAACCGGATAAACTCGCCACGGACGCCGGCTACCTGGAGGCGGCCGCCCGCATCATCTTCATGGGGGGCCTGAACCGACGGGTGGTCGATGGCAAGTGGGATGGCTTCCTGCAGGCGTTCCACGGCTTCGACGTGGCCACGGTGGCGGCGATGGGGCCGGCCGACGTGGAGCGGCTGTCGGAGGACGACCGGGTGATCAAGTACGCGGCCAAGCTGCAGGCTGTGGTGACCAACGCGCAGGAAATCCAGCAGGTCGCCGACCAGCACGGCAGCTTCGGCTCCTGGGTGGAGTCGGCGGTGGCCGGCGGCGTGCCGGCCGCCTGCGCGGAGTTGTCCAAGCGGTTCGCCTACATCTCCAAGGACGGCGCCCGCAACTGGCTGTACTCCACCGGCCATGACGTGGGGCTGGTGACCGACAAGGTTCGGGAGAAGTACGCGCCGTACCGCCCGGCCTGACGGGTCCACCCCGATGACGCTGCGCACCAAGCTGGGCTACGGCGCCGGCGACCTGGGCGGCAACCTGTTCTTCACGGTCGTCAGCTTCCACCTGCTCATCTTCTATACCGACACGGTAGGGCTGTCGCCGGCACTGACCGGGCTGGCGTTCACGGTCGCGCGGCTCTGGGATGCCGTGACCGATCCGCTGATGGGGGTGATCTCCGACCGCACGCGCACCCGCTGGGGCCGCCGCCGTCCGTATCTTCTGGCCGGCGCGCCGCTGCTGCTGGCCGGCATCGCCGTGCTGTTCGTCGATCCGGGACTGCAGACGCCGGGGGCGCTGTTCGCCTGGGCGGTGATCGTCTACAGCTTGGCGAACACTGCCTACACGGTGGCGTTCATCCCCTACAACTCCCTGACGCCCGACCTCGCTCCAGGCTCGGACGAGCGCACCGCGCTGAACGGCTACCGCATGACCTTCGCGGTGGTCGGTACGCTGATCGGCGCGGCCGGCTTTCCCGCGCTGGTCGCGGCGCTGGGACCCGGCGCGCCCGGCTACGGCCGCGCCGGCCTGATCACCGGCGCCATCGTCTGCGCCGGGCTGCTCGTCACCTTCCTGATGGTCCGCGAGCCGCCGCCGCCCGCGGATCCCTCCCGGACAGCGGGCATCGGCCTGCAGCCGGTGCTGCAGGCGCTCGGCAACCGCGCCTTCCTGCTGGTGCTGATCCCCTGGACCCTGCACATGGTGGGCATCTCGCTGGTGTCGCCCATGGTGGTGTTCTATTTCAAGTACCTGCACGGGGACGAAGGGCTGTCGCAGATCGCCCTGGGCGTCCTGCTGATCGCCGCCATGGCCTCGATCGCGTTGTGGGTGCGCGCCGGCAGGCGGCTGGAGAAACGCACCTGCTACAACCTGGGGATGGTCTGGTTCTGCCTCTGCCTGCTGGCCGCCGCGGCGTTCGGCCAGCACAGCGTGCCGCTGACGCTCGTCATCATCGGCCTGGCCGGATTCGGCTTGGCCACCCACTACGTATTCCCCTGGTCGATGCTCCCGGACGCGATCGACGCCGGCGCCGCGGCTTCCGGCCGCCGTGACGAGGGGGTGTACTACGGCCTGTGGACGCTGCTGCAGAAAGCCGGCCAGGCGCTGGCGCCGCTGCTGGCCGGCATCACCCTGAGCGCTACCGGCTACGTGGCCGACGCGGTACAGACGCCGGCCGCGCTGACCGGCATCCGGCTGCTGGTCGGGCCGTTCCCGGCGGTCTTCTTCGCGGCCGCGGTGGCGATCCTCACCGCCTACCCGATCACCCGCGCGGTTCACGCGAAGCTGCAGGAACGGCTGGGGTCGGAACGCGGCATGCCGCCGACCGCGGCCGAGCGGTAGGTCTGGATGCGAGTACGACGGTGCCGGACGGCGCGGGCAATGGAGCGCCCGGCGTGAGCCGCTCCGGGCCGCGGATACGGATCGCGTGAGCGACGACGCGACCGTCGTGGGCGGCGACGCGATCGTCGTCCGCGGGGCGCGCGCCAACAATCTCCGCGACCTGGACGTCGAGATCCCGCTGGCGCGCATGACCGTGGTCACCGGCGTATCGGGCTCCGGCAAGTCGTCGCTGGCCTTCGACACCGTCTACGCCGAGGGCCAGCGGCGCTACGTGGAAACCTTCTCTGCCTACACGCGGCAGTTCCTGGACCGCATGGACCGCCCGGCGGTGGATGCGGTGGAGGGGGTGCCGCCCGCCATCGCCATCGACCAGACCAACCCGGTGCGGACCTCGCGCTCCACGGTCGGCACCATGACGGAGCTCAACGACTACCTGAAGCTGCTCTACGCACGCGCGGCCGGGCTCGTTTGCCGGCGATGCGGCCGCCCCGTGCGGGTGGAAACGCCGCAGACCATTGCCGCCGAGCTGCTTGAGTCCGCGCCGGACGGGCAGCGCGCGCTGATCACCTTCGAGGTGCCGGTGCCGGTCAACTTCACGCTGGAGGAGGTGCGCGCCCTGCTGGCGGCCAAGGGCTACCACCGCATCCATGCGGAGCGGCGCGCCACGGGGTCGCAGCCGCGGCGCCTGGAGGTGGTCCAGGACCGGGTGTCGCTGACCGGCCGCAACGTGCCGCGCATCGTCGAGGACCTGGAGGCCGCCCTGGAGCACGGCCACGGTCGGGTGGCGGTGCGCGCCCTGGACGCGGACGGCAACGCCGCTCGCCCGCGCCGGTTCTCCGCCGAGCTGCACTGCGCGGCCTGCGACATCGCCTATCGCGAGCCGCTGCCCAGCCTGTTCTCCTTCAACTCCCCGGTCGGCGCCTGCGAACAGTGCCGGGGGTTCGGGCGCATCATCACCATCGACTACGACCTGGTGATCCCGGACCGGCGCCGCTCGCTGGCCGACGGTGCCGTGCGCCCGTTCCAGAGCACGAGCTACGCCGAATGCCAGGATGACCTGATCGGCTTCGCCCGCGAGCGCGGCGTCCCGGTCGAGGTGCCGTGGCAGGAGCTGCCGGCCGCCGACCGCCGCTGGGTGATCGACGGCGACGGGAAGTACGCCGAGGGGCGCTGGTACGGCGTGCGCGGCTTTTTCGACTGGCTGGAGGGGCGGAGCTACCGCATGCACGTGCGGGTGCTGCTGTCGCGCTATCGCGCCTACGTGGAGTGCCCGGAGTGCCGGGGCACGCGCCTGAAGCCGGAGGCGCTGCTGTGGCGGCTGGGAGTGGACGAGGGCCGCCACATCCACGACGTGGCGCTGCTGCCGATCGACGAGTGCGAGCGCTTCTTCGGCGCGCTGGAGGTGCCGTCCGCGATCGCCGCCGGGGTGGAGCCGGTGCTGGACGACATCCGCACCCGGCTGCGCTACCTGGTGGAGGTGGGGCTGGGCTACCTGACGCTGGACCGGCAGTCGCGCACCCTGTCGGGCGGCGAGGTGCAGCGCATCAACCTCACCACCGCGCTGGGTACCCAGCTCGTCAACGCGCTGTTCGTGCTGGACGAGCCCAGCATCGGCCTGCACCACCGCGACATCGGCCGGCTTATCGGCGTGCTGCACCGCCTCCGCGATGCCGGCAACACCCTGCTGATCGTCGAGCACGACCCGGCCGTGATCCGCGCCGCCGACCACGTCATCGATCTGGGCCCGGGTCCGGGCAGGCAAGGCGGGCGCATCCAGTTCGCGGGCCCGGTCGCCGGGCTGCGCCGCTCCGACACCCTGACCGGCCGCTACCTCTCGGGACGCCTGCAGGTCGCCGGCCGCAACGGGCATGCGCAAGCCGGGCGCGGCTTCCTGCGGGTGCGCGGCGCCCGCGCCAACAATCTGCAGCGGATCGACGTGGACTTTCCGCTGGGCGCGCTGGTCTGCCTGGCCGGGGTGTCCGGCTCCGGCAAGTCCACCCTGCTCTCCGACATCCTGTTCCCGGCCGTGCGCCGCGCCAAGGGGCAGCCGGCCGAGGCGCCGGGCGCCCACCGCGCCGTGCTGGGCCACGACCGCATCGCCGCGATTGAGCTGATCGATCAGAGCCCGATCGGCAAGTCGGCGCGCTCCACCCCGGCCAGCTACGTGAAGGCGCTCGACCCGATCCGCAAGCTGTTCGCGGCCACCGAGCAGTCGCGGGCGCGCGGCTACACGGCCGGCACCTTCAGCTTCAACACCGGGACCGGGCGCTGCCCGACCTGCAGCGGCGCCGGCTTCGAGCACATCGAGATGCAGTTTCTGTCCGACGTCTACCTGCGCTGCGCGGATTGCGACGGCCGCCGTTTCCGCCCGGAGGTGGAGGCGGTGCGGGTGCACGGCCGCTCGATCGTGGACGTGCTGAACATGACCGTGGACGAGGCGCACGACGCCTTCCCGGAGCCGGCCGTGCGGGCGGCGCTGCGGCCGTTGTCGGAGGTGGGACTGGGCTACCTCACGCTGGGGCAGGCGGTGCCCACCCTGTCCGGCGGCGAGGCGCAGCGGCTGAAGATCGCCTGCCACCTGGCCGGCGCCGCGTCGGCCCGCTCACGCCGCAAGGGCGATTCCCGGCAGGAAGTCCTGTTCCTGATGGACGAGCCCACCACCGGCCTGCACTTCGCCGACATCGCCGTGCTGATCGATGCGCTGCGCAGCCTGGTGGCCGCCGGTCACTCGCTGATCGTGGTGGAGCACAACCTGGACGTGCTGGCGGCCGCCGACCATGTCATCGAGCTGGGTCCCGAGGGCGGTGAGGCCGGCGGCCGGGTGGTCGCGGCCGGCACGCCGGACGAGCTCGCCGCGGAGGGCCGGACGCACACGGCGCTGGCGCTGCGCGACCGGGAGCTGCCGGCCTCGGCCGATACGTGCGCGGACGGGACGACGGCCGCATCGGTCCCGGCCGGCAACGGCGCCATCGAGGTGCGGCGCGCGCGGGAGCACAACCTGCGCGCCATCGACCTGACCATCCCGCGCGACCGGTTCACGGTGGTGACCGGGGTCAGCGGCTCGGGCAAAAGCACGCTGGCCTTCGACGTGCTGTTCGCGGAGGGACAGCGCCGCTACCTGGAGTCGCTGAACGCCTACGTCCGGCAGTTCGTGCAGCCGGCGGCGCGCCCGGACCTGGACGGGCTGTCCGGCATGCCGCCGGCGGTGGCGATCGAGCAGCGCACCAGCCGCGGCGGCCGCAAGAGCACGGTCGCCACCCTCACCGAGATCTACCACTTCCTGCGGCTGCTGTACGTGCGGCTGGGCGTCCAGCACTGCCCCGACTGCGCCGTCGCCATCGAGCCGCAGAGCGCCGCCGCGATCGGCACCGCCATCCTGGAGCGATTCGCCGGCCGGCGGGCGATGGTGCTGGCGCCGCTGGTGCGCGGCCGCAAGGGCTACTACACCGATCTGGCCGCGTGGGCGGCCGGCAAGGGGTTCGCGGAGCTGATGGTCGACGGCCGGCTGCTGCCGACCGACCCGTGGCCGCGCCTGGACCGCTTCCGCGAGCACGACATCGACGCGCCCATCGCGACCGTCGACGTGGACCGCCACGCCGCCGCCGCGGTCGAGGCCGCCGTCGCCCAGGCGCTGGAGTTCGGGCGCGGCACCCTGCATGTCCGCCCGCTCGACGGCGGCCGAGCGGGCGCCGTGCACGTCCATTCGACCGAGCGCTCCTGCCCGAGCTGCGGGCGCAGCTTTCCCGAGCTCGACCCGCGCCTGTTCTCCTTCAACTCCAAGCACGGCTGGTGCCTGGAGTGCTATGGCACGGGCCTGGAGCTTCCTGGCTTCGACGCCGAGCACACCGGCGACGAGGGGTGGTGGAACGAGTCGTGGGAAGGGGTGGAGGTGCCCTGCCCGGACTGCGCAGGCCGGCGCCTGCGGCCGGAGGCGCTGGCGGTGACCCTGGGCGGCCGCTCCATCGACGACCTGGGCGCCCTGGCCGTGCAGGCGCTGCCGGCGGCGTTGCGCGCCCTGCGGTTCGACGACCGGCAGCGGGCGATCGCGCGGGACGTCGTCCGCGAGCTGCGCGCGCGCCTGGGGTTCCTGGATCAGATGGGGCTGGGCTACCTGGGGCTGGACCGCGCGGCGCCCACCCTGAGCGGCGGCGAGGCGCAGCGCATCCGCCTGGCCGCGCAGCTCGGATCGCAACTCCGCGGCGTGTGCTACGTGCTGGACGAGCCGTCCATCGGCATGCACGCCCGCGACAACCACCTGCTGCTGACCACCCTGCGCAAGCTGCAGGAACGGGGCAACACCGTGATCGTGGTCGAGCACGACGAGGAGACCATCCGCAGCGCCGACCACGTCATCGACCTGGGCCCCGGCGGCGGCACCGGCGGCGGCCGGGTGGTCGCGCACGGCAGCCTGGAGGAGGTGATGGCCAACGACGCCTCCACCACCGGGCGGATGCTGCGCGCGCCCGGCCCGCACCCCGTGATCGAACGGCGCCGCGATCCGGAAGCCGGCTGGCTCACGGTCCGGGAGGCAGCGCTGCACAACCTGCGCGGGATGGACGTGCGCATCCCGCTGGCGACGGTCACCTGCATCACCGGCGTCAGCGGCTCCGGCAAGAGCACCCTGGCCCGCCGGCTGCTGTTCGATCAGGTGCGCGAGCGGCTGGCGTCGCGGTCGGCACGCCGCTCGCGGCGCTCGGTGCGAGCCAACTGGGTCGGCTGCCGCTCGATCGAGGGGTGGGAGGCGCTGCGCCGCGCCCTGCAGGTCGACCAGACGCCCATCGGCAAGACGCCGCGTTCCTGCCCTGCCACCTACGTCGGCGTCTGGGACGACGTTCGTGCCCTGTTCGCGGCCACCACCGAGGCGCGCATCCGCGGCTACGGGGCCGGCCGCTTCTCGTTCAACGTGGAGGACGGCCGCTGCGTGGAGTGTGCGGGCCAGGGAGTGAAGAAGCTGGAGATGAGCTTCCTGCCCGACGTGTCCATCCGCTGCGAGGCGTGCGAGGGCGCCCGCTTCGACCAGGAGACGCTGGCCGTGCGCGTGCACGACCGCTCGGTCGCCGACGTGCTGGCGCTGGACGCGGCGGCGGCGGCCGAGGTGTTCGCCGCCCACCCGCGGGTCGGGCCGACCTTGAACCTGCTGGTGGAGGTGGGGCTGGGCTACCTGAAGCTCGGTCAGCCCAGCCCGACGCTCAGCGGCGGCGAGGCGCAGCGCATCAAGCTGGTCGCCGAGTTGGCCAAGCGCCCGGCGGGCGCCGGCGGAGCCGAGGGCGGCGGCACCCTCTACGTCCTGGACGAGCCCACCATCGGGCTGCACATGGCCGACGTCGACCGGCTGACCCGGGTGCTGCACCGGCTGGCCGACCGCGGCGACACGGTGGTGGTGATCGAGCACAACCTGGACGTGATCGCCGAGGCCGACCACGTCATCGACCTGGGCCCCGACGCCGGCGACGCCGGCGGCCGTGTGGTCGCGCAGGGGCCGCCGGAGCGGGTGGCGGCGGTCCGCCGCGGATCGCGCACCGCGCCCATCCTGGCCCGCTTCCTGCGCGAGCGCGCCGCCTGAGGACCGGCCGGCTTGCCGACGATATGGATACGGATCAAACTAGCGTATAGCGAAGAGTGCTCGATGTGACGAGG
The DNA here is from genome assembly GCA_965221995.1 of Spirochaetia bacterium. GTDB lineage: Bacteria > Spirochaetota > Spirochaetia > SZUA-6 > Bin103 > CATQHW01. The sequence continues at coordinate 4,149,328 of OZ244929.1, forward strand.
TGCGGCCACATCGGCTTTGGTACGGAGGCAGTGGAATGACTGGAGATACCGCGGGTAGTCACGATCCTCGGCAGTTGCCCTGCTACCCGATCTCGGAGGTTGCGCAGTACTTGGCGGTGCCGGCGGCGACGATACGCTACTGGTCGGTTGGCCGAGGCAGTTACGAGCCGCTGATCGCGGTTCCCTCATACGCACCGACGCTGCTGTCCTTCCTCAATCTCATCGAGCTTCACGTACTGGCTGCCATTCGGCGCAAACACGGTGTGAAAATGCAGAGCGTCCGCAAGGCAATCCAGTACCTGGCGGATCGCTCCGGATGCGAGCTGGAAGCCCGCCATCCGTTGATCAGCCGCGAGTTGGAGACGGACGGACTGGACCTGTTCATCGATGAGTACGGAAGACTGATCAACATCAGCCAGGAGGGACAGACAGTCATCCGGGAGGTCGTTCGCGCCGCCCTGAGCCGTGTCGAACGCGGCCCCGAAGGCATACCCGTCAAGCTCTATCCGTTTACTCGTAAGGCGATCGAGGACGCGCCCGCGATGATCGTCATCGACCCGCGGCTGTCAGCGGGCCGGCCGGTCATCGCCGGCACCGGTCTCGCCACCCAGATCATCGCCGAGCGCTACAAGGCGGGCGAGTCGGTCGGAGAGTTGGCTTACGACTATGGGCGTGCACCCGAGGAAATCGAGGAAGCGATCCGCTGCGAAGTCCCCCTCGCGGCTTGAAGAACCGACCCTCTTCCTGGACCGCAATCTCGGTCGGCACGTGATCGCACACCGGCTTCGCGCGGAAGGGATGGCGGTCGAGGTCCACGATGATCACCTTGCGCAAGATGCTCCGGACGACGAATGGATCGCCCTTGCCGGACGAGCGCGCTGGGTCGTGATCACCAAGGACAAGCACATCCGTCACAGGGCTGCCGAGCTTGAGGCGGTCAAGGCGCATTTGGCACGAGTCGTGGTGATCCGCGTGAAGAATGCGACCGCGGAGGACATCGCCGACGTGCTGTTGAAGGGGCGACATCGGATCAGTAGATTCGCGGCAAGGACGCCTGCACCGTTCGTGGCCGGCATCGATCGCTATGGCAAAGTCACTGTATATCGTCTCCCTGATCCGATGGCCGAGCACATCACGGGCACGACGCCGGCTCCATCGTAACCACAACCTCCCAATCGAGCTGCGTCTGTCACAAGCCGAACCGTCGGTTACCCGGCAGGTTCGTTTGAGCCGCCGTGCACGTCGCCGCGGGCGCTCGGCCGCTTCGACTGGCCCCATGGCATCGGCATGGTGGGCGGCGTCGCGTGGTGGTCGCCGCGCGGCGGCTTGGGGCGGGCGCGAAACTCGCTGATCATGCGCGCCAACTGCCGCGCCGCTTCGCACACGGCGCGCTCGCCCTTCTCCTTCGTTGCCAGCGTGGGCTCGCCCAGCACCCCGGTGTCGCTGTAGGAGGCGGTCCAGGAGGTCACATTGCCGGGTCCGTGGCCGTACAGGTCGGTGTAGAAGAAGTCCGATCCGTAGCGGTGGTAGGCGATGCGGCCGTCGGCGATCAGCTCCTTGCGCACGTCATCCTCGGCCAGATACAGGTAGACGGAGGTCTCCAGCTCGCAGGCGTGGGCGATGCCACCCGGAAAGCGGCTCTCGCGCCAGCCCGGCAGGAACTCCGGGTCCACCGAGAGGAGCTGCCACCACGAGCAGGCCGTGCACTCGGCGTCGGTCTCCAGGTTCACGCGGCGCGCGGCCAGATCCAGGTTGGGAGCGTTGGAGCCGTGGCCGTTGAGGAAGACGATCCTCTTGAAGCCGTGGTAGGCGAGGCTGGCGCCGATGTCGACGATGCACTTGATGAAGTGCTCCCAGTGGATGCTGGTGGTGCCGGGGAAGTCCATCACGTGCGGGGCGTAGCCGTGCACGAAGGGGTGCATGATCAGCACCTCGTCCGGGACCAGCCGCGCGGCCGCCTCGGCGACCCCGCGCGGGCACACGACGTCCACGTCCAGCGGCAGGTGCGGCCCGTGCTGCTCGGTCGATCCCACCGGGCAGACCACCACCCGCTCCTGCTTCACCGCCTCGTTGATCTCCGGCCAGGTCAGCTTCTCGTAGCGCCACGACTCAGATCGTGCCATCGGCTCCTCCCCCGTTCAGTCTCACGGTGACAAGACCGTACGGCGGGATCGCCGCCTCCGCCACCCCGCCGCGGACCGGCAGCCGTTCCCGGTCGTTCTCCAGCAGGTCGCAGCGCCACGCGGCGGTGACCGGACGCCGCGGGCCGCCGAAGCGCGCCGCGGCCGGCCGGCCGGCGACCTCGCGCAGCCGCACGACCAGGCCGCGGTCACGGCCGTCCGGCCGCTCCTCGGCCCGCTTGATGGCCTGCACCACCACCGACGGGTCGGCGTCGAGCTCCAGGAGGCGACCGCTTGCCGGGCGGCGGTCGAGGGGTCGGCCGCCCGCCGCGGCGTCCACGTCGAATGCGGCATCGGTCACCTTGTCTTCATTGCGCAGGTCGGTCGAATCCCCCGCCGGCGGCGTCACCCAGGCCGGCAGCTCCTGGTGGCAGCGCAGGCCGAAGCGGGTGGCCAACACCGGATCGAACGGGCCGCCATGGCTGGTCAGGCAGAAGTCCAGGTCGATGAATCCGTCCTGCCAGCTCTCGGCGCCCTGGAACAGCGGCGCGTTGGTGTTCTCCAGGTTGTTGAGCACGTAGAAGAACAGCGCCCCGTCGCGCGGCTCGTAGCGCACGTCCTCCCACGCGTGGGTGCGGATGCCGCCCACCTCCACCACCGCCGGGCCGATCGGGCTGGCCACGGCCGTGAACCGGTCGTCGCCGACCGCCACGAACCGGTTCAGCCCGGTGAAGCCCGTGAACGAGCCGGGGAGCTGGTCGCGGCCCAGGCGGATGACGGCGTTGGCGACCTCGCAGTGCACGGCCGGGTCGCGGATCGCCAGCGGCAGCCCCAGGTAGCCCTCCTCCTTGCCCAGCGTCTCCGCCTTGCGCAGGCGGTTGCGGAAGCGCACCAGCCGCTCGCCGGCGTACAGGCTCACCTCCTGGCTGAGCCGGCACGTGACGCCCTCCAGCTCCAGCTCCGATTCCAGCTCAAGCCCCGCCACCACCGGCCCGGCGTGGCGCACGCGGCAAGCGGTGACCCGCGCGCAGGCGGAGCGTACCAGCCAGTCGCGCTCCGGGATGCGGCCCATCACGGTGCGCTCGCCGCCGTACCCCTGCCAGGTCGGGTCGCGCGCGAGCACCCGGCCGCGCATGGCGTACAGGTCGTCGTGGAAACGCGGCGCCACGCGCCGGTAGATGAACTGGCCGGCGCCGTGGTCTGACCGGGGGCAGAGCAGCTCGCGGTCCTGCTCCTTGTCGACGATCGACGTGACCCCGCGCTCGGGGGTCACGCTGATCGCGTACCAGCGGTTCTCCAGCGTGCCTTCGGAGACGCGCAGCTCGCCCTCCGCGCCGGCGGGACCGCGGCCGGGGACGACCAGCACGGTGTCCCAGCCCAGCGGCTCGACGCGCGGAGTGCGGAAGCAGACCTCGTAGCCCAGGTGGTCGCCGCGGGTGACCTGCGCGGGCAGCTCCGTGCCGGTGGCCGCGTGCAGGACGTGCACCTCGCGCGGCTGGTCCTGACGCCAGCCGCGGTCCTTGACGAACACGGTGAGGTGCTCGCTGCGCGCCCAGCCGCTCGGGTTGAGCACCCGGATCGCGGGGCCGCGCTGGTCGGCGCCGGCGCCCAGCAGCGCGCCGAGCCGCGTCAGCAGCCGGCGCGAGCCGTGGTCGGCGGCGTGCGCGAAGGCGCGCTTGTCCGCCCACGTGGAGCGCGAGAAGTCCCAGGCGCGCTCGAAGCGGCGCGCGTCGGCCTGCGGCTGGAACCGCTCCCACTGCCACTGCGAGCTGCCGTAGGTGTGCTCGGTGAACAGCAGCAGGTTCTCCTGGATCGCGTCCAGCTCCGCCCGCGGATAGGGCGGCGCGTCGGCGCGGACCGCCGGCAGCAGGGCGGCAAGCCGCTCGGCCACGTTCCAGCGCGCTACGGCGCGGCGCTTGGCGACGAAGGCGTCCGCGTAGGTCAGGGGGTCGTCCGCCCAGGCGCCGGTGAAGTCGCCGCGCACGGCCGGCACCGACGCGGCCGGCCGCTGGCGGGCGATCTCGTCCATGAACGCGGCCGGCGTCGCCAGCACCACGTCGTGCTCATCGACGTGCTCTCGGTACCAGCGCACCCCGTCCAGCAGGTGGGTGAGCACCGGGCCGTTGTCGTAGCCGATCACCAAGTGGATGGCGGTGTACGGGTAGCGGTCGCCGAGCGCGCGGTGCCAGGCGACGATCTCCCGCAGCCGCTCGGCCACGGTGTCGCGGTGCAGGAAGCAGGCCGCCGACTTGTCGAAGTAGAAGTCGTGCAGCTCCGGGCCCCCGTACAGGTTGACCAGCACGCCCGAGCCGTCGGGCGACTCCCAGCGGAAGATGGGCGGCACCTGCGCGTGGTACATGTTGTCCTTGTAGGCGCCACGCCAGAACATCAGGTAGTCGACGCCGCTTGCGGCCAGCACCTGCGGCAGGCCCCAGGTCATGCCCGGCATGTCGCTCAGGATCGCGGTGCGGGCGCCGATCCCGAATTCGTCGGCCAGGACGCGATTGGCGAGCGAGCAGACCCGCGTCATCTCCTCGCCGTCGATCTGCTCGTACTCCAGGTTGGCGTAGGTCGCGCACAGCTCGACGTGGCCGTCGCGGACCGCCTGCGCCAGCGCGCGCACGCGGCCGGCGTCGCGCAGCTCGCGATACGCCTGGAAGAAGATCGACGCCTCCAGGGTCCAGCGAAAGCCGCGCTCGACGGCCTGCAGCGCCTGGTCCAGACCGTCGGCCCAGCCGGCGCGCACCGCGTCCAGCCGGTCGGTGTAGCCGTGGTCGGCGTGGCAGGTGTGGGAGACGAAGAACGTGAAGCGGTCACTCACCGGTTCCGCGGTCAGCCCCCTTTGCCGGCGCGCTCCATCCTGGCCCAGGTGTCGCGCAGGCCGATGGTGCGGTTGAACACGGGCCGTTCCGGCGTGGCGTCGCGTGAGTCCAGGCAGAAGTAGCCCACGCGGATGAACTGCACGGCGGCCGATGCCTCGGCCTTGGCCAGACCCGGCTCCAGCCTGCAGCCGGTGAGCACGCGCAGCGCGTCGGGGTTGAGATGGTCGCGCCAGTCTTCGCCTTCGGCCAGGTCCTTCATGTCGGTCTTGGTGAACAGGCGGTCGTAGAGGCGCACCTCGGCGTCCAGCGCGTGCGCGGCGGATACCCAGTGCAGGGTGCCGCGGACGCGGCGGCCGTCGGCGGTGCCGCCCCCGCGCGAGGCGGGATCGTAGGTGCAGCGCAACTCCGCGGGGCGGCCGTGCTCGTCGCGCACCACCTCGTCGCAGGTGACGTAACAGGCATGCTTGAGCCGCACCTCCCGCCCCACCGCCAGCCGGAACCACTTGCGCGGCGGATCGTCGCGGAAGTCGTCGCGCTCGACGTACAGCTCACCGCTGAACGGCACCAGCCGCGTGCCGGCCGACGGATCCTCCGGATTGTTCTCGCACTCGACCTGTTCGACCTGCCCCGCCGGGTAGTTGGTGATGACCAGCCGGATCGGGTCCAGCACGCCCATCACGCGCGGCGCGGTGCGGTTGAGGTGCTCGCGCACACGGGATTCGAACATCTCGATCTGCACCAGCACCTGCGTCTTGCTCAGGCCCACGTCGGTCGCGAAGCGGCGCAGCGCCGCCGGCGGCACGCCGCGCCGGCGCAGAGCGGCGATGGTCGGCAGGCGTGGATCGTCCCAGCCGGTTACTTCGCCGGCCTCCACCATCTCCTTGAGGCGGCGCTTGCCGGTCATCGTGTGCGAGATGTAGAGGTGGTTGTACTCGATCTGGCGCGAGGGAAAGATGCCGAGCGCCTCGATGAACCAGTCGTACAGCGGCCGGTGCGTCTCGTACTCGAGCGTGCACAGGGAGTGGGTGACCCCCTCGATGGAGTCCGACTGCCCGTGCGCCCAGTCGTAGGTCGGGTAGATGCACCAGCGGTCGCCGGTGCGGTGATGGGCGGTGCGCAGGATGCGGTACATCACCGGGTCGCGCAGGTAGACGTTGGGGGCGGCCATGTCGATCCTGGCGCGCAGCACGCAGGAGCCCTCCGCGAACTCGCCTGAGCGCATGCGCCGGAACAGGTCCAGGTTCTCGGCCACCGGGCGGTCGCGGTAGGGGCTGTCGCGGCCGGCTGACTGCGCGACTCCGCGGTATTCGATGATCTGGTCCGCGGTCAGGTGGTCGACGTACGCCTTGCCGGCTTCGATGAGCTGGACAGCCAGCTCGTAGAGCCGCTCGAAGTAGTCGGAGGCGTAGTGCTCGCGCTCACCCCAGTCGAAGCCCAGCCAGCGGATGTCGGTCCTGATCTGCTCGACGTAGTGGGTGTCCTCCCGCTCGGGATTGGTGTCGTCGTAGCGCAGCGCGCAGACGCCGCCGAACTCGGCGGCGACGCCGAAGTTGATGCAGATCGCCTTGACGTGGCCGATGTGCAGGTAGCCGGAGGGCTCCGGCGGGAAGCGGGTCTGCACCCGGCCGCCGTAGCGGCCGGCGTTCACGTCGCGCCTGACCGCGGCGCGCAGGAAGTCCGGGCCGGCGGCGGCGGCCGCGGGTCCGCTGTCGGCCGGACTGCTCACGCCGGGTTCCGGTAGGCGACGATCAGCCCGTCACGGATCGGCAGGAGAGAAACGGTCCAGCCGCGGTCGGCCGTGATCATCCCGGTGAAGCGCCGTATCCCCTCGGTGTCCTCGGAGCGGTCGGCGTGGTCGAAGATGCGCCCGAACCACAGCATGTTGTCGATGATCAGCACGCCGCCCGGCCGCAGCTTCGACTCGATCACCGGCAGCGAGTCCGGGTACATGTGCTTGTCGATGTCGTTGAAGATCACGTCGTAGGGGCCTTCGGCCTCGCGCAGGGCTGCCACCGCCTCGCCAACGTGGTAGCGGACGATGCCGCCGTAGCCGAGCGCCGACAGGTGCCGGCGGGCGCGGGCGGACAGCTCCTCGTCCCAGACGACGTGGTGGACGGTGCCGCCGCCGTTCTCCTGCACGGAGCGCGCGAACCACGCGGTCGAGTAGCCGAATCCGGAGCCCAGCTCGAACACGGAGCGGGCGCCGATCATGCGGGAGATCTGGTAGCAGAGCTGGCCGGAGGCCGGCCCGACGATCGGAAAGCCGGTCTCGCGGGCGTGCTCCTCCATCCGGGCGAGCTCCGCGGGGCGGTCGGGAACGAGGTCGTCGAGGTAGCCGCGTACCTCGGGAGAGATCGGGTCCATGCGCAATGCTCCCCGCTCGGCGCGCGGCGCGCAAGCGGCACTGAAGCAGCAGCGCCCGACAGCCGCTTACCTTGATGAATGGACGAACCGCGGGAGTCGATCTGGAGCGTTCCGTCGTCGCTCAAGGCGGTCTACTACTCCATGTTCACGGTTCTGGCGTTGCTGAGCGCCGTTCTGGTGCTGGTCGAGGTATTGAGCACCGGGGTTCCTGGCAGTATCGTCGACAAGGCTCTGGGGTTCGGTGAGAGGTTGGCGCCGATGGCGGTGGCATCGGCAGCCTTGAGCATGGTCGCGATGGAGGTGGTCGGATTGGTAGGAATCATAGGTTCATACTTGGAGCGACGACTCGACGAGCACTTCGAGAAACGCGCGGAACGTGCCCGTGCGCGTCAGGAACGTGCCCGTGCGCGTGAGGAACGTGCCCGTGCCGAGGCCGTTGCAGAAGCCCGTGCACAGGGCCGTGCCGAGGAGCGGGCCAAGTGGGAGGAGCGGGAGCGGCGGATCGCCGAGGACGGAGCACGCATCCCACCTCCGCCGCCTGCGGACGAGGACAACGGCGCGTAAGGAGGCGTTGCGCTGGCCGTTCAGTCCATGCGCATGCCGCCATTGACGGCGAGGGTGCTGCCGGTGACGTAGGAAGCCGCTTCAGAGGCAAGGAACAGCGCTGCGCCGGCGCAGTCGGTGGGCTGGCCGAGCCGCTTGGCGGCCGTGGTCAGCCGCAGCGCCTCAAGAGTCTCCGGTGTGTTGGTGCGCTCGTGGATGCCCGTCAGGATCACGCCCGGCGCGACGGTGTTGACGGTGATGCCGGCCGGGCCGAGCTCCTTGGCCAGACTGCGGGTCATCGCCGACAGGCCGCCCTTGGCGGCCACGTAGGCGGTGGCCCCTCCCCCGCCGCCGGTGTGGGCGGAGATCGAGGAGATGTTGATGATCCTGCCCCAGCCGCGCTCGCGCATGGCCGGCGCCAGCAGGCGGCTGGTCAGCATGGCCGCGGTCAAGTCGAGGGCCAGGGTGTCGTGCCAGGCGGACAGCGGCGCCTCCAGCAACGGGCGCATGTCGAGCACGTCGCCGGCGTTGTTGACCAGGATGTCGATTGGCCCGTCCAGCCGCGCGGCGGCCTCCGCGCAGAGGTGCTCGACCTGCCGGGGGTCGGCCAGGTCGGCGGCGATCGCCGCCACCGGCGCATCGGCGGCGCGCGCCGCAAGCTCCGCGGCGGCGGCCGCGCTGGAGCGGTACGCGATCGCGACCGCGGCGCCATTGTCGATGAACGCCTCGCTGATGGCGCGGCCGATGCCGGCGGCGCCGCCGGTCACCAGGGCGCGGCGGTCGCGCAGGTCGACGTGCAGATCCATCGCATGCTCCCTCTCATGTCATCGTCGCATGGATCCGGCCTACTGATAGGGTCCATGGTCCATGGTAGGTTGTTTGTCGATCTCGCGCGGACGCGGCTGCGGCGGTTGAAGAGGGAGTTGCTGTCGTGAAAGAGGAAGAGTTTGAGTTGGTCGAAGGCAGCGGGAATGTGTTTCGCGACCTCGGCGATCCTTTCGCTGACTTGAAGCAGGCCAAGGCAATAGTTGCGGCCCGGATCATCGCCGTGCTGGATGATCGCGCCCTTACGGTGCGCAAGGCGGAAGAGATGACCGGCTTCGCCGCGGCGGACTTCTCTCGCATTCGCAACGCGAGTCTCGGTCGGTTCACGCTTGACCGGCTGATGAGGATTCTTGCCGCGCTCGACGGTCGCATCAGGGTCACCGTCCAAATGGAACCGGAGCGGACCGGGGCGGCCACTGCGCCTTTCTCCGGCTGAGGAGAACGGATGAAAGAGCGAGAGGCGATCGAAGGTCGCTTCGCCGGGAAGGTGGCCGTCGTGACCGGCGGGTCGGCCGGCATCGGCCGCGCCGTCGTCGAGCAGCTCTGCGCGGAGGGTGCCGCGGTGGCCTTCTCCGGAATCGAGCCCGAGCTGGTCGAGCAGGCCGTGTGCGACCTCACCGGGCAGGGACACCAGGTGGCGGCCTGCTGCGGCGACCATGCGGAGGAGGCCTTCTGCCGGCGGCTCGTGCATGAGGCGACCGGGCGCTGGGGCCGGCTGCACTACCTGGTGAACAACGCGTTCTCGTTCATCGCCTCCGGCTCGGCACCGAGCGGGAGGCGTGGCTGCGCAGCCTGGAGGCGGGGCCGGTCGCCTACGCGACGATGGCCGACGCGGCGGCGGCCGCCATCCGCGACAGCGGCGGCGGCGCGATCGTCAATGTGTCGAGCATCTCCGCGCAGATCGCGCAGCCGGATCGCTGGACGTACAACGCGGCGAAGGGCGCCGTGCATACCCTGACCAAGTGCATGGCGATGGACCTGGCCCCGCACGGGATCCGCGTCAACAGCGTCAGTCCCGGCTGGATCTGGACCCGCGAGGTGCTGAAGGCGGCCGACTTGGACGGCGGCGGGCGCGAGAAGTGGGAACCGGTGTGGGGCCAGTACCACATGCTGGAGCGCTGCGGCGAGCCGATCGAGTGCGCGGGTCCGATCCTGTTCCTGCTCAGCGACGACGCGTCGTTCATCTCCGCAACCGACGTGCGGATCGACGGTGGTTATCTCGGCATGGGACCGGAAGGGCTGGGCAGGGACGCGGTGTTCGCCGGCTCCGAATAGGCGCCCAGGGGTCCGGACGGGCTGCCTCACCCGGCGACTGCGTGCTGCCGAGGTAGTCGTGATCTCGATCCTGCGCCCGCCTCACCGCTCGGTCAGAGGGTCGCCCGGTGCTGGCATGAGGTAGCCGAGGCCGCGCCGGGTAACGACGTAGGCCGGGCTTGCCGCATCGTCGCCCAGCTTGCGGCGCAAGCTCCTCACCATCGTACGCACCGGTTCCGAGTTGCCGGAGTACCGCCTTCCCCACACTTGGCGCAGCAGGGCGTCATACGTCAGTACCTGTCCCGCGTGGAGCGAGAGCACGCTGAGCAACTCGTATTCGGTGGCCGTCAACGGCACCGGACGGCCGGCAACGGTGACGTGGCGGTGCTCGTAGTGGATGGCAAGTTCGCCCACCACAAACGGCTCAGCCTGTGTCCGTCTGCGTAGCGCGGCTCGCACTCTGGCCGTCAGTTCGGTCGGCGAAAACGGTTTGACGATGTAATCGCTGGCTCCGAGCTCAAAAGCCCGCGCAATCGTCTCGTCCCTTCGATAGCCCGAGATGAAGATGACCGGTAGATCGGCCAGCTCGGGAACGCGCTCCATCAACTCGATCCCATCGATCTCCGGCAACATGAGGTCCAGCAGGATCAAATCTGGCCTCTTCGTCCTGATCAGCCGGGACAGATCGTGCGGGTCTCCGGTCACCACGGGGACGTAGCCCGCCGCCGCGAGAGCGTTGCGAACGGAGCGGAGTGTCTGCGGGTCGTCATCCACGACGAGGATGCGCGCATCCGTTCGCGATCCGGCATGGTCTTGGGGGGCATCTGTCGCTGCGCCGACGGCAGCCCCCTCGACCGCCGGAACCGTGAACGTGAACCGGCTGCCCTGGCCCGGCCCGCCACTCGCGGCCCGTATGCGGCCCCCGTGAGCCTCCACCAGTCCCTTGCTGATGGCCAAGCCCAGGCCGACCCCTCCGATCCTTTTCGGGGTCTCTGCACCGCCACCGAAATGCTTACGGAACAGGTGCGGCAGCGCCTCCGGGCGTATACCGCGACCTTCGTCCGAGACGGAGATCGCCACGTGAACACCGTCGCGCTGAGCGTCGACCCTGATGGGCGATGACTCTGGGGAGTGCGTCGCGGCATTGGAGATGAGGTTGTTCAGAACCTGGACGATACGCTGCTCGTCTGCTATCACCAACGGCAGGTCCGGCGGCAGATCGATGTACAGCGGGTGCCTGCCGCCGCCGCTCAGAAAGGTGTTTCTGGCTTGGTCCACCAAGTCGGCTACGGCCGCGGGCGCCGTCGAAACCGAGAGCGTGCCGGTCTCGATGCGACCCACATCCAGCAGGTCGCTGATCAGCCCGTCCATGCGATCGGCCTGTTCGTCAATGATGCGGAAGAACTGACGCGCCTCGGACGGGTCCAGGACCCGCGAGGGGCCCAGCGCGGTGGCGGTCGAACCTTTGATGGACGTCAGCGGCGCGCGCAGCTCGTGGCTCACCATGCCCAGGAACTCCGCCCGCAGCCGATCCAGCTCCTCGAGCGGCGTCAGGTCCTGCACGGTGGTCACCACCGACTCGACAACCCCCTCGGCGGAGCGAATCGGCGTCGCGTTGATCAGTGCCGTGACCTGCCGCCCGTCGGGCACCGAGAGCACGACTTCCATGGCGCGCACCGCCTCGGCGTCGCGTAGCACTCCCGCAAGCTGCAGTGCGTCGGGGGCGAACTCGCGCCCGTCGGGGAGACGGCACGTCATCACCCTCAACAGGTCCTCGGTCCGTTGGCCCGAAGAAAGCAGGCCCTCGACCATCCGCCTGGATTCGCGATTGAGCGAGATCGCCTCGCCGCTCCTGGGATTCAAGACCACCACGCCCACCGGCACCGTGTCGATCAGGGCCGCGAGATCGGAGCGTGCCCGCTGCTCAGCGCGGTGCGTGCGGGCGTTGGCGATCGCCGTCGCCGCCTGCGAGGCAAACAGCACCAGCACCTCCTCGTCCTCGTCGGTGAACTCCCTTCCCCCGTCCTTTTCGCCCAGAAAGAAGCTGCCGACCTGCACGTCCCGGTGACGCATGGGCGCCCCCTGGAACGAGCGGATGAACACCGGCTCAGGGGTGAAGCCGGCCGCGCGTAGGTAGGCGGGCATGTCCGCGACCCGCAGAGGGGATGGCAGATTCCGCAGGTGCTCCAAGACCTGCCATTTTTCTGGCCATTCGTTTAGCTGCCGTTCCTCCTCCGGTGAGAGCCCGGACATCACGTAGTCCTCAAGCTGTCCCGCGCGGTCGATCGTGGTGATCACCGCGTAGTGGGCGCCAGTGAGCCTGCGGGCCGCCACAGCGATTTCATTCAGGACGGTGCCGATGTCCAGGGTCGCGCTGACGCGCAGGATCGCCGCGTTCAGCTCCGCGATGCGCCCCCGTAGCGCCTCGATCTCTTTGCTGAGCTCCTCAGCACTCTTCATTTCTCCAACCTCGCCACACTGGGAGTTGATGGGTTGCGGCCCTGGCAAAAATATCACGCGATTATCACGTTCAGGAACGATCAAATCACGTTAGCGTCACCTTCATCGGACATCGTATCAGTGAATCGTCGCCACACTATATCGGCTATGAGCAACCTTTCCTACCTACGATCCGCCGGCCATGAGGTGAAGTCTGAGGAGGACAACAACCCATGACATTCGTGAGCTAGAGCGCCAGCACATCACGGAGCTAGCATGGTCCCACAACTCAATCCGGCCTGTTCCGTGCTTGTCTCAACGCGGACGCCGTATCCTGAACCGGAATGGCCGAATCGTCCTGACCGTCACTCCCAGCTCTGGAAGCTTGAATGAAACGGCTCCGATCAGAGATGCAAACCGGACGCAAGAGAAGTCGGGGGACCGGGGCTTCTACTGCTTCAGGGATCTCGGGGACTCCCCGAGTCGCTGAAGGACCGCCACCCACATTCGTCTCTTAGGGGCAGCACCTCTACAGCGTTGCATGGAATGGCGCTCGATTCGTAGCGGGAGGACCGGTGCGCGCACGCGGGTTCCGATTGAACGCGGCAATTGTAAGCCGAACCCTGCGGGCCGATGAAGCGGCCGAGGGATGGAGGATACCTAAATGATGATGCGGATCGTGAAAGTCTTGGCGGGGATCACTCTAACCTTTGCCCTGACAGGATGCGGAAAGACGGCGGGCGTAACCCCGGAACCGGACCCGCCGCCATCGCCGGAGGAAGTGTTGCGAGGCGTGTGGAGCGTTACCTACGATGACGACGATGGGAAACCCGTTACCGCATTACTGAGTCTCAACAAGAGCCGGTACGTCCTGGTCTACTCGATAGAGGTCGCGACGAACACTTACGACACTAGCACTCGAAGCGGGACCTGGAACGCCACCGATGCCGCGATCACAAAGATGCGAAAACGATCCAACGGGGAGGAAGTGATAGTCCAGAAGCCCTACCTGTGGGGCGACGAGCAACGCTCAACACTGAGCATGCCGCCCTGGCTTGTGGATAGAGAACTCGATGCCGATCGCTCGATCACGCACACCAGGGAAGCGCAGTGGACGCCATCTGATCTCGCTGGCACGTGGGTGGAAAGGATAAACCAAGCTGACGGAAGTGTTGCGGCAGTTCGGTTCTCGTATTCGGAAGACGGCGACTGTTCTTGGCTCGACGAAATAGACTGGCATGAAGATTCCGGGATCGACGATGTTTACTCCCTGATCACCGGTAACTGCGAGATCGACTTTACCGAACACTTTGCGGTTATGACCGTTGAACAAGCAGTCACGTCTACGGGCGTAGCTCACGAATCGGTAGCGGTCGGTCACGTGCTTCGGTTCGCATTTGCACGAAGCGCTCTACAGGAGCCTGAACAAATCGTTATGTCTTCCTTTGATGTTGAGCAGGAATTTGATGCGGAAAGCGGAACATGGATAGATGGTCCTAGCGTCTACGGTGATTACGTGCACTTTTTAGCCCGTGCCGTCCGTTTGACAGCGCGCAGGTGATAACCTTTCTCCACCGAAGTGAGGCCCGCCAATGAGCGGCGGGCTTCACTTCATTGTGAACGATCAAGAACGGGTTGAGCAGTTTTCCGTATCAAGGAATGTGGCGCGTCAGCCGGCGGGAGGATCCTACGCTTATTTCCAAGCACGCACAGTATCATCCGGAGACCGCTGATGTAGCGGAAAGCCTCTCTCGGCTTACATTTATCTCACATTCCTGGCCGACCGGTTGCGTGAATGCGACTCGCACCCTGGTTGAACCTCTGTCCCGCAGAACAAGATGGGTGCGGCTCTTTTGCGACGACCTCTATGTTCATGATGGTACGTGAGCTAGATACGGTCGACCACACGTGGGTGGGCCGTTTCAGGCGACCTATGCCGTTGGCGCAGCCATAGGTCGGCTGCTGCCGGGGGTCGCCTTCGGCGGGGCTGGACAATTTCTGCGCCTGCTCGTACCTTGCGCCCGTGCTCGTGCGGGAGGGGTGAGCGATTGAGTGCCAACGACAGCGGCTGCCTGCGGTGTGCCGGCAGAACGTTCAGCGAGGCCGAGTTGCAGGTCGTCGCCGAGGTGGTCGCCACCGGCGGCAGCCGCAGCCGGGCGCAGCTCATGGGGCGGATCTGCGAGCGGCTGGGGTGGCGGCGGCCGAGCGGCGCGCTGAAAGTCCGTGAATGTCGTGACTTGCTGCTGAGGCTGCAAGGCGACGGGCGGTTGCGGTTGCCGCCGAAACGCAACGTCGGGCGGCCGCTGGGCTCGCGCACGCAGGTGCCACGCACGGCAGCCGGCGAGCCCGGACAGCCGCTGCTGGGCACGGTGGGGCAGTTCGGGACCGTCAGCCTGCACCCGGTGACCACCGCTGGCGAGCATGGCTGGTGGCGTGAGTTGATCGGCCGCTGTAGAGTCGAGGAGAGGCGCGCCCTGCCGTAGGTGGGGGGAGTAGCGGTTTGCCGGCAGCTTTCGCATACGCCGGTGCCTCAGTCTCCACCGTGACCACGTTTTCTCTCCCCGCTCATCGAACCCGGCGTGCCAATTTCCAGCACCGGGCTCTCGGACGAGATCATGCCTTCGCCCACGGAAAGCGTGCCGTTCGCAGGGCAAGGCGGGTAAGGCCATGGTCGTTCCAGAGCCGCTCATCCGAGAAGCGCACGTACTTCCCGGCCCGTACCTTGTGCTTGCGGCACAGCCACCAGCGCAGCCGCCGGATCGCATGCGCGTCAACCGCCTTGTAGGCCGGACTGACTTGTCCCAGTTGGAAGTAGTTCGCCCACCCTTCCAGCACTCGGTTCAGGCGCCTCACTACGACCGCCGAGGCCAGTAGTCCGTACCTCCGGTGCGTCAACTCGCTGATCCTGCGGCACACGTTCACTACGCTGCTCCGACTCGGGCGCGTGCCGATATAGGCGCTCCCCGTCGTCGGGCGGTAGTTGTGTCCAATGCGGTACCCAAGGAACTCCAACGGCTCCTCCGGTACCCGCATGCTACGGGTCTTCGTCGCGTTGATCGGCACCCGCAGGCGCTCCATCATGTTCGCCTGAGACTCCTCAAGTAGAGGCTCAGCCCGCTGAGGTCCCAGCGACCTCGCTCACCACCCCCGACCCGCAATCCCAGCGCCGCCCCTCCTGCGCACCCCCGTACCCACCCAACTCTCGCCAGCGGGATTATCCGCCGCCGAACTCCCTGGCGCCGCCGTCCGTCTCATTGAACGTCGCTCACTCCCAGCCCGCCTCACTCACACGCCCTCGGTCATGCGTGGTCGTCGCAAAGGAGCCGCACCCGAACAAGATCACCGGCGACTTCCCCGATTCTCACGATAGTATCACGTTATGGCATCCAGCCTCACGCTTATCTCACATAGAGACTCTACAGTTATACGTCGCCTAATAACAAGAGAGGCGCGAGTTCGTCTCGTGTTTTCTGCCGAACCCGACGCGCGAATAGGAGGTAGGTCGATGGAACGACGCAACAGTCGAAGCAGCGTGGTCTTGGCTGCGCTGGTCGCCCTCGCAGTTGTGGTCTACGGCGGATGCCAAGCTGGACCTGCGAGTCCGGAGGAGCCCGTCGGTCCGTCGATCGATCCGAAAGCTGGGATCGAGTGGAGTCTGGAGCGGCAGGGCGGGGGCCTTACGTCCCCGACGGGCCGGACGGGGATGCACCTCATCGGCGTAGCGTGGGGCGGTGACCGATTTGTGGCGGTCGGACGGGGAGGCACGATCGTGCACAGCGCCAACGGTGACAGTTGGACGCACGCGAGCCACAGTCCTACATCGGACGAGCTTCTTCACGTGAGTTGGGGCGTTGATCGGTTTGTGGCGGTCGGACGGAACGGCACGATTGTGCACAGTACGGATGGCGACCGCTGGACGCACGCGACCGACTCAGGCACTTCGAGAGGGCTGTATGGCGTAGTGTGGGGCGGTGGACGATTCGTGGCGGTCGGAGAAGATGGGATCGTATACAGCAGCGATGGCACCACGTGGACGCGCGCGAGGGATCCAGGCACTTCGAGAGATCTGTATGGCATAACCTGGAGCGGAGAGCGGTATGTCGCGGTCGGGAACGACGGCACGATCGTGCACAGCAGCGATGCGGACAGTTGGACAGCGGCCAGCGACATGCCCGACGTTGACTTGCTGTGGAACATCACGTGGAACGGCGAGCGGTTCGTGGCGGTCGGTCAGCCGATGGCGATCTGGAGCAGCACCGATGGGGATACCTGGGCCGCGGCGAGCGTGGGATCAGCTAGTCACTGGCTAGAGGGCCTCGTATGGAACGGAGAGCGGTTCCTGGCGGGCGGGTCCGGGGGGATCGAGCACAGTGTCGACGGGGATGCCTGGACTCTGGCTAGTCAGGGACCCGATTTCGTAGTGTACAATATCGCCTGGAGCGGGGCACGCCTTGTAGCCGTTGGATATGGTGGCATTGCACATAGCAGCGACGGCGACACCTGGACGCCGGCACGAAGCAATCCCTCGGTAATTCTGGACAATCTCAACCGCGTTGCCTGGGACGGCTCGCAGTTCGTTGCGGTCGGGGTCGGAGGCGACACCCTCCTCAGCAGCGACGGAGAGACTTGGCGGCACGCAGGTGGCTTCGCTCGAAGCCGCGACATCATGTGGAACGGCGAACGGTTCATGACGGTCGGGCGGGACGGCTGGACGGCCAGCAGCACAGACGGAGAAAACTGGGTACACGTACAGGCTATCTCGAGTGCAGACGACCTCCTCTATGGCGTAGCCTGGAACGGTGAGCGGTTTGTGGCGGTTGGGGCGCGTGGCACGATCGTGTACAGCCACGATGATGGGGCTTCGTGGACGCAAGCAAGCGACAGCGCCACTTCGTACTGGCTCTATGGCGTGGCTTGGAACGGCGAACGGTTTGTGGCGGTCGGGGCCTTGGGGACGATCGTGCACAGCACCGATGGGGACACTTGGGAGGAGGCGAGCACCTTCACTACTAGAGCGAACCTCTATGGCGTGACCTGGAACGGCGAGCGGTTTGTGGCGGTCGGGGACTCGGGCACGATCGTCTACAGCACTGATGGGGATTCCTGGCAGCGGGCTAGCAAAGCTGCCTCGAATTCGCTCCAGGACATCGCGTGGAGCGGCGAACGGTTTGTGGCGGTCGGACACGTGGGCACCATCGTGTACAGCAGCGACGGTGTGGACTGGGACGCCGTAAGTGGCATCACCACTTACGATCCGCTCAACGGTATCGCTTGGAACGGTACGCGGTTCGTGGTGGTTGGGGCTAACGGTACGGTTCTCGTGAGCCCGGCGCTTGATGGACTCGACAGCTACTAGCTGTCTAACCCGCTCGTTCTGAGGATTCTGTTCGCACGAGTGGTGTAAGTGTCTGTAGTGGAGAGCGAAGCTGACCGAGGGTGTAGTCTTGGTCGCTGAGACGATGGCGCCTCAGCACGTGCTCGTGCAGCTCACGCGTGGTTCCGATCACCCACTAACCCGCCGCTGTGCAAGGTTTCCAACAGCGATGGCGATCAGTGGACGTCGGCGACGCACAGCGCTACTACGCAACTGCTCGGGGGCATCGCTTGGAACGGCACTCGGTACGTAGCGGTCGGATCCAACGGTGTGGTCGCGCACAGCAGCGACGGCGACCACTGGACGCTGGCGAGCGACAGCGGTACGTGGGGGTTGCTGGATGTCGCAGCGGACGCCGAGCGATTCGTGGCGGTGGGGTGGTCCGGCACGATCGTGCACAGCAGCGATGGTGACCACTGGGAGGGAGGAGGTGAGCATCAGCGCAATGGGGGATTACTCGCTACAGGCGATTACCTTGAGCGGCACGAGATTTATTGCGGTCGGATCCAATGGAACGATCGTCACGAGTCCGTAACCGAACGGATGCGGAAAAGGAGTTCGAACATGACGGAGCGTAGTAACGGTCGCAACAGACTGCTGATAGTGTTGGTCGCACTGACTGGGTTGATCTACGGCGGATGCCAACCCGGACCTGGGACTCCAACGGAGCCGGAAGGTCCGTCGATCGATCCTAGGGCAGGGATAGAGTGGAATCTGGTCCGCGCAGGTGGCGGCTTTGGGTCATCGTCGGGCAAGACGGGACAACTCCTTCGCGACGTAGCCTCAAACGGTTCGCGGATTGTGGCGGTCGGAAGCTTCGGAACGATCGTGCACAGCAGCGATGGGGATAGCTGGACCGAGGCGAGTGATCACGCCACCACTCGGAGTCTCCACAGCGTTGCATGGACCGGTTCGCGGTTTGTCGCGGTCGGGGTCTTCGGAACGATCGTGCACAGCAGCGATGGGGAAAACTGGACCGAGGCGAGCGACAGTGGTACGGACGCATGGCTCTACGGCATCGCTGGAAGCGGTTCGCGGCTCGTGGCGGTAGGAAACGCGGTCGTCTACAGCATCGATGGTGGAGATACATGGACGGAAGCGAGCCGCTCTCGTTCTTCAACTCTCTCGGACGTAGCATGGGACGGGTCGAGGTATGTAGCCGTCGGAGTGAACGGATCGATCGAGCACAGCAGCGATGGGGAAGACTGGACCGAGGCGAACGACAGCGCTACTGAGAACAACCTCATCGGCGTAGTGTGGAGCGGGTCGAGATTCGTGGCGGTCGGGGGGTACGGAACGATCGTGCACAGCAGCGACGGAAATAGCTGGACCGAGGCGAGCGACAGCGCTACAGAGAGAAACGCGCTCTTCAGCGTAGTGTGGAGCGGGTCGAGATTCGTGGCGGTCGGGGGGTACGGAACGATTCTGCACAGCAGCGACGGAGATAGCTGGACCGAAGCGAGCGGCAGCGCTACTGAGAACAACCTCATTGGCGTAGTGTGGAGCGGGTCGAGATTCGTGGCGATCGGGGGGTACGGAACGATCGTGCACAGCAGCGATGGGGAAGACTGGACCGAGGCGAGCGACAGCGGCGAGACCGAAGAATCGCTCTTCAGCGTAGTGTGGAGCGGGTCGAGATTCGTGGCGGTCGGGGCGAACGGAACGATCTTGCACAGCAGCGATGGGGATAGCTGGACCGAGGCGAGCGACGGTGCTGATGAGAGCTCGTTCCTCTACGGGGTAGCGTGGAGCGGGTCGAGGTTCGTGGCGGTCGGGTGGAACGGAACGATTCTGCACAGCAGCGATGGGGATAGCTGGACCGAGGCGACCGACAGCGCTACTGACAACTGGCTCTTCAGCGTAGAGTGGAGCGGGTCGAGGTTCGTAGCGGTCGGGGGAAATGGAACGATTCTGCACAGCAGCGATGGGGATAGCTGGACCGAGGCGAGCGACGGTGCTGATGAGAGCTCGTTCCTCTACGGGGTAGCGTGGAGCGGGTCGAGGTTCGTGGCGGTCGGAAACTTAGGAACGATCTTGCACAGCACCGATGGGGATAACTGGACCCAGGCGAGCGGAACTGCCACCGGAGATCACCTTGACGGCGTAACGTGGGGCGGATCACGGTTCGTGGCGGTCAGCTACTTCGGCACGATTGTGTACAGCGGCGATGGGGATAGCTGGACCGAGGCGAGCGACAGCGCAACTGGAGAGTGGCTGACCGGTGTGTCGTGGAACGGGGCGCGATTTGTGGCTGTCGGGAACTACGGCACGATCGTGCACAGCAGCGATGGGGATAGCTGGACAGAGGCCAACGAGAGCGTTACAGGAGACTGGCTTCGCAGCGTAGTCTGGAACGGATCGCGATTCGTGGCTGTCGGTGACAATGGGACGGTCATCGTCAGTCCATAGCAACAGACTAGCGCACGGCACGTCTCAGTTCAGGCGCATGGCGCCGTTGACCGTGATGGAACTGCGCGTGACGTAGACAATCGGCGCTGCGACTCTGACGGCCTACCGCTGGCGCGGCGGCCCGACTGAGTCGTAGCATTGGCGAATGTCGTTGCGGGCGGGGACGGGGCATGCCGGCGAGGCGCCGCCCACGTGGTTCCGGCTGACCGACCTGCAGCGGCAGGTCGCCGATCCGGCGCTCCGCGGCAGCCTGTTCGTGGCCGGCCCTGCAGGCGCCGGGAAGACCACTGCCGCCGTGCATCGCCTGCGCCGCCTGCTGGAGGCCGGGGTGCGCGCCGACTCGATCCTGGTGCTGCTGCCGCAACGGACCCTGGTCCGGCCCTACCGGGAGGCGCTCCGCGATCCGGCCCTGGCGGCGGGCGCCGCGGTCGCCGTGACCACCGTCGGCGGGCTGGCGAAGCGGGTGGTGGAGCTGTTCTGGCCGCTGGTCGCCGAGGAGGCCGGCTTCGCGGAGCCCGAGCGCGAGCCGGTCTTCCTGACCATGGAGACCGCCCAGTACTACATGGCGCGCGTCATGCAGCCGCTGTTGCGGGACGGCTGCTTCGACTCGCTGGCGATCGACCGCAACCGGATCTACAGCCAGGTGCTCGACAACCTCAACAAGTCGGCGGTGGTCGGCTTCGACCACCTCACGATCGGCGATCGGCTGCGGGCCGCTTCCGGGAGTGACCCCGTGCAGGAGCGTGTCTACCGCGACGTGCAGGCCTGTGCCACCGCCTTTCGCCGCTTCTGCCTGGAGCACGGGCTGCTGGACTTCTCGCTGCAGATGGAGGTGTTCGCCCGCCACCTCATGGACATGCAGCCGGCGCGGCGCTACCTGGTCAGGCTGCATCGCCACCTGATCGCCGACAACGTGGAGGAAGACACCCCGGTCGCGCACGATCTGCTGCTCTCCTGGCAGCCCGAGCTCGCCTCCACCGTCGTGATCTGCGACGACGATGCCGGCTACCGCCGCTTTCTGGGAGCCGACCCGGAGGACGGCCTGCGCCTGCGCGACGCGTGCGATACCGGGGTGCGCATGGACCGCATTCCGGAGGCCTCCCCGGCGCTGCCGGTCTTCGAGCGCCGGCTCGCCTGGCACTTGCGGCCGCCGGCGCAGCGCCCGGCGGATGGACCGGGGCGCGAGCCGTTCCCGGTAGGCGGCGACGGCGTGCTGCGCTTCGCCCACCACCGCTACTACCCGGAGATGCTCGACTGGGTGGCGGCCCGGATCGCGGGGCTGATCGAGGAGGGCGTCGCGCCGGGTGAGATCGTGGTGCTGGCGCCGTTCCTGTCCGACGCGCTCCGGTTCGCGCTGGTCGACCGGCTGGATCACCGCGGGGTCCCGGCGCGCTCGCACCGGCCGTCGCGGGCGCTGCGCGAGGAGCCGGCGACGCGCTGCCTGCTGACGCTGGCGGCCCTGGCCCATCCGTCGTGGCAGCTGCCGGTCGCGCCGGCCGACCTCGCCCACGCGCTGGTGGACGCGATCGACGGACTGGACCTGATCCGCGCGCGCGTGCTGGCCGACGCGCTGTTCGATCCTGCTCACTCCGCAACGGGTGGAGCGGCGGCGGCCAGCGGCGCGCTGCGGCCGTTCGCGTCCGCTCCCGCGGGGGTGCACGAACGCGTCACCTACACGGTCGGCGGGCGCTACGAGGGGTTGCGCGTCTGGATCGACGACTACCGGTCCGCCGCGACCGCCGACCGGCTCGACCACTTCCTGCGGCGCCTGTTCGGCGAGCTGCTGTCGCAGCCGGGATACGGCTTCCACCAATCCTGCGAACGCGCCCGTGACCACGGCGCGGTCGCCGCGCAACTGGTCGAGTCGGTCCGCAAGTTCCGGTGGGTGACCGAGCGCCAGCTCGCCGCGGCCGGCGAATCCTCCGACCGGGAGTACGCGGCCACGGTGGCCGACGGCTTGATCGCCGCGCAGTACGTGGACGCGCGCGATGCGGACACGGAGGAAGCCGTGCTGCTGACGCCGGCATGGACATTCCTGATGAGCAACCGCCGGGTCGATCATCAGTTCTGGATCGAGGTGGGCGCGCGTGGCTGGTCCGAGCCCATGCACAATCCGCTGACGCAGCCGTACGTGCTCAGCCGCGGCTGGCCCGCGGGCCGGGTCTGGGGGGAGGAGGACGAGGCGAAAGAAGGCCGGGATCATCTGTATCGGCTGGCGGTCGGGCTGGTGCGCCGCTGCCGTACGGCCATTCACCTGGGTCTCTGCGACGTGAACGAACAGGGCTCCGAGCACCGCGGCCGGTTCCTGCGCGCCATCGACGCCGTGCTGCGCTCGGCGCAAGGGCGCGCGGATGACCCCCGGGTGGACCGCGCGTCTGCCGGGGCCGCAAAGCCCATCCCGGCATGAGCGATCCCGCCGCTGCAACGGCCGGCCCCGCGCCGGCGCGACCGGTCCCGCGGGGGTTCACGCCGCGCGCGAGCCAGCGCGCGGTGCTGACCTACCGCGGCGGGCTGATGGGGATCGCCGCGGTGCCCGGCAGCGGCAAGACGGAAACCGTCTCCATGCTGGTCGACCGCATCCTGGACCTGCAGATCCTGGACGGCGAGCAGGAGATCCTGGTGGTCACGCTGGTCAACGCCGCCTGCGACAACCTGGCCCGCCGCGTCGATCAGGCCACCGCGGCGCGCACCCTGATGCCGGGCGTCGGCTACCGGGTGCGCACGCTGCACTCGCTGGCCGCCGACATCGTGCGCGAGCGGCCGGAGGCGGTGGGGTTGACCGATGCACTCGGGATCGTCGATCAGGAGCAGTGCGCCCAGATCCGGCGCCAGATCGCGGTCGCCTGGCTGCGCGGCAACCAGCATCGCTGCGAGTGGCTGCTGGATCCGGAGTTGCTGGAGGAGCGCCGCGCGTTCGTGCGCCGCGAGCGGCTGCCGGACCTGATCGAGGATCTGGGCGCCGACTTCATCCGCTATGCCAAGGGCGAGCGGGTGCGGCCGGATCAGCTCCAGGCGCTGCTCCGAGATCACGGCGCGGGCGCGGGCGCCAACGGTGACGAAGACGCCGGCCTGGCGGAGATCGGCACGTCGCTATACGCCGACTACCAGCGCGCCCTGTCCTACCGCGGCGCGCTGGACTTCGACGACCTGATCTGGCGGGCGCTGGACCTGCTGGAGCAGGACGAGGAACTGGTCGTCCGGCTCCGCGAGCGGTGGCCCTACATCCTGGAGGATGAGGCGCAGGACTCCAGCGAGGTGCAGGAGCGGATACTCTCGCTGTTGGCCGGCGAGGGGGGCAACTGGGTGCGCGTCGGCGACCCCAATCAGGCGATCTTCGAGACGTTCACTACCGCCGACCCGAGGTTCCTGCGCGAATTCCTGCGCCGCGACGACGTGGCGGCGCGGGAGCTCCCCGAGTCCGGCCGTTCGGCGGCCCGCATCATCGCGGTCGCCAATCGGATGATCGACTGGACGACCGGCTGCCACCCGGTGGTTGAGGCGCGCGACGCGCTCGGCCTGCCGCATATCAGCCCGACGCCGGCCGGCGATCCGCAGCCCAACCCCCCCGATGCGCAGGCCACCGTCGCCTTCGTCGACAAGCCGCTCACGCCGGAGCGCGAGGCGGCGGCGGTCGCCGACTCGCTCGGCCGCTTCCTGCCCGCCAACCCGAACGCGACCGTGGCGGTGCTGGCGCCCAGCAACCACCGCGCGGGCGATCTGGTGCAGGCGATCCGGCAGCGCGGGCTCCGCTGCGTGGAGAGCCTGCTGAACAGCACCGGCGCCACGCGCGAGGTGGCGGATGTGCTCGGCCGCGTGCTGCGCGCCCTGGCCGATCCCGGCTCGGCCTTCGCGCTTGCCGACTGCTACCTGTCCTGGCGGCGTTCCGACCGCGCCGACCCGGCGGCGTGGGCGGCCGTGGAGGCAGGCGCGCGCCGGCTGCGCGGTTGTGAAGCGCTGGAGGACTACCTGTGGCCGCGACTCGGCCGCGACTGGCTGGACCAGCAGGATGTCGACGCGAGCGAGGTTGATCGCTTCTCGCGCTTCGGGGACCTGGTGCGCCGCTGGCAGGGGGCGGCGGGGCTGCCGATCGACCAGCTCGTGCTGACCGTCTCCCAGGACCTGTTCACTGAGCCCGACGCGCTGGCGGTCGCCTTCAAGCTGGCGGTCAGCCTGCGTCAGGCCGGGCGCATGCATCCGCGCTGGGGCATCCGCGAGATGATCGACGAGCTGAAGGCGATCGCCGGCAACCGGCAGCGGTTCGCGGGCTTCGTTCCGGATCAGGCCGGCTTCGACCCCTCCGCGCACCGGGGCGCGGTGGTGGTCGCAACCATGCACAAGGCCAAGGGGCTGGAATGGGACCGGGTCTATCTGACCTCCGTGAACGCCTACGACTATCCGGGCGACCCGGAAGCGGGCCGGTTCATCCCCGAGAAGTGGTACCTGAAGGACCGGATCAACGCCGCCATGGAGGCGTGCGAGGAGGCGCGCTGCCTGCTCGCCGACGCCCCGTATCGGCGGCTGGAGGCGACGTACCGTGCCCGTATCGACTACATTCGGGAGCGCTTGCGGCTCCTGTTCGTCGGCATCACCCGCGCCAGACGCGATCTGATCGTGACCTGGAACACGGGTCGGAGGGGCGACGTTCGCGCCGCCGCGGCGTTCAGTGCCCTGGCCGAATGGTGGAAGGAGGAGCATGACCATCCCTGACGACCTGACCCTGAGCCAGGCCAGCCTGCAGGACTACGTCGAGTGCCGCTATCGGTTTCGGCTCCGCTACGTGGACCGCCTGGAGTGGCCGGCCGTGGAGGCGGAGCCGGCCGGCCGCAACGAGCGGCTGCGCCGCGACGGGGCGGAGTTCCACCGCATGGTCCACCAGTATCTTCTGGGCGTGCCGGCCGAGCGCCTGCGGGCGCTGGCCGAGCACCGGTCGGAGCCGGGCGACGGTGACCGGTTGGCCGGCTGGTGGCGTTCGTTCTGGGAACACCGGCCGGCCGACCTGCCGGGCGAGCACTTCCCCGAGGTGACGCTGGCGGCGGAGGTTGCCGGCCGGCGGCTGGCGGCAAAGTACGACCTGATCGTCGTGGAAGAGGGACGCGGCGCGGTGATCCTGGACTGGAAGACCGCCGGCCGCCGGCCGCAGGACGCGACGGTGGAAGGACGGCTGCAGACGCGCGTGTACCCGTACCTGCTGGCGCTGACAGGCGGCGTGCTGAACGGCGGGACGCCACTCGAGCCCGAGCGGATCGAGATGCGGTACTGGTACGCCGCCTTCCCGAACGAGCCCACCGTGATCCCCTACGACCGCGACCGGTTCGACGCGGACGGGGCGTACCTGACCGGACTGCTGGGGGAGATCTCCGAGCGGCCGCCCGACGGCTTCGAGCGCACGGAGGACCTGCAGCGCTGCCGGCTGTGCACCTATCGATCGCTGTGCGACCGGGGCGCGTCCGCCGGGGACGGCGACCTCGATGAGGACGTGGGGACGGGCTTCTCACTGTCGGTCGACGGCGGGGACGAGGCGATCGGGCTCGACTATGCCGAGGTCGGCGAGGTGTCGTTCTGATGGCGGCCGGCGGGATCGCCCCTCGCTGGGAGGAGCCGGCCCCGGTCGACGTGCCGGCCGCGCTGCGGGACGCCGTCGGCGGTCCGCCCGTGCTGGCGGAGACCCTGGTGCGGCGCGGCTACGACACGCCGGAGCGCGCCCGGGCGTTCCTGGACCCCCGCCACTACCGGCCGGCGCCGGCCGGCGACCTGCCGGATATGGCGCGCGCCGCCGACCGCATCGAACGCGCGCTCCGCGACGGCGAGCGGATCGGCGTGTGGGGGGACTTCGACGTCGATGGCCAGACCTCCACCACGCTGCTGGTGGAGACGCTGCGCCGCCTCGGAGCCGATCCGGTGTTCCATATCCCGGTCCGCGCGACCGAATCGCATGGCGTGGGGGTGGAGGCGCTGCGCGGGTTCCTGGATGAGGGCGTCACGCTGATGCTCACCTGCGACACCGGCGTGGATGCGACCGAACCGGTCGAGTACGCCGCCGGCCGGGGCGTGGACGTCATCATCACGGACCATCACGACCTGCCCGAGGAGCTGCCGCCGGCGCTGGCGGTGATCAACCCGAAGCGGATCGAGCGCTCCCACCCGCTGCGCGCGCTGCCCGGCGTGGGGGTGGCGTTCCAGGTGGCGCGCGAGCTGTTCGGCCGCGCCGGCCGCATCGAGGAGTCGCGCGAGCTGCTCGACCTGGTGGCGCTGGGGGTGGTGGCCGATCTGGCCGAGCAGGTGGAAGACACCCGGTTCTGGCTGCAGGTGGGGTTGCTCGTGCTCCGCCGTACCAAGCGGATCGGCCTGCAGGTGATGATGGAGCTGGCCGAGCTGAACCGCGAGACGCTCAGCGAGGAGCAGATCAGCTTTGCGCTGGGGCCGCGCCTGAACGCCATCGGCCGGCTCGGCGACGCCAACCCCATCGTCGAGCTGATGACGACCCGCTCGCGCGAGGACGCGCGCCGGCAGGTGCTGGAGTTGGAGCGGCTGAACGCCCGCCGACGCCTGTTCACCGACCAGGTGTTCGACGCGGCCTGCGATCAGATCGAGGTGGATCCGGGCATCCTCGACAATCCCGGCCTGGTCCTCTGCCACCCGGACTGGCCGCCCGGCGTGATCGGCATCGTCGCCAGCCGGCTGGTCGAGCGCTTTCACCGGCCCACGCTGCTCCTGGCCTCGCCGCCGGACGGACCGGTGCGCGGATCGGCCCGCTCGATCACCGGCTGCAACGTCACGGCCGCGATCGCCGCGTGTGCGGAGTTGCTGGACGGCTTCGGGGGCCACCCCATGGCGGCCGGAGTGTCGCTGCAGCCGCAACGGCTCGAGCCGTTCCGGCGGGAGCTGCAGGGCGCCTTGCGCGAGCAGATCGGCGACGGCCCGCCGGCGCCGCGCCTGCCGATCGACGGCGTGCTCGACCTGGGACAGACCGATCTGGACCTGGTGAACGCGCTCGCCGGCCTCGGTCCGTTCGGACCCGGCAACCGGGCGCTCACCTTCGCCAGCCACGGCGCCACCATCAAGGGGGTCACCGACGTGGGACGGGGCGGCGAGCACCGCAAGCTGCTGGTCGCCGACCGCACCGGGGCGACCCGCTCGGTGATGTGGTGGCAGTCAGGCGGCGACTTGCCGCCGGAGGGCCGCATCGACCTGGCGTACCGGATCTCCGCCCACGACTACCGCGGCAACCGATCGCTGCAGGTGGAGTGGATCGACGCCAGGCCGGCCGTCGCGCCCACGGTGATCGCCGCCGGGTCGGAACCGCCGGCCGTCGTCGACCATCGCGCCGGGGACGCGGCCACCGGGCTGGCCGAGCTGGTGGACGCGCTGGCGGAGCCGCCGGTGATCTGGGGGGAGGACGGCGTTGCGGAGCCGGCGAGCGGCCGCGACCGGATCGGCCCGGCGCCGACGCTGGTGGTCTGGACGACGCCGCCCGGACGGGACGAGCTACAGCAGGTGCTGCGGAGGGCGCAGCCGCGCACGCTGCACCTGTTCGCGGTCGATCCTGAGACCGCACAGGCGGACCGGTTTCTTGAGCACTTGGCCGGGATGTGCAAGCACGCGGTCCGTCATCACGAAGGCCGCGTCCCGCTCGGCCGGCTGGCCGCGGCCAGCGCCCACCGGGAGGCGACGGTGCGCGCCGGACTGGCGTGGCTCGCCGCCCGCGGCGACCTCACGGTGGTGCGGCAGGACGGCGAAGCGGTGACGCTGGCCGACGGCGGTGGGGCCGACCCCGCGGCCGCCGCCCGCGCGGAGGCGGATGTCCGCGAGATGCTTACCGAGACGGCCGCGTACCGCCGGTTCTACGCGACGACCCCCCTCGACGAGCTGATGCGGACGCTGTAGCGTAGATGCCTCGTCCGAAGCTCCCGAAGCTGGCGGCCTCTTGACGGTCGGCAGCGCTGCAATCACCGTACCTGAGAGTGTTCAAGGAATCCCGTTCATGTTCGCCTTGCCGCAGCCGGTCGCCCTGCGCTTTTGCGGCTGCGCTCTTGATACCGATCACACAACACGCGGTAGCGCAAGGTCCATCGTGCCCTTATCTCGATGAATGGCAAGCGCTGGAGTTTGACATCACGATCGTCCCAAGATCGAATGTCACGGCCGATCATTGACACGGTAAGAGGACATGTGAAGCACTGTGTGGATGAAGGATGCGTCGCCTCTCATCGGGTGTTCGGGCGTATACGAGGGTCGATTACGTATCACATCACGGCGGGCGCAACAGGCGACGCTGCAGCAGCGTCTGTATGTCCCGGCGGCCATCGGCGATCAGCAGCACGTAAACGCTGCCGTTCATCACCCGGTAGATGACGCGGTACGGACCGGTACGGGTCTCCCTGAAGTCGTGAATCCCAAGGTTCAACAGTTCCGGCGGGTAGTTTCCCATGTGCGGATGTGCTGATAGTACGCTGAGGACCGCCTCGACTTGATCCAGCACCTGAGCCGGCCTGCCGGCCACGTCGTTCCGGTCGAAATAGTCGCAGATCTCCTCCAGATCGAGCGCTGCATCCTCGGTCAGATGAACCGGGAACGACATCAACCCTCCGATCGGCGCTCCCGGAGCCGCGCGATGGCGTGGTCGGCGGGCTGCACCCGGCCGGTTTCGATCTGCCGGGAACCGAGCGCCAGTATCTTGAGCAGCGCAAGCGTCTCCTGCATCTGCTCATAGCTCGCGATGTCCTGCATGACGACCTTGGCTTCGCCGTTCTGGGTGATGATCAAGGGCTCCTGCTGTTCCCCAAGAGCGCGCACGACCTCCGAGGCGTGAGCCTTGAGGTAGCTGATCGGCTTGATCCGGGCGGAGAGATTCATTGAGCCAGCTCCTTTAGACCTGAATGTAGACCACAAACGGGTCAAGTGCAATACTCTTGTTGGTGGCGCGCGTCCGTCGCTGGTTACCGGGACGCCAGCGTACGGCCGGTTCTACGCGACAGTGCCTGCCGACGAACTGATGAGGGCGCTGGAGCGGCGCCGTCCGCGATCTTCTGCCAGTCGAGGCCCGATTGGGCCAACTGTTCCTGCAGCGAGCTGCGCCGATCGGACGAGCGCACGGCATGCAGCGCGACCGTGATGCCGAGGACGGTCGCCGGGATCATGAACCACGGACCGCTGCTACCCGCTACGACGTTGATCATGAACATCACGCCGCTCACCGCGGCCGTGGCCGCGCCATGCGAACGCAGACGGGCGCGCGATTTCTGGATGGCCCGCACCAGCTCCAGCCGCTGGTCGCTGAGGTAGCCGGCCGCATACAGCTCGTCGGCGGCCCGTCGGCGGTTGGCGGCATGGACTGCGTGCTGGGTGAGGGCCGCCGCCCCGCACGCGAACGGGATCAGGAACCACGGGTCACCGCCCGTGGCCGCGTTGATCCCCAGCAGCAGGGCGTTGATGCCGGCAAAGGTCACCCCGTGCATGACCAGCGACCGCTGCGCGCGCGTCGCCTTGTCGCGGATGGTCTCCCGCAGGCGATGGAAGCGGTCGCGGAGTCCCGTCACCATGGTGAGCGCGCGGAGTATAGCAGACTCCGGTCGAGCGCCTCGCCAGGGCCGCTTGCCCTGCTTGCCCTGCGTTCGATCATACCCTCATTACTACCGCTATTTCAGGCGTTACTACCCTCATTGCTGAGTCGGCGCCATCGGGCGCCGCGACCTCGCCCTTGGCATGAGACCTCCCCGGACCGCTTCAGATCGGCCAACAGGGTCCGAATCCACTCACGTCCGACGCCCGGACAGGCGCGTTCCAGATCGCTCACGCGGAACTCGCCGGGTTGTGCGCGCACCGCGGCGAGAACCAAGGCCGCCTTGGCGCCGCGCGGCGCCTTGAGCAGTTCCATGCGCTGTTGCAGTTCGACGTAGCCGCGGCGGACGATCGCCAGCATGAAGTTGAGCCAGGGCGTCAGGTCGTGCGCTCCCTCGTGCCAGCGGTGCGAACTGCGCCGGAGATTCTCGTAGTACTCTTCCCGCGACTCTTCGATGAGACGTTCCAGGCTGACGTACCGCCCGACGTCGTAGCCGTGCCGGTCGAGCTCCAGCAGGGTGAGCAGGCGCGACACGCGCCCGTTGCCGTCACGGAACGGGTGAATGCAGAGGAAATCCAGGACGAGTGCGGCGATGGCGATGAGCGGCGGCACGTCGTCCTGCTCGATCGCGTACCGGTAGCACTCGCAGAGTTCCTCGACCGCTGCCGGCGTCTCGCGCGCCGTCACGCAACGGAACCGGACTACGGGCGGGTGTCCCGGCCGAAGCTCGACGATGTCGTTGTCGAGGCGTTTGAACTGTCCCGCGTCGCCGCTGGCGGACTGGCAATCGGCATGCAGGAGCCTGAGGGTATCCGGCGTGATGGCAAGACCGGCGGCGTCGGAATGGATCTGGTGCAGCGCGCGGCGGTAGCCCTGAATCTCCTGCTCGGAACGGTCGCGGGGCGGCGACGTGCCGGCGACGAGTGCCCGCAGACGCTTTGGGGGGACCGTGACGCCTTCGATGCGATTGGACGACTCGACGCTCTGAATGGTGGCCGAGTCGCGGAGCGCCCGCAGGGTCTCGGCGGACTGACCGGCCGCGAGCAGTCCCTGTTTCCCCCGGTATTCGGCGATGTCGGACAGGAGCCATGCCGTGCTCAGCGGCATCTCGTGGTCGCGCAGGCGGTTGTCGCGGAATGATCTCATCGGTGCGGCACGGGTTCGAGGGTCGCGATGTTCTCGATATTGTCCCGGACATTGAGGATCAGGCAGCGGTCATTGCCGCCGTTCTTCACGCCACGCAAGCCTCTGCCGATCATCTGAAAGTAGAGACTCGGGCTGTAGACCGGCCGCGCAACGATGATGACGCGGGTCCGAAGCCGACGGCCGGCTTCAGTCCTGCCCTGGATGGCGGCCCCAGATGTTTCAACACTCCCCGACATTGCCAGAGTGCATCCGAGCCGTGAACTGCGATGAAGTACTCGGCGATCTGGCCGTCCGGCCTCTCCAGAAGATCCGTGACTACGTCTTCCGGCATCATCCCTGAACGAGAGAGCAGCGAGATCAGTCTCCCTTTGTTGCCTACCGGCGCTAGCAGCCGCTCGGCATCTGTCGAGTGTTTTCTTACGGCCTCCCGCCGATCGCTGATCTCTCGAGGTGTCGGCGTTCGGCGTTCCGAGGTGCGATTCATCGAGCGTCCCGGCCTTCCCGGACGTCGCGTATGACGTTGCATTTGTCCATCCAGCGCGGAATCGAATCGTAGCCGAACGTAGTCGTCGCCGTAGTTGTGAAGTTGAGCGGTCCGCTGCTTCAAGTCGACGATGATCAATCGTCCCTGCAGGGTGGCATTGATCTCCTCTGACGGAGCGCGTGCGCGGACATGCTTCATTGGGTCATGGTCGATTGTATCATTCTCGTATCACGTCCGCTCCTCTCGGTTGGCGTTTGGCTCGGTTGCGGTCCGTCCGGTCTGCCGTTGACCGTGCGCGCGGCGGGCGGGATGATCCGGGCCGTGGCCGCAGAGGCGGGTTCGCTGAGCGTCATCGCCACACCGATCGGGAACCTGGAGGACATCACCCTGCGGGCGCTGCGCGTGCTGGGCGAGCTGGACGCGCTGGCCTGCGAGGACACGCGGCGCACCCGCGCCATCTACGAGCACTACGATCTGCCCCGCCCCCGCAGCATCTTCTCCTACCACCGCCATAACGAGGCCGCCGCCGGCGCGCGTATCCTGGCGCTGCTCGCGCGCGGCGCGGCCGTGGGCTTGGTCTCCAACGCCGGCTACCCGTGCATCAGCGATCCCGGCCACTTGGTCGTGCGGCAGGCGATCGAGGCCGGGCATCGGGTGGAGGTGATTCCGGGAGCCAGCGCCGTTCCCTACGCCCTGATCGTCTCCGGCCTGCCCACCGGCGCCTACCTGTTCCTGGGCTTCCCGCCGCGCAAGGCGGGGCGGCTGCAGACGGCGCTCGCCGAGGCGGCGGACCGGGAGCACACGCTGGTGCTGTTCGAGGCGCCGGGGCGGGTGGCCGCGCTGCTTGCGGCCGCGGTCGCCGCGTTGGGCGATCGATTGGCGGCGGTCTGCATCGAATTGACCAAGCGGTTCGAGCAGGTGCATCGCGGCTACCTGACCGACCTGATCGAACGCGTCGATCAGATGGACCTGCGCGGGGAGGTGTGCGTTGTCATCGCCGGCAACGACCGGCGGCTCATCCGCTGAGGGGCGGCCGCGGCGGCTGGTCACCGCCCACGGCGCGCTGCGGCTGCCCGCGTTCCTGCCGGATGCGACCCGCGGGGTGGTGCGCACGCTGGGACCTTCCGACCTGACCGCCGCCGGCGTCGAGGCGCTCATGGTCAACTGCCTGCATCTGGCGCGCTCGGCCGGGACGCAGACGATCGCCCGCGTCGGCGGGCTGCATGCCTTCATGGGCTGGAGCGGCCCGCTGGCGGCCGACTCCGGCGGATTCCAGGCGCTGTCCATGGCTGGGGCGCGGGTCACCGACCGGGGCTTGAGCGTCGCCGGCGGCGGGTCGGGCCGGCTGCACCTGACGCCGGAGCGGACGGTACGCTGGCAGCTTCAACTCGGCGCCGACATCGCCTTCTGCCTGGACCACTGTCCACGGCCGGACGCCGACTATGCCGCGCACCGGGAGAGCGTGCGGCGCACGGTGCTCTGGTCTGCCGCGTGCCGGCAGGAGCTCGCCCGCGCGGCCGATTCCGGCACCGCCGTGCCGCTGCTGTTCGCGGTCGTGCAGGGCGGCCCGCACCGCGACCTGCGCGCCGGGTGCGTGGAGGAGCTGCTGGCGCTCGGGTTCGACGGGCTGGGCTTCGGCGGCTGGCCGATCACGGACGGCCGGCTGGACGACATGGTGCGGGCGGTGGCGGAGCTGGCGCCGGACGGGATGCCGCTGCACGGCCTGGGGATCGGCAGCCTGGGCGCTCTGCGGGAAGCCGTGGCCGCCGGCTACCGGCTGTTCGACTGCGTGCTGCCGACGCGCGATGCCCGCCACGGCCGCCTGTATGCCGACGACGGCGGATCGGTGTCGATCCGGGACGAGCGCTTCGCGCGCCGCCAGGAACCGGCGGTGGACGGCTGCGACTGCGCGGCGTGCCGGACCTACCCGGCCGCCTACCTGCACCACCTGTTTCGCATCGGTGACGCGCTCGGCCATCGCCTCGCCTCCATTCACAACCTGCGGGTCTACAGCCGGGCGGTCGACATGGCGGCGGGATGAGCGGCGCGCCTCCCTCCGCCGCGGAGCAGGAGCTCGTCCGCGCCCTGCGGGCGACGCGCAAGTACGGCCGGGTGCACCCCGGCGTGCTGGGGCGCGTGGCGCGCCGTTCGCTGGCCAATCACGGGCGCCGCGACGCCCTGAAGGCAGCCAAGCGCGCGTTGCATGAGCTTGCCGGCGCGTTCCTTGATGCCGACTCCTGCCGTCGCGCGGAGCGGCTGGTGCGGTCGATGCCGGACGCCGACACCGAGGCCCGCCGGCGGCTGTGCCGGGACGTCCTGGGGCTGCACGCCTCCAGCGCCGAGCGGCTGCCGGGGATGAAGGAACTGTACGAGCGCATCTGGCAGGCGGCGGCGGACGCCCGCGGCGTGGCCTGCTCCGCCCCGGTGCGCGTGCTCGACGTCGCCTGCGGGCTGAGCCCGTTCGCGCTGCCGTGGATGGGGTTGGCACCCGGCAGCAGCTATCGCGGCATCGACGCGGACGGCCGCGTCGTGGATCTGGCTCGTGAGGCATTGCCTCATCTGGAGGCATCCTCCTTGCGCGAACCTCCGGCGGTCGAGGTGGAAGATGTGCTGGAACCTCCGGGGGCGGCGTACGGCCGGTGCGACGTGGCGTTGATGCTGAAGACCCTGCCGACCCTGGAGCGGCTGGCGGCGGGGGCGGGCGTCGATCTGGTGCGCCGGACCGCGGCCCCGGTGGTGGTGATCTCCACCGCGACCGGCAGCCTGGGAGGCCGGCGGCATCTGCGCCACGATGAGTTGATCGAACGGACGCTGGCCGACAGCGGCCGTCAGGCCACGCGCTTCGAGGTGGCAGGCGAGGCGGTCGTCGTGGCGTGGTAGCTCATTTCCGCCAGAACGCCGGCGTGAGCAGCACCACCACGCTGTAGAGCTCCAGCCGGCCGGTGAGCATGGCCAGGCTGAGGAACAGCTTCACGCCGGCCGGATAGTGGGCGTAGCTCTCCGCCGGGCCGATCGCCCCGAACCCGGGGCCGATGTTGCCCACGGTGGAGAGCGCCGTGGAGAACGCCGACAGCAGGTCGGTGCCGGCCGACGCGACGACCAGCATGGTGACGATCAGGATCGCGATGTACAGATAGAAGAAGGTGGCGATCGGATGGATGATGTCCTTCTTCAGCGGCCGCCCGGCCACCCGCGTCGGGAACACCCCGCGCGGGTGGATGAGGTAGCGCAGCTCGTTGGCCGCCAGCTTGAAGAGGGTGATGATGCGCACCACCTTGACCCCGCCGGCGGTGGATCCGGCGCAGCCGCCCACGAACATCAGCGCCAGCAGCACCGCCTGCGCGAACTGCGGCCAGCGGCTGTAGTCGGCAGTCGTATAACCGGTGGTGGTCAGGATGGAGACCACCTGGAAGGCGCCGTACCGGAGGCTGTCGATGACCGAGTCGTAGACGCTCCCGTACAGGGTCAGCGTCATGATCAGCGTGGCGGCGGCGGCGATCGCCACGTACACGCGGAACTCCACGTTGGACACCAGCACGCGCAGCCCGCCGCGTCCGAGCCGGAAGTACAGGGAGAAGTTCACGCCGGCGGCCAGCATGAAGACGATGACCACCAGGTCGACCCACCCGGACTGAAAGCTGCCGATGCTGTCGTTGCGGGGGGAGAACCCGCCGATCGCCACCGTGCTGAAGGTGTGCATCACGGCGTCCAGCGGCTGCATGCCCGCCAGCAGCAGCAGGGCCACCTCCAGCGCGGACATGCCCACGTACAGCAGCCACAGGATCTTGGCCGTCTGCGCGATGCGCGGGGTGAGCTTGTCGACGGTCGGTCCGGGTGCCTCGCTGCGCAGCACCTTCAGCCCGCCGATCCCCATGCGCGGCAGGATCGCGACGGTGAGCACGACGATCCCCATGCCGCCCAGCCATTGCATCAGCGAGCGCCAGAACAGGATCGAGCGTGGCAGCGCCTCGATGTCGGTCAGGATCGTCGCGCCGGTGGTGGTGAAGCCCGACATCGCCTCGAAGAAGGCGTCGGCATAATCCGGGATCGCGCCGGAGAGCACGAACGGCAGCGAGCCCGACAGCGAGACGCTGATCCAGCTCAGGGTCACGAACAGGAACCCCTCGCGGGTCAGCAGCACCTCCCGGGCCACGTGCCGGAGACCTGCCAGCACGGTCGCCGAAAGCAGCCCGACGAACGCGGCCGGCACCAGGAAGGCGGCGATCTGCTCGGGTTCGCCCACCGCCAGCGCAAGCAGGGCGCAGCCGGCCAGGCAGCCGACGATCACGAGCTGCAGCGCCGCGACCGTCTTGAGGATGGCCTTGACGTTCAAGAATCGAAGAACTCTTCGACGCGGCCGACCGCGTCGCTGCGGGCGATGATGGTCAGGCGGTCGGCGTCCTGCACGACCAGGTCGCCGCGCGGTAGCAGGGTCTCGCCGTCGCGGCGCACGGAGACGATCAGCGACTCCTCGGGCAGCTTCAACTCCTGGATCGGCCGGCCCGCCATGGCTGCCGACGCATCGACCGTGCTCTCGATCACCTCGGCTTGGCCGCCGAACAGGCTGGCGACGCTGCGCACCCGCCCGCGGCGGACGATCTTGAGCACCGCGCTCACCACGCTGTTCTTGGGGCTGATGATCACGTCCACGCCCAGACGATTGGCGAGCGCCAGGTAGTTGTACTTGTTGACCAACGCGATGGAACGCTTGATGCCGTAGGTCTTGGCGTAGATGGCCGCCAGGACGTTGAGCTCCTGATTGGCGGTGGTGGTGATGATCAGGTCATGGTTCTGCAGGGACTCCTCCTCGAAGAAGCCCTCCTCGGAGATGTCGCTGTTGATGACGATCGCGCCGGGAAAGCGGTCTGCCAGCGCCCTGCTTCTGGCGCCGTCGCTCTCGATGATCTTCAGCCGCCGCCGGCGCGCGAAGGCGCGCAGCAGCCGCAGCCGGCGCCGCCGTTCGCGACTGCCCAGCAGGGACTCGGCGACGAAGCTGCCGACGCGTCCGCCGCCGACCAGGATGAGCTGGCGCATCCGCAGCTTCGGCCGGCCGGCGCGGTCGAAGAGCTGGTCCAGCACCTCCTCGGACGCGCTGAGGTACAGCTCGTCCCCCTCCCGGACCCGCGTGTCGCCGCGCGGCAGGTAGAACCGTTCGCCGCGCAGCAGGCCGCACACCAGGAACTCCAGCGGCAGCTCGGCGCGGGCCTGCGCGATGGTGCGGTCGCAGAAGGCGGAGTCGCGCATGATCGGCAGCACGCGCATCTCGATGTCGGTGTCCGCGAGCGTCACGACCTCGCTGGTCGCGCCGTGCTCGACGGTCTGCACGATGGCGCGCGCCGCTTCGATCTCGGGATTGACGATATAGTCGATGTCCAGCATCGACCCGTCGAACAGGGCCGACCGGGCATGGTACTGCGGGTTGCGGACGCGCGCGATCTTGAAGGGGACGGAGAACTCCCTCGACGCCAGACCGCAGGCCACCATGTTGAACTCGTCCGAGTCGGTCAGGGCGATGAAGAACTCCGCGTCCTGGATCCCGGCTTGGCGAAGCAGGCGCAGGTCGTTGCCGGAGCCGGTGGTGACTATGCAGTCCAGGTGGTTGAGCGCATACTTGGCGGTGTCGGCGTCGCGCTCGATCAGGGTGACGTCCTGGTTGTCTGCGACGAGTTGCCTTGCGAGCTGGAAGCCGGTGGTGCCGGCCCCGACCACGACGATCTTCCGCGGCATCGCGCCGATGCTACCACCGACGGCGGGTTGCGCGTGAGAAGCTGTTTACCGCCGTTTTGACCGCGATCTGCCCGGTCGGCCGTGTCCCGCTCGACCGCTGGCCGCGCTTCGTGCACCCGCGCCGGCCGCCTGACGCTGCGGGCTGCCCTGCTTCTTGCCGGTGCCTCCGGCTCGCCGCTTGTGCTTCCCCTTGCTGCGACGGCCTGCCTTGCGCGCGATCAGCAAAGCCCCTGCGGCCACCAACGCCCCGAGCAGGACGATGCCGCCCCCGGTCCGGATCGCCGCGCGCCGGCGCACCTCGGGCGACACTTCGCCGATGGAAACGCGGACGATCCGCTCCGTGCGCCTGTCGTTGGGATCGAACGGCAGTCGAAACTCATGGGTGATGGGGCCCGAGCGCAGTACCAGCATCCGTCCCGCATCCTCGTCGTGCAGGTGCAGGACGAATTGGAACTTGCCGGTGCGTCCCGTCTTCGTGACGCCGAGGACGCTCCCGTCCGGGTCGGCCACGCTGATCGCGCTGTGGCTAAGCGGCGTGCCGTCGCTCTGGTAGATCCCGCCGCGTATGGTGATCCGGTGATCCACCTCGTGGAGGGCCGTGGCCAGCGGCGCGTGCACCACGAGAGCCGTGACGAAGAAGACGGCCAGCCGCCGCATGGGGGTGATCATCCCAGGGGCAACTCTACCGGAACCATGGGAACGGTGCTCGTCACCGCGAATCTGCCGAGTGCGTGCTCCTCTCATCTATACTTGGGTGCCTATGAGTCAGAAACCTTGTTATCGGATCGCCGTCTATCCGGGCGACGGCATCGGCCAGGAGGTCACGCCGCTGGCCTTCGACGTGCTGCATCAGGCCGTCGGCGACCGGGTCGAGCTCGACTGCACCGAGTTTCCGTGGGGCGTGGACTACTGGCTGCAGCACGGCTCGCCGACCCCGCCGGACTACATCGAGCAGCTCCGAGGCTTCGACGCCATCTTCCTGGGAGCCGTGGGGGCGCCGGGCCAGATGCCGGACCCGGTCTCGCTGGAGCCGCCGGTGCGGATCCGGCAGTCGTTCGACCAGTACGCCTGCCTGCGGCCGGCGCTGCTGCTGGACGGGGTGCAGAGCCCGCTCGCCGGCATGGAGCCGCGGGCCATCGACCTGCTGGTGGTGCGCGAGAACTCCGAGGGGGAGTACGTCAACCAGGGCGGGCGCTTCCGCCGCGGCGAGCCGGACGAGATCGCCGTGCAGTCGGCGATCCACACCCGCGCCGGCGTGACCCGCATCCTGCGCTTCGCGCTGGAGCAGGCGCGCAGCCGCCGCCGGCACCTCACCATGGTGACGAAGTCCAATGCCCAGAAGTACAGCTTCGTGCTCTGGGAGGAGGTGCTGGAGGAACTGGTCCCCGAGTATCCGGACGTGCGCACCGACCGGCTGTACGTGGACGCTGCGGCGATGGACCTGGTGCGCAGGCCGCGCGACTTCGACGTGATCGTCTCCTCCAACCTGTTCGGGGACATCCTGTCGGACCTGGCGGCGATGGTGGTCGGCGGCCTGGGCATGGCGCCGAGCGCCAACATCCGTCCCGACCGCGGCGCGCCGTCGATGTTCGAGCCCGTGCACGGCTCGGCGCCGGACATCGCCGGCAAGGGGATCGCCAACCCCGCGGCCGCCATCCTGAGCGCGGCGATGATGATCGAGTGGCTGGGACACGCCGAGCCGGCCGAGCGCATGCGCGCCGCCTGCGAGCGGGCGCTGGCCGGCGGCGCCGGGACGCCGGACGTCGGCGGAACCCTTTCGAGCTCCGAGTTCGCCGCGCAGGTGGCCGAACGGATCGCCGACTGAGCCGGGTCCGGTCGCCGCGTGACCGCCGAGCTGGAGCGCCTGCGCGTGGAGTTGGCCGAGGCGCGCCGCTTGGCGCGGCTGGACCCGCTCACGCAGGCGTGGAACCGGCGTGCCATCGTCGAGCTCCTGCAGCGCGAGCTGGAGCGCGCGCTGCGGGAGCGCGGCCGCGTGGCCGTGCTGTTCGTCGACCTGGACCGCTTCAAGCGGATCAACGACCGCCACGGCCATGCCGCCGGCGACGCGGTGCTGTGCGAGGCGGCCGCGCGCATGCGCGCGGTGGTGCGGCCCTACGATGCGGTCGGCCGCTACGGCGGCGACGAGTTCGTGGTGATCGTCGCCGGGGCGGGCGCCGAGCGCGGCGCGCCGCGGGCGGCT
The DNA here is from genome assembly GCA_965221995.1 of Spirochaetia bacterium. Classification (GTDB taxonomy): domain Bacteria; phylum Spirochaetota; class Spirochaetia; order SZUA-6; family Bin103; genus CATQHW01. The sequence goes on from OZ244929.1 coordinate 4,188,594, forward strand.
TCGGGGATCGCCGACAGCCTGCGGGGCCGGCCGATCGCTACCGCGGCGGGTGAGGTGCGCGTAACCGCCAGCATCGGCGTGGCGGTCGCGTCCGCGGGCGCCCGCGACCCGGAACGCCTGATCGCCGACGCCGACCGTGCCATGTACGCCGCCAAGCGCGCCGACGGCGATGCCATACGGGATGACTCTCCGTCATGACGGAGGAAAGGAGCTGACGTGAACGAAGTCCAGCGTTACGAGTTCGACCGGCAGGGTTTTCTGGTCATCGAGAGCATGCTGAGCGCAGAGCAGGTGGCACGCCTGGCGCAGGCGGTCGATTCCCTGGAGGAGCACGCCGTGGCCCGCATCGACGCGCCGCCGCGCAAGCGCAGCTCGCGGGGGAGCGAATATCACCACGACCCCGACCTGGGGTATCACGTCGAGGGCTCCCGTGAGGAGGGAGCCACCGTCATCATCGAGGACTTCTGGAACGTCGATCCCGCCTTCGATCTGCTCATCGGGCATCCGCCGACCATGGACTGCGTGCGCTCGGTGATTCAGGGCCGCGCCACGATCAACAACTCGGAGATCCGCATCCGCTACCGCGGCAACCAGAGCGCCAACCACGGCGGCACGCGCTCCGCGAAGTACCGCTACGACGTCAACCGGAACGGCATCGACTGCATGATGGTGCGCATGGTCTATTTCCTGCACGACGTCAGCCGTGAACAGGGAGCGTTCTGCGTCGTCCCGGGCACCCACAAGGGCAACTTCGACTGCCCTTACGACACCCGTGATCCCGATGTCGAGCCCGGAGTGGTCGGCCTGGAGGTCAGGGCCGGCGACGCCATCTTCTTCACCGAAGCGCTGCGCCACGGCGGCCTGACCAATCGGTCCGAGCAGGTTCGCAAGACCCTGCACGTCGGGTACGGCCCCTATTTCATGATGTCCCAGAACATCGCCACCATGGATGAGCCGCCGTATCTCACCGATGCCACGCGCGCCCGCCTGACGGCAGCGCAACTGGACCTGTTCCGCCCCTACCCCGGTCGCTGAGCCGCCCCGCGCCACGCACCGTCACGCGGGCGGCCGCGGAGCACCTCGCTCAGCGCGCCAGCCAGGCGCTGAAGCGCTCGTTCATCTCGTCGCCACGGTCGCTCCACCATTGCCAGTCGTGGTGCAGGGCGCGGCGCACGTTGCCCGGCGTCGTCGGCATGTGCGGCGCCATCGCCACCCCGGTCTCCTCGTGCTCGGTGACCAGCGCGGTGCCGGAGCGGCGTACCGGCCCGTAGGAGATATAGCGGCTCACCGCTGCCATCGACTGCGGCTTGCCGGCGAAGGCGATGAACTCACGCGCTTCCTCCAGGTTGGGCGCGCCGGCGACGATGACGAGCTGGCTGTTGTCCAGGATCTGCCCGTCCCACACGACCACGAACGGCTGGTTCTCCAGGACCTGGGCGTTGAAGATGCGGCCGTTGTAGGCGGTGCTCATCACCACCTCGCCGTCGGCCAGCATCTGCGGCGGCTGCGCGCCCGTCTCCCACCACACGATGTGGTCCTTGATTGTGTCGAGCTTCCGGAACGCCCGGTCCACGCCCTCCGGCGTGTCGAGGGTGGCGTACACTTGACCCAGCGGCACGCCGTCGGCGAGCAGCGCGATCTCCAGGTTGTCGCCGGGCACGCGCCGCATGCCGCGTCGGCCCGGAAAGCGCTCCAGGTCGAAGAAGTCCTCAATCGTCTCCGGCTTGGCGTCCGGGAAGTGCTGCGGATGGTAGGCGTAGATGGATGAGAAGAAGATGGTCCCCATCCCGCAATCGGTGAGCGTTCCGGGATAGAAGTCCTCCTCCGCGGGGGTGCCGTCCGCCGCAGGCGAAAGATCCCCGACGTTGATGAGCTCCAGCAGGCCCTCGTCACAGCCAAGCACGGCGTCGGCGACGTTCAGGTCGACCACGTCCCAGTACACGTTGCCGGTCTCAACCTGCGCGCGGATTTGCGCGAGCCCGCCGTTGTAGTCCTCCAGCTTCACCTCGATCCCGGTGGCGGCCGTGAACGGCTCGTGATACGCCTTCTGACTCGCACGCGCGTACGACCCTCCGAAAGACACCACGGTCAGCGACTGCTCGGCGGCAACGGGCATGCCGAAGAGAAGGAGAGCGAGCAACACCGCCCCCGCAAGGCCACGCTTCACCGCCAGTTTGGGAGTTCTCATGGCGCGCCATCATCGCGCCGCCATACCCGGAGGGGTCAAGTGTCGCATTGCAGCGATGTTGACATGCGCCATATGGCGTATTACGTTCGGTCATGATACGGAGCTTCAGAAGCCGAGGGCTCCAGCGCTTCATGGAGCGTGGCGACCCGCGCCGAACACCGCGAGACCGTGCGGGACATTCTGGCGCGGCTCAACGCGTCCGCCAGCCCCACGGACATGAACCTGCCCGGCTTCCGACTGCATCCGTTGAAGGGCGATCGTGTCGGTTTCTGGGCCGTCACGGTCCGCGCCAACTGGCGCGTGGTTTTCCGTTTCGAAGACGGCCACGTCGTCGATGTTGACTACGTGGACTATCACTAGGGAGGTCCTAACCATGCTGATGCACGATCCGCCTCATCCCGGCGCCTTCATCAGGCGGCAATGTTTGGAGCCCCTCGGCCTGACCGTCACCGAGGCCGCGAAGGGGCTCGCGGTGTCGCGCAACACGCTTTCCCTGCTGCTCAACGGGCGTCTCGGGATCTCTCCCGAAATGGCCATTCGGCTGTCACAGGCATTCGGCGGCAGCCCGGAAAGCTGGCTGCAGCAGCAGATGCAGTACGACCTCTGGCGGGCTCTGACGAACCGCAAGGAGATCCCGGTTCGACAGTTCGTCACCGCCTGACACCAGAGGTCGCCGGATCAACGCCTGCCTCCAACGATCCTCGCGCCCGAGGATTATCATCACGACGGGATCTGACAGTATGATAACTGCGTGGGATGTCGTCAGGAGGGAGTGCACATGGCTGAGAGCAGCATCGCTGCCAATGTCGCCCGGCTGCGGCTGGATCGACAGCTCACCCAAGCGAACCTCGCGCGAAGTGCCGGGCTGTCGAGGGTCGCGGTGGGCAAGATCGAACGGGGTGAAGTGGAGCCGCAGTCCCGTACATTGGACGCACTGGCGAAGGCGCTTGAGGTCCCGGTCGGTGAGCTGGTCACCCCGGTGCGACGCCTGGAGAGCGTGCGCTTCCGCGCACGGAAGCGCGTTCACGCACGCGAGCAGATCCTGGCCGAGGTTGCAACTCGGCTCGATGCCTACAGCGCGCTTGAGGCCGGCCTCGATGCGGCGGAGCACTTCATGGTCGACAGACCATCCCAGCCCGATCTTGACGCAGCCGCCGTCGCACGGATTGCGCGCAGTCAGTTTGGACTCGAAACGGACCGGCCGGTACTGGATATCTGCGGTCTGCTGGAGCAGCACGGGGTCAAGGTTCTGCTCCTGGACACTCGGCGCGACTCGTTCTTTGGATTGAGCGTCGGCCCCCAAGATGGCGGGCCGGCGGTCGTGGTGAATACCTGGGATCGGATTTCCGTCGAGCGCTGGATCTTCACTGCGGCACATGAGTTAGGACACTTGTTGCTACATCCCACGGAGTACGACAGCGGCGCCACCGACCTGCCGGTTGACACGGAGCGTGAAGCGGACGCCTTCGCGAGCGAGTTCCTCATGCCGGAGGCTGCGTTCACTTCGGCGTGGGAGCAGACGTTGGGGCATCCGTTGTTGGTCCGCGTCCTGAAGGTCAAGCGGATGTTCCGTGTGAGTTACAGGACCGTGCTCTTCCGACTCGTAGCGACTCGGCGCGCCACGAACGAGGTGTGGGGCGCATTCCAGCACCAACATCATCGCTACTTCGGCGGCACGTTGCGGAAAGCAGACGAACCGGCGGCACTCAGGGAGAGCGAGTTCGCGTGGCATTGGGGCCGCTCGGGGGAGCCGGACAACCTCTCCGAGCACGACTTCGTGGACGACCGGCTGTCAAGCCTCGTGCGCCGTGCGCTCCAGGAGGGACACATCTCCCTTGGGCGTGGCGCCGAGATCCTGGGTCTCAGTCGGGAACAGATGCGGCAGCGCGTCGGTGAGTCGGCGAACTGAACCAGGCCGCTCCCACCGTTCTCCTGGCCGACGCGGATGTCCTCATCGACTACCGCGGGTGTGCGACGAGGAGTCGTGGACCTGCGTCAGGAAGGGCCGGGCACTGCGCCGGCTACGCCACCGTCACGGCGTGCAGACGCGCTATGGACTCGAACTCATGGTAGATCTGGTGGCGTCCGCCGCTATCACCGCGAAGCGGGCGATGTCGATCGCGTACAAGATGCACGAGTCGAACCCTTTGCACATCAACGAACGGGTGATCAGCCCGCTTCAAGAACGCGCTTGATCGGCTCTGATCGTGCCCTGCGATCCGGTACGTGGCTTATCCCGGCGTCGTCACGTCGTCGGTCAACAGTTCCCGAAACCACGTCGGCACTTCGAGATCCGGTCGTAGCGCGACGATGCCGACGTGGTGCCTCTCCACGTAGTCCGCTCGGGTCAGCCATTCCGTTTCTGCGGCATTGGGGACGAGCAGGAGCGTTCGTTCCGCCCGGCGGGATCCCCAGCGGAGCGCATCGGCATACGGGTGCACGCTCTCCGTCATTCCACTGAGGATTCCCGCTTCGGCGGCGCGGTACTTGGCGTCGAGGACGACGAATCGCATCAGGCCGTCCGCACACTGCGATGTGAGCACCAGATCGGGTCTGAATTCGCGTGAGATTGACCAGCTCTCGTTCCGCTCGCTTCCTCTGGTGTTGCGGAAGGTCCGCTGCAAGTGAAGCGTGATGCGGTGTCCATCGCCGCTCCTGCCGGTGAACCTTCGACGGTCGGAGTCGGTCCGCCCCGCGGTCTTCCACTCGTAGCCGGGGAGCCACTCGCGGAGCTTCCGTGCCAACGCGACGAAACACCACCGCTCGTAGATCTCCCATGTCGGACTGAGCGGCAACCGATCCTCTGGATCCAATCGATACACACCGCGCCGCAGCGCTTCCCATCCGACGCGCCAGAACCGTGCGTAGAGCGGATGTGCCGCTACCGCGTTGAGTCCCGCAGCCGTGATCTCGGGACGGCGCACTTCGCTGAACGGACGGCGGCGCTCGGCCGTTGCGAATGCCCGCTCCATTTCGCCGAGGATCTGATTCCATCGGCCGACGCGGGAGGCGGCCGCGGTCCTCGTATCGTCCGCTGGCTTCCTTGCGAGATCCTCCAGTCTCCTGGCGAGTTCTCGACACCTGAGAAGCAGCGCTCGCAGCATGGCCAGGATGCACCGGTTCGCCGGAGAGTCGAGCGTGCGCTCGACGGCCGGTACGTCAAGGATCGGATCTGATCCCGGACCGTAGGAACTGGACACGGTACCCGGCCGGATGGCCGCGAGCGTAGCCGGTTGCCGGAGCGCGGATCGAAGCGTACGCAGGTCGGCGCGCCGGACATCTCGGAGCGCGACGAACTGACGCCGCGCGCGCAGAACGCTCACCGGCTCCCGTCGAATCGCCGCCAGCGCGCGCTGCAGGTCGCGCTGCCGTCTCCTCAGCCGCTCGAACAGGACGAGCGGATCATCGGTCTCGCCCAACGCTCCGAGCCTGCGTCGCGCGGGCTCTTCGCCGATTACCAGATGCGGGTCGAAGTCGAGGATCTCCTCGACCATGCGCGAGAACACCTCACGACCCGCCTTTCCTCGGTCGGGGCTGACGTCGAGCAACCAGACGCCGAGCGATCGGTCGTCCGCATCCAGTAACTCGGCGCGGACCTCGCCGGCGTAGAATCCCGGCGTCCACGACCACGCGTTCGCTGACCGCTCGACCCGTCCGAGCGGTTCGTCGTCGACGAGAAGCCGGCACTCACGATCGGCGGGACCCAGGAATTCGGCCTTCTGCCGCTCGGCGAACCCCCCGTTCGGCTGAGACGCGTCAAGATCATGGAGGCCATCATCACGCCGAACTCGCAGCGCAATCCCGAGTCCGGCGGACATGGCCCTATCGCCAGAAACGGAAGCTGCCGGTCTGTTCCACGTCCTCAATGAGCTCGTCGACCTTTCGAGCGGAGCGAGCCAGGTCGTTCAGCGCGATCCGGCAGTCCCCCAGCGCCTTCCGGAAGCGAGGCGAGTCGTCGCCACGGAGCTTCGGCAGGACCTTCGCGTAAATCACCCGGTCGAGCGCATCATTCACGGACAGCTTCGCGCTCTGTTCCTCACGCTGCTCCATGAACCGGACGACCTCTTCGATCACCCGCCAGCCGAAGTGCAGTCGGGCCGGGCTGAGGGCGTCCGTGAGGCGGTTGAGTACCTCCTTGACGCTCTCCTTGTCCTGATCGTGTATCGGACTGCTTGTCCAACCCGGCCACCGGTCCACTTCGACATCCCAGAATTCCAGTGTGAATGCCCGGTCCAGCACCTTGTCGGATATGCCCATGGTGGTCTCGTCCATGTTTACCGTGCCGATGAGGACCAGGTTGTCCGGATAGCGAAGGCTCGGCGGGATACCGTATTCGTCCGAGTCGCCGCCGTGCAGCTCTATCTCGCCGTGTTCGAGCTCCATCGCGCTGAGAATCGGCGCCAGGTACTGCTCCGGATGGGACAGGTTCATCTCGTCGAGCACGCACACATGAGGCTGGGACGGGTTCTTGGTCGCTCGAATCAGGAATCTCAGGAACTCGGTTGCCGTGTATCGGCTCTCACCGAGAGGATTGACATACCCCAGCAGCGGCGTCGGGTCGTACCAGCCGGGCTGCACTGCGATCGTTCGAATTCGTCCGTCGGACGCTCCGTCCTCTCCGGTCAGGGCCTTGGCGTACTCGACGGCCAGTTGTGTCTTCCCAGTTCCAGACAGCCCGGTAAGCACCGCGAAATGCCTCCTGTCTCGCGCCCAGAGGCCGAGATGGAGCGACTCCGCTATGCCCGGCTCGAAGACGAGTGTTCCGGCCTCCTCAATGGACTCGAAGTGCTCGGCGATCCGGGCGAGATCCGGTTTGGCGTCATGGATCTCCAACAGAATCCGAGGAAGCTTCATGCGCCGCGCTACGCTGCTCCAATCCGATCGGTCCACCGGGCCGATCGCGTCCACCAGCCGGTCGAGGATCCACCGGCTGGCCCGTGCCGGGCGGCTCGCGGCCACGTCTGCCCCCATGGCATCCCTGAGCCTTTGCCGCAGCAGGTCGTAGAAGGGAGCCGTGAAGTCGTTCGGGAAGAGCGCGGCGAGCGCTCGGGTCGTCTTGATCTTGGGCTTGTCGTGATGACCCTTACGATTCGAAGGGACGAACGGCCGCACGAGGTTCAGCGTCTCTGCAAGGATCTCGTCCAGCCGGGCTGCCCGCTCTGCCCGCTCCGATGGCGTGTCCGGTAGCGGGCGACTGGTCAGTTCGTGGAACTGCCGGCGAAAGCCCTCATTGGACAAGGCTGCGCTCACGTCGTAGTCGCCGTGTCCCACGTCGCCGAGCGGACTCTCGTCCCAGATGCGATGGAGAAACGCTTCGCTGATCCGCTCCTCGTCAGAAGATGCCTGCACGTCTCGCAGGAATCTTGCGCTCTCTTCGACGCTGTCCCGGTGGAGGCGGCGCTCGGCTTCCCGGCAGGCGACGCGCAACCCTTCCCGTGTCTTCATGTTGAAACTCGCCACGGTGCTCCCTCTTGAAGCGCGTCAGTCGGGGGCCAGATAGGCGATGGTGAGGGGACCCTGCGGAAGCACGCAGAGCCGCTCGGGGGCGAGCTCCGCCAGCGTGGCCTCAATGTCGCGGGTCGGGGTGAGGAGGGCTGCGCGGATCTCCTCGTCGTCGAGGCCGTCGCTGTAGACGTAGACGTCCGCGTGGCGCTGGATCTGGGCCTGGATCTGCACTTGCCACTGGTCCTGCGCGGAAAAGCCGGGCTGCCTGAGCATCTCCAGGATCGCGTCGGGCGAGCCGGCTTCGGCCAGCAGCTCCGCGTAGCGGCCGTGGCTCGGCAGGCCGTCGGAGCACTCGGCCGCCATGATGATGGCGCCGCCTGAGCGCACGATACCGCGCGCCGCCTGCATGCCCTTCACGGTCTGGTACAGGTTCTGGTCGAGAGGGTAGCCGCTGTTGGTGGTGACCACGGCGTCGAACGGCTCCTCCACCGCCACCATGGCGTTCTTGCGCACGAAGTCGCAGCCCCGCCGGTGGGCGGCCACCACGTCGCCGGCGAACACGCCGGTGATCCGCCCCTGCGCGTTCAGGGTGACGTTGAGCAGGAACAGCGGCTCGATCAGCGCCGCGGCCTCCCGCATCTCTTCCCAGATCGGGTTGCTGTCGGTGATCCCCCAGGTGGCGCGCGGGTCTCCGATCATGGCGTAGCCGTGGTTGGTGAGCACGCTCTCGCTGCCGGCCAGCGCCGGCAGGGCGCCCTTGGGGCCGCCGGAGAAGCCGGCGAAGAAGTGCGGCTCGATGAAACCGGTGAAGATCACCAGGTCCGCCTCCATCACCGTGCGGTTCAGGCGGATGGCGTTGCCGCGGCTGGTGGTGCCGGCGGCGACCAGCTCCGCATCGTCCCAGGCGTCGTGCTGCCGGCAGCGGTAGCGGTCGACGACGCCGGCGCCCAGCATCTGCCGCAGCTCCGCCTCCGTCTGCGGACGGTGGGTGCCCAGGGCGTTGATCAGGGTGATGTCGTCGCGCGCCACCCCCGCCGCTTCCAGCGCCCGCAGCAGCACCGGCAGGATGCGGTCGTTGGGCGTGGCGCGTGTGATGTCCGAGTGGGTCACCACCACCCGCCGCTTGCCCGCCGCCAGCTCGGCGAGTGGCGGCGAGTCGGTGGGCGCGGCCAGCGCTGCATCGATGGCCGCAGCCTCGTCCTCGACTCCCTCCACGTGACGGGGCAGCACGACCTGCGCGCACTCCGGCACCTCGATGGCAATCCCGTTGCGGCCGTAGGCCAGATCGACCCGTTTCTTCAAACGCCGCGATGCTATCATCCGGCGCGATAGCGAGCATACGGAGCGGCATGGCCGATCCGGTATTAGCGCTTCCAGACTTCCTGATCGACCCGGAGAATCTCAATTGAGTCGAGTGCCCCAACTGTGCGCGGCCGCATGCTGCGTCTTCCTGCTGATTGCAGGCGCCCGTGCGGCGGCGCAAGTCCGCGCCGGTGAACCGGACCCGAGCGCCCCCTATTTCGATCACGTGCTGGACATCGCCGTGGAGATGGCGCCGGGGGACTGGGACAGCCTGCGCGCCCAGACGCGCACCCTCCAGGACATCCTGGGCGGCGCCGGCTGCCTGGCGCAGCCGGCGGACGACATATTCACTTGGTTCGAGGCCACCGTGACCGTGGACGGCGCCGCCTACGCCGAGGTCGGCGTCCGCAAGAAGGGGTTTTTCGGCTCGCTCAGCAGCGAGAAGCCGTCGCTCAAGCTGCGCTTCGACAAGTACGTCGACGGCCGCCTGCTCGGCGGTGCGATCGACCGCATGACCCTCAACAACAGCCAGCAGGATCCGTCGATGATCAACACCTGTCTGGCCTACGAGGTGTTCGCCGCCGCCGGACTGCCGGCGCCCCGCTGCAACTTCGCCTCCGTGGCCGTGAACGGCACGGACCTTGGCCTGTACGTGCACGTCGAGGAGATCAAGCCGCCATTCCTGGCACGCCACTTTGCCAGCGCAGAAGGCAACCTGTACGAAGGCACCCTCAGCGACTTCCGTCCCGACTGGCGCGGCACCTTCGAGAAGAAGACGAACGAAGACGAGGACGACTGGTCGGACATCGACGCGGTCATCGCCGCGCTGCAGGATCCCTCCCCCGCCGGTCTGGATGCGCTGGACGCCATCGTCGACCGCGACCGTTTCCTATCCTTCTGGGCCACGGAAGTGCTGGTCGGCCACTGGGACGGATATGCCGGCAATCGCAACAACTACCACTTCTATCGGGAACCGGACGGACGCCTCGTGTTCATCCCCTGGGGCGTGGACGGCGTGTTCGACACGACCGACGTTCCGTTCGACGACTTCGAGTCGCCGCCTTCGGTCAACGCGCACGGCGCCCTCGCGCACCGCCTCTACAAGGACGAAGCCGGACGCGCCGGGTACGCCCGCCGCCTCCGTGAATTGCTGGGCACGGTCTGGAACGAGGAGGATCTGCTGCGCAGCGCCGGCGAACTCGCAGCCGTCGTGCAGGCCCACGCCCCGCCCATAGCACGCGAAGCGGCAGCCGCCGACGCCGGCCGGGTGCGCCGCTTCATCCGCGAGCGGCGAGGAGAGCTGCTGGCCGATCTGGAGCCGGCGCCGCCGGACTGGCCCTGGCCGCTGACCGACGCGGCCGACGTGTGCTGGACCGAAGACAGCGGGTTCACGACCTTCGAGCTGGCGTTCAAGACGACCTGGGGCACCAAGGACAGCCCCAACCCCTTCGAGACCGGCACGGTCACCAGCTTGGCATTGGACGGGAGCGGCCAGCCGCTGGGGACGGCGGGGGCCACCGCCGGGCGCGCCGGTGCGGAGGAAGCGGCGGACGTCGGGCTGGAAGAGGGCGCCTTCCTATCCATGATGAGCCTGGAGCCTGATTTCTCCCTCGCAGGATTCACCGTGTGGCTGCCGGTCGACCTGGTGTCCGCCGGGTCCGAGCTGACGATCGGCGAGGGCGGATTCGGCGGCGTCCACTGGACCATGCCGCCGGGCGCGGCTGCGCCGGAGCGGTTCGTCCCGATCGTCGCGGGCACGATGGAGCTGGTCACGGCCGGCACGGAACCGGGGGCGGCGATTTCGGGCCGTCTCGCCGGCGCCATCGTGCTTGGCGCTCCGCCTCCTGCGGACGACGGCGCTGCCGCCTCGGCGGCCGGTCCGGTCATCAGCGAGCTGTTCATCAACGAGGTCGCCGCACAGGGCGACCCGCTCGACTGGGTGGAGCTGTACAACGGCGCCGATGTCGATCTCGCCCTGGCGGAGTTCGTGATCGCTGACGACCTGACGGACGCCGACAAGCGCGTGCCGTTCCCGCCCGACCTGACGATCCCGGCGGGCGGCTATCTCCGGGTCGAGTTGGACAAGGACGGCTGGCCCGGCTTTGCGTTGGGCAAGGATGAGGAACTCGGCATCTGGACGGCCCACGGCGCCCTGATCGCGTCGGTCGACTGGGTCGAGGGTCAGGCTGACGCCGGCACCAGCTTCGCCCGCGTGCCGGACGTCACGGGCGACTTTCAGACCGTCGGCGCCCCCACGCCCGGCGCTCCGAATCGAGCCGGCGTGACTGGGGAGTAGCCGCGTCTCGACGATGCTATTATCCGGCGCGATGGCGGACACGTGGACGTGGGAGCTGATCGCCAAGCACGAGGTGATCACCGAGGGGCCGGCCTGGGACGGCGAAGGGCTGCGCTACACGGAGATCGACGCGAACCGGCTCTGGCGCTACACGCCGGCCGACGGCAGGCGTGAGCTCTGGCGGGAGTCGACGGGCGGCGCCAACGGGACCATCTTCGACGCCGCCGGCCGCTACTACGCCTGCGAGGGCAAGGCGCGGCGGGTGGTCCGCTACGCCGTCGGCCAGCCGACCGAGGTGATCGCCGACGCGCATGCCGGCGCGCCCTTCAACGAGCCCAACGACTTGGCGGTGGACGCCGCCGGCCGCGTCTGGTTCAGCGACCCCAACTACGGCGAGCGCCCGCTCGCGCAGCCGCGCGAGTCGGTCTACCGGGCCGATCCGGCCGCCCCGGGGTGGACGGTCACCGAGGTCACCACCGACACCAATCGCCCCAACGGCGTGCTGCTGTCGGCCGATCAATCGATCCTGTACGTGGCCGAGAGCCCGCGCCGGCTCGACCAGCGGCGGCAGCTACGCGCCTATCCGATCCGGCCCGACGGCAGCCTGGGCGACTACATGCTGCTGCACGACTTCGGCGCCGGCCGCGGCGTGGACGGCATGTGCCGTGCAGCCGATGGGCTGGCGCAGGGCGGGCTGATCGTGGCCACCGCCGGCCACCACGAGCGCGGCCCGGGGCCGGCGATCTACGTGTTCGACGCCAAGGGGCTTCCCCTCTCGACCTATCCCACGCCGGCCGACCGGCCCACCAACTGCACTTTCGGGGGCACCGATCTGACCGACCTCTACGTCACCTTCTTCGGAGGCGAGCTGTACCGCGTGGCCAATTCCGGTCTGCGCGCCGAAGGCTGAGCGGGGCCGCGTCTATCCCGGGCTGCGGATGAAGCGCAGTCCATCGGGAACAGCGTAGAGCGGAACGTTCAACACCCGATCGTCTCTCTTGAGGTTCAAGAGGGTACTGCGGATAAGCAGCGGCGGGGCGAACTGAGCGTCGAACGAACGCAGGCTCTTGCTCTTGGGATTCACGCCGGCCTTCACCTCCAGGGGCAGAATCTCTCCGTCGCGTTCCATCAGGAAGTCCACCTCGGCCTTGCCGCCGGAGCTGCGCCAGTAGTACAGCTCACCTGCCGCCGAAGCGATCAGTTGCTGCGCGACGTAGTTCTCGACCAGCGCCCCGCGATACTCCGCGAACAGGCGATCGCCGTGAGCCATCAGTTGCGGGGCGGTGTTCGCGAGAGCGCCGAGGAGACCCACGTCCAGCGCGTACACCTTGAACGATTGGCGGTCCGCATGGCCGCGCAAGGGCAGGCGCGCGGTCTCGACCGCGAACGCCCGGTGGATCAGGCCGGCGCGCTCCAGCCACACGAGCGCATCTTCATAGTCGCGCGCCCGCGCGCTCTTCTGGATGGCAGAGAAGATGAACTTCTTGTTCTCGCGCGACAGGTGTTTCGCCAGTGATTCCCATATCGCGATGATCCGCGCTACCTGCAGCGCCGCCGCGTGCTTGGCGAAGTCAAGCACGTACGCATCCACGATCGCTTGCTGGACGGCTCGGACGGCCGCCACGTCCCGGTTGGCGGCGTAGTGGGCGACGACTTCGGGCATGCCGCCGACGTAGTAGTAGGCGCGGAGCAGATCGACCAAGGCGTGGTGGAATGGCTCGGGAAACGGCGCCGGTTCGGCATGGGCTTCGATGACACCGCGGTAGCGCCCCTCGCCGAGCGCATCGAGGAACTCCAGGAAGGTCATCGGATGCAGATCGATGAAGTCGACCTTGCCCACCGGGAACGATCGCGGCGTGGAGAGCGTGACCCCGAGGAGGGAGCCGGCGGCGGCGACATGGTACTGCCCGGCGTCCTCCGCGAAGTATTTCAGGGCATTCAGTGCGGCGTTGCAGGCCTGGATCTCGTCGAAGATGATCAGCGAGCGCCCGGGGTGGATTCGCTCGTTCGCGAAGATGGAGAGGTCGCGAACGATGCGCGCGGGATCGAGATCGCGCTCGAAGAAGCCGGCCAGATCGGGTGTCTTCTCGAAGTTGAAGTAGTGGGTCGCCGCGTACTGATCCGTGCCGAATGCCTGCAGCAGGTAGGTCTTGCCGGTCTGCCGCGCGCCGCGCATGACCAGCGGCTTGCGTCCCGGCGCTCGCTTCCAGGCAAGCAGGCGATCGTAGGCGTCGCGTTGCATGGGGCAACCATAGACCGGTATGACCGGATCTGGCGATCATTCGGACGTATTTCTGGCTCCTGTGGCAGAAATACGGCCTTCACCGACGACGGCGGCCCCCGCACCACCCGCGTGGGCAGCCGCCTGAGCGTCGATCCAGAGCCAGGTAGGGCTCGGCCTAAAGGAATTCGTACCTGAGGCCAAGATCCAGGCTGTGGTGCAGAGTGCCTGTCCTGAGGATCTCATCGGTGCCGGATTCTATTGCATTCCAGGCCAACTCGGCCGTGGTGGTGCTGGACAGACGATAGCCGAGGCTGAGGGTCAGCCCCGCGACAAGCTCAAATCCTACGCCGCCGCCGATTTGGTAGGCGAACGCCCAGGCGCTGGAATCGAGGAATTCCTGCGTCGTGTCGAGGATCTGGATCGCGGTGTCCAGGGTGAGCTGTCCTCCGCCGACACCACCACCGAGGTAGGGCCTGAAACCGCCGCCGATATCGATGTCGAACCAGACGTTGACCATCAGATTCAGTGCCTTCATATCGCCGGACGCCACCTCGATACTCTCTTTGAGAGACTCCAGCGATGCGTCCTCGATCTTGAGCTGCCGGTAGGAAGCCTCGCCCTCGATACGCACGACGAAAAGACGGTAGCCTGCCGCAGCGCGAAGCCCGAGAACTCCGAAGTTGAATGTCCCGCTACCCGATCGGTTCGCCTCGAAGCCGCCACTCTCCGACGGCTTGGCACCAACCTCGAAGTCAGTGTCGACGGAGAACGTTGGCAGGTAGCCGGCGGTGATGTAGATCTGCGCAAACACCGGGCCGGCTCCCAACAGCAGGCCAACCACCACGGCGACGGCGAGCATCGTTCTGTAGCGGATCGTTCCGTGACGAGTCGTCCTGTGAAGGATGGCCATCATACGCCCCCTATTCGTGCCTGCGTCCCGGCGGTCGTCTGTTGTCAGAGTGCGGCTCATCCATGCTGCTGATAGACGTGCGGCGGCTCTCAACCGAACATCCGGTCGATCAGCTCCATGGAGAGCACCGCTTCGCGCAGGTCGCAGGCGGGAGGTCCGAACGGCCGGCCGTCGCGCACGCACTCGACGAAGTAGCGGTTCTGGTCGCGGGTGCTGTGGTCGCCGGGGCTGGCGAGCTCGGTGACCTGTCCGTCGATGATTACCTGGCCGCTGCGGACGCCTTCCAGGTAGGCGGAAGCGTCGCGGCCGTGGAGCTCGTAGCGCTCCAGGCGGGCGCCGGCGGTGACGTTGGCGACCAGGTGGGCGACGCAGCCGCTCTCGAACAGGACGAGGCCCCCGTACACGTCGCGGTAACGGGAGAAAAAGCTCCCGGAGAAGCTGTGCACCTCCGCCACCGGCGAGTCGGCCAGGGCGCGCACGCAGTCCAGCGCGTGCACCGGCGTTTCGTAGAAGTACCGTTCGAGCACCGGCGGCTTGAGGATGCCGCGCTCCTCGATGTCCACCAGGTTCTTGTGGAACTCGCCGACGATCGTGGTCAGTGGGCCGCGCTCGCAGACGAGCCGCTTCGCCTCGCGGATCGCCGGGTTGAAGCGGCGATTGAGCCCGACCATGCAGCGGGCGCCGGTGCGCTCTGCGGTCTCCAGCAGGCGGCGTGTCTCCGAGACGTGCAGCCCCGGGGGCTTCTCGAGCAGGGTGGCGACGCCGGCCTCCAGGCAGATCTGCGCCACCGGGGCGTTGAACTCCGGCGGCACCGCGACGATCACGGCGTCCGGAGATTCGGCCTCGAGCATCTGCTCCGGCGCCGCGTAGGTGGCCGCGCCGCCGAGCTCCTGGGCCGCCACGCCGCACCGCTCGGCGTCCGGGTCGCACACCGCCGCCATGGCGGCTCCGTCGATCGCGGCGATGTGGCGGGCGTGGCCGCGGCCGCGTCCTCCGCACCCGATCAGGGCTACGCGCAACTCTTTCATGTTTCCGACCGCCTAGCGCCTGCGACGTCGATCATCACCTTGCGCTCCTGACGCTCTCCTCGCGCCAACGCCGTCATCATCTCCGGCACGTCGTCGAGCGTGCAGCGCGCCTCGATGAAGGTGGCCAGCCGAGCGGCCAGCTCCGGCAGGGCGTCCACGCTCTCCTGGAAGGAGGCACGGTCGAACCCGTAGCTGCCGATGACCGACACCTCGTCCGACACCATGTCCTGCAGCGGCAGGCTCACCTCCTTGGCCAGGTTGCCGATGGCCAGCAGCGCCGCATCCGGCCGGCAGAGCTGGAAGGCCAGCGCGAACGACGGGGCGGTGCCGACCGCGTCGACAACCACCGTCGGGCGCCCGCCGAGCGCCGCCTCCACCGCCGCGGAGGTCGCCGCCGGCTCCTCGCCTGCCTGCAGGTGGTACGGGGTGGCGTCGAAGCCGGCGGCTGCCGCGGCCTTGGCCGCCACCGTGTCCAGCACCACGATCGGACCGAAGCCGCGCAGGCGGCCGACCGTGGCCGCACACAGGCCGATGGTGCCGGCGCCCAGGATGGCCAGCCGCCCGGGTTCGCGCCCGTGCAGAGCCAGCCGGTCGAAGCCGTGGCCCGCCACCGCCACCGGCTCGGCCAGCGCGGCGATGTCGGCCCCGACCCCGGACGCGATCGGGATGGCGTTGGCGGCGGGGGCCGTGACGTACTCGGCCATCGCGCCGCGGTGGGCGAGGTTGACGCCTATCACCTGCTTGTTCAGGAAGCTCGGGTCGCCCTCCTCCGGGCTCGGAGCGTGATCGGCGATCATGTTGTACAGGGCGACCGGCGTGCCCACCGGCGGCCCAGCGGCGCCGGGACCCAGCGCCGCGACGCGTGCACCCACTTCATGTCCCATGACCATGTCCGGCGCGCGCCGGCCGCTCTCGCCGGTGAAGCCGTGCACGTCGCTGCCGCAGATGCCGACCGCGTCGACGGCCAGCAGCACCTCTCCGGGCCGGGGCTCCGGCTGCGGCAGATCGACCACGCGCATGGTCCACGGCTTCTCGTACAGAACCGCTTTCATGAGGCCGAGCATAGCGGCCCGCGAGCGCGAAGCCAAAGACGCCGCGTTCGATATTTTTTCGGCTGAACGCGCCCTACCCGGACGCGGCGGGCGGGTGGTCGCCGCGGCGCCCGAGCTGTCCGCTCCGGGCTCGGCGCCGCCGTAGCGCGGCAGCCAGTACTCCAGCCAGGTGCGCTGGCAGCGGCGGTCGCAGAAGCACAGCGAACGCCCGCCGTGCTGCGCGCGCCAGAGACGGCCCACGATCATCTTCCCGCACAGGTCGCAGCGCGCGGTGGTGGTGGCGTACAGCGCGTCGGGAACCGGCTCCCAGTGTCCCTCGGCGGCGCTCACAGCCCCGAGCGTAGTCGCGCCGTTGCGGCCGCGTCCAGGCGCCAGCCGCCGGCGGCATCCCGCGCCAGCACCACGCCGTACACCTCGCGCGCCGCTCGCGCGCTGAGCACCCCGTCGCGCACCTCCTCGCACACCAGCTCGGGGTCGCGCTCCGCGGGCGGCCCGTACCCGCCGCCGCCGGGACTGACGATCTCGATGCGGTCGCCGTGCCGGATCCGGATGTCCGCGAACTTGTTGGGCGACACCGTGCCGAACGCCTCGCTGAAGGTACCCCAGGCCGCCTCGCCGTGCCTGCGGATGCGCAACGCTCCCGGGCGTCCCGGTTGGCCGCCGAACACCCCCCAGGCACCCTTCTCGTGCCGGTCCATGAAACTGGACACCGTGATCTCCGGCGCCCGCGCCTCGATCACGCGCCGGCTGCCGGAGCCGCCGCGGCTGCGGCCGTGGCCTGCCGAGCCGGCCGCCAGGCTGTAGCTGTGCGTGAGCCACGGGTAGCGGGTCTCGAACACTTCCACCGGCGTGTTGCGGCAGTTGCCGTTGATCGGACACTGGATGTCGTTGCCGTCGCTGGCCGCCTTGCCGCCCCAGCCGCAGCCTTCGATGTGGTAGTTGGCATAGAACTCGCTGGTGCGCGGATGCACGCCGCCGAACAAGAAGTTGCAGGAGCTGGCGCCGGCGGCGGCCGCCACCCGCTGCGGCAGAGCCGCCGACAGGCAGCCGAACAGGACGTCGACGATGCGCTCGTGGATCTCCGAGTTGCCGCCCACGCTGGAACCGGGATGCTCGACGTTGACCACCGTACCGGGCGGCACGATCAGCTCGATGGGACGGTAGCAGCCGGAGTTGCGCGGAATGGTGCGGTCGGTGAGGTTGAGCATCGCGTTGTAGGTGGCCGAGGCGGTCACGCCGTAGGTGCAGTTGCAGGGACCCTGCGCCTGCGGGCTGGAGCCGTTGTAGTCGAAGATGATGCGCTCGCCGCGCACCACCGCGGTGCAGTGGATGCGGTAGCGCTCGTCCGCCACCACGCCGTCGTTCTCGATCCAGTCCTCGAACCGGTACTCGCCGTCGGGGATCTCCGCGATCTCGGCGCCCATGCGCCGCTCGGAGTAGTCCATGAGCTGCTTGCCGGCGCCGATCACGGCGTCGAAGCCGTAGCGGTCCAGGAGGTGGTGCAGACGCCGTTCGGCGACCGTGAGCGAGCCGATCATGGCGTGAAAGTCGCCCCACGAGGTGCGCGGCGTGCGGTGGTTGGTGAGGATGATCTTCCAGATGTCGTCGACGTACTCGCCGCCGCGCATGATCTTCACCGGCGGCAGCCGCAGGCCCTCCTGATAGACCTCGCGGGCGTCGGCGGCGAATCCGCCGACTGCCTTGCCGCCGATCTCGGTGAGGTGGGCGATGTTGCCGACGAACCCGTACAGCTCGCCGCGGTGGTACACCGGCTTGATGACGGTGTGCTCGGGCAGGTGGCAACCGCCGCGGTAGGGATCGTTGTGTATCACCACGTCGCCGGGGCCGAAGTTCTCCAGTCCCACCTCGGCGATCGTCCACTGCATGGTGTACAGGATCGCCCCGATCTGGGCCGGGCAGAACTCGGCGTAGGAGACCATCTGCGCGTCCCGGTCGAACACCACGCAGGAGAAATCCAGCCCCTCGTTGAAGATCGAGGAGTAGGAGGTCTTCATCATCGCCAGCCCCATCTCGCGGCAGGTGTTGACCAGGTAGTTGTTGATGATGGTGAGGGTGACGCTGTCCAGGGTCTGCGCCATCGCGCTAGGCCTCCCCCGGCGCCGCGGCCGGCAGGGTGAGGACGAGGTTGCCGAGCCGATCCACGGCCAGATGCACCCCGTCCGGCACGAAGGTGGTGGAGTCGAGCTCCTCGATCACGGCCGGACCGCGCACATCGGTGCCCGCGGGCAAGCGGTCGCGGCGGTAGCCGGCCCCGGCCGGACGCTGCGGCGCCGGAGGCGCGCCGGCGGCGGCTGCGGCGGGCGCCGCCAGGGCGAGCGGCGGCTCCGCCGCGCTCTCGGCTACCGACACCTTGAGATGCACCAGCTCCACGGGGTGATCGGGGAACTGGTAGCCGAAGAACTCCTCGTGGCGGCGGTGGAAGCGCTCACACGCTGCGGGCAGCCCGTCCGCGAACCGGTACTCCACGTCCTGCTCGTAGTTCTGCTGCGCGTAGCGCATGCTCAGGCCGAGCCTCTCGCGCGGTGCGCCGCGCAGCCCCTCCGCTTCGATCTCGCGCCGCCCGGCCTGCAGCATGGCGTGGAAGCGCGCGGCCAGCTCCGCTTCGTCCACCTCCGAGTGACGCAGCCCCAGGGTCTGCACCCGCTCCACCCGCAGCCGCGCCAGGGCGGCCCCGAAGGCCGAGCACAGACCGGGATGCGGCGGTACCACCACCCGGCGTATGCCCAGCTTGGCGGCGATGGCGGCGGCGTGCAGCGGCCCGGCGCCGCCGAAGGCGACCAGCACGAAGTCGCGCGGATCGATCCCGCGCTCGATGGTCAGCAGGCGGATGGCGTTGGTCATGTTCTCGTCGGCGAGGTCGACGATGGCCCGTGCCGCCGCTTCCCGCCGCAGTCCCAGCGATCGCGCCAGCGGGTCGATCACCGCTGCCGCGCGCTCAGGGTGGAGCTGCAGTTCCCCGCCCAGAAAGAAGTCGGGGTTGAGCCGGCCCAGCACCAGGTTGGCGTCGGTCACGGTGGCGGCTTCGCCGCCGGCGCCGTAGCAGCCGGGGCCGGGCCGGGCGCCCGCGCTCTCCGGTCCCACCGCCAGCATGCCGCCCTTGTCGATGCGGGCGATGGAACCGCCGCCGGCGCCCAGCGTGCGCACCTCGATCACCGGAATCGCCACCGGCAGCCCCCACTCGATCTCATAGTCGGTGGTGAACTGCGGCTCGCCATCCAGCAATAGTCCCACGTCGCAGCTCGTGCCCCCCATGTCGAGGGTGATCGCCTGCTCGAAGCCCGCCTCGCGTGCGAAGTGGGCAGCGCCGATCACCCCGCCGGCGAGCCCCGAGAGCAGCAGATCGACCGGCCGTTCGGGCGCCTGCGTCAGGCCGGTGGTGCCGCCGTCCGACTTGAGCAGCGAGCAGGGGCCGTTCACGCTGCGCTCGCGCAGCGCCGCGCCGATGCTCGGGCAGTAGCCGCTCAGCAGCGGCTTCAGGTAGGCGTCGGCCACGGTGGTGCTGGAGCGCTCGTACTCGCGCCATATCGGTGCGACCCGATGCGAGAGGGAGACCGGGATGGAGGGAAAGCGCTGCTGCAGGAACGCGCCGAGCTCCAGCTCATGGGCCGGGTTGAGATAGGAGAACAGCAGACACACCGCGATCGCCTCGGCGCCGCGCTCCGCGACCTGCGCCGCGAGCTGCTCCATGGCCGCCGCTCTTAGCGGCACCACCACCTCGCCCTGGGCGTCGATCCGCTCGGCCACCGCCAGGCAGTTGCGGCGCCTGACCAGTGGCCGCGGCTTGAGCCAGTGCAGGTCGTATTCGCTCTTGCGGTTGATGCGCTGGATGAAGGGGATGTCCTCGAAACCCGCCGTGGCCACGTACAGCACCTCGGCCCCGCGCCGTTGCAGCACCGTGTTGGTGGCCACCGTGGTGCCGTGCACGATGCGCTCGATCGCGGCACCCGGCACCGCGGCCTTGTCCAGCACGCTCAGCAGCGCGCCCAGCGGCGCGTCGGGCGTGGACGGGGCCTTGGCGACGCGCACCGACCCGTCGGCGCCGAGCGCCACCAGATCGGTGAACGTGCCCCCGGTGTCGATGCCCAGCGCCAGCGGACCCGCGGATGACTCTTGCACGCCGCTCATACGCGACTCTTCCTTCACGTCACTTGCAGTTCATACGCGCCGGAGCATCACCTTGCAACACGGGCGACGTGCGGCACCCGTAAGCCAACGCAGGGCGAGGTGGTGGCGTGCGAGCGGCGTGTCAATGCGGTGCCGTGGGTAGTTCGCATCCCGCGAGCCTGGGGTATGGTATGAGCACAGGAGATCGCCTCATTGAATCGAGTAAACGATTGAGAGGAACGATCGGCCGGCTGGTATCGTTTGATAAACGCTTATCGTATACGCGGAGACGTTTTGCGGGAATGCGGCGATTCTGGAGCCCTCTCGTCACCGTGAGGCGATCTTCGCCTTCATCACCGGGCGGCTGACGATGCCGGAGCTGCCTGATCTGCTGCTCTACCGCGATCATCTGCTGCGCCGCGTGGCGGGCGAGCGGCTGCAACGGGTGACGGTGGCAAGCCCCAGCCTCCTGAAGACCTACGACCCGCCGCTGAGCGACGCCCACGGTGCGCGCGTCGAGTCGATCGAGCTGATCGGCAAGCGCATCGTCTTCGGCCTGGAGGAGGACCTGCATCTGGTCCTGCACCTGATGATTGCCGGCCGGCTTCGTTGGAAGGAGGGGGAGGCCGCCGCGCCGATCCCGCGCCGCGTGGGTCTGGCGGCGTTCCGCTTCGATCCCGGCACCCTGATCTTCACCGAGCAGGGGGCAAAGCGGCGCGCCGCGCTCCACCTGCTGCGCGGCGCGCCGGCGCTGCGGGCGCTGGACCGGGGCGGCATCGACGTGCTGGCCGCGGACGAGTCCGCGTTCCGCCAGGCGTTGGTCGCGGAGAACCACACCGTGAAGCGCGCGCTCACCGATCCGCGGCTCTGCTCCGGGGTCGGCAACGCGTACTCGGACGAGATCCTGCACGCCGCGGGGCTGTCGCCGCTGAAGTGGACCAGCCGGCTCACGGACCAGGAGATGGGACGGCTGCATGCCGCGACCCGTCAGGTGCTCACCCTCTGGATCCAGCGGCTGCGCGAGCAGGCAGGCGACCGTTTCCCGGAGCGGGTCACCGCGTTCCGGCCGGAGATGGCCGTGCACGGCAAGTACGGCCAGCCGTGTCCGCGCTGCGCCACGCCGGTGCAGCGCATCGTCTACGCCGACAACGAGTGCAACTACTGCCCGGCGTGCCAGACCGGCGGCCGGCTGCTGGCGGATCGCGCGCTGTCGCGGCTGCTCAAGGGCGACTGGCCGCGCAGCCTGCAGGAGCTGGACGAGCTGCGCGCGTCCCGGCAGTAGCCGCTGGCCACCGTGAGGCGCACATTCATGGCATGAGACCCATCCTGATCGTCATCATCGCCGTGGCGGGAGCCGCCGTGCTGGCGGCCGCCTGGTACCTGGGCTCGCCGCTGTTCATCAACCGCAGCGTGTCGGAAGCGTTTCCAGTGGAGTTGCCGAGCGCCGACGACATGGACGACATGCCGGCCACAGAGATCGAGGCGAAGCGCCAGGAGGCGCTGGCCAACCTGCCGCAGGGCGAAGCGTGGGAGGACCTGTCCGGCCGCGCGCAGGAGGAGATCCAGGACCGGGTCATGGACTTCGCCGCCGCCATGCCCGACCACGACATGGACGAGGCGATGCCGGGCGGCGCCTCTCCCGAGCGGCTGGCGCAGGGCGTCTTCATGGATGCCGACCGCTTCCACAAGGGTTCGGGGCAGGCGCTCATCTACCGGCTGGCGGACGGCGGCCTGCTGCTCCGGTTCGAGGAGTTCCGCGTCACCAACGGGCCGGACCTGCACGTGCTGCTGGCGGAGAACGCGGAGCCGAAGCGGCGCGACGAGCTGGGCGACTACATCGATCTGGGCTCGCTCAAGGGCAACCTCGGCAGTCAGAACTACGCGCTCGACGCGGGCACCGAGATCGACCGGTTCGGCAGCGTGGTCATCTACTGCATGCCGTTCCACGTGGTGTTCGCGACCGCGGCGCTGGCGTCCGAATAGCGCCCCAAGCAATCGTCGCCTGCGGCTCCGGTTGCTTGGCCCAGCCCCTCCTTTCGGGAAACCCTCTTGTGGCTTGGCCTTGCGCAATCTATCGGGAGCGGCTCTGCTCCTCGAAGAGGACAGCCGCTTCGACCTCGCCGGGGTCCAGGCCGAGGCGCGCGCAGGCGCTTGCCACGCTGCGCCCTCCGTCCACGAACGCGGCGTGCACGTCGGCGGTCGACACGGTGCGGCCGTCGATCGCCGGCCGTCCGCCCGCGACGATCGGGTCGATCACGATCAGGCCGTCGATGCCGGACGGGTACCAGCGCTCGGCCAATCCCGACCCCTCATCGAAGTCGATGCTGCCGGCGACATCCGCGATGTCGTCGGCAGCAATCCACTGGCCGTCGGAGAGCAGCCTCAGAATGGCGTCGCCGTACGTGCGCGTGCGCAGGAAGATGCCGTGGCCGTCGGTGAAGAAGTCGCGCTCGGCGAAGTGACCGGTGCCCAGCAGATGGCCGGCCTCATCGAGCGCCGCGCGGAGCTGCCGCAGCCGCAGGCCGCGAGCCAGGAAGGGCCCCGCGAACAGCAGGTCGATCAGGTCCAGGAATGACGCGTGCCCGCTCCGCTCCCCGGATGGCGCCGAGCGCAACCAGCGCCGGACCAGCGACGGCCGGAGCCCCGCCCAACGCCCGACCTCCGCGGCCTCGTAGACCGCGGCTTCCCAGGGATCCGCCGCTTGGTCAGCCACGCCGCTTCGGCGCATCATAACCGGGGGGTCATCAGCCTGCAGCATGGCTGACCCCGCGCCGAGGTTAAGGTATTGAAGGGATTGCTGTCCGCCGCTGCACGTCCATCGGCGGTGCTTGCCGCCGCGGCACTGCTCTGCGGGTGCGCGGGGTTCTCCGACCTGCGCGAGACCGAGACGTTCTTCGAAAGCTACTCCGCCGGCGAGTACGACGCCGCAAGCGCCGTGGTGGGCGGAGAAACCGGGCTCGACTACCCGGAAGGGCAGCTCCTGAGCTCGCTGCACTCAGCCATGGCGCTGCGCGCCGCCGGCAGGTTCGACGCCTCGCAGGTCGCGTTCGACCGGGCCGAATCGCAGCTCCTGTGGAAGTCGGACTCCATCGCCAGCGTCCAGGACCTGCTGGCGGCGGGGCTTACCCTGGTGGGCAACGATCTCATGGTCTCCTATCGGGGAACGATCTACGAGGGCGTGATGGTGAACACCTACAAGGCCACCGACGCGGTGATGATCGGCGACACGGCGCGCGCCCGCGTGGAGCTGAACCGCGCCCACCAGCGGCAGGCCAACGCGGTCGATCAGCTTGCGGCCAAGGTCCAGGCGCTGCGGGCTCAGGAGGAGGACGAGGACGAGCACCGGGAGAGCATCGATCGGTCGCTTGGCGAGGCCATGGAGCCCGACGGCGCGGTCGCCCGGCGCCTGAAGGCGGTCGAGTCGCTCGGGGCGTATCGGGATCTGCGCAATCCGTTCACCGACTGGCTGCACGGCGCGTTCCGGCTCGCGACCGGGGAGGCCAACCGCGCTTCGGATCTGTTCCGCAACGCCGCCGCCCTGGACGGCGCGCGCAACCGTCACGTGCTTGCCGACTTTGCCGTGGCCGAGCGGGCCGCGTCCGGGACGGCCGCGGCCGGTGACCGGGTGTGGGTCGTGCACGAGGACGGCACGGGCCCGTATCTCCGTCAGTTCCGCTTCGACCTGCCGGTGTTCCTGGACCGGGACAGCTTCCTGATCGTTTCCATGGCCCTGCCCGATCTGCGTCCGGGCACCTCGGCGTCGGGGCCGCTGCGGCTCAGCTCCGGAGGAGAGGACTACCGGACCGAGACGCTCCTGAACGTCGACCGCTACGCCGCCACGGAGTTCCGCGCCGGATACGACGCCGTCGTCGGCAAGGCGGTGGCCGGCACGGTGATCCGGACCCTCCTGCAGATCGCGGTACACGAGGAGACCAAGGACGCCGGTACGCTGGGGTCGATCATCGGGTTCGTCACGCCGATCGCCGCCGCGGTGGTCACCCAGGCCGACACGCGCATCTGGAGGGCACTGCCGCATGCGATCGGCATCGCCAGCCTGCCGCGGCCCGCCGACGGCCGCATTCGGGTGACGGCCGGCGATCACACGGTGGACGTGCGGTTGCCGAGCGGGCGCTTCGTGCTGGTACAGGTCAAGACCATCGCCCGGGGCGCGCCGCCCACCGTGCACACGGCGGCGTTCGGAGGCTGAAACCAACCGATAATTGCACTATATTGGAGGCATGCAGATGAAATCGCCCGTCCACTTCGCCGTGGCCACCTCCGCGGCGCTCGTCCTGCTGATCGGCTGCGCGTCGGACCCGGTCTACCTCGACCTGCGCCAGGCCAACGAGCCGCAGCCGAACCCGCCACAGGTCGGCGAGCGGACCACCCTCGGCCTGGACTACCGGGACTTCGAGTTCGCGGCGGAACAGGCCGTGGTCTCGTTTCTGGACAGCCCGCTGTCGGTCAAGCCCGGCAGCGACGCGCCGTGGGTGATGGCGGTCAGTCGCATGGTCAACGACACGGCGCTCGACATCGACACCGATCAGCTCGTGAAGAAGATTCGGATCGACCTGCTGGAGAGCGGGAGGGTCATCGCCACCACCGCCGTCGGACTGGGAGATCCCGAGGATCCGTTGAGCGCCAAGGTCCGCGAGCTGCAGAACAACAAGCTGTTCAATCAGGAGACCGTCGCCAAGGACGGCACCATGGTGGCCCCCGATCTGAGCCTCTCCGGCAAGATCATCCAGCGCACGAACCGGGTCGGCGACAAGCAGCAGGTCGACTACTACTTCCAGCTCACCGCCACCAACATCGAGACCGGTCTGGCGTACTGGGAGTTCGAGCAGGTGATTGTCAAGCTGGGCAGCAACCAGAGATTCTCCTGGCAGTAGGATCTCGATGCCGAAACGCACGGTCGCGGCCGCTTCGCTCGGGCTGATCCTGGCCTGCGCCGCGTACGCGCAGGTCGCACGCGCCCCCAGCGAAGCGGTTCGCCAGCGGTTGGCCGTGCTCGACTTCCCTCTCGATCAGGCATACGTCGGTCCGGGGACGGTCAGGGATCTGGAGAATGGAATTCGGGAGCGAATCCAGCGGCAATTGACGCACCGCCGGTTCACCGTACTGGACCGCAGCGACAAGGGCGCGGATCTGGTGCTCTCCGGCACGGTGGAGAGGTTCGCGGTGCAGGCCATCACGATCACGATACGGATCAGTGGCGAGCGCCTTGAGCGGTTGGCGGGTACCACACTGATGCATGTGCGACTGCTCGACGTGGTTGCCGGGGAAGTCACCTGGGCCGATTCGTTCGAGGTGGAGATGCTGTCGCCGGAGCGGTCGGCGCAGCGGATGGCCGACTCCCTGCTCGATGAGCTCGCCGGGCAGGTCGTCGATGCGCTGATGGAGCGCATCGAGCCGATCGCCGTTCCGGAGGTGACCGCGCCGGGACCCGTCGTCGCGGGCGACGGCGATGGGGACGGCATTCCCGACTACCTGAATCGCCGCGCGAATCCGGCGGACTCCAACCGGGACGGCTTGCCCGACTACCTGAACCGATACTTTCTGCAGCGGAGGCCGATGCAATCGCGCCTCCGCCGCACCGGAGCGCGCTGAAACCCGCCGTGCAGCGCGTGCCCCTCGCCGGCGTCAGCGCTTCAGATCACCGCGCTGCACCGACGTTTCGACGAGCTCGCGCGCCAGCTCCCACAGCCGCGGCGCGCCGTCGCCGATGGGGTGGTTCTTGTCGTACACCTGATCGGCGGTGATGCCGTGCCGCCGCCAGGCGGCTCCGTGGGTGCGGTAGTTGTGCAGTAGCGGCTGCAGGCGATCGATCGCGTAGGCGAAGCGCGCTTCCGGCGTCCGGCGCTCCTCGAACTCGTCCCAGGCGGCGCGCAGCACCCCCGCCTGATCGTCCGGCAGCAGGGCGAACAACCGGTCGGCCGCCAGCCGCTCGCGCTCCTCCTTGGTCTCCCGTCCCTTCTCGTCGTAGATGTAGGTGTCGCCGGCGTCGATCTCGACGATGTCGTGGACGAGCACCATCTGCAGCACGCGGCACAGGTCGAGGTCGCCGCCGTGTTCGGCGAGCACCATCGCGTACAGGGCCAGGTGCCAGGAGTGCTCGGCCGAGTTTTCCCGCCGGCTGCCGTCCAGGAGCGTCGTCTGTCGCTGCACGCTCTTGAGTTCGTCGATCGCGCACAAGAATTCGATCTGTTCGTGCAGCCGCCCATCGATGGCATCGCTCACGGGATCACCGGTCGACCGTGACGGCGATGGCCAGGTGGTCGGAGGCGATGCTCATCGGCATGGAGAAGTCCGTGACCGTGAGATCCGGACTCGTCCAGATGTAGTCGATGCGTTGCTCCAGCTCATCGGACGGCCATGTGTAGCCGTCGCCGGCCGGCCCGGCGGCAACGAACGCATCGACGAAGCCCGCGTCGGCGATCAGCAGCATCTCCGGGTGATGCGGGGAAGCGTTCAGGTCGCCCAGCAGCACCACGGTGCGGTCGCTGTCGGCCGCCTCCAGCACCGCCAGGGACTGCGGCAGCCGGGCTGCCGCATCCTCTTCCTCTTCGCCGTTGTGGAAGTGCGTGGCCAGCACCTCCAGCGTCTCGCCCCCACCCACGTCGACCTCCAGCATCAGGAAGCTGCGGTCCATGACGATCTCGTCGTTGTTGGGCATGCCGTGGTTGCCGACCCTTCTGATCGGAAAGCGGCTCAACACGGCGTTGCCCCACACCGGGTCGGCCGCGGGGCCGAATACGTAGGCCATTCCCAGGCGCCGCGACAGCCACACCAGCGTGTCGACCGAGCCGTTGATCAGCCAGCCCCGCGATACCTCCTGCAGGGCGACGATGTCGGGATCCTCGTCCTCGATGACCTGCGCGAGCGCCTCCATGCCGTGGCGGCCGTGCAGGTCGAATCCCTGGTGGATGTTGTAGGTCATCACCCGCACCGGGAACCCGATTCCGGCAACGGGTCGGATCTCGTTCCAGGTCGCGATCTGGACGGCCGGCACCGCCAGCAGCAGAACGGCGGGAACGGCGGCGGAGCGCGCCACCCTCGCCGGTACCGCGGAGCCGTTCATGCCGGCGCGCAGGGCCGCAAGCGCGACCAGCAGTGCGGCGAGGGGGCGGACGATCCCCTGCGGAACGGGAATCGCGATGTCGTACTGGGCGTAGTGGATGAACAGCAGCACCAGCAGCGCCACCATGCCGGCGGTGGTCCAGGCCGGCAGGCCCCCCCCGCCCCGCTTGCGGACCGAGGCGGTTCCAGGTCTTGCCACGGAGACGAGCAGCATCGCGCACACCACGTGACCGACCAGCGCCGCGATCGCCGCCAGCGCTCCCGTCCACGCCATGGCGACCGATGCGATCAGCACGCCACCGAGCAGCGCCTGCACGCTGCCGTGCGGCGAACGCCTGTGCCGTGCCAGCCAGAGCGCGACCATTACCGCGGCCAGGTTCGAGGCCAGGATCCAGGCGAGCACCACCGGCTGCGGCCAGCCGATGATTGCCGTCAGCCACGCGACGTTCTGGAACGTCAGGAACTGCAACACCAGCGCCGGCCCGAAGGCCAGGCACCGCGCGCCCCAGGACGATCGGGCCGCCGTAGGGCGCGCGGCTGACGATGCCCGCGCCGGAGACGCGATCGCCAGCAGGATCCACTGCGCCGCTACCAGGACGCCGGTGACCGCGTGCGCCTCGGTGCCACCGGCCCAGGAGAGATCGATCGTCCCGAATGCGCCCTTTACGGCCGTGTCGATCGACAGGGCGAGCAGCAGCGCGACCGCGGCATGCGGCCCGCTCTCGGCGCCGCCGGCATCCAGCAGCGACCGCAGCATGAACGGCAACGCCCACAGGAACACCACCGTGCCGGCGATCGACAGCGCCAGGTCGAGCGGCAACGAAGGCGAGAATTGCTCGGCGATCCGCAGCAGGCCGAGCCCGGCGAAGACCACGGGGGCGCCGGCATGGCCGAGCATCCGGTGCACGAGCGGAGCCAGGAACCCGAGGCCGAACACCGCCAAGCCCATGCCGCCCACCAGCACCGAGCTCAGCTCGTTGATCTGCACCAGGTTCACGGACAGCGCCACCACCAGCAGGCGCAGGAACTGCAGCCCGAACACGCACGTCAGCGCGCCGAGCAGCGTCGCGGCCAGCGACGACTGTCCGCCTCCGGGTGCCGGCATGCGGCGCCGACGGTCCCGCTCGCTCATCGCGGTACCGTAGTGCGGGGCATCCGGGCCGTCCACCGCGGTATGGTGGGTCCGTGGTCTCCCTGTTGCTGCGCGGCGAGGTTCTCCTGTTCGCCCTGATCACGATCGCGCTGATCCTGTCGCTGACGTTCCACGAGTACGCCCATGCCGCCGTCGCCAAGCTCTCCGGGGACCGTACCGCCGAGCTGGCCGGACGGCTGACGCTCAACCCGCTCGCGCACATCGACCCGATGGGGCTGCTGATGGTGGTGCTGGTAGGCTTCGGCTACGCCAAGCCCGTGCCGGTGGACTCGCGCTACCTGCGCTCCCCGCGGGCCGATCTGTGGATCGCCGCCGCCGGCCCCGTCATGAACCTGCTGCTGGCGGCGGTGGTCTGGAACGGCTTCCTGGCGTTGCGCGGCGCCGGCGTGGGATTCGTCTTCCTGCCGGGACCGCAGACCTTCGTCCTGTTGCTGGTGCGCATCAACCTGCTGCTCATGCTGTTCAACCTGATCCCGCTCGGCCCGCTGGACGGTCACTGGATCCTCCCGCACTTGCTGCCGGCGGCGGCCGCGCGCTGGTACCGGTACTACAACGCCCGCTTCGGCACCTACGCGCTGTTCGGCCTGATCCTGCTCAGCTTCGCCGGCGTGCCGGTGTTCCGCACTCTGATGACGATCGGCGCCCGACTGGTGCGCTTGATCACCTTCGTGTAGCGCCGCTCCCGCCGGTGGGCTCGCCCGCGAAGTGGCGGTATAGTGTTGTACGTGACCGAACTTACCGAGCGCCGAATGGCCGTGCTCATCGATGGCGACAACGCTCAGCCCGGGCACATCGGCGCAGTGCTCAAGGAGAGCGTCCGTTACGGCGTGGTGACGATCAAGCGCATCTACGCCGACTTCACCAACCGCCAGATGGAGGGCTGGAAGCGCCAGCTCTCCACGCACGCCATCCAGCCGATCCAGCAGTTCCGCAACACCGTCGGCAAGAACGCCACCGACTCGGCGATGATCATCGACGCCATGGATATCCTGTACGGGGGCGCCGTGGACGGTTTCGTGATCGTCTCCAGCGACAGCGACTACACGCGCCTGGCGCTGCGCGTGCGCGAATCGGGCCGCATGGTCATCGGCATCGGCCGCGACCACACGCCGCGCTCGTTCGTGAACGCCTGCAATGAGTTCCGCTTCGTGGAGAATCTTGCGATGGCGGAGGAGCGCAGCCAGCGGCGCACCGGCAGGAAGCAGCCGGTCACCGAGACCGACGATGCCGAGCGCGGGTCGCTCGACCTGGTCACGGTGATCACGGACGCCGTCGAGATGGCGGAGGCCGACGACGACTGGGTCGACCTGGGGACGATCGCCAACAACCTCAAAAAGCTGTACCCGGACTTCGACCCGCGCACCTACGGCAACCGGCGGCTGTCCAAGCTGATCGAGAGCCATTCGGAGGCCTTCCGGATGCGGCGCGATCACGACAACAACAGCGTCACCGTGCGGGTGGCGGCGTCCGACGCGGATTGAGCGCCGGAACCGATCACGGGCTGAACTACGCCGACGCCGGCGTCTCGCTGGACGCCAAGCGGGACGCGTTCGCGACCCTCGACGCCGACCTGACCACCGGCGACCCGCGGGTGCTCAGCCGCAGCGGGGCGTTTGCATCGCTGTTTGTGGCCGGCTTTCCCGGCTATCGGGAGCCGGTGCTGGCGCTGAAGACCGAGGAGCCGGGCAGCAAGCAGCTCCTGGCGGCACGGGCGGGGCGCTATGACGGCATCGCCCGCGATCTGGTCAACCATCTGGTGAACGACATCGCGGTGATGGGGGCGGAGCCGCTGGCGGTGCTGGACATGATCGTCTGCAGCCGGCTGCAGGCCGACACCGTGCACCGCATCATCGTCGAGCTGGCGGCCGCCTGCCGGGAGCAGGCATGCAGCCTGGTGGGCGGCGAGACCAGCGAGCAGCCCGGCGTGGTGGCGGACGGCGCCTACGTGCTGTCGGCCAGCATGGTCGGAGTGGTCGAACGGGAGCGGATCGTCGACGGAACCGCGATCGACGCCGGCGACGCGGTGCTGGCGGTCGCCTCCAACGGTCTGCACACCAACGGCTACACCCTGGTGCGCGTGCTCCTGGAACGCGACGCGGGGCTGGCCGACCGGGACGTGGATGGCGAGCCGTTCCTGCAGGCGGCGCTGCGCCCGCACCGGTCCTATCGCGACCTGTGCCTGGCGCTGCGCGACCTGCCCGTGCACGGCATGGCCCACGTCACCGGCGGCGGGGTGCGCGACAATCTGGCTCGGATCCTGCCGGAGGGGACGTGCGCGGACCTCGATCTGGGCGCGTTCGTGATACCGTCGATCTTCGCGGCGCTGCGCGAGAGCGGCGAGATCGATGACCGGGAGATGCTGCGCGTGTTCAATCTGGGTGTAGGGCTGGTGACCGTCGTCCCGGCGGCGCTGGAGCAGGAGGCGGTCGCGTGCGCGGCGGCGGCCGGGGATGCCGCCTACCGGATCGGGACGATCGTGCGGACGGATGGTGAAGGCCGGTCCGTGCGGTTCGGAGGCCGGCTGCGATGGCGGTGACCACCGGCACGCTGGCGGCGATCGCCACGCATCCCACCCCGGGGGTGCCCATGGTCGAGCACGAGGCGGCGGAGCTGCGGCCGGGCGTGGGTGTGGTCGGCGACGTGCCCGGCCGGTCGCCGGCGCGCGAGGTCACGGTGGTCGACCGCGACGCGTGGCAGTCGGCTTGTGCGGAGCTGGGTCAGGAGGTGCCGTGGACGGCGCGGCGCGCCAACCTGCTGGTCACGGGCATCGACCTGCACGCCACCGCCGGCTGCGAGCTGCGCATCGGCGCGGTGCGCCTGCGGGTGACCGGTGAGACGCAGCCGTGCGGGATTATGGACCGGCAGCGCGCCGGCTTGCGGCGTGCCCTGGAGCCGGACTGGCGCGGCGGCGCCACCTGCACGGTGGTGGCCGGCGGCACGGTCGCCGTCGGCAACGCGGTGGAGCTGGTCCAGGGCGGATAACCGCGCAACATTCGCCATTCGCGCGCAGACCGCAGACCGGCACGCGGGTGCCCGGTGATCGATGATGGCGGCGGGCGATTGACGTAGTGTGCCGCGTGTGACCGATAACGGGTCTTGTGCGCCACAATCATGCCGATGTGGCGCACAAGACTACCTATTGCGCCACATGTGGCACGCAACGTGCGTTGGCGCTGTCCTCCGGCCTGAATCCGGATACGCGATCCTTCCTGACTGGCGGTCACAGCACCCTGCGCCCCTCGACCAGGTTGAGTAAGCGCGCGATAGCGCACTCGAAAGTTCCTCGGCGCCTATCGGGACAAACGTCGCGTCGGCGATCGTGCACCCAGGGGGTCCGATCCAGTTGGGAATGCGCCGAAGCTCTCCGGGCGCCTTGTCTCTGCCCCGTACGCCTTGCAACAGGACCCGGTGCGCCTCACGAATCACGCGGAGACAGAGTGGCAACTCCTGGAGCATCGCCTCCGCTCGGCGCATGGCGAGACGGTAGTTCAGGATCTCCCCGATGTCGCCGAGTAGTGCCGGGGAGTCGAACCGCCTCCCGGCCTCGTATTCGAGCACCTCGCCCATGGTCGCACGCGTACCTTCGATCCTCGATGACAGTACGGCTTCCTGCGTGGCAAGTGGCGCCAGAAGTACGCTCGGGTGAGGGACCGCTGCGAGCACCCCATCATAGCGCGCCACCGCGGCCGCGGCAGGGCCGATCAGGGGGATCAGCTTCGGCCAATCCAGCCGTGCATCCGGCGGGAACGCGCCCGCTCGGTAGTGAACCGGTGGCATCAGGTCTCCGCGAAGTCGATCACCAGTCGGGCGGGGTAATACGGTCACTGACGTCGGACACGGGGACGTACCAGTCCTTCATCGGACAGGCGATCAGCAGGTCTACCAGTCCTTCGTTCTTCGGCGGCTCACATGCCGTCAGGAGGTAGACGCCGGTGCCCTGGCGCTCGATCTCAAACTCGTGGCCGGGTTCTATGCCGTCACGATGGCGGAACTCATCTGGCAGCACGATCTGACCCTTCGAGGAGACGATCGTTCTCACGTGAGCTCAGTCTATCGCCTTACATGACGGTAGGCTACCGCAATTCGCACGACCGTTCGCGACTCCGCCTGAAGCAGGTCGTGATCAACCGGGGCGGCTCGATTTCGGTCTCGGTCCGACCGCGTCGCCCGCACTCGAACGAGTCTGGGGGACCGTTCACCCGGGCTCGGATAACGCGGGCGTAGCCGGTTCGTCGCAGATCGCGGCGTACAGCGCCGCCCACGCCTCAACCGCGGCGCGAGTCGCCGTCTGCAGCGGTACGCGGCTCGGCTGAGCGTCGCGGCGCAGCTTCAGTTCCGCCTGACCGTCGGCGACGGTGCGCGCGCTCACGGTCATGCGGATCGGCACGCCGATCAGGTCGGCGTCGTTGAACTTCACGCCGGGCCGCTCGTCCCGGTCGTCCAGCAGCACGTCCAGTCCCTGTTCCGCCATTTCCGAGGCGAGCTGCGCCGCCCCGTCCTCGCCGCCGCGCAGGGCCACCACGTACACGTCGAACGGCGCCACCGTGACCGGCCACGTCAGCCCCTGCTCGTCGTGGTGCTCCTCGGCCACGCAGGCCAGCAGCCGTCCCACGCCGATGCCGTAGGAGCCCATCACCACCGGCTTGGCGGTGCCGTCGGCGTCCAGGAAGGTGCAGCCCACCGCGTCGCTGATCCAGGTCCCCAGCCGGAAGATGTTGCCCACCTCCACGCCGCGCGACAGCTTCAGCGCATCGCCGCAGCTCGGGCAGCCGGCGCCGGCATCGGCGTGGACGATGTCGGCGACCACGTCGGCGTGGAAGTCGCGGCCGTAGTTCAGGTTGCGGACGTGGTAGTCGGTTTCGTTGGCGCCGCCGACCAGATTGGGCGTGGCGGGGATCAGGTCGTCGACCACGATGAGCGCGCCGCGCACGTCCGCGGGCGACGCGTAGCCGGGGACCGCGCCGGCCGCGCGGATCTCCTGTTCCGTGGCAGGGCGCAGGCCGGTGGCGCCGGTGGCCCGCGCCAGCTTGAACTCGTTGACGTCCATGTCGCCGCGCACCAGCGCGAAGACGAGCCGTTCGGCTCCCTGCTCGCCGATGCCCGCCCCCATCAGCAACACCGCCTTGGCCGTTCGTTCCGGCGTGATGCCCAGGAACACGCTCAGTTCGTCGATCGTGGTCGCTCCGGGGGTGTGCACCCGCTCCGGCTCCGCGGGCGGCTCCGGGGCCGGCTCCGGTTTGCGGCAGCGGGCGACCTGGCGGTTGGCGCGGTAGCCACAGGCCTCGCATGAAAGGATCGAATCCTCGCCGATCGGGGTCAGGTACATGAACTCGTGCGCGCCCGATCCGCCCATCATGCCGACGTCGGCCCCCACGTCCACGACCGGCAGCCCGCAGCGGCGGAAGATCCGGTGGTAGGCGGCGAAATGGGCGCGGTACTGCCAATCGAGGCCGTCCTCGTCGCGGTCCAGGCTGTAGGAGTCCTTCATGGTGAACTCCCGCACCCGGATCAGGCCGCCGCGTGGCCGCGGGTCGTCCCGGAACTTGGTCTGGATGTGGTACAGGAGTTGCGGGAGCTGCTTGTAGGAGCGGACCTCGTCCCGCACCAGCGCCGCGATCACCTCCTCATGGGTCATCGCCAGGACCAGGTCGCGCCCCTCCCGGTCCTGCAGGCGCGCCATCTCCGCGCCGATCTTCTGCCAGCGCCCGGTCGCCTGCCACACCGACGCGGGATTGACGACCGGCATGGTGATCTCCTGCCCGCCGATCCGGTCCATCTCCTCGCGCAGGATGGTCTCGATGCGCCGCAGCGAGCGCTGCGCCAGCGGCAGGTAGCTGAACAGGCCCGCGCCGAGCTGGCGCACGAACCCTGCGCGCAGCAGCAGGCGGTGGCCGGCCACCTCGGTGTCGCCGGGGCTCTCCCGGCGGGTCTGGCTGAACAGGGTGCGCATCGATACGGGGCGATGCGCCGGTGGTGCATTCGGTGAGGCCATGGGCGATCTTACGCTGGCGCGCCGAATTCGCCAGACTGCATGACCAGTCGCATGAGCCGCCCTGCTCCCCGCACCGACCGCTGCCTTGAGGTGAAGCGCTATCCCGACGGCCGCCGGGTCACCTTCGCCTGCGATCTGCTCGCGATCGAGCCGGGGCGGCAGCTCCTTGGCTACACCATCCGCCATGCCGCGACCGTGGCCGGGGTGTTCCTGCCGGCGGGGACCCGCTCCTACGGCTGCTTCTGGGCCGGCCGGCCGTACAACCTGTATCTGTGGATGCGGAGTTGCTCCGGTCGGCAAGACGCGGTGCTCGGTGCCTATTTCAATGTCTGCGACGCGGTGGAGCTGGGACGCACGGAGCTGCGCTGGCGCGATCTGTGGGTCGACGTGCTGGCGCTGCCGGCGCGGCGTCCGGTCACCCTGGACCGCGACGAGGTGCCGGGCGACCTGCCGCCGCGGCTCGGCGCGCATATCGAGGATGCCGTGGCGGCGCTGCACGCGCGCAGCGGCGAGTTGGTGGAGGAGTGCCTGCGCTGGGCCCGCGCCGTGAATGCCTTCGGGGTGTAGTGGTTGGTCGACTTGGTCAGACGTCGACGCGGTATTTGACCAGCCGCGGCCGGTCGCCGGTGAGGCGGATCTCCACGAGGTTGTCACCGGGGCCGCCGCGGTCGACGACCAGGAAGTCGGTGGGACGCCGCCATGCGATCACCGGGTGGTGCCAGACGCCCTTGGCGTAGTTGACGCCCTGCCGGCCGTCGGTCACGAACGCGCGCAGATCGGGGGCCCGCGGCGTCGGACCGGCAGGCGCGACCACGATCAGAAACGGCGCGCGGTCGAGCGGAATGAAGGCCTGCGAGCCGAGCGGGTGCTGCTCCATCACGGTGACGGTGAGCGGCAGCGCCAGCGGCTGGGCGCGGAACACGTTGACGAGCGGCCGGCCGCCGCCGTCGGCGACGTCGACGGTGGCCAGGTCGTGGAAGCGCACCGTCGTCCCCTCGTTGACGATCCGCTGCTCGGCGCCGGCAATCTGGATCACGTCCCCGAACGGTGCGAAGGCCGCCCGCGTGAGCGGCTCCGGGACGAGCGCGGGCGTTGTCGGAGCGCCGATCGGTCCGTCTCCCTCAGGCCGGCGTGCCGAACAGCCGCAAGCGGCTGATGCCGCCGTCGGGAATCATGTTGACGCGGACGTGCGACACCGGCCCCCGGCTCGTCAGGGCCTCAGCCGCGAAGGTGTGCTCCCGGTCGGCGTGCAGGGGCTGCTCGTCCAGCAGCACCGGCCAGAACATGGATTGCGCGACCACCGACGCGCGCAACTCGCCCGTGTCCGCCGGCAGCGACGCCCCCTGCAGGGAGCAGCGGTCGGGGTAGTTGCCCTTGAAGTGGGCGGTGTCCACGACCACGCGGTCGATCGTGCCCGAATGCGCCAGGGCGATGATGCACCAGTCGTGTCCGGGCTCGCGGCGGCGTCTGGTCTCCCAGCCGTCGCCCATGTCGCGCCCGTGGTCGGGCCGCAGCATGTTGCCGGGATTGCCGTAGTGGGCGTCGTTCCAGGCGATCGCCACGGCGCCATGCACGGCCGAGGCAAGATCGAGCTCTCCGAGCGCCGCCAGCACGGTCCAGTCCGGCCGCGGCCGGCCGTACACGCGCAGGCGCGCCACGCCGCCGTCCGGCAGCAGGTTGAGCCGGACGTGGCTCCACGTGCGCCGGTCGGCGACCGGAAACAGGTGGTGGGCGTCGGGGCCGAGCGCCGCCGGCGGCACCAGCGTCACCCACTCAGCGTCGTCGCCCGGGTCGCCGTCGCTCAGGCAGGCTTCGAGCGACGCTGCCGGCGGGTAGTTTCCCGTGAAGTGGCGGGTGTCGATGTCGACGGCGTGGATCTCGCCGGGCGCGGCCAGGCGCACGAGGCTGCGGTCATGCCCCCCGCCACGGCGGCGGCGCGACTCCCAGCCGTCCATCCACTTGCCGTGGTCGTCGTACTTGTCGGGAATGAACACCGGCTCGGCCGGCTCCAGCATCCGCGACAGGGGTGCGAAGAACTCGTCCGTGCACCACACGCCGACGGCGCCCAGCCGCGCGTCGGCCAGGTTGGTGGTCTCAGGCGGGCCGGCTGTTTCCGGCCGTCCCGGCGTCTCAGCCATGAGGGCCTCCGTGATGGGGATGGTGTGCGCGCCAATGGCGGGCGATGTCGATGCGGCGGCAGCACCAGACCGCGTCGTGCGCGAGCACGTGGTCGACGAACCGCTGCAGGGCAGCGAAGCGGCCGGGCCGCCCGACCAGCCGGCAGTGCAGGCCGATCGACATCATGCGCGGGGTGTGCGCCCCCTCCGCGTACAGCACGTCGAACGCATCGCGCAGGTAGGCGAAGAACTGGTCGCCGGAATTGAAGCCCTGCGGGCTGGCGAAGCGCATGTCGTTGGCGTCCAGGGTGTACGGCACCACCAGGTGCGGCCGTCCGGCGACCTCCGTCCAGAACGGCAGGTCGTCGTTGTAGTCGTCGGCGTCGTAGAGGAATCCGCCTTCCTCCACCACCAGCCGCCGCGTGTTGGGCCCGGTGCGCCCGGTGTACCAGCCGAGCGGGCGCTCCCCAGTGAGCCGGCGGATGATCTCCACGGCGCGGTGCAGGTGTTCGCGTTCCACCGGCTCGGGAACCGTCTGATAGTCGATCCAGCGATAGCCATGGCTGCAGATCTCGAAACCGGCGGCCCTGGCGGCGTCCGCGACCGCGGGGTTGCGCTCGAGCGCCATCGCCACCGCGAACACCGTGATCGGGATCTCCCGTTCACGGAACAGGCGGAACAGGCGCCACACGCCGACGCGGCTGCCGTACTCGTAGATCGACTCCATGCTCATGTGGCGGTCGGGCAAGGGCCGCGCGCCGACGATCTCGGACAGGAACGACTCGGAGGCGGCGTCGCCGTGCAGCACACAGTTCTCGCCCCCCTCCTCGTAGTTGACCACGAACTGCACCGCCACCCGCGCGCCTACGGGCCACCCTGCCTGTGGCGGGTGGGCGCCGTAGCCGCACAGGTCACGGGGATAGGACTCGGTCGAGGCAGCGTCCATCCCGTGCGGCATGCGGCGGAGAATATGAGTGTGTCGGACGTGCCGCGCAAGCGGCAGTCCAACAGACTCTTGGCGGTCGGCGACGCACGTGGCTACACTCGCCGGCATGGCCATACGTCTTGCGATCGTCGGTTGCGGGGGAATGGGGCATCGCCACCTGGGCGGTCTCGGCGAATTGCGCAACGCCGGCTTGGGGCCGCTGGAGCTGGTCGCTGCCTGCGATCCGGTGGAGGCCAATGCCGTATCGCTCGCCGATCAGGCGGAGGCGGCGTTCGGCACGCGACCGGCCGTGGTCGCCACCATCGGCGACCTGCACGACCACGGGGTGCAGGCGGTCGATATCACCAGCACGCCGCGCACCCATCATCTGCTCGCCGTCGAGGCCTTGGAAGCGGGATTGCACGTCCTGATCGAGAAGCCGCTGGCGCTGACCGTGACCGCGTGTCGGATGATCCGGGACGCGGCTGCGGCGTCTGGAGCGATCCTGAGCGTCGCCGAAAACTACCGCCGCGATCCGATGTGTCGATTGGCCAAGGCGTTGCTGGACTCAGGCGCGATCGGTGTGCCGCGGCTCATCGTCCAGCACGGCGTCAGCGGCGGCGACCGGATGGCCATCAGCATGTGGCGGCACCGCCGTGAGCATGGCGGGATCCTGCTCGATGTCGGCGTACACTTCGCCGACGTGCTGGAGTATCTGCTTGGCCGCATCGATACCGCGTACGCGGTGACGCGGCTCCATGAACCGGTGCGTCGCAATCCGGCCGCGGGCGCCGAGGGTGCCGCCATCGACCCCGGCAACGCCTACGCCCAGTGGCAGCGGACGACGCCGAGCGAGTTCGAGGCGACCGCCGAAGACGCGCTGTACGCGACGCTGACCTTCGCGAGCGGCGTGGTCGGAAGTCTCCTCCAGGACCATGCCGGCCACGGCGCCGGACTGGGGGGGCGGGCGGTGTTCGGTTCGACCGGATCGATGACGCTGCCCGGCGATCGCAGCGGCAGGGAGATTACCGTGCACCTGGACGGGGGCGAACGGCTGGCGGGAGACGAGCTGTTGGCGCAGGTCCCCGAGTTCTCTTTGCCCGAGAACACCGCCAAGCTGTTCGGCGCGGAGCGCCTCGGGAGCTATGACCATCCGTTCAAGGTCACCGATTCCAAATTGCTGGCAGCCGAGTATGCCGAGCTCGCGGACGCGATTCAGAGTGGTGGGCCCGTTGAGGTGGATGCTGAGCAGGGGATGCGTTCGGTGGCCTGCTACTACATGATGCTGGAGTCGGGCGTGTCGGCAATGCCCGCCCGTGTGGAGGACGTGCTGGCCGGGCATATCGATGCGTACCAGCGTGAGTTGAACGAGTCGCTCGGGCTGACGGTGCCCTGAGCGTCGCTCGGGCGTTCTATAGCTCCGCGATCATGTCGATGTTCGGCGCCGAGGTGGTGAACATTCCTACGGCGCGAAACCCCCACTTCTCGTAGAAGTGGATCGCCCGTTCGTTGTGCTGGCGCACGCCGCCGAGCAGGACCATGCGCCGCTTGCCCAACCGCCGCAGCCATGGCATCAGGTGCAGCATCACCAGAGAACCGAATCCGCTGTTCTGATGGGCATCGGCCACCACCGGGGCGATCGTCGCGTCGGTGGCATCGTCCAGGGGCATGCCGCGGGCCGCGTAGCGCTGCGCGTCGGCATCGTTCATCACGAAGCCGACGATGAAATAGGCCAGCGCTTGTGGCTCGCGGCCGGCATCGACCAGGAGCAGCAGCCGTAGCTGTGTGCGATCCGTGTCTGCTTCGGCGCAGAGGCGGTCGGCGGTTTCCTGATCGAAGGGATGAGGCCCGTACAGGCTGATGGTCTCGGCAGACAGCCCGAGGAAGAAGTGGCCGAGTACTCCGGAGTCGGTACCGCGCAGGGGGCGCAGCAGCGCCGGCTCCCCCGAGCGAAGGGCGAGCGGTACCGGTAGCCCCGGCGAATGCTCAGCCATCGCTGCGCCTGGCCGTCGCCTCGATCAGGCCGCGCAGGTAGCCCACGGCGAACAGGCGGCCCTGCATGGTGTACCCCGGTTCACGCTCCGGGATCGCCGGTTCGCCTATCAGCCTGGGAACATGGTCGGGGCGCATCGCTCCTGCGAATCCTGCATCGCGGTAGGCGCACATCGCCGCGTACATGTCGGTCGGCCCCTCGTCGTGGAAGGTCTCCACGAAATGCGCCGGCGTGCCGCGAACGTCACGCACGTGCACGAAGGCGATCGAACGGCCCAGACGCCTGATGGTCGCCGGTACATCGACGCCCATGGCCGCGAACGTCCCCTGACAGAAGCAGATGCCGTTCGCCGGGCTGTCGTCCATGGCGACCAGACGCTCGAATGCAGCGACGTTGGTCATGATGCGGCGTGCTCCGCGCAGCGGGGACAGCGGCGGATCGTCCGGGTGCATGGCCAGCACCACACCGGCACGCTCCGCGACCGGGAGCACCCGTTCCAGGAAGTGAGCCAGGTTCTGCCACAGGTGCTCCTCGGCCACGACCGGAGCGCCCAGCGGATCGAGCCGCGCGGTCGCAGCCAGATCGAACTCCGTGCACAGCGCGCCGCCGCGCCCCGGCGTAGCTTCCGATGTGCGCGTCGCATCGGTGGGCCCCATCCAGTTGTAGCAGAGTGTGCCGACGCCGAGCGCGGCCATCGACTCGATCAGGCTGCTGATCCGATCGATCTGATGAGCGCGGTCGCGCGATCCCGACTGCACCTGGTCCAGCGGCAGATAGCCCTCGACCACGCTGACGCGCATCTGCTGGCGGTCGACCCGTTCCATCAACGGCTCCAGGTCGGCACGCTGCGATCCGGGGTAGCGTACGACGATGTCGGTGACGCCGATCTGACGCGCCAACTGAAGGTTGTGATCGTCGAACGGGGTGATCACCAGGGCGATGCGCATCGCGAGTGAATGGTACGCTATCGGCGGCACTTCCGCAGTTCAGGTGGTTTCATGACGGCAGAGAAAGTCGAGCAGAGGTCGATCGTCATCGTGATCGTGGCGAGCGTGTCGTTCGGGCTGATCGGCATCGTCATCTCGCTTGCCAGCCGGTCGGGGGCCGTATTTCTGGACGGCCTGTTCTCGCTGATCTTCGCGGTGGTCGGCGTATTGACGCTGTACGTGTCCAAGCTCGTGCAGCGCCCCCGGGACGAGCAGTACCCGTTCGGGTACGCCACGTTCGAGCCGATGCTGAATCTTTTCAAGGGGATCCTGATCGCGACCGCGCTGCTGTACGCGGTGTGGACGGCGGTCAGGGCGCTGATGACCGGCGGGCAGGAGGTGGCCGCCGTCGGCGGCATCATCTACGCCGCCATTGCGGTGTCCGGCGGAGTCGCGCTGGTGGTGACGCTGCGCAAGCTGGGCCAACGGTCCGGGTCCCCGATCGTGCAGTTGGACGCCCAGAACGCGGTGATCGACACGATGATCTCGGGCGCGGTCGGCGTGGCGTTTGTGGCGACCCTGATCATCCAGAACTCCCGGTTGTCGGCGTGGGCTCCCTACGCCGATCCGGTGATCATGCTGGCGATCGCCGCGATCGCGGCGCCACAGCCCATCAAGACGATCCGCAGCAACTGGCGGCAGCTCATGGGCAGAGCGCCGGATCGCGCGGTGCAGGACCGCATCGCGGCGCTGGTCGAGTCGGTCCTGGGGCGCGTGCCGCATTCGGAGACGCACCTGCGCACCACCGAGGTGGGCCGATACCTGTACATCCACCTTTACGTAATCGTGCCGGAGGACGCGAAGGAGCCGATCGACGTCCGCCTGCACGACCGGATCAGGCGGGAGATCTTCGCAACGCTGTCGGGCGAATTCAGCCACCTGGCGCTGGACATCGGCTTCACCATGGACGTCCGCTGGGCGGTCTCCAGCGTGCCGTCGGCGGATCAGGAGACGGTCTATCCGGCCGGTCCGCAACCGGCCAAGTGAGCGTCTGCCCGCCAGGTCCAACAGATCTCAGTCGAAGCGTACGTACGCTTTGGCACATTCGAGGATGCCAAGGGCTCTGGCCATCCTGCGCACGTACCCGACCTCGATCTCATGATCTCCCTTCTTGAAGACGACCTGCATGAACCGGGAGAATCAGGCGGCTATCTGAGCTGGAAGGGAGCGGTCAAACTCAGCGGAGACAATGGCGGTGCTGGTGACCTCGTGGACGGCGAAGTCGGGGGTCCATCCCTCGGAATCGCGTCGCTCAAGCGGAGGAGTTCCGGGAGCATTGTTGCGAACCTTCAGCACTCCGTCTCTCCATGTACCAAGCGTCGTCTCGTCGGTACTCGTCACGAATATGCGCATCCATTGCTCAAATGCGGCAAGTGTCCCGCAGTCATCGGCCATGTCATGGATTATTCCCGTGATGAACTCCCGGAAGTTGGCGTAAGCATCATCGACGTTCGTGCCGCTGGCGGCCGTACCACCTGGATATACGCCGTCGAGCCAGCAACTTCCGTCTCCGGGGTGGATGATGGCGACGAGGGCGCCGCTGATCTCCACTGTCGCTCGAAAGGATGCGGCATCAACCAAATTCACGTACGTGAACAGCAGCGGCCACGTCTCTCCCTCAGGATCCCAGTTGGGCAACAGGTCCTCTGTCATGTCTTCTCCTCGAAACGCACGAGCGATGTTGGGTGCTCGCAAGTCGCTCCGCGTGCGACTGCCTTCGTGTATATGGTTGAAGATAATAAAGTTACGAACGAGGGGGCAGCCAATCGGCAGATTATCGGCATGGGAGGACAGTCGGTCAAGGATTACTCAGCTCGTAGCTCGGGGTGACTTGAACTGAGTCCCTACCAGATCGGCAATGCCGCTGATCAGGGTGCCGTCGCGGTCCAGCACGCGCGCCACCGCCACGTCGTCGGCGATGAGCCCGCAGGTGCTCACCACGCCCGCGCCGGTGAGCGCCGGGCGCAGCGCCTCCAGTTCCGCCACCGCGCGGGCGCCCACGGCGACGCAGCTCGCCCAGCCCAGACTGCCGCCGAAGCCGGCCGGCCCGAGCGGCACCGCCGGCGGATGCAGGCGGTAGCGCTCCCGGTAGATCACCGCGCCGTCGCGGAGGACCGTCAGGTGGTAGGCCAGGTGCCTGAACGCCCACTTCTCACCCATCTGGCTGCGGCCGGGACACCCGCACTCCAGCAGCAGGCAGGCGCTGTCGGGGGCGGTGCTGACTACCGTGGACTGGATCACGGCGGCGCCGGCGAATGGGATCAGCGGCCGGCCCACCAGCCGCAGGTAACTCCCGCCGCGCACGGCCGCCACGAGCTGCAGGTGAGCGGGGCTCTCGCCGACGCCCGGCAGACACAGGGTGCTGGCCGGCGGCGCCCAGGTCGCCACCACCTTGCCATCGATGCGGATGCGCTGCAGGTGGCGGTCGCCGTTGCGCAGGCCGCCTCCCTGATCGACCGGCACCGCCAACACGCCGGCGCCGTCCGGCAGCACGTTGACGAACAGCGGTGCGCGGCGGCGGGTCCGCCAGCGCCGCCCGGTCACGGCCAGGCGCAGCTCGCCGCGCCGTCCGCCGGCGTTAGCGGGCGTGGTCCGCGTGGAGATGGGGCTCGGCGTGCCCGGCGTGGTGATGATGGGAGTGGAAGCCGTTGCCGTTGCCGTGGTGATGGTGGTGATGACCGCCCACCCCCCAGGCCGGCCGGTCGTGCCGCGGGGCGCTGAGCGCTGCCACGACCCACGCGGCCGCCTCCTCCACGCCGGTTCCGTCCTTGAGGTTGGTCATCACGAACGGGAGCTCTCCGCGCGCCGCCCGCACGTCGTCGGTCATCCGTTGCAGGTCCACCTCCACGAACGGGGCCAGATCTACCTTGTTGACCACCAGCAAGTCGCTGCGCGTGATGCCCAGGCCGCCCTTGCGCGGTATGTCCCCGCCCTGCGCGACGTCGATCACGTAGATCTGGTAATCCACCAGGTCGGGGCTGAAGCTGGCGGCCAGGTTGTCGCCGCCGCTCTCGATGAAGGCCAAGCGCGTGTCGCCGAAACGGTCCTGCAGCCGCGCCAGGGCGTCGGCGTTGACCGAGATGTCGTCGCGGATCGCGGCGTGCGGGCAGCCGCCGGTCTCGACCCCCAGGATGCGGCCCTCGGCGAGCGCGCCGGCCCGGACCAGGAACCGCTCGTCCTCGCGCGAGTAGATGTCGTTGGTGATGGCGACGATCGAGTGCTCGCCGCCCAGCCGCTGGCAGAGGCGCAGCAGCAGATGGCTCTTGCCGGAACCTACCGGCCCGCCGATGCCGAACCGGACCGGCCGAGAGTCTGCATCGTTTCCTTCGTGCTTCACGCCATGTGCTCCCAAACGGAGTTTGTATCAGCTTCGGGAAGGAGAGCACCGTGGCGTTACGGCCAGAGCGACGCCTGCGTCCCGCTCAGAGTATGGTTGCATGTAACTTGCTTGCAGGGATACCCAGGAAGATCGTGTGTTCGAGCTGATTCAGCCCACTCTGAATGATGTGCTGCGCGCCGCGCAGGACGGAAGACTGCAGCTCCCGGACTTTCAGAGGGGATGGGTATGGAGGAGGACGCCATCGCAAGCCTCATCGCGCAGTAAATGGTGTTTCCATAGTGGTTTAGAAAGCATGGCCGCACGACATGGCTCATTGGGCGTCCGGCCCGGCCCGGTGTCATCCGAGGCTCATCATGGAGCTGGGTGAGTTTGCTTGACTCGGTAATCGCGAGAATCGATACAGCGGTCGTACGTTTCCCGGTCGATCACGGTCCAGTCGGTGCTGTTGATGCCGCGGCGGTTGGTTGAGGCTGGAAACGCAGATGCGATCTTCAGCCAGCGCTGACTATTCCGTGAGATCTTGCGCACCTCATCGGCCACCTCGGAGAGATCTTGGTCCTGGCTGAAGATCAGCGCTACGTCGAACTTGCCGTCGACCGCCAAGCTGATTACGTCCAAAGCAATTCTGACGTCGATACCTTTTTCGTAGCCGGTTCGGTAGTGGTACGTCGTACCGTCAGGAAGCGCTATTGCCTTGTTGCGGTATCGCAGCGGCCGGGAGTACGTCCATACGCCAC
This sequence comes from Spirochaetia bacterium, assembly GCA_965221995.1. Classification (GTDB taxonomy): domain Bacteria; phylum Spirochaetota; class Spirochaetia; order SZUA-6; family Bin103; genus CATQHW01. The sequence continues at coordinate 4,233,487 of OZ244929.1, forward strand.
GGCGGCCCATCTGTGCCAGCTTGGCATGCCAGAAAGCACTCCACTAATGGTTGTCCTGGGCTTCAGGAACCCCTGTATAGAACCGGACCTGTTCCAGGTGCCAGTTCTTCTGGTCGCACACTGCCTTGGCGAGCTTGAGAGGATCGTAGTTCGGGAAGGAATAGCCAAACGCATCGCGCGCAGCATAGAAGAGGTTCTGGCCGTCGATGAGAGCAATCGTACGCGGCTTCTCAGGCTCGATCCGCAACCCGTTTGCCCCTCAACAAATAACCCCACCCGAGGCTCCTTTAGAGAGAAGCGTGTCGGGCGGGGTTGAAATGAACTGATTGACATGTAATCAGAGTCCGAGGCTGATGTCAACCTTGTGGGCGAGTGTACGCGGAAGTGGGGGCCACGTATCAGCTTCTGAAGTAGCGCGCCGTCAACTCGCCGTGGCCGAGCACCGCGGCATCCCAGCCGGGAGTGGCGCTCGCCAGCGGCCGCGGCCGGCGCGCGATCCGTCGTGCCAACCCGGTCACCTCCTCCAGTAGCGCGCCGACGACGGCTACCGCGTCCGACTGGCCGACGGGGACCGTGCGCATCGCTACCTGCGACCACTGGCGCACGGTTCCCAGCAAGAATACCTGCAGGAGTTCGCCGGCGTCGATGCCCAGCGCGCCGCCCACGAATCCCCAGGCGACCGGGTGCTGGAGCCGGTCGTCGTGGCGTGTGGCCGCTCGGGTCACGTCCGCGTGGAGTGGGTGGTCCCGCAGGGCTGGCAGCGCGTCGGTGGCCGCGCTCAGCAGCGACCGGCCCAGTTGACCGCCCGCCGCGCGCGCTTCGCGGGACGGCTGGAAGCTGGCGACTTCGTCGCTGAGGCGGGTCAGCGCCCGCGTCGACGACTCCGCGCCGGCGGCCGTGACGGCGGCGGCGCGCGCCACCGCCCGTCCGGACAGCGGCGCGACTCCGAAGCGCAGCGCCTCGCGGGCCCAGGCGAGCAGGCCGGCGGCGTCGGTCACCCAGCCGGCGCGCACCGCCCACTCCAGGCCCCACGAGTGCGCGAACGCGCCGGTGGGAAAGGCGCTGTCGGCCAGCAGCAGCAGCCGCGCCCGCGCGCCGTCGCGCGCACCGTCATCCATCGGTGCTGCCATCCATCGGTGCTGCCCCTCGCTCGGCGCCTTCAGAACATGAAGTAGCGCTGCGCCAGCGGGACCTCGGCCAGCGGCTCGCAGGTCAGCGCCTCGCCGTCCGCGCGGAACTCGTAGGAGTCTGGATCCACCTCCATCACCGGCAGCGCGTCGTTGAGTGGCAGGTCGCGCTTGGACAGACCGCGCGTCCCGTGCACCGCCTCCACCCGGCGCCGAATGCTCCCGGAGGAGGCCACGGCGTCCCGCGCCGCCGCGCTCACGAAGGTGACGCTGGTGGAGGCGACGGCGCTGCCGTGGGCGCCGAACATGGGCCGGCCCCAGACCGGCTGCGGCGTGGGAATCGAGGCGTTGGCGTCGCCCATGGCGGCGAAGGCGATGAAGCCGCCCTTGAGCACCACCTCCGGGTGCACGCCGAAGAACGCCGGCTGCCACAGCGTCAGGTCGGCCAGCTTGCCGACCTGCACCGAGCCGATCAGGTCGCTCACCCCGTGCGCGATCGCGGGGCAGATGGTGTACTTGGCCACGTAGCGCTTGATGCGGCCGTTGTCGTGCGCCGCCGGGTCGCCGGGCAGGGCGCCGCGCTGCACCTTCATCTTGTGCGCGGTCTGCCAGGTGCGGGTGATGACCTCGCCGACGCGGCCCATGGCCTGACTGTCGCTGGCCATGATGCTGATGGCGCCCAGGTCGTGGAGGATGTCCTCGGCCGCGATGGTCTGCGGCCGGATGCGGCTGTCCGCGAACGCCACGTCCTCCCGGATCGACGGGTCCAGGTGGTGGCAGACCATCAGCATGTCGCGATGCTCGGCCACCGTGTTGACCGTGAACGGGCGGGTGGGGTTGGTGGAGCTGGGCAGCACGTTGGCCTCCCCGCAGACGCGCAGGATGTCGGGCGCGTGGCCGCCGCCGGCTCCTTCGGAGTGGAAGGTGTGGATGGTACGCCCGCGGAACGCGCGGATCGTGTCCTCGACGAAGCCCGCCTCGTTGAGGGTGTCGGTGTGGATCGCCACCTGCACGTCGGTCTCCTCGGCCACGCCCAGGCAGCAGTCGATCGCCGCCGGGGTGGTGCCCCAGTCCTCGTGCAGCTTCAGCCCGCACGCGCCGGCCGCCACCTGCTCCCGCAGCGCCTCGGGCAGCGCGCTGTTGCCCTTGCCGAAGAAGCCCAGGTTCACCGGGTACTCCTCGGCCGCCTCCAGCATGCGCGCCAAATTCCAGGCCCCCGGCGTGCACGTGGTGGCCAGGGTGCCGGTGGCCGGTCCGGTGCCGCCGCCCAGCAGGGTGGTGACGCCGCTGGTGAGCGCCGTGGTGACGAGCTGCGGGCAGATGAAGTGGATGTGGCTGTCGATGGCGCCGGCGGTGCAGATCATCCCCTCTCCCGCCAGCGCCTCGGTCCCCGGACCGACCACCAGGGCGGGATCGACGCCGTCCTGCAGGCCGGGATTGCCGGCCTTGCCGATGCCGCAGATCAGCCCGTCGCGGACGCCGATGTCGGCCTTGTAGATGCCGGTATGGTCGACGACCAGGGCGTTGGTGATCACCAGGTCCGGCGCGCCCGCGGCGCGCGTGGCGCGCGGGTCCTGTCCCATGCCGTCGCGAATCACCTTGCCGCCGCCGAATTTCACCTCATCGCCGGACACGGTCAGATCGCGCTCCACCGCAAGCACCAGATCCGTGTCGCCCAGGCGCACACGGTCGCCGGTGGTGGGCCCGAACATGCCGGCGTGGCCGGCGCCGTCGGTCCGGAATCCGTACGCAGCGTCAGGCACCGCCGAATCCTCCTTCGCGCGCCGCGGCCAGAGCGGCCGTGCGCACCGCGTCGTCGTCCAGCGGGCCGTTCACCAGCCCGTTGAGGCCGTGGCACACCCGTTCGCCGCCGAACGGCAGCAGGGTCACCCGATGGCGCTGCCCCGGCTCGAAGCGCACCGCGGTGCCGGCCGCGATGGCCAGCTTCATGCCGTAGGCGCGCCGGCGGTCGAAGCGCAGGGCGCGGTTGACCTCGAAGAAGTGGAAGTGGCTGCCCACCTGGATCGGCCGGTCGCCGGTGTTGGCCACCTCGAGCCGCACCGCCGGCCGCTCCGGCAGGCTGCGCCAGGAGTCGCGCCCGGTCCAGATCTGGCCCGGCGCCCAGCCGTCATGGGGTCCTGAGGGTGCCGCGCTCATCGGCCGCTCACTGGATCGGGTGGTGGACGGTCACCAGCTTGGTGCCGTCGGGGAAGGTCGCCTCGATCTGCACGCTCCGGATCATCGCCGGCACGCCGCTCATCACCTGCTCGGCGGACAGGATCGTGCCGCCGAGATCGACGATGTCGGTCAGCGACCGGCCCTCGCGCGCCCACTCCATGATCTGGGTGGCGATGATGGCCGTGGCCTCGGGATGGTTGAGCTTGACGCCGCGCTGCATCCGATCGCGCGCCACCATGCCGGCGACCGCCAGCAGCAGCTTCTCTCGTTCGTGCGGTGTGAACATCGGTGCTCCAGGGGTCCGTGATGTCGCGGCGGAGAGCCGCTCAGAAGTCCACCCGCCAGACGCCGGTGGCCTGCCGTGCCATCCAGCTCTGACGGGAACGGATCTTCTCTACGGTCCACGTATCATACTCCTCCGCGAGCTTGTGGCTAATGATGAATTCGCTTTCGCTGTAGGCGGATCGTTTCTCCGCGAACCCTGCGTTTCCCAGGTCGCGATTGCGGCTCGCCGACAACAGCGTGAGATTTCCAAGCCTATAAGTGAATGACTCACGCTGCTGGTCATTGAACTGATCCCAGTTCGCATTGGGACGCTCCGGCAACACGTGCTCGATGTCGTACTTGGAGCTTTCGAAATCGAAGTCTTGTGCCGATAGCTGCCGTTCCAGCCGGAAGAGAAGGAAACGAGCTATTTTCTTGTTGCGGCTGCTGGTAGTGCGCAGCTCCTTGTCCGCAAATGCCGCTCGGAATTCGTCGTCTTCAGGGTAAACGCGCCGCAGTTCCCTGATCGTGTCCGCGGCTCCGTTGAGCTGGTGATTCGACAGCGCGCAGGCGATTCGGTTGTACTCCCGTTCCTGCTCATTGCTCTGCCGTCCACATATCACGTTGTACCGAAATGACACGACGGCGGTCGCGCGGAGAAGGCGGCCGAATCCCGATCGGTCGTCGTCCGACATTCGCTCGAATGCCGCGAGCAGGAGCGCGAGCGGCTGGCGGACGTTGAACATCTGGAGCTGGGACAGACTGTCGCGTTCCGCTTTCGACCATGAGCTGTCTTCGGGGCTACGCAACGCCGCGTACATTCGTGCGTTTCGATCCATGTCGCGGATCAGAGCGAAGGCGTCAGCTCGGTTCCTGATCTCACCGCGAATGGTCTTGAACAGATCGGCCTTGCGTACGAGCCGGTTGCGGCTGTTCCAGAACACACGGAGGAACTCGGGAAAGCCCTCGCTGCCAAGCAGCCCGACGATCCCCTCCCAGCGACTCTCCAGCGCGCGGATCTCCGATTCGTGAGCACCGCTTCGAGAGACGACGGAGAAAAGGTAGTTCTTCAGCAAATCGGTGGCCGACAGGCGCACGCCGCGCGAATTCAGTGTCTCGAAAACCTTGAACGCGTTCAGTTCATCGGTAACGGTGATGACCGTGAAGAACAGCTTGTCCACCGTCTCGTCGACGAAACTCGCCACCGCTCTGCCATCGGCCCCCGATCGCTCGCTGACTCGGTCCTTGAACCATGAGAAGGCGCGGCGGAGCAGGTGTTCGGATGCGTTCAAGCCTCTCAGCGGCAAGCGTTCCAGCGGCACCAGATAATCCTGATAAAAGCGATCGTTGTTGCGATTCAGCGTCAATTTGGAGCGCGGCACCAGAGTCACGGGGTCCAGGTAGCCGATGTAGTTCGCACGCAACTGCGTGGCGCGCCGTAGCTCCGGGTCATCCATGTCATCGGCAGCCGCCAGGTCCGTCAGGTGCGATACGGCCGCCAGCATCAACAGACTGAGCGTCGTCATGCGCTGCTGTCCATCGATGATGTCGAACGTCCGGTTGTCCGTTGATTGCAGGACCAGATATCCCAGGTAATGGGCCGGTTCCGGGTCCTCCCGAAACAGTTCGACGATATCCTGCCACAGGTCGTCCCACTCGTCCGGCCCCCAGGAATAGTCGCGTTGGAACTGCGGTACGCGGTAGCTCAGCCCATTGCCCATCAACTGGCGAAAGGTGTTGTTGGTGGTGTTGAAGTTCACGAGCGAAACCTTGGTGTCGGTGAAGCGTCGCGCATTGGCGCCTCGATCTCAAGAGGCCGGTGGCGTGGCGCGGCGTTGACCGGCACCGCGCCGTGCCCTACGGTGAGCGCGCGATGGCAGCGAAGAAACGGATCCTGACCGGTGATCGTCCGACCGGCCCCCTGCATCTCGGCCATTACGTGGGCCACCTGCGCGACGGAGTGCAACTCCAGGACGAGTACGAGAGCTTCTACGTCATCGCCGACTTGCATACGCTGACCACGCGGCCGGAGAAGCACCATCTGGAGGCGCTGGGTGGCACCATCCGTGAGGTCGCGCTCGACTACTTGGCGTTGGGCATCGATCCGGAGCGCTCCAACATCTTCGTGCAGAGCGCGGTGCCGGAGATCTTCGAGCTCACCACGCTGCTGAGCATGCTGGTGACCGTGCCGCGCCTGGAGCGCGTGCCCACGGTCAAGGAGATGGCGCAGGCGGCGCATCTGGACGCCCTGCCGTTCGGGCTGCTGGGCTACCCGGTGCTGCAGGCCGCCGACATCCTGCTGCCGCGCGCCCATCTGGTGCCGGTCGGCAAGGACAACGAGTCGCACCTGGAGGTGACCCGCGAGATCTGCCGCCGCTTCAACAAGCTGTACGGCCCGGTCTTCCCGGAGCCCGGCACACTGCTCGGCGACTTCCCGTCGCTGCTCGGCACCGACGGCCAGGCGAAGATGAGCAAGAGCCTGGACAACACCATCTACCTGTCCGATGACGAGAAGACCGTGCAGCGCCGCGTGATGGGCATGTACACCGACCCCAAGCGGGTGCGGGCCGACATTCCAGGAACGGTGGAGGGCAATCCCGTCTTCCAGTATCACGACGCCTTCAACCCCGACACGGCGGAGGTCGACGACCTCAAGGACCGCTACCGCCGCGGCGCGGTCGGTGACGTGGAGGTGAAGCGCAAGCTGGCCCGCGCGCTGAACGCGTTCCTGGATCCGATTCGGGAGCGCCGCGCGGCCTACGCGGCCGATCCGGAGCGCATCGAGGCGATTCTCGACGCGGGCAACGCCCGCATGCGGCACGAGGCGCGGGAGACGATGGAGCAGGTGCATCAGGCCATGGGGCTGACGTTCGCGGAGGCGGCGGGCGCGCTGGCCGGCGCCTGAGCGGCGATACTACCTTTCGATCGATGGCCAAGCAGAAGTTCAAGACGGAGGTAGCCGAGCTCCTCCATCTCATCACCCATTCGTTGTACTCGCAGCGGGAGATCTTCCTGCGCGAGCTGATCTCCAACGCCTCCGACGCGCTGGACAGGCTCAAGTACCTGACCCTGACCGAGGACGACTACAAGGGCTTTCCGTTCGTGCCGCGCATCGACATCGAGTTCGACGGCTCGGATCGCTCGACGCTGTCGGTCTCCGATTCCGGGATCGGCATGAGTGCCGAAGAGCTGGCCCAGAACCTGGGCACGATCGCCCGCTCCGGCACGCGTCGCTTCCTGAACGACGTCAAGGGGAGCGTCGCCGATGGCGGGGCCGCTGCCGATACCAACCTGATCGGGCAGTTCGGGGTCGGCTTCTACGCCTCGTTCATGGTCGCCGACCGGGTCGAGGTGACAAGCAAGCGCGCCGGCGACGACCAGGCGCACCGGTGGACGAGCGACGGACGCGGCCAGTTCGAGGTGGAGCCGGCGGAGCGGGCGCAATCCGGCACCACCGTGGTCCTGCACCTCAAAGACGACGGCAAGGAGTTCGCCTCCCGATATCGGATCGAGGGGATCGCCAAGCGCTACTCCAACCACATCCCGCATCCCATCCATCTCCACTACTCGGAGCCGGCAGGCACCGACCAGGCACCTACCGACCAGGCACCTACCGATCCGGCGCCTACCGATCCGGAAGGCGCCGACGCCGAGGAGAAGGTGGAGCAGATCAACGCCGCTTCCGCCCTCTGGAAGCGTCCCAAGTCCGAGCTGTCCGACGGCGACTACCAGGAGTTCTACCAGACCCTGACCGTGGACACGGAGGAGCCGCTGCACTGGGTGCACACCCACGCGGAAGGCACCCTGGAGTACACCACGCTGTTCTACCTGCCGGCCAAGGCGCCGCCGGACATCTACTACGCGGACTACCAGCCGGGCGTAAAGCTGTACGTCAGGCGCGTGTTCATTACCGACGACGACCGTGAGCTGCTGCCCACCTATCTGCGCTTCATCCGCGGCGTGATCGACTCGGAGGACCTGCCGCTCAACGTCTCGCGCGAGATCCTGCAGCAGAACCGCACCATGGCGGCGATCAGGCAGGCGTCGGTGAAGAAGATCCTGTCCGAGCTGGCCGGCCTGGCGAAGAACAACCCCACCGCCTACGATCGCTTCTTCACCGAGCTGGGCCGGGTGCTCAAGGAGGGGCTCTACCAGGACCCGGGCAACCGGGAGCAACTCCAGGAGCTGGTGCGCTACCGGTCGAGCTCCGAGGAGGGGCTGGTCAGCCTGGCCCAGTACCAGGAGCGCATGTCCTCCGACCAGAAGGCGATCTACTACATCACCGGCGACCGTTCGGCCGACCTGCGACGCTCGCCGCTGCTGGAGGCGTACCGGGCGAAAGGGTTCGAGGTGCTGATCATGGCGGACGAGATCGACGAGCTGGTGGTGCCGGCCATCGGCACCTACGGCGATATCGAGCTCAAGTCGGTCAACCGCTCGGACACCGCCGACGATCTGAAGGACGAGCGCGACGAGGAGAGCGAGAAGAAGATCGAGCCGCTGCTCGGCAAGATGAAGAAGCTCCTCTCCGATCAGGTCAAGGACGTGCGCCCGAGCGCCCGGCTCTCAGACTCCCCGTCATGCGTGGTCGCCGACGGCAGCGACCCCACCCTGGCCTTCCAGAACGTGTTGAAGCAGCTCGGTCAGCGCGACCTGCCGGCCAGCAAGCCGATCCTGGAAGTCAACCCCGGACATCCGATCATCGTCGGGCTCGCCGAGCGGGGCGACGACGCCCTGCTGGACGACGCCAGCCGGCTGTTGCTGGAACAGGCCCTGCTCATCGAGGGGGTCCGCCCGGAGGATCCGATCGCCTTCGCCAAGCGCCTGAACCGGGTCATGGAGCGCGCCCTCGGCTGACGTGCGCATCCTGCTCGTCAGCGACTCGTATGGCCTGATCGACGGCGTCAGCCGCAGCATTGAGGCCGAGCTGGAGTACTTCCGGGAGCGGGGCGACACGGTGGTGGTGGTCTCCACCAACACCGAGCATACGCGCACCTACCATCTGGTCGCCTATCGCGGCTTCTACCACGTGTTCGACGCCGATCCTCGGCGGCTGGCGCGGCGGCTGTGCGGGCACCGGTTCGACGTGGCCTACGGTCACTGCGTGGCCCCGCAGGGGCTGTTCTTCCTGCTGTACCTGTCGGCGCGCTTCGGCGTGCCGATGGTCAATCGCTTCACCACCTACGCGCCGGACTACATGGTCTATACCTATCCGCCGGGGTCAGGTCCGGCCGCGCAGGCGATGATCCGCTGGATGCTCACCGGGCTGCTCGGCCTCACGCAGCGGCGCATGCACCGCGTGCTCCTTAGCATCCTCTGTGAGAAGATGCGGCGATATCTGGTGGAGGTTCTGCGCGTGGCGCCATGGCGTGTCGTGGAGAATCGGTTCCCCCAGCGCTCCACGCCGCCGCCGCGCAGGCGTCCCCGTCCGGCGACCGCCGATGTGGGAGTCCGCCTGATCACCCCGGGCCGGCTTTCTACGGAGAAGAACCTCGATCTGCTGGTATCGATCTGGAACGACGAGCTGGCCGATCGCTATCCGCGCGCCGAATGGCACTTGGTCGGGCCGGGACCGCTTACGGAGTGGGTGCGCCGTTCGGTGCGTGCGCCGGAACGCGTGTGCCTGCTCGGAGCGGTCAGCCGTGAGCGCATGCTGCGCGAGATGGTGGAAGCGGACCTGATGCTGTATGCGAGCCTCGGCGACACCTTCGGGCTGGTGATCACCGAGGCCAAGCTCTGCAGGCTGCCGATCGTAGCGCTGGCCGACGACGCCGGCGTGTCGGCGCAGATCGCCGACGGCGCCGTCGGCGGCTACCTGGCCGCGGACCGCGTCGAGTACGTGCGCCGGGTCCACCACGCGGTGGCGAACCCGGAGGAGGCCGCGCGCGTCGCGGAACTCGGCGCACGGGATGTCGCCGAACGCTACAGCCGTGCCGAGTACGACCGGCTGGCCGCCATCCTGCAGCATGCCGCAGCCGCACGGCCCAGCCGCTCGCACCGTCTCATCACCCTGGCCGTGGCGCGCCTGGTGAGGCTCTTGTGCTGGACGCTGCCGCGCACATTCATCCGCATGTACGAACCGGCATGAAAGGGCGCAAGTCGCGACCGCACGCGCTCATCGTCGAGGATGACCGCGACATCGCCAAGCTGATCGACTTCAACCTGACCAGCGCGGGGTTCGACCCGCGGCGGGTGACCACCGGCGAGGAGGCGCTGCACTCGGTGGCCCGCAAGCCGACCGAGTTGATCGTCCTGGATCTGGCGCTGCCGGGGATCGACGGCCTGACCGTCTGCCGCCGGCTCAAGGACGACGCCCAGACGCGCGCCATTCCAATCCTGATCGTGTCCGCTCGCGGCGAGGAGGAAGACGTGATCGCCGGCCTGGAGATCGGCGCCGACGACTACATCACCAAACCGTTCAGCCCGCGCGTGTTGGTGGCGCGGGCGCGTGCACTGCTGCGGCGTGGCGACCCGGTCGGCGGCTCCCCCGATGGCGCGGACAAAGGCGACGCTCCGGACGGTCCAGTCGCCGCCGGCCCTATCCGGCTCGATCCGCGCCGGCATGAGGCGACCGTGGACGGCACGCCGTTGCGGCTGACCGCCACGGAGTTCCGGACGCTGCAGTTTCTCATCGAGCGCGCCGGCTGGGTGTCGTCTCGATCCCGGATCGTCACCGGGGTGCACGGCGCCGACTATCCGGTCACCGACCGATCGGTCGACGTCATCATCGCCTCCCTGCGCAAGAAGCTCGGCGATGAGGCGAGGCGTCTGGAGACGGTGCGCGGTGTCGGGTTCCGCATGCGCGAGTGACCGACCGGCCGGCGTCCGGGGAGCGCGACGGCCGCGACACGCCGGCGGGCGTCGGAGCGGCGGGCGCCGGAGCGATGGCCGCCGGCGCGGTCGGCGCCGGCGCGGTAGCGGTGTTGGGCATCGCCGGCGCGGTGTTGTTGCCGGCCGAGGTGCTGGCGGGAGGGGCGGGGCGGCTGTCGCTGGCTCTGCTCGGCGTTTCCGCCAGTGTGCTGGGGTGGTGTCTGAGCCGCCTGCGGACGGCCGCTGCGCGCGCGCGCAACGATGCCGGCAAGACCGCCGCGGAGGCTCACACCGCCCAGCAGGTCGAGCGCCTGCTCGCCCAGCTTCCCGACGCGGTGGTGGCCGTGGACCCGCGCGGCGTCATCCGCATCGCCAACGCGGCGGCCGGCAGCCTGCTGGGGGTGCGTCCCGAACACGTCGGTCGCCGGTTTGCGGAGGTACTGTCCGCGCCCTCGCTGCGTGATCTGCTGTCGCCGGTCATCGCCGGCACGTCCGGCGGCGGCGCGGGCGATCTGGCCGATCTGGTGCCGGAGGCCGTGATCCATGTGCGCGTGAGCCGTGTGCGAGGTGAAGGTGCCGACGAGCTGGTCCTGCTGTGCGCGAGCGATGCCACTCGCCTGCGTCAATTGGAGCGGCTGCGGCGTGACTTCGTGGCCAATGTCTCCCATGAGCTGCGCACGCCGATCACCGCCATCAAGGGGTTCGTGGAGACGATGCTCGACCGGCGCCTGTACCGTGGCTCGAACGGCAAACGGTTTCTGCGCATCACCGGCGCGCAGGCCGAACGACTGCACGCGCTGGTAGAGGACCTGCTCAGCCTGTCCCGCATCGAGCAGGGAGCGCACGACGGCATCGACGCCGCTACGCAGCCGCTCGCGCCGATCGTGACGCGGGCGATCGACGCCTGCCGGACGCAATTCGAGGAACGGCGCGTGCGCATCGACACCTCCGGAGTCGACGGGGTGCGGGTGCGCGCCAACGCCCCGCTGCTGGAGCGGGCGCTGGTGAACCTGCTGGACAACGCACTGCTCTACGGCGGTGAGGGAAAGGCGGTGCACGTCAGCGTTCGCTCCGACGACGGCGCTCGGAGCGCGCGAGGCGTGCGCATCGACGTGGCCGACCAGGGACCCGGCATCGCCGCCGAGCACCTGGACCGTCTGTTCGAGCGCTTCTACCGCGTCGATCGCGACTCGCGCATCCCCGGATCGGGGCTGGGACTGGCGATCGTCAAGCACATCGTGCAGGCGCACGGCGGCCGCGTAAGCGTCGCCAGCGAGGTCGGCTCCGGAACCACGTTCACGTTGCACATTCCGCCGCAGGAGCCGCCGCAGGAGCCGCCGCAGGAGCCGCCGCAGGAGCCGCCGTAGGCCGGGCGGACGTTCGCTTTCGCCGGGACGAGCCCATGATAAGATAGCGGGACGTCAGGTTCGGAGGCTCACAGACATGGCCGAAACGGCCCGTATTTCGCTCGACGGAAAGGAGATCGATCTCGCGGTGGTGCGCGGCTCCGAGGGAGAAATCGGCATCGACATCGGGAGGCTGCGTCGCGACAGCGGCGCGATTACGGTCGATCCGGGGTATGCCAATACCGGCTCATGCCGCAGCGCGATCACCTTCATCGACGGCGAGCGTGGCGTGCTGCGCTACCGTGGCATCCCGATCGAGCAGCTCGCCGAATCAAGCCACTTTCTGGAGACGGCGATGCTGCTCCTCAACGGTGAGTTGCCCAGCGGTGAAGCGTTGGACTCGTTCATGCGCCACATCACCTATCACACGATGGTGCATGAAGATGTGCGTAGTTTCTACGAAGGGTTCCCGAAGCGGGCGCACCCCATGGCCATCTGCGGCGCCGTCGTCGGAGCGCTCTCCACGTTCTACTCCGACTCGCTGGACATGCACGACGAGCGGCAGGTGGAGATCTCCATCCACCGGCTGATCGCAAAGCTGCCGACCATCGTCGCGTACTCCTACAAGCATTCGATCGGCCAGCCGTTCATGTACCCGCGCAACGACCTGGGATACGCGGCCAACTTCCTGCACATGATGTTCGCCACCCCGTGCGAGAAGTACGTGGTCGATCCCGAGATCGCCCGTACCATGGATACGATCTTCCTGCTGCACGCGGACCACGAGCAGAACTGCTCGGCCTCGACCGTCCGCATGGTCGGCAGCTCCAAGGCGAATCTGTTCGCCTCCATCGCCGCCGGCGTGCATGCGCTCTGGGGCCCGCTGCACGGCGGCGCCAACCAGGCGGTCGTGGAGATGCTGCAGCAGATCCTGGCTACCGGGGATGGGGGCGCGGAATTCCTCGACAAGGTCAAGAACAAGGTCGCCGGCGTCCGGTTGATGGGATTCGGGCACCGGGTCTACAAGAACTTCGATCCGCGCGCGCAGATCCTCAAACAGGCCTGCTTCGAGGTGCTCGAAAAACTGAACACCTCCACCCCGTTGCTCGACCTGGCCGTGGAGCTCGAGGAGATCGCCCTGCGCGACGAGTACTTCATCGCGCGCAAGCTGTACCCGAACGTCGACTTCTACTCCGGCATCATCCTGGAGGCGCTGGGGATTCCGGTGGAGATGTTCCCGACGCTGTTCACGATCGGCCGGCTGCCGGGCTGGATCGCGCACTGGCACGAGATGATCCGCGACCCCGACGCACGGCTGGCGCGGCCGCGCCAGATCTACACCGGGCCGACCGAGCGGGACTACGTGCCTATAGCCGAGCGGTGCCCATAGACGAGCGCTGACGCTCAGGCGGTGTCCTGGTAGACGCGGCTGCCCACGGCGTCGCGCTGCTTCTGGTACTTGCCTGCGTACGGCCGGGCCGCCGGCCGATCCATGCGGGCGAAGACGATCTGACAGATGCGCCGGCCCGCCGTGAGCCGGATCGGCAACCGGTTGGCGTTGAACAGCTCCAGCGTGATCGTGCCGTCAAAGCCGGGGTCCACCCAGCCGGCGTTCTGAATGAACAGGCCGATGCGGCCGATCGAGCTGCGGCCTTCCACGAACGCGATCAGATCGTTCGGCAGCCGGATCCGCTCCCGGGTAACCGCCAGCAGGAACGACTGTGGCGGTATGACGATCTGTTCGGCCCGCAACTCGATGTAGCGGACCGGATCGGTCAGGGAGATGCTTTCCGCCGTGTTCTCGTCGACCTTCAGGAAGTGGTCGCCCAGGCGCAGGTCGACCGATGCCGGCTGGAGCTGGTACTCCTCGAGTGGGTCGATCTCCACCGTGCCCGCGTCGAGCAGCTCCCGCATGGTGGCATCGGATACGATCATCGCTCCATCATCATCTTCATCGTCTGCAGCTTGACCCGCAGGATGCGGCGTACGGACTCGTCCAGGCGCTCCTCGCTCTCCATCCCGGAACCGACCAGACGAATCCCCTCCTGGATGAGCGGCAGCACGTCACGTGCCCGGGCCGCCAGTATGATGTCGGCTCCGGCCTCGAAGCTGTTCCGCACGATGTCGGGTTCCGTCAGCGCCGGCACCGGTTCCCGGATCTCGATAGCGTCGGTGAGCACCACGCCGCCGAAGGCGAGCTGCTCGCGCAGCAGGCCGGTGACGATCGCCGGCGATACGCTGGCCGGCAGGTTCGGATCCAGGTCCTCGTACAGGATATGCGCGGCCATGAGCGCGTCGATGCCGGCGTCGATCGCGGCGATGAACGGTGCCAGGATCGATGAGCGCTCGGACCGCGTGAGGCGCACCACCGGCAGGCGGTCGTGCGAGTCCGTCGTGGTGACGCCATGGCCCGGGAAGTGCTTGGCAACGGCGATGACCCCGGCGCGATTGGCGCCGCGGACGTAGGCGCGCGCGAAGTCGGAGACCGATCCCGAATCGGCGCCGTAGGAGCGGTCGTTGATCACGGTCCCATCGGCTTCGCCGTACAGATCGAGCAGCGGCGCCAGGTTCATGTTCACGCCCAGGCGCCGCAGCTCGACGCCGGTCACGTAGGCCGCCGCTTCCACGTAGTCGGTATCGGCGTGCACGCCCTGATAGGTCGGGGCCGGAAAGAGGGTGAGCTCGGGCAGGCGCACGCGCGTCACCGTGCCCCCCTCCTGGTCGGTGGCGATGAACAGCGGGACGGCGGGCGAAGCAGCCTGCGCCATTCGCTGCAGGTCGCCGATCAGGTCTTTCACCTGCTGGTGGCTTTCGACGTTGTGCTCGGTGATGATCACGCCGCCGACGTGCGCCTGCTCGATGAGGGCGGCCGCCCGCTCGGAGTTGCCCGTACCCGGAATCCAGGTCATGAACCGCTGCCCGACTTTCTGTTCGATCGTCATGGTCGCCAGCAGTTCGTCGATGCGCGCCTCGATCGGGTCCTCGGGCTCGGACATGGGCGCGGCCGCGGCCGGCGCGGCCGGCTCGGGCGTGGCCGGTTGCATATCGGCAGAGTTGCCGGATTCGGTTCCGGACGGTGCGGCCTGCGGATCCGCCACCGGCTGATTGACCGTCATCTCCGGTGCCGATTGGACGGCGCGTTGCGGGGCATCGAACTCGTCCGGTGTCGCCGGCCTCATGTCGAGCCCGGGAGCCTCCGGGTTGGTCGCGCAGTCCAGCGTCACCACCGTGGCCAGCAGCACCGCCGCCACCTTCGCAGCGTGACGGACAGGCGAGAATCGCACCGACGTGCGGGAGTGGAGGATAGGGGACTCGAACCCCTGACCTATAGATTGCGAACCTATCGCTCTACCACCTGAGCTAATCCCCCGTCGGGTGATGACACAACCTATCAAGATGCAACTCCTTCGACAAACCGTGTGCGCGGCAGGTCCCGGCCTCCTGTGAAGCGAGGCCTACACTTGACCATCGGCACGACGGTACTCTGAGAAAAGCACAATCTGCGGAAAGGGACGGAGCCCATGCACGATGCCCGATGACGACCTGCGCGCCCCGGCGGACCTTCGCGCCCACGCGGACCTTCGCGCCCACGCGGACCTTCGCGCCCACGCGGACCTTCGCGCCGTTGCCGCGGGTCTGCCACAGGCGCCGGGCGTGTACCTCTTCAAGGACTCCTCGGGCGCGGTCGTCTACGTGGGCAAGGCAAAGAAGCTGCGCGCGCGCGTGGCCAGCTACTTCAACCGTGGCACCCGGGACTCGCGGACGCTGATGCTGGCGGCCCGGACCGCCTCGATCGAGACGGTGCTGACCGCCAGTGAGTCGGAGGCGTTCCTGCTGGAGAACTCCCTCATCAAGCGCTTCGCGCCGCGCTACAACATCAATCTCAAGGACGGCAAGTCCTATCCGGTGATCCGGCTCACCGCCGAGGAGTTTCCGCGGGTCTACCGCACGCGCACCATCGTGTTCGACGGCTCCGAGTACTTCGGGCCGTTCGCGAAGGCCAACCAGATCGACGTCTACCTGGACCTGATCGATCGACTGTTCCCTTTGCGCAAGCGTGGCGAGGTGTTCAAGCGCCGCCCCGCTCCCTGCCTGAACCACTACATCAACCGCTGCGCAGCGCCCTGCGTCGGCGCGATCGATGCCGAGCAGTACGCCGAGCGCGTCCGGGCGGTCCGCAAGCTGGTCTCCGGCCGTGCGGACGACCTGAGCCGGGATCTGACCCGCCGCATGAAGCAGGCGGCGGCCGAGCAGAGGTTCGAGCGCGCGGCGGCGATCCGCGACCAGCTCCAGGCCATTCACGACGTGACCGAGCAGCAGCACGTCGCCGGCGTGGACGCGGATGCGCGCGACTACATCGGCCACTTCGCCGGCCGCGACTGGCACCGGTTTCTGGTGTTGCAGTTTCGGGGCGGCAATCTGGTGGGCCGCGAGCGGTTCCACGTGCAGGATCCCGGGCCGCGGTCCGACGAGGCGGCGGCACGCGCCCGGTTCCTGCTCGGCTACTACGGCGGGAGGACCACGGCACTCGCCGGCCTGACGATCTATACCCGCGCCGTGGAGGAGCCCGAGGCGCTCGCGGCGGCGCTGGGAACGCTGCTGACGTCCGACTCGGCGCGGCGGCCGGCCGCGCCGCTCGTGCACGTTCCCAAGCGCGGCAAGCACGCGCAGGTCCTGCGGTTGGCCGACGCCAACGCCCGCCAGGATGCCGAGCGGGCCAATCCCGGCATCGACCGCGAGCGCGGCGTCGAGGAACTGGGTCAGGCGCTGGACCTCCCGGTCGCGCCGCAGAGGATCGAGGGATTCGACATCTCCCACCTGGGCGGGCGTGACACGGTGGCGTCGCTGGTGGTATTCGACGCGGGCCAGCCGGCGAAAGCCGAGTACCGTCACTTCAGGATCCGATCGCTGGGCGGCCGGGTCGACGACTTCGAGGCGATGCGCGAGGTGGTCGCACGGCGCTACGCCCGCGTGCTCAACGATCGCCTGCCCCACCCGGATCTGGTGCTGGTGGACGGCGGAGCCGGCCAGGTAAGCGCTGCCAAGGGGATCCTCGACGGTCTCGGGCTGACCGAGCTCCCGCTGGCCGGCCTTGCCAAGCGTAATGAGGAGATCTACCTGCCCGGCCGCGGCGCTCCGGTGGCGCTACCCCAGGGAAGCGCCGCGCTGCGGCTCCTGCAGGCGGTGCGGGACGAGTCGCACCGCTTCGCGACCACGTACCACAAGCGCCTGCGCACCAGGCGGGTGGCGCGCTCGGTGCTCGAGGAGGTGCCGGGCGTCGGACCCGTGCGCAGCAAACGCCTGCTGCAGCGGTTCGCTTCGGTCGCGGGGGTGGCGCGCGCCACGCCGGGGGATATCAGCCGCTGCGCCGGCGTCAGCGAGGAAACGGCCTCAACGCTCCTGGCCCACCTTGAGCGACCACATACGTGCGGGCGTCAGTGAGGAAATAGCCGCCACGCTCCTCGCCCACCTCGAACGACGACGTAGTACAGCACCAGCCGGAGCAGGTTGAGTTGCATGTGCTGCGCGGCGGAGCGGATGCGGAGGTCGAACTCGGCCAGCACCCGCAGGATCGCCTGCAACTCCGCGGCGCGGTAGCCTTCGGCCGCGCGGGCCAGGCTGGCCTGTGCCCGCTTGCCGGACACCTTGAGCACCCTCCATGCTTGCTGGCTGTCCATGCGCGGCAGCAGGTGCTGCAGGTCGGCCGCCTTGCGGAACTGCGATGCCAACCCCCCGAGGAGCTGCGAGGGGGTCGTCTGCCGGGTCAGCATGATCGCCTGCAGGGTGCGAATACCGGCCGCCAGGTCGCGGCTTCCCAGGTGGTCGAACAGGGTGAACACCGTCTCGGCACGGCTGTGGTGGACCCATCGGTCGATGTCCTCGACGCTCAGCGTGCCCCGTTCGCCGGACGACGCCCGATGCATGGCGGCCAGCGCCGCGCACTCGCTCTCCAGCGCCGTCGATGAGGAGCCGACGATTTCGCTGAGCGTCTCCACCGCCTGGTCGTCGATGGCGATCCCCCGTTCGCTGAAGAATGCGCTGATGCTGCGCCGCCGCTGGTCGGGAAAGCGCTCCCAGAACACCCTGCGACAGGATGCCGGCACCGCGTCCTGCAGGCGCTTGGCGACGCGCAGCTCTTCGGTCTCGATCACCAGTGTGGTCCCTTCGGCGGGCTCCCGGCAGTAGTCGGCCAGCGCCGCGACATCGGCCGCCTTCAGCGACTCCGCCTGGCTGAGCACCACCAGCCGTCGCGGTGCGAACAGGCTGGGCGTGCGCAGCGATGCGATCACGTCGACCATGACCGTGTCGAACGGATAGTGACGTTCGATGGCCAGCGGGGCACCGCCGGAGCTGCGCTGCAACTGCGTCCGCAGCCGCTCGATCGAACGGCGCTTCTCGCCGGTATCGGGTCCGCAGAACAGATAGGTGGGGGCTTCAGCCATCGGGCCGGCGTCCGATGGGCGCGGACCGGTATGTCAGCGGTAGTCGCGTACCAAGCACGCGAGCTTGCCCAGGATCCTGAGGTCGGTGGCGTAAATGGGCGGGTAGGCGGAGTTTTCCGCCTGCAGGCGGACCCGCCTGCTCTCCTTGTAGAATCGCTTCAGGGTCACGGCGTCGTCGATCATCGCCACCACGATGTCGCCATCCGTGGCCGTGGGCTGCTGGCGTATCACGGCAAGGTCGCCGTCATGAATGCCGGCGTCCTTCATGCTGTCGCCGCGGACGTGAAGCGCGAAATGGTCCCCCGTGCCGATGCTGGACCGCGGCAGCGGGTAGGTGCCGTCCAGGTTCTCCTCGTTGAGCAGCGGCTGTCCGGCGACCACCGTGCCGAGCACCGGTATGTCCACGACCTCCGGCGCCTCCGCGCCGTTCGCGATCACGGTGATCGCCCGCGACCGGCGGCTGCCGCGCGTGATGCAGCCCTTGCGCTGCAGCGCCCGCAGGTGATCGTGGGCGCCCTTGGTGGTGATTTCCAGGTGAGATGCCACCTCGCGCACGGTCGGCGCGAAGCCGTGCAGGTCGAGGTAGTGCTCGATGAACTGCAGGGTTTGCCGCTGGCGGTGCGTAAGGCCCTTCATGCTACGTCGTCGGTCGCCTGGAACTTGCTGTCCACCAGGCGGACCAACGCTTCCACGGCCTCCGCCTCGTCGGCGCCGGTGGCGATGACCCGCAGCGTGGTTCGATAGGCGGCGCCGAGGGCGATAATCCCCATGATCGACTTGCCGTTGACCCGTTCGCCGTCCTTCTCCAGGTAGATGTCGGACTGAAACCGGTTGGCCGTCCGTACCAGCAGCGCCGCCGGCCGGGCGTGGACGCCGGCCCGATTCGCGATCATCACCTCACGCTCCACCATTCGGGCTCACCTACCACTCTTCGACCGCGGCGGTCTGCGGGTTGCGCGCCGACATCCACGCCATGACGCTGCGGTTGAATTCCTGGGCCGAGTTGTACCCCATGTGCTTGAGCCGTTCGTTCATGGCCGCGGTCTCGATCAGGATCGGCACGGGCCGGCCTGGCCGTACCGGGATCACGATCTGGCGGACGTGGGTGCCGATGAGCTCCACCTGGATGTCCTGGTCCCCGATTCGATCATATTCGCGCGAGTTGTCCCATTCCTCAAGCTGCACCGCCAACTGGATGTGCTTGGATTCACGGATGGCGCCGACCCCGAACAGGTGGGCGATGTTGATGATGCCGATCCCGCGGATCTCCAGGTGATGGCTGGTAACTTCCACCCCGTTGCCGATCAGGGTGTTGCCGACGCGCCTGATCTCCACCACGTCGTCGGCCACGAAGCGGTGGCCGCGTTCGATCAGCGCCAGCGCCGCCTCGCTCTTGCCCACGCCGCTCGGGCCCTGCAGAAGCACGCCCAGGCCAAACACCTCCAGCAGCACGCCGTGCACGCGATCGGAGGGGGCGAAGATCGAGTTCAACGCGCTCACCACGCGCGCGGTGAAGGAGGAGGAAGAGAGCGAGGTCTGCAGAATCGGGCAGCCGGCGGCCTCGCACAGCTCGCGGAAATCCTCGGTCGGCTGCTGACTGTCGGTGAACACGCAGCACGGGACCGCGTGGTCGAACAGGCGCTTGAGCGTGTCGGTCTTGCGTTCGGCGGAGAGTGTCTTCAGGTAGGCGTGCTCGCCGCGGCCGAACACCTGGATGCGCTGGAACGCGAACTGTTCGTAGAACCCGGCCAGCGCCAGGCCGGGCCGATTCAGCTCGGGCGCGTTGATCTCGCGCGTGATGCCTGCGCGTCCGCCGATGCACGACAGATGCAGTGCTTCGTTCTCGCGCAGGTCCAGCCGCAGCAGGTCGAGGACGGTAAAGGCCATAGGGTCTCCGGTCAGCGCTCCAGGGAGCTCTCGATGTCCAGTTCGCCGCGGTACTTGGCGACCGTACGCCGGGCGATCTTGATGCCGCGCTCGGCCAGGATGGCGGCGATGCGGCTGTCCGACAAGCGTTTGCCGTCCGGCCGCTCGGCTTCGATGATCTCGCGCACCACTTCCTTGACGCCGGCCTTCGAGTATTGCGACCCGCGCGAGCCGGCGCCGGAGATCGAGTTGGTGAAGAAGTGGCGCAGCTCGTAGATCCCCCACTCGGTCTGCACGAACTTGCCGTTGACGATTCGGGAGACCGTCGCTTCGTGCAGGTCGACCTCTTCGGCCACGTCCCGGAGCGTCAGCGGGCGGAGTTGCTTCGGCCCGCTGCGGAAGAACTCGCGCTGGTGGTCGACGACCTTCCGTGTCACCCGTACCAGCGACCGGTTGCGCGCGGCGACGTTGCGGATGAACGAGCGTGCCTCCTGCAGGTTCGTCTTGGCGAATCGGCGCGCCTCCTTGCCGGCGGCGGTGGGGCCGAGGCCATTGCCGCCGATCCGCTCGAAGAAGCTGTCGACCCCCAGGACGGGGATCACCTCCTCGTTGAGAATGATGGCGAGCTCTCCGTCGTGCATGCGTACGATCACGTCCGGCACCACGTAGCGGGTGGGCTCGGACGGGAAATTGCGACCGGGAAGCGGCTCCAGCGTACGCACGAACGCCAGCACCTCGTGCACCGCGCCCACCGGGATGTCCAGCGCGTGCGCGATCTCATCGAGCCGGCCGCGCTCCAGTGCGTCCAGATGGCCCTCGACCACGGCCGCGGCGTGCGGCGCGGGTGCGTCGTGATGCCGTATCTGGACGGTGAGTGACTCGCGGTAGTCGGCGACGCAGGTGCCGATGGGATCGAAGCCCTGCACCAGCCGCCGTGCCCGGCCGAGCGTAACCGGGTCGATGTCCGGGGCTGCCGTCTCCGGAGGTTCGAGCAGGAAGCCATTGTCGTCCAGATGGCGGATCAGCAGCTCGGCCGCCCGCAGGACTTCGGGGTCGACCGGCTGCAGCCGCAGTTGCCAAAGCAGGTGCTCCCGTAGCGTCTCCGGCCGCTGCAGTGCCCCCTCCAGAAAACGCTGCCTGGCGTCCGGGTCGGCATCGGTGCGCAGGCTCTGGAACCCGGGATCGGACGAGTCCCCGAACAGTTCCTCTTCGGGGCGGTCCTCCAACTCGTCGAGCGAGTCGGTCGGGTCCTCGGAAACGACCTCAAGCGCCGGATTGCGCTCCAGCTCCTGGTCGATCGTGAGCTGCAGGTCTGCGAGCGGCAGGGCCATGATGCGGATCGCCTGATAGAGCTGCGGCGTCATCCGCAGGCGTTGTTCCTGCCGAAGGACCGGCTGCTGCGCTTGCATCGTGACTCTCTGGGGCTCCGCGCGTTTCTGCCGCGGGCGGAGCCAACACGTGGCTGGAGTCTGGCGCCGCTGGTTCGCGGTGTCAAATCGGCGCGCCGGCCGCGCCGGCGACGAGCCGGGCGCGCTCCACCCTTGGATGGCTTGGGTGGTCGGCTCCTTGACCGGCGAATACCGCGTTGCGTAGTCTCGCAGTGGTGCCGGCTATTCCGTCGCACCGAACATTGTCCCATGTTGCCTACGTGCAGATTGAGTCGCTGCTTCGGTGATGAAGCCATCTGCCGGCGTTTGAGCGGCCAAAGCAGATTGAGGTGTTCGACTTCGAGTGGGATCCCGCCAAGGCGGCGAGCAACCTGCGCAAGCATGGAGTTGACTTCGAGCTAGCGGCAACCGTGTTTCGAGATCCACTCATTCGGTCGATACCCGACGAGGAGCACAGCGATGCCGAGGAACGTTGGGTGACGGTCGGAGAGGCCCGAAACGGTCATTGCTCACCGTGTGCCACACGTTCCGTCAGGCTGCCTATCGAGAGCTGATCAGGATCATCTCGGCGCGACCGGCCACGCCGAACGAACGCCGTCAGTTCGAGTCGGGACCATGAAGCTCGAATACGACTTCTCCAAGGCCGAACGGGGCAGGTTCTACCGCCCCGACGCTACGCTTGACCTCCCGCGCGACAACGAACGCCCCGACTGGGCGGGCTGCGGAGGACCGCTTGGCGACTTCATCGCGAAGGAGACCAGGAAGACCCTTGAGGCCTACCGTGTGCAGCCAAGTCTGGTCACCGAACATGCGAACCACGAACACGACACCGCGCACGGCGGATACGCGCATCGGCAACTCTTCGAGCTCGTCCAGAACAGCGCGGACGCGCTTGCCCAGGCAGATAGCGGAAAGAGCATTCTGGTTCGACTGACCAAGAAGTATCTCTACTGCGCCGACGACGGGAAGCCGATCGACGAACGGGGCGTCGAAGCGCTCATGTTCTCGCCCATGTCTCCCAAACGAGATACCAGCGAGATCGGGCGGTTCGGACCGGGCTTCAAGTCCGTGCTCGGCGTCACGGATGCGCCGGAGTTCTTCAGTCGCGCCGGCTCCTTCCGATTCGACAAGGAATACGCGGCCGACGTATAGCCGCGGCCGCACCGGCGGACCGCTACCCCGTCCTCCGGCTGCCTGTTCCCGCCGACGCCCGCGCAGCGATGGCGGCAGACGAGGATCTTCGGGAGTTGATGACGTGGGCAACGAACATCGTCCGCTTGCCGCTCAAGTCCGGCGTACGGGAGGACATTGCCGTTCAAGTCCGGAACTTCCCGCCGGAGTTCCTGCTATTCGTGGACCACGTGGGGTATCTGACCCTCGAGGACGGCGACCGCTCGCGGGATTTCGTCCTGGAGCGGCGCGACGGCGAGCTGCGGTTAGACACCGGGGAAGGAGCTTCGAGGTGGCAGTGTTTCAAGGCCATCCACCGCCTGTCCGCCGAAGCCCGGCAAGACCGGCGCTCGCTGGACGACGGGGAGGACGTGCCGCTCTGGTGGGCGGCACCGTTGGATGGGTTGAACCAGCCGGGATATTTCTGGCATTTCTTCCCCACTCGGACAGCGAGCCTTTTGGCGGGGATCCTGAACGCGCCGTGGAAAACGAATGAAGACCGGCAGAACCTGTTGCCAGGTCCATACAACGACGAGTTGATCGAGGCAGCCGCGGCAATGGTCGCGGACAATCTGCCCACGCTGGCAACGGATCATCAGCCTGCGCTGCACCTGGACGCTCTTCCTCGTCGCCGCGAGGCAGGCGACACCGAGCACTGCCAACTTCTTCGGGAGCGACTATACGGAGCGTTGCGCACTCGGTGCGTCGTGCCGGATCAGGACGGTCGTCTGCGACGAGCCGAAGACCTCCACTACGCGCCCGACTATCTGACGGCGGAGCGTCTTGTCGAAGAACCGCTCAATAGGTGGGCTTGCTTCGAGGGCCGCCCCGTGGACTGGCTGCACCACAGCGCGCTGACGCGCAATCGGATAGCCAAGATCGATCAGCTCTTCACAGAGGAGAGGGAGTCGCTGGCAGCCTGGTTGGAAGCACTTGTCGACGGGCGCGATGAGAAGGCCGCGATTGCGTCCTCGAGAGCCGCCCTTCAAGTGGCGGCGTCCATCCCTGAACGCACGAGAAGGGGAGAGCGGCTCGGAAAAATCCTCCTGACACAGAGCGGTGAGTGGTGCGATCCGAACGCGGACGGGGTGTTCCTGCCCGTGACGGCGTTCATGGGCCCGTCCGACGAGCGGCTGGTACACGCGAAACTGGCAGCCGACCAGGCCACAGCGAACGCGCTGCGGGAACTCGGCATCAAGCCAATCTCGTAAGAGGCGCGTTTTCGCTCCTTGGCTAAAGCGCTACTAACGCGGTACACGAGCAAACCGAACGACTCCCGGTGGGCTGATTTCTGGTCGGCGTCTCGCCTTGTCGCCGTCGACGGTGCCCACACGGTCATTGAGAACCTGCCTCGACTGCTCAATCGAATCCGGGCTCCGCTTTACGCGCCGATCCTGTCGTCACCTACATGCGGAACTCCTCTCCCAGGTACGCGCTGCGCGCGGCCGGATCGGCCAGCAGCGCTTCGCGGCTGCCGTCGGCGATGATGCGGCCGCCGTCGATAATGTAGGAGCGGTCGGTGATCTCCAGGGCGTCACGGACGTTGTGATCGGTGAGCAGGATGCCGATGCCCTGGCCGGCAAGCGACCGCACGACTCGCTTCAGATGGTGCACGGCGATCGGATCGATGCCCGCGAACGGTTCGTCCAGCAGCAGGAAGCGGGGATCGCTGGCGAGCGCGCGGGCGATCTCCGTACGTCGGCGCTCGCCACCGGACAGCGTATGGGCCTTCTGGGCCGCGATCTCCTCGATGCCGAGCTCCGCGAGCAGTTCGTCGCAGCGCTCGTGGCGCTGCCTGCGGTGCATCCGCCGGGTCTCGAGCACCGCCAGGACGTTCTGACGCACGGTCAGCCTGCGGAACACCGACGGTTCCTGCGGCAGATAGGCGATGCCGCTGCGCGCGCGCCGGTACATGGGCAGCCGGGTGATGTCCTCGCTCCCCAGCAGGACGCTGCCCGCCGACGGCTCGATGAAGCCGGCGATCATGAAGAACGCGGTCGTCTTGCCGGCGCCGTTGGGTCCCAGCAGGCCGACCACCTCGCTCACGTTCATGCGGAAGGAGATCCCATCCACCGCGGCCTTGCGGCCGAATCGTTTGCTCAGGTCGCGGACGGCCAGCGTCGCCGCGGGGCGGGGCGCCTCGGGCAGGTCGTTCACGACACCGTGATGGTGCCCCGAATCTCCCCTTCCATGCGGACCGAGTCCTGCTCCAGGTCGATGAAGATTCGCATCGCCCGGTACTCGTCGCCCTGGTACGTCACCACGGGCATGCCGGACAGGTCGACGGTGTTCTCGTCGCGCCGGTAGCGCGCGAACTCCGAACGGGACACCAGGTCGGGCTTGAGGATGCGGACGCCGATCTGCACGGTCGCAACGCCTGCATCCTGGTGGTACTCCATGAAGCCGCCCTTCACCACCACCTCGTTGTCGCGGTCGATCAGCAACGCGCTGCCCTGGATGCGCAGCACCGATCGCTCGCGGTCGTACAACAGGTGTTCGCTGGCGATCTCGATATTCTCATCTTCATCGATCACCCGCACCGCGCCGCGGCACACGACGATGCTGGCCTCTTCGCCGAGCAGTTCGACGTGCTCGGCGCGGATGATCGTGCCGTCCACGACGATTTCCACCCCGCCGGTGAGCACCGTGCGTTCCTGCCCCTTGGCGCCGAACGTCTCCATGCTGTCGAGTGCCTTGATCGTGATCGTCGTCTTCTCCGGCTCCTGTGCGGACTCGTCCGCGGCGACCGCCGGGGCGGACGCCAGCAGGGCGTTGGCCGCCAGCAGGGCGGCGGCCAGCAGTGTGGCGGCCTCACGGCGCAGCGGCGACCTCATCGGTCGACCACCATGCTGCCGGACACCGGCCCCAGATAGCGGATGATCCGGCGTGCGATGTCCGCCTCGAAGCCGACGCCGGTGAGGGTGGATCCGTCGCCGCGTTCGAGCACTACCTCCGCGCCCTCGCCGCCGCTCAGCGTGCGTTCGGTGTCGTTCCAGCTCAGTCCCGCGGCGGTGATACGGGCATCTTCCCGGGCCGACGACACCACCACCGATCCCTCGGCGCGGGCGTCGCCGGTCTTGCTGTGGTACTCGGCGCGATCCGCCCACGCTTCCGCGACCACGCCGCCGTCGCTGTCGAACTCCGTGAAGTGGATGCCGGAGAGTATCACCAGGTCCCGTTCGTGGTAGCTCTCCACACGATCGATGCGCAGGACCGCTGTGACCCGATCTCCGCTCATCACGGTGTGCTCGACGCCGCGCAGCACCGTGTTCGGCACCTCTTCAGCCAGCTCCTCGTCGAGCGAGGTGGACCGGTAGTCGAAGGAGCAGCCGGCCAGCAGGGCCGCCGAAACCAGCAGGGCCGCCGCGGCCAACACGCACGGCAGTACGGTGCGGAGCCCGGGCCGGCGGCGGTCAATCGGCCGGCGCATCGTTTCCCGTCGGACCGGGACATGGCACCTGCAGGCGGTCCAGAGCCAGCGCACGGCCGTCATCGTCGAAGCGGGCCAGCGCCCCCTGCAACTGGAGGTTGCCCCAGGTGTCCGCCGATCGTTCGAAGATCTGCGTCCGCCACTTGCGGATCTCGATCTCGGGGTCCAGGCCGCCGACCGAGTCGATGCTGCCGGTTCGCCCGCAGTGGGTGAGGCTCGCGGTGCCCTTGGCGCTGATCGCTTCATCCGCCGACTGTACCCGCACGTGTGTCCCGAACACCGCGCTCACCTTGCCATCCATCCATAGGCACATGCTCCGTTTCTCCGCGGTGGTGCAGGCGTGGAAGTCCACGATGGTGATCGGCGTCTCGGGTCGCCGCTCGGCGGCCAGCCAGTCGGCGGCCGCGAACGGGTTGGCGGCGTGCACGCGGTCGTAGCCGGACTGACCAAGCAGGCAGACCACCGTCACGCGGGCGCCGCCGCGGGCGGTGACGGTCGCCCAGCCGTGCCCGGGATTTTGGCGCGGGTAGTTGAACGGACGCAGCACGTACCTGACCTCTTGCAGATAGGGCACCATGTCGCGCTTGTAGTAGATACACTCACCGGACGTGATCACGTCCACGCCGAGCTTGTGCAGGTAGGCCGCATGCCGCTTGCCGAGCCCGAAGCCGCCCGTAGCGCCGTCGCAGTTGGCGATCGTCAGGTCGACCTGATGCGTGCGCCGCAGATTGCCCAGCAGGCTCTTGACGCAGAACACGCCCGGCTTGCCGACGACGTCGGCAATGAACAGGACGGTGGTGGTACGCGCCATCTGCCTGGCAGGGTAGCAGATGTCGCCCTGCCCGCATGACGCGGCGGCGTGGACGGCGCTGATCCGAGCCGTCCACCGCGCGCCGGTTGCGGCCGTGCTGGAGTTGGCCGGAGGCACCCAGGGGCTGGCCTGGCTGCACGCCGTGGGCGGCTCTTCCGCCACGGTTCTGGAGGCGCATGACCGCTACCACGCGGACTCGCTGACCGCCGCCCTGGGAGCGAAGCCGGCCCGCGCCACCGATCCGGCGGTGGCGGACGCGTTGGCCGTGGCGGCCTGGGAGCGTGCGCGGGAGCTGGCCGGCGGCGGCGCGGCGGTGGGTCTGGGCTGCACTGCCGCGATGGTCACCGGCCGTCAGCGGCGCGGCGCACACGTGTGCCACGTCGCCACGCGGGACGGCCTTGGGTCACGATGCTTGACGGTCCAGCTCACCAAGGGGGCGCGCGACCGCGTGCAGGAGGAGGCGGTCGCCGGCCGCCTGGTGCTGCTGGCGCTGGCGACCGCGACCGGGGTCGATCCCGCGGCCGTGCCGTCGTGGCCGGAGCCGGAACCGGTCCGGGTCTCCGTTGACGCCGGGTCGGAGCTGGCGGGGCTCTTGGCGGAGGGGGCTCGGGCGGTGTGCCGCGCCGCGGACGGCACCGTGCTGGCCGATCCGCCGGCGGCTCGGCGGTCGCGGGTGGGTGCGCTCCTGTCCGGGGCCTTCAATCCGGCGCACGATGGCCACCGAGGGTTGGCGGCGGCGGCCGCGGAGTTCCTGGGGGCGGAGGTGTCGTACGAGCTGCCGGTGCTGAACGCTGACAAGTCGCCGCTCGACGCCGCGGAGGCGCATCGCCGCGCGGCGCAGTTCCTGGGCCGCGCGGATCT
Source organism: Spirochaetia bacterium (assembly GCA_965221995.1). Taxonomy (GTDB): domain Bacteria; phylum Spirochaetota; class Spirochaetia; order SZUA-6; family Bin103; genus CATQHW01. The sequence continues at coordinate 4,261,181 of OZ244929.1, forward strand.
GTGGCTGACGCGCGCCGCGCTCTACACGGACAAGGCGGGCCTGTTCCCGGGAGCGGTGTTCGTGGTCGGCGCCGACACCGCCGAGCGCGTGCTGCAACCGCGTTTCTACGGCGGCGAGCGGCAGATGCACCGGGCGGTGGCCGCCATAGGAGCGGCCGGCTGCCGCTTTCTGGTGGCGGCGCGGCCGCTGCCGTCCGGGCTGCTGACGCTCGGCGGGCTGCACGTGCCCGCCGAGCTTCGCCCGGTGTTCGTCGAGCTGCCCGCCGACCGCTTCTGCCTGGACCGTTCGTCCACGCGGATCAGGGACGAGCTGGCGCGGAAGCGCGGTTCCGGAGCCGTTTAGATGGGATTCCCCGGACGTTTACCGCCGGTGAGGACTATGCTACCGGCGGCTCTCCCGTGGCGGAGGGCACGCGTGTAGCTATGGCTGAAGGCAGGATCGTGGATACCGGCAAGGTCAAGGCGTACCGTCCGCCGGGCCAGCGCCGGCAGTGGCGTCTGGTGCTGCTGGTGGGCGCGCTGGTGGTGGGACTGGCGGTGGCGGCGTACCTGATCCTCGGGCCGCGCCAGGAGCTGTACACGCTGCGTTCGTACAACGCCGAGCAGGTGACCCGCGGCCGCCTGGTGCAGACCACGCAGGCCTCGGGCGCGGTAGTCTTTCCCGTGCAGATGACACTGGTGAGCCCGGAGGCGGGATCGGCGGCGACGCTGTATGTGCAGGAAGGCGATTCCGTGCAGGAGGGGCAGCTCCTGGCGGAGCTGGCCGCGACCGATCTGGAAGAGACGCTGGAGGACCTGCGCGCCGACCTGGCCGACGCGGAGCGGTCGCTGGCCAGACAGCGGCTGCAGAGCCAGGTGACGCTGGCGCGCAAGGAACGCCAGATCGACGACTTGGCGCAGGACATCACGGACGCGACGGCCGAGCGGGACGAGGTGAAGTCGATGGTGGCCGCCGAGGTGTCGCCGCCGAGCGATCTCCAGGCCGCCGAGCGCACCCTGCAGGGTTTGATCGGCGACCGCGAGGAGCAGATCCTGCAGCTCGCCGAGGACCGGGAGATCGCGGCTCTGGAGGACCAGGTGTCGCTGGCTTCGATCGCTGCGCTGCAGGTCGAGATAGGCCGCCAGCAGGACAAGATCGCGGCGATGTCGGTGACCGCCCCGATCGACGGCGAGGTGCTGGAGATCGCCTCCGAGCTCGGCATCCCGGGCAGCCGCATCACCGCCAACCAGACCCTGTTCACCGTCGCCGACCCGGGCAGCGCGGTTATCGACCTGGAGGTGCTGGAGCAGTACGCCGGAGCGCTGCAGCTCGGGCAGCCGGTCGAGCTCGGCATCGGTACGCTCGGCCTGACGGGGACGGTGGCCGCGGTCGGCCGGGTCGCCCAGCAGTCCCCGGACGGCCTGGGCGCGACGGTGCTGGTACGGGTGCAGCCCGATCCCGACGCCGGGCCGCTGCTGTCCGGGGCCACGGCGGTGGGCGTGATGGAGGTCGGCGTGACCGAGGACGCGCTGCTGCTGCCGCGCGGGCCCTACCTGACCACCGGCAGCCAGCGCTACCTGTACCGGATCGAGGGAGACCGCGCGGTCAAGATCGCCGTCACGTTCGGCCAGGTGGAAGGCAACGTGGTGGAGGTTCTCACCGGCGTGGAGGCCGGCGACCCGATCATAGTGAGCGGCTATCAGAATTTCATCGAGCACGACACTCTGGTGCTCGAAGGGAGCGACGGATGATACGACTGGAAAAGATCGGCAAGAGCTACGACCTGGGCGAGGTGGAGGTGACGGCGCTGACCGAGGTCAGCCTGCAGATCGAGCGCGGCGAGTACATCTCCGTGATGGGGCCGTCCGGCTCGGGCAAGTCGACCTTCATGCACATCGTCGGCCTGCTCGACGTGCCGAGCGAGGGCAGCTACTTCCTGGAGGACGTGGAGATCACGCAGCTCCCGGACAAGGAGCAGGCGCGCATCCGCAACCGCCACTTCGGCTTCATCTTCCAGAGCTTCAATCTGTTCAGCGAGCTCTCGGCCATCGAGAACGTGATGCTGCCGATGGGGTACGCCCGCATGGGGCGCGGCGAGCGGCGCACGCGCGCCGCCGAGCTGCTGGAGCAGGTGGGCCTGAACGACCGCATGTACCACCTGCCGACCATGATGAGCGGCGGCGAGCAGCAGCGCGTGGCCATCGCTCGCTCGCTGGCCCTGAAGCCGGACCTGATCCTGGCTGACGAGCCCACCGGCAACCTGCCGAGCGATCGCGGCGAGGAGATCATGCAGATCCTGGAGGGCCTCAACCAGGAAGGGGTCACCATCGTCATGGTCACGCACGACGAAGATCTGGGACGGCGCGCGCGCCGCTGCATCCGCGTGCGCGACGGCCGCGTCGCACAGGACGGGGAGGTAGTCGCACAGGACGGGGAGGTAAACGCATGAACTACCGCGAAGACCTGCGCATGAGCGTGCGCTCGGTGATAGGCCGGCCGGCCGAGTCGCTGCTGCTGTCGCTGGGCGTGGCGCTGGCGGTTGGGGCGACGGCGGCCGGCATCGCGCTGGCCGGGCGCACCTCCGAGCAGTCGCGCGAGCTGCTGTCGTCGCCGCGCTACCGCGAGATCGTCGTCGCCGCGCGGGAGGATGCCGACGAGATGGATCTGCCCGCGCAGATCCAGACCTCCACCGAGGTGGTCATGCTCACCGCCGCCGATCTGGAAGCGCGATCGGTCACGCAGGCGATCCAGTACGCCTATCTGGCCAACCGGACCGGCTTCCGGTTCGGTGAGAGCGGCTTCGGCCGAGGCGGCGGAACGCAGACCCAGGGTCAGGGCCAGGGAGCGCAGGCGCAGGGGACGCAGACACAAGCGCAGGGGACGCAACCTCGGCAGCAGGGCCAGGCCGGGCAGGGCGGCCAGGTCCAGCGTGCCCAAGGCGGTCAGGTCCAAGGCGGTCAGGGAGCCCAAGCCGGGCGGGCCGGCCAACCCCAGGGCGGTCAAGGCGGCCAGTTCCAGCGACAACCGGGACAGGGGCAACCGGCCGGGACGCAGGGCCAAGGTCAGCAAGCCCAAGGCCAACAAGCCCAAGGCCAGCAAGCCCAAGGCCAGCAAGCCCAAGGCCAACAAGCCCAAGGCCAACAAGCCCAAGGCCAGCAGGCGGACGGACAGAGCAGCGCAAGTCCGGCCTGGGAGCCCGTCGCGGCACCCGAGGGTCCCCAGCCACAGATCGAGCTCGTCGAGGGTCTGGAGGTCACCCCCGAGTTCTTCGCCGCCTGGAACTTCGCGGCGGCCGAAGGCGACGTGTTCCAGATGGCCGACCTGGAGCGGGATGAGCCGCTTCTCGTGCTCGGCTCGGAGCTGGGCGCCACCCTGTTCGAGGACGGGGAGTCGGTCGGCCGGCAGGTGCTGGCCCGCAACCAGCTCTATCGCATCATCGGTGTCCTGGAGCCCAGCGGAACCGAGATGGACGATCTGGCCTTTACTCCGGCACGCATCGCCGCGCAGCAGTTCCAGGGACTGGGCGGCCGGTTCCGTGCCCTGCGCACCAATTTGCGGTTCATGGTGGATGATCCCGCGCAGTTGGAACAAGCGCGCGCGCAGCTTGCCAACTGGTTCGATGCCTCCCATGGAGTGGGCGCGGTGGCGATCAGTGTCCCGCGCGAGGAGGCGGAGGCGACCAGCGATCGCAACGGCCGGCTGGCCACGGTGATCCTGTTCCTGGCGCTGTCGGCGCTGCTGATCGCGGCGGTCAACGTCACCAACATCTTCTTCAGCCGCGCCGTGCGCAAACAGCGCTCGGTAGGCATACTCAAGGCGGTCGGTGCCAGCATCCGCCAGGTCTTCACCGTCTTCTTCCTGGAAGCGCTGGCGATCGGGGCGATAGGAGCGGGCGTCGGCTTCGGGTTGTCGGCCCTGCTGTCGCGCTTGATGGAGGAGACCATCGGCTTCGGGGCGCTGGAGATCGGTTTGATCGTCGTGGGCGTGCTGGTTTCGTGGGCGATCGTCGCGGTGTTCAACGTCGTGCCGGCATCGGCGGCGGCGCGGGTGCCGGCCGCCGAAGCGATCCGTTACGAGTAGGACGAGCAGGGAGTCGAGGAGGAATCATGCGTACGATCCGTTCCGTACTGACCAGCCTGACGCGTTCGCCGGTCAAGTCGACCGTCACGCTGTCCACGGTCGGCCTGGGCGTCGGCGTGCTGATCTTCGCGCTGTCGATCAGCGGCGCGTTCAGCCGTCTGGTGTCCGAGCAGCTCGAACGGGACGGTCTGGTGGTCATGGTGGCCAACGTCGAGCGGGACGAGGAAGGCGAGCTGCAGCAGGTGCGCCCTCCGCAGTTCGACGGCCAGGTGATCGACGCGCTGCGGACCGGTGTGTCCGGGGCCGTCGCCGCCAGCCCCGTCGCGTTCACCCCGTGGACGGAGTACGTGGTGGGCGGAAACAACTACCGCTTCCGGAGCGTCGTCGGCGTGAACGAGGATTATCTCGACGTGATGGGTCTGGAGGTGGTGGCCGGATCCGCCTTCACCGCGGAGGATGTCGCCCAGGGCGTTCGCGAGGCGCTGGTCTCGGTAACCATGGCGGAGGTGCTGTTCGGTTCACCGGTGGAGGCGCTCGGCCAGGTCATCCAGCCGCCAGCTCGGACGCAAGCCGCAGGAGGCGGCGGGGGCGGCGGCCGGCGCTTCACGCCGCCTACCTACACGGTGCGCGGCGTCTTCGGCGACCCGAGCGAGATCCAGCGGCGCGCCTACGGAGTAGGAGACATGATCGTGCCGGCGACGTCGGCGTTTCCTGTCAACCTCAACTCCAGGGTGCAGGCGTTCATGCAGGGGTTCCTGAACGCGCGCATCGCGCTGCGCGTGCAGGGGGGCGGCTTGGCGACCATCGAGAGTCAGGTCCGCGGTGCCCTGGCCCAGCAATACGGCGACGACGTGCTTGTCGAGGTCTGGGAAGGCCGGCCGGACGGGGAGACGGCTGCCCTCGAAGAGGCGCGCGCCACGGTTGCCACCTTCTCGCTGGTGGTGAACCTGCTGGGCTTCGTGCTGCTGGTGACCGGCTGCATCGGCATCCTCAGCATCATGCTGGTGGAGGTGCTGGGCCGCACGCGCGAGATAGCGGTCGAGCGGGCGGTCGGGGCGTCACGAGGCGTGATCGCCCGCGAGTTCTTCGCCCGCTCGCTGATCATGGTGAGCGCGGCGGCGGTGATCGGCGTGGCCCTGAGCCTGCTGCTGTCGAGGCCGCTCACCGAGCTGGTCGTGCCGATCTTCCGCGGCACGACGCAGGCCGAGCTCGGCGGCAGCGTGATCAGCTTGGCCGCGATCGCGATCGGCGTGGGTTCGGCGATCGGCGTCGGCGGCCTGTTCGGGGTGCTGCCGGTGTTCTCCGCGCTGCGCGTCCCGATCGCGGAGGGAATGCGCGAAGGCTAGGGCGACTCGCTCGGCGGGCGCGGGATGCTCAGCGTCTGCCAGTCCGCGGCGCGCGTACGCGCCAGGTCGACGATCTGCCCGACGTGGTAGGAGGTGTGGGTCACCGCGCGCAGCAGCGCCTGCAGCACGGTGTGCGGCTCGCCGCGGATGGCGATCGTGCGGTTCAGGTCGGCGGGCTCGAGCTCCGCGAGCGCACGGTCCAGGCACTCCCAGCCGGCGCGCCACTTGGCCAGCATCGCCGCCTTGTCGGTGACGTCGTTGCGGAACTCGGAGTCGCGGTCACGGTCGGGCTTCTCGCCGTCGGTGGTGAGGAGGTCGGTGAAGCGGGAACGCAGGTTGCCGCCCAGGTGGCGCATGAGCATGGAGACGCTGTTGCCGCTCTCGTCCGGCCGCCAGGCCAGGTCCCCGGCCGGCATCTGCTCCACGGCGCGCTCGGCGAACTCGCGCGCCTTGGCGAACTCGGCGGTGACGAATCGGATGAATTCGGTCCCGGTATCCATGGGCCGGTATGTTTGCATGTGACGCTGCAGGCGCCAACGTGAGATGCCGAACGTGGAGATGCCGAACGTGGAGGTGACCGTGACCGGCGAACAGCGCTGGGACCCCGAACGCTACCGCCGATGGGCTTCGTACGTCCCGGAGCTCGGCCGCGATGTCGTCGAGCTGCTCGACCCGCGCCCCGGCGAGCGGGTGCTCGACCTGGGCTGCGGCGACGGCGCGCTCACCGCTCACCTCGCTGCGCGCGGCTGCCATGTGCTGGGTGTGGACCGCAGCGCCGCGTTCGTTGCGGCGGCGCGGAAGCGCGGACTGTCCACACTGCAGGCGGACGCACGCCACTTGGCGGGTCCGGAGCTGCCGGCGGGGAGCTTCGACGCGGTGTTCTCCAACGCTGTGCTGCACTGGATTCCCGATGCCGCGGCGGTGGTCGCCGGCGTGCGGCGTCTGTTGCGCACTGGCGGCAGTTTCGTCGCCGAGTTCGGCGGAGCCGGCAACATCGCCACGGTACGGGACGCGCTCCACGCGGCTCTGCGCCGTCGCGGCGTGGATGCCCGGGTACGCGATCCGTGGTACTTCCCCACGGCCGCCGAGTACCGGCGCGTGCTGGAGGCGCACGGGTTCGAGGTCGGCGAGATCAAGCTGTTCCCGCGTCCCACGCCGGTGCCGGGGACGCTCACCGAATGGCTGCGCACCTTCGCGGCGGCGTTCCTGGACGGGCTGGAGCCCCGTACGCGGCAGGCGGTCGAGGCAGAGGTGAGCGCCGCGGCCGCGCCCCGGTTGCGCGGCCCCGACGGCGCGTGGACCGTCGACTACGTGCGGCTGCGTTTCCGGGCGGTCAGGCGCTGACGGTCAGCCGCGCACGCGGCCCATGAACTCAGCGGCGCCGGCCTGCAGCCAGCCCCCGACGCCGGTCAGCACGAACCGCGCGCCCTTGTCGATGTAGGAGGCGACGTCCGCGGGGGAGGTCATGGCGCCGGCGTTGCGGCCCGCCGCCACGATGCGGCGGATGGAGTCGTCGATCTTCGCCTGCACGTCCGGGTGCCCGTGGTTGCCGATGTGGCCCATCGACGAGGCGAAGTCCGAGGGCGCCACGAAAAACACGTCGATGTGGTCGACCTCCAGGATCTCGTCCAGGTTGCGGTGGGCGACGATGTCCTCGATCAGGACGATCAGGCAGGTCTCGTCGTTGCCGCGTTCGGTGTAGTCGGCCAGCCCGTGGTACTGCCGGCTGCCGTACAGGCCGCGGGCCCCGACCGGCGCGAACTTGCCGCCCTGCACCACGTTCTCGGCCTCGGCGCGGGTGTTCACGTGCGGGACCACGATCGACTGGGCGCCGCGGTCCAGCGTGCGGTAGATCAGCCCCTGGTGGTTGTCGTTGACGCGCACCACGGAGGACAGGCCCCAGATGTCGCAGGCGCGTGTCAGGTTGCCCAGCTCGGCGGCGTCGACCGGCCCGTGCTCGCCTTCCAGCCAGACCCCGTCGATCCCGTTCGCCTCCGCGATCGCCCCGAACGTGTCGATGTCGTCGGGGTGGGTGATGCCGGAGATCACGGTGGCCACCTCCCCGTCGGCCAGCTTGTGCTTGATGCGGTTCTTGCGCAGTTCCATGCCGCGACGGTAGCACGCGCGGCTACACCAGTCCGCGCAGGAACCCCAGCGCCGGCTGCACGCGGATGCCCTCCGGCGTCCGGTAGTCGTCGGTTCCCGTGGCGCTGATCTGGTAAGCGGCTGCCTGCGGGAAGCGCTCGCTCAGATAGCGCAGCGACCGGTCCGGCGGCCGGTCGCGCCACTTCGCTTCGATCAGATGGGTCGGCTCGCCATGCTCGGTGAGCACGAAGTCGACCTCGCGGCCGTCGATGTCGCGGAAGTAGCGCAGCTCGATCTCGCGCCCGCGCACGTCCTGTTCGTGGTGCACCCATTTCAGCAGATGCAGCGCCACCAGGTTCTCGAATCGGGCGGCCGTGTCACCGATCGGCAGCCAGTCGTAGTGGTAGTGCTTCTGTGCCTGCTTGATCGCCCTGATCGCCGGGGCGCCGAACGGAGCCAGACGCACGATCGCGTAGAGCCGTTCCAGGATCTCCAGCCAGCGAGCCACCGTGCGGTGGCTCACCTGCAGGTCTTCCCGCAACGCGTTGACCGACAGCGGACTGCCGACCAGGTCGGACAGCCGCACGGCCAGGAGCTGCAGCGCGCTCAGATCCTGCACGCGCTCCAGGTCGGCGATCTCATCCTCGACCAGGCGCACGCGGTACTCACGCGACCATCGCTGCGCCGCATCGGCCGAGTCGCTCAGGTACGGCTCCGGGAAGCCGCCCTGGTCGAGCAGCCGGCGCAGGCCGGCCGCATCGTCTATGCCGAGCTCCGCGACCGACAGCGGATGCAGCCGCAGGTGGTGGTAGCGGCCCTGCAGGGAGTCGCCGCCATGCCGGTAGTAGTCGAGCCGGCCGCTGCCGGTGACCAGGATGCGCGTGCCGTCCTGCCGGTCGTAGAGTCCCTTGAGCAGCGCGCGCCAATCGCGGAACTTGTGCAGCTCGTCGAAGACCAGCATATCCGTGGCCGGCAGCCGGCCGCGCAGGATGGCATCGCGGTGCTCGGGGACGTCCCAGTTCAGGTAGCCGGCCGGATCCGGGAGGAACCGCCGCGCAAGGGTCGTCTTGCCCACCTGCCGCGGGCCGGAGACGAACACCATCTTGCGGCTCAGGTCGGAGCGGATCTGTGCGGTCAGGTACCGATCGAGGGATCCGGTCATGGATTATGCTAACGATTTTGCGCGGAGGTGAAAAATCCAGCGAAGAATTTACACTCGGGGCGAAAGTGTCCGTGCGACTGCGGATCGACCGCCTCAGGGATCGGTGATGTCGTACGAGGTGGTGGTGTTGCGCTCGATGAAGTCCCAGTCGTAGCTGACGCCTAGGCCGGGGCCGTCGGGAACTGGCACGCAGCCGTCCGCGCCGACCGCGTCGGGCTGGTCGCTGTACCCGTCGTACACGGGCGGGACGATGTTGGGCATGCCGGGACCCATGAGCGCCAGCTCGTACAGATGCGTGTTTCGGAGCGCCGAGACCACGGCCCGGTGGGCGGGTCCGCAGGCGTGCACCTGCAGGTCGAGCCCGAACGCCTCGCTCAGGTGGGCGATCTTCATCACGCCGGTGATGCCCAAGTCGTACTCGGGATCGGCGTGGATCATGTCGCAGCCGCCGGCCACCAGGAACGCCGCCTTCTGCTCCAGCGTGCGCACGTGCTCGGTGACCAACAGCGGCGTCGCCAGCCGTTCGCGCAGGCGGCGGTGCCCCTCGGTGGCGATGCCGGCGTCCCGATACGGGTCCTCGTACCAGAAGCAGCCGATCTCGTCACAGACGCGGCCGACCGCGAGCGCGTCGTTCCAGGTGCGGAGCTGGCAAGCCGGGTCCAGCATGATGCGGAAGCCGTCGCCGACCCGGGCGCGCACCGCGCGCAGGTTGTCGATTTCACGGGTCACCTCGCCGTCGTTCCAGCCGTGGATCTTGAAGCCCGCGAAGCCGGCTGCCTGACACTCGGCGGCGAAGTCCGCGAACGCCTGCGGGCTGTTCAGGCCGCCGGGGCCCAGTTGGCCGTGGTAAGTGCTGGCGTAGGCCGGCAGCCGCTCGCGGAAGCCGCCCAGGAGCCGCGATACCGAGGTGCCCAGCCGCTTGCCGGCCAGATCCCAGAGGGCGATGTCCAGCACGCCCTGCCCCATGTGGTCGTAGGCGCGCAGCTCCCGCTTCAGGTCGTCGTAGATCTGCTCGCGCCGGTCGGGGTCACGCCCGAGCAGCAGCGGCGCCAGCATCGCCGCCTGCGCCAGGGACACAGGCGTGCCCACCCAGTGGGTAACGTACTCCCCGCTGGCGCCGTCGTCGGTGCTGATGCGCACCGCGAAGCGGCGGGCGGTAAGGGTGGCGCCCTTGACGTAGGCCATGTTGCCGACGCCGGCGGCGGCCTGCTCCAGCCCGATGTCGGGAACGTCGAACGAGAACTCGTGAATCTGAACGCGGTCGATCCGGCTCATCGGAACCTCCTATCAATCAAAGGAGCGTTCGCAGTCCGACGGGACCACGGCAACTCTGCCCGCAGGATGCACCTCGCGGTTGATCGGGTAAAGGTCGAGGCCCCGATTGACGAAGACATTACCTACGCTGATGATGTCCGTGAGAAGCTGACCTGAGGAGCAGGCGACAGTCCCACGGAAGAGCGCCGAATCGATATCTCTTTATATAGAAAGCAAATGAAGGTTAACACATGTCATTGGGCGTAGTAGTCAAGGGTCCCGAAGGACTCGTGCTGGCGGCAGACACTCGGGTAACCCTTACCGCTCAACGAACGGGTGCTCCAGCTCCCCTGATCGTGAACTACGACAGTGCGACCAAGATTCTGAGCTTTGGCGAACCTCATAGTTGGGTCGGCGCGGTCACGTACGGCGATGCTCTAATCGGTACCCGAACCGCTCACAGCTACATCCCGGAGCTGGAACTGCAACTGTGCGAAGAGAGATATACCGTCCTCAAATATGCGCAACACCTAAGCGCCTTCTTCTCAAAACGTTGGCAGGCTGCCGGCTTGCCGTCCGACGTGCCTCCAGCCGGAGGGATGTCGTTCATTGTTGGAGGGTATGACCGCGAATCGCCGTATGGAGCGGTATTCCTGTTCAATATACCACAAGCTCCTGACCCTGCGCCGAGAAACGAGAACGAGTTTGGGATGACATGGGGCGGGCAGCTTGAAATCGCGAATCGCATAATTCACGGATACGATCCAGGGCTATTGCCACTCGTGTGTGAACGACTCAAGATCCCAGCCTCGGATATCCGTATCCTGGAGGACGCGATCAAGCCTCATTTCGAGTATACAGTTCCCTACGACGTGCTACCCCTTCAGGATTGTGTGGATCTCGCGATCTTCCTTATAAGGACGACGATAACTGCGCAGAATCTCTCGGTTGGTGTACGAGGTGTCGGCGGCACCATCGAGGTGGCGACTATGACGCGGACAGATGGGCTGAAGTGGATTCAAAGAAAGGAAATACACGGAGAGGAACTATGAGTGCTCTCACTGCTAGCGCGTGCATGCAAGACTGGTACAGTAGTGCTACATGGACGATTTCTCCTGGATACGTCACCGGCGTCGAAGGTCGCTCACCTCCTTCAACGATCGAGACATATGGCCGCGTGGAAGAATGGGATCCATCGGAGGAAAGGCAGAGAGGTGGGTTTGAATTAGTAGGTCGTGATGACTACGACGAGCTTGTCGAAGATCTGGCTGTGGCTGAACGAGCTTTGGAGGAATACGAGAAGAGGGGCTTAGAGGGCACCGCATCGTATAGTGAGTATCGGGATAGTCTCTTTGAGCGGGGGGCCTGAGTACGAGATTCGGATAGACAGTCACGCACAGCGAGATCTTCGGCGGTTGTCGCCCGCGGACTACAGACGAGTAGACGAGCGCATTTGCGCTCTTGGGCAGAACCCAAGACCTATGGGAGTCGCCAAACTTCGAGATAGAGTGCATCGTATACGTATCGGCCCTTGGCGAGTGATTTACTTGATTGATGACGCGCAGCGAGTAGTAGTGGTAAACGCGGTGCGAAGACGCGAGAAGGACACGTATCGATGACGCCAATCGTGCGAGGAAGGACGCTGGCTTCTGATGGCTCTATCCCGGGCCCGAGAGATCGTGGAGAACTCCGGGGCCGCTTCAACTGCCGTCATCAGGAGATGGTCCCGAGGGCGGGTGCACGCCACATAGAGCAGGTGAAGCTCGGTGGTGTACGCTTCCTCGAGGTCGGCTTGGTCGCCGACGCTGTCGATTCGGGTCAGCGACGGCAGGACTCGCTATCGCAGGCGGCGATCGCCATGGCCCGGTATTCAGGCCGTTGGCGAGGTGCATGGTCCCGACTGCGACCGACCCTGAACGTCACCCGCGTGACGTGGCAGATCCACCGTCGAATGCCCGGCCTTCGCGGCGGCTTCGGCGGCCCGCTCCCAGCTCGGCCTCCGATCTCACCAATATTCCGATTTCGTGGCGCGTATACTTATCCTGTTTCCGCGCTTTCAGCCATTCCGCGATGACGGCACATTCCTCGGCCGTCGATTCGAGAACCCTGATGGCGGGCCTCGGCGCCGTCGAACACGAGACCGTTCTGTTTCCAGCCGCTCGGAAATCCTGGGTTCGTTGGCTGATCGCGCGCATCAGCCGAGTGCTCGGGGCGTCCGCGAGGGCCGTGGGGAACGTGATCATAAGGACGCGGGCGTCCGGGTGAGCGCGCCGCAGGTGGACGGCGCGGTGCAGCGCCACGATGATCTTGCCGGTACCCGCGGACCCCGATACGCGCGCCGGGCCCCGGAAGCTCCGTTCGGCGCATCACTTCGCGAATCTCGACGAGCTGCGCGGCAGCCCCCGTCATCGGGTGCCGTTCTGAAACCGCGCCGTTCCGTCCACCGAGACGACTCGTCGTGTTCGCCGACGTAGCACCAGGAGATTGGTGACCTCGATGGTTCTCAGTTGACCGTTACCACGGATCCCTATCAATAGTCGATGGTACGATAGGTGTCTTGTATCCATATTTTGCCACAAGCAGCTGTACATTCTCCATTAGCGAAGGGGATGCAAAAGGTTGAATATAAATCATGTCGATAAGTTGCGCAGGGTCGATTCGGATCGTCCAACCTTTGGGCGTCTTATTTACTCCATCGCGAGACTCTTGATCAAGTAAGTAGTCGGTGCTAAAAGCCCTCACTTCGTCCTCATGACAAAACTCCTGTCGCTTGTAGAGCACGGGACGCAAGAGGTGGCCTTCTATACCTTCGAAGTCATCAAGATTCTGTTCAAGGCGGTCCATGTACTCTGTGGGATCGAAATAGTCTAGATAGTGTACAAAACCGAGGAATACGGAACTCGGCAATAGAGATACCAGTTTCCTATAGCTAGTCAATACAGCAATTCCGCTGCTGGCTCTTCCGTATATAGTCCACAGGGCGGCGTTCTCTGACTCGTTCCAGCACCAGCAATTGACTACCACGTTTAGGCGTCTCGTATCGGTGTGCTGCTGCTCTTTATTGCGCCGACGACCGAGGTAGTTCATAATTGGACGATATCCTTCATACGGGTCTTCAAAGTCGGTCAAGCGAGCAAAATACAGCGTTCCTGTCTGAATCAGATGAAGAAACTTGGGCAAGTCATGGTATCGCCATAGTAGCGCATCATCCAACCCAATAGTTTCTGGTTGGCGATCCCGTACAATAGTGTGGGTTGTATTGGCAGGCATCTGTTGTCCTCTAAGTCATTAAATTGCGGGGCGATGGTGCTGAGGGTTTCGGAGATCGAACGGATCGGTGTTCGGCCCATGCCTAGCGATTGGGAGTTGATCGACGGACTCTGCACTGGTCGGTGGACGGTGGTCACTTGGGACGGCATGAGTCAGATGGGACGTCTTGGTCGCCATTGGTGAGGAGGCGGAAGCCGTCGCCGACCCGGGCGCGCACCGTGCGCAGGTTGTCGATCTCCCGCGCCACGTCGCCGTCGTTCCAGCCGTGGATCTTGAAGCCCGCGAAGCCTGCCGCCTGGCAGTCGGCGGCGAAGTCCGCGAACGCCTGCGGGCTGTTTCAGCCCGCCGGGCCCGAGTTGGCCGTGGTAGGTGCTGGCGTAGGCCGGCAGCCGCTCGCGGAAGCCGCCCAGGAGCCACGACACCGAGGTGCCCAGGCGCTTGCCGGCCAGATCCCAGAGGGCGATGTCCAGCACGCCGTGCCCCATGTGGTCGTAGGCGCGCAGCTCCCGCTTCAGGTCGTCGTAGATCTGCTCCCGCCGGTCCGGGTCGCGCCCGAGCAGCAGCGGCGCCAGCATCGCCGCCTGCGCCAGGGACGCGGGCGTGCCCACCCAGTGGGTGACGTACTCCCCGCTGGCGCCGTCGTCGCTCGAGATCCGCACCGCGAAGCGGCGGGCGGTGAGCGCGGCGCCCTTGACGTAGGCCATGTTGCCCACGCCGGCGGCGGCCTGCTCCAGCCCGATGTCGGGAACGTCGAACGAGAACTCGCGAATCTGAACGCGGTCGATCCGGCTCACAGGAACCTCCGGGAAACCTGACGGTCGGCCCCTATCATCGGTTCGCCATCTATGCGTGATCGTTGCGGGTTCGATCATCAGGTTGCGCAACGCGGGCAACAACCCAGGCACGGCGTCACGGATGATGCTCCATATGACGCTGTTGCTGATAGACAGGTAGCCATGCGCCAAGCGGTTTCGTGTACCGATGATAGCGTGCCAGCGGATTTCTGGGTGAGCCGCGCGTGAATCGCTCGGAATGTGAGTGGCTGCTTCACCGATCAACTCCAGATTGCGCAGTGTTGCGTCATACGTGCGCCCGTCAGCCACGAACGATTCCTGGGTCCAAGTCCGCTGAGTAGGATAGAAGCGCCACTCACGGCCTTGGCGATCGGCGTCACACACTGACAGCATCCCGCTCCACGTAGCGTCGTATCTCACTACGTATGTCCGTTCTGGTCGCCAGATCTACCGGCCGGCCGAACAGATCCTCCAAGTACGCCTGAGCTCCTGAGCTCCGAAGTAACTTCTCCAGTCAGGCGGTGAGGCAAAGCTCATCAGGATATCGACATCACTGTTTTCTGCGGCATGATCACGGGCATAGGAGCCAAAAAGAGCCACCTCGGCGACGCCAAACCGCTCCTTCAGAGTCGCCTTATGTGAGCGGAGCAGCGCGACGACCTGATCTCTGTTCAACGTACTCACGATTGCCGGCTGAAAGGGGTCAATGTGTTGTCGTGTTGCTGGAAGCCTCGGATGATTGCCATTGGCAATTGTTGTGAGTAATCACTAGTTCTCCGGTCTTTCATATGTGAACCACGTCGTGTAACGACCATGTTACTACATGCTAGCAAAGAAGGTGGGGTCCACTGTGGAGACTTCGACCGTTTCGGTCGTTATACCGAGTCGGAGGTCCTTGAGCAGGTCGCACAGGCCCAAGCCGTCGATCAAGTCGATAGCCGGAGCGCCGTCTCGCACAGCTTCCCGCTCGGCGTCCCCCGTGAACCTTCCCGTCGTAATGAATAGTCCCTTATCTGCCCGACCTACCATCGCGCCTCGGAAATCGCGGATTTCGTGTGCGCGGACCGATCCAGAGTACCTCTTGCATTGAAACCGTACATGAAACGATAGGAGGTTGACCCGCAAAACACCGGCTCCGTCGATTCCGCCATCACCGGAACGGCCGGTCACCTCCACTTTCGTGAATCCCGATTCCCGCAAAATTCGTTGGCAAAGACGCTCAAAGGCATCCGCGCCCATGGATCTGAGGACATCGAGGAGTTCATCATGCCACGTGCGGTCGTTCGTTTCGTCGTCGTCGATCGGGGCAGGTCGTTTGGGCCTCGGAGTCCGGCCAGTTGTCCGTTGCGCACGCTGCTGTCTGTTGAGGTTGAGAACCTCAGCCTCTGTGGAGATCGAACGGCCGTGGTCTGTGATGGCCCATACACCACGGGAAGTGTTGTCGATTGCGCCAAGGGACTTCAGATGTGTGCGTGCCCACGCCGAGCGATAATTGACTTCCGACTGGGGCCCGTCGCCATGCGGAATCTCCAGGATCTCCTCCGAGAGCCCCACCGACGAGGCGATGTCATCTTCGAGTTCGCGAATGGAGGCCGAACCTCCACGGGTCTTCAGGGCTTGGAGTGTGGGCCATAGCAGGTCCGTGTAAGTGGGAATGCGGGCTCCCGAATGGTGCGATGCGGACTCATTGGAATCGGACATTGACCGGCTTGGGCTTTCTGTGGCGTTCATTTGGCCTCATGGTAGAACTGGAACGCGTCGACAAGGCGTCTTCGCCAAGTCATCGTAGCTCTAGCTTGGCTCGCTCGGTAGCAGTCTACGTTTGCGGCTGGGACTTGATCAACTGCCGAGAGTTGTGGCTTCGTCTTCGTCTCCCGCTACGCCGCGAACGGAGAATCCAAGTGCGCGGGCCGCTGTCCCGAACTGTCGGTCATGGGTGAAGAACCGGGCGATCCCGTCGTCGCGACGGTCGGCGACGATCAGCGCGGTGCACAGGTGAATCGCGTCCAGCGTGCCGAGGACCGTCGGGTAGGCTTGGCTTGCGTTCGTCAGAAGTGTCGCCGAGACGCGGACCCGATGAACGGACCGCCAGAACTTGACGAAGCGTTCGTGCAGGAAGACGCGTTCATCATCGTCCAGATCGGCGCTCAGGCGGAGCCGGTCGATCGTCCGGTGAACTCGACCCGGCAGATGTCGCTGGTATACGCGGCGTTCCAGGATCCCCAGTCCTCGATGGACGGTTCCTGGTTGAGCAACCAGCTCAGACGACCGAGGTGTCGAGGTAGACGGTCATCGCCGCCGACGTTCGGCCAACAGCGCGGTTACTCCGGGGATTGAGCGGCGTGACGGCAGGCGGTCGAGCGTTCGGAGCGCTTCCGGCGGGTCGGTCGGCTCTTCGATCAGTGCCTCTTCTTCGACGGATGGTACCAGCCTCGCAACGCTCTGGCGGTAGGAGGTGATGTCGATCGTCTCGCCGGCGCGCACGAGCGCGAGATAGGTGCCTAGCCGGGACTTCAGCTCGGCGGTGCTGACCTGGATCATGGCCAAGAGTGCGCCGGCTCCATGACCATCAATCAAGGCCGTCGGCGCTGGTGCGGGCCACAGCCCGGTCACTCGCAAAAGCGCACGTACGGTCAGGTCGAGCTTCACGCGGCATGCCAGAGTGCGCTCATGCGTTCCGCCACCGCCGAGGAGTACTACCGCCGGCTCAGCCGGGCTCTCGATTTCATCGTGCGTCGTCTTGACCGGCCCTGCACGATTGAAGAAGTGGCGACCGAAGCAGCGTTCTCGCGGTTTCACTGTCAGCGCATCTTCAGGGCCATGACCGGTGAGTCGATCACCGATCTGGTGCGGCGACTGCGCCTTGAGCGCGCCGCCCACCGCTTGCGTCACGAGTCGGTCCATGTGACCGAGGTCGCTCTTGATGCCGGCTATGACTCGCCAGAGGGCTTCTCGCGGGCGTTTCGCCGCGGCTGCGGGATGAGCCCAAGCCAATACCGCACGGCTTCGCCGCCTCCGGTCTTCGGCCGTGCAGCCGCCAGGGTCAGGTATTACCCCGGCGAGGAGCGCATTGAAATCGACCCTCCAAATGGAGACATCAGCATGGAAGGAGACATCACCATGGAAGTTCGTATCGAAACCTTCGACGACATCGAAGTGGCCCGCGCTCGTCATGTCGGTCCCTACCACGAGGTGGGACCGTGCTTCGAGCGTCTGTTTGCGTGGGTGGCAACCATCGGCGCCCGGCCCGGCCGTGTCCTCGGTATCTACTACGACGACCCCAGCGTCGTCGCGCCGGAGAGTCTGCGCGCCGACGCGTGCGTCGAGCTTCGCACCGACGCTTCGCCGCCGCCCGGAATCGTAATCGACAAGATCGCGGCCGGCCGCTACGCGGTGTACACCCATCGCGGCCCGTACGAAGGCCTCCCCGAAGCGTACAAGCTCCTGTACGGTTTGTGGCTGCCGCAGCGCGGCGAGGACGTGGACGACCGCCCCTGTATGGAGATCTATCGCAATTCGCCCGTCGATACCGCCCCTGCTCTATTGCTGACCGACGTGTGCTTGCCTTTGCGGGCTACGCCGAAGGGCTGATGTCGACGGTCGAGTTGCACACGGCCGAATCAAGACCGTGGTCGCTCGCGTGCCAGGCCGGTCAGACGGGCGCGGTCCGGCTTGCCGAGGGTGTTGAGGGCGTCCGCCGGCATCGGCAGGTAGCGCACGGGGTGCTTGTAGCGGGGAAGCCGCTCGGCGAGCAGCGCCTGCAGTTCGTCTTCCGGCGGGACGCTGCCGCGTGACTGGATGAACGCCACCGGGCGAGCGCCGAACGCGGGGTCAGGGGCGGGCACCACCACGGCGAGCGTCACCGCGGGATGCGCGCCGAGCACCTCTTCGATCTCCTGCGGATGGATGTTCTCGCCGCCCGATATGAACATGCCGTCGGCGCGGCCGGTGACGGTCAGGATGCCGTTGGCGTCGAGATGGCCGCAGTCGCCGGTCGGGAACCACCCGCCGGGTTCGAGCGGCGGCGGCTCGATGCCGTCCGGGCGCAGGTAGCCGGCGCACAGCGTTTCGCCGCTCACTTCGATCTGACCGTCGCGGATGCGCAGGCGCCGGTGCGGCAGCACGCGGCCGCTCGCGCCGGGCGGCAGGCCGGCGCCGGGGGCGGCGGTGGCCACCTGCGAGGCCATCTCGGTGGAGCCGTAGGTGGGCAGCACCGGGATGCCGGCTGCCCGCGCGCGCTCAAGGAGCAACGACGCCGTCGCCTGACCGCCGACCAGCACGCTGCGCAGCGCCTTTCGCCGGTCGTCCGGCAGCTCGATCAGCCGCTGGAGCTGCGCCGGCACCACGGAGAGCCGGGTCGCCCGCGGCAGCAGGGCCAGCGCGTCATCCGGGCCTCGGCCGTCCTCGCGGAAGGATCCGGAGCGGGCGATGAGCGCCGTCGCCCCGGCGAGCAGGCAGCGGAACAGGATAGACAGCCCGGCCACGTGGCTCAGCGGCAGCGCCACCAGCCAGCGGTCATCGCGCTCGAGCGGCAGATTGGCCGCCGAGCCGACGGCGCTGTACAGATGGTTCGCCAGGGTATGGACCACCGCACGCGGCATGCCGGTGCTGCCGGAGGTCAGCAGGGCGGTGGCCGGCGCGCCGGGGTCGACCGGGTTCGCCGGCGCCCCGCCGCTCGGCAGGTCCAGGTCGCCGGCGGTGAACGGCGGGCCGCAGCGGAGCTCCGTTGCCAGCTCGCGCACCCGCGCCACCGGCAGCAGCGGGCTCAGGATGAGCGGCAACAGGCCGGCGGACCACACGCCGTAGACGAACGCGACCAGCACGGCGGTGTTCTCCGTCTGCACGGTGATGCGCGAGCCGGGGGTCAGTCCGTAGGCGTGGAACCGCTCCACCCAGCCGCCGGCGGCCTGCGCCAGCCGGCGGTAGCTCAGCCCCTCATCCGGACCGTGCTCGGCACCGGCGAGCGCGATCGACTCTCCGTGTCCTTCGAGCAGCTCGATCAGGTCGATCTGCCCGGAGCTCAGGCGATCGACCATCCGATGGAGAACAGCAGGGCGTGGATGAGCATGGTGCGGGCCGTGCCGGCCAAGGCGTGGTTGAGCTCGGGCGGGCGGGCGGGGCGCAGCACGATCAGGACCCATGGCATGGCGGCGATGAGCGTCATCAGCGGCAGCGCGCCGGCCCAGCGCCCGGTGGCGATCGCCAGCACGGTCGGCACCAGCGCGGCGCCGACGATGCAGCCCAGGTACTCGGCGCGGGCGAAGCCGGCCCCGAAGCGGACCGCCAGGGTGCGCTTGCCGGCGGCGCGGTCGGTGTCCAGGTCGCGCAGGTTGTTGACGGTCAGGATCGCCGCCGCCATCAGTCCGGGGCCGGCGCCGGCGACGATCGCCTCGATCGGCCATTGGCCCGCGTGCAGGTAGTAGGTGGTCGCGACGGCGACGGGCCCGAAGAAGACGAACGCCATCAGGTCACCGAAGCCCAGGTAGCCGAGCGGCCTGGGCCCGCCGGTGTAGGCGAGCGCGGCAGCGACCGAGGCGGCCAGCACCACCAGGATCGGCCAGCCGCCGAGGATCGCGGCGATCACGCCGACCACGCCGGCCGCCGCGAACACCACGGCGATGCCGCGGCGGAGCTCGCCCGGCTCCAGCAGGCCGGCCTGCGCCACGCGGCGCGGTCCCACGCGCTCGGCGGTATCGGCGCCGCGCACGTGGTCGGCGTGGTCGTTGTGCAGGTTGGTGCCGATCTGGATGAGGAGCGCCCCCAGGAGCGCCAGCACGGCGGCCGCCCACGCGAAACTGTCGGCGGACGCCGCCATCACCGAGCCGATCAGGACCGGCGCAGCGGCGGCCGGCAGCGTGCGCGGACGCGCCGCCTGCAGCCAGATCGCCGTCTTGCTCTTCTTCTTCACCCGAGTGCGTCAGGGACGGTGCGGAAACGGGGAAAAATCGGGCTGACGCTTCTGGACGAAGGCGTCCCGGCCCTCCTGCGCCTCCTCCGTCTGGTAGAAGAGCATGGTTGCCGCTCCCGCCAGCTCCTGCAGCCCGGCCTGTCCGTCGCAGTCGGCGTTGAACGCCGCCTTCAGGCAGCGGATCGCGGTGGGCGAGTGGCGGAGGATCTGCCGGCACCAGCGCACCGTCTCCGCCTCCAGCTCGGCCAGCGGCACCACCATGTTGACCAGGCCCATCGCCAGCGCCTCCTGTGCGTCGTAGCGGCGGCACAGGTACCAGATCTCCCTCGCCTTCTTCTGGCCGACGATGCGCGCCAGGTAGCTGGCGCCGAAGCCGCCGTCGAACGATCCCACCCGCGGGCCGGTCTGTCCGAACACCGCGTTGTCGGCCGCGATCGTCAGGTCGCACATCACGTGCAGGACGTGGCCGCCGCCGATCGCGAAGCCGGCCACCATGGCGATGATGGGCAGCGGACAGCGCCGCATCTGCCGCTGGAACTCCAGCACGTTGAGCCGGTCGACGCCCTCCTCGTCCTGGTAACCGGCGTGGCCGCGCACCTTCTGGTCGCCGCCGGAGCAGAACGCCAGCTCGCCCGCGCCGGTGAGGATGACCACGCCAATGCTGCTGTCGTCCGTGGCGTCGCGCAGCGCGTTCTGCATCTCGTCCACCGTCAACGGCGTGAAGGCATTGCGCACGTGCGGGCGGTTGATGGTGATCTTGGCGATCCCTTCGGCCTTGTGAAACAGGATCTCGCGATACGATCCGCAGGCCGTCCAGTCGATCTGACTCATAGGTTCCGGAGCTCCTCGTCGAGGAAGGTCGCCACCTGTGTAGCAAATTCGGCCGGCTTTTCACAGAGCACGGCATGTCCGCAGTCCGGCAGCAGGCGGGCGCGGATGGCCGCGCGGATCGTGGCGCTCCGCGCGGCCATCCGCGAGGCGATGGTCACGTAGCGGACATCGAGCTCCCCGGCCACGATCAGGGTGGGCTGCCGCAGGCGAGGCAGCTCGTCCCAGAGCGACGGCAGCGCGCCGGTGCCCAGATGCGTCAGCGTGGCCGCCCACGCGTCGGGATCGATCTTCAGGCGGCGCGCCAGCATGGCGCCGTAGCACGGGTGCGAGCGGACCTGCGCGAAGATCGGCTGCGCGTACCAGTCGTCCAGGAAGCCGCGCAGCGCCTCGTTGTCGCCAAGCCCGCGCAGGCGCGCGGCCAGGCGGGCGTCGGCGCGGCGCCGCTCGGCACGCTCCACCGTGCTGGGCAGACCGGGGGAGCCGCAGGCCAGCACCCCCGCGCGGTATCGGTCGGGGTCGCGCAGCAGCAGGTGCAGCGCCAGCCGGGCGCCCATCGAGTAGCCGATCAGCAACGCCGGCCCCGGCACCGACCGGCGGATGGCAGTTTCCAGGGCGGCCAAGGTCGGATGATCCGCCAGCGCCGGCGCCACGCACGGTACGCGCCCGTCGAGGCTGTCGACGACCGTCTCCCAATCCGCCGGGCTGCCGAGGAAGCCGTGCAGCAGCACCGCCGTCGGCGCGGGGACGCCGCTCACGCGCCGGCCTGGCCCAACGCTTCGATGGCAGAGCCCACCGCGGCACGAAGCCGCTGGTGCAGGGCCAGGTTTCCCTCCCGGTCGGTACCGACTTCGATCAGCGCCGGCCGGCCGGCGGCGAAGCACCGCTCGAGCGCCGCGCGCGTCTCCGCGCGCGTCTCCGGGCGGTGGTAGTCCAGGTCGAACATCCGGCAGGCGTGCTCGAACCGGTAGCCGTGCGGGGTGCCGAAGCAGCGCTCGAACACGTCGCGCTGGCTGGTGAGGGCCGGCAGGAAGCTGAAGATGCCGCCGCCGTCGTTGTTGACCACGACCAGCACCACCGGCAGCGGCGAGCGGGCCAGCACGGCCAGCGAGCCCAGGTCGTGCAGGACGGCCAGGTCGCCGACCAGCGCGGCGACCGGCGCCTGCAGGCCGGCGGCGAACCCCACCGCGGAGGCAATCGATCCGTCGATGCCGCTGGCGCCGCGGTTCGCCCCCACGGTCAGCGGCCCGCTGCGCGGGGCGGCCGCCTCCGCGAAGGTGTCCAGGTCGCGGATCGGCATGCTGCTGCCGCCGAAGGCGCCCCATCCGGCCGGCAGCAGCTCGATCAGGTCGGCGGCGACCGCCGGCTCGGTGACCGCCTGCCCCGCGTCGAGCACGGCCGCGACCGCCCCGGCCGCCGCCGTCCCGGCGTCGATCAAGGCCGCGGCGCCGGCCGGACCGTTCCCGCGGCCCAGCTCTGCTTCCAGCAGGGAGCAGAAGCGGTCGGTCGCCGCCTGGACGCGGCTGGTCACCACGTGCTCAGGGTCGATGCGGTGCGCATGCTCGGCCACCTGCACGCAGGTGGTGGGGCGCCGCGAGCCGAGCAACCCCAGATATGCCTTGGAGGTGAGCCGGCCGCCCAGGTGCAGCATCACGTCCGGGGCCGGCAGCGCCATGCCGGCATGCCCCAGCACCAGATCGTGGTGGTGCACGATCGGGAGTGCCGGCCGATCGGCCCACGCGAAGCGCAACCCGGACTCGATGTCCGCGAGCACGGGCCAGCCGAGCGTCGCCGCCAGCGACGCGATCGCCGATCGATCGGCCGCCGCCGGCAGCGGCCCCACCGCCAGCAGTCCGGCCGTTGCGCCGCGCAGCGCGGCGGCCGCTTCCGCGACCGCTTCCCGGGGAGGCTCGGCCGGCGCCGCGGAATAGGTGGTGTAGGGGCGTTCTCCTGCCCGCCGGTCGATGTCCTCCGCCAGCTCGTCGCCCAGCAGCGGTTCGGCGAACATGCAGTTCAAGTGCACCGCGGCCGCCGCCGTGCGGGCGCGATGGACCGCCTGATCGACGGTGGTCAGAACGGCGGCCGGATCGATCCGGGCATCCGGCACCGGCAGGTCGAAGCGCCAGGCCGCGGCACGCCCGAACAGGTGAGGTTGGTCGATCGTCTGGTTGGCGCCGGTATCGCGCAACTCCGGCGGGCGGTCGGCGGTCAGCAAAACCAGCGGCACGCCGCTCATTCCCGCCTCGACCGCGGCGGGCAGCAGGTTGGCGGCCGCGGTGCCGGAGGTGCAGATCACCGCCGCGGGCTCGCCGGAGGCGCGCGCCGCGTTCACGGCCTGGTAGCCGGCGGCGCGCTCGTCGATGCAGATCGAGACGTCCAGCCTGGTCGAGCGCGCGGCTGCCGCCGCCAGCGGGGCGGAGCGGGCGCCGGGACAGAGCCATGCGGCGCGGCAACCGCAGCGGGCCAGCTCGTCGATGATCAGCTCGCCCCACAGCCGGTTCCGCATCGCCGCGGTCAGTGGGGGTGCTCAGCCGCCGGAGGTGAAGTAGCCGCCGACCTTCGCTTCCAGCTCCGCCCACTCCGAGTCAGGGGACGAGCCGGTCACCACGCCGTTGCCGGTGTAGAACGACACCGACCCGTCGTCGATCAGCGCGGAGCGGATGGCCACCGCGAAAGCGGCCTCGCCTTGACCGACCCAGCCCACCGGCGCGGCGTACCAGCCGCGGTCGAACGGCTCGTGCCGGGCCAGAAAGCGGCGTGCCTCCTCGGCCGGCTCGCCTCCCACCGCGGGTGTGGGGTGGAGCGCGTCGACCAGATCGGCGACGCCCACGCCGGGAGCCAGGCGTCCGGAAAGCCGGCTCATCAGGTGCTGGACGGCGGGCAGGCGCAACACCGTCGTGGTGCCGGCCGTGGTGTCGGTGCACAGACCCGCGAGCGCGGCGGCGATCGCGTCGTGCACGATGCGGTGCTCCAGCACGTCCTTGGCCGATGCGGCGAGCTCCCGCCGCAGACGCTGGTCGTCCTGTGGCGAGGCGCCGCGCCGCCGCGTGCCGGCGATGGCCTCCGTGTGCACGGTGCGACCGGACAGGGAGAACAGCCGTTCGGGGGTGACGCTGACGAAGGCGGTGCCCGGCCGGGGCTGCACCAGGAAGCGGAACGAGCGGTCGTCCGCCCGGCTCATGGCGGCCAGCAGCGCCGCCGGCGTGATCGCTGAGGCCGCGGTCGCGCCGGTGCGGCGCGCGACCACCACCTTGCTCAGCGGATCGGCGGGATCGTCGATCGCGCCGAGCGCCGTGCGCACCAACGTCTCCCATCCCTGGCGGTCGGGGGTATCGGCATGCCGCCGCAGGCGGACCGGCGCGGCCTGCTCGTGGACCGGTGCCGACGGTCGCTGCAGATCGGCCAGCAGCGCCGTCAGGCCGTTGCGCTCCACGGCCCGGAAGTTGCACGCCAGCAGCGTGCGTCCGTCGCGCCTGACCGCCTCGAAGCGGGGCACCACGAACCGGTAGGCACCGAGCGCCCGCCACTCGGGAGCCGCGGGCGCCTGTGGGTCGAACCGCGTGCCGCCGTAGAAGCGGACTCCTTCGTCGGCACCCTCCAGATGAGCGGTGATGCGCTCCATCCACGGCGCGGCCCTGGAGGCGGTGGCGCCGGAGACGTCGATCAGCACGCCGACGGCTGCCGTTTCCTCCTGAACGTCGCGGCCGGCCCAGTAGCACAGCTCCCCCTCCCGGCGGCCGGCCAGCCATGCCAGCGGCTCGACGTCGGCGGCCACCTCGACCCGGCAGATGGAGCCGTCGTCAAGCATGGAGGAGGCTTGGCCGTTGCCGGTTCCGGTATGCTGCAGGGGTGGAGAGGCGACGTCGCTCATGCGCTCGGCGCCAGTATAGCGCGGGTAGGCAGCATTACTTGCGCGCCAGATACAGCATCGCCACCCCGAAGGTGAGGAGGCGGTAGGTCACTTCCGCGAATCCGGCACCCCGCAGCATGGCGGCGAAGCGCTCTCTGGAGGGGAATGCCTCGACGGAGGCGTTCAGGTAGCGGTAGGCCTGCGCGTCACCGGAGAGGAGCCGGCCGATCGCCGGCAGCACGTGGCGGAAGTAGGTCAGGTACAACGCCCGCAGCCGCGGCGACTCGGGGAGCGAGAACTCCAGCACCGCCAAGGTGCCGCCGCGGCCGAGCACGCGGTGCATCTCGGCCAGCGCACGCGGCCGGTCGGCCATGTTGCGGATGCCGAAGGCGACCGTCACCGCATCGAAGGCGTGCTCCTCGAACGGCAGGCGATGGGCGTCGCCCAGCGTGAGCTTCGCGGCGCAGCCGGCGCGCGCCAGCTTGTCGCGGGCGATGTGGAGCATTTCCGGGGCCAGGTCGACGCCCACGGCGCGCGTCAGACGGGGCAGGCGCCGGTCGACCGCCAGCAGCAGGTCGCCGGTGCCGGTGGCCACGTCCAGGACGCTGCGCACGCGCCGGGCGGCCAGCGCGCGGGCGACGCAGTCGCGCCAGCGCACGTCGGAGCGCAGCGACAGCAGCCGGTTGAGGCGATCGTAGGTCGGCGCGATGCGGTCGAACATCGCCCCGACTTCGGTAATCCCGGGTACCATAGGGATGAATATGCGGTCGCCGGCGACTGCCGACAACCGGGGCATGAGTTCTCACGCATCCCATCCCCCGTTCCGATCGAGTACGATTCGGTCATACCAAGGAGGTGCGGATGACCGTCAAGACGACCTTGGAGCAGAGGATCCAGGATGACGCCGAGCGCGAAGTGGCACTGGCGGCGCTTGCCGAAGAAATTCGCGCGCGGATGTCCACGCCACGTCCCGAGTTCGTGGACCGGGAGCGGGCGTTCTCGTCCGCGCGAGCCACCATCAAGGCGGCGCGCGCGGGGTGACCTGCCGCCGCCGTTTCCATCCGCCTGTGGAGCGGGATCTCGACCCAATCGCCCGCTGGACCATCGCTTGCCGTCGGAGCCGTACAGATGTGTCACAGGTCGTCCCTGTTTTCAGTCGGCCACACGAGACGCAGCCGGTCTTTCGTTACATGGACGATATAAGGTGGCTCTCTGCAAGCGAGAATCTCGTTGATCGCTGAATGGTGCTTACTGACCAGAGATGCTTTCGCTTCGGGCGATTGATTGTTGGTGGCAAAACAGAAATACCGCACCTTGTGCGTACGCAGGGCATGCATCTCGATCGGTGTGTGGCGCACCCGCTTATCGGCAGTCAGGACAGCCCATCCGTGTTCTCCGACGAGCGTAAGCCACTCAACATCGGTAATCTCATCGGGCCGGAAGTGGTCCTGGTGCCGCTCAACTGAGTAACCATGAGATAGTAGAGTCTCCCTCCACAGATCCGTATTGGCGGACCTATCGACGAAAAACGTGCTGACTATGCGCTTGTTATGCTGCTCGCGGTTGTCGCATACGTTGTTCGTAATCAACGGCGGCTGTCACTTGGTCTGCTTGGATGTCGTAATCGCAAGCGATCGCGTGCGCGCTTTCGCCGCTGCGGTGACGACTATAGAGGATGTCTGTGGGTACTCTTGTTCCTGCCAGGCACGGCCTGCCAAATTGAACGAAGGGCGTAATCTCTATTGGCTTCGGCTCAGGCGAGGTAAGATCGTCCGTCGGAAAGGGAAAGAGCTTGGTTGCCACGCCGGATGGATGCCTGTCGATGCGGCGCAGCGTGGCCGACAGAAGTTGATTAAAGGCGGTTTGCCATGATGCAGTTAGTGCATCGGACGCCATACGTACCTTGTGGAGCTTGATGCGATGGACGCGCCTTATAGTGCTGAGAACATGCAACTCCACCAAGTTGCGGAACGACAACAACCGATTGGAGTGATCGTCAAGCGTGAGCACGTATTCGAAGTGGCGCGTCCCCAAGAACCACGCGCGGACCGTTCCAACTGGAGCAGCCACGTATCGGGCTGCAGCAGTGAACGTGTATGCGCCGAGAGTCAGTGCGGAATCTTCAAATCACGGCATTGAACCGGGACACCCTAGTATAGAGCAGATTACGACGATGGCGATGGGTGTCAACCCCCTGGAGAGCGGGCAGTGGCTTGCGCTGGACGGGTGCTGGCGGGTGCCATTGAACGGGTGAGTTTCACCATTGGCGCTTAGCAACGATCCTGGGTTGTTCTCTCTGTGGTAGGGGGAACCACGACTGTCAGCAGCGCCGGCTGTCTTGGAGGGTCAAGGTGCGCTGCGGCGCGGGGTCGTGAGCCGCGCGAGGGAGCGTCCAGGGCTATGGCGCTGGGATCAGGCACGCTCCGCGCCGCGGGTCGATGGTGAAGGTCATCCGGGCGCCGGTCGGCGGCAGGGGCTGATCGGCGGCCACCCGGAACCGGAGCTCGATCCCGGAGACGGTGATCTGCACGCGCTGCGCGGCGCCGCGGAAGGAGCGGCCGCTCAGCTCGCCCTGCAGCACCCAGCGGTCGGCGCTGGAAGCGCTCGGCCGGGCGCTGCCGTCCGCGCAGACGGTGATGCCGTTGGGGCGCAGCAGCAGCTTCAGGTTCGCGCCAGTGTCAGCGGGGGTCGTCAGCGCTTCCGCCGGCAACCCGCCCAGCTCGGTCCGCAGCACCGGGCTGCCGCCGGCCCGGTCCAAGCGGGCGGCGACCAGGTTGTCCAGGCCAAGGAAGCGGGCCACGTACTCGCTGCCCGGCTCCCGGTAGATCTCCTGTGGGGTGCCGATGCGGGCGATGCGGCGGGGCTGCATGACCGCGACGCGGTCGGCGACCGCCAGCGCCTCCTCGACGTCGTGGGTGACGTAGATCGCCGGCAGGTCCAGGTCGCGCAGGATCGCCCCCAGGTCCTCCGCCAGCCGCTCGCGCAGGTTGCGGTCCAGGGCCGCCAGCGGCTCGTCGAGCATGAGCAGGCGCGGCTCCGGCGCCAGTGCGCGCGCCAGCGCCACCCGCTGCCGCTCGCCGCCCGACAGGGTGGTGACGTCGCGGCCCTGCAGGTGGTCCAGGCCGACCAGTGCGAGCACCTCGGCCACCCGCTCGCGCAGCCGCGCCGGCGGCGTGCGCCGGATGCGCAGGCCGAAGGCGACGTTCTCGAACACGTTCAGGTGTGGGAACAGCGCGTAGTCCTGGAACACCACGCCGAACCCGCGCGACTCGGCCGGCGTCCCGGCCAGGTCCTGCCCCTGCCACAGGATCGTTCCCTCGTGCGGCTCCAGGCCGGCGACCAGTGCCAGCAGCGTGCTCTTGCCGCAGCCGCTCGGGCCGAGCAGCGCCACCGTCTCGCCGCGGTGCACCCGCAGTTCGACGCGGTCCAGCGCCAGCGTCTCGCCGTAGCGCTTGCTCACGCCGCGCAGGTCCAGATCGACGGTCACCGCGTCCCTCAGAAGCTCGACACGCGCGCCACCCGCAGCCGCTCGATCGCGGTCACCACCACCGCGGTGACCAGCATCAGGATGGTCGCCAGCGCCAGGCCCTGCCCCAGGTTGAGGGCGCCGGGCCGGCCGAGCAGGCGGAAGATGGCCAGCGGTATGGTCGGCAGGTCGCCGCGGGCGACGATCGCGGTGGCCCCGAACTCGCCGAGCGAGATCGAGAACGCGAAGGCCGCCGCCACCCCCATCGCCCGCGCGACGATGGGCAGCTCCACGCGGCGCGCCACCGCCGCGCGTCCCGCGCCCAGGACGCGCGCGGCCTGGATCAGGCGCGGCTCCACGGTGGCGAGCGCCGGCGCCAGGCTGCGCACCACGAACGGCAGCGCCACCAGCGCATGGGCGATGGGGATCAGCAGCGGCGAGGCGCGCAGGTCCAGCGGCGGCCGGTTCAGAGCGACGATGAAGCCCAGCCCGAGCGTTACCGCCGAGGTGCCGAGCGGCAGCATCAACAGCGGGTCGAACAGCCGCGAGGAGCGCGCCGCGCCGTGCCGGCCGAGCGCCCAAGCAGCCGGCGTCCCCACGGCAAGCGCGATGACCGTGGCCGCCGCCGCAAAGGCCAGCGAATTCCGCACCGCGGACAGCGCGCTGCCGTGAAATGCTCCCTGCCGGCTCTCGGTGCTCAGCGCCCGGTAGAACGCCAGGGTGGGACCCTCCGCGCCGCTGACCGAGCGGGCGGCGAGCGCCGCCATCGGTGCGAGCTGGAAGATCGCGATCCCCAAGAGCACGGCCGCGGCCAGGGCGCGGGCCCGGTGGCCGGTCAGCGACCGCTCGTTCGTTCGGGGCGCGCGCAGCGGCAGCGGCCGGCTCACCCGGCGCATCAGCCGTGTGTAGGCGATGCCGAGCACCAGCGTGATCGCAACCTGCACCAGCGCCAGCGAGGCGGCCACCGGCAGATCGAACAGGCTGATGGTCTGGTAGTAGATCTCGACCTCGATCGTCGCGAAGCGCGGACCGCCCAGGATCAGGATCACCCCGAAAGAGGTGAAGCAGAAGATGAACACCAGTACCGCCGCCGCCGCGACCGGGGCGGCCAGCAGGGGCAGGCTGATCCGCAGCCAGCGCTGCGTGGCGCCGGCGCCCAGGGTGCGCGCCGCATCCCACAGGCGGCGGTCGATCCGCGACCAGTAGTCGCCCACCAGCCGCAGCACGATCGTGGTGTTGTAGAACACGTGCGCGACCAGGATGGCGCCGAGCGTGCGGGTGAAGCGCAGCGGCGGCAGGCCGGCCGCCTCCAGCGCGGCGTTGACCCAGCCCCGCGAGCCGAGCAGCGCGTCGAAGGCTGCCGCCACCACCAGGGTGGGCAGCACGAACGGGATCGCGGTCAGCGCCCGGAACAGCGTCTTGCCGGCGAACCGGTAGCGCGCGACCAGGTAGGCGCCGGGCAACCCGATGATGAGCGTCAGCGCCGTCGACGCCGCCGCCTGCCCGAGGGTGAACAGCACCACGCGCCCGGTCGCCGGCGAGGTCAGCGCCCGCAACAGGCCGTCGGCCTCGCGGGCGAAGCTGGTCGCGACGATCCCGGACAGCGGATAGGCGTAGAACAACGCCAGGAAAGCGAGCGGCCCGGCCCAGAGCAGGGCCGGGCCTCGCAACAAGACGCGGTTCAGCGCAGCACCACCTCGGTCCATTCTCGTATCCAGCGCTCGCGATGCTCGGCGATCAGCGCGGAATCGAGCAGCGCCGGCTCATCCGGGACTGCCAGATAGTCCACGAACTCCTTTTGCAGCACGGCGTCGCGGTTCACCGGGAACACGAACATGTTCAGCGGCAGATCCTCCTGGAACGGCAGCGACAGCATGAAGTCCACCCAGAGCTCGGCCAAGTCACGGTTCTCGGTGCCGGCCAGGATGCCGACGAACTCGATCTGCCGGAAGCAGGACAGGGCACCGGTGACCGCAGCGGTGGGCGGCTCGGTGATCGGCGATTCCGCGTACAGCACCTCGAACGGCGGGCTGGAGCCGTAGGAGACGACGATCGGGCGCGGCCCGCGTCCGGCAGAGCCGGTGAACTCCTGGTAGTAGGCGGTTTCCCAGTCGTTGACCACCAGCACGTCGTTGTCGACCAGCGACTGCCAGTACTCCAGGTAGCCGGGATCGCCGTAGCGGGCGACGGTGGCCATCAGAAAGGCCAGTCCGGGCGATGAGGTGGCCGGGTTCTGGACCACCGTGAGGCCGCGGTAGGCGGGGTCGATCAGATCGTCCAGATCTTCCGGCGGCGCCGGCCCGTCCCCCCCGAAGGAGGCGACGTGGTAGTTCAGGCACACGTCGCCGTAGTCGACCGGCAGCGCCCGGTGCGAGGGGTCGATCTGGAACTCCTCCGGCACCGACGCCAGCAGCCGGGACCGGTACGGCTCCAGGATGTCCTCATCCAGCGCGCGGCTCAGAAAGGTGTTGTCGATCCCGTAGATGACGTCGGCCAGCGGCTTGCCGCGCGCCAGGATCGCCTTGTTCAGGGCGGTGCCGGTGTCGCCGGCCTCCAGGATGCGGACGCGGATGCCGTGCCGGTCCTCGAAGGCGGTCAACACCTCCTCGGAGACGGCGAACGAGTCGTGCGTCATCACCGTGACGGTGCGGCGCAGGCCGGCCGTTTCGGCGTCCGGGCCTGCGAATGCCGCAAGCGGCGCGACGATGAGGGCGAGGGTGACGACGAGGCGGGCGGCCGTCCTGCCGAACCCTGACCGCTTGTCCAACACTGTGCGATTCATGCGAAACCTCCTCCGTCATCGGGGTCCCGCGATGTGTGAATCGCGTGTGAGAGATCCATCCCTCCGCCGGCATTACCCGGATCAGGTGGTACGAGTCGAGGACTGCTGCGTCCTCCTCTCAGCTCGGCGCTACCGAGCTCCCCGTGATGCTGTCTGAGCCAACCATGCCAGCCGCGACCGCGGCGGTCAAGCGGAGTGGACGCGACGCGAACGCGACGCTACGCTCCGCCGGCAAAGGCGGTTCGAATGGCGCCAGCCCCGGTCGTGGAGATCCAAAGACATCTGTTCACCGTGGAAGAATATGCGCGTCGTGGACCGTCTTGCCGAACTGGCTCTTTGCCATGCTGCAGGGCACGGTTCACGTGAGGACGCAAGGCCCGGTTCGCCTGAATGAGTACACCGAGCCGGAGCCGGACGTGGCGATCCTGCGGCGCCGGGACGACTACTACCAGCATGGTCATCCCGAAGCCGACGAGATCCTGCTCGTGATCGAGGTGGCCGAAACCTCTCTGCTCTACGACCGGCACGAAAAGATGCCGCGTTACGCGCAGGCCGGGATCCCGGAAGCGTGGCTGGTGGACGTCATGGCTCGCCCTTGCGGAGTCTCATGAACGCTCCTGAGAGTTCATGGGCGAGCCGCCTCGACCTTCGCTACGCGCTCGCCGAGCCCGCGCAGGTCTCGATGTACCTCGACAATGCGGTCAGTCTGCTTGTCGATGCTGGCGGTAAACTCGGCTCGCTGCTTGTCGATGCCGGCGGCAAACTCGGCTCGCTGCGCGTCGATGCGCTCGGTAAGCTCGATACGCTGCTGGTCGATGGTGGCGGCCTGCGCGTCGATGCGCTCGGCAAGCTCGATACGCTGCTGGTCGATAGTGGCGGCCTGCGCGTCGATGCGCTCGGCAAGCTCGATACGCTGCTGGTCGATGGTGGCGGCCTGCGCGTCGATGCGCTCGGCAAGCTCGATACGCTGCTTGTCGATGCTGGCAGCCTGGGCGTCGATGCGTTCGGTCAAGCCGGTGACCGCCTCCTTGATGTTGCTCTCGATCCTTGCATGCGCTGTTGCTGCCGCAGCATTGACGGCGGCAATCTGGTGTACCAGGTTGCGCCACATGAACCCCAGGACGGCGATCAGCAGCACGACACCCACACTTGCGATGCCGACGATCGCTTCCGCACTCACGGGATTCCATCCTCCATCATACGTGTCCGGGGCCGCTGCATGAGTGGCCGCAGCCTACCACGCCGGCCAAGCGCCGGGGACGCGCAACTCGGCGAGCACGTCCAATGTATGCCCCACCCAACCACCCGTCCACCTGACCTGACCAAAGCCGGCGGCGCGGCGGCCGCGTGCTCCTGATCCGCGGCGGGATCCCGCAGGCACTCCTGGATCAGCCGCGCGAGGGCGCCCAGGTTGGAGTGGGTCTGTGCGCCCTGCGGTCCTGACCATGGACCTTCCGCACGCCGCAACTCTACAATCGTCGCCATGGCGAAGGTTCTCGGACCGACTCGCGCCGCAGCCATCCCCGCAGACTACAAGGCCACGCTGCGAAAACAGACAATAGCCAGAATACTGCGCCTGAAGGAGCTGTATCTGATCTTCCTGATACCGCTCGCCCATCTGCTGATCTTCCGCTACGCGCCGATGCTCGGTGTGCTGATCGCCTTCAAGAACTACCGGCCGATCGACGGCATCTGGGGCAGCCGGTGGAACGACTTCGACCACTTCCGGCTGTTCTTTTCTACGCCGAATTTCCTCGCCCTGATCGTGAATACGTTCCGCATCAGCTTCCTGAAGCTGCTGTTCGGCTTCCCGGCCCCGATCATCTTCGCCCTGGTCCTGAACGAGCTCACGCAGCGGAACTACAAACGCGTCGTGCAGAGCATCTCCTACCTGCCGCACTTCCTGTCGTGGGTGGTGCTGGGCAGCGTCTTCAAGATCCTGCTATCCGTCGAACGCGGACCGATCAACGCGTTGCTCATCGCCATCGGCGCCGAACCGATCTACTTCCTGGCCGAGCCCGACTGGTTTCTCTTTACGATCGTGACGACCGAGATCTGGAAGAGCATCGGCTGGGGAAGCATCATCTACCTGGCGGCGATCACGTCGGTGGACCCGGCCCTGTACGAAGCGGCCGCTATCGACGGCGCCAACAGGCTGCAGAAGATCCTGCGGGTCACCCTCCCTTCGATGGCACCGATCATCACGATCATGCTGATCCTGAGCGTGCAGACGTTGCCGAAGGCGGGCTTTGATCAGGTTTTCAACCTCTACAACTCGCTGGTATACAGCGTCGCGGACATATTCGAGACGTACGTCTATCGGGTCGGCCTGCTGGAGCGACGCTACGATTTCAGCACGGCGGTAAGTCTGTTCCAGAATGGAGTCGCCATCGTCTTCGTGCTGATCGCCAATTTCTTCGCGCGGCGCTTCAGCGATCACGCGCTCTGGTAGCGTACGGAGTCGGACGTCGTGAGAATCAGAAAGAGCGTGCCCGGCTACCTGTTCGACTCCGTCAACGTGCTCTGCATGGGGCTGTTCTGTCTGACCGTCATATTTCCCTTCTGGAACCTGATCCTGATCTCGCTGGAAGGCGCCAAGGAGATGACGTCGCTCACCTTCAAGCTGACCAACACGTACTGGTCGGCGGCGTCCTACCGGTACCTGCTGTTCGACCCGCTCATCCTGCGTGCTTACTCGAATACGATCATGCGCACGCTGCTGGGCACCGCGCTGGGCGTGTTCGTATGCTCGCTGGGCGCCTATACGCTGTCGAAGAAGGAGCTGCCGGGCCGCACGCTTCTCACGATCATCCTGCTCATCACGATGTTCTTCTCAGGCGGGCTCATTCCGACGTTCCTGCTGATCCGGCAGCTCCAGTTGTACAACACGTTCCTGGTGCTGGTGCTGCCGGGAATGGTGAACGTGTTCAACGTGTTGATCATGCGCAACTTCTTCGCGAGCGTCGACCGAGGCGTCGAGGAATCGGCGCTGATCGACGGGGCGCGTTACCTGCGGGTGCTGGTGTCGATCATCGTCCCCATCAGCATGCCGATCATCGCGACGATCACCCTGTGGTTCGCCGTGGACCTGTGGAACGAGTGGTTCGAGGCTCTGATCTTCACGTCCGGCAACAGGTACATCGTGCTGCAGGTGTTGATCCGGCGCATGATGGAGAGCCTCATAAAGCAGGAGCTCTCCGTGATAGACCGATTCAACGATCAGTTCCTGACGCGGCTCGATGCCGACAACGTGCAGGCCGCGATAATCCTGCTGACGATCGGACCGATCGTACTGCTCTACCCGTTCCTGCAGCGATACTTCGTGAAGGGCATCATGGTCGGCGCGCTGAAGGCGTGAGCGGTCGTGATGAGGGAGCGGATCGAAGGAGCGGGGCCTCGCAGAGAGGCCCCGCTCATGATGACGAAGGAACGCAGGTCGGTCAGTACTCGATGCGGCCTTCGAGGTATGCGGATACCAGCGGAGCCTTCGCGATCTCGCCGAGATACTCATCCATGCCGTTGCTCTCGAGCTCGGCGATGTAGTCGTCCCAGCCGGTGTCGACGTCGATCTCGCCGAGAATGAAGTTGGCCGTGTAGTTCTGAATGACCGTGGTCAGCGCCGACATGTAGCGCTTGCGCATCTCGGAGACGTTGGTCTCGTTGAGGAAGTCGTACCGGTAATTCTGCAGGTAGTCGTCGCGGTACGGTTGATTCTCAAGCAGCTCGTTCTCGATGGTCGCCCACAGCGCTCCGCTCTTCTTGGTGATGTCGTGCGTCCAGGGGTACCAGTAGCTGCCGATGATCTGGCGGCTGTGCTCGGGGCCGGGCGGATCGTCGGGATCGATGGCCTTGAGGGCGGCGCCGACGTCATGCGTGATCAGCGGCGACTCCCAGGGCTCGCCTTCCCACCGGTAATTGACCCCCTCGATGCCGTAGTGATTGCGCATGAAGCCTTCCTGGGTCGAGTTCACCCAGTCGAAGATGCGCATGGCCCGGTCGAACTTCTCGTCGCTGAGGTCCACCGACGCCATGGCGGCCCGCCCCAGGGTGCGGATTCGGTAGACGCTCGGAGCGGCCTGTGTGATGACGCTCCCGCCGGTGGCGGACGCAAATCTGCCGGTGGCCGGGTGATGCTCCATCGGGGCGATGAGGACCTTGGAACCTTCGTTGGTGGTGAGCATCTCGAACGGCACGTGCCACTTGCCCTTGCTGTAATCGGGATTGAGGTAGATGTAGTGGGTTTGCGCGTAACCGAGCACGCCGGCGTTCCACAGGTCGACGAATGCCTGGAAGTCCTGACCGGCGATGACGGTCTCCTTGGTGAGGATGCCGTCCTCATACAGCGTGTTGAACCACTTGAGCGCGTCCCGGTAGGCGTTGGTGGCAAAGCCGAACTTCAGCTCGCCGTCTTCCATCGTGGTGATGTCGACACCCAGTTGCGGGTAGTCGTTGTACGGGGTGACGGCGCCGCCGAAGGCGGTGAAGGTCGCGGGATAGAACGGGCCCATACCGTAGGTGCGATCGCCGCTGCCCGCGTTGGCTTCGACGAACCGCTTGAGGATTGCGCGCTGCTCGTCGAGATCGAATCCTTCGTTGCTCCAGTACACCTGGCCGGGTACCAGCTCGACCAGATCCCCTTTCGGCTCGATGCCCAGCTCTTCCATCCAGTCCAGACGGTAGTAGGCGACCATGATCGTAGGCAGCGGCTTGTAGTTCATCTGCGCAATGCCCATCAGCTCGTCCTTGCCGGGCACCCGCAGGTAGTTCCAGCCGCCGGTCTCATCCAGGAGCCGCGCCGTGTTCGGCATCTTCTCCCTGATGTCCGCGAACGACCACGTGCGGATCATGCCGTCGTTGTACAGCTCTTCGATGTTCGCCTGCAGAACGGCCGAGAACTCCGGTATCTTCCCGGTGGCGAGTTGCGCGTTGACCTTGTCGTTGTTGCTCCAGTCGACCAGGTCAGGCCACTTGAACGTGACGTTGAACTTCTCCTCCATCTCGTTGAGCAGGATGTACGTGTCGGCCTTCTCGGGGTCGAGGTACCGCATCATCATGCCCAGCCACTCGATCTCCAGGTGTTTGGCAAAGGGGCCCTCGGCCGCCGCCGCTGCCGGCTGCGGCTCCGTGCCGCCGGCGGCGAACGATAGAGCGGCGGCAAAGACCAACGTCAGGGCCGCCGCGAGACAGGTGAGCCGTTTCGATCGCTTCATGGCACTCTCCTTGGAAGCTCGGATGTAAGGTTCCGAGGTTAGGTTCCCGTGGCGGGCGGGTCAAGCGCGCGGGCAGCGTCCGTGACACGCGCAGACCGCCGCGGCTACGCTCGGGGCCGCCATGAGCATGAGAACCACCTGGGGGGCGAAACTGATCGATCGGCTCGTGGATGCCGCCGACACGATCAAGATCGAAGCCAACGAGATGGAACTGCACGGCTTCGTCGACGACACGTTCAGCGAATACCGGCGGCGTTCCGTGGTTCGCAGGGAACCCGGCGGCTCGCTCACCTGCACCGCCCCGCGCTGCGGGAGGCGCTACCTGGGCTTCGTGATCTTCGACTCCTTGAGCCCCGAGACGGTGGAGGTCCGCATCGACGGCGTGACGCGCGGCGTGGCGCTGGTGGACGGCAACAACCAGCGCGAGCGGCTGTGTACGCTGGCGCAGCCGTACGACTTCCAAGGGGGCGAGACGGTCTGCCTGCAGACGGTCGAGCACGAAACGGTCGAGCACGAAACGGTCGAGCACGAAACGGTCGAGCACGAAGAGGACGAGAGCCCCGCGGACGCATGTCCGCTGCGGGAGATGACGCCGTATTTCAGCCACTGGGAAGGAGGCGGGGAATCGCACCGCATCGAATCGATCGCCTTCTTTGCGGAGCCACCCCCGCAGAGCGATCTGCCCTGCGAGTTCGCGCACGTGCACGCCGAACCCCTGTGCGACGCGGAAGAGAGCGATGGCGCGGCACCCGCGGCATCCACGTCGGTTCGCCTGACGTGGATCACGACTTGGGACGCCCGGTGCCGGATCGAGTATTGGCACGAGGGCTCGACGCCCAAGGAGATCGTCGAGGAGCGGCGCGCGGCGAATCATCGCGTTCTCCTGTCGGACCTGCGGCCGGGCGCCCGCTATCGCTATCGGCTGACCGCCCCGAACCGTGACGGCGACGTGGTGGAGAGCGGGCCGCACCGGTTCGAGACCTCCCCAGGTCGACCGGCGGCCGGCAGCGCCGGCCGTGAGCGCGTGACGCTCACCGTCGCGGGCTCTGCTGCGGCTTCGTCCTGCGCGGTGCCGGTGAGGTCCGGCGTACCCTTTCCTCGCGGGGTGCTGGGGTCGTCCGCGAACCTGCGGCTGCTCGGCACCGATGGCGAGGAGATCCCCACCCAGGCGCGCACGCTGGGCCGTTGGCCGGACGGGACCGTGAAGTGGGCGCTGCTCGACTTTCAGACCACCGGGCGGGAGGGTCCGGAGCGGACCTGCACCGTGGAATACGGATCGCAGGTCACGCGGGCCGACTGCGCCACCTCCCTGCAGGTCCACGAACACCCCGACCGGGTGATCGTCGATACGGGACGTGTCGGAATCACGTTCGACCGAACGCGGTTCGGGCCGTTTGCGGCGATCACCCGGGGCGGGCGGCCGTACCTCACCGGCGCACGCCTCGTCGTGACGGGCACCGACGGGACGGAGTACGTCTCCACCCGTTCGCAGGCGGCATCCGTACGGGTCGAGGAAGCGGGCCCTCTGTGCTGCATTGTCGTATCCGCAGGCACCCATCGCTCCTCTGACGGGGACCGCCTGTTCCGCTCGATCTTCCGGGTCCACGCCTTTGCCGGTCTGCCGTACGTTCGCGTAGAGCACACGTTCGTCAACGACAACCCGGACAGCATGTTCACCAGCATCGCGTCGATGGTCCTGCAGATCGACGTCGCCTCCGGAGGAATCCGGCAGATCGATCTGAGACAGACTCACGACGAGCGCGCGGTCGTCGGCGGAACGGCACGCCGCGGCAGGTTGGACGGCAGCGTCACCGCCGGCGACGCCGGCGTGTCGGTCGTCGATTTCTGGCAGCAGTATCCGAAGAGCCTCACGACGCACGACGGCGGGATCGACGTCGGCATCTGCCCCGATCTTGCCGGCGGCGGCTATGACGTCGGCGGCGCAGAGGAGCGCAAGCTGTACTACTACCTGACGAACGGGGCATACCGCTTCAGGGAGGGGGCCGCGAAGACCCACACCTGCTACGTGGGCCGGGATCTCCCGCCGCATCCGGCGCCCGTGGCCCAGGCGCCGCCGCGGTGGATGAGCGAAAGCGGCGCGTTCGGGGAGGTGACGCCCGCCGGGGACGGCTCGTATCCCGAGTACGAACGCATTCTCGCGGAGGCGTTCGACGGCTACCTGGCGGAGCGGGAGCGGCAACGCGACTACGGGATGATGAACTTCGGCGACTGTTTCGTGGGAAACGACACCTGGGGCAACACCGAATACGACATGGGGTACAGCTTCTTCCTGCAATGGGCGCGTACGGGCGAGCGGCGTCAATTCGAGTCCGCGTGTCGTGCGGCCGTGCATCACCGGGACGTCGACACCTGCCACGCGTCGGGCGACCCGACGAGAGTCGGCGGCGTCTACCGCCACAGTGTCGGGCACGTGGGCGAGTACTACGACTACGACGACCGGTCGGCCGCCGCCGTCAATATCGACGACCAGGAGTTCAAGAAGCGGAGCAGCACCGGCGGCGTGCCGTGGGGCAGGTTCACCGTCAGCCATACCTGGGTCGACGGCTTTCTCCTGCACCACTACCTGACCGGTGATCGCCGCTCGGCGCAGACCGCGCGGATCGTCGCCGACCGCTACGCCGGGGACCACACCCGCAACTACGAGTTCACCAACTGCCGCAACAACGGCTGGCACCTGATCCTCGTCATGCAGATGTACGAGGCGACCAGGGACCGGTTCTACCTGAACGCCGCGCACATCATCATCGAGCGGACCCTGGAGCGTCAGACCTCCGACGGCGGCTGGCGGCGCATGCTCGTCTACGGGCACTGCCTCTGCGACATCCCCCGGCACCTCGGGAACGCCGGCTTCATGGTCGGCATCCTGCTGGTCGGCATGAAGATGTACCACCAGGCGACCGATGACCGCAGGGTCGCGGAGTCCCTGATCCGGGGGGCGGAGTTCCTGGTGGACGCGCTCTGGAAGGGCGAGGCGTTTCAGTACACGCCGTGTCCCCGGTCGCCGATGAAGCCGGAGGACATGGGTCACATCATCGCCGCCATCTGCTACGCGTGTCGGATCGGCGGCGACGGGCGGCTCGCGGCCGTGCTTGCGCCTGCGATCCGGCGGATGTTCGAGGAGCTCACCGGCGCCGCGCGGATACTCTCCGCCCAGGCGCGGGTGGCCCCGAACATTCTCTACGAACTCCAGCGGCTGACGAACGGGGACGGCAGGTAGGCAGGACGCTCGGTGCGCGAACGGCGGCCTCGGGTCAGTCCGGGGTGAGCGCGCGGACGCCGGCGCGGGCCGTTTCCAGATCGGGATCCAGGGCCAGCGCGCGCTCGAAGCTCCGCAGTGCGTCCTCGCTGCGGCCCAGGTAGTACAGCGTCGCGCCCAGGTTGGAGTGGGTCTGCGCGCTGTCGGGATTGATCTCGGCCAGCGTGCGGTACAGGGCGTGCGCTTCCCCGTAGCGCTTCTCCTGGAAGCGCGCCATGGCAAGCCGGTCGATCGCCTCCGTGTCGCGCGGGTCGAGCTCGAGCGCGCGGGCGTAGTGGTCGGCCGCATCGGGGTGCCCCAGTTCCTGGGCCGCCTGCCCCATCCGGCGGTGCAGCGATGCCGCCATCGGCAGGTCGGGCTGCAGGGCGACGGCCTGGCCAAGCGTCTCCAGCGCCTCCTCGTAGCGCTCGAGCTTGAACAGCGCGTCGCCC
This sequence comes from Spirochaetia bacterium, assembly GCA_965221995.1. Lineage (GTDB taxonomy): Bacteria > Spirochaetota > Spirochaetia > SZUA-6 > Bin103 > CATQHW01. The sequence goes on from OZ244929.1 coordinate 4,300,904, forward strand.
ATGCCGGCATAGGCCAGCGCGAATTCCGGATCGACCTCGAGGACGTCGCGGTACGCCGCCAGCGACTCTTCGTGGCGTCCCTGCTTCCTGAGCGACTCGGCGATGTTCTGCAGGGTCGGCGCATCGTTCGGCCGGAGCTCGCGGGCACGGCGCAGGAGATCGTCCGCCTCCCGGTGGTGTTGCTGCTCGGCGCGCAGACCGGCCAGGTCCAGCAGCGGGGTGGTGTCCAGCGGGTCGATCGCCATGGCGAGCCGGAAGTGCTCCTCCGCCGCGTCGAGGCGGCCCAGCGCCCGTGACGCACGGCCCATGAGCACCTGCAGCGTGCCCGCCATGGGCAGGTTCGGCTGCAGGGTGACCGCCTGCTGGAGCGAGTCGACCGCTTCCCGGTAGCGCTGCAGGTGAAACAGCGCGTCCCCCATGCCCGCGTAGGCCAGCGCGTACCCGCGGTCGCGCGCGAGCACCGCCTGGTAGGCTTCGACCGCCTCCCCGTGACGCCCCCGCTTGCGGTGCAGCTCGGCCGTGTTCTGCAGGGCGCTCTTGTGGCGCGGGTCGACCTCGAGCGCGCGACGGAGGGACTCCCCGGAGGCTTCGAACTGCTCCAGGTTCATCTGCGCCAGCGCGAGGTTCGAGTGGGCGTCGGCGGATTCGGGACGCTGCTCCACGGCGACGCGGCTGGCGGCCTGTCCCTCCTCGTTGCGGCCCGCTTCGATCAGCGCGTTGCCCAGATTGAGGTGTGCGTCGCGCGCCTCCGGGTTGAGGGCGACGACGTGACTGAAGAGCGTGACCTCGTCCCGGTAGATGCCGGCCTGCCGCCAGGTCAATCCGCCCAGCACCACCACCACGGCCGCCGCCAGCCCCAGCGCGCCTCTCCGGTACCCGTCGGGCAGCTTGCCCACGTCGTGCGCGGCAGCCCCGATCAGCACCGCCAGCACGCCGATGCCGGCCAGGTACTGGAACCGGTCGGCCACGAACGAGAACTGCAGGTAGCCGTAGTCAACGAACCCCAGCACCGGCCCCAGCGTGACCGCGAAGTACAGCACTCCCGCCAGCGGCCCCCGCCCGATCCGGCGCCGTGCCAGCCACAGCACGGCCGCCAGCGCCGCCGCGGCGACCAGGTACGCCCACGCCAACAGGTCGCCGGCGTCGATCTCCCACAGCGGATAGATCACCGCCAGCTCCGCCGGCCACAGCAGCTTGCCGGCGTAGAACCACAGCGCCCGCGCCGCGATGAGCGCCCGCTCCACGAGCGTATAGCCCAGCTCCAGCGGCTCCCGCGAGGTGTAGAACGACAGGTCGCCCACCGTGATCGCGGCCGCGACCGCCACGAACGGCGCGATACGCAGCAGATCGAGCCGGGTCACCCGCCCCTGCTGCCACCAGTGCCAGATCAGCAGCGCCGCGGGCAGCGTCACCACCACCGACTTGGACAGCAGCCCGGCGGTGAACAGCACCAGGGCCAGCGCGTAGCGTGCCGGCCGCGGCGCCTCCACGAAGCGGATCCAGACCAGAACCGCGCTCAGGTAGCACAGCGCCGACAGCACGTCCTTGCGTTCGATGATCCAGGCCACCGACTCCACGTGCACGGGATGCACGGCGAACACCGCGGCGATCACGGCGGCGCCCGGCACGCGCAAGCGCAGCAGCAGGCGCCACAGCAGCAGGCAGTTGAGCAGGTGCAGGGCGATGTTGACCGCGTGGTAGCCGGCCGGGTTCAGCCCCCACAGCTTGTGCTCCAGCCAGAAGCTGGAATAGACGAGCGGCCAGTAGTGGCCTTCGTTCTTGATGTCCGCGGGGGAGAACCAGATGCTGCGCAGGCCGTCGGCGGCGTGGATCACCGGCTCCTCGGAGAAGATCACGTCGTCCCAGACGAAGCCGCCCGACAGCGCCGGGACGTAGCTGACCGCCGCCAGCACGCCCAGCACCAGAGCCGTAAGCGCGTCCCGTGAGGAGACGGCGCGCAACGGCAGTGCCGCCCCGTGCTGCCGTGGATCAGTCGGCGTGCGCCCGGCCTCCGCAACTCCGGCCCCGCGGCCCGTCGCGGGGTCGGTCGTGGCTCCCGTTCTCCGCCTTCGCCTCGCCATTGCCCTCGGATGCGCGCGGTCAGCGCACGCCGGTCAGAGCCGGCTTGGCGGCTCGGGCTGGATCGGGGACGGCCGGATCGGGGAGCGCCGTCCGCAGCAGGCGCTTCTGCACCGCCCAGCCGTCCTCGGGCGAGAGGCGTTCGCAGTAGATCACGCGTCCCCCGTCGAGGACGGCGATAGGTCGGCCCGCCCGATAGGCGACCCGGTTGCCGGTGCGCGCGGCGAGCCGGGCGCCGGACGGAACGGTGACGCCCAGGGCGTTCACCGGATCGACCGCGCTCAGGACGGTGACCTCGTCGTCCGCCTCCGTGCGGCGCGCCTCGCGCAGGGCGCCGACCGCCTCCGGGAGCGCGAACTGCTCGCCGCCGACCCCGGACACGAAGTGGCCGCCGCGGATCTCGCCGCGCGTCTCCAGCCGGCGCAGGGTGCGCACCAGCTCCCGCCACGGCGGCAGGTGAGGCTCCCGGTCCGTGAGCCGGCGGAACACCACCCCGTACCGCTTGAGCAGGGCGCGGGCGGCAGTCTCACGCGCCTGCTCGTCCGCATCGGCGTCCGCTGCCGGCGCCTCAGGCGCCCGCGCCAGCGACCAGCGGCCGGCGGTCTCCAGGGACGACTGCTGCCGGCGATAGACGCCCCCGAAGCGGCGGGCGCCGCCTCGGCGCGAGCCGTTGCTGGAGGACGGTCCGATCAGCGCGCGCAGCCCGGCGAAGCCGTCGCAGGTCACCAGGCCGGCCGCGACCAGCTCGCTGAGCGCTCCTTCCACCTGCGTGCGCAGCAGCCGCGTGCCGGCGACGATGTCGTCGAAGAACGATGCGCCCGATTCCCGGAGCATCTCTTGCACCGCTCGCGCCGCCGCGGTCGCCGGGTCAGGTGCCACGCCTGAGGCCAACCGCTGCCACACCGGCCGGCGCTCGCGGCTCAGCAGCGCGATGCGGGTCGCCTTGACCGGCCCCCCGGAGGTGTCGTCCGGGAAGCGGGCCCACACGACGCGGCCCGACAGGCACAGCGCGTCCAGCCACGCGGGATCGTAGTCGCGCACCCGGAGCGGCAGCACCGCCTGCTCCCAGGCGGCCGCCGGCAACTCGACGCCGTGCAGCAGCGCCAGCACCTCGGCCAAGCCCTCGGGTCCCGCCATGTGGTGATTCGGGCCCACGTGCTGCCAGCGCATCAGGAAGCGGATGTAGTCGGCCTTGGAGACCGGCTCGATCTCCCGCCGCAGGCGGTCCAGCGTGTAGCGGTTGATGCGCGCCAGCAGCCGCCGCTCGCACCACTCGACCCCGTCGCCCAAGGCCGATTCGCCGTCCGAGGCCGTGCCGTTCGCGGTCGATGCGCCGCCCGTGAAGCTGCCCTGCATCACGAAGCCCTCGGTCTCCAGCGCGGTGAGCGCGGCCGCCACCGCCCGCGGCGGCTGCCCGATGGAGGCGGCGAGCTCCGCCTCCGTCACCGGGCCCAGCGCTTCCAGCCGGCCGCGCAGCAACTCGCGCAGCGCCTCCTCCGCCTCATAGGCGCGCAGGTAGCGGCCGGGGACGGTCAACTCCGGCGTGCGCTCCGCATCCGGGGCCAGCGCCTGCCACTCCGGCAACCGTTCGGCGGCCATCCACAGCGGCCCTGCCGGCGAGCTCTGCCGCGCGGCGCGGCCCTCCGCGGCCAGTTGCTCGAAGGGCTCGACCCAGTCGCGGGTGCCGTCGCCGCGCCGGCCCTCGGCCTCGGTCAGATAGCCCAGCAGCACCAGCGCGTCGTGCAGGTCGTCGGCGTCCTCGACGCGCGGCCACGCCTCGTTGCGCACGCGGGCGATCGCCGCGGGGTCGAGCGCGCCCAACTCGCGCGCCTCCTGCGGGTCCAGCCAGCGGCGGTTGCGCACCGCCTGCGTGCGCCGCTCCTCCAGCGGCGCGTCGTCCAGGAAGGCGTACGGGCGGGCGTTGAGGATCTCCTGCGCGAACGGCGACGGTTCGCTGAGGTCGCGGCAGACCAGGTTGAGCTCGCCGGCCCGTATATCGCCTATCAGCGCCTGCAGCGCGTCGATGTCCATCGCCTCGGTCAAGCAGTCGTCGATGGTCTGCGTCACCAGCGGGTGGTCGGGCACCTCCCGCTCGCCGGTGAGATTCTCCGCGCAGGCGAGCTGGTCGGGGAACACCAGCGCCACCAGGTCCTCGGCCTGCATGCGCTGCAGGTACGGCGGCGTCCGGCGTCCCCCACGCCAGCGGGGGACCGCCAGCGCGCGCGAGGCGTTCCAGCGCCAGCGCACCTGGAACATCGGCGCGTCGAGCAGCGCCTGCACCAGCACGTCCCGTACCGAGTTGGGGTGCAGGTAGCTCCACACCTCCTGCATGCGGAAGCTGTGCGTGGGGCCGAGCGACAGCACGATGGCGTCGTCGGTGGCCGCCGCCTGCAGCTCGAAGTTGAAGGTGCGGCAGAACCTCTTGCGCAGCGCCAGCCCCCAGCCGCGATTGAGGCGCGTGCCGTGCGGGGAGTGGATCACCAGGTGCATGTCGCCCGCCTCGTCGAAGAACCGCTCCATCACCAGGGTGCGGGACGTCGGCATCGCGCCCAGGGCGTTGCGCCCCGCGGTGAGATACTCGGCTGCCTGCTCGGCCCCAGTCGCCGGCATCCCCGGCAGCGACGCCAGCCAGGCGGTCGCGGCCGGCGCCGCCGGGTCGCCGCGCTCCTCGGCTTCCCGGATCGCCGTCTCCGCCCCGTCGCGCAGCTCCGACACCGCGGCCGACAGCTCCGGGGTACGGCCCGGCGCCTCGCCCAGCCAGAAGGGAATGGTGGGCCGCTGGTCGCCGGCATGCGCGACGCGCACGGTGCTGCCGGCCACCTGCAGGATGCGCCAGGAGGTGTTGCCGAGCTGGAACACGTCGCCGGCCATGCTCTCGATGGCGAAGTCCTCGTGGATGGTGCCCACCATGGTCTCGTCGGGCTCGGCTCTCACCTCGTAGTCGAAGGTGTCGGGAATGGCGCCGCCGCCGGTCAGCGCCGTCAGGCGGGCGCCGCGGCGGGCGCGCAGCCGGCCGTTGACCGCGTCCAGGTGCAGGTAGGCGCCGCGCCGCCCGCGGCGCGTGGTGAAGCCTTCGGCCAGCATCCGCACCACCGTGTCGAACCGCTCGCGCGCCAGGCCGCGGTACGGATACGCCCCGCACACGACCGCGTAGAGCTCGTCGGCGGACCACTCGCGCGCCGCGCACTCGGCGACGATCTGCTGCGCAAGGATGTCGAGCGGCGCGTCGGGGATCGGGATCTCGTCCAGGTCCCCCCGCGCCGCCGACGCCAGCAGCGCGCACCCTTCCACCAGGTCGTCGCGGCTGAGCGGGAACAGGCGGCCCTTGGGCGTGGCGCCGACCGCGTGGCCGGAGCGGCCGACGCGCTGCAGGAAGGCCATGATCGACCGCGGCGAGCCGAGCTGGCACACCAGATCGACGGAGCCGATGTCGATGCCCAGCTCCAGCGACGCGGTGGCCACCAGGGCGCGCAGCGATCCCTCCTTGAGCCGCCGCTCGGCGTCCATGCGCGTCTCCTTGGAAAGGCTACCGTGGTGGGCGGCCACGGCGTCCGGGCCCAGCCGCTCGGTCAGCTCGTGCGCGGCGCGCTCGGCCATGCGGCGGGTGTTGACGAAGATCAGCGTGGTGCGGTGCCGGTCGATCAGCTCGCACAGGCGGGCATAGATCTCCTCCCACACCTCGTTGGACATCACCGCGGCCAGGGGCGAGTCGGGCAACTCCAGCGCCGTGTCCATGCGGCGGCGGTGGCCGACGTCGACGATCGAGCACGGATCGCCTGCCGGCACCAGGTACTCGGCCACCCGTTCGATCGGCTTCTGCGTCGCCGACAGGCCGATGCGGCGGGGTGGCGAGGGGGTGAGCGCCTGCAGCCGTTCCAGGCTGACCGCCAGGTGCGAGCCCCGCTTGGAGCCGACCACCGCGTGGATCTCGTCGACGATCACCGTCCGCACGGTACGCAGCATCCGCCGGCCGCCGTCGGCGGTGAGCAGCAGGTACAGCGACTCGGGGGTGGTCACCAGGATATGGGGAGGGCGGCGGGTCATCGCCGTGCGCTCCCCGGAGGGGGTGTCGCCGGTCCGCACCAGCGCACGGATCGTTGGGAGTGTCTCCTCGCTCGATCCCTCGGGATCGAGCAGGCGGTGGATGCCGGCCAGCGGCTGCTCCAGGTTGCGGTGAATGTCGTTGCTGAGCGCCTTCAGGGGCGAGACGTACAGGACCGAGGTCGCCTCGGTCAGAGAGCCGTCGACCGACTGGCGCACCAAGCCGTCGATCGCGGACAGGAACGCGGCCAGCGTCTTCCCGGAACCGGTGGGCGCGGCGATCAGGGTGTGCCGGCCGCTGGCAATCTCCGCCCAGGCGCGTTCCTGGATTTCCGTGGGAGCGGCGAAGGAGTCGCGGAACCAGTCGGCGACCGCCGTATGGAACCGCTGCAGCGGATCAACGGGGTGCGTGCCGTTCATCGGGTCAGGCGGTTCGTGCTTGAGACGCAAAGACCCCCGCGCGCGCGGGGGTCTCCTCCGTCGATGCCGGCTGTCGGACCGCTACGGTGTTACAGCGCGTCGCCGTGGCCGGGACCTAGGGTCCATGGCCGCTGAGCGGACAGTCCGCGCCAAGGTCGTAGTCCGTGCTGGGGGACTGCTGCACCTCGACCGCAGGGGCTGTCTGCACCGTGGCCGCACCGGTGGCGCTGGTTACGAACACCACCGCCATGGCGGCGGCCGCCAGCAGCGTCACGAGCCCGATAATCAGGGTTCTGCGTGTCACGCCGGCCAACATAGCCGACAGCCAGGAACCCGTCAATGCCCGTTCACCGTTAGTCGTAACGGATGCGGGGATCGAGGACCGCGAGGGCGATGTCGGCCAGCAGGTTCCCGATCAGGAGGAAGATCGCGTAGAACTGCAGGATGCTGGCCGCCATGAAGATGTCCTCGCCGAGCACCGCCTCCAGCAGGAGGGGGCCGGCGGTCGGCAGGTTGAGGACGATCGAGGTGATCGCTTCGCTCGACAGCAGGGCGGGCAGGGTCATGCCCAGGCTGCTCACGAACGGGTTGAAGGCGATCCGCACGGCGTGGCGGCGGATGACGATCCGCTCCTTGACGCCCTTGGAGCGCGCCGTGGTGACATACGGCTCCCCCAATGTGTCGAGCAGGTTGGCGCGCATCACCCGGATGGTGCCGGCGGTGCCGGCCGTGCCGATCACGATGATCGGAATCCACAGGTTCTTGATGAAGTCCAGCACCCTCATGACGCTCCAGGGGGCGTCCTGATACGCCGGTGAGAACATGCTCCCCACGGGCATCCCGAAGGTGAACAAGGCGAACACCATGAGCGCCAGCGCAAGGAAGAAATTGGGGATGGACAGGCCCACGAAGCCGACGAAGGTGGCGACGTAGTCGCGGATGGTGTTCTTGTGGAGCGCCACGTAGATCCCGATGGGAATGCCGATGCCCCAGGTGAAGATCAGGGAGGCGATGGAGATGATGAAGCTCAGCAGCAGGCGGCTGCCGAGCAGCTCGGCGACGGGCCGCTGGTAGGTGAACGAGATGCCCATGTCGCCCATGGTGAAGTTGCGGATCCAGATCAGGTACTGCTGCCACTTGGGCTTGTCGAGGCCGAAGTGGACGCTGAAGTTCTCCACCATCTGCAGGGCGGCCTCCGTCCGGATGCCTGAGCGCTGCTCCTGCAGCTCCGCCAGCATGTTGGTCAGGTAGTCGCCGGGAGCGATCTGGATGGTGATGAAGATGATCAGCGACAACAGGAAGTAGGAGACGATCATCGACAGGAACCGTCGCAGCAGAAAGACTTTCATTTACAGCGTCCTTCCCTGCAGCTCCAGCTCGGCGGTGCGCAGGCAGGAGGAGCGGTGGCCCGGTGCGACCTCCATCAGCGGGGTCGGCTCCACCCTGCAGCGCTCCTCTGCATACGGGCAGCGCGGGTGGAAGTGGCAGCCCGGCGGCGGGTTCACGGGACTGGGGACGTCACCTTCCAGGGCGACCTCCGCCGGCTTCTCGTGGGGATCGATGGACGGGGAGGAGGCCAGCAGTGCCTCCGTGTAGGGATGCCGGGGGTTGCGGAACACCTCCGCGGCGCCGCCGGCCTCGACGATGCGGCCCAGGTACATGACCGCGACCCGGTCGCTGACGTAGTGCACGACGTTCAGGTCGTGGGCGATGAACAGGTAGCTCAGCCCCAGCTTGCGCTGCAGGTCGATCATCAGGTTCAGGATCTGCGCCTGCACGGACATGTCGAGGGCGGAGACCGGCTCGTCGGCGACCACCAGGGAGGGCTCGAGCGCCAGCGCGCGGGCCAGGCCGATGCGCTGCCGCTGCCCGCCGGAGAACTCGTGCGGAAACCGGTCCGCGTGCTGCGGTCTGAGCCCTACCAGAGAGAGCAGGCGCTGCACCTCGCCCCGCATCGCCTGCCCCTTGGCGATCTTCTGCACGATCAGCGGCTCGCCGACGATCTCGGAGACGCGCATCCGCGGGCTGAGCGACGAGAAGGGATCCTGGAACACGATCTGGACGTGGCGGTGGTATTCGTGCATCTCCGCGCGCGTGAGGGTGCGGATGTCCAGCTCCCTGCCGTCCTTCGTGAAGACGACGCGGCCGTCGGTGAGCTCGTGCAGACCGACGATCACCCGCCCCGTGGTGGTCTTGCCGCAGCCGCTCTCCCCGACCAGCCCCAGCGTCTCGCCTTCTGCGATGGAGAAGTCGACGCCGTCCACCGCCCTGACGTACCCGACCGTGCGCCGCAGCAGCCCCTTCTCGATCGGGAAGTGCTTCTTCAGACCCGCCACCTCCAGCAGCGGGCGGGCAACCGGCCGGTCATTCGGCATCGACGCCCTCCGGGTACAGCCAGCAGGAGACGGTGTGGTCCGGGCCGACCCGCGTGATCTCCGGCTGGGTCCTGCACAGGTCGGTGGCGTGGCTGCAGCGTGGCGCGAACGGACACCCCTCGATGACCGTCATGGGGTCGGGCACCGAGCCGGTGATCGCCTCCAGCTTGGACTTGGGAGCGGTGGCCATGGACGGGACCGATCGGAACAGCGCCTGCGTGTAGGGGTGCCGGGGATTCCCGAACAGCTCTTCCACCGGCGCCTGCTCCATGATCCGGCCCAGGTACATGACGATCACCTCGTCGGCCATCTGCGCGATGACGCCCAGGTCGTGGGTGATGAACAGGATCGACATGTGGTACTCGGCCTGCAGGTCCCTGAGGAGCCGGAGGATCTGCGCCTCGATGGTGACGTCCAGGGCGGTGGTCGGCTCGTCGGCGATGAGCAGCCGGGGGTTGCAGGACAGCGCCATGGCGATCATGGCCCGCTGCCGCATGCCGCCGCTCAACTGATACGGATAGGCGTCCACCCGCTGCCCGGGGTCGGGCATGCCGACGCGGCGCAGCATCTCCGTGGCGTACTCCTTGGCTTCCTTCTTGTCCAGGTCAAGGTGGATGAGCACGCTCTCCATGATCTGGGAGCCGATGGTGTAGATCGGGCTCAGGGTCCGCATCGGCTCCTGGAAGATCATCGCGATCTCCTTGCCCCTGATCTCGCGGATCTTGCGGCCCTTGGGCGGGAGCCGGGCCAGATCCACGACCTCATCCTCCCGGTGCAGGGCGATCGATCCCTCCTCGATGCGTCCCGGCGGGCTCGGCACCAGGCGCACGATGGTCGCCGCGGTCACGCTCTTGCCGCAGCCGCTCTCGCCGACGATGCCGAGGGTGCGGTTGGTGCCGATGTCGAAGCTCACGCCGTCGACTGCGCGGACGATGCCGTCATCGGTGTGGAACCAGGTGCGCAGGTTTCTGACTTCGAGCAGCTTGTCGCTGCCGGAAGGGTCCCTTGCCATGGCGCTACGTCGCGAATGGATCGGCGGCATCGCGCAATCCGTCGCCGAAGAAATTGAAGCAGAGCACGACCAGGATGATCATGAGACCCGGAATGGCCAGCCAGAGATGGTGGACCAGCGCCTGCACGTTCTGGGCGTCTTTCAGCATCACCCCCCAGCTCGTCAACGGCGGCGTGATGCCGATGCCCAGAAAGCTCAGGCTGCTCTCGCCGAGGATGGTGCCCGGCACGGCCAGCGTGGCGGTGACGATGATGTGGCTGAGCGATCCGGGAACGAGGTGCCTGGTGATGATCCGCCAGTGGCTGGAGCCGACGACGCGGGCCGCCATCACGTACTCCTCCTGGCGGTAGGCCAGCACCTTGCCGCGCACCACGCGCGCCAGGCTGCCCCAGCCGATGAGCGACAGGATGACCACCACGCCGAGATAGACGAACCCCGACGGCCAGGTGACCGGGATGGCGGCCGACAGCGCGATCCACAGCGGTATCTGCGGAAAGGAGATCAACAGCTCGATCACCCGCTGGATGGCGTTGTCCACCATCCTGCCGAAGTAGGCGGAGGCCACCCCCAGGATCGATCCCAGGACGATGGTGATCAGGGTGCCCACCAGCGGGACCGACAGGCTGACCTGCGCGCCCGTCCAGACCCTGGACAGGATGTCCCGGCCCAGCGTGTCCGTGCCCCACAGGAACAGCGTCGCTCCCTCGTCCACCCCGAACAGCCGCACGCTGGCCGGGATGAAGCCGATCAACTTGTAGGGCTCCGAGGGGACGAAGAAGCGGATCGGGTACTTCGTCGTCTTCACTTCCCGGTAGGAGATCGCCAGGGTGGTCATGTCGATGCTCCGTTCGCGGGCGTAGACGAACGGACGCGAGAGCCTGCCCTCCTCGTCTCTGAAATGGACCTTCTGCGGAGGGGCGAACTTGAAGGTGACGTGGAACTCGTCGTGGTGATAGGCGCTGAAGAACGGGGCGAAGAGGGCGATGGAGTAGAGGACGACCAGGATCACGCCGCTGACGACGGCCAGCCGGTTCTTGCTGAAGCGGCGCCACATGAGCGCCCGGACGCTCCGGATCGACGCGGCCTCCGCGATCGCGGTCTGGATCGCCGCCTGGCTCACCGCGCCCCCTGCACCCGCACCTCGACCTCGTGCAGGACGACGTCGTCCCGTGCTCCGGAGGCGCTCCGCGTGAGCCGCATGCCCAGGTGGTTGTCCCCGTACACGGCCGGCGGGGAGCCCAGGGCGAAACGGCACACCGGGAGCTGACCCTCGGAGTCCGGCCACTCGCAGCGGATCGACTCGGGCGCGACCCGTTGGCCGTTGACGTCGATCTCGATCTCGTCGCCGGGCACGATCGCGGGCCGGCAGAGCAGCTCAGCGCTCGAGTCCCCCGGCAGGTCCTCGCACAGGCGGAACCGGATCCGGCCGTGCGCTCCCGGCGTGTCTCGCGGCAGGACGATCTCTTCCGCGCGGTAGGGGAAGTCGCCCTTGTATCCTGCCCGCCGGCCGGCATTCGACCCCCAGATCGGATAGAAGGCGTAGTGGCGGTCGTGCGCGGCGACCCGCTCCGGTTCGCGCAGCACCCGCAGCATCGGGTAGCGGGAGACGTCGAAGATATTCTGGGTGGAGAACCCGTCGGCGCCCGCGCCGTAGAAGTTGCGCACCGTCGCGCAGAAGTGCTCGGGCGTCTGCCGCAGGTCGCGGTGATCGTAGCCCAGCCACTCCTGCACCTGCGGGTACACGTAGCAGTCCGTCTCCCTGGCCAGCCGGACGAACTCCTCGAACCGCGGGTTGGGATCGGTGAAGCCGATGTCGCCGGGGACGACGTAGTCGATCAGCCGGTCCGCGATCCAGACCGGGATGTCGTACCCCATCCGCAGGCACCCGTCCAGGTGCTGGAGGACGCGCACGCCCAAGAGGAGCCGGCGGCCGCGCCTGGCCCCGGCCGCGTCCAGCATCGCGCGCACCCGCCGGACGAAGCCGGTGAGGATCGCGTGGCTCCGCTCCGCTTCGCCCAGCGGAAAGCACGCCGGCAGGCGGGTGAAGTTGAACTCGATGCCGTCCACGTCGAAGCGGCCCACGACCTCCTCCATGACCGCGAACAGGAAGTCGCGGACCTCCTCCTCGGCGTAGTTGAGCGCGCAGCCCAGCCCGTAGCTGCGCGGATCGGTGGTGCGCTTCGACGAGGGGTCGTACCCCTTGAGGATCCAGTGCGGTTTGTCCTGCCCCAGCCTGGCGAACCAGTCGGCGTTGTGGCCGTGGCGGTCGTTCATCCGGAAGCCGGCGATCAGCTCGATGCCGTGCCGGTGACACTCCTCGACGTAGACCTCGATCGGCATCGCGCCGTCGTCCATCATCGGCACCATCCGCTGATGGTGGGGGCGGGCGTCCCACTCGCACGACTCGCCGCGCCAGAAGTGGCTCCACCCCTGGCTGAAGACCTCCTGCACCACGGTGTCGATCGCCTGCGCCTCGGCGTAGTTGCGCACGACCCCGCGCAACTCCTCCGGCGTCGCGCGTCCCTCGCTCAGAAAGCGCGTGGTGTTGGACGGGTCGCTGCAGTAGACGACGCGGCGCGTCCCTCTCGGTGTCAGCGAGCCCAGAGCGAAGTCGGCCATACGATCCTCCTCGTCAGCGCGTGTCGTCGGATTCCACGAGGTGCAGCATCTCCTGCCACGTCTCGTCGGTGAGATCGGCGAGCCCCATCGCCTTAGGCGAAGGCGTCCGCGTGATAGACGTACGCCATGCAGCAGGTCCCCCAGTCGCGGTGCGCGATGTCCATGATCGTGTAGGCGACGGTGACGATGGTGCCGTCGTCGTAGCAGACGGTGCTGGTGTAGCCGCAGTCCCAGCTCCAGCCGGTGTCGGACAGGACGTACTCGCGCTCGACGTCGAAGGTTTCGCCGCCGTCGCGGCTGAGGATCGCCCGCACCCCGAAGGGGTAGGCGCGGTAGCCGTAGGTGATGAGCACGCGTCCGTCCGGGAGCACGGCCACGCTGCCGGGAGACGGCTTCTGCACCTGCCCGTTCACGATGCGCCAGTCCCCCTGTCCCAGGATCTCGGGCGTGGCGTGGCCGGCCCCGTCCTCCGGAACGCCGCCCTGCGGAACGCTCTCCACCCAGCGATCCCAGGTCCTGCCGGCGTCGTGCGAGTGGGCGATCCGGTTGGGACGGTCGTTGTGCCGGACGTAGCCGAGCCAGTGCGCGTCGTCGAGGGCGACGAACCCCGTCTCACTGGCGTCCCCGCCGATCGAGTTTGGGCCGATCGAATTTGGGCCGATCGCGGTCGGCTCCTCCCAGGTCAGGCCGCCATCGTGCGACCGGTAGAGGAAGCTGATGCGGACCGGCAGCGTGGGATCATCCGCGTAGCGGCGCAGCTCGTGCGAGCCCCTGGCATTGAACACCAGGGTGCCGTCGGCCAGGGTGCGCATCTGGCCGTGCGGGCTCAGCGTGGTGCCCGCCGGCGCGGGGACCCTGACCGGCTCCGACCAGGTGTGCCCGTCGTCGGCCGACCGGATCACCTCCATCCAGTGCTTGTGCTCCTCGACGCCCACGTCGTTGGGCGCGAATCCCTCGACGATGCCGTAGCCCAGCACCAGGTGGCCGTCGGCGGACCGGCCCAGCGTCGGGTTGCGCACGTCGATCTCCCGGTCGGCGTCGCCGCGCACGGCCACGCGGTAGTCGGACCAACTCCTCCCGCGGTCGCCGGAGAAGGAAAGGCTGATCTCCGACGGGGAGAGCCGGTGGGTGGCGCCGGTCCGGCTGGCGCAGCACAGGCGGCCGTCGTCGAGCAGCGCCAGGACCGGGAACAGCCCGCCGCCCCTGGCGAAGGGCGGCGGATACTCGGTGACGCTCCCGAAGTCGTTGCGCTCCGGGTCGCCGCGAACCTCCGGGAACATCGCGAAGTAGGGCTCCGGACCCTTGTCTTCCCGGAGGCTCGGCCAGCGCGCGCCGGTGGTCAGCACCGGGTACGTCGCCAGCCTGCCGCTGATCGAGATCACGTGCGGCACGGAGGTCATGGAGTCTGTCGGATAGCCGCTGACGCGCCGATCCCGACAGACTCCATTCCCCACCTTTCTCCCTTATTGCACCTCGTACTTGACGTAGAACTGGTCGGGATAGGCCGAGTACTCCATCTTCTGGGCGGTCGCCACGTCCGGCAGGTTGCCGATGCGGTTGTGGCGGATGATGATCACCGGGAAGTCGGACGTGATCGCGATCCAGCTCGTCACCTCCTCGGCTTCCATGATCCACAGCTCCTTGGTCAGGGCCGAGTATGACTCCGGGTCGATGGCGGAGATCACCTGCTGCTCCAGCTCCCAGGCGGCCAGGAACTCCGGCGGCGGGTTCTCGTACTTGGTGCCGAGCGTCTGGGTGTCCGGGTTGTAGCCGCCGGAACGGAACACCCACGGCAGCGACACCTGCAGGGACGGCCCCCAGTGCATGACCACCTGCATGTCGTAGGCCCGCATCTTCTCGAAGATGACCGAGCGCTTGACGGCGTTCATGATGGCGTCCAGTCCCACGTCCCGCCACTGGCGGACCACCAGCTCCGTCTGCGGGGTATTGACGAACCGGTCGGTGGGCGTGTCGATGATGATGGTGACGTTCTGGCCGTCGGGATGCTGCAGGATGCCGTCGCCGTCGGTGTCCTTGAGGCCGAGCTCGGCGAAGATCCGCTTCGCCTCGTCGGGATCAAACCGGCCGTACGCCTCCATGCGGCTGTCGTAGAACGGAGAATCGCGGCCGACCATCGTTGCGGACGGCTGCGCCAGTCCGAAGTAGAGGGCCTCGTTGATCTCCTCCCGGTTGATGGCCAGCGACAGCGCCCGCCGGAAGTCGACCTGGTGCATCAGCTTGGCCAGGTTCTCGTCGGAGGGCTCCAGGGCCAGCTTCAGGTAGCCCTGGAACGCCCCTCCCTTCCAGGTGAGGACCTGATAGTCGCCGGCGGCCTCGCCTTCCTTCATGACCTGGTAGTTCTGGAAGCCCTGCATGCCGCGGCCCTGGACGTCGATCTGCCCCTGGATGACCACCAGCGCCGCCGTCTGCTGGTCGGCGAGGATCCTGATGTGGATGTTGTCGATGTACGGGAGCTGGTTGCCCTGGGTGTCGACCACGGGATAGTACGGGTTGCGGGTGGCGCGGGACCCGTCGACGTCATCGAGCTGCGTGACGACCCAGGGACCGATCTGCGGCATGGCGCCGGGATCGTCCAGGAAGCGCAGCTCGGTGTTGTTCTTGAACGCCTCGTAGGTCGAATCGGAGTTGAACTTGGGGTGGAACTGCTCGGCGTAGTGCTTGGGGTACAACGCCCAGGGGCCGGACACGTTCAGGGTCATGTCCGGGTAGGGGACCGCGGAGATGTACTTGACCGTGTAGTCGTCGATCTTCTCCACCTTGATGGGCTCGCCGCCGGAATGCGTCCACCAGGTGCCGTTCGGGTGGATGTTGACGTCGTGGCCGACGTTCTCCATGGACCAGATGATGTCGTCGGCGGTCAGGGGATGGCCGTCAGACCACTTGGCGCCCCGCCGATGCCAGACGGTGAGCTCGGTGTAGTCGTCGTTGAACTGGTACTCCTTGGCGTACAGCGGGTCCAGGCCCCCGAAGTGCACGCCGTCGTTCATGTATCCCGTCAGGTCATAGGGGATGATGAAGCCGAAGCCGCCGGCATCTCCCAAGCCACGGTAGTAGTTCAACTGGATCCAGCCGCCGATGGCGTCGGGGGCCCAGCGGCGCAGCGTGCCGCCGTACTGGCCGATCTCGCCCAGCACCTCCCGGACCAGCGGCTCCTCGGAGACGCGCTCTGCGACCGGGGGCAGGTCGCCGGCGGCGACCATCTCGGCCAGCGCGGGAGCCTCGTTGTAGCTCATGGTCTGGGCGTGTGCGGCCACGCCTGCGAGCAGGCCGGCGACGACCAGAGCGACGGATGTGCGAAGTACTTTCTTCATCGGAATCCTCCTACGTGCTCGATAGCATTCGGTAGCGGTATCGGAATCGCGGATTGGTGTCAATGGAACGGTTGGCGAGCTCCTATCGGTCCCAGGTCCGCTTGCGCGGGTCGCTGACGGAGACGGCCAGCTCCGGTCCCAGGCCCTTGATGGACATGCTCACCCGGTCGCCGTCCTGGATGGGTGACAGCGCGTAGTGGTGGGTGCCGGTGGAGACCACGTCGCCGGGCTCCAGGGCCACGACGGCGGTCACCTCGGCCAGCAGCTCGGGTACGTGGCGAGCCATCTCGTTTGTGTTGACGTCGTGCTTGAGGTTGTCGTTCACCCAGAGACGCATGCCGAGCGCGTTGGGGTCGGAGATCTCGTCGGCGGTCACCAGCACCGGGCCCATCGGGCCGAAGGTGTGCCAGCTCTTGCCAAGGAAGAAGCCGCCGGGCAGACCGCGCGCGGAGACGTCCATGAACTGCGTGTATCCGAAGATCCTGCCGAGGGCGTCCTCCGGAGCCAGCTTGGCGGCCGGCTTGCCCATGACCAGCGCGAACTCGGGCTCGAAGTGGAACACCGTGGCGTCGGCCTCCGGCAGCTCGACGGTGTCGCCGGTGGTCATGACCGAGGTCGGCGACTTGAGGAACGCGTTGAAGGTTTCCTTCCCCGGATGGTCCGGCTCGATGTAGTTGCCGGCCAGGCAGACGAGCTGTCCGGGACGCGGCACGGGCGGGCGCAGCGTGACTTGGTCGACCGGCCGCGCGGTTCCCGAGGCGGCGGCCGATGCTATGGCGTCGCGGCAGTCGTCCCACCCGGCGATGACCTGATTGAGCAGCGCCTGGGCGGTGTGTGCCTGGGCGGTGTGGTGGTGCAGATCGGCGACGGCGCCCGAGACGTCGACGACGCCGTCGTCGCGCAGCACGCCGAGTCGGTAGTCGTCGAAGAAGACGAGCTTCACGTGGTGCCTCCGTTTGGGGGTTTTCGGTTGATGACGGCCCGCTCACGTGGGGCCGCGCGCATAGTACCATGCCTGGAGCATGGCGACCGGAATTGAGGCCGAGACGGGGCGCTACGTAGCGGAAGGTGGGGATGGGCCAAGAGCGGAGCCGCAGGCGACGGTCTTGGGGCGCTTCGACGCTCTGTCGGGCGATCCGTTGCCGTCCGGGCGCGCCGGGCGCGCGGCCGACGTGCCGGCCGGCATGGCGCTGGTGAGCGGGCCGGCGCTGTTCGACCCGCAGATCAACGGGTTCGCGGGGGTCGACTTCCAGGGCGCCGACCTGACCGTCGACGGTGTCGAGCATGCCGTCAGCGCGTTGCGAGATGCGGGCTGCTCGCATCTGCTGCCGACCGTGATCACCGGGTCCGTGGACCGCATGGAAGCGCAGTTCGCCACGCTGGCGGCCGCCGCAGGAAACGGCCGCGTGCGGGATGCGGTGCCGGGGTTCCACATGGAGGGTCCGTTCCTGAGCCCGATCGAGGGGTTTCGCGGCGCGCACGATCCTGCGTGCCTGCGCGATCCCGATCCGGCCATCTACGAACGGCTGCAGCGGGCGGCCGGCGGCCGCATCGTCATGCTGACCCTCGCGCCGGAACTGCCCGGCGCAGTGGAGCTGACCCGGCGCGCCGCCGCCGACGGCGTGACCGTGTGCGCGGGACACAGCGATGCCGGCGGCACCGACTTGGCGGAGGCCGTGCGCGCGGGGTTGCGGCTGTGGACCCACCTGGGCAACGGCTGCCCCGCGCAGCTCCACCGCCACGACAACGTGATCAACCGCGCCCTGGCCTGTCCGGAGCTGGCCGCATCGGTCGTGCCGGACGGCATTCACCTGCCGCCGCCGGTGCTGGGCCGGCTCACGGCCGGCCTGGGTCCGAGCCGGCTGTTCGCCACCACCGACGCCATGGCGGCCGCGGGCGCGCCGCCTGGCGTCTACTCCCTGGGCGAGAAGCGGCTGGAGGTCGGCGCAGACCGGGTCGTCCGCGACGTGGGCGGCACCTATTTCGCCGGCTCCAGCCTGACGCCGCTGGAGGGGCTCTACAACCTGGTGCGCATCGGCGGGCTCGGCATGCAGGCGGCGTGGCGGGCCTGGACTTGGCTGCGCGACCGGATGTTCCCGTCGATCGAGGCGCCGCGCATCGCGGTGCCGTTTCCGACGGGTCAAGCCATCGGCGGTTCCACTGCATAGCGCGGGAGTCATGTCATGCTACGCTTATCTCCTCAGCGGAAGAGGTAGATATGGCTACCGAGAGCATCACCAGCTTCGATGACCTGCTCGGGTTGCTGGAACGCAACCCGCAGTATCGATCCCGGCTGCGCCAGTCGATTCTGGACGAGGAGTTCCAGCGGTTGCCGCAGCGGGTGGACGCTCTGGCCGAGCAGACGCGGACACTCGGCGAAATCACCACGTCGCTCGCTCAGCGGATGGATCAGTTTGCCGAGCAGATGGATCAGTTCGCCGAGCGGATGGATCAGTTTGCCGAGCGGATGGATCAGTTTGCCGAGCGGATGGATCAGTTTGCCGAGCAGATGCGCGAGCAATCCGAGCAGATCAAAGACATTGTGCTGCACCTGAAGAACGTCGATGCCCGGTTCCTGCCGTTGGAAAAACGCATGGATCGGCTCATGGGGGACGAGGCGGAACGGAGGTTCCGCGACCATGCGCCGGCCTATTTCGGGCATCTGATTCGACGCATGCGCGTGGTCGACAGCAGCACGCTGGCCGATAAGGTCGATGACGCTATCGATGCCGGAACGTTTGCGGAGGCCGATCGTGATCCGCTGCTGTTGCTCGACGTGGTGGTACGGGGACGCGACATCGAAACGCGGGAAGAACGGTACCTTGCCGCCGAGGTCTCCGTCGGGATAGGCGAAGGGGACATCCTCAGGGCCGTCGACCGGGCGGCGCTGCTCCAAGAGCTGACGGGCATACCCGCAGTTCCCGTGGTGGGCGGGTATTCCATCTCACCGCGGTTTCGTTGCATCGCGGACGAGCGACACGTGCAGGTCGTGATCGCGGAAGAGCCGAAATGATCCGGCTCGGCGTGATCGGCTGCGGCGGACGCGCCGGCCGTCTGGTGAGTGAGATCGCGGAGCTCGACTCCGCGGTGGAACTGGTGGGCGTGCTCGACCCGGACGCGGACGGGGTGCGGTCACGTCTGCCCGAGCGGTTCGCCGGCGCCCCGTTCTACGACTCGGTGGGAGCGCTCAACCGCGGGGCGCGGCCGCACGCGTTGCTGGTGGGCACCCGCTGCCACCTGCATACCGAGTACGCGATCGAAGTGGTCGACCTGGACCTGCCGCTCTTTCTGGAGAAACCCGTGTCCATCTCCATGGAGCAGGCCCAGCGGCTGGAAGCCGCCTACGCCGGGCGGTACGAACGCGTGGTGGTCAGCTTTCCGCTGCGCGTCTCGTCGCTGACGGAGTTGATCGCCGGGCGCATTCGCTCGGGGGCGCTGGGGTCGCCGGAGCACATTTCAGCCACGAACTACGTGAGCTACGGAACCGTGTACTGGGAGCAGGGCTATCGCAACTTCACCATCACCGGGGGGCTGTTCCTGCAGAAGGCGACGCACGACTTCGACTACATCGCCATGCTGATGGGCTCCCCCATCGTGCAGGTGGCGGCGATGGGCAACTACGGCCGCGTCTTCGGCGGCGACAAGCCGCCGGGGCTGCGCTGCTCGGCCTGCGACGAGACCG
The DNA here is from genome assembly GCA_965221995.1 of Spirochaetia bacterium. Taxonomy (GTDB): domain Bacteria; phylum Spirochaetota; class Spirochaetia; order SZUA-6; family Bin103; genus CATQHW01. The sequence goes on from OZ244929.1 coordinate 4,320,464, forward strand.
CCACCTGTCCGGAGAGCCCGGAGAACCGGCGCCGCAACGGCCTGAGGACCGCGGACGACCACCTGTGCCTGTTCTCGTCCGACACGCGCACCGACGAAGGCACCAACGAGGACTGCTCCACCGCGCTGCTGCGGTTCGCCTCCGGCGCGCACGGCACCTACACCCAGGTGTTCTTCACGCGCCGCGACGCGCACCGGCGCGGCGCCGTGGTCTCCGGCTACCAGGGGACGATCGAGTTCGACCTCTACCGTTCGGACTACCGGGAGGTGCGCCATCACGACCGCTTCAGCGAGGAGGGCCACCTTGATGAAGGCGAAGGCGGACATCACGGCGGCGACGCCAATCTGATCGGCGACTTCCTGACGCTGGCCCGAGACGGCTCGCCCCCGCGTGCCGACCTGCGCTGCGGCCTGATGAGCGTCTACACCTCGCTGGCCGCCAGGGAGTCGGCCGCCACCGGCCGCTTCGTCGACGTCCGGCAAATCGGAGCGCCGTGAGAGAAACCGCTGAACGGCCAAGCCCTGACCGCGTCGCTGCGTTGCCGGCGGCACGAGCGTGACTTACAGTAACCGGAAGCGAGGCCTCTGTTCATGGCAGAAACATCATCAATAAGTTCCGGATTCGTCCGCGATACCGAGAGCGGGCGGTCGGGAGCATCCAACCCGATAACCGTTCGTTTCGAGCGTATCGGTCCGATCAGCGAGGCAAAGCTCACTCTCGGTGATCTCACGATCATCGCCGGCCGCAACAACACGGGAAAGACGTACTTGGCTTACGCGCTGTACGGCTTGCTCAAGCACTGGCGATGGCCGTGGAGCGATAATGATTCCGTACTCCGGCGGTTCACGCAATCTCATGCACTCCGCCCAGAGGAGTTGCTCCCGGAGCTGACGAAGCTGGCTGATGCAGTGCTGAACACCGGAAATGCCAAGTGCCGCGTCGATCCGGCTGCTCTCAAGGCGGCACGGCATATCGTCCACAACACTCTTTCCGCGGAATTCTCCGCGCGATTGGGACCATCGGTCTTCAACTCCTCGGCAAGAGCGTTCGAGGGAGCTCGCATAACGGTGGAACTCGAGAACGACTCGCCGCTGGAGCACGGAACCAGTAAGGAAGCAACGGGAGACTGGCGAGTGTCCTTTGGGTATGACGGGACCCACCTGAGCGCATCATGGAAGAGTAGCCGGGGAGCGTCGACGGAGTTGTCCGAGGTCGTCCGCGTTCTGGCGGGGCAATACATGGGGTTTCTCCTCGCGGCCCTCCCCCGTCCATTCATTCTGTCTGCCGAACGACTCGGTATTGCCCTGTTCTACAAGGAACTTGATTTCACCAGAAGCCGACTCGTGAATCTCTTGCAGCAGCTTGGAGAGGACGGTGGCCGCACCGGTGTCTCACCGTTCCTCATGATCGACAAGAGTACGAGCAGATATGCACTTCCTATCAAGGACAACATCAACTATACGAGGAGTTTGAGCGGACTTCAGAAAATGTATGGGCCGCTGCGAGACCGCCGTCTTTTCGATGATATCAAGTCGATAATGGGTGGCTATTATCGCGCATCTGAGGATGCGATCCGGTTTAAGTCGACGGAATCCAGAGAACGAGCTTTCGATCTGCCTCTTTACTTGGCTTCCTCTTCCGCGCGCGGATTGGCCGATCTCTACTTCTATCTACGGCACGCGGCAACGCCAGACGATCTGCTCCTGATAGACGAACCGGAGAGCCACCTCGATACGACAAATCAGGTTCTTCTTGCGCGGACATTGGCGCACGTTGCGGGTGCTGGGGTGCGCGTTCTGATAACAACTCACAGCGACTATTTGATCAAGGAGATCCTCATCATGCTTCACGAGCTGCCGCTGGAAGAGGTTGGCGAGTTCCACGGGCTCGGGTACACCAGGAATGATGCTCTTGATCCTGCTGCGGTGCGTGCCTACGTTGCTCAGGAGCACGGATTGACGGAATGCGTGGTCGATCGGTACGGGATCGACATGCCGGTGTTCGACGAGACGATAGATCGCATCAACCGCGTGTCGAACGACTTGGCGGCGCGTGTCTCGAACGGTGGTTCCAGCGGATAATGATCGGACGAGGATGGAGCTGAACGCTCGGCTGCACGGTATTCTCCAGGAGATGGTGATCGAGCCGCACCATTGCGAGTGCTTGAAGCTGTTCGAATCCAGAGAGCAAGCGGTACGAGGTCACCGGCATTCGTATCGGTCCGTTACGTCATCCTGGCGAGCCGCGACGCGAAGCGGCTGGACAAGCAGCGCACCAGGATCATCCCGTCCGATGCGACACGCGAAGAACGCTATCGGGGTATCGACGTCAGATCGTTCATCTGTGAGCGGATCTCCATCGAGTATCTGATGAAGTGAGCCCTACTGCGCCGGCCGGAGCAGGTCGCGGGCGGCGGAGACGAGCGAGCGGGCTTGGCTCGGGGTGTCGGCCAGGGCTGTGAGGTGGCCCATCTTGCGGCCGGGGCGCGCCTGGGCCTTGCCGTACAGGTGGAAGGACACGCCTTCGATTACGGTTGCCTGTTCCCAGCGCGGCGGGCCGCCGGCCCAGAGGTCGCCGAGCAGGTTGGCCATCGCCGCGGGGCGGTGCAGGCCGGTGGCGCCGAGTGGCAGGCCGCACACGGCGCGCAGTTGCTGCTCGAACTGGCCGGTGGCCGCCGCCTCGATCGTGAGGTGCCCGGAGTTGTGTGGGCGCGGAGCGATCTCGTTCACCAGCAGCTTGCCGTCCGCGGTCAGGAAGAGCTCGACGCACAGCACGCCGACCACGTCGAGCGCTTCCATCAGCTCACGGGCGAGGGCGCGCGCCCGCTCGCCGACCGCCGGCGGCACCTCGGCCGGGCAGCTCGACAGGTCCAGAATGCCGTCTGCATGCCGGTTCTCGCACGGCGGGTAGGTGACCGTGCGGCCGCCTCCGGCCGCGCGCGCGGCGATCACCGACAGCTCGTGCGTGAAGTCGACCCGGCGCTCCAGGATCGCGGCCGGCTCGCTCCCGGCTGAGCCCGCAGAGCCGGAGTAGCCGGTGACCGCCGTCCAGGCGGCTTCCGCCCGATCGGCGTCGCTCACGGCCGCCTGTCCCTTGCCGTCGTAGCCGAATCCGGCGCTCTTGAGGATCGCCGGCAGGCCCACCTCGGCGGCCACGGACCGCGCCTCAGAGGCGCTGCGCACGGCCCGGAACGGCGTCACCGGGAAGCCGTGTTCGGCGAGCGTCGTCTTCTCCCGCAGCCGGTTCTGGGCAATTTCCAGCACGCGGCCGTCCGGGTGGACCGGCGCGTGCTCGGCCGCCGCGGCCGCGGTCGCGGCCGGCACGTTCTCGAACTCGAAGGTGACCACGTCCACCGCCTGCGCGAAGGCCCGCACCGCGTCCAGGTCCTCGTACGGGGCGGCCACCTCGCGGTCGGCCACCTGGCCGGCCGGGCTGTCGCGCTCCGGGGAGAAGGTGTGCAGCCGGTAGCCCATCCGCCGGCAGATGAGGGCCAGCATGCGGCCGAGCTGGCCTGAGCCCAGGACGCCGATAGTCGCGCCGGGAAGCACCGGGACAGGCACGCTCGGGAGTGTGCCCTGCCTCGGGCGGGCGTAGGCAAGGGCGCAAAACACACTAAAATGCGGAACGACCGATCAGGTGAACCGCCTGTGGCTCAAATCACCGTCAAACGACAAGGAAATGGCATGAACGACGTTCAGTTCTTTCGGCGCGGCACCGTTCCGGTGCGGCTGCTCCTGGTACTCGGCCTGCTGATGGCAGGGTCGAGCGCCGCGTACGCGGCCGTCGCGGAAGAGACGGCCTTCGTCCTCAACACGTTCTCGTTCCTCCTCTGGGGAGGGCTGGTGATGTGGATGGCGGCCGGGTTCACCATGCTGGAGGCTGGGTCCGTTCGCACCAAGAACGCCTCCGTGATCTGCCTGAAAAACATCGGCCTCTACTCGATCGCGGGGCTGGCCTACTACATCGTCGGCTACAGCCTCATGTACACCGACGTGGCCAGCGTGATCGGCTCCTTCAAGCTGTTCTACCGGCCATCGGCAGAGGAGCTGGCCCTGCTCGCCGGTGACGGCGATGCGTCGGCGGTGATCGGCAACGGCTACTCGGTCATGTCGGACTGGTTCTTCCAGATGGTGTTCGTGGCGACCGCCGCCTCCATCGTGTCCGGCGCGCTGGCCGAGCGGGTCAAGATGTGGCCGTTCTTCCTCTTTACGCTGTTCCTGACCGCGTTCATCTACCCGGTCGTCGGCGCCTGGACCTGGGGCGGTGGCTGGCTGGGCAGCATGGGCTTCCAGGACTTCGCCGGCTCCACGATCGTGCACGGCACCGGCGGCTGGGCGGCGCTGGCCGGCATCCTGGTGATCGGGCCGCGCCTCGGCAAGTTCCGGAAGGACGGATCGGTCAAGGTGACCGCGCCATCCAACGTCGTGTTGGTGACGCTGGGGGTCTTGATCCTCTGGTTCGGCTGGTTCGGGTTCAATGGCGGCTCGCAACTCGCGCTGGGGAGCGCGGCGGACGTGGTGACCATGGGCCACGTGCTGGTCAACACCAACCTGGCGGCGGCGGCCGGCGTCATGACGGCGCTGGCGTTCTCCCACCTCATCCTGCGCCGCATGGACATGTTCGCGGGCCTGAACGGCGCCATCGCCGGCCTGGTCTCGATCACCGCCGGGCCCGACATCACCTCCCACCTCTGGGCGGTCATCATCGGCGCCATCGGCGGCATCATCTGCACCGTCGCCATCAAGCTGCTGGAGAAGATGAAGCTGGACGACGTGGTCGGCGCGGTGCCCGCGCACCTGTTCGCCGGCGTCTGGGGCACCCTGGCGGTCTGCATCGCCGCGGGCGGCAACTTCGGCGTGCAGCTCCTGGGCGTGGTCGCGGTCGGCGCGTTCGTGTTCGTGGTGTCGCTGGTGCTGTGGAAGGTGATCGATGTCCTGCTGGGCGTCCGCGTGACCAAGCAGGTCGAGCAGCTCGGCCAGGACGTCGCCGAATTGAAGATCGAGGCCTATCCGGAGTTCGTGCTCATGCCGGAGGAGGACGACGAGGAGTAGCCGGCGCAACAATCGAGTACCGGCGCCGCGGGCGGTGAGGTCAGCCGAGCGTCTGCTCCAGCACCTCCCGCTCGCGCTCGGCGCGAAACGCGCGTAAGCGCTCGCGTAGGGCCGGCCGGCGCACGGCCAGCAGCGCCACCACGAACAGTCCCGCGTTGGTGGCGCCGGCCTCGCCGATCGCCATGGTCGCGACCGGCACGCCGCCCGGCATCTGCGCGATCGACAGCAACGAATCGAGCCCCGACAGCGCCCGGCTCTGCACCGGCACGCCGATGACCGGGAGGGTGGTGAAGGCCGCGACCATCCCCGGCAGATGGGCGGCTCCGCCGGCGCCGGCGATGATCGCCTCGATGCCGCGGCCGGCCGCCTCGCGCGCGTAGTTTCGCATCAGGTCGGGGGTCCGGTGCGCGGACACCACCCGCCGCTCGTGCGGGATCTCGAAGCGGTCGAGCACCTCGCTCGCCTCGCGCATCGTCGGCCAGTCGGAGGCGCTGCCCATGATCACCCCGACGATCGGCGCCTGCTCTGCCATGCGGTCCAGTCTGCCACGACAGACGGGGCCCGATCCGCTACCGTACCGCCACAGTCAGATGGGCACAGTCAGATGGGCACAGGCCAGATGGGCACAGGCCAGATGGGCACAGGCCAGATGGGAACGGGCATGACCGCCGTCGTCGACCACGTGGCGCTCAGCGTCAGCGACCTCGACACCTCGATCGCGTTCTACCGCGATCTGCTGGGCTTCGAGTTGCGCCGCGTCATCGAGGTGCCGCCGGAGATGAACCTGGGCGCCATCGCCGGCCTGCCGGCCTGCACGGCCCGCATCGCCCACCTCTTTCAGGGCGAGTTGATGCTGGAGCTGTTCCACTACCTGGACCTGGAGGGACGTCCCGTGGGCGACCGCACGCAGGCCGACCGGGGCTTCTCGCACCTGGGATTCCTGTGCAGCGACATCCGTGCCGACATCGACCGGCTGCGGCAGGCGGGGGTGGATCTGGCAGGCGAGCTTGTGGAGTTTCGCCCGGAGGTATGGGTGCAGTATTTCTACGGACCGGACCGCGAAGTGCTGGAGTTGCGGCAGCTCCCGGAGTCAGGATGAGCCGGCGCAAGGTGGCACTGGTCAGGCGCAAGGTCGCGCTGGTCACCGGCGGGGCGGCCGGCATCGGCCGGCGGATCGCCACCACGCTGGCGCGCGACGGCGCCGACGTGGCGATCGCGGACCTGAACATGGAGGAGGCGGCGGTCACCGCCGCCGAGGTGGAGCAGGCCGGCGGCCGGGCCGTGTGCGTACGCACCGACGTGGCCGACGAAGGGGCGATGCTGGAGCTGTTCGCGACGGTGGACGGCGAGCTCGGCAGCCTGGACATCCTGGTCAACAACGCCGGCATCTGCGAGCTGACGCCGATCCTGGAGCTGGAGGTGTCCGCCTGGGACCGGATGATGGCGATCAACCTGCGTGGCACCTTCATCGCCAGCCGCGAGGCGTTCCGCCGCATGAAGGCCCGCCACCTACAGGACGGGGGCGTCGGCCGCATCGTCAGCGTCGCCTCCATGGCCGGCAAGATAGGAGGAGCGGCGGCCGGCGCCCACTACTCGGCGTCCAAGGCCGGCATCATCTGCCTGACCAAGTCGCTGGCGCTGCAGGCGGCCCCATACGGCATCACCGCCAACGCGGTGGCGCCCGGACCGATCGACACGCAACTGACGCGCGAGTGGGGGGAGGAGACCAACCGGGCGTTCGCCGCCAAGATCCCGCTGGGCACCTACGGCCAGCCCGAGGACGTCGCCGAGGTGGTCGCCTTCCTGGCGTCCGACCGCGCCCGCTTCATCACGGGCGAGATCGTCGACGTCAACGGCGGCTTCCTGATGGACTGAGGATGACCCCGTGAAACGCACCTCGATCGACGGCTCCTTCCCGTGGGAGCGGTGGGAGTCGGACGCCTCCGACGTCGCGCAGCTCGACCGGCGGCAGGCGGCGCGGCTTCTGTTCGACACGCTGGCGATCAACCGCTTCGAGCACGCGCTGCTGGAGCTCAAGAACGCCGGCGCCGTCTGGGGCCCCGTGCACACTTCGGTGGGCCAGGAGGCGACCGCCTCCGCGGCGGTGGCGGCGTTGCGGCCGTCCGACAAGATGGCCGCCACCTACCGCGCCCACCACCAGTTCCTGGCCAAGGTGCTGCAGGCGCAGGTGCCGGTCGACTGGGACCCCGCGGCAGGCGGGCTGCCACAGGAGGCAGAGGAGGTCTTCTACCGCACCATGGCGGAGATCATGGGGCTGGCGCCCGGCTACTGCGGCGGGCGCGGCGGCTCCATGCACCTGCGCCACAACGAGTCCGGCTTCCTGGGATCGAACGCGATCGTGGGCGGCGGCGTGCCGCTGGCGGCCGGCGCCGCCTATGCCGAGAAGTTCGCCGGCACCGGCAACGTGATCGTCTGCTACATCGGCGACGGGGCGGTCAACCAGGGCGCCTTTCACGAGGCGTGCAACCTGGCCGGCCTGTGGTCGCTGCCGCTGATCGTCTTCGTGGAGAACAACCGGTACGCGGTCGCCACCCGCGTGCAGGACGCCTGCGCGGTGGAGCATCTGTCGCAGCGCGCCTCCGCCTACGCCATGGAAGGATTTATCGTTGATGGTGACGACGCGATCGCGATCTACGGACTGATACGGGAGGTAGCCGGCCGCCTGCGCGACGGCGGCCCGCCGGCGATCATCGAGTGCGAGTGCTACCGCCGCTACCACCACGCCGGCGACGTGCCCGGCAGCGCCTTCCGCTATCGCACCAAGGAGGAGGAGGACCGGTACGCCGGCACCGAGGTGACACGCGTGCTGCCGCGCATCCTGGTGGACGCCGGGTTGCTCGACCAGGCGGCGGTGGACGCCATCGACGGTCTGGCCGAGCAGGCGGTGCGCTCGGCGAGGGCGGCGTGCACGGAGGAGGGCGACCCGCCGCGCGTGCGCGAGAGCCTGTGGCCCGATCCCGGCACGGCCGGCGACGGCATGCGCTCATCCGGCACCGAGCTGAACGGCCTGCGCTTCGTCGACCGGTCGGCCGACGGGGACGGGCAGGCGCTCGAGCCGATGCGCTACTCCGACGCGATTGCGACGGTGACCGGCCGCTGGCTGGAACGGGAGCCGGACGCGATCGTCTTCGGCGAGGAGGTGGCCAACCTGGGCGGCGGCGCCTACGGGGCGACCAAGGGGCTGGTCGAGCGGTTCCCGGATCGCGTGATCAACACGCCGATCTCCGAGGGCGGCTTCTCCGGGCTGGGCTTCGGCGCCGCCATGCTGGGCATGCGCGTGGTGGTGGAGATCATGTTCGCGGACTTCGCGCTGGTGGCCGCCGATCAGCTCTTCAACCAGCTCTCGAAGGCGCGCCACATGTACGGCGACACCACCGACCTGCCCATCGTGGTGCGCAGCCGCGTCGGCACCGGGCTCGGCTACGGGGCGCAGCACTCCATGGATCCGGTGGGCCTGTACGCGATGTTCCCAGGCTTCCGGGTCATCGCACCGGCCGACGCGTTCGACTACATCGGCCTGTTCAACACCGCCATGCACTCGCTCGATCCGGTGGTCTTCCTGGAGCACAACGCCCTCTACACGCAGCGCTCGCCGGCGCCGGCCGGCGATCTGGACTACGCCATTCCCTTCGGCGCGGCGCGCACCGTGCAGGCCGGCGATCAGGTCACCGTGCTGACCTACGGCGGGATGGTCGGACGCTGCGCCGCCGTCGCCTCGGCGCTCGCCGAGGACGGCGTGTCGGTCGAGCTTCTGGACCTGCGCTGCCTGGACCGGCTGTCGATCGACTACGGCACCATCGGCGCCTCGCTCGCCAAGACCGGCGCCATGGTCATCGTCGAGGAGGCCGCCCGCAGTCAGGGGATCGGCCCGCCGCTGGCGGCGGAGATCACCACCCGGTTCTTCGACGAGCTGGACGGCCCGGTGGCGTGCCTGACCTCGCTCGACATCTCCACGCCGGTGTCCCGCCGGCTGGAGCTGGCGGCGCTGGTGAGCGACGAGCAGATCGACGAAACCCTGCGCGCGGTCGCGGAACGGAGGTGGCGCTGATGGGCTCCGTCGAGACGATCCTGGCCGGCGTGCCGATCCCGGACGTGGTGACCGTCCGGCAGTCGCTGCCGCGGCCGCGGCTCGCCCCCGGGCAACTGGAGGCGACGCTTTCCCCGGCTGCCCTGGCCGGGCTGGTGCGCCACGGCGAGTCGATCGCGGTGGCCGTCGGCAGCCGCGGCGTGGCCGATCAGACGGCCGTGGTGGCGCGGCTGGTGGCGTCGCTGCGCGCGGCCGGCGCCGAGCCGTTCATCGTGCCGGCGATGGGCAGTCACGGCGGCGCCACCGGCGATGGGCAGGCCGAGCTGCTGGCCGGCATGGGCATCAGCGAGCGGACTGTGGGGGCACCCGTGCGCTCGTCCATGGAAGTGGAGCGGATCGGCGAGGCTGACGGCCTGCCGGTGCTGGTCGACCGGCTGGCGTGGCGGGCCGACGGCATCGTCATCGTCAACCGCGTCAAGCCGCACCCCTCGTTCCGCGGCGATCGGGAAAGCGGATTGGCCAAGATGATCGCCATCGGCCTGGGCAAGCAGGCGGGGGCACAGGCGTATCACAGCCGCGGCATGCAGGCGATGGCGGCCACCGTGTTCGCGGTCGCCTCCCACGTGCTTGCGACCGGCCGCGTGCGCGCCGGGGTCGCGCAGATCGAGAACGCCTATCACGAGCCCTGTCACGTGGAGTTGATCCCGGGACCGGACATCCTTGCGCGCGAGCCGGCGCTGCTGGTGAGGGCGCGCGGCCTGCAGCCGACCCTGCCGTTCGCAGAGCTGGACGTGCTGGTGGTGGACCGGATCGGCAAGAACATCGCCGGCACCGGCGTCGACTGCAACGTGGTGGGCCGCTACAGCAATCCGGCTCTGAGTGGCGGTCCGGCGATCACCCGCATCGCCGCCCTGCGCCTGACCCCGGAGACGCACGGCAACGCCAACGGCGTCGGTCTGGTGGACGTGACCACCCGCCGCGTGTTCGACCGTATGACCTTCGAGGAGACCTACCCGAACGCGCTCACGTCGACCCAGGCGATGAGCGTCAAGATTCCGATGGTGCTGGCCTCAGACGCCCTGGCCATCCGCGCGGCGATCCAGACCACCGGCGTCACTGATCCGGCGGCGCTGCGCCTGGCGCGCATCCGCGACACCCTGTCGCTCGACGAGCTGCAGGCCAGCCCGGCCGCCGTCGCGGGCCTGAACGGGGCGGCGCAGGTCGAGGTCGAAGGCTTGCCCGAGCCCCTCGTCTTCGACGACGGCGGCGATCTGGCAGGCCTGAGCGGAGCGTAACGACCGGCGCTGCGCGCTACGCCGCTGTCCCTTCGTCGGAGCCGGGGGCTGGCCGCCGGCCAGACAACAGGACCGATTGCAGCGTGTCGATCGTGCCCTCAAGGCGCGCGACTCGGCGATCGACGGCCGCGATCTGATCGGCGATTCGCTGATCCGCGTCTGCGAGCCTTCGGAAGCCGGAGACGATGGCCACGGTGCCTGCGACACCCACGGCGACTATGGCGACGACGACGGCGATCCATTCGGCTGTCACGACGATCACTCGCCGCCTGTCTGACTTGGCCGAGGAGGCGTCATCAGGAGGATCCGTGCGATTCCCGGGGCTCTTCCTTCCATGCCCACCTGAATGGTGCGTGCGTGTGTAGCGTCGCGTCAAACCCCCCTCCTCGGCATCGGTGCCAGTACGAGAAGGCGAGCGTCAAGATCCTGATGGTGATGGCCAGTGACGCGGTGGCGATCCGCGCGGCGATCCAGACCACCGGCGTCACCGATCCGGCGGCGCTGCGCCTGGCGCGTATTCGCGACACCCTGTCGCTCGGCGAGCTGCAGGCCAGCCTGGCTGCCGTCGAGCCCATGAACGGGGCGGCGCAGGTCGAGGTCGAAGGCTCGCCCGAGCCGCTCGCCTTCGACGACGCCGGCGATCTGCCGGGGCTGACGGAGGGTAGGCCCCGACCCGTTCAGCAGTTCAGTTCGCACCCATTTGACACGCCCGCACGCGGTTGCGAGCATACGGCCCAAGTCAAAAGGACCGTGCAGTCCGGCCCATGTCGGGCCGCCTGCAGAATACAACAGCCGCGTGAAGGCTGGGGAGTAGCTACCCCGGTCAGCGGTGAATACGCAGGGACTCGTACGCTACAACAGGATTGCGCGGAGCCTTTTGACCAACGACCCGGCGCCTATGCCGGGATCAGGAGGGAGCGCATGAAGGGAGCGACCCGATCGATCATTACGTGGCTCGCGGTGGCGGCGATGGCAACGCTCGTCTTGGCGTGCGAGAAGGCGACGCCAGCCCCGGCTGCGACGCCAGCAGCACCTGCCCCGGAAGAACCAACTCCGCCGGAGCCGACACTGCTGGGCACCTGGGAACGCATACATGAACGACTCGATGATGATGGAGACCTCATCACCACTACGACGAAACTCGTCTTTGCCGAGAGCGGCAAGGCATTCTGGCATAATTCTCAATTCGATGTGGACGGCGAAGACCGTCATGATCCATACGGCAACATTGCCGACTGGAGCGCCACGGAAAACACCATTACCAAGACGTTCATCCACGACGAAGATGATGACGGCCAGTGGGATTTCGACACCATCGACAAGTCGTACTATTTGAGCGGCTCGGGAAATGTGCTGTTTGTCCACCATTGGGATAGTGATGAAACAGAGGACGCGTTTGAGCGCTACACTCGCGTACAAGACCCCGTTCCGTCGAATCCGACCTTGCTGGGCACGTGGGAGGCCGAAGGTGTCTATCATGAGCACGACGACCTGCTTGACGATTACGTCATTGCAGGCAAGAAAATAACCACGCTCACGTTTACCGAAAACCGCTACATAGTCGTCGAAACGCCGCGCGATGGTGACGAAGTAGTCGACTACTGGCACTCTAGCGGAAAGTGGACGCCTGCGACGGAAAGCAGCGTAACCAAGACGTTCGCAGAGCGGCATGAGGGCGATGACGGTAATGTTGCCATCGAAGAGAAATCCTTCCACAAGGAATATGCCTGGGGAGCCGGCGGCGAGCTCTTTGTCATCGTATGGAACGATGATCCCGACGCAGGCGAGACACAACGTCCCAACATTGAGCGCTACACCCGCGTGACGACGCTGCCGACGATCCAGGGTACATGGACGGCGTCTCTGGATGGCGTGGATGATGGCAACCCGTTCACCGACACGCGCACCCTGACGGTAGGTGCCGACGGGACGATGGAGTATAGAAGAGATGTCGTATGGGCTACCGGGTACTTCACGTTCCGGCTGACCGGGACGTGGAAGCCGGATGCCGACAACCTCTACCTGATCGTCACGAACGTAGTGTTTCAACGTACCGGCAGCGACGATGAATGGGACGACGTTGCCTTGGGTGCGGATGAATGGATTCGCTTCGCGTATGCGCCCACGGGCCGCGCCGACGCCATCATCGTATCGGGCTATTGGGATGAACAGGACAGCGGCGCGTATCGGGCGAGCGATCTGAACGAGGGGCCAGCCAGCCCGTACGGTAACTATTGGCTCGTCCTGGAACCTCAGCCCTGATGCACGTGTATGCTGCCAGCTTCTGTTGATTTGGATTCCCGGATGAGGTAAGCCAACGCGAATGTCGTGATGGAAGCGAAGGCCCCGAGGACAGTACCCCTTGGGGCCTTCATGCTGACGAAGTAGCGAGTTCCTGTCCGTAAACTCGCAACTTGTTGAATGGGCTTGAATTGAGGTCCTGATAGGTGGACAAGAAAACGGTGTTTCGGTTATCATCGTTTGCTGACAAACAACAACAACAACCGAAACACCGGAGGTCCCGATGCGTAAGACACGCACCGTTCAGCCCAGTGTATTTCAAGCGCCGGAAGTTGTCCATTCCGGTCGCCGCCGAACTGGAACGGGCTTCCGGCTGGCTCGATCAACACCCCGAACTGCTCGACATGATCGGCGCCTGCGTGCCGGGCTGCGCGTCCGGGGGTCGCCCTGGGCTGACCTGCGAGACCATTCTGCGCTGTGCGGTGCTCATGCATCTGATGGGCTACAGCTATCGGGGGTTGGAGTTCGCGCTGCTTGATTCCGCCTCCGTGCAGCGCTTTGCGCGGGTCGATCCGTGGCGGGCGCCGAAGAAGTCGGCGTTGCAGAGTGCCATCGGCGCAATCGACGCCGCCACGTGGCAAGCTATCAACGGCGTCCTGTTGCAAGACGCCAAGCAACAGGGGATCGAATCGGGGACGCAGGTGCGTATCGACAGCACCGTGACCGAGACGGATATCCTGGAGCCGTCGGACAGCCGCCTGTTGTACGACGGCGTAGCGGGTGCTGACGCGGCTGCTGTGCGAGGCGCGCGAGCGGCTGGCGCAGGTGTCGGTGCACGACCACTGCCGTGCTGCCAAGCGGCGCGAGCAGGAGATCCGCTCGGCGCGCGGCGAGCAGCGGCGGGCGGCCACCTACAAGCGGCTGCTGAGCCTGGTGGCGCACACGATCGCCTACGCGGAGGCGGCACTGGCCGAAGTGTGTTGCGTAAATGAGCCGTGGGCCGAGAGTTGGTGTACCGAGGTGGGCGCCTGCCGGGACCTGCTCAAGCAGGTGGTGGAGCAGACCGAGCGCCGCGTGTTCGACGGCGAAACGGTGCCGGCCAGCGAGAAGGTAGTGAGTCTGTTCGAGCCGCACACCGACATCATCTGCAAGGGCGGGCGCCAGACGCACTACGGACACAAGATCAACCTGAGCACCGGGCGCAGTGCGCTGGTGCTCGATGTGGTGGTGGAGTCGGGCAACCCGGCCGATAGTGAACGCTGCCTGCCGATGCTGAGGCGGCATGTTGAGACCTACGGCGAGCCGCCGCAGCGGGTGGCGTTCGATGGCGGGTATGCGTCGCGGGCGAATCTGAGGGAGGCCAAGGAGTTGGGCGTGGAGCACGTGATGTTCCACAAGAAACGCGGCATGGAGACGACCGACATGACGCCATCGTCGTGGATTTACGGGCAACTGAAGCGCTTTCGGGCGGGCGTGGAAGCCGGCATTTCGTATCTGAAGCGCTGCTTTGGGCTGGACCGCTGCCACTGGCGCGGATGGGAACATTTCCAGGCGTATGTGCACTCGGCGGTGTTCGCCCACAACCTGCTGCGGCTGGTTCGCATACAGCCATCCTGACGACCGCCACCGACGCTCGGTTCTCTATATCTGACTGTTTCTCGGGTTGCCCTTGACGGATTGGTGTGTCTTACGCGCCTCGGTCAGCGGAGAATATGCGGCCAACTGGCTGTGAAAATGCATCCCAGGCGTGTCAAACCCGCGCTTGTCTCGGCCCGATCCTTGGTCTCCACCCGCCCTGTACATGCCCCACAGCGTCTCCTCCTTGCTCGTTTCTCCCGAAACCGGGATTACCGGACAGGAACTAGCTAGGCCGCGTTCTCGGCGCGACGATCAGGCGGCCTTCCTCGATCCCGATGTCCACCCGGGCACCGGCGCGCAGTTCCAGGACATCAAGCAGCGCCGGGGGCACCGCGAGCATGACGGAGCCGCCGACCTTGCGTAGATTGGTGGTACGCATTCGCCTCTCCAACGTTATACTCGAATATAATACAAGCGCGGGTGGGCGGGAAGCAGCCCGGACAAACCCTTCGCGCCACGGTTGTGCTCCTGGAGAACGGCCATCACGAGACCTGCCACGTCGAGCTGGTCTCCGGTGACCGGATCATCAAGCGCGAGCCGGAACTGCTGGAGCGGGCGCGCGGCCTGCAGCCCCCTGCCGTTCGGGTGGCAATGCCAAAAACCGGCAATAGAGGTTGACATGATCAAGCCGCCTCGATCCAGACCTCCGGGCGTGGCTGGAAGTAGCGTTCCAGTTCACCGTTGAGCATGGCGAGGCGGACGCGTAGCACGCATTCGTTGTCGTGCGGCCTCCAGCGCATCCCGTTGCCCTTGAAGCGCCGGCCCACGACGAACTTGCACTGCCCCTCCACCGAGCCGCTGCCGATCGGCCAGCCGCAGGCTCGGTAGCGCCCGTAGTCCATACGCTGCTGGTTGTTCGGGCAATAGTTGATCTGCTTCCACCCGCGGTCGGCGTCGGTGAGCTTGGCAACCACGCGCTTCATCTCGACGATCAACGGTAACGGCTCGCCGTTGTAGAGCAGTGTCGACCACTGCCGCAGGTGCTCATCGCGCATCGAGGCCGGCAACAGGTCGCAGAACTCGGCCAGATGGCCAGCCGCATGGTAGTAGTCCAGGATCTGCACCGCCCCCGGAAAGCGCGTCATCGCAAGCTCCCAGTTGTGACGCGCCCCGTCGGCGATGAACAGCGTCTGTGCGGCGTCCATGAAGCCCATCTGCATCCCCGCCTGCGCCGCGTAGGGCTCGAAGTCCTTGCGCGGCCCGTAGCGGGCTCCGGTCCAGCGGTCGATGACCTTCTTGCCGTCCCGCTTCTCGATCACCACCAGATTGCATTCCTTGAAGCAGGTCTGTGCACGCAGGCTCTTGCGGCCCGTTACTCCCGGCTGTGGTGATATTTGTGGGCTCGTGGTGCCGTCCACTTCGACCACCATCAGCGGGCATGGCTGCCCCGGTGCGGCATCGATCAGCTCGCCCGGATCCTCCCAGCAGCGCCTCCAGCTTGGTCGCTGAGCGCTCGTAGGGCTCGTCGGCTCCCAGCATGCAGATCAGCATCGTCATCAGCGGCGAGAACCCGAAGCACCCCTCGATGCCCAGCTTCGCGTCCAGCGGCGCGAAGCTGCCGGGCCGGTTGAGCAACTTGTAGCACCGCCGCGGTCGTACCACGTACTCCCCGAACCGATTGATGAACCGCAGGTTGCGCACCTGCTCGAACACCGCTACTTCGCCGTCCACCACGATCCGGTTCGCCTGCGTGGGCTCTGCGACGCCTTCGACCACCTCCTGGACCATCAGATCGCCGACCCAGTTCACGAACTCCACGATCCTCTGCTCGGCGTCCTGCAGGCCGATCTGCCCCGCGTTCAGCCGCCTCGACAGCTCCTTGACGATCCGCTCGGCGGTCGGTATGAGCTCATGACTCTCCATGGCCTACCCGACTCCTGGTGGTGACTTGCCGGGACAGGAAGGTCTCTTTCGCCCCTGGAGTCAATGGGCTGCCGGTCTCGACTGTCCTGCCCCCGGCCCGCTCCGATCCTTCACACGGACGCCGCGCCCGGACCACTGGCGAAGCCGCGTCTGGGATTTCGGCGGTCAACTCCCTTACCTGACGCCAGATACGCGAACTGAGAGATAAAGCAAATATCGTAGAGACATAATTACTTTATCGCTCAAGACTGCGCGACTGGAGTCAGCGGATAGCCGGTTTGGGCACTCCCACCCTGCCGTTCGCGGCACTGTACGTTTCAGGCGCCCCATGCAACCATTCCAACGACCCGGCACCTCTGCCGGA
The DNA here is from genome assembly GCA_965221995.1 of Spirochaetia bacterium. Lineage (GTDB taxonomy): Bacteria > Spirochaetota > Spirochaetia > SZUA-6 > Bin103 > CATQHW01. The sequence continues at coordinate 4,336,964 of OZ244929.1, forward strand.
GCATCAGGAGGGAGCGAATGAAAGGAGCGACTCGATCGATAATTGCGTGGCTCGCCGTAGCGGCGATGACCACGCTCGTACTTGGCGTGCCAGGAGGTCATGCCGGCCCCCGCACCGGGTCAAGACGCACCGGGTCAAGAAGAGCCACCCGCACCGACGCCGACATTGCTGGGAACCTGGGAACGCATACATGAACGGCTCGATGGTGATGGAGACCTCATCACCACTACGACGAGACTCGTGTTTGCCGAGAGCGGCAAGGCATTCTGGCATAATTCTCAATTCGATGTGGACGGCGCAGACCGTCATGATCCATACGGCAACATTGCCGACTGGAGCGCCACGGAAGACACTATTACCAAGACGTTCATCCACGACGAAGATGATGACGGCCAGTGGGATTTCGACACCATCGACAAGTCGTACTATTTGAGCGGCTCGGGAAATGTGCTGTTTGTCCACCATTGGGATAGTGATGAAACAGAGGACGCGTTTGAGCCGTACACTCGCGTACAAGACCCCGTTCCGTCGAATCCGACCTTGCTGGGCACGTGGGAGGCCGAAGGCGTCTATCATGAGCACGACGACCTGGTTGACGAATACGTCATTGTAGGCAAGAAAATAACCACGCTCACGTTTACCGAGAACCGCTACATACTCGTCGAAACGCCGCGCGATGGTGACGAAGTAGCCGACTATTGGCCTTCCAGTGGAACGTGGACGCCTGCGACGGAAAGCAGCGTAACCAAGACGTTCGTCGCAGAGGGTGAGCGGGACGATGACGGTAATGTTGCCATCGAAGAGAAATCCTTCCACAAGGAATATGCCTGGGGAGCCGGCGGCGAGCTCTTTGTCATGGAGTGGCGAGGTGATTGGGAGGGCGCAGACGCCGCCGCCCGGCCCAATATCGAGCGCTACACCCGGGTGGAGAATCCTCTCCCACCGCTGGCCGGCGTCTGGGTGTGGCAGGACGAGGGCGAGGGTGATGACGGGCAGGCCGAAATTGACCGCGCTACCTTGACGATCGGTGAAGCGCTCACGTTCCTGTTCGAGAGAGAAGTAGGGGGAGAGAACATTGTTTTTTGGTCATATACCGGGAGTTGGCGGCACGATGAGTCGAAGCAGTACCTGTTTGTCGATGTGCAGAGTGTCGTGCATTCGAATCCTGAAGTGGCCGACGGGTTTTCGTCACGTTACTTAGGCCACGAGCTACGGTTCGCCTATGCGGCGGCCGGAATCCGCGACGAGATAGTGGTATCTTGGCCCGCCGTCGAGCGCACCTACGACAGCGCAACGGACACATGGGCAGAGTCGGAAACATATCCGTATGGTGGGTGGTATTATTGGACCTCTTTCGTGAAACAGCCATAATAGTGTGAAGTGTGACATCCGATCTGCTTTCTGGAGGTGATGAGCACTGGCTCGCTTGGCATCTCTGCCGGGCGAGCTCTGGATGGTGTGCCCGGCATGGGGGGCCAGTTGAGGTGGGGTGCGGCTCCTTTGCGACGACCACGCATGACCGAGGGCGTGTGAGTGAGGCGGGCTGGGAGTGAGCGACCTTCGCTGAGACGGACGGCGGTGGCAGGGGAGTTCGGCGGCGATAGTGCCGCTGGCGAGAGTACGGTGGGATGCGGGGTGCGCAGGAGGGGCGGCGCTGGGATTGCGGGTCGGGGGTGGTGAGCGAGGTCGCTGGGACCTCAGCGGGCTGAGCCTCTACTTGAGGAGTCTCAGGCGATTCCTTCGTTCACGGGGCGTGGGCCGCAGTCTCGGCACCTGTCCGTCGGCGTAGCGCTGCTGATGGGTACGCTGCCACTCGCGCGCCTCGTGGAATGCCCAGTACGCGTCGAAATCGCCACTTGAGCGCAGCGCCCGTAGGCGCAGCACCGCCTCGGCCCCCGACAGCCGCCAGCGTGCACCGGTGATACCAAGCCGGTCGTTGACCAGGTGGCGGCACGCGCCTTCGATGACCCCCGAGCCGATCGGCAGCCCGGCGGCAAGGTACTGATCGTAGGCCAGGTAGTCCTGGTACTTCAGCAGGTAATTGGCGCACCGGTCGACCGGCTCGCGCCGCCGACTCGCCAGAGCGCGCTTGGTGGCGCTGCGCCGCATGCCGCCAGCCACGTGCACGGCGCGGCCTTCCAGCACACGCCCGAGGCGGTGCAGGACCCACTGTTCCAGCGTTCTGCTGCCCTCAGCGCACAGCGCATGGCCCGCCTTCCAGAGGTATCCGAGCACGTGAAAGATGTCGAGCACGATCGTCAGGCGCACGTCGTGCTGCTCGGCGAGGTCTTCGAGGATGTCCAACTGCGTCTCGTTGCCGTCGACCACCGCTACCCAGCGCCGGCAATGGTGCGGGTCGCGCTCCAGGGCTTCGCGCAACGCCTCCTCCAACACCTGCCGGGGTTCGTGCTCCAGACTCGCCCATACCCGTTTGTGCTGCGGGCGGGGCCGTTGAGGGGAGTGCCGCTGAGGGGAGTTCGGTTCAGCTTCTTCGTCTCTGGCCAGCACGGCGAGCATCTGCTCGGGCGTACGCACGTGGGGCGCCACCGAGTAGACGGCCGCCACCGTGGACATGCGCTTGCGGTTGCCCTTCTCGCCCTTGCTCAGCCGCGTGTCCATCTTCCTGCGCGGTGTGCGCTCGCTGGCCGTGCGCGTGGCCGGGCGCAGGTCCTGGCGGTGCATGACCACGCCTTTGCCGTCGTCTGAGATCACCAGCAGGGCGTCGGCGGCAAGCGGTTCGGTCGCTGCACTGTCGTCGGCCGCCTGCTCGTCGACCGCCTGTTCGGCTGCCGCTGCCTGATGACGCTGCTCGTAGAAGACGTCGAAGTCCTCGGCCGCTCGGCTGACCAGTTCTTCCACCTGCCGCTTGCCGATCGTGGCTCCGGTGTACCGACTCAGCGTCTCGACCGTCTCGTCGAAGGAACTCTTCGACGCCTCCAGCGCCGCTCGACGGCGCACCTCCAGCGGGTAGCGCTCCTCAGGCAGGTTCATCTGCGCGTCCAGCGGGTGCAGGCTCGCCGCTCCCTGCGCCCCGTAGCCGGTGCGGCCCACCGTGACCGTGCCGAAGATCGTCTCCAACTCGCGCCGCTGCTGGCGCTTGCGGGTGCGCGGCCGGCCCTCTGCGTCGACCACTTCGTCGTCCGCCTGCGCCTGCGCCTGTTCATCGACGCAGTCCTGGTAGAGCTGGCGCATCAACTCCTGGCCCTCCTTGGCCAGCAGTCGCTCCAGATCACTGTGCTGCATCCGTTGCGTCTCCTCTCTGCCGGCCACCCGCAGCAACCGCTCGAACGCCGCCCGCGTGGCCGCGAACCGGTCAACGGCAGTCTCGGGCGCCCACGCGATCGCCGCCCCCATCGCTCAGGCTCCTGCCAGCCGGCGCTGCGCGTCGGCCACCAGAGGATACACCAGCACCCGCTTCGGGGACTGCCCATGGCGGGCATGGGCGCGGTCCATGCGCCCGCGACCGGCGGTGTCGCCCAACTCGATCCAGTTAGCTGCCCGGTAGCAGGTGCCGGCAAAGCGGCGGCGATCCACCAGCGTCTCCAGCAGCAGCGGCTCGGTAGCAAAGCGGGCGTGCCAGTCGGCGGCCAGCCGCCCGGCCAGCAGCGACAGCAGCCGGCTGGCCAGGTTCTTCATCCGCACCCACGGCAGCACCAGGAAGCGGCTGTTGTTGACTACCCGCTGCAGATTGCGCGCCCGCGTCGGTTCGTCCCAGCCGATCCAGCGGTCGCGCACCGCCAGCCGCCACGCCGGCGAGGAGACCTGCAGCGCCGCCACCACCGTCGGCGCCGGATGGCTGACGAACGCCAGGTAGCGCATCTGCGCGCCGAACGGCACGCGGTAGCCCAGGTAGTGATAGCGGCCGATCAACTCACGCCACCAGCCATGCTCGCCAGCGGTGCTGACCGGGTGCAGGCTGACGGTCCCGAACTGCCCGACCGTGCCCAGCAGCGGCTGTCCGGGCTCGCCGGCTGCCGTGCGTGGCACCTGCGCGCGCGAGCCCAGCGGCCGGCCGACGTTGCGTTTCGGCGGCAACCGCAACCGCCCGTCGACTTGCAGCCTCAGCAGCAAGTCGCGACATTCACGGACTTTCAGCGCGCCGCTCGGCCGCCGCCACCGCAGCTGCTCGCAGATCCGCCCCATGAGCTGCGCCCGGCTGAGGCTGCCGCCGGTGGCGACCACCTCGGCGACGACCTGCAACTCGGCCTCGCTGAACGTTCTGCCGGCACACCGCAGGCAGCCGCTGTCGTTGGCACTCAATCGCTCACCCCTCCCGTACGAGCATGGGCGCAAGGTACGAGCAGGCGCAGAAATTGTTCAGCCCCGCCGGAGGCGACCCCCCGCCAGCCGCCGACCTATGGCTGCGCCAACGGCATAGGTCGCCTGAAACGGCGCACCCACGTGTGGTCGACCGTATCTATCTTACGTACCATTATGAACATAGAGGTCGTCGCAAAAGAGCCGCACCCGTTGAGGTGTGAGTATGCCTTCCACCTTGTCTGTCCTGCTCTCTACAGCACAGGAGCGGTTTGCACGCTTGCCGGAACGGGCGCGCCACGTACGCCCTGCCGACGCTCGCGATCGGGTCGAACGGCGACTATACGATCAAACCCGTATCTTCCGTTTACGCGAGGATAGCGGCGAGGCGGGCGAGCACCTCGTCCATGATTGGCTCCGGCACCGTTTCGAGACGCCTCCCGTTCCGGGCAGCCAGATCGAGGGCGCGAGGCTGGTCACAGCGGATCACGCCAACGGTTCGGATGCCTGCATCATCGAGCGATACCGCGAACCCGCGACGGTGCGCGAAGCGCCGGCCGGTGGTGACGGGCAGGACGACGGGTGTCCCGGTGAGTTCATTGAAGGGAGCGGGGGAGACGACCACGACCGGGCGGGTCCCTTGTTGCTCGTGGCCGGCGGTGGGGTCGAGGCTGACCAGCCAGATCTCGCCCCGCTGCACTACAGGAGTTCGTTGCCGACCGGCCTGGCCTCAAGCCAGGCGCGATCCCCGTCGTCGGCCGGTGCGGTCTCGTCGCACTGCGCGAGGAGTTCGTCGAGGGTGTAGCTAGGCCGCGTTCTCGGCGCGACGATCAGGCGGCCTTCCTCAATCCCGATTTCCACCCTGGCGCCGGCCCGAAGTTCCAGGACATCAAGCAGCGCCGGGGGCACCGCGAGCATGACGGAGCCGCCGACCTTGCGTAGATTGGTGGTATGCATTCGCCTCTCCAACATTATACTCGAATATAATACAAGCGTGGACGGGCGGGAAGCAGCCCGGACAATCCTTGCCGGGCTTACCGGAAGACCACCTGCAGGTCGACCGGTTCGTGCAGCAGCAGCAGGTCGAGCAGCCGGAGCTCGAATATCACGACTCCGTCCTCGATGCGGCCTCCGCTCTGGGAGACCAGCTCGCCGTCGACCGTCAGCTCGATGGTGATCACCGATTCGGAAATGGCGTCCGGACCGCTCGGACCCAGGACGAAGCCCATCATCGTCAGGTAGTCCTCGGACGTGATCTCGGTGTTCTCCTCCGGGCCCATGGCGCGGACGACCGGGTCGTCCAGGATCGGGAAGATCTGCGCGAGCTGCTTGTAGTTGTCCAGGTCGAGGTAGAGGCGCACGCGGGTGCCCTCCTCGACCTCCTCGAAGGTGACGATGCCGGCCTCCCAGAGCAGGCTGGGGCTGGGGAACATCGCCGGCGCGTCCGCGAAGGCGAACTCGATCTCCAGATGATTCTCTTCGGGCGTCTCGACCCGCGTGACCGTCACGCCCGGCAGGGCGCTCAGGGTGTCGTGGAGCGCCTCGAGGTTGACGATCCCGTCTTCGGGCAACTCGACGCCGGTGAGCGCCGCCATCTCCTGGATGCGGGCGACCAGATCCGGGGTCAGGTCGATGGCGATGGCGGTTTCGCCCGAGCGGTCGGCACGAACGGTGAGCTCTTGCGTAACGGCGCAGGCGCCGAGCGCCCACAGTGCGGCGAGGACGAGTACGAGGGTGCCGGCGGCGCGGCGGAGGTTAGCTGCCATGACGCTACGCCGCCAGTCCGGCCAGGCGGTCGAGCAGGCGGCAATACGCCACCCGCCCGCGCTCGTAGCTTGCCAGGCGGAAGAACTCGTTCGGACCGTGCGCGCCTTCGTCTTCCAGCGCGAATGCGAAGATCGCCGTCTTGGCGTTCAGGTAGCGCTCGAACATGCTCAGGATCGGAATGCTGCCGCCGGAGGCGATCGCGTACGGCTCGGTGCCGTACAGCTCCGAGAGCACGGCGCGCGCGGCCTGGTTGCCGGGGTGCCCGGTGGAGATGGTGTACGGCAGACCGGCCGAGCCGAGCGACCGGACCTCGACGGCCGCGGCCGGGTCCGCGTGCCGGCGGACGTGGGCGGTGATCGCCTCGCGGACCCTGGCCGGGTCCTGATCGCCCACCAGGCGGCAGGTGATCTTGGCGTGCGCCTGGCTCGGCAGCACCGTCTTGACCCCGTCGCCCTGGAAGCCTCCCCAGATGCCGTTGACCTCCAACGTCGGGCGCCGCCACTGCCGCGCCCGCGTGCCGTAGCCGGGCTCCCCGAACAGTCCGCGCGCGCCCAGGCCGTCCAGGAAGCTCCGCTCTTCGAACGGGATGCAGTCGAGCTCGGCGCGGTCGGTGTCCGAGAGCTGCGGCACGCCGTCGAAGAAGCCGTCCACCAGTACCTTGCCTTCCGGGCTGCGCATCGAGTCCAGGATGCGGATCAGCGCGTGGATGGGGTTGTGGATGGCGCCGCCGTAGGTGCCGGAGTGCACGTCGCGCATCGGGCCGGTGACGTCGATCTGCAGCGAACAGAGGCCGCGCAGGCTCAGCCACAGCCCCGGCTCGGTCTCGCTCCACTGCGAGCCGTCGGCGCTGACGATCAGGTCGCAGGCCAGACGGTCGGCGTGCGCAGAGACGAACGGGTCCATGGTGGGGCTGCCGATCTCCTCCTGCCCCTCCAGCAGGAACTTGACGTTCACGGGCAGCGACCCGCCGTGGGCCAGCAGTGCCTCCACCGCCTGCACCGGGACCAGCAGGTTGCCCTTGTCGTCGGAGGAGCCGCGCCCGTAGACCCGGTCGTCGGTGAGCACCGGATCGAACGGATCCGCGTCCCAGCCGTCGTCGCGCAGGGCCGGCTGCACGTCGAAGTGGGCGTAGATCAGGATGGTCGGCGCGCCGGGCGCGTGCAGGTGGTCGGCGTACACGGCCGGCTGCGCGCCGGTCTCCAGGATCTCGGCGTGCTCGAGCCCCGCCCGGGCCAGGCGGTCGCGGACCCAGGCTGCGGCGGCGCGCACGTCGTCCTGGTGGTCGGGAAGCGAGGAGATGCTGGGGATGCGTACGAAGTCGCGCAACTCGGCGATGTAGCGGTCTCGGTTCTCGGTGAGCAGATTTACAGGGTCAGTCATCGGATTACCGTGGCGGAGTCTGTCGGATCTGCCGCGTCAGCGGCAAGGTCCGACAGACTCCGACAAGGAAAAGGTGGGATGGGCCAAGAAATCGCAGCCGCAGGCGACGGTTTCCTGGGGCTGTAGAGCGCACCGGCGGGGAGCTCACAGAGCGCCTCATGACTGGCTGAGCAGGCCCCTGTGAGCGATTTCACCAAGTGACTTGCGCGAGCTGGGCTGTTCGCGTTCGCGCAGCTCGGGAGGCAGCGACTCGCGGGGGCCGAGCCTGCCGGCGGCGAACGCACACATCACGGTGTAGTGCTCGGTGCTTACGCCCAGCTTCTCGTGCGCGGCATCGCGGTCGATCCCGGCCATCGCGTGCGTGTAGATGCCCAACGCCTGCGCCTGCAGCGCCAGAGCCATCCATGCCGCGCCGGTGTCGAACTGCGCGGTGCGGGGCTCGCGGCCGTCAGGGGTCCGGGTGTTCGCGAAGATGAAACCCAACAGTGGCGCCTTGGCCGCCCACTGGCGGTTGCGGGGCATCAAAACGGAGTCGAAGACCGGCCGGTCGGGACCGTCGGTCTCATAGAGAAACAGCCACGGTTGGCCGTTGAAGGAGGACGGGGACCAGCGGGCGCCTTCGAACAGGGAGGCGATCTCCTCGGCGCTCAAGCGGTCGGGGGCGAAGGACCGCGGTGACCAACGGTTGATCAACAGCGGGTGCACCTGCGCCGATGCGACGCGGGCGTTGGGGTTCGGCGTGCTGCTCATCTGCTGTCTCCCTGCTGAGTGATAGATATGAGTGACGTGACCGATGGGACAAGCGCCAGCCTGTCGCGTATTGACGGGCTCGATGCCGGAAACCACAGTAGCGGGCGGAGGTCGTACATGATCCCGCGCATCGGTGGCGCAATCCTCGTCGTCACGGCGGTCCTGGTCGCCAACACGCTGTTCTACGGGCTGCTGTTCGGGGCCCTGGGCGTGTCCCTGGTGCGCGGCGGGCGCGACCGGTAGTACGCGACACGCCATGGCAGCCGTGACGGAGCAGGCCTCCCCGTGCACGATGGTGATCTTCGGCGCGTCGGGTGACCTCACCGCGCGCAAGCTGATCCCGGGACTCTACGAGCTGTACCGGCGCGGACTGCTGCCGGAGCGGTTCGCGGTGCTCGGCGCCGGCCGTACCGGCATGAGCGACGACCGGTTCCGCCGCCGGATGGGGGAGGAGTTGGCGAACGGCAACGGCGATCAGCCGGCGGCGGACAGGGAGCGGTTTCTCGGCGCGCTGCACTACCAGCAGCTCGACACCGGGTCCGCGGGCGAATACGGGAAGCTCGCCGAGCGGCTGCGCGCGGTAGCGGCAGAGGCCGGAACCGGGGGCAACTTCCTCTACTACCTGGCGACGCCGCCGAGCCTGTTCGAACCGATCGCCGGCGGGCTCGCCGGCGCCGGCCTCGCGGAACAGCAGGGCGGCGCGTGGCGGCGCCTGATCGTCGAGAAGCCGTTCGGCTACGACCTGGAATCGGCCCGGACGCTGAACGAGCGGCTGCACACCTGGTTCACGGAGCGGCAGATCTACCGGATCGACCACTACCTGGGGAAGGAGACAGTGCAGAACGTGCTGGTCCTGCGCTTCGCGAACGAGGTGTGGGAACCGCTCTGGAACCGCGCGACGATCGACCGCGTGGAGATCACTGCCGCCGAGCAGGTGGGAGTGGAGGGGCGCGGCGGCTACTACGACGGATCGGGCGCGCTGCGCGACATGTTCCAGAACCATCTGCTGCAGGTGGTGGGCATGATCGCCATGGAGCCGCCGGCGCACTTCCGGCCGAGCGCGGTGCGCAACGAGACGGTGAAGGTGTTCGACTCACTGCGCCCGATCTCGCCGTCACAGGTGTCCCAGGACGTGGTCCGCGGCCAGTACACCGGCTCGCTCACCACCGAGGGCGCCATGCCGGGGTACCGCGAAGAGCCCGGCGTTCCGGCCGGGTCCCGCACGGAGACCTACGTGGCGTTGCGCTTCCACATCGACAACCGGCGCTGGGCGGGGGTGCCGTTCCTGGTCCGCACCGGCAAGCGGCTGCCGTCGCGGGTGACCGAGGTCGTCATTCACTTCAAGCAGGTCCCGCACCACCTGTTCGGGACGCCGCCGCCGTCGGTGACCGATGGCGTACCGGATCCGGTCGGGTACGGCCAACGGGCGGTCTCCGCGGCCGCCGCGGATGCCAGCAAGCTGATCATCCGCATCCAGCCGGACGAGGCGATCCAGCTCTGCTGCAACGTGAAGCTGCCGGGCGCCGGCTTCGACGTCCGGCAGGTGGGGCTGGACTTCCGCTACGCCGATCTGGCGGACACCTATCTGCCGGACGCCTACGAACGGCTGCTGCTGGACGGCATCATGGGCGACGCCACGCTGTACGCGCGCGCCGACGCGATCGAGTCGTGCTGGGAGTTCGTGACCCCGATCCTGAAGGCGTGGCGGGAGCACCCCGGCATCCCGCTGCACGGCTACCCGGCCGGCAGTTGGGGACCGGCCGCCGCCTCCAGCCTGTTCCGCCGCCCCGGCTACGGCTGGCGCACCCCGATGCCCTCCCTCAGCGATCCCGGCGGCAACGTCGAGCTGTAGGCCGGCTCCCAGGCCGATCGCCTTCACCAACCGTCGGTGGCTGGGTAGTATCGGCGTGTTCGGTGTGCAATGCCAGTCGTCGCCTTGTTCCATGGGATCAGGATTCTCCTGTATTGGGACGATCACAATCCGCCGCTTTTTCATGCCGAGTACGCCGAGCACAGCGCCAAGGTCGACATCCGCCGCGGCGTCGTCATCGCCGGCTACCTGCCGCGGCGCCAACTGCGCTTGGTGCTCGCCTGGGCTCAGCTCCATGAGGATGAGCTGATGCAGAACTGGGAGTTGGCACGCGACAAGCGGCCGCTGCGATCCATCCAGGGGCTCATGTGATCGACGATCCGAACTACATGCCCGAGGTGGTGCAGGTGATCGCCACTCCGACGAGTGACTACCAGATCGTCCTGTACTTCGACGACGGTTCGATCCGCCAATACGACGTGGGGCCGTTGCTGGACGGTCCGGTGTTCCAACCGCTCAAGGATACGAAGCTGTTTCGCCGCGCGCTTACGGTCATGAACGGTACGGCCGCGTGGGACATCGCCGGCACGCGCGATGAATGGCAGTGCATCGATCTCGACCCCGTGGTCCTGTATCGAGACTCGCAAGAGATCGACGAGCCTGATTGGGTCCTGCGGGGCGCGGAATAGGAACGCCCCACAACGACAGCCAACCGCGCCGCCAGTCCGCTCGGGCGCAGGCTACGGACGAAACGGTGGCCTGTGGGGTGAGAGGCTCCCCCGGCGACCTTCGCCCAAGCCCGCGTCGAGAGGCTGCAGCCTCTCGCAGCGCCGCGGTAGTTGGGACGCCGTCGCCCACGGTATATTCAGGGACGAGGCTACCATGGCGGCACGGTTCTCCACCGAGGTGTTGGATCGCGCGTTGGCGCGGAAGCGGCGGGCACGGGAACGCCATCGCCAAGCCGCGTTGGCGCGTCTGCTCGACCTGCTCGCCGCCTCGCCGATCGCGCTCCCCGATGCCACCATCTTCGGCTCCATCCTGCGTCCCGGGGCTTTCCACGAACAGTCGGACGTGGATCTCGCCATCCCTCCCGTTGCGCCTCGCTGCTACTTCGAGCTCAAGAGCTACCTCGAGAACGGCTTGTGCCGCGCGGTCGACTTGGTCGATCGGGACGGCTGCCACTTTGCCGCTGCCATTGAGCGTGAAGGTCTGCCGTGGAGGAACCCGGCTGAACCCGGTAACTGACCGATGAGCCGCCGTCTCAACCCGCTCCCGCAGCTCGTGGCGGACCGCTTGGCCCGTATCCAGGAGAACGTCGACCGCTCGATCTGGGTCCGGCGCGAGCGGCTGGCCGTGGAAGGCAGCCCCGTTACGGACGAGTTGCTCGACGGCGGCCAGGCTCTCTCCCTCCCCTATACCCCCGTAACGCCGGGCGAGCACTTCGGCGCCCCGCACGGCGACTGGTCGCACCGGTGGTTCCGCGTGCAGATCCCCGCGGCCCGGGAAGGCGAGCGCGGCCGGCGCTTCCTCCGCTGGAAGTGCCAGGGCGAAACGACCGCGTTTATCGACGGCGTGCCGTGGGCGGGCCTCGATCCCGGCCACCCGACCTGCCCGCTCCCCGACGCGGCAGCCACTCTCTACCTGGACACCGCGACCTGGCAAACCGGCATCTGGACTCCCGAGCCGCCGGAGGCGATCGGCCCCTATGGGCTGCGCTTCGACTTCGCCGAGCTGCGCACTCGCGACGCCGCCGCCTGGGACCTGAAGTGGGACCTCGACGCGCTCCGGCAGCTCGGCGACCTGCTGATCCAGGGCGAGGACGCGGCCGTCGACGCGACGGGCCATGGCTACCGGCCGGCGTTCGACGACGTATCCCCGCTGCTGCGCCGGCTCATCCGGGGCATCGACGCATGCTGTGACGCCTGGGTGTCCGGCGGGGTGGACGCGATGGGCGCAGCGACACGGGCGCTGCTCGCCGCGCTGCCCGCCGAGTCCTGGCAGCCCGAGGCGGCGCTCATCGGCCACGCGCACATCGACGTCGTGTGGCTGTGGCCGGAGATCGCGACGCGCCACAAGAACGTGCATTCGTTCGCCACGCAGCTCCGCATGCTGGAGGCCTATCCGGAGATGGTCTTCGCCCACAGCACACCCGCGGTGTATCGGGCGGTCCAGGAGGACGCGCCGGCCCTGATCCCGCAGATCAAGCGGCAGATCGCCGCAGGCCGGTGGGAGCTGATGGGCGGCTTCGAGGTGGAGCCCGACGTGAACATGCCGGCAGGCGAGGCGCTGGCGCGCAGCGCCGTGTACGGCAACCGCTTCATCGCCGCGTTCACCGGCGCGCCGAGCGGCGTGTGCTGGATTCCGGACGTCTTCGGCTACAGCAACTGCCTGCCCCAGATCCTGCGCCTGGCGGGCATCGGCGGTTTCTACACGACCAAGATCACCTGGTCGCAGGTGTCCCGCTTCCCGTACACCAGCTTCGTGTGGCGCGGCAGCGACGCCGAAAGCGAGGTGGTGTCCCACTTGGCCACCACCGGCTACAACGGCCAGGTCCGGCTGGAAGAGAACCGCCGGGCGCTCCGCCGCCACCGCCAACTCGATGTCCACGACGCGATGCTGATCGGCACCGGCCTGGGCGATGGCGGCGGAGGACCGAGCGAAGCGGAGGCCGAACGCGCGCGGCGATTCAGGGACCTGGCCGGCTCCCCCCGCCACGCCTGGCGGACCAGCGCCTCGTTCTTTGCCGAGCTGGAGCGGGTACGCGATCGTCTGCCGGTCTACCAGGGCGAGCTCTACATGGAAGCGCACCGCGGCGTGCTCACGTCGCAGGCCGAGTACAAGCGGCTCTACCGGGCATGCGAGGTCGCCCTCCGTACCCACGAGGCGCTGCGCGTGGCCGATGGCGGTGAGCCGCTCGGCGAGCAGGCGTGGCTGCGCGTGCTGTTCGGGCAGTTCCATGACGCGCTGCCGGGCAGCTCGATCGGCCGCGTGTACGACGACCTGGAGGCCGAATTCGACCGGATCCTGTCCCGCGAGGAGGAGGCCACGGCGGCCGAGCTGTCGAATGGCGGCGATGCCGTCGCGTTCAACCCGGGGGCTGTCCACCGCCGCGTATACCTCGCCGAGCACGATCTGCTCCTCGACCTGCCGCCGCTCGGCACGGCGCCGCTGACGGAGGCGTCCGGCGGCCACGTCGCCGTGGCCGGTGTGGAGGCCAGTCCGACGCGGCTCGACAACGGCATCGTCCAGGCGTCGTTCGACCACGACGGCCAGCTCGTCGGCCTGGTCGTCGACGGCCGGCGCCTGGAGCTGACCGGCGCGGCCGGCCTGCGACTCGGCCACGACGACCCGCACAACTACGACGCGTGGGAGATCGACCACTACACGGCCGGGACCATGAGGCCGGTCGCCGACCGCCTGCAGCTCGTCGCCGAGCACTCCGGGCGGCGTGGAGTGCTTGCCGGCGGTGAGTCGATCGGCGACTCCAGTCGGGCGACGGTGCGCTATCTGCTCGACCCCGGCAGCCGCTATCTGCTGATCGAGATCGACGTCGACTGGCAGGAGGAGCACCGACTGCTCCGCTACCACCTGCCGACCGGCTACCGCGGCCGAAACGCCACCTTCGGCGCTCCGTTCGGCTCCATCGAGCGCCCGCAATTGCCCGGCCGGCCGGAAGACGAGGCGATGTGGGAGGTGGCCGGCAGCCGCTGGGCCGCCGTGCACGACGACGACGGCACCGGCCTGGCGGTCCTGACCGAGGCCAAGTACGGGTTCTCCTGCTTCGACGGCGAGCTGGGGGTGTCGCTGCTCAAGGCAGCCAGGCACCCGGATCCGGCGGCCGACACCGGCCGGCACACGATCCGTTTCGCGGTCGGCCGGCACCAGCCCGCCACCCTCGGCAGCGGCCCGGACGCGGTACTGTCGACCGCATGCGCCGCCGACGCGCTCTTCGCCCCGGTGCCGACGACTGGCGCAGGCGCCGCCAGGCCCTCTCCATTCGTGCTGGAGCACCCGGGGTCGCTGTGCCCGGCGTGGGTCCTGCCCAGCGAGACCGGCAGCGGCTACGTCATCCGCCTGCACGAGACGGCCGGCCGGCGCGGCACCGCGGAGCTGCGCCTTGCCAAACCCGCCGGCGCGGTCACGCTCGTGGACTTCCGCGAGCAGCAGCTCGGCGCACCTCGGCCGGCCGACGACATGACCTACGCCGTCGACTACGCGCCGTACCAGGTCGTCAGCGTTCTGGTGAGATCCCTCTGATGGTCACTCGGGAATCAGTTCGGCGACATCATCGTAGAATCGAGCAGTCGCGTCATTCAGTGTCGTCGAGCGATCGCACGTCGTCCCCGGTGATCGGTCGCGGTGAGCGAATCAACGGGAATCCGGTAAGCGGGTCCCGCTCGTCCGGCTGACGCACCGTTCCTCGCGATTCGACGTTCAGTCCGCGTCGCAGCAGAAGGTCGATCGTGTCGCTCATGGAGAGCCGGTTCTGATGAGCGAGTGATCGCACCATCAGATGCAAGCCGTCATCAATATTGACCGTCGTTCGCATCGCCATCATTCATCCTCGAACGGCATCATGATGTCAAAAACCGCTACGACCCTCCTTCGGGGTTCCGTGGGACTGGCGAGGCCGCTTCAGTCAACCGGCGCGTGCACACCCTCGAAGTCCTGCAGCGCGCGATCCATCTCATCCGCTTGTTGACGCGTCCAGCTACCGATGAAGTGGTCCAGGGAGGAGCCCACGGTGTCGACTGAGTCCTGATCGTCCGCAAGACCGGCGCCGCGGCGAAGAAGGCGCAGCACCGCCTGATTCAGCGAGATCCTCTCCTGCCGGGCCAGTCGGCGAATGCTGTCAGCCAGTTCGGTGTCGAAACCTCGTACGGTCAGTTGATGCACCGCCTTCTGCACCTCGGGTGAAATCGCCTTCGATCATCCAACGGTCACGGAATCTGCCACAACCGTGGTGGGCTCCGGGATTGGGTCGCCGGTTTCACGCATGAACTGCAGGTGTGCCTTGATGGCTTCCGTCATGTTGCGCTTGGTTTCCTCGATGGTCTTACCCGTGGCGATGCATCCCGGCACGTCAGGGGCGTATGCGGAGCAGTTTCGCTCTCCTCTCTCGATTATGATGCCGTACTTACGACTCATGGCTCCTCCCCTCTCTCGTTCTCGCCGTCCGACAGTGGGCGATCATCGAGGGACGCCGAGTTCGTCGATCGGCGCCTCGGTGCCAATGACCTCGATCAGCTCGGCGATCACGTTAACGGGGCTCTCGTCCTCGGCGGTCAGCTCGATGGGTTCATAGTCGGGATTGAGGGGTTCGAGAACGATGGTGAGGTGTCGCCAGCCGTCTTCGTTCGTGGTCTTTTCACTGCGATAACGCTTCACGGTGAACCGTTGCCCGGTGTCCGGGTCGAGAGTACTCAGCATCCGCGCGAGGACGGTGCGGCCCTGGCGGCTGCCGGTCACCGGAGCCGCAAACAGGCAGTATGAGCCGTCCGGGATCCGGGGCTCCATCGATCGGCCGTCGACGCGGGCAACGAACATGCCGGCGCGGAGCGGATGCGAAGTGTCCAGCTCCACCCACTCCCGTTCGGAATCGTCCGAAACGGTATCGGGGTCTCCGAATTCGCCTGCGGCTACTTGCAGGGGAACGAAGGGCACGCACGTGACGAAGCGCCGGTCGGGCGAGGGTGACACCAGGCGCAAGCGACTGCGAGCTGCATGCTCCGGCTGGCCGGCCCGGTGGAACCAGGACGGATCACTCCGGAGCCGGCTGCGCGTGTCGCGCATTCCCAGGTACTGAGCCAGGCGGCGGAAATGGCGGGTCATCGCATCCTGGTCGTCCAGATCGCTGGCGGCGATCTCTATCACGTCATACCCGCTGTTGCGCAGCCAGGCGCGGATCTCCCGATCTTGTTCCGCAGTTTCCGGATTGCCGTGAAGATGCGCGCTCAATCCGTCCAGATAGACGCACACCCCTTCGTCCGGCTCGTGGTCCTCGTCCCGATAGATTACGTCGGGTGTCGTCGACCCCAGCGCCGCGCTCAGCCGGATCTGTTCCCCGCGGATGCCTTCGCCGAACCCGGCGGCCAGCAGCAGGTGGCGCAGCTTGGTCTCCGCGTCGTTGACCGGCATTGCGTCGTCACCGGGCGTCTCGGCCGGCTGCGCCGGCGGTATGTCGTGGCCGAACGCGAGTTGGTCTCCCCACTCGTCCAGACGGTCGCGAGCCGTCGTCCGGTCCAGGTCACGATGGTAGTAAGCGTTGCGAAATGTCTGCAGGCAGTCGATGCATGACGAAGCGCACGCCGCCGGGCAGTTGGCCACGACCTCCCGAGCCGCTTCGACGACGTCCGCAAAGCGCTCGCAGAGGCGCTCGAGAAGCCCCGATCCGCCGGGCATCGGATCCCACAGCAAGCCGTCGACCTCGTCGCGATCCACGTGGCCGATGACCAGTATCTGGAGGTCTTCCATGTGCATGTCGAGCACGCTGGTGGCGCCGAAGCGCAGCGCCTCCAGGACGCTGTACGCGGTGGCGGCGCTGTCGCACCCCAGCAGCGAGAGCGCGTCGGCAACCACGTCGGCGTAGAACCCGATCGACTGCGGGGCACGCCCGCAGCGTTGCCTATGGTCTTTGTCGAAGTGCTCGTGCTGGCGCTCGGAGGAGAGCGGCGAGACACTCTGGCCGCAGACCGTGCACACGGGATAGCCGATCCCCTGTCGACCGTCGATGGCTGACGATGCGCCGACGTTGACGAGCCGCATGCGCACCCCGCGCCGGAGCTGTACGGCCTGCGCTCCCCACTGGTACGCCGTCCCGCCGTTGTGCTGGTTCAGCTCCAGTCCGTAGATGGCGACACCGAGTTGGAAGCGCAGTTCTTCCTCGTCCGAGATGTGCGAGGTATGGATCAGGTCGGTGTCGCAGACCGCCATCGTCTGCAGCACATGGCCCCCCAACAGGGAACCCGCGCCCGGCCCGGCCTCCTTCACCGCCTTGCGGTCGGCCGCGACCTCGTAATGCGGCATCTCGGCGCGCTCCTCGTCGATGTCGCGGTGAAAGCGCCGCGCCACGAAGCGGTGACCGTTGGCGTAGATGAGATTGCCGGGCACGTACTCGCGCAGCGCGGTTGCCGGTGCTCGGGGCAAGGAGAAATCCATGGCTCCGGTCCGCCAGAACGGTACTTCCGCCCAGCCGACCACCGAACCCACTTCCAGGCCGTAACCCGGCAGAAACCCTTCTGCCGCCAGCACGTTGAAAGTGTTGTAGTCGTCGTGACCCTCGGCCCGGCTACGACGACGGTCGGCCCCCTTCAGGCGCTTCACCAGGTTGTCGCACCGCCGGAACAACGCCTCGTCCGCCGGTTCGAGGGTGCCCTGACGCTCTCGGCGCTCGTTGAGGCGACGTATCTGGTCCAGCGCCCAACGCAGGCGGCGCCGCAGACGTGAGACGACCTGCTCCAGGCCGTCGGCGAACCCATCGACGCAGGCGCGCAGAACGACCGGGGCAGTCACGTCCGCATCCGCGTCCGGCCATCCCTGTGCGAACACCCGCTGCACGTCGGAGGTCAGCGCCGCTGCGTTATCTGCCACGACCTTGCGCACGGGGTCGAAGTCGATCGGCGCGGTTCGCACGTCAGCGCCATCGAACAGGTACGGCGCGACCCGCCGGGGCAGGCAGGCGGACAGGACCGCGAGCATCGCATCCCGTTCGGCCTCGGGCCGAGCCTCGTCGCGGCTATATCGATGCAGGCTGGCGATCACGGTCGCGTGCACGTGCTTGGCGATCATCACCTCGTTGCGGAGGTTGAACGCCGGCGGGTCGATCTTGCCCGCCAGCAGCTTGGGCGGTTCCTGGAAGTAGGCGCGATCGTGCGACGTCGGCCGGCAGTAGGTGATGTCCACCGCCATACGGTGCCGCCGGCCGGCCCGCCCCGCGCGCTGCCAGTAGTTCGCGGGCAGCGGCGGCACGTTGCGCATCAGCACGGAGTCGAGCTGGCCGATGTCGATCCCCAGCTCCAGGGTCGGCGTGCACACTAGGCAGTTGACGGCGTCCGACGTACCCTTGAACAGGTTCTCCAACCGCTCGCGCTCATCGGTCGGGACCATGGCCGTGTGTTCCTCCGGGCGCAGCATCAGATAGGCGCCGTCGAGCAGTTGCAGATCGTAGTTGTCTTCGTCTTCCCGCACCCACTCCAGCACGCCGTCGCACCGCCAGGCCGGACAGCGCTGATGCGGCACGCGCTTCTTCGGCGTCATGCTCGCCGATGAGGTTGTCGATCAGAACGACGCGCTTGCCGCCCTGCGCCTCCTCCTGAGACGGCCACCAGGAGCCCGTGACGCCCGCTCTGCCGCCACCCGGCCTTCTGCCGGTATAGCTTGAAGTCTTCGAGGAACGCGACGTAGTAGTGCTGGCCGCAGGTCGTGCACGTCATCACGGGAAAGGGCTTGTGATTCGCGCCCGACTCCTGCCCATCCCCTTCGTCCTCTGCGGTCAGCGACAGCCGAGGTCCGCCGTCATCCTCCGGAAAGGTCGCCACGGCGCCGCCGATGCCGCGCACGAATCCGTGGACCACCGGCCTCAACAACCGACGTCGTTCTTTCGCGCCGCCGCGCCAAACGTCAACCAGGCGAGGACTTCGGCCTCCGTGACGGGTCGGCCGCAGTGCTTTTCAAGGGCGGGCGGCAGCTCGTCGAGCGCCCTGGGCGTACCGAGTTCCTCATTCAGGCGGAAGACCAGTTCAGCGCCGCGTGGAGCGCACAGCGGCGTCCGGATCCTCTTCATCGTCGACCGCGAGCACACAACGGTCCAGAATGTCCGCGGCGTCCTGTCCCGGACCGCTGGGCGTGAAGCGAGGTGTCGCCCACACCTCTTCCTCGTAGTTTTCGCCGACCGCCTGCACCGCGTCGGTGGGCACTCCGAAGAACCTCGCCGCGAACGAGCGCGCTGCCTCCGGGCTCTCGTGATCCACGATGGTCGCCGAGGTCGCGACGCAGGTGGTTCGGTCCGCGGCTACCCCGCAGAACGCGCGCAGCCGCCGGATCAGGCAGGCGGTCTCCGCTCCCAGCGCGCCGGTGAAGGTATGGGCTTCGTCGAACACCAGGAAAGTCCAGCCGCGCATCTGCGAAGAGCTGGATGTCCTGCTGACGCGTCAGCAGCAACTCGAGGAAGTCGGTAGGCTCGGTCGCGAAGACCAACAGCCCCGCGACGGTCGGCCGGTCGACGCCGTCCTCGTCTGCGACCGTCACTCGGGTGTTGCGCAGAAGATCGAGCCAGGGGATGGTCGGCGATCGTCCGAAGAAGGCTTCCAGACGGTTGCGGTTGAGATCCTCCACCGATGCGGCCACTACCGGCTGCTCGTCGAACACGTACTCTCGGCCCCGCTGCTGGAACAGCCGCGCGAGCTCCGGCGGCGTGAGGTCCCGCTTCGTGGACCCGATCCTCACGTAGTAGCGCCCGCCGGACGTCCGATGGACGTACAGTCCACGCGGGACCTCGGCCAGGAGCACCGGCGCGTCCGCTCCATCCGCTCCCGGCAGCAGCGCTTTGCGAATGACCGGGCGGATCGGCGGATCGCAGTTGTGGGTCGCGACGTTCAGAAGCCACTGCTCGACCAGGTCCATCCGCCCGGGTGGAAGCCCGTGCACGACGCCGGAATCGGCAACGCCGACGAACACGGCGCCGCCCTCGGCGTTCGCGAACGCAACCAGCTCCCCGGCGAGGTCTTCGGAGTTCGGGGCGACCACGCGCCGGTCCCGCAGGCGCAGGTCCTTGAACTCGGCGCGTCCGTCTTCACCGGCTCGGAGTTGGGCCAGCATCTGCTCGACGGTGTTGAACACGGCCACGGCGCAAGACTGGCACGGCTTACGCGGCGGACGCGATACCTGACGCCGTGGGCTGGGCGTTCCTTCGTCCGGAGTCGATCAGGGAAGATGGCGGCCCACCCGATCAGCGCATACACTGACGGGGACGTTCCGAGAAGGGGAGTTCTCTGGCCATGGTGAAATTACGAACGCTGATCCTGGCGGCGGCAGCCGTCGCGGTGGCCTCCACGGCAGCCGCCGACCGCGGCACCGACGGCGAGCTGAAGATGCTCTACTGGCAGGCTCCGTCCATCCTCAACCCGTACCTGTCGGGCGGCACCAAGGACACCCACGCGGCTTCGCTGATCCTGGAGCCGCTGGCGCGCTACGACGAGAACGGCGACATGATGCCGTGGCTGGCCGCCGGGATTCCCACGCTCGACAACGGCGGAGTGGCGCAGGACCTCATGTCGATCACCTGGACGCTCCGTGACGACGTGGTGTGGTCCGACGGCACGCCGTTCACGGCGGAGGACGTCGCGTTCACCGCGGCCTACTGCATGGATCCGACCGGCGGCTGCAGCTCGGCCGCCGCGTTCCAGGGCGTCGCCTCCGTCGAGGCGGTCGACGACCACACGGTGCGGATCAGCTTCGACGTGCCGATGCCGTTCCCCTACGCGCCGTTCGTGGGCTCGATCATACCGGTGATCCAGAAGCGGCAGTTCGAGCACTGCACCGGCGCCAGGGCGCCGGAGTGCACCGCCGAGAACTTCGCCCCGATCGGCACCGGTCCCTTCAAGGTGGAGGAGTTCCGCCCCAACGACGTGGTGCGGTACGTCGCGAACGACCGCTACCGCCACCCGGACCAGCCGGTCTTCTCCGGGGTCCTGATGAAGGGAGGGGGCGACGCCGTCTCGGCCGCCCGCGCGGTGCTGGTGACCGGCGAGTTCGATTATGGCTGGAACCTGCAGGTCGCGCCGGAGATCCTGGCGGACATGGAGCAGGCGGGCAGGGGAGAGGTGTTGTCCGCCTTCGGCACCTTCGTCGAGCGTTTGGTGGTGAACATGACCAATCCCGACCCGGCGGTTGGCGACACGCGCTCGACCTACCAGGACGGCGCCAACCCGCATCCGTTCCTGTCGGATCCCATGATGGTGCGCGCGCTGTCGATGGCGATCGACCGCGGCATCCTGGTGGAGGCCGGCTACGGCCCGGCCGGACGCGTGACCTGCAACGTCCTCCCCGCCCCGCCGGTCTATGCCTCGACCGCCAACGACTCGTGCCTGACCCAGGACGTCGAGGGTGCCAACCGGCTGCTCGACGAAGCCGGCTGGGTGCGCGGCCGCGACGGCGTTCGCGCCAAGGACGGGGTCCGCTTGTCGATTCTCTACCAGACCTCGACCAACTCCGTCCGTCAGGACACGCAGGCGCTGATCAAGCAGATGTGGCGCGAGATCGGCGTGGAGACCGAGCTCCGGAACATCAACGCCTCGGTCTTCTTCGGCGGCGATCCGGCCAGCCCCGACACCTTCCAGAAGTTCTACGCCGACATCCAGATGTACACCAACAACTTCGACGGCACCGATCCGCAGGCCTACATGGCCGGCTGGGTATGCGAGGAGATCCCGGGGCCCGACAACCAGTGGCTCGGCAGCAACATCTCCCGCTACTGCAACCCGGAGTACGACGCGCTGGCGGCGGAGTTCGCGAAGACCGCGGGCATCGAGCAACGCGCGGCCATCGCCAAGCGCATGAACGACCTTCTGATCGCCGACGGTGTGGTGATCCCTCTGATCCATCGAGGTGAGATCGGCGCCCGGTCGCTGTCGCTCGGCGGCGTCCGCCACAACGCCTGGGACGCGACCCTGTGGAACATTCACGAGTGGCATCGCGTCAAGTGAGGTAACCCGAGCCGCGGACCCGCCTCATGCTGCGTTATGCGATCCGGCGAGCGCTGTTCGCCATCCCCACGCTGCTGGCGATCAGCTTCGTCGTGTTCGTCCTGCTGGACCTGGCGCCCGGTGATCCCACCGCCCAGCTACCGCTGACGATACCCCCGGAGGTCCGCGAGCAGATCCGGCAGAGCCTGGGGATCGGCCAGCCGTTTCCGGTCCGCTACCTGCGGTGGCTCCAGCAGTTCCTGGTGAACGAGCCGCTCAACCTGCTGGAGGCGGTGCTCGGCGCCGAGATCGGCGACTCCGGCGCGCGCCTGCGGGTGCGCTCCTGGGCGACCCGGTCGCCGGTGGTGGACCTGATCGCACAGCGGCTGCCGCAGACGCTGACCGTGGTGGGGCTCTCCTATCTGGTCGCCATCCTGATCGCGGTGCCGGTGGGCGTCCTGTCCGCCTACCGGCAGCACTCGATCTTCGACCGGCTGGGCACCGTCGTCACGATGGTCGGCTTCTCGGTGCCGACCTTCTTCACCGGGACCGTGCTCATCGTGATCTTCAGCGCCACGCTCGGCTGGCTGCCGTCGATCTACGACACCACCCACCGGGTGACCGACCTCGACAGCCTGGTCTACCAAGTGAAGCAGATGATCATGCCGGTCATGGTGCTGGCCCTCTTCAACGCCGCGCAGATCAGCCGCTTCACGCGCTCGGCGGTGCTGGATACCATCCACCAGGAGTACGTGCGCACCGCGCGCGCCAAGGGGCTTACGGAACGGGTCGTGGTCCTCATTCACGTGCTGCGCAACAGCATGATCCCGGTGGTCACGGTGATCACGCTGGGTATCCCCACGACCTTCGCGGGGGCGGTCATCACCGAGCAGATCTTCCGCATCAACGGCATCGGAGCGTTGCTGATCGGGGCGATCGAGGGGGCGGACATCCCCACCGTGCAGACCGTGACGTTCATCTTCGCGGTGCTGATCGTGACGTTCAATCTGGTCGCGGACCTGCTGTACGGCGTCCTGGATCCACGGATCCGCTATGACTGAGCCCGTCGGCCGGCAGGGCCGGGACGTTGGTCAGGAGCTGCCGGAGGCTGTCGCGCCGGCGGATCAGGGTCGCGGCGCCGTCGCATACCAACACCTCGGCCGGGAGCGGGAAGGAGTTGTAGCGAGACGCCATGGAGAAGCCGTATGCGCCGGTGTCGCGGATCGCGATCAGGTCGCCCTCGCGGAGGGGAGGCAGGAGCCGCGGTTCGATGCCGTGCTCGCCTCGGGTAAAGACGTCGCCCGACTCGCAGATGTTGCCGGTCATCACCGTGGGTTGCTCCTCACCCGGACGCGGTTCGGCGGCTTCGATGCGATGGTAGGACCCGTACATCGCCGGACGGATCAGGTGGTTGAAGCCGGTGTCGGTGCCGGCGAACAGATACTTCCGCGCCTGG
The DNA here is from genome assembly GCA_965221995.1 of Spirochaetia bacterium. Classification (GTDB taxonomy): domain Bacteria; phylum Spirochaetota; class Spirochaetia; order SZUA-6; family Bin103; genus CATQHW01. Next base: position 4,360,065 of record OZ244929.1, read on the forward strand.
TTTACCGCCGTGACGCGGCACAGCAGGGTGCCGGCGCGTGCCACCAGGAAGCGTCCCGGCTCCAGACAGAGCGCAGGACGCGCGCCGTACTCCGCGCAGAAGCGCTCGTACTCCACGGTCAGCAGGGCTCCCAGCCGGTCGGCGGACAGCTCCTGCTCCTCCGGCCGGTAGGGGATGCCGATGCCGCCGCCGAAGTTGACCTGCTCCAGCCCGGGAAACCGCCGCGCCACGGTGAGCAGATTGGACACCGCCTGCACGAACCGTTCCGCCTCCAGCACGCCGGAACCGATGTGGCAATGCACGCCGGCCACCCGCAGCCGGCCGGCCGCGGCCATGGTGCGCGCCTCGTCGGCCTGCTCCCAGTCGATCCCGAACTTGCTCTCCGGGCCGCCGGTGATGACGTGGGCGTGATGGCCGCCGCCCACGCAGATGTTGAAGCGGATGCTGATGGCGGCATCCGGCGCCAAGTCCGCGAGGCGGCGGAGCTGCGACAGCGACTCCACGTTGATGCGCACGTCCTGGTCGAGCGCGGCGTGCAGGTCGGCATCGGAAGCGGCGTTGCCGTTGTACAACAGGCGAGCCGGCGGGAACCCGGCCGCGCGCGCCAGGAAGATCTCCCCTGGCGAGACCACGTCGGCCCAGGCGCCGGCACGCCGCAGGATGCGCATGATCCAGGGATTGGAGTTGGCCTTCACGGCGTAGTGGATGCGGAGGTCGTCCACCGCGAACGCCTCCGTCAGGGTGCGGAACGCGGAGCGGATGCGCTCCTCCTCGTAGACGTACAGCGGGGTGCCGTACCGTTCGGCCAGCGTCGCGGCGGGCACGCCGCCAAGCTCCAACATGCGGTGCAGGTGCGCAGGGTCCATCTTCGCGGTCGCGGCATGCAAACCGGTTGCTCGCTTTCCGCACGGGATGCCGGATCCAGGCGGTGCGCATGAACGAAGCGCCCGCGACCGAAGCGGTCGGCGTCCGGACCGGTCGCGCGCCCGCACACGGCGTGCGGCGCCGGCTGCGGCGCCATTCCGGCACGATCGCCGGCGCCGCGGTGTTGTCGCTCATCGCGCTGGCGGTGCTGTTCGGGTCGGCGATCCACGATGTCGATCCCCAATACCTCGACTACCGGGCCAAGAACCAGGGCATGTCCCTGGAGCATCCGCTGGGCACCGACAACCTGGGTCGCGACACGCTGGCCCGGCTGCTGGCCGGCGGGCGCATCTCCCTGGCCGTCGGCATGGCCGCGATGGTGCTGTCGCTGACGCTGGGGACGATGGTGGGCGTCTCGGCCGGCTACTTCCACCGGCTCGACGGCCCGCTGATGCGGTTCACCGACCTGTTCCTGGCGCTGCCGGTGCTGCCGCTGCTGCTGGTGAGCATCATGCTGTTTCGCGACCCGCTGCAGTCCGCCCTCGGCCTGGAAGTCGGGATCTTCATCCTGATCGTGGTCGTCATCGGCATCACGAGCTGGATGCAGACCGCGCGCATCGTCCGCGGTCAGGTGCTCGCCATCAAGCAGCGCGAGTACGTGGTGGCCGCGCGCAGCATCGGCGCGCGGCCGCTGCGGATCATCGTGCTGCACATCTTCCCGAACGCGTTGAGCCCGATCGTGGTGGCGGCCACGCTCGGCGTCGCGCAGGCGATCATCACGGAGAGTGCGCTGAGCTTCCTGGGCTTGGGGTTCCCGTCCGACTTACCGACCTGGGGCCGGTTGCTGTACGACGGCGTGCCGTTCCTGACCCTCACGCCGGCGCGCGTGATCTGGCCGGGGGTGGCGATCTCCCTGACGGTATTGAGCGTCAACTACCTGGGCGACGGCCTGCGCGATGCGCTGGACCCGCACGCCAACGTCGGCGGCTAATAGGTCAGGCGCTGGGCGTCTGGTAGAAGGCCATGCTGGCGTAGCTGACCAGCGACCCGGTGTCCGGCTGGCGGTTCTGACCGTAGGCCAGCAGGGAGCCGTGGCGTTCGGCGCCGGCCAGCAGCGGGTACAGGGAGTACAGGCCGGAGATGGCGTCTACGTTGCGGCTGTTGCCGCCGGCGTGGAGGGTTCGGGTGAAGCCGGCCGAGTCGAACCGCTGCGCGTAGTCCAGCAGGGCGCGGTCTGCGTGCTCGCATCCCGTGGCGCCGTCATCGTCGACCGGTTCGGGATCGCCGAACTTGGGGCCGATGTGCGCCAGGTCCACGCTGAGGACGTAGAGCGCACGCTTGCCGTTCGCGGCGATCGCCTCGCGCAGCGCCCGCAGCTCGCCCGCGACTTCGGGCGCCTGCAGTGGGTCGTTGCCGTCACGCAGATGGGGATCGATGCTGCCAAGCAGCACCGGCACCACTTCGTACGACGGCAGCTCGGCGCGCGCCTCGGTGTACTTCAAGAAGAGCAGCGGGAACTCCACCGAGTGCTCGGTCCGGTGCAAACCCTGGCGGTCGGTGACGTCGCGGCCGGCGCGCCGGGACCAATCCTCGATCACACCGCGGCAGGTAGGCGCCTGCCCGAACGGCGTCGCGTAGTCCTTGTCGGTGGCGATCGCGAACCCGGCCCCCGGCTCCACGCCGGCGTGATGCGCCACGCCCAGGATGACGTAGAGCTCGATGGGCTCCGGATCACGCGCCGCCTCGGCCAGCGCTACGAAGGCCGGCGGGTAGATGGCGCCGCCCGCCCGCAGGTCGATGTGTGGGCACATCACGGCCGCCAGGCATCGTGCGTCGGCTCTCGCCGCCAGCTCCGTGGCTTGCGGGAGCACCGTGCCGGCGGCGACGAAGAAACGGTCGAACATCGCGGCCAACTCGCCCGGATCGTCCGGGTACGACCTGCCGGCGTGCCAAGCCGGCCGCACCGCCGCGCGGGCGAACTCTTCGGACACGCGGGCGATGCGCTCGGCCGCCACCTGGTCGTGCAGGAAGCATCCGCGGCTCAGCGTGCGCAGCAGCCGGTGGATCTCCGCCGCGTCGATGTCGGCGCCGGGGAGCCGCTCCCGGAGGACGCGGCGAACCTGGCCCATGGAGTGCCTGCCGTCGAGACAGGACAGGACCAGCAGCCCCGCGGCGCCGAGAAGGATCGGCTGCGGCGCGAACTCCAGCGGGTCGCGGACGTAGAACGCGCGGGAGCCGTCGTGATCGACCGGGATCACGTCGACGTGACGGACGCGGGACAGCGGCGGATCGATGGTGTAGCGCACGTGTAGGGGGCGGCAGCCTGGGCTGGCGTGCTGCTCAGTCGCTCCCCAGCTCGGCGGCGGACACGCCGACCTGCACGATCCGCGGCTGGTCGCTGCCCGCCACGCCGACGTACTTGAAGATCGCCCCGTCGACCTCGCGCGGCTGGGCGTCCTGGACCACGACCTTCTCCATGCCCTTCAGGAGCACGGCAAAAGGAGCCGCCTGTGTGCCGGCGTCAGCATCCGTGGGGAACGCGAATCCCGTACCCGGGATGTTGGTGAACGCGATCTGCCCGGCTTCGTCGCTGATCCAGAACTCGGAGATCACCGAGTTGTCGGCGATATCGGCGAGGACCGCGTTGATCTGGTCCGCGTCCATGCCCGCCTGCAGCGCGGCATCGATGAAGTAGGCCGCCAGCATTGCCTGCGCGACCATGTGCTGGGAGATCGCATCGAGCTTCGCGAAGTCCGCCATCGCTTGTTCGTCTGCCGCGACCACTCCGCTCGACAGCAAACACAAACCGGCGCACACGACCGTCAGTCCTCTCTTCATGATGGCCGGAAGTATGTGTGGCGTCGTGTGTTGCGTCAAATATGCTCGCGCAGCCAGGAACCCAAGGGGATCAGCCAGATGCCTTCGGTGTAGATGCTTGATGCGGCGATGCGGAGGCTGGCGCCCATGCGCCAGACCGGACTACGATGCACCCTGCGACGGCACCACGCATTTGGTGAGGATCATGCAAACAGCCCAGCAATTGATCGCACAAGCCTACGAACAAGCTCGGCGGTCTGGAAAGCAGAATTGGAACAAGATGACCACGGCCGTCCTCAAGAACAGGCTGCTCGACCTGACCGGGGGGACGTTTGACGAGGCTGCGTATGGAGCCGATACCTTCATGGACTTCGTTTTGAGCAATGAAGAGACGCTCGTCGTGGATCGTTCCACGGCTCCACCGTTGGTCGAGCTGCGCAACGCTGCGCCTTCTCCGCAACCGTCCGATGGAGCCGTTCACGTCACCGCCGCATACCGCATAAGGCCAGACCTGTGGAAAGCTGCGCTTGATTATTCCAGCGGGACACGGTACGTGTGGGACGTCGCCAGACGCAGAGCCGTACCGTCAGCGGGTAGCGACGGAGAACTGATTATCAGCACCGTCACCGAGGACATTCAGCGTAGGTGGCGGCAACAGTTCATCGATGACATCGAACAGACGCTTACGGAAGAAGAGACCGATCAGATCGATCTATGGCTGGAGCAGCATCTTGGGGTATCACATTTGCCCGTCCGGTTGGTGCCAAATTGGAACAGATCGTTTTGTGATAGCGTGCGAAAGCATCTACTGCAGTGGTTTACCGAGTCGAATCTGCAACCACCTGACGACATAATCTCCACCGAGGAGAGGGCATCGAGCTCATCGCCCGAGAACGAGTGGCCACTGATTTGCGGGATTGGATTGCTCAATCAAACAAGTGCGAAGGAGAGAAAGATCCCCGCTGCCTGCCTTTTCACGTGTTCTCGGCGAACCTGAAACACTATGATCTTGATGTGCCGGATGGCCGGCGAAGGTTCAATGAAGACCACGGACCACAGGGGTCAAGGCGTGACAACAAAGGACTTCATTGGGACCGACCAAGCGGCCGTGATATGCACGGGCGTCGAGCTTTACACGTCGCAGGCTGTCGATTGATTCAGGGATTCCATTGGGATGTCTCGCTCAGTTCGCGAACGACCGGAGCGACAGAGTTGTCCAATACGACTGAAATTTGGAAGGTCTGGGGAGATGGGTATGTCAACATCTATCCGGACGCCCAGATCCGCGGAGGTAGGCAGTCTGCACGTATCTACCCCTCTACGCGTGCTAACCGATAGGGAAGAGAGACAAAAAGAGGCCCGTATATAGGGGCCTCTTTTTGCATACGTTCGAGCTCTTTGAACCATCATCGGCTCAACACGGTAACGCTCCGGATCGCACACGGATCACCAATAGTGTCCGGGCTCGAAAATAGTCGCGTCCGAGCGGCTACCGTCATACCGATGTAGCTTGAGCTACACACGGTGCTACCGGTGTAGCTCCTCCCACGCCCAGGGGCATGGATCAATCTGAGTGTCGTGTGAGTGTGTGGTCTGTGTCAACACGCAGAGAAGGTAAGGACGCAGGCGCGGTACGAAGGGTTGGTCCGTGGAGTGAGAGCCCGCAGCTACTATCCCGACTTCAGGTACGGGATGCCGCTCGCCTTCGGCGCGATGGCGCGGCCCACGAAGCCGGCCAGCAGGAGCACGACCAGGGCGTAGGGCAACGCCTCGATCACGAACGGCGCCGCCCCCACCAGCGCGCGGACAGCACCGGCGGTGCCCTGCAGGTCGAAGGCGCCCTGCAGGCGGGCGGCCAGGGCTTCGAGGAACCCGAACAGCAGGCAGGCCACCAGCGTGCGGACCGGGCGCCACTTGCCGAAGATCAGCGCCGCCAGCGCGATGAACCCCTTGCCCGCGGTCATGTCGCGGATGAACGCCGCGGACTGGGCGGTGGCCAGATAGGCGCCGGCGGCGCCGCACAGCGCCCCGCACACCAGCACGGCGCGATAGCGGATCGCGGCCACCGAGATGCCGGCGGTGTCCACCGCTTCCGGGTTTTCGCCCACGGCGCGCAACCGCAGCCCGAAGCGGGTCCGATAGATCACCCAGAACGCCGCCGGCACGGTCAGGAACGCCAGGTACACCAGGACGTTGTGGCCGGACAGCAGCTCGCCGTATAGGTGGCCGATGACCGGCACCTCCTGCACCGCCTCGGCGCCCGGCCATGCCAGCGGCCGGAACCGCCCCTCGGGCGGGAGCTGCGGCGTCCGCCCCCCTTGTCCGAACCAGGCGCTGGCCAGCAGCACGGTGAGGCCCGACACGAGGATGTTGATCGCCACGCCGGAGACGATCTGGTTGCCGTGGAAGCGGATGCACGCCACTCCGTGCAACAGCGCCAGCAGCATCGAGCAGGCCATGCCGGCCGCCAGACCCACCCATGCCGCCGCCGGCAGGAGCGCCGTCAGTCCGGCGCCCGCGAGCAACTCCGCGCACACGTACGACCCGGAGGCGGCGGCGAACGCGCCGCCGAGCATCTTGCCTTCCAGGCCGATGTCGACGATCCCCGACCGCTCCGAGAACAGCCCTGCCAGCGACGCCAGTACCAGCGGCACCGACACCCGCAGGGTGGCGTCCAGCAGCAGGATGAAGAACCCGAACGCCTCCACCGTCCTACTCCGCCGCGAGGCGCCGGCGGCGACGCAGCCAGGGCAGCAGCACGGGCCGAAACAGATACTCCAGCGCGCCCACGAACAGGATCACCAGGCCCTGGATCACCACCACCAGCTCGCGGCTCACCTTGGGCATCTCGAACGCCAGCTCGGCGCCGCCCTGGTACAGCGCCCCGAACAGCAGGCTGGCAACGACGATCCCGAGCGGGTGGTTGCGGCCCATCAGGGAGACCGCGATGCCCACGAACCCGTAGCCGGCGGTGAAGTTGAGCAGCAGGCGATGGTTGACCCCCATCACCTCGTTCAGGCCCATCATCCCGGCCAGCGCGCCGGAGATCGCCATGGCGCGGACGATGTTGCGCGACGGCGAGATGCCGGCGTAGACCGCGGCGTCGGTGTTGGCTCCGACGGTCCGCAGCTCGTAGCCCCAGCGCGTGTGCCAGATGAAGATCCACACGAGCACCCCGCATACCAGCGCCCACGGAAACGCCATGTTGAGCGGGGTGCGCGGGAAGTCGACGCCCAGCCAGCCGAGCACTTCGTGCATCGCCGGCAGCCGGACGTGCTCGGCGAAGGTGCGGCTCTGCGGGGACATCTGCCCGGGGTCGATCAGCACGTTCACCAGCAGGTAGACCATCAGCGTGGCGGCCAGGAAGTTGAACATGATGGTGGTGATGACGATGTGCGAGCCGCGCCGGGCCTGCAGGTAGCCCGGCACCCACGCCCACAGCGCACCGAACAGCGCGCCGGCCGCGACCGCCAGCGGCAGCAGCAGCACCAGCGGCAAGCTGTCCAGGAACAGGCACACCAAGCCCACGCCCAGGCCGCCGAGGTAGCCCTGCCCCTCGCCGCCTATGTTGAACAGCCCGCAGTGCAGGGCGACGGACACGGCCAGGGCGGTGAAGATGAAATTGGTGGCGTAGTACAGGGTGTAGCCCCACGCCTCGGGGAACCCGAACGCCCCGCGGATCAGGACCAGCAGCGCCTGGATCGGGCTCTCGCCGATGATCAGGATCACGATGCCGGCCACCGCAAAGGCCGCCAGCAGGTTCACCAGCGGCAGCACGCCGTTGGCGGCCCAGCGCGGCAGGCCGCCTTCCGGCCCCGCGGCAGCCACGTCAGGCAACCACCTTAGACAGAGCCACCTTAGACAGAGCCACCTTCAGGCCGCCGCGCCGACCCCGGCCATCAGCGGACCGATGGTCTGTTCCGTCGCCTCCGCGCCTGCCACCTCGCCGGCGACGGCGCCGTCGAACATCACCAGCACCCGGTCGCTCAACGCGATGATCTCGTCCAGCTCCACGGACACCAGCAGGATCGCCATGCCCCGGTCACGCAGCAGGATCAGGCGCCGGTGGATGAACTCGATCGCGCCGATGTCGAGCCCGCGGGTGGGTTGGCCGATGAGCAGCACGTCCGGATCGCGGTCGAGCTCGCGGGCGACGATGATCTTCTGCTGGTTGCCGCCGGAGAAGGCGTCGCTGCGCAGCAGCGGATCGGGCGGGCGCACGTCGAACTCGTTCATCTGGCGCCGGGAGGAGGCGAGGATGTCCCGCCGGTGCATGAGGATGGCGCCGTTGTAGGCGCGGTCGTCGTGATAGCCAAGGATCGAGGACTCGTTGGCCGCGAAGCTGGCGACCAGCCCCATGCGCTGCCGGTCCTCCGGCACGTGGCCCAGACCGGCGTGGCGCATCCGGCGCGCGTCGGCCGCGTCACGGGCATCGCACACCGGCCGGCCGCCGACCGTCACCGTGCCGGCATCCGTCCTCTCGATCCCGGCCAGCAGGGCCATGAGCTCCGACTGGCCGTTGCCCGCCACCCCGGCGATGCCGACGATCTCGCCGCGGCGCACGTGCAGGCTCACGTCCCGCAGGCGGCGCACGCCGGCGGCGTCGGTGTAGTCCAGGTGGTCCGCCTGGAGCATCACCTCGCCCGGCGCGGCGGGGCTCTTTTCCACGCGTAGCAGCACCGTGCGCCCCACCATCAGCTCGGCCAGATGCTCCTGCGAGGTGGCGGCGGTATCGACGTGGGCGACCACCTCGCCGGCGCGCATCACCGTCACGCGGTCGGTGACGGCCATGATCTCGCGCAGCTTGTGGGTGATCAGGATCATGGTCCGGCCTTGTTCCTTGAGCGCGGCCAGGATCCGGAACAGCTCGTCGGCCTCCTGCGGCGTCAGCACCCCGGTCGGTTCGTCCAGGATCAGGGTCTCGGCGCCGCGGTACAGCGCCTTGAGAATCTCGACGCGCTGCTGGATGCCGACCGGCAGGTCGCCGACCGGGGCATCGACGTCCACCTCCAGCCCGTAGTCCCGCGCCAGGTGGTTCAGCGTGTCGCGCGCGCGGCGCAGTCCGCGTTGCAGCCGCGCCGCGCCCTCGGCGCCCAGCAGGACGTTCTCGAGCACCGTCAGCGGCTCCACCAGCATGAAGTGCTGGTGGACCATGCCGATGCCGGCGGCGATCGCGTCGCGCGGGCTGGCGATGGCCACCGGCCGTCCCTCCACTTCGACGGTGCCGGAGTCGGCCCGGTAGAACCCGTAGAGGATGCTCATCAGGGTCGACTTGCCGGCACCGTTCTCGCCGACGATGCCGTGAATGGACCCGGCCGCCACGGCCAGCGACACGTCGCGGTTGGCCTGCACGGAGCCGAACCGCTTGTCGATCCCGCGCAGCGTGACTGCCGGGGGTTTTGGCGGCGCCAGGCGTCGGTCGGATTGGCGCGTCAGCGGCACATCCGACCGGCTCCTGGCGCGAAGGTGGGGATGGGCCAAAAGCGGAGCCGCGGGCGATGGTCTTGGGGCGCTAGGGGCAGGAGTTGGTCGCCATGTAGTCGTGAATCTCCATCTCGCCGGCGACGATGGCGGCCCGCGCGGCCTCCACCCGCTCGGCCATCTCGTCGCTGATCAGTGCCTGGTTGTGCTCGTCCAGCGCCCAGCCGACGCCGTCCTCGGCCAGCCCCAGGTTCCTGAAGCCGGGCTCCCAAGTGCCGTCCATGGCGGTTTTGAAGACATCGTAGGCCGCGACGTCGACGCGCTTGAGCATCGAGGTCAGCACCGACCCCGGGTGCAGGTAGTTCTGGTTGGAGTCCACGCCGATCGACAGCTTGCCGCCGTCCGCAGCGGCCTGCAGCACGCCCAGCCCGGTGGCGCCGGCCGCGGCGAACACCACGTCCGCGCCGCGGTCGAACTGCGACTTGGCCAGCTCCGAGCCCTTCACCGGGTCGCTCCACGCCGCCGGCGTGGTGCCGGCCATGTTCTGGTAGATCTCCGCGTCCGGATTCACGTACTTCACCCCGTGCACGTAGCCGCATGCGAACCTGCGGATCAGCGGGATGTCCATGCCGCCCACGAAGCCGACCGTGCCGGTCTCGGACGCCATGGCGGCGATCATGCCCACCAGAAACGAGCCTTCGTGCTCCTTGAACACGATGGACTGGACGTTGGGATGGTCCACGACCATGTCGATGATGGCGAAGCTGGTGTCCGGGTATTCGGCGGCCACCGCTTCCACGGCCGGCGCCTGGCTGAAGCCCACGGCGATGATCGGGCTGTAGCCGCGGCGCGCGAAGTTCCGGAACGCCTGCTCGCGCTGCGCCTCGTTGGCGATCTGGAACTCGGCGTAGGCGACGCCGGTCTCTTCCTTGAACCGCTCGGCGCCGTTGTAGACGCCCTCGTTGAACGACTTGTCGAACTTGCTGCCGACGTCGTAGACGACGGCCGGCTTGATCTCGGCCATGACGGCGCCGGCACACAACAGGCCGATCGCCGCCACACAGAATACTCGTCGCACTTGACTGCCTCCGTATCGGTGGGTGCGCGCACGCAGGGCGCCGCGCAGGTATGCGCCATGCTCGGCAATACGGCCGCATCGTGCAAGCCGGGAGAAATCTCCGTGAGTTATGCTTATCCCGGCCCAAGCGCAACGAACGATGCCGGACGTCGGAATCGAGTACCACCCCAGCCCGTCAGCGCTCGAAGAGTTGCTGCGGTTGGTGGACCGCCCGGGAGACTACTGCACCCACGGCCGGCTGTTCGCACCGTTGCCGCGTCTGCAGGTTGCGGGCGCCGGGCTGATCCCCTTTCCCGTGCCCGCCGCGCAGGCCCAGGCGCTGATCGCGGCGGCGGAACGGGCGCCGTACGGCAGGGGGCCGGAGACCGTGGTGGACCGCTCGGTGCGCGACTGCTGGCAGATCGACGCTGCCAACGTGGACGTTGGCGGCGGGGCTTGGAGCGACACGCTGGCGCAGATCGTCGGCCGCGCCGCGGAAGGGCTCGGCTGCCCGCGCGAGCGCACCGAGGCGCGCCTCTACAAGCTGCTGGTCTACGAGCCGGGAGGGTTTTTCGGCGCCCATCGCGACAGCGAGAAGGCAAACGGGATGGTCGCCACGCTGGTCATCTCGCTGCCGGTCGCCGGCACCGGGGGTGAACTGGTGATTCGCCACCGCGATCGTGAAGGGGTGATCGACCTGCGCACCGAGGATCCCTCGGAGCTTGCCTTCGCGGCCTTCTACGCGGACTGCGTCCACGAGACCCGGCCGGTCGTCACCGGCCACCGCATCGTCCTCGTGTACCAACTCGTGCTGCGCGGCGGCGCCGGCGGTGCGCTGGAGCGGGCGCCCGACTATGACGCGGTGGCGGGGCGCATCGCCACCGTCCTGCAGCAGTGGGACCGCACCACGCACGGCGCCGAAAAGCTCGTCTGGCTGCTCGAGTACGACTACAGCGAAGCGGGACTCTCGTTCGGTTCCCTGAAGAACACCGACGCGGCCGTCGCCCGCACCCTGACGGCAGCGGTGCGGACTGCGGACTGCGCCCTGTACGCGGCGATTCTCCATATCGAGGAAGCCTGCGCCGCGGAGTACCCGCAACACCTGCCGTACGGGGTCGAACCTGACGACAGCGACCTGGAGGCTGGTGAGGTGATCGATTCCGAGCACTGGCTGGACGGCTGGGTAGCGCCGGACGACGCCCGGCCGGACTACGGCAAGCTGCCGCTGCGGGCGGGCGAGCTGCTGCCCGCCGGCGCTCTGGATGACGCCGAGCCGGATGATCAATGGGTGAACGAGGCGACGGGCAACGAGGGCGTGGAGATCGAGCGTGCGTATCGCTCGGCGGCGCTGGTGGTGTGGCCGCGGGAACGGGCCCTTGCCACCCTTGCCTCCGGCGGTACCGGCTCGATGGTGGCCTATGTCGCTGAGGAGTTGGAACGGTGCGACCGATCGGAAGCCGAGCACGGCCGCCTGTGCGAGCTTGTCGCGCAGCTCATCGACGCCTGGCCAGAGCCGCCGCCTGGGCGCCGCACCGAGATCGAGCAGAGCTGCCGCGCGGCGCTCCGGCTGCTCTGCCGGCTGGGTGACCGAGCCGTCACGCTCCGCTTCCTGAGCGAGGTTGCCACGTCGACGTACTCCGGCGGGATCAACGAGGAGTTGGCGGCTGCGATCGCGCCGGCCGCGTTCCGCGACTGGCTGCCGGAGTTCGTCGACGCGAATCTGTTGCGCTGCACTGACGGCGTGGTCGATCTCGTTTGGCGTCTCAGCCGGGTTCCAGCCGGAGATCAGGAAGCCCCGTGGCACGGTGCGCTGTGCGCCGTCACGCAGCTCCTGCTGCGGAGCATCTCCGGCGCCCTGGAACTGCGCACCCAAGCCGAGCGGGATCCGGAGCGCCGCAACCCACTGCAACCTCTCGACGCCGCGGCGGTCCGTAACCTGTTGGCGCTCGCCTGGCACTTCGACCTTGACCAGGAGGCGCACGCGGCCGCGGAACTGCTGATCGAGCACCCTGCAGCCGTGTCGCCGGATCGGACGCTGCCGACGGCGCTGGCGGAGCTATCGGGACTCATGGAGAGCGCGACGGCTCCGGGGTTCGTGACGCTGTGGCGACATGCCGCCGGCTACCTGCTGGCCCGCAGTGGGCAGCCGCCCGCGGCGCCGAGCGACTGGGCGCTGAAGGCCACGATCTCGTGCCGCTGCCCCCAGTGTCGCCGGCTACAACGGTTCTACGCCGACCCGGATGCAAGGGTGCTGAGGCTCCCGCTTCGGAAGGAGTTGCGCCGGCACCTCCACCAGATCATCAACAGCCACGGGCTCGACCTGCTGCACGAGACCGAACGCAAGGGGCGGCCGTTCACTCTGGTCTGCACCAAGACCCGCGCCGGCCACGAGCGGCGGCTTGCCCAGTACGCCGAGGACATCACGCACATGCGCCGGCTGGTAGAGGCAGCCGAGCGCGCCGGCGTGGCGGATATGGCGGGCGCAGGCGAACTCGATCGACTCCGCTCCGCGACTGCGGTTCAATCGGAATGACGCCTCTGCCGTTCGTCGCAGACATGTTGTCATGCAGACGAGGTCACAGACGGACCGAGCGCGCCGTGCGCTCGCGGCTTTGGGACGATTCCGCTCGGGACGCTTCGACGTCGCCCGCGAGCACGACCGCTATCTGGGGGAGGCATATGCTGGCGGAGGCATATGCACACCGCGGTCAGGATGAGCGATGAGCGTCTTCGTCGACACTTCCGCGCTGTACGCGGCGCTCGATGCGGAGGACGACGCTCATGCTCTGGCGCGGAGCTCCTGGACCGGACTGACTCAACTCCCAGAGGCCACTGCTCACCTCCAACTATGTCTGTATCGAGAGCGCGGCGTTGCTGCAGGCCCGGCTGGGCATGGATGCGGTGCGCGTGATGTTCGACGATCTGCTGCCGGTCGTCTCCGTCGTGCTGATCGATGAGGCGCTCCACGCCCAGGCGGTCGCCACCTTCCTCGACGCCAACCGACGGCGGTTGAGTCTGGTCGATTGCGCCAGCTTCGCCGTGATGCGCCAGCGAGGCATCTCGTCGGCGTTCGCCTTCGATCCCCACTTCGAGGAGCGTGGGTTCCAACTCGTGTAGCATGACGCCGTGAACGAACCGCTGAGTCTGCTCGCCGTCATGGCGCACCCGCACGATTGGACCTGGGTGTCCGGCACCCTCTGCCTGCATGCCCGCGCGGGCGATCGCGTCACCGTGTGCAGCGTCACGCACGGCGGCGCCACCCACCGCGAGCGCTTCCTGGACGAGATGGCCAAGCCCGAGGCCGACCGGGACCCCGGCGTCGTCGGCGAGCCGGTGGAGGCCTACACCGGCCGCAAGGAACAGGAGATGCGCCGGGCGGCGGCGCTGTTCGGGATCGACGACGTGCGCGTGCTGGGCTTCGACGACAAGCCGTTCACCCGCCAGGAGCAGCCGCAAGCCATCGACGCGATCCAGGCGCTGATCGTCGAGGTCGCCGCCGACATCCTGATCACCGAGAACCCGTACGGCGACTCCGGCTTCCGCATGGCGCACCGCACCGATCACACCGAGGTCGGCGCGGCGGCGCTGGAGGCGCGCGACCGCGCCGCCACCCCGCGCGCCGGGCGCCCGCATGGCGTGGCGGTCACCTACTTCTCCGGCATCATGTTCGACACCAGCCAGATCACCTGCGGCGTGGAGCTGCCGGAGGAGATCGTCGAGCTGCGCGTGCAGGCGGAGGCGTGCTACCGCACGCAGGAGCACAACCCGGAGCAGGCCCGCCGGCGCATCGAGATGGAGCTCTCCCACCTGGGCCGCGTGATGCGGACCCGCTACGCGGAGACCTTCGTGCAGGAGAAGCCGTCGCTCCTTGGGCGCCTGGCGGCCCCGGAGCGGATGCTTGCAGCCGCCCGCGAGGGCCGTGTGGAGCGCATCCGCCGGCTCAGGTAACCGCTCGGGCCGACACCTCTACCCGCCGGCCGGTGCGCGCCGACTCGTAGGCCGCGTCGACGATCAGCCCCACCCGCACCGCCGCCTCGCCCGGGCACGGCACCGGACCCTCGCCGCGGGTGGCGGCGATGAAGGTCCGCACGAACCGCTCGCCGTAGCCGCCCGCGTAGGCGCGCGACTCGGCCGGCGTGAAGGTGAAGGTACGTTGCGGCGCGGCCGCGAACGCCGGCACGCGGCTCTCCAGGTGCAGCTCGGGCGGGCCGTGATCGTCCCACCACAGCCGTCCCTCGCGGCCGTTGACGCCGACGTGCTGGTCGTAGCCGCCGGCGTTGTAGAAGCCGCCGCCGCTGATCGCCAGCACGTACGCGGCGTGCAGCGACGCCAGCGCGCCGGAGCGCAGGCGCATCGACAGCGTCGCGGTGTCCTCGACGTCGAAGCCGTCGTCGCCGCGGGTGGCGACCTCCGCCGCCACCGACACGATCGGATCGCCGGTCAGGAACTGCATGAGATCCAGCGAGTGGCAGCCCAGCCAGGAGAGCATGCCGCCGCCGGCCTTGCCGCGGTCGAACAGCCAGTGATCGGGCCCGCGGAAGCGGACCTGCGTGGTGAGCATCCGGATCTCCACCGAGAACAGCGTGCCCAGCGCGCCGGCGCGCACCAGCCGGCGCGCCTCGGCGACCAGCGGATTGAAGCGGTTGGTGTAGAACACGGAGAGCCGCCGGTCCGCCTGCTCGGCGGCAGCCACCACGCGCCGCGAGTCGGCGGCGGAGCGCCCCAGCGGTTTCTCCGCCAGCAGGTGGTGGCCGGCCTCCAGGATGGCCGCGAACAGGTCCGGGTTGCGGTCGTTGCGCTCGGCGGCGACCACGAAGGCCAGATCGCGGCGGTCCAGGAGCTCCGCGAGGCTGCCGGCCGGCTCGACCGGCGTGTCGCGCACCTCGCCGCGCAGCTCCTCGATGGCCGAGGTGTCCTCGTCCCAGACCACGATGCGGGCGACCTCGGGCAGGCAGTCCAGCGTGCGGATGTGGCCAGCCGAGTGCGGGTGGCGGAGCCCGATCAGGGCGGCGGTCAATTCGTGCATTACGGCTCCTCCGCGCGTCGTTCGCCCATGATAGTGTCGGCGGGATAGGCGCGGTAGCTGTTGCGGATCGTCGGGCTGCGCAGGTCGGCCTGCCACACCACGGCGCCTTCGGCGTCCGCCTCGACGATCACGCGCTGGGGGTCTGAGTCGTTGGTCTCGAAGTTGATCAGCGTGGTGCCGGACGGCAGGCGATAGGCGCTCGACCGCGACAGGGAGTACAGGTCCGGCGTGTGGCGGTACTCCCATACCTTGACCGCCGTCAGATCGTAGGTGTTCAGCGCCAGCTCCAGCGCGCGGGAATACTGGCCTCCCTCCTCCTCCGGCCGGTCGCGGCCGTTGTCGAACAGGAGGATGTTGCCGTTCGCGAGCTCGCTGACCGTGTGCTGGAAGTAGAACCGGTCGGTCGGGTCGGCGAACTCGTAGCTCGACCCCGGCCCGCCGAGCCGCCACTCGATGCTCCTGAAGTCCGGCGCGATGGAGATGATCTGGTTGCGGTTGGCGAGCGACAGGATCACGTTGCCGCGCACGCCCAGGGCCAGCGAGTTGACGTTCAACCAGTTCTTGAGGTCGCCGGACCAGCGCACCCGGTTGGCCAGCGACAGGTGGTCGCGCGCGTCCCACAGCTCCTCGGTCGTGTGCGTGACCTGGTCCCAGCGGCGCAGCGAGTCGACCAGGACCCGGGTCTCGACCTCGCCTCCCTGCTCGGTGTCGTCGATGGTGATGATCTCGTGGGCGATGTAGAGCACCTCCTGCTCGGGCAGGATCAGCAGGTCGTGGTGGGCCCATTTGTCGATGTCGTTGTTCACCAGGCGCGTCACCACGCGACCGAGCGGGTCCATCTCGCGCAGGCAGCAGTTCACGAACCGGCCCGTGGGCCCGCCTTCCCAGTAGACGAGGTTGTGATTGGGCTTCTGGCGCACCGCCCGTATCGGCGTCGGCGGGTTGGCCACGACCGGCCGGTTGCGGTGGTACCAGACGATGCGCCCGGCGCGGTCGAGGAACAGGAAGAAGCTGTCAGGGTTGTCCTGCAGGTCGAGCAGCACCAGCTCCGCGGTCGGCTCGCCGGTCACGTCGATCTGCAGGCGGGCCAGCGCGGGCGGCAGCGCGCGGGTGTGGAACGTGCCCTCAGCGGCAGAGCCGGGTGTGCCGGCGGTATCGTCCGCGGCCACCGGAACCACCGTGTAGCGGTAGACGCTGTCCGGGAGCAGGCGCACCACCGGCACGCGGTGGGTGCGGGCGGGCGCCGGCGTCGTCGCCGAGCGCAGCGTGCCGGCCGGGCCCTCGTAGTTGACGTACACGCGGCCCGGCGCGTCGAGCTCCACGGCGATCTCTGCTATAAGGCTGTTGTCGGGGTGCAGGGTCGCGGTCGCCGACACGACGCCCGGCGGGGTCGACTCCGTCTGGGCGGAGGCGAGCAGGGCGACCAGGGCACACGCAGCCACGACAGCAACGCGCACGGAGGTAATGGTATTCATGATCGAGAATCGGATCCTATGGCGTAAGGCGCGCGGCGAAAAGGCGCTGGGCGTATCGATGAACGAGCCCTCGGAGGAGCTGGTCGAGCTCGCCGGGCGGATGGGCCTGGATTTCGTCAGCCTGGATGGCCAGCACGCGCCGGTCACCCCGCAGCAGGTCGGTACCGTCTGCCGTATCGCCGAGGGGTTCGGCATGACCACCACCATGCGCATCCAGGACGGCGCGGAATCGACGATCCTGTCCTATCTGGATCGGGGCGTACAGGTGATCGTGGTGCCCAATCTGCAGACGCGCGCAGAGGCGGAGGCGCTGGTCAAGTACACGTTCTTCGCGCCGCTCGGGCTGCGCAGCTCGACCAGCTACCCGATGGTGCTGCGCCAGGAGGGCCCCGACCGCATCGGGCTGTTCCAGGCCGCGAATCGCAATACGCTGCTGGTCCCGCAGTTGGAGAGCGTCACGTCGGTGGAGAACCTGGACGAGATCCTGCAGGTGGACGGCATCGACTTCTTCGCCGGCGGTCCCGAGGACATGGCGCAGTCGCTGGGCATTCCGGGCGGGCACGCCGACCCGCGCGTGGCCGAGCAGTACGAACGGGCGGAGGCCAAGGTCAAGGCGGCCGGCAAGTCCATGCTCGGCGACTACACCGAGTCGGTGCAGGTGCTCGGCGTCGTCAAGGGAGCGATCGAAGAGGCTCTTGCGGGACTGGGACGCGAATCGGCGCTCGCATGGTGACCCCCGCATGGTAAGATTCGTAGTCCATGACGACGGCCGCATCCGGAGGCGTATCCGCGCGATCGGATGAGTCCGCCACGGCGCCGGCCGCGGCCCCGGACGCGCGGGCGTACGTCGAATTCGTATCGATCGACAAGAGCTACGACGGGCGCACGCTGGTCGTCCGCGATCTGGACCTGAGCGTTCGCGAAGGGGAGTTCCTGACCCTGCTCGGGCCGTCGGGCTCGGGCAAGACCACCTGCCTGATGATGCTGGCAGGGTTCGAGACCCCGTCGTCCGGCACCATCCGCATCGCCGGCCGGTCCGTGCACGACCTGCCGCCGCGGCAGCGCAACATCGGCGTGGTCTTCCAGAACTATGCGCTGTTCCCGCACCTCACGGTCGGAGAGAATCTGTCCTTCCCGCTGGAGGTGCGCCGGCTCGACCCCGCGCAGCGCCGCGCGCGCGTGCAACGGGCGCTGCGGCTGGTGCGGCTGGAGGGATTCGAGGACCGGCGGCCCGACCAGCTCTCCGGAGGCCAGCAGCAGCGCGTCGCCATCGGCCGCGCGCTGGTGTTCGAGCCGAGCCTGGTGCTGATGGACGAGCCGCTCGGCGCCCTGGACCGCAGCCTGCGCGAGGAGATGCAGTACGAGATCCGGCACATCCATCGCAGCCTCGGCGTCACCGTCGTCTACGTCACCCACGATCAGCAGGAAGCGATGGTGATGTCGGACCGCATCGCCGTGTTCAATCGCGGGCGCATCGAGCAGGTGGCGTCGCCGGAGATCCTCTACGAGGAGCCCGAGCGCCCGTTCGTGGCCCGCTTCATCGGCGGCAACAACCTGCTGCGCGGACGGGTCACTTCCATCGACGGCGACTACTGCCGGGTCGCCGTGAGCGGCCAGATGATCAGCGCCTACCGTGTGGCGGCGTGCGAGGTCGGTGACCCGGTAACCGTCGCCATCCGCCCGGAACGGGTGGCCGTCGCTGCCGGCCCGCGCGAATACAGCAACCAGTTCGAGGCCGAGGTCGAAACCATCACCTTTTTGGGCGATCACCTGATCGTCCACGTCCGGGCCGGCGGGCGCACCCACTTCGCACTCAACATCCCCAACATCGTGGGACATGGCGCGATGTTGGAGGGCGATACGATCACCATAGGATGGGCGGCAGCCGACTGCCGGGCATTGGACGTCGACGACGAGGAGGCAGAAGCATGAAGATGACCAGGCTTACGGTGACGCTCGCTCTGGTCGCGCTGGTGGGCAGCTTCTCCGCTGGAGCGGAGGAAATGACCATGGTTTCCTGGGGTGGAGCGTACGGTCGGGCGACCGAGAAGGCGCTTCTGGAACCGTTCAGCGCCGAAACGGGATTCACGATGAACGTGGAGGACTACAACGGCGGCCTCGCCGAGATACGCGCCCAGGTGGAGACCGGGAACGTGCACTGGGACGTCGTCGACCTGGAAGCGGCGGACGCCGTGCGCGGCTGCGACGAAGGCCTATTGGAGGTCGTCACGGCCGAGGATGTCTTCCCCGGACAGGATGGGGAGGCGGCAGCGCAAGATTATCTGCCGGGGATGCTGTCGGAATGCGGCGTCGGGCTGATCGTGTATTCCACCATATACGCGTACCGCACGGATCTCTTTGCGGACCAGAAGCCGTCGACCATGGCCGATTTCTTCGATCTGGAGAAGTTTCCCGGACGCCGCGGCATGCGGCGCTCGCCGTACGGCACCATGGAGTTCGCGCTGGTGGCCGACGGCGTGCCGGTCGGCGAGGTATACGAGACCTTGAGCACTCCCGAGGGCGTGGATCGGGCGTTCCGCAAGCTGGATTCGATCAAGGATCACGTGGTGTGGTGGGAGGCCGGGGCGCAGCCGCCGCAGATGCTGGCCGACGGCGAGGTGGTGATGAGCACCGCCTACAACGGCCGGATATTCGATGCCCAAGTGGTCGAGAATCAGCCGTTCCAGATCGTCTGGGACGGTCAGGTGCTGGACCACACGCAGCTTGCCATCGTAGCGGGGGCACCCAACCTGGACGTGGCGCGCAAGTTTCTTGCGTACGCGGCGCAGCCCGCGTCGATGGCTGCCGTAAGCGGCTACATCTCCTACAGTCCGTCGCGGCTGTCGGCGCTGCCCCTGGTTGCCACCCATGTCGAGACCGGTGTGGAGATGAAACCGCACATGCCGCTCACGCCGGAGCGTCTGGAGCGGTCGGTGTTCAACGACTGGTTGTGGTGGGCGGACTACGGGGATGAGGTAAACGACCGCTTCGGAGCGTGGCTGGCACGCTGAACCGCCCCCGGCAGCTCTTGTCCGGGCAGGGCGGCGCGCGCCTCCGCGCGGCGGCATTGGTGCTGCCGCTGGCGGGGTTCATCGGGGTAGCGTTCCTGGCGCCGCTGGGAACCATGCTGGTGCGCAGCGTCCACGATCCGGTGGTCGCGGACGCGCTGCCCGACACCCTGGCGCTGTTGCGCGGCTGGGACGGCGGCGACGCGCCGCCGGAGTCGGTTTACGCGGCGGCCGCCCGCGAGCTGCTGCTGGCGCGCGAGGAGCGCACGCTCGGCCAGATCGCCACCCGCGTCAACCGCGTGGAGGCCGGGCTGCGCAGCGTCTTCACCCGCAGCATGCGCCGGCTGCAGGGCGTGGAGACCGATGACTGGCGCACGGCCATGGTGGAAGCCGATGCGGCGTGGGGAGAGGCGCGCACGTGGCGGGCGCTGCAGCGCGCCGGCGAGCGCTGGACGCTGCGCCACTACCTGAACGCCGTCGACCGGGATCGCGGCCCGGACGGGCGGATCGTCCGCCAGCCGGAGGAGCAACGGATCTATCTGCGGCTCTTCGGCCGGACCTTCCTGGTCAGCCTGGCCGTCACGGCGCTGTGCCTGCTGCTCGGCTATCCGCTCGCCTACCTGATTGCGCATGCGCCGCCGCGCCGTGCCGCGCTGCTCCTGATCGGGGTGCTGCTGCCGTTCTGGACGTCGCTGCTGGTGCGGACCACGTCGTGGATCGTGCTGCTGCAGTCCCAGGGCGTGATCAACGACGTGCTGGTCGCGCTGGGCGTGATCGGCGACGAGCAGCGGCTCGCCATGATCTACAACATGGCCGGCACTCTGATCGCGATGACCCACGTGCTGCTGCCGTTCATGGTGCTGCCACTCTACTCGGTCATGCGCACGATCCGGCCCGAGTATGTGCGCGCCGCCGCATCGTTGGGTGCGGGGCCGGTGCAGGCGTTCTTCCGCGTCTACTGGCCGCAGTCCCTGCCCGGAGTGGGAGCCGGGACGCTGCTGGTGTTCATCGTCGCGCTCGGCTACTACATCACGCCGGCCCTGGTGGGGGGCCGCACCGGACAGCTCATCTCCAACCTGATCGCCTACCACATGCAGGAGTCGCTCAACTGGGGTCTGGCGGCGGCGCTGGGCGGCATCCTGCTGACGTGCGTGCTGATCTTCTACGTGGTCTACGACCGGGTGGTGGGCATCAACCGCCTGCGGCTGGGCTGACCGTGCCAAATCGTAGTGTGCCGGCTCGCACCCTTCCGGAACGCGCCGGCCGGGTCGTCTATCTGGCGTTCTGCACGGCGGTGCTGCTGTTCCTGATCGCGCCGCTGCTGGTGTTCGTGCCGCTCAGCTTCAACGTGGAGCCCTACTTCACCTTCACGGAGGGGATGTTGCGGCTCGATCCCGACGCCTATTCGCTGCGCTGGTATCGGAGCGTGGCGGGCGACCAGGAGTGGCTGCGCGCGCTGGTCAACAGCCTGGTCATCGGTGCGGCGGCCACGGCGCTGGCGACCGTGCTGGGAACGGTCGCCGCGCTCGGCCTGTCGAGCGCGGCGATGCCGGGGCGGACGGCGATCATGGGGCTGCTGCTCTCCCCGATCGTGACGCCGCTGATCATCTCCGCGGTGGGCCTGTTCTTTTTCTACTCGAACATCGGGCTGGCGCAGACCCACCTGGGGCTGATTCTGGCCCACACCACGCTGGGCGCCCCCTTCGTGGTCATCACCGTCACCGCGACCCTGTCCGGCTTCGACCGGAACCTGCTGCGCGCTTCCGCCAGCCTGGGCGCCGGCCCGCTGACCGGCTTCCGGCGCATCCAGCTCCCGCTGATCGCTCCCGGAGTCGTGTCCGGCGCGCTGTTCGCGTTCGCGACCTCGTTCGACGAGGTGGTCACGGTGCTGTTCATCGGCGGGCTGGAGCAGCGCACCATCCCGCGTCAGATGTGGTCCGGCATCCGCGAGGAGATCAGCCCCGCGATCCTGGCCGTCGCCACCGTCCTGCTGGCGTTCGCCCTGCTGTTCATGGCCACCGTCGAGTGGCTGCGCCGACACCGCTGAGTGTGCTTGACGTTGACGTGGTCAGGACGGAGGATCCATTGATGTGGCCGTGTCGAATAACGAAGAACCAATCCCGTCCGAGCCACGTGCGGCGGATGACGACGTGTACTACCCGACCAATGATGACGAGCGCATGTGGGTGCTTTCCGAGGATGTTCGGGAGCTGGTGACGCAGACGCTCGAACCTGACCAAGCCGAGCGGCTACTGTCAGAGTTGGATCGACTGTTCCAGAAATGGAGCATCTATCCTCCGGGTTAGTCTGGCTGCCGATCCGCTCACTCTCAGCGCATACGCGTCTGTTCCCGATCCATACTCCGTTGCTCCATGCGACCGATGACATGGACTCCGCTGCGGCGATACGGTGGGGCACGGTGGAGGATGGCGTATGAAGCGCTCAGCGCTCGCTCCCGCTCCGGTCGAGATTGACTATCCCGCCGAGGACGGCGTGCCGATGGCGGAAACCGACGCTCAGGGAATCCCGCTCATGTACGCGGTCACCGGACTGCGCGACTACTTTCGCCAGCGTCCGGACGTCTACGTGTCGGGCAATCTGTTGATCTACTACGAGGAGGGCAACCGGAACGCCTCGGTGGCGCCGGACGTGTTCGTGGTGATCGGGGTGCCGAACCACACCCGGCCGATCTTCAAGGTGTGGGAGGAAGGCAAGGGGCCGGACTTCGTGCTGGAGATCACCTCGCGCCATACGCGGGACGAGGACGAGGGGCCAAAGCGGGATCTGTACGAAAGGCTGGGCGTGCAAGAGTACTGGCAATACGACCCGACGGGAGACTATCTGGAGCCGCCGTTGCGCGGGATGGAGTTGGATCGGGGGGAATACCGGCTGTTGACGCCGAGATGGACGGCGGAAGGCACGCAGGTGATGTTCAGCACGGTGCTGAGGCTGGAGATCCGGGTTGCCGGGGATCAACTACGCTTTCGCGACCCGCTGAGCGGTGAGCGGGTGCGGACGCTGAGCGAAAGCAACGAGGAGCGCCGTCGTGCCGACCAGGAGCGCCGTCGCGCCGACCAGGAGCTGCAGCACGTCGAACAGGAGCGGCAGCGGGAAGCGGAGGCGCGCCGTGCGGCGGAAGCGCGGGTGGCGGAGTTGGAGGCGTTGCTGCGGCAGGACGATTGAAACGCAGGCAGGCGCCTCACTCCACGCGGCAAGGTGCTTGCGGGTCGTCGCTGCTCGGGAGCGTCGATGGAACCGATGCCAAGGTGATCATGAGCATCCTGGACAAGCAGCGCCGGTTCGCGGTCGATGCGTACCATGCCATGGCCGATACCGGCGTTCTTGCCCCGGACGAACGCGTCGAGTTGCTGGAGGGGGTGATCGTCGCGATGTCCCCATCGGCGAGCGGCACGCGTCATGCGTCTCTCCCAGTCCGATCTACGCGCGTGCCGGAATCCCCGAAGTCTGGCTGGTGAACCTTCCTGACCAGTGCTGACCAGTGCGTGGAGCGGTATACCGACCCACGCGGCTCGCGCTATGACACGGTACGCGTAGTGCGTAGCGGCATGCACCTCGCGCCGATCGCTCTGGCAGACCTCTCGCTGCCGGTGGATCAGGTACTGGCGATGTAGACGGACGCACAGGAAAGCTTGCAGCGGTTCCTGAACCGGGCAGCGCTCGTGAATCCCTGCGTGATCGCCTCGCACCATCGCTCGCAGGCGTCCGCCGGAATGTCGAGCAGGGCTGCACGTTTGCAGGAGACGGCGGGCAGCTCCTGACCCGCGGCTTGCGCATTGCTCCACCCCGCAGGCACGGTGAGGTTCCGGACCGAGAACCTGCCGGAATGGTAGCGAGGCACTTCGCGAAATCTCCCCTACCCTCGGAAACCTCGAAATCGCGCATTGACGCGGTGCCCGCAGCGGGGTAGGGTGGATCCTGGAATCAGGTTCGTGGTCGGCCCTTTGTCGGGCCGCCTACGGAATACAACAGCCGAAGAAGTCCCCCGCCAAGGAGTAGCTACCCTGGCACCGGGGATGGGTGAATACGTAGGGATAGCTCGCCTTTGACCGCGCGCCTGATTTCAACGACCCGGCACCTATGCCGGATGAGGAGGCGCGCGTGAAGACGACGGAACTCGAGACAACGAAGCCCTTGGAGGGGCGCTGGGCAATACTCGTCGCAGTAGCCGCTGTGGCGCTGGTGATCTTGACCGGCTGCGGCGAGACGACGCCGGTTGGCCCGACGGCACCGGCGCCACCGACTGAGCCGGTTGACCCGAAGCCGATGGCCGCGGCCATAGCGAACGGTACCTATCTGACCGCCGTGCTCGGCGGTGACGTCGATGACGCACTGACGGTAGAAGGCGCCAAGGCGCTGTCGGCCGATGTGTTGACCGATGCCGAGGTGGAAGCGCTGATCGCGGCCGCCTGGTGGAAGCCGGTCGACGAGTTGATCACGGCAAGCCCGAAGGTCACGGCGATGCTGGCCGCGCTGGCCCCGGTATACGGGAAGCACGTCCCCGCGGCGACATTCTCCCCGACCATACGCGAGGGCGTCACACCGGACCCCGGCGAAGAACGCGAGTTTATCCCGCAGATCACGTTGGGTACGTACCCTGCTACCGCCGATGTCGCGGTGCGGATAGCAGGCAAGGCCGGTGCCGCGCGGACAACGTCCTGCTACCTGACCACCGAAGAGGCGGCGTTGCTGACGGGAACGGGTGATGACGACGCAGCGGCACGGATTGCTGCCTGCTCCACGTTCGCCGGGAGCCTGTCTGCCATGCAGGCCGTCGAACTCGCGCGGACCTGTCCGGATGGCGAATGCGCGGGCGCGGCGGGCCGCGGGATATTGGCCGCCGTCGGCGCTACCGTGCTCCACGGTCTGGCTGCGGAGATGGCAGACGAGCTGTCCAACATGGTTACTGCAGGGTGGCTCTTGGGATCATGGGTGGACGTGGCTTGGGATGATGATGACGAAGATGGTGTCGGAACCGTACATGAAATCGTTATCCTGGACGTCCATCGGACCGGTGCCGATTGGGTGGTCCGAGAAGACGATCTTCAAAGGCTGGAGGCGCTTTCGCTCGGTCCATGGTCTCACCGGGCGACGCGCAGGGCCGGCGGTGAGCTTTCGAGTGGAGACGAGCTGATCGACTACGAGTACATTCCGGACAAGATGAATACTATCGTCGCTCGAGGCTGGCGTGTGTACCGAGTGACCCCGCAGATCGTCGGGACCTGGACCGGAACTAACGGATCGACCGCGTATGAACTTGCGATCGATAGGGACGGCCAAGCGACCCTGAAGGTTTCGGGAATGACGAAATCCGGAGTAGTAGAACACAACGAACACTACCACGAGGAAGGACCCGACGACCGTATTGTCTTGATGGACGACGGCCGCCCGGTATTGAACGGGTGCGGCAATCTGCTGTTTGCGTTGGGAGAAGGCGCGAATCCGCAGCCGACCGAGCTGACCGAGGGGCAGGAGTGGCGATACTGCATCGACGAAGACAACCCCAACATGATGTATGCGCAAGCGCCGCCGCACGGCGATGACTGGATGCTCGACATAGCCCTGACGAGAAACTGATCGCTGGCATCTTGTTCGTAACGCTGACGGTCGCGGGGCGGCAGGTGCGGCGACCGTCAGCCGATCTCGAAAACATGCGGGCCGGCACCCGCTTGGCAATTCAGGTCGTCTCGCAGAGCTTGACCTACCCGGTCATGCTCGCCACCAGAGCCTCCCGCTCGACGCTGCACCGGTGACGGCGTCGTCGGCTTGACCCCTGTCGGAGTTCGGTCCAGAGTCGCTATTGAGAATCCGGCATGAGCATCTTGGCCAACCAGCGCCGGTTTGCGGTCGATGAGTACCATGCCATGGCCGATACCGGCGTTCTCGCCCCGGACGAGCGCGTCGAATTGCTGGAGGGGGTGATCTTCCCGATGGCCCCCATCGGCGAGCGTCATGCGTCATGCGTTTCTCCCAGCTTCTGCACGAGGGCGTGCGGCGGCGCGCCAACGTGAGTGTCCAGAGTCCGCTACGGATCGATGAGCACACCGAATTGCAGCCTGATCTGGTGCTGCTTGCGTGGCGTGATGACTTCTATATTACTCGCCACCCCGGTCCCGGTGACGTGCTGCTGCTGATCGAGGTATCCGACACCACCGTCTCCTTCGACCGTACGGAGAAGTGTCCGATCTACGCGCGTGCCGGAATCCCCGAAGTCTGGCTGGTGAACCTTCCTGACCAGTGCGCGGAGCGGTATAGCGACCCACGCGGCTCGCGTTACGACACGATACGCGTGCTGCGTAGCGGCATGCACCTCACGCCGGCCGCTCTGGCCGATCTCTTGCTGCCGGTGCAGGAGGTGCTGGCGTAACCGGAACGCCTCGGTTCGAGCGAAGGATTGAACAAATGGACCTGACGCGCCTTGCACGCACCCCAAGCTGGGAATGGCCCCCGAACGGCGGGAACACGCTTCTGGCGGTTCTCGACGACGGGCAGGCGGATGAGTCGGACCGCCTCCTGGCCGGGGAACTGGCTGGCGAGGTCGTGGTCATCAACGACGATCTCGCCCGCGCCCTGCTGTCCCTCGTCGGCGACGCCACCGCATCCGAGCCGCTGCGTTGCCGGGCCGCGCTGTCTCTCGGACCGGTCCTGGAGCAGATGGATCTGGACAGCGACGATGACTTCCTGGGCATCGACGAAGAGATGTTGGATGGCCGGCCGATCTCCGAGCACACGTTCCAGAGAATTCAGGACACGTTGCGCGCCTGGTACCTGGAGGATGACGTCCCGCCGGAAGTGCGACGCCACATCCTGGAAGCCTCGGTACGCGCTCCCGCCGACTGGCACCGGAACGCGATCCGTGCGGCGTACTCCCGTGAGGACCGGGATTGGCGGCTCACCGCCGTGTTCGCGATGCATTGCGTACGTGGATTCGGCGATAAAATCGTCGCCGCGCTGGACGACCCCGATGCCGAGATTCGACGCGCAGCGGTGTCCGCCGCCGGCAATTGGGAAGTGAATGCTGCATGGCCGCACGTGTCCGCCCTGCTTGCCGCGCAGGACACCGACAAGGCGCTACTGCTCGTCGCCATCGAAGCAGGAGCCTACATCCGTCCGCAGGAGGCTGAGTCGCTACTGCTCGAATTGAGCGACTCCGGCGACGCCGAGATTGCGGCCGCGGCCGCGGACTCCGCGATGATGGCCGCAGCCGCGGTCGAGAACGAGTTGGATGAGGACGCCGAGTGGTGATGTGAGCCCGTGACCGGGAACAGGAAGCCCAGCCAGAAGCTGCAGGAGTGGATCGACGCGCGCAAACGGCACCACTTGTCACACGCCCAGGTGCAGATGGCGCGTGAGCTGGGAATGAGTCCTCGCAAGCTGGGCCGATTGGACAACCACGATCAGGAGCCGTGGAAGCTGCCGCTCCGCCGGTTCATCGAGCACCTGTACCGCAAGCGGTTCGGCAAAGCGGCTCCCGAGGTCGTTCGTTCGATTGAGGAGATCGCACGCCATGATGCCGAGAAAAAGCGTCGCAAGCGGGAAGCAAAGGAGCGGCGGCGCATCGCCCAGGCAGATCAGGTCACGTCAGGTCAGGCGAGAGTCAACGAGCAGGCGACTCGCATGGCCGACCCGCCGTTGCCGTGATACCATGGGCGCGGTGGAGGACGGCGTATGAAGCGCTCAGCGCTCGCTCCCGCTCCGGTCGAGATCGACTATCCCACCGAGGACGGCGTGCCGATGGCGGAAACCGATGCTCAGGGAATCCCGCTCATGTACGCGGTCACCGGACTCCGGGACTACTTCCGCCAGCGCCCGGACGTCTACGTGTCGGGCAATCTGTTGATCTACTACGAGGAGGGCAACAAGGACCGCCTCGGTGGCGCCGGACGTGTTCGTGGTGATCGGCGTGCCCAATCATCCGCGTCGGATCTACAAGGTGTGGGAGGAAGGCAAGGGGCCGGACTTCGTGCTGGAGATCACCTCGGGGCATACGCGGGACAAGGACGAAGGGCCGAAGCGTGACCTGTACGAACGGCTGCGGGTGCAGGAGTACTGGCAGTACGACCCGACGGGAGACTACCTGAAGCCGCCGCTGCGAGGGATGCGGCTGGATGGGGCCAAGTATCGGATGTTGGCGCCGACCTGGACGGCGGACGGCGCGCGGGCGATGTTCAGCACGGTGCTGGGGCTGGAGCTGCGGATCGAAGGAGAAGATCTGCGCTTTCGCGACCCGCTGACCGATGAGCGCGTGCGGACGCTGAGTGAGAGCAACGAGGAGCGCCGGCGCGCTGAGCAGGAGCGGGAGCTGGAAGCGGACGCACGCCGGGCGGCGGAAGCTCGGGTGGCGGAGCTGGAGGCGTTGCTGCGGCGGGACGCCTGAATCGCAGCCACGCGCTCGGGGGCGGTGATGAACCCGATCGAGCCGCTCTCCCCGACGCCGGAACGCGACGAAGGTGCGGCGATCAGAGACCGACTGGCGGCGCTGCATGCCGAACGGGCGGCTCTTGAGGCGAGGCTCGCCGAGTTCGGCACGGACCACGCGAGCGACCACAGTCCATCGCTCGACGCGGCTCCAGTAGCCGCGTCGTCGTCGTCGGCCGAGAAGATCGCTCTGTTTCGATCACTCTTCCGAGGGCGCGAGGACGTATTCCCGAAGCGATGGACCAACTCGCGGAGCGGCCGGTCGGGCTACGCCCCTGCGTGCGCCAACGAATGGGCGCCCCGCATCTGCGAAAAGCCCAGGATCAAGTGCCGGGAGTGCCCGAACCGCGCCTTCATACCGGTGAGCGATGAAGTCATCGGGCGGCACCTCCGCGGCAGGGACGCGGACGGCAAGGACTTCACCATGGGCGTCTACCCCTTGTTGGCCGACGAGACCTGTCGGCTCCTGGCCATCGACTTCGACAAGCACACATGGCGCCGGGACGCCGCCGTCTTACTTGCGACCTGTCGTGCCAGGAGCGTTCCGGCCGCGTTGGAACGGTCGCGGTCGGGCCGGGGCGGTCACGTGTGGATATTCTTCACCGACCCGGTTCCGGCCTTATGGGCTCGGCGCCTCGGAGCGTGGCTCCTCACCGAATCAATGGAACGGAACCCGGACATCGGGTTCGAGTCCTACGACCGCCTGTTTCCCAGTCAGGACACCATGCCGGCCGGCGGGTTCGGCAACCTCATCGCGTTGCCGCTTCAGTACGGGCCGCGCCAATCGGGCAACAGCCTATTCCTGGACGACGAGCTCCAGCCGCATGCCGACCAGTGGAGGTACCTGTCGTCGATCAGGCGCATGACCGCCGCCGAAGTGGGCGACTTGACCGAAGAAGCCGGGCGGCGCGGGCGCGTGCTCGGCGTACGCCTGCCGGCGGTGGAGGACGAGGACGAAGCGCCGGACACTTCCATCACCGATCCGCTGCCGGAGACCGTCGAGGTCGTGCTGGGCGATCAGGTGTACGTCGATCGAAGCGGGCTGCCTGCCTCCCTGGTCAACCAGCTCGCCCGTCTGCCCGCGGGGCCAACACCCTGGTGCTGGTGCATCGACGGCAACTCCTCGACCAGTGGGTCGCGCGGCTGGGCAGCTTCCTCGATCTTCGTCCCGATGAGATCGGTCGGATCGGTGGAGGCAAGCGCAAGGCGACCGGTGTCATCGACGTCGCCGTCATACAGAGTCTCATCTCGTGGTCGACGAGTGTCACCACGTGTCGGCGGTCAGCTTCGAGGCGGTGGCGCGCCGCTGCAAGGCTCGGTACGTCCTCGGCTTGTCCGCGACGGTGACCCGCAAGGACGGGCATCACCCGATCATCTTCATGCAATGCGGGCCGGTTTCGGTTCCGCGTCGACGCCCGTCGGCAGGCGGCCAAGCGCCCGTTCAGCCATCGGGTGATGCTGCGCGCTACCCGCTTCGCCCTGCCGGCGGAGTTGGACCCCGATCGACCGCCCATCCAACGGGTCTATGGTGCGCTTGCCGAGGATGACGAGCGCAACGATCTGATCCTTGGCGACGTGCTGAACGCTCTGGAGACCCACCGGTCGCCGATCGTCCTGACGGAGCGAGAGGCGCACGCCCTGCACCTGGCCGAGCGGTTGTCGCGTCTCGCGCGCAACGTCCTGGTGCTGCACGGCGGCCTGGGACAGAAGACGAGGCGGGAGTTGGCGACCAACTCGAAACCATCGGCGACACTCAGGAGCGGGTGCTGATCGCCACCGGCCGCTACGTCGGCGAAGGGTTCGACGACGCCCGGCTCGACACGCTGTTCCTGACCATGCCGATCTCCTGGCGGGGGCCGCTGGCCCAGTATGCCGGCCGGCTGCACCGCCTTCACCCGGCCAAGCGCGAGGTGATCGTGTACGACTACGTCGACGGCGGCGTGCCGGTGCTCGCCCGCATGAGCGCCAAGCGGATCAAGGGGTTCAAGAGCCTCGGCTATTCCGGCGCGGAACCGTCGTGATGGTGCGTCATGTTGGCCACGCCGCTTCGAACGTATCGGTTACGGAGATCGAGAATCCGGGCAGGCTCGGCGAGTCGGCATGCGCTCCCGGACCGAACACCCCGTGCTCCCGGTATTCGCCGTCGCCAAGGACGAGTACGGTCACCGTATCGTCGATGGGATTGACGATCCAGTACTCGGGTATCCGCGCCTCGGCGTAGTCCCTGCGCTTCTCCACGACGTCCCGGTTCGGATCGTCGGGACTCACGACTTCCATGACGAGGTCCGCTCCGAGCCAATACTCATCGCGGCAGCGCGGGTCGGAAGCGTCGCGGACGACCAGCAGATCGGGCTCACGGAACTTGCCGTCGCGTATTCGCAAGCGCAGCGGGGCGTAGTACGCATCACCGCCGCTGTCGCGAACGACGGAGACCAGGGCCAGGAACAGGAACCGCGAAATCGCCTGATGTCGTTGTGTGGGCATGGGCAGAATCTCCATGCAGCCGTCGGTGAACTCGATCAGACGATGACAGTGGTTCGTCAGCGTCAGGTATTGCGCCTGGGTCCAGAACCGCTGCAGCGTGGACAGATCGGCAACGGTGCTGTCGTCGGAAGTGACGATGCGCAGCCCGCGGTCATGTCGAGAGGCAACCGTCGTTTCCATGGGCGTTCTTCCGTGAGTGTCGGCCTGCCGGTTGCACCTGTCAACAAAGTCAAGCTGGTCGAAGCTCTGGCGCGTGTGTGAGGCCATCTGCCGCAGCGAAGGCACTTGAGTGCTGACCCGAGTCAGGCCGGGACCGACGATACCGGACGTGGACATTGCCTACAACGAAGGGCAGGCGCCGCTGGAGGCGTTGCTCCAGTCGATCGACCGCCCGGGAGACTACTGCACGCAGGGCCGACTGTTCGTGCCGATGCCGCGCGTCGAGGTCGCCGGCGCAGGAGTGCTTTCGTTTCCCGTCACGCCGCCGCACGCTCAGGCCCTGATCTCGGTGGCCGACCGGGCGCCGTACGGCAGAGGTGAGCAGACGCCGGTGGACAGCTCGGTGCGCGCCTGCTGGCAGATCGATGCGGCGCAGGTCACGGTGACCGGCGCCGTGTGGCGCGACACGTTGATGGACATCGTCGCCCGGGCCGCGACCGGACTCGGCTGCCCGCCCGAGCACACCGAAGCGCGCCTGGTGTGGCTCCTGGAGCACGACTACAGCGAGGCCGGCCTGTCGTTCCACGGCTTGAAGAACGCGGACGCCGCGGTGGGCGGCGCTCTCTCGCGGGCGGCGCAACGGGCGGGCCATTCGCTGCACGCCGCGATCCTCCATCTCGAGGAATACGGCATCGCGAATGAGTCGAGTGGGGTGCCCTATGGGGTCGATCCCCACGATCTCGATTGGAAGATGGAAGAGGTGTTCGATTCCGAGATCTGGCTCGACGGCTGGGTTGCGCCGGACGGCACGAAACGCGACTACGGCAGGGTCCCGGTGTTGCCGGGCGAACTGCTACCGGACGGAGCGCTCGACGACGCCGAGCCGGACGACCAGCGGGTCAACGTGACCGGCAACGAAGGCGTCGAGCTGTCGCATTCATATCGCCGCGCCGCTCTGGTGGTGTGGCCCCTGCGGCAAACCGTCCGGACGCTTGCTCACGGCGGCATCGGTGGCGCCCTGGCCTACGTGGCTGACGAGCTGGCGCGGACCGATGAGGCGACCGGACACGCACGCGCCCTGGTCGCTCAACTCGTCGACTCCTGGCCTGCTCCGGTCCGCTCCTATCAGTACCGTCCCTCTGAGCCCCCCGACGCGGCTGGAAGTTGCACGGACAGCCTGCGGCTGCTGCGCCGGCTTGGGGACGAGGCCACGACGCGACGTTTCCTTCACGAGATCCTCACCGCTCACTACAGCGGTGAGGAGAATGCGGAGTTGCTGGAGACGGCGGCGACCCTATCGCCGGTCACCCTGCATGCTCATCTGGCACGGTGAGCTGGCCGACGAAGCCGAGGAAGCCGCGGTGCTGCTCGCGCGACATCCGGCAGCCGCGACCCCGGATCGCGCGGTGCCGCAGGCGTTGGCGGGATTGGCGGCGCACCACCGGACCCAAGGCGCGATGAAGCCGGCGGGGTTCGAGACGTTCTGGCGGCACGCTGCTGACTGCCTGCTGGCGCGCAGCGCGGAACCCCCGGAGACGCCTCGCGACTGGTTGATCGAGGCTGACGCCGTCTCCTGCAGTTGCGCCAGTTGCCGTCGCTTGCGGGCCTTCTGCGCGGACCCGGCGGAAACGATCCTGCGGCTTCCGTTACGGAAGGAACTGCGCCGGCACGTCCACGGGATCATCGATGGCCACGGCCTCGACATCCTTCACGAGACCGAACGCGTCGGCAGACCCTACACGCTGGTCTGCACGAAGACGCGCGGCGCCTACGAGCGGCGGTGCGCCGAGTACGCGGCCGATGTCGCCCACATGCGGCTGCTGGTCACGGCGGCACGCGGCGCACGGGACGCCGCGCACCAGGGTGAGCTGAGTCGACTTCGCGCGGCGATAGAGCGAAGCGCTACCGGCCGAGAGTGAGGTGCGAAACAAGCCGACGTTCGCAACGGAGGGCGTGCGAAATGTCCATTACGACTCCATGGCAGCGGCCACGACACGCACGTTATTCGGTGGCGGGGAGTTCACTCAGTCACGCCGCGCGTCGCTCTGCCTTCCAGCCAGCGTTTGAACGACCGCTGGCTCTCTCCGGATGGACGGCCTGCCAGCAGCCCCTCGACGCTTACGTCCTCGTCCAGATCGGGCCAGTGAATTCCCACGCCGCCGCCGATGAGTCGCCAGTTTCGCCTCTCCGTCGGCGTCGCATGTACCAGCCGGGGATACCAAGCCAGCGGCACGGAGATGGTACGTCCGTCGCTCAGATCCGCTGTCAGAGTATCTTCGGTTACATCCACTCGTTCGGCGAGAGGGACACCGAACAAGCGATACGGCCCATGCCTCAGTATCGTCGGCACATCTCGCCCGCAATTCGCTGTTTGATCTGAATAGTAGCATGCCCGGTGGCGCACGGCCCCATCACCGCAAGGCGGACTCGCCCATGATCGATTCGGCGGCGTACACGCGGTACTGGTTCGGCTTGCCTGGCGAGCGGTGGCCCACCTCCCAGACGGTGCGGCCGTCCGGGGTGACCTCGGCGATGATGAACACGCGGCAGCAACGCTCGGCGCGGCTCGATCCGTACAGGATCAGGGTGTTGCCGCTCCGCAGGCGCTGCACGCTGGAGCAGCACGCCGCGTACAGCGGCGGCCGGTGCCAGTGCTCCCATACCCGGCGCGCCGTCATCCGCTCCAGGTCGAGCTCCAGCTCCAGCGCGCGGGAGAACTGGCCGCCCTCGTCGTAGGGCCGGCCGGTGCCATTGTCGAACAGCAGCACGTTGCCTGAGGCCAGCGGCAGCGCCGTGTGCTGGGCGTAGAAGCGGTCGCTCGGGTCTTCGAACGTGAAGTCGCTGCCCGGACCGCCCAGCCGCCAGCGCACCGAGGCGAGGTCCGGGGCGATCGAGATCACCTGATTCAGGTGGCCGAGCGACACCAGCACACTGCCGTCGTCGGCCATCACCGCCGAGTTGCCGTGGCTCCAGTCCTGCACCCGCGTGTCGCGATCGCAGCCGCCCCACATGGGGTGTCCCGGCAGGGACCGGTTGGAGGCGGGCTCCACCCGGTCGGCGGGGGACAGGTGATCGAAGATGTTCCAGACGATCGAGGCGGTGCCGGCCTCCGCATCCCAGACGCCCAGGGTGTCGCCTTCCTGGGGCGCCGCCGGCTCGCCGTGGCCGTCCCACAGCACGTCGCGGGACAGGTACAGCACGCGGCCGTCCGGCAGCACCTGCACCTCGTGATGCATGGGGCCGAACGGCGCGCACTCGTCGCTCAGGCGGTGCAGCTCGCGGCCGGTGGGGTCGATCTCCACCAGGCCGGCCGCGGTGGTGCCGCCCTTGAAGCCGGCAAGGTAGACGATGTTGCCGTTCGGGCGGCGGGCCATGACGTAGGGCTGCTCGCCCTCCGGCGCCTGAAAGTACCAGACGACGTGGCCGTCGCCGTCGAACGCCGCCAGGCCGAAGAACTCGCTCTGCCGGAACTCCAGGAAGGTGACCGGCAGGGTGGGCGCACCGCGCCACACGTCGAAGACGGCGTCGCGCAGCCCCGCGGGCAACTCGCCGGTGGTGAAGCCGGCGGCCGTCGTCGGTGCTGACAGGCGGCCGCCGGCGCCGGCCGCACGCACCTGATAGCGGTACTCGGTTGCGGCGCGCAGGCGGAATACGTCCGCGGTGAAGGACGTGCCGCGGCTGGCCACCGGCGCCGAGCGCAGCACCGCGCCGCCGGCGATCAGTTGGGGGGTGCTGCTCAAGGCGGCGTCGAACGCGCGCACGGTCGCGTCGCTGCCGTGGCTGATGATTCCGGCAATTCCGGTGATCATCTCCGTGATGGCGTTCAATTTCATGGGCGACGGCCTGCGCGACGCCGCCGACCCCTACGATCGCAAGTAAGTCGAGGCTGACGCCGCTACGGCCGTTCCGCCACCCGGACGTACTTGGCGAGCTGGTCGGGCCCGCCCACGTGCGTCCGATAAAGGTCGCCGTTCGGCGCCGCACAGACGCAGT
Source organism: Spirochaetia bacterium (assembly GCA_965221995.1). GTDB lineage: Bacteria > Spirochaetota > Spirochaetia > SZUA-6 > Bin103 > CATQHW01. Next base: position 4,394,805 of record OZ244929.1, read on the forward strand.
GTCCCCAGTAGTCCATGCTTTCCGCCAGCAGAGTGCCGTCGAGGTCCATGATTCCCGAGCCGGCGAAGACGTGGTCCTCGCCGTCCAGGGCGATGTTGTTGGCCCGCTCCAGCCGGCGCTCGCGGATGAAGCGGCCGCCGGCGTCGAACACCTGCACCCGGAAGTTCTGGCGGTCGGCGACCCAGACCTGGCCGCGGCGGTCGGCGCCGATCGAGTGCGGGGTGTCGAACTGGCCGGGCTCTCTGCCCGGCTTCCCCCACGAGGAGATCAGCGCTCCGTCCGCTGAGAACCGGTGGATGCGCGCCTGGCCGTAGCCGTCGGCCACGTAGAGGTCTCCTGACGGGGCCGCGAATGCCTGCGTGGGGCGGTTGAACGGCTGCCCCGGCGGTCCCGGCCGGCCGGCTGTGCCCAGGGTACGGAGCAGCGTCCCGTCGAGCGTGAACCGGTGCACCACGTGGTCCAGGACGTCGGTGACGTAGAGGGTGTCGTCGGCCGCGACGCTGATGCCGTGGATGCCGCCCGGATGCCGGAACGCCGCGTGCGTCCAGCCATTCAGCCGCGCGCCGTCCGCGTCGTACACCAGGATCTTCGGGTCCGGCTCGCGGCTGCACAGGTAGATGCGTCCGCGGCGGTCGCAGGCCACGCTGCTCAGGACCCCGCGCGCCGCGGCGTCCTGGTGCGCCCAGCGATCGTCGACCCGGTAGCGGAATGCCCCTTCACCGATTGTCATACTTCGACTCCTCGCCGGGACCGCCGCCGCCGGTGTGCTGTATGGCGGCCGCGATCGGCGCCGGATAACGCCAGCTCCATCCGGGCCGGCCGAACGGCTCGTCGTTCGCCAGCGAGTACGGGGAGACCAGGCGGTCGTGCATGGCCAGATCGGTGCCGGCCATCACTTCGGCGGTGAGCAGGGTATCGAGCCGCAGGAGCTCGCACGCCGCGGCCGGGTCGCCCGCACGGTCGACCAGCTCGTTCGGGTCGTCGGCCAGGTTGAACAGCACCGGCGCATGTCCGTGGTACTTGCAGAGCTTCCAAGTGCCGTCGAAGGCGACCCAGGCGCCAGCGAGCACGCCCAGTATCTCCGAACGGCCGCCGCCGTCGGCTCCCAGGCCGGGCAGGGGACGGGCGTCCATGTGCGCCGGCTGCTCGGCCCCGGCGATCCGCAGCATGCTTGCCGTGACGTCGCGGAGCTCCACCAGCCCCGGATGGTCCGTTCCGCTGCCGATCCCCGGACCCTGCGCCACCAGCGGTATGCGCATGGAGCCTTCGAAAAAGTTGCCCTTGCCCTGCATGCCGTGGTCGCCGAGCAGATCGCCGTGATCGCTGGTGAAGATGACGACGGTATCGTCGACCTGGCCGCTGTCGCGCAGCGCCGCCAGCATGACGCCCACCTCATAGTCGATCCCCTTGACCAGCCCGGCGTAGTGGGAGCGGAGCGTGGCGCTCTCCTCAGGGCGAAGCGGGCCGTCCGGCATGCCCATGCCGGCGCGCTGGCGCCCATGCGCCTCCCGCAGCCCGCCCGGATCGCCCGCGGCGGCGGGCACCGGCGGCGGCATGTCCACGTCCCGGTACCGCACCGGAAAGTCGCGCGCCGGATCGTACGGATCGTGCGGTCCCGGAAAGCCGACCATCAGCGCCCAGGGGGTCTCCTCGCCTGCATTCCGCTCGATGAACCGGCACGCCTCGCGTCCCGTGAAGCGGTCGCAGGAGTGCCGCCAGGGGATGTCCGTGGTCGCCGCGCCGCGCGTGCGCAGGTAGCCGCCGTACTCCGACCAGCGCAGCTTGGTCAGGCCGTGCGCTTCCAGGTAGCGCGTGTAGTCGTCGCGGATCAGCGGCCAGAGCTTGTCCTCGCAGGCCACGCGCTGCCCGAAGCCGTGGGCGGCGTCCCACGGGTAGAAGTGCATCTTGCCGATCGCGGCCGTGTGGTAGCCGGCCTTGGCCAGCAGCTCCGGCCACGTGCGGATGCCGGCGTCGCGGTAGTCGGGCCGCAGCGCGTGCAGGTTGTCGGCCACGCCGGTGCGCGCGGCGCTCATGCCGGTCAGCAGCGCGGTTCGCGCCGGCACGCACAGCGGGGAGGCGGAGTAGGCCCGCTCGTAGCGGATGCCGGCCGCGGCGATGCCGTCGATGTGCGAGGTATCGATGAAGCCGGCGCCGTAGCAGCTCAGGAAGTCGGTGCGGAGCTGATCGGCCAGGATGAACAGGATGTTCGGCGGGCGATCTGTGGAGTTCGGAGCCATCGGCGAACGGTATCACGGAGGCCGCTCAAGTCGTCCGCACGCGACGAAGCACCGCGATCGGTGGCCGGCTTGACGGCTTTACGACGGAGCTATCGCCGATCGTCTGCGAAACCCAAGCCTGCACTCAGATCGCGAGACTGCCGAATCCGATTCAAACTGGTTCGTATGCGTTCAAGTACAGCGTCCGAGACTCGCGACCGGTGGCCTCGATCTCTTCGATTTCCTCAACACAGACAAACTTGTAGTGTCCTCCGAACTTCAGACCATTCAAGCTCGGCCCACCTTCCTTGATCTTGCCAGAATATATTCCGTCTTCAGTGAGCAATCCCCAGGATCCGACGCCGCGATTTCCCCTTTCAAACTCTCCGACAAGAGTCACCGGTTCGCTCCCCAGATTCGACACACCGGAGAGAATTTCGACTAGCGAATTGGCCTCTGACTCCGATACCGATCCGTAGTTCGCTTTGACTGAGATCGGTTCTGCCCAAGAGTATTGGAGACCGGTCTTGCGTTCGATAAGAAAGTTCAGGAGCCGCAGATAGGACCCAGCCAAGTGACCGCGCTGTTCCTTCAAGGTGATGAGCGTCTGTTCGGGACTATCTGCATGCTCGAAGATGCTGTCCACTCGCCGTAACGCACGGGTCAGTTCTGCAATGCCGAACAGACCTGGTGTTTGTGATCCCTCAAGGACTACGCGAAAAGACCCGGCAGCAGCCGGCACTACTACGTCCAAGAGGTGAGCATCGTCCGTATGTAATCTACTCCGCGTACCAGCAGAAGTCTCTCGCAACGCTGCCGTATAGGCATGTCTGACTACGGTTTGGACGTGATTCAGCAAACCGGTAAACGTACCGACACGGATCCGGTGCTCATCGACGGCTTCTGGCGGGTCAGCGGTGATCTCTATCACCACATTGTTGCGCATCCGGGCCTCATTGAGCGCGAGCTCGTCGGCAGGACGGTCATGCAACACGAACCCCTCGTCCGGGAGCAGTCCACTTTCTGTGAGCGATCTGGGCTGAGGCTCAAGTGTCATGAGCTGTTCTGGTCCCGCCGGAGCCGATGCGAGATACCACTCGTCTGCGTCGGCATCTACCAACAGTGTGCGCAAGTCAAGAATGCCGGAGCGGAATTGGCGCAAGCGGTTCGGCGCCACACCCGCAACGAGGTAGCGATCGTAGTCCTGCAGTTGCTCGACGATCACGGCGATGTAGTGCCCGCCGATGCCGTCGCGAGCCTCAAGAACCTGGGGGCCATCGTAGTAGTAGAGCGTACTGACAGGCTTGACGGTTTTCATTACGCTTCCACGGTACAGCGACTGAGAATATCGTAGTCGGATAGCGGCCACCAAGTGTGATGGGAGCGGGCCCGCGTCTTCAGAATCCGACCGGCTCCGGACTCCAGCCGCAATCGACAGATGAAGCGTCTGCGGAGGCTCGGGAGCTTTAGAGCTCGTTCGCTATCCCCCCGTTCGGCATGAACAGACAGCCCGCGAGCCTCGCACTCCGTGGCTCCGTGGAATACGTGGCCCGGCTTCTCGGCGCGTTGCGACTTGAAGTCGTCATCCGTTGGCGGTCTGGTCCGGACCAAGCGGAAGACCTCCCATGGTTCTGAAATCTCCACTGAGTCATCGGGTGGGCAGCCCTCTGGTAGCTGCTCTCGGTAGCTCATGAAGTGGGGTAGGGTACGTGGCTACGGTTGTTCGGGCAACAGCAACGGTCACCCGCTCCGGGACAGGCCGAACACGCCGGCGACCAGCTCATAGGAGCGGGCCCGGTCCTTGAAGGCGAAGCAGTTGGTGACGATGCCGATGTCGGTGGTGCCGTAGCGGTCCGCGGCGTCGACGATGCCGTCGCGGACCGTGTCGGGGTCTCCGTCGATGTAGTTCACGGATAATTGCGACAGCGCCGCGCGCTCCGTCTCGCGGAGCGGATACTCCGCCGCCTCTTCGGGTGGCAGCAGACCGGAGCGCATATCGCCGCCCGCGGAGGCCGGTTCGGACGGGCGTTCCAGGTGGAGCTGGCGGAGCTTGTTGAGGTTCCTGCTGGAGGCAAGGTAGCGCGCCTCCTCCTCGGTCGGGGCGCACATCACCTGCACGGTGACGTTGAGCCGGGGAGCGTCCAGGTGGGTCGAGGGCTGGAACTCGCCCCGATACAGCTCCGCGACCAGCGGTCCGTGCTCGAGGTTGCCGAAGAAGTCCGCGAACGCGAACGGAAGGCCCAGCATGGCGGCCAGCCGCGCGCTGAAGTCGCTGGAGCCGAGCAGCCAGACCTCGGGGCCGGTATCCGGCTGCGGTCCGGGCAGTGGGCTGATCCCCGCGAACGGGTGATCGGAGGCCATCTCCCCGGCCAGGAAGGCCAGCAGGTCGTGGACTTGGCGGGGAAAGGTGCGCACGTCGGCGGGCTGCCGCGGATGCGCCAGCGCGAAGGCGGTCCGCTGGTCGCTGCCGGGCGCACGGCCCACGCCCAGGTCGATGCGGCCGGGATGGAAGGCGTCCAGGGCGCGGAACTGCTCGGCCACCTTGAGCGCCGAGTAGTGGGACAGCATCACGCCGCCCGAGCCGACGCGTATGGTCGAGGTGCCGGCCGCGATCTGGCCGATCAGGATCTCCGGGCTGGCGCCCGTCCACGAGGTGGATGCGTGGTGCTCGGCAACCCAGTAGCGGGCGTAGCCGAGCCGCTCGCAGAGCTGCGCCAAGCGGACCGATTCGGTGAGGGCGTCGGCGCCGGTGCCGCCCTTGCGGAGCGGCGACTGGTCCACGACGCTCAGCGTCAAGTCTTCGGGCGGGTACACGGCGGTTTGAACCCGGAGCGTAGTATACTCGCCGCGTATGACCCAACTCGTCACCGTCAGCCCGTGCAGCGACACTAGGCCACGCAGCGACAGCTCGTCGCTGGTGGAGCTTGCCGACGGCCGCCTGCTGATCGTCTATCACGGCTACCGCGCGGGTCCGGAGGGGGGCGGCGACTTCGGCGACGCCGCGATCTTCATCCGCGAGTCGGTCGACGGCGGCGTGACCTGGAGCGACGAGCGCCTGCTGCTCGACGTCGACCCCGGCGACCTGAACGTGATGAACCCGTCGCTGGTGCTGCTCGGCGACGAGCTGCTCTTGGCGGTCACGCGCAACCACACCCGCACCGATTCCTCCCTGGAGCTGCGCCGCTCGGCGGACGGCGGGCGGACGCTCGGCGCGCCTACGTTCATCTGGCGGCGCTGCGGCGAGCACCGCTTCACCATGTACGACTGCTTCCGCCGGCTGCAGGACGGCCGCCTGCTGGTCATGATGCAGAGCTCGGCACTGATCTGGGAGCCGGGCGAGAAGCAGTGGGTGGACAGCTACGTCAGCGGCGACGACGGACATACCTGGACCCTGCAGGGCGGCCGCATCGATCTGCCGATGCGCGGAGCGATGGAGCCGGCGGTGGTGCAGATGCCGGACGGGGAGCTGGTCTGCTCGCTGCGCACGCAGCTCGGCCGGGTGTTCATCACCCGCTCCCGGGATTGCGGCCGGATCTGGGAGCTGCCCCAGCCCAGCGGTCCCATCACCCCGGAGTCCTGCACCTGCCTGACGCTCCTGCCCGGCACGGAGCGGCTGGTGCTGTTCTGGAACGGAGGCGAGTACGTCCACGATCACCACCACTTCGGCTTCCGGACACCGCTGTCGGTCGCTGTATCGGACGACCGCGGGCGCACGTTCCGGCACGTCACGGACATCGAGTCTGACCCGGCCGGCGAGTACACCAACCTGACCTGCCGCTTCCTGGCCGACGGCCGCGCCGCGCTCGCCTACCTGGCCGGCATCGCCGAGGAGCCGGGCGCGTTCAACCGCACCTGCCTGTCCCTCAAGCTGGCGCTGCTGCCGCGCTCCCTGTTCTCAGGATAGGCACTCCCGCGGACCCGCGGACCCACAAGCCATTGGCAGTCACCGGTCCATGCGGTAGCGTATCCGGTGGCAGCAAGACACGGGGCCCGCGCCCGTGACGCCACAGACAGACCGGTTCACAAGGAGAGAGGCATGAAACACACCCGTACGTTCCTGTTGCTGATGGCCGTCCTGGTCCTCAGCGCGCCACTGGCGCTGGCGCAGACCATGGAGTTGTCCATCCTGCAATGGAGCCACTTCGTCCCGCGTTACGACGAATGGTTCGATGCCTACGCGGAGGACTGGGGCAAGGCGAACGACGTAGACGTACGCGTCGATCACGTCAACGTGCCGGAGTTGCCGCCGGCCCTGACCGCGGCGATCGAGGCCGGCGAAGGGCACAGCATCATCGAGATGTTGTTCCCGCCCACCGCCTTCATTGAGGGGCTGCACCCGCTGAACGACATCAACGAAGCGGCCGCCGCCGCGCATGGCGAGCGCACCGGCAATTGTCAGGCCACCAGCTACCTGCCGATCACCGACACCTACTTCGGCTACACCCACGGCTACATCCCCGATCCGGGCGACTACCAGATCAGCCTGTGGGCGGACGTCGGCCTGCCGAACGGGCCCTCCACCTGGGATGAGCTGTACGAGGGCGGCGTGGCCATCTTCCAGAAGCATGGCGTCCCGGTCGGCCTGGGCATGAGCCCGGAGCTGGACAGCCGCATGGCCACGCGAGCCGTCATCTGGTCGAACGGCGGCAGCGTGCAGGACGAGAACGAGAACGTCGTGCTGAACTCTCCGGAGACGGTCGCGGCGGTGAAGTACCTCGCCAAGCTCCAGAACGACGCGATGACCGAGGAGATCTTCGGCTGGACCGCCTCCTCCAACAACCAGGGGCTGATCGCGGGCGAGCTGAGCTACATCCTGAACTCGATTTCCGCGTATCGCTCGCTGCAGAGGATCGACGAGGAAGCGGCCGCGGACATCGGGTTCGTGCAGGCCCTGGCGGGGCCGGCCGGCGCCTTCGCCTCCAGCCACGTGTGGCAGATCTACGTGATTCCCAAGTACGTGGATGGCGCGGAGCTGGAAGCGGCCAAGAAGTTCATCCTCGACCACACGGCGGGCTACAACGACGCGGTCTACCACTCCGAGCTGTACAACTTCCCGTGCTATGCGAGCACGGTGCCGGAGCTGGGCGGCTGGCTGGAAGACGATCCGTTCGGCTCCCAGCCGGCGGACAAGCTCAAGGTGCTGGAGACGGTCAACGACTGGTCGGTCTACATCGGCTACCCGGGCACCGCCAATCCAGCCGTGATGCAGGCCTTCGGTGAGAACCTGGTCGTCAACATGGTGGCCAAGGTCGCCAAGGGCGAGCAGAGCGCCGAGGAATCGGTGGCCGAGGCGCACGCGCGCGCGGAGGAGATCTTCGCCGACTGGCGCGCCCGCGGCTATCTGCGCTGAGGCGATCGGCCGGCACGCGGCGGGCAGCCGCCGCGTGCGGCGCGAAGGGTCGGGCGATGCGTGCCCCGGCCCTTCGCACCACATCTCTCTGCGGAACCCACTCACGGACGACACTTCGAGGCGCTGAGGAGCGAGCATGAGCGCGGTGCGTTTGTCCGGGATCGTCAAGCGCTTCGGAGATGTGACCGCCATCGCCGGGGTGGACCTGGAGATCGAGTCCGGCGAGTTCCTGGTCGTGCTCGGGCCGTCCGGATGCGGCAAGACGACCTTGATGCGCACGGTGGCCGGGCTGGAGAAACCCAACGCCGGGAGCGTGCACATCGGCCATCGCGACGTCACGGCACTGCCGCCGCGCAAGCGTGGCATCGCCATGGTCTTCCAGTCCTACGCGCTCTACCCGCACATGACCGTGGCGAACAACATCGCCTTCCCGTTGAAGGCGCAGGGGCGCAGCAAGAACAAGGCCGAGCGCGACGAGCGGGTCCGCAACGCGGCGCAGAAGGTCAGCATCGATCATCTGCTGGACCGGCGGCCGCGCCAGCTCTCCGGCGGCGAACGGCAGCGGGTGGCCATCGCCCGCGCGATCGTGACCGAGCCGGAGGTGCTGCTGCTCGATGAGCCGCTCAGCAACCTGGACGCCAAGCTGCGGGCGTACGCCCGCGACGAGCTGAAGTTCTTTCAACGCGATCTGGGTATCACGACCATCTTCGTCACCCACGACCAGATCGAGGCGATGGGCCTGGGCGACCGCATCGTGGTGATGGAACAGGGGCTGGTGCAGCAGGTCGGGCCGCCGCAGGCGATCTACGACCGGCCGGCCAACACCTTCGTCGCCACGTTCCTGGGCTCGCCGGGAATGAACCTGCTGCCGGTGGCGGAAGACGAGCTGCTCGGCTTTCGACCGGAGCACCTGCAGCCGGCGGCGGGCAGCGACGGCCGTCGTCATGACTATCGCATCACCCGCATCGAATACCTGGGCGCGGATCGTCTGCTCTACGGCCAGATCGACGACTTCCGCGGGCAACCGCACCTGACCCTGGCGCGGCTGCCGAGCAACGTGACGATGCCGCTGCAGGTGGGCGGGTCGTATCCCTTCGCCGTGACGGAGTCGCATCGGTTCGACCTGCGCAGCGGTGAACGGCTGAACGGCAACGGAGCGGATCGCCGATGACCGGCGACGCTGCGCAACGCGGCAGCCTGCTCGACAGCCGCGGCCTCATGGGTTTCGCCTTCCTGGCGCCGGCGGTGCTCTACATCGTCCTGTTGATCGGCGTGCCGTTCTTCACGGCTATCGCCTACAGCTTCAGCAACGCCACGGTGGGCAACACCAGCTTCACGTACGCCGGATTGCGCAACTTCCAGAATGTCTGGAACGCGCCGGATTTTCACGCCGCGCTGCGCAATACGTTCGTCTTCACCCTGATCGCCCAGTTCTTCGTCCTCATCCTGGCCAACATGCTGGCGCTGATTCTCACCGCGCCGCTGCCGGACAACCGCTGGGTGCGCGGCGGGATGTGGGGCGCGCGGCTGCTGCTGATCATGCCGTGGGCGACGCCGCTGGCACTGTCCGCAATCGGCTGGCTGTGGATGTTCGATTCCAAGTTCAGCCCGATCGACTACGTGCTGGAGCAGATCGGCCTGCTCGGCCCGGGGACCGTCTGGGGTCCCTCCCGGAACCTGACCTGGCTGGGCAAGACCTACCTGGCCAAGGCGTCGGTGATCTTCGTGCACGTCTGGCGCATGACGCCGCTGGCGACGGTGATCCTGATGGCCGGCCTGTCCAGCATCCCGACCGATCTGGTGGACCAGGCCAAGGCGGACGGCGCGCGCTACTTCCGCGCGCTGTTCCAGGTGAAGCTGCCGCAGATCCTGCCGATCATGCTCAACTCGCTGCTGTTCTCCTTCATCTTCACCTTCGGCGACCTGACGGTGGTGTACGTGCTGACGCGCGGCGGACCGATCAACCACACGCTGACGCTGCCGATGTACAGCTTCCTGGTCGGCATCGACGGCGGCAACCTGTCGCAGGGCGCGGCGATCGCGCTGTTCATCTTCCCCGTGCTGCTGGGGGTGGCCATCGTGCTGCTGCGCACGGCCAGCCGCGCGCAGGTTCGCTGAGGCAAACCAGGGATGGTTGACCTGAAGATACCGCCCGAGTTGATGCGGAGCCCGCCCGCGCGGGTCAGCCCGCGCCGTGTGATCAAGGGCACGCTCTTCACGGTGTCCGTCCTGTTCTTCTGTCTCCTGGCCGCGGCGCCCTTCCTGGTGATGGGCATCACCACCTTCCAGACCGACCGCGACCTCTACAAGCGCGACGCCAGTCCGTTCGACTACGCCGAGGCGCCGACCCTGGAGCACCTGGACAACCTGTTCAACGACACCAACTACCTGGCCTTCGTGCGCAATTCCGCCGTGGTGGGCGCGGCGGTGGTGGCGATCACGCTCATCCTGGCGCTGCCGGCGGCCTACTCGCTGGCACGCCTGACCGGTCGCTGGGGCGAACGCGCCGGCATCATGATGTTCATCGTCTACTTGGTCCCGCCGACGCTGCTGTTCATCCCGCTGTTCCGGATCATCGCCTCGCTCGGTCTCACCAATTCCTTGCTGTCGCTGATCCTGGTCTATCCCACGATCACGGTGCCGTTCAGCGCCTGGCTGCTGATGGGCTTCTTCAAGTCGATCCCGCCGGAGACGGAGGAGGCGGCGCTGGTCGACGGCTACCATCCCTATGGGGCGTTCCTGCGCGTGGCGCTGCCGCTGGCGCGACCGGGCATCATCTCCGTGATCGTGTTCAGCTTCACGCTGACGCTGCACGAGTTCATCTACGCGCTGGTCTTCATCACCCGCTCGGAGTGGCGGACGCTGAGCGCCGGCGTGCCGTCGGAACTGATCCTGGGCGACGTCTTCTTCTGGCAGCCGCTGTTGGCCTCGGCCCTGATCATCGCCATCCCGGTCGGGCTGGTATACAACGTGTTCCTGGACCGGCTGATCCAGGGCTTCACCGCGGGCGCGGTCAAGGGCTAGGCTTGTGGGCAGACGCAGTTCAGCATCGGGCACGTTCGGCGCAGCCAGGTCGTTCTCTGGGGTCCGTGGTCGAAGCGTGATCTGAGCCGAAGCGGATCCTCATGCGAATGGCGCCGGCGGCGGAGTTCAGGCCGAACGAAACCGACGACCGAGGGAGATCAAGAGTCCTGTGAGCGAGCCAGACGATACGAGATCAAGGCGAATAGCCATCCTACATAAGTGGAGAGGGGTGCTTATCGCCGAATCGCTGGACAGCGATCGCGGCATATGGGACCGCGTCGAAGTGACGGGACGGTCGAAGGGCCGGCTGGAGCGAGAGGGATCCAGAGGCGAGTTCACCTTCTGCAACGTCGAAGTGTCGGACCACGATGTCGACTCCCTGATGGAGCAGGTCGCCGATAGGCTGGGATCGCCCGGTTGGTACTTCCACGTCGAGAAGGACAGGGTCATCAAGGTCGCCTATCCCGGCACGGTCATGGAGATGAGCGAGGACGCGCCGGAGAGCATCCGCGCAGCGCGGGAGTACGGCACTTCAATCGGTATACACCCGGAGCAACTGTGCTTCGAGAGACTCATGGGCAATCCGTTCGATCAGTGATGGCTGTACACAATGTCCCGATACGGATTCACGCGTCCGTTCATCGCGCTGCTGGGCATACTCGCCTTCGCCGCCGCGCCCGCGCAGGCATGTAGTCCAACGGTCCGCCAGTGAGGAAGCTGTCGGGTCAGAGGAACAGTCACGGGGCAGCCTAGTCGACGGTACCCCGCTCATCTTCCGCTATAATCCCAATGCCTATCCTGATCCGAAGACACGGAGGTACGCGTTCAGGGAAGTACTACGTGCATAGTGTGCCGCTCACGCCCGTAGACACGATGCGGATAATCGTAAAGAAGCCGTTCAACTTCCGCTACACCGTGTGGAAGCCTTCGCACTTTACCACGGGGCTTGAGCAGCACAGCACGAAGATGAGTTGGCGGACATTTCGCGTCGGCGGGCTGCTCTGCGGGGTAGTGCTACAGATGGAAGGCGACGACACCCTTCGCGCCGAGGTCTACGCGGATGGGACTTGGCGGCGAGCCAACCGCGACCGGCTGGAAGCACGGCTGGTCCACTCCTACGGGCTGAATGAGAGCGTCTCTGACTTCATTGATCAAGCTGAGCGTGTTCCCGCTATGCGGGAACCGCTAGCAGTGATGGCGGGGATGAGACAGAGCTGTCCGGAGAACCTGTTCGAGATAGCCATCATTTCACTGCTGCTGCAGAACGCCACGGTGACGCGAACGACACAGATGATGACCAATCTGCTTGATCACTACGGGAGCGTGGTGGAGTTCGGTGGTGTGCGGTTGAAGGCGTTCTTCACGCCGGTGGAAATCGCTGGCTTGGACGAAGCTATCTTGCGTGAACGTGACCGACTGGGCTACCGGGCAAGTACATCGGGAGATTTGCGGAGTTCTTCGTCGAACACGACCCTGACGAAGTGGATCAGCCAAACAAGACCGAGCTGATATCTAGATTCCAGACGATCAAAGGTGTTGGTCCGTACACGGCAGCGGTCATCGCCAGTCACGCATTGCGTGATCCGTCAGCGCTGGGCCTCGACGTTTGGAACCGCAGAGTGCTGGCCAAGCACTTCCTTGGCCTTGATGACGCGGATCCGGAGGTGATCATGGCCGAGATGACCCGCCTATTTCCAGGGTACGAAGGACTCGCCGGGCTGTATGTTATCGAAAGCGTTTATCAACAACAGCCAGTAGTGGCACTATCTATCTAACTGATCGCGCTACGAACTGTCTTGATGTGGTCCTGGACCGTGCCGGCGACCGACTCGTGCTCGCGGTCCCGCCCGATCTCGTAGCGTTACGCGTCGGGTGCAGGCGTCATGCCGACCGTGCCGGACGACGAGAATTGGTCCTTCAGAAGGGAAGCACGAGAGCCTGCAAGGCTTGGCCAGCGCTGTCGGCAAGATGGAGACGGCAGGGCACGGGCGGGTCATGCTCGTCGATGGCGCGAAGGCTCAGGCCGGCCGGCGAGGCCGAGGCTACCGTGGGTTGATGGAGGTCACAGTCGCGGACAACGATTGGGTGCACGACAAGGTTCCGAGGAGTCCCGGAGGCAAGATGGTGGAATTCGTCAGCATTCGCGAGTTATGCAGCCGATCGGCGGCCGTGTGGTGTTCTCTGGCCCGGGAGAAGGATCTGGTTGTTACTTTGAGTGGCAAGCCGATCGCCGTTCTTTCAGCTACGACGCCGTCGACGCTGGAAGCGTCGCTCGCCGCGCTGCGTCAGGCGCGTGCGCAGCTTGCGGTGGCCGCCATGCAGCAACGCGCCCGTGAAACCGGTGCCGATGGACTGACCTTCGAAGACGTGGATGCTGAAATCGATGCGGTTCGGCACAGTCGGGATGGATGAGAGTCGTCGTCGACACCAACGTGCTGGTCTCCGGGCTGCTGTCACCGTTCGGATCGCCGGGCGTGATCGTCAGCCTGACCGCGGCGGGCCGGCTCAGCCTCTGCAGCCGCGCACGGCACGGCCACCCCTTGCACTCCGAGTGCCAACAGACTAAGTTCCTTTGACTTAGTCTGGAGGACACCATGCGCGTGGTCAACATGCACGAAGCCAAGACACACCTGTCCCGGCTGGTTCAGGCAGCGGCACAGGGCGAGCCGTTCATCATCGCTCGCGCCGGTACGCCGATGGTGAAGGTCGTCGCGGTGGACGCGCCGGAGCCTCAAGCGGTGCGCAGGACGGGGTTCCTGTCCGGCGTCGTCTCGTCGCCGGCCGACTTCGACCGCATGGGGTCGAGCGAGATCGTGGGGCTGTTCGAAGGCGACGCATGAGGCTTCTGCTCGATACGCACATTCTGCTGTGGGCGGCGGGCGAACCGGAACGCTTGCCGGCCGGCGTGCGGGGGCGCCTGGAAGACCCGGCGGCGGAACTGTTCTACAGCGCCGCATCGCTCTGGGAGGTCTCCATCAAGAGCGCCCTGGGCCGCGAGGATTTCAGCGTCGATCCGCGCGTACTGCGACGGGGATTGATGGAAAACGGCTACCGGGAATTGGCCGTCACCGGGGCGCACGCCACGGCGGTGGACCTCCTGCCGGCCGTTCACAAGGACCCGTTCGACCGCATGCTGGTTACGCAGGCGCAGATCGAGGGCATGATCCTGCTGACGTCGGACTCGGTCGTCGCCCGCTATCCAGGACCGATCGAGTTGATCTGAGATCGACGGCATGAAGAAGATCCTGTACGTATATAGAGAGCGCGACTTTCACATCAGCGAGTCGGCCGGAAGGCTGATCGGCCAGGACTTGGCCGCCGATGGCCGATACGAGCTCGAGATGACGACCGATCTCGACGCGTTCGCGGCGCTGCCTCGCGGTGACTATGCGGCGGTCGTGGTCTACACGACCGGGTGCCACGACGAGTTGCGCGGTGCGCGCGAGGCCGGACTGCTGAAGTTCGTGAGCGGCGGCGGCGGGTTCGTCGGCCTTCATTCGGCCGCCGACAGCTTCCGCGGGAGCCGTCCGTACCTGGAGATGCTCTCAGGCGAGTTCCTGAGCCATCCCGCTCACCATGAATTCGGGGTCCGGATCCTCGACGGCGACCACTACATCACGCGGCGTATCTCGGATTTCCAGGTCTTCGATGAGCTGTACCGGCTGCAGGGCTTCGACGCGGACCGGTGCACGGTGCTTGCGGACGCCGGTTTCCGGAACGAGAGCCATCCGGTCGTCTACGTGCGCGAGCACGGGAGCGGGCGGGTGGCGTATCTCGCTAACGGGCACACCCCGCAGGCATGGCGGACAGCCCCGTTTCGCAAGCTGGTCACCCGCGCCATCGCATGGACCGCGGGAGCCGATGCCGACGAGAAGACGATCAGGTGCGGCCTGCTCGGGTACGGGCCGAACTTCAACATGGGCCGCAACCACTACGGGTGGCTGAACGAGGTGCCCGGCCTGCGGGCGGTTGCGATGTGCGACATCGACCGTGGGCGAGTCGAAGTGGCACGGCGGGAATGTCCCGACCTGGAGCTCTATACCACCAGCACCGAGGAGATCCTGGCCGATGGGGACCTCGACCTGGTCGTGGTGATCCTGCCGCACTCGCTCCACGAGAAGGCCGCGCTGCAGTGCCTGGAGGCGGGCAAGCACGTGGTCATCGAGAAGCCCTTCTGCATCACCGTCGAGGAGGCGAACCGCATCGCGCGACGCGCGCGTGAGTCGAACTTGGCCGTCAGCGTGTTTCACAACCGGCGATGGGACCCGGACTACCTGACCATACGGGACGTGATCGACCGCGGCCTCATCGGCGAGGTGTTCCATGTCGAGTGCCATCACGGGGGCTACGGGCAACCGGGTCTCTCATGGCGTTCCGACAAGGCGGTCAGCGGCGGCGCCCTCTACGACTGGGGAGCGCACTTCCTCGACTGGATCCTGAACCTGGTGCCGGCGAAGATCGCGCAGGTGACCGGCACCTGCCACGACCGGGTATGGCACGGGGTCACGAACGAGGACTACATGAAGGTGGGCCTGCGATTCGAGAACGGGGTGACCGCCGAGTTCGTGTCGTCCCGGATCAGCGCGCTGCCGCAACCGAAATGGCGGATTCTCGGCACGCTGGGAGGGCTTGAGGCCGGCACGACGAGGGACGAGTTGCGGCTGGTGAGCTACGCGTCCGGCGTCCGGCACGAGGGCACCGTGGGGGTGTTGCCGCGGCTCGCGTCGCAGATCAGCTACTACCGGCAGCTCGCCGACCACCTGCTGCTGGGAGAGCCCAACCCGGTCACGCCGGAGCAGGCGCGACGGGTGATCGGCGTCATTCAGGCCGCCGAGCTCAGCGCCGAGCGTGGGGTCAGCACTCCTCCATTGGATGGGTGCGAGTAGCGCGCGCTCACTCGGTGACGTACGCCGCGTACAGGAAGATGTCCTCCGGGCGTTCGGCGTCCCAGTCGACGCGCAGCATGAACGGAGCGGCGAGTCCTTCCACCAGCTCCCCGCCGCGCCAGCGTACCGGCACGCTTAGTCCCTCGTTCTCCAGCGGGACACAGTCCTCCGCCGTGTACCCGGGTATCGGTCGCATTCGCTCGTCCAGCAGCGTGGCCCGCAGCCGGTTGCGGGGCGAGACGCCCTGTGCGTTGACGCTGATGCGAGCCGTGGCTCCCTGCAGGTCGATGGGGCAGGAGATGAAGTGGGGCGCCCCGTACTCCGGCACCATGTCGCCGATGTGCTCGCGCCAGTACAGTTGGTGGGTGTCCTCGCTCGGCTGCAGGTTGGGCCGCGGATCCGGCACCACCTCGAAATAGCCCATCCGGTCGCGCGGGAAGCGGGCGACGTTCAGGTCACCGCCGCGCCAGTTGGCATACCAGATGAGCGACTCGTCGCCGACGTTGGCGAACCCCTGCCCCTGCTCCAGGCACGGAAAGGCGAAGTCGTCGGAGCGGTCGATCTCGTAACCGGGGATGAAGCGGAAGTCGGGAATCGGCTCCGAGAAATGCAGGCCGTCGTTGCTCACCAGCAGGCCCAGGTCCATGCTGACGAAGCGGCGGTCGTTGGACTCTCCGTGCCACATGCCGTAGACCCCCAGCACCACGTTGCCGCGGTCCCACAGTCCGGCGCCCAGATGCACCTGCTCGCCGGCGTGGCAGCCGGCGATCTGGCGGTGAGGCTCCTGGTCACGGCGGAAGCCCAGGGCGACCGCGTCGCTCCAATGGTCGAAGTCGTAGGACACGAAGGTGACCAGCGCGCGCTTGGTGCCGACGTTGCCTCCCTGGCCGTTCAGAAGGTACCGGCCGCCATGCTTGATCAGGCCGGTCGGCTCGATCGCGTTGTGCTTGAGGATCGGGTTGTTCGGGCCCTCGGTCCAGTGCAGGCCGTCGGGGCTGAACGACGCCATGATGTAGTACGGATGCGTCTCGTTGACCATCTTGAAGCGCCGCGACGGATCGGGATCTTCGGGATCGTGGAGGACGGAGCAGGAGGTGGGCTCCCGCTCGCTCTGGAACGCGACGATGTTGTTGTGCTTGGAGCCCGCGAACTTGACGAGTCCGAGGTCGGGCTTCGTCCAGGTGACGCCGTCGGAGCTGGTCGCGTAGCAGACGTGGGCCGGGGAGCGGCGTCCCTCCAGCGCACCGTGTCCCAGGTACCACAGCCTCAGCTCGCCGTCGACCTCGCACACGGACCCGTAGTACTTGACGGCCTCGCCGTCGGGCGCATCCGCGGCGCCGCGCTCCATCGCGACGAGGTGGCCCTTGTAGGGATTCATCCCTTCGACCAGGCCGATCCGCAGGCGGTAGCGGAAGGGGATGCTCCGGTCGTCGTACGGGAACAACACGGCCTCGGAGAGCGGGGCGGTCACGCCGCCGTTGTGGACGATCATCTCAGTCCCGGTGATAGATGATCCGCCGGCGCGGCGCAAGCGGCGTCCCCGTCCATGGAGGACGCTCGTGTCAGGCGAGCACGTTCCAGAGGAGGCCGGCGGCGACAGAACCGACCAGCGCGATCCCCAGATAGGAGGCGAAGACGCGCGGCTTGACCAGCGCCCAGACCGCGATCGCCGCCGGGATGCAGCTCACCCCGCCGGCGATCACGAACGACATGGCCGCTCCGTTGGACATGCCTTGCGCCAGCAGTGCATGGACCAGCGGTACCGTGGCGTAACCGTTCAGGTAAGCCGGTGCCCCGACCACCGCGGCGATGAGGATCGGCCACAGCCCGTCGCCGCCGAGCACCGACGCGATCACCTCGGCGGGCACGTACTGCAGCATCAGCGCCTCCACCAGATAGGCCAGCAGCAGCCACTTCCCCAGGAAGAGCGCGTTCTGGACGACCGTGTCGCGAAACGCCCGGCGGCGCTCCGGCGCCCTCCAGAAGGCCCACTCCGCACGGCCGGTGGACGGACCGCTGCCGCAACCGGTTCCGCAGCTCGTCCCACAGGCGCCGGCGGCGGAGCTCGCCTTGAGCGGATCCGCGAATACGCGGCTTCCTGCCCACGCCTTCACCAGCAGGCCGCCGCCCACGCCAAGGGTCACCGCCGCCACCGTCTTCGCGACGGCGAATCCCGTGCCGAGCGTGCCGGCAGTGATCAGAAACATCGCCGGATCCATCAACGGCGAAGCGAGCCAGAACGCCATCACGGCCGACAGCGGCGCTCCCACCGCCAGCAGCGCGGCGATGAAGGGGATCACTTCGCAGGAGCAGAACGGCGCCAGCCCCCCGACCAGCGCGCCCAGGACGATCATCCGCACCTCGGGCCCGGTGAACGCCCTGCTCAGCAGCGCCTCGGCGCCGGTGGCCTTCAGCCACGCCACGGCCAACACCGCGCAGACGATGAATACGCCGGTCTTCAGAATCGCTTCGCCGGCGAACCGCACCACGGGCAGGACCTGAGCGGGGTCGATCAGCGCGAGCAGGATAGGGATGAGCCCGATCGCCAGCCACGCCTTGTCGAGCCGCCGCCACAGATGGAGCAGGCGTTGCGTCAACCGCGCGGAGGAAGACAAGGGCGCGGGCGTGCTTCCGCAGCACGCCACGTCAGCTTTGGTTTCGCGGAGCGATACTTCCGGTTCACTCATGATCGGCTCCCGTATGGGGGTGCGCGCTGTCGGTGCAGCACTCGGACAGGAGATAGGCCGACAGTGCCTGAATCCTCGGAAAGGCGACCGCGGCGCAGATGATCGAGCGGCCGCGCTTGACGCGGTTGACCAGCCCTGCCTGGGTCAGGATGCGTACGTGGTGGGTCAGGGTGGAGCCGGTCACCCCGCTCCGTTCGCCCAGCGTCCCGATCGACAGGCCCTCCGGCCCGGCGCGCACCAGGGTGTGCAGGACCGCCAGCCGCTGCTCCGACCCGAGTGCCGCAAAGGTCGACGCCGCGTCCTCGACCGCCAGGGTCGCCGGTCCGTCGTGAGCCATAGTTCTATAATTGTCGAACTATGGAATGACTGTCAACCCCGAGTCTTCGCGCATTCGTAGACGTCCTCGATCTGCAACATGGGGTACTCGCGGACTACGTCGTCCGCGGTGTATCCGGTTCCCAGCAGCTTGAGCACGAACTCGACGGTCATGCGCGTGCCCTTTACGGTCGCCTTTCCCTCGCAGACGTTGGGATCGACTGAGATACGCGGGAAATCCACGGGCTCAGAATACGCCAACCGGCTCGAAGGCGCCATCGTCGGCCGATTCGTGGCCGCCGTCCATGCAGACGGCCCGCTCCGACGGAGGCTGAGTCAGTGGGCGCCCTAAGCGCCGGCCGCCGCGCCCGCCGCCGCGGCGGCCGATATGCCGGCGATCATCGCTGCCTGTTGGGCATCCAGGATCGCGCGGATCGACTGCAGGGCCGCCAGATCGTCGGCGCTGCGTTCGCCGGCCCGCTCGGTGTCGGCAGACAACTCGATGCCGGCCGCCGGCGTGAAGGCCACCGACTTGTTCCGGCCGAGCCTTTGCCTGCCGGAGCCGGTCGCGGTTGCGGATCACGCGGTCGACCACGTCTGCCGCCGCTCCCTGGGTCAGCGCCAGCAGCGCCACCTCGTCGTAGCGGCTCGGTCCGAACCGTTCCTCCTGGCTCTTCAGCCGATTCGCAACGTCGCAGAACCGGTCCACCCCGGCGTCGGTTCCGCGCGGGTCGACGGCCAAAAGCTGCGAGACGAGCTGGAGCTGCTGGCCACGGGTGAAGCCGGCGTCGTGCAGAAGGGTGTAGGCCCGCTCGATGTCAGCCGCCAGGTCGTCGACCGGCACGTCGCGGGAGGCATGCAGCGCCGCGGCCGGAAGATCGTTGGCATTGGTCAGCCACCGGTGCTCGGTGCGCCAGCGGCGGTAGATGACCGCCAGTCTTTTGAGATGCTCTTCCGGCACCGGAGCCCCCTCGCCGTGCAGGGCCATCAGCAGCGCCGCCAGCGTCGGGCCGGTGCCGCGGCTCGGAACCTTGTGCGCCTTGAAGGAGTCGCGCGTCACGAATACGCACTCGTGGATCCGGGCCGTATCCAGTCCGCGCCGCAGGATCATGGCGGCCACCACGTAGCGGATCTCCGACTTGAGCGGGCTGGACCAGCGGGCGCGTTTGCGCAGGTCGGTGGCCGCCTCCTCCAGCCGGTCGTAGCCGATGGTGGAGGCCGCCGCGCCCAGGCTCAGCGCGACGAACCGGAACGTCACCGACTGCGTCGACCAGCGCTTGCGTGCGCGCAGCTCCTCGAACGTCTGCAGGTAACTCGCGACCGGGTCGTCGGATATGCCCATGGCCGGCAGCATAGGACGGGCCGCGCCGGAGTGTCAGATCGATAGCCGCGGGCTACGGATCCTGTTTGGACACCCGGCCTGTCGCAGCTATGCCGAAGTCCTTCTGCGCTTCATGCGACGACGATGGTCGCTTCCTCGAAGTCCCGCCCGGCGGCATCAAGCGCATCGCGTCGATTCAGTTCCAGCGCTTCCTGAAGCGTGACCTTGAGCGTTTCCAGCAGCGCTTCCTTCGTCCGTTCCTGGCAATTGACTCCCGGTACTTCCTCGATCCAGCCGATCCACCAGTCCGTGGTCTTCTTGATGACAGCCGTATACCCGTTGTGCATAGGGACAGCGAGCAACGTGAGAGTCCGTGACGGGTCGTGTCAAGTCCGATCGACTTGCGCCTGAGTGCTGATCGGACTAAGTTCTCTGGACTAAGCTGGAGGATCTCATGCGCGTGGTCAACATGCACGAAGCCAAGACACAATTGTCTCGCTTGGTTCAGGCAGCGGCACAGGGCGAGCCGTTCATCATCGCTCGCGCGGGTACGCCGATGGTGAAGGTCGTCGCGGTGGACGCGCCGGAGCCTGGCGAGACGCGCAGGACCGAGTTTCTGTCGGGCGTCGTCTCGTCGCCGGACGATTTCGACCGCATGGGGTCGAGCGAGATCGAGCGGCTGTTCGAAGGCGACGCATGAGGCCGTAGTGAGGCTGCTGCTCGATACGCACATCCTGCTGTGGGCGGCGGGCGAACCGGAACGGTTGCCGGCCGGTGTGCGGGGGCGCCTGAACGACCCGGCGCGGAACTGTTCTACAGCGCCGCATCGCTCTGGGAGGTCTCCATCAAGAGCGCCCTGGGCCGCGAGGACTTCAATGTCGACCCGCGCGTGCTGCGGCGAGGATTGATGGAAAACGGCTACCGGGAATTGACCGTGACCGGGGCACACGCGGCGGCGGTGGACCTGCTGCCGGCTCTTCACAAGGACCCATTCGACCGCATGCTGGTTCGGGCGGACCGCCACCCCGCCCGCCGCGTGAGGGCGCCGACAGCCGTCACTGAACCCCGCACGCGCCTCACGCTCCGGCTGCACACCTCCTCCACAACTCGCGAACCCCGAGTTCGCGGCTTAGGCGAGGATTTGGGTGATCCAATCCTATGAAGCGAGGCGTGGCGCCGGAGTCACGGTGCAAAGTTGAGCACGGTCATCAGCAGGAACGCCAAGCCCAGAAAGCTCAGGAAGCCGAGCACGTCGGTGACCGTGGTGAGCACGATGGAGGAGGACTGCGCCGGATCCTTGCCCAGGGCCGTCAGGATGATCGGGATGAGCGCACCGGTGAATCCGGCCATGGTCATGGAAAAGACCATCGCTGGACCCAGGATCAGCGGCAGCGTCATCGCCCCGTACCACAGGTACGCGGCGGCACAGGCGGTGACCGCAACCGCGAGCCCGTTGATGAGTCCGGCGAGCGACTCCTTGCGTGCGACGGGGAACCAGCCGCGCGGCCGGAACTCGCGCAGGGCCAACCCGCGCATCGTAACCGCTGACCAACCCTGTACGTTTTCTGCAGTTGGGAGGACGCGAGGATGTTGGTCACGGTCGCCGGAGCGGCTCGGGCAATCAGATCGCCGAGCAGACGGCCGCCTACCAGACCGCCGAACACGATCAGGGCAGCCGCAAAAAGCCGCGGCACGTACTCGGCGACCCCACTAAACCATTCCGCGACGACCGGCAACCCCAGCGGAATGATCACGGCTAGCGTCAGTTCTGACTCGCGGACCAGTCCGGACAATTCGGAGAGTTGCTGCCGAAACATGGCGGACACGATGGCAGGCCCCCCGCGACTCGTCCACATTCGTTGACGACGGACCGGAACGTTCCGTAGCTTTGTTCAACAGGAGCACGACAGCAAATGGCACTGGCTCACGCGAAATCAGGAGAGGTCGTGGACCTCAATACGTATGGCGATCCGAATGCCGTGTCCACCGTTGTCGTCCGTGAGAAGGGCTTCGAAACCATCAGGATTCGCCTCGGTCCCGACAAACAGATCCAACCACACAAGGTGGACGGCCCGATCACCGTACACTGCCTGAGCGGCACGTGCACGTTCTTCGTGGCTGACGAGCCACGGCGGTTGTCGCCCGGATCCTGGCTTTACTTGAGCGGCGGCACGATGCACGCGTTGCAGGCGGAGGAGCCGACCGTATTGATCGTGACGATCATGTTTGGGGCCTAGGCAGAAATCAGCGTTCCTCGGTAATGCCGGGCCGTGAGGCTCGAGATCCCGCAGGAAACAAGTAACGATCGTCGGCCCCCGGCTTACCGCGAGTTCATCCGCCAGTTCGATGCAGGGAACCACTGGCGCGCCCACGAGGTGCTGGCTGAGTTGTGGCGCGCCACGGCCGAGCCGGAACGGCGCCGATTCTATCAGGGGCTCATCCAGCTTGCGGCGGCGTTCATTCACGCCGAACGGGGCAACATGCAGGGCGTTCAACGCCCGCTGACGAAAGCAGCGGAAAACCTGAGTTCCGTGCGCTCTCCGTATCTGGGCCTCGACGTGACGAGCCTCCTGCCGGCCATCGAGGCCGCTGGCCGCGAAGCACGGACCGTGGCGGACGATTCGAGGCTTTCGTTGAGTAGTGTCAAAAAGATACAGAATATTCTCTATTGGCCCACCATAGGTCAAAATGGCTCGCAGAAGCCTTACTGCGGAACGAAGATGAGCGGTTGAAAGGAAAGATCGTCCTTCATTCCATGGTTCCTATTTCGTGTTCCCAGAAAGGATTGCAGTTTTATGGAGAGTTGTTTTGGATAGGTGGCATGGAACCTGCTTCATTGATTGACATGAGGCGTACGGCCTCAAGATCACATTTCAGGAGGACACCATGAGGACTTTGGTGCCACATCGATCCGGCCGTCCGAGCAGCATCTTCGACGGGTTCGATCACATCTTCGACTCCTTCTTCACCGAGCAGCCGCCGGCCGCGCGCACCCGCGCACCCGCCGTGGACATCCGCGAGGAGGAAAAGGCGTACGTGTTGCAGGCGGAGCTGCCCGGCGTTGCGGAGAACGACCTGAAGGTCAGCATCGACGACAACGTGCTGACCATCTCCGCAAACGCCGACGAGAAGGACGAGCAGAAGTCCGGGGGCTATCTGGTCCGGGAACGCCGCCGGGCGTCATTCACCCGCAGCTTCGTGCTGCCGGGGGACGCCGACCATGAGTCGGTGGGGGCATCCTGCAAGGACGGGCTTCTGACCCTGCAGGTCTCGAAGACCCAGGCGAGCAAGGCACGGGAAATCCCGATCAAGGCAGGATAGACGCAGGCTCGCGACGCGACTGCCCCAGCGGCTCCGGCCGGCTGGGGCCTTCGTGTGCGCTACTTCTCGCGAAGCCCGTTGTTTTAGGATCTGCGCGATGGTGGCAAAGAAGGGCGTCGCCAAGCGGACCGGCGCGAAGCCGGTCCTCCTCGCAGGCGGCAACCCTCAGATCGCGAAGGCCGACGGCGACGCCCCCGTGCAGGCCTACATCGCGGCCATGCCAAGCTGGAAACGCGACGTCGGGCGTCGCCTCGACGCGCTCATCGTGCGCAACGTGCCTGACGTGCGCAAGGCCGTAAGGTGGAACTCGCCTTTCTATGGCATCGAGGGCCAGGGCTGGTTCCTGAGTTGCCATGTCTTCACCCGCTACGTGAAGGTGACCTTCTTTCAGGGCGCGTCGCTGCGACCCGTTCCGCCCGGCGCAGGCAAGGACAAGGACTCGCGCTGGATCGACATCCACGAGGACGATCTCGACGAGGCGCAGTTGGCGACGTGGATCCGCCAGGCGGCCGCCCTGCCCGGCTGGGACCTGAGATGACCTGATAGAGCGTCGTAGCACGCGCCGGGTGGGGGTGCGCCCGCTTGGGTATGCCTCTACGATGCGCACATGGGTGGGATTGGCACAGATCTGATCGGCGACGGCTGGCTCTCGGAGCCGGCGATTTATCGCACGGACCTGGACGCCTGCCGGCCGGCGGACGCGCTGTACCCGGGCTCGCGCGCTCGCCACTGGCGCCTGTTGTCGTACGAGCTCGAGGGTCTGACCGGCACCATGGTGCGTGCCGACGAGGAGACGGACGCTCCCGACCTCACCTATTCGCTGCGTGCCTCCGGCTACCATGCGGTGTCGCTGGGGCTGATGGCCGAGTCCTCGGAGGACGTGGTGGTGCTGGCCCGCCTGAACGGGGATGCGAGCTCCACCGTCATCACCTGCCCGGTGACCGACCGCGCCGGGCGGCACCGGATCCGGGAGCTGTTCTGGAAGATCGCCGACCTGAGCGGTCAGGATCTGGTGATCGGCCAGCAGAACCGGCGGATCGCCGCCGGCAGCGCGCCGGGGTGCGTGCTGGGCAGCCCCGTGCGCCTGGCGTACGTGAAGCTGGTCCCGCTCACCGAGGCGGAGGTCGCCAGCTACCGGGCGGACGCGGCTCGCCGGGACACCCGGCGGCTGTACGGCCACAACGACGCCCACGGCCTGCACTACGCCACGCGGCCCACCGAAGGCGATCACATCCGGCGCCGCATCGAGATGTTCCGCAACACCGACTTCTCGCGGCTGTACTGGGAGTGCGGCATGGGCGACCTGCTCTACTACCTGGGCACCGCCGGCCGGCTGCCGACGTTGGACGGGCTGGACGACTTCGCGCGAACCGGAGACCGCCTGCATCGGGAGAGCTGGCAGGTCCTGCGCGAGCAGGGCATCGACCCGTTCCGGGTCGCCCTGGAGCACGCCCACGACATGGGGCTGGAGTTCCACGCCACCTACCGGCCGGCGGGGTTCCGGTTTCCGCCGGACCATGACCACTTCGACCACGGCGACTCCTTCTACGTGCGCCACCCCGAGCTGCGGGGGCGCGACCGCGACGGGCGCGAGACCCCTCGCATCTCCTACGCCTACCCCGAGAGCCGGCGCTTTGCGGTGTCCCTGCTGACGGAGGTAGCCACGGATTACGACGTGGACGGCATCTGCCTTGCCTACAACCGGCGGCCCCCGTTCAGCGAGTTCGAGCCGCCGCTGATCGACAGCTTCGCGGCGCAGCACGGCCGGGATCCGCGCTCCCTGCCGGACGACGACGAGACGTGGCTGTGGCACCGCTGCGGCGTGCTCACCAGCTTCATGCGCGAGGTGCGCGCGGCGCTCGACGAGGTGGCGCGAAGCCGGCGGCGCGGGCGCATCCCGGTCACCGCCATCGTCATGCGCGACGCCGCGGAGAACCTCTACTACGGCATGGATCTGCAGACCTGGGTGCGGGAGGGGCTGGTGGACACCCTCATCCCCTACACGTCCGCGGTGTTCCTGGACAGCGCCGCCGACTCCTGGGAGGACCCGCGCGGGGCGGACTGGTTCGTCGAACTGACCCGCGGCAGCGGCTGCACGCTGTCGATGAGCCTGCTGCCCCGCATGATGCCGCCGGCGCTGTACCGCGAGCGCGCCGCGGGGCTGTATCGGGCCGGCGTGGAGAGCTTCTTCTTCTGGGACTGCACGCCCGGCCGCGGCAACCACACCGAGTCATGGAGCGCCCTGCGGCGCTTGGGCCACAAGGACGAGGTGCTGGCCTGGACGGAGGCCGGCACGCCGGATCTCAGCGTCGCCCGGCGGCCGCTCACCAGCCTGGACGGGTGGGACCTGTCCTACGCCACGCCCGGCTAGCCTGTGGGTATGGAGACGTACGAGCGTTCTACGGCTCTCCCTCACGCCTTGGAGCGCGTATTCGCCTGGCACGAGACGGCCGCTTCGTTCGATCGCTTCCTGCCTCCGCTTCCGCGCATGGAGCTGCTGGAACGTACCGGGACGATTCGCGACGGCGACCGCGCGACCCTGCGCGTAGGGGTCGGTCCCTTCGGCTTCCGCTTCATGGTCGAGCACGAAGGTTACCAGCCGCTCAAGGAGTTCGGTGACCGACACATCGGCGGTCCCTACCGCTCGTTGCGGCACCGCCATCTCTTCCGCTCGACCGGGGCGGCGAGTTGCGAGCTCACCGACCGGATCCATTGTGAGCCGCGGGTCACGTCAGCAATCCTGGGCCGCGCGTGGCTCCGGCGCACGATGGAGCGCACGTTGGAGTTCTGCCAGAAGCGCGTCCGCCGCGATCTGGACCGTCATGCTGACGGCCCCGCGGAGCCGCTTCGGGTCCTGATCACCGGCTCGTCCGGGTTGATCGGCGGTGCGTTCACGCCGTTCCTGGAGAGCGGCGGCCATGAGGTGGTCCGGCTCGTGCGCCGGCCACCGGGCTCCACGGGCGAGATCGCCTGGGACCCGACCGCCGGGCAGATCGACGCTGCCGCGCTGGAAGGGTTCGACGCGGTGATCCACTTGGCGGGCGAGAACATCGGCGCCGGACGCTGGACCCCGGCGAGAAGGCTGCGCATCCGGGAGAGCCGTGTCGCGTCCACCGAACTGCTCTGCGGCGCGCTCGGCGGGCTCCGCCGGCCACCCACGGTGCTGGTGTCGGCGTCGGCCGTCGGCTACTACGGCAACGTGGACGGCACGGTCGACGAGTCCGCGCCGGCTGGCGACGGCTTCCTGGCCGAGGTGACCGCGGCGTGGGAGCAGGCCGCCGAACCGGCTCGGGCGGCGGGCATCCGCGTCGCGCACGCGCGGCTCGGCCCGGTGCTCAGCCCGAGGGCGGGGATGCTGAAGCGGCTGCTGCCGGTGTTTCGCGCGGGCGCCGGCGGCGTGGTCGGCAGCGGCCGGCAGCCGATCAGTTGGATCGGGCTGGATGACGCAATCGGCGCTCTGCATCTTCTGATGAGCGACGACCGTGCGCAGGGAGCCTTCAACGTGGTGGCGCCGCGCGCTGCGACCAACCGGGAGTTCACGCATGCGCTTGCGGCGGTGCTGCGCCGGCCGGCATTCGCGCCGGTCCCCGGTATCGCCATCCGCGCCCTGTTCGGGGAGATGGGCGAACAGCTCATCCTCAAGGGGCAGGCGGTGGTCCCGGCGCGGCTCACCGAGCTGGGCTTCCGCTGGCTGGAGCCGACTCTGGACGGCGCGCTGCGCTGGGAGCTGGGCATGCCCGCGCGTGAGCGCCCGGCCGGCTGACGACCGTGGCCCGGCAGCTTCGGCCTGCGTCGTGATCGACTTCGGTCTCTTCGGCCACCCGCTCGCCGGGACCCCTTTCGGCGTCGCCCTGGACCTGTGCATCGTCCTGGCGGCCGGCGCCTGGCTGCTGTCGGTCGTCACCCGCGACTACTTCTGGGTGGACCGCTCTGGTCGATCTGCCCGCCGGTCTACTGCCTGATCGTTGCGGCCGCCCTCGGCTTCGGTTCGGCCCGCGTGAACCTGATGACGGTGCTCGTCTGCCTCTGGGGCGCGCGCCTGACGTTCAACGCGGCCCGCAAGGGCGGATTCCGGCTCGGTGGCGAGGACTACCGATGGGCGGAGGTCCGCGCACGTTTGGGATCCCTCGGGTTCCAGGTTCTCTACGCCATTCTCACACCCTGGCAGATGTTCCTCATCTGGCTGTTCACCGCCCCGGTGCACCAGGCCTGGCTGTGGCGCGAGGCGCCGCTGGGGCTGCTCGACATCCTGGCGGCTGTGCTGTTTCTTGCGCTGCTCGCGCTCGAAACCGTCGCCGACGAGCAGATGTGGGCATTCCAGCAGGACAAGAAGCGGCGCATGAGGGCGGGCGAGCAGGGCGTCCAGCCGTTCCTCAGGACCGGGCTGCGCCGCTATTCCCGCCATCCCAACTACCTGGGCGAGATCGGCATGTGGTGGGTGTTCTACTTGTTCGCCGTCGCAGCGTCGGGGCAGTGGATCCACTGGACGGGCCTCGGGTTCGTCTGCGTCACGCTGCAAATCGTCGGCTCCATTCCCTTCACCGAGAAGCTCTCCGTGGCGAAGTACCCGGATTACCGCGCCTACCAGGTGTCGACGCCGGTGTTGGTTCCGTTTCTTCGGTCCCGCGCGAAGGGGCGGTAGGCCACTCATGGTGAGCCTTCAGTAGCCAGCCTCCTTGTCGACCAGCCCCAGGAGGGGCCGGCCGTCTCGATAGCGGCGCAGATTCTCGACGATGTGGTCCGCGAACCGCCCTTGCGTCTGGACCGAGTTGGCCGAGTGGTTGGAGAGGATGAGGTTGTCCAGCTCCCAGAGTGGCGAGTCCGCGGGCGGCAGGCCGTGCTGGATCTGCAGGTCCGCCCCGGCGATCCACCTTTCGCGCAGCGCGCGCACCAGCGCGGCCAAGTCGAAGATCACGCTCCGTCCGGTGATGTCGATCAGGTAGGCTGAGCGCTTCATCGCCCGGAACTGCCGCGCGCCGAACAGGTCCTCGGTGAGCGGCGTGCGCGGCACGCAGACGACCACGAAGTCCGAGGCCGCAAGCAGCTCCTCCAGCCGGTCGGGGGCGAGCCAGGCCGCCAGGTGCGGGGATGCTTTCTCGCTCCGCGAGCAGCCGATGACGCGGGCGCCGAAGCAGGCCGCCAAGCGCGCCAGCTCCATGCCGATGCCGCCCAGGCCGGCGATGCCGACCGTCTTGCCGCGCAGCTCGTGCGGGGCGACCCAGTCGTGGCGCCGCTCGCGCTGCTGCCGCAGGTAGGCCGGCAGGCGATAGCTGAACGCCAGCATCGACGCCATGGCGTGCTCGGCTCCGGTGACGTCGAAGATCCCCTTGACGCAGGCGACCTGGATCGGGCACGCGACCAGCTCCGGAATCAGCACGTCTTCCACGCCGCCCGTGCACGCGTGAATCAGCTCCAGCCTCGCGGCGCCGCGCAGCAGCTCGGCATCCAAGCGGCGCGCGATCAGCACGCGGGCCGTGGCGAGGTGCCGGCGTATCTCGGCGCGGTCCTCCGTCATGGTCAGCCTGATGCCGGCCATGCGGCGGACCCGCTCGCCGAGCTCCGGCAGCACCAGCATGGACAGCACCTCGATCGGTTCGCGGTCGGTCATGGTCCGCCGGCTCCAGCTCCCTCGCAGAAGGCGGTCACCCTGAATGCCGGGCGCCCGACGCGCACGACTTCGGTCGCCATCCGCACTGCGAGGGCCACCGCGTCCGGCGCCGACAGATCCGTGCTCAGTCCGTGCAGGAGGCCGGCATTGAACGTATCGCCCGCTCCCACGGCGTTGGCGTCCTCGACCGGAGTGGTCGGCACGGATTGCATCGTACCGTGCGCGGTGGCGACCGTGGCGCCGTCCGGCCCCTGCTTCACGACGACGCAGGCCGGGCCGCAATCCAGGACGTGGTGCGCAAGCGTCTTCGGGTCCGCCGCCGGAAACCATGCGCCCAGCTCGGACTGCGTCGCGCTGAGGCAGTAGACGCTGGAGAAGAGCTCCAGCATGGTGTCTCTCGCGACCCGTTGCGCGAACCAGGGGCTGGGGTCGAATACGATCCTGACCTCCCGATTCCGCAGCTCGCTGAACAGCTCCTTCAGCGTCCGGAAGTCCGCCTCGCTTACTCCCGAGTAACCGCTCGCAAAGAACCATCGGGTGCCCGGCGTGGAGCGAAGCCCCTCGGCGGAGGATCGCCAGTCGATCGGCTCGCCCGGATAGACGAAACCGGATCTCAGGCCACCCGCCGATGCCGAGATCACGCTGACCGCCGTTGCCGCCGCGTCCGGACCGACCACCTGCACTCCCGCCCGCGCCAGGCGATCGCGCAGCACGGTGCCGAACAGGTCGCGCCCCAGCCTCGTGTTGAGCTGCACCGCGTGACCGAGCTGGGCCAGCAGGTAGGCAGGCCACCCCGCTCCCCCCGCCAGCGTGACGGAAGGCCGCTCCGTGAGGATCCGGAGCGTGGTCGGCAGCCGGCGATCCTCTCCCGCACCGGCCTCGCCGATCGCGGCCGGGACCATCACGTCCACCGCGCAATTGCCGGCAAGATGGATCGGCGCTAGCACCGGCAGTCGGCCTCCAGCCCGCGCACACCTGAGTCGACGAAGTTGCCCAGGCCGAGCCCCGGCCGGCTCGGCAGCCGCAGGCGCCCGTCGATCAGCTCGGGCGGGTGCTCGACGATCTCGAACTGCGCGATGCGCGCCGGCGTGGCGGTGGCCTCGGGCAGCGCGTCGAAGCACGGGTACTCGACCATGCCGCCGGCGCCGGCCGAGGCGAGGATGTGCAGATGCGCGGCGACGGTCAGCGCCGACCACGGGCCGTGCGGGAGGCAGCGCATGCCGTGCTCGCGGGCGCTCACCGTCACCTCGAACGCCTGCGTCACGCCCATCTGGGCCGCGTCCGGCTGCACGATGTCGACGGCGCGCTGCTCGATGAAGGGCTGGAACTGGTGCACCGTGGACAGGCTCTCGCCGGTGGCGATGTCGATCGACGTCGGCTCGGTCACCGCCTTGTGGCCGGCCACGTCGTGCGGCGGCAGCGGCTCCTCCAGGAAGTGGCAGTCGAACCGCTCCGCCACGCGCGCGGCACGGAGCGCCGCGGAGGCGCTCCAGCCGTCCGACCAGTACGCCGGGCAGCCGATGTCGAGCATCAGGCGCACCTCGGGTCCGATGGCGTCTCGCACCGCCGCCAGCCGATCACGGTCTTCGACGCCGAAGTGGGCGCCCCAGCCGAACTTGAGCGCGCGGAAGCCGCGCTGCACGACGGCATCGCTCTCGGCCGCCAACCGATCCGGGCTCTTGAGCGTGGCGGCGTCCTGAAACGCGGTCGCGCTCGCGTAGGCGGGCACGTCCTCGCCCCGGGTGTCTCCGAGCAGCCGGTACAGCGGCAGGTCGAGGAGCTTGCCCTTCAGGTCCCAGAACGCCATGTCGATTGCCCCCATCGCGTTGACCGCAAGCCCGCCTTCGGAGCCGCGGCCGCGCT
This sequence comes from Spirochaetia bacterium, assembly GCA_965221995.1. GTDB lineage: Bacteria > Spirochaetota > Spirochaetia > SZUA-6 > Bin103 > CATQHW01. Next base: position 4,425,396 of record OZ244929.1, read on the forward strand.
GCGCCTGCCACGTCTGGAACATCCTCCGCCACAGGCGTCGCGGCTCAAGCGGATCCTCGCCGATCACCAGCTCGGCCAGTCCGCACCCGCGGACGATCGCGTCGATGGCCTGCACCGGCGAGCCGGTGGCGCCGATCCCGGTGACCCCGTCGCCGGTGCTGACCTCGACCAGGCTCAGGGCCGCTCGCGTGCCGCCGCGGACGCGAACGCCCGCGACGCGGGGCGAGCCGCCGGTCATGGGAGCGCGAGCGGCGCCCCGCTGCCGTCGAGCAGCGCCAGCCGCAGGTCGATGCCGTCGACCGCCATCGGCCGACGATAGATCGGTGTCATGGCCGGCACAAGGCTGCGGGCGCTCGGTCTACTGGACCGGTGCCTCGGCAACGGGGTAGGCTCACGCTTCGCCCGCGTGGTGAGGTGACCGTCACCGCCCGCGTGGCACGCTCTCGCCGGCGCGGGAAGACGCTCAATCCCCCGTCAATCGACAGAAGAGGTTGTATTCGGATACTCCATCTGTTGCAGACCTATCTCCTGGATAGGGAGTTGTCATCTGATGTGTAGAGTATGCCATATTTCCCCGGATTCTGGCAGGAAGCGTTGCATTGCGGCAGGTTCGGATTGCGCTGTGAATCTCTGCGGGTTTCTCCGGCAAGTCGAAATACAATTCAGACGCGTATCATTGGAGGAAGATCATGGGAACTCATGGAATTTCAAGCGACGATCTGAAGTCGGTGCTCACACATCTTTCTGAACGCGGATACGCCGTAATTGAAGGTGTACTCAGCCAAGATGAAATCCGGCACTACCGGCGTCTTGTGGAGGAACTCTTTGAACGGGAACGACAACAGCCCTTCGAGCCGGAAGACGGGCCCGCGTTGCCAGGAGATGACGAAATCGAAGCGTATCTGAAAGAAAGCTACCAGATCAGTGAGGCGGAGCAGGCTCGACTCATGCGGCGAATCCGCCATTCACGTACACAAAACCAAGGCACACCATGGCCCGTCCCTCCTGCAGCGGTAGCTAAGAATTTCCTTCATTTGCCGACCCTGTTTGATGATGACCAGTCCCAGCGTGTCTGGAACGTAGTCAACAAGGCGCCAGATTTCGGAAAATTGATAGAACATCCGGTAGTGCTTTCGTTGGTGCGGGAGATTCTCGGCGACGATTGCGTGCTCGCTGACTGTAGCGCGACCAGTATTGGTCCCCACACCGATGAAGGTGGAGCATGGCATGTGGATGTGCCGCTCGGTCAGTTGCCGGAGCCTTTACCGGATTTTCCACTGACCATTCAGAATGCTTGGATGCTCGATGCGTTCACAACGACCAACGGGGCGACGCAGATTGTTCCTGACAGCCATCGCACTCGCAGAAAGCCCACATGGGGAGGACAGCAGGAGAACGGAACGATGCTGACTGGACCCGCCGGCTCGGTCGCTATCTGGCTTTCAAATACATGGCACCGATCGGGACCAAACGCGACAGACAATCCCCGTCGAGCAATTCTCTGCTATTACTCTCGCTCATGGATTAAGCCGTTTACCGACTATACATCAATAGCCCCGGAGGTCGCGCAAACCTTCTCACCGGAGTTGCGGTATCTTCTGGGATTCTCGGCGAGTGCGCCCGTGCGAGGGTAGATGTCAGTTCGCCCGAGACTCGGGGCGAGCTGCCGGTCATGGGAGAGCGAGCGGCGCTCCGGCGCCGTCGAGCAGCGCCAGCCGCAGGTCGATGCGGTCGACCGCCATGCGCCGGTCGGGGCGATAGCGGCAGGTCCAGTAGTTTACGATCGCGCTGCCGTCCTGCAGGAAGCAGACGCCCGGGTTGGTGAACGCGCGATTCGGGTCCGACTCGATCACGCTCCGTCGCTGCCACGTGCGGCCTTCATCGCCGGAGACGGCAAGGCTCAGCGGACTGCGCTTGCCGAAGTGGCTGCCGAACGTCGGGTCGTACTCACTGTCGTTCCACAGCAGCCACAGGTCGCCGCTCCGCGGATGGCGCGCCAGCTCTGGGCACGATTCCGGCGCGCGCAGCGCCGTGGCCTGGGGCGCCGACCAGGTCAGACCTCCATCGCGCGAGCGGCAGGAGAAGACGCTGCCGAGCTGGGTGCGCATCACCATCAGCACCGAGCCGTCGGTCAGCGCCTCGACGTGCGGCTCCATGCAACCGCGCAGGGGCAGCCGCGCGGCGTCGCCCTCCTGCCAGGTCTCTCCATCGTCTTCGCTGATGAGGCAGCGCGCCTGAATGCTCGCCTGTGGGGTCCACAACTCACCGACATGGTGCTCGACCGGGAACAGCAGCCGGCCCGACGGCAGCCGCTTGACGGCCGAGCTGGCGCAGCCGAACGGCCGGTGCTCCCAGATGGCCCTCCTATCGCCGAAGTGCTCCCCCTCGTCGGTCGAGCGCACGAGGTAGCCGGTGCTGTCCACTTCCTGACCGGAGCCGATCGTCTGGTAGGCGTAGTAGAACAGCAGGAGCTCGCCGCGCTGCGAAGGCAGCAGGGACGGGCTGTAGACGTTGATCTGGTTCGGCGCCGGCTGCGCCACGACCCGTTTGCCGGCCCAGGAGCGCCCGCCGTCGTTCGATACCACGGCGACCAGCCTGTTCGGGGCGTCGTCGCCGCCGCCGCGCTCGCTCGCCAGGTACTCCTGGTAGATCAGCAACAGCGACCCGTCGCTGCGCTGGAAGACGGCACCCTCGGAGTTGCGCGGGTGCTCCGCCGAAGCGATCGCGACGGTCACCGCAACGACCGCAGCCCGTCGAGAGCGCGGCGTGATCCGTCCAGCAGGAACACGTCGTCGCTGCCCACGGCGACCAGCCGGAATCCCTGCTCGATGCAGGCGCGGGCGGTGACCGCGTCGTGGGCGTAGGCCATGCCGGGGAGGACGTCGTGGCGTCTACACGCTGCGAGCACCGTCTCCACGGCCGCGACTACACGCGGGGCGGCGAACTCAAGATGGCAACCGAGGCTCGCGGACAGATCACCGAGACCGAGCAGAGCGACGTCGATGCCCTGCACCGACAGGATCTCGTCGATGTGCTCGACGGCGTCGCCGGTCTCGATCTGGATGGCGACCACCGTGCGGTCGTTCGCGGATCGCAGATACTCGGCCTCCATCCGGCCGTATCCGGCGGCGCGCCTGGGACCCATGCCGCGGCTGCCGAGCGGGGGATACTTGCAGGCGTCGACAGCGGCCTGCGCCTGCGACCGGTCGTTGACCAGCGGGAAGACCACCCCGTCGGCCCCGCAGTCCAGCACCCGGCCGGCCAGGCTCGGCTGGTCCAGCGGCGTACGCACCAGCGCGGCGGCGGGGCTGCCGTTCATCGGCTGCAGCAGACGCTGCAGCGACTCGACGGTCAGCGGCGCATGCTCCAGGTCGAACAGAAGCCAGTCGAACCCCTGGTGCGCCAGCATCTCGGTCACGTCCGGGTGACCGATGGAGATCCAGGTGCCCACCGAGACGCGATCGGAGCGGATCCTGTTCTTGAGCTCCGACAGACGCACCCGTGGCCTCCAGTTCACCGTTCGCGCCGCACGCCGGCGGCTGCCCCACGCTCCTCAGATAACGGCCCGCACCTGCGCCAGGTAGTGAGCCATCTGCGCGGCGGTGTCGATGAATATATCAGGATTGGCCTGCAGCTCCCCGTATTCGCTGAACGCATGCGACCACTGCCCCGTCGCTTCGTCGATATAGCAGGACTGGGACCCGAGGAAGAAGCCGCCGTCGTCCTGCTGTGCGGCCACGATGTGGTCGGCCATCCGCGCGGCGGCCGCCAGGTAGCGGGGATCGCCGGTCGCCTGGTGCAGTGCGGCGCAGGCCCAGGGTGTCTTCCACACGTGATCGGCAAAGCCGGCATAGCCGTAGAACAGGTCGAACATCTCCCGGGCGGCGCTCAGGTAGTCGCGCTCGCCGGTAGCGCGGCACAGGGCGGTCAGGAAGGCGATGATGTAGCCGATGTCCCAGTACGCGTTGCCCCCCTCCGGGTTGTGGCGCCGCAGCGCCGAGCCGCTCCCCCACGGCATGTCCGCACGGCCCTCGTAGTCCGCGATCGGCCCGCCGCGCTGCGTGTCCCAGACCGTCAGGTAGCGGTTGGCCGGGTCCGGCTGCATCCGATGCATCCGCAGCAGGAACCGGCCGGCCCGCTCCGCGTGCTGCAGATGGCCGGTGACGAGCAGGGCGATGCCACCGTGAGCGGTCGTCGCGGGATCGATCAGGTCCGGTGCTCCGGTGCGATAGCGGATACCCCCGCACGGGTCTTGGAAGCGAACGAGCGACCGGGCCAGCGGCACGGCGAGGTCGCTCCGTCCCCAGATCGCCGCGCCGCGGACCAGGTAGGGATAGACGTAGAGGTCGCCGACGCCGGGCAGCGGCTGGACGCTCACCGTCCCGGCGGCGGTCAGAAGCTCGCGCCGGACGAAGTCGAGGCACCGATTGGCGCAACTCCAGTCATCGGGCGACCCGCCGCTCAGCAGCGCCAGCGGTTGCGAGTAGTAGCCCCAGATCGAGCCGGCGCCGGCGGTCGCCCCGTCCCGCCGCTGCCGTCCGCGGAGGAATCGTCCCGCCCGGCTGAGCGCGCGGTCGTACCGGTCGCTCGCGGCTGCCCGGTCGACCTCCACCGGATGACGATAGATCGGTGGCGTGGCCGGCTCAAGGCAGCCGGAGACTCGGCCGGCTGGACCGGTGCCTCGGCAACGGGGTAGAATTGCGCTCGTCCGCGCAGCAGATGGCCGTCACTGCCGTGGCGCTCTCCATGGACGCGCGAGACCTGCGAATACGGAGGATGACCATGCACAAGCGATTTAGCAGCCTCGTGGCCGTGATGGCCCTGTTGGCGCTCTGGCTGGTGCCGTCGGCGGCGTTTGCCGAGGGGCAGGCGGAGGGTTCCGCAGACCAGCCGATGGAGATCACCTGGCAGTTGCGGGAGACGACCTCCCACGCGGCGCAGGTCGCCGAGGAGACATTCGACGTCCGTATCCTCGGCAACGGCATCTGGAACAACGACAGAGAGAAGATCGACCTGATGTTCGCGGCCGGCGAGGCCCCCGAGGTCTTCTCGGCCGGCGACGATCAGCTCCACTACCGTGACGGGCTGACTCGCGAGATACCGCTGGCGATGATCCAGGAGTACGCGCCCCTGCACTACCAGTGGATGCTCGACCACCCGATCGCGCTCAACATCAGCCGCAGCCCGGACAGCGAGGATGCCTACATCGCGCTGGTCGGGGTGACCATGTCGACCAACGTGCCGTTGATCGGCTTCTGGGCGACCCGGGCGGACTTCGCCGAACGGGTCGGGAAGCCGATTCCCGACTACTATGAGACGCGCTGGCAGGTCAGCACCGAGACTGACCGCACGTGGTTCGTGCCGGCAAACCTTACCCTCGACTGGGTCGAGGAGCTGTTGACGCTCTACCGTGACGGCGATCCTGACGGCAACGGCAAGAACGACACCATCCCGGTGGCCGCGTCCAACAACATCACCTGGAGCTTCGGGACGCTGTTCGGCGCCTTCGGGTTGCCGATGTACTCGATCAATGTCGGTGCTGGCGGCGTGCCGAATTATCAGGACGAGAACGGGGATCTGGTGGTGCAGCCGATCTCACCGCGCTACCGGAAGTTCCTGGCCCACCTTGCCGACTGGTACGGCAAGGGATTCATCGATCGCGAGTTCCCGACCCTGACCATCCAGGACATGTGGCAGAAGGACATGGCCAACATCACGGCGGTGCAGTTCACTAGCAACTCCACCTACGTGAACCCCACGCTGGAGCGGCCGCCCAACAACGCCACCCTGGAAGAGGTCGCGGCCGGCGCGAGCGTGGCGATGATGCCGCCGCCGATCGGTCCCGAGGGTTATCAGGGCGTGCAGGTCTACCAGGCGCACTCGGCGATCAGCAACTGGGCCGCGCTCAAGGTCCGCCACGACGTCAGCGACGAGAAGCTGGCCAAGATCCTGCAGATCTGGGACTGGCGCCAGCATGACCCGGAGGGCTGGATGATCAGCCAGTTCGGCAAGGAAGGGGTGCACTTCACCTGGTCCGGCGATCCGGGCAACTCGAAGCCGAACCACGTGCCGCGCGAGGAGGTGGAGGCGAACCACCCGGACGAGCCCGTGCTCGGCAGGTTCTTTCACTATCCGTACGGCTATCACGCGGACATGATCCGCTGGATCTACTCGCCGCAATTCGTGCAGATCTGGGACAATTGGTTCAACCCCGGAAACTCCGAGTACTACCACACCCGACCCTACAAGTGGGACCTGTTCGCGGAGACGGACATGAAGGTGGTGGCCGAGCGCTACGGCGAGGGGCTGAACACGATCGCCAACGAGTTCTACCTGCGAGTGGTGACCGGGCAGAGCGACCTGGACGCCGAGTGGGACGCCTACGTGGAACGCTATATGGCCGAGGGCGGCGAGCAGGCGCTGGCGGCGATGCAGAGTGCGGTCATCATCCCGGCGCTGCACGAGGGCCGCATCGAATACTGATTCTGTTGCCGATGGACATGAAGGGGATGGGCCGCCGGTCCATCCCCTTCCGCTCTAACCCCCGAGGTTGAAGCCGATGCCGGCATCTGCGGTCGACGTCCAGTTACGCGTTAACCTGCGGCGCGAGCGATGGAGCCGGGCGCGGCGGATGCGGCTGCTCTACCTGTCGCTGCTGCCCGCCCTGCTGTTGCTGTTCGTATTCAACTACATTCCGATCTACGGAATCGTCATCGCGTTCAAGAACTTCCAGTCAAGCCGCGGCATCCTGGGCAGCCCGTGGAACAATTTCTACAACTTCGAGGTGCTGTTCGGAAGCTTCCAGTTCTGGCGGGTCACGCGCAACACCCTCATCATCAGCGTGCTGCGCATCGTGTTCGGCTTCCCGGCGCCGATCCTGCTGGCCCTGATCATCAACGAGTTCGCCAACTCGTGGTGGAAGAAGGGGATCCAGGCGATCACCTACCTCCCGCACTTCATTTCGTGGGTGGTGATGGCCGGCATCCTGGTGGAGATCCTCTCTCCGCAGCGCGGCATCATCGGCCACCTGTACACGGTGCTCGGCAGGGAGGCGCCGCTGCTGCTCACCGACGTGACCGTCTTCCGCCCCATTCTGATCGCCACCGACGTCTGGAAGGAGGTGGGGTGGGGTTCGGTGATCTATCTGGCGGCGATCTCGTCCATCGATCCGACCATGTACGACGTGGCGCGGATCGACGGCGCCGGGCGGTTGCGGCAGGCCACCGCCATCACGCTGCCATCGCTGCTGCCGGTGATCACCATCCTATTCATCCTGCGCCTGAGCGGCATCCTCAACGCCGGCTTCGACCAGATCTTCAACCTGTACAACCCGCTGGTGTACGAGGTCGCCGACATCATCGATACCTACATGTACCGGGTCGGCATCATTTCGCGGGAATTCGAGTTCGCCACCGCTGCCGGCTTGTTCAAGAACGTCGTGGGGGTCGCGTTGATCGTGCTGGTAAACGCCGTGATCAAGCGCTTCAGCGATCACGGAATCTGGTGATGGCTGCCCGGCGGTTCGGGACGGTCTGAGATGGCCAAGCAGATGATCGACCAGGGGTTGGTCGAGGTCGACATCGGCGGCGCCCGCGTGCGCCGCGTGTTGGGCTACCGGCGCCAGACGGCGGGGGAAATCGCCTTCAAGGCGGCGGCGGCGGTGGTGCTGTTCCTGCTTTCCTTGACCTTTCTCTATCCGTTCTGGTTCACGATCATCCTGTCGTTTTCCGGCTTCAACGACGCCCTGACGCTCGGCCTGCACGTCTGGCTGGACCAGTGGCACACCGACGCCTACGAGTTCGTCTTCACCGAGAACGTGATCGCCGTCGCCTACTTCAACTCGATCTTCCGCACTGCGGCAGGCGGCGCTCTCACCGTGGTCGTCACGTTGATGGCCGCCTATCCTCTGTCGAAGAAGAACCTGCCCGGGCGCAACGGAATCACCATCTACATCCTGATCACGATGTTCTTCTCCGGCGGGCTGATACCGACCTACCTGTTGATCCGTTCGCTCGGCCTGCTGGACCGGTTCATCGTTCTCCTCCTGCCGGTGCTGGCGATGGGCTTCTACATTCTCATCGTCCGCAACTTCCTGATGACCGTCGACATCGCCTACGAGGAGTCGGCGCTGATCGACGGCGCGAATTACCTGCAGATCCTGTTCCGGGTGATCATGCCGCTGGCCAAGCCGGTGATGGCGGTGATCTTTCTGTGGACGGCGGTCTACCACTGGAATGCCTGGTTCGACTGGCTGATCTACATGAAGAGCGATTCCAAGATCGTGTTGCAGATGGTCCTGCGGCGGCTGCTGATCAAGGAGCGCGAGCTGCTGGAGCAGATCATCGAGTTCGGCGATCCCGGGGACATCACCAACCAGCAGCGCCTGCCCCCGGAATCGGTGAAGGCGGCCACGACCCTGATCGTGATCGGGCCGATCATCCTGCTGTATCCGTTTCTGCAGCGCTACTTCATCAAGGGGATCTTCATCGGCTCGCTCAAGGGCTGAGCCGATACCGGTAGGCGTCGCCGCGCATGTGCCCGGCAGCATCCACCCACAGCCGTGTCATGCGCAGAATCAGGGCGTCGCCGGTGCGTTCCTGGTGCACCTCGAAGTTGCGCAGGTGCACCGGCGCGGGGTCGTCTTCACGGCAGGTATCGATCTCGCTAATGCTGTCGCGGATCAGCAGGAAGCTGTCCGGGTCCACCTCGCCTGCGACCAACGGATAGTCCGGACCGTTGCCGTCGGGGTTCTCCTCGCACAGGTTGCCGATCCAGTAGTAGCTGCCGCTTGAGTGCGGCACGATCGTGGAGTAGGAGCTCGGCGAGTGAAACGCGGTGCCGTCGGTGTAGGTCCAGGGCTCGATCCGGCTCCAGGTGCGGCAGCCGTCGTCCGAGGTGCAGTACCACTTGTGGCCGGGCAGTGACGAGTTGCCGGCGTTGCTGCCGCGCATCACCATCAGGAAGCGTCCGTCGGGCATCTCGGCGACCGCCCCCTCGGATACCCCGCGGGTGGAGACATCGGGCTCCAGGATGACGCGCTCGCCGACCTCCCAGCGCAGCCGCGTGTCGGGCTGCCAGGTGCCGATCAGGACCATGATCTCGTGAAAGGAGAGCGCTCCCGGCGGGCAGAACAGCGTGCCGTCCGGTTGCAGACGGGTGATCTGCACCGGGAAGATCAGGCGTCCGGCGCGATCGAAGAACGGCACGTTGGCGAAGTGGACGGCGTTCCTGCCGGTCCACACCGCCTGCAACGGATGGGAGGGGTCATATTCCTCGCCGTTCTGGATGATGCGGTCCTCGAACAGCCAGGTGATGCCGCCGTCCTCGGAGACGCGGTAGGTCGCGAACGAGTAGATGAGCGCTTCCAGCATGTGGTCGCGGGGCATCACCGAGGTGGTGTTGAGCGCGACCAGACGCCCGCTGCCCGGATCGGCCACCAGCGTGCCGTAGCCGGTCCGTACCGTGCCGGCCGGGGTGAGATAGCTGACCTGATACGGGTGATCGTCGGACCAAGTGGCCCCGTCATCGTCGGAGTAGCTCAGGCGCATCAGGTCGTAGATGTCGTTGCCGATCTCGCTGAAACGCTGCCTGAGCAGCTTGGGCTCGTGCGCGGACCGGTAGCCGACGGTCTCGTAGGCCGCGGACACGTCGCTGCCGCGATAAGTCACCTTCCGTTCGCTGACGGTCATGCGCTCCTCCGTGCCTACGGACGCAGCCGGTAGTGAAAGGCGTCGGCGGTCCAGACGTCGCGACCGCCGCCCCTGGTGCCCAGCCGCGTCAGGTAGAGCTCCAGATCGTGGGTCTCGCGATTCTCCAGCAGGCTGAAGTTGGTGAGCTGCAGGGTGTCGGCATCCTGCTCGGGATCGCGCCGGTCGATCACCGTGACGGTGTCGCGCTTGAGTGCGACCTCGCGCTCGTCGATCTCGGCGATCTGCAGCGGATGGCGCGGCCCGTTCGCTTCGGCCGGCCGCTCGGCGATGTTGAGCACGCAGTACAGCCGCCCGGTCTTGCGGGAGCGGATGGTCTTGGCAAAGGTCGCAGGCGAATAGAACTGTTCCCCGTCGTCATAGCGCAGGTCGCGGATGGGGGTCCAGATCAGGCCGCCGTCTGACGAGGTCGAGCACCACTTCCTGCCGGGGCACTCCAGCGCATCGAGTCCGGCGTTGGAGCCGCGCATGATCAGCAGCAGCCTGCCGTCGGACAGCTCACTGAGATCGAGCTCGACCAGTCCGCGCGTGGAGGTGCGCCGCGGCAGGAAGATCGGCTCCGAGGTCTGCCAACGATAGTCGCCCGCCGCGGCGTCCCAGCGCCCTACGAAGCAGATGACGCCCGCAACGCAGCCCTCCCGATAGGTGTTGGGGAACACCACCGGGACCTTCTCGTCCTCCGCGTCGCGGTACGGCACCGGCACCGTGGCGCTGATCACCACCGTCCCGTTGCTCGCGGCAAGCGGGCGGCCGACGTACATCTCGTTTCGCCGGAAGAAGATCTCGTCGCCCCAGTTCTCGGGGTCGAAGTCCGGCCCGGATTCGTACTTGAGCATGCGCGCGTCGCCCCAGGTGCGTCCGTCGTCGTCGGACAACTGGTAGAAGCCGTGATCGGCGAAGCGCCTCTCGCCGGTCCAAAGCACGTGGAGCGCCTCCCGCGGATCGCCGCGCAGCAGGCGCTGGAACACCGGCTTGATGAGCATGCCGGACACCGGGTCGCACGGCCCGGTGCCGCGCTGGCTGGCCCCGCCGGACTGCGTCACGTCGCCCTGGCGCGGCCGCTCCTCGTACAGGAGCTCCCAGTCGCTCCAGGTCCTGCCGTTGTCCGCAGACTCCCGGCTGCGGGCCTGATAGTTCCAGTCGGAGGAATTGACCAGCGCACGGGTCTCCTCCAGCCGCAGGCCCTGACCGATGTAGGACACGGCACAGCTCACCGCCACCCGTTCCTGTCCAGAGGTCGCGTGCAGCTCGCGTTCGACCTCACAGATGGGTGCCATTCCCGCGGATCCCCTTGATTCTCACTACCACGGCAGCGGCCTCATGGCAAGCTCGCCCTGTCGGTGCGGAGCCGCCTACGCGCGTCGGCCGGTCGTCAGTTCGCGTCCAGCGTCCGCACCAGCCACGGCACGGCCACCGCGTGCTTGAAGTTGTGGTTGGGCACGTCCACGTTGGCGTACGTGAAGTACTCCTCCATGGTCAGCCCTTCCGGGATCTCGTCGTCGTCGTGCAGCCGGGCGCCCGGATCGGCGTAGCGCGGGTAGTGGTGGATCTCCAGCAGGTGACTTGATCCGCGTTCCCGGTACGCGCCGCGAACCTGGTCCAGGTGCTGTTTGGCGCCGCCTTCGGTCATGATCAGCGGCCGGCCGGCCAGCGAGCTCAGCAGGTCGGGAAAGTCGAACCACCTGAACATGCCGGGCACCACGTGCCACAGCGGGTCCACGTCGCGCCACTGCCCGTCCCGCGGCAGCCCGAGCACGACGTGCCGCTGGCGCACGTGGCAGAGAAAGTCGTTGAACACCAGCGCGGCCAGGGTCGGGTCGAGCACGGCCATGCACATCGCCGGCTCCGTGCCCAGGGAATGGCCGCTCACCGCCACCCGGGCGGCATCGACGAACGGCAGCGAGCGAAGCCACGCCAGCACGGGCAGCTTCTGCGACACCGACAGCTCCACGTAGCTCCGTCCCAGCCGGATGAGCTGCGCCGTGAGCTTCACCCGGCCGCTGTTCGGCGCAACGCCGGCAGGGAGCAGATCCAGCTCGCCGATGCCCGGGTTGTCCAGCGCCACGGCCACCAGGCCGGCCTTGGCGTAGTACCAGGCCATGCGATTGGGCACGGGATGCCGGTTGGGCGGCTGCTCCGGCCGCAGCTCCGGCTCCCCGGCCAGCAGCTCCTTGCTAGAGGCCGAACCGGGGAAGCACATGACGGCGGGGCCGGGACGAGCCGCGTCGACCGTGTCCGGCACCAGCATGAGCAACGGCACCACCGACCCCGGCTCCGGATACGTCTCCCATTTCTCCAGGCGGTAGCCGTCGCGCCGCTCGCTCCACAGGCGGACCGGCGGGGGATCCGGCGCCGGCCCCGGTGCGATGAGCTCCGGCGCAAGCGCCAGCAGCTCGGCGAGCTTGTCGCGCACCCGTTGCCGCCACTCGGCGAACCCGGCGTCGTCCAGCCCCGGCCGGTAGGCCAGCCGGCCGGCGGCGTTGCGCAACAGGTGCTGGCAGAACCCCATGGTGGTCACGTGGCGGCCGTCGCCTCGATCGGTCAGAAAGCGTGCCTCGTCGCTCATGTCAGGCACGGTATACGCGGCACCGTTCGGTGAGGAACCCCGCGGCTTCGGGCTACGATTGGGGTATGGCCCCACGAATCGAGATCATCGCCACAGGAATCATCTCCCGCAGCGCCGGCCGCGGCGCGTTCATGCCCGTGATCACGCCGCTCGCGGACGGCACGCTGATCGCCGCCCAGCACGTGGGGGAGTCGCTGGGCTCCTCCGACAATCACATCGAGGTGTTGCGCTCAGGGGACGGCGGCCGTACGTGGATCAACCAAGGCGGCATCCATCCCCGCAACCCGCCGCGCGACGGATACTCCTACCGCGGGCCGCACATCCACCCCGTGCCCGACGGCCGGCTGGTGATGACGGCCGGGCGCTTCGAGGCCTCCGATGACGACCTCTTCGACGCGGACACCGAGTCGCTGCAGCGCCCGGCGATGCTCCTGTTCTGGTCCTCGGACCAGGGGCACACCTGGTCGGAACCCCAGGTCGTGCCGGTGGACTTCCCGCCCGAGCGCTACACCTGCAACGGAGCGGGCGGACTCTTCCAATTGGCCCCCGATCGCTGGATGTATCCGTTCGAGACGTGGAAGCCGAGCGGGTACGAAGGCCCGCCCGATCAGAAGGCGGGCGCGGTGTTCTCGGCCGACCAGGGCCGCACCTGGGACGAGCTCACGATCATCGCCGACGACCCGAGCGGCGAGCTGCTGTGGTGGGACCAGCGATCCAACGTCCTTCCCGACGGCCGCATCTACACGCTGCTGTGGACGCACGTGTATGGCACCTTGGAGGATCTCAACACCCACTGGGTGGTCTCGGAGGATCAGGGCCGCACGTGGTCCGACCCGCGCCCTACCACGCTGCGCGGGCAGGTCAGCACCCCCATCGCACTGCCCGACGGGCGCGTGGCCACCATCTACAACCACCGGCACGAGCCTCAGGGCATCCGCGTCGCCGTCACCGCCGATCTGACCAACTACGACGCGGACGAGGAGATCGTCCTGTTCGACGCGGGCGCCGAAGCCACGCTCGGCACTCCCGACAACGACAACTTCCTGGCCGAGCACATGCTGATCGCCTTCGGCAGACCGGGCGGCGCGCTGTTCCCCGACGGCGACCTGGTGACCTACTTCTGGTGCACGACCGAAGGGGTGACCCATACCCGGTGGGCTCGGCTGCGCGTGCACTGAGGCGTGATAAGCTGCGGCCGATGTCCACCTTCGAGCTGACCGAGGCGCAGCGGGAGTTCTTCGGCACGTTCGGCTTCCTGAACCTGCCGGGGCTGTTCGCGGACGAGTTCACCCGGATCGAGGACGCCTTCGAGGAGCTCATGCGCAGCCGCGGCGGCGACCACCATGACGGCCGCGAGCGGTTCGGGGTGGCGCCGTTCCTGAATCACAGCGAGTACCTGTGCAGCCTGCTGGACGACGACCGCCTGCACGGCATCGCCCGTGCGCTGTGCGGGGACGACTACCAGTACTGGAACAGCGACGGCAAGTTCTACGTGGGCGACACCCGCTGGCACTCCGACGGGCCGTTGTCCAACCCGGTGGGCTTCGTGAAGCTGGCGCTGTATCTCGATCCCGTGGATGCGGAGAGCGGCGCCCTGCGGGTGATACCGGGGAGCCATCGCACCGGCGAGCCGTATGCCGAGATGATCGACGAACAGATCCGGGGCGAGCGGTTCTGGGGCGGTCTGCCGGGAGACCGGATCCCGGCCGTCGCCCTGACCAGCCGGCCCGGCGACCTGGTGCTGTTCAACCAGGCCCTGAAGCACGGCGCGTGGGGCGGCGGCACCCGCCGCCGGATGTTCACGATCAACTACACGCTCGCGATCACCCCCGCGCTGCTGGAGCGGTACCGCGAGGTGATCGCCAGCCACGGCTACAGCAAGGCGGACGTGTTCGGCGCTCCGCCCGGCCCACTGCTGAGGGGGGCACCCCCCCGGCGGCTGGACCACCTGAGAGCGCTCCAGGAGCACATCCCGGACGCCGCCTGACCGACCGACAGGAGGAACCGCACGTGGCCGACACACAGCCGTTCAGCGAGGTAGCCGGCAAGATCGCCGTGGTGACCGGTGCCGCCCGAGGACTGGGTCAAGGCACGGCCGAGACGCTCGCCGCGCACGGCGTGCACGTGGTGGCGGCCGATATCCTGCCCGCCGTGCACGAGACGATCGACGGCATCCGCGCGGCGCACCCCGGCAACCGGGGCTATGCGCAGGAAACCGACGTGTCCGACGAAGGGGCGGTCCGCGATCTGGTGGAAGGCACCGTGAAGGAGTTCGGCCGCCTGGATATCATAGTGAACAACGCGGGCATGCACCTTTCGGAAGGCCCGGTTGCCGACATGGACGCCGCCGTCATCGATCGCATCTTCGCGGTCAACTTCAAAGGCATCTTCTTCGGCTGCAAGCACGCCGCGCGCCAGATGCGGGACCAGAAGAGCGGGACCATCGTCAACCTGGGATCCTATGGCGGCAAGCTGGGATTTCCCGAGTACGCGGCGTACTGCTCCTCGAAGGGGGCCGTGCATACCCTGACCATCTCCCTGGCCCGCGAGATGGCGCCCTACCACGTCACCGTCAACGCGCTCTGTCCGGGGCTGGCAGCCACGGAGATGCACTGGAGCTTCATGCGGGCCGAGGCCGCCAGCCGCGGCATGACCTTCGACGAGTTGAAGACGGAGGAGCTCCAGAGCATACCCCTGGGCCGCTACGCGGAAGGCCGGGACATGGCGGGCACCATCATGTGGCTGGCCTCCGGCGCCGGCTCCTACGTCACCGGCCAGTTGTTGAATCTCAACGGCGGCCTCTATTTCGCCTGATTGTTCGCCTGATCGTGCGCATCCCTGAGGAGGCCGTGGCATGACCCTGGGCTTGATGGCCAAGGACTGCGAGATCCGCGTCGACTACGACAAGCTGCGCGGGGACCGGGTCCGCAAGACCAACGAACAGATGCAGAAGGACGGCATCGCGACGCTGCTGGTGTTCGACCCGGACTGGATCCGCTACATCACCAGCACCCGGGTGAACGACTGGGCCAACAACAAGCTGCTGCGCAGCGCCCTGATGGTGGCCGGGCAGCAGCCCGTCCTGTACGAGCTCGGCAGCGCCATCGCCGCCAAGAAGAAGCTCTGCCCCTGGATCGCCGATCGGATGGTGCCCTCCATCGGCACGTGGCGCGGCGCGTTTCCCACCGCCGTGGGCATCGAGAACGCGAAGAAGTTCGCGCGGATGGTCAAGGACCATCTGACGGAGTTCGGCGTGCAGGACGAGCCGGTGGGGATCGACTTGGCCGAGGTGCTGATGATCCACGCGCTGGAAGCGGAAGGCATCCACGTGGTCGACGGCCAGCAGACCCTGCTGGATGCCTCCAAGATCAAGACCGACGAGGAGGTCGACCTCATCGAGACCTCGATCTCGATCGTCGAGGCGGCGTTCTGGGAGGTGGTCAACCGCACCCGCCCGGGGGTTCGCGAGAGCGACATCGCAGGATTCATGCGCGAGACCATGTATCGCCTGGGCGCCGAGGAGATCCAGAACATCAACGTGATCTCCGGGGACCGGGCCTACCCGCATCCGCACGACTTTTCCGACCGCATGCTGCGCATGGGAGACATGCTCTACATCGACGTCGTGAGCGTGTTCAACGGCTACAAGACCTGCTACTACCAGACGTTCGTGGTCGGCAAGCCTTCCGCGGTGCAACTGGACGTCTACCAGCGGTCCTACGACTGGCTGTTCGACGCGGTCGCCAAGGTGAAACCCGGCGTCAGCACGGCGGAGATCGCCGAGGTGTGGCCCTCGCACGAGGACCTGGGGCTGTCGAGCGAGGCCGAGGCGTTCGCCCTGCAGGTCGCGCACGGCATCGGCATCACCCACTGGGGCAAGCCGGTGATCAGCCGTTTCTTCTCCTTCGATCATCCCGAGATCATCGAGGAGAACATGGTGATGGCGTTCGAGACCTACTGCGGCCGGGGCAACGACGCCGCCCGCATCGAGGAACAGTTCGTGATCACCGGCGACGGCGTCCGGCAGCTCAGCAAGTTCCCCTCGGCCAACCTGATCTCCTGCCCGTGCGTCGGTGCGCTGCTGCCGGGCATGACCTGATGCGACCCTGCGTGGAGGTAACGGATGATCCCGCTTGACGCTGGCATCGGGTCACTGGGCAACTGGAAGCAGCTCGGTTTCGTCGCTCCGGACGCCAAGGCGATGATGGATCGCCTGACCGCCGTCGGCTTCGGACCGTTCAAGGTCTACCACGTCGACAGCGGCGACTGGGAAGGGGTCAACTACCGGGGCGCCCCCGCCGAGCGATACGCGCTCGAGGTCTGCATGGCGACCGGGACCTGGGACGTGGAGATCATCGTGCCCATCCCCGGCGGCGGCAGAACCATCTACGGCGAGTACCTGGCCAGGCAGCCCGCCGGCGGCCTCCACCATATCGGCGCGTACCTGACCGCGGACCAATACGATGCGGCCCACCGGTACCTGGAGGGACTCGGGTATCCGCAGATCCAGGGCGGTCCGATCCTGGGCATCGACCGCAACGGCCGCTTCGACTACTTCGAGGCGGATGCCCGGTTCGGGCTCACTCTGGAGCTCCTGGACATGCCGGAGGTCTACGGAACCCCAGAGTACGAGTATCCATAGCGGGTCATCCCGGAACTCGTTCGGTCTCGCTCTCTTCCTGCCCCCGATCCGAGAGATCGCCGGACGAGGCAAGCCGGGCTGCAACGGCGCCCCCCTACACCGGCGTGACGCTGACCGCCGACGGCGCGTGGGTGGAAGCCTTCGCGGTTGGGGACAGGTGACGCGCCTGCTCAACGGGTGGGGATCTCGTTGGTGTCATGCTATAGTTGCGTAGGAGATGATCGAGTCCTTTGGAGACAGCGCTACAGAGGACATCTTTCACCGTAAGAACACCGGGAGAGTGCGACGTTTTGCCGCCGCGATAGTGAGTAGTGCCACCAGGAAACTGGATATGATCGAGGCCGCTCACGACTTACGGAACCTGAGCGTCCTGCCCGGAAACCGACTGGAGATCTTGCGCGGAAACTTGAAAGGATTCTACAGCATTCGCGTGAACGATCAGTGGCGAGTCGTCTTTCGTTGGAGCGACGGAGCTGCGGATGATGTTTCCTTGACCGATTACCATTAGGAGAACCCGATGATCCCTGAGAATCGGATACCGACTCACCCCGGCGAAATCCTGCTTGAGGAATTTCTAAAGCCGATAGACATGCCACAGGCGTCTTTTGCCGAACACATAGGCGTGCCCGTGCAGCAGGTCGACGAAGTCATAGCGGGTACGAGAGGAGTCAATGCCGAGATGGCGTGGCTCTTTTCGGACGCGTTCGGGACGACACCTCAGTTCTGGCTTAATCTGCAGTCAGCTCACGACCTTGCCAGGAATAGACCTGACAAAGAGATCCGGCGTTTGCAGATAACCCGCTGACGGATAGTCCGGCGGTGGGTCACCAACCGGGCGGGATCGCCATCGATCCGCCGGTCATCGGCAACTGGGCGCGGGATCGGAGTGCGCTCCCCGACGGTCGTTGAAACCGGCGTCACCTCCCGGGTCCTTGCGGATCGCCGGATCCGGCTCGTAGCCGACCTGCCGGTAGCGGAGCGTGCGGCCGCCGTCGTCTGAGAGCAGCACGCCGCACTGCCAGTTGTCGCCGCGCGCGGCCGATCCCCGCATGGAGAACACCAGCCGGCCGCGATCCGGCTCCAGGAGAACTGGTCCGCACCCGGCGCGCGGTGCCCGATGAGGATGTCGCTGGGCCGATACAGGCCGCGCCCGCCGCTGGCGCGGTCGAAGCCCTTCGCCAGATGGATGCCGCAGGCGACCACGGTTCCGTCGCCCAGCACGTGCGCGGGGGCGACGCCCTGGAATTCGGTGTCCGGGTGTGCGAGCGGCGGCCCGGACGGGTGGCGCGCTCGGCGTTGGTCGCCCGCTGCACCGTCATCATCATCAGCTCGCCGCTCTTGATGAGCGAGCAGCCACTGGCCGGATACCGATCGTCGTCGAACAGGATCCGGTAGTCGGCTACCTGGAGGTTGCAGTTGACACTTAAACACGTGCTGATACGAGAGGTAGGGTATACTGCCGTGAGGATGAACATGCTGGACGCGCACGACGCTACGTACATACAGGAGGTCGATTCGTGAATTCGCATTCCGCGCCTCCCCCGGCTCGTATCGAGCGCCTGCAGGTACGGAACTTTCGCGCTCTGCGGTCTGTCGACCTCAAGGATTTGACGCCGATGACGGTATTGCTCGGGCCTAACGGCAGCGGAAAGTCAACGGTATTCGATGTGTTCGCGTTTCTTGCGGAATGCTTCGAGGCTGGCCTTCGTCGTGCATGGGATCGACGCGGGCGCGCGAGGGAGCTCAAGACGCGGGGGGTCGAGGGGCCGGTGATGATTGAGATCAAGTACCGGGAGCGACCGAAGACGCCGGTGATTACCTACCATCTGTCGGTGGATGAGCGCGAGGGCGCGCCGGTGGTCGCACACGAGTGGCTGAGATGGAAGCGCCGTAGCTACGGAGCGCCGTTTCGGTTTCTTGAATACCGGGAGGGTGAGGGCCGAGCGGTTAGCGGGGAAGCGCCGGCCGCGGAGGACCAGAGAGTCGAGATTCCACTCAGTTCACCCGATCTCTTGGCAGTGAACGCTCTTGGGCAGTTCCACGAACATCCTCGCGTGACGGCGCTCCGAGACTTCATTATGGGTTGGCATGTTTCTTACCTCTCGGTCGACAGCGCCCGTGGCCAACCGGAGGCGGGACCTCACGAACGCCTGACCAAGACCGGTGACAACTTGGCCAACGTCATTCAGCATCTGGCCGAGAGACATCCGGAGCGGCTTGAACGCATCTTCACCACACTACGCGAGCGCGTGCCGCGCATCGAGAGCATACGAGCCGATACCATGGCGGACGGCCGCTTACTGCTACAGATCAAAGACGCTCCGTTCGATAGTCCGGTGCTAGCGCGTTTTGCTTCTGACGGAACGTTGAAGATGCTGGCTTATCTGATTCTGATCTACGACCCGGCGCCACCTGCCTTCATCGGCATGGAGGAGCCCGAGAACTTTCTTCATCCGCGCCTGCTGCCGGGGTTGGCCGAGGAGTGCCGTGCCGCCTGTGAACGCACCCAGTTGCTCGTCACGACTCATTCGCCGTTCTTCCTCAATGCGCTTCGGCCCGAAGAGGTGCGAGTTCTGTGGCGAGATGATGAGGGCTGCACCCGAACGCGTCGCGTTGCCGATATCCGCGGCGTACGCGAGTTCATGGAAGAGGGTGCAAGCCTCGGATCGCTTTGGATGGAAGGACACTTCGGCGTAGGGGACCCACTGGTCGCACAGGGAACGCCGCTTGACCGGCCCGACGGATAGGACAGAGTGACCGTGCGCCATCTCGTGTTGCTGGTAGAAGAACCGTCGATGGAGGCGTTTCTCGGTACTCTGCTTCCGCGGTTGCTGCCCGCGGATCGGACCTATGAAGTCCATGAGTTCGAAGGCAAGCGCGATCTCTTGAGCAATTTGCCGGTGCGTCTGCGTGGCTATCGGCGCTGGTTGCCTTCCGACTGGCGTCTTGTTGTGCTGGTTGATCGAGACGACAACGACTGCCACCAGCTCAAGGAGTGCCTGGAGAACATCGCCGTGGAGTCAGGGCTGATCACGCGCACGAAGGCAGGAGGCGACCCTTGGCAGGTAGTCAACCGAGTCGTGATCGAGGAGCTTGAGGCTTGGTACTTCGGTGACTGGGAGGCCGTCCGCGAAGCGTATCCAAGATTGCCGCCTACCGTGAGTCAAAAGGCGCGCTATCGGATTCCCGATGCGATCCGCGGCGGAACGTGGGAGGCGTTTGAACGGATCATGCAACAGCATGGATACTTCAAGACAGGACTGCGCAAGATCGAAGCGGCACGGGCTGTGGCGGCACGTATCGACGTGGGCCGCAATCGTTCGCGCAGCTTTGCTCGGTTTCGCGACATCGTCGCGGGAGCGACCACATGACAGACTCGAATCGAGCCCGTGAACGACTCGCGTCGGAACCGCCGCAGGTAGAGAGATAGGAGCGTTGGGTCGAACCGGCGAAGAGCGAGGACAGATCGGCAGCAAGCTTTGGATCTGCGCGAACGGACGGCGTGCGGCAGCTCAGCAAGTTCCCCTCGGCCAACCTGATCTCCTGCCCGTGCGTCGGTGCGCTGCTGCCGGGCATGACCTGATGCGATCGGGCATGGAGGTAACGCATGGTCCCGCTTGACGCTGGCATCGGGTCACTGGGCAACTGGAAACAACTCGGTTTCGTCGCACCGGACGCGAAGGCGATGATGGATCGCCCGAGCGCCGTCGGCTTCGGACCGTTCAAGGTCTACCACGTCGACAGCGGCGACTGGGAAGGGGTCACCTACCGGGGCGCCCCCGCCGAGCGCTACGCACTCGAGGTCTGCATGGCGACCGGGACCTGGGACGTGGAGATCATCGTGCCCATCCCCGGCGGCGGCAGAACGATCTACAGCGAGTACCTGGCGCAGCACCCGGCCGGCGGCCTCCACCACATCGGCGCGTACCTGGCCGAGGACCAATACGCCGCGGCCTACCGCTATCTGGAGGGCATCGACTATCAGCAGATCCAGGGCGGCCCGATCCTGGGCATCGACCGCAACGGCCGTTTCGACTACTTCGAGGCGGATGCGCAGCTCGGGCTCACGCTGGAGCTCCTGGACATGCCGGAGGTCTACGGCAAGCCGGAGTACGAGTACTGACCGACCTCCAGTCCCGGTAGGGCCCGGTTGTCCTTTCTTCTGCCGCCGATCGAAACGTGGGAACAGTGGGCGGCCTTGTTCGACGACGTGCGCGTGTGGCGTCCCGTCGTCGATGCGATCTGCGAGCGGGAGGGCATCGTCTACCACCGGATCGAGGCTCCTGCGTCGAATACCAACGCGGTGTTCATGCTCGACCGGCGTGTGGTGATCAAGATCTACAGCCCGTTCTGGGAGGAGCACGCCTTCGAGCGCCGGCTGATGGAGCTGCTGCAACACGACGCTGCGGTTCCGGCGCCGGCCATCCGGGCGGCGGGTGGGTTTCGGGATCGGAGAGACTGGAGCTTCCTCGCGATGGAGTTCTGCGCCGGACGTCCGCTCGATGAGCTGCAGGCGGAAGTGACGCAGGCGGCCCTGGTGGAGGTCGCGGCACGCACCGGCCACATGGTCCGGCGGCTGCACGCCGTTAACCCGGAACCGCTGGCCCCCATCGACAAGGGCGAATGTTGGGACGCCCTGGTCGACCGCCGCCGGCGTGAGGTCCTGCCGGAGTTGCTCGACCGGGGGTTGATCGTGTCACGCATCGCCCCCGAGTTGGAGGCGTTGTTGGACGAGGCGCTTGCTGCTTCGCGAACGGCCGCGCAGGTCGTCATCCACGGCGATCTGAACGCCGAGCACCTACTGATTGAAGAGCGCAACGGACGATGGGACGTGTCGGCGTTGATCGACTTCGGGGACTCCCGCATCGGCGTGCCCTGCTACGAGTGGATGCCGCTGTGGCTCGGTCTGTGCAACCGCGACGTCGCGGTGATGCATGCGTTCCTCGAGGCGTACGATCCCCGTCTGCTGGCCGATGACGCATTGGGGCGGCGGGTCGCCGCCTGGACGCTGCTGCACGACTTCGGCACCGACGCCATCGCCGAGTTGTTCGAGACCAGCGGCGCCACCCGTCCCGCACGATCGTTGGAAGCCTTGCAGGCTCTGGTATGGCCGGAACTCTGGACGCAGCCGGGCTGCAACGGAGACGCGTGCGAGATCTGAAGAGTTGTGCGAGTCAGTCCCAGCGCAGGTGGACGGCGTAGGCGCGGTGGCCGGTCGGGGCGCCGGGCCGGAAATGGCCGACCACGTACATCGCCTCTGCGTCGCGGAGGGGGACGAAAGGTGCCGTTCATGGCGTTGTAGTAGTTGTCGAACGGCTCGCCGTCGGGGGTGCGGTCGAACAGGAGGTCCGTGCTCCAGGTCCGGCCCTGGTCGAAGCTGCGCGCCATGTGCATCCCGCAGAACGAGTGGCCGCGGTGGCGGCTCCAGTGCGACGGCAGGCGGGCCGGCAGGACCAGGGAGCCGTCGGGTAGCGCCAGGCCGTCGGCCGGCGCCCCGGTGCCGGCCAGGTCGGTCGGCTCCGGGGGCGACCACGTCTCGCCGCGGTCACGGGACTCCGCGCGGAAGAACAGGCAGTCGCTGGAGCGCGGGTTGGAGCCGGGGATGCCGCCCAGATGGTCGCGGCCGCGGATGACCGAGACCAGCGTGCCGTCGGCGGCGGCGAACAGGGTCTGCTCGTTGAAGCCGGCCATCACCTCCGGGTCCCTGCGGATCGCGGGATCCGGCTCGTAGCCGACCTGCCGGTAGCGGAGCGTGTCGCCGCCGTCGTCTGAGAGCAGCACCCCGCACTGCCAGTTGTCGCCGCGCACGGCCGATCCCCACATGGTGAACACCAGCCGGCCGTCCGGCAGGGCGATGCCGGGAGCGATGAACTGCTCGGTGAGCAAGGCGCCGGCGGCCTCCACCACATCGGCGCGTACCTGGCCGTCCCGGAGCTCGATCTCCTCCGACGTGCAACCGAGTCTGTCAGGCGACCGCCCCGAGACCCTTCTTCGCGACCAACGTCAGGAGCTTCAGCGAAGCGCCGCGCGGCCGCTTTACGCCACGCTCCCACTGGCTTACCAGGCCTGTCGTCACGTTGAGGTAGCGGGCGAATACCGCTTGGCTCGCATTCTCCCGTAGCCGGATCTCTCGGACTCTCTCCGGTGCCATCTCCTCGACCGGCGTCAGGCACATCTCGTCGAAAACCTTTATGGTTCGCGTGACCATGACGCCCGCGTCCGTCAGACCCAGCGCCGTTTCGTGAGCCGCCGCTAACGCGTCGCTCTTGTACTGCTTAGCCATGGCATATCACGTGTTGCGTGACCAGATCCGACGGCGGCTGAAGCGCGCGCGTCAGTCCCAGCGGAGGTGGACGGCGTAGGCTCGGTGGCCGGTCGGGGAGCCGGGGCGGAAGTGGCCGAACACGTACATCGCCTCGGAGTCGCCGAGGGGGACGAAGGTGCCGTTCATGGCGTTGTAGTAGTTGTCGAACGGCTCGCCGTCGGGGGTGCGGTCGAACAGGAGATCCGTGCTCCAGGTGCGGCCCCGGTCGAAGCTGCGCGCCATGTGCATCCCGCAGAACGAGTGGCCGCGGTGGCGGCTCCAGTGTGACGGCAGGCGGGCCGGCAGGACCAGGGAGCCGTCGGGCAGCGCCAAGCCGTCGGTCGGCGCGCCGGTTCCGGCCAGGTCGGTCGGCTCGGGCTTCGACCATGTCTCGCCTCGGTCGCGGGACTCCGCGCGGAAGAACAGGCAGTCGCTGGAGCGCGGGTTGGAGCCGGGGATGCCGCCCAGGTGGTCGCGGCCACGGATGACCGAGACCAACGTGCCGTCCGCGGCGGCGAACAGGGTCTGCTCGTTGAATCCGGCCATCACCTCCGGGTCCTTGCGGATCGCCGGATCGGGCTCGTAGCCGACTTGCCGATAGCGGAGGGTGCGTCCGCCGTCGTCCGAGAGCAGCACGCCGCACTGCCAGTTGTCGCCGCGCACGGCCGATCCCCACATGGTGAAGACCAGCCGGCCGTCCGGCAGGGAGATGCCGGGAGCGATGAACTGCTCGGTGAGGAAGGTGCCGGCGGCGATCCGGTGCCAGGAGAACTCGTCCGCATCCGGCTCGCGGTGCCCGATGAGGATGTCGCTGGGCCGATACAGGCCGCGCCCGCCGAGGGAGCGCTCGAAGCCCTTGGGCAGGTAGATGCCGCAGGCGACCATGGTCCCATCGTCTAGCGCATGCGCGGGGGCGACTCCCTGGAACTCGGTCTCCGGGTGAGCGAGCGGCGGGCCGAACGGACGCGGCTCGGTCCAGGTGGCGCCCAGGTCGTCGCTCTGCGTGAGCAGCGAGGAGATGCCGCGCTCGGCGTCGCTCGCCCGCTGCACGGTCATCGTCAGCCTGTCGCCGCTCTTGACCACCGCGCAGCCGCTGGCCGGATACCGGTCGTCGTCGAACAGGACCCGGTAGTCGGTCACCTGGAGGTCGCAACGATTGGTCATGACCGGTACCACGGTATCATTCGTTTGCCGTGGAGAAGTAGCGGCGGAACAACCAACGGGGGAACGCACGCGCAGATCGACCCAGTCATGCGACCGGCACTGCTGCGCCGTATCAGTACGCGCCGGTGAGGATCTGGTTGGTTGCCGGGTACTCGCGCACCTCCGCGTAGTGAAGCGTCCTTGGTCCGTCGGGTCGGGACTCGTCGATCGGTGTCGGCAGGCGAATGATGAACTCCGCGCGATCGAATCGGTTGAACGCGACATGGGCCATGACCAGTCGATCGATCATCGACTCCTCGCTCGACGAGAAGTCAGGAAGCACCAGTGGCCCGGTGTCGACCTGAAACGACGGCGTCTCCGGCCGGAAGTTCATCGTCTTGATGGGATACTCCAACGTACACTCATAGCTGCCGTCGGGATGCGACATGGTCGTGCGCCCGACAAGCGGGTCCTTGCCTTCCGACGCGGCCGTGACTGCGGCGATCGTGTCGTGGACCGATGATCTGCTGAAGGTCTGCAGGTCGATCTCAAGCTCCCAGCCGTTGGCGGCGCTGGCCCGTTCGGTCGTACCGTCCCACAGCAGGCTCCTGCCCATGCTCCGCTCGTGATCCTGCGAATATACGCAGCGGAACTCCCGGCTCGGGATCTGAAATAGCTCCCGTTCGGCGTAGACCCATTCGGTCCGACATGGCGCGATGAGGAAGTAGCGCTCGGGCGTGCCTTGCGGCCGGAGGACCGTCAGGACCGAGTCCAGCTCGATGCGCACGCGGTTGCCAAGGGGGGTGTTGTGGCGCGCGTAGGGTCGCGGGTCGTCGGGGTTGCGTGGCTTGTCCCAGCGCATGAAGGAGCGCCGGAAATCCAGAGGGAGGCCGGTGGCGGTACTCATTCCCGGACCGTATCAAATCCCCGACCGGGCTGCGATGGGTTTCGCGATTCACTCACCGAAACTCGATCTGCACCGAGTCGAGTGTCACGTATCCCTCGGGCAGTTCATGTCGCCAGACCGGGTACTCGCGGTTGGGGCGCAGCTTGTGCATGTCGCCGTCGATGGGGCCCATGGGCACGACGTTGAGCAGAAGGACGCACATCCGGGCGCCCTGGGTCCGAAGCTCGCCGCGAAGCCCGGCGGTCACGCGGGCGCGCGTGAAGTCGGTGGGCAGGCCGGCGGCGACGTACCGGTTCGAACCGCCCTGGTCCATGACCTCTTCCGATTGCGGGCCGAACGTATTCAGGCAGAACAGCATATGGAAATACCCGATGCCCGGCGGCGCGTGGTTGTAGTCGATCCACCAGGGGCTGCGCGAAGTCAAGCTGCCGGGCGACCATTCCAGCGCCCGCTTGTTCTGTCCGGGGCCGTCCTGGTAGCCGTACCATCCGCCGGGGCCGTCATCGAACGACTCGAAATATGTGGTCATCTGACGGCATCGTTCATCCGGCCACCGCCTCGAAGACGCGCATGAAATTACCGCCTGCGATCTTCTCAATGGTCCCGTGTTCGTAACCGCGGGCCCGCAACCCGGCCATGAGGTGGCCTACCTCACTGATGTCACCGACGCCGGCCGGCCGCGCCTCGACCTGACCGAGAAAATCGGTGCCGAACCCGACATGATCCGGCCCCACCAGCGCCACCATATGATCGATGTGGTCGAGCAGCAGCTCGAGAGCGGCCGCTTCGGGAGTTGGCCCGAGCGGGGTCGGACTGGGACAGATGAGGCCGCCGGTCGCGGCGATGGCGCGGAGCTGATCATCGTCGAAATAGCGCGGAGTATCGCGCAATGCCCGCGCGTTGCCGTGAGTCGCAACGACGGGGCCCGTGGTGATCGCCAGCGTGTCCCGGAAGGTCGCCGCTTCCATGTGCGTCACGTCGACCAGCATGCCGAGCCGGTTCATCTCGCCTACAACCGCCTGCCCTGCCGGCGTGAGGCCGCCGGGGCCGTCGATGTGGCTGTCATAGACACGCATCTCCGGACCGTTCCAAACCTGTGTTGCCGTCCCCAGGGCATTGCGCCCTTCGTGCACCAAGCCGACGTGCCGCATGCCGAGTCGGTGCAGCGTGCGCAGGAGGCTGACGTCGCCCCTGAGTGCATCACCGCCCTCCAGCCCGAGTATGAGCGCGACCTTGCCGTCCGCCCGGGCCGCTTCGATATCGCCGGCGCAAGCCGCCAGTGTGACATGATCGCCTGCCGGACCGGTCAGCTCGTGATGCAGGTAGTCGACCATCTGCAACAGTTTCCGCAGCGGCTGCCGGCTGGCATGCGGCCCGCCGATCGCAGCGTCCGGCACCCAGCAGGCGGTGAGCTGCGCGGCCACGCCGCCGGCGCGCATCATCGGCACATCGGTGAGCCCGCCCAGCGCCTCGTGCAGGTGCCGATGTGTGTCGAAAGCCTGGTCCAGCGTGTGGCCGTGGGCGTCGATGACAGGTGGTTCGGTCGCGCGTGTCACGTCGTCAGCATCTTCCCCGGCACGCTGTTGAATTCGCCGGTCCCCGGGACGAACGGAAAGCGGTTCTTGACCTCCTCGCTGCCCGCCGCGATCTCCCGGTTTCGTCGCGCGCCAGTGCCAGGGTCCAGTTTCCAGAGCAGCAATCCGTGGAGCCCGGTTGACGTGTCATTGCAGGCAGATCACCATGATAACGTGAAGACAGTGATCGTGCGCAACCGATCGGCTGCCGGGACACGGCAGCGCGAGAACACGAGCCCGGGAGGTGAAGCGAGCGACGTACGGATTTCCGCACTTAAGTCATAAGGAGAAGAGCCAATGAGAAACCGACGCATGCTCCTGGGAGCCGTCGGCCTGCTGCTGGTGCCGTTCGCGGCGAGCGGTGAGGGCCAGACAGAGGCGGCCGCTGAGGAGGTGACGGAGATCACGTGGATGAGCCCGTGGACCGATGCCTGGACATTCCAGGACATCGAGGAGCGGTTCGGCATCACGGTGATCAGCAACGGCATCAACGAGAACGACAGAGAAAAGCGCGAGGTCATGCTCGCTGCTGGAGAGCAGCCGGATATAGGCGGCTGGTGGGGTAACCCCCTGGACCACTTCGAGGCGGGGCTCACCAGGGCGATACCCAAAGCCTGGATCCGGGATTACGCGCCCAATCTCGCAGCGATCTTCGACCAGTATCCGCTGGCCTGGATCGCCTCCGAGAATCCGGAAAACGAGGATGAGCTCATCGCGCTGCACGGTGTTGCGGTCAATACCGACGGCACGACGTTCTACCCGATGTTCCGCATCGACTACGCACGCGGGCTTGGGTTCGACCTGCCGGGCTATGACGCGGAGAAGATTCCGCTCGATCGCTTCGGCCGGGTCTATTACCTGGATCACGACGTGGCGTTCTCCGATTACGAGGCTCTGCTGAGGGCATTCCGAGACGGGGACGCCGACGGCAACGGCCAGAACGACACCATCCCGTTCGGTGCCAGCGATCGGGCGAACAGGAACTGGCAAACGTTGATAGGCTCCTTCGGCGTCGGGTGGGGCGGAAACCGCCTGGTCGACGGTGAGCTCACGGAGTGGCGCACCGATCCCGGCATGAAGGAGTTCCTCAAGCGCATGGCTCTATGGTGGGAGGATGGGCTCATCGACCAGGAGTTCATGACCCTCTCCATATTCAAGATGTGGGAGAAGGTACAGAGTGGCGTCATCGGCTCGGTCTCGGAGGTGGCGATCTACGCCGGTGCCGACTACGCGGTGAATCGGCCGCCCAACACGTTCATCCCGGAGGAGGAACTCGGCGGTGGTCGCGAAGTGGTGCTGATACCGCCGCTGGTCGGGCCTGGCGGCGTTCAGGGCGCCACCTCCGGCGCGGTCGTGGGACCGGTCGGCAGCTACCCGTACTTCATCGCGTCCGAGGTGAGTGACGCCAAGCTGCAGAAGATCCTCGAGATACTCGACTACTACATGGGAACGGACGAGGGCTATGTAGCGTACCAGTTCGGCAAAGAGAACGTTCATTTCGATTGGGAAGGCGATCCGTGGCAATCAAAACCGATCGTCCGACCAGCCGAGGAAGTACCCGACGGATTCCCGGAGCGCGGCGGCGCTTCGTTTTATCCGAGGTACCGTACCGAAGAGCGCATGCATTTGATCCTCGAGGGTCATACCGCCGACTGGACAACCAACTACCTGCTGCAGCCCGCCGGCCAAAGGTTCTCGATGCGGCCCTACAAGTGGGATTTCTTCAATGATACGAACCTCGTGGAGGTCAACCAACGGGTCGGGGAGACTCTCGGTACGATGTTCAACGAATACTTCCTCAGGGCGCTCACCGGGGAGATAGTCGTCGACGATACGTGGGATGACTACGTCGAGAGGTGGCACGAGAACGGTGGTGACGAGGTGTTGGCAGAGCTTGCCAAAGCGCCGATCGTTTCCGAGCTGCGAAGGGGCAACATCGTCCGCTGACGCTGGGCGCGATCGTTCACGGATCTCGAGGGGAACGGCGCCGCCGTTCCCCTCGTTTCATCCCAGCCTGTCCGTGACGGCTAGCGGCTGCGGGAGGGCTCCTCGATCGTGAGGTCCAATCGTTGGGACGCCCCGATCAGGCTCAGCCCTTGAGCGAGCCGATGGAGATACCCTTGATGAAGTACTTCTGCACGAAGGGATACAGGAGGATGATGGGACCGATCGTAATGATCGTGACTGCCGCCCTGAGCGCTGCCGACGGCAACCTGACCTCTTCCACCGACTCGAACTGATCGATCAGAGCCTCCTCGACCTGCGTCAGCTCAAGAAGCATCCTTCTCAGGAGACGCTGGAGAACGAGCAGCGACTCGTCATTGAGGAAGATGAGCGCGTATAGCCATTCGTTCCAGTGCCAGACCGCGTGCCAGAGCGCTATCGTGGCTATGACCGGCTTCGACAGCGGCACGATGATGCGGAAGAGGATCTGGATGTAGTTCGCGCCATCCATGAACGCCGCCTCTTCGTACGACGTGTCGACCGTCATGAAAAAGTTGCGCATGATGATGATGAAGAAACCAACGGTAAGGGCGGGCAGGATGAGCGACCAGCGTGAGTCGATGAGTCCGAGGCTGCGCACCACCAGGTAGAGCGGTATCAAACCGCCGCTGAAGAACATCGTGATGAGCACGACGACGGTCAGCGTGGTGCGCCCAGGCAGGTTCTTCTTGGCCAGTGGATAGGCGGCGATTATCGTGAAGAGCACGGTGAGGACCGTTCCGACTACCGTCCGGTACACCGAGTTGGCGTACGCGGTGACCACGTTTCCATATTCGGAGAACGCGAACCGATAGGCGGTTGTGGCCCACTCATCGATCCAGATACGGAATCCCAGAGACACCACCTCGTCGGGAGGCGAAAACGAGAGAAGCAAGGTCGTCCAGAACGGGTAGAGGATCGTCAGGCAGAACAAGACGAGAAACAGCGTGTTGCAGACGCTGAATGCGACGTCCCCGGCGCTCCTTCTACGCGCGTACCACGGCCGCCGCATGGTCCCGCCTACCAGAGTCCGTAATCACTGAACCGCCGGATGATCGCGTTGGAGCCGACGATGAGGGCGACGCCGATCGCGTTCTTGAACAGACCCACCGCGGCTGCGAAGTCGTACCTCCGCTGGATCAGGCCGACCCGGTACACATACGTGTCGATGATGTCTGCGACCTCGTAGACGAGGGGGCTGTACAGGTTGAAGATCTGATCGAACCCGGCATTCAGCAGCTGGCCGAGCCTCAGGATGACGAGGATCGTCATGACCGGAATCAGCGACGGCACCGTTATCCGCAGGGCCACCTGTATGCGACCGGCGCCGTCGACTGCTGCTGACTCGTACAGCTCCGGATTGATCGAAGAGAGCGCAGCCAGATAGATCACCGTTCCCCAGCCGACCTCCTTCCAGATGCCGGTGGCCACGAGCATCGGCCGAAAAAGGCTGCGATCGGTGAGCACGTTCCGCGGCTCGAGGCCGAGAAGAGTGGCGACGTGAGCGACGATTCCCCGCTGCGGAGAGAGAATCTCGACGATGATCCCTGCCAGGATGACCCACGACATGAAGTGAGGGAGGTAAGAGATCGACTGCACGACGCGCTTGAAGCGGTTGTTGACGATTTCGTTGATGAGCAGCGCCAACAGGATCGGGGCGGGGAAACCGAGACCGATGTGCAGGAGACTGATGATGATCGTGTTCCGTAAGATCCGTCCGAAGAACGGGGTCGAGAAGAGGTTCGTGAAGTGCTCGAAATTGTTCCAGGGGCTCGCAAGGAACCCAGCTCCCAGCTTGTAGTCCTTGAAGGCTATGACGATCCCGTAGATCGGTAGGTAGTGGAAGACGGCCAGGCTGACGAAGGGAAGAAAAAACAGCACATAGAGAAGCCGCATGCGCTTCGCACGCTGCCACCGTTCACGGCCGAGGGCGGTTCGGAGCTCTTCGCTGCTGGCAAGGCGCTTCGGAGCCGACTCCGGCCCCCCGGCGAGACCTACGTCACTCATCGGTCGTGTGTACCGCCGCCCGCATCGTATGCTATGTTCGATTCGGGCGCAAGATCGCACTATGCCCTGGTAGCACGCGCACGGAGAGGAGCATGGAAGCAGGAAATGACGACCCGATCAGGAACTGACACCGCTACGTTCGACGGTTCGGGTGTGCCGATCGAGGTTATGCCGGGCCTCGAGTACTCCGTCGTCCGACGAGTAGACGACTCCTGTCCGCGCAATGACATGGGGTCGGTGACCCGTCTCACCGACGGTCGCTTGCTGGTCGCCTGGCAGAAATACACGACCAGCGATTACGGCAGCCAGGATTACGGAGAGATCGAGATTGCGTCCCGTCTCTCCCATGACGACGGGCGGAGCTGGCAGGATGAGCGAGTCCTGGTCCGGCCTCATCTGGAAACCGACTTCAACGTGCAGGCGCCGGCTTTGCGAAGGCTGGCCTCTGGGGATCTGTTGCTGATGTGCCTGCGCGCTCACCGGGGCGGCACCGAGACACATCCGGAAAGCTCCAGCAGCACGATGGAGTTATTCCGTTCGAAGGACGACGGGGAGACGTTCGAGTCGTTCGGCTACCTCTGGCGGCGCACCAAAGGGAACTGGATGCAGGGTGGTGTAACGAGTTTGCTGCAGTTGCGGTCCGGGCGGCTGCTCGTGCCGTTCGAATTCGGGACTGGAGGACAGTTCACGCAGCACTACCAGATTTCCTGCGTGCTTTCCGACGACGAGGGTAAGAGCTGGCAGCAGGCGACGAGTGTGATCGATCTGCCGATGCGCGGAGCGATCGAGCCGTCGGTTGCGGAGCTCTCGAACGGGGACTTGGTGATGTCGATTCGAACGCAGTTGGGCTCTGTCTTCCTGTCGCACTCGACGGACCAGGGAGAGACCTGGTCGCTTCCGCAGACGAGCGGGCTGCGCGCGCCCGAAACCGCGAGCTGCCTCCGGTGCCTTCCAGGGACCGACCATCTGCTGCTGCTCTGGGTCGACTCGCTGTATGACCCCAAACACCACCACTACGGCGTGCGCACGCCGCTCTGTCTGGGGTTCTCACGCGATCGGGGGCGAAGTTGGACGCACCTCGGCGTGTTGGCGCATCGAGAAGAGTTCAACTTCTTCGACATGGGAATGGACTTCGTCGATGACGATACCGGGATCATCACGTACGGCGTCGCTGGCCCGAACAGGAAAGTGGGGTCTCCGTGGCTCAACCTGGAGGTCATGGACCTGCATGCGATACGTGTCACGCGCGACTGGCTCGTGGAGCGCTTGAAGCGGGTCGAGGGCGCCTGAGCCCCGTCCGGCCCGTCCCCGAAGCGGCGGTCAGACGAACCTGGCAAGAGGATCGACTCATGGCAGCAGAGCTGAGCGATGCCTGGCAGGTCGCCTACGAGCAGGACCTGCGTTCGGGAGACGTGCTCGGAGACTGGCTGGCGCTGACCGGCGATTGGTCGCTCGGCGCCGACGGGATCATCAAGCGCGGCCGCGGCGTCGAGGGGGTCATGATGCTGCGCGTGCCGGTTGCGCGCGGGGCCATCAGGATCACCTACGAAGCGAGGGCGGATGCGAGCCCCGGAGACCTCAGCCTGTTCCTGGGCATGGACGGCGGCGACTACCACGCCGCGTTCTTCTTCGGATTCGGGTCACAGGACAACAGCGTGAACCGGCTGCATGTGCCCGAGCGTCTCGGTGTGGAAGGCACGGGACCGCTCATCACACCCGGCGCATGGCATCGGGCCACCGTGCTGCGCGATCGAGGGCGGCTGTCCATGGAAGTCGACGGATCCCCGCTGTTCCTGCGCGACGACGACCCGCACGGGCTGCCCGGGCCGTACATCGGGTTCTACTGCTGGAACGAAGGGGTCTTCAGGAGTATCCGGGTCGAGAACCGGCGGGATCCCTTCATGAGCGCCATACTCACGCCGGCGGCACGCTC
Source organism: Spirochaetia bacterium (assembly GCA_965221995.1). Classification (GTDB taxonomy): domain Bacteria; phylum Spirochaetota; class Spirochaetia; order SZUA-6; family Bin103; genus CATQHW01. The sequence continues at coordinate 4,458,162 of OZ244929.1, forward strand.
GCGGGAGACTGACTGGCCGCAGGCCAAGTACGAGGCGTCCCGCCTGGCCTGGGGTGAGCGTGAGCGCTCCCGGGAACGGGACGAGCTGCGCCGCGAAGCGTTGCTGCCGCAACAGCGATCGGTCGCGGAACGGTCGGTGTTGTCCGCGTCGACCCCCGCTACGAGGGTGGGTACGGGCTCCGTGGCTGCGTGGGCAGACGGTAGCTTCGTGGCGGCCCACGCAGCTACAGACGCCGTCGGGGCCACGATCCAGGTGCTGGCGAGCGAGAGCGATGCTCGGAGCTGGCAGAAACGCTCCGAGCTTGCGAGCGACTCCGCACCGGGCACCAGCATCGGAATCACCGCGTGGGGCACGCAGTCTGTGCTGCTGACCTGGGCGGGCGCCGGTGCAGATACCGTGGGGAACAGTGCGGCCGGCGGCGCGAGTCGCTGCGCCCGTTCGACAGACGGCGGTCGGCGCTGGCAGACCGGGCTGACCGCCCCGGTCTACGCTCCGCACGGGCCCATCGCGCTCGCAGACCGCTCGTTGGCCTACCTCGGGCGCGGCCTGGACGAGCGAGGCACCCCGTTCCTCGGGCTGGCCAAGTCCGATGATGGCGGCACATCGTGGGAATTGATCTGGCAGCACACCCTGGCGGACGTGGAGCAGCGCGGCATGCACGCTGCGACCCTGGCAGAAACGGCCGACGGCCGCCTCATCAGCGCCTTCTGTGCCGAGTCGAGCGGCTGGGCACCCCGCGGCGGCCAGTATGCCAGCGGCCAGATCTGGTGCTTCGAGAGCAGCGATGGTGGACGTTCCTGGAGCGTGCCACAGGTCACCCCGATGCGCGGGCTGCCGCACTTGAGCGTGTTGTCTGACGGGCGTATCATGTGCTGCTACGCCCCGCGCGGCATCTCGGACGCGGTGCACGAGCGCGTGAAGCCACGTGGGCAGCGCGCCTGCTTCAGCGAGGACGGAGGCCGGACGTGGGACATCGACCGCGAGGTCGTCCTGCGCAACGACGCCGAGGACCATACGCACGGCTTGCCCTCGTCTGTGCAGCTCGACGCAACGACGCTCGTGACGCTCTATACGCAACGTACGCTGGGTGCTGCAGCCACCGGCTTCGAGCAGACGCGCTGGCAGCCGCCGCCGCGCTCGACAGTGTTGCCGTCGAACGCGGGCGTGTCGGTCACGTTGGCCGCACCGGTGACAGTGACCACAGGGCCTTTGAACGAACGGCGTTGGGGGTTCTATCAGTTTCCGCAGTCTGGTCGGCGAACACGCAGTGGCGACCTCGTCGTCGTGTATCAGACTGCCGACGACAGTCATGGCGGAGGCGCGCGGCTTCCGAACACACCGTTCGTGTCCTCGGATGAAGGCCGGACCTGGCATGAGCAGACTGAAGCGGAACGGGATGCCGTGTGCCTGCCGTTCGTGCTGGCCGACGGCACCGAGCTGGCCTGGCAGGGCTTCGCCAGACTGCGCGCGAGCGAGCTAGGCATGGAGCCGGTGCGGGAACGGGTGCTCACTGGCAACGATACGGTCGTGGATGTCTACCGCTACGACGACATTCCAGCGGACAGACGTCGGATGCGGATGCGCCGTCGGGCCGCGGACGGTCGGGTCGAGGACTACGAGGCCACGCTTGCGATCTCCGACTTGGCGGTGCGTCGCTACAAGTACGGCTACAACTCCGAAGCGGGGACGATGGAGCTGCCTGACGATCTGATGCCGATCGACCTGCCGATGGGTGACGGCTACAGCGTGGAGCTGGCCGACGGCACGCTCGCGGTGGCGGCCAATTCGGCCCTTCGTTTCCGGCCAGATGGCGCACCCATGCCAGAGACAAGCCTGATCGTGTCCGAAGATCAGGGCCGCAGCTGGCACCACCGCTCGACGGTATTCGTGTCGGACCAGGAGCGAGGGGTGGATGTGGCCGGCGAGCCGAGTATCACCTGCCGAGCCGACGGCACCCTGGTCTGCGTCGTTCGCAGCGATCTTGGCCGCGCACCGGAGCTGCTTCGCCCCTTGTGGGTAGCGATCTCACACGACGACGGCCACACCTGGGAGCCGCCGCGGCGCCTCGCTCCGTTCGGCGTGCGACCAAGGCTGGTGACGCTCGAGAACGGGGTAACCGCGTGCGTCTACGGTCGGCCCGGGGTCGAAGTGCGTTTCACGGTCGATCCGGCGGCTCGCGACTGGAGCGACGGCTACACCGTTCGCGCCGGTCTGGGGGCGGCACCCGTAGACTCCAGTTGCGGCTACACGTCGACGTTCGTCATCGGCCCTGACCGTCTGCTCATAGCCTACAGCGACTTCTACGAACGCGACGCCGGCTGGGGCCTGCACAAGGCGATCAAGGTCCGCGAGATTCGGGTCACACCCCGTGCTATCGCCGGGTGACGAGCGTGCGGTGCTGAGGCCGCCTCGTTCCCGATCCGGTCTTCAACCGAAGCGTCGCTCGATGGCGGCGGCGCGCTGCTGCACGGCTCTCAATCGTGTGAGGTCGAATTTGGCCGTGCGATCGAACTTATAGATGCCGTTCTGCTCCTGGTAGACATCGGTGAGCTGTGTGTAGCAGTAGCCGAACATGGACGGGTGGTCGAGTAGGACGGCGCACTGCTTCTCGAAGCGCTCGTAGAACTCGTCGATGGTGTTCGGGCGCTCAACGTATCCCCACGACTCTTCATCGTCCGCTGCCTCTGGATTCCACCAGATCCCGCCAAACTCGCTGACGAAGTAGGGCTGCCCGTCGTACGGGATGGACCACTGCACCCCACCGGTTTCGCGGATACGCGGCCCGGCTCACGAAAAGGCCGCGCCGAATCCGGGCGCAGCGTCGATCACCTCCTGGACCCGGCCGGCCTTCAACATCTCCAACGGGAAAGCGGCCTCGTCTTCAAACGGCCACTCCTGCGTGAGAAACGCCCAGGCCAACTCCGGATCGTCGATGACATCAAGGACGCCTGGCAGACCGTCGACGACCTTGCCTGGACCGAGAATCTGTTCGGGGGGAATCGTCAGGCCGCGCCGCGTCGATTTCCAGGCAAGCAGCGTTCTCCTGTCGACCCAGTCATAGACCGTCGTTCGCGACATCTTCAACCGTGCGGCGGCGCCGGTTACGCCGAGCATGTCCCGGCCCGCGGACCGGGGAACGATGAACGGCCCGAGCATCTCCGGCACGTCCACCGGAGAATCCCCGTCTTCGGCGTTGCATTGCGCGGCAGCCGCCTCAAGGGCAACCGCAACGGCCATGCGCGCGTCCCGGGGGCGTCGGCGCAGAAAGTCTTTCGCGCCGCTCGACAGGGCCGGGAGTTCCTCAGCGAGGAATCCCATGACTTCGTGTACCGATCTGCTTGCTCTGGCCATCTGGTGCGCACCTCCGATCCTTGACGGACGACAGTACCGCATGATTGTTCAGTTTGTAAAGTATGTGAGCTGCTGCGCGATGAGATCCGACGGCGGCGAAGGGTCTGTCGACTCGTTACCGCGCACACACGGGGCGGGACAGCGAGTTCCGAAGGATAGCCGTTCGGTGCGGTCGACTCTTAGGCAGTCGGTAGTCGGTCACCTGGAGGTCGCAACGATCACCCATCCGAGCCACTACGGTATCATACGGCATGACACGATTCACCGAGCGCCTCTGGGCGAGGTCGTCGGGGTTCGCCACATCCGGGCAGACGGCGCCATGCGGTGGCGAGTCGCAACTAGTGGAGTCGAAGGAAGATCCTCTGTATGAACTCTGAAAAAAGCGCCTCTGGAAACGGTAAAACCGGCATCCTTGGTGTTGGCCGCAGTTCAGTCGCTCTGGTTGCGCCCCAGCAGCAGCCGGGCGGCGATACGTATCGATACGGTGTAGCATTTCCCTTCCAGGTTGGACCGAGGAAGGCCGCGCTTTCTGTGTCGCTTCGAGTCGAGGGATACCCGGTTGGCGACTTTGAAAGCGGCGCGGACGCAATACTCTTTGACGATCTTTCGGATATTGCCGATCGGGGCTCGATGCCGCTTACACAGAGAAACGAGAAATACGTTGACGAACAAACGGGACAACCTCGTATAATCATCCGGTACCCGACGATAGGGGGGTTCATTCCTTTCGAGGCTCTTCGCGAAGATGGATCCGAGCACCCGCATGCAGGCACCGGATTCGGCTTGAACCAGATGCTCGATTTTCCCATGAGAGGGGACGGATACTACAGCAAATCGGACAAGACGACGGCGATGATTCGAAACACCGAGATTCATCAACTCACCTACGACGGCCGGGAGTTTCGCGTCGCGAAGTCGGAATTGAAGTCCCCGGATAGCCCACCGAGAGCCCCGGGATCCGAATGGGCATTGGTTTGGCCGGGTCTTCACCAAGCGATCCCGGACGGTGATGATCTGCTGTACCCGATTCTGGCGGCTGGCGGCGATGCATCGACCTGGAGGGGATGGCCGATGGCTTCCGGGGTATCGCGCTGGCAGCGTGCGGATGGGCTTTGGGGTCCCGTGGAGTTCATCCCGATCGCGCACAGCCGGAAGGCGGCGGAACCTCGAATCATACACGGAAAACCGTCGGATCTGCTGCCGTTGGAGCCTTCGGTCATTCGCGACACGGACGGGTCGCTCCTCTTTACCGTTCGCGGCGTCGGAGACGATGTCGAAGACCATGCTGTGCGAGTGTGGCGTTCTGCGGATAGTGGGTCGAGCTGGCAGTTGATTATCGACCTGGAGCAGGCCCGCGGCCAGGCGCCGATCACGATCAATACGGCAGCGGATGGAACGCCTTACCTGGTCGGCAACCCGTTGGGCCGCGAGCGGGATTGCCTTGCCATTTGGCCGGTGAACGAGGAGCGTACGGGATTGCTGGAACCGATCGTCGTACGGGACGCGCTCGAGGAGTACGGCCCACCGCCGAGCGGCGATGTGTGGTTTATGGATCATCCGAATGCTGCCACGCTCAGACTGAGAGACGGCAAGTGGCGTAACGTGTTGTCCTACCGCATCATGGACCGCGGCGAACACTCCGGTGGTAAACCGGCAGCGCAGACAGGACAGTACCTGGAAGAGGTAGTCTCGAAAGGTCAGGTCGTTTCTGATTGGCGATTCACCGAATAGACACTCTCGCCACCGGAGCGGAACGGACTCATGTAATCGTCCGTCTGGGGCGATTCGCCGGCTGGTCGCCGGCAGCATGTGCTACGCTTGGCGCCAGCCTTACAACAGGAGGGCGCCGTGGCAACGAGTCGACCGAACGTGCTGCTCATCTGCACCGACCACTGGCCCGGTTTGCTCACGCGCCCTGCCGGGCACTCCGTGGTCATGACGCCGACCATCGCCCAGCTCGCACAGAACGGTGCGTGGTATTCCAACGCCTACTCGACCTGCCCCACGTGCATCCCCGCGCGCCGCTCCCTGATGACGGGGCTCACGGCCCGGACCCACGGTGATCGCGTGTTCAAGGAGTGGGAGCCGATGCCGGACGTCCCGACGCTCGCCGCGTGCTTCGGCAACGCCGGCTATCACGCTGTCGCCGTGGGCAAGCTCCACGTGTTCCCCCAGCGAGATCGGATCGGGTTCGACGAGGCGATCATCAACGAGGAGGGACGCCACCAGTTCGGCATGAGCGCCGACGACTGGGAGCAGGAGCTGGCCGAGCGCGGTTTCGCCGGCATGGAACACGCCGGCGGTCACTGCAGCAACGACTACAATACGAGGGCTTGGCACCTTCCCGAGCAATTGCACCCCACCAACTGGGCGGTTCGGGAGATGTGCCGCGCCATCCACCGGCGCGATCCTCGCAAACCTGGGTTCTGGTACCTTTCGTTCGTCGGTCCGCACCCGCCGGTCTGGCCGCCGCAGGCCTACCTGGACCTCTATCGCGGGGTCGCCATCGATCCGCCAGTCATCGGCAGTTGGGCGCGGGAGCTGGCTGCGCTCCCCTACATGCTGCGCGTCTACAGCGACGGCGGCTTGGCCATGCGCACGGCGCCGCCCCACGAGGTGGAGGCTGCCCGGCGCGCCTTCTACGCCACCCTCACGCACATCGACCACCAGATCCGCGTAGTCATCGGTCTCCTGCGTGAGGAGGGATTGCTCGACGACACCATCATTGCCTTCACGAGCGACCACGGCGACATGCTTGGCGACCACAACCGCTGGGCGAAAAGCGTGCTCTACGAGATGTCGGCGAAGGTCCCGCTGGTGATCGTCCCGGCGGTTGGCGACGACCGGCTGCGCCCCGGGGCGGTCGACGACCGTTTGGCCGCCCTTGAGGACCTGATGCCCACGCTCCTCGAACTGGCGGGAATCCCGGTCCCCGAGACGGTTGAGGGACGCTCGTTGCTCTCAACCGAGCGGCGAAGGCTGCTCTACGGCGAGCACTGGGAGGGAGAGCGGGCCACGCGCATGATCAGGGATGGCCGTCACAAGCTCATCTACTATCCGGTCGGCAACCGCTTGCAGCTCTTCGACCTTGCCGACGACCCGCGGGAGGAACTCGACCTCGGCGATTCGCCTGAGCATTGTGAGATCTGCGATGCGCTCGCCTCGCGTCTCGTCGAGCACCTCTACGGCAGCGACCTCAAGTGGGTGAGCGACGGCCGGCTCGTCGGTGAGGCGGACCGGCAGGAGAGCCCCATGACTCACCGTGACTTGGCGGGCCAGCGCGGCCTTCGCTTCATGTAGCGCCGCCCCTCAGTTGGGCGCGTCCATGACGTCGGCGAGGTCGGTGAGAACGGGTCGCCCTTCGACCCACGCGAGTCCGCCGAGGTAGAGGCCGCGAAACGGCCCGGCATGCTTCCCTCTGAAGTTGGCCTTGCCAAACGTGCGGAAGGCGTGGGTGATGAACCACCGATCCCGATCGTTGAAGATTACAGCGGCGTGCAGGGAACCGAGTACCTCCCAGGGACCGAAGTTGTACGGCTCGCTTCCGACCGCGTAGCGGTAGCCGCCGAAGTACATCGCGAACAGGTAGTACTTCTGCGCATGGCGCACCACGCGCGGGCACTCGAACCCTGCTGGTCCGAGCTCGCGGCTCTCGACCCATGGCATCGAGACGACCGGACCCTCGTCCTTCCACGCGAGCAGGTCATCGGAGCGGGCGACAGCGATACAGCTTGCGCCGGCGCGGTCCCGGCAGGCGTAGTACATGAGGTAGTCCCCGCCGCAGCGAGTGATCCACGGGTCCTTGCACTCGACTACCCCGGTCTCCTGCCATCCCGACCATGACGAGCTCGGCCGGAACACCGAGCTGCCGTTCCCCGGCACCTTGACCCAATGCCAAAGGTCCTCTGAGACGGCCACGCCAAAGCGCCGGCTGGCCGGCAGTCGCGGCTTGCCCACGTACAGCATGTACCAGCGCCCCCCATCGGCGATGACGCAGCAATCGCCGACCTCCCCCTCGTCCCACTCTCCGGAGCCGCCGCAGGCCAGTACCGGCTTCTGCGGAGTCCACGTGAGAAGATCGTCGGAGGTGGCGTGCAGCTTGCGCTCGTTCCCGCCGCCCCCAACCCCACTATAGAAGAGGTGCCAGCAGTCGGGCCCTTTGACGACGACGTGCCCGTTCACGTAGTGGTCGGCTGGAGTATAGACCGCCTTGAAGGCGTACGGCTGAGAGAGGATGGCGTTCCGCGCCTCAGGCGATGTCACGGCAAGGCCCCCGGGATCGAGCTCTGATCGACGTGCGGCTGTGCTCCTGACAGAGAGAGCTCCGATGAGAAGTGGCACGCCACCAATCCGCCGTCGCGGGCCGGCGCGAGCGAAGGCTCCTCTTGTTTGCACCGCTCCTTGGCGTAGGGGCACCGTGGATGAAACGCACAGCCTTTCGGTGGGTTCGCCGGATTTGCGATGTCCCCGGTAATAAGGGCAGGTTTGTTACGTCGGCCCAGTTCGCCGCGCGGCACCGCTGAGAGTAACGCCTCGGTGTAGGGGTGATGGGGCTGCGAGAATAGATCCTCAGTCCGCGCGATCTCGACGATCTTGCCCACATACATGACAGCCACTCGGTGGCTGATATAGCGGACGACAGCTAGATTGTGCGAGACAAACAGGTACGTGAGTCCGCGCGTCTCCTGTAGCTCTTGCAGCAGGTTGAGTATCTGTGCCTGCACCGAGACATCCAGCGCCGAAACCACTTCGTCGGCGACGACGAATGTTGGATCCAACGCCAGCGCCCTTGCTATGGCAATCCGCTGGCGTTGCCCACCGCTGAACGCGTGTGGATAGCGGCGCATGTGCTCCGGGTCCAGGTGGACCAACTTCAGCAGATCCGCAACCCGGGTCGCCACCTCTTTGCGACGCCGGGCAATGCGGTTGATCCACAACGGCTCGCCAAGCACTTCCAGCACGGTCATGCGCGGATTCAGCGACGAGAATGGATCCTGGAATACCATGCTCATGCTGCGGCGAATCCGCTTGAGGTCCCGCCGTTCCAGGCTCAGCAGTTCGACGGCAGGCTCGCCGTCAGACCGAAACCACACCTCTCCGGAGGACGGCTTGATCGCTCGCACCAGGCAGCGACCCGTAGTGGTCTTGCCGCTGCCGCTCTCTCCAACAAGGCCAAGAGTCTCTCCACGAGCGATACTGAAGTTGAGATCCTGGACCGCTCGCACGGTGGCGGTCACTCGCCGCCCCAGGCCCTTGGTGCGCTGGAAGTGCTTGGTGAGCCCCTTCACCGTAACGAGCTGTACGTCGCTGCCGGATGTAACGTCAGCCATGGGCGTTCTCGTAGAGAAAGCAGCTCACCCGGCGACTTTCGGGCACGCCGACGAGCTGCGGCACGCGGGCGTCGCAGACGTCGGGCATGAATCGTTCGCAGCGGGGGTGGAACGGACAACCGCCGGGCCGCTCGTAGGGAGTCGGGACGCTGCCCGGGATGGAGTGCAGCTTCTCCCCGAGCGGCTGACTCAGCTTCGGGATCGATTGCAAGAGCCCGCGCGTATAGGGGTGCAGCGGATCCTGGAATAGCTGATGAACCGGAGCCTCCTCCACGCTACGGCCGAGGTACATCACCAGCACGCGGTCTGCCAGCTCGCCTATTACCGCCAGGTCGTGCGTGATGATGATAAGGGCCATGTTGAGCTCCGACTGCAGGTCTCGGATCAACTCAAGAACCTGTGCCTGAATGGTCACGTCCACGGCCGTCGTCGGTTCGTCGGCTATCAGCAGGCTCGGCCGGCACGCCAGGGCCATGGCGATCATGGCACGCTGCCGCATCCCACCACTGAGATTGAACGGGTAGACGTCGACGTGCTCGGATGGCTTCGGAATCCCGACCTTGCCGAGCAATTCGACCGTCGCCTCGCGCGCCTCATTCTTGCTGGCTCTTCGGTGGTAGACGATGGCCTCCATGATCTGATTACCCACGGTGTGCACGGGCGAAAACGATGTCATCGGCTCCTGAAAGATCATGGCGACGTTGTCGCCCCGTACCGTGCGCATCACCTCGCCTTCAGGGTGTTGCCGAACGAGGTCAAGCGCGCTGCCGTCCTTGGTCCGCAGCCAGATTCTCCCGTCAACGATACGAGCGGTTCTCGGCAGCAGCCGCATGATGGTCAGCGCGGTAACGCTCTTCCCACAGCCGCTTTCGCCAGCGATGCCAAGGGTCTTGCCGCGCTCTATGCTGAAGTCCACGCCGTCGAGAGCGTGAACCGTTCCCTCACGGAGCACGAAGTGGGTGTGCAGGTTCTCGATCCGGAGGAGTTCGTCTCCGGCAAGATGCGCGCCGGCATCCGGCGCTGCCGCTGCCGGCTCGCCGGCCCGAGAGCCGTCAGGTCGCTGCATAGGGATCAGCCGCATCGCGAAGGCCGTCACCGACGAAGTTGAAAGCCAATATTGTGAGGACCACGAACAAGCCGGGAACCAGCAGCCACGGCGCGTTCGCCAACACTCGGATGAACTGGGCGTCAGCCAGGAGCACTCCCCAACTGATCGCCGGCGCCTGCATCCCGAGTCCAAGAAAGCTCAGCGCCGTTTCCCCCAGTATCATACCGGGGACCGACAGGGTCAGGTCGGCGATCAGGTAGCTGTAGAAGGAAGGCAGCAGGTGCTTGAAGATGATGCGCGCCTCTCCAGCTCCGTAGAGCTGTGCGGCGATGACGAAATCCTCCTCGCGCAGGGACATGAATTTCCCGCGTACGACCCTGGCCACTCCGGTCCAGCCGATTACTGCCAGGATCATCGATATGGCGAAGTACGTGGCGGTGACCGACCAGTCGCGCGGCACAGCCACGCTCAGCCCCATCCATAGGGGCAGTGTAGGAATCGATCTGATGATCTCGATGAGCCGCTGGATAAGCAAGTCAGCCCGTCCACCGGCGTAACCGGAGATCCCGCCGATGACGATGCCGATCAACAGACTCATGGCGATCCCGACAAGCCCGATCGTCAACGACACTCGAGCTCCATGGATGGTCCGGGAGAACACGTCGCGGCCAAGCCGGTCACGGCCAAACAGGGACATCTTTGTTCCCGGGGCGCCGAATAGATGAATGTCGCTGGCCAGGAGTCCCCACATCTTGTACGGTTCGCCGCGGACGAATATTCGGATCGGAAAGATCCTGTTACCATCCAGCTTGTAGGTGGTCTTCCTGCTCTTCGGGTCGACGTTCTGGATCAGTTCGTACACAAACGGCCGCAGGTGGAATCGGCCGTGGGCGTCGATGAAGCGAGGGCGTTGCGGCGGGGCAAACTGAAGTGTGCCGCCCACCTCCTGTGGATCGTAAGGCGCCACGAACTCGGCAAAGATAGCAGACAGATACAGTATTGCCAGTACGACGAGCGCGCCCACGGCCACCTTGTGCCGAAAGAACCGCCACCGGATCAGCCGCCACTGCGATGCAGCTACAAGACGCTGGCCGCCTACCGCAGGTGCTGCGGCCGCTGGCCCGACCGGCTGACTCATACGGCATCCCGGATGCGTGGATCCAACCAGACCAGCAGTATGTCGGACACCAACGTCCCGATCACCGTCAGCGTGCTGAGAATGAGCACGATGCTGCCGGCGAGAAACATGTCCTGGGCAAGCAAGGCCCCCAGGAAGATGGGGGCAAGAGTTGGTATGCCCATGACCAGTGAAGTGAGCAGCTCCCCGTTGACCAGTGCGGGCAGGGTCCAGCCCACCGTGCTCACCAGGGGGTTGATGGCGATGCGGAAGGGGTATTTGTAGAGAACCCGCCTCTCCGGCAGCCCCTTGGCTCGCGCCACTAGGTAATAGGGCTTCTGCAGCTCATCCAGCATGCTGTTGCGAACGACCCGGATCATGCTGGCGGTGCCGGCTGTCCCCACGATCAACAGCGGAATCCACAGATGCTTCAGCAGATCGATAAATTTGCCGAGGCTCCACGATGAAAGCAGATATTCCTCGGAAAACAGGCCTAGGATCACGTCTCCAGTTGCGTTGAAATACAGCCAGAGCATGATGAGCGCGATCAGGAAGTTCGGCGTCGCCAAGCCGACGAAGCCTATCGCGGTAAAGATGTAATCGCGCAGCGAATACTGGTGAGTGGCAGAGAACATTCCAACCGGAATGGCGAACGCGTACACGAACACCAGGGACGACAGGGATATCAACAGGCTCCAGGGCAGCCGGTCCAGGACAAGAGAGGCCACCGGCGCGTTGAACCTCATGGAGACTCCGAGGTCGCCGCGAAGAAGATTGCGCAACCACTTCAGATACTTCACGTACAGCGGCTGATTCAGTCCCCACCGTTGCCGCATGGCGACGATGTCCTCCGGTGACGGACCTAGATTGGTGTCGTAGTCGACGATCTTTGCTGTCGCAAACGTGACGTAGTCGCCCGGCGGCAGCTCGATGATCATGAAAGACAGGACCGATATGACGACGAGCGTCGGGATCATCAGGAGCAAACGGCGAGCGATATACGGGGTCACGCCCTTACGGCTCCAGCTTCAGGCGTCCCATCAGTCCGCGAATCGCCAGGGCGGCTGCGGCGTTCCGTCGCTGTCGATCTCGGCCAAGTAGAACCCACTCTCAGGGAGAGCCGGCTCGACTCCTCGGGCTTCCTGCATCGAAGCGACGCGGAATCCCAGGACGTGATGCCAGGACCGGTCGGCCAGCCTCACCGTACTGCCGCAGGGGTGGTCGGCCCACCATGACACCGGCGGGTCGCGGTGAGGCAGGTCCTCCCATCCGTCGAACACTGTCTGTGGAGTTCCGAGCGCCGCGCACCCTGGCTCGATCGGCCAGATCACCAGCCGCTCCCTCGAATACGCCGGCCGTTCCCCTGACGCCCCTTCACCGGACGGGCCGGCGGTGGGCCGCCGCGTACCGTCCGGGAACGTCGTGGAGGTGGAGTGGTAGGCGTTGCACACTAGGTATGGCGACCCGTCGGCTGCCTGGTTGAGCGTGACCGGGGCCTGCTCGCGGGCCGCCGGCACCGTGATCGTCTCGTTCCACTCCGACCCGCCGTCGGTGCTGCGCCACAGCCTAAGGGTGTGAGCCAATGGCGAGCGCCCGACCTGGCGGGTGGTGAACAGTAACTCTCCGTCCCTGCCGCGGTTCACGCTGGGCTCGACACAGATGTTGTGATAGCTCGACGGTGGACGCACGCCTCCGGTACGGGTGACGTTTGTCCACGAGATGCAAGACCAACGGTTGTTCTCCCTGCGCCACCTGCTCACGCCTGAGTCCGGAGTCTCGGCAATCCGCAGCCCTGTCAGCAGGTCGTCACCGTCCGCGATCGCCGCGATCAGGGAGCCCCGGCCATCGAAGGTGTGACCAAGCAACAGTCCGTCAAAGCCCACAGTCTGAACCGAGTCGACCGAGAACCGATGGCCGTCGTACGAATATTGCTGAAGCTCAAGAAACTGGTGGATAGGCCATTCGCCGCGGAACTTGGCTTCCCGCCGCGAGCGCTCCAACAATCGCTGCTCGTGTGAGTCCTGGACATCACTGGCGGCTTTCTTGACGACGTTCTCGAAGGCCATCGCGTGGACAATGCCAAACCCGGTTCCCGCGTGCGGATGAGCGGTCGCGTCCGCGCGGACTGCGCCCCACGGCACGAACCCCCCGGTGATCGGATACTTGACCATCGTTACCGAGATGCGCTGCCCCTGGTGGCTGACCTCCTCCTCATGATTTCGTGAGAGCGGGACGGTGCCGGAGAGGCCCAGCGATCCGTCAAGGCGGTCGAACGTTACCAGGTCGCTACCGGCTTCGTAGTCCACGTGACCTTGGCCGTTCATGCGCGGAGCCAGAAAGACGCCGCAACGGGTGCCGTCCAGTTGAAACGGAATGCCTACTCCGTAGATCAGGTTTCGGTCTACGGCGTAAGCCGGCTCCGTCGCAACCTGCGCTACAGCTTTGGTCCTCATCTCCTCATCCTGACAAGCAAACGGCGAGCGATATACGGGGTCATACCTTCACGGCTCCCGCTGCAGGCATCCCGTCAGTCTGCGAATCGCCAGGGCGGCTGCGGTGGTCCGTCGCTGACGATCTCGGCCAAGTAGAACCCGCTCTCAGGGAGAGCCGGCCCGACTCCTCGGACTTCCTGCATCGAAACGACGCGGAATCCCAGGACGTGATGCCAGGACCGGTCGGCCAGCCTCACCGTATGGCCGCAGGGGTGGTCGGCCCACCATGACACCGGCGGGTCGCGGTGGGGGAGGTCCTCCCATCCGTCGAACATTTTCTGTGGAGGTCCGAGCGTAGCGCATCCTGGCTCGATCGGCCGGATCACCAGCCGCTCCCTCGAATAGGCCGGCCGTTCCCCTGACGCCCCTTCACCGGACGGGCCGGCGGTGGGCCGCGGCGTACCGTCCGGGAACGTCGTGGCGGTGAGGTAGGCGTTGCACGCCAGGTATGGCGACCCGTCCGCTGCCTGGTTGAGCGTGATCGGGGCCTGCTCGCGGGACTCGGGCACCGTGAGCGTTTCGTTCCACTCCGACCCGCCGTCGGTGCTGCGCCACAGCCTAAGGGCGTGGGTCAACGGCGAGCCTGCCCCCTGGCGGGTGGTGAACAGTAACTCGCCATCCCTGCCGCGGTTCACGCTGGGCTCGAAAGAGATGTTGTGATAGCTCGTTGGTGGACGCTCGCCTCCGGTACGAGTGATGTTTGTCCACGAGATGCAGGACCAACGGTTGTTCTCCCTGCGCCACCTGCTCACGCCTGAGTCCGGAGTCTCGGCAATCCGCAGCCCTGTCAGCAGGTCGTCACTGTCCGCGATCGCCGCGATCAGGGAGCCGCCGCCGTCGAAGGTGTGACCAGGCAACAGTCCGTCGAATTCCACGGTCTGAACCGAGTCGACCGAGAACCGATGGCCGTCGTACGAGTATTGCTGAAGCTCGAGAAACTGGCGGATAGGCCATTCGCCGCGGAACTTGGCTTCCCGCCGCGAGCGCTCCAACAATCGCTGCTCGTGTGAGTCTTGGACATCACTGGCGGCTATCTTGGCGACGTTCTCGAAGGCCATCGCGTGGACAATGCCAAATCCGGTTCCCGCGTGCGGATGAGCGGTCGCGTCCGCGCGGACTGCGCCCCACGGCACGAACCCCCCGGTGATCGGATACTTGACCATCGTTACCGAGATGCGCTGCCCCTGGTGGCTGACCTCCTCGTCATGATTTCGTGAGAGCGGGACGGCGCTGGAGAGGTCCAGCGATCCGTCAAGGCGGTCGAACGTTACCAGGTCGCTGCCGCCTTCGTAGTCCACATGACCTTGGCCGCTCATGCGCGGAGCCAGAAAGACGCCGCAACGAGTGCCGTCCAGTTGAAACGGAACGCCCATTCCGTAGATCAGGTTTCGGTCTACGGCGTAAGCCGCCTCCCCCGCAACCTGCGTTACAGCTTTGATCCTCATCCTAAGATCCTAAAAAGCAAACGGAGGCGGTGATTCCATTCACCGCCTCCGTTTCTCTGCCTGGTCAGTGCCGGTTACTGGGAGATCCAGAACTGAGACGGCTGCGCCGCGGTCTCCGCCCAGGATCGCCACCCGATGCTGTTGCGCAACCTGTTGCCCATGATCTGGTATACGCCCGGATCCTCCGGTTTGATGATGGACGCGATGAACCAGAAGTTCTCCGCGTGAATCGCCACGATCGTCTTGGCGATCCGCGTCTTTGCCGCTTCATCAACCTCGGTCAGATACCGGGTTGATAGATCGGCGAGCAACTTGACGTCCGCTGGCGGCTCTTCGCCGTCCGAGCCATCGGTAACGACCCACTTGGCCCACGCGGGGTTGGGAAGAAACCGCTCGCCCTGCAGCGGGGTCAGCGCTGGGGACGTCGCTGGAAATGACGGGCGGGCCGGTACGACGCCGATATTGGTGAAGTGGAGGTCATACTGATTGCCATAGAGGTT
This sequence comes from Spirochaetia bacterium, assembly GCA_965221995.1. GTDB lineage: Bacteria > Spirochaetota > Spirochaetia > SZUA-6 > Bin103 > CATQHW01. The sequence continues at coordinate 4,473,446 of OZ244929.1, forward strand.
CGCATATAATGCCTCCCGGCCGATCGGCCGTACCACGACTTTGACGCCGATCTCCGCCCAGTGCTTGCGCACCAGCTCGGCGATGTCAACCTGGCCTTGCCCCATGTTGAACAGCAGGTTGAGCGGGCGTCCGTCCGGCCGCAACCGCTGGGTACGGTCGCGGTTCCACTCCAACCCGAGGCCGTCGAGGATGCCGTTGGCCAAGTCCGGGTCAAACTGCGAGTACTTGTCGTACATCGGTAGCTCGCCGTGGTAGGGGGGACCTATCGGCGCGATCCGCTGGCTCTCTTCGTAGGTGCCCTGGAAGACGACCTGATTGATCTCCTGGCGGTCGATTGCCACCGACAGAGCGATCCGGAACAGCTTGTCGTTGAACAGGTCACGAAGCACAGGGTCCTCATGGGAGAAGTTGAAGTAGACGGCCCCCCATGCGCGGGGGATCGGTTCGCGCATCCAGTCGATCGTGTAGTCGCCCTGCGTCATGTTCTCGGTGAAGACGGTGATGTTGTGATCAGGGTTGCCCATCGCGTTGCCGTGCTCCCAGTCCACGTCGCCAGCGATGATCTTGAGAATCGCCGACTCGCCGTCGGGCACGACCGTAAAACGAACCTCATCGATGTACGGGAGCTGGTTGCCTTCAGTATCGATCTTCCAGTAGTAGGGGTTCCGGGTGAATCGGTGGATCGGATCGGCGATCTCGTCCAACGGAATCCATGCATTGAGCGTTGCGCGGTCCGGATTCGACCACCACTCCATCTCGGCATTCAACAGGTTGACCCAGCTATCATATCCGGCCGCCCGAACCTTCTTATCCAGTTCTGACTGGTCGACATAGCTCTTGTGGAACTGTTCCAGTTGGTGCCGAGGCGCGTACGCCGGGATGTAGCGCACGCGGGCCATCTGGTCCAGGAACAGTCCGTGAGGATCCGGGAACGAATAGCGCACGGTGTGCTGGTCGATCTTCTGAAAGTTCGCCATCTGTCCGGAAAGTTTGAACTCACGAACCCCGGTTGGCTTCATATCGGTGTTCAGCGCGACATCGTTATAGAAGAACTCGAAGTCGTCGGCCGTGAACGGCGTCCCGTCCGACCATTTCATGCCGGCTCGCATCTGGAAGGTAAACGTACGCCCGCCGTCGGTGACATCGACACTTTTGAAGACGTTGGGCTCCAGTATGTCGGTGACCCCGGGCACGTACATGTCCGGGCTATAGTTCACCGGCATCTCGAACAGCATGTGCTGGATCCAGTACCACTCACCATCCGGCTGAACCCGTCGGTAGATGCCGCCATACTGACCGATCTCTTGCGGCTGCAGCACGAGCGGCTCCTGGGGAACCCGCTGGTCGACAGGTGGCAGGCTGCCCGATTGAACGCGCTGAGCCAGAGTCGGTGCTTCTTTGAATGCCGGAATCCCATTGCCCGTTACGCGCTGATAATCAGCGGGAGTCGCATATACCTGGGGTCCGATGGTAGGCGCACGGACCTCTGCTCCACCCACCACGGTCTCGCCTTCGGGATCGGTCTCGACTTCAGGGCCGGTCCATGCGACCGTCGTGCCCAGGGCGAACAGAACCGCTGCGATCAGGAACGAACGCGCTTTCGGAAGGTGACTACCCATGGCGGGAAACTCCTTTGCGTGAGTGTCGAACTTGAAAGGCTTAGCAGCTTCTCAGGGTGCTGTCAATCCCTCTTGGGGCGGGCAGGCAAGACACGCAACACATGAGTGTGGCGAGTTCCGCTTCCGCTCATTCGAACCGCCAAGCGGGCGCCTCCGGACCGGCAGAGGTCACCTCTTCGACGTACAGCCCGGTCTGCGGTGACGGCGGTGCGAGTGAGAATTCGCCCGTATCCATCACCCGGTAGGTCAGGATCCCATGCCAGCGGCCGTCGGCCAGCCGCAGCCGCCCACCGCTTGCGTGGTCTATGTACCATGGTTTGCCGCTGGGAGTGCGGCCAAACTGACGCTCGCCGTCACGGACGGTGATACCGTCTTCGAGCCCGGTTCGCTCTGCGTTCAAGGGCCATAGACGGAGCCATCCCCGCTCATGGCCGTAGGCGGTGCCGACGAGGTAGGGACTGCCGTCAGCGGCCTGGTTGATGGTGATCGGCGCCTGCCCGCGGCCTCCCGGTATCTCGATGATCAGCTTCCAGCTCTCGGCAGCGTCGGTCGAGCGCCATACTCTGATCACGTGGTCTTCGAGCTCGTCGTTCGCTCCCCGGGCGGTGAACAACAGGCTGCCGTCCAGGTCACGTATGAGGCTCGGCTCTGCAGACATGAGCAGAATGGGTCTGCCGTGGACAATCCTGGCCTCGGCGGCAGCGCTGCTGACTGCGATTGGCGTAAACGTCTCAGGCTGCCAAGTCCCTCGTCGGCGGCACCAGCGAGACACGCCGCAACTCATCGGGTCGTCCCACCAGCCGCTCGGGTCTCCGGCCGTGGCGAACGCCGGGTACAACAGATCCTCGCCATCGGCAACGGCAGGGCCCAGTCCGCCGGCGATTATCGCCCACACTGAGTCCGGTGCCGTCAGTGGTGCGGTCGCGTGGAATACCCGCGTATCGGTAACGCGTAGCTTGCTTCCGTTGTAAGAGAACTGACGAAGCTCGGTGCGACGCACCATCCGCGTGTTCTTTTGTCGCTTGTCGTACGAGCCATCGGGCTTCATCGGAAAGTCCAACACTTCGTTCACTCCGAAGCCAGTGCCGGCGTGTGGGTGCGGCGAGCCGTCCTCCAGCAGTACCGCCAGCGGCACAAACGCCGGCACGATCGGATACTTGATGGCCACGCGGGCCTCTCGTTCGCCATTGCCGCTCGAAATCTCGTTCCGCGATAGCGGAACTGCATTCTCCGCGGAGATCTCGCCGCGGCTGCCAAAGACGACGGCGTCCATGCCGGCTTCGAAATCACCGACCGGCACGTTCTCCCGCCGAATGTTGCACACCAACGCCGCCTGGCTCGGGGCCACCTGGATCACAAACCCATGGCCGTAGCGATAGTCCCCCCCTGAGCTGAGCCTGACCAAAGCCGGCGCTCCGCTGGTTATCCGCATCACCGGGGTTCCTCGAACCGCCAGGCGGGCGCCTCCGGACCGGCAGAGGTCACCTCTTCGACGTACAGCCCAGTCTGGGGTGACGGCGGTCCGAGTGAGAACTCCCCCGTATCCATCACCCGGTAGGTCAGGATCCCATGCCAGCGGCCGTCGGCCAGCCGCAGCCGCCCACCGCTTGCGTGGTCTATGTACCATGGTTTGCCGCTGGGAGTGCGGCCAAACTGACGCTCGCCGTCACGGACGGTGATACCGTCTTCGAGCCCGGTTCGCTCTGCGTTCAAGGGCCATAGACGGAGCCATCCCCGCTCGTGGCCGTAGGCGGTGCCGACGAGGTAGGGGCTGCCGTCAGCGGCTTGGTTGATGGTGATCGGCGCCTGGCCGCGGGCCTGGGGTATTTCGATGATCAACTGCCAGCTCTCGGCAGCGTCGGTCGAGCGCCACACTCTGATCACGTGGTCTTCGAACTCGTCGCCCGTGCCGCGTGCGGTGAACAACAGGCTGCCGTCCAGGTCGCGAATCAGACTCGGTTCCATCGACAACAGGGTCATCGGTTCGCCATGAACAATGCGGGGGCTTGCCGCCTCGCGGCTGCGGTGGACGGCGACGTAGCTCACCGGGTGCCACGCTCCCGCTCGGTACTGCCAGCGTGAGACGCCGCACGACATAGGTTCGGATCGCCAAGTCGCAGCATCACCGGCTGTGGTGAGCATCGGGAACAGCAGGTCCGCGCCGTCGGTCACGGCTGGCGTGAGCCCCGGCCAGATCAGGGCCCAACGAGACCCGGGTGCCCTGAGCGGGGCATCCGACGCGAACACCTTTGTGTCGGTGACCTGAAGCCGGCCGCCGTCGTAGGAGAGCTGACGAAGCTCGGTGCGGCGAACCATCCGCGTGGTCTTGTCCCGCTTGTCGTATGAGCCATCGGGCTTCATTGGAAAGTCCAGCACTTCATTCACTCCGAAACCAGTGCCGGCATGGAGGTGCGTCGAACCGTCCTCCTGCAACGCTGCCGCTGGGACGAACGCCGGCACGATCGGGTACTTGATGATGACCCGCGCTGCCGGTTCCCCCGGCTGACCGATGTGTTCGTTACGGGTCAGCACTACCGAGTCAGCACCCGATATGTCAGCACGGTCGCTGAAGACCACCGCATCCATCCCAGCCTCGAAGTCGCCTACTGGCACGTCTTCGTTTCGAATGTTGCAGATCAGTGCGCCGTGGCGCGGAGCTACCTGGACGACGAACCCGTGGCCATAACGAAACGGGCCTCCCGTGGTGAGGACATCGAGTGCGGGTGGACTGACAGTCACCCCCGTGACGGCGCGCAGAGGTTGAGGCTCGTGTCGATCCGGCATTTGAACTCGTCTCACAGATTACAAGCTCAACCCGGACGAAGCCAACGGGCTGTGTCTTCGCAGCGATCGGTCATCGGTCCAGCGGCACGGTATCATGCGGCATGGCACGGATCACGGAGCGCCTGCGGGCGGGGGATTGGCTGCTGCTCGACGGCGGCACGGGCTCGGAGCTGCAGCGGCGCGGCGTCGACGTGCTGCTTGGATCGACCGGCCGGCTCAAGGCTTGGTCGGCGACGGCCAACCTCGCCGCGGGCGACGTGGTCCGGCAGGTCCATCAGGACTACCTGCGGGTGGGCGCCGACATCATCACCAGCAACAACTTCTGGACCAGTCCGAGCCGCCTGGCGACGCTCGACGCGCGCGAGGACTGGCGGACCTACGCCGACGCGGCCGCGCGCAACGCGCTGGGCGCACGTGATGCCGGCAACAAGCGGGCGTACGTGGCGGGCGGCATCGCGCCGCCGGCGCTGCAGGACCGGGACAGCGGCGACCTCGCCTCCGATGTCGCCCGCATGGGGGAGAGCGCGTTCGCCACGGAGATCGGCGACCACGCGCGGCTGCTCGCCGCCGCCGGCGTCGACCTCATCCTGCTGGAGTATCTCGGCTACATTGAGGAGTGCGTCGCCGCCGTGCAGGCGTGCTCGCAGATCGAGCTCCCGCTGTTCGTCGGGATCCGTCACATCGGCGCCGACGGCTCGATGCAGTACGGGGAGTCGCTCGCCGATCTGGCAGCCGAGCTGCCAGGCCTGGCCCGGGCTCCGGACGCCATCCTGTTGATGTGCAGCAACCCGGACGCGGTCGACGCAGGACTGCCGATCCTCCGCGAAGCCGCCGGCGGCCCGATCGGCTGCTACCCGAACCTGGGCTACAACCCGACCGGGCCGGTCGCGAACCGGCCGGTGCTCACCAACCAGCGTCCGAGCGTCAGCCCGGACATCCTGCAGAGCGCCGACTATCCGCCAGCGCGGCTCGCCGAGTTCGCCCGCCGGTGGATGGACGTCGGCGCACAGATCATCGGCGGCTGCTGTGCGTCGGGACCCGAGCACATCCTGGCGCTGCGCGGCGTCGTGGACGATGCCGCGGCGAGCTGAAGGCGAGGCGGCGGCAATCCGGGTCGCAACGGTCGACGATGTTCGTGCGGCCGAGCGCGGCATACGCCGGCACGTTTCCCCGGCGCCACTGATCCGTTCGCATGCGCTGGAGCGGGAGCTCGGCATGCCGGAGACGCGGCGGGTCTGGCTGAAGGACTACGGGTGGACGCCCGTCGGCTCGTTCAAGCTGCTCGGCGCGCTGCACTGGATGGTGAGCAACCTGGCGCGCATCGGCGACCGGCCGGTGGTCGCCCATTCCTCCGGGAACTTCGCGTCCGGGATCGCGTTCGCCGGCATGCGGCTCGGCACGCGGGTGATCGTCGTCATGCCCGATACGGCGGCGCGCATGAAGGTCGAGCTGACGCGCTCGTTCGGCGCGGAGATCCGCACCTACGACATCGCGCGAGATCACGAGACGGGGGAACGGGACCGGCTGACGCGCGAGATCGCCGACCGGAAGGGAGCGGTCCAGGCGTCGCCGTACGACGATGCGGACGTGATCGCCGGCAACGGCGTGGGCGGCCTGGAGATCGTGCGCGAGCTGCGGGCGCAGGGCCGCGCCGCCTCCCACCTGTTCTGCCAGGTCTCGGGCGGCGGTCTCATGGCCGGTCACGCGCTGGTGGTCGCAGACGGCTTTCCGCAGGCCGGGATCATCGGCGTCGAGCCGGAGGGTGCCGCGGACTTCGGGGACTCGCTCGATGCGGGGCGGCGCGTGCGCATCGAGCGCCCGACGAGCATCTGTGACGGCCTGCTGTCCTACGACGTCGGGGAGCACAACTGGCCGATCCTCCGTCAACACGTCCGCCAGGCCGTCGCCGTGCCGGACCGGGAGACGCGGGAGGCGATGCGATGGCTCTACGACCGGCATGGCGTGCGCGCCGAGCCTTCCGGCGCGATCGCGACGGCGGCGCTCTTGAGCGGGCGCGTCAGCCTGGATGGCGAGGGAGACGTGGTGGTGATCCTCAGCGGCCGCAACGTCGACGAGGATCAGTTTCGCGCCTGGATTACGCTGGAATAGCCAGGTTGCCGTAACCGCGTCGACGCGGCCCAGCGCCACGCGTAGAGTGCGCCGCCATGAAGATCAGTCGGCCGGTGCTGGCACACGAGGTGCTGAGCGTGACCGGCGGTATGGTGGTGGCGCAGGATCGGTCGGGCGTCCGCATCGGCGCGGAGGTCCTGCAGCGGGGCGGCAACGCCGTGGATGCGGCCGTGACCACGGCCTTCGCGATGGGCGTGCTGCAGCCGCTCATGAACGGCGTGGGCGGCGGTGGGTTGCTGGTCGCCCGCTTCGCCTCGGGCGAGTCCGGCTCGGTGGACTTCGGCATGCGGGCGGCGGCCTCGGCCCGTCCGGACATGTACGAGCTGGAGGGAGGGACGGACCGTCCCGATGCGGGCGGGCTGCGGTTCTCGCGCGGCTACGCGTGGCCGCTGGTGAAGGACCGGGCCAACGTGCACGGCCACGCGGCGATCGCGGTGCCGGGGACGGCGGCGGGTCTGGCGGCGGCGCTGGAGCGCTGGGGGACGATGAGCCTGGAGCAGGCGCTGCTGCCGGCGATCCGGCTGGCCCGCGACGGGTTCCCGGTCGGGCACCACTTCGTGCTGGCGCTGGTCGGCGGCCGGGAGGTCATGAAGCGCTACCCGGCGACGTGGCAGACGTACTTCCCCGGCGGCCACCCCCCGGCGGTAGGCGAGACGGTGGTGCAGAGCGATCACGCACGCACGCTGGAGCTCATCGCCCGCCACGGACCGGACGGCTTCTACCAGGGCGAGGTGGCCGAGCGCATCGCCTCCGAGATGGCGGCGCACGGCGGGACGATCCGGCAGGAGGACTTGGCCGCGTACCGGCCGTTCATGCACGACACGGTGCTGGAGGCCGGCTACCAAGGGTACGGGGTTCTGGCGGTGCCCGGTCCCAACGGCGGGACGGCGGTGGCCGAGGTGCTCCACATCCTCGAGCACTTCGACCTTGCCGGCCACGGTTGGGGATCGGTGGAGACCCTGCACTTGGTGATCGAGGCGGTCCGGCGCGCCGCCTTGGACCGGTACTCTTTCCTGGGCGACCATCCGGATGCGCCGTTCGACATCCTGGCGGAGCCGGGCTACGCGGCGACGCGCGCGCAGACGATCAGCCCGGAGGGCGCCGGTCCCGCCGCCGCCGGGGACCCGTGGGCATGGCGAGGGGTCCGGCGGCCCTCGAACTTTCCGGCTCCCGCGGGTACAACGGCGGACGGCGGCACCACGCACATCTCGGTGGTGGACGCGGATCGCAACGCCGTGTGTCTGACGCAGACCAACATGTCCTGGTCCGGCGTGATCGTCCCCGGCGTCGGCGTGATGATGAACAACGCGATGACCTGGTTCTACCCGGCGCCGGGCACCGTGAACTCGATCGTTCCGGGCGGGCGCGGACTGAACAACATGACGCCGCTGATCCTGGTCCGCGGCGGCCGGCTGCACGCCGTGCTCGGGGCGTCCGGGGGACGCCGCATCTGGTCGGCGCTGGTGCAGGCGTGCGTGAACCACGCCGAGTTCGGCATGGACCTGCAGCAGGCCGTGCAGGCGCCGCGGCTGCACGTTGAGTCGGATCAGGTGCTGCTGGACGGCCGCTTCGGCGGCGAAGTGCGTGCCGGCCTGGAGAAGCTCGGCCACGAGGTCACGGTGGCGACCCCCTACTACGATCGCTCACCTTACGCGGAGCCGAACGGCATACAGGTGGCCGGCGAGGAGCTGCACAGCGCCGTCTACCCGGTCGCCAAGCCGACCCATGCCGCCGGCTACCCCGGCGACACCCTGGAGGACTCAGGCGCCGGGCTCGACGCCGGCATGCTGTCGCACCCGTAAGGGCGGGGCCGCCTCAGGGCGTGGCTCGGCCGCCGTTCACCTTGTTGCCGCCCGTGGCGGTAACCGCCCCATGCGCCAGATCAGCGTCGGTCGTGCCGTCGGCAGCCTTGATGGTTCCGCCGTTGAGGGACAGTGAATTGGAGGCGACGCTGATCCCATCCTCATCACGGTCTGCGGCCTGTACGGTGTAGGAGAAGTACAGAGACAGGAGGCCCCATCCGGAATAGGTCGCGTGACGTGTCTGCGTCCCCATAGTCAGCGCCACCTGGGGATTTCCGGTTGCAGCGACCGCTCGATCGAAATCGACTTCCACCATGACCGTCTCTCCGCTTCCGTACGTGTCACCCTGCGCCGGGGAGGAGATGACGGTGATACCGTTCACTCCCGGTTGTTTGATCAGACTGCCGTTGACCTTGTTGCGGCGCCCGGCGGCGACCGCCCCGTGCGTCAGATCAGCGTCAGTGATGCCGTCGGCGGCCGTGATGGTCCCGCCGGCGAGGACGAGTGCGTTGGCGGGGATGCTGATCCCGTCTTCGTCACGGTCCGCCGCCTGCACGATGTAGTCGAAGTTCAGAGACTTTCTGCTCCAGCCGAAAGAGGTCGCGTGCCTCGTTTCCGTCCCGATTGTCAGCGCCACTTGGGGATTGCCAGTTGCCGTGACCGCTCTGTCGAAGTTGATTGCGACCTCAACCTCCTCTCCCACTTCGTAAGTGGCGCCCTTCGCCGGGAAGGAAATGACGGCGATGGAGGAAACTGCAGGCTCAGCGCCCTTGACCTGAGCGCACGATGCTGCCGTTGTGAGTACCAGCAAGCAAAAAAAACCGATCAGGTTGCGTGCGCGCCACACATTGACCATCCCTCGGATGCTCGTCTTGTAAAGCTGGTAGTTACGCCATCCGGGGGGAAATGAGGATCGGATGCGGCCTCACGTTATCGCGATCGTTCGCTCGTTGTCAGTCTCGAATAGGTGGACGTTCACGGTGTGGTCCGGCTGCCGTTCACCTTGCGGGCGGGGTCGCCGGCCACCGCGTCGTGGCCAAGGTCGGCGTCGGTCGTCCCGTCGGCGGCCGTGATGGCTCCGCCGATGACGATCAGCGCATTGGCCGGGATGCTGATTCCGTCCCCATCACGATCATCCTCCTGCACTCGGTAAATCAAGTACACATACTCCCCCGACGACGCGGAGTAGGCCACGTACCGCGTCTGCGCTCCGATGGTGAGCGCCACCCCGGGGGTGCCGCTCACCGTCACCGTCCTGTCGAACTCGACTTCCACCTCTATCGTCTCTCCTCGTGCGTAGGTGTCACCCCGCGCCGGGGAGTAGGAGAAGCGGATTTCCCTCACCCGCGGTTGCGCGACCAAGCTGCCGTTCACCTTGCTGCGCCGTTCGGAAACTACTGCCCGGTGGGTCAGATCAACATCGGTCGTGCCGTCGGTGGCCGTGATGGTTCCGCCGTTGAGGGCCAACGCGTTTGCGGCGATGCTGATGCCGTCTTCATCGCGATCCTCCTCCTGCACGGTGTAGGTGAAAGTCAGATGCTGACGGCCCCATCCGTAGAAGGTCGCATACTGGGTCTGCGTCCCGACGTTCAGCGCCACCTGCGGACTGCCGGTTTTCGTCACCGCTCTGTCGAATTCGACGATCACCCTGACCGCCTCTCCGAGTCCATACGTGTCGCCCCGTGCCGGGAACGAGATGAAGGCAACACGCTTCACTCCCGGTTGCGTGCTCAGGCTTCCGTTCATCTTGCTCCCGTGCTGGGCGGCAAGCGCCTCGTGCGTCAGATCAGCGTCGATCGTACCGGCGGCAGTGATGGATCCGCCGTTGAGAACCAGCACGTTGGCGGCGATGCTGACTCCGTCCTCATCGCGGTCCTCCTCCTGCACGGTGTAGCTGAAGTGCAGGGAACGTCTGCTCCATCCGGAGAAGGTCGCGTGGCGTGTCTCGGCCCCGATGGTCAGCGCAATCTGGGGTTCGCCGGTTGCCGTCACCACCTTGTCGAAATCGACTTCCACCTCGACCGTCTCTCCGAGTCCGTACGTGTCACCCGTCGCCGGCGAAGATCTGAAGGAGATCTCCCTCACCCTCGGCGGCGACGCGACCAGGCTGCCGTTCACCTTGCTGTCGCGCTGGGCGGATAGCGCCTCGTGCGTCAGATCAGCGTCGGTGGTGCCCTCGGTGGCGGTGATGGTCCCGCCGTTGAGGAGTAGCGCGTCGGACGAGATGCTGATCCCGTCCTCGTCACGGTCCGCCTCCTGCACGGTGTAGTCGAAGAACAGAGACTGGCTGCCCCAAGCGAAGAAGGTCGCGTACCGCGTCTGCGTCCCGACGGTCAGCGCCACCTGGGGCTCGCCGGTCGCGGTAACGGCTTGGTCGAACCGCACACTCACTTCAACCGTCTCCCCAAGTGCGTACGTGTCCCCCTTCGCCGGCGAGGAACTGAAGGAAATGGAGGTGATCGCGGGAGCCGCGCTTTGGGAGCAAGCAACCAATGCTGACGCCGTAAGCGCCATCAGGGAAGAAGGCGCGATCAGGTTGCGCCTGCGCCGGACACTGCGCATTGCACGAACCGTCGCCTTGTAGAGCGTGAGGCTGGGGACGCTCACGGCGTGACGCGGCTGCCGTCCACCTTGCGGGTGGGGTTCGCGGCCACCGCGCCATGCGTCAGATCGGCGCCGATCGTGCCGCCGGACTTGATGGTTCCGCCGTTGAGGAGCAGTGCGTTGGCCGGGATGCTGACGCCGTCTTCGTCCCGGTCCTCCTCCTGCACGGTGTAGCTGAAGTACAGAGATTGTCTGCTCCATGAGGACAGGGTGGCGTGCCGCGTCTGCGTACCGATGGTCAACGCGACCTGGGCACCGCCGGTCGCCGTCACCGCCCTGTCGAATCGCACGCTTACTTCAACCGTCTCCCCGAGTCCGTACGTGTCATCCCTCGCCGGGGACCCACGGAAAACGATAGATGAGACTGCGGGCGCGACGCTCTCGGCCTCAGCGACCGATGGAGTCGACGTCGTCCGGCTCGACGGCATCACCGCACACGACGCGAGCGTCAGCAGGCAGGAGAGCCCGATCAGGTTGCGGCCGCGCCAGAGATTCCGCATCGCTCGAATGTTCACGGGGTGCCCCGACTGCCGTTCACTTTGAAAGTTGGCTCCGCGGTCACCGCGCCGTGGGTCAGGTCGGCGTCGACCGTGCGGTCGGCGGCGTGCTTGATCGTTCCGCTGTTGAGGGCCAACGCGTTGGCCGTGATCGTCACTCCGTTTTCATCGCGGTCATCCTCCTGCACGGCGTAGCTGAAGTGCATGAGGCGGTCGCCTTCCGAGGCCGTGGAGTAGGCCGCGTACCGGGTCTGCGCTCCGATGGTCAGCGCCACCTGGGGTTTGCCAGTCACCGTCATCGCCCTGTCGAACTCGACCAGGACGTCGATCGTCTCCCCCTGTGTGTAAGTGTCACCCCGGTTTGGGGCGGAGATGAAGAAGATACCCCTCACTCCCGGTGGAGAGATCAGGCTGCCGTTCACCGTACTGCCGCCGCGGGCGGATATGGCGTCGTGCCTCAGGTCAGCGTCGGTCGTGCCGTCGGTGGCCGTGATGGCTCCGCCGTTGAGGAGCAGCGAGTTGGCCGCGACGCTGATTCCGTCATCATCTCGGTCCCCCTCTTGCACGGTGTAGCTGAAGAACAGGGAATCGCTGCCCCATCCGGGAGAGGTTGCGTGCCGCATCTCCCCGCCGATCGTCAGTGCCAGTTGGGGATTGCCGGTCTGCGTCACCGCTCTGTCGAAGTCGACGATCACCTCAACCGTCTCTCCGAGTTCGTAGGTGTCACCCCTCGCTGGGGAGGAGATGAGGGAGATGCCCCTCACGGCCGGTGGCGTGACATCGTTGCCGTTCACCTTGGGGCCGGGTTCGGCGGCTATCGCCGCGTGCGTCAGAACGGCCTCGGTCATCCCGTCGCGGGCAGTGATGCTTCCGCCGTTGAGGAGCAGGGAGTTGGCCGGGATGCTGATCCCGTCCTCATCGCTGTCCCCTGTCTGAACGGTGTAGCGGAATCTCAGAGTATTGTCGCTACTCCATCCGGAAAAGTTCGCGTACCGCGTCTCGGTCCCGATGGTCAGCGCAATCTGGGGATTGCCGGTTGCCTGCGCCACGCCGTCGAATTCGACGACCACCTCAACCGTTTCTCCGAGTTCGTAGGTGTCGCTCCGAGTTGGGGAGGAGTCGAAGTAGATGGCTCTCACCCGCGGTGGCGTGACAACGCTGCTGCCGTCCACCTTCCTGTCAGGGTCCGGGCCTACCGGCGCGAGCGTCAGGTCAGCGTCGGTCGAGCCGTCCGCCGCCGTGATGGTTCCGCCGTTCAGCACCAGCGCGTTGGCCGGGATGCTGATCCCGTCGTCATCACGGTCATCCTCCTGCACGACGTAGCTGAAGTCCGCATACTCCCTCCACGATCCGGAGTAGACCGCGTGCCGCGTCTTCGACCCGATGGTCAGCGCCACCCGGGGGGTGCCGGTCACCGTCACCGTCCTGTTGAATGCGACTTGCACCTCGATCGTCTCCCCCCGTGCGTAGGTGTCACTCCATCCCAGGTAATCGAACGAGATGTCTCTCACGCGCGGTGGCGTGACCAGGCTGCCGTTCACCTTGCTGCCGCCGTCGGCGGCGACCGCCGCGTGTGTCAGGTCGGCGGGCGTCGTACCGTCGGGGGCCGTGATGGTTCCACCGCTCAGCACCAGCGTGTTGGCCGGGATACTGATACCGTCCTCATCGCGGTCCCCCTCCTGCACGGTGTAGCTGAAGTACAGAGAATTGCTGCCCCACCCGGAAGAGGTCGCGTGCCGCGTTTGCGTTCCGATGGTCAGCGCGACTCGGGGATCGCCCGTTGCCTCCACCCGCCGTCGAACGTGACGACCACCTCAACCGTCTCTCCCAGTTCGTAGGTGTCACCCCGCGCTGGGGAGGAGTCGAAGTAGATAGCCGCCACCCGAGGTGGAGTAATGTCGCTGCTGCCGTCAACTTTCCTGTCGCGTTCCGGGCCGACCGCCGCGTGCGTCAGGTCAGCGTCGGTCGTGCCGTCGGCAGCCGTGATGGATCCGCCATTGAGGGCCAGCGCGTTGGCGGGAATGCTGATCCCGTCCTCGTCACGATCCCCCGCCTGCACGGTGTAGTCGAAGTGCAGGGTTTGGGTCCCCCAGCCTCGAAAAGCTGCGTGCCGCGTCTCCGTCCCGACGGTCAGCGCCACCTGAGGGGCGCCGGTTGCCGTCACCGCTCTGTCGAACTCGACTTCCACTTCAACCGTCTCGCCCAACTCGTACGTGTCACCCCGCGCTGGTGGGGAGTAGCCGAAGCGGATAGCCCTCACCCGCGGTGGCGTGACATCGCTGCCGTTCACCTTGCTGGCCCCCTCGGGGGCCACCGCCTCGTGCGTGAGATCTGCGGCAGTCGTGCCGTCGGCGGCCGTGATGGTTCCGCCGGCGAGGGACAGGGCGTTGGCCGGGATGCTGATGCCGTCCTCATCACGGTCCCCCGCCTGCACGGTGTACTGGAACCGTAGAGAGTGACTGCTCCATCCGTACTGGGTCCCGTGCCGCGTCCGCGTTCCAATAACCAGAGCTATCCGGGGCTCCCCGGTTGCCTTGACCACTCCGTCGAACTCGACTTCCACCTCGATCGTCTCACCCAGTTGGATAGGTGTCACCTCGCGCTGGAGAGGAGTCCAAGTAGATGTCCCTCACCCGCGGCGGCGCGACATCGCGGTTGCCGTCCACCTTTTTGTCAGGCGCGGGGGCCACCGCGTCATGCGTCAGGACAGCCTCGGTCGTTCCGTCACGTGCCGTGATGGTTCCGCCGTTGAGGAGCAGCGAGTTGGCGGCGATGCTGACTCCGTCGTCGTCCCGGTCGCCCTCCTGCACCGTGTAGCTGAAGTGGGCATGACGGTCGAACGAGCCGTAGTAGACTGCGTACCGCGTCTCGGCCCCGATGGTCAGTGCAACGTGGGGGCTGCCGGTCACCGTCACCGCTTTGTCGAACTCCACCCAGACCTGGACCGCTTCCCCGAGTTCGTAGGTGTCATCCCCCGCTCGGGACGACATCAGGTCGATGCGCTTCACCGCCGCCGGCGAAACCAGGCTGCCGTCCACCTTCCTGTCGTCTTCGGCGGCTACCGCCGCGTGCGTCAGGTCGGCGTCGGTGGTGCCGTCGGGGCCCTTGATGGTGCCACCGGCGAGGGCCATCGAGTTGGCGGCGATGCTGATACCGTCGTCGTCGCGGTCCCCCTCGTAGGTGTCGCCCCTCGCCGGAGAGGAGACCCAGGAGATGGTTTTCACCGCCGGCGGTGAAAACCGGCTGCCGTTCACCTTGCTGCCGCCGTCGGCGGCTCCCGCCGTGTGCGCCAGATCGGCGTCGACGGTGCCGTCGACGGCCGTGATGGTTCCGCCGATCAGGGCGTTGGCCGCGATGCTGATTCCGTCCTCATCACGGTCCTCTTCGTGCACGTCGTAGGCGAAGTACAGGGACTGGCCATCCAGTCGGGAGAAGGTCGCGTGCCGCGTCTCCGTTCCGATGGTCAGCGCCGTCTGAGGGCTGCCGGTTGCCGTGACCGCGCTGTCGAACTCGACTGCTACCTCGATTATCTCCCCGAGTTCGTAGGTGTCGCCCCTCGCCGGGGAGGAGACGATGGCGATCGAGGAGACTGCGGGCGCTTCGCGTACGGGCTCAGCAAACGCTGCTGCGGACGTGAACGCCAGCAGGGCTGTGAACGCCAGCAGGAAGAAAAACCGATCAGGTTGCGTCCGCCCCAAGCCTGACTCATGCCGGATGCTACCGCGATCATGCGTTCGCGGACATCCTCGACGGCGACGGCACTTGAGTCAGAGGCTCATCTGCACCATGTCCGCGGTTGCCGGCTCGGCCATTGCGTCATCCAGGTACACGTAGTGCTCGCCGCTTCGGTACGTGTAACCGGAATGCTCGCCTGAAGGACTCAACGCGATCACGGCGATGTGCCCGGCCAGCGGATCGTTCAGGTCGCGGAGGTCGTCCAGCGCGGTCTTCATGGCGTCGGAGAGCGTCATGCCGGTGCGCAGGTAGAGCACCACGCTGCGGGTGGTCAGGGTCCGCAGCACGACCTCGCCGGTCCCGGTCGAGGCCGCGGCGCCCCAGCGGTTGTCCGCGTAGCCGCCCGCGCCGATGATCGGCGAGTCGCCGAGCCGTCCCGGGTACCCCCAGGGGTAGCCGCTGGTGCTGACCGCGCTCGCCAGGTTGCCGCCGCGGTCCAGGGCCAGGAAGTTGACCGTGCCGTGCGGTTCCTGCCGACCGGGCGGATCCCAGCCGCGCATGGAGTCGCGTGCGTCGCCGACCAGCTCCAGCAACCGGTCGCGGCCGGCGATGCCGTCGGGATCGACGTCGGGGTGGCGGTGCGCGAGCCCCTCCCGCCAGCGCGACGCGGCCTCTTCGGTCAGCAGGTCGTGCTCGTCCATGCCCATCTCGCGCGCGAACCGCTCGGCCCCGTCCGCTACCAGCAGCACGTGCGGGCTCCGCTCCATCACGCGGCGCGCCAGGGTGATGGCGTGCAGGATGCCGCGCACCGAGCCGACGGCCCCGGCGCGCATGGTGCGGCCGTCCATGATGCTGGCGTCCAGGCGCACCTCGCCGGCGATGTTCGGCAACCCGCCGAGTCCGACGGTGTGGTCGCGCGCGTTCAGCTCGACCCGGCGCGTGCCGGCCTCCACGGCGTCGAGCGCCGATCCGCCGTCGCGCAGGACCGCCATCGCGTCCCGGATGCCGACCGCCCCGTTGGCGGTGCTCACGACCATCATCGGTCCGCGGAGACCGTAGCACGGCCCCTGGTGCCTCCGCCGATCCCGGCGTGGCATGCTGGAGGAGATCAAGCATGGCTGAACGCAGTATCGCCGCGGAGGTTCTCCAGGGACGCCGTGAGGTGCAGGAGTACGGGGCCGGAACGCGAACGCTTCGGACGACCCGTGTCGAGGCGAAGCCCCTGCCCGGAGTCACCCCCGAGCTGATCAAGAGGATTCGCCAGGAGATCGACGTATCCAGGGCCGTGTTCGCCGGTCTGCTGCGCGTCCCGGTGCGCACTGTCGAGAGCTGGGAGCAGGGTCGATCGAGCCCGCCGCCGGCCGCTGCGGCGCTCATTCTGATGGCACGGAAATACCCGGATACGTTCGATCGGCTTGCGTCACTATGAGCTGTTGCTCGATGCCTCGGATGGCGGGACTGGCCGGCTGATTGACGGAAACAGCGCACGTTAGGCAGGATGTCTAACATGAGGTCGCACAGTGTCCGCCACGTGCAACATCACCTTGCCGCGGTGCTTGCGGAGGTGGAGCGGGGCGAGGAGATCGAGGTGCTCCGGCGCGGCCGGCCGGTCGCGCGCATCGTGCCGCTCTCGTCGGAGAGTCGGCCGTGCGACTGGAGTGAGGCCGCACGGCGTCTGCAGTCGGCGTATCCGGCGCTCGTCGGTGGGACCTCCGCGGCACGGATCATCGCGGAGGGTCGCGGAGAACGGTGAGTCTCTATTACGACTCCGGCGTGCTCGTGAAGCTCTATGTGCGTGAGGATCGAAGCGATGAGGTCACGCGGTTCGTCGTGCGCCGTGGTGAATCCGTGGCGGTCAACCGCCTGCATGAGCTCGAAATACGCAACGCACTGCGTCTGAAGCGGTTCCGAGATGAGATCGACGACGTGCAGCTCGCCGCATCACTGGGCATGATTGCCGCTGACTTCGCCGAGCGCCGGCTCATCCGGCATGAAGCCGATTGGCAGGTGATCCACGACGAAGCCGAACGCCTGTCGTCGGCCGTCACGGGTGCCACGGTGGGTGTCCGCACGATCGACGTGATCCACATCGCTGCAGCACTCACACAGATGGCCACCGGAGTGGTGTCGTTCGACCGGCGCCAGCTCGCGGCGGCACGGATGTCCGGACTGCGGGTCGTCGAGCTCACGGGATAGCGCTTGCCGCGAAAGGAGGTGGGGCTCTCGCATGGATAACGCGTTGTTCAGCGTCAGCCTTAACCTTAACGGGACTGCGCCGGCGCGGGCCGACGCGTCGCTGCCGTTCTTTCCGGGACAACGCAACACGCTGGAGGTAAGAGCCGCGCGCGATGCGCCGGACGCACGGGTGCGGATGAAGGCGACGGCTCCCGACCGGCGCACGTTCACGCGGACTCGGCGACTGCCGAGCGGCGGCGAGGTGGAGCTCGATCTGGGGCCGCTGCTGGTGCCGGCCACCTACGAGTTCGAGGCGGGGGTCTGCTACCGCAGGGGCTACCGGTTCACGATCACCGTGCACGATCCCGACAGCGGCACGCCGCTCGCCCGCTTCGAGCTGTATCAGTGCTGTACCGGCGACGAGCACGCCGAATGGGTTCGTCTCGGAGACCAGGAACGGGTGGTGTACGACACGGGGTGGGTGCCTCCGGGCCGCCACTGGAATCCGTTCTCGGAGATGAGCAGGTCGATGCAACCGGCGGTCGATCTGCGCCTGGGGCCGCGGGTGCTGCTGGACCGGAACAGCGTCGAGCTGCGGTACCGGCTGCGGCCCGGGCTTGCCGGCGTGGACGAGCTGCGGGCACGGATCGCGGTGCATCACCGCGGGGCGCCGCGCACGGTGGAGCCGGGCACGCTGGCCATCGGCCCGGAGTGGGCGGCTCGGTTGGTCGACGTGTCGGCGTGGGAGCCGGGGACGTACTGGTTCGAGCTGCTGCCGGAGCTGGAAGGCCGGCGCTACGCGCAGGGGCCGCGGCTGCGCTACCGGCGCCAGCCGGCCGACCCCGACGGGGTGCTGGTTTCACCACTGACGCCGTTCCGGTTGCGGCGGGACCGGAGCCGCGCGGCGGTCGAGATCGACGACTGGGAGCGGGCGGACGTGGGCGGTTCGTGGCGCGTCGAGGGCACGTGTGACGGTTCCTGCCTGGTCAGCGGAGAGCAGGGGAGCTCGGTCACGCTGCAACTGGGACTGCGGGGCTGCTACGGACTGTTCGTGCAGCCGGTGGGACGTCTCTACGTGCAAGCGGGCGACGGACTGATCCGCCTCATGCAGGGCGAACGCGACGGCAGCGCACCCGCCTCCAGCATGCTGGCGCTCGGCCCGGAGTTCGGGCCCGTGTTCGTGTGCGTGCGGGAGTTCGCAGGCGAGGCGATCGAGCTGCGTGCTGAGAACCTGCCGAGGGCCGGCATCCGAGCGCTGCGCGCGATCCCCGTCACGGAGGCGTCGGCGCGCTCCTTCCTCGATCAGACCACACGCCTTCCCGTCGAGTTGCGGGGCATCGCCGACTGGTGGGACTACTTCGACGAGCACTCCAGAACGGAGCTCGATCAGATCGAGACGATCCTCGCCGGGCAACGCGAGGTCGGCATGACCAGCCTGAGCTGGGCCATCGGCCGCTCCTGCCTGCTGTACCACTCGCGCCTCGCGCAGGCGGACCTGTTCCCGGGGGCGCCGCTGACGGACGACATGCTTGCCCGCTATCCGCACTTCGCGGCGTGGCGCCGCATGGTCCGCGACCACGATACGTTCGGGTACGTGCTGTCGCGGCGGCACCACCACGGGCTGCGGATCGACGCGTGGCTGACGATGAACCGCCACTACTCGCCCAGTTCCTACGGTGGCGCGCTGACCTCGTCATGGGCGCGACAGCATCCGGAGGTCAAGCGCTACCCGAAGCACACGGACGAGCCGGACGTGAGCCGCGTGGAGTTCTTCTTCGCCGAGGCCCGGCGCGAGCGGGTGGATATCCTGGTCGAGGCGGCCGGCCTCGGTTCCGACGGCCTGACGATCGGATGCTGCCGGCAGCCGCCGATGGCGGGCTACAACCCGGCGATGGTGGCCGAGTACCGGCGGGTCGCCGGCGTGGATCCGAGGACGCTGGACTACACGGACGGCGAGCCGTTCGAGCGATGGCTGCGCTGGCGCTGCCGGGGGTTGACCGAGCTGCTGCGCGAGCTCCGCCGCGAGCTCGACGGCCGGCCGGGCGGCGGGCCCCCGGTCGCGGCGCGGGTGCCGTGCGAGGGGCTGTTCTTCAACGTCGCCGAGGGCATGGACGTGGAGCGCTGGGTGGTCGAGGGCCTGGTCGACGAGCTGCAGTTGGACCCGCTGCACGATGCCTTCGCGCACGGGAGCCAGGACATCCGGCCCTACATCGAGCTCGGCCGCATGCACGGGGTGCGCGTGCTCGGCGGGGTGAACGGCAGCACGGGCGTGCTCGACATCGGCGGCGTCGCCGGCAGCCCGGCGGCTGCCGTGCGCAGGGCGATCGGCCTGATCGCCGCCGGCGTCGACGGCATCGAGATCTACGAATCGGAGATCTTCGCAGCCGCAAGCCACTATCGGTGGCTGGTGCCGCTGTGGGGGAACGCCCGTCTGGCCGGCAGGTTCCTCCGCGAGTCGAACCTGGAGTCGGTGTTTCCGATCGACGCCGCCAACGCGCTGGGCGGCTCCGACAACCACTGGTCCTATTCCAACAGCGTGTACGGAACGGACGAGGTTCCGGTGGGCGCCAGGGACCTGCTGTGAACGTGCCGGCCTGAGACTCGACCGTTCCGTCTCAGTGGCTGGCGTCGATGGACACCTCGCCCATCGCGTCGCCTACCTCTCGTACCGCATCGGCGCGTTCCAGGATCACGGCGCCGTCTTCGGCCAGCCGGCGCTGGAGTCCGGGCACATCCAGGTCTCGCGCGGTGGCGTCGGCCCGCGCCGCCAGCGCCGCGGCGGTGCCGGCGGCCTGACCCATCGCCATGCAGGTGACCGTGACGCGGCTGGAGGCGAGCGCGGCCTGCTCGGCGCCGTGGCAGCGGCCGGCGACCCAGACGTTGTCCAGCTCCTGCGGGACCAGCGTGGCGTAGCCGATGTCATAGGGGCGCACCAGAAGGTGCGGGTGATAGCCGGACGAGGCGGCCGGATGGCGGTCCAGCCACCAGCCGCCCAGGCAGACCACGTCGGCGCGCGGCTCGGCGGCGGCGATCGCCGCCGCGCGCAGCGGCTCGTCACAACGGATGCGGCGTGATTCGCGCACCCCCACCGCCGGCCCGGTGCTCACCAGGTAGGCGTCCCGGAACGCGGGCAGCCGCTCCTTGAACAGCTCGAACATCGTCCGTACGTCGCGGCGGCCCTGCATCTCCGCCGCGGTCAGGTCGTCGGGATCGACCGGATTGCCCGACAGACGGGTGGCGTTGAAGTAGATGTCGTCATCCTCGACGCGGCCCATCCACGGGCCGCCGTAGAGGCCGATGCGACCGGCCGCGTGCGCCTCGTCCAGCACCGCTCCACACGCGTCGCGCAACTCGGCGTCGGCCGGCAGCTTGCCGATGCGGAAGTGCAGGCTCATCGGCTGCGGTGCCGACGCATCCAGATCGAACGGCGCCCCGGCGAACGCCACCACGTCGGCGTCGCCGGACGCGTCCACCACCGCGCGGGGCCGCACCACCTGCAACCCCGCCTTGTTGGCGATCACCACGCCGGCGACCCGCGGCCCGTCCCGGACCACGTCGGCCACGGTGGTGTGGTACAGCATGCGCGCGCCTGCCTCCGTGAGCAGCCGGTCGGCCGCCAGCTTGAAGCGCTCGAGGTCGAAGCGGATGGCATGCCGGTCGGCGACCGCGCGATTGTGGCCCAGCTCGGTGTTGAAGCGGAACCGCGCCCCGGCCACCCGCTCCGGATCGTCGAGCGGCACGTCCGCGAGCGCCGCCGCGCGCACCAGATCCAGCACCACCCCGCCCACGATCGGCAGACCGGAACGCAGGTCGACGAAGCCGTCCAGCGACGGTCCCACCACGTTGGTGATGTAGCCGCCGCAGTAGCCGGCACGTTCGACCACCAGCGTGCTCGCGCCGGAGCGCGCGGCGGCGATGGCAGCCGCGCGCTCCGGCGCACCCCGCGCCGACGACGAGCACGTCGGGCTCGGCCACTACCGGCAGACTGCGGTGAAAGCTGAAGTGCGCTGGTTCGTCAGACATGGCCATCCTCCGTCATCCTATCGTGGCGCCGCCGGCGGTATGGTGGTGGCGCAGGATGGTACTCCTATCCGAACTCCTTCCGAACTCCTATCCGATAGGCCCAAGATGGACTCCGACCCTGGAACAGGAGGAACGAACATGAATGCCGAACGATCACCGGCGGCGGACACCTATCGGGCCACGGCGTTTGCCGACGCGAAGCCCGAGCTTGCCGCACCCGGAGCCACACAGGAGCGCCTGGAACACCTGCGGGAGCACGGATTCGTCATCGTAGCCGACTTCGTCGACAGCCCCTGGATCCCGATCCTGCGCGAGGCAGGCCGCCGGGTCACCGAGGCGTGTGCGCCCGCCAACGGCTACCGCAAGATCGATTGCTCGAAGGGGTACGTGCACCGCACCGGCGATGATGAGCCGTGGGCGATCCGGGGCCTCATCCATCCCGCTTTCGAGGAGCACGGCTTTGCCGAGTTCCTCGGTTCTCGGGAGTTCCTCGACTTCGTCGCCGGCTGGAGTCACGGGCTCGGCCCCCAGGACATGGTGATGAGCCCAATGCTGCTTTGGAGCAATCCCCGAGTGCGGGAAAATGGGCCCAGTTGGCACCGGGACGTGACCTGGTGGGGCACCGGAGAGAGCTACTTCGCCCAGCGCGAGGTCCGCGGCGAGGGGCCTGAGGCGTATTCCGAGGTGGTCGAGAGAATCCGCTGGAAGGAGATCCAGGAGAAGAACGAGAAGTCGATCACGGAACGGAACGGCGTGAGCATCTTCCTGGCACTGGTGGACGACGAATGCCACGAGTTGATACCGCGCAGCCACCAGCGATGGCGCACGCCGTTCGAGCATGACGTGCTCCTGCCACGGGAGATGAAGGAGCAGGGTGTGCCGCACACGCCCAGTTGGAACGGCGTGGATCCGTTGCCTGGGCAGGTCGCGATCCGGCTCAAGCCGGGGGAAGCACTCGTGCGCAACGGAGCCACGATTCACACCGGGCACACCGTCCCCGAGCGTGAGCGGAACACCCTTTCGATCGGGTGGTCGAGGTGGCCGGGCCGGTTCACCGGCGATCCGTCGGTGGCGGACGTGCGCCATGCCTGGCAACTCGATCCCGCAGTGCGTGAGGCACTGTCGCACGAGTGGATGAAGACCGCCTGGGACCGCTGGGCGGAAACCCAGAAGTTGGGGGACACGCTCAAGGACCGTTATCCGGAGTTCGACATCGGTCGGATCAAGGCGGGGAACGTTGTCGGGTGGCGCGGCGAGTTGGAACGCCAGGCGGCGGAAGCCGGTGCAGCGTGGAAGCCGTTCCAGGCCGCGGAATGAGCGGCAAGAGGCGCAGGTCCGCATTACAGGGAGCCAACGCATGAGACTTCAGAAGCAGACCGCCATCGTGACCGGCGCCGGCCGCGGCATCGGCCGGGCGACCGCGCTGGCGCTGGCCGGCGAAGGGGCCGGCGTAACGCTGGCGGCACGGAACGCCGCGGAGATCGAGGCCGTGGCGGGAGAGATTCGCGCGCTCGGCCGCGAGGCGCTCGCCGTCCCCACGGACGTCGCCGACCAGGCGGCGGTGCAGGCGATGGTGGCGCACACCATCGACCGCTTCGGCAAGGTCGACATCCTGGTCAACAACGCCGGCGTGGCCGGCACCTCACCGATACCGAACATCACCGAGGAACTCTGGGACCGCAACATCGCCGTCAACCTCAAGGCGGTGTTCCTGTGCACCCAGGCGGTGTTCAGTCACATGTGCGAGCGCGGCCGCGGCCACATCGTCAACGTCTCCTCGCTTGCCGGCAGGTACCCGGTAGCCAATTACGGCGCCTACGGCGCTGCCAAGTTCGGCGTGCGAGGATTCACCGGCATCACCGGGCTGGAGGGGCGCCCGCACGGCGTGAAGGCCACCCTCGTAGAGCCGGGTCCGATGGACACGAAGATGCGCCGCGACCACCATCGGGACGAGGTGTCGCAGCTCGGGCACCCGGAAGACGTGGCCGACCTGATCCTGCTTGCCGTTACCCAGTCGCCCAAGGTCCACACGCCGGAGCTGCCGCTCTATACCACCTCGAGTCCCGAGATCGAGATGATCCGGCACTGGGAGTAGGCTGCGTCCCCGTTACCGCCCAACCGGCCCCCGCCGATCAGCAGCACAAGTGAAACCCGCTTCGGTACCCGGTGCTTACTCACCTCCAGAGCAACAGGTCATCGCGGACGGCCGTGGAGACCGGTGACGTCTCTCACGGGCTGAGTCCTGGTGCGCCGCCACTGGGAGCGGGTGCAGAGGGCACGGGGGGCGGGTTCGATCCGCCGTTCGCCGGGGGGCGCCAGGGGCCGGTCAAGGCGCCTTCAATGCGCGCTACCCGTTCGCCCAGGTCGCGCAGGTCACGGCGCATCTCGGCCACCTCGGTGGCCAGGACGTCTATCCGGCGGCCATGCGCCAGCAGCAGGGGCACGAGCACGGCCAGCAGTGCGACGCCGACACCGACTACGGCGATGGCTTCGGCACTCATGGCGGCCACGACACTACCACAGACGCAACAGGCGGTCAGCGGAACTCGGCGTCCAGGATGGTTTACGCTTCGCCGCCGGGGACGTACAGGAAGTAGAGCTTGACCGTTGCCCCGAGACGTGCAACATCGCCGATCCCCGATGTACACTTCACTTCGCCGAGGCGAGGAGGTCGACCGTCCGTGAGCATTGCACTGTCCGCCAGCGACAGTGACTCCGCGTAGGAGCGCGACCGATGGCGGAGGCGGCACGCGAGGTGACCCGCCCGGAGCTGCAGGAGGAGTACTTTCTCGCCTCGCAGTGGCAGTTGATGTGGCGCAAGCTGCGCCGCCACCGGCTGGCACTGGTCGGGGCCACGGTGCTGGCGCTGCTGTACCTGGTGGCGATCTTCGCCGAGTTCTTCGCGCCGCACGATCTCTTCCAGCGACACAACGACTTCATCAACGCTCCGCCGGTGTGGGTGCGGGTGCTCGACGAGGGGCGCGTGCGCCTGCCGTTCGTGTATCCGCTGGTCCAGACCCGCAACGAAGTGACCCTGCGGCGGGAGTACTCGGCCGACACCACGCGCCGGCTGCCGCTGGTCCTGTTCGTGCGGGGCGACCGCTACAAGCTGTGGGGGATCTTCCGCACGGACGTGCACTTCTTCGGCACCCGCGGCGGCGAGGCGTTCCTGCTTGGCACCGACCGGCTCGGGCGCGACATGCTCTCCCGCGTGATCCACGGCGCCCGCATCTCGCTGTCGATCGGGTTGCTGGGCGTGTTCATCAGCTTCGTCCTGGGGTGCATCCTCGGCGGCATCTCCGGGTACTACGGCGGCACCCCCGACCTGATCGTGCAGCGCGCCATCGAGTTCATCATCTCGATCCCCACCATTCCCCTGTGGATGGCGCTGTCGGCGGCGCTGCCCGCCAACTGGCCGGCCCTGCGCGTCTACTTCGCCATCACCGTGATCCTGGCGTTGCAGGGCTGGGCCGGCCTGGCGCGGGTGGTGCGCGGCAAGCTGCTGGAGTTGCGCGAGGAGGACTTCGTGATGGCGGCGCGCATCGCCGGGGAGGGCGCCGGCGACATCATCCGGCGCCACCTGCTGCCGTCGTTCATGAGCTACCTGATCGTGAACATCACGCTGGCGATCCCCGGCATGATCCTGGGCGAGACGGCGCTGAGCTTTCTCGGGCTGGGGCTGCGGCCGCCGGTGGTGAGCTGGGGCGTGCTGCTCAAGGACGCCCAGAACTTCCGTACCGTGTCGATCCATCCGTGGCTGCTGATTCCGGGTATCTTCGTCGTGGTGACGGTCCTGATGTTCAACTTCCTGGGCGACGGGCTGCGCGACGCGGCGGACCCGTACACGAATGAGGCCCGCGAGGAATGAGCGGGTACATCATCCGCCGAGTCGCCTACACGGTCACCGTGCTGATCGCGATCTCGATCTTCGGCTTCGTCATCATAGAGCTGCCGCCGGGCGACTTCGTGTCCACCAAGGTGGCGCAGCTCGAGGCGACCGGCCAGCGCGTCAACCAGGAGATGGTGGATGCGCTGCGCCTGCAGTACGGGCTCGACAAGCCGGTCTACCTGCGCTACCTCACCTGGATGCGGCGGCTGGTGAGCGGCAACCCTGGCATGTCGCTCGACTGGAACCGGCCGGTCATGGAGCTGATCCTGGAACGGCTGCCGCTCACCATCCTGTTGACGGGGGCGACGCTGATCTTCACGTACCTGGTGGCGATACCGATCGGGATCTACTCCGCCACGCACCAGTACTCGCTCGGTGACTACACCTTCACCGCGCTGGGTTTCGTCGGCCTGGCGACGCCCAACTTCCTGCTCGCGCTGATCCTCATGTACCTGCTGTTCAAGCTGTTCGGCATCTCCATCGGCGGACTGTTCTCACTGGAGTACGCGCGCGCCGGGTGGAGCCTCGGCAAGCTGCTCGACATGCTGGGCCACCTGGTGGCGCCGATCGTCGTCATCGGCACTGCCGGCACCGCCTGGCTGATCCGCGTGATGCGCGCCTCCCTGCTCGACGAGCTGCGCAAGCAGTACGTGATCACCGCCCGCGCCAAGGGCGTCGGCGAACGCTCCCTGCTGTTCAAGTACCCGGCGCGCATCGCCGTGAACCCGATCGTGAGCACCGTGGGATGGCTGCTGCCGGTGATCGTGTCCGGCGAGACGATCACCGCGCTGGTGCTGAGCCTGCCCACGACCGGGCCGCTGCTGCTGCGCGCGCTGCTGGCTCAGGACATGTACCTGGCGGCTACCATCGTGATCTTTCTGACCGCGCTGACGGTCATCGGCACGCTGCTGTCCGACCTGCTGCTGGCCTGGCTCGACCCGCGCATCCGCTTCGACGCCTCGGCGAGCGCCTGACCCGGCCCGGGCCGCCCGTTCACGGATACTCGAAGCCTTCGATGGCGTAGATCTGCGGCAGTCCCGACTCGTCGGAGTTGAACAGCACCACGTTGCCGTCCGGCGACTGGAACGGATGCGGGTGGGTGTGCTGCGAGTGGCCGAACGAGGAGCGCGGGTGGAGCAGGTAGCTCGTCCGCAGCGCCGCGTCGAGTTCGTCCGGCAGCACGCCGACGTAGATCACGCAATCCGCGTGGCGGCCGCGGTAGCCGAAGGTGTCGGAGACGAACCTGGTGCCGCTCGGGTCGAAGGCGAAGTGGCAGGAGTCCTCGCGCTCCATCGAGCGGCTGATGCGGTTGCGGGTGGCTCCCGGAATCAGGCGCCCGTGGTGCATGGTCCCCGGTTCGGCGCGGACCGGCCTGGCCTCCAGCAGCGGATACCGTTCCTCTCCCTCGATGGACACGCTCGCCACCACCGACATCTGCTCGCCCCGCCACGCCTGGTGCCCCTGGCACGTCTCGACCCCGTCGCGGCCGAACGCGTAGCAGCGGAAGTCGCTGCCGTCGTCCCGGATCACGTGCACGTCGGCGCCCTTGCCGCCGGCGAGGGTGACGATGTTGCCCAGCTCGTCCACGTCGCAGCCGTGGTTGTCCTGAAGGAGGATGTCGTGGCTCTCCTCCGGGTCCTTCGAGCGGGAGTACTGGTGATGGATATTGCAGAAGCTCTGACCTTCGAAGACGAGCGAGGCGGCGGCGCGTTCGACGTCGAACACCACCAGCCCCCACGGCGCATTGTGGGTGCGGCCGTCGCCGAGGTACCCGGCCATGCACAGGCGGGCGCCGTCGGAGGAGATGCTGCTGGTGCCGTAGAGCAGGCTCAGATGGCGGCCGGCTTCCGGCAGCGGGCCGTCGAACCTCGCCAGGGTCTCGCGCTGGAAGGTAACGAGATCGACGCGCTTGATGGCCCACCAGCCGCCGCCGGCGCGGGTACGGTCGATGAAGTAGTACAGGTAGCGTCCGTCCGGGGACACGCTGGGGCCGATGGCGCCCTCCTCGTCGGTCAACTGGATGAACGAGTAGCCGTCCTCGATGTCGCACAGCAGGTACTCGCGCCGGCTGCTGCGGGTATCGACGTCGGCCGGATCGAGGAAGCGCTGGAACACGAAGCGCCGGGAGTCGGGAGTGAACACCCGCGCCTCCATGTAGATGTGGCTGTGCGGGCGCTCGGCGTCGGCGCTGATCTGCGTGACCCGCAGCCCTTCCGGGGAGCGCTCGCCGAGCAGGTCGGGGCGCTCGCGGCGCTGGCGATATACTTGGGTGTTGACGCGGCTCTCCATGGCGCCACGGTAGCGCCGAGCTTGACAGCTCGCAAGGTGCCCATAAGATGGCCGTCTACACTTCGCCCTGGAGGTCCGAGATGAGAAAGACGCTCGCCCTACTGTCGGGACTGATGCTGGTCGCGTCGTTCGCCGCCTACGGCGACACGTACCACGAGGCGCCGATGCTCACCGCGCTGGTTTCCGCGGGCAGCCTGCCCCCGGTCGACGACAGGCTGCCGGACGTGCCGCAGGTGGTGGAACCGCAGGCCGGCCTGGGACAGGGCATCGGCGAGTACGGCGGTACCGCCAACGTACTGCATCTGCGGCCCGATCTCACCCGCGACGGCTGGTACCTGGCCGGCACCGATCCGTTCCTGCGCATCGACTTCGACCAGAGCACCATCGTCACCAACATGCCCGAGCGGTACGAGCTGTCCGGCGACGGCATGACCTTCACCTTCAAGCTGCGCGCGGGGATGAAGTGGTCCGACGGCGAGCCGTTCGGGCTGCACGACATCGAGTTCTGGCACGAGGACATCCTGCAGAACGAGAGCCTCACCCCCACCGTTCCGGGAGGGTTCGCTCCCGGCGGGGAGGTCATGCGTTACGAGGCGGTGGACGAAACGACGGCGCGCCTGCACTTCAGTGCCCCGCACCCGCTGTTCACCACTCTACTGGTCGGCGGGTGGGGAGGCGTGCTGACGCCGCCGAGCCACTACCTGAAACAGTTCCACATCGCCCACAACAGCGATGCCGACAAGGTGGCCAAGGAGGCCGGCTTCGATGCCTGGCACCAGTACTTCAACGACCGCAACCGTCACTTCATCGGCTTCCCGATGAAGCCGGATCTGCCCACGCTCAACCCCTATACCCAGACCCGGAAGGAGACCGACCTGCTGGTCTACGAGAGGAACCCGTTCTACTGGAAGGTCGACAGCGAAGGGAATCAACTCCCCTACATCGACCGGATCGTGAGCCGGCGGCTGGAGGAGCTGCAGGTGTACTACGGCAAGATCATCAGCGGGGAAGCGGACTTCGCCGCCGCCGAGGGACACACCGTCAACTTCCAGGAGTTCCCGATGTTCAAGGAGAACGAGGCGGCCGGCCAGTACCGGGTGCTCCTGTGGCAGTACACCAACCAGAGCTCGCCCACGCTGATGCTCAACCAGACCCTGGAAGGGGATGACGTGCTGCGTGACCTGTTCCGGGAGGTGAACTTCCGCCGCGCCCTGTCGCTGGCGATCGACCGCCACGAGATCAACGAGGTGCTGTACTTCGGCCGCGCCAAGCCGACCCAGATCAACGCCCTCTCCACTTCCAAGTACTACAACCCCGACTACGACGACTCGTGGGCGCAGTACGATCCGGACAGGGCCAACCAGATGCTGGACGAGCTGGGCCTGGAGTGGGACAGGAACCGCGAATTCCGCCTGCGCTCGGACGGCAAGCGGCTGGCGTGGACGTTCCTCACCGCGACCATTCAGCCGGCGCTGGAGGAGCTGATCAAGGAGTACTGGGCCGCCATCGGGGTGGACCTGTCGATCAACGTGCTGAACATCGAGCTGTATCGGGAACGGGTGCGCGCCAACGACCTGCAGATGGGCGCCTGGGGACACGACGGGTCCTCCGACTTCCTGATCTTCAACGATCCCTACAACCTCGTTCCCACGCCGGGCACCGGCAACGCGTGGAGCCAGTTGTGGGCCAAGTGGCTGGACTCCGGCGGTGAGCAGGGCGAGGAGCCGCCGGCGGACGTGGTGCAGATGTACGACAACTGGCAGCAGCTCCAGGCCACGGTCGACGAAGCGGAGAGCATCCGTCTCGGCAAGGAGATCCTGACCTGGGTGTCGGAGAACCTGCCGGTGATCGGCACGGTGGGATACTTCCCGACCGTGTTCATCATCAAGGACAACCTGATGAACGTGCCGGAGACCTACCTGTACGGCTGGGACATGCTGTACACGTTCCCGGCCCATCCCGAGTTGTTCTACCTGCAGCAGCCGCTGCAGCCGCACCAGATGTAAACACGCGCGCTGCGGGTACCGGGGTCGTTCGCGTGCGTCCCGGCGCCGCGGTCGCGCGCCCGCGGAGGCTCACGGTGAAGACCAGAGTGATCAGACGCGACGGCTACGAGAACGGAGCCGCCCTGGCCCAGGCGTGGCAGGAGGACGGCCTGATCCCGATGCCGCACGGCGAGGTGTTCGAGTTCTACCGCTTGGTCGACAAGGAGGCGGTAGAGCGGCTCGGCGACGAGGAGGGCATGCAGGGTCCCGAGCTGAACCTGCTGGAGCCGTTCGCCAAGCACGCGCGGCTGATGGGCCGCGAGCAGGACGTGGCGCGGATTCGGGAGTGGACGGAGCCGCGGCTGCTCGACGCCGTGGGCGACATCCACCGCGAGCGCCTCGCGGAGCCGTTCGACCCGCACCGGTATCCGGAGATGCAGGGACTGGCGCAGTACCAGGACCGCGAGGCCAAGGGGATCGCCGACGTGTTCGGCACCGACTTCCGGCGGATCCTGCTGTGCCAGGACCAGTATCGGCGGCTGGTGTACCTGAGCGTCAGCGGCGAAGCGGAGCCGGCCCCGGCGTCCGCCGGCAGTTGTACCAGCGTGATGTTCAAGGAAAGCCCGGTTGGCCCGATCGTGGGCCGCAACATGGACTCCGGGATCGGTTCGGTGGCCGGGCTGCAGGGCTTCGGCGATCCGGTGATGTTCCGCTTTCCGGAGGAGATGGGCCACAGCTACATGGGCACGGCGCTGGCGGTGAACAAGCACGGCCTGACGATCCAGGGCAGCAGCATCGCCTACGCCCATGAGCCGACCGACGCCGGCTTCTGGGTCGACCTGGGCCCCCTGGTGCTGCGCTGCTGCAGCACGACAGCGGAGGCGCTGGACCTGATCGACCGCTACAGCACGATGTCCGGACCCAGCAACCTGGTGCTGATCGACGGCGAAGGCGACGGGGCCGCGGTGGAGAAGAGCAAGAACACCTACGCGGTGCGGCGCACCGACACGCCGTGGATCTTCACCACCGACGGCGTGGCCGTGGAGGAGAAGACCGCGGCCATCCAGGGACAGACGTCGCTGCACGAGTTCCACGTCGCCCGCCACCGCCTGATCGAGCGGCTGTTGCGCGAGTCCGAGTCCAACCCCAGCGTGGAGGCGATGCGCCGCATCATGCGCGACCACACGCCGCCGTCGCCGGTGTGCAAGCACCTCGACCAGATGCCGGAGGACTATCCGCTGGCCACGCTGTACAGCTTCCTCCTGGTGCCACGCACCGGGGAGTACCACTTCTGGGTCACTCGGCCGGGACCCGAGTACCCCTGCACCTTCGAGCCCACCCCCCACCGCTTCTCGTTCGAGTAGCCACCGCCTCCCGCCCCGCACGAGTGCCTGCGTGATGCGTGGTATCGTGCCGACGCCATGCTGGTCAGTATCGAGGAGGAAGCCCGATGGAAAAGATAGAGATTTGGGAAGTGGCAAACGGCCGTGACACGGCGACGTCCCTGCTATCAACCATCGATAGTACGAAAACGGAAGAAGAGCTCGAAGAGATCCTTGTCAGGAGCCCCGATATGCTGGAGCGGGGCCTGCAGCTCGTCGGTCGTCAAACACCCATGACCGGTGGCGGTTACCTCGATCTCTTGGCGGTGGATGGAGATGGCAGACTCGTCGTGTTTGAGCTCAAGCGCGGCACGCTCTCCCGTGATGCTGTGGCACAGGTCGTCGACTACGCGTCCGACCTCGATGCGATCGAGTTCGAGGACCTTGGAGAAGGTCGTCGCCAGCCACTCCGGTAGTGGTGACATCCCGAAGATCGACCACTTCATAGAATGGTACGATCGCCAATACGAGGGAAAGTCTATCGAGTCCCTCAAGCCGCCACGCATGGTGCTCGTTGGACTTGGTGTCGATCATGCAGCCGAGCGCATGGTGAACTTTCTCGTTGACCGCGGCGTGGAGATTTCCCTGGTGACCTTCCAAGGGTTCGAGCATGGTGCCAAGGTCTTGCTAGCCCGACACGTGGGAGTGGACGGCCGACCGAAACCTCCTGTCACCCCGTCCGCACTGTTTGAGAAGGGCGCTCAATCCCCGAAGATCCAGGAGCTATTGGAGACCGTAACCGAGATGTTCATGAGGCAGCATAGCGAATTCTGGCAGACGCACTCCAGCTCACGAAGACACTTTTCGCTGGATTACTCGTGGTATGAAATGCCCGGAGAGTCGAAATCGAAGCCGCGAGCCACGTTATTCATCGAACTGG
The DNA here is from genome assembly GCA_965221995.1 of Spirochaetia bacterium. Lineage (GTDB taxonomy): Bacteria > Spirochaetota > Spirochaetia > SZUA-6 > Bin103 > CATQHW01. Next base: position 4,505,181 of record OZ244929.1, read on the forward strand.
ACGCGGAAATCGACGGTGTCAAGGTAGGCTATCATCCCATAGCCGTTCGCCTCGCGTCCAAGGAAGAGTTTGAAGACCTCAATGGTCAAGGCTTCACATTCGAGACCAAGTACGCGTCAAACGCGCCACACATCGGTCCGATCAACGAAGAATTCAAGTGTTCGCTCCGATCGATCGAGGAATGGAGGGAGCGCGAAGAGCGCTTGACTGCGCTCACAAAGAGAGTCTGTGCATCTTACGACGCGGCGAGGGGAGCTTGACCGGTTCGTCGCCGGTATTGATGAATTGGTGGAAGGTGTCGGGAGGGCGTAGACGGCGATGCCAGGGCCGATGGGGTACCCCCGGTCCGCCCACGAGACGCGGGCCGCGGCCGGCGAAGGACAGGCACACCTCGGCAGCGTGCGGACCGTTGATGCTCAAGGGAACTGGCGGGTAGCATGAAACTGGGACTTGCAGGAGTCGGAGGCTGAGACCAACAGAGATGCCGATGCCGTTCGAGTTACGTACTTGTACAAAGGCACGTCGATGGATGTTGACAATCTGCCGAAGCCAATCTTGGATGCGTTGAAAGGACTGGTCTATTCGGACGACGGGCAAGTCTCTGATTTGCTATGCCGTAAGAGAGACTTGAACGGCGATCTTCGAATTCACAATCCCTCATCGGTATTGCTGGAAACTCTCCGGCGCTCAGAACAGTTTCTTCACATCGCAGTGGACAATGAGCCAAGCCAGGAGGTGGCAGCATGGTAGCGCAAGGAACGACCTCCGAGTACCTCCTCACCCAAAAGACGGCGGAAGAATACCGCGGCAGGGGATACGAGGTTCTCATGCAGGCCCCACTCGACTTCTTGCCGGGATTTACTGCTGATTTGCTTGTTCGGAAAGGCGATGAAATGAAGGTAATTGAAGTCAAGTCTCGCCCGTCACTGGCCGCCGATCCCAAGATAGGAGAATTGGCAAGAAGCATCGAGGCGAAGCCAGGATGGACCTTCGAGTTGCTCTTGGTGAGTGAGCCGGAAAAACTGGATTCACCCGAAGGCGCTCATTCGTTTGGGAGTGAGGACGTCTTCCATAGGATTGAGGAAGCTGAGAAGGCTCTCCAAGCAGGCTTGCCGGAGGCAGCCTTCTTGCTTGCATGGTCGGCCCATGAAGCTACCATCAGGGAAGTGATTGCCGAGCAGGGAGTACCGGATACCAGAATCACCGGACCTGACTACGTTCTCGACCAAGCGGTTTTTCATGGTGTGATCTCACGGGAAGAATACAAGACTCTGAAAGAAATGATGAAGTACAGAAATGCCATCGTTCACGGGTTCCGGCTCAGTGATTTCCGGGCTGAGTTGGTGGTCGAGTTGATAAAAGCCGCGCGGCGCATCATTGCGGGTGCATCGGATACCAAGGGCGACGGGCGGATATCGTCGGCATGTTGAATGAGCTCAACGTCGACATTGGCCAGAAGACGCCGCCATGACGTCGAGGCGATGAAGGACATGGCGCCACACGGCCGCCGGGGCCGGAGCTCAGCGGAACTCGGCGTCCAGGATCGCTTGCGCCTCGCCGGCGGGGACGTACAGGAAGTAGAGCTTGACCGGTTCGTCGCCGGTGTTGATGAACTGGTGGTAGGTGCCGGGCGGGGTGTAGACGACGGTGCCGGGGCCGGTGGGGTACTCGCGGTCGCCGACGATGGCGCGGCCGCGGCCGGCGAAGAACAGCCATACCTCGGCGGCGTGCGGATGGCTGTGGCGGGTGCCCTCGCCGTGCGGCGGCACCTCGGTGATGCCGACCGAGAAATCCTCAAGCCCTTCCTGCAGCAGCGGCGAGAGCAGCACCTTCACGGTGCGGACGGCCGGCGCCGGCGTGGTCAGGCCGACGCCTTGGCCGATGTCGGTGACGATCGGCTGCCCGGCCATCCTACGACGATCCTTCGGACGTGCCGTCCGGAATGGTGACCTGCGTGAACGCGAAGTCCGGTCCCTTGGTGTGGCTGACGCCCAGGCCGGTGCCCCAGTCGTAGGGAGGGCCGCCGGCGCGCGCCTCGGCCCACGCCTTCAGCGGCACGGTGTCCCAGTCGTCGCTGAACCAGTACTGGGAGTTGGGACTGTTGACGGGGTCGCTGCCGAGCGGGTGGCTCAGGTTGCCCATCGCCCCCAGGAGCTGCCGGCGCACCGGTGAGCTGCGCGCGATGAGCTCGGCGTCCTGCTCCAGGTGGCCGCTCGGGCGCACCCAGCGCGGCGTGTAGCTCACGTAGATCGCCTTGCGCTCGGTGGCGGACAGGTTGGGCGTCACGCTGTGCAGCAGGGTCGGGCGCCACAGCATCACGCTGCCGGCCGGCACCTTCAGGGCGACGATGTCGGCCGGGTCCAGCCAGTCCTCGAAGGTCTCGCGCTGCTCGCGTGACCACCGGTAGCTGCCGGGGACCACCAGGATGGTGCTGTGGCCCGGCTCGGTGTGGTCGGAGATGTACCAGCCGACCTTGAAGTCCAGCAACGGCAGCGTGCCGTCCACGGTGGTTCCGCAGAACTCCTCCTCGTAATCGAAGTGCCAGCCGAGCGACAGGATGTCGGGATCGCTTTCGGCCGGCTTGGGCGGCTCGCACTGCGTGACGCTGTCGCGGTTGTGGATGTTCCAGCCGTAGGCATCGACCACCAGCTCCAGGATCGCGGGATGGTCCATGAGGTCGAGGAGCGTCTCGTGACGGATCATGCCGTTGCGGAGCGCCACCCGGTCGCCGGGACCCAGGCCCCGCTCCGCGCGCACCTCGGCGGCGACCTGATCCATCGCCGCGGCGACGGCGGCCACGTCGTCCGCGCTCAGCAGGTTCTCGACGATGAAGAACCCCTTTCTGTTGAGGTCGTCCTTCTGTCGTTCGGTCATCACGATCGCCATGCGTCCCCCCAACGGATCTTACGTCATCGACGGGGCAGCACGACCCGCCGCTCGTCGATGTCGGCGACGCTCGTGCAGCCGCACATCGCCATCGCCTTGTCGAACTCGGACTTGAGGATCTGGAACATGGTGCGCACGCCGGCCTCGCCGTCGATCGCCAGCCCCCAGAAGACCGGCCGGCCGACCATCACCGCGCGGGCGCCGAGCGCCAGGGCCTTGAGCACGTCGGTGCCGCGGCGCACGCCGGAGTCCAGGTAGACCTCGGCGCGGTCGCCCACCGCGGCGGCGATCTCGGGCAGCACCTCGATCGACGCCTGCATGCCGTCGAAGGTGCGCCCGCCGTGGTTGGAGACGACCACCGCGTCGGCGCCGTGGTCGACGGCGCGCAGCGCGTCCTCCCCGGTCATCACCTCCTTGACGATCAGCGGCAGCCCGGTGAGCCCCTTCAGCCACTCCAGCCGCTTGCCGTCCAGCGGCGGGTAGGAGACCCCGTCCAGGTCCTCCATCATCTCGGCCAGGTCGGGCCGGTCGGCCAGGTCCGCCCACTTGCCCACGTAGCTCTGGATGGGCGCGTCGTGGCTGGGGGAGAAGCCACGGACGTCCGGCTCCCGATCGCCCATGCCGGGGCCGGCGATGGTGATGCAGATCGCCTGCACGCCGGCCTCCACGGCGCGGCCGATCAGGTACTCGGTGACCTCGTCCGGGTAGTGCTTGACGCCGTACCAGAGCGGGCCGGTGGTCGCCTTGCGCACCTCGGCGACCGTCTTGCCGGCGCCGGCGCGCAGCGACATCACCGTCCCGTAGGCGCAGCAGGCGCGCGCGGTGGCGACGTCGCCGTCTGGATGCGCCCACACCTGCGTGCCGGCCGGCGGCACCATCACGGGAAAGGAGATGCGATGGCCGAGCGCGGTAGTGGACAGGTCGCGCGTGGTGACGTCGGTCAGCAGGCGGGGGCGGATGGCGATCGCGTCGAAGGCCTCCCGGTTGCGGCGTATGGTGATCTCGTCGCCCACGCCGCCGGCGACCACGTGCCAGTAGTCGGTGGCCAGGCGCTCCTCGGCCAGCCGCTCCAGGTCGTACAGGTTGAGCGGGTGGTAGAAGCGCTTCATCGCAGTTACCGCGCGACGACCTGCCGGGTGCCGGTGTCGGAAGCGCGCTCCAGCGCGTCGATCAGGCGGTGCAGGTCGAGCGCCAGCTCGAAGTCGGGCTCCGCAGGGGTGCCGGTCCGGATCGCCTCGGCGTAGTGGCTCCAGACCTGGGCGACGTCGAACGGGCGGTCGCGCTCGCGGGTGTGCAGCACGCGGGTGAGCCGGTCGGGGACCGGCATCTCGGCCAGCCGTTCGTCGCCGGGGCCGCCGACCATGAGCTTCAGGTCGCCGAAGCGCTCGTCGGCGTGGATCAGGGCGGTCTTCTCGCGGCCGTAGATCTCGAACCGGTAGCCGCTGCCGTGGCACGGCACGCTGTGCTCGTAGGCCAGCACGGCCGTGCCGGCGCCGTTCGAGCCCTGCATGAACACCGTGTCCGGCGCGGTGGCGTCGATCATCCTGCCGGTGTCCTGCTCCAGCCACTGAGGTACCTGCGTGCGCCATACCCCCGACACTTCGCGAATCGGTCCGAAGCAGTGGTAGACGGGCTCCAACAGATGGCCGAAGCCGATGGTGCCGTTGTGCGCGCCGTTGCGGGCATCGGCCCGCCAGCTCGCCGTCGACGTCTTGTCGAGCAGGCCGTTGCCGCAGGAGCCGATCTGGATGGCCAGCACCTCGCCGAAGAAGCCCTCGTCGGCCAGTTCCTTGAGCCGCCGATAGATGGGGGTGTGCCGCCCCTGCAGGCCGATGATCGACGTGCCCGGCGCCGTGCGCGCGGCGTCCGCCATCTCTTCCGCCTCGGCGAGGTTGGCGCCGAGCGGCCACTCGGTGTAGACGTGCTTGCCGGCCGCCAGCGCCGCCATGGTCGGCCCGTAGTGCCGGGGCGCGCGCACCGAGACCACGACCACCTCCACCTCCTCGCAGGCGACCAGCTCGCGGAAGTCGGCGAAGTGGTAGCGGGCGCCGTAGATGCGCGCCGACTCGCGCGCGGTCTCCTCGCGGGTGGTGCAGACGGCCACCAGCTCCAGTTCCTCCGGCATGGCCAGGATCGCCGGCAGGTGGCCGCGCTTGGCCCAGCTCTGCGTGGGGTTGGCGCCGATCACGCCGATGCGCAGCCGGTCGGCCATCAGTCCGCTACCTCGGCAAGCGCGACGCGGTGCAGGTTCCCGGCGCGCTCGTCGCCGAACCACAGGTGGCCGTCGGCCCAGGTGAGCCCGTGCGGCTCGGTGCCGTCCGGGGACGGCGCGGCGGCGCGCACGGCGCCCGACTCGGCATCGATCCGGTGGATGGTGCGGCTGTCGGTGTCGGCGCTCCACAAGTCGCCGGAGCGCCACTCCAGCCCGTGCGGGCGGGTGCCGGGCGACGGGAAGCCGCCTGCGACCTTGCCGTCTGCCGGGTCGACCCGATAGAAGCGGTCGGTGACCGGACAGCTCGTCCACAGGTGCGATCCGTCCCAGGTGACGCCGTGGCACTTGGGCGCCGGCGCCGGGATCGACCGGCGCACCGCGCCGTCGGCCGGGTCCAGCGCGTACAGCTTCAGATGGTAGGGGACCGACACCCAGAGCGAGGAGCCGTCCCACGCCAAGCCGGCCGGAATGCTGTCGACCGGCCGGAAGGAGCGCACGGACTCCCCCGTCGCGGGATCGATACGCTCGATCACGAAGCTGTCGCAGTCACAGCTCCACAGGTGCGATCCGTCCCAGGTCAGGCCGTTGGGGCCGCCCTCGCCTCCGATCGGCAGGGTCAGGGTGATCGTGGCCCGTAGCTGCACCACGCCCGTTGCTCTACGAGCGCAGGCGCGCGAGCAGGACGCTGCGGAGCTGGCCGGCGACGATCCGCTCCTCGCCCTCCGACAGCACGTGCGGGCCGACGAACACCTCGCGCTCACTCTCGGTTCCCACCAGGATGCGCGGCGAGCCGGAGTCCAGGTCGTCGGCGATCTGTTCGGCGGTGGCCGGGAACTCCTCGCCCAGGGTGATGAACAGCCGCACCAACTGGTAGTTTTCGTAGGGCACGGGCTCGGCGGTGACGTGCGGGATGTCGGCGATCTGCTCCTGGATCACCCCCATGCGGCGGTGGTACTCGGCCAGGCGCGCTGAGTGATCGGTGTTGAACCAGACGTCCAGCGCGACTGCCAGGGCCACCACCTGCTGCCGGTCCAGCTTCATGCCGCGCCCGAAGGCGTAGCCGCTGCCGACGGGAACCTCGTCGTTGGCGATGCTGCCGGAGAAGTCCAGCTTGCGCAGCGGATCGATGTACTTTCGGCAGCCGACCACCATCCCGGTTGAGTGCGAGCTGCCGAAGTACTTGCCGCCGAAGCAGACCATGTCGGCCGCCTGCGCGATCCAGCGGAAGTGCTCCAGCGGGTAGATCTGCGCCGCAGCGTCGACGATCACCGGCAGGTCGTGGCGCCGGCCGATGGCGACCACGTCCTCGAGGGCGAGGTCGCCGGTGCGCGGCGGGAACAGGTAGCCGGCCGGTTGCGAGTAGGGGTGGGCGATGGCGACCGTGTCCTCGCCGATGGCCGCCTCCAGCTCGTCGGCGGTGCAGCCGTCATCGCGCCCCACCGCCACCAGCCGGGTGCCGGCGAAGGTGAAGCACGGCTGCACCCAGTAGCGGTGCTGGCGCTGGATCAGGATCTGGTTGTTCCTGCCCGTGGTGTTCGGCAGACGCGCCATCTTGACGCCGTCGTCGCGGGTCATGGCGATCGCGGAGCTCAGGATGATGGCGGCCGCGCAGCCGGAGGTGGGGTGCGCGGTCTCGCAGCCGAGCAGGGCGGCGATGTAGTCGCCGGTCTTGCGCATCAGGTCGGCCATGTCCGTCCAGCCGCGGCCGGCCTCGTCCATCGCGGCGCGGACCACCGCCGACGGTGAGGAGCCGCCGAATGCGGTCGAGTTGCTGCGCGCATTGAGAATCGGCACGACGCCGAGCTTCTGGTAGACGCCGCCCTCGGCGAGGCGCGGCAGGCCGTTCGTACCTGATGCAGACATGGCCATCAGGGTAGTAGACCGGCGAGCGTCGGTCCATCCGCAGGTCGCCACGGAGCGGCTCGGCTGGCATGATCACGTCGCGATGAAGGCCGCGCACATCACCGCTCCCGGACGGATCTCCGTCGTCGAGGTGGATGAGCCGCAGGCGAAGGCCGACCATGCCGCGATCCGGCCGGAGATCGTCTCCATCTGTGGCAGCGATCTGAAGTCGGTCTACACCCTGCCGGCGGACGAGTATCCGCTGGTGCCGGGGCGCAGCGGGCACGAGATCATCGGCGTCGTCGAGGAGGTGTCTTACGGCTCCAAGGCGATGTTTCCGTTTGCGGCGGGCGAGAGGGTGCTGGCGTTGCCGGCCGCTCAGGACGGCATGGCGGAGCGCTTTGTGACGCCCGTCGACCGGCTGTTCCGAGTCCCGGAGCACCCGATCGAGCAGATGGTGATGGCGCAGCCGCTGGCCACCGTGATCAGCGGCACGCAGAAGCTTACGAACGTGATCGCCGGCGACGTGGTGGTGATCGGCCAGGGCGGCATCGGCCTGATGTTCGACACCCTGCTGCGCCGCATGGGAGCGCGGCGCGTGGTCGGAGTGGAGCTGATGGCGGCGCGCCGTCAAGTAGCCGAGCGCTTCGGCGCCACCCACGTCGTCGACGGCACGGCTGAGGATGTGGGGGACCGGATCCGCGACGCGCTCGACGGCGGTCTGGCCGACACGGTGATCGATGCCACCGGGGAGCCCGCGGCGATCAACCTGTGCGGACAGGTGGTGCGCAGCCGGGGCGAGATCCTGTTCTTCGGCGGCCTGAAGGAGAGGACGTTCACCTTCGACTTCTTCTCATTCCACAGCAAGCAGCCGGAAACCCGCTTCTCCGGCGCGGGCGGCAGGCCGCTGTTCGAGCTGGCGATCAACCTGATCGCGCGCGGCGACGTCTCCGTGGACGGCATCATCACCCACCGCTTCCCTCTGGCCAAGGTCGCGCAGGCGTACGACGCCGCCCACAGCCGCGGGCACGACTGCATCCGCGTGGCGGTGGAGCCGGTATGTAAGGAGTCATCATGATCGATATCCCGGTCGCGAAGCCCAAGAACGGCGTCACGCTGGAAGACTACGGCATCGTCCTGCCTGCCGTGGTGCGGGAGCTGATAGCGAGCGTGCTGCTATCGGAAGAAGACATACAGCGCAGGGTGGACGAGCTTGCGGAAGAGATCGGCACGACCTATGCGGAGGGGCAAGAGCTCATCCTGTTGCCGATCCTGACCGGAGCGGTCTTCCTTGCCACGGACATCGGCAGGGCCTTGGCAAAGAGAAGTTCATTGAATATCAAGTACGACCTGACCAAGGCCTCTTCCTACGAGAGCAAGACGCAACAGGAAATACGAATCCAACTGGAGCCCGTCGGCGTCCAGGGCAAGAGCGTCCTGTTGCTCGATGACGTGCTGGACAGGGGAACCACCATGTCCACGCTGCGAACCAAGCTGCAGGAGTGGGGAGCCAAGGACGTCATGGCGTGTGTCATGTTCAACAAGCTGCCGAGCGACCCCGACGAGGAGGTGCTGGAAAAACGCCGGGCGGCCAGTCCCGATTTCGTAGGCTTCGAGATCCCCGTGATCGACGGCAAGAGTCCGTGGATCGGCGGCTATGGCCTGGATTCCACCAGCACCTATCACCTGCGGCACCTGCCCTGCCTGGTCGCGATCAAGTAGCGTCCGGAGGCTGACCTCCGCGTGCTTTCAACTCACGGTTCAAACGCTGGAGGTGCGGCTTGAACGCGCGTTCGAGCCGACTGACATGCTCTGCCAACCACTATGCGATTTCCGGCCACACTTCCTTGTTGTACGAGTCAAAGGATCGCGACAAGTCAATGCGGCTCGACTTCCTGTCCTCCATTCGCCGCCATTCGAGCGGGCCACCAAAGTCGCGTTCCAATTGCTCCCTCTGTCCTTCCAGCCGGTCGAACAGCCACTTGTTCTCTTCTTTGCTGCCCCGTTGCAGGTCCAACACCACGCGAGCCTCCGTTCTCAGGAAGTGCAGACTATAGGCACATCCGGCGACTCCGGTACCGGCGCTGAGCCAGTGGTCCTTGGAAGGACTGATATTCTGATAAAGGGAGACGCCCTGCTCGCTGAGCGCTTCCAATGCCCGCTCCCAGAAAGCGAAGCGCACTTCGTGGCTTCGTCGTTGTGCGTCGCCGACCGAGTCCTCCTCATCCTCTTTCGCCGCCATGCTGACCATGAAGTCCTCGGCTTCCGGGGTCGGAATGATCTGCTGCACGTCGATGAACAGCTCTTCGCCGTAACCGTACGGAATCACACGGAAGCACTGGGCGCGGACCCGATGATCGAGCAGCCAGAGGACTGCGGCGGTCACTTCCCTGCGAAAATTGGCAGCGATGAAGATGATGCGCTGGTCGGTGCCGGCATTTAGTACAACCTCGTCTAATGAGTCCTCGTCGAGGAATTCGCTGATCTTCGTCTCCGCGTTCCCTCCGTCGCCGTGGCGGTCGAGATACCGTTGGTAGATGTCGAGCACTTGCGCCTTCTTGAGCGTGGAGCAGTAGGCGGCATATTTCAGCGCCTGCCATACGACATCGCGGCCCGTGTCGTCGAGCTTGTTCTCGATGATCACCAACTGGCCACTCTTGTCGAGCGCCAACAGGTCGAGCCGCTCGCGGGTGGCGGCAAACCCGTCGAATTCCTGCTGGATGATGAGCAACTCTTCGCCGAGTGCATCCGGAGTGTCGGCCATCCACTGCTGGAGGTGTGTCCGCTCACGCAGACCGAAATCGGCAAATCGCTTCTGATCGAGCTTGAGGATCCGGTTTTCTGACAGATCTACACGAAACATCTTGATCCTGGTTAGGTGGCCTCTCCCTATGCCACGTTGCAGACGTCGAATGCGTGCTTCAGGGCGGGCACGATGTCGCAGGCCGGGACGAACTCGTGGCCGACGTAGCCGTCGTAGTCGGTGGCGGCGATCGCCTGACAGATGCCGCGGTAGTTCAGCTCCTGGGTGTCGTCCAGGTCCTGGCGGCCGGGGTTGCCGGCCGTGTGGAAGTGCCCGATGTGGGGGAGGGCGCGCCGGAGCGAGCGGATCACGTCGCCCTCCATGATCTGCATGTGGTAGATGTCGAACAGCAGCTTGATGCGCGGAGAGCCGACCATCTCGCACAGCGCGATGCCCCAGTCGGTGTGGTCGCCCAGATAGCCGGGGTGATCGACCCGCGAGTTGAGCAGCTCCACGTTGACGTTGACGCCGGCCTCCTCGGCGATCGGAGCCACGCGGCGCAGCACGCGAGCGCACTCGACCATGCCCTCCAGGTCGCTCTGGCCTTCCAGCCGGTTGCCGGCGAAGGCGATCACGTTGGGCACGTCGTTGGCGGCTGCCAGATCGATGGTCTCCCGCAGCTCGCTGACGATGCGGTCGTGGTTGGCCGGGTTGTTGCCGCCGTTCTGGAGGGTGCCGTGGCCGCACGTGCTCACCATGCGCAGCCCGTGCTCGCTGGCCGTGGCGACGACATCGTCGAAGTCTTCCTCTCCGGCCGCCCCGCCGCCCCGGCGTCCCCACATCTCGATCGCGGCGTAGCCGATCTCGGCCGCATGCCGGCACAGGTCGCCGAGCGGGAGGACGGCTGTCCCGAAGATCGGGAAGGCGATGGACTGCTTGATCTTCATGGTGTTTCCCTCATGTGCAACGCGGCTCTGCTCGCTCGACACCCTATCAGCACGGTGAACGGCTCGCATACACCGCCGCTGCCTCGCCCTGCTGACGGGAGCGGGAGCGCCGGCCAGCGCCTGAACGCCCGGATCCTCGTGCCGTGGGCTTGACAGCCGATCGCCCACAGTCTTAGGTTCCCAGTGTCATAGTGACGTAGTACACTGAGACGACCAGCCACGAAGGAGGAGCGAATGGTTGAACTTGGAGGAGTCGCGTTCGGGTACGGCAAGAGGGGCCGGCTGTTCGAAGGGCTGGATCTCACGCTGGAGCCCGGCAACGTCTACGGGCTGCTAGGTCGCAACGGCGCCGGCAAGACGACGCTGCTGAAGCTGATGTCGGGATTGCTGTTCCCCAAGGCGGGCAGCGCCCGCGTCGCGGGTGAGGAGGTGCGTCGCCGCACGCCGGCGTTTCTGCGCGAGCTGTACTTCGTGCCGGAGGAGTTTCACACGCCGGCGCTGTCGGCTCGCGCGCTGGTCAGGCTCTACGGCGTGTTCTATCCCCGTTTCGATCACGCCGCGATGGAGCGCTACCTGGCCGAGCTGGAGATCGATCCGACGCAGAGCATGACCGCCATGTCCTACGGGCAGAAGAAGAAGGTGCTGCTCGCCTTCGCGGTGGCCAGCGGGTGCCGGCTGCTGCTGCTCGACGAGCCGACCAACGGGCTCGACATTCCCGCCAAGAGCCAGTTCCGACGCCTGCTCGCCGGCGCGGCGGCCGACGACCGGGTGATCGTCGTCTCGACCCACCAAGTCCGGGATCTCGAGCACCTGATCGATCCGATCCTGATCCTGGAGCAGGGGGCGATCGTTTTCCAGCACTCGGTGGAGGAGATCTCGGCCGCGCTGGCGGTCCGCGAGGCCGGCGCCGCGGGGGCGCGTGGCAACGGTCACGCCATCTACGTGGAGCTCAGCACCGGCGCGGGCGGCGCGCACGCCGGTCGGGCCCTGGTGCCCGCGGGGCGCGCGGGACCGATGTCGGAGTCGGCCATCGACCTCGAGCTGCTGTTCAACTCGGTGTGCGCCGATTACCGGCGCGTGGAAGCGGCGTTCGCCCACGCGGATACGGACGAAAGGAGCAAGTGATGTACCAGAGCAACGTATTCTCGGTGGCACGGGCGTGGCACGCGTTGCGCGCGGATCTCCGTCAGCAGAGTCGTGCGGTCCTGGTCGGAGCCGGTGCGGTGGCGGCCGTGATCGTGATCGTCAGCGTGTTCTCCCCGGAGCCCGCAGGCACTGAGTTTCGCGAGACGTTCTTTCCGCTGGCGCTGGTCGCCGGTGGTCTCCTGTTCACCAGCACGCTGTTCGCGGAGTTGCCGGACAAGCCGCGGGCGCATGCCTACCTGACGCTGCCGATCTCGATGCTGGAGCGCTGGACGGTGCGGTTTCTGCTGTCCACCGTCGGGTACGCGGCCGTCGCCCTGGTCGGCTATTTCCTGGTGACCCTGCTCGGGGCCGGCATCGGTCAGCTCATCCGGGGATGGTCGCAGCCCGTCTTCGCGCCGTCCGTGGACGTCTGGCGCACGGTCCTGGCGTACCTGGTGACCAGCTCGCTGTTCCTGTTCGGGGCGGTTTACTTCCGGCGCTGGAACGCGCTCAAGGTAATCCTGTCCCTTTCCGGGTTGTTCCTGGGGTTGGCGCTGATCGCCGCGGGCGTGGCGTGGCTGCTGTTCTTCGAGTTCAGCGGCAACTTCGATCCCCTGTTGGCGAGTGTTCCGCATGTCGTCGAGGCGATCGAAGCGGGCGCGAAGATCTTCTTCTGGGGGGTCATGGGGCCGCTGTTCTGGTTTCTGACCTGGCTCCGCCTGAGCGAAACGGAAGTGTGACCGTGGAATTCACCCAACCGCAGGCCATCTATCTGCAGATCGGCGACTACATTTGCGAGAACATCCTGCGGCGTGTCTGGCACGGCGGGGACCGCATTCCCTCCATCCGCGAGCTGGCGATGGACGTGCAGGTGAACCCGAATACGGTCACCCGTACCTACGCCTACCTGCAGGATCAGGGAATCATCTTCAACCGGCGCGGCATCGGCTACTTCGTGGCCGACCGCGCCTATCACGAGGCGCGCGAGTTGAAGCGCCGCAGCTTCATCGACCGCGACCTGCCGCAACTGTTCAAGACCATGGATCTGCTCGGCCTGGAGCTGAGCGATCTGGAACCGCACTACCGCGATCGAAGCCGGTCTTCGGCGCGGACCGAAGAAGGAGTCATCTGATGTATACGAATCGAATATTGGCGACCTCGGGAGTCGTTCTGGTCCTGCTTACCGCGGGAGCCGTGGTGGCGATTCGCGTCTTCGTCGCGCCGGCCCAGGAGAACGGGGAGAACGGCGATGGACTTGAGTTCGATCGGCAGATCGAGGTAGAGCGGTTCACCGCCGTAGAGCTTAGCGGCGGATGGGAGCTGCACCTCACCCATGCCACCGAGTACAGTGCGGTGCTGATCGGCGACCAGGACCTGGTCGACACCGCCGAGGTGTCGACCGCCGGCGATCGGCTCAGCATTTTCTTCAGGGACGTCGACGAGGATCGGACAGCGCGGATCATGATCACCGCACCGGCGATCGAGACGCTGAGCCTCGCCGGCGCCGTGAACGGCACGATCGCCGGCCTGGATGCTGCTGAACTCACGGTGCTTTCGGAGGGAGCGACCAATCTGGTCTTCGAGGACAGCACCATCGGTGACCTGACGTTGCAGACCGCGGGCGCGGCCAACATCGACCTGGGCGAATCGCTGGTCGAGAACGCGGTGCTCGACCTGGCGGGCGCCAACCAGCTCCGGCTCACCATGAACGGCGGATCGCTGACCGGCCGCGTCGAAGGCGTCGGCAACGTCCGCTACTCCGGCGAAACGAGCAGCGTGAACGTCGATACCGAGGGGATCGTGAGGATTCGCCGCAGGTAGCCGTCGCCGCCGATCGGCGACCGAAGCTGGCAAAGGATTTGGGAATATGACGGATGAACTGGTAATTCAGACCGACGGTCTGACCAAGCGTTTCGGAGAGATCACGGCGGTGGACGACCTTTCGATGGAGGTGCGGCGTGGCCATGTCTACGGATTACTGGGACCGAACGGGTCCGGCAAGACTACGACGATGGGGATGCTGCTCGGCGTGCTGAGGCCGACGTCGGGCAGCTTTCGGCTGTTTGGCTCGACCGCGCGACACCGGGAGGCGCTGCGCCGCGTCGGGGCCGTCATCGAGAGCCCGGCCTTCTATCCGAACATGTCGGGGCGGGAGAATCTCGAGTACTTCCGTCTCATCTCCGGACGCGGTTCGTCGGCCGACGTCGACGACCTGCTCCAAAAGGTGGGACTGGCGGGCCGGGGCGACGACCGCTTCCACACCTACTCGCTTGGGATGAAGCAGCGGCTGGGGATAGGCTACGCCCTGCTGGGCGACCCGGAGCTGGTGTGCCTGGACGAGCCCACCAACGGCCTGGACCCCAAGGGCATGATCCAGGTGCGCGAATTGATAAGGAGCCTCGGCGACGGCAGCAGGACCGTGCTGCTGTCGAGCCACCTGCTGCACGAGATCGAACAGGTCTGCGACCGCGTCACCATCATCTCGAAGGGAAAGCTGGTAGTCCAGGGCGAGGTCGCCGAACTCGTCCGTGCGGATAGGGACGAACTGGTCCGCGTGAAGACCACCGACGACGGGAAGGCGCGCGCAATACTGTCGGCGCTGGACTGGGTCGGGGAGGTGGGAACGACCGATGACGGCGCACTTTCCGTGGCGGCGCCTATCGAGAGGTCCGGCGATTTGGTGGCGGCCATGAGCCGCTCCGAGGTCTACGTCACCGAGATGGCGCCCGTCGGGAGGTCTCTCGAACAGTATTTCCTGGAAGTAACCGCAGCGACTGATGGAGAGGCACCATGATAACCCACGTTGTGATAACCCACGTTCTGAGACTGACGAGAGGAGAGTGGTACAAGCTGCGCCGACGGCGGATACCCTGGATACTGCTGGGCATCATCGCCGCCATTACGCAGGGCGCCTTCTGGATGGGTTATGTCAGCTACCACCTTGGCGCCGATTCCGTAGCGGCAGCGGGGACCGGCGCCGCGGCTCTTGAGAGCGGCGAAGGTCTCTCGGTAAGCGTCGCTCTGGACGCAGGCGGCGCAGGCGGGGGCGGGTTCACGCTGCCGTTCAGCATCAATCGCACGACCGAGCAACTCCCCATGATCTTCGTCATACCCATCATGATCCTGACGGCTACGGTCATCGGGGTGGAGTACGGTCTGGGCACGCTGAGGGCGACGTTGACCCGAGGGGCCGGACGCTGGCAGCTGCTCAGCGCGAAGTTCGTCATGCTCATGGTTGCGGGTAGCGCAGGGATCATCGTCATAGCCGCGCTCGTCGGCATTGCCAGCATCGTCGCGGGAGTCTTACCGCCCGCCGGGGAGGAACCGCTCGTGGTTGGCAACGCGGCGGCATGGAAGGCGGTGGCAACAGCGCTGGGCAAGGCGGTGTACGCCCTGGCGCCGTACGTCGCGTTGGCCCTGTTCCTGACGGTGGCGACCGGGTCCAACGCACAGGGCATGGCGCTGTCGATGGGCTACTTCCTCTTCGAGCTGTTGATCGCTCCCGCGCTCGCCGGGATAGCCGGATGGTTGGGGAACGTCCTGGACGTAACTCTCCTGGGCTCCAACGTTTCCGAATGGATGAGCGCGGCGTTCGCAACGGACAACGCCCGGGCGTTCCTCGTCATCCTGGCATACACGGCGGTCTTGCTTGGCGCAGCGCTCTGGATCTTCCAGCGCAGGGACGTGCCCGGCGCAAAGGGGGAGTGAACATGTCGTCCTGCCGTGCTGAACCACCGCGCGCACCTGCTTCAGTGCCAGGAACATTCGCGCAGGGTCGCTGGCGAAACTCGCGAATCCGAAACTCTCGTACCATGCTTTGCCGCGCCCGAACGCCTCTTCTCCGCCGTCGGAGATGACGTCGAGAATGATCGCGTGGCAGCCCGCCATGTCGGCTACGACGCACGCCTTTTCGAAGATGTGGTTCATGAGAATACCGCCGAGACCTCTGCTCTGTGCCGCCTTGTCCACGGCGACCTGCCCCAGGAACAAAACCGGGATCTCGCCAGGATCCGGTGCCCCTCGCGGCCGACGCTCGAATTCGTCCACATTCATCATCCCCATGTTGATGGCATGGTACCCGAGGATTCGCGCGCTCCCTTCCTCGACGACGACGTAGACGCGGGTCATGTCGTCCTTCTGCTGCTTCCTCGCGCTCAGCTTCAGGTAGTTGTTCAGACGATCGACACCACAGTCGAAATCGGCACGGTCATGCCGCGTCGGGTCGAAGTGCTCGATTCTGAGAGCCGACGGTTCAGTCGGCATGAGTCACGCGCGCGCGGTAGTTCCGTGCTGCCGCGAGCGCGCGCGTGGTAGGAGCGGGCTGGGCGTCGAGGGCTGCGGCGAACACCTCGGCATCCTCCCGCGTCAAGACGTGCCGGGACTGCAGGTCAAGCACACGCGTAGCCTCTCGCTCGATCGCCGCGCGCAAGAACACCGACTTGTCCACGGCGAGCGCGAGAGCGGCACGCTCGATCAGGCTGGCCAGCCGGTCATCGTGGCGCACCTGGGTTGTCCTGGTCTGTTTCGCCGAAACCCTTGACGAGGTGTCGAAGTTCAACATCGCCGGAGCGGAATCACCTCGGCTCAGGCGGCGGCCACATCGAACGCCGTCACGTTGCGTGTCTCGCGGCTGAACTCCACGCCTATCAGGTGGATCGGCTCTCCCCGGGCTCGGTACTTGTCCGCTACAGCGCCTTGCCGCCAAGTTCCTCTTCCGCGGTGATCGTCAGATAGCCGGTCTGGAACAGCAGCGCCTCGGTGCCGATGTGGCCCACGTCGAACGCCGACAGCAGCTCTTCCGTGCCCACCATCTCGTCCAGTGACACTGAGGAGACCCGCCGCTCGAGCAACTTCTCCATCAGAAACGCCGGCGTCCCGGTCTCGTTGTCCTCCCACAGCTTGCGGAAGGTCTGCACGCCGATGGGCAGCCGGCGTCTGGCCATCGGCTGATCGTAACCTGTCAACCGGCGGTGGCTCTACCAGCTCACGACGGTCTCTGCCGCTGTTCCGCGTCGCGTGCGGACGCTGTCGAGCCATGACGGCGGGCCGCCACGTGGCACGCGGCGAAGCGGTCAGCGCCCATCGCCGTGAGCTCGGGCTCCTCCCGGCGACAGATGTCCTCGCGGTAGGGGCAGCGCGGATGGAACGAACAACCCGACGGACGGTGCGCCGGATCCGGGATCTCTCCCTCCAGAACGACGCGGTTGCCGGCACGATCGGGATCGGGGACCGATGACAGCAGCGCCTCCGTATACGGGTGCAGCGAACGCGTGAACAGCTCCTCGGTTGGGCCTGTCTCACCCACCGTGCCGAGATACATGACGATCATGTGATCGCTCATGTGGCGGACGACGTGCAGGTCGTGAGAGACGAACACATACGCCAGGTCCCGTTCGGCCTGGATGCGGAGCATCAGATTGAGGATCTGCGCCTGCACCGACACGTCGAGTGCCGAGGTCGGTTCATCGGCAAGGATCAGCTTGGGGTCCAGAGCCAATGCGCGCGCCAGGCCGATGCGCTGGCGCTGGCCACCGCTGAACGCGTGCGGAAAGCGGTTGATGTGGTCGGGATTGAGGCCGACGACGGCGAGCAGGGTGCGCACGCGCTCGTCGATCTGGCGCCGGCCACGCACCGTGCGGCTCAGAGTCAGCGGCTCGGCCACGATGTCGCGCACCGGCAGACGCGGGTTGAGTGACGAGTCGGGGTCCTGAAAGATCATGCGCATTCGCTGCCAGATCTGCCGCTGCTCGGGCCCATATACGTGCGTGATGTCCTGAAGCTCGTCATGCACGCGGAAGCGGAGCATGCCGCTATCCGGCTCCAGAATGCGCATCAGCATGCGCAGCAGCGTCGTCTTGCCACAGCCGCTCTCGCCAACCAGCCCGAGCGTACGGCCGCGCCATACCTCGAGCGACACACCTTCCACGGCGGGGACGGTCCCGATCACGCGCCGCATCAGGCCGCGGCGGATCGGGAAGTGCTTCACCAGCTCCCGTGCCTCCAGCAGGAGGCCATCGTCGCTTCCGTGCGCCATTCAGCCGTCGCCCGAGGCAACGTCGCGGGCAGTCACGACGACGCCATCCTCTGCCTGGTCGGAGTGGAGAAAGCAGGCGACTTCGTGGTCGTCTCCCACATCGGTGAGCGCGGGCATGCTTTTGTCGCAGACGCCAAGCATGAATTCCGAGCAGCGGGCGCTGAACGGGCAGCCGCGGGGGAGACGCCGCGCGTCCGGGACCGTCCCTTCGATGGTCTGCAGCGGGGTCTTGCGAGCGCTCGTGTGATGGGGAACGCACGCCATGAGCACCTTGGTGTAGGGGTGTTTGGGCCGCCGGTATACCTCGGCTGCGTCGCCGCGCTCGACGATCTTTCCCAGGTACATGACCGAGATCTGCTCGCTCATTTCCGCCACCAGGCTGAGATCGTGCGAAATGAACAGCACCGACATGGCGTGCGACTGTTGCAGCGAGCGCAGGAGCTCCATGATCCGCGCCTGAATGGTGACGTCGACCGCCGTGGTCGGCTCGTCGGCGATCAGCAGCTCGGGATTGGCGGCCAGCGCCACGGCGATCATGGCACGCTGACGCATGCCGCCGCTCAGCTCGAACGTGTAGGCGTCGAGCTGGCGCTCGGGGTTTGGCATCCCCACGTCGGCCAGCAGGGCGACCGCCCGCTCGCGCGCTTCGGTCCGGCTCACCGGCTCGTGAGCGCGAATTGCCTCGGTGATCTGCAGCCCGATACGGTGCACGGGGCTGAGGCAGGTCATCGGCTCCTGGAAGATCATCGCTACGCGCCGCCCACGAATCGCCCGCAACTGGCGCCCCGTCGGCGGCAGCAGCGCGAGATCGACCGCTTCCCCGTCCGGAGGGTGGTACAGCACCCGCCCGTTCTCGATCCTTCCCGGCGGCGGGATGATGCGCAGCACTGCCCGGGCGGTCACCGACTTGCCGCAGCCACTCTCGCCGACCAGCCCCATGACGTGGTTGCGCGGTACCCGCAACGAGACGCCGTTGACGGCGCGCACCGTGCCCAGCGTCGTGTGGAAGTGGACGTGCAGGTCGTGTATGGACAGGAGGTCCGCGGGGCCGTCGTCAGGCATAGGGATCCGCCGCGTCCCGGAGGCCGTCGCCCAGGAAGTTGAATGCCAGCACCGCCACCACCACGGCAGCACCGGGCAGCAGCAGCCAGGGCATCAAGGCCACCGCCTGGATGTTCTGCGCCTCCTGGAGCAGCACGCCCCAACTGATGGCCGGCGACCGCAGGCCGATCCCCAGGAAGCTGAGCGCCGTTTCGCCCAGAATCATGCCGGGGATCCCCAGCGTCGCCGAGGCGATGATGTGGCTGAGAAAGGACGGGATCAGGTGGCGGAACATGACGCGGGGTCCGCGGGCGCCGTCGATGCGGGCGGCCAGCACGAAGTCCTCGTCGCGCAGCGACAGCAGCTTGCCGCGCACCACCCGTGCCATGCCGGTCCAGCCGGTCAGGGAGAGGATGACCGTGATCAGAAAGAAGGTGCGCGTCTGCGGCCAGTCGAAGGGAATCGCGGCGCTCAGCGCCATCCAGAGCGGCAACGACGGGATCGCGATGAGGATCTCGATGATGCGCTGAATCACCATGTCGGCAAGGCCGCCGAAGTAGCCGGAAATCGCGCCGAGCGTGATGCCGAGACCGAAGCTCAGCGCCACGCCCACGAAGCCGATGGTCAGCGAGATGCGGGTCCCGTAGATGATCCGTGACAGCAGGTCCCGCCCCTGCGTGTCGGTACCGAGCAGCGTGGCGCGCTCATCGCCATCGAAGCCGAACAGGTGCACCCGAGCGGGGATGAATCCGAGCAGGCGATACTCGTCTCCCCGCACCAGCAGGCGCAACGGCAGGCGCTGACTCGTGTCGGGAACGTAGATGCGCTGCAACGTGACCGGGTCGCGGCGCAGGGTGGTGGCGTACGCGAATGGCCGCAGGTGCAGCCGTCGCTCCTCCACGTCCCACACCCGGAGCCGCATCGGCGGCGCTGAAATGTGGGAGCGGTCGCGCAGGTGCGGGTCGTACGGGGCAACGAACTCGACGAACACGGCCGCCAGATAGAACAGCAGCACCACGATCCCGGCTGCCACGGCGATGCGGTGGCGCAGGAACCGGAGCCGGATCAGCCGCCACTGCCCGGCGGTGAGCAGCTCGTCCGCGGTCTCCGCCGCGGTCGCGGTCTCGACTCCGGTCACGGGCACGACCGCGTCCGTCGCCGCGGATCCCTGAGATGCCGCAGCTCCCTGCGGCCCGGCAGCCGCCATCAGTCGAAACGGATGCGCGGGTCGATCGCAGCCAGCAGCAGGTCGGAAACCAGCGTCCCGACCACCGTGAAGATGGAGATCAACATGACGAACGACGCTGCCAGTTGCATGTCCTGCCGTTGCAGCGCGAAGAGAAACATCGGACCGCCCGTGGGGATGCCGAGGACCACGGCCGTGATCGTCTCGCCGGCTACCAGCGACGGCAGCACCCAGCCGACCGTCGAGAAGAACGGATTGAGGGCGATGCGCACCGGGTAGCGCAGAATCGTGCGCACTTCGCTGATGCCCTTGGCGCGCGCCATGTCGACGTAGGGCTTGCGCAGCTCGTCGATCAGGTTGGCGCGCAGGATGCGGATCGTGCCGGCGGTGCCGGCGGTGCCGATCACGATCACGGGAATCCACAGGTGCCCGAGCAGGTCCAGGAACTTGCCCAAGCTCCACGCGGCGGTCTGGTACTCGCGGGAGAACAGCCCCCCGATTTCGACCCCCGGGAAGACCTTGGGGCTCAGGTACATCAGGATGAGCGCCAGCAGGAAGTTCGGGATCGCCAGGCCGAGGAAGCCGATGAAGGTCCAGAAGATGTCCCAGAAGGAGTACTGCCGCACGGCCGAGAGCACCCCGATCGGGAACGACACCGCCCACGTGAACAGCAGCGAGAGCGTCGAAATGAGCGCGGTCATGGCGAAGCGTCCGCCGATCAGCTCGCGCACCGGTTTGTGCCAGGAGAGGGAGTACCCGAAGTCGCCCCGGACGAAGTTGGTGATCCAGCGGAAGTAGCGGACGGTGACCGGGCGGTCCAGGCCGTAGCGCTGGCGCAGGTTTTCGACCTCTTCGTCCGAGAACGTGCCCTGCTCGGTCATCGCCAGGATCTGATAGCTGACGTAGTCCCCCGGAGGCAGCTCGATCACGACGTACGCGATGAGCGAGATCGCCGCCAGCGTGATCACCATGATCAGGGCGCGGCGGACGACGTACTCAGCCACGGGTCCTCCTCACGCCGAAATGCCGAGCGGACTCCGCAATCCCGGCATGGTCACCCACACCGGGAATGCGTCGCACGCCTCGGCTCGCGATGTCAGCGACGGCGGCCGCAACAGCCCCCGTTACTGAGCCTTCCAGAATGCGTCCCGCCGGCCATGGTCGCCACGGAACATCGGCTGTCGCCCGGACGGAATGTTGCGCATCTCCGGCGTCACCATGATCACGAAGCCGGGATGGCGGACGGTGCCGATGCTCCAGAGGTTCTCACGCGAGATCTCCAGGACGTGGCCGAACAGTACCTTGCGCTCTTCCAGATCCAACGTCGCCTGGGCGCGCAGATAGTAGTCGAGCGCTTCCTGCACGACCGGGATCGGCTCCTCGCCCTGCTCGCCGCCGGACATCGTGTAGTCCCGCCACTTCGGCGACCAGAGATTGAGCGGCTGGTTCGGCACGAAGTGCGCGGCCTGGTCGTTCACCAGGAGGCCCTCGTTGGTGCCCCAGCTCTCCCAGATCAGCAGACCGTCGTAGTCACCGGCTTGGCGCGCCTGGGCCAGCACGCCCCAGTCCACGAAGCGCACGGTCAGCTCGACACCGATCTGCTTGAGCCCGTCGGTGATGATCTCGGCGTGCTTCGGCAGCCCGCCGGTATCGAACGACAGGAAGGTGAGCGCCATCGGTTCCCCGTTCGGGAACGTGCGCACCCCGTCGTCATTGCGCGCGTGTCCCAGCTCGTCGAGGATGCTGTTGGAAAGCTCGACATCGTAGGCCGTCGCCTCGTTCTGGACCGCCTCGCTGAAGTACGGGCTGGAGGGCAGCGGGGCGACCTGTGACGGGTAGCTGAGCCCCTCGTAGAGGATCTCGTTGATGAGATCGCGGTCGATCGCGTGCGAGATCGCGCGCTTGAAGCGCGGGTTCTGAAACACCTCGCGCACCACCGGGTCCGGGTGCGTCACGTTGAAGTCCAATTGGGAGGCGACGAGCGCGGGGTTGTCCTGGATGTAGACCCGGACCATGCCGTCCTGCTCGGCTTTCTTCGCCAGCGTGTAGACGTCGACGTCCAGGAACGAGTAGTCGACTTCCCCGTTCAGAGCCTTCAGCTTGACGACTTCCTGATCGCCGAGGACCGACGTCCAGCGATCCTCGAAGTACGGCAACTGCTGGCCCTGAGCGTCGACCACCCAGTAGTAGGGGTTGCGCGTCCAGATCACCGGGTCGGCGGGCGGCGCATTGCTGAGCTTCCATGGCTCCAGCGTGGGCTTGTCCACGTTTCCGTACTCGTTATAGTCGGCGCGATCCAGGAAGAACTGAGTCCACGACTCGAACCCGGACTCCTTCACCATGTCTGCCAGATCCGACTCGCCGGCATACTCGGCATGAAACTGCTCGAGGTAGTGGCGAGGATGGCGCGTGATGGGGTTGAACCCGCCGCCCCTGGCGACGAAATCCGCGGGGACACCGAAGTCGAAATGTACGGTGTAGTCATCGATCGCCGTGATGGTGACCCCCCGGTACTGCGGTCGCAGTTGCGGGGTTATGTCGGTGTTGAGGATGATGTCGTTCCACCAGAAGGTGAGGTCGGCGCTGGTGAACGGCGTTCCGTCAGACCAGCGCAAACCTTCGCGCAGCTTCACTTCCCAGACCGACGAGCTGTCGTCGGTGGCTACGTAGCTCTTCGCCACGTTGGGATACGGGTCGGCCGTGAAGCTGTGCTTGTTCAGGATGATGGCCGTCTCGTCGCGCAGCGACGTCGCCAGACCGACGTCGTAGGTGGCATTGAAGAAGGTGCCGCCATAGAGTCCGGGCCCGTCGACGCCCAGCACCACCAGGGGCTCCGCGGGAAGCCGGTCTTCGACCGGCGGCAGGTCGCCGGTCGCGACGGCCGCATCAAGCGTGGGTGATTGGCTGAATGCGGGGAGGCTCGCACCGGTGTCGGCCGTGTACGCCGACGGCGTGGCCCACACCTGGTGCAGTTGCATCTCGCCGACGGCCAGAGCCGGCGCTTGGGCCCCCAAACCACTGTTTACGATCAGCGCGATCGCGGGAATCGCACCGAGCCTGAGCCACTTCATGGCACCCTCCTGGGACTATGGAAATTGTTGTCACGGGGCACCATGCCACTTCCCGTCCGGAGCCGCAACCCAGGTCGGGTTCTACGTCACCGCGCGATGGAACCACTGGACCGGCAGGGCCGTGAGGCGGAGGTCGATGTAGCCGGGCTCGACCGGCGAGCCGTCCGCGGCGCCGCCGCTCCCGAACGTGACGGGGAATGCGGCGTACGCCTCGGCTCGTGATGTCAGCGTTCGTCGCCGGTGGCGGCAACAGCCACCCGTTACTGAGCCTTCCAGAATGCGTCCCGCCGGCCATGATCGCCACGGAACATCGGCAGTCGCCCCGACGGAATGCCGCGCATCTCCGGCGTCACCATGATCACGAAGCCGGGATGGCGCACGGTGCCGATGCTCCAGAGGTTCTCGCGCGAGATCTCCAGAACGTGCCCGAACAGTTCCTTGCGCTCTTCCAGATCCAGCGTCGCCTGGGCGCGCAGATAGTAGTCGAGCGCTTCCTGCACGATCGGGATCGGTTCCTCGCCGTGCTCGCCGCCGGACATCGTGTAATCCCGCCACTTCGGCGACCAGAGATTGAGCGGCTGGTTCGGCACGAAGTGGGCGGCTTGGTCGTTCACCAAGAGACCCTCGTTGGTGCCCCAGCTCTGCCAGATCAACAGCCCATCGTAGTCACCGGCTTGGCGCGCCTGGGCCAGCACGCCCCAGTCGACGAAGCGCACCGTCAGCTCGATGCCGATCTGCTTGAGCCCGTCGGAGATGATCTCGGCGTGCTTCGGCAGCCCGCCGGTATCGAACGACAGGAAGGTGAGCGCCATCGGTTCCCCGTTCGGGAACGTGCGCACGCCGTCGTCATTGCGCGCGTGTCCCAGCTCGTCGAGGAGGCTGTTGGAAAGCTCGACATCGTAGGCCGTCGCCTCGTTCTGGAGCGCCTCGCTGAAGTACGGGCTCGACGGCAGCGGGGAGACCTGTGACGGGTAGCTGAGCCCCTCGTAGAGGATCTCGTTCATGAGGTCGCGGTCGATCGCGTGCGAGATCGCGCGCTTGAAGCGGGGGTTCTGGAACACCTCGCGCACCACCGGGTCCGGGTGGGTCACGTTGAAGTCCAACTGGGAGGCCACGAGCGCGGGGTTGTCCTGGATGTAGACCCGGACGATGCCGTCCTGCTCGGCTTTCCGCGCCAGCGTGTAGACGTCGACGCCGAAGGACGAGTAGTCGACGTCTCCGTTCAGGGCCCTCAGCTTGACGACTTCCTGATCGCCGAGGATGGACACCCGGCGATCGTCCAGATACGGAAGCTGCTGGCCCTGGGTATCGACCGCCCAGAAGTAGGGGTTGCGCGTCCAGATCACCGGTTCGGCGGGCGGCGCGTGACTGAGCTTCCAGGGCTCCAACGTGGGCTTGTCCACGTTCGTGCCCTCGTTGTAGTCGGCGCGATCCAGGAAGAACTGAGTCCACGACTCGAACCCGGACTTCTTCACCATGTCGGCCAGATCCGCCTCGCTGGCATACTCGGCATGGAACTGCTCGAGGTAATGGCGAGGATGGCGCGTGACGGGACCGAAGCCACCGATCTTGGCGATGAAATCCGTCGGGTTGCCGAAATCGAAGCGTACGGTATATCGATCGATCGCATCCAGCATGACGCCCTTGTACTGCGGTCGCAGTTGCGGGGTTATGTCGGTGTTGAGGATCATGTCGTCCCACCAGAAGGTGATGTCGGCGCTGGTGAAGGGCGTTCCGTCTGACCAGAGCAGCCCTTCGCGGAGCTTCACTTCCCACACCGCCGAGCGATCGTCGACGGCTTCGTAGCTCTTTGCCACGTTGGGATACGGGTCGGCCGTGAAGCTGTGCTTGTTCAGGATGAGGGACGTCTCGTCGCGCATCGCCGTCGCCAGACCGACATCGTAGGTGGCACCGAACAAGGTGCCGCCATAGAGTCCGGGCCCGTCCACGCCCAGGACCACCAGGGGCTCCGCGGGAAGGCGATCTTCGACCGGCGGCAGGTCGCCGGAGGCAACCGCCGCATCAAGAGTGGGTGATTGGCTGAAGGCGGGGAGGCTCGCGCCGGTGTCGGCGGTGTACGCCGACGGTGTAGCCCATATTTGGTGCAGTTGGATCTCGCCGGCGGCCAGACCCGGCGCGTCTTCGGCCCACACACCTCCGTTTACGAGCAACGCGATCGCGGGAATCACACCAAACCTGAGCCCCTTCATGGCACCCTCCTCGACTACGGAAATTGTTGTCGCTCAACACCGTGCCACTTCCCGTCCGGAGCCGCAACCCCAGGTCGGGTCCTACGTCACCGCACGGTAGAACCACTCCACCGGCAGTGCCGTGAGACGCAGGTCGATGTAGCCGGGCTCGACCGCGAAGCGCCGCAGTCCGGCCAGCTCGGGAGCGTGGCAGTAGGTGAGCAGTACGTGATCGCCGTGGAAGGTAATGCTGGTGTAGCAGTAGCCGTGGTGGCGGGACCGCTCCACCAGCTTCAGCGGCCGCCAACTGCGGCCCGCGTCGCTCGACAGCGCCGAAACCAGCGGGGTGCGGCCGCTGAGACCGTACGTCCACACGCAGAGCACGTCCGTGGTGCCGGGCACGCGCTGAATCGCCGCCGGCGAGCAGGCGCCGCGCAGCGGTGACAGGAACGGACGCGACCAGCTCTGCCCGCAGTCTAGAGAGTAGGCGAAGAACTGTCCCCCCGCCACCGAGCGCATGGTCATCAGCAGGCGGCCGTCCGCGAGCTGCGCGACGCTCGGCTCGTTGACGTTCTGGGCGAGCCGTTCGCGCTCGGGCAGGCCAGGGTCGGGCACGTGCGCGCCGGCGCGCCAGGTTCTGCCGCCGTCGTCGGAGAGCAGGCAGTACGGCCAGCGCACCCCGTCCACGTACTCCCGCGCGGCAAGCAGGATGCGGCCGTCCGCCAGTCGCCGCAGACTGGCGTTGTTGGCCGCGTGCCGGTTGCCGTTGGCTTGCGTGATCGCTGTGGCGGCGCTCCATGTGCGCCCGCCGTCGCCGGAGCGGCGCGCGACCATGCCCTTCGCGGGCATGCCCGGAAGCAGGTCGAAGTAGACGAGCAGCAGCTCGTCCCCCAGGT
Source organism: Spirochaetia bacterium (assembly GCA_965221995.1). Classification (GTDB taxonomy): domain Bacteria; phylum Spirochaetota; class Spirochaetia; order SZUA-6; family Bin103; genus CATQHW01. The sequence continues at coordinate 4,531,353 of OZ244929.1, forward strand.
TCAGCAGGCTGGCGGACATGACGTTGGTGTCGTGCTCGTCCTCCACCACCGTCCACTTCCGGCTCCACGTGCGCCCGCCGTCGGTCGAGCGGCGCGCGCTCAGCCGGGCCGGCGAGGCGTCCCAGCCCTTGCCGGCGTGGTAGTCGCTCCACACCAGCAGCAGGGAGCCGTCGGACAGCACGACCAGGTCGCCCTCGCTGTGGCGCGGATGTCCGGGCGTCGCCTCGTTGACCATGAAGCACCACCCGTCGTCGGTCGCACGCTGGTCCTCCGGACCGTCGGGCAGGCTTTCATCGCCGCTCGGGTACGGCACCTCCTCGATCGCGACTTCCCGGTACACGGTCTCGACCGGCGGGCCGTCCGCGGCGGCGCCGCTGCCGAACGTGACCATGAACGGCTCGGCGTAGACGTCGTGCGCGACCTCGACGGTTGCGCCGTCCGGAGCCGTCACGCGCAGCGCGGCGGGCCGCGCCTCGACGTGCACGGTGTGCTTATCGCCGAGCGGGCCGCGGAGCGTGCGGTGGATCTGCCTGCCGCGGTGCTGCGCCCGCACGTGCCAGTCGACACGATCCCGGCGCGGCTCGGCCCACACCTCCCACGGCCCCGGGCGAGGCATCACCAGCGCAGGGCGCCCGGGCTCTCCGCGCGGCGCAGGCAACTCGACGGTCCAGCTCACGTAAGCCGGAAGCTCGCTCGGGCGGTAGCGGTACGGCTCGTCCTCGACGCCGGGCGCGAAGAACACGTGCGGCGCCTGCGCGGATGCGCGCGTTCGCAGCAGCAGCCCGGGCAGCTCGCAGTGGTCGCGCGGCTCGAAGTAACCGTAGGTCCAGTAGTTCGCCACGGCGAAAGCGCAGCGCACGCCCTGGAACAGCCCGGTACCGGCGGTGTGCTCGTCAAGCACCGCGACGCGCCACGCCTCGGCGTCGCTCATGACGCCTGCCCTTGCCGGTGCCCGGCATCGCCAAGGCGGCCGCGTTGCACACGCCGCGCTCCCACGAGCACCATAGTGGCGCCATTGTATCCCACATCGGAGACGACTGAGATGAACGACACGGCCACCGCGGGCGGATTGGCGCTGTATCTGTCGCCGGATGGAAACGACAACTGGAGCGGGCGCCTGGCGGAGCCCGATCCGCACGGCACCGACGGCCCGCTCGCGACGCTCGAATGGGCACGGGAAATGGTGCGGCGCATGCGCGAGAGCGGGGACGCAGAGGGCCCCATCACCGTCTGGGTGCGCGGTGGCCGCTACCATCTGGGCCAGCCGGTGTGGTTCAACGGGCGCGACACGGGGCCGACGACCTACCGTGGCTATCCGGGCGAGACCGCCGCGTTCAGCGGCGGCCGCCGCGTGACCGGGTGGCGCGTGGTCACGGCGGACGAGGTTGGCATCGGGGCCGCGTGCGAGCGCGAGGTCTGGGTGGCCGATCTCGATGCGGTGGCGGCCGGCTCCTGGTATTTTCGCCAGCTCTTCGTCAACGGCGAGCGGCGCCCGCGGGCGCGCCTGCCCAAGGACGGATACTTCTGGATGGAGAATGTTCCGGGCTTCGACCTGCGCGCGAGCCAGAACGACGAGTTCATCCACGGCCATGACCGATTCGTCGCCCGTGAGGGCGACGTCGCGAATTGGCGCAATCTGAGCGAGGTTGACGTCGTCGTCCATCACTACTGGGTGGAAGAGCGCCTGCCGATCGCCAGCTTCGACGAGCACACGCGCCTGGTTACCAGCAGTCGGCGCAGCATCTTCGTGCTGCGCGACGACGTGGGCCGGCGCTATGCCAAGTACTACGTGGAAAACGTTTTCGAGGCGCTGTCAGAACCGGGGGAGTGGTATGTCGACCGGGCACGCGGCCGGCTGTTCTATCTGCCGCTGCCGGGAGAATCGCCGGACGACGTGGAGATCTACGCGCCGGCGGGTGAGCAGCTTCTGCTGCTGCGCGGCACGCCGGACCGCCCGGTCGACGGAGTGCGCTTCGCCGACCTGACCTTCGAGTGCTGCGACTGGAGCCAGCCCGGCCCCGGAGCGCTTGAGGGGTTCGAGGCGGGTGACCACATGAACCGCAGCGACAGCTACGGCGCGACCGCGCAGGCGGCGTGCAACCTGTCCGGCGTCATCGACATGGAATACGCACGGCGCTGCGCGCTGGAGGGCTGCACGCTCAGGAATCTGGGGCTGTATGGGGTAGTGCTCCGAAGAGGGTGCTTCGACGTCCGCATCGTCGGTAACGAGATCGCCGATGTCGGCGCCGGCGGCGTACGGATCAATGGCGGTGGCGTCGACTCCGGCGCGCTCGACCGCACGGGCCGCAATGTCATCACCGACAACACCATCCACGCGGGCGGGCGCGTGTTCCCGAGCGCGGTCGGCATTCTCATCATGCACAGCTTCGACAACGTCGTCGCGCACAACCACATCCACGACCTGTTCTACAGCGGCATCTCCTGCGGCTGGATCTGGGGCTACGGTGACACGGTCGCGCGCGGCAACCGCATCGAGCGCAACCACATCCACGACCTCGGCCATGGCGTGCTCAGCGACATGGGCGGCATCTACACGCTCGGCGTCCAGCCGGGCACCGTGCTGCGCGGGAACCTCATCCACGACATTCGCCAGGCCAACTACGGCGGCTGGTGCATCTATCTGGACGAGGGCAGCTCGCACCTCCTGGTGGAGAACAACGTCTGCTACCACGCCGGAACGCAGGTCTTCAATCAGCACTACGGCCGCGAGAACATCGTGCGCAACAACGTGTTCGCCCATGGCGGCCACAGCGTGATCTCGCTGGGGCGGGTCGAAGATCACACGACGTTCACGCTCGAGCAGAACCTGCTGCTGACCGGCGACCGGCCGGTGTTCGCGCAGCGCCCGCGGGGAATCACCGGCGCGCGTGGGTTCCGGAGCAACCTCAACCTGCTCTGGGATGTGGCTCGCGCCGCCGCCGGCTGCGGCGGTGAGCCGGTCGTGGCCGTCGTCGGCACCTACGACGCGGACGCCAACTGGATCGAGCAGACCCGTGACGAGCTGGACGAGTGGCGGGCCGGCGGCAACGACACGCACAGCATCGTCGCCGACCCGCTGTGCGCGAGCCTGGAGCGGAACGATTTTAGTCTTCTGCCGGGCTCGCCGGCGCTGGCGCTCGGGTTCCAGCCGATCGATCTCGGCGGCGTCGGACCTCGCCCGAAGTTCCCGGTCAGCGGCCAGGTTTGACCGTCCAATCCGGGGCCGTCGATAATGCAGCCCCATGATTCGCTCGATTGTCTCTCGCAACGACGACATCTACGAGTGCTTCCCGGATCTGGCGCAGTGTGACGACGGCACGCTGGTGTGCGTGTATCGGGAGTGCATGTTCCATGCCCCGTTCCCGTTCTCGCGGATCGTCTGCAGGCTGAGCCGCGACGGCGGCATGAGCTGGCTCCCGCGCAGCATCATCGACGAGTGCGTGGTCGCGCCGGAGCTGTTCGAGGAGTCGCGCTCGTGGCTGAGCGAGGCGGCGATCGCCGGCTACGAGGAGTCGCGGGCGCGCATCGCCGATCCGACGCGGGTGGGCGCTTCCATGAACTGTGCGCGGCTCATCCGCCTGCATGACGGGCAACTGCTGCTGGTCGTGGATTACCGGTTCGGCGCGCCACGCGGCGAGCATCGCTGGGTCAACCTGTTCTACCGCAGCACCGATGGCGGGGTGAACTGGCGGGGACCGGAAGAGCCGGGAATACACGGGCCGGTGGTGCCGTCTCTCACCCAGTTGCGCGATGGCCGCGTGGTGTTCGGCGGCGCCGAGGTGACCGGCACCGCGGGCGATCAGAACGTGGAGACCCAGTACGTCTACTTCTCGGAAGACCAGGGCAGGAACTGGTCGGAGCCGGTGGCGATTCCGGGTCTGGCCCCCGATCAGCAGCGCATCATGCCCGGCTATCGGCAGTGGCTGGGCTTCGGGGAGGGCGCCTTCCAGGAGCTGGATGACGGCACGATCCTGGGGATTCTGCGCGGCGACAGTCTCGGTCAGGGCTACAAGGTCCTCTCCCGCGACGGCGGCCGGACGTGGCAGGGACCGTTCGCGACGCCGATGATCGGGCTGGAGGGGCGACCCGGCCTGGGCCTGCTGTCTTCCGGCGAGGTGGCCGTCACCTATCGCATCGGTCTGCCGAACGAGATGCTGGCGCTGCACCTCATGACGCAGGAGGCGGCGCTCAGGGAGGACGTCCAGCCGATGGTGGAGCGGCGGCCGATGCCCGAAGACCGCACGGGGGTGCACGACCCGCGTGAGCCGTGGTACATGCGCGAGTACTACCCGGGGTTCACGGTCATCCTCGACCAGGACCGCAGCGTGCACCGCGACTGCGGATACTCCGGCTGGGTGGAGCTCGCGAACGGTGACCTGTACGTGGTCGATTACTGCCACGACGACGCGCCGCGCGCTCACATTCGCAGCTACCGGGTCCAGCGCGAGGACATCATCATGTTTCCGCCCGGCGATCTGCCGTGGCTGCACCCGTCCGGCCAGCCGTTCCTGGACATGACCAGGGGCATGGCGGAGCGGCAGCACCGGGAGAACGCCGCGAGAAAGAGGGCCGGTTAGATCGAACCGAGCACGCCGTCGTGACCCACCCCAACGTCCTCATCATCAAGAGCGACCAGCACAACGCGCGCTGCCTTGGGGTCAACGGGCATCGCCAGGTGCGCACGCCGCACCTCGATGCGCTCGCGAGCCGCGGGGTCAACTTCACGCGCGCGTTCGTGCAGAACCCGATCTGCACTCCCAGCCGGATGTGCTACCTGACCGGACAGTACGTGCACAACCACGGGACCTTCGGCCTGTCGGGCAACGAGCGCGTGCCGGAGGGGCTGCCGTCGCTGTTCTCCACCTTCAAGGCGGCGGGATACCGCACCGGCATCGTCGGCCATATACACGTGGACGGAGCTTGGCTGCAGCCGCACTGCGACCTGTACCGCGACCTGCACGACGAGGCGCGGCCGGGAGATACCCCGTACGACCGCTATCTTGCCAAGAAGGGCCTGCAGCATCTGCGCGACGACGGGGCCTACCGGGGCCGCAGCCAGATCCTCGATGCCTGCCCCTCCGAGCTGGAGTTCGAGGACACCAACGAAGGGTACTGCCTGCAGAGCTTCTACGACCTTCTGGAGGGAACGGCCGACGGGCAGCCGTTCCTGTTCCAGCTCGACCCGCTGCATCCGCACCAGGACTACATCCCGGCGCGGGAATTCTGGGCGCTGTACGACGGCGTGGAGCTGGAGCTGCCGCCGAGCGCGGACGAGGACCTGTCGGCCAAGCCGCCTCACCAGCAGCGGATGATCGCCCGCCACCACGACTACGACTGGGTGTTCGAGCCGCGGACGTACCAGGCCGGCAGGCTGCGCAAGCTGCAGGGGTACTACGGGTGCATCTCACAGGTCGACCACATGGTGGGGCTGGCGCTGCAGCGGCTCGAGCAGATGGGCCGCGCCGAGAACACGATCGTCGTGTACTGCAGCGACCATGGCGACTTCGCCCTGGAGCACGGTTTCCTGGAAAAGGCGCCGGGCATCAGCTACGACGCGATCACGCGCGTGCCGTTCATCTGGAGTTGGCCGGCCGGAGGCATCGCGGAGCATCTGACGGTCGGCGAGCTGGCCGAGAGCGTCGACGTGTTCCCGACGCTCTCCGCGTTGGCCGGCGTCGAGCCGCCGGACACGGTCGACGGCCATGACCTGGTGCCGTTGCTGCGCGGCGGTGGCGACGCAGTGCGGGAGTTCGCCGTCACCGAGTGTCCTTTGAGCCGAACGATTCGCACCAAGGAGTGGAAGCTGTGCCACCGGCCGCGCGGTGCGTTCGCCGGCGTGGAGGACGCGGGCGAGCTGTACCACGTCGCGGAGGATCCCTGGGAGATGGACAACCGCTACGCCGATCCGGGGTGCCGGGAGATCCGCGAGCACCTGCGCAGGTCGCTGTTCGACTGGACCCAGCTCACCACGCGCTACGGCAACACGTGGCCCCATCAGCCGCCCGGCGCCGACGGCAAGGCCACACTGGCCGGCCTGCGCACGCTGCTCGACGAGGAGCAGGTGTTCTATCTCTGAGGCGGCGCGGCTATAGCGAACAGCCCTCCCGCAGCCACTCCTCGTTGAACCGGGCGCACTTCATGCGACTCTTGATCGAGTCATAGGGCGGATAGTGGTAGGTCTTGGCCAGCCACTGCTGCCAGACGACCACGATGGTGCCGTCGTCGGCCGTGGTGACGCCCGGGTAGGAGACTTGGCAGCCCGGATTGGTCAGGATGCGGTGGTGAGCCCAGCTCACGCAGTCGTCGTAGGAGATGGCGACGCTCAGCGGGTAACGGTTCATCGCGCCGATGTAGGGGGTGCTGGTCCAGACCACGACCACGGCGTTCGGCTCGAACGACAGGCGGTGCAGGGCGGCCGGCGTATTCGAGGCCACCAGCACCGTCGGCACCGGTTCGCTCCAGGTGGCGCCGCGATCGCTCGACCGCGACTGGTAGTGGCGGCCCTTCGTGGACCGCACGATCATGAGCAGGTCGCCGTCGCAGAGCTCCACGACGGCCGGTTCGTCGGCGCCGTTGGGATCGTCGGGATGCTGCACGTCTGCGCCGGACTGCCAGCTCTCTCCGCCGTCGGTCGAGGTGAGCACGCTGGAAACGCAGACCATGTCCCGTTCGTAGACCTCCCCTCCGTCCTGCAGGTTGCGGACGTAGTAGTAGGGCAGCACCAGGGTGCCGTCGCGCAACTCCAGCCCTTCGTTGGCGTGACCGTTGTAGCGCTTCCCGGTGTCGATGTGGGTCGCCGGTCCGAAGGTGCGGCCGCCGTCCTCACTCCCCATCCGGTAGAGCGACGAGTGCCGGTAGCGCGGTGCATCGTCGCCTTCCATGACGGACTCGTACGTGCTGTAGTGCAGGGCCGTGCCCCGCCGCGCCGAGAGCAGCGCCGGATCCCCCTCCACGCCCGGCGCCATCACCTCGGCCCCGCTCCAGGATGCGCCGGCATCGGACGATCGCGCGCCCATCGTGTTCTCGCCATCGATCCACACCGCCACGATGTCTCCGTTCGGCATGCGTGCGACGCCGGGCACGGACCCGCCTGTGATCTCCGGCTCCAGGGTGAGCTCCTGGTAGAACGGTCCTGAACTGGCCATCTTCGTATCCTACCAGTGCACGACGCGCTCCGGGATGAAGCGCTCGACCCGGCGGAAGCGCGGGTTCCCGGAGGCGTAGTGCTGGCGCTGGTAGAGGGGCAGGTTGCGCCCCGGCGGGTCGATGGCGATGACGTCGTTGCCACGCCGCTTCAGCGTGTACGGGCGCTTCTCGATGTGGACGTGGTCGGTGCGGTGGGGGAGCGGGAAGCCGCAGCTCACCGCCTGGCCGGGGGTGACCTCGCCGACCACCGCGTAGCGTCCCTGCCGAGCGGTCTCGCGCACCGTCCCGTCCACGCGAATGACCAGGTCGCCGGGCTGCGCCCACTCGGGCAGCCGCACCCGCAGGGTCACCGGCTGCTTGACGCGGATGTCGACCTGCCCCGCGTAGGGCACGTAGCTGTCGACGTCGGCCCACGGTGAGGCGCGGTTCAGCAGCAGATTCACGTCCAGCCGGCCGGCGTCGCAGGTGACGATCCGGTCCCAGATCCAGTACAGGACCTTGGCGCCGTTGACCGTGCAGCAGTGGCCGAGGACGTGCATGTGCATCCCGGCGGCCCAGTCGTTGGGGTCGGGGCCGCCGGTGAAGCTGCCCAGGTTGCGCTCGGCCACGTCCTCGGTCGAGGCGTACGGCTGAGTCGGAATGTCCTTGGGGAGGCGGTCGATCCAGCCGATGTCGGTGAGCTGGTCCTCGGCGAGCTGGTTGCGGATCCAGCGGTCGGCGTCGTCCCATGCCTCGTCGATGCCGCTCTGCGCGAGCCGCAGCGCCAGGGCGATCATGTCGGTGAGCTGGCAGGTCTCGCCCTTCTCGCCCATCGAGCTGTTGGCCCACTCGGGGAAGAAGCCGACCAGGTTCGCGCCGGGCAGCTCGGTGATGGCCAGACCGCCGCCCATCGTGTCGATCTCGTGGTTGGCCAGGTGCTGCTTCGCCCGCCGGTAGGCGCGGTGCACGAAGTCGCGCACATCCGCGTCGCCGGTCTGCTCCACGTACTCCTGCATGGCCAGCAGCCCGCGGGCATGGGCGTGGAAGTGTGCCCGGTGCCGCTCGCCCGGGCAGGCCAGGAAGGTGCCGTCCTCCTCGTAGAAGGTGCGGCGCAGGTAGTTGATGATTCGCTTGGCCCCGTCGAGGGCGGAGTCGTCCTGCAGCGCGCGGAAGGCGTGGACCATCGCGTGCGCGGCGATCGAGGTCTCCGCCTCGAACGGCACCTGCGGCAGCCTGGCGTCGCTCGGCGGCTCGGCGACCCCGTAGCAGAACGAGGGCCAGAACGCCGACTGGTCGCCTTCGTCGACCGTCATGCGCAGCATCCCCGCGAGCTGCGCGCGCAGGGTCTCCCTCCACAGCGGGTTGTCGTCGAGCAGCGCGTAGTGGGAGAGGCAGGTCAGGAGCGTGCCGTTGCCCATCGGCGACAGGATCTGCCCCGCGCGCGGGGAGCGGCGGCGCATCTCCTCGGCCGACACCGGCGACCACTCGAAGGCCCACGGCCGACCCTCGATCGGGTTGTAGAACACGCCGTCGTCGGCCCTGCACTTCATGACGGCGTGGAGCTGAGTCTGCTCGACCTCCCGCCCGTCCTCGACGCCGCTGACGATGCGGGTCATAGAGGTGGCCATGATCCACTTGGCCCAGCCGGTGCTCTGCCAGCAGTTGTGAAACATGTGCGCCGGCTCCGAGCGGAACACCAGGATCCAGTAGGGCTCGAAGTCGGCCTCGGGGTCGGTCGCCCTATGCAGGGTGTTGGTAGCCAGCCGCGCCCGTTCGGCGATGTCCAGCGTGTCGGGAACCAGCGCTTCGTAGCGTTCGCCCCGGTACGCGGGCAGGTCTACGGCGGGAGCGTCGGGCGTGAGGTAGCCGATCTTGGACACGGAGGCCTCCTCCGAAGGGTGCCCTCGATCATACGGGATTTCGGCGCCGCCGAGCCACCGAGAGCCGCGCGCCGGAAGCGACACATCCCCCCTCTTGAATGTGCATGCACGTCGTGCCTATGCTGCCTGCGGGTGATAGATGCGAATGGTCCAGTACACGATCCGCGGGATACCGGCTGCCGTCGACAGGATCCTGCGCGAGCGAGCTCGCACGAAAGGGAAGAGCCTGAACGACACGGCGATTGAGGCGTTACGGGCCGGTCTCGGCCTGTCCGACGAGCCGGTTGAGTTCGACGACCTGGATGACCTCATCGGTACTTGGCAGCACGATCCCGACACGGACCAGGCGCTCGCCGACCAGGACATCGTCGACTCTGAGCTGTGGCGATAGAGATCATCATCGACACCGATCGGTACCGTGACTTCTGCGACGCGGAACCACATGCGGTGGAAGTATTCAGGCGAGCGCACGTCATCCACATACCGATCGTCGTGGTGGCCGAGCTCCGCGCGGGATTCGTCATCGGCTCGCGGTCTGCGAGAAATGAGTCTGTGCTCGGGAGGTTCCTGACGCGTCCGCGCGTCCACGTGCTTCGTCCGGACATGACGACCACCCACCACTACGCACGCCTCTTCCGTCAATTGAGAGTTGCCGGGACGCCTATTCCCACGAACGATCTGTGGATTGCCGCGCTGGCGGCGCAGCATGATCTACCGCTGTTCACCCGTGACCAGCACTTCGACAACTTGCCTCAGCTACCGCAGGTAGACTGAACGGGCGTGAGACGTAGTAGGTTGTCGCCGCCTATGCAGCCAGGGTGGTACCGGACCGCGTGGCGGCGGAACGTCGTCGACACGCACATCCAGGACTGGGACGAGCGCTTCATGGCCAGGTTCGATCCCGACGCCTATGTCGGTCTCCTGCGCGAGGTCGGCGCCCAGTCGGCGGTGGTCAACGCGTACTCCGCGGTGGGGATCTGCATGTACCCGTCGCGCGTCGGCCACACCCACGCCGGGTTACGGGGCCGGGACCTGTTCGGGGAGGTCCTGGAGCGCTGCCACGCCGCCGGCATCGCCGTGGTCGCCATCGTCTGTTTCCTCTGGGACCTGTGGGCGGACGAGAACCTGCCGGACGTCCGCATCGTCAAGGCGGACGGCTCGCGCGGGTCAGCCGACACCCGGCACGGGCAGTGCTGCCCCAACTCCCCCTACCGCGACTACGCCCGCGATCTCCTGAAGGAGCTGTGCACCCGCTACGACGTGGACGGCGTCCGCATCGACATGACCTTCTGGTACAACGTCTGCTACTGCCGTCACTGCCGCCGCCGTTACGCAGAGGAGGTGGGCGGCGAGCCGCCGCGGACCGTGGACTGGCGCGACCCGGTGTGGGTGAACTTCCAGCGCAAGCGCGAGGAGTGGCTGCTGGAGTACGCCTCGCTGTTGACCGCCACGGTGAAGGCGATCAACCCCGACATCAGCGTCGAGCACCAGAGCTCCACCATGCCGATGGGATTCGTCGGCGGGGTCGGCTGGCAGATGGCCGACCGCATGGACTTTCTGCAGGGGGACTTCTACGGCGGCACGCTGCAGGGGAGCTTCGTCAACAAGCTGCTCTACTCGCTCACGCCCAATCGCCCGTTCGGGTTCGAGACCAGCTCCAGCCCGCAGCTCCGTGACCAGACCGGGCTGAAGTCCGCCGAGCTGATCCGCGCACGGGCGTTCGCGGCGGTGGCCAACGGCGGGGCGTTCGTCTTCATCGACCAGATCGACCCCGACGGCACGGTCAATCCCCGCCCCTACCGGCGCATCGCTCCCGTCTACCGGGAGCTTGCGCGCTACGAGCCCTACCTCGTCGGCGAGATGGTGCAGGACGTGGCCGTCTACTTCAGCACCGCGTCCAAGGTGGATCTCCGCGACAACGGTCGGGACGTGCTGGAGCTCACCGGCTACTGGCCGGAGATCCCCCACCTGTCGGCGGTCCTGGCCGCGACCCGCTCGCTGCTGGAGGCGCACATCCCGTTCGGGGTCATCACCAAGCGCAGTCTCGGCGACCTCGCCAAGTACCGCATGGTGATCCTGGCCGACGTCACGATGATGGACGACGAGGAGGTGGCCGCGATCCGGGACTACGTCGCCGGCGGCGGCGCGCTCTACGCCAGCGCCGGCACCTCGCTCCTGCGCTCGGACGGCGTGCAGCAGCCGGACTTCATGCTCGGTGACGTGTTCGGCGTGGCGTGCGACGGGGAGACCGAGCACGAGGTCACCTACTTCGTGCCCGAGGGGGAAGGCGAGGGGCTCATGTCCGACTGGACCCGCGAGCACCCGTGCTTCCTGCCGGAGCCGCAGTGGCGGCTGCGCCTGCGCGACGGCAGCGGGGCGGCGACGCTCGCCACCCTGGGGTTGCCCTACACGCTTCACCGCGAATTGCGCCGTTTCTCGTCGGTCCACAACGACCCGCCCGACAAGGACCTGGCGCCGCGCTCGCCGGCGCTGGTGGAACGGAGCTTCGGCCGGGGCCGCTGCATCTACGCGGGCGGCGCGCTGGAGCGGTACGAGGAGAACCGCGGCCTGTTCGCCGACCTGATCGGCCGGCTGCTGCCGCAACCGACCATGGAGGTGGCCGCCCCGCCCGCGATCGAGACGACGCTGTTCGCCGACCGGGACGAGCGGCGCTACCGGGTCAATCTGCTGAACTTCCAGGAGCGCCTGCCCAACGTACCGGTCTCCGGAGTTCGGGTGCGGCTGCACGTCCGCGAGCAGGTCCGCCGGGTGGTTACGCTCCCGGACGAGCACGCGGTGGTGTGGGAGCAGCAGGACGGCGTGGTCAGCTTCGAGGCGCCGGTCGTCGAGACGTTCGTGATGGTAAGCGTCGAGCTTGCCTGAAGACCGCGCCCTGACCCCGGCGCTGGTACGCGACTTCCAGGAGTTGGGCTGGCTCTGCCCCCTGCCCGCTATCGGCGCTGGGGAGTTGTCGCGTCTCCGGGCGCTGTTCGAGCGGCTCCGCCGCCTGCTCCCGCCCGGAGCCTCGACCCAACAGATGGACTGGTGGCACGCCCTCGACCGCGAGCTGTACGAGCTCTGCCAAGCCGATGCCATCCTCGACCGGGTCGAGTCGTTGCTCGGTCCGGACTTCTACCTGTGGGGGACCCAGTTCTTCGCCAAGGATCCGGGCGACGGCAAGATCACCCCCTGGCACCAGGATGCGTACTACTGGCCGCTCCACCCGCAGCGGTCCGTCACCGTCTGGCTAGCTTTCGCCGACAGCGACCGGCAGAACGGCGCCATGCAGGTGATCCCCGGATCGCACCTGCTCGGCCCGTTGCGGCACGAGGACCTGGACGACCGCAAGGCGGTGCTGCCGCTCAGGCTCGCCGACGGGCTGGTCGACCCGAAGACCGCCCGGTTCCTGGAGATGGCGGCGGGACAGATGAGCATGCACGACGACCGCATCGTGCACGGCTCCGAGCCGAACCGCTCGAACCGGCTCCGCTGTGGGCTGACCATCCGCTACTCCGCCGGCGAGGTGAAGTGCGACACGTCCGTCTGGCCGCAGTTCCGGGCGTTCTGGATGCGCGGCAGCGACCGGTGGCGCCATAATCCCGCCGGCACGCCGCCGGCCGGCGCGATGACCGAGTATCGCGAAGCTACCGCGACGTACGTCGACTCATAGCAGTCTCAGGCGCACCTGGCGATCGTAGCTACCTTCGCGCAAGAAGTCTGTCGTACTCGTGGTGTGCACCGATCCAGAACCACACAATGTCGCCCTGGTCCGGTACGTCGCCCTGGTCCAGTACGCCGACAGCGCGGTAGTCGATGCTTACGCGCACCGAGTACACCGGACGCCCCTGACTCACGCGTTTGAAATCCAAGCTTGGGTGACCGGGATCCGACACAAAGAAGCGGTAGGACTCCTGCGCCTGCCTTCGCACGTGGTCTGGAAAGCGTCGATATGCCTGCCAGAAGCTCTTGCGCGTAAACGAACGCACACCTAGAGATCTTCCATCGTTAGCCGCTGCGTCCGCCCCGAACGGTGCTCCAACAGTGCCTCGTCGGCCAGCCGCTCCAGCAGATCCTCCGACTCGGGACGAGCAAACAGCTCGGCCCATTGCCGTTCCGATTCCAACTCAGCCAGCAGAAAAAGCGCGAATCTATCCTGTTCCTCCTGTGGGAGCTCCGCCGCTTTGTCGAAGGCCCTTTGAAGAAGCTGGTTCATCCGCGTTCCTCCATCGGAATTCGCACGGTCACCCTCCCACGCCCGTCAACCTCCGTCAACGACCTGCCCGGCGAGCCTGGTGAGGGCGGCGCCGATCTCGGCGTTGCACCCCCTACCCCTTAACCATATACTGAGAATCAGCTTCTGGAGACTGCAGGGCTCATCATCCCCGTTTTCCTTCGAACTGACATGACGAGACGGTGGAGCCCGGGCAATCTCGTGGTTTCAGGTACAAGGGCCGGATTCGAGCGGGGAGTAGTGATGACGATGGGTGGACCGGACGACGGGGCTGCAGCGTGCGACACGATCGGTTCGGTCGGCAGCAAGGTGAAGATCGCCGCCGGCCTGTTCTGGGCGGACTACGCCGTCCTCGGCGCGCAGATCGCGGAGCTGGAGAGCGCCGGGGTCGACTGGTTCCACATCGAGGTGCGCGACGGCACGTACATGGACTTCGGCATGCCGCGCGGCGGGTTCGACGTCATCGAGGCGACCCGCAAGAGCACCGGCCTGGAGATCGAGGTTCAACTGCAGATGGTCCGGCCCGGCTTCGACGTCTTCAAGCAGATGGCCGACTTGGGCGTGAACCTGATCACGCTCCCCCTGGAGACCATGGGCGAGCTGACCATGCAGGCGATCTCCTACATCACCGACGTGCTCGGGCTCAAGGCGGGGGTCTGGGCGTGGCAGGGGACGCCGATCGCGGCGTTCGAGCAGTACGTGCAGCCCTACGTGCGCGCCATCGAGTACGAGAGCCGGGCCTACTTCTGGGCGCAGGAGACCGGCAGGAGCCCCCATACCATGGACCCGATCATGGTGAGCAACATCCGCCGCCTGCACGAGATGATCCGCGCGGCGGGCCTGGAGAACCGGATCGAGCTGATGGAGGACGGCGGGCTCAACACCGGCAACGTCGGGGAGTTCGTCGCCGCCGGGATGACGGTGGGCGAGTTCTCGTCGCCGCTTCTCAAGGGGCCTGACGGGAAGCTGCAGCCCGGTACCGGGGAGATCCCGGCGGCGGTGGCGAAGCTGCGCGGGGTGCTGGACGCGGCGGCGGACCGGCACCGGGATGCCGGCGGCCTCTCGGGCTGACGTGGCCGTGGGAGACGTCGCCCCGATCCGGGTGGGGCTGATCGGCTACGGCGGCATCGGCACGGTGCACGCGCTGGCCTATCGGTCGATCCCCTACCACTACGGCCTGCCGGCGGACGCGGTGCGGATCACCGCCGTGGCGACCTCGTCCGCGGCCTCCGCCGAGCGGGCGGCGCGGCAGATCGGCTGCCCAGCGTGGAGTGAAGACTACCGGCGCATCGTCGACCGGGACGACGTCGACCTCGTCGACTGCTCGGTGCCCAACGATCTGCACGAGCCGGTGGTGGTGGCGGCCGCGGCGGCCGGCAAGCACATCTACTGCGAGAAGCCGCTGGCCCGCACGGTCGCCGAGGGCGCCCGCATGGCCGACGCGGTGGGCCGCGCGGGCGTGAAGGCGCAGCCGACCTTCAACTTCCGGTTTTTTCCCGCCATCACCCGCGCGAAGCAGCTCGTCGACGAGGGCTTCCTGGGGCGCGTCTTCTCCTTTCGCGGCCGGTACTACCGCTCCAGCTACATCGACGCCGCCAAGCCGATGTCCTGGCGGCTGGACAAGGAGGCCTCCGGCGGCGGGGCCATGCACGACCTGGGCAGCCACGTGCTGGATCTGGTCGGCTACCTGCTCGGCCGGTGCGAGTCGGTCAACGCCACCTTGGAGACGCTGATCGACCGCCGCCCGGTCAGCGCCGGCAGTGACGAGCTGGCGCCGGTGGAGGTGGACGACTGCTGCTTCCTGCACCTGCGCACGGCCGGCGGCGTGCTCGGGCTGGTCGAGGTGAGCCGCATGGGCACCGGCGCCGTGAACGACCTGCAGGTGGAAGTGTTCGGCGACCGCGGCGCGATCCGCTTCCGCGCCGAGGAGCCGAGTTGGCTGGAGGTCTACGACGCGACCGATCCGGCCGAGCCGCTCGGCGGCATGCGCGGCTACCGGCGGCTGGAGACCGTCCAGCACCACGCCGGCCAGAAGATCCCGGACTGGTCGCAGGCGGCCGGGTTCACTCGCACGCATGTCGAGTGCCAGTACCGGTTGCTGCGCGCCATCTGGGACGACACGGCGCCGCAACCCGGCTTCCAGGACGCGCTCCACGTGCAGGAGGTGATGGCCGCCGCCGAGCGCTCCTCCAGGGAGGGGCGCTGGGTGACGGTGTCGGCCGACGCGGAGGCGTCGGACATCGCCGGGGCGTAAGCCATGCCCGTCGCACTCGTGATCGGTGCACGCGGCATGCTCGGCCGGGACATCGCCGCCGCCCTTGCCGCCACCCACCGGGTCCTCGCCTGGGACATCGACGAGATCGACATCACCGACCGCTCGCGCACGGTCGATCAGATCGCCGCGGCCCGGCCCGAGATCGTGGTCAACTCGGGCGCCTTCGTCGACCTGGAGGGATGCGAGTCGGATCCCGACCGCGCTTGGCTGGTCAACGCCGCCGGCGCTTCCAACGTGGCGCTGGGGGCGGAGGCGGCGGAGGCCTCCCTCATCTACATCTCCACCGACTACGTCTTCGACGGCCGGGCCGAGAGCGACTACGACGAGGTCTCGCACCCCAACCCGTTGAACCACTACGGCCGCTCGAAGCTGGCCGGCGAGCGGCTGAGCTTCGCCTCGTGCCGGCGGACCTGCGCGGTCCGCACGGCGTGGCTGTTCGGGCACGCGCCGGGCAACTACGTGGCGCGCGTGCTGGACGCCGCGAACCGCGACGGCGTCGTGCGGATGCCGGACGACCAGGTCGAGTCGCCCACCTATACCGGCGATCTGGCAGCCGCGCTTATCGCGCTGGTCGCGTGCCGGGCGCGCGGCATCGTGCACATGACCAGCCGCGGCGCCTGCACCCGCGCGGAGTTCGCGGCCGAGGTGCTCCGGCAGACCGGGCGCACTGAACCCGTGGAGGTGGTCGAGCCCCGCAGCGCCGGGCGCTACGCCCGCCGGCCGGCGCGGCCGATCCTGGACTGCCGGCTGTACCGGTTGCTCACCGGCGCGGAGCTGCCTGCGTGGCGGGAGGGGATCGGCAGGTACCTCGCACGCGAGCGCGCCGGAAGCACGTGAGGGGACGCCTCGCCGTCGGGGTCGACGTCGGCGGCACCAAGATCGCCGCCGGCTTGGTGGACGACGCGGGCACCATCGTGCGGCGCCACGTCACCACCGCCCACGCGGAGCGGCCGCCGGCGGAGGTCATCGCCGCCATCGAGGAGAGCTGCGCCGCGCTGATGGAGCAGGCGCCCAGGGACCGGGTCGTCGGAGTCGGCGTGGGATTCCCCGGCAACATCAACCAGGAGCGGGGCGAGGTCCTGGTGAGTTCCAACCTGCCGGCCTGGGACCACTACCCGCTGCGCGAGACGCTCGCCGTCCGCCTGCGGCTCCCCGTCGCGCTCGACAACGACGCCAACATGGCCGCCCTGGGCGAGCATCGCTACGGCGCCGGACGCGGAGTCAGCCATCTCTGCTACGTCACGCTGAGTACCGGCCTGGGCCTGGGGGTCGTGCTCGACGGGGAGGTGTACTCGGGAGCCCACGGCACCGCCGCCGAGCTCGGCCACCTCAGCGTCGACTGGGACGGCCCGCCGTGCACGTGCGGCAAGCGCGGATGCGTCATGGCGTACGCGAGCGGCATCGGCATCTCGCGCATGGCCTACGAGGCGATCGACTGCGGCGACGCCCCGGTGCTCGCCGCGTTGCTGCCACCCGGCCGCCAGCGCATCGCGGCCGAGACCGTGGCCGATGCCGCCGCGCGCGGTGATGCGGCCGCGCGGGAGATCCTGCAGCGAGCCGGCCGCTACGCCGGCCTGGCCCTGGCCGCCGTCGTCCAGATCCTGGACCCGGAGCTGCTGGTCATCGGCGGCGGACTCACCCGGCTCGGCGCCGTCCTGCTCGATCCGGCCCTGGCCACCATGCGGGAGCTCGTCCAGGAGCAGATGGTAGACTCGGTGCGCGTGGAGATGTCGCGGCTCGGCGAGGAGATCGGCGTCCTGGGCGCGGCCGCCCGGGCGTTCGCCGCGTGAACGACGCTCGCTCCGGTCGCTAGTAGATTGGTCGTCCGCCCACCTTCATCAGGGTGCAGGGTTCGAGTCGACCGAGGTGGTCCAGCAACTCCGGAAGGAGTGGACGCAAGGTATCGAGTCGGTTGTTGACGGCTACAAGCACGACTACAGCCATCGGCAATTCGCGGAGATTCTGCTGGTATTCGAGGTTCTGATCGGCGGTAAGAAAGACATGGAATCGACCCGCGGCGGTTCGAAGCAATTCACCGTTCTCGATACCCGACCAACCGTTGTCGGTCACTGTTGAGACGATATGCCCAGGCAGCTCGCGGATTAGACGCCTTGGTAACGATTCATCGAGCAGGATTCGCATGCAAGTCCAGAGCTTCCCGTGCCATCTCCAGCGCGGCGATCGCCTTGGCGCGATCGACAGCGGGGAAGTCGATCAGGAATTGATCAAGGGTATCTCCTGCTTCCAGATAGTCGAAGAGGTTCTTCACCGGGACGCGCGTGGCAGCGAATACGGGCACTCCGCCCTGGATCCTGGGATTGCTGTGTACGACTGGTTCTTCCATAGCTTCCCTCGGTCGCCCGCGATGGCGAGTCCAACCTATCATACCTATTTCGCGTGAGCGAGACAGCTCATTTTCCGTCCGCGCCCATTACTGTTCCGAGGTCTCTCCCCTCGCGGAGGGACCAGCCAGGATCGCCCGCAGTCTCTCGTGTTGTTCGATGATCCACCGCGCGGCTTCGGGCCATTCGTCTTGGTCATCGCGCGCCCAGCCTCTCTGGACGGTCACGGTCGTGCCATCCTCACTGTTCTTCTCCAGGTTCGCTCCAAGTTCCTGGTCGCCCATCTGTTCGCGGATCGTCCAGGAGTAGTGCCGCATTCGTGCCGCTCTCTCGTTCGATGCCTGAGCTTCTCCGGCCCGGATGTACAGCCAGACGAGATCCTGATTTCCCACGTATATCCCAATTCTGTCGCCGGACGGGTTCACCGGGCTCGTCCACTGGGATGCTCCGCGCCAGCTGTCCTTCTGTCCCGGCACGCCGCCCAGGTGTTTCTTGACAAATCTCCAAAAGGCTTGAGTCTTGCTGCTTCCGTCGAGCTCGACTTCGACCCTGACGTCGCATCGCTCGCCCATCTTCCGACAACGCTTTGCACTCGTGGGATAGTCTTGTTCGTACGGATACACCACGTACTGATCATGGCCCGGTACGGCACGCAGGGTGAGCGTCCCGGCCGTGGTCCCGGGCGGGTAGCGCTTGGCCGAATGCACGTTCGAGCTGATCGCTTGTCCGGACAGTCTTCCAACATTGGCGGGATCTCGACTCAGGAGAGCACCTGCGACGTTTAGTACCATTTGACTCGCGACGTTCTCGGTATGCCACGGTCCGTCTTCGATACGCCATCTGAATGCCGAACCGACCTGTGGCGCAATTGCCTGATCGGGCCACGGCCAACGATTCAGGACCCGACGTGTAAGGTCTTCCGCACGGCGTTCAAGTGCCGCTTCGTCCCATTCGTTCTCGTCCGCGAGGCGTCGCGTCATCCCGATCGGACTATTCCGGTACACCTCCCGCTTCGCGGCGAACGTCCCCGCGGCCATGCTTGCGTTGGTCGCGTCGCCGCTCAAGGTCAGGTTCGCGAGTCGGTCGCGATACCGTCCGTGCTTCTCCTTCGGCTCGTCTCCCAACGTACGTTTCCAATCGTCCGTCAGCTTCTGTGGCATCACATGCTCGATCGTCAACGGGTTACGGGGCGGGGATTCCTCTTGATGCTCGGCTTCCATCAACGCGCACAGAACCGCGAACGACGATCCTGTGGCGCTTCCTCCATAGGCCTTCCGGGTTCGGATCCCCTCGCTAACCTCTTCGTCGTTCGGAACCCCGACACGCGTGTTCCGGAGCCTGCGGACCCGTCCGAGCCAATGCTCAGCAAAGTCCTCGCCTTCCCTTGGGCCAGACCCGTGGGCCAAGTCTGCCACGGCCCGGTTCATCCCGGCCGTGGCCCGGTCTGCCAACCACAGCCGGGTTGTCCATGTGCCAATCCCCGCCAGGATCTTCGCCAAGTCTTCGTTGGTCGCTCCCGCTTGGGCGTTTTCCGACGTGTCATTCAACAGCCGCAGCGTCAGCGGACGGTGGATGTCAATTCCCATCGCCCGCAGGTGTCGAAGTTCTCGTTCGACCCTCGCGTCGTCGTGCTTTCCGGCCTTGCCGGTCAGGATCCCGTAGAGCCGCGCGAGCCGAGCGAGGTCGCGGCAGAGAGCAGGACGATCCTCACCATGTCCCTGCAGCACCGCCCACCGGCGAAGTTCGTCATAGACGCGATCGATGCCATGGACCTCCCCCGTGCGCCAGCGTAGGAAGTCCCGCAGGAACGTGTCGGTGGGTTCGGTGCTGTGTTCGGCTCCGAGTACTCGCTCGATCGTGAGCCAGTAGTTGTCATGCAGGTCCTGCTGTTCATCGTCTCGTAGGCCCATCAGCAGCCAGTTCTTGACTTTCTCGCTCTCGGTCAGCGGGCGCCCGGTGGCATTCAAGCTCTCGAAGATCTGCTGGGGATCTTCTCGGTCGCCCAGTCCAATACTGACCACCCGGAGCCGCTCAAGCCCGTTGAGCAGGCGGGACACGTTATGACGGGCGACCAAGCGGCGGGCGGTTCTCCAAGCCTGGGCCACGGCTCCCGGACCTGCGAAGTCGCCCTCAAGACCGCGGTGGTATTCTTCCTCATCCCCATCTTGGAGCCTCAGCTTCCGGTGTTTCTCCCGGGCCTTACCGGGATTCGTCAGTCGATCATCGCGAATGATCTGTGCGGTCCAATCGCCACATCGGCCTTCCGGTCCGAGCTCGGCCGCGATGCAGGCCAGGAGGATGCTCACGGTCGTCAACCTCTGCTGACCGTCGACCACGCGGATGGTCTTCACTACTCCTGCGGCTCCTGACTCGGGGAACGTAAGGAGCGTGCCGCCGTAGTGCGCTGCACCGGAGCCACCGACCGCGATCGTCATGAGATCCTCAACGAGCCGTTCGATATCGGTTTGTCCCCAACCGTACCGACGCTGCCAGCGCGGCACGACGTACTGGACCTGTCCGTTAAAGAGTTCCAGGAACTCGATGTGATGGGCTTGCATGGAACTAAAGTGTAAACGAGTGTAGACGGAGACGGCGAGCGGGTCCCGCAACCTGAAGACCAAGTCCCGGCATCGACGGTGCCTGTCGTCGCCGGCTGCCCCGCGGAACGTAAGCCCGCGGGAGCTGCTGGCAGCCGCACGGCACGCGATGCACGCCAGCGAGAGCGATTGGCCGGTGGGAAGGCTGCGGGATAGTCGCGAAAAGGATGTCGCTCAGCGGTTGCGGACTAGCGATCATGGCTACAATCGGACGGCGTCGTCGCGGCTACGGACCCGAGATGGGCCCGGCCGCATGAGCACGTTGCACCCGTTCGCGGGTTCCGGCCAGGGTGGTGGCGGACACGCGAAGATGGCGTGATCCTGGCCACGGACGTGCGAACTGGCAACGTGGCCATCCGCCAGGGTCCGCCGGCGTTGGTGGCCGAGGGCGCGCAGCGCACCGGACAGCCGGCGCGTCCCAGTGGTCGCCAATCTAAGAGATGGCCAGTGGGCTGATGCGGTTCACTTCGGCTCCGATGGCCTGGGCCGCGTCCCATAGGTCCACCTCACGCTGCGCGTTGAGCCAGAACACGGGTGAATTGCCGAACAAACGCCCGAGGCGGAGCGCCATCTGTGGACTTACCGCTCGGCGTTCTCGGAGAACCTCGTTGATTGTCTGACGCGAGACTCCAATCGCGTCGGCGATGGCCGATACCGTGAGCTCGCAATCAGGCAGGAAGTCCTCTCGCAGCATCTCCCCCGGATGAATGGGGCGAACTCGGTTGCTGCCGGTATTCTGGATGCTCACGTCGAACCTCCTTCAGTTCAGTGGAGTCAGTGATCTCGATTTTGAACGCGCGTTCATCGGCGGGTGGACCCACGTAGGATGCCGCGACACACTGTGGTCCGGTATTCCATGGCGCACGCAACCGTAGCGGACAGGAGACTCGTTCGGCCATGCGTAGCGTAGAGACCGTCACCTCGATCGGACGCAGGCTCCGCTCCGCCCAGATCGGCGGCGGCCGGGACTCGTTCATCGGCGCCATCCACCGCCGCGCGGCGGCGCTGGACGGGTTCGTGGAGCTGACGGCCGGCGCGCTGTCGAGCACCGGCAACAAGGCGCTCGCCTCGGCGCGGGACCTGCTGCTGGCGCCCGAGCGCTCCTACGCGAGCTGGCAGGAGCTGGTCGAGGGCGAGCGCGCCCGGCCGGCGGAGGAACGGATCGACTTCGTGTCGATCGTCACGCCCAACCACGCGCACTTCGAGCCGGCCCTTGCCTGTGTCGAGGCGGGCTTCCACGTCGTCATCGACAAGCCGATGGTGCACGACAGCAGGCAGGCAGAGCGGCTGTCCCGCGCCGTGGCCGAGCACGGCACCGTGTTCGCCGTGACCTACAACTACACCGGCTACCCGATGGTCAAGGAGGCCCGCCACCAGGTCGCGCAGGGGCGTATCGGGGCGATCCGCCGGGTCGTGGTCGAATACGCGCAGGGGTGGCTTTCGGACCCGATCGACGCCGAGGGGCACAAGCAGGCCGCGTGGCGGACCGATCCCGCCCGCGCGGGAATCGCCGGCGCCCTGGGCGACATCGGCACGCACTGCGAGAACCTGGTCAGCTACGTCACCGGGCTTGCGATCCGGGAGCTGAGCGCCGACCTGGCCACCTTCGTGCCGGGGCGCCGGCTGGACGACGACGTCAGCGTGCTGCTGCGGTTCGAGCCCGGCGATGCCAGCGCCGCGGGCGAGGATCCGCGCGGGGTGCTCTGGGTATCGCAGGTAGCCTCCGGCGCGAAGAACCGCCTCACCCTGCGGGTCTACGGCACCGCCGGCGGGTTGCTGTGGGACCAGGAGGATCCCGACCGCCTGCTGTTCCTGGACCCCGACGGCGACGCCACCATCGCCCGCGCCGGCGACCCCGGACTGTGCACGGCGGCCGAGCGCGCCACGCACCTGTTCCCCGGCGCGCCGGAAGGGTTCCTGGGAGCGTTCGCGAACATCTACGCCAACGCGGCCGACACCATGCGCGCCCGGCTGGCCGGGCGGGAGCCGACCGCGCTGGAGTTGGACTTCCCTGGCGTCGCCGACGGCGCCCGCGGGGTGCGGTTCATGGAGCGGGTGGTCGAGAACGCCGCCGGCACCACGAAGTGGTCGCCATTCTGAGGAGTCTCGTCCGCGGGCCGCGTTGCCGTTGGACGAGGAAGGCACTAAGGCATCCTTGTGGCTTCCATGAGAGGTGTCGGGAGATAAGGCCATGCTCGCCAAGCTGACGTCCAAGAATCAGCTCACTCTGCCGAAGGCTATCCTTGGGGAGTTCCAGGCCTGCGAGTATTTCGACGTGACCAATGAGAATGGACGCATCGTGCTGACTCCTGTGCGGCTCACCCGCGCCAACGCGGTACGCGCCAAGTTGGCCGCGCTCGGCATATCGGAAGCCGACGTGCAAGAAGCCGTGGAGTGGGCGCGACGCGCTCCGTAAGTCGGGCGCGGCTGGTTCTTGACACCAACGTTCTGCTGTCCGCACTGCTGTTCCCCTCGGGATCGTTGTCGTGGCTGCGCCACGCGTGGCAGGCGGGCGATGTCGTGCCGTTGGCAAGCCCCGATACGACCGGCGAGCTCATCCGGGTGCTGTGCTATCCCAAGTTCGGCTTGACGGAGGATGAGCGAGAGGATCTGCTGGCCGAGTACCTACCGTGGTGCGAGACCGTCATCGTGTCGCGGCCGCCGGACGTGCCTGCATGCCGGGATCCGGCAGACCTGCCGTTTCTGGAGCTCGCCCTGGCCGGCCACGCCGATGCCGTGGTAACCGGCGACGACTGGTGCGCTGGGAGCGCAATCCCTACTACTGGAAGGTCGACGAGGAGGGCAAGCAACTTCCCTACATCGACGCCATGAACGCCGAGTTCATGACCAACGGTGGCGAGACCTGGCGGGCGCGCGACATCGCCGGCGAGCTGTTCGTCGGTGGCTGGTATCCGTTCACCGAGCGGCCGCAGTTCGGGGACATCTCACGCGTGGGCCTGGAGCAGCGCAACATCCCGCGCAACCTCGGCGGCACGGAGATGGTCATCCACCTGAACCTGACGGTGGACGACCCGGTCAAGCGCGCGATCTTTCAGGACACCCGGTTCCGCCGCGCGCTGTCCAAGGGGATCAACCGCCAGCCGATCCTGGCCATCGTCTTCGGTCCCCAGGGCGTGGCCGGCATGGGCTACCTGCACGCGTTGCCGTGGCGTGACGCGGAGGTGGAAGCGGCCGAGGCCGACGTGCTGGCCTACGACGCCGACGAGGCCAACCGGCTGCTCGACGAGATGGGCCTGACCGAGCGCGACTCGGACGGGTTCCGCCTGATGCCGGACGGCAGACGGCTGACCATCAACTTCACGATGGACACCATCGTCGAGAACCAGTGGCGGTCCTCCGACCAGACGCAGATCATCGCCCAGCAGTGGAAGGACATCGGCGTGGAGCTCAACTTCAACCTGGTCGAACGAAGCCTGCTCACGGAGATGGCGGCCGGCAACGAGCACGAAGGCACGATGTGGGCCATGACCATCCCCTACCTGCAGTACCTGCTCAGCCCGCAGACGTTCATCCAGCTCAGTTGGTGGGCGCCGCTGTGGGATCAGTGGTACACGACGCAGGGAGCCGGCGGCGAGGAGCCGCCGCCCGAGTTCAAGGAGTACCTGACTTGGCCATCGGCTGGGCCGCGGAGACCGACGAGGAGAAGGCGCAGCAGATGGCGCGTGATGCCAACATCATGGCCTACGAGAAGGCGCTGTGGCTGGGCGTCGGCGCAGGCGCGCAGCAGTTCACATTCGTCAGGGACACCCTGGTCAACATGCCGCTCGGACACTTCCAACCCGATTCGTGGGTGGCCTGGAAGTACCTGCCGGAAGGCTGGTGGCTGGAGTAGGGCCGTTCGAATAGACCCGCCTCGGCGATAGCCGGGGAGTCTGCCTCAGGGCGCGTGGACGCTTCGGCGTGCACGCGCCCCTTCTTCTGCAAGGCCGGATCTGATCGTATACAATGCTACACGCGGTGGCAGACGCGGTACCACGGGTAGCGAGCCTTGAAGCAGCCGCGCCGTTGGCCCCGTAGTAGGGTGCATGCGAGGGACTTCCTGGAGCGCGGTCGTGGCTGCTACTGTCATTCGCCGGCGTACGTCTTCAAGGCTTGACAAACTGACAAAGCCGAAACACCAGATCGTGAATCTGTTCGGACCGTGCAAAATGATCGGCGACCGACGACATCCAGCAGTACGGGCAGCGGCGGTCGGACGTGAGACCACTCCCCAAGGTGCCTGCTGTGGCGCCTAAGCAACAGACGAGTGTCGACACCGACCAAGTTGGCGAATTCCGTTACGCGACGGGAGGAACTCAGTCAGAACCCGATACAAGCGGCCTCCCAGGACGGTCAGCGGTTGCACGAAAGGTTGAGCATCTCCGTAAAGGAGGTTCCCCGCGCGTACTGGATCTATTTGCAGGATGCGGCGGCCTCTCTCTCGGCTTTGAGGCCGCCGGCTTCAATATCGTAGCCGCGATCGAGAACGATCCGGACGCGGCCCGTTCCCACGGTGCCAACTTCCATAGCGGGAACGAGAGACACAACAGACCACGTGATGTATCCACTTCGCCGGAGCTGCTTTCTGAAGAGCTCGGACTCGGCCCCATCGCGCACGCGTTCGACGTCATTGTAGGTGGACCGCCCTGCCAAGCATTCGCCCGTGTCGGTCGTCCGAAGTTACGCGAAATCGATGCTCATCCGCAAGCGTTCTTGCATGACCCGCGGGCCCGATTGTTTCTGGAGTGGCTACGTTACGTCGACACCTGCCAACCATTGGCCGTTCTCATGGAAAACGTACCTGACGTGCTGAACCATGGAGGCCAGAACATCGCCGAGGAAACATCTGACGTCCTTGGGGACAAGGGTTACATCTGCGCATACACGTTACTGAATGCGTCGTTCTATGGTGTGCCGCAAATGCGCGAGCGAATGTTCTTGATAGGTTATCGGCGCGAGATTGCCGATCGCGTCCGCTTACCCGAACCTACACACTGGGCGGCGCTACCGCCCGGATACGAAGGATCGCGGGCGGTAGCTCTCAAACTGCTTCGCCGATATGACCTGTTCGGAGGCGCGTATTCCTACGTTGACGCCCCGGAACCACGGACCGACTTACCGCCAGCGATTACAGCGGAAGAGGCAATCGGCGATCTGCCACCCATCGATGCGAGGAGAAAGCTGAAAGCGGGCACGTTGCGGCGCGGAGCACGTCGATTTGATACACCCGTGCACTACGACCCGAGACGACCGGTATCCCAATATGCAGCAATGATGAAAACCTGGAAGAGATTCGCGGCCCCCGACGCCTTGTACGATCACGTCATTCGTTATCTGCCGCGTGATTATGAGTTGTTTGCTCGCATGAATCACGGTGACCAATACCCGGAGGCGTGGCAACACGCTCATGACATGTTTGCGGAACGTCTCGCCGCCGAGCGGGAACGCGGGAATACCATTCGTCGAGGATCGGCCGCTTACGAATGCTTGAAACAGGAAATTGTTCCACCGTATGACGCCGGCAAGTTTCCGAATAAGTGGCGAAAGATGTGGCCGGACAAGCCGGTTCGCACGCTCATGGCTCATCTCGGGAAGGATGGCTACAGCCATATCCACTACGACAGCGCACAGGCGCGCACGATCTCCGTCCGGGAGGCAGCAAGACTGCAATCGTTCCCGGACGGTTTCGGGTTCTGTGGGACAATGAATCCCGCATTCAGACAGATCGGTAACGCAGTGCCGCCGTTGCTGGCGAGAGCGTTGGCAGAGGAAGTAATGAAGGTCTTGCGACAGGTAGTAGCAAATGCTATATAAGCTGGCACTTAAGCGTCTGACGGCGTCAGATCTGACATTTTTTCAATGGCATTTTGTGAATCGTAATGCCGGTAACCAAAAGGCGATCAATCTGAACGCGGACGTGCTGACCGGCGAGTTCTATCCGGCACTGGAGGCCGTTGTCCGGGAACGCCAGAACAAGATCAGTATCGATCTTTGGATTGCGGGGCCGGGTGGGGCAAAGCCGGTCAATCTCCAACGTAAGATCATCAAGGGCGCAGCCTACAAGAACTGGCGTCTGGACGGCGAGTTGGTTCACAACCCGGAAGGCGCACCGGAGCGGTTCAACACGCTGAGACCCGATGATATTGCGTTGCTGGGATTCGAAGGGGAGCTGGAACCGGATAGTTTGACTGTGGTGCTTATCGCGAAGGAGGCCGCGGAGGACCGGATGCTGTTCGCGGGACTGGGGCAAACTCTGGGAGAGCGCCGGATGATGGTTCTCGATGGCAGCGAGTTGCGGGAACTGTGCAAGAGCCGGAATGTTCCAGAATCACATCCCGTCTGGTTGGTGGCTAGCGATGAAGACCTTACGGATGCATCGATGGGTCAGGCTCCGGCCGTGCGCCGGCTGCTTAGCAGGCCGCGGTCCGCGAACCTGTCGTTAGAGGATCTCCGGAAGGCGCGACGGGCAGCAGAAGAGATTGGCCGGCTCGGCGAGGAACTGGTGGACTTCCATCTTCGCGAGGCCGTGGACGCGGGGGAAATAGATGACTACGAGTGGGCTTCGGACATCAATGCTATCGCTCCGTATGACTTTCGCGTTCAGAGCGACGGCGGATGGTCCAAGTTGGAGATAAAAACGACGCCCGGAGACTTCTTCCGGGAGGTGCACCTGCCGCTTAGCGAGCTTAGGGAAGTGGTACATGGAGCGGAACCGTACCGTATAGGAAGGGTGTATCGAGCTTCCCGGGGAGGAGCAAAGATGCGCGTCTCGCAGGAGCTGCGCGCATACGGAAAGTCGATAATTGATGTGTTCGCAGGCCTTCCTTCCGGGGTCACCGCGAATGGGGTGACCATCCGTCCGGACGCTGCAATGTTCGGGGTGGAGATCTCTCTTACCGTGCCATCCGACGATGATTGATACCCGTGCCTGATGTTCTCACCATAGAGCAACGGCGCCTCAACATGTCGCGCGTGCGAGGTGCCGATACGATACCGGAGATGGTCGTCCGACGGGGCCTTCATGCGCGAGGTTTGCGCTTTCGTCTTCACCGTAAGGATCTCCGCGGTCGGCCGGACTTGGTGTTTCCGAAATATCGGGCAGTGATCTTCGTGCATGGTTGCTTCTGGCACGCGCACGAGTGTCCGATGTTCAGATGGCCGAAGACGCGGAGGCAGTTCTGGCAGGAGAAGATAAGCAAGAACCGGGAGCGCGACAGGCTCGTCCGTTCGTACCTTAAGGACCAGGGGTGGCGAGTGTTGACGGTCTGGGAATGTGCGCTGAGGGGGCCGGGGCGATACCCTCTGGAGCATGTACTGGAGCGGTGCGAGGACTTCGTCCGCGACATCACCCATGAGGTCGAAGCGACCGTGGGCGCGATAGAGCGTTAGCGGGCCTGGACGTCGCAGCTCTTTCTATGGCCATCTTCGCGGCATATGGAGCGGTGGTACTTGCCATATTCTGTTCCACCACGGCTATGTCGTTCCGCGCCTGTCGCTCGCGGCGCTCGCGTTCATACGTCGGTCAATTCGGTCGTTGCCCCAAAAAGGAGGTGTCATAATCCGCTCCTATGTCCGTCCTTGGAGGATCATCATGCTTGACCGTCGCTGCACTTGGTTCTCGCTCTACCGCTTCCAATTCGGGTCGTTCTATCTTATCCACTGCTAAACGACCTTCCAGCTCGCCGCGCCTGTCACCGGCTGCCTCTATTACTCGTACGCGCGCAGCCCTCCGTGCGTCTTCGTACATCTGCTTATCAGATCGGTAGTCCTTACCGAATAGACCGAAAATATCCATGTTCATATTCCCTCCCCTTTGACATGTTCAACAAGAAACCTGTAGACTGATCGATGGAATCAGTTAGAGTTTCTTGTCAGGCTGGCGCCGAACCACGCTCTTGCTGGGTGTCGCCACCACCGCGGCGGTCCCAACGTCCTTGTGTACGACACGCGGCCAGCCGGCGTCAACCCTCCAACCGGGGACTTCCAGCGGGAGTCGTGGGTGGCGTGGAAGCACTTGGGGGAAGGCTGGTGGCTGGAGTAGGCTGCTCGGGTTGAACCGCCTCGCGGACGGTGATGAGCCTGTTGCGGGGGCGTGGACGCTGCGGCGTGCCCGCGCGGCTCTTGTCTCTGGCGGGTTTGGCCGGTTGAACGTGGATGGGGTGGCTCCTTAGGCTGTGCGTATGGGATTGACCCACGTCACGACGCGGGTGACCAATCTTGCCGGCAGCGGAACACTGTACCAGGCAGAGTTTCTGGTCGACACCGGGGCAGTGGATTGTCTCGGTCCTACCGACCGCCTCCGTGCCGCCGGTATCGAGCCGGAAGGCAAAGCCGTGGACGAACCGGCGAACGGTCAGCCGGTGGAATACGAATATGGATTCGCTCGCGTCGCACTGATGGGACAGGAGACGGTCGTGCAGATCATCTTCGGTCTCGACGGCGCCGAGCCGATTCTCGGTGTGGTGGCGCTCGAGAACATGGGAGTCACCATCGATCCCACTTCGAGGGTTCTACGCCGACTGCACGCCAAGCCGCTGAAGCAATTTCGGCTGATCCGTCGTCAGAAGTGACGGATGTGGGCCAGAAGCTCGCTGCCCGGGCGGCCGGCAACGGTCGTGGCCCAGCCGGTCAGATCCGGCCGTGAACCGTAGAGGACGAAGACCCTGCCGTCCCGCGCTGGACCAGGGCGGACGCAAGGTCGCGTACCCGTTGCGGCCCGCGGTCCTCGGGTTGCCACGATCCATCCAGGAGCTGGGCAGGAGAGCGGCTGCCGAGCAGTCTCCGCGGTCGCTGGAACCACCGCCGGACGCCCAAGTCATTGTAGGCCCCCGCAAGGTCCCCGATGACTAGCGCCAGAAAGTGGAGGCGAGCAGCGATCCCGTCAGGAGTCGCGCGGCTCTCGGACCGATAGCGGCGCACGCTGGAACGGGAAATCCCGAGGAGCGAGGCGAGCAACTCGCCGCCCAGGACTGTGTTCGCGTCGACCCATTCACAGGCCGGGGTCGGCGACGCATCGAGCGCCATGCTTGAGACAGTCTCCGATCGCGGGCACGAGTCGTCAAGCGCCCGCCCGGAGGTGCCGACTCTGCGTGATACGCTCCGGTGAGCATGAGCGCGATGGAAGGGGTCCCAAGGCCACCCGGCCCGAGAGGCAGGTCAGGCAGGGCACGCGCTCGTCTGACGGCCGGGTGCGCGCTGCTCGCGATCATCCTGGGCCCGGGTTGGGCTGGGGCGGAAGCTCCGAGCCGATGAGAATCGGCCTGCTGCTCGACTTCTCCGGCTCTCCCGAGACGTCGGCGGACAGGAAGCGCGGCTTCGACCTCGCCATTCGCCACATAAACGATGGTGGGGGTGTGCTCGGCCGGCCTGTGCACAGCGTGACGGGCGATGCTACCCGCAGCCCGGCTCCGGCAGTACGTGCGGCCCGGCACTTGGTGGAGCAGGAAGGAGTGCATGCCGTCGTCGGCCCCAACGCCAGCGGGGCGGCGTTGCCAGTGGTGGAAATCGTGACGGGGCCGGCCAGTATCCCTACCATCAGTCCGTCGGCGACGTCGCCTCGGCTCACCGATGCCGACGACGACGGCTTCTTCTTCCGCACCGCACTCGCCGACACGGCCCAGGGTCCCGTGCTTGCGCGCGTGACTCGGGACCGCGGCTTCGAAAACGTAGGCCTGCTCTACCATGACGACCCCTACGGCCAGGGACTGGCGGACACCTTCGCGGCCGCATGGAATGGGACGCTGCGGGCTGTCCCGGTCGGCGATGACCAGCCGACGTACCATGCCGAGCTGCGACGCAGCGCCGGCGCCGGAGCGCAGGCGCTGGTGGTCGTCACGTTCGAGGACCAGGCCCTGGCCATCGTCCGGGAGGCGATCGACGAAGGCATCTATGCGCAATTCGTCTTCGCCGACGCCGCCAAGAGAACCCAACTGGTCAGGGATGTCGGAGGTGCCACGCTGGCAGGCATGTACGGAACCGCCGGAGCCCCAACTCCCGATAGCGCCGCCGCCGCCGAGTGGGAGGAGTCGTTCGTGGCCGAGCACGGTGGGCTGCCTGCCTTCACCTACGTCAAGGAGACCTACGACGCGACGATAGCCGTGGCCCTCGCCGCTCAGGCCGCCGGCAGCCTGGACGGCGGCGCCATACGGGACCATCTGCGAGACGTCGGCAGCCCGCCGGGGCAGGTCGTTCTGGGCACTCCCGGCGGCGTGGCCGATGCCCTTCGACTGCTGGCTGAAGGACGGCAGGTCGACTACGAGGGGATCGCCACCACGCTGGACTGGGTGGATTTCGTCGGCGTACTCCGCAGGAATAAGATACGGGATGTCGTGCGGTCCCCACGGGTCGCCGAAGACAGCAGTCACCCAATCGTAAATCCGCAATCCGCAATCCGCGCCACGGTGCCCTCGCGGCGTTGGGGATCGATCAATTCGGAGGTGATTCGATGAAGCGCGTTGTTGCAATTTCGATTCTGGTGGCGCTGCTGGTGGCGTTGATCGGGTGCGATGAGATGGTTCCCGAACCTCCCGAGATGGTTTCCGAACCTCCCGCGCCAGAGCCCGAACCGGAACCGGAGCGCAATTGTCCATACAATCGTGCGGACTCCGGTGACAGCGACAGGTTCAATATCGACATCACGTACGAGGAGCACTTCGTAGAGTGGCTTCGCGACGAAATCGAGTGCGCCGCCGCGTACTGGGAGACCGCAATCACGGCGGACATCGGCCCCCTCGTCGCAGACGTCGACGACCTATCTATCGTCGTCGGCTTCGGAGATGTTCTCCCGGCAGCGGCAAGGACATTTACATACGAAGAACGTGTCGACAAGGGCTTGCCTTACACTGCGCGCATAGAGTTCGCGTCGGTCAGCTCGTCAGCGTCCGAGTATCTCGACGCGCACGGCCGCTACCTCTTCGGATACAACGTGGCGCGACACGAAATAGCTCACGCCCTTGGCTTTTCATCTTCTTCGGCGTTCGAATCGTTGACCTTCGTTTTCACCCTCACCGACACCTTCTGCTTGCCGTCTCCCTGCCCTCCGGTCAAGGTTTTTAGCGGTAGCGCCGCCTCGAAGGCAATGTTAGAGACCCCTCTGCTCGAAGGAGATCACTGGAAGAAGGGCATGTTAGGCCGGGACGGCAAGCCGATAACGGACGAAATCATGTACCTGTCTATCAATTCCTATAGCAGGGTGACGGCCCTGACGTTGGGAGCGATGGAAGACATCGGGTACGCCGTCGATTACGCCATGGCCGGCCGTTGAGCGACCCGCGCGCGTGGCCGAAGGCGATCTGTGACCGCCGCCGCCGTGTTACCTGGGCAGCGGTCCCGCGCAGCTTGCCCTGGCGCGCCGCTGGTGGACCATGCCGGCGACCGCGACCGCGCCCTGAGCCTGTACCAGACGTTCAAGCGCGACGACGTAGCGACGTGGCGCAGCAAGGTCTGGGCGGCGGACCCTGCCGAGGTCGAGTCGTGGCTAGGCACGGCCCCGGTGGAGGCGACGGCATGAGCGCCGAGGCTGTAGCGATCGTGGGCGCGGTCGGGAGCGCTGACGCCCCGCTGACCGCCGATCGGTTGCCGGGAGGCGGCCCGGACGCTAGGCGCGGGGCTTCAGGTGCCCGACAGATGGAGCCCCGCCAGGCTCAGCTCGTCGGCGCGGTGGCACGCCACCCAGTGCCGGCTGTTGGCGTGCAGCTCGCGGAGCTCCGGCTGGCGCTGCCGGCACTCCTCCACCGCGTACGGACAGCGGGTGTGGAAGTGGCAGCCGGACGGCGGGGACGACGGGTCGGGGATGTCGCCCTTGACCGCCGGCTGCGCCTCCTGATCCGGATCGGGGAGCGGGATCGCAGCGAGCAGCGCCTCCGCGTAGGGGTGCAGCGGCTGCTCGCTGAGCACGCCGGCCGGCGCCACCTCGACCACCCGGCCCAGGTACATCACCGCGATCCGGTCGCTGACGTACTGCACCACGGTTAGGTCGTGGGCGATGAAGACGTAGCTGAGGCCCAGCTCGCGCTGCAGCCGGTTGAACAGGTTCAGCACCTGCGCCTGGATGGAGACGTCCAGTGCCGACACCGGCTCGTCGCAGAGCAGGACGCGCGGACCGAGCGCCAGCGCGCGCGCAATGCCGATCCGCTGCCGCTGGCCGCCCGAGAACTCGTGCGGGTAGCGGCGCATCACAGCCGGGTCCATGCCGACCAGACCGAGCAGCTCGGCGACGCGCGCCTCGCGCTCCCTGCGGCGCTTCATGCCGTGCAGCACCAGCCCCTCGGCGATGACGTCACCGACCGACATGCGCGGATCCAGCGACGACACCGGGTCCTGGAAGACGATCTGAATGTGCCGCTTGATCTCCTTGAGCTCGTTCCGCTGCAGCGCCACCACGTCCCAGCTCGCGCCGTCGACGGTCAGGCGGATGCTGCCGGAGGTCGGCTCGACCAGCCGCATGATGCAGCGCGCGACGGTGGTCTTCCCGGAGCCGCTCTCGCCCACGATGCCGAGCGTCTCGCGCTCGGCCACGCGGAAGGTGACGTCGTCCACGGCGCGGATGTCCCCCACCCGGCGCCGCAGCAGGCCGCGGTGAATGGGGAAGCGCTTCGTGAGCCCTTCGACCGCCAACACCTCGGCCGCCGCCGGCCCTGCCGCCTCGCCCATTCGCAAAGGGCCCATTCGCAAAGGGCCCATTCGTAAAGGGCTCATTCGTAGAGCCAGCAGGCCACCTGGTGACCCTCCCCGGTCGTCGTCACCGGCGGCTCGTCGGTGAAGCAGCGAGGCTGCGCGTGCGGACAGCGGGGCGCGAAGCTGCATCCCCGTCGCCGCCCGTACGGCGACGGCACCGTGCCTTCGATCGCCTCCAGGGCGGTGCTCTTGGTCACCCCGCGCAGCGGCATGGAGCGCAGCAACCCCTGCGTGTAGGGGTGCAGGGGACGCTTGAACACCGAGTGGACGTCGGTGAGCTCGACGATCCGGCCCAGGTACATGACCGCCACGCGCTGCGCCATGCGGGCGACGAGCCCCATGTTGTGCGTGATGACCACCAGCGACATGCCGTAGGCCTCGTGCAGCTCCATCATCAGGTCGACGATCTGCGCCTGGATCGTGACGTCCAGGGCAGTGGTCGGTTCGTCGGCGAACAGCAGGCGAGGGTTGCAGCTCAGCGCCATGGCGATCATCACCCGCTGGCGCATGCCGCCGCTCATCTGGCCGGGATAATCGTCGACCCGGCGGGCGGGGGCAGCGATGCCGACCCGATCGATGAGCTCGACCGCCTGCTTACGGGCGGTTCTCTTGTCCGTCTCCTGGTGCAGCATGATGGCTTCGATGATCTGGGCGCCGACGGTCTTGATGGGATGCAGGGAGTTCATCGGCTCCTGAAAGACCATCGAGATCTCGCTGCCGCGCAACGCGCGGAGCTCCTCGTCGCCGGCCTTGTAGCCCGCCAGATCGACCGTGTCGCCGGCCGCACGGCGGTAGTGGATGTGACCGCCGACGATCCTGCCGAGCGGCTCCGGCAGGATGCGCAGCACCGACTGCGCCATGACGCTCTTGCCGCACCCGCTCTCGCCGACGACGCCGAGCACCTCGCCTTCATCCAGGGAGAAGTTCACCCCGTCCACCGCCCGGATCACCCCGTCCCGCGTCTTGAAGTGGGTGCTGAGCTCCTCCACTCGCAGGAGTCCGACGTCGTTGGCGCGTGCCGCGTCGGGAGCGCCGTCGACGGGCTTCGGGCGCATGGTCCCGCGATCGTACCACGCGCCGGTGCGCGCCCTCAGGCCGTGGCAGTCCCCTTCGTGGTTCGAGACTCGAGCTCGGCCAGCGCTTCGTCGAGCGGCAGCTCGAACACGGCGAGGTAGGTGCGCTGCACGGCGGTGGCCCCGGGAGCGACCGCGCGGCTCACGGCGTCGCTGTGCAGGCAGGGGTTGTCCGGGTTGACGAACAGCATGCCCGCCTGCGGCGACCCGTAGATCGTGGTGTAACGGGTGTCCTGCATGGGCATGGCGATCCAGGGCTTGGTGATGACCTGCGTGCGCTCGTCGTCGGGGCTCCCCGGACGAAACATCTCCATGAATGCGCGCCCCGGGCGGTTCCCCGGCAGGAACCAGTGGCGCGCGGGCGGGTAGCCGTCGCCCCGGAGCAGCCGGTCGGCCGGGATCCATCCGCGTTGCACGTTGACCAGCGTCCGCTCGCGCCAGCCCCAGACGAGCCCCCTGCCATGGAAGCGGCAACAGACGTGGGAGAAGAAGGTGGTGGCCGTCGCGGACAGGTTGGTGATGTGCAGCGCGATCTCGACCAAGTCGGAGCCCACGCTCATCACCGCCCGGTAGCGGACCAGCCCGTCGCGATCGATCAGGTGGTCGGGGCCGGCGAAGCACGCCCGGTCGAAGTCCGGCCCCAACGACCGACTCGCCGCCGTGTAGTCGACGGAATCGCCCCCGTCGCCGGCCCGCTGCCACCGCGCCGGGACGTCGAAGCCGAAGACGAAGCCGTCGCTGGTGCCGACCATCTCCGGGACCGACAGCGACCACATGCCCAGGGCGCTGTCGCGGTTGCGGCCGAACCACTCATCCCGGCGGTACCAGCCGGGCGGCCGATAGTTCACCTGGACGTTCTGGGTCGAGCTGAGGACGCCGGTCTCTACACTGAACCCCTCCGCCACCGGCTCGCCGTGGATGACTCGGGGCCGGCGCCCGTCCGTCGGATGATCCATGCCGCCACACTCTACCCGACCCCAGGCGCTCTGAGTGCCGGTTGCGAGTCCGTCGATCTTCGTAGTAGGTTACGTTCCAGATACCCGCCGTCAGCGTGCTGGCGGCTCAAGGGTCGCTCTTCGGAGCGGCCCTTGCTCTTCATGGGTGGGCTTCCGTGCGAACCACAGTCTACGTCGACGGTTTCAACCTGTACTACGGAGCGGTGAAGGACACGCCGTTCAAGTGGCTCAATCTTGTCAGTTGGCCCGTCAGTTGGTCCCTGCCGGGCATGTCGTGGATACGCTCAAGTGCTTCACCGTTCGCGTTTCCGGCGTTTCGGACGCTGGCGCTCCAGCACGTCAACAGGCCTATTTGAGCGCGCTAGGCACGTTGCCAGAGGTGCAGATCTACTTTGGTAGCTTTCTTGCCAAGACGGTTTGGCGTCCGCTCACAAATCTGCCGGTGGCCGGTAGAGCGATCCACACACCGGTGGTCGTCATGTTACCTGCCGGCAATCACCAAGTCTCCGGTTCACAGGCTTCACAGACTCTTCCGGTGGGCAGTTACCCGACGGCGAGCACGGGAACGAGCAGACGGCGCAGGACCGTGGCCCCGCATCCCGATGCGGTCATCTCCGAAGTCCATACGATGGAGGAGAAGGGTTCGGACGTAAATCTCGCATCACATCTCTTGAACGATGCCTGGAAAGGAGCGTTTGATGCGGCCGTCGTGATGTCGAACGATACCGATCTGGTTACGCCGATCCGCATGGTGACGACAGAACGGGGCAAACCGGTAATCGTAGTCTGCCCAGGGCGTTGGCAGATAGCGCCGAAACTGATGACCGTCGCGAGTCGGGTGCGGCACATCCGCCGCGGAATGCTGAGGGCAGCCCAGTTTCCCCCTCGTCTTGCGGGCACGACAATCTCGAAACCCCAAGGCTGGTGACCGCTCCAACGAGTCGATGCGTCGCGGTTCGTCATTCGGCGAAGACCGCAGCGGTCTACCAGTCCACGTTCTCGCTGCTGACGAAGCGGGTAACCGTGCGCAGGCGGGGCTCGCCATCACGGTAGTGGCGCCGCTGGTAGAGGGGGCAGTAGCGGCCCGGCGGATCGATGTCGACCACGTCGTTTCCTCGGCGCGTGAGCACGTAACGGTGCTTCTCCACGTAGACGACGTCCGTGCGCTCCCGAATCGGAAACGTCAGCGTGACGCGGTCCGAGGCGCTCACCGAAACGATCCGCGCATAGCGTCCTTCCCAGGCGAGCTCGCGGCGTGCCCCGTTTACCGTGCATGCCGCATCTTCAGGAGCCACCCATTCCGGGATCCGGATGTCGAGGTCGGCGTCCCGCTTCGGCCGCACCTCGATCCGGCCCTGGTAGGGGAGGAAGCTGTCGACGTCCGCCCACCGCGAGGCGTGGTTCATGAGCAGATTCACCCGCAGCCGGCCGGCGTCAAGGCGAACGATGCTCTTCCAGAGCTGGTACAGCGTCAGCGCCGAGGTGGCGGTGCAGCAGTGCTGGATGCCGATGCCGTATCTGACGTACCAGTCGTTCACGGCAGGATAGCCGGCGAACGCTCCGCGGCTGCGTGCGGGAACCGAGTCCGCGGTGCACCAGGGCCCGACGGTGCTCTCGGTGGGCAGCAGCTCGACCGGAGGCGGGTTGTAGGCGTCCGCCTCGGTGATGCGGTCGATCCAGTCGGTGGTCTGGAGCTGCCCCTCGGCGAACATGTTACGCGTCCACCGGTCGGCGTCGTCCCAGTAGTCGCCAAGATCCAGCTCCGAGAACCGGATCGCCAGCGCGATCATGTCGGCGACGTTGCACAGCTCCGACGCGTGCCACTGCACGCTGTTGACGAACTCGGGAAAGTACCCGACCAGCGGGCCGCCGGGCCCGCCGGGCTGCCAGACGCTCGAAGCGCGTCCCTCCGGGTGGACGCCCAGGTTCCTGACCCACTCGAAGCTGCGGAGCGCGAAGTCCATCATCTCGTCGTCGCCGGCCGACGCCGCGTACTCCAGCATCGTCAGGATCGCGCGCGAGTGCTCGTGGAAGTGGACGGTCATCGCGTCGTCCGGAGTGCGCAGGAAACTGCCGTCCTCGCGGAAGAAGTAGCGCCGGAGGTACCGCAGGTTCTTGCCTGCCAGCGTGAGCGCGGGCTCATGGCCCAGGAGCCGATAGGCATGCACCAGGCCGTAGGGCAGCCGGCATGCCTCGCCGTTCTCCTCGGTGGTGGGCGGCTGCGTGGCGGCCGGCCGGTCCTTCACCGCCCGGAACGCGCTGGGCCAGAAGTAGGCGATGTCGCCCTCGTCTACGGCCAGGCCGATCAAACCGTCCACCATGGCGCGCGCCTTCGCGGACCACTCCTCGCCCGTCTCCCGCCGTGCAAGCACGGTCATCGCCGCCAGCGTCATGCCCATGGCGAAGGGATTCAGGTACTGGTCCCGGCCGGGGCCGGTCCTGATCCAATTGGGAATCGAGACCGCCTCCCAGGGCCTGCCCCGCAGAGGCAGGTAGAAGAGCCCTTCCGGGCCGATGCACCGGCGCAGCCGCGTGAGCCACTCCGCCTCGACGTGCAGGTTCTGATCGCTGCCGCTGATAATCCGCATGAGCGGCACGGTGAGCTGGAACTTCGGCTGCACGTTGGCATCGCTGACCCCGTGGCACAGCAGAGCCGGTTTGACGCAGAAGACGCCCATGAAGTAGATCTCGCGGTCCGCGTCGGCGTCGGTCGCCTCCGTGAGCGGATTGATCACCTGCCGCGCGCGCTCGGCCACGTCGAACGTGTGGGCACCAGCGCCTCGTAGCGCTCGCCCTCGTAGGGCGGCATCGTCGCGGCGGGCGCCTCGGGGTTGATGTACGCGATCGGATCGCCCGGCTGCCAGTTCGGGTTCAGGTCGTGGCAGGCCTCGCGGCCGGACGGCACTTGGTCATCGCTCATCGCCCGGCCAATCTCGTCCAGCGGGTATGCGACGTCAAGACCGAAGTCAGGGTCTCCTGCCCGAGGGCGGCCGGGGATGCCTTCGCGCTATGAGTCGACGCGGAGACCCGCATGACGGGCGAGCACGTCGAAGTCGGCGTCGTTATGCAGGATGGGGGCGGCGGCACGGATGGCGACGGATGCGATGAGGCAGTCGATGAGGCGCCGAAGGGTGTAGCCTTCCCGGCGACAGCGGCGAAACAGGGCGGCCGCCTCGTCGTAGTCTGCGGGTGTCGTAGGAAGCATGGCCGTACGCGCAAGCAAGCGGCGCAGGCGTTCCAGGTGGTGCTCGTCTCTGGCACCGGCAAGCACCTCCATCCGGATCGCATCACAGGTCGCGATCTCACCGTCGAGTAGAGCCTCGACGCGATCACAAATCGGCGATCCGGTTCCTCGCAGAAACTCCACCCATGCCGAGGTGTCGATCAGGATCACGGATTGCGTCTGGATCGCAACTCATCGAGGTCGCCATCCCAGCCGGACCCGCGCATCCGCCGCGCTTCTTCGACGCTGAGGGGCTCCGCCGCCAGCGTTCGGAGTGCGAAGTTGACCGCCGCGCGCTTCGTAGTGAGGGAGTACCGGCGCATGACCTCGGCGCACGCCGCCTCGTCGACGTCGATGTTGGTGCGAGCCATACACATAGCATACGCCATCGCTGCTGAATGCCAGGCTTCGGCTGGGATCGTCCGCGTCGGCTTGACGAAAGGCTGACCCCATACAAGCCTGACCGATAGCGATGGAACCGATCCTGCTCGACGACGAACGGCGCCGGTTCTTCGACGAGAACGGCTATCTGGTCGTTCCCGGGGCGCTCCGATCCGAAGAGGTCGGTGCGTTGGCGGCTGCCGCCGACAGGATGATCGACGACTTCGAGCGGCAGCCGGGACAGGCATACGTGCAGCGCCGGCCGGGCATCGTCGTGGAGCCGGCGTTCCACCGGTTGCTCGCTCACCCCTCTACCGTGCCCCTGGTGGTGCAGCTCTTGTCGCCCAACCTGCACCTGCATACCGCTGCGATCATCTACAAGTGGCCCCAGGACGAAGCCGATGGCGAGGCGCGGACGTGGCATCGGGATATCGGCATGACCGAGGACGTCGGGCACGCGGGGGTGTTTCGCGCCGGCATCAAGGTGGGCTACTGCCTGACCGACTATCCCGAGCCGCGGTCGGGCTTCACTCTGTTCGCGCCGGGATCGCACCAGCTCCCGACCCCGTTGCCGATTCCGAAGGGGGCGGTCGACCCCGAAGGGGCCGTCGACCTCTGCCTGAGCGCCGGTGACGCGTTCCTCTTCGAGAACCGC
This sequence comes from Spirochaetia bacterium, assembly GCA_965221995.1. Taxonomy (GTDB): domain Bacteria; phylum Spirochaetota; class Spirochaetia; order SZUA-6; family Bin103; genus CATQHW01. The sequence goes on from OZ244929.1 coordinate 4,570,766, forward strand.
GTCTTCCACAGCACGGCGCCGAACTTGAGCAGGCGAGTCTCGAAGGTCGTGATCCTGGGCTACAGCTACCGGTGGATGGGAGGGACGCGGGACAACATGCGCCTCGTCCAGCCGGGTGAGGACGTGCTGCAGCAGGCCGACGCGATCCGGCAGCAGTTGCTGGGCGGCTCGGCGGAAGGACTGATCGAGTGGGCGCGGCAGCACGGGATCGGACAAACCCCCTTCCGGTGGACGATGGAGGTCTGACGCTGGAGCCGGCACCGGACCCGGTTGTACGCTCGCGAGCACGATGGCGGATCAGGAGATCTTTGCCTGGCAGTACTCCGTCGACGCCGAGTCGGGCTGGGAGACGAGTAGCTGGGTCTACGACGAGGAGCGCTACCGAGGCGGGTTTCCACCGAGGGGTGATGTCGACGCCGATGCCGCGGGGCTGCCGGGGTGGGCGATCGGCCCCTTCCGGAAATTCCCGGGCAACCCCGTGCTCGCTCCGTCCGCCTCCTCCTGGGATCCGGGAAGGTTCGGCGGAGGGGTGCACAACGGGGCGATCATCCGCGCCGGCGGCGCCTTCCACTACGTCTACCGGGGCGAACGGCCGTGCGAGCCGGTCAACGGCATCGACTACCTCTGCAAGATCGGGCTCGCCGAGAGCGCCGACGGGCTGCGGTTCACGAAGGTCACCAGCGACGCGCCGCTGTTCGGTGCCGGCGACCCGTTCAGCTACGAGGACGTAAGCTTGGTCCGGCTGGGCGACACCTTCCACCTGTTCTGCAATCGCTGGGACTGGGAGCGGATCGACGATCCGTCCGTGAGCGGCTACTGGCTCGCAACCTCTACCGATCTTCGCCGCTGGACCGAGCACGGCCTAGTGTATCCCGACGCGGACCGCATCCATCGCAACGGCGTCGTGCTGTGCAACCCGAAAAACGAGCCGGTGCAGGTCGACGGCCACTACCTTATGTACATCAACGGCCATATCGTCGGCCGGTCGAAGGACCTGCTGCGGTGGGAGTCGACGCCGCTCGAGACCCGGTGGCCGGGCGGCGAGGGGTGCTTCGCCCTGGCCGACCACTCGGACGACCCCGACGACATACTGCTCTTCACCGGCGGCCATCACAGCGGCCACTTCTATGCGATCGGCGAGGTGCGGTTCTCCAAGCGGGATCCGGAGTCGCCGCTGGCGTGGCTGCCGCGGCCCGTCCTGCACGCCGAGGCCCGCTACCCGCACGAGAGCGGGTGCAGCGCATTGGATCCCCCGCAGAAGGTGTCACCGTACCGGGACTGCATCTTCTTCAACGGATTGACCCGTCACGGCGGGCGGTGGTGGATCTACTACGGCGGCAGCGAGTACTACACTTGCCTCGCGACCGCGCCGGTCTCACGGAGCGAGTCCTGAGGCCGAGGCGGGCGGTCAAGCGGGCCGGATACCTCATCGAGCCCGCCGCCGGGCCGACGGCGAGTTGGGAGGGCCACCATGCCACCAACCCGAGCGCCATCCGCCTGAGCGCGGATCCGCGGGTGTTCCTGGGCTATCGGGCCGGGGGCTCGGAAGATCGGTACTGCAATGACGGCGTCACCGTCTGGCGCAGTCACCTCGGGCTGGCCGTATTGGACAGCCGCGGCGATTCCGTCCTCCACCGCTTCCCGCTGCCGATCTTCGACCTGCGCACCGGGATTGCCCTTCCCCAGACCGTCGAGCAGTTCGCCGCCTACCAGGCGGGGCCGCACCGCGACCGAGTCGTCGTGCTCCACGACTTCCGCTTCTGGGAGGACCAGGGGTGGCTGTACGTGATCTACCACGAGGGGAGCGTCACCAACGTATGGGACTGCGTGGTCAGGATGCCGGTGAAGGACTTCTTCACGCGGGTGGCGCACTCGGTGCGGCTCACCGGCGCAGGTCAACCCGGTGCGTTCGCTGGCGGCGCCGCTTTCGAGGCAAGCTGGAGCGCGATCTGGTGGGAAGAGGGCGTCTGGCAGCCCTGTGGCGTGGACGGCACCAATCGCATCTATCCCTCGGAGATGACCAAGAACGATATCGTCTACCTCCGCCTCGACGACGGTTCCCTGATGATGTATCACCGGCCGGTACCGGACATTGCACTGGTGCGCACCGCGGGAGGACCGTTCCCGGGCACGACCGCCGATGGCATCACGGAGGTCGGCACACTGCAGTCGTGCATCCGTCCGGGCTACCGGGACAACTCGCATATCGGTAACAACTCGGTGCCCGTGCCGGTGCAGGTCGGCAACACAAGGGTCGCGATGGATGTCGTCCACGGGGTGTTCAACCAGGCCGTCGTCGACCCCACCGTGAGGCAGAAATGGAAGTTGGAGTACTACCCGTATCTCAGGTTGCTCGACACCCGCACCGGGCAGTGCCTCTACTATTCGCGCGACCCCATGCTCGAGTACGACGGCGTGTGGGACGAGCATGCGCGCCACGGGACGTGGATCAGTGAGCTGGCTCATCTCGACGGAGTCATGTTCGCCGGCGGTCAGGTGGCCGTGGATGCCGGCAGGACCGGTCTCGACGACCTGTTCCGGCTCTACACCGGCGTGGGCGACACCGCGGTTGCGACGGCCGACTTCCGCCTGCGGGAGCTCATTCCGGAGCCGGTGGTGGCGGACATTCAGAGCATGGAACAGCATCGCCGACACCCGGTGGCCGCGATACCTGAGAACCGCTACCCGCTGCCCGAGCGATGCTCCGGCTGGAGCTGGAGCATCGGCAACGACCCGGACTCCCGGTCGCTGACCATCCGTCGTGAGCTCGACGGCGGCGAGCACGCGAAGCGTCTGATCACGCCGCGCCCCGGCTTCTTCGACGCGGATGCCCTGTTGTTCGACGGCTTCTCGGTGGCGTCGTACCCCGACCTGGGCTGGATGGTTCAGTATCGCGGCGCGCGCTGGGACGACGCGCCACGGCGTACCACCTATGGCTCGGGAATCCTGCTGCTCGACCGTGAGAACCCCGAGCGCGTGCTGTACCGCTCTGAAGTTCCTCTCCAGGGCAGCGAGCGCCATGAGGACGGCTGGCAGTTTTTCCACGACGCCGTTGCAGTCCGCATGTGCGCGGTGCTGGTGCCGAACGCTGTCGCGTGCGAGGTGCGAAGAACCTACGAGCGCCGTCCGTTACCGTCGGACATGACCCGATGGCTGCTTCGGAAGGCGGAGCTGCCCGCGCCGGCGCCGGCGTCTTGAGCGCCCATCGGCGCGCTCATGCGCGTCGGCGGCCCTACCTCCGGTACGGATCTGCCGCATCACGCAGGCCGTCACCGACGAAGTTGAAGGCCATTACGGTGACGATGACGAACAGTGCGGGGATCAGCAGCCAGGGGTGCAGTGCGATGGTGCGGAAGTTCTGCGCGTTCTGCAGCAGCACGCCCCAGCTCACCGCGGGCGCCTGCATGCCCAAGCCCAGGAAACTGAGGGCGGTCTCGCCCAGAATCATGAATGGGATCGCAAGCGTGAGCCGGACGATCAGGTAGCTGAACATGGATGGCAGCATGTGCCGCCGAATCGTTTGAAGATCCGTGGCGCCTGCGACCTTGGCGGCCATCGTATAATCCTCTTCGCGCGACGCCAGGACCCGGCCGCGTACGACCCGCGCGACCTCCACCCATCCGACCACCGACAGGACGATCGTGATCCCGAAGTAGATCGCCACCGTCGGCCACTTCTTGGGGAGCGCCGCGCTCAGGCCCATCCACAGCGGGATCTGTGGAATCGAGATGATGAGCTCGATGACGCGCTGAATGACGACATCGACGCGGCCGCCCGCGAACCCCGAGAGTCCGCCCAGAAGACAACCCAGCACGAAGCTCAGCGCGACGCCGACCAGGCCGATGGTGAGCGAGATGCGCGCCGCGTGGATGTTGCGGGACCACATGTCGCGCCCGAGCTTGTCGGTGCCAAAGAGGTGCAGGTAGCCGTCACCGCCGACTCCCAGCAGATGGATGTCGGTGCGGATCAGGCCCAGGAGCCGGTACTCGTGACCTCTGGCAAACGCCCTCAGGGGAAACCGCACCGAGGTGTCTTCAGCGTACTGCTTTCTCAGGGTCACCGGATCCCTGACCGATTGGTACGCGTAGACGAACGGACCGACCAGGCCGATGCCGGGGGCGAAGATCCGTACCCGCTGCGGCGGGGCATTGATGCGATCGAGGTACTGCTCGTGAATGTCGTTGGTGGAGAAGAAGCCCGCGAAAATGGCGAACAGATACAACAGACCGAGGATGCTGCCGCCGATGATCGCCAGCCGGTGCCTGCGGAACTTGCGCCACGCGAGCTGCCACTGCGAGGCGGTGTAGTAACGCTCGTTCCTCGCGTCCGCCTGGTCGTTCGCCGGCGCCCCTGGCGGGCTCGCCGAGGCTCGGCGGTCCGCACCGGTCATCGGGAGTCCAGGAGCCGGATACGCGGGTCGACCCACACCAGAAGCAGATCGGAGATGAACGTCCCGATCACCGTCAGGGCGGCCAGGATCATGATGATGCTGCCGCCGAGCTGCATGTCCTGTCCGAGCAGTCCCTCAAAGAGAATCGGCCCCATGGTCGGCAGATTGAGGACGATGGAGGTGATCGCTGACCCGGAGAAGATCCACGGCAGCGTCCAGCCGATGGTGCTCACCAGCGGATTGATGGCGATGCGCACCGGGTACTTGAACAGCAGCCGGTTTTCCGCCACGCCTTTCGCGCGCGCGGTTATCACGTACTGTTTGCCGAGCTCGTCGAGGACGGTGGCACGCAGCACGCGGATCAGGCCTGCGGTTCCCGCGGTGCCGACGACCACGACGGGAATGGGAAGATGCTTGAGCATGTCCACGAACTTGGCCCAGGACCAGGGCTGATCTGCGAAATCGGTGGAGAACAGGCCGACTGCCGTGAAGTCGAAGTACTTGAAGAGCAGGAACATGAGGATGATCGCCAGCAGGAAGTTCGGCGTGGCCAGGCCGACGAAGCCGACCGCGGTCGCCGTGTAGTCGACGATCGAGTACTGGTGGGTCGCCGAGTAGATGCCGATGGGTATTGCGACGACGTACGTGAACACCATCGTGAAGAACGCCACCAGCATGGTCAGCGGCAGCCGCGCCGCGATGATCTGGGCAACCGGCTTCTCGTAGAGATAGGAACGGCCCAGGTCACCCTGGAGCAGGTTGCCGGCCCACCGGAGGTACTGGGCGACCATGGGCCGGTCGACGCCGTACTGGCGGCGCAGTGCCTGCACGGCCTCCTCGGTCATCTGCACGCCGGTGAAGAGCTCCATCCTGGTGACGAGGGCTTCGACGAAGTCGCCCGGCGGCAGCTGCATGATCACGAACGCCGCGGCCGAGATCATGACCAGCAGTACGATCATGTAGAGGAACCGGCGTGCGATGTAGCGAGTCACGGTTGCCCCCTGGCGGCCGGCGGGTCAGAGACGACGAGTCCCGCCCCCGCGGGGGCAGGACTCGCTTCCGTCGTCGATCTAGGACAGCGACCTAGCGGTCGAGATACCACTGCGACGACTGCAGCAGCGGGTGGAAGCCGATCGACCACCCGAACCAGAAACCGCTTGGCACGTTGTGCAGGTCGTTGCTGACGGTCTGGAACACCGGTGCCGCGTACACCGTACCGATGTGCCAGAGCTGTCTGATGCGCCAGTCCCAGGTCTCGCGCGTGAGCTCAGTCCACTGCGGCGTTCCGGGGACTAGCTTCGAGGCTTCCTGAACTTTGGCCCAGAGGTCCAGCCACTCCTGCGGCGGCATGGTGACGTTCTCGCCTTCGCCGTTCGTGCCGACCCAGCGGTTCCAGCTATGTCCGCCGCCGCCCACGTCCCAGAAGAGCTGAACCCAACCCTGCAGATCCATCTCGGTGGAAGCGCCGCCTCCGTCGACGATCAGCATCTCGTACAGCTCGCCCTCCTGGAGCCGCTGGTGGGTGATCTTCTCGGGTTTGATGGTCAGGGTCACCCCGACATCCTCCCACATGTTCTTGATCACTTCGGCGACCGTCGCCTCGGGAACCGAACCGTGCCCGGATTCCATCAGGATGTTCATCGGTTTTCCGTCGGGGCGAAGTCGCAGCTTGCGATCGGCGTCCCAGCCCAGGCCCATCTCGTCGAGGAGCTGATTGGCGCGGTCGACGTCGTACTCGACCAGGTATTCGCCCCACGCCTCGTCGTAGAAGCTCACGTTGGGGAGGGGAGCGACCTGCCGCGGCGTCGCCAGGCCGAAGAAGACCGACTCGTTCAGCGCGTCCCGGTCGATGGCGAGCGAGAGCGCTTGGCGGAACCTGATGTCCCGGAAGATGTCATGCAGCACCGGATCCTTCACCACCGGATTGAAGCCGACGGTGAATGCGCTCTGATAGTCTCCTTTGAGTGTCTGGACGCGGTAGTCACCGGCGGCCTCATTCTCCTTCATCAGCGGGAAGTCGCTCACCGAGAGGATGCTGAACCCGGAGAGGTAGTCGAGGTCGCCGCTGATCGCCCGCAGCAACTTGGTCTGTGCATCGCCTGAATACGGCGCGATCAACGTGTCGATGTAGGGGAGCTGGTTCCCCGCCGTATCGACCTGCCAGAAGTAGGGATTGCGTTCGGCCAGATACTCGGTCTCCGTGAACTCGGTGACGATCCACGTGTTCAGCGTCGGGATCCCGGGGCGCTGCTGGAAGACCCAGGATGCCTTCCAATGGTTGTAGAGCTGGGTCCACGTCTCGAAGCCCTGCTCGGAGGCGAGCTTGTTCGCATCCTCGTTGTAGTCGATGTGGTACTGCCGCTGAAAGTGCTCCGCCACGAAGAAATGACTGCGCGAGGCCGCGAAGGGATGGCTCAGAGACGCCATCAGCGTGGGCTGCGGTATCGAAAGGTCGACCTGGAGGGTGTAGTCGTCGACGGCGCTCAACTCCGCGTTGGCCCATATCCAGGTCGGACCGCCGGGCGTGAGCTCATCGTTGTTCATCTGGTCATTCCACCAGAACATGATGTCGGCCGACGTGAAGTCCTCCCCATCGGACCATTTGGCGCCTGGCCTGAGAAAGATCCGGTACTGGGTGTAGTCCGCGTTCACCTCGAAACCCATGCCGAGGTCCGTCCTGATTTCGGCGCCGTTGACGTCCCGCGTAAAGAGACCGCGCTTGAGCAGACTACGGAAGAACGTTCCGTCGAACTTGGCGGTTCCGCCATACACCCCCACCGATTCGAGTGGCACCGCGACCGCCGGATCGTCGGGAAGCCGCTGCTCCACCGGAGGCAACGAACCGGCGCTCACCAGTGCCGCCAGCATCGGTGATTCGGAGTACGCGGGCATGGTCCTGCCGGTTGCCCGCTCGTATTCGGAGACGGACACGTAGGCGGTGACGCCTCCATACTCGTCGCCGCCGACCATTGCGTTCTGCGCGAAACCGGGTGAAGCGATGAGCAAGACTACGCCCACCACAAGAAGAAGTCGTCTTGGCATGTACGCCCTCCTAACGATTATCCGTTCGAGTATGCGTTGCTGTACGGAACCGGGTCAACGGCTCCCGCGAGGTGTCAACGGTTGCTCTACCTCAGTAGTCATCGAGCGCCGCCGGATCCGGATCCGACTCCATCTCCTTCGTCGGCCGCCGCCGCGTCGCGACTGGTCCACCCGCCGGGATGCAGACGGTGGAGCGGTTTGTGAGCAAGCGCCTGCGGCTGCGGGTCAACCGCGACAGGAGCGGCGTAGATCGACCCTGGAAGCGGAAGTCCCTGAGGTACTCGATGACCGTCGAGCGGGCGCCGAGGCTGAAGGTGGCTCCTGAGTCGGAGAGCCGGTTGAGGCCGAAACTGAAGGCGGAGTTCACCGATCAGTCACAAGGTACTCGACCGGATAACTGGACAGCAGCTCGTGTCCGGTTTCCGTAATGAGGACCTGTTCCTCCAGTTTTGCCCCCGGCCCACCCGACCTTTTCCCCAAGAAACTCTCCACACAAAGCACCATTCCCGGCTCGAGTTGCCCTTCATACCCAGTCTCATCCCATGACCACGGAAAATGGATGCACGGATACTCATCCGCGAGCCCCACACCATGATAGAGACAGGAGTACTGGTGAAACTCGTTCGGATCGTACACGAGCGAATCAAAGGTCATCTCGCTAAATGTGGTACCAGGCTTCAGCAAGTCCATGTTGGCTTGAACCTGTTCAAGTGCCAAGTCGTAGATCTCTTTCTGGGCACGTGTCGGACTCCCACTCCCGCACAGCCACGTCCGCGAAATGTCTACACAGATGCCGTAGGTGCCGATCAGGTCCGTATCGAAGGCGACGAACTCCCCGGCGTTGACAAGGCGGCTGCTGCACTCCTGATACCAGGGATTGCAGCGAGGACCTGACGCCATCAGCCGCGTCTCGATCCACTCGCCGCCGCGCGCGATGTTCTCGGCATGAAGATAGCTCCATAGCCTCTGTTCCGAGATCCCAGGCTGCAGATTTTGGCGCATCGCTTCTATCGACTGCTCGCAGGCGTGAATGGCGCAGCGCATCATCCTGATCTCTTCGTCACACTTGATACGGCGCGCCAACTCCATCACCTCTTCTCCGTTGCAGACGTCGACACCGTGGGTGTTCAGCGCCGCCACCCCCTCTGCATTGCATCGATCGAGGGCCAAGCGTCTGTTGCCACCACCGCACCGCCTCACCAGATCAGCTATTTCCGAACCCCACGTGCGAGCAAGCTCCCTGTTGCGATCCCCGGCCGCCATGAAAAACCAGCACGTCGCCGGCCGCACTTCGTCGATCACTTCGCTATGAGCACTCAGGAATCGGGTGCCGTGAAGGTCGAACAGCACCACCGGTCCCTCGGTGGGCACGAAGGCATAGCGGGCAGCGTTGTGAGTGATCCATAGCTGCATATTGGTACTGTCCGTGGCATAGCGAACATTCAGCGGGTCAAAGAGAACGATGCCGGCGTAATCGAATCGACGGAGTTGTTGCCGGACTCGCTCCAGACGATAGCGGCGAACAGCAGCCCGATCCGGCAGATCGAGTCCAGCCTTTTCCCATTCGCCGACAGCCAGATCCCCCGGGCCGAGAATGTGCATGTTGAGCGCCTCGGGACCCTCCGCGGTATCGATCGCCGGCCGCCGGGGGGACCCGATCCTCGACCGATGCCTGCCGCCGATCTGACGGCCTTCGCCATTCATCGTCCAACCCCGGGTTCGCTGCACCGGCTCAGGCGCCGTTTCGCGGCGGCTCATGGCCCCCGGCGGCGACTGTCTTTCCGTGCAGATCAAGCTCCCGCGCCCGCAGGCACGCGGTGGCGTGCCCGGGGGTGAGTTCAACCAGCTCCGGTGGATCGGTCTTGCACCGGTCTTCGGCGTATACGCATCGCGGGTGAAACGGGCATCCTGCGGGAGGGTTCGCCGGACTCGGCACGTCGCCCCGCAGGACAATGCGTTCCTCTTCCGCCGTAGGATCCGTCTCCGGGAGTGCTGACAGCAGGGCCTCCGTATACGGATGGCGGGGATTGCGGAATACCTCTTCCGCTTCACCGGTCTCCACGATCTTCCCCAAGTACATGACGGCGACCCGATCGCTGACGTACCGCACCACGCTCAGGTCGTGGGCGATGAACAGATAGCTCAGCCCGAACTCCACCTGGAGATCGATCAGAAGGTTCAGTATCTGCGCCTGTACCGACACGTCCAGGGCCGACACCGGCTCGTCCGCGACTACGAGTTGAGGCCCAGGCGCCAGCGCCCTGGCGATCCCCAGCCTCTGTCTCTGCCCACCACTGAATTCGTGGGGGAACCGGTCCGCATACTGGGACCGCAAACCGACGACCTCCAGCAATCGACCGACCTCGCGGCGCAATTCCTTTCCTTTCATGCCGCGTTGTACGATAAGCGGCTCCCCTACGATCTCCGTAACCCGCATCCACGGATTCAGGGAGGAGAAGGGATCCTGGAACACGATCTGGACCCCGCGTCGAAACTCGAGCATCTCGACCTGCTTCAAGCTCCAGACATCCATGTCGCGCCCGTCCGAACGAAAGATGACCTGCCCTTCTGTAGGCTCATGCAGCCCTGCGATCATGCGACCGGTCGTCGTCTTGCCGCATCCGCTCTCGCCTACCAGGCCCAGCGTTTCGCCCTTTCGTACGACAAAGCTCACACCGTCCACCGCTCTTACCTGGCCGACGGTTCTGCGAAAGAGCCCCTTCTCGATAGGGAAGTATTTCTTCAGTCCTTTGACGGACAACAGGCGATCAGCTCCTTCGGTCATCGCACTCATTTCTCGTAGAGCCAGCAGGCAACGGCGTGCTCCGGCCCGACGTCGGTATAGCCCGGGTCCGTACTGCACCTTTCGTGAGCATGCGGGCAGCGGGGCGCGAAGGGGCATCCTGAAATCGTCACGGTCGGATCGGGCACCGAACCCGAGATGACTTCCAGCTTCGCTTTCGGTGCCGATGCCATGGCGGGAATCGACCTGAAGAGCGCCTGGGTATAGGGATGAGAGGGACTCCTGAAGAGATCGGCCGTCGACGCGCGCTCGACGATACGGCCCAGGTACATCACCAGCACCGTATCCGCCAGCTTCGAGATGACGCCGAGATCGTGAGTGATGAAGAGAATCGACATATGGTATTCGCGCTGCAGCTCTCGCACGAGCTCCAGGATCTGCGCTTCGATCGTGACATCGAGCGCCGTGGTCGGCTCGTCCGCGTTGAGCAGCTTCGGACGACACGACAGCGCCATGGCGATCATCGCCCGCTGTCTCATCCCACCGCTCAACTGATGCGGATACGCGTTCACGCGCTGCTCCGGATCCGGCATGCCGACGCTGCGGAGCATGTTCACGGCATACTCCTTCGCGTCTGGCTTGCTCAACCCCATGTGCAGCCGTACGCTCTCCATGATCTGATAGCCTATCGAGTATATCGGGCTCAGAGTCCTCATGGGCTCCTGGAATATCATCGAGATCTCTGCGCCCCGAATCTCGCGAATCGTCTTGCCCTTTGCCGGCAGCGTGGCGATGTCCACCGTCTCATGGTCCCGGTGCAGCAGTATCGATCCCTCTTCGATGCGCCCCGGAGGGCTCGGTATCAGCCGCATGATGGAGAGTGCCGTCACGCTCTTTCCGCAGCCGCTCTCACCGACGACCCCCACGACCTGCGTCTTCGCTATGTCAAAGCTGACGCCGTCGACCGCACGCACGACGCCGTCGTCCGTGTGGAAGTAGGTCCGCAGGTCCCGGACTTCAAGGAGTGAATCGGCGCCGTTCATTGGTGGAGCACTCACTAGGTCGAGAACGGGTCGGCGGCATCGCGAACTGCATCCCCGAGGAAATTGAAACAGAGCACCGTCACTATGATCATCAGGCCTGGAATCGTCAGCCATGGCTGACGGACGATGGCGTGAATGCTGGTCGCGTCCTTTATCAGTACCCCCCAACTCGTCATCGGCGGCGTTACCCCTACCCCGAGATAGCTGAGGCTGCTTTCGCCGAGAATGATGCCCGGTATCGACAGTGTCGCGGTGACGATGGTATGGCTGAGACAGCCGGGCACCAGATGCCTGGTGATGATGCGCCACGTCCGGGCGCCCGCCGCGCGTGCGGCCAGGACGTACTCTTCTCCCCGATATGCCAAGACCTTTCCGCGCACGACCCGGGCCAGTCCTCCCCATCCTATGAAGGAGAGAATCGCCACGATGGTGAGGTAGACATAGTCGGACGGCCAAGTAGGGGGAATCGCGGCGGACAGTGCCAGCCAGAGCGGAATGTGAGGAAAGGACAGCAACAGCTCGATAAAGCGCTGGATGATGTCGTCGATCACCCCGCCGAAGTAGCCCGACGCTACTCCGAGAAGCACCCCCAACACGACGGTTATGAGGGTGCCGACCAACGGAACCGACAGACTGACTTGGGCTGCCTTGAGGATACGCGACAGCAGGTCTCTGCCGAGCACGTCCGTTCCCAACAGAAACATGGTGCCGCCATCCTCGATGCCGATGAGCCGCAGCCTGCCTGGAATCACGAACAGGACTCGGTACGGCTCGCCCCGAACGAAGAAACGAACGCGATACTTGGCCGACCGGTCCTCATGATAGTTGAGCGCCAGGGTCTCGGGGTTCATCTGCCGTTGGTACGCGTAGAGAAATGGGGCGGTCAGTCTTCCCTCTTCGTCGAACACCCGAATGCGCTGGGGTGGAGCGAACTTGAACTTGCCATGAAACTCGTCATACGGATATGGACTGAAGAAACGCGCGAAGACGGCCATCGTGTAGAGGATGATCAGGATGATACCGCTGCCTACGCCCAGGCGATTCTTGCGAAAGCGGCGCCAGATGGGCAGCCAGAAACCCGTCGCGACAGCGACCTCGAGGTCGGCCGTGGGATGGGGCGCGGGATTCTGCGCAGTGCCTGCTTCCTGACTCATGGATTCTGCACCGACTCCGGCCTGCGGCCGCCGGTCACTCCAGGCGGATACGAGGATCCAACCATGTCAGCGCCAGGTCGGCCATCAGATTCCCGAGGAGAAGAAAGATGCTGTAGAACTGAAGAATGCTCGCAGACAGGTAGATATCCTCCGCAAGAAGCGCATCGAACAGAAGCGGACCCGCGGTAGGCAGGTTGAGGACGATGGAGGTGATGGTCTCGCCGGAAAGCAGTGCGGGCAAGGACATGCCCAGGCTGCTGACAAACGGGTTCAACGCGATTCGCACGGCATGGCGACGGACGACGATCCCCTCCTTCAGTCCCTTGGATCGTGCTGTGGTGACGAAGGGTTGGCCGAGCATGTCGAGCAGGTTGCCTCTCATGACCCGGATGGTGGCCGCCGTTCCGGCCGTGCCGATGACGATGATGGGGATCCACAGATTCTTCGCCAGATCCAGAGCTTTCGCCAAGCTCCATGGCGCGTCCTCGTAGGCCCGTGAGAAGAGCACGCCAACGGGTCGATCGAGAACGAACACGGCGAATATCATCAACACCAGAGCGAGGAAGAAGTTCGGAATCGACAGGCCGAGGAAGCCGACGAATGTTGCGGCATGGTCGCCGATCGTGTTCTTGTGCGTCGCTCCGTAGATCCCGATGGGAATGCCGATCAGCCAGGTGAACAGCAAGCTGCCAAACGAAATTCCGAAGCTGAGGGCCAACCGGTCGCCGAGCAGCGTCGCGACAGGCCGTCCGTGGAGGAGAGAATGGCCCATGTCGCCGGTGAGGAAATTGCGAATCCATATGAAGTACTGAATCCACTTCGGCTGGTCCAGACCGTGTAGCCGCCTGAAGTTCTCGGCAAATTCGCGGGCGTATTCGTCCCGCATCCCTCCGCCGGACATCTGGGCCATGAGATGAGTGATGAAATCACCGGGCGCAAGCTGAATGATGATGAAGATCACCAACGACATCAGCAGGAAGGAAATGACCATGGTGAACAGTCGCCGGATGAGGAAGACCGTCACGCCACATCCTTCCGGAGCGCCAGATCCCCGTGCACCTCGAGAGCGGGGCTGGCGGCGGGCGGCTGTCTGCTACCGGAGCTGGACATCTCGAGTTGAGAAGCTGGAAAGCTTGGGGAGAGACTGCGCGGTCTCTCCCCAAGCGATGACGTGCAAGAACCGCCGGTTGAAAACGTCAGGACTTGATGTAGAACTGCTCCGGATGAGCTGACGCCTCGCCCTTGAGATTGATGCCGGTCGTCGGCACGTTTCCCATTCTGTTGTGGACGACGAAGGGCACCGGAAAGCCCGACGTGACGGCGATTTCCGGGGTGACCTCGGTAGCGACGTACGTCAGGAACTCCTTGAGCTTCTGGGTGTAGCTTTCCGGATCCTGTTGACCCAGAAACACCTGCTCCATCTCCCATGCTTTCAGATATTCGGGCGGCGGGTTGTCCAGCCGGCTGCCCATGTACACGTCCGGGTTGAAGGCGTTGCCCAGGAACACGTACGGCAGGAAGACCTGCATGGAGGGCCCCCAGTTCGAGTACATCTGCACCTCGCCGGACGTTCGGTTTTCGAAGATGACGGAGGCCTGGACCACCTCCATCCTTACATCGAGCCCGATGTCCTGCCAGTACTTCACGGCCATCTCTCCCAGCGGAAGGTTGGGCCGCAGGTTGCTGGCGTTGTTGAGGATGATCGTGACCTTGCCGCCCTCCGGATACTCGACGAGCCCGTCTCCGTCGGTGTCCTTCAATCCCAGTCCGGCGAGGAGCTCGCGTGCCCGGTCCGGGTCGTAGCCGCCCCACATCTCCATCGCCGGATCGTGGAAGAACGACTCGGAGCTCAGGGTTGTTCCGGAAGGCTCCGCGAGTCCGAAGTAAAGGGTATCGTTCACTTCCTCGCGGTTGATCGCCAGGGACATGGCACGTCGAAAATCGACTTCGCGGGCGTACTTTGCGAGGTTCGGATCTCCCTCGGGCTCGATGTTCAACAGGTAGTAGCCTTGCGACGCTCCGCCTTTCCAGATGCTTACCTTGTAGTCGCCCCGTCCCTCGTTCTCTTTGAGGACCGTGTAGCCGCTGAGGTCGGTGTAGTGCGTGGATTGGACGTCGACCTCGCCGCGGAAGGTGCTGAGCACGCCGGCGTCTACGTTGGAGAACAGCCTGATGCGGATGTGATCGATGTAGGGAAGCTGATTGCCCGCGGGATCGACTACAGGGTAGTACGGGTTGCGGGTCGCCAAGATGCCGTCCACCTCATCGGTGCGGGTGTAGATCCACGCTCCGAGCTGTGGGAGTTCAGGATACTTGATGAAGCCGGTGGTATGGGTTCCACCCGAGTTGCCACCGAGCAGCAGTCTGTCGATAAAGTCCTCCCACGTCGCGTTGGAATTGTGGTCGGGATGGAACTGTTCGTAGTAGTGCTTGGCATGCACCATCTCGTAGATCGTGACGAGCGTGTGCATGCGCGGGTTGGGAGAGTTGCTGGTATACTTGACCGCGTTGTCGCCGAGCTTCTCGGCCGTCATCGTGGCGCCGCCGTGGATGGTGGCCCAGTGTCCGGGAGGATTCCAGACGTTGGGATTGGTGGAGATCTCGTTCCAGCTCCAGACTATGTCGTCCACCGTGAACGGCTGGCCGTCGGACCACTTCAGCCCTTCGCGCAGCCAGCAGGTGACCTCGGTGTAGTCGTCGTTGTATTCGTACCGCTCGAAGTGGTACGGCTCGTGTCCGGTGAAGAACATGCCGTTCTCCAGGTACGAGTTGACGTCGAAAGGCGTGTCGAAGCCATAGCCGCCCATTTCCGTATTGAACACATAGCCATACAGAGTGAAGAAGGCGTTCCGCAGGTTGGTGTCCCATTTGTTCAGCGTGCCGCCGTACGTGCCGATTTCGGAGTTGACCTGCCGTACGAATGGGTTCGGCGGCAATCGCTCTTCAACCGGTGGCAGCTCGCCGTCGGCAACCATTTCTGCCAGCATGGGCGCTTCGTTGTACGTCTGCTGCGACCAAGCCGGTAGTGCCGCCAGCATCAAAGCCAGCGCCAACGAAAGCGCTAGTCTACAAGTGTGGTTTCGCGTCATTTGTGCCCCCTTTTGGTTTATTGGACGTGCCGATAACCGTAAGTATCATATCAAAATACCGACGGTGCGTGTCGACCGTCCGACGCAATGTCGATCCCGTCTAAATGTTACCTGAAATGAGTTTGCGTGAAGCGCCACCTCCTTGACGATGTAGTGGGCAAGCGTAGCACGCCCCTCGGGGGGGATCAAGGACGTCGCAGCTCGCGCTTGAACTCCGGCCAGACGCTCGCCATCTGGTGGGCGGTCAGCGACACGAGCCGGGCATCACCACCGCGTGCGAATATCGAAGCGCCGGTGCTGTCGGGCCCCGTCGGAGAGGCGCGCAGCGTCGTTGTCGCCCCGCGCGTCCGGCTCCAGCGAATGCCAGCTCCAGTCCGACGCTCCAGTCCGACAGCCTCCAGTCCGACAGCAATCTCGTCGGACGCGATCGCCACCTTGTCGCTCAGGCCGAGGATCACCCGGTCGTCGTCGACGTGCACCTGACCGGTGGCGCCGTTGATGCCGGCCGGCAGCACCAGCAGGTTCCGCTAGTGCACGAGGTCGTCAGCTCACCGCGTGCCCGCGTCCATGGCGAATCCCCGGCGCGGTGAACAGGTAGAAGAAGTGATAGCGGCCCCGCTCACCAGCACAGCCCGCCCGGGTCGTACAGGCCGAAGGCGGGAGGGGAGAAGTGGAACAGCGGGCGCGGCGCGGCGGCGCGGCGACCGCTGTTGACACGGGACCTCAGTCGGCTCAGCATCACTGGATTCACCATGAAATGAGGGTTTGCCCATGAAAAGACACATTCCACTGGCAGTCGTCTGTTTCGTGCTCCCCGCACTGATGGCGGGCGCACAGGAGTTGAGGCTCGGCGAGTTGGTTAATGTCGAGACCCCGACCGGAGCGCGGATCGTGCTCGATCCCGCGCGGTGGCCGACCTCCTACAACGAGGCGCCGATGCTGGCCGCACGGGTCAGCGCGGGTGAGCTGCCGCCGGTCGAGCAGCGGCTCCCGGATGAGCCGCTCGTCCTCGAGCCGCTCACCATCGGAACGTACGGCGGCAGCATCACCAGCGGCTTCCTCGGATCCACCGAACTCATGAACCGCATCCACGCGATGGACAAGTACGTGTTCTGGAACGTGGAGGGCACCGAGATCATCCCCAGCGTGGCTCGTGAGTTCGAGTTCTCGGAAGACGGGCGCGTGCTCACCTTCAGGCTGCGCGAGGGCATGAAGTGGTCGGACGGCAGCCCGTTCACCTCCAAGGAGACGGACTTCTGGTGGAACCACGTCTACTGGAACAAGGAGTTGAACCCGAACACCGCGCTGGTCCTGCAGACGGCCGGCGGCCACGCGGACTTCGAGGTCGTGGATGAGTACACTATCCGGTTCATCTTCAAGGACCCGAACTGGGGCATCATTCAGACCTTCGCCGATCCATTCAGCGTGGTCTCTCGCGGCATGTCGCTCGGCGACTGGCTGCCCGGCGGTCCCTATCACCCCGAGGCGTACATGAAGCAGTTCCACGCCGAGTTCGCAGACGAGGCGGCGCTGGACGCCAAGGTGAAGGAAGCGGGCTTTGAGAGCTGGACTCAGCTCTACGCCGCAAAGATGGCTTGGGGCGAGAATCTTGATCTGCCGAACGTCGGCCCTTGGATCACGAAGGGAGTGTTGTCCACCGGCGTATGGCGCCTGGAGCGTAACCCCTACTTTTGGGAGGTGGATACCGAGGGTAATCAGCTTCCGTACGTCGACGAGTTCATCGGCGATAACGCGGGGGATATGCCGGTGATGCGTCTGCGGTTGCTGGGTGGCGACTACGACTTCCAGTTTCGGCACCTGAATGTGCAGATACTTCCCTCAGTCCTCGAAGCTGGAGCGCGTGAGGGCTACCACGTGTACCTGGACCCGGCGCAGATCGGCTCCAACATGGGCATCGGCTTCAACCACGCCTATCGCGACGATCCCGAGATCGAAACGTGGCTGCAGAACGCGGACTTCCGCCGTGCGGTCTCCATGGCGCTGGACCGAGACGTGTTCAACGATATCTTCTGGCTCGGCATGGGATTGCCATCGTCCGCCGCCGCCGGGCCAGGCTCGCCGCAGTACCCCGGTGACGAGTGGATGACCAAGTGGCACACCCTGGACGTGGAGCGGGCCAACGCACTGCTCGACTCGATCGGCCTTAGCAAGAGGGACTCCGAGGGTTTCCGCGTGCGCACCGACAACGGAGAGCGGCTCTCGTTCGAGTTGCTGGAGAGCGCCGGCGCCTCACAGATGGAGGCTCGTGAGCTTGCCCTCGAGCAGATCGCCGAGAACGTCGGCATCGAGATCAAGCTCAACGTGGTCGGCGGCGAGGTGCTTCGCGAGCGCGGTTATGGCAACGACTTCCAGATGTTGTGGTACGGCAACTGGGGATCGGAGCGCATGTGGGCCGGCGGACAGGGGCCGCGAACCGCGTATCCCGGTTCCGACGACAGCGGCTGGACCACCATGGGGCAGGGGTACGCGCTCTGGTGGGACAGCGACGGCGGCGAGGGGGTGGAGCCGACGGATCCCCACATCCTCGAGGCCGACCGGCTCTACAAGCTCGGCCGGGGCATGCGACCTGGGCCGGAGCGCGACGAGGTTGCGAAGCAGATCTGGGAGATCCATGTCGACCAAGTGTGGGCTACCGGTATCGTTGGCAAGATCAGTTTCTGGCCGCGCACCGCCGATCAGAATCTCGGCAACATAGCGCCGGGGATCTGTTTCGAGAGCCACTGTCGGTATCCGGGACTGCTCCGCCTGGAGACGGCGTTCTGGAAGACACCGCAATAGCGGCGCCGAGACACTAGCGCCTGAGCGGCAGCCGCCGGTAATCGGCGGCTGCCGCCGGTGCGCTCTGACACAACACCCGAACGCTGGTAGGCGTCATGGCCAACTACATAATCCGCCGGGTCCTGCTGGCGATCCTCACCACGTTCTTCATCACGATCGCCTCCTTCGCAATTATCTCCCTGCCCTCGGGAGACTTTGTCGATGCTTACGTCGCTGCGGTGCGCGATGAAGGGAGTGTGATAACCGAAGCGGACCAGGCTGCGCTGCGCCAACTGTACGGCTTGGACAAGCCGCTGTATGTGCAGTACGTCCGCTGGATGCGGCTGGTCTTTCGGGGCAGCTTCGGATTCTCGCTGGAGCACCTCAAGCCGGTCCGCGAGGTGATCGGCGACCGGCTCGGCCTGACCGTGATCGTGTCACTGGGCTCGGTGCTGCTGACCTGGATCATCGCGCTGCCCATCGGCATTTACTCCGCGATGCGGCAATACTCGATCGGCGACTATGCTTTCACCTTCTTCGGATTCCTCGGCATCGCGGTACCGAACTTCCTGCTGGCGCTGGTCATCATGTACCTGGGGTTCGCGCTGTTCGACCTCGACGTCGGCGGCCTGTTTTCGATGGAGCATACCAGCTCTCCGTGGAGCTGGGAGCGGGTCAAGGACCTGCTCGCCCATCTGCCCGTGCCGGTGTTCGTCATCGGCATGGCGGGCACCGGCGCGACGATCCGCATCATGCGCGCGAACCTGCTCGACGAGCTGCGCAAGCCGTACGTGGTGACCGCACGCGCCAAGGGCATGCCGGAGGCCCGCCTGGTGTTGAAGTACCCGGTTCGCGTGGCCCTCAATCCGTTCGCCAGCACGGTCGGCTATCTGCTGCCGAGCGTCTTCTCAGGTGCCGTGATCGTAGCCGTGGTGCTGAGTCTGCCTACGCTCGGCCCCATCCTGTTGAAGGCCCTGGTGAACCAGGACATGTTCCTGGGCGGCAGCATCATCCTGATGATCAGCGTGCTCACCGTCATCGGCACCCTGCTGTCGGACCTGCTGCTGCTGTGGATCGATCCCCGCATCCGCGTGGCGGGGCGCGGCACCTGATGGCCGACCCCACCGCCGGCCAGCCACACCCCGGTGATGCTCCGGCGTCCGCGGCAGACGCGGCCGAGGAGCGGGTTTCGGTTGCGTCCCTTCGCCAGCTCATCTGGTGGCGGTTTCTTCGCCATCGAGTCGCCGTCGTATCGGCGGTGATCGTCGCGCTGTTCTATCTGGTCGCTGCGGCTCCCGAGTTCGTGGCGGTCGCCGAACCCGGACGGTCGAACTCGAAGCGCGTACTGGTGCCGCCCCAGCGGATCCGGCTGTTCCACGACGGCACGCTGCGACCCCATGTCCTGGGGCTCAAGTCGAGCCGCGACATGCGCACCCTCAAGCAGACGTTCGTCGCCGATCCCGAGGACGTGATTCCCGTGCGCCTGTTCGCCAAGGGCTTCGAGTACCGGCTGTTCGGCCTGTTTCCGACGGACCGGCACCTGATCGGCGTGGCAGAAGGCTTCGAGGCGCAGGGCAACGTCATCCTCTTCGGCACCGACGTGATCGGGCGCGACGTGTTCTCGCGGGTGGTATTCGCCTCGCGCATATCGCTGAGCATCGGGCTATTCGGCGTCGCGTTGAGCCTGTTCCTGGGGGTGCTGCTCGGCGGCATCTCCGGACTGGCGGGCGGCGTCACCGACACCGTCATTCAGCGCCTCATCGAGGTGCTCCGGTCGGTGCCGACGATACCGCTGTGGATGGGCCTTGCGGCGGCCATGCCGAGGGACTGGGAGATCATCCAGGTGTATCTCGCGATCACCGTGATCCTCTCGCTCATCGGCTGGACCGGGCTGGCCCGCGAGGTGCGCGGCCGATTCCTGGCGCTGCGCGAGGAGGACTTCGTCCTGGCCGCCGAGTTCATCGGGGCCGGCCGCATCAGGGTGATCTTTCGCCACATGGTCCCGGCCTTCACCAGCCACATCATCGCCTCCACCACGCTGGCGCTGCCGGCGATGATCATTAGCGAGACGGCGCTCAGCTTTCTGGGCCTGGGGCTGCGCGCTCCCGCGGTGAGCTGGGGCACCCTCCTGAAGGGCGCCCAAAACGTGCACGCCATCGTCGCGACGCCCTGGCTGCTCCTGCCGGCGATTCCGGTCATCGTGGTGATTCTCGCCTTCAACTTCCTGGGCGACGGACTGCGCGATGCGGCCGACCCGTATGGATGATCCGGATGGGGATGGCTGATTCCGCCGAGGCGCTGGTGTCGGTACGCAACCTCAAGACCCACTTCACCACCAGCGATGGGCTGGTCCGGGCGGTAGACGGCGTCAACTTCGACATCCATTCCGGTACCACGCTCGGCGTCGTCGGCGAGAGTGGCTGTGGCAAGAGCGTGACGGCGCGCTCGATCCTGCGTATCGTCGAACGGCCCGGGCGCATCGTCGACGGCGAAATATGGCTGCTCAAGACCGACGCGTCGGGTGAGTCGCAGCAGATCGATCTGGTTGCCCTGCCGGACGAGAGCGCCGAACTGCGCGCCATCCGCGGCAACGACATCGGGCTGATCTTTCAGGAGCCGATGTCGTCGTTGAGCCCGGTGCATACGATCGGCAACCAGATCGTCGAGGCGATCCGGCTGCACAACCGGGTGAGCAAGCAGGAGGCGCGCACGCGGGCGATCGACCTGCTCGCCTCGGTGGGCATCCCGCGGGCCGAGCGGCGCATCGACGAGTACCCGCACCAGCTCTCCGGCGGGCTGCGGCAGCGGGCGGTCATGGCCATGGCCCTGTCGTGCGACCCGCAGCTCCTCATCGCCGATGAGCCGACCACCGCGCTGGACGTGACCACGCAGGCGCAGATCCTGGACCTGCTGCAGCAGCTCAAGGAGGAGCGGCAGATGGCCATCATGCTCATCACGCACGACCTGGGCGTCATCGCCGAGATGGCGGACGAGGTGGTGGTGATGTATCTGGGGCTCATCGCCGAGCAGGGGCCGGTCGACGGCATCTTCCACAACGCGCGTCACCCCTACACGCGCGCCCTGCTGGAGTCGATCCCGAGCGTCGAATCCGAGCCGCGGCTCAAGCTGCCGAGCATTGCCGGCTCCATCCCGCACCCCTACAATCGGCCCGGTGGCTGTCCGTTCCACCCCCGCTGCCGTGACTACATGCAGGGGACGTGCGAGGTTCGCGAGCCACTCCTGGTGAGCCTCGGCGACGGCCAGTCGGCGAGCTGCTTCCTGTACGAGGGCGCCTGAGGTGGCGGAATCCGAGGTGAACGGGAGCCACGACGCCGGCAACGTGCTGGACGCCGGCAACGTGCTGGACGTGCGCAACCTGCGCATGCACTTCCCCATCCACGCCGGGTTCTTCAAGCGGGTCGTCGGTCACGTCAAGGCCGTGGACGACGTGAGCTTCGTCGTGCGCAAGGGGGAAACGCTGGCGCTGGTCGGCGAGAGCGGCTGCGGCAAGACCACCACCGCGCGCTGCATCCTGCGCGGCTATCGGCCCACCGGCGGACAGATCCTGTTTCGGACCGATGACGGCTCCACCGTCGACATGACCACCCTGCCGTCGGACGAGCTGCGCCGGCTGCGCCCGCAGATGCAGATGATCTTCCAGGACCCGTTCTCGTCGCTCAATCCCCGCATGACGCTGTTCGAGATCGTCAGCGAGCCGATGGTGGTCAATCCGCAGGCGGCCGGCCCCGAAGGCGCGAGCCGCGCGGGGCGGCAGGCGCGCGTGGCGGAACTGTTGCGCCTGGTGGGCCTGCGGCCCGAGTTCATGGAGCGCTATCCCCACGCCTTCTCGGGCGGCCAGCGCCAGCGCATCGGCATCGCGCGTGCGCTCGCCCTCCACCCGAGCCTGGTCGTGGCCGACGAGCCGGTCTCCGCGCTCGACGTCTCCGTGCAGGCGCAGATCCTGAACCTGCTGCTGGAGATGCAGGAGACGATGGGTCTCACCTACATCTTCGTCGCGCACGACTTGAGCGTCGTCAAGCATATCAGCGACCGGGTGGCCGTGATGTACGTCGGCAAGCTGGTGGAGGTGGCCGAGAACGGCACCTTGTTCTCGACGCCGCAGCATCCCTACACCGAGGCACTCCTGTCGGCGGTGCCGAAGCCCGACCCGCGCCAGCGCGCCAAGCGGGCGACCCTGGCGGGGGAGGTTGCGGATCCCGCCAACCCGCCGCCGGGCTGCTACTTTCATCCCCGCTGTCCCTACGCGGTGGACCGGTGCAGGACCGAAACGCCGCCGTTGCGGGAGGTCGCGCCCGGCCAGATGGTGAGCTGCCACCTGGCCGAGGAACTGGGCCTGACCGGCGTAGCCTGATCATGCCCCGGACCGGAACCTGAGGCCCAAGCCGGGCGCGGTGCGCACGACAGTGAAGCGGGAGGGACCTCTACCGAGGCTGCAGGCGGTGCGGCTCCATGCGCTGTCCGGCCCGCGACAGGGAGTGTGGGCGATGACGGTGAATGCGCGTGTACGAACGCATCCCGGTAGCGTGCTCCAAGAGGAGTTGCGGGCGAGAGATATGAGCGCAAATCAGCTCGCGCTCGCCATCCGCGTGCCGTCAAACCGCATTACCGCAATCCTGCGCGGTGACCGGGCGGTCTCCGCCGAGACCGCCCTGCGCTTGGGGCGATACTTCGGCACGGGGCCTGAATTCTGGATGAACCTCCAGGGCAGGTACGATGTCTCTGTTGTCGTCAGCGAACGAGGTCAGTTGATCGAAGAGGAGGTTCCGGTCGCCTCGGCGGTGAGCATGGACGTCTGAGGCAGGACTATCGGACCGCCGCGGCGTTGCCGTGGTAGGGCCCGTCGTGGGTCAGCAGGTACTGGCGCACCAGCTCGGGGAGGTGGTCCTGGTTGGCCTGCACCTGCTCGAGATGGCGCATCCGCTCCGGGCCGGCGGTGCGCAGCATGGCCGGGCCGTGCACGGAGTGCACGCACCAGACGTGCTGGCCGCCGATGAAGTCGCGCAGCACGCCGATGTCTCGCTCCGCGAACCGTTGCGTCAGATTGATGGTGAACATGCGCCGCCGGTTGCCGCCGCCGAACGCCGCGTGCTTGAGCCGCTGGTCGATGACGACCACGTCCCCCGGCTGGCTGTCGAGCGAGAACGCCGGCACGTCCGGTCCCTCCACGCCCCACGCGTCGGCGCTTTGCAGGGCGTGCTCCTCCAGCTCCCGCGCGAACCGGTCGCCGTCCAGGCGGTGGCTGCCCGGGATCACGCGCAGGGCGCCTGAGTCCCGGTCGACGGGATCGAGGTAGAAGGCGATCTTGAGGACGCGGTAGTCGCCCGACTTCGCCCAGTCGGAGTGCCACAGGCTGTCGCCCACGTAGTAGTTGCCGTCGCTGGTGAAGTAGTTGAAGTCCTCGCCGAGCAGGTCGGCCGCGATCCCGGCGATGCGCGGGTCGTCGATCAGCGCCGAGAGGTGCTCGGACTGGTCGATGAATGGGACCATGATCGAGCGGCGCTGGCCGGTGTGCGGTTGGCGGTCCCGCCCGCCGCCGTGCGCCCGCCAGACCGCCTCGAACGCCTCGATGATCGCCTCCGCCTCCGCGGCGAACAGGCCCGGGAACTGCAGGAACCCGAAGGTGTCGAAACGAGCGCGTTGTCTGGCGTCGAGCCCGAACGAGCGCGTCATCCCCGGCGAGTGTCGCAGGGCCGGCCGGAACCCGTTCAATCCGCTGGCGCCTACGACCAGCTCGCCATCTCGGCGCGGAGCCCGGCGTCGATGCCGTGGCGCAGGCAGCGCAGCGCGTTGTCCACGTGGGCGGTGCTGCGCGCTCCGAACAGCGTGCTGCCCACCGACGGGTTCGACACCGTCCAGGCCCCGGCCAGGTACGCCATCGACTCGCCGAGCTCGGCCGCCTTCGCACGCAGCCGTTCCACCACCCGGAAGTTGCGCTCCGAGAAATAGACGTCGCAGTGCCCGGGAGCGACGTCGAAGCGCGTCCCGTCCGGCAGCCTGCCGCGGTCGTTGGAGTACTTGCCGGTCAGGAACCCGGCACCCAGCGGACTGAAGGCCAGAAACGTCACCTGGTGCCGCTCGCACACCGGCATCGAGCTCCGCTCCTCTTCCGGCCGCGCCAGGTTGTACATGTTCTCGACGATCTCGATCCGCGCCCAGCCGTTGCGCCCGCTGATCTCCAGCGCCTCCGAGAGCTGGGCGCCGGTGAAGTTGCTGCACCCGATCGCCTGCGCCCGGCCGGACGCGACCACCTCGTGGAGCGCGTGGAGCGTCTCGTCGAGCGGCACCTCGTCGTCCCAGTGATGGACCATGTACACCGCCACCCGGTCGAGTTGCAGCCGCTCCAGGCTCTGGCCGATAGCCTGCTCGATGTTCCGGGGGCTGTTGCCCGACCCCACCTTGGTCAGGACCACCACCTGATCCTGCACGCCCCGGTCGGCCATCCACGTGCCGAGGATGCGCTCCGACGGGACGAACGCTCCCGATCCGCGACCGCCGTACCCTTCCGCCGAATCGATGCACGTCACCCCGTGCTGGAATGCATGGTCCAGGACCGCGCGCGAGGTCTCCTCGTCGATCTCTCTGCCGAACGTTCCCGAACCGAGGCCGATCCGGCCGATGCGCAGCGGGGTGCGCCCCACCGGAAGCTGATCGATCCTGCCCACCGCTCGGACTCTACCACGGGCCCCGAGCCGAGGCCGTTGAACGACCGCCGGAACGATGGGTATCCCGTTTCGGGACTCGACGAGGCCGCGTACACTGCACGCGGTCGGTCCAGGCGGGAAACCGCCGATGGAGGTCAGGATGGCATTCGAGAAGGTGTTGGCGGGCGGTTCGGTGATCGACGGCACCGGTGAGGCGGCGTACCGGGCGGACGTGGCGATCGCGGACGGCCGGATCGCGGCGGTCGGCGATCTGGCGGCAGCCGGGCGCGCCGAGACGATCGACGCCACCGGCCAGGTGGTGTGCCCGGGCTTCATCGACATGCACGCCCACTCGGACGTCTCCATGCTCGACGATCCGGGCGGCGAGTGTAAGGCCTACCAGGGCGTTACCACCGAGGTGGTCGGCAACTGCGGGTCGTCGGCGTTTCCGGCGGGCCTGCTGACCCCGGCGGAGCTGCAGGCCATCGCGCCGCTGCACGTCGTCGAAGGCTCCACCGTGCGGTATGGGTGGAGCGACTTCGACGGCTGGGCGACGGCGCTCGGACAGAGCGGCATCAGCCTCAACGTCGTCGGTCAGATCGGCCACAGCACCCTCCGCCAGGCGGCCAAGGCCACGGAGGCGCGGCCGGCGAACGACCAGGAGCTGGCGGTCATGAAGCGCCTCGTGGCGGAGGCGGTGGAGCAGGGTGCGGTCGCGCTCACCACCCAGCTCACCGGTCCGCCCGCCGCGGCGGCGCCGGCTAGCGAGATCGCCGCGCTCGCCGCCGAAGCGCACCGGTTTCCCGGCGCCTTCTACGCCACTCATGCCCGGCTCCACAACGGCAATCACTTCAACGCGGTGGACGAGGCGATCGAGATCGGTGAGCTC
Source organism: Spirochaetia bacterium (assembly GCA_965221995.1). Lineage (GTDB taxonomy): Bacteria > Spirochaetota > Spirochaetia > SZUA-6 > Bin103 > CATQHW01. The sequence goes on from OZ244929.1 coordinate 4,596,556, forward strand.
ACCGGCATTCCCGTGCAGTACTCCCACATCGCGCTGATCGACAGCCGGCACCACGGCGAAGGCGGCGAGATGGTGCGGCGCATGGAGGCGGCGCGGGAGCGGGGCGTGGACGTGCTCTACGACGTCTATCCCTATACCGCCGGAGCGTGCGGGATCACCGGGGTCTTGCCCCTCTGGGCACAGGAGGACGGACCGGCGGAGGTCCAGCGCCGGCTGGCCGACCCGGACACCTGCGCCCGGATGGCGGAGGAGATCGCTCGCGGATTCTGGGGAGGCGTGCCGCTGCCCTGGGGCAAGTACGTGATCACCAAGGCCAACAAGGACTCGACGCGCTGGATGGTGGGCAAGGTGTGGACGGAGATCGCCGCCCGGCGTGGCGAGTCGCCGGTGGAGGCGATCTTGTCGGTGGCGCGCGAGGACTGCTGGCTCGAGGGCGTCCTGCACATCCGGTCGGAGGACGACGTGCGCTACTTCGTCGGTCACCCGCTGGCGATGATCGGCTCCGACGGCACCGCGGTGTCACCCGACGGCCCCTGGGGAACCGCTTCTCCGCATCCCCGCTTCTACGGCTGCTACCCGCGCGTGCTCGGCCGCTACGTGCGCGAGCTCGGGGTGCTCACGCTGGAGGACGCGGTGCACAAGATGACCGGCGCGGTGGCCGACCGGCTGCAGATGGAAAGCCGCGGGCGGATCGCCGCGGGAACGGCGGCCGACCTGGTCGTGTTCGACCCGGACACCGTCATCGACAACGCGACCTGGGAGGACCCGCACCGGTACCCGGACGGGATCAGCCACGTGCTGGTGAACGGCGAATCGGTGATCCGTGACGGCACCCACACCCAGGCGCGCGCGGGGCGCGTGCTGCGCAGAGGGGCCGAGTAGCCTCCTGGACGCGCGCTGCGATATGGCCATAGACTATGTCCATGGACTACCCGGACGGACTCGTTCCTGCGGGAGAGTTCAAGCAGCGCTGCCTGGCCTTGATCGATCGGGTGGCAGAGAGCCACGAACCGCTTACCATCACCAAGTACGGGAAGCCGGTGGCGCGTCTGGTCCCGCTGGAGTCCGACCGCGAGGTGGAGGAACGGATTCTGTCGGAGCTCCGCAGCGGCGGCGGAGCCGTCCTGGTCGATGAGCAGGAATTTCTCAGGCCGACCGCCGAGCTTGGAGGATGGGAGCACCTGTGATCACCCTCGATACCCATGCCGCGGTGTGGTGGACTCAGCAGCCCGGGGAACTGAGTTCGGCGGCCGTCGAGGTACTGGAGGCGGCAGACCAGATCCTTGTTCCGTCGATCGTGTTCTGGGAAGTGGCGCTGCTGGTGCGCAAGCAGCGACTGCGGCTGGGGCACGGGCAGCCGGTGGGTTCGTGGGCTCGCACGGTACTCGCGATTCCTCGGGTGCGTGAGGCGCCCCTCGATCATCGGATCGCGCTCGCGGCCGACGCGGCCGACATGCACCCCGACCCCGCCGACCGATTCATCGCCACGACGGCCATGGCATTCGATGCTCCGCTGATCACCAAGGACCGTCGCATGCGCGACCTCGGCTGGCTGAACACGATCTGGTAAGGGAGTAGTCGAGGTTGGCCACGGAGTTGCACCTGCGCCGTTACGGCGCCACGCCGAATACCGGCGCCAACAGCATCGAGGCGTTTCGACGGCTCGCCGCCGATGCCTCCGGGCTCGAGGACGTGACCGTGCTGTTCGGGGGCGGCACCTACCTGCTGGGAGATGCGGGCGGCATGGCCGAGTTCGAGCGCTTCATGCACTCGGCGCTGCCCGGAATGAACTGGGCCGACCCGCCCGACTACGCCCCCTATCCGTTCGGGACGGCGATGTGTTTCGACTCCTGCCGGAACCTCACCGTCGACGGCGAGGGGGCCGTCCTCGTGATGCGCGGCTTCACCCGGCCCGCACGCTTCGTCAACTGCACCGGGGTGCTGACGGTGCGCAACCTGACCATCGACTGGGATCGCCCCTTCTACTCGATTGGTGAGATCGTGGCGGCGCGACCCCGGGCCACCGGCGAGGAGGGCGGCTACCTCGACGTTCGCGTGTTCGACGAGTTCCCGGTGTCGGGTGGCGAGCCCGTGCACATCTTCCAGGAGTACGAGCCCGGCACCTTGCGGCCCATGCGGCGCGAGTTCATGGGCCTGGACTCCAGCGAGCTCATCGCCCCGCAGACCCTGCGCCTGCACATGCGACGCCGATTCCAGGTGGAGCCCGGCAACGCGGTCTGTCTGCGGCATCCCCACTACTGCTTCAACAACCTGGACTTCTCCCACAACGAACAGATCGTCCTCGCCGACGTGACGGTCCACGCCAGCGGCGGCTTCGGCTTCGGCGGCAGCCACAACCGCGACGTCACCGCAACGCGCGTGCGCATCGTCCCGCGCCCCGGGACCAGGCGGATCATGTCCAGCAACCACGACGGCATGAGCTTCGGCGCGGGCCGCGGCACCGTCACCTATCAGAGCTGCGCGTTCGAGGGGATGGGCGACGACTGCGCCGGCGCCTCAGGCGACGCCGGACGCCACGCCTACGTGCGGGAGGTGCTCGACGCGCACACGCTCGTGGCGTACTTCAAGAACTACCACCACGTGCAGGTGTCGGGGAATTCCCACTGCCCGCTGCCGGGCGAGGAACTGCTGTTTACCGACCTGGAGGGGATCGACCTCGACTACTGGAATGGGACGGTACGGACCGCAAACCTCGACCCGAGCACCGGAGTGATGAGGATCACCTTCACCGAGCGCATCCCCGACGCGGTGTCCCCGAACCACGTCTTCAACAACACCAGCTACTCCTACCGGCTGCACTACGATGGGTGCCACTTCGGTCCCAATCGAAGCCGGGGCGCCATAACCTCGACCAGCGACGTCCTGATCGAGAACTGCCGCTTCGACCGGTCCGGGGGCACCGGCACGTATGTCTCCACCGAGCTGTACTGGGAGGTGAGCCGAGGCCGGCGGGACATCACGATCCGCAACAACACCTACCACGACTGCGGCAAGGCGGCTGGAAACATGGGGGGCCACGCCATCGCGGTCGACGCCACCGGCTTCCGCCTGTACGGCCACGAGGACGACTACGGTCCGGCGGGCTTCCACCGCACCATCCTGATCGAGGGCAACACCATCGCCGGTGACGGCGTGGCCATCAGCCTCTGCTCCGCGGAGGACGTGGTGGTCCGCAACAATCGCATCGAGGGGACAACCCCGGCCATCACCCTGCACAACTGCCGCAACGTGCGTATCGAGGGAAATGCCCTGCCGCCGGGAGCGAGCGCCGGCGCCGCCGAGGCGGTGCGGATCGGCGGCGGCTGTGACCGGCGATCCGTCACCATTGCGCACCACCAGGGGGTTGCCTGATGGTGCCGGAGTGACGATCTTGTCAATCCGTTGCGCTACCCGCTCGTTTGGTACACTGCCCGGAAGAGGACTCGAACCTCCACAGCCTTGCGGCCACTAGACCCTGAACCTAGCGTGTCTACCAATTTCACCATCCGGGCCGGGTCGGCAGGATAGGAAGTGAACCGCCTCGATGTCAACGGTTCCGGCACCGCTGTGACGGCTCGACGCCGTGCGGCAGCATGCGGTAGCCTCCGTGGCTCGATGACGCTGAGCCGGGGTCCGGCAGACGACCCGTCAGGGCAATCCAGCTAAACCAGCCGCAGGGAACACCTCAAGGGAGCAGCATGATCGGGATTGGGCTCGATTTTGGCACCACCAACAGCACGCTCGCCGTCTGGGAGGCGGACCGCATCACCTACATCGATCTGGACCCGGCGGCAGCCAACCCCAAGATCATGCCCTCGGCGCTGTATCTGGACCGCGCCATGGGGCGGTCGGTCGGTACGGGGGCGATCGACCGCTACCTCGGCGACAACCGCGGGCGGATCGTCCGGCTGAAGCGGATCAAGGTGGGGCAGATCGCCATGACCTTCAGCACGACCGAATCGCAGCGCGCCGGCCACGGGCGCGGCGACACCACGCGCCTCCATCAGGTGTCGGGCTACGACGACACCGAGCTGCCCGGGCGACTGTTCAGAGGGCTGAAGAGCTTCCTGGGCGTGGCCGAGCAGAGCCGTTTCAAGGTGTTTCACCGCAGCTTCCACATCGTCGCCCTGATCACGCTGATCCTGGCCGAGATCCGCTCCGTCCTGGAGCGGGCGGGGTACGACGTGGGACGCGGCATCCACATCGGCCGTCCGGTGCGCTACGTGGGCGGCAACGGCGCCAACGACGTTGCCGTGAAGCGAATGGCCACCGCCTGCCAGAACGCCGGCTTCGGTGACGTGGTGTTCTACCCCGAACCGGTGGCGGCGGGATTGAGCTATCTCCGGGCGGCGTCGGCTCAGCCCGAACACCTGCTTACGTTCGACTTCGGCGGCGGCACCCTCGATCTGTGCCTGTTGTCCACGCGCAGCGGCGGTTTCAAGGTGGTGGCCACGCGCGGGCTGCCGATCGGCGGCAATCACATCGACCAGCAGATCATGCGCGACGTGATCTTTCCCGAGCTGGGCGAGGGGTGCGCGGTGAAGAGCTCGCTGTCCCGGCCGGAGCCCGACTCGGTGTTTCCGTTCTATCGCTACCAGGACTACCTGCTGAACTGGCAGACCTCCTACATGTCGAACCGCCCGGAGCTCATGGAGAGCATCTTCGCCGGCATCCAGTCCGGTCCCGACGCGCGCCGCAAGCTGACCCGTCTCTGGAAGTTGATCCGCGGCAACGCCGTGTACGCGCTGCTGAGCGCGACGGAGGCAGCCAAGGCCGAGCTTTCCGAGCGGGAGGCGACCGAGATCCGCCTGGACGGGATCGACCTCCGCCTGCCGTTCGACCGCACCTGTCTGGAGCGGGTGCTGGAGCCGACGATGGAGCGGGTCCACGCGACCGCGCGGGCGCTGCTCGACGATGCCGGCCTCAATGCCGAGGACGTGGATCAGGTGGTGTGCACCGGCGGTTCCTCGCAGCTCGTGCCGGTGCAGCGCTGGCTGGCGGAGACCTTTCCCGGCCGGGTGGAGGATTTCGACTACTACCGCAGCATCGCCGGCGGGCTGGCGATCGCCAACGCGTGCGAGCGGGAGCTGGCTGCCGTCTGAGCCTTTGACTCCTACCGCTCGGCGGCGGATGCGTCGGCCGCGGCCTCGTCGCCTTCCTCGCCGGTAGTGGACTCTGCGGCTGCGGCCTCGGCCCGCAGGAGTTCCGTCACGTTGCGATAGCCGCGGAGATCCAGCTCCTCGAAATCGGTGCGTGCGCGGATGGCCTGCACGATCGCGTCGAACGACTCGAACTCGTCGGAGAGCTCCACGAGCTGGTCCTCGTCGGCACGGTACAGAAAGATGCTGCGCCGGCGGCCGTTGGTGGCCAGCCCGCTGCGGGTCAGCTCCGTCCAGCGCACGACGGCCTCCTCCTCGCCCATGAAGTCCAGCTCGATCCGGTCGTCGTACAGCCGGAGCCGGTTGCGGAACTGCTTGAACAGGTAGCGCAGCACGCGGTAACCGATCAGGCCGATTGGCAGAACGCCGATCAGCACCGGCCACGCGTCGGCGAGCAGCGCGATCGCCGCCAGGGCCACGATCAGCCCCGGGGGCAGCAGCAGCGGCACCCAGGCGCGCGGATTGGAGCGCAACGTCATGCGCGACTGCAGGAGCGCTGCTTCATCCGCGGGCATGGTGGCCATCTTAGGGGCGAGCCGCGCCGGAGGGAAGGTCGGGCGGGGCACGGGTGGGTGGCGCTTCGCTATAATAGTGCTATACTTGCAGTAGCGTGCCGCGGCGCGGCGCTGCCAAACCCTTTCCGCAAGGACATTCGATGAGACGCATCTTCTCCATACTGCTCATTCTGGCACTAGCCGTGCTTCCGGCCGCGATCGGCTTTGCCGACGGGACCGCTGCCGGGCAGGCGAACGAGGAGGGCCCCGACATGATGTGGGTCACCTGGATCGGCTCCGTGGCCGCACTGGGTTTCGCGCTGATCCTGGCGCTCGCCGTGCTGCGCAAGGAGCCTGGCAACGAACGCATGAAGGACCTCAGCCGCGCCGTGCAGGAGGGGGCGATCGCCTACCTGAAACAGCAGTACAAGGTCGTCGCGATCTTCTTCGTGGTGCTGTTCGCGATCCTGGGGGTGATCTCCTGGGGCCTGGGTCTGCTGTCCGGCTTCGTGCCGTTCGCGTTCATCACCGGCGGGTTCTTCTCCGCGCTGGCCGGTTTCATCGGCATGACCGTGGCCACCCGCGCCAACGCGCGCACCGCCTGGGGTGCCCGCGAGAGCCTCAACGCCGGGCTGCGCGTCGCCTTCTCCTCCGGGACGGTGATGGGCATGACCGTCGTCGGCCTGGGGCTGCTGGACATCTCGATCTGGTGGTGGCTGCTGCACGCGGTATTCGACGTCGCTGCGGAGGAGATCCCGCCGATCATGATCACCTTCGGCATGGGCGCCTCGGCGATGGCGCTGTTCGCCCGCCTGGGCGGCGGCATCTTCACCAAGGCCGCCGACGTCGGCGCCGACCTGGTCGGCAAGGTGGAGGCCGGCATCCCGGAGGACGATCCGCGCAACCCGGCATCGATCGCGGACAACGTCGGTGACAACGTCGGCGACGTGGCCGGCATGGGCGCCGACCTGTACGAGTCGTACGTGGGTTCGATCATCGCCACCATGGCGCTGGGAGCGGTCGCCTCGCTCGGTCTGGACTCGATATCGGCGTTGCAGGCGATTCAGGTGCCGGTGTCGATCGCGACCATCGGCGTGTTGTGCTCCATCCTCGGCACCTTCGTGGTGCGCGCCAAGGGCGACGCCAGCCAGGCGGTGCTGCTCGGCGCGCTGCGGCGCGGAACCTACGGATCGACCGCGCTGATCGCGATCGGCTCCTTCCTGCTGGTGATCCTGACGCTCGGCAGCGAGTTCCTGGGCATCTGGGCCGCCATGATCGTCGGGCTGATCGCCGGCAACATCATCGGCTACTTCACCGAGTACTACACCTCCGACCACTACAAGCCCACGCAACTGTTGTCCAACGAGGCGCTCACCGGCCCGGCTACCACCATCATCGCCGGCATGTCCCTGGGCATGCTCTCCACGCTGATCCCGGTGCTCACCGTGATCGGGGCGACGCTCGCCGCCTTCTTCCTGTCGGGCGGGGCAGCCACCCCCGGACTCGGTCTGTACGGGATCGGGTTGTCCGCGGTGGGGATGCTGTCGACGCTGGGCATCACCCTGGCCACCGACGCGTACGGACCGGTGGCGGACAACGCCGGCGGCATCGCGGAGATGGCCAAGATGGAGCCGCACGTGCGCGAGCGCACCGACGCGCTGGACTCGCTGGGCAACACCACCGCCGCGACCGGCAAGGGGTTCGCGATCGGCTCCGCCGCGCTCACCGCGCTGGCGCTGCTGGCCGAGTACGGCAACAAGATCAAGGAGGCGTTCGAACAGCTCGATATCTCGCCCCTGTTCGAGGAGTTCTACGCCGGCGTCGTGGAGATCGTGCGCGGCGCCGACGGCCACGTCACCGACGTGGTCATGAACATCAATCTGCTGGACCCGAAGATCCTGATCGGACTGTTCCTCGGCGCCATGCTGCCGTTCGTGTTCTCGTCGCTGTCGATGCGCGCGGTGGGCCGCGCCGCGGGCGACATGGTCAAGGAGGTGCGCCGGCAGTTCCGGGAGAAGCCGGGGCTGCTGGAGGGCACGGAGCGACCGGACTACGCCGGCTGTGTGGCCATCTCCACCCAGGGAGCGCAACGGGAGATGGTGGTGCCGTCCCTGCTGGCGGTCGTGGCCCCGATCCTGACCGGCATCATTTTCGGGCCGTTCACGGTGATCGCGCTACTCGCCGGCGCCCTGACCTCCGGCTTCGTGCTGGCCATCATGATGGCCAACGCCGGCGGCGCCTGGGACAATGCCAAGAAGTTCATCGAGGGTGGCGCCCACGGCGGCAAGGGTTCCGATGCGCACAAGGCTGCCGTCGTCGGCGACACGGTCGGGGATCCCTTCAAGGACACGTCCGGACCGTCGATCAACATCCTGCTCAAGCTGATGTCGATGGTTTCGATCGTGTTCGTGACCACGGTGATCGCGCTGAACGACCTGTTCATACGGATTTTTTCCTAACCCTCAATCGAGGCGGTAGCCGCGACCGCGAACGGTGACGATCAGCCGCCCGGCCGCAGGCCGGGCGGCGTCGGCCGGCTCCGCCACCGCGGCCAGGTGGCGCCGGAGCGCGGTGACGTGCATGTCCGCGGCGCGGCTGCGCCGGGCCGGCGGCCGCCCCCAGATCGCATAGAACAGGGCGTCGCGGGTCACCGTGGATCCGCGGTTGGCCAGCAGCATGCGCAGGATCTCGGCTTCCTGCGCTCCCAGGCTGACCGTGCCCTCCGGTCCCGACAGCGCCCGCCCCGACAGCCGCAACGCGCCGCCCTCACCGAACCGGGTGGCCGTGTGCGCGGCGTGGATGGTGCGCAGCGCGCGCAGCTCCAACTCCTCCGGCGTCCACGGATCGCGCAGGTAGTCGGCACAGCCGGCCAGGAACAGGCGCGCCAGTTCCGCTTCCGGGCCGTAGGCGATTACCGGCCAGGCCGGCTGGACCGGTCCGGTGAGCAGACGCTCCGCGGGGTCGGCCGGCATCACCGCAGCCGCGTAACGCGGGTCGCGCGGCGCGGGAGGCTCCGCAACGGTGTCGAGTTGGAATCCGGCGACCCGCCGGGAGTAGGCGTGCAGGCGCGCGCCCAGCGCACCGGACAGGGCGATCAGGCAGACGCGCGGCAGAGTTCCGCTGCCGGTGGCCGCCTCGGCGTGTCGGTTCGTCAGTCGCCCGACTTGGCCTGGCTTTCGGTCCCCGAGGACTTGTCCTCGATCTGCCCCATCTTCTTCTTCAGGTTTTCCAGCAGCTTGTCCGCCGACGTGTCGCCTCCCTCGAGCTGCTTGAACTCGCGTTCCAGCGACTGGTCGCCGGCGTCGATCTGGTCGATCTCACGTTCGGCGTCCGCCTGCGCCTCGATCTGGTCGACCTTCTTGGCCATGCGGTCGAACGCCTCGAACGCCGACGTATCGCGGGAGGTGCTGAGGGTGGACTGGATGCGCTGTTGCGCCTCGGCCCGCTTCGCTCGGGCGATCAGGATGTTTTTCTTGCGCTGCGCTTCCTCGATCTTCTGCGTGAGATCGCGCAGCGACCCCTTGAGCTGCTCGACCGAGTCGCGCTGCGCCTGCCACTGGTCCTGGTAGCTGGAGACGTATTCGTCAAGCTCCTGCTTGCGAACCAGGGCGCGCTTGGCCAACTCATCCTTTCCTTCCTGCACCGCGAGCACGGCGCGCTTCTCCCAGTCCTCGGTTTGTGTGCGCTGCTGCAGGAGCTGGCGTTCGAGCTGCTTCTCGTCCGCGATGGCGCCGGCCACCGCCTTCTTGGACTCGATGAGCTGACCGTTCATGTCCTCGATCAGCTGCGTAAGCATCTTTTCGGGATTCTCCGCCTTGCTGATCATCTCGTTGATGTTCGACTTGACGACCCTGCGGAACCGATCGAACAGGCCCATATCAGCCGTCCCCCGTTTTCACCAGCGGCAGGAGCCGCTCATAGTGCTCGGCGACCGACAGGCTGATCGCGTCGAGCGTTGCCTGAAACTCCTCGATATCGATCGTTTCGCTGAGCAGCGTGTTCATCAAGACGACGGAGCTGCCTTCCAGGCCGTTCCCTTCCAGAGCATAGGCGCCATGCAGCAGGTCGGTGCCGTTCAGGCGCAGCAGTTCCGCGTAGAGCGCGCAGTGGTCGCCCGGCGTCAGGTCGGCGACCTTGAGCCGGAAGATGATCACCGGGTCCTCGTGAACGACGATCAGGTTCTCGACGCCACGTTCTTCGTCGTTGATCACCCAGGTGTCTGAGTCCAACTCCTCGAATGACAGGCCGAGCGTGCGGAGAAAGCTTTCGATTCGTTGACGGGTCATGCTGTGAATACCTGTGCGCCGTTGTTGATTGCCAGGACCGCCTGGCAGCTTGAGCAGCGAAACCGACCAGACTTGACGGCGCGAAGCCTGGTCGTGCACGCGGGGCATTCCAGCACGTGCGGAAAGAGGACCGGCGGTGGGGTCTGATCCGGAGAAGCCAGATGGGATACCGCTTCCTCCAGCTCCGGGGCGACGGTGATCAGGTCGGCGAAACCGAGCAGCCGGAACAGCTCGCGCGCAGGTTCCGGCAGCTCGACCACCACCAAGTCGCCGCCGCGCAGTCGCAGCGCTCGTTGCAGGGCCGCGAACGCCCCGATCGCCGTGCCGGACAGCGTGTGCAGTCCGGCACAGTCCAGCATCAGCCGAGAATAACCGGCTTCCATTGCCGCGCCGGTGCGATTCCGGAACAGGTCGACGTTGTCGGGGCCGATCCGGCCGCTGAGATGGAGCGCCATGCCGCCTTCGACCCCGTCGACCGCGTGCAGTTGAAGCGCGAAGCCCGTCTCCCGGACGTCGAGCCCGGCAATGGGCTGCTCCGTTACGGGCTCCGGGTTGACGCTCGGCACGACGCCGAGAGTATAGCGACGGCCGCGGAGACGGGTCAATTTCGAGCGCCAGGTGGAGCCGCAGGCGGCGCTATTGGAATCTGATCGCGTTCGCATCCACCGTGCGCCGGTCGCCGGGTTGCGCGGCGGCCAGCAGGCGGGCCCGATCCATGACGTTGCGCAGTTCGCGCACGTTGCCCGGCCAGTCGTGTTCCTCGAGCTTTGCGATCGTCGGCGGAGTCAGGCGGAGCTCCGCTGGCAGGAAGTGGTAGGCGAGCTCGACAATGTCCTGGCGCCGTTCGCGCAACGGCGGCACGTGGATCATCAGCACGGAGAGTCGGTAGTAGAGATCGAGACGGAAGCGGCCGGTGGAGCGCAGGTCGGCCAGCTCGGCATTGCTTGCGGCGAGGGTGCGCACGTTGACGGGTATGGTGTTCGTACCCCCGACCCGGGTGAGCTCCTGCGCTTCCAGCACGCGCAGGAGCTTCACCTGCAGGTCGCTTCCCATCTCGCCGATCTCATCCAGGAACAGCGTTCCCTGGTCGGCGCGCTCGAAGCAGCCGGGACGGCGCGTGGCATCCGTGTAGGCGCCGCGTTCGGACCCGAACAACTCGGTCTCGATGATGGTCGGCGCGATCGCGCCGCAGTTGATCGCGACCCAGGGCCGGCCGGCTCTCGGCGAGCTGGCGTGCAGGCTGCGGGCGACCACTTCCTTGCCGACGCCGCTCTCGCCGGAGACCACGACGGGTGAGTTGGCCGGCGCGTACAAGGCGACCTCTTCACGAAGGCGCTGCATCTGCGGGCTGGAGCCGATCAGACCCTCCATGGCCGTGGCAGCAGGCCGCCGGCGCATGGCCACCGCCTGGCGCACCGTGCCGCGCAGCTTGTCCAGCGCGAGCGGCTTGATCAGGTAGTCGATGGCGCCAGCGCGCATGGCCTCCACTACCAGCTCCACGTCGTCGTGGGCGCTGATCATCACCATGGGCGGCGCGTCCGGGCGGGTGTTCACCTGACGGACCACCTCGATGCCGTCGGCCGTGCCGAGGGCGACGTCCATCAGGACCACGTCAGGCTGCTCGGATTCGATGCGCTCGAAGGCCTCGGGGGCCGTCCGCGCGCCGGTCACGCGGTACTCGGCCGGCAGGATGGCCGCCAGCGTGTCGTGAATCAGCGGATCGTCGTCCACCAGCAGGATGGTGATCACCGCTCCGCTCTTCCCGCGTCATGGTCCGGCGGCGGCGCGCGATGCCAGAGGACGCGCACGGCGGTGATCGCCGCTACCACCGCGGTCTCCGCCCGCAGCACCGTGGCTCCGAGTGCGCAGCGGCGAAAGCCGGCGTCGGCGATGCGATCGAGCTCCGCAGCGGAAAAACCGCCTTCCGGGCCCAACAGCAGCCAGACCGGCTCGGCGGGGTCGAGCGTATCCGGCAGGTCCACGTCCGCTTCCGCGGGTTCCGGGGGTTGGAAGACCAGTTTGCCGGCTACGCTCGTTGCCGCCCGCAGCACCTCCGGAAGGCTGCGCGGCGCCTCGATCGCTGGAAGCGGCGAGCGGCCGCTCTGCTGACTGGCGCTGCGCCCGATCCGCTGCCAGCGCGGCAGGCGCGGGTGCGCGTGGCCGGTGGGGACCGAGCGGTCGCTCAGCACCGGCACGATACCGGCCACGCCGAGCTCGGTCGCCTGCCGGACGATCAGGTCCATCGCCGCCGGCTTGACCACCGCCTGAACGATGGTCACCGGCAGAATCGGTGGCCCGCCGTCATCGCCGATCGGTCGCAGCGTGACGGACAGCCGGTCGCGGCCGCGCTCGCGGACGGTCATCGCGAAGCGCGAGCCGTCCGGCGTGCTGGCCGAGATGCTGTCGCCCGGGCCCAACCGGCGGACATGCGCCAGGTAGTGGAAGTCCTTCCCGGTCAGCACCGCCGTATGCGTCGCCGTCTCGCTGGGACCGGCGGTCACCAGCGCGTCCTGAGGGACGACGAACTGCTGCACTCAGCCCACGGACCGGCGGCGGCCGGGCGGGTGGGCGGCGGACGCGATCATCCCGACCAGCCCCCCAGGGGCGATTCGGCGGCAGCGCTGTCGGGAACCTCTGGCTCGACGTCGTCGGGAAAGGAGTCCGCGCTGACCTCGCCGGCGCGCAGCAGCCTCACCGCTTCGATCATGGACGGATCGTTGACCAGGTCGTAGATCGGCAGCCGCCGGTGGATCCGCGCGATGGTGCGGGCAAGCTGCCGGCGGACCGTCTGCTCCTCCAGATCGAATTCGCTGTCCTCAAGATCGACGAGTAGTTGACCGATTTCCGCTTCGGTCGGCTCCGCGTGTTCGAGCGCGAACCGGATCAGCAGTTTCGACCTGCCGAACTGGCCCAGCGTTTCCTGCTCGTCCGTGCTCAGCTTCGGCTCGGTGATGCGGTGCGGGAGGACACCCACGCCTTCGATCCTGGTGCCGTCGGGGGTCAAGTAGAGTGAGGTGGTCACCTTGACCGCGCGATCGTCCTCGATGCGCATGACCTGCTGTACGGATCCCTTCCCGTAGCTCTGCTGGCCGACCAGATAGGCGCGTTCGTGGTCCTTGAGCGCGCCGGCCAGGATCTCGGCGGCCGAGGCCGACACGCCGTCTATCAGCACGACGATGGGAAGATCGCGGTCGACCACCGTGGCGCGCCGTGTCGCGGTGTAGTCCTGGTTTTCGCTCTCCACGCGCGAGCGGATCTGCACGATCGTTCCCGTATCGAGAAACAGGTCGGCGATCTCGATGACGGCGGAGAGCAGGCCGCCGCGATTGCCGCGCAGGTCGAGGATCAGCGATCGCGAGCGGCCGCCGAGGTCGCGCAGCGCCTCCCGGATCCGGTCCGGGGTCTTGCTGGTGAACTGAGGACTGACCCGCAGGTAGCCGATCCCGGGTTTGATCACCGCGTGGCGCACCGTGGGGACCTCGATCAGCTCGCGCGTGACGGTCACCTCCAATGTCTCGCTGCCGGCGCGGACCAGCGAAACGCGGACGTCCGTGCCGGGCGAGCCGCGCAGGCGGGACACCACGCCGTTTTCGTCCAGGGTGCCGGCCTCCGTGCCGTCGATGGCCACGATCAGGTCGCCGGCCATGATCCCGGCCCCATATGCCGGCGAGCCCACGAACGGCTCGATGACCAGAACGCCGTCGTCGACACGGCCGAGGTACAGGCCGACGCCGCCGAACTCACCCGTGGTCATGTCGTTCAGTTCATCGATTTCGTTCCGGTCGAAGAACTTGGTGTAAGGATCATCGACCGCATCCAGCATTCCGGTCAGCGCCCCTTCCAGGAGCTTGTCGGTGCCGGCGGCGTCGGCATCGACGTAGTTGAGACGCACGAAGTGGAATACGTCGCGCAGAATGGCGATCGCCCGTTCCGAGTCGCGGGTGCGGTTCTGCGCCAGCACCTGAGGTGCCAGGACCAGCAGCGTACAGGCGAGTACCGTGGTGACGGAGGCGGTCGTCCAGAACGTGCGACGTACCCCGAGCCTGATCCGGTCCGGCTCGGGGCCCTTCATGATTTCCTCCGATTCTCGGAGCGGGTCGGAGCGTGTGTCAACGCGTGCGATGCGATCTATCATGCCTGTCTGATGAGCGGAGGTCACATCCCGTTTCCCACTTGGCTGAATCCGGAGATCGTACCCGGATTGCCGCTGCGCTGGTACGGCCTGATGTACCTGGTGGCGTTCTATCTCACCTATCGGCTGCTGCGCGTGCGAATCGCCGAACGGAATCTGACCGTCGACAACGAGACGGTGCTCAACCTGTTCTTCTGGGGGATCATCGGCGTGCTCATCGGCGGGCGCCTTGTCTCCGTCATCGTCTACGATCCGAGCGGCCACTACCTGCGCAATCCGCTCCAGATCATCGTTCCGTTCGTCCGCGATGCGGGGAAGCTGCGCTTCGTGGGATTGCAGGGGATGGCCTACCACGGCGGCCTGCTGGGGGCGATCGTCGCCGTGGCCGTCTACTGCCGCGCCAAGCGGCTGCCGGTCGCGGAATGGATGGACATGATCGCGACGTGCACCCCACTGGGCTACACGTTCGGCCGAGTCGGGAACTTCATCAACGGCGAGCTGTTCGGGCGGGTGACCACCGTACCCTGGGGGGTGGTCTTCCCTGACGCCCCCGGGTTCCCGGCCGATCAGGGGTGGGTACGGGAGATGGCGGAGCGGTCCGGGATGGAGATCGGCCCGGATCAGGTGCTGGTGAATCTGGCGCGCCATCCTTCGCAGCTCTACGAGGCTGCCCTGGAAGGGCTGCTGCTGTTCGCGCTGCTGTGGTTCGTGCTGCGCAAGCGCGCGCCGTTTGCCGGGGTGCTGTTCTCGGCCTATCTGACCGGCTACGGGGTGGTGCGCTTCGCGGTGGAATACCTCCGGCAGCCGGATCCCGGTCTGGACTTCCCGATCATGCTGGTGCAGGTGGCGAATCCGTCGCAGACATCACTGCTGAACTTCACCACGGGCCAGATTCTGTCCGCGATCATGATCGTCGCCGGAGCCGTGGCGTTCCTCCTGCTCCGGCGCCGCGTCCCGTCGGACGGCTCCGCGGGGGCAGGATCCGGACGCAGCCAAGCCGCTCGTGGCCGGTCGGGCGGGTCGAGGCGCCGGCGCCGAGCCGCGGCCAAGCGCTCGCATCCATCGTAAGGGTCGCATCGACAAGGGGTTGCGGCTTGCCGGTTGCGGTGGTATGGGCGATACTGGATTTGAACCAGTGACTTCTACCGTGTGAAGGTAGCACTCTCCCGCTGAGTTAATCGCCCATGGACCACCAGTGTACCGCATAGTGTCGCAAACATCACGCGTCCTCGGATTGTTTCCGGCGCTCTCAGGGCCCGCGCCCCGACCGCTGGCTCACGCGGGTGTGACCGACGGCCTGGATCGAGAACTGATCCGCAAGGCGATCCATCTCCTGGTGGCGCTGGTCCCGCCGCTGGCGTCGGTGCACCTGCCGCTCACCATGGGTCTGCTGATGGCGGGGACCCTGTTCTACACGGCTGCCGAGGCGATGCGGTTGGCCGGGATCCGTGTGGCGGTGGTGTCGGGTTTGACCGTGGCCGCGGCGCGGCCGGCAGACACGGGCTTCGTCCTCGGACCGGTCACGCTGGGGCTGGGCGCGATGCTGGCGCTGCTGCTGTACCCGTTGCCGGCATCCGCGATCGCGATCTACGCGCTCGCCTTCGGTGACTCCGCGGCCAGCGTGGTCGGCATGGCGTTCGCGGGGTGGCGCACGCCGCTGAACCGGAACAAGACCGTGGCCGGGAGCTTGGCCTGCTTCGCGGCGGTGTTCCTGGTCACGGTCACGCTGACGGCCGATCTACGCCTTTCGACTGCGGTGGCCGCCGCTGCCATGGTGATCGAGGCGCTCTCCGGACGCGATCTGGACAACCTGCTGCTCCCCGTCGGCGTGGGGATGGTCGTGCAGGCAGCCAGGGTGCTGCTGTAGCCTGCGTGGCCGGACATGCGCAACATCGGCCTGCTCACCAGTGGGGGTGATGCACCTGGACTGAACGCGGTGCTGTACGGCGCCGCCGCCATGGCGCAAGCGCGCGGCGCGCGCGCATGGATCATCCCGAACGGATACGCCGGCCTCTACAACCTGGAACGGCTCACCGAGCTGGTGGCGCTGGACGCGGACCGGCGCGATGCGCTCGACTGCACGACAGCCGGGTCGTCAGCCGGTCATTCCCGCATCAAGATCGCCGCGATTCCCGATGCGAACCGCTACCAGCGGATCATCGCCGGACTGCAGCGTTTCTCGATCGACGGCCTGGTGATCGCGGGGGGCGACGATACCGGCTCGGTGGTCGTCGACTTGGCGGACCGGGGCATCCCGGTCGTGCACGCGCCGAAGACGATCGACATGGACCTGCAGACCTACTCGGTCGGCGGGGACACCGCCGCCAACCGGATCGCGCGCATCGTCGACGACCTCAAGTCCACCGGCCGCAGCCACAACCGGGTGATGATCACGGAGGCGTTCGGGCGCTATGCCGGCCACGTCGCGCTGCGCGGCGGCATCGCGGCCGACGCCGACTGCATCCTGCTGCCGGAGGTCCCGGTCGACTTCGATATCGTCCACGAACACCTGAAGAGGAGACTGCTCGGCCGCCTGCGCGCCGCGGGCGGCTTCGCCGCGACCTACACGGTGGTGGTGGCCGAAGGGATGACGACCGCGGGCGGGGACACGGTGACCGACGACAGCGTCCCCGTGGACGCCTTCGGCCATCGCAAGCTCGCCGGTGCCGGCCGCTACGTCCGCGACCAGATCCAGTCGCGACTCGACGGCGACGCGGAGATCCGCCAGGCGATGCGGGAACTGGGGATGTACGTGCCGGAGCTCCATGAGGCGCCTGAGGCGCGCGAGGTCGTGCCCGCGCACCTGGTGCGCTCCGGCGCCACCTCCGCGTTCGACGTCGGCTTCGGCAAGCAGATCGGCGCCGGCGCGGTGCTGCTGCTGCTGGACGGGGTGTCGGGCGTGACGGTGAGCTGGGTGGATGGCGACTTCGTCTCCTACCTGCCCACGCGGGCGGCCATAGCGCAGCATAATGTCGATCCCGCGATCATCAGCCTGTACGAGGAGATGGGGGTCTGCTTCGGCCGCCGCCCGCAGCGCTACGCGCCGAAGTTCCGTGAGCTTGACGCCCCGGAACCGCGCTACCTCTGAAGGCGGTCCGGTCGCGGATCGACGAGCAGGCGCGCGCGCGCTCCTGCCACGACCGCGATGGCGCCGCTGATCGCCACGTCGGCAGCCACGCCCATCGCGATCAGCAACGGCAGCACCGGGGCCACCACCAGGTAGCTCTCTTCCAGCCCGCGCCCGTAGCGAGCGGCAAGCAGCGCCAAGGCGGCGGTCACGGCGCCGCCGGGAGCCGCCGCCAGGGCGAAGGCGAGCACCGAGGAGGCGCCGATGATCCAAAGCACATCACCCGCGGCGAGCGCCATGCTCGAGTAGGAGCGGAGGATTACGGTGAAGGATGCGGCGGCGACCATGGCGCTGCCGGCGCGCCCGAACATCGCGAACAGCGGGAAGGCCGCGCTTCCCAGAGGGTTCGAGATCCTCAGGTCCACCGCCCCATGCCGGGTCAGCGCCGCCAGCGCCGCGTGATGGTGTCCGGTGGCGATGCCCGTCAGCACCGGCACGGCCAGGCCGGACAGGGACGGCAACGACGCATGCGTCCGCCGGAGCAGGCACCACCCCAGCATCAGGCCCCCAAGCACCAGGCCCAGGTCGATCGCCAGCACCAGCACCAGCTCGCCGTACGGGGCGGCCCCGGCTCCCCTCAGCGCGGCGGCCAGCGATGCGCCGCCGAGCAGCAGCGCCGCCCACAGATGGGCGGTGACGAAGGAGTTGATCCGGTGGAACAGGCGGGCAAGAGCCTCGACGAGCTCCGCGATCGCGCGGCTCGCCCGGTCCTCCGGTATGCTCAGGCCGATGACCAGCGCGATCAGATACACCGGCAGCAACAGCGCCCCGTCGCCGGCCAGACCGGCGAACAGATTGGTCGGCAGCGCCTGCTGCAGATGCCCGACGAAGCTCGGCACCGAGGCGGCGGCGCGGTCCACGACGATGATGGGAATCCGAGCGGGTGACGCGGCCAGGATCGACAGCACGCCCAGCGCCGCCAGCGACACCGTGGCGGCGGCCTGTCCCACGACCAGCCAGGCGTGGACGCGCAGGGCGCCGCGGCGTCCCAGCTCGCGAGCGCCTGCCACAAGACCGAAGAAGACCATCGGAAACACGAACACCTGCACCGCTCGGACCGCCAGGTCGGCGGCGGTATGCAGGACGGGAGCGATCGGCGGCTGGTGGAGCAGGGCGCCCAGCGCCGCGCCGGCGGCCAGCGCCAGGGTGGCCCGCAGGACGGGCGTCATCGTTCACTCCGGGCTACACGGGAAAGCGAGGCACGCATGAAAGCGGTGATCGTCGCGGCCGGGTACGGCAGCCGGTTTCTGCCGGCTTCGAAGACGGTACCCAAGGAGATGTTTCCGGTCATCGACCGACCCGCGATCGACTTCATACTACAGGAGCTGCGCGAGTCGGGGGTCGGCGACATCCTGTTCATCACCTCGCGCCGCAAGCGCGCCCTGGAGGACTACGTCGATCGCGAGGTGGAGCTGGAGCAGGTGTTCGAATCCGAGGGCGCGGCCGCCAAGCAGCGGACGATCGCCGTGCCGCCGGGCCGGTTCTTCTTCCTGCGCCAGCAGCGGATGCTGGGCACCGGGCAGGCGATCCTGCTGGCCGAGCCGTTCACCGGCGACGATCCGTTCGTGGTCGTGTTTCCCGATGATCTGCACATCGGCGACCCGCCGCTCACGCAGCAGTTGATCGACACCCATGTACGGACCGGGTGCAGCGTGCTGGCCGTCGAGCACGATCCGCCGCACCTGGAACGCTACGGCGTGGTGGCGCTGGCCGAGGACGGCTTGCACGTGACCGATATCGTGGAAAAGCCGGCGCCCGGCACCGAGCCCAGCCGCGACATCTGCATCGGCCGCTACCTGTACACGCCGGAGATCTACCCCGCCCTGCGGAGCCGCTGGGAGCGCCACGGCGGCGGCGAGTTCAACTATACCGAGGGGGTGGAGGAGCTGGCGCGGCAGGGGCGTGTCGTCATCCAGCGGATGATCGGCCGCAGACTCGACATCGGCGCGCCGGCCGGCTACCTGCGGTCGATCCTGGAGTACGCGGCGCGCGACCCGGAGCTGGCGGCGGAGATCGAGGCGTTCTCGGCGTCCGGAGACGCGGCGTCCGGCGGCGCGGCCGATCCGGCGGCGGGCGACGACTCGGCTGCCAGCGCCTCGTAGCGCTCGGCCTCCGCGGCGCGGCCGCGCTTGCGGGCGCCGGCGGCGTGGATCTGGCACTTGCGCGCGAGCTCCCGGCGGGCGATGGTCCGCTCCGGCTCCGCCCAGTAATCGGCCGCCACCAGCGGCGCAAGGGCGTCGATGCGAAAGCGCTCGATCTGGCCGTACCGCTCCGATAGCTGGTCGCCGTGGCCGGCGCGCTTGGTGACCAGCGGCCGGTCGCAGTACGCCACCGGGAAGCGGGCGGTCACCCGCAGCCACAGCTCGTAGTCCTCGGCGATCTGCAGGTCTTCGCGAAAGCCGCCCACCTCGCGCAGTACGACGCGGTGCAGGACCACCGTGGACGGTCCGATGACGCACTTGCGGACCGCGTCCGCGAACAGCCGACCGGCGCGCCGGTGACGCTGCCCGGCCTGTGACACCGTGCGTCCATCGCGCAACCAGAGTTCCCGGCTATGGACGATCGGCACCTCGGGGCTCTCCCGCAACAGCTCCATCTGCAGAGCCAGCTTGTCGGGCATCCACAGGTCATCGGAGTCGAGGAAGGCCAGGTAGTCGCCGGTCGCGATCGCCACCCCGGCGTTGCGTACGGCGCCGGGGTAGCCGGTATGGTCCATGCCGAGCAGGCGTACGCCGGGCTCGTCGCGCAGCCGCCGTGCAGTGCCGTCGGTCGATCCGTCGTCTACGACGATCAACTCGATCGGGGCGTAGCTCTGCGCGCGTACCGAGTCGATCGCCTCCATCAGCAGCGCGAGGCGGTCGTGCGTGGGGATGATCACCGATACCAGAGGGTGATCGGTCCCTGATCGAGGCGGCATCTCAGGCGTACTATGCAGTAGTCTGCACCCGTGGCCGCCGGCACCGGACAGGGGCGGGACCCGCTCGCCACGGGTGGAGTCGCGCGCGTGGCGCTCATCGGCTTCATGGGCGCCGGCAAGTCCTCGGTCGGGATGGGGTTGGCGGTGGCGCTGAATTGGCGGTTCGTCGACCTGGACCGGGTGATCGAGGAGGAACAGGGGCGGACCATTCGTGAGATCTTCGCGGCGGCCGGCGAGGCCGGCTTCCGGCAGGCGGAGACGACCGCGTTGCATCGGTTGAGTGGCGCGGAACAGACCGTCCTGGCTGTCGGCGGCGGGGCGCCGGTGCAGCCCGCGAACCGTGCGTTCTTCCGCGACTGGACGACCTTCTATCTGACCGCGCCGCTCGCGGAGTTACGGGATCGGACCGGCAGGCCGGGCGCCCGGCCGCTGCTGGACCTGCCGCCCGCGCAACTGCGCGCGCTGTATCAGCAGCGCGAGCCGATCTACCAGAGTCTCGGCATCCGCATCGACACCACGCGCAGACCGGTCGGCGCGATCGTGGCCGCCATCCTGGAGCGGCTGCGCCGGCCGACGCCGTGATGGGCGACCAGCCGGCGCTTCGCAACCGTTTCCGGCGCGCGGCGGCGGTGTCCACCGTCGCGGCTTGGGCCATGCTCGGCGGGTGTGGCAGGGACTCGGAGCCGGACACGACTGAGATCCGAACGGTGTCGTTGCCGCTTCAGGAGCGGACGACCCTCAGCGTAGGCATGGCCGGGCCGCCGAACGCTTCCGACCTCGCGCTGTTCCGCCGTGTCGAGGATGCCGCGAACGTGACCTTCGAGTACCTGACCATGGAGGGGGCCAACGGCATGCTGCGAATGCTCGTCCTGGGTGAGATGTCCAGGGCGGAGACGGTTTCGGACATCGTCGATCTGCGGGCGGTTTCCCGTGACGTGAAGTCGTTCAGGGGGCTCTTCGTGAACCTGCTCGATCACCCGCAGGCGACGCCGAATCTGGTCGCGCTCGCGCGTTCTGATCCGCTGTTTGCCGACGGTCTGCTGCAGTCGCTCACCACGCCTGCGGAGCTGCACGGGATTCCGGAGTACGTCCCGGGTGTGCAGCCGTTCGTGGCAACGCTGGCGTTCCGCGCCGACCTCTTCGAGCAGCGGGGGTTGATCGCCGATACGTGGGATCAGCTCGACGCGTCGTTGCGGCACCTGAAGGCAGCTTTTCCGGAGAGTCGGCCGTTCGGGATCACCGACGGCGAGCTGCTCTATCGCGCCCCCTCCTGGTTCGGCAGCGGGCACGACCGCAGGCTCGTCGCCTACTTTCACCCGGAGCAGGGCAGCTTTCGTCTGGGGCCTCTGGACCAGGAGTACCGGGACTACGTTCGTTGGTTCGCGACAGCGCTCCGCGACGGCCTGCTGCTGTTGAAGACCGGGGGTGCCGATCCCGACTTCACGCGTGAGATAGCGGTGGGCGTGGTGCACGTCGTGCTCGCCTACGCGCGCCACTTCGCCGGCTCGACCAGCGGCGACGGCATCACGCTGACGCCGATGCCGCTGCCGCGAAACGGTCCGGCGAACCCGCTTATGCAACCGCGTCCGTGGAGCTCGGCGCGGGCGCGCTGGGCCGTCTGGCGCGGGTCTCCGCGTGCCTCGGAGGCGATCGCGGCGTTGGACCTGACGCTTGCCGATGCAGCATCCGCAACCGGGGACCGGGAGCCCGCCGCGGACCCGCGAGACTGGTGGAGTATGGCAATCGAGTACAACCGGCCGGCGCTGCGTACCGGCCCGTGGCCGTTCCTGTCGGAGGATCTTCGCTTCGAGGTGGGGTCGATCCGCGCCGCTGTCGCCCCCATCGTCGCCGGCGAGACGATGAAGTTCATCGTCGGGCACCGCCCCTTGAGCGAGTACGACGCGTTCCTCGGCGAGCTGAAGGAAGCCGGGGCCGCACGGCTGATCGAGCTGCTGAACACCAAGGCGCAGCCGCTGGACCTCAGGTCGCTCTGGGATTCCGTCCCGGAGGAGTGACGGAAGGCGCTCGGCTGCGCGGCGGGGCCCGCGCGCGACATGCGTATCCATTACGGCGCCGGTCAGCGCCGTCGGCGTTCGAGCTCCGCGTACACGTGGTCGAGGCGGACGCCCTGCGCTTCCAGCAGCGCCAGGAGGTGGTAGAGGAGGTCGGCCGACTCGCTCACCAGTTCCTGGGCTGACGCCGCCGTGATCACCTCGATCGCTTCCTCACCGACCTTCTTCCTGATCTTGTCGGCACCCTGATCGAACAGATAAGCGGTGTAAGAGCTGTCCGGGTTGGCCCCCTTGCGTTCGCGGATGGTCGCCGCCAGGGCGTCCAGGGGGGCATCCGGCTCGCGGGCGGCGCGCTCCGGCTTCGGCGTGGCATGGTCCCCGGCGCAGCCTTCCGCCGCGTTCTCAGCGGCCAGCTCGACCGCATACCAGGAATCCCCTCGCTGCACGTTGGCGATCCGGGCGGTTCCGCCATGCGGAGGACGATAGGGCAGCTCGCGGGCGCCGCCGGCATCGGTGACCCACAGCGATCGCGACTCGCGCGTCTTGACGTACGCGCGTTCGTTCATCGCCAGGAGATCGACCACCACGCCGCCGGAGATCACCACCAGCGGGCGTACGCCGCCGGCCGCGGCGGCCGTCACGCCGCCCACCGCGCCGTGTCGCTTGCGCGCTGCAGCGCGTCGATCGCGCTTCTCAGATCGACGCGCCGCTCATAGATCGCGGTGCCGACGATCGCGCCGGCCGCGGCGCCGGTCGCGGCGATTGCCGCCAGATCGGCCTCTGAGCTCACTCCCCCGGAGAACAGCACCGGCAGCGCGGACGCGTCGGCCGCGGCGATGCCGCCGGTGAGGTCCGGGCCCTGCAGCATGCCGTCACGGTCGACCGCCGTGTAGATCAACCCGGCGAGCTGCGAGCTGCGCAGGGCGTCGATCAGCGCCCATTCGCCGCCCGCGGATTCCGCCCAGCCCCTGACCTGCACCTGCCCCATGCGGGCGTCGATGCCGCCGACCACCCGCCCAGGCCACCGCTCCGCCCACGACAGGACCTCGGCCGTGCGGACGGCGAGCGTCGTGCCCACCACCACGGCGTCCACCCCCAGGTCGAGCAGCGCCTCGGCATCCTCGGCGGTCCTGACCCCGCCGCCTACCTGGATGCGGGCGTCGACGGCCTTGCGGATCGTGCCGATCACCTCTCGGTTGGCCCCGCTGCCGCGCGCGGCGTCCAGGTCGACCACGTGGATCCACAGCGCTCCGTCCCGCACGAAGCCCGCGGCGACCGCGGCGGCGTCGTCGCCGTAGCGGCGCGCGCGCTCGAAGTCGCCCTGCTGCAACTGCACGCAGCGGCCGTCGAGCAGATCGATGGCGGGCACGATAAGCACGGGCAGCCTCAGTCCAAGCCTCTCAGGCCAAGTCTATCAACGCAGCGGATCGAACGCCTGGTGCAAGGTGCGCTCGACGGTGTCCGTGTCGACGCCGCTCTCCCACAGGCCGGTCAGGCGGCCCTGTCGGCCCAGGCGGCAGATCGCGGCCAGCACCTGCAGGTATTCCGAGCGCTGCGCGGGCGGGGTGGCGAACACGAACAGGAGATGCACCGGCTGTCGATCCACGGCGGAGAACTCGATGCCGAGCCGGGAGACGCCGACCGCCACCAACAGCGACGACAGCCCCTTCAGCTCGCCGTGCGACAGCGCGATGCCGCGCCCGACCGCCGTCGAGTGGATGCGCTCGCGGGCGACGACCGCGTGTTCGATTGCCTCACGATTGGTGTCGCCCAGCGCCGGCCACCGGCTGATCACCTCGTGGATTGCGGCCCATTTATCGCGACTGGATAGATCGGGGACAACCGCAACGGAAGAGACGCAGTCCTGCACCTCCATTCACGTTACACGCGATACGCCTTCGCGACAACGACGATAGGTGCCGGCGTGTTACGCTGCGCCGTGCGCATAGCGGTCGCCTATCGGCCGGGCATATCCGATGGCAGAACGACGGCCTTGGCCGGGGCGCTGGCCGCCGAGGGCATCGAGCGGATCGCGGCGATCCGGATCGTCGACGTCCACATAGTCGCAGGCGTGCCGGTGGCGCGCGCGGAGGTGGAGGCGCTCCTCGCCGACGGCGTGGCCCGTATCGCGATCGACGAGACGCCGCTGGACGGCGCCGATCTGGTGATCGAGGTGACCTACCGGCCGGGCGTGCACGACCCGGCCAGCGGTACGCTGCGCGAGGTGGTGGGGCTGGTCGCGACCCCGCTCCCGCACGCCGCGGCGCTGCAGACGGCCCGCCAGTACCGGTTCCGGTTCAAGCGCGGCACGGACCTGTCCGCGGTCGCCGATCGTCTCACCGCGGCGCTACACAACCCACTGGTGCAACAGGTTACGTCGATCACCGCGCGGGCCTGGGACGGCGGGGAGCGTCCGCCGGAGCGCTACCCGAGCGCCGGCACTCTTCGCGCCCCGGGGGTGAAGCGCATCGACGTGGCGGCGATGGACGACGCCGCGCTGGAGCGGCTGTCGGCGGAGCGTCTGCTGGCGTTGTCGGCGGCGGAGCTTGCCGCCATTCGCGCCTACGCCGCCGATCCCGTGGTGCGGGCGCGCCGGCGCCAGGCCGGGATCGGCACTCCCCTCACCGACGTGGAGATCGAGATGCTGGCGCAGACGTGGTCCGAGCACTGCAAGCACAAGATCTTCAACGCGGTCATCGATCACACCGAGGGCGCCAGTACCGGAGAACGCAGCACCGAGCGCATCGTGTCGCTGTTCGACACCTATATCCGCCGCACGACCACGGAGCTGGACGACGGCAGCGGGTTCCTGAAGTCGGTATTCAGCGACGATTCGGGCGTCATCCGGTTCGATGAGCAGACGCTGCTCTGCTTCAAGGCAGAGACGCACAATGCCCCCTCCGCGCTGGATCCGTATGGAGGCGCGATCACCGGCATCGTCGGCGTCAATCGCGACATCATCGGCACCGGCCGCGGCGCCAAGCCGATCTTCAACACCGACGTCCTCTGCTTCGCGCCGCCGTCCACCCCGGAGGAGGAGGTGCCCGCCGAGCTCATGCACCCGCGGCGGGTGCTGGCGGGGGTCCACCGCGGCATCGTCGACGGCGGCAACCAGTCCGGGATCCCGGTGGTGGCCGGCGCGTTCCTGTTCGACTGCAGCTTCATCGGCAAGCCGCTGGTCTTTTGCGGCACCGGCGGCGTGCTGCCGGCCGAGGTGGCGGGCGAGCCGGCGTGGCAGGGGCGGGCACGGCCCGGCGATCTGGCGGTGATGGTGGGCGGGCGCATTGGCAAGGACGGCATCCACGGCGCGACCTTCTCGTCGCTGGCGCTCGACGAGAGCTCGCCTGCCTCCGCGGTCCAGATCGGTGACCCGATCGTGCAGCGGCGCGTGCTGGACCTGCTGCTGGAGGCGCGCGACGCGGACCTGTTCCGAGGCATCACCGACAACGGCGCGGGCGGCCTTTCCTCATCGCTCGGCGAGATGGCGCGCGAGTCGGGCGGCGTGCGCATCGACCTGGACGCGGCGCCGTTGAAGTACCCGGGCCTGGCGCCATGGGAGATCCTGTTGTCGGAGTCGCAGGAACGGATGAGTCTGGCGGTGCCGGCCGGCAGGATCGACGCCCTGCGCGAACTGGCGGCCGTGCGCGGCGTGGAGCTCTCCGTGGTGGGCTGTTTCACTGGTGACGGCCTGGTCACCGTGCACGCGCGCGGCGAGCTGGTCGCATCGCTCGATCTGGAGTTCCTGCACGAAGGGGTGCCGCGCATGCGGCTGCGCTCCGCGTGGGAGCCGCCGCCTGCCGCAGCAAGGACCCGCGCCGCGCCGGCCCACGAGGCGGCGCTGCTGGCGCTCTTGGCCGAGCCGAACATCACCTCGAAGGAGAGCCTGGTCCGGCAGTACGACCACGAGGTGCGCGGCGGATCGGTGGTCAAGCCGTTCTGCGGGGTCGGGGCCGACGGGCCGACCGACGGCGCAGTGGTCCGCCCGCGCTACGACAGCTACCGCGGGGTGACCGTCACGCACGGCATCTGCCCGTGGCTGTCGCCGGTGGACCCGTACGTGATGGCGATGTGCGCGGTGGACGAGGCGGTGCGCGCGCACGTGGCGTGCGGCGGCGATCCCGATCAGGTGGCCGCACTGGACAATTTCTGCTGGCCCGACCCGATCGAGTCGGAGCAGACGCCCGACGGCCGCTACAAGCTGGGGCAGCTCGTGCGCGCCGCCAAGGGGCTGCGCCGCGCCTGCCTGGCCTACCGGCTGCCGCTGATCTCCGGCAAGGACTCGATGAAGAACGACGCATACGCCGGTGGCCGCAAGATCTCGGTGTTGCCGACGCTGCTGGTATCGCTGATGGGCATCATCCCCGACGTGCGCAAGGCTCTGACCACCGATTTCAAGCGACCCGGGGACCGGCTGTTCCTGATCGGGGCGACCCGCGACGAGCTGCGTGCCAGCGCCTACGACCGCTTGTACGGCGGCGGCCGGTATGCCCCGCGCGTCCTGCCGGAGGCGGCGCGCGGCGCCTATCGCACGCTGCACGCGGCGGCCCGCGAGGGGTGCATCGCCTCCTGCCACGACCTCAGCGACGGCGGGCTGGCGGTGGCACTGGCCGAATGCGTGATCGGTGGCCGCTTGGGCGCGCGCGTGCGCCTGGAGCGCATCGACGCGCCGCCGCGGACCCTCACCACGGCGCTGCTGTTCGGGGAGAGCCCGTCGCGGCTGCTGGTGTCGGTGCCGCGCGCGCGTCGAGAGCGCTTCCTGACCCTGATCGAGGGCCTGGACGGAGCCGAGATCGGCGAGGTGAGCGGCGACAGCCGTCTCAGCGTGACCCGGTACGGCCGGACGGTTATCCGCGTCGGCCTGGGGCGGCTCGCGGCCGCGTGGCATACCGGTCCGGCGGGAGTCGGGGGATGAGCCGGGTGCCGGTATGCGTGCTCGGCGGCTTCGGCATCAACGCTGACGAGGAGCTCGCCGCCGCCTTCAACGCGGTCGGCGCCCGCGCCGACCGTGTGCACGTCACGGAACTGTCGCGGCGGGACGAGCCGCTGGCACCGTTTCGGATCCTGGCGTTCCCCGGCGGGTTCACTTACGGCGATCATCTCGGTTCCGCCACGGCGATGGCCGCGCTGCTGCGCCGCCGGCTGCGGGCGGAGATCGACCGGTTCCTGGACGCCGGCCGGCTGGTGGTCGGGATCTGCAACGGCTTCCAGATCCTGGTTCGCGCGGGGCTGCTGCCGGCCGCCGGCCCGCGCTGGGCGTGCGAGGCGTCGCTGATCCACAACGAGTCGGGCCGGTTCGAGGATCGCTGGGTGCGGGTGGGGTTCGAGCCCCGTTCGCCGTGCGTGTGGACGCACGGGTTGACCGAGCTGGAGCTGCCGGTGCGCCACGGCGAGGGCAAGCTGGTGTTCGCCGGAGCGCAGGAGCAGGCTGGGCTGGAGGAGGCGGGCCAGGTGTGCGTGCGCTACCGGAGCAGCGCGGATGGGCCTCCTGCGTATCCGGAGAACCCCAACGGATCGACCGCTGCGGCGGCGGGATTGTGCGACCCCGGCGGCCGGGTATTCGGGTTGATGCCGCACCCGGAGGCGTTTCTGGATCCCGTGAACCATCCGCGCTGGACGCGCCGGATGCCGGAGCAGGCCGGCGGGCTGCTCCTGCTGGAGAACGGGGTTCGCGCGGCCTCGGCAGCATGAGCGGTTCCGTAGCTGCCGAAGAACGGCGTCGCCTGCTCACCCTGCTCCGCGGCAACGCCGTGCTCTGGGAATGCCTTGAACGGGTCGCGACGCTGGATCTGCCCGGCTGGTACCTGGGCGCCGGGTGCGTGACCCAGACCGTATGGAACGCCGCCCACGGCAAGGCGCCGGGGGCGGACATCGACGACCACGACCTCGTCTACTTCGACGCGGGCGACCTCGGCGAGGAAGGCGAGAACGCGGTCGTCACCAGGGCGTTGGCCGCCGTGGCCGATCTGCCGATCCGTCTGGACGTCAAGAATCAGGCGAGGGTGCACCTCTGGTACCGCCAGCACTTCGGGTACGCCATCGAGCCCTATACCTCCACCGAGGCAGCCATCCGGACCTGGCCCACCACGGCGACCGCCGTCGGCGTGCGGATGACTCGGGGCGTTCCGTTCGTGTTCGCGCCATTCGGCCTGCAAGACCTGTTCGGGCTCGTGGTCCGTGCCAACCGGGTGCAGATCACCCGCGCCATCTACGAGCGAAAGGTGGCGCGATGGACCCGGTGCTGGCCCAGTCTCACGGTGCTGCAGTGGGCCGAGGCGATCGGCGAATCGACCGAGACGTAGCCGCCCTGGAACGGAGGGCAGAATCTGCGGGCTTGTTCGAGGGGCGTTCTGCGTGGCACCGTACGGCAGATGCTGCGGCCCCGGAAGGGGCCCGTCGCCAGGAGGACATCGATGGCGCTCAGGATCAACAACGAAGCTCCCGACTTTTCCGCGGAGACCACCCAGGGACCGATCAGCTTTCACGAATGGATCGGCGACGGATGGGCGATTCTGTTCTCGCACCCCAAGGACTTCACCCCGGTCTGCACGACCGAGCTGGGCACCATGGCGGGTCTCCATGCCGAGTTCGCCAAGCGCAACTGCAAGGTGTTGGGGATCAGCGTGGACGGCGTCAGCGATCACCAAGCGTGGTCCAGGGACATCGAGGCGTCGCAGGGACATGCGGTGACTTACCCGCTGATCGGCGATCCCGAGCTGTCCATCGTGAAGCAGTACGACATGCTGCCCGCGGACGCCGGGACGACCTCGCAGGGCCGCACGCCCATGGACAACGCCACGGCGCGGTCGGTGTTCGTGATCGGGCCGGACAAGAAGATCAAGGCGACCCTCACGTATCCGATGAGCACCGGACGCAACTTCGCCGAGATCCTGCGCCTGCTCGATTCGTGCCAACTCACCGCGTCCAAGCAGGTCGCTACTCCGGCCAACTGGAGCCAGGGCGATGACGTGATCATCCTGCCATCCGTGTCGGACGACGCGGCGAAGGAGACCTACCCGGACGGGTGGAAGTCGCCGTTGCCGTACATCCGCATCGTCCCGCAGCCCAAGTAGGCCGGCGGCTGGGGATCGGCAGCGCGAGGGTACGCGATGGTTGCTCTGAAACCCACAGTTCTGAAACCCACGGTCAAATTCACCTACCAGGACTACTCACGGTTGACCTCGCAGGTGTTGGCCGGGTTCCGTCTCGACCCGTCGGATTGCCGGATGGCGCCTTGGTTGCCCTGGCGGGTGCCGCGGCGTTACCATACGAGCCGCGTGCTCGTCTGACGCGCACGCGGATCTCCGGGGGCGTAGCTCAGTTGGCTAGAGCGCGTGAATGGCATTCACGAGGTCGTGGGTTCGATTCCCGTCGCCTCCATCGGATCAATCGCGGCTGACCCGCCGCGGCAGGACAAGGGATGACAGACTCCATCAAGCAAACTCTGGCGGCGGGTGAGCCGTCGTTGGGTTCGTGGCTCAATCTGGGCTCGCCGCTGGCGGCGGAGGTCATGGCGGCCGCCGGCTATTCGTGGCTGGTGGTCGACGCCGAGCACACCGCCTTCGACCTGGGCCTCATCGCCCACACCTTCCGCGCCATCGAGGCGCGCGGCGCGGTGCCCCTGGCGCGCATCTGGGATCATGACCCGGTCACCATCGGCCGCGTGCTCGACGCGGGCGCCTGCGGCCTGGTGATCCCGCACGTCTCGACGCCGGAACAGGCCGCCGCCGTCGTCTCGGCCATGCGCTACCCGCCGGCCGGCACGCGCTCACAGGGGACCGGCCGCTGCGTGACCCTGGCCGACGACTACCGGCAGCGTGCCAACGACTGGCTGCTGTGCATCCCCCAGATCGAGGATCTGGAGGGGATCGACAACGCGGAGGCGATCGCCCGCGTCGACGGCGTCGACATCGGCTTCCTGGGTCCCGGTGACCTGGCGCTGTCGATGGGGGTCACCCAGGGCGACCCGCGCCACGAAGAGGCGCTGGGGCGCTTCCGCGAAGGATGCGCGCGCGCCGGCGTTCCGTGCGGGATGCCGGTACCGAACCCTGCGGACGTCCCCCGCCGCCTGCGCGAAGGCTTCCAGTTCATCGACATCGCCAGCGACCTGCGGTTCACCGACAGCGCGGCGCGCGCGGCGCTGGCCCAGGCCCGCGCGGGATAGGGTTCGCTGGGGCGGAACCGCCTCGCCCGATCCTCGCTCCCTCGAGCCCGACTCCCGCTACTTCCGCCTGCGCTGGAACAGCGGGTAGATCTTCGACGAGAGGTCGATCTTGCGGTCGACCAGCTTGATTACCCGCCCGTAGGCAAAGAACGACCCGGCCAGCCCGCCGAGGGTGAATACCACCAGCAGCACCGACGCGACCCCTTGCGCGAGCCCCATCTGCGTCAGCCAGCCGACCAGCACGATGGAGATCAGGATCACCACCACCATCATGGCCAGCGAGAATGCGGTGGCGACCACCATGAAGACGGCCGTGTTCATCGCTTTGTTCATGCGTTCTCCTCGTCGTCCGTCAGGACGTCGTTTGCCGGGACGTCGTTTGCCGGGACGTCGTTTGCCGGGACGTCGTTTGCCGGGGCGCCATTCCCCGTGGCGATGGTATCTTCCGGCTGCCGTGCCAGGAACAACGAGCTTGCCAGCAGCAGGATGCCGGCGACCACCACCGAAGAGTCGGCAAGATTGAAGGTGGGAAACCGGCTGAAGCCCAGGATGCCGTAGAACTTCACGTCCACGAAGTCGACCACCCCGTCCGGGCGGGCGACGCGGTCCACGTAGTTGCCGATGCCGCCGCCCATGATCGCCGCCAGCAGCCATCGCTGCAGACGCGAGAGCTCCGCGGTGGTGAGGTAGTACGCCGTGATCAGGCCGATCGCCACCAGCGGCAGGATGAGCAGCAGCACGCGGCGCAAGTCGTCCGGGATGCCGCGGCCGATGCTGAAGGCGATGGCGGTATTGTGCACGTAGGTCAGGCGCAGGAAGTCGCCGAGCACGGAAACGGGCCGCTCCAGAGGCAGGGCTGCGACCACGATCGCCTTCGAGATCTGATCGGCGGCCACCACGGCCAGCGTAAGCAGCAGCGGCAGATAGCGCTCCCTGGCGCTCAGCGGGCTCACAGGCCGGTCGGCAGATCGATGAAGGTGGTCGCCAGCTCGGTGTGAGCGGCGGTGTGCGCCATCATGTTGCGCACGCCCCAGGTTTCGGTCGCGTAGTGGCCGGCGAAGACGACGTTGATGCCGGCCTCCAGCGCCTCGTGATAGACCTCGTGCGAGGCATCGCCGGTGATGTACAGATCGAGCCCCGCGGCGATCGCCTGACTGACGATGCGGGTGCCGCCGCCGGACACCAGTCCCACCGTGCGGACGCGCTCCGCCCCGAACGGCAGCACCGCCGAGCACCGTTCGCGGCCGCCGAACGTGGCGGTGAGCAGATCGTCCAGCGTGGCGCCGTCGGGGTAGCGCGCCTCCGGGACGCGGCCGGCCGCGCCGATGTCGACCCCGTGGTAGCTCCCGAAGGGCCGGCAGTCGGTGAGCCCGAGCGCGGCGGCCATGCCGGCGTTGTTGCCGAGCCGCGGATGGGCGTCCAGTGGCAGATGCACGGCGTAGAGCGCCAGATCGCGCTGCATCAGGACGCGGAGGCGCTGAAAGAGGCCGCCGGTGACGGTTACCTGACGGCCCCAGAACAGGCCGTGATGGACGAACAGCAGTTGGGCGCCCTGATCGGCGGCGCGGCGCAGCACCTCCATCCCGCAGTCGACCGCGAACGCCACGCGTGAGACGGGCGCGTCGGCGGCGCCCACCTGCAGACCGTTCGGGGCCGAGTCGGCCGCGTCGGCGGGCGCCATCGGCGTGATGAGCGCGTCGCGGACGAACGCGTCGAAGTCGCTGATCAGCAAGGAACGCAGTATAGGACTGGGATGGGGGTACCGGCGAGGCCGCGGGCCTCGCCCGTGCCGGCGCTACCGTGAGTAGGGCGCTACCGCGAAGATGCGGCCGGAAGGATGCGAGTCCGCTCCTCCGCGGGCGCCGGGCTCAGGTCCCGAACCGATCCTGGAGGCGCTTGGCGATCCGATCGATGACCGTAGCGTCGAGGTAGTCGGCGTCCTGCAGCCTGGCCCTGACGTCGGCGACCAAGTCCGCGCGGACATCCGGGCTGTCGTTGGCGATCTCCATGGCCGCGTCCAGCTCGGCGACCACGCGGGCTTCCGTTGAGAGGTTGGCCGAATCGGCGATGTCGTCGGGCCGGGTGGGTGCCGTCCGTTCTATCCGGTCTATGGCTTTGAGACTGGCGACCGGATCGATCGGTCCGAGGGGGTCGAGGGCCATCTGAGTGCTCCTTCCTGGTGTCCTGCCGTGGCATTACCGCGCCGCGCGACAGACACCGCACTGTTCTGAGGCCTCCCCCTCCCTTGAGGCGAGCCGGCCTTCTCACATATGGCCGGCAACCCGATATTCGCGCATGTCCGTGGCGCCGTCAACCACCCGGCACGGCGCCGCAAGCAGCCGGCCGCGGGGCTGCCCGCTCAGCTGTGCCAGCCGCCCGAGACCTTGAGATTCTCGCCGGTGATGTAGGAGGTTTCCCGGCGCAGGAAGAACTCGATCGCGCCGTTCAGGTCGGCGTAGCTCCCGTAGCGTCCTTTCGGGATCGCCCCGCTTCCGCCGGGCGGCTTGGTCACCGAGTTCTCCATGATGCCCGGTGACACGGCGTTGACGGTGATGTCGCAGTCGGCGGTCGCCGCGGCCAGGCTCCTGGTCAGGATGAGGATGCCGGTCTTGCCGACCATGTAGGGCGCCAGCGTCGGCTGCGGCGACAGCTTGTCGGCGGCGGAATCGGCGATGTTGACGATGCGCCCGTAGCCGCGGCGGCGCATGTGCGGCAGCACCGCCCGGCAGACCAGGAAGGCGGCGGTGACCGTGGTCCGTATCGCGCGGTCCCACTCCGCGGGCTCCACCCGCTCGATCGGCTTCACCAGAAACGTGCCCACGTTGTTCACCAGCAGGTCGACGCGGCCGCTGCGCCCGGTGATCCGCTCGACCATCGCCGCCACGCTGGCGGGGTCGGTGAGGTCGGCGGCTTCGGCGTGGCAGCCGGCCGCGTCGCCGCCCAGGTGCTCGACCAACTCCCGTGCCGCCGCGCCGCTGGTGTGGTAGTGGACGGCGACCGCCGCGCCGCGGGCGGCCAGATGAGTGGCGATGGCGGCGCCCGTGCGGCGCGCGGCGCCGGTGACCAGCGCCACCTGGCCGGCGAAGGGCCGGTCCGCGACCGGCGGTTCCTCGCCGGCCGTCACCGCAGCACCCGGCAGACGATCTGCCGGTACCTGAACCCGTGCCGGCGCGGCGACAGCGGCTCACCGTCGGCGGGATGGGTGAGGTCCGGCGCGATGTCCAGCAACGGCACCAGCATGAAGTCGCGCTCGGTCAGCCCCGGGTGCGGAACCGTCAGGCGCGCGTCGCCGATCACCAGGTCGCCGTACAGCAGGATGTCGAGATCGATCGTGCGCGGGCCGTGGCGGACCGTGCGCGTGCGGCCGAGCGCGCGCTCGATCGCCTGCAGCCGCCCCAGCAACACGTGCGGAGCAACCGTGGTACGCACGCCGACCACCAGGTTCAGGTAGGGCGCCTGCCCGGCCATCCCCCACGGACGGGTGAGGTAGGTGGGCGAGGTGCAAAGGCGCTCGGCGGCCGCCTCCAGCCGCACCAGCGCTCGGGCCAGGTTGGGACGCGGATCGATGTTCGATCCGCAGGCGATGAACACGGTGCTCGCGGTCATCGGCACCTTACCCCGGGTCGTCGGAGCAACCCAGGCCGCGCAGGGTGGCGATGATCTGCGGGTCGTGCGTCCGGATCCAGGCCGGCCGCGCCTGCAGCAGCAGGTGGGAGAGGATGATGCGGCTGGTCAGGCTCTCCTTGCGCGGGCAGTTGATCAGCACCGGGTAGCCTGTTTCCTCGAGTCTGCGGGCCGCCTCGATCGCCTGCATCTGCAGCTCGATCTTGCGGTAGTCGTCCAGCTCAGGATGGACGATGCCGGTGTTGGGGTCCACGTACACGTCGCCCGCGCCGGCCGCCCGCGCGGCGTCGGCGCGCGCCGACAGGTTGGCGACCATCCGTCCGGCGCCACCGTTCGGGCCGGCAGGGTCGATCGGCGCGCACCGGTGCATCCGCTCCGGGTCGCCGTAGGGCAGGTTCACCAGCACCAGCGCCGCGCCGCGCTCGCCGGCGCGGCGGCACACCTCGTCGGGGAGCTCCTCGCTGGTGTAGTCGATCATCACCGCCCCGGTGTCGAGCGCCCACAGCGCGGTGTCGGCGCTCCAGGTCTCCACCGCCACGCGAAAGCCCTCCGCGGAAAGCGACCGCAGCGCCGGCTGCAGGCGCTCGATCTCCTCCGCGTCGCCGAGGCTCCCGGCGCCGGGCGCCGGGTTGGTGGAGCGGGCGCCCAGCTCGATCAGCTCGCATCCCGCGTCTCGCAGGTGGCGGGCCCGCTCGCCGATCCGCGCCTCGCCGGCCGCGACCGACGGGGTGACGCGCGATTCGGGCGAAAGATTGAGCACGCCCAGCAGCCGAGGTGCCGGCCGCGGCCGCCGCCGCACCACCTCCACCACCGCTGCCCGCGCGGCGCGGATCGCCGCCGGCTTGCGCACCCGCACCCGCGCCTCGCGCACGCCGGGGCGCTGCAGGCACAGGCCGGCCAGCGCCTCGGCCAGCGACTCCAGCAGCCGGTAGCGGCCGCGCCGCGCAGCGGACTCCGCCGCGGCGGCCAGCTCGGCATAATCGATCGTGTCGGCGAGCCGTCCGCTCGCGGCCGCCGGCGACAGGTCGACCGCCATCGACAGCGTGATCCGTACCTCCTGCGGTGACCGCCGTTCCCACGGGTGGATGCCGATGATGCAGCTCACCCGCAGGTCGTCGATCTCGACCCGGTCGCCGGTCTCGACCCTGTCGCCGATCACCGGACCGATGCGAGGAACTCCGCCCGCGCGGCGCTGTCGGTGCGGAACGTGCCGAGCATGCACGAGGTGCGCATCACCGGGTTCTGCCTGCGCACGCCGCGCATCATCACGCACAGGTGGCGCGCCTCGATCACCACTCCCACGCCGCGCGCGTTCAGGGCCTCCATCAGGGCGCCGGCGACCTGGGCGGTGAGGCGCTCCTGGATCTGCAGCCGGTGCGCGAACCCGTCGATGAGGCGTGGGATGTTCGAGAAGCCGACGATGGAGTCGTTGGGGATGTAGGCGACGTGGGCATGACCGAAGAACGGCAGGAGATGGTGCTCGCACAGCGAGTACAGCTCGATGTCCTTCATGGAGATCATGTCGTCCGATTCGGACGGGAAG
Organism: Spirochaetia bacterium; assembly: GCA_965221995.1. Classification (GTDB taxonomy): domain Bacteria; phylum Spirochaetota; class Spirochaetia; order SZUA-6; family Bin103; genus CATQHW01. The sequence goes on from OZ244929.1 coordinate 4,632,011, forward strand.
ACCGCGTCGGCCAGCTCCGCGGCGGGGTCGCCGCGGTAACCGGACGTGAGAAACGCGAACGCCTCCGCGGCGCGCGCCGGGGTGCTCAGCAGGCCGTCGCGCGCCGGATCGTCACCGCTCGCCGCGACCAGCTCGCCGTACGCCCGCTCCAGACCCTCCCGCATGCAGCAGGACTCTATGAACTTGCCGCGCAGGGCGGCAACCTCGCGGGAGACGATCGCCGGCACGCACGCCGCTTACCGGCGCCGCTCCGGTGGAGGAATCTGGAGGCGCTCGCGGTCCGTGCGCTGCAGCCAGATCTCGCTGACCTGGGCGCCCCGGCCCGACCCGCCGCCGGTTTCGTGATATATCCGCACCGTGACCGATCCGCCCGCCGTTGCGCTGGTGGGTACATCGAAGGTCAGCGGTCCGCGGGGATCGGGTTTGGCCAGCCAGCCATGCACCTCGTGCACCGTACCATCCGCACCCTCTGCCTCCATCCGCACACGCGGCTGGCCGCCACCGGCGCGACTCTCGCCGCCGTACACCACCACGATGCGGTAGCCTGCCCCGGCGTCGAGTCCATCGTAGCGCAGCCCCAGGGGACCGTGGCCGATCGACTCCGCCTGGCTGAGCCAGGCATAGGGGATCGCTTCCGCGGGGTAGGGGATGGCGAATCCGCGCAGCGCGGAGTCCAGAAACGAGGGGTCGTCAAAGAACCCCGCGCCGGGCACCAGGTGAGCCTGCTCGGCCGCGTCGCCGAGGTTGTCGTAGCGGCCGCCGGGGCCGGGATCGGTGCGCTGCAGCATCTTCTCGATTGCGGCGAGGCGCTCCGGCTCGGTGGCCAGGCCATCGATCTCGGCGCAGCGTTCGTGCAGCCACAATCGGTCGTTCAGCGGATACTCCAGCCCGTCCAGGCTGGCCCCGCGGCGCACCGCCTGCGCGCCATAGCGCGGCACCGAGAGCTGCACGTGTATGTTCTGAAACAGCGCCTCGGCAAGGGCGTAGGCGCGGGCGCGCAACTCGCCCTGGAGCGCCGCTGCCGCCGCGTCGTCGAGGATCGCCAGCGCGCGCCGGCACGCCGCCCGCGCGCCGAGATCGGCGGCGCGCCGCAACTCGCCGTACGCGCGGCTCTGCGCCGCGGTCTCGGCAAGCAGCCGTTCGCGGATGTAGGCGTCGGAGTAGGCGCGGTAGAGAAGCTGCAGCAAGCGCCAGCTCTTCAGCACCCGCGGCGGGGCGGCTCGTTCCAGGGCCTGCAGACGCAGCAGCGTGGTCGTCACGTTGCCGTTGGCCAGCAGCGGACCGCGCCAGTTGGCCTCAAGGCCCAGAATCGCGGCCGCAACCCCGTCGGCCAGGTCGGGATGTACGAACAGGCGGCCATACTGGCGCAGCACCGCGGGCGGATCGGCCGCGGGGTCCCACAGCAGGGCGCTCCACAGCATCTTGTTGAGGTCGTCGCTGTTGCCCTCGCAGTAGGTCAGGGCGCCGATCGAGTGCGGGGCGGTCAGGGCGAAGATGCGCGCCTGATCGGTGGGGCGGGGATTGATCGGCTCGCGCCCCTGGCAGACCGCCAGCGCCGGGTCCCAATCCGGTACCGGGTACTGGCACGACCAGCAGTGGGTGATGTCGGGGTAGAGACGGACCGGATAGCGCGCCGGCACGCGGGCGCGGAACGCCTGTGCGGTCAGGTGGATCCAGGGACCGAAGATCACCCCATCCAGCCAGTCGAGCCCATCTTCCAGCGCCGCGTAGAAGTGCTCCTCGTCGGCGCCGTGGAACCCCTGCGGAGCGATCCACATCTGCGCCCGCGGGTGCAGCTCGTGCAGCGACGTCTTCTGCCGTTCGGCCAGTGCCAGCAGCAGACTGGCCGGCGTCGATCCCGGATCGCCGCCGGGAATGAACACGGCGTCGATCCTCGGCAGGGCGGCAAACACCTCGCGCCACTCGGCGAGGGCGCGCCGCACCGTCGCATCGTCGCCGTAGTCGGACTCCAGGGCGGGAAACCAGATCCACAGGTCCACGTCGTACCGGTCGGCGATCGCGGACACCTCGCGCATCATGTCGATCTGCGGCAGCGGGAAGTGGTCGGAGTCGGCGGCATCGTCGGAAACGGGCGGAATCACTTCCACGGCGTTGGCGCCGAAGATCGCCAGCTCGCGGATGTACTGCTCCCACTCGGCAACGGTCCAGCCGGCGTAGGAGTTGGTCTTCGGCCGGTAGCCGATCTGATGGCCGCGCAACGGGTAGTGCGGCGCCGACCGTACCGGCCCGCCGTCCAGGAGCGCGTCGGGCAGCAGCACCGAGGAGCGGCGCACCTCCAGGTGGCGCAGCAGCCAGCCCACTCCGTACAGCACGCCGCGCGCGTCGTTGCCGGTGACGATCAATGCGTCGCCATCGCGGTGGATGCAGAAGCCCTCCGGGCGCGCCGCGAACTCGGCGCCCCGAAACGACTGCGCCTCCTCCGCCGACCAGCGCCCGCCCGCCCGCACCGCGGTCGCGGCGTCGCGCAGGGCGATCACCGGGCCGTGCCCGCCGGGCGCCGGCCACACCTGCTGGGCGCGGCGGCCCACCTCCTCGACTAGCACCGCGCGCGCCTGCCGGCACCGCGGCACGCTGCTGTCGTCCTGTTCAATCCGTGCGCACGTAAGATCCACGTCGTCGCTCCCGTGCACACCTAATCACGAGAAGCGCACGTTCTTCGAGTACGGCGGCCGGAGATCAGTAGGCCCAGCGCCAGCCGGACAGGAACATGAGCTCGGGAGCCGTTGCCGCGCGGTGTCCGGGCTGGTGCGTCACGACGGCGCCGAGGCGCACCTCACCGATGCTCAGCGGCTGTTGCCACTGCACGGCGACGTCGATCTGCCGGCCGCTCGGCGCGAGGTCGGCCGCGAGCGGGCTGCGCACCACCGCGCCGGCCTTCGTGCGGCCGGCCGGCACGCTGAGCGCCGCGCGGCCGTGCTCGACGCGCAGCGGCTGGGACACGGACAGCCGGAACGTGCCGTTGTCGGCGAACGCCGTGCTCGCATGCAGCGTGAAGGCGGTGGTGGTCAGCGGGGAGATCCCGGTGACGATCCCGTCTCGCGGCGCCGAGTGGACGGCGCCGACTTCCGCATCGGCGCCGATGCGCCATCCGCCGAGCTCCGCGTCCGCCTCGATGCCGACGAAGGCGGCGCCGGCGGACAGCGTGCCGAACGCGCCGTCGGCGGAGCTGCCGAGCAGGGTTTCCCGCTCGTGCATCCAGCCGGCGTGCAGACCGAGCGGCGAGCCGTCCGGCCGCCAGGCGAGCGCTGCGCCCGAGGCCGGCGGCTGTTCGGCGACTCCTTCCGTCGTGAAGACGGTTCCGCTCAGGGCGTGCCGATCGGCGAGCGTCAGGGTCAGCGCGCGCTCGGCGATGGCCAGGTGGCCGTCCCCGGCATCGCCCGGCGACTCCCGGTACCCGACCCGCCAGTGCACGGCCGCGGTGCCCGACCAGGCCGGCGCCGGGGATTCGTGGACATCCGCCGTCATCGACCGGGCCGCCGCGCCGGCCGCGAAATCGCCCAGGTCGAACCAGAAGGGCGCACCGAGATCGTCGAACGCCGCGATCTCCGTGCCAGCCAGGGAGCGTTCGGGCCCGTCGCCGAACGCCGCGCCGGCCTTCAGCCTGGTCCCGAGCAGTGCGGCTCCCGCGCCGTCCGCGCGGTCGCTTTCGACGGGCACGTCCAGCACCCCGACGGGCCACGTTGCCGCGCGGAGATCCATGGCGCCTCTGCCGTACACCGCTCCGTCAGCGTAGACGCCTTCGTCGTCCGCGGTCTCGAAGAGCCGGGTGACCAGCTCGGTGTTGGAGAGCTGATCGCGAAAGAGCTGCTTCATCACCGCCAGCCCGCCGGCAACCATGGGCGCGGCATAGGATGTTCCGCTGCCAGTGCGGTTATCGGGGGCATTGGGATCAGGGTCGGGTCCATAGTAGGCAACAACGATGCCTGCTCCGGGCGCCGCGATGCAGAAGTCGGCGGCGATGCCGCAGCGATTGGAGAAGGCCGCGATCTCTCCGTCCGGACTCAAGGCTACGACGGCGATGGAATGGCCCTGCAACTCTTCGATCCGTGCGACGAGGCCCGGCAGCACCTCGACCGACACCGCGTTGATGGAACCGTTCTCGCAATGGTCCGTGGATGCGGCGCACTCGTCTCCGTGGGCGTTGCCCGCGGCCCAGACGAGTATGATCTTCTCCTCGGCTCCCGCCTGAGCTATGGTGGCGATCGTCTGACCGAGGTTGGCGCGCAGATCCTGCTCGCTGTAACTGTCGATGATTCCGGGGTGGCCGATGCTCAGGTTCAGGACATCGACGTCCGGCACCCCGGGCCGGGGAACCAGCACATAGTTGAACAACCCCGCCCACACCAGGTCTTGTCCGGCAAGTCCCTGCAGCGTTATGGGAACGTAGGGCCCGCCCCCCGAGCCGGTCGGAATGGCGAACATGGCGATGTCGGCGCCCCACGCGACGCCGTGCGCGGACTTGTCGTGCAGTGAGCGTATGGCGGCGGCCACGCTCGCCACGGCGGTGCCGTGGGAGAATCGGTGACCTGTCTCATCCGTTGCGCGGAGCAGGAAGTGCTCCGTGATCGTCTTGCCGGCGAAGTCTGGGTGGTGCTGGTCGATGCCGGTGTCGATGAATCCGATGGTCACCCCGGCGCCCGGCGCGACGTCCTCACCCTTGATCTGGTTGAGATGGCCGTAGGCGTAGTCCGCGTTGACGAGCCGCAGACCCCACTGGGTCTTGAAGTTCGGGTGCTCGCGGTACTCCTCCGCGAGCGACTGCGTCTCGGTTGCAAAGTCCTCGGCCGAGACGCAGCTCCCGTCGTGAGTCGGGATACAGGGTGCGGAGGATTCGGGTTCCGGCTCCGGATCAGGCTCCGGTTCCGGCTGAGGCTGCCCGGTTTCCGGCACCGTCGCTGACCCAGGCTCCGACGCCGGTTCAGTTCGGACCATGCCCGTGGATGCGCAGGCGCCGAGAGACAGCAGCGCGAGGAGCGCGAGCAGACACGGGATCGGTGACTTGCGCATAGGCTCCTTCGCTTGTCCTCGGGTGGTGTGACGACGTTGTTGATAGGGCGTCTGACGAATCTGAGCAAGTCCGCGCTCGCGGAACGATGGCGGACAGCCACGCGCGGGCGTGGTATGAGTGAGGCATGCTCAAACGTCCGAAGATCGCCGTGATCGGCGCCGGCAACGTCGGCGCCACCTGTGCCCATTGGCTGGTCGCCCAGGAGCTGGGCGACGTCGTGCTCCTCGACATCCCGAAGGTGGCCGACCAGACGCGGGGCAAGGCGCTCGACCTGTACGAGGCCACGCCCATCGAGCGGCTGGACTGCCGCGTGACCGGCACCGACGACTACGCCGAGCTGGCCGGCTCCGACATCGTCGTGCTGACCGCCGGGTTGCCGCGCCGGCCCGGCATGAGCCGCGACGACCTGATCAAGGTCAACGCCGGCATCGTCGCCAGCGTCGCCGCCGAGGTCCGCGCGCGCGTCCCCGACTGCATCCTCATCGTCATGACCAACCCGCTCGACGCCATGGTGTATGCCGCCTGGAAGGCGAGCGGCTTTCCGCCCGGGCGCATCGTCGGCCAGGCCGGCTGCCTGGACGTGGCGCGCTTCAAGACCTTCATCGCCGAGGAGACCGGCTACAGCGTGGAGGACATCAACGCGTTGCTACTCGGCGGCCACGGCGACGACATGGTGCCGCTGCCGCGCTTCACCAACATCGGCGGCATCCCGGTGACCGAGCTGATGAGCGCCGAGCGGCTGGACGAGCTGGTGGAGCGCACCAAGACCGGCGGGGGCGAGATCGTCGAGCTGATGGGAACCAGCTCCTACTACGCGGCGGCGGCGGCCATCCTGCAGATGGTCGAGGCGATGGTCCGCGACAAGAAGCGCATCCTGCCGTGCGCGGCCCTCTGCCAGGGCGAGTACGGCGCCGACGGGATCTTCGTCGGCGTGCCGTGCGTGCTCGGCGCCGCCGGCGTGGAGCGGATCATCGAGGTGAATCTCGACGACGGGGAGCGCGCGGCGTTCGCGACCTCGGCCGGCCACGTGCGCGAGCTGGTGGACGTGGTGCGCACGCTGTTCCCGGAGCTCGCCTGAGGTGGCGGACGCAGGGTCCCCCCACTTCCGCCAGGAGACCGACTCGCTCGGCCCGGTGCGCGTTCCCGCCGACCGCTACTGGGGCGCGCAGACCGAGCGCTCGCGCAACAACTTCCGCATCGGCGGCGAGCGCATGCCGCTGGAGGTGGTGCGCGCCTTCGGGATCCTCAAGAAGGCGGCGGCGCTGGCCAACGCGGAGCTCGGCGTGCTGGAGGAGGGCAAGCGCGACCTGATCGTGCGTGCCGCCGATCAGATCATCGCCGGCGAGCTGGACGACCACTTCCCGCTGGTCGTGTGGCAGACCGGCAGCGGCACGCAGTCGAACATGAACGTCAACGAGGTGATCTCCAACCGCGCCATCGAGCTGGCCGGCGGCGAGCTCGGCAGCAAGACGCCCATCCACCCCAACGACGACGTCAACCGCTCGCAGTCCTCCAACGACACCTTCCCGACGGCCATGCACATCGCCGCCGTCACGGCGCTGCGCGAGCGCCTGCTGCCGGCGGCGACGACGCTGCAGGAGGCGCTTGCGGCCAAGCGCGACGCGTTCGCGAAGATCGTCAAGATCGGCCGCACGCACCTGATGGACGCAGTGCCGCTGACGCTCGGCCAGGAATTCTCCGGCTATGCGGAGCAGATCAAGCGCGGCCGGGAGCGGGTCGAGCGCTCTCTCCCGGATCTACACGAACTGGCGCTGGGCGGCACCGCGGTCGGCACCGGCCTGAACGCGCCGCCCGGCTTTGCCGAGCGCGTCGCGGCCTGGATCGCCCGCCTCACCGGCCAGCCGTTCGTGAGCGCGCCCAACAAGTTCGAGGCGCTGGCGGCGCACGACGCGATCGTGGAGGCGTCCGGCGCCCTGAAGACGCTGGCGGTGGCGCTCATGAAGATCGCCAACGACATCCGCTGGCTCGGCTCGGGGCCGCGCTCCGGGCTGGGCGAGCTGCGGCTGCCGGAGAACGAGCCGGGAAGCTCGATCATGCCGGGCAAGGTCAACCCCACCCAGTGCGAGGCGCTGACCATGGTGTGCGCGCGCGTGTTCGGCAACGACACCGCCATCACCGTGGCCGGCGCTTCCGGCAACTTCGAGCTCAACGTGTTCAAGCCGGTCCTCATCGACAGCCTGCTGCAGTCCATTCGGCTTCTGGGCGACGGCATGGCCAGCTTCACCGAGCACTGCGTGGCCGGCATCGAAGCGGACGTCGAGCGGATCGAGGAGTTGGTGCAGCGCTCGCTCATGCTGGTGACCGCCCTCAACCCGCACATCGGCTACGACAATGCGGCGACGATCGCCAAGACCGCCCATCGCGAAGGCATCACCCTGCGCGAGGCGGCGGTCGCAAGCGGCCACCTGACCGCCGACCAGTACGACCGGTGGGTTCGCCCCGAGCGGATGGCGCAGACCGACCGCTGACGTAGTATGTTAAGGTCCAGCGAGGGACACGACGACGGCAAGCGATGAGCAAGTGGATGCCACGCGCAGGCGAGCATTCGATCCAGGAAGCGGCGATTGCCGTCCATTCCGTACGGCAGCCGACTTCGGCAAGGCGCCAAATGGTTGCCCGATTGGAGTCGCTTCGTCACACGGCGGCTGATGAGCGCTGGCCCGGGGCCATCTGGCCGAGTGACAAGGCATTCGACGCCGCCCGTTCGTTCATCGAGAGCCTTCCGGAGGGGTTGTCGGCGGTGGCTGACATAGGCTTGGCCGACGACGGCGAGATCAACTTTCTGTGGAAGACCGAATCTGTGCATGTTGACCTGGGGTTTCATGACGAAGGGTCGTGCTCCTACTTCGCACGTGACCGCGTGGGCCGGGAGTTCCTGGTAGATGACTTTGTCTCCAATGAGGGATTGCCGCCCGAAATCGAGAATCTACTTACCGTATAGCCCTTCGACTTGCCGGCTTTCTCGCATCGAGACGAAGGAGTCAGCGCCGCCCCGGGCCTGTCGCCGGGTGTCGTCGAAGACGACGAGATACTGCTCCGAGAGATGTTCAATCCGGAGCATGTGAGGGCCGGAGAGGTTATCGAACGCGCTGTTCCCGTGGAGGACCTCCGTTCTCGAGGATTCTCGGTCCATCGTATGAAATTCGTCGCGCCGGGGTTGATCAAGGCATCGATGCGAGAACGAGTGGCCAGACCGCGGGCAGGAGACGCGTGGCGAGACGAGGGCGTGGCCAAGTTGGTGGCGCGAACGGTTCGCGAACTTCGCAAAGACGAACGACAGGCGTTCGTCGTCATCGACACCGCCGAGGAAGACAACCATGGGCACGCCAGCATATTCGCGGCAGATCCTCTTGTCGGCCGTGCCCATGCGCGCAAACTCAGGGGGCTTCTCTTGCCGCTGTTGCAAAAGAGAATGTCCGTGGACGAGGCGTTCGTCGAGCGCGGCTGGATAGTAGCGGTTGAGCATGATCGATGAGCGGCGGGAATTTCGATGGAATCCGTGGCTAAGGTGACTCGCTTGAAGCGCGCTTGGAGACGCGGTCCGCGGAGTCGCATGGCAGCGAATGACACGAACGGCGCGATCGGGATGCTTCGTGCGCCGGCGGTGCCTGACGTGGTATTCGTATTCTGCCGTTGTGCTTATGCGTTGGCATGGGGCGAATGAAAGTGACGATCGAACCCTCGGAGGATCCGGAGTCGATCGCGGATCTGCTCAGGCAGGTGCACGAAGAGCATCGACAGCGACATCCGGAGTGGTTCAAGCCGTTCGAGCGCGCGGCGGCGCTCGATGCCGTGCGCAACATGCTATTGCGCCATGGCGCCCGGCTGTTCGTGGCCCGTGTCGAGGGCGTCTGCCTCGGCTACGCGCTGGTGCAGAATCGGGTTCGGCAGGAGATTGCGTTCCGCTACGCAAGCCGGTCGCTCATGGTCGACCAGATGGCGGTGGCGGACACGCACCGTCGAAAAGGAATCGGGACGCTGATGATGGAACGGATCCGAGGCGAGGCCGTTCGCCGCGGAGCACAGCGCGTGGAACTGAAAGTGTACAGCGACAACGACGGCGCTCGGCGGTTCTACGAGGCGCAGGGCTTCGTCCGATTCCAGGACGTGATGGAGTCGAGTCTGTAGCGGCCGCTGTTCAAGACGTGGCGTTCGAGGGGTCGGTTGACCGGGGATTCACGTGCTGCCGGCTCCATTGGGGTTGTCGTTCAATACCTATATGCTCAGCGATGCCCATGAAGCCAAGCTCTACATCGAGAGCTCCATAGTGAGCTACCTCACGGCGGAACCAAGCGGTGACCTCATCACGGCAGCTCGTCAGGCGCTTACCCAGCAGTGGTGGAATGAGAAATGGTTCGACTACGAACTCTATATCTCAGAATTCGTCGTGTCAGAAGTGCAGGCTGGAGATGTGCCTATGGCAGCTCGACGTATCGATGCACTCGCTGGTATTGCTGAAATCGGACTGAGCGAAGCGGCTGCGCAGTTTGCGACGGTGCTGATCGACGAAGGCCCGCTCCCTCGTACGGCAGCGCTCGATGCCTTGCACATCGCAGTTGCCGTGATGGGCGGCATTGAGTATTTGTTGACCTGGAACTTCGCACATTTGGCCAACGCGACGATTCGTAGCCAGATCGAACGCAAGTGTCGTTCACCGGGGTTCGAGCCGCCGATCATATGTACCCCAGAGGAATTATTGGGAGAGTGAGCGATGAACCACGACCAAATCATCGGCGAGGTCCGGGCTACTCGGGAGCGCTTGGCAGCGGAAAAAGGCTACGACATTCGCACGCTGTACGAGGAAGCCAAGCGGCGACAGCAGGAAAGCGATCGAGCAGTCGTTGAACTGGAGCCTAGGCGTTTGTTGGAGGTGCACGGTTCCGGCGAGCGATAGAGGGTCAACGGAAGGTCAGAGCAGCTCGGCGGCGCCGATGCCGGCGTAGTCGTTGCCGGCGTAGAACATGAGGGTGCGGGGTCCGTCGGGGCCTTGGTGGCGGATCACCGACGGGTAGCAGGTCATCTGCGAGTCCCAGCCGGATTCGCTCACGTCGACCACCGGGTCGGGGAGCCACTTGAAGTGGATGCCGTCGGCGCTCCGCGCGTAGTGGATTCGGTAGTGCTCGCCGTCGACGGCGCAACTGAACCACATGTGGAAGAGGTCGCCGGAGCGCTCCACGAACGGCTTGGAGCAGGTGGAGACGAGGTGGCCGATACGTGGCGGGAGGTTCAGGAGCGCTCCCGCAGCGTGCGGGACGAAGATGTGGCCGCCGTCGCGCGAGACGGCGAGCGCAGTGGAGATCCGCCCCCAGTCGGCGGTCGGCACCGACAGCGCCGTGTAATACATCCAGTACTCGTCGCCGACCGGGATCACCGCGCACGAGCCGGTGCCGTTCTCGTCGGGAGCGCCGCTGCGTCCCAGCTCCAGCAGCGGCAGGCCGTCACGCCGCCACGTGAGGCCGGCGTCGTCGCTTTCCGCCATGCAGGTCTGGTAGCGCTTCTGGTGCGGGGCGTGCGGGACGAACGAGCCGTCCCACGCCGCGTAGTACAGATGCCAGTGGGTGTCGGTGATCCGCACCACCCACGGGTAGGCGGCCATGTGCGAGTCGGTCGCCCCCTCGCCGCCCAGGTCGATCAGCGGCTCCTCGCTCACCATGCGCCAGTCCAGCGGGTCGTCGAGCGGCGCCTCCGCCAGCCCGATCCGCGTGAGCTTGCGCTGCTCGCTGAAGAACTGCAGGCCGTGCAGGTACATCAGGTAGCGGTCCTCGGTGCGGAAGACGCAGGGCGCCGACGGGCGCTGATTCCAGACGGCGGCATCCCGCTGCGGGATGATCACGCCCAGCTTCCGCCAGCGCTGTGTCATGGGATCACTCCCCGGCGGGGTCGGAGAGCTCGGCGGCCAGGAACTCGCGGTTGAGGCGCGCGATGGTGTCGAAGGAGATGCCCTTGGGGCACTCCGCCTCGCATTCCGCCTCGTTCGTGCAGTTGCCGAACCCCTCGGCGTCCATGGCGCGCACCATGGCGCGGGCGCGGCGGCGCCGCTCCGGCTGCCCCTGCGGCAGCCGCCCCAGGTGGGTGAGCTTGGCGCTGGTGAACAGCATCGCCGACGCGTTCTTGCAGGCCGCCACGCAGGCGCCGCAGCCGATGCAGGCGGCCGCGTCCAGGGACGCCTCCGCGTCCACCTTGGCGACCGGCACCGCGTTCGCCTCCGGGGCGCTGCCGGTGTTGACCGAGATGTAGCCGCCGGCCTGGATGATCCGGTCGAAGGCGCCGCGGTCCACGACCAGGTCCTTGATCACCGGGAAGGCGCGCGCCCGCCACGGCTCGACCACCAGCGTGTCGCCGTCGGAGAAGTGGCGCATATGCAGTTGGCAGACGGTGGTCCCCGGCAGCGGGCCGTGCGCGCGGCCGTCGATCATGAAGCCGCACGAGCCGCAGATGCCCTCCCGGCAGTCGTGCTCGAAGGCGATCGGCTCCTCGCCGCGCCGCTCCAGGGAGTCGTTGAGCACGTCCAGCATCTCCAGGAACGACATGTCGGGGGAGATGTCGGGCAGCTCGTAATCGACCAGCCGGCCCTTGGGCTCGTCCCGCCCCTGCCGCCAGACCCTAAGCGTGATGGTCACTTATAGCTCCTGGCGGTGGGATGGGCGACGTCGAAGGTGAGGTCCTCGCGGTGCAGCCGCGCCTCGGCGCCGACGCCCTGATGCTCCCAGGCGGCGACGTACGAGAAGCGCTCGTCGTCGCGCAACGCCTCGTTGTCCGGGGTCTGGTGCTCGACGCGGAAGTGCGACCCGCACGACTCCTCGCGGTGCAGCGCGTCCTGCACGATCAGGTCCCCGAACTCCAGGAAGTCGGCCACGCGGCCGGCGCGCTCCAGCACGTTGTTGAGGTCGGCGGCGCTGCCCGGCACGGACGCTTCCGCCCAGAAACGGTCGCGCAGCTCGGCGATCTCGCCTCTGGCCTCCGCGAGCCCCTCGGCGCTGCGCGCCATGCCCGCCTTTTCCCACAGGACGCGGCCCAGGCGGCGGTGGAAGTCCTCCACCGGCGTGCCGCCGTCCAGGGCGGTCAGGCGTCCGAGCTGCTCGGCCGCCTGCCGCTCGGCGTCCGCGAACGCCGCGTGATCGGTGTCGACGTCCGGCAGCGGCGCGGTGGCCAGGTAACCGCCCAGCGTGTAGGGGATGACGAAGTAGCCGTCCGCCAGTCCCTGCATCAGCGCGCTGGCGCCCAGGCGGTTGGCCCCGTGGTCGGAGAAGTTGGCCTCGCCCAGCGCAAACAGGCCCGGGATGGTGGTCATCAGGTTGTAGTCGACCCACAGGCCGCCCATCGTGTAATGCACGGCCGGATAGATCCGCATCGCCCCGGTGTAGGCGTCCTCGCCCGTGATCATCTGGTACATCTGGAACAGGTTGCCGTAGCGTTCGCGGATGGTTTCCACGCCGAGCCGCCCGATGGCGTCGCGCAGGTCCAGGTAGACCGCCTGGCCGGTGGCGCCGACGCCGCGGCCGGCGTCGCACACCTCCTTGGCGGCCCGCGAGGCCACGTCGCGCGGCACCAGGTTGCCGAACGCCGGGTAGCGCTCCTCCAGGAAGTAGGAGCGGTCCGCCTCCGGGATCTCGGCCGGCGGCCGGGCGTCGTCGGTGGCACGCGGCACCCAGACGCGGCCGTCGTTGCGCAGGCTCTCGCTCATCAGGGTCAGCTTGGACTGGTGCTCGCCCGATACCGGGATGCAGGTCGGGTGGATCTGTACGTAGCACGGGTTGGCGAACAGCGCGCCGCGTTTGTGGGCGCGGTAGGTGGCGGTGACGTTGCTGGACTTGGCGTTGGTGGACAGGTAGTAGGCGTTGCCGTAGCCGCCGGTGGCCAGCAGCACCGCGTGCGCGGCATGGGTCTCGATGCTGCCGTCGACCAGGTTGCGGGCGACGATGCCGCGCGCGGTGCCGTCCACGACGACCACGTCGAGCATCTCCCGCCGGGTCAGCATGCGCACCTGGCCGGAGGCCACTTGCCGGCTCAGCGCTCCGTAGGCGCCGAGCAGGAGTTGCTGGCCGGTCTGGCCGCGCGCGTAGAAGGTGCGCGACACCTGCGCGCCGCCGAACGAGCGGTTGGCCAGCAGCCCGCCGTACTCGCGCGCGAACGGCACCCCCTGCGCCACGCACTGGTCGATGATCAAGTTGGAGATCTCCGCCAGCCGGTGGACGTTGGACTCGCGCGCGCGGTAGTCGCCGCCCTTGATGGTGTCGTAGAACAGCCGGAAGATGCTGTCGCCGTCGTTCGGGTAGTTCTTGGCGGCGTTGATGCCGCCCTGCGCGGCGATGCTGTGCGCGCGCCGCGCGCTGTCCTGCAGGCACAGGCAGGTCACCTGGTAGCCCATCTCGGCGAGCGATGCGGCGGCCGAGGCGCCGGCCAGTCCCGAGCCCACCACGATCACGGAGTAGCGGCGCCGGTTGGCCGGATTGACCAGCTTCAGGTCGAAGCGGTGCTTCGTCCAGCGTTCGGAGAGTTCGCCGGAGGGCTCACGGCCGTCGAGCGAGTCCTGCGGCTTCGCGCCGCGCGCGATCCGACCGCCGCGGGACCGTTTCGGCCGGCCCGCTCCGCCGCGCCTCATGGGGTGCCTCCGCCGGCGACGAAGTAGATCGGCAGCGACGCGAAGCCGGCCGGCACCGCGATCGCGAAGACGATGCCCACGGCGCGGATCAGGCGGGCGTACCGCACCTGATGCAGTCCCAGCGACTTGAAGCCCGACTGGAAGCCGTGCAGCAGGTGCCCGCCCAGCAGGATCATCGCCACCACGTACAGCACCGCGTACAGCGGCATGCGGAAGGCGGTGACCACCAGCTCGTACAGCGACACCTCATCCGCGTGCGGGCCGAAGCGGGACTCGTAGAAGAATTGCCGGAGATGGATCACCAGGTAGACGAAGACCGCGCTGCCGGTGATCACCATCGTGCGCGAGGCCAGCGTGCTCTTCCCCGCCGAGCGGTTCTGGGCGTAGCGCACCGGACGCGCCTTGCGGTTCTGGGCGGTGAGCCAGATCCCGCTCGCCGCGTGCAGGACGATCGAGAGGAACAGCAACACCTCGACGATGCGGATGATCACGTTGGTGGTGAACTCGTGCGCGTGCTCCTCGAAGTGCTCGGCGCCGGCGTAGAGCAGCAGGTTGCCGTACAGGTGCACCACCAGGAACGAGCACAGGAACAACCCCGTGGCGCCCATCAGCGCCTTCTTGCCGACCGAGGAGGTAAGCAGCCCGAAGCACCAGCGAATCACGCGCCGCCGACTGTACGGGATGAGCGAGGTATCGCGCTACCTCACCGGCGCCTCAGGCGCCTCAGGAGGCCAATTCTTCAGCCTGCTCGACCATCTGCTCGACCATCGCCAAGCCGCGGTCCCAGAACCCCGGATCGGTCAGATCGACGCCCAACGGCTCCATGATCCGGTGCGGCCAGTCGGAGCCGCCGGCCGCGAGCATCTCCACGTAGGAGTCCGCGAACGAGGCACCGACCTCCTGGTAGCGGGCGTAGAGCGCCAGCACCAGCAACTCCCCGAACGAGTAGGCGTACACGTAGCCCGGCGTGTGGACGAAGTGGGGGATGTAGCTCCACCACTGGCCGTAGTCCTCGGTCAGGGTGACGCTGCCGCCGAACATCGCCCGCTGCGTGGAGAGCCACAGCTCCGCGAAGCGCTCGTGCGTCAGCTCGCCGTCGTTGCGCCGCGCCTCGTGGATCGCCCGCTCGAAGCGGTTCATGGCGGTCTGGCGGAAGACGGTCGCGAACGTGTCCTCGATGCGGCGCACCAGCATGGCCAGGCGCTCGCGCCGGTCGTCTTCGCGGTCGATCAGGTCGCGAAAGACCAGCATCTCCCCGAACACGGAGGCGGTCTCCGCGGTGGTCAGCGGGGTGTGGAACTGCAGGTACCCCCGCGGGGCGGCCAGCAGGGCGTGCACGCCGTGGCCGAGCTCGTGCGCGAGGGTCATCACGTCGCGCGGCTGCCCCTGGTAGTTGAGCAGCAGGTAGGGGTGGGTCGAGGGCACCGCCGAGTGGCAGAAGGCGCCGCCGCGCTTGCGCGGCCGGATCGGCGCGTCGATCCAGGCGTTGTCGAAGAAGCGCGCGCCCGCCTCGCCGAGCCGGTCGCTGAATCCCCGGTAGGCCGACAGCACCGTCTGCACGGCTTCGTCCCAGTGGTAGCGCCGGGACTCCGAGGCGAGCGGCGCGTAGCGGTCGTAGTCGAACAGCTCGTCGACGGCCAGCAGCCGGCGCTTGAGCCGGTAGTAACGCTCGACAATGTCGTAGCGGCCGACCACCGCCGCGACCAGCGCGTCGACGACGGCGTCGTCCACTTGGTTGTCGAGGTTGCGGTCGCTGATCCAGGTGGGGAAGCTGCGCAGCCGGTCCTCGGATGCCTTGTCGGCCAGCAGCGTGTTGAACACGTACGTCGAAGTGGGCAGCAGCGCATGGAGTCCTTCGGTGACCGCGGCGGCGGCCCGCTGCCGGAGCGGCCGGTCGGACTGGTGGAGCTTGTTCAGCAGCTCCTCGCGCTGGATCTCGGCGCCGTCAAGCTGGAACTTCGCCGCCCCGTGCATCTCATCGAAGTAGCGGACCCAGGCGCGCCGGCCCGTGACCGATTTCTCGCTGAGCACGCGCTCCTCCAGCTCGGTCAGCAGGTGTGGCCTGGTGCGGCGCGTGACGCGCAGGAAGTGGCGGTAGTGGCCGACCCGCTCGTCGGCCAGGAGTGCCTCGGCCTGCTCGTCGTCAAGCGCCGCCCACTCCAGCTCGAAGAACAGCAGGGCCTGGTGCAGCCGCGCGGACCGCTCGGTGAGCTTCTGCAGCAGCGCGCCGCGCTTTGCGTCGCCGGTGTCGGTGGACCACGCCAGATGGGCGTAGGCGGCCGCCCTGCCGGCACGCTCCAGGCATCCCTCGTAGCGCGCGACCAGGCCGGCGAGCCCGGCGGCGTCGAGCCGCGCGATGCGACCGCGGTAGTCGGCGGACAGCTCGGCGGCCTCCCGGTCCACCGCTTCCAGGTCGCGGTCGAGCGCCGGGTCGTCGGTGGCGGCGTACAGGTCGGCGAGGTCCCAGCGGACCGCTGCGGCTGATTCGGCTGCGGATGAAGCCATGCTCTCTCTCGTGGTGCGGGTGTGGAATTCGGGGACGCGCGCTGCCCCCGGCAGCGTCGCGGCAGTATCATAACGGCATGGCTTCCAAGGCAGACGTGACCGACGCGCTACGCGCGATCGTGGATCCCGACCTGAACCAGGACATCGTCAGCCTGGGGTTCCTGAAAGAGGTGGAGATCGAGGAGGGGCACGTGATGGCTCAGATTCACATCACCACGCCCGCCTGCCCCGTGCGGGACGAGTTCAAGACACAGGCCGAGCGGCTGATCGGCGACCTGCCCGGGGTCAAGTCGGTCACGGTCAGGATCACCGCGCCGGAGCAGCGGCGCACCTCCCCGGTCAAGGAGTCCGGCCTGGAGGAGGTTTCCTCGATCATCGCCGTGGCCTCGTGCAAGGGCGGCGTCGGCAAATCGACGGTGGCGGCCGGCATCGCCTGCGAACTGGCTGCCCGCGGCCATCGGGTCGGCCTGCTGGACGCCGACATCTTCGGCCCGTCGGTGCCCACCCTGTTCAACCGGCACGATCAGCCGCTCACCGCCGGGCGCGGAAACCTGCTGGCGCCGGTCGCGGCCGGGCCCCTGCAGGTGATGTCGTTCGGATTCTGGCTCGGCGATGCGCCGGCGGTCATGCGCGGGCCGATGGTCACCAACTACGTGCAGCAGTTCCTGCACGGCGTCGCCTGGGGCGTGCTGGACTACCTGCTGATCGACCTGCCGCCGGGAACGGGCGACATCCAGCTCACCATCACGCAGGCGATCCAGCTCGACGGGGCGCTGATCGTCACCACGCCGCAGGCGCTGGCGCTCGCCGACGTCGGCAAGGGCATCCTGATGTTCGACAAGGTGGAAGTGCCGGTGCTGGGCGTGGTCGAGAACATGGCCTGGTTCGCCGACGGCCACGGCCGGCGGCATCACGTGTTCGGCGAAGGCGGGGGCCAGGCGTTGGCCGAGCGCTTCGGCGTGCCGTTGCTCTGCCAGCTTCCGCTCGATCCCGCTGCCTACGGCGGCACCTTCGACGCCTATGCCGGGGACGAGGGCTTCGCCCGCGTGTCCGACGCGGTCGTGCGGGCGCTGGGACGCAGCATGGCGAGCTCACAGGCCAAGCCGGAGGTTGCCTTCGACGAGCACGCGATCAGCGTGAGCTGGCAGGACGGGTCGGTCGACCGCGTCGCCAACCGCGACCTGCGCGTCAACTGCCGCTGCGCGCGCTGCATCGACGAGTTCTCCGGTGAGCAACTGCTCGATGTCGATCGCATACCCGCGGACATCCGCGCGGATGAGGTGCGGGTGGTCGGCAACTACGCGCTGGCGGTCACCTGGAGCGACGGTCACTCCACCGGGCTCTATCCGTACCGGACCATCAAGTCGCTGGCGGCGGAGGCGGCCTGAACCCGGCGGGGGGCAGCGTGAATCCCCTGCAGGAGTTCCGTACGGACCCGGCGAGCGTCGGCGTCTGCCACGGCTCGAGCTGCTCCCTGGCGTTCTGCGAGGACGTGCTGGAGGCCGGCTACGACCACGCCGCCCGGACGGTACCGGTCAGACAATGCGGCTGCCTCGGCCATTGTGACGAGGGACCGAACGTGGTCTACGACGGCGTGGTCTACACGGACATGGACCCGAACAAGATGCGTGCCCTGCTCGCGCGGCTCGGACTGAGCGTGTAGCCAGGGCCATGGGCGATCGGCGCGAGCCTGGTTATCACCGTGCCGCCGCTCTGCGTATACTCCGTGAACGCATGGACCCGCCAACGTTGCCCGTCGGTCAATCCGGGCCTGACCCGCAAGCCGGTGACCCTGCAAGGCAGCCTGCGCCGGCCGTGATTCCGGGTAGCGATCAGACTCCGGCAGGGGGGCTCGCGAGGCCGGTCTTGAGTGTACCGCATGCCGTCCCGGTCGATGCGACAGGGAAAGCCGCAGCGCCGTCTGCGCCGGTGCTCGACTTCGACATCGAAACCCTGGTGACCGAGGATGATGCGCCGGTGGACAACATGCCCTCCGAAAAGCAGCAACGCCTGCTCACCGATCCGTTGTACAGCTCATGGTCCGGGCCGGGCGCTGGGCGTACCTTTCTGGCGGCGGCCAACGTGGGGGTATTCCCGGAGCCGCGCAACCCGGCGATCGTGCCGGACATGTTCCTGAGCCTGGACGTGCAGCCGCACCGGAACTGGTGGGACAAGGCGCACCGTTCCTACTTCGTGTGGGAGTTCGGCAAGCCGCCGGACCTGGCGGTGGAGATCGTCTCGAATCAGAAGGGCAACGAGATAGGGCGCAAGCGGCAGCGGTACGCACAGATGGGAGTCGGGTACTACGTGATCCACGATCCGTTGCATCAGGTGATGGACGACGAGTTGCGCACCTACCGTCTGAGCGGCGGGAGCTACGAACGCCGGGAGTCGTCCCGGTTTCCCGAGCTGCGGTTGGGGCTGATGCTGTGGGAAGGGGTGTTCGAGGCCGTCTGGAGCAGGTGGCTGCGCTGGACGGACGAGCACGGCATGATGATTCCGACGGGCCGGGAGCGCGCCGATGAGGAACACCGGCGCGCCGAGCACGTGGAGCAGTTGCTGGCAAAGGAGCGTCAGCACGCGGAGCAGGAGCGTCAACATGCGGAGCAGGAGCGTCAGCGCGCCGAACGCTTGGCGGCGTTGCTGCGCCGTTCGGGAATCGACCCCGAGCAGAAATAAGCGCGCCGATGCGGCATCGGGAGGGATCCGCGTGCGTCGCGTGAGTCGTATCTCGCGGCGAGTCGCCCGGCAGCGGCGCATGCCGCCGCGGCCATCTACTCCCCGCTCGTTGGGACTGGCTTGGGCCATATTCCCCGAGCGGGTGTTCTATCCGTTGTCTTGCGACTGAATCGAGCCCCCCATGCCGCAATCGACATTGATGTCGGCCGTATATGTGCGCGCTCGTCCCCGATCGGCCTGCGTTTTCGTCTCGCCCCGTGCAGGGCCGGACGATGAGGTCCACCGCTGACCGGCCGGCCGCTGCGCGCGCCTCTCGCCGCGGTTTGGCAGGCTGCCTGCTGGCGCTGGTGCTGAGCGGGTGCGCCTCGACCATGTCCGGCACGGTGCCGAGTCCGGTACCGGCGCGCGCCCCGTACTGCGAATTCACGCCGGCTGCGACGTCCGAACGGTTCGTTCCCGGCCTGATCGTGGGCGCCGACGTCCTGTCGCCGGAAGGGCACAGGCCGGACTACGGCGTGCACATCCGCTTCAATGGCGGCATCGGCGCGGTGGCGGAATTCGAGACCTTGCGGGCCGCCTATCCCGATTCCGCCGTTCTCGATTGCCGCGGCCGGGCCGTCGCGTCGCCGGGCTTCGTCAATCCCCATGAGCACCCGGCCTACAGTTACGCCTTTCCCGACGCGAATCTGAATCCGGGCTACGTTCACCGCGACGAATGGCGTCTCGGCATCAATGACAAGGCGGCGTTGCCGACGCCGCCGCGTTACGACTTCGATGCGGACGATCCGAGAGTAGCCGCCATCCTCATCGCCATGGAGTTGCGGCATCTGGTCGGCGGCGCGACCGCCATCGCAGGGTCTGGCGGCGTGGCGGGCGTGATCCGGAACATCAACCGGCAGAGACGCGCGGGCGACCTCGCGCTCTACGACGCCGAAGCCCTCATGGCGACGTTCCCGTTCTCCTTTCGGGTGGTCGAGGATCTCGAGGACGAGTGCCGCGGCGGTCCCGCCCACCGCTTCGAGCCCACGGATGACGCCAACCTCGCGTTCATGGCCTATGTGCCCCACGTGGGCGAAGGCAGGTTCGAGAGCTGCGCGGCGCGGGCCGAGGTGGCGCGCTATCTGCAGCGGGTGCGGCAGCGAGACCGGCGCTATTCGCTGATTCACGGGGTGGCTACCGATCGCGACGACTACGCGGTGATGCGCGAATTCGATGTCACGCTGGTGTGGGCGCCGCGTTCCAATCTCGCCCTGTACGGCCAGACCGTCGACATCGCGGGCGCGCTGGAACACGGCGTGCGGGTCGCCCTGTCGACGGACTGGTCGCCGAGCGGGTCGTTCACCATGCGCGAAGAGGTCAAGTGCGCGCGGCGGGTGGCGCAGGAAGCCGGGTTGGCGTTGTCGAGCGAGGCGCTGTGGCGCATGACCACCGGCAACGGCGCCTACGCGTTGGGCCTGGAAGACCGGTTTGGTGCGATCGAGCCCGGACTGCGCGCGGACCTGACCCTCGTCAAATACAGCGGAGGCGATCCCTACGAAGCGGTGTTGTCGGCGACGCACGAGGACGTGCTGGCGACCTGGATCGATGGCCGGGCGATCCTGCTTTCGGCGTCGCTGAACGAGGCGCTGAGCGAATCGGAGTGCGTGACGCTGGAGGGCGTGGCGCCCAAGGTGTGCGGCGTTCTGGGCGCCTTCGCCCTGTCGCCAGAGAGTTTCGACCGCTACATCAAGGATGTCGTGCCGGTGAACGACGTCAGCGGGCAAGCCTCTTGCGGTGATACCGTGCCTCCCCGCCCTGCAGTGGCGCGGCGCTGATGGGTGTCGACGCACTCCTCTGAGCGTTGCAGCTCCGCAACCGTGGAGTGTCCCTGCTGATCTGGACTCGGCCATTCATCGGTCCCGAGCGCCTCCCGCGCTCGTCGGATCCCCCGGTTGCGAGCTCAGGAGCGGGCAGCGCCCTCGGGCACCGGCGATGGCGGCCACCGCCGCCGGCATCGCGTGCCTCGGCGTGAGCGGCTCGGGCCGCGACGGCTGCAGGAGCGCGGCGACGCCGTCGCGTACCCCGGATCGCGCGTAGCCGCCCTCCAGGGTCGCCGCCCAAGGGATGCCAAGCTCGCCGAGGAGCGTGAACAGCCGGCCGAACAGATCCCGGAATCCCGCGGAGCTGACGCGCATGCCGCCGAGCGGATCGGCCGCGTGCGCGTCGAAGCCGGCGGACACGATCACCAGGTCGGGGCGCCACGCGCGCACCAGCGGCAGCACCACCTCCTCCATCGCCAGCGCGTACTCGGCGTCGCCACAGCCGGCCGGCAGGGGCACGTTGACGGTGTATCCGTGCCCGGCGCCGCTGCCGGTCTCGCCGGCGGCGCCGCTGATCCAGGGGTACCACGGGTACTGGTGAAGGGATACGTAGAGGACGTCGGAGCGCGCGTAGAAGATCTCCTGCGTGCCGTTGCCGTGGTGGACGTCCGGGTCGAGGATCAGGATCCGGCGGCAGCCGAGTTCGGCGACCGCGGCTGCGGCGGCCACCGCGGCGCTGTTGAACACGCAGAACCCCATGGCGCGCGCGGACTCGGCGTGGTGACCGGGCGGCCGGGTCAGGCAGACCGCGCCGGACGCGTCGCCGGCGAGCACGGCGCGCACCGCCTCCAGGGCCGCCTGCGCCCCGAGCCGCGCCGCCTCGATGCTGTGCGGGCCGATGCGGGTGTCCGGGTCCAGGACGGCGCTGCGGCCGGCCATCCGCAGGAGGCGCTCCACGTAGCTCGGCGCGTGCGCCAGGGCGAGCCGGGACTCGTCGGCCGGCTCCAGCCGGTCGACCACCCGCAGCCCGGATGCCCCCGCCGCCTCCGCGGCGGCGACGGCGTCCATGGCGAACCGCAGCCGCTCGGGGCGCTCGGGGTGGCCGTCGCCCGCGTCGTGCAGGGCGCAGCGCGGGTCGGTGAGCACCAGCAGCGGAGCCACTGCGCTCATCTTGACGTGCCTTCGGAGGGCTGCCTATCTTGCTGCCAACCAGCGCGAGGAAAGTTCATGGCCTACATCATCACCGAACCCTGCATCGGCACCTGCGACACCTCCTGCGTCGAGGTCTGCCCGGTCGACTGCATCCACCCCTCCGAGGGGTACGACGATCCGGAAGGCAAGATGCTGTACATCGACCCCGACGAATGCATCGACTGCGCCGCCTGCGTGCCGGAATGCCCGGTCGACGCCATTTTCGAAGAGAGCGAAGTCCCCGACGAGTGGCAGAAGTACATCGAGATCAACGCCGACTACTTCAAGTAGCCGGCTGACGAACGGACGGAGAGCACATCATGGCCAAACGCCGCCGGGCAGAGTTCTACAGATCGATCCCGGAGCTTCCCAAGGCCATGCAGACCAAGAAGCGCAAGCCGAAGCTCATGGCGGTTGTCGATGAGGACAACTGCACCGGCTGCCAAGTGTGCGTGCCGTTCTGCCCCGTGGACTGTATCGAGGTGGTCCCCGACGACAAGTACGATATCCCGATCCCGCCGGTGCAGATCCGCTACCACGAGTGCATCGGCTGCCAGATCTGCGCCCGCGTGTGCACGCAACTGACCTGGGACGCGATCCTCATGCTGCCGATCGCGGAGTTCGAGAAGACCTACCAGATCACGATCGACCAGACCACCGGTTGATCCGCCACCGCTGCGGAGACGCCGATGTGGCTCTTCCTGTGCACGTGCTACGCCCTGATCACCGTCTCCGGACTGCTGCTCACCGCCGCCGTCGTACAGGGATTCACCGGCATCCAGGTGTTGGGCGCGGGCCATCCGGCCTTCGGCTTCTTCACGACGATCGTCTTTCTGCTGACGCAGACCGTGGTCATCTTCTTCTTCGTCGCCACCGGCGTGAGCGTCCGCGACTTCGTGCGCGATCGGGGGCTCACGCCGGAGCTGATCCGGCGCTCGCGCCGGGCGCACGGGCGGGTCTCCGGGCAGACGACGCTCAGCCTGGGTCTGATCATGGCGTCGGCGATCTCCGGCGGCGCGGGTGCCGCCGCCGCGGTGCCGCGCTGGCTGCACTTGGCGGTGGTGGCGACCACCTACGCCCACTTTCTCGTGCTGGTGGTGATGCAGCACCGCGCCTTCCGGGCACAGACCGCCATCGTCGTGCAGATGGCCGACATGGTGCGGGGCTCAGAGGGTGAGGACGGAGATGACGACGACGGCGCCGGCGCCGAGCAGCAGTAGGGCGAACAGCGCCGTGACCAGCACGATGCGGCGAAAGCCGCGCGCGCCGGAATCGAACTTGAGCACGGTGCGCGGCTCGTTCATGGTTGGATCCGTGTCATCGTTTGAGCCGTTGCATGAGCCAGCCGACGATGAAGATACCGGCACCGATCGCAACGTCCCGGCCGAGCAGCGGCTCGGGCAGGGCCAGTACGAAGCGGATCGCCAGGAAGCTCAAGCCGAGCCCCTGCACGATCTTCGCCACATAGAGCATCGGTCGATTATCATACGGAGGAGCGGATGAGCGACACAGGACGGCGCGTAGCGATCGTAGGAAGCGGCCCGAGCGGCTTCTATGCCGCCGATGCGCTGCTGAAGAATGAGCGAGGGGTGCAGGTGGATGTGATAGACCGGCTGCCTACCCCGTTCGGGCTGGTGCGCGGCGGCGTGGCTCCCGACCACCAGAAGATCAAGAACGTCATCCGCGTCTACGAACGGACCGCCGGCAACGAACGCTGCAGCTTCATCGGCAACGTGATGGTCGGCCGCGACGTGAGCGTCGCCGACCTGCGCCGCTACTACGACGCGATCGTGTTCACCTGCGGGGCGGAGACCGACCGCACGCTCAACATCCCCGGCATCGACCTGCCCGGCAGCCATACCGCCACCGCGTTCGTGGGGTGGTACAACGGCCATCCCGACTACCGGCACCTGAGCTTCGATCTGTCGCACGAGGTGGCCGTCGTCATCGGCCAGGGCAACGTGGCGGTCGACGTGACCCGCATCCTGGCCAAGACGGTCGACGAGCTTGCCGCCACCGACATCGCCGCCCACGCCCTGGAGGTGCTGGCGGAGAGCAAGGTACGCGAGGTGCACATGGTCGGCCGCCGCGGCCCGGTGCAGGCGGCCTTCACCAGCAAGGAGATCCGCGAGCTGGGCGAGCTCGGCGATTGCGCGCTGCACTTCAACGATCAGGCCGATTTCGACGTCAACCCGGAGAGTCAGGCCGAGTTGGAGCAATCGGGCAACACCGACGCGCAGCGCAACTGGAAGGCGCTGGGCGAGCTGCGCGAAGCCGGACCGGCGAGCGGCTGTTCCAAGCGGATCGTCGTTCACTTCTTCCGCAGCCCCAAGGCGCTCGCCGGCACCGGCCGGGTGGAGCGGCTGACCTTGGAGAAGAACTGCCTGGCCGGCGAGGCCGGCGACCAGTGGGCGGAGGGCACCGGCGAGACGCTGCAGATGGACTGCGGGCTGTTCTTCCGCAGCGTCGGCTACCGCGGCGTGCCGATCGAAGGGCTGCCGTTCGACGACCGCCGCGGCGTGTTTCCCAATCATGGCGGGCGCCTCATGGAGGATGGCGCGGTGGTGCCGGGCCTGTACGCCGCCGGTTGGATCAAGCGCGGACCCTCGGGCGTCATCGGCACCAACAAGCCCGACAGCACGGAGACCGCGAAGAACGTGCTGGCCGACCTCGACGGGCTCCCCGCGTGCGCGGTGCCCGACACCGAGCCGCTGCTCCAGCAACTGCGCGATCGGGGTGTTCGGCCGGTGAGCTACCAAGACTGGCGCGCCATCGACGCCGCCGAGGTCTCGCGCGGCGCCGCCGCCGGCAAGCCGCGGGAGAAGTTCACCCGCATCAAGGAGATGCTCGGTGTCCTCGACTGAACCGAACGGACCGGCGATCGTCCGGCTCTGGAGCCTCTAACCGCGCAGTCTCGCGGTCAACGCCGACGAGACGCGTTACCTCGACGTCCTCTCCAGCCGCGACCTCAACGCCATGGGGCGCCTCGTCGCCGGCTACGACCTGTTGTTCATCGACGAGGCGCAGCGCGTTCCCGACATCGGGATCAACCTGAAGATCCTCACGGACGGCCTTCCGGATCTCCGGCTCGTCGCCACCGGGTCCTCATCGTTCGAGCTGGCCAACCGTGTCAGCGAGCCGCTCACCGGCCGCACCTGGACACACGTCCTCTATCCGGTGTCGGTGCTGGAGTTGGCGCGACTGCACAACCCGTTCGAGCTGGACTTCCGGCGACCGGCCGAGCGTACCGCGATCTTCGACCACCGCTATGTGCACGAAATGCCGTCGTTCCGGCGTACCAACGCGTTGCCGGGAGGGCCGGAGGCGCGTCAGCGATCGGCTGAGAGCGTACGGCGGTCGAGAGCTCCTTGACTCGTGAGAAGAGCGTCGGATAGAATGCGCACAGCACTTGGGCAGCACACCATGGCAGAGATCCGTGCACCGCCCGTTGAGGTAGACCTCGGCAGAGCCGCGGGGCAAGAACGCCGGTGGAAGGCCAGGAAGTACCTCGTCCTCTATGTCTTCTGCCTGATTCCCGCAACCGCCCTGTTCGTCTTCCACTACCTCCCGATCTGGGGGGTGATCATCGCCTTCAAGGACTTCCGAATCGGGCTCGGCATCCTGGGCAGCCCTTGGAATGATTTCCAGCACTTCAGAGACCTGTTTCTCGATCCCTATTTCGGCCGCGTGCTGCGCAACACGATCATCATCAGCCTGTTGAAGATCATCTTCGGCTTTCCCGCTCCCGTCATCCTCGCGTTGCTGTTGAACGAGCTCCGGAATCAGCCATTCAAGAAAGCCGTACAGTCGATCTCGTATCTCCCGCACTTCATGTCCTGGGTCGTCATCGCCGGCGTCGTCATGGAGATCCTCTCGCCGCAGCGCGGCATTCCCGCCTTTATCGGCCACCTGTTCGGAGCCGAGGAGGTTCCGAATCTCTTCATGGACAGGACGCTGTTCCGGCCGTTGCTCGTCGTCACGCACATCTGGCAGAGCGTGGGGTGGGGAACCATCGTCTATCTTGCCGCCATCTCCACCATCGACCCGACGCTCTATGACGTGTCGGCCGTCGACGGGGCCGGCCGGCTGCGCACCATGGCGCACATCACGCTGCCCGCTCTCGTCCCCGTCATGACCATCCTGTTTCTGTTGTCGCTGGGCCACTTGCTGAACGCCGGGTTCGAGCAGATCTTCAACCTCTACAATCCCCTCGTCTACGAAGTAGCGGACATCATCGACACCTATGTCTATCGCGTCGGCATTCTCGACATCCGCTTCGAGTTCGGCGCCGCCGTGGGTCTGTTCAAGAACGTCATCGGCGTCATCCTGCTGGTGGTGGCCAATGCGATCATCAGAAGGTTCAGCGAGTACGCGATATGGTAGCGGCGCTGCGGCCCAGGTCGATCGCGGACCGAGCGCTTGGAGCCGGCATCGTCCTGTTCTGCATCTGCTTCTGCGTGACGATCCTCTATCCGTTCTGGAACATCGTGCTCACCTCCTTTTCCACGCCCGGCACCGTCAACCATCTGGGCTTCCGCCTCTGGATAGCGGAGTGGACGCTGCGCCCGTACCGGTATTCCCTGTCGGCATACGGCAACATCCTGGTCGGCTATGCGAACAGCGTGTTGCGGGTGGTCGCCGGCACCGCCCTCACCATCGCCATGACGTTCCTGTTCGCATACCCGCTGTCGAAGAGAGATCTGCCCGGCAGATCGGCGATAACGATGTACATCGTCATCACGATGTTCTTTTCCGGCGGGCTCATCCCGCTGTATCTCCTGGTTCGAAAACTGGGGCTCATGGACAGCCGCTTGTCCCTTATCCTGCCGTTGGTAGCAAACGGATTTTACATCATAATCATGCGCAACTTCCTCATGACCATCGATGTCGCCTACGAGGAGTCGGCGATGATCGACGGCGCCGGATATCCTACGATCGCGACGCGAATCGTCTTGCCGCTGTCGAAGGCGGTGACCGCGACGATCGCGCTGTGGACGGCCGTTTCCCACTGGAACGAGTGGTTTCACGCCATGTTGTTCATCGACAGCCGCAGCAAATGGGTGCTGCAGTACATCCTGCGTCGAATGCTGACGGATCTGCAGATGGTGCGCCGGGACATGGTCGCCTGGGACGAACGGGTGGAGCTGCTGCCGACGGTGGCCGTGCGCTCGGCGATGACGGTGCTGACGATCGGGCCGATCATCCTGGTCTACCCGTTTCTGCAGCGGTTCTTCATCAAGGGCGTGTTCGTGGGGTCGTTGAAAGGATGAGCGGTTCGTGCGCGGCATGCGCGACAACCATCGGCTAGGCTAGGAGGTGAAGGCCAAGACGTTTCCGGGAACGAAGAAGCTCGACAAGCAACGGAGGAGAGAACTATGAGAAGAGCGTCACTGTTTCTGTGCATGGCGGCACTGCTGGCGGTGCCCCTCGGCGTCGGTGCTGCGGGGCAGGCTGCCGGAGAAGGAGCTGCCGCCGTAGGCGACCTCAGCAATCACCTGGAGATCAGTTGGCTGGGGAACCCGGCGGAAAAGCCGTGGTGGCAGGGTGAGCTGGAGCGGATGTTCAACGTCACGATCGTCCCCAATGGGGTCGGGAAGTTCCAGGTCGACAAGCAGAAGATCATCGTGGCGGCGGGCGAGATGCCGGACACCGGGGTGTACTTCGTCGACTCGAAGGTGATGTATCAGGACGGGGTCATTCGCAGCGCGCCGGAGTCCATGTTCCGGGAGTATGCGCCGAACTACGTGAAAGCCGTAGACAGCGCGTACCCGGCAGCCTGGAAGGTCCACCGCGCCCCCGACAAGCCGGACGAGCACTACGGATGGGCGACCATTCGCGGAGGGAGCATCGTCGGCAACTGGCTGCTGGCCTTTCGCAAGGACTGGGCCGACGCCGTTGGAGTCTCCATGCCCGGCGACTACGAAGGGGACAAGGTGCAGTTGGACGAGAAGGGCAAGATGTTCTACTACGACCATCCGGCGATGGACATCGACTGGCTGGAGGGGCTCATGGTCGCGTTCCGCGACGGGGACCCGGACGGCAACGGCAAGACCGATACCCTCCCGTACGGCGGCTTCTACTACGGCGATCTGAGCTTCAGCAATTTCGGCTGGGCGACGATCCAGGGAGCGTTCGGCGTGGGGCAAACGGGGCTGCAGGGCAATCAGCTCATCGACGGCCAGGTCGTGCACAATTTCGTCGGCCCGGGGTTAAGGGCCTTCACCAAGCAGGTCGCGCGCTGGTGGGAGATGGGTCTCATCGACAACGAGTCGCTGACCCAGGGGGTGGACCCGCTGCTCGACAAGCAGAACACCGGACGCTACGGGGTGGTGATGGTGAATACTCCGGCCATCGACCGCGATCCGAACGGACCGCCGGACAGCATGATTTCGGATGACGACTACGCCGCCGGCGGGGAGTTGGTATTGTTCGCGCCGCGAGGACCCGGCGGACATCAGTTCGCTCCGACCTACGGCATAACCAACATCGGCGACAACATCCCGCAGGTATGGGAACGCTCGATCAGCGACGCGAAAGTCGCCCGCGTCATGCAGATCCTGGACACCAAGGCCGGCTTGGTCGACTTTACGCCGGAAAGCATCGCCATGTGGGCAGGCTGGGCGTATGGCAAGGAGGGCGTGCACTGGAATTGGGGCGGTGAGCCCGGCAATTCCAGCATCGTTCGGGTGGCGCAGGAGGACGTTCCGGCCGAGTATCCCCAACGGGGGAGCCTGTGGACCAACTATCCGAACTTCAACCCGCGGGAGAGCGGCAAGTTCTCAAGGAGCCCGAACGTCTACACGTTCTACGAGGAGTATTTGTACACCGACGAGATCTGGAGCAAGATGGCCAGACCCTACAAGTGGGACTCCTACAAGGAGACCGATCTGCAAGAGGTGATCAAGCAGCGCGGGGCGGCGCTCAACACGCTGGCGTCCGAGTGGTTCGCCAAGGCGGTGACCGGAGAGATCGACGTCGATGCCACGTGGGACGAATACGTGCAGGACTTCATGCGCTTCGGTGGCAGCGAGATTCTCGCGGAGATGGAGAAGATGCCGACCTGGGATGAGGTCTGGGGCACCGAGTCGCGTTAGCGAAGCGACTCGCTGAGCCCTGGTAAAGCGGCGTGCCGCGGTCGTTTCGACGACCGCGGCACGCCGCTTTCGGAAACGGTCATGGAAGATGCAAAGGTCGGAGCCCTTTTCTCCCGTCTCGACTATGAGATTCCGGAGCTGACGCCGGTACGAGAGGCGGAGGCGCGCGGCGATCGGCGCGCAGCCGAACAGGCGTTCCTCAGGTATTACCGGGAGCGGCCGCAGCCCAATTTCGGAGTGCGATCGGGATCCGTTCATATAGAGCGGGGTTTCGCACAGAACACGACGGGATACGATTTCGTTATCGAGCGATATGTCGAGGAGTTTCCGGACCACCACCTGACCTGGCGTGACCGCGCGCGCATGCGTCCGTTGATCAGTCGGGAACGAGGCTACACCTGGAGCAGAACACAGGGCACCAAGCCGTCGGAGCACACGCTCATCGACATCGCCGACATGCTGCTGGACAACAAGGTGTTTACGCCAAGCGAGCCGGAAAAGGGAATCCAGGATGTCGGGCCGCGCTGGGACTGGACGCACATTCCGGATGACGGTGACGTCATCTGGACCCATCACCTCAACTACCAGCTCTTCCAAAGGGCGCTGGCGCAAGCCTACTGGCTCACGGGCGACGCGGCATATATCGAGAAGCTGATCTGGATAGCCCGGCACTACGTGCTCTACGTGGACACCAAGCCGGACTGGATCTGGTTTCCCGGCCTGCAGATGAACCACTCCTACCTGCAGCTCATGCCGTACATCCTCTCGTGGGAGGGACTCGCCGGCCACGACCTGTGTCTGCTGCTGTCGCTGTATACGGGGTTCTGCATCGAGGACATGATCGCGTTCGCGAACAAGGAACCGCCGCCGCAGGGCAACCAGCTCTTCTATGCGGGACAGGGGCTGATCACCGCCAGCGTCGGGTTTCCGGAGTGCAGCGACGCGCCTGACTGGCGGGAGCAGGGCCTGCGGATCGTCGGGGATTACCTCGGTGGCGGCGCCTCCTACCCCGACGGCACCTCCAAGGAGAACTCCGCCGGGTACGTGGTGGGCGCGTCCACCAGCGTGCTGGAGACCTGGCTGCTGTTGCGCGACAACGGGCTTTCGTTTCCCGAGGATTACATCGAGGTGCTGCTGAAGCGCACGGCGTATCTCGCCTGCTCCAGCAAGCCTGACGGGAGCTATGTGTGGAACGGTGACTCCAGGCGCGGGTCGGCCCTCCCGTTCATAGGCGCGGTGCTCGCCGAGCGCTACCGGGATGACTGGGACTACGTCGCGAGCCGCGGAGAACGGGGCAGGCCGCCGTCCCGGACTTCGTTCTGGTACCCGTACTGTGGGCACGGCATCATGCGGTCGTCCTGGCAGAGGGACGCCAACTATCTGCAGTTCGACGTCGGCCCGATCGGGACGATCCACGGCCACGAGAACGCGTTGGCGGTGGAGGTCGTGTCCTACGGGAGATCCATGGTGGAGGATCTCGGCGTCCACTCCTATTCCGCGGCGGCCGCGGACGTCCTCATGCAGCAGTTCATGAGCTGGTCACGGGGCCACAACACCGTCGTGGTGGACGACAAGACGCAAGTACGCGACGTGAACGGTCCGTACGAGAGCACCCGCCCGCTCGCCAACGTCTGGCACTCTACGGAGATCTGCGACTATCTCGAAGGGAGCTATCGTGAGGGATACGCGACCTATCGGGAGGAGCGCCGGCAGGACGGCGTTCCGAGGAACGTCATCGACGGAGCGGTCGACCGATCGGTCGAGCACGCGCGCAGCGTGATGTTCGTGAAAGCGGGGAACAGCGGCCACGAATACTGGATCATCACGGATTTTCTCAGCGGACACGGATTTCATACCTTCGAGGTGCTCTTTCATCTGGTGCCGGCGACGGTGGTCCTGGATCAGGAGGCCAAGAGCGCTCGTACCACGGACGACGGCGAACCGAACATCGGGTTCATCGCCGCCTCACCGGAGACCGTTGCGCTCGACATCGCCGAGGGACGCCGGGAGCCGAGTCTGCAGGGCTGGTATACCGGCGGCGGAGGGTTGGGCGTGGTGCCGGCCCCGTGCGTGATGTACCGCCGTTCCGCGCAAGCGCCGGTGACGATCCAGACCGTCGTGGTGCCGCTCAAGCCGGGCGAGATCGAGCTCCCGAACGTTGCCGTCGTACACCAACAGGCGGACAGCATGTGGACGAGGATCGCCTTTGCGGACGGGCAGACCGACACGTGCTGCGCGGCGCGGTCGGCGGGTAGTTACTCGTACGGCAGCGATGGGTTCGAAGGACGTGCGGCCCTGTACCGCCGCAGGGACGGATCGGTCATCGCACAGGAGATCGTTGCAACATAGGAGTCACGCAACGGTCGCATCCAGGTCTACGGAGACGTCCTCGAAGGGGATGAGACGGAGCGGCCCGACCAGGCCGTTGAGGTCGATGGCGCCCATGTACGGCGGCGCGTACCAGCCGCGCCACCCGTAGCGCCAGAGGTCGAACCTGCCCTCGATCATTCGCTCGACGCTCGGCTCGCCTCTCCTGGGGGCATCGGCATTGGTGACGGCAACCCGCAATCGGTTGCGGCCGGGCCGCAGTCGATCCGTGACCTCGATCTCGAATGGCTCCCACAGGCGAGTGCCGACTTTCCGTCCATTGAGCCAGACTTCCGCGGTCAGGCCGACCGCGCCGAGGTCGAGCATGACACGCGTTCCGACCAGCCGCGGATCGAGATCGAACTCCTTCTCGTAGAACGCCTCTCCGGAGTAGTAGGTCAAACCGGTCCAGGTCCAGTTGCCCAGACGGTATTCCGTCGGCCCCGACTGGAAGTGGAGGTAGTCCAGCAGCTCCTGATCGGCAGGCAGCCGCAGCGCGATGCTGCTGGGTTGGTCGAAATCGAGCCTGGGGAAGGTCACCCTGCCGGCGGCGTCCGGCTGCACGCGGGTCCCGTTCAGGTAGACGGCAATGCCGGCAGGCCGCGCGGGAACCAGGAACGCCGTGGTGCCCGGCGGGATCTCCACGCGGTACCAGCGCTCCTTGCCGTGCGTGACCTCGAATCGGCCCTGTCGCTGGTCGTACGTGGGGAAGGGAGGCAGGAATCGCATCGTGTCGCGCTCCACTCCCTGCCGGCGCTCGCGCACGAGCGCGTCCGGGTCCTGCGGTCGCTTCGCGTACAGCAGGCCGGGCGCGGGGAACCCCTCCTCATCCGTGAGCCGGAACACCAGGCTGGAGTTGTAGGCCGGGAACGCGCTCTCGATCTTGAGCAGAATCACGTTCCATCCTTCCTGCAGCCGGATGGGGAGCCGTTCGGCAAACCCGTCGTTCATCTTGATGAAGCCGATCTGGCTGTAGAACGAGTAGACCTCCGTGGCGTTGACCCAGATCTTGCCGTTCGCCACCTCGAAGCGCGCCTGCACGCGCTGCGCGGCCGGGGAATGGACGAAGGTGGCCGCGTAGGCCACGCCCGGTTCCCCGGCGTAGTCCAGGACCGTCCCCACGTTCACCCATGGATTGCGGCTGTGGAAGTACCGCCACACCAGGGTCTCGCCACCGGGTGCCTGACACGGCCTGTCCACGTCCAGCTCCGTCTCCGGCGGATACGGAGTGTGGAATCCTCTCCCGTTGTCGCTGGGGAACGGCCCCAGCAGCCACCAGTTGCGGATCGTGAACCGCTCCCGGGAGAGCCAGGTGAGCGGCCAGGCGCGGTGGTTGTAGGCGGCGTCCGCATAGCCGGCCGCCGCTCCCCGGCCCTCGGGCTCGACGAGCTCCGCCGCGTAGCGCACCTCCACGCGATCGGCCGCCGGCGTGAACCGCCACCCGGTGGGAGCGAGCTCCTGGATCGGTGCCGGCCTTTGCAACGGGATCTCGCTGGCGAACGGTCGATCGCGCCAGCTCCCCGCGACCGACGCGGTCCGCGCCGGAGCCCGCACCGTGCCTTCGATCCGGGTCCGGCCCTCGCGCGTCGTGAGGGTGCCGCCGGCGATGTTCGTATGGTCGACGCGAATGGGCGGCGCCTCGCCGTGCCGATGCATCACCACGGCGAACCCGCCAAAGGCCGACCATGCCAGCGGGACGACGGTCCTGCCCCCGTCGACCCAGTAGAGGGTCTCCCGCCGCTCTCCGGTCGCCGCATCCCAGATCTCCGGCTTTCCCACGACGCTGAAGGAGACGGTGGCGGTGCGCGCATGGCCGGTGTCGTTCGCGATCCAGTAGATGTCCGAACGTTCCTTCACGCGATGGGAGTAGTAGAGGTGCTCCGACGGCCCGTCGATGACGGCAAGATCCGCCGGCAGCACGCGGTCGATCTCCTGCAGCACCCGGTCGTGTCCACCGGCAACGAAGACGGCGGTCCCGCGGGCGGTATGCCCCGCGGCCGCATCGGCGCTGCCGCCGGTTCGGCCGCCAAGGATCGCCGCGACGCCGGCCCCTATTTCCGGGTCGTTCCAACCCCGTTCCGGTGAGCCAGAGGGAAGCGCGCCGTAGAAGATCACCGCACCGCCGGCCTCGTGGAAGCTGCGGATGATCGTCATCGATGCACGGCTGATCAGGGTCATCCTGGGCAGGAGTACGACCTTGAACTCGCTCCGGGCGATCAGCAGCGAACCCCCGCTGACGGTCGCCCCGGCCAGGTAGTGGTCGTCCGCGACCTCGAAGTCGCGCTGCCCTTCCGCCAGCAGCTCCATGAGGCCCTCGTAGTCGGCTTCCACCAGCCGGGTGAAGCTCTTGCCGCGATCCTGTCCGGTCGTCTCGGCGACGCCGCCATCGTCCCCGGGTGACCCGTCGGGTGCTCCGTCCGTCGGGCCGCCCCCGCCGATCACCGTCGCCAGCGGCTTGAGCAGCAGGATCGGTGCGACGGAGATGCCGTCATCGTTCAGAAAGCCGACGCGCTGCATGAAGTCGCCGTATCGTGAGTAGAACTTCCAATGCGGCTGCTCTATCCCCTGCATGGGATGCCCGTCGAGCGTGTGCTCCTGGTCGAAGGAGGTCATCGTGGTCTGCACGGATACGCCCCATGCCGCCAGCACGTTGCCGGCCGAACGCATCTTCTGCGGGCTGATGAACGACTCGCACCCTTCCAGCAACTGCGCCTCCACCCACAGCGGCCTGTTCTCGAAGTGGGCGATGGAGGCGACCTCCTTGAATCCGCGCGGGCTGTGGTGCCAGGAGAACAGATCCTCCATGAAGGGGTAGGTCATCTCCCGCTGGGAGGCCATGAAGTCGCCGGCCAGGGTCGATTCCGCCACGAGGTTGTCCCCCCAGGACTGCTGGATCGTCCGGATCTCGTGCGCCCGGCACCACCGGGCCAGCACCTGCCAGAAGCTGTCGACGAACAGATGGCTGACGACGCGGAAGTAGTCGTAGCGGACGCGCGGCGTCTCGTCGCCACCGTCGCGTGTCAGCAGCGGCAGGTACGGCCGCAGGTCGTAGCCACACATCTCCCGGAACGTCGGGAAGAACAGGGGAGTCCACACGATCGGCCCGCCGAAGGTGGTCTCCGCGTCGAACAGGGCGACCGTGAAGGTCGTGCCCACGTGATCGGGAAAGCGGCGGGCCAGCTCGCCGAGGGTGAGGTCGACATAGCGCCGGGTGGCGTCCGGATTGAGAGGGTCGACCCGCACGTTGATCGGGCCGATCCGGTCCACGGGATGGTAGAAGGCGAGCAGCCACTCCCCCTCGCCGAGCTCCGCCCGGAAGGCGGAGCCGTCGATCGCGCGGGAGAGATCGCGCAGGCTGGAGTAGTCCAGGGCGCCGCCATCCGTGATCCTCCCCGCGCTGGCGATCACCGGATCCGGGAGGCCTCGAATCAGGGCGGTGCCCGGTCCGCTGAAGCGGCGCTCGACGGTCTGCAGGTGCTTCAGCCGGTACTCGGGGTGACCCTCCAGCACCAGGCTGGGGTCCGGCGGATCCAGCCGCACGTCGCGGGCGTCACCCTGGGGATGAAAGAAATCGGGGACCATCCCCATGGACAGGCCACTGCGCCTGGCGTGGTCGAGGAAGATCCCCCACAACCGCCACCAGCCCTCGCTGAGGAAGTGCGGGCGCATCCCGTGCGCCGGGTACACGATGACCGTGCGCACCCCCTGGCGCCGGAACTCGTCGAGCTGGCGCGTGCCCGCTGCGGCGTCGATGGTGGTGGACCACCACCATTGGATGACAGGACGGTACTTCGGCGGCGGGTGCTGAAACGACGCGAAGAGGCGGTTCCCGCGCGTCACGCTCCTCCCCGCGGGTTGCCCGCGTCGGCCCAGTACACGTGATGGTCCATGACCGAGCGTTTGGATCGCGACCCGGCGGTGAGGACGGAGTAGATCATCCCGGGCAGGGTGCCGGACGCGACCCGGTGGAACCCGGTCGGTCGTTCCAGGCTCGGCTGGTTGGGGGGCATCTGCGCGTCCGGCCCGAGCACGTCCCGGGCGGTGAACGTGCGGCCGCCGTCACGCGACTCCAGCCAGGCGATCCGTCGCATGGCGGGGTTCTCCGCGCACCACGTGTTGGCCGACTCGTAGCTGATGCGGGCGTTCTCGGGGTTCGTGGAGTAGAAAGGCAGCCCGAGGTAGTAGGTCTCTTCCAGCTTTACGGAATGCTGCGCCTCCGGCCGGTGCGGCGTGCTCCATGCCGCACGCTCCGCCTCCGCTACCGGGTGATCGCGGGGGATCAAGGTCAGCGCGATGCAGAGCGCGTCATCTTCCGTGATGCTGAACCCGGCGCGGCAGTCGATGACCGCCATCTGCGGCCAGTGCTCGTCCAGGGCCGCCTGCAGCGGCAGGTGCTGCCAGCGGCCCTGCTCGTCGGGCGTGACCAGGAACACCTGGCCCGGCCGCGGCATGTTGTAGCGGAGGTAGAGGACGAACGGCCGGCCCGTGGAGTCGACGACGATGGCGCCCTGGTTCCGTATGCCCGGCTTCGCGTGGACGCTTTCGCCGGCGACGAGCACGTCCATGGTCTTTGAGGTCGCCGGGATCGGGATCGGCGTGCCGTCGGCACGCTCCCAGGTCGCCCCGCCATCGGTGGAGCGCATGTAGTTGGCCGACTGGATCGTGCCCCACAGGTTCGACTCCGTCGTCTTGCTCTGGTAGGTGCTGGTGGACAGGTGCAGCGTCCGGTGATCCGGCCCCCAGGCCAGCCCCGGATGGTAGGCCGCGTAGCTGAAGCAGCCTTCGAGCGTGCGGATGATCAGCCCCCGATCCTCCCAGTCCCTGCCCGGCGGCTTGGCGAACAGGCGCGACCCTTCCCATTTCGACCGTCCCGCCATGTAGAGCGTGTCGTCCGCTCCACACACCAGCGCCGGGTAGGTCATGTCGCCGCCGAAGGTCACCGTCGGCGTCCACTCGGAGGCGTCGTT
Organism: Spirochaetia bacterium; assembly: GCA_965221995.1. GTDB lineage: Bacteria > Spirochaetota > Spirochaetia > SZUA-6 > Bin103 > CATQHW01. The sequence continues at coordinate 4,668,265 of OZ244929.1, forward strand.
GGGGCGCAGCGACCGCCGGTAGGGAACCTGGTCGTGGTGCACTCCGAAGACCACGTGCAGGTAGCCCCGGCTGTCCATGGTCATGGCGGGCCGGCCGTGGTCGTCCGTGGCCGTTCCGAGCGTACAGGTGGGAGACCACTCGCCGGTCGCGCGGTCCAGGGTGCGGACCTGGGCGAGGTACCCCGCTTCCGTCGCATCGAGCCACGCCACGTGAGTCTTGCCCTCGTGCGTGATGATCTTGTTGCCGACCCCGGAGGTCGCCGTCACGCCCCCTTGCGCGGAGATGCGGCGGTGTCCCGGATCCGGACCGGTGCGTCCTGATCGCTCGTCCATCTGCTTCGGTCCTCCTCGACCCCAGGGGCCGGTCAACGCGCCCTCGATCCGAGCTGCCGGGTCACGATACCACAGCCATGGCGGGCACGTTGGAGGACCGATCGGCGCTGACGTTGACCGCGCGCGGCCGCACCTTCTTCTGGCGCACCTACACGGGGGCCGAGCTGGACTACGTGGAGGAGCGCGACGGGATGCTTTCCGGCTTCGAGATCAAGCTGCAGGGCCGGCAAGCGCGGATCCCGAGCGCTTGGTCCACGACCTACCCGAGTGACTTCGGGGCTCTCCGGACTCCGCAGCACCAGATGTGCCTGCCCATCGCGATTGAGGGGGTTCGCGGCGGACACGACACCGTCTCGCACCGCTCCTCAGCGTCGGACGGGCAATCTTGTGGTTACAGCCGGCACCTGCGGTAACCCGGGTGCCCATAGGGGGACCCACCGCGGCACACATCACGCCGCCGGCGAGCCAGACGGATCGGCGGCGGCGCCGGATCTGGCCGGGGCACCGGATGGTGCCGGGGTGGGCGCCGATCCGCCGTTAGCCGGCGGGCGCCAGGGACCGGTCAACGCGCCTTCGATTCGGGCTACTCGCTCGCCCAAGTCACGCAGGTCTCGGCGTACCTCGGACACGTCGCGGCGCATGTCGCCGACCTCGCCGCGCACATGGTCAAGCTCGCCCCGAATACCGGCTGCCAGTGTCAGCAGCAGGGGTACCAGCACCGCCAGCAGGCCGACGCCCACGCCTACCACCGCCACGATCACCGAGCCGTCACTCATCTTGGCGTACGTTATCACAGTCCCTCGGGAGGAGTGCCCCGGGACGTTGACCGCGCGCGGGCGGGGTCCGTACACTGCGGGCCGTGGCCGGCCCGGAAGGCGCGTCGGAAACCGACGCAGCGAGCACCCGGCCGGGCGGCAATGGCTCAAACGGGCAGGGCTCATCCGGCCAGAACGGCGCCTCCGGTGAGCCCAAGCGCTCCGGCTTGGGCGTCATCGTCCATTCGTTCTTCGTCGTCCCGCTGCTGATCGCCGTGCTGGCGGTGCTGGTGATCGCCGGCGTATCCATCCTGTCATCGGAGCCGGCCGACGCGCTGGACTACCTGAAGGACGTGCGCACGGGCGGCCAGACGCGTCGCTGGCAGGCGGCCTTCGACCTGAGCACGCTGCTGTTCGACCTGGCCCGCAAGGACCAGGTGCCTCGCGACGAGCGCTTCGTGAACGGGATGAACCTCGCCTTCGCCGAGGCCGAAGGCGACGACCGGCGCGTGCGGCAGTACCTGTCGCAGGCGATGGCCCTGACCGGCGACCGCCGCTTCGTGTCCACGCTGCTCGACGCGCTGGCGGCGGAGGACGGCGACATCTCCGCCTCCTTCTACCTGCAGGCGCTCGGCTACCTGGCCGGCGCCGGGGAGCTGCCGGTGCTGCTGCCGTACCTCCAGCACGACTCGGCGCGCATCCGCACGTCCGCCGTACGCACGATCGGGGCCATCGGCGAAGCATCCACCGTGCCGGCGCTGGAGCCGCTGCTGTTCGACGAGGAGCCGAACGTCCGCTGGTTCGCGGCGATCGCGCTGGCGGCGCTGGACAGCCACGCCGGCGCGGAGGTGCTCATGCAGCTTCTGGACCGGGAGTACCTGGCCGGGTTCCCGAATGTTGACGCGGACGAGCAAAGCGACATAATGGAGGTCGCGGTGAGCGTCGCAGTCGGCCTCGGTCGGCCGGAACTGATCGAGCAGGTGCGCGGTCTGGCGTCCGGAGACATCGACCCTCGGGTCCGCCGGTCCGCCACGGAGGCGCTCCGCTAGTGGACAGCGAGCCAGGACCCGTGAAGAATCCGGCCGTGAACGACGACACAGGGATGCGAGTGAGCTGATGGCAAAGACGGGAGACGCTGCTGCAGCCTCGCCCGGCTCCCGGGGGGAGTCCGGGGGCGACATGACGCGGCGTTCGTTCTTGTCCACCCTCGCCGTGGCGTGGATCTCCTTTAGCGCGATCGTGCTTGGCTCGGTGCTGGGCCTGGTACGCTTCCTGTTCCCGAACGTGCTGTTCGAGCCGCCGCAGACCTTCCGCGCCGGCTTCGTGGACGAGTACACGGTGGGCGAGGTTTCGACGCGCTGGAAGGATCAGTTCGGCGTCTGGATCATCCGCGAAGAGGAGCAGGTGTACGCGCTGTCGACCGTGTGCACGCACCTCGGCTGCACCCCCAACTGGCTGGAGGCGGACCGCAAGTTCAAGTGCCCCTGCCATGGCAGCGGCTTCCGCATGACCGGGATCAACTTCGAGGGTCCGGCCCCGCGCCCGCTGGAGCGTTACAGCATCTCGCTGGGCGACGACGGCCAGATCCTGATCGACAAGACCAAGAAATATCAGTGGGAGAAGGGCGAGTGGAGCGACCCGTCGTCGTTTCTCACCGTCTGATGTCCTCACTTCAGATGGGGTACGGAGTCACCTGAATGGCCAAACAGAGCGACGGCAGCCGTTCCAACGGAGGGGGCCGCAAGGGCCCGGCAGACGCCATGAAGGCGATCGGCGAGACCCAGGTATGGAAGTCGATCTTCCGCACCGGCGTCCCGGTATCGCGGCGCCAGCGTATGATGTCGGTGCTCAACAACGTCTTCCTGCACCTGCATCCGGTGCGCCTGCCCAAGCACGCGGTGAAGGTCAAGTACACGTGGTGCATGGGCGGGCTGACGTTCTTCATCTTCCTGGTGCTCACCGTCACCGGCATCCTGTTGATGTTCTACTACCGGCCGACCTCCCAGCACGCCTACGGCGACATCATCGATCTGGGCTCGCAGGTGCCGCTCGGCATCATGCGGGAGATCCACCGGTGGGGTGCCCACCTGATGGTGATCACGGTGTGGCTGCACATGTTCCGCGTGTTCATGACCGGCTCCTACAAGCCGCCGCGCGAGTTCAACTGGGCGATCGGCGTGCTGCTGCTGACCATCACCATGTTCCTCAGCTACACCGGCTACCTGCTGCCGTGGGACCAGCTCGCCATCTGGGCGGTCACCGTCGGGCTGAACATGGCGCGGGCGGCCCCGTTCCTGGGTCACGAGGGTCCGGGGGCGGCGTTGCTGCACCTGGGCGACGTCAACTTCATACACGCCGGTGCGGACGCCAAGTTCGCGCTGGCCGGCGGACGCTTCGTGGGTGAGGCGACCCTCTTGCGCTTCTACGTCCTGCACTGCATCGGCGTGCCGTTCATCGCGATGATCTTCATGATCGTGCACTTCTGGCGCGTCCGTAAGGACGGCGGCATATCGGGCCCCACGTAGAGACCACGGGAAGACGGTAGGAACGGCAGAACGTGCGCGCCATAGCTTCGATCATCGACCGGGTTTCCGATCCGGCAATCCTGTTCACCATCCTTCTCGTGCTCGCCATGGTGGTGTTTCCGCCCACCAAGCGCCTCCGGAAGCTGCACGACGCGCTGCGGGTGGATCGTCTGTGGACCAACGCCGGCGGCGTGGTCATGCTCCTGATCCTGCTGGCGTTCTTCGGCCTGGGGCTCGTCGATCCCGACTTCCGCGCCATCGCCACCAAGCCGGACAACATCCCGATCACCGCCCTGATGTTCATGGTGGTGTTCTTCCTGTGGTTCGCGATGAAGCAGGCGCGCGCCAACGACGAGCGCATCGCCGCGGGGAAGAAGCCGGCCGAGGCGGAAGGCGGCAAGGTGCTGGTCTGGCCGGATCTGGTCTACGTGGAGTTCATCTCGCTGATCCTGATCAGCGTGCTGCTGGTGGTCTGGTCCATCGGGCTGAAGGCGCCGCTGGAGGAGCCGGCCAACCCCACCATATCGCCCAATCCGTCCAAGGCGCCGTGGTATTTCCTGGGCCTGCAGGAGATGCTGGTCTACTTTGATCCGTGGCTCGCCGGCGTGGTGTTCCCGACGCTCATCATCGTCGGGCTGATGGCCATTCCCTTTCTGGACGAGCGCACCGAGGGTCAGGGCTACTACAGCTTCGCCGAGCGCGGCCGCGTGATGACCGTGTTCATGTTCGGCTGGCTGGCGCTGTGGGTGTTCCTGATCTACACGGGGACCTTCCTGCGCGGCCCCAACTGGAACTTCTTCGGCCCGTTCGAAACCTGGGACGTCAACAAACGGGTGGTGCTCAACAACATCAACCTGTCCGAGATCATCTACGTGCGCCTGCTCGGTACCGGCTTGCCGCGCGCGCCGATAGTCCGCGAGGCATTCGGATTCGCGATCGTCCTCGGCTACTTCCTGATCCTGCCGGGACTGTTGGCGAAGACCGTCTTCAAGGACCTGTACGAGCGGCTGGGGCGCGCGAAGTACGGTGTGCTGATCATCCTGTTCCTCTCCATGGTGTCGCTGCCGTTGAAGATGTATTCGCGGTGGCTGTTCAACCTCAAGTACGTGATCTCGATTCCCGAGGTCTTCTTCAACATTTAGGTGCGGGGTTAGGCGAAGGCGTTTGCGGATGGCTGATCGAGACCAGGAAAGACATTACAAGCCGGCGGGGCTGAACCGCTGGTTCGCGATCAGCTCCATACTCCTGTTGGCCGCGGTCGTCGGCGTCTTCATGCAGGACTACAACCGCGAATGGAAGCGCTACCAGCGCGAATTCCGGGGCATCGACCGGCAGATCACGCGCGGCGCCTATGACACCGAGCTCGCCCGGTTGGCGGGTGAGGCTCAGTACCAGCAGGCGGTCGACGCGGCCACCGCGGCACGCGACCGCCAGGACGCGCTGCAGGCGGATATCCGGACCGCCGAGCGCGAGGTGCGCCGGGCGGAGACCGACTTCCAGGGGATCAACCAGCGCTACCTCACCGACAAGGCCCGGTACGAGGAGGCGCTGTACAAGTTCGAGCAGGCGCAGGCCGGCGAGCGCGGCAACGTCGACCGCGAGCGCTCGCGCAAGGAGCGGCTGTTCGCCCAGTACCAGGAATCGAGCGTCGAGCACGAGCAAGCGTCGCTGCTGCTGGAAGACGTCCAGGCGCAGCTCGCCACCTATCGTGACGATCTGCGCCAGGCCGAGCGCGCGGTGACCGGCTTGGCGCGCGACTCCGACGTCCTGCTCGGCAAGCTGGAAAGCATCGATCCGTCGTCGATGGACTTCTGGAACCGGCTTGGCGCCGGCGTTCAGAACCTGCCGATCATCGATCTGGCGCAGCCGTCGCTGAAAATCCAGCAGATCGTGCTGAGCGACATCAGGGAAGACCTCAATTTCGAGCTGGTCCCGCGCGTGGACCGGTGCGTGACCTGCCATCAGGGCGTATCACGAGAGGATCTTGCCGAGGCCCCCAACCCGCACCGCACCCACCCGCGGCTCGACCTGTTTCTGGCCACCGACTCGCCTCACCCGCTGGAGGAGTTCGGCTGCACGAGCTGTCACGGCGGACGAGGGCGGGCCACCGACTTCTACGGCAGCGTGCACACTCCGGACGGCACGGCACAGCAAGCCACCTGGGTCTCCGACCGAAACTGGCGCGAGTTCCACCTGTGGGAGGAGCCGATGCACCCGGCGCGCTACGCGGAGGCGGGCTGCTTCCAGTGCCACGCCGGCCAAGCCACCGTGAAGGGGGCGGAGAAGCTCACCTTCGGGCTGTCGCTGATCGAGCGCGCCGGCTGCTACGGCTGCCACGAGATCGATTCCTATGAGGGACTGGGCGCGCGCGGCCCGTCGCTGGCGCGTGTCAAGGACAAGCTGACCCCGGACTGGGCCTTCCGCTGGATTCAGGATCCCAAGGCATTCCGCGCCAACGCCTGGATGCCGTCCTTCTTCGGCCAGCCCAACAACAGCACGCCCGAGCTGGCCGAGCGCACCGAGCAGGAAATCCACGCCATGGTCACCTATCTGTGGGACCGCGCGGGCGGCTACGAGATGGAGCCTCTGCCGGCCGGCGGTGAGGCGGCGCGCGGCGAGGAGCTGGTCGCGTCGGTCGGTTGCATGGCCTGCCACCAGCTCCCGGACAGCCAGGAACCGGCCGCGGACCGCGATGCGCTGCGGCGCCAGTTCGGCCCCAACTTCGCCGGCATCGGCTCCAAGACCACGGCGAAGTGGATCTACAACTGGCTGCGCGAACCCGAGAGCTACCACGCGGAGACGCGCATGCCCAACATGCGCCTGACCGAGCAGGAGGCGGCCGACGTGACCGCCTACCTGGTCACCTTCCGCAACGACGCGTACCAGCCGCCGCCCGCCTTCAACGAGGAGCTGGTCGGCGAGATCGTGGTCGGTTTCCTGGGCAAGACCGCGCCGCCCAGCGTGGCCCGCGAGCGGGCGGCCGCCATGGACATCGGCGAAAAGCTCAACTACGCCGGCGAGCGGCTGATCCGCCAGTACGGCTGCTTCGGCTGCCACGAGATTCCCGGGTTCGAAGCGGCCAAGCCGATCGGCACCGAGCTGACGGCGATCGGCCACAAGCCCCTGCACCAGTTCGACTTCGGCTTCCTGCACATCGAGCACACCCGCTACGGGTGGTGGACGCAGAAGATGCAGGACCCGCGCTCCTTCGACGAGCACAAGGAGCTCCCGCCCGATCTGTTGCTGCGCATGCCGAACTTCGACTTCACCGACCAGCAGGTGGAGGCGGTGGTCACCGCGCTGGCCGGCTTCGTGGAGCCGGACGAGGATCTGACCAAGATCGTGCCGCGCACGCCGGAGAACTTGGCGATCGAGCGCGGGCAGCAGCTCGTGCGCTCCAACAACTGCCAGGGGTGCCACATCATCGAGGGCGAGGGCGGCTCCATCGCGCCCACCATCACCGACTGGCTGGTGCGCTTCCGCGGCCAGGGGGCCACGGCGGCGGAGGCGGCCACCGTCGGCTTCGCGCCCCCCAACCTGGTCGGCGAGGGCGCCAAGGTGCAGACCGACTGGCTGTTCGAGTTCCTGCACCAGCCGTCCGAGATCCGCCCGTGGCTGGACGCCCGCATGCCCACCTTCGGCTTCAGCGCGAGCGAGATCAACGATCTGGCGCGCTACTTCAGCGCCCTCGACGGGGAGGAGTTCCCGTTCGTGGACCTGGTGGAGCCGGCGCTCACCGCGGAGGAGCTGGCGGCGGCGGAGACGCTGTGGTCCACGGACTACTTCAACTGCACCACCTGCCACATCCAGGCGGGCCGCACGCCGGCGGGCACCCCCGACCGCTGGGCGCCCGACTTCGCGCTGGCCGCGGAACGGCTCAAGCCGCAGTGGATCATCGACTGGATCGCCGATCCGCAGACGCTGCTGCCCGGCACCAGGATGCCCACCTTCTATCCGCAGGCCACGCCTCGCGACATCCTGGGCGGCGACGCCGACCTCCAGATCCGGGTGCTGCGCGACTACATCCTGACCATCGGCCGGGACGCCGCCGGCCAGTAACGGCAGGCGGCGCATGCTGCTTCGGCTGTCCGCCTCCGTCTTCCTGTCGTTCGGCGGCCTGTACCCGCTGTGGCTGTGGGTCAACCGGCGCGACCAGATCGACCACGGCTTCACCCGCTTCAACCTGGGGCTGGGCGCGGTGGTGCTGGGACTGGGTGTGCTGCTGGTCACCATCGTGCCGGGCGAGGGCGCTGCGGGCGGCGGCATGGGCCGGCCCTGGCTGGCCGTGGTCTGGCTGGGCGCTGCCATGGCCGCGACCGCCTACGCGTGGCAGCGGCGCCCCTGGGCGATCGCGGCGTGCGCCGTGCCCCCGGCAGTCGGCGTCCTCGTGCTGATCGACGCCCTTGCCGGCACGCCGTCGGCAGCGTCCGGCGGTCTGGCCGCCGCCGCCGCGACCACGGTGATCGGCGGGATCGCGCTTGCGGGGTCGATGTACACGATGGTGCTCGGCCACCACTACCTGAATGCCGAGAAGATGCCGACCCGGTTCCTGGGCAAGGCGATCGCGGCCTACGCGGCCGTCCTGTCGGTCCGTCTGCTCTGGGATGCGGTGGTGATCGCCGCGGGCGGGGTGACGATCGGCGGCTTCGAGCGCCCGGTGCTGGACTTCGCGCTGAGCATCGACGGGATCTTCGTCTGGATCGCGGTCTTCTTCGGGACGGTGCTGCCGCTGGTGATCTGCTACCTGGCGGGGGGGGCGCTACGCGCCAAGTCCACTCAGGCGGCGACCGGCCTGCTGTACGTGGCGGTGAGCGCCGCCATCATCGGCGAGGCCAGCTACCGGTTCGAGTTGCTGTCCTACGGTCTGGCGCTGTGAGCGGCGAGGACGGCGGTCTTACCGCGTGCGTGGATCCTCCGGCTGCCGCGCCGGCGTGCTCACCCCTGCTCGGGGTCGATGCCCGACCGCCGCAGCAGCGCCGCCAGGCGTTCGGCGCGCCGGTGTTCCTCGTCGGCACGCCGGTGCTCCTCCGCCAGCAACTGCTCCGCGTGCTCGGCGCGTTCTGCACCGGTCGGAATCACCGTGCCGTGCTCGTCCACCCAGCGCAGCCACCGGTGGCGGACCGCCTCGAACACGCCATCCCACAGCGTCAGACCCAACCGCAACTCGGGGAACCAAGGCGACTCCCGGCGCTCGTAGCTCCCGCCGCTCAACCGGTAGACGCGCAACTCGTCGTCCATCACCTGATGCAGCGGATCGTGGATCACGTAGTACTCGACGCCCATTTGCGCGTACCGCCGCCGCTTGCGCCCCACCTCGTTGCCCTTCTGGTTCGACACGATCTCCACCACCAGCTCCGGCGGCTTGCCGAACTCCCACACGAAGTACGACCGGTGCGCCTTGTCCCACCAGTTCCGGTGCGGCTCCACGTCCAGACTCAGGAACATGTCCGGCACGATCGCCGGGTTGCGCGGCTCCGGGAACACCCCCACGTTGGCCGCCGCCAGGTAGATGCGCCCGCCCCCCGGCCCGGACCAGGAACTGTACAGCGGCTCGGTGAGCAGCCGTTGCTGCTTCTCGGAGGGCATGTTGTCCACCGGCGCATCATCCTCGGTCACCAGGGTTTCGATGTCGACGCCGAGCGCCGCGGCGGACCGCGCCGCGGTACCCGCCGGCCTGGCGACCGCGGCGGCATGGGGCACGCTCACGACCGGCTGCGCGAGGACGCCTGCCGGCGTCCGATCCGGATTCGTCGCGGGCTCACCGGCGTGCGGATCAGGCGCGGAGTGAGTGGAGCGAACCTCACTCGAAGAGTGGCCGGCGTTGAAGGTTGGCGAGTCCATGCGATGACCGAGTATAGCGGCTCTGGACGAGTGAGTTTCGCGCTGTGAGCGGCGAGGGGAGCGGAGGCGAGCTGGCCCTGTCGTGGACCTGCGCAGCCTGCGGTGAGGCGAACGCGTCGCGGCCGGCCGGCGACGGCGTGGCCTGCGATGCGTGCGGGACGGCGGTGGCCGAGCCGCACCGCCAGCTTCGCCAGTGCGCGGTCTGCTCCTCGACGCGGCTCTACCGCCAGCGCGACTTCAACCGCTTCCTGGGAATTGCCGTGGTGGTGGTGGGCGCGGTGCTGGTGCCGTTCACCTACGGGATCAGCCTGCCGGTGGTGTTCCTGATCGACCTGATCCTGTACCGGCGCGTGGCGGAGATGGCCGTCTGCTACCTGTGCCGCGCCGAGTACCGGGGCATCGAGGTGCCGAAGCGCATCCTGCCGTTCCGCCACCACCTGGCCGCCGGCTACGAGAAGCGGCGCGAGCGGTGGCTGGAGCAGACCGGCCAACGCTCCGAAGGCGGGTAACCGCATGCGCGCCCGCCCCAACATCGTCTTCGTCTTTTCCGATCAGCACCGCGCGCGGACGACCGGCTACGAAGGCGCCGCGGTGCACACGCCGGCGATGGACCGCCTGGCGGCGGAGGGGGTGGTGTTCGACACGGCGGTTTCCAGCATCCCCGTCTGCACGCCGTGGCGCGCCGCGCTGCTCACCGGCCAGTACCCGCTCACCAACGGCGTGTTCCTCAACGACGTGCGGCTGCCCACCGACCGGCCGACCCTCGGCACCATCCTCCGCGACGCCGGCTACGACACCGCCTACATCGGCAAGTGGCACCTGGACGGCAACCGCCGGGGCGCGTTCACGCCGCCGGGCCCGCGCCGCCAGGGATTCAGCTTCTGGGCCGCCGCCAACTGCACGCACGACTACCTGCGATCCTTCTACTACCGGGACACGCCGGAGCGGCTGTGGTGGGACGGCTACGACGCCGTCGCGCAGACCGACATGGCCGTCGACTACATCGCGTCGCGGCCCGCGGACGTCCCGTTCGCCCTGGTGCTCTCCTGGGGTCCTCCACACAACCCCTACCGCGACCTGCCGCGGGAGTACCTGGACCGCTATCCCCCGGCGGGCGTCGAGGTTCCCGCGAACTGCCCGCATCCGGTCCGTGAAGACCTCGCAGGCTACTGCGCTCACGTCACGGCGCTGGACGAGCAACTGGCCCGCATCATGGCCGCCATCGACGCCGCCGGCCTGCGCGAGAACACCATCCTCGTCTACACCTCCGACCACGGCGACATGCTGGGCTCGCAGGGAGTGGACCGCAAACAGCATCCCTGGGACGAGTCGATCCGCGTGCCGTTTCTCCTGCGCTGCCCGGACCAGGCCGGGCGCGGCCGCCACCTTTCGTTTCCGTTCGGCGCGGTGGACATTCTGCCGACGCTGCTCGGTCTGGCCGGGGTGCCGATCCCGGACTCTGTCGAGGGGCGCGACGTGTCGCCGGCCATCCGCGGCGAGCCGTTCGCGGCGCCGGAGCACGCCCTCACCATGTGCATCGCGCCGTTCGCGGAATACGTCGGGGCGCCTTGGCGCGGCGTCCGCTCCGAGCGCTACAGCTATGCTCGCTGGCTGGACGGCAGGGGCATCCTGTACGACACCGCGGCCGATCCCGACCAGCTCGAGAATCGCTACGGCAGCCGCGCATGCGCCGCTCTGCAGCGACACCTGGAGGACGCCATGCAGCAGCTCCTCGCCGAGCGCGGCGACCGGTTTCTGCCCGCCGCGCACTACATCGAACGGTATGGATTCACCGTCGATGAGCGCGGAGCCGTCCCCTTCAGCCTGTGAAGTGTTGCGTAATCGGAGCGCTGCCTCAGGTCACACAGGCTGAAGTAAATGATCAGTGCGGTTGAGATAGCGGATCTGCCGACGTTGGGGTGTGATTGAGATCCGGCTGATGCCGGTGTTCTCATGGGTGAAGCGCGAATACATCACATCCTGGGGGACGCCCACCAGCGCGCCGACAAGACTGGAGCCGGACCCACCATGCAGTACGGCGCCGACCCGTTGCTCCGTGTCGACGTGGTGTGCTTCCAAATGAGCAACGAAAGACACCGCGTTGCGATGGGCGAGTTGCAGCATCGCCCGGTCTCCTTCCCAGTCGTGGAACCACCATCCGCGGTCGGTGACGTCGGCGGGTAGCACGAAGCCGGGAAACATCGCGCTCATTTCTTTCCGGGTCAGTCCGGGGAGCTGAACGCTGTTGCCGTCGTCGTGCTGTTCCCACACGCCGCCCCACTCGTGAAGTCCGACGAACACATGGGGGGAGAGATCGAGTAGCGTGCCGATGATCTGTGCCGTGTGCAGGGTTCGCAGCATCGGCCCGCAGTAGAGCCTGGTGATGCCCTCGTCCCTGAGCGACTCGCCGGCCAGGCGCGCCTGCAGCTCGCCGAGGTCCGTCAGCGGCGGGTCAGCCATGCGCGGCGCGGCCGCCGCGGGCGTAGTGCGCGGATGCTCGGCCAGTGCCTGCTCTCTCAGGTTGTTGGCCGACTGCCCGTGCCTGATGAGGTACAGTTCCATGCCGGTGGACGCAGAATAGTTTTTCCGGCAAGCCTATGCCAGCCTCATCTTGAAGAGCGGCTGGCACTGTTGCCCGGGACCGTCACGCAGAGGCGGTCGGGAAGATCTGAGTCCTCAGCAGTTGAGAACACTGTCGAGGCTGATCCGAGAGGAGCTGACATGAAAGATGAGGACTTCATCGAGTTGGTGACGAGCATCCAGGAGGCAGGCGACATCAAGCGGGGGACCCGGAAGCCGTCGCGTGTGTTCGAGATCAGACCGGTCGACATCAAGGCGGTCCGGCGGAAGCTGCGGCGCACGCAGTCCGAGTTCGCGCTGATGATCGGAGTTAGCGTATCCACGCTTCGGAACTGGGAGCAAGGGCGCCGCAGTCCAGACGGACCGGCTCGAGCGGCTCGAGCGCTACTGAAGGTCGCTACCGAGAATCCTGAAGCAATCGAACAGGCACTGCGAGCGTAGACAGACCGTCACGTCGGCGGGTAGCACGAAGCCGGGAAACATCGCGCTCATTCCTTCCGGGTCAGTCCGGGGAGCTGTACACACAGATGGCGGCCGGCAGGACGGTTGCGTGACCGCATCGCGTTGACTGGATCGCGTCGGCATGACAGCCTGTGTCGCAAATGCGATACGGGAGGCTCGGATGCCGACACAGAGTTCGATGCTGCACGTCCGGATGGACACCGAGATGAAGCGGAAGGCGACGACGGCGCTCGCGGCGATGGGGCTGACGCCCTCGGATGCCGTGCGGTTGCTCTTCCATCGCATCGCGGTCGATCAGGCCTTCCCGCTCGAACTCAAGGTGCCGAACGCGCAAACCCGCAGCGCCATGGCCGAGGTGGACGAGATGGTGAAGACGCGCAAGGCGCGATTCGCGAGCGCGGACGAGATGTTTGCCGAACTTGAAGAAGCCAGCGGCCAGTAAACGGGCCAAACTGCCGCGCCGGGTCGCCTCGACGACACGTACGGACCAAGCGGCTCCATCCATTTTTGCCCGGGTCGGCACCCATGCCGAACTGTTCGAATGACCATGTTCGAGATCGGGATGCGCCACGACACGGCGACGCCGAGATCGGCTACGGGATGGACCTCGGCGGCCGGCTCGCCTGGACGGATGGCACGCTCCTGGCGCACGTCGTCGACGGTCGCCTGCTGGAGGCCCGACATTGACGATTATCAGCAGGACATGGTCTGCTATTCCGAACGGCTGTGCGACAGTCGTCCGTGGCGAACGATAGAGAGCACCGGGCGACGCTGGCGACGGCTCTGGGGCGCTGTCGTGTCATGAGCCGAGGCGAACAATGTTGGAGCTACTCAAGGTCCACGGGTTCCGAACTCTGATCAACACCGAGATCCGGTTCGATCCGCTGACGATCATGATCGGCAAGAATGGCGTCGGGAAGACGACCATTCTGGATAGCCTGCAACTGCTCGGCAACTTCTCCCGCGGCGGTATCGATCGTGCGTTCGGGCCGCCGCCCTGGTCGCTCAGTTGGCAACGGACGAAGGGGATAGGCTATATCCCGGCGGTCAGGTTCGAAGTTCAGGTCAAGACGGTGGATCGCTACAGCTACGTTCTCAGCCTGAGTGAAAAGGCCGGCACGCCTCAGGTCACCGAAGAACGGCTGATGCGTCCCGATGACAATCGCACGGTTGCAAGCCTTGGACCCGGCAACCAGCCGCTATCCGGGACCATCCTGAATCCTGAGAGGCACGCAGGCGAGCCGGCGATCGAGCAAGTTTCCGGCGTGCTCAAGTCGGTCGTCAGCTACGAGCTGAACCCGGCTCTGATCGAACAGCCCAACGATCCCGAGCACGACTACATCTCCAGAGAAGGATTCGGTATCGCCGGGGTCCTGGCACACATGAAGGACTCCGATCGAGAGTCCTTCTCCCACCTGGAAGCACGCCTTCGACGGTTCCGCCCGGAGACGGACCGTATCGAGGTCTGGTCGTCGGCCGGCAAGGTCGTGTGGGGTCTCCGTGACAAGGGGCAGGACTACCCGTTTCCGGCGGTGCACCTCTCCTGGGGGGATCGGCAGCTCATGGGTTTGCTGTGCGTATTGTACCTGACGGTGCCTGGAGCGACGATCGCCATCGAGGAGATAGATCGAGGATTCAACCCTGCGCGTTACACGGAAGTCATCGAAGTGCTCTCCGAAGCAGCCTACGACGGTCTCGATGGTCGCGGACGGATACAAGTCGTCGTCACTACACACAGCCCGTCGTTTCTGAACCGACTCGATGATCGACTCGGCGAAATTCGCTTGGTTACCCGTGTGGCGCAAGGCGGCACGATTGTAACGCCGCTGCTCGACGTCACCCGAGAGAGGATGGGGACCGATGCACCCGACTCCTCGGTCGGTGAACTCTGGGAGTCCGGGCTACTGGAAGATCTCATCGCGTAGCTGTGCGCGTTCTTCTGGCCACGGAGGGCCGTAGCGACGAAGTCGTTGCACACCGCTTGATCGAGCGATTCCTCGAAACGTGGTCATTCAACCAAACGCATGCCCGGGCGCAGCGTGGATGTCATACAAAGAGTTGCAGCCGATTGCACGCGAGCGGCGTATTTCGGACACTTCGACCTTCTGGTCGTACACTTCGACATGGACGATACGTTGCCGGGCGGCTCTACCGACGCAGCCCAGAGCAGTCGTTGGAACGAAATCAGATCACAGATGACGACTACGCTGGCCAGCCTTCCCGAAGCATGTCGAACCTCAGAATTGAAGATGGCACTGATGACGCCGAGTCAGGCGACAGAGGCTTGGCTGTCCTGGGGGCGCGAGGACGAGTCAGGCAGCAAATGGGAACACAAGAATCGGCACGACCTGAAGCGAAGGCTGTTTGGCAATCCTCCACGCGGGGTGGTAGCAAAGGCAGAGGCTCTCGCGCCGGAGCTCATCGCTCAGATGGAAGCGAACGATGATTGGCCAAGGACGCTGAGATGGTTCGGAGACGAACTGACGGATGAGGACTTCATCGAGTTGGTGACGAGCATCCAGGAGGCAGGCGACATCAAGCGGGGACCCGGAAGCCGTCGCGTGTGTTCGAGATCAGACCGGTCGACATCAATGCGGTTCGGCGGAAGCTGCGGCGCACGCAGTCCGAGTTCGCGCTGATGATCGGTGTTAGCGGATCCACGCTTCGGAACTGGGAGCAAGGACGCCGCAGTCCGGACGGACCGGCTCGAGCGCTACTGAAGGTCGCTACCGAGAATCCTGAAGCAATCTAACAGGCACTGCGAGCGTAGACAGATCGTGACGTTATCAACTGAAGAGACGCGTCAGAAGATCGAGTCGCTCGACGCGTGCCAGCGCGGTGAGCGGGCCGGTGTCCGCGACGATCATCGTCACAGGGCCGCGCTGATCTCGTCCTTCAGTTCCTCCGGCGGATAGTCGACGGCGGGCACCCCGGCCTCGCCGAGCAGGCTCATGAACTCCTCTGCCGTCATTCCGGCAAGCCGCGTAGCTTGCACGAGCGTCAGGTGGCGCTGCTCGAAGAGGCGGAGCGCCAGCGTACGGTGGACACCGAGCTCGAGCACGCGGTCATCGAAGGGCACTGCCATCATCGCCTATTACCTCAAGTTGACAGATCGGCTGCAACCTGCGACCGTTAGTGGCGAGCCTGTCACGGCTTCCACTTCCTCCGGAGGATCCTACGTGTACCTACGTGAAGACTCTTCTCTGACCGCGGGACCGGCAGGCGCGCACCGCCGCCGGCTGCTCCCGACCGCGCTGCTGCCGACGCTGGCGGCGCTCTTGGCCTTGACGCTGGCCGCCTGTGGCGGCGGTTCCGACGACGACGGCGGGACCGAGACCACGACCGAAGCCGAGCAGCCGAAAGAGCCCGCGACCACGTCGAGCGCCGCGCAGGCGACGACCACGCCGGGCGCGCTGACCGCGACCATCTCCGGCACCATCACCTTCGGCGCCGAAGCCAAGCGCGCGCCGGCCGTGCTGAACATGGAAGCCGATCCGGTCTGCGCCGAAAAGAACGCCGAGAGCCCCAAGACCGAGCAGGCATTCCTGCTGGACGAATCGAAGGGGCTCGCCAACGTGCTGATCCAGGTCAAGTCCGGGCTCCCGGACATGGAGTTCGCCGCCGCGGAGCCGGAGGTGACCTTCACGCAGTCGGGCTGCCTCTACGATCCGCACGTCGTGATCATCCGCGTCGGTCAGACGGTCAAGATCCTCAATCCCGACGGCACGCTGCACAACGTACACGTGTTCGGGAAGGTGAATCAGGAATTCAACCAGGCCATGCCGAAGTTCCAGGAAGAGATCGAGCGGGTGTTCGACAAGGTGGAAGCCGACCCGTTCGCGATCAAGTGCGACGTGCACCCGTGGATGAACGCCTTCGGCGTCGTGCTCGATCACCCGTACGCGGCAGTGACCGCTGCCGACGGCACCTTCAGCATCCCGAACCTGCCGGCCGGCACCTATCAGGTGGAGGTCTGGCACGAGCTGCTGGGCTCGCAGACCCGCGAGGTGACGGTCGCGGAAGGGGGTACGGCGACGCTCGATGTGGCTCTGCAGCCGCCGAGCTGACGTAGCGAGCTGACTTCAGTGGCGCACGCCGGTACCGCAGACCACGCCGGGCATTCGCACGGCGACCATCCGCCGGAGCCGTTCTGGCGGAAGTACATCTTCTCCATCGATCACAAGACGATCGGCATCCAGTACGGCATCACCGCGCTGTTCTTCCTGTTCTTCGGTTTCTGCCTGGTGATGATCATGCGCTACAGCCTGGCCTATCCCGGCAGCCCGCTGCCGCTGCTGGGCGGGTTGCTCAACCTGCCCGAGCCGGGCGCCATCCCGCCGGAGTTCTACAACCAGCTCGGCGCCATGCACGGCACGATCATGGTGTTCCTGGGCGTCGTGCCCCTGGCGGTCGGCGCCTTCGGCAACTACTTCATCCCGCTGCAGATCGGCGCCCCGGACATGGCATTCCCGAAGCTCAACATGACCAGCTACTGGGTGTACTTCGTCGGCGGCGTGATCATGCTGATCAGCTTCTTCGTGCCCGGCGGCGCCGCCAAGTCCGGCTGGACCTCCTACGCGCCGCTGTCGGTGATCGAGACGGTGGGACAGACATGGTGGCTGATCGGCATGGTGTTCCTGATCACCTCCTCGCTGCTCGGCTCGATCAACATCATCACCACGATCGTGCAGCTCCGCGCCCCGGGACTGGCCTACATGCGCCTGCCGTTCTTCGTCTGGGTGCAGCTCATCACCTCGTTCCTGCTGCTGCTGGCGTTCCCGCCGTTGGAGGCGGCCGGCGTGCTGCAGCTCCTGGACCGGCTGGCGGGGACCAGCTTCTTCCTGCCGACCGGGCTGGTGGTCTCCGGCGAACCGCTGGCGGTGTCCGGGGGCGGCAGCGCCCTGCTGTGGCAGCACCTGTTCTGGTTCCTGGCCCATCCGGAGGTCTACGTCCTGATCCTGCCGGCGTTCGGGATCATCGCCGAGGTGATCGCCAACAACACGCGCAAGCCGCTGTGGGGCTACAAGTCGCTGGTCTACTCGGCGCTGTTCATGGGCTTCATGTCGTTCATCGTCTGGGCGCACCACATGTTCCTGACCGGCATGGGCACGGTGATCAGCTCGTTCTTCCAGTTGACGACCATGATCATCTCGGTGCCGTCGATCATCATCCTTACCGCGTTCATCCTGTCGCTGTGGGGCGGCTCCATCCGCTTCACCGCCCCGATGAAGTTCGCCCTCGCCTTCATCCCCATGTTCGGCATCGGCGGCCTGACCGGGCTGCCGCTCGGACTCGCCTCCGCCGACATCTACCTGCACGACACCTACTACGTGATCGGCCACTTCCACTACGTCGTGGCCCCCGGATCGCTGTTCGGGCTGTTCGCGGGGATCTACTACTGGTTCCCGAAGGTGACCGGCCGGCGTCTGGGCGAACGGCTGGGAAGCTGGCACTTCTGGCTGTCGCTGGTGTTCATGAACGGCGTGTTCTTCCCGATGTTCATCCAGGGCATGGCCGGGGTCTCGCGGCGGCTCTACGACGGCGGCGCCCTGTACGCGCACGCTGCCGACGTGCTCTGGCTCAACGAGGTGATGTCCTTCTCCGCGTGGGGGCTGGGCCTCGCTCAGATCTTCTTCATCGTCAACTTCATCGTCAGCCTGCGAAAGCCCAAGGAAGCTGACGAGAATCCGTGGGAGGCGACCACCCTGGAGTGGGCGGCGCCGTCACCCCCGCTGCCGCACGTGAACTTCCGGGAGCCGGTGGTGGTCACCCGGCCGCCCTACGACTACAGCCCGGCGGGGAGCAAAGCGGGGTTCCTGCCGCAGAACAGTCCCGCCGGAGCCGGGCCCGCGCCCAGCGGCGCCGGCGCCGGCCACTGAGCGACCGCCAGCATGGAGATCCCCTACACTTCGGTCGAACACCCGGAAACGCGCCTCTACAACGGCAAGCTCGGCATCTGGCTCTTCCTGGCCTCCGAGGTACTGCTGTTCGGGGCGTTCTTCTCGACCTACATCCTGCTCCGCGTCGGCGCCGCCGGCGACTGGCCGGTGCAGTCGGAGCTGCTCAACATACCGCTGGCCACGGTCAATACCGTGATCCTGATCAGCTCCAGCCTGACCATGGTGATGGCATGGGCATCGCTGAAGCTGCAGCGGTTCGACCGCTTCGTCCTCTATTTCGGTGCCACCATCGCGTTGGCGCTCGCCTTCCTGGTCATCAAGGGGTTCGAGTACGGGGCCGAGTTCGCGCATCACCGCTATCCCAAGACCAACACGTTCCTGGCCATCTACTTCACGATGACCGGCCTGCACGGCCTGCACATCCTGGCCGGCGTGGTGGTCAACGGCTACCACCTGGCGACCGCGCGGCGGTGGTACAAGGATGACCCGGAACGGCTGACCAACCGCATCGAGATCGCCGGGCTGTACTGGCACTTCGTGGATCTGGTCTGGATCTTCCTGTTCCCGGTCCTGTACCTGATCTGACGATGGATGCCCTGATCCGATGGATGTACTGAGGAGTTGATGGTGGCCGATCAGCACGTCGAGAAGCACGTCCGCCAGTACCTGATCGTGTTCGCAGCGCTGCTGGTGATGACGATCGTCACGGTGCTGGCCAGCCGCATCGATCTGGGGATCACCGGCGGCATCGTCCTTGCCATGATCATCGCCGGCGTGAAGGGCACACTGGTGGCCGGGGTGTTCATGCACCTGTTCAGCGACAAGCGCAAGCTGATCTACGTGGTGCTGATCTACACGGGGATCTTCCTGCTGGTGCTGTTTCTGCTCACGGCCCTGAGCTTCGGGGACTCGTTGGACGTCGGAGCGCTGGATTCCAGGTAGACGGCATGTCGCTCAAGGTGTTCCACATCGTCTTCGTCAGCATCGCCGGGCTGTTCCTGGCGCTGTTCTCGGTCTGGGCGTTCCTGTTCGCTCCCGGGCTCGACCGCGGGCCCGCCGTCGCGCTGGGCGTGTCGGCGGCGGTCGGCCTGGTGGCGCTGATCGTCACCGAGCGGCGCGTGCTGGCCAGCCTGCCGCGGAGATCACGATGATCCGCCGCCACGTCTCGCGGCTGCATCCGGCGCTGCTGGCCGCGGCGCTGCTGCTGGTGCCGCGGCTCGCCGGGGCCTGCGCGGTCTGTTTCGGGGATCCGGACTCGCCGGCCTCCAAGGGGCTGACCGCCGCCGTGCTGTTCCTGGTGGGAGTGATCGTCGCGGTGCTGGCCGGAGTGGCCGTGTTCGCGGTCTCCATGCTGCGGCGCAACGAGCGGCAGCATGAGCAAGGCGTGCAGAGCGCCGCGCCGACGGGGGGAATCGATGGTTAGGTTCGCGCATGCGCTCGGCCTGCCGCTCGACATCTCCGCCCACGGATACCGGATCGACGCGATCATCGGCTGGGTGCATCTGGTGATGTTCGTGCTGTTCATCGGCTGGGGCGCGTTCTTCATCTACGCGATGATCCGCTTCCGGCGGCGGAAGAATCCCACCGCGGACCCGCAGGGCGTCCGCACGCACGCGACCAGCTACCTGGAAGCCGTGATCGTGGTGATCGAGCTGGTGCTGCTGTTCGCGCTGTCGATCCCGTTCTGGGCCAGCGCGGTGGCGAAGGTGCCGGAGCCGTCGGAGGCGATGCGGGTGCGCGTGGTAGCGCAGCAGTTCCAATGGAACATCCATTACGCCGGCCCCGACGGTGTGTTCGGGCGCACCGACCCGGAGCTGATACGGCCGCAGGAGAACAACCACATCGGCCTTGACCGCGACGACCTGTTCGGGAAGGACGACGTGATGACCAACAATCAGCTCAACCTGCCGATCGACCAGCCGGTGGTGATCGAGCTGTCCAGCCAGGACGTGGTGCACAGCTTCTTCGTGCCGGTGCTGCGAGTGAAGCAGGACGCGGTCCCCGGACTGGTGATCCCGCTGAGCTTCACGGCTACCGCCACCGGCAAGCACGAGGTCGCGTGCGCGCAGCTCTGCGGCATCGGCCACGCGCAGATGCGCGGCTTCATCACCTTGATGGAGCCGGCCGAGTTCGATCAGTGGCTGGCCGAACGTTCCAAGGAAGCCCAGGAGTCCGGGCCGACCAGCTTCTTCTGATCCCCGTCAGGACGGCAGCGGATAGACCTGGGGAAACGCGTCGCCGGTGAGCTGCGCGCCATCGTTCACGCGCACGAACGGCTTCATCGGGTGTTCGCCCGCCTGCACGTAGCGGGTCTGATCCGGCATGTAGTGGATGGCGATGGCGCGGCGCGGCCCGTCGCTGCGGTTCGGGAACGAGGCGTGCCACGTCAGGCAGTGGTGGTAGTGGACGTGCCCGGCACGCACCGGGCGCGGCTCGGCGCGCACGGCGTGTCCGTCGAAAGTGGCGGGCAGATCCTGGCCCGGACCGGGCAGGGAAGCCTTGCCCCAGCGATGGGAGGCCGGCACCATCCACATGCAGCCGTTGTCGAGGTCGACGTCGTCCAGGGCTACCCACGCCGTGACCTGCACGTCCGGCGCGATCACCGGCCACGCGGGTCCGTCCTGGTGCCAGTGCGTGGTGCCGCCGGTCTGGGGCGGCTTGTACTGGATCTGGTCGTGCCAGACGCGCAGCTCGCGCGCGCCGGTGAGCTGGACCACCTCCGCGACGATCCGCGGGTGCTCCAGAAGGCGGCGGAACGCCCGGCCGGCCTGCCAGATGTTGACCACCTGCTGCACCGGGGCGCGCTCCTGGCCGATGTCGCGGTCCAGGACCGGCTTCGGGCCTTCCAGCGCATCGCGCTCGGCCGACACGCGGGCCAGCTCCGAACGCAGCTCGTCGACAGCGTCCGCTTCGAGCACGCGACCCCCGGTCACGAAACCCCGCTCCTCGAACGAGCCTACGTCAGCTCCGCTCAACATGGCTGTACCCAGATCTCCACCTCGTCGATGATCACCGGGTTCGACCGTTGCGGGTCGGCCTCGCTTAGCGTGATCGCCAGATCGTTCTCTCCCTGCGCCGGGGCGTCAGCGGGCAGCACGAACCACCGCGTGTCCGGACACACCGGCCGCGCCGGCAAGGCAGGATTGGGCGGGCCGGCCGGGCGCTCTCGCGCGCGTGTGTCCGCCCGGCCCAGGGGGCCGTCGGCCAGCGGCATGCCGTTGAGCGCCACGGCAAGCTCGTCCCGCTCGGTGAGGTCGGGGCCGCGCAGCGCCAGCGTCGCACAGCGCACCTGATCCATCCGCTCGTACAGGCGGAAACGGTACGTGCCGGCCGGCCGCTCGGCGGCCCGGTCGAGCGTCACCCGCTGCGCCTTGACCACGCCGGAGGAGGTGCGGTCCATGCCCATCCACGGCACGCCGCCCCAGGTGGGGTCGAAGACGTAATGCCGCTCGCCGGCGGCGACCCGCTGCGGGTCGCGCAGATCGTGGAAGACCTGCAGCGCCTGCGGATAGTACGGCGGCGTGAACAGGTGGCCGACGAAGTGGTTGAAGACCGACACCCCATCGGCGCCGCCGCCGTAGAAGGTGTGCGCGAGCGCCCGGCTCATCGACGGAGTCATCACTTCCTTCCTGCGGCGGCGGCGGTGGCTGACCCAGGGATGCAGCCCGGGATACAGCATGCACGCGCTGCCCGGCGCGCGCGCCAAGGCGCCGAATTCCGCGTATCCTGCGCTGAAGTCGCAGAACATCGTGTCCATCGGCGCGCAGTAGTCGATCAGCCCTTCGTCGACCCACGCCGGCACGTCCAGGCCCATGCCCAGGCACTCGTCCACGGTGGGGAACACGCGCGCTCCCAACAGCAGGCGCCGTCCGCGCGAGCGGCCGTGGTCGTCGAGGGTCTGACGGATGCGCCGTATCAGGTCGGTCATCAGGTGCGCCCGGTCGCGGGCGTCCGGCACCGGGAAGTAGCCGGGGTCGCGCATCACCAGCTCCACGCCGTCGACGTTGATCGTGTCGACCAGGGTCGCGACGACGGCGTGCAGGAAGGCGCGCACCGGCTCGAAGGTGAAGTCGAGCGGCTTGCCGCCGCGGTCGATCTCAGCTTCCGGCGGGCGTTGGATACCCAGCACGTCCCAGCGCTTGGGGAGCTGGAACTCGGGATGCGACTCCACGAACTCCGCGAACTTCGGGAAGTCGTGGGTGTCGTTCATGCGGAGGCCGCCCAGGAAGGCCATGCCGCGCTCGTGGCAGCGATCGGCCAGCACCTGCATGGGCTGAACCCCCGCGTCCAGCAGCGGCAGGAACCGCCGGTGCTGAGGCCGCGTGTCGTACGGGAATCGATCGGTGCGCCAATAGGGGGTGAAGCCCTGGTTGTAGCAGTCCTGGACCATGGTATCGACGCCCGCGTCACCCAGCAGGTCGACCCAGCGGCGCAGGTCGCCGGGAGTGACCGGGTCCGGCAGCATCCACGTGGCGATGGTGGACGGATCGCTGCTGAAGACGATGCGGCGCTCGCCGCGCGGTCGCGGCGCCGGGTCGACGGCACTCACGACGTGATCCTACCCGAGGTCGCACTCAGAATCCGCCGCCGGCGCTGTTCGTCCTCCGCCTCGTAGAAGAGCCGGAAGCGCCCGTCGTCGAGGTCGATCACGCACGGTTCGGAAACCATGTTCGCGTCCAGGGGCCGGTCCAGGTCGAGCAGCGGACCGGGATCCCTGGTCCAGGCGAGGCCGTCCCGTGAGGAGGCGGCGAAGATCCCGCCGCGGATGTCGATCGCCCAGGCGGCGTAGTACATGCGGTAGCGGGGCTCGGCAGGGTCGCCCAGGCGGATCACTTCCGGCGCGTAGACCGCCAGCGAATCGCGCTGCTCGTCCTCCTGGGCGATGCGCACGCCCGGCTCGATCCGGAACGACAGACCGTCCTCGGAGATGGCGCTGATGATGTGATTGGGCGCGTCGAGCCCGTTCCGCCGGGGATGGGCATAGCTGTGGAAGTAGAGCCGGCAGCGGAGGCGGGAGGGGTCCGACGGCGACTCGACGTAGACGCAGCGCGGCGAGCCGAACGACGCGTCCGGAGCGGCGGCGCGGACGCCCGGCTCGGGCTCCCAGGCCAGCCCGTCCGCGGAGACCGCGCTCTTGATCACGGTCGGACGGTCGGGGCTTGCCGCCTCGTAGTACATGCGCCAGCGGCCGTCCGGCAGCGGCACGACGTCGGGGCAGAGCACCCGCAGCGTCGCGTCCGGCTCATGCACGTCCAGGCGCACGCCCGCCTCCTTGCGCCACGCTGCGCCGTCGTCGGACACGGCGCTGAGGATGTAGCCGTTGGCTTCCGGGACCGCGCGCCCCGGACCCCAGCCGGTGTAGTACAGGCGGTAGCCGCCTGCGGGCAGCCGCACCACGTTCGGCGTGAGGATGCTCAGGGAGTCCAGCGGCGAGTCGGGGCCGATGCACGGCTCCGGGTCCTTCGTCCAAACGAGCCCAGGATCGCGGGCCTGATAGTGCACGGAGCGGATACCGTCGAAGCGTTCCATCACGTGTCCAGAGTACCATCTCTCATCAGCCGTCCTCGGAACTCGGGTCGCCGCGGCGGCAGGCGGTCCGAGCCAAGCGCGTCGGTACGGATTCACGGACGGATTGACATGCTTGCCGAGGAAGGGACAATGGGAGGCTCCCGGGATAGTCACCGGAGCCGCCGAAAATTCACTGTCGTCGTAAGGAGATGATGATGAGGAAGTTCTTGTCCGTGACCGTGCTGCTGGCGTTGTTGACCTCGTTCCCAGCCGTCAGCGACGAGCAGATCGACCACGCCATCCCCTACAACCTCAGCGAGTACGAAAGCATGACGGGGGCCAAGATCACCTTCAGCGAGGCGCCGGCGGTGGCCGCGCTCGTCGCCCAGGGCAGTCTTCCCCCCATCGCCGAGCGGCTGCCCCTGGAACCGCTGGTGGTGCAGCCGGTCGACGGGATCGGCACCTACGGCGGTACGCTGCGCCTGCCCAACACCGGCCAGGCAGCCACCAACTACATGATGGACTGGGGCTACGAGTTCCTGGTCTCGTACACTCCGGACATGGCACGGCTGTTCCCCCGGCTCATCAAGGGCTGGGACGTCAGCCCGGACGGCATGGTTTTCACGCTGCACCTGCGCGAGGGAATGAAGTGGAGCGACGGCACCCCGTTCACCGCCGACGACCTGCTGTTCTACTTCGAGGACGTGGCGCTGAACACGGACCTCTCCCCCAGCCCCTCTTCCCGCATGCTGGTCGATGGGGTCCCCGGCGTACCCGCGAAGGTCGATGACTACACCTTCCAGATGACGTTCCACAAGCCGTTCGGGGTGTTCATCGAGAACCTGGCCCGGTGGCGGCCCAACAACTATCTGCCCAAACACTACCTGCAGCAGTTCCATCCCACCTACACCGAGATGGCGGACATCGAAGCCACCATGAAGGCCGAGGGCTACGACACCTGGGTGAACCTCTTCAACTCCAAGATGGGCGGCCATCTGGATGCTTGGGGAATGCCTGAGCGCCCGGTCCTGATGGCGTGGATTCCACAGAACACGGTCAGCGAACAGGTCCAGGTACTGGAGCGAAACCCCTACTACTTCATGATCGACGTGGCCGGTAATCAGCTCCCCTACATCGACCGCATGGAGCGGGTGCTCACCGAGGACAAGGAGGGCCTGCTGCTCAAGACCATCGCCGGTGAGTTCGACTACAACAGTTGCTTCGACTGGGGCTGTTTCCCCAACCATCAGCTCGTGCTCGACAACATGGAGCGTGGCGACTACCGCATCGAGCAGCACTGGTGGCCGCCGGACAACCAGGGCAACGTGCGCTTCAACTTCCACCACGAGGACCCGGTGCTGAACGCACTCCTCAACGACAAGCGGTTCCGCGTCGCCCTCTCGCTCGCCATCGATCGCGGGGAGGCGAACAGCCTGGTGTTCAAGGGCCTCGCCACGCCGACCCACACCGGGCTCCCGGAGGGTCCTCCGTTCCACGGCGAGAACCTGTTCAAGAGCCACCTGGAGTTCGATCCGGGCCAGGCCAACGCGTTGCTCGACGACATCGGCACCATCTCGAACCGCGACGGGGCCGGCTTCCGGCTGCGCTCCGACGGCGAGCGCCTGCGCCTGGTGAATACCATCAACGTGCTGTGGCCGGAGACCGTGGAGCTGGCCGAGCTGTACCGGAATTACTGGAAGGAGCTCGGCATCGAGGTGGTCAGCAAGCCGATCGAACAGGGCATGGCCTCCGCCACGATCGAGTCCGGCCAGTACGACGTCTTCACCGCCACCGGACAGCACGGCGGCAGGCCGATGAATCCGCTGTTCCGCGCCTCCCTGGTGCCGATTTCCGAGCGCTGGGGAACCGCGCCGCAGTGGGGTTCCTGGATCGTGAGCGGCGGTGAGAAGGGATTGGAGCCGCCCGAGGACGTAAAGACCATCATGCGCCTGCGCGAAGAGGCGCTCGCCTCCGGCGACGAGCAGGTGAGAATCGCCAAGACCATCGAGATCGCCGACATCTGGGACGACAATCTGTGGATGGTCGGCGGCTTCAACATGCCGATGCAGGCGCAGTACTGGGTGGTCAACAACCGGATCAAGAACTGGCCCAGGAACAGCAACTACAACATCTGTTACGAGATGCTGGCGCCGATCTACATCGACGAATAGGCTTTGAAGAGGGCTCCCCGTCCAGCGGGGAGCCCTCCCCATTGGCGGGCGCGGCCCCTCTCTGCTGACCCGAGGCACGCTTGATGCACGATTGCGCGGTGGCGAAGGACGATGCGTTGCTCAGCGTGCGCGACCTCAAGACGTACTTCTTCTCGCGCGAGGGAACGGTGAAGGCCGTCGACGGCGTGTCGTTCGACCTGCGCCGCGGAGAGACGCTCGGCATCGCCGGGGAGAGCGGCTGCGGCAAGAGCGTCACGGCGCAGTCGATCCTGCGCATCGTGCCGCGCAACGGCCGCATCGTGAACGGCGAGATCCTGCTGCGCACGGAAGCCGGCGCGGTGGATCTGGCGAAGCTGGACTGGAAGGGCAGGCAGGTACGGAGCATCCGTGGGGCCGAGGTATCGATGGTGTTCCAGGAGCCGATGACCGCCTTCAGCCTGGTCTACACCATCGGCAACCAGATCATGGAGGCGATCCGCCTGCACCAGGAGTGCGACCGGCGCACCGCGCGGGACCGGACCGTCGAGATTCTGCGGCGCGCCGGCATGCCGAACCCCGAACAGACCATCGACGCCTATCCCTTCGCCATCAGCGGCGGCATGCGGCAGCGGGCGATGATCGCCATGGCGCTCTCCTGCCATCCCAGCCTGCTGATCGCAGACGAGCCCACCACCGCGGTGGACGTGACGATTCAGGCCCAGGTCCTGGAGTTGATGAAGGAGCTGCAGCGGGAGCTGAACATGTCGCTTATCATCATCACCCATGACTTGGCGGTGATCGCCGAGCTGTGCGATCGGGTGATGGTCATGTACCTGGGACGGGACGTGGAGTCGGCGCCGGTGGAGGCTATCTTCCGCGCCCCGAAACATCCCTACACGGTCGGTCTGCTGAACTCGATTCCGCGCCTGGGCGAGGGCTCGGCCCACGAGATCGAGGCGATCGGCGGCAGCGTCCCCAGCCCCTACGAGATGCCGACCGGATGCCTGTTTCATCCCCGCTGTGCCCACGCCATGGAGGACCGGTGTGCGCAGGCCTTTCCCTCTTCCGCGGAGGTGGGACCCGGTCACACCACGAGCTGCTACCTGTACGACTGAGGCGCGGCATGGAGAGAGACAAGCTCGTCGAAGTCATCGCCCTGGTGAAGCACTTCCCGGTGCTTCGGGGCCTGCTGCGCAGAACCATCAACATGGTACGCGCCGTGGACGGGATCAGCTTCTTCGTCCGCCGCGGCGAGGTCCTGGGGCTGGTCGGGGAGAGCGGCTGCGGCAAGACCACCACCGGCAGGTGCATCATCCGGGCCCTGGATCCCACCTCCGGATCGGTCCGCTTCAGCATCGACGGCGGCGACCCGATCGACGTCGCGAGCCTCGAGGAGGCGCAACTCAAGAGCGTCTGGCGTCACATGAGCATGATCTTTCAGGATCCCTACTCGTCGCTCAATCCGCGCATGAACATCCTGGAGACGGTGGGAGAACCGCTGCTCACGCACGCCATCGTGCGCCGCAAGAGCGAGCTCGAGGAGAGAGTAGCGCGGCTGCTGCGGGACGTCAGCCTCGATCCCGAGTACATGCGGCGCTATCCGCACGCCTTCAGCGGCGGCCAGCGGCAAAGGATCGCGATAGCGCGGGCGCTGGCGCTGAGCCCCAAGTTCATCGTCGCCGATGAACCGGTGTCAGCCCTCGACGTCTCGGTGCAGGCGCAGATCCTCAAGCTGATGCAGGAGCTGAAGCAGCGCTTCCACCTCACCTACCTGTTCATCGCCCACAACCTGGCGGTGGTGGAATACGTGAGTCAGCGCGTCGCCGTGATGTACGTGGGGAAGGTCGTGGAGCTTGGCGACACCGACGAGATCTTCTTCCGTCCCCTGCACCCCTACACCGAAGCGCTGCTCTCCGCGGTGCCGAAGACCGAGCCCGAATCGCGCCACGAGGGACGGCGTATCGTGCTCACGGGCGATGTCGCCGACCCGGCCAACCCTCCCGCGGGCTGTTACTTTCATCCGCGCTGTCCGTACGCCCAGGACATCTGCAGGAGCGAGGAGCCGCCACTCGTGAACCACGGGGACCAGACGGCAAGCCCGCACTTCGTCGCCTGCCACTTCGCCGACAGCCTGTCGCTCGCCGGCGTCAAGCGGGCACAGCGCCGGGCCCGGTACACGATCGGATAGGCGGCAGCACAGCAGGAACCTGAAACCCCGGTCAGCAGAACCCGTCAGCGCGCCGCTGTGAAGCGGAAGCTGTAGAGCTCGGCGTCCCGGAGGTGGAAGCGCAACGACACGGGAGTGTCCCGCAGTGTCCCCAGCGATCTGCCGCCGCGGAAGCGGACCACGTGGCGCACGCTGTCCGTAGTGATCGGGACACACTCGCTGCTGCCGAACCCGGCCACGGGCGCGCCGTCGAGGTCCAGCACCTCCACCTTCACCAGGCCGCCGCGGGTACTGGTGTTCACTACCAGCTCGTCGCCGGCGACGACCAGGGGCCTGGTGGTGAGCGTTCCGCCCTCGGCGCCGGCATCGAGCGACACGAACCCGTCCAGGCGCAGGCGGCCCAGGCCCAGCGCTCCACCTCGGCGCGGCTCGTCGCTGCCCCACTGCTCCTTGTACCAGTAGGAACCATGGTCTCCGTCGTGCCCGTCGTAGTAGATCCGTACCTCGTCGCCGACCACGAGCGGACGGCTGGCGGCGTGGATGTAGCCGCAGTCGAAGCTCTCCTGGGTGCCGATCGGGATCAGCGGCATGCGGCTGAAGGCGCGCTCCCAGGCGACCCCGTCGCGGCTGTGCACCAGTTGCACGTGGATACCGCCGTAGTTGGTGCCTCCGGGTACCTTGCCGGTCACCCGGAACACCCACAGCAGCCCCAGGTACATCCCCGCGTACGGGAACCCGCACAGCCCGTAGAACTCGGTGTGGTGGCCCGGGCGGCCCAGGGTCCAGCCTTCGTCCTCATCGTCCGGGGCCAGAATCAGTTGGGGGTCGCTCCAATGCATGAAGTCGCGGCTGGTGCCGCGGCCGACCAGCCGGCGCCGGTGCCCTTCGTACTCGTCGTGAACCTTGGCGAAGCTGACGTACTGCCGCCCGCGCTCGTCGTAAATGGTGGGCGCCACGTCGCCGGCAATGGGCCACACCGGGTTGCCGGGCGCATCGGTCCAGTGGATCCCGTCGGGCGAGAAGGCGGCCTGGTAGCCGCCGGTGACCCAGGCCAGCATCTTGTAGCGCCGCCGCTCGTCGGGCTCCCGGTCGGGGCCCGTGTACACCACGCCCTGTAGCCAGCGCCCGCTGTCGATCGCGTTGCCAGGCTGCGACCCGCCGCCCTCGATCAGCCCGAGATCGGGCTTGTCCCAGTTGACCCCGTCCGCGGAGGTGGCGTAGCAGGACCGGATCTCGAACCGGGACTTCCTTCCCGGGCTGGTGCGGGCGTCCTGGTTGTCGCCGCACAGGTACCAGGTCTTGAACCGCTGCTCCGCCTCGTCCCAGAGCACGCTGGTGTACTCGACCGAGGTCCCCTCACAGGGCAGCTCGGGGCGCAGCACCGGGTTGGCGGGATGCTTCTCCACCGCGTGCAGGCGCCGGGTGAGCCGCTCGGTCGCGGCGATCACATGGTCGTCCACGAACAACTGCGATTCCTCGCCCACGTGCAGGATGTCGGTCGGTGCAGGTCTCGGCATGTTCTTTCCTCCAGTTTACACGGCCGTATAGGGATCCGCCGCGTCCCGCAGGCCGTCGCCCACGAAGTTGAACGCCAGAATCGCGACGATCACGAAGAGGCTCGGCGTCAGCAGCCACGGGGCGTTGGCCAGTACCCGGATGTGCTGCGCTTCCTTGAGCAGCACGCCCCAACTGATCGCCGGCGGCTGCAGCCCCAGCCCGATGAAGCTGAGCGCGGTCTCGCCGATGATCATGCCCGGGATCGACAGGGTGAGCGAGGCGATGACGTAGCTATAGAACGAGGGCAGCAGGTGGCGCGCTATGATGCGTCCCCTGCTGCAGCCGTTCAGTCGCGCCGCCTGCACGAAGTCTTCCTCTTTCAGCGACAGAAAGCGCCCTCGTACCACGCGCGCAAGGTCGGTCCAGCCGACCAGCGAGAGAATGATCACAATTCCGAAATAGACCTTGATGATCGACCAGTACGGCGGCAACGCCAGGCTCAGTGCCATCCACAGCGGCAGCGTCGGGATCGAGCGAATGAACTCGACGACCCGCTGGATCGCCATGTCGGCCAAGCCTCCGAAATACCCGGAGATTCCGCCGATCAGGATTCCCAGCACGAAGCTGATGGCGATGCCGACCAGCCCGATCGTCAGTGAGATTCTGCCGCCATAAATGACGCGGGTCAGCAGGTCGCGGCCCATCTTGTCGGCGCCGAGCAGGAACAGAGTTCCTTCCCGTACCCCGAACAGATGAACGTGCGACTCGAACAGCCCCCACATTCGGTACCGATCGCCCTGTACGAAGAGTGTCAGCGGATGCCTGACCGAGGTATCGAGCTCGAAAGCCAGCGCCATCCGTACCGGATCGACTTCGGACTTCAAGCCGTACACGAAAGGCCGCAGGTGCAAGCGTCCCTGGTCATCGATGAAGCGCAGCCGCTGCGGAGGCGCGTGCAGGTATTTCGCGTCGTTGTGGTAGGGATCATACGGCGCCACGAACTCGGCGAAGATCACGACCAAGTAGAAAAGCCCCAGAACGACCAGCGCGAACACGGCCATTTTGTGGCGCAGGAAGCGCCAGATAGTGAGCTGTAACTGGGACGCCACGACGTAGCGTTGGTCGCGCGTCTGCCGTGTATTGCGACGGCTTGGAGGTGCTCCAATGGTCATCTTTATCACACGGCTCCGCGCACTCTCGGATCAAGAAACGCCAGCATGATATCCGAGATCAGAGTGCCGATCACGGTCAGTACGCTGAGCACGAAGACGATGCTTCCCGCCAGGAACATGTCCTGAAACCTCAGAGAAGTAAGGAATATGGGGGCCAGCGTCGGAATCCCGAGCACCATCGAGGTGAGCAGCTCGCCGCTCACCAACGTCGGCAGCGTCCAGCCGAGCGTGCTGATCGCCGGGTTGATCGCAATGCGGAACGGGTATTTGTATACCAGCTTCTGCTCCGACAGGCCTTTGGAGCGTGCCACCATTACGTACTGCTTGTTGAGCTCGTCGAGCAGGGTCGCGCGAATCGTACGGATCAGAAACGCGGTGCCGGCCGTACCCACGATCAGGGCGGGCATCCAGACGTGCTTGAGCAGATCGAGCAACTTCGCGAGGCTCCACGGAGCGAGCTGATACTCCTGAGAGAACAGGCCTACGGCCACGTTTCCGGAAAGCTGATAGTAGCCCCAGAGGAGGACCAGAGCGAACAGAAAATTGGGTATGGCAAGCCCCAGGAAACCGATGACGGTGAAGACGTAGTCGCGCAGCGAGTACTGGTGAATGGCCGAGATCATGCCCACCGGGAGCCCGATCAGGTAGACGATGAACAAGGCCGCCAGCGAGATGGTCGCGCTCCAGGGCAGCCGTTCCAGGATGAGCTCCGTCACCGGCCGGTTGTAGACCATGGAGAATCCCATGTTGCCGCGGAGCATGCTGCGCAGCCACTTGACGTACTGAACCGAGAGCGGTTGATCCAGGCCCCAGCGCAGCCGTAACGCCTGCGCCTGGTCGTCGGCCACTTGCTCGCCGCGAGACTCCAGTTGGCCGATGTACACGGTGAGGAAGTCACCCGGCGGTGCTTGAATGACGAGGAATGCGACAATGGACACTGCCAGTAGCGTTGGAATGATGATCAGAACGCGCCGCAGGACGAAAATCAGCATTCTCCGCCATGGTTTCGGGGCAGCAGCTCATTGTCAACGGACGCGCCTCACCGCCCGTGTCGCCTCGGTCCACTTCACCTGCGGAACCTTGCTCCTCCATGTGGACACCGGCAAGTCCGGCGTTGGGAAGCGAGAGGCAGGCGAACAGTGCCGATCCGCTCAGTGCTCGACGGTGAGGACGAGCTTGCCCTTGACGCGGTGCGCTTCGAGTTGCTCGTGCGCACGCGCCAGATTCGCCGGCGTGAGCGGACCGCCGTCGATCACGGGCGGCATGGGGATGCTTCCCGACGACACGAGCGACAGCCAGTCGTCGATCCAACGCCGGTAGATCGCATGATCGCGCGCCGTTCCGGTTCGGGAGCGCGCGCTCAGCGCCACCAGGTGGTAGGAGGCTGACCGCTTGAACAGCGGGCCGCCGCCGCTCCATGGATCGAGGTCGAAGTCGGGCCCTTCCTCGACGATGCTGACGACGTGACCGTCGAAGCCGATCGCTTCGAAGCAGAGCGCCTTCATCGGTCCGCCGGCGAAGTCGAACGCCGCCGCCACGCCCTGTCCGCCGGTGAGGTCCATGATGCTCCGCGCCAGCTCCGCGACCGGGCGTCCCGGATAGCGGACGACGTGCCGCGGCTCGATGCCCAGCGTGTCGATCAGATAGCGCTCGCTCGCGGTGCTGCCGGCCGTGGCGATGATGGCTGCCGCGCCGGCGCGTCGCAGCAACGGGACGGCGAAGCTGCCGACGCCGCCGGCCGCGCCGGTCACCAGCACGGGCGCGCCGCTGGGGATGGGAGCGCTGCCCGACACGGCCCGGTACGCCGTCAGCCCGGCAACGCCCAGCGTGGCCGCCTGCGCGCGCGTCATCCCCGCCGGCTTCCTGCCCACGAACGGTGTGGTGGTCGTCACGAACTGGGCGTACGCGCCGTTGCTGCGCGGGCCGATTAGCACGCCGATGACCTCGTCCCCGACGGTGAAGCCGCTGACCCCGTCACCGGCGGCATCGATCACGCCGCATACGTCGCGGCCCAGGACCGCCGGCAGCGGAACGTCGAGCAGTCCGCGTCGCATCTTCCAATCAACGGGATTGATGGAGACCGCCTCGATGCGGATGCGGACCTCGCCCGCGGCGGGCGCCGGCGTCGGCCACTCATCCCAGCGGAACGCGTCGGCGGCGCCGAACCGGTCCAGAATCATCGCTTTCATCGGCTACTCCGCTACTCCGTACGTCTCATTCCGAATCGGCTGACGCAACGATATACTGGCAGGTGATGCCGACACGCGTGTCAGTCGCCGTCGATCTCGAACGTGAGCTTCTCACGGCGGAAGATTACCTGGATCGGCTCGATCCCGAGCACTTCGCCGACCTGATCGATGGGGAGATCTTCATTCACTCGCCGGTCTCGATACGTCATGCGACGCTGCTCAACTTCCTCGACGGTGTACTCAGACTCTTTGTCGACCGGCATCGGCTCGGCGTTCTCTTCCGGGAATCGGTCGCCGTACGGCTGAGCTCGCGAAACGCGTTTCAGCCCGACTTGGCGTTCTATCGTGCCGGCCGCGAGGAACAGCTCCGCGACAATCACGTCGAGGGTGCCCCTGACCTGGTGGTGGAGGTGCTGAGCCCGAGCACCGCCGACCGCGACGTCGGCGTGAAGTTCGCGGAGTACGAGCAGCACGGCGTGACCGAGTACTGGGTGCTTGATCCCGAGACGCTGGCCCACCGCTTCTACCGGCGCGAGGGCGAGCTGCTGGTGGAGTACGCCGAAGGCGCGGCGAAGATCGCCTCGCAGGTGGTGCCGGGCTTCTTCCTCATGCGCGAGTGGCTCGACCCCGAGGCAATGCCGCCCATCACGGAGTCGCTCGCCCGGATCGAAGCGTAGGCGGGGTCCCGCCCGCCGCCCCTCGGCTTGACCGCACAGCGTCGGCTGCCCACGATCAGCACGTTGTGGCGAAGTGACATCGCCGACGACGAATCGACCACCCCAGGAGGGAGTAATGAAACGATGCTTCATCGCGGTTCTGATCTGTGCCTTGGCGCTGCCGGCCTTCGCCACCGGTGTTGAGGAGGAAGCCGCCTACCAAGTGCAGGTCATGCTCATCGACGGCCACGACGGACTGTGGGACCTGACGCCGACGGAGAACACCACGCCCACCGCCGAGCAGCCGATTGTGCGCACGGCCATGGCCACGCTCAAGGCCGAGTTCGAGGAGATGCACCCGGACACGGAGATCATCTTCCTGCGCTATCCGCCCATGGACCGCGCCGGGCTCTCGCAGTGGTACGCCACCAAGCGCGCCAACGACGATCTGCCGCAGATCGGCATCGACCCGTTGCTGACGCAGATGGAGGGGGGCACGACGCCCGAGTGGTGGGTCAATCTGGCTCCGTATCTGGAGGCACCCAATCCGTTCGTGCCGGGCAATGAGCGCTGGCTGGATCTGCTCAACACCGGCGATCCGGCCTTCTGGTTCCAGTGGTTCCAGGACACCTGGACCAACGACCCGAACCCGGACAACCGCTACATGTTCCCGCTGTCGATGGAGCCGTTCGGGCAGTTCTTCATCGTCAATCGCGCCGCCTTCGAGGCCGCGGGGCTGGACCCGGACATGGAGCTGGGCGGCTACGGCGATCTGATCGCCGTCTGGCAGCAACTCCAGGAGGCCGGCTACATCCCGTACCTGCCGCAACACCCGGTCGTCATCGCCGCGCACCTGACCATCCACCCGATCATGGCCGACTCCCTCATCGAGGCGGCGTCGCTGCCGATGGCATGGCGCGTGCCCGGCGGCCGCATGCGCGACGGCGTGCAACGGGAGGAGACGATCCGCGCCTATCATCAGAATGAGTTGCTGACCGCGAACGACCCGCGTGCCGTGGCGTGGTGGCGCTATGCCAAGGAGATGGCCGGCTACTACGCACCCGGCTGGGACACGCTCGACGCGGACCAGAAGCTGAGCCTGTGGCGGTCCGGCAAGGTGGCGATGAAGGGCGCCTTCGCCAAGGACGTTTCCGCCGACATCAACGATCCGCAGCGCCCCTTCGACATCGGCATCATGCCGATCCCGGTGATGCAGCCCGAGGAGGATCCGCTGGTGAGCACCACGGCCACCCCGATCGTCAACGCGGGCATCGCCTACCAGGGCGACTTCATGTGGGTGGGCAAGCCGATGGTCGGCGTCATGGCGGACGCGACGGACGATCCCGAGCTGCTGGACCGGACGATCAAGTGGCTGCAGTTCATCACCACGCCGGAGGCCAACGAGCTGTACATCAACGAGGCCGGCAACCTGATCCCGTCGGTGCAGGGCGCCGCCTACCCGCCGGGCTTCGAGATTGTCGCCGACATCCCGTCGCCTGGTGCATGGAGCATCGTCGTGCGCGCACCCGGCCGCGCCATCGAGGAGATGGCCGTGGGGGCACCCCCGCTGGGCACCGACGCGGAGGGGGAGTCGAAGATGACGCGCCTGTCCATCCAGTACCGCAACGATCAGATCTCCGAGCAGGAGTTTCACGAGGAGTGGCGCAAGATCCAGGAGGCCAACGTCGAGCGCGCCCTGGCGCAGTACGGCTACGACACCTCCAAGTGGTAGACTGATTCCGGCTGCGGATCACCCGGATAGCCTGAAGCGGCAGCGACGGCCCACGCGGTCGCTGCCGCTCTTTTCCGCCGGCCGCCACCGGTACGAGCGATATGACGCCTGTTAAGGTCCGCGGCCACTCCCCCCATTCCGAGGGCCTGCTGCGCCGCATCGGCCGGGCCGGCCCGATCTACGCGATGCTGCTGCCGTCGCTGGTCCTGGTACTACTGATCGCCTACTATCCTGCGCTGTCGGCGATCTACCACTCCTTCTTCGACTGGAGCTACGCAGGGACCTCCACCTTCGTCGGCTTCGACAACTTCAGGCGGATGTTCTCCGACGAGATATTCGGCGCGTCGTTTCTCAACCTGATGCAGCTCACCGCCTTCGGTGTGCTGATCAAGAGCATCGTCGTTCCCATCATCGTCGCCGAGCTGTTGTTTGCCATCCGCAACGCGCGGGCGCGTTACTACTACCGCATCGTCTTGCTGGTGCCGTTGGTGGTTCCCGGCGTGGTGATTTGGTTCATCTGGAAGTTCATCTACGAGCCCAACGTCGGGCTGCTCAACTCGATCTTTGCCGTGATGGGACTGGACTTCCTGCAGCTCAACTGGCTGGGCGAGCCGCGCACCGCGCTGTTCTCGATCATGGTGCTGGGGTTCCCGTGGGTGTCGGGGACCGCGGTGCTCATCTATTACGCAGGGCTGATCTCGATAAGCGAGTCGGTGCTCGACGCGGCCCGGCTGGACGGCGTCACCGGCTTGCAGCGTATCCGCCGGATCGACCTGCCGCTGATCCGCGGGCAGATCAAGTTCTTCCTGGTGGTGGGCGTCATCGACAGCATGAAGGGGTACGAGATCAATCTCGTGCTGACCAACGGCGGGCCGGGGTACTCGACCATGGTTCCCGGCCTGCACATGTATCAGGAGGCGTTCGCCTATCAGCGCATGGGCTACGCGAGCGCCGTCGGCGTGGCGCTGTTCGCGCTGATCCTGATCCTCACGATCGTCAACGCGCGCTTCATCAAGAGCGATCCGGGGGCGTGAGGTGACGGTCATGACTTCCCGGCAGCGCGCCGGCCAGATCGTCATACACGGCGCCTTCGCCCTGCTGTTCGTGCTGGTGCTCTACCCGTTCTTCATGACGCTGTCGATCTCGGTCAAGGACGAGCTGCAGTTCATCTACAACCGCTTCGGGCCGAGCTTTCCGTTGTGGTTCTGGACCTACCGCCGGGCGGCGATCGCGGTGATCGGCTATCTGATAAACACCACGGTCAACGGCGGCATCACGATCGTCGCGGTGCTGCTGCTGTCGTCGTTCAGCGGCTACATCTTCGCCCGCCTGAAGTTTCCGGGCAAAGAGATCCTGTTCTACATGATCTTTTCGCTGCTGATGATCCCGAGCATCCTGACGCTGGTGCCGCAGTTCATGATCGTAAAGGGACTGGGCCTCCTGAACACGCGCTGGGTGCTGATCCTGCCGTGGACGGCCATCCATCAGGTGCTCGGCATCTTCCTGATGCGCACCTATCTGGAGGGACTGCCGGGAGATCTGTTCGAGTCGGCGCGCATCGACGGCTGCGGCGACTTTCGCACCTACTGGCACATCGTGCTGCCGCTGTCGAAGCCGATCCTGGCGACGCTGGCGGTGATGAAGCTGGTCGACCTGTGGAACGACCTGATCTGGCCCAGTGTGACGATCACCGATTACACCAAGCAGGTGCTGTCGGTGGGTATCTGGGCGCTCACGACCGAGTTCTCGGGGCAATACGGTCCGATGTTCGCCGGCTACGTGTTCGGCTCCCTCCCACTGATCCTGGTGTTCATGTTCGGCTCGAAGTACTACGTCGAAGGGTTGCTGTCCGGTGCTCTCAAGTTCTGATCGGCCCGGCGAGCTGGGTGGCAGGGCGGAGGAGCGGCCCCGGACGTTCGCCAAGGGTCTCGCCAAGCTGCTCTGGCTGGCCGTGCCGGCGCTGGTGCTGGCCGTGTTCTGGTACATCGACTCGAATCGCGTGGTGAACATCGACATCGCGGTGTCGCCCGAGCGGCTGCCCGGCAACGGCTTCGATCGCGCCCAGGTGCACATCCGGGTCACCGATACCGACGGCGTGCCGCTTCCCGATCATGTGTTGATCCTGTACGTGGAAGGCTCCGGACGGATGACCCGGCAGCGGGTGAAGACCGACCCGAACGGCGAGGTCGAGGTCGAGTACGCCGTCTACGCCGTCAGCCGCTTCAAGCCGCCGGGCGTGGACACGATCCGGGTGGCCGACACGTCGGTGGGCAAGGTGATCGGCGTGTTCGTCGAGCAGTCGGCGGAGATCACGGTAGAGGATGCGCCACGCCTCTCCCCCGAGGAGATCCAGAAACGCATTTCCGGCGCCACCAAGACGACGGCTTCGACGGAGAGCGAGGAGGATTGACTCCACCGCAAGCCGATGACAGCGTGTGCGAACGGCGTTGAACCATGGGAACGGTCACGGTATCGGTGCATCTTCCGGAGAGCGAAGCGGCTCGCCTGGAACGAGCGGCCGGGGAGATGGGGGTGGACCGTTCCACGTTCTTGACAATGGCGGTAAGACGCGGTGCCCAAGCACTCCTCCTCGATCGTGCCTGCGACGCGTACCGCAAGGGGGAGGTGACCCTATCTCGAGCCGCTGAAATGGCCGGTCTCAGCATGCGCGGCATGATCCTCGGACTGCAGAATCTCGGCTTGGAATTGAGCTATGGCGTGAACGAACTGGCAGAGGATCTCCAGTCGATATGACGTCGGATCCGCCAGGCGCGGGCGAGGTCGGCCTTGAGCGCCGCTATCTCGCTTGCGATCTCCATGTCGTCAAGTCAGGTCGCGTGCGGCGCGCCCGTATCAGTAGCCGGCGTTGGAGCGATCGCCCTCCATCAGGTGCACGATGCCGTACGCCCAGCTCGCGAGTTGGGAAGAGTCCTTCTGCACGATGGTGTGAGCCGCCTGCCAGTCGCCTGTCTCGATCAACCTCACTGCGTCATCAAGGGTAGCTATGGATGGGATGCTATCAGCAAGCGTCGGACACCGTCTCGCGTCGCCAGGTCGCGCAACGTGACCATTCCATCATTCATGATGCGTAGCCGGACTTGACTCACGGATTCGTGCGGTCACACGGTCGTCACCGAACTACGAACGGCGACACCCGAGGTGGCCCACCGTCGGAGATGACAAATGCCGGCACTTCACCCGATCGCCGTGTCCGGCCAACGAAGGCTGAACGAGGTCTGCCGGCCGCAACCGGCGCAGGTTGAGAACATTGGACTTGAACGCCACAGAGGCAAGGATCTTTCGGATCACTCACATTGCCAATATGCGGTGGATACTGAGAAATGGTCTGTACTGTCGAAGTGCCGACCATACGGATCCGGACTTCGTGAGCATCGGAAACGCGGAGTTGATAGAACGGCGAGATTCGCGACGTGTACCCATCCCACCCGAAGGGACGCTCTCCGACTACGTCCCTTTCTATTTCACGCCACATTCGATGATGATGTACAATATCAAGACGGGCTACGGAGGGATTAGAAGGTGCCTCAATTCGGACATCGTGATCCTGGTGGCGCGGTTGCGGCGCCTCTCCGAGAGCGGAGTCTCCGTAGTATTCACGGACCGTCACGCATACCTGAGGACGGCGAGGTTCTTTTCGTCCATGGATGATCTGGTTGAGATCGATTGGGCGCTTCTGCAAAACAGAGACTTCAAGCGTCATCCGGACGATCCCGATAAGACCGACCGCTATCAGGCCGAGGCGCTCATTCATCGCCACTTGCCTGTAGAACGCTTGGCAGGCATAGTATGTCACGGAGAGAGGGAAATGAGAGAACTTGAGCGAGACCTGAGGGTGGCTCACGTACAGCTCAAGGTTGCCGCAGTACGCGACTGCTACTTCTGATGATCCGGCTGAGGCAAGGCAACCTGCTCCAGGCCAAGGTAGAGGCGCTCGTCAACACCGTCAATACGGTTGGAGTCATGGGTAAGGGCATCGCTCTCATGTTCAAGGAGCGGTTTCCTGCGAATTTCGATGCGTACGTGCGTGGCTGCAAGAACGGAGAGCTCGAAATCGGCAGGATGTTCGTCACGCGGAATGAGGAGTTCTTCGGACCGAAGTGGATCATCAATTTCCCCACCAAGACGGAATGGCGCGCAAATAGCCGACCGGAGTGGATCGAGGATGGTCTGACCGACCTCGTTCGGACGATCGAGGAAAAGAAGATCAAATCCATCGCGATTCCGCCCCTTGGCTGCGGCAATGGAGGGCTCGATTGGCACGACGTAAGGCCGCTGATCGTGGCTGCGATAGACGGAATCGACGACCTCGAAGCGGTGATCTACGAACCGACGGGAGAGTACCAGAACGTGGCCAAGCGCAGGGGTGTCGAGAAGCTGACACCAGCTCGCGCGCTCGTCGCGGAGATGGTGCGCCGCTACTGCCTGATGGGAATCGATTGCTCGATTCTCGAAGTGCAGAAGCTCGCGTGGTTTCTGCAACGAGGCTGTAAGGCGGTTGCGGCGCGAGATCCGTTCGGGTTCGATTTCAAGGCCGACAAGTACGGTCCGTACTCCAATAGACTGAGAATGTTGCTTGACAGCCTGGACGGCAGCTACCTCCGCTGCGACAGGCGCTTAGCCGACTCGCGCCCGCGAGATCTCATCTGGTTCAACGAAACCAAGAAGGATCTAGTGGCAGATTACGTGCGCTTCGGTGAGGGCAGTGACTATACGGGCGTGCTGGAATGGGCGTCCGTGACCATCGACGGATTCGAATCGCCTCTTGGCATGGAGCTATTGGCGACCGTTGATTGGCTGGTGCAGGAGGAAGGTGTCCAACCGACGGTCGCGGCGATTCTGGATGGACTACGCAATTGGCCGGGGGGAGCGAAGGCAGCCGAGCGCAAGGTGCGGATCCTCGATAAGCGGCTGATCGACATCGCGCTGCATCAGCTATCGTCACGCTCAGGAGAAATATCCTCGGCCTGAAGGTTTCCCTGTGCAAATCCATGGCGGGGCGGGTGCCGGCTGCGGAACCCTCCTCCTTACCGGACAATCATCCGTCGAGCCATGTCTAATCGTAAGCACATATTTCCTTGTCTCTGCGTCGCTAGGACTGCGGCGGTAGTGGGGGGAGGGAAGCCGTGCCTCAGTGGGAGATGCAGTGCGCTTCGGCGCTCGTTGACGATACCGTTCCGGGGAGATGAGCAGGATGTCGACGCGGTCGAGGCGGAGCGGCTCCTTGACCTGTGCGCCGACGGTCCTCGTTGTCGGAGTTCATGGTCGCGGCGGTGAGGACCTATGTGTTCGGGGGCGGCGATTTTAGTTGGGCATGAGGCCAGCAGAGGGCTGACCAGCAAAGTGGGTCCCAGGCCCACCTCATGCAGCTGGTTGGCGGGGATGAAGTAGACGAGTGCGTTGACGATCTCTTGAAGTGAGCTTATGGTATGGTCCATCCAGCGACGACGTTGAGGCTCTCTGAGAAGGTCGCGGATGCACGCAAGATGGTGTATGATAAAGTACCGCAGATTTGTGACCATCTCTATACCGAGATCGGCTTCGGGAAGTGCACGGAAACACACTCCCGCGGCACGACGCGACGGCCCTTGACACAAAGAACACAAGATAGAGGTATTCTGTGGGCAACGCGGAACACGTGAACTGGCTCTTGGAAGGCGTGGAATCTTGGAACGCCAGACGTAGAGAAAGCAACTTCAAACCGAACTTAGAAGATGTCGACATTCCTCGTGCGTTTCGGGAAGCGGGCATTATCGAGAATAGTCACAGCAGTACGGTTCGGCTTGACGGAATCGACCTCTCGGGCGCAAGGCTCAAGAACGCTTCCTTTGAGTGGGCAAGCCTGAAAGAGGCCAAGTTTACATATGCTGATTTGGGGGGAGCAGACTTTTCGTTTGCGGATCTAACGGACGCCAATCTCATTTCGGCTACGGTCACTGAGGCTAAGCTCTACCACGCCACGCTCACGTATGCGAACTTGTCCAATACCGAGTTCTGGAACTCGATTCTCTACGAGCCTGCCAATGAAGCAACTCCTGTGCTACAATCCGATGAAGACGTCCTCAAAGCGCGCATTGATAGCGTTGCTGAACTGCTCGATGTGTGCAAGAAGCTTGAACAACACTACTCGAAATTCCGCGGCGATGACGTAGTGCTCTACTACCGTGGCGAAAGTAGTGACTCATGGAACCTGGAGCCGTCCGTTATGCGGGGCGCATATAGCTCCCATGAAAGTGAAATGCTCGTTGACCTCATTTCGCGTCAGCCGGAATCTTTTAGAAGTTGCGACTCGGCATTCTCGCAATGGGTCCTCGGTCAGCATCATGGGATGAAGAGTAGACTGTTCGACATCACAAGAAAACCCGCTCGTAGGGCTTTATTTCTCTTGCGACAGCACGGAAAGGCGCAATCAGGTAGGTGTTCTGCATGCCTTTGCGGTTCCGAAGGCAATTGTGAAGCCGTTCAATAGCGACACCGTGAGTGTTGTTATGAATTTCGCTAAGCTCTCGTCGCTGGAGCAAGAGATCTTGTCGGGAGAGAGGGTATTCTACCATGCGCTTGACTACGGGTGGGCCATTAACCGTCTTTATCAACTTATCAGACAGGAGTCACCATCGTTCCAAGAG
Organism: Spirochaetia bacterium; assembly: GCA_965221995.1. Lineage (GTDB taxonomy): Bacteria > Spirochaetota > Spirochaetia > SZUA-6 > Bin103 > CATQHW01. The sequence continues at coordinate 4,710,376 of OZ244929.1, forward strand.
AGAATCGACCCGGCAGACTTGTTTCGTGTGTTGGTAGTGGAACCACAGCGCGCATTCGATCGGATTCGAGCGCAGTCGGGAGCGTTTCTGGTTTCAGCGTTTCATAGGCGGTTCGAGCCTGAGGATATTCTGAAGTGGAATGAAGGCATTCCTGTATATAACCACTATGCAATGCCGGTTGGGAGTGAGTGCAAAGAGAGTATTTTGAAGGAACTACGCGTCCTCAATATTACGCGGGAGACGCTGTTTCCTGGGCTAGAAGAGTCGGCTAAGGCGGTTACGGAAGGGGTGGGGGACGCGACGGGACCGTAGACGATCAGGCGATAGGGGTCGCTGAGGATTTTGAGCGCCCAGAACATCGATCCGAAGACGATCTTGGACCAGGGCTAGCTGATCGTGCGCGGGGCGATCGAGCCGGAGCGGCTGGAGCCGGTGCGCGCCACCGCCGAGCTGCTCCTGGACCGTGCGCGCGGGCGGTCGCGCGGCGACGCGAACGTGGGCTGGGACGCGCACCGCGTGCCGCACCGCGGCCTCTACGACTTCATCGACCGGGACACCACGGCGCTGTTCGACCCGCTGGTGTCGGACCGGGTGCTGGTGGTGAATCGCCGGCTCATGGCCGCGCCGGAGGTGGGGTCAACGCCTCGTGCCTGTTCACGGAGCCAGGCAAGCCACTCACCAGCATCTTCCAGGGCATTGGGACTCGGTGCTGCGACCCTCGTCCCCTCTTCCCCTGGGCGACCTGCAGGTAGAATACCAAGCGAACGCGCCCGGCGTGCTCTCCTGGAACATCGCCCTGCACGACGACGACTCGCTCTGGGTGGTGCCCGGAAGCAACTGGCGCGGCAACACCGCGGCCGTGCACGAGGTGCCCGAACGCCCGGCGCAACGCGCCGGCGAAGCGCCGCCGGGCGTGGACACGATCCGGGTGGCCGACCGTCGGTGGACAAGGTGATCGGCGTATGTGTCGAGCAGTCGGCGGAGATCACGGTGGAGGAAGCCGCGCGTCTTTCGCCGGGAAAGGTGCAGAAACGCATCTCCGGCGCGACCGACGGCAATGCGAAGGACGGCGGATGAGTGAGTTCGTGAGAGCCCACTACGACTTGGCGCCGGAGCGAGAATGGGAACGGCTGCGGATTGGATTGTCTCGAGTCGAGTTCGCTTCCACCCTTCGGTTGATCGAGAGGTACTTCCCGAAAGCGGGAGCGGTGTGCGACATCGGAGGAGGACCAGGGCGTTATGCCATCGAGCTGCGCAAACGCCGCTACGACGTGACGCTGTTCGACCTGTCCGAGAAGCTTCTCAGGCGAGCCGAGCAAGCCTTCGTTGCTGCCGGCACGAGCGGCATTCGAGTGGTTCACGGCGATGCACGGAGTGTGGGACTGCGAATCGTGAGCTATGCGGGCGTAGAGAGCTTCCTCTCGGGGATGGGACCACTGCTTGAGCCGCTGAGCAGGTGTGAGTCCGGCGTGTATGACAACCTCGTCGAGGTCGCTGCGGAGACGGCAGAGTTACCTCAATTCAGGGACGCTACGGATCACCTGCACTTTGTCGTGGAGAGGTAGCGCGAAGAACGGGCGCGAATTTCTGGCGCGACGAACAAGACGGCTGATGTGTGCGCCGTAGGTCGTCTCGGCTGGGGGAGTCTACCGGCCGTCAGCCTCGCGCGATCTCGGCCTTGAGCGCCGCGATCTCGATTGCGATCTCCACGTCGTCCGGCAGGTCGCGTGCGGCGCGCCGGTACCAGTGGCCGGCGTTGGAGCGATCGCCCTCCATCAGGTGGACGATGCCATGCGCCCAGCTCGCGAGTTGGGAGGAATCGCCCTGCACGATGGTGTGAGCCGCCTGCCAGTCTCCGTCCTCGATCAACCGCACTGCATCGTCAAGGGTAGCCATGAGCCGATGCTACACGGTTTCGAGCGGCATCGGACATGGGCGCTACGTCCGGGGCCGATATCCGCGCGGCTCGCTGCCTTTGCCGTCGGGAAACAGGTAGCGGATCTCCAGCTCGACGTCCGCCAGGTTGATGGGCGCTTCCTCCTGCACCTGCAGGGGGAGGTCGCGCGAGAGCAGGCGGATGCCGACCTTGTTCGCTCCCTGATTCACCAGCTCGGGCGCAGGCTCGTAGCGGAGCCACACCGGTGTCTCCATCTGGCCGGGGATCAGCGGATTGGCGCAGGCGAGCTCGACGCCGTTGAGCGTCACTTCGATCCGGTCCTTGACGTCGCAGTCGATCAGGTGCAGCCAGAGCCGGCAACTCTCCAGGCGGTCGGCGGCTGACGTGAGGTCGTCGGCGACGCGCATGTCCAGCACGAGTTGCTCCGGCCCGAGCCGCGCCGGCAACGGACCGGCCTGCAGGTCGCAGTACTGGTACTGGCCGTCACGGCGGGTCACCGCGTAGAGCTTGTCGCGGAACTCCAGCCGCTGCGCGTCGCCGAGGTTGTCGAGGTTGAGCCGGTTGCCTTCCCAGGTCTTGCAGTGCCAGTTGAAGGTGTAGATCCCGTCCACGCCGCTTGCCCAGTGATTGGCGGCGCAGGCGCTGATCATCTCGTCGTCGAGCAGCAGCCGCTTGGGCTGAGTGCCGTAGTCGAGGGCGCTGACGTCGAGGTGGCCGGTGTGGCCGGCCCTGTAGGCCTCCTCGATGCCGGCGTAGATCCGCACCGGCTCCGCACGGGCCAGCTCGACCCACTCGGTCATGTCGGCACCGAAGTCGGTGCAGAAGAAACACGACGGGATGACCAGATCGACCAGCCCTTCCTGAATCCAGGTCGGGACGTCGAGCCCGATTCCCTGCGCGCCGGCGATCGTGCTGGGCACCCGGACCGCGAAGCCGATGTGCTTGCCCCTCGCCTGCCCGATGCGGTCCAGTTCGCTTCTGCTCCGGCGGATCAGGTCGGTCATGAGCGGGGCGTTGGCCTGCTCCTGGCCGATCTTGAAGTAGCCGGGAATGCGCATGAAGTCGTAGTGAAAGCCGGCCACGTCGTAGCGCTCACACGCCTCTGCCATGACCTCGATCCGTGACTCGCGTACTTCCTCGTGGGCGAAGTCCTGGAGGTACGGCATGGCGTGGGGCGGCGAGTCGCCTCGATAACCGGCGACGCCGTCGGCGCCGATCAGGTACTCGGGGTGCTCTTCGTAGAACGGGCTGCTGTAGAGGTTCAGGTTCGCCGGCAGGCCGGGGCGATCGGGATCCTCCTCGCTCGCGCCCCAATGGTGCCAGTCGTTCATGCGCAGGTGCAGCCAGAAGTCGATGTCCAGGCGCGCCGATTCCTGCATCAGCAATTCCGTGGGGTCGTGGCCGGCCTCCCACAGGCGGCGGAAGTTGTCCACGAATCGGTACTGTCGCAGCCCTTTGTGTCCGCCGAAATTCTGCACCTGCTCCAGGCGGTCGACGATGAAGGTGTAGGCGCGGGACCGGCTTGGAAAGGTGGTCGTGTAGCCGCTGAAGCAGAGCGGATAGAGGTACGCGTCCACCGGGTAGCCGTGCAGGTAGCCCAGTTGGATCTGCTTGAAGCGTTCGGGAGACAGGGGTGGATGGTAGTGGCTGGCCGTGCCGCCGTCGTCGTTCCACATGACGCGGTAGCGGCGCGGCAGCCGGCTGGATGGACTGCTCATAGTATGCTTGGCATTAAGGACGACGACGGCGCCATGGTCCACTCTTCGAGTGAGGTTCGCTGCGCTCACCCCGCCGTGGGCCACCCCGCCGTGGGCATGCACGGCCCCTTGCCTGCTGCACGCTGGGCGGGCATGGTGGGTCGCGGAGATCGCTGAGGTCGCAAGGACGATGACCGGGCAGACCAACGAGCCGAAGACGATCCTGGACCAGGGGTATCTGATCGTGCGCTGCGCGATCGAGCCCGACCGGCTGGAGCCGGTCCGCGCCACCGCCGAGCTGTTCCTGGACCGGGCGCGCGAGCGCTCACGCGGCGACCCGAACGTGGGCTGGGACGCGCACCGCGTGCCGCATCCCGCGCTCTACGATTTTATCGACCGGGACACCGCGGCGCTGTTCGACCCGCTGGTGTCCGAGCGAGTGCTGGACGTGAACCGCCGGCTCATGGCCGCGCCGGAGGTGGGGCTCAACACCGCGTCCCTGTTCACCGAGCCGGGCAAGCTGCTCAGCAGGATCTTCCAGTGGCACCGGGACTCGGTGCTGCGGCCGTCGTCCCCTCTTCCCCTGAGCGGCCTGCAGGCGGACTGTCAGGCCAACGCGCCCGGCGTGCTCTCGTGGAACATCGCCCTGCACGACGACGACTCGCTCTGGGTGGTGCCGGCAAGCAACCGGCGCGGCAATACCGCGGCCGAGCAGGAGGTGCTCGACCGCCCGGCGCAGCTCGCCGACGAACCGCTGCCGGGGGCGCGCCGGTGCGAGTTGGCCGCCGGCGATGCCGTGGTGTTCGACGCGGCGATGCTGCACTCCGGCAGCAACGACGCCGACCGCTACCGGCGCACGTTCAACGTCGCCTACCGGGAGCTCGGCGGGCCGGTGCTGGCGCACAGCCGCGTCACCTACTGGAAGCCGGATCTCTTCGAGCGGTTGACTCCGGAGACGGCGCGGCGCTTCGAACGCTTCGAACGGCTGCTGCGCGACGAGCGCGACGCGATCGAGGCCGTGTTCCGGGCCGTCGTCGAACGGGACGGGAGCGCGTTCCGCGAACGCCTGGCACTGCTGCATCCCGGCCCGGTCGGCCGCATGGTCTGCGTGGTGCAGCTCCACAAGATCGCTTACGCGCTCCGGAAGCTCGCCGAGGTCGGCGCGGAAGCGCTGTCCGACGCGGACTATCAGACCGTGACGCTCGACCACCTCTACAACCGGTGGCGCACGGCCGCGCTGCTTGCGCGCTTCACCGCGGCTGAGGTGCACCGCCTGTGGGGCGGCTTCGCCGAGCTCGACCGCCGGCTGCGGACCGACCACCGGCAGGCAGCCGGCGGCCCCGCGGAGGCGCCCGACTACGAGCAGTACGAGATGCCGCGGGACTTCGACGTGGAGGACTTCGTGGCGAGCTGGCAGCCCGGCTGAGGCGGCTCGCTCAGCTATCGCTCCTCCGGCCGGCGTATCTGCTTCTCTACTCCCGGTCGAGCCAGAAGAACCTGCCTGCGTGGGCGACGGCGCCGCGACGGCCCGTGGCACCGGCACGCCGCGCGACCGGGTTCGCCCGCAGCTTGCGGCGGCGGCGGTGGACGGCGACACGCTGACGTTGACCTGGAACGAGGCGCTGGACGAGGGCTCGACGCCGCCGACACACGCCTTCGACGTGGTGGTCGGGGGCGCTTTGCGAGGGGTCACGGCAGTCTCCGTATCGGGCAGCACGGTGACGCTGACGCTGGCTCCCGCGGTAGCCCCGGGCAATACGGTCACGGTGCGATACATGGTCACGTCGACGTCCCTCGAGGCGCGCATCAAGGACGCGGCGGGCTACCCGGCGAAGGAGTTCTTCAGCGGGGAGGTGACGAACAACACCTCGGCGCGGGTCAACACGCCTCCGACCGGGCTGCCGTCAATCTCCGGCGCGGCGCGGGTGGGCGAGACGCTGACGGCTTCCGCATCCGGGATCGCGGACGCGGACGGCCTGAGCGGCGCGACCTTCGCCTGGCAGTGGATCTCGAACGACGGGACCTCGGATACGGAGATTGCGGGCGCGACGCAGGCCGCCTACACGCTCGCCGACGCCGACGCAGGCAAGACCGTCAAGGTGCGGGCGACCTACACCGACGATGGCGGTACGGAGGAGACGCTCACCAGTGCGGCGACCGCGGCCGTGGAAGCCGCGGTACCCGGTGCGCCCCGCAACCTGACGCTCGCTGTCCCGAACAGGGTGGAAGGGGCCCTGGAGGTGTCCTGGTCTGCACCTCCCGGCGGCGCGGCAGTCACCGGCTACAAGGTGCAATGGAAGTCCGGCTCCGAGGACTACGACGGGACGGCCTCGTCGACCCGGCAGGCGACCGTGACCGATCCGGCCAACCTGACGTACACGATCACCGGGTTGACCAACGGGGTGGCATACACGGTACGGGTCATCGCGGTGAACGATGCCGGCGATGGCACCGCGTCGGGGGAGACGACCGGCTCACCGCTCTCGCGGGTGTCCCAGCTTCGCTATTTCATCGAGAACGATATCGTTGCGGTGTATGGAGCCGCCCACCCGTGGCTGCATGCGGCCTGGCGCCATATGAACGGGCCCCGATTTCGATTGAGAGTATTCGATCCCTCTGAAGGATCCGGAGTGTATAACCTCCCCAGTAACTCCCACGGTTACGTTTCGGCCCCTTGTGCCTCTTTCTCCAATAGGCTTCTACCGCGCTGCAGAGCCGAGGCGATGGTCATACGCGACACAGAGATTAATTCACCGATCATCGTCATACATGAGATGGCTCATGTATATACGTTGACGGACCAACTCTCGTCATACTCGACCCCTCTGGGCGTAGCCCATGTGTACTTCGAACAGACAGGTCTCCGAAGCGGTAATAGACCCACTTGCTCGGGAAGAGAGATTTACGCCGACATCTTGACGAAACTCGTACTGGGAGACATCCCTACGCTTCCGTATTTCTGGGCAAAGCGCTCGTCGTACTGATCGCCGAACTCACTGAAGTGCTTTTCGAAGATGGTGTGCAACTGGTTCTTGCCGCGCGTAATGTACCGTTTGTGCCGGGCGGTCGCAGCGAACGCGACTTGAGTGGACATATCGCTGTACGACTGTCGAGATCTTCGTGGCGCTTCAGTGAGATGTGAACAGTGGGCTCGAACGACGAGCTTAGCTCATCGGGCACCCCCGGGACTCGATTCGACCAGACCCGACTGAACAGGTACTCGGCGCAAGTCGAACTGCCGCTCGGATTGACCGGCGGACTATGGCCACTACCGGCCGCTGTTCATCCGCATGACCTGGCACGCGGCGGGGACCTACCGCATCAGTGACGACCGCGGCGGCGGCGGCTCCGGCTACCAGCGGTTCGCACCCCTCGATAGCTGGCCCGACAACGCCAGCCTGGACAAGGCGCGCCGCCTGCTGTGGCCGATCAAGCAGAAGTACGGCCGCAAGGTCTCCTGGGCCGACTGCTGATCTGGCGTTTGACGCCACCACCGTGAAGGAACCGGGCAAGACCGGAGCGCTGTGGCGCACCCACTGGAGCGTATGCCTGCCGTCGCTGGCGTGCGACTTCTTCATGCTCACGCCAACCGAGGGGCCGGGCACCGGCGAATCGTTGGTTCAGTTTCCCGATCCGCGCCGGCGATCATGTAGTGGCCGATCGCGGTTACTCAGCTGCTGGTTGCGCTCCTGGTCGAGAAGCTGATCCGCCATGCCAGCGCTAGTTCCCCCTGGGGATACGACTTGGCGCCGTCAGCGGCCACCCAGTGCGTGGCGTGACTTCAGGTTCGTGCTGGGCCAGGTCACCCGCACCCTCGAACCGGCTCTGCCACTGGCGCGCATGGTTCACCAGTGGCACGCTATCTCGCGGGCGCTGGCTGAGCCGCCACGGCGCCGGCTGTCTCAGTTGTCAGTTTACTTCGATCTGCGTGGTTGACCCGAGTCGCAGGTCCATGCTACGGTCGCACCGTAGGGGTACAATGGTGAGTTGGTTCTGGAAGGGGCACGACACAACGACGTGCTCCCGGGGAGGGTGATACGGAACGCGGGGTGACAACGATACCCATCGATGCCGGCGCGCTCGTTACCTCACAGAAGGGGTCTCTCCGCAAGCGTCTCAAAGACCACAGATTACTACTGCTGATCTTTCTCCCCGGCCTCATTCACCTGCTTATCTTTCGCTACGCGCCGATCTTCGGCTTGGTCGTTGCCTTTCAGGACTACAGCCCCTTCCAGGGCGTCCTCAGGAGCGAGTGGGTTGGGCTGCAGCATTTCAGGGAAATCCTCGAGCTGCGCCAGGTGTTCACCCTCATGTGGAATACTCTCATGCTGGGAGTGTATCGGCTCGTTTTCGGATTTGCCGCTCCCATCCTGTTGGCACTGGTCATCAACGAGATACAGCAGCCCACGTTCAAGCGGGTGGTCCAGACCCTCAGCTACCTACCGTATTTCATCTCGAACGTGGTGGTCGTGAGTATCGTGGCCACCGTCCTGTCGCCTTACAGTGGTCTGGTCAACAGGATTCTCGGGCTCTTCAACATCGAGCCGATATATTTCATGGTCCAACCGGGTTTCTTCAGACCCATCTACACACTTTCCGAAATCTGGAAAACCGCTGGCTGGTCCGCAATCATCTATCTGGCGGCGCTGTCCAACATAAATTCCGAGCTGTACGAAACCGCATACTCAGACGGCGCTGGCAGACTACGACAGGCCTGGCATGTCACGCTGCCGGGGATTACCCCCACCATCATCATACTCCTCATCCTAAACATCGGCGGTCTCTTTGGCGCAGGCTTCGAGCTCGCTTTTCTGTATCAAAACAGCTTCAATCTCCACCATTCTGAGATTTTGGACACATATATCTACAAGATTGGTCTCGCCGGAAGTTTCGGGCTACCGAAATACAGCTTTGCTGCCGCAATTGGCATCTTCCAATCGGTAATCAATATCACATTCCTGTATGGCGCGAACCTGCTCGCGCGCAAATACACCGAAGAGAGCCTCTGGTAAGCCGATGACCCGAGTGGGGAAGTCTTCAGCCACCGATGTCCTGATGAAGTTTATCTTCTACATGATATTGGTGCTGTTCGGTTTTATTTGTGCATACCCGTTTCTGAATATGATCGCGGTGTCCTTGAGCAAGCCGGCGTATGTGGTCGCAAACAAGGTCTTCATTTTTCCAGTAGGCATACAGTTTGCTAACTACAGGATTCTGGTGAAGGATGCCTCGTACATAAGATCTTACGGTAATACGATACTCTATACATCCCTCGGGACAACCAGCGCGCTGTTCTTTTCTATCGTCACTGCCTATCCGCTGTCGAAGAAGACGTTTCCGTTCCGAGGCGTCTTCATGAAGCTCATCGTATTCACAATGTTCTTCTCCGGCGGACTCATACCGACCTTTCTCGTAATAAGAGGGATTGGCATGTACAACACCCTCTTGGCCATAGTCATTCCCAATGCACTGGTTGCTTGGAATGTGATAATTCTCAGAACCGCGTTCATGGGAGTTCCAAGTGAGCTTGGCGAGGCAGTGGTCATGGACGGTGGGTCGGACCTTCAGATCCTCACTCGAGTCTTCCTACCGCTCTCGGTTCCGACCATCGCCGTGATCGCCCTCTACTCCTCGGTAGGATTGTGGAACGATTTCTTCACTCCGCTCGTGTATCTGAACGACAGCGACAGGTGGCCTTTGTCGGTGATGTTGCGTCAGCTCGTCCTGTCGGCGACCGGGTTGGCCGAACAGCACAAGTTGGCGGAAGCAAACGAGGAGTACATCGTCGAAGCTTCCTACAAGGCTACCGCTCTCATAATCTCAACATTACCAATTCTGATGGTGTATCCATTCATTCAGAAATACTTCGTAAAGGGGGTGTTAGTAGGGTCAGTGAAGGGGTAAGCGGAGAGGTGACGTGGATAGGGGAACGACCGAGGCTGAGTCGCATGTACGCGTTGCAGCCAAACCAATCGGTCGTATCTCAGGATTGCGTATCGAAAACGTAACAAGGAGAAGACTATTGAAGGGTAACAAACTCTTTCTCGGGAAGCTAATCGTTGGCTTTCTGTTGTCAACCGGTACGGCCGGGTCCGTTTTCGCGGCGGCGACCCAGGAGGCGGCGGCAGCAGACGAGCCGATGGTGATAACCGCCATGATGATGCAGCACCCGAACAACCCGTGGACGATGGTCGGTGACTCGATCGTGTTTCAGGAGTTGGAGAAGAGAACCGGCATCGACTTCGAGTGGCAGGGAGTCCCAGCAGGGGACTATCCAGCGCGACTCAGCATCGTGATGGCCACCGGGGAGTTTCCTGATCTCATCCAGATATTCCCGAAGGAAGGTCAGGTGTATGGGCTGCAAGGCGCCTTCGAGCCGGTAAACGAGCTCGCGAGAATGTACGCGCCGACGTACTACGCGGCTATCCAGGATCCGATCAACCGATTCTACAACGCCGATGAGGCGGGTGACATATACACCGTTGCCTCCCTTATGGATCCACAACTGGACATGGGAGAAGCGGTGTTGGGCTACGTCTTTGTCGATTATCGCAAGGACATTCTCGAGGACATGGGAGAAACAGAACCTACTACCCTCGAGGAATGGAAGGCTCTGTGGAGAAAGGTTAAGGAAGAAGGAGGTCTGATTCCGGTAACCACCCGGTGGAGAGGGTGGCTGTACCAGTTCTTGATCAACATGACGGGGATCGTGCATGAGCCGCAGTACAACACCTTTCTCGAGAACGACGTGTATCACTACGGTCCGATCGACGATAGAGCCCGATGGGTTGTCGAGCAGTTACATGAGCTCTACGACGAAGGACTCCTGGATCAGGAGTTCGCCACGATCCAACACGCGCAGTGGGAAGAGAGGGTGACGGCTGGACAGGCCTTCTCGATGATCGAAGGGTTCGGAAGGATCGACTGGGCTAACGGCCTCGGTCGGGAGCTGAATCCTGATTACACCATGTGGGGCGCGTGGCCGGTGCAAGGCCCGTTCGGAGTGGAACCGAAAGTCGTCGGAGGCTATATTGGCCCGGGCTTGTTTGCCAACCAACCGGGGTGGGGCATCAATCCCAAGATATCCGATGAGAAGAAACAAGCCATTATGAGCGTCGTGGAATTCCTGAGCTCGCCTGAGGGCTCGGAGCTTACCACCTGGGGAGTCGAAGGCGAGACATTCGCGATCAACAACGGAAAGCGCGAATACATCGTCGAGAATCCAAGTGCCTACGGGGTCAGGACTTCCTACGGTGTCTGGCCGGTGGTGGACGCGATCTACATGGAATCCTACGATGCGGCCAACCGGCCCCGCCACCCGGAAGGGCAGCACGCCTACGATAACATCAGCTTGAAGATGGCGACGAAGCCGCATCCGCCGGTGGTTTTCAACACGGCGGAAGCCGAGAGGATCGGTGAGCTCTGGGCAGCCATAAACACCTTGCAGCTGGGGTACTACGACAAATTCACCGTCGGAACGCTCGACATCGACAGTGAGTGGGACACCTTCATCAGTGATATCGAGGATGCCGGTGTTGAGGAGTTCATGACGATCATGAACTCCGCTTACCAACGGCAGAAAGCTTTCTTCGGTAGCTAAGGGCTTTTGGCGGGCACTTCCTTCGGGAAGTGCCCGTCGTTCCTTCATGAAAGAGCTACGGGCGATCTGCTCTCACCAGTTTGAAGCCATTCTCCTCGGAGATTTCAAACCGGAGAATGTCGATGTCATGGTGGATGAGGTCGCGCAGGCGAATTTCAACGCCATTCAGTTGTGCGTGAAAGCTCCCGGCGTTCTCTACTACCCCAGCAAGATCGGAGTGGTCCACGACTACTGCAAGGAGTACGATCTTCTCGGCGAGACCCTGCGCAAATGCCATGCCGCCGGACTCGAGTTCCACAGCTACTTTCCGGTAGCGCTTGCCGGCGGCTGGGCTGGGAGCGAGTACCAATTCGACAACAACGGAGGGATACTCGCGGATCACCCCGAATGGGCTACGATAAACTATACAGAAGGTAACTACGAGCCCAGCCACTTCGGCTGTCTATCGAATCCCGAATTCCTCGACTACATAGACAAGCTCGTCGAGGAGCAGTGCATTAGCTACAGTATCGACGTCCTGCTCCTTGATTTCATTCGATACAACGCCAGGTGTTTCTGCGAGAGCTGCAAGAAGAACTATCAAGAGATGTTCGGCGAGACGCTCCAGTATGAGAACGTGCAGTACTGCGATACTTACACACAGAAGGACGTGCCTGGCGAGCTGGAAATCGAGTACCGCTGTCTGACTGTTCATAATGCGGTAAAGCGCCTTTCGGATACCGCGAGGAGAGCCGCGCCCGACGTCAAAGTCGCGGCGTACGTTTTCCCCGTTCCGAGAACGGGTCTCCTACGGGTATTTCAGGAGTGGTCGCGCTTCTCGAGATATCTGGATGCGATTTTCATCATGTACTACGACACGTTCAGCATCGATAATCTCAAAGCGCTATTCCCTCTCCACAGAGACTCGACCGACCGTCCAGTCTTTCCAGGAACGATAACTATGCGAGCCCCGGCGGTGTATAGGAGCCGAGATACTCCGGAGTTCCACTGCTCCTTCCTCGACGAAGCGCGGCGGGCCGGCTTCCCGGGGTTCTTTCTTTTCAACTACGAAACACTCTTCAGACGGCCGCCGGGAGAGAGCCTTGGCAAGGTAATTCGACCGCCACAGGTCCCCGAAGATCTCGCTGCCATCAAGGGCCAGATACTTAACGAGCCGGCGGAGCCCTTCTTTGGTATTCGCAACGGATAGCTCGACGAGCTAACCCTCTTTACGGGATTACGCCAGTGTTGTTGAAGCAGGATCAACTAGACGAGTTCCACCTGAGAGGCTTCGTTGTGAGTCCCGTTCCGGTTCTCGGCGAGGCTGAGGTCGACGAGCTACTCGCAGAGCTTCAGCTCGTCGTGGAGAGCAAATCTGCCAAGAAGCCGGTACTGAACCGAAACCTCGTCGACGGGACTACGGAGTACGGCGAGGCACAACAGACCGCGAAGGAAGTTAGGCAGGTCGTCAATATCTGGGAGGCCAGTGAGAAGTTCTTCGAGCTAGCGCGTAATCAGGAGATCACCGGCACCGTCGCCCGGATGTGCGGCAACACCCCAATTCTCCGCATCTGGCACGATCAGATCGTTGCCAAACCCGCCACACGCGGTGGTCGCGTCGGCTGGCATCAAGACTTTCTAGCATGGCCGATCATCGAGCCGGGAGACCTCGTCGGGGCGTGGGTGGCGTTGGATGACGTCGAAATCGAAAACGGCTGCATGTGGATGGTGCCGGGGTCCCATCGCTGGGGTGCGGTTCGACCGCGAACCGGAGATGCCCTGGAGCCTCTGTACGATGAAGCCTTGCTCCCCGAAGGGGTGGAGGTCAGGCCGGTTCCGGTGCAAGTCAAGAGAGGGCACGTTGCCTTTCACCACTGCATGACCTGGCACGCCTCTCCCGAGAATGAGAGCGAGCGCCATCGTCGAGCGATTGCGATTCACTATATGCCAGGCTATACGATCTTCATGCCTCGGGGGCGATCGCACGCCGTTGGCAAGCACGTGACCGTGAAGCCGGGGGAGATCCTGGAAGGCGACGGGTTTCCGGTCGTCTATGAGAACAAGAGGAATCTCGAGGAGAATCTCGAACGATACACTACCGAGCCAGCTTGAAGCAAGCCGCCTGCACGGTTCGAACCGGTGTGGACTCCCCAGCCGCGTCGTCCGACCCTGACTGGGCTCGTTAGCCAAGAGAGAGGAGTACCCGATGTCCGCAAGCGATACGGTTCGAGGCCGGCTATGGATGTGGGGGCACGAAGCCGGCTCCCATGATAATGGATGGAAACTGCCGAAACCCTCTCGTATGACACCCGCTGAAGGCGCCCTTTACCTCGGTGTTCCCAATCTGATGATGGTGACCTACGGTGGAAGGCCGGAGATGCCGTTCGATCAGTACGCGATCCCTTTTCGGGCGCTGGAGAAAGTAGTCTGGTCCATAACAGGGGCATCGGGGCAAACCTCTCCCGAGGAAAGGGAGCACGTCATCGAGCTGACGCAGAGATTCCCAAATTTCACGGGCCTGCTGATGGATGATCTGTTCGCGACCGACGGCACTGCAGCGATCTCCGTGGGTGAGCTCAACGCCGTCAAGGAGAAGCTGGATCTGCAGGAGAGGAGGCTCGACCTCTACGCCATATGTTACGACAAGTGGTTTGGTTGGAACGTAGATGATCACTTCTCCCTCTGCGACCACGTGATCTTTTGGACGTGGAGGTCGGAAACCCTCGAACGTCTGGATGAGAATTTCAGGCGTTTCGAAGAGATCACCCCACGCAACGACCGCCTCCTGGGCTGCTACCTGTACGATTACGGTAACTGCACGCCGATGTCGCTCGATAGGATGAAAATGCAGTGCGAGACGGGACTGCAACTACTCATGGAAGGCAGAATCGTTGGAATCGTCTTTCTCGCCTCCTGCGTCTGCGACATCGAGTTGGAGGCGGTCGAGTGGACCAGGGAGTGGATATCCGAGATCGCACTCGAGAAGCTATCGGCGTGAAGGCGATGACGGTGACCGGCCCTGTTGACGCGGATCAGCTCGGCGTGACGCTCCCCCACGAGCACATTCTCATCGACATTCGCAACCAGTACACCGAGCCAGAGGATCGCACCAAAGCGGAAACGGGCCGACAAAAGGTCTCGATGAAGCACCTCGGTAGCTTGCGGAGAAATCCGTACGCTCTGCGGGACAACCTGGTTCTGGGCGATGTAAAGCTCGCGGTCGATGAGTTGACCTCGTTCAAGGAGGCGGGGGGAAGAACGATTATCGACTGCACACCCATAGGCGCCGGTCGAGATGTCCGCAAGATTCGAGACATCGCCGAGCAGGTCGATCTCAACATCATCGTCGGATGCGGCTACTACACCGGGGACACGCACCCGGACGGACTGGACGAGAGAACCATCGAGGAGATCGCCGAGGAAATGATAGGCGATTTCCGCGAGGGCATTGACGGGACCGGGATAAAGGCAGGAATCGTTGGCGAGATCGGGACCAGCAGCCCGGCCCAGGAGGGTGAGATGAGGGTGGTGAAGGCTGCCGCGATCGCCTCTCGCAAGCTCGACGCGCCGGTTACCATCCACACGTATCCCTGGTCAGATACTGGGACCGAGATCGTCAGGACCATGCTCGCCGTGGGTGCCGATTCCAAGAGGATTGTGATCCGCCATACCGATGTGGAGCCGGATGCTTCCTATATGGAGACCCTTTTCTCCATGGGAGTCTTCGTCGAGTTCGATAACTTCGGCAAGGAGTTCTACATCAACAAGGCCGACCGCGGATTTGCAGGAGGGATCCTCGTAACCGACCTCGGGAGAGTCCGTCTTATCGCGAGGCTCCTCGAGTCGGGCTATGAGTCTCAAGTACTCATCACTAATGACATCTGTCTGAAGTCGATGCTTCACGCCTTTGGCGGATGGGGGTACGACCACCTCGTCACCAACGTGGTGCCCATGATGACAGATCAGGGGATATCAGAGGCGGTCATCAACCGGCTCCTCGTAGATAACCCCGCGAGACTCTTTACCTAGCTCTCAGGAGAGCGAAATGGCGTCCCGGCCAATGCAGAATATCAGTGCGTACGAAGAATCCACGCCAATGCTGGAGGACCCGGACGAGCTCCGTAGAGCGGCGGGGGAGAGAGGCTATCTCTTCTTTCGCAAGTTGATACCAGCGGCCGATGTCCTGGGATTACGTCGCGAGGCTCTAGAGGTGACGGCACGCCATGGGTTTCTCCGCCAGGGTAGCGATCTTATGGATGGCATAGTTCGAGATGGGGCGAACCTCTCGGAGAACGACTACGAACCAGAATTCATAAGCTACTACAGGGACCTACTGCGAATCCGCGCTCTCTACGTCCTGTCGCATAGCGAGCATGTGCTGCGAATCATCCGTCAGCTTGTAGACAGTCCCATCCTCATTCATCCCCGCCATCTCTATCACCCGATGTTTCCGGGCAGGCCGGACCACACCACACACCCACACCAGGATTTTGGTCCAGTCCGCGGAACGCCCGATACGTGGACGGTCTGGATTCCTTTGGGAGACTGTCCCGCTAATCTCGGTGGAGGTCTCGCACTGGTTCCCGGGTCACACTTAGGCCCGTTGATGGAAGACAGTCAGGAAAGCCTGGGAGACGACTCGGATTTGATGAACGAATGGGCGTGGGGCCAGACGGCCACCGGGGACGTCTTGATGTTTCACGGCATGACCATCCATCAGGCGAGGGACAATGAGACAAAGGACCATATCAGGATCGCCACCAGCTTCCGATATCAGGCGGCGAGCGATCCGGTGGACGAGTATTCGATGAAGCCACATATGCGCTGGATGGAATGGGACGACATATATGACACATGGGGACAAGATGATCCCCTGAAATACTATTGGTCGAGCCTCGACCTAGACGTCAAGCCGCACTGGAAAACCGCTTCCGCCCAATAATTGCGGGTTCCAGAAATTCTGGCCGGAATTCTTCCGGAAATTCTGGCCGGTCTGAACAGGGAGGCGAGGCGTGAGCGAGGGCCGGCAGTGGATAGGTGACGGTCTCTCTGGAATCTCCACCAACGGGGGTGGCATAGGCGTGGCAGAGCGGGTAGAGGACCGCATGCTGACGTTGTTGAAGAGGCATGAGGTGCAGACGCTGCTCGCGGCCGGCCACGACCAGATCGAGGTCGCCGTGATCGCCGGGGTGTCGGTGCGGAGCGTGCGGCGTATCGCGGCAGAGCCCGCGGTCGAGCACGTTGACGATAGCCAGGAGAGAGTGCAACGCAGGATCGGCCGACCGAGCAAGGTGGAGCCGTTCCGTGCCTTGGTGCAGGAGCTGGTAGAGCAGGTCGACGAGGAGACTCACGCCCCGCTGAAGTCGGTCGAGATCCTGCGCCGGGCACGCCTGGACGGCTACCGGGGCGGCAAGAGTGCGCTGTACGAGTTGATTGCCGAGCTGCGTCCGCACGCCACGCGGCTGATGATGCGCTTCGAAGGGCTGCCCGGCGAGTTCTCCCAGCACGACTTCGGCGAGGTGAGGATCACCTATCTGGACGGCAGCCGTCAGGTGGTGCGGTTCTTCTGCTCGCGGCTGAAGTGGTCGCGCTGGGCGGTGGTCGATCTGGTGCCCAACCAAGTCGCCGAGACGCTGATCCGCACCCTGGCCGACCACTTCGTGGCGTTCGGCGGGGTGCCGCTGTGCGCGGTGTTCGACCGTCCCAAGACGGTGGCCCTGAAATGGGCCAAGAACGGCGAGGTGACCGAGTGGAACCCGACCTTCGCGTACGCGGCGCTGGAGTTGGGGTTCACGGCCGAGGTGTGCTGGCCGCGGCGCGCCAACCAGAAGGGGTCGATCGAGAACTTGGTGGGCTGGGTGAAGGGTTCGTTCTTCAAGCAGCGCCGCTTCCATGATTACGAGGATCTGCACACTCAGTTGCGCCAGTGGCTCGACGAGGTGAACAACGAACGCCCCAGCCGAGCCACCGGAGAGATTCCACAGCAGCGCCGGCAGCAGGAATTGTCACGCCTGCGACCGTTGCGGGTGAGTCCCGACCGGCTGGCGTTGCGCATACCGATCCAGGTGTCAGTGACTGCCGAGGTGAGCTACGACGGTCGCAGCTACGGCATGCCGCCGGAGGCTGCCAGCATGGCCGGGACGCTGTACCAGGATCACGTCCACATCGTTGCCGGTCGCTTCCAAGCCCGGCATCCGCGTTATGTCGCCAAGGGGACGGTGTCGCGCCAGCCGGAGCATCGTGCCGCGCAGTTGGCGGCGATCTCCGGCGAGCGTGGGCGCCGCTACCTGCAGGTGGCGCGGCGGGAGTTGGCCCTGGAAGCGGCCATCAGCAAGTTGGACAAGTTCCACTTGCTGGTCCTCGACGATTTCGCCTACGTCACCAAGGATCAGGCCGAGACCAGCGTGCTGTTCGAGCTCATCAGCGCTCGGTATGAGCAGCGCTCGATGCTCATCACCGCCAACCAGCCGTTCGGGCAGTGGGAGTCGATCTTCCCCGACCACGCCATGACCGTGGCGGCCATCGACCGGCTGGTGCACCGCGCCACCATCTTCGAGCTCAACGTCGACAGCTACCGGCGGCGCACCGCCATCGAGAACAAGCGCCGCCGAGGAGCCTCAGCAGCTGAGCCCCCCACCACGCAGGCGACGCCATGAGCCGTCAGATCCCGACCCGTTACGTAACGGTGTGCAGAAGACCATGGCGTTGACCAACGCGCAACGACAGCGGCGCTATCGCCAGCGCCACAAGGCGCAGCAACCGCAGGTGCGGTACCGAAGGCCGCACGACCGCCGGTCGCGACCGCAGCGCTGGCACGAGGCGGTACGCACCCTGCTGGACCTCCAGGATGAATATCAAGGGTGGCTCGACAACCTGCCCGACAATCTCGGCGCGTCCGCGCTCGCCCACAAGCTGGAGGCGATCTGCGGCCTTGATCTTGCCGAACTGGACAGTGTCGAGCCGCCGCGGGGGTTCGGACGCGACTGAGCGAACCGGCAGCGCCGGTGAGGTAGGTACCGATGTCGCCCCTGACGAACAGGACAGCCCGACCGCAGTCAGCGGCGGCATCGCGGCAGATGCCGACCATCGGTCAAACGCTCGCCGGCATGAGGCGCTATCAGGGGGTACCGCGATACCACCTGGCCTGCGAAAAGCCCGTGACGGCGATCCTCGCACGCCGATGTTCGCCGATCACGATCGTTGTGGCGCTCCGGGGCCGGATTCGTCGTGTGCGACCGCTCCCATGACCTGGAGCCGGTGGGACCTGCGGGGCTGGTGAGGAGCTTGATGGCCGCGTAGACCAGCCGGTCGAGGTCGCGCCGCCGACCACGCGGTCGGACAACGTCGCACGACGCAGCGCAGCGGCCAAGCCGGTCAACCCCAGGGACTCCTCCATGACCTTCTTCTTCTTGGACGCCGCTCGGTAGCGCTTGGTCATCTGCCTGGCGACGCCTTCTGCTGATCCATGGTAGCCCCAATCTCCTCTGACCTCCGCCGCGCCACTCTGGCGACGGTCGTGCCAGCAGGCTGTTTCGATGCGCCATCAGCTTCCGTTCGAGTGGATTCCGGATCACTCAATGCGGCCTCTTGCAGCCCCAGCCGCCTTCCGCCATCCTGTCGGCGCCGCGACATCCATTCTCATCCTGATTGTCGCCCGGTTCTCATCCTGATTGTCGCGCCACAGTTATGGACGATTTTTTCTCCGCGACCGACCTGATTTGCATGCAGCGGGCACTCACGGCGCCTGGCGAGCGCGCATGCGCACCATCTCAGGGGCGCGCTGGCGATGAGCGCCGCCTCCACCCCCGCGCTGCCCTTCGATCCGGCCACCGTCCAGTTCGATCCGCTGCTGCGCCGGCTCAACCTGGCCAACACCCGCCGCCACTGGCAACGGCTCTTCGATCGCGCAGAGACCCATGGCTGGTCGTGCCGGGAGTTCCTCGGCGTCCTGGTCACCGAGGAGATCGCGCATCGTCAACAGACCCGCATCCAGCGCTCGGTCAGGCAGGCCCGCTTCCCGTTCCTGAAGACCGTCGAAGAGTTCGACTTCTCCTTCCAGTCCAGTGTGCGCCTGCCGTCGCTGGGCAGCTATTTGGGACCCGAGCTGGTCAGCGGGGGACGCAACCTCATTCTGCAAGGCAAGAGCGGTCGGGGAAAATCGCACCTGGTCATCGCCATCGCCTACCGCGCCATCCAGAACGGCTTCACCGCTCGCTTCGTCACCGCCGCCGTGCTGATCGAGAGTCTGTCCGTGGCCAGCCGGCAAGGCAGATTGCAGGAGCAACTCGCTCACTACCTGCAGCCGCACGTTCTGGTCATCGACGAGGTGGGCTACCTATCCTACGGACCGGACGCCGCCAACGTCCTGTTCCACATCGTCAACGAACGCCACCAGCGCGGCCGCCCGATGCTGTTCACCACCAACAAGCCTCCGCTGACCGCGTGGGGCGAGGTCCTGCACGACCATGACCTCGCCGAGGCCATCGTCGACCGCGTGCTCGAAAACGGTCGCCTGCTCCTGCTCGACGGCCCATCATATCGCACCCGGCATCTTGATCTTTCCGCCCAAGACGCTCACGATGGCCTTCACCAACCGGCCAGAATTTCCGGAATTCAGCCGGCAGAATTTCCGGAACCCACAATAATTGGCTGAAGGAGCTAAGGGAAACTCGATCTATGGCTACATCCAGGCGAGCGCTCGAGGAGATAATCCCCACCCCTCGAGAGATAGTCAGACGCGAAGACAGCGCGAAGTCGTACTCGCGCGATGCCGTCTACTCCATTCATGTGTTGGGGACTGAAACAGACCAGCTCGCCTTCGCAATGAGCTACCTCGGGAGAAATCTCAAAGAGAGATTCGGAATACACACCATCCGCTCGAGCCAATCGGAGGGGCTCCAAGACCATGACATCCTGATCTGCAACGATCCGGCCTTAGTGCAGGGTGCCGTCGGAGTCGCGCTCGAGCCTGATTTCTTCGCTACCCCGAACGCTCGAGAGCAGGGCTATGCCATCGACAGCGGCGAGGGGCACCCTGTGCTGCTCTGCGCCGCCTCCGATCAAGGTTGCCTGTACGCGGTCACGACCCTACTGCAGCTGTTCACGCCTGCGGAAGACGGGGTGGCACTGGAATCGGTGCGAATCAGGGACTACCCCGAGTTCCGCCTGCGAGGGAACAAGTGGACTATATGGTGCGAGATAGCGGTCTGGTCATACGACTGGGGTGACGGCATAGGGGCTTTTCGCCAGCGCATCATCGAAAAGCTCGATATGTCGCTTCAGTACAAGATCAACATGCTCATATTCGATGGCTTCGGTTGGGATGTGGCCGTGTTCCCGGAATACGCATCACTGATGAAGGAGCTAAACCGCGAGGCGCGCCTACGCGGCATATCGCTCATGCATACCGGCCAGAGCTCCGGCTTCTGCTTCAAGCGGAACATGATCGATACGCGTATCTATCGGGGTGAGGTACTCGAAAACAGGGAACACTATCCAGACGGAGAGAAGTATCGGTGCATCGGAGAGGACATATACGCCGGTACCTGTCTTTCCAACAGGGAGCTGATCGATCGGAATCTGCGGAGTATCCGAGACTTCGTCCAGACAGTGGAACCGGGTTCCCTCTACGTTCATCAGCTCGATGTCTTGGATCTTCCGCAATCGATGTGGGACTCACGCTGCCCGAGATGCCGGGCACGATGGCCAAACGACAGGCTCGATGCCGAGGATGGAATGGCAGGTGCCTACGCGGAGTACTACGGTGAGGTGATTGCAGCGATACAGGAGGTACGGACACCAGGTTACGACGCCGAGACCGACTGCCTCATTATGCTCATCAGCCCAGGGTACTTGGACGCCGTCGCCGTCGACGACGAGCACTGGCAACTTGCGCTGCGGTACTGGTCGAAGGTGAGCGGCCTGATCGAGAACACGGCGAACGTATTCCTTGGCTTTCGCGAGATGTTCTTCAATCACGACGACGGCAACCGAAGGATCGCCGAGCTGAAAGCCGCAATCGAAGGCTCTGGCAACGGTCACCGTCTCGGCATCATCCATTTCTACGGTGGCGACGGCTGGCAGAGCGAGCATCTGTTTCTGCCGACACCTGCGCTCAACTACGTATTCAGCGGCGCCGACATGCTGCTTACGGCCAGCGGCCACGCATTTCAGGAGCCGCAGCAGCTGTTCAATGCAGAGTTCATGTGGAGTCCCCTGCACAGCCCGTACCGCCTCGATACGGAGCCCGAGAACTACCGGGATTTCCTCGATCTGTACGACACGAGCAGGCGTGGCGATCTGAGGCCGAGTCGAATCTACGGCGCTGGCGGCTTTCTCGAGCTTGCCTGCAGCAAACTCTACGGCGACGCGGCCGCAGCGGCGCTCGCGAAGGTGTTTGCACTCAGAGGAGAGTCCGGCAAGCCACCGATCCCATACCTGAGGAGCACCGAGCTCCACACGACACCCGGCCCCGATGGAGCTCTACAGCCGTGGATTGGTTTCGACGACCGCAGGGAATCGCAGGAGCTGATCGAGGCAAAGAATACGTTGCACGAGATGGTGCGAACGACGTCGGAGGCCAGAGATATTCTCGACGACGTGGCCTCCCATCAGGACCTCGAGTCTCTGCGCGATTTCATGGCGATGGGGGTCGAGTACATCGGCTATCTGGCCGCATACGTCGAAATCTACGAGAAGATGGTGCGACCGGAGAGCATCGATCACGATTTGGAGAGTGAGATCCAGAGACTAGCCCAGCGAGTCGAGTCGGCGGCAGCCAAGAACGAGCGATCGCGGCAGACCCCGCTAGATTACTTGGATGGGGCTCTGTCCGGAAGAAACATCATCGTGCGCTTCGTTCGAGAGAACCTCGATCTCATGTCAGAACAGATTCGGAGGAGATAACACAATGACCAGCAACAGCGTGTCAGATACGAGCTCCCTAAAATTGATCCCCACTCCGCAAAATGCCCAATTCGTCGACGGGAATCACAAGACCTATTCCAGAGACAAGGTCTATACCATAAGCGTCATGGAGCAAGAGACGGCGAAGCTCCTCTTTGCCGCGCGCTATCTCAAAGAACAGCTCGAGGAACAGTTCGGTCTGCACTTCAACGTTCAATGGCGTCAGCTGCCGAATCAGGAAGAAGACATCGTTGTCTACAGCAACCCGACCCTGCAAGACACCCATCTGCCGCTCGACCTCGGAGTGTTCGATCAGGAGAACGCGGCCGAACAAGGATACGTAGTCCGGAGTGAGCCGGGACAGCCGGTCTGCGTCTGCGCGCAAAGCGATCAGGGGTCTCAATATGGGATCGCCACTCTCACTCAGCTGCTGTCAGCAACGGGCGGACACGCCGTGTTGCCGAATGTCCTCATCGAGGATTTCCCCCAGTACCGATACCGGGGGAATCGTTGGCTGATCAAAGTCGAGCAGACCAACTGGGCCTACGATTGGGGAGACGGCGGCGGCGCCTTTCGCGAGCGCGTTCGCGAAAAGCTGGATCTGGCCCTGCTGTGCAAGGTGAACGTCATCATTTTCGACGGGTGGGGTTGGGGACTCGATACATTCCCGGAGCTCGCCGGCTGGATGAGAGAGTTCAACCGGGAAGCGAGACTGCGCGGCATCCACCTCATGCACAGCGGGTTTGGCTCGGGAATCGCCGGCGGGTTTCGGGACAGACCGCGCCTGTATCGCGGCCAAGTTCTCGAAAACCGGAGAGAGTATCCCGATGGCGAAATCTACCATTGTATAGCCGGCGAGCGGTACTGCGCCACGTGCCTGTCCAATGAATCGCTGATGCAGCTGAGACTCGACGACATCCGAACGTTTGTGCAGGAAGTGGAGCCCGGCGCCCTCTACATCCACCAGCAAGACGAAGGGTTGACGCCGGAAACATGGCTGAAACGCTGCCCGGATTGTCGGAAGAAGTGGCCGAACGATGAAATGGCGGTCGCAGATGGCATGGCGGGCGCGTACGCCTACCTCTACGACCGCATGACCGAAACGGTCCAGAGTGTGCAGAACGATGGGTACTCGGGGGCCAAAGACTGTCTGATCATGCCGATAAGCCCCGGTTACCTGTCCTACGGATTGGACGACCAGGAGTGGAATATCGGGCTTCGGTATTGGTCCACGTTGAGCGGGCTCCTGAAGCGTCGTGAGAACGTCTTTCCCGGGTTCCGAGAGATCTTCATCAACCAGACGGACGACCGCCGCAGAGCTCGCCAGCTGAAGGAGGCGTTCAACACCAACGGCGAAGGGCAAACTTACGGGATCCTCTTCTTCTACGGAGCCGATAGCCACCACAACGACAAGCTCTTTCTACCGGTGCCTGCGTTGAACTACATCTTCGAGGGCACAGACATGCTCCTCTCGCCGTGCGGGCACTCCTACTCGGAGCCTCTGCAGCTTCTGAACGCGGAGTATATGTGGAACCCACACTCGAGCGGATTCTTCACCTTCGAAGAAAAACCGGAGGATTTTGCGAGCATCAAGAAGCTGTATTTCGAGTGTCAATACAACGAATTCCAACCGGAGGCCCTGTTCCACGATTTCCTCGGGACTGCCTGCGCAAAGCTCTACGGCAAGGAGGCGGGAGCTGTCATGCATGAGATGTTCCGTATCGAGGGCAAGAATCATGAGCCTCCCATTCCCTACCTCGATAACAGCGGACTCATACGTGGAGAAATGAGGGGCGCGGAAGCCGAGGGAGGCGGCAGGGAAGGCAGCGTATTTCAGTACTACAGCTGGCCGTCCGAAGCGCCGAAAGAGAAGCGGGCTCTTATTCGAGAAAGGATACGCGAATCTCTGGCAGCGACCGTCAAGGCATCAGAGGTACTCGAAAGAGGTCTGCAGAAGGAGACTCTGGAAGAAAAGGGCCGCGACCATATTCGGTGGTATGCCAGCTCACTAGAGGAGGGGGTTCGGTACGTCGGGTATCTCGATAGGTACGTTTCCCTTGTCGACGAGGTGGATAGCGGGCAATCGCCCTCGATCGCGAGTGACACCAATCTTCTCTTGGGTGAGCTAGCTGAACGGAGAGAGTACAACCGGAGGTCGAGACTGCAGCCGGTAGACTATGCCGGAGGAACGCTCTCAGGACGAGAGGAGATCATCGACTTCGTAGAAGCGAATCTGAAGAAACTGCTCGAACAGGTTGAAGACAAATAGGAAGGCCTCCGATTGAACCCAGCACTGCTATTCGTACCAAGACCCAAAGAGGTCGTCCTGCGATCAGGATCGTTTCTAGTGTCGGCAGACCAAGCGATCGTGATCCCCGCCCAAGAAAAGGCAGCGATGTTCCCGATCGCAAAACGGGTTCAAGGAGTCGTGGCAGAACACTGTGGAGTGCGGCTTCCCGTCGCGCTCGCAGGCGCCAATGACCGCCCGAGACGCCTCGCTTTCAAGAAGAATCCCTCACTTGCCGACGATACCTATCTCCTGACCGTCGATGGCGCGAAGATCGAGATCGAATACTCCGAGCCCAGCGCTGCGTTCTACGGAGTGAGTACCCTTAGCCAGATCGTTCGTCAGAGTGGAAAGCACATACCGTGTCTCGAGATCCGTGACCATCCAGATTTCGAGGTTCGGGCCGCAATGCTGGATATCAGCAGAGACAAGATACCAAAGCTCGAGACGTTGTTCGATTTCGTCGATTTCATGGCCGGCGTCAAACTGAATCAGCTTCAGCTCTACATCGAAGGGTTTCCCTTCGCCTATCCATCCTTCCCGCAGGTTTGGCAGGCCGAAGACCCGTTGACCGGCGAGGACATCATTGAGCTGGACCAGTACTGCAAAGATCGATATGTCGAGTTGGTGCCGAATCAGAACAGCTTTGGTCACATGGGTCCATGGCTTTCTCGGAGGGAGTTCGTGCACCTTGCTGAAGAAACGGAAGGCAAGGAGGCGTTCGGTAGATACTGGAAAGCCGTCCTGAATCCACTCGATTCGCGATCAATCGATTTTGTCAACACAACGTACGAAGATCTCCTGCCGAACTTCTCCTCCAACTTGTTCAATGTCGGCTGCGATGAGGTTGCTCTTGCGCAAGACAAAACGAAAGAGGTATGTGAGGAAAAGGGTGCAGGCAGGGTATTCATCGACTATGTGAAGAAGATCTACGAGCTCGTCCAGCAGCATGGGAAAGAGATGATGATGTGGGGTGATGTCTTCTTCGAGCACCCCGAGGTGTTCGACGAGCTCCCAAAGGATATCGTCGTCCTGGATTGGGGCTACACCCATGACTTTCCCTATGACGATCACGGCAAGTTGCTGGCAAGCAAGAATCAGCCTTTCTACGTCTGTCCCGGAACGGGAAGCTGGAGGAGCATTACCGGCAGAACGAACAACACGCTGGAGAATCTGGTCAACGCGACCGCCAACGGGAAGAAGCACGGAGCACGGGGGTGCCTGATTACCGACTGGGGGGACCGAGGGCACTGGCAGTACCTGCCGATCAGCTACCCGGGGTTTGTCTACGGTGCCGGTCTCTCGTGGGGCGTCGAAGAAAACGAAGAGCTTGACATCGCCGCGTGTTTGGACGCGTTCGTTTTTCAGGATAAGGCCAACGTCATGGGCGCCACGATGCTGGATCTCGGGAGGTACTGTCTTCGGGAGAGCAATCCTGGGATCTTCGGCCCCAACATCTTCAGCATACTGAACGGATTGACACCGCTGAAGGATCCGAAGTCCATCGAAGGGGTGCGGGCGAAAGATCTTCTCGTTCTCGAGGACTATTTTGTCGCGCTATCCGACAAGCTGGATTCGGCGCGAATGGGCTGCAAAGATGCGTCGCTCGTGCGCAGAGAGCTTGGCAACGCAACACGGCTGTTACTCCATGGCATCAACCTTTCGCGGCTGAAACTCTCCGCTACGGGACAGGATACCAACGTGACAGTCGACCCGGCAGACCTCGTGGACGACATCTCGGAGATAATGAGCACACATGTTGTGTTGTGGCTCGAGCGGAACAAGATCGGCGGACTATCGAGAAGCATGTATCCGCTGGAGGAATGGCGAAGAAAATACGTAGAGATTGCAGATTGAGCGTGGTATCAGGGCTTTACCGGGAAGTAGACCGTGTACGGCTCGTCAATGATCTCGTGGAGCGGTTTGAATTTGATGCCTCGCTCCTGACCGTTGGTGCGATATCCTGTCAGCCATCTGCCGTGCTTCCGCTCGTTGTCAGGTAGTAACATGGCGCCGGGCTCGTCTTTGTCGCCCCTTAGCGTGTGCTCCGTCTCACAGAGCCCGGCGAGCACGACGGGACCATCCATAAAAGCGACCGTCTCAGGCTCGTCGGGAATAGCGCTCGACGTCAACCGTTTTGGCAGCTCTACGCGGACCGAGTCCGTGTGCCACGTGCGCGACAGGGAGTAGAAACGCGGCGACGGCTGTTCGACCGTCTGCCGCTCGCCGTTCAGTAGCACCGTCGGGTGATCCCGCACCCAATCCGGAACACGGAGCTTCAGGTCCATCTCGGTTGGGCCATCGCAGGTCACCGCGATGGCAATTGCCCAACGCTCCGGCCGGTGGGAGACCTCGGCTTCGGTGTCGAACTCCATAGCCAGAGTCACCTGCTTTCCGTCGACCGTGGTCCTCAATCGAGACGGAATGTACTGGGAGACGACAACTTCCTTCTCGCGGCCGTAGTAGATGTATGCGTTATGCGCCGTGTGCGCTTGTACCAGCGTGCCGTGGCAGCACCAGAAGTCGTGGGTTGGCCTGCCCCACTTCTTCCGTCCTCCCGCTTCTAAAGGAAGGAAGTAGGAGATCATGCCGGTGTAAGGATGCTGCTGCGCGAGGATACCGTTGTAGAGGTTCCTCTCGATGTAGTCGGCGTACGCTCCATCGCCTGACCACCGGAACAGGTAGTCTGCCAACCGAATCATGTTGTATACCGTGCAGTGCTCCTGAGTCGCGCTCCCGCGGCGTGCCGCGAACTCGTAGGGTGGCGTCCACACTTCTCCTGATGTCTGGCCGCCGGTGCAGAATGTGCCGCGAGATGCGACAGCGCATTCCCAGTAGCGCTCTACGATGCTCCGCCAACGCCCATCGCCGGTGACTTCATAGGCACGGGCCGCTCCGTGTATTTCGGGTATCGTCGTGTTGGCGTGCATGTTGGTGAGAACATCCTTGGACTCCAACAACGGATCGAACAGGCGGGCGCGGGTATAGCGCTCCAACAGATCCTCGAGGTGCTTGGCGCCGGTTGCACTGTAGAGGTTGGCCCACACTTCAAGCATCCCGCCGGTTTCGATGTCGAGAATGTCGTCCATCTGGTCGCGTGAGAACTGACGAGTCCAGGCATGGAACCACCTCGATGCGTTCTCCAGGACGGTCAGTGCTTCGGCGCTGGAAGCGTACCGGTAGGCGTCGAACAGCCCCATAAGCGTCTTGTGGACGACGTAGTGTGGTACCGCGACGCGTACTCCCGAGGCGGTCCAATCCATGTACTTCTCAGGTATCGAGAAGGCCCATTCTCCGCCGTTCCTTTCCTGACATGTGCCAAGCTCGGTGACTACCCGGTCGAGTTTGACTTTCAGCTCCGTATCGCCCGTCGACGCATAGACTCGTGACGCAGCCGAGAGCCAGTGCCCGAGGAAATGCCCTCGTACCTGGCAGGTGGGTGTTTCCCACCCCCAGTGCGGGTCATCTTGCGGCTCTGGCGTTTTGTCTCTGAAGATGTCGATACCGGCTTCGAAAAAGTGGTTCTGGAGGAGGTTACCCGTCTTCAGGCTCTTCAAGTAGGCCAGATTCACCTCGAATCTCTTATGAAAGAGGCCGGGCTCGAGGTGCACGGCGCCCGGTGCAAAGCTGCAGTATTTCTCGCTCGGACGTTGCGGCACAGGCATATTCGGCTCAGGAACCTACGTTGAGCAGCTTTTTCGGATTGTCGACCATGATTGCTTCTATCGTTCTGGATTCCCAGCCCCGTGTACGCATGATGGGAACGATGTTTCTGAGGATGTGCGCGTATCCCCAACCTCCGAAAGAGACGAGATCGGTCTTCAAACAGACATCCTGGGACATGAGGAGCTGATCGGTATATCCCTCCTCTATCAGAGTCTGCATTGCGTCGATCCTGTCGTAGTCGCGGTCCATCAGGAAGTCAGCGGTTTCGACATAGAACTCCTCTCCAAAGTGATCGAACTCCAGATATGCCCCAGTCTTCAATACTTCGCGCTGATAGTCGGGCTTGGATTGAGCATCCACGTGACAGATGACCACCCTTTCGAGATTCACTTTGAGCCTCCTGATGCCGGTGTCGCCGATGCCGTATTGGATCTCGTTTATGAGATTCTCGGTAAGAATTGCTTCCGATTCATCGACGACTTCCTGAGGCAGGGCGTACTTCGTGTAATATCCACAGCCCAGAACGACGTTCACTCCCGTGAGCATCGCCACGCTCCGAATCGAGGCCGGCGATCGGCCCACGCCGATGCTCGATACCTCCACGATAGTGCCACCCCCCGCCTTCTTGAATTCCAGGACTTCTCGCGTGGCAAGGGTCGTGGCCCCGGTCGGTTGGACAAACCGAGAGGTAGTGTAGAGTGTATTCCGTTGGTTGTCAACCTACCCCTCCCTCTCTCAAACAGGTGGCGGTAATGGGGGGTGGGGGTCCGGGGGCGGGGGGTGTCCCAGCCTGTGGATATGTGGATAAGTCCCCGCTCCATATTGCCCGGCCACCTGCCCGTCGTGCTCGCAACTGGCCGCCACTGCGCAATCACTCGCTGCGCCTCGAAGCCGTCTCCTTCAGCTCACGCAGGTACACCGCCTCGTACTTCAGCGAGCGCCACAGCCGTTCGATGAACACGTTGTCCAGACAGCGCCCACGGCTATCCATCGAGCACCGTATCCCGCTCGGTTCCAGCATCCCGGTGAAGGCCACACTGGTGAACTGGCTGCCTTGATCGGTGTTGAAGATCTCCCGAATGCCGCAACCTTCCAGCGCATCTGCCAGCGCCTCCAGGCAGAAGCAGGTGTCCAACGTGTTACTCAGCCGCCAGGCCAGCACCCGCCGGCTCGCCCAGTCCATCACCGCCACCAGGTAAAAGAACCCACCCTGCACCCGAATGTAGGTGATGTCCGCGCACCACGCCTGATTCGAGCGCTCGATCGTAACTCTTCTCAACAGATAGGGATACACGCGGTACTCCGGGTTCGCTACGGTGGTCCGCGGTTTGCGGTAGATCGCCTCCAGCCCCAGCAAACGCATCAGCCGCCGCACCCGCTGCCGACCTACCGCCACTCCCTCGCGCGCCAAGTGACGCATCATCTGACGGCTGCCGTAGAACGGGTAATCCAGGTACAGCTCGTCGATCCGGCGCATCAACGTCAGCGTCTGCGCGCTCTCCCCGCGCGGTCGGTAGTACACCGTCGAGCGGCTCACGGCGAGCAGTCGGCACTGCCGGACCACACTCAGACTCCGGTGTTCGCGGTCGATCATCGCAAGCCGCTCGGCCCGGCTCAGCTCCCGAGCCCGCGCGATAAAAAATCGCGCTCCACGGTCAATTCGCCGATCTTGGCGTGCAGGTCGTGAACGATCGCTTCGTGGTCTTTCTGACTGCGCTTGGTAGCGCCGGCGAACACTTCCTCAGGACCCGCCTGTGCTTGTCGGTTCCATCCTGAGACTTGGTTCGGATGCACTTGGTACTTGGCTGCGATCGCCTGGATCGTGCGCTCCCCGCGCAGCGCCTCGGTGGCTACCTTGGTTTTGAACTGCGCTGTGAATCGGCGTCGTTTTGTCGCCATTCCTTCGGCCCTCCTCATCGCCCGGAATACACCTTATCATCTTGCCCGATTTTTCGGGACCACCTCACTCCGTTGACAAGGTTTAATACACTCACTACAGTCGAAAACTATGGGAGACCCTCGCGGCATCCGAAGAGATGAGTTGGATGCGCTCTTGCGTGGGATGCGCCCAGATGATCCCTCTTACCTTCTGAATCGTTGGCCACTCGTATTCCAGCACAAGAACGCCAATAACATCCGAATCATAGAAGAAAGCGGAGAGATAATCTCACGTGCCAGTATCATGCTATCCGAAGTCTCCTTCTGGGGATGTCGGATGACAGTGGGTGGGGTTGGCTTCGTACATACGCGCGCGGACCGTAGGGAACGAGGCTACGCCAGTAGGATTATGGTCGACTGCATGGGTCGGATAGAAGAGTTGGGTGGCGATCTTATGCAGGTTTCTGGCGACCTTGGATTGTATCGACGACTCGGTTGTAGGAAGGCAGGGAGGGTACACTACTGCAGGTTCGCCAAGCATACTCTAGAGACAGGAGCCACTGTCGAGGTAGGGCCGCTCACCCCTGAGCACCTCGACGCCCTTGCGGAGATTCACGAGATGGAGCCGATCAGGATCCGACGTCCATTTCTCGACTTCTGTACGCTGTTCCTCCATCCGTTCGCCGGGCAAGTATTTACGATTTCCAGCGGAGGACGGCCGGTGGCGTACGTCGTCGTGGCGTGCAACGAGTTCATAGCAATCCCGCTCCACCAGCAGATGAGCGGACGGGGACAGATCATCGAGTACGGTGGCAACCGCAGAGCAATACTCAGCGCCATTCCGCATCTCCTAACCCTAACCGAGCTCGATCTGCGCGAGATGTACTGCTACATCCCGTTTCATGATACAGCGTTCCTGCATCTCCTCGAAGAAAGAAGGATTCCAGTCAGATGGAGTCCCTCGTCCATGGGAACCTACAAGATATTGAACTTGCCGCGCCTCATGCACGGATTACGGCCACATCTGGAGTCCCGGTTGCGCGGAGAAGAGATCGAGCTTCTTGTCGCGGACCAGGTCCACGGTGATACCCGCGGGAACGACCAGTTCACTTTCCGATACGGAGAGCAAGAAGTGGTCACGAACCAGGCCGAACACATCGTGTTTGGCCTGGGGGAAGAATCCCAACCCCGGACTCAGGGTGAAGAGCTTGCCAGCGTGCTTCGCCGAGTTTTCCCGCTTCCGCTGATTTGGCATGGCCTGAACCTGGTGTAGGACGCGTCCGACGATCTGGATAGCCTTCGCGGCACTCCTTCGCACGTCAGCGGGCCATATTGGCGTGCGGTTTTGACGTTCGACGGAGGCGCGTACCGTGGTGCGTCAGCGAAGGGGGTCTTCAGGAAATCGGGTGGATAGGGGGGTCAGCGGTCGACACCGGCGGGGTAGAGATCAAGACCGCCGAGGTGAAAGTAGATGGCGTTGCGGAAGCGCTTGCGGTTACGAAAGCCGCGCGCTGAGTATTTCAGCTTCTGCACGCCCGCGTTGATCGACTCCGCCCGAGCGTTGGTCACCCGCGTGACGACGGCGGTCACGATGCCGTCCAGGTGGCGCTTGATCATGCGCGCCACTCGCTTCACCGGCTCCAGCCGACAGCGGATCGCCGAGTCGTACCACGCCTGCCATGCCTTGCGCGCCCAGGTGCGGCTCTTGTAGTCCCACAGCGTCATCGCATGTTCCTTGTAGCCCCACGCACGGGCGGTCTTCAGGGCGCTGTCGCGCAGCTCGGCGAATCGCTCCCAGCGCTCGTGATCCATGTTCTCGGGGTTGGTCAGCCACTTATAGCGGCTGCCTTTCAGGCGCTCGTCGTCCTCGCCGAGCAGCCTGCGGTGCTCGGCTCGCCGCACTTGGTCAACGGCGTCCCCGAGGTGCCCGGCGATATGGAACTTGTCGAACGCGATCTTGTTCTCCGCGTCCGGCACGTACTGGGTGGTCACGCTGATGTACGGCTCCCACATGTCCATGGCGACCGTATGCACCTGCGCTAACTGCTCACTGTCGAATTGTTTGTAGAACTTCTCCAACGACTCCTTGGTGCGCCCATCGGCTACGTACACTACCTTGCCGTCCAGATCGTTGATCACCGTCACGTACTCATGGCGCTTCTGAAACGACGTCTCATCCACGCCAAGGCGGGCCGGCAGCTGTACCTCGCGCCGCTGCAACCCGCGCTGCACCGCACGCTGCATCACTCCATCGACCTCATCCCAGCTCAGCCCCAACTGCTGGGCCACCACCGCTGTGCTCGCCTCCTGCAACCAGTCGATCACCACCGCCTCGAACAGCGCGGTGAACCGCGAGCGGCTCTCGCTCCACGGCACCTCAATCTGCTTGACCTTGTGGTGCTCACACTGGACCCGAGGCACCTCGGCGGCCAGGATCGTGCGGTACTGACAGGTGTCCAGATGCCGCCAGCGCCGCTGGCGGGTGTCGTAGCGGTTGGCTGGCCTGCCGCACTCCGGGCACCTCAGCGGGCCGCCGTCGTGCGCCACCCGTACCACCACCTCGCCCTGCTGAAGGTTCAACTCCACGTCTTCGACTCGCCACGGCGCCTCGATCCCCACGATCCTCGCGTACAGCTCCTTGTCACGCATGCCATCAGTGTAAGCCTCACTGGGTCTCCGGCGTCGTCACTTCCCGGGCGCTCCACCCACACGAAAGCCGGAAGACCCCGCATTCGGAGGCTACTGCGAAGACCTGCCATCCAGAGGCCTCTGGAGTCGCGGGGTTACCAGGAACCCGTGGCGCGACGGCGGATGCGTGCCGGCGGCACCCGGCGGCCCGACCGCCACCGCCGTCGGCAGCGGAAAACTGACCGTGGTCTGGGATCCGCCCGCCCATGACGGCGGTTCGTCGATCGAAGGTTACAAGGTCCAGTGGAAGTCCGGCTCCCAGGACTACGACTCGTCCGGGCGCGAGGCGACACTCGGGCCCGAAGCATGGCTGCACACGATCGACGGGCTGACCAACGACGTCGAGTACTCGGTTCGGGTAGTCGCCTACAACCAGAACGGCGACGGTGCCGCCGCCGAGGCGGCGGGGACACCGGCCGCGGTCGAAGCGATTGCGCCTGAGCTGTCGACCGCGACGGTGACCGGAGCCACGCTCGTGCTGAACTACGATGAGGCGCTGGACGAAGCCTCCGAACCGGGGGCGAGCGCGTTCGCGGTGCAGGCGGGCGCCGCCTCTCGCGGGGTCACCCAGGTCGCGGTGTCCGGCAACACCGTGACATTGACGCTGGCCTCGGCGGTGATCTCGAGTGACGGGGTCACGGTGCGCTACGTCGTGCCGGAGGGGCCGGGGGCGAAACCGATCCGGGACGTGTCGGGGAACAACGCGGTCCCGCTACTCGGCCGGACGGTGCGGAACGACACGATCACCGAGGTGATCTCGATCGCGATCACCTCGGATCCCGGGCCGGACCAGACCTACATACTTGGCAGCTCGGGCGAGCCGGATGTCATCGAAGTGACGGTGACGTTCAGCGAGAGCGTGACGGTGACCGGGGCTCCCGCACTTCCTCTGGACGCAGGCAAGCCGCTCCCCGAATATGACGTTTCAAGCGGCCCGGTGCTGGTGTTCCAGAGCCCCCACCGTGCTGCCGAGTACCACGGGGGTTCGGGCACGGCGGCGTTGACGTTCCGCTACACCGTGAGCGAAGGCGACAACAAACCCGACGGGGTCTCCGTCCCCTACCCCTATTATCCGATTCAGCTTCGCGGGGGAACGATCAGGGACGGCGCGAACAACGACGCGGTGCTGACGCACTCGGGACTGGCGGCGCAGCCCGGGCACAAGGTGGACGGCGCCAGACCCGCACCCATAGCCGGCGGCGCGGTGGTGAGCGGAACCACGCTGACGCTGACCTTCGACGAGCCATTGGCCGAGGACTCGGTGCCCACCCCCGGATACGGGTTTTCAGTGACTGGGCGAACCGTGACCGGCATCTGGGTGGACGGCACCGTGGTAACGCTGGCGCTGAACTTGCCGGTCTCGCCCGGTGACGAAGTCAACGTTGGCTACACGGTACCGTATTACCGTTTTTCGGACGCCATCCGCGACGCGGTGGGGAATCTCGCCGGCAATTTCTCCAACCACGCGGTCACGGTCCTCA
Source organism: Spirochaetia bacterium (assembly GCA_965221995.1). GTDB lineage: Bacteria > Spirochaetota > Spirochaetia > SZUA-6 > Bin103 > CATQHW01. The sequence goes on from OZ244929.1 coordinate 4,744,454, forward strand.
CCGACGATACGATGGCGCCGCGGGCGACCAGGGTCGACCTGCTCGGGGCCTCGGGACACAGCTTGACCTACATCATCGGCGAGTCGTTCGACGTCACGGTCACGTTCAACGAGAGCGTGACGGTCGATGCGACCAACGGCAGCCCGTCGCTTGGTCTCAACGTCGGGGACGTTGTGAAGCAGGCCGTCTATCACAGCGGTACGGGCACGGCGGTGCTGACGTTCCGCTACACGGTGGCGGAGAATGACGAAGACACGGACGGAGTCGAGCCGGGAGACATGGTCGCCGACGGGGGAACGATCAGGGACGGCTCGGGCAATGACGCAGTGCTCACGCTTCCGGAGCAGGGCACGAGGCACCCTATCAAGGTGGACGGCGTCAGGCCGACTCTGACCGCCACCAACGGTGCGACGGCGGCTGGTGCCGGCCATTACCTGCTCCTGAACTGGAGCGAGCGGCTGCACGGTTCTTCGGAGCCTGCGGCGGGTGCCTTCACGCTTGCCGGAGGCGCGGTGTCCCGGTCGGTAACCAGCGTGCAGAAAGTCGGGCTTTCGCAACTGAAGTTGATCATCACGCCTCCGATCGAGCATGGCGAGACGGGAATCACGCTGGCCTACGCGGTTCCCACGGGACCGGATGCGAGCCCGATCCGTGACTTGTACGGCAATGCGGCGGCGGCGTTCAGCGGTCAGGCCGTAGCGGACATCGCACAGCCGGCCCTGTTGCCCCGGAATTTCGTGGTCGCCCCCGTCGATGGCCGGGAAGGGGTGCTGCAGGTGTCTTGGGATGCCCCTCTCGATGACGGCGGCTCTGCGATCACCGCATACAGGGTGTACTGGCGGAGCGAATACTCAGGAATCTCGTCCGGGTGGCGGACGTGGGCGCCCGGCTCTCGGTGCGGGTCGAGCGCGGCGGTGAGACGCGAACGAGCGCGCCGACGGCGCCGGTGTGGCCGGGACCCGCCAATCCGCCGCTCGCGGAGGGCGAGGAGGAGCTGCTGTCGGCGACCGTGACACTGGGTTCGCATCAGTTCCCCTATTGGGTCGCGGGGTACGGCCGGGTGCTGGGCGAGTCGCTCGGAGAGATGGACGTCACCTCGTTCGAGGACGGCGGCGCGACTTACGTAATCGATGCGTTCCTCGTGAATTCGAGAGGCGTGTTCGCGCTGGCGACGGGTTCGACGCTGCCCGACGCGTCGGGGCTGGTGGCGTACTGGAACGGATACCGGATTTCGGGGCTGGAAGCGGATACAGTGAAGCGCGGCACGTTGCCGATGCTGGCGGGCCGCACGCCACAACCGAGTACTGAATATTCGCGCTACGAGGACGGTGCGTCGGACGGCGTCCGGGTCGCGGTGTCGCTGCGCCGGGCGACGAATAACACCTCTGACTCTGTGAACACGCCACCGACCGGGCTGCCGACGATTTCCGGCACCGCACGTGTAGGCGAGACGCTGACGGCGTCGGAGACGGGGATCGCGGACGTGGACGGCCGGAGCGGCGCGACCTTTGCCTGGCAGTGGATCGCGAACGACGGGAGCACGGATGCCGAGATCGCGGGAGCGACCGGCGCGACCTACGCGCTGACCGCGTCCGAGCTCGGCAAGACGGTCAAGGTACAGGTGACGTTCACCGATGACGGCGGCACGCAGGAGACACTGGTCAGCGCGGCCACGGGGCAGGTGTCGGCGGCGCTGACGGCGCGTTTCGAGAACGTCCCCGAGCGTCATGACGGCGCCACGGCTTTCGCCGTGCGGATCGCGTTCAGCGAGGCGGTGACGACCGGCGTCGCGGCGCTGGGCGATCACGCCGCCGAGGTCACGGACGGGGCGGTAACAGGGGCACGGCGCATCGACGGGCGCAGCGACCTGTGGGAGCTCAGCGTCGAACCCGCCTCGGATACCGAGGTTACGGTCGCGCTGCCGGCGGACCGGGCCTGCGATGCGGCCGGCGCGCTGTGCACGGCGGATGGCGGGCGGCTGTCGAACCGGCCGGAGGCGACCGTGGCCGGGCCGCTGCCCGAGATCTCGATCGCGGCCGCGGCGAGCCCGGTCGCGGAGGGCACGGCGGCGGCGTTCACGCTGAGCCGGAGCGGCGATACGGCGGCGGCGCTGACGGTCGCGGTGGTGGTGGCGGAAGACGGCGCGGCGCTCAAGGTCGCGCCCCCCGAGAACGTGACCTTCGGGGCGGGCGCCGGCACTGCGGAACTCGCGGTGGCGACGGATGACGACGAGAGGGCCGAGTCCGCAAGCACGGTGACCGTGACGCTCAAGGGCGGCGACGGCTATGCGGTAGACGCGGACGCGGCCTCCGCGTCGGTGACGGTGGCGGACGACGACGCCGCACCGGTCGTCACGACGGCAACGCCGATCGCTGCGCCGGAGCACGGCACGACAGTCGCGACGCTCGTGGCCTCGGACACGGATACGCCGGCGGCGGACCTCGCGTGGTCCATCGCGGGGGGCGCGGACGCGGACAAGCTCACGCTGACGGCGGCGGGTGTGCTGGCGTTCAAGGCGGCTCCGGACTTCGAGGCGCCCGACGATGCCGGTGCGGACGGCGAGTACGAGGTGACGGTCGCCGTCACCGATGGCGCCAATCCGGTCGAGGCCGAGCTGACGGTGCGGCTCACCGATGTCGACGATGTCGCGCCGGTGCTGACCGGCGCCTCGGTCGACGGTGCGACCGTGACACTGACCTTCGACGAGGCGCTGGACGAGAGCTCGGTGCCGCCCGCAGGCGCCTTCGCGGTCACCGTCGGGACGGCCTCGCGCGGAGTCTCCGGCGTGTCGGTGGACGGCAGCGCGACGGTTCTGACGTTGGCCTCCGCGGTGACGGCGGACGATACGGTCGCGGTGACCTACAGCGTGCCGGCGGAGGCATCGGCCCGCATCCGCGACACGGCCGGCAATGCCGCGGCCGGGTTCTCGCGCCAGGCGGTGACGAATGCCACCCCCGTGGCCAACACGCTGCCGGCGGGCCGGCCGGCGATTGCGGGCACGCCGCTGGTGGGCGCGACGTTGACGGCTTCCGCGGACGGAATCGAAGACGCGGACGGGCTCGCCGGTGCGGTCTTCGCCTGGCAATGGATTGCCGTTGACGGGAGCGGGGACGCGGACATCGCGGGCGCGACGGAGGCGAGCCACACGCTGACCGCCGCCGCGGCCGGCAAGAGGGTCAAGGTGCGCGTCACCTTCACCGATGACGGGGGCACGGAGGAAACGCTGCTCAGCGCGGCGACGGCCACCGTCTCGGCGCCGCTGCCCGAGGTCTCGATCGTGGCGGCGGCCTCGCCGGTGACCGAGGGCAATGCCGCGGTGTTCGTGCTGCGCCGCAGCGGCGCTACGACCTCGGCGCTCACCGTCGCGGTCTCGGTGACCGAGGCCGGCGACGTGCTCGACGGCGCGGCGCCGTCATCGGTCACCTTCGCGGAAAACGCCGCCGAGGCGCGGCTCAGGATCGCCACCGAGGACGACGCCGCGGCGGAGGCGGACGCGCGGGTGACGGCTACGCTGGCGGCCGGGGCCGGCTACCGGGTGGCTGCGGCTGCCGCGGCAGCCGGGGTGGACGTGTTCGACGACGAGCAGGCGCCGTCATCGGCGGCCGTGACGCTGTGGTCGGGCGAGCTGGAGGTGGGGACCTACGGCGGCTGGATCGGCGCCCTCGGCGACGCCGTGGAGGACAACGGCTGGACCGAGGACGGGGTCGACTACGCGCTCGACTACGTCATCTACGTGCCGGGCGAGCTGCTGATCGGCTTCACCCGAGCGCCGGAGCAAATCGACGGTCTGACCCTGCACTCCGGCGAGCTCGAGCTGGCCCTGGCGGACGCGGGCAGCGGCACGACCTACGCATGGAGCGTCGAGCTCGACTGGGAGCCGGGCATGACCGTTGCGGTGCGCCTGAGTCGCCAGAGCGCGGCGCCGGCCGGCCCGGACGTGTCGGTGGCGGACGCCACGGTACGGGAAGCCGCGGGCGCGGCGCTCCGCTTCCGGGTGACGCTGGAGCAGGTGGCTGCGTGGCGACACCGCGGCCACGGGATCGCGGATCCTGACCGCGCGAGAGCTGCTGAGTGAAAGCGCGTTCCAGGTCGGCGCGCCGACTGCGGCTGGCGGCACCCTCACGCTGTGGGGCGGCGGCGCGTTCTCGCGCTTCGGCGGTGGCGACGGTGCCGTGGAGCTGGACGGCGACGTGTGGGCGGGCCTGCTGGGTGTCGACTACGCGCAGGGCGGCTGGGTGACGGGGCTGGCGCTGGCCTATCACGAGAGCGGCGGCGGCAGCTACCGGTCGCCGGCGGCGGACGGCGCCCTGCACTCGTGGCTGGTGGGCGGCTATCCCTACGTCGGCTACGCCGCGGGGCCGCTGGCGCTGTGGGGAGCCGCCGGCTACGGGCAGGGGAAGCTGACGCTGACCGCCACCGGCGACGCACCGCTGGAGACCGGCATCGGGCTGCTGCTGGGCGCGGGCGGCGCGCGTGGCGAGCTGCTGGCGCCCGACGCCGCGGGCGGCGCCGGGCTGGCGGTGAACCTGGACGCGCTGGTGCTGCGCACCAGCCTGGAGGCAACGCCCGGCCTGGCGGACGTGAGCCGGCTGCGGCTGGGCCTGGAAGGCAGCTACGCGCTGGCCCTCGGCAGCGGCGGACGGCTCACGCCCACCGCGGAGCTGGCCGTGCGCCACGACGGCGGCCACGCGGAGACCGGCTTCGGCCTGGACGTCAGCGGCAGCCTGCGCTGGAGCGCCCCGGCGCTGGGGCTGGCCGCGCAGGTCAGCGGTCACGGACTGCTGCTGCACGAGGCCGGCTTCCCCGACTGGGGCGTGGCCGGCTCGTTCAGCTACGATCCCGACCCCGCCTCCGACCTCGGCCTGTCGCTCTCCCTCGCCCCCGCCTGGGGCGGGACCGCGACCAGCGGCGCCGACGCGCTCCACGGCCGGCCCACCATGGTCGGCCTGACCGCGGACGCCGCCCGCGCCGACCCCGGCGCCCGGATCACCACCGAGGCCGCCTACGGCCTGCCGCTGTTCGGCACCGCGGGCGTCGGCACCCCCTACCTCGGGCTGGGCCTGGCCGACGGCAGCCGCGACTACCGCCTCGGCTACCGCTTTGCCGTGGCCACCGGCCCCGGCCTCACCCTCAGCATCGAGGGCACCCGCCACGAGAGCACCCATGGCGCCGACCCGCAGCACACCATCTCCCTGCAAGGCACGCGAAGCTGGTGACAAGCGGCCGGCTCGTTTGCCCTGGACACCGGGAACCGGCGACCCCGGAGGAAATCTGGAACATCCTGCGCGAGCTGTCCGAGAGTCAGAAAGAGACCGACCGGCGCATGCAGGAGACGGACCTTCGGCTGCGCAAGCTCGATGAGCTGTTCAACGGGCAGTGGGGCAAGCTGATGGAATCACTGGTGGAGGGCGACCTCGTGAAGCTGCTGAGGCAGCGCGGCATCGCGGTGGACCACACGATAAGCAATCCGAAGAAGAACTACGGGGAGCGGCGCTGGGAATTCGACATTCTGGCGGTCAACCGCGACCGGCAGCAGCGCGAGCATCACCAACGAGGAAGACTTCACGCCGCGCAGCTTCGGTGGCCGCAGCGCCGCCCCCAGTCGTCGGTAGCCGGCACCGTCTGTTCTGTACTTGGCTATAGCGTCAGATTGACCTCGGCCTCACAGGAGGTCCATTTGGACGGGACGCTCAGTCCTCGGCGCTCAGCGCGCCGGTCTCCCATTCCCGCCGGTAGATCTGCAACAGCTCCTGCGCGGACGGCAGCCGGTAGTCGAGCCGCTCCGCGGTGGCGGCCGCCGACAGGGTCGTGTCGTGCGGGACCTGCGCCCCGGCCATGCCTACCCAGCTCGGCGGCCCGGTGGTGATCAGGCCGGCGTCCAGATCGAACACCTCGGCGGCGGTCCGCACCGTCTCCATGCGCGAGAGGCTGGCACCGGAGCAGCAGTGGAAGATCCCGCGCGCGTCCCGTTCGATGATGCGCATCATCATGCGGGCGCTCTCGCTGGCCAGGCTGAGGGTGGCGCGCATGTTGATCTCGCCATGCCACATGGCGAAGGGCTGGCCGCGGCCCGCCGTCTCGAGGAGAGCGCCGACGAGGCTTCCGAAGCCGACGTTCTGGGTCTGCGGTTCCTCGGGGCGCGTCCAGTGCACGCCGTTCACGCCGGAGATGCGTGCCACCGCGCCGTTGTCGGCGGCCTCCAGCACCACCGTCTCGCCTACCACCTTCAGAACGCCATACATGTTGACCGGATTGGGAGGCGTCGCCTCGTCCGCGCCGCTCTGCGTGCCGTCGAACACCCAGTCGGACGAGATCAGGATCATCTTGGCGCCGACCTCGTTGGCGGCCTCGGTCAGATAGCGCGTCGAGTCGACGTAGGAGCGCCAGGCCAGGACGCGGTCGCGATACATCGGATCCAAGCCCTTGAGGATCGCCGAGTGGATGATGGCGTCGGGCCGGAAGGCGCGCACGCTGTGGAGCACCTGCGCGCGGTCGGTCATGTCGACGCGGCCGTAGTGGTAGGCGACCGGCCCCTGCGGCTGCCAGCGGTGCACGGTCGTGAATACCGACGCGCCGTGCTCCTCGGCGGCGACCTTGACGATGTTGCTGCCAACGAATCCGGTACCACCGGTCACGTACACCTTCACCGCGCTCCAACCTCCCTCGACGAGATGCGCATTCTATGCCGCCGTCAATCGAGGGTCAGCCGGCAGTCCACCCACCCGCCGCCGGCGGCCGAGGAGGCGAGCGCCGCCTCCACGAACCTGAGCCCGCGGGCGCCGTCCTCGACGGTGGGGAAGTGCAGCGCCAGCGGGTCGGGCGTGCGCCCGGAGCGCCGGGCGGCGATCGCCTCGGCGGCGTCCGCGTAGATGTTCGCGAAGCCTTCGTGGAAGCCCTCCGGGTGGCCCTTGCCGACGCGGCTGCCGCGCGCGGACAGCGGCAGCGTGCCCGGACCGTTGCGGGTCCGCACCTGCGCCGGCCCGGCGAGCGGCAGGAAGCGGAGCTCGTTGGCCCGGTCCTGGTGCCACTCGACGGTCCCCAGAGCGCCGGAGATCCGGAACCCCAGGCTGCTCTCCACGCCGGCGGCCGCCTGCGTCGCCCACAGGCAGCCGCGCGCGCCGCCCGCGAACCGCAGCAGCACGCCGGCGTAGTCATGGATCTGCCGCCCCGGCACGATCGCGCCGACATCGGCCGCGACCGCCTGAAGCTCCACGCCGGCAACGTAGCAGACCAAGTGATGGGCGTGGGTGCCGATGTCGCCCAGGATCAGCGACGGTCCGCTCCGCGCGGGATCGAAGCGCCACCGCACTCCGTCGGAGCCCGCGTCCACGGCCGCGTTGCCGCCCTGCACGTACTCGACCTGCACCAGCCGGATCTCGCCCAGCTCGCCGGCCGCGACCATGGCCCGCGCCTGCCGCACCATGGGATAGCCGGTGTAATTGTGGGTGAGGGCGAAGACCCTGCCGGTCTGGCGGACCGCCCGCACCACCGCGAGGGCGTCGTCGAGTGAGTTGGCGAGCGGCTTGTCGCAGATCACGTCGAAGCCGCGCTCCAGCGTCGCGACGCAGTACTCCCGGTGCGTATCGTTGGGCGTCATGATGGCGACCACGTCGGCGCCGTCGGCGCGGGCGGCCTCACGGTCGATCAGCTCCGCCCCGGAGCCGTAGGCGCGCTCGGCCGGCACGCCGATCCGCCGGGCGGCAGCGCGAGCGCGCTCGGGGTCCGACGACAGGGCGGCAGCGACGATCCGGTAGCGGTCGTCGAGCCGCGCGGCCGCGCGGTGCATCTCGCCGATGAAGGAGCCGGGGCCGCCGCCGATCACCGCCAGCCGCAACCGGCGTCCCAGGGCCTCCACGACCGGATTGGTGTCCACGATCCGTGATTCAACTATTCCCATTGCCAGTTCTTGCTCGTCCGTTCATCGTACTCACTGAGCCGGAGGCTGTCCGGCGCAAAGGAGATACGAATGGCAGACGCCGTCAGGTTCGCGATCGTGGGTCTGGGTATGGGCCGCGGGCGAGCAGATCGATGCATGGAGACCGAGGGGGCCGAGCTGGTAGCGATCTGCGACCTGTCGGAGGAGCGCGGCACCGCCGCGTCCGGGGAGCTGGGCGTGCCGTGGGTGCAGAGCTACGACGAGCTGCTGGCGCGCGACGACGTGGACGTGATCGGCCTGTGGACGCCGAGCGGCACGCACGCGGGGATGGCGACAAAGGCGCTTGCGGCCGGCAAGCACGTGTGCATGACCAAGCCGATGGACATCACCACCGCCGCCTGCGACCGGGCCATCCACGAAGCCGACAGCCGCGGGTTGCTGCTTGGCATCGACTTCCAGGAGCGCTACCTCCCCGCGAACCACCGGGTCAAGCAGGCGATCGACTCGGGCGCCGTCGGCCGGCTGCTGCGGGCGGACCTGCGCATGTACTGGTTCCGCGGGCAGGCCTACTACGACGCGGGCATGCCGCAGGCGTGGCGCAGCCGCCTGGACACCGAGGGGGGCTCGCTGGCCAACCAGGCCGTCCATTTCGTGGACCTCCTGCTCTGGTGGGCCGGCACCCCCGAACGGGTGGTGGGCTGCCGCGGCACCTACGGCCACGACATTGAGACCGAGGACGGCACCACCGCCGTCGTCCAGTTCCGGGAGGGGGCGATGGGGTCGATCGTCACCACCACCTGCGCGGTCCCCAACCGCGGGCACGAGGTCACCCTGAGCGGCACGTGGGGCACGCTCACCTGGGCCAACGCCGAGGAGATGACGCTCGACCACGTGCCGGAAGGGGCCCGCTCGGCCGCCGACGCGTTCCGGGTCGAGGGCACGCCGGAGGTGGTCGCGGGCGACCTCGGCGCCTACGCGGTCCCACCCGATCTGCCGGACAACATCTTCGCGGACATGGCGGGCGCCATCCGCACCGGCTCCGCGCTGCAGTGCGACGGCCGTGAGGCGCGCCGCTCGGTGGCGCTGTTCGACGCCGTGTACCGCTCCTCGGACACCGGCTCCTGGGTCGAGGTGTGATCGCGTCCGAGCCTACCCGCACGCCCAACATCCTCTTCATCCTCGCCGACGACCTGGGGTGGGGGGACGTGGGCTACCACGGCTCGGAGATCCGCACGCCCAACCTCGACCGGCTGGCGCGGGACGGCGTGGAGCTCGACCAGCACTACGTCTGCCCGATGTGCACGCCCACGCGCGCGTCGCTGTTGACCGGCCGGCATCCCGGACGCTTCGGACGGCATGCCACGGTGCCGTCGAACCCGCCGGTGCTCCCGGACGGCTACGAGACGCTGGCGACGGCGCTGCGCAACGCCGGCTACGCCACCGGGCTGTTCGGCAAGTGGCACCTCGGCTCGGACCCGCGCTTCGGTCCGAACCGATATGGGTTCGACTACTCCTACGGCAGTCTGGCCGGAGGCGTGGATCCCTACAGCCACCGCTACAAGGAAGGCGAGCATTCCTGGACCTGGCACCGCAACGGCGAGCTGATCGAGGCGCGCGGCCACGTGACTGACCTGATCGTGGAGGAGGCGCTGCGGTGGTTGGAGGCGCAGGCGCAGCCGTGGTTCTGCTACGTGCCGTTCACGGCCGTGCACGTGCCGGTCAAGGCGCCGGAGCACTGGATCGACACGTACCATGACAAGACTTACGACGCCGATCCCGCGCGCGACCGCTCGTTCAAGATGTACGCTGCCTACCTGAGCCACATGGACCACGCGATCGGCCGGATGATCGAGTCGCTGCACCGGACGCTGCAGCTCGACGACACGATCGTGGTGTTCGCATCCGACAACGGCGCGATTCCCGACTGTCCGCTGCACAGCACGGACCTGTATCCGGGGCGGCAGGAGGAGATGCCGCGCCTGGGATGCAATCTGCCGCTGCGCGGCCAGAAGGCGCAGCTCTACGAAGGCGGGATCCGCACGCCGGCGGTGATCAGTTGGCCGGGCACGCTGCGGCCGGGCACGGTGTCGCGGCCGATCCAGGTCGTCGACTGGATGCCGACGTTCGCCAACCTGGTCGGCGCGGCCACCGCCGAGGACCCGCGCTGGGACGGGCGGGACGTCTGGCCGCTGATCACCGGCGAGGCCGCGGACCTGGACCGTACCCTGTTCTGGAACTTCCGCGGCAGCGACTTCGGCGCGCGCATCGGCGACCTGAAGCTCTGCACCGACGGCGAAGTGCGGCCGGAGAATACCGAGCTGTTCGACCTGGCCGACGACCCCGGCGAGCAGCGCAACCTCTTCGAGGAGTCGCCCGGCTTGGCGACGGACCTGCTGGACCTGATCCGCCAAGAGCGGGAGCTGGACGATTCGTCGAAGCGTCCCGACGCGCCACCATAGCATCCAAGCCGACCGTAGTAACTGGAAATTGTCCTATAGTACAAGATCTTGTACTGTGAACTCATGCCCAAAGACGCGACTCTCCATGTGAAACTCGACACCTCGCTCGCGGACGGTCTGCGGGAGCTGGCCCGGAGACGCGGCGTTTCGGTGGCCACCCTGGTGCGACAGGCGTTGGTCTCGACCTACCAACCGGAGCTGCTCGGTCTGTCACGGCCGCACCGGCAGGCGGTGGAGGCGTATCAGGGAGGGTTCATCAGCCTGGGACGGCTCGCCGAAGCGCTCGGTCTCCACGTGCTGGAGGCTCGTATCTGGTTGAACGACCACGGCATACCGCACAGCACCGGGTTCCTGGAGGAGGAAGTCGCGGAGGCGTGAGCCGGCGCTATGCGTTCGATACCGTGGTGCTCTCGAACTTCGCGCTCGCCGGCGCCCTGGACATCGTGCGGGACCGGTATCGTGGCGCAGGCGTCGTGCTGGCGGAGGTCGGTGACGAGCTTGCCGGTGGCGTCGCCCGTGGATTCACCGCGTTGCAGGCGGTGGACGATCTGATCGAGGACAGGACGTTTTCGTTCGTCTCTCTGGATCCCCCGGAGCGGGTCCGGTACCGGAAGCTGCGGCGAAGCCTCGGCAGCGGGGAGGCCGCCTGCATCGCATGGTCGGAGACCCGAGGGGCAACCGTCGTCACCGATGACCGGCGCGCGCGGGAGGCGTGCCGGTCTGCCGGAGTCCCGTTCACGGGCACGATCGGCATCCTGGTCGCGTCGTGCCGGGACGGCACGCTGACCGCCTCCCGCGGGGAAGAGGTGTTGCGGCGGATGAAGGCCGCCGGCTTCTACTCCCCGGTCTCGCGGCTCGGCGACCTCTTGTAGGTCACACCCGCATGAGGTGCGAGGCTCGACCTCGCCACCGTGGAAGAGCCGCCGCGTCCTCAGACCCGGTGGTGCTTCTGCTGTGGGGCCGCGAGCGAGGCGACCCAGCGGCGGCACCAATCTTCGTAGTCGTCCTGCACCGATGCGGGATCGCTCCTGCTCTGCACCACCACCTCCGGGAATTCCGGGCGGCCGGTGGGCGTGCCGGTCTTCTGGAACCGCAGGTCGATGCTCCAGCGCACCCGGTCGCTACGGTTCTGATGGCCGTGGTGCGGGGTGTAGGCGCTCATCAGCAGCAGGTCGCCGCGGCGCATGATGCAGTCGTACGGCTCGACGTCGGGCATCAGGGAGGGCTTGATGTGGGTGCCTCCGGTCCGCTCGTGCTGCAGCAGGCCGAACCCGGTGACGCCGGGGAGCACCTGCAGGCAGCCGTTGGTCGGGTCCACGTCGACCAGCGGAAACCAGACCGTGAGGATCTCCGAGGCGTCCGCCTCCTCGCGGGTGACGCCCTGGTCCTGGTGCCACGGGACCTGCATGGGTTGGCGCTCGCCCCGCCTCGGCGTGTAGGGGCGAAGATGCTGGATGGGGCTCAGGGTGATCTCCGGCCCGACGATGCTCTCCACCGGCGCCAGCAGGTTGCGGTTGAAGAAGAACGCGAACATCTCCGGGAGCCGCGCCTCCATGATGTCCAGCTCCCGCTTGTGGACCTGTGCTTCGCTGTCGGTGAGCTGTGCCTCGATGCGCGCCAAGCGGGTGGTGAACCCCTCGCCCTCGGCGCCGGAGGCGATCAGCCCCTCCGCCAGGTGCCTGCGCGCGATGGTGTCGATGAGCCGCTCACAGGCGGCCTCGACCGGCGCGAAGTCGGCGTCGCCGAGCACGTCTCTGACGATCAGGAACCCCTGGCCGGCATACCGGTCCAGCTCGTCTCGGCTGAGGGAGTGCGGCATCCGCCCATGGTATAGGCAGGTTAGGTACACCTGCCACCCTCAACGGATTGAAGCGGCGCCGCCGGCTGCGCTCTCAGGCTATAGTAAGAGGTGCTGGTGGCAGAGCCGGTGATGCTGAGGGACGAGGACGTCGGCCGTATCGGGGACTACGTCAAGCCGTGGCTGCGGGAGCTGGTGGACGGCATGGTTCCGCGGGCGGAGATGGTCGGTGTCGGCGCTGCGCTGTTGGAGCGCATGGTTCGGGTCGAGGAGGAGCTCAAGGCGCAGCGGGAGCTGATGGACGAGCGCTTCGGGTTCATGGAGCAGCGCTTCGAGGCGGTCGACAGGCGCTTCGAAGCGGTCGACAAGCGGTTCGAGGATCTGATCGCGCACCTCGACAAGCGGTTCGAGGCGGTCGACAGGCGCTTCGAAGCGGTCGACAAGCGGTTCGAGGATCTGATCGCCCATCTCGACAAGCGGTTCGAGGCCGTCGATACGCGCTTCGAAACGGTTGACAAGCGGTTCGAAGACCTGATCGCGCATTCCGACAAGCGGTTCGAACAGGTCGACAAGCGCTTCAACACGCTCACGTGGATGATCGGCGTGGGATTCGTGGTCGTCACGTCGCTGACGACGGTGTTCGCCCTGCTCGCGTAGGGCTACGCCGGACGCTCGCCGGTGCAGCACGCCCGTCACTCGTAGATGCTCTTCATCTGCCAGGCGTCGAGGGAGTGGAGCGTCGCCTCGCTGCCGCAGGCGCGCAGCGACATGCCGGCCGAGTCGTCGCGTCCGGGATAGACCCGCAGCGCCACGCATTGGCGGCCGTTGACGAACACCTCCACCACGCTGCGGTCGATGAAGACGCGAAGCTCCAGGAGCTCTTCCGGACCGACGTAGACCGGCGCCGTCTCCGGCGCCCGCGACAGCACGTCCGGCAGCTCGGAAGAGCGCGCGTTGTCCAGGGTGATCAGGCTGTCGCTGGCGGCAAGACTCTTCTCCCGGTCGCGTCCGGCGTACCGCTCGCGGTTCCGGAAGCCGCGCCGCCGGTAGAAGCTGATGCGGGTGTACTCCTCGCGCCGCGGGGAGCGCAGCACGTCGATCTCCACGGTGGGCGCATCCTCCGGGTCGATCACCGCGGCGATCTCCAGGGACGTGCCGCTCACTTCCTCCAGCACTACGTCCCGGTTCGCCGGCAGTTTCGCCGGCCCCACCCGGACGTGACGGCCGCGCAGCGAGGCGATGTCGCCGGCCGGCTCAATCTCAATCTCGTCGTGCTCGGCCAGCGTGAGACGGCGCGGCAGGCTCATCACCTGGTCCCAGCCCCGCGTGGGCTTGGCGGGGTTCATGTTGAAGATGACGATGAGGCCGCCGTCGCTATCCGGCGTGGCCGAGGGCGCGTGCACGCCGCCCGGCTGGGCGGAACCGAAGTTGAAGCGGCCGCCCGCGGTCACCACCAGCTTGTCGCGCTCGGTGTCGTAGTCGCCGATCAGGTACTTGCCGCCGCTCATGTGGCTGAAGTAGAGCAGCATGTGGCGGCGGTCCGCGCCCGAGCCGATCGGCCAGAAGTAGGGACAAGCGCCGTCGTCGCCGACCAGGGAGAAGCGGTCGTTCTCGTCGAGCGGGTGCAGATACTCCCAGTTCACCAGATCGTCGGAACGAAACAGGAAATCGGCGCGGCTCACCTTGCCGGCCGGCGAGTAGGGCAGGGTGCCGCCGCTCAGCGAGTAGTAGCTGCCGCCCTGCTTCCAGATGCACGGGTCGAAGACGCGGTAGGGCAGCGGCCGGCCATCCGGGCTCGCCATGGGTATGACCGGCTTGCCGGTGAGCTTCTCCCAGTTGAGCAGCAACGGATCGTTCGCGGTGGCCACCATGGTGCCGGCCTCGGTGCCGTGGTAGCAGGCGATGACCCGGTCTTCCTCCACCAGGGTCGCGCCCGAAAAGCAGCACCGCTCGGGGTCGGGATGGATCGCGTAGGGGAGGTCGCGCCAGTGAATGAGGTCGTCGCTCACCGCGTGGCCCCAGTGCTGCCGCGGATCCTCCGGCGGGTAGCCCTGGTAGAACAGGTGCCAGCGGCCCTGCCAGCGGCACAGGCCGTTGGGATCGTTCAGCCGGTTCTCCGCGCTGATGAAGTGGTACCGGGGCACGTGCCGGTCGCGGGCGAGCTCCCGGCGGGAGGCGCGAAAGCGCTCCAGCAGCGGGTTGGCGGCCAGCTCTCGTTCCTGAGCGGCGAGCGTGTCGGAGAAGGTGAATCGAGGAACGGAGGACCGGTAGTCGGGCATGGCTGCCGACGTTAACGGCGCGCACCGGCACCGGCAAGGTTCGCGCGATGGGCGCAGCCGGGTATGATTGGAGCCCCTGGGGCCATGGCTGAGGAGAACGGAGCGCGGTCGGCGGATACCCCTCGCCAGCAGCTCAACGTCTATCCGCCCACTATTCTCGACATCTACGTGAACGAGCCCCGGATCGCGCCCGAGCGCGCGGGGCCGGTCAACCTCCTGCGGCTGTGGTTTCCGGAATCGCTCCAGGCCTACGACGTCGGGGACAACCTGCTGTGGGAGCACACGTTCGAGTCCCACCCCTCCTGGCGCTACGTGAACGAGTCGATGGGGGACATGAAGGGCGGCCGCGCGATCCGCAAGACCCTGCGGAGCGTCGAGACGATCGATGGACTGGCGCTGATCGATTGCACCGTCCGCTGGCGGGGAGTCGAGATCGACCTCGACATGACGATCACGAACACCGGGCCGATGGCATGGGCGCGCGTGGTCACCAGTACCTGCCTGCAGCGGCCGGCGGCCCGCGACTACCTGGACGCGGACGACACCCGGACCTGGCTCTGCAGCGACGAGGGGTTCGTGTCCGCGGCCGAGCTGGCCTTTCCGCCGCGCCGCGACTCGCTCTACGGCTGGGTCGGCGAGGAGCTGCCGATGAAGAGCGGTGCCAGGCGGCGGCTGACGGAGCCGCCGCTGTTCGCGGTCTCGCTCGACGGTCGTTTCGTGCTCGGATACGCATGGCGGCACGCACGGCGGCTCTTTCTGGGCGCCGGACGCGCCCGCTGCCTGCATTCCGACCCAGAGTTGGGGACGGTCGAGCCGCAGCGCCAGGTCCGGCGGCAGGGGCTCCTGTTCGTGCAGGAAGGTACGCTGCAGGACGCCTACCGCCGCTACCGCTCCTGGAATGACGAGCTGGCGGCGGCCGAAGCGTAAAGCCCGCGTTTATCCGGGAGCTTGACGTCGACCTCACGTGCTCGGATCCTGTGGTCTGCCGTCAGGGAGGCTCTCGTGATGGAGAGTGACAAGGTATTTCACAGCAAACCCGACACCCTGGGAGGTACTCCCGTGTTCGTCGATACGCGGGTGCCGGTGAAGGCGTTGTTCGACTATCTGGAGCATGGGCATGGTGTGGCCCTCTTTCTTGACGACTTCCCGTCGGTGACTCGCGAGCGCGCGGAGAGGGTCATCGCCCTGGCCCGGGAGTCCCTTTTGAGCAGGGTTGTTGAGACTGCTGCTCGATGAGTCCGTTCCCAGGCGACGGATCAGAGCATGGAGTTTCAACAGAACATGGCGCTGTACGACATCGCTCTGGTCGTTCTTCGAGGTCGCTCCAATGACATGAGCGATTTGGCCCCGCTCGTACCGCAGGCGCTAACGGCGATGACCGGCATTGTCGCCGGACAGATAGTCCGTATAGGAGCGAGGGAGTAGCCGCCGCCGTACTTTCCGGATCACCCGTTTACCACTTCGCCGACGTCCAGCAGGTAGATCTGCCGGCCGCCGCCTTCGTGAGTGGAGTCGACGGTCACGTATCGGCCGCCGGGGTCGGACTGGGGGTGCAGGTCGCACCGCAACTCGCCGGTGTACTCCGAGGGCGCGTGGAAGGAGCCCAGGTCGATCCGCCGGTCGGTCGGCACGTGATACAGGTACAGCTCCTGCATCCGTCCGCCGCCCCGGGGGTAACAGTCGTTGAGGATCCAGTCGGTGTCGGCGAGGTAGGTGCAGTGTCCGTCGCGGGTCATCCTGCCCGAGCCGATGACGCTCACCTCGTCGCTCCGATCCCGGTGGAGGTAGAATGCCCCTCCCGCGCCCGGTCGCCAGGACCAGCCCAGGATGGTCTGCGGATCGCGCCAGATGAAGTGCGACATCCTGCCGTAGTCGTCGACGACGTGCAGGTCGGAGCCATCGCGGGCCGCGGTGAGCATCCGCGTCCTCCTGCCGTCGCCCCACCGCCAGCGGTGCAGGAAGATGAAGCGCGATCCGTCGGTGTTGAACAGCAGATGGTTGAAGTAATGCTTGGCCGCGCGGATGTCGCCGTGCGGATACGGCAGGGCCGCCACCTCGGCCACCGGGATGACGAGCTCGGGCTCCGCGCCGCTCGCCGTCAGATCGAGCGTGTAGATGCCGGCGTCCTCGGGCGCCAGCACCTCGCGGTTGGGGTCGGGGATGCCGGTGTAGCCGTAGCCGGGCCGCATGTCGTCGAGCCGGCGGAAATCCGTGCCGATGGCGGTACGGCCGTCGGGAGCGATCGCATAGATCGCCGCCGGCAGGGTGCGCAAGGCGCCGGACTCCAGGTCCAGGATGCGGGAGACGAATCGGTCGCCCTCCCGGTCGTTCCAGATGATCCGGCGGTCCGAGCCGGGTATCCACTGCAGCATGCAGCCCTGCTGCCAGCACCAGGCCCGCGTGCGGCCGACCTCCCGCCAGGCGTCGCCTGACTCCAGGTCGATGACCCCCACCGCGATGGTGTCGTCCGGCCGCGGCTGGCGGCCCTCGAAGTCCACCCGCATCCCCAGCACGTAGCGGCTGGTCGGGTCGAACTGCAGCTTGTCGTAGTAGCCGAACCAATGCCGGCCGGGACCGGAGGTGATCGCCCGGATGGGAACGGCGGCTACTGCCACGCCTCCGATGTTCGCACGGACCGAGCGCGTGATGCATCGTCGTCGGGCTCCCAACACTTCGACTGATGAGCGCAGAGGGCGGACCGTGATGGGCATACGGCAATTGCGTGGTGGCAAGAGCCGCCCGAGGTGTTGACCACATCGAATGGAGTGGTCAAGAGTCTAACCTTGGCCGGGCACAGCATGAGGTAGAGAAATATGAAAACTGAGCGCTTATTGATCCTCCTATACGTCTTGACCGTCACGTCATTGTGGGGACAAACGTTTCAACGAGACGCCGACTATACTGAACCA
Source organism: Spirochaetia bacterium (assembly GCA_965221995.1). GTDB lineage: Bacteria > Spirochaetota > Spirochaetia > SZUA-6 > Bin103 > CATQHW01. The sequence continues at coordinate 4,761,775 of OZ244929.1, forward strand.
GATCGGAGGTTCAAAGACTGCGAGACTTGTCCGGAGATGGTAGTAATACCCGCTGGTTCGTTCGCAATGGGCGGATCGCATGAAGTATCGCTACCCCGCCCCTTTGCCGTCGGCGTTTATGAAGTCACGGTCCGAGAGTGGAACTGGTGTGCAACTACTGGAGGGTGTCGTGCTGACGTTCGTACCGAAGCAGTTGTTGCGCTTGGCCAGTGGCTCGAGGACCTGTTTGAAGACGAGGACTCGGATACAGTGCTCGGTCTTCTATTCCTGCTGCCTGATTTCTTGAAGAGGCAAGGACTGGATCTGATAAGTGAGTCGCCTTATCCTGTTACGAATGTAAGCTGGCACGATGCACAGCTCTTCATAGCATGGGTATCGGAGAGATCAGGACGGCAGTACCGCCTACTTTCGTCGGCTGAGTGGGAGTACGTAGCACGATCTGGTACAACTACGCCATGGCATACGGGGGAAACCATATTTAGCACGCAAGCGAACTTCGATGGGAGAATCGACACCGACGGAGACGGTGAGTTCGATAGTGGGGTGTTTTACAACCGAACTCAGCCGGTGGGGCTCTACAATCCCAATTCGTTTGGGGTATTCGATATGCATGGAAATGTCTGGGAGTGGACTGAGGATTGCTATCATCACAACTACATCGGAGCGCCGGGAAACGGCATTGCATGGACAGAAGACTGTCAAGCCAGTAGCGATTCGGACACCGATGACGTCAGGATCTTGCGAGGTGGCAGCTATACGGACAGAGCGGCGAATCTCAGATCGGCCAATCGTGCATCTTACAAGACCTACATGTCTCATAACTCGGTAGGGTTCCGTGTGGCGCGTGACCTGCACATAGAACCCCAGAGGGACCAGTGGAAAGGAGCCGAGGCGGCACCGACCGGACTCAACGCGACAATTCGCGGCAGCATCACGTTCGAGGGCGTAGTCAGGCGCAAGCCGGCAGTGCTCAACATGGAGGCGGACCCGGTCTGCGCCGATAAGAACGCCGAGGATCCCAAGACCGAGCAGGCCTTTCTGATAGACGAATCGAAGGGGCTCGCCAACGTCTTGATTCAGGTGAAGTCGGGGCTTCCGGACATGGAGTTCGACGCTCCCGAGTCGGAGGCGGTGTTCAATCAGTCGGGCTGCATCTACGATCCGCACATCCTGATCGCGCGGGTCGGCCAGACGGTCAGGATCCTCAATCCCGACGGAACGCTCCACAACGTGCACGTGTTCGGCAAGGTCAACCAGGAGTTCAACCAAGCGATGCCGAAGTTCCAGACCGAGCTCGAGCAGGTGTTCGACAAGGTGGAGACCGATCCGTTCGCCATCAAGTGCGACGTGCACCCGTGGATGAACGCGTTCGGCGTCGTGCTCGATCACCCCTACGCGGCCGTGACGGCTCCGGACGGCAGCTTCAGCATCCCGAATCTGCCGGCCGGCACCTACCAGGTAGAGGTCTGGCACGAGCTGCTGGGCTCGTCGACCCACGAGGTGACCGTCACGGAGGGCGGGACGGCGACCCTCGACGTGACGCTGCAGCCGCCAAGCTGACGTGGCGCGAAAGACACTGGCCCGCTGGGACAAACGGCTGCGACAGCGCTGGAAGCAGGCGGAGTGATCCGCTGCGAGAACCGTCTGCCGGAAGCGGGTTCGCTTGTTGAGCGGCCGGCTGCGGCGTACCGTAACCGCATGACCAAGACTGCGGGGACCGTCCTTGCGGACGCGCTTCGCCTGGATCCGAAGGGCCGTGCTGAGCTTGCCAGGGAGTTCCTCGCAAGCCTTGATGGACCGGCGGATCCGGATGCTGCGTCCGCCTGGGCCGATGAGATCAGACGGCGCGTCGCGGCTCTCGAGTCAGGCTTCGCGGAGCTTGAGTCTTGGGATGACGCCGTGGGACGGATCGAGCGCGACCACCCGTAGACGTCTCTTCCGATGCAACGACGGCGAGCACCGGAGTGATCAAGCGGACGTGCTCAAGGTCGACCATCCCACATGTCTGCGGAGCTCAGGACCCGTTCCTCGCCCTTGCGGATGCGTTCCAGGACCGCCGCACCGAGGTAGGAATCTTCCATCTCTTCGAGCTTCTCGAGGATGGCCTGTCGGACGTAGTAGCTCTTGCTCCTGCCGGTGGCCTTCGCCAACGCCTGCAGCCGTGCCTCAATCTCTTCGTGGAGCCGAACCGAGAGCATGTCATAGGTGTATGACCTGTGCAGGTTGCGGTCAAGACGAAGCATAGCGACGCGTGCTCCCTGAGCAGCGGTCCCGGATGGAAGGAGCCCAGGTCCGTTAGTGTACGGCTGCATCGAGGATGAGAGGCACTACCGCAACCGGCGCGGCGGGGCCGGTCCTGCACTGGTCGTTCGATCAGAATCATTCGCAGCAGCAACCCGGGTTCGGCGCCGAGCTGGTGGCGGCGCTGCGGGACTACTACCGGCAGACTACGCCGACGGCGGGAGGAGGCACCATCTACCGAGTGCTGCCCAACTTCTGGAGCGGGTACCGGCCCGCGCCGGTGACCCGTCTGGCGATCGGCAGCGTCGAGGTGCACCGCGCCCGGGCATCCGCCACGGGTGAGACCGACTATCGCGTAACCGCTCGCAACACCACCAGCGGCGAGCACGCTACCTACGCGTTCCGCGCCGCCGCGGACCGCTGGCGCAGCCTCACCGGAGACTGGCAGATCGAGGTACGCAACGACGCCGGCGGCGCCTATCGCCGTCACCGTGCCACGGGCACGCTGGGAGCGCCCGGACGGGACGCCGCGCGGCCGATCCGGCTGAACGTGAACGGCGTCACCCTGCCGGCGGGAACCTGGAGCGGCAGCCGGCCGCTGACCACGCCGTGGGCGTTGCTCGACATCCTCCCGGAGTTGGAGGAGGACTGCGAGCTGGCCCTGCTGGAGGAGCTGGACCGGCTGCGCGAGCCGGTGCGGTTGACGCCAGTCGGGGTCTGGCAGTGGCCGCCGCCCGACGCGGATCTGGGAGCCTTCACCGGGTGGTGCGCGCACGGCCGCGGCCTGCTGCCCACCTACTACTGGGTGGACGGCGGCGGCACCGTGGCCGTGGCATCGGGTCTGTTCCAGACCTGGGTGGCAAGCGCCGCATCGAAGGGGGATGCGGCGTGAGCTCGACTCCCAACATCATCTTCCTGCACACCGATCAACACACCTGGGATGCCGTCTCCGCGTACGGCAACCGCGATCTCGCCACGCCCAACGTCGACCGCCTGCAGCGCAACGGCTTGTCCTTCATGCGCGCCTACTGTACGGACCCGGTCTGCGCGCCGGCGCGCTCGAGCTGGATGACCGGACGGTACTCCTCCGAGACCGGGGTGCCGCACAACCGGGGCGTGCTGCACGACGACCTCCCCGACCTGGGCCGGCATCTGAACTCCCACGGCTTCCCCGCCCACCACGCCGGCAAGTGGCACATCGCCGGCCGCGACGTCACCGAGAGCTTCCGCGTCCTCTACGTGGGCAAGCGCCGGATCGGTGCCGGCGGCGGCGAGTACTACGACGGCGCGACCACCCGCTCGGTGGTGGAGTTCCTCACCGGGCCCGGCAGGCGGGAGCCCTTCTTCCTGCAGATCGGCATGGTCAATCCGCACGACGTGTGCGAGTACGGGCACGACTTCGAGGAGACGCTGATTCCCGACCCGGTGGCGCAGGGGATCCTGAGCGCCGGCGAGCTGCCGCCGCTGCCGGCGAACTTCCATTACGACGAGCCGGAAACCATGACCCACCGCGTGGTGCGCCGGGACGACGATTGCCTCATCCACTGGCCGATCCTGCGCCGTACGCGCTGCTGGTCGGAGCTGCAGTGGCGCTCCCTGGCGTGGAACCTGTACCGCTTCGTGGAGAAGGTGGACGCGGAGATCGGCATGGTGCTGGCCGCCCTGGAGGCCACCGGCCGCGCCGACGACACCCTGATCCTGTTCACGGCCGACCACGGCGAGGCCGCCGGCCGGCATCAGATGTTCCAGAAGTTCACCCTCTACGAGGAGAGCATCCGGGTGCCGTTCATCGCCGCCTGCCTCGGTGCCGGCGTGACGCTTCCCAAGGAGGCCCACGACCGCGAGCACTTCATCTCCGGCGTGGATGTGTTTCCCACCGTATGCGACTACGCCGGCGTCGCGCCGCCGCCGGGGCTGCCCGGCCGCAGCATCCGTCCTCTGCTGGAGGGCGGCGGCGCTGTCTGGCCGGAGCACGCCTTCATCGAGAGCAACTACTGGGCGCGCGCGATCGTCACCGCCCGCTACAAGTACGTCACCGAGTACCGCCCGATCGAGATCGAGGACTATCTGCCGCCCGGACCCGACGCGGAACGGGGAGTGGAGCAGCTCTTCGACCTGGAGCGGGATCCAGGCGAGACCCGCAACCTGGCAGGCGATGCCGCGCTCGCCGGCGTGATTGCCGACTGCCGGCAGCGGCTGGCGGAGATTGAGCGCTCCCTGGAGCGCCGGCCGCTACGCCCCGGCACGCCGCGCGACCTGCTGGACCGCTGGAGCGAACGGCTGCGACAGCGCTGGCAACAGGCGGAGTGATCCGCCGCGAAGACTCCCCGGCAGTTGCGTGAGCCTTCGGCTGAACCTACACTCATGTGTCTCATCCAAGGAGGACCACGGATGCGCACGTTCCAATCCATGAGTCGTTTCTTCGCAATTCCAATTCCCATCGCAGCGGTGCTTCTGCTGCTGCCGCTAACCGCCTCGGCGCAGATGTTCAACGAAGCGCCGATGCTGGCGGCCAAGGTGGCCGCGGGCGAGCTGTCACCGGTCGATGAGCGGATCCCGAGCGATCCTTTCGTCCGCGAAGTGGCCGTCGAGATCGGCGACTACGGCGGCACGCTGCGCGTCGACTCGGGCGCCTTCTATTACTGGCCGCAGTTCTTCTACCAGGGCGAGCGGGTCGGCCTGTTCCAGGTACCGATGTGGGCGGAAGGCTACGCCGAGGGCGGCGGCATCGGCGGTGGCGGCCTGGAGCCCAAGTACGGCGAGTGGTACCGCTGGAGCGACGGCGGCCGCACCCTGACGCTCAAGATCCGCGAAGGGGCGCGCTGGTCGGACGGCGAGCCGCTGACCGTGGAGGACATGATCTTCCCGTTCGAGTCGCTGTACAGCCACCCCGAGCTGGTCGGCGACAACATCCCGTTCCAGGCCGGCATGTTCGGCGAGAAGTTCACGATGGAGAAGATCGACGACCTCACCGTCAGCTTCTCGCTGTCCCAGCCCTGGTTCACCACCGGCGCCGGACCGCTGGCCGAGGGATACCCGCAGCCCGCGCACTATTTCAAGCGGTACCACCCCGATTTCAGCGACGGAAGCTGGGACGATCTGGCCGGGGCGCGCACCTGGAAGCCGCACGTGGGCCGTCCGGTGCTGTACCCGTGGATGCCCGTCGAGGTCGACGAGACCATCGGCGTGCTCTGGGAGCGCAACCCGTACTACGCCGTGGTGGACGCGGCCGGCAATCAGCTTCCCTACATCGACCACATCCGGGTCAGCGTGACGCCGGACCTCGAGGCGCGGTTCCTGCAGGCGATGCAGGGCAACATCGACATCGGCTCACAGGAATTCCAGGACCTGGGCAAGTTCCCGATCCTCAAGCAGCGGGAGGAGCAGGGCGACTACGAGGTGGTGATCTGGTCGGGATCGCGGCAGCCCTCCATGGTGCGCTTCGACTGGCCCGCGGCGCAGGACGAGAACTTCAAGAACGCCAACCAGCACAAGGAGTTCCGGCAGGCGCTGTCGGTCGCCATCGACCGCAACGAGCTCAATGAGAAGCTGTTCATGGGCCTGGCCACCCCGTCGGTATCCGGGCTCCCGCAATCCAGCCCGTTCTACGACCCGGTGCAGGACACCTTTCTGGGTCCCGACCTGGACAAGGCGCGGGAGCTGCTCGACTCCATCGGTATCCGCGACCGCGACGGCGACGGCATCCTGGAGTACGAGAACGGCGACGACGTCCACATTCTGGTGGGCGCGCAGACCACCTACCCCCTGAACGTCGAGACCTCCGAGGCGCTGATGGCCGAGTGGGAGGGGCTCGGCATCAAGACCACCCTGGTCGCCGCGGCCCCGGTCGCCCTGGGCGAGAAGATGGCCAACCTGGAGCTGGGCGTGATGACCTTCGGCGGCCCGCATCCGGAGCCGCTGCCCACCTACTACCTGGGCGGCGCCTACAACCCGATCAGGCGCGGCGGCCAGATGCGCGAGCAGCCGGCCGAGTACGACCGCGCCCACGAGCTGGAGAACCAGATGGCCACGGCCACCACGCTGGACGAGTGGCGGGCGGCGGTGCAGGAGTACTTCAACCACACCTCCACCGAAGCGCTGCAGTTCATCCACTTCGTCACCGATCGGCCGGCGATGGTGATCCGGCACAACCGTATGGGCAACATCCCGGACGACGGCTTCTACTGGAAGGCGCTGATTCTGTCCAAGTCGGATCAGTACTTCATCCGGGAGGGCATGCAGTAGCGCGCGCTCACGCGTTGGTATATGCGAGGAGAGCCGGTGCGGTGCCGGCTCTCCTTTTCGTTAGCGGCGGCGCTTACTGTAGAACCGGATGACCGCATTCCTGATCCGCCGGCTGCTGGCGATGATCCCCACGTTCTTCATCATCTCGATCATCGTCTTCGTGGTGATCCAGCTTCCGCCGAGCAACTGGGTGACCCGCGCGGTCGACGGCGTGGCGGTCGACAGCCGCCACTTCAACAGCGAGTCCTACCAGGCGATGGTTCACGAGCTGCAGCGCCGCTACAACCTTGACCGCCCGTTCCTGGTCCAGTACGCCGGTTGGATCGCCAACTTCCTGCGCGGCGACATGGGCGAATCGTTCGACTACGAGGGGCTGGAGGTGGTCGACCTGCTGAAGCGCACCGTGCCTTACAGCATCCTCATCAGCGTCCTGTCCCTGCTGTTCGTGTACGTCATGGGCATCCCGATCGGGATCTATTCCGCCCTGCACAAGTACAGCGTGGGCGACTACATCGCCACGCTCGCGGGCTTCATCGGCCTGTCGATTCCGAACTTCTTCCTGGCGCTGATCCTCATGGTGTTCGGCCTGTTCGTGCTGGGCATCCCGGTGGGGCAGTTGTTCTCGCCCGAGTTCACCGACGCGCCGTGGAGCCTGGCCAAGTTCTGGGACCTGCTCTCCAACATCTGGATCGCGATCCTGGTGATCGGCACCGCAGGCACCGCCGGCCTGATCCGAGTCGTGCGCGCCAACCTGCTCGACGTGCTCGGCGAGCCCTACATCACCGCGGTGCGCGCCAAGGGGCTGCGCGAGCGGACGGTCACGATCAAGCACGCGGTCAGGATCGCCATCAACCCGGTGATCAGCGGCCTGGGCATGTGGTTGCCGGCCCTGGTCTCGGGCGAGACGATCGTGTCGATCGTCATGAACATCCCCACCACCGGGCCGCTGCTGTTCAAGGCGCTCGACAGCGAGGACATCTTTCTGTCCGGCAGCATCCTGATGGTGCTGGCCATCTTTCTGTTGATCGGCAACCTGCTCGCCGACATCGCGCTGGCGACGCTGGACCCGCGCATCCGCTATGACTGAACCGGTGCAGGGCGATCCGGCGGCGACCGGGGCTGCCCGCGGCGCGGCGGCCGAGTCTGATGTCGCTCCCGCGGTTGCCGGCCGCACGATCGGCCAGCTCATCTGGCGGCGGTTCCGGAAGAACCGGATCGGCATGGTCGGCGGCGTCGTGGTCGGCCTGTTCCTGCTCACCGCCGTGTTCGCGTCGTTCCTGGCCAACATGTCCATCAGGGAGCAGTCCGCCGCGCACGTGCTGGCGCCCCCGCAGCGGGTCCACCTGTTCGACGAGGGGCGGCTGTCGCGGCCGTTCATCTACAACCTGCAGAAGCACCGCGACCGCGAGACGCTGGCGCTCACCTACACCGAGGACACCTCGCGGAAGTACTACCTGCGTCTCTTCGTGCGCGGCTTCAGCTACCGCTTCCTGTGGGTGATCCCGAGCGACCTGCACCTGTTCGGGGTGGAGGAGGGCGGCCGTTTCAGCCTGATCGGCACCGACACGCTGGGCCGTGACCTGTACTCGCGGCTGCTGATCGGCGGGCAGGTCAGCCTGTCGGTGCCGTTCGTGGGTGTGGGCCTGTCGATGCTGATCGGCACCATCCTGGGGGTGATCTCCGGCTACTTCGGCGGCAGGGTGGACCACTACATCCAGCGCTCGATCGAGATCCTGCTGTCGTTCCCGTCGCTGCCGCTGTGGATGGCCCTGGCGGCGGCGATGCCGGTGACGATGGCGTCGACCATGCGCTACGTCCTGATCGTGGTGATCCTGTCGCTGATCGGCTGGGGCTCTCTGGCGCGGGTGGTGCGCGGCAAGGTGCTGCAGTACCGGGGCGAGGAATACGTGGCCGCCGCGGAAATGTCGGGCGCCGGCCTGGGACGCATCATCTTCCGCCACCTGATTCCGGGTACGCTGAGCCATCTGATCGTGAGCGCTACTCTGGGCATTCCGGGCATGATCCTGGGCGAAAGCTCGCTGAGCTTCCTGGGGGTGGGCATCACGCCGCCGCTGACAAGCTGGGGACTGCTGCTGAAAGACGCGCAGAAGATCGAGGTGCTGGTCAACCACCAGTGGCTGATGATCCCGGGCCTGTTGATCACGGTGATCGTGCTGGCGTTCAATTTCTTCGGCGACGGTCTGCGCGATGCCGCCGACCCGTATGCTTAACGCCAATGCTGCTCTCTGCGTCGCGCCTCACCCTCCGTACCCGGCAACGCCGCAGCCCCGACGGGGCGGTGTCGGAGGAGATGGTGCTGGGGATGTCGATCGGCTATCGCGCGATGATGGCCGCGATGGGGGCGATGCTGATCGCCGGCATGCTGGTGGCGACCGGTGACGGCGGCCGCCCGGTCACGTTGCCGGGTGACGCGATTCCGCTGGGAATCATCGCGCTGTGCCTGTTCGGCGCGGCGTACCGCGACTGCTGGGTCTTCAAGCCGGCCGCCGGCACCTGCGAGCGGCAGATCGGCCTGGCGTTCCTCTGCAAGCGAACCGGCATCCCGCTGTCGTCGATCCGCTGCGTCGAGGTCAGCGAATATCTGCGGGGAGGCCCGATCGACAGCGCGCCGCTGGACCCGTCGCGGTACGCGCCGAGCCGGCTGCCGCTGGGCCGCAGCAAGCCGCGCAGCTTCGTGACCCTGAGCCTGATCGACGCCGAGGAGCGGACCATCCGCATCGATCACTCGGGCGGCGCCACCGCCGACCGCATGGTGACGGTCGGCAGGGAGCTTGCCACCTTCATCGGCGTGGATCTGGTGGACCGGACCGCGGGGTCGGCGCCGCCGCCCGGGTGACGCGCCGTTCGGTTGCGTCTCCGGCCGCGGCTGGCGCGCTGGCGGCGGCGCTGTGCCTGGCCGCCGCCGTGAGCGCCGCCGAGGACGGAGTCGCGGCCGCGGAGTCGGCTGCCGTTCTGCGCGTGGAGAGCCGGCCGGTGGCCGCCGGACCCACGTGTACGGGCGCCTTCGTCGCGCATCCCCTGGACCACACGACCGAGGTCGACGAGCGCCCGGTGGGGTTCTACGCCTCCAACGGCTCGGGCGTGGCCGCCGGCGACCTGGACCGGGACGGCGACCTGGATCTGGTGCTCGGCAACCTGGACGGCCGCAACGCGATCTTCTGGAACCGGGGCGCGCTGCGGTTTCGCAAGGAGGAGCTGCCGGTCGGCAACATCCGGTCGGTGGCCGCGGTCGATGCGGACGGGGACGGTTGGCTGGACCTGTCGTTCACCCATCGCCTGCTGCCGCCGACGCTGTGGCGGAACTTGGGGGGCGCGGCGCCGCGCTTCGCGGAGGTGCCGGGGTTCGGCGGCCGGGCGATTCCCTACGCCGTCTCCTGGGGGGACCTGGACCAGGACGGCGACCTGGACATGGCGGCGGCCAGCTACGACACCGAGATACCGGTCCCGTCCACGGAACCGCCGCCGCAACGGGACGACTACCTGGGGCCGTCCGATCCGGTGCAGAGCGTCGACGACCCGGTCGCCCGCTGGTTGAGCGCCATCCCCGCCGCGAGCGGGACACCCGGCGGTGGCGTGTTCGTCTATCTCCAGGAGCGATCGGGCGCGTTCCGGATCGTCCGGCTGGCGCGCGAGTCGCAGGCGCTGGCGCTTGCCCTGCAGGACCTGGATGGCGACGGCCGCCTCGACATCCACGTCGGCAACGACTTCGCCCTGCCGGATGCCGTGTTCCTGGCCGCCGGCGACCGGTGGAAGCGGGCGGAGCCCCTGACCGAGATGACGCGCAACACCATGAGCCTGGACGCCGGGGACGTCGACAACGACGGCGTGGACGAGCTGTTCGCCACCGACATGAAGCCGTACCGGCCCACGCGCAAGGAGGAGGACCGGTGGTACTTCGTGGTGGTGGGCATGGAGGAGCTGCCGCCGGAGGACCCGCAGGTGGTGCGCAACGTGCTGCTGCGGCGCTCGGGCGAGAGCTATCGGGACGTCGCGGTGCCGGCCGGCGTCGACGCCAGCGGCTGGAGCTGGTCGTCGCGGCTGGGCGACCTGGACCAGGACGGCTTCCTGGACATCTACGTGGTCAACGGCATGGTCTCGGCCGAGCTGTTCGGCCAGCTACCCGGCGCCGAGCTCACCGAGCGCAACCTGGCGTTCCGCAACCGAGGCGACGGCACCTTCACGGAAGCCGCCGAGTGGGCTCTGGACGACACCGCCGGCGGCCGCGGCATGACCATGGCCGATCTGGACGATGACGGCGACCTGGACATCGCCGTCAACAACCTGCTGTCGCCGGCGGTGGTGTTCGAGAACCGGCTGTGCGGCGGCGCCAGCCTGCAGGTGGCGCTGCGCCGGCCGGGGTACGGCAATCACTACGCGCTCGGGGCGCGCGTGTCGCTCGTCACCTCGGCGGGCACCTACGTGCGCCAGATGCGCAGCACCGCCGGCTACCTGTCCGGCGAGCCGCCGCGCCTCCACTTCGGCCTGCCGGCCGGCGCCCGCATCGACGCGCTGTCCATCGTCTGGCCCGACGGCCGGACCTCGCACGTGCGCGGCGACCCCCGGGTCGCACCCGGCCGCATCGTGACCATCGAACGTTCATCCTGACGATGAGCAGGGAACGACCGAACGTCGTCTTCGTCCTGACCGACGACCAGGGCTACGGCGACCTGGGGTGCCACGGCAACGACGTGATCCGCACCCCCAACCTCGACCGCCACCATGCCGACGGGGTGCGCTTCACGGACTTCCACGTCGGCACCACCTGCGCGCCGACCCGCTCCGGCCTGCTGACCGGCCACGACTGCAACAGCGCCGGCGTCTGGCACACGATCGGCGGCCGCTCGCTGTTGCGGGAGGATGAGTGGACGCTGGCGGACGCGCTGCGCGAGGCCGGCTACCGCACGGGCCACTTCGGCAAGTGGCACCTGGGCGACAGCCAGCCGTTCCGCCCCCACGAGCGCGGGTTCGAGCGGTCGGTCTACCACGCCGGCGGCGGCATCGGGAACACCGGCGACCCGTGGGGGAACGACTACTTCGACGACACCTACTACGTGAATGGCGAGCCCCGGCCCTTCGCCGGCTACTGCACCGACGTGTTCTTCCGCGAGGGGCTGCGCTTCATCGAGGAGCACCGCGAGGAGCCGTTCTTCTGCTACATCGCCACCAACGCCCCGCACACCCCGCTCAACGTGGAGCCCCGCTACGTGGAGAGGTACCGGGACGCCGTTCCGCACGAGGAGCGGGCGCGGTTCTACGGGATGATCACCAATATCGACGAGAACTTCGGCGCGCTGACGCGTAGACTGGAGGAACTGGGTCTGGCCGCAGACACCATCGTGGTCTTCATGACCGACAACGGCACCGCCACGGGCGTGGAGCTCGACGCCGAAGAGCACCCTCGCGAGGGGCCGGGCAGCTTCAACGCCGGCATGCGCGGCCGGAAGGGCTCGCCCTACGAGGGCGGCCACCGCGTGCCGTTCCTGCTGCGCTACCCCGGTGGGGGCGCGGTGGGCGGCCGCGACGTCGACACGCTCACCAGCTACGTCGACTTCATGCCGACGATCCTCGATCTTTGTGGACTGAAGGTGCCGGCCGGCCGCTCCTTCCACGGCCGCAGCCTGCTGCCCCTGATCCGCGGCGAGCGCGGCGGCGATTGGGGGGAGCGCATCGTGGTGAGTGACACCCAGCGGATCGCCCGCCCGATGAAGTGGCGGAAGAGCTCGGTGATGCGCGGCCGATGGCGGCTGGTCAACGGCACGGAGCTGTACGACCTGGATCGCGATCCCGGCCAGCGCACCGACGTCGCCGCGGCCAACCCCTCGCTGGTGGCCGAGCTGCGCGCCGGCTACGACCGCTGGTGGGAGCAGGTGTCCGAGCAGTTCGACCGCGACGCCGCCATCGCCGTCGGGGCGGATGCGGAGCCGGTGCGGCTCACCACCCATGACCTGCGCAACGAAGCCTGCCACACCGCGTGGAACCAGGGCCAAGTGCGCGCCGGCTTGGTCGTTAGCGGCTTCTGGGCCATCGACGTGCGCCGCGCGGGCCGTTACCGGGTGGAGCTGCGGCGCTGGCCGGAAGAGGCCGGGTACGCGCTGGACGCGGGCATCGACGGCGACGACGTGGAGTGGCGCAAGGACGCGATCCGCGAGGCCGATGCCCCCCACTACACCGGCGGCGCCGCCCTGGGCATCGGCTGGGCGCAACTCACCGTGGGTGGCAGGAGCCACCCTGTAGAGACCCCCGCCGGCGACTCGCTGGCGGCCTTCGAGGTGGAGCTCGCTATCGGCCCCGACGAGCTGTACGCGTCGTTTCACGACCGCCAGGAGCGCACCATCGCCCCCTACTACGTGACGATCCGCCCCGCATGACTCCCGGTCCATCCGCGGCCGCCGGGAAATGCTTGACACCCGAACCGGCCGAACGCTACAGTCGTGTTCCGGTGCAGACGACTTGTACGACACGCGCGCCAAAGCGAAGCTGTAAACGCGGCTGGGGAGACTATATCGCCTGACGAAACCGGAAGATAGGGCGCAGTCCCAGCCGGCACCGGTAACCGGCTTCTGCTGACCGATACGATACGACAGGAGTATCCGCCTGAGGGAACACGGCCTGAAGAGCACAGAGCCTGGCGAAGTATCAACCGCCATGGCGCACAGCGAAGCCGACGGCAGACTCGGCACCTTCTTCCGCACGTGCGTCCGTCAGAAACACCTCCTCCTCCTCGCGGCACCGGCGTTCCTGGTCGTATTCGTATTCACCTATCTCCCCATGTATGGGGTGGTAGTGTCGTTTCAGAACTTCCATTTCGTCCGAGGCGTGTTCGGCAGCCCTTGGGTCGGCTTGCGGTGGTTCGAGTCGTTTTTCGCCAGTCCGTTCGCATTCCGGATCATCAGAAACACCTTTCTGTTGGGGTTCCTCAACTTCGCGATCGGCTTCCCGGCCCCCATCCTCCTCGCGCTCCTGCTGAACGAGCTGAGATCGGCAGGGTTCAAGCGGTCCATACAGACGCTGTCGTACTTCCCGAGCTTCATCTCGGCAGTCATCATCATCGGAATCCTGAAGGAGCTCGCCGGGCTGGAAGGCCCGGTAAACGCGTTGATGGTCCGGCTCGGCATCGAGCCCCTGCACTTCTTCGCTCTGCCGGAGTGGTTTCGGAGTCTCTATATCGGTTCCGACATGTGGCAGAGCATAGGGGTAGGGACGATCATCTACCTGGCCGCCCTGACGCAGCTCAATCCCGAGCTGTACGAAGCGTCGGTCATCGACGGCGCCAATCGGCTGCAGAAGATCCGGCACGTCACCGTACCGGGCATTCTTCCCACGGTCATCATCCTCATGATCCTCAACGTCGGGCAGATGATACGCAACGCGGACACCGAGAAGGTGCTGCTCATGTACAACGCGCAGACCTACGAGACCGCGGACATCATCGGCACCTACGTCTATCGACAAGGCATATTGGCCGCGAATTTCAGTTACGCGGCCGCCGTGGGGCTGCTGATGAGCGTCGTGTCGTTCATATTCCTCTACGTCACCAACCTGGTGATCAGACGGATCTCGGACACCAGCCTGTGGTAGCCGTATGGCGATGATCGAAGACCGGACCTTCGGGTCGGTGCTCTTCAACGTGGTCAACCACGTGTTCCTGGTCGTGATGGGCGTGGTGTGGCTGTATCCCATGGCGAGGGTCATCGCCCTTTCGCTGAGCGATCCCACGATGATCCTGCTCGGGGAGGTCGACTGGTACCCGAGGAAGCCGACCCTGAAGGGGTATACCTACATCCTCAGCTATCGCCTGCTGTGGCGGGCCTACGCCAATACCGTGCTGTATGCCGGCGTCGGCACGTTCGTGACCATCACGCTGACGTCGATGATCGCCTACTCGCTGTCGATCAAGGGCTTCGTGCTGAGGAAGTTCCTGACCGTCTATCTGGCCATTACCATGTTCTTCTCCGGCGGCCTGATACCGACCTTCCTGTTGCTCAAGAGCCTGGGCGGGATGGACACCCTTTGGGTGATGGTGATACCGGGGTCGGTCGCCGCGTATACGGTCATCGTCTTCCGAACGTTCTTTCAGAATCACCCCGAGTCACTGCGGGAATCGGCGTACATCGACGGGGCGAACGACTTCACGATCCTCTTCCGCATCGTGCTGCCGATGTCGACGGCGCTGCTGGCGACGTTTGCGTTGTTCACGATCGTCACGCACTGGAATCGGTGGTTCGAGGCGCTGATCTACCTTACCGATCCGGAGCGGCATCCATTGCAGATGATCCTGCGGCGGCTGGTGGTGATGGAGGACACGCTGCACCACCTGTTCGACGCGGAAGATCCGCGCATACTGGCCATGATGGAGGGGCACATCCATCCGAAGAACATACAGTTCGCGGCGATCGTCGTCGTCCTGGTACCGATCCTGTGCATGTTTCCGTACGCGCAGCGGTACTTCATGAGAGGGTTGATCGTGGGATCGCTCAAGGGTTGAGTGGCTTTGGTGAGGTAAGGAGGTGGCATAGGAGCAAGCTGAACGGATCGGGTTTCGAGCACGAGATGGGAGCGGACGTGGTCGGGCATCGGTGCGGAGAACACGCCCCGCTGGATTACGCGTCCGCCGGACACACATGAAACGAGGTGTAAACATGACGAAGCTGAACAAGCACATGGCGCTGGGAGTGACACTCCTGTGCCTCTCCGCCCTGATCGCGGGGGCGAGCGCGAGCGAGGAGATGGCGGAAGGCATGCCCGAGGTGTTGCGGTTCTCCAGCTACATGGGAGAGCCGGGGGCGGAAGTCCATATCGCCGAGTGGCCGTCGCAGATGGCGATCGTAGCGGCCGCAGAGAAATACATGGGCATGCCGATCGAGATCGAGTGGGAGTTGCTGCCGCCGGGCGATCACCGGGACCGGCAGGCCGTCTACCTTGCCAGCGGCGATCTGCATGACGTCTTCGGCGCGGGCGGGAATGTGGAGACCATAAACAACCTGGGCGAGCTGGGCCAGATCATCAACATCCTGGACTACGAAGACGAACTGCTCAACTACAAGGTGTGGCTGGGAACGGAGAACTACAACCTGGAGCGGGCCGGGTTCGACACCGGCAAGGTGTGGGGGTTCGCCTACGGGCAGGCTTCCCCGGACGAAGGATCGCAATGGGTATGGGCGGCCCGGATGGATACCTTCGAGACGCACGATCTGCAGATGCCGGAGACGCTGGATGAGCTGTACGAGGTGCTCACGGCGCTGAAGGGAGCGTATCCGGACTCGTATCCGATGGAATCCTATGTAGCGCCGCAGTGGTACGGCATCCCGCGGGTCATCATGCTGGTCAACAGGGTGGACTACGGGGTCTACTACGACGGCAGCAAGTACATCTATGGTCCTATCGATCAGGAAAATCGGTTCAGGCAGAGCATCGAATACGTGGCCAAGCTCTACGAAGAGGGGCTCCTGCAGCCGGAGTTCTTCACGCAGAACCCGGACGACCTGCCGGCAAAGTCGCTGCAGGACCGGACCTTCATGATCCCCAACCAGTTCGCCCTCAACGTGTCCAACCGGCACAACAATCCGGAATACCCCGAGGTCGTATGGGGGGTGATGCCGAGGCCGAAGGGATTCGACGGACAGCCGGGTTGGAAGCCCAACATCAACAAGAAGGGCAACAACTTCATCAGGGTGAACGCCCACATCAACGCCGATTTCGAGCATCCGGCGTTGCTGGTCAAGCTGCTGGACTTCGCGTTCTCGCAGGAAGTGATCGACTATGCCAATTGGGGCATCGAAGGTGAGACCTACACGGTGGACAGTGACGGCAGGAAGAGCTGGGCGCCGGTGATCATGGACCTGACGGGAGCGGACCGCTCCATCAAGCTGGCGGAATGGGGGGCCATCGGCTCGGGATTCGGCTATCCCATGCTGTCGCTGCCGACGATTCTGGACTGGGAACCGCGCGGTCAGCTCTGGGAAACGCCCGTAGCCTACGGCGGCGGGGAGTTCTTCAAGCCGGCGAGCGTCTTCGCATGGAGCGACGAGTTCGACGGCGCTCCGAGGGCTCACGAGTACGCGCCTCCCATCCAGCTCACGCAGGACGAACTGGCGACCGTGCGAGAGATTCAGGGTGCCGTGGACACCGCGGTGGAAGAGGGCATGACCAAGCTCATCACCGGTCAGATGAGCTTCGACGACTGGGATGCCTACATCCAGGGAGTCAAGGACACCGCGGACTACCAGCGCGTGGTGGACATCCATAACGCCCATCTGAACTAGCGGGCGGTACGTCCTGTAGTAAAGACGGTCGTATGCGGGGAGCACGGCAAGGGTTGCCGTGCTCCCCCTGTGAATCTTGTCGCGAGGCGAGTAGACGGACGGGACGGACGGGAGGTCGGATGTGACGACGGCGGAACGAGACGGAAAGAGCGTGGTGGACATCGGCTCGAGGCTCGAGCCGTTCGTCGACGACTGGCTGATCGAATCGGTGCGGGGAGTGGATCTGAAGCTCCATTCGCCCGAGAGGTGCGAGACGGCGCTCGCGTTCGACGCTCCGTGGGAGGGTTCGAGCAGCGCCTACGTGACGGTGTTCAAGGACCGCGAGCGGTATCGGATGTACTACCGCGGCTCGTCCGCCGACCGTCCACGGCAGGAGGTCACCTGCTGCGCGGAGAGCGAGGACGGCATCCACTGGAGCAGGCCCGCGTTCGGCGCATGCGAGTTCGAAGGCTCGCGCGACAACAACATCGTCTGGACCGAAGCGGGATCCCACAATTTCATGCCCTTCCGGGATGAGAACCCGCGGGCGTCCGGGGCGGAGCGCTACAAGGCGATCGGCGGCGGGTACCATGGCTTCGTCTCTCCCGACGGCATCCACTGGAAGAAGGTCCGCGACGCCAAGATCATCGACCCGTTCGCCAAGTGCGTGGGCGACGGTGACTGGATCGGCCAGGCCTTCTGGGATGCCGAGCAGGAGCACTACGTGGCCTACGTCCGCGGGTGGCGCGGGTCGGACCCGATCCGGCTCCAGCACGAGTTGCCCGCCGAGCACGACGGCACGCTCTATCCGCTCTGTCACGTGCCCGATACGTACCGGCAGGTGCTGCGCTGCACCTCGACGGACTTCATCGACTGGACGGAACCGGAGTTCATCAACTTCGGCGACACTCCGCCGGAGCACTTCTACACGAACGCGGTCACCCCCTACTTTCGGGCTCCGCACGTGTACCTGGCGTTCCCGAAGCGATTCGCCCCCGAACGCAAGAAGGTGGAAGAGCACGACAAGGAGGGTGTTTCCGACGCGGTGTTCCTGAGCAGCCGCGACGGCATGAACTTTGATCGAAGGTTCATGGAGGCTTTCCTTCGTCCCGGCCGCGACCGGCTGAACTGGACGCAGCGGAGCAACATGCCCGCGTGGGGAGTCGTCCCGACCGGTCCCGACGAGATCTCCATCTACTTCAGTGAGAACTACGACCATCCGACCGGCCGTCTGCGCCGCGCCAGGCTGCGAACCGACGGGTTCGTGTCCGTGCATGCGGACTACGGGGGAGGCGAGTTCGCGACCAGGCCCATCGTCTTTCGAGGCGGTGCCCTGATCCTGAATTACGCGACCTCCGCGGTCGGCAGCGTGCAGGCCGAGATTCAGGATGGCGACGGTCAAGCCCTGCCCGGGTTTGCTCTGGAGGACGCGGCGGAGATCTACGGGGACGAGATCGAGCACGCGGTCGCGTGGAAGGGCGGATCGGATCTGGCCCGCCTGAGCGGCCGGCCGGTCCGTCTGCGGTTCGTGATGAAGGACGCCGATCTGTACTCGATCAGGTTCCGCTGACGGGCGCTGTTGCGAGCGGACTACGGGAGGCGAAGTGAACGACGACTGGAGAGAGCCGTTCGAGCCGGACGAGCACACGGTTGCGCTCTACCACTTCAACGAAGGGGAGGGCGACGAGGCCCACGACGCCTGCGGCGATCCGGAGTTGACCCTGCGCGCCTACAGGGAGGGCCTGTGGGGCAGCCGGCCGGGCTTCGGCGCGACCGCGCGCTTCGATCGGCAGAACGCCCACCTGCTGGTCGGACCGGCGAACAACGACAAGCTGGAGCTGCGGACGTGCACGCGGGAGTGGACGATCGAAGCCTGGGTTCGTTACACGGGCCCCGGCGGCAGGGACCGTGCCCGGAACTGGCCGCCGGGACAGGGATATACCTTCGCCAACATCTGCGGCTCCGACGAGGAAGGATGCGCCCTGGCGGACGGCTACCGCCAGGGCTGGATCTTCTACCTGCGGACGGCCGAGACGGGTCCTGAGTCGACACGTTCGGACGGGCTCCTGCCCGGGGCCAGATTCCTCGGTGCCCACAAGGGCAGAGATCCGAACAACGACGTGGGCACCGCGTTCTGGCCCGGGACCGCGCACGGCTGGCTGCAGGAAGATCGGAGCCGCTTCCGCGACAGCGGCTGGCACCACGTGGCCTGGCAGTTCCGCTACCGGGACCAGACCGGTTTCCTGTACGTCGACGGCAGGATGATCCGGAAGGTGCAACTCCCGGCTCCCGGTCGCGCTTCGACTCGGATCATGGCCAACGACGCCGAGCGGTGCGACATCCCCTTTCAGGTGGGCGGCTTTCTCCGTCCGGAGCATCGGGACGGCTGGGTTCCCGGGGACTTCGGCATGACCATGTACAACCTGGAAGGCGAGATCGACGAGCTGCGCATCTCGGACGTCATGCGTTACCCGGTGGCGGACAGCCTGAGCATCATCCGGCAGAAGCTGCCCGAAGCCGGCCTGAACCTGCCCTATCGGGTCCCGCTGGGCACGGATGCGGCCGCCGGAAGCGTCTCCTGGGAGCTGGCGGCGGGCAGCCTGCCCGCGGGCGTGAGTCTGGACCCGTCCGAGGGGGTGCTTCGCGGCACGCCGGCGCAGACGGTGGCGGACCAGGAGTTCACCATTCGGGCGCGTGATGAGGGGGACGACACCGACGAGCAAACCTTCAGGCTTGACGTGTTGCGCGGCCGTGTGGTCACCGAGTCGCTGCCCCCGGCCATCGCGGGTGCCGTCTACGACGCCGGGTTGGCCGCCGAGCACATGGCCGGGCCGCTGGCGTGGGAGGTCGTCTCGGGAACCCTTCCGGAGGGCGTGAGCCTCGACGCGCAGACCGGGCGCCTGGCCGGGACCGCCGTCGGGGAAGGGTCGTCGAGGCTGTCGGTGCGGGTGAGCGATGCCGCGGGGCTGCAGGATTGTGCGGAGCTCACGCTCAAGGTGCTGCCGGAAGCGCTGCGCGTGCTCGATGCCGACGAGCACACCGTGGCGCTCTACGACTGGCAGGGTCCCGGCGGCCGGCTGATCCCGGAACGGGTGAGCGGCGACCCGGAGCTGGCGCTCACCTACACCAACATGGGCGGGGATCGGCGGGTGTGCTGGCCGGGCCGGGAAGGCAGGTTCCCGCAGGAGACCGGGCACGGCGAGCACGGCTACGCCGTACTGGGCCAGGGGAAGGAGAGCTATCCGCGGTTCGAAGGCGGACACCGGCCGGATCGCAGGCTCGATCTGAAGACCTGCACCGAGGAATGGACGGTGGAAGCCTGGGTGCGCCGCGGCGGTCCGTGGCAGGCGTTCGACGACGTGCCCCTGAAGCGGTTCGACTACGGCCACGTCTGCGGTACCTACGACACCACGGAGAGCGGGGTGTGGGAGCTGTATCTGTCAGATCTCAACGCGCCCGGCGGTGCGATGGCGCCCGGCGTGCACTTCCAGAGCCGCGACCACACGTGGAAGAACCTGCACCCCTGGATGCGGCCGAAGGGAATGGTGGCCGGGCCCGAGGAGGCGAGCATCGACGACACGGAGTGGCACCACGTGGCATGGCAGTACGGCTACGCCGAGGATCTGCATCAACTCTTCCTGGACGGCAGGCCGATCTGGGAGATGCGCACTCCCGACGGCCGCAGGCTGGTCAACGATCGAGAGCACGACGCGCAGTTCAGCGTGTTCAGCCGCCTGACGGGCTACACCAGATACGGAGGCGGGTTCAACTACCTGGGCTGGGGCAACTTCTTCGGTCAGATCGGTGAGATCCGCATTTCCGATGTCCGGCGGTACGGTAGGAGGTAGAGAATGAGCTCGGACTGGACCACGCGCTTCGAGCCGGACCGGCACACCGTGGCGCTCTACCGGTTCGACGAGGGGGATGGCCGCGAGGCACACGACGCCTGCGGTGACGCGGGCCTGACGCTGAAGGCCAGGCACGCGCTCTGGGGTCGGGCACCGGACGGCGGCGCCGCGGCGCGCTTCGAATCTGTCGACGATGACGCCAACGTGTTCGTCGGGCCGCTCAACCACCCCAAGCTGATGTTGAAGCCCTGTACGCGGGAATGGACGGTGGAAGCCTGGATTCGCTACACGGGGCCATGGGGCGGATTCGGCAGGTACAACGCCACCTATGCACACCTCTGCGGGTCCTCCGAAGAGGGCTACCATCTCTCGCACATCGGGGTCCGCGCCGGGTTTCAGTTTCTGCTGGAAGGAGGCAACGCTCCCGACGCCGGGCATGGACTGCTGCCGACCTCCCGTTACGAAGGGAACTTCGCGGGGAAGGACCCCAACTATGACGTGCACTATATGGCCGACCTTGAGCCGGCCCTTGCGGCACAGGACGCGGACGGGATACGCGACGAGCGGTGGCATCACGTGGCCTGGCAGTTCCGCTTCCGCGACCAGATGCACGTCCTGTTCGTCGACGGCACACCGGTGCGGCGCATTCAGCCCTATCGGAAGATCTTCAACGATACCGACGAGCACGTCGGCGTGCCTTTCATGGTGGGAGGGATCCTCTGCTGGAGCGATCCGCCGTGGCCCGGGCGGGGCAACTTCGTCGGGGAGATGTACGACCTGCGGATCTCCGACGTCATGCGCTATCCGGTCTCGGACCGGCTCTCCATCGTCGGCGGGCCCGGGTTCTCTCCCTGTGACGTCTACGACGACGAGTCCCTGCGTGCCGGCTTCCGCTTCGGCACCGAAGCGCTCCCGTTCGCCGTCCCGAGCGTTCCCTATCGCGTGCAGCTCGCTGCGGACGGCGCGGATGGGAGCGTCAGGTGGGAGCTCTCCGACGGCCGGCTTCCGAACGGGCTGGAGCTGCGGGAAGACGGCATCGTCGAAGGCACGGTACGCGGGTACGTCGACCGAGACGCCCACTTCACGGTTAACGCCACCGACCAGGGAGGGCGGTGCGACAGCCACACTTTCGCCATCGGCATCCGTACGGGCACGATCACGACCGCAGCCCTGCCGCCCGCGTTCGTCGGGACGGAATACCGACACCTGCTGGAAAGCAGGTACACGGTGAAGCCCGTCACGTGGAAGGTGACCTCAGGAAGGCCTCCCGATGGGATCGTCCTGGAGGAAGCCTCCGGAGAACTGAAGGGCGTGCCGGTGGACCGCGGCATCGGCGAGTTCCGGGTGGCTGCCGCGGACTCCGCGGGTGCCGGGGCGACACGAGCTCTGGGGATGCGGGTGCTGCCCAGGGAGCTGTATCGCATCGAGGCCGATGAGGACACCGTGTTCCTGTACGGCTGGCAGGACGAGGACCTGCTGTACGCCAGGGATGCCCTGGGAGACGAGGCGCTGACCCTGACCTGTGTCGGCCGGCATTCGGACCGGCGGGTCGCGTGGCCCGGCCGGGAGGGAAGGTTTCCGCAGGATACCGGTCATGGCGAGCACGGCTGGGTGAGCCTGAAGACCGACGACGACAAGCACAATCTGCGGACGTGTCGTGAGAAGTGGACCGTCGAAGCATGGATCAGGCCGGGTGGTCCGGTGCAGGGGTTCGGCGCCTCGCGACCGTTCGACTTCGGGCATGTCTGCGGCACGTATGACACGTCCGAGAGCGGCGTGTGGGAGCTGTACATCTCCAACCTCGACTCGCCGGACGGGAGCTGGGCGCCCGGCGTGCACTTCGCATGCGGGCCGGACCGCGTTCTGAAGGACCTGCATCCGTGGAAACGGCCGGCAGGCGTCGTGGGCAATCACGAAGATGCGGGAATACGGGACGATCAGTGGCATCACGTAGCCTGGCAGTACGGTTGTTCGGAAGACCTGCACCAGTTGTTTCTCGACGGTGCGTTGATATGGCAGATGCGCGAGCCGGATGGCATCAGGCTGGTCAACGAGCACCGGCACCAGGCGCAGTTCAGCGTCGGCACCAGGATCGACCGCTACGCCTATTGGTGCGCGGACGCGGACGGCCGTCACCACCATCCGAACTATCTGGGCTGGGGCAACTTCTTCGGTCAGATCGGCGAGATACGCGTGTCCAGTATCAGGCGGTACTGATCAGACAGGAGGGATCGGCATGAGCTCCGATTGGACCCGGCCGTTCGAGCCGGACGAGCACACGGTGGCGCTCTATCACTTCGACGAGGGGGAGGGCGACCAGGCGCTTGATGCCTGCGGCGATCCGGCGTTGACCCTGCGGGCCTACAAGCAGGCACTCTGGGGAAGGCGGCCGGGCTTCGGGTCCACGGCCCGCTTCGATCGGCAGAACGCCCACCTCCTGGTCGGACCGGCGAACAACGACAAGCTCGAGCTGCGGACCTGCACGCACGAATGGACCATCGAAGCCTGGGTGCGATACACGGGCCCCGGCGGGAAGGACCGCGCCCGGAGCTGGCCCCCCGGCAAGGGATATACCTGCGGCTTCATCTGCGCCACCGACGAGGAAGGATGTGCGTTGGCGGATGGGTATCGGCAAGGCTGGTCATTCTACCTGCACCAGACGAAGACCGAGGGGCTGAAGTGGACCCGCGAGGACGGGCTCATTCCCGGAGCCAGATTCATAGGATCGCTCCGAGGAAAAGACCCGAACCATGACACGAGCAACGCCCTCATGCCCGAGACCCCGTTCGGCTGGCTGCAGGAGGACCGGGGACGCTTCTGCGACACGGAGTGGCATCACGTGGCGTGGCAGTTCCGCTACCGGGATCAGACGAACTTCCTCTTCGTCGACGGAAGGCTCGTCAGGAAAGCACAGCTCCCGGCCCCCGGTACCGCCTCGACTCGTATCATCGTCAACGATGCCGAGCGCTCCGATATTCCGTTTCAGGTGGGCGGCTTTCTCCGCCCGGAGCATCGGGCCGGCTGGACCCCCGGGGACTTCGGCATGACCATGTTCAACCTGGAAGGCGAAATCGACGAGCTGCGCATCTCGAAGGTCATGCGCTACCCGGTGGCGGACAGACTGAGCATCATCCGCCAGAAGTTTCCCGCAGCCGGTTTGAACCTTCCCTATCAGGTCTCGCTGGGCACGGATGCGGCCGCCGGAAGGGCCGCGTGGGAGCTGGAGGCGGGCAACCTGCCCGCGGGATTGACCCTCGACCAGCATGCAGGCGTGATTCGGGGCACCACGGAGGGAACGGTGGCGGAGCATGAGTTCGTCATCCGGGCGCGGGATGAGGCGGGAGCCACCGACGAGCACGCCTTCAGGCTTGCGGTGGAGCGCGGCCGGCTGGTCACCCATTCGCTGCCCCCGGCCTTCGCGGACGCTCCCTACAGCGTTGCGTTGACCGCCGAGCACATGGCCGGACCGCTGGCGTGGGAGGTCGTCTCGGGAACCCTTCCGGAGGGCGTGAGTCTGGACGCGAAGACCGGGTGCCTGGCCGGTACCGCGGTCGGGAAAGGAGGCTCGGAGCTGGCGGTACGGGTGACCGATGCCCAGGGGCTGCAGGATCGCGCGGAGCTCACGCTCAAGGTGCTGCCGGCGGCGCTGCGGGCGCTCGATGCCGACGAGCACACCGTGGCGCTCTACGACTGGCAGGGACCGAGCGGCCGGCTGATCCCGGAACGCGTCAGCCGTGCCCCGGAGCTGGCGCTCACCTACACCAACATGGGCGCGGATCGGCGGGTCTCCTGGCCGGGCCGGGAAGGGAGGTTCCCGCAGGAGACCGGGCACGGCGAGCACGGCTACGCGGTCGTAGGCCAGGGGAAGGAGAGCTATCCCCGGTTCGAAGGCAGCCACCGGCCGGATCGCAGGCTCGATCTGAAGACCTGCACCGAGGAATGGACAGTGGAAGCCTGGGTGCGCCGGGGAGGTCCGTGGCAGGCGTTCGACGACGTGCCCCTGAAGCGGTTCGACTACGGCCACGTCTGCGGGACCTACGACACCACGGAGAGCGGGGTGTGGGAGCTGTATCTGTCCGATCTCAACGCTCCCGGCGGCGGGATGGCGCCGGGCGTGCACTTCCAGAGCCGCGACCACACGTGGAAGAACCTGCACCCCTGGATGCGGCCGAAGGGAATGGTGGCCCGGCACGAGGAGGCGGGCATCGACGACACGGAGTGGCACCACGTGGCATGGCAGTACGGCTACGCCGAAGATCTGCATCAGCTCTTCCTGGATGGCAGGCGGATCTGGGAGATGCGCAACCCGGACGGCCGCAGGCTGGTCAACGATCGCGAGCACGAAACGCAGTTCAGCGTGTTCAGCCGCCTGACGGGCTGCACGCGATACGGAGGCGGCTTCAACTACCTGGGCTGGGGCAATTTCTTCGGTCAGATCGGTGAGATCCGCATTTCCGATATCCGGCGGTACTGTGGGAGGTAGAGAATGAGCTCGGACTGGACCGGACGCTTCGAGCCGGATCGGCACACCGTGGCGCTCTACCGGTTCGACGAGGGGGACGGCTGCGAGGCGCACGACGCCTGCGGTGACGCGGCCCTGACGCTGCGCGCCAGGCACGCGCTCTGGGGTCGAGGACCGGACGGCGGCGCCGCGGCGCGCTTCGAATCTGTCGACGATGACGCCAACGTGTTCGTCGGCCTGCTCAACCATCCCAAGCTGATGCTGAAGCCCTGTACCCGGGAGTGGACGGTGGAAGCCTGGATTCGCTACACCGGCCCATGGGGAGGATTCGCCAGGAACACCACGTACGCGCACCTCTGCGGATCCTCGGAAGAGGGCTACCATCTTTCGCATATCGGGGTGCGCGGCGGCTTTCAGTTTCTGCTGGACGGCGGCAGCGCTCCCGACGCCGGGCATGGATTGCTGCCGACCTCCCGCTACGAGGGGAACCACGCGGGGAAGGACCCCAACCATGACGTGCACTATATGGCCACGCGTGAGCCGGCCCTTGCGGGAAAGGACGCAGACGGGATACGTGATGAGCGGTGGCATCACGTGGCCTGGCAGTTCCGCTTCCGCGACCAGATGCACGTCCTGTTCGTGGACGGCACCCCGGTGCGACGCATTCAGCCCTATCGCAAGATCCTCAACGATACCGACGAGCACGTCGGCGTGCCCTTCACGGTGGGCGGGTTCCTGTGCTGGAGTGATCCGCCGTGGCTCGGGAGAGGCAACTTCGTCGGGGAGATGTACGACCTGCGGATTTCCGACGTCATGCGCTATCCGGTTGCGGACCGGCTCTCCATCGTCGGCGGGCCCGGATTCTCGCCCTGTGACGTCCACCCCGACGAGTCGCTGCGCGCCGGCTTCCGGTTCGGCACCGAGGCGCTCCCGTTCGCCGTCCCGAACGTTCCGTATCGCGTTGAGCTCGCCGCGGACGGCGCCGATGGGAGCGTGATATGGGAGCTTTCCGACGGCCGTCTTCCGCACGGGCTGGAGTTGCGGGGAAACGGCGTCGTCGAGGGGACGGTACGCGGGCAGGTCGACCGAAACGCCCATTTCACGGTCCGCGCCACCGACGAGGGAGGTCACCGCGACAGCCACGGCTTCGTCATCGGCATCCGCAGCGGCACGATCGCGACCGAAGCGCTGCCGCCTGCATTCGTGGGGACGGAATACCGACACCTGTTGGACAGCCGCTACACGGTAGAGCCCGTCACGTGGGAGGTGAATTCGGGGGGACCGCCGCCGGGCATCGTGCTGGAGGAAGCCTCGGGTGAGCTGAGGGGCGTGCCGGCCGACCGCGGCATCGGCGAGTTCCGGGTGGCGGCCACGGACTCCGCGGGCTTCGGGGCGAAACGAGGCCTGGCGATTCGGGTGCTTCCCGCGGAGCTGCACCGCATCGAGGCCGATGCGGACACCGTGTTCCTGTACGGCTGGCAGGACGAAGACCTGCTGTACGCCAGGGACGCCATGGGGGACGAGGAGTTGACCCTGACCTGTGCCGGCCGGGCTGCGGACCGAAGGGTTGCCTCACCCGGCCGGGACGGACGGTTTCCGCAGGATACCGGTCATGGCGAGCACGGCTGGGTGAGCCTGAAGACCAATGACGACAAGCACAATCTGCGGACGTGCCGTGAGGCATGGACCGTCGAGGCATGGATCCGGCCGGGTGGTCCGGTGCAGGCGTTCGGCGCTTCGCGGCCGTTCGACTTCGGACATGTCTGCGGTACGTATGACACCTCCGAACGTGGTGTGTGGGAGCTGTACATCTCCAACCACGACTCGCCGGACGGAAGCTGGGCGCCCGGCGTGCACTTCGCATGCGGACCGGACCGCGTTCTGAAGGACCTGCATCCGTGGAAACGGCCGGCGGGCATAGTGGGCAGTCATGAGGATGCGGGGATACGGGACGATCAGTGGCACCACGTGGCCTGGCAGTATGGTTCGTCGGAAGATCTGCACCAGTTGTTCCTCGACGGTGCGCTGATATGGCAGATGCCCGAGCCGGATGGCATCAAGTTGGTCAACGAGCGCCGGCACAAGGCGCAATTCAGCGTCGCGACCCGAATCGCCCGCTACGCGTATTGGTGCACGGACGAGAACGGCGGTCACCATCATCCCAACTATCTGGGCTGGGGCAACTTCTTCGGGCAGATCGGCGAGATACGCGTGTCCAGTATCAGGAGGTACTGATCACACAGGAGGTCACGGGAGGCATCGGCATGAGTTCCGACTGGACCCGGCCGTTCGAGCCGGACGAGCACACGGTGGCGCTCTATCACTTCGACGAGGGGGAGGGCGATCTGGCCCACGACGCCTGCGGTGATGGCGAGTTGACGCTGCGCGCGCACAAGAAGGCGCTGTGGGGCAGCCGCCCCGGTTTCGGCGCCACCGCCCGCTTCACCGGGAGCGACGACGACGCCGACCTCCTGGTCGGGCCCGTGGACAGCGACAAGCTGGAGCTGCGTGGCTGCATCAGGGAGTGGACGATCGAGGTCTGGCTTCGACTTGCAACGAGCCCCGGACAACAGCGGGACGAAGCGTGGGAAGGAGCGTCGGGCTACCGCAACATCTGCGGTACCGACGATGAGGGATTCGGCATGCCCGAGGGCGTGCGGGCGGGCTGGAACTTCTATCTGCTTTGGCCTCATTGGACCATCCTCAAGAAGCTTCGCTATCACGACCTGTGGATCAACGGGAACGGGCTTGCCCCGCAGGGTCGCTACATCGGGTCGTATGCACGGGCTCCCCACAACGACGTGAATCAGGTCGGTGCGTTCGCCACGGCGCCGGCCATCGACGACGACCGGTGGCACCATGTCGCCTGGCAGTTCCGCTACGCAGACCAGATGCACTTCATGTTCCTCGATGGGAACCTGATCTACCGGGAGAGCGAGCCCGGAGGGCGGGCCGTGGCAAACGACGCTTCGCGGTGCGATCTGCCGTTCGTGGTCGGAGGGTTCCTGCACTCGCAACACGAACCTTCGACCGATGCTCTGGACAAGGACAACTTCGGGGTCTACCTGGGTCGGGGAGAATGCAACTTCGAGGGGGAGATCGACGAGTTGCGGATCTCCGACATCATGCGCTACCCCGCGGCCGATCGGGTGGCGGTCGTTCGCCGCGAGTTGCCCGACGCGGGCATGAACGTGCCCTATGCGGAGTCTCTGTCGGCGGATGCGGCGCAGGGAGCGGTGACGTGGAAGGTAGCCGCAGGCCGGCTGCCGGCGGGACTGCAGCTCGATGAGGCCGGCGGCACGATATCGGGCACTCCCACGGAAGTCGGGGAGGAAGCGGAGATAAGGGTTCGAGCGGCTGACACCGCCGGACACACGGATGAGCACACGTTCAAGCTGTGCGTGCGCCCCGGACGGATCGTCGAGGAGTCATTGCCGGTTGCCTTCGCGGGGCATGCCTATTGCGAACGATTGACGGTTCGACACCTGGTCGAGCCCGTGCGGTGGAAGATCCAGAGCGGTGCTCCGCCGGCCGGGCTCTCGTTCGACGGCACCAGGGGAGAGTTCGGCGGCATCCCGAGTGCGACGGGCCGCGCGAGCGTGCGGGTGGAAGCCAGAGATGCCGGCGGCCAAACCGATTCCCGCGATCTGGTGCTCGCGGTCCTGCCGGGCGCGCTGCGATATATCGAGCTGGATGAACACACGGTGGCGCTCTGGGACTGGCAGGGAGCCAGCGGCAAGCTGATACCCGATGTCGCCGGCGATGAGGAGCTCACCCTCACCTGGACCAACGTGAAGGGAGACACGCGTCTGCCGCGGCCCGGCTGGGGGCGCTACCCCTACTTCATCGGGGGCGGGGAAGGGGGGTTCGTCGGACCGCAGCACAACGACAAGGTCGATCTACGGACCTGCGCGTCCGAGTGGACGGTGGAGGCGTGGCTGCGGCGCGGCGGGCCGGTGGACGGCTATGGGCGCGAGTTTCACTTCGGGCACGTCTTCGGGACCTACGACAACACCGAGCGCGGGGTGTGGGAGTTGTACCTGTCCGATCACGACGCGCCCGATGGGAGCATGGCGCCCGGCGTTCACTTTCTGGGCACCGCACCGGAACACGCGCTGTTGAACCTCCATCCGTGGTCGCGCCCGGAGGGCATCGTTGCGGAACGGGAAGCAGTCGGCATACGTGACACGGAGTGGCACCATGTCGCCTGGCAGTACTCGCATGCCGATGAAGTGCATCAGCTCTTTCTCGATGGAACCCGCATCTGGCAGATGTACCGCCCGGACGGGCGCGGGATGGTCAACGACCGACGGCACGATGCCCAGTTCAGCATATCGTCCAGGCTGAAGGGCTACTCCCGCTATGGGGGAGAGTTCAACTGGCTTGGGTGGGGCAACTTCTTCGGGCAGATCGGCGAAATACGCCTGTCGAACATCCGACGGTACTGACCGCAGGCCAGGCACGTACGGGAGGTACGGAACATGAGCGGCGACTGGAATGAACCCTTCGAGCCGGATGAGCACACGGTGGCGCTCTATCACTTCGACGAAGGCTCAGGCGACGAAGCGCACGACGCCTGCGGCGATCCCGAGCTGACGTTGCGGTCCAGGGGGCGGGCGCTCTGGGGCAGCCGTTCGGGCTTCGGGTCCACGGCGCGGTTCGAGCGCAGCGACGGCAACATCCGCATGGGGCCCGTGAACCACGACAAGCTGCAGTTGCGGACCTGCACCGCGGAGTGGACGGTCGAAGCGTGGGTTCGCTACAGCGGCCCCGGCGGCAGGGACCGGGTCGAGTGGGGCCGGTTCGACGCCGATGACGCCCTGCTGGGTCGCTACACCTACGCGTTCCTCTGCGGCACGGACGAGGAAGGCTTCAGCCTTCCCAGCGGCATGCGCGGCGGCTGGAGCTTCTACCTCAACTGCTCGGGCGTCCCCGGCACCCTGGAAGACGGGCTCATGCCGGGCTCGCGGCTCCTGGGCTGGTCGGGCAGGATGCCCACTCACGGCATCCTGATCACGCCCACGAGCTCGTTCGGCTGGCTGGAGGAGGATCGGGGCCGGTTCCGCGACACCGGCTGGCACCACGTGGCCTGGCAGTTCCGCTACCGCGACCAGATGAACTGGCTGCTGGTGGACGGCAGGATCGTCCGGCAGGTGCAGCTCCCCATCCCCGGCCAGTCCTCGAATCGCATTCTCGTCAACGACGCCGACCGGTGCGACATTCCCTTCTACGTTGGCGGGATCCCTCACTCTCGGGACCCGGTCGTCACATCGGGCCTGGAAATGGGCAACATGGACGGGGAGATCGATGAGCTGCGCATCTCGAGCGTCATGCGCTATCCCGTGACGGACCGGATGGCCGTAATCCGCGACAAGCTGCCCGAAGCGGGATTGAGGATCCCCTACGAGGTTCGGCTTGGCACGGACGCGGCGGCCGGCAGGGTCTCCTGGGAGCTGACGGGGGGCAGCCTGCCGGCGGGGTTGGCGCTCGATACCGACACCGGCGTGATTCGCGGGACGCTGGCGGAAACGGTGGAGTCCCGCCAGGTGACCATCGCGGCTCAGGACGAAGACGGAGCGACCGACGACCATACGTTATCCTTCACGGTGCGGCGCGGCCGGCTGGTCACCGAATCGCTGCCAACTGCCTACGTCGGTTCGGCCTACCGGGCCGAGCTGAATACCGAGCACATGGTCGAACCGCTGGAGTGGGGCGTGTCGGACACCCTTCCCGCAGGCATGAGCTTCGACGGCAAGGCAGGGTGCTTGTCGGGGACTCCGGTCGAGGCGGGGCGCACCCGGCTTGCGGTCCAGGTGACGGACGCCAACGGGGTGAGCGATCGCGGTGAGCTGCTCCTCAGGGTGCTTCCGGAGAACCTGCGGGTGATGCGCCCCGACGAGCACACGGTGGTGCTCTATGACTGGCAGGGGCCGGACGGCCGGCTGTTCGAGGAACGCATCGGCGGCGACCGGACGATGACGTTGACCTACACGAACACGGGCGGTGACCATCGGCACTGCTGGCCCGGCCGGGAGGGACGGTTCCCGCTGGACACCGGACACGGCGAGCACGGGTACGCGAACATCGGCAAGGAGTGGGGCTCGCTGCCGAAGGCCAGAGCCGAATACGAATCGGTTCCGGAGCTCGACCTGAAGACGTGCAGCCGGGAGTGGACGGTGGAAGCGTGGGTGCGCCGGGGCGGTCCATGGCAGGGGTTCGGCGACCTGCCCCTGAAGCGGTTCGACTACGGTCACATCTGCGGAACGTACGACAGCAGGGAGCAGGGGATCTGGGAGCTGTACCTGTCCGATCTCAACTCCCCCGATGCCGGCATGGCGCCGGGCGTGCACTTTCAGAGCCGTGACCACACCTGGAAGAACCTGCATCCGTGGATGCGTCCGCGGGGCATCGTGGCCGAGCGGGACGAAGTCGGGATCAGCGACACGGAGTGGCACCACGTGGCGTGGCAGTACAGCTATGTGGAGGATGAGCACGAGCTCTTCCTGGACGGCACGCTGATCTGGCGGATGCAGAACGTGGACGGCCGCACGCTGGTCAACGACCGGGGGCACAACTGCCAGTTCAGCGTGTTCACCCGCTTGACGGGCTACGCCAAGTACGGAGGCGGGTTCAACTACCATGGCTGGGGCAACTTCTTCGGCCAGATCGGAGAGATCCGCATCTCGGGCGTGCGGCGGTATCGAGCGTAGTAGGAGGTGCGGACATGAGTTGCGATTGGACCAGGCCGTTCGAGCCGGACGAGCACACGGTGGCGCTCTATCACTTCGATGAAGGTGCGGGCGACGAAGCCCATGACGCCTGCGGCGATCCCGAGCTGACGCTGCGGTCCGGTGGACGGGGGTTGTGGGGCAACCGGCCGGGCTTCGGGTCCACGGCGCGGTTCGAGCGCAGCGACGCCAATCTCCGGATCGGTCCCGCGAACAACGACAAGCTGAAGTTGCGGACCTGCACCGAAGCGTGGACGGTCGAAGCGTGGGTTCGCTACACCGGCCCCGGCGGCAAGGACAGGGTCCATACGTACGCGTTCATCTGCGGTACGGACGAGGAAGGGTTCAGCCTTCCCCGCGGGATGCGCGGCGGATGGAGCTTCATCCTCCGCAACGGAATCACCCGGGCCACCCGCGACGACGGACTCATAGCGGGAGCGCGATTCATGGGCTGGGTGGGCAGAGATCCGAACCACGACACCAGCAGTAGCCTCGGACCCTCGGCCCCGTTCGGCTGGCTGGATGAGGACCGGGGACGGTTCCGCGACACCGGCTGGCACCACGTGGCCTGGCAGTTCCGCTACCGCGATCAGATGAATTACCTGTTGGTGGACGGCACGCTCGTCCGCCGGTTGCAGCTTCCGGCCCCCGGACACGCTTCGAATCGCATCATCGTCAACGATGCCGAGCGATGCGACATACCCTTTTGCGTGGGAGGCGTTCTTCATTCGCGGGATCCGGTCATGGTGGCGGGCCTGGAAATGGGCAACATGGACGGCGAGATCGATGAGCTGCGCATCTCGAGCGTCATGCGCTATCCCGTGACGGACCGGCTGACCGTCATCCGCCAGAAGCCGCCCGAAGCGGGATTGGGGATCCCGTACGAGGTTCGGCTGGGCACGGACGCGGCTGCGGGCCGGGTCTCCTGGGACATGAAGGATGGCAGTCTGCCGGCGGGGCTGGCGTTCGACGCCCACACCGGCGTGATTCGAGGGACGCCTGCGGAAACGGTGGAGTCCCGTCAGGTGACCATCGGTGCGCGGGACGAACACGGAGCGACCGACGATCATGCCTTCACCCTCACGGTGCGGCGCGGCCGGCTGGTCACCGAATCGCTGCCGCCTGCCTACGTCGGTGCGGCGTATCAGGCCGCGCTGAAGACGGAGCACATGGCCGGGCCGCTGGAGTGGAACGTGTCGGGTGCCCTTCCCGCAGGAATGAGCTTCGACGGCAAGGCAGGGTGCTTGTCGGGGACTCCGGTCGAGGCGGGACGCTCCGAGCTTGCGGTCCAGGTAACGGACGTGAACGGGGTGACCGATAGCGGCGAGATGCTCCTCAGGGTGCTTCCGGAGCACCTGCGAGTCATGGACCCGGACGAGCACACGGTGGTGCTCTATGACTGGCAGGGCCCCGACGGCCGGCTGTTCGAGGAACGCATCGGCCGCGACAGGACTATGACGTTGACCTACACGAACATCGGCGGCGACCGGAGGCTCTTGTGGCCGGGCCGTGACGGAAGGTTTCCGCAGGAGACCGGACACGGCGAGCACGGCTACGCCAACATCGGCAAGGAGTGGGGCTCGCTGCCGAAGGCCAGAGACGAGTTCGAATCGGTTCCGGAGCTCGACCTGAAGACGTGCGCCCGGGAGTGGACGGTGGAAGCGTGGGTGCGCCGTGGTGGTCCATGGCAGGGGTTCGGCGACCTGCCCCTGAAGCGGTTCGACTACGGTCACATCTGCGGGACCTACGACAGCAGGGAGCAGGGCGTTTGGGAGCTGTACCTGTCCGACCTCAACTCCCCCGATGCCGGCATGGCGCCGGGCGTGCACTTTCAGAGCAGTGACCACACCTGGAAGAACCTGCATCCGTGGATGCGCCCGCGGGGCATCGTGGCCGAGCGGGAGGAAGTCGGGATCGGCGACACGGAGTGGCACCACGTGGCGTGGCAATACAGCTACGCCGAGGACGTGCACGAGCTCTTCCTGGACGGCACGCCGATCTGGCGGATGCAGAACGTCGACGGCCGCACGCTGGTCAACGACCGGGAGCACGACTGCCAGTTCAGCGTGTTCACCCGCTTGACGGGCTACGCCAAGTACGGAGGCGGGTTCAACTACCTGGGCTGGGGCAACTTCTTCGGCCAGATCGGAGAGATCCGCATCTCGGGCGTGCGGCGGTATTGAGCAGACGTCGTCACCGGGATAGCAGGGTGGCGACGGTAAGCTCACCTCGCCGTACCGCGCTCTCGTATGCGGTCTGCTTCCGGGAGTCACGGGCGCCGAGGTCGGCGCCGGCCTCCAGGAGTGTGTCCACCAACGGCTCGAGATCGTCGATGTCGTCGCGGAGGTGATGGAGAGGAGAGCCGCCGCCCGGAGTGACGCTGGTCGCAAAGTCGGGATGCTCCGACAGGTACCGGCGCAACGCCGCGACCCTGCCGAAGGAGACGAGGTCGACACCATCGGTGCAGTGGTCGAGCAGGTAGTCCCGCATGGCTGCGTGGCCGGCGTGGTTGGCCCATCCTGCCGGCGAGGATCCGTGATTGGCGTCACGCAGCGGCCGCGCGCCATGCGCGATCAGGATCTCGGCCACCCCCCGCTGATCGTTCCACCCGCCGTGGTGCAACGCGGTCGTCCCGTCTTTCGCGGTGGCGTTCGCATCCGCGCCGAGACTCAGCAGGCAGCGCACGGCGGCCACATTGCCCAGTGAAGCGGCCGTGTGCAGCATGTCCGGGTTGCTCAGGCTCTGCGGCGCCGCCTTGAGAGCAGCGCGCGCGGCAGCCTCGTCACCGCTCATGCAGGCGGCCCGAAAGCGATCCTCCGGGCCCAACTCCGCCGGCGCGGCCCCCGCGTGCTGCAGCATCGCAGCGATGTCCTGAAAGCCGTTCAACAGCGCGTTCGCGTGATGGGTCCGCCCGTTGTAGTAGCTGCTGCCGCGGGGATCGGCGCCGTGCCGGAGCAACAGCTCGACCCGGTCGGCGAAGCCCTTGGTCGCCGCGTGACCGAGGAGGAAGTCGAGGGTTCCGATCCGGTTGCCGGTCTTCCAGTTGATCCTGTCCGAGGCGGTGAGCCCGCGGTCGAGGAAGAGTTGCAGCCAGCGGTCGTCGGGCCGGAACATCGTGTTGTAGAGCCCCTGTGCGTCATTGGGATCCGCCCCGGCGTCGAGCAGCAACGTGGCCAGGGCCCAGGCATGAGGATGAGGTGGCTGACTGACGATGCCGCCCTCTCCTTCGCCCATCGCGCCGGTGAGGGCCGTGAACCGGTACGTGCGCCCCCACATGAAGTGGGCGTTCGGGTCCGCGCCGTGCGCGAGCAGCAGTCGGGCGGAGCCGATGGTGTCGGCTTCCGGAAGCTGCTCGGTCACGCGCGAGTAGCAGAGGTAGAGCAGCGGCGGCCACTTGCGCGGCCCGCCGGTCGCGGAGGCGCGGCCGGGGTCCTCGCTCAGGAGCCTCTGGAGAGCCGCCACGCTGGCCGTCGCGGCGGCCGTGTGCGCATCGACCGCCGCCAACGGCGGCCGGTCGGCCAGCATCCGCCTGGCGCGATCGATCCTCGCCGTCGAATCGTCACCGTAGGTCAGGCAGGCCAGATCCAGGAACCGCGACGCCTCGCCCTGCTCGGAAATCACGGTGAGTTCCTGGATATGTTCCGACAGCCTTCGCCAACTCGCGAATCCGTACTCGCGGGCGACTACGAGCTGGGCATCCGCCAGCGCGCCAAACGTTTCGGCGCGGGGGTGATGCTCCTGAATGCGCGCGCGGACGCTGTCAGGATCGGTGCGATGCAGCCTGAGAAGCTGCTTGGCCTGCTTCTTGACGCTCGCCAAGCTCGGCCGGGGTGGTAAAGAGCGAGTAGACATGGAACCTCCTCTCATGCCGCCTGTGTCCGCCAAACAGGCCGAAAGAAGGCTTACCGCAACTCGGACAGCGAGAGGGGGGACTTGTTCCCTTCCCGCGGACTGGACGCACCCTCGCGTGCGCTACCCCAGCGGACCACATCGACCGGGATCAGGTCAACCAATCGTCGCGGGTTAGATGGACTGCGCAAGGTCAATTTCAGACTTCCTGACCTCAAGCGGAATCAGATGACACGTTGAGCGGCGAATTGGCGGCCATCTCGTAGAGCAGCCTGAGCTCGGTGCCGGGATAGATGGTGGCGGTGGCGTTGAGTTCCTCGATCAGGGGAGCGAGCATGCGGTCGCAGGCGTCGCTGCCGAGGCCCAGGAACTGTATCCGCAGAACGCCGGCGCCCGGCTCCGGGATGAGATTGGCGTCGCAGGTCAGCAACGCGCGCAGCAGCCTGCGGGCATTCGGTTTGTTGCCTTGCGCGGTGATCACCGGCGCCATCATGCGGGTCTCGGCGCGATAGGCGATCATGCGCACCACGTCCATGAACAGCCGCCCGCCAACCGGCAGGGCGTCCAGCTTGTCCTGCTCCGACAGGTCGCCGGCGCGGACGTGGGTCGGCAGGTCGGCGCGCTTCTGCTTGAGTTCGTCAAGTTCGCCAGCGAGCGCCTTGGCGTCATCCTCCAGGCGAGTGGCGGTGTCCCGGCGCTGTTCCTGCAGGGCAGCGGCGAGGCGATCGCGGGCCGCTGCCAGGCGGCTACGGACCCGCCTGATGGTCTTTTCGAGAGCGCGGCGCACGGGGTTGACCACCTGTGCGTTGGGGTCAAGCGGCTCCAGGTCATGGGTGGGCAGGGCGTCGAGGTTGAACTGCTCGCGCAGGTACTTGAAGAAGTTCTCCTGCGACCAGCGCGAGAACATGGCGCCAGCGACCTGCTGCACGGGCATCTGCGGGTGCGTGGTGATCAGTGGCACCTGGCGACCGTTGGCCAGACGACGCCGGATCTGACGCACCGTGAGCCCGTTGCGCAGGACGATCTGCTGCTCGGCGAGCTCAACGGTGGTGGTGCTGGTGGCGGCGGGCCCATGAATCGGTACCTCAAGGCTGCGGAACTCCACCTGCGGCCAGTCCTCTCCCTTGAAGTTCTTGTGCCAGGTGATGCAGGCGATGCCGCGCTGGGCAAGGCGCTTGAACAGATCCGGGCTCCAGCCCTCGCGGTCGAACACCAGGGTGAGCGCTGGGGCGCCCGCATCCGGCTGGGTCAGGTCGGGGGCCGCGTGCGGCAGCACGCCCAGTGCCAACAGCTGCGGCACCACGTCGTGTTCGAGCGCCTTGACCAGCTTCGGGTCCAGCGCCTTGTGCAGACACAGCAGGGGCGCGCCGCCGAGCGCGTTGATCCAGTAGCTCACGGAGGCCGGCAGGCACAGCTTCTGGCGCGCGACGAAGTGTTTCGGCAGCCGACCGTTGCGCCCAGTGTAGACCTTCACGTGGCCGTCCACGGCCAGCGTCGCCCAATCGTCGTCGTGCTCGCTGGCCCAGGTACGGGCCAGTGCCGATTGCCACTCGCGCACGGTGTGCTCGGCGCTGGCCAGCAGCCTGAGCTTGCGGCGCAGGGTCTTGGGTTCGGGGCAGCGGTCGAGGCCGAGGATGGCGCCCCACTCGCCGGGCGCCTGGTAGCGCAGAGCCTCGGGGTTGCGTATGCGGGCCAGCGCCATGAAGGCGACGAACAGGAGGATGGTGCTCAGGCCGTAGAATCCGGCGGGCAGGCGGAACAGGCGGTTGGCGGCGCCGAGCAGGCCCTCGCGCAGCAGCATCGGCAGTGCCGCCAGGACACCGCCGTGGGCGACGGCGTGGGCTGGCTCGGCGAACACCGGTGTGGCCTCGGTCATCAAGCCGGCACTGGCGAGTGTGCGGCCCTCGACGTCGCGCGCCGCGCGGCCCATGGGCGCGTGCGTGTCGCGGGCATCGCGGGTGGCGCGATCGGTGGCGGCAGCCGGGTCGGTCTGTGCAGCGTCCGGGCTGGCAGGCAGATCGGTGGCCGCCTGCGGCGCGTCCGCGGCGGCGCCAGCAGCCCGAGCGGGGTCGGCGATGACGCCGGCACGCCGGTTCTCGTTGAAGGTGCTCGCCGGGATGCCGAGCTGGCGTGCGCAGGCGTTGCCGCTCATCCCGGAGGCGAGCAGATTGGCCGCTTCATCGGCCATCTGGGCGTCGACGACGGTACGTCCCCGCCCCCGGCGCGGGGCGAAGAAGGCGTCTTCGCCGCCGTCCCGATAGCGTTTGACCGCGCGCGCGAGGGTGGGACGCGAGAGGTCGAAGGCGGCCATGATGTCGGCTTGGCGGACGCCGGAGACCACGTGCAGCCTGGCGGCGCGCAGGAGCATGGCGCGGCGGTCGTCGGCGGGGTGGCAATCGAAAGGTTCGAGGTTGAAGAAGTAGTAGGTGAACCCGTCGTGTGTCTGCATGGCGTAGCGGTCGCCGATGGGAGTGGCGTCGGGAGGGGAGAACGGGAGGGAGAGGATCACGGGAGGTCTCCACCATGTATCATAAATGTATCATATTATATTATCCGAAATGGAGACAGGATGTCAAGAGGGAAAGCGGCTT